>NZ_JBWYAE010000004.1:0-416729 GCF_056712025.1 Streptomyces sp. Y309 | reverse complement strand
CGTCCGTGGCCATCTGCCCGCACAGCACACACGGCCCGCCCACGGCCTCGCTGCGCGGCACCGACACCGGCTCCGGTGCGGGAGCTGCGGGCGCTACGGCGAGCGGGAACGAGGCCTGCGCAGGGCCGCGGTCAGCGGACAGCGCCGTCACCGCGTGCGTGGGACCGGCCAGCAGATCGAGCACCGACATCCCGTAATGCGCGGCGAGCCGATCGCAGTCATCCAGGGTCCAGTGCGCCTTGCCGGTCTGCTTCCGCGACACCTGCGCCTGCGCCAGACCGATCCCCTCAGCCAGCGCGCTCTGACGCTCCCCTGCCCGGGTCATGAGCGCCGTCACGGTGAGCCTGAGCAGCTCCTCCGTACTCATCATGAACCCCAACCTAGCATTCTCAATGCGACTTCCGCATAGAAAATGCGAGATCGGTTCGCGTTGCAGGGTGCCGGGGTCACGGCTCGGGAAGGTCGCCTGCGCGTGCCATGACCCGGACGAGGTGCACGGTGAGCAGCACCTGGGCAAGCGCACCCTCGGCGGCCGGGTCCGAGGTGCGGGTGGGTGAGTGCGGGGATGGGGTGCACCGCGTCCTGGGCGAGGGCATTGAGGCGGTGGCCGAAGGAGAGCTCGAACAGCGGGAAGTGGTCCGCGGCGTGGCCTATGCGGCGAAAAGAGCGGGCGGCGGCGAAGACAGGGCGGGCGCGAGGCGGGATCGCGTAGCAGACGCCGGGCGGATGGTCGGGCGAGCCGTGCTCGGGGTGCCACACGTTAGGGACCGAGGGAGATTCCCGTCTTCTCACGCAGGGCCAGGCGCCGGATCCGTGGCGGGGTGAGCAAATGAGCGCGCAGGAGGGTCAGTTGACGGATCGCGAGGATGTCCGTCCAGCAGGTGACGGCCCGCCAGGCGGGCTCGGTGGCCACGGCGGGTGAAACAGTCGCCCCGTGACCGGTCACGTCCAGGGCGCGCAGGATGTCCCCGGCCATTGCAGGCGGTGCTACCGGGAACGGTGTCCACCGCGATGCATCCGGCAGCCGGGCTGGAAGCGGCCAGGGCGATGCGCGTCCGGGTGGCGTCGTCGTCCGGGTCGCAGATCAACGTTACCGGCCCAGCCCGTGGGGCGATCCGGGCGCTCACCTGAGGGGCTCCTCTCGCGGCGGGAAGGTAGCGTCCAGGACGTCTTCGAGCAGCGGGTAGGGCGCGCCGCGGGGTACGGGAGCCTGGCGCAGCAGACGCAGGGCGTGGTGCGTGGCCTGCGCCCAGCGGCGGAAGTTGCCGTGGCACCAGCGGGCATCGAGCCGCTCGAGAGCGTCGGGATCGCTGTGGCGCCACAGCGGGTGGGAGCGAGGGATCACCTGGGCGACGTCGGCGGGGGTGAGGTGCGGCACCGTCAGCGACACGGCAGTACGCGAGGCAAGCATCTTCTGGCGGCGCAGCACTGCCTGGCCGCGCTCGCCGACCACCAGGACGATCGAGAGGCGGGTGTGGGGGGTCGTCGAAGAGGTAGCGCAGGTACTCGAAGCAGGCGGCGTCCAGACGCTGGGCCTCGTCCACCACGAGCAGATGGTCACGGGCTGCCAGGACCTCGCGCAGGGCCGCGTCGAAGGCCCCTGGATCCTTCGGCCGCGCCGGAAGGTTCAGGGTGTCGGCGAGGTCCGAGCGCAGGGCCAACGGGGGACGGGGCACCAGGCGACCCAGGCGCGCGCGGCGGGCGGGCCGGGGCTTTGCGGCGAACACCACGTCGAGGGCGAAGGTGTTGCCGGTCGAGGGCGAAGGTGTTGCCGGCTCCGGCATTGCCGGACAGGCACATGATCGCCCGCTGGTCGGCGGCCTGCTCCATACCGCGCGCCAGCTCTTCGAACACCGGCAACGCAACGGTCTCGGCGCCCTTGAGCGACAGGTAGTACCGAGGCCCAGCAGAAGCCCCACGTCGAGGCTGGGCACGGGCCGGGGCACGCCGACGGCGCGCGGGGCGGGGGCGGTACGGGTGCGCGGCCGGGCACATCAGTCCTCGCCGAGGCGGCCAATTGTTGCCCAGGTGGCTGAAGGTCCACCGCACCACCTCGCGGTCCATCTGCTCGCGGCCCAGGCGCTTCAAGCCGCGCAGCACCTGGGCGGTGCGGCCGGAGTGGCCCAGTCATCCGGCGGCACAGCGGGCGGGATGAGATCGGGCAGCGCGAGTTGGGCCGCATCCGCGAGCCGCTCCCGCTCGGCCTCCACTGCGCTCAACCAGCCCAGTTGCTGGTGCACTTCGGCCCCGGTGACCGCCGCGTACCTGTCCCGCGTATGGCGTGAGGCGGCGGCCAGCGCCCGGGCCAGGCGCCGCTTCTCGGCCGCCTTGCGCCGACGGTGCGCCTTGCGCTGGGCATCGGTGGCCTCATCGGACGGGTGCGCCGGCCCCAGGTACTTCCCCTAGGCCGCCTCGAACACCTCGATCTCGTGGTCGTGGTGCGGGATGAAACGGACGCGGACCTTCAATCCCACCTCCGCCTCGCCGTGCATCCGCTCCCCCACGTAATAACGCTTGTTCCAGCGCACCCCGCTCGCGGTCAGCGTGCGTATGCGGCCGTCGTCGGCGAGCGTGAACCGGTGCAGCAGACAGCGGTCCACGTCCTCGATCGGGGTCGGGTCGGCCCGCCACGCCTCAAGCGGCGTGAGGGGGCGTCGAGAGCCTGCGAAATGTGCTCGGTGATCCACTCCAGCAGCAGACGCACGAACTCGGCGAAGGGCAGGGGCGCCGCCTCGTCGGCATCCTTGCTGCGGGCACCGGGGCGCAGCCGCGTGGAGAGGGCGTGGGTGTAACGGGGCAGCGCGGCGAAGAACATCTTCTGCGCGCACCGGTTCAGGTTCTCGATTCCCCCCTTCAAGTCCGGCCGGTAGGCGGGCAGGTCCTGCACCGGCACCGCGAAGTGCCCCAACGCGTCGGAGATGGTGTGCGACAGGAAGTCGGCGCCGCGGTCGGTCCGCACCGGCGAGGGCAGACCACCGATCGGCCCGTATGGGCCCGCCAGGTCCGTATCCCTTACCCGCGCGATCCGAAACGCCGCGAGTCGCGTCCCTCGAGGGCTGGTGCGGGGTGATCGCCGCGCCCGGGACCGCGCCGGTCGCGCAGTCAATGAACCACGTCACCCACGGAAACACCAACTCGCCGTCCAGCAAAATCTCGACCGGCACATGCTTGTGGTCCCCCTCCCCGCAGGCATTCCGCCACAGTCTCGGGCGCCGCAGATGCACATCGTGACGCCGCCGGACCCGCTCCCCGACCAAGAGGGCCGCGCGCTGCCCAGGATTGAGGCCCAGTCGGATCGCCCGGTGCAACGTGGCCAACGACGGCACATCCGGCACCTGTTTGCCCTCGGCGCGCGCCCGCTCGGTCTCCCTCACCAGATCCCGGTGCACCGCGGCCGCGTTCCCGCACCACGCCGCAAGCCGACCGTGCAACTCGTCCGTGATCCGGAAACGGTCCCGCTGGACGGGCCCCGTACGCCCCTGCCGGCCGGCCTGAAGCCACCGCCGCACCGTCCGCCGCGACACACCCACCGAGGAAGCGATCAGCCGCACATGCTCCGCGTCCAGCTCCCCACGCTCCTCCAATGCCAGCAACCGGGACACCGCCTGCTCACGCCCCAACACCCTGGGCACCAGCGGGACATCACCCACATCCCCCAGGCCGACATCGCCGACATCGCCGACATCAGGGAAGAGCTCCGTCCCGGCCATGCCCTCACCCCGGCATCAACGCCCTGTCCCCCTCCCCCACCAGGCACGATCCGCCAACTGCCAGGACACACACACGAATTCAGAGAAATACCCGCCCAATTACGGCCCAGCCACTAAAATGCCCCGCCACTCAGGAATCTGCACCAACCTGACCAGCACCTCTGCACCTCCCCGTCCCGGCAACACGTCACACCGATGACCCCGGCAGCAACAACACCCCAGACCAGACACCTACACCCACCCAAGGACACCCCATACAGACCAAGGACAAACACACTCAGATTCGCACGTTCCTAGCTGTTCGACTATCCGGCCTCGCTGGATTCAGCAGGGAAGCCCGCCGCGGGAGGCGTGAATGCCAACAGGTTTGCAGGAAGAAAAGACGTCTGAGCGGGCCTCCGTGCAGGTTCTGCGGCCGCATCAGGTCGAGGCGGTCGACGCGGTGCTACGGGCCCTGCAGTCGCCCCCGGACGGACACCTGCCGCCGGAGGGCCTTCGGTGTCAGTGCATCGCCGCCACGGGCTCCGGCAAGACCCTCATCGCCGCCGTGACCGCTCAACGGCTCGGCGCGCGGCGGGTGTTGGTGCTGGTGCCCACGAGGGATCTGCTCGTGCAGACCGCGGCCGCCTGGCGGCGCGACGGCGGCCGCTGCGGGGCGGTGGTCGGAGTGTGCTCACTGCGCGCAGAGGAATCCCAGGGCGTGCCCTGTACCACGGATGTGGGGGAACTCATCGCGTGGATGCGGGACTTGGGCACGGTGACGGTGTTCGCCACATACGCGTCGGTGGGTGTCCTTCAGCGCGCGCACGCCGCCGGGCTTTGTGCGTTTGACCTGATGGTGGTCGACGAGGCGCACCGCACCAGCGGGGATGGGCTCAAGCCCTGGGCGGCCGTGCATGACCAGCAGAAGATCCCCGCGGCGCGCCGGCTGTACATGACGGCGACGCCGCGGGTGTGGGAGGCGGCTGAAGGGCGTACGGCCCCAAGGCTGGTGGCGAGTATGAGCGAGGACTCCCCCGTCTTCGGGCCCGTCGCTTACAAGCTGAGCTTGTCCGAGGCGATCAGCCGGGGACTGATCGCGCCCTATCAAGTGGTGTGCGTCGACATCCGCGACCCCGAGTACGGACGCCGGGCGCAGTTGGGTTCAGGCACGGAGCGGGTGCGGGGGGCGCGGCTGGCCGCACTGCAGGCCGGGGTGCTCACCGCGGCGGCGCAGGAGAACCTGCGCAAGGTGCTCACCTTCCACTCGCGGGTGGCCGAGGCGGAAGCGATGGCGGCGGGCATTGCGGGGGCCGCCGTGCAGCTGTGGGAGGGCGATCAGCAGAGGTATCCGCATCCGGATCGGGTGTGGGCTTCCTGGCTGTACGGCCATCACCCGCCCGCCCACCGGCGCGCTGTCCTTGAGGAGTTCGGCTCCGGCGTCATCGATCACCAGGCGGACAAGCGCCAGGACGGCACGAGTGCGGGTCTGGCCGGTGGGGAGCGGGAGCTGCTGCCCGCGGCCTTGCGCGTACTGGCCTCGGTCAAGGTGCTCGGCGAAGGCGTCGACACGATCGCGGACTCGGTTGCCTTCTGCGATGTGCGCGGCTCGATGGTCGATATCGTGCAAATGATCGGCCGGGCACTTCGAATGCAGCCAGGGCAGGGGAAAATCGCCTCACTTGTCGTCCCGGTATTTCTCGCAGAGGACGAAAACCCCGACGACATGCTCACTTCTCCCGGCTACGGCGGCTTGGCCAAAATCTTGGAAGCGCTCCGCGCGCACGACACGGAGACGATCGAGGCCCTCGCCGACTCCCGCCCGCGCAGCGGGAGCTGGGATGAGCAGGATGAGGCCGGAGCCGAGGACAGTCGTGCTTCCCGCAGGGCGACACGCCAGCCCGAGAAGCATCCGCAGCGAGGTGGTCTTGCCGACGCTGTTGATGACGTCGAGGGGCAGGACACCAGCGAACCGGCGGATCCGGTGAGCGCGGGGGCACGGGAGCTGCTGAAGTTCTCCTCCCCGCGTGATCCCGCGCAGCTGGCCCGGTTCGTCAGGCTGCGGGTGGTGGAGCCGGAGAACGAATACTGGCGGCGCGGCATCGAGGCCGCAGCCCGGTACGTGAAAGAGACCGGCACCGGCCAACTGCGCGTGCCCTACGACTTCATCACCCCGCCGGAGTGGTCGCCCGCGGGCTTCCCGCTCGGGGTGTGGCTGGCCACGCAGCGCAAAGCCAACAAGACGAGACGCCTGGATAGAGAGCGGATCGCCGAGCTCGATGCGCTGGGGATGGTCTGGTCGCACCAGGGCATCGCGTTTGAGGAAGGCCTCGCCGCTGCGCGGGAGTGGGCCGCGGAGCACGGCCACTTCCTGCCCCCGGCGACCGCGGTATGGAACGGCTACCGCGTGGGGAACTGGGCCAAGGCACAGCGCGCCGCAGCCAAACTCGCCGACGAACTCGAGCAGCGGCGCGCAGCCGGCCTGCCCGTCGGCTCGGAGGCCGGCGCGCTGCCGCTCTCGCGGCGCGAAGCACTGGAAGAGATCGATCCCGGCTGGTGCCCGGTATGGGACATCGGCTGGCAGCGCGCCTTCCGCCTCGTCCAGATGCACGTCAAGGCTGGTGGGAGCGTACCGGCCGTAGCGGGTGAAGTCGTCGTCCAGGGCGAGGATTTGGGACGATGGGTGGCGGCGCAGCGACTCGGCTTCGAGGAACTGCTGCCCGCCCAGCAGTGGCTGCTGGGACACGTCCTCGGCGTGGAAGCAGCGGGTGAGGACGAACGGCCTACACGGCGGACACAGGACGACAAGTGGATGCTCAACATGGCCGCCGCACGGCAGTTCCACACACGCGAAGGGCACCTGAACGTGCCCCGCAAACACATCGAGGAAGTACCCGTCAGCCTCGCCGGACCCGCCGCCACCGGGCGCGAAATCACCCCCGAGGACACCGTCCCCATCGCCCTGGGCATGTGGATCACCAACACCCGCCGCCGCGCCAACAAACTCACCACCCAACGCCGCACTGACCTCGACGCCCTCGGCATGCGCTGGTGAACAGCAGGGGAGGGCGGTGGTGGCCTCATCAACAGCGGACACATGAAGCGCCCATCGCGTCGCGCGCCGGGCGAGGTCTGGCAGGGGGCAGGTCACCGGTAGAGGAAGTCCGACCAGCCACACATCGAGTCCGGCGACCAGGGCGACAGTGGTGTCCGCGTCCTCCCGGCGCTGCGCAGCTTCACGCGCGTCGTACACGGCGTCGCTGGCCCGTCCCCTTGTGGTACTGCGCGGCGAGCCAGCGGAAGGTGGCCGAGGGGCGGAAAGGGGTATCCGTCGCCGCGTCTTCGTCCACGAGCTCTGCGGGCAGCCCGCCGTACACCTCGGACGCAATCCAGCATGCCCAGTCCACCAGTTTGCGCGTCGCCCCCTGCGTCATACGCGACGCGGTCGAGCAACACCGTCCGGCATTGGTGGCATCCGTCCACGTTTGCGTAGAGCAGCTGGTCCAGCATGGCATCACCCACCCGGCCCGGGGCTCCTGGACTCCTGGCAGGTACGACTCGGTGGGCGGAACAAACTTCAGATGCCGGGCCGCCTCTTCATTGTGTGCATGGTCAGCGGTGATCACGGTCTCTTCCACGGCTCCCCGGCAGGCCCCGGCAGGCTCATTTCGTTCCGTCGATGGTTTGCGCCTTATCTGCAGCAGGGCGGTCAGTCGCGCCGGCAGGAGCTGGCATACGGTTCCAACGACTGACGCACCTCCCACCGAGCGGCTTCCAGGCAAGGGCCGGGACTACAGCAGCAGGCCCGGGCCACGCCGATCCGGACAAAAACACGGATGCCACGGATGCCACGGAAAGCCTGCCGACCAGATATCAGCTGCTGTCGCCACACGACGAGCGCCGCGCAGCCACCGGCCCGTACGCGAGATCCTCATCGAGATCGACGACGAAGCCGCCCCCGCTCCCGGGAGCGGGGGCACCGGCGTCCAGCACGCGCTCGCACCCGCCGACCCCGCTCCCGCGGCCATCCTCGGCCGAGTCCGGCAGCTCGCATCGCCACCCGCAGTCGTCCCGCGCAGTGGCTCGGCGGGGGAGCCGCCACCCGGCTGCGGTGGCGCCCTGGCCGTCGCCCGGCAGAGCCGTCTGCACCCACACGGCCCGCCCGGCGGGGCGATAGGGGACAATCGGCGCCATGGCCCCCACATCCACGACCGCTCCGGTCCCCAGCGCCGCCGAGATCCTGCGCGCGCGGTACACCAGGCGGCTGCCCACGCGCCTGGCGGACCTGACGGGCCCCGCGCACGGCACCGTCGATCTGCCGCTGCACGTGGTCTGGTCCGGCCGGCACTCCTTCGATGTCGACCGCCCCCGGGCCCGGATGGGCCTGTACCGGACAGTGCTGGCCGAGGGGCAGCGCGAGGACCTGACCGGCTTCCTCAACCGGGACCTGCTGATCAGCCAGTGGCCGGTGCTGCGAACCCTGATCAGCAGCCTGATCCGCGATGTATGGGAAGACGCCTTCCCCGAGCTGGCCACCACCCGGTCGACCGCTGCATGAACCTGAACGATCTGCACCGCCGGCTCCTGGCCGACGTCCTGGCCATCGGCACGCCCTACCCCCTGGTCATCACCGGCGGCTACGCCGTGAAGGCCCACGGCCTGGTCGACCGCCTCAGCCAAGACCTCGACGTCGCCACCGAAAACCCCGCCCCCATGGACGACATCATCCGCACGCTCAGCGAAGGCCTCACCAAGCGGGGCTGGGGCGTGCGGCAGATCGAGACCGACCCGCTCTCCGGCCGGCTCATCGTCACCGAACCGGACACCGGCGAGGAATGCGAGGTCGACGTCCTCAAAGAAGCGTTCTGGTCTCCGCCCACCAACACCGAGCACGGCCCGGTCCTCGCCCTCGACGACGTCATCGGCACCAAGGTCCGCGCCCTGGCCGACCGCGGCGCCGTCCGCGACCTCATCGACGTCCACGCCGCCTCCGAACACCGCACCACCGCCGACCTGGAAACCCTCGGCCGCCGCCATGCCCGCACCGAGTTCAGCCTCCGCAACCTCCGCGACCGCCTCACCGGCGCCGAGTGGTGGGACGACGAGGACTTCACCCACTACGGACTGACCAACGACGAGATCCACAACCTGCGCGCCTGGGCACTGCAGTGGTCCACCGACCTCGATGCCCGCCTGCACACCGAGCAGAGCGAGGGCGAAGAAGACCCGTACGACGACTAGACCGAACTCGACGGGCGGAGGGGCCCCGTACCACGGTCAGTCAGCGCTGCAGCGGTGATGGGCCAGGTCCGCGTCGCATCGGCCGCAGTCATGCGGTCGGCTGTTGCGCCGCAGCTCCCGGCTGACCGCCGAGGGCGCACGGCCGAGGCGACGGGCTATCTCCCGTATCGTCAGGCCGCGTTCGCGCAGTGAGGCAATCCGCCGCCGCTCGAGCAAGGACAGGTACCTGCCGGACCGGGAAGACTCGGGCAGGTAGTCCGGTGGCAAGCCGCCGTTCTCCGACCCAGCCGGGCGGTGCTGCGGGCGTAGGCGCTGGTGAAGCCCGGTATCTGTTCGGTGAATGTCTTCTGCTTGCGCTGAGCATTCGGGCAGATGAACCGGCGGACTTCCAGCACGATGTGGACTCGGCGAGTGGCCAGCAGGACGTCCTGCAGCTGCCGTCGGTAGTGATCGTGCACGCGGGACGACGGACAACCCCAGCTCGGACACCGGCCGCCATGGTCCCCGCCCAGGCCCGTATGACTGTCGCCGCCGAGCCGCACACCGCGAACTCCACGAACACCGCCACACCCGCGAGCAGCACGTCCTACCAGGAGAATTCACATCCATCCATGTCCAGGACGTCGCCCTGGTACGGCGCTCCAGCTCGCCCTTTCGGAAGTTGAGGGAGCGTCAGCGACAGAACCCGCTTAACAACGTCACAGCCACTGCCGGACCTGCGATGAGCGGTTCCCTTCGGCCTCGCCTGCATGATCTTCCCCCTCTGCTTGGTCGCCACGGGCGTGCTGATGTGGGCGAACTGGCTGCAGCGGTTCAAGAACTTCGGTGCATCGCTGGTGGTGTGCGGCATCGGCTGTCTCGCGTATTACCTGGGTCGCGGCCTGCTGCGCTTCATCCGCAAGGCCCGGACCGGGGGGAGCTGGCATCCTGCAGATCGGCACAGTGGCGCTGACCCCCGCGGTGGGCGGAGCAGCGCTGACCTTAAAGGTGCGCCGTACACCGTCAGCGGTGGCCACCTCGTACGGGATAGCGGAAGTGTCGCGCTTCTCCTTGCCCCTTCGGTCGATCGTTCGGTGATCCGTGAGAACAGCACAGTGCGTCTGTACCGGGCGAGTGTGGCTATCCGAGCAAAGACCGGACAGGCCGTCGTCACCAGCGACCGTGCCCGCGACACGACCGCGCCCCTTTCAGTTTTCCTGCCTGTGCGGACCGACGTACTATCCGTGCCTGCCGTCAGCTATCCCCGCTGACGACGAGCGAAATCCCCGAGAACCAGGTGGGCGTGGCCCCCCCCAAGCGGGCTCGGGGAAGTGGAGTACGCCCCCGCATCCCACTTCCCCAAAACCGCTCAGCGCGTGTCCGACAGCCCCTCCGGCCTCGACCCGCCTCCCGAAAGCCATGCCCTGCGCCCCATGCACCACACCCCCGTGGAGGAACCCCGTGTCCGTCCTCGACCACCTGCGCAGAACCCGCGGCACCATCTGTCTGCCGCGCAGCCTGCAGCGGGCCACCCGCGCCGCCGCCCTGCGCGGACTGATTCCCTGCCAGATCTGGCGCAGGCTGCACCCCACCGGTCTCTGGACCGTGCACGCACCCGATGGCAGCCCCTTCCAGTACGAGGCATCCGAGCGGGACCTCATGGCCCGCTGGGTCGTCTGGACCGACCTGCGCGACTGGGAGGAGACGACCCAGCCCGTCCTGTTCGACCTGGCCCGCCAGGCGCGTGGCTTCCTCGACGTGGGCGCGTTCTCCGGCATCTACACCCTGCTCGCCTGCCGGGCCAATGCGCAGCTCAGCGCCATCGCAGTGGAGCCCAACCCGGCGACCGTGCCGATGCTGCGGCGCAATCTGGCACTGAACGGCTTCGACGCGCGGGTCACAGTCGTCGAGAAGGCGCTGTCCGACCAGCCGGGGCGGGCCAGACTCGGCATCCCGTACGACACCACGGCCGCCTCCCTGAAAGCGGGCAAGAACGCCGCCGACGGCGTGGAGGTCGACATCACCACCGCCGACGCGATCGTGGGCGACCGCCCCATCGACCTGGTGAAGATCGACGTAGAGGGCCTGGAACCGGAGGTGCTGCGCGGCATGGCCCGCACCCTCAAGACGCACCGCCCGGCCATCGTCGCCGAGTGCCTGGATGCCCCAGCGCTCGACCGACTCCGGGCCACTGCCGCGGAGTTCGGCTATCGGACGGTGCGCCATCTGGGCCGGGGTGGGCCGGCTCCTGTGGACGCGGGGTTTACACCCCCCAACTACTACGCCAACTTCCTTTTCATGCCCGTGAGTTGAGGCCACCCTTCAGCCCCGCCAGACTCCCCGTCCGGGCCCCGGGGGGGCAGCGGGCCGGACTAAGCGATCTCGAGCATTGGGCTGTGGTTGGCGCATCATCGCTGCAGCCCGTCGAATGAGGGCACGGCCGACGGCGGTGCGGAGCCCCTCGGCGGCAGTGCAGGCGCAGACGGGCATGCCCGGGCATCTGCCCGAGCACCAGACGCATCCGATGCAGTTCAACTCCGGTGATGATGCAGTTCAACTCCGGTGATCTGGAAGTGAGGCAGACCAGATGCACTCCGATGGCGGACAGTTCCTCACGCCGTCCCTGGAAGATGCCGGCCTGGTGAATGGAGGCGCCGCCCATCACAATGGTGCAGGGCCAAGGACGCCTCCAGCCGAGTGGCGCCTGGAGAGCCGGTCCGCTCCGTCGGGCAGGCGGACGCCGCAGCACCGCCTTCTTGCGGAGGTGCTCGGGACCGTCATCCTCCCAGGCGGCCGCGAGGCGGGCGGCCTCGCCGAGGGCAAAGCGGCGGCGCCGGTCGGCGCAGGCCGGGTCGAGCACCGTAGTGACCGCGGCCGAAGGCCCGATAGACCCGGCACGAGAAAGCCAGTCGGGACGCGGGACCGACAGTTTCCTCTGCCCGGATGCCCAGCCGATGCCGGGCAGTGCCCGACAGACAGAAGGTGAGGATGCACCACGCCCCGGCCAAGGTGGCCTTGCCCGCGTAGCGGATCACCAGCAGCCGGCCTGTCAACACCGCCCGAGCCGACAGACCAGCAAGGCCGGGCCCGCCAGCAGATTCCTCATCGATCAAGACGAAGATACCGGAGCGGCCCAGCAGTGCAGCCAACTGGAACACTCCCGAGCCGGGGATCCGCGCAGGCACATCGCTCACCCGCCGCGGACAGCCACGCCATGCAGCAGCCCGGTATCCCGATGACGGGGCCCTCACCTGCCTCCCCCCAACAGCCAGGCCATCCCCTCTGACACCGGCCGGAAACACGAAGAACTGCCAGCGGCAAACCAGGCCGTCAAAGCGAGCACAGCCGCCGCAGCAACCACTGCCGGATCGATCCAGCGCCGCATCAACGACAACAATCCAAGAAACCCCCAGACACCGGGCATACAGCCACGACAACGAATCATCGGACCCGTCCTGCAAGACCCACGAGCCATGACGCCGTCCAACAGCGGACCCTGACAGCCAGGACAGAACAGAAAATCACCCCCACCCCCCAAACCAGCACAACAAAGACACCCTCGTGGTGGAGCGGCTGCTCGGGCTTGATCGGTGCGCCGTGCCTTGGGTGCTCCAAGGCACGAAACGCGTCCGTTCAGGACTGGTGCTCAATCAACCAGCCGATCAGCGCTCGGGCGGCACCGGAGAGAAGGCCACCGGCTACAGCACCAGCCAGCTTGAGCCGCTCGCGTCAAGCCATCCATGTGCGGGGCAAGTGGGCTCCTGGACCGTCAAGTTTGCTTGTGGGCAGCCGACTGGCTAGAGCTCCACAGCCAGGGTCCTCAGAAGGTCGACTCTGAGATACGACGAGTTCCAACGCCGCTACAGATTCAGGCAGTTCAGGTACCGGTTAGCAAGTTGCGCTGGACGACGGTGCGATGAGCCGCGACGGAACCAAGCCCCCAGCTCGCAGCAGGGCAGATCACAGGGAGCGGCACAGGGACATCCACAGCCATAGCCCGCCCGAATGGGGCACCGGGCCCCGGACCTCGTACAGTCCACGGCTTGTCGATTACGTGTAGTGCCTTAGCCCTCTGCACAGATGCCGATCTCGGATGACAGTCCGACCTCCGGATGACCAAGATGGGAGCAGAGTATGACGCAGTCGGCCTCCTGGAGCAGCCAGACTGGCATCAATAGAGGTCGCCCGACCGGGCCCACTCTAAGATCCCACCACCAGCAAGAGGAAAACGATGCAAGCGCAGCTCACACATCAGATAGCCCTTGCCCCTGTGGGCAACACCGTGATCGCCGCCGCAACAATTGCCGCGATCGCCGGCTGTCTCGTGTTGTTCTTCGGCGCTCTGCGCAGCATCGTCAAGTCTGACCTCACCGGAGGGATGAAGCTGCTCTGGGTCGTTTTCGCATTCATGGCCCCCTTCCTCGGGAGCCTGCTCTGGTTCCTCATCGGTCGCCGCGACGCCCAGCGTCGGCCAGGCATCGCCTGACACTCCGTGCGTGAGCGATGCGTGGGCGGACTGTGGAGCGTGAGCCATCACAGGCAGGACTGACCATCAAGCCGGATGATGCTGACCTGCGAGGACAGCACCACCCAGCATGAACCAGCACCCCCAAACAAGGATTCGATCCCTCGTAGGACCGAAGAAGACGCACAACCCGACGACCGGCTGGGCCAAAGCGCCGTTGATCACCATCCGGGCGGTCGTCGTCCTGGTCGCCGTGGGGCTGCTGGCAAGGGCCGCGTACGCGTGGGTGCGCTCGGCGCCCGCCCCACACAGCACGAGCGAGGTCTGGGTGATAGGCGTGTCCGCCAGCAGGCGGAGATAGTCCAGCTCGGGCGCGGCGATGCGCTGCACGTGGTCGATGACCAGCACGCCCGGGGCTTGGAACGCCTCCAGCAGCGCGCGGACGGGCCGCATCCGTGCGGGTTCGTCAACGAGGTGGCGGGCAAGCCGAACGCGATGGGCAACGCGGCCCGCAACTGCGGCAACACCGGTTTCACCGCCACCAGCGCGGTGCACCGAAATACGGCGCGGCAGCAGACACAGCGCCTGATGGACCGCGGCCGTCTCCCCGTGCCCGGCTTCCCCGTACACGCACACGTTCCCGCGCGCGGCGACCGTGTGGGCGATCGCCTCGGTGACTGCGCCAAGTTGCCGGGGGGGGGAGACCACATACGCGCCCGGCACGTACAGGCGCGCTCCCTCGACCAGTGGTGAAGCAGGGGTGATGGGGTTGGTGTCATCTTTGGCCTCGCCCCGCTTGGCGGCCACGGGGCGGGCCTGACCGACCTCGTTGATGGTGCCGGGCAGGGCCAACTCGGCCAACGCCCGATCATAAACCTCCGGGTCCCGGCGTGCGTAAGAGGGCCGGGAAACTTCCAGCGCCCAGCCGACACGCTGCTCCCGGCACACCGCATCATGCAGCGTCGTCAACGACGAAACCCAGGCAACACCCAGATCACAGCCCGCCGCGGCCTGCCCCGCATCCAGCGACGCAACGCCTTCACGTTCCCGCCCACACCCGACAGGCGGGGCTACAACCCGTCCATGAGCGTGACCCCAGCACGCCGCAGGGCGGTTCCACACAACCCAACTCCCGCGTGGCCGCCAGCCACCGCCACACCGTGCACAGCGACACCCCGACCGACTCGGCAGCAATCCTCACGTGCACCGTCTGAAGCGTCCCCGCCTGGTCCAGAACGAGAAGACGACGCACTGGCACCTGCCGAGACAGGGCACGCTCCCGCGAACGAGAAGCAGCAGTCGACCTATCCGACGACAACGACAGAGACGATAGCGGCGGCTGAGCACTCATAGCCGCCAGCAAACTCCCCTGCCCTGATCACAGGCACAGGAATGTTCATCCCTGCATCAGCCAATCACGCGTGTGCGAGGCCGAACTCGCAGACCATGACAGATTTAGTCACCCCACGACAGCTGAGATCCCTACCTCAGCACGGTAAACAGCGAGCTAAGCCGACCACTCACCGAACTCGATCCAGCTGCCACCCAACACGCTGACACCACCCAGGCACTCACAGTCAATACTAAAGATCAGCGAGGGAAAGCTTTACAGTGCAACAGCCCCTAGACGCTCTCACGCATTCAAAGGATCGATCACATGCGACGCTTAACGATCACCGCTAGTTTAACTACCGCCGCCTGCTCAGCATTCGCGCTTATGAGCCCTTCCGCAGCAGCCGCCCCCGAAAGCTCTGAGCCAGTAATCTGTACCGGAACGCAGGACGTTACCTACACGCCTGGGCTCACTATGAACGAGAAGCCCGTCACGGTGAAGGGAGACACCACTTTAAACTGCCCCACGGAGTCGCAAATCACTCCGGGTAAGATGTATTATGAAGTCCCGATTGTGCGGAGTTGCATCACCACCCCCGGAAAAGAGTTTGCTGGCTCCAAAACAATCACATGGAAGAACGGCGAAACGAGCACCTTCGCGTGGGATGAGGACAACATCACCACCATCCGCGTACTGGCTCAAACGTTCATCACCATTAATGGGACCGTGACCGACGGAGTCTTCAAAGGCCGCCACGCCAAACAAGCAATCGTCGAAACAGCTAACACCATTGACTGTCTTAAGCCAGCAGGAATGACTAAACCGCTACTGGTAGCAGAGACCCTCACCTTTACCTGATCCTACTTCACCCTGGAATACCCGCCGGGACAGGAGTGGACGGATGGCCTGAATGGGCGCGACTGATGCGCCGGTGGAGCATGGCGAGTAGCAAAGGACGCATCAGAAGTGGGCCGTGAAACATGACGCCAGGTAAAACGCGACCAGGTGCGACCTGGATGAGAGCCGCGGATAACCGGGGTCACAGACTGGCCCCCGGCCCACCACGAGCCAATGCTCATCGTCAAATCGATCCAGACCGGCATCGAAAGCGGGAAGTACGCCGGTCAAAACGTCAAGTACGTGATGACCTCCGTGAATCCCAACCCACTCGCCTGCCTTCACCGCCCGGCGTAGAGAACGCCAGCGGCCCCATCCAATTCAACATCCTGCCCTGATCTTGACAGCCATGCAGTGGGCCCGTTCGCAGCGCCCTTCGCTGCGCTCGGTTTGCCCTGTTTCCCAACAGGATGCGCGGTGCCTGTTCTTTGAGCCACCTGGCCGGCTGGGGCCTGCGGTACTGCTTCAGCGCACCCGGCCGATTGTGAGGCTTTCCTGCAGAGGCGGCGCAATCCTCGGCGACGTCCCGAGCACGCGGCCCGCTCCCCGGGGGGACGACTTCCCGATCGGGATGTGGGCCAAGAACCAGCGCGCAGCGGCCCGCAAGGCGCTGGAGAACACCCAGCGACGAGCGGGCCAGGAACCGCTTTCGGTGCCGGGGAGCTCTCACAGAGCTGCGTGGAGGCGTTGGAGGACGTCGATCCGGCGTGGTGACCGCAGTGGGAGATCAGTTGGCAGCGCGCCTGCCGGCTGGCTCACGCCCACGTCACGGCTCAACCATGCCCACTGTCGTACACCACGCCGTAAGCAGCATCACCGCGTGGCACTCGACGCCCGTGGTGAGCCGCGGCTGTCGCGCAGTGTCGGCGACGGTGAGCCTGAGCTGCTTGAGCTCATCCGGGGCGAGCTGTGGGAGATCATGCGGCGGTGCCACCGGACACGATCTCCCACAGTTTGTGCTCGGTCAGTGCGATACTCGTCGGCTGGGGCGAGGAGTAACGGGCCGCGCCAGCCAGCCGCTTCACGCGCTCCCAGCCGCGAACACGCACCAGGCGTTCTGTCAGGGGCAGTTGACCATCGAGTCGCCGGTGTCGCGGTTGCAGGAGTCGATGGCGAGACCGCCGTCGAGGCTGTCGTTGGCGTTGACGCCGTCGGTGGCGTTCAGGGTGTCGTTGCCCTCGTCGCCGCTCAGGGTGTCGTTGCCGCTTCCTCCGGCCAGGGTGTCGTTTCCGGTGTTCCCGTTGAGGGTGTCATGGCCCTCGTTCCCGTTGAGGGTGTCATGGCCGGCGTTGCCGTTGATGGTGTCGTTCCCTCCCAGCCCGGAGATGGTGTCGTTCCCGGGCCCACCGTTGATGGTGTCGTTGCCCGGAGTCGCTGCCGCGAGGCCGAAGACCCCGGTCTGGTCGTCGCCGACGAGATGATCCGCGCGGGGGCCGCCGTTGAGCTGGTCCTTGCCGCTGCCCCCGTAGAGAGTGGCGGGAACATCCAGATTCGGGGACACCGTGATGTCGTCGTCGGCGTCCTGACCGTTGACCTGCACGGCCATAGGGAGCGGGCACACCGCGGTGTTCTCCGACCGTATCTCGCAGGGGGCTACGGCGCGCACCTCGTCCGCGTTGTCCGACACGAGGACGACGCTGCCCTGACGGCGGATGGTGATGTCATTAGCCACTCCCTGATCTGCCGTGACGAGCAGGGTGCCGCCAGCCATCTCGACCACTGTGGCGCCCGCGAGGTGTCGGGGCTCGGCGGTGAGCTGGGCCGCTGAGGCGGAGGTGCCGAGCAGCATAGGGCAGAGGAGCGCTCCGACCGCAAGGGTCACGTAGATGCGTTGCGCTGTCATGGTGTGCGTCTCCTTCGTCGTGTCGCTGGCACTGCGGGCCTTTCTCCGCGCCGTTCGTGCTCGCCGGTCACGGGCACTCTGTGACGCTGTCGCCCAGGTCGGCCGTGCAGCTGTCGACCTCCGTGCCCCCCCGGACGTAGTCGTTGCCGCTGACCTCGTCGACGGCATTGATGCTGTCCCGGCCCGCATCCCCCTCCACGAAGTCGTTGCCGGTGCCGGCGACCACCTGGTCGTTGCCGGTGCCACCGCTCACCACGTCGTTTCCGGCACCTGCGTTGATGACGTCGGAGCTGGCCTGGCCCTCGATCGAGTCGTTGCCGGCGCCGCCGAAGATCCGGTCCGGGCTGCTGGCGCCGGTGAGCGTGTCGTTGCCGCCTCCACCGGAGAGGAAGTCGGAGCCTTCGTCGCCTTCCAGAGTGTCGTTGGCGCTGCCGCCCTGGAGGCTGTCGTCTCCCGCGGCACCGATGAGGGTTACCCCCGGACTCGCCAGGAAGGACGTGACGTTGTCGGCCTGGTCTCCGGCATTGACGACAACCTCAGTGAGGCTTCCGGCTCCCGGGCAGACGGCTTCTGTGGCGCTGATCGCAGTGCACCCACCGAAAGCCACGATGGTGTCACCGGTGTCCCTCACCCGGATCGTGTCACCGACCTGCCACACGGAGATGGTGTTGCCCAGGCCCACAGCGGCGGTGACAGTGACCGACGTGCCGTTCTTGCTCACCAGCGTGCCAGCCGCAGCGGAGCCGGGCAGTTGGGCACCCCGGGTCGCGCTCGCCGGGCCGGTGAGGCACAGCGTGACGCCAAACGCCACTGTCAGGAGTGCAATGGTGCGATGAAGTGCCTTGTCCATAACCTGCCTCCTGGATACCTCGCGGAATCGTTACTCGGCACGAAATGCTTTCGTGGTCCAGTGGTGACGTGGCGCATCGGCGCCACCCGCATACCTACAACAGTGTTTGCCGACTAGGCGCGTTGGGCCGTTCCATCGGGTCCGCGAAATCGTTACCTCGTCACCTGGTACAGGACAGCGCAATTTTTCCCGCCGGAAACGGCCTCTTACCGTGTGCACGCCTTCCCGGCTTTCATGGCGAAAGCACGGTGGTCCACAGCAGAGTTGGGCGGGCATTGTCAGAAACGTTGCCGCACATCGGGTGATGCCAGACGTCCTCCCGGCTGTCCGGCCTGAGTCTGCCGTGTGGAGACCTTATGGACGAGAGGGTTTAGCGCCATTGAAGGGATCGTCCGGCGAGTTTCTGACATACGGTTCAGGCGCCGACGGCAGGAGTCCTGCGAAAAGTGGGACGCGCATAGGATGGCGGAAACACCACCCATGGCTTCCGGAGTGGCGGCAAGTGCCGTTCCCCCACTGAATGCGAGGGACAGCGCACGCGACTAGAGGATGTCTGAGAAGCATCGCTCAGGGCAGAGTTCTTGCCGCTGTGCGGTGGTATGGCGGGAAGTCGTGCGGGAGCAGCCGCCACCCACAGCCTGGCCCGCACCCAGTACACAAGGGCATCGATGACCTCTCGGCGGAGGTGCTTCGGCAGCCTCTCCCCATCGGACAGATCGGTCGGATACACACGCCGGCTCCCGGCCATCTCGGGCCTCCACCAGCGCAGGAACTACCAACTCACCTGCCCTGACCACACCTCAACTCACACCCTCACTGGCGTCATTCATGGAGTCCACCGCGCGCCGGGCGACGAATTCCGGGTTGATCGCGGGCGCGGCCGGGCCCTCCTCGCCACCAGGCACCCACGTCGTGCCGACGCGGCCGGTTTCGGGACATGTCGTCTGAAAGACCGCTCCCTTGCCGCCCCGGCGCTTGCCGTCCTTCATCGCCAGGTCGTTCGCCGGCGGCTGAGGGGACGAGCTTTTTGTACGTGCACTCGGCTTCCCGGCCTCGATGTGGCACGCGCGCATATCAAGATCATCGCGAGAGCGTGTCGATCACGGCTCGGCGGGCACTTGGGGTGCATGAGTGGAACGAGCAGCAGAAACCCGGACCCGGACCCCCGCCGTACGCCGGGGCTTGAACCGGGAGGCGGTGTGCCGCCGGGCGAGACGCCTCCTGCAGAGGGGAGTACTCCGGGTGCGGGGCCGGAGGAGACGCACAACCCGACGACCGGCTGGGCCAAAGCGCCGTTGGTCATCATCCTGGCGGTCGTCGTCCTGGTCGCCGTGGGGCTGCTGGCGTTCGCACTGTCGTTGTGACCGTGCCGGCCGTCGCCCGGCCCACTGCCCCATTGACCCGGCGGGCGGTTTCAGGAGGCGGGGACGCCCGTTTGCACAGAGAGTGGAAAGGCAGGCGATCATCGTGCTTCGGGCAGGAGGCGCGTTCGCGGAGCAGCATCGCCGACTCGCGCGAGCCCTCTGTCGGGGCTGCACGATGGCCGCGCCGCGGTGTTCCGTACACCGCGTAGACATGGCCGAGGAGCGAATTCCCATGCCCCGGGATCCGTCCGCCAGCAGCCGCGAGCCACGCGCGCACGACGACAGCCCGCACACCGCTGCGTCCTTCCGTCACCTGGCCGGGCTGCCGCAGGGCCCGGAGCGGAACCTGTTGTGCGAGGAACTCGTCGCCGCCTGGCTGCCGATGGCACACCGCATCGCGCAGAAGTTCCGTAACCGGGGCGAGAGCCTGGAAGACCTGCGCCAGGTCGCCGCGATAGGTCTGGTCAAGGCCGTCAACCGCTACGACCCCCAGCGCGGCGCTTTCGAAAGCTACGCCGTACCCACCATCACCGGCGAGCTGCGCCGCCACTTCCGCGACCACACCTGGGACGTCCGCGTGCCGCGCCGCGTCCAGGAACTGCGCAACCAGGTCCGCCTGGCGCGCCGCGAGCTCACCCAGGCACCGGGCAGCCCGGAGCCGACCGTCGCGCAGCTGGCGGAACTCACCGGCCTGACCGCGAGGGAAGTCCACGACGCCATGGAAGTCATGGACGCCTATCAGTCACTGTCCCTTGATGCCGAGATGGCGACCTCGGGCGAGGACAGCCTGAGCTTCGCCGACACGCTAGGCGCGGCCGACCCCGGATTCGACCTGGTTCTCGATCGCGAGTCGGCAAAGGCGGGGCTGAGCCACCTGCCGGAGCGGGAGCGGACCATTTTGTACCTGCGCTTCTTCCGGGACATAACGCAAAGCGGCATCGCCGAGCAGCTCGGCCTGTCGCAGATGCACGTCTCCCGCCTCATCACCATGTCCTGCCGCCAGGTCCGTGCCGAGGCGATAAGAGTGGCCGGGTAGCCAAGGACACGGCAGCTCGCGCAGCCACACACATGAATCAGAACCGAAGAGAGGGTTGTCCCATGCCTGCTGGATCCAGCAAGAGACGTGAACGCCAGTACGAGCACATCAAGGAAAGCGCACAGGACCACGGAGCATCCACCAAGCGCGCGAAGGAAATCGCCTCCCGAACGGTCAACAAGGAACGCGCGCGAGCAGGCGAGTCCAAGGCCGCCAGCAAAACGTCGACGCGAGACAAGAAGTCCGCATCCCAGCGCGGCGGCGAACGCTCGCACAGCGGAGCCCAGGGAGGACCCACCCGCGATCAGCTGTACGAGGAGGCCAAGAAGAAGAACATCGAAGGCCGCTCGTCGATGAACAAGAGGGAACTCAAGCAGGCCCTCGGCCGCTGAGGGGTGAACGGTCTCCGCGCCTCCCGTAAAGACTTTGGCTAATCTCCAAGGCCGGACGAATCCAGGATTCAGGACTGACCTGGCACGCCATGCCTGCTCAGCATCGCTGTCTCGAAACGGGCTTCCTGCCTGAGCGTGCCACCCGCACAGTGGTCATGCCGCTCCGAGCAAGCGTCAGTGCTGCCACGGAGTGGGCAGGCCATCAGCCCCCCTCCAATCCCGGCCTGCGTCGGGCTCCGTCTGGGAGAGCTCCCTCCTCCCGCGGCGGAGCCCGACAGCCGAGCCCGAGCAAGCCCTTCCCCGTGCTAGCTAACGTCCTTCGATCTACGCACGTCGCAGCCTTCACATCTGTTCCTGGCGCATCACGTGCCCCGCGAGGGGTACCCCGGAGCCCATGAGAGTAAGCGTGCTGGATACGGGCTCCAACACGGTCCGGTTAGCTGTGTGCGACGTGCGGGACGGGGTGACGCTGCCGGTGCACACCGCGAAGTGGAAGCTACGTCTCTCCCAACAGGTCGGCAGCGATGGCCGCCTCGGGGAAGCGGCCACGGAGCGCCTGGTGAAGGCGTTGAGCGCGGCGACCGAGGTGGCGCGGCAGTGGGACGCGCCGGAGCCGCTGGCCTTCGCGACCGCCGTCATGCGCGACGCGCCCGACCGGGCGGACGTCCTGCGGGCGGTACACAACCGGACCGGCCTGCGCCTGCGCGTACTGCCGGGTGAGACGGAGGCCCGGCTGACTTTCCTGGCTGCCCGGCGCTGGATGGGCTGGCGCTCAGGCCCTCTGGCCCTCTTCGACATCGGCGGCGGCTCCCTCGAAGTGGCCTTCGGCCGCGGCAGGACGCCGGAGTACGCGGTCTCCCTGCCGCTCGGCGCCAACCGGCTGACCAACGAGTTCTTCGACTCGACGGACCCTCCACCGCCGTCCGCAGTGGCTGCCCTGCGCCGCAAGGCGCGCCACCAGTTGCGTGACGTCTCCACCCGCATCCGCTGGGAGAACCCGCACACCGCCGTCGGGACCTCACGGACGTTCCAGCAACTGGGCCGGCTGTGCGGCGCCGCTCCGGGACGACACGGCCCGGTCGTCGAGCGGGCCCTGCGCCGATGCGACCTGCGCCGAGCGATCGACCGTCTGGCCGTGCTGTCCGCCGCCGAGCGGGCCGAGCTGCCGGGCATCTCCGCCCCTCGGGCCCGGCAGAGCCTGGCCGGAGCGATCGTCGGGCACTCCACGATGAAACTGAGCGGCGTAAAGACACTGATGATCTGTCCGTGGGCCCTCCGCGAGGGCGTCCTCCTGCACTACCTGGAGGACGGGGCCGACTTGGAGCCACACGACGCCTCGACACAGGGCCCGGACGCAATGGCAGGCGGCTCACGGCTACTTCGCGCAGAGCCCTCGCCGGTGCCCTGAGGGACCCGCCGGCAGAACCGCTGCTCAGAGTCTTTTCATGTGATTGCCAGCGAGGCACGCGTGCCATAGCTGAGACCGGGCACGGGCGAAGGCAGGGCCTGGTGGCTGGCCGACCCCGTCGATGGCGACGCGAATCCTCCCATCGACGAGGGCCACGGAGCTGGGCCCCGGACCAGCGGTCAGGGACCCAGCAGAGGGCGGCCCTCAGCCACACGAACGATGGCCGTGGTGAGGTGGGCGGGTGCCTACAGGTCCAGAACCGCACGCAATGCCTGGTCCACGCGCGCCATCGCCTCGGGGTCGGCCTCGCCGCGCAGCTTGGCGCCGTCGAAACGCGCGGTGCGCAGCTGCACCAGATTCACGGCCACTGCGGTGCACGGCAGGGGGTCACCGATGACCACGGACATCGCGGTGTCGGGGTACCGGCCCGGGGCGTGCAGCACGAGCGCCACCACTGCGCCGTACGCCTCTTCGAGTCCTGTCAGAGAGACGACCAGGACGTCCCGGCCGTCGGGCAGAGTCCAGATCTCGCCGCGCCTCACAGGCTGTCTCCCTCGCCTGCCAGGTCCTCGCCCAGGCCGAGCCGGGCAAGCTGGTGCGCCGCGTCCAGCGTCGCGGCCCGCCGGGCCGCGCGCACCACGTAGGCGTTCACGCTCAGGCCTGCCCCGGCAGCAGCAGCGCGGATTGCGGGCGCGAGGTCATCCGGGACCCGCAGGGTCATCGTGGTAACAGACATGCCACCACAATAGACACCATGATGTGGGGGCATAAGGTGACGCCATGAAATCGGCCCGGTCCACCCAAACGGCACCCGCAGCCGGCGGGTACCGGCATTCGCCGCCGAAAGCCTCGTCAGGGACCTCGTTTCCCACGGTCAGGGACTCCTTAGCGAGCCCGCTACGTCGACTCGCCGTTCGCGGAACCGTCACGGTCACGGCTCCGCGAACGGCTGGCGGCCCACTCCTCCGCGAGCGCCCATGGAAGCCAGAGCCGCCCGTGCACGCGAGCGGAACGAGAGTCGGCTGCTCCGCGTGCTCCGCACCACGACACTGCCCCACCCGCTGATCCACGCGCAGCACAAGGCAGCCTGCGAGGCAGGCCGTTCGGTGGGGCCGCCGGGCCTCGCGGCACAAGGCCTAAGATCCTCGACGAGCAGACGGGACGGGCTTGAGTCTCCCGTCCCCGCAGCCTTAGGAGAACGCGGCGCAGACGGGCAGACAGCGCGCGACTGGCCGGCTAACGGTTGCCCATCCGCCGGATGCAGGAATCACTACAGGGCCGACGGATCAGGGCGGGCGATCCTTCGGACCGCAGGGCCTGCCCGGCATCAGCAACACGGGCGTCGGCTCCCGAAGGCGGAGCCAAGAAGACGCCTGCCCGGGTCAGGCTCCTCAGCTCCGACGTCCAGGTGACCGTTGAACGCTGCCCCACACGTCAAACACGGCCGGATGTGCTGGCGGGCCTGTGGCTCCGTGTACTCGGCCGACGTCTATGCCGAGGTCTCCCGGCAGGCCATTTCGACGGTCACCGACGGTGGAAATCTGCGGAAGATCCCCTTAGTAGGGTTCAGCCGCCAGCTCGTAGCACCCCTCGAGTACGACAACCCCGCAGGACGCCAGGGCGAAACGGTGCATTTCGGGTGCAGTGGCCAGGACGTCCCTCCAGAGCGCGCGGGCGCTCCGCTCAGCCTCGTCGGACGAAGGCGCGGTCAGGAAGAGTCCGAGCGCCGGACCCTCCCCAGCTTCGGGGTGCACGGTGATGTGTTCAAGACCTAGCCCCCTCCCGGCCCGTTGGAAGTGCGCCGCCAAAGACGCGACGGACGGCTGGACTGCGGTGGCGGTTTGCCGGAGCCGGGCCTGTACCAGGTACATGCCTCCAGGGTTGAGGCTTGGTTAACGCGTGCATAGAGGCTCGGCTTGGACGGTTTATGTCACTACATGAAGCGGCCACGGCAGTGTCGCCGTGTCTGGCTCGCGGGTTCCGCCCTGCCCTGTCGGTACGATAAGACGTGCTACGCCCGACTGTGCGCTGGGCGTTTGCCGGATCATTGTGCAAGGGGGTTCCAGTGTTAGAAACGCTGGGCCTGGACTCTTTATCCGAGCGATTATGTCGGGCGATGCTCGCCCACCCCGCCGAAGGGGTAGCCGAGTTGTCGTCACGCCTGGGAGTTCCGGAGCCGGAGCTGCGCACCGCCCTGGACCGGCTCAGCGAGCTGACGCTGGTGCGGGGTGGAAACAGCCGGGGTGCGGGGTTCCAGACGGTTAGCCCGGAGGTCGCGATGGAGCTGCTGCTCGCCCGGCAGCAGGCGGACCTCGTCGCCCAGCAGCAGCGGCTTGAGACGTCGCGGGCCGCGGCAGCCCAGCTGATCGCCGAGTGCTCCTTGTTCAGCGGTGCGCTGCCGGCGGCCGAATCGGAACGTCTGCTGGGAGAACGGGCGGTCCAGGAGCGACTGGCCCAACTCAGCGAGGCCGCGGAGTCGGAGGTGATGACCTTCGCTCCAGGTGGCGTGCGCATCGCGAGCGATGCGCACGCCAGGCGGGGTCCCGATGATGAGGCGCTGCTCGATCGCGGTGTGGAGATGCGCACCGTCTACCTCGACAGCATCCGCAACCACAAGCCCACCCTGGACTACGTGGCCTGGCTGCACAGCCGTGGCAGCCGGGTGCGTACCGCCCCGTCCTTGCCGATCCGCATGATCATCATCGATCAGCGGCTCGCGGTGCTACCGCTGGATACCAGCGATACCAGCGCTGGTGCGGTCGTCCTGACCGGGCCGGGCGTGGTGTCGGCGCTGTGCGCGCTCTTCGAGGGTGTATGGGTGGGCGCGATGCCTCTCGGGGGCATGCCCTCGTTAGACCGGCACGGCCTGGCGCCACGGGAGGCAGAGACGCTGCGCATGCTGGCCCAGGGCCTGACGGACGAGGCGATCGCCAAGCGGCTTGGGGTCTCCCCGCGCACTGCCCGGCGGGTGACCGCCACCCTGATGGACCGACTCGACGCCCGCAGTCGGTTTCAGGCCGGTGTGCACGCCGTGCAGGACGACTGGCTGCCGTCCGGTAGGTGAGATTGCAGGCAGCGGACCCGACCACTGACCTGCATTACTGATGGACGGAATATGTCAAGGCAGCTTTCGGCCATTGAATATCCCTTCCCGTACCCGTGCTACATCGCCGAGTGTGACGTTGTTGGCTGATCGATCAGCAGCCGAAAGCCACTCTGGAAATCCACCTTGAACCCCTTGCGCAACCGTTCGTCCGTCGTCAGGTTCGCTGTCCGCATCGCGCTGGCTGCCATACCCGCTCTCATCGCCGCGCTCTCGGCCGCTCCGCAAGCCCCCGGCCGACCTCACCCGGGGCGGCTGCCCCGGCGGGCGGTCCTCCAGCACAGGACCGGCACATCGCCCTTTCGGCTCTGTACTTGGGGACCGGAGCGGCAGCAATGAGAGGGAAGGGCGTGCCCAACGCGTTAGAGCAGCGTGTCTACGAGATCGCGTCATCGCCCACCGAGTGGACGGTGACCGAGGCGGCACAGCGTTTCGGCGCCACCGAGACAGCCGTGGAGGAAGCACTGTCACGGCTGGCCGCAGTCGGTCTGCTCCGCCTCGCACCGGCCACGGTCAGCGGGTACGCAGCGGTCGCACCGGAGGTCGCACTCACCCGGCTCTTCGCCCAGGAAGACCGTCAACTCGCCTGTCAGCAGGAACAGTTGGCACATACCCGGGAGGCGATCACCGCCGTCATGCGGGATTTCCTCGAGCTGCGGACGACCCGGCGCAGGACGCTCCAGGTCGAGGCACTGCGCACCGAGGAGCACGTGGCCGTCTTCCTGGACGGCGCGGCCAGCCTGGCCCAGCGGGAGGCTTGGTGGATGCATACCGGGGCTATACCTTCCGCCGGTGTGCTGGACGAGCTACTGCTGCGCCACCTCGGGATGCTCGGCGCAGGCATCGCGGTCCGCGCGCTGTTTCTGCACCGGCACGCGAACGCCCCGGCGATCGCGGGCCACCTGGAGGAGCTGGCCCACGCGGGGGCCGAGGTCCGGGTCACCACCCACCTCCCGCAGTCGATGCTCGTCGTCGACCAGGACCTCGCCCTGGTGCCCATCGACCCCGAGGACAGCACGCGCGGCGCCTGGGCGGTGCACGGCACTGAGCTGGTGCCCACTCTGCGCGCGATCCACGAACACTGCTGGACCCTGGCGACGCCCTTCGTCCGGGACACCGCCCCTGCGGCGCCCGCCACCCGTTCCTCCCCAGTGGAGGACGTACTCATCCGGCTGTTGGCCGAGGGCCTCAAGGACGACGCCATCGCCCGCCGTGTGGGGGTTTCTACCCGCACCCTGAGCAGGATGATCTCTGCTCTGCTGGAGCGACTCGGTGTGCAGACCCGCTTCCAGGCCGCCCTGGAACTGAGCCGCCGGGGCCGACTGCCGGAGTCCCTGATCGGCTCCGGCCGGGCCTGAACCGCCGTGCCGACCTCAGCCCCAGCCGACCTCTGGCTGCTCGACGTCGCTACCGTCACCGACTCCGTCGATACGGACATCCTCAGTACTGCCGAGCGCGAACGTGCCGCAGGCTTCGCCTACGAGCGCGACCGGGTCCGCTACCTGGTCGCCCACACAGCGTTGCGCCGCATCCTCGGCCGACGGCTGGCCGTAGCCCCCGCTGCTCTGTCCTTCGGCTGCGAGCCTTGCCCCCACTGCGCGGGACCGCACGGCCGCCCCCGCCTCGACGCCCCCGGCGGGCCGCATTTCTCCCTGTCGCACGGCGGCGACCTGGTCCTCATCGGTGTCGCCCCGGTGCCCATCGGCGTCGACGTCGAGCCTGTCCCCGAGCCGTCCACCGCGGCCGAGCTCACCGCCGTGATGCACCCCGCCGAGCAGGCCGATCTCGCGGCCGTTCCCCGGGAGCATCGGGCCTGGGAGTTCGTACAGCTCTGGACCCGGAAAGAGGCCTATCTGAAGGGCCTGGGCATCGGCCTGCGCCGCTCCCCCGCCGCGGATTACCTCGGTGTGACGGGACGCGCCGCCACTCCGTCCGGTTGGACAGTCACCGGTGTCCCGGCTGGGCCTGGACACGCCGCCGCCGTCGCCCTCGCCACCCCGGCGGCGGGGCGGGACGGCCGGTAGTGGCTGCACCACTGTCCGGGCAGGCGCCTCAACCCGGCGCGAGCGAGGGCGCCCCACGGACCCCCAACTCCCGTCGCAGCGCAGAGATGGCGGCCAGATGGCCGGACATGCCATGCACGCCCGGCCCCGGCGGGGTGGCGGCTGAGCAGAGATAGACCCGCCGAAGCGGTGTCCGGTACGGGTCCCAGCGGGGCGTCGGCCGGAACAGGGACTGCTTCAGCGTCATGGCTCCGGCAGCGATGTCACCACCGACGTAATTCGGGTTGTACTGCTCCAGCCGGGCCGCGCTGATCCCGCGGCGGGCCACCACGGTGTCGGCGAACCCGGGCGCGTACCGCTCGATACGGGCGGTCACCAGCTCCACCGGATCGGTGTCGTCGCCGTTGGGGACGTGGGCGTAGGCCCAGACCGGGCGCTGCCCGTCGGCCGCAGCGCGGGTCGGGTCCGCCGCGCACGGGTCGACCACCAGGACGAACGGTGCGGCGCCCCGGGAGCCTCTTGCCACCAGCGTCTCCTGCCGGAAGACCTCCCGTTGGGTGCCGCCGAGATGCACAGTCCCGGCCCGGCCGACCAGCGGTTCGGCCCAGGGGATCGGCTCGGAGACCAGGAAGTCGGCCTTCGCGGCGCCCGGCCCGTATCGGAAGGACCGCAGTCCTTTTCGGTAGCCGGCCGGCAGCAACCTGCCAGCAATGGCCAGGAACTCTTTCGGTCCGATGTCGAGCAGCACGATCCGCGCGTCCCGGAGCTCCCTGAGGTCGGTGACCCGCTGCCCCGTGAAGACCGCCCCGCCGTGCGCGGCCAGATCGGCGGCCATGGCCTCAGCGATGCGGATGCTCCCCCCGCGCGGCACCGGCCACCCGGTGCCGTGCGCGAGGTGGCCGAGCATCAGGGCGACCGCAGCCGAGGCGGGCGTGGGCATCGCGCCCACCACGTGGGCCGCGACTCCCGCGAGCAGTGCCCCCGCCTCGGCCCCGGCGAACTGCCGAGCGGCCAGCGAGGTGCCGTGCGCGAGGATCCGCCGAACGAGTAAGAACGGCACGGCCGGATCGTCCGGCAGGCTCCGTTGGCCCGAGAGCAGGAAGTCCACCAATCCGTGGCTGTGGTCAAGCAGCGGACGCATGAGTGCCTCCCACGCGCGCCCGTCCGGGCCAAGCCCCTCGCAGGTAGCCGCGAGGCTGCGAGGGGCGAGGGCAGCCCGGCCGCCATCGAGCGGGTGCGCGTAGCTGATCTCCGGGTGGAGCAGTTCGACACCGCGAGCGGCAAGGTCGAACCTCCGGAAGAACGATGAGGCGGCCGCCATCGGGTGCACGGCAGAGCAGATGTCGTGTACGACATCCGGACGGAACAGTGGCCTGGACCGCAGTCCGCCGCCCAGGTCGTCCGCCGCCTCGTACACCTCCACGGCGAGCCCCGCCCGGGCCATGGTGACTGCGGCGGCAAGGCCGTTGGGACCACTGCCCACCACGACAGCATCTGCTGCCACCGTGCCTCCTTTCCCCTGCTGCGCGTTCGTGTCGGGCCCACGGGCCCTTCCCCTCAGGCCTCGGGCTCGTACACGTACGGCCGGGTCGAGGTGACTACCTGGAAGCCACGGTTCTTGAGGATGGGCTCCGAGGTGGGGAGTGCGTCAGTGATCATCACCATCCGGCCCCGCTCCCTCGCCTGCCTGAGCCGGGAGCCCACCACCGCGGTGAAGAGTCCCTGCCCGCGGTGGGTCGTCTTGGTGCGCCCGCCCGCCAACTCGGCGAAGGGGGTGCCCTCCTGGAAGTAGATCCGGCCGCACGACACCGGCTCCCCATCGACGTACGCGATGTGGACGCTCATCGCATCGGGTGCGTCCCGCAGGGCGAGGGCGAGCTGCTGCCGCTCCCCCTCGGGATTCTTACGGCCGATCTCTCGGGCGATTTCCGCGTAGTCATCCAGACCCGCCGCGTCGTGGACGCGGCGGACGTCGTAGCCGGGGCTGTCGAAAACCTCCAGGGCGGCCTCGTCGACCGGAAGGACCAGGACCTGCTCCTCGTCGTCGGGCTCGAAGCCCGCCTCCACGAGAAACTCGCACAGTCCGGGCGGCACGTCGTGGCCGTAGACCTTCCACTCCAGGCTGTAGCCGCCCTCCCGGGCAAGGGCCATCTCCACACGGATGACCTCCGCGGCCTCGTCGTCGGCCGGACGCGAGAACACGATCCGGCACTCCGAGCCGTCGGCCGCGAACTCGCGCACGACACCCCCATGTCCGGCAGCCACGCCGGCGGACCGACGGGCGGCATCCAATTCCGCCAGGATCCCGGCGTTCACGGCTTCGCTCACTTTGCCCATTCCTTCTGCTGCAGGATTTCGACGACGGGACGGTCGGCCACCATGGCCTCGACGATCGTGCGCAGGCGGGCAAGGAGCACCTCGGCCCGCTCGGGCGAGAAGACCTCGCTGTTGTACGTCACCGCGAGTTCGAGGCTATCCGCGGACCGCAGGAAGACAAACTGCAGGTCTGCCTCCTTGGACCGGCGCGGCAGCTCCTTCGCCACGAACTCTATGCACCCGCCGGTCCGCGCGGCGGGGACGGCGTCCAGTTGGTCCATCGCGACCATGACGTCGAACAGCGGGCTGCGGTCGACCCCGCGCTCCCAGCCGAGGTCTTGCATGATCTGTCCATAGGGGTACTCCTCATGCTGGAACGCCCGCAGGACGTCGTCCTGCGCCCGGGTCAGGACCGAGCACACGTCGTCGTCGGGCCGGAGCCGGAACCGCAGCGGGACTGTGTTGATGTGGAAGCCGACCTGTCCCTCTAGTTCCAGCCGGTTGCGGCCTCGGGTGTACGTGCCCATCGTGACGTCAGTCAGACCGGTCTCCGCGAGCAGCAGCAGCCCGACCGCGCACCGTGCGACCACGAACTCGGTCACCCCCTGCCGACCCGCCAGCGCGGCGAACCGCTCGGTCAGCTCTCCAGGCAGCGGCAGTCGCAGCCGGGCCCCGGCGAGCGCGGTGACCACGGGCCGGGGCCGGCCGGCGGGCAGTGGCACTATCGAGGAGGCGCCTTCCAGCTCGCGCAGCCAGAACTCCCGGTGCTGTGTGCCGAGTTCAGCGTTCAGCCGCGTGTTGCGCCAGGCCGCCACGTCCTTGTACTGGACACCGAGCTCGGCGAGTGCGGGCGCGTGCCCGGCTGCCAGGGCCTCGTACAGTTCGTGCCAGTCCTCCTTGAGCACTAGGGCGGAGCTGCCGTCGGACACCAGTTGGTGCATCGATGTCAGCAGGGCGTAGCCGTCCTCGCCGGTGCGGATCAGGTCCGCCCTGACCAGTGGCTCGCGATCGGTTGCGAAGGGCTCACGGATCCGGGCCTCAACGAACGCGTCCCTCTCACGCTCCGTACGGTCCGACAGGTCGTGGACGCGGAACGGCAACGGCAGTTCGCCCGGCGCGTGCACGGTCTGGACCGCGCGGCCTTCGACCGTGGCGTACGTCGTGCGCAGGCTCTCGTGCCGCTGCACCAGGAGCGCGAAGGCGCGCTTCAGGAGTGCCGGGTTGACGGGGCCGTACAGTACGTGCAGGTCGTTGCGGTGGAAGGCTCCCGGTTGCGGCGAGGTCCGCTCGATGTCGAGCAATAGCTCCTGCGACCGGGCCGCGTCATAGCTACCGGGGCCGCCCAGGCTGGTGATCGGATCGAGTACCGGCGCCTGCGCGGTGGCCACTGCGATCGCCAGGTCGGCGATGGTCGGCTGGGCGAACAGCGTTTCCAGGCCCACCTCGACGCCAATCTGGCCGCGAATGCGGGCAAGCACCTGAATGGCGCGCAGTGAGTTGCCGCCCATGTCGAAGAAGCGGTCGGTCACGCCGATCCCCTCTACGCCGAGCACCTCCTCCCAGATCTCTGCGACCGCCCGCTCGCCGTCGGTCCGGGGTGGCACGGCCGCGACGGTGCCCGGAGTCGGGACCTCGCAGGCCGTCAGGGCCTTGCGGTCGACCTTACCGTTCGAGGTCAGCGGCAGCCGATCGACCTCGATGAAGTCGGCGGGCACCATGTGCTGCGGCAGCTCCTGGTGGAGGTGGTCGCGGCAGCGGGCCATCGATCCGCCGGGCTCCAGGACGACATACGCGTACAGCTGCATGTCCTTGCCGGCGTTCTTGGTGACCGCTGCGGCCGACTTCACTCCGGGGCACTCGCTGACCCGGCGCTCGATCTCGCCGAGGTCGACGCGGAAGCCCCGCACCTTCACCTGGCTGTCGGTGCGGCCCAGATATTCGAGGGTGCCCTCGGCGGTCCAGCGGCCGTTGTCGCCGGTCTTGTACATCCGGCGGCCGGGCTCGAACGGGTCGTTCATGAAGGTCCGTGCGGTCTGCTCGGGCGCGTTGAGGTAGCCGCGGCTCACGCCGATGCCGGACACGTAGATCTCACCGCGAACGCCCTGCGGGCACACCCGCAGATGCTCGTCCAGGACGTAGATGAGCGTGTTGGCGATGGGACTGCCCAGCGGCACGGTGTCGCTGGTGACCGGTTCGCCCATGATGTGGTGGGTCACGTCATCGGATGCCTCGGTGGGGCCGTAGGCGTTGACCATCGGAATGCCGGGGTATGTGGCGAGCCAGCGGTTGACCGAGCGTGGCAGCACGGCCTCGCCCGTGACCATCAGGTACTCCAGCCGCTCCAGGGCAACGGGTTGGTCGGCGTGCTGCCAGGAGTCGAGCATCGCCTCCAGATAGGAGGGCACCACCTCCAGGACGGTGACCTGCTCGTCCTCGACCCGCTCGGCGAACCGCACCGGATCGAGCTGGAGCGCCTCCTCGACGATGACGGTGCGGCCGCCGACGAACGGGGCGGCGAACATCTGCCACAGCGAGATGTCGAAGCTGTTGGAGGCGTTCTGGACCACCACGCTCCGCTCGGAGAGCGAAAGGTCCTCGATCTTGGCGTGCAGGTGATTGAGCATCCCTAGGTGCTCGACCATCACCCCCTTGGGCACACCGGTGGAGCCGGAGGTGTAGATGACGTAGGAGAGTCCCGACTCCTCGACCGGCAGGTCGAGGTCGGCGGTACTCTCCCCCACGCCGGTTGTCTCCGTCACGTCCACGGCGTGGCAATCGTCCGCGACCTGGGCCCGCAGCTCGGGCGTGGCCCGCGCCGGGTCGAAGGCCACCACCCGGACCCGGGACGACTCGAACATCATGCGGACGAAGGTCGGCGGGTAGCCCGGGTCGACCGGGAGGTAAGCAGCCCCGCACTTCCAGAGTGCGAGGATCGACTCCACCATCAGGATCGATCGGTCCATGACCAGCGCCACCACCTCGCCGGGCCGCACTCCGAGCCGGTCGGCGAAGTACCGGGCGAGCTGGTTGGCCCGCGCGTTGAGCTGGGCGTAGGTGCGCTGCTCGGGGCCGCAGGAGAGACAGACCCGGTCCGGTGCAGTCTGGGCGAAGCGCTCGATGGCCTTGTGGATCTGGAGCGAGCGGTCGAAGTCGAGCTCGTGGTGGCCGTGCATGCGCACCCGCGACTGCTCGCGTGCGGAGAGCAGCGGGAGCCCTTCCAAGGCGGCCGACGGACTATCCAGCGCCGCTTCGAGCAGAGCGGAGAACGTCTCCCAGAGTTGGTCGATGGTGACCTCGTCGAAGAGCCGGGTGTCGAAGCGGATGGCCGCCTCCAGCGTGGTGGCCTGCTCCGCCAGCATGATGTTGAGCGGAAACACGCTGGTTTCCAGTGTCACCTCGACCGGGGCCACCTGGAGCCCGGGGCCTGCCATCGCGCTCAGCGGCGGCTCGTCGGAGCCCCCGAACTGCTCGAACTCGATCAGCACGTTGAACAGGTCCGGCGTGTGTGCCCGGCCGCGCTGCTGGAGCTCCCGGACCAGTTCTTCGTACGGGTAGTCGAGGTTGCGCACGGCGTCGCCGAACACCCCCCGCACCTGCTCGTACAGTTCACCGAAGCCGCACCCGGAGTCGACCTTCAGGCGCACCGGGAGGGTCCGTACCAGCATCCCGACCAGTTGTTCCAAGGACTGGCGGCCGCGGCCCGCAACCGAGGTGCCGAGCACGAGGTCGCCGTGCTCGCTGTAGCGCGAAAGCACTGCGGCGAAGGCACTCAGCACCGACGTGAAGACGGTGCCGCCCTCGGCCTGGCAGAACTTCTTCAGCCGCTGCCATAGCGCCTCGGGGAGCGTGTAGTTGCGGTAGGCGCCGCTGAAGGCGGCTCCGTCCGCGCCGGAAGACACTGGCATGTCGAGGACCGGTATGTCGTCCTTGAAGGTGTCGAGCCAGTATGCGGCTGCCTGCTCACGGCGGTCGGCTGCCCGCTCCGACTCCGCCACGTGGTGCTCGCGGTAGTCGGCACCGATCTCGGGGAGGCCGACAGCGGTGCCCTGGGTGAACGAGGCGTAGAACGCGCCCAGATCACGGACGAGCAGTTGCAGGGACCAGCCGTCGGTGACGATGTGGTGAGTGCTCAGCGTCAGTAGGTGCCGGTCTTCGTCGAAGGAGAGCAACTGCGCTCGCAACAGCGGGCCCCGTTCGAGGTCGAAGGTCCGGGCGGCGAACTCCCCCACCGGCTCGGCCGCACCTGGTTCGGCGGGCAGCCGCCCTGCCAGGGATCGCAGTTCCAGTGGTGCGGTGAAACCGTCGCCCGGTGCGATCTGTTGGGTCAGTTGTCCCTCGGCGAAGGCGAACGTGGTCCGCAGGCCGTCGTGGCGGGCCGCCAGGGCGTCGAGGGCATGCTGTAGTGCCTCGGCGTCCACCGTGCCGGTCAGCTCAAAGGAGCGGGTGAGGTTGAACGCGACCGAGCCGCCCTCGAACTGGGACGCCAGCCAGATGTGCAGCTGGGCGGCAGAGGCCGGGAAGGGCTCGGACGCTTCGGGCGGCTCGACGGTGGGTGTCGCCGCCGCGGCCGGTACCTCCTCGACGGCCGCAACCTCGTCCGGGTGCTCCGCGCGCACGGTGCCCTCGACGTATGCGGCGAGGGTCCGCGGGGTCTCGTAGTCGAAGATCGCGAAGGAGTCGAGCTCCACTCCGTGCAGCGTCTGGAGCCGGTTGAGCACCTGGGTACCGCTGATCGAGTCGCCACCGAGTTCGAAGAACGAGGCGTCCGGGTCGAGGGAGTCCATGCCGAGCACGCTCTGCCAGACCTCGATGACGGAGGCGAGTACGTCGACGGGCTGCAGCCGGTCCGGGGCCGCGGCGTCCTGCTCGCCGGGGGCCGCCGCAGGCACCGGGTCCTGCGCCGTCACCACGTTCGCCTCGTCCAGCCAGCACCGGATGCGGTCGAACTGGTAGGAAGGCAACTCAATCCGCCGCCCCTCACCTGCGGTTCGCTCCCAGGTCCAGTGCGCGCCGCCGAGGTAGAGGTCGCGCAGGAAAGCGGCGAAGGCGTCCGGGGTACTGGGGATCGACACGACGCCGTGCCCCGCCCCACCGCGTGCGGCCAGCGCGCCGGACACCGTGGAGAGCGGGCCCGCCTCGACGAAGAGCACCCGGCCCTCCCCGGTCAGCTTGGCCAGCAGCCGGTCCGTCCGGGCGTCGAGGTCGGTGACCTCGCCCTCGGCCTCCGCTAGGGCCAGGCGCAGCGCCTCCTCGATCCCCATCCTGTCCGAACCGGCGTCGATCACGTGCTTGCCAGCGCCCTCGCCCACGACATGGCGGAACTCCAGGCCTAGGTAGCGCAGCAGCCCGTACAGCGCGTATTGGAAGGCGAACTGGGCGGCCCGCGGGTCACCGGCAGCCTCCCCCGCAGCCTGCTCGGCCCGGGTGTAAAGCAATTCGAAGTGGGGGTGGGCCCGGCGGAAGGCCGCCGTCAGGGCGGCATCGGCCGTGCACCGGCCCGACACCAGCAGCACGGTGACCGCGCTGCCGGTGTCCTCCGGTCCGGCGACCGCGGTCGCAGCGAGCGCCTCGGACAGCTCCGTGAGGTCGCCGGCGGTGATGCAGGCGCGGTGCGGGTAGTGGCCACGGCCGCCCACCAGGGTCGCCTGGACGTCCTCGATCCGCAGCCCGGGACGCTCGGCGATCCACTCCCGCAGCGCGAGGAGGTTCGCCTCAAGCGCGGTGGCGCTCTTGGCCGAGACCGGGATCCAGTGGGCGCCGGGCGCGGGCGATGCGGATGTAGCCGCCACGCGAGCGGGCGCCTCCTCCAAGACCGCGTGGACATTGGTGCCCATCACGCCAAAGGCACTGACTCCGGCCCGGCGCACCCCGGACTCCGGCTCCCAAGGGATGAGCTCCTGAGTGACGGAGACCGCCGAGCCCGTGAAGTCGATCAGCGGGCTGAGAGTGCTCGAGTGGAGGTTGGGGAAGAGTTGCCCGTGCCGCAGCGCGAGCACCACCTTGACCAGGCCGGCCAGGCCGGAGGCACTCCAGGTATGCCCGATGTTGCTCTTCAGCGAAGACAGCGCGCAGAATTGCTTCCGGTCGGTCACCCGGCTGAACGCCAGGTCGATTGCCTCGATCTCGATGGGGTCGCCGAGCCGCGTCGCGGTGCCGTGGGCCTCGATGTAGGAGACGGTGGCAGGGGCGATGCCGGCCTTCTCCCAGGCCCGCTCGATCACCTCGGCCTGCGCAGTGCTGTCCGGTGCGGTGAGCGTGCTGGAGCGTCCGGCGACGTTGTTGGCGGCGATGCCCTTGATGACGGCGTGCACCGGGTCCCCGTCGCGCAGCGCCTGGTCGAGCGGCTTGAGCAGCACGATGGCGGCGGCCTCGCCGGCTCCGGTGCCGTCCGCGTCGGCCGAGAAGGTACGGGTTTTGCCGTCCGCTGACCTGATGCCGAGGTCGAGCTCGTCCTCCTCGTACTTCGGCTCGCCGAACAGGTTCAGGTTGACGCCGCCCACCAGGGCCAACTCGGCGTCGCCGAGCACCAAGTCGTTCACAGCGTGGTGCACCGCGAGCAGCGCGGACGAGCAGGAGGAGTCCACCATGGCGGCCGGGCCACGCAGGCCGAAGAAGCGGGAGATACGGCCGGCCATGGCCGAGGCGTGCGTCCCCATCACCATCGTCGGCTCGATGGTCCGGGCGAGTTGCTGGTACATCAGTCGGGTGTCGCCTACGTAGACGGAGGCCCGGCGGCCTTTGAGGGCCGCGGGGTCGTAACCCGCGTTCTCCGCCGCCTGGTGGGCGAGCTGGAGCAGCAGGCGGTGCTCCGGCGCCATGTTCTGTGCCTCGCCGCGGGAGATGCCGAAGAAGGCGTGGTCGAACGAGTCGATGTCCGCGATGTAGCCGTTGAGCTGGTACTCCACGTCGGAGGGGAGAGAGGTGCGGCGGCGGCGTTCGGCCGACAGCTCGCGGACGCTGTCGCGGCCGCTCCGCAGGTTCGCCAGGAACTGCTGTACGTCGTCGGCCTCGGGCATCCGGACGGCCATCCCGATGATGGCGATGTCGCGCGTCGCGGCCCCCTCGCGGCCCACGACTGCCGTTGTTTGCTTAGAAGTCATGCTCGGAAACCTTGTCTTCGGTGGGCAGCGGCGCCGGTTCGGCCAGCCGTGCCTGGGTGGCGATCGTGGGGTGGGTGAACAGCTGGGCGACGCGGAAGGCGCCCTGGAAGCTCTCCTCCAGGAGGGCGTAGAGCCTCAGCAGTTTCAGCGACGTGCCGCCGAGTGCGAAGAAGTCCTGGTTGACACCAGCCACCGGCCGGTCGAGGACGGTGCTCCAGGCGTCGCGGATGGTGAGCTCGGTGGTGGTGCGCGGCGCCTGGGCGGGTGCGGCCGGGGTGTCCTGGGCGAACCTCGGCCGGGGCAGTGCGGCCCGGTCGGGCTTGCCGTTGGGGGTGGTCGGGATGCGGTCCAGGGTGATGAACTCGGCCGGCACCATCGCTCGCGGCAGCAGGTTCGCAAGATGGCCGCGCAGCTGTTCGCCGAGTGCGGCATCCGCGTCGTCGGCGACGACGACGTACGCCACCAAATGGGCTTCCCGGTGCGGGTCTTCGGGGTCCTTGTGGGCCATCACGAGGCAGGCCGCGACCTGCGGATGGCCGCCGAGAGCGTTCTCGATCTCGGCGGGGTGGATCCGTACCCCGCTGATCTTGAGCTGGTGGTCCTGCCGGCCGACGATCTCGAGCAGGCCGTCGGGGCGCATCCTGCCGATGTCACCGGTCCGGTAGAGCAGGTCCTGCTCGTCGTCGCGGTGTGGGTTGCGGAAGAACGCGGCCGCGTTGGCCTGGGGGTCGTCGAGGTAGCCGAAGGTGCGGAACGGGGTGCGAATGGCGATCTCGCCGGGCTCGCCGACGCCGCAGGGGACGTCGCCGCGCATCAGGAGCGCCTGGCACTGCGGCAGCGGGGAGCCGACCGGCAGGACCGGCGGCAGCGTTCCGTACGGGACCCGGTGGGCGAACTTCGCCATGGTGGTCTCGGTTGGCCCGTACAGGTTCACGATCTCGCCGCTGCCGGGGAAGACCGACCGGAAGTCCGCCACAAGCGAGGCCTTCAGTTGCTCACCCGCGAGGAACGTCCACCGCAGATGCGGGAGTCGGGCCCCCGAGGGTGCGTCGAGCAGCCAGGACTGCATGACGGTGGGTGCCGCGTGCAGCACGGTGACCCGCTCGCGCTCCAGCCAGCCGAAGATCGCCTTGCCGCCCAGCGCGTCCTGCGGTTCGGGGACCACCAGGGTGCCGCCGGAGACCAGCGCGAGGAAGGTGTCGCGGAGCATCACGTCGAACGAGGCGCTGGTGAGCTGGGCGCAGCGGTCATCCTCGGTGACGGCAAAGGTGCCGCTCTGCCAGCGCAGGAAGTGGCTGAGCCCGGCGTGCCGTCCGAGGACCCCGCGCGGAGTGCCGGTGGTGCCCGAGGTGAAGAAGAGGTACGCGGCGCCGTCGGCCGGCACCGGGGCGAGCACGATCCGCTGTGCGGACTCCGATGCGGGGTCGCGCAGCTGCCCGCTGCGGGCGTCGACACGTACCGTGGGCAGCCCAGAGGTGATCGCTCCCCCGGTGGTGTCGCCCGCCTCCTCGGCGTGGACGAACAGCTTGGGGCGGCCGATCGACAGCAGGTGCGTGCGGCGGCCTTCGGGCAGCGCCGGGTCCACCGGGAACACGGTGGCGCCGCTGCGCAGGACCCCGAGCAGGCTGGCCACGAAGCCGATGCCGCGCGGGCCGGTTACGCCGATCACGTCGCCGGGGCCGCAGCCTTGTGCGGCCAGTTCGCGGGCGACGGCCTCGGCGCACGCCACCAGGTCGCGGTAGGCGAGGATGTCGGTGCCCTGGCTGATGGCGGTCCGATCGGGTGCGGCGGCCGCGCGGGCCTCGATGAGTTCGGTGACCGGCGGCTGGGCGGGCCGGTCGAGGGCCCGGGTCAGGTCGACGGCGTGGGCGTCGCCGGGCAGCGCCAGCGAGTAGCGGGAGGCCGGCTGGTCGGGGGCCTCGGCCACCTGCCCGAGGAGGGAGGCCAGCTGGCCGACCATCGCGCGGGCCCGCTCGGCGGAGAAGAGGGCAGGGCGGTAGACCAGTTCGATGTGCAGGCCCTCGGACACGTCGCTCACGTAGAAGCTGAGCGGGAACTTCGCCTCGGGCTCGAAGAGGTGGTCGTCGAACTCGACCGAGACGTCTTCGATCGAGACGTCCTCGCGCAGCGTTCCCAGGTAGTTGAGGAGCACGTCGAAGACCGGGGTGCGGTCAAGCCTGCGGACCGGGTTCAGCCGCTCCACGACCAGCTCGAACGGGGCCGCCTGATGCTCGTACGCCTCCCGGATTCCGGAACTGACCTGCTGGAGCAGCTCGTTGAAGGTGACAGTGGCAGACAGACCGGTGCGCAGCGCGAGAGTGTTGAGGAACAGGCCCACGACGCCTTCGAGTTCGATCTGTTCGCGGCCTACGACCGGGAAACCGACAGCGAGGTCCTGCTGGTCGCTCAGGCGTGCCAGGAGCAGGTTCAGCGCCGCCATGGTGATCTCGAACGGGGTGGTCGAGGTACGGTCGGCGAGCTCCCGCAGCCGCTCCACGGTCGCCGTCGGAACGGTCACCGAGGCCCGGGCGCCGGCCATGTCCTCGGCGTCCGGCTCCGGCGTGTCCGTCGGCAGCTCCAGTGGCGGGCAGTCTGCGAGCCGGCCGGTCCAGTACTCCAGGTCGCGCTCGATGGCCTCCTGGTGGCCGGGGCTCCGTGCCGCCTCCGCGTAGTCGATGTACTGCACGGGCAGGGAAGGGAGTTGGGCGTCGGGGTCCCCGAGGTGTCGGGCGTACAGGACGGACAGTTCGCGCATCATCAGGCGCAGCGACCAGCCGTCGCCCGCGATGTGGTGGAGGGTGACGAGCAGCTGGTGCTCGTCCTCGCCGATCCGGAAGAGAACGACACGCAGCGGACCCTCCTCTTCCAGCCGGAAGGGCCGGGAGTCCTCGCTGCGCACACCGCGCTTGGCCTCCTCGCGGGCCGTCTCGGCGCCGAGCGCGGTCAGGTCGCGGACCTCGAAGGCGGCGCCGACGTCGGTGCGAGGCACCTGGAAGACCTGGTCCCCGGCGTCGAGGTAGGTGGTGCGGAGCATCTCGTGCCGGGCCACCAGGCCGCGTACGGCCTCGTGCATGACCTCGGCGTCCAGCGGTCCGTCGAGCTTCGCGAGGACGCGGATGTTGTACGCCGCGCTGTCCGGGTCGAGGCGGTGCAGGAACCACATGCGCTCCTGGGCGAAGGAAAGCTGGTGGCGTTCGGCGCGAGGCAACGGGGTCAGCTCGGTGCGGGTGCACCTGCCTGTGGCCGACAACTCTGCGATCAGGCGGGCCTGTTCGGCCACGGTGCGGTGGGCGAACACCGACCCGATGGTCATGGGGATGCCGTGGTCGTGGCTGATCCGGGAGGCCAGCTGGAGCGCGCTGAGCGAGTGGCCGCCGATCGCGAAGAAGTCGTCGGTGACGCCGATCCGCCCGGCCGGGAGCAATGACCGCCAGATGTCGAGGAGTTGTGCCTCCAACGGAGTGCGGGCGGCCTGGTGGTCGCCGCTGGTGGAGCGCGCCCCGGCGAGGGCGAGCAGCGCCTTGCGGTCGGCCTTGCCGTTGCGCGTGACGGGGATCGCGTCGGTCCGTATGTAGTGCGACGGGATCATGTACGGGGACAGCCGGCGGGCCAATGCGTCCCGCAGGCCCTCCGGGACGAGGTCCGCGTCGCCCGTGACATAGGCGCACAGATAGTCGCCGGCCGCCGCGTCCCGCTGGGCGAGGACGACCGCCCGGTCCACGCCGGGCTGTTCACGCAATGCCTGCTCGATCTCGCCGAGTTCGATCCGCAGGCCGCGGATCTTGACCTGGCCGTCCCGGCGGCCGAGGTAGAGAATCTCGCCGTTCGGGAGCCAGCGTGCCAGGTCGCCGGTGCGGTACATCCGCTCGCCGGGGTGGAACGGGTCGCCTGTGAAGCGCTCGGCGGTCAGCTCGGGCCGGTTGAGGTAGCCGCGCGCCACCTGGAGGCCGGCGATGCACAGCTCGCCGGTCACGCCGACGGGGCACGGCTCGTCGCCCTCGTCCAAGACGTACAGCCGGTTGTTGGGTGCCGGGCGGCCGATGGTGACCGGTCCCGGCCCGTCCTCGACCCGCAGCGCGGTGACGTCGACCGTCGCCTCGGTGGGGCCGTAGTAGTTGGTGAGGCGGGTGGGGCCGTCCGCGACGGCCGCGAAGAACCGGCCGGCCAGGTCGCGGTCGAGTTCCTCACCGCTGCACACGCAGTGGCGCACTCCGGCGAAGGCGCCGTCTCCGGCCGCCAAGTACTGGCTGAGCATCGACGGCACGAAGTGCAGGGTGGTGACGCCGTGCTGCTCGATGGCCGCGCGGATCGCCGCCGGGTCGGACTCGCCGCCGGGCCGCAGCATGACCTGCTTGGCGCCGAGGACGCCGGGCAGCAGCAGTTCCCACACAGAGACGTCGAAGACGTAGGGGGTCTTCTGCAGAATGACGTCGTCCGCGGCCAGGCCCAGGTCGTCGGTCATCCAGCGGAGCCGGTTGACCAGGCCCCGGTGCTCGATGAGGACGCCCTTGGGCATGCCGGTGGAGCCGGAGGTGTAGATGCAGTACGCCGGGTCGGCGGGCCCCGCCAGCGGCGGCAGGTCGTCGGTGCGCGCCGCGCGGGCGGCCGGGTCGCTCACGTCGAGGACCGCGCGGCCGCCGGGCGCCGCCGCGGCGCTCCCGCGCAGCAGGACGACTCGGCAGCCGCTGTCATCAAGAATGGCGGCAACCCGCTCGGCCGGATCCTTCGTGCTGACCGGGAGGTAGGCGCCGCCGGCCTTGAGGACGGCGAGGATCGCGGCCGTCAGGTCCACCGAGCGGTCCATCAGGACCGCGACGAGGCTGCCCGGCCGCACGCCGTGCTCCTCGCGCAGCGTCCGGGCCAGCGCGTTGGCCCGCGCGTTCAGCTCGGCGAAGGTCAGCGTCTCCTGCTCGTCGACGGTCGCGACCGCGTCGGGGGTCCGCCGCACCTGCTGCTCGAACAGTTGCGGTACGGGGGTGTCGAGCGCGTACAGGGTCTCGGTCCGGTTGAACCCGGTGAGGAGCAGGCGGCGCTCGGCCTCGGGCAGCAGGCGGAGCGTGTCGGCGGCCCTGTCCGGCTCGCGGAGCGCGGACTCGAGGAGCCTATGGAAGTGCTCGAGGAGCCGCTCGACGCGGTCGGCGTCGAAGAGTTCGTTGGAGTACTCGACGGCGGCCTTGAGGCCGGTGGGCGTCTCCTCGAAGAACAGCGTGAGATCCATCTTGCTGTGGCCGTTGCCGGTGTCGAGGTGGCGGACCCGCAGGCCGTCCAGCTCCTCGCTGGGGCCGCCCCAGCCCTGGCCGACCATGATGAGCACGTTGAACAGCGCGTTGCGCTGGACGTCGCTCGCGGCGCCGCAGTCCCGGACCACCCGGTCGAAGGGGTATGCGCTGTGCCGCAGGCCCTCGCGCAGGGTGGCCTGCACCGTGCGCAGCAGCGCGCGGAAGCTCATCCCCGGCTCGACGGTGTCCCGCAGCGCGATGCTGTTGAGGTAGTAGCCGATCTGGTCATACAGCTCGGGGACGGGCCGGGCGAGCGAGGAGGTGCCGAGCGCGAAGTCCCGCTGCCCGGTGTAGCGGTGCAGCTGTACCCGCAGCAGGGCGCTCAGTCCGGCGAACAGGGTGGCCTGCTCCTGGCGGCAGAGGTCCTTGAGCGCGTCGAGCATCTCGGCCGGGATCGTGGTGCGTGCGACGCCGCCGCGGAAGGTGCGCTTCGCCGGGCGGGGGTGATCGGCGGGCAGATCGAGCGGCTCGGGCGCGTCCGCGAACCGCTCCTGCCAGTAGCGCCGCGCCTCGTCGAACTCGCCCGATTCCAGGAGCCGCTGCTGCCAGACGGCGTAGTCCTTGTACTGCAGCGAGAGCGCGGGCAGAGCGGGCCGGGTACCGGCCGCGTAGGCTCGGTAGGCGACGGCGACCTCGTCGATCAGGACGCTGAGCGACCAGCCGTCGACCGCGATGTGGTGGGCCGAGACCACCAGGAGGTGCTCGGTGCTCGACCGCTCGACCAGCAGCACGCGCAGCAGCTGTCCGGCCGCGAGGTCAAAGCCGAGCGAGGCGAACTCCTCGGCCGTGCGGTCGGCTTCGGCGGCGTCGGCCGCGTTCGCGCACCGCCAGTCGAGGGCGGCGTCCGCCTGGACGCGCTGGACAGGTGTGCCGTCCACGACGTCGTAGGCGGTGCGCAGCGACTCGTGGCGGGCGAGCAGCGACTCGAAGGCACGGCGCAGCGCCGACACGTCCAGTGCGCCGGTCAGCTCGTAGACGGCGGGCACCGTGTACGCGGCGTCGGCGCCGCCCGACTGGGCGACCAGCCACATGGCCAGCTGTCCCGACGAGAGGGGGTACCACTCGGCCACAGGAGCCGGTTTGATCGCGTCCGGGTTCAGCCCGCTCTTCACAGCCACTGCTTCCTCATTTCCCTCGTTGACGTTCAAGGTGCTCATCGCACGGGCTCCCCGGTCGCGGCCGGCTGCTCGGCCAGGTCGGCGCGGGCGATGACGACGCCGCCCGAGTCGGTGCGGCAGACCAGTTCGAGGCGCTCGTACCGCTCCCAGCCGGGCAGCACTCTCCTGATGACGGGGACCACCGAGCGCAGGAAGCGGGTGGCGGGGTACTCCGTGTCGGCCATTCCGTTCTCGAGGCGGTCGGCGGGCTTGGCGACGACGTCTTCGATGGCGATCTCCCGGACCACCTTTGTGTACTGCGACCAGCGGACAACGCCGGCTACTTTCAGCTCGTGCATCAGGAGGAACAGCGGCCGGCCCTCGCCGCCGCCGACGGGTCTGATCCAGATGTCCTCCGTGACCTCCTCGATCACCCAGGCCCGCTGCCAGGCGGCGTGTCGGCCGCGGGCGGCGCGCAGCGCCCTGGCGGGCAGCTCCTCGCGGGCGGGCAGCCGTACGGCGTCGGCGGGGGCCCCGTTGGAGTACATCGGCACGCTGGTGAGCGGCCACTGCTCCGACTCGCGCACCAGGACGTACACCAGGAGGAGCACGCAGGCCGTGCCGAGCGCGGCGAACGCCACGGCGCCGCTCCCCTCGCCGGTGACCGGGGTCGCGGTGCGCGGGTGGCCGGTGACCGCCGAGGCGATCCAGGGCCAGTCGAGCAGCAGCAGGTAGCACCACATCTGGACCCAGTACGCGGGCATCATCATCAGCAGGATCCCGATGTGCAGGCACGTCCAGGACAGGATCAGCGCCGTCCTCAGGGCGGGGACCGCGATGGCCAGCGGCGCGGACAACTCGATGGCGACGGCGGTTACGGCGAACGCCCGGCACAGTGCGGGGCGCGCCACCACCTGGCGCGAGAGCCAGGGCCAGCGGGCGGCGACCGCCGACTGCTCCAGGTAGAAGCGCAGCGCAGTGCCGTTCAGCCAGCCGAGTCCGCCGTACCTGAGCTTGGCGACGCCGCCGGCCAGCATGGTGTAGGCGAGGAAGCAGAGCAGCAGCATGGGGGCGAAGCCGGAGGTGAACACCGAGTGGTCCGGCACCAGTTGGGGCCAGCCGGTGTGCTGGGCGAGGAAGCGGTCGGCGGAGAAGTCGTAGCTGACCGAGAAGCAGAGCGCGAACAGGGCGTACACCGCCGAGTGCGTCGAGTGGTTCGCGCCGAGCGCCCCCGCGTTGACCATGTGCAGGAATGCGAAGCCGAGGAAGGCGAGGATTCCGCTGACCGGCTGCAGAAGGCCCACCGCCGCCGCGGCCCAGCAGACGACGGTCAGCCGGGCGACGAGGGTGAGCACCCAGGGCTGGACCCTGCGCAGCCCCAGCAGCCGCATGACGCCGACCGGCGTGTAGAACACCTGCTCAGTACCGCCGGTGATCTTCGCGGAGTGGAGCGGTGAGGGATGGTCGACGAGGCACAGGACCAGCAGGCCCGTGTAGACGGCTGCCCGCACCAACCCTGGTACGGGCGGCATTTCAAAGAGCCACCAGTGCGTGATCATAAGTGAGCCAACCTCGAGGAATCCCAACCGCAGCGACGGCCGGGCACTGACATTCGGAGCTCCGCGCTACCGGCGCGACGCCCTGCGCGAGTGGGACCCGTGGTGCGCGCGGGCCCGCGGACCGTCACCAGCGACGGGTCTCGGCGAAGAAATCGGGAACGGCGATCGCGGTGCCCGCGGAGCGGGCCCGGGCGTGCACGTAGGAGCCGACCGCCAGGTCGAGCAAGCCGAGCCCGAACGGCGAGAAGATCAACGGACGTTCGCCAGGCACGGTCACTTCGCCGTTGAGGACCCCGGCCAGCGTCCCGGTCACGAAGCCGCGGCCGCCGGTGAGCTGTTCGGCCAGATGCGGCGAGGTGTTGGCCTTCATGCAGTGCTCGACGTCGTCGAACACGTTGGCCGCCTCGAGAATCACCTCGGGGGCGATGTCGCGCAGCGAGAGGTTGAGCACCAGCTGGCCCGGCTTGAACGGAGTGTGTACGTACGGCACTCCGGCGGTCGTGCTGAAGACGACCGTGTCGGCCTCCAGCGCGGTCCCCAGATCAGCGCAGAACTCGGCCTGTTGGCCCAGTCCGTCGCGGAGGTGGTCCACAAGGGAGGCGCCGGACTCCTGGTGCAGGTCGTGCACGAGGAAAGTATCCGGGGCGCAGCCGGCGGCGGTGAGGTAGTTGCAGACGTTACGGGCGATGACGCCTGCGCCGACGATCGCGACCTTGGTGCCTGCATAGCCGCCCGGGCGCAAAGCGGTGGCCGCCACCGCCGCGGACGCTGCAGTGCGGGCCGAGCTGATGGTGGCCGCTTCCAGGCAGGCGACGGGGTAGCCGGTCGCGTAGTCGTTGAGCACGAGCACGGCCGAGGCCCGGGGGATGCCGGCCCAGGTGTTGGCCGGGAAGCTGGAGACCCACTTGATGCCCGCGAGCTGCACGTCCGCGTCCAGGAACGCGGGGAGCGCGATGATCCGGGAATCGGGCTTCTCCGGGAAGCGCAGGAAGTAGCTGTCCGGGTTGACTGACTTGCCGGCCTCGTGCGCGAGGTAGGTGCGCCGGACGACCTCGATGACCTCTTCGCGGTTCTCCTCAAGGATCTCGTGCACCGTCGGCCCGGGGACCAGATCGAAATCAAACACGGGGTTCTGCCTTTCAAGCGGGGCGGTGCCGTCGGCGCGGATGCCGACGGAGGTGCGGGTCAGCGGGAGAATGCGGGCAGCGGTTCGAGGGCGCGCGGCCCGAAGTGATCGAGGACCCAGGCGTCGTCGTAGAGGGTGCTGAGGTAGCGGTCGCCCATGTCGGCGGAGATGCAGGCCGAACGCAGGGCGCCGTCCGGGTCGTTGCGCTCCAGCCACTGCAGCGCGCCGCTCACCACGGTGCCGGTGGAGCCGCCGAAGAGCATGCCCCGGGAGGCGAGCGCCCGGCAGGTCCGTACCGTGTCCACCTCGGCGACCTCGACCAGGTCGTCGAAGTAGGAGAGGTCCAGGAGCGGGGGCCGGACGCTGGCGCCGAGCCCGGGGATCAGCCGGGGGCCCGGTGGGTTCCCGAAGCTGACGGAGCCGACCGAGTCGATGCCGACGATCCTGGCAGTGCTGCCGGCGTCCCTGAAGTAGCGGGCACACCCCATTGCCGTGCCCGCCGTGCCCACTCCTACGAACAGGACCTCCAGGTCAGGTAGGTGCTTGAGGATCACCGGCGCGGTGCCCCCGTAGTGCGCACCCCAGTTCGCCTCGTTGGTGTACTGGTTCAGCCACACGTACCGGGCGTCGGCGGCGCACCGGTCGCGCACCCAGTCCAGGCGGGCCTTCAGGTAGCCGCCCTCCGGGTCGGGCGCGTCGATGACGACGAGGTCGGTGCCGAGCGCCCGCATGGTGGCGGCGGTGATCTCGTTGCAGCGCCGGTCGGTGACGCAGGTGAAGCGCAGGCCCTTGTTGGCGGCGATGATGCTGAGCGCCACACCGAGGTTGCCGGACGACGACTCGATCAGGACGGAGTCCGGGCCGAGGGTGCCGGCGCACTCGGCGGCGGAGATCATCGACGCGGCTGCCCGCAGCTTGATCGAACCTCCGAAGTTGAGTCCTTCGCACTTCAGATGGAGGTCCCGGCCAACCAGGGGCTTAAGGTCGACGAAGATGTCGGACTCGGTCAGGTCTTGCGGGGCCGCGATGAATGCCACGGTGTTCCTTCTTGCATCGGGTGCGTCGGGGGACGGCGGCGCGCTCACTCGGAGTGGGCCGAGGGCGCCTCACCAGACCGGGACGGGGTCGTGTGTACGGCTGCGCGTGACGGCCACCACCGTGTCGGCGGCGGCGAGCAGATCCGGGTTGCGCGAGACAACGACCCAGGCGCCTGGCCACTGCCGGGGCAGGGTCTGCCAGATCTCCCTGGCGGTCGGCCCGTCGAGGGAGGAGTCGCAGTCATCGACGACGTACACCTCGGCGGGGTGGCAGAGCATCCGGGCCAGTGCCAGGCGCTGACGCTGTCCGCCGGAGAGCCGACTGGCCTCACCCGAGTCGAGCAAGGTGTCGAGGCCGTGCGGCAGTTCGGCTGAGCCGGGCTGCAGGTTCACGGCCGTCAGGGCCTCGGTCAGCCGCTCGGGCGGGATGTCCTCGGCGCCGAGGAGCAGGTTCTCGCGCAGCGTGCCGCCCACGAACCTGGACTGCTGACGGGCATATCCGACGCGCGGGGCGACCAGCGCGGCCGCGTTCCCGGTGACGTCCGTCCCGTTCCACCTGACGCTGCCCCGCACGTCGGGCTGCAGACCGAGCAGGGCGCGTACGACGGTGCTCTTGCCGGAGCCGATCTCCCCGGTGACCGCGACGAGTTCGCCCGGCCGCACCCGGAAGTCGACCGGGCTGATGGCCGTGGCCCCGTCCGGCGCGGTGCAGGTCAGCCGCTCCACCGTGAGCTCGCGCAGCGGCTCGTCCGGCACGGACCCGGCCGGGCCCTCCTCGTCGCCCGACAGCTTCGCGAGCCTGCCGTAGGCGACCTTGCCGCTTTGGTGACGGGCCAGGATCTTCCCGAAGAAGTACATCTGCTGGCCGAGCCAGCTCGCGTACGTCAGGAAGAGAACCAGCTTGCCGACGGTGAAATCGCCGTCGGCGACCCGCACGCTGACGGTGAGCAGCACCACGGCGGTGCCGATCACCACCAGGTTGCGGAACAGGTCCGACAGCAGGTCCAGGTACACCTGGTGGCGCAGCTGGATCCCGCGGCGCTCGGCGAACTTCCGTTCCAGGGCGGCGAGTCGGCCCTCGACCGCCCCGGAGAGCCGTAGGTCACGGATGCCGGTGAGGGTGTCGGTGATCTCGGCGCCGATTCGGCCCTGCTGAGTCCGGGTCTCGGCCTGCAGCGCGGCCACCCGGTGTTTGAGGAAGACCGAGGCCCACAGGCCGCCGAGCTGGAGCAGCAGCGGGATCGTCATGATCAGATCGCTGCGGACCAGCACGGTGACGGCGATCACGAGGAGCACCGACCGGTAGACAAGGTCGGTGGTCCACTCAAGGAGGCCACCGATCTCGTCGGTGTCGTCTCGCAGTCGGCTGAGGATCTCCCCGTTGCCGCGGATCGCCGAGTGGGCGCTGGGCCGGCCGAGCAGTCGCCCGAGCACCTGCACTTTCATCCAGGCGCTGGTCCGGAAGATCAGCGCGAAGGTCAGCTGGAGACCGACCCATAGGACGGCCGCGCGCAGCACCATCAACGCCACGGCAGCCCACAGCAGCCACCACGTGCCGGTGGTGATGGGGGGGTTGCCCGCGTGATCGATGAGGTCGGCGAACAGGGCGCCGACCACCAGTGGGATGCCGTAGATCAGGCTCCAGCTGGCCATCACCGCGCCGTACGTCCAGCGCAGCCGGCCCACCGAGCGGACGAGGAACGGCACGAACGGCACGCTGCCGATCCGTGGCCCTTCTCCGGTGTACGTCGCGTTCGTCTTGGCTTTCACGTTCGTCTGGTACGTCGTGTTCATCGGTTCCCTCCTGGCTGCGCAGGGACGATGTCCACGACGCGTCCGCTCTCCATGGACATCAGCTCGTCGACACCGGCGAGCGTGCCCAAGTGGTGCTCGACCATGACGACCGTGCGGTCGCGCATCACGGTGTCGAGGAGTGCCGCCCAGCTGCGTTCGGTCTCCGGGTCGAAGCGGGAGGCGCCCTCGTCGACGACGAGGAGGCTGTACGGGCGGATCAGCGCGCGGGCTCCCGCGAGGACCTGCATCTCGCCCTCGGAGAGGATCCGGGCGCCCGCGCCGACGCGGGTCGCGAGGCCGTCCGGGAGCTCGCGCACCCAGCCGGCGGCGCCGAGCCGCTCCAGTACGTCCCAGACGCGGTCTTCGGCGACGGAGTCGTCGAAGAGAGTCACGTTCTCGTGTACCGAGGCGGTGAACACATGGGCCCGCTGGCTCAGGACGGTCACCCGGCGGGCGAACTCCTCGGGCGGGATGCGGTGCACGTCCACCCCTCCGATCAGCACCCGGCCCTCGCCCGGTTCGGCGAGGCCGCACAGCAGGTTGATGACGGTGCTCTTGCCGGCGCCGGTGGGCCCGACGACGCCGAGGCTGCGGCCGGGAGCGACGGTGAAGGAGACGTCCCGCAGCACGGGGGTGTCGCCGTAGCGGAAGCCCACCCCTTGGAAGGAGACCTCCAGCGGCCCTTCCGGCAGTGTCACGGGAGCCGCCTCGGTTGTCTCGATGATCTGTTCGTCGTCCAGCCAGCGGGCGGACATCGTCAGGACAGCCGTCATCTGCTGCATCTGGCCGCTCTGCGAGGACATGTCCTCCAGCGGTCCTTGGAGTAGACCGACGTACAGATAGATCATGGTCAGCGTGCCGACCGACATGCTGCCCTGCTGCAACTGGTGCAGCCCGAAGCCGAATCCGAGGCCGAAGGCGAGCGCGGTGCACAGCTGGGTGACCGGCCAGAAGACCCGCCCGCTGATGTAGGCGCGACCCTCGGTGCGTAGCAGCGAGTCCAGTTCGTCGCGGGTGCGCCTGGCCGCCCAGCCGGACGCGCCGAGGACGAGCAGGTCGTCGCGCGCGGCCAGCGAGTCGCCGACGAAGCCGAAGAGCGCGGCCTGCTGGCGGCGGGCCTTCTCCCAGCGCCGTACCGAACGGCGGGCGAGCCGCGACAGGATGAAGCAGACGCCGACCACGAGCACCGCGATGCCGAGACCGGCGGCGGGCAGCACGGTGGACATCATGACGATGGTGCCGATACCGACCGCGATGTTGCTGATCATCCGGAAGCCGGACTCGGCGATCGCCCGGCCGACGATGTCGGCGTTGCCCTCGACCTGCTCCAGGACCTCCCCCGTGGGGCGGCTCTCCACATCGAGCACCGGACGCTCGACCGCCGCGTACCGCAGCAGCCGCATCCTCAGGCTGTCGGCGACCCGCCAGCCGCACTGCACCGACAGATAGCTGGCCCAGAACCGGGCCCCGCCGCCGACGAGCGCCACGACCAAGTACCAGACGGCCACGGTGACCAGCACCGCGGTGCCGCTGCCCGCGGTCACCTGGTCGACGAAGTACTGCACGACGCGCGGGCCGGCCAAGGTGGCGACCACGCTCACAGTCAGGACGCCCAGCGCGGCGGCCGCGAGGGACCTGACGGGGCGGAACTCCTTCCACAGGAGACGGAGGGCAGCGGTGCGCATCTTGTTCATAGGACGCGCACCCCGCGGAAGTACAGCTGCATGTGCTAGTCACCCAACGATCGAGTAGGCAAGGTCAGCCGGGGCGGCTCCGCCAGCCGCTGGCGGACCAGTTCGACGACCGCGGCGTGCTGTGCCGAGAGGTAGAAGTGCCCCCCGGGAAAGACCCGGAGGTCAAAGAGACTCTCGGTGTGCTGCGCCCAGGCGGCGGCCTCGTCGAGGTCGACGCGCGGGTCGCTGTCACCCACCAGGGCCACCACCGGGCAGCGCAGGGGCGGCCGGGGCCGGAAGCGGTAGGTATCCACGGCCTCGTAGTCGCTGCGGATCGCCGGCAGCACCATGCTCAACATGTCCGGGTCGCCGAGCAGTTCGGCGTCGGTGCCGCCCATCGTGCGCAGCTCGGCCACCAGGTCCTCGTCGGTGAGGGCGTGCACGTTCTCCAGGGCGCGGTGCCGGGACGGGGCTCGTCGGCCCGAGGCGAAGAGCACCCGCGGCACGGCGCCCGAGTCCTCCAGCCGGCTCGCGACCTCGTAGGCCAGCATGGCGCCCATGCTGTGCCCGAAGAGGGCCATCGGCCGGTCGTCCGCCCCGGCTGCCAGGACGTCGGCGACGCGGTCGGCCATGGCATGCAGATCGGTGAGACTGGGCTCGTGGAAGCGCTCCTGGCGGCCGGGGTACTGGACGGCCAACACCTCGGCGTCGCCTGTGAGCGCCTGCGAGAAGGGGAAGTAGAAGCTCGCGGAGCCACCCGCGTGCGGCAGACAGACGAGCTGGACGGCGGCTTCGGGCGCCGGATGGAAACGGCGCAGCCAGCGCTGCGCGACCATGGTACTCATGGGGCCACGGGCCTCTCGGTTGCTGTCCTGCCCCGCGGCTCAGACGAGCGGAACGAAGCGGTGTCACACCTGCAGAACCGGCCCTCCGCGTCGACCCGGCAGAAGTCCGCGAAGGGTTCGACCAGTGCCAGCACCTGTCCAGAGCCAACGAGCTCGTAGTACTCGCGGACCGTGCGCAGCTGCGCGAAGACCGGGGCGGCGGTCTGCGCCTGCGTCTGTATCCGTGTCTGCATGTGTGTTCCCTCAAGCGCAATCTGCTGTTTCGCCGAGCGCGGTGTGCAGCTCGGCTAGGAGGGCCTCGGCCCGGGACGCGGCGATGCCGTCGGCACGCCATGAGACGACGAGGTCCCAGGACCCGTCGGGGGCCGGAATGGCCTCCAGTGTCAGCTCGATGCCGGTGTTCGGCGGGCGCACCCGCACCGGTTCGACGGTGACCTGGCCGCCGAGACTGCCGTGCGGGGGCCGGCCCTGCAGAACGACCCAGGCCTGGAACCAGGGGTGCCGGTCGCGGGGCGGTGCGAAGGCGCGTACGAGCTCGTCGAACGGCGTGCGCACGTGCCGCAGGTACGTCACCACACGGGTGGCCGCCTGGTTCAGGAGGTCCGCCGCGTCGCCGTCCCTGGCCCGAGTCATCGCCACGGTGAACGGGTTGACGAAATAGCCGATCACCGGCTCCAGGGCGGGGTCGAACCGGCCCGCGGTCACCGAGCCCAGGGTGAGGTCGTCGGCGTCGAAGGTGCGGGCCAGCGCCCGGGCCGCGCCGGCCAGCAGCGCCGCCACGGCTGGGCCGCCGTGATGTGCGGCCGCCCGCGCCAGTCGTCGCACCATCTCCGCGTCGACCTTGAGGACCCGTTCAAGGCGGGCCACCGGGCCGGCACTCGCGCCGGTGGGCGCGGGCAGGAAGGGAGCCGGCGCGGCAGCCAACTCCTCCTTCCAGAAGGGCAGGTCCCGGCTGCCCCAGTCGGCGAGGCGGGTCGCCTCCCAGGTGCTGAACTCGCCGTATGAGAGCGCCGGTTCGGCCTGGTGCAGCACCCCGGACAGCCGTGCGGTGTACGCCCGCGCCAGCTCGTCCATGAGCACCGATTCCGACCAGCCGTCGAAGGCGATGTGGTGCACCTGGATGCAGAACAGGTGACGGTCGTCGGCGAGCCGGCACAGTCTCGCCCGCAGCGGGACCTCGTCCTCCAGCGAGAACGGTGTCGCCCACCAGTCGGCCGTCACCGCCTCCGCCAAGCCCTGGGCATTTCCGGCGTGCTGGGGCGCCTCGACGTGCTGCAGCGCGAGCACCGCGTCCTGGGCCTGGGGCGCGAACACCCGCTGGACCGGGGCCTCGTCGAGCCAGGGGAAGGTGGTGCGCAGGATGGGGTGGACCGCGACGACGTCGTTCAGTGCCGCTTCCAGCAGTTCCGGCCGTAGTGGCCCGGTCAGCGCGTAGGCGAGCACGATCATGCTGTCCGCGGCGCCAGGGGAGGTCATCTCCGCCAGCCAGAACCGCTGTTGGGCGTGGGACAGAGGTGCATCGGACGCACCGTGCGGGCCGGGCGCCGGCAGCTTCTCCACGGGGGCGGCCGCCTGTGCGCAGTGGGTGATGATCGCCTGCGGGGTACGGAGCCGGTAGACGTCGGAGGCCGTGAGCTGTACGCCGAGGCGCGTGCCGAGGCGGGCCGCGCAACGGATGACGTCGAGCGAGTTCGCCCCCGCCCGGATGAGGTCGTCCTGCTCGGCGAGGTGGCCGAGGCCGAGGAGTTCGCGTATCTCGTCGAGGACCGGTGAGCCGCCCGCGGACACCTCGCGGCCGGGCCCCGCGGCCGGTGCTGCCGCCTCGCGCAACAGCGCCTGGACGGCCTTGCGGTCGGCCTTCCCGTTCACGTTCAGCGGGAGCTGGGCGACATGCGCGAGCAGCGTCGGCACCATGGCGTCGAGCAGGGTGCGCGCCGCATGGTCCCGTAGCTCCCGTTCCTCGAGCGGTTTTTCATGAACCGTCGTATACAGCGCGGCGAGCTGGACTCGGCCGGGCGCGGTCTCCAGCGGGAGGGCGCAGCAGCCGGTGACCTCCGGGTGGTTCTCCAGGACGGCCTCGACCTCACCGGCCTCGATCCGGATACCCCGGATCTTGAACTGGTGGTCGATCCGCCCCCGGTAGCGCAGCAGCCCCTGGGTGTCGAGCACGGCGAGGTCGCCCGTGCGGTAGAAGCGGTTGCCGCCCTCGGTGAAGAAGCGGCGGCCGGTCTCCTCGGGGTTGCCCGCGTACCCGAGGGCCACTCCGTCGCCGCCCACCGCGATCTCGCCGGTCTCGCCGGGCGCGACGGGCTGTCCGTCGGCGCCGAGCAGAACCACCGTGGTGCGGGGCACCGGCGTACCGATCGGGATCTCCTTGCTGTCCTCGGCCACATCGGCCGGGCGGATCACATGGTTGGTGGCGAAAATGGTGCCCTCGGCCGGGCCATACCCGTTGACCATGTGCAGAGCAGGGAACTCGGTCAGCACACGGCGGGCGCTGGTCACCGACACCCGCTCCCCGCCGACCAGCAGCAGGCGCAGCTTGCCGAAGAGCGCGATGCGCTCTTCGACCATCACGTTGAAGAGTGAGCTGGTGAGCCAGAGGCTGTTCACCCCCTGGCTCACGGCCTCGTCGAGGGCCTCCGCGTCCAGTACCGCGGTGGCCTGGTCGAGCAGGACGCAGCGGCCTCCGTTGAGCAGCGGCGCCCACAGCTCCAGCGAGAGCGCGTCCCAGGGCAGCGGGGCCGCTTGGAGGAACACCGAATCCTGATCGAGTGGGATGGTGGGGCAGTTGACCAGGGTGCGGATGGTGCCCCGGTGCGGGGAAAGCACGCCCTTGGGCTTTCCGGTGGAGCCCGAGGTGTAAAAGACGCTGGCCGTGCGGGTGCCGTCGAAAAGCGGCTCGGGGACCGGGAGGGTGCGCCCCAGGCTCAGCAGGGAGCCGAGGGTGACGGTGCGCACCCGCTCCCCAGCCGCCTCGCCGGGACGGTCGGTGATGAACAGAGCCGTCGCCGTGCCCCGTACGGTGTCGTCCACCCGGCCCTGCGGCCACTGGGGGTCGATGGCCACATACGCGGCACCCGCACGGACCACTCCGAGCAGTGCGGTCACCAGTTCAGGGGAGCGCAGCATGCGTACCCCGACATGGTGGCCCGGCTCGACTCCGAGGTGGCGCAGCGCGGCTGCGACCACCTCGGCTTGGTCGGCCAACTCGCCATAGGTGAGTGTCCGTTCACCCTGCTGCACGGCGACCGCGTGCGGCCGCAGCTGAGCATGGCGAGTCACTATGTGCTCGATGCGCTCACCCAGCGCGTAGGGGCTGTCGTCGACGGTCTGCGGGCTTATGACGTGGCTCCTTCGCTCACCGTGTCGATGGCCGCGGCGAGGTCCTTAAGGACGGTGTTGTCGAGCAGTACCGGGAAGGCGAGAGAGACACCGCGCTCGCGGTTGATGCGGTGGTGCATACGGAAGGCGAGCAGCGAGTGGCCGCCCAGCCCGAAGAAGTCCTCGTCCCTGCCGACGCGTTCGGTGTTGAGGAGGCTCTCCCAAAGCCCGACGAGGTACCGCTCGGTCTCGGTCTGCGGACCGGCGTACGCCTCCTCTCGCTCCAGGTGCTTGGCGAGCATCGCCCGCAGGGCCTCCAGGTCGCGCTTGCCGTGCGCGGTCGCTGGGATCCGGGACTGCGTGATGAACTGGCTGGGCACCATGAAGTCCGGCAGGTCCCGCTCGGCCCGCTCGCGCAACTCCTTGGTGCCCAGGGCGTCATCGAGCACCACGAAGGCGACCAGCCGCCGGTCGTTACCCTCGCCGTCCGGCAGCACGACGGCCTCCTGGACCTCTACGTAGCGGCGTAGACCCCGCTCGACCTCGCCCGGCTCGACCCGGTAGCCACGTATCTTCACCTGGCTGTCGGCACGGCCGACGAACACCAGGACACCGTCCTCCCGCTGCCGCACCAGGTCGCCGGTGCGGTACACGCGGACGCTTCCGTCCTCGTCCGCCAGCGTCAGGAAGCGCTCGTCGGTCAGGTCGGGGCAGTCTTGGTAGCCACGGGCCACACCGGGTCCGCTGACGAACAGTTCGCCGATCTCACCGGGGTCCACGGGTTGCAGCTCCGGGGACAGCACCCGCACGGTCACCCCGTGCAGAGGAAGGCCGATCGGGATGACGTCGGACTCCGCGTCCTTGGCCGTCACCTGGTGCGCGGTGCACGCCGTGGTGATCTCGGCGGGACCGTAGAGGTTGTACAGGCTGCCGCTGAACTGCCCGTCGAGGAGTGCACGGCAGGCCGACGGAAGGATCACGTCGCCGCCCGCCTGGAGGACGCGCAGCGATGCGAATGCGTCCCGGTCCTCGCGGACTACGTGGTTGACCACCATGGTGGGCACGAGCATCGCCGTGATGCCGTACTTCTTCATCTGTCGCTGGAAGTCCGCGGCCAGCAGATCGGGCACCGGCGGCAGTACGACCGCCTGCGCACCATTGGCGAAAGTGCTCCAGATCTCAAAGTGGAAGGCGTCGAAAGAGATGCTGGAGATCTGGCCCGTGCGGTCCTCGGGCGTCAGCGCGGGCAGACTCGGGTTGCAGGCGAAGGAGACGATGTTGCGGTGTTCCAGGACGATCGCCTTGGGCTCACCGGTGGAGCCGGACGTAAACAACACGCTGGCCGCGCTGCCCGGTTCCGGGATCTCCTCGCTCGCGGCGTCGCCGAACTCCGCACGATCGGAAACGGAAACCACGTCCGCGGAAATGTCCTCGAGCCGATCTTCCCAACCGGATTCGGCGAGTACGACCTTGGCACCACTCTTGGTGAGCATGAGGTCACGGCGGGCGTCCGGATAGCGCGAGTCCACGGCCACGTAGGCGGCACCCGACTTCAGAATTCCGAGCACCGAGACAAAGAGGTCGACGGACCGGCTCAAGTACAGTCCGACCCGGTCCTCCGCACCCACCCCGTAACTCCGGAGCAGCGCACTGACGGCATTGGACTCCCGGTCCAACTGCGCATAAGTCAGAGTCCGTACGTCATCGCTGACGGCCGGCCGGTCTGGGTGACGCTCCACTGACCGACGAAAGAGTTCCGTGAGCGTACCGACGACTTCCCCGGTGGTCACTACTTTCCTCCCGTTTCTCCACCCGACATTATTTTTCACCGAAGACAGAGCCATACGCCGCGAATTGCGGATACCGGACACCCTTTACAAATACGAACCTGAACAAATTCCCGATGCGCTGAACAGTACAGATTTGCGCAGTCAATAACTAAACCATAACGGAGAGACATTTCCCGGTCGACGGTTTTCAAAGTCGACTAGAAGCCATGTCCATCAGCAGCCAGCCCCCAACCGCGTCTCACCATTCGAGATAGGGAGGGCCCTGCTGATCTTTGACGTCGCGTTTGATGGTCTGATCACGTTCGGCATACCAGGTGTATGGGGACTGGAACTCATAAGCCGTTGAGTCCAGTTGAGCTGGAGCAGCGGCGCATGCAGGCGGCGGAACACCGACAGCTCGGCTGTACACCGCCGCGTCGGCGGGGCACGGCGCACCGGCCACTCCCGGCCGGTCGAGCTGCAGGCCCAGCCTGTCGGTGCTGTGCTAGAAAACTGGGCAGCCATGCACCGGCGCTAGTCCGCTCGGGGTGGTCAACCGGCTGTCCTCCGGCACCGGCGGACTGATCGCGCGCTTCCACCGCCTCTTGGCCGAAGAGGCTGGAGAGAGGACAGGGCGATCGGCTGCGCACCTGGCGGCAGGCGCTGCACACCGGCCCCTGGTCTTCACCGAGTGCTTGCCGGGCCGCGTCGGGCCAGGAGGCGCGAGGCTCAGGAGCAGGGTGCCACCGAGCAGCAGCTGCGTGACATAGCCGAGGCCTGGGGAAGAATCTACTTCCGTGGCCGTGGCCTCCCGGTGAAGTTCACCGGCCTTGAGCACCGTAGGACGTCGGCCAGGGCTTCGTCCTCGTGCGGTGCGCGCGCCATAACTGCAGTGCCGTCACGGGCAAAGCGCTCAACCCTCCGAGCTCGAGCCTGCTCCCCTATGCCGTTGACGCAGACGTCGACCGCCAGGTGCTCGCTGACCCGTGACTGCTCGCCATATGGCGACGAGGTATTCCTCGTAGGTCCAGCCCACCGAGCGGGCCTGCTCGGCCAGCCGGCGACCGCGTCCCGCAGAGCTGGAGCCCTCAACGCCCTGGTGAGACAGGCGATTCCGGAGGTGACTCCGCGGCTGGCCTTCACGGTCTTGGTGCCGTTGTTGCTGGTCATCACGCTGTCCTGCCTTCTCGCGCACGGCCCCGATCCCGGTTGCGCTCAGCCCGCGAACACGAGGATCAAGTTGATTGCGCGCCAGATGTACGACCGGGCTCGGTTCCCGCACCTCAGACACTGCGTCCTTCTGGCATGACCTCACCCGGAGTCACCCCAAAAGCGCAAAGGGCTGGATCTAGGTCTGGTAGTGGTGCCCGTCGGCGCGTCTCTTCGGCGGCATGCGGTGATCTCGGCGACCATCTGTTGGCGTACGCCGGTGCTCTCGGTGTGTGAGGGGGCGGCACGGAACAGGAAGGATTCCCAATGAAGTTGTCAAGCGGGAACGGTGACGCCTCGTGAGTGCGTTATGCCGCTACGGCTTCGGGAGTCCCCAGGCTGGCGGTGAACGCCCGCTTGACGCGAATGAGGGCCCACAAGACGTTCAGGCGCTGCCTGGCGAGAGCGAGGATGGCCTGCTTGTGGCCCTTTCCTTTGGCTCTCTGGCGGTCGTAGAAGGTCTTGGAGACGGGGCAGCAACGGGCCGCGACCTGAGCGGAAAGGTAGAAGCCCCGCAACAGGCGGCGGCAGTAGCGGCGTGGCCGGTGCAGGTTGCCGCTGATGCGTCCGGAGTTCTTGGGCACCGGTGCCAGGCCCGCGACGCCGGCGAGGCGGTCGGCCGTGCCGAAGACGTTCATGTCGGCGCCGAGCAGGGCCCCGATGCCGGGCAGGCTGGTGATCACTTCCGCGTGGCAGTGCTCGCGAAACCGGCCCTCGATGAGCTTGTCGTTCTCGCCGACCCCCTCGTCGAGGGCCATCACCTCTCTGGCGAGCTTCGCCACCACGGCGGCGGCCAGCTTCTCCCCGGATACGACCGTGTGCTGGCCCTCGGCGGCCTGGATGGCCGTGCTCGCAACGCCTTCGGCCCTGCGGACCTTGCGGTTCTTGAGCCAGGTGACCAGGCGGCTCCTGCCGGTCCTGCGCGGAGCGGCGAGTGTCTGGTAGCCGGCCAGAAGGACCAGCGCGGCTTCGCAGACGCTGTAGTCGAAGGCCCGCTCCAGAGCCGGGAAGTATTCCAGCATGTGAGCACGGAGCCGGTTGATCGCCCGGGTGCCGTCCGCGACCAGGTCGCAGCGACGGGCCGTCAGGATAGGCAGATCGACGGCGCTTTCATCGCCGCTGTGCACGGGGTGCAGATCGCGGCGCATGCGGGCCCGGCCGGCGATAATGAAGGCGTCCTTGGCGCCGGTCTTACCGTCGCCGCGGTAGAAGCCGGAGGCATGGTGGACCGTGCGGCCGGGAATGCAGAGCAGTTTCCGGTTGTGGTTGATCAGCAGGGCCGCCCCGCCGGCATTCAGATCACTGGCCCAGGGACCTCCTCGTCGAGTTCCACGACGTCACCGATGAGCGTGAGCACCTCGGTCTCGTCGTCGGCCACCCGGCACGACAGCAACCGCCACCCCTGGGAGTCGATCACCACGCAATGGGTGACTGGCCTGCCCCGCATCCGTACCGGCCCAGATCTCGGGCACGCATGCCTCCGTCGACGTGTCGTACATGATTCCCGCAGCCGACCTCGCCGAACGTGTCCTTACACAGCGATCGGCCTCGCACACCCCAATCAGCGGCCGAGCCGTCGCGGGGTATCGGGCGACCAATCCTCCTGAGCGACGAACGGCTAAACAATGAGAGCCACACCCGACACCCCCGGCCCTCCCGATCCTACGAATGACCAGGACGAGCCCACGAAGAAAGGCAAGGAACGATGACCGCGAAGCGTGGATACGTGCGGGCGGCTTTCGTGGGACTGGTTGCGATGGGGTTAGCCGCCATAGGGTCCCAGGCTGCCGCGGGCACGTCACCTGCGACCGCCGAGGGGGCCCACCCACGGACCCGGCTCGTCTTCTACTCCGGGGCTGGCGAGTGGGAACAACTGCGAGCGGGGGCTCCTGCGGCCACCTTGACGTGTTATCCCACCGGCGGCACTCACCCTCGTGCCGAAGAGGCCTGCGACTACCTCGATGCCCACGACGGCGTCTTCCCGTCCCTCCCCGACGTTCCTGATCTCCAGTGTCTGGTGTATCAGCCGGTCACGGTAGGAGTGACTGGCTGGTGGCAGGGCCGACCCGTGAACCGCTTTGTCACCGGTGGATGCGGCACGCTCCAGTCCAGCGGCACAGACTGGTTCTGGCCCGACCGCAATTGGCATCATGGTCAGCACGTCAAGAATGCTTCTATGCGTGATTCCTGACCCCACCCACGGGTCAGGGTGAGCCCCGCCTGCCCATAGTGGGACTGGTTCCAGAGGGTTTTGGCCCCACCCGCCGGGACGAGGTAGAGCATCGGGATGCTCGCGTGGTGCGGGGCTCGCATGGCTTCGAAGCCGAAGGCCGAGTTGTCCGCTGCGGTCCCGCGGGGCTATCAGTTGGAGGGGCTTCCGGTACGAGCACTGGCACGCAAGAAACGGCAACCCCGGCGCGCAGTGCGTAAGGCTCCTGTCCTCGCCGTGGCCGAAGCCGCACAAGAGACCGCCCCCGCGCAAGCCCCCCCCCCGGCCGAGGCCGCGGCTGGATCCATTCAAAAGAATCGCGGCCGCACCGGGGTGCCCTTCGACAACACCGCCATAGAAATCTTCTGGGCCCTATCCAAAGAAGAGGAACTTCAGCGGATTCACCATCCATCTTGATGCGCAGCCCACCGAATGCCTGTTGCAGTGCAGATAGATGGTCCATATCATTCAGAAAAACATGCCGGACAGGATCGCAATGAAATCATCGACCTCTACGCAGGCTCCAATGAATGCTCCAATGGGGTCGGGCACGGCGTACCCAGATGAGGGGAGTTTCTTCATGGCAACAAAAAGGCGTGCTACTACCGCCGGTGCTCTCGTCGCAGTTGCTGCTTCCGCGGCTGCACTTACCGGATGCTCCAACGAAGATAAAGGCTCTCCGGCAGCCAAGTCTTCGACACCCACCACGTCGGCGTCGGTGGAACAGGTGGATAAGAGCGCTGCGGACGCCTTAAAGAAGGAATTAGCGGACGTTGGTCCAGGTAAGTTCACCGCATCGGACTACAAGCCGGGGACAGTGAAGCATATCGTCCTCTTCAGATTCAAGCAGGGAACGTCTCAGGAGAAACAAGACGAGGTCATGAAGAAGTTCCGTGACCTCAGGACGCAGGCAACCCGTAACGGGAGAATGTACATTGTGTCTCTTGAATCCGGTACGCAAACCAGCGGCGAGGGGGTGGGACTGAACATGAAGCAAGGATTCACCGTGACGTTCGCTTCCGAAGGTGATCGGAACTACTACGTCGGTACACCCGTCGTTACTGATGCCAAGTTCTACGACAAGGCACACCAGTCGTTTAAGGACTTCGTCGGACCACTCCTCGACGATTCTGGCGTTGTCGTTTTCGACTTCAACGACGGCAAGTAATCGCCTCGATTCCAGCGGCCTGTCACCCGATCTCGTAGGCAGAAAATGCCTCTGCCGCGTAAATAGAACCTGGTCAGCGGCTGTCCGAGCTGGCCTGCCGCATCACATGACCCCGCGCAGCCCAGGCGAAAGAGCGAAACCGAGTGTGACCGAGATGCGGGTTGCGCGCCGGGCTCCTGGGCCGTCCCGCTCCCGAAGACAGCGGTCCGATCCGCTGGCGATGCAGTTCAGGTGGGGATCAGTGGCCCGCGCAGTCCGGCGCCTGGCCTGCTCGCCTGGAGAAGGTGGCTGACGGCCGGAAGGTCCGGAAGCCCTTCGGCCGGACCTGCGAGGTCACGATCGCTCTCGTCCTCGTGTACCTCCTCGACGCCTGCTACGACTGGCCGAAGGTCTGCGCGGAACGCTTTGCCGGGCCCGCAGGAGGTCTTCCACGCAAGCGACTCGGTCCCGCACACCGTCGAGTGGAGGAACGGACTCGGCAACGACCATGAGGTGATGGCGTGATCAAGACAATGAGCTACCAGTGGCAGCGCCGAGAGCTGATGGCGGAGCGTCAGGTGGTTCTGGAGCATCAGCCAGGTGCCGTTACTCGCCCAACGCGGCGTCCGGCTGTCGCGTCAACACGTCTACCGACTAGTCACCCGGTTCCCTCAGAGGGGGAACATGCACGCATTCGTTGCGCTCTGCGACATCCTGAAGTGCACCCCTAACAACCTGATCAAGCCCGAGGTCAACCTCCAGGTCCACAAGACCACCGTCGGCAAGTCGTCCACGCCGACACCGGTCACGTCGCGCTACACCGCATCCGACCCGACAGGTCATGAACCGCAAGCAGATACAACAGATGCGCCGACACGAACTCGCCGAAGCCGAAGCCGATGCCGGTCACCCTGATTGACCGTCGCCCGCGGCAGGAACCGGAACATCTGGCCCGGTGAGGTGACACGGCTGGAGTGGCTCGCACACACACGCAGGCAGCGATGTTGGGATATCCGCTCAATGCCCCTTGACTCAGGAGGGGCAGCCGACCGGAAGGATCAGCTGATGCCCGTACACCCCACGTCCTCGCGCTTACGCCCTGTCGCTGCCATCGCAGTAACACTCGCCGCCCTGGCACTACCCGCAACAACAACCGCCCCCGCCCACGCCGCCGCACCCACCGCGGCATCCGCGCCCGCCCCCGCGCCCTCCACCGTGACGGTGACCGGTGAGGGCAGTGCGAGTGCCGAGCCCGACATGGCCGTCGTGACTGCGGGCGTGGAGGTAACCGAGCCCACCGCCGAGGAGGCGAGCGCGGCGCTGACCGAGGCAGCCGACGCGCTGCTCGCCGCGGTCCGCGAGCAGGGAGTCGCCGACCAGGACGTACGCACCGAGAACCTCACCCTGACCCCCATCCGTGAGGAGCAGAACGGCGCCACCAAGGTGACATACCGCGCCGGACAGACCTTCTCGATCAAGATCCGCGAGCTCGACAAGGCGAGTGCCGTCCTCCAGGCCGTGGTGGATGCGACCGGCGACGCCGGTCGCATCCACCACATCGCCTTCGACATCGCCGACCGGGACGACCTCCGTTCCAAAGCCCGCCGCGCCGCGCTCACTGACGCCCAGGACAAGGCGGAGCAGTATGCCGTCGATAGCGGTCACGAGCTCGGCCCCCTCGTCTCCCTCAAGGAAGGCACGAACGGCCACCCGCGCCCCATCACGGTCCCGGGGGCGGCGTTTGCCGAGGAAGGCGTGCCGCTGGCGCCGGGGCAGATCAAGGACCAGGCATGGGTGACGGTGGTGTACGAGCTGAAGAAGTGAGGGAGGTAAGGGGGTGCCGCCCTGCCAGTGCACTGGCAGGGCACCATCGACAGCAACAACGACCTGACCCGCACCTGGAAAGTCGAACGGTCCATCGGCTGGATCACGCCCCCCGCCGCAACTACGAAAACCTTTCCCAACACTCTGAAGCCCGCCCGAACTGAGCATTCATCACCATCGTGACGCGACGTCTGACACGGCGCGGCTCTCGCCCCGGCGCCTAGACGATGGCGTACCAGCGAACCGCCCAAGCGTCGTTGTCATCGCCTTCGTTGCGGCCCGCAACGAAGACGGCCCGCTCGTTGAATCCCGCCTAGCAGCAGCTCGATACGGCCAGCGGAGCGCCTCACGTCTCATGCAGCTACCGTCCGGCGACCCGCCCGACATACCCCGCTGCCCCGTCCAAAGCGGAAGTAGGGAGCTCCGATCCCGGTTCGCCGGGCGATCGCTGCCACCGACGTGACACTGACTGCCTGACCCATCAGAAGCGGCGTCTGGGCCCCAGACTTGGGGTGCGGCCGCCGCAGCACAGGCACTGCGAACGGCAGTTGACACCGCAGGCGCGGAGCACCATAAGCACAGGTCGTCAGTCGACAGTGAAGTACTCTGCAATCGGGACCCATACAACGTGGATGCTTCCGGCACCTGCGTAGATGCTGCCGATATCAAAGTGCTTGAGCGTCGGGCCGCCCATCCACGAATGGCTAGTCTCCAGCCTCAGCGAGTCCTGATGCTGTTCCGGAGGGAACGAATAGGTCCACGTTTCTCCGCGCCCTCTCCCAGGCCTGGGAACAGTCTCCCGGCGGGGTTTGACAAATTGCACCATGCCGAAGTGGCCGCCAGGCTCGATTGCAGGCCAGTCCCCCTCCCGCTCGTTCCCCTCCAGGATGTGCTCGCGCGTGGTTACGCAGGCACAGCCCGTCCAGACGATCTCCTGCAGCACGCGAGACGCTTGCTCCAGCGACATCTCCTGGAGGTACGGCTTGTGGAACTGCGAGATCCTCGCCTGTTCGTGGCGCGCTGAGTCTCGTGCCAGGGCTCCTGGGCCATAAGCCGGAGCCCGAGACAGCCATGAGGTGATCTCTTCCCGCTCGCGTTCCTGTTGGTCATGCGACTCCGCAAATATCTGACGGCATTCGTCGCAGACGGACTGCCATGTACGCCACTGCAGCGTCCGGGCATTCCACGTCCCCCGAGGCAGCCGGCCTCGGCACATCTCGCAAAGCTGAAGTAAGCCTCTGAACATCCGTTCCTCGCAGCCTGGGACTTCCCACGAGTCTTTCCGATCCCTCGGTGCAGCCAGGCGGTAGTTGCTCACCGGGCACGTCCCAGCAAACCAGACGTCCTCTAAAGGAGGCGAAGGCCCACACGTCGCCGACGGCGGCCAGGCGCTGGTTCGTGACTCTGCCGCTGGTCCCATGTGGCTCGTGCCGTTGGCGCGGGTGACGGGTGCACTGCCGGCATAGAGGTGAAGGGTCTTGTAACAGGTTCGACGAAGGCCCTCAGCCTCAAGCAACGGCTCAGCGCACCGGCATCACCGACGGCGTCAGATCGAACACACCGCCACTTTCCGCCCCGGCGACGCAGTCATTGCCGTACGTGCGGGCGAACCCGGTGGGCTTATCCCTCCAGATCCCGTGGGCAACGACGGTGACCGGGCGGTAGATCATCGGGCAAGCCCCGTTCTCACTCGGCAGCAGCTTGGAGAAGTCACCGCCGGCCGTCATGAGCTTGTCGCAAGCACGGTAGGCGTCGGGGTGAGTGCTGTCGTCCGACGGGAAACAGTTGAGAGTGACGTTGTCGCCCTCCTCCACCTCACCCATCGAGTCTTCACCCTGGTGAACGGTGATGGTCAGCTCCCCCAAGGGGTGGGGCGGAGCGGAAGCGGCTAAAGCAGCGGTACTTGGCGCGAGGGCGAGAACCGCGGCGAGCACGGCGGTTCGAAGGGGTTGGACGGACATCGACGACTCCTTCAGCCTGGCGAGGAAAGCATGTCAGCACCCAGCAATAGTGGAACAACCCTGCCGAGTTTCCGATCATCACTCGCAGGCGGCGTGTCAGGAAATGAAGTGGACGCCCAGAACCCGCATGAACTTCAGGCGATCACGGCCTAACGACAGGCCGCTGGTTCTCGCACAGTCTTCTAACTTGATCTTTAAGATCGAGGGTTGAATGAGCCGTGCGCGGAGCTGTCACGCTTCCTACATTCTTCACCAGGACCGGGCGAACCCTGCGCATGGTTGACCCACCCGGGGGCGTCGGGTGTGGCTTTCAACCCTCTGCCGTTTCGTGGCTGGCATTGACTGGCCGCCTGGCGCCCCACGACGACTCGGCTGCCAATTGGAATTGCGAATGATCGCTCCGTAGGGAATCGACAGCGAGGTCGTCCGTCGGGAGGCACCAGCACCACACCGCACGGAGGCACCACATGGCCGCGATCTGTGGCGGCATCGACGCAAGCAAAACCCACCACCACTGCGTCGCGATCGACAGAGCGGCCGCCGGCCGCTGTTCCGGCGCGTCGCCAACGACGAATCCGAACTCCTCCAACTCCTCGCCGACGACCTGGCGCAGGGCGACGAGGTGACCTGCGGCATCGACCTTGCCGACAGCGGAGCCGCCCTGGCCATCGCCATCCTGCTCAACCACGACCAGCCGGTGCACTACGTCTCCGGCCGGGCCATCCACCGCGCCCCCCGAGAGCTACCGCGGCGAGGGCAAAACCGGCACCAAAGACGCCGCCGTCATCGCCGACCAGGTCCGCGCCCGCCGGGACCTGCACCGCTTACGCACCGGCGGCGAGACCGTGACCGACCTCAAGATCCTCACAGGCGGCCGCATGGACCTTGTCGCCGACCGCCCTCGCACCGTCAACCGGCTCCGCGCTCAACACACCGGTATTTTCCGGGGCCTGGAGTGTGCACTGGATCTCACCAACACCAGCCCGCTCACCCTGCTGACTGGCTGCCAGACCCTCACTGCCCTCCGACGGATCAGAGCCAAGCGGCTGGAAACTTGGCTGCGCAACCACCGTGTCTCCGCGCCGACAAGCTCGCCGAGACTGCCCTTCAGGCCGCCGAGCGCCAGCACACCAGCCTGGCCGACGAGCAGCTGACCGCCCAGCTGGTGCACCACGCTGACGAAGGAGGTGATGGGCCTCAACCAGCAGGTCGCGGAACTCGATAGCCTCATCGAGGCCCAGGTTTCACGAACACCACGTCTTCGACGTGATCACCAGCATGCCCAGGCTCGGCATCATCCTCGGCGCCGAGTTCCTGGCCGCCACCGGCGGCGACATGACCGTCTTCAGTACCCCCAACCGCCTCGCTGGCTTCGGCGGCGTCGCCCCGGTTCCCCGCGATTCCGGCAAGGTCAGCGGCAACCTGCGCCGCTCCCAGAGAACAACCGCAGGCTCCAACGCGTCTTTTACACCTCGGTGTTGTTCAGAATCCGCCACTGCGAGGAGCCACGCCGGTTTACGATCGCAAGCGCGCTGAAGGCAAGTGGCACACACAGGCAGTGCTCGCCCTGGCCCGCCGCCGCGTCAACGTCCTCTGGGCACTCCTGCGCGACGGATGGATCTACGAGGTCGTGCCTCCTGCGGCTCTCGCGGCTTGACAGACAGCATTAGGAATTCGGGGCGAGTTCTACTCGTGTCTGACGTCGCGTGCGGATGCCCTGTTCGAGCTGGCGGATGCGGTGTTGTGTGCGGATGGCCCGGTCAGGTCGCTGGTCGAGCTGTCGCTGGTGGGCGAGCATCGCCGTGGGACGCCGGTATGCGCGGCAGCTGTTCTATCAGGCCGAGGATGCACCAGCACCGCTGTCCAGCTTCTCCTGCCACTCCCGGAAGTGAACTGCTGTCCACTCCCGGAAATGACCTGCTGTCTCTTCTGCGACCCGGCGGTCCTCGTCACACCTGCCGCCGCCGTGCGGTGGCCTAGCTAGACCCTTCGTGATGTCGGCGAGCTTCCATCGAAGCTCAGATGTTGGCAGCTGCCCCACCTGCCCGTCCAGGAGGGCTGGAAGCAGGGTGGCGATGCTCGTTGGGGCAGCCAGAACCGGTACAGCCAGATCGACCGCAGGTCTGGCGCCTCCGTGTTCCTCCATCCGGGCGTATCGCCACCCAGAGACGTCTTCCCAGAGCAGCAGAAGCCCAAAGGGCCACGCTTTCGCATTCAGGCGGGCGGAACCGGGAGCCCAATCCCATAGAGCGATGCAGGACTGATGGTGCGGGTCATTGAGGGCCACGGAATAGGACCCTCCTGAATAACCCGCGCGACAGATCTCTGATTCCACGGAATGCGTGTACAGCTTATAGAACTCGAAGAGATTCATGCGCTGCCTTTCTCAAATTTATGCCGTATCGCGAAGGGAGCTGGCCCGTCCGGAATGTTGAAAATGTACGGATAGGGATGCGAGGTTCGGGTTGTGGCGGCGGTCCGGTCGTGGGGCAGGCTCGACTGATGAGGGCCTGTCAGCAGAGTGCGGGGAGAGGCCCGTGCGATGGCCTTTTGCGAATCTGCCAGGGAAGGCAGAAGAGTTCAGGCAGCGAGACAGTCGACTCGTGCGTGGCGTGTGGGGTGAGGAGGAGCAGACGGCGGTGCAGTTCCGGGCTGGGCACGGTGTCGACGTCGCCTGATGTGGGTGAGCCCGGTCCTGGGGACCTACGGTCGAGACCGTCCTTGTGGATGATCTACACATTCCGGACCACGCGATGTCCCTGCATCCGCCAAACGCTGCCGGACCGCCCATTGTCACGCGCGCCTAGCGGACCGTCTGCCATTAGTAACGACGACAACTCCACATGAAGCTATGCCACTTCGTGGAGCGGAGCGGATATTTTCCGTCAGTCGACGGAACGAGGAGGAGTACTAGCCACAACGCGCCGGCCCCTGGCGACTAGGTCGTGTCTCTTCGTGATGGGTGGGGAGCCGGTTGTAGCAGCGCAGAGCGGCGGCGAGGCCGAGGAAGGGCCAGGTAGTTGCGGAGATTGCGTTCGTGGCGGGGATTGCGCCGACGTTAGGCGGACAGTCACGAAGTTGGGTCGGTCGCGGCGAGGTGTCTGCTGTGGCAGTTCTTTCCGCATGGCTTCCACTGATGCGGGCATGACGCTTTCTCGGGTCATCTGACTCTCCCGTGATCACAGCGTGAATGATCTGGCTGCTTGTGCTGCATAGATGCGGTCATGGCTGGCGTCGCAGGCCACGACGGTCTTGCGCCACCGGTCGAGCATGGTGTGAGTCATGTCGGACGGCGCCAGCCGCGCTCGGGGGGCCTTGAGGCTCTGGCTGTCCAACACCTCGGCACGCAGCGTCGGTTCACGCTCCTGGCCAGTGCGGCGAAGCGTGGCCAGGATCTCTTCCCAGTGGCCCCCCGATCCGCCACTGTGGCCAGTGGTGGTAAACGGTAGGGCGGAAGTCGTGTGGAGGAGTCGCCAGGCACAGCCACCGCCCCAGGGAGGCGAGCGCGTTGATAATCTCCCGACACGGGGTGTTTCTGCGGGCGCTCGCCCGGCTTCGGCGGGCGTCACGAGGGATGGCCACGATCACGCTGATGACACGGCGTCTGACCAGGCCGGTCAAACAATGGCTCTCTGCCCAGTTCGGACACCTACCATCGCGTCGCCTCCGCCCAGTTCGGATTCGGAGCCACCGCCTCGGCGGGATCCGTCTCGTTCCTTCGCTGAATGCTGCGAGGGCCGTTGCCACAGTTCATTAACGGCCCTCGCAGCGATTCAGGGCCTCTTGGTCAGGTGGTGGAGCGGATCCAGGTTGAACACATCGTCACTTTTAGCGTTGGCGACGCATTGGTTGGAGTAGGTGCGGGTGAAGCTGGTGGGCCCACCATCCCACCTGCCTTCGGCGACGACGGTGACCGGGCTCATCTCCTCAGTACAGACGCGACCCTCGGCAGGCTTCAGCTTGGTGAAGTCCCCGTGAGCTTCGACCAGCTTGTCGCACACTTTCTGGGCGGGGTGGGTGCGGCCTCGCCCCTGGACGGGGATGCTGCTGCCTTGCCAGGAGCAGCTGACCTTGGCCTTAGCGTTCACGCGGTCAGGGGAGACCTCGTCACCTTCGTAGACAGTGATGGTCACCGCGCCTTGGGAATCGAGTGGAACGGGATCGGCCGCTGCCGTAGCACACGGCAAGAGAACGAAAGCAGCGGCAGTGAGTAGGGCGATCCGCAGGGCACGGGCGGACATTGGCGGCTCCTTCAGCCTGGTGAAGAAAGTGATCAGCGTCCAGGACTAGTGGAAGCAGCGTGCCAAGTCTGTGATTTTCGCTCGCAGGCAGCGTGTCACGGAGTGAAGTGGACGGGCATGGCTTGGTGCACAACGCTGCTACCTGTTTACGACGGCGGGCACGGCCTGAACGCGGATGGACTGCGTGGGGTGCCGAGGTACTCCAAGGGCTGGGCCATGACCCTGCGGACTACGGTCATCACGCACGCGCACAAGGAGACCTGCCAGTCGAGCTTGGAGATCTGTTTGCGGGCGAACTGACTGTGCTCCGACTTCCTGCTGCGTGAGCTACTCGAGCCGATGCCGCCCGAGGGCCAGGGACTGCCGCTGCGCGCCGGCGTGGTGGAGCGGCTGAAGCGTCGGTGGTCCGGGAGCTGACAGGCGGGCTACCGCGTGGTGCGGCGGCTGGCAGCGGAGAACGATCTGCTCATCTGGGACGTTGAGGACAGATACCGGCAGCATCCGCTGATGCGACGCGTGCCCTGGCCGAAGCCCGGCGCATCCTCGCCTTCGGCCTTTCGACCGCAACCCAGCAGCCGTTCGGCTTCGCCTACGTCGACCCTGCTGCATTGTCGGACCGCATCTACCGGACCTTCGACTGCTTCACCTCCGCGCTCGGCCCAGCCCGCTGCGACCGCAGGCGCCGACTCCCGCTCGATCAGGCCGCCGTGTTCGCAGCGGCTTAGGAGGACCCGACCGTGTCCGCAAGAAGATGCTGCTGCGGCAGGTCTGCACCGCGCTGATCTGCGAGGCGATCAAGATCGCCCGTTGCTGCGGGGCCCCAACCACTGGCGCGGTGACGTCGACATCGACGCGACGGCTCTGGTCTCTTGGCACAAGCCCGTCAGCCAGCGGCGCCGACTCGCCTGCGTCGATCTCACTACGGGCTGGCATTTCAGCGGCGGAGCAAGCGAGCCCACCTCCGGCGGGCTGAGAGGTCATCTCGCGCTGGCCGCCCTGCCCCGGCCGGCAGCCGGATCCATCGCTCAGATCGCCCTCGGCCCGGTCGTCGATCCCGGTCGCCGACACCCGCCCCGAATCCTTCGCGCTGCCCGCCCGCGAGCTCGGCTACCGGCTCGCCCTTGACTACAAGCAGGGCCAGCCAGCGCGACACCCAGGGGACCTACTGCGGCGCTGTCGCGATTGACGGCACCGCAAGTCCCCGATTCCAGTGGCCGGTTGAGGTGTCAGGTGTGCGCGCTGCCCCGGAGCGACCGGGGTAGCCCGCGCCTGTGTCTCCTTGCTCGCCGCACAGAGGGTCTGTGTTCGGCAGCGCGGCGGCCCCGCCGACGCGCGCCGTGAATTCTTCCGCTCCGCCTCTGGGCACTGCAGACAGCCGCCTGTCCCTCTCTCGCCAGGGTCAGGCAAGGGAAGGTATCTGAGAGGGTGTCGGCGCCTCTACCGGTTTGATTGCTTGCTAAGACCTGTGCAGATGGATGGAGGGCCATGGGGGTGCGCCATTGCGTGGCTGACGGTGTGCCAGTTCCTGTGCGTGTATCTGTAGTGTGGGATCTTGTTGTGCACCATGAACTGATGGCCAGTCAGTTCACCCACGTAGGTTGCTACTACCATGACGCATAGATATTACGGTCAATGCCCGAGCGTTCCCGGAGGTCGCTCCTCGGGAACGCCGCCAAAAGATCGTCAACGAGAAGGTGTACACGTGGAAATCCAGATCGTGGTCGGCCGCGAAAACAAGAGTGGCGAGCCCATCAGTACCCCGCAGGCCAAGCCGACCCGAAGTATCGCCAACTCACTTCCCGCCCGGAACTTCTGGCCGGTGCAGGCATAGTGCGCAACAAGGACGAGCGGTACAGAGCAATTCGGTTTGTCGCTAACGCCGGTCAGGTTCTCCTAGTAATGCCGGTTGGCAGCGGATTCGAGTTCATCGTGATTCACGAGGGTGAGACCTCGCGCGGCTGCCTTCCGCGCCAGCGAGTCTCTGCGCACACCCGCGGTCTCAAGTAACCAGTCGGCCCCGGTAGTTGGAACCGGGGCTCTTTCACGGAATCGGAGGCGAATCATCGTGATCAAATTGACGCGCGCGGAGACAGGTTACGCTTGACTCATGTCGAAACCTGCGCGTCGAACCGTGCGGCTCCGGCGGCTCGGGAGGACCATCCGCCAACTCAGGGAGCGCGCCGGGCTTACCCAAGGCCAGGCAGCCGACCTGATCGGCATCCACCGCTCCACGTGGATTGCGATGGAGAGCGGCAAGAGCACCCCGCACAAGATCAACGTGCTCGCCGTCATCGAGAAGTTCCACGCCTCCCGTGACGAGGCGCAGGAGCTCCTGACGCTGGCCACCCGGCCCCATGGTCCCGCCTGGATGCGGCCCCTGCGCGGCCTTATCCCGGATGCATACGGCGATTACATCGATCTTGAATCGGAAGCTCTGTCCATCAAGTCATGGGAGCCGACGCTTCCCAGTGGTCTCCTCCAGACCGAGCGCTTCGCCCGCGCGCACGCACGCGACAGTCAGCCGGACTCAACAGACGAGCAGATCGAGGCGCACGTCACAGCACGGATGCACAGGCAGGCCACATTCGCCGAACGCGGCGCGCCGCTGTGGGCAGTCATCGGGGAGGCCGCGCTGCATTACGAGGTCGGCGGCCGCGACGTACGGCACGAGCAGCTGACGCACCTGCTCACGGCCAGCGAGGGACCGAACACCACGCTGCAAGTGATCCCGTTCAGCGTCGGCGCCCATTCCTCCATGATGGGGTCGTTCGCGATCTTGACCTGCGGAAAAGGAGATTCGCCAGTCGTCTACGTCGAGACGCTCGGCGGTGACCTTTTCCTGGAGGCGCCTGACGACCGCGAAGGCTTCGAGAAGACGTTCGGGCACCTCCAAGCCGCCGCACTATCCCCGGCCTCCAGCCGTCGCCTCATCATCAACACAATCCAAGACATCGAAGGGCGGGCAGTGCGCAATGGCAGCAAGCAATTTGCACTGGCGCAAGAGTAAGCACAGCGGCGACAAGGGCGCCTGCATCGAGATAGCTGAACCCGCGCCCAACGTCGTAAAGGTCCGCGACAGCAAGGACACAAACGGGCCACAACTCCAGTTCACCGGTCCCACCTGGCTCGAATTCATCACGGACGTTCAAGTCGGCCGGTACAACACCTGATACAGAGACCCCATGGGTGCCCCCGTCTCCGCAACCGAAGGCGGGGGCAACACCCGCCACTAACGGTCGCACTCGAACACCCGACCAGCACCGCCGCATGATCATGGGGTATATGGCGCGGGCGGAACCATGCATACCGCGCATCACGGCTCATAACCCGTAGCAACGGCGAAATGTCAACGGCCATCGGCGGCTTCTGGATCTCGCAAGATTTTCGTGAACGTGCTGACGGTGTGTGATGTGGTCACGCGAGCAGGACGTGGTGGCGGAGGAGTCGGCGTCCGGCCCGGCCCGGACCGCGTCGATGTCGCGGGCCAGGCTGTTGGCGAAGCCGTGCAGCTCCGGGACGCCGCTGGTATTGGCGGAGTTGAGCCAGCTTTCAAGGCTTTTGTCGCCCCGGTGGTTGACGAGCATCTCAACGAACCCTCGACCAGCGTGCGGTTGGGGGGCGAAGTCGGGGCAGCGGGCGCGGAGTTCCTTGAGCAGGGCCTGGTCCGGCTCGGCCAGGGCGTCGGGTGTGAGGATGAGGGCGCTGGCCTCCCGCGCCTTCGGCGCCAGCGACCGGGGCTATGCCCCCGCGGCCTTACCACGGCTACCCCGCAGCACTTCACCGTGGCCTCCTGGGGCATCCAACACGCACACCCCGGGAGTTGCCCGCCCTGGAAGAAGGGTGAGCACGCACCGCTGCCAGCCCAGATCCGCCAGGTTCGAGCTGATGGCACCTCAGGAGGCTTCAAACACCGGTTCCTAATTTCTTTTGGAGCGGTTCCGGCGGACTGGTTTCGGTCTGCCGAACTGTTTCGATTCGAGAGCGCGACGCCTTACTGGTTCCAGGTGTGATTGACGCCTTACGAGAGAGCGGCACCGCCCGGTGCGACCGACGGCCACCACTCGATCTGATGATCGCTATTGAGCGATTCCGATGCGAGCGTTGTTAGTGGTGCGAGCCCGCTGCACGGTGACCTCTCGCCAGTCCCGGGCCGTTGAGCCCTGGGCAAGACCGAGGCCCGTTCGGTGCGCTGGTGCCGCGAACGGCTTGTGCGATGTCGGCTCAACAGAAGCCTGGAATTAGGGAGCCGCGTGGCCCGCATGCGCTCGTGACCAGCGCAGACACTCGCGCCAAGGGGAGGAACAACTTGATCTACTGCGGAATCGACTGGGCCGAGCGGCATCACGATGTCGCCCTGATCGACGAGTCCGGCCAGTTGCTGGCCAAGCGCCGCATCGGCGACGATGCGGCCGACTACCGCATCCTGCTCGACCTGCTCGCCGAGCACGGCGACAGCGAGGGCACCCCGATCCCGGTGGCGATCGAGACCTCCCGCGGCCTGCTCGTTGCCGTGCTGCGGCAAGGCCGGCGCCAGGTGTTCGCGATCAACCCGATGGCCGCCGCCCGCTACCGCGACCGCCACGGCGTCAGCCGCAAGAAGTCCGACCCGGGCGACGCCCTGGTCCTGGCGAACATCCTGCGCACCGACATGCCCATGCACCGACCGCTGCCGCAGGACAGCGATCTGGCCCGCGCGATCGCCGTCCTGGCCCGCGCCCAGCAGGACGCGACCTGGAACCGGCAGACGATGGCCAACCAACTCCGGTCCCTGCTCCGGGAGTTCTACCCCTCGGCCCTGGACGCGTTCGCCGGCTGGCAGAACGGCCTGTGTCGCCCCGAAGCCCGTGAACTGCTCAAGCTCGCCCCGCCGCCGCAACAGGCCGCCCGGCTCACGCTCGCCCAGCTCAGCTCGGCCCTCACGCGGGCCGGACGCCAGCGCGGCATCGAGGCTGAGGCCCAGCGACTGCGCGAGATCTTTCGCGGTGACTACGCCCACCAGCCACCCCTCGTCGAGGAGGCATTGGGCCAGCAGATGCTCGCCCTCCTCGGCCAGCTGGAAGCCGCCTGCACCGCCACCGACGACCTGGCGAAGGCGGTCGAGGAGGCTTTCCCTAACCATCCGGACGCCAGAGTGATCATGAGCTTCCCCGGGCTCGCCATCCAGCTCGGCGCCCGGATCCTCGCCGAGATCGGCGACGACCGCCAACGGTTCGCCGACGCCCGCGGCCTGAAGTCGTACGCAGGATCGGCACCCATCACCCGGGCCTCGGGCAAGAAACACCACGTGGGCCGCCGCATGGTCAAGAACGACCGCCTCAACCACGCGGGCTACCTGTGGGCGTTCTCCGCGATCACAGCCTCGCCCGGAGCCAAGACCCACTACGGACGCCGCCGCGAGAAGGGAGACTGACACGCACAGGCCCAGCGGCATCTGTTCAACCGCATGATCGGCCAGCTCTACCACTGCATCCACGCAGGCGAACTGTTCGACGAACACGTAGCGTTCCCCTCCCTCCTCGCGTCTGCGGCTTGACTACTTGGCTCCGTGCGATGTCTCTCGTATACCTCTCCGTCTCGATTGCCGAACCCGCATCATCTGGCAGTACTGACACGTCCCGACGTTGTCGGGCCGCGTGCCACCCTTCCCGGCACCTCCAGGGTCAGGCTGCCCCCAGCTTCACCGCCCTGCTGCGACAGGACGGCGGCGAAGGTCTCCCACCTCCACTCGATCAATCAGAGCCTCACGGCGCACGTGGAGCACGTGCCAGATGTCGGCTACCTGTCGGGGCCTGGGGTGCTCCGGCGCAGGCGCCGTCACGGAAGGTTCCGGCGCGGTCGCGGCAGATCATCTGGACTGCCGGGTGCTGGCGCAGCCAGGCCGCGAACGTCTCGGCGGTCCGGCAGGCAAGAAGGTCGACGGGCTGGTGGGTGGACATGTCGATCAGGATGGTCGCGTGCTTCCACCCGCGGCGCAGCGCGAGCTCGTCGACGCCGGGGACTCGGACGGGGCCGATACCCGGCTCGGGCGGCGCCCTGATCAGCCGTAGCATCGTGTCTTTGCACGTGGTTACCGACATCCGGCGTGCGAGCCGGGCACCCGGTCGGCCGCCCAAGAACAGGGCCACACCCGTGAGCATCGCCGTCAGGAACTCGGTCCGCCGCCGTGCGTGCCGACGCGTAAGCGTCGGTGTCTGCTCGGCGAACGTCCGATGCGAGCACGCTGCGTTCAGGCAGGTGAACCGCCGTGCCCGCAGACGAATTTCGATGCGGCGGCCGGCAACGGGACGGTCGGCAAGACACCGTTCGTAGTAGCAGTGCACCCGAGATGAACAGGCCTCACCTCCCCGGCTTGTGCCCCCAGGAACACCACGCTCGCCGTGATCAACAGTCGATCTACATCAACGTCTGCACCGGGGAAGAGGAGATCAGTAACAGGCACAGGCCCGTCCACACTCAGGTGATTCCCCAGGGCCGCCCGCTGGCCGCTACCCCCAAATCAGCGACAGAGCCCATAAATCTCGCGAGAGCCAGGTCAGAATGGCTGTTGACAGCGCGCCTGCTGATGAGGACGCCGGAGCTGTGCTGCCTCACGGTAGTAAGGAATGGGAGAGTCCGCCCTCCAGGTTCCACTTCTACGAGCTCAACGCGTGGCAGGATCTGGGGCTTTGCACTCGGTCTCGGGATGCGTACTGCTGGCAGGAGCTACACCGACCGTCTCAACAGACACGCAGCATGCGCAGAGGAATTCTGCAGTTCACCGGCGATGCGAAGCACCTGGGCGGCTCGTTGTACGGGACCCTCGGGACGGCGCCGGCTGCAGCCACCCCAGGATCAGCGGACCGACACGCCGCTGTCACTATCCACAGCGCGGTCAACTGCCCGAGTTTCCCGAATGTGTATGGTTTGCCCGTAATGTATGATGCCGCAACCTTCCTTGATCACAGCTACATGGCGAACGACGGCTATGGCCCGCCTGTGCGGGCCGTTTTTCGAGAGAGGCAGCGACCAAGTGGGTACACATGTGAGCGACGCCCCGTCAGCCGGACCTGGTGCTCGGTTCCCGTCCGGGGACGGCGGCTCTGCTGCCCTATGTCGCGTAAAGCGCCTGGCCGGACCCGCAGTACGGCCCATCAAGGGCTGCTTTCGGCCTCCCCCGTTGCCCGGCGAACTCGACTACCGACTCGACGAGGTGGGCGGCGCGGGCTGCGGCATCGACTCCGAGCGTGCCCGCCTGATCAGCGTGGCCGAGACAGTTGAGCGCTACTCCACCCCTCCCTGCCAGCACGGGCTGGTGCGCTGGGCCACCGCCGACGAGCTAGGCGACGAGGCGGTCGACCGGGTCACACTCCCACGCTGCCCAGAAGACCGAACTCGCCAACGACGACGCGTGGCTGATGATCCCCGCGAACAAGAGCCTGTCGCAGGGCTGGGTGCGCGGTTGGTCGCTCAGCCTGCGCCGCCCGGTGTGGGCACCAGTCGGCTACGCATGGCTGTTCACCACCCCCGAGGCTGCCGGCGAGGGCATCATCAACCCGATCTCCATCGATTGCGCCATCCATGCCGATCTCAAGCAGATGCTGGTGAACGGCATGTGCGAGGTCGTCGAACGCGACTTGATCGCTCTGGCCTGACTCCAGTGCTTGGCCCTCCCCGAAATCGACGGGAGCCGGGAGCCCGCCCTGTGCGAACAGCAGTGCCGACGGTGGGACGACTTCATGGAGTACCGATTCCACGACGCCACCTCGGATATCGAAGTGCCCGTCGTGTACGCGGCCGTGCTGAGCGACCACAGCGAGGCCCTGAGCCAGCTGGTGATGGGCACCAGCAGCCTGGACCCGATGAACGTGGTTTGCAAGATTTACCGAGAGGTCACCTCCTCCCGGACCGTCCTACAAACCCGGTAGTCCATGCCCGATGGCCCACAGGAGTTCACCTGGGCGAGGGCTTTGACTGGCCCGACGACGAGACCGTGGACGACCGCGAACGCCGCGACCTCGTCGGCCCGCTTGCCGCCGGAGCGTGCGGCGTCTCGCGCGCGCCGGGAACTCCCAGTGGGACGAGTGGGCCCGCTGTCTGCACAGCGGGCTGCTGCTCGACCTGGATGGCTCTGCCCCCAGAGAAGGCCCTAAACGGGCTTGCCGCCCTCCTGACGGAGCGAACCACTCCCGAGGAACGCCAGTTCGGCACCGAATTGACCGCACTGGCGGATGCGTTGCATGCCATCCCCGATGGCGACGCCTGGGTCGGAGAAAAGGGTATGAACAAGGGAACTGATGTCTAAGTCACAAGAGCACCTGATGAACTGGGCGACCGGCCGCGCCGGGCGCCTCCCTCGCCGACGAGGACCTGCTCTGACGGCAGTCCTTGAGAACCCCGCACACCTGTCTGCCCTGCTTGCCTCCGACGTGGTGGACGCCACGACGACGGTCTTCGTTCCCGGGCATCCGGGCAGCACAGACGGTCCGTTGATCGTCGGCTACGAGGGCTCGCTCAGCCAGCCGGAGGCGGAATTCTCCCACGATCCCGGCTTTTACCTGGAGATCCAGGCTTACAGCATTAGCAAGTACATGTCGGTGGTCGGCCCCACTCTGGTCCGAGTAGCCGACAGCACGGACTTTGAGGCATACCTCGGAGATGCCGACCGGGCACGCCATGAAGGTGTCTTCGCCAATTTCATCACCAGTCCGGTGATTCAGCTCGCGGATCTTCCTGCCCTGGGAGCGGGGCCTGAGGGGGACGGTCCCTCGTTCCGACTGTATGTGGGGCGCTCCGGGGAACTGTCGACTTCTCCGGGCGGCAAGCGACTGGGCATCGCGGGCGACAGCCTCGAGCAGATTACCGCCGAGTGGGCGCGTATCAACAGCGAAAGCCTGCAGCCCTGCGCTGTGTGCCTTGGCGAATGGCTGCCGGAGTCGAGCCGCGAGCCAGCGTTGGCCGAACGCCCCTGGCTCGGACGGTATCTCGCTGCTCTGCACGGCATTCGTGACCTGCGGGCCCGCGGCTTGAACGTCACCGGAGTATCCGGTTTTGGCGGCCGTCTTGTGGTTGCCCTGAGCGAGCTGCCTGGTGCGGCGGACGCCACTGATCCCGCGCTGCCGCTCCTGCTGTGGACGGCCGACGCTGTGTACGCGCACAGCTCACGGGAGGGGCGAAGCTTCCAACTGGGGCACAAGGCAGCCGAGTTGGCAGAGATCCTGCTGGTGTGCGGTTCGGTGGAGGCAGCGGCTCGGTTTGCCGACCGAGAGAACCTCGAACGAGTGCAGGCGCTGTTCGATGGAGCGGGCGTAAAACTGCCCTCCGGCGTTCTCATCAGTGAGGGAAAGTGAAGGTGGGCTGATGCCGAACGAGCCCGCGATCCCCGGTCGGGCCGGCGTGCTCCTGGCAGAGCTCGGCGACAGGACGGTGTGCTGTGACCTCTACGACGAGGTAGGCGCCCCCGTCTACCACGATTTGGCCGGGAAGGAAACCAGCGAAGTACGTGAACTGCTCACCCTGCTGCAGGCCACACCTGGACCTGTACTCGAGCTGGCGGCCGGTTCCGGTCGGCTGACCATGCCCCTGCTGGCGTCGGGGCGGGACGTCACCGCGCTGGAACTCGCCGGCAGCATGCTGAAGCTGCTGGCCGCACGGCTCGAGGCGGCTCCCGCGGCGCTGCGGAACCGGTGCACGATAATTCAGGCCGATATGGGTGATTTCGCCCTCGATCGTGAGTTCGGTGCGATCGTTCTGGGCACGTCCTCCGTCTCACTGCTGGACGCCTCTGGCCGCAAGGGCCTGTACGACTCGGTACGGGCCCACCTCGCACCCGGTGGCCGCTTCCTGCTGTCCACCGTGGACTTGGAGTCATGTGACACGGCGCCGGACGAGATGGAGTTGGAGTTCACTTCCGGCAGCGGCCGGAGCTACCGGATGTTCGACTACTGGCCCCCCGGAGCGGAGTCCCGCATCGTCACGGTGTTCCCGGCAGTGATCGGAGAGGGCCGGATCGAGGTCTGCACCACCAGCATCCGTGTCTTGTCGGCCGATCAGCTAGAAGAGGAGCTGCGCCACGCCGGATTCGCCGTACGTTCCCGGCATGAGCTGCCCGACGTCACCCCGCGCTATCACAGCGTGCTCCTCGAGGCGGAGGCGGCCGCGTGAAGTCCACCCGATACACGCTGTGGCCCTCGCTGCTAACGCCCGACCTGCACGGCAGGGACGACCTGTGCGCGGTGTCCGCGGAAGGCGCGCGTGTCAAGTTCGCCGACGGGCGGGAACTGCTCTGCGGCAGAAGCGGCCTGTGGAACACCAACCTCGGATACGGCAACCGGGCTATCGCTGAGGCTGCTGCCGAAGCACTGCGCACGGCCTCCTATCTGAGCGTCTTCCGCGAAGAGAACGAATACGCTCGACGCGCGGCGGACGCACTGGTGGAGCTTGCGGGTGCTGAGCACTACAGGCGGGTGCTGTTCTCCACTTCGGGCGGCGCGGCCAACGATCTCGTGATGAAACTCGCCCGGCAGTACCAGCTACTGCGCGGTAGGAGCCGACGCCAGGTCGTGGTCGGCCTGCGCGGCAGTTACCACGGTCTGACGTTCGGCGGCTTCGCGATGACCGGGGAGGACCTGGGACAGCAGATCTACGGGGTCGACCAGCGGCTCGTCCGGCACATCACCCCGAACGAGCCTGGGGAACTGGTCGCACTCATGTCCCGCCAGGGTGCTCAAGTCGCGGCTGTGGTGGTCGAGCCGGTAATGGGCACAGGAGCCCTGCCTCTCAGCGAGGAGTACGTCGCCGAGCTGCTGCGACTGCGCGAGGAGTACGGATTCCTGCTGGTGGCCGACGAGGTGGCCAGCGGGTTCGGCCGCACCGGGGACTTCTTCGCCTCCCAGCGATGGCCGACCCGGCCCGACCTTCTCATCACCTCCAAGGGCTTGACCAACGGCACCAGCGCCGCCGCCGCCGTACTGGCTGCACGGTCGGTGGCGAAGGTTTTCGATGAGACGGGCGCTGTCCTCGTCCACGGCGAGACGCAGGCCGGAACCCCGGTCACCTGCGCGACCATCCTCGCCACCATCTCGGAGATGCGCAGGCTCGATGCGGTCACTCGGGGGCGGAGGCTGGCCAACCGATTGGAGAAGGGGCTGGCCGCGCTCATCGCCGAACACTCCCTCGTGACCGGCACGACGGGCGTTGGCTGCTTCCGGTCGGTTCGAGTTGCGGCGGCCGACGGCAGCGGGACGCCCCTGCCGCAGTCCGAGGTGGCTTCGCTCGTCGCCGCGGTCCGGGAGGCAGGCGCCATCGTGCACCCTGGTCCGCACGGCATGCAGCTCCTTCCCGCGCTGACCTACACCGACGCCGAACTCGACGAACTGTTCGCGTGCATTCGGGTGGGCCTCGACCTGTACGCCGGCCGAGCCGCCGTGCAGGAGGCCCGAGTATGAAGAGCACCGGTAACAACCTGCGGCAGCCCTTGAGCGGGACGGGCGAGCTGGCGCGGCTACTGAGGAACGACTTCGACATCCGTGGGCGAAGAGTCACCGTCCTCGTCGACGGCCCGGTCCGTGACACAGTGATCCACCAGCGCGTAAGAGCCGCACTGGACGGGGCGTATGGCCTGACCGAAGCCCTCGCGCTGCACGGAAGCGGCGATCTGAGCAGTGTGCTTGCTCTCGCGGACCGGCTGGCCGATACAGAGCTGGTCGTCGGCCTGGGTGGCGGCTCGCTGCTCGACCAGGCCAAGTTGGCCACGCTGGTGACAGCGGACCCAGAGGTCCCTGCCCGGCTGACGGTGCCCCAACGCAGCGGAGCGATCATGCTCCCCCCCGCGCCGACCCGGCCCATGCCACTGATCGCCGTACCCACGACCATTGGCACAGGCTCGGAGTCCAGCGCTGTCGCATGCCTCACCTACCCGCAGGGGAAGCGGCTGATCATGGGCAGATCGCTGCGGCCCGAGGTCGCCGTGATCGCCCCTGAAGCCACGGCCACCCTGCCCCAGGAGCTGGTCGCCGAAGGTGTGCTTGAAGTGCTATTCCGACTGGTGAGCCCGTATGTCGGTGATCACGCAGACGCTCCGTCCCAGGACGCGCGCGTGGAGAGTGCCGCCGGGCGACTGGTGCGGCTCGGGTACGAAGTGCGTGACGCGGCTCGGGCTGAACAGCGGTGTTGCGATCGGCTTCGCCATGAGATCGCAGAGCTGAGCGGCAGCAGCCATGGTGAGTGGTTCCTCGCGGGCCGCGATCCGTGCGCGGTCAAGGGGTGGCTCATCGCCAACGAGCTCTCCTCGGCGCTCGCGGTACGCAAGATGACAGCGGTGGCTGCCCTGTTGCCGCCGCTATGGCGGGCGATCGACGCCGGTGAGGGGCGGCTGGGGTCGGACCGGCGGCTACGACGGCTGTGGTCTCTCCTCCGGTCGGAAAGTCCGGAACAACTTCCTGCGAACCCGGCTTCCGGAGTGGCTGCGCTCATCGATTCCTGGCTGATCGGGCGTTGCATCGACATAACACCCAGCCAGGCTGAGGCCGTCGCCAGGCGGATCGTACGGGCCTGGGGAGCCGGGCTGCCCATGCTCGGCGGGCTCGACGGCGATGACGTTCTGAGCCTGCTGCGAGAGGCCACCGAGCGTGCGCCTCAACGCCCGCCACGCGCGGACGCATCAAGGATTTCCGCTTTGGCCCACCATTCGGTGCAGCAAGGCGGGAAAAGAGAAGCACTTCGACCACAGACATGAGAGGAGGTGTCATCAATGCAAACGAACGAGAATATCCAGCCAGTACAGGATCTGGGCATGCAGGAGCTGGAGGCTATCGTAGCCCCCTGGAATTTTGCCCATTTCGCCGGACAGTTTGTGAAATGGGCCGTCCCCATCGGCATGGGGGTCGCCGGGTGGTTCATCACCTGATCCCGGTGCCTCCAAGCATCGGGCGGTCGGTGGTGGACGCAACCGCAAACGTAGGTGCCTGAACCGTGAGAGGAGGTGTCATCAATGCAAGTGGACAAGAATATCCAGCCAGTACTAGATCTAGGCATGGAGAAGCTGGAGGCCCTGGAGGCCCCCAACTGGCTTGGGAATGTCGGTAACTGGTTCAGGAATGCCTGGAACAGCATGTATCACGGGTTCGGATATGGCTACACGAACCACGGCTGAGGCCGTTCGTACGAACTGAGTGTCACGTACACCGTCGTACCGGGAAGGGCGGGCCCGCTCCCCGGCTCCTCCAGGAACGATTCAGTCGACGCGCTCCTGGGCGCTGTTACTGATCGTGTGGTCCTCGGCGCGCGGATCGTTCGAGCGGGCCATCTATGGTGCCTGATGTCGGGATTCCGTGGTGGTGGGAAGTTTCTGCTACCGCGGAGTCCCGGCCGCCCTAGGGCTGTTCCCTAGTCAGACTTCGACGGTTCCATTGAGCTTTATTTCGGGTGGCATGCTACTTGGCCTGATTCCGATTACTTACGGGTTACTGGAGCGGCCGATAAAGGATGCGACCGTGACGAATATCGGCGTCTGAGCCGCGAGAGGAGGTGTCATCAATGCAAGCGAACGAGAATATCCAGCCAGTACTAGATCTGGGCATGGAGAAGCTAGAGGCCCTGGAGGCCCCCACTTGGTTTAATTTCGGCGCATGGTGGGGTCGTTTCTGGCATGGGGTCCTACACTGATAGGGGCTGATGTCGGGGTTCCGTGGTGGTGGGGAGTTTCTGCTACCGCGGAGTCCCGGCCACCCTAAGCTATTTCCTAGTCGGACTTCGGCGGTTCCATTAGCTTTGGGCGTGGATGCCGTGGGGCCGGATGTGCCATTTCGGGTGGCATGCTACTGGCCTGATTCCGGTTGCTTACGGGTTACTGGGGCAGCCGATGGTGGGTGCAGGCGTGACGAATGTTGATGCCTGAACCGCGAGAGGAGTTGTTTAATGCACGCGAAAGAGAATATCCAGCCGGTGCTGGATCTGGGCATGCAGGAGCTGGAGGCTCTGGAGGCCCCCAACTGGCTTGGGAATGCCTTTAAGTGGGTGACGAGCGCCGTCCAAGCCATCCGTTGGGTCTTTTGAACGAGAATATCCAGCCAGCACTAGATCTGAGCATGGAGAAGCTTGAGACCCTGGAGGCCCCAACCTTTTGGTCTAATTTCGGCAAGTGGTGGGGAAATTTCGTGAACGGGGTCTGGCACCCATAGGGGCTGACGTCGGGGTTCCGTGGTGGTGGCAGTTTGTGCTACCGCGGAGTCCCGGCCCCCTAGGGCTGCTTCCTAGTCGGACTTCGGCGGTTCCATTAGCTTTGGGCGTGGATGCCGTGGGGTCGGCTGTGTTATTTCGGGTGGCATGCTACTGGCCTGATTTCGGTTGCTTACGGGGTACTGGGGTGGCCATGGTGGATGCGACCGTGACGAATGTCGGTATCTGAATTGCGAGAGGAGGTGTCATCAATGCAAGCAAACGAGAATATCCAGCCAGTACTAGATCTGGGCATGGAGAAGCTTGAGACCCTGGAAGCCCCTATGTGGGGGCCTCGCGGTATGTGGGGGCAGACCCCCCCATTCTTCCCACCCATCCACCAGTGCCTTTTTGGTTGCGGATGGTGATGGGGTCTGATGTCGGGGTTCTGTGGTAGCAGGCAGCATCCGCACGGCATCTCGGCCCCACGGAGAAAGTAGTGCTGGCGGTGCCAGTGTGCCTTGGCCATGGCTTTCGTAAACGGTCTGGGCCGTGGAGGACCTCTCCTTCACGGTCCGGTCCGAACGAGTCGTGGGCTTGCTCGACCGTAACGGCGTCAGCAAGACCACCTCGCTGCGGATGCTCCTCGGGCTGGCTTCTCCCTAGCCACGCCCCCGAGCCGCTGGTATTCGGCGATCCGATCAACGGCCTCGCCAGCTTTGGGCGTGGATGCCGTGGGGTCGGGTGGCCATGGTGGATGCGACCGTGACGAATGTCGGTATCTGAATTGCGAGAGGAGGTGTCATCAATGCAAGCAAACGAGAATATCCAGCCAGTACTAGATCTGGGCATGGAGAAGCTTGAGACCCTGGAGGCCCCCTTTTTTGGGCGGGGCGGTCTCTTTGGGTCGATGTGGCCACGCCTTGTGCCTCGTATGTGCTGGATCGGCCCTTGCTGATGGGTGATGGGGTCTGATACCGGGGTCCTGTGGTGGCGGGCAGCATCCGCCACGGCATCTCGGCCCCACGGAGAAGGTAGTGCTGGCGGTGGATGGGGAGCAGGTATTGGCGGAGCCAGCGTGCCTTGGCCATGGCTTTCGTGAGCGGTCTGGGCCGTGGAGGACCTCTCCTTCACGGTCCGGTCCGAACGAGTCGTGGGCTTGCTCGGCCGTAACGGCGTCGGCAAGACCACCTCGCTGCGGATGCTCCTCGGGCTTGCGTGCCCCACCGCGGGAGCGTTCGTCGCGATCTCAAGGTCTGGGCCAGAACGTTGGGTCTGCCGTCCGCTCCGGTGGTGTATGAAGTGCTGGATCTGGTCGGACTTGCCAGCGGTGCCGATCGCCAGGGGGCTACTAGACCGGCATGAAACAGTGGTTCGCCCTGGCCACTGCCCTGCTCACCGCCCCCGAGCCGATGATACTCGGCGGTCCGGTCAACGGCCTCGCCCCGGACCGCATCCGCTCGCTGCGCGGGCTGCTCCGCTCCCGCCACATCACGGAAGACGTAGCCGCATGCCCTCTATGACCACGCCGGTAGAGATCGCCTCTGAGTTTTTGGACCGGCCCAAGCTCGCCGCCGACGTATCGGTGCACGAGCCTGCAGAAGAAGGGGCTCCCTGGGTCATCCAACGTGGCACAGACCAGTACTTCCGTGTCCAGCCCGACCTGGCCAAGCTGGCGCTCACCGTGAACGGAATACGGGACCACGCCCACTTGGCGGACGTCCTTGGGCCGCCATGGACTGCGGAGGCAGTCGGCACCGCAGTCGGCAAACTCGCCACGGGCCAATTGCTCGACAACGGTGAGCCGGTCAGACGACCCAGCCGCTACGGTCGGCGGGTCAAGTTTGTGCCGCCGCTGACCGTGCAGTTCACCGTGCTCAACCCCGAACATATCCTGCGTCGGTTCTCACCACTCGTCGGCCTCCTGATGAGTCGCGCGGGGCTATCCGCGCTCGGCGCTCTCGCGCTGTGCGGCCTACTGGCTCTCGCCTGCCAGGCACGGTGGCTGAGTACGGCTCTGGGGCAGCCGCTGCCGTTGTCCACGTACCTGGCCATCGTCGTCGGGTTGCTGGCCACCATCGTGGTCCACGAGTTTGGCCACGGTGCCGTCCTCGGCCACTACGGTGGTCGGCCCGCGCGGATGGGCGTGATGCTGTTCTACCTGTCGCCCGCCTTCTTTTGCGACGTCTCCGACGGCTGGCGGCTGCCCCGCAAGCAGCAGCGCGTTGCGGTGGCCCTGGCAGGAATCGCGACGCAGTGGGTCATCGCCGGCGGGTCGGCCATGGCTTCGCTGTTTGCCGAGGCACAGCTTCGGGACGGCCTCATCGTCTTCGCTGTTGTCGGCTACATCGGCGGACTACTCAACCTGACTCCGTTCGTCAGGCTGGACGGATACCTCGCGTTGATGAGTCACTTCGACATTCCGCACCTGCGTGACCGCGCGCTCCACGACGCAAAGTGCTTCACTGCTCGGATCCTGTTCGGCGGACGCTACGATCGGAGGCTGCCGGATCTGCGATGGGCGGTTCCCTTCGGCCTCGCCTGCATGATCTTCCCCCTCTTCTTGGTCGCCACGGGCGTGTTGCTGTGGGCGTCCTGGCTGCAGCGGTTCGGGAACGTGGGCGCATTGCTGGTGGTGTGCGGCATCGGCTGTCTCGCGTATTACCTGGGTCGCGGCCTGCTTCGCTTCATCCGCGAGGCCCGGACCGGGGGAGCTGGCGTCCTGCGGATCGGCACAGTGGTGGCGCTGGCCCTCGCCATGGTCGGAGCAGCGCTGACCCTCATCAAAGTGCCGTACACCGTCAGCGGTGGCTACCTCGTACGGGATGGCGGGCGTGTTGAGCTTCTCCTTGCCCCTTCGGTCGATCGTTCGGTGATCCGTGAGAACAGCCCAGTGCGTCTGTACCGGGCGAGTGTGGCTATCCGAGCTAAGGCCGGACAGGCCGTCGTCACCACAGACCTTGCCCGCGACACGACCGCGCCCCTTTCAGTTTTCCTGCCTGTGCGGACCGACGTACTGTCCGTGCCTGCCGTCAGCTATCCGCTGACGACGAGCGAGGCTCCCGAGAACCAGGTGGGCGTGGCCCAGGTGGATGCCGGGACCAAGACGATCGGGGTGTGGCTGTACGACAAGTTCATCGCTCCGGCGTGGCGTTGGTAGCAGGGCAAGAGAACAGCGAGGAAAATGCGCATGGACTTCCAGTGCTTTCAACTTCCACCGGCCCGGCAGCGCCCAATTCACCGATCGTGTAAGCCGTTCCGGGCAGCGGATGCTGAGCCCCGGTCTCATCGGCGCCCCGTCGTCATTCCGGTCTCCGGCGTCGTTTCCGGGTCGGTTCGGCGAGGACCTTGACCTCAGTCTCCCGCCCGATCTGTAACCGTGTCAGCCTTACTCCGTCTCAGCGAGCTGCCGAGGCTTCGGCCCACCTCGCCTCTTAGAGGGCGGTACGCGAGTTGATGTCCATTTCGCCCTTTCGGGAGGGACAAGCATGCTGGCCGCGGCGTCGCCCCGGACGGCGGCAGCTTCAAAGGCGAACCTCCTGCCTCCCCACTAGCCGTCACCCTTGCAGCCTCCATTGGCTCTTTGGCCGTGCGAGCGCGGCTGCGAGGGCGCAGCATGATGGTGTCGGCTGAACCGGAATTGTCGGGAGTGCTCATGGCGGCAGGTTGGGACCATCGCCCCGCGACAAGCCCTGAGGGCGGTGAGTGGCTGCCTGTCCTCGACATCCCCGCTCCCGGGCGGCAAAGACGCTGGACTGTGCTGCTGCGGTCGTTGTTGCTGCTTCCTCAGTTAGTGGTGCTCTGTGGTCTTGCTGTCATGGCGTTCTTTGTCACGATCGTCGGCTGGTTCGCTGCCTTGTTCACGGGGCGGCTACCCGGCGGAATCTTCTCGTTGCTCAGGTCCGTCCTTGCTTACGAGACCCGGGTCAGCGCGAGTTTCATGCTCTTGGTCGACCGTTATCCGCCCTTCGCGTTCTCGGCCCCGCAGTATCCGGTACAGATCGAGGTTCGGGCAACCTCACTCAATCGTCTCGCGGTGTTCTTCCGGCTGATCCTAATGATCCCTGCGACGGTTGTCGGAAACTTCGTCCAGGTCGGCTGGCTCGCGATCAGCTGGGTGTTCTGGACTGTCACCCTAATCCTCGGGCGTCTGCCCGATCCACTGTATGCCGCAACGGCTGCCGTGGCCCGGTACACCATGCGTCTAACCGCATATGGTCACATGCTCACCCCTGCCTACCCCAAGCGGCTGTTCGGCGACGAGCCAGTACCGGTAGAGCAGGTCAGTTCCGGCACTCGGCCACTACAACTCGACACAGTAGCCAAGGCTTTCGTAGTGCTGTTCGTGTTGCTCGGCCTGGCGGGGCACGTCGTCAACGCTATCGTGGGCTATAGCTCCGATGACGAGCGGGACACCACCGCTCAGACCGTCCACGCTCTGGCGCCAAAGTGCTGGGACTCTTTCATCTTGTCTTTGAGGACCAAAACGCCAGGGTAGCGTCGGGATGTGGCGAAGCATCTGTCGTAGGTGTGCTGATCTCACCCATCCAATCTTGGCGGGCACTCGGTTAACGAAGTGATCTAAGGGAAGCGACGCGGGGCGTCGCTAAGATCTGACACCGCGGCGTTGGATGACGTCCCGCAGAGCAGCGTGGTCTGGCTGTCCCTACTGACATTTCCAAAGAGTTGTCGGGGTGTCATGTCGTGGTGACTGGAGGCCGGCACCAGCGAGGCAGCCGTCGATGAGGTGGGGCGCACGCCGCCGCTGCGGACGGCCTGGACATGCTGGTCCACGATCACCAGTACGGTGCTGAACTTCGAGACTAGCTTGTCGAAGACGGCCCGCGGCCTCGGTTCGCTGTTGCAGACCTGCCGTCCGCGAACTGCCCGGCGTTGCCCCGGGCAGGCCGAACGGTGACCGGACTTCTCATCAGCGTCTCTAGCAGCACCTCTCAGGCCCGGTGACACAACCCCCAGGCCATTCGGTTCGACATGGGGACACAGTCATGCCGGACCCGGAGGCCAGCGGCCCTGTTGCAAGCCCCTCGAAGAACGCACGGGGGCGCCAGTGTCCCGGCGAACGCGGCGGCGATTGCTGCGAGCATGACTGCTCGGCGTGTCTTCCACATGGTCGTTCCCTTCTGTGGGTCGGTTCGGCTGCTTGCGTCATCGGGCTGGATCAGCGCATATATGCAGACGGTGTTCGAACGGTCCGAACGTAACGCCGTTGTCTCTCTGACGATGGCGATCACCTGGATCGCGACGCCCTTGTCGTGCCGCTTGGTCAGCTCGGTGGCTCCGCGAGCGGGTCGCTGCCGGAGCCGGGAACAGTTCGACATGGGGTGGCTATCAGGCGAGATCACTTCCGTCGTACTCAGCAGCGTCCGCAGTCGGGGTGGGAATAACGAAGGAAGGCCAGGCGGAGGTGCCGGGCGGTAGGGAGTGGCCCTCGCTGCGAAGAACGGGGCTCGTGTGCTCGTGGCCGGCGCCAGTCGATGCCGGTTCCACCAGCCAGGACGCGGCGCCGGCACCGAGGGCCAGGAAGGCGGCTGCATCCGGGAGTTGACCTCATGGCAGAACGCCCGGCAGGGCCGCCTCGAGTTCGCCGAAGGTCTTGAAGTGGACCCGCAGGGTTGACGTCCCTGGGCACCAGGTCCGCCACACGTCGAGGGTGATACCCAGGTCCGCCACACGTCGAGGGTGATACCCAGCCCACCACGGGACGACCCGAGGGCAACTGACGGCCCGTCGGCAGCTCACGCCACATCACCCGACATCAACTGGGCTGGCCACGGTGAACATCCGGCGCCATCTGCCACTGAAATCGCCCCGTGCTGCAACTGGTTGCAGTCCTTGAGGAGTCGAACGCCACCGGGGCAGGCCCTGCCAGGGTGACTCGGCGGCGCGCTTCCACACGATTGCGCCGACCAATCGAATCGAATGGCTTCCGCCACCGGTCATCGCTCTTCGGGGTCTGCCTCGGAAGCAGTGGCTCGATCCCTCCGGCATCAGCCAACAACGCAGCAGACCGACGATCTGATCCGAAACAAACGATCTAGCGGACGAATGCGTCAACATCAACAGCTAGAGCGGAAATCAATCAAGCATCACCCGTCCCAATCACCGCCCAGACCCGAAGACCAGTGCTGGAGATAGGGTCGGCGCCCCACCTCAAGGCGAGTGTGCTCACGATGCTCAGTCCGCGACCGCCCTCGCACAGATCCTCGTCGTTGCGCAGGAGTTCACCGAGCGAAACGTCCGGCCGAGGGCCACAGTCGCGTACCGCGATGTAAACCTCGTGGAGGGACGATTCGATCTCGAGATGGATGCACATCGAGCGGGTGTGCTGCACTGCATTTGCCGTTAACTCGGAGACCACCTGCACCGCGTTTTCGATGCACTCAGGAGGCATCCGCCAGGATTCCAGGCCGTGTCGGACGTAACGGCGGGCTAGAGCTGGCGTGGTGATGTCTCCGCCGAGTACGTGCACCTGCCGTAATGGATCCGTCTGCTCCCGATCCTCTGGGGCAGTAAGTGGGAGCACCGTCGCCTCAAGGTGACAACTGTCCAAGACCCGGACCACATCATCCCTGGCGCAGATCGATACGTCCTGCGGCACCATCTTGCTAGGCATCCGGGTTCCCTCCCGGTCGGCATGACGCAGCGCGTACGACACAAAATCACCTACAGTTACGCCGCGACCACAAACTGTGAGTGTCCCCACAGGATGCCACTCCACCAGTTGCCAAGGAAGCAATAACCGCTGGTTTCTGACTAGAGTTCGCTTCGAACTCTAGTCCACAGGAAGGAAGTGGCGAATATTCACGGAAAAGCATCATTCTTCGGTGCTCACGTGGAGGATCCTCACATCAGCGGAACGCACCTTCATCCCGCGATGGAACTCCGAGCCCCATCACAGCGAGGAAGCCAATGGCTTCCGAACTGGCAAGACCCTCATGATTGCGCCAATTACCTAGAGGCAGATGAGAACGACGCCATCGGACCACCGATGACGAGACGATGCGAGATCTACGAACCTTGAACTCGTGTTGTCGTGTGGACTGACAAGGTGGTGGCCTGACCGGGGAATGGGCGGGAGCTTCGTGAGGACGTCTGTATGGCAGCCGTCGGGCGGTTGGCCCAGGGCACTAATCGCGAGGGAGCTGCGGATGATTGTACGGTCGGTGCAGCGGCGGCGCCGAGCCCGGGAGAAGGAAGGCGGGGTGCCCTGCTGCCAACAGCTTTTGAGATTTTCAAGTGGGGTGGAAGACGGATATCCGAGCCGATGTACACATTCTGTGGGTCTTGCAAGATTGCCGTGACCGCGGTGTGTATCGGGCTGGTGTGCCCGCCCCTAAAGCAGGTGCTGGCCGAGCAAGTGAGTGTGGACAACGGGGTGTTGCGCATCGCGGCACATACCCGTGACGAGATCGTGTTGCCATGGCCGGATGCGGGGCGGATTCTGCTCGGGTCCACAGTTGTTACTAACGGCGCCTCGCGGATGCCGGAGTCGCGACAGACCGGTCGTCATCGGAGCCGAGATCATCTGCCGTGGCCTCACCAACTCCTCCGGAGACGAGGGCCGTCGGGGTACTCCGCAGGCCCGGCAATGCGCCAACCGCTACCACCCGCTGGCCTGAGGTATCCGGGAGTGGCATGCCCCATGCATGCCCGCATGGGCCAGGACGTTCAACCCCACCGGAATCATGTGCAAGCTGCGCCTGGGGCCCCGAAGTCGGTCCGCAGGTTCATGCAGGTTTATGCAGGCCGCCAACGCCGACGAACTCCTGAACCGCGGCGACCAGCCACAGCGGCATCCTCGACGAGCGCGCCGACTACCTGGCCCACGTTCATGCCGAAGGATGCACCTGGTGCCCACGTCCTGCACGCCGAACTGGTCGCCCGCGGCGACACAGGCGACACAGGCGACACAGGCGACACAGGCGACACAGGCGACACGCAAACTGTCCGCCGTTTCGTCCAGCGCATGCGCGAGCTCGGGCCCCGCCATCCAACAACTTCGCCCCAAACCACGGACGGGAGCCAACCTGATCCTCACCCGCCCCGAAGCGCTCTCCGAGCAAGAGGGGCCCCTGCCCAAGGCCCCCAGCACCCGGTGCCCCGACCTGAACCTCCTGCAGGCCCTAGTTCGCAGACAAGCTCCGCGAGTGTGGTGGCAACGGGCGCCGGGCTGCACCCATTTGATGTGCCGAACGCCAAATAGCACACGGCGATGTCCAAGCGAGCCTCGGCGGCTAGGGCAGCGAGCACGGTCTGCCAGGCGCGGCACGGATGGAGGCCACTGCAAAACTCGACGGTGTCGTGTTCAACGCCGACGCTGAACCTGCTGATTTGGCCGCCGTGTTGTAGGTTCCTTATGGCATTACCTTGAGCCGGAAGGCGGGAAGCAACACTTTGTTCCTCTGCGCGCTTTAACGAGCTCGGGGGATGCATGATGAAATCCAAGCGACACACCGTCCAGTGACCGTGAGCTGTGCCTGATTCTCTGGTTGCATGGTGTTGTCCATAGAGGCGGTGGCGCCCGTTCCTATATGGACCTGTCCCGGCCGGAGGATTGTCGATCGTCATCCACGTGGCTCCCCCCCGTTGGTCACACGCGCTGGCCGTCACTACGGTCATGCTTGGCGGTTGCCGTCAGCCGGCCGGGACAGTCTCTTCTTCCACTCTGCAGGTGCCGTGCTGCTGCCGCGTCCCAGCCAGTCGACCAACCTGGAAGTCGGGCTCAGTCCTCTAGGAAATCGCATCGATCACCTGCCCGTTATCCAGCCGCCAGCACTGAACTGCCGCGAGTTTCGTAGCGTCCAGTCTGTAGTTTCGGGTGATGTTCGGGGCCGCCTGTGATCGGTAGTGCAGGGCGAGGCCTGGAATTCCTCGGGCAAGTGCGGTACACGTGAGGTCGGCGACCCATAGCCGGTTCGGCAGGCTCGCGGTGAAGCGCCAGCCGACCAATCGGGTGGCCTGGGTACGGACGGCTCGGGGATCGTGGTGCGGCGTCGCTGTCCGCGGATGACACCTTGCAGGCTGTCTTCGCGCATGAGGCGCTGGGAACGTCGACGAGGGGCGCTGCCACGTCTGCCGGCCGCGCTGCCACAGGCTGCAGAGGCCGCCTTGTCTTGGCCGTCGACGTCAACAACTGGCTCCGTTCGGACGCGCCATGCACCGGTCCATGAGGCCTGGACCCGTGTGCCCGCCTCCCCGGTCCTGGGCTGAGGGAGACACCGGAGGCGGGCAGCCGACTCAGACACGTTGAAACAGCGCGGCAGCGCCCACCACGAACCGCCATCACCAGCATGTTGATGACCGCGGCGAACAGCGTCTCATCAAGCGCACTCGCTGTCCCGACGCCCTGTGCCCGCACCCGTTGCTGTGGGAACAGCGGCTTGGCGCTTTCACAGCCCGTCCAGCGATCCAACCCCGTGCTCCCGCCCCACCCCGCCCGACATCCACCTCAGATGATGCCAAGGGCGATGCGGCCGCCTACGGCTCTGCCCATCTACCGTCCGGCGTATAGGCGTTGTAGAGCCGGTCCGGCAGTGGCTTGTCCTCGCGCAGGGCCTTGAAGAGCGCCTTGCCCTGCCTCGCCACCATCCGGTATCGCCCCCGGTAGTCGGGATGCTCCACGCTGGGTACCGTCACCAGGCGCATTGCGTCCTCCGGGATGTTCCATGCGCTTGTCACCGCGTACAGCTCACTGAGCGAGTCGAGCCCGCTGTCCGTGGTAAGCGAGGCGGTAATCCCCTCCAGGAGCTGATACAGCCGAGGTGGACTTCTCAGTGTGCCCGCCTCCCGAACGCTGGCGATCAGATCTCTTACAAACTGCTTCTGCCGCTCGACCCGCTGCAGATCACTGCCGTCACGGACGCCCAGGCGTGTGCGGACGAACGCCAGCGACTCAGGGCCGTCGAGCCGCTTCTCACCGGGCTCGATCGTGATGCGGGTTTCCGGGTCGTAGACCCGCATCGGCACATCCACCACCACACCACCGACAGCGTTCACGACTTTCTTGAAGCCGGTGAAGTCAATGACGACATGGTGATCGACATGGACACCACTCAGGAGCTCGAAGGCGCGGATCGAGCAGGCTGCCCCGCCAAATTGGTATGCCCAGTTGAATTGCGCATACTGGGCACGGCTCCGCGTGCCGTCGGGCCTCAGGCATCTGGGGATGTCCACCATGAGGTCGCGCGGCACGCTGGTCATCGAAGCGCTGCGGCGGTCGGCGGACACATGCAGCAGCATCGCTGTGTCAGCCCGCGTGGAGCCCCAGTTCGCCTCGCTGTCGGTGCCGAGCAGCAGGATGTTCTTCGCCTGGCTCGCCACCTTGTGAGGGCGGGAGCCGTGGTCGGCGCCCAGGGCGCGGTCGGTTTCCTCGTCGGTACGGATGCTGTCGAGCCGTGCATAGAGGAGCACACCGGCACCGACCGTGAGGACCAGGAACAGCGCCGCGCCAAGACCGGCCAGGCGCAACAGGGTGCGGCCGCGTCCGGCACGTACCCGCTGTTCGGCTGCCGCGCGTTCTTCGGTGGGTCTGTCATCCGTGGTCATGGACGAGTTCCTCCGTTCCCTGGGCGAATCTGGCGGCCATCGACTCCACCGTGTAGCGCATCACGTCGTTCCTGCACGCGCGGCGTAGGCAGGCAAGTACTCGAGGACGGGCGAGCAGTGCGGCGACAGCCGCGGCGTACGCATCGGGCTCGTCGGCCGTCGTCACCACGGCGTTACGACCGTCCTCCAAGTAGTCGAACTCCGGCCCGTGGAAGGGCCAGTCGGTCGTGACCAGTGGCGTCCTGAGCGCGAACGAGTCCACCGCGCACAGCCCCACCGCACCCGGCACGAGCATCACATCGGACACCGCACCCAGCTGCGCCTTGTCCTGGTCGTCAGCGGGCCCGGTGTAGACGACGGCCCCGGTCTCCCGCTCGGCGGCCCGTACCAGGTCCCGCTGACTGCCATCGCCCGCGATCAGCAGCCGGAACCCAGAGACACGGCGGGCGAGGCATACAGCGGCAGCCAGAAGGAAGGGAATCCGCTTGAGTTCGTCGATCCCGCCGATGTACAGACCGGTTCGTCCGGGCGTCAGCCCGTACCGCGCGCGCAGTTCCTCGACCTCCTGCCCCGTGACCGCATTCCTGGCAGTGGCCAGCGCCGTGGTGTCCAATGCGTTCTGCACGACGGTGACACGCTCCGGGGGAAGGCCGGCTCTGATCGCGTACGTGCCTCCGGCCTCTGTGTACGCGAAGAACCAGTCGGCCTGGCGGGTCAGCGCTGCCTTGGCCCACTGTTCGGCACGGCCGTGCGCCGAGACATGAGTCCTGCCGTGCCCCCACAACGCGATCCTGGTGGGGCGCCGGGCGAGGAGGGGGTAGAGGTGTAGGTGGTGTAGGGACTGCGGTAAAACCAACGCGTCGCTGACGTGGGCGAGTTCACCCAGCCTCTGCCAGACGAGCTCGCGCCCTGCGAACCGTACTGATCGCTGCGGCAGTTCCACCGCCTCGGGCAGGTGCACGGCGTCACCGCGCCCAGCGGAGCGCCTGATCGGGCTCCCGTGAGCGACGGTCAAAAGGATGTCGCGGGCAAGGAGCTCACTGCGGAGAAGGCGGAGGAAGGGGACGCGGTATGCGGTGAGATAGGGCAGCACGAGGGTGACGTGGCGGGTGAAATGCGTGCCCGTGCCGCTCATGGCACCGCTCCTGACACCTCGGCCGCCTCGGCCGGAGTGGGCATGCTGCCCCGGCAGCGGGACATGTGCACACGCTCCATTCGGCGGGCCCAGACCGCCTCGGTGTACGCGCGCTCATACGCCCCTCGGCAGCGCATCCGCCGCGGAACCGTGGCGACCGGCCCATGTGAGCGCCAGGGCGGTCGCCCTTGCCCCCGCAGCAGCTGTGGCGCAGCCCCACCTACTCTCGCCATCGAGGCAGCGGGTGCAGATCTCACTGTCGCGGTAGGCACTGTTCCCGCGCGCAGGGGACGGAAATTGTACAGGGTCGTCACGAGTGGGCCCGGCCAGTATCTGATCCAGGCGCGGCCGAAGTAGGGGGAAAGAGTTGTGTACATGCACGATGTCCGGTGTGAGGGCGCGCAGTTGGCGCAGAGGGGAGAGCGGCCGCATCCGGTGGCAACCGCTGCAGCGCCGTGCGTGCAGCGTGCATCGGGCGGCGCTGCGGTTTGTCAGCGCTGACGGAGTCGAGGTGCGCTTCGTGGCCCCCCGCCGCACCGCTTCCACCCGGTCGATTGAGACCATATTCTCGCCGGCCGGCGCGGACCCGTGGTAAAAGCTCGGCACCACCGCGAACCGCAAGGCGCGCTGAGGAGACCGAAGGCGGCGCGAAGATCGTACCAGGAAAGGGCGTTGTGTCGGGTTATCAGCCCGCCTCCTGCAAGAGCTGCCTCCTACTTTCCTGGAGGCCTCTGGTTTCCCAGCTTCCTGGCCTCCTTGAAGAGCACCAGGTCGCACTGGAGCATCTGGCCCGTACTCGGTTCGACGAAGCCTGGCACAATTGCCATCAGGCTGAGCTCGAGCTGCGCCTGGGCCAGTTCGAGTGCCTCGTTGAACAGTAGCCCGCCCTCATACAGAGGAACGAAGGAAGTCTCGGCCTGCAGCCCAGCGATCTTGGAGCTGAACTTGCCGGCCCCGCGCAGAACATGGGCCTCGTAACCCTGCACGTCCAGCTTCAGGAAGACCCGTTCGCCTGGTCGGGTGACCTGCTCCCACAGCTCGTCCAAGCGCCGCACTTCGGTTGCCTGCCGCCCGATGTACATGGCGTGCGGTGCCGCCTTACGATGGCGGGGCAGTATCGGGAGAAGGGAGCTGCTGGCGCCCGCGTTGGCTGCGACGTGCAGGACGTTGGTGCCCGAGGTGTCGCCGAGGGCATAAGGCAGGACCGTCCAAGAGGGGTCGGCCGCAGTGGTGCGGTGGAGTTCGGTGCGCGGCCCGGTGAGCGGTTCGAAGGAGACGATACGGCCGGGGAAACCGTTGCGGCGCAACATGGTGCCGTAGCCACCCTCGTGCGCGCCGACGTCGAGGACGGTGTCAATCTCGAACCGACGCAGTATCTGCACGAGTTGGGGTCCTTGCCAGGAGGCCGGATAGCGGCTGATGTCGATACCAAGGCGCTGGACGGCGCTGCGTACCCGGTGGAGGAGAGTCATCGGTGGGATCCTCCCGATGAGGTCGTTAGAGCGGCTGATACGAAGTACTTGACCAGGCCAGAACCCGCGGTGGACGGGACCGCAGACCTGAGCACGGCCCGGACGAAGCACGGATGCCCCCACAGAACCCGGCGCCAAAGGCGACGCGGCTCACTGCAGAGCCGGAACAGCCACTCCAGGCCGCTGCGCTGTATCCATGGCGGGGCCTGCGGCTTGTTTCCCGATACGAAGTCGAAAGCGGCTCCCACCGCGATGTGTACGGCAGGATACTCCGCGGCCATCCGGCTGGCCTCGTAATCCTGCTTGGGGGTGCCGAGGCCGAGCCAGACGATCTCGGCGCCGCTGTCTCGGATACGTGCAGTCTGCGATTGCCGTTCCTCGTAGGTGAGTTCACGGAACGGCGGCGCCTCGGCCCCGACGATGTGGGCCTTCGGGTATCGGTCCGCCAGCTCAGCGGTGAGCCGGTTGAGTACTTCGCGGGTAGCGCCGAGCAAATAGTGCCTCAGACCAACTGCCTGCCCGACGTTGACCACATTGAGGAACAGGTCGGGCCCGTAAACGCGTTCCTTCGGTAGGCGCTGCCCGCGGTGGACAATCCGGTTGGCCCACACCACCCCCTGCCCGTCGGGCAGATTGAGCACGGCCGTGGCCAGCTGCTGCTTCAGGAGCGGGTCGGTGTCGGCGAGCGCGAGAGTGTACGCATTGCAGAGGTGCACGTCGGCTGCGACACCGCTGATGGCGAGTCGCACCACGGTTGCGCTGGCCTCGGCAAGCGTTACGGCGGCCACCGGCACTCCAGCGCACCGCACGGTCGGCGCAACTGCGGTCGCTGGGAGATCCGGCAGGCAGGTCACCACATCGACTTCGGTGGGCACGCCGGCTGCACCCTCATTACTGCTCGGCCCAGCGCCGGCAGCGCCGATGTGCGGCGGAACGAATAGCGGCGGGTAGTTGGACGTGCGGCTGGGGTGTGGCAGGTTCGTTCCCTCCGCTTCGGAGTCCATGGTCATTGTTCTCCTCGTCAGGCTGCTGGTTGCCTGGGACTCTGTGCCCGGGCGGGAAAGTGAGGTTGCCGGGCACGGGACTCTTCTGGATACCCGGGGCGCTGCTGCGCCATACACCTGGATCTTGAGCAGTGTCCAGGTCATCAAGGACACCCCGGCCACCATGGGCAGTACCGCTTCGGCACCGAACACGCCCCGGTGGATGAGCGAGCCCGTGACGGAGCCGACGAGGGCGATCGCAGCGAGGACGAGCGCCGCGCCTGGAACCGTGAAGCCGAGTCGGTGCAGACGGTGGGCGATGTGGTCGGTACCGCCGATGAGGAGCGGCCGTCCGGCGCGCCACCGGGAGAGAAGCACCACGGTGGTGTCTGCAGTGACGACAACAGTCAGCGCGAACAGCCCCGCGGCGCTGGGCAACACGTCGTGCCCAGCGTGTACCAGCACCGCAGCCGAGGCGAGCAGGAAGCCGGTGAAGAGGGAGCCGCAGTCGCCGAGAAAGATCTTTGCCGGATGCCAGTTGTGGATCAGGAAACCGGTGAGAGCGGCGGCCAGCGAGCACATAACCAAGGCAAGGTCCGCGCGACCCGCGCCGATGGCACAGAGAAGCAGCCCGAGTGCGACAACCGCCCCGACTAGGCCCAGCACACCATCTGAATTGTCCAGCAGGTTGAAAGCGTTGGTGATGAAGACGATCCAGATAACGGCCAGTACACCAGCGGACAGGGAGAGGCCGCTGCTGTACACCACGGCACATGCCGCTCCTGCCTCGACGCCCAGCCGTGTCCAGGGGCCCAGTGGCCGCAGGTCGTCCACCAGACCCAGCAGGGTTACCAGGGCCGCTGCCACGAGCAGTACCCGAGTCCCGGGTGGCAGCGGCGCATCTCCAAAGGCACACATGAGGAGCGTTCCGGCGCCAACCGCTATACCACCGAGATGTGGAGTCGGTCTGGTGTGCGCCTTGCGGTCGGCCGGACGATCGAGGAGGCCAGTGCGATGGGCGAGCGTGCGCACAAGCGCAGTCAGTACCGCGGTAAGCAGCAGTGCAGCGATCGCGGCTGCTGCGGTCCCATGGAGCACGGTGATGTCCCGTCAGCTTTGGGAGTGGCCTGCGGTCGAAGCCGGGTTCCACACACCTTTGCGGGCACCGGGTAGGTTCCACCCGCCGTTGGCCGCACCGACGGTCCGCGCCTCTTCGATGGTGTCGTCAAGGATGTCGTCGAGTCCGTACCGTGGCCGCCAGCCGGTGAGTTCTCGCAGCCGGGTAGTGTCGGGGAGTCTGCGCTCCACTTCCTCAAAATCGCGGCCGTACACCTGCTCGTAGGGGACCAGCACAACAGGTGATCTGCTCTGAGCACGTTCCACGATCCGGGCGGCGAGCTCAGCGATCGATGTCTCCTGCCTAGTACCGACGTTGTACACCCCGCCGTTGGCGTCGGGGTGTACGAGTAGCTGCAGCAGCGCGTCGACGACATCGGCGATGTGAGCGAAGCACCGACGCTGACTTCCATCGCCGTACACGGTGAGTGGTTCACCCGCGACGGCCTGCCGGACCAGGCGCGGGACAACCATGCCGTGCTCCGGGCTCTGCCGCGGCCCGACCGTGTTGAAGAGCCGCACCACGGTCACCGGAAGGTTGTGTTCACGGTGATGGGCGAGCGCCAGGACCTCGTCAACCGCCTTGGCGGTGGAGTACGACCAGCGGGCCACGCTCGTCGCCCCCAACACCCGGTCGGAGTCCTCGGTGAGCAGGCCCGAGTTCTTTCCATAGATCTCCGATGTGGAGGCGAGCAGCATCCGGCACCTGTGGCGGTGGGCCGCGGCAATGACGTTCTCAGTGCCGCGCACATTCGTCGTGAAGGACTGCAAGGGCTGCTCAACGATGAGCCGGACACCGACTGCGGCCGCGAGGTGGACGACGGCATCGCAGTGCGCGGTCAGTTCGTCGACCAGAGCCGCATCAAGCACGGAGCCGTGGACGAAGCGGAAGCAGGTGTGCGATTGGACGGCCGCGAGATTTGCCCCGTCACCGGTGGAGAGATCGTCGAGTACAACGACTCTATTGCCCTGGGCCAGGAGTGCCTCAGTGAGATGCGAACCGATGAACCCGGCACCCCCCGTGACCAAGTAGGTGGCGGAGACAGCGGGCGCAGCAGGCCCAATGGGTTCCATGAACTGCCTGTTCTATTCCGGTATCAGAGTGAAGTGAGACGCGCCAGGGTTCGAGCCACCACCAAATTAGGACTCTATGCACCAATGTCTAGCGAAAGACACGATCAACGCCGTCTTCGTTTGATTGGTGACAGCCACATGGCATCAGCTACTCCTACCACCGCAGAGCACACCGTGGTGATCGGTCTCGGCTACGTCGGGTTACCACTGGCCGTCCGTGCAGCTGAGGTCGGCTTCCGGGTCACTGGTCTGGACACCGACAGACAACGGATCAAGCGCCTGTGCGCGGGCGACTCGTATGTGAACGACATTTCTCCGCAGCGGCTTCTCGCGGCCCTCGAAAGCGGCCGGCTCCGGGTGAGCAGCGACTACCGCGATGCCATGGCACTCGACGTTTGCGTGATCACCGTCCCCACACCGCTGCGCGGCGGGGCACCTGACCTCTCGCACATTGAGACTGCGGGCACTTTGGTGGCCCCCTTGCTGTGTCCCGGATCAACCGTGATCCTGGAGTCGACGACCTACCCTGGCACCACCAACGACGTCCTGCGTCCGCTGCTCGAGGAAGGCAGTGGGTTGCGCGCCGGGCAGGACTTCCACCTCGGCTACAGCCCGGAAAGGATCGACCCGGGCAACACGCGCTGGCGTCTGGAGAACACGCCGAAAGTCGTCTCTGGCATCGATGACGACTCGCGTACTGCCATCGTCGACTTCTACAACCGGATCGTGGAACACACCGTTCCGGTTTCCTCGCCGCGCACCGCCGAGCTGACCAAGCTCCTGGAGAACACTTTCCGGCAGGTCAACATCGCCCTCATCAACGAGCTCGCGATGTGCGCACGCCCCCTCGGCGTGGACATCTGGGAAGCGGTGTCGGCCGCAGCCACCAAACCGTTCGGGTTCATGCCCTTCTACCCAGGACCCGGTGTCGGCGGACACTGCCTGCCCGTCGACCCGGCGTATCTGTCCTGGCAAGTGCGGCAACAGCTGCAGCACGACGTGCGGTTCGTCTCGCTGGCTCAGGAGATCAACGCGCACATGCCTGAGCACGTGGTTGAACGGATCGAGGCGGGTATCCAGCGCAGCCTCGCAGGTGTGCAGGTACTGGTGCTTGGGCTCGCGTACAAGAAGAACACCGGGGACGTACGTGAATCTCCTGCCGTTGCGGTCACCGAACTACTTCTCGCACGCGGGGCGCGGGTGCGCGCCGTTGAACCGTATGCCGATCCCCGGCAGCTGCCGGGCCAGGTACTGTGCGTCGAGCTGACGGAGGAAGAGGTTGCAACGGCAGATGCCGTGGTGGTGTTGACCGACCACGACGCCTTCGACTACGCGCTGGTCGAGCGATGCGCGCCGTATGTTTTCGATACACGCGGCCGATGCGGCCGGGCAAAGCAGCTCGACCGGCTCTAAGACGCTCTTTGGGTTCACGCGTTTCTCAGCCCGGGCGTGGCGTTAGCTGACGTGCGACGGGCGTGGCCTCAGCTGTTGCTTCTGTTGGGCTAGGACCAAGAGCACACCGTTCGCGGCACGAGCACGCCGCACAGGACTCGGTCTTACCCGGGGCTCAACGGCCTGGGCCTGGCGAGAGATCGCCGTGCAGCGGGCTCGAACCACCAGCGCCACCTGGCGAGGGCGCCTTGGGCGGCTGCAATTCGTGGGCGCCGAGAGCGACCGGTCTGCTCAGAGACTTCAGCGCGCTGGACACACTTACTGATCTCGGTGCCTACGGACTACCACCGCCCGGAGGCTAAACCGGTGTCAGGACGGTGCCCGCTTCTCGTGAGGCCTCCAACGGCAAGGAGAGGTAAAGGCATCGTTCAACACCCACCTGATTGTCGCGACAGTGCGCCACTTTCGGTCAGGGCATCAGACGCCGGGAGGTGATCAAGCGCCTCATGGCTTACTACTCGGACTACTCCGGGAGGGACAGGATCCAGCCCGGAGCCGCTACGAGGGAATTAAGGCGCTCCACGGTGGCGCAGGTGATGCGATGCGGCCGAGCTAGAAGCCACCACCTCGGAGCCCCTCTGCCATGGTCTGCGCCACCATCACTCCTGCAGACGCGCGAGGCCCTACGGGTGAAGATTCTTTGGGATGCGGCGAGCCTGTGTGATTGAAGGGAGCTTTTCGGTGTTTAACGTGTAGCACTTTCTGTGAATCGGTGATGAAGGGTTCGTGGTGCTGGTGTTTTCTCGTAGCGTACGTAGTCGGCGTCCGCGCGGCCGGTTGATGAGGGTGGCCGTGGGTGTCTTAGCGACGCTGGGGTTGCCGTGGGGGCTCATGCAGTCCCACGCGGTAGCGGTAAACAGGAATGCCGCCGAAATGCACACGCAGCTCGCCCCACCGGCACCGGGAACGTGCGGCGAGGGCGGGGTCGCCAAGTGCCTCCCCGAGTCGGTAAACTTCCAGCCGGCCGAGGGCGTAGTTCTGGATGGAAAGGGGGGCGCATATACAGTCCAGCAGACCAACAATCCATCGACCGGTGGCCTTTGGTGGGTGGGGAATCTGGCAGACCCTGAAGTTGACCCACCCCATGTGCTGAAAGATGCTTGGATCAACGGTGGCGCTCTGCTCGGAAATCACCTGTATACGGTGAGGATCGACCCCGGGCTGTGGATGGCAACGGTAGATGGCGAGAAGGTAGGCAGTTTCAGCCAGGTACACCAGGAAAAGTTCAATCTCCCTTCCTTCAGCGTAACCCTAGGACTGGGAGACGATAACGTCAATGCATACGTGACCACAGATTCGGGCGTTTATCGAATTAACCGGCTGACTGGGGACAATGCCAAGATCGGCCCTGCCTTTAAGGCCCGGGGGCTGGCCCTGGACAGCACGGGACGCTATGCATACGTAACCAACTTTGCAGTTTCGGGCGATTACGGGACCGGCCTTTACCGAATCGACCTCAAAAGCCCGAACAGTGCGCCGCCGCTCCTGATTCACGAAATTCCGAATGCCTGGGGTGTGGCGCTGGCCCCCGACGGAAAGCATGCCTACGTCACCCAGGCCAGCGGCGTAGCAGATGATGTCCACTATTCCTGGCAAACTCCGAATGGTCAGCTGGCCACTGAGGGCGGGGTGTGGCGAGTGGATCTGATGGACCGTTCATCAAGTAAGGCCGCAGATATCCCAACTGCTGGCGAGATTCACCTGGACCCCGTATCAGGCGCTGGGTACGTGGGAACACAGAACGGGCTCTTCAGGCTAAAGGGCCTGCACAAGCCGACCCCTTAGGGAGCTTCCCTGCGGAGACGTGGCCGGACAGTCGTTCGACCAGTCGGGACTGGACCGGATCCCGGGGGAGTCCTTCCATAGCCTAAGAATCGACAGCGGGGCGCGATCAGCCGTCAGCGCAGTTGCGTCCCTAAGGCACTTCCCCGATGAGACTGGCACTGGTAACCGGGAACCCGCAGCGTTGGTGCCGCCCGTAATCTTCTGGCATGCACTGCGATGTCCTTTCCATTCGATGAGTATCTACTTCTCAACGCGTGTATCTTATCCCGCCCCGTAACGCATGAAAGGTTTTTGGTTCCAGTGATTTCTCGTAGCGTCAACACGCGATCAGTGCAGATCGCGGTCGGAATGCTGGCAACGCTGAGTATCTCCAGCGGACTCCTATTGCATCCGGGATTTATGCCCGAAGCTCAGGCATCGACACTGGCTACGGGCTCGAAGGCTCGCGCACTGAACGCGGAACCAAAGATGTGCGGCGATGAAGGTGTGTCGAAGTGCCTCCCACAATGGATGAACTACAAAATGGGCCAGGGAGTGGCACTGGACGGGAAGGGAAATGCCTACCAGAACCAAAACGGCCAGGGGAATAACGGCGGAGTTTCTTGGGTGGAGAACCTAGAAGCCCCTCACCCGAATCCTCCATACAAAAGCCGCGTTGATTCTACTGAGCACATTGCCCTGAATGACGACAACCTCTATGCGGCCGGTTACGGTGGACTTTGGGCGGCACCTGTAGCAGGTTCGACTGTCGGCAGCTTCACACAGCTTCCCCTGTTCCGCGCGCTCTCAAGGGGCGTAGTTTTCGACAAGAGTGGCGAAAACGCCTACGTGGCGGCAGAGGGCGGGCTTTACCGAGTAGACAAGACTTCGGGGGAAAACACCCGACTAGGTCCTCCGATTCACGGCGCCGGGGTAGCGCTGGATCGCACAGGGAAATACGCATATGTAACTAATTTTGCAGCAATGGAGGGACACGGAGCCGGCCTCTACCGGATCGATCTTTCTCCCGGCGCGGAAGGAGCATGGGAACTAATTGCTTCCATTCCGCACGCCCGAGGGGTGGCGCTGGACAGTGACGGTAAATACGCGTATGTGACCCAACTTGATGAGGCGGCTTCTGATGGTGGGGTGTGGCGCGTAGGCCTGCAAGAAATCTCATCGGTCAAGGCGGCAGACATCCCCGGTGCCAGCCAAATTACACTGACCGAGTCCGGCACTGCATATGTAGCGACAGAAAAGGGACTTCTTAAGCTGGACGGAATCGCATCCACTCCTGCCCCGGATATCAAGGGGGTGGATTTGTTTATCGAAGCACCTAAGGATCGAGAGGTTTTGCCGGGGGCTTCGGCACCGTTCGAGGTGCCGTACGGGTTCGGGAATGCGGGGCAGGCGCCATCGGGAGCGGTGGTGGAGCTGCACGCGATCAACGACAGCGAGTTCGACCGCGTCCCGGACGGATGCGTGGAGGTGGCGCCCGAGCATGCGCGCTGTGAACTGGCATCGGTGCCGGCGTCGGGGAAGCTGTCGGGGGTGCTGAAGTATCACGGAACGAAGCCGCTGGGCGTGCCGAAGCCGGCACTGCACATGGAGATTTCACCGGTTGCGGGCGAACGTGATCTCAATGCCGACAACAACAAGGCGGACTGGTCAGTGACACCTACTGATGAATCCGATGTCTATCTGCGCCCGGCCGACGTGGAGCCCCCCGCGCAGCGTGGGGAGACGGAGTGGGTGAAAATGCAGGGAGGCTATCGGCGGGGCCAGCCCAACGGGGCGGTGATCACTTTCACCGCGAAGCCACAGGCTGGGTTCACGCTGGGCGAGAAGATCAAGCGGGCCGGGTCCACCGACAGTGGTTGTGTGGTAAGGAGTGAGACGATCGCCGTGTGTGACTGGGACGCGGAGGAGCTGACCAAGGCACCTCAGCCCTTCACCCTCGAGATCCCTGTGAAGGTGGCCGACACGGCCGCGGTAGGCGACCCCATTCCGGTCTTCGATTACAAGATGAACCCCACGAAGGGCACCGACCCCTTTGTGCGGGATCCCAACCAGAGCAATGACCGGGGCACCGTCAGCGTGCAGGTGATGGATAGGCCCACAAATTAGGCGCAGGTGCTCGCTCGCGCACAACTGGGTCCGGATCCCGGCGGCGAGGCCTCTCGGTCGCACCCGGCTCCGCCGCTCCCTTCCGCCTGGAGTTTCGGATACACCCCCATGGATCAGGCGATATCGGCGGCCTTGGCGCTGTGGCGCAAGGCCGGTGCAGTGCCTGATCCAGGCAAGATCCTGCTCGATGTGTGGTTCTGGCCGTCGTGCTGGGCGGTGACTGCCTGGCGGATGTGGGCATGTTGCGGGCCAAGCCGTCGGTGTATGGGTCGGTGGCCTCCGGACCAACGGTGTCCTGGTCGCTCGATACGCTGGTGTCGGGCGGGCAGCGGGCTCTGGCCGCGATCCGGCTGCCCGTGTTCAAGTTCTTGAATACGTCTGGACGTTGGCTGGCAAGGCTGCGCCCTATACCTGCGGCTCGGTGGTCGTGGACCTGAACGGGATACTGCTGCTCGCGCATTCCGACAAGCAGGATGCGACCGCGACCTGGCAGAAGCTCTTCGGGCACCATCCGCTGATGGGTTCGTCGATCATGGCCGCGGTGGGGCGGGCGAGTCCGCCTGCGCCCACCTGGCGCCACCGCCGGTCCGCCAGCCCCGTCCGTGAATGTCGGCACGTGGCCAATGCGACCTAGGTCGTAACCGCTTCCTCGCTGTACTGCCAGCACATCTTTGCAACCAGGGAAATAGACATGGTTCCTAAAGTCGTCACACTCGCCACGCTTGTGGTGTTGGCCACAACGGCGGCTTCCTCGACGCCCGCATGGGAACCCAACAAAGCGGACACACGACCATCCGGAACTTCATCGCCATCCAGGACGGCACGCACTTCTGAAGCTTGGGCGTGGACCCAGTTGACCAGCCGCGGCCCTGAGATCCGTTACGTATCCACCAATACGAAGGCCAGCAAGAAGTTGAAATGTCCCACTGTACGCTTCAGGTTGCGACAGACGGGATATCTGAGCGAAGCGATGCGTCGCGTGAGCAAGCCCAAGCAGGTTCCGATTGTCTGCGAGGTAGGGGTACATCCCAAGGCCTCGCGTGCGGTGCTTGACCAGCCCAAGGGCCAGGTAGCCACACTGCATCCCGCAGGCGGTCAGCTCCCGTTGCCAAACTGGACTTCCAGCACGCGTCCAGGCAAGATCGCCGTCATCGGGGATACCGGCTGCCGTGTCCAAGGCGAACCGGAACTCATTCAAGACTGCGCGGACCACGACAACGGCTGGCCTTTCTCGAAGGTCGCGACCAGCGTTGCCACCGTGACAAGACCGGATCTCGTAGTGCACGTCGGTGACTATTTCTACCGAAAGGACCCGAGCAAGGCAAATGACAAGACACGCGGTTGCAGGACGATCGCCGATGCAGCCAGTTGGGACTGTCTCGTGGCCGAGTTCTTCCGGCCTGCCGAAAAGCTATTAGCTCAGGCACCGATCGCGTTGGCCCGAGGGAACCACGAGGACTGTGATGAAACAAGCGAGTGGCAAGGTGACACGGGCAGAACTTGGTTTCGCTACCTCGCCGACCGGCTCCGCAGTGACGGGTCGTGCAAGCCGTACACCGAGCCCGTGCTGATCCGAGCCGGGAGGCTGCACCTCGCCTCGGTAGACTCCGCACACGCTGATCCAGGCGACGCAGGAGACACAAATCAGAGCGAGGTGCAGACCTATAAAGAGCAGTTCAACGCCGTGAATCGGTACGCACAGCAGCATCCCGCCTACGACTACTTCGTGTTCACACACAAGCCACTGTGGACGGTCAGCAGCACCAGTCCGACGAAATGGCTGACTCCCGTCCTTGACGCAGCCGTTGACCAAAGCGATCTGGGACGTCTGGCGCGCAACGTGCGACTGGTGCTATCGGGTCATCGCCACCTGTACCAGATGCTCGATTTCAACTCCTCCCGCCCGCCCCAGGTAACTGTTGGTTCCTCCGGCACGTCACTGCACCACAGCCTGGACGACAGCAAAATCCACAACATGCAAGTTGGCACGCCGCCACAGCGCATTCACCAGTCCGCCACGCATGCCGTGTTCGGATACGCGGACCTTCAGTACATCGACGGCACCTGGGCCCTCGCCTTCCGTGACCAGCGCGGTAAAGTAAAGGGCAATTCCTGCATGTTGAGCCATAGTCTGTCAAAGAAATCGTTCGCGTGCTCTCCTGTATCGCGGGGTGGAATGCGCTAATCAGGTGGGTGACGTGACGAAGCTCCTCATCGTTGGTGTGGTGATCTCAATGAGCTTCTTCAGTGGTGCCGCTCCGGGGTGAGGACGGCTTTGACGAGTGGCTTGAGCCGATGGGACTGCAGCGTGACGGAAGATGCCCCGCTGCTGGAGCCGGGCGAGAGCACGCTCGACTGGGCTTCGCAGTCGGGAGTGCGCCTTGTTGATGTCCGCCTCGCAGGCAGTGAGGTCGCGCCCGCAATGCCGTTTGAATGGGGCACAGCAAGTTCCGTCGGGGTCGGTGACGGCCTGGATGCTCACCCCCGTGCCGGCAAGCCTTGCCGGAGTAGTCGGCCCGGCACGATCGCCGACCGCGCCGCACTCGGCGATCGCGCCGTCCACGAGCACGTACTCGGACTTCGCCCGGCGTAGAGCGCGGTCAGGGACGGGGCCTTGGCGGCGAGGTGTTCGGTGACGCCGCGTACGTAGGTGTGGGCGGTGGCCTCGCTCATGTCGAACCCGGCTGCGAGCTTCGCGAGGGTGTGTGCCCGCGCAGGTGGATCAGAGCCACCAGGGACCGCTGCGACGGAGCTTGCAGCAGCGGTCCGACAAGCCGAAACGGGCCGCCGGAGAATCCGGCGACTCACCATGAAAGATCGAAGCTAAAGCCCCCGGCCCTCGTTGAGAGCCCCCGTCACCGCGACGGTGACTCACCCACAAATGCTCTCTGCCCTTAACAACCCTCAACATTCCACAGTGCGCTCCCCCGAGATGATCCCGCCGAGCGGCACAACGCTTACGCACCATCGGGACGGGAACAACGGGAACGGTGGGAACAACGGGAGCATGTGAGATCTCCCCCATCCACCCGATCACCACAAATGACGCTCTGACTTACCACGTTCCCGTGGTCCTCAACACCGATGTGTCAACTTAACGGCTGATCTGCCAGGTTCGGATGGCTACTTGTCGGCTCGAGACGAGTCGGCCTTCAAAAGCGATCTGGAAGGCGTTCCGTTCAGCGACGTCTTCCAGCGCATGGTTCACCGCCTGCGACCATTGCCAGTCGAGCGGAGCTGCGTCAGCGCCATGTGAACACACTTCAACGCGGTGGTCTCGCTGAAGGAGCTGAAGGAATGGCTTCGAGCGCGAACGGCCTGGCGGGTGCGGGTGTTCACGCTCATGGCGCTCTTTCGCGGGGCCGATCAGGTAGAAGGTTTCCTGGGCCAGTTGACGTCACCCACCAAGCGGGCGAGCGAGGCCCTGACGCCACGGGGGCCTGGTGGCCATGTGCGGCAGCCGTCCGTAGCCTCACCTGCCAGTACTGCATCGTAAGTTTCATAGCTGCCGTAGCCGTATCCCGTGCCCTTGCCGGCAGGGGCCATGCTGAAGACGGTGCCGAGGGTGCGCACACCCACCGTGTGCAGAGCGTCGGCGGCGGTACGGACCTGATCCCGCGAGGTCTTGCCGGCCCGTACGACCAACAGTGTGCCGTCTGTGAGAGGGGCGAGGCCCACGGTGTAGGCGACCGGGAGCAGCGGAGCGGTGTCTACGATAACCATGTCGTAGCGGCCAGCAAGTTCGTGCAGCACCTCGCCCATGCGATTGGAGGCGAGCAACTCGGTCGGGTTGGGTGGGATCGCACCGCTGGTGAGGACGGCGAGCCCGCCCGCGGTCTGCTGCATCACATCAGCGATGCCCACTTCGCCGATAAGTACGGTGGTCAACCCGACGTCCGGGACGAGCCCAAAGAAGCGGGCCACGCACGGCCTGTGCAGATCGGCGTCAACCAGGCAGGTGTTCACCCCGGCCTCGGTGAGCGACAGAGCGAGGTTGGCAGCGGTGCTCGTCTTGCCCTCACTCACCATCGAGCTGGTCACAGCGATCACCCGGGGTCGGTCGTCGACCTGGGCGAACTGCAGATTGGTGCGTAGCCTGCGGAAGGCCTCTGCACGCGGCGAGTATGCAGCGTCCCCGATGGCGAGCGGCTTTTCGAGGGCTGCTCTGTCATAGGGGATGGCAGCCAGCACTGGCACAGCGGTGAGCTCGCCCAGCGCATCCTGGGTCTTCAGCGTGGTATCGAGCGCCTCCCTCAGCACGGCCAGACCCGCGCCGAGTAAGAGTCCGCCGAGGATCCCTGCCCCATAGTTCAGAAGGGGCTTAGGCGTGACCGGCTTGGCGGGAGTGACCGCCTCCTCGGTAATGCTGAGCGAGACCGGTGCGTTCTCGAAACTTCCGGTCCTCTTGGGGGAGGGCAATTGGCCTGCCATGGCCCTGCCTCGCGGGCTCTCCAGCCTTTCGACGACGTCACGGAAGCGCCGGGCGACGGCGTTGGCGGTCTCGGCCACACGATGTGCGTTGGTGTCGCTGACCACAATGTCGATGAGAACGGTATCGAGCGGCACCGTCGCAGTGATCCGCGAGGCGAGGTGCTCCGGTGTGGTGGGCAACTTCAGCTTCCGGACCACCGGTTGAGTGACCTGGCGGGTAGCGACGATGGCGGCATACGACTGGACGCGGGCCTGCGAGAAGCTCTGCCCCTGGTTGAGCTGACCGTTGTCGGCGCCGGCCCGGGTAGCGACGAAGAGCTGGGTGCGGGCCTCGTACACGGGTGTGCTGGACGCGTTCACCCCCAAGGCAGCGATGGCACCGAGCAGCAGGCAGATGGCGACAACGAGCCACTGCCTGGCCATGGCCTGCAGGAATCCGCGGAGGTCCAACGTACGCTCCTTAACAAGGGCTTAGGGGTGCGTGAACAAGGGCTTAGGGGTGCGTGCGGTCAGGGGGTACGGGCGCGATAGTCGGCATAGGTGCGCGCGATCCCCTCGCGCAGGGTGATTTCAGGCTTCCAGCCCATGGCCTGGAGTCGGCCAGTGTCGAGGAGCTTGCGTGGAGTGCCGTCGGGGTGCAAGGTCTCCCAGTCGATCACGCCGCGGTAGCCGACTGTGCTTGCGATGAGGTCCGCGAGGTCGCTCAGCGCAATGTCCTCGCCCGTGCCGACGTTCACCGGGGTGTCGTCGTCGTAGTGCTCCAGCAGGAACAGGCAGGCCCTGGCGAAGTCGTCAACATGCAGAAATTCGCGACGCGGGGTTCCGGTCCCCCAGTGCGTGATCCTCGAGGCCCGTCTGATGTGCGCCTCGTGGGTGCGGCGCAGCATGGCGGGCAGGGCGTGGGATTTGCCGTAGTCGTAGGTGTCGCCGGGGCCGTAGAGGTTCGTGGGCATTGCCGAGATATACGGGAGTCTGTCCTGTCTGCGCAGCGCCTGGACTTGGAGGATGCCGCAGATCTTGGCGATGGCGTAGCTCTTGTTGGTGGGCTCGAGGGCCCCAGTCAGCAGGGCCGACTCGGGGATCGGCTGGGCGGCATGCTTGGGGTAGACGCAGCTGGAGCCGAGGAACAGCAGCCGCGGTACGCCGTGTTCACGAGCGGCGTCGAGGACGTTCAGCTGGATGCGGAGGTTGTCGGAGAGAAAGTCGACAGGGCGAGCTGCATTGGCCGCGATGCCGCCGACCCGGGCGGCGGCCAGCACGACGACGTCCGGGCGTCGCGCCGCATAGAGCCGCAGTACTGCTTCGCGATCGCGGAGGTCGGTCTCGGCGGAGGTGCTGAGCAGCAGGTCACCGAAGCCTTCCTGGGTGAAGTGCCGTACTAACGCAGAGCCGACGAGGCCCCGGTGTCCGGCGATGTGGACACGTGCCGTGCGGCTGAGAGTCACTGCCCGCACCTCCATGCGTTCGTTTGCACAATAAGTTCCGTTATGTTCGAGCAGCGACATTAGCCGGAAATGATGCAGTTTTCTGGATGCCCGAACCGAGGAGTCCCCACGTGGCAGCAGTTCACATTGCTGTTTTGATGACCAGTCACAATCGGCGCGAGACGACACTGTCCGCGCTCGATGCGCTCGCACGGCAACGGGATCTACCCGAGGGCGTCACGGTCACCACCTATCTAGTGGACGCGGGCAGTACAGACGGCACCCCGGCTGCCGTACACCGCAGGCACCCCGGCGTGCAGGTGACGAGGACGAGCGCCGATGTCTACTGGGGTCACGGCATGCGTATCGCCAGCCGCGCCAGCCACAGGGACGCCGTGCCCTGGACCCACCAGCTCTGGCTCAACGACGACGTCAAACTCGCCGACGACGCCCTATCGCTGCTTCTGGACACCGCCCGAAAGATGAGCGATCAAGTGGTGGTGGTCGGTGCAGTGCGCTCCGCCGATGGGACGCGCACCACGTACTCGGGGCGACGGCGTGCCTTCCGAGCGTTGTCATTGGTTGAGCCCACGGGCCGTCCCGAGCCTTGCGACACGTACAACGGCAATGTCGTGCTGATCCCTCGTCATGTGTACGAACGCGTCGGGGACATCGACCGCGTGTTTCGCCACGGGATGGGCGACTACGACCACGGCCACCGGGTGCGTCGCGCGGGCCTCGGAGCGTTCATCGCCTCCCACCACGTCGGCGTGTGCGAGGCGAAGCCCTCGCTCACCGGCTCGCGTGAGCCGGGCATCGGAGTGCGCGAGGCACTGCGTCGGGTCACCTCACAGCGTGAATTGCCGCCGCGTCAGTGGTGGCTGTATTGCCTGCGGCACACGTGGCCGTGGGCACCAGCACTGCTGATCTCGCCCTATGTGAAAACGGTGCTGCGCGCGGCGGCCGCACGATGAGTACCATCACGAATCCCGCCATCACAAGCCCGGCAGCGCCCCTGCGGCCAAATCGCGCTGTGCCTGCCGACGGGTCCTTCCTTCTCGCAGTCATTGGGTTCGGCTGCACCATCTCGGCGCTGTTCATCCCACACAGTTCGCATACCAGTTCGACTCACCCTGTGTACTTCCTCGATTCACGGTGGTCGCCGCTGGTCTCCCAGGGTCTGGTCGCACTCACCATCGCTGCGGCCACCGTGGTCGTGATCCGCCACACAGGGCGGGCCCCCATCCCTCCCTCCCTGCGGGCGCTGGCACTTGCCGCCGCCTGCTTCATCGCAGCCAGCTGTCTCTCCGCATCCCTCGGCGGCCACGGTGGCCTGGAGCCGCTCGCCCTCTTCCCTCTCCTCGTCCTCGGCGCGTTCCTCCGAGTGCTGCGCCGCCCCCTCGCGGAAATGCTGCCCTCACTACGTCTCGTGTTGCGCTGCTATCTGTGGGGCGGCCTCGCGGCACTGCTTATCGCCCCTTCCTGGGCAGCATTCACCCTCTGGGAAGAGGACGGACGCAACTATCTGGGGCTCGCCATTGGCCAGTTCATGGGCCTGGCTCCCAACCCCAATCTGCTGGGTCCAATCGCTGCGGCGGCCCTGGTGGTCGAGGTGACGCCGATCGCGCGGCGCCGGGGTTGGCAGCTACATGCCCTCGCAGCGCTCGCCTCTGTGACACTCACCCAGTCACGCACCAGCTGGATGTGCGCGGGTGCTGTCCTTCTGGTCAACGGATTCTGGAACCGCACCCCGGTGCGACGACAGCTGCTCGTTCTCAGCGGGGCCTGCGCCACCTCGGCCATACTTCTCTTCCCATCGGCGCAGTCAGGGCTGTCCGGCACCCTGGACAAGCTGCACCGCGACCTGTTCACAACCAGGGGAAGCGCGTGGGAACTGGCGTATGCGGAATTCCTCCAAAACCCCCTTCTCGGCTACGGCCCGAGCCTCTTCGCCCCCGAGTATCGACAGCAGGCCTTCGGGACCACAGACTCCTGGATCGGGCAAGCACACAACCAACTGTTCCAGACGCTCGGTGAGGCCGGACTCATCGGCCTCACCGGACTGCTGTTTCTGACGATCACTCTGATCGTTCGCGCCTGGCGCACACGCTCCGATAGCCATGGTCTGTCCTGCGCGCTGGTGGCGGTCCTCGTCCTGGACGGCGTCACGGAGTCACCACTGCGCAACCTTGGCGGTCTGTCCGGCCAACTACTCCTGGTATTACCGGTATGGATCGTGCTGAGCCATGCGGAGGAGAGGCAAAGAGTACGCCCTAAGGACGACCTCAACCTTGCCCATATTTGATGCCGTTTGCCCTACTCTCGCGCTATGGCTAGGAAAACCGCCCTGATTACGGGCATTACCGGACAGGACGGCTCCTATTTGGCCGAACTCCTGCTGTCTAAGGGCTACTTAGTGCACGGGCTGATCCGCCGCTCGTCCACTTTCGGCACCCAGCGGATCGAGCACCTCTACCAAGATCCGCACGAGCCTGATGCCCGGCTGCGCCTCCACTACGGCGACATCGCCGACGGCTCCCGCATCGTCACCTTGCTGGAGCGCATCCAACCGGACGAGGTCTACCATCTCGCCGCCCAGTCACACGTCCGCGTCTCCTTCGACGAGCCCGAGTTCACCGGCGCCACTACTGGCCTCGGCACCACCCGGCTCCTCGAAGCCATCCATATGACTAGGCTGCCCTGCCGCTTCTACCAGGCCTCAAGCTCCGAGATGTACGGTGCCACGCCACCGCCGCAGTCCGAGACCACCCCCTTCCACCCCCGTTCTCCGTACGCTGCGGCCAAGGCGTACGCCTACTGGGTCACGCGCAACTACCGTGAGGCGTACGGCATCCACGCCGTAAACGGCATCCTGTTCAATCACGAGTCACCGCGCCGTGGCGATACCTTCGTGACCCGCAAGATCGCCCGCGCGGCTGCCCGGATCGCATGTGGCGAGCAGAAGTTCTTGCACCTGGGCAATCTGGAGGCGCGGCGCGACTGGGGGTATGCGCCCGAGTACGTGGACGCCATGTGGCGGATGCTCCAGCGCGACGAGCCGGACGACTACGTCGTCGCCACCGGAACCAGTCACAGCGTCCGCGACTTCGTCGGCTTCTGCTTCCAGCACGCGGGCCTGGACTGGAAGCGGCATGTTCGCTTCGACGAGCGGTACTTACGGCCGTCCGAGGTGCCGGATCTGGTCGGCGACGCGTCAAAGGCAGAACGGGAGCTGGGGTGGCGGCCGCGGGTGCGTGCACCGGAGTTGGCACGCATCATGACAGACGCGGAGTTGGATGAGCGGGTACTGGAGGTGTTGTGAGCGCGCCCACGGTCCTGCATCTAGCGAATGGCCGCGAACCGCCCGGACCTCGGCTGAGCTTTGGAGCGGCGTTCCGTTCTCTCGCCACTGACGGCGTACTCGCTCATGTTCCACTTGTTCCTGACACGCTCATTGGTGCAGGTCGTGTGGCTGCGCTCACCGAGATCTACCGAGCCGCTGACCAAGCCGGCCCAGACCTTCTGTTCGTGCAGTCGCCCGGAAATTTTCCCTGGACGGACACGGACGTGGCCGAGCTCATCCGACGGCTCGGCACCCCACCGATCGTCCTGTGGGAAGGCGACGCCTGGGGCGGACGCAAGCGGGTCCTCCCGGCCATGAAAGCCTGGCTGAGACTGGCCAACACAGTCTTCACCACTGGGCTCGGAGAACAGGCCCGGGTACTCGGGCAGCACACTCATAGCCCCGTGCGCTATGTCCCGCAGACCGTTCCTCAACGCCTGTGTGATGCCCGTCCGGTGCCGTCAGCCACCGACACGACATACGACGTGCTGCACATCGGCAACTGCTTTGTGCGATTCGGCCTCCTTGAGCGCGTCGACGGGGCGCGGGCTCGCAAGCGGTTCGTCAAGGCGCTGCAGCGATTGCCCAACTGCCGATTCGCGGTGTACGGCAACGGCTGGCGTGGCCCTGGCACCCTAGGGCCCATCCCCTTCGACCAGCAGGTTCACGCTCTCCGCACCGCTCGGATCAGCGCCAACTGGGACCACTTCCCCGGCCGCGACGGCTACTTCTCCAACCGGCTGCCCATCAGCCTCTACGCGGGCCGACCGCATGTCACCACACGCCCGCTGCATGCTCACTGGCTGCCGGGACCCGAGTGCGGGCTGCACCTGGCGGACTCACCGCACGAGGCCGTCGATCTCGTGGCCGCGCTGCTTCGGTCCGATCCCGACGCGCTACACGCGGCGGGGCTCGCCGGACACGCGTGGGTACGTGATCGGCTGTCCACCCTCAATGCCCTGCGTCACATGCTCAGTTCACATCTGAACGTCCCCCCGCCCGACGTCCACCCGTGGCCGGAGCTCGCGTCCGCTCACTTGCGCACGCACACTCCGGCAGTGCCGTGAGCCGTCGAGCTCTGCGCGGATTCGGGTGGTCATCCGCAGGTTCCGTGGCCTCCGTCATCATCACGCTCGGATACGCCGGCGTTACGACGCGGCTCGTCTCCCCCAGCTCCTTCGGCCGGTATGCGCTCGCTACAACCGTCATCACGCTCTTCGGGCATATCGCCAACGCGGGCCTGACCACGTGTCTGCTGCGTGCCGACCGATTGACTCGGCCGCTGTTACACAGTGCCCTGACTGTCGCCGCGCTCACCGGTCTGAGCTGCTGCACCGCCGCTCAACTAACCGCATTGGTGATCCCAGCAGATGCGGAAACCCGGGCGCTGCTGCAGTTGCTCGCCTTCCAGCTGCTCTTCCAACCCGCCGCGTCGGCCAGTGTGGCCGCCTTGCGCCGGACCGACCGGCCGCGCGCGGCGACACTGCTGGAGACCAGTTCCCACGTCATGGGGTGTGCGGCAGGGCTCGCTCTGCTTGCTGAAGGCTGGAACCCATGGGGGCTCGCCCTAGTGGCGCCCACCGGCGCCCTGACCACCATTGCCAGTGCGCTGCCACTTCTTCGACCACAGTCCCTTCCGCACGGCCCCCCCGTCCCCACACGTGAGCTCCTGGGCCACTCCGGGTTCTTCGCCGGGTATGGACTCGTTCAGTCCGCCACCAACAACGCCCCTCTGTGGTGCTCCGCCGCATGGATCGGTCCTGCTGCCACCGGGTATCTCTCCCGGGCTTCCCTCAGCACCGGTGTTCTCCTCACCTCTGTGGCCCACGGCCTGCAGCACGCCGCTGCCCCGGTCCTTGCCGACGCCCGCTCCACGAGCGGCGGCACGCTGCCCCGGCAAGGGGTCCACGACCTGTTGTGCGTGACATCGGCCGCCGGCTTCATCGGTTTCGGGGCAGTCGCCGGAGCGGGGCCTGGTTGGCTGGGACTTCTCCTGGGACCAGGTTGGGAAACAGCTACAGCACTCGTTCCTGCGTGCGCCCTCGGCGCGGCCTGCGCACTGCTGTGCACGACCGGAAATTCCCTGGATCAGATCCGGCGCGCTCCGAGGGCCTCCGTCGCCTGCCAAGCCGCGGTGATCGCGGGCACCTGCGGCACTCTCGCTGTCGCTTCCCTCGCCCACAGCCTGACCGTACTTGCCCTGGCCTCAGTCTCACCCATCTTGGGCCACATCCTGCAGTTGAGCCGCTGGCAGCGAGGCGGCATCATTGCCGCCCGTCCGCTGCTGCGCGCCCACGCCGTCCACGCCGCGCTGGGTGCCATCCTGTTCACCGCAGGATGGTTGGCTGCAGCGGGCCGCCCGCCCGTCATGGCGGTGGTCTGCTCAACGGCTGCGGTGCTGCTCACAGCGTTGGCCTTCTGGCCACTGCGCCACTACCTCCCGGTGCACCAAGTGGCGGTGCGCCGAAGGCTGTTCACCTCCCGCCGCCAGGAGAACGCATGCACATCGGTCTCGCCGGCCCGGTAGACCTGGCCCCTCTGCGCTGCGTCCTGGGCGGCGACCCCCCTGCGGTCTACTCCGGTCCCTCCACCGGCTGGCTGGCTCGCACCTGGTGGGACCAGGGTCATCAGGTCACCATCTTCGCTCTCAGCGACCAGGTGACCGCTCGCCAGGAGTACGGCACCGGGCGACTGCGCCTGGTCGTTGTACCGCAGCGCTCCCGCGGCCGGGCCAGTGACCTCTTCCGCCTCGAGCGACAACAGCTGGCGGCCGCCCTGCGCGAACACCCCGTCGACGTGGTGAGCGCCCACTGGACGTATGAGTTCGCGCTCGCCGCCATCGCCAGCGGCCGCCCCGCCTACGTCACTGCCAGAGACACTCCGTTGCGTTACGCCTGGGAAATGCGCAGCACCTTCCGTTGGTTACGGCATTCTCTGGCCATCCCTGCGGTACATCGCGCAGACTTTCTCAGCGCCATCAGCCCCTATGTGGCCCGCCACTTGCGGAACTGCCTCGGTGCGCACCGGCCCATCACCGTGATCCCCAACGGCGTACGTCTGGATGCTCTGCCTGCCACGTCCGCACCCCTGCCCGGTGCAGCGCCGGTCTTCGCCACCGCCGCCCGTGGCTGGTCCCCGCACAAGAACACCCCTGCTGTCCTACGTGCCTTCGCTATCGTGCGCACAAGTATGCCCCGCGCCCGCCTGCTGCTGCTCGGTGACGACCACGGACCCGGCGGCCCCGCCTATACCTGGGCCAGGGCGCATCGCCTCACTCTGGGCGTGGAGTTCCTCGGTCCGCTGCCGCGGGCCGAGGCCTTAACAAGGATCGCCGCTGAGGCTCACGCCTTGGTCCATCCCTCTCGGGTAGAAGGCTTCTCTATGATCTGTGCGGAGGCCATGGGCATAGGACTGCCCGTTGTCGCCGGGCGGCGCAGCGGGGCGGTGCCCTGGGTGGTCAACGACGCCGGGCTGCTGGTGGACATCGGCCGACCGGACCAGGTCGCCAACGCGATGCTCAAACTTGGCCGGGATGACGCACTGCGCGCGGCCCTCGGAGCGGCGGGCAGCGAACGGGTCCGTAGGCACTTCTCACTGGACGATATCGCCTGTTTGTACACACGCTGGTTCAGCGCATCCACCCCCTCCGGTGAAGGAGGCTCCGGTGCCTGATGCTCCGCTCGTACTGCACATCAGTAACGAGTGCGCGGATCACGGACCCGAAAACCGTTTCGCCCGTGGCTTCGCCCAGCTGGCAGACCACGGAAATCTGCGGCACCTGTGCGTGGTACCTGCCGCCGAACCTGAAAAGCTCGCCAAGCTCGCCCAGGGGCCGCGGCCTGACCTGGTGTTCGTACAGTCGCCGCAGCCGGTGGCCTGGACAAAGCGGCAAGTCGCTGGGCTCCTGCGATCGCTTGGCTCACCGCCGGTGGTGGTTTGGGAAGGTGACGCCTGGGGTGGTCGGACCAAGCCCTTGCGCGCCCGCAATCTGGTGTGGATGCAACACGCCACCACGGTGTTCAGCGTGGCAGCCGGCGAGCAGGCCGCACGGCTGCAGCGGGCGTCGGGGCGGCCCGTGCGGTATGTCCCTCACGTCATGCCTCTGGTCTTCGCTCCTGAGGCGCCAGAACCCACAGAACCGTTCGGGGTGGTCCTGCTCGGCAAACGGCTCACATACTGTGGCATCGAGTTGATCCGTGACGATCGCCAACGTGTGGAACTGGTTCGCCGTTTGGCCGAGCTTCCGGGATGCAGCCTGTCCGTTTACGGAAGAGGCTGGCGGGGCCCGTACGCCCGTGGCCCCGTCCCCTTCTTCGAGCAACATACGGTGATGCAGCGAGCGTTGATCACTGTGGGCTGGGACCGCTACCGCACCTACTCGGGGTACTGCTCCGACAGGCTATCCATCGCGCTGGGGGCGGGGCGCGTCCATGTCACCTCACGCCAGCCGGGACTGGACTGGCTAGTGGGACACGACCACGGCCTGTACCTGACGGACACCCCTGACGAAGCAGTGGAGAGGGTGCGAGAGCTACTCGCCGCCGACCCTGCGGACCTTCTTGACCGGGCCGCCCGCGGCCGTGCCTGGGTCCTGGCTCATCTCACCGAATCCCATGCACTGCGCTACATGCTGGCGCCCTTCCTGCCGCTTCTGGCACCCGACGACGGTCCCTGGACCAGCTTCGCAGCGCCTCAGAACAGTGAGTCTGTCAAAGTCAGTAGGGTGTAGATCTTCCTGAGAACGCTGGTGATCAAGCTGCGAGTGTGTACTGCCCGTGCTCGACGGATCCGTAGATTCGGTGATGTTCACGCGCGAGGTGGTAGCGCCAGTGGGTGTCGAAATCGCCGTTGCTGATCAGTGCCCGGAGTTTGTTTGAGGACGGCTTCGGCGACGGCAAGTCCCCAGCGGGCGCCGGCGATGTCGAGCCGGTCACCGATGAGGTGGCGGCAGGCGCCCTCGGTCACTCCGGTGGCGATCGGTCAGTAGCTGCTTCTCCGGAGACAGCACTGACACCTCGTGTATCCCCAGCAGCCGTTGCCGCCCACTCGCATCGGCCCCTATGCCCTCACTCAGGACGAGCCGCACTCAAGCTCGCCTCCACCAGCTCCCGCGAACTCCTCGCTGTTCTCCGCATCATCGCGCTCCCGGCGCCCCGCCGCCACCGAGCGCGGGAGAAGACCGCGTATATCGCGGCGGATCTGCGGGTGCAGATCGCGCGAATGCGACTGATCTTGGGATGGCCATGTCTTGTTCACCGCAATGTGGAGGCGCCACCGGTCGTCCTGGACCGTTTGAGACTGGTTGACCAACCTCTGGTCGGCATTCGATTTGGAGACTAGGCCCGTTGGTGTGATCCGGCTATTTGAGTGCTGAGGGAAACAGCCCTGCGTGTCGACGTGCTGTTTGTCAGCTTAGTGATCACGATATTCGCACGGAGTGCTGCTCTTGCGGATTTCCAGCCCATGTAAAGGAAGCCAGTCATGCTGAAGAAGCTTCTCACGCTCGCGGCGGGCGTGTCGTTAGCTGCGGGTGTCACGGCGCCTGCCGCGTCCGCGGCAACGAAGCCCGATCCCGAGCGTAAGTACGTGCACGCCGACGTGAAGACGCAAGCGCGTAAGGCCGTGGATTTCCGAGCCACCTGCTGTCCCCCGGGGACGACGGGGGGCATCCAGGTCGGTAGCGGCGTCTGCGCCTGTTTCCCGCCGGCTGGAAACGGCATCCCGGGCCCTGCTGGACCGAAGGGCGACCCCGGACCGAAGGGCGACGCTGGACCCGCTGGGCCTGCTGGAGCGAAGGGCGACCCCGGGCAGAATGCGCAGATTCGACACGTGAGGGTTGAGACAAAGCACCACGCGAGACTCCCGGCCGGGCAAGCAACACCAGTCACCGCGACGTGCCCCGCCGGCACTGTGGTCATCGGGGGTGACTTCTTTGCACCGCATGGTGGTTACGCCACCGTCGTTCAGACGGAGACCAACCCGGCGTCGAATAGTTTCACTGGCAGGTTCTATGTGCCAGCAGGCCATTATGCCGACGCCTCGGTTTCCGCGAATTGTCTGCCCACCACGTGATCTTGGGTGGCAGCTCCACCACGCCCGTGCTCAACCAATGAGCGCGCGCCGTGAACCAGCACCCAGCCTCCGGGACAGCGTCATGCATCCATGGCCCGCCGATTCGGTGAGCCAGCACAGCGTGCGGGCCGCGTCGGCGACTAGAGCCCTGTCGCGGCCCAGTGTTATCGGGATGACGCAGACCGACGAGGGCGAGGAGGTGAGTGCCGTACGCACTGCGTCGGCTAAGGGGCGCCCTGGGGTGACGCTCACAGCCGCGCTGCCGCGTACCCTCCCCAGCATCGGTTGTCCCGGGCACCTGTCTTTGATCCAGGCGACGGCACAGCGTGGCCGGCACGGCGCACCTGTTCCAAAGCGCGTCGCCAAGACCGGCGACGTACGCGTGACCGTCTCGACTCCACCGTGTTCTGCGTCCGGATCGACTCCGAGCTCATCCTGTGTACTACAACCGGAGATCTTGAGGGTTGGTGATCGGCGGGATCGGCTGGTGGTGAGCCCAGGCTCATGGGCTGGGTGGGAGGGGGTCGCCGCGGCGGCGTAGTGGCTGACTTGGGCTCGGGTCTGATGGAGACGGCTCCAGAACTCGCAGGTCAGGATGGTCTCGATGGGGTGGTGGGGGTTGAGGTGGGTGGCGGCCAGGCAGTGCCGGATGGTGTGGACGGAGGGTCGCAGCAGCGGTCCGGGAATCAGCTGGTGGCCTCGCTCCCGGCCGCGGCCGGGGTCCTTTCCCGGGGCAGGATCCTTTTCCGGCTCGGGTTCGGGATAGACGGCGAGGAAGGCGGTGGCCAGCATGCAGGCGGTGACGTGCCGGTGCCAGGGTGTCCACTTGCGTACCTGGTACTGCGCGAGGCCGGCGAGTTGCTTGTTGATTTCGTTGTCTTCCTCGATCTGCCAGCGGCCGCCGGCCCGGGCGGTGATCGCTGAGACGGTGGTGTCGCCGAGCGCTGGATGAGGAAGTAGGCGATATCGCTGTGGAGTTGTCCGTCCTTGCCGCGCCGGTCGGGGTGCAGGGATCTGCGCAGGACCAGCCAGTGGCAGAAGCGCTCGGCCGGTCTCTCTTTCCTGGCCTCTACGGCGAACGCGTTCCAGTCGTAGAGCGGTTCGCCTTTGGCGCCGGAGCCGCCGGAGCGGCGCTCCCACTGGTCACGGACACAGGCGCAGTACAGGAGGTCCATCAGCGCGCGTTTCACCGCCGGGTGGCAGGGCTTGACCGGCGGGCCGTCCAACGGGAGATCGACCGGGACACCGAGCACGTTGTGCGGGGCCCGATCGTGGCAGAAGGCCCGCAGCTGCGGGTTTGCGTCCATAGCCGGCATCGGCCAGCACCCAGGAGAAGGCGACCTCGACGGCCAAAGCGTCCCCCAGCTTGGCGATGGCCAGCTCGGGCGTGGTCGCGAAACCGACCTCGTCGGGGACGCCGACCGCCCGGCACCGCTCACGGTCGGACGCCCACTCCTCGGGCAGGTACAGGCGCCGATCGATGAATGCATGTCCGGCTGCGGCCGCGTAGGTGAGCATCACCATGACCTGGCAGTTGTTGCACACGTCCCCAGTCAGTCCGCAGTGCTGGAGGGCCACCCCGACCGACTTCGTACCCTTCTTCTGGGCCTGGGTGTCGTCGATGACCAGCGACGCGTCCACATCGCCCAGGTGATCCACGGCGTAGTTACGCACCGCGTCCCGCAGCAGGCCGGCGTCCCACACCGACCCGTTCAACAACCACTGCATCCGGTCCGCCGTCGCATGCCCGGCCCGCTCCGACAGCGTCCAACCGTTCTTCTTCGGCAGCTCCGCCAGCAAGCCCTCGATGAAGTGCGCGAACACCACCCGCGGCTCCGGCCGGGTTGAACAGGCGCTCCAACGAGCCGGTCAGCTCGGTCAGTTCGTCACGGCACTCCGCTATCAGCTCAGCCGTTACATCCCGCATCATGCCCGGTTAACGACGACTCCCGGGCAACCTCACAAGATCTCCGGCTGTAGTACGTGGATGTCCACCTCTTGTGAGGCGGAGCGGGGACGGGCGTCTGGGGCTTGCTCACGGTGTAGCGGAAGGCTGAGGAGTCGGCGTGACGGGTCGCTGGGTAGAGCTCGCCTGTGCCGAGCAGGAGTTGCACCGTAAGGTTGAGGAAGGGTGAACCGGCCAAGGCTAGGCAGGAAGCCGCACGCGTACATACCTGTCATGCGACCAGCGCTGCGATCTCCGTCATCAACTCACCATCCGGCTCTGCCGCATTGAGGACGCCGGAGCAACGTTCGTGAATGGACATCCGATGCGAAAACGACCCGCAGCCGCGATGTGGATATAGCTCAGACGCGCTCAGGCGCCCACCGGGTCATGGCAGGACACCAGTTTGGTGCCGTCCGCGAAGGCAACCTCTAACTGGAGCAGCGGCAGCATGTCGCGTACACCAGGCAGCACATCGTTCGGGGACAGCACCTGCTCGCCGATCTTCACACACTCCGCGACGGTCCTGCCGTCTCGAGCGGCCTCCAGGATGTGCTTGCTGATCAGGGCACGCGCTTCACTGTAGTTGAGCTTGAGACCACGACTGCGCTGCTCGTTAGCAAGGTCCGCCAGGATGACGATCCACAGCCTCTCGGCCTCGCGGGGAACAAGCTTCATCACTTCTTCCTTAGGATCAAGGATGGTCTGGGGAGAGGTTCTGGGCACCGCGGGAACCGGGCGTGGCCTCGCGGCTCTCCTGGGATCTCCGACCGCTCATTAAGATCTGCGGACTGTCTCTGGTTAAGGAACTGACGGCGGAGTAGCTCACGGGCATCCTCTGCCCCTACCGAAACTTCGGGAGAGTCGAGATGATCAAGTGGACACTGCTGCGGCTGAGCGGCCCGTTCCGGGACGGCATCGACGCGTGCAGGACTGCGCACCATATGGCCTTGCGGCACTCAAGGATATTGTCAAGCGGATGTTGAGTTGGCACTTCTCAAAATGGTGACGATGGTCCTCATCGCGCCGAGGAGAGATCAGACGTGCAAGCCCGGTCCGCTGACCGGGAGTGGCACCTTAACTGCCTGCACAAACACGGCACCTGCGAATGACTCGCTGCCGGATCCGGCGTCGGTATGGCCACGACGTGGCGCTACGTGAATGACACGATCGAGCGGCTTGTCGCCTTTACGTCTTCGCCGCGAAGGCGTAAACCCTGCAGGTCGACCTGGAGCTGCTCGGCACCCAAGGGTCATCGACTCCAAGTCATTGTCCGACGTCGTGGCCCGTAACCAGGCCGTCTTCGCAGGCGTTGAAGGATGGATCCTCGCCCTCGCCTCGATCGTGTCGCGCAGGTCAGCCATCGGGCTGCGCCCTCAAGAAGGTCATGAGGGCGCAGGAGCCGCGCTACGCCCGCATGACGGGCATCAGCCGAACGCACTACGTGTAGCGCTTCCTCCGGGGCCGACACCGCGCACACTCACATAATCGCGCGCATTCACATATGCTGGCCCGCAATGAAGACTGCAACGAAGGGAAGCTTATGACTCACGACAGAAATGATCCCAGTGGCGAGCGACAGTCTGCTAGCTCACGGCGCAAATGAGTTTATATGAAGATCTGGGAAGCTATTGCGATCGTCGTGGCAGCCGCCGCTGTGTTCCTGGTGATCCGAACGTCGAGCAGGAAGAAGGGATGACGCAGCAGCTAGAAGCGTCTTACACCGCCCGCCCGCGGTAGGCCCCTGCCATTTCCTCTAGCGCGGCTATCCAACTCTGGGCAGGAGAAGGTCCTGGGTCCATGGTTCTGACATGCCCCTGCGGCCGACAGGCGTTGCGCGGATACGAAGGCTGGTCGAGCAGCAACGATAGCCCCGAATCACACTACCCTTTCGCCTCCACGATGTAAGAATGGACCTGAATTGACGTCAGAGAAATTGGTAGGAATCGCACTCATGATCGCATGGCTCATTGTCGGCACACTCCTGATTGTCGCGGCAGTGTTCAAGTGGATGGCGTGGGACGTCGATAACCGGTCTTCGATGCGCAGCATCGATAGATACTGATCCAATATGTATGACTGAATCTTCGGAAGACAGCATCTCCATTCATCGCTCTTATCATGGGCTAACGCAGTGATCAGGGATTGCAGGCGATGTTGTCAACCGTGTGGACAGGACGTGGCTGGTGAAGTGGATTAAGTCGGCGGCATTGTCGACGAAGAATCGTCGAAGAACAGTGGGCCCGAACGTCCCTCTGCGCAGGCAGGGTTAGTAGTGCGTCTCGTCGGCGTGCAAATGTTGAGATTGAAGTGCCGGCCGTGGTGCGGCCGTGCCCCGTTCAGTGATCCGCCACCATGCGCTTCAGTCCTTTGCTGTCATTTGCGCTAGTGCCCGAGGCGCCCACAACCAGAGGCATTCCGTTGGCAGTGCGCAGAAGGGGTCGTTTCACCGCCCGTCGGGGATCTCGCGGTCTGGCCTTGGGAATCTCGGGTTGTAGCGGATCCGGATCCGGCCCTCGGACCGGAATGGGTCCAGTGGATTGTGGTGACCGTGCGGGCGGCTGCCCCTGCGATCGAGCGGCACCGGATTGACCAGCGGGCCGTGCCCGGTCCCGATCCAGAATTCGTAAGCTCCAGCCAGAGCACCAGGTCCCGGACTTCCGCCGAGATGGCCCTGTCCCATTCGACCTGAACAACGTGCAGCCACCGCCACCATCGCAGCAATGCGTACGCGTAACTGCGTACAGAGCCGGGCCGGTTCCGGGCGGCGAAGTCCCGCAGGAACCGCCGAACCGGCTCGACCGGCTGCCCCTCAGGATCGAACGAACCAGGGCACCATGCCGTCCGACGGCACGACCTTGCCTCACCTCGGCAGACGGATCGACCTGAGATTCCGTTCCACCTCAGCCAACGACCTCACGCAGCTCTCCTGCACTTTGCTGCCTGAGATCTATCGGTCAGCCCCAGTCCGACTCACCCAATGCTTCGGAGTGTCGTCCGGCAGTCCGGTCAACGCCGACCAGAGACTCGTCGCAGCCACGGGACGGATCGTGCCGTCACTGCGCGAGCGCCCCTCCTTCGAGGACGAACGTGACCCGGTGCACGGCAACATCGACCGTGTCAGGGCCACCTGTCACGGAGTCGGCGGGGACGGCATCGCGATGGACGCGATAATGGCGTCCATCGCGTCGCTGAGGACCGCCTCGCGTTCGCCCGGCTTCATCGCGGTGAGCGCGGACATCGCCGTCTTGGTGTCGAAGGAGAGCCCGACCACGGCCGCCGGGACGGGCGGCTTCGGCAGCTTGACGCCGCGCAGGGCCTTGCGTGAGGGCGAGCTGAGGACGGCCCGGCTGACAGGACCGAACATCTCCACGGCGGTGTCCGGCAACGTCGCACCCAGCAGGACGTGCCGGTTGAGGGTCGTGATTACCCATGCGGTGAACAACTTCCCGAAGTCGTCGGTAAGTGTCTCGCCCACCTCACCGATGAGCCGGTTCTGGCACGGCATGCACCGGTCCAGCCCCGCCGCAACCAACGTGTCGCAGCGCTCGGAATCCCACGAGTGCTCACCTTCCGGCAACCGGTGAGCCCCGTCCCTCTCGCATGTCCTCGTCTCCATGCCCCTTACAACGAGCCACGCGCCGCGCAGCTTCGTCCGGCCGGCTTAAAGATGGATTCTTCGTGCGGGCCGGATTCGTAACTGATCGTCGATGTCATATTCGAAAGAATGTGCTTCGCCTTCACTGTCGAGACGATCACCTTGAGGGATGTCCAGGGTTATTCTGCGGACTCACACACGCAGGGCAAAACGTCTGACCATACCACACTGCACTGAGGTCATTGACCGTCATCTAACATCCAAGTTGGAACATCCTTTACTTATGCCCTGGCACCTGCACAATATCTCAGGTGCATGTCTCTACTGGCGGGGATGCCCGTCATCGCAGTTCCCGTGCCGTGACGATGTGGACCCGTTATGGCCTCGCAGTCCCCAATCTGCAGTCGGCTGCATGCGCCGCATGCGGCCGGAGGATTCCTGAGCGAACGGGATGGGCGGTCCGGGAAATGGAGGGATGGGTTCCCTACTGCGCCATATACCTCGTGCCAACCGGGGGGAACGGCGTCGATCGCCGCCGGTGTCCACCGTTGACGTCGTCGGCCGTGTGTGTGCCACTGGAGCCCTCGCCAACTCCCACGCCAGCACGGCAAACTGGGCCTCGCTAAGATACGGCAGCGAGGCCAGACCGATGAGCGCAAGACGCTTGTGCGGTCCCTTCTACCATGCTCGGCGCTACCGCTGCGCCGACCGCACACTGATCCGCAGCCCCCTCGCGATCAGTCCACTGTCCTCGCCCCCTGGGCAAGCCGCTCGACAGCTGCCAGACAGACGCGCTCAGAAACTCCCGCTATTCCGCGGTCAGGCCACGTGACATCACGAACTCAAAGGTCTGTAGCGGTCATCCAGATCGGCACGTCCACTGGCACACCTCCACCGCTCGCATCAAGGCCGGGATCGGGACCGTGTACTGCAACATCGACCTCCATAGAAGCTTCGCTGTGTTCGTAGCTGGCGTACTGCGCCGTTATAGTGCTGTCACCATTGCTTGAGTCGCATGGCAACGTAAGGGCCACACAACGGCCTGGCTACCGATTCAAAGCTTCCAACGCCGAACTCGCCCGTTCAAGCAGCGGCTAGAAGAATCCGGATAGCGTCGTTGTGGCCAGTACCAAGCAGCTCGCCGTGAGCAGCTCTTCGATACACTTCCGTCCCAAAATGACCCGTTACCTTGCACTCGCCGTAAAGCAAGCAGCCAACTCTCAGTGTCGATGCCGTGTTGGCGCTGTCTTAGTAAGAGGTGGGAGAATCCTAGGCCGGGCCTGTAACCAATACCGAAATCACCCATGCATTGATTTCCGCCACGCCTCGTTTCACGCCGAAGAAGTGCTTCTACGTCGCACACGCAGACCCCAGGGCGCAGTCGTGTACGTCGCACGAGTCGACAACCACGGCAGACCGCTGATGGCTCGCCCATGCACGAGGTGTCAGCGTGCTCTCGCGGCGTTCGGAGTGACCCGTGCGTACTACACCACCGCCACTGGGTGGGACACTATGCGCATTACACTGCACCCCGACCAGTCAACTAGGGCGACGTAGCATCTTCTTCACCCTCCGGCCAGCAGGGCCGGAACAGGGAGAGAGCAGCTCGGCCAAGCGGCTGGTCCTCGCCGGGACGCTGGGCCGCACAGCGCTGGAGAGGGTGTGTCCCGTGAGCGACAAACCAGCACCTTTCTCAGGACGTGGTAACGGCGTTCGCTGTCTGCGCCACGGCGGTTCGGCTGTGGTCGGCACCCGGAGGGCATGCCGAACCGACCTCACGCACGACCGGCCCCTCATTCGCCACCAGCACGGCGAACATTCGACCGCACGCAGGAAGCGCCAGAAGCACTGCAGACAGCCATGCCCGATTAGAATGTTTGGGCAGCTTTATGCATGACCGGGGCAGGGACGTCGATGAGGCAGCGGCGCATTGCATCCCAGGTAGCGGTGAGAGCGTGGCTCACAACTTCGGTGTGATTGCCGACAATACATGCCCAAGCTCCGCAGTCCTGCGGTAGGACACTGACGCCATACGACACGCCAGCACGGGCGAGTGTGTCATGCAGCGCGTCGACGAGGTCATCGGCTGGAACAAAGGGCGAGATAACGAAGAGACTGGACGCAACAGCGTGTCCGCCAAGCGCTACTGGATCGATGACTTTAGATCTATACGGCTCAAAGCATACGGAATCTATAGCCACCACCTCGCCGTCAGGGCGGTGCAGTTCGAAGTCTGAGGCGAAGACCTCGTACACGTATCGTTTACGGTTTGCGGGGCTTCTGACTGCGACAATCCCACCCGCTAGAACAGTCGCAGTAGGGTGTGCGGTGACCACCGTGCGCTGGTAAAAGCGAGATCCTACGTAGAGGATCGTAGGCTCGGGCAAGTACTCTACATAGGAGTGCTCCTTCGCGTTGACAAATACCTGTTGCGTCGCGTAGTCGAACTCCATGGGGTAGATCTTGGTGGCTGCCTGCGTGGTGAAATGTGCGGCGGTATTCGGGCCGAAGTCGAGGTCTACGCGCAGTCGATCAGCCTGGGTGATGCCGCGATCGGTTGACAGCAAGCAGGCCAGGGGTAGGTCTGGGCGGTGCGCATCGAAGTAGAGTAGTGGCATGAGTTGCAGCGGCGACTTCTGGAAATGCCGAGTGAGTTCGGTGCGGTTGCCGACCTTCTCAAAGCCGAGTTCCAGGATGCCAACTTCGCTGGGCCCTCCTACGCTGGAGTGCTCGGGGATGGCTGCATAACGCAATACTTCGGCTGGGATCTGCAGCGGCTCATAGTGTGCGGGGTCTAGTCGGTCCGGAGCGGAGGCGTGTGCCGCGCTCCATGTAACCTCGGTTTTCACACCGACACCTTCCGGTAGGGCTCCAGGAAACTGGCGAATCGTTTGAGGGCTTGCCTGGTAAGGAAGTTGCTTAGCATGGCATGGTGGCTCATGTGCACATTGTTGTTGTCGCGGACCCGGTGTGCGGGAAGGTGCCAGCCAGCACGCAGACGACACACCCCAGACCACGACATCGACCGGAGAACGACACATGTGATGAGCGTCCTCCTGGGTGCAGAAGTCGTCGGTGATATTTACAGGCGAGTGTCTGTACGCAATCAACCCAGAGGTTAGGGCTTCGACCAGGGCACTTTGTCGGCCCTGACAGAGCTGCTGGCTCCAACCTGGCGTACGTCATTGTTCATGGGCTTCACCTCTGGTGCAAAAAAGAGCTCAAAGAGAGAACAGGGGCCCAAGTGTCGAGCAGCGGGCACCCGTTTGCTCGTGTCGGCTCGCCGGAGGAGTTGGCGCTGTGTACACACTCGGCTGATGTCCGCAACTGGCAGTGAGTTCTGCGGTGGCGGCCGCATCCTGAGTGGTAGGGCGGCAGGAAGCATTGAGTTGTTCCGCGCGACCCGCACGTGGAGGCGGTGAAAGTGGTCGTTAGGGCAAACAGGTTGCTGGTGACCGCCAATTGGGCCGGCGCCCCGGTCGGCTTCAGGTGACGGCCCGTCTGCCGGGCCCGGCGGAAGAGTACCCGAGCCATGCCCCTCAAGCGCCTGAGCTTGACTCTGTCGGGGATCTTGAAGTTTTCCGGTGCGGCAGCGGGATCAGCAGGCATGCTCGGCTGTTTCGAAGACCGATGCCGCTGTAGGGTGCTCGTTGTCTCTCCGTCCCCGTTCCGGTGAACAGGTCCCGTCAATGACCGCGCAGGTCGCACGGGCGAGCAACCCGGACGGCACGACGGCGATATGGGTACGTGACCGTCTTGACGGACTCTGGACGACGAGGATTTCGCTGACGGAGGCCAGCGGCGCGTATGGGAGGCCGTACCTCAGAAGACCGCTCTGGCCGACGCTCTGACCGGGCAGTTCGAGGACCCACCACAGCTTCCTCTGCCAGACACTGCTCAACAGGTCGACCACCTCACCGGGCAGATCGCGCGGGACGAGCAGACCACCGCCGCCGTTCAAGACCTGCCGGAACCGGAGGAACACACACGCCCCGGCCCTCGCTCATCGCCACATCCTGCTGGCCGAACTCGGCCCGGATATGGCCGTGTTCCCACCGCAGATCACCTGGCCAGCTAGGCCAAGCTCACCCCGAAGACCACGCAGTCCGGCACCAGATCCGGCTCCAGCCCGACCGGCCGAGGCAACCCCCGGCTCAAGAGCGCGCCCTCGGTGAAGCGGCCAGCGCCGCCGCCCGAACCGACACCTACCTCGGCGCACGCCAGACGCATCGTCAAACGCCGCGAGCGCAAGAAGGCCCCGGTCACCATCGCCCGCTCAACCCTGATCACCGCCTGGCACCTGATCAACGATCCCGACACCACCTACCATGACCTCGGCTCCGACTACCACCAACGCCTGATCGACCCGAAACGCCGCACCCGCGACCTTGTCCGCCAACTCAACGCGCTTGGCCACAATGCCACCCTCACCCCCGCAAACTGACCGCCACCTCAAGCTCCGGCCAACGAACGCATCAGCATGCCCGCGACCCGGGGGAACTTTCCATTCAGCGTGCTGGCCGACTTCCGCGAGCGCCTCACCCAGGACGACCGCGCCGACCGGCTCCTGGATCTCACACTGGCCCGGCTCAAGGGATGCCGGGCCGGTGCGCGAACGCACCACACAGCGCACCGATTCCACCCATGTCCTGGCCGCGCGGTGCGCGACCTGCCCCAGCTGGAGCTGATCACCGAGGCGGCGCGGACCACGCCGGAAGAGCTCACCGGCACCGCCCCCCACCTGCTGGCCGGCCTGGTCGACGAGAAGCGGGGACACCGCTACGGCCATCCGGTCCACCCGAGCAAGAACCCAACCAGCCCAAGACCAGGATCAACACCACCATCAGCGACAACGCCGTCCGGCTGCTGAAGCACCTCCACCGACACGAGAAACGGCAGCCCGCCGTCCTCGTCGGTTACCCCGCTGGAGGGGGTTTGTCACGCACCTCACCGAGACCTGCACTGCCGGTGGAGCCAACGTGATCACGGATGTGGCCACCACCTATGATGCCCAGGCCTGCCCGGCATCCACACGCGGCTGCGGCGCCGCGAGCTGCTGCCCGCCGAGCACTTCGTCGGCGGCGGCTACACCTCCCTGGTCCACGTGGAGCAGGGAGCCCGGGAGCACCAGGTCACGCTCACCGGGCCGCTGCCGGGCAACCCCACCCGGCAGCATCGCCATAACGAGGGATTCGACCGGCACGACTTCCTCATCGGCTTCGACCGCCGACAGGTGACCTGCCCTCTGGGCCAGGTCGGCAAGGGATGGCATGGCCCCTACCCGATCTCCTCGACCACCGCGGTGCCGCTGATCGGGGCGCGATTCACGAAGGGGCAGTGTCAGCCCTACCTGGTCGGCACCCGGCGCACCAGCTCGAGCGAAAGCGCCGGAACGTCGGCTTTCCCCCGGCGGGAACTCCGCGACCTGCAAGTCCGCATCCGCACCGAGCAGCAAACGCCCGACTGGCAGGCCCGGTATGCGGTTCGCTCCGGAGTGGGGGCACCGTCAATGAGTTCGCCCCATGGACACGGCATGCGCCGCTGCCGCTACCGAGGCCAGCCGAAGGCCCACTTGCAGCACGTGTTCGCTGCCATCGCTGTGAACATCGACCGCCTCAGCGGTCTGCCATCGACCGGCGAAGCACGCCTGTCCCGGCCGCCGAACGCATTCCAGGACTTCCTGGACCAGCACGGACTCCCTCGGCTGAAGTCCTGTCGAGCCGTCAGCCGTTGACCTCGGCGTCGCCAGGATCCACGGCCCGGAATACGAGACGTCCTTTCCGTGCCGCAAAGCGGGCCTGCGGCAGGCGGGACGCCGGCCTCACACCTCACCGGATTGCTTGCGCCACCGATGCCAGGCCCGTTTGCGGCAGCAGGGAGAGCAGTACGTTGCCGAGGCGGGATGGTCGATCCCGACCTCCAGCTCGCACCGCACTCCCGGCACTTCACTTAGGTGGCCTGGCCCGATGTGGTCAGCACCGTCCGGCACGTCTCACTGTGGCGGTTCCTTGCGGGCACCGGCACCGTGCGACGGTTCCTTCTGTTTCAGCCGGATCTCCCAATTACTCCATGGCACCGGCAGCCTGACCCACCGCCAACCTTCTGGAACACACCAACTCACACGATCAAACAAGCAACTTGATAAGCACGGCTCAACCATCGGAGGCATCGATGCCGTCGTGACCACAGACAGAAATCGGGATGTCTGTTGACAGCCAAAGGAATCAAACGTCATACCGCCCTGGCGGGTCATCCCGAACCACTGGACCTCGGTCGCTACGCTCCATCGCACATAAATGTGAGAGCGAAAGGTTCCATCATGCGACGACTGTGCATCATTGCGGCAGGATTGGCCGGCACGCTGGGGCTTGCGCCGGTTAGCCCAGCGTTGGCAAGCGCTAGTGACTCGCCAGCATCGACACTGGCCGCAGCGAAATCGAAACCCAACCCTCAGGACTGGGTCGGCTACTGGGCAGGCGTGGATCCCCGCGACGGTGGCGACTCACGACGAGACTTCACCCGCAATGCCGACGACACGATCTCGATGACAGGGCGCGACACTGTCGTAACGTTGTGTAATAACCCCGACCGTCCCGACCGCGCCGTTTTTACCTTCACCGATGGCTTAGTCGCAGGCTCCACGGTGGCCACTGACAATTTCCTCATCAGCTGCTTCAACGAAGACAACACCGTCACCCCCGTCAACGTGCGCGCCCGGTACCACCTGACCGAGCCCAACCAGATTGAGGAGACCCTCACCACGGCCGGCGGGACGGAGACGAGCATCATCTTCCACAAGATCAGCAGCTCAGCGGCGCAAGAAATTCGGCATGATTACGATCACGGCAGAGCGACGAGCCGGGCTGCCAAGACTGGCTAGCCTCTCCCGGCAGGACCTTCACGACCTGCTCCGGCAGGCACTCACCGTCCCGTCCCACGCATGATGACCGGAGCCCAATCGGCGCCTGCGGCATCACGCGCTCGGACACGATGATCAGGGCAGCCGGTGAGGCAGTGGAACGCTATGCGCTCTTCAGGAACAAACATCTGCTTCCCCCGGCCCGCACAGGGACACTGTCCTCCGCGTCACGTCCTTCCCTGGACTTCGTGGCCGCCGGTCTCGGGCACCCGGTCGCCGCAGAAAGTGAACTCGACTGGCACCAAGGGACCTACATGACCAACGGAGCCCCGGTCCTTCTGCCCGCCCCCGCTCGTCGACTACCCAGCCGCCGACGCCGCAGCCGCTGCACTCTTCGACCCCTCGCCCTCTGGGGCGGCCTCCGGCCACGGCTTCGACCACGCGGTGCGCAACGCACTGCTGGAGATCATCGAACGGGACGCGGTGTGCGTGGCCTGGGCCACGCAAAAGCCGCTACAGCGCGTGGACGTTCCCGCTCTTCTCGCCGCCAGCCGCCCGGGCCTGGCCTGGCGCGACCTCGCCTCCCTCCACGCGACCGCCCTCGAACACGGGCTGACACCGGTGCTGGCCACCATCGACACCGATGTACCGGACATGCCCTGTGTCATCGGCATCGTCATCGACACGAACACGGCGTCGGCGCCGTCGGCTGCAACCTCGCCCCCGATCCCGGCCGCAGCTTGCTGGGCGCCCTACAGGAGGCCCTGCAGGTCCGCACCCTGCTCATCGGCATCCGCGAACAGTACGGCGACGTGCCCTTGCCCATCCCTGTCCGCGGCGACCTCGACCGCGCCCAGGCATGGACCACTCCCGAAGCCGTACGCAAACTCCGCTGCTGGGTCAGCACGTTCACCAGCCGGGACCAGACTCTGCCGCCGGTTTGCGACCTCTCCACCGATCGCATCGTCGAGCTGCTGGCCGCGCACGGTGCGAATCCGATCGCGATCGATCTCACGTCCCGTCTCCCACACCCGATTCAGAACCTCGGCTGGGCGGCCGCCAAAGTCGTCGCCCCTGGCTACCAAGCGTTGCGCATGAACGAGGAGCACGACTTCAACTGGGCTGTCTCACGCCTGACATCGCCTGCTTCCCAGGCCCCGGCGGGTGGGACCACATGGGATCGCTTCCCTCACCCTCTGATCTGACTCACCCTCAACCTGCAACTCACCTGCAATGTCAGCATGTTGATTCCAGGAATAGGTAGGGACCGCCATCCGCGGAAGGGTTTCCTACCGCCTCGGCACGCTCGTCCGCTTCTTGGGCAAAATACATAGCGCTCTGAGAAGGTGCCTTCACCTGCGACTTCTTCCCAAAGATGCCGTTCCTGACCAGGAACAGTCAGGTGATCTTCACTCGCCGGTGTGATCTTGCGGCCGGGGATCGGGATTCACATGTTCCCGCTGGCTAAGGTCGGCGCCGAGTGCCTGGACGACTCCAGCAGCGGTTCCGGCGAACGGCCGTTCCGGGACGAGGAATCCTGGGCGGACAGACTGGCCCGTGCGGTGTGGGCGCATCCCAGCGGGCTCAGCCCGCAGGATCTGGAGCGGGTGACGGGGCTGACCGCGTCGCAGATCGAGGGCGGGATGACGTGGATACGGGACCGGCTGCGGAAGTCGGGGCTCGGAGGGCGGAACGGGGCATCAGGGTGATCGCGGCCCAGGTGATCAGCGCCTCGCTTGGGGTGTTGCTTGTGTTCGTTTGGCCGCGTATTTGGTGTTTGTGGGTTGATGATCCGGTGCGTGATCATGAACTGTATTGTGGCAGGCTACGGGGCGTAGCTAGTTCGGCACACTGTGTTTGGGGTGAAGTCGGGATGCCTGTAGTTGAGTTGACCAGAGGGTTCCGTTTCGCTCTCGATGTCGGTCCCCGGCTCCATGAGGAGTTCGCGCGTCATGCGGGGGCGGCGCGGTGGGCCTATAACTATGCGCTGGCGAAGAAGGTCGACTCCTACCGTGCGTGGGCGCAGCGCCGCAACGCCCTGGTCGATGCGGGCCTTGCCAAAACGGATGCGACGAAGCAGATCAGGGCCGAGGCTGCTGAGAGGGGGCGTGAGGCCGCAGCGTGGGAGTACCACCGCAAGGTCCTCGTGTCCTGGACGCGCAGGGATCCCCAGCCGGTCCGTGAACCGAAGAACGCATGCCCTCAAACCCTTGGCCGGCTGGAACGGCGGCGCCACGAAATCACGCCGGGCAGTGAGGAGCACAAGGTGCTCCTTGCCGAGGCGCGCCGGACGTGCAATGCCGCGAAGGCCGGCCAGTTCGCTTGCGGGGATGCTTTCCCTTCCGGCATGGATATCGACGCGTTGTGGCGCAGCGAGCGTGACGAGGTCTGCCGGGGCGAGGAAGGTATCTGGTACGACCAGGTCAGCAGCTACGCCTTCTCTGGCGGGTTCGGGCGTGCTGAACGGGCGTGGAAGAACTGGACCAATTCGCTGTCCGGCTCGCGTTCCGGGCGCGCCGTTGGTTTCCCTCGGTTCAAGAAGAAGGGCAGGTCGGTTGAGAGTTTCCGGCTGTGCCATGACCTGAAGAACCCCACGATCCGTGTGGAGCAGCACAAGGGCACCGGCGCCTATCACTACCTTCAGCTCCCCCGGATCGGCCGCGTACGAATCTGGAACGACGCCCGCCCCCTGGTCAAGCTCCTCAAGAACAAGCGCGCGGTAATCTCGTCGGTGACGGTCACCCGCGCCGCCGACCGCTGGTACGCCTCCGTGGTGTGCCGTATCCAGCAAGACGTCCCCGTAGCGTGGGAACACACCGCCCCCGATGGCACCAGCGTCCTGTACCTCACTCACACCGAAGCGATCGAGGCCGCCGCCACCTGCGCGAAAGACACATTGTCCCGGCAGGCGGAGCAGCTGCGCAAACGCGGCGATGACAAGGGCGTCACGAAAGTCACCACACTTACCCAGGGCCTGGGAGCGTGCTCGCCCAGGAAGTCCGCCACTACTGCCGAACGCGCAGGGGCGTGGAAAGTCGCCCAGGCCCACGGCGGCCGGGTTCAGCGCATCGGGAAGCACACGCCCACCCAGCGAGTGGGCGGACTCATCGGTGCGGACCTGGGCTCGAAGAAACTGGCCACGCTCACTGCGCGCCTTGACCAGTCCGACCCCCAATCCATGACCGTGGCCGCACCCAAGAGCCTCAACGCGTCGTTGGACAAGCTCGCACGCGCTCAACGGAACCTGTCGCGCAAGGCGAATCCCTCCCGCCGACGGGCGAAAGCCGCCCGCCGCGTCGCCCGCCTCCACCACCAGGTGGCGCTGCGCCGCGCGACAGCACTGCACGACGTCTCCAAGCGCCTTGCGATCGGCTTCACGCATGTCGCGATCGAGGATTTGGACCTGGTCAAGCTGACCGCGTCCGCCAAGGGCACGCTGGAACAGCCCGGCAAGAACGTGAAGGTAAAATCGGCCTTCAACCGTCACCTGCTGGACTCGGCACTCGGTGAACTGCGCCGCCAGCTCACTTATAAGAGTTTCTGGTACGGCTGTGAACTCGTCGTTCTCGACAAGGGATCGGCGCCGAACCGGACGTGTGGAAAGTGCGGAGAGCGAAACCCAAGCTCTGCGCCTCTTCACGCGCGTTTCAACTGCTCCGCGTGTGGTCATGCCGCTGACCGTGCGCACAACAGCGCCGCTGCGATCCGCAGGCTGGCGAAAGAGCAGATCGCGGTAGTGGCCTCCGGTAGGGGGGACACTCAAAACGCTCGTGGAGCTCTTGTAAGTCTTGACGGCCTACGGGAAGTCGGGCATAGGGCGTTGAAGCGAGAAGACCCCGGCCAGGAATCTGACCGGAGGCCCTCCAGCGGGTAATCCGCTGGCGTCCCGCACCCCACCTGCTACACCCCTAACTCCATAGAGTGCTAACAGACAAGCGTGTGCACGAACCCACTCCACGCCGGATTAGTTCCCTGCGCTCGTCGGGACGATCCATTCGCATTTGGAGCAAGGGTCTCACCGGCACGTTGGTTCCCCGCGCACGCGGGACGCCCTATGTAGTAGTGACCGTCGGGGGCACCCGGCCGCAGTCGGTTCCCCGCACCCGCGGGACGATCCTGGTGCAGAACAAGTGCACAGGCGTGGTGGGTGTTCGTTCCCCGCACCCGCGGGACGGTCCTGGAAGCGCACTGGCAAGCTCACGCCTGCCGCGGTGGTTCCCCACACCCGCGGGACGATCCCAGCAGTGCGCCGAGAACTCCATGCAGGGCAAGTTGGTCTCCCGCGCGCGGGACGATCCGACGCATGGGAATTCCCCCTGCCTGCCGGAGTGTTGGTTTTCCGCACGCCTGGGACGCCCTATTGATGGTTTTTTATACGTGGGTTCACACGCGACCGTGTGCACCCCGCATCACGACGGCGTGGTGTCCCACTCAGGCTGTCGATGGCTTCGAGTGTGGAGGACAACGGTCACCAGCTCGCCCCGCGCGTCATCCGTGCCTGACCGGACAGGTGCTGTTACTAATCGTTCAAGGATGATCACGCTGGGCGAACTGGGCCTACTCTTCGAGCCCTCGCGCCCCATGGACCGTGAGGTAACTCATGCACCTGCTTGCGAACGGCCGAGGCCCCAAGGTATCCCTGCTGGCCGGGCTCTTGGCATTGCTGTCGTTACTGGCGTGGGGGCTTTCCGCTCCCACCGCCACCGCCCAGGAGGGCCGCATCAAAGGATGGGGCAGCAACTACCACCTGCAGCTCGGCGACACCCAGGGCGGCGGCAGGCTGACACCTGCCACGGTGGCCGGACTCACCGGCGCAAAGGTCTCCGCCCTCGCTGCCAGTCTCGACGGCGGCCACGGCCTGGCACTGCTCTCCAACGGCACCGTGGAAAGCTGGGGCTTCAACAACTACGGCCAGCTCGGTAACGGCACCACCGCCGTTCAAGCCGTCCCCGGCGCCGTGACCGGCCTGCGCGGTGTGCGGGCCATCGCGGCGGGCGGCGCCCACAGCCTGGCGTTGCTGTCTGACGGCACCGTCAAGGCCTGGGGCCACAACGCCGAGGGCGAGCTCGGCGACGGCACCACCACCACCCGCACCACTCCGGTCACCGTCACCGGTCTGACCGACGTCGTGGCCATCGCGGCGGGCGTCAACCACAGCCTGGCGGTGCTGTCCGACGGCACTGTCAAGGCCTGGGGCTACAACTACTACGGCCAGCTCGGCGACAACACCGTCACCAGCCGCACCGCTCCGGTCACTGTCACCGGCCTGACCAACGTCCGGGGAGTCGCCGGAGGCGTCAACCACAGCTTGGCCCGGCTGTCCGACGGCACCGTCAAGGCCTGGGGCTACAACGGCAACGGCGAGCTCGGCGACGGCACGACCACCAATCGCACCACTCCGGTCACCGTCACCGGCCTGACCAACGTGCGTGAAATCTCCGCAGGCCGCAACCACAATCTGGCCCGGCTGGCCAACGGCGTCAAGACCTGGGGCTACAACGCCTACGGTCAGCTCGGCGACGGCACCACCACCACCCGCACCACTCCAGTCACCGTCAGCGGGATGTCCGACGTGCGCGCTATCAGCGGTGGTGGCAACCACTCCATGTTCCTGACCCGCGACGGCAACGTCAGTACCGTCGGCTACAACAGCAGCGGTCAGCTCGGTGATGGCACCACCACTAGCCGCTCGACGGTCACCACCCCGGTGGAGGGGCTCGGCAGCATCTCGCGCATCGCTGCCGGCTTCGACTTCAGCCTCGCAGCCTGACCAGCACACGGGACATAACGGCGCTGCATCCGACGACGATGCAGCGCCGTTATGTCCCATGGCCTTCGTGCGCTAAGCATGTGTTCCCTGTACAGCCAGAGTTGGGGTGTACGCCAACACGCCCCCCGCATCACGACGGCGTGGTGTCCCACTCAGGCTGTCGATGGCTTCGAGTGTGGAGGACAACGGTCACCAGCTCGCCCCGCGCGTCATCCGTGCCTGACCGGACAGGTGCTGTTACTAATCGTTCAAGGATGATCACGCTGGGCGAACTGGGCCTACTCTTCGAGCCCTCGCGCCCCATGGACCGTGAGGTAACTCATGCACTTGTTAACGAAGGGCCGACGGCCGAAGGTATCCCTGCTGGCCGGGCTCTTGGCATTGCTGTCGTTACTGGCGTGGGGGCTTTCCGCTCCCACCGCCACCGCCCAGGAGGGCCGCATCAAAGGATGGGGCAGCAACTACCACTCGCAGCTCGGCGACGCCGAGGACCACAACAGGCTGACACCTGCCACGGTGCCCGGACTGACCGGCGCAGACGTCTCCGCCCTCGCTGCCAGTTCCGCCGGCGGCCACAGCCTGGCACTGCTCTCCAACGGCACCGTGGAAAGCTTTGGCTACAACGTCAACGGTCAGCTCGGTAACGGCACCAACACTTCCACAGCCATCCCCAGCACCGTGACCGGCCTGAGCGATGTGGTAGCCATCGCGGTGGGCGGCGAGCACAACCTGGCTTTGCTGTCCGACGGCACCGTCAAGGCCTGGGGCCTCAACAGCTACGGCCAGCTCGGCGACAACACCATCACCAACCGCAGCACTCCGGTCACCGTCTCCGGTCTGACCGAAGTCGAGGCCATCGCAGCAGGCAGCAACCACAGCCTGGCGGTGCTGTCCGACGGCACCGTCAAGGCCTGGGGCTACAACGCCCACTCCGAGCTCGGCGACGGCACCACCACCAACCGCACCACTCCGGTCACCGTCCCCGGCCTGACCAACGTCCGGGGCGTCGCCGGAGGCAGCAACCACAGCCTGGCGGTGCTGTCCGACGGCACCGTCAAGGCCTGGGGCTACAACGCCCACTCCGAGCTCGGCGACGGCACCACCACCAACCGCACCAGTCCAGTCACCGTCCCCGGCCTGACCAACGTGCACAACATCTCCGCAGGCCGCAACCACAGCCTGGCGTTGCTGGCCGACGGCACCGTCAAGACCTGGGGCTACAACGCCTACGGTCAGCTTGGCGATGGCACCGCCACCACCCGCGGGACACCCATCGCCCTGACCGGGGTATCCAATGTGCGCGCTATCAGCGCCGGTACCAACCACTCCATGCTCCTGAGCCACGACGGCCGCGTCTGCACCTTCGGCTCCAACAACAACGGCCAGCTCGGTGATGGCACCACCACCAACCGCCCGACGGTCACCACCCCTGTGAAGGGGCTCCGCAGCATCTCGCGCATCGCCGCCGGCGCCGACTTCAGCCTCGCAGGCTGACCAGCGCACGGGACATAACGGCGCTGCACCCGACGACGATGCAGCGCCGTTATATCCCACGGCCTTCGTGCGCTGAGCATGTGTTCCCTGGTCGGGGGCGTGGTCCTTGCAGCCCGGAGACAGCGCAATGTACGCGCCCTGGTCATGCGGCGCGTCATTCCCTCGGCGACACGGCTGGCGCCCGCTGCGGCCGGGCTTGCGCCTGCCGCCAATGGGACGTCGGGCCATGAAGGTGATCGTCGTCCACAGGATCAACAGCACGCCTTCTCTGAACTAATTTCTGGGGCTCACCAGTGGCCTTCCAGGCTTGCGGTGAAGTGCTGGTTGTCCAGATTGGGTGGCCTGGGCGGGCGGCTCGGGGATCGTGGTGCGGCGCCGTTGTCCGCGGATCACGCCTTGCCGGCCGTCTTCGCATATGAGGCGTTCGATGGTGTGGCGGGCCGTGGTGTTGGCCTCGCGCCCGGCTGCTGGCGGTGGGTGCGCCGGGCTCGATGGGTCTGGCCGGATGTGTCATGGATCCGGCGGATGTGCTCGATGAGGGGTTCGTCGTGCTGTTCGCCGGGTGGGCTTCGGGCGCCTGCGGCGGGCGTTGAAGCCGAGATCGACAGGCCGAGTTCCCGGCACACGGGCTTGACCCGGAAGCCGTCGCGGAGGTGGTGGAACACCGCTTGAGCTTCGTGCGGGTCTGGTCGGGCTCCTTCGCGAAGAACACTGAGGCGGCTTTGAGGATCTCGTTCGCCCGACGCAACTCATCCTGTCTTCTTGCGGAGTTGGGCAAGCTCGGTCTGCTCGGTGGTGGTGAGCAGATCAGGCCGATCGCCCTTGTCTGCCTCTGCCTGGCGAACCCATCCGCGCAGCGCCCTCTTATGCATGCCCAGGCCCTTTTGTGACATGAGCGACGGACGGCCGCACGCCCGGACTTCCACGGAAGGCACGCGCACAGCCCGTCGGTGTCCGTAGTACAGGCATCACGGACCTGATTTCTACCACCCACCCAGGCGACCACGCCCGCCTTCAGGGGCCATCAATGCCTTGTCTTGCAAGTGGCGTTCGCCGTCGGTTCCACGTACCTAATGACAAAGAAGGGGAATCCATGACGATATACAGCAAAGACTCATTTCGGTGACACAGTCGGCAGCATACTGCCGGCCGCGACCATGCGCAGCCACCTCATATTCAGTACGCATACCCCATCCGCTATCTCGCCGATTACCGCACATTCACTCACCCTGAGCTTATCCGCAAGGACTACAAAGCCACACTCGGTGAGTCATAGTTGTCGACATAGAAAATATAACATCACCTGTTGCACCGACAGAAATGAGCCGTCACGGCAACCGGTACGCGCGTCGCCGATCGGGCTTGACGTACGATTAGGATGCAGCGTTTAATCCCAGGGAAAGCAGCAAGAGCAAGTCAGCGCCATGCGATGAGGGCCGATGCTATGACACGACGTATGGGAGCACAGTAGGTTCACGGCCTGCAGTTCCTCGCGTAAGCTTCGGACTGGAGTCCGTGAGGATAGATCAACCGAACCCTTTAGAGATAATTCGATGCTACCCTCTTCCTCGTCAGGGAGTATTTGAACGTCTTTACGTGCAAATACTCAACGCCGTTACGGAATGACAACCGACATGCTCATTTCCTGCTGCACTTGTTCTCTCTGGCAAGGCATAGGATGAGTTACCTACGCCTGTGATCGAGAACCTCCGCACGGTGGTGACGTAGCCGGTATCGCTCCCTCCTACCGGTCCGGCACCAACCGAGGGGCGCCCTAGCACTAGTGAGGCCACCGCAAGGGCGAGGACCACTACCCGATAGCAGGAGTGGCCACGTGCGTCTTGCAGGCCAGACCAATCCCCTTCAGCCTGCAAGACGCGCGTCTCCCCTCCACTTCGTACCCAGGTAGTCGTGTGGCCCCACCACCGGAGACAGTGGGGCAGCGTACGTCTCTGCTTCGAGCAGCGGTGTTCCGTAGATATGGCCCTTGCGGGTCGCGAAATCGCCCACGCTAGAGACCGGGGTATTGTCGTGCAGGGTCGGGCAATGCCCTCACCAGCCGCAGCAGCACCGACCGGTCCTTCCGGAGAAAGTCAGGCCCTCGATCTGCTCGGCGAACGTCGCCTGGCAAACGTCGAGTTGTCGCAGAACAGGTGGCGCACCGACAGCTCAAAGACGTCCACGCCGGGCGGCTCACCACATCGATACGGAAGTGACCTCTGGCGCGTGCAGGGTGAGGATCATGTCTGTGGCAATTTTCCCCGGCGTTGCAGCCATGCCGCGGCTTGCTCGTCGAGCTCCAAGGCTGCACGTGATCCACGCCGCTTCAAGGGGCCCAGCGAGCTTCGTATCCCGATCACGCAGTCGACAAGGCGAGGCGACGGGGCAGCACTCACCGAGTGCAACACTTGACCCCAAGTATCGCATGCTTGCTCGATATTGCCTTGGCGCCATTGCATGGAACCCAGATTTACTCTGGCCAAAGCAGCCGGGTACGCAGCCCCTTGCCAGCACCTGACAACTTGCGCAAAATGATGTTCGGCCACGCTGAAATTGCCGAGGTATGCGGCGGTCTTGGCGATCTGACCGTTGACACCAGGGGCAGCCGGCCCCCAGAGCGCCGCCCAGTAAGGCATGTCAGCATGATCACCCTTCTCTGCCAGCTGCGCTGCTTTCGCTGCCTCGACGATGGCCTCTCGACGCATTCCGGCCATAGCGAGGGCACGAGCACGGGTGGCGACCATCATGGACTCGGTAGCAGCATCGACACCCTTCATCCGGCTCAGCGAAGTGTCAGTCAATGCCAGGGTGTGCTTTGGACAGCCCAGTTCCAAGCCGTGGTTGGCTAGTACTGAGAGAAGGAACCCTCCGTGCCTCTCATCGCCTGCTTCTTTCGTGAGCTCAAGCGCAAGCATGTAGTACCGCTGGGCCAGCCCCTGCTCACGGCCGTCATACGCCTTCCAGCCGGCCAGAGATGCCACACAAGCCGCTGTCGACAGCATCCTTCTCTTCTGCACCTCGCCCAGGACTCCTGCCCGGCACAAGGGGGCTACTTCCGAAACCAGATATTGCACAACAGCGGCGCGACCATACTGGCCGTCGTGCTGTTTACCGATGGCGATAAACGTTCCAGTCAGGTCCTTGACTGCGCGGATCTCGCCCTCTCCCACTTCTCCTGGAGTGGACAAGTCACGACTGTGAGAGAGGTCAACAGCCCCGTTCCCTGCACGGCTGATCGCGCGAGATGCAGCGACAGAATAGGGGGCGGAAGTCACCGACGTACGGCGTTCGCTGTCAGCTCGCCCCAGCTGCACAAGGGCGTCCACGGCGTCTCCACCGAGACCTGATTCTGGATCAGGGACATCTTCGAGCGTGATCAGCCCGAGCTGTCCAGGGGAGACTGGGCGCCCTAGTTTTCGCGAGAGAGCTTCAGCTAGCCAGCGTGCTGTGGTACTGGCCGGGCGCTTGCCCGCCACCCAGTGCGCCACCGCCGAGGCATTGGTTCGCAGCCGAGCATCGCCGTTCTCGGCTGCCACAGTTCGGACTTCTTTCGCCAACTCCGCATACGTACAGCCAGCCTCACGAATGACGCAGCGAAGCGAACTATTTGTCATGCACGCACCCCAAATCCACATCAGTTAAACGGATTAAACGAGTCGCTCGACCCCAGAGGCTACACAAGCAGACGAGGCTTCACTCACCCTTCGATCAAGTTGAGGCAGAAGGGGCGAGCCACCCTCCTCGAAGCCTCGTCCGGCAGGTTCAGACCTTTATCCCCACTCCTCGGCATACGCGTAGCGGCGAGAAACCCGAATTCGAAGAAATGTTCGTGCGTCGAATATTAAGCAAGACCATCAAGTCAAAGAATTCACTATCTCAGGAGTTCCCCCTGTCCCGCTTACGCTGGAACCGATCACGGTCGGCGCTCTTCTTTGCGCAACTCATTCGCCTTAAGTGCCGAATCTAGCGCGCACATATTCGCTTTCGATACTCGCTTATTGATAAGGGTCCAGGCTTCGACCACAACCGCTCCATCCTCTGGAGGCATCATGGCAAGAAAATCCAAATATCCTACCGAGCAGCAGGTGCGCGAAACGCTCCGTCAAATGCAGCGCCAGGCACACATCGCCGGCCGACGCCCCAGCACACTGGCCCTCGCCCGCAAATTTGGCCTACCTAACACGAGCTTTCGCCGTGCCTTCCCAGGCATCACGCGCGAACTTACTGAAACACGCAAGAATTCCCCAGACTCTGGGGACGGCTTAGAACGCAACCCCATGCGCCGAAGTCCAGAGCGATTTTCTCTCCATCCGAGCGCAAGCGAAGGTCTTCATCATCGCAAGGGACACGCGTAGACGCACGGATTACTGGATTACTGTGCTGAGCACGAACAGACCTTTGGACTCCGGCAGCTCCAGCCTGAGTTCGTCACGTTGGAATGTCCGGATACGCTCTGATTTCCGCAGCCTCATGTTTGGTCCTGCCAAGCCAAGCAGCTCGTGGGTGCTGAGAAGCTCCGTTCACAGCAGGAGAGTTGAGAGTTCTTGCGACTTCGGGCAGGCGGGATGGCTCGTCAACGATCCGACGGATCTTTCCGATGGGACGGATCCTTCCGATGGCGAGTGGAGTGTGCTCGAACCGCTGGGGCCGCCGCCGAAGCCGGGTGGCCACCAGCCCCAAGGCCCTCGGTGCGAACTCGTCAACGCGCTGGCTTAGTGGCTGCGGGCGGGCCATGCCTGACGGCTGCTGCTCCCGCACGGCTTCCCGCCATAATTCAGAGCGTCTATCCATCACCGGCGCCAGGGGCGGATTGAGAGTCGTCAGGACGAGGCTCTCACCGTCCGGCGGTGGCGTGGGCGCCGGGCGGATGCCTGCTGTCGGCCGGACCTTGATGCCTCGCGGTAGATCGGGCAGTGTCCGGCGCCTTCGCGGCCGACACCAAGTCAACACCCCTCGGCTTGATCCCTCGTTGGTGTTGGTGGGACGAGCCCATCGCACGGTGACCTCTTAATGCACCCGAGCCGCGTGAGCTCCCGTACAGATCGAGGCCCGTGGGGTGCACTGGTGCCACGAACGCGGCTAGTGAGGCGTTCCAACGGCCTGTGCCGCCCCGAAGCCCGCGAACTCCTTCGCGTGGCGCCAACCCCGGCCAGGGCCGCGCGGCTCAGCCGCACGCAGATCAGCGCGGCGCTTAACTGGGCAGGCCGCAAGCGGGGCATCGACGCCGACGCCGAGCGGCTGCGCGGGGACTTCCACGCCCAGAACGCACACCAGCCACTCCTCGTCGAGGACGCGCTCGGCCGACAGATGCTCGCCCTCCTCGTCCGGTTGGAGGCCGCCTGCACCGCTGCCGAGCGATCTTGTCAGGTGGAAGAGGCTTTCCCTCAGTACCCGGACGCTGACGTGCTCTTGAGTTTCCCGGGTCTCGGCGTCCAGCTCGGCGCCCGGGTGCTGGCCGAGATCGGAGATGACCATACCCGCTTCGTCGACGCCTGCGGCCTGAAGGCGTATGCGAGCTCCTCGCCCATCACCAGGGCCTCCGGCAAGAAGTCCAGCATCACCCGTCGTCGCGTGAAGAACGACCGCCTCAACCACGCCGGCTACCTAATGGGAATGAATGAGCGCTTCGCCGCCCTCAACGGCTCCCCGGCCGCCAGAGCGCACCACCCACGGCGCCGCGACGCACACGGAGACTGGCACGCGGACGCGCACCGCAACCTCTTCAACTTCAACCAGCTTCTCGGCCGGCTCTATCACTGTCTCCAGCACCACAAGCTGTTCGACGAGCAGACGGCCTTCTCCTCCCCACTCGCTGCCGCCCCTTCACCGCCCATTAGGCGTCTACCCCGAGTTCAGGGGAGTTGGACAGCGAGAGCGTCAAGGCCACCGAGCGGGGTGGCTGAACACGAGTGCGACGCATGAGGATATTGGGCCTCAAGCGGCATCTCCTGATCGACACGCGGGCCCTGGCCCTGGCCGTGTGCTTCAGTCCGCGACGACCGTAATGGTGCCGCGGGACGATCAGTGCCCTGAATGGGACTCATCAGGCACCCGCTGGCTCCAACCAGGCCGCAGCCACATCTCGCGATGTTGGGGAAGGCCAGCCTTTGCGCAATCCCGTCTCCGGCCAATCCGATCCAGCATGTCGCTCTGCCATCGGGCCGAGATGCTCAATCTCCCTGTGTCGGACTCGTTAAGGCCAGGCGGGTCGACGGGTTCTGCCGTCAACGACTCCATGTCGGAAAGATCCATTTCTCTGCTCATCGGATACGAAGTCAGCCATCATCAGATACGGGGAAGATCTCCAGGTCACGGACACACCCCGGGGCCTCTCGAAACTCGGAGCGATTCAGGCGCACTTGCTCGAACATCCGACGCAGATCCGCCTCGCCACCAGCCCTATCTTATTGTGATTCAATTATGCTGAACTGGTGCTGTCAGTCCGCCACTTGGACCACCTCGCGCGAGGTGTCAGGACGCACGGATGAATCAATGCAGCCCAAAAGACTCCCGACGAGTCTCGCTCTCACCGCAGCTTCTGGAGGAACTCGTATGAACGTGTGTGCATCCCAACAATGGCACAGCCAAGTAGTGCCAGCTGTACCAGAATCCGTCAGGCTGGTTCGTTATACGGCAGCCCTCGCCTTGGTCTCTTTCGGGGTCACTTGCGAGAGTCCGATCACGGACGCAACTCTATTGAGCGTAAGCGAACTCGTCGCGAATGCAGTGAACCATGCCGCTGATCACTCTCCAACCATTGGCATCAAACTGACTCTCACCGCCGAATGTCTCACAGTTGCTGTAACCGACACCCATCCGAGCTTTCCTAGTCTTTCCCTACACGCCATGGGGTCCGGCCTTCGAGTTATTACAGAACTAGCTACCCGATATTCCGGCACTGTCAGCGTTAAGCCCGCAGATGTCGGCCAGGGGAAAACTATCTTCGTGTCCTTCCCCACCACGTGAAACTGCTGTCCCCGAACTTATATGGCGATCACCCATACAAGAACTTCGTCATTCAGCAGAACCGTACCTTCAGAGCCTCCTCCTGCCGACCCCGGCCTCAGCCTCCGTCGATGGGAATACCTGTGGGACAACAGGCCCAGGCTGCTTTGTTCAGGAACTTTCGGCCTGTGGACTCCAGCGATGCATGCTGCGCCGGACCGGCGAGCGTGCTCCGATAGGGGCCTGTCCGAGGATGCCTTGAGTATGATCCCCTGGCCGTGCCAGAGGATGGTGCTATTGCCTCCGGGCGGGGGCCGTGTCCGCATAGGATCCTCGCTCCGGCATCGTCACAGATCTGACCTCACTTCTGCCCGGAGTGCAGTCGACTGGGACTGTGGCGAGACAAGCCCTGATTTCTCTCTCGACGGTGTCCGATCAGACGGAGATCGCCATTGATGTCGCCACGCACAGGACTGCCATGTAGTCGTCGTCCTGAGCCTTCTCGGGGTGACGCTGGGCAGCTGGTCGTTCCCGACAACGGCTACCGGGACTTGCGGGCATGGGCCGTATCACGCGGGCCGGGTGGAAGGCACCGGTTGTTACGGGGCCGGCCTTATCCGGATTCTGAGGGCAGCCGGGATGCCGATAACCGAGGTCAACTATCTGAACGAGGCGATGCCGTCGACGCGGAGGTAGTCGCCCGCGCGGCCTGCGTCCAAGCGGCCCATCGGCTCATGTCTCTGCCGGTTTCCCGCGACGATCATTTCCGCGATGTGCCAGTTGATCCCAGAGACGGTGTCGAGCAGGTCAAAGGCAGGGCGAAGGAGGACCATCACCTCCTCGATCCACTCATTCAGTTGCCTGGTCATAGCGGTGAGTTGGTCGTACTGATCCAGATCCCACCGGCCTAGGAACGCGTAGTGCTCCCGGAACTGTCCCGTCACCGCCACGGTTGGCTCGGGAATCTTGTTGTGAAGCCTGCGCTTGGCTAGCTCCGCGAGGAGTTGCGGATCACGATCTCGGCGAAAGGCCTCGAGCAGGGACCTCCCTCTATCGTCACTCACAGCCAGACAGCGCACCGTTCCTGGAGGGCCAGGGCGAATCAGGACGGCTCCCAGCACCACCCTCACCTGCGAATACCAAGAATTAACGAGGCTAAATGAGACATGATTCCGGGAGGAGCCGGACCTGGAAGCTCCACAGATGATCGAACTCACCATGCTCCAGCTGCTGAGTGGATTTCCGGCTCCTACGGATTTCGAATTCACAGACGCTGGGTGCTTCTAGACTGCCCCGTTAGCCTGGCACGTACGGCACAATAGAATCTATTAGGAGTAGAATTCGCTGGTCTCTCCACATGCTGTTCGGCCTTCGGCCGTAGGGCAACACGCATGCTTTCTCTATCGCCGGCAAGTGCGCGCTGGGCACGGATTCTTGGAGTGTCAGGGCGTCCGCTCCGGGATTGCCCGGCCAACTGCTCCCACCGTGATGCGACAGGAGTGCCCGCTTCGTTCAGCCACCACTTGAGCCGCCATTTCGCCCAGGACCAAGGGTGGCGAACGCGGTCTCCGTAGCGGTGGAGTGAACCGTCGGGTCGCTGTTCTAGGGCCCACCTGACGTCAGCAGCGGACCAGTTGGCCGATGCAAAAGGTTCCAGGAGCTTAGCCAGTCGTCCTGGAGCGATACGGGAGAGGACCAGGTGATGTCCAAGATCGTTCACCAATAGCTGCGCCGTGAAGCGGATCTGTCTGGACGTGCTGATGGTTCCGCGCCGAGGGCGTACGGGCCTCCAACGAGCGTCACTCGAAGTACGCAACGGTGCCGATGCTGATGCCGACGAGATCGGGGGTGAGTTCGAGCCATCGGGGGGTAGGGGGGAACAACCACCCACCTCGGTAAAACCGAGGTTTTGGGGTGCAGATTCGTCCCCAGCTCGGTTGTTCAACTCCCCCGGATAGCACCCGTCATGCTGTGGAGTTATCGTTGCGAGGCTCTCACCTGCCGCGAGCCCTAGAGCAAGCCGTACAGCCCGCCCTCGAGCAGCTGATCGTTCCTCCGCTGAACGGCCTCGCCCCTGAGGGGTTCGTACCGGTAGTTCCTCGTCCACTTGCTGCGGCACGGTCAGGGCATACAGTGGCACCGTTCCGGTGGAATTCGGTTGAGATGGCGCCCTCCCCTCCTGTAACGTGATTAGAAGATCAGCCTCCCTCAACGCCCGTACAGCTCGCTTTACTTGGTGCATGGAAACGGGTCGGTCAGCTAGAAGGGATGCCTTGGTCATCATGGCCTTCCGGCTCGACCGTACGACGCATGCCTCGAAGTGACACACGGTCGCAATCGCGCGCACCACAGCACCCACCACACATCGCCAGTCCGATCGCAGCGAGCTGAATGCGCCATGAGATTCGAATGCGTGTCGCCATTCCCCTGGATCGGCGGCCAACCGCGGCCCGTCAGGATCGACAACGCGAGCAAGTCGCAGCTGGGTTCGGTGTCGATCGACGCGGTAGCGCCTTCGGAGATCCTCAGGTCTATGGGTTCCGTCCGCGGGGAGACGGGGTACATGTTGGGTGTTGCTCGCATCGAAAGTGTGTGCTGCGTCCGCAGCTGCAGGAACTTGATGATCCATTCCTGCCGTTACACTGGCGTACGACTGGCGAGGGGCTTGAGGCAATGAAATGCCAGCCCTCGGTGTAGCGAATATGGTTTACTCCTGGCTAGTTGCAGAAAGGTTCGTGGATCTTGACCGCTCGATTCCTCTGGCGGGGGCGGAGCGGTCAAGGCCTGTCAGTGATCTCCTAGCGCGGCTCGGCGGTTGAAGAAGGTCTGCTGCAGTTGGTCGCGGAGTGAGGCAACAACGGAAGGGGGCCTATAGAGGAGCGGTGCTCAGGCCACTCAAGGCACAGCAGTAGGTCCGGTGGGAGTCGGCCGGACACCCACCCAGGGTTGACTCTGTCGTTTTCTCGTACCCTCGCGTTGCCTCGAGGGCAAATGACTTGATCCTCTTACTCGCGTTTCGAGACAGGGTGAGAGGCTTCACGCGAAATAGGATAGGCGAGCTGATATTCTCTAATGGCGATACGCGAGGGAATATCAGTTTGCTGAAACATCCGGCATTTTCATCCTCTGTTTGCGGCAGAGGGCTGAGAGTGCCGGTTTTCCTTATGCTGCTATCGCCTCACTTTCAGCAGTCTCAGTAGACGTGATCTCCCTCACGAACTCACTCAGCTCAAGACCCCACTGGCCAATCGGCAAAATGGTCAGTGGGGCATGGGCTTCCCGTGCCTGTTCTTTCAGGCGCAGCAGCTCATGGTCTTCGGACACGATCCAGGCGGTTGCTGTACCTGCAAGCAGTAGCGTCCGCGACCCAATTGCCTGACGACTGATCACGTCGCGGACTAGTGCGATGGCTCGGCGATCACGCTGCAGCGCGACTTCAGTCCGCTGACCGGTTCGCACGTCACGATTTGTCGATCGAGTGGCTCCAAGCGCTGACGCGACCCTCGCGATGATTACGTCCCCTGGCCGAAGCCGCACTGCATCCGGAAGCAGACCGATGCGTGTGAGGTTCCTCAGAGTTCCGGTGCTTACACCAGACCGCATAGATACCCATCGCTGCGAAACAGTGCCGTCATTTCGCACTGGCGTTTGCTTCGGCATTCGCTCTTCCTTTCGGGGCGCGCACAGCTGCACGAAGTTAATGGCGCAGCAAGTAACCGGTCAACACGCCTCCCGGCATTGCCGACGTCACGCGAGGAGACTAGCGCACTACCCTCGCCCGCTAACCGCAGCAAACTATACGACGCTCGCCTGCCAGATAGAGGCTGAAAACTCCGAGTGGGCGAGAGTCTTGCAAGGCAGCCCAGGAACCGAGCCGGCTGTGAGATACAGGTGCCGCCTGAGCTGGGAGAACGGCTCACATCTCTGGCAGTCGATGGGCATAGTCCAACTGCTCGAGGCTGAATCCCTGGAGAATCCTGCCGATAGGCGCCACGTTGACGAACGCGTATGCGAGCCCGTGTTGTCGCCAACGCCGCCTGCCCTCACTGAGTGCGGGCAAATGACATTGGCATGGCCACACAGGGAGATAATAATTACGCCGAATGTCGATTAGCTCGGGAGCAATGAACCGCTCGATGACTTGAAGCCAACGTCGGTAGTCGACCTGCTAGATGGGAGAAGAGGCGGCTTGGCGGTGGACTGCATCCTGTTGCTGGATGACGCTCCGGACCTCTGCGACGGTAGTGCACTAGGCCTTGAGCGGGCAGGCGGTGCACTGTTCCGCGGTGAAGCGGGCATTGCGCTGGCGGCGTTGGCCGCCCGGCGCAGTAAGCGGGTTTGGACACAACGAGTGGGACAACGACTGGCTCTCTCCATGGTCGGCACCGGACCACGGAGTTCAAGAAGTTCCTCGCCAAGCTCGACCGAGAAGTCCCCCCCTCCCCCGGGTCTCTGCGTGCGCCTGATTGTGGACAGCTACACCACGCACAAGACCGAGCCGATCCGCGGGCGACTGCTGGCCCATCCCTGCCTCAACCTGCACTTGCCTGGATCAAGGAGGCGACACATACCCAGATCCTCGAGGTTAATGCCGGGCCTCACGAAGCCTGCCTGACCCGGTAGATCCCCCGCCGGCCGACCGCGCGGCCTCTCTTGAGGAGCCGGGCGCCGCCGTCCGCACTTCTACTGTGGCTGCTGGCTGCCGGAGAAGTAGGCGGGTGGTTCAACCGTGGCCGCGTCGGCTCCCGCATACCCAACGGACCCGTCTGCCCACCTCAGGTAGCGGTACATCCCCTGGCGAGCACGACGCTCGACCAATCGCATCAGCCATACCATGACAGCTGTTCACGCCTCACTGGTCAGATATACGGGACATCACTCGACTGGCGGACATCAAGCTCGGCCGGATTCTCGTTACTGAGCTTATGGGTGTGGAGAGCCTGCACGAGATCCAGTACCGCTCCGCTCTCATCGTCGCCTCACCGCCACCGGATCTGCCTCTTCCAGACTCACTAGGCAAAACGGCTGTGACCTAGATGAAATATAACCCTTACCGCAATCTCTCTACTCTAGGCAATTAATGCGTGAATTTGGGCAACCTGTACATGACACTCCAACCCTGGAGTCCCTCACTGAAGAATGGGACATCGGGGCAGACTGGGAACTCTTTCTGCGGAATATGAATTCTCCTCAGGGGGATACCACAATTCAATCTGCGAAGGCCAACAGGCCTACTTCTGACCGCCGACACAGAAAGCGCCACCGCGCCCGTCGAGCAAAAACTGGATGGCCGAAATACTTCAGCCTTATCGCTAAGACTCTTATGGGCCTTATGGCCCTTACTGTAAGCGCGCTGGGGGGTAGAATCTCGTACCAGACGCTGCATAACCTTGCGGCTTCTAGGATGCCTCAAGATATTGCGTGCTGGTGGCCGCTCTTGATCTATGGCCCCTGGCTGATGGCCTGCCTATGTATTCTGCAATCAGTTCTGCGTGAACGGGTGGTCGGAACGTCCTCTTGGATCGTTATTACTTTCTTTTCTCTGGCCACCGCCGCCCTGTGCGCAGCGCACACCCTGGGAAGTGTGATTACTGCCGCTCTGGCCATCCTCCCACCCATCGCTGCACTGGCCTGTTTCCATCAGTTCGTGGATCAGCTCATCCCCAAGCCATTGCGAACCCGAAGATCACGCTCTGCATAGGATCTCACTGGCAGCCGAGTCCCAGTCAAGAAAATCGGAGGCGCTGGGGACGAGCTGTCTGTTCGAGGACGAGGAATTCGCCGACTGGTATCCGGTCGGCGGCTGTCCCTCCCCTACCACTTCGCATGTGAGGGCTGGCGAGCATCTTGTAGATCGGCGGGTACCGCATTGACGCACAATGACCTCACTGCCAGCCACTTGGCTCTGGCCGAGCATGTCGTGCACGCCACCTACCTCTCGCCCGCCCACGAGGGCCGCCCCTCACCCCTCTCGGGCCAATCGATGCGAACCACTCCCACATGCCCCCATGGCTCGGTCAGCCGGGAGTAGCGGCCATTCGGATCAACCTTCAGTGCGCCAGTTTCATCGGCTGACCCTCGATGTCCGTACTCCTGCCCTTCCATTCCGGCACAGGATCTGGGTGGGCATAGTGCTCCGACGGCCAAGAATATCCGGCAACCTCAGCTGCTTCGCTGACTTCTGCCGCCGACACGGTACCCGTCGCACCATGGGCTCGCTTCGCCCTTCGCGCCCGTCGTCCTAGTCACACGACCTGCATGCGTCTTCCCGGGGTGTTGCCCACCAAAATCGGTGCGTCCGGGCAAATGAAGGCGACATGACCTTCGGGATGTCTATCGAGAGACGGCAAGGCACGGGGCCCATGAGCAACCTTGCGCCAGACGAGAGGCCACGTCAGCATGCCTCATCACAGCAGTCATAACCCGAGCAAGGCCGACGGCCGGGGTTGATGTCGAGTGTGGCATACGCATGATACATCTCATTTCAAGACGGCTACGGTGATCGGGTGATTGCAGAGTTTGCTCCTGGGTCAGGGTTTCCAGACTGGGTGGATCAACGCTACAAATAGCGGAAGCAGGGTCCCGGGCGAGCAGCGAGCTGCTCGGGCGCCACGAAAGTCGTGGACGCATTAGACGCTGCTGTAGAAGGGATGCTGAAGTGAACTACATGAAGGCTGCCACCATCGCTGTCGGTTCCGTGCTGGCTCTGGGTATGGCCACGCCCGCCCTCGCCGACGAAGTAAGTGACGTTCATGCCGGGTCGATCGTCCAGGAAAACAACGCCCTCGTGCTTGAATATTGCCTGCAGCACGGCCCGACTGCCCCCGGCACGCCGACGCCGGCGCCGACGACGCCGGGGCCGACGATTCCGACACCTCCCGCGCACGGTGTGGAAGACGTCCATAACGATTCCGAGGTTCAGGAAAACAACACCTTCAAGCTCAAGGACGTCTGCAAGCCGCGGCACCACTACCACATCGAACAGGGCTCCATCAAGCCCCACCACCCCATCCACACGGGACCTGGTCCGGTCATCCCGTCTCCGACTCCGACTGCGCCGAACACCCCGATTACTGGGCCCACTGCGCCCGCGAGCTAATTCACCCCTCTTCAAGTGTCGCCCCGACCGGTGGCATAACAGAGTTAGCGGGTCCGGCATTTTGCCGGGCCCGCTTCTGGTGCCCACAATATTTGGAAAGAACCACCCAACGGCACGCGCGGACTGCATTACAGCAGACCATGTCTCGACCTTCCATCTGGCAAGCCTTCACGATCGCGGGGTCGAGCGCCTCGCACTCGAACATGCACAAGCTGATGAAGCTCTCGATCCGGCTCGGGACTCCATACTGACGTCCCGCTTTCGCCGTCCAGTTTCACTGTGACTTCGAACTCCATTAGCCTGCGAAGATCAGCTGCAGCGCACAAGGAAACCAGCGCCACTGCGCCATGCATATCGATAGGACCCCGCCGACACGAAAGAGTGCTGCCTGTTTGCGACCTAGCGAACATCCTTCAAGGCCATCTCGCGGGTGGACATCATTCACCGTCTACAACTCTGCCATGAACGAAGGTAGAGATTCCTTCCTGATGTAAGTTCACTTAGACACAGAGCATTGGGTGGCTTCCGGACGGCACTCATCCTCACCGACGGGAGGTGCCCCGTGAGCCTTTAACGGAATCTGCTGGGTGACCTATCGAAGGAACACCGACTCGTACCAGGCACCTGACTTACGCACTTCAACAAGCTCGCGGTACACGTTCAGACGATCCAGGCTCACGTGGGCTGAAACGGGGGAGGTGTATAGGACTCGATAGTGGAAATATCTTCAGCTCGATAATCCAGCTGCCGCAGTTGACTCTGCAGATAAGCTCTCAACCGACTTCGGCACTCACGCTCAAAATCGAGCAGTTCGCTGACTTTACCCTCTGCGATGCGAGCATGGGTATCCGAATCTCGCTTAAGTCTATCGGCGTCCTTCCGCGCGTCTTCAAGGATCTTCCTAGCATCCGAGCGGGCTTCTGCGATCGCTCGGTCCGCAGTCTGTTGAGCGAGCCGAAGAATACTGGCACTGCTCCTGCTGGCGTCAACCATTGCCTGTGCTTCTCTATCTCGCACCGCAGAACCCGGACGAGGCGACTGAGCGGGAACCAGTGATGTGATCTGATGCCCCTGAGGCAGGGTCAGCTGCCCCATACTGAGATCTCGCTTCCCCATATTCGCAAGTTCATCCTCCAACCTTTTAACTTTCTCTAGCATCCTGGTCATCTCCCACTCGACCTCCTCCAGAAAAGAATCCACCTCACTCTCGTCGTACCCCTGCCGAAACAGTACGGTTTTAAACTTCCTCTGGCGGATATCATCCGGAGTCAATGACATTAGTTCCCCTCGAAATAGTTTGCTTTACTAGGTTCAGCGATCCGAAAGGTTCCGCTGCCCCTTCATTGGGCTGGAGCAGCATATTTCCTGCACCAGATCTAAATGGATAGCGCCTGAGAGGCTCCAAGGTCATGCTGACCCGAATACAGAGCTTCCGATCCGCTAGCCTAGCCAGAGAATGCCTACACCCCGACTTGCCCTGTACAAGCACAAGTTGATCACCGAGGGCTTCCTCGATCGACTGCAACTCGACACCGCGTGCACTGTAGCGACTTCACGATAGGCAGTGAACACAACTTGCCGTCACGGTTTGTCACTGCCCTCCTTCCAGGCTCGTTGCGGGTTGCGAGATGGCCATGACGAGGGCCCGGCGCTATAGGCTCGGTCGCAACTGGTTGTTGGAAAGAGTTCGGGCTGCTCGGTCGTCGGGTTCGTTATCGGCAAGTGCGAGGTTGTGCATGCTGGTGATGCCTCTGGCGACCTAGTAGACGCCGCCGCAGCGGCGAAGGCAGTCCCGCAGCATCCAGTTCCTCCTCCGTGTGACGGTGTGCTTGACACGGGATCGCACGCGGCGATGGGAGAAGTTATGATCGTCTTTCCGTCTTTCGAGAAGGTCCTGACCAGCCATGCGGCTTCGGCATGGGGTGTTGTTTCCGGTAGCCGCCGTCGCCAACTACGCCCCTCGCAGGCAGCGTCGATGCCGGATTCGGTGCACGCGGTGCAGTTAGCCGTGCGCGGCGCGGTTCCACCCCAGATGCTTCACTGCTCGCCTTGATGCTGACGCAGCGCGGCGCAGCCCCGCCACCTATAGCGCTGAGGACCTGCGCGCGTTACGCCTAGTGGACGCCCCACCCACCCTTGCCGAACTCATCGACGCCGGATGGCTGCACGCCCGTATTGAGGACGTCTTGCGTATTGAGGACGTCTTGGCTGCCGGTATCTCGCGCCCGGCACCCATCAGCGTGGCCAGCCTTCACCCAAACCCCCAAGTCCTTCCATCTGGGCGAGAGGCCCCAGGCCGGCACTCCCACTGGGCCCTCAGCGTGAAGCGATACCACCGGCTCCGCAAGACCCCGTCAGGGGTGCGCCTTGCTGCCCTCTATTTCGCCGCGCACTGCCACTCCGACGGCCAGTCTGCCGTGCGCCATCTGCCCTGCGGGCTCCTTCTTTCTCCCCAACTGCCCCACCTCCGAGGCTGACACGCAACCCTCCGTACCAGGAGGAGCGGACGCAGGGTCTCAGCGATACCCGTGGCACGCCGGAGCGCGGAAGGCCCTCCAGGCCCTGGAGGCTGGGTAGCCGGAACAGCCTTGATCCAGCCCTTCGGGCCGGCGACGCTCACGGTGAAGAAGTGACTTTCGGAGCACAAGGTTCGTGCTTACCGATTCCCGACGAGATGAACCCGCCCCCTCAGTCAACCTCAATGAGCAAAGGGAACAAGGGGAACAACGGGTTCAGCATCTCACGGGCCGACGCATGGAGTATGAACTACGCTGGTCATAGACTCCCCGTGGATGTTCTCCTCGGTTCCCCTCATTGTTCCCGTTGCGTCATCCACGGGGAACATCAGTGTCCTGGACGGCGTGCCTCCCTCATACTCATAGCCGTTATCTGCACACCTGAGCGGTTTCGTTGGCTCATCTGACCGGGGACGCTAGCGGCGCCTCTGAACCGCCCACTCGACGGCCGCTCCCCTATCGCTGACGGGGTTAGGCGAGCCGAGCGCAGCCGGGTGTCGTGCACGTCTGTGATCAAGTGCGGTTCCCTGGTGAGCTGTTCGCAAGCCGACCACAGTGCGACGATGCGCGCTACCACGGCAGGAGGGCGTGTGAGGGCTGGTAGCCGGTCGGGGTAAACCCACGGGATCGCCGCGGCTGAACCTGGTGGAACGATGGTTCGCCGAACTCAACGCAGAAGAAGCTCAAGCGCGGTGTCCACCGCTCCGCACGAAGACCGCCGAGTCCTCGACGGAGTCGCCGCTCACGCCGACGAATCTCCGACTCAGGTCACTAGATGACGTTGAACTTGAACGTGGGGAGTGGCAGCTCGCCTGCGGGGAGACAGTTCATCCCAGGGTTGGTCCCGACGCCGTCGCAGTGCGGTGACATCAGTCGTAGGTAGACGTTACTGGTGTGCGGACCGGTGGGTAGGGGAGGCATTGGGGGTGTGGCGAAGACGGTGCGCGGAATTCTACTCAGGGTGACGCCACCGGGCTGGATGAGATGCAGGGCCCCCGGGCCGTAGTGGTAGGTCTGCTCCTGGGGCGTGCCAGCGTCCAGGACGATCCGGACTCCGAGGAATTTGAGCTTGAAGTCTTCCATCGGATTGGCCAGTGAAGGCTTGTAATGCACCGGGTAGTCGGCACCCTCGGAGATGGCCGCCGTGCCCCACGAGGGGAAGGACAGGACCCACTTCTCGCCTGCGAGCACCGTCCTGGGACATGCGGGATCGGGATGGCCGATGATCTGTTCCTGGATCGAAAGAGACTCGTTGAGATTGGTCCCGTAGGGGTCCACACAATCGGTGTGCGCGGGGGCTGCGCCCAGCAGCGCGGGTTGTCCAGGGGCCTCCGCTAAGACTTGGGCCTGCGCGGTGCCGCCACCTACGGTGGCCAGCAGCGCGGCGGACACCACGGATGCACGGATGCGAGTCGTCTTCATTCGTCCACACCTTTCGCAACATCTTCCACGGCCGTAATCGCCACATTCCAGGCATTAAGCCTCATATACAGGCCGAGCATGCCGCGCATTGACAGAACGTGAATGCTGGACACGCCGGTTGCCTGCCGCGTGGTTGACGGTACGTCAGACACCAACGGGCATTGTTGCCCCACGGCGTCCCGTCGTCGACGACCGCTGCCACCGCAGTGCGGACCCCAAGCCGCCTTCCACACACGGATGGCCACGCTGGTCGAACGCGGCCATCTGTGTCGTGCTGGATGCGGAACTGCAGGGCTACCGCAACGGTGTACTCTCGCCGCCCAACTGGTCCACCCCACCAGCCCGGACATGCTCGTATTGGCAGACCGCGAGTTCCTCGGTGTGTTGCTCTATGGCGGGCATTCACCGCCACCGGGGCGCATCTGCTGTGGCGGGCCTCGGCGAACCGAGGGTTGCCCCGGCAGCTGGCGTCGTCCGGATTTGTGTCGGTCATGCCCGGTGATCCGTCAGCACCTTGTTTCTGCGGCAGCAAGGTTGCCGCACTCCAAGACCGATGAAGTATTCTCCTATTTCCGGATTACCAATCCAATGGAGAGCTGACCGCGCCCCACTCAAGCACGGCCGTGTCCCGACTGTACGGAATTCAAGATCAGCCGCGTATGGATTCCTGGTGCCCGCCTAGTATGCACCCAGTCGGGACAGTTCCAAACGGCACTGTGTAGTACGCCAGCAAGCACACTGGAGTGTATGAGCGGCTCTGCACGCCATGCACACAATTGTGCGGCGGGACACTTTAGCCCCGCAAGAGGAGTGCAAGTCTATTCCGCCGCTCGCTGCTGGGAACTTTTCAACTTCCAGGCCCAGCTCCTGGGTGCTGCCCCATCAATAAGCTGCACACGGTAATCTACGCGAGGGGGCGTCGACCCGAGCGGCACTCTCCCAAGACGCCATTCTGTATTTGCAAGTTGTTCAACTCTAGAACTGGCGCCCATCGTTGGTGCGTAAGCCTCCGGTCACCACGGACATCCAAGTGGCGAAATTCCCTACGCTGTTTATCGATGGGGATATAGCGAACGGTGCACGGCTGTCATCGGCGCGTCGCAAGGGTCACCAGGGACATAGGTTTCTAGTGTGCGTCGGCGGAGTCAGAAGGCTTGCTGAACCTGGTACCGCTAATACCCAGCCGAGTCACGTGAAGGACCTTGCGCACTCCGAGGCACCCAACACCGATTGAGCTTGGCCCCTGCCGACCTCATAGCGGCACAAGCGTCGCGGCAGATGTTGGCGACGTGAGAAGCAACTGCCAGCCCGCGTGTAAATCGGCGTAAGACCTATCGACCCCTCATTTCCACAATTCAAGTCATCGTGGCGCCGAGCCCAGGCCGCCTTGGCTGGAACTCGCCCGGCAGAGGAATCGCCCACACCTCGCGGTCGAGCGACAAATTTCGAAGACTTCTGCCACGTCGCCGCCAAGAGATCCTACTCGCTCTCCGACGGCCATCAGCATCGACAATGCCAAAACCTCAACAACAAGCTGCGCAGGTGGGCGAACCAATCCCCCCCCCATCGCCCACTGCGGTCAGCGCCCATCTACGAACATCTTGAGTAGAAGACCCCGTCCGGGCTTAAATAAATATTCGCCAGTGACTCGACCACTAGCCAAGCTGTCGCGGCGTGGCGGTCAATCGCTACAGGTCCAAGCGCAGTAGCATGCGCCTCACCCTGCAGCGGCACCGCCTCGTCGCTGCAGGGTCTTACTGATTCGGGTGGTTAGGGAGTGTGAGTAGTGCAGGCGCTGCTCGGACGGAACGCAGTGGGTGGACTGACCGTTCACCCCTTGGCCGAACGAGATCACGCGGCGGTGCAGGCCCTGATCAACTCCGATTGGCTGCCCGGCCAGCTTCCGGCCCGACAAATCATGTTCAGTACTGGGGAGGACCTACTGGAGGCGTACACCCTCGTCGCCCGCGACAGCGACGATCAGGTGGTAGGGGCAGTCGGCTGTGCGGTGCGTGCTCTCGATGATGCCGGGCTGATCATGTGGCTCTACGGACGTGAGGACTGCGACATTGTTGCCAGGCTCATCGATATGGCCAGGCACCGTCTGGGCAAACGCACTCTGTATGCGTTCACGACCCCGACTGCCACGCCAGGTGTCTCTGGCCTGCCGGTGGAGCACCGGCAGGCCACCGTCCGCGCCCTGATCCGTGCAGGTTTCACACCGATTGTCGAACAGCGCTACTTCCTCCACTCGCTCAATAGCCCGCCTGTCCCTCCCGCCTACCCGCTTGGGGACGTGAGCGTTTTCGACAATCCGCCCCATTGGCGAGTGTCACTTACTAACGCCAGCGGCACACTTCTTGCCATTGCCAAGGTGTACGCCCCCGCACCTGAAACTTCTGGCCTGGCGGTCCTCCGGCGTCTGTCCGTTCACCCTCAGCACCGCCGCCAGGGCATTGCTACCCGCATACTCGCGCAGTGTGCTCACCACGCTGCCGTCCACGGGGCCCCACAGATTGGTGCCACGGTTCCGAGGGACCATAGGGTCGCCGCTCATCTCCTCACCAAAGTCGGTTTCCAGGCCGTCGACTTGCTCTGTGTCTACCGCCGACGCCCCTGAAGCGTCCTCGCCAGCCGTCGTCTTCGCCCGGAACGCTCTGGCGCGCCGTGGCGCCCGTGAGCGTCGACGTCTTGATCGGGCCGACCGGCGTGGTTCCGGCCGCTGTTCCGCGGAGATTCGTCCGCGAACTCTCCCGGAATTGTCCGTGATCGGTAACAGACGCATCCCTTCGCGGCCGGGCCTCATCCTGCCAGGTGGTGGCGAGGTGACCGGGGATCAGCGAAGGACTGCGCAAAAGGGGCGGGCATGGCACGGCATGGCGGCGGGCGGGGCTGGTACGGCAAGGTGCTCGGGGCGGCGATCGGGGTGACGATGCTCGCCACCGGCGCCTCGGTGTGGACCGCGCAGCTCGGTGCCGAGGGCGACACCTCACCAAAGACGACCGCGCCGGGCAGTGATGTCAAGCCGGTCGCGGCGACCATCGCGCACGCCTCGGACGCGGGCAAGCGCGGCGTCAACATCACCATCGACGACGGCCCCGACCCCGTGTGGACCCCTCAAGTGCTCGACCTGCTGCGGGAGTACGGGGTGAAGGCCACGTTCTGCATGGTGGGCACGCAGGCGCAGGCCCACCCGGACCTCGTGAAGAAGGTGGTCGCGGCCGGGCACCGGCTGTGCGACCACTCGGTGTCGCACAACACCGCCATGGACAAGGATTCCCAGGCCTACCAGTCGCGGCAGATACTCGACGCCGAACGCATGATCACCAAAGCGTCCGGGGGCGTACGGCCGATGTACTACCGGGCGCCCGGCGGGGCTTTCACCCCGTACAGCCGCAAGCTCGCCGCTTCCCGGGGCATGCGCCCGCTGGGCTGGAACGTCGACAGCAAGGACTTCGAACGTCCGGGCACCGACGCCATCGTCGCCACCATCGAGCGGGAACTACCCAACGGACCGACGCTCCTCTTCCACGACGCGGGCGGCGACCGCACCCAGACCCTCGAGGCCCTGCGCCGACTCCTCCCCCGGCTCAAGGAGCAGGGCTACTCCTTCGGCTTCCCGGTGCGCTGAGCCCCCGCCCGCCACTGACCGCCGTCAACGCCTGCCTGCGTAGGCCGGCTATCTCACCACCCTGCGGCGCGCTCTCGACACGGGCACACCCCTGCCCGCGCGGGTCCCGAGTGTCTTGCCTGTCAGCCACTGGCTGACTGTCCGGACCGGGCCCCGCAGAGCCGAGTATCCACACAGATCACCACCATCGATACTGGAACGGGAACAACGGGAGCAGCGGGAACACGAGAGGTCGAACGCCACTCTGAGCTGCCGTGGTGGTTTCGGGTGGTGTTCGGGGCCGTCTGTGATCGGTCGTGCTGGGCCTGGGGATTTCTCGGGCGGGAGGTAGTCGAGAGTGGAGTGCGGGCGCTTGGTGTTGTACCGATCGGCTCACTGGACGACGGTGGTGTTTGACCTGGTCAGCGTCATGCCAGAGGGCTTGACGTTGGATCAGCTCGGCCTTGAAGGAACCGTTGAGGGCCTCGGGCATCGCGTTGTCACAGCTGTCGGTGATGGCCCGACCGATGTGGTCACGCCGGGCCTCAATCAGCCGCTCGCCGTAGCGAATTGACACGTACCGCGAACCGCGGTCGCTTGCGATGAATCAGACCCACGAAACGCCACCTGACCTGCCATGTTCCCGTTATTCCTCACAGCCTGAATGGCCCCGGTCACGCTCAAGCCCAGGAAACTGGGCAGGCTCCTCGCCGGACGGTGCGAATCATGCGGCCGTATCGCCGAGGTGACAGCCCACCACGTCGCCAATCTCGCTTACCTCGGAGGTCTCGCAGCCTCCTCGCAGCGGCGCGGTACTGCACGGTGCCGCGCATCGTGTGGTTGTAGGCGAGCGCACTGCCAGAGCGGTCGGTGGCGATGACTGCTGGGCGGGGAAGGCGTCCAGGGCGGCGGTAGTACTCGCGTAGTTGCGAGCGGAGCTTGTTGTGGGCCTGGGTGCGATCCCAGATCGTGTCCTGTTGGGCTCTGGCCAGGACCGCGATGGCCTTCGCCAGCTCCGGATCGGCAGGCAGGCGCCGGCGGGGAACGACTTGAGCGAGATGGACGGAGCGACGGTCAACCACGGGACGTACAGGGCGGGCGGTTCCACGGTGTCCTTCGGCACAGCCCCGGCCGCGTGGCTGCTCTTCGACCTCCGCTCCTGATCTAAGCCCGCGTTCGTGGGTATTCGGCGTGGAGCTTCACCCCCAGCACCTGTGCAGGTAGGGCCTGTACTCATCCAAGATCGCCTGCCGGTTGGTCACCTTGACCAGCAATTCGTCAAGGCTCCCTACGTTCTACGTTGTGCAGGCGAAGCCTCGCACCATGAAGCGTTCCAGCCGGTGCCGACCGGTCAACCTGTTAGCTGATACTCCGTACAGCGGGCGCTGGGTTCAACGGCCTCGCGTCACGGCATGCTTCGTCTCCTGATCCGGAGCCGGGGGGCATCGGGACGGACCTCCATGCCTCTCCAACGACGGACCACGGCGTTGGGTCTGCGGGCTAGGGCTTGATACCCACGCCGGTCCACAGGCTGACGTTGGCATCCGTAGGCGGCTCGGTGGTGGTGGCGGCGAATCCGCTGGGGGTGTCGGGGCGCCAGCGATGGCCGACCGTGGTGCCGGGATGCAGCAGCTCGAGCCCATCGAAGAAGCGGGCGACAGCCTTGTGTGAGCGGAACTGCACGGGTGTCCCGGCGCGGGTGTAGATGTCGGTGACCTTCTCCCAGGTGACGGGGTCGAAGTCGGGCGTGCAGTGGCTGAGGGCCAGGGCGCTACCCGAGGGGAGGGCTCCCAGCAGCCGGTCGACGATCCCGTACGGGTCCTCGGCGTCGGTGACGAAGTGCATGAGGGCGTTCAGGGACAGTGCCACGGGCCTGTTCAGGTCCAGGACCTCAGCCAACTCGGGGGCATCCAGGAGCGCTTGGGGGTCCTTGATGTCCGCCTCGACGTACGCGGTGCGGCCCTGGGGGGTGCTGCGCATCAGACGCTCGGCGTACTTGAGGACGAGGGGGTCGTTATCGGCGTAGACCACCCGGGCGTCGGGAGCCACGGACTGGGCCACCTGGTGCAGGTTCGGTTCGGTGGGGATACCCGTGCCGATGTCCAGCCACTGGCGGATGCCGTGTTCCTGCGCAAGGACTCGGGTGGCTCGGTGCATGAAAGCCCGGTTCTCGCGAGCGCATACGAAGATGCCGGGATATGCCGCCACGACCTTCTCGGCAGCTTGTTTGTCGATCTCGAAGTGGTCTTTGCCGCCAAGGTAATAATCGTACATGCGGGCGGAGTGTGGTCTGCTGATGTCGATGCCCCGCGCGGCATGTGAGTTGGTCATGTTGTTCCCTTCAGCGGTATGCGTCGGTGTGCCGGGCAGGTCGCCGCCAGGGCGCGCGGGGGTATCCCGCTCCTGGCCTGCTTCAGCCGGCTGCCAGATGGTCGGCGAGGCCCCTCTTAATCCCGGCGACGAAGGCGGCGATTTCCTGCGGCGTGTAGATAAGTGCGGGACCGGTGGGGTCGGTCGACTGCCGCACCGCCACGCGGCCGTCGGGGAGTTGCTTGGTCTCCACACACTGCCCCCCGTTAGGACCGCTCCACGGACGCTCCCAGCCGTGCCCGCCGAGGTCCGCGGCGGGCATCCCGTTGTAGATGTGAACGCTGACGTTGGTCATAAGTACTCCTTGCGCATGCGATACAGCAGGGCTTTGCTCTCGGCGGATGAGGACAGCAAGGCCATCCGGTTGTGGGCCTCGAGGTGGGCGGCGACGTCCGAGCGCTGGTCCAGGAACATGGAGGCGGTAAGAATCTCGCTGTAGACGATGTCGGGCAGTTCCGGTTCCTCGAATCGGAAGTAGGTGAAGGGGGCGCACGCCCCGACGTGGGCGCCTGCTGAGAATGGGACGATGTCGAGGCTGACGTGGTCCAGCTCCAACATTTCCAGGAGGTGGTCGATCTGCGCCCGCATCACCGTGGTGCTGCCTACCACTCGGTGTAGTACGGCCTCTTCCATCACCACCCACAGCGTGGGCGCGTCCGGTTTCTCCAGCAGGCCCTGGCGGCGCAGCCGCAGATCGACACGCCGTTCCAGGTCCGCTTCGCTGTCGTTCGGGAAGCCTGCGCGCAGGACAGCGCGCGCGTAGTCGTATGTCTGGAGCAGTCCGGTGACGTAGTGAGGCTCGTAGGTTCGCAGGATCTTGGCGCCGGTTTCCAGGCTGACGTAGCCGGTGAACCAGCTGGGCAGCACATCGCGGTATGCGTGCCACCAGCCGGGCACGTTGGCCTGCTCGGCGAGGGCGGTGGACTCGTCGATCTCCCGCTGATCAGCCCCGTAGGTCTGCAGCAGCTTCTCCACGTACAGGGGCTTCAGGGCGACCTCCGCCTTCTCCAGGCGGCGGATGGTCAGAGGTGTCACGCGCAGGGCCCTGGCGGCGTCCTCCCGTGAGACTCCCGCGCTCTCTCGTCGTTCCTGCAGCCGTTTGCTGAGGATCATGCGGAGAACAGTGGGTGCACTCGTGCCGGTGCCCGAACGAGCTTTGCTCACGCCCTATCTCCTTTGGAACTGTTCTGACACGGACATGCCGAGCTACACCAGTTCGATTCACCTCTCTTTTGAAATTATCAGAGAGCATGTTGCAGCACGAACTCGCCAGCGAGCATAGTTACTTGTACGCCTGCTCCTGCCAACCGCGGGCGCACCACCGTCAACCCTCCGCACAACCCCTGGAGTTGAAGCGCGCCGGAGCTTTGACAGCGTTCCAGCGCTCTAGCCCCCCCCACCCGCCAGACGGGGCCTTGCTCATTTGTCTGCCTTGCAGTGCCCGTCCTGACGGAAGGCGACCGCCGTGTCTCCTCAGACGCATCCTTCCTTCCAACTTCTAGACCTCACGATCCCGAACCGAGCACACTGGCTCGAGCTCCCTGCCAAGCCATCCAGCGTCAGCGTCGCCCGCTCCGTCATGGATGAGCGGCTCCGCGCGTGGCGTCTGCCCAGCGAGCTGCGCCAGGACGCCGTTCTGCTCGTCTCCGAACTGGCCACTAACGCCATCCTCCACACGCCCAGCACCCGTATCGTGTGCGGCGTCGGGCTCCTTGCGCGCCACCGTGTCCGCCTTGAGGTCCACAACCACGACAACACTGCCCACTACCTGCCGATATGCGTACCGGCCCCCGACAGTGAGAGCGACGACGGACCGCTCCTCGTGCAGCTGATCGCAAACAACTGGGGAGTCGACCGCTCAACGCTCACCGGAGGCAACGTGGAGTGGGCAACCCTGACTACCCGCCCTGTGGGCACACGATTTGGACGCTTGCCTCGACGTCCCAGCGCAATACACGCAGCCTTTCCCAACCTCACGCTGATCCGTGGTGGAGGGCGAGGACGGCTTGGACGATCGCGGCGATGCAGCTGGGGCTGCACTGGGTGCGCTTCGAGCGGGTCGTGCGGCGTAGCAAGGACCTGCCCGTCTCGCGCTTTCCGGCGCTGCAGGGCCTCCTGGTCGCTATCGTCGCACTCGCCATGATCGCGTCGTGATCTTCGGGTGGGTGGGGTGTCGACGACCGGCCACCGCGCCCTCGGGTTACCCGAGCTGAACCGGTTCTTGTAGTGGCCTTGAAGCCGGGCGTGGTTGCCTGGGTGGGTGGGAGAACGCAGGTCTGAGTCCTGTACCGCGGAGGCATCCCGAGGCGCTGTCGTGAGCGTGCCGTCCTCGAAGTCCAGGCCTGCGGCCGCCTGGTCGCTCATGTCGCAAAAGCGCCTGGGCATCCATCAGGAGCTCTGCGCGGATGGGTTCGCCAGGCAGAGGCAGGACAAGGGCAATCGGCCTGATCTGCTTACCACCGCCGAGCGGACCGAGCTGCCCAACTCCGCAAGGAACAGGCCGGGTTGCGTCGGGCGAACGAAATCCTCAGAGCCGCCCTGGTGTTCTTAGCGAAGGAGCTCGGCCGGAACCCGCACGAGGCTGACGCGGCGATCCACCACCTCCGCGACGACTTCCGGGCCGAGCCCGCATGCCGGGAACTCAGCCTGTCGATCTCGGCATTCAACGCCCCGCCACCGACGTCCGAAGTCCACCCGGCGACAGCACGACTAAAAGCTCATCGAGCATTCCTGCCGGATCCATGACACGTCCGGCCAGACCCATGGAGCCCGGCGCACCCACCGGCTGCCGACGCGAGGGCATCACCACAGCCCGCCGCACCATCGAACGCCCCATACAAGACGACAGCCGGCGAGGCGTGATCCGCAGACAGCGACGCCACACCACGATCCCGAACCGTCCGCACTCAGGCCACCTGATCTGGTCAACCGGCGCTTCATCGCGAGCCTGCCGAACCGGCTATGGGTCGCCGACCTCACGTATGCCCGCACCTGGTCGGGCTGGGTGTACGTCGCCTTCGTCCTGGACGTGCACTCGAGAATGATCGTCGGATGACAGCTCGCCACCCACATGCGGACCGATCTTCCACCGAACGCCCTGGAGATGGCCCTATAGCGGCGGGGCATCAAGAAGGGATGGGTCCGACCCGATTCCTCACAGCGACCTCGGTTCGCAAATACGTGTCAATTCGCTACGGTGAGCGGCTGATTGAGGCCGGCGCGACCACATCCGTCGGTCCATCACCGACAGCTGTGACAACGCGATGCCCAGGCCCTCAACGGTTCCTTCAAGGCCGAGCTGATCCAACATCAAGGCCCCTGGCATGACGCTGACCAGGTCAAACACCACCGTCGTCCAGTGAGTCGGCTGGTACAACACCAAGCGCCCGCACTCCACTCTCGACTACCTCCCGCCCGAGGAATCCCCAGGCCCAGCACAGCCGATCACAGACGGCCCCGAACACACGGAGCATGGTCGCAGTCCTACTTGTCTCTGGCCGGGCAGAGCAGCGGCGGAACGCGTTTCCACATCTTACCGCTGAGCAACTTCCACTCATGTGTGCGATGCGTTCGAAGGCGATGACAAGACAAGCTTAGAAGTAGGTAAAGTCAAGTCGCCCCTGCCGCCCAGCGTGACATAACCAGCTCAGCTGGGCTCGCCACCCTCGATCGGGTGAAATGCGACGCTTGGATCGCCCTTCACTCGAAGGTGTCGTTTTCCTTGCTGCAGGAGGGCCGTCGTCGGTCCGTTCTCTCCAAAGCGCTACCTTGAGAGTTGACCAAATCTCGTTGCTGATCGAGGGGGAGGGATTGAGCACCCCAACATATAGAGGACAGGATCGGCGTCCGGGGATGACACCAGCGGAAATTGCCGAGCTCTCAGGCAGAGTCACTCGACCCACCGTGGCCTCAGTCGCGGCAACTGCGGGTGTCCCTGGGCATCGGGTACGCAGAGGTATCTCGCAAGAGAACGGTGCCCGCATGGCAGCAGCCATGTCGGTCGGATTGCTCACGGATCGTACAGCTCGGGCCATTGCTGCTGATCCGCAAGAAGTGATCCGGGCCGCGCAGGAGCTCCAAGCGTTGGTGTGGGAGATCATGCAATCGAAATACGAAGGAGGCGCTGATGGAGTAATAGCGGCTTGATTTCATAACGGTGGGCTCGGCCACTCCGCCAAGAAGTCCCCGAGCCCACCCCACAGTTGATCTCTTCAACATCCGGAGCTGGCCCCTTCGTGCCCGCCCGCTGCGGCGGTCAATGAAGGCTGCCGTTCTTCACCGGATCTATGAGGAAGACACCACCTGATTGAAGGAGAGAGTACCTAGTGAGCGTGGCTTTTTCCCCGCATCACCGCGTAGTTGTCCAGAGTGTTACCGATATGTGCTCCCCTTCACGCGCGGGATCCGGGGGCGTGTGGCAGAAGCTGCCGGCGGGCCGCCTGAGGCAGACTCGTTCCTGGTGCCCAGAGGTCCTCGCTCTACTTGTAGCGCACGACTCAAGTGGTGACTCCCTCAGCTCATACTTCACCGTTCGGGTCCGGCGCCGGCTAACGGCACTTGCTGAAACGCACCTTGCGCAGGGCAGGGGATGGGATCAGTTCTCTGGCATCTGCCTGTGGCACTGCCTGTTTCACCGCTTTGTCCTCACCAGCATTGTTCAAAGTCAGGCAGAGAATCCGTCCCGGATCTACTTCCGGGAGGATGTGCGATGACAATGTTCCTCGCTCCCACTCGTGCCCCTGATTTGGACACAACTGCCATCGGGGAGCAGCAGTCGCCTACGCCACAATCAGCCAGCTGCTCTGCCTGGAACCAGCAGCATGTCTTCCGCCACGAGGCCACCTACCTCTACACAGATGAAGACAATCTGATCCTTGCTGAGGTGAGCCGCAGCTACTGCACCGTGATCGGGTGCGAGGAAGAGATCTTCCGCACCGCATACCCGAATGGCAAGCCCCCCAGAGACCTGATGCTCTATGGAACACCGGGGCTGGCCTCCGCCATCGACGCGGGACGCACCGTCTACGTGTGCGGGGACGAAAGGGATGTTGACCAGCTCCAGGACGCTGGTTTCACAGCGGTCTGTGCCCCACACGACTCTAACGGCGGCTCGTATCGCTCCTGGCGTCCCATCCATATTCAACAGTTGCGGGGGGCCCAGGCAGTGGTCATTACCACGCATGACGTCGCTGGTATGCAGCAGGCGGGGGACATCGCCAACTTGCTGTATGGCACTGCGACGTCGGTCCGGATGGCTTACCGCTCTGCACCCAACACCTTTCCCGTGGCTGAGAGTCCCTCCAGCGATATCATCAGCGACCTCACTGACATTCCGCCCAGCCAGTTGGCTGGCGTTGGCATCGCCAGTGCCATCGTTTCCCAGCCTCCGGCCCTACCAATCACCGTGCCTGGCTACGACCAGCCCACGTCTTGCCAAGACTCCAACTCACAGGAGGCGCCAGGCCTTGCCGTCATCGGATCTCCCGACTGGCGCTACGAAGCTACTGCGGACTCCGGCACCCTTTGGAAGGCCCGACGGGGCAAAGACAAAGGGTGGGACGTCGTCTTGGACTGGGCCCCCTATGTCTCGGAGCGCCTCATTCTCCTGGGGGACGACGGAAAGTCTGCGGGCCGCTACTACACCATCACTATCGGCTCCGACACCCTCACCAAGAGCCTGGCTGACCTTCGTACAGCGGACGGATGGAACGATTTCAGCGATGACACCGGCGGGGCTTCCCGAGGTATCCGCGAAGTCCTCATCAACACCATCACCGACCAGGGGAAGCGCCTGCCACGCACTCCTGTAGTCACTCACACCGGTTGGCACCAACTGCCCGACAACGGGCTGACATACGTCTACGCCGACGGCCGAACCTATCCCGAAGGTCGACGGGTACGCATTATCAATGTCCCTGAACCCCTGAGAAAAGCGGCTGAACCTCCGCCCGAATCCTCTTCCCTCGAGGCCTGCCGTCAAGCTGTCACCGACGTGGCCACTCATGGTTGGGCAGCACTAATGTGCCTGGCAGTCGGAGCCCGCTCACTCGGTTATTCACTGCGCCCCGTACCAGCGACGTTCATCCTGGACGCCGCTCCCAACTCAGGCAAGACCTCAGCAGCCAATAATGGCCGCAGCCTTTTGTTCACGCCCCGGCCACACGCCTGGCCTCCAGTGCCTACCAAGGGCATGAACAGCACCATCACCGACATCGAATGCGCCATTGACTTCGAAGGTGATACTCCCCTCCTTCTGGATGACATCCCCCTGACCCGTGCATCATCTGGCGTCGAAGTACGGGAGATGGAAAAGAAGCTGGAACTCATCATCCGTGCCGCTGGCAATGCCACGGAGATCAAAGGACGCCGCAACCGTGACCTGACAGCCAAACCCAGCAATCGAATCCGCGCAATCCCAGTAATTGCCGCTCAGATGCTGCCCCCCACTCTGCAGGAGTCCCTCTACCGGCGCTCAGTCGTGGCCTACCTCTCCCGCGACGGCGAAGACGTCGACTGGCGCTGGTACAAAGAAGTTGGCGGTCAGAAACTCGCTGCCCCATTGCGCACCATCGGTGACCGCATCATCGCCCTGCTGCACGCTCAAGAAGACCCCGACAGCTACCTTGAAGGCCTGGAAGCACAGGCCCTCAAACAGTTTGCTCCGCATGCGGAAGCCCGACTTGCCCAATGCAGCGGCACAGTGGACGGTGTCGTCACCGCAGCTTCAGCGATGCTTTCGGGCCTCGGACTAGTGGCGGCTGTCACCGGTACCAAGATGGCCAACCTGATCGATGTGGTCGCCACACCGCTAGCTGCCTCAATCGCCAGGCAGGCAACGCGGATGGACGAACAGAACACGGCTCAAGATGGTGTAGCAGTCGCGGTGGGAGAGGTACTTCGCAAGGCGTTGGCCCGCCGACGCGCTCATATCCGTGACAACAAAGGAACTACCGGTCCCTTCGTTCCTGGCTTTGACGAACAGGGCCAAGGAGTCACACAGAAGCGCAGCAAGGCGGGATGGGAGGGCAACGGACCGGCGCTGTACTGGCTACCCGATCGCGGTCCTGCTATCGGAATCACCACAAGTAATCTCAACATGCTCTTCAAGGAGAGTGGAGACTCCCGGGTCAATCACTACTCCGACCGTGCTCTTCCGGAAGCCCTTCTACAGGCTGGAGTAATCTACCGCAACAACACACAAAAGGACCGCGTCGCCTCTCACCGGGTACGTATTGGCTCCGACAACTATCGGCTCCTCCTCATCAAGTCCAATATCGTTTGGGAACCGTGAGTACGTGAGCTGAGGTAGAGCGAACGCTGCTCATTCTGGGGTCCGTGGGTAATGGCGGGGGCGGTTGCCGGTCTGTAACGCGGCAGGGCTCCTGGTCGTTGCGCCGGTGACCTCGCTCGCCAACGTCTCGACACAGGAACCCTGCTGGTCCCGTATCCTGCCATGCTCGATGTCCTCCACGAGGTCGTTGAGCACGTTTCCTGGCTGGTCTATACCCGAAGGCGTGAGTTGAACTCCCGCTGGCGCACGCTGGGCTGTCCGGCAGGCCCCCTGCTCGTCTGGTCCACCTACGCAAGAACGAGACACTCCTCGGGCCGCCGCACGGTTCGGCGTCTCCACCGCGACTGCCGGCTGGCACCTGACCGAGGCAGTCGAGACCCTCGCCGAGCCTGCACGAGGTTCTTCATGAACTTCCTACTCTCGCGCGCTCGTGGAGGAGCCACAAAGCTCATCGTCAGGCATGAGGGTGACCACCGATGAACCGCCCCGCCATCTCCAACGAGCCCGGGGCAGTTCACCGTACAGCTTGTCGGTCGCATTCCCGCATGGTGACTGCTAGTAACTGACACGCCATCAGTCACCAGCCGGTTTCCATGCACTGGCTTCATGGCAGGAGCAGACCATCACGCGAGCAGCCCGCATTGACGCGTGACGTCAATGCTGCCATCGAAGACGCGGCGCAGGGCGAGAACTCCTACTGAAGCGCCGGACCCGCTCCACGATGACGACTATGAGAACGACCATCGGTCCTGAGTGAGCCGGTAGATCCCGCCCCGCTCTCTGTGTGTTTGCTCAGCTGCGGGGCAGACAGACAGCATAGGCCTGAACGCTGTGCGAAGAGCTTTCCGAGGAGTTATAGGCAGTAACCTGCCAAAGTAGCTGATCCGGCCGAGGCTGAGTGCGACCTGCTTCACGACTCAGACGAATTTGCATGACAATTCATAGCCCTGCCTCGAAGGCGACAGGCTACGAGCGGTGAGATTTCCGTGCTGCAGCTCGCACGGAGATGACTTTCCGCAGAAAATGGCAATCGCCATATGAGGCAGGTGCACGACCGGTCTCTCCAGCGATCCCCAGACGAGGATCACGCCGCCCGAAGAGGATGCCCCTCAACTGGACAACGTGGGGAAGTATCCTCGACAGCAAAGATAGTAAGCCCGGTGTTGGTTGTCGGCGCGGGGACGGAGGGCGAGCACCTGGTCCGGTTGTCCTCCCCTTGTGTGTTGTCGAACTGCCCTATCTGCTCCCGCATTTGACCGCGCTACGGTCGTCTCATCCGAGATTGGAAGGGCCGAAAGGCACGCGTCATCAGGCCGTGGGCGAGGCGCCGACGGGTGGGTGAAGCCGAGGGCTTCGAGTTGACGGATGTTGTTTGCGTTTGCGGCGTTCGGGTCGATGCGGGTGTCGTAGTAGTCGGAGCCGAGGTCACAGAGGACGACACACGCAAGCGGAATGTGTACTGGGTGCGTCTGATGGGCCCCTCGTCTGCCCTGCTACTTTCCGCTCTCCGCAAGCTGAGCCCGTCACCGGCCGGAATGCGTCAGGGCCCCGAGTAGCAGATGGGCATGCTCGCCAACACCCACTCCTCAGGCGGTGTTGGCAGCTCCAGCCAGTCGGACTGGATCTCCTGGCCCGGCGGGTGGGCGATCACCGCGCTCTCGCGATCCCCGGCATGGTTCGCAGTGCGGTCGCACTCAATACGGGCGCAGAGCCCGGGTGAACGTCGAGTACCCGCCCTCATAGTCGAGTTCGCAGACCTCGTCGAACAGCGTCGTCGCCTACAAGTGCGGATCATCAGCGAGTCGCTGCAGGCAGTACTCCAGGAACGGCACAAACACGTCCGGAGCCTGCCGCCTCTCACCCGGCACACGCTTGCTGTTCAGGTAGTGCCGGATCGTCTGGCGGTCACGGCCCAGATTGCCGGGCGATCGACGAGATCGTCCATCCCTGCCGACGCAGAGCATGAGCATCCACGTCTTCCTAATTCCTTAAGCACTCCGGTGTCCCCGGGTGAGGTTGCCGAGCCGTGAGGTCCGTTACACCTTCTTCGAGCTGGGCTGGTGAAGCCTCTGATTAGAGCGTGCGGGCGGGTGCCGGTTAAGCGTCCTTGCTGCCGCTCTTGTAGTCGACGATCAACTGCAGCCTGGTGGCATTGGCCTTGCCGTTCTCGGCGCGGCTGAGAAGCGTGAGGTCGAACAAGCTCCGGTCGACCTTGCCCTAGCAGACCAGCCGTTGCGCATAAGCGGTATCGCATGGGTGTGGCCCGCACTCCGGCTGATCGCAATGGGGATCTGTCCGCGGCCCTTTCCCTGCTGTGCGGAGATCGGGTGGCCCTTGCCGTCCACCGCGACCCGCCGGTAATCACGGTGGCCCAGTGCTTGGTGGTGCCAGGTGTCTGTCCTCTGTGTGTGGGCGTCAGCGCCAGCCGCAGCTACGGCGCTCTCGCTCAGCGTGTTTGGCCGGTTCTTGTGCGCTGGCTGACGGCATGGCTGCCACTGCGGACAACGCCACAGCCGCGACGATCGCTAACGCGGCGGAGCGTGGCGCCATCCTGCGCCTGCCATCTTTAACGCACAACCTTCCTGTAATCAGGATAGTTGACAGAAAAAATTGACCCTTGAGAGCCAAGAGATCGGAGTATTTTCATCCCACTACGCTCGCTCAACGCTGTTACAAGCCACGAAAGTCGTGCAGCTCAGGCCGCGGGAAGCGCCATAAGACGGCCATCTCGGCCAGGACCAGGCCAATCGGCGTCGCTTGAGCCGTGGCGCGGCCAGCATGTGCATGAGACCAGCCTGCCGGTTGCGCACCGTTACGGTGGCGCGTGCGCCCGCCGCCGGGTGAGGAGTTGTCGCAGGTGGTGTTACCGCACCTGGCCGGGGTGTTGGTGAAGCATGTGAGCACAACGGGGTGATTACACACCGTTCTCAGAACCCGAACATAGCTGTCGGTGCCCACGTCTGAGCTGGGGTGCACCCCTGGTGTGTCGGCACGGTTCGATCAGGCTGGCATTGAGCCGTCGTCAACAGCTGATCACGGTTGACTGGATAGAGGGCTGGGGCGGATTCGAAATCACGTGCTGTGATGTCTCGCGCACCAAACGAACATCCATGGCCCAACTCCGAGCAATGGAGGTCAGTTTGATGAGACACAGACTCAGACTCGCAACAGTGTGTGCGGCCACCCTGATGGCCACAGGCGCGGCGTCGGTTACCGCGCAGGCGGCGTCGGACACCACGGGTTCCGCGCAGGCGGAGCCGAGCTATGCGGGTTCCGCGCAGGCACCGCAGAACAGCTCGCCGTCCTACTGCAACGGAACCTGGGACCACAGGCCCTATTGGGGATCCACGTCGGGGAGCTATTGCTGGCAGCCCGCCCACGTCGAGGGCTGGATCGCCGACACGTACCACGAGCGCTACTACAACAGGTGCGTAGAAATACGCTTCGACTGGTACAAGCAGGGCACCTGGGTCGGCGCAAAGAAGGCCCGCTCCTGCTACGGCTCGCCCACCACCTTCAAGTTCAAGTCCCCCGACCCACGTGCTGACTGGGTGAACTGGCGGTTCCAGACCGTCTGATCAGCAGAGAGGCCGTACGTGGCTCGGAGCCGTAGGTGACCATACTCGCCCACGGCCGAGCCAGGCACTCAGGCGGCCGGTTCGACGCACAACAGGGAAGCGGGAGCCCCGCGATCGGACCGGTCGCCCAAACGCTCAACCTCAACGTGCCAACCGTGAGGTATCAGAGGACGTTAAGTCCCTTCTCTCTTGGTTCGCGATCGCTCGTTCGAAGTACTGATCGCCGCACAGGTTCGCTGATGATCATGCACATGCTGAGATGCAGTCATGGAACAAGAGCCGTATCCGAGCGACTTGTCGGACGCGCAGTGGGCGTTGATCGGTGCGACACGAAGTCGCGCATTTCGTGTGAACTCACAGATTGGAGGCCGGCACACGATGCGCTTCCGGGCACAAACTGCGGCGTCTCTAGTGCGGTGTCCGTGACCGGCTGGGTCCAGGTTGCCGGAAGGCTTCCCTCCGGAGGATGGCGCTCCGCGCCGCCCAGGCGGGGCGCCACACGGTCCAGGCGCGGGTCCGTGGCGGACAGCCGACACGAATCTGCCACCAGAGTTCGATCAGTTCCTGCCGCACCTTGATGAGCGCCGTCGTCGGCTGTCAACGCGATCGGCCATGGTGGCATCGCCATGGTGGCGGCCTCCGGTGTCAGCACCGCAACCATCGCACGCGGCGTCGCCGAACTGGCCGGGCCGCCTGGCGCCGAACGGCTCTACCCCACCACGCTCGCCCCCCCAACCCGACCGGCCGGGGCCGCAAGCGGTAGCCCAGCCGCTAAGGAGTGTCCGACGGGTCGAGTAACCGAGCCGCGCTGGTGTCGTTCCGGCCAGCGTGGGGCGAGGTGATCTGTCGGGTCGGGAGTGGGCCCGACTTGAGCCGTACTTGCCGAAGAACACGGGGCGGGGCGGGCGATGGAGGTCGATGTCTATGGCTCCCTGACTCTCAGGGCTGCCGCGCTGCTGCAGACCCTGGCGCAGTTGCCGTGCCTGGAGCGCTCGAACGAGGCCTTTGCGTGGCACGCCACCGGGACCTACCTGGCCCTCAACGGGCGGCAGTTCGACTACCCGCCAAAGGCGGCCCTCGCGCTCGTGCGCGACGCCGCCCTGGGAGCATCGCCCGCCAACTGTCCGACTGGACCATCCCCTGACCGCCAGGACGGCGTACACGACGGACAGCGCAGCACCGCGAAGACGTACGTCAGCCGATCACCGGGGTCCTTGGTCTTCTGCGCCTGGACTCCTCGGTCCCTACCGCAGGCAGCCCTGCCCGCGGCGGCACCGGGGAGGTTCACCAGAATCCCCACGACACCTGCCAGGTCTAGATTCTCCCCCGCAGCTAGCTGGCCGAGATCCGTGCGCCCACTAGCCCGTCCAACGGCCGCACCTGGCAATTCATTCGCACCGCCTTCACCGACCACGCCGAAGCCGTGGAACACATCGTCAGCCGCCCCGGCGCCGACCTGCGTGTGCCTCTGGCAGATCCCCCTACCAATGCGGAGCAGGCGAGCTCGATGCTCAATGCCGACCCGAGTTGCTCATCGTCCGGACCCGTGAGCAGTGCCAGCTAGTCCACAAACGGATCAGACGCGGCGACAGCCTGTGCGTCGTCGCCCGCGAACTCCAGCTCAGCCGCGAAACCGTAGTCCGCTTCGCCAAGGCCGCCGACGTCGAGGACCTCCTCAGCACGAGCCATCCGCCGGCCGAGCGTTCTCGCTGACAACCGTCGCTACCTGCACCACCGGGGGCTGGACAGCTGTACCAACGCCTCTGCCCTGCTCCGGGATATCCAGCAGCACGGCGGCATGGTGTGTGTTTTCGGACGGCTTCCTGCTGTGAGCCGGGGCACAATCCATTCACTAAATGTGAAGATCCTTCACGCCACCCTCACTGGCGGCGCAGAATCTGTTGCTGCCGAGCCGCCAGTACGCGCACCACAGCAAGATCAGATTCGTTAAAGTCTGCACTATTTATACATAGTTGTCCGTAATTCTGGGCAACCCCTCCTGCTGATTACGACCTCACGCCTGCCTCCTGTACGTATGGCCTCAGCAGTCCGGCCGACCACCGGAACTGCCTCTCCACCACGTTCACTTGGGGGTTCACACATGTCCGGACTCACTCGGCGCCGGGCCATCGGCGCCGCGGCGAGCGCCGCCGCCGCGAGCGCCGCCGCCGCGAGCGCCGCCACCGGTCTCACCGTCGACGGTGCGGGCCACAAATCCGCCGCGGTCGCCGCGCCGCAGACCCAGAACCGGCCAGGCAGCGTGCCCGGCTCCTTCGACGAGGTGTACCTCGGCCGCCGCATCCAGGGTGGACCTGTCTCGGGCCACGGAGGACACCACGGGGGCCACGGCGGCGGCTACTCCGTCCGCATCGACGGCGACGAGCTGCACATCATGCGCAATGCCGACGGCACCTGGATCAGCGTCATCAACCACTACGAGCCCCGGACCTCCCCGCGCGCCCTCGCCCGCGCCGCCGTCACCGCCCTCCAGGGTGCCCTCCTCGTCCCGCTCGCCCCGTCCCCGTCCGCCGTCTGATCCGGAGCACCACCGCCATGGCCGTACGCAAGAACCAAGCCCAGCTCACCGCCGGCGAAAAGCGGCGCTTCGTCAACGCACTGCTCGCCCTCAAGCGCGACGGCCGCTACGACTCCTTCGTCAGCACGCACAACGACTTCATCATGAGCGACACCGACAACGGCGACCGCGTCGGTCACCGCTCGCCGTCCTTCCTGCCCTGGCACCGCCGCTTCCTCATACAGTTCGAGCAGGCGCTGCAGTCCGTCGACCGGTCCGTCACGCTCCCCTACTGGGACTGGACCACCGACCGCACTCCCGCCTCCTCCCTGTGGGCCCCCGACTTCCTCGGCGGCACCGGACGCAGCCGCGACGGCCAGGTCACCGACGGCGCCTTCGCCGCCGCCACCAACGGCTGGCGCATCAACATACGTGTCGACGGCCGCGACTTCCTGCGCCGCAGCCTGGGCACGAACGGGTACCAACTGCCCACCAAGGCCGAGGTCGCCTCCGTCCTCGCCATGCCCACCTACGACGCACCGCCCTGGAACAGCGCCTCCGACAGCTTCCGCAACCACCTCGAAGGCTGGCGCGGCGTCAACCTCCACAACCGCGTCCACGTCTGGGTCGGCGGACACATGGCCACCGGCGCCTCGCCCAACGACCCCGTCTTCTGGCTCCACCACGCCTACATAGACAAACTGTGGACCCAGTGGCAGTCCCGCCACCCCAACTCGCCCTACCTGCCCGCCTCCCGCACCCCCAACGTCGTCGACCTCCACGACACGATGCGCCCCTGGAACAACGTCACCCCCGCGGCCATGCTCGACCACACCCGGTACTACACCTACGACACGGCCGCCTGAGCCTTTGTGCCCGCCAAGTGGGCTGGCCCCGCTGACCGTACCGCGCCACAACCGACGCGAACGCGAGCCAGGGCCCCTCCGGCCTCGGAGGCAACGGCTTCTGGCCTCGCCTCAGGCGGCGAGCCAGCCGCCGCTCAACGCGGTCTGGGACGGGAAGTCGGGGCGGCGGCCAGGAATGTGCCGCCCTTTGCTGGTTGGCGCGGCCGTGTTGGGGTAGAGCGCCGGATCGCCTACACAGCTGGGCCGGTCCCGTCCCAGGGATTCCGCGGCCGTCTGCAGCGGCTGGGTGTACGGACCGGTCTCGGCGGCCGCTGCGGTTGTCTGCCCTGGGAGGGGATGTGGACGTCATGACGACGCAGCCCCGCACCCGGCTGGAGACGATCGTGCGGAGGCCGGCTCGCCGGATCCAGTAGGAGGCCAAGGAGTGCTCGTCGAACACGCCGCCGCCCTCGGCATCGACATGGAAACCGTCCAACGCACCCCCAGACCAGGGGATTTACCCCCTTCCGAAACGGTGGATGGTCGAGCGTCCGTCGCCGACCCGAACCTAGCCACTCGCGGCCGAGGCGTGCGGCTCGATGGCCGCTCTCGCCCTGGACGCCGCCGTCCTGCTGGTTCTGGCCGTTCGGCCCCAGCTCGGCGGCGAGCGTAGTTGCTTCCCTTGCCGGTCGCAGCTCGACGAAGACGCGATCGGCACCTGTATGGAGACGATCGACGTCATGAGGATGACATCGAGCTATAGCTACGCCCCGGGACGGCCGTCATCTGCCCGTTTCTGTCGGCCGTCCCGGGGCAACCCATCCCGTTCCAGACGGGAGGGCACTCCCAGTATGGGCCTTACCCTGCACGTATAGGCTCGGTTCAGGCAGCGCGTCTGCTGTTGACCGCTGCCGCCGCGCCGTTGACGGGCTGAACCATCATCCCCGCCGTCACGCTGCACCGGCGCATCGCCGCCGCGCGACACGGCCGACTCACCGCCCTACCGCGGCGTAATGCCTGCGAATCCGTAGGGACGAAAGTCCAGTTACGGATGGAAACGCTAGTCTCTCGAGGCGTAAGAATCCACGTCCCCTGGAGCGGTGAACATGAAGAGGCCCGCGCGAAACAGCACGAAGCCTGTCGAGACGAAGCCCAGTGCCCGGTCCGCTCTGTATGGGGACAAGGTGCGCAGTGGTGATGAGTTCCAGCTCCCCCTGGAGAGTCTGTGCCCCAACCCGTACAACAAGCGGAAGATGAAGGGCGTCGCTGAGCTCGCTGGCACGATCAAGGAAGTGGGTCTGCTCCAGAGCATCGCCCACATCCGGGCTGATGTGTGGCTCAAGCATTACCCGGAAACCCGAAACAAGATCACGACCGAGAACGTGATCCTCTTCGGAGAGCATCGCTGGCGGGCGTATAAGTTGCTCGAGTTGCCAACGATCCCGAGTGTCCTACGCGATGACAAGGTCGAGGAAGCGCGGCTCATCACCCTGATCGAAAACCTGCGCCGAGCACAGCTCAGCGTCCTCGAAGAGGCCGAGCATTATCAGGCGCTGCGGGCCGACGGACTCTCCTACGAGCGGATCGCCGAGAAGGTCGGGGAGACCGTCGAGGGCTCGATCTCCAAAGGGACAGTGTGGAAGCGGGTCCGTCTTCTACAGCTTGACGCCGACATTCTGCGGGAGCTGCACGAGGGCAAGCTGGGGGTCAGCGCGGCGGAGAAGCTGCTTACGTTCTCTGACCCGCAGGACCAGCGGGACGCGGTGGCCCTGATCAAGGACGGGATGCTGGCTGCGGCAGCTCAATCGCAAGTCCTCGCCCGGCAACGAGTGAGCGACGACGCCAAGAGCAGCTCCTCATCCACGGCTCCCCCGAGGCCCACCGTTTCCAATGAAAACGGCGGAGCAGCGCCGCCGCGGCAGCGGCAGAAGGAAGACTCCAAGCCCGAACCGGACCAGTTCGAGAAGGACCGGGCAACCGCAGCGGCCGACCGCGAGGTGGCCTGCCAGTACCTCGTTGAGCACGTCGACCTTTCAGACCCCGCCTCCACGGAGATGCTGATCCGGGTGCATACAGCCGCCACGCTTACTCCGCCCCAGCAAGGTCCGGCTCAGCAGCGTGCTCTCGTCTGGCTCCGCCGTGTCAACCGACAGAAGCTGGAGGAATCGAGCGCTGGCGGCTACTTCAACGCTGTCACCGAGTCAGATGACGAAGAGCTCCGTCGGCTCGCTGCCTTCGCCTGCGCCCTTGCTACGTGTGAGCTCCGCACTGCCGCCCGCCGTCAGTCCTGGAGCGCTCGAGAGATCGGCCACGTGCGGTTTCTGCAGGAGTACGCCAAATACGTCTCCGAGACCGAGTGGGAGCAAAAGGAAATGGGTCTACTGACCGGTGGAGGCGGACGATGAGCGCCAAGACAACCGACACACGCTTCCGTCCCCGCGGGCGGAACTGGCCCCTGCTGTTCGCCTACCTGATCGCCTGCGGCGGCTCCACGAAGACGACGTCCAGCACCTCGCTGGCCGTGACCATGGCCTTGCGCGGCTACTCGAACACATTCCTGGACCTGGACGCTAACCAGTCCGGAAGCAAGGTGCTCGGATACACCCCAGAGGACCTGGAGGGCTACAAGACTGTCATCGACCTCATCGAGGGCAAGGCCACCTTCGATGAGGTCGTGCTCCCCGCCCGATACTGGGTCGGCACGGACGATGACGGCAACAACATCTACGAACCCATCCCCAACCTGCGGCTCATCCCGAGTCACCCTGATCTGTCCGGCACAGACACTCTGATCGCACTGGACCCAGACAGGAACGACTGGTTCATGGAGATGCTTCACTCCTACACTGGCGACGACGAGGTCTGGCACCTCGACTTCCCAGCCGCCTACGGGAAGATGGTGTATTCCGTTGCGCGCATGCTTGACGAAGATGACTTCGTCATCCCCTCTGTGCGCGCCGACCCCAAGGACGTAAACCTCATCCCCGCGCTGGATATGGAGCTCGCGGGCATCCGTGACAAGAACCGGAACAAGCGATCTGTACCTGGGCGCCCGTCCATGAACCACCTGCTCCTCACAGGCACGCCGACGCCCAGCTATAGAGAAGCGCCGGCCAGGCGCGCCACCCAGGCCGCTCACGCGCACCACGGTGAGATCCTCCTGCCGCTCGTCCGCTACTCCGCCGATGCGAAGAAGATGTACGAGGACACCTGCCCGCTGCCGATTCTTCTGCCGAACTCATATCCGGCCGTGGACTATCGCAAGGTCGTGACAGCGCTGGGCTTCACGGAACGTCAGCCGTCGTAGCAACGGCGTTTTCATTGGAAACGGTGGGGCCCGGATTCACGGGTTCGGGCTCCATCCGTTCTGCAAGCCTGTCTGTCCGAACGAGCCGAGCCGTCGTCTCAAACGAACTCGGTCGAAGAGCGCTGGCGATCTAGGAAACACGACACCTACGGGAAGGGCGGCGAGCATCGGGGTTCCTCCGGAACGCTCTACAGCCGCCCCCCAGACGTCCTCGCCAGCATGCGCACTGCATTCGCCATGGGCCCTGCGCCCCCGCCGCCGTGCGGATGGTCCGCGGCCAGGTCCGCCCGTACGGGGGCCGCTCCTTCACCAACGTTGCCTCCCTGACGGTGGCCGGCCTCTTCGAAGTGGCCTCCGGCCACGTCCACACCCGGCCCTGCCGGCCCACCGCCAACCGGCCCTGGACATGCTGCGTTACGTCTGCGTCGAACTGGCCGCGAATCACGAAGAGCGCACCGAAGATCTGGCCGCCTCCGAGGGCCTGACAGACCGCCCTCCAGGCCCACCACCCGGGTGCCGAGGCAGGAGAGGTCCGTGCCGCCGCCACGGCGGCCGCGTTGACCTACGCCGGTCTTATCGGTGAGGCCGAAGTGCGTAGTGCAGGCCTGGAGTTGCTCGAGCTGGTCCTGGGTGCGATCGATGCCGACGCCCTCTCGTGACCGAGGCCGTGCCATCGCCTGGCACCACACCTCAGCGATCTCCGGCTCCGAAGCCGCAGCCCGAGCAGGCACCACAGCCGGTGCCTGGCAGCGCCGACGATGCGCGTGGTGACCCGGCTGAGCGCCGCGCTGCCCGGCTGTCGCAGCCCTCGCGTCTTGGTCGGCTACGTGCGGTACCTGCTGTCGCGGGACTTGGCGATGTCGATGCCCTGGTGCGGTAGCGCGTTGGGGGTGAGCGCGGCCCGGCGGGCTGTTCGGGTTGCAGCTGGCGTCCGGCGGTGTGCCCGTCCGGTCCTGTTCGTTCGACCCCGCCCGCAGTCGGCGTGAAAACGCGTCCGCCTGCATGGCTCAGATCGGTGAGCTGGGGGTGGGGAAGTCTGTGGCGATGGACGCGGCCGTGTACAACGTGCTGGCCCGCCTGCATCAGCCAGGTAGGCCGCGTTCGCGGGGCGGCGCGGTGATCGTGAATCGCACCACGGAAGAAGAGTGGGTCCGATTCGCCCGGGCCATACCCAAAATCAAGTGTCGCCGTCGGTGCCCCGACCGGCGCAGATGCCGGCGCGCGGCCACCACACCGCGCAGCCCCCAGCAACGAGGTGCACAGCCCTGCGCTCCAGAACGCACCGAGCGCCCAGCGTTGACAAGCAGCGCAGAGCGACGACTCTCAGCACTCCGCCGAAGGGCTCACCCCAGGTGAAGGAACCCCTACGATGGGTGATTGACCAAGAAGGGTGCCATGGAGAAGCCGAACACCAAACCCGAGGCGATCAAGCCGAGGCCGAACTACCCGCCCAAGAGTCCGCCGCCGTCGAAGCGGCTGCCCAGCCCTCCTCCTCCGCCGGACGCGCCCGCCCACGAGCTCCTGCGCGGCCTGCCGGCGACACAGCGCGTCGGTCGCGCCGGCATCCCGGTCATGAAGAACCGGCGCGGCGCCGCCTGGATGCTGGAGGCCGAAGCCTCGATGCCGAGGAGAGCAGCCGGGCACGTCGCCGGGCGGCTCAGGACGTGGGGCTTCACGGCGCCCAAAGCGCTCGAGGAGATGGTGTCCCTTCTGGTGAGGACGGTCATCAACGACGGCCGCCACCGCGTCAGCGTGCACCTGGCCGAACACGACGCCCAAGCCCTCATCCTGGCGTTCAGCCACCAGCCTGCCCCGCCCGGCGAGCTGGACACTGATGTGCTGCCCACGCTCCGCGACCTCGGTGCCTCAAGCTGCGGCACCGAAATGACAGACAGCGGGCGGCAGGTATGGGTGCTGGTCGACATCGCCTCGTAGCCTCAAAGGACGTCCCGTCCGGGTCCTGGCCGTGGTGCGAAGCCACAACACGGCGTGGTCGCGGGCGGCTAGCTGTGTCATGTCCGGTGATTGGTGACGCTCCATGAGACACGGTGTGTCGGGGGAGGTATCAGCGTGGTGTGACGGGCAGGAGTTCGTGCAGCCCGGTCCGGTGGAGGGCGATGCGGACGGGTGGGCTCACTGCGGTGATGGCGAGGCTGCCGCCGATGTGGTTGGCGGCATGCCGGATACCGAGGATGGTGTAGAGGCTGCCGTTGTCGCATCGGGTGATATCGGTGAGATCGAGCAATAGGTGGCGCTGACGACGTGCGAAGGCGTGGACAGCGGCGTCGCTGAGCTTGTCGATGTTGACGATTTCCAGCTCGCCGGCGAGTACGAAGGTGAGGAACCCGGCGCCCTGGGGAGAGGCCTGGCGAATCGTCAAGAATTCCATGTGCGTATGGTGCTCTGCGCGCAGGCGGTCTGACAGTTGTGGTGACGGCCTCTATGGGGTCAGCGCAGGACAGCGGGAGCGAGGCGGATGGACTGTGCGGATGGCCTCGACCTTCTCCGTCAACGTCCCCGTCGGGCCCGAGCCGGGGTGAGCCGGGTGGGTGTGGCTGGCTTCTCCCAAGGGTGGCGGAGATCGGCTGCGGCCTCGCGGGGTGAGGCGGAGCTGGGTGTGGGCGGCGATCGCTCAATGCCGCGAAGTTAAGGGCCCGGAGGCGGTGTGAATGTGTCGGGCAGGGTGATCTTGTACGTATTCGGCGCGGTGTGGGTTAGCAGGCTGTGGCGGGTCCAGAGGCAGAGTTGAGAAGGAGGTTCTTGCGGGATTGGGATGCCGTAAGCCCATGTGGTCGCGAGGTCGTGGGTGTGCATGGGTTGGTTGGCGTGCGCGGCAAGGATCTGGCAGAGCCGGTCCCAGGGGCTGGATGCCTTCCGCGCCGGATGCTGTGCGGTCGGGAGAGCGGGTGCCTGGACTGTGATGTCGATGGCAGCGGTAGGAGTGCTGCCGCGGAGGCGTTGATCGCGGTTCCAGGTGTGGTAGCGCGAGATTCCGCGCTTCGCGATGGGTGCGGAGGTCCGCGGGCGGCGTTTGGGGAGCAAGGCGGGCGGGAGACGGGTGCCGATGCGACCGACCAGGTCCGCCTGGGCGTCGTGTCCGGGGGGCTGTCGGGTGGGCGGTGAGGGCGACGGTGTCGCGGGCGGCCTCCAGGGCGATGATGAAGGCAGCGCGGTCCGGGTCGGTGTCAGGCCCGGTCTCCACGGCGGTGACCATGACGGACCGCAATGCCTGGTAGAGGGTGAGCAGTACCCATACTTCCTGGGTGAGTCCGGCCGGATCCTTCGGGCGCAGGACGCGGCCCTTGAGGAGTGTTTGACGCAGTGCCAGGTAGGCGCGCTGCGCTAGCTCACCGAGATGACCGGGAGCGAATACATCGCTGGTGTCGCCCATGACAGACTGGACCATAGGGCCTCTGCTTTCGGGAAGATCTTGGTCGCTCCCTGGATAGCAGAGGCCCGCAGCAGTTCACGCTCCTCTTGACACCGCCTCCGGGCCCTTGACTTCGCGGCATTGGGCGATCACCAGCCACGTCCAGCGGTCCGCGGCCTCGGGACTGCGCACCTTGAGGCGGTTCCACCCGAGGGTGGTCTTGTGTGTTCCAGGTCGAAGCGCCTCAAGAACGCCTGCCAGCGCAGGTCGACGTCCTGGCCGGTCATGCCAGTCCTGGAGGACCACAGCCAGATGGGCAGCGGGTCCTGGCCGCTAAGCAGGTGGTCGACCTGGAGACGGATCAGGGTGCCCTCGATGACGGGGAGTTCGCCGTCGTGGTCTATCCACGTACTGCGGGAGGTGAGCCGGGGGTAGATACGGTCCCAGGCCATCGCGGTCGCGGCGCCGTAGCGGTCGGTGACCTGCACCATCTCGGCGTCCGGCTCGCCCCAGGTGTCGGTCCTGGCGAAGCGGAACTCCTTGCTGTGCTTCGGGGGGTCGGCCGCCCTCGGGCGGCGAGGTCCACAGCACTTGGGACAGGCTTGCGCATCACCCGGCACGAACGCATCCGTCCCAGCAGCTCCACCGGGAGGCCGTCGAGGAGGTAAGTCATGCGTGGGGCGTCGTAGCCAGCGTCGAAGACGACCAGGATGTCCAGGTCGCCGTCCTCCCACTGGCCTTGGCAGATCAAGTTGTTCACGACGCGGCGGACCTGCCGGGCGGTGACCTCGGCAACATCGTCGTCGGGGCCGAGGCGGACCGCGTCCAGCAGGCACCTCACCTGGGCAACTGCTGTGGATCGAGCTGGTGCACTCCCTGTCCCCCTCCTGACTGGAAGGCCACCCGCGACGTTGCCGCTGGCGGCTGAACCAGGACTCCTGAGGGTGAACCTGAAGAAGATTCGCGAAGAGCAGGGCTCCTCCGGGCAAGTCGCCGCGCCAGTCCCATAGTTCCGGCGAGCCCTCGTGCGGCCCGAACTCGGTGCGCCTGCCTGGCTCGTGCTGCCCGTCTCTGTGATGAGGAGTGTGCCCTCGGCGAGTTGTTCCTGGCTCCAGCCGGTGGCGTCCACGAGGGCGCCGAACGCCGCCGATCTTCTGAAGGGCATCGTTCTGCCGACTGTGAATTAGGCATCCGCCCGGCGCCCACGAGACCGCCACCACCTCAGGCACTGGACCACGCATCGATCTACGTTGAGGCGTCACTCGCCCGGCTGCCCTAATGGGCATTGAAGGGACGGTACGAATCAAGCCCCACACAGATACCAGCGGCCCTGAGCCCTGATCGGTAGAGCGGGTCTCGTGCCGTCCAGAGGGCGCGAAAATGGGCCTGCGGCCGTCTGGTTGACGTCGTTCAGCCTTGGCGTGTCCGAGCCCGTGGATCAGCAAGACACTGGAGATCACTCGACAGGCACCCGGAAGTGTTGCTTCGAGCACGAGTATCAGGATCTTTCGCCTTCCGGATCTCCCCCGGGCAGCCGTGCTCGGGGCGAACGGCCGGAGGAGGTGCCGGAAGAGTGGATGTGGTCTACGAGCGGTGCGCGGGGATCGACATCAGCAAGGTCGATGTCAAGGTCTGTATCCGCGTGCCCGGTTCCGGCAAGCGGCGCCGCACCGAGGTGCGCACCTTCACCTCGATGACCTCCGGCCTGCTGGCCATGCGGGACTGGCTGCTCGTCGAGGGCGTCACCCTGGTGGGGATGGAGGCGACAGGCATCTACTGGAAGCCCATCTTCGACCTGCTCGAGAACGACATGGAGTGCTGGCTGCTCAACGCCCGCCACATGAAGGCGGTCCCGGGCCGCAAGACGGACGTGAGGGGCTCCGAGTGGATCGCCAAGCTCGTCGAGCACGGGCTGGTCCGCCCCTCCTTCGTGCCGCCGGAGCCGATTCGGCAGCTACGCGACCTGACCCGGTATCGCACCGAGGTGATCCGCGAGCGCACCCGCGAGGCCCAGCGGCTGGAGAAGCTCCTCGAAGACGCCGGGATCAAGCTGTCCAGCGTGGTCACCGACATCCTGGGCGTCTCCGGCCGGGCCATGCTGGAGGCGATGATCGGCGGAGAACGTGATCCGCGTGTGCTCGCCGAACTGGCCAAACGCCGCCTGCGGTTGAAGATCCCCGTGCTGTTCGAGGCCCTGACCGGCTGTTTCGGGGACCACCACGCCTTCCTCGCCCGGGCCATGCTGGACCGGATCGACGCCGCCACGGCCATGGAGATCCGGCTGAGTGCGCGTATCGGGGTCGCGATCAAGCCGGTGCGACGCAGCGTCGAGCTCCGGGTCACCATTCCCGGCGTCAGCACCCGTCTCGCCGAGGTGGTCCTGGCCGAGATCGGTGCGGACATCTCCCGCTTCCCCTCAGCGGAACACCTTGTCTCCTGGGCCGGGGGCTGTCCGGGCAACCACGAGTCCGCCGGCCGCCAGCCCACCGGACGGACCCAGCACGGCGATCCCTGGCTGAAGGCCGCCGTCGGCCAAGGCGCCATGGCCGCTGCCCGCACCAAGAACACCTACCTCGCGGCCCGCTACCGACGCCTGGTCGCCCGCCGCGGCAAACACCGCGCGGTCGTCGCCCTGGAGCACTCGATCCTCATCGCCATCTGGCACATGCTCACCCACGACGTCCCCCTCGCCGACCTCGGCGGCGACTACTTCCTGGAACGCACCGGCAAGACCCGCGCCACCCGACGGCTGGTCAGCCAGCTCAACCAGCTCGGCTACCAGGTCAGCCTCCAACCCGTCGAAGCGGCCTGAGCTGCCAGGCGATGTTTGCCAACGAAGAATTTTCGTATCAGCTGTGCGAGAACCCGGGATTGATCGCCCGGCAGGCTTGAGCGGATTCTCTGGGAAGAGCTGGCAGAAGCGTGGTCACCAGGCCTTGGCCGTCCACTCCACTCCGCGACACGCCGCCGGTGAGCGACAATCAGAAACATGGCACGCTGTGTCCACTACTCCTGGGCCCTGGCTTTGCTCTCTTCACCAGGCTCAAGGAGCTGCTGATGTCCACCTGTGCCCTGCGGACCGCCTTGGTCGCCGCCGCTGTTGTCGCTCTCCTGCCGTGTGGTACCGTGACGGCCGCTGCTGGTCCACCTCAGCCCACGGGCAAGCTGACCATCACCGTCCACGAGGGCATGAACTCCACCGGTGAGGTGGCTTCCACCTCCCAGCTCCGCTGCTTCCCTATGCACGGCAGTACCCACCCCCACCCGTACGCGGCGTGCCGCGAGTTGTTCCACGCAGACGGTGACCTCTCCAAGCTGAAGCCGTCCTCACGTAGCTGTACGTCGGAGTCCAGCCCGGTCACCGTCGTCGCGCACGGCACCTGGAAGGGCAAGCCCGTCGGTTTCGCCCGCACCTACGACAACAAGTGCAGCGCCGACGCTTAGAGGCGCCGGGTCGGCAGGCGGCCGCGCTGGGGCCGGAGGCCGTTGCTTCACCGGTTTGGTCAGCCGTCTGGTCATGCGGGTGATGATGGTCCAGTTGAGGTGAGCCTCGCTGTGCTCCGGGAGTCGTAGTTCCGTACGTTTCTTCTGGCCCTCATGAACCAGTTAATCGCCCCTTCCACCACACGTCTTGGGCAACAGGACGACCCGATTTGATCTTTGGAGTGGTGCACGGTCTTCACCGTGACGTCGAGGGAGTGGGCAAAGTCGATGAGCGGTCCGTCGTGTGAGTCGCCCCAGGCCAGGGTGATTTCGGGGTGGGCCAGGCAGAGGCGGAAGAGCAGGTCACGGGCTGGGACGCTGTCGTGGGGCGAGGCGGGGGTGAACATGACGGCCGACGGCAAGCTGCGAGTGTCCACGGCAGGTGGCGCTTGCGCTCGTCGAGCTTCTTCCCTGGATCGTAGCCGCGGGTCGCCCTGCCCACGGTCTCGGCTCCTTTGACGCTCTGCGAGTCGAGGATGTCCAAGGCGAGCAGCCACTTCTCCCGGTGCCCGAGCTCCGCCAAGCCGGCCTGCAGGCCCCCGAGTTGCTTCGCATCCGCACATCCAACATGCCTCTGAACAGGCCGAACGAGAAGACCTAACGGGGTACTGCTAAGGGCCGGCCGCGAGCCGCTGACGGTCACCGCCCCGGTCTGCTGCCCGCGCTGGAGGCGCTGATCAAGCCACACACCCTGGGTGATCCTGTCTCGCCGTTACGCTGGGCCAGGCTCTGTCTCTGCGTTCGGCGCTGACCGCTCAACGTCACCCGGTCAGCGCCGCGACTGTCGGACGCCTGCTGCACGCCCTGGGATACGGCCTGCAGGCAGGGAACCGCCAAGGCCGTGGAAGACATCGGGTGTCCGGGCGGGATGCCCGGTTCACCCACAATGCCACCGCCGCAGCCTTCCTTGACGACGGCCAACAGAGGTTCAGCCCGTCCGGCTACCCCCGCTGACCACAAAATCAAATCTCACTTAGGCGGGTTAGAGAATTCCTCTGTTACCGTGTAGTCAAGAACGGCGCCATGATTAAAGGGGCTCTCACAGCCAGAGATAAGACCATCAACCGTGGATCGGACCGTCATTCCCTCTAGGGGGGAGCCTTCCTTAATGGACCCCTCTCCCGAAACCGTGTACTTTCCATCTTTGCTTTTCAGCGTGATTGAGCCCGGAGGGTACTCTACCTTCACATTTTCCCCTTGCAATCCCGGGGCATTGATGACGTTAGTGACGGTGCCTGAACCTGTCGACGTACCATCGCATACGATATCACTGTACTCTACCGCACTGTAACTATGGGCAGAGTATTCGTCGGACTTAATGGGACGAGGCACCTCAATTCCGGAAGGCGCCGTAAAGCCTTTCGTAGTACAGCTTCCAGGAGTGGAGATTCCAACAATGGTGAGATCCTGAGGATGATCCTCCACCGCCGATGAGTCGTCCGTCGTCTGTGATTTAGCCGTCGCCTGTGATTTATACGTACAAGTCATCAGAGTCCGATCGGTATCCATTGGTGTGGATGACACACTGGTTACGGCTCCCGCAGACCCAACAAGTGCCGCTGCTAGAGATGCCACAAGGGCGCCTTGGATGTGACGTTGAGACCTCATTTAGGATTCCTCTCGATCGCTTGTTACCCTGAGCTCCAGGCTAACCTAAGCGCTCCTTTCTAGTACTCAATCCTGCAAAGGGGAACCCAAATGGGCTCGCGAATCTGACGTTCTACACTCGATTGATGTAGAAGTTTTCGATAATCCCTCAGCTTTCCGAAGTCATTATTTCAGACTCAGATCTTCGGTAACTGTTTTGGCGGTTGGTGAGCTGTGGAGAGGGCGACCTAATATGTGCTGGTCACGAGGGTGTGACGATGCGGAGGAAGGCCGGTACGAGCGCCAGGAAGCGCCGGTTGAGCGGAGACAGAACTGTCTGTTTTGCTATTGCAGCGTGTGGCGGGCGCAGAAGTAGCCGCCGAGGATATGGGCTGATGTTGGCGGCGGCAGAGGAAGTGGCGGTCCCGTGGGCCAGTTCGTCGTCTGAGCGGGTGCCATGACCGCATCCTCAGTTGTCATCAGACGGCCGACTGCGGACCCGATTCCGAGGGTAGACAGGTCGTCATAGATCACTGGCTGTCTCCGCGGCACATCCCGATGAGTGTCATGAACTCCTGCCGTGCGTTGACACTCTCCAATAGCAGCCCATGCAGAGCGGAGGTGACCGTATGTGATCCGTGCACTAGAGCTCCGCGCAGAGAAATGCACGAGTGCTGGGCGGTGACGACCACTCCCACTCCTTGCGGAGAGAGTGTCTCTTGGAGCCAGTCCGCGATCTGCTGGGTCATGCGCTCTTGAACCTGTGGGCGACAGGCGAAGTGCTCCACCAACCGGGCCAGCTTAGAAAGGCCCAAGATCCGGTCACCGGGCAGATAACCGACGTGTGCGACGCCTGTGAATGCGAGCATATGATGTTCGCAAACAGACCGAAACGGAATGCCACACTGTATGACGAGCTGACGGTAGCCTTCATCATTTGGAAATGTTGTGGCGTTGAATCCGCGCGGTGTCAGCAGCTCGGAAAGCGCCTTGGCAAGGCGCTGGGGCGTGTCCTTGAGGGATTCCGAGTCGAGTCCCACTCCAAGTGCCGCAAGTAAGGCGTGGGCCGCTCTCGTGGCCGCTTCCATGTCCCGGTAGACAGGAGCGGGTGCCACATTTAGGGCCTGCGGTAATTCGAGGTCGTCTACGCAGCTGTCGGTGCCCAGAACGCTCATCACATTCCCTCCGTGAGCTGGACATCAGGTGATGAGTTAGCCCGACGCTGGCGTCGATACTTCACAAAGAGCGATCCTTCCGCTTCCAGTACCGAATCCAGTGACATAGGCCGTAGCTGTGCCGACATCTGGTGGGCGGATATCCTCCCATCGTTACCTCCGACGATGAATGGCGCCAGGGTGAGGCACAGCGCATCTACCAGGTCTTCGTTGATCAACGAACCGAATAGAGTGGGCCCACCTTCACAGTCGACTCTCTTCATACCTCGTTCTTCCAGTGCCCTGAGCGCACTGTGTAAATCGACCGCCTCTTCTCCAACCACCACCAGATCTACGCCGGCGGCGATTAGGTCTCTTTGCGCCATTGATGGGGCGTTGCGGCAGGTGATCACAATGGGCGTCACGGGTGCATCCACAATTTGAGGCGAGCCAGGGCCCAGAGAACAACTATTGGTGATCATAGCAATCGGCGGCTGGGGTGACAGACCCAACCTTTCTCTCCGTGTCGGATCCACCCGGATCTTCTGGTATTCGCCAACGATGGCAGTGGTAATCCCTGCCACAATAACGTCCGCCAGGTCTCTGGCCAGTGCCAGGATGTTGCGATCAGCCGGGCTAGAGAGGCAACCAGAATATCCGTCTGCAGTGGCTGCTCCGTCTATGCTGGACACGAAATTTACCTGCACCCAACAATGCTGAAGATGCTTCGGGTAGTCATAAACTTCTTCCAGCTTCGCCCCGTCCATCGACAGGGAATGCTCGGGAAATAACCTCTTCATCGAATCGACCTCCCCGATCTACAGAATCACCGGCGGCAAAAAAGGGAACACTCATGTAAGTGGACTGGCACGAAGCCGGTTCGGCACTCACGAGGCATATTTTCCAAGCCGGATCCCGGTAAACATCCGGCAGGCACTGTCAGGTTGAGTGGATGTCGTTGGGTCCGGAATGATCAGGTTTAGCGATAATCGTTTCGGGGGTGTTGTCACCTCGGCGGGACATGTGAGATGTGAGTCGCCCCGAAATTCTCGGACAGTGGTCCCCTAGCTTGACTCTGTCGGGGTCTTGGAGTCTTTCGGTGCGGCAGCATGATCAGCAGGCACGCCAGGGCTCCGGCGTGGTTGTGTGTCGTCCGGTTTGTGATCATCTGAGGCTAAGGAGTGTGAGGGGGTGGTGGGGGTGCGGTGGTGGGGGGTGCGGTGTTCTTCGTTCCGGCTGTTCGGAGGGCTCCGATGGCGGGGGTTGCGCCAGGTGGCCATCGCGCGGGGCGCGTTGCCGGTGCGTACTTGTGAGGTGTGCTCGGTGAAGGTGGTGTCGCGGACGTGGTGCAGGGCTTGAAGACAACCCTCATAAGTTTCATGGGACTCGTGGAGCGCCCATTGCGTTGAGAGGCGCACGGCGGGTGCGGGAAGCGGTCCGGAGAAACGGCCCGGCCGCAAGGCCTGGACCGCGGTCCGGGCCGACTTCACGCCTTGGCTGGACGATCGCGGCTTCCACCACAGTTTGCGTATCTCTGTGTGACGCCTTGCCCCGGCGCGAAAATTGGGTCGGCGGCTGTCCGTCGACGTCGGTAGCACCTTGGGGGTGGATCCCGCACCACAGTCTGACGCCGGAGATGGCCTAAGGGGCCGTGCACTGTTGCATTGAGCACGCCGTTCAGCGTTTCGATGTCCCCTACCGCTCCACGGGCAGCCGCCGACTGGTCGGCATCCAAGTGGAAGCGAGGTGAGGACAATGCCGGAGACACAAGAGCTCGGCACAGCAGAGGACTTGGTGGAGAGGGTCGCGGCGATTGATGTCGCGAAGGCGTCGGGGATGGTGTGTATGTGCCTGCCCCATGGGACCCGGACGGGGCGTCGAGTACAGGAGGTGTGGAACGTCCCGTCGACCACTACCGCGCTTCTGGAACTGGGGGATCGTCTGGTCTGCCGGGGTGTCACCCGGGTGGTGATGGAGGCCACCGGCGTGTACTGGAAGCCGACGGACAAGCTGGATACGGTCAGGCTGGCCAAGCTCACCGACCTGTTCGGCGCCTCCGGCCGGGACATGCTCGCCGCCCTCATCGCCGGCGAACGCAGCCCTCGCGTCCTCGCCGATCTGGCCCGCGGCAATCTGGTCCGCAACAAGACCGCTCTGGCCGACGCTCTGACCGGGTAGTTCGAGGACCACCACAGCTTCCTCTGCCCGACACTGCTCAACAGGTCGACCACCTCACCGGGCAGATCGCGCGACTGGACGAGCAGATCACCGCCGCTGTTCAGGACCTGCCGGGGCCGGAGGAACACACACGCCCCGGGCCCTCGCTCGTCGAGAGGCTCGATGGCATTCCCGGTGTCGGACCACCACCGCCCACATCCTGCTGCCGGCCTGGTCGACGAGGAGTGGGGACACCGCTACGGCCGTCCGGCCCACCCGAGCAAGAACCCAACCGGCCCAAGACCAGGATCAACACCACCGGCAATGACTCCATCCGGCTGCTGGAGCACCTCCACCGACACGGGGTGGGCCGTGTGTTCGGCCCTCGTGTCCAGGCTCTGCGACAGATCGTCGCGCAGAACTATTACCGCGACGCGGCAGGCCGCCTCGCGACCTGCGATCGGGAGCCTCCCCAGATCTGCCCGTCCGGGGCCTCATTCTCGCCCTCGGGATCGCTCCGTCCATCGACAGGTCGTAGAAGTTCGTGGGCGTAGCGCAGGCCCTGCCGTTTTGCGGTACGTGAATGTCCCTCGGCTGGGTGGCTGATCGCGGGGACGTACACAACCGGGGCGCGCTTTTGACGAGGCATATCGGTGTGCTGGTCAGCAGGCGGTACCTCGGTGGTTGTCGTTCCGGCCGACGAGGGCTCCATCCCGTGCACCGAGCGGGCCGCACGCACCCACTCCGGCCCTGCGTGGATTTGATGCAACGTCATATGCCCTTTCCCTCCCGCCTTCTGGTTCACGCTCGTGCCGACCGGTGCCCGGTGAGGTGGCCAGGGCGCCAACGGCGCAGTTGTAGAGGCACGCCAGGCAGCGTGTTTGCCATGCCCGGTCACGCAGATGTTTGTATGCCGACTCGCCAAGCCCGCGAGTGCGCCTCTCCCGCAGCACCGGGAGTCGCACGGGTCTGGCAGGTCCAGAGCCCGTTTGACCGTCAAGAACGTACTCTCCACGTCCAGAACTGGCCCGGAAGCCGCGCCGGGCGCCTCCGCAGGCTCGCTCCCACTCTGGGATTCGTTGTGCAGGCCGCACTCGACGATGATGCACCCCTGCCGCTCAGCCCAGTCCTTGAACGCCTGCCTGTCGTCATCGCCCTGCGCGACGTCGTCCAACCTCGGAATGGTGCCAGGGCACAGGGAAGTTGCGGCCGGGCCACTTGATCATCAGGAAGGTGTTCTCGACGGCGACCGATCCGCCGAGAGCGACGCGCAACTGACTCGCGCGCGTGGGTGGGGTTCGACCGGTCGCGCGGGCGACGGATCGTTCCCCACGCGCGCGGGGCGGGGCGGAACCGGTTCCTCTGTCAGAGGGCTGCAACTATTCGCGCACGCCCGGGCGCGAGGCGCGACCGGTCGCGTCGTGCCACTTCCCCTCGCGGCCGGAGGCCGGTGGGGAAGTTGTTACCGGCGTCCCCTCTGCCCCCCTCCTTTCCTTCTCTGCTCAGGACTGGGGGGGGAGGGAGTGGGAAGCGTCCCCTTCGTCCTCCATGGCGCGCGGGGCATGCGTTGCTGCGACGTGGGCGGGGCCCGGTGGGGACGCCGCACGCTGGCAGGTGCGTCCCCCCTCCGCCTCCTCAGCGTCCTCATGCGTCCCCCGGACACAGTGGCGCCCCGGTCGGCGGGTGCCGTTCCGGGGCGTGTCGAGGGCGGGTGGTGTCGGCGACGGCTGAAAAGTGGTGGTTCTTCGACTGCTCGGTGACTGTGTAGTCGCGGGGGGCCAGGGTGCCCACGATCAGGGCCGTGTCCTTGCGGAACCGCTCGCGGGAGGGAGCGCGAGCGACGGCCCGAGGCGGTCGGGTGATGCGGTCGGCCGCCGACTTTGACACGCCGGCACGTCGAGGCTCCGGTTCAGCAGGGTGACTTGGACGGTCACCTACTCCAACCGGAGCCTCGTTGCGGGGCATGCCGCACATCGCGCAGATCTCGCGGGTGAAGCACCTCGGCCAGCCGCCCCGGCAGGCGCGGGACCTCATCGGCATGCTCACGGAGTTGGTCAAGGGCAGGCAGGATCGACGATGATGCGCCGGCAGGCACGGTCTTCCAGGCCGGTCACGGGGCGTCTAGAGCTCCATGATCCTTGCAACCGTGCCTGCCACCTTGACGGGACCCTGCCGAGCCGGCAGACCATCACGAACCGGAAATCATGTGACTACGCCGAAGCCCTGCAGCCTGCCGGAGTTATGGGCAACGCTTCCAGGCCAGTCTGTATACCGTGCTGACACTGACATCGGTGGAGTCCATGGCCATGAAACTCGTCAACGCGGGATTTGATGTTCCTTTATTGACGCGAATTTCGGTATTGATATTGAAGTTTCTCTTCTCTCCGCAAGGTGCCCAGACCAGCGATGCGACACCAGTGGTATCACTCGCCTGCCAGCTGTCATCATACGGCCCCCGGAAATTGTGCTCCGCCTGGGTGGTCTGCGGAGATCCCTGGAAATAATAGCTGGCCTTCTGAACGCCAGACGCACCAGGCTCAAGATGCGCAAACCCGCGGTAGTCGGCAGACGCGATCGCATAGGTATGCCCTTGCGGTACGTGCACTCGCAAATTCAGCTGGCAGTTTTTTCTGAAGTCCGTAGGGCTTGAACTGCCACCGGCCATAGCTGTGTACTGGCTATAGGTCACAGTAAGGGCGGTTCTGTCCGGGGACAGCACGATGGCCGAACTCCCAGGGGGACAGCCGCTGCCGTTCACTGAAGCGATGTCAAAGACAATCCCGTCAGGCGGTATATCACCCGATGATGAGGCCTGAGCGGGACTCATCGAAGCAAGAGAGAGGAGGATCGCGACCGCTCCTGGCAGACATGCCTTACTCAAAGTAGGTCACCTTTCAATTGATCGGCCATGGTAATGCCCTAATCCGGCTCGATGAGCGACGTCCACATCCTGCCGGAAGCATTCTCTCCCATGTGAACGAGTAGGGCATAGCGGAGCCAATCAAGTGGAGGGATCACTAGTCAACCCCCAGCCTCCGAGTGGCTGAAATTCCATCGCCGATGGTTAATTCGCATTTCACCTAGTGAGCTGGGGTTGCGCGGCGTTCACCGACGGGATATTACCCAGCCCACCTCACGGCGGGCGCGCTCCGCAGCACCCGCCCGCCGCTCCATCGTGATAGGCGAGACCGACAGGCAAACGCTCTCGCACATCCCGGTCCCGTCCTGTTCCCAGACAGGCACACAAAAGAGAATGTCCAAAAAGCCTGTGGCGGTGCATACGGACTGCCGTGTTCGATGTCCTCATTATCTCCTTGACTCATCTCGAGCAAGGGGGGTTATGGGGAGGATGAGCATGCTCAGTGCCCTCAGCACGGTAACCGCCGCGATGTCCTTGCTTACCGCCGGAGTGGCAGCGTCGCCTGCTTCCGCGGTTCCCGTCAGCGATGTTCCACCCGGACGTATCACGATAAGCGTTGCGAGCGTCAACGGGACCGGTTGCCGGCCAGGTTCCGCAGCAGTGGCTGTCTCGCCAGACAGCACGGCGTTCACCGTGACCTACAGCGAATACCTAGCCCAGGCCGGCGGTAACAGCAGACCCGTCGACGCGCGTAAGAACTGTCAGATCGCTTTACGAGTGCAGGTACCGCAGGGATACACCTACGCGATCGCCCGCGCCGATTACCGCGGTTACGCCAGCCTTTCGCGCTGGGCTACAGGCGTACAGCAAGCCGGCTACTACTTCCAGGGGTTGCCGCAAACGGTCCGGAGCACGCACCGGTTCACCGGACCGCGCGACCAGAACTGGCAAGTCTCCGATCAGGTAGCAGTGGGCGCGCTCGTCTACGCCCCCTGCGGGGCAGAACGCAACTTCAACATCAACACCGAGTTGCGCGTCACCACACGGAACGGCGCGTCAGATCCCGTCAGCCTCATGGCCATGGACTCCACCGACGGCAGTGTGAACACCATTTACCACTTCGCCTGGAAACAGTGCCGCTGAGAACACGGCGCCCAGCGTGGCCCTGGAGGGTTATTCATAAGCCTCACCAGGAGATGTTGAAGCTCTTGTCGGCTTCGGGCACGACGAGGAGGGCCAGGAAGTGGACAACTCCTTCGCCACCCAGAACTGGCGCAAGGTGGTAGTCGACAAGAGTCACACCGGGCAGTTCGTCCGCAAGCACTTCGAGGCGATGGTCTTCACCTACCTCGCCGAGGAACTGCGCTGCGGCGACGTCGCGGTTCTCTGCTCGGAGAAGTACGCCGACGGTCCGAGCAACTGCTGAAGGGGGAGGCCGTCCAGGAGAAGCTGGCCGACTATCTGGTGGAGGTCGGGCTGTGCGAGGCCGGTGAGACCGCCTGGCTGCGCCGCATTGGAAGTTGATGCGCCGCTGTCCCATCGCTTCAACTCGTGCGAAGCGTGGAGTGACCGGTGCCTGGGCGTGGGACAAGGGCCCCAACCGTGCCGAACGCGACGTCCGGTCAGAAACGGGCCGCAGCACCGCTTCTCGACGGTCGCGGACGGCGCAGACTCGGTCGGCTCCGTTCACTTCCCCGCACGCGGGGAAGTTGCCGTACCGACGTCCCAAATTGCCTTGCCGCCAGCTAGGTCCGCCTGCCACGCTCGCGGACGCCGTCGTGCATGCCGCGCATGGTTCCCTCGCATCGGACTGGCTCCCACTATCGACCAGGGACAACGGTCCGCCCATGTGTGGTACGTGGGCGGACCGAACCCCCGCAGGGCACGCGGACGCGGCCCGGTCACGGGGTGTCGCCCCGCCAGTCCCACACACCAGCGACCGTGTCATCGCGGGGCCCGTACTCGGCTCGCCCGCCCGGCCCGTACGCACCGATCTCGGTGATCAACAATGCGCCCTCGGCGAGCTCCTCCTCGCTCCAACCGGTGACATCGACCAGGAGGCCATCCAGCGGTCCGCCGACCAGCTCGCGATACGCGCGCCCCGGCTGCGGGCCCGGGTCGGGATCGTCGTGGTCGCTGCCATAGACACGACGCCGCATCAGCTCATCCATGCCGGTGAGCATCCCAGAGGGCACTGACAGCCGAGGTCATCCACAGGAACCTGTTCCGTGCGGCTGCGCCGTGCCGTGCTGCCTGTTGTCGAGGCGTCCGATGATGGAGAAGTGGCGCAGGTCGCTGCAGAAGGTGATGCTGCAAAGCAGAGCCCTGGCACGCCTGTCGGCTGGGTCTGGACATCCACCGATCAAATGCGGTCAGGGAAGCTTTCTAGGGTCACTCGGCGACCGGTCGCGTCCATGCAGGCGAGGCAGGCGGCCGGTCGCTGCCGGAGCCGCCTTACCACCCCGCGCTCCACCTCGTCGTTCCTCAACTCCCCGTACGCACTCGACGTCGTGGGGCGTGCCAAACGGTGCAGGCGCCAGCCCCCGCCGCGCCGTGAGTTCACGGGTCCGAGCCCCGCCCGTCCTCCAAGCCTGTCTGTCCGAACGAGCCGAGCCGTCGTCTCAAACGAACTCGGTCGAAGAGCGCTGGCGATCTAGGAAACACGACACCTACGGGGAGGGCGGCGAGCATCGGGGTTCCTCCGGAACGCTTTACAGCCGCCCCCCAGACGTCCTCGCCAGCATGCGCACTGCATTCGCCATGGGCCCTGCGCCCCCGCCGCCGTGCGGATGGTCCGCGGACAGGTCCGCCCGTACGGGGGCACGGCCCCTACGCGACATCGTCACCTGCCGCGGCACCCCTGATCGTGGCGCGGTTCGCCAAGGGCCAGTGCTGCCAGCCGTGTCCGGTCCGCACTCGATGTACCAGCGCCCGCGAGAGCGTCCGGGATCCTTTGCGCCGAGCCCCCCTTGAGCCGACGGATCCGGGCGGCATAGGGGGTCGCTAAGGGTAGCGCGGGGCAGTCCAGCGGGCTTTCCGTCCGTAGCTTGAGGCCACTGACAACTTTGTCTACTGAAAAGTAGACATACGGGTTGACCTGGGGGTACCTCATCAATGACTGATGGAGAACCGAACTGTCACGTCGCGATCGTCGGCGCCGGGGCCGCAGGAGTGCTCACCACAGCCCGCTTGCTGGAGGCAGCGGCCGACCGCGGTCGGCCTCTTGAGATCCGGCTCATCGATCCGGCAGAGACGACGGGCCGTGGCATTGCCTACTCCACGCCGGGCGAACACCACCTGCTGAACGTGCCGGCCGGGCGGATGAGTGCACAGACCGATGACCCGGACGACTTCCTGCGCTGGCTGCGCGCCCACGCCGGCCATTTGGCCGAGCCCGGCCGGTTCGTTCCGCGCCACCTCTTCGGCGCCTACCTCGCCGATCACCTCGCCGCCCGCTCGGTCGGCGGGCCGGGGCGAGTCGTCCGGATGCGGGACCGCGTGCTCGATGTCGCGCACGGAGACGGGCTGACGCTCACACTGGCCTCCGGCCGTACGCTCACTGCGGACGCAGCAGTGCTGGCCACTGGCAACCATCCCCCGTCCGCCGACTGGGCGCCGCCCGCACTCCGTCATGCGGATGCCTTCATCGCGGACCCCTGGGCGCCCGGGGCTCTCGACCGGATCGCGGACAACGCGGACGTCCTGCTCGTCGGCACCGGATTGACCATGGTGGATGTGGCGATGTCCGTCGACCGGCCGGGCCGCACCGTGCACGCGGTCTCCCGCACCGGGCAGCTTCCTCAGCCGCACGCCACTGCCCCGGCGGCGCCCGTGGTCCCGCGCGGCCTCACCGGTCACGTCGGCCTGGACCAGATACGCGGCGCGGTGCTGCGCCACCTGGCCCGCACCCGGCGCAGCCACGGGGACTGGCGGCCCGCCCTGGACGGGCTGCGTCCACTGACCGCCGCGCTGTGGCAAGGGCTGCCGGAGCAGGACCAGGCCAGATTTCTGCGCACGCACGCACGCCTGTGGGATGTCCATCGGCACCGGATGCCGCCGGTCACCGCAGCCCGGCTCGCCAAGGCGCGGGAAGCCGGGCGGCTCACGGTGAGCGCCGGGGAGGTGGCCGACGCGTACGTGACCGGGAGCGGCGGGCTGTGTGTCACGCTCACCGACGGGCGGCGGTTCACCGTCGGTGCGGTCGTCAACTGCACCGGCCCGCAGGCCGATCCGCGCCGGGCAGCGGACTCGCTGACCACCGCGCTGTTCGCAGCGGGGCTGGCCGTCCCCGGGCCGCTGGGCCTAGGCCTGGCGACCAGCGCCGACGGCCGGGTCCTCGCTGCGAACGGAGAGCCCGCCGCCCCGCTGTGGACGCTCGGCGCCATCCGCCGCGGCTCACTGTGGGAGTCCACCGCGATCCCGGAGATCCGCGCCCAGGCCACCGAGGTCGCCGCGGCAGTGGTGACCTCGGTGAGATCCGGGAATCAGCCGATGTCCCGCCGTAGACCAACGGACCATCATGGTCTGCGGCTGAGCACCACCCCCGAGGCGGCGGCGGCATACAAGGAGGGGCTCGACCGGATCCTGCGGGTGGCGTCTGGCGCGGAGGGGCCAATCGCCGAGGCGGTCCGCCTCGACCCCCACTTCGCCGTCGGGCACGCGGCGCTCGCCCTGCTCGGCCACGAGTGGGGTGCCCGGGTGGACGTACCGGAGGCGCTCGCGGCCGCGGCGGAGGGGGTGCGCCGGGGCGCGGACGAGCGGGAGCGGAGCTTCGTCGCCGCGGTCGCCGCCCGGGTCGACAGCACCCGCGCCCAGGGCGACACCGCGCTGCTGCGGCATATCGAGGAGCACCCCCGGGACGCGCTCGCGGTGAGCCTGGCGGTGCCCACCATCGCCTTCGGCGGGGTGACCTGCGGCGAGCAGACCTGGCAGCTGGTGGAGGGGCTGGCCCCGGCGTACGGGGACGACTGGTGGTACCAGGGGCAGCTGGCGTTCGTCCGGCAGGAGCAGGAGCGCTGGGAGGAGGCCGAGGCGCTGGCCGCCCGCGCGCTGGCGGCCGTGCCCTCCTCCGGCCACGCGGTGCACGCCCGCGCCCATGTCTTCTACGAGACCGGGCAGCACGCCGAGGGGCTGGCGTGGCTGGACGAGTGGATCCGGGTGCAGGGGCCGCAGGCCAACAACCGGGCGCACTTCTGCTGGCACGCCGCCCTGCACGAGCTGATGACCGGTCAGAGCGAGGCGGTGCGCAGCCGCTACCTGGACCAGCTGGCCCCGCCGTCGGTCACCGGTACCCGGGCGCTGGTGGACTCCGGGGCCCTGCTGTGGCGCTGCCGGATGACCCGGTCCTGGGAGGGCCCGCAGCCCGCCGACCAGTTGCTGGAGCACGCCCCCGAGGGGTGGCTGGAGGAGCCGCCGACGGCGTTCGCCGCGCTGCACTGCGCACTGGCGCTGGCGGCGGCCGAGGACCTGGCCGGCCTGGCGCGGCTGCGCGGCACCGCGGAGAGGCACGCGCTGCCGGTCTTCCGCGAGGTCGTCTCCCCGCTGTGCACCGCGCTGGCCGCGGTGGTGGACGGGGCCTGGGCCGGCGCGCTGCCGGTGCTGTGGGCCCTGCGGCCCCGGCTGGCGGCGCTCGGCGGCAGCGCGGCACAGCGCGATGTCATCGAGGAGACGCTGCTGTTCACCCTCACCGCGGCCGGCCACCACGCCGAGGCGGCCGCGCTGCTGGACGCACGGCTGGACCGGCGGCCCGCGCCGCTGGACCGGACCCGGCTGGCCGGACTGCGGCCCGCGCTGGCTGAGCACGGGCATGGTTGAGCGGCGCGGCCGGTGATCTCACCGGCCGCGCCGCTCTTATGGGGGTGGGGGGAATGGCCTGTGGGCCCCTGGTCAGCGCAAGAGGCCCATCGCGGTCAGCTGCGCCACGATCGCCTCGACCGCCTCCTCGGGGGAGCACTCGGTGGTGTCGACGCGTACATCCGGCCGCTCGGGCGCCTCGTAGGGCGAGTCGATGCCGGTGAAGTCCGGCAGTTCGCCGCGGCGCGCCTTGCGGTAGAGCCCCTTGGGGTCGCGTTCCTCGGCGACCGCGAGCGGGGTGTCCACGAAGACCTCGCAGAACTCCCCCTCCGCCACCAGCTCGCGGGCCATCTCGCGTTCCGCGCGGAACGGCGAGATGAAGGAGACCAGCACGATCAGACCGGCGTCGACCATCAGCCGGGCGACCTCGGCCACCCGGCGGATGTTCTCCACCCGGTCCGCCTCGCTGAACCCGAGGTCGCGGTTGAGCCCGTGCCGGACGTTGTCGCCGTCCAGCAGGTAGGTGCGCTTGCCCAGGCTGTGCAGGCGCTTCTCCAGCAGGTTGGCGATGGTGGACTTGCCCGCGCCGGACAGGCCGGTCAGCCAGACCACGCAGGGCCGGTGGCCGCTGAGGGCGGTGCGCGCGGCCTTGTCGATGTCCACGGCCTGCCAGTGCACGTCCTGGGCCCGGCGCGAGGCGGAGCGCAGCAGTCCGGCGCCCACCGTGGTGTTGGTCAGCCGGTCGATGACGATGAAGCCGCCGGTGTGCCGGTTGTCCAGGTACGGGTCGAAGGCGACGGGCTGGTCGAAGGCGATCTCGCACAGCCCGATCCCGTTGAGCTCCAGCGCTCCGGCGGCGGCGCGCTCCAGGGTGTTGACGTCCACGGTGTGCCGGAGCTGGGTGACCGTGGCGCCGACCGTCCTGGTGCCGATCTTGGCCAGGTAGGGGCGGCCGGGGAGCATCGGCTGCTCCGCCATCCACACCAGATGGGCCTCGAAGCGGTCGCCGACCTGGGCCGGGCTGTCCGCGGAGCACAGCAGGTCGCCCCGGCTGGCGTCGATCTCGTCGGTGAGGGTGAGGGTGACCGCCTGGCCGGTGACGGCCGCCTCCAGGTCGCCGTCCCAGGTGACCACCCGCGCGATGCGGCTGTCGGTGCCGGCCGGGAGGACCTGGACGCGGTCCCCGGGGCGCAGAGTGCCGCCGACGACCGTGCCGGAGAAGCCGCGGAAGTCGGAGTGCGGGCGGTTGACGTAACTCACCGGGAGCCGGAAGCCGGCGCCGTCCGGCTCGGTGTCGCCGCCGCCCGCCGGTGTGACCGTCTCCAGGTGGTGGAGCAGGGTCGGGCCGGAGTACCACGGCATGTGGGCGCTGGGCGCGGTGATGTTCTCGCCGTGCAGCGCGGAAGTGGGGATGCAGGTGATGTCGGTCAGGCCGATGGCCCCGGCGAACTCGCGGAAGTCCGACTCGATCCGGGCGAAGACCTCGGCCGAGTAGTCCACCAGGTCCAGCTTGTTGACGGCGAGCACGACGGTGCGGATGCCGAGCAGGGAGACCAGGTAGCTGTGGCGGCGGGTCTGGGTGAGGACGCCCTTGCGCGCGTCCACCAGGATCACCGCGATGTCCGCGGTGGAGGCTCCGGTGACCATGTTCCGGGTGTACTGCTCGTGCCCGGGGGTGTCGGCGACGATGAACTTCCGCTTGTCGGTGGCAAAGAGGCGGTAGGCGACGTCGATGGTGATGCCCTGCTCCCGCTCGGCGGCCAGCCCGTCCACCAGCAGGGCGAGGTCCAGCTCGCCGTCGCTGGTTCCGGAGCGCGCGGAGTCGGCCTGGAGCGCGGCCAGCTGGTCCTCGAAGATCAGGTGCGACTGGTAGAGCAGCCTGCCGATCAGGGTGCTCTTGCCGTCGTCGACGCTGCCGCAGGTGATCAGCCGCAGCAGGCCCTTGCGTTCGTGCCCGCGCAGGTAGTCCTCGATGTCCTCGGGCACCAGCTTCGTGGTGTTGACCATCAGAAGTAGCCCTCCTGCTTCTTGCGCTCCATGGAGGCCGAGGCATCGTGGTCGATCATGCGGCCCTGCCGCTCGGAGGTGGTGCTGAGCAGCATTTCGCGGATCACCGCCGGGAGGGTGTCCGCGGTGGACTCCACCGCGCCGGTGAGCGGGTAGCAGCCCAGGGTGCGGAAGCGGACGTCGCGCATCATCGGCCGCTCGCCGGGCCGCAGCGGCATCCGGTCGTCGTCCACCATGATCAGCGTCCCGTCACGCTCCACCACCGGGCGGCGGGCAGCCAGGTACAGAGGTACGACGGGGATCTTCTCCAGGTGGATGTAGAGCCAGATGTCCAGTTCGGTCCAGTTGGACAGCGGGAACACCCGGACGCTCTCCCCCGGCCCGGTACGGGCGTTGTACAGCTGCCACAGCTCGGGGCGCTGGCACTTGGGATCCCAGCGGTGCTGGGCGGAGCGTAGGGAGAAGATCCGCTCCTTGGCGCGGGACTTCTCCTCGTCCCGGCGGGCACCGCCGAAGGCCAGGTCGAAGCCGTGAGCTTCCAGCGCCTGCTTGAGCCCGGCGGTCTTCCACAAGTCGGTGTGCACCGCGGAGCCGTGGGTGAAGGGGTTGATGTCCAGCTCAAGGCACTCGGGGTTCTGGTGGACCAGCAGGTCCATGCCCAGCTCCGCGGCGGCCCGGTCCCGGAACGCGATCATCTCGCGGAACTTCCACGTGGTGTCCACGTGCAGCAGCGGGAAGGGCGGCTTGCCGGGATAGAACGCCTTGAGGGCGAGGTGCAGCATGACCGAGCTGTCCTTGCCCATCGAGTAGAGCATCACCGGACGTTCGCTGTCGGCGACCGCCTCCCGCATGATGTGGATGCTCTCCGCCTCCAGCCGCTCCAGGTGGCTGAGCCCGGGCGCCGGCACCGAGCCGGTCTCTTCCGTCCTCATCACGTCTCCTCCGCGTGCCCTGCGGATTCGGCGGCGATCGCCTCCAGCAGTCGCTCCGCGATCTCCTGACGGCATATCAGCAAGTCCGGCACGTACGGGTCGGGGCGGCTGTAGCGCAGCGGCGAACCGTCCAGCCGGGAGACGTGCAGCCCGGCGGCGGCCGCCACGGCGGCCGGGGCGGCGGAGTCCCACTCGTACTGCCCGCCGGCGTGCAGATAGGCATCGACCGTGCCGCGCAGCACCGCCATCGCCTTCACGCCCACCGACCCCATCGGGACCAGCCGCGCGCCCTGGCTCTCGGCCACCGCCGTCGCAACGGCGGGCGGGCGGCTGCGGCTGACCGCGATCGATAGGGGTCCGGGGGTGGCGGGGTGTGAAGGCGATGGCGGAGACCAGGGGGGTGATGCGGCAGGTGACCCGGTGGTGTAGGTGGCGCCCTCGACGGGCAGGCAGACCGCCGCCGCCTGGGGCACGCCGTCCACGGCGAGAGCGAGGTGCACGGCCCAGTCGGCGCGGCCGGAGGAGTATTCGCGGGTGCCGTCCAGCGGGTCGACCACCCATACCCTGCGGTGCGTCAGCCGGGCGGGGTCCGCGGTGGACTCCTCCGACAGCAGCGCGTCGCCGGGGCGGTGCTCGGCGAGCACCCGGGCGATCCACGCGTGGGCCAGGGCGTCCCCGGCTCGTCCCAGCGCGGCGCCGCCGAGCAGCCTCTCCTCGCGCACGGCCAGCAGCAGTCGCCCGGCGCCGCGGGCCACGGCCCGTGCCAGCCAGTGGTCATCGTCCGCCGCTATTGCGGGAACCTCGGACACGTCCACTCCGCCCCCAAACTTTTCGAATAATTCGCACGACGCCGACGGCACCTGCTAATTGCCTACCGGAATGGTAAACGATCCTCTGGATAAAACATGCAGAAAACGAGATGCCGCAGCAGATGGTGGAGTTTTCCACCAGGGGCTAGGGGTGTTTTAGGGGCGCAATAGGGGTTGGTCATTTCGGAGCATGGTGAGACCGTTTCATTCGACTATAAATGGACGACGGCCAGCGCTCGCTGAATATCTTCGGCCGAATTCGCGCCCCGAAACGACGCTGGTGTTTCGCTCGGGAAGGACAGCGCCCCCCATGTCAGGAAAACCCGCGGCCAGCACTGCCTGGATACGCCGGTTCCACCCGTCGCCGGATCCCAAAGCCCGTCTGGTCTGCTTCCCGCACGCCGGCGGCTCGGCGAGCTACTACCACCCGGTCTCCGAGGCGATGTCGCCCTCGACGGAAGTGCTGGCGCTGCAGTACCCCGGACGGCAGGACCGGAGAGCCGAGAAGCCGGTCGAGAACATTCCGGAACTCGCCGACCAGATCTTCACGGCGCTGCGCCCGTGGGCCGACCGCCCGCTCACCCTCTTCGGGCACAGCATGGGCGCGACGCTGGCATTCGAGGTCGCCGCCCGGATGGAACTGGTGGGTATCGCCCCGCTGGGCCTGTTCGTCTCCGGCCGCCGGGCGCCGTCCACGCACCGCGACGAGACCGTCCACCAGGGCCCGGACGACCGCATCGTGGCCGAACTCCAGATGCTCAACGGCACCGACTCCGCGCTCCTCGGCGACGAGGAACTCCTGCGGATGATCATGCCCGCACTCAGAGGCGACTACAAGGCCATCGAGATCTATCGGTACGAACCCGGGCCGAAGCTGAACTTCCCGGTATATGCGCTGGTCGGACTGGACGACCCGAAAGCCTCGCTCGCCGAAGTACGGGCCTGGGCCGACCACACCACAGGCCACTTCGAGTTGCAGGTGTTCGAAGGCGGCCACTTCTATCTCACCGATCACCAATCGGAGATCGTCAATCTCATCTCCGACCACATCGTTTCCACCACAGCCGGTTTGACGTCGACGCGCTGAAGACGTCGACGCGATGAATGGGAAAGTGACGAAGTGATGTCCACCGATCAAATCGAACCGGGCACCGATCCGGGCACCATCATCGTGTGCAGCGGCCGCTGTGGCTCGACCTTGGTGTCGGACCTGCTCGCCGAGCACTCCACCATGGTGCCGCTGCTGGAGTTCTTCGGCTCCCAGTACCAGGCCGGCATGGTGCAGGAGGTCATGACCGGCCGGCGATTCTGGGAGCTGGTGACCGAACCCTGGCTGTCCATGAACACCGTGGTCCGTCTGGGCCGGGTGCCCAAGGAGGTCCGCTACGACCTCAGCCGCCACCAGACGCCGCCGGAGCTGTCCGGGCTGCTCGGCTTCACGCTGCCCGCGATCAGCGACGACCCGGACAAGCTGCTGGAGGAACTGGCCGGCCTGGTCCCGGAGTTCCCCACGCAAGCGCTCGGCGCCCACTACCGCCGACTGTTCGCACTGCTGGCCACCTATGGCGGCAAGCCGCGCTGGGTGGAGAAGTCCGCCGCCTCCGGCCTGTACGTCTCCGAGCTGCTGGAGATGTTCCCGGGGGTGCGGATCGTCCACCTCACCCGGGACATCGTGGACGTCGCCCTGTCGATGACGAACCACTCGATGTTCCTGATGGCCGATCTGAGCGTGGGCTTCCGGCAGCGCTGCGGCTTCGACCCGTTCGTCAAGGGCTCCCGTCCGCCGGGCGCGCAGGTGCCGCCGGACCTGGAGCACCTGCTGCCGGAGAACCTCACCCCCGAGGTGCTCGACTACCGGGCGGGCAGCGAGGTGTCCATGATGAACCTCATCGCCCTCCAGGCGATGATGGCCCGGAAGACCGACGACGCGCTGCACGGCCTGCCCGAGGACCGCGCGCTGCGCATCGCCTACGAGGACCTGCTCCAGGACCCGGAGGGTGAACTCACCCGCCTGGGCACCTTCCTCGCCCTCGACGACGCCGAGGACTGGGCGAAGCGGTCGGCCGGCCGGGTCGCCAAGCCCCGGCCGCGCAGCACAGCGGTCGACGACGCCTCGCGGGCCCGCTACCAGTCCTTCTACGACAACATCTACCAGGCAGCCCCGATGATGGGCTGAGCCTCAACAGCAGCGGTCAACGGCACAACGGCCGGCCCCGGGAATCTGGGCCGGCCGTTGTGCTCCCTACGACGTCTCCAGCTCGTCGTCGAGGATGTCGAACAGCTCGTCGGTGGTGACCGAGTCCAGCTCCGGCCCCTGCTCGCCCGCCTCCTCCCGGCGCAGCTCCAGCCAGGCCGAGGTCAGAACACGCAGCCGCTCCGAGATCCGGGCGTGCTCATCGGCGTCCGGGCTCGCGCCCGCCACCACCGTCTCCAGCGCCGCCAACTGCTCCTCCAGCGACATCGGCCGCAACGCGGCCACCGGCGCCACCTTGCTGCCGAGGAAACCGGCGATCGCCTCCGACGTCGGATAGTCGAAGATCAGCGTGGCCGGCAGCCGCAGGCCGGTCGCCCCGCCCAGCCGGTTGCGCAGCTCAACCGCCGCCAGCGAGTCGACGCCCAACTCACCGAATCCGCGTCCCGGTTCCACCGCCTCCGGTCCCGGGTGGCCCAGCACCACGGCGACATGGGTACGCACCAGGTGCAGCAGCTCGGCCGTCCGCTCCTCGTCCGGCAGCGCGGCCATCCGCGAGGCGAAGGTGCCCGTCGGCTCCGGCGCCGCCCCGGGGCGTGCGGCCCGGCGGGCGGGCACCCGCACCAGCCCCCGCAGCAGAGCGGCCACCCCGTCCTCCCCGGCGGCGGCCCGTACGGCGGCCAGATCGAGCCGCATCGGGACCAGCCGGGCGGTGCCGGTCTGGCGCACCGCCGCGTCGAGGAGCGCCATGCCCTCCGCCTCGGCCAGCGGAAGCATCCCGGACCGGGACAGCCGCCGCAGGTCGGCGGCGTTGAGCTGCGCCCCCATCCCGCTGTCCCCGCCCCACAGGCCCCAGGCAAGCGAGACGGCCGGCAGACCCTGCGCCCGGCGGTGCTGGGCCAGCGCGTCCAGGAACACATTGGCCGCCGCGTAGTTGCCCTGCCCGGCGCCGTCGAAGGTGCCGGCGGCCGAGGAGAACAGCACGAACGCGTCGAGACGCAGGTCCAGCTCGACGGTGAGCGCGTGCAGGTTCCACGCGGCGTCCACCTTCGGCCGGAACACGGCGTCCAGCCGCTCCGGGGTCAGCGCGTCGATCACCCCGTCGTCCAGCAGACCGGCGGTGTGCACCACACCGCTCACCGGGTGCTCGGCGGGGACGGATGCCAGCAGCGCGGCCAGCGCCTCACGGTCGGCCGCGTCACAGGCGGCGAGGGTCACCTCGGCGCCGAGCGCGGTCAGTTCCTCCCGCAGTGCGGCCGCGCCCTGGGCATCGGGGCCCCGCCGACTGGCGAGCAGCAGATGCCGCACCCCGTGCTCCACGGCCAGATGGCGGGCGACACGGGCGCCCAGACCACCGGTGCCGCCGGTGACGAGCACCGTGCCGTCCGGATTCCACCTGGGCGCCGCGCCCTCGGCCGCTGCCCCGCCCTCAGCCGCAGCCGCAGCCGCAGCCGCAGCCGTGGAACGGGCCAGCCGGGGCACCAGCACCGCACCCTCACGCAGCGCCACCTCGGGCTCGCCGGAGCCGAGCGCGGCGACCAGCGCGCCGCCGGACTCCGCACCGCCGGACTCCACATCGACCAGCACCAACCTGCCCGGGTGCTCGGCCTGCGCCGCCCGCAGCAGGCCCCACACCGGGGCGGTCGCCAGATCGTCCACATCGTCGTCAGCGGCCGTGGCCACCGCGCCGCTGGTCACCACGGCCAGACGGGAAGCGGCGAACCGCTCGTCGGCCAGCCAGGACCGGACCAGATCCAGCGCCCGGTACGACGCCACCCGGACCCTGCTCACCAGCTCGCGGTCCGCGCCACTCTGACCGGGCTCGACCGTGCAGGGGGCCAGAACGGCCTCCGGGACACGGCCCGATGCCGCCAGCGCCGCCAGATCCGGGTACTGCTCGATCCGCACACCGGACGCCTTCGCCAGCTCGCCCAGGTGCAGGCCGTCACCGCCCAGCAGCGCCCAGACCTCCTGCCCGAAGCCGGTCCCGGCAGCTGTGTCGGCAACCGGCAACGCGGTCCACTCGACCTGGAACAACGCCTCGTGCGTGACCTCGCGGGCGCTCGCGATCCCTTCGGCCGCCACGGGTCGCAGGGCGAGGGACGCGACGGCGGCGACGGGCGACCCGGTCGCGTCCGCGATGGCCAGCGACGTCCCGTTCTCGGTCGCCGAGAGCTTCACCCGCAGGGCTCCCGCTCCCGTCGCGTACAGCGCCACCCCGCTCCAGGCGAACGGCAGCTCGGCCTGCTCGGAGTCCGCATCACCGCCCAGCCCGATCGCGTGCAGGGCCGCGTCCAGCAGCGCCGGGTGGAGGCCGAAGGCAGCGACGTCCGTGCCCTTGGGGACGGAGACCTCGGCGTAGACGTCCTCACCCTTGCGCCAGGCGGCGGTCAGGCCCTGGAAGACCGGCCCGTAGTCGAGCCCGAGCCCGGCGAATTGGTCGTAGAGCCCGTCGACCGCGATGGTCTCGGCACCGGCCGGCGGCCAGGCCGTGAGGTCGAAGTCCGGGGCCGGGGCCCCAGTGGCCAGTGCCCCGGTGGCATGCCGCGTCCACGACTCGTCCCCGAACTGCGCGTGCACACTCAGCGGACGCCGTCCCGTCTCATCCCGCTCTCCGACCAGGACCCGCAGCTCCACCGCGCCCCGCTCGGGCAGCACCAGCGGCGCCTCCAGCATCAGCTCCTCGAGCACATCGCAACCGACCTGATCGCCGACGCGGATGGCCAGGTCGACGAAGGCGGCGCCGGGCAGCAGGACCACGCCCGACACGGCGTGATCGGCCAGCCACGGGTGGCTCTGCAACGACAGCCGCCCGGTGAAGAGGTAGCCCTCCGGCACCGCGATGGCGTCACCCAGCACCACATCGTCGGCGTCGAGGGTGGCGCTCAGCCAGTAGTGCTGGCGCTGGAAGGCGTACGTGGGCAGATCGACGCGGGCTGCGCCCGTACCCGCGAAGAACGCGGGCCAGTCGACGGAGTTGCCGGTGATGTGGACCCGGCCGAGGGCCGAGACGACGGCCTCGGGCTCCGGGCGGTTCTTGCGGAGGGCCGGGACGAACGCCACGCCCTCGGCGTCGGGCAGGCAGTCCTGCGCCATCGCCGTCAGGACACCGCCGGGGCCCAACTCCAGGAAAGTACGGACGCCCTCGGCGTGGAGGCTCTGGATCTCGTCGTGGAAGCGGACGGCCTCACGGACATGCCGCACCCAGTACTCCGGCGACGTCACCTCCCCAGTCATCGCGATCTGTGGTGCGTGGAAGGCCAGCGACTCCGCCACCTTGCGGAAGCCAGCCAGCATCCCGTCCATCCGGAAGGAATGGAACGCATGCGAGACCGTCAGCCGCTTCGACGTCGCGAACTGCGCGGCGACGGCGGCGACAGCGTCCTCGTCACCGGAGATCACCACGGCGCGCGGGCCGTTGACCGCCGCGACGTCCACACCATCGGTCAGCAGCGGACGAACCTCGTCCTCGCCAGCCTGAAGGGAGACCATCGCCCCACCGGTCGGGAGGGCCTGCATCAACCGGCCGCGCGCGGCGACCAGCTTGGCCGCGTCCGCCAGCGACAGCACCCCGGCGACGTGCGCGGCAGCCAGCTCACCGATCGAGTGACCACCGACGAAGTCCGGGCGCACACCCCACGACTCGACGAGCCGGAACAGGGCGACCTCGACCGCGAACAGCGCGGCCTGAGTGAACTCCGTCTGGTCCAGCTTCCCGGCATCGTCCAGCACCGCCGGGTCCAACCCCAGTGCCGCACACGCCTCACCGAAAGCCGACGCGAACACCGGGAACGCGTCCCGCAGCTCACGCCCCATCCCGACCCGCTGCGTACCCTGCCCCGTGAACAGCACCGCCAGCTTGCCATCGAGCACCCGGCCCGAGACGACATCGGAACCGACAACGACCGCCCGGTGCTCGAACGACGCCCGACCGGTCGCCAGCGAGAAGCCGACATCCACCGGGTTCAGGTCCGCCCCGGCCTCACGCACCCGCTCGACCTGAGCGCTCAGCGCGGACTCGGTCTTCGCGGACACCACCCACGGCACCACCGGCAGCTCGACACCGCCATCCGCAGCGGCAGCCTCGACCTCCGGCGCCTGCTCCAGAATCACATGCGCATTCGTCCCACTGATACCGAAGGACGAGACACCCGCACGACGGGGCTGCTGCTCCCGCTGCGGCCACTCACGCCGCTCGGTCAGCAGCTCCACCGCTCCGGCCGACCAGTCCACCTGCGGCGTGGGCTCATCCACATGCAGCGTCTTCGGCAGCACGCCGTGCCGCATCGCCATGACCATCTTGATCACACCACCGACGCCGGCGGCCGCCTGCGTGTGGCCCAGGTTCGACTTGATCGAGCCCAGCCACAGCGGCTCGCCGCCCTCGCCCCGCTCCTGGCCGTACGTCGCCAGCAGCGCCTGCGCCTCGATTGGGTCGCCGAGGCGGGTGCCGGTGCCATGGGCCTCCACCGCGTCCACATCAGCCGGTGCCAGGCCCGCTCCGGCCAGCGCCTGGCTGATCACCCGTTGCTGGGACGGACCGTTCGGCGCGGTCAGACCGTTGCTCGCGCCGTCCTGGTTGACGGCCGAGCCACGGACCACCGCCAGCACCGGATGACCGTGACGACGCGCGTCCGACAACCGCTCGACCAGCAGCAGGCCGACGCCCTCGCCCCAGCCGGTGCCGTCCGCGGCGGCCGCGAATGCCTTGCACCGGCCGTCGCGGGCCAGGCCGCGCTGGCGGGAGAAGTCAGTGAAGGTGTCTGGGGTGGTCATCACGGTGACGCCACCGGCGAGGGCCATCTCGCACTCGCCCTGCCGCAGTGCCTGGATCGCCCAGTGCAGCGCGACCAGCGACGACGAACAGGCAGTGTCCACGGTGACCGCGGGGCCTTCGAGGCCGAGCGCGTAGGCGACCCGGCCGGAGACCACACTGCCCAGGCTGCCGTTCCCGACGTACCCCTCAAGTCCCTCGGGAATGTGCCGCAGACGGGCGCCGAAGTCGTGGTACATCACGCCGGCGAAGACACCGATGGCTCTGCCGCGCACCGAGGCCGGGTCGATACCGGCGCGCTCGAACGCCTCCCAGGAGGTCTCCAGCAGCAGCCGCTGCTGCGGGTCCATCGCCAGCGCCTCACGCGGGCTGATGCCGAAGAAGTCCGCGTCGAACTCGGCGGCGTCGTGCAGGAAGCCGCCCTCGATCGAGTAGGTCGTGCCGGGCTTGTCCGGGTCCGGGTCGTAGAGCGTGTCGATGTCCCAGCCGCGGTCGTCCGGGAACCGCGTGATGCCGTCCTGTCCCGCCGCGACCAGCTGCCACAGCTCCTCCGGCGAGGCGACCCCGCCCGGGTAGCGACAGCTCATGGCCACGATGGCGATGGGCTCGTCGTCCACTGCCGTCCGGGCGGCGACGGGCGCGGCCGGTCCGCCTCCAGGTCCGGTGGTGCCCAGGACGGTCTCGCCCAGGTGCTCGGCGAGCGCCACGGCGGTCGGGTAGTCGAAGGTCAGGGTGGCGGGCAGCCGCAGGCCGGTGGCCGCGTTCAGCCGGTTGCGCAGCTCGACGGCGGCGAGGGAGTCGAAGCCGACGGCGTTGAAGGCGCGTTCGGCCTCGATGGCCTCTGGGCCGCTGTGACCGAGGACAGTGGCGACCTCGGTGCGGACCAGGTCCAGTAGCGCCGGTCCGCGGTCGGCCTCCGGCAGCGCCTCCAGGGTGGCGCGCAGCGAGCCGCCCGGGCCGGTCGCCGCCTCGGTACGGGCCGCCTGGCGGTCCGGCACCCGCACCAGGCCGCGCAGCACGGACGGCACGCCGCCCGCCCTGGTGCGCAGCGCCGCCGGGTCCATCCGCATCGGCAGCAGGGCCGCTTCGCCGGCAGCGAGCGCGGCGTCGAACAGCGCCAGGCCCTCCGCGGTGGTCAGCGCGGGCAGGCCGGAGCGTGCCACTCGCCGCAGGTCCGCCTCGTCCAGCTGCCCGGCCATGCCACTGCTCTCGGCCCACAGAGACCAGGCCAGCGCCACGGCGGGCAACCCGGCCGAGCGGCGGTGGCGGGCGAGCGCGTCGAGGAAGGCGTTGGCTGCGGCGTAGTTGCCCTGGCCGCCGCCGTCCAGGGTGGCGGCGGAGGAGGAGAAGAGGACGAAGGCCGCCAGGTCCAGGTCGCGGGTGAGCTCATGGAGGTGCCAGGCCGCGTCCGCCTTGGGCCGGAGCACCGCGTCCAGCCGGTCCGGGGTCAGCGCGGTGACCACGCCGTCGTCGAGCACGCCCGCGGTGTGCACGACCGCGGTCAGCGGGTGCTCGGCGGGGATGCCGGCGAGCAGTGCCGCCAGGGTGCCCCGGTCGGCCGCGTCGCAGGCGGCGACGGTGACCTCGGCGCCCAGCTGGGCGAGTTCGGCGGTCAGCGCGGCCGCGCCGGGCGCGTCCGGTCCGCGCCGGCTGGCCAGCAGCAGGCGGCGTACGCCGTGCTCGGCGACCAGGTGGCGGGCGAGGACGGCGCCGAGGCCGCCGGTGCCGCCAGTGATGAGGACGGTGCCGTCTGCCGCCCAGGGTCGAGCGCCGGCCCCGGTGCCGTCTGCCAAGGAGTCAGCCGCGGAGACCGGGACGCGGGTCAGGCGGGGGACGGACACGGCGCCGTCGCGGATCGCGATCTCCGGCTCGCGCGAGCCGAGCGCGGCCGGCAGCGCCTGCCAGGATTCCGGCGTCTGGTCCACGTCGAGGAGCACCAGCCGGTCGGGGTGCTCCTCCTGCGCCGAGCGCACCAGACCGCATGCCGCGGCGCGGGCCAGGTCGTGACCGCCCTTCAGCAGCAGGACGAGGCGGGAGGCGGTGAACCGCTCGTCGGCGAGCCACTGTTGGACCAGTTCCAGGGCCTGCCGGAGCGCGGCCCGGACGGCGGCCGGGGCGGGGTCGTCCGTACGGCAGGCGTCGAGGGGGACAACGACTGTGTCGGGGACGGCGGCGCCGGCGGTGATCGCTGCGCCGAGCGAGGCCAGGTCGCGGTGCGCGGGGCCGCCCTCGCCGAGGACGGTGAAGCGCTCGGCCGCCGCGCCCGCGCTCGCGCCTACGGCCGCGCCCGTGCCCGGCAGGGCGGTCCACTCCAGCCGGAACAGCGACTCATGGAGGCCGCCGCTCGCGGACTGGGCGGCGAGGTCCGCCGACACCGGCCGCAGCACCAGCGACTCCACCGTGGCCACCGGGGCGCCGGTGGCGTCGGCGAGCTCCAGGGTGTGTCCGCCGGCCTCGCCCGGGTACACCCGGACCCGCAGCGTGCGGGCGCCGACGGCGTGCAGGGTGACGCCGCTCCAGGCGAACGGCAGCTCGGGGCCGGACTCGTCGTCCAGCCCGATGGCGTGCAGTGCCGCGTCCAGCAGGGCCGGGTGCAGTCCGAACGCCTCCGCCTCCGCGTCCTCGGGGAGGGTGACCTCGGCGAAGACCTCCTCGCCGCGCCGCCACGCCGCCCGCAGCCCCTGGAAGGCGGGGCCGTAACCGTAGCCCTGCTCCGCCAGCCGGTCGTAGAAGCCGTTCATGCCCGGGTAGGCGGTCGCGTCCCGCGGCGGCCACACTGACAGGTCGAAGGCGGGTGCGGTGCTCCGCGCGCCGGCCGTGGCCAGCACCCCGGAGGCGTGCTTGGTCCAGGGCTGCTCGAAGCCGTCGTTCGCGGGCCGGGAGTGGATCGTCAGCGTGCGGCGGCCGGAGGCGTCGGGCTCGGTGACGGCCAGCTGGACCTGGGCCGCACCCCGGTCCGGTATCAGCAGCGGTGCCTGGAGGGTGAGTTCCTCCAGCAGCTCGCATCCGGCGCGGTCTCCGGCCTGGATCGCCAGCTCCACGAAGGCGGTGCCCGGCAGCAGCACCGTGCCGGAGACGGCGTGGTCGGCCAGCCAGGGGTGGGTGTTCAGGGAGAGGCTGCCGACCAGCACCAGTTCGCCGGATTCGGCAAGGCTCAGCTCGGCGCCCAGCAGCGGGTGTCCGGCGGGGACCAGGCCGAATCCGGAGGCGTCGCCGGTGGCGGCCGGGGCGTTCAGCCAGTAGCGCTGCCGCTGGAAGGCGTACGTCGGCAGCTCGACCCGGCGCGGGGCCCGGCCGGGGTGGCGCGCGGCGAGGAACGCCGCCCAGTCCACGTCCGCGCCCTGCACATGGACGGCCGCGAGCGCGCCGGTCAGCGCGGTGGTCTCCGGGCGGTCGCGGCGGAGCGCCGGGATCAGCGCGGAGGCATCCGGGTCGGTCAGGCAGGTCGAGGCCATCGCCGAGAGCACGCCGTCCGGGCCGAGTTCGAGGAAGGTGCGCACGCCCTGCCGCTCCAGCAGGCGGATGCCATCGTGGAAGCGGACGGCCTGCCGCACATGCCGGACCCAAGTGTCGGGCGAGCACAGCTCCTCGTCGGTGGCCTGCTCGCCGGTGAGGTGGGAGACGACCGGGATGCGCGGCGGCGCGTAGTCGAGGATCTCCGCGATCCGGGCGAACTTCTCGAGCATGGCGTCCATGTGCGGCGAGTGGAAGGCGTGCGAGACGTTGAGCCGCTTCGCCTTCTCGAAACGTTCCGCGATCCGCTGAACGGCGTCGTCGTCACCGGAGATCACCACGGCGCGGGGGCCGTTGACGGCCGCGATGTCCACCCCGTCGGTCAGCAGCGGCCGGACCTCGTCCTCGCTCGCCTGGAGCGAGACCATGGCGCCGCCGCCGGGCAGCTCCTGCATCAGCCGTCCACGAGCCGCCACCAGCATGGCGGCGTCCTCCAGCGACAGCACCCCGGCGACGTGCGCGGCGGACAGCTCGCCGACCGAGTGACCGGCGACGAAGTCCGGCCGCACGCCCCAGGACTCGACCAGCCGGAACAGCGCCACCTCGACGGCGAACAGGGCGGTCTGGGCGTACATCGTCTGGTCCAGCAGGGCCGCCTCGGGCGAGCCCTCCGGGGCGAACAGCACCTCGCGCAGCGGGGTGTCGAGCTGGAGGTCGAGGTGGCCGCAGGCGTCGTCGAGCGCCTTGGCGAACGCTGGGAACGCCGCGTACAGCTCACGGCCCATGCCGAGCCGCTGGGAGCCCTGACCGGTGAACAGCACGGCGAGCTTGTGGCCCAGCGCCCGACCGGTCACCGGCCGGTCCAGGTCGCCGTCGAGCGCGACCGCCCGGTGTTCGAACGCGGTCCGGACCGCCAGGGCGTGGCCGACGTCCACCGGGTCCAGCCCGTCGGCCGCCTCGCGGAGCCGCTCGATCTGCGCGGACAGCGCCTCGGGGGTCCTGCCGGAGACCGCCCACGGCACCGGTGTGCGAGGCGCCTCGGCCTCGTCGACGGCCGGGGCTTCGGCCTCGGCAGGGGTTTGGGCGGGGGTCTCGGCAGTGGCTTCTGCGGGGGCCTCGGGCTCGGGCGCGTGCTCCAGGATCACATGGGCGTTGGTGCCGCTGATACCGAAGGACGAGACACCAGCGCGGCGCGGCCGGTCGGCGTCCGAGGACCAATCGCGGGCCTTGGTCAGCAGCTCGACGGCGCCCGCCGACCAATCGACGTGCGGGGTCGGCTCCTCCACGTGCAGGGTCTTGGGCAGCAGCCCGTGCCGCATCGCCATGACCATCTTGATCACACCACCCACACCGGCGGCCGCCTGGCTATGCCCGATATTCGACTTCAACGACCCCAGCCACAACGGCTCGGCATCCCCACGCCCCTGACCGTAGGTGGCCAACAGCGCCTGCGCCTCGATCGGGTCGCCCAGCATCGTCCCCGTGCCGTGCGCCTCCACCACATCGACCTCACCCGAGGCCAGCCCGGCGTCGACCAGCGCCTGCCGGATCACCCGCTGCTGCGAGGGACCATTCGGCGCGGTCAGACCGTTGCTCGCACCGTCCTGGTTGACCGCCGAACCACGCACCACCGCCAGCACCTGATGACCATGACGACGGGCATCCGACAACCGCTCGACCAGCAGCATGCCGACACCCTCGGCCCAGCCGGTGCCATCCGCCGACGCGGCAAACGCCTTACACCGGCCATCCCGCGCCAACCCACGCTGCCTGCTGAACGCGGTGAACGTGCCCGGACTGGACATCACCGCGACACCACCGGCCAGGGCCAGGTCGCACTCGCCCGCCCGCAGAGACTGCACCGCCAGGTGCAGGGCGACCAGCGAGCCGGAGCAGGCGGTGTCCACGGTCAGGGTCGGGCCCTCCAGGCCCAGGGCGTAGGCGACGCGGCCGGAGACGACGCTGGTGGCGTTGCCGGTGAGCAGATAGCCCTCCAGGCCCTCCGGTGCTTCGTGCAGCCGGGGCCCGTACTCCTGCGGCTCGGCGCCGATGAACACCCCGGTACCGGTGCCGCGCACCGCGGCCGGGTCGATCCCGGCCCGCTCGAACGCCTCCCACACCGCTTCCAGCAGCAGCCGCTGCTGCGGGTCCATCGCGGTCGCCTCGCGCGGGCTGATCCCGAAGAACTCGGCGTCGAACCAGGCCGCCTGGTGCAGGAAGCCGCCCTCGCGCACATAGGTCGTGCCGGGCTTGTCCGGGTCCTCGTCATAGAGCCCGGCGAGGTCCCAGCCGCGGTCTGTGGGCAGCCCGGAGATCGCGTCCTGGCCGTCGGCGACCAGCTGCCACAGCTCCTCGGGCGAGCCGACGCCGCCGGGGTAGCGGCAGGCCATGGCCACGATCACGATTGGCTCGTCGTCGGCGCGGCCGGGCCGCGCGGTGCGCATGGCCTCCGCTTCGGCGGGGCCGCCGTGAAGCCGGGCGTGCAGGTAGCGGGCGAGCGCGGTGGGGGTGGGGTGGTCGAAGGTGATCGTGACGGGCAGTTCCAGGCCTAGGGCCGCACCAAGCCGCTTGTGCATGTCGACGGCGGCCAGCGAGTCGAAGCCCAGGTCCAGGAAGGTGCGCCCGCTACGTACCGCGGCGGGCTCGGGGACGTCACGGCCCGCCGTGCGCAGGACCGCCACCGCCGTCTCGGTCACCAGGTCGAGGAGGCTCATCCGCGCATTCCGCCCATTCGTTCGTTCATTTTCTCGTGGGATCTGTCACCGGGCAGCCCGGTGTGTGGGGCCTACTCCGTGAGGCGGGTACGGGCCGTCTCCAGCCTCGTCGCGGAGACGACCTCCTCGCCGGAGAGGAGGACTTCGGCGGGGGATGGGCGGCTGAGGAAGTGGAGCAGGCTGGCGGTGGCGCCGTACGCACCGGCGTTGGGGATGGCGATCAGGTCACCCTCGGCGAGCTCCGGCACGCTGACGTTGCGGCCGAGGATGTCGCCCGGGGTGCACAGCGGGCCGACCAGGGTGGCCGGTTCGGCGGCCGACGGCTCGTCCTCCCCGGTCTCGTCTCCACCCTCGTGGTCGGTGTCCACCGTGATGGACAGCGGGAGCAGACGGCCGAGGCCCGCCATGCCGCCGAAGGTGTTGATGCCGGCGTCGAGGATGACGAACTTCCGGCCCCGGCTGGTCTTGATGTTGGTGACCGTGGTCAGTAGTTCCCCGCTGTCCCCGACGAGGTAGCGGCCGGACTCGCAGGCGATCTTCATCTCGCCCTCGCGCCACTCGGGGAAGTGCGCATCGAGGGTCTGCTGCAGCTCCCCGCGCAGCTTGGGGTACCGGGGGCGTTCGCCCGGCTGGGCGTACGGGGCGGCGAATCCGCCGCCGATGTCGAGGAAGCGCATGGGCAGGCCGAGTTCGTCGCGCATCCGGGCGGCGGCCTCGATGCTCTGCCGGAACTCGGAGATCAGGCTCTCCTCGTCGCGGGCGTTGCTCAGCGGGAAGAAGTGGGCGCCCACGATCCGGGTGCCGGGCACACTCCGCAGCTCCTCGACGCTGTCGGCGAGGGTCTCGCCGTCGACGCCGAACTGGGAGGGGGTTCCGGTCATCCGGATGCTGGTGGTGGCGCTGGCCGACTCGTTGTTGACCCGCAGCAGGCAGTCGGCGACGGCGCCGTGGGCGGTGGCCACGGCGCCGACCCGGCGCAGGTCGCCGATCGACTCCACGGAGAAGTGCCGCACCCCGGACCGGATCGCGTGGTCCAGCTCGGCCGTGGTCTTGCCCGGGCCGCCGTAGAGGATCTCCGCGGCCTGGAAGCCGGCTTCCAGGGCGGAGTTCAGCTCACCGGTGGAGCAGACCTCGGCACGGCATGCCCCGTCCCCCTCGCCCAGCGCCCGGGCAATCTCCGGGTGCGGATTGGCCTTCAGCGAGTAGAAGAGGGTGAACTGCGGCGGCAGCGCGGCCCGCAGGTCCTGCCGGGCGGCGCGCACTCGGTCCAGGTCGTAGACGTAAAGCGGCGAACCGTATCGCCGCACCAGCTCCTTGCGCCGACTCACTTGGAACCCCCGCCGTTTCCCGTCGCGTCGCCGCGCAGTGCCTGGTCGACCAGCACGGCCAGCCGCTTCTTCTCGTTCTTGCCGTTGGCGGTGAGCGGGAGCTCGTCCAGCACCAGGCAGATCGCCGGGATCTTCGCGGGCTCCAGCCGCTGGGACAGCTCCTTGAGGACCACCGGCTGCCGCACGTCGCCGACCACGCACAGGGCCAGATCCCCGTCCTCGGTCGGGGCCAGCACCGCCGCCGCCCGCACCCCGGGGATGTCCATGGCCGCGGCCTCGATCTCGGTGGTGGACATCCGGGTGCCTTTGCGCTTGAACATGTCATCGCGTCGGCCCTCGAAGTACACGAAGCCGTCGGCGTCCAGCGAGCCGTAATCGCCGGTGTGCAGCCGCACCTCGCCGGTGCGCTCGTCCCGCCGGAAGGTCCGGGCGGTCAGCTCGGGCGCCCGCCAGTAGCCGGCCATCACATGCAGCCCGGTCACCGTGATCTCGCCGACCTCGCCGGGCGGCAGCGCCACCCCGTTCTCATCCAGCACGGCCACCCGGGTGCCGGGCAGCGGACGGCCGACCGAGTCGGGACGCTCGTGCTCCAGGTGCGGGGGCATGATCGAGATGCGCTTGCACTCGGTGGTGCCGAACATCCGCGCCACGCTTGCGCCGGGGAATGCCCGGCGCAGCCCGTCGATGGTCGTCTGCTGGAGCGCGGCCCCGGTGTTGGTGAACAGCCGCAGCCGGGTCTCGCCCGGGTCGCGCTCGGCGAGCCGGAGGAGCATCTGGGCCAGTGAGGGGACGGCCGGGAAGACGGTCGCGCCGTACTCCCGGATCTCGCTGAGCAGCTTGATGTCGGTCCCGCCGGCCAGCACCAGCTCGGCCCCGGCCAGGCCGGACAGCAGGATCTGGAACAGGCCGTAGTCGAAGGAGAGCGGCAGCCGGCAGTCGACCACGTCGTCCGCGCGGTAGCCGAGCTCCTCCTGGATGGCGCGGGCGGCGAAGGTCATCTGGGCCTGCGGGCACATGACCGCCTTCGGCGCGGCGGTGGAGCCCGAGGTGTAGATGAGCACGCCCAGGTCGGTGGGGGCCGCCTGGGACTCCGCGGCCGCGGTGTCGTCGGCGCTGCCGGGCTCGACGATCTCCGTCCACAGCGTGTCGACGCCGTGCACCGGCAGACCGCTCAGCTCGCGCAGCGCGTCCACCGCCGGCGCCTCGGCGACGGCGAGCCTTGGCTCGCTGTCCGCGATGACCGAGCGCAGGTGGAATTCCTTCATGGCGGGGTTGAGCGGCACCATGGCCACGCCCAGGCGGGCGCAGCCGTAGAGCATGGCGACCAGTTCGCGCCGGTTCGGCAGCTGGACCAGGATCCGGTCGCCGCGGGCCACCCCCTGGCCGGCCAGCCAGTGCGTGAAGGCGCGGCTCTGCCCGGCCAGTTCGCGGTAGGTCCACGATTCCCAGGCGTCCCGCACGGCGGGGGCGTCGGGCGTGGCGGCCACCCGCTCGTCGAGGAGCTCATGCAGCATGCGGGCGCCGGGGGCGAACACCTCCATCGCGCGGGACCGCAGGCCGACCCGGTCGATCTTCCGGTTCGCGTTCAACGGCAGTTCGTCCAAGTGCTGGAAGTGTCGTGGGATGAGGTTCTGCGGGAGCAGGGACCGCAGCGCCCGGGCCAGTTCCACCGGGGTGGCGGGCCGCCCTGTGTAGAAGACGACGAGTTCGTCGTCGGCGGCGAGCGGGGCGACTACGGTGGCCGCCTCCTCGATGCCAGGGCAGGCGCGCACCGCGTGGCTGATCTCGGACAGCTCGACCCGCCAGCCCTGCACCTGGACCTGGTCGTCGATCCGTCCCAGGTAGGCCAGCTCGCCGTCGGCGAAGCGGCGCACCCGGTCGCCGGTGCGGTACCAGGTGCGGGAGTCGCGCTCCAGGAAGCGCCCGTGGTTGTCGTTCGGGTCGAGGTATCCGGCACACATCTGCGGGCCTGCGACGCACAGTTCGCCTTCGTCACCGCTCGGCTCGCCGTCCGGGCCCAGCAGGATGTGGTCCAGGCCGTCGTAGACCGGGCCGATGGGCACCACGCCGTTGACGCAGCGGTCCGGCGAGGTCTGCGGCGACCAGCGGTGGGTGGTGCAGGTGATGGTCAACTCGGTGGGGCCGTAGAGGTTCTCCAGAGTGGAGCCGGGCGCGGCGCGCAGCCACTCCTGGGCGTCCTCGGCGCGCAGCGGCTCGCCCGCGAACAGGCTCCAGCGCAGGCCGGGCAGGGCGCCGGACTCCAGCGCGCCGGTCTTGCGCAGCAGCGCGATGCTGCTGGGGGTGGAGAACCAGACGGTCATGCGCTGCTCGGCGACGAACTCCGGGAATGCCCGGTACGCCTGCGCGGGCACCGGCACCACGCACGCTCCGGCACCCCAGGCGCAGAACAGGTCGAACATCGCGCAGTCGAAGGTCAGGTCGAACGTCTGCGAGAAGACGTCCTCGGGCGTGAAGTCGTAGCGCGCGTCGAGGGTGCGGAAGTAGTGCGCGGTGGCCCCGTGCGAGATCGGCACGCCCTTGGACCGGCCGGTCGAGCCGGAGGTGAACAGCACGTAGGCGGTGTCCCGCGGGTCGGCGGGCAGCGGCTGCTCCAGGGCGAGTTCGGGGCGGACGCCGCGTTCGGGCACCAGGACGGGCAGGTCCGGTCCGGGCTCCAGGATGGCGGGCAGCAGACCGGCGCTCCGCTCGTCGGTGACGATCGCCGAGACTCCGGCCGCGGTCAGCGCCTGCCGGGTGCGGGCGGCCGGGAAGCCGGGGTGCAGTGGTACGACCGCGGCGCCCGCGTACAGGGCGGCCAGGGTGCCGATGTAGGCCGTCTCGTTCTTGCTGGCCAGGACGCCGACCGCGCGGGGGCGGCCGCCGGCCGCGGCGTGCAGCTCACCGGCCCAGGCGAGCGCCTTGCGGTGCGCCTGGGCGTATGTCACGCCGTGGCCGGCGACCCGGAACGCGTCCCGGTCGCCGGCCACGGCCAGGCCCCGCAGGAACCGTCCGTGCAGCGTGTTCTCCATCAGGCGGCGGGCAGGGAGTCGTCGCCGTCGCGGAGGACGCAGAGGGTCTTCCACAGCACGCCGGGGGTGGAGAAGGTCTCCACGGTCAGCGCGTCGTCGACGAACTTGACGTCGTAACCGGCCTCCAGGGACATGAGGAGCTCGACGATGCCGAGCGAGTCCAGGCCGTAATCGCGAAGGTCGAGGTCCGGGAGCATCGGCTCGTCGGCGGGGAGGAACGGCAGGCTCTTGCGGAGCATTTCCTCAAACTGCTGGTCCCACACGGGATTTCCCTTCTCCTGGTTCTCGGTTACTTGCGCGGCCGCATCGCGAGCCGCGGATCGGCTGCCAGAACCTCGAAATTCGAAACGGTGCACTCAAGACGGCCGAAGAGGCTGTCCGGGCCGGCGACACACACCTTGGTGACGGACATGTTCTTCAGCGTTTCCACGACGGCGGGCCAGCGGACCGGGGATATGAAACCGTCCAGCAGCAGGGTGCGGACCTCGTCCGCGCCACGCACCACCGAGCCGTCGGAATCGGCGACGACCGGAAGCCTCGGGTCCTGGAACGTGAAATCGGCGATGACCTCGTCGAGTGCCTTCTGGCGCAGTGCGGTGAATGCCGACGAATGCATCGGCGGCCGCATCGTGTACAGCGGAAGGCCGCCGATCGACCTGATCCGCTGTTCCAGCCACTCAACACAACCGCCGCTCAGCGTGAGCATGTGGAAGCCGTTGTCGAGATAGCACGAGAAGTCGTACCACTCGCCGCGCCCGGTCAGCTCCGCGAGCACCGGCTCCAGCTTCTCCTGGGGCGCGCGCACGAAGGAGAGCGTCACCAGGTCTGTGTGCTCGGCGGCGAAGTACTCGGCGGTGCAGCGGGCCAGCCGGGAGGTCAGCCGGGCGGCGTCGGAGAAGGGCAGCGCGCCGGCGAAGGCGGTCATCGACTTCAGACCGAAGCTGGGCCCGGCGCACACCTCGGGCTCCTCGCCCAGGGTGTCCCGCGCCCATTCGGCCAGCGCGACACAGTTGACGAAGAACGCGACCTGGGCGGCCTCGGAGTAGTCATCGCCGGAGGCGCGGAATCGGTCCACGACGGAATAGCCGACGGCTTCGTCAGCTTCTGCGAAAAGTCTCCGCGCCACTGGATTGACCAACATGAACTTCGCCATATCAGCGAAGCGGTTCGGTCCCATTCCAGGAAACACAAATGCCGTACTCACCAGTATCCCGCCGTCTGCTCCGACCTTCCCAGCCAAAGGGTGGAGGAGGGGGGAACGGCGCGGTACCCCCTACCGGCCCGGATTCAGCCCCTATCGGGGAAGTCCGGGCAAAGTGGCGGCAACGCCTTGATACGTTGCAACTCGTTTATGGCGTACGCCATGACCTTCAGCCATGACCAGTGCCTTCCGGACGGGGTGTCAGCAGGTTGTTCGCATCTGAGAGTGCCAAGGGGACCGTTCCGTTCGGCGATTACCGGACCTGGTACCGGGTCACCGGTGAACTGGACAGTGGCAACCCGCCGCTGGTCGTCGCGCACGGCGGCCCGGGCAGCACACACGACTACCTGCTGGCGCTCACCGCGCTCGCCGAGCAGGGCTGGCCGGTCGTCCACTACGACCAGCTCGGCAACGGCGGCTCGACCCATCTGCCGGACCGCGGCGCCGACTTCTGGACCGTCGACCTCTTCCTGGACGAGCTGGACAACTTGCTCCAGCAGCTGGACATAGCCGACGACTATGTCTTCTTCGGCCAGTCCTGGGGCGGCATGCTCGGCGCGGAACACGCCGTACGGCAGCCCGCCGGGCTGCGCGGGCTGATCATCGCCGACTCCCCGGCGTCGATGCCGATGTGGCGCGCGGAGGCGCTGCGGCTGCGCGGCGAACTGCCGCCGGAGACCCAGGAGGCGCTCAACCGCCACGAGGCGGCGGGCACGTATCACAGCCAGGAGTACCAGCAGGCGATGTTCGCCTACTACCAGCGGTTCGTGTGCCGGGTCGACCCGGTGCCGCCGGAGCTGGCGACCACGTTCCTCGCGCTGGCCGGCGACCCGACCGTTTACCACACCATGAACGGCCCCAACGACTTCCATGTCATCGGCACCCTGAGCGACTGGTCAGTGGTGGACCGCCTCCCGGCCGTCGAGGCGCCGACACTGCTGATCAGCGGCCGCTACGACGAGGCCACCCCGACGACGGTGCAGCCGTTCTACGACTCCATCCCAGATGTGCGCTGGGAGATCTTCGAGGAGTCCAGCCACATGCCGCACCTGGAGGAGCCGGAGCGCTTCCTGGAGGTCATGGAGGACTTCCTGGGCTCCCTGGGTTAGCGCGACGGACGGACGGCGGACGGGCAACGGCCGACGGCCCGGGCGGGCCCGGGCCGGTCTCCACCGGCCCGGGCCCGCCCGCGTCCGTCAGCTCAGTCGTCGTACGGCTCTTCCGCCTACTCCTCCAGCTCCTCCAGCTCCTCCAGCTCCTCCAGGATGAAGACGGCCATCTCGCGGGGCGTCGGGCTCTCGTAGATCAGCGCCGCGGGCAGCTCCAGACCGGTGATCTGCTCCAGCCGGTTCCGCAGCTCCACGGCGTGCAGCGAGGTGAAGCCGAGGTCCATGAAGTCGGCGTTCTCCTCGATGTCGTCGGGCGAGGCGTGCCCGAGCACCGCGGCCGTCTGGTCCAGCACCATCCCGCACAGCTCGTCCTCCCGCTCGGAGTCGGGCAACCCGGCCAGCCGCGCCATGAACCCGCCGTCCCCGTCAGCGACCTCCCCCTTGCCGTACGCGCCGAGCAGCTCCTCGATCCCGGATGCGTCCGCGCCGGCGCTCTCGGCCCGGCGCTTCCGCCAGGTGGCCAGCAGCGGCAGCGCCGCGGCCAGCGCCTGACGCGACTCGCCGGCGGCATCCAGGGTGTCGCTGAGCGCATCGAGGTCGCCGCGCTCCACCACCGCCCAGAACTCCGCGTCCGCCGGATCGGCCGCGGCCGCCGGCTCCCCACCCCAGGTCGCCCCCGACTCCAGCCAGAAACGACGCCGCTGGAAGGGGTAGGTGGGCAGGTCGACACGGCGCGCGCCACTGCCCGCGAAGAACGCCGCCCAGTCCACGGCGGTGCCCGTCACATGAAGCCGCCCCAGCGCGGTGACGACCGCATGGGCCTCGGTCCGGTCCCGCCGCTGCGCCGGCACGAACGTCACTCCCTTGGCGAGCGGCAGGCAGTCCTGGGCCATCGCGGTGAGCACCCCGTCCGGGCCGAGCTCCAGGAAAGTGCGCGCCCCCGCCCAGTACAGCGCCTTCACGCCGTCGTTGAACCGCACCGCCTGCCGCACATGCCGCACCCAGTACTCCGCCGAGCACAGCTCGTCGGCGTCCGCGAGCGCCCCGGTGACGTTGGAGACCATCGGGATGCGCGGGGCGTGGAAGGTCAGCGACTCGGCGACCTCGCGGAAGTCGCCCAGCATCGCGTCCATCCGCGGCGAGTGGAAGGCGTGCGAGACGCGCAGCCGCTTGGTCTTGTGCCCCAGTGCCTCGAAGTGGCCGGCGATCTCGCAGACCGCGTCCTCGTCACCGGAGACCACGACCGCGTTCGGGCCGTTGATCGCGGCGATGTCCACCCGCTCATTCAGCAGCGGCCGGACCTCGTCCTCGGCGGCCTGGAGGGAGACCATCGCGCCGCCGGAAGGCAGCGCCTGCATCAGCCGTCCGCGGGCCGCCACGAGCTTGCCCGCGCCCGCCAGCGACAGCACCCCGGCCACATGGGCGGCGGTCAGCTCACCGACGGAGTGCCCCGCGACGAAGTCCGGCCGCACCCCCCAGGACTCGACCAGCCGGAACAGCGCCACCTCGACCGCGAACAGCGCGCTTTGCGTGTACTGAGTCCGGTCCAGCAGCGTGGGGTCCTCGAAGACGTCGCTGTCGAGCCCGAGCGCGGCGCAGGCCTCGTCGAAGGCGGCGGCGAAGACCGGGAAGGACGCGCGCAGTTCCCGGCCCATCCCGGCCCGCTGCGCACCCTGCCCGGTGAAGAACACGGCGAGCTTGTCGCTGAACGCCCACCCGGTCTCCAGCCGTTCCAGGTCACCGCCGAGCGCCACAGCCCGGTGGTCGAAGGCGGTGCGCGCGGTCGCCAGGGTGAAGCCGACGTCCACCGGGTCCAGCCAGGAGGCGGCCTGGCGCACCTGCTCGATCTGGGCGTTCAGCGCCTCCGGGGTCTTACCGGAGAGCACCCACGGCACCACCGGAAACTCGGCCACCGCCGGCTCGGCACCAGGATCGGCCCCGGCCCCGGGCTCGGACTCCGGAGCCGGCTCGGGGGCCTGCTCCAGGACCACATGGGCGTTGGTCCCGCTGAACCCGAAGGACGACACCGCCGACCTGGGCGGACGGTCGCGCTCCGGCCACGGGCGCGCCTCGGTCAGCAGCTCCACGGCCCCGGCCGACCACTCCACATGCGGCGACGGCTCGTCCACGTGCAGGGTTTTGGGCAGCACCCCGTGCCGCATCGCCATGACCATCTTGATCACACCGCCGACACCGGCCGCCGCCTGCGTGTGACCGACGTTCGACTTCAGCGACCCCAGCCACAGCGGCTCTCCGCTCTCACGGTCCTGCCCGTAGGTGGCCAGCAGCGCCTGCGCCTCGATCGGGTCACCCAGCGTGGTGCCGGTGCCGTGCGCCTCGACCGCGTCCACGTCGCCCGGCACCAGCCCGGCGGCGTTGAGCGCCTGCCGGATGACCCGCTGTTGGGACGGGCCGTTGGGCGCGGTCAGGCCGTTGCTCGCACCGTCCTGGTTCACCGCCGAGCCGCGCACCACCGCCAGCACCGGGTGGCCATTGCGGCGCGCGTCGGACAGCCGCTCGACCAGCAGCATGCCGGCGCCCTCGGCCCAGCCGGTGCCATCCGCCGACGCGGCGAACGCCTTGCACCGCCCGTCGGTGGCCAGCCCGCGCTGCCGGGAGAACTCGATGAACGACACCGGGGTGGCCATCACCGTCGCGCCACCGGCCAGCGCCAGATCGCACTCACCGGCCCGCAGCGCCTGCACCGCAAGATGGAGCGCCACCAGCGAGGAGGAGCAGGCGGTGTCCACCGTCACCGCCGGGCCCTCCAGACCGAAGACGTAACTCAGCCGACCCGACACCACGCTGCCGGCGGTGCCGGTGCCCAGGAAGCCGTCCACACCCTCCGGAATCGAGCGCAGCCCGGTCGCGTAGTCGTGGTACATCGAGCCCGCGAAGACGCCGGTGTGGCTGCCGCGCACCGAGGCCGGATCGATCCCGGCCCGCTCGAACACCTCCCAGGAAGTCTCCAGCAGCAGCCGCTGCTGCGGATCCATCGCCAGCGCCTCACGCGGGCTGATGCCGAAGAAGCCCGGGTCGAACTCGGCTGCCTCGTGCAGGAACCCGCCCGCGCGCACATAGCTGGTGCCCCGCTTGTCCGGGTCGGGGTCGTAGAGCCGCTCCAGCTCCCAGCCACGGTCGGTGGGGAACGCCGACACCGCGTCCGTCCCGGAGGCGACCAGGTCCCACAGCTGCTCGGGGGAGGCGACCCCGCCCGGGTAGCGGCAGCTCATGCCGACGATCACGATCGGGTCGTCCTCGTCCGTCCGGCCGGCCGCCGCGGGCCGCACCGCCGCCGCACCGGCCCGCACGGCGGCTCCCCCCAGCTCCTCGCCGAGGAACCGGGCGATGGCCGCCGCGTTCGGGTAGTCGAAGACCAGGGTCACCGGAAGCCGCAGCCCGGTTTCGGCGATCAGCCGGTTACGCAGTTCCACCGCGGTCAGCGAGTCGAAGCCCAGCTCCCGGAACGCCCGCTCCGGTTCCACCTCGGCGCCGTAGCTGTACCCCAGGACGGCCGCCACCTCACCACGGACCAGGTCCAGCAGGATCTCGGCTCGCTCGGCCTCGGTCGCCCGGACCAGCCGCTCGCCCAGCGCGGAGGTGCCACCCGAGGCGGCCCGGGCCCGGCGGACCGGGGCGCGCACCAGGCCGCGCAGCAGCGGCGGCACCTCGCCCGCCGCCCCGGCCAGGGCGCCAAGGTCCAGCCGGATGGGCACCAGCACTGGATCGTTCATGGCCGACGCGGCGTCGAAGAGGGCCAGCGCCTGCCCGGGCACCAGGGCCCGCACCCCGCCCCGGCCCATCCGGGCCAGGTCGGCGTCGTCCAGCCGGCCCATGCCATCGGTCTGCTCCCACAGCCCCCAGGCCAGGGAGACGGCGGGCAGCCCGGCGTCGGCCCGGTGCCGGGCCAGGGCGTCGAGGAAGGCGTTGGCGGCGGCATAGTTGGCCTGCCCCGCGCTGCCGAGCACACCGGACGCGGAGGAGAACAGCACGAACGCCGTCAGGTCCAGGTCCCGGGTCAGCTCGTGCAGATGCCAGGCAGCGTCCACCTTCGGCCGGAAGACCGTCTCCAGCCGCTCCGGGGTCAGCGCACCGACGACACCGTCATCCAACACACCGGCGGCGTGCACCACCCCCCTCAGCGGGCGCTCGGCGGGAACAGCGGCCAGCAGCGCGGCCAGCGCCTCCCGGTCCGCCACATCACAGGCCGCCACAGTCACCTCGGCACCCAGCCCGGCCAGTTGTTCGCACAGCTCGGCCGCACCAGGTGCGGCCAGACCGCGCCGACTGGTCAACAGCAGATGCCGCACCCCGTGCTCGACCACCAGATGACGGGCCACCAACGCACCCAGACCACCGGTGCCACCGGTCACCAGCACCGTGCCGTCACTCCCCCAGCGCGGCGCGGTGGCCTCGGTGGGCCGCGCGGCCCGCGCCAGCCGCGGCACGTACACCGCGCCCTCGCGGACGGCGACCTCGGACTCCTCACCCGCCGCGACGGCCGCGATCAGGGCGCCCGGCGACCGGTCACCCGCGTCGACCTCCGCCAGCACGAAGTGGCCCGGGTTCTCCGACTGAGCCGAGCGGACCAGGCCCCGGACGGTGCTCGCGGCCAGGTCGTCCGGGCGGGTTACCAGCACCAGACGCGAGTCCACGAACTGCTCATCGTGCAGCCAGCCCTGAATGAGCGCCAGCGCCCGCTCGGCGGCGGCACGGGCGTCGCCGGGTACGTCACCGCTCGGCGCGCGCCCGGTTCCGCACTCGGCGATCACCACCTCGGGCACCGGCGCGCCCGCGGCGACATCGTCCCGCAAGGCCGCCAGGTCCTCGTAACGCCGGTCCACGGGAGGGCCCTCGGTCGCCAACAGCGCCCAGCTCTCGGCGGACTCGGTCCCACCCCCGGTGGACGTGATCGGCGCCGCGACCCAGTCCACGCGGAACAGCGGATCGTTCCCGCCCGGCCGGGCCGCGGCCAGTTGTGCCGCGTCCACCGCACGCAGCGCGAGTGTGCCGACCGAGGCGACCGGGGATCCAGCGCCGTCCGCGATGGCGAGCGATGCCCCCTCGCCCCGGGCGGACACCCGCACCCGCAGCGTCCTGGCGCCCGTCGCCAGCAGCGAGACCCCGCCCCACGAGAACGGCAGCCGGACGGCCGTGTCGTCACCCCGGCCGAGGCCGGGACCGGCCAGCACGATGGCGTGCAGCGCAGAGTCCAGCAGCGCCGGGTGCAGCCCGAACGCTTCCACCTCGGTGTCCTCAGGCAGGGCGACCTCGGCGAAGGCCTCATCACCCTTGCGCCAAGCGGCCGTCAGGCCCTGGAACACCGGACCGTAGTCGATCCCCAGCTCGGCGAACCGCTCGTAGAGCCCGTCGACGGCAACCGCCTCGGCACCGGCCGGAGGCCACGCGGTGAGGTCGAAGTCCGGCGCCGGGGCGCCGACCGCCAGCACACCAGTGGCATGCCGGGTCCACGGCTCGTCCTCGAACCGCGCGTGCACGCTGACCTCGCGCCGCCCGGCCTCGTCCGGGTCCCCGACCAGCACCCGCAGCTGCACCGCGCCCTGCTCGGGCAGGACCAGCGGCGCCTCCAGCGTCAGTTCGTCGAGAAGATCGCAGCCCACCTCGTCGGCGGCCCGGATCACCAGCTCCACGAAGGCGGTGCCGGGGAGCAGCACTACGCCCGAGACGGCGTGGTCGGCCAGCCACGGGTGCGTCTTCAGACCGACCCGGCCGGTGAAGAGATACCCCTCGGGCAGTGCGACACCGGGGTCCAGCAACCTCTCGCGGTCCCCGTCCAGCCAGTAGCGCTCGTGCTGGAAGGCGTACGTGGGCAGGTCGACGCGGGCGGCACCGGTCCCGGCGAAGAAGGCTGCCCAGTCGACGGAGTTGCCGGTGACGTGGACCCGGCCGAGCGCGGAGACCACGGCCTCCGGCTCGGACCGGTTCTTCCGCAGGGCCGGAATGAAGGCCACATCTTCGCTCTCGGGCAGGCAGTCCTGGGCCATCGCGGTCAGGACACCGCCCGGGCCCAGTTCCAGGAAGGTGCGGACGCCCTCGGCGTGGAGGGTCTGGATCTCGTCGTGGAGGCGGACCGCCTCACGGACATGCCGCACCCAGTGCTCGGGGGAGGTCACATCCCCGGTCATCGGAATCTGCGGGGCCTGGAAGGTCAGCGACTCCGCCACCTTGCGGAAGCCGGCCAGCATCCCGCCCATCCGGAAGGAGTGGAAGGCGTGCGAGACCGTGAGGCGCTTGGTCTTCTCAAAGCGCGCGGCGACAGCGAGGACGGCGTCCTCGTCGCCGGAGATCACCACAGCGTTGGGGCCGTTGACGGCCGCGATGTCCACGCGATCGGTGAGGAGCGGCAGCACCTCCCCCTCGGACGCCTGGAGCGAGACCATCGCCCCACCGGTCGGGAGGGCCTGCATCAGGCGGCCGCGCGCGGCGACCAGCTTGGCCGCGTCCGCCAGCGACAGCACCCCGGCGACGTGCGCGGCAGCCAGCTCACCGATCGAGTGACCACCGACGAAGTCCGGGCGCACACCCCACGACTCGACGAGCCGGAACAGGGCGACCTCGACCGCGAACAGCGCGGCCTGAGTGAACTCCGTCTGGTCCAGCTTCCCGGCATCGTCCAGCACCGCCGGGTCCAACCCCAGTGCCGCACACGCCTCACCGAAAGCCGACGCGAACACCGGGAACGCATCCCGCAGCTCACGCCCCATCCCGACCCGCTGCGCACCCTGGCCGGTGAAGAGCACCGCGAGCTTGCCGCCCAACACCCGCCCCGACGTCACATCGGACCCGACAACGACCGCCCGGTGCTCGAACGACGCCCGACCGGTCGCCAGCGAGAAGCCGACATCCACCGGGTCGAGGTCGGCAGCCGCTCGGCGCACCCGCTCGACCTGCGCCGCCAGCGCAGCCTCGCTCTTTGCGGAGACCACCCAGGGCACCACCGGCAGCTCGACACCGCCCTCAACAGGGACATCAACCTCCGGCGCCTGCTCCAGAATCACATGCGCATTCGTCCCGCTGATGCCGAACGAGGACACACCCGCCCGGCGCGGACGCTCGCCAGCCTGACGCCACTCACGCGCCTCGGACAGCAGCTCAACCGCACCCGCCGACCAGTCCACCTGCGGCGACGGCTCGTCCACATGCAGCGTCTTGGGCAGCAGCCCGTGACGCATCGCCATGACCATCTTGATCACACCGGCAACACCGGCAGCCGCCTGTGTGTGACCGAGATTGGACTTCAGCGAGCCCAGCCACAGCGGCTCGCCGCCCTCGCCACGGCCCTGGCCGTACGTCGCCAGCAGGGCCTGGGCTTCGATCGGGTCGCCCAGCGTGGTACCGGTGCCGTGCGCCTCGACCGCGTCCACGTCGCCGGGCTCCAGCCGGGCGTTGGCCAGGGCCTGACGGATCACCCGCTGCTGGGAGGGTCCGTTGGGCGCGGTGAGGCCATTGCTGGCGCCGTCCTGGTTGACAGCCGAGCCGCGGACCACGGCCAGCACCTGGTGGCCGTTGCGCTGGGCGTCCGACAGCCGCTCCAGGAGCAGGACGCCCACGCCTTCGGCGAGTCCGGTGCCGTCAGCGGCGGCCGCGAACGGCTTGCAGCGGCCGTCCGCGGCGAGCGCCTGCTGCCGGCTGAAGTCAATGAAGGTGTTGGGGGTCACCATCACCGAGACACCGCCGGCCAGCGCCATCTCGCACTCGCCCTGCCGCAGCGACTGGGCCGCGAGGTGCAGGGTCACCAGCGACGACGAGCACGCGGTGTCCACCGTGACGGCCGGGCCCTCCAGGCCGAAGACGTAACTCAGCCGGCCGGGCAGGACACTGCTGGAGGTGCCGGTGCCCAGGAACGCCTCGATGCCCTCGGGCACGGCCCGCACATCCGAGGCGTACTCCTTGTACATCACACCGGCGAAGACGCCGGTGCGGCTGCCGCGCAGGGTTCCCGGGTCGATACCGGCGCGCTCGAACACCTCCCAGGAGGTCTCCAGCAGCAGCCGCTGCTGCGGGTCCATCGCCAGCGCCTCACGCGGGCTGATGCCGAAGAAGGACGGGTCGAAGCCGGCCGCGTCGTCGACGAAGCCGCCCTCGCGCACATAGGAGGTACCGCGCCGCTCCCGGTGCGGGTCCCACAGCCCTTCCAGGTCCCAGCCGCGGTCGGCCGGGAACGGGGCTATCGCGTCCCCACCGGCCTCGAGCAGCTCCCAGAGCCGCTCGGGGCCGTCGATCCCACCGGGGAAGCGGCAAGCCATGCCGACGATGGCGATCGGCTCTCGGGCCTTGGACTCGGCATCGTTCAGCCGCTGCCGGTACTCGTGCAGGTCGGCGGCTGCCTTCTTCAGGTACCCGCGGAGCTTGTCCTCGTTGGACATGGCCATGTTCTCGTCGTCTCTTCTCAGTTGATTCCGAAGCCGTCGAGGAGATCGAAGATCTCGTCGTCGGTCGCGGATTCGATCTTTTCCCTGACCGTGTCGCCTTCCGCACCGTCTTCGGTTGCGGGCGCGGCGGTCACCTTGGCCAGCAGGGCGTTCAGCCGGACGGCGATCCGCTCCCGTCCGTCACCGCCCTCCGCCAGGCCGGACAGGGCCCACTCCAGGCCGTCGATCCCGGCGATCAGCGACTGGACGGCCTGCTCCTCGCCGGCCGTGTCGGAGGCGAGTTCGGCGCCCAGCAGCTCGGCGATCGCGGTCGGCGTCGGGTGGTCGAAAACCAGCGTCGCGGGCAGCCGCAACCCGGTCGCCGCGGTCAGCCGGTTGCGCAGCTGCACCGCCGTCAACGAGTCGAAGCCGACCTCGCGGAACGCCCGGTCAGGCTCAACCGCGTCCGCGGAGGAGTGGCCGAGCACCGAGGCGACCTGGGATCGCACCAGGTCCAGCAGCAGGGCGGGATGTTCCGCCTCCGGGGTGGCCGCCAGGCGCTCCCGGAAGGCGTCCGCGGCATCCGCCGCGCGCCGGGCGGGGTTGCGGACCAGGCCGCGCAGCAGGGGCGGCAGGGCGTCGGTGCGGGCCAGTTCGCGCAAGCCAGGCAGGTCCAGCCGGACCGGGACCAGGACGGCCTCGTCCATGGCCTGGGCGGTGTCGAGCAGTGCCAGACCCTCCTCGGAGGTGAGCGCCGCGACCCCGCCGCGCGACAGGCGTCGTACGTCGCCGTCGCCCAGGTGGCCGGTCATGCCGCTGGCCTCCTCCCACAGGCCCCAGGCAAGCGAGGTGGCCGGGAGCCCGGCCGCGCGGCGCTGCCAGGCCAGGGCGTCCAGGAAGGCGTTGGCCGCCGCGTAGTTGGCCTGGCCCGGGCCGCCGAAGACGCCGGCCGCGGAGGAGAACAGCACGAAGCCGGCGAGGTCCAGCCCCGCGGTCAGCTCGTGCAGATGCCAGGCCGCGTCTGTCTTCGGGCGCAGCACCCGGTCGACCTGGTCGGCAGTGAGCGTCCCGATCACGCCGTCGTCGAGGACGCCCGCGGCGTGCACCACGGCGGTCAGCGGGTGGGCGGCGGGGATGGCGGCCAGTACGGCGGCCAGCGCGTCCCGGTCGGCGGCATCGCATGCGGCGATCGTCACCTGCGCGCCGAGTGCGGCCAGTTCCTCCCGCAGCTCGGCGGCGCCGGGGGCGTCCAGACCGCGGCGGCTGGTCAGCAGCAGGTGCCGGACGCCGCGGGCGGTGACCAGGTGGCGGACGACGGTCGCGCCGAGGGTGCCGGTGCCGCCGGTGACGAGCACCGTGCCCTCCGGGCCCCACTCGGTGCCCGGTGTGGATCCGGCCGACACGGCTGCCCGGGCCAGGCGGGGCATGAACGCCGCCTCGGCACGGATCGCCAGCTGGTCCTCGCCGCCTGCCACGGCGCCGGCGAAGGCGCGCAGCGAGGCGTCGTGGCCGTCGAGGTCCACCAGCACCAGGCGGCCGGGGTTCTCCGACTGCGCGGAGCGCACCAGGCCCCACACGGCGGCCTGTGCCGGGTCGGGCGCGGTCTCGTCGGCCTGCCCGGTGGCGACTGCGCCGCTGGTGACGATCACCAGCCGGGAGGCGGTGAACCGGTCGTCGGCCAGCCAGTCGCGCACCAGCCGGAGCGTGCAGTGCACCGCCTCGCGGGCCGCGGCGGCCTGGTCCGCGGTCCCGGTCGGCCCGACGGGGCAGGCGACGACCAGGTCCGGCACGGTGCCGCCGAGGGCGGCCAGGCCGTCCAGGTCACCGGCCGTGCCGACGGGCACGCCCGCACCGCTCAGTGCGGCACCGATCTTCAGCGGGTCCTCACCGAGGACCGCCCAGTCGGCGGCCGGGGTGCCGGAGGTGACCGGCTCCGGCAGCCACTCCAGGCGGAACAGCGATTCGGTCCCCGTGCCGCCCGCGGCCGCCAGCTGCTCGGCCGAGATCCTGCGCACGGCGAGCGAGTCCACCGAGGCGACCGGGGTGCCCTCGGCGTCGGCGACGCGCACCCGTACCGCTTCGGTCCCGGCCGCGGAGAGCCGCACCCGCAGCGTCCTGGCGCCGGGGGCGGCGTGCAGCGAGACCCCGGACCAGGCGAACGGCAGCGGCACGCCGTCGCCGCCCGCCCCGGCCGGGTCCACGAACCGGCCCAGGCCGATCGCGTGCAGCGCGGCGTCCAGCAGCGCCGGGTGCAGCCCGAACGCTTCCGCCTCGGTGTCCTCAGGCAGGGCGACCGCGGCGAAGACCTCGTCGTCGGCGCGCCAGGCGGCCCGTACGCCCTGGAAGGTCGGCCCGTACTCCAGGCCGGCCGTGGCCAGTTCGTCGTAGAGGGCGGTGACGTCCACCGGTTCGGCGCCCAGCGGCGGCCAGCTCTGCGCCGTCTCGTCGCTGACGGCCTCGGGTCCGGCCTCGGCCAGCGTGCCGGCCGCGTGCCGGGTCCAGCTCTGCTCGGCCGCAGCGTCCTCCCGGCGGGAGTGGATCAGCACCGAGCGGTTCCCGCCGGCGTCCGGCTCACCGACCGAGACGCGCAGCTGGACGCCGCCCGCCTCGGGCAGCACCAGCGGCGCCTGAAGGGTCAGTTCGGTCACCGCACCGCAGCCGGCCTGGGCGCCCGCCTGGAGCGCCAGCTCCACCAGCGCGGCCCCAGGCAGCAGCACGGTGCCCATCACGGCGTGGTCCGCCAGCCACGGGTGGGTGTCCACGCCGACCCGGCCGGCCAGCAGCAGCGCCTCCGAGTCGGGCAGCGCCACCGCGGCGCCCAGCAGCGGGTGCCCGGTGCTGCCCAGGCCGATCGAGGCCGCGTTGCCGCCGCCGGCGGCGCTGCCGGTCAGCCAGTAGCGCTGCCGCTGGAAGGCGTAGGTGGGCAGGTCGACGCGGGCGGCTGGAGTCCCGTCGAACACCGCGGCCCAGTCGGGCGTGGCGCCGCGGACGTATGCCTCGGCCAGCGAGGTCAGCAGCCGGCCGCGGCCGCCGTCGCCGCGGTGCAGCGAGCCCACCACGACGGCGTCGCTGCCGGTCTCGTCCAGCGTCTGCTGCACTCCCAGCGTCAGCACCGGGTGGGGGCTGGACTCGACGAAGGTGCCGAAGCCTTGTCCTGCGAGGTCGTGGATGGCGTTCGCGAACCGGACGGTCTGCCGCAGGTTCCGGTACCAGTAGGCGGCGTCCAGCCGCTCGGTGTCGATGAACTCCCCGTCCACCGTGGAGTAGAAGGGTATTCGGGAGCGGCGCGGCTCGATCGGCGCGAGCAGCTCCAGCAGCCGCTCCTCGATCTCCTCCACGTGCGCGGAGTGCGAGGCGTAGTCGACGGCGATCCGGCGGTTGCGGATCTCCTCGGCGGTGCACTCTGCGGCCAGTTCGTCCAGCGCCGCGGAGTCGCCGGAGATGACGACGGAGGCGGAGCCGTTGACGGCGGCGACCGAGAGCCGCCCGCCCCAGCGCTCCAGCCTGGCCGCGGCCTGCTCCTCGGGCAGTGCGACGGACAGCATGCCGCCGCGGCCGGAGAGCACGCCGATCGCCTGGCTGCGCAGCGCCACCACACGCGCCGCGTCCTGCAGCGACAGCGCCCCGGCCACACAGGCGGCGGCGATCTCACCCTGGCTGTGGCCGACGACCACGCCCGGCTCGATGCCCAGCGAGCGCCACACCTCTGCCAGCGAGACCATCACCGCGAACAGCACGGGCTGCACTACATCGACCCGGTCGAAGGCGGGAACCCCCGCCGCGCCGCGCAGCACGTCCATCAGCGACCAGTCGGTGAACGGTTCCAGCGCGGCAGCGCATTCACCCAGCCGCTGCGCGAAGACCGGTGAGGAGTCGAACAGCTCGAGCGCCATGCCGGTCCACTGCGAGCCCTGGCCCGGGAAGAGGAACGCGGCCTTCCCCGCGGCCCCGGCGACGCCCTCCACGAGGTTCGGCGCCGACTCACCCCTCGCCAGCGCGGTCAGGCCCGCGAGCAGGTCGTCCCGCTCGGCGCCCACCACGACGGCCCGGTGCTCGAAGGCGGTCCGGCCGAGCGCCAGCGAGCCCGCGATGTCCACCGGCGCGGTGCCGGGCTGCTGCTGGAGGTGGGCCAGCAGCCGCTGGGCCTGCGCACGCAGCGCCGGCTGGCTCCTGGCCGAGAGCGCCCAGGGCACCACCGGCGCCTCGGTGGCGGCCTGCGGTGCGGCGGGCTCCTCGACCGGCGCGTGCTCCAGGATCACATGGGCGTTGGTGCCGCTGAAGCCGAACGAGGACACCGCGGCGCGGCGCGGACGGCCGGTCTGCGGCCAGTTGCGGGCCTTGGTCAGCAGCTCGACGGCGCCCGCCGACCAGTCGACGTGCGGGGTCGGCTCCTCGACGTGCAGGGTCTTGGGCAGCAGCCCGTGCCGCATCGCCATGACCATCTTGATCACACCACCGACACCGGCGGCCGCCTGGCTATGCCCGATATTCGACTTCAACGACCCCAGCCACAACGGCTCCGCGTCCTCACGCCCCTGACCGTAGGTGGCCAACAGCGCCTGCGCCTCGATCGGGTCGCCCAGCATTGTCCCCGTGCCGTGCGCCTCCACGGCGTCCACGTCCGTCGCGGTCAGCCCAGCGCCGACCAGCGCCTGCCGGATCACCCGCTGCTGCGAGGGACCATTCGGCGCGGTCAGACCGTTGCTGGCACCGTCCTGGTTGACCGCCGAACCCCGCACCACCGCCAGCACCTGATGACCGTTACGCCGCGCGTCCGACAACCGCTCGACCAGCAGCATGCCGACACCCTCGGCCCAGCCGGTGCCATCCGCCGACGCGGCAAACGCCTTACACCGGCCATCCCGCGCCAACCCACGCTGCCTGGAGAAGTCGATGAACGTGCCCGGGGTGGCCATCACGGTCACACCACCGGCCAGGGCCATGTCGCACTCGCCGGCCCGCAGCGCCTGTACCGCCATGTGCAGCGCCACCAGGGACGACGAGCAGGCCGTGTCGATGGTGACGGCCGGGCCCTCAAGACCGAAGACGTAACTCACCCGGCCGGAGACCACACTGCCGGCGGTGCCGGTGCCCACGAAGCCGTCCACGCCCTCGGGCACCGAACCGCCCAGCTGCGTCGCGTAGTCGTGGTACATCGAGCCCGCGAAGACGCCGGTGCGGCTGCCGCGCGCCGAGGACGGGTCGATCCCGGCCCGCTCGAACGCCTCCCACACCGCTTCCAGCAGCAGCCGCTGCTGCGGGTCCATCGCCGTCGCCTCGCGCGGGCTGATCCCGAAGAACGCCGGGTCGAACTCGGCGGCCTGGTGCAGGAAGCCGCCCTCCCGGGCGTAGCTCTTGCCCGGCTTGTCCGGGTCCGGGTCGTACAGGTCCTCCAGGTCCCAGCCGCGATTGGTCGGGAAGCCGGAGATCGCGTCGCCTGCGGACGCCACCAGCGACCACAGCTGCTCGGGCGAGCCGACCCCGCCCGGGTAGCGGCAGGCCATGCCGACGATGGCGATCGGGTCGCCGTCCACCGCGGCCGAGGCCCGGCGCGTCACGGACGCCGATGCCTCCACGCCGCCGCCGAGCAACTCCTCCCCCAGATAGCCGGCAATGGCCGCCGGAGTCGGGTAGTCGAAGACCAGCGTGGCGGGCAGCCGCAGCCCGGTCGCCTCGCCCAGGCGGTTGCGCAGCTCCACGGCGGTCAGCGAGTCGAAGCCGATCTCGTTGAATGCCCGCTCCGCCTCGATCACCACGCCCGAGGCGTGGCCGAGGACGGCCGCCACCTCATCGCGCACCAGGTCGAGCAGGAGCGCCGCGCGCTCACCCTCGCCGACGGCCAGCAGCCGCTGGCGGAGAGTGTCCGCCCTGCCGCCGTCGGCGACGCGCCGTACCGTCGTACGGACCAGACCGCGCAGCAGCGGAGGCAGCGCGCCGGAACCCGCCGCGGCGCGCAGCACCGGCAGATCCAGGCTCACCGGCAGCAGCGCGGCCCCGGCCACCGAGCCCGCAAGGTCGAACAGCGCCAGGCCGTCCCGCGCGGACAGCGCCAGCACGCCGCCCCGCGCCATCCTGGCCAGGTCGGCCTCGTCCAGGCTCTCGGCCATGCCACCGGACAGCCCGGCGGACGGCGCCCACAGGCCCCAGGCCAGCGAGGTGGCCGACAGGCCGGATGCCGCGCGCAGCTCGGCCAGCGCGTCCAGGAAGCCGTTGGCCGCCGCGTAGTTGCCCTGTCCGGCGCTGCCGAAGACACCGGACGCGGAGGAGAACAGCACGAACGCGGTCAGGTCCAGGTCGCGGGTCAGCTCGTGCAGATGCCAGGCCGCGTCCACCTTGGGCCGGAAGACCCGGTCGATACGCTCCGGGGTCAGCGAGTCGATCGTGCGGTCGTCCAGCACACCCGCGGTATGTACGACACCGGTCAGCGGATGCTCGGCGGGCACGGAGGCCAGCAGCGCGGCCAGCGCCTCCCGGTCCGCCACATCACAGGCCGCCACGGTCATCTGGGCGCCCAGGCCCGCGAGTTCCTCGCGCAGCTCGGCCGCGCCCGGGGCGTCCAGGCCCCGGCGGCTGGTCAGCAGCAGATGCCGTACGCCGTGCTCGGCCACCAGATGACGGGCCACCAGCGCGCCCAGCGCACCGGTGCCGCCGGTGATGAGCACCGTGCCCTCGCCGTCCCAGCGCGCGGCCGCCGGCTCCGCGGAGCGGCTGACCCGCGCCAGACGCGGCGCCCGCACCACGCCTTCGCGGATCGACAGTTGGTGCTCCGCACCACTGCCGACCGCGGCGGCCAGCGCCGCCAGGGACTCCTGGTGCCCGTCCACATCGGCCAGCACGATCCGCCCCGGGTGCTCCGACTGCGCGGAGCGCACCAGGCCCCACACCGCCGCGAGCGCCGGATCCGCAAACGCCTCACGGGTCAGCACCACCAGTCGCGCGCCGGCGAAGCCGTCGTGTCCCAGCCAGCTCTGGACCAGGTCCAGCGTGGCATGCGCGGCCGCCCTGGCCGCGTCGGGCACACTCTCACCCGCGGCAGACCCGCAGGGCGCCACCACGACATCGGGAACGGCCTCGCCCGCTTCGACGGCGGCGGCGAGCGCCGCCAGGTCGGGCACGTCCTGGCCCAGGAACACCCAACGGCCCGCGTCCTGCGCGGCGTCCGCCCCACCGGGCGGCGTCACCGTCGCCCAGTCGACCCGGAACAGCGAGTCGCGGTAGGTGTTGTCCGTCTGCTCCAGCTGGTCGGCCGCGATCGGCCGCACGGCGAGCGAGTCGACAGTGGCGACCGCCTCGCCGGTGCCGTCGGCGATGGCCAGCGCCACGCTCTCGCCGCCGGACCGGGTGACCCGGACCCGCAGCACGGTGGCGCCGGTGGCGTGCAGGGTGACCCCGGACCAGGCGAACGGCAGCCGGGCACGGCCGTCGTCCGCCACGAAGTCGCCGAGCGCGAGCGCGTGAAGCGCGGCGTCCAGCAGCGCGGGGTGCAGACTGAACGCGCCCGCCTCCGCGGCCTCGTCCAGCCCCACCTCGGCGAAGACCTCACCGTCCCGGCGCCAGGCGGCATTCAGCCCCTGGAACACCGGCCCGTACTCCAGCCCGTTCGCGGCGAGCCGGGCATAGAGGTCCTCGACCGGGACAGGGGCCGCACCCTCCGGCGGCCAGACCGCCAGCCCGGCGTCCGCGGCTGCCGGAGCCCCCGGCGCCACCGCACCCGAGGCATGACACACCCATGGGGCGTCGTCCGGCGCGCCCTCGGCACGCGAGTAGATGTCCACGGCACGGCGGGCCCGCGCGTCGGCCGCGCCGATCGAGACGCGCAGCTGCACGCCCCCGTGCTCGGGCAGCACCAGCGGAGCCTGAAGCGTCAGCTCTTCGACCGTGCCGCAACCGACCTGGTCACCGGCCCGGATCGCCAGCTCGATCAGCGCCGTGCCCGGGACGAGTACGGCCCCGGCGACGACATGGTCGGCCAGCCACGGCTGCGCGTCCACCGACACCCGGCCGGTCAGCAGCGACGTGTCCGAGTCCGGCAGCGCGACCGTCGCGCCGAGGAAGGGATGCTCGGCCGCGCCGAGGCCCACCGCCGCCAGATCCCCGACCGCGGGACCCGCGGAGGCCAGCCAGTAGTGCTGGCGCTGGAAGGCGTACGTGGGCAGGTCGACGCGGGCGGCGCCGGTTCCGGCGAAGAAGGCCGCCCAGTCGACGGAGTTGCCGGTGATGTGAACTTGGCCGAGGCCGGAGACGACGGCCTCCGGCTCGGACCGGTTCTTGCGCAGGGCCGGAATGAAGGCCGCGTCTTCGCTCTCGGGCAGGCAGTCCTGGGCCATCGCCGTCAGGACACCGCCGGGGCCCAGCTCCAGGAAGGTCCGCACACCTTCGGCATGCAGGGTCTGGATCTCGTCGTGGAAGCGGACGGCCTCACGGACATGCCGCACCCAGTACTCCGGCGACGTCACCTCCCCAGTCATCGCGATGCGCGGCGGGTTGAACGTCAGCGACTCCGCCACCTTCCGGAAGTCGGCCAGCATCCCGTCCATCCGGAAAGAGTGGAAGGCGTGCGAGACCGTCAGCCTCTTGGACGTCGCGAACAGCCCGGCGACAGCGGCGACAGCGTCCTCGTCACCGGAGATCACCACGGCTTTCGGCCCGTTGACCGCCGCGATATTCACGCCGTCGATCAGCAGCGGACGGACCTCGTCCTCCGATGCCTGGAGCGAGACCATCGCCCCGCCTGTCGGCAGGGACTGCATCAACCGGCCGCGCGCGGCGACCAGCTTGCCCGCGTCCGCCAGCGACAGCACCCCGGCCACATGCGCCGCAACCAGCTCACCAATCGAATGACCACCGACGAAGTCCGGCTTCACACCCCACGACTCGACCAGGCGGAACAGCGCCACCTCGACCGCGAACAGCGCGCACTGCGTGAACTCCGTCTGGTCCAGCAGCTCGGCGTCGTCCAGCACCGCCGGGTCCAACCCCAGTGCCGCACACGCCTCACCGAAAGCCGACGCGAACACCGGGAACGCATCCCGCAACTCCCGGCCCATCCCGACCCGCTGCGCACCCTGGCCCGTAAAGAGCACCGCAAGCTTGCCACCGAGCACCCGGCCCGACGTCACATCAGAACCGACAACCACCGCCCGGTGCTCGAACGACGCCCGACCGATCGCCAGCGAGAACCCGACATCCACCGGGTTCAGGTCCGCTCCGGCCTCACGCACCCGCTCGACCTGCGCCGTCAGCGCAGCCTCGCTCTTTGCGGAGACCATCCACGGCACCACCGGAAGCTCGACACCGCCCTCAACGGGGACATCAACCTCCGGCACCTGCTCCAGAATCACATGGGCATTCGTCCCGCTGAAGCCGAACGACGAGACACCCGCGCGCCGGGGCTGCTGCTCCCGCTGCGGCCACTCACGCGCCTCCGTGACCAGCTCCACGGCCCCAGCCGACCACTCCACATGCGGCGTGGGCTCGTCCACATGCAGGGTCTTGGGCAGCAGCCCGTGCCGCATCGCCATGACCATCTTGATCACACCGGCAACACCAGCAGCCGCCTGCGTGTGCCCGATGTTCGACTTGATCGAGCCCAGCCACAACGGGTCACCGGCCTCGCCCCGCTCCTGGCCATACGTCGCCAGCAGGGCCTGGGCCTCGATCGGGTCGCCCAGCCGGGTGCCGGTGCCGTGCGCCTCCACCGCGTCCACATCGGCGGTCGAGAGCCCCGCCCCGGCCAGCGCCTGACGGATCACCCGCTGCTGGGACGGACCGTTGGGGGCGGTCAGGCCATTGCTCGCGCCGTCCTGGTTGATCGCCGAACCCCGCACCACCGCCAGCACCTGATGACCATTACGCCGCGCGTCCGACAACCGCTCCACGACGAGCATGCCGACACCCTCACCCCAACCGGTGCCATCCGCCGCACCGGCGAACGCCTTGCACCGACCGTCCCCGGCCAGGCCCCGCTGCCGGGAAAAGTCGACGAACGCGTTGGGCGTCGCCATGACGGTGACGCCGCCCGCGAGGGCGAGCGAGCACTCGCCCTGCCGCAGCGCCTGCACCGCCAGATGCAGCGCGACCAGCGACGACGAGCACGCGGTGTCGACGGTGACCGCCGGGCCCTCCAGACCCAGGGTGTACGAGACGCGCCCGGAGAGGACACTGGCGGAGGTGCCCGTCCCCAGGAACGCCTCGACGCCGTCCGGCACCGAGGTCAGCCGGGTGCCGTAGTCGTGGTAGATCACGCCCGCGTAGACGCCGGTACGGCTGCCGCGCAGGGTTCCCGGGTCGATCCCGGCCCGTTCGAACGCCTCCCACGATGCCTCCAGCAGCAGCCGCTGCTGCGGGTCCATCGCCAGCGCCTCACGCGGGCTGATCCCGAAGAAGGACGGGTCGAACTCGGCCGCCTCGTGCAGGAATCCGCCGTCACGGGTGTACGAGGTCCCCGGACGGCTGCCCTCCGGGTCGTACAGCGACGCCACATCCCAGCCACGATCCAGCGGGAACGTCGACATCGCGTCCCCACCCTCCACCAGCAGCCGCCACAGCTCCTCCGGCGAGGACACCCCACCCGGGAAGCGACAGCTCATCCCCACGATCACGATCGGATCGTCGTCGGCGGTCGCGGTGATCTGGACCGCGGTCGCCGCCTTGGCCAGGTCGCCGGCCAGCTCCTCGCGTATGTACGCCATGAGCTCGGCGGGCGTGGGGTAGTCGAAGACCAGGGTCGCCGGCAGCCGCAGCCCGGTGACCGCGTTCATCCGGTTCCGCAGCTCCACCGCGGTCAGCGAGTCGAAACCGATCTCCTTGAACGAACGATCCACCTCCACCGCATCCGCCCCGGCATGGCCGAGGACGACCGCGACCTGCTCGCGCACCAGGTCCAGCAGCGCGCCGTCGCGCTCGGACTCCGGCAGGGCGGCGAGCCGCTCGGTCAGCGAATCGGCCGTGGCCGCACCGGATTCGGCGGCCCGCCTGCGGGGCGCGCGGACCAGTCCGCGCAGGATCGGCGGCACCTCGTCGGCGTGCGGCGCCAGGACCGCGGTGTCCAGGTGCATCGGCAGGGTGAGGGCTTCGGCGACGATCTGCGCCGTGTCGAACAGCGCCAGCCCGTCCTCGCCGGACAGCGGCGCGAAGCCCTCGCGTGCCATGCGGCCCAGGTCGGCGTCGCTGAGGCCGCCGGACATGCCCTCCGCCTCGGCCCAGGGGCCCCAGGCGAGGGAGGCGCCGGGGAGTCCGGCCCGGCGGCGCTGGTGTGCCAGCGCGTCGAGGAAGGCGTTGGCGGCCGAGTAGTTGCCCTGTCCCGGGTTGCCGAGGGTGCCGGCCGCCGAGGAGAACAGCACGAACGCCGACAGGTCCAGCCCTGCGGTCAGTTCGTGGAGGTTGAGCGCGGCGTCGACCTTCGGCCGGAAGACCGTCGTCAGCCGCTCCGGGGTCAGCGCGTCGATGATGCCGTCATCGATCACACCGGCGGTGTGCACCACGCCGCTCAGCGGGTGCTCGGCGGGCACGGAGGCCAGCAGCGCGGTCAGCGCCTCCCGGTCCGCCACATCACAGGCGGCGATAGTCACCTGGGCGCCGGCCGCGGCGAGTTCGTCGCGCAGCTCGGCGGCACCAGGCGCTCCCAGGCCGCGCCTGCTGGTCAGCAGCAGATGCCGCACCCCGTGCTCGGCCACCAGATGACGGGCCACCAGCGCGCCCAGCGCACCGGTCGCGCCGCTCACCAGCACCGTGCCATCGGCGTCCCAGCTCCTGGGGACGGTGAGCACGATCTTGCCGATGTTCTTCGCCTGGCCCAGGTAGCGGAACGCCTCCGGCGCCCGCCGCACGTCCCAGGCGGTGACCGGCAGCGGACGCAGCGCGCCGCTCTCGAAGAGGCCGAGCAGCTCGGTCAGGATCTCCTGGATGCGGTCCGGTCCGGCATCGGTGACATCGAACGCCTGGTACGAGACACCGGGGTGCGCCGCGGCGACCTGGTCGGCGTCACGGATGTCGGTCTTGCCCATCTCGACAAAGCGGCCGCCGCGCGGCAGCAGCCGCAGCGAGGCGTCCACGAACTCCCTGGCCAGCGAGTCGAGTACGGCATCCACGCCTCGGCCGGAGGTCGCGGCGAGGAAGTCGGCCTCGAAGTCGAGGGTGCGGGAGGAGGCAATGTGTGCCTCATCCAGGCCGAGTTCGCGCAGCCGGTGCCACTTGCCCTGGCTGGCCGTGCCGAAAACCTCCGCGCCCAGGTGGCGGGCCAGTTGCACCGCGGCCGAGCCGACACCGCCCGCCGCCGCGTGCACCAGCACGGACTCGCCGGACTTCAGCCCGGCCAGGTCCACCAGCGCGTAGTAGGCCGTCAGGAACACCACCGGGGCCGCGGCGGCCTCGGCGAACGTCCAGCCCCGCGGCATCCGCGCCAGCAGCCGCCGGTCGGCGATCGCGGTGGGGCCGAAGGCCGCGGTCGACACCATGCCCAGCACCCGGTCGCCCGGTGCCAGGTCGGTGACGCCCTCGCCGACCTCCAGGACGACACCGGCGCCCTCGAAGCCGAGCAGACCGGCATCGCCCGGGTACATACCCAGGACGTTGAGCACATCGCGGAAGTTCAGGCCGGCCGCCCGCACCGCGATCCGGACCTCACCGGCCTTCAGCGGCGCGGTGGCCTCCGGTGCCGGGATCAGTTGCAGGTTCTCGAAGGTGCCCTTCTCGGCGGCATCCAGCCGCCAGGCGAGTGCCCCGGCCGGGGTCGCCAGCACGGCGTCGGTGGCAACCCGGGCGAGGCGGGCGACGAGCAGCCGCTCGCCGCGCACCGCGAGCTGAGGCTCCCCTCCCCCAGACTCCGTCCCGGGGGACCCCCAGGCCAGCGCGGCGGCGGGCACCCGCAGCAGGCTCGCGTCGTCTGCTTCCGCCGGGCCATCGACGTCGATCAGGACGACCCGGTCCGGGTTCTCGGACTGGGCGGAGCGCACCAGACCCCACACGGCAGCGTGCGCCAGGTCGGACACGTCCTCGGTCGATTCGACCGCGACCGCGCCCCGGGTCACCAGCACCAGACGGGAGGAGGCGAACCGGTCCTCGGCCAGCCACCGCTGCACCAGGTCCAGCGCCCGTGCCGTCGCCTCGCGCACCGTCGCCTCGTGTGCCGGCCCGTCGTGTGCCGTCGCGCCGTCCGCCGTCGGGTCGTTCGCGGACCCGGGCACCGGGCCGCAGGCCACCAGCACCGCGTCCGGCAGGGCGGTACCGGAGGCGACCGCCTCCGCCAGCGCGTCCAGGTCCGGGTAAGCGGAGGTGGCGCCAGCCGCGGCACCCGCGACCTCGACCCGGAACCGGTCGTCGGTGAGCAGCGCCCAGCTCTGCTCGGCCCCGCCCTCGCGGGCAGCCGCCGGGAGCGCGGCCCAGTCGAGGCGGAACAGCGACTCGTGGTGGGCCGCCGCGGCGTTCAGCTGGTCGGCCGAGATGGTGCGCAGCACCAGCGATTCGACCGAGACCACCGGGGCGCCGGTGCCATCGGCGATGGCCAGCCGGACGCCGTCGGCCCCGGCGGGCGAGACCCGGACGCGTAGCGCCGACGCACCCGAGGCATGCAACGTCACCCCGCTCCAGGCGAAGGGCAGCCGGGCCCCATCGGGCTCACCGCCACCGGCGAACGCCAGGGAGTGCAGCGCCGCGTCGAGCACCGCCGGGTGCAGGCCGAACGCGGCGGCATCGGAGTCCGCGCCGTCGTGCGCGGACTCCGGCAGGACCACCTCGGCATACACCTCGTCGCCCAGGCGCCAGGCGGCACGCAGCCCCTGGAAGAGCGGCCCGTACTGCAGACCGGTCCCGGCCAGCCGCTCGTAGAGGCCGTCGACCTCCACGGCCTCGGCACCGGCCGGCGGCCAGACCGCCATCCGGAAGTCGGCGGCCTGCCCGGCAGTGGCCAGCACGCCGGTGGCGTGCCGGGTCCAGGGCTGGTCGACGGCCTCGTCCTCGCGCCGGGAGTAGACGGTCACCTCGCGGCGGCCGGACGCGTCCGGCTCGCCGACCGCCAGCTGCACCTGGACGCCGCCCCGCTCGGGCAGCACCAGCGGCGCCTCCAGGGTCAGCTCCTCGACCGTGTCACAGCCGACCTGGTCGCCCGCCCGGATCGCCAGCTCCACGAACGCGGTCCCCGGCAGCACGGCCGAGCCCATCACCGCGTGGTCTGCCAGCCACGGGTGGGTGTGCAGGGAGAGCCGGCCGGTGAAGATGTGGCCGCCCGATCCGGCCAGCACCACGGCCGCACCGAGCAGCGGGTGATCGGCCGAGCCGAGGCCGAGCCCGCCCGCGTCGGCGGCGGAGATCGTGCCGCGCGGCCAGTAGCGCTGCCGCTGGAACGGGTACGTGGGCAGGTCGACGCGCTGAGCGCCGGTCCCGGCGAAGAAGGCCGCCCAGTCGACGTCACTGCCGTGGACGTGCAGCTGAGCCAGGGCGGAGACGATGGACCGGGCCTCGGCCTCGTTCTTCCGCAAGGCTGGGACGAAGACCACCGACTCCGGGTCGGCGTCGGGCAGGCAGTCCTGGGCCATGGCGGTGAGGACGCCGCCGGGGCCCAGCTCCAGGAAGGTGCGGACGCCTTCGGCGTGGAGGCTCTGGATCTCGTCGTGGAAGCGGACGGCCTCACGGACATGCCGCACCCAGTACTCCGGCGACGTCACCTCCCCCGTCATCGCGATGCGCGGCGGGTTGAAGGTCAGCGACTCCGCCACCTTCCGGAAGTCGGCCAGCATCCCGCCCATACGGAAGGAATGGAACGCATGCGAGACCGTCAGCCGCTTGGACGTCGCAAACTGCCCAGCGACAGCGAGAACCGCGTCTTCGTCACCGGAAATCACCACAGCGCGCGGGCCGTTGACCGCCGCGATATCCACCCCGTCGATCAGCAACGGACGGACCTCATCCTCCGACGCCTGCAGCGAGACCATCGCCCCGCCCGTCGGCAGCGCCTGCATCAACCGGCCCCGGGCCGCCACCAGCTTGCCCGCATCCTCCAGCGACAGCACCCCGGCCACATGCGCCGCAGCCAGCGCACCGATCGAATGACCACCGACAAAGTCCGGGCGCACACCCCACGACTCAACGAGCCGGAACAACGCCACCTCAACCGCGAACAACGCGCACTGCGTGAACTCCGTCTGGTCCAACCGCTCAGCGTCATCCAGCACCGCCGCATCCAACCCCAGCGCGCCACACGCCTCATCAAACGCCGCCGCGAACACCGGGAAGGCCGCATACAGCTCACGGCCCATCCCGACCCGCTGCGCACCCTGCCCCGTAAAGAGCACGGCCAGCTTGCCGCCCAGCACCCGCCCCGCGACCAGTCGGGTGAGGTCACCGTCGAGGGCGACGGCGCGGTGCTCGAAGGCCATCCGCTGCGCCAGGGTGGACCCGACGTCCAGCGGGTTCAGCCCGGCGGCAGCCTCGCGCACCTGCTCGACCCGCGCGGCCAGCGCCTCCGGCGTCTTGCCGGACAGCACCCACGGCACCACCGGCAGCTCGACACCACCATCCGCAGCGGCAGCCTCGGCCTCCGGCGCCTGCTCCAGAATCACATGCGCATTGGTGCCGCTGAAGCCGAACGACGAGACGCCCGCACGCCGGGGGCGTTCGGCGCTCGACGGCCACTGACGGGCCTTGGTCAGGAGCTCGACCGCGCCCGCCGACCACTCGACATGCGGCGTGGCCTCGTCCACGTGCAGCGTCCTGGGCAGCACGCCCTGCCGCATCGCCATGACCATCTTGATCACGCCACCGACGCCGGCGGCGGCCTGCGCGTGTCCGATGTTGGACTTCAGCGAGCCGAGCCAGAGCGGATCGCGGTCCTCGGGCCGGTTCTGCCCGTAAGTGGCCAGCAGCGCCTGGGCCTCGATCGGGTCACCCAGCGTGGTGCCGGTGCCGTGCGCCTCGACCACGTCGATGTCGCCGGCGGCCAGCCCGGCGCCGGTCAGGGCCTGCCGGATGACGCGCTGTTGGGACGGACCGTTGGGCGCGGTGAGGCCGTTGCTGGCGCCGTCCTGATTGATCGCCGAGCCGCGGATGACGGCCAGCACCTGGTGGCCGTTGCGACGCGCGTCCGACAGCTTCTCCAGCAGCAGCATGCCGACGCCCTCGGCCCAGCCGGTGCCGTCCGCCGCACCGGCGAACGCCTTGCACCGGCCGTCGGGGGCGAGGCCGCCCTGCCGGGCGAAGTCGACGAAGGTGGCCGGGGTGGCCATCACGGTGGCGCCACCGGCGAGGGCCAGGGTGCACTCACCCTGCCGCAGCGCCTGCACCGCGAGGTGCAGGGCGACCAGCGAAGAGGAGCAGGCGGTGTCGATGGTGACCGCGGGGCCTTCGAGTCCGAAGACGTAGCTGACCCGGCCGGAGGCGACACTGCTCGACGTTCCGGTGCCGAAATAGCCCTCGATGCCCTCGGGGTTGGCGGTGGCCAGGAAGGTCGCGTAGTCGTGGTAGGCGACGCCCGCGAACACACCGGTCTGGCTGCCGCGCAGCGCGGCGATGTCGACGCCCGCCCGCTCCAGGGCCTCCCAGGACGCCTCCAGCAGCAGCCGCTGCTGCGGGTCCATCGCCAGCGCCTCGCGCGGGTTGACCTCGAAGAACGCCGGGTCGAAGTCACCGGCGTCGTGCAGGAAGCCGCCTTCGCGGGTGTACGAGGTATTGGGCTTAGCACCCGTCGGGTCGTACAGCGCGTCGACGTCCCAGCCACGGTCGCGGGGGAACTCTGAGATCCCGTCGCCGTCCGACGCGACGAGGTCCCACAGCTCCTCGGGCGAGCGGACGCCGCCGGGGTAGCGACAGCTCATGCCGACGATGGCGATCGGCTCGGGCAGGGCCGTCTCGACCTCACGCAGCCGGCGGCGCGTCTGGTGCAGGTCGTTGGTGACCCGCTTGAGGTAGTCAAGCAGCTTCTGCTGATCGTTCATCGACTCAGCCTTCGAGTTGTTGCGGTCGTTCGTCGTGGTCATATCTCGGAGAGCCCCAGCTCGTTGTCGATGAAGTCGAAGACCTCAGCCACCGTCGCGTCCTGCAGCTTGTCCGCGACGCCCCCGTCGGTGTCGTCCTGCGTTCCGCGCGTGCACTTGGCCAGCAGCGCGCTGAGCCGCTCGGCGGCCCGGATGCTCACCAGCTCCTCGTGGTCCATCGCCGAGATCGCGGCCTCCAGCCGGTCGAGTTCAGCCTGGAGACGGCTGGCGGTCGCCGCGTCGGGGACGAGTTCCTCGCGCAGCCGGGTGACGAGAGCGACCGGGGTCGGGTAGTCGAACACCAGCGTGGTGGGCAGCCGCAGGCCAGTGATGCGGGCGATCCGGCCGTGCAGTTCGACGGCGGTGAGGGAGTCGAAGCCGAGCTCGGTGAAGGCCCGTTCGGGTTCGACGGCCTCCGGACCGGCGTGCCGGAGCACGGTCGCGGCCTGCAGCCGCACCAGGTCCAGCAACACGGCGGTCTGCTCGGCCGCCGGAAGGCCGGACAGCTGCCGCGCCAGGGCTTCGGCGCCCGCGCGTGCCTGCTCGGCCCGCTCCGCCTCGATCCGCTGGACCTCGGGGATCTCGCGGAAGAAGGGGTGGGATCCGGCTGCGGCGACGCCGTCCAGCAGGCGGGCCCAGTCGATGTCGGCGACGGCGACGCTCGGCTCGCCGTCCGACAGGACCTCGGCGACCGCCGCGATGGCCGACGCCGGGAGGCCCCGCAGCCCGCCACGGTAGTCGTCCCCGCCGGTGCCGTTCGCACCGGCAGCCTCGCCCATGCCTTCGTGGGCAGATTCGCCGGTGGCTTCGCCGTCCCATGGGCCCCAGGCGATGGACGCCGCCGGGAGACCACGGTCGCGGCGGTGCCGTGCGAGAGCGTCCCAGCAGGCGCTCACCGCCGCCTCGCCGCCCTGACCGGGCCCGCCCAGCGTGCCGACGATCGAGGAGCACAGGACGAACGCGGACAGGTCGAGGTGCGCGGTGAGTTCATGCGCGTTGACGGCTGCCGCGACCCGGGTGCGGACCGCCCGGTCGAACGCCTCGGCGTCGACCGAGTCCAGCAGCCCGGACCGGGCGCCCGCAGCGTCTGGCCCTTCGGATCCAACCCGCTCGTCGGACGCGTCGAACTCCTGTGGAGCGTCGGACTCGTCGGCGAGGACCACTGCAGTCAGTGGGTGCTCCCCGGGCAGCCCGGACAGCAGTCCGGCAAGCGCCTCGCGGTCGGCCGCCTCGGCGGAGGTGACGGTGACCAGGTGCTCGGCGCCGCGTTCGGCCAGCATGCGGGCCGTCCGCGCGCCGGTGGCCCCGGTGCCGCCGATGAGCAGCACGGTGCCGCGCGGCTCCCACTCCCCCGCCTCCGGGTTGAGCCGGGCACGCACCAGCCGCGGTACAAAGAGGCCCGCCTCGCGTACGGCGACCTGGTTCTCATCGGCCGATCCGGCCAGTACCCCGATCAGGCGGGACACGGCACGATCCGCCACGGCCTCGGGCACATCGACCAGACCGCCCCAGCGCTCCGGGTGCTCGAAGCCCACGACCCGGCCGAGACCCCACAGCTGCGCCTGCTCAGGTTCGTCGACCCGGTCGGCGCCGCCGACCGAGACCGCGCCCCGCGTGGCCAGCCACAGCCGCCCGCGCACACCCGCGTCACCGAGCGCCTGTACCAGCGGCACCACGGGCAGTGCGGCGGAACCGCTCGCCCAAGAGAGGACCCCGGTCACAGACGCGATGTCCACCGACCGCTCGTCGAGAGCCGCCCGCAGTTGCTCGGTGACCGCCTGCCGGTCACCCGCACGGAGTTCCACGGTCAGGGCCTGCGCACCCGCCTCGCCGAGGGCGAGAGCCGAACGCTCGACCCAGCCGTCGCCGTCGCATCCGGCGGGCGCGACCACCAGCCACACCCCGGACAACGCGCGCGGCGTGCCCTCCACCAGCCGGGACCACACGGTCCGGTAGCGCCAGGGGTCCTGGGCCGCCAGGCCCGTGCCCTGGCTCGGCGCCGCCTCCAGCCAGTAGTGCTGGCGCTGGAAGGCGTACGTGGGCAGATCGACGCGCGCCGCGCCCGTACCCGCGAAGAATGCGGCCCAGTCGACGGAGTTGCCGGTGACGTGGAGCCGGCCGAGAGCGGAGACGACAGCCTCCGGCTCGGGCCGATTCTTGACGAGGGCCGGAATGAACGCCACCGACTCCGGGTCGGCGTCGGGCAGGCAGTCCTGCGCCATCGCCGTCAGGACACCGCCGGGGCCCAGCTCCAGGAAGGACCGCACCCCTTCGGCATGCAGGCTCTGGATCTCGTCGCGGAAGCGGACCGCCTCACGGACATGCCGCACCCAGTACTCCGGCGACGTCACATCCCCGGTCATCGGAATCTGCGGGGCCTGGAAGGTCAGCGACTCCGCCACCTTGCGGAACTCGTCGAGCATCCCGTCCATCCGCGAGGAATGAAACGCATGCGAGACCGTCAGCCTCTTGGTCCGCTCGAAACCAGCCGCCACGGACAGGACGGCATCCTCGTCACCGGAAATCACCACGGCGCGCGGGCCGTTGACCGCCGCGATAGCCACCCCGTCGATCAGCAACGGACGGACCTCATCCTCCGACGCCTGCAGCGAGACCATCGCCCCGCCCGTCGGCAGCGCCTGCATCAACCGGCCCCGGGCCGCCACCAGCTTGCCCGCGTCCGCCAGCGACAGCACCCCGGCGACGTGCGCGGCAGCCAGCGCACCGATCGAGTGACCACCGACGAAGTCCGGGCGCACACCCCACGACTCAACGAGCCGGAACAGCGCCACCTCAACGGCGAACAACGCTGCCTGCGTGAACTCCGTCTGGTCCAGCCGCTCGGCGTCATCCAGCACCGCCGGGTCAAGCCCGAGCGCGCCACACGCCTCATCAAACGCCGCCGCGAACACCGGAAAGGCCGCATACAGCTCACGGCCCATACCAACCCGCTGCGCACCCTGACCCGTAAACAGCACCGCCAGCTTGCCGCCCAGCACCCGCCCCGATGCCACATCGGACCCGACAACCACCGCCCGGTGCTCGAACGACGCCCGGCTCGTCGCCAGCGAGAACCCGACATCCACCGGGTCGAGGTCGGCAGCCGCTCGACGCACGCGCTCGACCTGCGCCGCCAGCGCCTCTGGCGTCTTGCCCGACACCACCCACGGCACCACCGGAAGCTCGACACCGCCCTCAACGGGGACATCAACCTCCGGCACCTGCTCCAGAATCACATGGGCGTTGGTCCCGCTGAAGCCGAAGGACGAGACACCCGCACGACGGGGCTGCTGCTCCCGCTGCGGCCACTCACGCGCCTCCGTGACCAGCTCCACGGCCCCCGCATCCCACTCCACATGCGGCGTGGGCTCGTCCACGTGCAGGGTCTTGGGCAGCAGCCCGTGCCGCATCGCCATGACCATCTTGATCACACCGGCAACACCAGCAGCCGCCTGCGTGTGCCCGATGTTCGACTTGATCGAGCCCAGCCACAACGGGTCACCGGCCTCGCCCCGCTCCTGGCCGTACGTCGCCAGCAGGGCCTGGGCCTCGATCGGGTCGCCCAGCCGGGTGCCGGTGCCGTGCGCCTCCACCGCGTCCACATCGGCGGTCGAGAGCCCCGCCCCGGCCAGCGCCTGACGGATCACCCGCTGCTGAGACGGGCCGTTCGGCGCGGTCAGGCCATTGCTGGCACCGTCCTGGTTGATCGCCGAACCCCGCACCACCGCCAGCACCTGGTGGCCGTTGCGCCGGGCATCGGAGAGCCGCTCGACGACGAGCATGCCGACACCCTCGCCCCAACCGGTACCGTCCGCCGCACCGGCGAACGCCTTGCACCGGCCGTCCCCCGCCAAGCCGCGCTGCCGGGAGAAGTCGATGAAGGTGTTCGGGGTCGACATCACGGTCACACCACCGGCCAGCGCCATCTCGCACTCGCCCGCCCGCAGCGCCTGCATTGCCAGATGCAGGGCGACCAGCGACGACGAGCACGCAGTGTCGACGGTGACCGCCGGGCCCTCCAGACCCAGGGTGTACGACACCCGACCGGAGAGCACACCGGCCGACGTACCCGTCCCCAGGAAGCCTTCCACTCCGTCCGGCACGGACGAGCCGAGCCGCGCGCCGTAGTCGTGGTAGATCACACCGGCGTAAACGCCGGTACGGCTGCCGCGCAGGGTTCCCGGGTCGATCCCGGCCCGTTCGAATGCCTCCCACGATGCCTCCAGCAGCAGCCGCTGCTGCGGGTCCATCGCCAGCGCCTCACGCGGGCTGATCCCGAAGAACGCCGGGTCGAACTCGGCCGCCTCGTGCAGGAATCCGCCGTCACGGGTGTACGAGGTCCCCGGACGGCTGCCCTCCGGGTCGTACAGCGACGCCACATCCCAGCCACGATCCAGCGGGAACGTCGACATCGCGTCCCCACCCTCGACCAGCAGCCGCCACAGCTCCTCCGGCGAGGACACCCCACCCGGGAAGCGACAGCTCATCCCCACGATCACGATCGGATCGTCGTCCAGGGGGGCACGGCCACCGGCCGCCGGGAGCAGGGCCTCCGCTTCCTCGCCGCCCACCAGCTCCTCGCGCAGATGGGCGGTGAGCGCGGCGGGCGTGGGGTAGTCGAAGACCAGGGTCGCCGGCAGCCGCAGCCCGGTGACCGCGTTCATCCGGTTCCGCAGCTCCACCGCGGTCAGCGAGTCGAAACCGATCTCCTTGAACGAACGATCCACCTCCACCGCATCCGCCCCGGCGTAGCCGAGGACGGCGGCGACGTTGGACTGGATCAGTTCCAGGAGCAGGCGCTCCCGCTCGGCCGGGCCGAGCCCGGCCAGGCGCTGCCGCAGCCCGTCCACGGCGGCGGCGCCGCCCGCGGCCGCCCGCCGGGGCTTGGCTCGCACCAACCCGCTGAGCAGGGCCGGGACATCGTCGCCCTGCGCGGTCATGGCCGCGGTGTCCAGGTGCATCGGCACCAGCGCCGGCTCCGGCGTGCGGTGCGCGGCGTCGAACAGTGCGAGGCCGTCGGCCACGGAGAGCGCCGGGGTGCCGGAGCGGACCAGGCGCTCCAGGTCGGCGGCGGTCAGCTCGCCCGTCATGCCGGTGTCCTGCGCCCAGGCGCCCCATGCCAGGGAGGTGGCGGGAAGCCCCGCGGTACGCCGGTGCTGGACGAGGGTGTCCAGGAAGGCGTTGGCCGCTGCGTAGTTGGCCTGGCCCGGGTTGCCGAAGACTCCGGCCGCCGAGGAGAACAGCACGAACGCCGACAGGTCCAGCCCGGCCGTCAGCTCGTGCAGATGGAGCGCGGCATCGACCTTCGGGCGGAACACCCTCGCCAGCTGCGCCGGGGTGAGGGAGTCGATCGTTCCGTCGTCCAGCACACCGGCGGCGTGCACCACACCGGTCAGCGGGAGCGCAGCGGGGACGGAGGCCAGCAGCGCGGCCAGCGCTTCCCGGTCGGCCACATCGCAGGCCGCGATGGTCACCTCGGCGCCCTGCGCGGCGAGTTGTTCGCACAGCTCGGCCGCACCAGGTGCGTCCATACCGCGCCGGCTGGTCAGCAGCAGATGCCGCACCCCGTGCTCGGCCACCAGGTGGCGGGCCACGATCCGGCCGAGTCCGCCGGTGCCACCGGTCACCAGCACCGTGCCGTCGGCATCCCAGGCCCTCGGCACGGTGAGCACGACCTTGCCCACATGCCTGGCCTGACCGAGGTGGCGGAACGCCTCCGGCGCCCGCCGCACATCCCAGGCGGTGACCGGCAGCGGCCGCAGCACGCCGCTGTCGAACAGCTCCAGCAACTCGCCGAGCATCTGCTGGATGCGGTCCGGTCCGGCGTCCATCACGTCGAACGCCTGGTACGCGACACCGGGGTGCGCCGCGGCGACCTCGTCGGCGTCACGGATGTCGGTCTTGCCCATCTCCACGAAGCGGCCGCCACGCGGCAGCAGCCGCAGCGAGGCGTCCACGAACTCCCCGGCCAGGGAGTCCAGGACCACATCCAGGCCACGGCCCGAGGTGGCGGTCAGGAACTCCGCCTCGAAGTCCAGGGTCCGCGAGGAGGCGATGTGCGCCTCGTCCAGGCCCAGTTCGCGCAGTGTGGCCCACTTGCCCTGGCTGGCCGTGCCGAAGACCTCCGCGCCCAGATGCCGGGCCAGCTGCACCGCGGCCATACCGACACCACCCGCGGCCGCCTGCACCAGCACCGACTCACCGGACTTCAGCCCGGCCAGGTCAACCAGCGCGTAGTACACCGTCAGGAACACCACCGGGGCCGCCGCCGCCTCGGCGAACGTCCAGCCCTTCGGCATCCGCGCCAGCAGCCGCCGGTCGGTGACGGTGAGCGGGCCGAAGGATCCGGACAGCATGCCCATCACCCGGTCGCCGGGGGCCAGATCGGTGACGCCCTCGCCGACCTCGACGACGACACCGGCGCCCTCAAGGCCCAGCAGCCCGGCATCGCCCGGGTACATGTCCAGAACGTTGAGCACATCGCGGAAGTTCAGGCCGGCCGCCCGCACCGCAACCCGCACCTGCCCGGGCTGAAGCGGTGCGGTCGCCTGCTCGTTCGGCACGAAGCACAGCCCGTCCAGCGTGCCCTTGCCGACGAAGTCCAGTCGCCAGGCGTCCGTGTCCGCCGGGGGCGTCAGCGCGGCGCCGGAGCCGGCGCGGGCCAGCCGGGGGACGCGGATCTCGCCGGACCGGAGCGCCAGCTGCGGCTCACCGGATCGGAGGGCGGACGGCAGCGCGTGCCAGGACTCGGCCGAGCCGTCGACGTCGACGAGCACCAGCCGCTCGGGGTTCTCCGACTGCGCCGACCGCACCAGGCCCCAGACGGCGGCATGCGCCAGATCGGCCGGGGACTCGGCGGCGTCTGCCGCCACCGCCCGCCGCGTCACCAGCACCAGACGTGTGGCCGCGAATCGCTCCTCGGCCAGCCAGCGCTGCACCAGTCCCAGCGCGCGGGCCGCCGCCTCGTGCGCCTGCCCGGCGCTGACCTGCGACGCCGCGTCGCCCGGGGAGCACGGCACCAGCACCACGTCCGGCACCTCGGCCGCGGGCGCCGCCAGGTCCGCCCACAGTTCGGCCTCGATGCCCGCGTTCGCCAGCGCACCGGCTGCGCCGAGGCCATCGGAGCCCAGCACGGCCCACCGGTCGGCCGGCTGACCGGCACCGGCCTCGTCTCCGGCAGGGCCGGCGTCCGTGGCCGCGACCGTCACCCAGTCCAGCCGGAACAGCGAGTCCTGCTGGGCGGAGGCGGCGTCGGCGAGCTGACCGGTGTCGAGGGGACGCAGCGCCAGGGAGTCGATGGTGGCGACCGGTGCGCCGGTGCCGTCGGCGACGGCCAGCGACACCTCGCCCGTACCGCGCGGCGAGATCCGCACCCGCAGCTGCGCCGCTCCGACGCTGTGCAGCGCCACGCCCGACCAGGAGAACGGCAGCCGGGGACGGCCGTCGTCCGCGACGAAGTCGCCCAGGCCGATCGCGTGCAGCGCGGCGTCCAGGGCCGCGGGATGCAGCCCGAAGGCGGCTGCCTCGCGCTCCGCGTCACCCGGGAGCGCGATCTCCGCGTACACCTCCGAGCCGCTGCGCCAGGCGGCCCGCAGCCCCCGGAACACCGGCCCGTACTCCAGCCCGATGGCGGCCAGTTGGTCGTACAGGCCGTCGGTGGCGAGGGCCTCGGCGTCGGTCGGCGGCCACTGTGTGAGATCGGTGAGATCCGCTGCCGAAGCCGCCGCCGTATCGCCGGCCGTCAGTGTGCCCGAGGCGTGCCGGGTCCACGGGTTCTCCGCCGGGGCGCCGTCGGGGCGCGAGTAGATCCGCACCTCGCGGCGCGCCGATCCGTCCGCCTCGCCGACGGTGACCCGCAGCTGTACGCCGCCCCGCTCGGGCAGGGGCAGCGGCGCCTCCAGGCTTAGTTCGTCGAGCAGGTCGCAGCCGACCTGGTCGCCGGCGCGGATCGCCAGCTCCACGAGCCCGGTGCCCGGCACCAGTACCGTGCCCGCCACCGCGTGATCCGCCAGCCATTCATGGGTCTGGCGGGAGAGCCGGCCGGTGAACATGAAGCCGTCGGAGTCCGGCAGCGCGACAGCCGCGCCGAGCAGCGGGTGTTCGGCGGAGCCCAGGCCCAGCCCGGCCACGTCCCCGGTGACCGCCGAGCCGCGCGGCCAGAAGCGCTGGTGCTGGAAGGGATAGGTGGGCAGATCGACGCGCTGCGCGCCGGTCCCGGCGAAGAACGCGGCCCAGTCGACGGTGCCGCCGTGGACATGCACCCGGCCCAGGGCGGAGACCACCGTTTGCGGTTCCGTCCGGTCCTTGCGCAGCGCGGGGACGAACGCCGCGTCGTCGGCGTCGGGCAGGCAGTCCTGGGCCATGGCGGTGAGGACGCCGCCGGGGCCCAGCTCCAGGAAGGTGCGGACGCCTTCGGCGTGGAGGCTCTGGATCTCGTCGTGGAAGCGGACGGCCTCACGGACATGCCGCACCCAGTACTCCGGCGACGTCACCTCCCCAGTCATCGCGATGCGCGGCGGGTTGAAGGTCAGCGACTCCGCCACCTTCCGGAAGTCGGCCAGCATCCCGCCCATACGGAAGGAATGGAACGCATGCGAGACCGTCAGCCGCTTGGACGTCGCAAACTGCCCAGCGACAGCGAGAACCGCGTCTTCGTCACCGGAAATCACCACAGCGCGCGGGCCGTTGACCGCCGCGATATCCACCCCGTCGATCAGCAACGGACGGACCTCATCCTCCGATGCCTGCAGCGAGACCATCGCCCCGCCCGTCGGCAGCGCCTGCATCAACCGGCCCCGGGCCGCCACCAGCTTGCCCGCGTCCGCCAGCGACAGCACCCCGGCGACGTGCGCGGCAGCCAGCGCACCGATCGAGTGACCACCGACGAAGTCCGGGCGCACACCCCACGACTCAACGAGCCGGAACAGCGCCACCTCAACGGCGAACAACGCTGCCTGCGTGAACTCCGTCTGGTGCAGCTTCCCGGCATCGTCCAGCACCGCCGGGTCAAGCCCAAGCGCGCCACACGCCTCATCAAACGCCGTCGCAAAGACCGGAAAGGCGTCCCGCAACTCCCGGCCCATGCCGACCCGCTGCGCACCCTGGCCGGTGAACAGCACCGCCAGTCGGCCCTCGACCGCGCGCCCGGACACGACCTCGGAGCCCACGATCACGGTCCGGTGGTCCAGGGCGGCCCGGCCGGTGGCCAGGGAGAAGCCGACATCCAGCGGGTTCAGCCCGGCTGCTGCCTCGCGGACCTGCTCGGCCTGGGCCCGCAGTGCCTTGGGGGTCTTGCCGGAGAGCACCCAGGGCACCACCGGCAGCTCGACACCGCCATCCGCCGCGGCGGCCGGGACCTCGGCCTCCGGGGCCTGCTCGATGATCACATGCGCGTTCGTCCCGCTGATACCGAACGACGACACACCCGCCCGACGCGGACGCTCCAATCCGGGCCATTCACGCGCCTCGGTCAGCAGCTCCACCGCGCCCGCCGACCAGTCCACATGCGGCGACGGCTCATCCACATGCAGCGTCTTGGGCAGCACACCGTGCCGCATCGCCAAGACCATCTTGATCACACCAGCAACACCCGCCGCCGCCTGCGTATGACCCAGATTCGACTTGACCGACCCCAGCCACAACGGGTCACCGACCTCACCACGGTCCTGCCCGTAGGTGGCCAGCAGCGCCTGCGCCTCGATCGGGTCGCCCAGCGGGGTGCCGGTGCCGTGCGCCTCGACCACATCCACATCGGCCGCCGACACCCGCGCATTCGCCAGCGCCTGGCGGATGACGCGCTGCTGGGACGGGCCGTTAGGCGCGGTCAGGCCATTGCTCGCACCATCCTGGTTGATCGCCGAACCACGCACCACCGCCAGCACCGGATGACCATGACGGCGGGCGTCCGACAGCCGCTCCACCAGCAGCATGCCAACACCCTCACCCCAGCCCGTACCATCCGCCCCCGCCGCGAACGCCTTGCACCGGCCATCCGCCGACAGACCCCGCTGCCGCGAAAACCCGACGAAAATCTCCGGCGTCGCCATCACCGTCACACCACCGGCAAACGCCAGATCACACTCACCCTGACGCAACGCCTGCACCGCAAGATGCAAACCCACCAACGACGACGAACACGCCGTATCCACCGTCACCGCCGGGCCCTCCAGACCCAGGGTGTAGGCGACCCGGCCGGAGGCGATACTCCCGCCAGTCCCCAGGAAACCCTCCACCTGCTCCGCGGCCTGATCCACCACCACCCCGTAGTCGTGATACATCACCCCCGCGAACACACCCGTCCGCGAACCCCGCACCGAAACCGGATCAATCCCCGCCCGCTCCAACGCCTCCCACGACGCCTCCAACAACAACCGATGCTGCGGATCAATCGCCACCGCCTCACGCGGCGAAATACCGAAAAACCTCGGATCGAAGTCAGCAGCGTCATGCAGGAACCCACCCGAACGGGAGTAGGTCTTGCCGGGCTTGTCCGGGTCAGGGTCGTAGAGACCGTCGATGTCCCAGCCACGGTCGGAGGGAAAGTCGCTGATCGCATCCCCACCCGAGACCAACAGCCCCCACAGCTCCTCCGGCGAGGACACCCCACCAGGAAACCGGCAGCCCATCCCCACAATCACAATCGGCTCGCGCGATTCGGCGGTGAGCTTCCGGTTCTGCTCCCGGAGCCACTCGGTCTCCTTGAGTGACGCGCGAAGTGCCTCAACGAGTCGTTCGTCAGGTGCGCTCATCGTTGCGTTCTTACCTCTCGCGTCTTCAGAAGTCGGACTCTCCGAGCGCCATCCGCATCAGGCGCTCGGCATCCATCGAGTCGATCGAGTCCGGCTCGCCCGCCTCGTCGGCGGCGGCCGGGTCCGGGCCCTGGACACGGATCCCCGCCAGCTCCAGCAGGGCATCCATCAGGCCCGCGTCCCGCAGGCGGTTCAGCGGAATTGCGGCCAGCGCCCGGCGGATCTCGTCCTCGTCCGCCGTGCCGCCCGCGTCCTGCGCCGGCACCAGTGCGGCGCGCACATACTCGGCGAGGGCGCGCGAGGTCGCGTAGTCGAAGATCAGCGTGGCGGGCAGCCGCAGCCCGGTTGCGATCTGGAGTCCGTTGCGGAACTCGACCGCTGTCAGCGAGTCGAAGCCGAGCTCGCTGAAGGCGCGGTCGGATCCGACGGCGGTCAGGTCGGCGTGGCCGAGCACCGACGCCGCGTGCCCCCAGACCAGGTCGAGCAGTACCCGCTCCTGCTCCAGCGTGGGCAGGGCCGCCAGCCGCTGCTTCAGCTGCTCGCCGGTCTCCCTGGTGCCGGTCCGCGCGGACCGACGCGCGGTGGTACGCACCAGCCCGCGGAACAGCGGCGCCACCGCCCCCGCACCGGCCAGGGCCCGGGTGTCCAGCGGCACCGGGACGACGACGCCACGCGCCCCCGCCGTCCGGTCGAACAGCACCAGGCCGTCCTCGGCCGACACCGGCAGCACCCCCGAGCGGGACATACGGCGCAGGTCGGCGTCGGCGAGCCCGTCGGCCATACCGCCGCCGTCCTGCTGCGCCCACGGACCCCAGGCCAGGGAAACGCCCGGCAGGCCGGCCGCGTTGCGGTGCTGGACCAGCGCGTCCAGGAAGGCGTTGGCCGCCGCGTAGTTGGCCTGCCCCGGCGTACCGAACACCCCGGCCGCCGAGGAGAACAGCACAAACGCCGTCAGGTCCAGGTCCCGGGTCAGCTCGTGCAGATGCAGCGCGGCATCCACCTTGGGCCGGAAAACAGTGTCCAGCCGCTCCGGGGTCAGGGCGCCGATGACCCCGTCGTCCAGCACACCGGCGGCATGGACGACACCGGTCAGCGGGCGCTCGGCGGGTACCGATCCCAGCAGTGCGGCCAGTGCCTCACGGTCCGCCACGTCACAGGCCGCGACGGTCACCTCGGCACCCAGCCCGGCGAGTTGTTCGCACAGCTCGGCCGCACCAGGTGCGTCCATACCGCGCCGGCTGGTCAGCAGCAGATGCCGCACCCCGTGCTCGGCCACCAGGTGACGGGCCACGATCCGGCCCAGCCCACCGGTGCCACCGGTGATCAGCACCGTCCCGGCGGCGTCCCAGACGGTCGCCCGGTCCTGGTCCTGGCCCTGGTCCGGACCACGGTCCGAGGCGGCAAGTTGGGCGGCCTTGACCAGGCGCGGCGCCAGCAACTCACCGTCCCGCAGCGCCAGCTCTCGCTCCCCGCCGTCTACCGCGTCGGCGGCAAGCGCACCGAGTACGTCCTCCGGCAGCTGGTCCTCGTTGGTGTCCAGGTCGACCAGGAGGAAGCGGTCCGGGTGCTCCTCCTGCGCGGCGCGCAGCAGCCCCCATACGGCGGCGTGCGCCGGATTCGCGACATCGGCTTCGGCGCTGGTCGCGACGGCCCCACGGGTCGCCACCACCAGTCGGGACGCCGCGAACCGCTCCTCGGCCAGCCACTGCTGGATCAGGCCGAGTACCCGGCCCGCCACGTGACGGGTGGCCGCGGCCAGGTCGCGGGCCTCACAGGCGTCACGGTCCTGGTCGGGGGCGGACAGCGGCAGCAGCACCAGCCCCGGCACTGCGTCCGCTCCGGTCAGAGCGGCAAGGTCGTCGCCCTCCAGCACGGCCCACTTCTCGGTGGCGGTGGCCGCCGTGGTGGCCGGCGACCGGTCCTGCGGCACCGGCTGCCACTCGGTCCGGAACAGCGCGTCGCGCAGGGTGTCCCTGGCCGCGACCAGTTGGTCCTGCACAAGGGGCCGCAGTGCCAGGGTCCCGACGAGAGCGACCGGCGCACCCGTCCCGTCGGCGATCACGAGCGACACCCCGCCCGCAGCGGCTGAGACCTTGACCCGGACCGTCTCGGCCCCGGTGGCGTGCAGTGCGACTCCGCTCCAGGCGAAGGGCAGCAGCGCCCGGCCGTCGTCCTCGACGAAGTCACCGAGCCCGATGGCGTGCAGCGTGGCGTCCAGCAGCGCCGGGTGCAGTCCGAACGACTCGCCGCCCGTGCCCTCGTCCAGGGCGACCTCGGCGAACACCTCGTCGCCCTTGCGCCAGGCGGCGGTCAGGCCCTGGAAGACCGGCCCGTAGTCGAGCCCGAGCCCGGCGAGCCGGTCGTAGAGCCCGTCGACCGCGATGGTCTCGGCACCGGCCGGCGGCCAGGCCGTGAGGTCGAAGACCGGAGCGGGGGCGTCGGCGGCCAGCACACCGGTGGCGTGCCGCGTCCACGACTCGTTCCCGAACTGCGCGTGCACACTCAGCGGACGCCGTCCCGTCTCATCCCGCTCTCCGACCAGGACCCGCAGCTCCACCGCGCCCCGCTCGGGCAGCACCAGCGGCGCCTCCAGCGTCAGCTCCTCGAGGAGGTCGCAACCGACCTCGTCACCGGCGCGGATCGCCAGCTCCACGAAGACGGTGCCGGGCAGCAGGACCACGCCCGACACGGCGTGATCGGCCAGCCACGGGTGGCTCTGCAACGACAGCTGTCCGGTAAAGAGATGCCCCTCCGGCACCGCGATCGCGGTCCCGAGCAGCCCGGCCCCCGAAGCGGGAGACGTGTCCAACCAGTAGCGGTCGTGCTGGAAGGCGTACGTGGGCAGATCGACGCGGGCTGCGCCCGTACCCGTGAAGAATGCGGGCCAGTCGACGGAGTTGCCGGTGACGTGGACTCGACCGAGAGCCGAGACGACGGCCTCCGGCTCGGGCCGGTTCTTGCGCAGGGCCGGGATGAAAGCGACGTCCTCGGCGTCGGGCAGGCAGTCCTGCGCCATCGCCGTCAGGACGCCGCCGGGGCCCAACTCCAGGAAAGTACGGACGCCTTCGGCGTGGAGGCTCTGGATCTCGTCGTGGAAGCGGACGGCCTCACGGACATGCCGCACCCAGTACTCCGGCGACGTCACCTCCCCCGTCATCGCGATGCGCGGCGGGTTGAAGGTCAGCGACTCGGCGACCTTGCGGAAGTCGGCCAGCATCCCGTCCATACGGAAGGAGTGGAAGGCGTGCGAGACCGTCAGCCTCTTGGACGTCGCGAACTGCCCAGCGACAGCGAGAACCGCGTCTTCGTCGCCGGAGATCACCACAGCGTTGGGGCCGTTGACGGCCGCGATGTCCACGCGATCGGTGAGGAGCGGCAGCACCTCCCCCTCGGACGCCTGGAGCGAGACCATCGCCCCACCGGTCGGGAGGGCCTGCATCAGGCGGCCGCGCGCGGCGACCAGCTTGGCCGCGTCCGCCAGCGACAGCACCCCGGCGACGTGCGCGGCAGCCAGCTCACCGATCGAGTGACCACCGACGAAGTCCGGGCGCACACCCCACGACTCGACGAGCCGGAACAGGGCGACCTCGACCGCGAACAGCGCGGCCTGAGTGAACTCCGTCTGGTCCAGCTTCCCGGCATCGTCCAGCACCGCCGGGTCCAACCCCAGTGCCGCACACGCCTCACCGAAAGCCGACGCGAACACCGGGAACGCATCCCGCAACTCCCGGCCCATCCCGACCCGCTGCGCACCCTGGCCGGTGAAGAGCACCGCGAGCTTGCCGCCCAACACCCGGCCCGACGTCACATCGGACCCGACAACGACCGCCCGGTGCTCGAACGACGCCCGACCGGTCGCCAGCGAGAACCCGACATCCACCGGGTTCAGATCGGCAGCCGCGCGCCGCACCCGCTCGACCTGAGAGCTCAGCGCAGCCTCGCTCTTTGCGGAGACCACCCAGGGCACCACCGGCAGCTCGACACCGCCCTCAACAGGGACATCAACCTCCGGCGCCTGCTCCAGAATCACATGCGCATTCGTCCCGCTGATGCCGAACGAGGACACACCCGCCCGGCGCGGACGCTCGCCAGCCTGACGCCACTCACGCGCCTCGGACAGCAGCTCAACCGCACCCGCCGACCACTCCACCTGCGGCGACGGCTCATCGACGTGCAGGGTCTTCGGCAGCACGCCGTGCCGCATCGCCATGACCATCTTGATCACACCGGCAACTCCAGCCGCCGCCTGCGTATGGCCCAGGTTCGACTTGATCGACCCGAGCCACAAGGGCTCACTCTCTCGGTCCTGGCCATACGTGGCCAACAGCGCCTGTGCCTCGATCGGGTCGCCCAGCCGGGTCCCGGTGCCATGCGCCTCCACCGCGTCCACATCGGCGGTCGCGAGCCCCGCCCCGGCCAGCGCCTGACGGATCACCCGCTGCTGGGAAGGACCGTTGGGCGCGGTCAGACCGTTGCTCGCGCCGTCCTGGTTGATCGCCGAACCCCGCACCACCGCCAGCACCTGATGGCCATTACGACGGGCATCCGACAGCCGCTCGACGAGCAGCATGCCGACACCCTCGCCCCAACCCGTACCATCCGCCGCACCGGCGAACGCCTTGCACCGGCCGTCCCCGGCCAAGCCGCGCTGCCGGGAGAAGTCGATGAACGTCTCCGGCGTCGCCATGACGGTGACGCCACCGACGAGTGCCATCTCGCACTCGCCCTGCCGCAGCGCCTGGATCGCCCAGTGCAGCGCGACCAGCGACGACGAGCAGGCCGTGTCGACCGTCACCGCCGGGCCCTCCAGACCCAGGGTGTAGGCGACCCGGCCGGAGGCGATGCTGCCGCCGGTCCCGAGGAATCCGTCCACCCGGTCGCCGGCCTGCTGCACCAGGAAGTCGTAGTCGTTGTACATCACACCGGCGAACACACCAGTGCGGCTGCCGCGCACCGACACCGGGTCGATCCCGGCCCGTTCGAACGCCTCCCAGGACGCCTCCAGCAGCAGGCGGTGCTGCGGGTCCATGGCCGCCGCCTCACGCGGGCTGATGCCGAAGAAGGACGGGTCGAACTCGGCCGCGTCGTGCAGGAATCCGCCCGACCGGGTGTAGGTGGTGCCCCGGTGGTCGGGGTCCGGGTGGTAGAGCGTTTCGATGTCCCAGCCGCGGTCCGTGGGGAAGTCGCTGATCGCGTCGCCGCCGGTGACCAGCAGCTGCCACAGCTCCTCCGGCGAGGACACCCCGCCCGGGTACTGGCAGCTCATGCCGACGATGGCGATCGGATCGTCCTCGGTGGACCGGACCGGCACCGCGACCTCGGCCGGTGCCTGCTCGTCGCCGAGAATCTCCGCTCGCAGATGGTCGGCGAGCGCGTCCGCCGTCGGGTAGTCGAAGACCAGCCCCGCAGACAGCCGCAGCTCGGTGGCCGCGCTGAGCCGGTTGCGGAGCTCGACGCCGGTGAGCGAGTCGAAGCCGATGTCGCTGAACGACCGCAGCGGGTCCACATCGGCGGCCGACTCGTAGTCGAGCACCGCGGCGACGTGTCCGCGCACCAGGTCGACTAGGGCCGCCTTGCGCTCCGGTTCCGGCAGCGCCAGCAGCGTCTGACCCAGCGCGCCCGAACCGGCCGCACCGGAGCCGGTGCCGGCGCCCGTCGCCGCACGCCGTGCCGGGGCCCGCACCAGGCCGCGCAGCATCGAGGGCACCTCGCCCCCGGCAGCTGCCAGGGCCCGGGTGTTCAGATGGATCGGTACCAGCACGGCGACGCCATCGGCGGCGTCGACGGTTCCGGCAGAGCCGATCCGGACGGCGGCGTCGAGCAGGGCCAGGCCCTCCTCGTCGGACAGCGGGGCGAATCCCTCCCGCGTCATCCGGTCGATGTCCGCCTGGTTCAGCTCACCGGCCATGCCGCCGTCCCGCTGCCACAGGCCCCAGGCCAGCGAGACGCCGGCCAGCCCGGCGGCCCGGCGGTGCGCCGCCAGAGCGTCCAGGAAGGCGTTGGCGGCCGCGTAGTTGGCCTGGCCGAGGTTGCCCAGCACCCCGGCGGCGGAGGAGAACAGCACGAACGCCGTCAGGTCCAGGTCGCGGGTCAGCTCGTGCAGATGCCAGGCCGCGTCCGCCTTGGGGCGCAGGACCGTGTCCATCCGCTCCGGCGTCAACGAGCCGAGCAGGCCGTCGTCCAGCACACCGGCCGCGTGCACCACACCGGTCAGCGGCTGTTCGGCAGGGACGGAGGCCAGCAGAGCCGCCAGCGCGCCCCGGTCGGCCACATCGCAGGCCGCGATGGTCACCTCGGCACCCAGCCCGGCGAGTTCCTCGCGCAGCTCGGCCGCACCAGGTGCGTCCATACCGCGCCTGCTGGTCAACAGCAGATGCCGCACCCCGTGCTCGGCCACCAGATGCCTGGCCACCAGCGCACCCAGACCACCGGTGCCACCGGTCACCAGAACCGTGCCATCCGCGCCGTCCGTGCCATCCGCGCCCCAGGGCCGCGCCTGGCCCGCCCCGGCCGCGGCGGCAGCCCGCGCGAGCCGGGGGACGGAGACGGTACCCCGGCGCACCGCGAGCTGCGGCTCACCGGAGGCGATCGCAGCCGGCAGTGCCCGGCAGGACTCGGCCGACTCGTCCAGCTCGATGAGGAGGAAGCGGTCCGGGTGTTCGGACTGCGCGGAGCGCACCAGGCCGCCGATCGCGGCGTGCGCCAGGGTCGCGGAGTCGGTCACCACCGCCAGCCGGGAGGAGGCGAACTCCTCCGCGTCCAGCCATGCCTGGAGCAGGCCGAGCACCCGATGCGTCTCGCTGTGCACCGGGGCCGTCCCGTCGGCGACGGGCAGGCAGGGCGCCAGGACGAGGCCAGGCAGCCGACCGCCGCGCGCGCTGAGCGCGTCGAGGTCGGCGTACGTCTCCACCTGCGCGTCGGCCTGACGGAGCCGCGTCGGCAGGGGTGCGTCGTCGGCACCGAGCACGACCCAGCGCGCGGTGCCGTCCGCCGCGCCCGCGTCCGCCGTACCGGAGGCCGCGTCGGCGGCCGCCGCAGCGGCGCCCGGGGTTACGTCCAGCGCGGTCCACTCCAGCCGGAACAGCGAGTCGCCCACCCGTGCGCCACCGAGCTGGTCGCGTGTGACCTGCCGCAGCAGCAGCGAGTCGACGGAGGCGACCGGGGCTCCGGCGGCGTCGGCGAGGTCGAGGGACATCCCGTTGCCGTCGGCGGCGGCCCGGACGGTGACCCGCAGCGCCGTGGCGCCGGAGGCGTGCAGGGTCACCCCGCTCCAGGCGAAGGGGAGCTCGGCCTGCTCGGCGTCGGGGTCCGCGAGCTCAAGCGCATGCAGGGCGGCGTCCAGCAGCGCGGGGTTGAGGCCGAACCGTCCGGTCTCCACGCCCTCCGGCAGGGACACCTCGGCGTAGGTCGTGCCGTCCTTGCGCCAGGCGGCGGTCAGCCCTTGGAAGGACGGCCCATACTCCAGTCCCCGCTCGGCGAGCTGGTCGTAGAGCCCGTCGACCGGTACGGGCTCCGCCCCGGCAGGCGGCCACTCGGCCGACATCGGCGCCTTGGCCGCCGCCAACTCCTCGGCCGTCTTCGCGCCCGCGGCCAGGACGCCGGAGGCGTGCCGGGACCACGGCAGGTCCTCCGCCGCGCCCTCCGGGCGGGAGTGCACGGTCAGGCTGCGGCGGCCCGAGTCGTCGGCCTCGCCGACGGTGACCCGCAGTTGCACCGCCCCGCGCTCCGGCAGGACCAGCGGAGCCTCAAGCGTCAGCTCGTCGAGCGTCTCGCAACCGACCCGGTCGGCGGCCTCGATGGCGAGGTCGACGAAGGCGGTGGCGGGCAGCAGGACGGTGCCCAGCACCGCGTGGTCGGCCAGCCAGCCGTGCGACTGCAGGGACAGCCGGCCGGTGAGGACCCATCCGTCCGGCAGCGCGACCGCCGCACCCAGCAGCGGGTGATCCGTGCTGGCGAGCCCGGCGGAGGAGACGTCGCCCGTCGACGCCGAGCGGTTCGGCCAGTAGCGGCGGCGCTGGAAGGCGTAGGTGGGCAGGTCAACGCGGCGGGCGCCGGTGCCCGCGAAGAAGGCCGGCCAGTCCACGGCGACGCCCTGGACGTGGAGTCGGCCCAGCGCGGCACCGGCGGTCTGAAGCTCCGGCCGGCTGCGGCGCAGCGCGGGCACGAAGGTGACGTCGTCGGCGTCGGGCAGGCAGTCCTGTGCCATGGCGGTGAGCACTGCGTCCGGGCCCAGCTCCAGGAAGGTGCGGACGCCCTCGGCGTGCAGGGTCCGGATGCCGTCGGCGAAGCGGACGGCCTGACGGACATGGCGCATCCAGTACTCGGGCGAGCACAGCTCTTCTGGGGTGGCCGGACGCCCGGTGACGTTCGAGACCACCGGAATTCGCGGCGCCTGGAAGGTCAGCCCCTCCGCAACGTGGCGGAAGTCGTCGAGCATGCCGTCCATACGGAACGAGTGGAAGGCGTGCGAGACCTTCAGCCGCTTGGTCTTGCGGCCCAGGGACTGGAAGTGCCTGGCCAGCCCCAGTACGGCGTCCTCGTCGCCGGAGAGCACCACGGCGCTGGGGCCGTTGATCGCCGCGATGTCCACGCCGTCGGTCAGCAGCGGACGGAGCTCGTCCTCGCTCGCCTGGAGCGACACCATCGCCCCACCAGTCGGCAGCGCCTGCATCAGCCGGCCGCGCGCGGCAACCAGCTTGCCCGCGTCCGCCAGCGACAGCACCCCGGCCACGTGGGCGGCGGCCAGCTCGCCGATGGAGTGCCCGGCAACGAAGTCCGGCTTGACGCCCCACGACTCGACCAGCCGGAACAGCGCCACCTCGACGGCGAACAGCGCGGCCTGGGTGTGCTGGGTCTGGTCGAGAAGCTCCGCCTGACCGAACACCTCGGCATCCAGACCAAGGGCCGCGCATGCCTCGTCGAAGGCGGTCGCGAAGACCGGGAAGGTGGCGTGCAGTTCCCGGCCCATGCCGGCGCGCTGCGCGCCCTGGCCGGTGAAGAGTACGGCGAGACCGGCGTCGTCCCGGGCCACGCCGACCGCGGTGCCCAGCACCGGCTTGCCCTTGGCCAATGCGGCCAGTCCACGGAGGAAGTCCTGCCGACGGGCACCGACGATCACGGCCCGGTGCTCGAAGTCGGCCCGGCCGGTGGCCAGCGAGAAGCCGACGTCCGTCGCGTCCAGCTCGGCGACCGCGCCGTGCAGACGCTCGGCCTGGGCCCGCAGTGCCTTGGGGGTCTTGCCGGAGAGCACCCAGGGCACCACCGGCAGCTCGACACCGCCATCCGCCGCGGCGGCCGGGACCTCGGCCTCCGGGGCCTGCTCGATGATCACATGCGCGTTCGTCCCGCTGATACCGAACGACGACACACCCGCCCGACGCGGACGCTCCAATCCGGGCCATTCACGCGCCTCGGTCAGCAGCTCCACCGCGCCCGCCGACCAGTCCACATGCGGCGACGGCTCATCCACATGCAGCGTCTTGGGCAGCACACCGTGCCGCATCGCCAAGACCATCTTGATCACACCAGCAACACCCGCCGCCGCCTGCGTATGACCCAGATTCGACTTGACCGACCCCAGCCACAACGGGTCACCGACCTCACCACGGTCCTGCCCGTAGGTGGCCAGCAGCGCCTGCGCCTCGATCGGGTCGCCCAGCGGGGTGCCGGTGCCGTGCGCCTCGACCACATCCACATCGGCCGCCGACACCCGCGCATTCGCCAGCGCCTGGCGGATGACGCGCTGCTGGGACGGGCCGTTAGGCGCGGTCAGGCCATTGCTCGCACCATCCTGGTTGATCGCCGAACCACGCACCACCGCCAGCACCGGATGACCATGACGGCGGGCGTCCGACAGCCGCTCCACCAGCAGCATGCCAACACCCTCACCCCAGCCCGTACCATCCGCCCCCGCCGCGAACGCCTTGCACCGGCCATCCGCCGACAGACCCCGCTGCCGCGAAAACCCGACGAAAATCTCCGGCGTCGCCATCACCGTCACACCACCGGCAAACGCCAGATCACACTCACCCTGACGCAACGCCTGCACCGCAAGATGCAAACCCACCAACGACGACGAACACGCCGTATCCACCGTCACCGCCGGGCCCTCCAGACCCAGGGTGTAGGCGACCCGGCCGGAGGCGATACTCCCGCCAGTCCCCAGGAAACCCTCCACCTGCTCCGCGGCCTGATCCACCACCACCCCGTAGTCGTGATACATCACCCCCGCGAACACACCCGTCCGCGAACCCCGCACCGAAACCGGATCAATCCCCGCCCGCTCCAACGCCTCCCACGACGCCTCCAACAACAACCGATGCTGCGGATCAATCGCCACCGCCTCACGCGGCGAAATACCGAAAAACCTCGGATCGAAGTCAGCAGCGTCATGCAGGAACCCACCCGAACGGGAGTAGGTCTTGCCGGGCTTGTCCGGGTCAGGGTCGTAGAGACCGTCGATGTCCCAGCCACGGTCGGAGGGAAAGTCGCTGATCGCATCCCCACCCGAGACCAACAGCCCCCACAGCTCCTCCGGCGAGGACACCCCACCAGGAAACCGGCAGCCCATCCCCACAATCACAATCGGCTCGTCGTCGACGGTCCGCGCCGGAGCCGCGTCCGCCGCCAGGGCCCGGTCGTCGCCGAGGAGTTCGGTCCGCAGGTGGTCGGCCAGGGCCAAGGGCGTCGGGTAGTCGAAGATCAGGGTCGCGGGCAGGCGCAGCCCGGCAGCGGCTCCCAGCCGGTTGCGCAGCTCCAGCGCGGTGAGCGAGTCGAAGCCCAGCTCCTGGAAAGGGCGGCCGGCCGCCACATCGCCCGGTCCGGCGTACCCCAGCACCGCCGCCACCTCGGTACGCACCAGCTCCAGCAGCTCCGCCGCACGCTCGCCTTCCGGCAGTCGCAGCAGACGCTGGTGCAGCGCGCCGCCGCCCTCCGCCCCGGCGTTCGCCGCGCGCCGGACCGGGGTGCGCAGCAGCCCCCGGAGTTTGTGCGGCACGCCCGCCGGGGCGGCCGCCAGTGCGGCGCGGTCCAGGCGCAGCGGGACGAGCAGCGAGGTGCCCGCGCCGCCGGTCCCGGTGACAGCGGTGTCGAAGAGGGCCAGCCCGTCCTCGTCGGACAGCGGCACATACCCCTCGCGGGTCATCCGCTCGGCGTCGGCAGCGGACAGCTCACCGAGCATGCCACCGGCTCGGGCCCAGGCGCCCCAGGCCAGGGAGACGGCGGGCAGCCCGGCGTCGGCCCGGTGCCGGGCCAGGGCGTCGAGGAAGGCGTTGGCGGCGGCATAGTTGGCCTGCCCCGCGCTGCCGAGCACACCGGCCGCGGAGGAGAACAGCACGAACGCCGTCAGGTCCAGGTCCCGGGTCAGCTCGTGCAGATGCCAGGCAGCGTCCACCTTCGGCCGGAAGACCGTCTCCAGCCGCTCCGGGGTCAGCGCACCGACGACACCGTCATCCAACACACCGGCGGCGTGCACCACCCCCCTCAGCGGGCGCTCGGCGGGAACAGCGGCCAGCAGCGCGGCCAGCGCCTCCCGGTCCGCCACATCACAGGCCGCCACAGTCACCTCGGCACCCAGCCCGGCCAGTTGTTCGCACAGCTCGGCCGCACCAGGCGCGTCCAGACCGCGCCGACTGGTCAACAGCAGATGCCGCACCCCGTGCTCGACCACCAGATGCCTGGCCACCAACGCACCCAGACCACCGGTGCCACCGGTCACCAGCACCGTGCCGTCCGTGCCCTCTGCGCCCCAGGGCTGCGGCTGCTCCGGCGTCGTCAGCGCCGCCTTCGACAGGCGCGGGACCAGCGCGGACCCACCCCGCAGCGCCAGCTCCGGCTGGCCGGAGGCCACCGCGCGCGGCAGGGCGGCCAGCGACTCCGGGTCGGTGTCCAGATCGACCAGGACGATGCGGCCGGGGTTCTCGGCCTGCGCCGAACGCACCAGACCCCACAGCGCCGCATGCTCCAGATCCACGGCGGCGTCCGTGGCGGAATCCACGGCGGATCCGGCCGCCACCGCGCCCTGGGTCAGCACCACCAGGGTCGAGGTCGCGGACCGGTTCTCGTCGGCCAGCCGACCCTGGATCAAGGACAGCAACCGGTGCGCCGCACCGTGCACGGCCGACACCAGGTCGGCGTCGCCGCTCTCGTCAGACGGCAGGAAGGAGAGCAGCTCGAAGTCAGCGGCGTCCGCCGCCGCGTCGGGCAGCGCCACGGCCGCCCAGTCGAGCACGTACAGCGCGTCAGCGGTCTGCGAGCGGGACCGGCGCAGCTGCTCGCCGTCGACCGGACGCAGCACGAGGGAATCGATGGAGGCGACCGGGGCGCCGGTGGCGTCCGCCAGCGCGAGCGAAGCTCCGTTGTCCGTCGGCGACACCGTCACCCGGAGTGCCGTGGCACCCGTCGCGTGCAGCGCGACACCGCTCCAGGCGAACGGCAGCTCGGCCTGCCCGGAGTCGGCATCAGCGGCCAGTCCTATGCCTATGGCGTGCAGCGCGGAGTCCAGCAGCGCCGGGTGCAGCCCGAACGACTCGCCGTCCGCACCCTCGTCCAAGACGACCTCAGCGAAGACCTCGTCGCCCCTGCGCCAGGCGGCCGTCAGGCCCTGGAACACCGGCCCGTACTCCAGCCCGGCCTCGGCAAGCTGCTCGTACAGCCCCTCGACCGGCACGGCCTCTGCCCTGGCAGGCGGCCACGGGCCCGGACCGAATCCCGGCTCCGGGGCGCCGACGGTCAGCACACCGGTGGCGTGCCGCGTCCACGACTCGTCCCCGGACCGCGCATGCACGCTCACCGCGTGCCGCCCGGTCTCGTCCGGTTCAGCGACCAGGACCCGCAGCTCCACCTCGCCCTGCTCGGGCAGCACCAGCGGCGCCTCCAGGGTCAGCTCCTCGAGGAGGTCGCAGCCGACCGTGTCACCGGCGCGGATCGCCAGCTCCACGAAGGCGGCGCCGGGCAGCAGGACCACACCGGAGACCGCGTGATCGGCCAGCCACGGGTGGCTCTGCAGCGACAGCCGACCGGTGAAGAGATGCCCCTCCGGTACGGCCACCCCCGCATCCAGCAACGGATTCCCCGTGACCGTCGGGGCATCGAGCCAGTAGTGCTGGCGCTGGAAGGCGTACGTGGGCAGGTCGACGCGGGCGGCGCCGGTTCCGGCGAAGAAGGCCGCCCAGTCGACGGAGTTGCCGGTGATGTGAACTTGGCCGAGGCCGGAGACGACGGCCTCCGGCTCGGACCGGTTCTCGCGGAGGGCCGGAATGAACGCCACGCCGTCGTTGTCCGGCAGGCAGTCCTGGGCCATCGTCGTCAGGACACCGCCGGGGCCCAGCTCCAGGAAGGTCCGCACACCTTCGGCATGCAGGGTCTGGATCTCGTCGTGGAAACGGACCGCCTCACGGACATGCCGCACCCAATATTCAGCCGAGGTCACCTCCCCGGTCATCGAAATCTTCGGTGCCTGGAAGGTCAGCGATTCCGCGACCTTGCGGAAGTCGTCGAGCATCCCTTCCATACGGAAGGAATGGAACGCATGCGAGACGGTAAGCCGCTTCGATTTCTCAAAACGCGCCGCGACAGCGAGAACCGCTTCTTCGTCACCGGAGATCACCACGGCCTTCGGCCCGTTGACCGCCGCGATATCCACACCATCGATCAGCAGCGGACGGACCTCGTCCTCCGATGCCTGGAGCGAGACCATCGCTCCACCCATCGGCAGGGCCTGCATCAGGCGACCCCGGGCGGCGACCAGCTTGCCCGCGTCCTCCAGCGACAGCACACCCGCCACATGCGCGGCAGCCAGCTCACCGATCGAATGACCACCGACGAAGTCCGGCTTCACACCCCACGACTCAACAAGCCGGAACAACGCCACCTCAACCGCGAACAACGCGCACTGCGTGAACTCCGTCTGGTCCAGCCGCTCGGCATCATCCAGCACCGCCGGGTCAAGCCCAAGCGCGCCACACGCCTCATCAAACGCCCCCGCGAACACCGGGAACGCATCCCGCAGCTCACGGCCCATCCCGACCCGCTGCGCACCCTGGCCCGCAAACAGCACCGCCAGCTTGCCACCCAGCACCCGGCCCGACGTCACATCAGAACCGACAACCACCGCACGGTGCTCGAACGAAGTCCGCCCCGACACCAGCGAGAACCCGACGTCCAACGGGTTCAACCCAGACCCGGCCTCACGGATCCGCTCGACCTGCGCCGCCAGCGCCTCCGGCGTCTTGCCCGACACCACCCACGGCACCACCGGCAGCTCAACGCCAGCGCCCGCAGCGGCAGCCCCAACCTCCGGCGCCTGCTCCAGAATCACATGCGCATTCGTCCCGCTGATGCCGAACGAGGACACGCCCGCCCTGCGCGGACGCTCGCCAGCCTGGCGCCACTCACACGCCTCGGTCAGCAGCTCGACCGCGCCCTCGGTCCAGTCCACCTGCGGCGTGGGCTCGTCGACGTGCAGCGTCTTGGGCAGCAGCCCGTGACGCATCGCCATGACCATCTTGATCACACCGGCAACACCGGCAGCCGCCTGCGTATGCCCGAGATTCGACTTCAGCGAGCCCAGCCACAACGACTCACTGTCCTCTCCCCGCTCCTGCCCATACGTCGCCAGCAGCGCCTGTGCCTCGATGGGGTCGCCGAGGCGGGTGCCGGTGCCGTGCGCCTCGACCACGTCGACATCGGCCGCCGCGACCCGGGCATTGGCCAACGCCTGGCGGATGACGCGCTGCTGCGAGGGGCCGTTCGGCGCGGTGAGCGCGCTGCTGGCGCCATCCTGGTTGATGGCCGACCCGCGGACCACGGCCAGCACGGGGTGGCCGTTGCGGCGGGCATCCGACAGCCGCTCGACGAGCAGCATGCCGGCGCCTTCGCCCCAGCCGGTGCCGTCCGCGGCGGCCGCGAACGCCTTGCAGCGGCCGTCCGGCGACAGGCCACGCTGCCGGCTGAACTCCACGAAGGTGTCGGGGGTGGACATCACGGTGACGCCACCGGCGAGCGCCATCTCGCACTCGCCCTGGCGCAGTGCCTGGATCGCCCAGTGCAGCGCGACCAGTGACGACGAGCAGGCCGTGTCGACCGTGACGGCCGGGCCTTCCAGGCCGAGGGTGTAGGCGACCCGGCCGGAGGCGATGCTGCCCGCGCTGCCGTTGCCGAGGTAGCCGTCGGCGTCGGCCGGCACGCTCTGCAGGCGGGCGGCGTAGTCGTGGTACATCACGCCGGCGAAGACGCCGATGGCTCTGCCGCGCATCGAGGCCGGGTCGATCCCGGCCCGCTCGAAGGCTTCCCAGGAGGTTTCCAGCAGCAATCGCTGCTGGGGGTCCATGGCCAGCGCCTCACGGGGGCTGATGCCGAAGAAGTCCGCGTCGAAGTCGGCGGCGTCGTGCAGGAAGCCGCCCTCGATCGAGTAGGTGGTGCCGGGCTTGTCCGGGTCGGGGTCGTAGAGTCCTTCGACGTCCCAGCCGCGGTTGGTGGGGAACTCGGAGGTCGCGTCCGCGCCCGCAGCGAGGAGTTTCCAGAGGTCCTCGGGGGTGCTGACGCCGCCGGGGAAGCGGCAGGCCATGCCGACGATGGCGATCGGCTCACGGTGCCGGTCCTCCACCTCGCGGAGCCGCTTACGCGCCTCGCGCAGGTCCGTCGTCGCTCGCTTCAGGTAGTCGAGGAGCTTCTTCTCATTCGACCCGTCCGACACCTAAGCCCCCACCGCCGAGCATTCATATAAAGCTGATGACGCTCATTTAGAACGCGTTTAAAGAATCAGCGGCAACGGTAGGGGGAGCCATGTTGTGCACCAACCCCTAGTACTCCCCTGAACGCCCCCTAGCCAGGCGCCTTGTCCGCTCCTGAGGTGCGGGGATGCGGCCATAACGGCTCACGCGTGCGCAGGTAGGGGGACATCAGGGGCGCACTAGGGGTGCCGGGCGCTCTTTTCGTTTCCTTACCCTGGCTACTCAATTCTTATGCAGCCGTGCCCGATTGAGAAAAGGGGAGTTATGCAGGATCTCGATGGATGGAGAGTGCATAACAACGGCAGCTCCGGCGACGTCGTGCTGGCCGCCGATTTCCCGATATCCGGCCGGGGCGAGGCCGGTTTCGCCGATTTCGCTCCGCTGCTCGATCCCTCGCTGACGGTCTGGGAAACCCTCCCGCCGGCGAGCGGGACGGGCCGGGTGTCCGGCCAGGAGTACCTGGAGCGCTGGCTCGACGGAGTTCGCAAGAGCAAGCTCCGGGTCCGCGCCGTGCTGAGCTTCTGCGCGGGAGCGGCCTTCGTCGGGGCGCTGGCCGACGGGATCGCCGAGTGGCAGGACGAGGCGCCCGTCATCGTCATGTTCGACCCCGAGGTGCCGACCGCGCTGACGCTGCATACGCAGTTCGTGCGGGCCATCGACCGCTTCTCCGTGTTCTTCTCGCCGGAGGAGGTGGCCCGGATGCACGCCGGTGCTCAGCGGGTGTACGCGGAGAACGGCCACGACATCGAGATGCTGCTGGAGGCCGTGAGCGGGCTGTACCGCAAGATCGGCGACGAGGGCTTCGCCAAGGCGGGGATCGATCCCAAGCACGGGGCGAGCCTGATCGAGGCGTTCAACTCCTTTGCCCGGTATCTGGTGGCCGGTGCCCAGCTGGATCCGCGGCCGGGCTGGAAGCGGTCCACCGCGATCAGCTCGTCCACTCCGACCAGCGGTCTGAACCTGGTGTCCGCCTCCGAGCGGGCCGGTCTGGTCGGCGAGGAGCTGCGGCTCGATGTGCACCACGCCGAGTTGCTGAGCAGCGAAGAGTGCGCGCGGGCCGTGACCGAGCTGCTGGGCCGGACCGCATGACGGCGGCCATGACAGCCGCGAGCCGCAAAGAGGAAGCGCTGTGGCTGCTGGAGCGCTTCGTGCCCGGCACCGGGGTGAACAATCTCTGTCTCGCCTTCGAGGTCGACGGCAGGCTGCTGCCCTCGGCCGTGCAGGACGCGCTGACCTTCCTGGTGCGCCGGCACGAGGTGCTGCGTACGGTGTTCACCGGCGCGGGCGCCGGGCTGTCCAAGCGGGTGCTGGACGCCGAGGGTGTGAAGGTCCTGCTGACCGAGGCGGAGCTGCCCGGGGACGCGCAGGCGGGTGACGGGCTCGGCGCGGTGCTCACCGCGTATGTGGGCGCACCGTTCGCGATGGACGGCGAGCCGCTGCTGCGTGCCCGGTTGTTCCACGGCGACCGGGGGGACGTGTTCTGTGTCGCTCTGCACCACTTGGTGTTCGACACCATCTCGACGACGACGCTGTTCATGGAGTTCGCGGCCGCGTACCGGGCGTTCGCTGTCGGCAGCGAGGTCGAGGAGTCGCTGCGCGGGGTCATCCCGGCCGCCTCGGACCCCGAGCCGACCGAGCGGAGCCTGAAGTTCTGGCGTAAGCAGCTGCGCGATTTCGACGCGGTGCAGCCGCGGCTGTGGCTGGGTTCGGAGGCGGGTGACCACCCGGACCTGGTCGGTGACACAGTGGTGCGCGTGCTGTCCGAAGAGGCGGTGGAGGTGGTGCGGCGGCTGCAGAGGGATCTGCGGGCGCCGGAGGCGGTCGTCCTGCTGGCCGCGTACTACCTGCTGCTGGCGCGGCACGGTGCCGGTCCCGACCTGGTCGTCGGCTCTCCGGTCAACAGCCGCGGGCCCCAGGACGCGGCGGCCATCGGCTACCACGTGAACGTGGTCCCGGTGCGCGCCAAGGTCGATCCGGCCCAGGGTTTCGGCAAGCTGGTGCGGGCCGCCCGCAGTGCCTTCCTGAACTCGATCTCGGCCGCCGATGTGCCGGTCGACTCGCTGCTGCTGGAGGTGGACCGTGCCGGCTCGTGGCGGAACACCCTCTTCCAGCACGTGTTCAACTACGTGCCCGGGGTGGAGGTGCCGGAGTTCGACTTCGAGGGGATGACGGCGCGCTTTCTGACGGTCGAGAACGGGTTCAGCAAGTTCGACCTGGAGTTCTTCATCCTGCCGTCGGAGGACGGCATCCGGATCCGGACCGCCTACCACACCGGGGCGTTCGACCGGGACGAGGTGGAGCTGCTGATGTGGCGGTACGAGGCGCTGCTGCTGGCCGTCGCCGAGGACCTGGACCGGCCGGTCGGCGAGATCCCGGTCTGGTCCCGGACCGACCGCGAGGTGATCGCGGCGGCGCACCGGACCGGGGAGCCGGTTGCGGAGCGGGCACCTGACGTGCCGGCCGCGTTCGCCGAGCGGGTGCGTACCGCGCCGGAGGCCGTCGCGGTGGTGGACGGCGAGCGCTCGGTGACGTACGCGCAGGTGTGGGACGCGGCCACTCGGACCGCACGGCAGTTGACCGAGGCCGGGATCGGCTCCGGCGATGTGGTGGCGGTGGCGGCTTCGCGGAGCGCGGAGCTGGCGGCGGCGGTGTTCGGCGTGTGGCTCGCGGGCGCCGCCTATCTGCCGGTCGACCCCGAGCACCCGGAGCGGCGGGTCACATACCAACTGGAGGATTCCGGGGCGCGGGCGGTGCTGCATGCTCCCGGGGTAACCGTGCCGGCCCCGTCCGGGATGATCGTCGCCCCGATGGCCGCCATCGAAGAGGTGCCGGACGGCGAAGCCGCGGCGGGACCTGAGGAGATCGGCGCCGGGGCGGACGAGCTGGCGTACCTGATCTACACCTCGGGCTCCACCGGTCTGCCCAAGGGCACCCGGCTCACCCATGGCAACCTGGCCAACCTGGTCGAGCACTTCCGTGGCGAGCTGGCGGCCGCGGCGGGCCAGAGCACGCTGTGGCTGACCACGTTCACCTTCGACATCTCGGCGCTGGAGCTGTTCCTGCCGCTGGTGTCGGGTGGGCGGCTGGTGGTGGCGCCGGACGAGGCGCGCACCGATGGCGCCGTCCTGGCGTCGACGCTGGAGCGGCACGAGGTGCGCACCGTGCAGGCGACGCCGACCACCTGGCGGCTGGTGCTCGAGGCCGCAGGCGGAGTGCTCGCGGGCCGGAACGTGCTGTGCGGCGGCGAACCGCTGCCGGCCGCGCTGGCGCGGGACCTGATCGCCACCGGCTGTGTGCTGCGGAACGTCTACGGGCCGACGGAGACCACGATCTGGTCGACCTCGGGGCTGCTGGACGATCCCGCCATCGAGCGGGTCAGTGCCGGCCGGCCGATCCGTGACACCCAGGTGTTCGTGGCCGACCCCGAGGGGCGTGAGCTGCCGCTGCTGGTGCCCGGGGAACTGTGTGTCGCCGGGGGCGGGGTGGCCGCGGGCTACCACGACCGGCCCGAGCTGACGGCGGAGCGCTTCGGCGAGCACGCCTCCCTCGGCCGCTTCTACCGCACCGGGGACCGGGCGCGCTGGCTGGCCGACGGCACGCTGGAGGTGCTGGGGCGCTCCGACCGGCAGATCAAGCTGCGCGGGGTGCGGATCGAACTCGGCGAGCTGGAGGCTGTGCTGGGCGGTCATCCCGAGGTGCTGGCGTGCGCCGTGGTCGTCGTGGGCGACACCGGCGCGGACGCGATACTGGTCGCCTTCGTCGAGTCGGCATCGGCGGGTGAGGCGATGACCGAGTCGCTGTGGAGTTACGCGGCCGAGCGGCTGCCGCGGGCTTGTGTGCCGCAGGAGTTCGTCGTGCTGGAGGCGCTTCCGACCAATGCCAGCCAGAAGGTGGATTACCCTGAATTGACACGTATTGCAGCACAGCGCCGCTTCGATGTTACCAAGGTGGGGACGAACGCGTCAGCGGATCACGAGGACGAACTCGTCGCTGAGCTCATCACGCTCTGGCAGAAAGTGCTCGGCCGGGGTGATATCACTGGTGACAGCAACTTCTTCACGCACGGCGGCCATTCGCTCCTTGGGGTGCTGCTCGTGCAGCGGATCGAAGAAATGAGCGGGGCTCGCATCCAGCTGCCAGACATCTTCACGCACTCGACGCCATCGGCCGTGGCGGCGCTCATCCGGAGCAAGGGAACGGCACCCGCGAAGCGTTGACCGCCCGGCAGAAGGTGGTTGCGTGATACATCACGCAACCACCTTCTGTGTTCCTTCTTCCGGACAGGACGGTTACGCTACGGAGCGCTAATTCAACCGTGCGTTACATTGCGTTAATTTCCCCCTCGGCGACGCGGCGCAAATTACACGGCCCCGCAATGAGATAAGTTTGCGAAGGTCCGCATGCATGCTCCATCACTCGCTAGACGCATGCAATCAACGGACTAAAACGTTGCAAAGACTTGGCAAGGGCAGGCCCGGTGGGCCCGCTCTTACAAGGGGGATTTTAATGTCTTTTTCGCATGGGGAATCTTGATGCTGCTCGCTGGGCGATGTTACGAATTGGGCCGCCTGCGGGATATTTTCGCGCGATGCGACCAGGGCAAATCACAGGTCGTGCTGGTCACCGGAGCCGTGGCCAGCGGCAAGACCAGACTGCTGCACAAGTTCACCGAGGAGGCCGTCGACTCCGGAGCTCTCCTGCTCACGGCGACCGGCTCACACGCCGAGCGGAACCTTCCGCTCGGCGTCGTCGGACAGCTCTTCTGCAATCCCGCACTCCCCGCGCCCATCGTCGACCAGGTGAACACCCTGCTGAACGAGGACGTCATCCCCTCCCCCCACCACGAAGCGGCCACCATGAAGCAGACGGCCGCCCGCCTCGCCCGGGACCTGTGGGCGGCACTGCTCACCCTCTCCGCCGACCGCACCGTGGTCATCGGCATCGACGACGTCCAGTACGCCGACGGGCCCTCCCTGCAGCTCCTGCTCTGCCTGCTGCGTCGGCTGAACTCCGGCCGACTGCTGGTGATCCTCAACGAGTGGGCCGTCTCCCAGCCCACCCACCCTGCCTTCCGCGCCGAACTGCTGCGCCAGCCCAACTGCCAGCGCATCAACCTGCAACCGCTGTCCGAAGCCGGTGTCGCCGACATGCTGGGCGAGCACCTCGACGAGACGACCGCTGGACAGCTCGCCCCCGTCTACCACGACATCAGCGGCGGCAACCCGCTGCTGCTGCGCGGTCTGGCCGAAGACAGCATGGTCCGGCTGTCCGGCGGCTCGGACACCCTTTCCAGCAAGCCGCTCACGGGGGAGTCGTTCCGCCAGGCCGTATTCGCCTACCTCTACCGCTGGGACCGCAGCACCATCGAGGTCGCCCAAGGGCTCGCGATGCTGGGCGAGTCGTCGACCCTCGCGATGCTCAGCCGACTGAACGGCAGAAAGCCTGAGCCGGTCTCCCAGGTCGTGGAGACCCTGACCCGGTCCGGACTGCTCAAGAAGGGCCGGTTCCGGCACCCGGCGGTGAACACCGCGATCCTGGACACCATGGCGCTGGACGACCGCGTCCAGATGCATCTGTGCGCCGCCCAGCTCCTGCATGACAGCGGTGTCGCCGCGACCGGTGTCGCCGACCACCTCGTGGCCGCGGGACAGATCCAGGGCCAGTGGGCCATCAGCGTCCTCCAAGATGCCTCCGGCGAGGCGCTGGCCGAGGACCGGGTGGACTTCGCCCTTGAATGCCTGGAGTTGGCTCAGCGCAGCTGCACCGACGAACAGCACCGGGCTCGGCTCACCATGACCCTCGCCCGGCTGCAGTGGCGCATCCAGCCTTCGGCAGCCAGCAGACACCTCGCCCCGCTGCGCCAAGCCCTGCTCGCCGGCCACCTCGACGCCGCCGACGCGATCACGGTGACCCGGTTCCTGCTCTGGCAGGGCCGTACCGAGGAAGCCCAAGAGGTCCTGGAGTGGCTCCATGAGTCGGTCGACAACTCCGATCCGCAGCTCGTCGCCGATCTCCAGAGTTTGCAGCCGTGGTTGTACCTGGGGCATTCACCCATGCTCGACCGGCTCGCCGGCAAGGCCGCCGCGCAGTGCGCCGAGCACCGTGGGGCGGACGCCCCGGGCGTCGGGCCGGCCTCCGTGCCGAACCACCCCGGGCTCACCGCGTGCGCCGCACTCGATTCCGTCCTCACCGACGGCCCCAACGAGGAGGCCATCACCTGGGCCGAACAGGTCCTCGCCAGCTGCACCCTCTCCGACGGCACCCTGGCCTCGGTGATATCCGCACTGTGCGCGCTCATCCACGCCGACCGACCCAAAAGAGCGGCCCCGTGGTGCCACGTCTTCCTCGGCGAGGCACGGGCCCGGAGCGCCACCACCTGGGAGGCGCTGCTCAGCGGAACCCGCGCAGAGATCGCGCTGCGCCAGGGCGACCTGCCCACCGCCGAACGCTGGGCCCGTGAGGCGTTGCGGCTGATGTCCCCGAACAGCTGGGGTGTGGCCATCGGCTACCCACTTGCGGTGCTGATGCTCGCCCAGACCGCGATGGGCAAGCACGAGCGCGTGGCCCAGTTGATCCGGCAGGTCGTGCCCAGGGCCATGTACCGGAGCCGGTTCGCCCTCAAGTACCTGCATGCCCGCGGCTACCACTACTTGGCCACCAACCGGCTGCAGGCGGCGCTGGCAGACTTCCAGCGCTGCGGCGAGCTGATGCGTGAGTGGAACCTCGACCTGCCCACACTGGTCCCCTGGCGCAGCGCCAGCGCACAGGTCCAGCTCAGGCTGGGCAGGCGCGAAGTGGCCCGTGAGCTGGTGACCGAACAACTGGCAATGTCGGGCGCAGACGGCCCCCGGACGCGGGGGATAAGCCTGCGCGTGCTGGCCGCGGCCCAGGACCTCAAGGAGCGTCCTCTGCTGCTACGCGAGGCCGTCGACCTGCTGCAGGATTCCGGCGACCGGGTGCAGCTGGCGTTCGCGCTCGCCGACCTCAGCCAGACCGACCAGCACCTCGGGGAGTTCAACCGGGCGCGCATGATGGGGCGGCGCGCCATGCAGGTCGCCCAGGACTGCGGTGCCGAGCAGCTGTGCCAGCGGCTGCTGTCCACACACAACGCAGCCGGCAACCCCTCCGCCCCGGAGTCCGAGACCGCTGCCTGCAACTCCGAGGCGCTCAGTGACGCCGAGCGGCGGGTCGCGGCGCTCGCAGCCATGGGCCATACGAACCGGGAGATAGGGCGCAAGCTGTACATCACAGTGAGCACGGTGGAGCAGCATCTGACCCGGGTCTACCGGAAGCTCGACGTCGACCGTCGCTCCGACCTGCCGCTGCGGCTCAAGGACGGGGACTATGGTGCCTCGCGGTCGGCCATGGTCGAAGGCTGGACTGCCGCATCTGGCCCCTCCTGACACAAGCCGTCGGCTCAGCGGATCTCGCGGTCCCGTGTGCCCCGGCCGGGATCGCGGCCCGGGGCCAGGGCTGTGGGTCAGGCCCCCAGAGTCAGCAGCCCGTACTGCACTGGTGACCGCAGCGGTGCGGTCGGAGACGCCGAGCTTGCCGAAAGCACGCAGCAGATGCTCTTGACCGTGGTATCGCTGATGACAACTGCCCCCCCCGGATCTCGGCGTTGGTGTGCCCCTTGGCAGCCAGCCGGAGCACCTCCAGCTCGCGGCTCGACAACTGGGACCGCTCCGGCTCGCCGCCGCGCAGCCGGGAAAAGACCTTCGCGGCGACCGACGGGGCAAGCACCGTCTCTCCCCCCCGGGGCGGCGGCGTGCACCGAGTCGGCGAGTTCCCCACGCGGGGGCGTCCTTGAGCAAATACCCGGCCGCGCCCGCCTCCACCGCACGCAGGATGTCCCGGTCGGTCTCGTAGGTAGTCAGCACGACACGCGCATGCCGGGATCCGCGGCGAGGATCGGCCAGCCCCACCAACTCGATGACCTCGTCGGGGTCGCGCGGGTTGGGAAAGTAGCGGGCGAAGTGCCGGATGGTCTCGGCCACGCCGGGAGTGGCCTCGTTCTGCAAGACGATCCCGATCCAGGACCGCCAGTGCCGGCTCGCCTGGCCCGGATCCTCGCTCAGCACCGAAATCTCGCCGGCGTCCCGGATGCGGTGGCCCTCCAGAATTTCCACGGTGGTGCACTTGCCCCTCGCCGTTGGGGCCGAGCAGTCCGAAGACTTCGCCGGCCTTCGCCCTCCTAAGAGGTCTCTTTCTGCTGGTTTGTTCCCCGTCATACGCCTCAATGCTTCACAGGTGACGCTTGTTCACGGATCTGCGCATGCCGAAGAGGCATGAATCGGCGCGTCTCTTGCAGTGGAACAGATTCTGCGGGATAAGACAGGCAATCCAGGTCTCGCGTGAACCCCATGAAGTGCGCCCCCCCCGGGCAGCTCTCTGCTGCTGCTCCACCACAAGGACGTGTTAGGAGCAAACAGACTCTGTCGATGAAAACGCACTAAGGAGCAGGGTCGCTTGCGTTACCGGCAGCCGACCCGAGATCCTCGAAAATAGACCGCCGGAATCGAAATCCTCGGAGGTTCTACCAAAAGCCTGGGTGATTCAAAACACTACGAGTGGTGGAAAGTTAAGAGGTCTTTGAACACAAGGCGTAAGGTGTAAAGGTAGATAGGCCAGCAACTGCGGTGAACTGAACCGCCGATTTCCATCCATTTCCGCTGGGGTCCCCCTCGGTGATCGTGAAATTACTCAAGCGGCTCGGGTTAAGTACACCGCCGCCGACTACGACAGTGCCGGACGGGCAGTTCACAGTCTGAGGTGGAGTGGTAACCACCGCTCCAGCAGGCGCAGAAATACCGCCGGAATGCGTGGCCCGAATTACAGGACCGACAGGGCCTGTGGCGCCGGTTGCTCCGGTGTCACCCTTGGGACCAGCAGGCCCCGTGGCACCGGTTTCTCCAATGTCACCCTTGGGACCAGCAGGCCCCGTGGCACCGGTTTCTCCAATGTCACCCTTGGGACCAGCAGGCCCCGTGGCACCGGTTTCTCCAATGTCACCCTTGGGACCAGCAGGCCCCGTGGCACCGGTTTCTCCAGCGTCACCCTTGGGACCAGCAGGGCCTGTTCGGTTCCACGTGACTGTATCTTCAACGAACATGCATCGCTCCCCGGCCTCGTAATCGATGACGCGAACGAAGCCGAAAAAACTGCTACGGCAGCCGGTGTAGACATCACTGGCATCAGGAACGTTTGCGTGCGCGAGGCCGGCGAAACTACCGGTCAGGGATAAGGCGGTTGCGCCAACGCAGGCGGCCTTTGCCTGCCAGCTGCGGACAGCCGGATGGCACAGTCGTCGAAGCATATTGACGTCTCCTTTTTGATCAGCGGATGGCAGGAAGCTGGGCATAGAATTACATCAACGGTGGCTTCTCTCTGAAGCGACACGGGCAGTATCCACTCTGTCGGCCTACGAACTCGTGACGGTTGCGGAGCATCTTCAACGGAGCCACTGATTCGGGTGATCGGATGGCTGTGCAACTGGCGAGGCCCTCGGGCTGAGCGGGATGCCTGACGTCCTTAGAGGTCGCTTTCATCGACGGAGTCTGTTTGCTCCTAACACGCCCTTGTGGTTGGAGCAGCAGCAGAGAGCTGCCCGGGGGCGCACTTCATGGGGTTCACGGGACACCCGGATTGCCTGTCATATCCCGCAGAATCTGTTCCACTGCAAGAGACGCACCGATTCATCCCTCTTCGGCATGCGCAGATCCGTGAAGCAAACATCACCTGTGAACCAGCAGAAAACGACCTCTAAGGCCATGTAGGACTCGAACCTCCGGCCAGGGCTTTTCACTTGGGCCGCACCATGGTCTGAATCGCCAACACACCGGACCGATCCCGGACTACCCGCCGTTCCCATGCTCCGAGTGCCTCGCCGAGGATTCGAGCCCGAAGGAGGTACGGCTATCCAACGAGATTCGCGGTCACAGCGAGACGGTCCGCTGGCGATCACCGTGGCCGCAACCGCCTCCGCACTTCCTCAACTCCCGTACACACTCGACGTCGTGGGGCGTGCAAAACGGTGAAGGCGCCAGCCCCGCCGCCCCGTGCACGAGAACGGCGTCGACCGGCGCGCCTCCAGAAGCCGGGGCCGGGCGCGTTGCTGGATGCCCGTCCCCAACGGCGGGTGGATCAGAGCTTGTACTCGGTGTCGCCGGCCGGTGTCGAAGGGCTGGGTGCCCAGCGTCACCTCGACGACCTCGCCGGCGTCCATCACGACGGGCGCCTCGTAGACCGGTGTGGTGTGTACTTCATGAGCGTTGCCTTCTGATCTCGCGTCCCCTTCCGCCCGGAAGGCGCTCCCCGCCCGCCGCCGAGTCCCCCACACTGAGTCCTGTGTCTTGGGGGAGGTGCGGGCGTGCTCCTGGAGGAATGGCACCTGTTCAACCAGCTGCTGCCCGTGCAGGCTGGACCGCTGAATACTGCCTGCGGCGTGTGGCGGACCGACACAAGGCCCTCGGCTACGGCGGGATGGCCGTCCGCAAGGAGATGGTCAGCCGCTGGACCCGTCCCGGCATCCCGCAGACCCCGAACATGCCCACGCAGGTGGCCATGGCCGAGTACCAGGAATCGACGCTCGCGAGATCCATACCCAGCCGTAGCCGCACTGCTGCGGCTCGCCCTACGAGGCGACACGACCATCTGGGAATCGCCCTAGAACCCGGCGGGAACCACTCTTCACCACTCCACTCACGCTGCTCGGGCTTCGCTGACCTGCGGCGACGCATGATCACAGCGACTATGAATCAGCCCTGCACCCGGAGTCCAGCGCAGATTCGGCAGTCGTCAGCACCAAGCAGGTCATGATGTCTTCCAGTCGGGATGGCCGGGCATCGCGGGAAGCTTTTCCGAGAACAGCCAGGAATTCAGAAAAGGTTTGAGGTCTCTTTCAGCTACGCGGCTAGCCACACGGATGAAGTCAGCGGTGCTCGCGACACCGTCGCGGTACTGCTTCACCCACGCCCGTTCGATGCGTTGGAACGTGGTGTCGCCGACCTCTTTTTTCAGGGCATAGAGCGACAGCGCGCCCCCCACGTACGCACCCATCCCGTAGGGGGCCCTTCCCTTGTTCTCGAATCCATCGAGTTTGGGGGCGGCAATGGGTCCTTCCTTGCGAAGGAAGAGTTCACTGGCATGTTCGTACCATTGCTTGGCGACTTGATCCAGTTCTTTGCCGCCCTTTTCCTGAGTCCACAGCCAATCGTAGAATGTGGCGTGACCCTCGTTGAGCCATAGGTCGCTCCACTGGCGCGGGGACACGCTGTTGCCGAAGTACTCGTGTACGACTTCGTGCGCAACTAGCTCGTCGGCCCGTTCTTGGCCGCTGGTCATCAAGGTCAGGGACTGTGTCTCGAGCGCGTCGCCGCCTGCTGCCGTGTTGAACACCCCAGATGGTGTTTCATAGATGCCGTAGGTGCGCAGCGGGAAGGGGCCGAGGCGTTTCGTGGCGAACCGGATCGCCTCGGGCACGACCTTGTCGATCTGCGGCATGGTTTCATTGACTTCGCCGTTGGGGATGGCGTGGCGCAACTTGATTCCGTCCGGTCCCTGCCGCTTGACCACGGTGAAAGGGCCCACTCCGATCTGAATCAGTTCAGGTGCGAGGCTCTGCCGGCTTTCGAATCTGCGTACTGTGTATTTCCCCTCGTGGCGCGTCGATATCAGCTCGCCGTTGGCGATGGAGTTCAGTCGGGAGGGCGCGGTGATGCTGATGGTCGCCGGGGCTTTTTGGGCGGGATGGTCTGCGAATGCGGCAATCTGGTGGGCGAAGGAAGGCTGGGCTCCCGTCTGGATGAAACCCTCACTTCTCACCATGGCGTGGCCCCGGGGGCCAACATGCTCTCCGTCTGGCACAGACGCCTGAACCTTGACCTCTACTGTAAAATCCCGACCGACACTAATAGGACCCGAAGGTGTCACCTGAAGTTCCTGCGCAGCGCGTTTCCAATGTGCATTGCGACCATTGACGGTGACTGACTTGACCTTGACGTCAGTCAAGTCCAGGTTGAAACGCGATAGATTTTGAGTAGCGCGTCCCTGGAGAGTGGTAGTCGCTGCATAGCTCTTCAAATCCTCGTCAAAACGCAGCGCCAGAGCATAGTGACGTACGGCATAACCACCGTTTCCCAGCCCAGGGTGGAGAGTGTCTCCGACACCGGCGGCTCCAGGCCTAGGTGTGTCAGGAGTTCCGGAAGAAGGCTTGCTGTCAGCAATACTACCGAGGGCGTTTGCAGGACCACCAACGGCTGCGCTGACAACAACGCCTGACGCAATCAGTGGAGCAATACGACGGATATGCACGAAGGGCACCCCTTATAGCTGAATCTGAGGACAAGGAGTATTCAATCGTGGATTGAGGCTCCCTCACTGCGACTACCGGACAGGACTCCCTACGACTTCTGGCGTACCGGAACGGTCGGGACGGCGAGCCGAGTACGACCTCCGGTGTACGGGATTGGCCAGGGCACGGATCAAGCACTGGAGGATCTTCCGCCGTGCCCGCAACAGCCCGAACAGGCCGTGGCCAGCAGCGTCGCCACGCTGCGCGAGGCTGGGGTGACGCTGCTCCTGGATGACGGAGGCAGCGCCTCCGGGTTTGTTCCGCACACCCACCACGGCGGAGCGATCTGGACGCCTACCCGTGGCAGATCGCCCTCAGCGCCCTTCCATCTGCCTGAGCACCATCTCCCGTCGCAGCCTTGGTGCCGCCCAAACACGGTGGTGGCCGCAGAGTGCGTGCAGACCTCATGCGCTGCGGCTCATGATCGTGTCGTAGATGCGCTCCGTTTCCGGTTCCATCCCGACGTCGAGCCACGCGTTGATGTCCCTGAGTGTCTCGTAGGCGGTGCGGACTCCCGCACGGTTGGCCGCCTGGTCCTCGATGAGCATCCAGTCCTGGTAGAGGAGTTCGGCGCTGTCGTCGACGTCCAGGCCGATGCGGACGGCGCGACGGGCGGCGTCCAGGTCAGGGCGGGGCGTACTGCGGTGCCAGGTAGCCAGGGTGTGGGCGACGTCGGTGATGCGGACGAGCATCTCCTGTATGCGTGTGGCCGCCCAGGTGATGTCGGCGCCGCCGAACGGTCGGCCGCGGACGAGTCCGAGCGCGGCCTCCAGATCAGCGATGCCGGCCACGGAGCCCTTGGCGAGGCCGCGTTCCGCGAGCTGTCGGAAGCGGTCCCAGTCGCAGCGGACCTTGGGTGACAGCCGGTACGTTCCGGCACGGTTCTTGGGCAGATAGAGGGTGCCGTCCGCGTCGGAGCCCAGGCGGTTGCGCAGCTCGGAGATGCGGACCTGCAAGGTCTGTTTGGACCAGGGGCTGCGTGGGTCCATGGCCTCGCGCGCGGTGTCGATGGTGCAGCCGTCCTTGAAGTGGAGGAGGGCGGCGAGCAGGGCGAGCTTGAAGCCGTGGCCGGAGGCCTTGATGCCGGTGACGGTGACCGGCCCGAGCACCTGGATCTCCGGGGCGTGCAGGTCCACCGGCTCACCGGACTCCCCCGCCGGGGCGGCGGGTTCAGCAGCTTCGCGTGCGAGCTCGGCGACGTCCTCGGCAGTGCTGCGGGGGTCGGCGTCGTGGTCGGCCTCGAGGCTCTTGTGCGCCGCGACCGGCGTGAAGGCGGGCACAGATCCGGGCGAGGTGCTGGTCGGGGTCGTTGATGCGGTCAGCGCCGTGAACGGTGCCTCGGGAACGGCCGCAGGGACGGCCGCCAGGCCGGCGAAGTGGGGCTCTGGCGAGGGGCGGTTCGGCTCGCTCGGTGTATCGAGCGTGACAGGCGGCACGAGCTGCCAGGGGCCCTCGGCTGGGTGTGCCGACTCCTCTGCGGTCTGCAGCACGTCGAGGAAAGCGCTGTAGTCCTCTTCCGTCAGAGACTGCACGACGAGGTCGCTGTCCAGGAGGTCGAGGTGCTGTGGTGTGTCCACGCCGGCCGTGAGGCACACGGCGTCGGGGAAGGCCTCGCGAGCGCCACTGGCAGGGAGCACCAGGGCGACGGGAAGGTCGCGGGAGGCGGCGAGAGCATCGGCCAACTGCCGGGCGCCGTCGACTGTGGCCTCGGCGGAGCAGATCAGCAACCACGGCAGCGGCGCTGGTTCCTCGTCGCCGCCGTACCCGCCCTGGTGGTGCTCCAGGAGGAGTTCGCCCAGCTCGCTCTGGGCGGCGCGCAGGTGCGGTACGACGCGCAGGCGGCCTTGGGGCAGCAGGCCGGGCAGCTCGGTGCCCAGGCCGATGGTGAGGATCTCGGCGTGGTCGCTCCAGATGCTGGTGGCGGCTTCCAGGGCCAGGGCCCGGGCGGTGTCGCGGACGGCGTCTTCGTCACCGTCGAGCAGCAGGACGCGCGCGGCGGACAGGTTGAGGAGCAGATGACTGCCGTCCGGCTCGGCGCCCAGCGTGACCAGCCCCGGGTAGGGAGCGGGCACCTCGCGAGCCTGATCTGCGGTCAGGAGGGTGTGCGCCTCATCCAGCGTCCACCGCCCGTCCGCCGACGCGGTGAACGGGGCCAAGGGCTCGGTCACCGTGTCGGTGGCGACGAGGAGTTCGACCGTGCGGGAGGTGACCCGCGCACCGCGCACGCTGGGCAGTGCCGTGTTCTGCTGGCCGGCGTGGTGGGCCAGAGTGCGCAGCGCGCGGGCGAGCAGGTCGACGCTGCCCGGTTCGCTGCTCGCCTCGAGGACCTGCTCGAGACGGGCGGGTTCTGCAGGCATGGCGATCGTCTCGCCCGGGCGCCGACGGCGGCGCTGCAGCAAACGTTTGACGCCCACGGCGGCGATCAGGCAGCCCGCCAGCAGCATCCCGACCCCTGCCACCTCGCGTGCGCCGACCGCCGGGTCGTCCGTCTCGGCGGAGGTGGTTTGCTCCGGTCGCGGCTTCGTCTCGTTGGGGGCGGTGGGTGCGGGGCTGGCGGGTTTCGAGGGGTGTGTGGAGGCGGGCGGCGAGGCGGTCGGCTTCTTGGGCTTGGCCGTGTCCGGCTTCGTGGGCGGCGGCTGCTGCCCGCGGTCGTGCTCTTCCTGCGAAGCCTTCGAGGAATCTCGCTTTCCGTTGTCGCCCGTCCCAGAGCCGGAGTCCTTGGCGGACTCGCGATCGGTTTCGGCTCGGTCGCCTCCGCCGGGCGGGGTGCCCGGCTTGGCCTTGTCGGATGGCTTGTCGGGCGAGGCGGGGTGGGGGATGTCCAGTTTCAGGCCCGCGTGGATGTCGTCTGGATCGGTGAGCGTGGTTCCGCCGGGCTGGGGTGCACCCCTGTTCTCCTCGAAGATCTCCTCGTACTTCGTGCCGTCGCCGAGCTCGTCCTCAGCGATCTTCCACAGGGTGTCACCGGATTCGACCACCCGTGTGTCGGGGTCGACGCCCTGGGTGTCCTCTGTCTGCGGAGCGGTCTGATGGTTGCCGTCGGTATCTGTGTCGGCTGCTGGCTTTGCCCCGGGCGCGGCCTCCGCGGACGTTTGGGGGGCGGTCGCGGCGGCGGAGGCACGGGCGTCAGCGGGCAGGGTGATGTCTGCGCCACGGGGCAAGTAGCTGTCACCGGCCGCGAGTTCGGTGATGCTCGGGTTGAGCACGGCGATGTCGCGCCAGCGCTGCCCGCTTCCGAGGTAATGCTCGGCCAGGCCCCACGGAGTCTCGGTGAGTCCGGTGACCGTGTGCTGAGGCCCGGCCGCGCCAGTGGCCGACGCGCCTGGTCGTTCGTGGGCCCGCGGGGCTTCCTGCGGTGTGCTCTGCGGGGCGGTGACAGCGACGGCGGGCGCTGTGGTGGCGGTCGGGGCGAGCAGCACGATGCCGCCGATGAGGAAGGAGGCGAGGGACTGCATGCCGCCCAGGCCCCGGATGCGCGGCGCGGAGCGCCGCCTTACGACGGCGACGAGTTCGAGGAGCGCGGAGTAGGTGAACGCGGCCCAGGCCACCCATCCAATGCAGGTGAGGGCGGTCAAGAAGAGGGTGCCGTCGTCCTGTTGTGTCAGGAACTCGGTGCCGCCGGGCAGGTTGGTGGGCTGCTTGCCGAAGAGCAGCAGCATGGCGGGGATCCCGGCGACGAGGGCCACCAGAGCGGTGAGGCCGAGCAGCGCGCGCAGCAGGACGCCGAGGGTGCGCAGCGGTGCGGGGGTGTGGTGGGCCATGGCAGGCTCAGCCTCCAGCCTGGGTCTGCAGATGTGCGGTCGCGGTGCCGGTCACGCTGATGGAGCTCTTGCCGACCATCTGTGCGAAGTATGTGTCGTAGGTGTCGTGCACGGTCACGGTCATGGTCTTGCCGTTGTCCGTGATCTCTACGTTGCCCTGGACGCCTTCGGCGGCGAGGTAGTCCTGGGCGGCGGCCTGCGCGGCGTCGGGGTCGATGGTGATCGCGGTGCCTTCGATGGCCTGGCCGGGGTCAAGTTGCTGGCCGGCGGCGCGGGCGGCCTCCTGGGCGAGTGAGGTGGCCCGGTTGCTCGCGTTGAGCGCGCCGCCGCCGTCGACGAGCAGGCCCATCACCAGGAGCACGGCCACGCTGGTGAGGGCGAAGAAGAGAGACATGGAGCCGTCTTCGCCGCGTTGGGTGAGTGCGGTGCGGCGGTGGGTGAGCCAGGCGCGGGGGGTCATCAGCGAGTCCGAGGGGACGCGAGTTCGGCGGAGTATGAACCTCGCTGATGAGCTGTGTCAGCAGGCCAGCCCAAGTTCACTCGGCCGAGACAGGATTTCGGAGAATCATCGGGATCTCTGAGAGGGCCGCGGTATTCCTGCCTCATTCGCTTCTCCGTTGAACTGGGGTGGCCGCCATGCCGCTGGCAGTCGTGCGTTCGTTGGCCGATGTACGGAAGGCCGGGACGGTTGAGGAGCTTGCGGATTTTGAGCAGGAGCTGATCGATCAGTTCCTCCTCGCTGGGGTCGGCGCCGGGATCAGCGACCGTTCGCTGGCGGATGACCGGTCTGTGCTGTTCGACTTCATCCGCCACACCGGGCGCCCGGTGTGGACCGCAGAGACCTCGGATGCCGACCGGTACTTGGCCTACCTGCGCAAGGACCGGCGCCAGGCACGGGCCACGGTGTATGGCAAGGCACGTTGTATCGCCCGGTTCTTCGACTTCCTCCTGGCCCGCTACCAGGGCGAGATCCACACTCGGACCGGGTACGTGCCGTCCCAGCCGATCGACGAGTTCAACCGGCCAGCCCATGCCGACTACGGAGCGGTGCGGGTGCCTCCGTCGCAGGAGGAGGTCACCGGGCTGTTCAATGCTTGGCGCCTGGCGCTTCCGGAGGCCCGCAAGTACCTTCCCGCGGCACGCAACTACATGGCGGCCTCGCTGTGGCGCCGCATCGGCCTGCGGATCAACGAGTCGGCCATGCTGGACATCCGTGACTGGCGGCCGGATCTCGGAGAGTACGGCAAGCTCCACGTCCGCCACGGCAAGGGCAGCCGGGGCCGAGGACCCAAGACGCGGCTGGCGCCGGGAATTGAGCAAGTCAACGTCCTGATGGACTGGTGGCTGGCGGAGGTGAGACCCCAGTACGGTCCCGACTACGCCGACCCAGAGGCCCCGATGTTCCCCAGCGAGCGGGGACACGCCCCCACGGGCGGCCACACCCGGGTGGGCACTGAAGCCCTGCGCGCGGGCCTGACACAGGCTGTCGCCCAGTGGCTGCCGGAATGGAAGAGCAGGCTGACACCTCACGGGTTGCGGCACTTCTGCGCGTCCTCGCTCTACGGGCGGGGTGTGGACCTCAAGGCGATCCAGGACCTGCTGGGGCATGAGTGGCTGTCCACCACGACCCGCTACATCCATGTCCGCGACGAACACATCGAACTTGCCTGGACCAGCGCCAACGCCCGCGTGGCCGCGCGCCTGGGCCAGGAGATCGGATGAGGCCATGCGCTGGAACCTGCGGATGAAGGCCGCCGAGCGCGGCATCTGGAAGTCCACCGAGATGCGCCGCCGCCTGGCCGCAGCCGGCCTGGAGATCAGCACGGGCAAGATGTCGGCCCTGTGGACCACCACACCGACGACCATCCGTCTGGACGATCTCGATGTGATCTGCACGGTGCTGGAGTGCGAACCCACCGACCTGCTCATCCGCGAGCCGGAGAAGGTCGCAGCCCGCACCGCGCCAGAGCCGGAGACAGCGGTGGTCAGCTCGGTCGTCGCACCGCGCTTCGGCCAGCACCGAACGGTGCCGCCCGCATGAGCAAGCCATGGAAGACCATGTGCCATGTCTGCGGCATCCAACCGCTGGCGATGGCCCGCGTCGACTACTGCTTCACCTGCTGGCCGGGCGGACCCGTTACCCCACCGCCGTGCCTGCGCTGCGGCTCTCGCAACTACTACTACGCCTCTGGCCTGTGCGCCCGCTGTCACCCCTCGGCCATCCCGCCGGTGGATTCGTGCCGCAACTGCCTGGCCTGGGGCGCCACCCGTCACATGACGTGGCGGTGCAAGGGATGCAACTCCTGGTGCCGCAAGTACAGGGTGAGCGGACCCTGCCGCATCTGCGGACACACCTCGGTACTCGACCTGGACCGTGTCTGCCGGCTCTGCCGCAAACAGGCCGCCCTGGTGCGCGGTGCCCGCGCCCAGGCCACGCTGGAGGAAACCAACCGCGACGGACAGCAGTTGTTCATCGCGGACCTCTTCGCCCACCACGGGGCTCCCCTGGGGCGCCGCCCCCGCGAAACGGCGGTGTCCATCGAACCTCTGCCGCCTGTCACCTACCGGCAGTTGGTGCTCTTCGAGATGACCCGCACCCTGCGCCACCGGGGCATGCACGGGCTGGCCCAGGCCGCCGAGCCGCGGCTCGCGGCCTCCGTTGATGCCTTTACAAGGCAACGCGCGGCCCGATTCGGCTGGACCCACGAGACCATCTGGAACGTCCGCACCGGCGTCAACATCATGCTCGGCTTCCAGGACACCCCTGGCGTCGCCATCACCGCCTCCGACGTTGCCGTCCTGTCCGAGGTGAACCTCCCGATCAGACGTGTGCTGGAGGTCCTGGGGGATGCGGACATGCTCGAGGATGACCGCGTTCCGGCCGTGACCACCTGGTTCGAACGACAAGTCGCCGACCTGCCCGGCCCGATGTCCGAGGAACTGTGCACCTGGTTCCGCGTCATGCTGGAGGGCAGCACCACCACTCCCCGGCAGCGCCCACGAACCGTGACCACGATCAAGCTCTACACGTGCTGGATGCTGCCCTCCCTGGCCGCATGGGTCAACGGCGGCAAGGCGTCGCTGCGGGAGATCAGCACCCAGGACGTCCGGAGTGTCCTGCCAGACGATCCGCTCCGCCGCGACCAGGCAGGACAGGCCCTGCGGTCGCTCTTCCGCCTGCTCAAAGCACGGCGGATCGTCTTCAGAAACCCTGTCGCCCAGGTCAAGACCGACAAGCCCCATCGGGGCAGCCCGGTGCCGCTCAACCCCGACGACATCAAGCAAGCCCTCAACTCCTCCGATCCGGCACGGGCCCTGGTGACGGCGCTGATCGCTTTCCACGGGCTGACATCCCTGCAGCTCCAGCACCTGCAGCTGGTCGACATCCGCGACGGACGGCTCACCATCGGCGACCGGTGCATTCCCCTGGCCCCAGCAGTCCGCCAGCGTCTGACCACCTACCTCGACCACCGCACGCTGCACTGGCCCAACACAGCCAATCCCCACCTGCTCATCCACTTCCGCACTGCCAACAACGACGGGCACGTGGGATACCGGTGGATCTACCTCTCGCTCGGCCCCAAACTCAACACAAGGAAACTCCGCACAGACCGCTACCTCGACGAAGCACAGGCCACCAACGGTGACACCCGCCGCCTCACCGACCTGTTCGGCATCAGCTTCCAAGCGGCACAGCGCTACACCGACACCGACACCATCACCGCCCCGCCCACCCCAAACCCCGAGGGCTCGTCGCGGAATTCGAGAACCCAAGACCCCTGACTCTGGTGTCACGGCCCCTCACCCCCCGGGTTCGCGCCTGAAGACCCTTCAGAATCCGTGAACCCATCACCTTTGGCCCTGTAGGTGTCGATGGGGCTGGTCCAGGACGCGGTGATGGTCTTGGAGCCGGGCAGTCCGGGCAGGGCGATGTCGTCCAGGCGTGCGGTGCAGGAGATGGTCGCCGTCACGGTGGCCCTCTCGCCGACGTCGCTGGCGTATCCGGCGGTGTCGATGGCGATGTCGGAGGTGGTGCAGGTGATGCCCTCGCCGTTCAGGCTGCGGGTGACCGCGGCTTGGGCCTGGGTCTGTGCGGTGCCGGCGTCGCGTTCCAGGGAGGCGGCGCGGGCGGCCGCGTGGGCGGCGGCGTCGACGGCGCCCTCGGCGTCGGTGACCCGCCCGAAGGCGATCATCAGGCCGAGGATGGCGATGAGGACCGGGGCCAGGACGGCGGTCTCCAGGGCGTAGCTGCCCCGGTCATCGTCGCTCAGGCAGCGCAGCAGTGCGCGCGGGCGGGGCGTCATGGGTTGGTCCAGCGCTCGATGGGGCCGTCGGCGTGCTGGGTGACGTGGAGTTTCAGGCCCGGCACGAGGGTAGCGACCTCGCCGGTGACGGTGATGCGGATCTGCTGAGTGTTGCTGCCGGCGTCGGAGACCTGCGCGCCGCGGACGGAGTTGCCGTAGCGGGCCAGGTACTGCTGGGCCTGGGCGACGCCGTCGCCCGGGGTGGCGCCGAACTGGCGGCCGGTGTCGACGCCCTGGCGTGCGGCGGACTGGGCGACTTTGCGGGCGTGGTAGTAGAAGCCGACCTGGATGGTGGTGAAGGCGAGCATCAGCACCACCACGGCCAGGGTGGCCAGTTCGACGCTGCCCACGCCGCGGTCCTCGCGCAGTCGGGCTGTGGCGGCCCGGCGGCGATGGTCCGTGCGCCCTCTCACGCCACTCCCCCTCGCTGTCATCGCGCTGATGTTCCGGTTGCTTGTGGTGGTTCAGCCGCCGTTGATGATGCCGATCTTCTCGCCGAGCTTGGTGCGCAGCGCGGCCACGAGGAGCCCGGCGCCGACGAGCAGGGCTCCGGCGATGACGGCGAGTTCGGTGCTGGTGGCCCCGGCGTCGCGGGCGGTGCGCAGCTGCTCGTAGCGGCTGCGGATCCACACCGTCAGCATCTGGATGTCCATGGGCGTTGTTCTCCTTCGTCGTTGTGTCAGCTGGCGAGGATGGTGTTGACGATGGGGACCATGACGAACGCCAGCATGAGGATCACGCCGAGGGTCACGGGCAGCACCATCGCGGCGGAGGCTTCGTTGGCCTGAGCCTTGGAGTCGCTCAGCAGTGCGATGCGCAGCTGGCGGGCCTGGGCCTGCAGGGTGGTGTAGACGGCGGCGCCGTCCCCGGCCAGGGCCAGGGTGTCGGCGGGGCGGGTGAGTTCGGGGATGTCCAGCTCGTCGCCGAGCTGGCGCAGGGCCTCCCAGGCGGTGACGCCGGCGAGCTCGGCGTGGTCGAAGACCTGGCGCATCCGCTGGAAGATCCAGCCGTCGCCGACCTCGGCGGTCTGGGTCAGGGCCTGCGCCGCGCCGGAGTTCGCGATGCGGGCGAGTGCGACGCGCTCCAGGTAGCTTGCGGCGGCGTGGCGCACGATCAGCCGGGCGGCGGCCGCCTCGCGCTTCACGTCGCGGCCGGGGCTCAGCCACAGCAGCGCACCCAGTGCCAGGGAGATCGCGGCGGGGATCGCGAAGGGCAGCGAGGCGCCGGACAGGGCGAGCATGGCCTGCAGTAGTTGCGGGGCCAGCAGTCCGTAGAGCGCGAACAGGATGCGTCGGCCGAGGTGTTCGGCTGGAGAGATGCGCAGCAGGTTCAGGTCCTTCAGGGGCAGGCGCAGCCGGACGCCGTATCCCTCCAGCAGTCGGGTGCCGACCTTGTGCGCGAGGGTGCCGATGCCGTCGGTGGGTGCGTGGCCGTGCACGGGGGTGCTGTAGTGGCGGGCATCGAGTCGGTCCAGGACGCTGGCCAGGTCCGGGCGGGCGGGCCAGGCCGCCCGGACTGCGAGCCCGATGAGGACGCCTGCGGCGGCTGCGGGCAGCACCGCGTTCATGGGGATCATCGCGTGCCTCCCGTGGTGGTCATCTGGGCGGGCAGCGGATCGAGTAGACGCGGGTCGGGCTGGGTGCGGGCGATGCGTCGCAGCCACGACAAGGTCCAGGCGAAGGCCGCGCCGAGCGCGGCCAGGACGATCTGGCCGAGCGGCGAGGCGTACCAGCCCGACCACGCCGTGTTCAGCATGCAGCCGATGACGACGACGCAGATCACGACGGATACCTGGCGGGAGGATTTGCGGACCGAGGCGCGGTCGGCTTCGACGTCGCGGGCGTCCGCGGCCTGCTGGTGGATGGTGACCGCCAGCGCCTCCAGGGCGTCGGAGAGGCCCGGGCCCTTGTAGACGGCGTGGGACTGGAAGAGCAGGACGACGTGGTCGCTGACGCCGTCGGCGAGTTCGTCGGCGAACATCGCGAAGGCGAGCTGGGCGTCCATGCCCGAGCGCAGCCGCTCGGCGAGGGCCTGCACGTTCGCGGCGATCGGGGCCGGGGCCGCCTTCGCGGAGGCGCGGATCGTCTGGGTCAGGGAGATGCCGGCGGTGTGCACGCCCGCCAGGTGGTTGAGCCACTGGCCCAGCGCCTCGAGCCGTTCGATGCGGGCTTGGGCGGGGCCGCCGGGGTGCAGCACGAACGGCAGGCCCAGGACGGCGGCACCGGCGAGCAGGCCGTGCACCGGCCAGCCCGTGTAGGCCCACACCCCCAATGTGACGAGGCCGGCCACGGCGGCCAGGTGGCGCCACCGGTTCCGCCAGGCCTCGGGCAGTTCGGCCTTGGCGCGCCGGGCGCGCACGGCCAGGCGGGAGGGGGGCTTGATCGGATCAGGGATGCGGCCGCGCGCTTCCCGGGCCGCGGCCGCGACCGCCAGTACGGCCAGGACCGCGCAGCAGGCCGCCACCAGGGCGAGCTGATCGGTGGTCATCGCGGCCTCACCGTCTGCAGGGGCGCGCCCCAGGCTCCGTTGGGGTTGTCGGCCAGCCAGCGGCGGTCGAACTGGCCGGTGAGTTCCAGGTCGTCGATGAACGTCGGCATGTTCTGGAAGATGGCGCGCCGCTCGCCCGGAATGGGGGCGAACAGCTCTGTGGTGGTGGGACGCCCGGCTTCCCCGACGACGTCGTGGACCTCGTAGATGTGGGAGACGAAGCGGTGGCGCCTGCCTCCCAGGCCGGTCTCATCGAGGTAGCTGAGGTAGACCACGACGTCGACGGAGGAGGCGATGAGGTGGTGGGCGGCCTCGGTGGCCATGCCCGCTTCCGTGCACAGCTGGACCAGGCGGCTGACGATGGCGTGCGGGCGGCGTACGTGCATGGTGCACATCGACCCGGAGCCGCCGGCGGACATCGCCTGCAGCATGGGCACGATCTCGGTGGAGCGGACTTCGCCGACGATGACGCGCGAGGCGTTGTAGCGCAGGGCGGTGGCGAACATGTCGGAGATGGTGACTTCGCCGGCGGCCTTGCCGTCGTGCCGCTCGCCGTTGGACTGGCGCGCCTCGAAGGCGAAGGTGACAGGCCCCGGGTGGGGCCCGGGCTCGTCCAGGTAGAGCTCGCGGTCGGATTCGAGGGTCACCAGCCGTTCGGCGGGCGGGATCTGTCGGCCCAGCGCGCGCAGCAGCGTGGTCTTGCCCGAGCCCATGTCGCCGACGACCAGGATGTTGAGGCGGGCGAGGACGCAGGTGATGAGGAACCGTTCGACCAGGGGGTTCAGGGCCCCCCACCGGACCAGGTCGGCGGTGCCGTCGTCCTTGATGCGGTGCTTGCGGATGACGACGGAGGGGCGGCTGGTCAGCAGAGAGGCGGTGACGCGGGAGCCCTCCGGCATCCGGAATCCGACCATGGGTGTGGCCTGGGTCAGGGAGCGCTCGCCGTGACCGGACAGGCCGGCCATCCGGTTGACCCACCCGATCAGTTCGTCGTGGGAGTCGGCGATCCGCTCCAGGGTGCGCCGGGGCTTGTCGAAGTACTCGACATGCGCGGTGGTGCCGTCGACCATGACGTCCTCGACGCCGTCCTGGTCGAGCAGGGACTGCAGGCGGCCGCCGCGGTACATGGAGTCGAAGACGGCAGTCGCGATGCGCTTCTCGTCGTCCTCGGAGAGCGGGGTGTTGCCCTCGGCGTGTTTGACGGCCCACCCTGCGACGGCCGTGGTGGCCAGGGAGCGGGCCAGGGCGCGCCGGTCGGTCTCTTCCAGGGTGCGCTCGGGGTCGCGTTTGCTCAGTTCGGCAGAGACCTCGCCCTGCAGGGTCTCGATGACGTCCCAGTCGCAGGGCAGTTGGCCGGGCAGGTCCGCCAGCCGCGGCACGGCACCGGGGCCGGCGGGGGCCGCCGGCACGGCGGGCGCTGGGTGCGATTGAGCCGCGGGTGAGGTGTGCGGGCTGCAACGCTGGCTGAGGGCTCCGGTCAGGAGGCTGGCGAGTTCGTCGCGGCCCATGGCCTGGGGCGCCTCGCCGGGGCGCTGGTGCGTGTCAGCCACGGCGTCCTCCGCGATTCTGGGCCAGCCGCTGCAGGACGCTGGCCACCTGGGGGTTGGCCGGCTGGGGGAACTCCTGCTGGACGCGGCGGCGTTGGGCGACGGCTTCGAGCTGCTCGGTCGCGGTGCGGGCGTGGCGCAGCAGGTCGCTGCGGGCGTAGCCGCGCGGCGGAGTGCCGCCCTCGGAGATGAAGTCGGCGACCGGCGCGTCCCACGGCAGCGCCGCCATGACCGGGGTCTTGAGCGCATCGGCGATCTGGTGGGTGGTGTAGCCGCGGCCGCGGCGGGCGGTGTCGCGCTCGATGACCAGCAGGCCGAGCGCGGAGGACCCGGTGCCGTGCTCGTCGAGTTCGGCGCGCAGCGGGTCGATGAGATGCCGGGTCAGGGCCAGGGACGCTTCGGTGTTGCGGACCACGAGCAGCACCAGGTCGGCCTGGTGGATGAGCGGCGCGGGGGTGAGGGTCTGGTGCAGTCGCCCGGAGGTGACGGCGAGACGGCCGGCGTCGATGAACACGTCGTGTCCAGCGCTGCGGGCCAGGACGTGCAGGACGTCGGAGAGCGAGGACCAGGTCCGGTCGAGGGCGGCGGCCTGGGCAGGGTCGGTCAGGCCGGGCAGGATTTTGCGGTGCCCGGCCTCGTCGACGGGCCACAGGTGGGAGGCGAAGGCGTTGGCCATCGCCTCGCGTCCGACGCGTTCGGCGGCGGCCAGGTGGTAGAGGCCGAATCCAGCGCTGACTTGGCCCTGCAGGAACCCGGCACGCAGGGTGCCGCCCTTGGGGTCGCACTCGGCGAGCAGGCTGGGGCGGGCGGAGGCGAGCGTGAGGGCGAGCGCGGAGCTGGTGACGCCGCAGGAGGCGGCGCTGGCGAGGGCGGTGACGGGCATCAGTTGCTCCGCGGTTCACGGACCAGCGCGATGCGCCCGGCGGTGGAACGGGTGGCCAGCAGCGGGCCGTCGGTGGTGGCAACGGCGAGGTTGACGACGACGGTGCCGGAGGCGTCCGGCCGGGACACCGCCACCACGGTGGCCTCGATGGTGGAGGGCGGGGCATCGCTGTCCTTGGCGTCCTCATCTCCCTGGACGGGCGTCGTCACCGCGAGCACCTTGTCTCCCGGCGCGAGGGTTCCCGCGGGCGCTTGGCCACGTTTGATCTGCACGCCGACCTGCTGTTTGTCGTCGCCCAAGCCTGTGCCGGCTACTACCTGCGAGGCGGTCAGCAGGCTCCCTTTGCGCAGCTCGACCACCGCCCGCTTGCCGATCATGCTGGCCTTGTCGCCCGCCGGGACGGGGCTCAGCGCAGAATCAGCGGACACCTCGGCAACCGTGAGGTCCGCGGCGGTCAGGGCCTGCCCGGCGGGCACGTCACGAGCGATCGCCACAACCTTGGAGCGGTCGCCGGCCGAGGTGACGGCGGCCGCGGCGCCCAGCGCGCACAGCACGGCCAGGACCACGCACAACGCGACGACTGACCAGCGCCGTTCCCGCTTGACGGGCGGCGCCGTGGTGATGGGCAGGTCGGGCCGGGCAGGGCTGGCCGGACGGGGGACAGCCGACGTGGCGGAGGTGTCCATGGCGGGAGGTGCCTCTCGGAATCTGGTACGTGGGGCTAGTTGAGGACCTGGACCTCGGCGACGTTGATGTCCACGGCGTTGTCACGGATCTCGGTGAGCTGGCCGGTCTGACCGCCGCCCTCCCAGTCGATGGCCCACGTGGCGGTGGCGGTGACGTGGTACTTGCCGGACGAGGTCGTCGAGGACGGCTGCTTGTAGCGGTGGCCGCAGTCTGGCGAGTCCTTCTTGCCGAAGGCCGCCTTGTAGGGCGTGCCTGCGGTGTGGCAGGTGACGGTGCTGCCGTCACCCATCTTCCAGACGATCTTTGAGACCTTGGCGGTCGCGGTGACGGTGATACCGCCGGCGGAGGCGGAGGCGGAGTTCGGGCCATAGGTTTCGGCGGACTTCTGCGTCCACATCCACACCGGCATGCCGACCACTCCCCTGCCGCCGGGCTTGGGCGTGATGCCGATCTCCGGTCCGCGCAGGGTCATCTTGTCGAGGGCTTCCTGCGCGAGCTGGGCAGGGTCGACGGCTGCTGCTTCGGGGGGCTGGTCCATCCATACGTAGCCCTGCACCGAGGTGGGTCCCATCGGGCAGCTGCGCTGGTAGATCGCGCCGTCGCCGGGCTTGTGGCCCTTCCACGCCGGGTCTCCGGCCGGGGGCTGGGGCGTCGCGCGCTTGTAGTAGCAGCCGCCGGAGAACGAGCCCAGCTCCGGGTCCTTGCAGGGCACGGTGACCTTGCCCTCCTTGCCGCCGGCGTCGCTTCCCGTGCTGGTGCTGCCCCCGCTGTAGATCTGGCACTTGGGCTTCTTGCCCGGCTTCGCGCTCCCGCTCGTAGCCGGTTTCCCGCCGCCCCTGCCCGAGGGGGGCTGGTGGGGTTCGGTGCCGCCGACACCCACACCGATGCACACCGACATGTCACCGCAGTCGGTGGGCGGCGCCACCGTGGGCTTCGGCCGGGCAGGCTCGTCAACGGCGGAGCTGGTCGCCGCTGAGGTCAGAAGGAGGGCTGCGGCCAGTCCGGCCACGGCTGGGGCTGCCCGGTGGGTCAGCACGTGCGCTCCTTGTCGACGTCGTAGTCGACGACGAACCACTTCTTGCCGATGGTGCGCACCGAGCCGGTCACCGTGTACCGGTGCACCTGGTTCTCGCTGGTGACGTCCTTTCCGTCCTTCACCGCTTTCCAGTTCTTCGTGTCGAAGCACTCCTGGATAGTGGCCTTCTGCGGAGTGCGCTCGATGTCGACTGCCGTGACCTTCGGGGAGCTCGCCGGCTTCCCCGTGAACTTCACACCTGCCTGGCGGTACTGGAAGAGCTCACTCTCGATCTTCGCCAGAGCCTTGTCACGTGCGTACGAGGAGAGCTTGGTGCCGGAGGCCCTGCCCTCGGCGTAGGCCTTGGTCTGCTCTGTGCGCATCCCGCTGAATGCAGCGAGCGCGGCGTCACGCGCCGCGGCTTCTCTGGGGTTCTTCGTCGGGGACGTCGACGGCGTGGAGGGCTTGTCGGCCGAGGGCTCGTCATCGTCGGAGCCGCAGGCGGAGACGGCCATCGCCAGCACGGCGATGGCCGTCACCGCAGTCCGCTTTCGGGAGCGAACAGCGGAACGGACAGTCGGTCGTGCGGCGCGTGCCACGGTGCCTCCCCGTACGGAGTGCTGCTCCGTTGCCACCAGCGCGGGTGCACCTTCGGGACGTGGGCCTCGCGCGGCGTAGTAGAGCTGCGGTGATTCGCTTCAGTAGCCAAAAGGTTACGCATATGCCCGACAACTTCCCAGCAGTTGTTGGAACTTACCAATCGCATCTCCGGACGAATCTGGTCACAAGGTGGTGCGGGAATCGACAAGTTGCTCTATGCGTAAGTGACTTCGCGAAAGGGCCCTCACGGCCTGGGAAAGCACACCCATCCGGCTGGTCAGATGCCGGAGCTGGCGGCGGGCCGGGACGACCCAGTGGCGGCGCAGTCGCGGGCGGTTCCGCCTGCCCCGCGGTGATCTGGACGGCCCTTCGTCCCTGAAGTTCGTCACGCTCCGGGGAGTACGAACAGCCCGCTGCACGTTGGCGTCTCTCGGCCGGATGACGAGTCTGACCGGGCGGGGCTTCCTTCTACCTACAGGCGGACGCGTCGCCCCTCTGAGCCACCGGAAGCCACCCGGGCGGGTACCGCACTCTGTGCTGGCTGAGCACTGTCACCTGCCTTTTCACACCCTGACGGGCGTGCCCAACACCTCAGCGTAGGGACAGGCGACGCGTCGCACGACGTGCTCCCCGCTCCATTGGGCCGCTCTTGATCAGTAGACGGGAGCTGTGTATCGCCACACCCGGGCGATTGCTGTGGCTGTGACGTCCGCGCAGGTGTGACGGGAGTTGATGGCCCGGGGCGGCCGCGTCGGACACCAGCCGCCCCGGGGTGCCCCGCTCGCGAACGGATACAGCGAGAAGGGCGTGGGCCGACGCGCACAAACCGGCCCCGGGGCACGCAGGGACTGGGCGTGCCCCGCCGCTTTCTGCTCTTCCTGGACCAGGCGCGGAGGAAGAAGAGCGGAAGGCGGCCGTGCGGAATCCGTCGCACCAGCTCCGTGGCCGGCAGCCGGTGTGGCGGGCGGATTATGTCTCCCCGGTCCGCCAGCCTGAAGCCTCTGCTCGCGGCGGGACACCGGGGCGTTCCCGGCCGCAGGCGCGCGCCTCGGAAGCGCGCGTTGCCGTGGCGGCCCTCATCCGGCCGCTGCGGCCCCGGGCGTGACGGAGAATGTGCCGGCCGTTCACCCGGGTGTGCGCTCCCAGTGCTCCGGGCGAGCGTGAGCAGTCACTGGTCCATGACGGCTTCCACGACGCGGTCTGGGACGCTGACCGACGGCAATCCCCCGCCGCCGTCGTGCATTTCGTCGTCCACGACTGCGCACAGCAGCACGACGGCGCCGAACCCCATGAGCGAGCTGACCCCGTACAGCAGTCGTTCCACGGGGTCGCCGCGCGGCGCCCGGTGCCGGCCCGCCGCGCTCACCACACCTCCTCCCGCCCGGCGCTCTGCTTGTCCTGCTCGCTGCGGTGCATATGTGCCAGGCAGCGCACCTGCCAGGCCAGGTCACGCAGGTGGTCATATGCGGACTGCGTCAGGCGCGGGCTGGAATTCTCGAGGAGGAATCGGCCCGCGCGCTGCATCTGGTCCTGAACATCCGGGTGCGTGGAGCGCTGCAGCACCTCGGACGTGTAGAGCGTGCTGAGATCCACCAACAGCGCGTCCAACAGCGCGTCGGCCATGGCCTGCAGCTCGGTCGAATCGTCCGGGTCGACCAGGTCCAGAGCCCTGCCGCACCGCTGGATCGTGGCGCCCACGTTCACCTCGAAGGCGGTCTCGTCCTTCACGACGACTCGCCCCCGCCCTCGCTGACCGTCACCGCGGCGTCGGACTCGGTGTCGAGCAGGGCCGCGATGAAGCAGCCGTGGCGGGCGGCCCAGGCCCTCACCTCGTCCTGCTGCACGGGGCCCTGGACCACGTCGTCGAGGCTGTGCACCACGATTCGGTCCACGGACTTCGCGGGGTTCTCGACGAGCTGCACGATGCTGCGCCATCCCGGTCGTTCCTCGCGAGGAGCCTCGAGCGGGACGTTGTCGTCAAGGGCGCCGAGGATGTTCCAGTCCCGGGCTTCGGCGTACTCGAAGCTGCCGCGGATGTAGGCGTGGCGGTCGGCTGTCTCCTCGATGCCGTACACGTTCAGGTAAAGGAGGACGTCAACAGTCCCCACACCGGTCTCCGCGTCGGCCGGCGCACGTCCTCGCTCCGGGTCTTCCGCGCTCCGTTTCACCGCGTGTCACTCCTGTGCGTAGATGCCCCTGCTTCCCCGGCAACGGGGCGTAGTCGGGCACTCAGGCGTCCGGTGGTACCCCGGGGCTCGGTGGCGTTCATGACTCGAGCGCCTTCAGCGTCTCGGCCGTGGACAGCAGCGCGGCGAGGTGCGCGGGATCGCACAACTGCCCGCGGCGCGGGGGCGGCACTGCCCAGTACGTGACGGGTGAGGCCTTCTTGCCGATGCGCGGCACGGCCAGGTACGTGCCGGTCCTGAGCCGGTCCGCGGGTCCTTCCCACGCGGCGTCCGGCGCGACGAGTGCGTAGTAGCAGCCGTTGCCGGTGCGGGTGTCGCAGATGACGGGGCCGTGCAGCCAGTCGGCCAGGGCCTGCGCCACCACGTCCGCCTGGTCGCTGCCCACCGCGGCGTGGATGAGGCGGCCGGGGACACGGAGGGCGTCGAAGCGCTCGCCGAGCGGCAGGAGCGCGATCCCGTGGTTGGCCCATTCCGATACGGCCTGGCGCGGAACGGGGTGGGCCCTGGCGAACCAGTCGACGATGGAACCGCGGTCAAGCGCATCCACTAGCCCACCGCCTGCGGACGCGGGCGCAGGTGCGCGGCGAGGCGGTCCAGGAGCGCCGTTCCCTCTCCCCGGGACAGCACGAGTTCGACGTCCCCCCGATGCTCATCGAGCGAGTACAGGGAGAGCGGCACGCGCACCTCGCCGGTCCCAGTGTCGACGATGACTGGTTCGTCACGGCGAGGCGAGGCGTGCAATCGGACGGGTAGAGGCATGGCATGTCCCCCTCGCGGGCTTCGGTGAGGGGGTCACCGTAGGGGCCAGGGCAAGAGAGAAGGGGGACGGATTGTCCCCCTGTCCCTGGCTGTCCCTCTTCAGCTCCCTGTCATCACGCCTACGGATTCGGCGAGTCGGCCGGCGTCCTTGCGCATCGCGCGCGGCGCGGAGCGCCATAGGTCGGCGGCGACGCCGCGGGCGGTCGGGGTGTAGGCCACGGTCTCCTGGCTGATCTCGACGGCCATCTGCATGACGTGCAGGGCGGCGGTGCGGTCGCCGCGCTGAAGGTGGCCGCGCGCGACCTCGGCCCACAGGCGCGCCCGCCGCTCCATGCTCGGCATGGTGTCGGGGTCGAGGTCGTCGGCGAGCCCGATGGCGCGGGTAGACAGCTTCAAGTCGGTCGCGACCGAGACGGCATGGAAGTCGACGTTGGCTCGCCCGAACACGGTGCTCGGGTGCACGTACGTGGCGGGCAAGCTTTTGGCTACTTGGTCGCCCTTGTCCCAGTACCGCCAGGCGTCGCCCTCGCGGGCCTCGCGTGCTGCCGTGACCGCGGCATGCAGTTGGAGCGCGCCGTAGAGACCGCGCCAGTCCTCGCGAGCTTCCTCGAGGTGGGGGCGGAGCAGGTCAGCCGCTTCGATGACGACGCGCAGGGCCTCCTCGGGATAGCTCGTCTCGCGCAGGATGTTGCCCATGTTCCAGGCCGCGGCCGCCACGGCGGCGGGTTGGTCGGCGTCCTGCGCTGCGGCGAGGGCGCGGTCTGCGACGACCCACGCCAGTTCCGCGGGGGCGATGTAGGCGGTGGCCTGCCCGGTCAGGCGGTAGATGTCGGAGAGCGCGACGAGCGCGGCACGGCGCGCGTTGCCCTCGAGCGTGCGTACAGCGGCCTCGCCGTCGCGGATCAAGTCGGGTAGGAGGGCGCCGACTTCAGTGCGGTTGCGCTTGCTGCTGTGCCACAGGCGCCACGACTGATCAGCTCGGCCTTGCAGCAGCGCGGGATCTGCGGGCGCCACGGACGCGGAGGCGCTGAGCGTCCGGTTCATCACGGCGGACCAGATGGCGGGCAGGCCAGGATGTGAGAGGCGGCCCAGTGGGACGGGTTGCGCGGGGCCGTCGCTCCGCCCGGTGAGTACGGACAGGTCCGAGAGCTGGAGCGCTGCGGCCAGCCGCATCAGGAGCGTGTGGGAGTCGAGTTCGCGTTCGCCGGTCTCGATCTTCTTCAGCCAGTCAGGGCCCCGCCCGCAAAGCTGGGCGAGGCCGGGCCGCGTCATGCCGCGCGACTCGCGTAGGACACGGATCCGTTCGCCGATGCTGAGGTCGTCCGGGATGTCCATACTGCCCCCTCGTCTGGCGGTGCCGGTCTCGCCAGCGTACGGCTCACGTCAATGGGCAGGCAGATCACAGGGCGCTCCCTTCGACGCAGCAGGGGGTGGTCGAGCGCACCGTGGGCTCGTCCGACATCCAGGGCGTGCGCCTGGAGCGGCTCGCTCGTTGTCGTTGGCAAGCGGCACGCCGCCTTCGGCGCCCACAACGTCCGCCCCTCGGCGAAGGAACTGGTCATGGCTCGCAGCATGGGCTTCTCCCCTGACGACGCACTCGACCGGCTGATCGCTCTGGCCGACGACCCCGCCGCCCAGGCCAACGCGGCCCGGACCCTGGCCGAAGGCCTTTCCCCGGAGGAGCTCACGGCGCTGATCGAATGGTTCCAGCGACGGCGGGACGAAGTTGCCATGGAGTACCGGATGCTGGGCGTCCTCGCCACCGCGACCGCCGGCGGACTGTGATGGGGCGGTCCTGGTTCGGCGGCCTGGCCATGCTGTTCGTCGAGGCGGTCGGCGAGGCACGCACTATGATCCGCGACCTGTTGTCGAGCTGAGGGAGAGATGTGACCACCATCGCCGTGACCGGGCACATGGACCTGACCGAAGCCAGCGCTGCGCTGGTACGAGAGGCCCTGCGCTCGGCTCTGAAGCCCTATGCGGACGGCAGCTTGGTCGGTATCTCGTGCATCGCTCAGGGTTCCGACTCTCTGTTCGCGGAAGCCGTGCTTGAGCTCGGCGGCCGCCTGGTCGCGGTGATCCCCTCACAGGACTACCGCGAGAACAAGGTCAAGCCTGATCACGCGCACACCTTCGACCGGCTCACGGAGGCCGCTGAGGAGGTGCTGGTACTCCCCAACGAGACCGCTGACCGGATGGCGTACGAGGACGCCAACCGCACGCTGCTACAGCGCGCAGACCGGCTGATGGCGGTCTGGAACGGCGAGCCGCCCACCGGCAAGGGCGGCGGCACCGCTGATACGGTCCTTGAAGCGCGTGAGGCGGGGCTCCCCGTCGATGTCGTGTGGCCAGAGGGCGCGGCACGCCGGGGCTGACAACCAAAAAGCGGCTGTCCTGGGTCTTCATCGAGTGCAATCCGAACGGACAGTGGGGCTGGCTCCCCGACGCGCCGGCCATCACCGAGGCGTTCGCCGACATCCTGAGCAGGAAGGAGGCGGCGCCATGATGCCCGCCGACCTTGAGACCGACTCCGTCCGCCTGCGCGAGGCCCTGGCCAGGTCCCTCGCCGCCGACGGCGCCCTTGCCGATCCGGCCTGGCGACGCGCCATCGAGGCGGTGCCGCGGCACCGGTTCGTGCCCGGCTTCTACCTGCCCGCCGACGAGCGCGACGGGCAGGGGCTGACGGTGTGGGAGCCGGTCACCGCCGAGCTCGACTACGGCCGGTGGCTGGCCGCCGCGTACTGCGACACCACCCTGATCACGCAGTTCGACGGCGAGGAACCCGACTGGAAGGCCCCCATCGTCCGGCACGGCGGGGCCCCGACGTCGTCCTCCACGCTGCCCTCGCTCGTCCTGCAGATGTGGGCGGACGCCGAGGTCGCCGAGGGGCACACGGTGCTGGAGATCGGCACGGGGACCGGCTACTCGACCGCGCTCGCGTGCGAGCGGCTCGGCTCCGCCGACGTCACGTCGATCGAGGTCGACCCCCACCGGCTGGCCCAGGCCGCCGACGCGCTGTACGGCCTGGGCTACACGCCGACCCTGGCCGTCGCCGACGGGCTATACGGGTACTGGCTCGAAGCATCGTTCGACCGGATCGTGGCCGCCTGCTCGTTCCGCGCGGTGCCCCCGGCCCTGCTCGCACAGACCCGGCCGGGCGGGAAGATCCTGCTCACCCTGTCGGGCTGGCTCTACGGATACGCCCGCGTCCTGCTCACCGTCGGCACCGACGGGACCGCCGAGGGGCAACTACTCGGCGGCACGGTGTCGTTCATGTCGGCCCGTACGCACGCGGCACCGGTCTTCGGCAACCCCGCACACTGGGCCGCGGGCCTGCCAGACAAGCCCCGGGCCACCCAGCACAGCCCCGAGCGGATCAGTGCCGCCACTGAAGAGGCTTTCCACCTGCGCTTCCTCGCCCAGAGCGCGGTGCCCGACGCGCAGATGACGACCGTGGGCGAGGTGGTGCACCTGGTCGACGTCGTCACCGGCTCCGCCGCCACCCTCACCCCCGCCGACGGCGGATGGACCGTGCGTGAGGGCGGACCGGTGAAGCTGTGGGAACGCATCGAGCGCGTCCTGGATGCCTACGACGCGGCCGACCGACCGGGACCGGAGACGTTCACGCTGCATGTCTACGACGGCGGGCAGCACCTGCGGCACCCGCAGATGCCCGGCCTGCCACTGCCCAGGCCCTGACAGGACCAGGGCAGGACCCGTAGGTCACCGTCCGGCGCCTGGCCGACGGCCACCTCGTCGTCGCCGTCGATGTCGCCCTGGACATACGCGTGGAAGACCGCTCCCACGCCCACCATCCCGAACGGCTGCAGTTCGGCAGCCCGGATCGCGCCGAGCGATGCGCCGCCGATGACCCGTACCCCCCGAGCCAACAGCGCCAGCAGTTCCTTGTGCCGCGCGGCCGGCGTCTGATGCCATGCCCCGTCCAGGACGACCACCGTGTCGGTGTCCGCGATCGCGGGATCGAAGAGATCGCCGTGGCGCAGCGGCGGAAGCACCCTGATCCGCGGATCGGCGAGCACGGGAGCATCCCGGTGCAGGGATGGCCCGACATACACGTGAAGCAACTTCGTCACCACCTTCCGAAACACCTGCGGTGCCCGAGAACTCCCCGACACCGCAGACCAACCAGGACTACGCGGGCGGAGTCAGGGACCCTCGTCCTCCACGTCCTCGATAAGGACCACGCGCGACGGCGCAACGATCCCGTCGACGCCCATCGGCGCCTCCACCAGATAATGCTTCGCCTGCAGTGCGATCTCAGACTTGGACACTTCCATCTGGGTTCTCTCCCATCTCCTTGATGTGGTGCGAGCCCGATGCCCGCGCAGGACGCTGTGGTGCCGTGGCTCACCGGGAAGCGGAGGCGCCGCAGGCCATCGAGTTGGGTCTCCCACCCGGCACACGAGGCCACGACGGGGCCTCGGTACAGCACCGAACGTGACGGCCAGTACAACGGTGATCACGAGCAAGAGAGGAGGAAGAGTCACGGGCGGAGCAGCTACAGCAACCGGAGTTTCGCGCTGTGCGCAGGTCAACGAGGCGTCGGAGCACGGCTACTTTGGGTGTATGACAGGAAACTTCCGCCTTCGCGCCCGTTTAAGAGGACTCGGTCTGACCCAGGTCGAGTTGGCCGAGGCGGTAAACGCCGAGCTCGCGGCCGCCTGCCAGCGAGCCACGGTGACCGATCGAACCGTACGCATGTGGCTGACCGGAACGATCCGCTGGCCGCACCCGCCGCAGCGGAAGGCGCTCGCGGCAGTATTCGGATGCCCAGCCGAAAAGCTGGGGTTCATCCGTCCGCATCGCGCCGGGCACACTGCAGCATCGGAGGACCCAGTGCACCGCCGTACCCTCCTCACCACAACCGCCGTCGCTGCGACTGTCCTTGGCACGACGACGCCCGCCGCGGCATCTAAGGGCCGCTTCACCATCGGCGCGGGTGATGCCCGCCGTCTGCGTGAGGCCCTGAACGGCCTCACGACGAAAGACCGGGCCCTCGGCGGCACAGCGAAGCTCGAAGATGCGGCAGAGGCAGTCCGCTACGAGGCAACGGCCATGGTCAACACCGGAAGCGCATCCACCCGCGTGCGAGCACTCCTCTACGGCGTCGCGGCGGAGGCCGCCGCGGCCGCATGCTGGTACGCCCTGGACGGAGGCCGAACGCAGACCGCCGAGGCGCACCTCAGCCGCGCGATGAGTCTCGCCGTGCTGTCCCGCGATCCATACGCCACGCTTCACGCCTGGAACTGCCAGTTCCACTTGGCCACATTCCTTGGGCATCGAGCCACGGCCATGGCTGCGGCGGAAGCCATCACCACGACCTCAGCCGCGCGTCGAGACCCGCTGTGCTCCTCACTCGGCTACGCCCGCGTCGGGAACACGGCCGCCCTCCTGCGGGATCGACGTCGGGCCGAGCGCGCCTTCGGGCACGCCGGTGCCTCTCTCACGAAGGCCGATCTCACAGCGCCCCGGCCTTCATGGCTCGGCTTCTACAACGCTGCCGACCTCCACTCACTCACCTCCAAGGCCCTGAGTATTCTCGGACGCCCCGACGAAGCTGAAGCACACGCCCACCAGGCCCTCGCCGCCGTCCGTCCTGGCTACACACGGGACATAGCCCTCTATACCGTCCACCTCGCGGAGGCACAGCTAGCCCAGGGGGAATACGAGTTGGCCACCCACACAGCCGACAAGGCCGCGCGACTGGTGCGCAACGTTCCGGGCTGCGCTCGCGCGCACCAGGGCATCGAACGCCTCACCACAACCATTACGGCAGCCACTCGATGACCGACGATCTGAACTTCACCGTGAGCGTGTTGGACGGACCGACCATCAACGCGATGCTGACGGTCTACACCGACGCCCGCGCCGACCTGGCCCATATCCCGCACTGCCACCCTGACCACTTCCGTACGCAACTGGAGCGGCACGCCGACCGCCCCGGCACCGTGGCCGCCCTTGCTTGGCACGGCGGACAGCCCGTGGGGTACGCCTACGGAGTCCCGCTGCCCGCTGAAAACACCTGGTGGCCTCGCGCCTACCCGCCACCCCCGCGGGGGGGCGATCCGTGAGGACGGCCGCCGGACATTCCGCATCGACGAGATCGCGGTCCTCACATCCTGGCGCCGCACCGGGACCGCTCGCCGTGTGCACGACTACCTCCTCGCCAACTGGCCCGGCCGCGCGACGCTCATGGTCAACCCGAGCGCCGGAGACGGGAAGGTCAAGCGGATGTACGAGTCATGGGGGTACCGGCAGATCGCCCATACCCAGCCCTCCCCAACCGGGCCCGTCCTCGCCGTCATGATTCGCCCCACAGCCCGCCTGAGCCCCTGAGGCCGGTCTCGAGGGCTGAGGGGCGATGTGCTCGGCCTCCTCGTCGAGGGAGCGCTCGAAGCGGCCGTCGACTCTGCATCGCGTATCCCCAGGATGCCTGGCGCGGGCGCACCGGAGGACTCGTGCAGGTCTGCTTCACCGCACGCCTTGCCGATCTTGCCCTCGACGAACCCATGCCCCGAGCCTGGACTGACCGCGTCAGTGAGAAGGTCACGCACAGGTGGCCATCGAGCTGCGCCACTAACGCAACGTCGAAGAGGTCCGGCAGACCCTCGTGGACGCCCATGTTGAAGTGCGGCAGCGCGACTTCGGGCTCGTCGGTGACTTCAACAGCGCGGACCGCTTCAACGAGCGGCTCTCAGGCCAGAGCTCAGCACCCGGCTGGGAAGCCATCGTCGGCTACGCGGTCGGCGAACCCGTCGGCTTCGCGTACTGCAACCCGCTGGTGGACAGCCATGACCACCCCTCTGCCCGAGGGAGAAACCGAGGAGGATGGCACGCGCACGCTCGCCCTGAACGAGATCGTCGTACGCCGTGCATGGCGGGCCACTTCTCGCGCCCGGCGCCGGTGATCTCGGCGTTCCAGGCGCGGGAGGCCAGGGCGACGGGCTGCTTCTCGGTCCGGCGGGCAGATCGGCGGGTGAGGAGCGCTAGAGCAGCCGCTGGACGGCGTGATCTCCTCCAGGGCCGCCGCCCGGACCGGGATGTCGTCTCCAGCCGAGGCCTTCCTGGGGGTGTCGGCTCGGGCACGGGTGTGGCTCTCTCCGGTGCCGTGCTGGCGGCAGCGCTGGGCGCCGAGCGAGTGGTGGCGGCCGCATCGTGCGGGGAGGTTTTCGGGACCTCGGCGTGCCGCAGCAGGACGAGGCCGCGGGCGCCGACCGCCACCTGAGCCTGGCTCTGGCGGATCTCGGTCAGCTCTCCTGATTCACCGCCACCACCGGTGACCTGCCAGTCGACAGCCCACGTCGAGGTGGCCGTCAGCGCAAAACGGCCGCCCGCGGCCCTCGCCGAGGTCTTGGTATAGCGGTGGCGCAAGTCGGCAACTCCCGCATGCCGTACGACGCCTTGCCACCGACATTGGTCGGCGGACAGCACGTGGGAGAGGATTTTGCGGGCCGTCCAGGCCGACGCCGATCAGCAGGACAGTATCGACTGGTCGATGGTGAGTGTGGACTCCACCGTGTGCCGGGCACACCAGCACGCAGCCGGCGCCCGCAAGCGTCCTCCACGGGTGCCCGGCAGGCGTGGCCGCCCTGTTCAGCACCGATCCGATGAAGCCCTCGGCCGCTCACGTGGCGGGCTGAGTACAAGATCCACTTGGCTGGCGAAGGCGGGCTACGGCCACTTGCCCTGCTGATCACGCCGGGCAAGTGGGGCGACGCCCCGCAGATGGTCCCGGTCCTGGACCGGATCCGCGTACCTCGCCCCGCGGGAGGACACCCGCGTACCCGGCCGTACCATCTGAGCGGCGACAGAGCGTACAGCTGCCGCCGCAACCGCCGTTACCTGCGCCGTCGGCAGATCAAGCACACGATTCCCGAGCGCCGCGACCAGCGGGCCCGCCGCCGGCGCCGTGGCAGCACAGGCGGCAGGCCCGCCGGTTTCGATCCGGTCCGGTATGCCCGAAGGAACGAAGTCGAGTGGCTGATCAACCGGTTGAAGATTTCCCGGGCCGTGGCCACGCGCTTCGGCAAGAGAGCGTACGTCTTTCACGGCACCGTGACCGTCGCGGCCATTCGCCTCTGGCTTCCGTTCATGACTCGCCGGACAGAATTTAGGTCTGCGCTGCCATTGCTGTTGGTCACGCTTCCCTTGCTCTCGGTGGACCGCCCGGATGACACCCGCAGGGGCATCGCCATGGAGAGGTCGCTTCCCGGCCGGCCACTGGCATGACATGATCACGGACCGCCCCTGAGTCCAACACCCGGGTGCGGCCGCCCCTTTGTTTGTTCCCATGCCGTGTGGCGCGGCCCCCGATGCTGCCCTGCCCATGGCGACTCGTGGCCCGCCCCCACCTCACTTCCCCCGAGGATCAGCCAACGTGCCCAAGATATCCAGAACTTCCTTATTCCCAGCGCTCACCGCCCTGGCGCTGCTCGCTGTGGGCTGCTCGGTGACCGGGACATCCCAGTCACCGAGAGCCGACAAACCCACCGTGCACCCGACGGCCTCCGGCAGCGCGGTTCCCGACTCCGCCGACGGGAAGCTTCCCGTCGGCAAGGCCCCAACTGCATCGGCCTCCCCAACTGCCGTCGCTCAGGCCCCCGGTGGCGGCCGCGCCGCCCAGAAGTCCTCGCTGAGAATCGCCTCTTTCGACCGGAAGAGTGGACGAGCCGTTGTCTCCGCGTCGCCTGCCCAGCCGACGAAGGGCGGGCCCACGGCCGGGCCAAGCCGGACCCCAGAGCCTGGCAGCGGAACGGACGACCGGAGTCCCCTGCGGGTCGGCGACGTCGTTGCCAGCGCGCCCGTGCCCGGGGCCCCGGACGGCATCCTCGCCAAGGTCACTGACGTGATCGACACGACTGAGCAGACCACCGAGGTCCAGACCGCCCCGACCACCCTAGGCGCGCTCCTCGGCGGCGCCAAGGCCGGTGGCAAGGTGCCCATCGATCCGGCTTCCGTGGAGGTCGAGCCGCTGGTCAAGGGCGTTAAGGCGTCATGGTCGAATACCGGTGGTGTGCACTCGGGGCCGCGCGGTACGAGCGTGCCGCTGGGCAAGCTGCGCCTTGACGTCGGTGCCGGGATCGCCACTGCCGAGAATGCTCCGGCCTCCGCCGCCGCGTCGGTCTCAGGCTTTGTCCAGCTGGCGCCCGAGGTCGAGTTTTCCTACGACGGCGTCGGCGGCGCCGGTTCACCCAGAGGCGCGTACCTAGGTCTGTCCGGCGACTGGTCCTCGCGGTGGCGGCTGAAGGGACAGGCAGCCGCCCGCACCCCGGACGGCAAGCCGCTGCGGCTGCCGTTCGCCAAGCTGCACGCTGACCCGGTCATCCAGGTGGGGGCGGTCCCGGTCGTGGTCAATCTCGACCTCACCTGCTACATCGAGGTGGATGCCGACGGCCGAGTCAGTGTTGAGGTCGAGGAGAACCTCAGGGGCGACTTCCGGATCGGCGGCAGCTACAGCCGGGATAAGGGCTGGCACACCATCAGCGAGTCCGGCATCAAGGCGACCCCGGTCAAGGCCACCGTGGCGGCAGCGGGCAAGGTTAAGGCCGTGCTTGGTGCAGAGGCCAGCGTCGGCCTGTACGGCGTCATGGGCGTGACAGCCGAACTGGCGCCGTATCTGCGCGGCGAAGCCGAGGGCAGCGCCACCGGGGCCAGCGATGTCACCGGTTCGGCAGTGGGGCACTGGCTGGTCGCCGGTGGGGTGAACCTGTCCAGTTCGCTGCTGTTCCAGATAAAGATCTTCGGCACGCCGGTCTTCGAGAAGCGCATTCCGCTGGGGACCCTCCACCGGGAGTGGAAACTCGCGGAGGGCGGCGGATTGGTCGGCGCCTCCCCTGACCGACCGCGGCGGGCGGCGACGGAACAGCGCCGCCGTCCCGACCCCGTACGAGCTGGCGCGCAGTCAAGATCTGTCGCCCGACCTCCGGTTCAGACCCACTGACAACGCGCCCCGCTACACCACCGCCACGTCCTAGTCTCAGAAGCCCGGCATGTACGCGGGCACTGTATCGACGACAATATGGCCGCGCCGATGCGAGAGGCCGCGACTCGCGCGGTACGTACGGGTGACAGCGACAGTGCGCAGTGATGCACAGGTCATTCGACTCATCGGACATGCCTTAGCATTCCGCCCCGCCTTGCGGGTTGATGTCGGTCACCATCCAGCGGCCGCCATCCCAGCGCTCGACCTTCGCCGTCGTGATGTACTTCAACGGCTGTTCGGGCGGCAGCGGCTCACCTTCTTCACCTTGGTGTCGTACATCCGGTACTTCGACAGATCGACGCAGTCTTCGATGGTGGCCGTCGGCGTCTCGGCTTTGCTTTCCAGCTCCGCTTCTGGATCATGGCCGAGTTCGCCTCGGACAACCGTCCCGGCCTTCTTCATGTTGGCGGTCGAGCTCAACCTTGCTCAACGCGTCCAGGCTCGGGTACTTCTCCAAGTCGGTCCCCTTGGCGGAGGCCTTCCTGTACGCCTTCGCCTGCTCGGTCAGGAACGAGTCGTACACGGCGAGCGCGGCCTTCTTGTCGGCCTCTTGGGGATCCGTGGTGGACATGCTCGACGTCGACGAAGTAGCCGTCACAGACGGCTTCGCAGACGTGACCCGTCGTCGGAGTCACTGCAGGTCGTCAGCAAACTGAGCGCGGCCAGGGCTCCGGCAGCAGTCAGGAGATTGTGATGGCAAACGACCATGCTGCGGTGGGCGTGGCGTGTCACATTCTCTCCCGTTCGACGTGCAGTTGCTGGCCGGGGCGGCCGGGTGTTTCATGAGTGACCCACCTAAGGCGCTCAACTCCCTCAAGCTCGCGGTCGCCGGGCGCAACGAGGAGATGAGCGTGTTGGACGACGCGCCCCGGCTTTCCTGCCGGTCGACCAGTGGGGCCACCTGGGCAGCACGCGGCTCTCGCCGAACGGAGTCGGCCGCACGCTCGCCCGCTGCGCAAAGTACGCAGGCCTGACCGTGCGCCGGATCACCGGCCACTCTGCCCGGCGTGGACTGGTCACCACCGGCATCAAGAGGGGCAAGCGCGTCGACAAGCTGCGCCGCCAGAGCAGCTGGTCCGCCAACAGCCCGGTCTTCTGGGAGTACATGGACGAGGACACCCCGACCGAGGGCATCGGCTTCTGACCGAGGCAGCCATTCACGGCGGCAACCGAGGTGAACTCGGCGATGCGGTTTGTGCCGAACTCCACCTATTCCAATTAGTCTGCCCGATGTTCCGAACGAAACCGCCTAGATCTCCTCTGGCTCACGCTCGTTGAAAAGCGCGAACGTGACATGAGCCCAATTGTCTGCGCCGATGAGCTGTGGGTCCTTCAACGGCACTGGATGCGTGATCGGCGGCGATCCACCAGGTGTGCGCGGGACGTGGAAGTCGAATGATCTCTGGTCCTCGAGTTCGTCGGTGTCGTCTGTGTCACCCTCGTAGAACCGCGCCTCACCCCAGATGTGGATTGACTGCCCAGTGGGCACCTTGGGCAGGAGTCGTGCGTGCATGTCGACCTCTACCCTGCACTCACCGCCCCACTTCCAGATACGGGTCTCTGGGATGAAGGTGTCCTGATTCTCGATGAGGACGCGCCCCTCCCCCTGCCCCGTTTCTCCTATGAGTCGGGTTTCGTGGATGAATTCGTCGCTGCCGATGTCTTCGGCGTCTTTCCCGTCAACTCTGACGGAACCCCTCAGGGTCCGAAGAGTGAGTGCCATAGCTTCTTCCCCCTTCGACTCGCCCCAATTTGCACTCTTTCAATCCTCCTCCTGTCCCAGATATCCTGCAACGGGTGCACTGTCATGGTTTATATGAATCGTCAACATGTGAATCTGGATCTTTTCGCGCCTGATGACGAGAGTCCGCCGACGGGATTAGACCGAATCACCGACCACGTCCAAGAGGACGACCACATAACGACCGCCGAACACGCCCGGTGGCAGTGCCTTGAGTCTGCCGCCCCGGCGAAGTCTTTGGTCTCGCGCTGGAACTCCATCCCGTCGATGAGCGCGACCGTCTGAGCGGGAGACTTGGCGGCCCCCACCGGCACGTGCAGGCCCTTCGACCCAGTCAGGGTCCAGCGCCTGCGATTCGTGGAACGGGCGCTGAGCCGCGGGTGGCTCTGTCGGTGAGTTGTGGGTTCTGGCACAGATCTTGGGCTCTGTCGCCGATTTTTTGTGGGGGGGGGCTGGTTGATCACAGCGACAGCAGGATGCGGCGCCGTAGAAGGTCGAGTTGGCCCGGCCGTACATCTGCCGTTTGAGCATCTTAAAAGTTACGTGGAATCTGCCGGGGTGATCATGTCTCCCTGGTGTAGCCACGAACTTGGGAGATGGCTTGAGCGGCACGACAGTGCTCACAGAGCAGTGGCCGGTGCTCAGACGGCACGAGCAGGCGGCGGCCTGGCTGACGGTCTGGACGGATCTCGGACGTGCACTGCGCACGATCGACGCCTACGGCCGGGGACTGGTTGATTACCTGCTGATGTGTGAACGGGAAGACGTCGATACGATCACCGCGAACCGTTCCCATGTTGCTGTCTACGTATGGGAGTTGACGTCGCGGCCGCACCGTCGGGGTGCAAACGTGATCTCGATCGCTCCTGTCCGGTAGGCCCGGAGGTGTCGTTGGACGGTGCCAGTGCCTCCGCGGTAGCCCAGCTGCTGGATCTCTCGGGTGAGGGCGGAGGCATTGGTGCAGCCCTCCAGCCAGCGGTGATGCAGGTAGAGGCGGTAGTCATCGACCATGCTGGGGCGGTGGGTGGCCGCGATGAGTAGTTCGTCGACGTCAGCGGCCTCAGAGAAACGAACCACGGTGGCGCGGCTGAGGCGGAGTTCGCGAGCGATCGCGCGCAGGCTGTCGCCGCGCTGAATCCGCTCGTGGATCTGCTGATACCGCTCGCGGGTCCGCGAGACCAGAGGGCGTGGCCAGCCGTGGATGTCGACTTCAGCACGCGATGTTCCACCAGCGGGTGCGGCATCGGCTGCCGTCGCCAAGGGTTCGCGTAGCTCAGCACGGTGTCGGCCGACAATGCGCTCCACGGCCTCGGCCAGGTTGTGGGGCACGTGCCACATATCGGCCACCTGCTTTGCCTGTGGTGCTCCAGCGCAGGCTCCGTCACGGAAGGACCCGGCGCGATCGCGGCAGATCATCTGGACTTCCGGGGGGCGCCTGAGCCAGGACGCGAAGGTGTCGGCGGTCCGGTTGGCGAGCACATCGATGGGACGGTGGGTGGCCATGTCGACCAGGACAGCCGCGTACTTCCACCTGCGACGCGGGGCGAACTCGTCGACGCCCAGAACTTGGACGGGACCATGCTCCGGCGCGGGGCAAGGCTCTGATCAACCGGAGCATCGTGTCCTGGCACGTCCCCATGAACATCCGGTCGGCCGGCCGAGCACCAGGCCGACCGCCCAGGAACAACGCGATGTCTGTGAGCAGCATCGTCAGGGCATCGGTCCGTCGCGCGTAGCGGCGGGTCAGTGCCGGTATCCGCTCGGCGAACGTCCGATGCGAGCATGCGGTGTTCTCGCAGGTGAACCGACGGGCCCGCAGCCGGATTTGTAGGCGCTGCCCGGCAACAGGCGAGCCCGCGAGACGCCGCTCGTAACAGCAGTGCACCCGGGACGATCTCCAGCCGCACTCCGGACAGACAGCCCCATGCCCCCGGGCTCGAGCGGCCACGAGCACTTCATCCTCGGTGAGCGACAACCGCTCGACCTCAACAGTCGCACCGGGGAGGAGGAGATCAGCAACTCTCACGACCCCGTCCATACCCAGGTGATGCCCAAGCCGCGGTCGCAGTCACTGCCCCCAAATCAGCGACAGAGCCCAAGATCTCTGCCAGAACCCACAGCTCACCGACATTCGGAGGCCAACAGGCCCTCGGATGACATCCGAACTCATCGACAAACGACACTCGTTGAAAGTTATGCAGCCACTCCTCCTCGCGGCCATGCCGTAGGTATAGGAGTCACCGGTGCACGGCCGGGGCGTGGAGCGGCCGTGCACCGGGAGCTTTGGACACTGCGCCCAGAGTTGAAAAGTCAGGCGGCGAGTTCCAGCCCGGCCGTGAGGACCTGGCGTAGCTTTGTGAGACTGAAGGTGGCGACGACGAGGGCGTGGTCGGAGGCCGCGCGGACCTCGTCGTTGTCGACGACGTCCAGGCGAATCAGGGCTTCCGCGACCTGCGGTGTGGCGTAGAGACGGTCGATGCGCCGCATCGGCCCCTGATCGGTGTGCCACAGCGAGGCAGTGGGCGCCAGCGGGTTGCTGTAGTGCTGACGCAGCTCGGTGGCGGCGTAGTGCCCCAACTCCCGGAAGACCGAGGGCTGTCCGTCGTGCCGCCCGGACAGGATTTCGTCGGGGAAGGTGTCGCAGACGCGTCGCCCATCGCGCTCAATAGTGCGGTGCTCGAAGTGGGAACGGTCAGCGATGGTGGACCAGTCGGGCAGCGGCGCGGTCTCGACGCGGGTATGCGGGTAGGAGTTGCAGTCGCCGCCGATGATGGCCGCCATGCCCGGCTTGCCGAGCGTGGTCAGCTTCTTCGCCTCGCTGGCCCGCTGCCGGGGGTCGAAAGAGAACAGGTGGAACGAGGCGACGCTGAGCTTGGCGGTGGTGCCTTTGAGGCGGAGGATGGGGTTGCAGACCGGGTGCCACATGCCGGTGACGTGCTCGTGGTACTCCACCACCTCGAACACCCCCGGGTCGACATACACCCCGGTCGGGTTCGCCGACTCCGGCGTGGCGGTGGCCAGGAAGGGGATGTGCCCGCCCAGGTGCGTGGCCTCGCCCCACACGGCGCGGGAGCCGCACATATGCGCGCGGGTCAACTCCTGGCGCAACAGCAGGTGCGGCTTGAGGCCGCCGAGCACCTTCATGGCGGTGCGCCATCGGGAGTCGTCGCCGCCGCGGCTGATGCCGTTGTGCTCCAGATTCCAGGTGGCCACGCGGACCACGTCCTCGTGCACCGCGGGATGGCTCATCCCCGTAGTCGTCATGCCGCAACTCTCCTGTTCAGGTTCAAGCTGGCGCTGTCGGTTTCGTCGTGGTCAGCAGCCCCGCGGTGCACGGCCTCGGCGGCGAGGCGGCGGCGCAGGTCCTCAATCGCATCTGCGGCAGGCCCCAGGCCGACACCGGCGCGGCGCACATCGAGCCTGTCGGGGTCCCAGACCGGCAGGCGCTCGATGCCGCCTGGACGGAGTTGGTATTGGGTGCCGTAGGTCTGGGCGGTGCCGGAGCGGATGCTGCACCGGTCGTGCAGGTGCGCCCACTGCTTGCGCAAGACGGTGCTCCGGTCGGCGGCGGTACGGATCAGGCGCAGGATGCTTCGCTGGAAGTCCGGCAGGTGATCGGCGTGCACGGCGATCCACCAGGCCGCCTCGGCGGCCTCGGCGCCCACGAGGTGAGCGTCGGGCCAGGCGTGGGTGGCCACGATGCGCTGGAGCACCTGGGCGTTGGCGTGCTCGAGATGGTGTCCTCGGCTGATCTGTCCGTCGTCGAGGAGACCGCGCAGGAGGCTGGCTCGGTAGGAGCGGCCGTCAGCGGCACGGTCGAGGAGCGTGCGGGCCAGGTCCGCCCTGACCGGCGCCAGCGTCACGGTCTCACCGTGGTGGCTTGCAGCGCGACGGCCATGCGCCGTGCCAGTGGCGGAGAGATCGCTCCGAGGTCGATGCGTGCCTCGGTGTTGCAGCGCAGGCAGTCGCCGTGGAACTCCGGATCCAGGAAGCCGCCATTGGTGGCCTGGCGGAAGGCGTTGCTGAGCCGGGAGACCAGCGCCTGAGTATGGGGCCAGAAGGCCAGATCTGCTGCGGGATCGTGTTGCGGCGGTGCACCGAGCAGGCACGCCAGGCGGTCCGCCGTGTCCAGGGTGACCTCACCCAAGTGGATCTTCCGGTCGTGCACGTACGGGTCGGGCATATCCAGGTCGTGGGCCTGGAAGGCGGCGCTCAGCTTCGCGGCGGCCTGGAGGGCCGACTTCGCCCTTCTGCGGATCAGCGCGGCCAGCTCGCTTGCGGCCTGTGGGCTCATACAGCCGATGTCGACCTCCCCGGGGCGGCGCATGCTGGGCAGCGCCGAGAGGTTGAGTCCGGCGGCCTGGCTCGCCCGGTCCAGATCGTGTGACGCGTCCGCGGCGGCCTCGCGGAGGGCGCGCTCCTCATGGTCGTTCAAGCCATCGGCTAACACTACGGGGGTGGGATTCAACGGGGCCTCCAAGATGGTGGTGCGCGGGGAGCAGAGGTTCATGGCCAGGCCAGCGCCGCGTCGCTCGACGCCTCGCCCAAGTCGCCTGCCACGACGGCGAGCTCCGCCCGGAGCCAGTTCAGCGCGGCACCCGGATGAGGCGTAGTGATGCCGCCGAGCATGGGCGCGCCGTCGACTGCCGGCGCGGGATGCTCCCGGCCAGGCGAGCCGTGGTGGAGGTGGCACCAGTAGGTACGTGGCAGCGGACGCGTCACATCGGCCTCCCGTGTCGTGCGGAGGCCGGAAGGAACGTGGGCCAGGGGCTGTTGTCCTCGTCGTCGACGCGCTCCAGGAGGCCCAGGATGAGCAGGGCCAGACGGCGCACGAAGCCGAGGCTCGGAGTGAACTCCTTGGTCGTCTTCTCGGCGTGAAGGCGCGCGGCGATGCCGATCTGCACGGCCGGGGCCTGGTCGGGGCGTCTGCGGGCCCCTTGTAAGGCGTCGCTGACCAGGGGCCACAGGCAGCCGCCGAGCACGCGAACCTGGTATCCGACTTCCTCACACGCCAGCGGCGGGCTGTCGTGATCGAGAACGCGGTCCAGGAAGTCGTGGACGCCGTTCAGCGCTGAAGCGGCCCGCTGCGCGTTCAGCAGTTCCCGGGCAGCGTCGGGAGACACAGGCGCAGCCCAGGTGGCCTCCTGACCACGAACATCGCCGAGGACCGGAGTAGTTGGCACGGCGACAGCGGTCACGCGGCGGCCCTCTTGTGATCCGCGCGGAACTCCGCCCACATCGCCTTGCCGGTATCCGTCGGGTCGACGCCCCACGAATCAGCACTGGCCGCGACCAGGAACATCCCGCGGCCGCCTTCGGTGAACAGCTCCACTTCTCGTACGACGGGAAGGTCCCGGCATCGGTCGCTGACGACGATGCGCAGAGCCAACGGCGAGGTTTCCAGCCGCAGTTCGCAGTCGTCGCAGCCCGCGTGCGCCAAGACGTTGGTCAGCAGCTCCGTGACACACAGGAGTGCGGGGGCTATCCACTCTCCCCACCCCCAGTACCGCAGGAGCGCGGTGACGATACGACGGGTGCGCCTGATCTGCGCCGGATTTGCGGCGAGTTGCTGGTGGTAGTGGGTTCCTGCTCTTGCCATGACGGCCATGGCTCCTCCACGTGCCTGAGCAGCACATACGAATGACAACGCTCCGTGACTACTCAAGCGCCATCGGTGACGCCCAACAGCGTGAACCCACCTACGACGAGTTCGCAACCCATCCGTGCTCCAAAGTTGTAACCCTGCTGGTGCGGCCCTAACTCGCGGGCACATGACGGCTGTTGGAGGAAGCGTGGTCCCATACGACACACTGGCCCGACCTGCACAGAAGGGGAGGCAAGGTGACCAGTCGCCCGCGCCATCTACAGCCGACCGTCCGTCGCCGCAGGCTCGGCAGCGAGCTCAAGCGCCTGCGCGAGGCCGCCAAGATCAGCATGGACCAGGCTGGCGAGCGGATCGGCGGCGACAAGTCGAAGATCAGCAGGCAGGAGAACGGTCGGCAGGGCGTCAGCAAGCTGGAGATCGAGGCCTTGCTGGATCTCTACCGAGTCAAGAACGGCAAGCTGAAAACCGCCCTCGTCACCCTCGCTCGTGAGGGCCGACGCAAGAACTGGTGGGCGCCGTTCAGCGACATACTCGATGAGCGGTTCCAGGAACATCTCAGCATTGAGGCCGATGCCGCACGCATGCTCTTGTTCCAGCCACTTCTGATCCCTGGCCTGCTCCAAACACGCGAGTACGCCGAGGTCTCGATCCGAGGTGACGACGACTCCCACTCGGACGAGCAGGTCGAGTCGCACGTCTCCGTACGGATGGGACGGCAGGAAGTCCTGCAGCAGGAGAACCCGCCCCAGTTGGTCTGCATCCTCGACGAGGCAGTCATCCGACGCGTAGTCGGCAGCCCCACGATCATGGCCGATCAGCTACGCCAGCTGATCGAGGTGAACAATCCGCCGCGCCTCTCTCTCCAGATCATCCCCTTCAGCCAGGGATGCCACGCCGGGCTCGACGGAGCCTTCAGCATCTACTCCTACCCAGACCCCATGGACCTGGACGTCGTGAGCCTGGGCTACCTCGACGGCCTCATCTATCTGGAGGAAGATGGTCCTGTTGAGCGGTACAAGCTAGCTTTTGACCAACTCCGGTCAAGCGCCCTACCGTCACGGCAATCCATGGATCTGATCGCGCAGGCGGCCAGAGATCTCATCAGTTAGAGGCAGGTACACCAGATGATGCGGCACGACCTCCCTGAGGAAGGGTGGCAGAAGTCCTCCTACAGCCCTGACAACGGTCCGAACTGCGTCGAGTGCCAGCCAACCGACGAGGGTCGGATCGCCGCCGGCGACAGCAAGAACCGCCGCCTGGGAGCCCACACCTTCGCCCCGGCTGCTTGGCAGCAGTTCGTCACTGCCGTCGCACAGGGCCGACTCTGAGGAGCCTACCGAGCGCCCTCGCCTAGGTACTCGATGTCGAGCCCCCCGCCTCCCCTCCCAGCAGGCGGGGGGCTCCTCAGCGTCTGGGCGAGGGCCGAAGGCGCAGTGGCACCGCGGCCCGCTTGCCGACCACGGAGCCGAGGTCGTCCGCCTTGACCGCCTTGACCGCCGGGTCCAGGGCCATGGACCCGCGTCCCAGGTCGGCTTCCGTGACCACCTCGGTCCGGTCGCCGCTCTGCATGACCAGGACCACAACTCCCGCGCCGCCCGCGGCAATCAGCGCCAGGGACAGGGCGATCTCCCGGCCTGCGCCGACGGGCGGAGACCCGCGGGGGTGCGACCAGCCCGGCCGGCCCCTGCGCCGGAATGCCGTTCATCGCGGGCCCGGCGGCACGGTCTTTCGTCTTGCTCACGATCGTTCCCTTTCAGGAGGGGCTAACCGACGACCTGCACTTCGCCGACCGCCACCTGCGCCTGACTCTGGCGGACCTCGGTCAGCGGCACCAGCACGCCCTCACGGCGTAACAATCGAGTGTCCAAGGTCACGGGGAAACGTCAGTACCTACCCAAACACACCGACCTGTCCGTCCACACCACTCACGACCTCCCTACGATCGAGGAGCGGCTCAACAACCGACCCCTCAAGAGCCTGGGTTGGTTGGCGGACCCCCGCAGAAGTATTCGCTGCCGCTCTTACAGCATGAGACAAGCAACATACGACGATCATGCGAATCCACCGCTGCTGTATGGCGACCCCTGTCGGTGGCGAGTGGCAGACCGCGGGTTTTCTGGTCGCCGAGGCAGATGGCTGAGCCGCTGCCGCGCATGCCGCGTGCAATGCCTAAAACCGCCGAAAGATACATAGATTTCGGATATGAAGTTCATCTCGCTCGCGCGTCACGCGGTACGCCGCGCCTACCCGGTCGATGAGCGCACACTGTCCGGAGTCCTCTACGAGGCCGCACGCGTCAAGGCGTTGGTCTCTGGCAGTCTGCGCCGCACACCCGACGCGGAACGGCTGCACCTCGGCTGTGGCGGCCGTCGTGTCGAGGGCTGGCTCAACTGCGATCTGAGCGGCTCCGACTACGACATCGACCTGATGGCCGGACGCCTTCCGTTCCGGACCGGCAGCGTCCGGGCCGTCGTCGTGCAACATGTCATCGAGCACCTTGAGCTGCGTGAGCACTTGGTGCCGTTGTTGTCCGAGCTCCGTCGCGTACTCGCCGATGACGGTGCTGTGTGGTTGTCCTGTCCGGATCTGGAGAAGGTGTGCGTCTCGTACGTCGAGGACCGCGGCCGGACGCTACTGGAGGATCGGTGCAGTCGTTACCCTGCGTTCACCCTGAGCGGGCCACCCACGCAGCACATCGTGAACGACCTGTTCCATCAGCGCGGCGGACACCGGAACCTGTTCGACCTGGAGATCCTGACCTGGGCGCTGGCGGAAGCCGGCTTCACCACGGTGGAGCGCGTAAAAGAACGCGATCTGCTCGCCGAGTTCCCAGAGTTCCCGGAGCGCCGCGACGACGTGCAGTCGCTCTACGTCACCGCCCACCCGTGACGCCCATCCGCCACAGCGGGGCACATGGAGCGCGGCGGTCGTATCAACGGGCTGACAGCACGCGACCAGGGCTTCAGGCGCTCTGCTATGGCTGAAGATGACGCAGTATCGGATAAGCGGGCATCCGATTGCAGGTACTGAGCTGCGCCGTGATGAGGTCGGTGGAGTCTTAATGACCGAGTCAAGGGCCTATGCGGGGCCGCTGGTGCTGTCGGCGTCCTGGTCGGCGGCCTCTTCGAGCAGGTCCATGGCGTGGTTGTGGAAGCGGCGTTCGGCGTCGCGGCATGGGGCGTTGAAGAAGGCTCGTTGGGCTTCGGCAAGATCGCAGTGCAGCAGGCCCATGGTCACGAACACGGCTTCCACTCCGTGACATCCGTTGTCCTTGAGGAACTGCTGGAGTGCGTCCGTGTCGCCGGTTGCCTCCCAGACGGGCCGGGCGGTTTCCTGCATGGCAGCGATGCGCGCTGATCGTTCTGCGTCGAAGCCCACTGGGGTCCGCCTTTCTGGTTTGGCCCGCAGGCTATCGCCGGGTAGGCGGGGTGCGCTGGCCCGTTTAGGCGGCTTGGGCGGCGGGTGGATGGAGGGTGAAGAGTCTGTCGTCACGCAAGAGCGCCCACAGGACATCGGCACGTCGGCGGGCGAGGGCGATGACGGCCTGGACGTGCTTGCAGCCGTCGGCCCGCTTCTTCACGTAGTAATCGCGGTTGGGGCCTTCGCGGATGATGCTGGTCTGGGCGGAGAGATAGAAGACGCGGCGGAGGCGTCGGCTGTAGCGCTCGGGGCGGTGAAGGTTTCCGGTGCGGCGTCCGGAGTCGCGTGGAACGGGCACGAGGCCGGCGGCGGAGGCGAGGTGGCCTGCGTCCGCGTAAGTGCTCAGGTCACCGGCTGCGACGATGAACTCGGCTCCCAGGATGGGGCCCATGCCCGGCAGGGACTCGATGATGTGGGCTTGGGGGTGGGTGCGGAAGGTCTGCCGGATCTGCTGGTCGATGTGCTTGAGCCGGTCGTCCAGGGCGAGGACCTGCGTGGCGATGTCCGCGGCAATGCCGGCGGCGACATCCTGGCCGGGCAGCGTGACGTGCTGAGTCCTGGCGGCCTGCAGGGCGGTGGCGGCGACTGCGTCGGGGTTGCGGACGTTGCGTCCCCTGAGCCAAGCGGTGAGGCGGGCTTGGCCGTGGCGCCGTATGGATGCCGGGGTCTGGTGGCGGGTGAGCAGGATGAGCGCGCCTTTGTGATCGGCGTAGTCGAAGGCCCGCTCCAGAGCGGGGAAGATCCCGGTGAGCACGTCGCGGAGCCGGTTGAGCATGCGGACACGGTCGGCGATCAGGTCGGCGCGGCGGGCGGTCAGCAGAGCCAGATCGGCTGCCAGCTGGGCGGGGACTTTGATGGAGGTGAAGTCCCGCCGCAGACGGGCGGTGTCTGCGATCACGTAGGCGTCCCGGGCGTCGGTCTTGGCTTCACCGCGGTAGGACCCGGACATCCGGTTGACCGTCCGTCCGGGTACGTAGAGGGCCTGTTGGCCGTGGGCGGCGAGTAAGGCCAGCAACAGCGCGGATGCGGTGCCGGCGATGTCAACGGCCCAGTGCACCTGGTCGGAGAGGGCGAGGATCTCGCCGAGGGCGGTCAGAATCGCGCTCTCGTCGTTGGGGACCTTCTTGCTCCAGATCGTGGCCCCGGTTTCGTCGACCGCGGCAAGCCAGTGATGGGCTTTACCGGCGTCGATCCCGACCCAGAGGCGGGTCAGCTGCTCGGCCATGTGCGTCTCCTCGGTTCAGGCAGCGTGCCGTTCGGCCCGAGGAACACCCGCCGTCAGCTCCGTAAACAGCGATCATCCGCAGATCTCAATCAGCGGCCAGGCGTCCCGAAGAGCGGGGCGGCCACTCCACCGGAGCCACCGGGGGCAAGCGACTTTAGAGCCACACCCCACTCTTCCGGACCGCCGAACAACTTACGGAGCGGCTTTGGACTGGAGCTGCCTTGGCGCGAGTGATCGTGGCCCCGTACGCTGACCCGCGAATCGGGCAAGCTTGTGGACCTGCCCGATAGTGCCCGATGTAGGGCGCTTCCGGCACAGGCGGCCGGCCGACCGCCGAGCTCAGCCGCGATCGCCGCAAGCCAGACCCGCAGGCCGCTGGTCGAGCGTTCGTACCGGCGTGTCAGGCCCTCGACTTGCTCGACGAACGTACGACGTCGGCACGTGCCCCGGTCGCAGAAGAAACGCCAGACGCGAAGCCGCACTGCGGTTGCCGCACCGTCCACCGGCCGGTCAGCGAGCGTCCGCCAGTACGCGGAGTGGACCCGGCTCCCGGCCGTTCCGCAGTCCGGGCAAGCAGGTGGGCGGCCACAGGCCACCGCTTCCGCCTTCACCAGCCCGTCACTCAACCGTAGTTGCTCCAGTTACAGCTGAAGCCCGCGAAACAGCACATCTTCTACCGCACGCACGCCCATGCCGGGAGGCTGCCGCGCAGAATCGATTCCTCATTCACGCACTGCCCAGCCCGTTCACGGAACTCCGGCCAGACTCAAAATCGTGACCGCCCACATCCCCCATCCGCCACACGATCTTCTTCACCTTCGCGATCGCCGTGACCGTCACCCCGCCCGCCGTGGCCGTCGCCGAATTCGGCCCGAACGTAGTCGGTGACTGGCGCACCCACAGCCACATCGGCACCCCCAGACCAAGCAGGGCTCGCCGGTCATCGGTCCTGGCCCCTAAAAGCCAGCTGCGCCCTCCTGCGGATAAGCGCGGCCAGCAGTCCGACCAGGCCCTCAGCGGCCTCGACACCAGCGTCGAGGCCCTGGAGCGGTCCTGCTGGCCGCTCCCCTCCATCACCGCACTCTTCGCCATCATCAGCCTGCCCCTGACCACCTGGCAACTCCTCTCCTGACCGAACAGCGCCCCCTGTGCGGCTCAGTTTTGGGCCGACACTGTTGGCGAATCCGTCCCGTCGCTTCAGGCGGCGGGACGGATTTCCATCAGGGGTGGGGTGCGTGTTGGAGCGAATGGTGCGCCGGCGATCCAGGCGTCGAGGCGGGCGAGGTTGATTGCTGTGGCGGTCAGGAGGTGCTGCAGCCGGGTCTTGGCCAGACCGCGATAGCGACTGCGCCGCAGGCCGAAGGCCCGGACTGCCTGAGAGATCGTTCCCTCGATCCCGTGTCGGACCGCGTAACGGTCCCGCCACGCGTCCGTCGTCTGCTCGGTTCGGGCCTGCTGGATCGTCTCGTGCTCGGCCCGGTGCCGCAGAGTCATCCGGCGGCCCCTCGCGGAGGTGGTGCACTGGCTGCGAGCCGGGCAGGGCTTGCAGTCCGAGGTGCGGAACTCCACGCGGATGACCGGCAGGTTCGCCTCCGAGCGGTCCGCATACCAGCGGCTGGAGCCCTTGCCGTTCGGGCAGGTGACCCGCTCGTTGTCCCAGTCGATGGTGAAGTTCTCCGGCCTGTAGCCGCTGTCCGACTTCTGCCAGGCCGAGCTGAGCTTCATTGGCCCGAGCAGGTCAACACCGTGTTCTCGGCGAGCAGCGGCCATCAGGCGGCCGTCGACATATCCGGCGTCGACCACGTGGACTTCCGGCAGCAGGTCACGCTCGGCGAGGGTGACATGGAGCGTGTCGACGACGGCGATGTCGGTCACCGACGCCACGGTCGTGGCGACGTGCGTGATCAGGTGCGGGGCGTCCGGTTCGCAGGTCTCGGTCAGGTGTGCTTTGTATCCGTGCCAGACCGTCTCGCGCTGGCCGGCCCGCTTGAGACCGCACCGTGCTTCAAGGTCATACGGGGTGCTCAGGCGGGCAGTGCCGGACGGGAGGTCCTTGGCCGTGCGCCACCGCACCGCTCCATCCATGACATGGAATTGCTGGACCCACAGCTGCCGAAGCGTCTGCACGGCCGGCAGCTCACGGAGCCAGGAAGTCGCGAGCGGACCATGAACCTGCTGGAGCAGTGCCATGCCGTCCGAGCCGAACTCCGCGGCGAGGTCGATCCGGGCCTGGACACCCCGGGGCAGCCGGTAGTCCTCAGCCCGGCGTCCGTATCGGTCGAACCACTCTGGGGCGATCCACCCAGCGAGCCAGTCCGGGGCTGCTGCGGCCAGGGCGTTGAGAGCACATCGCAAAGTCTCGACAGCGAGCTCCAGGCGGTTGAGCTCCCGTGTCGCGGCGAGAACGTGGGTGGAGTCCGTGCGCTGACGGCCACCGGACCGAAGCAGGCCGCGTTCGAGGCAGCGGTCCAGGAGCACCTCCAGGGCGCGCTCCTCGGCGCCACCGGCCACAACCCGATCACGGAACTCGCTGAGCACCGAGTAGTCGAACCCCGGATCGGACAGCTCCAGGCCGAGGGCGTACTTCCAGTCGATCCGACCTCGCACCGCGTCGGCCGCCTGCCGGTCCGACAACCCCTCGACGAACTCCAACACGAGCACCAGAGCGAGCATCGCCGGCGGAAGCCCCGGGCACCCGCGACGCGGAAACAGATCGGCGAACTGGTCATCAGTGAACACTTCGCCCAGCTCATCACGCACACGGATGGCCAGACTGCCCTTGGGGAACGCAGCCCTCGCCACCAGCGCCGTGCCCGCCGGAACCTCCCCCACAGCGCCACCTCAAAACGACACCAAACCCCCAGAACACGAAACGACCCCCGGTCCAGTCACCTAACGAGGTGACTGGACCGGGGGTCTCTCTTCGTTTCGGATTCGCCAACAGTGTCGGCTCAGTTTTGGGCCGCACAGGGGGCGTCTTCTGTGTTGCGGGTGCCCAATCGCCTCCGCCAATGAGCTGAGGTGCTAAGCGCGATGGATGTAGGAACTACTGGTTACCGTGCAGTGATAGCGAGGCTAGCGGCCCGCCACCCACTCAACGAGTGCTCCCCACGCGTGCGCGCTGGAGACCATCACATTGTCTCCGGGCTGCTTACTGTCCCTCGTCGCAACGGCCGACGTAGTGACGTGTGCGACCTCGACACATTCCCCGTTGCCGTTGCTGTAGCTCGACTTGAACCACTGTGCGCTCTGTAGATCAACCGTGTTCATAGCTCCCTGCCACCTCAGCGAGCAGACGTCGTGACGCCTGCTCATCGAGTGCTTTGTCCCAGATTTCCCGGAATGCCAAGTCGTACTGTTCCACTTCCTTCGGCTTGTCCAGGTAGAGGCCCCCCGTGTAGCCGTCCGCATAGACGGTCGGCGGCTCGGTCTCGCTCCCGTCGCCGTTGGTGGGAAACCGCAAGATCACAAACGGCCCGGTTACGACGCCAGAGTGCATGCCTGCAGAGAAGGGCACTACGCGGATCAAGACATTCGACCGCTCTGAGACGTAGACGAGGTGTGCGAGCTGCCCGACCATGACGTTGCGACTCCCGACGGGGCGGCGCAGCACGCCCTCATTCAGGGCGATGCGCAGCGGCAGCGGGTCAGTCGCTCGCGTCAAGATTGTCTGGCGCTCGATTCGCAGGCGTACCCGACCGTCGAGTTCTTCGTCGCTGATCTCGGGAATGTGGGTGCGCGTGATCTCTCGAGCGTATCCGTCGGTCTGGAGCAGGCCAGGGACGATGTCGCTTTGGTACGAGGACAAGCTCGCCGCCGCCTCTTCGAGACCCACGTACACGTCGAAGCCCTCTGGGATCACATCACCATAGGCGTGCCACCACCCACGAGCTTTGGTTTCCTTCGCGAGGCCCATCAGGGCTTCGGTGAGGTCCTGGGGCGCTCCGTACACCGTGCACATGGCTTGCACGTCGAGGCTGCGCAGTGGCGTCTGCCCCGTTTCAATGCGCCACATCTTCGCTTCGGACCACTCCAGCTTCTTAGCCGCAGCGCGAACCGTGAGCCGCGCGCAGTTGCGCAGCTCCCTTAAGTTTCGCCCGAGTTGACGACGCGGCACCGTTGATCCGGTCTGCCCCTCTGCCATGTTCCACCCCTTCTGTCCTCAGTATGACGGACTTCCGCGACTCGCGATGAAGGCAGTCAAGTGCCCGCCGTGCAAGGCAAGCCATCAGTTCGATGGGACAACACCGAACCCTCTCCATGAAGTCTTGCATGGCGAGTGCAGCCTCGGGAGGCTGTAGACCTATCGCGCTGCGTGCCAACTCGGGTACGCATGCGTGTTCTTAGATCCCTCTGCCTTGGTACGAGAGGCGCACGCATGTCGACGGAACAGGAACCACCCGAGCAGACCGTCTCCAGTGAGCCGCCGCCTTCCGTTGACGAACTCCTGGCGCGGTCGGCCCAGTTGCAGCGGCAGCTCACCGCACACTCGGCGCTGTTGCGTGGCAAGGAGCGGAAGTGATGCGCGCCCGTCACCGCTTCCGTGAGCACACCATCGCGCCGAACCGGGAGCCGGACGCCGAGCCGATCACGGGGGCGCTGGAGTGCATGGCGTGCGGCGCGATGAGCCCGGTCAGCGAGGACCGTGTCGAGCCCCAGGACTGGGCTTTGGGGCACGTGCGTGAGAACCCCGCGCACCTCGACTACCGCGAGCACGTCACCCTGCCCTATCGCGTCGAGCTCGGGCAGTGGCTGTGAACGGCACGTGCGCGCCGCCGCCTCGCTCGGGGCCGGTGTGGCCGACCGCGGTGTGGTGCGAGTGCACGATCGGCGCGGCACCCGACAACACCGCCGCCCGGGAATGGCTGCTCGACGGCTACGCCGCTCCCTCCCCGCGCCTGGCCCTGCGCTGGTTCGACGCGTGGGCACCGCGCCTGGCCAACCGCATCGACCCTCCCCTCGACGCGGTATGGCTCGAAGGGCCGCACAAGATCGGCGCGGTGCGCGTGGTCACGCACGACCCGTCCGACCCCGCCGCGCCCCTGCGCGCCTGGCCGTACGACATCGAGCTGCACGAGCAGGCCCTCACCGCGCTCGGCGACGGCACCGTCTACCGCCTGGCGGTCGCGGACCGGCACGGCTGCTACAGCCTGTCCGCCCGCCCGCTCCTCACCCGCGCCGGCCCGCACGGCTGTGCGCCTTACGCTCCCGCCCCCTCCCGCGGACGCCCCCTCACGTGGATTCCAGCGTGGCCGGATGGCCCGCGGCAGGGGTGCGGGCCCAACCCATCCGTCACCGGCACTGGAAGGATCCCGTGATGACGAGCATCGCGCACCCGAAGGAAGGGTTCCCGCTCTCCCCCGCGGGCGGAACCATCCCCCGCAGCTCCGAGCCGCCGAGCAGCGCGGCCACCCGTCCGTGGATCCTCCGCTTCGCCCGCACCCCCGACGCCACCCAGGCCATCGCCGTACCCCCCGCGATCTACGACCCCGCGGTGCAGATGTCCGTCGGCCTCTACGACGGCCCGCTGCCCTACATGGCGACCCACAACCCCACGGTTCCGGACGGCAACATGAAGAACCCGCCGCCGCTCGACGAGGGACCCAAGGACTGATCACGTGATGGCCTGCATTCTCGTCATCGCCGCACAGGACGACTGGCCGACCGACCGCGTCGTCAAGGTCCTGACCGAGCGCGGCGCCCGCGTCTTCCGCATGGACACCGCCGAGTTCCCCCAGGACCTCACCATGGCCGCCCGTCTGGACGCCGTCCACGGCTGGCACGGCCAACTCGCCACCGAGCACCGTTCCGTGCGCCTGGCCGAGGTCACCGGCGTCTACTACCGCTCGCCGAACGCCTTCGGCCTGCCCGCGGGCATGTCGGAGGCCGAGCAGCGCTTCGCCGCCGCTCAGGCGCGGGCCGGACTCGGTGGCGTGATCACCGCACTCGAGTGCCGGTGGGTCAACCATCCCGCCGCGATGTCCCGCGCCGAGTACAAACCCCTCCAGCTCACCGCCGCCCGCGACTGCGGCCTCGCCATCCCCCAACGCTGATCACCAACAGCCCCGACGCGGTGCGCGCGTTCGCCTCCGACTACGGACCGGTGGTCAGCAAGGCCATCGCGTCCCCGGTCTTCATCGAAGAGGACACCCTCAAAACGGTCTACACCCGCCGCCTGGCCGAGGATGACCTCGACGACCTGAGCGGCCTCGACACCACCGCGCACCTCTTCCAGGCCTGGATGGACAAGGCCCACGAGGTACGCCTGACCGTCGCCGGTGACCGGATGCTCGCCGCGGAAATCCACGCCCGCAGCGAGGCCGCGCACGTGGACTGGCGCAGCGACTACAAGTCGCTCACCTACCGCGCCACCGAAACGCCGGGCCACGTCGCCGAGGCGGTACGGCGCTTGATGGCCCGCCTCGAACTGCGCTTCGCTGCCCTGGACTTCATCGTCTCGCCCACCGGCGAGTGGACGTTCCTCGAAGCGAACCCGTGCGGGCAGTGGGACTGGATCCAACACGCCACCGGCCTGCCCATCGCGGAAGCCCTCGCCGATGAACTGCAAGGAGTCTGACCCGTGAGCGACCCCGAGCTTGACCTCGACGCCGCCCGGCCACACATGACCGCACTCGCCGACACCCTGCAAAACGCCGGCGTCATCCACACCCCGCAGTGGGCCGAGGCGTTCGCCACCGTCCCCCGCCACCACTTCGTGCCCACGTGGTTCGAGCAGGAGACCAACGCCAAGGGCATCACCGTCTGGCGCCAGCAGCGCGCCCGCACCGACGACAAGCACCTCGCCGCCGCCTACCGCGACATCACCCTCGTCACCACGCTGGACCCCTCCACCGCCGAGCAGGTCGACGACACCGCCTGGACCGGCTTGCCCGTCTCCTCCAGCACCCTGCCGAGCCTCATGGCCGCCATGCTCGAAGACCTCTCCGTACGCAGGGGACACCGCGTCCTGGAGATCGGTACCGGCACCGGCTACAACACCGCACTGCTGTGCGCGCGCCTGGGCGACTCGCTCGTCCACTCCATCGACGTCGACCCCGACCTCGTCGAGACCGCCCGCACCCGCCTCCAACAACTCGGCTACACCCCCCACCTAGCCACGGGCGACGGACAGAAGGGCATTCCTGAGGCGGACCGGTTCGACCGGATCATCGCCACCTGCTCCGTGCCCGCCATCCCCGAGGCCTGGATCGAGCAGGCCAAGCCCGGCGCCATCATCCTCACCGACATCGCGCTCGGCATCGCCGGCGGACTCGTCCGCCTCGGCGTCGACGACCACCGCCGGGCCGTCGGCCACTTCACCGCCACCGCGGGCAGCTTCATGCCCGCCCGCACCGACGCGCACGTCTACCCCCAGCCCCACCGCCCCGAACGCGCCCCCCAGACGGAAACCCGCCCCACCGCGCTCACCGCCACCGACATCCAGGCGCACTACCCGCTGCGGCTCCTCCTGGCCTTCCACCTGCCGCAGACCGAACTCGTCTACCACCTCGACGACACCACCGGCACCACCAGCATCCAGCTCCAGCGCAGCGACGGCGCATGGGCCCGCGTCCCCTTCACCGACGACCGCACCGTCACCTACGGCGGCGCCCCCGACCTGTGGAAGCAGGCCGAGACCGCATGGCGCTGGTGGAACACCCGCAGCCGGCCCACACAGGACAACTTCGGCTACGGCCGCGAAGCCAACGGCGACGCCTGCGCCTGGTACATCCCCGACGGCACCCGCTGGCACCTCAACACCCACTAACACCCCACCAAACACAACGCCCCGACGGCCGCGTAGGACCGGCCGCCGGGGCTCACGCCACCAGCTATCCAGGAACCGACGACGCATGCGAGACCTTATCGCCCTGCTCTCCCACGTGCTGAGACTCGTGATCACCGGCCGCACCCCCATACACCGCAGACCGGCCCGCCCTACACCTCACACGGTGCCAGTGCCTGCACCCCCTTACCTTCTCGTGGCGCCGCAACGGGGCTCCCGGCCTCTGGAGCTGGCATGGCTATCTCCCCCTGTCGAACGCATGGGCTGGGGGTGTCACCGGCTCTGGAGGCATCGACAGACCGCTGATTAGCGCCTCTGTGTGTCAAGCGGCGGCAGGAAGTTGGCTCCGTTGATCGCGCTTCATGATCCGATAGACGACGTTGGACAAGCGGCGCTTGAGAGCCCGACGGGCTTCAGTGGGCGTCTTGCCTTCGGCGATCTTGCGCAGGTAGTACTCCTGGCCGCGGCCGCCGTCCCGGATCTGACAGATAGCGATGATGTGAAGTGCGCTGTTCAGGGCCCTGTTGCCACCGGTGTTGAGGCGATGGCGGACGTTCTTTCCGCTGGAGGCGTCCAAGGGCGCTGCCCACGTAGCTGGCAAAGTGGTGCTCGGTTGGGAAGCGACTGATGTCGCCGATGTGGCCCAAGACCTTCGCGGCCAGCACTGTGCCCAGGCCAGGCAACGACGTCAGGCTGGTGCGGGAGGCGGCGAGAGCGTCCCGCATCTGGGCCTCGTTGTCCTTGACCTGGCGGTCAAGCCGACGCAGGTCGGCCAGCAGATCGCGGGCGATGCCGCGGCGGCAGCTGTCCGTCGCGGTGAGCGGCCGGATGCCCTTCATCAAGGTGGCGGCCTTGTCGGCCGAGAGCCGGGTCGGGGCGCCGCCGGACAGCAGGTCCCGCAGGGCGGCGTGCAGGCGGTTCGTAGTGCGAGTGCGCTCGTTGACCAGATCATTGTGTCGCTCGGTCAGCAGACGGAGGATCGTGGACTGGTCCTCCGCGGTGACTTTGCGCAAGTCGATTCGGAAGAGCGCGACTTGGGCAACGTGGAGCGCGTCGGCGGGGTCGGTCTTGCGGTCACCGCCGGTGGCCAGGAGACGAGCCCTGGCGGACAGGGTCGAAGGCACGTCGACCACGTTCTCGCCAGCGGCGGCCAGCTGCTGGGCGAGCGTCCGCCCGAGGCCGCCGGCTCCTTCGACCGCGAAGCGGCGCTCGGGCCACTGCTCGCTCCAGCGCATCAGCTGGCCGAAGGTTCCCGCGTTGACGACGAAGCGACGCTGGCCGATCTTGTGGCCTGCAGCGTCGATCGCGACAGCGGTGTGAGAGGACTTGTGGGGGTCGATCCCGATGGCGATCACGCGTGTCCTGACCTGGTACTCGAAGCGGCAGAAGTGTGCGGTGGGCACCCTGACTTGAAGTTGCGGTCTCACACGTTCATGCCTCTGTCGAGCCACACCGCGCGGGTGCCGGTCGGCGGCGGCACTCTAATCATGAGCCAGCCCTGCGGGGCGGCATGGGGCAATGCGAGCCCGTGCCGACCGGCGCCCTGGACGCTACGGCTGCAGACCGGGCGTCTGGGTCCGATTCAACAAGTCAGGGGCATGACCACCGGTTCCGCAGGGACTTGGGAGGATCTTCGTCATGTGGATGTGGTGATCGGTGCCGTGCCAAAGCCAGGCGACTACGACTGGAGACTGCACGTGATCGACACCAGCGACATCGGCGCCTTCCTCGGCCTGGACGTCGGCAAGGGCGAACACCACGCCACCGCCGTCACCCTCGCCGGGAAGAAGGCCGTTGACAAGCGGCTGCCCAACAGCGAGCCCAAACTCCGCGAAGTCTTCGGCAAGTTGAAGGCCAAGCACGGCACCGTGCTCGTTATCGTCAACCAGCCCGCCTCGATCGGTGCCCTGTCGATCGCCGTCGCCAGGGACATGAGCTGCCAGGTCGCCTATCTGCCCGGACTGACGATGCGGCGGATCGCCGACCTCTACCCCGGCGAGGCGAAGACCGATGCCCGCGACGCGTTCGTCATCGCGGACGCCGCCCGGTCGTTGTCGCACACCCTCCGCTCCATCGAGCTCGAAGACGACACCGTCGCCGAGCTGGAGATGATCGTCGGCTTCGACGACAACCTGGCCAGCGGATCTCCAACCGGCTCCGCGGCCTGCTCACGCAGATCCACCCTCAACTGGAACGAGTCGTCGGCGGCCCGTGCATCCAGCACCCGGCCGTCCTGGCCTTGCTGGGATCTCGCATCACGCTGTCGAAGTCGACGGTGGTGTGCAGCGCGGCTGCGAACATCAGTAACCGACACACCCCTCCGGAAGTCACGGCGACCCACGTTGCGTTAGGAGCTCTAAGTGCTGGTCTCCCACTGACAGAAGACCCCGCCCCCGAACAGCACGAGACTGCCAGTGACGCCCGGCCCCACCCCTGATCGGACGCATCGGCATCGGCACCCACCGCAAACGACAACGTCGGTCTTCAAGACCAACCGGGTCCTGAAGACCGACGTCACGCTAGGCCCCGAGTTCACCAACGGCATCCCGTCGGGTGCAGCGCCGGTCTGGCCTGTGCACTGGTCAGGCTGCGAGGCTGAAGTCGATGCCGGCGGCGATGCGCGAGATGCTGCCGAGCCCCTCCACCGGGGTGGTGACCGTCGAGCGGTTGCTGGTGGTGCCATCACCGAGCTGACCGCTGGTGTTGAGGCCGACGGTACTGACGTTGCCGTCGCGGGTCAGGAACATGGAGTGGTTGCCACCAGCGCTGATAGCGCGCACGTCGGACATCCCGGTGACGGTGACTGGAGTGGTGCGGGTGGTGGTGGTGCCGTCGCCGAGCTGACCGTAGGCGTTGTAGCCCCAGGCCTTGACGCCGTTGGCCAGCCGGACCAGATTGTGTTGAAGGCCTGCGGAGATTTCACGCACGTTGGTCAGGCCGGGGACGGTGACCGGAGTGGTGCGGCTGGTGTTGGTGCCGTCGCCGAGCTGACCGTTGCCGTTGTAGCCCCAGGCCTTGACGGTGCCGTCGGACAGCAACGCCAGGCTGTGGAATTGGCCTCCGGCGACTCCCCGGACGTTGGTCAGGCCGGGGACGGTGACCGGAGTGGTGCGGCTGGTGACGGTGTTGTCGCCGAGCTGGCCGTAGTTGTTGTAGCCCCAGGCCTTGACGGTGCCGTCAGACAGCACTGCAAGGCTGTGGTTGACGCCCGCCGCGATGGCCACGACGTTGGTCAGGCCGGTGACGGTGACTGGAGTGGTGCGGTTGGTGTTGGTGCCGTCGCCGAGCTCGCCGTCGGCGTTGTAGCCCCAGGCCTTGACGGTGCCGTCAGACAGCAACGCCAGGCTGTGGGCGCCGCCCGCCGCGATGGCCCGCACACCGCGCAGGCCGGTCACGGTGCCGGGGACGGCTTGGACGGCGGTGGTGCCGTTACCGAGCTCGCCGTTGACGTTGTAGCCCCAGCTTTCCACGGTGCCGTTGGAGAGCAGTGCCAGGCCGTGGCCGTTCCAGGAACTGGCAGCGAGGGCGGAGACCCTTGCGCCGGTGAGTCCGGCCACCGTGGCAGGTGTCAGCCTGCCGCCGCCCTGGGCGTCGCCGAGCTGCAGGTGGTAGTTGCTGCCCCATCCCTTGATGCGGCCCTCCTGGGCGGTGGCGGTGGGAGCGGAAAGCCCCCACGCCAGTAACGACAGCAGCGCCAAGAGCCCCGCCAGCAGGGATACCTTCGGCCGTCGGCCCTTCGTTAACAGGTGCATGAGTTACCTCACGGTCCGTGGGCGCGGGCTTGACGGAGCAAGCCAGTTCACCCAGCGTGAACATCATTGAACGATTAGTAACAGAACTTGCCTGGTCACGCACGAAATGGCACGGGGGTTGCGCGGGCCAACCGCCCCGATCCCTCTGAATCGCACACCAGTTGGTGCCCAGCTGAGAGGGTAGACATCACAAGATCGTCGGCAGGGCGGAATTCTCTGACCGCCGACACATCGAGCGGGTCAGCCTTAGCTTCGCTTTATCCCTGAGAGTGTTGGATTGCAGGTTAAGCCGCTGATTTGACTGCCGGATGGCGGGGTGCGGGGCCTCGTCGGGTGCCTTGTGGTCGGCCTGTGGAGCGTCCACAGGATTGTGGTGGCTTGGCTGGTGTGCCCACTGCGGCCTGAACATGACGAAATCGTCGGCGGACACGGCCCGGCGTAAGCCGCACTGACGGCAGTGGCTGCTCCCAGGGCAGCCGGTGGTCGCTCACCAGGGTTCGGGCAAGGCGGGGTTGGGGTGTAGGCGGCGAGGACCAGCCAGGCCCATCGGTCCGCCTGTTGTGGGGTGCGGGGCCGCGGCAGGGTCCAGTTCAGCGTCTGCCGGGCGAAGCGGAACGTGTGCTCGATGTCGAAGTGGCGCGTGTAGGCCCGCCAGAGCAGGTCGGGGTCGGGTCTGTGGCCGGGCGGTCCGGTCCACCACAGCCACAGCGTCTTCGGCGCCCGGCTGCGTCCGGGAAGCCGGTCCACACTGAGGCGGACCACAGTGCCCGGGATGATGGCGAGGGCTGCGGCTGCCGTGTCCGTCGTGCTGCTGGGTCTTGGCGTGCAGAGGCGGTGCCACATCCGCACGGTCACCGCGCCGTACTGCTCGTCTGCGCATTCGTGCGTGATGTCCGGGGCCGGCCAGGTGGCCGGGGCGGGGCAGGTGGCCGGGGCGGGGCAGGCGAACTTCGCACCGTGTCGGCGTGGCCGCCCCGCGGCCGTCGTGCTGCGGGATGCTGGGTCGGCGTAGAAGGACCGGTCGGAGCGGACCCGGACGAGAATCTGGGCCGGGGCCCCGGTCAGTTCGAGGGCGAGGCGGACGGAGTCGCAGCCGCCGTCGAACACGAACAACGGGGCTTTCAGGGCCAGTTCGGGACGCCGTTGCAACAGGCCGCGGAGCTGGAGGGCGGCAACCGTGCTGGGGTTCTCACCCGGGATCAAGCGCCGGGCATTTGTTATAGACGGTTACGGAGTGTGATTGCGAACAAAGGTGTAGATGGTTTTCGGGTCGGAGGCGTGCACGCCATCTCCTACACCGATAAGGTTTTCCGGCTCAAACTTAAACCCCGAGCAGTGCGGCACCAGCGTGATGGTGTCTCCTTCTTTATCGGCAATGGTGAGGGAGGAATCGACCATGGACCAGGTGATGCCGCTTGTGTCGCGGAGCCCTTGGAAATGTCCCGGCTTGTCATGGCTGGGCCGGGTGCTGAGAGTCAGAGTGGAGTCGCTGAGCTGGCCATTGACAAACTTGTGGCCAACATAGTCTCCGGCTACCCAGTGTGGGTGCTGGCCGCAGAGCCAACCATCGGCGTGGGCGTTGCTGGAGAGCCCCAGCGTGCCCGAAGCCGCGGCGGCAGTCATGACGGATAAAATTAAAGAAATCTTTGCTTTGCGGGGAATCATGGAATTCCTTTCTTTGAGCGCTTAAAACTGTTTGGCTCTGGGTTAGTGGCACATCCAGAGATTACCTATACCAGGCCATGCGTATTTGGGCACGGTTGCAAGGTGTGCAGGGCGTGGCGCTGTCCGCGTAAGAGCTCTTTTGATCTCCATTAACCTGCGCTTATATGAGGAGGTTTTCTCCGACCCGCCGAAAGGATCAAGATCGCGCCGCAGGTCTGAGTGCCCCTCATGAGAGCCATCTAATATCAGCACTGTCGCATCGTCATGTCGGCAGCGCCTTTCTTGATCAGTAAATGGGAGCAGCGTCCCGCCACACCCGCGCGATTCCTGTGGGTTGTGACGTCCGCGCAGGCGTGACGGGAGTTGATGACCCGGGGGCACGCAGGGACTGGGCTCGCCCCGCCGCTTTCTGCTCTTCCCGGACCAGGTGCGGAGGAGCGGATGGCGGCCGTGCGGAATCCGTCGCAGCGGCCCGTGGCCGGCAGCCGGTGGGGCGGGCGGCGCCAGGCATGCGGATTACGTCTCCCCGGTCCGCCAGCCTGGCGCTTCTGTTCGCGGCCGGGACAACGGGGGCGTTCCAGGCCGCGGGCACGCACTTCGGAAGTGCGCGCTGCCGAGGCGGCCCTCATCTGGCCGCTGCGGCCCAGCGCGGAGCTGGGGGAAGGAGAGGCACCTCGATCGCCGGGCGGGAATCTGTTCTGTAACCGGGACAGCCGCTCCGTACGGGGAGATGGACGGACGGTGCCGCTGTCCCGGCCGGGCTCGCCACACCCGCGAGGCGAGCCCTTGCCCCCTTCCCCTAGGAGGGGAGAAGAAGGGGGCTCGGCCCACGTCCTGCCTCCGTTACCAATCAGGACATGAGGCCACCGCCACGCATCACCAGGGCCCGCCCCTGGTGTTGAGAACGTGACGGAGAATGTGCCGACCGTTCACCTGGGTGTGCGTTCCCAGCTCCACGACGGCGCACAGCAGCACGACAGCACCGATCCCCATCAGCGAGCTTACCCCGTATAGCAGTCGTTCCAGGGGGTCGCCGCGCGGCGCCCGGTGCCGGCCCGCCGTGCTCACGGCGGCTCCTCCCGCCAGGCGCCTTGCTTGTCCTTCTCGCTGCAGTGCATATATGCCAGGCAGCGCACCTGCCAGGCCAGCTCACGCAGGTGCTCATATGCGGACTGCGTCAGGCGCGGGCTGGAATTGTCGAGGAGGAATCGGCCCGCGCGCCGGATCTGGTCCTGAACATCCGGGTGCGTGGACTGCAGCACATCAGACGTGTACAGCGTGCTGAGGTCCACCAACAGCACGTCGACCATGGCCTGCATCTGCCCGCCCCAGCAGATCGCCATGTGCCGGGCCGCATGGGTCAAGCCCGACCTGACGACCGTCACCCAAGAAGCTCGCGGTCTCGGCGCGACCCGGCCCGATCGAGGTCAACGACCGTGCCATCGTCATCGAAGGACTGGACGAACCACCGCGGTACTACCTCCAGCACGGCCGCGCTCCGATCGGCTGGAAGGGGGCGGAGCCCCCGGTTTCGGGAAGGGGCGGGATTGGGGAGCCCCCCGGCAGGGCCCCCTACGGCTTCGCGCCCCGTGCCTTCAGCAAGTCCGTCATCAGCTTGATCTCGGACTCCTGGGACTCCACCATCCCCTGCGCGAGCCGCCGCTCGACCGGCACCTCGCAGCGCTCCACGCACCCCTGCGCCATATGGATGCCCCCCTTGTGGTGGGCGGTCATCAGCTGCAGGTAATACACCTCGGCCTGCTTGCCGTTCAGCTCGCCGAGCCGCTTCATCTGCGCGTTCGTCGCCATGCCGGGCATGAGGGAACCGTCGCCCGCCGAGGGCGCCCCGCTCATGTCCATCCACTCCATGGGCTCGCCGGGCGGCACCTTCGGCAGCTCCCACAGGTCCAGCCAGCCCAGCATCATGCCGCGCTGGTTGGCCTGGGTCTGCGCGATGTCGTAGGCGAGGCGGCGTACTTCCGTGTTCTTGGTGCGGTCCCGGACGACGTAGGACATCTCGACGGCCTGCTGGTGGTGCACGGCCATGTCGCGGGCGAAGCCCGCGTCGGCCGACGAACTCGACGGCGTCTTCGCGGAGTCGGAGGCGTCGGAGGCGTCGGAGGAGCCGCCGGTCGATGCCACCGCCGCCGTGATGCCGCCCGCCGCGAGCACCGCGCCCAGGGCGGCACCGATCAGCCAGTCCTTGCGCTTCATCGCTACTGCCCCTGGCCGTTGGTGCACGCCGCACCGGGCTCAGGGGTCTGCTTGCCCTGGACGTAGGTGGAGAAGAAGGGATTGACCTTCGGGTCGTCGGCGCTCTTCACCACCCGCTGGTGGCCCCACGCCGAAAGCAGGATCGGGTCCTTCTGCTTCTTCACCGGGCTCATCAGCGAGTACGGGGTCTTCTTGACCTTCGCTTCCAGCTTCTTCAAGTCGGCGGGCTTCGCCTGGTCGTTGTACGTCACCCAGACCGCGCCGTGCTCCAGGGAGTGCACGGCGTTCTCGTTCGGGATTTCCTTGGTGTAGACATCGCCGTTGCAGTTCATCCACACCTGGTTGTGGTTGCCGCCCACCGGCGGCGTCACCGGGTAGTTCACCTTGCCGGCGACGTGGGTGCGGCCCAGCTTCTTGGCGTCCCAGACCCGCTCGCCGTCGCCGGTCGTGGTGAACTCGGCCACCGCCTCGGCGTTACCCGCCGCGATAGCCTGCACATCGCTCAGGCCGGTCACGGTGCTGGGGAGGGCTGTGGAAGTGTTGGTGCCGTTACCGAGCTGGCCAAGGTTGTTGTAGCCCCAGCTTTCCACGGTGCCGTTGGAGAGCAGTGCCAGGCTGTGGCCGCCGTCGGGACTGGCAGCGAGGGCGGAGACGTCTCCGCTGGCGAGTCGGGGCACCATGGAAGGTGTCAGCCTGTTGTGGTCCTCGGTATCGCCGAGTTGCGAGTGGTAGTTGTTGCCCCATCCTGTGAAGAGGCCCTCCTGGGCGGCGGTGGGAGCGGCAAGCCCCCACGCCAGTAACGACAGCAATGCCAAGAGCCCGGCCATCAGGGATACCTTCGGCCGTCGGCCCTTCGTTAACAGGTGCATGAGTTACCTCACGGTCCGTGGGCGCGGGCTTGACGAAGCAAGCTTCACCCAGCGTGAACATCAGGGAACGATTAGTAACAGAACTTGCCTGGTCACGCACGAAATGGCGCGGGGGTTGCGGGGTGATCGTTGTCCATCCGGCAGCCGGAGCCACCGGTAGCCGGAGTGGGCACCAGGACGGCCCGCAAGACACAGCGCGATCGAGGCGAGTACCGCCCGCAGCAGCAGCGCGTCCCAGGCGCGTGACCGGGTCAGCCCGTTGATCTGCTCGACGAACGCCACTTCCCTGCAACGGAGCTGACACATTTGAACCGGGCGCACCACCAGCTCAATCACCGCCGAGGCGCCGCCTACCGGAGCGCCAGCGAGCCGCCGTGTGTACCGGTCATGAACGCGCCCCGACGGCAGCTGGCCCACGGCATCCGACAGCAGGCACGAAAACATGACTACCCCCGCAGGCCCCGTCCGGAGCGTACGGATTCTTGCCGGGGCCGCGCGCGGTGTCGACGGCTACCGGGACCGAGTACGCGTTCGCCTGGTCTGGGCCGGGACCGACCCGTAGCGGGAGGATCCTTCGATGGCGTGACGGCTGCTCGGCCACGCGCGTACCGTTCTAATAGGTCAGATACAGAGCAGAGTTGAAGCGCGTATGCCGCAGGATCGTGATCCTCAGGCCAGCTTGTACATGTACCGGCTCATGTCCGGAGGCGGCATGTCGGAGGAAAGGGGTGCGTGAAGGGCAGGAGTGGTCTGGCTACACGAACGGGCAAAGGATCAAGCTTCTTCGCGGTAAGGCCATCACCCAAGCTCAGCTCGCGGAAATGACTGGCCTGTCCATCGTCACGATCCGCAAGGCCGGGCAGGACCAGGCCATGGCCCTGCCCACCGTGTCGAAGGTCGCGGCCGTGCTCGCCGTTATCGACTTCGGCGCTTTGAGGTCTGGTTCGGGCTGCTGACAGTTGGTTGGAGGCGCGGTAGACCGTCGTGTACGAGGTATGCGGATGGTGGGCGTGTCGTCTCGGCTGAGCGAGCACGGCGCGAGTGGTGCGGCGTCAGGCCGCGGAGTTGTTCACGGCCGCTATCGGTGTACCCGGAGATTGCGCGGCGGCTGCAGGTGACGCAGAAGTCGGTCTACCAGTGGCGTCGGGCCTGGCGGGCGCCGGTGGGACAGCGGCGCTGGCCTCCAAGAGGGCAGGCGGACAGCGGTGCAAGCTGCGCCCGCCGCTTCGGGAGAAGTTGGCTCGGATGCTGGATGAGGGCCCGGCCGTCCACGGCTGGGAAGAGGATCAGTGTGGACCGGCAGGCGGGTGGAAACGCTGATCGGCCGCACCTTCCACATCTCTTACAGCGTTTCCGAGGCGACACGGCTGATGCGCCGACTGGGATTCACGCCGCAGATGGCGGCACGGCGGGCAGTCGAGCGTGATGAGGCGGCGATTGCCGCTTGGAAACAGAGCACTTGGCCGGAGATAGTAGGGCGCGGGCGGTCTGCGGCGGATGGATCTGCTTCGAGGACGAGGCAGCCCAGCGTCTGAGGCCGCCACGCGGCCGACCTGGGGCCGCCGGGGCCGAACCCCGGTGGTGAAGGCCGCGGGCGCAGCCCGGGCAGGGTCTCGATGTCCGCCCTGCTCGCGCTGCGGCCCGGCGAACGCACCCGGTTGAGCTACCGGCTGCGCGTGCGCGACAGCCGCACCGTCCGCCGCGGCAAGCAGATCCGGCGCAGCCTGTCCGAGACGGACTACATCCGGCTGATCGACGCCATGCACCAGATGCTCAAGGCCCCGATCGTGCTGGTGTGGGACCGGCTCAACACCCACATCTCCCAGCGTATGAAGAAGTTGGTCGCGGCCCGTGACTGGCTGACCGTCTTCCTGCTGCCCGCCTACGCGCCAGACCTCAACCTGGTGGAAAGCGTGTGGTCACACTGCAAACGCAGCCTGGCAAACCTCACCGCAATCCCTCTCGCGCGGATGGAAACCCTCATCCGCAACCGACTCAAACGCCTTCAATACCGGCCCGTCACCCTCAACGGGTTCATGGCCAGCACCGGACTCGTCCTCGACGATCCACCACCGCGACCTCAAAGCGCCGAAGTCAGTAACACCCACCCAACACAACGCCCCGGCGACCGCTGAGGACCGGTCGCCGGGGCTCACGCCACCAGCTATCCAGGAGCTGACAACGCATACGCGACCTTATCGCCCTGCTCTCCCATGTGCTGAGACTCGTGATCACCGGCCCCCCAGACGCCAGCCGACACCACCCCTGACTGGCGGCGACGTCGCCCTCATCCGCCCTTACTTTCTGGCCCACGAACAGCACGTGCGCCGACGCCTCCAGAAGGAGCGCCGCACGGCCGCGGCCCTGGCCAGCATGGGCATCAACTACGGCATCACCGCCCTGGCGATATGAGCGCCAGTTGTTGCGCCTGCCACCGCCACCGCCGTGCCCGTACGCGACATCGCCAGCCCGGCGCCCCCCGCATTGACCCAGTTCGCGTGCCCAGACTGCGCATCCCACATCACCTTCGGCCCGGTCCTGCCCCGCGAGGTGCAGACGCTTGTCCTTGAGGCGGAAGCCGCGCGGTGCAATTGAGCCTCGGCAGCGCCTCGCTCTTCTTCTTCCACCTCGACATTCCAGCCCGCTACAGGCCGAGCTGTCCGCCCGGTACGCCGCCGCCGACGTCCGCGACATACCCGAGGACCTCGTCGGCGCGCTCCAACACGCCGAGCGCCACCAGGACCAGCTCACTGACCGACAGCGCCGACCGGCTGTGGCCGCCAGGCGGCGCTGGACAGGGTGCTGCTGTGGGAGCACTGGTGCCGGTAGCCGCCTGACGGGCCAACAACTCGATCACCTCGATTGCCAAGCTGCTGAGCGTCTCGCGGACCACGGTCTACTAGTACGTGCCGGAGCTGGCAGCGGGCCGAGAAGCCCTGGTGCTGCGCCCCGATCGCCGGGCGGGAATCTGTTCTATGGCCGGGACAGCCGCTTCGTACGGGGAGACAGACGGTGCCGCTGTCCCGGCCGGGCTCGCCACACCCGCGAGGCGAGCCCGTGCCCCCTTCCCTTAAGGAGAATGAAGAGAAGGGGGCACGGCCCCACGTCCTGCCTCTGTTACAAACAGGACATGAGGCCCCGCCACGCCTCACCAGAGCCCGCCCCTGGCGTCGAGAGCGTGACGGAGAATGTGCCGACCGTTCACCTGGGTGTGCGTTCCCAGCGTCCAGCCCGTCGGCGTGGTACCGCTCGATCCAGGCGTACACCGACTGCCGCGACGCGCCGAACTGGCGGGCCACCTGTGCGACCGGGTCTCCGTCCAGCACCTGGAGCACCGCCTGGCAGCGATGCTCGGCCATCCAACGCCGGTCGCCTACCAGCTCCGGCTCACGCGCTTCTGTCACGGAAGGACCAACGAGCAATGGTCGTCCAGGATGTGCCGAGACCGTCCAAAGTGCCGTGGGGCCGTCCAGGAGCCGGGACAGAACTGTCCAACAACCCGTGGGACTTCACACGCGGGGAGTTCAGAATGACCGACAGCACGGTGGGTGGATCGGTCTGCGCCGAGCGCGGGCGCGCGGGCCGACGTCTTCGGCCCGGTTCAGGTGGCGCCTCCGCCCGGGCAGGAGGCTTCCGCCGTGCGACCGTGACCTGGACGGGGCGCTCGCTGCAGTAGCACGATGGCGACGTCGGCGAGGGTCATGAAGACACCTCGCCAGCGTCGGCCTGCGGTGTCACCGACAGCCCGCACAGTTCGGCGAGTTGGTACACCGTGTCGCAGGCAAGCGCAGGATTCAGCTCGACGAGTGTCGTCGTGTCGAAGTACAGCCACACCGGACCGGGACCGTCGCCGCCAGGCATGCGCGACACGTGGACGCGCTCGGGCACGATCATGCGACCAACCCCCTGCATCGCTCGCTCACGAGAGTGAGGCCGCGGCCTCTGAGTTCGTCGAGTTCCGCCTCGCGCAGTTTGGGCAGGGAGCGGGGGACGTCGTCGTGCACGGTGACGGTCACGTGATCGCTTCCGAGCGACACGTCGACCGCGACCAGGGCGGCCTTCGTGTGGCGTTGCACATTCGGGACGACCTCGCTCAAACAGCTCCGAGCATCGTCGAGCAGGGGAAGAAGGCCGGCCCCTCTCAGGAGGGCGCAGACGAGCTCACGGAGAATTGCCGCGCTCGCCGACTCGATTGGTGCGGTGAAGCGATAACTCGTCCGGAGGGACGGCGGTGGTACGGGAGGTGCTAAGGCAGCGTTCATTTCGTTGTCTCCCAACGCGGTTGGCTCGCGCTGCTCGTCACCGTGGCTCTGGCACCCCCGACGATGACGATGCCACTCTGCGGTCGTGCGTCATCGGGTGCGCTTCGGTGCCGGAGTGCGTCGCAATGCGCCTTGACCAGAGCAGACGGGAACAACATAGCCACCCCTTTGCGGAACAACATAGATCCCTGTGGACCAGGGTCATCCGTGCGGGGCAGACTTGCGGCCATGCCACCCAGGACAGTTACGACCGCTCGCCAACGTCGATTGGGCGTCGAGCTGCGCAAGATGCGGGAGGCCGCCGGCCTCAACGCCCGCGAAGCCGCTGTGCTCCTCGGTATCGACCACACGAAGATCAGTCACATGGAGACTGCGCGGTTCGGCGTTGGCGCAGACCGGCTTCGGGTGCTCGCCAGTAACTACGGCTGTACGGATCGGGCATACCTCGATGCCCTGATCTCCATGGCCACCGAACGCGACAAAGGCTGGTGGGAGGAATACCGAGGCATCCTGCCCGCAGGCTTCCTGGATCTCACAGAGCTTGAATGCAAGGCCACTCACCTCCGCACGTACCAGATCGCACACCTTCCCGGCCTCACGCAGACAGAGGACTACGCACGGGCAGTCTTCGAGTTCACTTTCCCTCGCCTCTCGCAAGGGGACATTGAGGCACGTATCGCTCACAGAATGAAGCGCGCTCAGATCCTCAACCGAGACGGCGGCACCGCATTCACTGCTGTGATCCACGAGGCTGCGCTGCGAATGCGGTTCGGCGGAAGGACGATGGCTCGCAAGCAGCTGAAGCACCTGCTTTCCCTGTCCGAACATACGAACTGCACGATACGCGTGCTCACCTTTGATGCTGACGGTTTCGCCGGGTCCGGGCAGGCGGTTCTGCTTGCGGGAGGACCTGTGCCGCAGCTTGACACAGTGCAGCTCGACGCGGCGCACGGCGCCCTGTTTCTTGATGCGGACGCGCAGCTCAGGGCATACCGAGACCTGCTGACAGCGATGGAGGAACGTACCCTTGGCGTCAAGCAGTCACGAGACCTGATTCGAGAGATCGCGCACACACTGTGAAAGGTCAGGAAATGCCGGAAAACGAGTGGCAGAAGTCTAGCGTTTGCGGCGGGGGTGGCAACAACTGCGTAGAGGTGCGATCGCAAGCCGAATTGATCCAGATACGGGAAAGCGAAGATCCAGACATCATCGTCATGACAACCCCCGAACGCCTTGCCGACTTCATAGCCGGCGTGAAAGCAGGCGAGTACGACCACCTGATCTGACATCACGTCCAAGCGGCCCCCGTCACCCTCGACGGGGGCCGCTTGGCACATGCCATCCCTCAAGGCGTCAAATAGCTACCGCAGCACTATTGATCCGTTAATGTGAGGGGCGCTACGGTCGCACTGCGTCGTCGCGCGACCGCGCGAAGCGATGGCACGACTATGCCTCAAGCAGGCCAACTCTCCCAACTTCACTCGGCGTTGGGCGGGCGACGCACTGCAAGCGATGCTCTTTGCCTCGGAAGCCATAGTGGGCACACGGGAGGCCACAGTGGGAAAACGCGCCAAACCCGACTGGCTCCACGTCGGCATGATCGTATTTGACCGCTATCAAGAGCTCACCGGAGAGATCCGGGACATTAATGGCTCGGTCGTGCACATTGCCCGTAGTACAGGGCTGAACTGGCACACGCGGGTCACCGCCGTGCGGTCGGCGACCTCGCACGAGAAGCGCCAACTCCGTGCCATCTGTGCTCTCGTTGAGAGGAACAAGCGGGTACGAGGCAGACTCCCCCGCTCCGGTTCAGCAACGCACTGCACCCTCAACGCCCGGCGTCCCTTCCCAGACCCCGAAGGGGCCCACGGCCACCGACACGGAACGAGGAGATAGAAACCGACGATCGACACCGTCGCAGCCGACCTTGGCCTCGTCACGCACTCCCCCGACGGAGAGTCCCGCGGCCTGTTCGAGAGGACGGATAGCCTGTTCCCGCTCAACCCCATGGGCCACATCCTGACCGCGATCACCGACGCCCCTTCCCCCACCCGTCCTTGAGAGCTGCGGTTCGCCGAGACCCCCCGCCCGTCCTTCGGCAAGCACGAAGGCGGCAGCAAGACAACAACCGGCGACTCCCCCGACGGCAACGGGCCGCACACCGAAGAGACGCAGGACGTCCACGACAGCGAGGGCTTGAAGCCGATGGTGGCGGGTCACCAAACGAGACACGACCCCCACCGCGGCCGGTACTTCAAGCCCGAGCGCCTGCATGCCGACAAACGTATGACCGAGCCGACCTGCGGAAATGGCTTCGCGGCAAGCGCATTGGAGTGCGGATCGCGCGCAAGGGCATCGAGTCCAGCGAACGTCTGGGGCGCCGTAGGTGGGTGATCGAGCGGACGATCTCGTGGCTGTCGGGCTACCGCAGGCTCAGTCCCCGCTATGAGCGCGATCCCCGTAACTACCTGGCCTTTCTCGGCCTCGCCGCAGCCATCTGCTGCTACAAGCGACTCGTCCGCCTCACCACGTAGGACACGGTCTTAGGGCGTGTTGCGAAAGTGAATCTTGAATTGGGATGATCTTGTTTCGTGGCACGTGGAGATCTGACGGATACGCAGTGGGCCTGCCTGAAGCCGTTGTTGCCCCGGGGCAAGAAGCCGGGCCGTCTGCCTGTATGGACCAGACGGCAGTTGATCGACGGCATACGGTTTCGCACCCGTACCGGTGCTCCGTGGCGGGACGTGCCGGAGCGGTACGGGCCCTAGGCCCGGGTGTATGACCTGTTCCGCCGCTGGCAACGGGACGGCACCTGGCAGCGGATTCTCGCCCAACTGCAGGCCCAGGCCGACGCTGACGATCTCATCACCTGGGACATCAACGTCGACTCCACGGTCTGCCGGGCCCACCAGCACGCCGCCGGGGCGAGGAAAAGGGGGATCTTCAGGTCGAACCGGCCGATGGCGTCAACGCCGAGCCGGACGACCATGGCCTTGGCCGCTCGCGCGGTGGTCTGACTACCAAGCTCCACCTGGCCGTCGAGCAAGGCCAGAAGCCCATGGCGATCGTGATAACCGCCGGGCAACGTGGCGACTCCCCGCAGTTCGAACCGGTCCTGAGCAAGATCCGCGTCGCCCGCACAGGTTCGGGCCGGCCCCGGATCCGACCCAACCGAGTTCGCGCCGATAAGGCATACGCCTCCCGCAAGAACCGTGCCTATCTGCGCAAACGCGGCATCCGCTGCACCATCCCGGACAAGGCCGATCAGGCCCGCAACCGCAAGCATCGTGGCTCGCGTGGTGGTCGTCCGCCGAAGTTCGACAAGATCGACTATCGCGAGCGGCACGCGGTCGAATGCGGCATCAACCGCCTCAAGCACCACAGGGCCGTGGCCACGAGATACGACAAACTCGCGGTCCGCTCCGAGGCCACCGTCCTCATCGCGGCCATCAACGAGTGGCTGTGACCGCTGCAGCACCGGAGTGAAACAGACGCGACGCAGGCAGTGCACGCGTGCAAGACGCCGGGGTCCCTCTAGGTTTCACGGCATGCCAACCGCCGTGATGCGCACCACTCGCGACCTGTTCCTCCAGCTTCCCGGCTGCCAGCGCGCCGTACGCGCCGCCGCCACCCGAGGGCTGGTTCCCCCCGCTGTATGGGGGCGTTTGCACCCCGCCGGAACCTGGACCCTGCGCGCCCCCGACGGCCGCCCGTTCCAGTACGTCTCCAGCGAGGCCGACATCCTGGCCCGCAGCGTGATTTGGACCAACATGAAGGACTGGGAAGAGACCACCATCCCGGTCCTCCACAGTCTCGCCCGCAAAGCCCGCCGGTTCGTCGACATCGGGGCCTTCTCCGGCATCTACACACTCCTGGCCTGCCAGGCCAACCCTCAGCTCCAGGCCGTGGCCGTCGAACCCAACCCCACCGCAGCCGCGATGCTGCAGCGCAACGTCAGGGCCAATGCCCTCGACGACCGCGTCACCATCAGCGGCAAGGCACTGTCTGACGAGCCGGGCCGGGCCCGCCTCAGCATCCCCACCGACACCACCGCCGCCTCGCTCCTGGCGACCAAGCCCGCCGTCAGCTGGGTCGACGTCGACGTCACCACGGCCGACGACCTCCTGGATGGGCTGCCCGTCGACCTGGTGAAGATAGACGTCGAGGGGCTGGAACCACAGGTCCTGCGGGGCATGGAGAAGACCCTTCAAGCCCACCATCCAGCGATCATCGCGGAGTGCCTCACCAAGACCGCCCTCGGCAGGCTCCGCGAGACCGCCCGGGACCTGGGCTACCACCACATCCACCATCTCGGCCCGGCAGGAGCTGTGCCCGCAACGCCGGGCCTCGTACCACCGGCCAGATACGCCAACTTCCTGCTCTCGCACGAACCTGTGGCTCCAGCCCACTTCCGATACAGGCCCTAGGAGCCATGAGGTTACGCATATGCCAGCCATGTTCCCAGCTCCCATCAGAAGTCATCGATCGCAACTAGGGTCGAACCGGGTCACATTGGGGTACAGGAGTCGACAAGTTGCTCTGCGCATATGTGACTTCCTGCCACGAACGACCTGACGGACGCCGCTCCTTCTGGTCAACGTGCTCGACGCGTTCGTCCGTCGATCTGCCCTCAGCCCTCTTCGCCCGACGGCATCCCACCTCCAGAAGGTGGGGACATGAGCACCGCTTTGCACTCTGCCAAGGAACCGGGCAGTCCCCCGATCAGATCGAGGAGGACTCGACCACCTCCCCTGAGAACGGACAACTGGCGGGGCCTGCTGTGAGGCCCTGGCCCACCTGCTACCACCCTGCTACCTTGAAGGTATGAACAGCAGGAAGCAGACCCAGGTGCGCTTGGAAGCCGACATACTGGCCGCTGGCAAGGACGCCGCTGCCGCGCGCGGCCTGGACTTCAACCGGTACGTCGAGCGTCTCATCGCCGAGGACACCACTGGCGTCCGCGCGGCGGGCATGGCCGCCGCCCAGCGCCTCATGGACACCCACGGAGATTTCCTCGTCGGCCTGGAGGCCGATCTCGACGCACAGCACGCCCCGGCACTGCCGGGCCGGGGCGCCGCTGCGTGAGCATGTCCCTGCACGTCGATCTCTCCTGGATCCTCGAAGTCGCCCAGCGCGCCGGCCATCGCGACCCCGCACCCGACGACCTCGGCGTCCCGATCGCCGCCGTCGCACGCCACCGAGCTGAACTCCTTGACCAGCCGGTTTACGGCGGCCCTTACGCCCGCGCCGCCGCCCTCGTGCACACCCTCGGCCGCTGCCGGTGGCTGGAGCGCTCCAACCTCACCGTGGCCTGCGCCGTCGCTGTCATGTACCTCAACGCCAGCGGTATTGCCGCCGACCCGACGCGGGATCAACTCACCACCCTGGCCCAGGAGTTGTACGACCCGCAGTGCACTGCCGCACGCATCGCCGAACACCTGCGCAGCTGGCGGCCCTAACTCTGCCGGATCTTCTCAGCGGCGTCGCAGTAAAAGGCGTGGGTCACCGGTCGGCCAGCTTCCCCTCCTCTGCTCGCGGTCGGGACACCGGGGCGTTCCCGGCCGCAGGCGCGCGCCTCGGAAGCGCGCGTTGCCGTGGCGGCCCTCATCCGGCCGCTGCGGCCCCGGGCGTGACGGAGAATGTGCCGGCCGTTCACCCGGGTGTGCGCTCCCAGTGCTCCGGGCGAGCGTGAGCAGTCACTGGTCCATGACGGCTTCCACGACGCGGTCTGGGACGCTGACCGACGGCAATCCCCCGCCGCCGTCGTGCATTTCGTCGTCCACGACTGCGCACAGCAGCACGACGGCGCCGAACCCCATGAGCGAGCTGACCCCGTACAGCAGTCGTTCCACGGGGTCGCCGCGCGGCGCCCGGTGCCGGCCCGCCGCGCTCACCACACCTCCTCCCGCCCGGCGCTCTGCTTGTCCTGCTCGCTGCGGTGCATATGTGCCAGGCAGCGCACCTGCCAGGCCAGGTCACGCAGGTGGTCATATGCGGACTGCGTCAGGCGCGGGCTGGAATTCTCGAGGAGGAATCGGCCCGCGCGCTGCATCTGGTCCTGAACATCCGGGTGCGTGGAGCGCTGCAGCACCTCGGACGTGTAGAGCGTGCTGAGATCCACCAACAGCGCGTCCAACAGCGCGTCGGCCATGGCCTGCAGCTCGGTCGAATCGTCCGGGTCGACCAGGTCCAGAGCCCTGCCGCACCGCTGGATCGTGGCGCCCACGTTCACCTCGAAGGCGGTCTCGTCCTTCACGACGACTCGCCCCCGCCCTCGCTGACCGTCACCGCGGCGTCGGACTCGGTGTCGAGCAGGGCCGCGATGAAGCAGCCGTGGCGGGCGGCCCAGGCCCTCACCTCGTCCTGCTGCACGGGGCCCTGGACCACGTCGTCGAGGCTGTGCACCACGATTCGGTCCACGGACTTCGCGGGGTTCTCGACGAGCTGCACGATGCTGCGCCATCCCGGTCGTTCCTCGCGAGGAGCCTCGAGCGGGACGTTGTCGTCAAGGGCGCCGAGGATGTTCCAGTCCCGGGCTTCGGCGTACTCGAAGCTGCCGCGGATGTAGGCGTGGCGGTCGGCTGTCTCCTCGATGCCGTACACGTTCAGGTAAAGGAGGACGTCAACAGTCCCCACACCGGTCTCCGCGTCGGCCGGCGCACGTCCTCGCTCCGGGTCTTCCGCGCTCCGTTTCACCGCGTGTCACTCCTGTGCGTAGATGCCCCTGCTTCCCCGGCAACGGGGCGTAGTCGGGCACTCAGGCGTCCGGTGGTACCCCGGGGCTCGGTGGCGTTCATGACTCGTTCGTCCGAAGGGGCAAGGGATCAGCGGGGTCGAGGAGGGCGAGCAAACGAGCGGTGTCGCACAGACTCCCGGGGAAGGGAGGAGCCACCACCCGGGAAGCGAGCAGCGAAGCGGGGCCTTCGGGGCGAGGGACGCCGAGGTACGTGACTGCGCCGAGCTGATCTTCCTTGCCGTCCCACTGCGCCGCGCCCGGCGGCACGAGCGCGTAGTACGGGCCTCCGCTGTACCGGGTGTCGCGGAACACAGGGCCGTGAAGCCACTCGGCCAGGGCCGCAGCCACTACGCCCGGCTCGGTGCTGCCGACCGCGGCGTGGATGCGCTCGGGCGGGATACGGATCGCGTCGAAGCACCGGCCGAGCGCGAGCAGGGCCACTCCATGGCTATCCCACTCGGCGCGCGCCTGCCGTGGCACAGGGTGTGCCCGCGTGAGCCACTTTGTGATGGGTGCTCTCTCATCCATGGCCCCATCGTTCGCCGCAGGTCAGAACGACCGGAAGTGTGTGCCGAACACCTTGCTCGACGCCCTCCTGCACGAGTCCGGCATGTCCCGCGTCGGCCTCGCCGCACGCGTCAACCAAGCCTCGAGCGCGGGCGGGCGCCCCACCCGGTACAACCACGCCAGCGTGATCCGCTGGCTCAAGGGCCAACACCCACGCGGCCACGTACCCGAGTTGATCCGCGACGTGCTCTCCGAACACATCGGCCGACGGCTCACCCTCGACGACATCGGCATGAGCCAGCAGACAGCGCTACCCGCCCAAACCCCACTCGCCGGCTTCGTCGAGCGCGCCACTGCCCTATGGCGCGGCGACCTCCAGCGCCGCAGCGACCTACGCGCGGCGCCCGTCATCGCTGGCCTGCCCGCCATCGGGCCCGCGTGGGAATGGGAGAACCCGCCCGACGACGCCGACGTGAGCCGGGCAGGCACGCTCCGCGTCGGCGAATCAGACGTCAACCTGCTGCGCAACGCCCGCAACCACTACGAGCGGATGTACCGCAAGTCCGGTGGCATAGCGACCCGCGGCCGCGTCGTCGGCTTCCTCAACCGCGAGACCGCCCCACTCCTCCGCGGCGCCTACACAGACCGGACGGGGCGCGAGCTGCACCGCGCCGTGGGCGGGCTCGTCGCGGTCGCGGGCATCTGCGCGTACGACTCTGATACCCAGGGCCTCGCGCAGCGCTACTTCCACCAGGCGCTCCGCATGGCCAAGGCCTCCGGCGACCGGGCGTTCGGCGGGTACGTGATAGCGCTCCTGGTGAACCAGTCTCTCTACATGCGCGAGTACGAGCAGGCCGTCGGCTTCGCGGAGGCGGGCATTCGGAGTGCTGGAGCGCACATCTCCCACGCCCTGACGTGTGACCTGTACGCCATGCAGGCCAAGGCCTACGCGCGCATGGGAGATCAAAACTCCGCGCACCGGGCCATGACCCTCGCCGAGACCGCCGCCGAGCAGATCCGCCGGGACGAGGAGCCAGCGGAGACGAGCTACGTGCAACCTGGCCTTTTGGAAACCAACATGGGATGCCCTGCTGCGCCTCGGCGACATGGCGCCTGCGACGACGTACGCGGCCGAAGCGGTCGCCGTCCAGACACATGATCGCGGGCGAGTGCACCGGCTGGCCACTCTGTCCGACTGCCAACTGCGAGCCGGCGATGCCGAGCAGGCCGCTGACACCGCGCTCAGGGTGGTGGAGACGATGCGAGGCACCGAGTCTCGACGTCTGAGTGATCGGCTGTTGAAGCTGCGACGCAGCCTCTCGCGGGCACACACCCAGGCCACCTCTGAGGCTGTCGAGCGCATCGACGAGGCGCTGAGCATCCCCATGTGACCCGGGCACGTCCCGTGTGCTGGGATGGCGAGGCACCCCGACGAAAGGCAGCTCCGTGTCTGTGTGGCGGAACCTCGGCGAGCGCACCGTGTACGAGAACCGGTGGGCACAGGTGAACATGGCCGACGTCGAACTACCCGACGGCCGACACCTCGACCACACCGTCATCCGCTTGCGCCCCGTCGCGGTGGCCACCGTCGTCAACGACGCGAACGAGGCCCTCCTCCTGTGGCGACACCGCTTCATCACCGACGCCTGGGGCTGGGAACTCCCGTCGGGCGGCACCGGCGAGGGTGAGGACCCCGCGGCCGCCGCGGCACGCGAGTTCGAGGAAGAAACCGGGTGGCGCCCCTGACCCATGCACCTCCTCCTTGCCGTGGACCCCATGCCCGGAATCTCCACCTCGCACCATCGCATGTACTGGTCCGACCAAGCCGAACAGGTCCGTGAAATCCCGGCCGACGACTTCGAGTCGGCGCTCCGCGAGTGGGTGCCGCTGGAGAAGGCGCCTGAACTGATCGCCCACGGCGAGGTGCGCTCAGCCAACGCGGTCGCGGCGCTGCTCATGCTGCACCATCTGCGAATCAGCTCAGCCCGGACATGAAGAACCAATCCTCCGCGGGAGACAGCCTTTGAGCTGCGCGAGTCGAGCCACTGTGTCGCACAACGTTGGTGCCATGCACGGGGACTTGAGGAGCAGGGTCCGCGCTCGGGACGCTGGCCGTTGGCCACGGATACGGCATGGTGAAAATGGTCGGGTGCGTCGGGAGGGGCACTGCGGGCCGGCCGTGCAGGGCGTGAGCTGCGATCTGGGCCATGTGATGCCAGTACGGCAGGGTGTGGCGCCGTTGACGAGCCGCGGTGCGGAGGCGTTCGCGCAGTTGAGCGTCGGTCAACCATGTGTGGAGTGCGTCTCTCCACGTGGCGTGGCTCCCAGGGGTGACGAGGAGGCCGGGGCGTGTGTCACCGAGGCCATGCCCCATCGCTTCGGGAACGCCGCCAACGTAGGAGGCGATAACGGGGACGTTGCGGCCTAAGGCCTCGGTGATCACCAGTCCGTAGGTTTCGTACGACGACGCGAGCAGCAGTACGTCGGCAGCGGCGTAGCGGGCGTGGAGCGCGTTGCCGGTCAGTGGGCCGTGGATGACGATCCGGTCGGTCAGCTGGTGCCGGTCGATCGCGTCGCGGACGCGGGCGACGTGTGCGGGGCCTTGATCGGTGCCTCCGACGAGGTGGCAGCGCCACGGCAGGTCGGCGACCTCGGCCAGGGCGTCGATGAGGACGAGGTGGCCCTTGACCGGGGTGATCGAGGCGACGCAGAGCAGTTCGGAGACTCCGTCGGTACCCGGCGGGGCGGCATCAGGTTCACGCCCGGGACGGCGGTGTGCACGGCACGCGGCGCAAGATCATGATGCGTTATCAGGTGGCGGGCGGAGGACTGGCTCGTCGTGATGGCTGCGACCGTGCAGGTGAGGGCGCGGTGTTCACCGGCATCGAGCAAGGAGGCCGCCTCAGGGGTGAGGCCTTCTTCGAGGGCGAGTGGCAGGTGTACCAGCATCGCCAAACGCAGTCGGTCGGCCTCAGCCTCCAGGACCTCGGGCACCCCGCATCCCACCAGGCCGTCCAGGAGCACCGTGGAGCGATCCGGCAAAGCGCCCAAGGCACGTGCCAGCTCCTGGCGTGCCACACGGTCCGGACTCGGCCAGCCGCCGGTCACCGAAAGCAGCCGCACCTGCCATCCGGCATGCGGCAAATTGCGGACGAGCTCAAGGTCGTACGTATTGCCGCCGCTGGGCCGGGCCGGATCGTCCACGCCGTCAGGAACGACGAAGTGGACAGTCGGCCGCGTGCGGTCGGTTTTGGCTGAGCAAGTCGATGCGGCGGTCACCGTACGGGCTCCCATCTGGAGTTGTGGCGGGCGAGAAGGACTTCGGCGGACCGGCCGTCCTGGGCGTCTCCGGCGGGATCGGTCCCTGCCCAGACCAGACGGACGCGGGCCCGGTCCGGGGTGCTGGCGACGGAGCGGGCGATCCCGGCCTGGATCCGTACGTCCCGGTAAGGGGCCCGCAGCGGCTGTTCGGCGAAGTAGGCGGGCCAGTGGGAGCGCTCGGCGCCGGTGATCTCGGCGTTCCAGACGCGTGAGGCCAGGGCGACGAGTTGCTTCTCGGTCCGGCGGGGCAGGTCGGCGGGTGAGGAGCGCTCCAGCAGCCGCTGGACGGCGTGGTCGCCTCCAGGGCCGTCTCCCGGGACAGGCATGTCGTCCGCCGGCGGGGCCTTGCTGCGGGTGTCCGGGCCGGGCGCGGGCGTGGCCTTCTCCGATGCCCTGTCGGCGGCAGCGGTGGGTGCCGGGCGCATGGGGGCAGCCTCATCGTGCGAGGAGGGTGTCGGGCCGTCGGCGGGGAGCAGCAGGACTAGGCCGGTCAGGGCGCAGGCGGCAGCCGCCAGGAGCAGCCACACGACAGAGCGGCTCTTCGGTGCACGGGTGTAGGTTCTCAACCTTCTTGTCCGGCTGGGTGGCCCTGACCTGGGCGTTTGTGAGGGCTTCTCATCGATCTGTCCGGGCGAATTTCTCACTGTGGTGTCCAGTTCTCGACTGATCGCCGGACAGGTCGGCTGGGACGACATGGCTGACCTGGCGATTCTCATCAACGTGTCCAACTGGACATCGGGATGGACACGTTGATGAGAAAAGGACAAATCAAATGAGTCCCTACAACGGGAGTTGGTGCTCACAGTAGGCGGGCTCCCCCCGCGTATCCGTGGTCCCATATGGGCTCGGTGCGGACCTTGGTTCCGGGCCGGGCGGCGTTGATCATCTGCCCATCGCCGAGGTAGATGCCGACGTGGTAGATCGTGCTGTCACTGCCGTAACCAAAGAACACGAGGTCGCCGGGCTTGAGGGCGCCGATGCCGCGGCTGGCGGGGATGCGTTTGCCGCGCTGGGCCTGGGCGGCGGCGGTGCGCGGGAGGCTGATGCCGACCTGGGCGTAGACGTAGGTGGTCAGGCCGGAGCAGTCGTAGCCGGTGGTGCCGGCGCCGGATTTGCCGCTCAGGGAGCAGCAGTGGCCGCGGCTCGGGCCGTTGGCGTTTCCGCCGCCCCAGGAGTAGGGGGTGCCCTTCTCGTTGAGGGCGGTGTTGATGACGGTGCGGGCGTCGCCTTTGACGTTCTGGCCGATGCGGATGGTGCCGTTGCCGAGCTGGCTGTAGCGGTCGATCCAGGACAGGACGTCGGCGACGTAGGCGTCGGAGCGGTTGTACTGGAAGATCGCGTTCTTGAGCTGGGAGCGGTCGGCGAGGTTGCGGCCCTTGCCGCACAGGTAGACCGCGGCGCCGAGGGCGGCGTCGTCGGCGTTGTGCGGGTTCTTCTCGCCGTCGCCGTTGGCGTCGCGGCCCGACCCATTCCAGGTGGAGGGCAGGAACTGGAAAGGCCCCACTGCCCTTTCGCTTCCGGAGGTCCCGTCCCACTTCCCTCCGTCGGTGTCGCGGAAGGTCGTCGTGTTGCCTCCGGCCCCGGAGCCGTTGAGGAGGACACCGAGGATGCGAGGGCTGATGTCGCCGTTGCCGGCGACTTTGCGGCCCCCGGCGTGGTTGGACTCGACCTTGGCGATGCCGGCCAGGATCGGCCAGCGCATGCCCTTGCATTTGGGGGCCTCGTCGGGCAGGCGGCTGGCGGCGGTCTGGTAGGCGGCGAGCATCCGCTTCGGGATGCCGGAGACCTTGCCGACCTTCTCCATCGGTGGTGCGGCAGGCTCGCGGGCCGCGACGACCAGGACGAGCAGGACCGGGGCCGCGAGCAGGCCCAGGAGCAGGGTGGCGCAACCGAGCCTCTTCTTCACCGGCCCTCTTCCCCGTCCTCATCGGGCCGGGCACGGAAGTTGAGGGGCGGCACCGCCCCGGACTCATCCGCGCTCGCGGTGCCCTCGCGGCGTCGGGGCTCTTCGTCCCTTGAGTGCAGCCACGCGAGGGCGGCGGCGAGGTCTTCGGACTGGTCACGGGAGCTGCTCCGGCTGACCGGATCGGTACGGGGCTCGCTCACGATCGGCGGCTCGGTGTAACCGCGCTCCCCGAAGTCGGACTCCCCGTAGTCGCGCTCCCCGTACGGCTCAGAGCGGGGCGTGGAGTTGAACAGCGGGGTGGGGGTGACACCTTCGTCGGGACGGCGTTCCGGGGCGCGGCGGCCGGGCAGCCCGTCGTAGGTGTCGAAGGCCCACTGGGTGGCGACGTCGGCGTAGTGGGCGCGCTGGCGGCCGAGTTCCTGGTGCAGGTCGCCGGTCAAGGTGCTCTTGGCGCGGCGGACCCGGGTCCAGGTCGCGGGCAGACCGACGGTGGAGTAGTAGGCGGCCTTGGTCGTGCCGACCAGGACGCGGCCGCCGCGGGTGCGCTTGAGTCCGGCTTCCAGGCGGGTGCCGATGGGCGTGAAGTCGGGCGGTGGGGTGCCGCGGCTGATGATGCGTCCGGTACGGCCGTCGATCACCGTCGGGGTCGCCGGACCTCCACTGCCGGGCCCGGTGTTGGGCGCGGGCTGCTTGGCTCCGGGCCGGGTGGGCTGTTGTGCCGTGCGGGGCGGGCCGATCAGGGCTGCGTGCGCGGCACGCGCGCCAACTGCCAGTGGGGCCAGGGCTCGGCGGCCTTCGGCGCGGGCCTCGGCGAGGAGGGCGCCGGGGTGGCCAGGCATGCCGGTGGGATCGCCCAGGGCGCGCAGGCCGAGTGAGAGTCCGGCGTGGCGGCTGAGGAAGGACTGATGCGCGGGTGAACTGCCGCCAATGCCGCCGCTGTAGCCGAGGGAGGCCATCGCGGCGGCGGTGGCGGCGGCGTTGTCGCCCATGGTGTGGCTGCCGCCGATGCGGGCGTAGCGCATCCGCTCGGCGAAGCGGCGCCCGATCCCGGTGCCCTTGCGGAGCATGATGCGGTGCGCGGCGAGCCCGGTGACAGCGAGTCCGACGAGGATGAGCAGCCGCTCCATCAGCGGGGTGGAGTTGTCGGCCAGCAGGGCGCGCGCCGTGACACCCCACAGGGGAATGAAGACGGCGACGCCGAACAGCACGAGGCAGGCCGAGGCGTAGATGCCGACCCACTTCCACAGCGCGGCCCGGTTGGGGCCGGGCAGCATGGCCCAGGCGAACACGATGCCTGCGCCTGCCGCGGCGATCACGCAGCCAAACTGGGCGGTGACCAGGGCCAAGACCATGGCCATGATGACGATGGTGATGATGAGGGCGACGAGCAGGATCAGGAGGGCGCCCAGGAGGCGCTCCCAGGTGACGCTCTCCATGTAATCGGCGGCTGTCTTGCCGTCCTTGCCGAACTTGTCCAGCTCGCGTTGGGCGCCGTGCTCAGACTCGCCCTTCTGGCAGTACTTCTTGGCCGGGCCGTGGATCCTGCCGCAGGGGTCATCCTCGCCCTCACCCTTGGGCGGCTTGATCAGCTTCTTGTGGGCCTTGTAGAGGGGGCTGTTCTTGTCGATGGTCCGGCCGTACTGCAGCAGCATGTAGGGCTGTACGACGAGGGTGTCGGTGAGCGTGCGGGTGATGGGCTTGGACACATCCGCGGCGGCCAGCGGCCGCTCGCCGCGCAGGCAGGTGTCGCGGGCAGGTCCGGCGACGGCATCGCAGGCCTGCTTGTTCTTCTTGGCCGCTGCGCCGGAGTCCGAACTCGCCGTCTGGCGACAGGCGTTCTGTGCGGGCCCGGTGAGCAGGTCGCACGGATCGGCGCCCTTCTTCTTCTCGCCGCCGTTGGCGGTGATGGACGCGGCTTCCAGGGCGGCGCGCTGGGTCTGCTGGATCGGTCCGTCGTGCCCCAGCAGCATCGCGGGACGCAGGAGGGTGCTCGCGGCGAACGTGGCGATCAGCAGGGTCAGCAGGATCTCGCCCGCGCCCCGCGCGACCCTCCCCCGCATGATCAGGATGAGGCCGAAGGCGAACGTCCACGCCAGGAAGGCGCCGGCCATGCCGAGCGGCCCGAGGACGCTGGTCTCGTACGCGTCGCTGATCTTCTGCGCCGGTCCGGCCATCGTCTCCAGGACCGGGAACCGGTACCCCCAGTCGACCAGCCAGGAAGCGAAGCCGACCGTGGTGCGGGAGAGCGCGAACGTGCCGGACAGGATGAACTTCATGACGGTGTCGATCGGGCCGTCCTCGGTGGCCGTCAGCTCGTAGCGGGAGATCGGTGCGCCTTCGCTAGTGGTGACGTCGAGCGGGTCGAGCAGGTCCCCCGAGGAGCCGCCTCCGTCGGCGGCGAAGGACGGCGTGCTGCTGACGGCGAGCAGGAGCACGGTCAGGGCGGCGATGGTCCCGGCTGTCGTCCAGCGGCGGCGGGCGGCGGTCATGATGTGCTCCGGCGGCTGGCCAGCAGGACGGCGATGCCGAGCAGTGCGGGCGTCAGCAGGACCACGCTCGCGACGCCGAACCCGTCCCCAGCGGGCCGGGCGGCATCGGTGTCACCGCGGCTGCGGCAGTAGTCCTTCGCCGGGCCAGCGACCAGGTCGCAGGCGTTGCTGTCGCGGGTGGGCTGCTGGGTGGCGGCGGGCTTCGTGGGAGAGGGGGTGAAGGCGTCGCCGATGTGGGGCAGCAGCAGCCGCGGGAGAGCCAGCACGGCGCTCAGTACGGCGGCCACCGCCAGGAGCACGGTCAGCGTCGCGGCCCAGCGGCGCAGCGGGCGGGGGGAAAAGGTGTCGCTCATCGCGGGCTCCCAGCGGCCGTCAGGTCCATGAAGGTGGGCTCCGGCCGGTCCTCACCGGTCCCGGTCGCGTCCTCGGGGGTGGTGAAAATGGCTTCGAGGACGCGGTCCACGCCGGGGACGAGGGCCTTGAAGCGCCCGATCTGCATGCGCGGGTCGCGACCGAGGAACTCGCCGGCCCTCTCCATCTGGCCGAACGGGCTCAGGTTGGTGGTGACCATGGTCAGGAGGTCCTCGTCGTCGCCGGGCAGGCCGAGCCACTCCAGGCCGCGCGCGGCGAGCTCCGGGTCGGCGGTGCGGGACAGGAAGCGGTAGGCGAGCAGGCCGCGGCCGGTGGAGGTGCCGAGCTCGCGCACGTCATGGCAGCCCAGGCCCACCCCTGCGCCGTGCTTGCGGCCGTCGAACACGATCTCGTCGACCAGCGACTGCCCCTCGGCGCTGGAGGTGAGCCAGTACGCCTCATCGAGCGGGATGAGCGTGAACCGTGAGTCGGTGAAGGCGGTTTCACGGGCGATGGCGGCGATCAGGTAGAGCACGGCGCGGCCGATGAGGGCCTCCAAGGGCTGGTTGCGCATCAGCTCCGGGGTGGTCACTGCCTCCCGGGGCGGCAGTGTGAGTCCGGTCGTGGTGATGACCACGAAGTCCGAGGAGACGTCCGAGCTGAGGTCGAGTGGCGGCAGTTCGGGGTCGAAGATGGACGCGGCGAGCGGCTCGTCGGCGGCGACCTGTAGCCACTCGACGAGCGATGCGGCCCGCAGAGCGCGCGGCCCCTCCCCCGCCGCCATCTCCACCAGGGCGACGACGACCTCGGCCATGCACGGCACGGCGGCCGCGGCGGCTTGCTTGACGGCCGTCTTCAGCAGCGCGCCATGTTCGGTCATCGGCCCCACGCCGAGCTGGACGGTGAGGTAGCTGAGCGCGTAGCCCGCGGCGACCGCGGGGTCGGCGAACACCCTCAGCGGGTCGATGGACAGCTCGGCCTTCGCCGCGTCCACAATCTGGCTGCGGCCGGCGGCCGCAGCCTGTGCGAAGGCGGCCCATTCGCGGCGCTTGGTGCGGTCGATGGCGATGACGCGGCCGCCGCGGTCGACGATGGAGGACGCGATCATCTTGAGCAGGACGCTCTTGCCGCCGCCCAGGTCCCCCGCGATCCCGAACGAGGCGCTCGCGTTCGCGCGGGGCGCGTTGGCGATGTCCAGGAGGGTGGGGGTGATGGTGCCGACGTCCTGACTGAAACCGATCATGGCGCCGGTGGGGTCACCGAAGCTGTGGCCGGTGAGCGCGCCGTGCATCGCCCAGTCCTCGCCGAGCTGGTGCTGCACGTACTGGCGGGTGGCGGGCGGCGTCGCGGTGGCGGGCAGGGTGAGCGTGAACAGTTCCTCCTGGCCGCCGACCGGGCGCACCAACCTGTAGTTGGCGCCCTTCAGACGGGCCTGCAGAGCCCCGGCCCGGCGGTCGCATTCGGCGAGGGTGTCCGCCCACACGGTCATGACGGTGACGGACTGGACCTCGACCTCCACGCTGGTGCGCGACGCGCGCGCCCCGAGGTCGCCGAGGTCCTCGGCGGCATCGTGGATGTCCTCCGGCAGGCCGGTGGCGTGCTGCGCGGAGTACTGCTCGGCCTGGTCGACCAAGTCCCTCTTCTTCTTCCTGACCTCCTCGACGACCTTCTCGGTCGGGACCAACTTGAGGTCGACCATCCAGTCGACGCCGAACGGCATGCGGTCCATCTGTGCGAGGAAGTCGCCGCTCGCGGCGGAGAATCGTCGCGGCATCTCCGCCAGCGCCAGGAGCGCCTGATAGGAGGTGCCTGCCTCGGATTCGACCTGCAGCCACCGGCGCCCCACCTGGTGTCCGCCGCGCCCCTTGCCGCGCCTGCCGCGCGGGTGGGCGGGCTTCTTCACGGCACCGGAGCCCGGGGCCGGTTCGTCCTGGCCGCCTTCCAGCAGCCGCACCTGGCCCAGGTCGGCGTGCGAGGGGGCCCGCAGGACACCGCTCACCAGACGGCTGCCCCGCAGGGAGGAGCGTTCCGACTCCGCCAGGAGCGGCTCGTCCAGGCCGCGCGCGAGCGCGTGCTGGTGCATCCACACGATCTCGGCCGGGCGGGCCGGGGCCAGTTCCAGGCCGCCGCCGAGCTCGGCCGTCACCTGGCGGGCGCGCTGCTGGTACTCCTCGACCTCGTGGGCGGGCACCGGGGCCGGGGGCAGCCCGAGCATCCCGGACAGCTCGCCCCAGGCCGAGGCGAACGCCGCGGACAACTCCGCCCGCGCTCCGCCCACCTCCAGGGGCACGACCAGCCACAGGGTGCGCCGGTGCATCTCCACCGGATGGGCCAGGTCCTCCCCCGCCAGCAGGCGCAACTGTGCCTCGGCGATCTCGCCCCAGTGCGGGCGCCTGCGGTGGTTGATGCCGGCGAGGGTGCGGGCCACGACCTCGCCCGGATCGGTGCGGGCGCATAGCCCGTACAGGCGGGCCGCGCCCGGCAGCGAGCGGACCAGGGAGGTGATGCGGTGGTGCAGCTCCTCGCGGCTGCGCTCGGACATGTAGCGCGAGCCCTGCGGGGTCACGGCCCAGATCCCCCACACGGCGCCCGTGTTGGACCACACGATGTTGTCCACGATGTGACGGATCGCAAGCTTCATCGCCGCGCCTCCTGCCGCTCGCGGAGCAACTGCTGCAACGGGGTGGGCACCGGCCGGACGACCGGCGCCGAGGCACGGGTCCGGGCCGGACGGCGCCGCCTCCAGCGGCGAGCTGCCGGCTTCCCCGCCGGTGCGGCCGCCGCCATACGCTGTGCCGCGCGGGTGCGGGGCGCGGCGACAGGCTCGGCGGCCGCGGTCGTGCTCTCGATGAGGAAGCTGCCGTACAGGACCTTCGGCTGGCCCGGGCGCACAGTACGCCCGTTGATCCGGCCGCCCGCGGGCTGCAGGGCGAACTGGGCCCAGCCGTAGGCGACCCACAACGGGGCCCGGCCGCCCACGCGCGAGGCGCGTGCCAGCCAGACCGCGAACCCGAGTCCCACCACCGGCACCGGCCCCAGGCTCGGCGCCCACCAGGACCAGGTTTTGATCAGAGCGAAGATGCCGACGGCGGCGATTGTGAGCTGGGCGGGGGTGTAGGGGCCCAGCGGCAGCGTCCAGTCACCGATCTTGCCCAGTACCCAGGGGTGACGTCGGGCGCGCGTGTAGGTGCGGCCGATCCGTACCGCCGTGGTGACGCCGGTCATGCGTGCTCACCGTCCGAAAACGGGGCTGCCGGCGCCACATCAGGTCCTGCGCCGGGGTGCAGCGGGGCGTGCGCAGGCGCCGAAGCGTTCAGGAGAAAGCTCGTGAAGGAGGTGGAGACATCGTCGCGCCCGTTGTAGATACCGAGAGCGAGGGCCAGCCCGATCAGGCTGCCGATCGCTCCCTTCAGGGAGAGCTTCCTGAAGATGGTGATCACGACGATGCCGAGCAAACCGAGCTTCAGCGCCTTCTCCGCCCAGCTGGTCCCCAGCGTGAACAGGTTGTCGCCGATGTCCTTGAACTCCACGACGGCGAGAGTGGTGTTCATCGCTGTACCTCCTGAGCGACCGCGTTCACGGTGACGGTCCGTTCGCCGGATGCCGGGCCGGGCCTGGCGTCCGCGGTGGAGACGGAGTCGGCGTGCTTGTTGTGCTGCTCGCTCTCGCCAGCGGCGCTTTCCAGACCCGACTGCAGGGCGATGACCTCCCACCGGCCGTCGCGGGCCTTGAGCTTGAGGGCGTACGACAGCGGCCACTGACCGCCGCCGGTGTCGCTCGCCGTGATCTCCGCGAGCACTCGGGCCGTCGTGCCGTCCGCGCCGACCTTCCCGTCCGTCTGCTCCTGCGCCCGGACTTCCTCGAGCCGGACTTTCTCGAACGGCGCGGAGCCGCGCAGGGCGGGCAGCGAAACGCCGGGGGCGAGGTAGCGGTCGGCGCCCTCCGCCGCCCCTAGGTAGGCGGTCAGGAACTCCCCGGCCGTCACCGCCAGCGGCGATTCGGCGGGCACCTCGGTGCCGTACGCGGAGTCGGGCTCCTCGAGCGTGCTCGGCGCGCTCACCTCCATGGGCGCGGCGGGCACGACGAAGCCGCGGGCGGCGCCGGGCGCGGTGGCGGCGCGCAGGCCCTTCACGATCAGCGGCACCGCGAAGTACCGGAGCCCCTCCGCCCCTTCGGCCGCGGCGCCTTCTCCGCCGTGGCCAGCCGATGCCTTGAACCGGGCGGCGACGGTGACCGACCACGCGGCGGTGCCCTGCCGCACGCTGCGCACCACGGTCAGACGCTCGGTGATCGGAGCGTGCTCGCCCCACGACGGCGGCTGGACGGACGGCGCCATCGCACGCAGCTGCCGCGCGGCCGCGCTCTCCTCGTCGCGACCTGCACGCAGCCACACGTCGAGGACCAGCTCGGCGTAGCCGCCTGGATCGGTCACGGGCTCCTTCGCGGTGTCGGCCTGCGTGACCGGTGCCGGCCGGGTGCGCACCACCGCATCAGGGCGGGCGCAGCTGGCGACCAGAGCGAGCGGCCCGGCGGCCACCGCCACCCACACCGCCGTGCGCACCAGCGCAGAACGGCGCACCGGCAACGACCGCGTGCGCGACGCACCGGGAGATTCATCCTTCGTAGAGCCGCGCCGATCACGGCTCGGGAGCAAGGCCAGCATGGACGGCTCCTCAAAGTGCAGATGAGAGGTTGTGCCGTCACTCTTCGCCGGGGCTCTTACCGCCTCGCTTGCCACCAGGGCCTGGTGACCGTCACAGGGACATAACTCCTGGCGCCACCAGGCGTGGTAAGCGCCCGCGCCCTGGTGGTAAGTGCCGTGGAGGGAAGGCCTCGCGGTGGTAGATGGGGTCATCCGCCCACTCACCACCACAGGTTGGAGCGGATCGGGGCGCGGCTCGCCGCCTCGTGCCACGTGCCACGGGCTCCCCCGCTAGGTGACTCCTCCCCCCGGATAGATCCGGGGGCTTCTCCTGTCGGTGGCTAGGCCACGTCGGGAAGGGCCAGCCCGGCCCTGAGTGCGACGTTCCAGGCGCCTACCCGGTCCGCGTGGTCGCGGTGGTCACAGGCGGTGCACTGGAACTTTTCGCCGTCGCGGTTCTCGCCGTCCACGTGCCCGCACTGCGGGCAGGTGCGCGAGGTGTTGCGGGGGTCCACCGGGATCAGAACACGAGCGGCGCTTTCAGCCTTCTGCGCGAGGATGCCCAGGAACACCCCCCAACCCGCGTCAAGAATGCTGCGGTTGAGTCCGGCCTTCGAGGCGGCGCCGTTCGGCAGGAACGCGCCGGGGGTCTCGGGGGCGGGCTTCGGTTTGGGGGTGCGAACCATGTTCGCAATGTTCAGCCGCTCATGCGCGATCTGGTCATAGTCGCGGACCAGGGCGAGCGCGGCTTTGTGCGCGTGGTCGGTGCGCTGACGGCGCACCTTACGGTGCAGCTTGGCAACCTTCTCCACGGCTCGCCGGTGCTTCGCAGAGCGGTTCTCCCGCTTTCGGCGCGGGAACGCCTTGAGCGCCCGCTGAGCATCTGCGAGGGCTTCGGCGTTGCGCTTGCCGTGTCTCGGATTCTCGAAGTGAGCGCCCTCGGATGTGGTGAGGAAGTGCGTGACGCCCATGTCGACGCCGGTCACCGCGCCCGTGGCCGGGAGCGGTTCAGCGGCCACGTTGTCGCAGGCGAGGACTACGTACCACTGGTTGCCCTCGCGCTTGATACTGACGGTCTTGACGCGGCCCTTCACGGGGCGGTGCTGATGCACGCGGACGTGTCCGACGCCTTGCAGGCGGACACGGGTGACGCGATCGTGTGGAGTGGAGCCCCAGCGGCAACCGTCACCGTCCTTCGGGAACTCCACGGTGTCGAACCAGTTGACGCCCCGGAACCTGGGGTATCCGGGCTTCTCCCCGGCCTTCACGCGCCGGAAGAAGGCGGCGAATGCCTTGTCCAGGCGGCGAAGCGTGGCCTGCTGGCTGGAGAAGGACCAGCGGCCTTGCCGCTCGGGGTCGAAGGCGCGGATCTCCTTGAGCTGGGCGGACTGATGCCCGTACTTGATCGAGGTCTTCGAGGCGTGCCGGTAGGCGTCGCGGCGCTCTTGGAGGGCGCCGTTGTAGAGGGAGCAGTGATCCCGAAGCATCTCGCCCAAGGCTTGTGCCTGGCGGGTGGTGGGGCGAGGAGGAACTTGTATGCGCGTATCACGCCGTGCCCTCCTTCTGCTTCTTCTTCCGGGGGCGTTCCCACTGGGTGTTGATGTACTTCTCCACCATGTCCGCCGAGACGGCGCCGACCGAGGCGACGAAGAACGACGACGACCACAGGGTGGGCATCTGGCTCTTGAGGTGTGGGAACTCTGATCGGAGCACGCGAGAGGTGGAGCCCTTGAACTGGTTCGCCACGTAGGAGGCGGAAGCCTTCGGCTGGTGCTTGACGAACAGGTGCACGTGATCCGGCATCACCTCAAGCGCGATGATCTCCCAGCCCTTCTCGGCCGCCTTCTGCTCGATCAGCTCACGCAACCGGACCGCGACCCGGCCACCGAGCACACGACGGCGGTACTTGGGACACCACACCACGTGGAGCCCCAAGTCATACACGCCGCCGGAGTACCGGCGAACCTTCCGCGTCACGGTCATGACGATCACTATACAAGCGACACGCATCTAGTCAGCCGGGGTCAACAGTGCAGACCCATGCACACAGTTGAGGTCAGAGCAGCCCTGAGAAGCGATTCCCCCATGCGTAAACGCACGGGTCCCCTCGCTAGCTACCCGATGGCAGCATCGGTCAGGCCGCCGCAGAGGCCGCCGCGGGCAGCAGGCACGGCTATGAGCAGTCACCCCGGACCGGGGATCGGTCACGGCTGCATGCGCCACCATCTGCTGGCGGCCAGGAATGGGCGCGGACGGTCACGACCACCAGAACCTGCCTGCCAATATCAATGTCAGTGCCGTTGCCTACAGTCTGTGAGTTGTTCTTCTTTTGGAGGCGGCGAAGTGGGAGAACCCATAATCGAGTTGGCGAGCTTGCTGGCCGGACAGTCCCATTCGCCGGTGGTCTACTTCATCCAGCTCGGTGACCGTGTGAAGATCGGCACGACTACGAACCTTGTGCAACGGGTGTCGGCGTTGTCGTTGACGCTCGCGGAGGTCAGCCGTGTCATACCCGGCGGCGAGGAAGTCGAGCGCAGGCTTCATCGCAGGTGGACGAGATACCGAGTGCACCGAAACCGAGAGTGGTTCTACGTCCGAGGGTCGCTCGCCGACTTCCTCAAACCATATTCGGTCGTGCCGCGACCTCGTTCTAAGCATCGACTGGCCAGACGGCTCGCGCATCGCCTGCCACCGTCAAGGCAGCTCATGTTGGCTGAGATAGGCCGGCGAGGGACGGTCCCGCTGAGTCCCAGCGCCTTGCGACAGGCCAAGCGCCGCGACGTCTCCTTCCCCGAAGGAATCACGGCGGGAGGCAGGACGCTCTACACGGAGGAAGAGATACGGGCGTGGTATCGCACGCGACAACAACGGCTGGCCAGAGCCTCCGTAGCTGACAAGACATAGGACCTCTCTCACATGCTAGGCAGGCCGGTGCGATGGCGGACAGAGGTCGCCAATGTCCACCAGGCGAGCAGTTCCTTGGCGGTGTAGTAGGTGACGCCGTCGACTACCACGCCTTCTGGGAAATCGACGCCAGCCCGTCTCCCCCGTGCCACCCGCTGGCGGGCCGCACCATAGGTGATCGGCAACAGCCCCGCCTCGCAGGCCTCTTTGAGGGAGAAGACCGGCAACAGGCTCGCCTCTGCCTGGTCGGCTTGGTAAGTGCTGTGGTGAACGGGCTGTTGAGTTGTGACATCGTCGGCGATCCGCCCTCCTGTCCCCTGTGACGCGGATGGCTCTGACCTGGGGGAAAGTGGCTGTGCGGCGGGGATAACCCGTCCCGTCACAAGCGTCACACCTCGCATGAACGCACCTCCCGGCAGGAAGTCGGCGATCGCCAGCTCCTGTTCGGCTTCCTCAAGCGCGGCGTCGGTGTTCCAGGGAGCCATCTGCCCCTGCGCATGCCAGTCAGGGGCCGGCGTGCACCGGCGCAGGTGATCGCGGGCGACCGGGGTGATGTAGGCGTACTGGATCTCTTCGATGTCCTGGGACCCGGTCACACCGATGACGCCGCGTCCCTTGATGTCGTGCCGGTAGTCGACGCGGGGGGCGTCCAGCCCGTACGTCACGCCCCACTTGGGGTTGGACGCCGGGCCGACGATGCCCTTGGTGCCGACCAGGTCGCGGGTCTCGGTGTCGCCGAAGAGTTCGCGGGTGAAGGTGTGCGCGCCGATCACGACCTTGTGTTCAGCGGAACGTCCCTGCATGAGGATCATGTGGAACCAGGCCTCGAACGGGGGCATCCCCCGCCCCTTCAGCCCGTACTTCCACCAGATCTTGGCGCTCTTCACGAAGGAGGCGAACTCGTCGATGACGAGGATCCGGCCGGGCAGCTGATCGCCTGCCGGGGTGCCTTGCAGGGATTCGGCGGCCTTCATCGAGACGTAGAACTCCGCCAGGGCAGCGACGGCCTGGCGTCCGGTCTTGTGGACGCGGATGCCGCTCTCCCCCTCGATGTCCTTGAACGCGGCGGCCTTCATCGTGATGCAGTCGACCAGGGCGCCGTGCTGGCGGCCGTGGACGACGGGCATGAGCAGGCAGGTGGTCTTGCCGTCGCCGGTGCCGCCGGAGATGCCCCAGTGCGGCGTCTCGGTCTCGGTGTCGACATAGCGCGAACCGCGGAAGGTCTCCCCCACATACACTCGGGCCGGGTCCGTCGAGGGGATCCACTCCACCCGGGTGGGCAGTTCCGGCGAGGGCGGGGCCGGCGGCCGCGGCGTGAACTTCACGTACGGGTCGTGACCGCGCTGGGCATAGGACGCCACCCACTCGCCGGGCAGCCGCGAATGGACGGCGTGGGCCAGTGCCGCGCGTTCCTTCTCCGAGCCAAGCCAGTGCAGCGGCAGACGGATCACCACGCAAGCGGTGTCGCCGGTCAGGTCCTCGGACAAGCGCATCCAGTGCGTCTCACCGCGTGCCTGGTCCTCGTTGGACAGACGCAGCAGCTGGACCAGGGCCGCCCACAGACCAGCCCCGTAGATCTGGGCAGCGGTGCGGGACCGCCCTCCCCGGAAGACCAGGCCAATGACCGCCATGACGAGTGCGGTGAAGATGAGAGCCCCGAGGGTCCAGAACGGGCCCATCCAAAGTCCGGCCCCGGCGCTGACAGTACCGGCGCGGGCCGCTGAGCGGGCGACGCCGGGCCAGCAGTGCCATGTCGTCATGGCGCGCTGCGCCCACCCCGGGAGCATGTCTGCGCACCGTGCCAAGACGGCAGGCCGGGCTCGTGGTTCGTGCTCGAGGGCATCGTCTGCTGCGGGCTTCGCGGCTGAGGAGAGCGTGTCCATGGGGGCGCGCTCACGGGTTGCGCCGGGTGTGAGGAAGGTGGCATCGGTCTTCGGTTCGCCCCAGAGCTGCTGTCCGGCGATGAACCGCCAAGCTCCGCTGAGAACTCCCCCGAGCGCGGCCCCCGCGCCTTCGCCGAGCGCGTCGGCGGCTCCGTCCAGGCCCGCGCGTTCCTTCTTCCCCTGCGCCGCCATGCGACGCGATCCGATCCCAAGCAGCACACCGAGCAGCACGACGCTGCAGATCCCCCAGATCTGAAGCCCTGCCCCGGTGTTCGGCAAGACGGAGGTGATCCAGTCGGTTAATTCATCAACAACTGACCGGTCGCCAGCGGGTGGCGAAGCCGCAGCCAGAACCGTCATGGCGTGGGTCATGTGTGAGCGACTCCTCTCTCGGTATGTGATCGCCGATCCGCGTTCGCGAGATGGGCGTACACCGAGCCGGGCTTTGGCTGCCCGTACTTGCACCTGTGCCAGGAGCCCTCCCCTCCTTGTGCGTGGAGTCGAGGAAGGAAGCCGCTGTTGAAGGGCAGCGTGAGGTTTGGCTCGGGCGGGCAGACGGCGCCCCGCGTGCGGATGATGACCGGCCACGCTCACCACATCGCTCACCACCATTCGTCCACCGTGGTCACAGGCGTGCATCGATTTCCGTGGTAAGTGACGGGACGTCATGCGGGATGCCCTGCGATCCCTGTCTGGACGGTCTGGTCTGTGCCTCCCCGCCCAGTGGGCTGGCGGGCTCTCAGGCCGAGGCTGCCGGGGCTGATGCCTCACGAAGGTGCAGGCTGCCGAGTCGCTGAGGTGAGGCATGAGGTGGTACCCAGGGAGCGCCCCGACACCGGCACGGTGAATTCCAGGGTGGCTTTACCGCGGTAAAACCACCCGAACACCCGCCTGGGAGTATCTTCCTAACGTGTCGTTAGTGATGTTGATGTTGAACGTTAGTAAGGTAGCCCGCATGAGTTCTCCAGCCACCTCGAACGAACGCGAGAAAGTAGTCTCCAAGCTGCCAGCACGGCTCCGGCAGAGCCTGAAGGTCAGAGCCGCCCAGCACGGAGTAGAGATCCAGGCTGCGGTGGAGCAGGGCATCACCGCGTGGATGGCCCTCGCCTCCACCCCGGGCTCCGTCGACACCACAGGAGCTGATTCGTTCGCCACCTTCCTCCCCCACGGCCAGTGGAGCCAGTTCCGGCAGGCCGCGTCCGACCGACGTCTCTCCCTGACTCAAGGCCTGGCCCAGTCGGTGCAGCTGTGGCTGGAGAAGAATCCAGCCCCTACTGTGCAGCGCGCCAAGCACCCACGACGCCGAGTGGTCTGCAATCAGAAGGGCGGGGTGGGCAAGACCGCGGTCACGGCCGGGCTGGGTGAGGCGTTCGCTGAGAATCCCGAGTCGCTCAACCCTGTGCGGATCTCCCGGCACTTCGCAGCGCAGCTGAACGAAAGCGAGCAGGACGATCCGCTGGCCGTCGAAGATCTTCCCGGTCTGGGACGACGCACGCTGCTGGTCGACTACGACCCGCAACGCCACCTCACCAAGCAGCTGGGACAGGACGAGATCCCGATGGACTCGGATGTCGACAGTCTGAGCAAGCACATGTCGGGTGAGGCCAAGGGCGATATCCGGGATCTCGTCGTGCCCATTACCGACGATCGGTACGGCGGCCGCCTGGACCTGCTGCCGGGCTGCCAGGACGGCTTCCTGCTCGACGTGGCTCTGTCCAAGGTCCGCTTCCGCGAAGCCGCACTCGAGCGAGCGCTGGCCCCGATCGAACCTTTCTACGACGAGATCATCGTCGACTGCCCGCCGAGCCTCGGGCTCAGCATGGATGCCGCGATCTACTACGGGCGCCGACGTGAAGACGAGGCTGCCGGCCAGTCCGGCCCGCTCATCGTGGTGCAGGCCGAGGACAGCAGCGCCGATGCCTACGACCTCCTCATCACCCAGATCGAGGACCTCCGCAACGACATGGGCGTCGAGGTCGACTACCTCGGCATCGTCGTCAACCTGTACGACCCCAGGCGTGGCTTCATCGCCACGTCGTCGCTTGAGGCGTGGATCGATATAAAGGACCCGAGGGTGATCGCCGTCATCGGTGATCTGACGGACCAGCGCAAAGCCGTCCGGGTCAAGCAGCCGCTGCTGACGTTCGCTCCGCGCGGCGAGCAGGCCGCGACCATGCGGGCACTGGCTAGGGAGATTTCATGAGCAGCCGCGTAGCCGACCAGTTGGGCACCGGGGCTTCTTTCAACAGGACGCGCGGTGGTGTCAGCGCGCGCCGGCAGGCCGTCGCCGCCACGACCGGTGCCCCGACGACCGGCGCCCCGGACAGCCGTCTGCGCACCCTGCCGCTCGAGCAGATGGTGCCCACCCGCTTCAACCCGCGCCGCAATTTCGGCACCGAGCAGGATCTGCGTGAGTTTGGGCTGAGGCTGGGCAAGAAGCAGTTGCAGCCTGCCGTGGCTGTCACGCGTGAGGCATACCTCGAGCTGTGGCCCAGCGAGGCGGACAGCGTCGGGAGCGCGAAGTACGTTCTCGCCAACGGCGAGCGCCGCTACCGCGGCTCCAAGGCCGCGAACCTGCCGACCCTCGATGTCGTCGTCGACGACGACATCGCCAAGTCGCGGGCCGACTTCTTGGATGCTGTCTTCTCCGAGAACGATGACCGGGAGAATCTCGATCCGATCGAGCGGGCACTGGGCATCCAGACGATGGTCGACGAGCTGGGCGGCAAGGCGAAGGTCGCCGAGTACTACGGCAAGTCGGCGGGCTGGGTCACCCAGCAGATCTATCTGCTTGAGCTCACGCCGGAACTTCAGGAGCTGGTCAGCTCCGGTGAGCTACCAGTACGTGAAACACGGCCGCTGGTGAAGCTGCCCGTGGATGAACAGGTGGCTGCCTGGAAGGCACGGACGACACAGCGGCAGGAAGAGAAGGCCCAGCCCCGGCCGCCACGCAGGAAGATGCCCGAGCAGGGCGACGCGGTCGCGCCGTCGGACGGGGACGCGCAACCGCCCGAGGGCTTTACCGCGGTAAAGCTCGACGGCGACGGGGATTCCGAAGCACAGTCGGGCACGGCAGAAGCGACAGTGCCCGCTCAGGTCGCCCAAGAGCCGGCCCCGGCAGAGACGCCCGCAGCAGCCTTCCGCCCCCGCGTGGGCCAGAACGGGAAACAGGATGCCGAGGTGCTGGCGCTGCCCTGGGGCGACCCGTTGTGGTTCGACCAGCAGCTCCGTAAGCACATGTCGCAGGAGAACCGCGACCGGCTGGTCTGGTTGCTGCAGGCTGCCGAGGAAGACAAGGAGTAGCAGAGCAGGCTGTCACCTCGCGTGTCGCGGTGCGTAGCAGGTGTGGCAGTCCTGAACAGCAAGGTGGCGTGGTTTCCGCATCTCTGGAGATGCGGAAACCACGCCACCTTGCTGTTCTCGCAGGATCTGTGAGAGCGAGGTCATTTGGCGGGAGTGCAGGCTGGTCGGATGCCGTTACCGCTCACCACTCTCAGGGGCCTCACCGGGTGCTGCTCCCCCGCCGTGTGGTGTTAGCGAGCTGGGCGCCGAGGGGGCAACGGGGGCAGGAACTCGTCGAGGACAGCGTCGAGAAAGGCGCTGCGGTTGTCGAAGCCGTGCATGTGCGCGTGGCTGTCGTAGACCGCGAGTTCTTGTGGTGAGGGACGGAAGCTCTGCTGGACGCCGTGCTTGACGCCGCCGCGGTCGACGCGGCGAGTTGGTACCTCCCCGAACAAGCCGTCAGGGTCGTCGTCTTCCGGGCTGAGGGGATGCTGGCGGTGCCGTGCGGCTTCGCGCAGCTTCGTCCACAGGTTGTTTCGTTGTACGTGCAGGAACGCGCGGCGAACGACGATCGCATTGGTCGGTTCCACGCCGGTCTGCACGGTGGTGGTCGTCTGGTACTGACGGAATCGCTCTCGCACGTCGCGGCGCACCATGACCGTGCACTGGCCTGGCGTGTTCGCGACGTCGGTTGGCGGTGGGGTGCGCACCTCGACAGGCCGTGCGGGCTCGCTGTCCGGAGCCACAAGGTCGGGTGCTCTGGTGGGCGCTGATCGTGGAGTGTTGTGCGGCTCAGTCAGCGAGGCAGCTGACTCCGGGGCGACCGCGGAAGCCAGCGCCGGTCCCTGTGCCGGTACTCCCCCACTGTCTGTGTCTTTGCTGTCCTCTTGCTGCTTGGGCGTGACGGGCTGGGGTGAGCGGGGGGCGAAGGCCGCCAGGGCCGCATCGGTGTCGAGGCTGAAGGCGGTGAGCGCGGTGTCGTCCGGCAGACCGCCGCGTCGGACACGTTCCTCGTCTTTCGTGGCCGGGGCCGGCTGGCTCGTCTTGGTGGATTTGGCGGTCTTGGCCGCCTTGGGCTTCGTGGTTGTCGTCCGCTTGGTCATGCCGTCTTGGCCCCTTTCCGGTTGGCGTCGGCCTGGTCGAGTTCTGCCTTGGCCTGCAGGATCTCCAGGGCCAGGGACCGGTAGTCGCCTGCCAGTGCCTGCAGAGAACGGCGCAGTGCGGGGTCGAGCTCAGAGGCGGGATCGGCTGCCAGTTCTTGGGGCACCTTGCCGTGGGTGCGGCAGGCAACCGCGGCTGCCTCGACGTGCCGGATGGTCTGTTCCATGACGACGGCCGCTCCGTTGAGATCCTCCGTCAGCTGACTCTTGATCTTCTGTTGGACGCGGGTGGCCGAGGACGCGGTCGCGAAGATGACCACACCCAGCAGACGCAGCACGGGGTTGAGCTGGCGGGCTTGGGCGAAGCGGCGGGCAACGGTGCGCAGGCCCTTGCGAGAGGAGGGGTCGGAGCGGGTGGGGACCAGCACCATGTCGCCGGCCACAAGTGCCTGCAGTTGCAGAGGTTCGGAGCCTGGGGCGACGTCGAGAAGGATGACGTCGTAGAGATGACGGACTGCGTCGATGGCAGCGGTGTACATGCCCATCCACGCGTATTGGTCTTCCGGGTCGTCGCTGTGTGCGGCGACACGTCGTTGGCAGTAGAGCTCTTCGACCACGTCCTGCAGGGCAATGCCGCCCGGGACGATAGACAGGTTGGGGCGCGCCTGTCCGACGGGGTTGAAAGGCTTGCCGTCGAGGATGGCGGCGGCCTGGGCCTGCCCGTCGTCGGCGGTGGTGCCGAGGTCCTCGTCCTGGTTGCCTTGTTCGTCGATCTCGACGAGCAGGACCTTCAGGCCTGCCTTGGACAGCGCGACGGCCAGGGCTGCGGAGAGGCTGGTCTTGCCGACTCCGCCCTTGCCGTTCACGATTACGAGGACCTTGCGGTCGTGGATGCCCTCGCTCATGAGCTGCAGTCGGCGGCGGAGGGCGGCTTTCGCGTGCTTGAGGTCGACGACGCCGAGCTCCACAGTGTGCGGGGGCATAGACATCACATCCCGTCAGTTTCCGGACATTATGTGATGCTCGATGGTATGGGCGACGGTGAGCATGTCCAGAGCGCCGCACGGACACACACCCTGTGAGACAACGACAACCACCTGATTGGCCCGCGCCTCACACGCACGCTGTGACACCAGCTCGGGCACGCCCCCTAGCCCACCCACTAGCACAGTCCCTAGCACCACTACTGGCAGGAGTACTCGCCCGCTAGGTGGTCCGCTAGCCAGCGCCACAGGCTGTTTACCGCGGTAAAGGGCTGTCGCCTACAACGCCCGTGCGCTGCAGACACTGAGGGCTTTACCGCGGTAAAGCCCGGCTCCGACGTGCGCTCCGCAGGAAGAGGGGCGGCATCGGCGGCCCTCAATCTTGGTGTGACCCTGCCCTTCAACCGAGCAGCAGGCCCGGTGTTGGCCTGTGCCTCCGGCACCCAGACCAACGCCCGAGCCACCCGTCATACATACGCCGCAAACCCAGTCATCCCGGATGAGATCTGTCGGCGGCTTCCGGTCCACAGCCCGGAACGATGCAGCAGGGCGTCATGGGCTCCACCCAAACCACACCACAGCCCGGCGAAGGACCTTTACCGCGGTAAAGCACCTGCCCGGTTTGCATCGAACCCGGGACGCTGTGACCCGCTACCTACAACGTCTCAGCTGAGCCAGCGAACGAGCGGGCATCGTGTCCAGCTGGCTGGATACGCGACACCGTCCAGAGCCATCACAGACAATCTGGACCCCAGTGGACAAGGGCACGGCCGCGCCCGCCAGGGACGCGGCCGTGGCCAGTGAGGCGGTCCGCTACTGGATCGCCTTCGGATGACTCGGGGCGGTTGCTGAGGATGCCGTCGACCCCGGTGGTCCACGAGGTTGGCGTAGTCCGGGAGATCGGCCTTGGCCGGGGCGCCGATGAGCCGGTCCGCACGTCGCTACGGAGTCGGTAGACCTCCTTGCCGTGTTCGCTTTGGGCGACTGGCGAGCAGCCTGTTCTGCACGTGTTTCGCGTCCAGCCAGCCCTCGTTGTGCGGCTCGGTCAGCGCCGTGCGCTCGATGCCTGGGTACCGCTCGGGACACTTGAAAGTCGGCGATGTTGTACGTGGAGCAGCCCGGGAAACCTGCTCCACGTTGACGGTGCGGCTCAGGGGTGGAGTCATGCATGACGATCAGCTTGCCGTCCTTGGTGCGCTGAACCTCGATCTCGACCCACTTAATGCCGAGGCCTTGGCCTTGTCGGCGGCCGGCAGCGTGTTCTCGGGGGCATACGCCAAGGCGCCGCAGCGCGCAACGGACAGCGGCGCGGGCGCCGCCTGCGCAACGGCGGTGGGGGAGGAGGGTACGAGGATGGCGTGGAGTTCTGCCGGGAGTTGCCCGAGCGCCGGCGTCGTCGCCATCCCCACCTCGGCGTTCCACCTGAGCGCGGACGCTCCGGGCTGGCTCGTCCGCTTCTCGTTCTGCAAGCGGGAGGAGTCATTGCGCGCCGCTGTGGACCAGATGATTAGCGCGCGTTGACGCGACGCGGGTTCGCAGTGAGCAACGCCGAAGCCCCGCCAACTCCCGTGAGAGTGGCAGGGCTCCCCAGCGCTGCCGTACCGCCGCGTCGACCCCGCTACGCTGCCGCCCACGGCTGAGGCATTCGTTCGCCGGTGACGGCCACCGAGCGTGCGGCATCTGCCCTTCGCGCCGCTTTCCGCTCGGTGAGTTCGACGTGGCCGAGCGTCCGTCTCGCGAGTGCCCGTTCAATCCCGAGGACGGCCACAGATACACGCGGCAAGGCGTGCCCGTCTGCGTCCATCCGGAGAAGGTCGGCCTGCCGCCCGCCGCATACAAGACTGAAGGCGTGGCCCTGGTGGCAGACGTCGTGCTGCCCGACGGCATCGCCGAGCTCGATGGGTACCTGCGTGAGCTGGTGCACGGCGCAGCCCCCGGTGCGCTTGAGGTGCTGATCGACCTGGCGGACCGTGAGATCCGGCGAACCTTCCCTGGGGTCGACGCGACCTTGGCACTGCGCCGTGCATTCAGCTAGCTCTAGCTGGCGGTGGCGAACCCGGGCATGAAGCGGCGGCCACCGTCAAGGATGCCCATCGGCTCGTATTTCGCCATGTCCACCGCCCTGCGCTTGGCGGTCTCGCCCTTGCCGAACCAGTACCGGTCGTTCATCGGTCCCACGCGGCCCGGTAGACCTGGTGGGTGTAGTCGCCGTGGTCCCACGTCCCGATGGCTTCGCGGTCGGTGGCGTGGACGAACTTGATGCCGGTGCGGTTCTGGATGCGGGACAGCACCATGAACTGCGCCGCGAGCGCGTGGATCATCTCGTCCACGGGGATGGCCACAGGGACCTCGGCGGCCTCCTCGTCGCCGTCCGTCATCTCGTAGATGGCCGACTTGATCGCCATGGCGCACATGGCCTCGGGGAACAGCGGCTCGGTGTCCGTCGCGACGATCACCAAGATCTCGCGCACGCCGGACCACAATCTCAGGGGCGGGCCGTACTAGCGTTGGGGACACTGCTGCACCCTCTCTGGGTGTTGGGTGCATCGGTGGACCCGTCCGACTGCCGATCGCCGCCACACGTACGACAGTCGGACGGGATCTACCACCCTGTCAGGCGGCAGTCATGCCCTCCTCGGCCGCGTGTGGCTGAGCCACAATTCATGCGGGCGGGGAGGAGTTCAGTGGGTCGGCATGGTGGCGGCCACGCCGAGTACAGAGCCGATCGGTCTAGAGATAGTGATGATCAGGAGCGTCCCGGCATAACTCACGCGGGCAATTAGCCGGCTCACAGCCGTTCGCCCCTACTGCGCTCGTTGGCTTCCCGGACCTTGTCGCCGAGCGCGCCGTTGGGGTCCTCTTGCGTCTGGGCTGTCCGGTGCTGCGGGCACTGGCACGGCGGATAATTCATGGATCCGGGAGGCATATCGTTCCCGTCAACGACGTCAACCTTCAGGACGCCGTTCGTGCCTTGCTCTTTGGTCATCCGGGCAAGTGCTGCCCGCGCTTCGCTTCTCATGACTCAACCCCTCAGGGGAGACGTCCGCGGCGAGCGTTTCGCCGATCTTTCATGTGCTCTACCCAACCGTCTGACCACGCACGGCGGTACCGTTGCAGCGACGTTGAGACTTGAAAGCCTTGAAAGCCTTGAAAGCCTTGAAAGCCTTGAAAGCACGCAAGAGCACGGGGAGTTGAGGGGCATGGGGAAACGCGAACCGAATCCAGCGCTCGGCCGCCTACTCGCCGAGAGCCGCTGGACGTACCGGCAGTTCGCGCGGGCCGTGAACCGCATAGGTACCGAGACCGGCACACCCCTGCGCTACGACGAGTCGGCCGTGAGTCACTGGCTCGGCGGCACCATCCCTCGCGACGCCGTCCGGGCCTGCATCCTCGAAGCCTTCTCGCGTCGGCTCGGTCGGCCCGTCACGCATGCTGAGGCAGGTCTGCCCGTTCCCCTCGATCGTTCCCCCCAGTCCATGGATACCGTGGAAGGGTTGATCGACCTGGGGAGGCAAGACATGGACCCTTCCCCAAGCTCTCAACTCCGTTCGAGCAGGGGAGACCCCATTCGCCGCAGAGTCCTCGGTGCGGGTCTGTTCTCGGTGGCCCTGACGATCCCCGGATGGCCCGACGTGATCGGCCGCGCGGAGGCTGTGCAATCCGGCCGCGCATCACGCATCGGCATGAACGAAGTGGACATGGTCATCGCCATGACCGAACGGGTCTCGGAGCTGGACGACCAATTCGGCGGACGTCACGCACGGCCCATGGCGGCCTCGTTCATGGTCAACACGGTCGCCTCGTACCTGCGCGCCGATGCACCGGAGGACGTGCGGCAAGCGATGCTGTCGGCCGCCTCGGACCTGCTGTATCTGACCGGCTACATGGCCGTGGACGAGGGCCTGCACGGTCTCGCCCAGCGCTACTACATCAAGGCCCTGGAGCTGGCGGGCGCGGCTGAGGACCACCTGACGTACTGCACGACGCTGCGTGGCATGAGCGTGCAGGCGGTCGATTTGCGGCACGGGACCAAGGCTATGGAGCTGGCGGATGCCGCTGCCGCAGCATCCCCGAAAGCCGGGCCTCGGATGCGGGCCTTCCTCGCCGGTCAGCAGGCACATACGGCTGCCCAGACAGGCGACCGTACGAGCGCACTGCGGTACATCCGCGAGGCAGAGGCGGCCATGGACCGCGCCGAATCGCGCGGCAAGGCATTCGGCTCGTACGACCCCTCGTCGCTCAACTACCACATCAGCCAGGTGCGTTACGAACTGGGTGACGTGCCCGGAGCGGTCGAAGCCATGCAGCAGTCCGACAAGGTGCGCTTCAGCGTCTACCGGCGCGCGCGAGTGCGGCACCGCGCCACGCTGGCTGAACGGCAGTTGGAGATGGGCCATCTGGAAGCGGCCTGCGCCACCTGGCACCAGGCGCTCGACGACTTCCCCATGGTCCAATCCGGACGGACTGACGACCGCATCAAGGCGATGTTCAGGCTCATCCGCCCTCATCGGAAGAATGCCGCGGCCCGCGATCTGTACGACCGCGCTCGGACGATCGCACCCCGCCTTGGTCAGTTGACCTGCTTCCCCAAGCCCATGGATCGGCGTACCGCCCCACGCGGTCAGCGTACGCGGCTTTGGCCGGTGTCCTGTTCGGGCGGGCCCACGAAGCACTCGACATCCTGCCGACCGCTACCTACGCCAAACCTCTCGCGCAACTGGCCCGGTCCGTGCAGCACGGCACCTGACCGCCCTCCCCATTCGCCCCCGGCTCGGTGAACGAAAGGAGGAATCCCGTGACCCAACCCTCCAACTCCGGCTCAAGCGTCTCGGCTTCGCCCTGCCCGCCTTCTACTGCCCCATCGATGGGGCAGTCCATCCAGCCGCCGAGAGCATCGAAGAGCAGGCCGTCGCCTGGTCCGACCGGTTCGCCTTCTACGGCGACGACGCACACCGCGCCCGTCTGACCGCCAGCGCCATCGGCAAGAGTGTGGCCCACTTCCTTCCCCACGCCCTTCAGGAACGGGTCGAGACCATCGCGAGGTGGGTCTATTGGCAGCCGCCTTCGACGACGTGTACGACCAGGGCCAACAGAGCCGCAACACCGCCGCCTTCGCCCGGGCCGCCAAACGCCACCACCGCATCCTCGCCGCCCCCGTCCCGCCACCGCTCGACGCCGGCCCCTTCGCCCACGCCCTCGCAGACACCGCCCACGACCTGCCTTCCTCTCTCCACTGCCGCCCAGTTCGGGCGCTTCACCAGCGCGTTCCGCGCCTGGATGCTCGGCGTCGCCCATCAGATCAGCTACAGCGAGCAGAACCTCGTCCACGACCTCGACACACCTACCTGACGCTGCGGCTGTACGCGGTCGCCGGCCCCGACCTGTTGATGATCGAAGCGAGCACGCCCCCAGCCTCCCCGACGCCGTCATTACTGCCACCGCACTGCGGGACCGCACCATGACCCAATTCCTCATTCCTCCATCTGCGTGAACAGTTGAGTGCCGAGGCCGACCCGAGCCTCCGCGCCTACCTCAATAGCCTGGCCCAGGGCATCCGCGACCACCTCGACTGGAGGAGCACCACCCTGCGCTACCTCAACGACCTCGGCCTCACCACCCATCGGCCCCGCCCCCGCTGAGCCACCGCCCCCTTCAACGCCTCTCACTCAGCTACCACCGATCCCACGCGGAACTTGTGAATGACCTATCGGACAACGTCCAGGACATCTACCTGCGGGGCCGGGCTCCGCTGGGGGAGAGGATGCGGCGCTCGGTGACCACCTTGAAGTCAGCGGGGGAGAACGTCGCGTAGGAAAGTCGCTAAATCGATATGCTTACCCAGTCCACGCTGCTCCTCTGCACGACGGGCTGGTGGAGTCCCGGCTGCGCGACGTCTGGACCGGCATAGAGCAGCTGCGCGAGCGCCTCGCCGCCACCGCCCAGCTCACCGGACCCGACCACCCGCCGCCGCTTCGAGGCCCTGTGCGACGAGGTCCTCGACATGCTCGGCCCCGGCGACCGCGACATCGCACTGCTCGCCGGGCCCACTTACCACGCCTGACCAAGCAGGAGTTACGACCCTGTGATCACCGTCGTCTGCTGCTGGCAAGTGAGGTGGTAAGTCATGCGGCGAAGAGTGACACCAGAGCACTCTTCGGCCGTGGCATCCGTGAGGCGGCTCTGCCCATTGGCGCGTTGGTCCTCGCTAGGACATCGCCAGATCCGACACTCCGTCAACTTGCGGACACATCCGCCCCTCCGGCTGTAGTGTCCGTGTAGCTTTCAGAGGAATTTTGGGAGGAGAATCGAGTGAAGCAGCAAGACCTTCGTGCTTCCGTCGACTCACTGCTGGCACGCTCCGCTTCCCTGCCCGGCCCGGCCGAGCGTGCGCGACTTCGCCGGGCGGGGAGCCTCACCCAGGCCGAGGTTGCTGAAGCTCTGGGCGTTCACAGAGTGCAGGTGGCTCGTTGGGAGACCGGCCGCGCTGAGCCGCGGGCGCCCCACAAGCAGGCATACGCCCGGCTCCTGCAAGGGCTCAGCGCGAGGTACCCCGCAGCCGAAGCAGATCCTGTCGCCGGCTAGAGAGCGTTGACGATGACAAGCCCGCCGTAAAAAACGCGGAGCGGCCCCCGTCGCCACAACGGAGACCGCTCCCTAGCGATCGACTCGACACCCGCTAAGACATCCGAGTCGTGAGCAGTGAGGTGACCTCGACTGCCGGGTGAAACCCGGGACTGCGAGAACTCTGTATATCAAGTTCCCCGCAACCCTCGTGGTCACCACCATCAGGATAACGGGACCTGGCTGTCTCGCCCAGTATGGCTTGGAAGCTGATCCCTATCTGCTGGTCACAGTTCTGTTCGCGACTCCCCGATCAGGGGAGATCCACCGATGCACCACCTCCGTCGCCGTTCCTTCGCGGCTGCGGACCTGCCCACCTCGCACCGTGTGGGCAGAGATCCTTCCGCGCTCTCTGCCACCTCCGCCGTCCCAGCCGGGGCTTTCTCGGGCAGGCGGAGGTTCTCGAGAACCTCCCGTCTGGTCTGCTCTGTCTCCCGGGGCCTTCAGGTGCCTGAGCAGGGGCGCCGATGACCGCCGCGCACATGGGCATGGTGTTCGCCGCCGAAGGGTTGGACGGTTCCGAGAAGCTGTTGCTCCTCGCGTACACGAACCGCACCGATGACCACGGATACTGCTGGCCTGGGCAAAAGCGTCTCATCGACGACTGCGGGACATCTGCTGCAACGGTGAAGCGTGCCAAGGCGAACCTGATCAAGAAGAAGCTCATCGTCTCGGTACGCCGGATCGACCCGCGTACGGGTGATCCGATCACCAACCTCACACGCGTGAACCTGCCACTCCTGGCCTCGATGGCCCGGCCGAGGACTGCCTATGACGACAACGTCATCGAGCAGCTGACGTTCGATCCAGTTGAGGCCACTCCGCGCCCTGCAAGGCGCCAGGAGACGAAGCAGAAGAATGCCCCTGCCCTGCTGACAGCTCAGAATGAGCCTAGCTCTGACCTGCTGACGGCTCAACTTGAGCCCGAGGTGGGCTCAGATTGCGCCCGACCCGGGCTCAAGTTGAGCCCAACCCGGGGTCAAAATGAGCCCCTAAACCTCAGTTATCCCTCAGGGAACTCTCACCTCTCTCCGGCACATGCCAGCCAAGCGGGTTCAGCCGTCTCGCCCGAGGCCCCCGCAGAGAAGAGAGAGACCATGGCTTCGCCAAAAGGGCCCACCCCTACCCCGGCCTCCGCTATCGCTGAGGCGTTCGCTTCACAGTGGGGTGCCGAACGCGGCACCCGTCCCGGCCGCCGTCAGCTTCAGGCTGTGGCTGCCGATGCGACCGAGGCGATTCAGGACGGCGACACCCTCGAATGGCTGTGTCAGGCCGTGGTCCCCTTCATGGTCCGCAACGGTTACCTCGACCTCAGCCGCGCCAAGACCCACCCGCAGTGCCCAGCCCCCGGAGCCAAGGTGCCCGGCCAACGCCCGGTGGTACCTGAGTGGTGCGGCACGTGCAATGACGGCTTGGCACCGCAGCACTGGAGCCAGCGGATGCGGGAGACCAGCGAGGGGCGGCTGGCGAGGTGTGAGTGCCACCCCGGCTACGTCCACCCAACTGCCGAAAACATCCAGGAGTCAGCGATCACACAGATGGGATCCGCTATCGAAGGCAAGATCACTGGTACTGACCAGCACCATACGATGCAGCCCGCAGGGGAGGGGGACAGCCGGTGAGCGTCGACTTCAATCAGGCACGGGCGCCGTTGAGGGCCAGAAGAAGCATTTCCCGACCTCAGCCCTGCGTGTTGTGAGGGCAGCCCGCTCGGCACAAGGCCGCCAGATACCCGCAGCGCCTGGGCCTCAGCGGATGCTCGGTTGCACCAAAACAGGGGTGACAGCGCCCTCAGAAGCCCCGCGCGGGGGGCTAGCCCCCGGGCCCCCCGGACCGCGCCTCAAGGCCGCTCAGCGGGGCGTATGCGGCCCCGAGCATGACGGTGACGTCGACGCGGTAATCACCGCGCTCGTGAAGCGTCCGATCCCGGACGCGATGAGCTGATGGACAGGAGCCACAGCAGCGCCCGGTATGACGCCCCCGCTTTGCTCCGGACATCCTGCGCACAAGCAGAGCACGAAAGGCGCCGAGGACCAGACCTGGAATGCCCGCCTCAAGCGGCCCCGCTCCGAACTCCCGCCCGGCCGCCACGAGGTACCCACACTCGACATCAACGGCGCCTGCCTCCCCGCACTCAAGGACACAAAGGCCTTCAAGGCACACGAAGACGGCAGGTGCGCGTGATGAGCACCGGCGAGCTCCACATGACCGGTGCCTGGCAGAGTGTCTTCCCAGGGCTGCCCTGTTACCGAGGCGAAGATCAAGGACCACACCGTAGGCACCACCGCTGGTCCGGACGCCGACACCGACCGTTACTGAGCGAGGGAAGGGAGAGCGAAGAGCCCGAGCGCAACGCCGAGTTCGGCAGGTATGGAGCCCGCGGCATCAAGGGACACGAGGCCGTCGCCAGAAGGCTCGATGCGCTCGCCGGTTTCATCGCCACCCCGATCACCACTCGGCGCGGTCTCCTTGCCCGGCTTAACTACCTCACTCGCAGCCAACACGCCCGCCAGGCGGCCCGCGAGGCCGGACTGACGGTGACCGACCGCACCGTGAAGGCGTGGCTGGACGGCAAACGCAGCCCTTCGAAGAAGAACCTCGAGCGTATCGAAGCCGCCTACCGCGCCGTGCGGCGCCATAACGTCGGCCGGTACTTGTTGAGGCGCCTCAACGCCGCCGGTCGCGGCACACGCGTGGAGATCCACCCCCTCAACCAGTCCCAGGTCCAACGCCCGCGCCAGCGCGTGATCGAGTACCGCACCATGAACGTACGCAACTGGAACCGCGTCGTCGAAGCTTGGGCAGCCGACGACGACCAGGCTCACGACTACGCGTGGGTCGATAAGATCGTCGATCTTGGCAGTGCGTGGGGTTCGTATGAGTACGTCACCAGCATTTGCTTCGTGGCCTGACCGGTGTAGCGAGTTCTGTGCCGCATTGGACGGCCGGAGGGCTTCATGCCCACGCGTGAGACAGCGTCGGCCAGTGCCATGAGAGGTCATGGCAGACCTGATTATCGCCGCAGACTCCAGGCGCTCAGTCCTCTCGTGGCCCGCCAGGGGCAGCCGTAGCGGAGCCTGGGTTCTCTGGGGGAGGGAGCTCACTCCACAGATTCGGCGGGGCGGTCCCGCCCCGCCGGACGGTATGAGGGATGCGCTGGGATCCAGTGGATAGGGAGTGCCCCTGGCCCGGCCAGGGCCGGCGGGCGGATCTCGCTATGCGCACTGGCTCGGAAGAGCCCTGCGCCGTGTCTTGAAGAGAGGATTCGAGCTCCCGCAAGGTCCCTCCGGGGAGGGACAGTCAAGCTGTTGAACACCCTGAACCGACTCCGATGTTGGGTCGCTTCGGTCGCTCGGTCGCTGAGTGGCGCGGCTCCCAGCGCGGGCGGGGACGGGCAGCGACTGAACTCAAAGGCGCGTCGCTCGTCTTTAGTCGCTGCCTGGGGGGCGCAAGATATGCAGGTCACAGGCCTACGGGGCGGGGGAGTTGGCCGACCGAGCGACTGAAGCGACTCTGGTTCGAGTATATGAGGGCATTCCCATGCGCGCGTGCGCGTCATATATAGGGAGCTTGAGTCGCTTCAGTCGCTTTTTGATCTCCAGCAGTCTTGTGACCTGCTCTTTTGCATTGGGTCCGAGGTGAGAGACTGAACACTGCTGGGTCGCTGGCCGGCGTGTGGGTCGCTGCGTGTGGGCTGATTGGTCTCATCATCGACACAGTCTTAGGTTTTTCCGCTGGGGGCTCCGCGCCCTGAGCTGCATCCTTCGCTAATGTATGTCCATCGTTGAGTCGCTTCGGTCGCTGTGAGGGGAAGTACATGCCTGCTGAGCTGCGTTTTTCCCGCAGCGACTCACAGCAGGAGCCCCATGGCGTGTCAGTCGCTGGCGGCTCGCTGACGGTCGCTGAGCGGTGTGCCGCGCACGGCTGGCCTGTCCATCCGCTGGCTGCTGGCCGCAAAACTCCCGCAGCGAACTGTGAGTCCTGTCGCCGTTCAGGACACACGTACGAGGACTGCTCCTGTGCCGCGGAAGGCCGCTGGTGTCACGGCTTTCACGCCGCCACCCTGGACCCGGCACGGATCCACCGTTGGTGGGGCGAGCACCCCGAGCTCGGTGTCGGAGTCGCCTGCGGCCCCGCGGGGCTCGTTGTCATCGACATTGACGCGCACTTCGCTGACCTCCCCGCCCGGGACCGGATCTGGCCCGGCATCACCATTGGCGACCACATCGACCTGTCCGGCCTCGCAACGGGATTCCACTCCCTGGCCGTGCTGGCCGCCCTGCGCGGCCAGCCGAGTCCTGCGGACGACGAAAGGACACTGCGCGTGCGCACCCCGTCCGGGGGCCTGCACGTCTGGTACAGGGCTGGCGATGGCCCGAACTGGCAGTGCTCCACCGGCTCCGGACGTACCCGGGCGCTGGCCTGGCAGGTCGACGTCCGATCGCACGGCGGCTACATCGTTGCCCCCGGCACCACTACCACGGCCGGTACCTACACCCAGCTCGGCAACGTACAAGAGCCCGCTCCGCTGCCCGCCTGGCTGGGGCAGGAATTGCGGCGCACCGGACATGCCCCTGCACCGGCCTCGAGCCTGCCCGTGCCCCGCCTGGCGCCCGCGCGGGCCCGGCAGGCCGTCCTCGCCGCTGGCGGCGGCCGAGAGAGCGCCCAGCGAATCCTGTCCACCGCACTCCAGGAGGTGGCCGACTGTGGCCGAGTCTCCGAAGGGGCAGGATTCTCCGACACCCTCAATCGCGCCGCCTACACGCTCGGTGGCCTGGTCTCCGCTGGCATCGTGGACCAACTAGACGTGGAGGAGGCGCTGTTGGCGACCGCGGCCGCCGCCCGCCCGGGGCAGGAACACCGCGCGACGCAGATCATCCGCAGCGGCCTCAACGCCGGGATGAAGCGTCCCCTGCACCCCGGGAGGCGCCCGTGACCGCCGCCGGCCACAGCCACCAGGATTCGCAGGACGCTCTGTTCACCTTCGACCCCCAGGCCGTCGCCGCCCAGATCCTCGCCCAGACTCCCACGGCGGCCCCGCTGCCTGCCCAGAGCTCGGCCCCCGCAGCCGGTGCGGGAGAAGCGACCGCGGCCGGGCTGCTACCTGACTCCCTCACCGACCGCGGCAATGCCAAACTCTTCGTCAAGCTCTACGGCACCGACTATCGTCACGTTCCCGGCCTCGGCTGGTACCGCTGGCAAGGCACGCGCTGGCAGTTCGACGAAGACGACGCCGTCCTGTGGGCGGCCGGCGAACTCGCCGAAAACTTCGCCACCACCGACCCTCGCGGCATCTTCGGCGCCTCCGCCCTGCGCAAACACATCACCCGCGCGATGAGCACCTCCGGCATCAACGCCATGCTCACCCAGGCCAAAGCAGCCCCCGGCATGGTGCTGAGCGCCACCCAGCTGGACGCCGATCCCTACGTCCTGTGCACCCCCAGTGGCATCGTCGACCTGCGCACCGGCTTGGTGCGCACCCCCGACCCCAACAAAGACTTCCACTCCCGCTCCACCACCGTCGGCCCTCGCCCCCAGCCCACCCCGCGCTGGCTGCGCTTCCTCACCGACACCTTCGGCGACGACACCGAAGGTCAGGAAATGATCGACTTCCTGCAGTTGCTGCTCGGCTACTCCGTCACCGGCGACGTCGGCGGCCAGGTCATGCCCTTCCTGTTCGGTTCCGGCAAAAACGGCAAATCCGTACTGCTGGACGTCCTCATGAAGCTGCTCGGCGACTACGCCGACGCCGCCCCGCCCGGCTTTCTCATGGCCCGCCCCTTCGAAGGCCACCCCACCGACCTCGCCGAACTCCACGGTCGCCGCGTCATCGTCTGCTCTGAAGTCAAACCCGGCGACAAGTTCGATGAAGCCCGCGTCAAACTCCTCACCGGCGGCGACCGCATCAAAGCCCGCCGCATGCGCCAGGACTTCTTCTCCTTCGCGCCCACCCACAAACTCTGGCTCCTGGCCAACCACCGGCCCGAAGTCGGCACCGGCGGGTTCGCCTTCTGGCGCCGCATGCGCCTGATCCCCTTCGAACGCGTCGTCTCCGACGACCGCAAAATCGACAACCTCGCCGACATCCTCGTCACCGAAGAAGGCCCCGGCATCCTGGGCTGGCTCGTCGACGGCGCCCGCCGCTACCTGTGCGGCGACAAAGACCTCACCGGCCCCCAGCGCGTGCGCATCGCCACCACGGCCTACGCCGAAACCGAAGACCACATCGGCCGCTTCTTCGACGAATGCTGCGCACTCGACCCGGACCACCGGGCCGAGCAGGCCCGGCTGTATGCGGCCTACAAGACCTGGTGCCAGAATGAGGGTGCCCCGGTCATCTCCTCCCGCGCCTTCGCCCAACGCGCCCGCGAACTGGTCGGGTTGGCCTCGCCCAAGGAGATGATCCTGTCCAATTCGCGGAAGTACTACCCGGGCATCGGACTGCTCGCCGACGAGGAGAGGTCATGAGCTCCCTGATTACCCCGGAAGAGATCCGTCACGAGGCCGAACTCGTCTGGCTCGAGGACATCACCGCCCTCGACTACGTCCGCCAGAGCCTGGACCGGCTGCCCACTCGCCGCGGCAAGCCCGCCTACCACCGTGACGGACGCATGGTCGGCTACGCCGTCCTCTCGCCCCAGGCCAAGGCCTCCCGCCCCTCGGGCACTTTTCGTCGGCGCGTGTTCTGGCTTCTTCCCCACGACCGCGACACAGCCCCGGAAGGCCTCTACGAGACCGGCGCCCCCGCCGAAGCCGTCGACCCCCGCACCCTCAACGTCGGTACCAAGGGCTACAAGACCGAACGTTCCGAAGGCGGACCCCCATCCACCGCCATGCGCGAACTCGGCATAACCCTGCCCCTGTAACGGTTGTGATCCTTTCGGATGCCTTTCCACCTTGTTCGGGACCGAAGGGTGTGACGGTGGGGCGGATGCGGGCTTGATCTCGGCGACGAAATCGGCTGCCGGGCTGCGGTGTGTACGTAGCATCTCCGCGCCTGCTGGCGACGTCCCACTTCTCCCGCTCCATGGTGCCTGGCGGGATAGAGAGGGCTGAGGTGCTGATGGAAGCCGCTCTGAAGATTCTGTCGGGCGACGCGAGAACGGCAGTGGGGTCCGACAGCGGATGTCCGTACTTCCGACACGAGGTGTGCTCGTAGCTGGGGCACTCGTCCTCGTCACGCTGATCGAGGCCGTGGGCCCAGTCGGCGCGGAGGTAGGCAGCGCGGTCGGCGAAGGCCGGCAGGTACAGGTACCGGCCCGCCTCGTCGATGTTGCGGCACAACAGGTGGGAGAACCGGTCGGGGCTGCGGCCAGGTGCAGGGACAGCACGGTGGCCGCGGCCGCGTAGGTGGAGACGGTGGCCCGCAGGGCCCGGCAGATGCCGGGGGTCAGCCAGGCGGTGAGCCGGTCGGCCGCCGCAGGGCCGAGGGCTGCCGACTGCCAGCGCAGCAGGACGCCGCGGGTGAGCAGGGATGTCTGGATGGCGCGCAGCCGGATCAGGGCGAGGCGTCCGCTGGCGGCGAGGCCGAGGCGTTCGTCGCGTAGGTAGGCGTTCAGGGCCCGTTTGAAGGTGCCGTTGGTGCGGGTTTCGGCGAGGTCGTTGCGGTGGCGGCGGACGAAGGCGTCGGTGGCCTGGGCCTCGGTGCGGTAGGCGATGTGGAGCTGGTCGAAGGTGTCGTCGGCAAGCTGGCGGCGGCAGGCGGCGAGGAAGCGGGGGAAGCCGACGGCGGGCAGGGCGGGCCAGTCGGCGTCGACGTCGGCGTGCTCGTCGGGGTGGAGCGGCAGGCGGGCGGCGGGGACGGGCAGCGACAGGGCACGGATGAAGGTCCCGGGCCCCATCGCCTTGACCGGACGGGTGCGGCAGCCGTACGGGATCTGTCCGCGTTTGCCCTTGGCCTGGGAGCAGCCGAAGCTCTCAACCGCGTTGCACAGCCAGGTCGGATCGTTGCCCGAGGACCAGATCAGCCACAGGTCGGCGTCGGTGGTGTCAGCGAGTTCGGCGAGCTGGAGCGCCTTGCGGGAGCTGAGGCGGTGGGCACGTTACGTTCGACGAAGATGTCAGTGACGGGGGCAACGGTCAGCCACGCGGTGGCGGCCTTCCAGCACTCGGTGATACTCAGGCGGCAGGTCCGTACGGCGGCGGGGTTCTTGCCCGCGCCGGCCAGCACGTCCCACACCAGATCGGTCGGGGAGCGTACGGGGGTGGGGCGCACCACGATCCGGCTCGCGGCCTCCAGCGCGGCCAGGCGGCGGGAGAGGTTCGGGTCGTCGTTGCAGTCCATCACGACGCGCACGGTGAGGTGCACAACCGGCGGCTGTGCGGCCGGGTCGTCGGTCGCCCCGGCGGAAGGGTGTCAGCCACTGAGGCCGCTGCCGAGGAGGGCGTAGGCGTTGTGCACGGTGGCCTCGTCGACGGTGGCGATGCTCTGGTCCGCGCACAGGGAGGCGGCGGTGTGGGTGAACACCGCCCAGCCGCGCATGGTGCCGTGGCCGTACGAGCTGTCAACGTCCGCGAGGAGTTCAGCGTCAGCCTCGGCGTAGATGGGGTGGTAGCGACGCATCAGGGCCGGGACCTTGTTCGCATCGAGCGAGCGGAAGGTCAGACGGCGAAGACCTGGGAGCGGAGCATCGGCTCACGCGAGATGACCTCCCAGCAGCCGTCGCCGCCGACGTAGAGCAGGGCGCAGCGGGTGCGGGGTGGGTGAAGGTGACGCAGCAGCTGGTCGGCGACCATGGGCATGGTCGGGCGGGAGGGGAAGGTCAGCAGCACGCACACCCTGGGGCGGGCGAGGGGATCGAGCGTGTCGAGGGCTTCGAGAGCGGCCTCGACGGCGAAGGCCTTACCGGCGCCGGCCGGTCCGTGGACGACGCCGGTGGCCGCGTGCTGTACGAGGTCGTACACGATCCGGGCGGTCATCTGGAAGTGGCCGGTGGGCAGGGCATGGGCCCCGGCCAGGTCGACGAAGTGACGCGGCATCAGCGCTCACCTCTCCGGGACAGGGGCGGTGGGGTCGATCAGCCCAAGCAGTTTGGTGCTGGCCTTCGCCGCGAGCAGCAGCTTCCGCTCGCGCTGGGGACGCGAGCGGCCGTCATCGACGGGCACCAGGCGGGACTCGATGGCCGGTGTGCCGTCGCCGGCCATCGAGGCAAGGGCGCGGCGGGCCTGGCGGGCGACACGACGCCGCTCCCGTCCGAGGCGTTAGGCTTCGGCGCGGGCGTGCTCGCGCCACGCCTCGGTCTGCTCGGGGGTGAGCTGCCCGGTCGGGTCCGCGGTGCACAGGTGGCGGGTGCCGTCGTAGACCTCAATAGTGCGGTCGTCATGCGGCATGTACCGGATCTGCACCCGCTGCCCGCCACGCCCGTGGAGCTCGGGCGCGATGTAGGTGAGCGAGCGGAAGCTGATGCCGTCCTTCTGCACAACGCGTTCGGCCCCCCGCGAGCATGAGGTAGCGCAGCTGCTCGGTGCTGATCCGGCGCAGCGGCGCCGTGTCCTCGTTCCACGCTGCCAGTGGGGTGCGCCCGCCGAGCATTCGGTGGGGCGGTGCTCGGTGTTGTACCAGCAGGCCCAGTCCGCGAACCGCTTCACGAACTGCTCGATGCGCCACGGCCCTTCGCCGTCGGCGGCTGTCTCGGCGGAGCGCTGGGCGGCGACGGAGTCTTGATGGGCCCGTACAGCTTCCCGCCCGCGTCTCGGGGGCCGCCGGTGAAGCCGAGGAGCTGGGAGATCAGCATCTGCTCGATGGTCAAGTTCAGTCGCTCCACCTTGCCCTTGCGGTGCGGCTGGAAAGCGGGAAGGCGGTGCATGACCACCGCGAGCCCGCCGAGGACCTCCTTGACCGCTCCGGCGGCGAACTCCAGGCCGCGGTCGATGCGGACGAGTTCGGGCACCGCGCCGAACGGCGAGACGTCCGGCTCGTGGCGGAGCGCCAAGCGCATTGCGGTGAGCACCGTGCCGGAGGTCGGTGCGGTGGCGATGGCCCGCCCGAGCAGTGCGCGGGTGCCGTCGTCGACCACCGTGGTGAGCCATGGTGCGAGCGCCTTGCCTTTCGGCGGCAGGACCAGGATCGGGAGCTGCTCTGTGGTCCATTTCCCAGGTCCGCCCGCGCAGCGCGTCCGGCCGGCGCAGGTACACCGAGCCCGCGCGGCGGCCGGCCACGCCGGTCTTCCACGCCGCCCGCTCCGCTGGGGTCAGGTCGGCCACGAACGCGCGTTGCAGGGTCCACTCGGTGACGGTCCGTTCCTTCGCCCAGCCGTCGGCGACGAAGTTGGGCACCGGCGCTCCCGCGGCGCTTCTCCGCCGACACCCTCTACAACCACATCCCCGACCTGAAGCAGCTGCGCCGCTCCCGCATCCCGGCTCTGCTCGCCGGCGCCGACCGTTGAGCCGTGCACCCAACCCGGACACGAGGTAGGCGCCTGGGGACACCGTGGTGCGGACCCCGCCAGCGGATGCAATGAGGGGGCCAAAAGACTGGAATATGTCTGGATCAGGCGACCGCAGTAAATGCGGGCACCTGATCTTGCGTGGAAGTCATGTTTCCGCAGCTCGTCACAACCACTGTCGCGGTAAATGGGCGGCTTGCCGCGACAGGCCGACACCACGTCAGAGCGCTCTGACCTGCGGTTTCTTGCCCCAACGGCACGTCCCTTCCGTATTCCTGCCGGCTCCCTATTTCACAGGGAAGGGCCTTCTCTGCACCGCTCAACTATGAAGACCCGCTTTCCCTGACATTCCTGAAACTCAGTTGAAACACGTTAGATGGGTGCACATGTGAGGATGCGTGGGCAGGGGGCGGGAACGGCAGCTTGGCACCATTTATATCTTCCGCCATCGGCCTCTATACCCGATGGCGGCGGGCAACGTGCGGAATGGAAAAGGAAGAGCGTATATGAGGATGCGTACGAGGCTCCGGACGGGAGCAGGCAAGGCTAGCCGCTACTCGTTTGCCGCCATGGGGACAGTGGTGGCTGTCGCGGCCTCTGGAGCGGGAGCGGCAACGGTCGCGGCCGCGGAGAGCGGGGCAAAGCCAGGTGCACGGAGCATAGGCGACCGGCTTTTCCCTTACCTCGGCAACGGGGGCTACGAGGTGCAGTCCTACGACGTGGGATATGACTACCGGCCGGGTGCCGTCAAGATGACAGCTTCCGTGCGCGTGGACGCCGTGGCCAAGCAGGCTCTGTCCGAGTTCAGCCTCGACGCGGCCGGGATGAAGATCAAGACGGTCACGGTCAACGGCAGGTCCGCCGCCTTCCGAAGCCAGGGCGAGAAACTCATCGTCAAGCCCGAGCGTGCCCTGTCCGACGGAAAGGCGTTCCGCGTCAAGATCGCCTACGTCGCCGACCGCTCGGCCGCGCCCCACTCCCCGGTCATCCCGGGGCAGGACCGTTCCATCTCCGGCTGGTATGACTTCAAGGACAAGGGCAAGGAGGGCTTCGCCCTGCTCGGCCAGCCCGACCGGGCTCACCTGTTCTTCCCCATGAACGATCACCCAAGCGACAAGGCGCACGTCACCTTTCGCATCACCGTCCCGAAGAACCTGACGGCCGTGGCGAACGGCACCCTGCGCCAGACCACAGCCAAGGGGAACCGCACCACGTACGTCTATGGCACGCGCGACCCGATCCCCACCCATGTCGTTCAAGCGGCTGTCGGGCCGTACCAAGAGATCACCGGGACCGGGCCGGGCGGGCTTCCGCTGCGCAGTTACGTACCCAAGGACCAAGCCAAAAAGATCAAACCGCAAGTGGCCCAGATGGGCGGGCAGCTTGGATGGATCCAGAAGAAGATCGGAAGCGCCTACCCGTACGAGACCTATGGTGCGCTGGTTCCGCAGGGGCCGTATGGGGCAGCCCTGGAGACGGCGACTTTGTCCACCTACGGGAAACTGGAGCCAGGCGATGTTCCCATCATGGTCCACGAGCTGGCCCACCAGTACTTCGGTGACGCTGTCTCGCCCAAGAGCTGGGACGACATGTGGATCAGTGAAGGGCATGCTTCCTACTACGGGTTTCGCTACCAAGATGAGAAGAAGATCGTTCCTCTCAAGGAGAACGTGGAACGTGCCTACGAGTTCGACCAGGAAAAGCGCGCAGAGGCCGGGCCGCCCGGTCGGCTCAAAGATCCCGGTGAGGTCCTCGGTGCCACCAACGCTGCCGGTGTTGTGATGCTCTACGGTCTGAATCGCACTATCGGCGACACGACGTTCCAGAAGATCGAGAAGACCTTCTTCGAGAAGTTCCGGCACAAGAACGCGAGCACTCAGGACTACATCAACGTCGTGAACAAGGTGACCGGAAAAGATTTCACCGCTTACATCAAGGGCTGGATCTACGGCAAGAAGACGCCACCCATGCCGAAGGGCTGACGTATAACCGTCGAGGAGTGAAATCGCAGGTCAGAAGGCGTAATGGTGACGTGACATGCCGAAGCCCCCGTCGTTCAGGGCTTCGGCGCAGTCGGATGACGTCCGGTTCGTGGTGATCTTCCGGATCGGTACGGTATCGGCGGAAGTGGGGCAGGCGCGGTTTCCAGAATCATGGATGTTCGCTACGCCCCGTGATCCGGCTGGAAGACCGTGCCTGCCGAGGCGTCATCGCTGATCCTGTCTGCCCTTGGCCAACTCCGTGAGCAGCCTGTGGTCGCCGCCGAGGAGGTTCCTGGCCTGCTGGAGCATCTGGCCGAGGTGCCCGTTCCGTGACCGGCGCGGAGTCCGTCACCGTCTGTCCGTGGTCCTCGCGCTGGCCGGTGCGCGGTGCTGTCCGGAGCGAACTCCCTGTTGGCGGTGGGTGAGTGGATTGCGGGTATCGCCCGTGGCAGTGTCGGAACGGCTCGGGGCCGGGCGTGACCCGTTTGCGCCCAGGTGGTGTCTGCCCGCCGAGACGAAACCGTGCGCCGGGACGGTGGCGGGATATCCTCAGTTGACCGTTGCGAGGGGGCAGCGGCGTCCGTCACGGATCTGGTAGGTGCGAGCTCGGCTCAGGCTCGTGATTGTGGCGATCCCAGTGGCTCCGATGCCTTGGCCCAGAGCCCGACGAATGGACACTCGCATCGACGCCTACAAGGTGAGCGGCATCGCCGCTCGTGCTCGGGTCGCCTACACCCTGACCGCCCACAACAATGGCCCTGACGCGGTCACGTCGGCCACCGCCACCGCGAGCCTGCCACCAGGCGCAAGTGCCACCAACCTGTCCTCTGGCTGCACCACCAGCGCGGGCAGCGTGACCTGCACCTACGGCAGCATCGCCAACGGCGCCGACAGCGCCAGGTCCTTCCGTGTCCCGCTGCACCTGCTCTCTCTGGGCCACGTCTGGGGCGTCGGTGTGCGCACCGCCTCTGCGCCCGACGCGGCCACCTGCACCGTCCTGGCCGCCTGTCCCTGATCCGCCGGCGCCCAGTCAGGCACGCCCATCGTGTGACTGAACTGCCGCCCACGGCCGCGCCGTACCTCCCTCCCTGGCCTCGGGGCTCCCGGTCGTTGATATGCAGCTGCAATACGGCCGTGCGGTGGCTGAAGCTCGGTCCAGACGGGCTGGAAGCGGTCCTCCCCGAGTCTGTGGACGTACCCGGTGGCCGGTGTACGTGTGCTGGCTTGGGGAGGCGGCTGCTGTGTTCATATGTACGAAGCATTCTGTCCGTACCGCATGGGGAAGGTCCCTGCGTGAGCGCCCGGGTGTGATGTGGGGCCTGGTCGCGGTGCTGCTGGCCGGCGTCACCGGCGGCTGGCTCGCCCTCCCGGACGGCGGCGACGGTGGGCGTGACGGCGCAAGTGCCGTCGTGCGGCTGCCCGGGCTCGATCTGCCGTGGCCGCAGGAGGGGCAGGCGGCCGTTGCTGTGGAGCAGGTCGGTGACCTCGGCACCGCGGGGTCTCGGCAGCCGGTGCCGATCGCGAGCGTCACCAAGGTGATGACCGCGTACGTGATCCTCAAGGACCGTCCGCTCAAGGACGGCGAGGACGGGCCTTCGGTCGAGGTAGACGGGCAGGCCGCGGCCGAGGCGCACTCGTTGAGCGAGTCCACCGCACCGGTCACAGAGGGCCAACGGCTCTCCCAGCGCAAGCTGTTGGAGCTGATGCTGCTCCCGTCCGCGAACAACGTGGCCCGGTTGCTTGCCCGTTGGGACGCGGGCAGCCAGGAGAAGTTCGTCGCGAAGATGAACGCGTCGGCGGCCCGGCTGGGGATGACCGACACCACGTACACCGGGGCGAGCGGTATCGAGGCCACCACCCGCTCGACCGCCGCCGACCAGCTGAAGCTGGCCCGCGAGGCCATGAAGGACCCGGCGCTGCGGGCGACGGTGGCCCTGCGCAGCACGGTGCTGCCTGGTCAGGCCGAGCCGGTGAGGAACACCAACGAGCTGCTCGCACGGCCCGGCGTGATCGGGCTGAAGACCGGTTCGAGTACTCCCGCGGGCGGCAACCTGGTGTGGACTGCCGAGGTTCCGGACGGCAAGGACGGGAGGGGACGGCGTCTGGTTTACGGGGTGGTGCTGGGGCAGCGCGTGGGGACTTCGCCCGCCGAGGGCAGCCGGGCGGCGCTGGAGAGCAGCGGTCGGCTTCTCGATGTCCTTCAGGAGAAGCTGCCCGCTGCTCTTGCGGGGCAGGCATGAGTGTCGACCTTGGTGGGCGTACCGTCGTGGAGCCCGGTGTGGAGCCGTCCGACCCGCCCCGTACCGCTGGCGGCACGTGGCGACGGGGGCGCGTGGTCGCCGTCAGTGCCGCGCTCTGCGCCCTGCTCATGGCGTCGCACTCCCTCGTGCCGAATGGATTCGGCAACCTCGGCAGCCTGTTGCAGACGCTGCTGCCCTGGACGGGGCTGAGTGTGGTGGTGCTGGCGGTGCTCGCGGGTGTGCGGCGCTCCGCGCTCGCGGCCGTCGCTGTCCTTATCCCCGCTGTCGTCTGGTGTTCCCTGTTCGCGGGGACGCTCTCCGACAAGCGTTCCGGCGGCGGGGATCTGACGGTGGTCAGTCACAACGTGGGCGAGCAGAACTCCGATCCGGGGCGGACCGCGCGGGCGCTGGCCGCTTCGGGCGCCGATGTGCTGGCGCTGGAGGAGCTGTCGCACGGGAGCAGGGCGACGTACGAGCGTGAACTGGCGGCCCGCTACCCCTACTTCTCGGTGCAGGGTGGCATCGGGCTGTGGAGCAGGCATCCGCTCACGGCCGTGGAGCCGGTGGAGATCATGCCCTGGACGCGTGCCGCGCGCACCACGGTCGAGACCCCGAAGGGGCCCGTCGCCCTGTACGCCGCGCATCTCGCCTCGGTACGGGTCCTGCCGAGTTCCGGGTTCACGACGGCACGCCGCAATGAGGCGGTCGTGAAACTGGCCGGGGCCCTGCGGGCGGAGCCGCTGCCCCGGGTGGTCGTGGCGGGTGACTTCAACGGGTCAGTCGACGACTCGGCGCTGAAGCCGCTGACCGGCCTGCTGCGATCGGCGCAGGAGGAGGCGGGCGACGGGTTCGGCTTCACCTGGCCCGCGTCGTTCCCGGTGATCCGGATCGACCAGATCCTGGTGAAGGGGGTAACTCCGGTCTCCTCGTGGACCCTGTCCGGCACCGGTAGCGACCATCTGCCGGTCGCCGCCTCGCTGCGCCTGTGACGCATCCCCTGCCAGGGCGCATGCGCCAGGGCATTTGGCTACGATTCGACCGACTTATTCCGCAAGGCATGAATGTTTGAGTAAAGGTGAGTTCTTGTCTGCATCCCGCGTCCCGGTTCCGGTCCCGGTGAGGGTCCTGGTCGTCGAGGACGACGCGGTGATCCGCCGCGCCGTCCAGTTGGCTCTGGAGCGTTACGGGTACGAGGTCACGGTCGCCGGTGACGGGCTCGACGGTCTTGAGGCGTTCCGGGCCGGGCAGCACGATCTGCTGATCCTCGATGTGATGCTGCCGGGCCTGGACGGCATCGGGCTGTGCCACCGCATCCGCGAGGAGAGCCTCGTACCGGTACTGATGATGTCGGCGCGCGGCGACGCCCTCGATGTCGTGTCCGGTCTTGAGGCAGGGGCGGACGACTACGTGACCAAGCCCGTCGACATCGGGATCCTGGTCGCCCGGATCCGGTCGCTGCTGCGGCGTGCCACCTTCCACGCGGAGCCGACGACGGCCGGGGATGGGGGTGCCGGTGCGGTGTCGGGCGGGCCGCTCGTCTTCGGCGACCTGGCCATCGACCTCCTCGGGCTGAACGTGCGCCGGGGCGGTGAGACCGTCCCGCTCTCACCCACCGAGCTGCGTCTGCTCCTGGCGTTCGCCGAGAACCCCGGGATCGTCCTTGACCGGCGCCGTCTGCTGCGCGATGTCTGGGACTACGGCTGGGAGGGCGACACCCGGGTCGTGGACGTGTGCGTGGTGCGGCTGCGGAAGAAGATCGGCGCCGACCGCATCGAGACCGTGCGGGGCTTCGGCTACAAACTCCTGAGGACCTGAAGCGGCAGCCATGGGATTCCTCAACCTCCGCGCACTGCGCTGGAAGATCGCTGTCCTGACCGCGATCGCCTGCTGCGCGGTCGCCACGGTCGTCGGGCTGCTCGTCCACGAGGCGACGGCCGAGCACGGGCAGCGGGCAGGGCGCGATCGGGCGGCCGACCAACTGCACGCAGCAGAGCTGGAGTTTGCACGCACGGACGAGAGGCCGCAGAACGCCGAGCTCATGACCCCAAACGAGGTGCCGGAGCCCCTGGCACGCGCCCTGGCGGACAGGCAGCAGGCCGATGCGTACGCGACCTGGTACGACGTGAAGGAGCCGAACTGGTACTGGCTGTGGGCCGCCGTGCCCGTCGGCGACCGGGTGCTCGCCGTGCGCACGGACATGAGCGCCGAGGTGCGCAGCCTCCAGCTCCTGGACCGCAGCATCATCAAGGCGGTGCTCGCCGCGCTCGTCGTGGTCGTCCCGCTCGCCGCGCTGGCCACCGAGCCGATAAACCGGCGGCTGCGCCACGGTGCCCGTACCGCGCGCAGCATCGCTGGTGGTGATCTCGACGCCCGGATCGGGCGCCGCGGCCGGGCCCGTGACGAGATCACCGAGATGTCCGCCGCCATGGATGCCATGGCCGCCACCCTTCAGCGGAAGCTGGAGTCGGAGAAGCGCTTCACCGCCGATGTGGCACATGAGCTGCGTACTCCCTTGATGGGGCTGATCACCGCTGCCGGGCTGCTCGACGATGACGACGAGGCTGCGGGGCTGGTGCGGGAGCGGGCAGGGACCCTGCGGGCTCTGGTCGAGGACCTCTTGGAGATCTCCCGCCTCGATGCCGGGGCGGAGCGGGCGAGGCTCGACGAGGTGCCCCTGGACGAGCTGGTCACCGATGTGGTCCGGCGCGGTGAGGGCTCTGAGGGTGGGGACGGCGGTACGGAGGTCCTGGTCGAGAACGCGGAGGTGGTGCGCACCGATCTACGCCGGGTGGAGCGCATCGTCACCAATATCGTTGCCAACGCGCACAGGCACGGTGCGGCGCCCGTCGTAATCACAGTCACCGGCTCACGGATCGCCGTGCGCGACCACGGGTCCGGCTTCCCTGCGGATCTGCTGGCCGCCGGGCCTCAGCGCTTCCGGACAGGGACCGCCGAGCGCGGGCGCGGGCACGGTCTCGGGCTGACCATCGCGCTCGGCCAGGCTGAGGTGCTCGGTGCCCGGCTGCTCTTCGCCAACGCGCCCGACGGCGGGGCGGTCGCCACTCTTGAGCTGGGCCAGGCCCCGGCGGTCACCTAGAACCCCCAGACGCCCGCGAACAGACTCCGCCCAGTCAGCCCTGACGGTGACCGGAACCGTCGCCGTCCGGCTGCCGGGGAACTGCCGGTCCGGCAACATTCAGCGTCCCACTGACACACCCCATGTCAGAACCACTGACATTTCCATGTCGGACGACAGGTTCTTCTCGTTCCAGAGAGGCGTAGGTGCCGTCGGTGAGACCTGGCTGAAGAACCGGAAGGTCCGCGGCGCCGGAGCCCTGGCGAAAGCGATCGCTGGAGCTGGTCAACAAGGGCCCGGTGATGCTGCTGGTACCGCTGGCAAGGCACGCGCTGGCAGTTCGCGAAGACGACGCTGTCCTGTGGGCGGCCGGCGAACTCGCCGACCGGCGATTCCGGCCTCGCCTGGAAGCCGAGCAACAGCCTCTACTACACCGCTCTGATGGTGCAGCTCCTGCGCTTCCTGTACGAGGCCGACCTCTAGCGGAGCCCTGGTCGTTGGTGTGGAGATTCCGCTCATCACATCCACCCCGGGACTTCGTTGGTTTGTACTCTGTCGTGCCCAATGTCCCGTACGCCTGACGACGTGAGATCAACTCGCCGTGGTGGAAGCTGGGTTGATTCAAGCAGGCCCCTGCTCGCCCTGGCGCATCTGCGTAAGAAGACGAGACGCTCGCCCAGGTGACAGGAAGTTCGGGGTCTCCACGACGACGGTCTGGCGGTACGTCGATGAGGCCCTCGAGGTTCTCGCTCCTGGGTGCACTGCCTGCCCGAGACCTTCGTCGGACTGGGTGAGGGCGACTCCGTCATCGTTGACGGCACCCTCATCCCCACCGACAGGGTGGCCGCAGACGAGCCCTGCTACAGCCCGAAGCGGCCCCACCCGGACGTCGGATAGTCAGTCCGGGCGGGGCAGGGCCTTGCGCGGGGTCTAATGGCGCCTCCCGGGCGCGTGCCCCTTGGGTCTGTCGCGGCAGCATGGGACACCGCGTGATGCGGTTGCGGTTCAGGTGGCGTGCGGCCAGGCGCGCATCAAGGCAGCGATCCTGGCGGTGGTACATGCGGGGTCCCGAAGCATGTCGCGGACTGCGACGGCATCGTCGCGTGTGGGCTTGACCGGGATTCCGGAAGCCTCCAGGTACATCACGCCCGTCGCTGCGGCGACGGCCATGTTGGAACGCTCCAGCCAGCGACAGCGGCCAAGAATGTGCACCAGGGCGGCGGCGCGGGCGTACGGCCCGTCGTAGATGGGAGTGTCCAGTAGTTCGGCCCGGTGGCAGGCGACTGCAGCCACTGGCACCCCGTAGTCGTCAGGGGCGGGATCGCCCGCGCCGGCGGTCTCCGCGACTTGCAGGATCCAGGGGACGTCGATGTACAGGTCCATTACGCGGCGTGTGCCTCTGAGGAGCGGCGGTCTGCGTCTTCAGCCTCGTCGAAGACAACCTGGTGCTCGTCGAGGAAACGCCGCGCGGCGTCCAGCCCTCGCTGCCGCATGCCGTCGGCGTCTTCGCGCACGAGGCAGGCGAGGTAGTCGCCCAGGCTCAGACCGCGGTCCTTGGCCCGGGCCTTGGCCAGACCCAGAGTCTCTTCGTCGAGGCGCGCGCCCAGTTGTGGTTTCGCCATCCTCTGATGGTAACAGGTGTTACCGCGTGCGGGGCATGATCGCAGGTCGACCGCTCAGACCGCACGGGCGCGGAATGGAAGGCCGACGCGGACATCGGCAGGCTGGGGCCGTCCGACGAACTCGGCGTAGGCGGACGGCAGCGCTGATCACCGCTTTCACGATCAGCGTGGACCAATGAGGGCAGCCCTCTGCCGACGCCCACTCAGTCGGCTGCGCCATCTTCACCAGGCAATGGCCGAGGTAAGCCCGGGCGGGAAGCCCCTGGCCGTTGAAGCTCCGATGAGATCAACACAATCGGCGTAGATATTTGCATGCCGGTCGGAGTTAAATCTGCCCCACACCGCCTCGCCACGCTGGCCAAGACGACATGATCCACTTCCGCGAGCCAGTAGCGCTGTCGGTCTGCCACCCTCCTATAAGGAGTCAGAGGGCGGTACGCGAGTTGATGTCCGTTTCGCCCTTTCGGGAGGGACAAGCATGCTGGCCGCGGCGTCGCCGGGTTACGGTCGCGGCTGGGTGAACAGGCCCTGTTCGGTCTCGGTCAGGATTCCGCGCTCGGTCAGCCGCTTGAGTTTGAGGCGGGTGTTGTTGATGCTGCCACTGCTGTCCATCCGCTGCAGAGCCCCAGACCTCAAAAAGGTGCTTCCCCGTGCGCCTGCACTGTATGGACCATCGCGACCACGGCGTGATCAATCGGCTCTCGCGATGTTGATGCTGCGACCACCCGCCAGCCGATCCCTGCGGATGGCGAGGTGGCGACGAATCTGGGTGACCCGTCGGGCGGCGTGGGCACGCGTGCTTCTGACTCCATAGCGCACTCCTTGGACGACCAGTGGTGCGCACGAACGTAGCTCGAAATCTGACGATACATCAGTAGTAGTCCCAAGGGCCCCGTGTTCATTGCTTCAGAGATCGCCATATGCATTACCATCCATGACGGGCAGCAACCCATGGTGTGCACTCAGCGATGCCACGGGGAAGCCATAGGCAGTGCACAGGGCAGTGCCCACGCGCGCGGGCCGCCCGGGAATGAGCCGGGTGCTGGCTACGCCACTCGCATTGAGCATGCGTTCGAGCGCCACGCTGGACAGGGCAACGAACTGTCTCACGCCATGGGCTGCCGCGTAGTGACCCGCCGCAGCCAGGAGGGCGAGCGGGATAGTGCCGAGCCCAGGCCTCCCTTGCCTGAGTCCGCCGCGGACTGACGTAACCAGCCGGCTGATCTCCCAGGCGTGGGGAGAACGCGTGGTCGGATGGCCACTGAGTACGGGTTGGAAAGCAGCAACATCACGCAGCATGTGAGGGCCAGTGGTGGGGAGCAATCGCAGGCAACCCAGCACAGTGTCGCCAGGTTGGCACACCACCAGGACATATACGGGGTTGAGTTCATCAAATTCGTCACGTTCGAGACCTGACACGTGCCGGACGTCCCACCCAAGTTGCCGGTGTAACACCTCGTATCGGAGCCGGTGTATCTGCTCCATTAACGCAGGGGTAATTCCATGGTCACCGGGACGGCCGACCAAGACGTGCTTCACGGCAAGCTCCGAGTTGGATAGGGCAGGACAGCTTTTCACTTACGAAGGGGGGCGGAACGCTGTTGCCGCGCGCGTGGCTGACCGGGCGGCATGTGCCGATCCAAGAAGCGAGGAAGCCCCTGGCGATGCGTGGTCACCACAGCGCAAGCCAGGGGCGAGCTGCACCCCACGCCCCGCAGCACAGTGATTTCAGAACAGCAGCAGGGCTGGTTGGTCACTGAAGAACGGTAACCGTGGTGACGTAGGAACTTCCTGTTACGCCCGCGTGCGTCCCGCAGGCTCGAAGGTGGTGAACGGGGCTCCCTAGAAGTGCGGTGCTCGCGAGGGTTGCTCCATCGAACGGCCCACTGACTTTTCCGTGGGGGCCGAGGACCCCAATTCCCGGAATGTTCTCAAAAATATTGCCCACCGGAATATCCTCCTGCATGCTATTCCTCATGGAGGTGCCGTCGTCGAGGTGCCAAGTCACCGTGCCCTTCAGTGATCCGCTGACAGCAAGACACGAGCTATCGGGAAAGGATCCCATATAAGAGTCCGAATAGCCGACGATGCTACGCCCGTTCGTTGCCGACTTATTGCCCCTTACGTCCACGCAATCACCTGAGCTGGACCCGCTCACGATCACATTGCGCGGACTGTAATTGATGCCGCGCGCACTATCCCTGCCATCGGCGATGGAAAGGGTGCCGGACGGTCTACACGTCACAGCCGTTAATGAACTCGCTGTGCTCGACTCGGCAGCACTGGCAGGGGTAAGGCCAACTCCCCCCAGAGAAACCACAGAAAGTACCGCTGCGAGGATGAAAGTAGGCTTGCCATTCTGGCGGTGATTCAACGGAGCTCCTCAAAAATAGAAACGCCTTCCCGTCCCATCAGCCCGAGCGGGAAGACGCCGGGAACGGCTATATTCACTCAAGATACACGCCCCGTCCCCGATTCAATTGGTGAGACCTATTCGCGGAGTGGCGTGGCTCGGGCCCTTGATCGTCAGGACTGCATTGCTCGATAGTCTGATTCTTGCGAAGACGTCGGAGTGGGTATGCAAGTTGATAGGAGATTTGTCGCCACCTGAACGTATGGGACTGCGGTATCCCAGCCGGCCGGCGGGCTCGGGCGTGCTGGGCTGAACACCGTGAGTGAGCGCAAGCCCTACAAGACAGACGTGCCCGACGAGCAGTGGGCGCTGATCGAGCCGGTGATCGCCGCGTGGAAGGCCGCGCACCCCTCGGTCAGCGGCCACCAGAGCCGGTACGAGATGCGGGAGATCGTCAACACGCTCCTCTACCAGGGCCGCACCGGCTGCCGGTGGCTGCGCGGCGCTCGTCGTGTGGCGACAGCAGCTGATATCTGGTCGGCAGGCTTTCCGTGGCATCCGTGGCATCCGTGTTTTTGTCCGGATCGGCGTGGCCCGGGCCTGCTGCTGTAGTCCCGGCCCTTGCCTGGAAGCCGCTCGGTGGGAGGTGCGTCAGTCGTTGGAACCGTATGCCAGCTCCTGCCGGCGCGACTGACCGCCCTGCTGCAGATAAGGCGCAAACCATCGACGGAACGAAATGAGCCTGCCGGGGCCTGCCGGGGAGCCGTGGAAGAGACCGTGATCACCGCTGACCATGCACACAATGAAGAGGCGGCCCGGCATCTGAAGTTTGTTCCGCCCACCGAGTCGTACCTGCCAGGAGTCCAGGAGCCCCGGGCCGGGTGGGTGATGCCATGCTGGACCAGCTGCTCTACGCAAACGTGGACGGATGCCACCAATGCCGGACGGTGTTGCTCGACCGCGTCGCGTATGACGCAGGGGGCGACGCGCAAACTGGTGGACTGGGCATGCTGGATTGCGTCCGAGGTGTACGGCGGGCTGCCCGCAGAGCTCGTGGACGAAGACGCGGCGACGGATACCCCTTTCCGCCCCTCGGCCACCTTCCGCTGGCTCGCCGCGCAGTACCACAAGGGGACGGGCCAGCGACGCCGTGTACGACGCGCGTGAAGCTGCGCAGCGCCGGGAGGACGCGGACACCACTGTCGCCCTGGTCGCCGGACTCGATGTGTGGCTGGTCGGACTTCCTCTACCGGTGACCTGCCCCCTGCCAGACCTCGCCCGGCGCGCGACGCGATGGGCGCTTCATGTGTCCGCTGTTGATGAGGCCACCACCGCCCTCCCCTGCTGTTCACCAGCGCATGCCGAGGGCGTCGAGGTCAGTGCGGCGTTGGGTGGTGAGTTTGTTGGCGCGGCGGCGGGTGTTGGTGATCCACATGCCCAGGGCGATGGGGACGGTGTCCTCGGGGGTGATTTCGCGCCCGGTGGCGGCGGGTCCGGCGAGGCTGACGGGTACTTCCTCGATGTGTTTGCGGGGCACGTTCAGGTGCCCTTCGCGTGTGTGGAACTGCCGTGCGGCGGCCATGTTGAGCATCCACTTGTCGTCCTGTGTCCGCCGTGTAGGCCGTTCGTCCTCACCCGCTGCTTCCACGCCGAGGACGTGTCCCAGCAGCCACTGCTGGGCGGGCAGCAGTTCCTCGAAGCCGAGTCGCTGCGCCGCCACCCATCGTCCCAAATCCTCGCCCTGGACGACGACTTCACCCGCTACGGCCGGTACGCTCCCACCAGCCTTGACGTGCATCTGGACGAGGCGGAAGGCGCGCTGCCAGCCGATGTCCCATACCGGGCACCAGCCGGGATCGATCTCTTCCAGTGCTTCGCGCCGCGAGAGCGGCAGCGCGCCGGCCTCCGAGCCGACGGGCAGGCCGGCTGCGCGCCGCTGCTCGAGTTCGTCGGCGAGTTTGGCTGCGGCGCGCTGTGCCTTGGCCCAGTTCCCCACGCGGTAGCCGTTCCATACCGCGGTCGCCGGGGGCAGGAAGTGGCCGTGCTCCGCGGCCCACTCCCGCGCAGCGGCGAGGCCTTCCTCAAACGCGATGCCCTGGTGCGACCAGACCATCCCCAGCGCATCGAGCTCGGCGATCCGCTCTCTATCCAGGCGTCTCGTCTTGTTGGCTTTGCGCTGCGTGGCCAGCCACACCCCGAGCGGGAAGCCCGCGGGCGACCACTCCGGCGGGGTGATGAAGTCGTAGGGCACGCGCAGTTGGCCGGTGCCGGTCTCTTTCACGTACCGGGCTGCGGCCTCGATGCCGCGCCGCCAGTATTCGTTCTCCGGCTCCACCACCCGCAGCCTGACGAACCGGGCCAGCTGCGCGGGATCACGCGGGGAGGAGAACTTCAGCAGCTCCCGTGCCCCCGCGCTCACCGGATCCGCCGGTTCGCTGGTGTCCTGCCCCTCGACGTCATCAACAGCGTCGGCAAGACCACCTCGCTGCGGATGCTTCTCGGGCTGGCGTGTCGCCCTGCGGGAAGCACGACTGTCCTCGGCTCCGGCCTCATCCTGCTCATCCCAGCTCCCGCTGCGCGGGCGGGAGTCGGCGAGGGCCTCGATCGTCTCCGTGTCGTGCGCGCGGAGCGCTTCCAAGATTTTGGCCAAGCCGCCGTAGCCGGGAGAAGTGAGCATGTCGTCGGGGTTTTCGTCCTCTGCGAGAAATACCGGGACGACAAGTGAGGCGATTTTCCCCTGCCCTGGCTGCATTCGAAGTGCCCGGCCGATCATTTGCACGATATCGACCATCGAGCCGCGCACATCGCAGAAGGCAACCGAGTCCGCGATCGTGTCGACGCCTTCGCCGAGCACCTTGACCGAGGCCAGTACGCGCAAGGCCGCGGGCAGCAGCTCCCGCTCCCCACCGGCCAGACCCGCACTCGTGCCGTCCTGGCGCTTGTCCGCCTGGTGATCGATGACGCCGGAGCCGAACTCCTCAAGGACAGCGCGCCGGTGGGCGGGCGGGTGATGGCCGTACAGCCAGGAAGCCCACACCCGATCCGGATGCGGATACCTCTGCTGATCGCCCTCCCACAGCTGCACGGCGGCCCCCGCAATGCCCGCCGCCATCGCTTCCGCCTCGGCCACCCGCGAGTGGAAGGTGAGCACCTTGCGCAGGTTCTCCTGCGCCGCCGCGGTGAGCACCCCGGCCTGCAGTGCGGCCAGCCGCGCCCCCCGCACCCGCTCCGTGCCTGAACCCAACTGCGCCCGGCGTCCGTACTCGGGGTCGCGGATGTCGACGCACACCACTTGATAGGGCGCGATCAGTCCCCGGCTGATCGCCTCGGACAAGCTCAGCTTGTAAGCGACGGGCCCGAAGACGGGGGAGTCCTCGCTCATACTCGCCACCAGCCTTGGGGCCGTACGCCCTTCAGCCGCCTCCCACACCCGCGGCGTCGCCGTCATGTACAGCCGGCGCGCCGCGGGGATCTTCTGCTGGTCATGCACGGCCGCCCAGGGCTTGAGCCCATCCCCGCTGGTGCGGTGCGCCTCGTCGACCACCATCAGGTCAAACGCACAAAGCCCGGCGGCGTGCGCGCGCTGAAGGACACCCACCGACGCGTATGTGGCGAACACCGTCACCGTGCCCAAGTCCCGCATCCACGCGATGAGTTCCCCCACATCCGTGGTACAGGGCACGCCCTGGGATTCCTCTGCGCGCAGTGAGCACACTCCGACCACCGCCCCGCAGCGGGCCGCCGTCGCGCCGCCAGGCGGCCGCGGTCTGCACGAGCAGATCCCTCGTGGGCACCAGCACCAACACCCGCCGCGCGCCGAGCCGTTGAGCGGTCACGGGCGGCGATGAGGGTCTTGCCGGAGCCCGTGGCGGCGATGCACTGACACCGAAGGCCCTCCGCGGCAGGTGTCCGTCGGGGCGACTGCAGGGCCCGTAGCACCGCGTCGACCGCCTCGACCTGATGCGGCCGCAGAACCTGCACGGAGGCCCGCTCAGACGTCTTTTCTTCCTGCAAACCTGTTGGCATTCACGCCTCCCGCGGCGGGCTTCCCTGCTGAATCCAGCGAGGCCGGATAGTCGAACAGCTAGGAACGTGCGAATCTGAGTGTGTTTGTCCTTGGTCTGTATGGGGTGTCCTTGGGTGGGTGTAGGTGTCTGGTCTGGGGTGTTGTTGCTGCCGGGGTCATCGGTGTGACGTGTTGCCGGGACGGGGAGGTGCAGAGGTGCTGGTCAGGTTGGTGCAGATTCCTGAGTGCGGGGCATTTTAGTGGCTGGGCCGTAATTGGGCGGGTATTTCTCTGAATTCGTGTGTGTGTCCTGGCAGTTGGCGGATCGTGCCTGGTGGGGGAGGGGGACAGGGCGTTGATGCCGGGGGTGAGGGCATGGCCGGGACGGAGCTCTTCCCTGATGTCGGCGATGTCGCGATGGTCGCCTGGGGGATGTGGGTGATGTCCCGCTGGTGCCCAGGGTGTTGGGGCGTGAGCAGGCGGTGTCCCGGGTTGCTGGCATTGGAGGAGCGTGGGGAGCTGGACGCGGAGCATGTGCGGCTGATCGCTTCCTCGGTGGGTGTGTCGCGGCGGACGGTGCGGCGGTGGCTTCAGGCCGGCCGGCAGGGGCGTACGGGGCCCGTCCAGCGGACCGTTTCCGGATCACGGACGAGTTGCACGGTCGGCTTGCGGCGTGGTGCGGGAACGCGGCCGCGGTGCACCGGGATCTGGTGAGGGAGACCGAGCGGGCGCGCGCCGAGGGCAAACAGGTGCCGGATGTGCCGTCGTTGGCCACGTTGCACCGGGCGATCCGACTGGGCCTCAATCCTGGGCAGCGCGCGGCCCTCTTGGTCGGGAGCGGGTCCGGCGGCGTCACGATGTGCATCTGCGGCGCCCGAGACTGTGGCGAATGCCTGCGGGGAGGGGGAACCACAAGCATGTGCCGGTCGAGATTTTGCTGGACGGCGAGTTGGTGTTTCCGTGGGTGACGTGGTTCATTGACTGCGCGACCGGCGCGGTCCCGGGCGCGGCGATCACCCCGCACCAGCCCTCGAGGGACGCGACTCGCGGCGTTTCGGATCGCGCGGGTAAGGGATACGGACCTGGCGGGCCCATACGGGCCGATCGGTGGTCTGCCCTCGCCGGTGCGGACCGACCGCGGCGCCGACTTCCTGTCGCACAACCATCTCCGACGCGTTGGGGCACTTCGCGGTGCCGGTGCAGGACCTGCCCGCCTACCGGCCGGACTTGAAGGGGGGAATCGAGAACCTGAACCGGTGCGCGCAGAAGATGTTCTTCGCGCGCTGCCCCGTTACACCCACGCCCTCTCCACGCGGCTGCGCCCCGGTGCCCGCAGCAAGGATGCGACGAGGCGGCGCCCCTGCCTTCGCCGAGTTCGTGCGTCTGCTGCTGGAGTGGATCACCGAGCACATTTCGCAGGCTCTCGACGCCCCCTCACGCCGCTTGAGGCGTGGCGGGCCGACCGACCCCGATCGAGGACGTGGACCGCTGTCTGCTGCACCGGTTCACGCCTCGCCGACGACGGCCCGCATACGCACGCTGACCGCGAGCGGGGTGCGCTGAACAAGCGTTATTACGTGGGGGAGCGGATGCACGGGCGAGGCGGAGGTGGGATTGAAGGTCCGCGTCCGTTTCATCCGCACCACGACCACGAGATCGAGGTGTTCGAGGCGGCCTAGGGGAAGTACCTGGGGCCGGCGCACCCGTCCGATGAGGCCACCGATGCCCAGCGCAAGGCGCACCGTCGGCGCAAGGCGGCCGAGAAGCGGCGCCTGGCCCGGGCGCTGGCCGCCGCCTCACGCCATACGCGGGACAGGTACGCGGCGGTCACCGGGCCGAAGTGCACCAGCAACTGGGCTGGTTGAGCGCAGTGGAGGCCGAGCGGGAGCGGCTCGCGGATGCGGCCCAACTCGCGCTGCCCGATCTCATCCGCCCGCTGTGCCGCCCGGATGACTGGGCCACTCCGGCCGCACCGCCCAGGTGCTGCGCGGCTTGTAGCGCCTGGGCCGCGAGCAGATGGACCGCGAGGTGGTGCGGTGGACCTTCAGCCACCTGGGCAACAATTGGCCGCCTCGGCGAGGACTGATGTGCCCGGCCGCGCACCCGTACCGCCCCCGCCCCGCGCGCCGTCGGCGTGCCCCGGCCCGTGCCAGCCTCGACGTGGGGCTTCTGCTGGGCCTCGGTACTACCTGTCGCTCAGGGCGGCCGAGACCGTTGCGTTGCCGGTGTTCGAAGAGCTGGCGCGCGGTATGGAGCAGGCCGCCGACCAGCGGGCGATCATGTGCCTGTCCGGCAATGCCGGAGCCGGCAACACCTTTCGCCCTCGACCGGCAACACCTTCGCCCTCGACGTGGTGTTCGCCGCAAAAGCCCCGGCCCGCCCGCCGCGCGCGCCTGGGTCGCCTGGTGCCCCGTCCCCCGTTGGCCCTGCGCTCGGACCTCGCCGACACCCTGAACCTTCCGGCGCGGCCGAAGGATCCAGGGGCCTTCGACGCGGCCCTGCGCGAGGTCCTGGCAGCCCGTGACCATCTGCTCGTGGTGGACGAGGCCCAGCGTCTGGACGCCGCCTGCTTCGAGTACCTGCGCTACCTCTTCGACGACCCCCCACACCCGCCTCTCGATCGTCCTGGTGGTCGGCGAGCGCGGCCAGGCAGTGCTGCGCCGCCAGAAGATGCTTGCCTCGCGTACTGCCGTGTCGCTGACGGTGCCGCACCTCACCCCCGCCGACGTCGCCCAGGTGATCCCTCGCTCCCACCCGCTGTGGCGCCACAGCGATCCCGACGCTCTCGAGCGGCTCGATGCCCGCTGGTGCCACGGCAACTTCCGCCGCTGGGCGCAGGCCACGCACCACGCCCTGCGTCTGCTGCGCCAGGCTCCCGTACCCCGCGGCGCGCCCTACCCGCTGCTCGAAGACGTCCTGGACGCTACCTTCCCGCCGCGAGAGGAGCCCCTCAGGTGAGCGCCCGGATCGCCCCACGGGCTGGGCCGGTAACGTTGATCTGCGACCCGGACGACGACGCCACCCGGACGCGCATCGCCCTGGCCGCTTCCAGCCCGGCTGCCGGATGCATCGCGGTGGACACCGTTCCCGGTAGCACCGCCTGCAATGGCCGGGGACATCCTGCGCGCCCTGGACGTGACCGGTCACGGGGCGACTGTTTCACCCGCCGTGGCCACCGAGCCCGCCTGGCGGGCCGTCACCTGCTGGACGGACATCCTCGCGATCCGTCAACTGACCCTCCTGCGCGCTCATTTGCTCACCCCGCCACGGATCCGGCGCCTGGCCCTGCGTGAGAAGACGGGAATCTCCCTCGGTCCCTAACGTGTGGCACCCCGAGCACGGCTCGCCCGACCATCCGCCCGGCGTCTGCTACGCGATCCCGCCTCGCGCCCGCCCTGTCTTCGCCGCCGCCCGCTCTTTTCGCCGCATAGGCCACGCCGCGGACCACTTCCCGCTGTTCGAGCTCTCCTTCGGCCACCGCCTCAATGCCCTCGCCCAGGACGCGGTGCACCCCATCCCCGCACTCACCCACCCGCACCTCGGACCCGGCCGCCGAGGGTGCGCTTGCCCAGGTGCTGCTCACCGTGCACCTCGTCCGGGTCATGGCACGCGCAGGCGACCTTCCCGAGCCGTGACCCCGGCACCCTGCAACGCGAACCGATCTCGCATTTTCTATGCGGAAGTCGCATTGAGAATGCTAGGTTGGGGTTCATGATGAGTACGGAGGAGCTGCTCAGGCTCACCGTGACGGCGCTCATGACCCGGGCAGGGGAGCGTCAGAGCGCGCTGGCTGAGGGGATCGGTCTGGCGCAGGCGCAGGTGTCGCGGAAGCAGACCGGCAAGGCGCACTGGACCCTGGATGACTGCGATCGGCTCGCCGCGCATTACGGGATGTCGGTGCTCGATCTGCTGGCCGGTCCCACGCACGCGGTGACGGCGCTGTCCGCTGACCGCGGCCCTGCGCAGGCCTCGTTCCCGCTCGCCGTAGCGCCCGCAGCTCCCGCACCGGAGCCGGTGTCGGTGCCGCGCAGCGAGGCCGTGGGCGGGCCGTGTGTGCTGTGCGGGCAGATGGCCACGGACGC
>NZ_JBWYAE010000003.1:0-28541 GCF_056712025.1 Streptomyces sp. Y309 | reverse complement strand
AGGACTCCCGCCCGCATCGCCATCACCATCTTGATGACACCCGCGACACCGGCGGCGGACTGCGTGTGCCCGATGTTCGACTTCACCGATCCCAGCCACAGGGGCCGGTCTTCGGGCCGCTCCTGCCCGTACGTGGCGAGGAGGGCCTGGGCCTCGATCGGGTCGCCGAGTGTGGTGCCCGTGCCGTGGGCCTCGACGGCGTCCACCTCATCGGCGGTGAGACCGGCGGTCGCCAACGCGGCGCGGATGACGCGCTGTTGGGAGGGGCCGTTCGGGGCGGTGAGGCCGTTGCTGGCGCCGTCCTGGTTGACGGCGGAACCGCGGACGACCGCCAGGACTTCGTGGCCGTGGCGTCGCGCGTCCGACTGCCGCTCAAGAAGCAGCAGGCCGACACCCTCGCCCCAGCCCGTGCCGTCCGCCGCCTCCGCGAACGCCTTGCAGCGGCCGTCGGCCGCGAGCCCGCGCTGGCGGCTGAACTCGATGAAGGCGCCGGGGTTGGACATGACCGTGACGCCGCCCGCGAGGGCGAGGTCGCACTCGCCCTGGCGCAGGGCCTGCGCGGCCAGGTGCAGGGCGACCAGGGACGACGAGCAGGCCGTGTCGACGGTCACCGCCGGGCCTTCGAGGCCGAAGGAGTAGGCGAGACGGCCGGAGATGACGCTCGTCGCGCCGCCCGCCAGCAGATAGCCCTCGACGCCCTCGGGCGCCTGCTGGAGCCCGGAGCCGTAGCCCTGCGACGAGGCGCCGACGAACACACCGGCCTGGCTGCCGTGCAGTGTCGCCGGGTTGATGCCGGCGCGCTCGAACAGTTCCCAGGAGGTCTCCAGGAGGAGCCGCTGCTGCGGGTCCATGGCGAGGGCCTCGCGCGGCGAGATGCCGAAGAAGACGGGGTCGAACTGGTCGGCCTCGTAAAGGAATCCGCCCTGTCGGGCGTAGCTCGTGCCCCGCTGCTCGGGGTCGGCGTCGTAGAGCGCTTCGAGGTCCCAGCCACGGCCGCCGGGGAAGTCGGACATCGCGTCCCCGCCCTCGGCAAGCAGCCGCCACAGGGCGTCCGGGCTGGTGACCCCGCCGGGGTAGCGGCAGCTCATGGACACGATGACGATCGGGTCGTCGTCCTCGGCACCCCCCGCACGTCCCGCCGGGACCACGGCCGCACCCGGCGCCGACGTCGACGTCGCCTCGCCCACCAACTGCGCCCGCAGATACCCCGCGAGCACGGCCGAGGTCGGGTAGTCGAAGACGAGCGTGGTGGGCAGCTTCAGGTCCGTCGTGGCGGCGAGCCGGTTGCGGACCTCGACTGCCGTCAGCGAGTCGAAGCCCAGCTCACGGAACGCCCGGCTCGGCTCGACCGCCTCCGCACCGGGGTAGCCGAGCACCGAGGCCGCCTGGCCGCGCACCAGGTCCAGCAGCAGTCGCTCCTGCTCCGCCTGCGGCAGACCGGTGAGCCGCTCGGCCCACTCGGAGCCGGGAGCACCCTGCTTCGCCGCCGCGCCCGGCGCCGACTCGGGCTCGGCGAGCGCGCGCCGCACCTCGGGCAGGTCCGCGATGAGCGGGCTCGGCCGCGCCGAGGTGAAGGCAGGCGCGAACCGCTCCCAGTCGACGTCCGCGACGGCCAGGAACGTCTCGTCGTACGCGACGGCCTGCGCCAGCGCCGCCACCGCACGCTCCGGCGCCATCGCGGCCAGACCGCGGCGCCGCAGGTGTTCCGCGCCCTCGTCCCCCGCCATGCCGCCACCGGCCCACAGGCCCCAGGCGACGCAGGTGGCGGTCAGGCCGCGGGCCCTGCGCCGCTGGGCGAGGGCATCGAGGTAGGCGTTGGCAGCCGCGTACGCGCCCTGGCCGCCACCGCCCCACACACCCGAATTGGAGGAGAAGAGGACGAAGGCGTCGAGGTCCTCGGCGTCCACCAGCTCGTCCAGGTGCGTGGCACCCGCCGTCTTCGCGCCGAACACCTCCGCGATGTCGGCCGCGGTCATGCCGTCCAGCGGCTGCGTCTGCCCGACGCCCGCGGCGTGGAAGACGGACCGCGGCGTACGTCCGTCGGCGGCCAGTTCTTCAAGGAGTCCCGCGACCGCGTCCCGGTCGGCGACGTCGCACGCCGCGACCGTGACCTCGGCCCCCAACTCCTCCAGTTCCGCCTTGAGTTCACCGGCGCCGGGAGCGTCGAGACCACGACGGCTGGTGAGGACGAGGTGCTCGACGCCCTCTCGCGCCAGCCAGCGCGCCACGTGCCCGCCGATCGCACCGGTACCGCCGGTGACCAGCGCGGTGCCGCGCGGCGTCCACCGCTTCGTGGACTCGACCGGCTCGGCCTGGACCAGACGGCGTACGAGGACACCCGAGCCGCGTACGGCGAGCTGGTCCTCGTCGCCGACTCCCGCGAGGGCGGCCGTGAAGCGTGCGCCCGCCCGGGTGTCGTACGACTCCGGCAGGTCGATCAGACCGCCCCACCGGTCCGGGTACTCCAGCGCCACGACCCGGCCCAGACCCCACAACTGTGCCTGAACCGGGGACTCCAGAGCGTCACTGCGCCCCGTCGAGACCGCACCGGACGTCACCGCCCACAGCCGCGCCCCAATCCCGGCGTCACCCAGGGCCTGCACCAGCACGACAGTGCCCGCCAGGCCCACCGGCACATCGTCGTGCTCCGCGTGCGCCGCCTCCTCGAAGCCGAGCAACGAGACCACGCCGGCGAGTCCGGCATCGGCGAGGCCACGCAGCCGCGCGGCCAGCCCGTCGCGGGTCAACTCATCGCCGCCGACAGCGAGTTCGACTACCTCCACACCCGCTCGCGCCAGCGCCTCGCCCGCACCCGCCATCCACGGCTGGGTACTTGCGCCTTCGGGTCGTACGACGAGCCAGCGTCCGGAGAGCCCGGACGTCGGCAGGGTGCCGCTCGACAGCGGCTTCCAGGTGACCCGGTAGCGCCAGCCGTCGAGCGTGGAGCGCTCACGCCGCTGCCGCCGCCACGACGACAGCACGGGCAGGATGGCGCCCAACTCGGCGGAGGCGGAACCGTCCGCCACCTCCAGCTCGGCCGCCAGCTCCGCCAGGTCCTCGCGCTCCACGGCCTCCCAGAAGCGCGCCTCGACCTCGTCCACGGCCGTCTGCGCCTCGTCCGGCAATGCCGAGTGGTCGGGCCAGTAGTACTGACGCTGGAAGGCGTACGTGGGGAGGTCGACGGTGGTGCGGGAGCCCGGGAAGAGGGCCTTCCAGTCCAGCTCCACACCGTGGACGTGCGCCTCGGTGATGGACGTGAGCAGACGGCGGGCGTCGCCCTCGTCACGGCGCAGCGAGCCGAGCGTGGCGGCCGGGCTGTCGGTGGCGTCGATGGTGGCCTGCACCGGGACGGTGAGCACCGGGTGCGGGCTCATCTCCAGGAACAGGCCATGCCCCTCGGCGAGGAGACCACGCGTCGCGTGCTCGAACAGGACCGTCTGGCGCAGGTTGCGGTACCAATACCCGGCGTCCATGGGGGTGTTGTTGTCCAGCCAGGCACCCGTGAGGGTCGAGTACAGCGGAATCTCCGCGGCCTGCGGGGCAACCCCGTCCAACGCCTCCGCGATCTGCTCCTCGATCTCCTCGACGTACAGGGAGTGCGAGGCGTAGTCCACCGGGATCGTCCGCGCGCGGATGTCCTGCGCGACACACTGGGCCACCAGCTCTTCCAGGGCCTCGGCCTCACCGGACACCACGACCTGAGCGGGACCGTTGACGGCCGCCACGGAAACGCGCTCGCCCCATGCGGTGATGAGCTCCCGGACTTCCTGCTCGGGCAGCGGTACGGACACCATGCCGCCCTTGCCCGACAGCTCGCGGATCGCCTGGCTGCGCAGGGCGACCACGCGGGCCGCGTCGCGCAACAACAGCGCGCCCGCGACACACGCGGCCGCGATCTCGCCCTGGCTGTGCCCGACCACGGCCGCAGGCTTCACACCGGCCGCCTGCCACACCGCGGCCAGCGACACCATCACGGCGAACAGGACGGGCTGGACCACGTCCACCTCGTCGAACCGCTCCCCGCCCAGCTCCTCCAGCAGATCCCAGTCCACGTACTCGGCGAGCGCGTCCCCGCACTCCCCCATCCGCTCCGCGAACACCGGGCTGGAGTCGAGCAGTTCACGCGCCATCCCGGCCCACTGCGACCCCTGACCGGGGAACACGAACACCGGGCGGGCCGTCCCGCTCTGGGCGCGTCCCGTGACCACGTCCTGCGCCGTCGCGTCGTCCTGCGCCAAGCGCTCAAGCCCGGCCAGCAGCTCGTCCCGATCCGCGCCGAGGACAACCCCCCGGTGCTCGAACCGCGACCGCGCCACCGCCAACGACCAGGCCAGGCCGCCCAGTTCAAGCTCTGCTTGCGTCAGCAGATGTTCGCGGAGTCGCCCGGCCTGTGCCCGCAGCGCCTCCGGAGTCTTCGCCGACAGGGCGAGCGGTACAACCCCCTGCACCACGGACGAGGGGGCCACGGGGGCCGCCTCGGTCTCACCGGGAACCAGCGCCTGCTCCACGATCACATGCGCGTTCGTGCCACTCACGCCGAACGACGACACACCCGCACGACGCGGCGAGCCATCCTCACGCTCGCCCCACTCACGAGCCTCCGTCAGCAGCTCGACAGACCCCGCCGACCAGTCCACCTGCGGCGTCGGCTCATCGACATGCAGCGTCCTCGGCAACACCCCCTGCCGCATCGCCATGACCATCTTGATCACGCCCGCCACACCCGCGGCGGCCTGCGTGTGCCCGATGTTCGACTTCAACGAACCCAGCCACAAAGGCCGGTCGGCCGGCCGCTCCTTGCCGTACGTGGCGAGCAGCGCCTGCGCCTCGATGGGGTCGCCGAGCGTGGTGCCCGTGCCGTGCGCCTCGACCGCGTCGACGTCGTCGGCGGACAGTCCGGCACTGGCCAGGGCCGCCCGGATGACGCGCTGCTGGGAGGGGCCGTTCGGGGCGGTCAGGCCGTTGCTGGCGCCGTCCTGGTTGACGGCGGAGCCGCGGACGACCGCGAGGACCCGGTGGCCCTTGCGCCGTGCGTCCGAGAGGCGTTCGAGGAGCAGGAGGCCGACGCCCTCGCCCCAGCCGGTGCCGTCGGCGGCGGCCGCGAAGGACTTGCAGCGGCCGTCCGCGGCGAGGCCGCGCTGGCGGCTGAACTCGATGAACGTGCCAGGGGTCGACATGACGGCGACGCCGCCCGCGAGGGCCATGTCGCACTCGCCCTGCCGCAGCGCCTGCGCGGCCAGGTGCAGGGCGACCAGCGAGGACGAGCAGGCCGTGTCTACGGTCACTGCCGGGCCTTCGAGGCCGAAGGAGTACGAGATGCGGCCCGAGGCGACGCTCGCGGCGCTGCCGTTGCCGACGTACCCCTCCAGGTCGTCGAGGCCGCCGGGGGCGCTCAGGAGGTGGGTGGCGTAGTCGTTGTACATGACGCCGACGAACACGCCGGTCGAGCTGCCGCGTGCCGTGGCCGGGTCGATGCCGGCGCGCTCGAACGCCTCCCAGGTGGTCTCAAGAAGGAGGCGCTGCTGCGGGTCGATGGACAGGCCCTCGCGCGGGGAGATGCCGAAGAAGGCCGGGTCGAACTCGGCGGCGTCGTAGAGGAAGCCGCCTTCGCGCGTGTAGAAGGAGCCGGGGCTGTCCGGGTCGGGGTCGTAGAGGGAGTCGATGTCCCAGCCGCGGTCGCCGGGCAGGTCGCCGATGGCGTCGACGCCGTCGGCCGTGAGGCGCCACAGGTCCTCGGGGCTGCTGACGCCGCCGGGGTAGCGGCAGCTCATCGACACGATGACGATCGGGTCGTCGTCGACGGGGGCGCCCGCCGGCGCGGTCCGCGCCGTTCCCTGGGCGGGCGTCGCCGCGTCCGTGCCCAGGACCTCTTCGAGGATGTGGCGGGCCAGGACGGTGGCGGCCGGATAGTCGAAGGCGAGGGTGGCGGGCAGGCGCAGGCCGGTGGCCGCGGTGAGCCGGTTGCGGAGTTCGACCGCGGTGAGCGAGTCGAAGCCGATCTCGCGGAAGGCGCGGTCGGGTGCGATGGCGTCGGCCGACGGGTAGCCGAGGACGGCGGCGGCGTGGCCGCGTACCAGCGTGAGAACTTCCTGTTCGCGGTCCGTCTCCGGCAGCGTGGCGAGGCGCTGGGCGAGGGCGGAGCCCTGCTGCTGGTCCGCGGCGGCCGCGGTGCGGCGGCGGGGCGCGCGGACCAGGGTGCGCAGGAGCGGCGGTACGCCGTCGGACGCGGCGCGGGCGCGCAGTCCCGCGAGGTCGAGGCGGACCGGCACCGTCAGCGGGTGGCCGGTGGCGTGGGCGGCGTCGAAGAGGTCCAGGCCCTCGTCGGTGGTGAGCGCGGCGGCTCCGGCGCGCGCCCTGCGGTCCAGTTCGCCGGTGCCCAGGTGGGCGGTCATCTCGCTGGCCTCGGCCCACAGGCCCCAGGCGAGCGAGGTCGCGGGGAGGCCCTGGGCGCGGCGGTGCTGGGCGAGCGCGTCGAGGAAGGCGTTGGCGGCCGCGTAGTTGGCCTGGCCGGGGGTGCCGAAGACACCGGCGGCGGAGGAGAACAGGACGAACGCGGAGAGGTCCAGGTCCGCCGTCAGCTCGTGCAGGTGGAGCGCCGCGTCGGCCTTCGGGCGCAGGACGGTGTCCAGGCGCTCGGGGGTGAGGGTGGTGACCACGCCGTCGTCCAGGGCGCCGGCTACGTGCACCACCGCCGACAGGTCGGCGCCGACCTTGTCGAGCAGGGCGGCGAGCGCGGTGCGGTCGGCGGTGTCGCAGGCCGCGAGGCGCACGCGGGCGCCCGAGTCCTCCAGGTCGGTGCGGAGTTCGGCGGCGCCCGGGGCGTCCTGGCCCCGGCGGGACACGAGCAGCAGGTCGCGTACGCCGTGCTCGGCCACCAGGTGGCGGGCCATCAGGCCGCCGAGGGTGCCGGTGCCGCCGGTGATCAGGACGGTGCCGTCGCCCCAGGAGGCGGCCGTCTCGGCGGAGTCCGCCGCCTCGTCGGAGTCGGCTGTCTCGTCGGTGCTCGTCTCCGGGAGTGGTACGCGGGTGAGGCGCGGGGCGCGCAGTCCGCCGTCGCGGACGGCGAGTTCGGGCTCGTCCGTCGCGAGCGCGGCCGCCACCAGGGACTCGGCAGCCTCGGCGGTGGCCGGGTCCAGGTCCAGGAGGGCGAAGCGGTCCGGGTGCTCGGACTGCGCCGAGCGCAGCAGGCCCCACACGGCGGCGGCCACGGGGTCCGGCGCTGTGTCCGCGGGAGCGACCGCGCCGCGCGTGACCACGACCAGGCGGGACGCCTCGAACCGCGCGTCGCCGAGCCAGCCCTGTACGACGCCGAGCGTCCGTTCCAACAAGGGGCGCACGGCGGCGAGTTCCAGTGCGGGCGCGCTCGTGAGGAGCGGCAGCAGCACCGTCGCGGGCGGCTCGGCGCCGTCGTCGAGGGAGGCGGCCAGGGATTCCAGGTCCGCGTACGTCTGCCGTACGGAGGTCAGGGCGCCGGACAAGGTCGGGGCGTCGGCGCCGAGGAGCGCCGTCGAGGCGAGCCGCCCGGTCTCCGTCGCGTCGACGGGTGTCCACTCCACCTGGAAGAGCGCGTCGCGCCGCGGCGTGCCGGTCAACTGCTCCTCGGACAGGGCGCGCAGGGCGAGCGAGCCGACGGAGACGACGGGCCGCCCGGTGGCGTCGGCGGCGAGCAGGCTGACGGTGTCCGTCCCCGCGGAGGTGACGCGTACGCGGAGCGTGGTGGCGCCGGTGGCGTGCAGGGTGACGTCGGACCAGACGAAGGGCAGGTGCGCGCGGTCCGTCCGGTCGATGAAGTCGCCGAGTCCGACGGCGTGCAGGGCGGCGTCGAAGAGGGCCGGGTGCAGCCCGAAGGACTCGGTGTCGGCGTGCGCCTCCTGCGGCAGGTCGATCTCCGCGTAGACGTCGCCGCCCTGTCGCCAGGCGGCGCGCAGGCCCTGGAAGAGCGGGCCGTAGCCGTGTCCGTTGGCGGTCAGGCGCTCGTACAGGTCGGAGACGTCGACGCGCTCGGCCCCGGCGGGCGGCCAGACGGACAGGTCGGCGGCGTCGGCGGGCTGCTCCACGGGGGCGGCGGGCAGCAGGCTGCCGGTGAAGTGCCGCGTCCAGGGGGTGTCGTCGGCGTCGTCCTGCGGGCGCGCGAACAGGCCGAGCTCGCGCCGCCCGATGTCGTCGGGGCCGCTCACCGAGATCTGGAGCTGGACGGCACCCTGCTCGGGGATGACGAGGGGGGCTTCCAGGGTCAGTTCTTCGAGGTGGCCGCAGCCGACCTCGTCACCGGCGCGCAGGGCGAGTTCGACGTACGCGGTGCCGGGCAGCAGGATCGCGCCGTCCACGGCGTGATCCGCGAGCCAGGGGTGGGTCTGTGTCGACAGCCGCCCCGTGAAGAGGTACCCGTCGGCGTCCGCGAGGGCCACGGCGGCCCCCAGCAGCGGGTGACCGGCGGCACGCAGGCCCGCGAAGACCACGTCACCGGCGCCGGCGGGGACGGCCTTCGGCCAGTGGCGCTCACGCTGGAAGGGGTACGTGGGGAGGTCGACGGTGGTGCGGGGGCCCGGGAAGAGAGCCTTCCAGTCCAACTCCGCGCCGTGGGTGTGGGCTTCGGCGAGGGAGGCGGCGAGGCGGTCGGCGCCTCCTTCGTCGCGGCGGAGGGTGCCGAGGGTGGCGGCGGGGCTGTCGGTGGCGTCGATGGTGGCTTGGACCGGGACGGTCAGGACCGGGTGCGGGCTCATCTCGACGAACAGGCCGTGGCCTTCGGCGAGGAGGCCGCGGGTGGCGTGCTCGAAGAGGACGGTCTGGCGCAGGTTGCGGTACCAATACCCGGCGTCCATCGGGGTGTTGGCGTCCAGCCAGGCGCCGGTGAGGGTGGAGTACAGCGGGATCTCGGCGGCCTGCGGGGTGACCCCGTCCAGCGCTTCGGCTATCTGCTGCTCGATCTGCTCCACGTACGAAGAGTGCGAGGCGTAGTCCACCGGGATCGTCCGGGCGCGGACGTCCTGCGCCGTGCACTGGGCGACCAGCTCTTCCAGCGCCTCCGGCTCGCCGGAGACCACGACCTGGGCGGGCCCGTTGACGGCAGCGAGCTCAATGCGGCCCTGCCAAGCTGCGATCAGCTCCCGGACCTCCTGCTCGGGCAGCGGCACAGACACCATGCCGCCCTTACCGGACAGCTCCCGGATGGCCAGACTCCGCAGGGCGACCACGCGAGCGGCATCCCGCAGGGTCAGCGCTCCCGCGACACAAGCTGCCGCGATCTCACCCTGGCTGTGACCGACCACGGCCGCAGGCTGCACACTTGCCGCACGCCACACCGCAGCCAGCGACACCATCACCGCGAACAGCACCGGCTGGACCACATCCACCCGGTCGAACCGCTCGCCGCCCAGCTCCTCCAGCAGATCCCAGTCCACGAACTCGGACAGGGCCTCCGCGCACTCCCGCATCCGCTCCGCGAACACCGGCGAGGACTCCAGCAGTTCGACCGCCATTCCGGCCCACTGCGCCCCCTGCCCCGGGAACACGAACACCGGACGACCCGCGCCGCTCACCGCCCGCCCGATCACGAAGCCACCGGCCGCGCTGTCGCCCTCGGCCAGCCGGTCGAGCCCGGCCAGCAGCTCGTCCCGATCCGCACCGAGGACAACCCCCCGGTGCTCGAACCGCGACCGCGAGACCGCCAACGACCAGGCCACATCGCCCAGTTCAAGACCGGCGTGCGCCAGCAGGTGCTCCCGAAGCCGTGCCGCCTGCGCGCGCAGCGCTTCCGGCGTCTTCCCGGACAGCGCCAGCGGGACCACACCCGCCACGACCGGGGCCGGGCTTTCAGCGTCGCCCTCAGGCGAGGCGGGCGGGGCGGCGGGCTCCTCGCTCCGCGGCCCCTCCTCCACGATGACGTGGGCGTTCGTACCGCTGACGCCGAAGGAGGAGATCCCGGCGCGACGCGGCGCGCCACCGTCCCGCTCGGCCCACTCGCGGGCCTCGGTCAGCAACTCGACGGCCCCCGTCGACCAGTTCACCTCGGGGGTCGGCTCGTCCACGTGCAGCGTCCGGGGCAGTACGCCGTGCCGCATGGCGAGGACCATCTTCATCAGGCCCGCGACACCGGCCGCCGCCTGGGTGTGGCCGATGTTGGACTTGATGGAGCCCAGCCACAGGGGCTCGCCGGTCTCCGGCCGCTCCTGGCCGTACGTGGCGAGCAGCGCCTGCGCCTCGATCGGGTCGCCGAGCGTCGTGCCCGTGCCGTGCGCCTCGACCGCGTCGACGTCCGCCGCCGTGAGGCGGGCGTTGGCGAGGGCCTGCATGATGACGCGCTGCTGGGAGGGGCCGTTGGGGGCGGTGAGGCCGTTGCTGGCGCCGTCCTGGTTGACGGCGGAACCACGTACCACGGCGAGGACGGGGCGTCCGGCCCGCCGCGCGTCCGACAGGCGCTCGACCAGGAGCATGCCGACGCCCTCGCCCCAGCCGGTGCCGTCGGCACCGGCCGCGAAGGCCTTGCAGCGGCCGTCGGCGGCGAGGCCCTGCTGGCGGCTGAACTCGGTGAAGACACCGGGCGTGGAGATGACGGTGACGCCCGCGACGAGAGCCATCGCGCACTCGCCCTGGCGCAGCGCCTGCACGGCAAGGTGCAGGGCGACGAGGGACGACGAGCAGGCCGTGTCGACGGTGAGGGCGGGGCCTTCGAGGCCGAGCGTGTAGGCGATGCGGCCGGATTCGACGGCGGCGGCGTTGCCCGTGCTCACATAGCCCTCGACGTCCTCCTCGGCTTCGAAGAGGAGCGGGGCGTAGTCCTGTCCGTTGGTGCCGACGAACACGCCGGTGCGGCTGCCGCGGGCCGTCGCCGGGTCGATGCCGGCGCGCTCGAAGGCCTCCCACGCGGTTTCCAGGAGGAGCCGCTGCTGCGGGTCCATGGCGAGGGCTTCGCGCGGGGATATGCCGAAGAAAGGAGCGTCGAATTCGGCGACGCCGTCGAGGAACCCGCCGTGTGCCGTGGAAGTCGTTCCCTGCTTTCCGGCGCCATCCGGGTCGTAGAGGGAGTCCAACGCCCAGTTGCGGTCGGTGGGGAGTCCCGAAATCGCGTCCCGGCCTTCGGAGAGCAGCCTCCACAGGTCTTCCGGTCCGCTGACGCCGCCGGGGAAGCGGCAGCTCATCGCTGTGATCGCGATGGGCTCCTGAGCAGCGGCCTCGATGTCCTTCAGACGTTGCTGCGTCTGATGCAGGTCCGCCGAAACCCACTTGAGATAGTCGCGCAGCGTCTCTTCATTCGCCATCAAATGTCACCTGTTCAGGACGTGTGCCGCACCTGCTGGCATACAACGGACCTGTCCGCAGCCGTTTTCTCGATGACGCTATGGGGGCCCAATACGGGCAACAACCCCTACCCTCCCCCTACTCGCCCCTACGGGATTGCCTCGAAATGAGGCCGGGGGCGAGTGATCGACAAAGGGGGTGGATAGGGGCTGCCAGTTCAATTAATTACCCTTGACAGGCACTCCTTGTCCATTCATCGGCGGCATTGATTGGGTGAGTTCCCTCAACACATGGGGTTTCCTCAACACATGAGCGTCCTCATCCCCTGCCGAGTTGCTTCTTGATGAATTCGAGCATCTCGTCGTCGCTGGCGTCCGCCAGGTGTTCGCCGACATCGCCACCGTCGGCGGTGGCGCCAGTCGTGTCGCTCCCTCCGCCCGGTTGCCCGCCCGCGCTCTTCCAGCGGTCGAGGGCGGCCTGCAGACGTACGGCCACCTTGGTGCGGGTGATCTCGTCGGCCGCCCCCGCCGAACCGGCCGCCGCGAGGCTGCCTTCGAGCCGGTCGAGGTCGCCGAGCAGGAGCGTGGCCGGGTCGGCCGCGTCCGGGGCGAGTTCGGTGCGCAGGCAGTCGGCGAGTGCCGTGGGGGTCGGGTGGTCGAAGACCACCGAGGCGGGCAGGACGAGGCCGGTGAGGGCGTTGACGCGGTTGCGCAGTTCGACGGCGGTGAGGGAGTCGAAGCCCAGCTCGCGGAAGGCCCGGGTGGGTTCGACGGCGGCCGCCCCGCTGTAGCCGAGGACGGCGGCGACCTGCTCGCAGACCAGGCCGAGCAGCAGCCGCTCCTGCTCGGGGCGTTGCAGCGACGCGAGCTTCGCCACCAGGTCCGGCCCCTGCCCGGCGGCCGGTCCCCCGGTGTCGCCGTGGGCGGCCGTGGCGGCCGAAAGCCGCTCCACTTCCGGCAGTTCGGCGTACAGCCTGCTCGGCCGCACCGCGGTGAAGGCGGGCGCGTACTGCTGCCAGTCGACGTCGGCGACCAGGACTGCGGTGCGGTCCTGGGCGAGCAGCCGCTGCAGGGCGGTGATCGCGCGGTCCGGCTCCAGGGGCGGGATCGCTCCGCCGCGCAGCCGCTCGGCGGCCACGCCCTCGGCGGCCATGCCGCTGCCCGCCCACGGGCCCCAGGCCACGGAGGTGGCGGTCAGGCCGCGGGCGCGCCGTGCGTGCGCGAGCCCGTCGAGGAAGGCGTTGGCGGAGGCGTAACTGCCCTGCCCGGCGCCGCCCGCGACTCCGGCGAAGGACGAGAAGAGCACGAACGCCGACAGGTCCAGGCCGGCCGTCAGCTCGTCCAGATTGCGGGCCGACTCCGCCTTGGCGCGGAACACCGTGTCCAGCCGCTCCGGCGTCATCGCGCCGAGCACGCCGTCGTCCAGGACTCCCGCCGCGTGGAACACCGCGGTCAGCGGCGCGTAGCGGCCACTCTCGTCGCCGTTCTCGGCGCCCTTCCCGCCGTCGCTCTCGTCGCTGATCTCGTCCAGGAGCCGCGCCAGCGCCTCACGGTCGGCCGCGTCGCAGGCCGCGACGGTCACTCGTACGCCCAACTCCTCCAGTTCGGTACGGAGTTCAGGAGCACCCGGCGCGTCGAGACCGCTCCTGCTCGTGAGTACGAGATGGTCTGCGCCCTCGCGTGCCAGCCACCGCGCCACATGTCGACCGAGGGCGCCCGTGCCGCCGGTGACGAGGACGGTGCCGCGCGGCGCCCACTCCCCGGCCGTGTCGCCTTCGAGCGGAGCCGCCCGTACGACGCGGCGCCCGAACGCGCCGGACCCGCGCACCGCCACCTGGTCCTCCCCGGCCCACGCGCCGCCGAGCAGGCGGCCGAGCCGGGCCACCGCGGCGGTGTCCGCGGCGTCGGGCAGGTCGACGAGGCCGCCCCAGCGCTCCGGGTACTCGAGGGCGGCGACCCGGCCGAGACCCCACAGCGCCGTCCGGCCGGGTGCCGTTCGCGCGTCGGCATGACCCACGGCGACGGCGTCGCGGGTGGCGCACCAGAGGGGCGCGTCGACGTCCGCGTCGCCCAGTGCCTGGATCAGCGCCAGCGTGAGCGCGACCTCCGCCGGTACGGCACCGCTGCGTGCGTCGCCGTCCTGCGGTGCGTCGCCGTCGTCGGCAGCGTCGGCGTCGGCGTCGGCGTCGGCGGCCAGGAGAGACAGCACGCCGCTGACGGCGGCCGCCTCGGCCGGTCCCCCGACTGCCGCGCGCAGGGCCGCGGCGAGCGTGTCCCGGCCGTCCCGGCCGGTGGCCGACGCGGGCACCTCCACCGTCACCGGCCGCGCGTCGTGTTCGGCAAGGAGTGCGGCGAACGCCGCACTCCAGGGCGTGTCCGCCCGGCCTTCCGGGACGACGACGAGCCAGTCGCCCGACAGCCTCCCGGTCGCCGTCTCGGCGAGCGGCGTCCAGGACTCGCGGTAGTTCCACCTGTCGATCGTGGAGCTCTCGCGCCGCTGCCGCCGCCAAGCCGTCAGCGCGGGCAGCACTTCGGTGAGCGGGGCGTCGTCCGGCACCTCCAGGGTCTTGGCCAGCTCGGCCAGGTCCTCGCTCTCCACCGTCTCCCAGAACCGCGACTCCACCTCGTCGGCCGGCACGGCACCGTCCACGGCCGCCGTGTCCGCCGCCGCCTCCAGCCAGTAGTGCCGGTGCTGGAAGGCGTACGTGGGCAGGTCGACGCGGCGTCGGGCCTCGACGGGGGCGTACAGCGGCGTCCAGTCGACCTCGACCCCGCGCACGTACGCCGTGGCCAGCGCGGTGAGGAACGTGTCGGGCTCGGGGCGGTCCTTGCGCAAGGCGGCGATCAGGCCCGCCTGTGCGGCCGGGTCGGTGAGCGTGTCGTGCGCCATCGCGGTCAGGACGGAGTCCGGGCCCAGCTCCAGCAGCGTCGAGACGCCGGAGTCGGTGAGCACGCCGAGACCGTCGTGGAAACGGACCGCCTCGCGCACATGCCGTACCCAGTAGTCGGGGTCCTTCAACTCGTCGGCGGAAGCGAGCTGACCGGTCAGGTTCGAGACGACCGACAGCGCCGGGTCCTGATACGTCAGGCCCTCCGCCACCCGCCGGAACTCGTCCAGTACCGGGTCCATCAACGGCGAGTGGAAGGCATGGGACACCTTCAGCCACCGCACCTTGCGGCCCTGGCCCCGGAGGGTCTCCTCCAAGCCCTCCAGCACCTCGCGGTCACCGGAGAGGACCACCTGCGAAGGCCCGTTGACCGCCGCCAGGCCCACACGGTCCGATATGCCCTCCAGGAGCGGCAGCACATCAGCCTCCGCCGCCTGCACGGCGAGCATCGCGCCACCCTCGGGCAGCGCCTGCATCAACCGCCCACGTGCGGCGACGAGTTGGGCGGCATCCTCCAGCGACCACACCCCGGCCACGTACGCCGCCGTCACCTCGCCGATCGAATGCCCACCGACGATCTCCGGACGTACACCGAAGGACTCGGCCAGCCGGTATAGGGCCACCTCCACGGCGAACAGCGCGGGCTGCGCGTACCCCGTCTGCTCCAACAGCCCGGCATCCTCGCCGAACATCACGTCCTTCAGCGGACGCTCAAGCAACCCGTCCAGGTGCGCGCACACCTCGTCCAACGCGTCCGCGAACACCGGGAAGGCCTCGTACAACTCCCGGCCCATACCGAGCCGCTGACTCCCCTGCCCGGTGAACAGGACCCCCAGACGCCCCTCGACCACCGAACCCGACACCACACCCGGGCCATCGGCATCGACATCGGAAGCCAACGCCTCCAACCCGGACAGGAACTGTCCTGGTCCCTGGCCCAGGACCACGGCACGGTGTTCGAGGCGCGAGCGGCCCGTGTCCAGCGACCAGCCCAGGTCGGTGCATCCGGCGCGGTCCGCCGTGAGGGCGGGGTCGGCGAGGAGCCGTTCCCGCAGGCGGCCGGCCTGCGCGCGCAGGGCGTCCGCGTCGCGGGCCGACACCGGCAACGGCAAGGGTACGGACACGGCGACGGCTGCCGCCGCCTCGCCGGGCCGCTCGGGCTCGGCGGCCTTGCCGCGCCGCCGGGGTGCCTGTTCCACGACGACGTGGGCGTTCGTGCCGCTGACGCCGAACGACGACACACCGGCGCGGCGCGGCGCGCCGTCGCGGTCGGGCCATGCGCGGGCCCGGTCGAGCAGTTCGACGGTTCCGGCCGACCAGTCCACGTGGGAGCTGGGCCGGTCGACGTGCAGGGTCTGCGGCAGCACGCCGTGGCGCATCGCCATGACCATCTTGATGACACCGGCGACACCGGCGGCGGCCTGGGTGTGTCCGATGTTGGACTTCACCGAGCCGAGGAGCAGCGGCCGGTCCGTGGGCCGGTCCTGTCCGTAGGTGGCGATGAGGGCCTGTGCCTCGATGGGGTCGCCCAGGCTGGTGCCCGTTCCGTGGCCTTCCACGGCGTCGATCTGCTCGGGTGCGAGGCGGGCGTTGGCGAGGGCCTGGGTGATGACGCGCTGCTGGGAGGGGCCGTTCGGCGCGGTCAGGCCGTTGCTGGCGCCGTCCTGGTTGACGGCCGAGCCGCGTACGACGGCGAGGACCTCGTGGCCGTTGCGGCGGGCGTCGGAAAGCCGCTCCAGGAGCAGCAGGCCCGCGCCCTCGCCCCAGCCGGTGCCGTCGGCGGCCTCGGCGTACGGCTTGCAGCGGCCGTCGGAGGCGAGGCCGCCCTGGCGGCTGAACTCGTCGAAGGCACCGGCCGTCGCCATGACGGTGACACCTCCGGCGAGGGCGAGGTCGCACTCGCCCTGCCGCAGCGCCTGTGCCGCCAGGTGCAAGGCGACCAGGGACGACGAGCAGGCCGTGTCGACGGTCACCGCCGGGCCTTCGAGGCCGAAGGAGTAGGCGAGACGGCCGGAGATGACACTGCCGGACGTGCCCGTCATCAGGTGCCCCTCGACGCCCTCGGGGACGCTGTCGAGCCCGGTCGCGTACCCCTGGAAGCCGGAGCCGACGAACACGCCGGTCGGCGTGGACCGCAGGGACTTGGGCGCGACACCGATGCGTTCGAACAGCTCCCAGGTGGCCTCCAGGAGCAGCCGCTGCTGCGGGTCCATGGCGAGGGCCTCGCGCGGTGAGATGCCGAAGAGGCCCGCGTCGAACTCCGAGGCGTCGTAGACGAAGCCGCCCTCGGGCTTGTAGCGGGCGGCGCCGTCGAGGTCCCAGCCGCGGTCGGAGGGGAAGACGGAGATGGCGTCCGTGCCGTCGACGAGCAGTTGCCAGAGCCCTTCGGGGGTGTTCGCGCCGCCGGGGAAGCGGCAGCTCATCGACACGATGGCGATGGGGTCGTCGGCCACGTCGACGGGTTCCGCCACGCGGGCGGGGGCCGTCGCGGCCGTGGCGCCGCCGGAGAGCTCCGCCATCAGGTGGCGGGCGAGGACCTCGGGCGAGGGGTGGTCGAAGACCACCGTCGCGGGCAGCGGGATCTCGGTGCCGGCGGTGAGGCGGTTGCGCAGTTCGACGGCGGTGAGCGAGTCGAAGCCCAACTCGCGGAAGGCGCGGGTGGGTTCGACGGCTTCGGCACCGGCGTAGCCGAGGGCGGCGGCCGCCTCGGTGCGTACGAGGTCGAGGACGAGGCGCTGCCGCTCGGCCTCCGGGAGCCCGGTGAGCCGGGCGGCCCATGCGGAGACCGGTTCGCCCGCGCCCGCCGGGTCGGCCGTTGCCTGCCGTGCCTGCGGGCGCAGTTCGGGCAGTCCGCCGAGGAAGGCGCTCGGTCGCGCGGCGGTGAAGGTGGGGGCGAAGCGTTCCCAGTCCACGTCCGCGACGGTAAGGCACGTCTCGTCGTGCGCGAGGGCCTGCGCGAGCGCGCCGACGGCCAGGTCTGGGGCGAGCAGCGCGACGCCGCGGCGGCGCAGGTGCTCCTCGGCCTCGGCGGTGGCCGCCATGCCGCTGCCGCCCCAGGCGCCCCAGGCGACCGAGGTGGCCGTCAGGCCGCGGGCGCGGCGGCGCTCGGCGATCGCGTCGAGGAAGGCGTTGGCGGCGGCGTATCCGGCCTGGCCGCCGCTGCCCCAGACGGCGGCGATGGAGGAGAACAGCACGAACGCGTCGAGCTCGGCGTCGTCGAGGAGTTCGTCGAGGTGGGCGGCGCCCGCCGCCTTGGCGTCGAGGGCTTCGGCGAGGTCCGCCGGTGCCGTGTCGGCGAGGGCGAGCGCGGGGCTCACCCCGGCGGCGTGGAAGACGGCGCGGATCCGGTGCCCGTCGGCGGCCAGTTCGCCCAGGAGCCCGGCGACCGCGTCGCGGTCGGCGACGTCGCAGGCCGCGACGGTGACTTCGGCCCCCAACTCCTCCAGTTCTTCCTTGAGTTCACTGGCACCGGGCGCGTCGAGGCCGCGTCGGCTGGTCAGGACGAGGTGTTCGGCGCCCTCGCGGGCCAGCCAGCGGGCGACGTACGCGCCGAGCGCGCCGGTGCCGCCGGTGATCAGCGCGGTGCCGCGCGGCGTCCACGCGGGTGCCGGGCGGGCGTCCAGCGGTGCGTGGGCGAGACGGCGTACGAAGAGGCCCGAGCCGCGTACGGCTATCTGGTCCTCGAAGCCGGTGCCGCCGCCGTCCGCCCCGCCGTCGGCGGGGACGCCCGCCAGGGCGGTGGCGAGCCGGGCGGTGGTGCGGGCGTCGGGGGTCTGCGGCAGGTCGATCAGACCGCCCCAGCGCTCCGGGTGCTCCAGCGCCACGACCCTGCCCAGGCCCCACAGTTGGGCCTGGGCGGGGCTGCCGAGGAGGCGGTCGCTGCGGCCGGTGGAGACGGCTCCGCTGGAAACCGCCCACAGGCGCGCGCCGATCCCGGCGTCACCGAGGGCCTGGACGAGGGCGACGGTGGCCGCGAGGCCGGTGGCAAGCACGGGGTGCGAGGGGTGCGGGTGCTCGGCGAGGGCGAGCAGGGAGACCACCCCCGCGGGCTCGGTCGCGTCGTCCGCACCCGGTGATTCTGCACGCAGGCGCCGGGCCAGGGACTCACGCGTCAACTCGGCGTCGGTGACATGGAGTTCGGTGACGCTCGCCCCGGCCTGCGTCAGCGCGTCCGCGACACCCCGCGCCCACGGGTGCGCGGAGGCCTCTTCCGGTACGACGACCAGCCAGCGGCCGGTCGGGCTCGCCCCCGGAAGCGCACCGGCGGCCAGAGGCTTCCAGGTGACGCGGTAGCGCCAGCTGTCGAGGGTCGAGCGCTCGCGCCGCTGCCGCCGCCACGACGACAGCGCGGGCAGGACGGCGCCGAGACCGGCGGAGGCGGAGTCGTCCGCCACGTCCAGCTCGGCCGCCAGCTCCTCCAGGTCCTCGCGCTCCACGGCCTCCCAGAACCGTGCCTCCACCTCGTCCTGCGCGGGTGCCGTCGCGTCGCCCGGCGTACGCCCGTCCACGAGCCAGAAGTGCTCGTGCTGGAAGGCGTACGTGGGCAGGTCGACGGTGGTGCGGGCGCCGGGGAACAGGGACTTCCAGTCGAGTTCGGCACCGTGCACATGGGCTTGGGCGACGGCGGCCATCAGGCGGTGGGCGCCGCCCTCGTCCCGGTGCAGGGAGTCGAGCGCGACCGCCGGGGCGCCGGTGGCGTCGACGGCGGCTCGGACGGAGACGGTGAGCGTCGGGTGCGGGCTCAGCTCCACGAAGAGCCCGTGACCCTCGGCGATCAGTCCGTCGACGGCCTGCGCGAAGCGGACGGGGTGCCGCAGGTTGCGGTACCAGTACCCCGCGTCCATGGGGGTGCCGGCGTCCAGCCACTCTCCCGTCAGTGTGGAGAACACCGGCACGTCGGCCGGGCGCGGCACCACCGGGGCCAGCGCCTGCGCCAAGTGGGCCTCGACCGGCTCCACTTGGGCGGAGTGGGCGGCGTGGCCCACGGCGAGCGGGTCGGCCTGGACGTCCTGGGCCGCGCACTGGGCGACCAGTTCCTCCAGAGCCTCCGGCTCGCCCGAAACGACCACCTGAGCGGGGCCGTCGACGGCCGCGACCTCGATGCGGCCGTCCCACGCGGCGATCAGCTCACGCACCTCCTGCTCCGGCAGCGGCACGGAGACCATGCCGCCCTTGCCCGCCAGCTCCTGGACGGCCTGGCTGCGCAGGGCCACCACCCGAGCGGCGTCCGCCAGCGACAGCGCACCCGCCACGCACGCGGCCGCGATCTCGCCCGGCCCGTGGCCCACCACGGCGGCGGGCTCGACACCCGTCGACCGCCACACGGCCGCCAGCGACACCATCACCGCGAACAGCACCGGCTGGACCACATCCACGCGGTCGAACCGCTCGCCGCCCAGCTCCTCCAGCAGATCCCAGTCCACGAACGCGGACAGCGCCTCCCCGCACTCCCGCATGCGCTCCGCGAACACCGGGGAAGCGTCGAGGAGTTCACGCGCCATACCGGCCCACTGCGCGCCCTGCCCCGGGAACACGAACACCGGACGGACCGTGCCGCCGCCCTGAGCCCGCCCCGTCACGACGTTCGGCGCACTCGCGCCGTCCCGCGCAAGGCGCTCAAGACCGGTGAGCAGCTCATCCCGATCCGCGCCGAGTACAACGCCCCGGTGCTCGAACCGCGACCGGGCCACGGCCAACGACCAGGCCACATCGCCCAGTTCGAGATCGGTGCGCTCCAGGAGGTGTTCGCGGAGTCGTGCGGCCTGCTCCCGCAGTGCCTCCGGTGTCTTCGCCGACAGGGCCAGCGGCGTCACGCACGTCGGCGGCTCGCCGCCGTCGGTCGCGCCGTCGGGCCGCGTCGGCTCCTCCACCGCCTCCACGATCACGTGGGCGTTCGTGCCGCTCACGCCGAACGCCGAGACGCCCGCGCGCCGCGGCACACCGCCGCCGCGCTCCGGCCAGTCCCGGGCCCCGGTGAGCAGCTCGACCGCGCCCGCCGACCAGTCCACTTCGGAGGACGGGGCGTCCACGTGCAGCGTCTTGGGCAGCACGCCGTGCCGCATCGCCATGACCATCTTCATGACGCCCGCGACACCGGCGGCGGCCTGCGTGTGCCCGATGTTGGACTTGATGGAGCCCAGCCACAGGGGCTTGTCGGCCGGCCGCTCCTTGCCGTAGGTGGCGAGGAGGGCCTGCGCCTCGATGGGGTCGCCGAGGGTGGTGCCGGTGCCGTGTGCCTCGACCGCGTCCACCTCGCCGGCCGCGAGGCGGGCGTCGGCCAGCGCGGCCCGGATCACGCGCCGCTGCGAGGGACCGTTGGGCGCGGTGAGGCCGTTGCTGGCCCCGTCCTGGTTGACCGCGGAGCCGCGGACGACCGCGAGCACCCGGTGGCCGTTCCTGCGCGCGTCCGACAGCCGCTCCACCAGCAGCATGCCGACGCCCTCGCCCCAGCCCGTGCCGTCCGCGGCCTCCGCGAACGCCTTGCACCGGCCGTCCGTCGCGAGGCCGCGCTGGCGGCTGAACTCCACGAACGTGGCGGGGGTCGACATCACCGAGACACCGCCCGCGAGCGCCATGGTGCACTCGCCGCGGCGCAGCGCCTGGCCCGCCAGGTGCAGGGCGACCAGGGACGACGAGCACGCCGTGTCCACGGTCACCGCCGGGCCCTCGAGGCCGAACGTGTAGGAGATGCGGCCGGAGGCGACGCTCGCGGCGTTGCCGATGCCGAGGTAGCCCTCGACCTCGTCGGGGACGTGGGTGACTCCGGCGGTGTAGTCCTGGCCGTTGGTGCCCGCGAACACGCCGATCTGACTGCCGCCCAGCGAGGCCGGGTCGATGCCCGCGCGCTCGAAGGCCTCCCAGGAGGTCTCCAGGAGGAGCCGCTGCTGCGGGTCCATGGCGAGGGCCTCGCGCGGGTTGATGCCGAAGAACTTGGCGTCGAACTGCCCGGCGTCGTAGAGGAATCCGCCTTCGCGGACGTACGAGGTGCCGGTCTGCCCGGCGTCGGAGTGGAAGAGGCCTTCGGTGTCCCAGCCGCGGTCGGCGGGGAAGTCGGCGATCGCGTCGACGCCGTCGGCGACGAGCCGCCACAGGTCCTCGGGGCTGCGTACGCCGCCGGGGAAGCGGCAGCTCATGCCGATGATGGCGAGGGGTTCGTCGTCGTCGGCGGTGTCCGCCCCGGTACCGGTGGCGGCGGGCAGCACGGCCGCGCTCTCGTCGCCGAACAGCTCGGTGTGCAGGTGGGCGGCCAGCGCGGTCACCGTGGGGTAGTCGAAGACCAGCGTGGTGGGCAGTGCGAGGCCGGTGGCCGCGCCGATGAGGTTGCGCAGTTCGACGGCCGTGAGCGAGTCGAAGCCCAGCTCGCGGAAGGCGCGGGTGACGTGCACGTCGTCGGGGCTCGGGTAGCCGAGGACGTCGGCCGCCCGGTCGCGCACCAGGTCCACGAGGGCGGCCTCGCGGTCGGCCGGGGCCAGGGCGGCGAGGCGGTCGGCGAGGGCGTTCGCGGGGGCGGGGCCGCCCGTTGTCGGGCCGGTGGTGTCCGTCCGGTCCGCGAGCGCGGCGTGCGCCTCCGGGACGTCCGCGAAGAGGCGGCTCGGCCGGGCGGCGGTGAAGCCGGGCGCGTACTGCTCCCAGTCGATGTCCACGACGACCGGGAGCGCCTGGCCGTGGCCGAGGGCCTGGTGCAGGGCGGTGATCGCGAGGTCCGGGTCCATGGGCGGCATCACGCCGTGCCGCAGCCGCTCGGCGGCCGCGCCCTCGGCGGCCATGCCGGTGCCGTCCCAGGGGCCCCAGGCGACGGACGTCGCCACGTGCCCGGCGGCCCGCCGGGACTCGGCCAGGGCGTCGAGGGCCGCGTTGGCGGCGGCGTAACTCCCCTGGCCCGCCCCGCCCGCGACACCGGCGAAGGACGAGAAGAGCACGAACGCCGACAGGTCCGCGTCGCGGGTCAGCTGGTCCAGGTGCCGGGCCGACCCCACCTTCGCGCGGAACACGGTGGCAAGCCGGTCGCCGGTGAGGCCGTCGAGCACGCCGTCGTCCAGGACTCCGGCCGTGTGGAACACGCCCGTCAGCGGTACGTCGCCGGGGATCTCGGCGAGCAGCCGGGCGAGCGCCGCACGGTCGGCGACGTCGCACGCCGCGACCGTCACGCGAACGCCCAACTCCTCAAGGTCCGTGCGGAGTTCGGATGCTCCGGGTGCGTCCGGGCCGCGACGGCTGGTCAGTACGAGGTGCTCGGCACCCTCGCGTGCCAGCCAGCGCGCGACGTGCGCGCCGAGGGCGCCCGTACCGCCGGTGACCAGGACCGTGCCGCCGCCCGGAGACCACTCCGAGGGCCCCTCGCCGCTGAGGGGCGCGCGCACCAGCCGGCGTACGAACACGCCCGAGGCGCGCACCGCCACCTGGTCCTCGCCCTCCGGGGCGCCGAGGACCTGGGCGAGGCTCGTGGCGGCGGCGGTGTCGGCGGTTTCGGGGAGGTCGACGAGGCCGCCCCAAGTCTGCGGGTACTCCAGGGCGGCCACCCGGCCGAGGCCCCAGACGCTCGCCTGCGCCGGGTCGGCGGCTGCCTCGGAAGGCGTCGTCACCACTGCGCCACGGGTCGCGGCCCATACGGTGGCGGTGCTGTTGGCGTCGCCGAGGGACTGGAGCAGAACTGCGGTGCGCAGGGCGGCGGTTGTGAGGGCTTCGGGCTGGCCGGTGGCGTCCGTCGGCTCCGGTTCACCGGCTACCGCCAGGAGCGACAGCACGCCGTCCCACGCCGTCGCCTCGTGCTGCCGCAGCAGTGCGGTGAGCTCCGAGCGGTCGGTCGCGGCGGCCGTCGGGACGCGGACGACGGTGACGTGGGCGCCGCCGGCCGTGAGGGCGCGCTGGGCGGCGGCGTCCCACGGGAGGTCGGCGTGCTCGTCGGGGACGAGCAGGGCCCAGGTGCCCGTGAGAGCGGGGGCGCCGCTCGGCTGCCGTGGGGGCAGCGGGTTCCAGGTGACGCGGTAGCGCCAGCTGTCCAGGGTGGAGGTGGCGCGCTGCCTGCGCCGCCAGGCCGTCAAGGCGGGCAGCACCGAGGTGAGCGGGGCGTCGTCGGACACGTCCAGGGCGCCGGTGAGTTCCGCGAGGTCCTCGTGCTCCACGGCCTCCCAGAAGCGGGCCTCGGCGGCGTCGGCGGGCGCCGGGCCGGAGGAGGCGTGACCGGGGGCGGTCGGCGGGTTCGTGTCCAGCCAGTACCGCTGGTGCTGGAAGGCGTACGTGGGCAGGGCGACGCGGCGGCGCGCCCGCGTGGGGGCGTACTGCGGGGTCCAGTCGACGGTGGCGCCGCGCACGTGCAGCCGGGCCAGGGCGGTGAGGAAGGTGCCGGGCTCGGGCCGGTCGCGGCGCAGCGCGGGGACGAGCCCGGACTGGGCCTCGGGGCCGGTGAGGGTGTCGTGCGCCATCGCGGTGAGGACGGCGTCGGGGCCCAGTTCGAGGAACGTCGTGACACCGAAGTCGGTGAGGGCGACGAGGCCGTCGTGGAAGCGGACGGCCTCCCGCACGTGCCGCACCCAGTACTCGGGGTCCTTCAGCTCGGCGGCGGTGGCGAGGCGTCCGGTCAGGTTCGACACGAGCGGCAGCGCCGGGTCGTGGTACGTGAGGCCCTGCGCGACCTGGCGGAACTCGTCGAGCATCGGCGCCATCAGCGGCGAGTGGAAGGCGTGGCTGACCTTGAGCCAGCGGGTCTTGCGGCCCTCGGCGCGCAGTTGGCCTGCCAGGTCCTCCAGGACGCCGCGGTCGCCGGAGAGCACCACTTGGGCGGGGCCGTTGACGGCGGCGAGACCCACCCACTCGGCGACCTCCTCCAGGAGCGGCGTCACGTCGGCCTCGGACGCCTGGACGGCGAGCATGGCGCCGCCGCGCGGCAGCGCCTGCATCAACCGGCCGCGCGCCCCCACCAGTCGCGCCGCGTCCTCCAGGGACCACAGGCCCGCGACGTGCGCGGCGGCCAGCTCGCCCACCGAGTGGCCGCCCAGGATTTCGGGGCGTACGCCGAAGGACTCCGCGAGCCGGAAGAGCGCCACTTCGACGGCGAACAGTGCGGGCTGGGCGTAGCCGGTCTGCTCCAGGAGTTCGGCGTCCGTGCCGAACATGACGTCCTTCAGGGGGCGGTCGAGGAGCGGGTCCAGGTGGCCGCACACCTCGTCGAGGGCCGTGGCGAAGGCGGGGAACGTCTCGTACAGCTCCCGTCCCATGCCGATGCGCTGGCTGCCCTGGCCGGTGAAGAGGACACCGAGGCGGCCTTCGGTGACCGAGCCGGTCACGGTGTCCGTGGCGGGTGTTTCCGCGGCGAGGGACTCCAGGGCGTGGAGGACCTGCTCGCGGTCCTCCACGAGGAGCACGGCGCGGTGTTCGAAGGCCGAGCGGCCGGTGGCGAGGGACCAGCCGATGTCGGCGCGACCGTCACGGTCCGTGGCCGGCGCGGGGTCGGCGAGCAGGTGCTCGCGCAGCCGGGCGGCCTGGGCGCGCAGCGCCTTGGCGGTGCGGCCGGACACGGGCCAGGGGATGGGGCCGACGGCCTGGGACGCGCCGTCGCCGGCGGGCGCGGGCACGCCCGCGTCAGCGGGATCCGTCGCCGGTTCCGCGCCGGCGGCGGCCGGTTCGGCTGCGGTGCCCTCGGCCGAACCCGCCGTGCCCGGCGCCGTGTTGGCCTCGCCCTGAGGGGCGTCGGCAGGGGCCTCCTCGACGATCACGTGCGCGTTGGTGCCGCTGACGCCGAACGAGGAGACGCCCGCGCGGCGCGGCCCGTCCTCGCTGCCCGGCCAGTCGCGGCGCTCGGTCAGCAGCTCGACGGCGCCCGCCGACCAGTCGACGTGGGAGCTGGGCCGGTCGACGTGCAGGGTCTGCGGCAGCACGCCGTGGCGCATCGCCATGACCATCTTGATGACGCCGGCGGCGCCCGCGGCGGCCTGGGTGTGCCCGAGGTTGGACTTGATCGAGCCCAGCCACAGCGGCCGGGTGCGCGGCCGTCCTTGCCCGTACGTGGCGAGCAGCGCCTGCGCCTCGATCGGGTCCCCGAGCGTCGTACCCGTACCGTGCGCCTCCACGGCGTCGACGTCCGCCGCCGTCAGCCCGGCGTTCGTCAACGCGGCCCGGATGACGCGCTGTTGGGCGGGGCCGTTGGGTGCGGTGAGGCCGTTGCTGGCGCCGTCCTGGTTGACGGCGGAGCCGCGTACGACCGCGAGGACCTCGTGGCCGTTGCGGCGCGCGTCCGACAACCGCTCCAGGAGCAGCAGGCCCGCGCCCTCGCCCCAGCCGGTGCCGTCCGCGGCCTCCGCGAACGCCTTGCAGCGGCCGTCCTCGGCCATGCCGCGCTGGCGGCTGAACTCCACGAAGGCGGTGGGCGTGGACATCAGGGACACGCCGCCCGCGAGCGCGAGGCCGCACTCGCCCTGCCGCAGCGCCTGCGCGGCCAGGTGCAGGGCGACCAGGGAGGACGAGCAGGCCGTGTCGACAGTCACCGCCGGGCCCTCCAGGCCCAGGCTGTAGGAGAGGCGGCCGGAGACGACGGCCGCGGTGTTGCCGGTGCCCGAGTAGCCCTCGGTGCTGTCGGCGGCGTCGGCGACGACAGCCGTGTAGTCCTGGCCGTTGGTGCCGGTGAACACGCCGGTGCGGCTGCCGCGCAGGCTCAGCGGGTCGATGCCCGCCCGCTCGACGGCCTCCCAGGCGGTCTCCAGGAGGAGGCGCTGCTGCGGGTCCATGGCGCGCGCCTCGCGCGGCGAGATCCCGAAGAAGCCCGCGTCGAACTCGTCGGCCGCGTACACGAACCCGCCCTCGCGGGCGTAGGTCGTGCCCTGGTGGTCGGGGTCGGGGTGGTAGAGCCCGGCCGTGTCCCAGCCGCGGTTCGAGGGGAACGCGGACACCGTGTCCACGCCGTCCCGCACCAGCCGCCACAGTTCCTCGGGGGTGCTCGCACCGCCGGGGAAGCGGCAGCTCATCGCGATGATCGCGACCGGCTCCGTGTTCTTGGCGTTCTTGGAGTCCTTGGACTCGAGTTCGCGCACCCGCCGACGCGTCGTGTGCAGATCCGCCGTCACCTGCTTGAGAAGGCGGCGGATTTTGTCGTCGTTCACCATCTGGCCCAGCTCCTAGAGACAAATCGGTTCGGAGAGTGCGGGGCGCGGTGCGCCCGCGGACCCCGGCGGGGGCGGCGCATCATGAGATTCCGAACTCTTTGCTGATGAAGTCGAACATCTCGTCGTCCGTGGCGGACTCCAGCTCACCGGCGACCTCGGCGTCGTCCCGGCCGTCCTGGCCTGGGGCGCAGCGGTCGAGCAGGATCCGCAGCCGGTCGGCGATCGTGGCCAGCTCGTCGTCCGAGGGCGCGCTCTCGGCGAGGCCCGCCTCCAGGGTGTCGAGCTGGGACAGCAGCGCGCCGGGCGCGTTGCCGTCGGTGCTCAGCTCGGCCTTGAGGTGGGCGGCGAGCGCGGCGGGCGTGGGGTGGTCGAAGACGAGGGTGGTCGGCAGGGGCAGTCCGGTGGCCGCGCCGAGCGCGTTGCGCAGCTCGACGGCCGTGAGGGAGTCGAAGCCCAACTCGCGGAAAGCGCGGCCGGGTTCGACCTGCTCCGGGCCCCGGTAGCCGAGGACGGCCGCCGCGTGCGTGCGGACCAGGTCCTCCAGGAACCGGTCCCGCTCCGGCCCGGACAGCTCGGCGAGCCGCCGCGCCAGGTCCGGCCCCGCGGCCTTGTCCCCGCCGTCCGCGCCCGCCGTGCGGTCCCGCAGCGCGCGGGCCTCCGCCAAGTCGGCGAAGAGCGGGTCGGGCGTGATCCCGGGGCCGCCGGAGAGGTACTGCTCCCAGTCCACGTCGGCGATCACCGCGGTGGGCTGCTCGTGGCCGAGGGCCCGGCGCAGCGCGGCGAGGGCCAGCCGGGGCTCCATGGGCGGTACCGCGCCGCTTTCCAGCCGCTCGGCGGCCACCGTGTCGGTGGCCATCCCGCCACCGGCCCAGGCGCCCCAGGCGACGGAGGTCGCCGTGCGACCGTTGGCCCTGCGGTGCTCGGCGAGGGCGTCGAGGCAGGCGTTGGCGGCGGCGTAACTCCCCTGCCCGGCGCCGCCGGAGAGCCCGGCGAAGGACGAGAAGAGCACGAACGCCGACAGGTCCGCGTCGCGGGTCAGCTCGTCCAGATGCCGGGCCGACTCCACCTTGGCGCGGAACACCTTGGCGAGCCGCTCCGGGGTCAGCCCGTCGAGCACGCCGTCGTCCAGGACTCCGGCCGTGTGGAACACCGCGGTCAGCGGCGCGTCCTCGGGAATCGCGTCCAGGACCCGGGCGAGCGCGTCGCGGTCGGCCGCGTCGCAGGCGGTGAGGGTCACCTCGGCACCCAACTCCTGCAGTTCGGCACGGAGTTCGTCCGCACCGGGCGCGTCGGGCCCACGCCTGCTCGTGAGTACGAGATGACGCGTGCCGTTGGCCGCGAGCCAGCGGGCGACGTGGCCGCCGACGGCACCGGTGCCGCCGGTGACCAGGGCGGTGCCGTGCGGCGGGCTGCCGGGCGTCCAGGCGTCCCCGCCCTCGGCGGCAGCACCGCTCGACGTGTCCCGCACCAGACGGCGCCCGAACACTCCGGACCCGCGCACGGCCAGCCTGTCCTCACCGGTCCACGCACCCCCGAGCACCCCGGCGAGCCCGTCGAGGGCCCGCTCGTCCACCGCCTCGGGCAGGTCGACCAGACCGCCCCACAGCTGCGGGTACTCCACGGCCACCACGCGGCCGAGCCCCCACAGCGCCGCCTGCGCGTACCGGGGCGCCGGGTCGGCGCCACCCACGGCCACCGCGGACTGCCCGGCCAGCCAGAGCGGGGCGTCCAGGCCGGCGGCGTGCAGGGCCTGCACCAGGGTCACCGTCGCGGCCAGGCCACGGCTGACCCCGCCGCGTACGGCGTGCGCTTCCTCGTCGACGGCCAACAGCGAGAGCACACCGGCCGGTTGACCACCCGCGGCCGCCGCCTCCTTGCGCAGCCGCTCCGCGAACTCCTCGCGGTCGATCCCGTCCGCGTCCACCACGATCGTGCGTACGTCGGCCCCGTGCCCGGCAAGTGCCCCCTCGACGGCGTCCGTCCAGGCGGCGTCCGCTCCCCGGTCGGGCAGCACGAGCAGCCACGCGCCGTCGAGGCGCGGGGTCGACGGCGCCTGCCCGAGCGGCTTCCACGAGACGCGGTAGCGCAGCGCGTCCAGCGCGGACGCTTCGCGCCGCTGCCGCCGCCACGACGAGAGCACCGGCAGCACCTCGCCCAGCGCCCCACCGCCGACCTCGCCCCCGGCGCCCAGCTCGGCGCTCAGCGACTCCAGGTCCTCCCGCTCCACGGCCTCCCAGAAACGGGCCTCCACCTCGTCGCCGGCGAACCCGCCGACGCGGGAAGCGGGGGCCGAAGGGGCCGACTCCAGCCAGTAGCGGTCG
>NZ_JBWYAE010000002.1:0-245934 GCF_056712025.1 Streptomyces sp. Y309 | reverse complement strand
GAAGGCGTGGGTGAGGGTTTGCATGTGGGGGGCGAGGGTGTGGTGGGTGTGGTTGAGGGTGGTGGGGAGGGTGTGGATGTGGTGGGGGGTGAGGTGGCCGTGGGCGAGGAGGTCGCCGGTGTGGGGGGTGAGTTGGTTGAGGAGGTAGAGGCGGCAGAGGTGGGTGAGGAGGGTTTTGGTGGGGGGGTGGGTGGTGTGGTGGATGGTGGTGAGGAAGGCGTGGGCGGTGTGGCGTTGGGCGTGGGCGGTGGTCATGTTGAGGGCGGCGGGGGCGGCGTGGTTCCAGCGGGCGAGGGGGTTTTGGGGGGGTCCTTGGCGTAGGGCGGTGCGGGCGCGGGTCTGCCAGAGGGTTTCGGTCTGGGTGATGAGGTGGTGGAGGAAGTTGAGGTCGGTGAGGGGGGTTTCGGCGAGGGGGGTTTGGGGGGTTGGGGGTGTGGGGGGTGGGGGGTGGTGGATGAGTTCGGCGGCGGCTTTGGTCCAGATGACGAGGTTGTCGCCTTCGGCGGTGATGCCGCCTTCGATGTTGTGGGTGAGGTCGGTGATGCCGTTGTGGGGGAAGAGGCCTTGGGCGCCGAGGCGTTCGCGGCATTCGGTGGTGATGTCGCGGGCGTGCCAGGTGATGAAGGCTTTGGTGATGGCGATGAGGCGTTCGGTGTCGGCGCGGGAGGCGCCGGCGCCCCCGGTATCGCCCCCGGTATCGCCCCCGGTACGGCCGTCGGTGGCGTCAGGGCCGCCGCCGGGGCCGTGAGTGCCGCCGTCGGGGCCGTGAGTGCTGCCGTTGGTGGCGTCAGGGCCGTTGCCGGTGCCGTGAGTGGCGCCGTTGGTGGCGTGAGTGCCGTCGGGGTGGCCGGCGCCGTGGGTGTCGTGGGTGTGGTGGTCGGCGCCGTGGGTGCCGCCGGTGCCGGTGCTGGTGTCGTGGGTGTGGTCGGTATGGGTGCCGCCGCTGGTGCCGGTGTCGTTGTCGTTGGCGGTGCCGTGGGTGTTGGTGTTGGTGTGGTCGGCGTCGTCCGTGCTGTTGGTGTGGGTGTGGGTGTATTGGGTGAGGGTGGTGCGGTGGAGGAAGGTGAGGGCGTAGGCGGTGGCGATTTTGTCGAGGAGGCGGCTGTGGTGGGTGCGGTGGTGGGCGAGGGGGATGCGTTCGCCGCGGCGGGGTCCGCTGGTGTGGCGGGTGTGGGCGTGGGTGACGGCGATGGTGAGGGCGGCGCGGGCCATGCCGAGGCAGCCGGCGCTCATGCAGAGTTTGCCGGTGGTGACGCGGTTGATGGAGGCCAGGAAGCGTTTGCGGGGGTTGCCGAGGTGGCTGGTGAGGGTGCCGTCGGGGTTGAGGCGGCCGTGGTCGGCTTCGAGGAGGGCGTGGCGGGGGAGTGGGACGTGGTTAAAGGTGGTGAGGCAGTGGTCGATGGCGGGGCCGTTGCTGGGGGGCAGGGGGGTGACGGTGATGCCGGGCAGGAGGCCGGTTTCGTCGCTGAGGGGGGTGAGGAAGAGGAAGACGCCGTGGTCGTGGCCGTGGGAGATGAGGCGGGCGGCGACGACGCCGGTTTTGGGGCCGCCGGTGAGGCTGGTGTTGGGCATGAATTTGGCGGCGCCGGGGGTGGGGGTGTGGAGGGTGAAGGTGTTGGTGTCGGGGTGGTGGGTGGCGGTGGTTTTGAGGTTGGCGGCGTCGTTGCCGTGGTCGAGTTCGGTGCACAGAAACGTTCCTGTGCGGTGCATTTGGGTGTAGGGGGTGAGGTCGCGGGGGTGGTGGGGGTCGTCGTGGTCGATGAGGCTGCCCAGGAACAGGTTGTAGTGGATGCTGGCGGCGGTGCACAGGCCGCCGTCGATGAAGCCGGTCCATTCGTGCAGGGCGGCCAGGCGGCCGGGGTCGCGGGCCAGGGCGGCGGCGTCGACGCTCTGGTTGACCAGGCGCAGTCGGCGGTAGGACAGGCGGGTGCGTTCGGTGTGGTCCAGGCCGGGGACGGGCCGGAACTCGCTGCGTGAGACCAGGGCGCGCCAGCGGTCGTGGGCGTGGCCGGCGCCGGCGCCGGCGGTGTCGAAGAGCAGGGCCGACAGTTCCCCGGCCACCTTGGCCTGGCCGGGGGTCAGGGCCGTTGTGGCCGTCTCGGGCGCCGGGGTCTGCCCGGCCGTCCCGGGCACCTCCGCCTGCCCGGGCACCAGAGCCGATCCGGCCGCCCCGGCCGCCGGGGCTTCCCCGGGCACCCCGGCCGCCCCGGGTGCCGGGAACTCCCCGGCTGTCCCGGGTGCCAGGATCTCCCCGGCTGTCCCGGGTGCCAGGGCCGTCCCGGCCTGCCGGGGCGCCAGGGTCTCGCCGGCTGCCCCGGGCAGCGGCGCCGTCCCGGCTGCCGGGGGCGGGAGAACCTCCTCGACGGTCCCCGCCGGCAGGGCCGTTCCGGCCGGCCCGGCCAGCCCGGGCGCCAGGGTCTCCCCGGCAGTCCCGGGCAGCGGCGCCGTCCCGGCCGTCCCGGCCCGGAAGGCCTCCTCAACAGCCCCCGCCGGCAGGGCCGTTCCGGCCGGCCCGGCCGTCCCGGGAGCCGGGGCCGTCTCGGCCGTCGCGGGCGGGAGGGCTTCTTCGACGGTTCCCGCCGGCAGGGCGGTTCCGGCCGGCCCGGCTGTCCTGGGTGCCGGGGCCGTCTCGGCCGTTGCGGGCGGGAGGGCTTGTTCAACGGCTCGCGCCGGGAGGGCCGTTGCGGCCTGCCCGGCCTGTCCGGCCTGTCCGGCCTGTCCGGGCGTTCCGGGCGCTAGGGCCGTCTCGGCTGTTGCGGGCGGGAGGGTTTGTTCAACGGCTGCTGTCGGCAGGGCCGTTCCGGGTGCCGGGGCCGTCTTGGCTGTTGCGGGCGGGAGGGCTTCGAAGGGTGCTGGGGGCGGGGTGGTCCCGGTTTCGCCGGGTGGCGGGGTGGGGCTGTGGGTTCCGGCCCGGGTGGCCGGGTGGGGGTGGCCGGGCCGGGCGGCTGCCTTGGGCGGCGGGTCGCCGGGGCGGGGGCGGGGCGGGCTGGTCTGGGGTTTCCCGGTGTGCTGAGCGGTGTCCTTGTGGAGCGTCAGCAGGGTCATGGAACCTCTCCGTGAAGTCATCGGGCTGATGGTTGACGGGAGTTCAGGCCCATAAAGATACGGACCCACCGGTTTTTTGCAAGGGATGCGGGACCGCCCGCGCACCGCCCGCGCCCGGCCCGCGCCCGGGCCCCTCGGCTCTCCGGCCGTCCCCGTCCGCCCCGCTTCCTGCCCCGGCCTGCACTCCGCTTCCGGCGGGCCCGCGCCCCGTTCCCGGCGGGGTTGTGTCCGGCTCCCGGCGGGGGCGTGGTGCTTCTGGCGGGGGTGTGTCGGGCTCCGGCGGGGGCGGGGTGCCTGGTCCCAGCGGGGTTCGGGGTCCCGGTGTTTCCCGGGGCGAGGGGGCGGGTTGTGGCGGGTTCGGGGCCCGGTTTCTTCGGGGGTCCGGGGCTCCGTTTTGCCGGCAGGCTGGGGCGGGCTGTGCCGGGGTGGCGGGCGTGCGCGTGCCGCCGGCGGCGGGGTGCTCTGCGGGGGCGGGGCGGGCGGCAGCGCGGGCGCGGGCGGGGGCTGTTGGGGGCGGTGCGGGGCGGGCGGGAGGCGGCCGGGGCTGCCCGGGAGGCGGCCGGGAGGCGGCCGGGTGCTGCCGGGGTGGGGGTGGGGTGGGGGTGGGGTGCCCTGTTGAAAAACCGGCTGCCTGGTTCTATTTTGGGCGGTGTTTGATGTGCCCTCTACGCCGGTCCGTCCGCGGCTCGGGGCATCCGTCATGGTCCGGACGTGACGGGGGGTACGGAGGTGAACGGTGGCGCGCCAAGAACGTGCGACGCGTACGCGGCAGGCGATTCTGGTCGCGGCGGGTGAGGTGTTCGACGAGGTCGGATACGAGGCGGCGACGATTTCGGAGATCCTGAGGCGTTCGGGGGTGACCAAGGGGGCGTTGTACTTTCATTTCTCCTCCAAGCAGGAGCTGGCGCAGAACGTGCTGGGGGAGCAGGTGAGTGCGCTGCCGGCGGTGCCCGAGCGGGATCTGGTGCTGCAGAAGTCCCTGGATGAGTCGTTGTTGCTGGCGTATCTGCTGCAGCGTGAGGGCGGTGATGCGATCGTGCGGGGCGGGGTGCGTCTGACGGTGGAGCAGGGGGCTCCGGCACAGGACAATCTGGACCGGCTGTCGCCGATGCGGGGCTGGGTGGAGCGCAACGTGGAGATGCTGGAGAAGGCGAAGGCGGCCGGTGAGCTGCTGCCGCATGTGGATCTGCCCGCGGCCGCGCGGCTGCTGGTGGGCGCGTTCACCGGGGTGCAGGTGATGTCGAACATCATGACCGGGCGCACCGACATGCCCGAGCGGGTCATCGATCTCTACCGGCATCTGCTGCCCTCCATCGCCGTGCCCGGGGTGCTGGTGCAGCTGGACTTCCGTCCCGAGCGCGGCGCGCAGGTCTATGCCGCGGCCCTGGAACTGCGCCGCACCGGCGAGCCGGCCGCAGCCGACTAGCCCACCCCCACCCCCCGGCCCCCATCCCGCCCCCGGCCCCCATCCCGCCCCCGCCCTCGTCCCCGCCTCACCCCGCCCGGCCCCGCCGCCGGCGTCCCGGCCGCCCGGCTGCCTGGCCGTGCTGCGGTCCGGCGGCCCGGCTGTCCGGCGGCCCGGCTGTCCGGCGGCCCGGCTGTCCGGCCGCCCGGCTGTCCGGCCGTGCTGCCGCCCGGCCGCCCGGCTGTGCTGTGGTCCGGCTGTGGTGGCTGGCCTGTTGGCCTGTTGGTCCGCCGCCGCGGTCCCTTCCGGGGTCCGGGGCGGCGGGGCCGGGGGCGGGTGTGTGCCCCCTGGCTGTGTGTACGTACGCGGGTGTGCGGGCGTGCCAGACGCCCGGCCGACCGAAGGGAGCGCAGGGATGGCAACGACAGGGACGGCAACAACCACGCCAACGCCAACAACCACGCCAACGCCGGCGACTGCGCCGGTGACTGCGGCAGCGGCGGGGCCGCCGACGGCTACGCCGACGCCATCGCCCGCGACTACGTCAACGCCCGCATCAAAGGCGGCGGCAGGGGTGGCAGCGGCTACGCCGGCGACTGCGGCAGCGGCCGGGATGGCAGCGGCTACACCGGCGCCGGTATCAAAGGCGGCGGCAGGGGCGCCGACGCCGACGCCGACGTCAACGTCTGCGGGGCGGGGTGCGGGGGTGTGTCCGTATGTGCTGGATGTGCGGGGGCGGGATCAGGCGGGTGAGGCGGCGTTGCTGCGGGGGCGGGGTGCGGCGGTGCGGGTGGAGTTGCCGGGCGGGGTGCGGGGCTGGGCGGTGGTGCGCCAGCGGTATGTCAAGCAGTTGCTGCTGGATGAGCGGGTGTCCAAGGATGCGCGGCTGCACTGGCCGGCGTTCGCGGCCGGGGAGATCACCCGGCGGTGGCCGCTGTATCCGTGGGTGGCGCTTCAGAACATGCTGACCACGCATGGCCGGCGGCGGGCCCGGCTGCGCCGGCTGGTGCTGGGGGCCTTCACCGCGCGCCGGATCGAGTCCTTGCGCCCGTATGTGGAGCGGGAGAGCGCGCGTCTGGTGGACCACCTGGCCGCCTGCCCGCGGGGTGAGGCGGTCGATCTGCGGGCGTCTTTCGCCCAGGTGCTGCCGATCCGGGCGATCGGCCGGCTGATCGGCGTGGAGGAGGGGTGTGAGCGGGTGCTGTGTGCCGCGATGGACACCGGCTTCAGCAGCACGGCGACGGCCGCGCAGATGAGCGAGGCGATGGCGCAGATCACCGCGGTGCTCACCGACCTGGTGGCCCGCCGGCGGGCCGCTCCGGGCGATGACCTGACCTCCGCGCTGCTGCGGGTGCGTGACGGGGGCGAGGTGCTGAGCGAGGCCGAACTCCTGGACACCCTGCAGCTGCTGCTGGCCGCCGGCCTGGAGACGCTGACCACCTTCATCACCAACGCGATCGCCGCGCTGCTGGTCCACCCCGACCAGCTCGGCCACGTGCGCAGCGGGCGGGCCGGCTGGGACGACGTGTTCGCCGAGACCCTGCGCACCCGCGCGCCGGCGGCCTTCATGCCGCTGCGCTACGCCGTCACCGACATCGAACTGGACGACGGCACCCTCATCGGGCGGGGCGAGCCCATCATCGTCTCCTTCGCGGCCGCGGCGGCCGACCCCGAGGCGTACGGCGAGGACGCCGCCGTCTTTGACGTGCTGCGCACCACGGGCCGGGACAATCTCGGCTTCGGGCACGGCGCGCACTACTGCCTGGGCGCCCCGATGGCCCGCCTGGAGACCGGCGTGGCCCTCAAGGCGCTCTTCGGCCGCTTTCCCCGGATGCGCCTGGCGGTGCCCGCCGGCGAGCTTCAGCCGGTGGCGTCCTTCATCGTCAACGGCTACCACCGCCTGCCGGTCCTGCTCGGCCCGCCCGCCCCCCGACCCTGACCCCCGCCCCGGCCTCAGCCCCCGGCCGGGCCCTCGCCGCCCCTCCGGTGAACTCCCGGCGGTCGGGGGGCGAGGGGAAAACCGGAGCCGAAACAGCACGCCAGGTCTCCTTCTGCCGGGCCCGCGGCCCGCCCGCCCGGCCGCGGACCCGGCCGCCCCCGCCCGCCCCGCCCTCCGGGACACGGCCCGCACACTCCCCCCAACATGCCTGTGTTCAGGTGTTGTTGGTGTCCGGGCAGGTGAGGGGGGTCCGGCCGCGCCGCCCCCGCGCGCTGTTGCGCGGCGGCGGAACAGCGGGCGCGCAGCGATGAATTGACAAACCGGCCGCCCTGTTTTTCAATCGCAAGAGTGAGCGGGGGATCCGCCCCCGGCGGGCGCCCGGCGCGCGGCATCACCACGGACAGGGGAGACGGCGTGGACATCGACGTACTCGGCGCACTGGCAGTCAGGCACAACGGGATCTCCGTCACGCCCACGGCCCCCAAGCCGCGCCAGGTCCTGGCGCTGCTGGCGCTGCACGCCGACCGGGTGGTGCCGGTCTCCGCGCTGACCGAGGAGCTGTGGGGCGCCACTCCGCCGCGCAGCGCCCGCACCACCCTGCAGACCTACGTCCTGCAGCTGCGCGAACTCATCGCCCACGCCCTGGCCCAGGACGACACCGCCCCGGCCCGGTCCGGACCGGACAGCGCCGCGCGGAGCCGGACCGCCCGCAGCGGCCCCGGCGGCGGAGCACCGGAGGCGGCGCGCGGCGGGTTAACGCCCGCCCGCCCGCAGGACTCCCGGGCGGTGCGCCGTGCCAAGGAGGTGCTGGTGACCACGCCGGGCGGTTATGTGTTGTGCGGGGGTGGGGGGCGCAGTGATGTGCGGGAGTTCGAGCGGCTGGCGGGCGGGGGCTACCGGGCGATGGATGCGGGTGACTTCGCTGGTGCGGCGCGGCAGTTGGGGCAGGCTCTGGGGTTGTTTTCGGGGGTGGTGCTGGCGGATGTGCGGGCGGGGGTGCTGCTGGAGATGGAGATCCGCCGGCTGGAGGAGAGCCGGCTGTGCGCTTTGGACCAGCGGATCGAGGCGGATCTGCGGCTGGGGCGCCACCGTGAACTGCTGGCGGAGCTGACGGTGTTGGTGAGCCGCTACCGTACGCATGAGTCTTTGCACGGGCAGTTCATGCTGGCCCTGCACCGTTCCGGGCGGCGCGGGGAGGCCCTGGAGGTCTACCAGCGGCTGCGCACCACCCTGGTCAGGGAACTGGGCCTGGAGCCGTCTGCGGGACTGCGCCGGCTGCAGCACTCCATCCTCACCACCGGACCGGACACCCGGCTTCCGGCCCCCCGGCCCGGCGGCGAAAGCCCCCTCGTCCCCGCAGGCTGACCCCCCCCAACCCCCTCCGGCACGCCCCGGCACATCCCGGCGCCCGCCCGACGGCCCGGCCCCGCCCGGCAAGCGCCTACCCCACGCCGCCCCACCGCCCCCCCCAAGCAGGAGCACCGGAAGCCGCCCCCCCCGGGCGCCCGCCGGGCGCCCGCCCCCGGCTACGCCTCCGCCCCGGCTACGCCTCCGCCCCGGCTACGCCTCCGCCCTCGGTTCCGCTTCCGCTTCTGCCCCTCCGCCCCCGTCTCCGTTCCCGTTCCCGTTCCCGTCTTTCTGCCTCCGCTGCCGCCCTCGGCTCCGCTTTCGCTCCCGTCCCTCCGGCTCCGCTTCCGCCCTCCGGCTCGGTGTCCGCTCCGGCCCTCCGGGCCAGGGGTGTTCCGGCGGAATCCGGCCATCCGCACAGGGCTGCCGCCCCGCCCCGGGGGCGCACCGGCAGGCCGCCGCGACAGCCGCCCGGCACCCGGCGAACTCCCCACCCCGCCACCGCCGCCCGAAGCCCGCACCCCCGGCCGGCCCGCCCCGGGCCCGCCCTTTCCGCATGCGCGCGGACCACGGCCGGCCCGCCCCTTTTCGCGTACGCGCGGACCCTTGGCCGGACACCGGGACCGCGCCCGCCAACAGCACCCCCCGCACCCCCCCGCACCGCCACATCGCACCGCCACACCGCACCGCCACACCGCACCGCCACACCGCACCACCAGCGGCCGCACCACCGCGCCGCACACCGGCAGCACCCGGGGCCGCACCGGCCTGGCCCACCGGCCTGGCCCACCGGCCTGGCCCACCGGCCTGGCCCACCGGCCCGGCCCACCGGCCCGGCCCACCGGCCCGGCCCACCGGCCCGGCCCACCGGCCCGGCCCACCGGCCCGGCCCACCGGCCCGGCCCACCGGCCCGGCCGCGCCCGGCCCCCCGGGTGCCAGGCGAACCCCCAGCTCACGGGCGGCAGTTCAGACCACGCCCGCCCCCATGTCCCGCCCGCGCCCGCCCTCCCGGGCCCGCGGTCCCCGCGCCTGCGGCCCCCGCCCCTCCGTCCCGCCCGGGCCCGCGGCCTCCGCCCTCCGCTCCCGCCCGCGGCCTCCGCCCTCCGCTCCCGCCCGCGGCCTCCGCCCTCCGGCCCCGCCCGGGGTCGTCGCCCGTGGCGGGGCGGGCCGGGCGCTGCGCCGCCCCGCGCTGCCCGCACGCTGCCCCCCCGTGCTGCCCACGTGCGGCCGCGGGCCGCGCCCGCACAGTGGGGTGTCTCCAGGGGGATCCGAGCGCCTCTTGAGCCGTGCGGCAGACCGTGGGCCAAACGCGAGGAGGGTCCGTGGAGAGTGCCGGAGGCGAAAGCGCCCTGCTCAGGATCGAGCGCGGGCAGGTGAGTGCGGAGGAACTCGCCGCGCTCGCCGTGGTCCTGGGCGCGCTGCTGGCCGCGTCCCGGCCCGGCGCCCGGGAGGCGGGCGCCCCCCACGGCCACCCCGGCCACCACCCCGGCGGCGGTGACGGCGCCGGGGCGGGGGAGGGCGTGTGCTGGCCCGCGCCCGCGGGCTCGGGTGCCTATCAGGCGCCGGACAGCTGGCGGCGGGTGCCGGGCGGCGAGGGGCGATGATCGGCCAACTCCACCCCACCTCTAAAGAAACCATGCATGCGGTTTGTTACTCTGCGCGTGCGGTCCTGCCGGCCGTGCCCGCGCCGATACACGGCAGTTCACCCGAACACGGGAAAGGGGATGGCCATGGCGACGGTGATCCAGCCCGCGGCGCCCGCGGCGCAGCCGGCCGGCACGCGCGAGCGGGCAGCGCAGCCGGCCGGCACACAGGAGCGGGCGGCTGATGCGCGGGGGCGGGCGGGCGAGCTGGCGGCGATCCGTGCGCTGGCGCTGGCCGGCCCGGGTGAGAAGGCGACCGGTGCGCAGCATGCCCGGGGCAAGCTGACCGCGCGCGAGCGGATCGGGCTGCTGCTGGACGAGGGCTCGTTCACGGAGGTCGAGCAGTTGCGCCGGCACCGGGCGAGCGGTTTCGGCCTGGAGGCCAACAGGCCCTACACCGACGGTGTGGTCACCGGCTGGGGCACCGTGGAGGGCCGCACGGTCTTCGTGTACGCGCACGACTTCCGGATCTTCGGCGGGGCGCTGGGCGAGGCGCACGCCACGAAGATCCACAAGGTCATGGACATGGCCCTCGCGGCCGGTGCGCCGCTGGTCTCCCTCAACGACGGGGCGGGCGCCCGGATCCAGGAGGGCGTCTCGGCGCTGGCCGGCTACGGCGGCATCTTCCGGCGCAACACCCGGGCCTCCGGGGTCATCCCGCAGATCAGCGTCATGCTGGGGCCGTGCGCGGGCGGGGCGGCCTACAGTCCGGCGCTGAGCGATTTCGTGTTCATGGTGCGTGAGACCGCGCAGATGTTCATCACCGGCCCGGACGTGGTCCGCGCGGTCACCGGCGAGGAGATCTCCCACAACGGGCTGGGCGGGGCGGATGTGCACGCCGAGACCTCCGGGGTGTGCCACTTCGCCTACGACGACGAGGAGACCTGCCTGGCCGAGGTCCGCTATCTGCTGTCGATGCTGCCCTCCAACAACCGCGCCGCCCCGCCCGCGCTGGCCGCTTCCGATCCGGCCGGGCGCCGCTGCGAGGCGCTGCTGGACCTGGTGCCGGCGGACGGCAGCCGCCCCTACGACATGCACGCGGTGATCGCCGAACTCGTCGACGACGGCGACTTCCTGGAGGTCCACGAGGCCTGGGCGCGCAACATCATCTGCGCCCTGGCCCGCCTGGACGGCAAGGTGGTGGGCATCGTCGCCAGCCAGCCGCAGGTTCTGGCCGGGGTGCTGGACATCGACGCCTCCCAGAAGGCGGCCCGCTTCGTCACGATGTGCGACGCCTTCAACATCCCGATCGTGACCCTGCTGGACGTGCCCGGTTTCCTGCCCGGCGTCGACCAGGAGCACGGCGGCATCATCCGCCACGGCGCCAAGCTTTTGTACGCCTACTGCAACGCGAGCGTGCCGCGGATCTCGCTGGTCCTGCGCAAGGCCTACGGCGGCGCCTACATCGTCATGGACTCCCAGTCCATCGGCGCCGACCTCACCTACGCCTGGCCGACCAACGAGATCGCCGTCATGGGCGCCGAGGGCGCCGCCAACGTCATCTTCCGCCGGAAGATCGCCGCGGCCGCCGACCCCGAGGCCGTGCGCGCGGCCATGGTCAAGGAGTACAAGGCCGAGCTGATGCACCCCTACTACGCCGCCGAGCGCGGCCTGGTCGACGACGTCATCGACCCGGCCGGCACCCGGGCGGTGCTCATCGCCGCGCTGGCGATGCTGCGCACCAAGCACGCGGATCTGCCCTCACGCAAACACGGCAACCCGCCGCAGTAACCACGCAGACGCACGGGGGAATGTGACACACAGTCAGGAGAAAGATGATGGTGCAGCAGGAGCGTGCCGCGCGCACGCGGGAGTCGTTGATGCGGGCGGCGGCCGAGGCGTTCGCCGCGGACGGCTTCGTGCCCACCACCCTGGCCACCATCAGCAGACGGGCCGGCGTCAGCAACGGGGCGCTGCACTTCCACTTCGAGAACAAGCACGACCTGGCCCGGGCCGTGGAAGCCGCCGCCGCCGACACCGTCCGCCACATCACCCGCAGTGCCGAACAGCGCCAGGACAGCGCCCTGCAGGGCCTCATCGACGCCACCCACGCGCTGATGAGCCGCCTGGAGGAGGACGCGGTGGTGCGGGCCGGCTTCGAGCTGGTGGGCACCGCCCCCCGCCGCGGCTACAACGGCGGGGACAGCGACCTGCGCGGGGAGTGGCAGCGCTGGATCGACGCGGTGCTGCACACCGCCAAGGACAACGGCGAGCTCGCCGACGGCGTCTCGGCGGCCGAGGCCTCCACCGCCGTCGTCGCGGCGACCGTGGGCTTTGAGGTGCTGGGCGTCAAGGACCCCAAGTGGGTCTCCCGGCGCACCCTCAGCCAGTACTGGGAACTGATGCTGCCCCGCCTGGCCTCCCCCCACCGGCTGGCCGAGCTCCTCCCGCACGGCCCCGGCGCCGGCCTCTTCGGCCCCGCCCCCCGCCCCTGACCGAACCCGAACAGAGGGGTGCCCCCGTCCGGGTGAACCGCGGCCGGGGGCACCCCTGCACCCCCCGCCGCACCCGCACCCCCGGCCGCACCCCCACGCCCGCCCGCCCCGCGGCACCCCGCGGCAGCCGTCCTCCCGCTCGACAGAGCCTCGAGGACGGCTCGCCCGGCCGGCCGCGGGCGGGCGACAGGGCGGGACAGGGCAGCGGAATACCCCCCAAAGATACAAACCATCCGTGCGGTTTTGTATTGACAGGGTGGGCCCGGCCTTCTTGAATCTGGGGTGGGCAACGCCCCCCCGCGAGCGGCACCCTCCACGCCCCCACCCACGCCCCGCCCACGTTCAGGGAGACGCTGTGGACATCGACGTACTCGGCGCACTGGCAGTCAGGCACAACGGGATCTCCGTCACGCCCACGGCCCCCAAGCCGCGCCAGGTCCTGGCGCTGCTGGCGCTGCATGCGGACCGGGTGGTGCCGGTCTCCGCGCTGACCGAGGAGCTGTGGGGCGCCACTCCGCCGCGCAGCGCCCGCACCACCCTGCAGACCTACGTCCTGCAGCTGCGCGAACTCATCGCCCACGCCCACCACCCCACCACCACCCGCCAGGCGGCGCACAGCAGCCGCCCGCAGGACACCCGCGCGGCGGCACGCCGTGCCAAGGAGGTGCTGGTGACCACGCCGGGCGGTTATGTGTTGTGCGGGGGTGGGGGGCGCAGTGATGTGCGGGAGTTCGAGCGGCTGGCGGGCGGGGGTTACCGGGCGATGGATGCGGGTGACTTCGCTGGTGCGGCGCGGCAGTTGGGGCAGGCTCTGGGGTTGTTTTCGGGGGTGGTGCTGGCGGATGTGCGGGCGGGGGTGCTGCTGGAGATGGAGATCCGCCGGCTGGAGGAGAGCCGGCTGTGCGCTTTGGACCAGCGGATCGAGGCGGATCTGCGGCTGGGGCGCCATCGTGAGCTGCTGGCGGAGCTGACGGTGTTGGTGAGCCGCTATCGGACGCATGAGTCTTTGCACGGGCAGTTCATGCTGGCCCTGCACCGTTCCGGGCGGCGCGGGGAGGCCCTGGAGGTCTACCAGCGGCTGCGCACCACCCTGGTCAGGGAACTGGGCCTGGAGCCGTCTGCGGGACTGCGCCGGCTGCAGCACTCCATCCTCACCACCGGACCGGACACCCGGCTTCCGGCCCCCCGGCCCGGCGGCGAAAGCCCCCTCGTCCCCGCAGGCTGACCCCCCCCAACCCCCTCCGGCACGCCCCGGCACATCCCGGCGCCCGCCCGACGGCCCGGCCCCGCCCGGCAAGCGCCTACCCCACGCCGCCCCACCGCCCCCCCCAAGCAGGAGCACCGGAAGCCGCCCCCCCCGGGCGCCCGCCGGGCGCCCGCCCCCGGCTACGCCTCCGCCCCGGCTACGCCTCCGCCCCGGCTACGCCTCCGCCCTCGGTTCCGCTTCCGCTTCTGCCCCTCCGCCCCCGTCTCCGTTCCCGTTCCCGTTCCCGTCTTTCTGCCTCCGCTGCCGCCCTCGGCTCCGCTTTCGCTCCCGTCCCTCCGGCTCCGCTTCCGCCCTCCGGCTCGGTGTCCGCTCCGGCCCTCCGGGCCAGGGGTGTTCCGGCGGAATCCGGCCATCCGCACAGGGCTGCCGCCCCGCCCCGGGGGCGCACCGGCAGGCCGCCGCGACAGCCGCCCGGCACCCGGCGAACTCCCCACCCCGCCACCGCCGCCCGAAGCCCGCACCCCCGGCCGGCCCGCCCCGGGCCCGCCCTTTCCGCATGCGCGCGGACCACGGCCGGCCCGCCCCTTTTCGCGTACGCGCGGACCCTTGGCCGGACACCGGGACCGCGCCCGCCAACAGCACCCCCCGCACCCCCCCGCACCGCCACATCGCACCGCCACACCGCACCGCCACACCGCACCGCCACACCGCACCACCAGCGGCCGCACCACCGCGCCGCACACCGGCAGCACCCGGGGCCGCACCGGCCTGGCCCACCGGCCTGGCCCACCGGCCTGGCCCACCGGCCTGGCCCACCGGCCCGGCCCACCGGCCCGGCCCACCGGCCCGGCCCACCGGCCCGGCCCACCGGCCCGGCCCACCGGCCCGGCCCACCGGCCCGGCCCACCGGCCCGGCCGCGCCCGGCCCCCCGGGTGCCAGGCGAACCCCCAGCTCACGGGCGGCAGTTCAGACCACGCCCGCCCCCATGTCCCGCCCGCGCCCGCCCTCCCGGGCCCGCGGTCCCCGCGCCTGCGGCCCCCGCCCCTCCGTCCCGCCCGGGCCCGCGGCCTCCGCCCTCCGCTCCCGCCCGCGGCCTCCGCCCTCCGCTCCCGCCCGCGGCCTCCGCCCTCCGGCCCCGCCCGGGGTCGTCGCCCGTGGCGGGGCGGGCCGGGCGCTGCGCCGCCCCGCGCTGCCCGCACGCTGCCCCCCCGTGCTGCCCACGTGCGGCCGCGGGCCGCGCCCGCACAGTGGGGTGTCTCCAGGGGGATCCGAGCGCCTCTTGAGCCGTGCGGCAGACCGTGGGCCAAACGCGAGGAGGGTCCGTGGAGAGTGCCGGAGGCGAAAGCGCCCTGCTCAGGATCGAGCGCGGGCAGGTGAGTGCGGAGGAACTCGCCGCGCTCGCCGTGGTCCTGGGCGCGCTGCTGGCCGCGTCCCGGCCCGGCGCCCGGGAGGCGGGCGCCCCCCACGGCCACCCCGGCCACCACCCCGGCGGCGGTGACGGCGCCGGGGCGGGGGAGGGCGTGTGCTGGCCCGCGCCCGCGGGCTCGGGTGCCTATCAGGCGCCGGACAGCTGGCGGCGGGTGCCGGGCGGCGAGGGGCGATGATCGGCCAACTCCACCCCACCTCTAAAGAAACCATGCATGCGGTTTGTTACTCTGCGCGTGCGGTCCTGCCGGCCGTGCCCGCGCCGATACACGGCAGTTCACCCGAACACGGGAAAGGGGATGGCCATGGCGACGGTGATCCAGCCCGCGGCGCCCGCGGCGCAGCCGGCCGGCACGCGCGAGCGGGCAGCGCAGCCGGCCGGCACACAGGAGCGGGCGGCTGATGCGCGGGGGCGGGCGGGCGAGCTGGCGGCGATCCGTGCGCTGGCGCTGGCCGGCCCGGGTGAGAAGGCGACCGGTGCGCAGCATGCCCGGGGCAAGCTGACCGCGCGCGAGCGGATCGGGCTGCTGCTGGACGAGGGCTCGTTCACGGAGGTCGAGCAGTTGCGCCGGCACCGGGCGAGCGGTTTCGGCCTGGAGGCCAACAGGCCCTACACCGACGGTGTGGTCACCGGCTGGGGCACCGTGGAGGGCCGCACGGTCTTCGTGTACGCGCACGACTTCCGGATCTTCGGCGGGGCGCTGGGCGAGGCGCACGCCACGAAGATCCACAAGGTCATGGACATGGCCCTCGCGGCCGGTGCGCCGCTGGTCTCCCTCAACGACGGGGCGGGCGCCCGGATCCAGGAGGGCGTCTCGGCGCTGGCCGGCTACGGCGGCATCTTCCGGCGCAACACCCGGGCCTCCGGGGTCATCCCGCAGATCAGCGTCATGCTGGGGCCGTGCGCGGGCGGGGCGGCCTACAGTCCGGCGCTGAGCGATTTCGTGTTCATGGTGCGTGAGACCGCGCAGATGTTCATCACCGGCCCGGACGTGGTCCGCGCGGTCACCGGCGAGGAGATCTCCCACAACGGGCTGGGCGGGGCGGATGTGCACGCCGAGACCTCCGGGGTGTGCCACTTCGCCTACGACGACGAGGAGACCTGCCTGGCCGAGGTCCGCTATCTGCTGTCGATGCTGCCCTCCAACAACCGCGCCGCCCCGCCCGCGCTGGCCGCTTCCGATCCGGCCGGGCGCCGCTGCGAGGCGCTGCTGGACCTGGTGCCGGCGGACGGCAGCCGCCCCTACGACATGCACGCGGTGATCGCCGAACTCGTCGACGACGGCGACTTCCTGGAGGTCCACGAGGCCTGGGCGCGCAACATCATCTGCGCCCTGGCCCGCCTGGACGGCAAGGTGGTGGGCATCGTCGCCAGCCAGCCGCAGGTTCTGGCCGGGGTGCTGGACATCGACGCCTCCCAGAAGGCGGCCCGCTTCGTCACGATGTGCGACGCCTTCAACATCCCGATCGTGACCCTGCTGGACGTGCCCGGTTTCCTGCCCGGCGTCGACCAGGAGCACGGCGGCATCATCCGCCACGGCGCCAAGCTTTTGTACGCCTACTGCAACGCGAGCGTGCCGCGGATCTCGCTGGTCCTGCGCAAGGCCTACGGCGGCGCCTACATCGTCATGGACTCCCAGTCCATCGGCGCCGACCTCACCTACGCCTGGCCGACCAACGAGATCGCCGTCATGGGCGCCGAGGGCGCCGCCAACGTCATCTTCCGCCGGAAGATCGCCGCGGCCGCCGACCCCGAGGCCGTGCGCGCGGCCATGGTCAAGGAGTACAAGGCCGAGCTGATGCACCCCTACTACGCCGCCGAGCGCGGCCTGGTCGACGACGTCATCGACCCGGCCGGCACCCGGGCGGTGCTCATCGCCGCGCTGGCGATGCTGCGCACCAAGCACGCGGATCTGCCCTCACGCAAACACGGCAACCCGCCGCAGTAACCACGCAGACGCACGGGGGAATGTGACACACAGTCAGGAGAAAGATGATGGTGCAGCAGGAGCGTGCCGCGCGCACGCGGGAGTCGTTGATGCGGGCGGCGGCCGAGGCGTTCGCCGCGGACGGCTTCGTGCCCACCACCCTGGCCACCATCAGCAGACGGGCCGGCGTCAGCAACGGGGCGCTGCACTTCCACTTCGAGAACAAGCACGACCTGGCCCGGGCCGTGGAAGCCGCCGCCGCCGACACCGTCCGCCACATCACCCGCAGTGCCGAACAGCGCCAGGACAGCGCCCTGCAGGGCCTCATCGACGCCACCCACGCGCTGATGAGCCGCCTGGAGGAGGACGCGGTGGTGCGGGCCGGCTTCGAGCTGGTGGGCACCGCCCCCCGCCGCGGCTACAACGGCGGGGACAGCGACCTGCGCGGGGAGTGGCAGCGCTGGATCGACGCGGTGCTGCACACCGCCAAGGACAACGGCGAGCTCGCCGACGGCGTCTCGGCGGCCGAGGCCTCCACCGCCGTCGTCGCGGCGACCGTGGGCTTTGAGGTGCTGGGCGTCAAGGACCCCAAGTGGGTCTCCCGGCGCACCCTCAGCCAGTACTGGGAACTGATGCTGCCCCGCCTGGCCTCCCCCCACCGGCTGGCCGAGCTCCTCCCGCACGGCCCCGGCGCCGGCCTCTTCGGCCCCGCCCCCCGCCCCTGACCGAACCCGAACAGAGGGGTGCCCCCGTCCGGGTGAACCGCGGCCGGGGGCACCCCTGCACCCCCCGCCGCACCCGCACCCCCGGCCGCACCCCCACGCCCGCCCGCCCCGCGGCACCCCGCGGCAGCCGTCCTCCCGCTCGACAGAGCCTCGAGGACGGCTCGCCCGGCCGGCCGCGGGCGGGCGACAGGGCGGGACAGGGCAGCGGAATACCCCCCAAAGATACAAACCATCCGTGCGGTTTTGTATTGACAGGGTGGGCCCGGCCTTCTTGAATCTGGGGTGGGCAACGCCCCCCCGCGAGCGGCACCCTCCACGCCCCCACCCACGCCCCGCCCACGTTCAGGGAGACGCTGTGGACATCGACGTACTCGGCGCACTGGCAGTCAGGCACAACGGGATCTCCGTCACGCCCACGGCCCCCAAGCCGCGCCAGGTCCTGGCGCTGCTGGCGCTGCATGCGGACCGGGTGGTGCCGGTCTCCGCGCTGACCGAGGAGCTGTGGGGCGCCACTCCGCCGCGCAGCGCCCGCACCACCCTGCAGACCTACGTCCTGCAGCTGCGCGAACTCATCGCCCACGCCCACCACCCCACCACCACCCGCCAGGCGGCGCACAGCCGCCCGCAGGACACCCGCGCGGCGGCACGCCGTGCCAAGGAGGTGCTGGTGACCACGCCGGGCGGTTATGTGTTGTGCGGGGGTGGGGGGCGCAGTGATGTGCGGGAGTTCGAGCGGCTGGCGGGCGGGGGTTACCGGGCGATGGATGCGGGTGACTTCGCTGGTGCGGCGCGGCAGTTGGGGCAGGCTCTGGGGTTGTTTTCGGGGGTGGTGCTGGCGGATGTGCGGGCGGGGGTGCTGCTGGAGATGGAGATCCGCCGGCTGGAGGAGAGCCGGCTGTGCGCTTTGGACCAGCGGATCGAGGCGGATCTGCGGCTGGGGCGCCATCGTGAGCTGCTGGCGGAGCTGACGGTGTTGGTGAGCCGCTATCGGACGCATGAGTCTTTGCACGGGCAGTTCATGCTGGCCCTGCACCGTTCCGGGCGGCGCGGGGAGGCCCTGGAGGTCTACCAGCGGCTGCGCACCACCCTGGTCAGGGAACTGGGCCTGGAGCCGTCTGCGGGACTGCGCCGGCTGCAGCACTCCATCCTCACCACCGGACCCGAACCCGCCGCACCGACGGCGCCCGAGACAGCCAACGAACCCCTCATCCCCGCAAGATGAACACCCCACCCGCTTCGCCTCCTTCACCCCCTCCGCTGCTGTCCCTGCGCCCGCCGCCTCGAACGCGGCGGGCGCACGCGTCTGTTCGCGGGGCCGGGGGCGGGGGTCTGGTGCCCCCGGCGGCCCGGCCGGCGGGCCCGGGCGGCCGGGGGAGCTGGTGAGCGGGGAGACGGAAGGCGGAAGGCGGCCGCCGCCCGGCCCGCCCGCCGCCCCGCCCCCGTGCACAAAAGGCCGCACCCCGTAAACAGAAGAACGGAAGAACGGAAGAACGGGAAAGCGGGGGAGGTTTTCTCTTGGACGGTAGCGGGGACGGGTTTTCGCCGATATGCCGCGCGAGTTGTGCTCCAGCGGTCTTTCACGCTTTCTCGAGCGGCCCCCGGTAGGGGGTGAATTCGCGGCCGGTGGCGGCTGGTCGGGGAAGCCTTGAGTCCTGGTCGACCAAAAGGAGGGGGCCGGGCAATTACGGCTAGTGTGCTCGCGGCGACGGAAATCAGTCACTGAGAGGAACTCGACGAGGTACGGAGGAAACCAGTGAAGATTCAGGTTCTGGGTCCGTTGAGTGCCGAGGTCAACGGGGGATCCATCGTCCCGACGGCCGGCAAGCCGCGGCAGATTCTGTCGCTGCTGGCCCTGTATCCCGGACGGGTGATGCCCGTCCCCATGCTCATGGAGGAGATCTGGGGGACCGAGCCGCCGCAGAGCGCGCTCACCACGCTGCAGACCTACATCCTGCAGCTGCGCCGGCGCCTGGGCACCGCGATGGGCCCCGACGCCCCGGGCGCGGCCAAGGAAGTCCTGGCCACCCGGCACGGCGGCTACCTGATGCAGATACCGGCCACCAGCGTGGACGTGCACGAGTACGAACGCATGGTCACCGAGGGGCGTGCGGCGTTCGAGGCGGGCGACGACGACGCCTCGGCCGGCTGTTTCCGCCAGGCCCTTGACCTGTGGCGGGGGCCCGCGCTGGTCGACGTGCGCCTGGGGCCGATCCTGGAGATCGAGGTCATGCGCCTGGAGGAGAGCCGGCTCGGCACCGTCGAGCGGCGCATCGACGCCGACCTGCGCCTGGGCCGGCACTCCGAACTCATCGCCGAACTCACCGAGCTGACCGCCCGCTACCCCCAGCACGAAGGACTGCACTCCCAGGCCATGGTGGCCCTCTACCGCTCCGGCCGGCAGGCCTCCGCCCTGGACATCTACCGCAAGCTGCGCGTGCGCCTGATCGAGGAACTGGGCGTGGAGCCCTCCCCGCAGGTGCAGCGCCTGCACCAGGCCATGCTGGCCGTCGACCCCCAGCTCGACGTCGTCGCCGGCCCCCGGCGCAGCTCGACCTTCGACCTCTACGCCGCCTGACCCCCCGCCCCCGCCCCCTGCCCCCTTCCAGGCCCCCCGGGAGGGCCCGGCCCGGGGCAACGGCAGGCTCCAGGGGGACTCCGGCCGTCCTTGAGCGGCACCGGACAGACTCTGTCGGACGGCCGCCGTCCGCAGGGCACGCCGAGCGCGGCCGGGCGCCGACGGCACGCGGGCGGCCCTTTTCGACGAGAGAAGGTGGTCTTGGTGGCGGGTGAGCGTGTACGCCGTCTGTCGCACGCGGTCGAGGTGGCCGCGCCCGCGGGAGTCGTCTACGGGTTGATCGCCGATGCCGAGCGCTGGCCGCTGTACTTCCCGCCCAACGTGCACGTGGAGCGCCTCGACTTCGACGGGGTGCGCGAACGGCTGCGGATGTGGGTCCTGGCCGACGGACAGGTCAGGTCCTGGATCTCCACCCGGATCCAGGACTCCGCCCGGCGCCGGGTCACCTTCCGCCAGGACCAGGTCATGGAGCAGGCCGAATCGATGGGCGGCACCTGGACGGTGACCGCGCTGGGGCCCGGGCGCTGCCGGCTGAGCGTGGACCACGAGTTCACCGCCGCCGGCGAACGGCCCCAGGACGTGGCCTGGCTTCAGGCGGCCACCGCCGCCAACGCCCGCTCCGACCTGAAAAGCCTGCGCTTTGTGGCCCAGCACTGGGCGCGCCTGGACGAACTGGTGATGTCCTTCGAGGAGTCGGTACGCGTCAAGGGGCCCGCCGAACTCGTCTACGGCTTCCTCTACGACGTCGCCGACTGGCCCGAGCAGGTCCCGCACGTGCGCCGGGCCGAGGTGGCCGAGCCCCAGGTCGGCGTCCAGCAGGTGGCCCTGGACCTCGCCGGCGGAGACGGCGGCGGCGTGCGCACCGTCACCTCGGTACGGGTGTGCTTCCCCCACGCCGGCCGCATCGTCCACAAGGAGACCGCGCCGCGCCGGCTGCTGGCCGCGCACTGCGGCGAATGGTCGGTCGTGCCCGACGAACACGGCGTCACCGTGCTGGCCCAGCACCACGCCGTGCTGCGCGAGAAGGACATCGAAGCGGTCCTCGGCGCCGGCGCCACCCTCAGCGACGCCCGCCGCCGCGTGCAGGCCGAACTCAGCTACCAGAGCCTGCAGACCCTGCGCCTGGCCCAGCAGCACGCCGAATCCGCCGTCCGCGTCCTGTAACCGGGCGGCGGCAGGGGGCGGGGCCAGGGGCTGCCGGACCTGGCGGGCCCCGGCCCCTGAGGGCCGCTCGACAGGCCGGCCAGGCGGCACGGAACACCGCTCAAGACGCCCACCGCACCGCCCGCGCCCGCCCCGCGCAGGCCACACCCGCCCCGGCGGGCAGGCCAGGGCAGCGGCTGCACCGGGCAGGGCAGCACGCGGGGAAACCTGCAGCGGCCGCTGTCAGCGGCACGTCAGCCCGCCGTGGGGCCGCGGACCATACTCGGTCCCCGCGCTCGAAGGAGAGGAGGGAGGGGCCCCTTCGCCGCCGCACTCCGTGCGGGGTGCGCGGGCCCCGCAGAGCCGATGACCGTCGAACGCACCGTACAGGTGTCGCTGACCGCCGTGCTTGCCCTCAACGGCCCGGCACACGACGCCCCGTGCACCCTCGAACTGCGCGGCCCCCTCCAGGCCGAGCTGCTGGACGCCGCGCTCGCCCGCCTCGCCGCCGACCGGCCCGCACTGCGCCAGATCGAGCCCCCCACCGTGCGCCGGACACCGGGAGGCCACATCCTTACCTGCGCCGCCGCCTACCCGCTGGGCGTACTCGCCGACCTGCTCACCGCCGCACCCGCCCACCCCCACACCGCCCCCGCCGACACCGGATACGACACCGCTGCCGGCGACACCGAGTACGGCACCGCTGTTGGCGGGACCGGATACGACACCGGGCAGGGCGGAACCGGGTACGACACCGCCGTCGGCGACACCGGGCACGGCACCGGGGACGGCGGCGCCGGGTACGGCGGGACCGGGTACGGCGCCGGGTACGGCGGCACCGGCAGAGCCGAGGACGGTGACACCAGGTATGGCACCGGGGACGGGACCGGATACGGCGCCGGGGACGGCGGCGACACCGGGGACGGCGGCACCGGGGACGGCGGGATCGGATACGGCGCCGGGGACGGCGGGGGCGGGCCGCAGGGTCTGTCTGCCCGGCGGCGGCCGGTGCGGCTGCCGGAGCCGCTGGCGCTGAGCCCGCTGCAGCGTGAACTGCTGGCCGGCACCGCCGAGTTCCCCCACCAGCAGATCGCCCAGCTGCTGCGGCGCTGGCACGGGCCGCTGGACACCGGCCGGTTCACCGCCGCCTGGCAGCGCGTCTTCGACCACGAGAGCGTGCTGCGCGCGGCCCTGGTCTTCGATCCCCACCCCGCGCTTGCGCTGCACGCCCATGCCCGCGCGGACGTGCGCCGCCACCGGCACGGCACGCTGAGCCGGCGGGCTCTGATGGAACAGGAGCGCCGGCGCGGCTTCGAGCCGGGCCTGCCGGGCCTGCTGCGGGCCGCGCTGCTGGACGGGCCGCCCCCCGAACCGCAGCAGGGCAGTGTGTCGCCCACCGACGTCATCCTCACCTACCACCGCGGGTTGCTGGACGGGCGCAGCGTGCGCCTGCTGCTGCAGGAGTTCTACCGCGCCTATCTCGCCGCGGGCCGCGGGCACGGCGGCGAACGCCGCCCCGACCTGCGCGACTACCGGCGCTGGCTGGCCGCCCAGGACCCGGCGCCGGCCCGGGACTTCTGGACCCGCACCACCAACGCGGCCGGCCTCGGCGCCGGGCTGCCGCGCGCCCGGGCGGGCGCCGTCACCGGCCGCCGCGGCACCGGCCGCACCCTGGCCCGGCTCAGCCGCGCCGAGGCCGCGCGCCTGGCGGAGTGGGCGGCCCGCTGGGGAGCCACGCCCAGCAGCGCGCTGCAGACGGTGTGGGCGATGGTCCTGTTCGCCGCGGCCGGCCCGGGACGCGGCCCGGCCCCGGTCACCTTCAGCGTCACGGTGTCCGGGCGCGGCATCGCGATGGAGGGCATCGAACGCGTTCCCGGCCCCTTCGACAACCCGCTGCCCCTGAGCCTCACCGTGGACCCGGCCGCCCCGGTGGGCGCCCTGCTGCGCGCGGTGCGCGACCGGGTCCTGGACCTGTCCGCCTACGAATGGGTCTCCGCCGGACAGATCCGCCACTGGCTCACCCCCACCCCCGCCGGCACCAACACCGGCGGTGGCGGGGGCGGGCCGGCGACGCTGCTGTGTTTCGAGCATCCTCCGCGCCCGCCCAGGGGCCTGGCCGCGGAACTCGCCGCGCAGGGCGTCCGCGTGGAGGACACCGGCCCGGCCACCGGCGCGACCGCCTTCGCCGTCGGTGTCGTCGCCCACCACGACAGCGCCGGAGATCTCGTGCTGAGCGCGGTGCACGACCGCGGCCGGCTGCACGACGACCAGGTGGCGCAGCTGCTCGCCCACAGCGCCCGGCTGCTGCGCGAACTGCCCGCCGGCGCGGGGGAGTCGACCACCGTCGCCCAGGCGCTCTCCCCCCTGGCCCGCACCGAGACGCCGCGCCTGTACGAGCCGGTGGCCCGGCCGGCCGGGCGGCGCCTGCTGCACCTGCGCGGCCCGGCCAGGACCGGCGCCGGAACCATCTGCCTGATCGCCCCGCCCGGCACCCCCGAGCGCTGCCACACCGACTTCGCCCGCCGCTACCAGGGGCCCCAGGCCCTGGCCGTGCTGCGCGCGGACGCGGACCGGATGCCGCAGTGCCTCACGGCGCTGCGGCCCCTGCTGGGCGCGGGCGAGCGCCTGGTGCTCGGCGGCTTCTCCGGGGCCGGCGCGCTGGCCTGCCACCTCGCCGGGCACATCGCGGCCGCCGGCGGCCGGGCGCCGCTGGTGGTCCTGGGCGCGCCGCACGCCGCGGGCGAGGGCCGGATGCGCGACCTGGCGCGGGCGCTGGCCGCGGCCGCCCGGCGCCCGAGATGACCCCGGCCGCCGTACAAAGCAGCAACAGGGCGGCAGGGAGCGGCGGCCGGCCCGGGAGCCGGGGGAAGCCCTGGACGGGCCGCCGCGGACAGGGGGGCGAGATACCCGAGCACCCCGGCGGCCGGGGCCGGGGTGCTCGCGTATCTCGCCCCGCAACCGTGCCGCGCACCGCCACAGCCGTCCTGGAGCACCGCTGGTGTACGGGCAGAAGGGGGCCAGGGGGGCGGGGGGTGCGGTCAGCGGCCTCCGGCCGCGGCGCCGGCCGCGGCCGTCAACTGCTCGAAGCGGCGCAGCAGTTGTTGCTGCTCCAGCCGCAGGCCCTCGATGCGGTGGTGCAGGCGGGCGATCTGGCTGCCCAGCGAGACAACCGACGCCTCACCCCCGCCCCCGCCTCCGCCCCCGCCTCCGGCCCCGGGGCCGGTCCTGACATCGCCCCGGTCCGGGCCCCGGTCCGGGCCGGTGTGCCGCGGGGCAGGGGGGCTCGGCCGGGCCAGGGCCGGGTCCTGTCTGAGGATGGCTTCCATGCGGCCGCGCAAGCCCGGGCCCGGCTCCACGCCGAGTTCGTGCACCAGGCGTTTGCGCGCCCGGTCGTAGACGCCGAGCGCCTCCGCCTGGCGGCCGCAGCGGTAGAGCGCGACCATCAGCAGGTCGTAGAACCGCTCGCGCATGGGGTGATCGCAGGTCAGCTCCTCCAGCTCGCCGGTGACCTCGCCGTGCCGCCCGGCGAGCAGCGACGCCTCGTAGAGCATCTCCAGGGCGCTGATGCGGTGTTCCTCCAGCTGCGCGGCCTCGGCCGCGCAGATGTCGCCGTGCGTGCTGCCCTCCAGGGCCGGGCCGCGCCACAACGACAGCGCCCTGCGCCAGAGTCCGGCGGCCCGGGCCGGGTCGTGGGGCGCGGCCTGCCGGGCCTGTGCGGCCAGGTGGTTGAAGCGCTGGGCGTCGGTGCCGGCCGGGCCCAGGCGCAGCACATAGCCCAGCGAGCGGGTGGTGATCCACTCGTGCGGCGGCCTGCCGGGCGTCCCGGCGGGCTCGGGCAGGCGGCGCCGCAGCCGGGCCACATGGGCCTGCAGGGCGTTCGCCGCGTTCGCCGGGGGGTGATCGCCCCACAGTTCGTCGATCAGCCGGTGCACCGACACCTCGTGGCCGGCCTTGACCACGAGCGCGCCGAGCAGGGCGCGCTGCTTGGCGCCGGCCGGATGGATCCACCGGCCGGCTGCCTCGTCCTGGATCTCCACGGGACCGAGGATGCGGAACTGCATCTGTCCCCCTTCATGTCGCAAGCGGGCAGTGGGTGGCGCCGCGGTCAGCGGGACGTGCCGGCCCGCCCCGCCGACGCCGCCCCGGCCGCCCCGGCGGCTTCAGTGGGCTCGGCGGGCCGGGCGGGCTCGGTGAGGGCCGTGGTCACGTCCTGGCGGATCCGTGCGAGCAGCGGGCCGGGGTCGTCCTGGAAGTAGAAGTGGCCGCCCTGAAGGACCCGCAGGCCCAGGAAGCGCTCGGTGTGCCGCTCCCAGCCGGCCAGGCGCCGCGGCGGCACCGACACGTCCTCGCTGCCCCCGAACACCGACAGCGCCACCGGCAGCGGCCCGGTGCCCGGCCGCGGCCGCCAGGTCTCCGCCAGCCGCAGGTCGCCGCGGATCAGCGGGTCGTACAGCGCCCACAGATCGGGGTTGTCGAAGACCTCCTCGGGGGTGCCGCCCAGCAGCTCCAGGTGGGTCTGCAGTTCGGCGTCGGGCAGCTGGTGACGCTGGGTGTCCTGGCCCTGGGCGCCGGGGGCGGCGCGCGCGGACAGCCCCAGCCACACCGGCAGCGCCCGGCCCCGGGCGGCGAGCTGGACACACATCTCGTAGGCGAGCACGGCGCCCATGCTGTGCCCGAAGAAGGCGTAGGGGGGCTCGAGTTCGGGTGTGATGCGGCGCAGGAAGAAGTCGGCGAGGCGCACGGCGTCGTCCAGCGGCGGCAGGTCACCGAGCCGGCCGCGCCCGGGGGCGTCCAGCAGGCGCACGTCCCACCGGCCGGGCAGCAGGCCGGGCCAGTGGCGGTAGGTCACGTGCGAGCCGCCCGCGTGGTGGAAGACGAACAGGCGCAGCGCCGTCGGGGTGGCGTCCATCGCTCTCCCTCAAAAACGGGGCCGCACATTCCCTGTGCGGCCGGGGGGAAGTCGGGGCGGAAGTCATGCGCGCAAAAACGCGGGCGAAAAGTGCGGGAGGAAGTGCGGGTGGAAGCAGGGGCGGGCGGTTCTTCACCGGGCAGGGGTGCGCGGTGCGGATTTCGTTTCCCGGTGTACTTTCGAAACCCTAGTGGGTGTACGGAAAACGGGGCGCGGACGCCAGGGGGATTCCGCTCGCCGTGTGAGCGTTCTTGAGTGCCTTTCAGCCCGCCGGACCGCACGGGAAACCCCGGGAAACACGGGGAAACCACGGGGAACGCGGGGAACACGGGAAGCCGGGGAAGCACGGGAAGGTCCGGGAAGCGCCGGGGGGATCTTTTCCCGCGCCTGCGGCCCGCCCGCGAATGATCCGCCCGTAAATGATCGGGGCATAAATGATCCGGTGCGCGCAATTCGGGAAAGCCCCGCCGGGCGGGCGCGCGGGGCCCGCCGGGATGTGCCCGGTGTACAGGGGGGGGCGGGGTCTGTGGCCGTCCGCGTGCGCATCTCAAGTGATCCTCCAGAGGGGTTGGTGAGGCTCGGCACACAAGGTTGGTGAGGACTGCCGCGGGACGCGGGGTGTCCTTGCCCGGCGGAAGGTGGCGGATCGATGGCTTGGACGACGCTCGCCGTATCCCACAACGAGGCGGCCGGCCGGCCGCGGGCAGCGGACCCCCTGCATTCCGAGGCGGCGGTCGCCGCCCGCGTCGCCGACCTGGAGCGGCGTTTCGGCGACCCCTGGGATGCGGCCAACACCCTGGGGCACGCCGGGATCCTGGCCGCCGACGAGCGCGGGCTGCCCCAGGCCGAGGCCGAGCAGCTCCTGGACGGCTTCGGCCTCAACGCCGAGTTCGTGCCCGCGGCCCTGGGCGGGCGCCTGGTGCGGGCCGACTCCCTGGCCCGGGTGCTGCGCGCGGTCTTCCGCCGCGACCAGGCGCTGGGCACCGGCTACGGCGCCTTCTCGGTGCTGGCCGGCGCCTCGGTGTGGGCGGCCGGCAGCCGCGCCCAGCAGCGGTGGGCGGCCGGCCTGCTGCTCGGCGGCGGCCGCCTGGCCGTCTCCTACCGCGAACTGGCGCACGGCAACGCCTTCCTGCGCGACGAGTTCACCCTCACCCCCGGCCCCGGCGCGGGGCGGGTGCTCAGCGGCACCAAGCGGGTCATCATCAACGCCGACCGGGCCCGCGGCCTGGTGATCGTGTGCCGCAGCTCCGCCGGTGCGGGCAGCCGGTCCCACTCCACCCTGCTGCTGGACCGCGAGGCGCTGCCCGCCGGCCGGGTCCGCGACCTTGAGCGCTATCCGATGGTGGGGATGCGCGGCTGCCCGATGACCGGCCTTGAGTTCACCGACTGCCCCGTGCCCGAGTCCGGCCTGCTGGGCGCGGAGGGTGACGGCGTCGAACTGGCCCTGCGGTCCTTCGCGTTCACCCGCAGCGTGCTGCCCTCGATGGTGCTGGGCGGCGCCGACACCGCGCTGCGCACCGCGCTGCGCTTCGCCGTCCTGCGCGGGGTCGGCGGGCGCGCGGTGGAGCGCAACCCGCAGGCACGCCGCACCCTGGCCGGCGCCTTCACCGACCTGCTGATCTGCGACAGCCTGGCCCTGGCGAGCACCCGCGCGGCCGGCCTGTGCCTGGGCATCACCGGCGTCTACGCCGCGGCCACCAAGTACCTGCTGCCCATCCTGCTGCACGACGCCGTGCACGAGCTGTCCGTGCTGCTGGGCTCCAGCATCTACGTGCGCGACGGCGAGTTCGGCATCTTCCAGAAACACGTACGGGACCTGCCGGTGACCAGCCTCGGGCACGCCGGGGCGGCCGCCGCGCTGTCCACCATCAGCCCCGAGCTGTCCGCCCTGGCCCGCCGCTCCTGGCTCACCGGCACGCCTGGCGGCGCCGCCGCCCCTGCCCTGTTCACGCTGCGCGGCGAGCTGCCCGCCCTGGACTTCGCCCGCCTGGGCACCCTGGCCGCCGACGACGTGCTGTGCGCCGAACTGGCCGCCGCCGAAAGCCTGGACACCTCCATGGCGGGGGAGTGCGCGGGCGTGCTGCGCCCCCTGCTGGGCCACCTGGCCGGCGAGCTGCGCCGGCTGCGCGAGGCGTGCGCGGCCCTTGCCCCCTTGAGCCGGCACTCGCTGGCCAACCCGCACACCTACGCGCTGGCCGACCGCTACACGCTGCTGCTGGCCGCCGCCGCCTGCCTGGGCGTGTGGCGCCACCAGCAGGCCGGCACGGACACCTTCCTGGCCAGGCCGCACTGGCTGGTGAGCGCGCTGCTGCGGATCTGCACCCGCCTGGGCATCGGCACCCCCGCCCACGCGCCCGGCCCCGAGGCCGAGGTCTTCACCGAGCTGTCGCGCCGCTTCACCCAGGCCGCCAGCTTCGATCTGTACGACACCCCGCTGGCCGCCTGACCCCCGCCCCGCCGGAGGCCCGGCACACACCGCACCGCACGCACCGCACCGCACGCATCGCATGGATCGCACGTACCGGAGGAGAACATGAGTGAACTGCTGCTGGACCGGGTCGCCGACGACGTCGTCGCGGCGCTGGAGACGGGGCGGGCACCGGCCGGTGCGCACAGCCGGCTCTATGAGGACCTGGGCTTTGACTCCCTGATGCTCATCGAGCTGGTGGACCGGCTGCAGGAACGCCGCCCGGCCCTGGGCGAACTGCCGCTGCCCGACATGGTGGGCGGCATGGCCGACATCGGCTCCCTGACCGACCTGCTGCGCGCCGCCGCACAGCCCGCCGAGCCCGCACAGCCCGCACAGCCCGCCGAGCCCGTGCAGGGCGCGCCCTCCGCCGCGGGGGACGCGGGGGACGCGGGGGGCGCGGCGTGACGACGGGCGGGGCGGCCTCCGCGGTGCTGCCCGCGCCGTCCGCGCTCGCGGAGCCGCTGCAGGTGACACCCCAGGGCCCCTGGCACACCGTGCGCCGTGAACTGGCCGGGCGGGGCAGCGTGGTGGTCTTCGCCCGCCTGGGCGACTGGCTGAGCGACTGGCAGGCCGACACCGGCGCCGACTCCGCGCTGCCGGCGCTGCTCGGGCGGGACTGGGAACGCTTCACGCAGATGACCAACGACGACGTCCGCGGCCGCTTCCTGGCCTCGCGGCTGCTGCTGAAGTACGCGGCCGCCGCGGTCCTGGAGGCCCGCCCGGCCGACATCGACCTGGCCTACAAACCCGGCGGGCGCCCCTACCTGCGCGGCTGCGACCAGGTGGACATCAGCCTCAGCCACACCGCCGACCTGCTGGTCGTCGGCGTCACCCGGCGCGGCTGGATCGGCGTGGACGCGGAACTGTCCAGCCGGCAGCTGCGCGGATCGGCGGTGGAGCGCCAGATCTGCACCCCCTACGAGACCGAGCTGCTGGCCAGGACGGGACAGCGGGCGCGCAACGCGGCCCTGGTGCGGCTGTGGACGCTGAAAGAGGCCTACAGCAAGGCGATCGGGCAGGGCCTGCGGTTCCGTTTCACCGAGTTCGGGTTCGCGCCCGGGGCCCGGCGCGTGCAGGTGCTGCGCCCGGACGGCACGCCGGGCTCGGGCGACGAGTGGAGCTTTTGCACCTGGTCGGTGGCCGGCCAGTACACGGTGAGCGTCGCGCTGGTCGACCTCGGCTTCGACGACGCGGTCGATGTCGCCGCCCGCACGATGCTGGACGAGGGCATGGCCGAGGCGCTGCTGCGCCGGCCCCAGCCCACCACGTGGACGGCCCAGCGGGAGGTCCGCGGCCCGCTGTGAGCCGGGCGGAGCATGGATGGCCGGGCGGGTGCCGGGGGCGGATTCCCGGCCGCCCGGCCCTTGCCACGCCGCCACGCATACGGCCCCGCCGCCACGCATACGGTGCGGCGGCCGCGTGTGCGGTGCGGCGGCGGGCCGTACGCACGAAGACCGGCCCCCTGCTGCGGGGCCGGTCTTCATACGAGGGTCGCCTCGGGCGGAGAGGGCAGGATTCGAACCTGCGTGGGCTTGCACCCGACTGAAGCGAACTCCGGTCCCCGATAAGCCACTCCGGGCACCTCTCCCTGCCGTCAAAGGGGGGGCGGTCCGGTCCGGTTTCCCGTCCCTTGGTCCGTTCCCTTTCGACAACAACCAGCATGCCGGTGCCTGCTGATACGCCTCTGACGCGCCCCTGGCGGCCCGGTGGTGCGGTGGTGCGGTGGGTGCGAGGGCAGTGTCAGGTGCTGGTCAGAGACCCGTGGCAGCGTCGCTTCAGCGACACCCACCCCCTAAGGAGACCGGGAGACATCATGACGACGAACCAGGCCACGGGGAGGACCGCGGGCGCGGCGGGTGCGGGCGCGGCGGCTGCGGCGGGGCCGCTGCGGCTGTTCCTCGCACTGGACGCCGCGGTGACCGGGGCATGCGGCCTGATCTACCTGCTCGCCGCCGGCCCGGTGGGCCGGCTGCTCGATGTGGACAGCGCCTTGGTGCGCGGCGCCGGCGCCTTTCTGGCCGTCTACGGCGTGCTGGTGGTGCTCCTGGCGGCCCGGCCCGTGCCGCCGGCCGCACCCACCAAGGCGGTCATCGAGGTCAATGTGCTGTGGGCGGTGGCCTCTGTCGCCGTGCTCGTCTTCGGCCTGTTGGAGCCTTCCGTGGCGGGCACCGTGTGGATCCCGCTGCAGGCGCTCGTGGTCGCCGCCTTCGCCGCCCTCCAGCTCGGCGGGCTGCGCCGGGCGCACGGCTAGCCGCGGCGTCCGCCCGCAGCGCCGCGCCCGCACCGCCCGGCAGTCCCGGGTGGTGCGGGCGCGGCATGCATGTCCCCCCCCGGGCGCCGGGGGCGGGGGGCTACTGGGTGGCGAAGTCGAGGAGTTCGGTGTTCAGGCGGTCGGTGTGGGTGGCGAACAGGCCGTGCGCGGCGCCTTCGTAGACCACGGTGCGGCTGCCGGGGATCAGTGAGGCGCTGCGGTGCGCGCACAGCTCAAGGGGTGCGCTGGGGTCGGCGTCGCCGTGGACGATGAGGGTGGGCACGTCGACGTCGCACAGGTCCTGGCGCAGGTCCTCGGTGAACAGGGTGCGGGTGATTTCCACGCTCGCGCGCGGGGAGCTGTCCAGGGCCTGGCGGGTCATGAAGTCCACCAGCTGGGGCGAGAGGGTCAGCGAGTCCGGTGCGGCCCCGGGGCCGCCGAAGAACGGGACGGCGCACTGGGCCATGTAGTCGGCCCGGTCGGTTCGCATCGCGGTGGTGATCTCTTCCAGGACGGCCGCCTCGATGCCGTCGGGGTTGTCCTCGGCGCGCAGCAGGTAGGGGGTGGTGGAGCAGACCAGGGCCAGGCGGTCCACCTGCCGGGAGCCGTGGCGGGCCAGGTAGCGCACGGCTTCGCCGCCGCCCATCGCGTAGCCGACCAGGGTGATGCCGGACAGCTGCAGGTGGTCGATGAGGCCGGCGAGGTCGTCGGCCAGGGTGTCGTAGTCGTAGCCGTTCCAGGGCCGCTCGGAGCGGCCGAAGCCGCGCCGGTCGGGCAGGATGCAGCGCAGTCCGTGCTCGGCCAGGTGCAGGGCCTGGAACTCCCACATGCGGGAGTTCATGGTGGCCGAGGCCAGGAGGACGACCGGCCGGCCGGCCCCCCAGTCCTCGTAGTGCAGCTGGGTGCCGTCCTTGGCGGTGAACAGGGGCATGGTGACCTACCAGATGAAGACGGGCGGGCAGGGGGAAGGGAGAGAAAGGGGAGAAAGGGGAGAAAGGGGAGAAGGGGGAGAAGGGGGAGAAGGGGAGGGAGCGGGCGGTTCGGCGGTGGTCAGGCGGCCGGCTGTGCGGCCAGGCGCCGCAGGTGGCGGCAGAAGTCCGTGATCAGGGCCAGGCCGTGGTGGTCGATGTAGAAGTGGCCGCCCTCGAAGCCGCGGTGGCCCAGGTAGTTCGGGCTGCGGGCGGCCCAGTGGGTCATCGCGTCCGGTGCCTCCTGCAGCGGGTCGCTGTCGCCGCCGTAGGAGGCCAGCGGGCAGGACACGCCCGCGCCGTCGTCCTCGTACTGGGCCGAGACGCGCAGGTCTGCGCGCAGCGCGGGCACGATGAGGGCGAGCAGGTCGGGGTTGTCGTAGACCTCGGCGGGGAACGAGCCCAGCTTTTTGATCCACTGCAGCATCTCGGCATCGGGCATCCGGCTCTGCTCCTCGGTCGGCTTGAAGAAGCCGATGGGTGACCAGCCGGACATGCCAAGGAGCACCGGCTGGCGCTCGCCTTCCTCCCTGAGCCGCACCGCCACCCTGAATCCCAGCTGGGCGCCCAGGCAGTGACCGAAGATCGCGAAGGGCCGTTCGTCGTCCAGTTCGTCCAGGACCGCCTCGTACAGGCCGTCCAGGAGCGGCTCGAAGTCCTCGAAGGTTTCTTCCTCGTGCCGGTTGTGGCGGCCGGGCAGGGTCACCGCCTGGGCCGTCACCTCCGGCGGCAGCAGGGTGGGCCAGTCCCGGTAGATGATGGCGCCGCTGCCGGCGTGGGGGAGCAGGAACAGCCGGATGCTTGCTGCGGGGTCGCTGTGGACGGGGTGGAACCAGGAGCCGGCGGTGGACATGTCCTGGCCGTAGCCGCTCACCGGGAGGCCTCCTTCAGGGCGGGCAGCACCACGTCGGCGATCTGCTTGAGCTGTGAGGCGCAGTCCAGCGAGCCGATCCGGATGATCAGGTGCCGGGCGCCGGAGCGGACGTAGGCGGCCAGCGCGTCGGCGCAGCTCTCGGCGCTGCCCCAGGCGTAGGCCTGCACGGCGGCCATCTGCTCCAAGGTGCGCCCGTAGTAGCGCTGGATGTAGTGCTCGAGTTCGGCGCGGGCGGCGGCCGGGTCCTGGTTGACGGTGATGGTGGCATACAGCGCCGGGGTGATGGCGCCCGCGGGCCGGCCGGCGGCCGCGGCCAGTTCGCTGATGCGCCGCCAGGCGGCTCCGTACGCTGCGGCGCTGGGCAAAAAGGGCATCCAGCCGTCGTAGTGGCGGGCCACCCGCTCCAAGACGCGGGGGGTGTCGCTGCCGGCCAGCCACAGCGGCGGCCCGCCGGGTTGCTGCGGCGCGGGCAGCCGCTCAAGGCCTGCTGCCTGCCAGTAGCGTCCCTCGAAGCCGGCCGGTGTGCCTGTCTGGCCGGCGCGCCAGGCCTGGCGCCACAGCGAGACGATCTCGTCCAGGCGGGCGGCGCGGCCGGTGAACGAGGCGCCCACGGCGGCGAATTCCTCCTCGGTCTCGGGCATCGGGAAGCCCGAGCCGAGGCCGAGCACGAGCCGCGAGCCGGCCACGTGGTCGAGGCTGGCCACCTGGTGGGCGCCGGTGAGGGGGTGGCGCAGCGCGGGGGTCAGGGCGGCCGTGCCCAGGGTGACGCGGCTGGTGACCGCGGCCGCGGCGGACAGCACCACCAGGGGGTCCAGGCGGGGCCGTGCGGTCAGCGAGTCGCCCGCCCACAGCGAGTCGAAGCCGAGCTGTTCGGCCTGGCGGGCGAAGTCCAGCAGCGGGGCGGCGGCGAAGGTGCCGGTGATGGCCTGCTCCCGGGTCGGCAGCAGCACGCCGACGGACGCAGGGCCCGGTGAGGTGTCCATGGGTCGGACTCCGTTCAAGGTCTTCTCGGGGTCAGGTCAGGTCAGGTCGGGTCGGGTCGTTGCGGTGCGGGTCGATGACGGGTCGATGACGGGTCGGAGCGGGTGCGGGTGCGGGTGCGGTGCGATTACGGGCCGGTGCGGTGCGGGTTGGCGCGGGCCGGTGCGGGGTGCGCCGGTGCGGTGCGGGCCGGTGCGGTGCTGGGTGCGGGCGGCGGGGCCCGGGCGCGCCGGTGCCCGCGCGCCCGCGCCCGCGAACTCGCCCCGCGTCTCAGGCCGGTGCGGCCCTCTCGCCCGCCTCGCCGTGGCCGAGCTGCTCGCGGACCGCGCGGCGCAGGATCTTGCCGGAGGGGTTGCGGGGCAGCGCGTCAAGGACGTGGTAGCGGATGGGGATCTTGTAGTCGGCGAGGCGGCCGCGCAGGAACAGCAGCAGCTCGCGCGGGCGCGCGCTCGCGCCGGGGCGCAGCACCACGGCGGCGTGCACCGCCTCGCCCCAGCGCTCGTCGGGGACGCCGACCACGGCCGCGTCCGCCACCGCCGGGTGCTCGCCGAGCTGCTTTTCCACCTCGGCGGGGTAGATGTTCTGCCCGGCCACGATGATCGTGTCGTTGATGCGGTCGCACAGGAACAGGTGGCCGTCCTCGTCGAGGTAGCCGGCGTCGCCCATGTGCAGCCAGCCCCCCGCCAGGGCCTTCGCGGTGGCCTCGGGCCGCCTCCAGTAGCCGATCATGCGGGCCGGGGTGCGGATGCAGACCTGCCCGATCTCGCCCGGGCCCAGGGTGGTGCCGTCGCGGTCGACAATCTTGATGTCGTTGCCGGGGCAGGCCTTCCCGGCGGCCTGCAGCAGGGCGCTGCCCACCTGGTGCGCGGACGGCGGCAGGCACACCGCGACACTGCCCGCCTCGGTGCTGGCGTAGATCTGGGCGAGCTGGCAGTCGAACATCTGAAGGCTGCGCCGCAGCAGCGCCTGCGAGATCGGCGCCGCACCGTAGGCGATCTTGCGCAGGGAGGCGAAGGTCTCCCTGGTGACGCCGCGTTCGTCCAGCATCATCTGCAGCATCGCGGGCGCCACGAAGGTGATGGTCACCCCGTACTCGCCGATCACGCGCACCGCTTCGCTGGGCCCGTACATCGGCAGCACCACATGGGTGGCCCCGGCGCACAGGCCGTGCAGGAACCAGCCCAGGCCCGCGATGCCGAAGCCGGGCAGGGAGATCAGGCTGACGTCGTCGGCGCGCCAGTCGATCCAGTCGCCGCCGTCGGCGCCGGCGGCGGCGATCGCGGCGGGCAGCGTGAAGAACGTCCGGTGGGCGATGACCACGCCCTTGGGCAGGCCGGTGGTGCCGCTGGTGTAGATCTGCAGCACCGCGTCGTCGCGGCCGGTGCCCGGGTCCGGGTCGTGCCCGGGCGCGCCGGCGTACCAGGCGCGCAGGCCCGCCCCGCGGTCGTGGCTGCCGTCCGCTGCGGTGCCGTCCAGGCGCACCGTGGCCCGCAGGCCCGGCCCGCAGCCGGCCTCGGCGGCGGTGGCCGCGAACTCCTGGTCCACAAAGAGCAGTTCGGCGCCGGAGTCGGCCAGGATGTGCGCCACCTCGCCCGCGGTCAGCCGCCAGTTGACCGGCACGATCACCGCGCCCGCCTTGGCGCAGGCCAGGACGGTGACGTAGTAGTGCTCGCTCTCGCGGCCGAGGTAGGCCACCCGGCTGCCGCGGCCGATGCCCGCCGCGGCCAGCGCGTGCGCGGCCCGGTTGCTGTCGCGGTGCAGATCCGCGTAGCTGGTGCGGCGGTCCTCGCAGATCAGCGCCGTGTGCCGCGGGCGCTGCGCGGCATGGCGGGCACACACCTCCATCAGCGTCCAGCCCGTCTCCGGGCCTTCCGTCTCCGGGCCGCCCGCTTCGGGGGGCGGTTCCTGGCGGCGCGTCGGGTGGTGGATCGGGTGGTGGAGGGCGTCGGTCATCGGGCCTCCCCGGACAGCTGGCCCTCGATGAACTCGGTGATCGCGCGCACCGAGGGGTGGTCGAAGGTCAGCGAGGCCGGCAGGCTCAGGCCGAAGTCCGCCTCCAGGCGGGACTTCACCTCCATGCCCATCACCGAGTCCAGGCCGAGGCTGACGAAGTCGGCGGCCGGCTCCACCTCGTCTGCCGAGGCGAAGTGCAGCACCGCGGCCACCCGTTCGCCCACGCTCGCCCCGATCAGCTTCAGCCGCTCGGGGCGGGGCCGGTCCAGCAGCCCCTGAAGATCACCGGCCGCCTCCGCCGCGTCCGCCGCCCGGGCGCCTGTGACGTGCTCGAACAGGGCGTTGGGCACGGGCAGGCGGCCCGTGAACTGCGGCCAGTCGAAGACGTTCACCACCCGCTGCGCGCCGCTCTGGCCCCACAGCCGCTGAAGCGCACGCAGCCCCCAGGAGGGCGAGAACAGCCGCACGCCGCTGCGTTCGATCTCCTTGATGTACGCGGCGTCCAGGCGGGCCGAGGCCCCCACCCGCCCCCAGGAGCCCCAGTTGACGCTCAGCGCGGGCAGCTGTTGGGCCGCGCGCCAGCGGGCCAGGCCGTCCAGGAAGGAGAAGGCCGCCGCGTAGTGCGCCTGGCCCGCTCCGCCGCGGGCGCCGGCGACCGAGGCGATGGAGGAGTACACCGTGAAGAAGTCCAGGTGCTCAAAGGAGGCGGCCGCCTCGTGCAGCAGCCAGCCGCCGTAGACCTTGGGCGCCAGCTGCTCCTCGATGGCCGGCCAGGTAAGGGCGGAGATCAGCGCGCTGCCGATGGCGCCGGCCGCGTGCACGATGCCGCCCACCGGGTGCGCCATCGCGTGCAGCTGCTCCACCAGCCGGTCCACCTCCTTGCTGCTGCCCAGGTCGGCCTGCAGCAGCGACACGTCGGCCCGCTGGGAGAGGTCGGCGAGGATGCCGGCGGCCTCCTCGGCGGGGCGTCCGCTGCGGCTGACCAGGGCCAGGTGCCGGGCGCCCAGGTCCACCAGCTTGCGGGCGGTGACCAGCCCCAGGCCGCCCAGGCCGCCGGTCACCACATAGGTGCGGTCGGCCCGGACGGCGAAGGCTCCCGCGGCGGGCGCTCCCCCTCCCGCAGCACCGCTGCCGCTGCCGCTGCCGCTGCCGGTGTCGGTGTCGGTGTCGGTGTCGCTGCCGGTGCTGGTGTCGGGGGCCGGTTCGGGGGCGGTGACCACGACCGGGCCCGGGCGCGCGGCCAGCACCCGCAGCGCCTCGTCCACCTCATCGGTCCCGAACACCTCATACGGATGGGGGCTGTTCACGTCGGCGGCATCCGCCAGCCCGGCGGCGGTGGCGGTGTCCGCGGCGCGGGCCGCCGCCACGGCCGGCCGCACCCCCGCCTCCAGGACGCTGACCGCGTCCGCCGCCACGGTCACCGGGGAGCCCAGGACCCCGCCCTGGCGGACACTCACCCGCGTGCCGACGGCGATCCCTGCTTCGGGGCCCGCCGCGACGACGGTGCCCGCGCAGGCGGTCGCGGTCACCGGCGAAGCCTCCAAGGCCTCCAAGGCCTCCAAGGCCTCGGGGGCGCCGGGGGTTTGGGGGGCGGGGTCCGGGCGGTCGGGCGCGGGGAGGTCCTGCCCGGTCAGGGCCCAGGCGCTCACCGCCACCCGCACCTGGTCGCCCTGGGGCACCTGCTCCGGGCCGGTGGCGGGCACCGCGCGGGGCGGGCCCGCGGGCAGGTGGTGCAGCTCGAAGGCGCCGGGCCAGGACGGTGTGCTGTCCCCGGCCAGCACCCTGCGCACATGGCGCCGTCCGGCCCGGTAGGCGATCTGGTACTCGTCCGGTTCGGGCGCGCGCCACTCGGCCAGCAGGGCCTGTGCCGCGCCGGGGCCGTCACGGTCGACGTCGACGAGGGTGGCCTGCAGCTTGGGGTGCTCGTTCAGCAGGACGTGGCCGAACCCCCACAGGGCGGCGGCCGCGAGCTGTTCGGTGCCGTCGGCGCCGTCGCCGGGCAGCCACTGGGCGCGCTCGGTGACCAGCCACACCCGCGGGGTGCGCCGCGGGTCGGCCAGGCCCGGCGCGGCCAGCGCCGCAAGCAGCGTACGGAAGTTGTGCTCCAGTTCGGTGCGCAGCCTGCCGTAGGACATCTCGCCGGGGGCGGGCTGCCAGAACCAGGCGACGTCGGTGACCGAGGTGTCGGCGAGCGCCTCGCACAGAGCGGCCGTATCCGGTGCCAGGCTCAGCCGCACGCCGTCCTGCGCGCCGCCCTGCCCGTCCTGCGCGCCGCCCTGCCCGTCCTGCGCGCCGCCCTGCCCGTCCTGCGCGCCGCCCTGCCCGTCCTGCTCGTGCCGGCCGTCCTGCTCGCCCTGCCCGTCCTGCTCGCCCTGCTCGTGCCGGCCGTCCTGCTCGTGCCGGCCGGGGGTGTGGCAGAGGCCGGTGAGGGCGGTGAGTACGGCGGGCGGGGCGGTGCCGGTGTCCGTGGCCGTGCCCGCGAGCAGCACATGACGGTCCGGGCCCCCCTCCGCGCCCCCGGCCCGGGCCGGGGGCTGGGGCAGGGAGCGGCGCAGCCACTCGATGCGGTGGGTGAAGTGCGGTGGGCCGGCCGCTCCTTCGGGCCGGGCCAGCACGGCGCCGAGGACCTCGGCGACCGGCTCGCCGCCCCCGCCCCCGCTGCTCTCTCGGTCCTCGCTGTCTTCCAGCAGGAGCAGGTCGACCAGGCGGTCGGGGCCGTGGGGGCCGTGGGGGCGGACCGTGGCGGCCAGGCGCAGCCGCTCGCCGCGCGGTTTCTTGAACAGCCGTACGCTGTCCGCGCTCTGGAGGGTGAAGACCGGTCCTTGGTCGTCCAGGGCGACGGCGCCGGTCAGGGCGCTTTCCAGGAGGGCGGCGGGAAGCTGTTCCACCGGGCTCGTCTCGCCGGTGGCCAGGGTGCCGGTGACCGTGGCGGGGGTGTGCCGGGCGATGCTCAGCAGGCGCGGCGGGGTGTCGCCGAAGCCGCGGCCGACGGCGGACAGGTCGGTGGCGATGTCCGTGGCGTCGGCCTGGTCGGTGACCGTGCCGGGCCGCTCGGCCAGGGCCCGCAGCCCGGCATCGGGGGCGGGGCTGGTTTCGGGTGTGATCCGGGCGCGTACGAAGGTCCGCACCCCGCCCTCGGCTCCCGCACCGGCTTCATCGCCCGGGTCCGCTTCGCCGCTGCCACCGCTGTCTGTGTCGCTGTTGTCGTTGTTGTTGCTGTCGGTCACGGTGCCGGTGACGGTGATGTCGGCCCGGCCGCTGCCGGTGCGGTGCAGCCGTGTCGTCAGCCGTACGGTCTGCTCGTCGGTGAGGTCGAGGGGCTGGGGCAGGCGGAGTTCGGTGACGGGGTTGCGGGTGTGGCCGAACACCGCGTCCTGCAGGGCCAGCAGCAGGTCCGCCCAGGCGGCCGGGGGCAGGCAGGGCCGCCCGCCATGGTGGTGGCCGGACAGGTCGCCGAGCTCGGCGCGGGTGAATTCGCTGGTGAACTCCCAGACGTGTGCGGGGAGTTCGGCGGGCGGGGTGCGCCGGCCGAGCAGCGGGTGGCGGGCCGGGCCGTGGGGGCCACCTTGGGTGCGGGTCTTGGGGATGGGCAGCCAGTAGGGCTTGCGCTGGAAGGCGTAGGTGGGCAGCTGCTGCTTGGCCGGGCGGCTGCTGCTGGCGGAGTGGTAGGCGTTCCAGTCGACGGGGAGTCCGGCGGTGTAGAAGTCGGCCAGGGCGTGCAGCGTGGCGTCGCCGGTGTCGTCGTTGCGGCGCAGGCTGGCCAGCCAGAGGTGCTCCTCGGCGCTGACGCACTGCTTTCCCAGCGCGCACAGCATGGCCGAGGGGCCCATTTCCACGAAGGCGTGCCGGCCGCGTTTGGCCACCGCGCGCATGCCGGCCAGGAACCGTACCGGTTCGCCGATGTGGCGTACCCAGTAGTCGGCGCTTGCGATCTCGCGCATGCGTGCCACTTTGCCGGTGAGGTTGGAGATGAGGGAGATGGAGGGTTCGCGGAAGGTGACGGTCTGCAGGGCGGTGCGGAACTGTTCGGACACCTCGGCCATCAGGGGGGAGTGGAAGGCGTGGGAGACCGACAGCGGCTTCACCCGGATGCCGTCGGCGGCCAGTTGGGCGCTCGCCTCGGCCAGGGCGTGGGTGGCGCCGGAGATGACGCAGGCCTCGGGGCCGTTGACGGCGGCGACGGCCAGGTCGGGGCGGTCTTGCAGGAGGGGTTCGATGCGTTCGGCGGCGGCGGCGACGGAGGCCATGCCGCCGTGTGTGCTGACGGACTGCATGAGCCGGGCGCGGGCGGCGACCAGGGTGACGGCGTCGGGAAGGGAGAACAGGCCGGCCACGGCGGCGGCGACGACCTCGCCGATGCTGTGCCCGATGAGCACGTTGGGGCGCACTCCCCAGGACATCCACTGGCGGGCGAGTGCGTATTCCAGGGTGAACAGCGCGGACTGGGTGAACAGGGTCTGGTCGATCACGTGCGGGTCGTCGGCGGTGCCCAGCAGCAGTTCGCGGACGGAGCGGCCCAGATGGGGGGTGAAGAGCCGGTCGCATTCGTCGACGATCTCGCGGAACAGGGCGAAGCGGGCGTAGGGGGCGGCGCCCATGCCGGCGTACTGCGCGCCCTGGCCGGTGAACATGAAGGCGACCTTGCGGATGCCGGAGGGTTCGGCGGCGGCCTGCGGCTGCCGGGCGGCGTCCAGGGCGGCCAGCAGGTCCTCGCGGCCGTGGACGGGGGCGGCGGTGCGGTGGGGGAAGTGGGCGCGGCCGGTGTTGGCGGTGTAGCACAGGCCGGTGATGTCCAGGCCGGGGTGCTGGGTGACGAACTGGTGGTAGCGCTCGGCCTGTTCGCGCAGGGCGGCGGCGCTCTTGGCGGAGAGGGTGAGCACCGGCGCGGCCGCCCCACTCCCGCCCCCGCTGTCGCCGCCGTCACCGTGGGCGGGTGCGGGGGCTTGTTCGAGGATGACGGCGCTGATGGTGCCGGCGAAGCCGAAGCTGTTGACCGCGGCCCGGCGCACCGGCGCCTTCCACGGCTCCGAGCGGGTGGGGATCCGTACCGGATACACCTCCCAGGGGATGCGGGTGGAGGGGGTGGTGAAGTTCAGGTGCGGGTAGATCGTCGCCGAGCGGAGCTGGAGGACGGTCTTGAGGACGCCGACGAGTCCGGAGGCGGGTTCCATGTGGCCCAGGTTGGTCTTGACCGAGCCCACCAGGAGCGGGTCGTCCTGGGTGTGGGTGTCGGCGAAGACGTTGCTGATGGCGCCGATCTCGATGGGGTCGCCCAGCGGGGTGCCGGTGCCGTGGGCCTCCACGTACTGGATGTCGCCGGAGGTGAGCGCGGCGTCGGCCAGGGCGAGGTGCAGGACGCGTTCCTGGGCGGGGCCGTTGGGCACGGTCAGTCCGGCGCTGTCGCCGTCCTGGCCGACGGCGGTGCCGCGGATGACGGCGAGCACCTCATCACCGTCACGGGTGGCGTCGGTGAGGCGTTTGAGGACCACAACGCCGCAGCCCTCGGCGCGCGCGTAGCCGTCGGCGCTCTCGTCGAAGGTCTTGCACTGGCCGTCGCCGGCGAGCATCTGGGCGTTGGAGAACATCACCGGGATGCGCGGGTTGTGCAGGGCGTTGACGCCTCCGCCCAGCGCGATGTCGCACTCGCCGCGGCGCAGCGCGGTCACGGCCAGGTGCAGTGCGGCAAGCGAGGAGGAGCAGGCGGTGTCGACGCTGATGCTCGGCCCGCGCCAGCCCAGGAAGTAGGAGAGCCGTCCGGCCAGCGGGAAGAGGGTGATGCCGGAGGCCAGGTGGCCGTCGAGCTCTTCGTAGGGCAGCGCGTCCAGTTCCAGGGCGTAGTCCACGGAGCTGGCGCCGATGAACACGCCGCCGTTGGACTTGCGCAGCGGCGTGGGGTCGATGTTGGCGTGTTCCAGGGCCTGCCAGGCGGTCTCCAGGAGCATGCGCTGCTGGGGGTCGATGTACTGCGCTTCCTTGGGGGAGATGTTGAAGAAGCCCGCGTCGAACAGGTCGATCCGGTCCAGGTAGCCGCCGGCGGCGGCGCGTATCTTGCCCTTGTCGTCGGAGTGCTGGGGGGTGAAGGCGGCGGCGTCCCAGCGGTCGGTGGGCAGCGCGGTGATGCCGGAGGCGCCCTGGGCCAGGAACTCCTCGAAGTCCTCCAGGCAGTTGCTGCCGCCGGGAAAGCGCAGGCCGGCCCCGACGATGGCGACCGGTTCCTGCGCCTGCCCGGCCGCGGCCGGGGTGGTGACGTGGCTGGTGTGGCGCGACATGGCCGCGGCTCCTTCCGTCCAGGGGGATCGGTTGCTTAAGCGCGCCGGCCCGCAGGGGAGGGGGCGCCGGCGAGCAGGCCGGTCAGATACAGGACCAGTTGCTCGACGGTGGGCTCGTTGAACAGCACGTTGGTGTTGATGGACAGATCGAGCATCTCCTCGAGCTGCTGCTTGAGCCGGGTCAGCCGCAGCGAGGTCAGGCCCAGGTCGAAGTAGCTGGCGTCCAGGGGCAGTTCCTCGTCGGCCTCCATCAGCAGAGCGTCCTTGAACAGCTCCTCGACGAGGGCTTCGATCTCTTCTTTGATCTCGTGGGCGGGCAGCTCGCGCAGCCCGTGCGGGGCCGTGTTCGTCTCAGGCATGAAGGTGACCGATCCGCAGAACGTAGGCCGGTGTACGTCTTGACGCACCGGCGAAGGAGCATCCAGCCAAACACCGGCACCTGACACGCCGCTGACCCGCCACTGGCCTGCCCCAGGCCCCGGCCCGAGGCCCGATCCGGGTGCGGAGCTGGTTCCGTACGGGTGCGGGTGCGGGCATGCCGTCAGGCCGGACCGGCATGGTGTACCGGTCCGGCCTGAAGGGGCGCTTGCAAGGTCAGCGGCCGGGGCGGGTGTTCACCGCTGGGCGCGCGGCCGCATGTACCGCACGATGACGCTGGCGGCCAGGCAGAACGCCACCAGCGGGATCAGGCCGGTGCCGAAGGCCTGCGGGTAGTCGCCGGGGCGGGCGCTGTCGCCCAGGGCGGGGAAGAACACCGCGCCGACGACGGCCACGCCGACGGCGACGCCGCCCTCCTGGACGGTGTTGGCGGCGCCGGAGGCCGCGGCCGCGTGCTGGGGGTCGGCGCCGGCCAGGACGGCGCCGGTCAGCGGTCCGGTGGTCATGCCCATCCCGATGCCGGCGAGGACCAGCGGGGCGAGGATCCACAGGATGTGGCCGTCGGTGCCCAGCCACCTCGCGGTCAGCGCGGTCAGGACGTAGCCGGCGGCCAGGGTGAGCGGGCCCGCCGCGTACAGGCGCTCGCCCAGGCGCTCGGCCAGGCGGGTGGACAGCAGCGAGGAGCCGAAGTAGCCGCCGCCCAGGGTGAGGAAGACCAGTCCGGCCTCGGCCGGCGACAGGCCCCGGCCCTGCTGCAGATACAGCGCGAGCAGGAAGAAGAAGGAGCCCATGGCCAGGAAGTAGGTGAGCATGGCCACCAGGCCGACGGAGAAGGTGCGCGAGCGGAACAGCTCCAGGTCGATCAGCGGGCTGAGCCCCTGGCGGGTGCGCCGGCGCTGGTGGGCGATGAAGCCGGCGCCCAGCGGCACCGCGCACGCGAGCAGCAGCCAGCTCCACAGCGGCCAGTCCTGCTCCTGGCCCTGGATGAGCGAGAACACGATCGCCACCAGGGCCGCGGTGGACAGCACCGCGCCGAACAGGTCCAGGCTGCCGCCCTTGTCGCTGCGGGATTCGGGGATCAGGCGCGGGGTGAGGACCAGGGCCACCACGCCGATGGGCAGATTGATCAGGAAGATGGTGCGCCAGTCAAGGCCTGCCACGTCGACGGAGATCAGGGCGCCGCCGATGACCTGGCCGAACACCCCGGCGAGCCCGACCACCAGGCCGTAGACGACGAACGCGCGGGCCCGGGCGGCCCCGGTGTAGACGACGCCGAGGATGCCGAGGACCTGGGGGACCATCAGCGCGGCGGCGGCGCCCTGCAGCACCCTAAAGGCGGTCAGGGCATCGGCGCTCTGCGCCACCCCGCACAGCCCGGAGGCCAGGGTGAAGCCCAGCATGCCCAGCGCGAACATCCGCCGCCTGCCGTAGAGGTCGCCGAGCCGCCCGCCGGTGATCATGCCGGCGGTGAAGGCCACCCCGTAGCCGACGATGACCAGCTGCGACTGGGCGTGGGTGGCGCCCAGGTCGGCCTGGATGGAGGGCACGGCGACGTTGGTGATGAAGTAGTCCAGGACGGTGATGAAGGTGCCCACCATCACGATGGCCAGCGCACCCCAGCGGGGGCCGGCCGCCGCATCCGGTGGTGTCACCTCCTGTTGTGCCCTGGTCGTCGATCCGGCGTCCGTAGTCATCGTGGTGCTCCTTGGGGGACCTTGGGAGATGAGGAAAGGCCGTCAGGCCGGCCGCCGCGCGGGGTCGGGCGCGCGCACTCGCACAGACGGGCAGACCCCCCTTCGTCCCGCGGGGATCCGCCCGGTGTGCGCGTGCGCGGGGCTGTCCTCAGGCGCCGGCGGGGACCTTGTCGAGGAAGCCGTAGACGGCCCTGATCTTTCCGGCGCCGTCGCTCACCGCGACGTCGAAGCCGATGACGAGGTTCTCGCCGCCGCCGGCCGGCACCAGCTCCCACTGGAAGCGGGCGATGTGGTGGTTGGCGTCGACCTCGCCGAGGATGCGGAAGTCGAAGCCCGTGAACTGCTCCCGGGCGCCGGTGATCACGGCGCCGATGCCCTCGTGTCCCTGCACGTCGGCCAGCGGGTCGGTGTAGGTGGCATCCGCCGTGAACAGCTCGGAGATCGCGGCGGCGCGCTTGTGCTGGTCCGGCTCGTTCCACACGGCGATGTATCGGCCGGCCAGTTCGGTCAGGTCACTCACGCGTACTCCTTGATCGCTAGCGATTGCGTCGGGGCCCGATCGGCCCAAGGGCCCAGGGGCTCAGGGGCGCGATCGGCTCGGGCGGCTCGGTCTGCTCGGGCAGCTCGATGTGCCCGCGGCTGCCGGCCCGGGCGCGCGGGGCGCACGGCTCGGGGCGGCACCTCACTTCACTGTGACAGAGCCGGCTCAAGGGGCACTCGAAGGCAACTCGAGGTCCGAGCCGCCCCCGCCCCCCACCCCGTCAACTCCCGCTGCGCGCCCGCCTGTCCGGCCGCCTGAGGCCCGCTCCTCCGGCCGCCTGAGCCCGGCTCGTCCGGCCGCCGCGGGCGCGGCGCGTTCGGCCGCGCCGATGCCGTATCTCCAGCGGCGTTCGAGGCGCCGCTGCCAGGTTCAACCAACGCGGACACACTCCGCAGCGCCCTTCGGACGGGAGCCGACACCCCGCCCGGGGGGCGACAGGCAGGGAGGAGCAGTCAGTGAAGTTCAAGATTCTCGGCTCACTGGGAGTCGAGGTGGACGGGCACTTCCACAGCATCCGCGGCGGACACCAGCGGGTGCTGCTCGCCGTGCTCCTGGTCAACGGCGGCCGTCTCGTCTCGGCCGAGGAGCTCTATGGCGAACTGTGGGGCGAGAAGCCGCCGGTGACGGTGGAGAACGCCCTGCACGCCCATGTCTCCCGGCTGCGCCGCACCCTGCAGGCGCTGGGGCCGGGCGCCCCGTCGCTGCGCACCCGCTCCACCGGCTACAGCCTGGAGTTTCCCGCCGGGGATCTCGACCTGAACGTCTTCCGCCGCCAGGTGGCCCGGGCCCGCTCGGTGATGGCCGCCGACCCGCGGGCGGCGGCCGCGCTGCTGGATGAGTCGCTCGGCCTGTGGCGGGGGGCGGCGCTGCAGGACGTCGCCGGGGGGCTGCTGTGCCGGTCGGTGGCGGTGCAGCTGGCCGAGGAGCACCTGGCGGCGACGGAGGACAAGCTGTGGCTGGACTTCGAGCGTGAAGTGCCCTCCGCGATCGGGGAGTTGAAGCGGATGAGTGTGGTGCATCCGTGGCGGGAGCGGGTCACCGAGATGCTGATGCTGGCGCTGTACCGGTGCGGGCGCCAGGCGGAGGCGATCGAGACCTACAACGCGGCCCGCGCCCGGATGGTCGCCGAGCTGGGCACCGAGCCCTCCCCGCAGCTTCGGGAGCGGTTCCTGGACATCCTCAACCAGGTGCCGGCCTGCGGCACGCAGCCGGGCAGGACGGCCCCGCTGCCGGTGTGAGCCCCGCACCCCGGCTGTGAGCCCCGCACCCCGCCCCCGCCCCGTGCCGGGGGCGGGGTTCACTCGGTGGTGCCGTCGGGGAGGATCCGGGCGAAGCCGGCGTAGGGCTGCAGGGCCGCGGGCAGGCGGACGGATCCGTCCGGTTGCTGGCCCTGTTCGAGCAGGGCGGCCAGGGTGCGTCCGATGGGCAGCGCCGAGCCGTTGAGGGTGGCGGCCGGCTCCTTGGTGCCGTCGGGGGTGCGGATGCGGATGCCGGCGCGGCGGGCCTGGAAGGTGCCGCAGTCGGAGACGGAGGAGATCTCGCGGAAGGCGCCGCTGCCGGGCAGCCACACCTCGATGTCGTAGGTCATGCGGGCGGCAAAGCCCAGGTCGCCGGCGGCCAGCAGCACCACGCGGTAGGAGAGTTCAAGGCGGCGCAGGCACTCCTCGGCGTGCGCGAGCATCGCCTGGAGCTGTCGGGGGGCGTCCCTTGCGGCGCAGATGCGCACCAGTTCCACCTTCTCGAACTGGTGCAGGCGCAGGATGCCGCGGGTGTCGCGGCCGTAGGAGCCGGCCTCGGCGCGGAAGCAGGGGGTGCGGGCGGTGAAGGCCAGCGGCAGGTCGGCTGGGTCGAGTATCTCGCCGGCGGCGAGGTTGGTGAGCGGCACCTCGGCGGTGGGCACCAGGAACAGTTCGCGTTCGCCGACGGCGGTGGCGAACAAGTCGTCCTCGAATTTGGGAAGTTGGCCGGTCGCGGTCATGGTGGCGCGGTTGACCAGGTGGGGCACGGAGTGCTCGGTGTAGCCGTGTTCGCGGGTGTGCAGGTCCAGGAAGAAGTCGGCCAGCGCGCGCTCGAGGCGGGCGCCGGGCCCGCGGGCCACGGTGAAGCGGGCGCCGGACAGCCGCGCGGCGCGCGCGGCGTCCAGGATGCCCAGCGCCTCGCCGAGGTCGGCGTGGTGGCGGGCCTTGTCGCTGCTCGCCGGGGGCGGTCCGCCGCGGCGGATCTCGACGGCGTCCTGCTCGCTGTGGCCGTCGGGCACCGTGTCCGCGGGCAGGTTGGGGATCGCCAGGAGCAGTTCGGTCAGCTGTGTCTCGGCGTGGTGTGCGGCGGCCTCGGCCTGCTGCACCCGTGCGCGCAGGTGCCGCAAGGCGTCGCGGGCCTGCTGGGTGGGCCGGGTGCCGCGGTGGGAGCGGGAGGCGGCCTTGAGTTCGGCGCGCAGGGCGGACACGGTCTCAAGGGCGTCGGCGCGGCGCCGGTGGGCGTCCTGGAGCGCGGCCGCGGCAAGGGTGTGCCGGCGCCGGGCCAGGCTCCGCACCGCCTCGGGCCCCCGCTCCAGCAGCTCACGTACGTCGTGCATGGGACTCTCCCTTGGATACGTGCCGGATGCCGGCCGATGCCCGCGGGCACCGGGCAGTGGGGTGCCGGGGTGCCGGGCCCCGACGCGCGGGCGGGGCCGGCGGGGGCCGGCGGGGGGCGGTGGGGGGTGGTGTTCAGGCGGCGGCGGGGCGGCGCTGCGTCATCATCCGGGCCATCTCGCCGATGGTGTCGGCCTCCATCAGCTCGTCGTCGCTGATCGTGATGCCGTAGTCCTTCTCCAGGAGCATCGACAGTTCGACGACGGCCAGGGAGTCCAGTTCGGCCTCTTCGCGGGTGGCGTGTTCGGTGATCTTCTCGGGGGAGACCTTGAGCATGGCGACCAGGATGTCTTTGAGGGTCTCGAACATGGCGGGTGTTTCCTTTCAGGACGTCGGCGCGGTGAGGGGGATGTCGGGCCAGGTGAGGGTGGCCGCGCCCCAGGACAGCCCGCCGCCGAAGGCGGTGAGCAGCACCCGGTGGCCGGCCCTCAGGGAGCCGTTGGCCGCACAGTGGGCGAGCAGGGTGGGCAGGGAGGCCACGGCGGTGTTGCCGACCTCGGCGATGTTGGAGAGCTGCCGTTCGGGTTCGAAGCCGAGTTCGTCGGCGACGGCGGTGAGGATGCGCAGGTTGGCCTGGTGGGCGCAGAGGCGGTGGACGTCGGTGAGGTCCCAGCCGGCGCGGGTCACGGCCTGGCGGGAGGCCTCGCTCATCCGCCGCACGGCGTGGCGGAAGGTCTCGCGGCCGTTCATGCGGAAGTAGACGTCGCCCGGGTCGGGCTGTTTGCTGGGCGGCTGGGTGGAGCGTGAGCGGGAGCCGCCGGCGGGGACCTGGATGAGGTCGGTGAGGGAGCCGTCGCTGCCCAGCACGGGCATGCCGACGGCTCCGGGCTCTGCCGGGTGGCCGGCGCGCAGCACCACGGCGCCGGCGGCGTCGCCGAAGAGGACCACGGTGGCGCGGTCGTCGGGGTCGACCATGGTGGTGAAGGCGTCGGCGCCGATCAGCAGGATCCGCTCGGCGGCACCGGCGGCGATCATCCCGGCCGCGGTGGCGAGGCCGTAGAGGAATCCGGCGCAGGCGGCGGACAGGTCGAAGGCGGCGAGGGTGCCCAGCCCGAGCCGGGTGGCGACGTCGGGTGCGGTGGGCGGCACCTGGCGGTCGGGTGTGGTGGTGGCCAGGATGAGTGCGTCGGCGCCGCCGCCCCCGGCGGATTCAAGGGCGCGGCGGCCGGCTTCGACGGCGAGGTCGGAGGTGGCGTCGCCGGGCTCGACGACGTGGCGTACCGACATGCCGGTGCGGGTGCGGATCCACTCGTCGCTGGTGTCCAGGCGTGCGCACAGGTCGGCGTTGGTGACCTGGGTGGGCGGCAGGTAGGAGCCGATGCCCGCGATGACGGCGGACTTCATGCCCGCGCCCCGGCGGCCGGCGCCCCCGGCGCCCCGGACCCCGAAGGCCCCGAGGAGCCCGGAGTGCCGGACCCGGAAGGGCTGGTGGGGCTGGTGAGGGCTTCGAGGGGCAGGTCCATGTAGGCCATGCGGGACTCGGCCATCTCATCGGTCCAGCGTTCGGCCATGTCGTAGCGCTGGTCGGGGGTGGTGTCCAGCAGGCGGGTGCCGGGCCAGATCTCGTAGTCGCCGATTTTGTCGGCGTGTTCGGCCATGCCCTGCTGGAAGAGTTCCTCGCGGTGGATGACGAACTTGCGGTCGTCGATGGCGTCCCAGAGCTGGACGCCGGCGGCGAGGATCTCCATCAGCCGGGGCCGGTATTCGGGGTGGGCGCGTACGTGGTCGCGCAGGATGGTGCTGGCGACGGTGAGGTGGCGGATCTCGTCGATCGCGGTGCCGCGGGAGATCTCGCCGGTGGCCGGGGACAGCGGGGTCCATTTGCGTTCGCTGAGTTCGGCGGCCGGTGCGAGGACGCCCTCGATGACGATGGCGAAGACCGCGACGCCGCCGGGGAAGTCGCGCCGGCTCTGGACGATGTCGAGGGTGAAGTCGATGACGGGCTGCAGTACTTCGCGCCGGTAGTCGGCGGCCATGTCCTCGATGTCGCTGAGCAGGGTGGCCTCGGGCATGCCCAGTTCGACCAGGTGGTTGCGGAACACCCGGGCGTGGCGGGCCTCGTCGATGAGCTGGGTGGCGTAGAACTCCAGCTCGTCGATGCCGGGGGCGATCGCCACGTAGGGGGCCAGGATGCGGGTGGCGACCTCCTCGGACAGGCCGCGGAAGCCGAACTCCAGGATCAGGGCCTCGCGCAGCGGGCCCGGCGCCTTGAGGAAGTCCGGCACGTGTGCCTGTTCGTGGTGGCCGGTGATGCCGCGCTCGCGCAGGGTGCCCTGGGCGACCTGGGTGATCCAGTAGGCGAGGTTGCACTCCTTGGGGCCGAGGGTGAGTTCCTTGGCGCCGTCGAGCAGACCAGGAGCGGTGTCCCAGTCTGCCTCCCGTGCCACGGTGCTGGGCGGGGAACCGGTCATGGCGGGTGGTGCTCCTTTGGGTGTCTTTTTTTCAGGGTCCGGGGCGGGCGCCCGGCAGGCGGCGGCGTGGGGCGGGTCAGCGGGCGGCCGGGGACACCGGCCGCTCGGCGGCTCCGGCGTGTTCGGCGGGGGCGGCCGTCGGTGCCGTAGCGGCGCGGCCGGCGCTCTCGGCCGGGGCCGGGGGTGGGGGTGGGGGAGTGGGGGCGAGGTGGCCGACCGGCTCCGGGTCGAAGGTGTGGGCCACCGGTTTGGGGTGGGCCAGGCGCAGGTCGTCCAGCAGGCGCAGGTAGCCCTTCTGGGCGACGGGTTCGTAGGGAAGCGCGAAGGACTTCATGAAGTTGCCGAACAGTCCCCGGTCCCCGCTGAGGTGCCAGGGGATGGCCAGCAGCGCCCACTCCGGGCCGATCGTCCAGCACCACAGGGCGACGACCGCGCCTTGCGTGATCAGGCTGTGCATCACGTTGTAGAGCACGTAGTAGACCTTGGAGATGGGCCGGCCGCCGCTGCGTTTGAAGGCGATCGCGCCCGGCAGGTAGCCGATCACGTCGATGTACAGAAAGAGCGCGATCCATACCGGCCAGCGGATGTCGCCGAAGTTGGCGATGATCAGGCCGGTCGAGGCCGCGAAGGCGACGAGGTATTCGGCGCGGTGCAGGGCGAAGGTGCGCGGGGTCTCGAAGGGGTTCGCCTGGTCCATGACGGGTGTCCTCCCTTGTCAGGCGGCGGTGGCGTCGGCCGGGGTGCCCAGTTCGACGTCGCCGCGCAGCTCGGTGTGGGGGAACAGGCCGGTGACGGCCCAGGCCACGGTCTCCTTGATGACGCGTTCGGCGATCGGGTCGAGGATGCCCTGGAGGCTGGGGATGCCGAAGTCGAAGTCGACCTCGAAGTGCACGGCGACGTCGGCGCCCTGCTGGGTCATGGCCCACTTGCCTGCGAAGGTGTCGAAGTCGCCGTCGCTCTGCTCGAAGCGGATCTCGCCCTGTTCGCGGGCGAAGAGGTCGGTCTCGGTCCAGCGCAGCAGGCCGCTGCGGAAGTGCAGTTCCCAGCTGGAGCTGCCCTCATCTCCGGGCAGGTCGCCGTGCACGGTGGTGGACTGCACGTGCGGTGCCAGTTCGGGGAAGCGGTCGAACCTGGCGAGGGACTCGTAGACGGTTTCGGTGTTCTCGCCCAAGACCACCGCGTCCAGTGACACGTGACGCATCAGTTGTTACCGCCTTCCGGCATCCTGGCCGAGCCGGCGACCAGATCGAGGGTTGCTTTGTCGAAGGAGTTGATCAGGAACTCCACGTCCAGGGGGGTCAGGGTGGCGGGCGGGGTGAAGCGCACCACCGAGCTGCCGTTCATGGAGTGGTTGGCGACGACGCCGTGGTTGAAGAGCTCGATCAGCAGCTCTCCGGCCAGGCCGGGCTCGGCCAGTTCCACGCCGATGAGCAGGCCGCGGCCGCGTACGTCCTTGACCAGGTGGCCGATGTTGCGCCGGGCGATCTCGGTGATCTGGGGCAGGAGCTGGGCGCCGAGGTCCATGGCCTTGGTGACCAGGCGCTCTTCCTTCATGGCGCGGATCGCGCCCTGGACGGCGGCCATCAGCAGGGGCTGGCCGGAGAAGGTCGCGGTGTGGACGTAGGGGTCCTTGTCGAAGGGGCGGAACGCGGTGCGGGTGGCGATGGCCGCGGAGACCGGCACGACGCCGCCGCCCAGGGCCTTGCCCGCCAGCAGCACGTCGGGCACGACGCCCTCGATGTCGGCGCCCCACCATTCGCCGAGGCGGCCCATGCCGCTTTGTACTTCGTCCAGGATGAGGAAGCCGTCGTACTCGCGCACGAGTTCCTCGACGCGCTTGAGGTAGCCCCTGGGCGGGATGATCACGCCGCCCTCGCCCTGGACCGGCTCCAGGATCACGCAGACCTCGCCGGGGTGGGCGCGCAGTTCGCCCTCGAGGGCGTCGGCGTCGCCGAAGGGCAGGTGATGGACGTCGGGGATCAGGGGGCGGAAGGGCTTTTGGTAGACCTCCTTGGCGGTGGCCGACAGGGCGCCCAGGGTTTTGCCGTGGTAGCCGCCGCCCATGGACACGGTGCGCCTGCGGCCGCCGGCGCGGGCCAGCTTCAGGCCGGTCTCGACGGCTTCGGCGCCCGAGAGCGCGAAGTGCACCCGGTCCAGGCCCGGCGGCATGACCGAGACCAGGGCCTCGGCGGCGCGGGCCACGGTCGGCTCCAGCAGGATGCGGGTGGCCACCGGGTGGGTGGCCAGCTGGCGCTGCACGGCCTCGACCACGATCGGGTGGCGGGCGCCCATGATGAACACGCCGTAGCCGCCGGCGTTGAGGAAACGCTCGCCGTCGCTGGTGGTCAGCCAGTTCCCGCTGGAGGCCACCTCCATGTGGCTGCCGAACAGTTCGGCGAGGGTGGCCCGGCCCTTGCTGAGGTGGGCCCGGTAGAGGCCGAGGATGTCTTCCTCGGTGTCGACCCGGATGTCCTGGGTCACGGTCACGGATAACTCCCTGGGAAGGACGGGCTGTTGGGATCCTCCGCCCGGGGCGGCGGGGCGGGTCAGGACAGGTCGAGCGGGGCGCCGCTGAAGTAGTCGGCCAGCGGGCCGCAGGTCGCCGAGCGGCCCGGCGGGTGGAAGATCAGCGGCCGTACCGAGGCGGCGAGGCGGGCGTGGTCGGGGCTGTGGATGAAGTCCATGCCGCCCAGCAGCTCCAGGCTGTGCTCCGCGCAGCGGGCCAGCAGGTCCTGGGCGGCGTAGCGGGCGATGAGGACCTGGGCGACGGCTTCCTCACCGGTAAGGCCGTCGCGTACGGCGCGGGCCACGCCCTCCAGCAGCGCGAAGGCGCTCTCGGCGTCGATGACCACTGCGGCGCGCTCGGCGGGCGTGCCGCGGCCGCGGTCCAGGACCACCTCGGCCAGGGCGGCGGCCGCGCCCGCGTAGCCGGCCGAGACCAGCATCTCGAACCAGATGACGCCCGCGGCCTGCAGGTCGTCCACGCGGGTGGGGTCCTCGGCGGTGGTACGGATGACCATGTCGTCGGGGACGAACACGTCGGTGAGGCGGACCTCTTCGCTCTCGGAGGCGGCCAGCACGTCGCTGCCCCAGAAGGGGTGCACGCTCAATCCCGGCGCGCCGGCCGGGACCAGGGCGAGGGCGAGTTCGGGGCGGCCGTCGGGGCCGGGCACGGCGATGGAGGCGGTGAGCAGTTCCATGGAGCGGGCCAGGCTGCAGGGCTTCTTGGCGCCACTCAGGCGGTAGCCGCCGGCGACGGGCTCGGCGGCCACGGAGGGGGTGAAGATGTTCTGCTGGGTCTTGCCCTCGGCCCAGCCGGAGGCCATCAGCACCTGGTCGGGCACGATCCGGTGCAGCAGGTCCACCTGGGTCCGGGCGAGCCGGCCGGCCGGCTCGGCCAGCGCGTAGAGCATCGACACGGTGAAGTGGTGCATGGTCACCCCGGCGGCCACCGACGGTGAGGCGGCGCCGACGGCGCGCTGCACCCGCACCACGTCCACCGGGTCGGCGCCGTGTCCGCCGAACGCGGCGGGCACCATCAGGCCGACGCCGCCGTGGGCGCGGAAGATGCCGATCGCGGGGCTGTGCAGGGCCTCGCGCTCGGCGAAGGGGATGGCTTCCAGCGCCTTGAGCAGCCCGGGGTGGTACCGGTCGCAGACCGCGCGGGCGAAGTCGAGGGAGCGCAACTGCAAACACCTCCGTGGGGGTGGGTGAGGGGGCGGCTCAGGGGCCGAAGACGGCCTCGTGCGGGCTGACGTCGTGGGCGATGCTGACGCCCTGGATGTGGGAGGTCTTCAGGATCGGGTAGTTGGCCTCGCCGTAGACGCCGCCGGTCAGGCCGGTGCCGCCGTGGCTGGGCAGATACGGCAGGAACCCGATGTGCGAGTCGTTGATCTTCAGCAGGCCGCCGTTGACGACGCGCTGCACGAAGGCGTTCATGACCCGGGCCGACTTCACCCACAGGGAGTTGCGCAGCCCGTACTCGTTGGAGTTGACGAAGTCGATGAAGGCGTTGAGCAGTTCGTCGTCGCCGGCCGCGTCCGCCGCCTGGGGCACCACGACGGGCAGCAGCGGGAAGAACGTCTCGCTGCGGACGATTGTGTGCTGGCGGGCGCCGGCCAGGCCGTCCACGCGCACCACGGTGGGCTGCAGGAACACGCCCGTCTCGGAGACGGTGCCGTCGACCTCGGTGCGCTGCCCGCCGGTGATGACCTGCCCGCCGTGCTGAAGGGACTGCGCGAGCAGGGCGAAGAACTTCTCGCTGCGCCGCACCGGGGACAGCAGCACGTCCTCGTCCTCGGGGTAGCCGGGCTTGACCAGGGTGATGCGTTGTTTGACGGCGGCGATGAGGTCGTCGGCGACCTCGGGGTGGACCAGGACGCAGTTGGGCACCATGCAGATCTGGCCGGAGCCGTAGAAGGACTCGCAGATCGCCTCGGCGGCCTTGGTCAGGTCCGCGCCCTTCCAGATGACGATGGTGTCGTTGCCGGCCAGTTCCAGGATCGGCTTCTTGCCGGCTGCCACGCATTGTTCCTGGAAGCGCAGGCCTTCCTCGCTGCCGCCGATGTAGAAGATGTCGTTGATCATCGGGGAGGCGACCCAGCGGTCCAGGGTCTGCTTGGGGTTGGAGCAGACCGCGTTCAGGATGCCGGCGGGCGCGTCGATCTCCTCAAGGAGCGGGCCGACGACGTCGCGCATCAGCCACATGGTGCTCAGCGCGATGCTGCGCGGGGCGCGCATGACGACGGCGTTGCCGGCCATCAGCGCGAGCACGGCCAGGGCGGCGCTGGGCGCGGGCGCGTTCTGCGGCGGGTTGAAGGCGACCACGCCGTCGGGCTGGCGGCGCACGATCAGGCGCCGGCCCTCGTGCTCGAACTCGGTGTGCATGCGCTGGCGGTACCAGTACAGGCTCTCGTCGCTGTAGATCTGCTTCATGCAGCTCAGTTCCCAGCGGGCCAGGCGCAGCGGGTGCGCCTCGGCGGTGAGGATGTCGAGGAACTCCTGCTCGCGCCGGATGAGTTCCTCGCGGAACATCGCTCCCAGGCGCATCCGCCGCTCCAGGGGCACCTCCGCCCAGGCGGGGGCGGCGGCCGCGGCGGCCTCGGTGGCCAGGTCGATGGAGGCGTCCCCGGCCACGGCGCAGCGGCCCACCACGTAGGGGTGGCCGGCGGCGTCGGAGTCGGGGTGCTGTTCGAGTTCCCGCTTCAGGCTGACGCTGGTGAAGACGTCCTCGAGCAGGGACCGGGCGCTGACCGTGTAGACCCAGCCGTCACCTTCGACGTCCTTGCCCGCGATGTAGAGCTTGTAGCTGCGGAGTTCCTTGTCAGGCATCAAAGGGACCTTTCCCGTCTGTGGTCCGGCTCTTGTCCGCTGGCCCGCTGATCCATGGGATGTCGCCCGGCCCGCCGGGCCATGGGGATTTCGCTGGCGCATGGGGTTCATCGGCCCCGGGTTCATGGGCCCGTCGGGTTCATCGCCCACTGGGAACCGATGTTTTCAGCGGCACCTGACCCGCTGCTGACAAGCGCCTCGTGAATTACCGCAGCGCCTCGTGAATTACCGCAGTGCCGAGGCGATCCAGTGCTGCAGCGCGTCGGCGTCCATGGACGGAAGGTGGGCGGCGGCGTCGGCGACTTCGGGGGATCCGCCGAATTCCAGGAATTTCTCCCGCATCAGCTCGCCGTGGTGGGCGCGGGTGTGCGCCCCGGCCGCGGCGACGGGGATCATGCGCCGGCGGCTGGCGGTGCGCCCGTCGGCCAGGCGCACCGTGACCCGGGCGCCGGTGGCCTTGGCGGAGGAGGTGAAGGCCTCCCGGGTGGTGGTGCCGGCCGCGCTCCGGGCGAGCTCGGCCGCCTCCTCGCCGGCGAAGGCGCGCAGCCAGGGCCCGGCCGCGTCACCGGCCTGGCGCACCGCCTCGCCGAAGGGGGCCTCCGAGGCGAACAGGGCCTTCGTCAGCTCCGGGTCGTGCACCAGGCGCACCCGCTCGGCCAGCGCCCAGCGGGCCCGGTCGTTGAGCAGCGGGGCGGCGAAGTCGTTGACCGTCAGGCCGCCGGTCAGCAGCGCGGTGGCCACCGGGTAGGGGGTGTGCAGCACCAGCGCCCCCAGCGGCGAGCCGGGCCCGACGATGTAGGAGGCCGCCTTCTTGCCCGCGAACAGGGTGTACAGGGAGGCCTCGACGACGATCTCCTCGATGTCCTGCTCCCCGAACGGGCCGAGCTGGCGGTGCAGCGCGGCCGCGCAGTCCACGGCCGCGTCCACGCCCGGGCCGCCCGGGTGCATCTTGAACGACAGGGTCTCGGTGTGCCAGCGCGTGCCCAGGCCGGCGCTGACCGCGTCCGGCAGCGGCACCGAGGCGAAACGGTCCAGGAACCCGTCGGGGTGTTCCAGGATGTCGATCGCGCCGGTGAGCCCGGCGCGGGCGGCGTCGCAGGAGTCCATCGCGGTGCGCACCGGGGTGAAGGTGTTGAACAGCCGGGCGTCACTGGCCAGAAAGGCCCGCATGAGCGGCCAGTTGGGCATGGCGAAGGCCAGCCCGAGCGCGTTGGACCACACCGCGTCGTCGGCGCCCTCGCAGTGCAGCCGCCCGCACACCGCGCCCGCCAGATGGGTGTGCACCGCACTGTGGCCGCGCAGCGGGCCAAGGGTGGCGGCCGCGGTGATCCGGGCCGCGCACTCGTTGGCGGCGACGACCGCGGCCAGCAGCGCGGGCCCGTCAAGGCGCCGGGCGTAGGCGTAGGCGAGCGGCACCGACACCGTGGAGTTCGACAGATGCCCCGCGTACGCGGTGTCGTCCAGGTTCAGCCAGGAGCCGAGCCCGGACAGCACGCACGCGGAGGTGCGCGGGTCGGCCTGCAGCGGCGGCCCGAAGCCCTCGATGAGGCGCCGGCCCAGCCGGTGCGCGGCCCCCGCCCGGATCGAGGCGAGCTGGGAGAGCAGCTGGCTGGAGGCCAGGGCCTGCACCCGGTCGGGGATGTCCTCAGGTCGCAGCCACGCCGCCCAGCGGCACAGCTCCTTGAGTATCGGCACGCGTCACTTCCTCCTTGGGGGCACCCCAGACGGCGAGCGCGCCCGCCAGCACCTCGACGGTCATGCTCGGCCAGGTCAGGTGCTGCAGTTCACCGTCGTGCTCGAAACGCAGGGGACGGCCGTCGACGCGTTCGACGACGATGCGCCGGCCCCGGCCGTGCAGCACGCCCGCGCGGGTGTGCAGCAGGCCCGCCCGGGCCAGGCGCGCCACCTCGGCGGGGGCGACCTCGGCGCCGACGACGCACACGTCGAGCAGCCCGTCGTCCAGTTCGGAGCCGGGCAGCAGCAGGTACTGCCCGCCGCGGTGGCGGCCGCCGCCCACGTTCGCAAGGACGGTGGGGCCCTCGTGCAGCACGCGCCCGTCGACCGTGACGCGCCCGGGGTAGGGGGTGAAGGACGCGGCCGCCTCGGGCAGGGCCCTGGTGTACTTCTCGCGCCCCGCGGCGGTGACGGCGCGGGCCGCGATCAGCCCCTCGGCGATGAGCCCCGAGCAGGCCCCCAGCAGCACCGGCGCGCCGGTCTCGGCCAGCTGCCCCACATCGATGCGGCGCAGCCGCGCCCCGCTCCGCTCGCCCGTCAGGGTCGCCTTGAGGGACTGGGGCCAGGGCCTGTCGGCCCACAGCATGCGGTAGCTGGAGTTGCCGGTGCCCGCGGGCACGACGGCCAGCGCGGCGGTGTGCGCGGTGCCGGCGGTGTTCGCGGTGTCTGTGGTGTGCGCGGGGCCAGCGGTGTCGGTGGTGTCGGTGGCGGTCAGTGCCTGGACGGCCTCGTGCACCGTGCCGTCACCGCCGACCGCGACCACCAGATCCACGCCCGGCCCCCGCGCGGGGGCGAGGGCGGCGCGCACGGCCTCACCGGCGCTGCCGCGGTGCGTCGTACGGTGCACCGCGACCGCTTCCAGGTGCTCCCGGCACAGCCGCAGCACCTGCTCGACGAGGCCGGAGCGGGCCGTGCCCGCGGTGGGGTTGACGACGACGAGGGCCCGCCGGGGGGCAGGGGATGCCGGGGTCGGCATGAGGCGATTCTCCAGACGCTGCGTCGATGAACCGGCGGGCAGGCGCGAATGCACGGGTGCCGCATCCCGTTTTCCGGGTGCCGCATTCCGTTGTACGGGTGGCACATTCCGTGCCACGGGCCCGAGGCGGAGAGGGCAGGATTCGAACCTGCGTGGGCTTGCACCCGACTGAAGCGAACTCCGGTCCCCGATAAGCCACTCCGGGCACCTCTCCCAGTTCCCGGGAGCAATTTCCCTCCCGGTCACGGGAATTACGTTGACACCCGTCTCTGATATTCGCCTGACGGGCCGCTGACGCCCCGATCGGGCCCCGAATTCCCGCTCTTCCGAGACTCAAATATCCAGTGCTCTACTGCCCCCAGTCCAGTCCCGATCCAGAGTGGGAAGGAAGAGACTCGATGTCTTCGACGACCACCATGACCACAGCGACCACGCCGGCCGCAGCGACCGAGCCGACCACAGCGGCCGCCTCGACGGCGTCGCCTGCGGTGCCGGCGCCGGTGCCGGAGCACACCGCACCGGGCAAGACAGCCGCGTACGACACCGTCCTGCGCGCCATCCGCACGCACACCCAGGCCGACAACCCCAGCGCCTTCCTCGCGATGAGCCGGCACACCAGCGCCTTCACCGCCCCCGGCCTCGACGGCGTCATCGCCTACCGCCAGGCCGGCCGCTACCTGGTCCAGCTCGGCGGCCCGTTCGCCGCCCAAGACGCCTACCGACCGCTGCTCGACGCCTTCGTGGCCCACGCCCACGGCCAGGGCCGAAGCGTGGTGGGCGCCCAGCTGCAGCGCCACGACGCGGCCGTCTACGCCGAACGCGGCTTCACCGTCAACCAGTTCGGCTCCTCCTGGGTCGTGCACCTGCCCGACTTCACCCTGCGCGGCAGCCGCTTCATGCGCATGCGCAACAAGATCTCCCGGGCCTTCCGCAGCGGCCTTCAGGTCACCGAGGTGTCCGCACACGACATGAGCGCGGCCATCGACGAGATCGACACCGCCTGGCTGGGCTCCAAGGGAGAACAGGCACGCCCGCTGACCTTCCTGGTCGGCGAACTGGGCGGCCGGGCCCAGGAACACCGCCGCCTGTTCGTGGGCACCATCGACGCCAAGCCCGTCGGCTACATCTCCTACTCGCCGGTGTACGGCAGCCGCGCGGGCTGGATGCACGACCTGAGCCGGCGCATCCCCGACGGCACGCCGGGCCTGATGGAAGCCATCAACTCCCACGTCATCGAGGTGCTGCGCGCCGAGGGCACCGAGTGGCTGCACTTCGGCTTCACGCCCTTCACGGGCCTGGACGCCGCCCGCGAACTGCCCGGCCACAGCGCGTCCTTCCAGTGGCTGATGCACTTCCTGTGGGAGCAGGGCGCGGCGCTGTACCCCGCCCAGACGCAGCTCGCCTACAAGGAGAAGTGGGCGCCCGAAGAGCCGATCACCGAGTACGTGGCCTTCGACGGCCCGCCGTCCGTCACGGCGTTCGCGCACATCTTCCGTGCCTGCAACGCCTTCTGACGCCCCCTCACCCCACCACCGTTTCCCGCCGCCCGCCCCTCTTCTTCGCGGGAGGGGAGGAAGGAGCAGACCCCCATGTCCACCGAGCCCCCCATGTCCACCGAGCCCCTCGAGCCCACCGAGCCCGCAGAGTCCACCAGGCCCGCAGAGTCCACCGGGTCCGCCGAGCGCAGCGCCCCCGCCGGGACCGAGGCCCTGCAGCAGCAGCTCGTCGAGTCCCTGATGGCCGTCATCGGCGCCCCCGACGACGTACACGTCGCGCGCGCCGCCGACGGCGTCCTGCACACCCTGGACACCCGCCTCACCCCCGCACCCACCCCCGCGCCCGCGCCTGCGGGGGAGCGCGCCGCGTGAACAGGCGGGCGGACCACCCCCGTTGAGCGGAAGGGCCCGCCCGCCCCCGGCGGTCTTCCAGGGCGCCATCAGCGCCTCATCAGCACGCTGGACAACGCTGAAGCGTGCTTTTCATCCGGCGCCCGGCGCCGGGATACGTCCTGCCCAAGGAGATCCTTCTATGCAGTCTCCGAACATCACCGAGACACAGCCAGGCACGGTACGGCAGCTCGATCCCGGCCTGGCGGTCGCGACGGGGGAGCAGAGCAGCAAGGGCGCCTCCGCCAGCTTCGCCGAGCTGCTCAAGCGGGTGAAGGCCGAGGGCTTGCTGGACCTCGACACACGCTACGACTACCGCCGCCTGGCGTTGAACATGTCCCTCATCCTGGCCGGCCTGGTCGCGTTCTTCCTGATCGGCGAGTCCTGGTGGCAGATGCCGGTCGCGGTGTGGATGGGCCTGTGCGGGGTGCAGAGCGCCTACATGTGGCACGAGGTCGGCCACAAGGCGATGTTCCGTGACAAGCGCATCGGCACCCTGACCGCCTACTTCCACGCCAACTTCTTCAGCGGGGTCAGCTACGCCTGGTGGGTCAACCACCACAACCGGCACCACAGCCACCCCAACCACATCAGCCTCGACCCCGACATCGGCCGCCGCACCGCGATCTTCGACATCAAGCAGTACGCCACCCGCACCCCCCTGCAGCGCTTCATCGTGCGCCACCAGCGGGTGCTCTTCTTCGTCCTGCTCGTCCTCGAGGGCTACAAGATGGAGAAGACCACGATCAAGGAGCTGGCCAAGAGCGGCGCCAAGCACCGCCACCTGGAGATCGCCCTGGTGGTCCTGCGCACCGTGATCTACCTGACGGCCGTGTTCACCGTCCTGACCCCGTGGCAGGCCATCGCCTTCATCGCCGTGCAGCACGCCGCGCTCGGCGTCTACTTCGGCCTGATGTTCGCCCCCAACCACAAGGGCATGGAGGTCCGCGACGGCGAGAAGGAGACCCTGGACTGGCTGGAGCGCCAGGTCCTCACCTCCCGCAACATCCGCCCCAACTGGTGGATCGACTTCCTGTACGGGGGCCTGAACTACCAGGTGGAGCACCACCTGTTCCCGGCGATGCCGCAGCGCCACCTGGCCCGTGCCCGCGAACTCACCCGCGACTACTGCGCCGAGCGGGGCATCCCGTATGTCGAGGTCGGCTTCTGGGAGTCCTACCGGCAGGTCGCCACCTTCCTGCACGAGGTGAGCGAGCCGACCCGGCAGAAGGAACCCGCAGCCGCCTGACCCCCACCCCCTGCACCGGCCACAGCACCACCTGCCCCACACCCCCACACTCCCCAACACCCCGCCCCCACACCCGGACCGGCCCCCCACGTCCACGTCCCCGCTTCCCCCTCCCCGCTTCCCCCCGGGGCCACCCCTCTCGGGGGGGCCACCCCTCTCGGCCTCCCCGGTCCACCCCCCCATTCCCCCCTCTCTTTCGCCTCCGCCCCGGCCGACGGCCGGGGCGGAGGCGCACCTGAGCCCGCTCCCACCACACATCCCAGGAGCTCTGAGCCCCATGTCCCAGCCGACGGCGCTGCGGGAAAAACCCGTGGCGGCGCCCACGCCCACCATCGGCGACCGGATCGACCGGATGCCGATCACCCCGACCCACCGCAGGCTCACCGCCGTGGTCGGCGTGGGCCTGCTCTTCGACACCTTCGAGAACAACCTCGCCGGCACCATCTCCCAAGTCCTGCAAGAGGACTTCGCCTTCAACGGCACCACCCTCAAACTCGTCCTCGCCTCGGCCTTCATCGGCCAGTTCGTCGGCTCCGTCGTCCTGGGCCGCGTCGCCGACCGCTACGGCAGACGCCGCGCCTTCCTCATCAACCTCGCGCTGTACTCGGGGTTCTCCCTGCTCGGCGCCTTCTCCCCGAACGCCGCGTGGCTGATCGTGACCCGCTTCTTCGCCGGCGTGGGCATCGGCGCCGAACAGTCCCTCTCGGACTGCTACCTGGCCGACGTACTGCCCGCCAAACAGCGCGGCCGCTACACCGCCTGGGCCTACACCCTGGCCTTCTGCGGCGTGCCCGCGGTCGGCTTCGCCGCGCTGTGGCTGGTGCCGCTCAGCCCGCTGGGCATCGACGGCTGGCGCTGGCTGTTCGTCCTGGGCGCTCTCGGCTCGGCCGTCGTATGGACGCTGCGCCGCAACCTCATCGAATCCCCGCGCTGGCTGGCCGCCAACGGCCAGGAGCAGCAGGCACACGAGCTGGTCGCGCGCATGGAGGCCGAAGTCCCCGCCGCCCAGCGCCCTCAGCCCCAGCCCCAGCAGTCTGCTCCCGCCCTCACCGGGCCCGCACCCGCCGCGCCCGCACCCGCCGGGCCTTCCGCGTCTGTGGAGGCCCTGGCCACCGCCCGCCCCCCGGCGGGCCGGGCGGCCCGCCCGGCCCGTCTGCGCGAGGTGTTCCGGGCCCGCTACCGGCGCCGCACGGCCATGCTGTGGCTGTTCTGCACCCTGTCGGTGGTCGGCTATTACGGCTTCGGCGCGCTCGCCCCGCAGATCCTGGCGGCCAAGGGATACGACGTGGTCACCAGCATCGGCTTCACGGCCGTGTCCTTCCTCGGCTATCCCGTCGGCGCGCTGCTCTCGGTCCCGGTCATGGACCGTATGGAACGCAAACGGCTCGTCGCCCTCTCGGCCGCGGCGATGGCCCTGTCCGGACTGGGTTTCGCCTACGCCGGATCGGCCGCGCTCATCATGGTCCTGGGCATCGCCTACACCCTGGTGAGCAACATCTTCTCCACCGCCAGCCACGTCTACCTGGCCGAGCAGTACCCCACGGCGATCCGCGCCCAGGCCACCGGGCTCGCCTATTCGCTGTCCAAACTCAGCGCCGCGGCCCTGCCCTTCGTTCTGCTGCCGGTCCTCGACACGCACGGCCCGGGCCCGATGTTCGGTGTCATCGCCGGCGCCATGGGCACCCTGGTGGCGGTGGTCCTGCTCCTGGGCCCGCGCACCACCGGCGTCTCCGTCGACCGCGACTGACGCCCCCGCCCCCGGGCCTCGGTCCCGGCACCGACCCGCACCCCGCACCCGTACAGCCCGCCGCCCCCGGCCGCACACAGCCGGCGGGGCCGGATCCCCCCGATAGGGATCCGGCCCCGCCCCCTCACCGGCCGGCCGGTCATCCATCACGTCCGGCCGGACGACTCAGCTGTGGACGACCTCTTTCTGCTCCGCGGCCAGGAACTGCGCCATCAAGGACAGCGTCGAGTACTCCAGGGCAATGCTCGGGTCCAGGACGAGACCGAACTCCTCCTCGATGTCACCGAACAGGCCCAGGGCCGCCACCGAGTCAAGGCCGTACTCGACATAGGGGACGTCGGGACTGATCTGCGAAACGGGCAGGGACACCTGAGCGCCCAGCCTCTGCGTGAGCCAGCCGAGAATCTCGCTCTCGGACATGACCGGCTCCCTGTCTGCCATGAGCAACTCCTTACGTGTCCTCACGTGGTCCGTCGGCAAGTGCCTACGCCCATTGCCTGCGAAAGCCATCCTGCTCCCCGCCACTCAACCGCCACTTGACCGAGGCCAGCCCCGGCAGGCGGCCCCCGGGAGCCTTGAGCGGGTCTTGAGTGGTTCTTGGCATCGTCTCCAGCAAGCCCGCCCCACCGCCCTTTGCCGCCCGCCCGATGAAGGAGCACCGATGACCCCCGTCCAGGAGCAGACCAAGCCGGTGACGGCCGACGCCCAGGCCTTCAAGGATGCGATGGCGCTGCTGGCCGCCCCCGTCAGCGTGGTGACCGCCCTCGACGCGGCCGGCCGGCGCTGGGGGTTCACCGCCAGCTCGGTGACCTCCGTCTCCCTTCACCCGCCGCTGGTGATGGTCGGCATCGCCCTGACCTCCAGCTGCCACCGCGCCATGACCCAGAGCGGCGAGTTCGTCATCAACCTCCTGGGCGAACACCACCGCCCCGTCGCCCAGCGCTTCGCTGCCCGCGGCGTCGACCGCTTCGCCCCGGGCGACTTCGACGCCTGGGAAGACACCGCCGGCCTGCCCTGCCTGCCGGACGCCAAGGTGCTCCTGCGCTGCACCACCGTGGACGTGATCCGCGCCGGCGACCACGACCTGCTGCTCGCCACCCCCCGCCAGATCCGCATCCGCGACCACGCCACGCCACCCCTGCTGTGGTACCGGCGCGGCTTCCACACCCCGGCCCCCGCCCAGCCCGCCGCCTGACCCCCACACCACACACACCCCCACACACATCCGCACACCGCCCCCCCACAGACATCGCCCCGCCTCACCCCTCCACCGGGCCGAACACGCCGCCCACCACCCCGGCGAGTTGTCAGGCACCAGTCAGCAGCACGTCAACGCGCCGTCCTACGGTCGGCTGTCGACCGGCAACCCCCGACCGGCAACGCATCCAAGGACGTGTGACATGGCGAACCCCACCTACCCCATGACCCGCCAGTGCCCGATGTCCCCACCCCCCCAATACGCCGAACTGCGCGCCCAGGGACCGGCGAAGGTGGACCTCCCCGACGGCGGCTGGGCCTGGCTGCTCACCAGCTACGACGACGTCCGCCAGGCCATGAACGACCCCCGCTTCAGCTCCGACGACAACAAGATGGGCCGCGCCCGCACCGAACTGCCCCCAGGCGAGAACCTGAACTCCTTCTGGCGCATGGACGAGCCCGAACACGGCCGCCAGCGGCACATGATGATGACGGAGTTCACCGCCCACCGCATCAAGGAATGGCGCCCGCGCATCCAGAAACTCGTCGACGAACTCCTGGACCGCCTCGAAACCCTCCCGCGCCCCCTCGACCTGTACGCCGAGTTCGCCCTCGCCCTGCCCACCCAGGTCATCGCCCAGCTCCTGGGCGTACCCCAGCAGGACTACCGCACCTTCGCCGAACAGAGCCGCACCATCCTGAGCCTGGACAAGCCCGAGGAATCCTGGGCCGCCTACTACGAGATGAACGCCTACCTCAACCGCCTCATCGCCGAACGTGAACTCAGGCCCCAGGACGACCTGATCAGCCGTCTGATCACCGAACGCGTCCGGACCGGCGAACTGCCCCGCGAAGACCTCCTGCCGATGGTCCGCTTCATCCTCGTCTCCGGCTACGAGACCACCACCAGCCAGATCGCGCTGAGCGCCCTGACCCTGATGACCAACCCCGACGTCCGCGACCGGCTCATCGAGGACCCCGGGCGCATCACCGCCTTCGTCGAGGAGTCCCTGCGCTTCTGGTCGGTCTCCCAGGACAACGTCCTGCGCGTCGTGGACGAGGACATGACCTTCTCCGGCGCGGACATGACCGTCGGCGAACTGGTGATCCTCGCCGTGCCGGCCGCCAACCACGACGCCGGCGCCTTCCCCGACCCCGAGCGCTTCGACCTCGAGCGCGGCGAGAACCGGCACGTCGCCTTCGGCTTCGGCACCCACCTGTGCGCCGGCGCCTCCCTGGCCCGCCGCGAGGTCGAGATAGCCATCACCTCCCTGCTGGCCCGCCTGCCCGACATCCGCCTGGCCGGCGACGTCGACCAGCTCACCTTCCGCCAGAAGAGCCTGGTATACGGCCTCGAACACCTCCCGGTGACCTGGTAGCCGCCCCAACACCCCGAGGCCGCACCGCACCCACCCGCAGCCGCCCCCCCATGAGGCCAGGCCCCTGCTCGCGGCCGGGAACCGACACCCTCCCCGACACCCGGCCGCGAGAACACCCCGACCGGCCCGGCACACGAGCCCAGCCACAGAAAGGCGCTCTCACCCTTGCCTGCCCCCGGCCCCACCGACCTGCAGCAGCTCACCCCCGACTTCACCCGCAACCCCCACCCCGCCTACGCAAAACTGCGCGCCCAGGGCCCGGTCCACCACGTACGCACCCCCGAGGGCACCCATGCCTACCTCGTACTCGGCCACGAAGCCTGCCGCGCCGCGTTCACCGACCCGCGGCTCAGCCGCGACTGGCGCCACACGGGCGACATGCGTCAGATCATCAACACCGCCCCCGACGACCCGGGCCTGGCCCACATGGCGATGTCCGACCCGCCCGACCACACCCGCCTGCGCCGCCTGGTGGCAGCAGAATTCACCCCGCGCCGCATCCAGGCCCTGGCCCCGCGCGTCCAGGACATCACCGACGCCCTCGTCGAGACCATGACCGCAGCCGGCAACCGCAGCGCCGACCTGGTGACCGCTCTCGCCTTTCCCCTGGCGATGACCGTCATCTGCGAACTCCTGGGCATCCCCGAACTGGACCGGGGCCACTTCCGCCGCTTCTCCAACGAAATGATGTCCCCCACCAGCCCGCAGACCCAGGCCGCCGCATACGCCGAACAGGCCGCCTACCTGCCCCGCCTCATCGACGCCAAGCGCACCGATCCCGGCCAGGACCTGCTCAGCGCACTGATCCACACCGCCGGCGAGGACGGCGACCGCCTCTCGGGCGACGAACTGATCGGCATGTGCGGCCTGCTGCTGATCGCCGGCCACGAGACCACCGTCAACCTGATCACCAACGGCATACGCGCCCTGCTCACCCACCCCGGCCAACTCGCCCTGCTCCACGCCGACATGAACCTCCTCGACAGTGCCATCGAGGAAATGCTGCGCTACGACGGCCCGGTGGAGTCCTCCCTGGAACGCCTGGCCGTCGAGGACATCGAGATGGGCGGCGTCCTCATCCCGGCCGGCTCCACCGTACGCATCGTCCTGGCCGACGCAGACCGCGACAGCGCACGCTTCACCGCCCCCGACCGCTTCGACATCCGCCGCGACGCCCGCGGCCACCTCGCCTTCGGCCACGGCCCGCACTACTGCCTGGGCGCCCCTCTGGCCCGCCTCGAGACCCGCACCGCCCTGCAGACCCTCCTCGAGCGCTGCCCCCACCTCGCCGCCGACACCGACCTGACCACCCTCACCCCGGTCCCCGGCCTCCTCATCAGAGGCATACGCGAACTCCCCGTACGCTGGTGAACCACCGCACCACGCAAGCCCCCAGGGCCTGAAGGGGCCCGCACCGCCACGGTCACCGCGAGCCCGCACAGCCCCTGCGACGGCTGACGGTGCGGGCGAAGACCGCGGGGCCATCGAACATCGGCAACCTGCTGGCCGGGGCGGGCGAGGGCATCCGGGCGGCCGCCAGGTTCGGCCTGCCGTACGACTGCAGGGCATCGACGAGCGAGCCCGCCTCGCGGAACTCCCACCGTGTACGCCGTCTGCCAGCGGGCCGTGCTCAACCTCCTCCAAACGGGCTGAAGAAAGCACGGGTGGCCCCGCCGAACTCGGGCGGGGCCACCGTCAGGGTGGTGTGGGTCAGGGGGTGAGATCCAGGATGCGGACCGGCTCGCCCGCCCAGCGGCTGGGAGCAGTGGTGGCCACGATCGCGCCGTCGGGACGGTCCGCGGTCGGCTGCGCCGCGTACTGGCTGTGCGCCGCGGACCAGGTCTCCTGCCGCGCCACCGCCAAGGCGGCGGGCAGGTCCAGGTCCAGGACGGTGATGCCGGGCAGAGCCGCGAGGTGTCCGGCCGCGCCGGGCCGGGCACGGTCGGCTTCGACGAGCGCGCACGCGGGGGCGTACAGGAACCAGCCGGGTTCGGCGTGGGCGCGGTGGATCAGGCGGGAAGCAAGGATGTTGCCCCGGCCTGCCGCGGCCATCGCCGTGTCATCCAGGATGATGTGCATGGCATCGCTCACCGGGCGCTCACCTGGGCCAGACGCCGGTCCAGCTCACCGTCCAGGTCCTGCTGCTCGGCCGCTGACGGCGCGTAGCCGTTCCACTCCTTCAGCTCGGCCCGGGCCTTCTCGGCCCGCTCGGCGCGCTCAGCCGGGGTGAGCAGCGTCCCGGCGAGCCGGGCGAGGTAGGCACGCAGCGACAGGCCCTCAGCAGCCGCGATCGCCGCCAGGCGGTCCTTGGCTTCCTCGGGGATACGGACATTGGCATCGGACATCGTCGTACTCCTTCCCACACCACCAGTGTACGGGTACGTACCCGTACCCGTTGCCGTTCTGGAGCGCCCATGCTCTTGCCAGGTCCGAGGGGACGGCGCGGCCGAGCCGCTTCGCCAGCCGCCCATACAGCTCCGGTGAACCGGTATCGGTTGCCGCGATCAGCGATGCCAGCAGCGGCTCGTCGGCCGGGGTCTTCGCCTCCACACCGGCCAGGAAACGATGAGGACTGCTCGGCCATGCCTTCACTATCGCCTGCCATGGCTATGACGGTCACACCACCGGCGCCCAGCATGCCCGGCCCGCCGGTCCGGGCACAGTCACTCTGCCCGGACCAACTGCTCCTCAACAACCGCACCGACCACAGCGCTCCGTCGGACACATCGACTTGGCTGCCCAGAAGCAGTTCACGCACCCAGCGGTGTGGACGAGCAGGATGCCGGCCCCTGGGGTGCGGCCTCGGGCCTGCTACACCCAAGCGCCGCAGCCCTCCTCCCGCACCGGATCGCCTCCCGGCACGGGAGCGGGCCCCGACCGGTGCCTCGCATCAGTTCAGCGGGGCCTTCGGCGGCGTCCCATAAAAAGTGATACGCGGCCAGCCACGCTGGGCGGCAAGTTCATTGAGGGCCTCCGCGATCTCCGCAGGCGAGATCTCCTGCTGCCCGGAGGTCTCCTCGTGCCGGACACTGAACGTCATCGACACCTCCGCATAACCCGTGCCGTGCTGGACCCGCCCGCTGAACTGAGTCCCCGGCTCGAACGCCACCCCCGCCTGGCTGCCCTCGCCCACCTGGGCACCCTGTGAACCCTTGCCGTCCTCCGCGTGCGCCGACCCGGCAGAGGCAAGCACCGCACCCGCCGCCGCCGAACCCGAATAACCCAGCACCGACCGTCTGGAAACTCCGGACATGGTTCCTCCCCAAAGAGACGGGCCTCCCCCCTGGAGACCCGCGGTGATCGTAAAAGCCAAAACAGCCCCACGGAGCGGAACGAGATCACCTACTTCGTCCCACACAACGCACCGGCCAAGCCCCAGGCCCTCAGCGACGCCAGCACCACATCCACCACCCGTTGACACCGGCCGGGTCAGGGCAGCACGCGCATCATGGCCACGAACATGGGAGAGTCAGGGAAGGGCTGCTGCTCGCCGACCTTCTCGTAACCCCACCACCGTTCGTAGACGGCCTGGACTGGCGGAAGACGGATCAGGCGCTGGCCCAGTCACGCAGTTGGCGAGCGATCCGGGCCACGCCGAGAGCTCTGGAGACCGCATCGCGCACGAGCGCGACGGCCGCCTTGGGCTGGAACTCGAGCTCGCACATGTTGAGCATCAGGTACGCCTCGGTGGCGTGCTCCGGGCTGGTGACGGCTATCGCGGTCGGCATGCGCACACCCCCGGCTCCGAGTCCTCATCCAACTTCCCACTGCTCAGCTTGTGCTTGTCGTGATACTGGCGCTGCTCTGCGGCGTAACTGGGCTTCGCCGCGGCGTTCATAAGACGTTGATCAATCAAAGATCGCTCCCCGTCAGTCTTCACCGCGGGCGCGTCCGCGCCCGGAATCGGCAAGAAGACCGGCAAGAAGAAGGGAGCGTCCCTGTGCGTAAGAGACGCACGGCGGCTGCCTGGTGCGCGGCACTGGCCTTCGCCCTGCTCGCGCCCCCCGCGGTCGCGGCGGACAGCCCGGAGGAGCCCACCAGGCCCGACCGCCCCCAGAAGCCACGGCCACCGGCGGCGGCGAAGGCGACCGGCGGGGCGGGAGCCCTGTCGGCGACGGCGGGCACGGAAGCCGCCGCGAGCGAGGACGAGGGGCCGCCGACGGACGGGAAGTTCTACATCCAGAACGCCGACAGCGGCTACAACATGTCGGCGACCAACAACCCGGTCGCCACCCACCGCCCCAAGGGTGACGAGGACCAACAGCAGTGGGAGTTTGCCCGGAACGCCGACGGAACGTACAAGATCAAGAACCCGGACTGGGACGGGCAGTGCGTTGCCGAGCAGAGCGGCGACCGGCTCGGGGTCGAGCCCTGTGGCAACGAGCAGACGGACTGGGAATTCCGGCACGAGAAGGGTGACCGGTACCGCATCCACGTGCCGGGGTCGGAGCGCAGGCTGCGGGGCGGGGAGGAAAAGGAGGCTCCGCTCTGGGTGGACGCCTGGAAACCGGACCCCGGGAAACCGACCCCCGAGAAGCAGGACTGGTACGTCACGCCGATCAATCCGCCGAAGTCGCCGATGCCGTCGGATCCGAAGCTCGACGACATGACGTTCCTGACGACGCACAACGCGTTCTTCAACTCGGAGGACTCGGAGGGCACGCCGGCGCCCGCAGCGCCCAACCAACCGCACTCCGTGTCCCGCCAACTCCGTGACGGCGTCCGGTCCGTGATGCTCGACGGGCACTACGCCAACGGGCGCGTGCGCATGTGTCACGGCAGCTGCCTGGGCGGCGAAGCCACCTCGACCATGACCTTCTCCAAGATCTTCGAGGACATCGTCGCCTACATGAAGGAGGACAAGGAGGCGGTCGTCACCGTCTTCCTTGAGGACTACACGACCGCGGAACAATTGGAGAGGGAACTCGGCGACGACCTCCGCCCCGGTACCGACGCGGCCAAGATGGTCTTCCGGCCCGACGCCGAGGACGTGAAGGAGAAGGGCTGGCCGACCGTCAAGTCCATGGTCGACTCGGGCAAACGCCTGCTGCTCTTCACGGGCGACGGGGACGCCGGCAAGAAGGAGAACGGCAAGAACAAGCTGGGGTTCATGTACGACCAGGACTGGACCGTGCAGAACCACTGGTCGATGGGGCTCGGCATCGGCAACGCCGACTGGAGCTGCTACAGCCGCTGGGGCCATCCGCTCACCCACGAGGACAAGAACTTCCGGCGCCTGTACGTGATGAACCACTTCCGGGACGCCCCTTTGGATCCCACCTACCGCAACGACAACCAGAAGCTCCAGAACCGCGCCGAGCGCTTCTGCATGCCGGCCGCACGCAAGAAGCCGAACTTCCTCGCGGTCGACCAGTACAAGGACGGCGACCCCATGGCCGCCGTCAAGGCCATGAACCAGTACACGTACCACGGCGACACCCCGGGCATGGGCGGCACGCCCGAGACCCCGCCCTCCACGGGCAGCGCCGGTGACCCCGTAGACAACGCCACCGACGACCGCTCCGCCAAGCCTTCCACGTCCGGCCCGCACGAGCGGTGCCGCCCCGAGGGGCTCGCCGCGACGAAGGGCGTCGACACCCCGTACTGCAGGGTGTACGGCGACGACGGGCGCGAGTGGCTCGGCGGCAACGGGCACGACAAGCGGGTCGTCGGCTACTTCACCGGCTGGCGCACCGGTGCCAAGGGCGACCCGCGCTATCTGGCGAAGAACATCCCCTGGTCGAAGGTGTCGCACGTCAACTACGCCTTCGCGAGCGTCGACGGCGGCGACAAGATCTCCGTGGGCGACACGGACGACCCGAAGAACCCAGCGACCGGAATGACCTGGCCGGGCGTGCGCGGGGCCGAGATGGACGACTCACTCCCGTACAAGGGCCACTTCAATCTCCTCAACCGCTACAAGAAGAAGCACCCGCAGGTGAAGACGTTGATCTCGGTCGGCGGCTGGGCCGAGACGAAGAACTTCTACACCATGGCCACCAACGCCGACGGCTCGGTGAACCAGGCGGGCATCGACACCTTCGCCGACTCGGTGACGGCCTTCCTCGACCGGTACGGCTTCGACGGCGTCGACATCGACTACGAGTACCCCACCGCGCTGCCCGACAGCGGCAACCCGGCCGACTGGGAGCTGTCCAACGGCCGCCGCAAGGGCCTCCAGGCCGGTTACAACGCGCTGATGAAGACCCTGCGCGAGAAGCTGGACCGCGCGGGCGCCGACAAGGACCGCTACTACCTCCTCACCTCGGCGGGCTCCGCCTCCGGCTACCTGGTACGCGGCTACGACGCGGGCCAGGCCCTCCAGTACCAGGACTTCGTCAACGTCATGTCGTACGACCTGCACGGCTCCTGGAACAAGTACGTCGGCCCGCAGGCGCCGCTGTACGACGACGGCAGGGACGCCGAGCTGGCCGCCGCGAAGGTCTACGACGAGAAGGAGTTCGACAAGACCGGCTACTTCAACGTCGACTGGTCGTACCGCTACTACCGGGGCGCGCTGCCGCCCGGCCGCATCAACCTCGGCGTCCCCTACTACACACGCGGCTGGCAGAACGTTTCCGGCGGCACGGACGGCCTGTGGGGCACCTCGTCACTCCCCGACCAGGGCGCCTGCCAGCCCGGCACCGGTGAGAAGGTCGACTGCGGCCACGGCGCCGAGGGCATCGACAACGTCTGGCACGACCTCGGCACCCGGGGCGAGGAGGTCGCCTCCGGCTCCAACCCCCTGTGGCACGCCCAAAACCTCCAGGACGGCATCACCCCCGGCTACCTCCCCTCCTACATCGACGCCGACAAGGAGTCCGGCAAGCTCAAGGGCACGTACACGCAGAAGTACGACGACACGCTCAAGGCGTCGTGGCTGTGGAACGCCGAGAAGAAGGTGTTCCTCTCCACGGAGAACGACGCCTCGATCGACGCCAAGGCGCAGTACGTGAAGGACAACGGCATCGGCGGCGTCATGCTGTGGGAGCTGGCGGGCGACTACACCAAGCGCGCCAACGGCGAGTACGGCATGGGGTACGACGTCACCAGCCGCCTGGACGGGGCGCTGCACGCCTCCGGGGGCTACAAGACGGAACGTGCCGGTGACACTCCCCTCCCCGACGAAGTCGTGGACGTCTCCGCCGAGTTCGTCGACTACTCGACGGCCGAGGGCGACATGTGGCCGATCCAGCCGAAGCTGCGCATCACCAACAACACGGAACGGAGCCTCGGCACCGGCACCGAGATCTCCTTCGACCTGCCCACGTCCACGTCCCCGCTCCTCAAGGACGACGGCTGGTCGGAGCTGAAGGACGCGGTGAAACCCGGCCGCTCCGGGCCCAACGTGGGCGGCCTGAAGGCCGACTTCCACCGCGTGACGCTGAAACTCGGCTTCTGCGAGGCCATCGCGCCCGGCAAGTCCCACGACATCGGCCTCAAGTACTACCTGCCGGTGACCGGCCCCGCGAACATCACCGTGTCGACCGGCGACCACACGTACGGCTCCGTCCAGGACGACCGCAAGGGCGTACGGACGGTCGAGCCGGACACCGGTGACGCCAAGGAGTGCGGCGCCCCGGAGTGGAAGCAGGGCTCCGCGCACGGCAAGACGGTCGGCCGGACCTTCGCGGCCTGGGACAAGGGCGACAAGGGCTGGCAGTTCGAGTACCAGGGCAACCTGATGGACCACCACCCCGGCGAGAACCGCGCCCACCTGGTGGAGCCGCAGCCCGGCAACCCCAACCAGCTCTGGACCCCCCGCAGCGCCGGGAACGGCTGGTACACCCTCACCAACGCCGGCAAGTGCCTGACCGCGACCGGCGCCCGCGAGGACATCAGGACCGCCAACTGCGCCTCCTCGGAGGCCCAGCGCTGGCACTTCATCCCCATCGACCCGGCGACGGGGTCGGAGGGCTCCCCCTCCACCCCCGCCCACGGCAAGCTCTTCACCCTCCGCTCGGCCAGCGGCAAGGACGTCGAGGCCGCCTTCGGCGCCACGACTTCCAGCACCCACCTGTGGAGCGGCAACACCGCCGACCCGGCGACCGGCGCCTACGTCTCCTGGAAGGGGTCGTACTGGGCGTCGTCCTGGTACACGACCGTCGAACCGGGCACATCGGAGCGGGACAGCCAGGGGAAGGAGGTGTTTCCTTGGCGGAAGTTGGGGCGGGCGAGCTGATGCTGCCCTGAGGTCCCAGGTTCCTGGGGTGTGAGCCCCGCCGGGGCTTGAGTTCTAGTGGTCGTCACAACACCCCAGCTCAGGGGATGCGATGGACTTCGAGATCCGCAAGGCGCGGAAGGCTCAGGGGCCTAAGAAGCTGCGCCGGGAGCGGGAGGAATACTTCCGCCTCATGCAGCTGGGGCACTCGGACATGGAAGCCTGCCGGGTCGTCGGGATCAACCTGAGGACCAGCCGTGAATGGCGGAACGACAGGACGAGTCCCAACCGGACCGTGGCGCCCGCGCTTGCTCCGCGGACGCCACGGTCCACCGCATCGCGGTACCTGCGCGAGGACGAGCGCATCCAACATCGCCGACCGGCTGCGGGAGAAGGCCACCATCCGGGCCATCGCGGCCGAACTGGGCCGCAGCCAGGGTGGTGCGGGCCCGACCAGCTGGAGATGACGTTCCTGGACGAGCGGACCGGGCAGCTGCACACCAAGCCAGTTCCCTTCGACCTGGGGCCATTCATGTTCGATCGCAAGATCTCAAGCGTTTGGGTCCGGCACGGTGCGCCGGGCAGCGGGCTGATCGTCAACGCCCAGCAGGGTTCCGCGGTCAACAGCGTCCTGCTCACACCCTCGTGAGCGAGGTCGTTCCGTCGGCCGGTTATCGTCGTGCCGTGATCACACACACGGCCGTTCCCCTCTCCGTCGACGCGATGCTCGACGACCTTAGGACTCTCGTCGAGATCGAATCGCCTTCAGGTGATCCAACCGCCTTGGCCGGTTCAGCCCAGGTTGTCGCCGGGATCCTGGAGAGCCGCCTCGGCGGCCGGGCCGTCCTTGTCGAGGGCGAGGCGGGTCCGCACGTACATTGGTCGGGCGGGGGTGAACCTCGGGTGCTGATCCTTGGACACCATGACACGGTGTTCCCGCTCGGCACTTTGGAGCGCCGCCCGTTCGTGGCCGAAGACGGGCGGGTGACCGGTCCGGGCGTCTTCGACATGCTGGGCGGCTTGGTGCAGGCGATCCACGGGCTGGCCGCGCTCGAGGACCTGACCGGCGTCGAGATCTTGGTGACGTGCGACGAGGAGAACGGCTCCCACACCTCGCGGGACCTCATCGAGGAACGCGCACGGGCGTGCGGCGCGGTGCTGGTGCTCGAGGGCACGGCGGAGGGTGGTGGGCTGAAGACCGGCCGCAAGGGGTGCGGCACGTTCGAAGTGCTGATCACCGGCCGGGCGTCGCACGCCGGTCTCGAACCCGAAGCCGGCGTAAACGCTCTGGTCGAGGCCGCTCACCAGGTGCTCCGAATCGAGGCGATGAGCCGTCCTGAAGCAGGCACCACGGTCACCCCGACCATCGCTTCAGCCGGAACGCAGAGCAACGTCGTCCCGGCTGAAGCAACCGTGATCGTGGATGTGCGGGTCGAGTCGGGAAACGAGAAGGACCGCGTCGAAGCAGCCTTCGCGGCATTGACGCCGCATGTCGAGGGAGCCGTGATCGAGGTGCGGGGTGGCGTGGGCCGACCGCCGATGCCCGAGTCCGTGGCAACAGAGCTCTTCGCGATGGCGAGCCGGCTGCTGCCCGGCATCGAGGCCGTGGCCGTGGGCGGCGGGAGCGACGGCAACTTCACGGCCGCGCTGGGGGTGCCGACCCTCGACGGCCTCGGAGCCGTCGGTGGCGGGGCCCATGCCGACCACGAATACCTGGTGGTCGGGAGCATGGTCGAACGAGCGGACCTGGTGACCGGCTTGGTGAACGCGATCCGGACAGCCTGAGCCGCGCGGTCCACGTCAGATCCATCCGCAATCTGATGTGGACCGGCAATCATCAGCTCTCCGACAGGCCTTCCTGCTGCCGTCCAGCCCACAGGCCGACACTGGTCCTGAGTTCAACGGGGTTCCTCGGTCGGCCGCAGTGGCCGGGTGGGGCTCCGATAAGGCTTAGTTCGCCCTGCGCAGGCCAGTGATTGGAGTGCTCCAAATCCCGCTTGGCATCTGCCTCGACCAGACGGGCACGGAACTCGCTGAGCTCGGAGAAGTCGAACCCTATGTCGGTCAGTTCCAGGCCCAGGGCGTACTTCCAGTCCAGGCATGAGCGGACCGCGTGCGCTGCCTGACGGTCGGTCAACCCCTCGGTGAACTGCAACACCGACACCAGAGCCAGCCGGGCTGGCGACACCGCCGGACGGCCCTTGACCGGAACAGGTCCTCGAAGTCGGCGTCGGCAAAGACCACCGGGCCCAGCACGTCGCGCATCCGCATCGTCAGACAGCCCCTGGGAAACACCGCACGAGCGACCGTCGGCGTACAAGTGAACGTGGCTCTGGCAAGACTTTCGTAGCCCGAGATCATCTCGGTGGCGCCACGGTCGACCGGTCCGCATAGCGGCGGCGGAAGTTGGCGATCGGGACGACGCGGTGGCGGAGGAGCGGGACGCCGGCACGTCCTGCCACCAGTCGTTTCTGGAGCTTGACGTCCGTGATGCGGCCCTCGTTGACGCGTGGTGCGGCCTTTCCGACGGGTGCTCGGTATCGTCACGCACGCTACGGAAGCAACTGCGGGGGAGCGCTGTGGATCTAGTCTATGTGTCGGAGCGCAAGCTCTACGGGCGGCTCGGGATGCGGCCTGCCATTGTGCAGCAGGGGTTACAGGCGTCAGTGAAGGTTCCGCCGCTGATCGAAGTGTCGGGGAGCCGGTCCTGGGAGAGTACGGCGGAGCCGATGGCCCCGCATGCGCTGGTGGAGAAGGCGAAGCGGACCATTGAGCGGCGGTTCGCGCCGGTGCCGTTCACCACCCGGAATCTTCAGGTGAATCAATGGATCAGCTTCGACGTGGACATGGCTCAGGTGGCCGTCCATGAGGACAGTGGCAGACCGCCTGAGGATGTTGCACTGTTTGTCGGGCAGGTCCCTGCAGAGGTAGCCGGGCAGCCGCGTGATCTGGGGCTCATGCTGTGCGGGTCGGTGCAGCATCTGCGCACTCAGGTGTGTGCGAATGGCCGAATGGGTTCGGACACCACATGGCTGCATGATCTGATTCTTGAGGTCGAGCGCCGCGAGGAGAGCGGGCTGCATGTGGTCCCCGAGTTCCTCAACGAGCTCATGCCGTATCACCGCAGTGAGGTGCTCATCGAGGATGCGGCGTTCGGGGTGCACGGCTGGATCGAGAGGGAGTATCCGCCGTCTACCCGTGGGCGGCTGCGTGGGCATGCCATCGTGCTGATGGACATTGATCGTCCGCGGTGGGTTCACCGGCTGGTGGTGGCGACGCCGTTGTATGTGGAGGCAGTGCATGAGCAGGCACAGGTGTCGCGCAGGCGAATCGCCTTTCCGGGGTTCCGCAGACGCGCGGGTGCGTCCTGACACTCAAGTGCGTTCGTTCAAAGAGGGAGGCAGGGCCATCAGGTCGTCCCGTGCTTGAGTTTTGATGTCCGCGATGAGTGAGTGCAACTCGTGCCAGTCGTGCCAGGCGTCCTGGCTGAACCGCGAGGACTGCGGGGTGCCGTCGGACTCTTCCTCTATCATCGCCAGCCGGGTGTGGGAGACGAACTGGGCGTAGGGGCCCTGCAGTTCGCGGATCTTCCGCAGGACGTCCGGGCTCCAGTAGAACTCCGCTGCGGCCGCGCTGGCTGGCGGCGAGACGGCCTCCCAGAGTCTGACGCTTATGAGAGCCTCGGCCTTGTTCCGCATCTTCTTATCGGCGGAAGCCGCCCCGTAGTGGATCTCGTCGACGGTCTGGCCCACCCGGTGGAGCCAAATACCGAGCACTTCGTAGCTGCTCTTCAGTTCGTCGCGTGACCGCCTGTGCAGGTCGATCTCACGTTGCATTTCCTGCTGGCGTTCGAAGAGCTGCCGACTGGTCTCGAAGTGCCGCTCCATCACATGCAGTTGGTGGGTTGTGCCGCGGCTGGCGACGATGTATCCGATCCGGGTGCCGATCGCCAGAGCGAGAAAGACAGTGATCAGATTGGCTATCAGAGAAACAGAGTGATCAGTCACGGGGGCAGTATCCACAGCCGCTGCGGCATGTGCAGGAGTGGGGGGAAACCTGGGTGGGAAACGAGTCCCGGCTGCCCCTGGTGCACCGCTGGTCGAAGCCAGAGTGCTGGGCTCTCAGGTCATCGTCATCGAGCACGCCAGCCTGGACGGTGATCCGTTCCGTTCTACGTCAAGCGGCTCGCCCAGTGGCGGGCCGGTGATCGGGCTGCGGCGCGCACTCGCGCGCCGGCTCCTCAAGCCGACTCGATGGGCTCGCACGTGATCAAGCATCTGGCCATCACCCGCGCCCTGGTCCGGCCCGGCACCCGCATCGACGAGGTGCAGGCCCGACACACCCGGGCCATGATCCGGTAGAGACGGTCCTGAACACCTGCCAGCGCTAGGGTCTGCAGGACCGGAGGGGGCGAATGACATGGACAGCGTTGTGGGAGCTGTGGGCTCGCAGGTTCTCAGCGCAGTGGTCGCCGCGGTACTCACCAGCATCGCCGGGCTGGCGCGTTGGCTCATGGCCAGACGGCTGCCCGCGCGCCGCACATGGCGCTATTCGGGGGCAGGTGAGTCTCCGTCGTTCTGGACACCGCACACATAGACACCGGCCGATACCAGCGCCCCGTGGCTGGCCTGGGCCAAATCCGGGCCCTGTCCCTGTTGGTCCCCTCCCTCACCCACGCCTACCGAGACCTCGACCTGGAGAAGGTCCGGCTATCGGCCCACCTGCCGGGCCATGAGATGGAGCACGACCTGCTCGTCCTCGGCGGACCGAAGAACAACGAGGTCGCTCACCGCCTCCTGGCCGCCATGACGGAGTCCTTGCCGTTCCATCTGAGCGGAGGAGAGATCACCTGGGACGGCACCGCATACCAGGGAGAGGCCGCAGACAGTGAGGTGATCCGGGACTGCGGCTATGTTGTCCGAGCCCCGAACCCCCTCAACCCGAGCAGGCGCGTCGTACTCATCGGCGGCTGGTCCACCCACGGCACGGTGGCCGCCGCCCGTTGGCTGGCAGAAGAAGGCGCCGACCGCTCGCTGGCCGCCGATATCGCTGTGCTCGTAGAAGCCTCAGTCCTGCGCGACGGCCACGTATCCGCACCTCACGTCCTACGTCAGAGAGCCCTGCACGTGTGAAGTGCGGCATCGCTTGTTTGAAGACGGGCCTTAGTACGGGCCGTTGACGTTGTCGATCGAGCCGTAGCGGTCGGCCGCGTAATTGCAGGCGGCGGTGATGTTGGCGACCGGGTCGAAGCTGTCCATCGACGTGCCGGGCACGTGGTAGGCGGCGAAGGTGGGGTCGATGACCTGCAGGAGCCCTTTGGACGGGATGCCGGCGGCAGCGTTGGAGTCCCAGTTGTTGGTGGCCAGCGGGTTGCCGGAGGACTCGCGCATGATGTTGCGGTGGATGCCCTCGTAGGAGCCGGGGATGCCGCGCTGGGCCATGATGTCGAGCGACTCCCTGATCCAGCCGTCGAGGTCGTTGGTGTAGGACTTCTTCGCCGGGGCAGCGGCGGGCTCGGCGGCGATCGCGTTGTTGCGCTCGGAGCGGTCCGCCCGCTCGGCGGACGCCCTGGAGGCGGCCGGCTTCTCCGCGGGCTCGGCCGGGCCCTTCTTGCCGAGGGTGAGCTTGAGACCGGGACGGATCAGCCTCGGGTCGTCGCCGAGGGCGCTGCGGTTGTCCTGGTAGAGCTTCTTCCAGCCGCCGCTCAGGGAATGCTCTCGGGCGATCTTGGAGAGGGAGTCGCCCGCGACGACGACATAGGTCTTGGGAGCCGCGGAGGGCTTGGCAGCCGTGCCGGCCTGCGCCGCACCGGCTGTGGTCGCGCCGAGCACCGGAAGAGCGAGCACGGCCCCGCCCGTGCCTGCGGCGGCGATGCCCCGGGTGAGCGGACTGGACTTGGGACGGCGGTGCTTTCCCTTTGCAGGCATGACGAATTCCTCTCCGTCGCCTACGAGGTGAGCTGTCGGGTTCGGACGGGAGATGTCCGGTCGCACTGCGAATGCGACTTCACCCCGAGCCGTTCCGGAATCCGGATCGGCGCCTTACCTGGGTCCCCCGCTCCTGCCGTGCGTTAGTGAGTGGGTGGGAGGGTTTCCGGACAGCGGCAGGATTCGGCGTTCCATCCGGATCGACGGTGACGTTAGGCGAGAAAGCCCGGACGGAACAAGGCCCGAATTCGAATAGGGAATGCGTGAGGTCCGTCCCTGGCGACCAGAATCCCTCGCCCTCTTTGATCGAAAAGCTCAACTCTCTTTGCGCAGAACAGAAGTGCGCTCAACGGATCCGCGGACCACCGCCATTGATGTGACCCATTTCACTGAATCGGATGCAGATCGGAATGCGGTTCAACGGCATATCAGAGCGCGCTATTTCGCACGAGCAAGTGCAATACGGGCAGCACTTCATTTACGTCATTAATGATGTGAAGAAGTGGCTTTTCATGCAAAGGCGGACATAGCGCAGAGGCGGTGTCACCCGGATCTCGTCGGTCTTCAGTGCCGCAGCGGGCCTGAACGGTGAGGACTGGGCAGCGCAGCGAAGTCGACGAGCCGTGTGCATGCGGCGCAGCCGGTTCGAGGGCTGCGAGATGGTCTGGCACCGGGCTGCGGGGCGGAGTAGGCCGTGGAACTGGGGGCAGCGGCCATGTGCTGCTGGGCCACGAGCCGTTGGTGGGGGAGTGGCCGCTTGGGGCGGCTGGACGCGAAGCTCAAGAGAGTCACTTGCAGAGAAGGGCATCGCCTGGCGGCCGGCGTGCGAGGCGCGCAAGCCAGGTGCGCGCACGAGGTGGGCCAAGTTCCACCGGTGTACGTATGCTGCTTAACGCCCCACTCAAATGGGGGAGTTGTGGTGGTCAGAAATGCTTAGGATGGCGGATCCTGCCCACATGTAAAAGGGTGAAGCTGTGAAGTCTCGCTTATGTTGCGGTAGTTACGTTCCTCTGACCTGTGCTGCAGAAGATGCGCAGTGAAAGGTGTTGGAACCTGTACAGTCCGGATGTACTGAGGTGCGGCAAGTTGGATGAGACTGCTGCAGATGTAGTGAGAATTCCTGATGCCCAGCACGCTCAGCCCGAGAGGCGTTCCGGACGGAGTGTGTCTGCCCGGACGGAGTGTGTCTGCGCGCAACACGGAAGCATTGAACAGCCCAGCACGGCGGAGGAGTCCCCCCGCTAGCCGGTCTCCGTCACCGTGAGCTCAGCCCCGTATCCGCGGGAACGGCTATCGTTTCCCTGTGGGTGCAGATGAGATGGAGCAAGCGCAGACAGAGCAGGGATGGAGCTATGGCTACGGCTTCGTCTGCGCCGGGTGTGTCGATGATGAGACCCTCGCTCGAAAGATCACAGCAGATGCCGACAGGGATGAAACCTGCGACTACTGCGCGCGCACGCCGGCGGCCCCCATCGACACCCTCCTGGAAGCATTCTTCGACGGGCTCCGCACCGAGTACGCCCTGGCGGGTGACGAACTTGCCTATTTCGAAGGCGAACTGGTGCCTGTCAAGCACTGGGACGGCGACGAGCTCGCCGACCAGTACGTGGACGTCTTGCGCAGTGAGGAACTGCGGGAGACCGTCCGCGCGGCGGCCCGGCACGATGACGTGTGGGTGGAGCGAGACTTCATCGCCCCTCGCCAGGACGAGGCGCTGCTCGATGGGTGGGAGCGTTTCAGTCACCAGGTGATGTACCGGACTCGGCATGTGTTCTGGTTGGCTCCGCCTGACAAGGACGAGGCTCATCTCGGCGGCGGCGAGGTCCCTGCCGCGGCCATCCTCGAGACGCTCGGCGGCCTCATCCCAGAGGCAGGACTGGTGCAGGAGATTCCGGCCGGGCAACGCCTGTGGCGCGCACGGGTACACGAGGCTGCCGAACAGCACTGGTCCGCCCGCCTACTGGGAACCGCTTCGCCCGCTCAGGCCCGACACCCAAACCGGATGAGTCCGGCAGGCATCCCTCTCTTCTACGGAGCCGACAGCCCCGCTACGGCCATCCAGGAAGTGGTACGGCATGCCACCGACTCCACCTCCTTGGTCACGTATGCGGCATTCGAAACCACCCGCCCCTGTGTGGTGGTCGACTTCACCCGCCTGGGGCCGGTCCCGACGATCTTCGACACAGACCACTCATACCTGCGGCATGCGCTGATGTTCTTCCACGAGTTCGTGACACGCATCAGTGCCGATGCCGATGGTCGCGAGCACCTCGAGTACGTGCCGACGCAGATCGTCACCGAGTACTTGCTGCGGGTCTTCGGGCAGGAACGGCCCATCGACGGGCTGGTGTTCACTTCTTCCGCTGCCAGCCACGACGGGCTGTGCACCGTGCTCGACATCTCTCAGCACGACTGTCTCGATCCCATTGACCCGGAACCCGACGGGCGCCCCGCTCTGCGCTTGGTCCCCGGCACGCTGCACGCAAACCAGTCCCTGCCGCCTGTGCGTCACTCCGGTCAGGTGGCTGCTGCCCGGCATCGTCCTCCCGCGGCGCGTGTGTCACAGGAGCCGGATGAGTAGCCCTTCCACACGCAGTCATGACGACGCTTGGCAGCCGGGCGGCGGGCCACAGTACAACTCCGAACTTTATGATCGCCACGATAGATGCAGGAGTGGTGAAGGCGCGGAATGCCGGGCGTCGCGCTTGTCCGACATGAGGTGGGGGCTGTGGGGCAGATTTGGGGTGCGCTCGCTGTGGCGGTCGTCGGTGTCGTCGGTACCTTGGGCGCAGCGCTGCTGACACAGAGCAGAGCCGACCGTCTCAAGCGTCACGAACTGGAAGCAATGGCCCGCCAGCAGCGCGAAGAGCGAGCCCATGCCGAAGAGGTCCGGCAGCAGGAAGCACGTGCTGCGGCACATCGTGACCTGACTGATCTGCGGCGGGCCTGCTATATCTCTCTCAACACCACGGCACGTCAGTACCAGACCGCGCAGATCAACCTGATGCACGCCCTGCGGGCTCGAGACGGCGCGGAGACCCGGGTCTGCGCAGAGCAACTTGAGGAGCGGCGTCTGGCGCTTCGCGACAGCTACGCCGAGGCGCAGATGATCGTGCCCGCGGCAGTGCTGACAGGCGCCCGGGCGGCGAGCCGTCAGCTCAACGAGACCTACGGCCTGTTGAAACGCCTCCTGGCCGGCGGTGAGGCCAGCGATAGCGGACTCGATGTCCTGGAAGCTGAGACGGAGATGTCGTGGGTGCTGCTGGCGGACCTCCGGGGTGCCATGCGCAGTGATCTCGGGGTGGACGAGGCCTCCGGATAGCGGCTACAGAACCCGCGCCGGGCGTAGTTGTACTGGGCCGGGGAGGTACCGCCTGCGTACAAGAAGCGAGACCTTCTCAGCGAGGCAGCCTGGTTGGTGGGCGCGGTGACTGGCGAGTCCGGGTGCCACCACACAACGTGCCCTCAGACGCCCCGGGTGCCGCTGGGGTTTGGTGCATACTTCGGCCTCGCTCAGGTCCTCGTCGAGCAGTACGAGGAGTCCGCGGTGATCAGCCGGGCGAACTTCCAGGAAACCGGGGCCAGTTCGGCGGCGCGCCGGTGCCGACGATCGTCACGGACTGGTCGGGGTGCGGGCGTATTGGGTCGATGACCGGGCGCCGCCATCTCGCCGCGTCGGCCGCCCTTGACCCGCACCCAGGTGGGCGCGGTCTCCAGGTACAGCCGGAAGGTGTCGGCGAGCGCGAACTTCACGGCCATCGGGTGCGTGCCGTGCTCGCTGGCGAACTCCTCAACACCTTGAAGCCACGGGCGTACGCGCGCTGGGTACGCACCGAACGCTGGTGGGCGACCCATGCGGCCGCGAGGGTGGGCAGCAGGTCGTCCGCGCGTTACAGGCCGACGAGGTGCTCGTAGAGCCTGCGGGCGTGCTCGGGCCACTGCTCGTGCGGGTCGCGGTGCAGCGTGTCGGGGGTGGACCGGGTGCGCGGACCGGCGCAGTTGTGGTCACCGGGCCGTGGACCCGTTCGGCGTCTGTGACACCACGCCCGACTGCTCGGCTACCTCGCCGAGCACGAACACGCCCTTCTCGCGGCGCAGGTAGCCCGCGTGGGTCAGGGCGCGCAGCAGGTGGTAGGCGGAAGGCAGGGCGATCCCCGCCGCACGGGCCAACTGCTTTGCGGACGCCCCGCCCTCATGCGCGGCGGCGGCTTCCAGCAGTCGCCGCGCCCGCTGCTCGGAGTTGATGCGGGGCGGCTTGACCGCCTCGTCAGGCGCCGGTTCGGCGACCGCGTCGTAGAAGGCCAGTTCGTCGTCGGGCACGGGCAGGACGGGGACGACGTCGACCTCGACGGGGCCGCTTTCGGGCCCGGTGCCGAAGTCCAGCAGGACGCTGCGGGCTTCGGCGACGCTGTGCTGCAGGTCGTGCAGCAGGCGCACGAAGTCGTCGTCGGCCCGCAGCTCGCCAGCGGCGAGCCGGTGTTCCATGTCGGTGGCGCGCCGGGCCAGGCGGCGCAGGGCCGCCTCGGCCTGCTCGCCGGGGTTCGTACCCCGGTCCGGGCGGCGGCTTGGGGGCTCGGCCCGCGGGGTGCGTGACGCCCCGGCTTCCTCGGCGATGCGCTGCCGCAGCAGCGGGGCCAGGTCGGCGAAGGCCGCCCGCTGATGGGGGTCAACCCGGCGGAGAAGGACGTCGGCGAGGTCCGGCGCCCGCAGTGGGGTGCTCGCCGCGAAGCTGCCCGGTCGCAGGATGCGGTGGACCGTGCTGCGGGAGAGCCCGCAGGCCGCCTCCAGGGTGCGCGCACTGGGCGCGCCCGCCGCGCCGTGCAGCTCCAGCAGGCGGCCCCGTAGCACGGGGCGCGGCACCGCCGGGGCCGGGCCGCTGCCGGAGCCCGCGGCCTTGGCCGTGGCCTCGGCGAACTGTCGGGCCGCCGTCTGCTCGGCGGCCTCCCAGGCCTGTTGCCACCGGACGCGTTCGTCCCCCGGCACGCCCAGCGCCCCGAGCAGGGAGACCAGCAGCGCGGCATTCGGCACCTGGCGTCCGTTCAGCACGCGCGAGAGGGTCGCGGGACTGAACGGGGAGCCCTCGGCCAGCTCGCGGTAGCCCAGGCCCCGGTCTCTGCGCAACTTCCGCAGTTTCTCGACGAGTTCGCGGCGCGGGGCGGGGATGTCCGGGTCCAGCGGCCTTTCCTGGCGTGCCATCAGCTCTTACCCCTCTCCTGGTGTCCCATTGTTTCACTGGCCCATTGTTTCGCTAGACTCCGGTGCGGTGGGGCGCCGCGGCCGCGCGACCCCAAGAGCATCTGGGCAAGGGGTCGATGGGTGTCCGTTCTGCAGGCCGAGTTCCTGGCCCTCGTCGTGGTGGCGGCGGCCCTCACGGCCTTCGTCGCGTTCCGGCTGGCCGTCGCCGACGGCGCCGCCCCCGAGGCCGCCTGGCGGTGCGCCGGGCTGGGTGCGGCGGCCGCCGTGCTGGACCTGATGCTGCTGTACGGCGTGCTGGACCTGGCCGAAGGGGCGCCGAGCGCGGCCCGCGCCGGGGCCGCCGCACTCGGGGTGCTGGGCGCGCTGTTCGTCGCGGTGGTCTCGTATGGCCTGACCGCGGCCGCGGCCTGGAGCATCCCGCGGCGCTGCTCGGCCGCCGCGGCGTCATTCACCGTCGCCATGGCCGTGCTCGCCGCGCTGACGCCCCTGGCTGGCTGACCCCCCCGGTCCGGCCACGGCGAACGCCCGCCCGTGGCCGGGGAGTTCGCGGGCGCCCGGTCCGGTCCGCGGTGTGGCGGTCACGCGCCGTCCGCCCCGTCGGCGGGGCCCGGGTCGAAGCTGAGCTTGCGCAGGCCCGCGTGCAGGTGAGGCGGCGGCCGCCTGCGCGTCCGCGAGCACGCGGTCGAGGTCCGGATCGCCGAGCGTCGCCCAACTGGTTGCTGCCGGGGGCGGGGACGGGTCCCGGGCAGCCGAAGCAGAACGCCACACGTTCGCCCGTGGCGATCGGAACGTCCCCCACCAGGGTGGGTTGCGTGCATCGGGGGCAGACCCCGATCTGGCTCTCAGGCTCGGGGTGCCCGACCAGGTAGAGGCGGATCATCAACTGTGTGGTGGTCACCACTAGGCCGCAGAAGTGGCAGCGGTTGACCCTCCCGTCCGCGACCGGGGTCAGTTCGTCGCACTCGGGGCAGTGGACAGTGCGGTCCTCGTAGCCCTTCAGCGTCCCGCGCAGGCGCCGCAGGCGCTGGTAGGCGAAGGTCTGGATGCCGTCGAGTCCGTTCTTGATGCGGACCATGTCCGGGCCGAGGTCGTTCCGCTCGTCCAGATCAAGGTCGGGCACGAGGACGTCGTCGATGAAGCGGACCAGGAAGTCGAGCACCCGGCCCGCGCGGGCTTCGAGGGCACGGGCGTTGTGGGTCAGACCGTAGTGCTGGAGGGCGTTGCGGTCCCGGCCGAGGTCAGCAAGAGCGGACTCCTCCTTCTCAGTGATGGTGACGCCGGCGATGTTGCGCAGCCGTCGCACAGCTTCTGCGAGGGTGCAGCTCTTGAAGTCGCCGGAGCGGAAGCGGCCCTCGGTGGCCTGGCCCGGGTTGTCGAAGACGAGGCTCCAGTGCGCGTGGACGAGCCGCGCCTTGAGAAGGACCTCCGTCGCGGCGTGCAGGTGGAGCATCGCGTACTTAATGTCGCGGGGGCCGACCTCGTCGGTGGTCAGGTGATCGACGACGGAGACGAGGTAGTCGACCCCGTTGCGAACGGGCGGGAAGTCGAGCTCGTGGACACCCTGGCCTCGCGCCAGCTCTTCCCTCGGCATGTCGGGTGATTCCCCCGATTGCCGGGCGTTCTGATCCGGCGTCGGCATGGGCACAGGATAACCGTCATTATCCTGTGCGTTCCTGTGCCTCGCCCGGAACTGGAGTTGCCGCCCCTGGCTCGACATCGCGCGGACGGGGCCGGTGAGCAACTGCTCGGGCAGCTCGTCGTGTTCGAGCCGTGCGCCCAACTCGGGGCAGGAGTCCTCCCATACGTCTCGGATCTCCTGCTGATCAGGGTTTGCAGCACCGGGCACTGTCTAACCAGAAGGTCGCCGGTTGTGGAAGGTCTCCAGCCCCTGGCGCTGTCCCCGGCCAGGCCCGCCGGTACAGGATCATGCGCTCCTTGGGGCGCTCGACGTCGAAGAAGCACTGCCCCGACCAGGCCATGTGCAGCGGCAGGCCGACCGTGTGTCGCGTTGTGGGGCCCTGCGAGGTCTTCCGCAGGGAGGGCAGCGGGTTGGCGTACCGCGCGCGGTACGTCGGCAGCATTCGGTGCCGGGGCGGGAGAGGGCTGTGCCCTGCGGGTGGATGCGCGGTGACGACAGTGGACGCCGGGTGATCTTCTATAACCCGTCCGGGACGATCCTCTCCCAATGGCTCCCCGTCATGCAGGGCGATTTGCCCAACTCGCCACATAGGGAGCCCTCGTAGGAGGTGAGCTGACAGTTGCTGCGCGGGAGCGGCCGACTAGGTCTCGCCATACTGCAACGCAGAGGGACAAGTGCATCGGGGGACCCGCTGTAGACCCGCGCACCCAGAGGCGGCCCGGGACGATTCCCCATTAGAAGGCGGTGCCCGCCTGAGAGGTGCCGGGCACCGCCAGTTGGTCGCGGGATCGTAGTTCGAGCCCGTTCAGCCGCCGCTGGTAAGCAGCAGCACAATGAGCACAAACAGCAGAACACCGCCTCCCCCCACCGCTACGGCAGAGGGAGCACCAATTCGACGGCGATGCGGGCGGACGTAGGTGCCGTCGCCACGGCGGTAGCCCCGTACGGGCGTCGTCGAGCCAGCGGGAACGGTCGTGCGAGGGCGGGAGGGTGAGGTGCTGCGGGTCGTTCGCCGTGAGCGGCGGTGATGCGGACGGACGTAGGTGCCATCTTTGCGGTGGTGCCCACGAACATGTGCCATCTGGGATTCCTAGGGTCAGTCGGGTCAGGAGTGGAGAGCAGGCCCAAACCGGGCATTCAGATGACGGTACAGCCGCCCACTGACACTCAACTCCCGTGATCTATAAGGCCATTGAGGGGATCCGCCCTTCGTGTGCGTGAGGGGGACCGGCTTCTCGTTCCCCCTCACATGCGCTCAGGCTCCCCGCACCGCGGTTCCGCCTCCGTGATGTCCGGCAGTTGCGCCGCGCTTGAGGTTCTGGTGCGCCGCGGCTTCAGCCATCGCCGGGGCCTCGCCGACGAGCTGCTCACCGGGGGCGGGCTGGCGCCGGTACAGGCCTCGCAGCGCACACGACCCCAGAAGCCAGCTACCTGTGACCAGCCTGATGGAAGTCCTCTTGCCTGCCAGGGAACGGTCGATGACGACGGTCTGCGGGCAATGGAGCCCAGTCTTCCGGGCGCTCCCGGTGCGCCGTATGTGCTTCTTTCACGCCCTGTGCGCGCTCCAACTCCCTCTGTCTGATGGCGTCGTGGGCTCCGTACGTTGGCCTGTTCGCCTCGTAGCAGGGCGGGCCCCGGCGCGAGGCGGGCCGGGTTCGGCAGCCGAATCAGAAGGGGGACACGTGGAAGCCATCGTGCGGCACGCTCGCCGGGAGAAAGTGGCCGCCGAGGCACAACAGTGGGCCGACGAGCTGATCGACTTCGGGCCCTACAACACACTGTTGCACTTCAAGGACACCAAAACCGCGTCCCTGGATGTGACCGACGCTCATCCGCAGCCCCTGACCTCATTCCTGGCCGGCCGCAAGACCCGCCTGGCCAGCCTCTTTCCCGATGCCACCGACCACGGTCCTGCCTGCACCCGGGCACGAAGCCTGCGCCGCAGGATGGTGGAGCTGGATGAGGAACAGGGCATCGAGGCCGGGCGCCTGGCCCTAGGCCTGCTGCGTGTTGACTCGCCGCCCACTCGAGGGAGCACTCCTGTGCCGGCGCTCCGCGCCCCGGTGCTGCTTCAGCCTCTGGCCATTCAGCCGCGCACCGCCTCCGAGAACGACTTCGTCCTCGAGGCGGCTGGCGAAGCGGAGATCAACCCGGTGCTGCTGTACGCGCTCAGCCGCCAGTACGGCATGGACGGCGACATCGAGGCCCTCGCCGACAAGGTGGCCACCGCTCTGGAGGAGTGCGCGGACGCGGCCGGTCGCATCCGCATCGCGTACGGCATCCTCGAAGCCGATCTCATACGCAGTAACCTGACGGTCGAGCTGGAAGAACGCATCGTAGCCAGTGTCTTCAGCTTTGACCGGCTCCCTATGGTGCAGGACCTGCACAACGCCACCGACCTGCTGGCCGAACACCCGGTAATCGCCGCTCTGGCCGGTGACCAGGAAGCAAACCGTGCCCTGGCCGAGGACACCGGCTCACGGGCTCCCGATGGCGCCGACGACATCCCGCCCCGGTCGGAGTACCTGGTTCTCGACGCGGACGCCTCCCAGCAGAAGGCCATCAGCGCCGCTCTGACCGGCTCCCACCTGGTGATCGAAGGGCCGCCGGGAACGGGCAAGAGCCAGACCATCGCCAACCTGATCGCCACCTTCGCAGCCCTTGGCAAACGCGTCCTGTTCGTGGCCGAGAAGCGCGCCGCGATCGAAGCCGTCACCGACACCCTCGCCACCGTGGACCTGGACGGCCTGGTCTTCGACCTTCACGGCAAGAAACTCAGCCGCCGCCAGATTGCCCAGCAACTGCACGAGGCCCTGGAGCGAGCCGGCCAACAAGCCCCGCCTCGCCCGGCCGACCTGCACACCGGCCTGGCCCACTACCGCGAGCAGACACTGCGGCACATACAGGAGTTCCACCAGCTGCTCGATCCCTGGCAGGTGAGCCCACACCAGACGATCACCCGCCTGATGGGCTGCCCGCCGGCCCACCACACGCGCCTTCGTCTGCGCGGCCCCGCACTGCGGCACCTTCACGGCGAGCACTACCGCCAAACCGAGCAGGACCTGCGGACTTTCGTCGCCAAGAAGGGACTGACAGTCCGCCGCGGAGAGTCACCCTGGTCGCACACGCAGGCCCGCACCGAGGACGAACTGCGCGCTGTGATGGTCGGCCTCGACCAGCTCACCGGCACGGCACTGAACGACACTCGCCGGGCTCTGGAGGACCTGGTGGACACCGCAGGCCTGCGCCGAGCCGACGACCTCCAGGGATGGCAGGCCCTGCTTGCCCTGCTGCACGACGTTGCCGCGACACTGGCCCGCTTCGAAGCGGCCGTCTTCGCCCCCGGCCTGGACGATCTCATCGCCGCCACCGCCGACCGATCCTGGCGCAACGAACGCAACCGGCACATCGGTTGGTGGCATCGCCGGAAACTGATCAAACGGGCTCGCGGGCTGTCCAAGGATGGCCTACGCGAACGCTCGGCGCTGCACGCCGCCCTTCTGCAGGCGGCTGACCAGCACACCCGCTGGCAGTCGCTGTCCGCGACCAGCGACGCGAACCCCTGGACCGTCCCCGGAGTCTCCCGCGCTCTGGCCGCCTTCACTCACCTGCACACTCAGTTGGCTGCGATAGCCCTGTGCGTGCGCTGGGACGGCTGGGAGACCGCACCCGCGGACGAGGTGGACAAAACCCTTCAGCGCCTCGACGGTGACCGCGACACCCTGCTGCGCATGCCCGAACTCAACCAGCTCACCGATCGGCTCGAAGCCGCCGGACTCGGCAGCCTCCTTGACGAGCTGGCCCGCGCGGACGCGAACCCCGACACGGCGGTGGCCACCTTCCGCTATCTGTGGCGGTCCTCGGTTCTGGAGGAAGCGCACATGCGCTCCGCCTACCTGCGGTCCTTCACCCGTCTGGAACACGACCACGTCGTCGAACAGTTCCGCCGCAACGACGTGATCCACCGGGACAGCAATCCCGCTCGTGTCCGTTACGAGGTCGCCACCCGGCTGCGGAAGGTCCGCGACGCCCACTCCGGCCAGAACACCTTGGTGCGCACCCAGGCCCGCCGCAAGTCCCGGCACCTTCCGTTGCGCAGGCTCGTCGCCAAGGCCCCCGACGTGCTGCTAGCCGCCATGCCGTGCTGGGCCATGTCGCCCCTCGTCGTCAGCCGTGTCCTGCCGGCTACTCCCTTGTTCGATGTCGTCATCTTCGACGAGGCCAGCCAGGTCATGCCACACGACGCGATCACCTCCATCATGCGTGCACGGCAGGTCATCGTTGCCGGAGACCCTCACCAGTTGCCGCCGACCACCTTCTTCCAACGCGTCCTGAGCGGCAGCCAAGAGCGCACCGACGATGACCTCGAGGACGATGCGACACCGGCCGTCTACGAGTCACTGCTGGACATGCTCTGCAGTCGGCTACCCCACGTCCACACCCTGAAATGGCACTACCGCAGCCGCGACGAACGCCTGATCGCCTTCTCCAACCACGCCATCTACGACGACCGGCTCGTCACTCTTCCCGGCACCACCCTTACCAGCCCCATCCGCCTGGAAGCCGTTGACGGCCACGCCCGGCCCGGCCAGAGCGGTTCCGTCCCCGAGGAAGTCGAACGCGTCGTCGAGCTGGCCCTCGACCACGCCACCCACACACCTCACCTGAGCCTCGGCGTCATCACCATGGGCCAGCGCCACGCCGACCGCATCAACCTCGCCCTGCGCCACGCCCTCCAAGAGCGCCCCGAACTCCAGGAGTTCTTCAGCCCGGACGCCGGACCCCGGCGGCGCTTCTTCACCAAGAACCTCGAACAGGTCCAGGGCGACGAACGCGACGCCATCATCCTCAGCATCGGCTACGGCAAAGCCGCCAACGGCCGGCTGTCCATGGCCTTCGGCCCGCTCAACAACGACGGGGGAGAGCGTCGTCTGAATGTCGCCGTCACCCGCGCCCGCCAAACGATGACGGTCGTCAGCTCCTTCACTCACCACGACTTCGACCCCGGCAAACTCAAGAACACCCGCAACCGCGGGCCCGAACTGCTGCGTGCCTTCCTCGAGTACTGCTCCCACGGAGGAGACCTCCAGCGCACCGGAACAGCACGCACCGACTGGAATCTCAACCCGTTCGAACAGCAGGTCCTCGCGACTCTCGAAGCCGCCCATGTCCCCGTCACACCGCAGTGGGGCGTGTCCGGCTACCGCATCGACTTCGCCCTCGGCCACCCCGATCGCCCCGGCCAGATGATCCTCGCCGTCGAAACCGACGGCGAGCGCTACCACAGCGCTCCCAGCGCGCGCGACCGCGACCGTCTGCGCCAGGCGCACCTGGAGCGACTCGGCTGGCGCTTCCACCGCATCTGGGCCGCCGACTGGTTCACCAACCCGCACACTGAACTCGACCGCCTCCTTGCCACGTGGCGCGATGCCGCACGAGAGGCAGACGAAACTCCAGCCGACCCCGCCGGCACGCCCCGCCCGGCAGCACCTCCGCCTCCGGCGGCAGCCAAACGCCGCCCTCGTCCCGCCCTGCCCGCAGCGGCACGTATCGGCGACTACAGCGACGCCGACCTGCTGGCTTTGACCTCCTGGCTGCTGAGCGACGGATTCCAACTCGACCGTGACACCCGCATCACCCAGGCCATCACCGAACTGGGCTTCAAGAAACGCGGCCGCGTCATCGTCGAACGGCTCACCCGCGCTTTCGAACAGGCCCAGCACACAGCAGACAAGGACTCCCAGCGATGAAACCCCTCGACCCCCTTACTCTCGAGCGCGTCGCCCGCCTCATCGTCGACATCGACGGCCCCTTCGAACGCCGCGGCTACCAACTCATCCAACTCCTGCAATGTGCCGCCTGGCCCCAGCCCGCCGAGTACGACGGCTCACCCCGCATCCCCTGGCTCACCGACATCCTGATCAGCACCGACGATCCGGCCGCCGTCAGCCGGCTGCTGTGCCGCATCTGCGACCCACTCGAATACGACGACGGCCTTGCCTCCGCCGACATCATCCGCCGAGAACTCAACACCCATCTCGCCGCCGAACAGCTCACCGTCACCTACGTCTCCGAGCGCCCCGTCCTTGGCCAGCCCGGTACCGACGGCCACACCACCGTCTTCACCGCCCCCGACGACCTCGAAGCCCGCATACGCCCCCTCGTCAGCAGCGAAGAATTCCTCCAGCAGCTCATGGAACGTGTCACCGAAACGCAGATCTGCGAGCAGCACGGTGCCTACGGCCTCACCATCATCGGGATCGGCAGCTTCGCCGAAGCACTGCTCCTGGACGTCCTCACCCACCGTGACCCCAGCCTGCTGCAGGGCTTCCCCCTGCCGAACGGCAAGCGGGTCGCTCCCGAACGAGCAAGCTTCTCCCTCCTGCTCGACACCGCTCGGACCCGCGGCTGGATCCAGATGGACGCCCACGACTTCATGAAGATCGTCCGCGACTACCGAAACTTCGTCCACCTGCGCAACCAGCAAGAACGAGGCGTCACACCTGACGACGACACCGTCGGCATGTGCTGGGGCCCAGTCCTTGCCGTCCTCAACGACCTGGAGACCAGCCGCTAGCGGGTTCGGCTTCGATTCCTGCCCCGGCGTTCGTCGAGCGACTGCAGGAGAATCCGGCGACCTGTCACTCGGCGGGGTCGGACTGAGGCTCTTCCTCAGGGGCGGCTGTCTGGGCGGAGGCATCGGGGGCGGTGTAGAAGACCGACGAACCCTGCTTGGTGCGCTGGGCCCGGTTCTTGGCCACAAGATTTTCGAGCGTGGTGCGTACGACGGTGGTCTTGATGTTGCGAGCGGGATGCGCCTGACCGAGGTCGGTGGCGATTTCCGCCGCGGAACGTGGCTCGCTCTGCGCGGCAAGGTGGCGGCCGATGAGCTCGACCAACGTGGGCTCGGCGGCCTTTGCGGCCGCGGCCTTGGGGGCCTGTTGTGTGCGGCGTTGAGGTGCACCAGTCTTCTTGGCTGCCGGCCGCTTGCTCTTGCTGGCAGCGGCTGAGGCTTTGCCCCGGGGAGCGGGAATCGCGCCGGCCCTCTGCGGCGTTTCAGCGAGTCCGGCGGGCGGGGTCGCAACTTCCAGGGCCTGGCGGATGTTCATCAGCACGGTGTGGTCACGGTGCAGGGCGGCCAGTTGCTCCTGCAGGGTGTCGATCTCCGCCCGGATACGTTCCTGCTCCTTGACGTTGCGTTCCAGGTCGCTGCTCACCTGGGTGGCGTACTGCGATGCCAGTGCCGTGGCGGCGCTCGTGCTCTCGGTCATGGTGTGGCCCTTCCATTGTTCTTCGGCCGTGGCTCTGGTCGGCGGACGGGTGCCACGGCAACGCCCACGCACCTTTCGGGCAGGTGGTCCGTGTGGCGGTGACGATAGCTCCTGTTCAGGGCTTTGGCGTAATGATCGTACGGACGAAGTGAGCCCGGCTGCGGTGAGCAACGACTCGTGCGCTCCCTGAAGTTCACAGCCCGGGTGGGGGCGGACATCGTGAATCCCCATCAGTGGACAGCAAGTGGGAGTCTTGATCATTCACTCAGAGGGATTGGCGCCGTCGTAGGCTCGTGCTGCTGTGCCATGTCTGTTCGTTCACTCGGCATGGCACGATCCAGGGGCCTGCTTAGCCCTCCAACTTGTAGGCGCAGGCGTGCAATGTGGCGTCCTCGGCCGGGCTGGGGCAGGGGATGTACTCGTAGGTGGCCGATGGGGTGTCAGTGGGCACGCTGCCTGGGTCAGCCGCCTGGCCCTGATCATCATGCAGGTACAGCGTGAGGAGCCCGCCCCCGACCACGAGGGCCGCCCACATCGCAATGGCCAACGGCCACCATCGTCTCCGCACCCGCGTCGCCTTCCCCACGTCCGGGCAACCGCCACCCAGGCAGTCTGCCAAGGGGAGCTGCGGGCCGTCACCGAGACGGCCCGGCGGTCCGTGGCGTCGCCGGCGGCGGGGCAGTGCCGACTGCCCTGGGATGTATGGCCTCCACTGTCAGAGCGCGGCCCATGCTCGACCGGGTTCGCCTCTGCGGTGACCGCGGTCAGCCCTTGCCGTCCCTGGGGTTGTGAGCGAGCGCCGAGGTCACCTCTCGTCGCCTGAGGCCACTCATCGTCGGGGGCCGACAGCCGGCAGGCAGCGCGCGCTCCGCCTCGGCACCGTCACTGGTGCCGCATTCCTCATCTGGCTCCACTGGTCACCGAGGTTCCTTACTGCACGACGTCTCTGCGCGTCCGAGAGATCTTGCTGATCAGGCGACGGGCGTCATCGGTCGGCGTGTCGATGCCTGCCTCACCGTGAGCAGCGGCTTCACTGCCCGAGTGCCCGAGGGGAACAACAGTATGGGCGACTCGTAGTCGATCACGGCCCTGTACGTGGTGGTGTCCATGGAGCCGTCGAGCACGGCCAGCCGCAGAGCGAGCAGGTCCTCGCCCTGGTGGCACCCGGCCCAGCCGGCACAGACACGCCGGGCATTACTGTCGGCATCGGCTTGATGGCACTGGAACAGTCCTGGGGGCTGGTTGGGGGTTTCGGCGTCGTAGCGTCGGAGCTTCTCGTACTCCTCACTCGCCCAGATCCCCGCGGGTACATCGCGCCGATAAGGACAGCTCTCGCAGGGCCGCGGTGCCGGAGGGCGAAGTGACGAGGACATGCAGCCAGTATGGCTGAGGAGCATGATCGGAGAGTCACGCCCTAAGCGACCGCGCACGCCGCCCTGCGGCCCCGGCGTGCGCGGTGAGGGTGTTACTTCCAGATGTCGTTGACCCATTCGGGGTGGTCGATGAAGGGGTTGCGGTTCTTCTGGATTCCGAAGATCCGGTCGTTGCGGGTCTTCTCGAGGGTGTCGGGCGGGTCGGCCTGATGCCACTGCTTGAGTACGGAGAGGCGGCCCATGGCCGGCGCGCTGCCGTTGTTGATCTTGTCGTTGGGTTCGAGGTCGGGGAAGGCGTCGGTGCCGTCGTAGCGGACGGCCATGTAGAGGATCATGCGGGCGACGTCGCCCTTGACGGCATCGCGCGGCTCGAAGGAGTCCCCGTCCACGGAGCTGCCGGGCGCTTCGTCGACGGGGCTGCCGCCGTTGTCGAAGTCCAGGTTGCCGCGGGTGGAGTTCACTGAGGCGTCCTCGGGGCGCAGGTGGTGGATGTCGGTGCCCGGGCCGGTCGCGGTGCCGAAGTCGCCGTGCGACTTGGCCCAGACATGTTCGCGGTTCCAGTCATCCGAGCCGCCGCCGTGGGCACTCTTGGCCTGGGATCGGCCGGAGTAGATGAGCAGGACGTTGTCCCGGTTGCCGGGGTCCTCGTCGGTGGTCTGCAACGCATCCCAGACCTGGTCGTAGGACAGCTTGGTCTGCTCGCTGATGATCGTGTGCAGGGCCGTCTTGAGTTCCGGCCCGGTCTTGCCGAGGGCTCCCTCGTAGTAGGAGTCATCCAACGGCACGGCCACCGGCGGGTTCTGCGCGTCTGTGGGGGAGCTGTCTGTGGCGAAGGCCGCCGCGGGCGCGGCGACGGCGGCCGCCACGGCCACGGTCAGGACGGGGCGCCGCCAGCGGCGGCGTAGACGGTGAGCGGACATGATGTGGGGGCGTCCTCTCGCTCATGACGGGGCGTGCGCCCGGGGCCGGCCAGGCCAAGGCGCGTACCCGTACGGGCAGTTACTGGGAGGTTCAGGCCATGGAGCGTGCCACGCACCACGCGCGTAGAAGTGGACAGCCCGCGATCATTGAGTGCCGAGACCGTGAAGAGCCGCCTGAGGTAGGACAAGTCGTCGGTGAGCCGCGCACCTGGTGGTGGCTGTGATGTGGTGAAAGTGCGCTCGGCGCTCTGCTGCCGATCGCACCGAGGGCCCCATCAGTGCTGGGTAGGGAGCGGTGCAGGAGAAGGGAGATCGGCATGGCCGTCGACCTCGGTGTTTCGGGAATCGCGAGTCTGGACAGGGGGATGTTTGCGATTGATCAAATGCGCAGGCCGTCGGAGGCCGAGCGGCCTGCCTGCTGGGAGCTGGAGATCGACTTCGAGTGTGCTGTCACGGTCGGGGACGGCACGTTGGTGTTCAACAGCAATGCACCGTCCCACGACGCGGCGGTGACTCTGCGGTGCGGAAGCGAACCCCCGGCCCCTGGGCCGGAGTTCACCGAGCTGGGGTCGTGGCCTTTCGCCAGTTACAGCGGTGATCTCGTGGTTTCCACGATCGACGGGCCCGAGCCGGAGCTGTGCATACAGCTTCTGGACGCCGACCGCGAATACCGCGTGCGGGTATGGGCGAAGGGCAGAGATACGGCCCGGGAGGCCTTTGAGCGCCTGCAGGGGGAGGTGTACCCGATCACCGGCCTGGAGGAGTACGTCATCTGCTTCGAGACCACCTGAACCCGCTGCCTGCCCCCGCCCGGCCACAGCAGCGGCCTCCAAGGCCATGGGCAAGCCTTGGAGGCCGCAGCACTGAGAAGAAGCGAGGGTCAACGTGGCGGGCGGGCCCGCCTGCCGGCGCGGTGGTCAGTCGACGTAGATGCCGTACGGGTCCCCGTCGAGGATGCGGTCCTTGCCGTACCAGTTGACGAGCTTGGCGCCGGCGGATCGGTTCTCCGACTCGGGGACCATGCGGACGGAGAAGTTGCCGTCGCCCTTGCCTGCCCCTTCCTTGGTGGAGGCGAAGGGGAACTCGTCACAGTCGTGCTGGGCCGGGCGGTTGAGTCCGGCGCACGCCTTGTCCTTCTCCCGCTTGTTGTCGTCAGCGACCTTCTTCGACTGCGCGTCGAACTTTGAGTAGTTGCGGTGGATGGGCTGCCATTCGCCGTGCCAGATGTAGCCCGGAATGTCCTTGTCGGCCTTCTTCGGGTAGGTGAGTTGCGGCGCGTGCAGGGCGTCAAACACATGCTCGGCTACGCCCTTGACCGAGGTGTCCCTGCGGTCGTAGGAGAAGTTCGGCGTGACGCGGTTGAAGACGGCCCCCTTGTTGCCGTAATTGCCCATATAGGTGGCCGAGTCGAACCGGAAACCGCCCGTGGGGCCGTTGTTCCACGGCGTCATCGCGCCTCTGGGGCTGGTGACCTGGTAGTGGGTCTGGAACGCGCAGTACGCCGGCTTGTCGATGCGGCTCTGGTCCCCGCCCGATTCGGAGGAGCGCACCTCGTAGGCGACATACTGATCCCGCCACCCCGCCACCGGGAGGGTGTGGACGTTGTTGCCGTTGCCGAAATCTGCCGCGCACGCCCCCGCGCCGGAACCGGCCTGCGGCGTGGCAGTCGGCGAAAACGACATGATCGATCCGGTCTGGTCGGCGAAGATGCCCTGCGCCTCGAGCTCGTCGGTCTTGACGTTGATGAACCCCTTGCGGTCCCCGTCGGACCCCGTGCCCACCTCCGTCTCCCGGAACTTGACGAACCCTTCGACCTGCCCCTGGCCGCCGAGCTTGATGGCCGTGTTGTAGCCCCACCGGCAGAAGTTGAAGTGGTTGAGGACACGGCCCTCCTTGCGGTGACCCAGCGGATCGTCCTGGCACTTCTTGAAGTCGATGGTTCCGTCGTCCCTGAGGAACCGCTGCTTGTCCGTGTTCGTCTGGTCGTCGGCGACGTAGGTTCCGCCCTCGCGGGCCAGTTCCGCCTCCTGCTGCCTGGTCGTCGGCGCGGCAGGGGCCGGCGCCGAGCCCCTGGCATCGGATGTGGTGTCGGTGCCCCGTTCGCGAAGCGCGCCTAAGTCAAGCGGCTCGCCCAGTGCCGGGGCGGCTATCGGGCTGCTGCTGCGCAGCCACACGATGCCCTCACCACCGGCGCTTGAAGGGCCGTCAGCCGTCGAGGCAGCCGCGGCGGTCCCGCTCAACACGGCACCGACACTGACGAGCACAAGGGCTGTTGCGGTCGCACGTCTGAGACGCAAAGAAATCCCCTCCCCATCACAACGTGATCCTGTGCGCCGACGGGACCTGCGCGGTCGCCGGGGCAGCAGCGGCTGCGTGCCGCCAGCCCTGCTGCACCGATCGCCCGACCATGGTCCAGACCAGCCGACGCATCCCGAACTGTTGCAGATGTAAGGATCGGGAGCGAGAAGTTTCATGGACCGTGGCTGACAGGCGCGAGGCAAGTGGAACCGTGACCGTACGGGGGCGCAGAAGTCATGAACTGCCGCTTCCCTCAGCCCTCTTCACAGACTGGGAGAAGAGGGAGAACCTCGCGGCCGGATGTGGAGGGGCCGATTCTTTGCTGTAGGAACCAGAGGCTCACGACGTCAGACAGATCCCGGTACGTCCCAGGACCGCCGTGCTTGTTGTTACCGGGCTACGGCGCATCCGGTGCAGCGGGATCGGCTTGCGGTGTTGTGCAGGTGGCCAGCGGCTGCGCGTCGCCGTACATCTGCACGCGCACGCCGTCTTCGCCGGGGATCCGGTACGGGGCCGAGGGGGCGGTGAGGTTGTGGCGGGCGATGAGCCGGCGGGCGACGGCGAGTGCGGTCTGCTCGTCAGCAGCTTCGACGGTGAGCCGGGCGATGTGGGGCTGCGTCAGATGGGCGGGGCGATAGGTCATGCCTGCAGGGATGCGGGCGGCTCTGCGGCAGTTCGGCCCGCCAGGGTGATTCACCCGCACGAGACGGGCACTGGCTCAGCCGATCCCGGGGTCCGTGCCCAACCTGCGCCAGTGCGTGGGCAGATGCGGAGACCGATGAGGGCCTGGCGGTGCGGCGAGCGAGCCCTCGCGCCGTCAGTGCGCGAGGGCTGTGTGTCGTCTAGCGCGCGAGCTCGACCTCGATGGGGGTATTCGGGCAGGCGGACAGGGTCTCGTTGAGTTTGGTGGCTTCGGCCGGGTCGATGCTGAGCTTCCACCGGGTCTTGATGGTCACCCAGGTGGTCGCGTACTCGCAGTGGTAGCCGGCGGCTGGTGGCATCCAAGTGGCCGGGTCCTGGTCGGCCTTGGAGCGGTTACTCGCCGCGGTGACCGCGATCAGGGCGCGCTCGTCGTCGAGGTCGTTGGCATACGCCTGGCGCTCCGCGGGCGTCCAGCCCGATGCGCCGGAGTCCCAGCTCTCGGCGAGCGGGACGTAGTGATCGATGTCGATGGTGCGCGGCCCGTCGACGTACCGGTCGTCGTAGGGGGAGTACCACTTTCCTCCGGACAGCACGCAGCGAGCTCCCTGCTGAGGGGCATCGACGGCTTCGTCGAGGAGGACCTCGGCACGGGTGTTACAGCCGTCGCGGTCGGCGTCGATCCAGTGCTTGAACTTGGTGCGTTCGTAGCCCGCGCGGGACTCGTCGGCGACAGTCAGGGCGGCGAGGGCGTCGCGGACGGGCAGGGTGACGTCCTCGCCGGGGTCGGCGGCATGGGCAGCTGCGGTGGGGATGAGCAGGGCGGCGAGGGCGGCCAGGGTGGCTGCGGCACGGATGCGCACGATCTCCTCCAAGAGCGCGACAACAGGTCGTGATCTTCGTAGCGCCGTAGCGGACAGCCGGGCAGGCGATTGGCTGCTGCCTCACCCGGGCGGGCGGTAAGTCACACTTCTGGGCCCGGGGTTGGTGTCACCGGAATGGGCCTTGTCCCGCCGGGCTGCGATCTTGCAGGCTCCAAGTGCCCGCTCCCCGTGTCGAGGAGGCTTGCGTGCCGCCTGAAGCTGACATCCTGGCCCCGCCGAAGACGATCGCCACCCGGATCGCCCGGTGGGAGGCAGCGCTTGACCAGGTGGTGCCGGCGAGGGCGGCGGGCGCGAACCTGCTGATCGCGACGTGGAACCTGCGGGCCTTCGGGGACTTGACCAAGGCCTGGAAGACCGCGGTAGGGGAGTCGCCGAAGCGGAACTTCACCGACGTGCATCTGATCGCGTCGGTGGTACGCCGGTTTGATGTGGTCGCGGTGCAGGAGGTGCGCGGCAACCTTCGTGCCCTGCGTTACCTGCTCAAAGTCCTGGGGGAGGAGTGGGCGTTCATCCTCACCGATGTGACCTTGGGCAAGGCCGGAAACAACGAGCGCCTCGCCTTCCTGTTCAACACCACCAGGGTCAAGCCCTCCGGCCTGGCATGCGAGCTCGTGGTGCCCCTCGAGCAGGCCGCGGGGGTGAGTGCGGCCGGGCTGGACCGCCAGTTCGCCCGCACCCCGTACGCGGTCAGTTTCCTCTCCTCCGGGCAGACGTTCACCCTGGTCACCCTGCACGTCAACTACGGCAAGAAGGCCACCGAGCGGGTCCCCGAGCTGAAAGCCATCGCCAAGTGGCTGGCCAGTTGGGCGGAGCGGGAGTTCGGCTGGGAACACAACCTCATCGCGCTGGGCGACTTCAACATCGACCGCCACGGCGACCCGCTGTTCGAGGCCTTCACCTCCACCGGCCTGACCCCGGCACCGCAACTGGACGGGCTGCCGCGGACCATCTTCGACAAGCCCGGCGCCGAGCACTTCTACGACCAGATCGCCTGGTTCACCAAGGGCCAGAGGCACCGCCCTGTCCTACGTCTGGAAGCCGTGGCGGGTGGCCAGGTGGACTTCGTCCCCGCCCTGCAGGGCGATCAGACCCTGACCGAGTTGTCCTGGCACCTGTCCGATCACTTCCCTCTGTGGGTGGAGTTCACCATCCCGGCAAGCTGAGGAAGCGACCGGAGCCGGCCGCACGGCCATGCGAGTTCGCTCGTTGTGGGATGCCGCAGCGGCCCGTCACGGCCGGTGGTGTATCCGTCGCCAGCCGGGTGACTGCCGGTACGGAAGGGAACTGCCCGGAACGCGCCATCGTCGAGCTCGGCGAGCCTCCTGTCCAGGCCCCGAATGCCTCGTAGGCGTGGAAGGGCCAGTCCGTCCGGGACTGCGGGGCGGGGCCATGGCGATGCCGACCCGGATCGTCGCGTTGAGCTCGCTGTCGGCTTCGACAAGACCAGGTACCGAGCTCGGAACACTGTCGAGAGGGCGATCAACAAGCTCAAGCAGTTCAGGGCCGTCGCTACCCGCTACGACAAACGCGGATACGTCTTCCTCGGCACGGTGACCGTCGCCGCCCTCCTCATCTGGCTCCGCTTGTGATCGCTGCCTACTGCACCAGATCTCCGCGCGTGCTGGAAATCTTGTCCATCACACGACGGGCTTCCTTGGACGGCTTGTCGATGCCCGCCTCACCGTGAGTGGCAGCTGCACTGCCTGACGCGAACAGCGGTACTGGCGACTCGTACGCAACCACGGCCCTGTACGTCGTGGTATCCATGGAGCCGTCGAGCAACGCCAGACGCAATGCCAGTAGATCCTCGCCCTCGTGACACCCGGCCCAGCCGGCACAGACACGTCGGGCGTCGCTGTCGACATCAGCCTGATGGCACTGAAACATGCGAGTGGGCTGGTGGGGAGTGTCAGCGTCGTACCGCCGGAGCTTCTCGTACTCCTCACGCGCCCAGATCCCGGCAGGGACATCGCAGCGATAGGGACAGCTCTCGCAAGGGCGCGGTGCCGGGGAACGAAGCGACGAGGACATGAGGCCAGTATGACCAAGGAAACATGATCGGGGAGTCACGCCCTAGTTGGGCTGGCTCCGCCGCCGTATGCCCAGGGCCTCGATGGCGAGTTGGTAACGCGGCCGTGTCCGGCCACTGATCATCGTGTACGGACGGACCAGCGGATCGCCACCCTCTGCGGGCGGCGGCATGTAGTGGTCCGGAGTGCGGCGTCAGCGCGCACCCACTGAAGGTGAATCGGCCTGGTCGACGCTGCCCGCTGTACCTGGAGGCCAACCCCACCTGGGTGCGGGTCAAGGGCGCGGCCCGCGCCGCGAGTTGGTCCGGGCCGGGAAGCGGCGCCGTACTCGGAGGGGGCGCGGGCGAGTGCCCTGTCGTCGGCCAGGCACGCGAAGCTCCTGGCGGGCACGGGTGATCTTGGTTGAGAACCGTCTGCCAGGAGCTTCGTCGTGGCGCAGGACGCCCAACTCACGGCCAGCACCGTCAGCTTGGAACAGGCTCACTGGCCGAAAGGGAATCTGCGAGCTGGGGGCGAGTGCCTATGACCAGCCGAAATTGAACGCAAAGACGATGCCGCTTAGGCCGCTGATGCTGGTCAAGTACTTCGCTCCGACCCACGGATCGCGCTCGGAATAGGCGCCCCAGACGATGGCCATGATCAGGGGAATCCAGCCGATTCCGTACACGAGCCATCCCAGAGAGATATCTCCTTGAGCCATCAAGATGGCGGCAGCAGCTACGGAGGCTGCTGCGGTGCCCCTCATAGCTATCTCTGCTTTGGGAGTCTCGCGGGTGGCGACGTAGTTCTCCATGCTCCGATTCCTCTCGCAACGCGCACTGGGGCGCCGGAAGAGTTCCGGCGCCCCATCAGATATGTTCAGCGGTCAGACCAGATGCTTGATCACCCAGACGATGACCTCGGTGCTAGCCACCTTGACGGCCCACTTGATGGGATCCCTCCATGAGAGGCCACTGGCCCACTTCTTGAATTTCTTGACTCCGCCGCGGGCGGCCTTCTTCGCGGCCTTGTAAGTCCCCTTGCCAGCCTTCTTGATCAGCTTGATGATGGCACGGCCGGCCGACGATCCGATGCCCTTTTGCTGGACCTCACCGGAGGCGACTCCAGCAGGGCCGGGAGCGGTCGAAGCGCCCTGCACCGTGCCGGAGACGGCGCCTGTGGCAGCTGAAGAGCCCTGTACCGCACCGGTGAAGGTGCCGATGTTGGCGGGTGTGGTGCTTCCGGCGGTCTGGACCGAGGAGATGGCCGGGGTGCGGGAATGCTCAACGGCCGCGGCCATCGGCGCGGCGACGCCGAGGGCGACAGCAGTGGCTATGGACGCGGCGGCTATGCGCATTTTATTGCGCATGGGTACCCCCTTCACATGACTGGGTACGGCTGTTCGCGCAGGGACACACGAACGGTCGTAGTCCTCCCAGGAGTTCTGGGAGGGCGGGGGAAATCCTTCCTGCGGCGCGGGGGTGCCACCATTGGATCTTTGGGCATGGGACGGAAGGTCTATGCCCTTCAGGGCGATATGAGGTCGGATACTGGCCAGATGATCCAGACCATGAGGTGGTGCCTGCGATGACGGGCATGGGTGCCGCATGCTGAGCCTCCGCCCAGGGGCTGATGTCCGCCGGAGCGGCACTCCCAGACGGCCACACCGAAGGGCAACCTCGCCTGCCGCACAGACGTGATGCGACCTCGGTGTCGCGCCGAGTCTGATCAGGACGAAGACTCCAAGGTCCTTTAGGCGATATGGTCTGCGGGCGACCTCTGCCGCCTAGGGGCTTGCAGGTCACTATCGTGTTTTCTTGATCTTGGAGTAACTCAACTCCCGTGTCCTGCGCCGGAGTTACATCAAGATCATACAGTGCCCGCTGCCCGTCAGTGTTCGCAGCGGGGGCAGCGCACACTGCTGCGGCGCCGCGGGTCTCGACGAGGATGCCCTGCTTGCGCGGCCGGTGCAGCTGGTAGTGGACCGACGATGTCGAGTTCAGGCCTGCGGCTTGGGCGAGATCGCGCATGGTGGGCGCCTCCCCGTGCGTGGCCACCCACTCGCGGGCGCTGCGCACGATGCGCGCCTGGCGGTCGGTGAGCGTCAGGGCCCGCCCCGTCTGCGCGCGGGCCGTCTCCTTGAGTGCGACCCGGGCGGCAGGGGTGCCTGCGGGGGTCTGCCAGTAAGGGTGGGCCGCGATGAGCCGGGACAACTGCAGCAGCCGACGGCGGTGCGCGGCCGCGCCGTGTCCGGGTGCGGTGGCGAGCTGTTCGTGACGTACCAGGCCTTCTGGATTCGTCCGGAAACAAGCCTCTCCTGCCCTCTCCAGTCATGGGCAGCTGGCGACCGCCGTGCTCACACCGGCCAGGCGGTCGCGCAGATTGTGCGATAGCCCGGTGGGGCGGTCAGTTCAGAGGAGGACATCGCCACGACGGGGAATACGGCGGCCCGGACCTATGCTGGGCCCGCACCGACCATGCTCGCCCAGGCCATGGGTTGGACGATCGCATTCGCTACTGATGTTTTCGCTTTGGGGTGACGTCATGGTGGGGCCAGGGTGAGACCGGTCTCGGCCATGAATCCGTCGAGCAGGTCGGGCCGGTACTGCATGCGCTTGAGGCGAGTCCGGGTCAGGTCAGCGAGCTGGTCGACGGTGCAGGCGGCGAGGTTGCCCAGGTCGTTCTTGAGGTTCGCCCACACGCCTTCCGTCGGGTTCAGATCCGGTGTGTACGGCGGGAAGCAAAAGGCGGTCAGCCACGAGGCTCGGGCCGTCAGCAACTCGAGCATCAACGCGTCTTTGTGATGACTGGAGTTGTCCCACAGCAGCACGATGCGTCCGCCCAGCTGCTCACGGGCGGCGTCCAGCAGCGCGGCGAAGTCCCGCTCCCGAAAGCCACGCTTCTCACCGCGGCGACCGGAGTGATGCACCAGCATCCGGAAGATCAACCGGGTCCGCACGCCCGGCTTCGCGCAGACCAGGCCGACCAGCGACACCTTTCCCGACCCCTTGCCCGACACCCGCACGATGGGCGACATCCCGATCCGGGACCAGGTGCGGGCCTTGGGCGGCCGGAGGGACTGTCCCGACTCGTCCTCGAAGACCAGCCACGCACCCTGCTCCCTCACCTTCTTTCCACGCGCGGCCAGGTCTCTCGCCACCACGCAGCCACCCGTTCGTCATCACGCTCGGCCGCCCGGTGCACGGAACCTGAACCGAGAAGCCCATCTGCCGCAGAATCCGGGACAGTTGGGACTGGCTGAAGCGGACATGGAAGCGGCGCGCGACCAGCACCGAGATCCGGGCCAGCGTCCACCGCTGATCCTCACTCCACCCGTGCACCGCCGGCCCCTGCTCCAGGGCTCTGGCCAGCCAGGCCCGCCAGGACGGCTTCATCCGTGACTCCACACCCGACGGCCCTTTGGAACGCAGGGCCTTGATCCCGCCAGCCCGCCAGTCGGCGTGCCAGGCATAGGCGGACTTCCGCGAGACACGTAAAGCCCGCGCGACCTGCGGCGGCTTCATCCCCGCCGCGAACATCTCGGCAGCCTGGAACCGCACCCGTTCCCGCCGGACCCGCTCGATCGCGGTCAGGCCGCCCCCATCGGGATACCGCATGGCACCGGGATACACCCACCGCCATGAACACCGTCACCCCGAAGCGAAAGGATCAGTAGCGGAGTGGCCCGCTGCCAGGGGGCATTCCGGCCTGCCGTAGCGGCCAACGCCCGGGACAGTCCGTCCGAGCTGACGGATACCCTGGCCGATATTGCTCTCTGCGTATCTTCTGCTTGATACCGTTTCATCTTCTCCGCGCCGACATCCCGCGTCGGCGGACGTTGTCCTATCTGCCCCCGAATCTACCGACACCGCAACCCTCAGGAACAGAGATGACCCAGTACTGCACGATCAGGGTATTCTGGAACAGGTTTCACGTCGTTGTGAAAAAAGATGGACTCCTTGGCCTTTCGGTTTCCGAGCATTCTGACTTGCTGACCGCACAGGAAGAAGCACGGACCCTTAGCGGCCCTGTGACCTCCGGAGCTCCTCACGTGGACGGCGCTTTCGGTGACACCTTGACTGCGCTGAAAATAGAAGCTGACGACCTGGCAACCTATATCGAGTTGCAGCGCCTTTCGCAAAGCCATCACGAGAACATGCAATCTGTAATCTTGGCCGAGAGTAACGTGAAATATCACACCGAGATGGCAGAGCGGGCCGCGAAGAACCTCCGAATACACGAAGACCGTCTCCTTGCGGTGAGGGGAGTGATGGCCCGTATCGAGCAGAACGCAGGAGAACGCGGGTGTGACCTCGACGACGGTTCATAGACGGCATACGCTGCGCCCCAACCGGTGACTTGTGGCGAAACGTGCCTGTGAGCGGTACGGGCCATTGGGCCGGGTCCAGGACCTCTTCAGGTGCTGGTAGCGGGACATCACCTGTGCCCGGATCGCTGCCCAACGACCGGGGCATGGGGCAGCGCCGGGGGGCAGCGTCACCGGGCGAGGGGCCTGTCCTCTTTCAACGGCGGAGTTCCGGCGGGAGCTCCGCCCAGCGTTGAGGGGCGCTTCGCTGAACGGCGGCGCGGCCTCCGTCGATACGCAGCCTGGCCGCTGAGCAGGCGCAGGCGAGGCTGACTGCACAGCGTGGGGTGGGTGTACCGCGCGGCCAGAGGCGAAGGCGGCAGTCGGCGGGCGGGTTGGTCTCGTCCGGCGCCAGCACGATCTCCTCGTAGAGGATGGCTTTGGCCGTCGCGGGCGAGGCAGCAGTGGGTGCCGCCCATGGGGGGGGGGAGTACACCCCGTAGCCGCGGTCTTGGTCGATATCGTGGTGCGCACGGCGCTGTCGCCCGGCAGGTACCGGTCCTGTGCGACAGCGCAGCCGCCGGGCGTGCCGGGTACCTCGGCCACGGCCTCGTGGTCACCCTGGGGGTGTCCACCGCGTCGGCGCCGCGAATGCCCGAGGGGTCGGCATTGAGTCTCCGGGTGAGCTCGTCGACGTCCAGGCCGCGGACGACGGCGATACCGAGGCCTTGGTATACAGGTGCTTGTCGCCGAAAGCTTGGATGAGAGTGCGTCCGTAGCCTGGAAGACAGCAACGTCCTCGTCCGGAAGTGCAGCCGCACCCGGCAGTTGGCGACAAGCGTCGTGACCAGCGGTACCAGCCAGGGGGCCAGGCCCCGGACTGCGACGTCCAGACGTGGGTGCCAGCATCAATCAGCACGCGGATGCCGTTCTCGTCCAGGCGGCAGGCCGCGTGCCAGAGGGCGGTGTGTTCCTCCTCGTCCAGCAGGCGGCCTCCGTTACGTGTTCTGGCAGTACCGCGATGGCATCGGCCACGCCCTGTTCCACCGCAAGGTGTGCAGTGGGGTGGAGCCGTACAGGTCGGCGCCGGCCGATGCACCGCCGGCCGGCCGGGTCTGGAGCAGCGCGGCATCGCCCCAGGCCCGGTACTCCATTCCCGTCCAGGGACCTCGGCACATAGCGCTGCCGTGCCTCTTCCTGCTCACGCAGCATGGTGAGCTGTCGTCTCGGCAACGGCGGGGCGAGGAGGCTCGGCTGGCCGATCACCCGGCTGTGCTGCTGGGGCTGGCGACTCGCGACCGTGGCCATGTCTCCGCGGTTTGTCGGGTAGCGTCGACTGGCGTGCTGGTCTCCTCGGCCCCCCCATCCGGCCACTTGACCAGCCGAGCCTCATCCACGGGGCAGCTCCGCCGGGTGCCGGTCGGCGTCGGTCTTGACCCGCGCTGGTCTTCCCGCCCGCTCTGGAGCGCTTCCCCGTGCGCTCCTCATGAACCTCACGTTCCTGAGGAGCGATCCTCAGGACACCCTTGTGGCCCTGGTGTACATCGCGGGCGCGCTAACGGCGACGCGCGAGCGGACAGGGACCCCTTCGCCGATCTTAGAGCTGCACCATAGTGTTTTCGCGACGCCTCTTTGCAGGCGATTCCTTCGCCCATTAAAAATGGTTCACAAGTGCATATATTCTGTGAGAACGGTGCATAATGGACAACGAGGCTATTCAGCAGATGCTCAGTCAACGGAGGGCTCTGATAGACCCCGAAAGCATGGGCTTCACTCGAGGCGACCCCAGGGGGAGGAAGTCGCCAGGCCTCTCGCAGTCCCACATGGATCTGCTGACCTTCCGATCTCCGGGTACCTACGGAAGACTTGAACGAGGAGTTCTGGATAACCCCTCCCCGACCTATCTTCATTCCGTTGCCACTATTCTCGGGCTAACCGAGCAGGAATGGAGCGCGCTCTATGGTTACGCTCACGGGGAACGGGTTCCGTTCTCGCTCAACAGGGAAAGCGATGAGGTAGTATCACGCCGCTTGACGGAAGTCGTAGAGGCGTTTACATCCATGGCGTATATCTGCGATTATGCCGGAAATTTGCTTGCGTACAACGAGCCTTTCGCGAGACTATTTCCGAACCGGCAAGTGCCGGTTAACACTCTAGGGTGGATACTGTTTTCCGGCGACGCCCGTGAAAGGGTTCTGATGGATTGGGAGAACTCCTGGGCGCCGGTCATAGTGCCTCAAGTTCGCGCAGCCTTGGCCCAGCACGAGAATGATCCGACACTCCTGCACTTGAAGGATCTCTGCCTGGCCGACCCGCTTACGCGGGGCCTCTACAGGGAGGTGCCTGCCGGCTATATCCATCCGGACGGCGATGAGCAGCCGATATGTCATACAGAGTTGGGCCCTGGCAGAGTCAGCATTCATGCCAGCATGCCACTGCGTTCACCGGAACTGCGCCTGTTCCTAATGCTGTTCCGGGCAGAAGAGGATCTGGTCCAAGGACGTCAACGCGCCAGTCTGCGATAAGTAACGGTACTGTCGAGCTTTTTCCTCTCGGAGACGGGCTGCAGATCGATAGCCCTTCGCCCCGTAGACTCCTACGCTCACCTCTATCCGGGCCTGATCGGCAATGCAGGCATTCCGCGGAGAGATATCGTCAGCCCCTAGCAGAAGACATGGAACCGACTGCGGTGTCAGCGCCTGTGAGCACCCGTGTCACGCAGTCATGGCAGATGCCACACGGTATGGCACTTGTGAGGTCCCCGGCCTGAGCCGGGGTAAGCCAGGGGTTCTGGCTTACCCCGACTCAGGCGTACTGGGTCAGTTCCAGCGCACCTGCCGGCGCCGGCTACCCGGTGGCCTGATTCACCCGTGACGAACGCGCGGAACCGGCGACGTTGAGTGAAGGATCCCGCCCTCCGGTCTGTTGCAATGAACGAGGCAGCGCCGCTGCAAGCCGTCCTCGAACGCTCAATGGCGCCGTCCCGACACTGATATGGGCCTCGTTGGCGCAGGTTGCCGATTGTCAATCTTTGGCGCGTTGATACCAGGGAAAGCCTTCCCTGTTGATATCGACCGCCCTGCCGGTGAGGCTGCCCATGTCGCGCGATCTGCCGTTTGGCGTGTGGTGCTGCAAAGGACCCGAGGGGGATTGGGGACTGTGTGTGGGAGGGTGGGGTCAAGAAGTGATGCGGAGGCGGCGCTGGGCCCAGCTGCCCGCACGAGGAGCGGGAACGAGCGGGAGAGGCACGCGCCGGTCACTTGTTGCGAAGAGAAGCCTTCCAGGAGCTGCCGACGCCCGCGGTCACCTGTTGCTTCTTGGCCAGGGCCTTGCCGAAGCCGGCGTACTGCGGCGCGGCGTTCCACGTGACGGCGGAGCTCGCGTAGCTGCCGAGGTCGTGCCCCTTAGCGCCTGTGGGCACGATCCGGATTGCAGCGTTGGTGTTGGTGGCCTTGGCACCGGAGCCGGTCAACTTGATGAACTTGCCCTTCTTGGTCTGGTACTTGAGCCAGACCTGTTCGCTAGTGACGGGGATTCCGTAGATCTTTTCCGTCATCGTGAATACGACGCGCGCGGCGTTCTTGGTGCGGGAGATGGAGACGTCGCGGACGAAGGAGACGTGCTTGTTGTACGGGACTTCGCGGTTGAAGCGGCTGCTGCCCTTCGTGTCGGCTGTGAATGCCTTGTAGACGCCTCGGTTTTGGAGATAGGAGACGAACTTGGCCTGCTTGGCCGGGGAAAGCGTCTTGAACGCCTTGAGGGTCTTGGCGGCCTCGGGGGTCTGGGTGTGCTGCAGCCAGTTCCGGTAGCCGTTGACAGTGAGCTTGGCCTGGGCATCGGCGGGTGCGGCCGTGACGGTGGCCGGCCTCTCCGGGCTGGGGGCGGCCTCCAAGGCAGAGGCGGCCGGGGCGAGTACCGCGACCGCTGCCGCGCTGGCGATCGCTGCCGAGGTGAGACCCCGCAGGGTGGAAGCGCGATGCATTTCTGCTCCTCTTCGTTGAGATCACGTGCTTGAGCCTGTGACCCTAAGGAGCGGGTGTGGTATCGGGTATTGGACCTTCGAGCATGGGACTTTTGGGCACCGCCTCAGAGAACGATCGCGCCCGGGTTTTATTGTGCTCACCTGGTGCGTGAAATTAATCGGCCAGTTCTCAAGTGGGCTGGCCGAAAGTAGAGTTACGTTCGGTGACGCGACTCAAACCGCGTGTAAAGTACTCGCTTGGCGGTTGAGACCGGGCCTTCCGCATAGCCGCCGACTGGCCAGTCCCCAAGGGGGGTTGGCCGCACAAATCAAGGTAGAGCCAAATCCCCGCGCTTATCCGACCAGAAGCGGCAAGGGGATAGTCGGCTAAAGCAGTCCAGCTGAGAAGAGTTACGGGGAAGGGTAAAGCTGCTTTGCGAGAACCGACAAACGATGTCGAAACATCCATATCGTGGCACGCTGTGCGCCGGGCGTCAGGGCTCCCCACACCAGGAGAACCCAGTGCCATCACCAGCCTCACGCCCCGCGAACGCCAGGTTCTTCTTCTCCTTGGCCATGCGGCACCGAACCGTGAGATAGGTAAGCGTCTCGGCATCGCCGAGCGCACCGTCAAGGCCCACCTGACCAGCATCATGGTGAAGATCTGCGTGACGAGCCGTACGGAGGCGGCCATCTTTGCATACGCCTATCATCACGCCATCGACGCCGATGGCGGGCCCTGCGCGGCTCTCGGGGCATGGCCCGCGTGAACGAGGAGACTCCGCCCGCAGACGGTGCGGGCGGGCCGCCACCGATGGTCGTGTCAGGCAGAGCGTCGGCAATAGACGGCGTGGCCGACGGCCACCACGAGGGCGGTGAAGGCACAGAAGGCCACGGAGGCCGGAAGGGCGGAGAGGTCGCTGCCGACGAAGACGGATGCCATGCCGCGGTCGTCCGGGGGCAGTGACGCGACATCGACCAGCATGGCCCGACCTGCTGCGAAGGGTAGCCAGTCCTGCGCCCCGGACAGGTCGACTCCGGGAACGTGGCCCAGGAGCATGCCGACGGCCCGCTCGCCGATCAACGGCGTCAGGCACAGCACCAGAATTGGGCCGACACGGTTGCGGATCAGCGCAGAGACGGCGGTGCACAGCATCATCCAGCAGGCCGCCCAGAGCAGCAGGCGCCCAACGGGCAGGACCAACTCCCCCCAGTGGGGCTGCTGGCCGCCCTTCAGAGCGATCGCGGTCGCGGTCAGGAAGGACTCCACCAGTGCACCGCCGAGAGCGAGCGAGCAGCCGAGACCGGCGCCGACAGCGCACTTGGCCCAGTAGGCGGTGGAGCGTCCGCCCGCCGTGAGCCAGGTGGTGCGAGCGGTTCCGCGGACGAGCTCGGCCGAGACCGGCCCCGTACCCATGACCATCAGGTAGAACCCGAGGGAACAGAGCTGTGTGGCTTCGGGAGACCACATGAGCGAGGACCTGAGGTCGGTCGCAGCCACGCGCGTGTTCTCGTGCACCTCGAAGAGCGCGAAGACTCCGGACGGGATGCAGAGCAGTGTGATGATGGCGAGCAGGATCCAGGTGGAGCGCAAGCCGGTCAGGTGGCGGAGTTCGAAGCGGCAGGCGCGCCTGAACGCATCCCGGGGGCTCACGTTCACGAGGTCGGCGGCAGGCACCGGCGCAGTGCTCATGAGATCTTGAACTCCTCTTCCGCGATCGTGAGGTAGAAGTCCTCCAGGGAGGATGTGTTCTCCGTCAGCAGATACAGGACAACGCCGTTCTGAGCGGCGAGGAAGCCGACCTTGCGGCGGTCCAGGCCAGTGACGGTGGCGGTTGAGGGGCCAGTGGCCTGCAGCCTGCCACCGTGGGCCTCGACGAGGGTTTCCAGGCCGGTGATGTCCGGCGTCTCCACGTTCACGGCGGTCTGCTTGCCGGCACGGTCGAGCATGTCCTGCATGGCCCCTTCGGCGGCGATCCGGCCGCGCGAGAGGACCGTTACCCGATCGGCGAGCTGTTGCATCTCCGCCAGCAGATGACTGGATACCAGCACGGCCTTACCCTCCGCGGTGAGCTGGCGCAGGTAGTCTCGCAGCCAGCGGATCGAGTGCGGGTCCAAGCCGTTGGCGGGCTCGTCCAGCATCAGCACCGGCGGGTTGCCGAGCGTCGCCTGGGCGATCCCTACACGTTGTGCCATGCCTAAGGACAACTGCGACAGACGCAGCTTCGCGGCCTCGGCCAGGCCGACGGTCTCCAATACCTCCTCCACCCGTGTATCAGGCATACCGGCGCCGGCCGCGACCATGCGCAGGTGCCCGCGGACGGTGTGCTTGGGGTGGCCGGCCACCCCACCGAAGACCGCGCCGACGACGCGGGAGGGGGCATTCCACTCCTCAAGCCGCCGCCCGAGGTAGAGCGTTGTTCCCCCGCCGTTGAGGAGGCCCAGCATGACGCGGAGCGTGGTGGTCTTGCCTGCCCCGTTCGCCCCGACGAAGCCGGTCACGCACCCGGCTTGCAGTGTCAGCGAGACGTCGTCGATCACCTGCTTCTCGCCGAACGTGTGACACAACTGGCGTGCCTCCAGCAGTACTTCACCCACGAGGTAGCTTCTCCCTTGGCTTCGCGAAGGCCGAGTTCTGCGGCCCGCGGTCGCAGACGCTGTCCCGTGGGGGAACGTTGCTCTTCCGCCAGCCCTTCAGCACCGGGGGCAACCGGCGAGATTGGCATCGTAGGGGCGTGGCGGAAGCGGCACGATGAGACCTTCGGGCATCGTCCGTCCGTTCCATGCCCGAAGATCCAATAGCGCTACCAGCGGGCACTTCAGGAGGGATTCCCCGCCGTCGCCTTCGGCATCTTCTTCCTCGGCTCAGGCAGTCACCGTGACGACGAGAGAGCCTGGTACGTCTGCTTAGTCGGCTGGACCCCGTCATCTTGATGGGCCTGTGGTGCCTCGTCGCCCGCAGGAAGCCTGACTTCCCCACGGCCTCATAGGTCTCGCGGTGATGCTCGTCGTCGGACTGGCCAATCTGCCCTTCCACGGCGGCCACTTCCCGATATGAGCTCCCCGGCACGCACCTGCCCCAACGGCCCATGCCCAAAGATCCAATACCGGCCAACCGGGGTGACCAGGAAGGCTCCTGAGCGGTCGATCGGACCGTTCCGGTCAGGCAGCAGTCTCCTGCGCGACGGCGTCCCGCCCAGGGAGGCTGCTGTTTCGACGAGCCGAGGATGAGGAGTCTTCTCCATGCGTAACAAGCTGCGCATAGCCGCCATGACTGGCGCTGCGGCCGCCGCACTCGGCGTGGCCGCCCCGATGGCTTCGGCTACCGAGGCCGCCCGTACCCCCGCCGTATCCTCCGTCCGCATCGGCGCCGTCTCCAACGCCGCAGACGTGAACACCATCACGCTCGCCGCTCACGACCAAACCGCGGGCCAGAGCAGCACCAAGGCTGGGGCGGCGAAGACCACCCCGGAAACCAAGCGCATCGCCCAGGAGATCGTCAACTACATCAAGACCAAGCTCAAGAAGGAGTACGCCAAGGCACGCGCCGCCAAGGAGGGCTACGCCGCCTTCGTCGAGTGGGTCAAGTCCCTCAAGGCGGACACCCCGGTCCGCATCATCGTCGAGCTGGGCCACAAGACAGTCATCAAGCTGATCATTCAGTTCCTTCGGTAGCCGCACTGGAGACCGGCCCGTCCGGCCGCCGCACCCTCCCGTCCCCCGTTTCACCGATATGAGCCAGGGATTCCACATGATGATCGTCCTCGGCGCCGGCATCGCGGGACTTGCCCTCTCGTATATCTTCAGGCCCGGCGAGCCCGCGCCCTGGAAGAGAATCCGCAGCAGACGACGCAAGCACTAGCGAACCAGACGGCACAGAGCGCGCGTCAGCTGCTCAGAACGAGCGGCGCCCGTAGAGACTCCCCTCCTGCCCTGGTCAGGCAAACCAGTCTCACGCGTACAGACTGGCCGGGCATCGCTCCTGTGGTCCCGGGAACCTTTCCCGTGCCTCCCCCCGGCCTTCAGGCACTCCGCCCACGAGACCGTGATGGGCGCACCTCAGCGAGGGCGGCGAACGCCTGGAGGGGCGTCTCCTCGTTGCCTCCAGCGCGACCTACCTCGGGTTTCTCCCGCACTGGACACCACCCACCTTCACTGGCACAACTCAGCGGCGCAGGACGGCGCGCCGGAGCTCGGTGAAGGCGTGCAGCGACTCGCTGCCGTGGATTCCGCCCGGCTGCTGCTGCAGCTCCTGCGTAATCCGGGGAGGTTCTCGGCCCTGCAGGACACCTGCCCGTGGATCATGTGGTCGAGGAAGCGGCAGGCGTCGGCTTGCCGTGCCACCGTCCTTGATGCGCGCCGTCCGGCGTAGAGCGAAGCACCACAGAACCGTGAAGTAGGCGGTCTGTACGTCGCGCAGGGCTTCCCCGCGAGGGGATGCGAGTTGTGGATGAAGGTGCTCAGCACATCACGGGCCCTCGCGACCTCGCCCGCCGTCAGGCCCGCATGGAGCATGCGGACCAAGTACGAAGTCGCCGTGCCTTCTCCCCTGTCGGGATCTGGAAGACCCCGTGCACCGGCCCCTTGCTGCCTGGGTTGAGACCGAAGGTCGGCGCCGTCTGTCCCCTGCTGGTCCAGTACTGGGCGTAGTCCGAGGCGTAGTCGGAATCCTTCTGCGACATGGTGTAGCGCGTATCCGCGACGTTCAGGCTCACTGTGTTGTCGGCGTTCCAGACCGCCATACTCTTGCCTACATTGGGGTGTTCTTGAGTGGTTCTGCGCTGCGGCTGAGGGAGGGTTGGGGAGATCGTTGCCCGGCCTGGCTTCATTGTGAGTGGCCGGGGTGGATCGCCTGAGCGTGAGCCTCACAATCTGATGGCATGGACTCGACATTTCTGGCCGCGTTGATCGCTGCGGTGGTCGCAGCTGGCGGATGGATTGCCAACCATGCGCTCTCAGCACGAGCCGACACGCAGTGAAGGCAGTCCGAGGCGAGACTCGCCTACGTAGAAGCCCAACTCGAGCAGCTCTACGGTCCGCTCCTCTTTCTGGTGACGGAAGGGCGGTCCGCTTTCCAGGACTTTATTGGCACACTCGGCCGCGACTACATCTTCGCGTCTGACGGGTCGCTCGGCCCGGAGGATCAGGATCTCTGGCTGTTCTGGATCGATCACGAGTTCATGCCGCGAAATGAGGCGATCCAGAAGCTTCTGTCCTCAAAGGCGCATCTCATGGTGGGGGGCCAGGTGCCGGACTCATATCTGGCGTTCATCGAGCACTACAACTCTTGGCGTGTTACCCATCTGAGATGGAAGGAGGAGGGGGTGCCCTACTCCTGGCGCGCCAAAGTCAACTGGCCGGTGTCATTTGATGAGGACGTGATCGAGGCCTATGAACAACTCAAGAACGTGCAAGTACAGCTGGCGGGGCTGGTGAGGGGAATGGAGGCGTGATGGCGGACCGTTCCTGAGCCGGCTGATCAGCGGTGGCAGCAGGTCTGTGGAGATCGTCGCCCGTTGAATGCAGCGACTGCCGAGCAGGGATGGGCTCTGTGGTATCGCGCCCCGGCCTTCCGTCGGCTGGAGCACGGACTCACGCCTCGCTCTCTCCGTTGCTGGCCCGATGCATCACGGACCAATGGGTGTGCCGGGGTGACGGCATCGCTCTTCGCCATTGTCAGAGGTGGTTCGGGTGCTGACTGGGGCCCTCAGGTGTCGACGTCTGACGGTGATCCAAGGACCCGGCGGAGCCCAGCCTCGACATCGAGAACCGTTTCGAGATCGTGGATGGCGGCATCATGCTGGGATTGGAGGAGAGTCTCGCGGGAGACCAGCCTCAACGTCGACGACCTCGTCGAGATCGTCGACCAGCGCGTGGTAGCTGTCCGCGAGCAGTTGTCGCTCGTCTGCTGTCGACGACGGCGATTTTCCGGGGGGTTGTCGGGGAAATTCCCCACCCACTGGGCCGAGGTGCACCGACGAAACTCGCTGTCGTCTGAGGCGACAGAAGGAGTCAAGCATGTGGATCATCAGTGAGCGTGTGAGGCCCGCAGACCCCCGTTCGGAGGAGCGGGTGGTGCACCGGGCCGTAGGCCGCGCCGAGCACGAATTCCAGCGCCTGTCTTGCAGCGACGGCCCCGACGATGGCATCCACGTCCCAGGGCAGAAGCGCAGTGTGCGCCGTGACCACCCTCTCGGAGAAGGACAGCGGTGTGCGCCGACTGCTTCCCCGAGAGGGTGCAGGGGGTCTGATCTCCACCAGCTTGAGAAGCGGCCCCTGCCAGGCGTTCAACTCGCCTGGTCGCGGACTTCCGTCTGTGCCCCGCCGAGAACCGGTTACTTGATCGGGGGCCTTTTCGGCCGCTTGTTGGGCCGGTAGCTGGGGCCGTTCATGATGACCTGATGGCTTGCGTTGATCATCCGGTCCAGCAGAGACTCGGCGACGACCGGGTTCGGGAACAGTGGATACCAGTCGCTGGGCGCCCTGTTGCTGGTAATGATCAAGGACCGTCCTTGCCTCTCCGAAACCAGTTTGTAGAGGTCGTCGGCCTGGGACGCAGACGGCTGGCGCATCGCGAAGTCGTCGAGGATGAGCAGGTCGGCGCGGATGAGGTCGCGCATACGCTTGTCCCAGGTGCGGTCGGCGTGGCCGCCGGCGAGCTCGCCGAGGATCCGGCTCGTTTTGGCGAAGCGGACGTTGGCGCCCTGACGGACGGCCTGGTGGCCGAGGGCCTGGGCGACGTGTGTCTTCCCGATGCCGACGGGTCCGAACAAAATGACGGACTCGCCCGGCTGGAGCCACCGCGGGGCCGCGAGGTCACGGATCTGGGCGGCGGAGGCCTGCTTCCTCCGTCCGAGCGCGGCTGCCACGCTGACGGCGGCGGTGGTCGGCGTGCTGACGGCCTTCGGCCACCGTCTGCACACCGTGTACGAGCGCCACAACCAGCAGGTCCCGCCCAACGCGCGGGGCCTGTCTCCGTATGAATTCCCCTGAGCCGTACCACGACCGGGCGGCAGACGAGTGGCCTCGATGCCAGCGACGAGGAGGTCATCGCGACCGTAGGGCCCGGCCAGTCGGCCCGGCTTCGTTCCGCGCACGGGCGTGCTCGCCGAGGCCGAAATCCCCTCCGGTTGTTCTATTTGATCACCTGCGTTCGGCTTCGCTGGCGAGGCAGTACCTGCTTGTCGTCGGGCAGGTCGAACAAGAGCTGATCGTTATGCGGGGTCTCGTCCGGTCCCAGGATGGTGGGTGTCCGGTTGCGGCTGATTCCGATCTTGAGTATGAAATCGGGCGCGAATTCTACGTCGACGATGCCCCGGGCTTCGACGTCGCGGACCAGTTGGGTCCAGATTCGCGGCGGGATTGCCAGCCGCTCCAGGCGCTTGGGCAGCGGGAACTGCACAACGTGGTCGGCCAGGTAGCGGTCGCGGTTGCCAGGGCGTGCTGCAGTACTTGGAGGGCGGATACCGGGATAGAGAGCTGCGTAGAGCTCGCCAAAACGGCGTACATGCCCCAGGCCTGCCTCGGTGAGCCGGGCGACCTCGACGTTCAAGATCTTCCACCGTTCGACCAGCGAGGGGGGCAGTAGTTCAAGAGTGTCGGGCTTCGTCAACAGCTTGGACGGCACCAACAAGGAACCCTCGGGTGTGGCCTTGGCGTCGTGCAGGTCGACCATGACCTGCCAGGCGTCGGATGGCTGGGCACTGCGGTGGAACAGCTCCAGTCGCTGGGGTATCGCGTAGAGCGCGCGGTCATACGACTGGGACCATAGCCGGATTCCCCTAGCTGCCCGTTCTTGACGGGCTGGGTCCGGACCGTAGGCCGCAACCGCACGCTCACGCTCTACCCGCAGTTTCCACTCGCGCAGACTGCCCAGTTCGTGTGAGAGGACACGCCGTGTCCTCTGCGGAGGCCGGCCGTACAGTGCCGCGAGTTCAAGCAGGTCCGGGTCCTCAGCGCTGGGCCCGTTCCATGTCCCGGGCCGTGCGACGTAGCGCTCAGCGAGCATTTCGACTAGCTCCGCAGCCCGTTTCCGCCGGGCCCGCACTGCTGGGATCCGACTGATCGCTCGTTCCAGGTCGCCCAACGGCACCCCCAAGGACTCGGCGGTGTCGTCGAGGAATCGCGCGCGCCGGGCCGGAACGATGCCCTGTTGCTCAAAGCGCCGGTAGGTCTTCAGTGAGATGCCTAGTTGCTCTGCGACGTCCTGCGCTCGATGGCCGGTGGCCCGACGCAAGTCGGAAACCTCCCAGAACTTCGACTGCCGGACGTCCATCAGATCCATGGGGGTGGCGCCCAGTGCGTCGGCCAATGCCTTGATGCGCGGAGGATCGGGGACGCGCTGGCCGTTCTCATAGGCAAGGATCTGTGCCTTCGTCGCACCCACCATGGCCGCCAGGCGCTCGGCAGTGAGACTGCTGCCGTCAGGCAAGCGCTGCTTGGCCCTCAACAGCCACAGTGCTGAGGGGTTGAAGTCTGCGAGTCCTCGCGCCATGGTGCCCCCATCGTCCAACTGGCCACCGGAACTACCAAAGGTACAGTTTAGAGGCAATCTCTGATTACACTAGGCGGGTACTAACAGTGTCCTTACAGCGCGCTGACCTGCATGTATTCTCTGTTCAGTGGCCAAAGTGCTGGCCGCGACAGTGAAAGTGCGCGAAGTTGTGGGACGCGGAGGGCAAGTTATAAGAGTCATCCAAGCGGCCTGTCAGGCTTGGGAGTTGGACATCCGCACGTAGCGAAAGCGGCCCCGTACCCCCCTGGTTCGTCATGCCTTCGAGGGGCACGAGGCCTGCTGGTGGGAGCTACGGCTCCAGAAGGGTCCCCTGTTCCAGCAGGGGACCTTCGCCGTTTACGGCCCCTCGACGTGGCTCTGGATGAGGGCCCAGAGGGCCTTCAGGGTGAGCCAGCCGAGGATTCGTTTGACGATCTTCCGGCCGCGTTTCTCCCCGCCCGTGGGCGGAGTGGCTTCCACTCGCATCACCTCCCTTCCCGGAGCGGTCGGCCCCGGCCGGAGACCAACCGGCCGCCGCTGGAAAGGAGGTGCGTTCAAACTCTACCGGGTCCCACATGCACCTCTGGCCCATCAGGCATCCAGCCGGTTGCGAACCCGCCCTGGATGAAGGCGCGTTGGGACAAGTAGGGAAGCGGCGTCGCAAAGGAGAACACCCGAACTTGCCCTTTGAGTAATGCACGTTGAGTCGTTTGTGCAGGTCACGTGTGCGACCAGGAACGGGCAAGGTTGAACGGAGAACGGATTCGGGACGCTGGTGCCGAAATTGGTCTGGTCCACTCGTCATGCACGTGCATTCTGTCCGGCACTGCAACGAGTTGTTCGTCGCTGCCGCCATCCGCTGTTTCGTGGCCCCCAGGGTCGGGGCCACCGCCGTGGACCTGGACTCCGAATCAGGGGTGGCTTATCCGGAGTCCAGACGTCCGGAGCACTGCTGGTGTCGCAGTTTCTGTGACAGCGCAGGCCCGGCTGACAGAAGGCGAGGGCAATCAGTCCGTATGGCCGTCGTCGAAGAGACTTCCCTGCGTTCTGTGCAGGGGGCGAGGCTGCTGGTCGAGCTCTGGGGCTGCTGGCACAGTCAGGGCCCGGCGGAAGGCGGCCCTGGCTCTTCGGCAACGACGGCGGCAAGCCGCCTGCCGGAGTACTCTGCCTCGCGTTGAGCACGGTAGTCGACGGCACCAGATTTACTTCCTACTTGGCACCGCCGTCGATATTGCGGGCTTGTTGGCACCAGAGCTCGGGCAGGGCCCGGCCCTTGAGCAGGCAAGACACGGCTGCTCTGCTTGTCACAGGTGACGCGTGGTGCTGGTCTTGTCCAGGAGCTCGCGGATCAGGCCCTCGGTCCCTGGCTCAATGGGTAGTGCCAGGGAGCGATTGATCTGCTCCAGGCGGGCGATCGCGGCGTTGAGTCCGCTGCGGTTGTCGGCTGCTGCCTCGATGCGGAACCAGTCGCGGAACAGCAGTTCCGCGGTGTCGTCGGCCTCGAGTCCGGTGGCGATCGCGCGCCGGGCGAGGGTGAGATGGCGGTGCGGGCCGGGCTGGAGACGGTGGGTGGCGACGGTGTGCGCGATGCTGATGATACGCATAGTCATCTCCTGCTGCAGGGGCTCGCTCCAGGGCAGCGGCTGCGTGCCGAAGGGCCTGCCTCGCACCTGGTTGAGGGCCGCTTCGAGCTGGGCGAGCCCGGCAGGGCCGTGGGGAAGGGCTTCCTCGACACTCTGTTGGAAAAGGTGCCAGTCGCAGCAGATCTTCTCGGAGAGCAAGAACGGGTCGGACTTCACGGCCCGGCGCGGTACATAGGGCTTGCCGTCGGCGTCGTTGCCCAGGCTGCGGCGCAGGCCTCCCAGCCGGGCGTTGAGGGTGGCGGGGGTCCAGGGGTGGGAGGGGTCCATGTCCGTACACAGGGTGTCCGCGTCGCGGCCGGGCTTGAGGTGCAGCAGGGCGGCAAGTTGGGCCTCGCGGGGGCCATGCTTGGACGCGGCGGCACCGGAGATGGTGACCGGCCCCAGCAGCCGGATGAGCGGGACCTCCGGGTCTGTTGCCGCAGTGGTGCCCGGGGCGGCGGTAGGAGTGTCCGGTGGGGAGGCGTCACGGGTGGGCAACGTCATGCCGGTGACGGGCACCGCCCCGCTCGCCGAATCCGGCGCTGCCGAAGGAGTTTCGGTGGTGCTGGGTGGGATCTGCTGGTCGTGTGCGGCCGCCGCGTCGATGGGTCGGGCGGCCGCGGCTGGCTGGGTGATGACGGCGGCAGGTTCGGGGGAGGCGGCCAGCAGCGCGGGAAACACTCCGAGATCGGCTGCGTCCGTGGCGGCTGCCCCAGGCCTGGCTGCCGTGGTGCGCTTGTCCAGGTCGACGGCGAGATCGTCGGCTTCGGCGTCCTTCGCGGTGGTGGGCGCTGGCCGTTGCTCGTGCCCTGCGCCGCCCTCCGCACCGGGAACTGTGCGGGCGGCGGTGCGGTGTGCTGCGTACACGGACTGCGCCTCGGAAGGCACATGCCGCCAGGCGCCCTCGGCGGGCTGCGGGTCCTTGCCCGACACGGCCAGCGCCGCGGTGATCTCCTCGAACACCTGGCGGCTCAGGCGCTGCAGGACGACGTCGGCCGCCAGGGCGTCGATGCGCTGCGGCCCTCGGTCGGCGGCATTGAGGAGTTCGCTCGCATCGAACAGCAGACCCGCGTGCGGGGCCGGCGCGATGATCGCGGCCTTCATCAGGCCGGTGGTGCGGCTGAAGGTCTCCGCGATGGTCCAGGCGCTGTCGGCATCGAGCTCGGCCGCGCACAGGATCAGGTAGGGGGTCCGCTGCAGGTCGGCGTCGTGTTCCTGGTGGGCTTCCAGCAGCCGCTCGGCGAAGTCCTGTGCGGCGTGGGCGCCGCGTTCCATGTGCGCGATCCGCGCGGTGGGCAGCAGGTGGTTGAGTCCGTCACCGAAGCTGGCCACCACGACTTCGACGTCCTCGGCCCACGGGCTCATCCCCAGTTCCAGGGCGAGTGAGGTGAGGATCTCCTCGCGCGGCTCGCGGTCACCGTTGAGCAGGATGACGCCGCTGTGCGGCAGGTTGAGCAGCACGAGGTTGCCGGATGTGTCGGAGCCGATCGTGACCAGCCCCGGATACGGGGCGCCCATCTGGGCGGCTTCGCCGGGCAGTTCGGCGGTGTTGTCCAGCGTCCACCAGCAGCCCTCGCCGTTGGTGAACGGTGCCAGCGGCGCCGCGGTGAGGTCCGCGGGCAGGACCTCCACACTGGTCGTGGTGATCCGCGCGCCCCGCAGCTCGGGCAGTTCGCGATCGTCCTGGTCGGTGTGGCGGGCGAGTGCGCGCAGGGCGAGGTCCAGGCGGCGGATGCCGTCTGCTTCGGGGGCCTGGGCGGCCTGCGCCAACTGGGCCTCGGTCGGGGAGGGTTCGTCCGGCATGGCGATGAGCTGGCCCGGCTTGGCGCGGCGGCGCTGCAGGATGCGTCGGATCGACAGCGCCAGTGTCACCGCGGCGGCCAGCGACACGAGCACTCCCGCCGTGCGGGCGTTCACGAACGCCGAGGAGGACGAGCCCGCGGACTCCTCATCACCGGGCGCCGAGGCGGAGGGGGCCGGCGTCTCAGGTGCGGGCGGCGCCGGTTCGCGCTCAGGACTGTCCGGGGAGGTGGGCCTGCTCTCCTTGGGGCCGGGTGTCGCCGGGGCGGAGGGCTTGTCCTTCGGTGGCGCGGCGTTGTCCTTCCGCCCGTCCTGCTGTGCGCCCTCCTGCTCGTGCCGGTCCTTGCCGGGCGTGCGGGACTCCTCGTGCTGGCCGCCGCGTTCACCCGGCGGGCTCGGCGGCGTGATGGTATTCGCGGGAATGGTGATCTTCTGGCCCGGGAAGATGACGTCCGGGTCCTTGAGCGAAGGTGCGCCCGCGGGCTGGGCCCGGTCCTTGCTTGCCTCGTACAGGCGCGGCCAGTTCGCGGCATTGCCGGTCTCGTCCTCGGCGATGCTGGACAGCGACTCGCCGGCCGTGACCGTATGCGTCCGGTCGTCGCCGCCTGCGTGCCCCGTGCTCTCGGCGAGCGGCCGTTCGCTGGCAGCGAGCTGTACCTCGGCACGGTCTGGCTGGGCCGGGAGTTGAGGGGGAGCCGTGGCGGGCGAGGATGTGGTGCGTGCGTCGGCCGGCAGCCGGACCTCCTGGCCTGGGGGCAGCAAGGCGGTCTGGGGCAGGTCGGGGTTGAGGGCGCGGATCTCGTCGGCCCGCAGACCCGAGCCGAGGTACTCCACGGCCAGGTCCCACACCGTCTCGCCAGTCTCACCCACCACATGCACCGGCCCCGTCGGCGCCCCATGCTGGTCCGGCTTGCCCGGTGCATCGGTGCCGGCCCGGGGGATGACGGTGTGCTCCCCGCTGCAGCTGTCGTCGTCGGTGGCGGGTTGGAGCGGGGCGCTGGCGGCGAGGGCCGGGGCCGGGGCGGCGACGGCGGCCTGGGCGGGCAGCACCAGCAGGCCGCCCAGCAGGAATCCGGCCAGACGTTGCGGCGCGCCCAACGGCCGCCGGCGGCGGGCCGGGCGACGGCGCAGCCGCTGCGGGAGCTCCGCCAAGACCCCCAGAGCAAACCAGCCCCAGAGAGCCCAGGCCAGCACAGTGAGCACGGTGAACAGCACGTGCCCGCCGTCGTCGCGCGACATCAAGGTGTCAGCGATGTCCGGGCCGCTGGGTACGCCGCGGGGCAGGGTGCCCGCGATGGCCAGGATCCACGGCACCCCGGCCAGCAGCACGGCCAGGGCGGCGAGGCTGCCCGCGGCGCGCAGCAGACGCAGGGCAAGGGCCGGGAGACCGGGCAAGGAGTGCGGCATGTCAGCCTCCGGGGTCGGTGCGTTCGAGGGTGACGTCGGCGGTCGCGGTCACTGACATACGGGAGTAGCCGAACCCGCCCAGCAGCAGTGGGGCATAGGTGTCGTGGACGGTGATGGTGACCCTCTGGCCGTCCTCGGCCACGCGCACCGACCCCTTCACCCCGGCGTCGGCAAGGAAGGCCTGAGCGGCCGCGACGGCCCTGTGCGGGTCGGCGCGGGTGCCTTCACCGGTGATGGCATCGGGAGCGTTGACTTCCTGCCCGGCGGCGCGGGCGGCTTCGGCAGCGATATCGTCGGCATCGGCATCGGCCATCATCAGGCGCCCGCCGTCCACCAGCACGGCCAGCAGAAGGAGCATGACGAACGCGAAGCCGATGAAGTACAACGTCACCGACCCGCCGTCACCAGCACACCCGCGCGCGCAGTCGGCACACCAACGACGCATCCCGCAGGTCCGGGCCCACCTGGTGGAGCTGCTCCGCATCAGCCCCGCCCCTCGCCGCGCGCGACGTAGCGGTCCACTGAGCTGCGCCGCGTTGCCGTGAGCGTCTTGGATCCCGGCAGCCCCGGAACGGCCAACTGCTCCAGCGCAAGGGTGCAGTTCACACGGACCGAGACGCTCCCGGCCTGCCCCGGCTGGCTGGGGAAACGACTGGTGTCGACCTGGATATCGGAACTGCTGCAGGTGCGCTGCGCCTGCCCCAGAGACGTCAGTGCGGCCTGACGGGCGCGGGACTGAGCGGTGGCGGGGTCGTCGGACTCGCTGGCCGCCCGCGCCGCCGCGGCTGCCGCGTTCGCCGCGGTCGAATCGCCGAGCCCGGCCAGCCCGTAGGCGGCCAGGATGCCCAGGAACGGCACCAACACCACCAAGCACAGCAGAGCCTCCAGGGTGTACGTGCCCCGGTCATCCAGGCACCGCGCAGCCCGTGACTCCGGTGACTCCGGCCTGGCGCGGGCGCTCACCCGGCTCGCTATCTGCCTCCACAGCAGCCCTGTTGCACTCCATGCCCTGATCACTGGTTCTGCTCCACGGTGTCCTCGGCGCTGCGCTCGACGCGCAGTTCCCACGGCAGGAAGCTCATGACCTGGCCCGTCACCGTGACCCGCACCCGCTCACCCGTGGAACCGGCCGTGCTGACCCGCGCCTGGCGTACGACACCGACCTGGCTGAGCCAGGACTCGGCGCGCGCCGCTCCCTGGCCGGCACTGGCGTGGTAGGCGGCGCCGGCCTGGGCGCCCTTGCGGGCCGCAGTGTGGGCGGCGGTGCTGGCCAAGAAGAACACCCCCAGTTGCAGGACGATGCACGAGATGATCAGCAGGGCCGGGGCCAAGAGGAGGAACTCCAGCGTGGAGATCCCCGCCTGCCCGCGCACCCCGCGTGCGGCCTCCAGGCGCACACGCCACCACCGGCGCAAGCGGGATCTCACTGCCCGACGGCGGACTTGAAGCGGTCCATCAACGTCGTCGAAATGGGCCTGAGGACGGTGCCGAAGGCGACGGCGATGCCAAGCACTACCGCGCCCGTGATGAGCTTTTCGAGGGTGTCCAGGCCCGCGTCGCGGCGTGGGCCCGTCATCCGCTCGAAGTGCACCAGCGCGAACGTCCGCACCCGGATGACGGCCTTGTCGAATCTGCTGAACTTCATGATCCCTTTCTCCTTGGTGAGGCGCCGTACGAGCGAGTGGTCAGATCGAGGTCAGCGCGCTGAAAGCCGGATAGGCGAACATCGCCAGCACCACCGTGAACAGGACCGTGCCGGGCACCACCAGCCGCTCGGAGGCCGAGTTCGCCTCGGCCTCGCGGTCGGTGAGCAGCCGCTGGCGCAACAAAAGCGCCTGCGTGGCCAGCGTCTTCTGGATCGAAGCGCCCTCACCGGCCAGTGAGAAACTCTCTGCAGGGGCGGCCAGTTCAGGGATGTCGAGCTGCTCCCCAAGCAGCTTGAGGGCCTCCCACTGCGGGATACCGGCGAGCTCGGCCCGTTTGAGGGCCGCGCTGATGCGGGTGAGGATCCAGTGGTCGCCGACCTCGGCGGTGCGCTGCACCGCCGCTTCGACGCCGACGTTCGCCCCGCGCTCGAGCTGCGCGCGCTCCAGGAACGAAGCGATCGCATAGCGCACTTCCAGGCGTGCCTTCTTGGCCTTGCGCCGCACATCGGCATCCGCGTCGATCCAGATGTAGGCGGCGAACACCAGCGAGCCCAGCAGCGGCAGCGCCAACGACATGCCAAACCCCACCAGGGCCAGCAGCAGCCCACCGACCTGCACCATCACCAGCGCCAGCACCGTGCCGATCACCTTGGTGCCGACGTGGCGGGCAACCGACTTGCCCAGCAGCTCCAGATCCGCGCGCGGCACGCTCAGCCGGTGACCATGCGCGGCCAGGATCTGCTCCCCGGCCCGCTCCCACACAGAACCCTGCTGCCCGCCGTGTTGGGCGGCAGCAGTGGGGTGGCCGGGGGTATGGGTGTTCTCCAGCCGGTCCAGGACGGCGTTCATGTCCGGGCGGGCCGGCCAGAACTCCTGCACGAGGAGGAACAGCCCGCCGCCGACGAGCGCCCCGCACACGAGTACTCCGGGCGAGATCACAGCGCAGCCCCCTTCAACTTCCGCTTCTTCGAAGCCGAGCCCCTGCGCTGCCCCTCTGTGCCGGGGGACGTTGCAGCGCCGCGCGGGGCAATGGTGGGCAGCGGAGCCAGCAGGCGCGGGGCGGGATGGGACTGGGCGAGTGTGCGCATCCACACCAGCGCCGCGGCGAAGACCGTACCGAGGACGAACATCACGCCCTGCCCGGCGGCGGTGCGGTAGATCTCGCCCCAGGAGGGGTTGGTGAAGATGTACGCGGCGATCAGCAGGGTGATGACCGACACCCAGCGGGTGCCGGTGCGGACCTGGCTGCGCTTGGCATCCACCGTGCGCAACTGGATCGCTTCCTGCTCGGTCAGGGAGGCCATGGACTGCAGGGCCCGGCTCAGACCGGGCCCGTGCTCCTGGGCGTGGGTGAGGAACAACATCACCGCGTTGTCGACCGCCCCGTCGGCAAATTCATCGGCGAACTGCCGGTACGCGATAGACGGGGTGGCGCCCACCCGCAACCTTGCGGCGAGCAACCGCACTTGCGGGCGGATCACCTGCGGGGCCCGGGTCGCGGAGGTGGTGATCGCGCTGTCCAGGGTGCCGCCGGACTCGTGCACCCCGGCGAGCTGCTGCATCCACTCCGCCAGCGCCTCCAGGCGAACGATCTGCCGCTCGCTGGTCCCCGCCGGATTCCAGATCCACGGAACCCCCAGCACCGCCACCCCAGCCAGCAGCCCGTGCACCGGCCGCGCCCAGTACAGCCACCCGCCCACCGTGGCGGCGCCGGCCGCGATGACGATGAGGCGGTAGCGGCGCGCCCACGCCTCGGGCAGCGAAGCCTTGGCCGCCTGCCAGCGCAACCCCCACCGCGACGGCGGCCGCTCCGCCGCTCCCACCGGCACCGGCGCGAAGCCGCGTACGACCACCAGCAGTCCGCCGACGATCAGCGCGCCGCACAGCGCGGCCAGCAGACTCCACTGATCACTGCTCACGCCGCACCCGCCTTCCGGCCGACCAGATCCAGCGGCGCGGGCCAGGCCCCGTACTGCGGCACAGTCAGCCAGCGCCGGTCGAAACCGGATAGCTCCTCCAGCTCGCCGATGCAGGAGGGCACCAGCTTCGGGACCGCGCGCTGGTCGGAGCCGGCCGGGCCGAAGATCTCCTGAATGGCAGGGCGGCCGCCCTCGCCGGGCTGGACCTCCAGGACCTGATGGACGTACCGGTGCCGACGGCCACCGATCCGGGTCTCGTTGACCTGCTTGAGGTAGACGATGAAGTTGATGGCGGTGCCGACGAGTTCATGGACGTCATCGCGGTGCATGCCCCGGCACAAGGTGACCAGGCGGGGCAGGACGAGGTTGGGGTAGGCGGCATGCAGCGTGCACATTGACCCCGCGCCGCCGGCGCTCATGGCCTGCAGCATCGCGATCGCCTCGCGGTCGCGGACCTCACCGACCAGCACACGCGTGGACAGCATCCGCAGAGCGTGCGGGAACATGTCCTCCACCGTCACCTGCCCGACCGGACGGCCGTCGGCGCCGCGTTCGCCGTTGGACTCGCGGGCCTCGAGCTCGATGAACTGGGCGCCCTCCTTGTAGCGGCTTAGGTGCAGCTCGCGGTCCGATTCCAGGACCACGACCCGCTCCTGCGCCGGGATCTTCTTGGCCAGCGCGCGCAGCAGCGATGTTTTCCCGGTGCCCATGTCCCCGCCGAACAGCACGTTCTTGCGGGCCAGGACCAGCGCGTGCAGGAACGCCGACAGGGCGGGGGACAGGCTGCCCCACTCCTGCAGCTGTTCCAGGGTGGAGTCCACCACGCCGTGGCGGCGCACGCCCAAAAACGGCTGCGGGCTGAGGATAGTGGCCTCGGCCCGCGAGCCGTCGGGAAGGCGGAAGGACACCATGGGCGAGGACGTCGACAGCCGCCGCTCCCGGTGCCCGGAGTTGGACGCCAGCCGGTTGATCAGAGCGATAAGTTCCTCATCGCTCTCGGCGACCGGCGGCACCTTCTGGGTGGCCTTGTTGACGTAGTCGACCTGGACGTCGCCACCGAGGACGACGATGTTCTCCACCAGCGGGTCATCCAGGTACTTCTGCAGTGGCCCGGCATGGAACACAGCGTCGTAGACGGCCTGCGTCAGGGCGTCGACCTGCGCCTGCTTCAGAGCCGTATTGCGCCGCGAATGTTCCACTGCCCACCGCGAGACGCGCACCGCGACCAGGGAGCGGGCCCGCTCGCGGCGGGCGCTCTCGTTGGGCAGCGGCTCCTGGTCGTCGGCGGCGACGATGTCGTCACTGACCTCATCGCGTAACTGCGCGATGTCCTGCGGCGTCGCCGGCAGCGCCCCCGACCGGTCGGTGATCTCCACCGACGCTGGCGACGCCAACGCCGCCGGCGCACTATGCCCCGCCCCGCCCTGGGCCGGGATACCCGCTGCGGGCGGGGCGGGCTGCTGGTTCACGGAGGCCCGCAAGACGTCCAGCAGCTGCGAACTCCTCCTGCCCCCGTGCTGGTTAGCCACGCGCCATCACCTGCCGCGGGTCTGGCTGCGCCGGGGGAGCCGGGAGGCGGCTTGCGGCCACCCGCTGCACCATCGCTGCCTCGTCCGGAGACATGGCTGGCGCCGCGGGCATGTCCAGCACGCGGCGGCGGGTGTTGACCTCCACCCCGATGGCCTGCGCGGTTTTGCGGGCCTGCTTGAGCAGGGCGAGTTTCGCCAACCGCGGCGGGCGCTGCGCACCGTGCGTGAACAGCAACCCGGCGGCCGGATCCCACGGCAGCAGGTCCACCACCGGAATGTTGAACCGGCGCGCGATCGCATCCGACCGCAACCCGCCTGCGGCCGCGGGCAGTTCCTGGACCACCAGAAGGCGCAGCGCGTCCGCGCCGCTGCCGTGCCGCTCCAGCTCACTCTGCAGCACCCGCGCCACTGGCAGCGTCTGGGCCACCGACGCCAGGGAGTTGCGCAGGACCAGCAGGACGACGTCCGCCCGGTGGGCCAGGACGGCCGGGAACAGGGCGCGGGAGAGTACGCCGCCCTCGACGACGACCTGCCCGGCATCGACGACGACGTCGAAGCCGGCCTGCTGGTCCATCGCCTGCAGCAGCCGCGACAGCGGCTCCCATGTCCCGGTCAGCGCTGCGGCCTGGGTGGGATCGGTCAGGCCCGGCAACAGCAGCCGGTCACCGCGTTTGTCCAGGCGCCGCAGATGCGCCGCGAACGCCTCGGCGAGCTGATGCTGCAGCTGGGCCTGCGCCAGGTGGTACAGCCCGACCTCCCCGCCCCAGGCGCCCTGCCGGTATCCGGTGCGGATCGATGCCTGCCGGGCGGCCGCCTCCACCAGCAGCGACGGGCGCGGCCCGGACAGTGCCAGCGCCAGCGAGGACACGGTGACCCCACAGGCATGTCCGCCGGTGAGCAGCATCACGGACATGATCAGCCCCTGCTCTTCAACACGATCGCCACCCGGCCCGCGCTCGCATCGGCCGCCACCGGGCCGCCGTCGGTCTCCGCGACCGCCGTCTGGACCACGACGTCACCGCTGCTGGACGGAGCACCGACCTTGACGACCCGCCCCTGCACCTCCGACAGCTCCGGCTGCTTGCCGCTCACCTCACCGTCCTGCGGGCGGGTCACCAGATGGACGGCATCGCCCGGGCGCAGCGCGTCCACCGGCGCCATGCCGCGCTTGACCTCGACAGCGACCAGCGCCTCGCCGGGCCGCAGCCCGCCCCGGCCGGCCAACTGCCCCTCGGTCAGCAGCGATCCCTGCGCCAGGGCGGCCGCTGCCCGGCGGCCGACCACGGCGTCCTTCTTCGCCGCCGCCACCGGCCTGAGACCCGGGTCCTCGGGCAGCGAGACCACCCGCAGATCACCGGCCGCGAGCTTCTTGCCCGACGGCACATCCCGGGCCAGCGCCAGCACGTCGGTGCGCTCACTGGAAGCGCTCATCAGCCCCGCGAATCCGATCGCCCCGGCCAGCACCATGACCGCGCCGAGCGCCATGAACGACCGACGGCGCCGGCGCGGTGGCTGCGGATCGACGATGTCGACCTCCGGACGCATCACCTCCCCGCCAGGCGGCGCGGGCACCGGCGACGACTTGCTCCTGCTCACGCTCTTCAACACGCCTGCCACCCGCCTTAGTCGAGGACTCTCATCTCGCCCACGGACACCGAGAAGCCGCTCTCGCGCACCTCGGTGAACTCACCCGACTCGCCGCCCCCGGTGACCTGCCACTCCACCGCCCAGGTCGCCACCGCAGTGCCCTTGAAGCGGCCGCCCGGCTTCTCCTTCGACGACGTCCGGTAGAAGTGGCCGCAGGTCGGGGACTTCGCCATGCCGTAGGAGGCCTTGTACTTCGTGCCTGCGCCGGTGCAGGTCACCGTCTCGCCGTCACCCATCGACCAGCGGATCGAGGACACCTTCGCCGTCGCTGACACCGTCACCCCCGCCAGCGACGCCGACGCCGTGTTCGGCCCGAACGTGGTGGGGGAGGGGGTCACCCACATCCACATCGGCACCCCAACCGTGTACCGGCCAGCCGCCCGCGGGCTCGCGATATCCGGTCCCGTCAGCAGCATCTTGTCGACCGCTTCCCGGGCCAACTGCTCCGGATCGACATCCACCGCAGGGGCCTCGGCCGCCCAGAACGTCTGCGGCGCCGCACCGGCCAGGGCTCCAGCGGCCGCGCCCAGCGCGTCGTCCAGACAGACCCGGGTGTAAATCGCGCCATCGCCCGGCTTGCGCCCCTTCCACAGCGGGTCGCTTGCGGGCGGCTGTGGATTCAGCCGCTTGACGGCGCACACTGCCGGTCGCGGCTTGCTGGCCTTGTTCTTCCCCTTGCCACCTGGGCGAGGACCATGATTCCGCACACCGCCGCCGCTTCCCGGAGCCTGGCGGCACACGGTGACGAACTTCGATGTGCCCTTACACCCACCGCCCACCACAGGCCCGTCATCGGCCCGAGCGACCCCAGGCAGTGTGCTCACCAGGACGGCGGCAACAATGGCCAGGGACTGCGGTAAGGGTTTCAGCAGGCACGATTGCCGTGAGGCGTGACCTTGGTGATCATCCACCGGTCCTTCCCCCATCGCTCTGCGTTGACTGTGGTCTGGTAGCGCAGCCGCTGTTTGGACGGGAACGGCTGGACTTTGCCGGTCTTTCGCTCGATCGTCTGCCACTTGGAAATGTCCAGGCAGTCGCGGATCCGGGCTGTGGGCACTTTCCGGTCCAGATTCACGTCGAGGACTTCGGCGTCGTGGCTGGGCGCGCCCTTGGTCGCGGTGCCCGCCTGTTTCATGGCCAAGAGGTCGCCCATCGCGTCGCCGAGTGCTTCCTTGGTGGAGTACTTCTCCAGATCGGTGTCCTTGATCTCGGTCTTTCCGTAGGCCTTGACCTGCTCCTCCCACATCCGCTCGTAGACCGTGAGGACAGCCTTCTTGTCCTTGGCTAGCGGGTCGGTGCTCGGGCTGGTCTCGGGCGCCGTGGGCGACTTGGTGGGGGAGGGGGAGGTCTTGCCGGCGTTGTCGGTGTCGTCATTGCCGCTGTCGCTGCAGGCGGTGAGCACAGCTGTGGTGCAGAGGGTGACGACGACGGCGGTCGCACGGCTCGTTTTCCTCATGCGAATGCCGGTATATGCCTGCTGGCTAGGTGCTCGTGTCACTGGGCCTCCGAGGGCGGCGTGATGCTGTGCCGTCGTCTCCCGGACCTGGAGCAAAGTGCCGCGGGGGAACATACGGCGGTTCGAGCTGCGGTGATTCGTTTGTGTGACGGCAAGACTACGACGCATGGCGCCCACAGCCCACACTTTCCACGCGTGTGCCGTCCAATAAATGGTCCGCATCTGGTCACAACAGGTCACTGTTGTCGACAAGTTGTCCCGCCTTGCGCCCAATGAGTCTTGCTTGAAGGTGAGATGGGACTGCAAAGGCGAACGCTCGCACCTCTACCTACTACCGCGCCTGACATCGTCATGAATCGCAGATGAGTGTCTGGCCATGGCGTGATCTGGCATGAGGGCTCGCTGTTCGGCGGGCCCCACACCCTCTCAGAGCCATGCTTTGCGAGGTTCTCTACGACAGCCCGCCGCCCGGGGCGTCTGCTGCAACAGGACGTAAGGGCAGCGCGATCACTGGTGTGGCCCAACAGGTGTGGGTGCCTCGCCCAGGGTGCTGGAGGCTGACCGGCAGTTGACAGCAGGCAGGCCGAGATGCGCCAGACGATGCGGAGGGGGCATGGGTGATCTCCAGGGCTGAGTTGGTGGATTGGTACAGCCAATCCACCGGCCCCGACCAATATGCCGACCACTGGACCCCAACCACGGTGACGGACTGGTCACGAAACCGCGTCCGGGGCGGTGGTAGCAGCTACCACCGCCCCGAACATGACCTGGTCCCGGCCGTCGTGACCGACCTGCTCTTTTCATCAGACGCAATGGGGCTGGCGGACGTGCTGGAGTTCTCGCGCCGTGCCAGTGTTGACCCAGACACGGTGGAACTGGCCCATGCGATGTTGATTGCGTTGTGTGGAGGTGGCCCCGGCTAATGAGGCCCGGAGCGGCGTGCTTAGCCGCTATGGGCGACGCTGTCGTGAGGCGAGCGTGGAGGAGTTGGGAGAGCGGTGGGCGCGCTGCTCGGTGGGCCGGTCGGCGGGCGTTCCGCGGGGCAGGTAGATGCCGGTTACCGCGGGCTTCGCGCTGTCGCTGCTCGGGACGGTGGTGATGCTCCATATAAGGCCGGCACTGTCGCGTACGAAGTGGTGGCCGGGAGTCTGCTGCCAGCTGTCGTACACCGTCAGGGCTTCGTCGGCCATGGTGTGGACGGTATGGGCGAAGTTGGCGGCGTCGATGCTCTGGTGGCCGAAGTGGTGGCGACCGTAGAAGGCGATGGCGGGTGGCAGGAAGGCGATGGGGAGACTGGTGGCGCGGCGGAGGATGCCACGCCATCCGTGCGGTGTGCCGGACGGAGGGAGGGGCGGGCGGTTGTCGAAGTGGGGGAGCCACGCGCGGGTTTCGTGCGGGTGTTCAGTGAGCTTGGGGCATTGGTCGTCGGGGTGGCCTGCCTTGTAGTGCTGGACGATGGTGCCCGTGTTGTTCCAGAGGAAGGTGTGGCATTGGCCGTCGGTGAGTCGGTAGTGCCCACGGGTAGTGTGGCGCTCCCACAGTCCGGTGGTCGCGAGGTCATAGAGTATGGGGCGTAAGAGCCTTGGGGCGACGGCGAGTTGTACGTCGTGGTGGTTGTTGAGTTCGTGGGTGACGCGCCCGTGGATCGGGATTCGGAAGGCTTCTTGCGGGGTCATGGGGGCGCCGATCAGTTCCCAGTGGGAGTGCTTGGGCTCCCGCGTGGAGGGCTTCAATGGGGCTGGTCCTTCCTGCGGTTGAGGCATGTGCGCCGCGGGTGGCTGGGCATGGGGGTGGGCCGGTAGGGGCATTGCCGATGGGGCGGGAGCTCTGCGGTGAGGGGACCGGAGGTGACGTGGGGTGCGCAGTCCGGGCACGCAAACTGGGTCAGCGCGGGACCGCTGGGGCTGACGATGTCGCGCACGGGCACGGCAGCGGCACTGAAGCGCTCGCATCTGCAACAGGTGGCGCTCATATCGCCAGAGCGGTGATGTCGTAGTCGATGTCCATGCTGGCCAGGGCTGCGGCTGTATGGCGCTCGTTTTGGAGGCGGTGGCGTTCGCGGGTGAGGCGGTAGGGGCGGAGTTCACCGGCCAGGGTGCGGCGGCGTTCTTGGATGCGATGTGACAGGGAACGTGGGGAGGGTACGGGCGCGGTGGGGCTCAGGCCGGGACCGGGCGACGCGGCGGTCGGCGGGGCAGGGCATCTCTGAGGCGCGATTAGGGATCGCAGCGTGTGGCAGAGCAGGGCGATAAGGTCGCGCATGCGTCGTCGGTTCCTGGATAGCTGGTGGCGTGAGCCCCGGCGGCCGGTCCTAAGCGGCCGCCGGGGCGTTGGGTTTGGTGGGGTGTTAGTGGGTGTTGAGGTGCCAGCGGGTGCCGTCGGGGATGTACCAGGCGCAGGCGTCGCCGTTGGCTTCGCGGCCGTAGCCGAAGTTGTCCTGTGTGGGCCGGCTGCGGGTGTTCCACCAGCGCCATGCGGTCTCGGCCTGCTTCCACAGGTCGGGGGCGCCGCCGTAGGTGACGGTGCGCTCGTCGGTGAAGGGGACGCGGGCCCATGCGCCGTCGCTGCGCTGGAGCTGGATGCTGGTGGTGCCGGTGGTGTCGTCGAGGTGGTAGACGAGTTCGGTCTGCGGCAGGTGGAAGGCGAGCAGGAGCCGCAGCGGGTAGTGCGCCTGGATGTCGGTGGCGGTGAGCGCGGTGGGGCGGGTTTCCGTCTGGGGGGCGCGTTCGGGGCGGTGGGGCTGGGGGTAGACGTGCGCGTCGGTGCGGGCGGGCATGAAGCTGCCCGCGGTGGCCGTGAAGTGGCCGACAGCCCGGCGGTGGTCGTCGACGCCGAGGCGGACGAGTCCGCCGGCGATGCCGAGCGCGATGTCGGTGAGGATGATGGCGCCGGGCCTGGTCTGCTCGATCCAGGCCTCGGGGATGGCGGGCACGGAGCAGGTGGCGATGATCCGGTCGAACCGGTCCGCCTCAGGAATGCCCTTCTGTCCGTCGCCGGTGGCCAGGTGGGGGGTGTAGCCGAGTTGTTGGAGGCGGGTGCGGGCGGTCTCGACGAGGTCGGGGTCGACGTCGATGGAGTGGACGAGTGAGTCGCCTAGGCGCGCGCACAGCAGTGCGGTGTTGTAGCCGGTGCCGGTACCGATTTCCAGGACGCGGTGTCCCCTGCGTACGGAGAGGTCTTCGAGCATGGCGGCCATGAGGCTGGGCAGGGTGCTGGAGGAGATGGGCAAGCCGGTCCAGGCGGTGTCGTCGACCTGTTCGGCGGTGGAGGGGTCCAGCGCGGTGACGAGGGTGACGTCGCGGTAGGCGGCGGCGAGGTGCTTGTCGTCGGTGCGGGCGCGCTGCTGGCGCCAGACGGCGATGCCCTTGGCGTTGGTCTCCTGCTCGAACCACGTGGGCACGAAGTGGTGGCGGGGGACGGCGGCGAACGCCTCGGCCCACTGCGGGGTGTGGATGACGCCGGCGTTTCGCAGGGTGTCGGCGAGTGCGGTCATGTGTGGCCGGGCGGCGTCGAGGTCGAGGTCGGGGTCGCTCACGGGTCAGACTCCTTGCAGTTCATCGGCGATGGCTTCCGCGATGGGCAGGCCGGTGGCATGTTGGATCCAGTCCCACTGACCGCACGGGTTCGCTTCGAGGAACGTCCACTCGCCGGTGGGGGAGACGATGAAGTCCAGGGCAGCGAAGCGCAGTTCGAGGCGGGCCATCAAGCGCCGTACCGCCTCGGCGACGTGGCCCGGCGTTTCGGTGGCGCGGTAGGTGAGCGACTTGTAGTCGCTGCGCCAGTCCACGTGCGCGGCCTGGCTGCTGGCGTGGATTTCCGCGGCGAGCATCCGGTCACCGGCGACGGTCAGGCGTACCTCGTGGGCCTTGTCCATCCAGGCTTGGAAGAGGTGCGCGGTGGTGTCGAGGCCGCTCAGGTCGTCGAGGTCATGCCCGTCCAGGCGGCGGGTGTAGACCGTTTTGAGGGTGTCCTCCTCGATGAATACCGGGGACGCGATGGGCTTACAGATCAGTGGCCCGTGCATGTCGGAGGCGAACGCACGCACGGCGCCCGGGTCGTTGGTGATCAGCGTGGGCGGGATCGCGAGGCCGCTCGCGCGGGCTGCGGCGAGCTGGATAGGTTTGTAGTCGGCGTGGGACATCGCGGCGGGATGGTTGACCCACCGGCAGCCCAGGGCGGTGATCACGCCACCGAGTCCGGCCCGCGCCTGAGCGGCGGCGAAACGCTGCTCGGCCTCCGACATGCCCGCGGGCAGGCCGAAGGCGTTCGGCGACCGGTAGTAGACGCCGGTGACCTCGGCCAGGCGTACGGAACGGTGCTCGGTGGTGAGCCGGCCGTGCCAGCCGTGGACGGCGTCCAAGCGGGCGGCCAGGGTGAGGTCCTGGGGGAACTCGGCGGTGTCCATGCGGAAGACGCGGGCGCCGCGCTCGGTCAGGACCTTGACGACCCGGTCGGTCGGCCAGTCGTCCTGAGCGGCGATGACGAGAATGCAGGCCATCACGTGATCAGTCCTTGGGTCCCTCGTCGAGCGGCGGCGGGTTCTTCATGTTGCCGTCCGGAACCGTGGGGTTGTGGGTCGCCATGTAGGGCAGCGGGCCGTCGTAGAGGCCGACGGACATCTGCACCATGGGGTCGTAGATCGCGGGGGGTACGGCGATGGCCTGGGTGGCGTCGGGGGTGCGGGCGAAGCGGAGGATCCACGGACGGGTGGCCGCGCTGCTCGGCGGCTCGGAGCTGCGGGGGATGGTTCCGCCCGCGGGGGAGAGCGGGAACCCTTCCTTCGGGTGCGCGATGCTCGTCATCACGGGATCCTTCCAGTGCCGGTGACGGATGGGTTGGGCCCGCACCCCTGCCGCGGGCCATCTGGCCACGCGGGAATCCACGTGAGAGGGCGTCCGCGGGAGGGGGCGGGAGCGTAAGGCGCACAGCCGTGCGGGCCGACGCGGGTGAGGAGCGGGCGGGCGGAGAGGCTGTAGCAGCCGTGCCGGTCCGCGACCGCCAGGCGGTAGACGGTGCCCTCGCTGAGGGCGGCGAGGGCCTGCTCGTGCAGCTCGACGTCGTGCGGCCAGGCGCGCAGGGGCGCGGCGGGGTCGGACGGGTCGTGCGTGACCACGCGCACCGCGCCGATCTTGTGCGGCCCTTCGAGCCATACCGCGTCGAGGGGACGGTCGATGCGGTTGGCCAGGCGCGGTGCCCACGCGTCAAACCACCTCATGGCCAGGCGCGGGGAGGGAGCGGCGTAGCCATCGAGAAGCCACTCCCGGGCCGGGGTGTTGTCCGGGGCCGCGCCGATCGTGCACTCGCACCACACCGCCACGGGGCGCACCGGTGGTGCGGGAGGAGTCGGCAGGCTTACGCCGTTCACAGCCACTGCCCCCGTAGGACTCGATAGGGCAGCGTGACGTGCTCGCAGTAATCGAGGTGCGCCGGAAACTCGCGTACGTGCCCCAAGACCCAGTCCTGGGCCTCGATGTGGTCCTCGCTGACCGGGCTCGTCTCACGGCACGCCATGCACTCCATGGCCCGGGTGATCGGCTCGGCGTCCGACTCACGGTTCGGCGTGATGGTGTGCTCGCGAGGGCGGTAGAGAGCTGCCATCACTTCTGCTCCTCGCCGCGCAAGAGTGCCGAGTGTGCGGCGAGCTGCCGCTGCAACTCGGCTGACTGAGCGAGGAGGTCAGCAACAGTGGTCGGAGGTGCACTAGGCGTGGGGTGCTCGTTTGGTTCCTGTTCCGTTGACATGCGTGCGCCTCTCGTACCAGACACTGCGAAGCTCAAGAGCGCAGCTGCGTAAGCGAGTTGGTACGCAGCGCGATTGGCTCTACAGCCTGCCCAGCGTGGACTTGTCGTGCAAGACTTCATAGTGAAGGTTCGAGTTCAGTCAGTCGAACTGATGACTTGCATTGCATGGCGGGTACTTGACTGCCTTCATCGCGAGTCGCAGCAGTCCGTCATACTGAGGTCAGAAGGGGTGGAGCATGGCAGAGGGGCAAACCGGATCAACGGTGCCGCGTCGTCAACTCGGGCGGAACTTAAGGGACCTGCGCAACCAAGCTCGTCTAACGGTTCGCGCTGCGGCAAAGAAGCTGGAGTGGTCCGAAGCGAAGATGTGGCGCATTGAGACGGGTCAGACGCCATTGCGAAGCCTCGACGTCCAGGCCATGTGCACGGTGTACGGAGCTCCGCAGGACCTCACGGAAGCGCTGATGGGGCTCGCGAAGGAAACCAAAGCTCGTGGGTGGTGGCACGCCTACGGCGATGTGATCCCTGAGGGTTTTGATGTGTATGTCGGTCTCGAAGAGGCGGCGGCGAGCCTGTCCTCGTACCAGAGCGACATCGTCCCCGGGCTCCTCCAGACGGACGGGTATGCGCGTGAGGTCACGCGTACTCACATTCCGGAGATCAGCGAGGAAGAGCTCGATGGCCGCGTGCGGCTGCGAATCGAGCGGCAGACCATCTTGACGCGGGCCACTGACCCGCTGCCATTGCAGGTCGCCCTGAATGAGGCTGTGCTGCGGCGCCCGGTTGGGAGCCGCGACGTCATGGCCGGTCAACTCGCGCATCTCGTCTATGTGTCAGAGCTGTCGAATGTCTTGATCCGTGTGGTGCCGTTCTCCGCTGGTATGCACTCAGGCGTCGTGACCGGACCGTTTGTGATCCTGCGGTTCCCCACCAACGGCGACGGGAGCGAGACCGAGCCGCCGACCGTCTATGCGGACGGCTACACGGGGGGCCTCTACCTGGACAAGCCAAAGGAAGTGGAACAGTACGACTCGGCGTTCCGGGGAATCTGGGAGAAAGCACTCGATGAGCAGGCCTCACGGCGTCTGCTCGCTGAGGTGGCAGGGAGCTATGAACACGGTTGATCTACAGAGCGCACAGTGGTTCAAGTCGAGCTACAGCAACGGCAACGGGGAATGTGTCGAGGTCGCACACGTCACCACGTCAGCCGTTGCAACACGGGACAGCAAGCAGCCCGAAGACAACGTGATGGTCTCCAGCGCGCACGCGTGGGGAGCACTCGTTGAGTGGGTGGCGGGCCGCTAGGCTCGCTATCACTGCACGGTAGCCAGCAGTTTCTACGCCCATCGCGCTTAGCACCTCCGCTCATCGGCGGAGGCGATTGGGCACCCGTAACACAGAAAACGCTCCCCTGTGCATCCCAAAACTGGGTCGCACAGGGGAGCGCTGTTCGGTCCGTGGAGGAGCTGCCAGGCGGTCAGGGAAGGCTGGCGACCGCGACGAGGGCAGCCCGGCACGCCGCACGGATGGCGCGGCATCCTGAGTGACACGCGGTCAGTGCAATCACCACTGAGAGCAGACAAGCCCGCGGTGCCCGTCGGCCCTCCCTGCTGCGTCAGGGAGGGCCAATCTCCGAGTATGCCAACCCCATGCACCTTGCAGGAAGCTGGACGCCATTGGAGCGCAGTCGCCCGTCAACCGCTGCGTCCTCCTCTCGGGCAGGGTGCGCCCTCAATCGCGGCCACGCGTCGTACAGCTCACCGGACGGGGCGGCACACGGCCGCTTCAGCGCAGACGAGATCTCCTACATGCTCGCCCGCCCCCACGAGAGGCCACCAAGTCCCCTCTTCCTCCGCCAGGACGGCGATACCCGCCGAGCCCGCGTGGACCCCGGCCTACTGGAGCAGTGGGCCGCCCGCTTCATCGCGCAACTGGCCGCGCCATCCGCCGAGCTGATGCACACAAGCGACGGGCTGGTACTGCGGGATGTGGCCACCGGATCACAGGCCTGGACCAAGGAAGACGGCAGCGGCTGGGCGGTACACCAGCACGGGCCCCTGCGCCTGTGGGACCGTGTGGAGGAAGCGCTGGAGACCTGGCAGGAGGCCGGGGCGCCCCCGGTGACGGAGCTCGGGATGACGGTGTCGGCCACCGCCGAGGAACAGGTGGTGTGGTTGAAGACCCCAGATGGCCCGAGCTGGAACCTCCCAGTGTGAGGCGGCACGCCTCCCTCGTCTGCAATCCGCCATGGTGTCTCTTCTGCGGAGACCTCCTGAGCGGTCAGAGTGGTTGGATGGGTAGTTCCAACGTTTCCTCCGGTGCGACGAAGCTGACTTGGCGATAGAGGGATGCACTTCGTTCCGAAGGCCAGACAATCAAGGTGTCCAGGCAGTTCTGCCGCCCGTGGCGAACCGCTTCTTCCAGCAGAGCCTTGCCAAGACCGCGGCCGCGGTACTCCGGGCAGACGTAGAAGTTGGTGACGTAGCCGAGGGTGTCTGCGTCGGCGCCTGGCTCGGGGACCTTCTCCACGTGGTTCACAAAGACGTGGCCGCGCACTTCGTTGTCGGCCTCGGCGATCCAGGCAGTCCATGCCCCGGCCAGACGGGTGCGCATCCACTCCGTGCACTCGCGGACGAAGGATTCCTCCGCACCGCTCGGTCCCGGCTTGTCCTCCTGCTTGAAACGCCACCGTAGACGTGCCAGAGCAACGGCGTCGGCGGTCTGTGCCTTGCGGACGGCAAACGTGGTCATACCGCATTCTGATGGGTCTCGGCGGGGCCGTGCTGAGCAAGGAGGTGTTCCGCAGGGCCGCGGTGAGTTGCAGTCGTCTCCTGCGGTTTCGGCAAGACTTTGAGGGCGGCGATGGGCTCGTTGATCGAAGAGCTGGAACTGCGGGAAGCGGCGGCCTGCGCTCGCGTTGCGGAACTGCAGGGACAGATCGAGGCGTTGACCGGGCAACTCCAAGAAGCGGAGCGCCTTCACCAGTGAGGATTCGGACTGGCTGCCCCGGCGGAACCCGTCTGGCACCTGCGACCTCGAAGTGAGGTCCCCCAACAACGAAGTTGTCTCGACCAGCTGAACCAGGTGCTGGGCTGGCACGCGTGCTGCCTAGCCCCACCGCATGCGCCCGGTAACCGCCCGGGCGGACCGGCCCTGTTGCCTTCTCCCGTCGGCACCCGTCATAGGTGTGACGACCGAATACGAACGGTCGCCGCACCAACGAGTGAATCGAGAACCGGATGCTGACCAACATCATGTACGTGACGATCTACGTCACCGATCAGGACCGTGCGCTGGAGTTCTACACCGAGGGACTCGGCCTGGCAAAGCAGATCGACTACCCGGGGCCCGAGGGACGTTTCCTCACTGTCGGCGTTCCCGATAGCCCGGTGCAGATCATCCTGTGGTCGCAGGCGGCGGCCGCGGGACAGCCGGCCGGCGTGCCCGGTCCGCTGATCCTCGAGTCCGACGATTTGCGAAAGGATTTCGAGATCATGCGCCAGCGCGGTGTCACCTTCGAAGAGTCCGAACCGCAGGAGTATCCGTTCGGGCTCCGCACCGAGGCGGTGGACCCGGACAGCAACCGGGTCTCGCTCCGTCAGCCGCGAAAGCCGTGACCGCCGGCCCGTCCGGCCTCGTGACCGAGGCGTTCGAAGCCCAGCGCGATCGGCTGCGCGCTGTCGCGTACCGCGTGCTGGGCTCGCACGCCGACGCCGAGGACGTGGTCCAGGAAGCCTGGATGCGCCTCGTCCGCCAGGACGAGACGACCATCGGCAACCTGGCGGGATGGCTGACCACCGTGGTCGGCCGAATCAGCCTGGACCTTCTGAGATCCCGCCGATCCCACCCCGAAACCGCCTACGAGCAAGAGTTCGCGAACCTCGTGGTAACACCAGACGACGACCCCGCGCCGGACGAGCAGGTGGCGCTGGCCGACTCCGTCGGCCTGGCCCTGCTCATCGTGCTCGACTCGCTCACCCCGAACGAGCGCCTAGCGTTCGTCCTGCACGACATGTTCGCGGTCCCGTTCCAAGAAATCGGCCAGATCCTGGGCAAATCCGCCGACGCCACGAAGATGGTCGCCAGCCGCGCCCGCCGCAAGGTCCAAGCCACGGACCGGCCGGCGGGCCCTGGCCGTGAGCACCGAAAGGTCGTCCAGGCATTCAGCGCCGCCGCCCTCAGTGGCGACTTCGAAGCGCTCCTGCGTGTCCTCGACCCGAACGTGAAGCTGACCGTCGACACCCCCGACGGTGTGGTCGTCACTCTCGGCGCCACCAAGGTCGCCTCCGGTGCCCGTATGTTCTCCGGCGAGGCCGCTCGCCAACGACCCGTGCTGGTCAACGGCATCCCCGGCCACATGTGCTGGCGCCCCGACGGAAACCCTCTCTCCATCATCGCCTTCACCGTCACCGAAGGCCGGATCACCGGCATCCACATCGTCATCGACCCGGCCAAACTCGCCTCGATCCAACTGCCCGCCCCGGCCTGAGCCGGTGTGGCCAGGCCTGCCCGTGCATGTGCAAGTCATCCCGGGGCCGACCGAGCACGACGAGCAGGCAGCTGCGGGGAGACCGGGGCCGCTACTCGACGGAGCCAGCTCACGTGTCCAAGTCATCGGGGTGTCGGCCGACCTGCAGCTGGCGACGCAGATCCTCCTATCGAGGCTCACGGGGCATAGAGGTTCTCTCGCACAGGTTCCAAGCACTCTGTCCTGCTTCTCAGTTCTGTCCGGATCTGTCCGGAGCTGCCTTCGTTGCGGATGGCGGGCATGCGAGCGGTGCCCTCGTGCTGGTCCTGCCGAGTGCCTCAACGTCCCCTTGGCACCCGGGCATTCAGCCTTCGGGCCGCGGACTGGGGGAATCCGGCCGGGACCCTGTTTCCCCCCTCGTGGACGCTTCGTTGGTGCCAGACTCGTGGTGTTGATCAGGAAGATGCCGCCGCCATAGGGGATGCCGGTGGCCGCGCCGATGCGCGCCGAGGGTGGGGTGAGATTTCGCAGTGGCATTCAGGCGGAAGTCCGGTGCGGAGAGTGTTCCGGATGACCCGGAGCAGTTGTACCGGCTGTTGGCACTGACGAACCGGGGTCCTGATGCTGTTTGGGGGCACCAGTCGGATGTGCTGCGCTCGTGGCACGGTGACTACCCCGATGAACCCGATGTGGCCATTGAGCTCCCCACCGGTGCGGGCAAGACCTTTGTGGGCGGGCTGATCGGGGAGTACCAGCGTCGCCGGTTTCGTGAGCGTGTCGCCTATCTGTGCCCGACCCGGCAGCTCGCACGGCAGACTGCGGCTCGGCTGGGCGAGTACGGCATTCCGAATGTGCTGTTGATAAACAGGGTTGCCTCGTGGAACCCCGCGGACCGGGCTCTTTTCGCGTCGGCCAGCGCGATCGCGGTGAGTGTGTACAGCCATGTCTTCAACTCCAATCCGGCGCTGGCGAACGCGGACATGCTGGTCCTGGACGACGCCCATGCGGCGGAGGGCTACGTCGCGGGGCCCTGGAGCCTGGAGATCGCCCGGGACCTGGAGGAGAGTGCCTACCTCGATGTGCTGTCCGCCCTCGCCCCGGCTCTCGACCCGCTGGTGGTCCGCCGACTCCAGACCCCGGGTGCGGAGGGGCAGTACCAGCCCACCGTCCATCTGGCGTCCCCGACCGGTGTGGCAGCGCATGCTGCTGAGCTGGAGCAGGTGCTCGCGGCCGCCGCAGCGACGCAAAAGATCAGCAAGAGTGCGCGGGAGACGTGGAAGTTCCTCCAGGGCCACATGGACCGATGCCTGGTGTATGTCTCCTGCCACCGGCTGCTGATCCGGCCGATGATCGCGCCGACGTTCCAGCACCCGGCGTTCAGCGATCCCGCCCGGCGCATCTACATGAGCGCGACGCTGGGTGCCGGCGGTGAGCTGGAGCGCAGCTTCGGGCGTCGTTCCATCAAGCGCATCCCGATCCCGCGGGGCTGGGAGAAGCAGGGCACGGGACGGCGGTTCTTTCTCTTTCCCGAACTGACCACGGACCTGTCGAAGGACACGGAACGGCTGGCCCCCTACGTTGCCGGGATCGTGGCCCGCACCGGCCGTGCGATCGTGCTGACACCGGACGGCCGGACCGCTGACCAGGTCACCAAGCTCGGCCTGCCCCAGCAGCACGAGGTTCTCCGGGCTTCGGACGTCGAGGACGATCTCGACGTCTTCACCTCCCACTCCGCCGCGGCCCTGGTGTTGACCAACCGCTATGACGGCATCGACCTGCCCGACGGCGACTGCCGCCTCGTCGTCCTGGCCGGGCTCCCCGCGCACGGCGACCTCCAGGAGCGCTTCCTCCACGAGTCCCTGGGCGCGGTCGAGGTGCTGCAGGAGCGGATCCGCGCGCGCATCATGCAGGGGTCCGGGCGGGCGACGCGCAACACCCGGGACTTCGCGGCCGTGCTCGTTCTGGGCCCCGATCTCACCTCGCACCTGGCCGGGCACGATGTCCAGGCAGCCATGCACCCCGAGGTCCACGCCGAGCTCGAGTTCGGCCTCGCGCACAGCCTGGGCAGCAGCTCGCAGGAGATGCTCGAGAACCTTGAGGCCTTCCTGGACCACGGCGACGAGTGGGCGGGTGTCGACGCCGACATCGTCGCGGCACGGGAGACCTTCGAGCGCGTGGACGCTCCGAGCACGCAGGAGCTGCACCGCGCGGTGCGGCACGAGGTGACCGCCTGGGAGGCCATCTGGGCCGGCGAGTGGATGTGGGCGCTGCAGGCCATACGCAAGGTCCTGGACAAGCTCAGCGGCGCGCGCACCCCCAAGCGGTACGCCGCACTGTGGAACTACCTGGCGTTCGGGATCGCGCACCGCCTCGCCGAGCAGAACAGCGACGCCGGCCTGCGGGCGGCGGCCGACGCCTACTACCTGGCCGCCCGGAGGAACAGCCAGGGCACCACCTGGCTCGCCCACCTGGCCGCTCCCAGCGAGAAGGCCACGGCACCGCAGTCCCCCGACCTCGCGGCCGTCGACGAAGCTGCCATGCACGCCGTGCGCGCGGCCACCGACCTGGCCGCCCCGCACACGTTCGAGTCCGCGGTCCTGCGGACCCGCACCGGCCTGCAGGGCACCGAATACACCGCCTACGAGGCGGCGCTCGTCCAGCTCGGCAAGTTCACCGGGGCCGAGCACAGTTACGGCAACGACGACGATACGACCGCGGCAGCGCCGGACGCGGTGTGGATCTTCGGTGACGCGCAGTGGGTGATCTGGGAGGCCAAGAGCGAAGCCAGCCCCTCGGGGGAGGTCGGCGCGGACAACGTCCGGCAAACGGGCGCGCACCTGCGCTTCACCGAGACCGCACGCCAGACTTCCGCCCCGAGCGACGCGGTGTGCCTGCTCGTCACGCCCAAACGCAGTGTCCACCCCAGCGCTCACGCGCTGGCTGAACCGCACGTGTATCTGGTCCATCCCGACGACGTCTTGGAGCTGTTCGACAGGGTCATCCGGGCCTGGAACGTCGCCCGCGCCCAGGGCATCGCCCACCTCTCCGTCACCGAACTCGCCGTGCACTTCCGCGCCGAGCAGGCCCTGCCCTCCCAATGGCTGTCCACCCTGCGCACGCGCCCCTTCCGACAGCGAACACCTTGAGCCGTTCGACGTTGATCGTCACGAGTGTTGAAGGCACCTGCTGAGTGAGGCGAGCCGGGACGGCGGGTTGCGACAGGGCTGTCACAAGCGTCGAAGATCGCTTGACCTTGCCCCAGAGGGAGAGATGACAGTGTCTCTGTCGATCACATGCAGGCGGGCTGTGCTCGCTGGTCAGGCCAGGGCGAAGAGGGGGAAACGTGTGACCGCGACCTGCGTCATTCTCGATATCGGCGGCGTGCTGGAGGTGACGCCGGAAACGGGATGGGTGCAACGGTGGGAAGAGCGGCTGGAACTGCCCCTGGGCACTGTCCATGAGCGGATGGGCGACGTGTGGCGGGCTGGGAGTGTCGGGAAAATCAGCGAGCGGGAGGTGCATGAGCAGGTGGCGGCCCGATTGGGTCTCGACGCCCCTCAGGTTGAAGCCTTCATGGCTGATCTCTGGGCGGAGTATCTGGGGGCGCCGAACGAGGAGCTCATCAATTATGTGCGAGGGCTGCGCGGAAGCTGCAGGTTAGGCATCCTGAGCAACAGCTTCGTCGGCGCCCGGGAACGGGAGACAACGCTGTATCACTTCGACGAACTGGTGGAACAGATCGTCTACTCGCACGAGATCGGCATCGAGAAGCCCGACCTGCACGTCTTCGAGACCGCATGCGCTCGCTTGGACGTGCTGCCGGAGCACTGCCTGTTCATCGACGATGCCGCAGTCAACGTTGAGGCTGCCCAGGCGGTGGGCATGCAGGCGCATCTGTTCGAGGGCAACGCCGAGGCCATCACGCGCATCGCAGCTCATGTGGGCGCGGGGCCCATGGCCCGAGGGCATGTCCCGCTTGGATGATGCCGGCCTGGCCGGTCTTCGGTAGCTGCCGGCCAGGCGTTGAAGCGGTTGATCGGTTCGCTTCTGCGGGTGCGGCTCGGGCTCGGGTGCTGGCGAGGAGGTGGCGGAGGCAGTGTTCTGCTCGGCCCCGGTGCAGTTCACGGCAGTGGCGTCGGCTCCAGAGACACATCAGCAGGTGATCGCGATGCGGCAGGGTGAGCAGGCCCCGGTGCTGCTGAACTGACCAATAGCTCGGGGGAGCTGACTGAAAGTGATCTTTGACTGAGTGATCATGCCGTGATTGCCTGATGCCTGGCGTGGACACATAAGCCAGAACAACTCCACAGGGGGCACTTTGCGCACTCGGCACAGAAGATCTTTCGTAGCCGCTGCAGCGTCAATGCTGGTGCTGCTCACGCCGCTTGCGGCCAATGCTGGCACGGAGGCCTCGCCCCGGGGCGGCGACCCCGGCGGCCAAGACCTGAGGTACACAGGATAGTGAGCGCAAAGACACTCCCGAACTCTCAGCTCTACGAATTCGGATACTGCGTCATCTTCGCGAAGGGAATTTCCCCCGCTGAGCTTCTGGACAGGGTGGCAGGTGAGGAGGTGACTCCGATTCCCCTGAGCCGCGCAGAAGCGGATGCCGTTCAGGAGCTCGGTGGAGACCTCGAAGAGGGAGACATCCCCGGCCTGGACGTGGACGAGCTCCGCGGCAGCGGGATGCTCGACAACGACCGCGTGCTGGTACGCGCAGGCGCCTACGGTGACTGGGCCTTCGCCATCGAGCCGATAGGACTCTGCTTGTCAGAGGATGAGATTCTCGAATCCGCCTCCCGGGGCACGGCCGCACTCTCCGTCACCCGCAATTATTCAGTGGCCGCCTGGATCGCTTACGCGGAAGACGGAGAGATCATGTCATATTTCGACCCGCTCTTCCCTGAACAAGACCGTGGGATAAACCCTCGAGTCCTCGATGATCTCACTGGGTACCGGGCCGCGATCGAAGATGGAGACCGCGCTGATTCCTACGAGCGCGCACTCTGCAAAATCCAGCGGGAACTCCACTGCGACGTGCCTCAAGAGGCAGACGAAGCCCCCATGCCTGCTATCCGTGTCGCGGAGCAAGACTGACACCAGAGGCGCCTCGTCAATGAAGTAGCCCCAGTCATCCGGGAAAACCTGCGAGGCATCCCGTACGTTCGGCTACTCGGCGGGGTCTTCCTCCGCGTGCCGGACGATCCTTTTCACTGTCTGCTCTACCTCGTTGCACGGCATGGCGATGTCGTCGGCGTACCGCGCCAACGCACGGTACTGCCTGGACCGGAGAAGGGGACGAGCCGCCGCCGACGAGATGGCTCGCCTGCTCACCCGGCCACCGGTCGCCATCCCCGGCGCCGCGTCAGCCGTCACCCTGTCGAGAACCGTCGCCGTTAATGATCTCTAGGTGCTGTCCACCTGACTGATTTCCGTCCTGATGTAATCCCAGTCTCACGTGGCCGGGAGCGTGGGGTTCGTCGGAGCCGGTGTGGGCCGTGCTCTGCCCTTCAGGGAAGGGCAGAGCACGGCTGTGCTCTCAGAGCTGGTGAGGGCTCCGCCAGCTTCAGGGAGGGTTCAGGTGTGAGCTGGCGAAATTCACCCGATGGGATGGCTCGGTGTCCACGGCCCTGACGCCGAGCCACGTGACGGCATTCCCCGGGTGTCGCTACCGCCAGCTGAGCCTGCAGCAGTTCAGCCGGACCTCGGTGACTGGATGCCCGCCAGTCACCCCCCGGCCCTAGCTGCCGCTGGCCAGGAGTGCGTCTCCTTCCGTGATCCATGTGATTTCGGTGTCCACTTTCGGTGAGGCCACTGCGGATCGGGCAACCCGTCGGGCCGCCCCAACCAGTCCTTGCAGTGCTCCCATTTGGTCAGCCCGAGGCCGTGACTCAGAGGAGGACGGCACCTCTGGTCTGACGGACGCGCACAGCACATCTTCATGTGGGTGCAGCGGGGTGGGTTCAGGTGCTGGGACAGGGCGGGAGCAGCGGTCTCGCTCATCCGTGCAGGAAGACCCCGTAGCTCCCTGCACGGATGAGGCTGCTTCTTCCTCCAGCAGTTCGAGGTAGTCGATGGCGTCGGCGTCCCCGAGGGCCGCCGCCAGCTTCCACCACGGCAATGCCGCTTTTTCTCCATCCAACAGCTCCAGCAGCTCAGCTCCCCGTCTTGCCTGAGCCCCTGTCATGCGTTCCGAGAGGACAACTTCCCGGAACTCTTCGAGAACGCGTGTGTTGCCGCGTGTGTTGGCCAGAGCAAGGTCGCCTGTGAGGGCGCCCGGGCCGGGGCGGCCGGCCGCCCGAAGGCGGCCGACCGTCTCGCTCTGATCGTCTGTTGCACGCGTCCGTACTTGCTGCGTCAGCCAGTAGTTGATGCGCGACTGAAGCAGGGAAGATGCCACCCCATCGAGGCGGTGCAGTTCGTCGACGATGAGCAAGTCCCCGTACTTCACGCGACCACCTCCTTCTGAATCTCCTGTGCGCCGACTTTGAGGTTCTTCTTCGCCAGGCGCAGGTATCGGTCGACAGACTCGACTTTGAGGCCCAGGTTCCGGGCTACCTCGTTCTTGTCCATCTGGTTCCAGAACATGAGCTGGACGACTTCGCGCTGCCGCTCGGGCAGCGTGGCGATGAGGACGTTCACGCGGGCGGCCACCTTGCGGTAGGCCACGGCGAGAACGGCGTCTTCGGGACTCTCGTCGTCGCTCTCCTCTCGGGCCAGCGGGATGCTGAGCCCCTGGGGGACTACCCGCTTGCCGTACGTGCGGTGGTGGTCCTTGGTCATGTTGTCGATGGCTCTGCGCATGTACTGCGCGAGCTGCTTGGGGTCGGTGGGGATCGCGAGGTCGCGGGCTATCCGCCGGAGCACCTTCACGTAGACGTCGTGCAAAACGTCCTCCGCGAGGTGCTTGTCTCCTTCAGCGCGCCAGGTGGCGCACTGGAGAAGTTCCGGGTGGTGCTCGTCGATGGTGGCCTCGAACACGGTGCGCGGCGGGGACGCTGGGCCGAGCGTCCCCGCCACCGGGTTAGGTGTCGTCACCGCACCGACCCGTGGGAGTAGATCAGGAAACGGGTCCGGGGAGCCCGGCCCTTGGGTGTCTGGCGGCCTTCGAGGCCCCTCACGACCGTGCACTGGGACGGCATGTCCATGAGGGCGAGGAGGGTTGCCCGTCGCTCACGCTCCCGCAGGATCTGGAGCCAGCCGACCGCGCACAAGGACGCCGCTGGGGCGAGCGTTCTCGTGATGGCAGAGAGGAAGAGGAGGGCAGACAGGGCCACGACCTCACCGCCGTTGAGGTAGTTATGCCAAGCCATGGGGACTCGGCTCCTTTCGGGGACTAAGGAGAGGGCGGGGACCCTCTCGCTTAATACACGACGCAGGAGCAGAAAAGCGGATGCCTCCGTACATCTATGAAGCTAGAGGGCGTCCTGAGCAGGGAGTTCCGTGCTTTTGAGGTGATTTGACGGGGCGTTGGCTCAGCGGCGGGTGATCTCGGTGAGCTTCGCGTAGCGGCGCTGCGCTTCCTGGCGGGCTCCGCTCGCCCCGGTGACGCGGGAGCGCAACGTGGACGGCTCGATCCCCAACTCACGTGCCTCACGGGGTCAGTGACGCGGCGCCAGGTGCAGGGGGCGCGGTCGGCCGCGGCGACGTCGGGGTGGGTGTCGGGCTGATCGGAGGTCAGGCCCACGGCTGCGCCGCGCATCCAGAGTTCACAGGCCTGGTCGGGGACGCCGTGGCCCACGGTCACCTGGAGTGAGACCTCGTCACCATCGAGGTGCACTGCCGCCGGTTCGGCTACAGCCGTTCCCACTACACAGATTTCGCCGCAGCCTACGGATTCGACATCCCAACATGGCCGGGGTACGCCGCCGGGATGGACGCCTCCGTTCTCAGGCCCGTCATAGAGGCAGGTCCAGCGGCGTACAAGAGCCGTTGACCGTGTTCGCGGGCAACGGCTCTTGTATGGCCCCGAGTTGTGGATGCTCAGTGGCTGGCCACCGAAGAATCGGTCGTCATCAGCGAGGGCTGGCAGGTTGCGCACGTTCCCGTGCCCGCCAGCTGTAGCCCAGCTGGCGGGCACGGGCGTCACGTCACGCCCGTTGCCAGTACTGGTCGCGGTACGAGGTGGTGCACCTGAACCCGAAGATCTTGCCATTGCTGTGCGCCGCGAGGCACTTGCTCGGGTGCTGGACGTTCTTGAGCATGCCGGCCCTGGGGCCGCTGGCCCACCGTTGGTCGCGGTAGGAGTTGGTGCAGCGGTGGGTGAAGACGGTGCCATTGCGGTGCATGGCAAGGCACTTCTTGCTCTTATAGTTTTTCAGCATGTTGCCGTTGCGCCACGCCCATTTTTGATCCGCGTAGGTCCTGCAGCCCCAGCCGAACACCTTGGGGTGATGGTTGGCCGCGCACTGGCTGGTGCCCGCATTCCGCATCCTGAACCAGGTGGCCTGGCTGCTGCTGTCTGAGATCCCTCCGAGGGGGGCGACCGCTGCGGTGGAGGTCCTTGCGGTCGTTGTGCCGGTCCCGTCAGCGAGGGCTGCCGTGGCCGGGGGAGCGATCAGGAGTGCGCCCCCTGTTGCGAGCGCTAGGGAAGCGGCGGTGGTTGCCAGCTTCTTTCCGACAGGCATATATGGGCTCCTTCCGGATTGTTCGGTCTGGGTTCTGGTGTGTGCCGTACCGGCCGGCACGGGCTGCTGTCTGTTCAGCCCGGTTTCTTGCTCGTTGCCGGTGTGGGGCCTGTGGCCGCTGCCGTCTCCCCTGTGGATGGCAGTGGCCGCGGTCGAACACAAGCGAGTTCAGCGGTTTCGCGGTTGTCCAGCAGCCCGTTGACGTGCTGCTGGACAAAAACAGATGCGCGGCCGGTGCGGCACGGGATTGGCTTGCCGTCTCCTTCTGGTGTCCCGTGGTGGCGTGCTGGGATCGGGCGTAGCCGATCGTTGGGGGGCTGGGGTGGGGCGCCGTGAGAGGCCGGTGGATCCAGGTGCGGGTCCGGCCGCGCGGTTCGCCTTTGAGTTGCGCAAGCTCCGTGTGGAAGCGGGGACTCCGACGTATCGGGTGATGTCCCAGAGGGCCGGGTACTCGGTGGCGGCGTTGGCTGCGGCCGCTGCTGGGGAGAAGCTGCCCTCGCTGGCGGTGGCGCTGGCGTATGTGAAGGCCTGCGACGGAGACTCTGCGCTATGGGAGCGCCACTGGCGCGAAGCTCAGGAAGACGAGGCCGCCCGGCTCCCGGTGGCACAGCAGGATGCGCCCTACCGCGGGCTGGCCCGCTACGAACCCGGCGACAGCGACCGGTTCTTCGGCCGCACCCGCCTCACCGATGACCTCACCGCTCTCACCACGGCCCACCGCTGCACGGTGGTGTTCGGCCCCTCGGGCAGCGGCAAGTCCTCCCTGTTGCGCGCCGGGTTGATCCCCCGGTTACAGAACACCCAGGACCCGGCGCTGCGTCCGGCGGCGATCCGTATCTGTACGCCCGGTCCCAGGCCGGCGGATGAGCACGGCACGCTGTTCGTTCCGGCGCAGGGGGTGGGGGAGACGTGGCTGGTAGTGGATCAGTTCGAGGAGGTGTTCACGCTCTGCCCCGACCTGGGACAGCGGAGGGAGTTCATCGCTCTGCTGCTGTCGGCGAGGGATCCTGGCAGCCGGCTGAAGGTGGTGCTGGGGGTGCGGGCGGACTTCTATGCCCGCTGTCTGGAGTACGAGGGCCTGGCTGGCCTCGTGCGGGAGGCGAGTCTGCCGGTTGGCCCCATGACGCCGGACGAACTGCGCGAGGTCATCGTCAAGCCCGCGGCCACCGAAGGCCTGATCGTGGAGCGGGTGCTGACCGCTCGCCTGATTGAGCAGACGTGTGACGAGCCGGGCGGTCTGCCGCTGCTCTCGCACGCCTTGCTGGAGACCTGGCGCCGCCGCAAAGGCCGCACTCTGACCCTGCACGGCTACGAAGCCGCCGGTGGTCTGCACGGCGCCATCGCCCAGACCGCCGAACACTGCTACACCCAACTCGCCCCGCCCCAGGCCGAGATAGCCCGCAACATCCTGCTGCGCCTGATCACCCCCGGCGAGGGAGCCCCCGACACCCGCCGTCCCGCCGATCGCACCGAACTCGACACCACCACTCCCGCGGGCCCCGGCGCCGTCCTGCACCAGCTGGCCCGCGCCCGGCTGATCACTCTGGATGACGGCACCGTCGACCTCGCCCATGAGGCCCTCATCACCGGCTGGCCCCGCCTGCACACCTGGATCGAGGAAAACCGCGAACACCTGCGCTGCCACCGTCAGCTGACCGAAGCCGCCCGCGCATGGCAGGAACTCGACCACGATGCCGGAGCGCTGTACCGCGGCACCCGCCTGGCCACCGCCGACGAACACTTCCCCCGGGCTCACGACCACCCGGAGCTCAACGGCCGCGAACGCGCGTTCCTCACCGCCAGCACCGCCGCCCGCGACCACGAAGCACACGCTGCCGCCCGCATCACCCGCAGGCTGCGCCGCCTGACCGCGGCACTCTCGCTCCTGCTGGTCCTCGCCCTGGCCGCTGGGCTGATCGCCTGGCAGCAGAGCCGCAGCAGCAACCAGCAGCGCGCCCGCGCGGTGACCGCACAGCAGACGGCCATATCCCGGCAGCTCGCCGCGCAGTCATCCGCCCTCCTGGACAGCAACTCCGACCTGGCCTCCCTGCTGGCCATCCGCGCCTACCGCACCGCACCGACCACCGAGGCAACCGCCAGCCTCTACGCCGCCGCAGACCTCCCCCTGCGATACCGCCTCCCCGGCTACACCCACGCGCTCAGCCCGGACGGACACACCCTGGCCGCCATCAGCGACAGCAAGCCAGTGCAGCTATGGGATGTGGCGTCCGGCAAGCTCCGCCGCACCCTCGCCGAACCTGACGAACCGGACGTGGCGGTGGTGTTCAGTCCAGACAGCCATACCCTGGCAGCCGGCGCGGAGGACGGTTCGGTGCGGCTGTGGGACACGGCCACCGGCACACTCCGCCGTACTGTGTCCGGCCACACCGACCCTGTCACGCAGATCGCGTTCAGTCCGGACGGGCGCACCCTGGCTGCCGGCAGCGGCGATGGTTCGGTGCGCCTGTGGGACGTGGCATCCGGCAAACTCCGCCACACCCTCGCCATCTACACCAGCTCTGTCTGGGCGGTGGTGTTCAGCCCGGATGGACGCACCCTGGCCACCAGCGGCGAGGACCGTGCGGTGCGGCTGTGGGACACCGCCACCGGGAAACCCCGCCGCACTCTGCACACCCGCGCCGGCCCGCACGCGGCGGTGACGTTCAGCCCGGACGGGCGCACCCTGGCCACCGGCGGCGATGAGGACGGTTCGGTGCGGCTGTGGGACATGGCCGGAGGGAAGAGCCGCCGTGCCCTCACCGGTCACACGGGCTCCGTCACGGCAGTGGTGTTCAGTGCAGACGGGCGCACCCTGGCCACCGGCGGCAACGACCGTTCGGTGCGGCTGTGGGACGTAGCCGGAGGCAAGAGCCGCCGTACCCTCACCGGCCATACGGCCCCCGTCACGACGGTGCTGCTCAGTGCAGATGGGCGCACGCTGGCCACCAGCGGTGAGGACGGTTCGGTGCGGCTGTGGGACATGACCGAGGGGAAGAGCCGCCGTGCCCTCACCGGTCACACGGGCTTCGTCACGGCGGTGGTGTTCAGTGCAGACGGGCGCACCCTGGCCACCGGCGGCAACGACCGTTCGGTGCGGCTGTGGGACGTAGCCGGGGGCAAGAGACGCCGTACCCTCACCGGCCACGCCACCCCTGTCGCAGAGATGGCGTTCAGCGGGGACGGGCGCACCCTGACCACCAGCGACGACAAGGGGGTGGTGCGACTGTGGAATACGGCCGAGGGGAAGAGCCGCCGTACCCTCACCGGCCACACGGGCTCCGTCACGGAGGTGGTGCTCAGCGCAGACGGGCGCACCCTGGCCACCAGCGACGACGACCGCTGGGTGCGGCTGTGGGACACCACCACCGGCACGCCCCGCCGCACCCTGCCCCGCCACACCGCCCCTGTGCAGGCGGTGGTGTTCAGCCCGGATGGGCGCACCCTGGCCACCAGCGATGAGGACGGTTCGGTGCGGCTGTGGGACACCACCACCGGCAAGCTCCGCCGCACCCTCACCGCTGGCACCAACTATGTGCAGGCGGTGGTGTTCAGTGCAGATGGGCGCACGCTAGCGGCCGATGACGGCGGTTCGGTGCGGCTGTGGGACACCACCACGGGCAAGCTCCGCCGCACTCTGACCGGCCAGACCGGCCTTGTGGAGGCGGTGGTGTTCAGCCCGGATGGGCGCACGCTGGCCACCAGCGATGAGGACGGTTCGGTGCGGCTGTGGGACACCACCACGGGCAAGCTCCGCCGTACCCTGACCGGCCACACCGGCCATGTGTACGCGGTGGTGTTCAGCCCGGACGGGCGCACCCTGGCCACCAGCGGCAAAGACGGTTCGGTGCGGCTGTGGGACACCACCACCGGGAAACCCCGCCGTACCCTGACCGGCCACACCGGCCATGTGTACGCGGTGGTGTTCAGCCCCGACGGCCGCACCCTGGCCACCGGCGGCGATGACGGGAAGGTGCGGCTGTGGGACGGCGCGCTGCCCACCCCGGCCGAATCCATCCGCAAGCTCTGCCGTGCCGTGCACCGGGACTTCACCCCGCAGGAGCGCTCGGTGTACCTGCCCGATCTACCACCCCGCCCGGTGTGTCCCTCATGACTACAGAGGTGTGCTGCGGGAGCTTGAACGATTTCTCCACAGACTCTGTGGAGCTGGAGCATGCGGGACGGTCCCGGACGGCAACGTACCTGTGCTGTGCAGCGGATGTCATCGGCTGAAAACAGCAACGGAGTTGGGCGCCCGTCACTCACCTGGTCCGGCGGTATGAAGCTTCGGTGGCCATGCTCGGCGGTGGAGCCCCGGGGCCATCCTGGAGCGGCGAGGGGCGCGCAAGTGCCCCCGAAAGATCAGAGGGTTGTGGGGCCTTCGTCCGCCAGGCAGCGCCACCACGACGCCCTGTAGCCGACGACCTTGCGGGAACACCGATGGCTGCCACTGCACCCGCCATCCAGAGCTACGCGACGGCCGTGTCGGCTGCGCGCCACGTCATGGGTGGGTGGTCGGAAGCGGGGTCCACTGGGTGGCGTCCGTGGCTTGGTGGAAGAACAGGGCGGTCACGCGATTGTCACTGTAGGTGCCGCCTCGGTCGACTGCCGCCCAGACCAGGTGCACCACCGCCCGGCGCCCGCCGGCTTGAGGTCCCGGGGCCTTGCGGGCGATGGCGGCCTGGATCCGGAAGCGGATGAACGCGGGAGCCGTCAGCGCGGGCTGGTGTCTGCCGAACACGGTGGGGAAGCGATCGCGGCCTACCCCGGTGGCGTCCGAGCGCAGCAATGCCACACCTGCGGACCGGAGTTGCCGCTCCTGGCGGGCGGGCAGGTCGCGTGGCCAGTCGCGCTCCAGGAGGTCCTGGATGGTGTGGTCGACCGCCGGGCCCTCGCCGCGCGGTGGCGGCGGGGGCGCCGCCGGGCGTGGCCGGCCCGGCACCGCGGGTTCGGCGGAGGCGCCGGCCTGACCCGGACGCGGTGGCATCCGGCTGGCGGGCCGGGATCTTGGGGGCGGCGCAGGCGAGGCGGCAGCGTCTGCGCTGCGCTCGCTGGGGCGGGCCGCCGGTGGTTCGGGCCGTGGGGTGTCGAGAAGCATTAAGCCCGCGGCCGCGAGGGTGACGGTGGCGGCCAGGAGCAGCCACGGGGCGCGCGGCCGGGTGCGGTCGGACCTCGTCGTCACAGGAGCCTCGCTCCTCCCGCGAAGCCTGGCATGGCGTCCACGGGGTCCATTCGGACCGTGGTTCCGGGCCGGGCGGCATTGATCATCTGGCCGTTTCCGGCGTAGATCCCGACGTGGTAGATGGTGGTGTCGCGTCCGGGGGCGTAGCCGAAGAACACCAGGTCGCCCGGGCGAAGTGCGCTCGTGCCGCGGCTTGCGGGGATGCGTTTTCCCTTGGCGGCCTGGGCGGCGGCGGGACGTGGCAGGTGGATGCCGGCCTGGGCGAAGGCGTACTGGGTCAGCCCCGCGCAGTCGAAGCCGCAGATGCCGGCGCCGCTCTTGCCGCTGGGTGAGCAGCAGTCCCCGGTGCTCGGCCCGTCTGCGTTGCCGCCGCCCCAGGAATATTTCACCCCGCGCTGCGACAGCGCGGCACGGAGGACCTTCTTCGCCTTCCCCGAGACCCCGGCCAGGTCGACGCCGGCCGAGGAGTTCTTCGCGGCCGCCCGGTACTGCGAGATCCACTGGCTGACGTTGGTCACGTACGTGTCGGACCGGTTGTACTCGAAGATCGCCGACCGCAGTTGCGAGCTCTTCGTCAGGTCGCGGCCGCGGCCGCACAGATACACCGCCGCCCCGAGCGCGGCGTCGAAGGCGTTGTGCGGGTCCCGCTGTTTGTCGCCGTTGCCGTCGCGGCCCTTCGACTTCCAGGTGGAGGGCAGGAACTGAAAGGGGCCCACGGCCCGTTCGCCGTCGGCGGTGCCGTCCCACTTCCCGCCGTCGGTGTCGAAGTGGGCGGTGGTGTTGCCGCCCTGTCCGGAGCCGTTCAGTAGCACCCCCAGGATCTTCGGCTGGTGGATGTCGCCGTTCGTGGCGATGGTGCGGCCGGCGGCGTGATGGGACTCCACCTTCGCGATCCCGGCGAGCACCGGCCAGGTGATGCCGCGGCAGGTGGGCACGTGCCGGCCGATCAGGAGGGAGGCCTTCTTGTAGGCGGCCAGCATGGTCGGCGGGATGTCGGCGGCGCTGCCGCCCTCGGCCCAGCCCGTATCCGATGCCTCGCCGTCGTCGGTCTGGGTGAGCAGGGCGGCGGCCGACAGGACGCCCGCGGCCGGGACGGCGCAGCAGGCGAGGACGGCCAGCAGCACCACCAGCAGGCACCCCCACTTCGCGCGCCGGCGCCGCCGCGGGATGCGGTGCGGTGCCCTCATGCGTCTCCACCGCCCGCATCCGGGTCGCGGTCGGCGCGGCGCCTTTGCTCCTCGAGCGCCCGGCGGCGCTCGTCGATGCGACGGCGCAGATCGGCTGCAGTCGGCTCGGCTCGACGCAGCGGCCTAGTCGGCGGGGCACCGGAGTCGCCGCCAAGGGGGAAGCGCATGGGCCCGGCCGGCCCCAGGTCGAGGTCGGAGGCGTGCGCCCGCGGGCCGCGCGGCCGCGGGGGTGCACCGTCGGGTGCGGGGCCTGCGGGCCGGGGCGCCGCCGCAGGCCTTGGGGGAGCAGCCGGCATGGGGGGAGTGGGGGGCCGGGGCGGGGTGTGCAGGATGCGCGTGGACGGATCCGGTGAACCACCGCCGCCGCCCGGGCTGTTCCTCGTGCCCCCGCCTGGTGCCGGGGCGGGCCTGCCGCTCTTCCTCCATGCCCGGCCGTCCTCGGCCCACGTGTTGCGCCACACCTTCAGCTGCTGACGGGCGTCGTGGGACTGCCGTGAGGCGCTGGCGCGTGCGCGCCGGGTGTTCGCGGCCGCCCCCCAGGTGGTGCCGTAGGCGATGCGGGCGCCGCGGTGGGCGATGCGGTAACCGCGCAGCCGCACCAGATGGTTGTGCGCTCTGGTGGAGAGCAGGGTGCGGTCGCTGGACTGGTCGTGCAGCACCTCACCCGTGTCCCGGTCGGCGATGACGCCGTCATCCCCTCGATACCGGTCGGGTGGGCCGTCACGCCGCGGGCCGCGCCCGCCGCCTGCGTTGCCGCCTGGGCTGTCGTCGGGGCCGCTGCCGGGCGGGTCGCCGCCCCCGGTGGGCTTGCGCAGCCGCTCCAGGCCTTTGTCGTCGGGGCGTTTGCCGACCAGCAGTGCCCACGCTCCGCGCGCACCGAGCCGGGCTCCGGTGGCGGCCATCGCGAACGGGGCCAGCCCGCGGGAGGCCTCGGTGCCCGCCTCGGCCAGCATGCTGTGCGGGTCGAAGGGCATGCCGGTGCCGTCGGTCATTGCTGACAGCGAGCGCATCAGCCGCTGACGGGTGCCGAGCCGTCCCATCCCTGCGCCCATCCCGCGCAGACCGAACCCGCTGAACCCGCCGAATCCACCGAGTCCGCCGCCGTGGTGCACACCCAGGGCCGCGCCGATCTCGGAGGAGTCGCCGGGCAGATGCGTGCCGCCGACCTTGACGTAGCGCATCCGCAGGGCGAACCGCTGCCCGGCCGCGGAGAGGGAGCGCAGCAGCCGGCGGTGGAAGAACAGCCCGGCTATGCCCAGGCCGTTGAGGGCCAGCAGCCGCTCGGCGGGCACATCAGGCCCGTTGGTCAGGACGGTGTCCAGGCCGATGGCGTAGGAGGGCAGGAACATGCAGATGACGAACATGCCCGCGACGGAGATGGCCATCAAGGCGAGCCACTTCCACACCGCCTGCCTCGAGGGGCCCGGCAGCATCGCCCAGATCAGCGTGATGGCGCCGACCGCGGCCGCCGCGGCGTCGGCGGCCTGCATGCCCAGCAGCACGAACGCCGCGGAGAGCGGGATCGCGCAGATGAGCAGAGCGGAGATGAACAGCATCAGCGCGCCGGCCGCCCGCCACCCGGTGGGGTCCTTGGCGTACTGAGCGCTGGCCTTGCCGACCGGCCCGGCCTTCTCCAGGTCCTTGAGGAACGCCGCGAACTGGGAGTCCTGTTCGCTGAGCACGGGTGCCGCAGAGTCCAGCAGTGACCCGCCCAGGGTGAGCTTCGGCAGGTCCTTGGGCCCTTTCCTCCTGCCGTTCTCGCCTTCCTCGCAGTACTTGCGGGCAGGCCCCCTGATGCGGGCGCAGGGGTTGTCGGCTTCCTCCTGCTTGCCTTCCTCGCAGTACTTCCTGGCCGGCTTGGCCAGTTGCCCGCAGTCCTTCTTCTTGACGGCCCCGGCCTTGTAGCCGCCGGAGACCCACTTCAGGTGCAGGGCGTAGGCCTGGCGGTCGGACTTCTTGGCCGGGTCGAGGATCCGCCCGTACTGCACGAGCATGAACCCCTTGACCACCAGCACGTTGGTCATGGAGTCCTGGATGGGCCGGGCCACTTCGGCGGCCGCGTAGGGCCGGTCTTCCTGGATCTTGTAGCACTTCTCCAGGGCGGGCCCGGACAGCCCGGCGCCGCAGGGGCCCGCGTCGCCGCTGGCGATCTTGCCGCCCCAGTCGTAGGCGGCGGCGGTGGCCTGGGCGGTCTCGGCGGCCGCCTGCTGGGTCTCGGCCAGCGGCCCGTTCGCGCCGAGCAGGTAGTCCGGGCGCACGAACGCCGACGCCGCGAACGCCGCGATCAGCAGGGTGAGCGCGATCTCCCCCAGGCCGCGGGCGGCCTTGCCGCGCACGAAAAGGATCAGCCCGAACACGAACGCCCAGCTCAGCAGCAGTCCCTTGAGGCCCAGGGTGTTGACGGCGATGTCGGTGTAGGTGTCGGAGAGCTTCTGCGCCGGAGCGGCCAGCACCTTGATCAGCGGGAAGCGCAGGGCGAATTCGATGGCCCAGCAGGCCAGTCCGACCACCACCCGGGAGAGCGTGAACAGCCCGGACATGATCCACGCGGTCCCGTTCGTCTTGAGCGCGAAGACGCTCCCGCCCTGCGCGGACAGCTCGTAGCCGTCGATCGGCACGCCTTCGGAGCTGTCCACGGCCAGCGGGCTCATCAGATCCGCACCGCCGTCAGCGGCGGAGGCGACCTGGGCGTTGACCACCAGGAACACCACCGTGAGCAGCAGCACGGTCGCCCCGCTGCGCACCCAGCCGCGATCAAAACGCCACACGGCCATGGCGGTTACGGCCTTCCCAGACGGCGCAGGGCCACCAGTGCGAGGACGGCGGCGGTCGGCGGCACCAGCAGCCACACGTCCGCGTCCCGCACCCGCGGGGCAGTGTGGGCGCCGCGGCCGTGCACGCAGTGCTGCCGGGCCGGGCCCGCGACCCAGGCGCACGCATCATCGCGATCCCCAACGCCGGCCCGCGCAGACGCAGCAGCAGTAGCCGCGGCCCGTGCGGACGGTTCCGCGGCGGCCGGCCACCGCGCGGGCGCCGTGCTCACCACGGCGATGCACACGGCGAGCAGCACCCCGAGCACCGCGAGCACCAGGGTGAGGCGGCGGGCCGCGGCGCGGCGGCGAGCGTGGTCCCATTCACGGCAGGTGCTCACCTCAGGCCCCTCTTCTCGGTGGGAGCCGGCCCGACCGCGGCGTGCGGGGCGAGCTGCGTGCTCGTGCCGGCGACGGGGCGCTGGCCGGGGGTGGTGGTGATGCGGGAGGCGATCCGCCTCAGGGCGGGGATGACGACCTTGATGCGGCCGGTGTTCTGCCGCGGCGCGGTCAGCAGGAATTCCCCGGCGCGGTCCGTGCTGCCGACGGGGGAGAGGTTGGTGGTGACCAGCCGCACCAGCTCGGGATCGTCGCCGTCCAGGCCGATGAACTCCAGCCCTGTGCGGGCACGTTCGCGGTCGGTGGTGCGACCCAGGGCCCGGTAGGCCATCAGGCCGCGGTCGGGCCCGAGTTCCTCAGCCGCGTGGGCAGCGGCGAAGAGGCCGGCGTCGTGCTTGCGGCCGTCGTGGAGGATTTCGTGGACCAGGGCGGTGCCCTCGGCCGAGGAGGTGAGCCAGTACAGCTCGTCCGCGACGATGGCGCAGAACCGGCTCAGGTCGGTGAAGGCCGCCTGGCGGGCTATCGCCGCGATCAGATACAGCACCGCCCGGCCGATGAGAGCCTCCAGCGGCTGCTGGTGAAGGATCTCGGGATGGGCGAAGGCCTGCTTGGGCGGCAGCGTCAGCCCCGCCGTGGTAATCACAATGAAGTCGCAGGCCTCGGCGCTGTCCAGGCGCACCCGCGCCAGCGCGGGATCGAACACCATCGCCGCCAGAGGGCTGCCGGCGACCACACGCAGCAGGCCGGACAGGGTGGCGGCGGCGTCCTGGCGCTTGCCGCTCTGCCCGGCCGCCATGGTCTCCAGGACCTCCAACACCCGGTGCATGGACGGCTCGGGGCCGGCGGCGGCCTGTTCGACGGCGTGGTGCAGCACCTCGCCGCTGGTGCTCATCGGGCCGATGCCCAACTGCAGGGTGAGGTAGCTGAACGCGTAGTGCCGGCCCTCGGGCCCGGGAAAGAGCCGCAGCGGGTCGATGGACAGTTCGGCCTTGGCGGCATCAATGATCTGGCAGCGGCCCGGCGCCGCCGTCTGGGCGAAACAGGCCCACTCACGTAACGGAGTACGGTCGATGCAGATCGCCCGTCCGCCGCGGTCCACCACACACGCGCTGACGATCTTCTCCAGCACACTCTTGCCGCCGCCGAGATCGCTGACCACACCGAGGGAGGCGGAGGCGTCGTGCTTGGGCGCATCGGCCACGTTGATCATCACGGGGCGGGTGGTGCCGCAGTCCAGGTCCAGCCCCAGCAGGATCCCGGCCGGATCGCCGACCTCGCTGTGGGTGAACGCCCCGGCCGTCGCCCAGTCCTCACCGACCTGGTGCTGGGTGAACTCCCGCAGCCGCTGCGGGCGCACAGTCCCGGGCAGTCCCAGAGCGAACAGCTCCGCCTGCAGCCCCACCGGGCGCACCGCCCGGTAGTCCGCGCCCGCCAGCAGCTTCTCCAGCGCGCGGGCCCGCGCGTCACACAACGAGGCGGTCGGAGCCCACACATGCAGCGCGGTGACGGACTGGACCTCGACCTCCACCGACGTGCGGGAGAACCGCCCGTCCAGCTCGCCCAGATCGCCGGCCGCATCCGGCAGCGAGGCGGGCATCCCGGTGGGCCGCGCGTCGTACTGGTCGGCCTGGTCGACGAGTTCGTTTCTCTTGCGCTGCACCTGCTGACGCGCCTTCTCCGCGCTCACCAGCGTCAGATCGACGGTGAAGTCGACGGGGAAGTCCAGGACCTCCAGCTGGGCGAAGAGGTCGGCCGCATCGATCGACACCGCCCGCGGGCACTCGGCCAGCGCCAAATGGGCCTGATAGCCGGTGCCTTGATCGGTTTCGACCTGCAGCCACCGGCGCCGCAGCGGCGAGCCGCCGCCCTGCTGCGTCCACCACTTCGCCCGCCGGGCACCCCTACCCGCCGCCGACGAGACCAACGAGGCGCCGTCCAGGTCAGGGGCGGCTTCGCGGCCGCCTTCCTCGAGGCGGACCTGCGCGAGATCGGCGTAGCTCGGCGAGCGCAGCACCCCGCCCATGGCCTGAGCGTCGTAGGCCTGGCTGCGCACGGCTTCGCCCAGCAGCGGCTCGGCTAGACCGCGGTGCAGGGCGTGCTGGATCATCCACACGATCTCCGCCGGCTTCGCCGGCCGGTAGGGGACCCCGCCCGACAGATGCGCCTCCACCTGAGCGGCCTTCTCCCGGCAGGCGTTCACCTCCGCCAGCGTCACCGGCGCCGCCCGCAGCCCGAACGCGTCAGCGACCTCCGCCCACAGCGCCGCGGCCGCCTTCAGCCCCGGGGCCTCGCTCTGCAGCGGCACGGCCAGCCACCAGGTGCGCTGGTGCATCTCCTGCCCGTCCAGCAGATCCAGAGCCGCCTCCAGATGCTCCACCCACCCCCGCGCCTGAGGGAGCAGACGGCCGTCCTCGTCCTGAAGGCCCTCGGTCATCCGCCACACGACCTCGGCGGCATCCACCTGCGCGCACAGCCCGAACAGCCGCGGCGCGCCGCCGGCCAGCGAACGCACCATCGTCGTCACCTTCTCCAGCAGCTCGGCGCGCACGGCCGCGGGGATGTAGGTGCCAGGGACGCTCTCCTGCACCTGGCCCTGGGCATCGGGGCCCGGATGGATCCGGTACACGGCCCACGGGTGACCGTGGGTGGACCACAGCAGGTGACCGGCGATGTGCCGGATGGGAACCCGCATCACTGGCCTCCGTCCTGCGACGGGAGTTGGACCCGCACGAGCAGCGCCTGCACTGGCGACAGCGGAGCCCCGACCACCGGGGACGGCCCGCACTGGGCCCGGTGCGGCCGCCCGGTCGGCGACCGGCATGAACGCGAGCCCGGGCCCCGACGACCCATGCGCATGCGCGGCACCGAGTCGTCGGCCGGTGCAAGGCGCTCACGCGAAGGCTTCGGGCGGGGGAGATCTTCGAGGACGAAGCCGCCGCCCAGGCGCCGGGCGGGCCGATCCCGCGCGGCGCGCCGGCCGATCCGGCCGCCCGCAGGCTGCCCCGCCAGGGCGAGCAGCCCCAGGGCGGCCGACAGCGGGCTGCGCCCGCCGATCCGGGGCCGGCGCAGCATCCAGATCCCCACGATCCAGGCGGCCAGCACGAGCACGCCCCCGGCCGGCCCGAGCACCGTCCACACCGGGAGCGTCTGGACCAGGACGAAGCCGCCGATGACGGCCAGCGCGATCTGCGCGGCGTTGTAGGGGCCGAACGGCAGCCGCCAGTCCGCCCATTTGCCCATCACCCACGGATGCCGGCGCGCGGCCGTGTAGAAGCGGGCCAGCCGCGGCCCCGCCGCGGGCGCGCTCACACCCGCCCCCCGAACTGCCCTGCCAGCAGCGGATCGTGGCCGCGAGGGTCGGTCTCGAAGGCAGGCGCGCTCTTGGCCGGGTTATCCACCTCGTCCTTGAAGATGCCGGCCAAGTCATTGCGCGCGCTGTACAGGCCCAGCGCGATCACCATCAGGATCAGCGCGCCGATGCCAGCCTTGAGGCTCAGCCGCTGCACCATCACCACGACAACGATCACGATCAGCGCTGCCTGCAGCCCCGTCGTTCCCCAGTCCTTGGCGGTGCCGATCCAGGAGTCCCCCAGATCCGCGAGCTTGCCCGCCACCGCCACCTTCTCCAGCGGATCCATCAGGGCTCACCGCCCGCACGGCTCGCGGACACCGCGGCGATCTCCCACCGGCCCCCGCGCGCCGTCACGGTGAGCTCATACGCCAGTGGCCACCGCCCGGATGTGTCGTGGGCCTCGACTTGGACCAGGACATGCACCTTCGTCCCCGCGCGCGGCACCGAGCCGTCGGCCGCCGAGTCCTCGCGCGCGGCCACCTCCGTGACCGACACCGACGTCGCGGCCGCCGGGGAGACCGCGGACAGCTTTACCGCCGGCGCCAGGTAGCGGGCGACCTCGCCCTGCCCGGCCAGATACGCCGACAGGAACTGCTCGGCCGTCTCGGTCAGCGGCCCGTCCTCGACGGTGACCTCGTAACCGGAGTCCGGCACCCCCAGCCGGGCGGGCCCCGCCACCAGCGCCGGCGCTGCCGTCACCGCGAACGAGCCGCCGTCCGCAGAGACGGCGGCGGGCACGGCGAAGTAGCGCACCGCATCCGCGTACTGCGCGGCCACCGTCACCGACCATGCCCCACCGCCGCGCGGTGTGCTGCGCACCGGCGTCACCCTGCGCGGCGCGGGAGCATCCTCGGCCCTCGAGGGCAGGGCGACATCGGGGGCCATCGACTGCGCCTGCTCGGCAGCCGGCCCGGAGTGGTCATCGGTGCTGCGCAGCCAGGCGTCGACGAACTCGGCGGCATACCCGGCCGGATCGGCCGCCGCGACGACACTCGTGCGCTGCGGCTTCGGCGCGGGCGCGGCCGCGACGGGGGGCGAGGGCTGGAGGGCGCTCACGGCCAGCGCGAGCGGGCCGGCCGCGAGCGCCGCCCACACCGCGATGCGGCCCCACTGCACGCGGCGGCGCATCTGGGCGAGCGTCACACCGGCGGCCACCGGCGCCGCCACCGGGTCCGGTGAGGCGATGGAGGGGGACATGCGCGACCTCCAAGGGAGAGCAGATGGGTTGATACAGCGAGACAACCCACCGGCCCCGACCGGTCCGTCGACCATCGCGCCCCACCACAGCGACGAACCAGTCACGAAAATGTGGTCGAGGAAGCGGCAGCGTCTACCACCCCGCAGCGCAGCTATGAACGGCCGCAGCGGAGCCCGCCCGGCGGATCAGCGTCCCGCCCCGCCGTGACCGATCGCTGCCATTGCTCGCGCGCCCGCGCTTAGAGCGACAGCACCCACCATCCGGGCAGCCAGGGGCTGGCTGACGTGACCGATAGCCGCATCAGTCCGAACAGCCGTTGCAAGCCCGGCTGTCGGTCACTCCGAGGCACGCAGCTCTGACCTGCATGGTCGGGCCCACGCGTCGGTATACACGCCCGCCACCCGGGGTGGTCGACGTCGACCACAAGGTTCTGCCCAGCCATCCGGCAGCTCCTCGCCACTGCTGCACGGACGCTGGTCACCACCGGCCGTGGTGACCAGTCACCAGCCGTTGATCGGTCATCGCACGGCATGAACGAGTGCGGGGCAGGCGGGTTAAGGACCGGTGACAGATCTCCCCGCAGCGGTCATCGGTCACTGGTGCACGGGCGCCGGTGCCCGACCACGCAAGGGCGCGCGGTGGCCCGCCCCGTCACCGGCCCTGCCATCGAGCGCAACGAGTCCACCGGCCACCGGCCCAGGGAGCGGTTGGCGGCCCTCCCGACTCCGGAACCCCCTCGACCATGCGGTTGTTGTCGGTTCGTCGCTGTGGTCGGGGCGCGATAGTCGACGAGCCGGTCGGGGCCGACGGCTTACCTGACCCCATGAACCAGGCATCTCCCGCTGCGGCAGCCAACTCCAGGCCAAGGACCTGTCGATGCCACCGCGGACACCGCCACAGCCGTCCACGCCGCCTGGGCCCGCGCCCCGCATCGACGCCACCCTCAGCGTGCGGGCTGCTCCTGGCCATCGGGGCCGAGCACCCCGAACTGCTCCGCCCCAACCTGCGCCGCACCGCACCCGAAGGCAACGGCAGCTGCTCAGCCTGCAACACCACCTGAAGCCTCGCCTCGCCCGGCGGGCTGCCACCTCCACGACTGAGGGAGACCATGCCCCCGCATCCACGCACCAACATCACGACAGCAACAGGCCCCGCCCTGCGTCCCTTCGCCGGCCAGCCGGGCCGCCTGGAGCGAGAACTGCGCCGCCCTCGCCGCCGGGGCTTCCCCGCCCACGACTACATCGACGAGCACACCGCCTGGGGATGGCTCCGCTGGACGCCTCCCCGCGACCCCCGAGCCGCTGCGAACGACCTCCCGCTCCAACAGATCGGCATCCGCTCGCCCGAACCCACGCTCCGCGAACGCTGTGCGAACCGATGGCTCACCCGGCGCCCACCGCAACGCATCGAGCTCGACCACGGCGGCTCGGTCACCGTCGCGACCCTCACCACCGCCCTCGCCTGTGTCCTTGGCCTGATCCTCGCGCTCGGCCACGGCATCCCGGCCGCTCTCGCCATACCCCTGTCGATCCTGCTCCCCCTCCTCGTCGACCACCTACCCGCTCGCCTCGATGCCTGCGCCCGCCGCAGCGTGCGCATCGTCGACGCTCCCGCATCCACGCACTACCTGCAGCACCTCGTCGCCGCGCACACACAGATCAACGAGGCCGCGGTGCGCCACCCCACCGCCGAGCAGCTCGACGCCGTCCACCTCAGCCACCGCGCCCTGTGGGACGTCGCGGGCCTCCTCACCGATCCCGCCGGGCCACCGCACGACCGGGACCTGCTCACCCGCGCACAACTGCTCGCAGACCTCGCCTACCAGGCCGTCGACGCGGCCACCGCCCAACGCCAGCTCGAGCACGCCATCGCCTGCCCACCCGAGCCCGATGCCAAAGCGGTCCCGGAGCATGCCGACGGCCAGGAGCCGGAAGACGACGCGTGCCAGACGCAGACTGCCCACACCCTCGCCACCGCCGCGGAAGGGCTCCAGCACGCTGCGGCCGCCGCACGCCACGCCACGCCACGCAGCACCTGCACCAACTCGACACCTGACACCTACACGCCGCCGAGTGAAAGGGCACCGGCCATGACCACCCACACCCCGGACACCCCCACAGCCCCCCACCTCTACCTGCTCGTGGTCCACGAGCCGTACTGGCCGCCGCACCAAACCCGCGAGGTCAATACCACCATCGTCGCGGCCGCCACCCTCCTGCACCGCTACGTCCTGCAGCCCGACGGGCTGCGCATCCACGCCCTCCTTGCGAGTCGGCGGCGCGAACCCGGAGAGATCGTGCCGCTGGCCACCCTCACCCACGAACTCGGCGCCCCGCGCTGGGACCAGGTCGGCGACTGGGAACGGGTCGCAGCCGACCTGCTCGCACTCGCCCGTTTAGGAGACTGCCAGGCGCTGACCATCGGCCTGCCCGCCGTAGACCGAGCGCTGCTAAGCAACGGACCCGACGCGCAGATCACCAACTTCAACCCGGCAACCGGCGCCCGCGAAGTCCACGGACCAGCCGAACGCGCAGCCCTCCTGCGCACCCTGACCGACCGGCTGCGCCAGGCCGAATCGGCACGCCCGCTGTGGCCCGGTGACACCCTGCGGCCCAACCCCCACCCCGGCCACGAGGACTTCGAGACCTAGCCGATTCCCGACGCAGCCGGACGCCACACCGAGCCTCGGGCCGGACTCGGCCACGGTCGCCTCCATCCCCACGACGCCCTAAGCGGGTGGGTGTTCTGCGAGTACTCAGCGGAGTTGTGGTGCTTGAGGGCGAGTTGTTCGGTTCGAGGGTTTCACGGTAGGCCGGAGGAGCGGTGCGCTGGTGGCCGTGGACGGGCGCGTGCCGTACCCGAGCAACCTGTCGGATGAAGCGTGGGAGCTGATCCGGTCGGTCATCGCCGCGTGGAAGGCGAAGCATCCCTCGGTCAGCGGGCACGAGGGCGGCTAGGCGATGCGGGAGATCGTGAACGCGCTGCTGTACCAGGCCCGGACCGTCTGCCAGTGGCGCTATCTGCCCTATGACCTGCCGCCGAAGAGCGCCGTGTATTACTACTTCGGGCTCTGGCGTGACGACGGGACCACCGAGACCATCCATGACCTGCTGCGCTGGCAAGCCCGTGAACTGCGCAAACGGCACGAGGACCCCACTGCCGTGGTGCTGGACTCGCAGACCGTGCGGGCCTCGGTGAACGCGCCGGAGGAGACCACCGGGCTGGATCCGGGCAAGCGGAGCTCGGGCCGGAAACGAGGAATCGCCACCGACACGATCGGCCTGATCATCGCCGTGCTCGTGGTAGCAGCGAGCGTGCATGACAACGCGATTGGAACCGCCCTGCTGGACAAGGTCGCCGCGAGCGCGCCCGCCGTGACCAAGGCGTGGGTGGACGCAGGGTTCACAGAAGCCGTCGTGGAACACGGCACCCGCCTCGGCATCGACGCGGAGATCGCCCAACGCGAGGCAGGGGTGCGCGGTTCACCCCGCAGCTGAAGCGGTGGGTGGCCGAGCAGACTCTCGGCACCCTCATGCTGCACAGACGTCTCGTGCGTGACTACGAAACCAGGCCAGCCAGCCCGGTGGCCTGGATCCACTGGTCAATGACCGACGTCATGCTCCGCCGTCTCACCCGCACCACCACCGTGACCTGGCGCGACCCGCCCGGCACCCCACCTCCTTGACGGGGCAGGAGCGTCGATGAAGCATCTCCTGGACAAGATCGAAGCCCGGCAACGGCTGGTCCGTGATACAGCCGGGCAGCTGCGTGAGCAGATCGCGCCGGCCGAACGCACCCTGGAACACCTGGACATCACCCGCGAGACGATGCTGGAACTGGCTGCCGAGGACGGCATCGAACCGCCCGAGCCGCTGCCACCCGGATACCGCGAGGTCCTCGCCGTCTTCGAGCAGGCCGGCCACGGGCTCCGCGCGAAGGAGGTCTGCGAGATCCTGGGCATCGGCACCGAGCCGCGGCACACCGAGAGCATCCGCGCCAAGCTGAAACACCTGGTCGACCGCGACATTCTCACCGAGCCCGAACCCGGCCTGTTCACCCTCACCCAGCCGACCGGCACCCCAACCACCAACCCGGCCTGAAACGCGGCGAAACCACCGCAGAACATCCACTGAGGAGACGCTCGGCTTCGCGGGGGTGGGCGCTGCCGCGCGCCTCGTGTGGGCGTGTATTCCCGCTCTCCCGCCTGTGCCCAGCACGTGTGATCGTCTAGGATCGCGGGAGCTCCCCACCGCGGGGGGTGACGGCGCCGGGCGGGTGAGGCAACGGCCCAGCGGGCAGGGACGTTTGGTGCTGGACGTTGGCAGGCCCGTCAGCGGGCTGCTGGAGCAGGGGTCACCGGTGCCGAGCCACATACGTTCCTTTTGGGTCATGTCCCCGGGACAGGGCGAGATCGTAACTTCTGCTGGCCTGCCAGCTGGTGATGGTGTCGTCGTTCGGACGCTGTACTCGGCAGTCAGCCGAGGCACGGAGTCGCTGGTTTTCCAGGGGCGGGTCCCCGCGAGTCAGTACGCGGCCATGCGTGCCCCCTTCCAAGACGGCAACTTCCCCGGGCCGGTCAAGTACGGGTACCTCAACGTCGGCCGGGTGGAAGCGGGGTCGACGGAGCTGGTGGGCAAGGTCGTCTTCAGTCTGTATCCGCACCAGACTCGTTTCCGTGTCCCGGCCGGAGCTCTCACGCAAGTGCCCGATGGCGTGCCGCCGGAGCGTGCCGTGCTGGCCGGGACGGTCGAGACCGCGCTCAATGCGCTGTGGGACGCGCCACCGCGGATAGGTGACCGGATCGCGGTGGTGGGTGCGGGCATGGTCGGCTGCTGCGTGGCCGCTCTCCTGGCCCGGTTCCCCGGGCTTCGGGTGCAACTCGTCGATGTCGATCCATCCCGCGTGACGGTTGCCGCGAAGCTGGGTATTGCCTTTGCCGATCCCACGCAGGCCACGGACGACTGCGATCTCGTCTTCCATGCCAGCGCCACTCAGGCCGGGCTTCGGCGCTCCCTCGAACTGCTCGCTCCCGAGGGCTGTGTGGTCGATCTGAGCTGGTACGGGGACCGGCCGGTGACACTGCCGCTCGGCGAGCTCTTCCACTCCCGGCGTCTGTCGCTGCGCAGTAGCCAGGTCGGCGCGATTCCGCCGGAGCGGCGCGGGCGGCACACGGCCGCCGACCGGCTGGAACTGGCGCTCGACCTCCTGCGGCACCCCGTCTTCGACGCCTTGATCACCGGCGAGTCCGATTTCGACGAACTCCCGCGGGTCATGGCCCAGATCGCCACGGGCGGGCTGCCCGGCCTCTGCCACCGCATCCGCTACGACCCCCATTGACCCGCACTTGCATCTGACCTGCCGCCGACACCCTTTCAGAGAGGTCATGTTCACCGTCACAGTCCGCGATCACCTCATGATCGCCCACAGCTTCCGCGGCGAGATATTCGGCCCCGCGCAGCGCCTGCACGGAGCGACCTACCTGGTCGACGCGACCTTCCAGCGGCCGGAGCTGGACGGCGACAACCTCGTAGTCGACTTGGGCCTGGCCGCTACGGAGCTGCACAGGATCGTCGAGACCCTCTCGTACCAAAACCTCGATGACGACCCGGACTTCGCCGGCATCAACACCACCACGGAGTTCCTCGCCAAGGTCATAGCCGACCGCCTCGCCGCCCGCATCCACGACGGAGCCCTCGGCTCGGGAGCCGGCGGTCTGACGGGGCTCACGGTACGGCTCCACGAATCGCACATTGCGTGGGCCGACTACCAACGGGCGCTCTGACTGCCGCGGCCATGGCCATACGTCCGTATGTACTGCTGTCGGCGGCCGTCTCATTGGACGGCCGCCTCGACGACTCTGCCCGAGGACGGCTTGTGCTCTCCAACCACCAGGACTTTGACCGTGTCGATGGCGAGCGCGCCGCGGCGGACGCCATCCTGGTCGGCGCCTCCACCCTGCGCAGGGACAACCCGCGCCTGCTGGTGAAGAGCGCCGAACGACGCGCCCGGCGCGTCGCCGCCGGACGGCCGGAGCATCCGCTGAAGGTCACCGTCACCGCGTCCGCCGAGTTGAACCCGGATCTCGCGTTTTGGCACTCCGGCAGCGCAAGGCTGGTCTTCACGGTGGACGGTGCCCTGTCCCGGGCCCGCCGTACCCTGGGCGCACTCGCCTCGGTGATCAGCACAGGACCCGCCGTCGACTGGCCCCGGCTCCTCGACGAACTCGGCCGACGGGGGGTGGAACGGCTCCTGGTGGAAGGCGGCGGCACCATCCACACTCAGCTGCTGGCCCAGAACCTGGCCGACGAACTCCACCTCGTCGTCGCCCCGTTGCTGGTGGGCGAAGCCGCCGCACCGCCGTTCCTGTCCCCGGCGCCGTATCCCGGCGGTCCTAGGGCCCGTATGAAACTCCTCGAAGCACGCCCCATCGACGACGTTGTGCTGCTGCGATATGCGCCGAAACAGCTCTCCACGTCCTTCGGTTGACGGCCCGTGTTGATCTGAAACGGCTGAGGTTCTGAGTCGTTGATCGGTGTGTGAGTGAACTGGTTGGGGGATCACGACACTTGTCGCCGTCGGCGCAAGAAGCATTGCGGATGCGCGCGGTGGCCGCGCTGGTCGAGGGCCGCGGCCGTACGGCGTCGCGGCGTTGTTCAAGGTGTCACCCAAAGCCGTGGACGGCTGGTGGGCGAAGTGGTGTTCTGGTGGGCGCGAGGCGCTGGCCGCGCAGTCTCGGGGCAAGCGGACCGGAGAACATCAGGTGCTCTCCGAGGCCGAGCAGCAGGCGGTGCGCCCTTCACCGAGCGGTTCGACGCGCGCGTGATGTGCCGCTTCCGGGGCCGGCTCATCGGCCACGTCGACAAGAAGGTGCACCTGGTCGTGAAAGGTCCGCGACTGGCTCACCGCCCACGCCGGCCGGATCGAGCTGCACTGCCTGCCGCCGTACTCGCCCGAACTCAACCCCGACGAGTTGGTCAACGCAGATCTCAAACGCAGCTTGCTGATGCACAGCCGGGCCTGCGATCAAGCCCAACTCGCCACCGAGACCCGCCGCTTCTTCCAACTCCGCCAGCGCCAACCCCACATCGTCCGCGGCTACTTCGGCGGACCTGACGTCCGCTACACCCTCGAATGGAACCAATGAAGTTTCGGTCAATGGGCATCACCGACTTCTTGGGGTAACAACACCCCGAACTTCACAGCGAGTTGACCACGGACCTCATCGTCGAGCAGCGCTCCCGTCGGACCCTCATATCACAACAGTGAGCCCCCGCGCGCGAAGCAACACCTCGCTTCCCTCCAAGCCTTAACGAGCCCGTGCGTGGTTGGCCATGGCGCGTCAGAAGCCGCGGATGCACCACCAACCATGCACGAGCTCGTTAAGAGAGCATCCGTTCCGGATGCCTCGCGCGCCTCTGACGCGAGGCATCCGGAACTCATACGCCCTATGCGTCCAGCGGCTGCGGCTGAAGCGCGCTGAATTCGCTAGCACTGGGCACAGGGGCAGAGCGCTCGTTGGCGGGAGCTGCGGCGGAGTTATTCGCAGCCAGGTTGTTAGCGGGGGGCTGGATGGCCATGGCAACGGACGCACCACCCACGCCGAGGATCGAGACAGCGCTCAAAGTAGCCGCCGTCTGCGCAATCTGGCGAGTGCGAATTATCATTCCTTTTCCTTCCTATCTCTGGCGAGCTTTTGCCCGGCCAGTTTATTCCACAACAGGTTTCACCCGCTGGGGGATGGCTACAGGATGGGAACATCCCCGAGTTGCCCCGGGGCGTGTAGTGCGACTTGCAAGCAGTTCGGGATCTGCGCATGGATCTCGTCGTGTACACGCGATGATTTTTCGGGCCAGACGCGTGGGTCGAATCTCAATTCGACATTTAGCGTCGGCATGGCTCCACCGCTGAGGAGAAAGCGGGTGCTTCCCGCTTCACAAAATGCCGGACCTCCGACACTGGAAGCGAAGGGATGAACTCTATGTACATCGACATGGTCAGTGAGCGTCCCGCAGACGTCAGACGGTGTGATCCAATTCCCGCCAGGGAGCCTGACTGAGTCATTTTGGCGACCGAGTGGGAGAAATCCATGCTCCCCCCACCGCTTGCAGGGAAGAGCTGCCAATTCTGCAAGATCGCCGGGCAAGTAACGCACGCGAGGCTCGATACTCACGTGCGGGTAGAATCCGGTGACCGCCAGCAGGCCACGCCCTCCAGGTTCGACCGGAGTCCTGGTCTCAGTGTCGAGCACTTCAGCAAGAGCAGTCGGCGGCATGTGGAAATACCCGCACGACGAACAGGACAGCGCATTGCATACACGCATCTCCGAGAATCCATAGAGAGCCGTCACCTCGGCCTTCCACCAGTCGCCGAGACGCTGCTTCCATCGGGGAGATAGAAATTCGCGAGCCACAACTAGGCGCTGGATTCCAAGGTCGTCCACCCTTCCGCGCCGATGGAGCAAATCCAAGGTCAGCCCTTTGAGGAAGAATAGAGAGGTACAGATCTCCCTGACCGCATCCATGGAGGCGAACGGCTCGACCTCCCGTTCCAAGAGGAGCGCAATTTGCTCATGATTTTGTGGAGACCCGAGCAGGTGAACTGTTGCATCGGAAGGAAACCCGCTGAAAGCAGTCGCGCCATGAATGGCGTCCAGCAGCACAAGTGACCTTGGGCTGGAGCCATCCCTGATATCACCCAAGTCCAGCTCCTCGGGGAGCGTTAGAAAAGGAGTGGGCACTCCAGTAGTGCCACTGGTGTAACCAATCGCGGCCGACGTTATCGGCCCGGTGCGGAGATCCCGGCGGATCGCGCTCCAGGCATCGGGTGTCAGCACGGGAAGCCCGCTCAGTATCTCTCCAGCATTGGCTGCCGAAATTGATTCTTCGGCGAGATATGTCTGGTAGTGAGGACTGAATTTCTGAAGGAACTTGAGTGTGCTGGCGAGCTGATCCGTGCGATACGAAATCAGGGCGGACGTGTCCGATGCCGTACGCTCCGCCTGGAGTGTGGCTGACAAGGCGTTTCCTCCGCTAAATTGATCGGCTCCTGTGTCTTCTGCTGGAGCTGCGGCCTTTAGCCCCAGGTCACATCGTTGGTTGTGGCCGGCGTGTCGGCTCCCGCGGCCCACGCGGCATTCGGTGAGGCCGGAAGCGTGTCCCGGGAAAGCGTGAGCGGTAAACCTGCGACGAGAGTGGCAATTGCTACGAACGCGACAGCGCGAGAAAAAGTCATGATTCCACCCTCAGTGAATATGCGACAGGTCAGTGAGTTGCCCCGGGGTTCTTCATTCCCTCTGCCTCGCGGCGCCGGAGACATGTACTACCGTCACCGATGAGAGTAATCCAGGGAAGGGGAATCCCCTGTCCTAAACATGACCTGGCATATCCCGTCCATTGGGTCCTTCCCGAAACCCCAGGTCGTAGAAGCCGGGGACCATTCGCACGCCGCAATGCCGCAGCGTGAGCCCGGCGAGGTCCGGGTGAGTGTCCAACGCGCGCTGGCAGATCCGGGCTGCAAGCCGTTCGGCCTCTTCCACGCTCGGAGCGAGCACGAACAATCCCACCACTGGGCCGCCGCCGACGTCCGTGTGGTAAACGACGTGCTCAAGCCCCTCGCCGGCGCTGCCACTATCGAAGATCAATTGAGCGGCGTGCGGAGGCGGGGGCGCATCATCCGCTCGGTGAAGTTGTGCGTGGACCAGGTACATGCTTGAGAGCATCAGGGTTCGCAAATCGCCCCACAAGGAATATATGAAGGCCTATCTATGCCGTTGCAGAAATAGGCCACGCGTTCACGCGTGCGCCTCGTAGGCTTAGGGCCTCACCAACTTCCCCTGCCTGAAGGAGAAACAGGTGCTGGAGACCCTGGGGCTCTCGCCGATGGCCGAGAGGGTGTATCGGGCGATGCTCGTCCACCCGAAGGAGGGGGTCGTGCAGTTGGCTCGGCGGCTGGAGGCGCCCGAGCAGACCGTCCGCGACAGCCTTGATCAACTCAGTGCGCTGGCTATCGTCCAGCCCTCGCACGACGAAAAGAATGGCCTGCGAGCTGTCACTCCCGAGGCAGCGATGGAGATGCTGCTCGCTCGCCAGCAAGCCGACCTGGCGGCACAGCAGTTACGTGTTGAGGCATCTCGTGCGGCAGCAGCACGCCTCATCGCGGAATGCTCCGGCACGAGCCGGCGCACTGCCGACGACGAAGAGATCATCGGCGTGGACGCGATCCGTGAGCGCCTGGGGTCGCTCGCCCGTCAGACTCAGTCCGAGATCATGACCTTTGCGCCAGGTGGCGCGCACACCGCGGCCGATCTCGAAGCCAGCCGGGGACCCAACGAAGAACTTCTTCGCCGTGGGATAATCAGCCGCACTATCTACGCCGACAGCGTGCGAAACCACCGAGCCACCCTCGAGCATGTCCACTGGCTCAACCAGCACGGCGCCGCCGTACGCACCACCGTCGCCCTGCCCGTTCGGATGATCATTTTTGACCGGGCCAAAGCAGTGCTTCCCACCGATACAGGCGACACGAAGGCCGGAGCCGTCCTCCTGGCGGGCGAGGGCACCATCACGGCGCTCTGCGCTCTCTTCGAGGCTACTTGGGATTCGGCTACCCCCCTCGGTGAAACCGCTCCAACTGCTGCGCATGGCCTGAGCACCCAGCAGGCAGAGATGCTCAAACTTCTCGGCACGGGACTGACAGACGAGGCCATCGCCGCAAGGTTCGGGATATCCCCCCGCACAGCACGCCGTACGGCTGCCGAACTAATGGACAAGTTGGAAGCCCGGAGTCGCTTCCAAGCCGGTGTGCATGCCGTGCGGCGTGGGTGGCTCCCTCTCAACCCGTGAAGTGGCCATCGGCGGCAACTTATCGGCCTCCTTCGACAACAGAGGTGCTCCGTGGGCATCGGGAGAATCATTTGCGGCGACGGGCCCCAGGCGTCGTCGCCGTTGGGTACGTCGGATCAGATCTGAGTGGATGTTCTGCGGTGGTTTCGCCGCGTTTCAGGCTGGGTTGGTGGTTGGGGTGCCGGTCGGCTGGGTGAGGGTGAACAGGCCGGGTTCGGGCTTGGTGAGAATGTCGCGGTCGACCAGGTGTTTCAGCTTGGCGCGGATGCTCTCGGTGTGCCGCGGCTCGGTGCCGATGCCCAGGATCTCGCAGACCTCCTTCGCGCGGAGCCCGTGGCCGGCCTGCTCGAAGGCGGCGAGGACCTCGCGGTATCCGGGTGGCAGCGGCTCGGGCGGTTCGATTGACCCCGGTCGCTACAGTGGCCCAGCACGCCATCTTGCAGCCGACCTTTCCGGACCGGTGGGATCGCGGTGTGCGCCCACTACCGCTCGGCCGCGCCTCAGGCAGTCCTGAATCGGTCCGGGCACATGGTTCGAGTGCGGCGCCGTGTCGGCACCCGCTTCTCTTTTGGGCATAGCTCTCGCGCTGGCCCGTCGGCACGGTGTGGAGATGCCGATCACGCTCTCTTCTCAGCGTGTACGCGCCTGCTGGCCTCTTCGAGGACTTCTTCTGCACGCGCGCCGCAGCGTGCCCAGGTGACGCCGAGCCTCACCTGGATTGCCAGAGTCTGACTTTCTGCCCTGACGGGCTGTGCGATCGCTGTTCGCAGTTGCTCAGCCAAGCTATCGACGGCGGCCGGGGTGACCGTATCGGCAAGCACGACGAATTGATCATCTCCCACCCTGGCGGTGGTCCACTCATCGCGTACGACACTAGTGATCCGCCTGGCCACTTCGACGAGAACGGTGTCACCCGCTGTCCGTCCAAGGGCGTCATTGATGGCTCGGAACCCCCTTATGTCGCACATGACGACCGCAAGGGTCCTGGCGTCGTCCAACGCGGGTCTCACTGCGTTCTCCGGGCCGCAGGAGGGGAGCTGGATGTGCAAGTGCCCTTCGGAGGAGTTCGGGTCAGTGCCGCCTGAGTTGGGTTGGGGGAAGGCGGCTGGTGCCGTGCATAGCTTGGCGGAGAGACGCCTGCGTAGGTCAGTGACGTTGGGGAGGTCGGTAAGCGGGTCGTGGCTGACCTGGTGCAGGAGCTGGAGTTCTTGGAGTTTGCGCTCCCCGATGTCTTCGACGTGGGTGAGCAGGAAGCGGGGCCCGTCCGCGGCGTCGGCGACGACCGAGTTCCGCAGCGACACCCATACGTACGTCCCGTCCCTGCGCCCGAACCGCAGCTCGGCCCGCCCGCCCTCCGCCGACGTACGCAGCAGCGTCCCGATGTCCTCGGGGTGCACGAGGTCGGAGAAGGAGTAGCGCCGCATCGAGGAGGCCGGGCGGCCGAGGAGGCGGCAGAGCGCGTCGTTGGTGCGCAGGATGCGGCCGTGCTGGTCGCCGCCCATCTCGGCGACGGCCATGCCGCTGGGCGCGTACTCGAAGGCCTGCCGGAAGCTCTTCTCGCTGGCGCGCAGCGCCTGCTGCTCGCGCTCCAGGCGGCCCAGGGCGCGCTGCATATTGGCGCGAAGACGCGCGTTGCTGATGGCGATGGCGGCCTGGAAGGCGTAGGCCTGCAGTACTGTGCGCTGTTCCCGGCCGGGCCTGCGGCCGTTGTGGGGCCGGCCCACGGAGATCACGCCGATCAGTCGGCCGCCGTCGGCCGCTCCGGTCGCGTACATGGGTGCGAAGAGCCGGTCGGAGGGGTGCCACTCGTCCTCGAAGCGGGGCTCGGGTCCCTCGGTGTACCACTGCGGCACGTCGTCCTCGTCGAGGACCCAGCCCTCCGTGTACGAGATGAAGCGCAGCGCGCCCCAGGCCTCGCCCATGGTCAGGCGGCGCTCCCAGGACTCGCGCGAGCCGACGCGGCCGGTGATCAGTGCCTCGGCGGCGGGATTGCCCGCGAAGGCGGCGACGACGAGATCGCCGTCCGGGCGTACGAGATTGACGCACGCCAGCTCATAGCCAAGGCCGTTGACCACGCCGTCGGCGACGGTCTGCAGCGTGTCCGCGAGGCTGCGGGCCGTGTGAAGTTCCTCGAAGGACTCGTGCAGGCTGTAGGCCTCTTCCGCCGCGTAGGCGGGATTCCTGACAAAGGAGGTACGGCCCACCTGATTGCGTCCCAGGCATTGAGGGTCGGGGCGCCCCTGTCGCTTCAAGATGGATTGCATTCCCATGAAGACGGCGTCGAGGTCGAGCAGTTCCGGCGCATCGGATATGCCGTCGGTCAACACGCGGACGAGAGCACCGGTGAACGCCGTGTACGGATCGCCCGGCGGGGCCAGGGCAAAAGCGTTCTCAGCCGCCGCCGCGAGCACGTAGGTGCCTTCCGCTTCGGCCAACTCCACCATGCTCGATCCAGACGACTGCACCCCCATCGCGCGAGCGCTGAAGCAGCAGTCGAGGATCACGATGCATCGCTGGGCAGGGCTCGCCGATAGCCCCATGCGTACCCAGTCATAGGGGAACGCCGTCGAATGAACGGATCGCTTGTCACTATCGGGCATGGCTAGATGAAGCCGACCTTTGAGGTCGAGCAGCCCATGCCCGGCGTAGTACAGCAGGAAGGTGTCCGGCGCGGCTTGGGCTGTCCGGAAGATGGCCTCATCCACCTCGCGCATCGAGGCAGGGTTGAGCAACTGATGGCACCGCGAGGCTCCCAGGCCCCACACATCCTCGGCGAACAGATCGATGAGAGTGGCCAGGTTGCGTCCCACCGCGGGCAGATCTTCCAGGGATTCGAACTTGTCGACGCCGATGAATAGGGCTTGAGATCGCTCGGGATCAGGAAGCCTAGACATGATCTCCCTACTGCCGACCGAGCAGATGTTCCACCAGCTGCTGCGCCTCTTCCGGTGACGTGCCGGTGACGGTCACCTTAGTGCCGTCCTCGCGCTCGACGGTGAGCGTCGGTTGCTGCGGCCGAGTAGCCCGCCACGAAGCGATAGAGAGCCCCAGTGTGGCGGCACTGAAGCCGCTGCTCAGTGCCAGCGAGACGATGTCGAGCGCTGCTCCCTGCTGACCGGAGGCAGACGGCATCGAGGACGTCAGACCAATACGCGCGGTGCTGCGGACCCTTCGATCCATGAGCAGCCACTCGTAGAGAGACTGAGCGTTGTCCTCGTCAGTGTCGTCAACGATCTGTAAGGTCACCTGCAAGTACCCACCGCCGCAATCGTTTTGGGTAGAGCCGCCAGCATAGAGCGAACACGTACCCGAGCCACGTGATACGCGGAGCAGCGCGATGGCGGGTTGCCTTTTGCGGTGGCGGGCAGATGACCACGCACGGCCCCGCGCTGCGGGTCTATGGGGAAATGCCGGACGGGTGTTCGCTGTTGGAAGGGGTGGGTGCACAGGGTGGAAAGCCATTGACGCTGACGGGTCCGACCGGTTCAGGCTGGTGGGACTGATGTGAAGCAGCAGGGAGTTCGGCGTCCTGGCGGGCGAGGCTGGCCTAGAGGCATTCAGCCCGCGGTGGATCCGGGCCATCGAGGCGAGCGACGCACCGTTCGGCTTCGAATTCCTGATCAGCTCAACCGTGCGCGGGCAGCCGGGGGGCGCGGATCACCCGGAAGGGGATGCCGCGGACGCCCACGCACCCGTCGAGCACGAATCGCGAACGGACCGGTCGGGATGCATGGGGTTGTTGGTCGAGGCCGCCTCAGAGTGCGAGCCACGGGCGGTGTTCGCCGCCGGTCAGGGGCGTCCATACGTTGTCGGTCGGGCTGTGGTCTTCGAGGTCGTCGAGAACGGCGTCGTCCAGCCGGACTTCGCCGGCCATGGCGCTCACGAGCGGATGCTGATCGACCATGGCCTGGAGATCGTTGATCCGGTTGTCGAGGGTGCGCCGCGAGGCCCCGGTCAGGACGATGAGGACCCTGGGAAACACCGGGTACCAGCGCAGCCACAGAGCGCCTGTGGCGGCTGCTGGTCGGCGGCGCCCGGTGGCCTGGGGCACGTAGGCCCACAGCCGGGCGTACTGGATCAGTTTTGCCGCGAGGCGTTCGCTGCTCATCGTGGTGCGGTCCACTTCGATGAACGCGCGCAGTTTCCGCCGCCGTTCGCTCTCGGTGAGGGTGTAGTGCATGACGGCGTCGGCCACCAGTCGCTCGCCTTCGCCGATCGCGTGGGAGACCTCGGGTGTCCAGTCCAGGTGGCCGTGTTCGTCACTGCGGTGGCGGGCGTCGGCGGCGAAGGCCAGGTGGGTTCGCACAACGGTGAGGGGTGTGCGGGGTCTTCAGGGACGCGGCCGTCGCCGAGCTGATCGGATAGGGAGGATGGCCGCGCAGGGCGGGCCCGTCCCGGGTGAGCCGGGCACCCTTGGGTGTGAGGTACCAGGCCTGGGTGTGGTGGGAGCGGGGCAGAACGGTGAAGTCGACGAGCCGTTCGCCGTGCAGGCTGGTCAGCGGCTCGGAGACGGCCTGGCGGGAGGCATCGGGACGCAGGAGGGTGTGGATCTGATGGGTGGTCGCCATGCGGTGCTGCGCGAGGGTGGCCAGGATCTGGTGGGGGAGCGGCTCGGCGGGACTGAGGGTGAAGCCCGCTGGCGCACGGGTCTTGGGCGTGGGGGTTATTCGTATCCCTTCGTGGCGGTGCTGCGCGTGGTTGGGGCCTGCTGGGTGAGGAAGGCGCTGACACGGTCGAGCTGGGCGGCGGCGCGCGCGGTGAGTTGGTCCAGGGGGAGTGCCCCGGCGGTTGCGCGGGCGGATCGTTCCAGCGCCCGAACGTGGTGGGGGCGGGCTTGGTCGGCGAAGACGTCGTCGAGGTGGGGGCCGCGCAGCGGCACGGGCCCGATGCGGCGGCCCTGGACGGTCAGGGACGCGTAGTGCTCGAACTGGTCGAGGGTGGTGACCTGGTCGGCGCTGGGGTTGTCGCCCCATTCGGCGGTGACCGGGGCGATCGCACTCTTGGAGCCGGCGGTGGTGGCCAGGGTGGAGGCGTTCTGGACCAGGGACTGCCGCACAGGTGAGGGCAGTCGGCCCAGCAGCTGGGTCACCCCGTGCACCTGGACCTTGTACTTGCGGAAGTCCTCGAACATGGAGGCGATCGTCTCGGGGGTGGCGCCGGTCAAGGTGATCAGCTCGTCGAAGTAGCCGCGGAAGAGTACCCGCTGGTCTTCTGGTGTATCGACGCGCGAGCGCCCCGCACGCAGTAGGTCGTGGGCCAGGAGCGCGGTCAGCAGGCGGTCGGTGGGACCGTTGCCGGCCGTGCATACCCACACGATCATCCGGTGGTCCATCGCCGCGCGGATGTTGTAGAGGCCGACGGGCTGGCCGAGAAACGCGAAGGTCACCGGGTCGGCGGCCAGGCGGCTGATCCCGTTGAGGACGACGGCAAACGCGTCCGTGGGCAGTGTGGGGAACGTGGTGCGCCACCACGAGCGGGTCACCTCGCGGAGATGGCCGGCGACGGCGCGGAGCGCCGCGGCACGGAAGGCGGCATCGTTGAGGAGCGATTCCACGTGGAAGATCGTCGCCTGGTCCTCGGGCTGGCCTGCCTGGCAGGCGGCCTGGTTGGCAGCCACCAGCACGGTGACAGCGGAGTTCAGGATGGTGATCGCGCGAGGGGCGTTGAAGTTGTCCCAGCCCAGTGCGGTGGCGTAGGCGTCGGTGACCGCCGCCACGACCCTGTGCGCCACCTGCCCCTGGTCCATGCCCAGCGGGTTCCATGAACCCAGCTGCGGCGCAGGGCCTTTCGCGTGGAGGTCGATCAAGGCAATCCGCTGCATCAGATGCTCGTGCGCGAGGAAGGGCATCGCGCGCGGCCAGGAATCGCGGTGCGGGTCGATGAAGATCAGCCCTCCGCCCGCATGCGCCCAGCCGATCGCCTGCGCGAGGGCACGCTCGGTCTTGCCGCCGCCGGCCTTGCCGACGCCGACTTCGAACAAAGTCTCCTCGGCGTAGGTGGCAACCAGGCGCCGACGGCCGTCCGGACCGCGGTAGTGCCCCTGCAACAGCAGATGCGGATTGCCGAAGCTGAACGTCGGCAGGTCGCTGGCGAGCAGCGGCAGCCGGCAGTGCACGGTGGGCGGCTTGAGCAGGCCGGTCAACTCCTCCAGCCGCACCCAGGACGATCGCGCCGGATGGCAGTGCCCCCGAGTCCACCGGCGATCGAAATGACGCCGGGTAGGCCAGCGGTCGGCACCCAGCCGCCACGGACCCACACGCCACCCGCGCATCGCCCACCGGGCGCGGCCGCCGAACACATCGAGCGCGGCCTGCAGCTGAGCCAGCCGCGCCTCGGCACGGCCCTGGACATCGGACGCACACAGCACCAGCAGCTGCACCCGCACCAGATGGTCGTCCTCGGCGAGCTTGCCCAGCGCCTCTACCCGGTCCACCCGGCGCGGCACCGGCGCCATGACCAGCCGCCGACCGGCCCCGGCCCCCTGCCTGCCGCTGACCAACTGCTGCACCTGCCAGGCGAACGAATCCTCGATCCCGATCGCGTCCTTGCGCACCCAGCGCGAGGCCCGCTGCGCCTCACGCTGCTCCGATCGCCGCGCCACCCTCAGCAGCTGCAGACGGCGCGCCCGCAGCGCCCACTTGGGAGCACGCTGAATATCGAGGCGGAGCTCGGCAAGGTCGCCGAGCTCGGCGCGCAGATCCACCATCGCATCGACCATCGGCTGCAGCGGATCCGGATCCAAAGGCACCTCCCGCAGCGGACCGACCGGACTCCCGCGCAGGATGAACTCCGCCCTAACCGTGTGCGCCCGCGGCACATCCACGATCGCCTGCGCCCTGGTGACGGTCACATTCGGACCGAACGGCGTGATGGACAGCAGCCGCTGCGCCCCGGCCGGCCCCTCGATCCGGTAGCACAAAGGGCTGGAGCCGTCCGCGCGCAGGCGGATCCGCACCGCCCTCGTACACCGCGGCGCCCACCACGGCATGCTCGTGGAGGCACGCGCGAGCTGCACGCCGCGCCTAAAGATCTCCTCCAGCCCCGGGTCGAAATGCCGCGAAGCAACGAGCTCAAGAGCCATCCGCTCCGCGGAGGCCCGCACCGCCAGCCGACGGCTCACCTGCGCGCCCACCGCCCACACGGCTGCGGCGGCCAGAGCGAGCAGGTACCCGTGCGCGGCCAGCCACCCCAGAGCATTGATGAAGCCGGTGAGCACACCGACTACCCGCTCCTCCTGGGCGGTCATCTCCGCCACCGGCGCTGCGGAGCGCAAGCTGGCCCCCTTCCTGCTCTGGTCGCGGCACAGGACGCACGGCCGACGACGCCGTGCCCCGGTCAGAACACGCACGCCGTGCCTCCGTCGGCGCCAGACACCGTTGCGACTTCTGAACACGCCCGTGCAACGCCCTGAGTGAACCCGCCAGCCACGACCAGACCGTCGACCACACAGCCCCGACCCAGGTCACGTTGGGAGCACGATCGCGTGGTCGGGCCCGGCCCTCGGCGCACGGGCTACTCGCGGGCCAGCCGCTCGGCGCCGGGGCTCGGGTCTGCTCAGCCGCTGCCACTGGCGGCTACACAAGATCTGATGCCACGACACGAGGGGCGTGGGGCGAGGGCCGTGCGCCGGGCCTGCCTGGCGTACGCGGGTTGAGAGATGAGGGTGTGATTCAGAACACGCCTGGATGCGCAGCGGTGTTCGCGCCCTCCCTCGGGCGGGTTACGGCTGGTCAGAGGGATAGTGCCGGGCAGATCCAGCCACCCAAAGATCGCGGAACGCTTCCGTGCGGAGACGCTGGGTGATTTTTCTTGCGGTGCCATGAGTGATCAGGCCGGTGAATGACTTAGGTGGATGGCAGGCCAACCGGCCGTCGGCGCCCGCAACTTGGCGCCGCCCCCCGTGTCCCTGCCTGAGAGGAACCCTCGACGATGAGCCACGCCGACAGGAGGCGCGTGTGAGCGACGACGTCCAGGACGACAGCACGTCCTGGGAGGAGAGGGCCGCACTGTCACAGTCGATGTATGTCCCGCTGGATCTCCCGATCGACTTCGAAGCCTTCTACCTCGGGCACCAGGAGGCCTTCCACGACTACGCCGAAGTCCACTTCGGCACCCGCACGGCCGCCGAAGAAGTCATACACCAGGTGTTCCTGGAGATCCACGCCGGCTGGACGGAGCTGCTCAGCGCGGGCAACCTCGAGCAGGGCGCCTGGGCGATAGTGCGCCGCGCCGTGCACGACCGCGTGGAGCTGGAAGGGCGGCTGCCCGCCTTCGTCATCAACGGCCCCATCGCCCAAGCCCTGGCCGTCACCCGGGACCGGATGCAGACCATGGAGTCCAGCACCGGACTCTATGAGGCGATCGGCCAGCTGCACGGCCGGCAGTTCGAAGTCATCGTGCTGCGCTACGTCCTGGGCTACCCCGCCTCCAAAGTCGCCTGGTACATGGGCATCGACGAGCGCACCGTCGGCCACCACATCCGCCGCGCCAAGGAACGCCTGCGCATCAAGCTCCAGCTCCCCGAGGACCGCCAGAAGAAGGGAGACCAGTGACCACCACCATCGACACCCTGCTCGCCGAGGCACAGATCCCGCTCACAGCCCCCAAGACCTTCGATGTCGCCGCCGGCCTGCGCCGCCTGGCCGCCGACGCCACCCGCCTGACCACTACCACCGAGATCGCCCGGGCCGCACAGGCCGCACAGCGCCTGGACGTGGTGTGCCGGTGGGTGCTCAACGAGCCCGGCGCGGCCGAACACGTCGACAAGATCGCCGAAGGGCCGGACGGCGGACCGCTCACCGAAGAGCAGATGGACGTCGAAGGGGCCCTGGTGTTCGGCTGCCTGCTGTACCTGACGGGGCATCCGGAATCTGCCCAGTTCTGGTGGCAGCTCGCCGCCGGCGCCGGCAGCCGCGCCGCCGCCTACGGCCTGCACCTCTACCACCTCGCCGTGGGCGAGACCCGGCGGGCGCGGCACTGGTTCCACCAGCTCACCCACTCCATGGCCGACACCGCACCGCCCGACGCCGCGTTCCTCGAGGGCCTGGAGATCTTCGCCCGGTACGTACGCGGCCACGGCTCCGGCTCCCGCGCACTGGCGCCTACCGGCCGCCTCGAGAGCGAAGTCGACCGCCTCGCCGCGCGCACCCCGAGCTGCTCGGTCATCGTCGCCCGGCCCGACCGCCAGCTCGTCGCCCGGCTGCAGGAGTTCACCGCCGGCCACTGACCGGCACCATCCCGCACAGCGACAGGGGAGTCCGGTCCTGGCCACCGGTTCCGAGGCCACCGGCCGGACGGACTCCCCAACGACGCCCACACGAGGAGACGTCTCTTGAACGACCCTAGCTTCCGCCCGCCCTCTGCGAGCCTGAAACCGTCCTCGTCCCGGTTGGCGACCGGTTGGCGTCGGCGCACCGCCATGGCGCACGTGCTGCGCGGCGCCTGCTACGGCCTCGGCACCGGAGCGATCGGCCTCGCCTTCGTTCTCCTCGAACGCCTGCTGTAGCGGCAGACGGCGCGACTACGTGTTCGAGCCGGCAGTCACCGTCGTGACGCGGCGACGAACGGCCGTCGTCGCGAGCGGGGCTACCGACGTGGCGTATCTGGGCCCGGGGCCCCGCTGGGGGTGACGTTCGCCGGCGTCACCCTCCTCGTGACCCTCGCCCTTGCCCGCCGGTAGCGGAGGGATGGGAGCTGATGAACACCCGGTGTGCCGCGACGGTCTTGGGGACAGTCGCGGCACACCGGCGGGGGACGGGGGGTTGAGTTCCCTCGCTCCCGCTTCCGACCGTCGTTGCGCCTGTCCCGGGCCGGTCGTGTGCACCCGCCCTCGGGATTTGGGGCGAGGCACAGACCGGGCATCCTCCCGGTAGGGTCGGCCAGCGCGGCTGCCCGACCCCACCGCCTCTTGCTCCATCAGGACGTGGCCCGGAGGTACAGGGCCGCGAGTCTGGGCAGGCGGCGGCGCATTTCCTCAGCGTCGTCGAAGTTGAAGTCTTCGCCCATGTCGGCGGAGTCCTGTTCTCCGCTGCCTTGTGAGGCCCGATAGCGGTCCCAGGCTTCGTCGAAGGCCTCTTCCTCAGTGGCGCGTTTGAACGCGTGGCCGGCAGCGTAATTGACCTCTTCGCAGAAGAGTGCCTCATAGGCGCCTTCGGCTGCGGCGGCGATGACGTCGGGGTGATCAGCGAGGCTGTCCGGCGAGGCTGCTGCCTTCTCGTACCAGTCTCGGCCCTGCGCGATCAGGCCGGCCCGGAAGTTGATGAAGCTGTCGTCTGAGCAGCCGCCGCCGATGAGGTAGGCGGCGGCCCATATGTCCCAGCGGTAGAGGGCTTCGTGTGCTTCGGTGAACCGCTCCTCGTATTCGAGGATGTCGCCCTTGGAATGGCTGGCCAGGTGGTCGACCAAAGCCTGAGGGAAGGGCTTGGTCGCCGTGCTGGTCGACCGTGATGAGGCTCCCTGAATCCGGCCATCCTTGCTCCGGAGTTCCCCGGAGTTGCTCGGCCTAACTCCCCGCCCACCGGCCCCTGGCCTACGGACACCGCCTCGAGCGGTGCGGCCTGCCGGTCGGCGACCCCGTGGGCGGTGCGGCTCTCGTGTTCAGGCTATGCGTCCGTTGCTTCGTGGTCGCGCCAGTCGGGAGGCCCTGTCGGGATGGACAGGAGAGCTCCCAGGGCGACGACGCAGAGGAGCAATGGCACCGACAGAAGCCCGCCCTCGGCGGAGTCAATGCCGTCGACGTCGTGCCCGACTCCAAGGGACCAGGTCAGGCTGCCGCCGATGACGAGCAGGTGGCAGTGCTTCTCCCGCAGGATCCGCATGCCCGCCCACAGCAGCAGGGGCATCGCGAGCACAGTGCCCAGGACGAACGTGGCGAGCCACACGTCGATGCCCGCCCAAGCTTCGTCGGAACGGGCCTGTTGCTCAGCGCGTGCCGTCGCGAACCCCGTACTAAGGATCACATGGCACACAAAGGCGGCCAGAGCGGTGACCATCGCCCCCTTCACGGCCCGACCCGGGCGGAATCGTGTCATGGCTGCACACTCGCCGGAAAGACCGCGGGGCGCATGAGCATCCGTACTCATCCCTCCAACCTCTGCGGCCGTTCTTGAGTTGACTCAAGAACGGCCGAGGCCAGGTCGTCGCGGCGGCAAGCGGTGGGATGTCGATCGCAGCACGCCCGGCCGAATGGGCGCGCTGCTGCACTCGGCACACCTGGTCGCCGAAATCGCGCAGCCACTGCTCCATCCGGGCTCGGTGGCCAAGCCGCAGGACGAGGCTGGAGCACAACTCGACCGACTGCCATGGGGCAGCAGCAAGTTCTCGCGCAGCGTGCCGTCCGAGCACCGTAACCCGAAGGGCGGGGAGATCCACCGAGCATGTCTCACCAACTCCCCGAGCGCCCACGGCCGAAATCAAGGAGCGCCATCAACCGTGCGGTCTCGATGATGTTCCAGAACTTGTCGGCATCCATGGCAGGGGACTCTGCCACTGGGGTACGACAACGATGCCGGGCCAGCTTTACCTGTCACAGCATCCGTACAGACCTGCTCCGCACGCCTGTCCTGTCCTATGGGCGGCGGCCTTCGCTGCGCCAACACCGTCATCACCACCATGGGCCACGAGGCGGCTTATCCCGAGGAGGTCATCAACGGCCACCGGGTGTTCATCGCCCACCGCCGGGCCACCCGCCCCAGCGAGGCACACCGGACGCCAACCGACGAGGAATGGGAGGAGTTCCTCAGCCACTTCGAACACCGCCGCGTCGTCCTGGGCGGCTGTGGTCGTGGTCCATGAGCACAGCTGTCTGCGATGCAGCCTCCTGCGGCCTGACCCCGGCCGACGCGATCGCATCGTGGGGATCCGTGACAACCTGCTCGACTGCATCGCCAAAGCCGAGAAGGAAGGCTGGATCGACGAGGTCGATGGACTCAAGGTCAGCCTCGCCGGAGCCGTGCGAAACTCGCCCAGCTCGACGAGCGGGCGATGCCCGCCTTCCGCGACATTGCTGGCCAAACCGTCACCGCACCCAAGGACCCCTCGTGACGTCTTCCGAGGAACAGCTGCACCAGCGCCTGCGGGCACACTCCCGCGGAGTCCACAGCTCGACCGCCACCAGGGAAGCCATCTCATAGCTAAAGGACGATGGTCCCGTCCTCCGTCAGGTGATCGGGGGCCGGCAACTGGTCCATAAGCGTACGGAGACGGGCCTGAAGCTTGTCGGAGTCCGCCCAGACCTCCGAGGGGATCTGCTCGACGAGCATGCCGGCGAAGTAGAAATAGCCGACGGGCCGAGCCCCATTGGGCCTTTTCGCACACCCGTCGGTCGTTCCCTGGTTCTCCGCGATGTGGCCTTCGACGAACTCGATGGTGCGCTTGATGGCTTCGGCCCTGCTGAGTGAGGTCATGTCCAGCATGCTCGTCGTCCGCACTGTTCGCAATGACGCGCCACGCCGATCTCTGCGGCTGAACGTCCCTCTCGGCGGCTGGACTGGAGATGCTGTCGCTCGCAGTCTTAGTTGAGAGCCCGAGAAGCGGTCTGTGACGGCCTTTCGGGCCCCGGTGGGGCGGTGTCAGTGCTGGTGGATACGGTCGTCTCATGAGTCTGTCGTTGAGCGTGTTTCTCGTGGATGTGTCGGCTACCCGAGCCCTGGTGGGGTCCCGTGACGATCAGTTGTTGCAGGTGATCCGGGACGAGTTCGGCGACGATCTGGCGCACGACGACGACTGGTTCTCCGACCAGATCGCGCAGGGCGCTCCGACGGCGTACGACGCCCTGCACACCGTGGTGTACGGCGGTCCGTTTCCCAAGGGCGGCTCGGATGAGGCGTTCCAGTACGGATACGCGTACAAGCGCCTGGTGTCGCTGACCGGAGGACGGCTGGACAACAGCAGTTTCTGCCCGTTCCGCGGGAGTTGGCTGGAGATGGTGGACGAGGGCCTGCGCGCGCTGGGAGTCACGGCGGTGTCGGTCGCCGACTTCGCGATGACGGACGGGCTGCCCGGGGGCGTGCCGTGGTCGGAGTTCCCGGGCTGTGGTGAGTGGACGCACGAGCAGTGCCTCAAGGCTGACGAGCAGCTGCAGGAGGCCGCGGATGCGGGGCGCCGCCCGGCCGGGGAGCCCGAGGTGGCCCGGGCGGTGGACGACTGCGTGGGCTGGATCGTTGCCGCTGCCCAGCGCCCGGGCTATGGCGTGATCGGGTTTCAGTCGTGAGCGTGCCGCGACCGCCTCGGGGGCGGTCGCGGCACGTCGGCTGGGGCGTGGGGCTGCGTTCCCTGTTCGCTGTCACCCACGCACATGCGCTCGCCAAGACCGGCCAGTGACAGCGAGCCCTCGCCGACGTCGCCCGGGCCCACGCCGCGCTCGTGGCGGGGGTGGATGGCGAGATGCCGTTCTGGGCCCTGGTGTGGGGCCCGCCCGCGGTCACCGTCCACGCGCGTACGGCGAAGGTCTTCGAGACACTCGGCGACCGGCCGAACGTCGCCCGCAGTTACGCGACGGCGGCTGCCAGCAGGCCGGGCACGACATACGCGCGGATCATCGCGCTCGACATGGTCGCCCAGGCCGAGCAGCAGGCCAAGCAGGGCGGCATCGAGCAGGCGTGTGCACCACCTGGGGCCGCGCGATCGACACCATGACGGGGGTGAAGTCCACCCGGACCCTCAAGGCGGTCTGTTCCCTGCGCGGGGACCTACGCCCGTACCGCTCGCGCGGCGTGCGGTGGGCCGCCCGAACTCGACGAGCGCGTCGGCCTCTTCCTCGCCCACCACCGCTGAGTCCTGTGCGGAGCCCTCTGTTGCCTCAGCCGGTCGGCCATGACGTGTCCGCCTCCGTCGTTCCACGGCCCGTCCAACCTCCGGCCTGCCTCCTCAATTCCCGCTCGGCATGGGTCAGTTCAGGACGGGTCATCCCGGCCTTCTACCCGGCCAGCACTGAAGGAGAGGAGGCTTCCTGGCCATCGAGCAGGAAGCCCAGCGCCTTCTGAAGATCGGCAGGCTGGTGGTAGTGCACACCGGTCATCCCGAGCGTGATGGCGGCTTGGACGTTCTCCAGCCGGTCGTCCACGAACAGGCACCGGGTGGCGGCGACTCCTGCCCGCTCGGCTGCCATCTCATAGATCTCCCGGTCGGGCTTGGCCAGTCCCACCCGGGCGCTGCTGACGACGTGGTCCGCGAGATCCGCCAACCCCATCGACTCAAGGTCGTTTTCCAGTTCCAGGGCCGCGTTGGTCACCAGGACCAGGGGCATGTGTCTCCGCACCCGGTGCAGCAGGGCCACCACCGCGTTGTCGGCCCAGAACGGAGCATCGGCCAGAGCCACCGCCAGCTCACGGGCGTGCGCCTGCAGTACCTGGCCGGTGAGCGCCGATGCGATGGAGCCCACCCCCTCCTCTTTGGTGATCCTTCCGAGGAGGAGCGGCAGGTCTATTTCAGGAGCGTAGGCCACCCTTGCGGTGATGCCCTCAGCCAGTCCCGCAGCACGTTCCAGCTCGGCGAGTGGAGCCATGTCGTAGAAGCGGATCACGTTGTCGAGGTCGCACAGCATCGCATCAAAGGGCCTGCTGGATATCTCGGAAGCCGTCACCGCCCATGCTTAGCACAGTGTTCGATCACTGCTAGATCGCAACCAGGAAACTGCGTCGGCCAGTAGAGGGCGGCCGTGGACGGCTCGGCGTGGTGTCGTCCGTCTGCGCTCCTTGGGAGGCGGTTGGCGTCGAGCAAGTTGCCGCTTGCTCTGAGAATTCAATCATTCCCGTACCCGGATACGTGTGAGGTGCCGGTGGAGGACGAACGGGAGCACGGCGAGTGCGTGAGCCGAGAACTTCTCAGCGGGTTGTCTCTGGTCCGGCTTGAGATGGTGCGGCCTGAGCACCGCGATCCGGCCTGACGCTGTTCGACTTCGGCCCACTGGGGACAGGCCTCAGGCCTTCCTTCAGTCGTGGAGGGCACCAGGCGGGAAACGGACGCAGTCTACGCCACGCCTTTCGTGTTCGTCGCGCTGATGGCACGGCCTGGCTTCAGCGCCTCACTCCGGCTGGTGTTCGGAGCCTCCAAAGTCGGGACTGGTGAAGCTCGGGCGGGGGGCCGGAGCGGGACCGGGGGCATCGGGGCCGGAGAAGCCCGGCCGGCGGTAGCCGAGGCTCGGCATGCGACTGGTGGGGGAGGAGGTGTTCCGGCGCGGGGCCGTGCCGGGATCGGCGAGGACCTCTCGCAGGAAGGGCATGAGGCCGCGTTCCAGCAGGGCATCCCGCCAGGCCTCTCTGGCCCGGGCCAACTCCTCCTCGCGCACTTCGCGGGAGCGCGCGGCCTCCGTGGCGGACCGGCCGCGGCTGCGCAGAGCAGCGGCCCGCAGGACGACCGCGTAGACGGCGAACGCACCCACAGCCACGGCTCCGCACAACCACCCGGCGGTGAACATGGTCCGGCTGAGCCCCAACTCGGTCGTGAACAGCTTCAGGGCAAGGCCAATGAGGAACAAGATCGCGGCAGCGGTTCCGGAGAGGACGGGGGCGAGCACGGCGAAGAGGGCGAATGCACCGGCTCCGGCCGTCCCGCTCATTACCGGGGTCTCGCGACTAGCCGGGCGCGTGCGGGCGGCCGCTGACTGCTCGGACGCACGCGGCGACCGGGCCTTCGCCGTCGTCAGTACCGCCGGGCGTACGCGCAGGCCCAGCAGCGCTGCCAGCAGACGACGGCCGTAGGACATCCTGACCCACCGCGGCTCAGCGACTCCGTCGCTGAGCCGGCGACCGACCGGTTGTCCGGCACCCAGGAGGGCCGCGCCGAACCGGCGGCCCAGACCTGCCCGTGCCCGGTGGCCAATGGCCTCCGGGCGAGTGCCGGAGCGGGGGAGGGCAGACGGGACAAGGTAGGACGCCGCACGCGAGGACAAGTCCCTCGTGCCTGAGAAGTTGTACGAGGACGCCGGCTCACGGAGCTCTTCGCGGACCTTCACATAGTGCTGGTACTCGGCCGCCGCGGCCGCCGTGATGAGTGCGGTGGCGTTGAGCGCCATGGTGCGTAGCTGCTCCGGGCTGAGCCGTTGGCCCACGGCGGCCAGATCCGGGTGGTTGGGCGCGGCACGCAAGGCCTCGTCGAGGATCCGCTCGTACTCCGCGCGGTCTTCGTTCAGCAGGTGCGGAGCGCTGTTCACAGCCCCTCCTCCCCGAACGCCGGTCCCTGCCGCCATCGCGGCGCGCCTCGACCATCGAAACCAGGTCGTGATCCGTCGGCCGGGTCCGCGGGGACGGGAGTGTCCCCGGGGCGTGTGAGATCCGGGAACTGTGTTCGATCCGCGGGGAGCTCGTCGGATGCGGGATCCGGCGAGCGAGCCTCCGCGAGCGCGGCAGCCGGCCTGGGGGAAGGCATCGGTCGCGCGCGCAGCGGCGGACCTTCAGAGATGGGAGGCTGGGCCGGGTCCGCGGGGGACACGGAGGGTGCGGACGCAGGCTCCGTTCGGGGCGGAGCAGCGGACGGCGCGGCGGCCGCTGCGGCGCCGGGGGCTTCTGCAGTGCCGGTGCCATCCGCACCGGCCACGCCCACGGCACCGGCAGCCGTAGGCACCCCGGTCTCCGCGACCGCCTCCCCTGCCCCAGCCGACTGCCGCTCGCCCGTCACCGCCTCGTTCACCGTCTGGATACGACTGAGTTGGGTGAGCAGAATGGGCGCCGACATTCCGACGACGAGAGCGGCGTACTCACCGCTGATCTGTCCCGTGGTACCGAACAGCACCGCGGCCCCGGCACCCATCACGCTGTGCAGGACAGCCGCGACGATGTCGACGGCGGGGTCAAAGTACACCCGGAACTGCGGGGGTACCCCTTGTGCCGTCCCTTCGGCGGTCATCTGCCGATGGACGCGGCGATCGGCCTGCCACGACACAAACCGCGTGTACAGGTCCAAGACCCCACGCAACAGACCGCCCGCCGCCCCCAACACAATCAACGTCGGGACGTCCACGGTCTCCCCCGGGTGACGGCGCTGTGGCCTGGCTACGAACCTCCGGACACCAAACGAGCGTAGAGCCGCACGCAAGCCACAGGGAAGAGACCAACCCGCTTCAGTCAACTTCCCGCCCTCCCTGCGTATTTGCACGCCACGTCAGAGCGGGCTCAACCCGCCCTCAACCCGCGAAACACTTCGCCGCCAGCGTTCCGGGGGTGTCCTCGAAGAGGAGGAGCGGAGTCGCGCACATGCACGACTCGGGGCCGGTTTCTGAACTTGGAACCGTGGCCCTTCGGGCTTCGGCTACCGTCTGTCCGTGACTGTTGACCATGAGTCCCTAGCCTGCGATCTGATCGCCCGCACAGAACGGGCAGTCGAGAGCCTTGCTCACCTCCAGGCGGACACCGAAATCACATTCAAGGTCGATGACATCGTGGATGCGGTGGAGCGCGGATTGCCCGCTGACTATCCCGCGCCGACCACGGGCGACGTGACACGGCGTGACGTAATCGTGGAGATGGCAAGGGACATTCTGAGCGAGACGATGTACGAGGACTCCTGATCCGTTCGCTGAGGCGTCACGGAGACGGTTCCGCGAACGCGCTCCGGTCGATTACCCAAACCCGTGAAGGCCTCTCATCGGGTGTTCTCGAATGCCACTGATCAGCAGTTGCTTGAGGGCTGAGGAGATCGCTGCCCGCTGCGGTGTTGATCGTTGCCCGCAGTCTGGGGGTACGGGAGCTGGCTGACCCCGTAGAGGCCGAGGAGTGTCCCTGCCCTGTGCCGGTCTCAGGCCGGGGCTGCGGCGATGCAGAACTCGTTGCCCTCCGGGTCGGCCATCACAATGTGGTGCCCATCGAATTCCTCCAGGACGGCCCCGCCCGCCTTCCCCAGCCGTTCAGACTCCGCCTTGATCCGCGCCCACCGCTCGTCGGGGCCGCCGTGCCCCGGCACCCGGACGTCGACGTGAAGCCGGTTCTTTGCCGTCTTGGGTTCGCAGACCTTGAGGATGGAGAGGCGGGGGCCAACGCCGTCGGGATCGCAGAGCCATGCCCCGTCGTCCTCGGCATCGTCCTCTGGCAGGTCGAACTGCGCGAGCCATTCCTCGCGGGTCTTGAAGGGGGCAGGCGGGGGCTCGTCGATATAGCCCAGTGCCGTCTTCCAGAAATCGGCGAGGAGCTGTGCGTTCGCGCAATCGAGGGTCAGATCGATTTTGGCTGCCATGACAGGACCGTACTGCGCCCCTCTGACAGCCGCCGTTCGTTACCGGTCCTCATGATCCGCCGATGGTGCTCATGAAGTCGCGGACGCTGCAGTCCCGTTTCGGGATCTTCTCCTACAGTATTGGGTGAACTGTCCGCCAACTCGCTTCTACTGCTTGCGAGTTGACGGAATCGAGCCTCGCGGTGGAGGCGGTTCGCGATGTCGTTACTGGAAGACCACGCCACGCCGACCCCGCCGGCCCACCTAGTAGAGCCGCACGTTGACCTCTGGGAAGGTGCCGAAGTACGGGATGCCCGGAGCCCTCAACCAGCCCATCCGGTGCATCTGGAACGCCACAAGGCCGACGTAGGTCAGCCCTTCGTGTGTGTCCGGCACGGTCTCAGCCGGCAGTAGCGGTGCCACGTCCGAGGGGGCAACGGCCCAGTGCAGAACGTCAGGTCGGGCCAGGACTGGGTCAGCAGCGTGCTCGGCACGGTGCGCGCCGGATCAGCTGTTAAGGGCTTGTCTGGGCCTCGGCGTGAAACAACACGATGACCTGCCCCGACGCCGCCTGGCTGTTGTGCTCGACGCCTCGTGCGGGACATCGAGCGTGGGGCGATGCATGATCAGCAGGACCCCTGTGCCCAGATGTTGATGAGTGAGATCACCTGCCGGGCGAAGAGGGGCCCTGCCGCTCATGACTCCACTCGCGCTGATTCCGGCATCGCTCCCAGACCCCAGGCTGAGAAGGGTTCAGTGACGTGTAGGCGGCTTGTAGGAGCTTCTGGCCGCGGGGGTCGGTGAGGCCGAGGTGGGTCATCTGGTTCATCACATAGGCGATGGTCATGCGTGCGTTGAGGTCGTTGACGACCAGCGATCCGCCCCTTCCGCCCCAGTAGCAGGTGCGGAGGTTGGCTGTGCTGACCGGCGCGTCGTCTGAGCTCAGGGCGTAGCCGATACCAAAGCGCAGGGGGATACCGAGCACAAGATCGATACCGTAGGACTGCTCGTCGAACACTGCGCGACGAGTGGCTTCGGAGAGAATGGGCGATCGGGGGGTATGGCCGCTGGAGGTGAGTGCCGATTGGATAGAGGCCACAGAGCGTGCGTTTCCGTAGCCTGCCGCGGCCGGGATCTCGGCGCGGTGCCACTGAGCGCTCCAGGTGTCCTGGGCCGTCACGTATGCGCCGACGGGGATGGTTACCCGTGGGTTGGCCGCGGGTGCGGGCCCAGGTGCGGGGATGACCTCGGAGACACGGTGATCGTCTTCAGATGCGAGGCCGATGTGGAAATCGGCGTCCGACGGGGCGGCGATGTGCTCGGCGAAGAAGGTGCCGATTGACTGCTGGCAGATACGGCGAATGACCTCGCCGAGCAGAAATCCATGGGTGAAGCGATGGTAGCCGGATGCTGTGCCAGGTTCCCAACGGGGCGACTGGCGTGCCAGCAAGGTGGTGGATTTCTCCCAGTCGCACAGGTCGTCGAGTGTCATCGGCTGGTCCCAGTCGGGGAGCCCAGCGGTGTGACTGAGCAGGTGCTGGATCTCGATGCGGTTCTTTCCTGCGACGCCGAACTCGGGCCAGTATTTCGTGACCGGTGCGAACAGGTCGAGTTCGTTACGGTCGGCGAGAACGAGAGCGCACAGTGCGGTCATCGTCTTCGTGGTGGACCACACGTTGGTGATGGTGTCGCGCTGCCATGGTTGGGTACGTTCTCGGTCGGCGTACCCACCCCAGAGATCGACGACAGGTTCGCCGTCGAGGTAGACCGACACAGAGGCACCGACGTCCGCTCCGCTGCGCAGAGAGTCCGCGAGGGTCTCCCGCACTGCGCTGAACTGGTCGCTGCAACTGCCGTGAATTTCCATATCGGACGAGGTCTCCGGTCTCAGTGTTTCTCTATTGAGTGACTCAGGTGGGCGGCGAGTCGGCGGATCTGGGGTGAAGTATCCGCCTTGGCTACTTTGCGTAGGAACTCGATTTCGCCAGGCAAGTCCGCACCCCCGAGGATCGGCGCGATCAGATCGCCGCGCAGTGGGGGCGTGCCTCCTGCCTTGATGCGTCGGGCTATGCGTAACCAACAGGCGGTCACGCGGGCGTCCTCCTCGGCGAGGGGCGCGCCTTCGCGTTCCAGGTGGACCCGGCGGTGCAGCAATAGCACCTTGACCAGGGCTTTCGTCCCGTCGATCTCGCCCAGTGCCTTCTTGGCTCCGGCCCAGAAGGCTTCGTGGACGGCCGTGAAGGAGCCTTCGGTTCGGGCCTGGTGGAGGACCTCAGAGCGTTCCAGAGCCCCGGGCTTGGTCAGCAGGGCTTCCAAGTAGTGGTCGAGTACCAGATGTTCGGCTCCGCGGCCTGCCAGCCGCCGGTGGCGGGCGATTTCCCGGCGCCTGTCGTAGGCGGTCAGCTCATCGCAGGTGAGTGTGACGGTGACCTTGCGGTCGACGAAGCGGACCGGCACCGAGTAGCGGCACATCTTCACTGTGATCATGCCGTAGCGGTCGACGCGAGGTGTCAGCGTGATGCCGGTGGTGAACGGGGCCTCCGGCAGCGGCAGAAGATGGGCGGACTCGCGGGCAAAGTCCTGGCTGATGGTCCGGATCCTTGCCCCGATCCTCCGATCGCCCTCCTTTGCCTCGAACTGCGCGAACCGGGCGTTGAGTTCGTCGAGACTGTCCGCTCGCGGGACAGGAGTGAGGTAGTTGCGGCGGAAGTAGCCCACCTGGCCTTCGACTCCGCCCTTCTCGTGCGCCCCGCGCAGTCCCGGCTCGCAGTAGAAGGGGGTGAAGCCGTAGTACTCGCGAAAGTGCGTCCAGCGTGGATTCTCCTCGCGTGACCGGCTCTTGAAGATCACACGCTTCACCGCCGGCGTGAGGTTGTCGTAGCGGACCTGCCCGGCCGGCACCCCGCCCAGCGTGCTCAGCGCATGCATATGGCCTTCGAAGAACGCCTGCTGACCGCACGAACGCGACACCCGGTGCACGGCCTTGCCCGAATAGGCGAGCCGGAAGGCGAACACGTAGCAGCGAGTGCGTTTGCCATCCAGGTCCACCCAGACATCACCGAAGTCGACCTCGGCATCCGCACCGAGCGCGTTGTGCCGGGTCACAAATGCCTCGAGCGGAGCCCCCGCCTGAGCGGCGATCTCCTTGCGCCGGACCGCCACGAAGTCCCGCACCGTGGGATACGGGACTGCCTCGCCGAACTCCTCCTCGATGCGCGCGGCAATTCGCCGCACCGTGTGCCGCTGCTCGCGCGGCGCATCAAGATCAGCCCGCAGCAAGGCATCGACCGTCTTCTTGTACGGCTCCATCCGCGGCGACGTGCGTACCGGCCTGCGACGCGGCGTGGGCACCGGCGAGGACAGCGCCTCCCGCACGAGCCGACGATGCACGCCGTACTTCCGCGACAGGGCCCGAATCGACATCTGCTGCCAACTGTCCCGCCGGATCCGGTCAAACAACTCCTGCTTGGACAAAGACATCCACCGCACCGCCCCTGCCGGAAACCACAGAGACCGTCTCACCGCAAGAGGCAGGGTGGGGCCACTTCGCCCCGTCACCACCCCTCAATGCGACCGTGCGACCCACCGACTGGGGCCAGCGCAGACCGTCACGGCGGAGCCGATTATCAACGTCACAGCCAGCAAGGACCAACGCTGGGCCCTGGTCCGCCGCCTCGTCCACGACGAGCAACTCCAGGTAGGCGACCGGGCCGCTGGCCTGCTCCTGCTGCTGTTCGCCCAGCCCGTGGGCCGCTTCAGCCGCCTCACCACCGAGCACATCGTGGACCGTGGCGACACGCTCGCTCTGAAGCTCGGCCGCGTCCCCGTCGAGACCCCCGCGCCCCTGGACGGCCTGATCCGCCAACTCGCCGAGCGACGGAAAGGTCGCGCAGCCACCGTTCCGATCGAGGAACCCAAATGGCTGTTCCACAGCCTCTACCCCGGACAGCCGATCGACCCGCACACCCTCGGCCGGCGCCTGAAGGCGATCGGCATCCCGCCCCAGCTCGCGCGTCACGCGTCGCTGATGGACATCGCCTGGGAGCTGCCCGCTGTCGTCATCAGCCGACTGCTTGGCTTCCACCAGTCCACCGGATACAACTGGACCCGGGAAAGCCAGGGCTTCGGCGCCGACTACGCCGCAGACGTCAGCCGCCGGTGAATCCGACATTCCGCAGCTTCTCATGGCCCGGCGGGCCCGAAGGTTCCGCAAGACTCTCATTTGTGTGCATCCCGACTGCAATCCCAGGGCGAGAGCCTTGGCCTGCAACCGAGAGTCACCAATCTTGCATGACGTCCTGATCTTCCTCAGACCCATGCTTCGTGTTCGTCTCCACCCAGTCTGGGAGCGCCCTGGGGTCTACTGGAACGCTGTTCCATGCGGAATCGTCACCACCAACGGTTACTCGCCGTTCCGTGCCGGTGCCGAGGTCTTTGGCACTGACGTGCATGATGCCGTTGGCGTCGATGTCGAAGGAGACCTCGATCTGCGGGACGCCATGCGGGGCCGGCGGCAGACCGGTCAGCTCGAACATCCCAAGCTTCTTGTTGTACGCCGCGATCTCGCGCTCGCCCTGGTAGACCTGGATCTGCACGGAGGGCTGGTTGTCCTCGGCCGTCGTGAAGATCTCGGAGCGCTTGGTCGGGATCGTGGTGTTGCGCTCGATGAGCTTGGTCATGATGCCGCCCTTGGTCTCGATACCGAGGGACAGCGGGGTCACGTCGAGGAGCAGGACGTCCTTGACCTCACCCTTGAGGACACCGGCCTGGAGGGCGGCGCCGATGGCGACGACCTCGTCCGGGTTCACACTCCTGTCGGGCTCCTTGCCGCCGGTCAGCTCCTTGACGAGCTCGGCGACGGCGGGCATACGGGTGGAGCCGCCGACCAGCACGACGTGGTCGATCTCGTCGATGGAGAGGCCGCCGGATTCCTTGAGGCGGCGGCTGGCATCCTTGATGACATTGTGGAACGGGGTCTTGCAGCGCTCTAGGAGGTCCGCGGTCAGCTGTTGGAACTGAGCGCGGGTGAGCTTCTCGTCGAGGTGCAGGGGGCCCTTGGCGGAGGCGGTGATGTAGGGCAGGTTGATCGAGGTCTCGGTGGACGAGGACAGCTCGATCTTGGCTTTCTCGGCGGCCTCACGAAGGCGCTCGCGGGCTATCGTGTCCTGGCTGAGGTCCACGCCGTGGCCGGAGGCGAACTGCTTGACCAGGTAGTCGACGATGCGCTGGTCCCAGTCGTCACCGCCGAGGTGGTTGTCACCGTTGGTGGCCCAGACCTCCGCCACTCCGTCTCCGAACTCCACCAGCGACACACTGAGGGTGCTGCCTCCTAGGTCGAAGACGATAATGGTCTCGTTGTCTTTCTCTATGGCGAGTGCAGCTGTGCTCGTCTCGTTGAGGATGCGAAGCACGTTCAGACCGGCGATTTCACCGGCCTCCTTCGTCGCCTGGCGCTCGGAGTCGTTGAAGTAGGCCGGGACGGTGATGACCGCGTCGGTCACCTTCTCACCGAGGTAGGACTCGGCGTCGTGCTTCAGCTTCTGGAGGATGAAGGCGGAGATCTGCTGCGGGTTGAAGGGCTTCCCGTCGAGCTCGATCTTCCAGTCGGTGCCCATGTGGCGCTTCACGGAGCGGATGGTCCGCTCCACGTTCGTGACCGCCTGGCGCTTGGCGACCTCGCCGACGAGCACCTCGCCGTTCTTGGCGAAGGCGACGACGGACGGCGTGTTCCTGGCGCCTTCGGCGTTGGTGATGACGGTGGGCTCGCCGCCTTCGAGAACGCTGACGACTGAGTTAGTCGTGCCCAGGTCGATGCCCACGGCACGCCTACCGAGGCGACGGGGAGCAGCGGCTGCCGGACGTGAGGACGCCTCGGCTGCTGCCCATTCGGCCCAGAACACGCGGCTGGCCTCTGCAGCTTTCGCATCGGGCCAGTCAGTCCCGTAGAGCCGCACGAGAACACTCCCGACCTCCCCGTACTTGCGGGCCGCCTCGGTGGGATTTCCAGCGCGCCCGACGCGCTCTTCTTCGTCGAGGAGCAGGCGTGGCTCACCGCAGCCATCACCATGTTCCGCCGACCGACGTTGGTGTCCGGAGGGCGGGCGATAGCCCACGTTGCGGGCGACGATCAGGTCCGCAACTGTGTCAGTGCCCTGCCGCCGTGGTCTGGGCAGCCCTCGGCTCCTCAGGTTTCGGTAAAGGGAGCGGTAAAGGTCGTCGAGCGTCAGCTCTGCTGGTGCTTCTGGGTCGCCCTTGTTGAGTAGCCTCAGCAGCTCTGCGGTGAATGCGGTGTTGCGGTCGCCGGTTGGGGCAAGGGCAGTCATCCCGGCGGGGGTAGCGGTCAGCGTGTAGGTGCCGGTGATCTCGATCTGGTCCAATACCAGGTCGTCGAGCGGGGCCATCACATCGACCGCACGCCCGGAGAAGCAACAGTCCAGGATGAGAACGCGGTTGCGTGCGGGGCTGCTGAGGACGAGGTCCCTCACCCCGTCGAAGGGCATCGCCGTATAGCGTAAAAGGTCGCCGCGTTGGGTTTCTGACAACCCGAGATACAGCTGACCGCGGCTGTCAAGTAGACCGTGTCCCGCGTAATAGATCAGGAGCAGGTCCTCCGCCTGCCGAACGAGTTCGGCCAGCCGACCTCCCAGCGCGGACGGGGTGGCCGGGTTGGCGATGAGCTGACAGGTGTGTGGGGTGAACCAACCGTGCACGGGCTCACCCAGTGCATCGGCTACGTCCGTGAGGTTGTTGAGCACTGACGGCAGGGCCGGCAGATCCGGATCCGCCGCATAGTTCGCCGTGCCAATCAGAACGACACGGGAACGCTCGCCGTCAGGCAGTCTCATCGGGGTCCGTGCCCGACTGTTCCCGGCTCAGGAAGTCGCAGAGCTGGGCAGCAAGGGCCTCGGGCGCGGTGACGCGGCGGAGATCGATCTCGAAGCTCTCCCCATTAGGCTTGACAGCCTTCACAGTCACATCGCTCTTGCGCTGCTTGACCCATTCGACGACGGCTCGGGCCAAGACGGTGGCTGCCCCTCCCGTAGAGAGCGCCACTACCAGAGCCTCGGGGAGGCCGCCCATCTGACCAGGCGTGATCTCGCAGTGCTCCAGCCGAGTCTTCCCTCGCAGGTCCTCTTCGTAGCGCAGCCAGTCCGTGAGGGAAAGGAGGTGCGTCGAAGCCCGCTCGGCATCAGCATCCTTGATGAGAAGCTTCGACTCCAACGTCGCCCCCTGCCCTAACGGTTGATGCGGTCATCCTACGCAGGGTCCCGAGCTGTACATGTCCTGAGTGCCCGAAGACGAAGGGCGAACTGCTCCAGGTGTGGCCACCAGACAAGAGAGCCAAGGAACGCGCCCCATTACGCAGGTTCTGATAGCCCGGCTTACCAACACAGGCGCAGCAGGGTCGCCCCATGCACGTGCTGGCGCAAGCTGCAGGTGGTCAGCTCCGCCCGCAGTTCGGCCCCGGTGAGACCGTTCAGCGGGAAGGCGGCAAGGCGAGGGGACGGCAGAACCGCCTCGACCTCGAACAACGACATGGTTCTCCCGGCGTCGGCACGGAACTCCGCGGCGATGCCCACGATGGCCCCGGGCGCGAGCCTTGGTACAGGGAGGGCACCCGTGCGGGGCGCGTCCGTCGCCCGTGCAGCCGAGCGCGACCTGGAGGTGAGTTACCGGGCAGCCGGGGCGGATCTCTCCGTCGTGATGTCTGTGTCGGCCCTGGGGCGAGGATCGGGCACGTCGGGCACGGCGTCTTGGTGATACGAGTCCGGATCCCTCCGCCAGGCCCGCGCCCGACGGATCGCAGCACGAAGTTGCGCCTCGTCGGCCTGGTCGCGGGCGGAGATGCCCATGAAAGAGTTGAACCGTCACTGGACCTGAGCGATGGCTGCCTTGACCTGGCCGGCCAATAGGCCGGCCAGGTTGTTCAGCTCCGCGCGCAGCGCCTGCTACGGCATCGGCACCGGAGTGATCGGCCTCGGCTACGTCCTCTTCGAACGCTGCTGTAGCGACCTGCGGGAGCTCTGAGTGACGTCCGTCAGGACCTGAGGGCTCGCGTGGGCTGCAATCGTGGCGATGCCGTCTGAACAGGGCTACTGCGGGAAGTTGATGGTGTATTCCTGTACCGGCCCGGTCCGGGCGGCGGCGTATTCGGCGCGGGCCTGGCGGTCTTCCTCACTGATTGCGGGGTGCACAGGGTCGGTGGCTGGTGCCCGCCAGAACTGGATCAGGTGGCGTTCTCCGTGGTCGCCGATGCCGGGTTCGGGATCGTCGGCGTGGCAGTACAGACGCATGCGGATCCAGCCGTGATGGGAAGACGGCAGGGGCATCTGCGGGCAGGGGAGGTCCTCGGGCCAGGCGTCGTCGACCTCTCCGGGGTCCAGGGTGGCAAGGTGGAAGCGGGAGTCCTCGGCCAGCAGGCTGATCTCTTCCGCTGCCTGCCAGCGGTCGTCCGGTTCGGGGGCGGGCTGGCTGCCATGGATCTGCAAGGTGAGGTTCAGAGGTCCGTCCTCGGTGATGGGCAGGACGACGGCGCCGGCGGTTCCGGCGGGCCCGCAGCGCCAGCCGTAGGGCATTTCGTCGGGGTAGTTGGCGTGCTCGGTGAAACCGATGAGGTATCCACCCTCGCCGAGGCCGAGAGTGAACTGGGCTTCGTGGACCAGCATGAGGGCTCCTGATCTCCCGCAACGGAGGTGTTCCTCCCTGCGGCGAGCAGGGAGGAACACAGGTGCAGCACGGGGTCGCGCGATGATTCAGACGATCACGTAGAAGGGGTCGTTGTCCATGACGTGAAAGGCGCGGCGCCAGTTGGTGATCGTGCCGCCCTGGCTGTCGTTCTCGGCCTTCTTGACCCAGGTGATCGTGCGCTGCTTCGCCGACAGCTTGGTGCCGCCTTCGTAGGTGCTGGCGAAGGGATACTCGTCACAGGAGGTTCGGCCGGCCTTCTTGTCGGCGGCCGGCGGGGACTTCGGGCAGACGGCTGTCCGGTTCTTGGTCTTCTGCTTGGCGTTGATCATCCAGTGCAGGGGCTTACCGCCATTGGGGTCGCCGTAGTCGCCGCCACGTGCGCGGAGCTTGCGGATGCCTTCGGCGATGCGCGGCTGGTTGATCATGGAGACGCCGGTCGGAGCATCCGGGTAGGCGCATCCGCTGGTGCCGTAGAAGTTGTCGCACCGGTAGGTGGCCGAGTCGTAGGAGACGAGACCGGGTTGGTAGCCGGGCTTGGAGGCCGTGAAGGTGTATGTGGTCTTGGCCTTGGCGTTGATCTTCTTGTTCGCGATGGCGCCGGTCGTGTAGCTGACGCTGCCGCTCGCTGGGCTGTCGAGGGTGCGGCCCTGGTCGAAGGTGACCTTGGCTTTGGTGCCGCTCTTCGACGCGGCGGCGATATTGATCCGGGAGCCCTTGCCCGCACCCGTGGTCCTGGCCTTGGTCAGCTCGAACGTCTCCGACCAGCTAGTGGACTTCGCTTTCAGAGTCATCTTGTGCTTGACGTCGAACTCTACGGTGCCCCGCAGCGTGGGCTTCCCCGCGACCTCCTTGTAGATGTCGAAGTGGACGGTGAGCCACTGGCACTCGCTGAACCGGTTGATCGATATCTGGTTCTTGGCGCAGACGGCGCTGGCCGCAGCAGAAGCCGAGACGGACGCGCTGGTCCGCTGTGCGGCGGAACTGACCCCGGCACGTATACCGCCGACACCCTGCTGGTCCGCGATGGCAGGCGCCCCGGCGCCCGCCATCGTCACACTCATGGCGGCAGCACCGACGACGACTGCTCGCTTCATCGTCGCTTTTGCCCCTGAAGTGCGGCTGCGCAGATGGCAGTGCCCGCTCCTGCGAGACGGGAACAACCGCTTGCTCATAGAGCCGTCCTTTTCCTTCCGTGTGGCAACGTGCTTGACAGCGACGATCAAAGCCGCCGCTGAACTGCAGTCCTGACATTCCCTCAGGTAACAAGTGCCTTTAAAGGGGCTCAAGTCCTGGAAGATCAGGTCTGACGACTCTTGACGAACTGCCCGTGGTTGACACCCGGGGTCTGCTGGCCGCACGCGAAGTCCGACCTGACAACAGGCAGTCCCGACCGTGGCCGCGGCCTGCCCCGTGAAACACTGTCAACACGCTGGGGGGTCAGGGGATTTGGGGGGGGGCGCCAGATGCTGGGGCAACTGCGTGGGGCATCGCCGCGCGCTGTCGGACCGTATGTGACGCTGGCCCGGCTGGGGGCGGGTGGCATGGGCGAGGTCTTCCTGGCCCGCCCGGAGCGGCTGGTCGCCGGATACGGTCCGGCGGACCTTGTGGCCGTAAAAGTGATCCGTAACGAGGTGGCCCGGGACGCGGACTATCTACGGCGCTTCGTGCGGGAGGCAGCGGTTGCGGCGTCGGTGACCAGTCCCTACGTGGCGCGGCTGACGGACAGCGAGGTGGCGGAAGAACTGCCGTGGCTGGCCACGGAGTTCGTGGTTGGGCCGACGCTGGCCCAGGCGGTGGGACGGCACGGTCCACTGCCGCTCGGGGCGCTCGCCCGGCTCGGTGAGGGCATGGCTCGCGCGCTGGTGGCGGTGCACGCCGTGGGCGCGACACACCGTGACCTGAAGCCGGCGAACGTGCTGCTCGGCACGGACGGTCCGCGGCTGATCGACTTCGGCGTGGCCCGGACCCGTACGGCCACCACCCTGACGTCGATAGGACGCATGGTCGGCACCCCCGCCTATATGTCGCCGGAGCACATCGCCGGTGGTCGGCATGTGGTGGCGGCCTCCGACGTGTTCTGCCTCGCCTCAGTCCTGGCGTACGCGGTGACGGGCCAGGACCTGTTTGCGGGAGGGCCGATCGCCGCGGTGCTGTTCCGGGTGGTGGAAGCCGACGCTCCACTCGACGAACTGCCCGCCGAGTTGGTGCCGCTGGTCACGGCGTGCCTGGCGAAGGACCCTGTGTCGCGGCCGACTGCGGAGGAACTCGTGCAGCGGTTTGCCGCGCTGCGTGCGGCACACGGCGAAGAGGGGAGCGGCACCGGGGCGGGCTGGCCGGCCCCTGTGGCCCGGGACATCGAGGACGGGCACCGCGACGTGATGGCGCTGTGCGCGACGGGGGCGCCGCTGCTGCCGCTGCCCAAGGACTCCGCGACCCAGGAGCCGTCCGCCGGACGGCCGCTCGGTGCGGGCACCCTGGCCCCGCACCAGTTCCCGACGATGGGCCCCATGCCGCCCGCGCCCGCCGCGCCCCCGGTACCCCGCCGCCGAGGGCGGCTCCGGGCGCTTGCCGTGGTCGCGGCGGTGGCTGTCGCAGGGGCGGGGGCGGGCGCATATCTGGCGTTGCGCGACGCGGACGGCGGGAACGGCGGGCCCGGGGCCGGCGGCGCCGCACCGACCCCGACGACGACCCTGACACCCGCCCAACTCGTGGCCCGGGCAGGGGTCGACGGGTCCGGCACGGTCGACCGCAGCGGGTACGTGCCGCAGTTCGCCGCCCAACGGGCGCCCGGCTGGAAGCCCTGGCGGGGGCGGCTCGGCGGCGCGCGCATGTCCTGCGCCGCGGACACCCGGGCCATCGTGTGCCTGCTGACCAACGGCACATACGAGGCGATCTCGACAGCCGACGGGCACCGGCTGTGGACGTCCGGCAGCCCGCCCGACTCCGAGGATGGCGTCTCCGAGGCCTATCTCGGGCCCGGCAGCGGCACACTGTTCATGCCGGGCGACTCGCTGGCACCACAAGTGACGGGCGGGCGCGCCCTGGTTGCGTCGGAGGGCGAGCTGCAGCTACGCGACTCGCATACCGGCGACGTGCAATGGCGGGCCCGACCTCCCTCAGGGCCAGGGGAGTTCAGCACACAGCCCCTGTTGGCCGGCGACACGGTCATCGCCACCGTGGAGGGCAAGTCCCTCAGCGGGGAGCCGAAAGGTGCTTCGATGCGCGCGTACGACGTCACCGACGGCAGTACCCGGTGGGATGTGACACTCAACGAGAACGACGACCCGAGCGACTCCGAGGAAGGCCTGTACGCGGCCCGGGCCCTGACCGGCGGCGTGGTGTACGCGCGCACCCCCGACGGCCTCGTCGCAGTCGACGCCCACAAGGGAGTCATTCTCGGCCGCGCTTCTCCGACGACGGCCACCGGCTGCCGCACCGTGTCCTCGGGCGGCGGCACAATCCAGTGCGACGGCACGGTGACCGAAGGACCAGGACAAGAGGGGGAAGAGGTCAAGGTCCGGGTTGACCGCTACGCACCTCGCACCCTCAAGCCTGTGGGCCACTACTCGTACCGGCTCGACCAGAAGACCACCCCTACCGATGTCACCGTCACGGCAACCGACAGCACCTACTCACTCGCTCGGCGCAGCGACGACTTCAACGACACCGGCGTCATCATTCTGACGGATCTGCGCACCGGCACCCAGACGCAGACTCTGAAGTCCCCCGTGAAGGGGCCCAGTGTGTCCGCCCCGCTCCTGACCGACGGGCACGCGGTGTTCGCCGACAACCATTCCCTGTACGTGGCACCCCTGGACGCTAAGAGGGGACGTCTCGGCAAGCCGCGGGCCGTCCCGCTGCCCAGTGCACCCGGTGACCGCAACGAACCCCCGGACGACGGGACCGGGACCGTCATCCGGGACCAGATCCGCCCGCCGCAGGTGCTGATGCTGGGCGGTGTGGCCCACGTGGTTTTCGACCGCGGCGCCATCTCGTCGGTGAGGCTGCCGTGAGCGGTGCGTGCACCCGACACGAGGAGTCGCTGTGCTGACCTCCTGGCAGGGACCGATCCGGCGCGCCGGCCCGTACCGGCTCATCGGCCGGATCGGCGCCGGCGGCATGGGCGAGGTGTTCCTGGGACGCCGGGAGATCGCAGGCGGAGTCGTGGCGGGACCGCTCGTCGCGGTGAAGACCGTGAAGACTCTGGTCGACGAGATCGACACTGACATCGACTTCCGGGTGCGCTTCCGCCGTGAGATCGACGCGGCACGCGCGGTGACAGGGCCGTACACCGCTGCGCTCCTCGACGGCGACCCCGACGCCCAAATCCCCTGGCTGGCAACGGAGTACGTCGCCGGGCCCGCGCTCTCCGACGCGGTGGCCAGAGGCGGCCCGCTGCCGGTGCCCGCTGTACGAGCCCTGGGCACGGGGCTCGCCCGGGCACTCGGTGCGGTGCATACCGCGCGCATCCTGCACCGCGACCTCAAGCCCGGCAACGTGCTGCTCACCGCCGGCGGACCACGCCTGATCGACTTCGGCATTGCGCAGGCCTTCGACGCGACGGCTCTCACCGCGACGGGCCTGCTGATCGGCACGCCTGGCTACATGTCCCCTGAACATCTGACCGGCAGCAACGCACTGGTGCCTGCCTCGGATGTGTTCTGCCTGGGCGCGGTACTTTGCTTCGCCGCAACAGGCCGTGGCCCCTTCGACGATGAGGAACCGGCCTCGGTCCTGTACCGCATTGCGTCCGGCGCGTCTGACCTGTCGGAGCTGCCACCGCTGCTGCATGACGTGGTCACACGCTGCCTCCGGCCCGACCCGGCAGCGCGCCCGACGGCTGCGGGATTGGCGGCGGAGCTGTCCGCCGTCGCTCCCGCAGAGCCGCACTGGCCCGCCCCTTACCTCTCTCTCTTCGCCGCCCACCACGAGGCCGTGGAACAGTGCGAACAGGCAGCGGGCGCCGTCCCGTTGGAGCAGGCGGTGACCTCCGCCGCAGCCCCCGTGCCCGCCCTGGTCGTGCCACCCTCGCCGACGGCGGCCTTCGCCCGCCATGTGTCGCCGCCTCCGGAACCGCCCACCGCACGGCGCCGGTGGCCGTGGATCGCGGGGGCCGCTGCCCTGATCACCGCGCTCGCCGTCACGCTGTCCGTGCTGCTGCCCGGCGACGGCACACGGGCTCCGGCGCCTGCGGCGGAAGGCAAGCCGAAGCAGGAACAGACCGGCCCACTCGCCGTGCCGGACGCTGACGCCGCACACAGCGGCGAGTTCACCCGCAACGCACTCGACACGAAACAGCGCCCTGATGGCTGGCGGCCCTGGTCCCACAGCGTCAAGGGCACTGGAAAGACCGGTGGTTGCGCTGCCGGGGCCGGGCTGCTCGTCTGCGGCGACGGTCACGGCGCAGCCCGCGCCCTCGATCTGGCCACCGGCAAGGAGAAGTGGCGTACGGCGGGTTTCGCCGAGAGCCAGACGAACGACGACCTCTTCCCGGAGACCCCGCCGGGGGATCCCGCCATCGCCCCCGTCACGGATGGCACCCTCTTCTTCGTGCCCGCGCAGGCCGGCGTCAGCGCCGTGGACGCGGCGACGGGCCTGGTCAAGTGGCGTTATCAGCGGGCGAGTTACACGGGCATGCGCGCACTCACCTATACGGACGGGCGACTGTACGTGGCGCACATCGACAACCAAGCGTCCTCCAAGGCCGAACTCCTCGAAGTACAGGCCCTGCGCACGAGGGATGGAGCCCAGGAGTGGTCGGGCTACCTTCCGGACGCGAACGGCCCCTTGGTCGTCCACGACAAGAAGGTCTATCTGCCGCTGGCCGACGGCTCGGTGGCCGCCTTGGACACCACCGAAACCGTGCCAGAACCGCGGATCCGTGACGGCGTCGACTGCTCCGGCCTGCTCGCGCACGACGACGCGCTGCTGTGCTGGTCGACCCGGCGCCGCGGCGTCACCGTCCTTGACCCGGCGACGCTCGCAACCCGACGGGCCCTTGCCCCCACGGCTGCTCCTGCCGCTGCACCGGTGGTCGGTGACCGAGGCATCCTCGTCCTGCGGGATGCGAGCGGACACCTGAAGGGCTTCAACTGGCGTACAGGCAAGAAGCGTTGGGGCCGCGCCGCACCGGTGGCGACCGGTGGCCTCGCGCTCGCCGATGGCCGCGTCTTCGCCATAGGACGCCGAGAGCTACGGACTCTCGACGTCACCGACGGTTCCACCTCAGGGTCCATACGCCTGCCCACGCCTGCGGCCCTGGGCCTCGGACCGCTCGCCGAGCCGCTCTGCCTGGGCGGCGTCCTCTACCTCACGACGCACAGCGGATTCACAGGCTCGGTCGCCGCGCCAGGCGCCCCGGCAGCCAAGGGCTAGGCCGTTTCTTCCGGATCATCTGATGGTTGGTCGGGTGTGTCGTTGACTGATGCGCAGTGGGCGCGGATTGAGCCGTTGCTGCCGGACCGGACGCCGAAGCGCGGTGGGCGGTGGCGGGATCACCGGCAGGTGATCGATGTGATTGCGTGGAAGTACCGCACTGGTTCGCCGTGGATGGACCTGCCCGAAGAGTTCGGCTCGTGGAAGGGCGCCCACAACCGGCTGCGGATGTGGGCGCTCGACGGAACCTGGCAGCAGATCTTCACCGCTCTGCTCGCGCAGGCCGACGCCACCGGCGATCTGGACTGGGTCGTGGCCGTCGACTCCACCATCGTGCGAGCACATCAGCATGGCGCCGGGCAAACTCGCTGGACGTCAGGAGTGGAATTCTCTGGGCCAGCGGATAGCTCGGGTACGTCAGCCGCTGGTCTTCCGCGGGGGTCTTCCGGTTCCTTGGCTCGCGACCATCTGGGCACGGTGGGTTGATACTGCCGCGATCACCTGCGTGCAGGTGCCGGGCGTCGGTAGAACAGCTCTGACTGGATCAGTGGGCGGGGCCTGACCCCACGACCCCGTGAACAAGGCACCTGCTCTCCTCCTCGCCTACGAGGAGGAGGTCATCGCCGACCTCGGGCACACATTTCGGCACAGGCCGAAACGACTCGTGCCGTATGCCGATCGCGACGGAATCTGGAACGGCACCGCACCGCAACGGTGCGGTTCTCAGTGCCCCACATCGAAGGAATGAGGCATCCCCATGGAACGTATCGCGCTGAGCGCGCGTTTGAAGACGGTCGCTGTCGCGGCGGCCATGACCGCGGGACTGGCGCTGCTGCCCGTCTCGACGGCGTCCGCGGCCCCTCCGGCAGCCACAGGACAGGGCGATGGCCCGAGGGTGGCAGCATCGGCGGGCGCGTCCTACAGCTGCCCCAGGATCCACACCACGGGCAGGTACGCGTACACCTGGTGCCGCGTCTACACCGGCAAGGTCCGCCTGATCGCCGACTGCGCGAACCCGTTCCCCGACATGGCATCCCACTGGATTAAGCCGATACAGGGTAATCCGACGCAGCGACTGCAGGCCGGGCCGTGCGTCAACGGCATGGGCCCGAACAGCGGAGTGCAGGGAGCCGGCTGATGGCGCGGCGAGCGAAGCGGTGTACCGCGCTCGCGGCTCTGGCCACCACGGCGCTCATCGGTCTGGCGGCACCGGGGGCCTCGGCCGCCGGGTCCGATCCTCTCGCGCGGGGGTGGCTGGCCGTCGTGGAGTGTCAGCTGGTGAGGATCAGTCCTCATTCGGTGGTGGGCCATGTGCATGGAACGGGGACGGGTACGACCCAGAACAGTGCGGTGGCTAACGCCAAGAAGGACGCCGACGAGGAGGTCCCGAAGGGGCACTACAAGCGGCACTGCAAGACCGTGCAACTGGTTCGGCAGTTCGCACCGGCTGAGGCACCGGCGGCTCAGGCTGCCTGACCGCAACTCCGCTCACCGTGCTTCCGTCGGAGTGAGGGCGACACGGCGGTGAGCGGTCCAACGGGGGGAGAGGCGAGAGGGCTGCGGGGGTGTTCGCACCCCCCGCAGCTGGGGGTGCGAAGGGGATTTGGGTGTGGTTTCTTTCGAGGGAAGCAGAGCGACCTGCCTCGACCGCGCCACTGGCATGGCGCATGTTCCGCCGAGGCCTGTGCAGCGGCTGACCGTTGGTGGTGACCTTAGCCATGGGGGAATCCATCTCGGCCCTGATCGCTGTCGCGGGAACGCTCCTGGGTTCCTTGCTGACGCACTGGTTTCAGCGACGGGCCTTACAGGACGCCGACAGGATCGCACGGGCGCGTGATCTGCGTACGGAGCGAACCGCCGCCTACAGCGCCTACGCCGCCGCAGTTATCGCGGCCGCCAACGCCCAGCTCAACCGCTGGCATTTCGCTCGTGACTCACCCGAGAGCGCGGAGGCGGTGCGCCTGCGCTCCTACGACTGCAGGTCCGCTGCCCGCCAGGCCCTCTACCGGGCAGAGCTGGTAGCTGGTGACGAGACTCTGATCAACCTGGCTCGAGCCGCGTTCGACGCCGCAAAGGTCATCAACCACGCCGGGGAGAGAGCGATGCACAGGAACTCACCCGCCAGCGCCGCGCAGCGGTCGAACGGTTCGTACGACACGCCGCCGTCTATGTCAGGTAGAAATAGACTCGGATAGACCTCACCCCACGCCAGTACGGCTGCTCGGGCACGGGCACACACCAAGCTGCGCCGCCCGCAACGCTTCCCCTCAGAGGAACCGCACCCATGGGGTTTCACGGACTCATGGACAAGGCGGGGCTGTCGAGCAGCGCGCGGCTGGCCGCGGTGATGTCGTGCCGGGCGTTCTTGCCGTCCCTGGTGAGGGTGAGTAGTCCGGCGTTGCGGAGGACGGTCGCGTGTTCGCTGGCGCTGGCGGGCGAGATCCGGGCACGGGCGGCCAGCTGGTTGGTGGTGCATCCGGGGTGGTCGGCGATGGCGCAGAGCACGGTGGCCCGGGTGCGGCCCAGGAGTGCTTTCAAGGCGCCCGGCGTTTCGGTCAGGGCTCGCGCGGTGAACTCCGCGGCAGGTGCGGTCAGGTGTGCGCTGTCGCGGAGGGGAAAGGTCAACCACGGCTGGGGTTCGGCGACGTCGTCGAGAGCCGGATAGTGGGCGCCGAAGACGGTGGGGATGAGGAGCAGCCCGCGTCCTGCGAGGTGGATGTCGCCGTCACTGCCGGAGGCCATGGTCAGGTGCAGCATCGGCGGAACCCAGCGGATGTAGCGGGGGTTGAGCTCTCTGAGCAGGCGCTCGACTCCGTCGTCAGCAAGCTGCGCGAGGCGCACTGCCCGGTCGGCGTGGGCGAGGTGTTCGATCTGTGGCCAGTACGGGGCGATGAAGCTCCGATAGGCGTAGTCGACACCGTCAGCGAGCTCCCCGATCAGCGCGGGGTTCTGTCCCAGGCGGCGTAGCGCGGCCGAAGGGCGGGAGCGCGGAGCGGGCCAGCTCTCCAGGCCGTCACGGACGCGGCGCGCGGGGTTGGACCGCATTCGCTCGATGATGTCGTCGACTGTGCCTTCGCCCGCGAGGTCGTCGAGGAACGGAGCGGTGAACCCCGTGGACGGGACCAGCTCGAACAGCGGCGCGAGGCGCGGCCGGATCGTGGCGACGGACCGCCGACGCCAGGCATCGAACCGCACGGGGTGCGAACGCTCCTGCAGGATGCGAAGGCCGATCTCAAGCTCAAGGAGGGGCCGCGGCCCTGGAGCCAGACGGGTCCGGGCCAGGTCATCGGCCGTGAAGTGGATCCTCAGCGTCACTCAGCGACCTTCCCGCACGACGCGCCGCCCGGGCCAGCCGGGAACCAGTCACTCCTGGTCATAACCTGAGCCACACCGATCCGTGCTGTCCCACTCTTGGCCAGGGAACCGGAAGTTCTCGTGGATGTCCTGGTAGGAGCCCTCGAAGCGGGCGATCGCCGCGCGCAGCGTGCTCTCCGTGGTCACGTCCGCCTCACCCCGGCAGCCTGTGGCGGCTGGCCCTCTAGAACTGGTGGCTTCCGGGATGACCGGCAGGGAGCAGGCACAAACCGTCGTCGTTGTCTGCGGCTGCGGTGGCGGGGCATTCGTCCATCGCGGTGAGGGCGTAGGGGTGGCCGGTGTGGGGTGCAGGCCAGCACACCCACCAGGCGGTGCTGGTGTTGTCGGGTCGGTCCTGGCTCTGGGCGAGGCGGACATGCGGACCGTCGTGGCCGGCCGTGTATTGGCAGCGGTGGTGTGTCTCGGCTTCGTGTACGGCATCTTCCAGGTCTTCCAGCATGGCCCGGTCGCTGTCGGTGATGTCGGTTGCTGCGGTGCACTGGCCGGCGTATGTGCTGCAGCCTGAGCCGACCGGATGCCCTTGCGGCAGGTGGCAGTCGGAGCAGGAGGAGGCACGGGTCAGGGCGTAGCCGCCGGAGTCCCACCACAGCCAGTACGTGATGACCGGGGGATCCTCGTCCCAGGCGAGGTGGTCGATGAGGGCGACATGGCGGCCAGGATGAGCCCCGCGTAGCTGGCAGCCGTAGGAGGGGCCGTCTTCCCACAGGTCTGAGATACCGGCCTTGGCGGCCAGAGTGAGCTGATCCTGCGGGCTGAGCGTCACAAGGTCACGGCATGTCATGCCGAGAGCATGGCAGCGGCCGCTGACAACGGCGGGGCATGCCTTCGGCGTCAGCGATCACGAACCAAGCCGCCAGGTTCTGCTTCAGTTCGTCGGGACGGGCAAGCACCTGCGCGTTGACCTGGAGCATGAGGCACCGGAGAAGCATGCGTGCTCGTGCTGACGCGGTGTGCCGCAGGGACGAGCGCGGTCGCCGGGCTCAGGCTTCCCGGGTGATACTTTGCAGCAAGTTGACGAGCTTGCGGGGGTGTGAGGGTGCTTCAGATCCAGATCGGGCCGGAGCGTGAGACGGGCCCCGGCGACAGCCTGGAGCGGTCCACGGTCGGCTGGCGCCCGGGCATGAGCGAGGACGATGCCTGGCAGGCGGGCCGCGGGGTGTGGAAGTTCCGGACCGACCGTGCTCTTGCCCAGGACGAGGTGCAGATCGTCAACGTCGAGGGCCTGGTCCTGGCAGTTGCGACCATCACCGGCATCTCCAAGCACGGCGATCGTTATGCCCTTCAGGGCAAGCTCCTGCGGGGCGACCCCCGCGTCGGGAACCTCACCGCCTACCCGCACCCGTCCCGCAACCCCGTGGCTTACGTCTGACGGCCCGTCATCCGCCGCCCACCGTGGCTGGGCTGCGGCCAAGGACTTGAGAGGAACCACTCGTGCAGGAGTCCACGCCCACCGGGCCCCCCACCGGCGACCGCACGCCCGCCGGGGGCGGGGGAGCGCCGCGGGGGCTGACTCTGCTGAGGGAGGCGGTGGACCAGGCCCTGAAGCAGCCCGCAGGCCGGGGCGGCCTGTCCTTCGGTCTGGCCGGTCTGGATGAAGCCACCGGAGGCCTCCAGCCCGGACGCCTGACCCTCCTCGCGGCGGCTCCCGGCGCGGGCGGAAGTCTGCTGGCACTCGCGGCCGCCAGCCAGTGCGCGCTCACCGCACACAAGCCCGTGCTGTATGCGGCGTCGGGGTTGACGGTGCAGGACGTGACCCGGCGGATCCTGGCGGCCGAGAGCGGCGCGGACTACCGGCGGCTGCGCGATGGCACCCTCACAGCCGAGGAGCATGCCGCCGTCGAACGCGTGCACACCGCGGTGAAGCACGCCCCCTTGCACGTCGATGCGGGCTCCGGGCTGAGCGCTGAGGCGATCGCCGAGACCGCGCCGTTCGTCGACCATCTGGCCCTGGTCGTCGTCGACCGGCTCCAACAGCTCCCCGCGGCGCACGTGCCGCTGTCCGGGGAGCGGCTGCCCGCCGCCGCCCGGACCCTGGCCCACCTGGCCCGCACCCTGCAGGTCCCGGTCCTCGCCGTGATCGATACCGACGAGGCCGCCGTCGTGCAGCGCCTGGATGCGGACGTCACGCTCACCCTCACCCTGGACCAGGACACCGGGGTCGCCGAAGTCGTGTGCGCCGAGCGGGACCTCGGCCCGCTGTCTTCCACCAGGCTGCACGCAGAGTTGGCGCACGCCCGCTTCACCGATGCCCCCGACCACCCTGCCGCCCATCACCCGTCCCCCGGCCATCTCGCGGCCGGCCCGGCCACCGGCCCGACTCACGCGAAGGCGCCGATCGCCGACGGGGCAGGGCGGGTTGCCGTCGCCGAGCGCGCGCTCATCGACGCGGCCCTGCCCTACACCTCCCACGCGCAGCAGGGTCTGCCCGCGCACGTGCTGCAGATCCTCTCCGCGCTGCGCGATGCCGTCCTTCGGAGCGAGACGGCCGCGCTGGCCGGCCTGCGCGCGCAGGCGGCCGCACTCGCCACAGCACCGCCAGAGCTTTCGTCCACCGCGCCGGGAGCGCGCCTGCAGGCGGCACTGACGGCCTTCGCCGAAGCGCACGCCGCCGAGGCTTCGCCAGCAACCAAACAGCAGGCGTCCGACGCCGAGCCGACCCCGGCGACCTCCGCAGGCGCCGGGAGCGTCGACGGCGACACCGAGTCCCCGCAGCACTCCCCCTCGAGTGCCGCAGCCGAAGAGCCCGTCACCGAGGGCGGAAACGACCTTGAGCCTGGGGACGAGGAGCAGCCCGCGGAGACGGGCTTTCCCGCACTGGACAAGCTGAAGGAGTCCGTGGGCCGCTCGAAGATGCACCCCATCCAGGCGGTGGGCAAGGACGAGCGCGCGAGCGCGCCCTGGTCGCTGTTTCACCAGGCGATGGACGGCGAGCCCGGCGGGTGGGTGCACCCCGACGTCACACGCGAGAAGATCCGCGACGTTAGCGGCGGCCGCCGCTACCGGCTCCTGGTCCCGGACTCCCTCGGCCCCGGCCGGCAGGTCACCATCGACCGCAACGGCTCCTTCCCCTCCGCCTGTTCGGCCGTGCCGCTCGCCCCCAACAAACTGCTCCACACCGGACCCCTTGAAGACGTCGAGAAGCGCAGCGCGGGAGCGTTCCTGATCGACATCCCGGCCTGGAACCATCCCCTGATGCCGCATCCGCTGGGACGCCTGGTCCAGCGGGCCGACGACCAGGGCCGGGTGTGGGCAGTCACCCCGCACATCCGGCTGCTGCAGCGCCTCCTCGCCAGGGAGGACCTCCGCAGCGAGGGCATCGTCTCCGGCACACTGGTCATCCACGACTCCTGGACCGGCAAGTCCAACGAGTCACTGTTCAAGCCCTTCTACGAAGACACCAAGAAGGCGCGCGACGAACTGATCGCAGCGGGCGAGGAACAGCAGGAGGCGTACGTCGACTACAAGCGGCGTGTGTCGAAGGCGCTGCGCCTGCTGTGGCCCAAGGGCGACCAGGTCCGGTCCCCGTTCTGGCGCCCGGACTGGTATCTGAGCATGGTCGCCGAGGCGTCCGTGCGGCACTGGATCACCGCCTTCAAGGCTGTCCAGCAGGGCCACACGCTCATCGCCCTGCGCAACGTCGACGAAGCCGTCTTCCACACCCCCGACGGCACCGTGCCGGACCCCTACCGCGTGGGCACCAGCTTTGGCCAAGTCAAGGTCAAGCATGGAGCTGAGCACTGATGGCCCAGGGAGACTCGCTGGGCGCCGCCCTCAACGACCTGCTGCAACGCGAACACGGCGTTCGCCTTGAGCACCGCCTCAAGTCCTACCGGGCCCGCGAATGGCACGCCCAGCTCGTCCAGCTCACCAAAACCCACCGCGGCTACGAGGCGCTGGAGCGGGCCGGGCTGTCGGTCACCGCCCTGACGCTGATGCGGTGGCTGGCAGATGCCGAGTACAACGTGCGCCGCAGCTACCGGGAGATCATCGCTGCCGCGTACAGGGACACGGCCACGATCCCCGCGGACCCGATCCCGCAGGCCTTCAAGGACCGCGAGTTCAGGATCTACGGAGCAGTCAAGACGGGCGACGACGAACGCGACCGCGGAGCGCAGGGCACCGCACCGTTCCTCATCGACGGCCGCCCGGGCGACTGGTCGGACATCGAAGCGAAGTGGGCCGCCGGCGAGCTGACCGACGAGAACTTCGAGGACCTGTTCATCGACATCATCGTCGACGACATCGGCGAAGGCAGCGACGGCTGGGAATTCCCCGGCGGCTCCTACACCATCACCTAATCGGCGCGCCGCCGGGGCCGTTGGTGGCGTCAAATCTTCAGCAGCCGGTGCAGCACCGGGGATGGGCCGGTCCCCGTGCGAAGTGGGGTGTCCGGTGCCTGCTCGCAGGGACGGGCACCGGGCCAGCCGACGTCCACGTCCAGCGACCTGCCGTGAACGGAACTGGATGGGGCGGGTGTTCTCGAATGCCACTGATCAGCAGTTGCTTGAGGGCTGAGGAGATCGCTGCCCGCTGCGGTGTTGATCGTTGCCCGCAGTCTGGGGGTACGGGAGCTGGCTGACCCCGTAGAGGCCGAGGAGTGTCCCTGCCCTGTGCCGGTCTCAGGCCGGGGCTGCGGCGATGCAGAACTCGTTGCCCTCCGGGTCGGCCATCACAATGTGGTGCCCATCGAATTCCTCCAGGACGGCCCCGCCCGCCTTCCCCAGCCGTTCAGACTCCGCCTTGATCCGCGCCCACCGCTCGTCGGGGCCGCCGTGCCCCGGCACCCGGACGTCGACGTGAAGCCGGTTCTTTGCCGTCTTGGGTTCGCAGACCTTGAGGATGGAGAGGCGGGGGCCAACGCCGTCGGGATCGCAGAGCCATGCCCCGTCGTCCTCGGCATCGTCCTCTGGCAGGTCGAACTGCGCGAGCCATTCCTCGCGGGTCTTGAAGGGGGCAGGCGGGGGCTCGTCGATATAGCCCAGTGCCGTCTTCCAGAAATCGGCGAGGAGCTGTGCGTTCGCGCAATCGAGGGTCAGATCGATTTTGGCTGCCATGACAGGACCGTACTGCGCCCCTCTGACAGCCGCCGTTCGTTACCGGTCCTCATGATCCGCCGATGGTGCTCACGAAGTCGCGGACCCTGCAGCCCCGTTTCGGGATCTTCTCCTACAGTATTGGGTGAACTGTCCGCCAACTCGCTGCTACTGCTTGCGAACTTGAGCGAACTCAAGAACTTCCCGCGGAGGGACCAGGCAAACCTCAGGGCCATCCCCCATGACGGAGAAGGGCGGCCGTCCTCGTGCAGGAGCAAGCTGTGGAACTGACCCTGTATCATCGTACGGACAGCACGGCTGCCGCAGCGATCCTCGCGACCCGGCGCATGGTCTCGGCTGACGCCTCCGGCGTGCTCTGGTTCTCCAGCCGCGACGACGACCCAGGCGGTCTCGACTACGGCGACACCCTCGTCACCATCCGCGTACCCGCGTCGATCTGCCGCCTTGATCAAGAACTTCCCCACGGCGAGAAGCACTACACGCTGTCAGCCGCCGACCTGAGACCGCACCACTTCGTGCACTGAACAGCGCACGGATCCCCCGGAGGTCAGGACCTTGCTGGACTTGCTGACGCACCGGGTGCCCGCCGTCGTGGAGACGGGGTTGTCAGTGGTGGCGGCGAGCTCGACGAAGACCTGCACCAACAGGCCCGCGGGAGCGGGGCGGCGCGGCCGGGAGCGGCGGGCCAGGGGTACGGGGCGGGCGCGGCGGCCTGCGCACACGACCGCGGTGGGGTACGAGGAGGCGACGAGGTCCTGGCCGCGGGCGGCCGCAGAGCCGGGGGCGTCCAACGACCGCCAGGTGCGGCGCAGCACCACGTCGGCGAGCACGGGTCGCCCGGGCGCCCGCGGACGATGACAACGGTGGAGAGGCAGGGCAAGCACGGGCAGCGGGTGCCGGGAGCGGGCGCGCCGGCCTGCGCACACGACCGCGACGTCGACAAGGCAGCGGTCATGCCCGGGGGGCGGCAGCACGCGGCAAGCAGCGGCATGTAGGCGGCCGGGCAGCGGGCGGCGCGGAGCTCGAGCACACCGGCGCCGCCCTGCACGAGCCCAGCAGCAGACCGACAGGCAGCGCTGTGGGGAGCGGGCGGGCGCGCGGGCGGGAGCGGGCCTTCCGGGTGTCGCCGGTGCCGTCGGTGGGGCGCAGGCGCGGGGGCCGTCTGGCGTCGTGCACGCGGGCGTCCCCGTCTGCGGCCGTCAGCACCACGCTGACCGCCCCGGAGGGCTCGGTGCCGACACGCTGCGCGGCCTCCGGACGGCGACCGGGAGTGCCGGTAGCGTAAGTGTCCTCCGCACGTCCGGAGTGAATTGCTGCTTGGTGAGCCCGTACTCCCGGCCCTCCGTCCGCATGCCCGGACATCCGCCGCACGACACCCCGCGCCCCACGCGCCGTGTCCCGGCGCCCCCGCCCGCACACCCGGGCCCTCCACCCCGCCCGGAGCACGGCCGTGCCCGCCACCGACCAGCCCTTCACTCCATGGAGTTGACCATGCCCCAGGCCTCCCTGCCCCAGCTCACCCGCGCCGACGTCGTAACCCTCCTGGGCTCAGGAAACGACCGCGCCGTCCTCTACCTCGACGGCGGCCCCGACAGCGACGAGGGCGGCCCCCTGCGCTTCGCCGTATGGGTCGACGCCCACGTCCCCCACGACCGCGTCCTCATCTCCCTGCCCGACCTCCAGGACCTCCTCGGCAACGACCCCTACGAGATCCTCGACTTCGCCCTGCCCGACCTCCAGAACCAGGCCGCCGGCCTTGTCACTGTCTACCGCGCCTCCCTGCGCTGACCCCCCGGACCGCACCGCAGCCCCCTCTCAAGCAGACACCCGCCGGGGCCCCGACGCTCCGGCCCCGCCGTCTACGGCAGAACCGGAGCGCGGCCGGGTGGGCGCGCAGTTGGGCCCGGAGGGCGGAGAGGACGGCACGGCCAAGGTGGCGGGACGGGCGCGGCGGCCCGGGAAGACGGGCGGGTACGGACGGCGGGCCGCGGGCCGAGGTTGCGGGGCGAGCTCCACCAAGACCTGTTGGCGCCCGGGGTGGTCGCGACAGCGGTGGGCGGCGCGGGGTAGGCGGCGCGCAGCCGGGCAGGCACGGCCGCCGGGCAGTCGCGGGCGGGACACGGCAGGCGGCAGCCACCCGCGGGCGCGGTGCGGCAACGGCCGGGGCCAGGAGCAGCGGCGCGGCGCGCGAGGCGGTAACGGGCACGCAGGCGGCCACACGGCGGGCGCGGCGCGCGACGAGGGCAGCAGTCGGCACGGCCCTGCGACGCGGGCACGGCAGCGCGCGGGCATGCGGGGCCCGACAGAACGCGCTCCGAGGCTGACCGGCAGGGGCGCGGGCAGCGGGCAGAGCGGCGAGCTCGAAGAAGACTGGTCTGCCGGCGCCCCGGGGAGCCGTGGAGCTCGGCAGGACGGGCAGCGCGGGCGGCACGGCGGCCGGGCGGCGGGCGCGGGCGAGCAGCACCACGCCGACGTTCACGAGCGCCAGGACCACAACGAGCGGAACCAGACCGGGGGCGACAGCAGGTCAGCCCTTCCCAGGCCGTTCACTGGTGTTCGGCGATGTTCACCGAACACCCGGGACTCACACGAGCCGGGCCCGCAGGCGGGGCGCGGCGGGGCAGCGGGACAACTCGGACGCGCGGCACGGCCGCGCCGCAGCTGCGGGGTGGGCACGAGCGCGCGGGGCCCGACAGAGCACGCTCCGGAGCGCGGGTGGACAGCGGCGGGACGGATAAGGGGGCGGCAACACCGCTGGGGGCAGGCGGTGTTGGGCACAGCAGGCACACAACCACGCGACCGGGGGGCCGCGGCACGGCGGCGAACCGCAGGCACGAGCACACGGCCGCCGCGCGGGCCCGGGACAGGCACGCGGACGTGGTCGCGGCCGCGCGGCGGCCCGGGGCACGCGAGCGCACGGCCGGGCCCGGCGCGGCGGGCAGCACGGGGCAGGGCCGGGGAGCGAGGAAGACCGCGCGGCCGAGCCGGGAGGAGGCACGGCCCAACTGGGCGAGTACGGCACGGCACCGGCCGGGCCCGGGCAGTACGCGGACACCGGGACAGGTACGGCCTGCGCGGCGGCCGAGCGGTACCAACGCGCGGACGGCGACCGGCCGGGACGAGCCGCAGGCGCGGGACGAAGACCTGGCGACATCCGGGACGGACAACCGCAGGCGGCGAGCAGTGGGAACGAGGACTCCGGCGCAGCGGCGGGCGGCTGGAGCGCGGCGCACGGCCGTGAGCCGGCCAGGCCCGCCGTGTTCACCGCGCCTTCGGCAGCCTGCCAACGCCGAAGCGGTCCTCGCTCGCTCCCCGGGGCGACGATCCGCCACACCGGCCCGGCCGCCCCGTGCTGCGTCTGCCGGTCCAGCGTCGTGCTCGCCACGGTGATCCGGTAGCCGACGTTCGACTGCCTGCGAGCCCGCTCGTGGAAGGCGGCCTCGCGGGTGGCCGGCGCTGCACGGCGCGCGGCCGGGACGAAGACGAACAGCACTGGCGGGAAGGGCCGCTCGAAGTGCGGGCCGGAGTGGTTGATGGAGATCGTGACCGCTGCCCGCAAGCACCTCGACGAAATCGGGCCGCCGGAGGGCCAGGACCTCGCCGGGCCTGCTGACGCACCGGGTGCCCGCCGCCGCAGGGACCGGATTGTCAGTGGCAGCGGCGACAATCCCCGCATGACCTCACCCCAGCAACTCCACGAGCTCCTCACCGGCTTAGGCCTGCACGTGGCGGCCACGTTCACGGCCGTGCACGGCGCGGATGAGGATGCCGTGATCCGGCTCTTCGGCGGCGACCCCGAACACGCCCGCCCCATGAAGCTCGAGGACTTGCGTAACCAGGACCACAGGGACCGGATCCTGGTCTCCCGGTCGGGGCCCGCGGTCGTCGTCGTGGAGGACAACGGCTATCAGGGCTCGCGCGAGGAGGTGCTGCGCCCTCTGTCTGGCCTCGGCCGCACCGCCAGCGCCTACTGGAACGTCAACGCCGTCTCCCGGCTGAGCCTGGCCGAGGGCGGACTGATCGCCTCCGCCTTCGAAATGATCCTGCCCGAGGAACCCGAGTACCGGTCCGGCGTGCGCCCCCACGCCTGGAACCCTCTGCTGGAGGGCCTGAACCTGGATGACGACGGCTGCCTGTGGGGCACTGGTCTGGCCGCTGTCGCGCGCGCAAGCGGTGCCCGGTTCGACGAGGCCTGGGTACACAGCCCGCACCGCGCCGTGCCGATCACCCCGGTGCCGGAGTACCTGCTGGGGCAGGGGCTCGTTAACTCCCCGCTGCTCAAGCGGGAGCCCTTCATCAGCTACCTGGCAGGCCTGGGGACGGCCATGGTGGGGCGGATGCGCCGCCATGGCCTGGACCTGGCCCTCGACCACGCCGGCCTGCGCGAGCACCCTCTGGCCGTCTCCGCCCTCACCGCGGACACCCTCCCGGCCACCGCACGCGAGCAGCTGCGCGACGACCTCACCGCCGCGCACGACCGGGCACTCCCTAAGGCCCGCGCGCTGCGGGCCGCCGAAGCCGAGGACTTCGAACCCGAGTGGGAGCGCCCCTCTCACCTCCTCTTCCGCCAGGCCCTCGTCTTCGAGGTCCTCTCGTGGTGCGTCGCCGCCCACCTGCCCACCCCCGCAGACCACCTCCCGGACATCCTCGGCTTCCTGTCCACGGCCATGACCGGCGACAGCGAAAGGGTCGCGGAGTTCTGGATGGTCCACCACCTGCACCACGCGGCGCAGCAAGCGACGTGACCGGCTGCAGCTCGCCTGAAGGCATCGGTCACCGGCAGCGCCGGGCACCGGTCAAGTAGAAGCCGGTGATCCGGGGGACGGCCCGCCGCTGTGGTGTTCGTGATTTCCGCATGCCACTGCGCCCGCGGACGCGATCCAACAGCAGATGAAGGATGCCATCGCCATGAAGACGCCAGCCGAACTGCGGGCCCGGGCCAAGGAGCTGGAAGACCGGGTCTCCCCGGTCACCTCAGGCCCGCGCACCGGCGACGAGCGCCTGCTCCTGGGGAAGGCCGCTGGCCCTGCGGGCTGAGGCAGACCGTGTGGAGCAGGACGTGATCCCCGGCCGGGTAGGCCCTCTGGACCAGCGGGTCCGGGAGGTCATCGACAGCGAAGTCCCCGCGCCCTGCGCTGCCCTTGGCCGTGACCTGCGACAACTCTCGTTTCGTAAGCGGCGGTTACGAAACGGGCGAGAGGTTCGTCAGCAGCCGGGCCGTTTCGTAACCGGCCGCACGGCCGGGCACGGCAGCCAGGGAGGGAAGGAGGCCGCTCATTCGTTCGGCGTCACGCGGTTTTTGGGGTGATCCAGCCAGAGGACTTGTTCATCGGGTGTGACCGTGATCCCGAACCGGGCACGTTCGGGTTGCCCCCACGAGATCCACTGCAGATACGCATCGGACACCTGAGCCCACAGGTTGCGGTCGCCCCACCAGGTGACCGTGTAGGCGTCGGGCCCAGCACAGTAGTCGACCGCGGCCCAGGCCCCTTGGGGGGCATCGGCCTCGGACAGCAGCAGGGACACGTCGCCGTCCGGGTCGGTGATCACGGTCTGCGTCACACCGGGCGCGAGCGCGGCGATCGCAAGGGCCGCTCCTTCGGGGGCATGGATGACAGTACGCGGGTCGAGGGCTGTCTGCTCGGTGGTGGCGTGCTGCGCGTCGTGGGGCGCCCAGCCGATGGTCCGCTGTTGTGCGCGCAGCATCATGAACGATGCCGTGCGCCCGAAGCGGCCGATCGCCTGGCCGTCGCCGTTGACGACGAGGCGGGCCAGCATTCCGTGGCCGTAGGTGGGGCGCCAGGGCAGGACGATGACACCGCCGGGACGGGTGTCACGCACCCAGGCATGCGGCACCCGTTCGACCGCGCAGGTGGCGTGCACACGGTCGTAAGGGGCGGCCGGCGCGTAGCCGTCCGCCCCGTCCGCAACGATCAGGCGGGGTGTGTACCCGGCGCGTGCGACGGCCTTGGCGGCGCGCGCGGCGACGGCTTCGTCGACCTCGACCGACGTCACGCACGGGGAGCCGAGACGCGCGGACAGCAGGGCTGCGCTCCAGCCGCTTCCCGTGCCGATCTCCAAGACCTTGTGACCGTCGAGCAGATCGAGGGCATGGAGCATCGGGAAGACGATGCCCGGGGCCGAGCAACTCGACGTCGGTGTGCCCTTGCCGGTCCGCAGGTCTCCGGTGCCGGCGTCGAGTTGGGTCACGATCGATGCGTCGGAGTAGACGGCCTTCAGCCAGCCGGGCGCGTCACGGTTGCGGTCGATGGCGTACTCGACGCCTGCTCCGTCGGGGACCACCCATGCAACGTCGGGGATGAAGTGGTGTCGTGGTACGGCGGTGTAGTGCTCGTGCCACGAGGCGGTGAGGCTGCCGCATGCGGTGAGGCGGGCGGCGAGCGCGGTGGCGAGCTGTTCGCTCATGCGGGTGCCTTTCCGGTGAGCACGTCGGCGAGGGCCGCAGCCACGGGGATACCGGTTTCGCCTGCGAGTCAGTCCCATTCACCAGACTGATTCGTTTCGAGGAACACCCACTCCCCGTCGGGTCGGCGTACGAGGTCGACGGCGCCGAAGACGAGGCCAAGTTCGCGGTGCAGCGCGACCAGCTTGTCCGCGACGTCGTCGGGCAGGGTGATGACGCGGTAGGAGAGGTGGTCGTAGTCGGAGCGCCAGTCGCCCCGCCCCCGGGCGGTCGCGGCATCGATGGCGACGGTGAACACCTGCTTGCCGACCACGATCGCCCGCGCCTCGTACTCCTTGGGCACCTGCCGCTGGAACAGGTGCGCGGTGTAGCCCAGGCTCGCATCGAGCAGACAGTCGAGGTCCTCGACTTCGTTGGTGTAGATGACGCGGACCTGGCTGTCGTCGGCGTGCCAGATACCCGAGAGCGGCTTGTAGATGATCGGGCCGTCTTGCTGCTTGGCCCACTGGTAGGCACGGTCGGGCTCGGATGCGATCAGGGTGCTCGGGATCGTCAGGCCAACCCGGGATGCGGTCGCAAGTTGCAGGGGCTTGTACTCCGCGTGCGCGGCGGCCACCCGGTCATTGACCCACCGGGCGGAGTCGAGGGCCCCGAGGACCCCGCCGAAGCCGCGACGGGCCTCGCCGTAGGCGAAGGCCTGCTCGGCGCGGTTCATGCCCTTGGGTAACCGGAACTGTGTCGGGCGCCGGTAGTAGACGGCGCCGACGGCGGCCAGGTCGACGGCCATACGGCCGGCGTCACGGTCGGTGAGAGCACCCGACCACGTCGCGCCCGTGGTGATCTCGGCGGACATACTGAGGCGGGTGGGGAAATCAGCCGGATCCAGCCGTACCAGCGGCACGCCGCGTACCGCGAGTTCGGCAGCGACGCGGCCGGCGGTGATATCGGACTCGTCGGTGAGGATGAGAACACTGCCCGTCATCGTCGCCCGCCCCTAGGGCCTGTCTGACAAATGATTACCCCGTGGACTCGCGGAGCCAGAGGATCAAGGAAGCCAGGACAACTCCGGCACGGTAGCGGTCGCCGAGCTTGTCGAACCGGGTCGCGATCGCGCGGAACTGCTTGAGGCGGGCGAAGCATCGTTCGACGACGTTGCGGTCGCGGTAGGTGACCTTGTCGAAGGCCGGCGGCCGGCCGCCGAGGGCTCCGCGTCGGTGGCGGTTCGCCGCCTGGTCGCGGCGCTCGGGGATCGTGGCAGCGATGCCCCGGCGCCTCAGCAGATGGCGGATGGCCCTGCTGGAATACGCCTTGTCACCCAGCACACGGTCCGGTGTCGTGCGCGGGCGGCCCGTGCCGAGGCGCGGGGTGCGGATGCCGTCGAGGACCTGGCCGAACGCCGTCGCGTCGTTGACGTTGCCGGGCGTGAGCACAATCGACAGGGGCAGGCCCCGGCCATCGACGGCGAGATGGACTTTGGTGGTCAGTCCGCCTCGGGAGCGGCCGAGGGCCTGGCGCGCCTGCGAGCGGCCCGGATCTTCCAGTTCGTCCCCGTTCACATCCCCTTTTTGCGGGCGCCGACTGCGTGCTGGTGGGCTCGGTTGATGGTGGAGTCGACGGAGACGGTCCATTCCACCCGGCCCACCGCGTCATCGCGGACCTGAACGTGCTCCAGCAACCGTGCCCAGGTGCCGTCCGCCTCCCAGCGGGCGAACCGCTCGTAGACGGTCTGCCACGGCCCGAACCGGTCGGGAAGATCCCGCCACGGAGCCCCGGTCCGCAGCCGCCACAGCACCCCGTTGACCACCTGCCGGTGATCACGCCACGGACGGCCCCGTCCGTCCACCTGAGGCAAAAGGGGCTCTATCCGCCTCCATGCCGCATCCGTCAACTCACCTCGACCTGCCACAAGATCAATTATCAGACCGGCTATAGAGTCCTGCCCGTGGCGAATCATCAGGACGAGACCAGGACGGCCTACGACGGTGTCGTCGAGCTGTACGCATCGCTGTTCGCAAACCGGCTGGAAACACAGCCTTTCTCCCGGGCGATGATCGGCACCTTCGCCGAACTGGTGCGCGCGACGGGCAACCTGCGGACAGCGGACGTCGGGTGCGGGCCCGGACATCTGACAGCCATGCTGCACGAACTCGGCCTGGACGCCTTCGGACTAGACCTTGCCCCCGGCATGGTCAACCACGCCCGGCAGGCCCATCCGGCGCTGCGCTTCCAAGAGGCGCGGATGGAATCCCTGCCGATCGAGGACGCCGCGCTCGGCGGCGTACTGGCCCACTACTCAATGATTCACACCCCTCCGGGGGAACTACCGGAGCTGCTCGCCGAACAGGTACGCGTCCTGGCACCGGACGGTCTGCTCCTGGTCTCCTTCTTCGGGACCGACGGACAAGAACCGGTCCGGTTCGACCACAAGGTGGCGCCCGCCTACAGCTGGCCGGTGGATCGCCTCGCCGAACTGCTGGGCGATGCTGGGCTCGATCCCTTCGCCCGGCTGCTCCACGATCCATCCTCTGATCGGGGCTTCCTCGACGCCCATCTACTGGCCCGCCGTTCGTAGCCACTGCCCAGTCCCCCCAGCCGATCGGCGCACCTCCGGATTGCCAGCTCAGCCGAATCTCGCTGATCAGACCGGAATTATCAGACACCCCCTAGTCGTCCTGCGTCTCTTCGCTGTGCGGCCCGTTGCCGTCGGGAGAGTCGCCGGTCGTCGTCTTGCTGCCGCCCTCGTGCTTGCCGCAGGACGGCCGGGGGATCTCGGCGAACCGCAGCCCCCACGGACGAACGGGAGACGGGGCATCGGTGACCGCGGTCAGGATGTGGCCCATCGGGTTGAGCGGGAACAGGCTGCCCGCCCGCTCGAACAGGCCGCGGGACTCCCCGTCAGGGGAATGCGTGACGAGGTCACGATCGGTCGCGACGGTGCCGGTCACCGGTAGGGACACTGTTTCTCTCCTCGTTCCGTATCGAGAGCCATGGGCCCCTTCAGGGTCAAGGGGCAGGGACGGGCCGGAGCGAGCGTCCTGCGGACGAGGTCGAGCAGAGCCCGGCCGCAACGCTGCGGGGCCCGGTCAGGCGGAGGGCTGCTGCCACGGAGTGTCCCACTGCCACGGCTCGGCGGTGGCATCAAGGGCGGGCCGGTAGTGGCGGGTGATGTGGTGGGCGGCGTCCTCGACGCTGTCGCCGCGGTTGCCCGCCATGCCCACCGTGGTGCCCGGCACCGGCTCGAGGAAGACCGTCACCGGCAGGTCCCGGCATAGGCATACACCGGGTCGTCGTGGACGACGGCGACGGGGATGGGCCAGTCGTCTGCCGAGAGTGCGTCGTCGTCTTCGCCGATGTCTGTGTAACTCCTCCACCATGTCGCGAGGAGTTCAGCGGGGTCGTGTATCTCGGGCGCGGACATGCGCTCGGGGGACAGTTCGCCTGATGCCCAGGGCCGGAACTCGCCGTCGCCTGCGTCTCGGGAGTCGAGCAGGAGGGGCCACAGGCCTGAGGTGTGGTGTTCGGCGCGGAGTCGGGACCATAGTTCGGCAGGGACAGGGCCGTCGCTCAGCCACAAGGCTTGCACGTCGCCGTCGCCTTCGTCGGATGTGATCACCCGGCCAGGTGGCAGGGCGACGTTGGAGGGCAAGAGGAGTTCAGGGTTCACGGGCGGATGCTAGCTTGATCTTTATCGTCGGGGGTCGAGTGCGGTCTCGAACTTGATCACTCGTGACGGTAACTCCCTGACGTGCAGGCGGCCTTCGGCTGATCATGTGCTCCGACCAAGGACACACAAGCTCAGCACGAAGGCCGTGGGATGAGTCTGTTGCACAACGCTGCTCCGGTGGAGCCGTTCGCGGAACTGTCACGCTTCCGGGGCGAGTTCTACTCGTGCCTGACCTCGCGGGCGGACGCGTTGTTCGAGTTGGCGGATGCGGTGTTGTGTGCAGGCGGCCCGGTCAGGTCGCTGGTCGAGTTGTCGCTGGTGGCCGAGCATCGCCGCGGGCACGGCAGCCTGTACTCCGCCCTGTCGGCGGGGCGGGTGGACGTGTCCCGGCTGCGGCGGGCCGTGGCCGCAGTCCCGCTGCCGCGGGCGGCCGACGGCCGTCTGGTGCTGGCCGCCGACATCACCTGCTGGCTGCGGCCGGATGCGCATACCTCGCCCGAGCGGATCCTGTGCCATACCTACGGCCGCGGCAAAGACCAGCACATTCCCGTTCCGGGCTGGCCGTACTCGGTGATCTGCGCGCTGGAGACGGGCCGCAGCTCCTGGACCGCGCCGCTGGACGCGCTGCGGCTAGCGCCGGGTGACGATGGCGCCACGGTGACCGCACGGCAGATGCGCGAGCTCATCGAGCGCCTCGTCGAGGCCGGGCAATGGCGCCAGGGCGAGCTGGACATCCTCATCGTGGTCGACGCCGGCTACGACGTGCCCCGCCTGGCCTTCCTCCTCAAAGACCTGCCCGTGCAGGTACTCGGCCGGATGCGCTCAGACCGCGTCCTGCGCCGGGCCGCCCCGCCGCGCGAACCGCACACCATGGGCCGCCCGCCGCGGCACGGCGGCGAGTTCGTCTTCGGAGACCCGGCCACCTGGAAATGCCCGATGCCGAGACGGTGACCGAGACCCGCCTCTACGGAAAGGCCACCGCACAGGCATGGGACCGGCTCCACCCGCGGCTGACCCACCGCTCCGCCTGGACTGCCCAGTTGGGCGCCCTCCCGGTCATCGAGGGCACCGCGATCCATCTGCGGGTCGAACGACTGCCCAGCGGAGCCACCCCGAAGCCGGTCTGGCTGTGGTGGTCGGGCACCGGCGCCACCGCCGCGGACGTCGACCGGCTCTGGCAGACGTTCCTGCGCCGCTTCGACATCGAGCACACCTTCCGGTTCTTCAAGCAGACCCTGGGCTGGACCTGCCCGAAGATCCGCGCCCCCGAGGCAGCCGACCGGTGGACCTGGCTGATCCTCGCGGTCTATGCCCAACTCCGGCTCGCCCGGCCGCTGGCAGCCGATCTACGTCGCCCCTGGGAGAGGCCCAGCGAACCGCACAAGCTCACTCCCGCCCGCGTCCGCCGCGACTTTCGGCACCTGCGTCCCAAGGCCGCATGCCCGTCCAGTGCACCGAAACCCACCAGCCCAGGACCGGGACGGCCGCCAAGCCGCAAGAACACCCGTCTCACCCCACGCCACGATGTCCACACAGTCCGCAAAACGGACGCTGCGAAACGGAAGAAGAAGGCGTCAACCACTCCTCGCCCACGGCGCACAGGTTAAAGATCAAGCTAGTGTCCGCTTTCAGGTTCGCCCTGTACGCCAGGCGTGCCGGGCCGTGCGCGCGGCGAGGGGGAACCCGTCGTGGGAGCGAAGAACCAGGCCTTGAGGAATGCCGCCCGCCGCCGGGCGGAGCAGACCGGACAGTCGTACGAGGCCGCGCTGAAGGACGTGCGTCGTGAGTACGAGCAGGGTCGTCTCGGCACTGAGGACGCGGCCGCGCAGGAGCGGATGGGCTTCGACGAGGCCGCTGACGCGGAGGAGTTCCGGCCGCGGACCGGAACGACTGGGTACTTCGTGGCCTGGGGCGTGCACGAACTCCTCGGCGCCGAGCAGGTCCGCGCGGTCGTCGAGTACGGCGGGCAGCACGACGGGGTGGTCGGCTCAGCGGTCGAGGCCGACCACTCCGGCGCTGGTCTGTGCCCAGCGGCTCAGCCGGTCACCGCCGGCCCGACGCGCCGAGTGCACGGCTGCCTTCCGGCTTTACAGCGCGGTCCACGGGCGAGGCTCTCCGCCCGTCAGGGGAACCCACACGGCCGATGCGGGGCCGTGCTGCTCGAGGTCTTCCAGCACGGCGGCTCCGAGTGGAACGTCGCGGGCCAGGGGCGCGACCAGCGGGTGTTGCGCAGCCATCGCTCGAAGATCGCCGATCCTGTTCTTCAGCCGGACGCGAGAGGCCCCGGTGAGCACGAAGAGCACCCGCGGAAAGAGCGGGTACCAGCGCAGCCAGGAAGGCCCGGTGGAGGCCTTCCTGCGGCGCCCGACGGACGGCGCCTCGTACTGGAACAGCCGGGCGTACTCGATCAGCTTCATGGCCAGGCGCTCACTGCTCATGGTGGTGCGATCCACTTCGACGAACGCCCGCAGCTTGCGCCGCTGCTGCCCTTCGACTGCGGTGTAGCGCATGACGGCGTCAGCCACGACCCGCTCTCCTTCACCGATGGCGTGCGACACCTCCGGCGTCCAGTCCCACGGGCCGTGCTCATGTCCGAGTCGGCGGGCATCTGCCGCGAAGGACAGGTGGGTGTGCACGACGGTGAGCGTGTGCGGTGTCTTCAGCGACGCCGCCGTGACCGGGGTGACCGGATAGGGTGGCCGCCCTCGCAGGGCAGGCAGATCGCGGGTCAGGCGGGCGCCCTCCTGAGTGAGGTACCACGCATGGGTACGCGAGCGGCGAGCCTCCGGCACCACCGTGCGGCCGACGAAGCCGTCGGCGCGCAGCCGGTTCAGGACACGAGACAGCAGTTGCCGTGTGCCATCGGGCCGCAGCATCCAGCGCAACTGCCCTGTGGTGGCGATGCGGTGCTGCGCGAGCGCGGACAGGACCTGGTGGCGCAGCGGCTCGACCGGGGTAGGCGCTCGGGCAGCGTCCGGACGGAGTGCGGGGCTGGTCATGGGCGCTCCTTCACTGCTCTCCTGCGGCCTGGTCGCCGCGGGGTGGGTGCAGTGAGGAAACCCCCCGACGTCGACCCGGCTCCCGACCACGAGCCCCCGACCACGGTCACGAAATCGAATCAGTCCATGGACGGTGACGCGGGTCCACGCTGGCTACGGCGAGGGGGCGGTGGCAACTGCCGCGGCCTGCCCCGGAAGGGGCATGTCGTTCTGGCTGCAGCGGGCGCGTCGATCGGAAATGACGTGCCGCGCTCTCGAAGCGCCCGCGCGGCATCGAGGGTCGGCGTGAGACGAAGGGGGCAGCGGATGCCGCCGTCACTCCCTCGCGTCGTTGCGCATGCACCGCTCGGCAGTTCCTCGTACGGTCGCTGTGCCCGGCCCGGACAGGACGGCGGGGCTCGGCGGTCCCGTGCTTCGCTCGCACGCCGCGCGGGACCGCGCTCCTCGCGCCGGCGCACACGTCACCGAGTCACTGGGCTTGTCTCAGTTCTGAGGCGGTGATCGAGGCCGGGACGCGGGCACGAACGGGGTCTTGTCGGCCTTCCTCCCGCCGCGCCGGCGATCCTGGTTGTGCAGGACGGCGAACCCTGGGATCGGTTCGGCGATGGCCGGCCCGCAGCAGCGGTTGCTGCTGCGGGACGTGGTGGCGAGCCACGTCATACCGGCCATCGTGCGGCTCGCGGTCCGCAAGGGACCAACGGCCCGTAACCGGGCGCCGCGTTCACGGGCGGCGGGCGGATGGAGGCCCGCCGCGGCTTCTACCTTCTGGACTTGCGCTGGTCTTTCTGCTCGAGGATCCGCCGGCGGGTCCAGCGCCGGCGTCCGCCTTCGGTGAGTGCGTCGGCATCCTTGAGTATCGGCAGATTGCCCTGGGAGAGGCTGCTGGAGAAGGAGTTGACGCTCTTGAAGCCCAGCAGGGCGGCCGCCTGGGTGGCTCCGAGGAGCTCCTCCGGGTCGCCGTCGACGGGGACGTCGGGGAGCGGTGGTGCCGCGCGCTGGGATCCGGTGCGTTTTCCGCTGCCGGGCCGGGTGGCCATCCAGTCCAGCAGTGTCTGCACGCGCCACTTCAGCCGGCGGTAGGGCTTCTCTGGGGTGCCGAGCTCTTCCACGGTGTCGGGTTCGGGGAAGTAGCCGGGGTGGTCGCGGACGTAGGTGGTGACCTGGTTGGGGTTCTTGTAGCCGAGGAACCGGGAGGCCTCTGCCGCGTTCAGCAGTTTCTGCGGGTTGCGGGAGGGAGGCGTGTGCGCGCGCAGCCGGGACGATTCGCGGTCGGCGAACCACTTGGTGACCTCGGTGTGGTCCCACTGGCGGGCGCGGCCGCGGTGGCCTTTGACATCGGGGAAGCCGTTCTCGTCGCGCTCGTTGTACAGAGCGCTGATCCGTGCTGCTGTCAGGCCTTGCTCGGCTGCGATCTCGGCAGCGTCGACGAGGCGCGGCGCGGGTCGCGAGGTCATGGCGGAAGGGGGCCCATCCCGTCGGAGGGAGAGCCGGCCCACCCGGCCCTCAACTCGCATAATGGCAGGAGGTCTGGGGTGGGGTCCAGTTCATCGCCCAGGAAATTCCCGGTGATGGCCGGCGTCTTACAGGTCAGGTTCGGGAATGAGGCAGACGCCGCGGTGTGCTGCCTCTTCAGCCATCTGGGAGTAGGCCAAGGCGGCCGGCGTCATCTCCCACTCGGTCAATGACAGCAGCAGGAGAAGCTCGTCGCGGTCCTGTGACGCGTCGCAGGGCAGTCCGGCCGCGCTCACGGCCTCTACCAGGTCTTGCACAGCAAGCCCGCTGAAGCGGCCGATCACGTTCTGGCGCAGGTCCTCAAGGCCGCGCTGGTACAGCGCGTTCGCCTCGCGCAGGAGAAGCAGCAAGTGCTCGTCGCGGCAGGCCGGCGCGGCAGCGGCGAGGTCGAGCAGGCGCTGGGTCGTGGTCGTCATCATCAGCAGTGTGCCTCCGGTACAGGGATCGGGGCGAGGGGGCGGTGGTCAGCGGCATCCGCCACAAGCGCGACGGGCCGTCCGGGCGGCGAGATCAACTGCCTTGCGGGGCGGCTGCTGCTCGAGCAACTCCATATGCGGGTCCGTCATCGGCGCAGATGACACCGGGCCGGAGCACCCGCCTCCCGGCTGCTTGCCCTGGTGAGGTCGGCGAACCCCAGTCGGTGACCTGTGCTGCAGCCCGGCGAGCCGGGGACGTCGGCCGAGGGCCAGGAGAAGATCGCGCTTGGAGTCCGCGGGGTGGTTGCACGGGCAGAGCCACCGGCAGGGGCGCTGGTCAGGGCGGTGCACGATGCCGGCGACGATTCCGCGGCCGAGGACTGGGTTGCCACCCATACGCTGACGGTGCTCACCGGCGGTGCCCGACAAGCAGCCGACACCATCAGCTGGCAGGCCACCACCGTTCGGCTGACGCGACGACGCCGTCGCGGAACGGGTGCTGAAGGGGTGAGGTAGTGGCCTGCTGGAGCTTTGGCTGGTGGCCGCCCAGTAGGCCGCCGTTCTCTCCTGGACGCGGCCGTGGCGCCCAGCTCAGCATGAAGCCTTGCAGGTCAGGTTCTCACGCGCGCCACTTGTGGTTGTCGCAGAAGCGGTCGTCGCCGGTGCCTGAACCGTCGTGATCGAGGCAGATGCGGAAGGTGTACTTGGTGCCGTCGGCGAGGTTGTACCGGCCGCCGTCGTCGGCGCTTCGATCGTTGCAGTTGCCGTCCCCGCGGGCCCTGATCGAGTAGCGGGTGCTTCCGTTCGGGTTGATGACGTAGCCGATCGCGCTCCAGCCGTCCGCATCAGTGTCACAGACCTTTGTCTTGTCGCCTTCGCTGTTGAAGGAGAGTTTGCCGCCCGGGTTGTCGTCGTCGGTCCACAGGTCGCCGCCGTCGGCATGTGCCCCCGTGGCCGTGGCTAAGGAGACGACGACTGCCGCCGCCATGACGCCACTGGCCTTGAGCATCCCCTTGATACGCATGAATCTCCTGCCCTTTGCTGTCGATGACGCAGCGCTGGCGGGGCAACGTAGTCCATGGATCGCATCTGCCCTCGCCCTTCCATCTACTGACGAAACAGGTCGGCCAAACGTGACACACCCGCAGCCCCGCAGGCGGCGGAGGCGGGCATGGCGGCCTCTCGGGCAGGGCGCTGCGCCGGCAGGTGAGCCGGCGCGGCCGCGGGGCGGGTGAAGGGGTCAGCTGCCGACGTGGCCGGGTGCCTCGCGGGCGGCTGGGGCGCGGTCGTTGCGGGGCTGAGTCCATCCGGCGGCGCGTTCCGTAGCCCACCAGGCGGGCACCCTGCCGCGCCCTGCGGGTGCGGGAGCTGGCCGGGCGGTCTCCGGGTGACGCGGGCGGTGGGCAGGCGTGATGACGGGGGCTGCGGCGGCGGGGCTGGGCAGGCTGGTCTCGGTGTAGGCGATGCGCTGGCGCAGGCTCAGCCCCAAGTCGTCGACGCTGAGGAAGATGAGGTCGTTCTTGATCTCGGTGATGCGTCCCTTGACCAGCACGTGCACTCCGGCGGTGAGGGACTCCGTGATGTTGCGCGCCAGATTCCGCCAGGCCGTGCAGACGTAGCCGATCGGGGCCCCGTCGCGCCACCGCTGCGCGGCGGCATCCCACCGGGCGGGCACCTCGGTCAGCCGGAACCGGCATACGGCGATGCCGGATTGGGTGAAGCGGCATTCCACGTCACCGGTGACGGTGCCGGACGCGTGGGCGACGGACGGAGCCATGAGAACACCTCCAAATTTCTATAATAGTGTGATACGGATTGGGGTCAATCCCTCTGTCGTTGCTCCGCCGCCCGGGAGGGCCTCAGTCTCCGGCACGTCAGCCGTCGCCGGCGCTCCTTGCGCCGCAGCCGCTTCGTCCGCCGCGCTGCGGCCGCGGCGCCGTCGGGGCGGCGACGTCACGGAAGACGACGGTGTCTTCGATCTCGACCTGCACAGGGACCGAGCCGTCGGCGCGGAGCAGCCGCTCTTCGGCGGTGTCGAGGTGCACTGACACCCGCACGGCCTGTGCGTCGGGGTCCAGGTAGGTGAAGGTCAGGATGCCCGAGACCTCGACGCAGGGCAGCCCCTCGTCGTCCGGATCCGCCATGGGGTGGAAGACCGCCGAGCTGTTGGCCCTCGCGCATTCCTCGGCGTCCGGGAAGAAGACGAAGCGGCTGAACCACCTGCCGAGGAGGTCGACGACGTCCGCGCCTGGCCATTCCCCGGTGCGTGCCTCAAGCTCACGCAGTTGTGCATGCAGGTCGCTGACGGCCCTGCCTTCGGGCGTGGAAAGGTCGGGTGTGATCACAGGAACTCCTTCACGTGGCGGCGGGCAGGGGGCGTTCACGGTTTGTCGGTCAGCGTGCGCAGCCTGTCGGCCGGGCACTGCTGCTCGGGAGGGAGCCACGCGGTGCGCAGCAGGCGTCGGCGCACGACGGGCACGTCGAGGCTGATGCCGCGCGGGGCGCCGGGACGGTCGGGAGCGAGGACCAGGCGTCGGGCAGTGCCTCCTAGCGCCGGGGCAGTTCCCGCAGTTCGGTCAGGGCCGCCGGGTGCGTCGTACGCGGCCGTGTCCAGCGCGCGGAGCCGCTTCGCGGCGGCCTCCTGGCCCTGCGCGACGGACACCGCATCGGGCAGCTCGCCGATGTGGCCCACGACTTGCCCGAAGGTGATGGACATGCGGGTTCGCCTCTTTGTGACGAGGGAAGGTGGCCCGGCCGGTCAACGGGGCGTGCCCGGCCGGGGAACAAGGGGGAGGTGCCGGTCAGTTCGTGCTGTCCCGGTGACGGCTGACGGCTTGCTGCTCGACCTCCGAAAGCTGGTAGCTGCCGTCGGCGGCCTGCCCCAGTGATTCCAGGAGCAGCAGGTAGCGGGCGTAGCGGCGGTCGGGGGACTCCCACAGGTAGATGTGATCCATCCGGGAGGCGTCGAACTGCTTCGGCTCGCGGATGGCGTCTTCGAACGCGGCGGCGACCTGGGCGAACAGCACATTGGCCAGGCGGTTCTTCGGGAGGGCGGCCGCGAGGGCGGCGGCGGACTCCTGCTCGGGGTCCTTGGCGCCCAGCAGCAGGGCCACGGTCTGGGTCTTCTGCTTGTCCGCCCACTTGCCGTAGAAGCGGGGCAGCTCCAGCAGGACCTGCTGCGTGAACAGCCGGGCCTCCTCCGGCAGGGCCTTGCCGCGAACCAGCCGCTTGAGGAACTCCTGACGCGGCCCGGCAGCGGCCTTCCATGCCCGGTTGCAGGCCACGACCCGGGCCCGCTCCTGGGCCTTGTGGTGGTCCTCTTCGGTCTTGGGCTTCTTCGGCTGCGGGCGGACCTTGTGCCCGTACGCGGACGGGTTGTCGCAGTGCCAGACGGGCCGGTGCTCGTCGTCCAGCCGGGCGCTGTGACCGGGGCAGTTGGCGTGGTTGTCCTGGGAGAGCGGATTGCCCAGCCCGGTGGTCAGCTGGGCCAGCGGCCGGGCAGGGTCCTTGTGCGAGGACGGCGCCGTGTCCAGCAGCGTGATGCCTGCCTCAGCCAGCTCGGCCTTGGCCTTGGCGAGGGCTTCGGCGTCGTCCCGCTCGGCGGCCAGCAGTGCCACCTCCTGATCCCAGAAGCCGCGCCCGCCGCCGCCCTCGGCCTGGTCGCGTGCATGCGCGCGCATGAGTCTTGGCTCCGAGCCGCGCAGGCCCTCGAACTCGGCGAGCTGGGCGGTCTGTTCCAGGTCCAGGCCTTCGGCGGCCGCCCGGCGCAGTGCGGAGTCGTCGAGCCGCTGTGCCGTCTTGGCCTGCTTGACGGCGTTGCGGCCCACGCCGAGTGCCTTGGCGGCCCTGGCGCGGTCGGCGTCGTTCATGTCGATCAGGGCGAGTTCCTGCCCGCGCAGGCAATCCCGCTCGCTCATGCCCGCACGGTGGTCGTTCTCGATCACGGACAGGAGCCGGGTCCAGCCGTCGTTGCCGACCAGGTCATCGCGCACCCATGCCTTGACGGGGCGCAGCGGGCGGCCGTCTTCCTCGGCGGTGGCATTGGCGATCTGTGCCGCCTGCGCACGCCTCCAGCCCTTGAAGACGCCGTAGGTGCCGTCGCCCCGGGGGCGGACGCTGATGGCTTCCTCGACCCCGATCTCCTTGACGGAGGTCTTCAGCTTCTCGTCCGGCTCGGTGTCCTCCTCGCGGGCGTTGCACGGGTCGCGTACCAGCAGCGCCGGGTCCAGGCGGGCGAGCTGCGGAGCGGCTTCCTCACGCTCTTGCTGGGCGTCTTCTTCCTGAGCGGTGCTCTGGTCGGCCGTGGTCGGGACGGCAGTGGCCATGGGGCTCTCCTTCTGCGTGCCTCATCGGCGGGTTGGAGGGCGGTGGGTGGCGGCACCTCCGCCCACATGAAATAATAGTGTGTTGTGTTGTGAGGGCTAGATACCCCCTGAGCTGCGTGGATACGGCTTCATGCAAGGGGGTTTCGGCGCAGGGGCCGGATTGCCGGGAACGAGAAGACGTAGTGGCCCAGGTCGCGCAGAGTGCCGGCGGTGCACTCCGCGTCGGCCGGGCTGCTGGCGGCCCGGCGGGTGAATGCCTCGATCCGCTGTTCCAGGAGAACCCCTGCCCGGCGAGGGCCTGTTCGGTCGCGGGCGTGCGGTCGATGCTGGACCTCGGTGCGGCGACGAGTCCGTATGCGGGATCGGGAGTGACCAGGAACATCAGGCGGTCCTTTCGCTGCGCGGGCCGCCCCGCCGGGGTGTGATCAGCCTCTGGCGGTGATCGCGTAGTCCGCCTCCAGGATGGTGAGTACCGCGCGCATGGTGACGCGTGTTTCCGCGCTCGGCGCCGTGTAGGGGAAGTCCAGGGCGCCCACGGTGTCGTCCAGGTGGTCGTCGGGCATCGGCAGCGTTGTACCCGCTGGGGTAGAGGGCGACGGTGGTCGCGGCGGCAGTGCGGCCGCGGTTGTAGACGATGGCTTCCTCGGCGGTGGCGTCGGTGCCGAGGGCGTCGCGCGCGGTGGGCGGCAGTGCCGCGATCCCGGCCGTGAGCCGGCGGACGGGGACGCGGAGACGGGGGCGATGGCAGGGCGCGGCGCAGTGCGGAGCATGGCAACTCCCCAGGGCTGGAAGGGGGGAAGGGGGGAAGGGGGCCGCCACCTGGTGGGTGAAGTGACGGCCCTCGATTCACTAGGGAACTGTCCCGCCGGGGGTGTGGGGCGGTGTACGCGTGGCCCCGCTCTCCTACGGGAGGGCGGGGCCGCTTGCGCATGCAAGGTGGTCAATGCAGGGCATCGATCGCCTTCACGATCAACGCCCGTGCTTCCGCGCCGTACACGGCCATGCTGCGCAACTGCTCGAACGCGTCTGCGTACACGGCGATGTCACTGGGCTGCGTGACGGTTACGCGCGCCGAAAGGATCTCCACCGACACGAGGGTGTCGTCGTACATGTGGAAGGTCTCGATGGGCCACATCGGCCGTGCGGGCGTCTCCATGGGAATCACGCCGAGCGACACCGACGGCAGCGCCCCGGCGGTTAGGAGGTATCCGAGCTGAGCAGCCATTGCTTCGGCGTCGGCAACTTGGTGGCGCAGGGCCGCTTCTTCGACCACGAGGACGAAGCGATGGCCGGGCTCGTGGAGGACTCGGGAGCGTTCAAGGCGAGCGGCGACGGCCTCCGCTACGTCGTTGGGGATGTCCCGGAACTTCGTGATGGTGGACAGCAGGCCCATCGCGTATCCCTCGGTCTGCAGCAGGCCCGGCACCAGAGTGGGCGAGTAGACACGGAAGACCCGGGTGGACTTGAACAGGGGGAGATAGCTCTGCTGAAGCTGCTTCAGCCCGGAGCGCAGTTTGCGCCGCCACTCCACGTACATGGACTCGGCGTTGCGGGACTGGGCGATGATGTCCGGGGCTTGGTCGGTGACACCGCAGGCCTGGCACCAACGACGGATGTCCTCGGTCGAAGGAGGCGTGCGGGCGCCCTCGATCCGGTACGTCTTCGGGTGACTCCAGCCGCAGCGCGCGGCCAGCTCACTTCCACTGATTCCGGCGTCCAAGCGGATTTCCCGGAGGCGCTGCGCGACAGACTCGCGCGCAGCTTGAGCCGAGGACGACGGAGAGATGGGCATGGGCTGGCCTGACTGCCTTAGCGCTAGGTGATCTTGTAGTTGTCGTGGGGAATGGCGCGCTCCCACACGGCCTCGAACGCGCTGGCGCACAGACTCGCCACGGCTGGGTCGGTGCTGATCTCCCCGTCTGCTGAGGCTCCCTTACCCGTGAAGTGGTTCCACCTCACGAGATGTTGGTCGATGAGCCAGAAGTCATTGGCGGGAAGGGCGATGTTGGAGGTCTGGCGCCTCGGCAGCCACCGCACGTGCTCGCCCGCGATGACGTTCTTGAATGTGCCGTCGTACAGGAAGCGTGTGTACTCGCTGACCGGCTCGGAGACGATGCGGGCGCGGCGCACGACGACGCCTCGGCTCACCGTGTCGGCGATCAGGGAATGCCACGGACGCCACCAGGATGTGCGATCGCCGGGCGACTGCCGCATGCCGTCTCGCCATGCGGCGAACGGGCCCTTCTCGTAGTCCACGGCGTAGGCGTCCCTCATCTCCAGGTGTACGGCGGAGCGTTGCGCCATGCCGAGGAGCTCACTCCACGCCGGAACGCTCGAGGGCATCGCACGCCTCCCCTGATCATGTGCACCATCCTGGCCGGGATACGGATCACCGCCTCGCTTTCCGGGATGCCGGCTGCATGGCCAGGCGCCTGGAAAGCGGCGCACTCCACTGCGAGTTCGGCCCCCGCCTTCCACCCCTGCAGGACGAGTTCCTTCTGCTGCAGATCGGCCCAGACCGTGGGGCTCTCACCTTCCTCGGTGTTGGGGTCGATCCCGATGAACAGTAACGACATGCCTGCCTCCACTGCCGATGGTGTGCACAGATGAACACCACTGTCAGTCGGCGTAGTTGGAGGGGCAAGGGCGCTGGGCTGCGAGGCCTAGTGCGGCATATTGCTGTGTACATCCGTGCACATTGCTGGCCGTGATGCACAGCACGCTCCTAGCGTCGGAAGTTCCAGCACAGACCTCGGCGGCCGCGCGAACGGCCCCGGGGCGTGGCCGACTATCGAGGAGTCGACGTGGCCGAGAGTATGGGCCCCCGGCCGGGCCCGGGAAGCAGCGCACGGGAGCAGGCACCGGACAGGGGCGCGATCGCCGACTGGCTGGCGAGGGCCCACTCCGTGCCGCGTCAGGCTGTGTCCGAGTGGGCGAATCACGGGGTGGCGTTGCTGCCGCTTGGCCGTCGCTTCGACGCGGTCCGCATCCAGCCCGAGCGCATCCGCGCCGCTGTCGGCAGCACCGGGCCGGACACCGTGGCCACGGTTCTCACCGACTGGCTGCACGGCCCCGTCATCCGTGACACGCGGTACAGCGAAGGCCCCTACTACGCGCTCGTGCCGCCGGGCGCGCAGTGGGACGGCGAGGAGGAGCGCCTCGGCGCGGACACCTACCTTGGCATCCCCCGTCTCGGCCACGCGTCGGTGCTCGCGGCCTGGGTGGTCCTGCCGCAGTTCCCGGGGAACCTGTGCGACACCGCCCGGTTGCGCGCGCTCCTGGACCTCTCCGAGCCTCTGCCTCTGCTGAGGGTTGAGTCATGACTCCCGTATCCGACTTCGATGCCCGGGCGACGAAGCTGTACCGGAACTACATGGGGCATCTGCACGGCTGTCCCCGCTGTCAGCGGGAGGAGCACTGCGCCGAGGGCACGCGCATGCGCCGGGCCTGGAAGGCAGCCCAGGGAGCCGCCATCCAGGCCCGCCGAATGCGCGCGGCGGGGCAGCGGTGACACGCGACGTCACCGAGCGCCGCCGTGCCGTACAGCCATGCCTCGACCTGGTGGCGCGCGTACGTTCCCGCGCCGTTGTGACGGTGGCGCAGGTAGGGGAAGGGGTGGGCCGTCGCCCGGTGGCTGTGTCACTTTGTGAGGGAGTCATGTGGAGGTGGTTCCGGGAGTCACCTCGCCTGGTTCAGCAAGATCAATGTCAGTGAGTTTTGATGTCACTGGCTCGCCCGAGAGAGGGGTGAGACGCGTGTTCGTCGCCAGCGAAGACGCTCGTGGTCCACGGCTGCTGCTGCCAGGGTTTGCTCATGAATACGACACCAGATGGACGGCCTATCCCACCCGCGCATGCCGACGAACGCGCCATGCTGGAAGCGTGGCTGGACTTTCACCGTGCGACTCTCGCCCTGAAGTGTTCGGGCCTCAAAGATGATCAATTACGGCTTGCTGCAGCGTCACCCTCGTCGATGACCCTGCTCGGTCTCGTTCAGCACTTGGCTGAGGTGGAGCGCAACTGGTTCCAGCGTGTATTCGCAGGTCAGGATGCGCCGCCGGTCTTCGGGGAGAGCAACCTCGACGGGTTTGCCCTTCAACCGGACCGAGGGCTCGACGAGGCGATGGCTGCGTGGCAGGCGGAGGTCGCCCGAGGCCGTGAGTTGATCGCCGACGCATCGCTGGACGGCTCCGGCCGCCTGTCCGAACAGGAAGCGGGTCACGTCGGCGATCAGGGAGTCTCCCTGCGCTGGATCATGGTGCACATGATCGAGGAATACGCACGTCACAACGGTCATGCCGACCTCATTCGCGAGCAGGTCGACGGAACTACCGGCGCATGAAACGTGCTTGCGCGGTCGGAAAGACCGCGCCAGCATCCGAGTTCGTCGATGCAGAGCAGGTCGGTGCGGCCGTAGCGGGCGATCGTCTTGGACAGCTGCTTTTCATCGGCGGCCTCGACCAGTTCGTTGACGAGCTTGGTGGCCAGCACGTAGCGGGCCCGGAAGCCCTGCATAGCGGCCTCGGTGCCCAGCGCGATCAGCAGGTGGGACTTGCCGGTGCCGGAGTCGCCTATCAGGCAGAGCGGTTCGTCCTTCTTGACCCACTCGCAGGTCGCGAGCGTGTTGACGGTGGCGGGGTCGACGTTGGGGTTGGCGTCGAAGTCGAAGGCCCGCAGGCTCTTCTCGCGAGGGAAGCCGCCCGGGCTGGCGCGGCGACGGCCCGGGGTCGTTCAGTGGTGGTGGTGTCCCGCAGTGGGGCCTGCCGGTCCGAGGTCGGGCGGTAGGCAGTAGTCGACGTCTGATTCCGGGGACATGAGGTCGCCGGATGCGGCGTCGGTGCAGTAGGCGTCGAAGACTTCTGCGGCGGTGAGGGGGACGAGGTCTCCCGCTTGTAGACGCCAGCCGCAGACGCGCTCCGTGGTGCTCGGGGTGCTGGTCCGCATGACGAGTCCGCCGGGTCCGGCCGCGAGGCCGACGGCGAGGACCGTGGTGAAGTCGAGGGCCTCGTCGACGTCGACTTGGGTGGCGCCGTCGGCGTCCGTGTCTATGTGGAGGGCTGACACCAGGGTTTCCGTACCTGTCGAGACGCTGCACACCAGGTGCCGGTGGCCTGGTCGGGCGGTGCCGAGAATGCGGGCGAGGACGTCCTGGGCGCGGGTGAAGGCCTCCTGGCCGAGGTCCTTGCCGCAGGAGGCGCAGGTGCCGAGGCGGGCCAGGAGCGCGGAGGCGTACTCCCAGGTGGCCTGGCGGGCGGCTTCGTCGATCAGGACCGGGACGAGGTCGGACAGGGGCTTGCCGTCGTAGAGGATGGTGGAGCCGGTGGTGGCGATTTCAGCGGTGAAGCGGGTGCGGCTGGACGGGGTGTCGGGGTCGAGGCCGGTGTCGGCGCAGAAGTCGGCGTACTCCTGCGGGTCGAAGAGGGCGAGCGTGGTCAAAGTGCCCTGCGAGGCGCGGGCCGTGAGAAGGTCTTCGACCCCTGCCAGGTAGGTCGCGTAGTCGTCGAAGGCGAAGCTGCGGTAGTGCCGCATGGCGCGGAAGTCGCGCTCATCGGTGAGCAGGCCGATCGTGCCCGCCATTTCGCGGCGCAGGACGCGGCGCGTGGTCCGATGGCCGGCGCGCGCCGTGCTTCCTCCCGTGCGCGATCGATCGGCGCGGGGCTCGTCCGGGCGGCGCTCGGAGGGCGGGGGTGTGGAGGTCACGTGCGCGCCTTTCTCGTGGGCGAGTTGAGGAGAATCGCTGCCCGGTCGCACGCAGGAGCCGTGGCTGGTGCTGGCCGGTTGCCGGGGGCGTGCGGTGCAGGCGGGTGGCCGTCCCCGCGGGGACGGGTGGACCCCGGTCTCACATCTTCAATAATAGTGTCTCTTGTCTAGAGGGGAACCCACCCCCTGACCTGCGCCTTCCTCTGGTTTTCAGGGGCCGCCGGGCAGGGATGGGCGGCGGCGGTGCGGGCGCCTGCGCTGCTGCGCGCGCAGGGAGTTGGCTTCGTCCTGGGCCCGGCGAGCGCGCTGACGTTCCTGCTCGGCCACGTCCGCGTAGTACGGGGCCATGGCGGTCAATACGTCGGCGCGGCGGGCCAGGGAGCCGGGGACGTCGGCCAGCGTCAGCAGCAGGACCGGGTGCGGCCGGGCCACGAAGCAGCGTGCAGCTGCCCACCAGGCCGCGACCGCGGTCCTTCTGCCGGATTCGGCTGCGCACCGCTCTGCTTCACCGCGGGCAGCTTCACGCTGTGCCTCAGTGGCCGACCAGGCCAGGAAGCGCAGAAGGGCAGGAGTGTCACGGCGGCGTGAGAGGTCCAGGATGACCGGCAGGTCCGCGCGCTGCGCGACGTGCTCGGCGCAGGCGCGCAGGACGGCGGTGAGCGCCGCTGCGGCCTTGTCCGACACCGGCCTGTCGCTCGTTGCACTCAGCGGGCTGGCCGAGGCCTCACGGTGGTCCGCGTCGCCGTAGAGGGTCAGGCTGCCGTGGTACCCGCGGCTGCCGCGCGCGAGACGGGGCAGGTCCTCGTCGGGGGCGGTGGCCTTGTAGGCGTTGACGGGACCCAGGCAGGCGCGCACCGCGGTGAACCTGTCCCAGTGCCGGGGGTGGTGGGTGCCGGTGACGTGCACGCGGCCGCGCACGGCTCCGGTCACGGTGAACACCAGGGCGTCACCCTGGCGGGGGCCGGCGGACGCACGCGCCGTGCCAGCGGGCGTATCGATGAGCAGGCTGTGATCGGCCACGGGGTTCCGCTCCTCGGAGGCTGGATGTGGGCGAGCGAGGGGGACCGCCCCGGCACTCGTCAAGGGGGAATGCACGGGCACCGGGGCGGCGGTCTTGGCCTGAGGCGGTGAGCTGTCCTGCTGCGCCGCCGCCTCAGAGTGCGGTGGCGGGGTCCGGTACGTCCGGCGTGGGGAGGACCTGAGCATTGCTGCCAGGCAGGACGATCTGTTGCACCGCGTCCGGCGGCATGCTGTGAAGCCATCCGTTCTCGATACGCCAGCCGCGCACGAGCACGTGAGGCTCGTGCCTGGTCACGACGATGAGGAGGGCGCGCTCGACACAGCTTCCCTCCAACGCGATGGTCAACGCTGACTCCATGACGAGGAAGCCGTGCGGGTCGGTGTCCAGGCCCAGGCTCGGCTCGGTCGTGAGCGTGACGCTGACGGCGGCCAGAGCAATGCCCCCGTCACTGTTGGCTGCGCCGTAGTGGAGGCAGTGGTGCCCTTCTCCCAGTACGGAGAAGAGGCCTGCGAAGGCGTCGCACGCACGGTCATTCGCGGCTTCCATCCGAGCGTCACCTGGATAGTTGAGCCGGGGGCGGTGGGCATGGGGCTGAGGTCGACATGAGTTGGCCACAACGACTCCTTTGAGGGCGGTGGGCTGAATACGCACAGGCGCGGCGGGCTGGCGCCGCTAGGAACACGCGCCGTCCTCGTCGGCCGGGCTGCTCGCCGCGACTGCCCGGCCGACGAGGGCGGCGCGGCCGTGCGGTCATTCACGGCGAGCAGCGACCGGAAAGAGGGGGCGGGCGGGGCCAGGTGCGTGGTGTGGTGCGGGGCCTGTGTGGGCCGGGCTCGGGGGCCCGGCCCACACGGGGGCTTCATCAACCGTGCGCGGCGGCGGCCGCGAGAGCGGGCACGGCGAGTGCTTCGAGGGCGGCGGCCTGGTCGGCGTCGCCCAGGGTCTGTGCGGTGGAGGTGATGGCCTGCATGATGCCTCCGGCCGTCATCTGACCCCCGCGCACGAAGTGCGCAAGGATCTTGTCCTTGGTCTCGGCACCGATGCTGAGCGACTTCGTGACGTGCTCGATGGTCTTCGTCGGCTCCGAGATCTCCCTACCGGCGGCCCGCTCCATCTCCGCGACCTTGGCCTGCACGTACTCCGGCGACAGGAAGGTACGCACGGCGTCGGTGGTCTTCGACGTGATCAGGTCCAGCGTCCTGCGCTGGGTCTGACCGGACCAGGAGATAACCCCCTCGTCCTGCCTGCCCCCCAGGTGCACCGCGCGCATGAGGTCCTTGGCCATGGTCAGTCCGTTGCGGCAGACCTGGACCACGGCGCGGGGGGTGATGGTGTACGCCCCGGAACCCACCTCGCTGTTGCTGATCACGAACCCGGCCGAGACGACCGGCAGTTCATCGCCGCTGCGCCCGTCGAACGGGGAGCGGTAGCCGCTCAGCAGGGAGCGGGCACGCACCGCAACCTGTTCGGACTCGACCCGCACGTACATGCGCCGGTCGGTCAGGTCGCAGCCGGTGACGCGGGTCGGGTGGCCGGACTGCTCAACGCCGTCCAGGGCGGCAAGCAGCATGTCGAAGTTGTCCATGAGCTTGTAACTGTCCGACAGCAGTGCACGGGCGACACCCTCTGTGGGCGCCGTACCGGGGGAATGCTCGCCACGGAACGCGCGCAGCATGAACCTGCGCTCCGGCTCGTGCCGCAGCCAGGCGTTGATGTTCTCGTCCAGAAGTGCGACCCGCTCCGCGCGCATGCGGCGCAGATAGGCGAGCGGGATCCGCAGCTTCTCCGCGATGCCCTCGTCCGCGACAGCGGTGGGCCGGTACAGGCCGTCGACATCGGTCACGCCGTCGTCGGTGATCTGGGACTCCACCCCCTCAACGAGCAGGCTTCCTTCAACGGCGCGCAGGGCGGGGGCGGGCACGATGATGTCGAGCTTCTGGTGCTGCTGGCCTTCGAGGATGCTGACCAGGTCGGACAACTCGGCGTTGCGGGCGCCGGTCGGCGCGACGCTCACGGCGCGCTCGGCGAACTGCTGGGTCATGGACGATTCCCCTTCGTCGTCGGCTTCTGCGGTCCGGGGGTGGGGCCACCACCCCCGGACAACTGCAATAATAGTGTGTGTTGGGAGAGTGTGAACCCGCCCCTGACCTGCACACTTAGGGCGACAGGTACTCGTCCACCAGCGTCAGGCTCTGGCGCCGCACCTTCGTGATCCGAGGGCTGCCCGTCGGCGCGTCCAGCGCGTGAAGGTCAAAGCGCGAATCCGTGCTCTGCCCGTAGGGCTCTCCGTACGCGTGGATCGCCCCGACCCAGTAGGCGCCATGACAGCGCGTCAGGCTGCCGCGATACCAGACCTTCTGCCACAGCACCGGACCAGAGCGCTCCGGGTCCACTGCTGGCGTGCCCACTTGCTGAAGCTGGCTCAGCAAGTGGAACGTCTCCTGGACCGTAGAGCGGTCCACCGGAACCCCAACCACGGCCAGCCCGGTGTGACCGGTGCGCACGCCCATCGCCCAACCCAACTCGAAGAGCGGGCGGGCCAACGCCAGTACCCGGTACGGCGCACGCAGCGCCTGCGCGCTGCTCTCACTGCGCGCCAAGATCCGCCACGCGTGGAGGGCCTGATCCTGCTCGGAGTCCGTGATCTCGGCCTCGGCCTGCTCGGTGATCTGCGTGTCTTCCATGGCTTCGCCTTTCATTTCGGTGTGCTGAACAGCGGGGGCGTCCTGCGCCGGACGCCCCGCACGGATTAGCTCAGAAACCCGCGCGAGCGCAGGAACTCAGCCGTAATGTGGGCGATTCCACGAGGCTTGTAGATCTGAGGGAAGCGCCGCATCTCCACACTGGTGCGCCCCGCTGAGTCCGCTTCGATCAATTCACGAACCAGCCGATAGGGCCCGTCACCTGACGGCATTTCCAGGATGATTGCCCCGTGCTTCGTGTCGAAGCGAATACCGATGTAGTTCGCGTCGATGTTGTGCACGATCTTCGCTCCTGCCCGTACACACATGAGTGGCAGGAAGTTCGCGATGGTTCGGGCCTGAATGGCCATGCCTGACATGGATGCGTCTTCGCCGCGCACACGCCGGACAATTCCGGCTTCAATTTGGATTTCCACGTCTTCCCCTTCGTTGGTCATTGCGCCCCTGGGGGTCGCCTCTCCCAGGACTTCAAATAATAGTGTGTGTAGCTTCAGGGCGGAAGCCCCGTTGCGCCACGTATTGCGGTAGATGTTGCGCCCCGGCGTTGCGGTACGGGTTGCGCTGAAGGTTGCGGTGCGCCGACAGGCCTACCCTGCCGGTCCGCAGGTCAGCCCTGCGGATGAGGCTTGGGCGGCTTGCTGACATCCCCTCCGCTCCCGCTGCTGCCATGCCGGTTGGGTAGAAGGAGCGAGGCGGGCAGGGACGTGGCGGCGGCTTCGGGGATTGGGGCGAGGCGGCATCTTGTGCGCGTCGGCTCGGCCGTCGCGCCGGGGTGGTATGGAGGGTGGGGCGGCCGGAGGCCGACCCCGGGTTGGGCCCGGAGGGCTCAACCCGGCCCGGTTTCCGGGAGTTCTGCTTTCCCGGGAAACCTCATAGGCTGTTGTCCTACGGAATGGAATTCCGTAGAACAACAGCGGGGCATGGAATGCCCCAGAACTGAGCAAACATCTGAACCACTACATGGAATAGGAGTTGACAACGCGTCAGTTCCGAAAATGCTTAACCCATTCGGGAATTCGTGAGAATTCCCAAGCCGGCCC
>NZ_CM160048.1:7280000-9354165 GCF_056712025.1 Streptomyces sp. Y309 | reverse complement strand
CATGCACCCGGGGCCCGCAAGCAGGGTGACCTGCAGAAGGAACCGCCGGGCGGCGTCTTTGACGAGCCCCGCGATCACGGACTGGGACGCTCGCGCGGCGGGTTCACCACCAAGCTGCACCTGGCAGTTGAACAAGGTCAGAAGCCCATGCCGATCGTGGTTACGGCAGGAAAGCGCGGCGACTCGCCGCAGTTCGAACCCCTACTGGCAAAGGTCCGCGTGCCCAACCACGTGCGGGCCGACAAGGCGTACGCCTCCCGCAAGAACCGCGCCTATCTGCGCCGCCAGGGAATCCGCTGCACCATCCCGGACAAAGCCGACCAAGCCCACAACCGCAAGAATCTTGGTTACCGCGGCGGCCGTCCGCCGGAGTTTGATCCGGAGGATCACAAGGCCCGCCATGCGGTCGAGAGCGGCATTAGTCGCCTCAAAAGGCACCGCGCTGTGGCCACAAGGGACGACAAGCTCGCGTTCCGCTACGAGGCGACCGTCCTCGTAGCGGCCATCAACGAGTGGCTGTGACCAGCGGTCATACGAAGCCGGCCAGGATGGCGCGTGGGCGTCAGGAACTCGTCGCTGCTCGGTCGGACTCGCTGCGAAGAACGCAGAATTCGTTGCCTTCGGGGTCAGCAAGGACTGCCCAGCCAGAGCCATCGGGATTCCGGTGATCGGTGACAAGGGTGGCACCGAGGCCGAGCAGCCGTTCCACCTCCTGCTCACGCGATGTCTCAGGGCGCAAACACAGATGGATCCGGTTCTTGGTCTTCTTGGACTCGGGCACCTGGTTGAAGTACAGCACTGGGCCCTCCGCCAGCAGCACCTCAGTCTCCCGGTCACCCGGTTTGTCCTCCGGATGGAGTGGACGGCCAGTCACTCTGCTCCAGAACCGGGCCAGCTCGTAGGCATCCGCACAGTCAATCGCCACGTTCTGCAATAGCGAAACCATGCGCGCGAGCCTCCCTTATTTCCATTCCAGACGCCACCGAGTTGTACTCAGCCTTCGCGCACACAGCTCAGGCACATGGCAGCACTTTCGATACACGCTCTACCCACATCCCGACCCGGGCACCAACACCTAACCCGCAAACACACCCCAACCACCTGACCCCACACCCGGACAGCAGGCCCCCTGACCCGACCACCCGACCACCAACCCGCACCCACACAGCGAGCCCGGACCCGCACAGCAGACCCACACCATGACCCTCAAGCCGGAATCCAGCACACATCCACCCATCCCCGACACACTCACAAACACCCACCCCGCACCACCACCGAGGCACCCGCCACACCCGGGCACACCGCAGCACCCACCCACCGGCCCCCGACACCACCCCGGGCCACCACCACCCCGCTGCCGCCTCACCGGAGCCACTTCCCCAGCCCACCGCAACCCGGCCGGGCCGGGGAAAAACCGGCCACCCACCACAACAACCACAACACCGCCCAAGACCAACCCATGCGTCGGGGCCTGCGCCGTACATGTCTGGTGTATGAGGCGCTCGACACCTGGCAGGACAAGTCCGCCGCGGCGTCTGCGCGTTCCGTCAACCGCGGCAACGAGACCGTGCCCACGGTCGCCGTGTCCGGGCACACGCTGACCAACCCCGGCATCCGTCAAGTCCTGGACCTCGTACGGCAGCATGCCCCGCAGTTGCTCCCCGACCCTGCTGCCGCCCACACCCGGCACCGACTGTGGCCCGGGGAGCGGACCATCCGACCCACTCCCCCTCGTCCGCACCACACAACTGGCTCACAGACATCTCGCGGACGATTCAGACATCCGCAGGAGCCGAGTCGGCCGACCGCGCGGACACGCGCTGTGGGCGGGGTGCGGCCGGAGACAGCAGGAACGAGAGCGTCATCAGTGCGGCAGCAGCCAACGGAACGTACGGAACGCCGAGCGTGCCGACGACCGCACCACCTACGGCGGCGGCGACGCCCGTGCCCAGGTAGAGGCCGGCGATGTTCAGGGACAGGGCGGTCATCCCGGCTGCGGGGCCGGCGACGGCCAGGACACTGCCCTGCACCGGTGGCGTGAGGGCCCAGGCGAAGATGGCCCAGCAGGCGATGACCGCAGTCAGCACGTACCGGTTGCCGATGCCGCTGAAGACGAGCCCGGCGGCCAGGGCGAGCGTGATCGCGTGCCCGGCGAGGACACGGCGCAGGCTTCGCTGCGGGCCCCAGGAATCCGTCGCCCGCCCCGAAAGGAGCGCCCCCATGAGCCCGGCGGCGCCGACAAGGAACAGCACGAACGACAGCAGGCCGTACGAGCCTCCCGCGACCTCGGCCGTGTACGTACTGAGGTAGGTGTAGAACATCAGCCCACCGCTCGCCGCAAGGAACGTCACGGCCACCAGGCGCAGTACGGCCCGGTCCCGCAGAGGCGCAAGACGCTCCCGCAGCGGCGCCGGGGCGCCACCAGGCACGGCCGGGGCCGTCGCCAGCAGGCCCACTGCCGCTACCGTGCCGACGGCGGCGATCAACCAGAAGGTCGCACGCCAGCCGAACGCCCCACCCAGCCACGAGCCCAGCGGAACCCCGCTGAACAGGGCGGCAGTCATGCCGGCCGTCACCACACCGAGGTACCGGCCCTGTGCGCCCTCGGGAGCCCCGGCCGACGCAGTCGCGAAGACCGCCGAGGCCACCACCGCCGCGCACAGCGCCGCGACCACGCGGGCGGCCATCAGGAACCAATAGCTGGGCGCGACCGCCGCTGCCACGTTGGCCAGGACGAACAGCAGAAGGCCGACGACCAACACCGTCCGTTTCGGGAATCGTTCGCACACCACGGACAACGTGGGCGCGCCGACGGCGTACACCACGGCGAACGCTGTCACCAACTGGCCGGCGGCGGAGACGCTCACCCCGAGATCGTCCGCGACAGCGGGCAGGACGCCCGCGATGACGAACTCGTCGGTGGCCGTGGCCAGCAGGGTCAGGAACAGGATGTACAGCCAGCCCGGCAGGGGAGCACTTCTCATGGGTCTACTACCTCCGTGGAACGCGATGCGTCCGCCGCACGCTAGGTAGTGACACCGGTGTCAAGGTCAAGCACCGGAGCGCAGCAGCTGCGCGAAGTCCTCCGTGTCTGCCGCGCCGGCCCGCAGCCGGGCGATGCGCTCCACGAGTTCGGCACGGTGCCGCTGCAACTCTGCCGCCTTGGCCTCCACAACGGCGAGCCGCTGCTCGTACATGGCGAGCACCTCGTCCGGGCTGCCGTCACACGCCAGGAACTCCTCGGTCTTCATGTCCAGGCATGGCGCCACCACCCGGATGTCCTCCGCCGTGAGCCCGGCCCCGAGCAACTCCCGGACGTTCAAGACCCGATTCACCGCTCGCTCGTCGTACTCCCGCCAGCCCTTCCTGGTCCGTTCCGCCTCCAGCAGTCCCTGCTGTTCGTAGTAGCGAATCGAGCGGCGGCTCGCACCGGTGCGCTCGGCCAGCTCACCAATTTGCATGACCCCTCCTTGCACGTCCGGTCCTACGGTACGGGGCGGTCGCAGCAGTGAGCGCCTCGTCGGAACACTGTGGGTATGCCTCGAAACGCATTCTGAGCTGCGGATACTTACTGGGCCCTCTGTCGCAATGCACATCGCGTGCGCATGTGCTGGACGGTGGGCTGTGCCAAGGCCAGAGCCGGCATGTGTCGCGGCTGCTCCCCGGCCCTTCCTCAACCCTACGTGCCGCAGGTCCCGGAACGTCGCGTCTTCCGGTACCAGGATCCCCCGGGCGCGGGCCCTCCGCTTCGCCTGGTCGAAGGCGTAACTCAGTGCGTTCTGGCGCACCGGTGTCCAGTGCAAGGCTCCCGAACCAGGTCAGCAGTTCGTAGCGGGGATAGGTCTCCTCTGCAAGGCCAACTACATGCTCCCATGCCAGCCGGGCCCCTCGGCTCGTGCCCTGAGGCAGCCGGATGCCTACCACCGGATTGCCCTCCAGATAGCCGTCCTCGACGGCCATGGACAGCATGACGGACAGGGTTCTCTTCACCGAGGTGCTGGTCGTATCCGGTATCCCGCCCCTTTTCAAGCCGGTGAAGAAGTCCCGATACTCACCACGTGTCACATCGGTCACCACACGCTGCCCGAGCACCGGTACGACCTGGGCGCGCAAGCGATGTCCGCACGCGACGACAGTGCCCGGGCGGCCTTCGTGCCGGGACAGGAATGTCTCCACGTACTCGCTGATGGTGGACGTGTCATTGCCTCCTTTCCTCCGACCTCGGTACGGCAGCGGATCCCTCCCCTCGTCGACCGCGGCACGCTGGCTGCGTTGGAATGAACGGGCGGCCTGCTACTTGTTCTTGGGGAAGAACCTGGAGCGCTGCTTGCCGCTCTTGTCCCGCCAGCGCGCCTGCCATCGCAGCTCACAGCCGTGGTCTGCAGTCGGGACCAGGCCGGGATGCTCCGGGCATTCGGGTTCACCCGGCTTGGGCCGGGACTTGTGCCAGCGGTCGTATGGCTCCTCCGTAGCCATGGGGGCACCTCCTGCTATTCACCTGGGCTGTCTCAGGACGTCTGCCGTCTTGCTTCGCGGCACTGGTCGACGTCCGATTCCCGGTAGCGCAGTGACCGGCCGCTCAGGTGCAGCGGCTCTGGGCCGCGTCGCTCCACCTCCCAGGTGCTCGCCCAGTTGGAGAGCGTCTTGCGCGCGATGCGGAGACGGTCAGCCGTTCCTGCGCCGTCAACCAGCGGTCGGGCTGGGGGAAATTCGGCATCAGGTCCGCTCCCGCTGGAGGGGGCGGCCGTGGACGATGCGCTGGGGCGGATCACCGCACGGCGGGCGGAACTCGATGCGGCGGAAGAACGGCTGGCCAAGGAGCTGGAGGCGGTCCGGGCCGAACGGGAGGAACTCGAAAGGCATGGACGACAAGGCTCTGCCCGAGGAGTACTGGAAGGTCTTCGACGTCGTCCGCTCGGCCGACGAACCGGCCATGGCCCAAGACGTGTGCCGACTGCTCGGGAGCAGTGCCGAGCCGCGGTTCCGTGAGGCGATGCAGAGCCGGCTGAACCGGCTGGCCGACCGGGGCTGGCTGCACAAGACCCCGACCGGGCGGGTTCATCACCGTGCTGTGAGCACGGGATTTGAAACCCAGTGTTCTGGCCGTAACTAGCGTACATCTGGCGGGAGTTGGGGTTGCATGCGAAAGAACCTGAACTCCGCCGAGGGCACCGAGACCGCTGTCTACCAAGTCCGGCTGCCGCTGTCCATGGCCACCCTCTCCACCGTCACCACCTGATCCACGCCCGCCTCAAGAAGATCGGGTCGCGGTGGCGCAAGCTCCCCGCCGGCCGGATCGCGGTCAACGTCCTGGCCGTCCTCCGCCACGACCAGCGGCTTGTCGACATGGCCGGCGGCAACAACATCTCCGCCAGCACCGTGCGCCGCTGGGTGCTGGAAGTGACCGGCATGCTGGCCGCCCGCGCCGAACGCCTCGACCGGGCATTGAAGAGAATCAGCCGAAAGGGTGGCCATGTCGTCCTGCTCGACGGCACCTTGGTCCGCGCCCACCGCCGCACCGGAGGTGACAACCGGCGCAACTACAGCGGGAAACGCAAGTCCCACGGCCTGCTGTTCCTCGGCATCACTGACACCAATCAGCCGATGAAGATCGTCGCGATCAGATGAGGGAATCGCCGCTCCTGGTCGCCCCCCCCCAGAAGATCTGGACAGAGCGCATGAATCGACCGCACGCTCCGGCAGCCGAACCACAAAATCCATGCCGTCGACCATCAGGTGATCATCACGCTCGGCAAGCGCCCACGAAGTCGGCTGTCCTGTCCGTCAGCAAGGTTCCCTGAAAGCCATGTTGATTGAGAGCACCGAGGTCAGGGATCGCGGTGCGTCCGCCGCGCACTCCGACCAAGACGTATTTCTGCAGGAGGACTGTTTCATGACTGACCGGCCCTTGACGCTCATGGCAGTACACGCCCACCCCGACGACGAGGCCACCGGAACCGGAGGGATCCTCGCGCGGTACGCGGCGGAGGGCATCCGCACGGTTCTCGTGACGTGTACCGACGGCGGTTGCGGTGACGGACCGGGGGGGTGTCAAGCCGGGCGATCCCGAGCACAGGGTGAGGAAATCCAAATATCCCCATCAGAGTCGTCACCTACGACGAGAACGGCTTCTACGGTCACCCCGACCACATCCAGGCCCACCGCATCACGATGGCGGCGCTGGAGATGACCGCGCTGACACCGAAGGTGTACTGGACGACGATGCCCCGCTCGGGGATGCAGCGGTTCGGCGAGATCATGCGCGAGTTTCATCCGGACATGCCGGAGCCGGATCCTGCCGAGGCCGCCGCGATGGCCGAGATCGGCCTCCCCGACGACGAGATCACCACGTGGGTGGACACCACCGCATTCAGTGGTCAGAAGTTCGACGCGCTGGCCGCGCACGCCAGTCAGGGCGAGAACATCTTCTTCCTCAAGATGGGCAAGGAGAGGTTCGGCGAGTTGATGGGCATGGAGACCTTCGTACGTGTCCAGGACGCCACCGGCGCGGCCGTACCCGAGAACGATCTCTTTGCCGGACTGCGCTGATCCGCCCGTCCGACCGGGGCCCGGGGAAGCTCGTCGGCCGCACGGCGCGATCGAGCGGGTCACACACCCGGAGGCTTGCCCATGCGAGTTCCGCTCCGGCAGCCCGCGTCAAGGCCCTCGCCGACGGCGTCGACACGTTACGCGCTCCCACTCGGCATCGTCCCGCAACCGGTTCGCCCTCAAGTCGGAGACTCAGGGTGAACACGCAATGGCCCGGCAGCCGCCCTTGAGCCCGTGGATCGCCCCGATGGCGAGTAGGGCGGCAGTCGGCCCGTGTGCGTAGGAGATCGCGTGGCCCAATCGGGCGCACAAGCTGCGAGGGCCGCCACGGACCTATACGGCTCCGGGGCGGCCCTCGCGGGTGCGATGGATTGGTCAGTGGCTGGTGAGCTGTCCGGCCAGCTTGTCGTGCATGTCGGCGCTGGGTTCGTTGAGGCCGATGATGGTGACCTTCTTGCCCCGCTGGGCGTACTTGGTCTCTATGGCGTCGAGGGCGGCGACGGAGGAGGCGTCCCAGATGTGGGCGTTGGTCAGGTCGATGACGACGTCGTCGGGGTCGTCCTTGTAGTTGAACTGGTAGACGAGGTCGTTGGATGAGGCGAAGAACAGCTCGCCGGTCACGGCGTAGACGACCTGCTTGCCGTCCGGATCGACCACGCCGGAGACATTGGCGAGGTGGGCGACGCGCTTGGCGAAGATGACCATGGCGGTGATGGAGCCCACGACGACGCCGATGGCGAGGTTGTGGGTGGCGACCACGCAGGCGACGGTGACGACCATGACGGTGGTCTCGCCCAGCGGCATTCGCTTGAGCGTGCCCGGCTGGATGGAGTGCCAGTCGAAGGTGGCGACCGAGACCAGGATCATCACGGCGACCAGGGCGGCCATGGGGATGTCGGAGACGACCGGCCCGAAGGCGATGCACAGCACCATGAGGAACGATCCGGCGAGGAACGTGGACAGGCGGGTGCGGGCGCCGGACGTCTTCACGTTGATCATGGTCTGGCCGATCATGGCGCAGCCGCCCATGCCGCCGAAGAAGCCGGTGACGATGTTGGCGATGCCCTGGCCGATGGACTCGCGGGTCTTGTTGGAATGGGTGTCGGTGATGTCGTCCACGAGCTTGGCGGTCATCAGCGATTCCATCAGGCCGACCAGCGCGAAGGCGAAGGCGTACGGCGCGATCGTCGTCAGCGTGTCCACCGTGAAGGGCACGTCCGGCAGGCCGGGCACGGGCAGCGAGGAGGGCAGCTCACCCTTGTCGCCCACGGTGGGGACTGCGATGCCGGCCGCGACCGTGATCACGGTGAGGATGACGATGGCAATCAGCGGAGCCGGAATGACCTTGGTGAGCTTCGGTGTGAGCACCATGAGTGCCAGGCCGCCGATGATCAGCGGGTAGACGGGCCAGGGCACGTCGTGCATCTCCGGCACCTGAGCCATGAAGATCAGGATGGCGAGGGCGTTGACGAAGCCGACCATGACGCTGCGCGGAACGAAGCGCATCAGCTTGGCGACGCCGAGGGCACCGAGGGTGATCTGGATGAGGCCGCCGAGGATGACAGCGGCGATCAGGTAGCCGAGGCCGTGCTCGCGATTGAGGGGTGCGATGACCAGGGCTATAGCACCGGTGGCGGCGGAGATCATGGCCTTGCGGCCGCCGACGACGGAGATCACCACGGCCATGGTGAAGGAGGCGAACAGGCCGATACTGGGGTCGACCCCGGCGATGATCGAGAAGGAGATCGCTTCAGGGATCAGCGCGAGGGCGACCACCAGGCCCGCGAGCACCTCGGTACGGAAAACCTTCGGGGACGCGAGCCAGTCGGGGCGCGACAGACGCGGGGACAGGAACTGCGGTGAGGACATGCAACCGTTTCCGCTCAGGCGCATGCGTCCACCGAAGCGCGCACACGCGTCGTACGTGATCCCACGAGGGGGGTGGAATCCCGGCGGCCCGGCCTCGCAGGGGGCCTTGCCGGTTGGGTCGGCGGCCACTCGGGACCGCCGGTCGGGCATCATTACCCGGAAGTCTTCGGGTGCCATCGGGGCCCGGTCAGGGCCCGCGCTACGGCGGGGTCGCCCCGGCCGCGCTCTGTACAGCTTGGGCGATCACGCCAAGACTCTACCCTGACGTGAGGGCAGAGTGCGACCGGTAATCTGTGAAACGCAGGTAAACACTGTGAGTGATCTTATGATTTGAGTCACTCGCCGGGATTGATTTCGCGCATTTGAAAACTCGTAGAAACCAGAAGGAGACGGCGCAGCGATGACTGAGCGGCAGATGCAGATCGGTGAAGTGGCCGAGCGGACCGGTCTGTCGCTGCGCACGATCCGCCACTACGAAGAGGTCGGGCTGGTCACCCCGTCCGCCCGCAGCAAGGGCGGCTTCCGGCTCTACACCGAGGCGGACGTGGACCGGCTGATGGTGATCCGCCGGATGAAGCCGCTGGACTTCTCCCTGGAGGAGATGCGCGACCTGCTGGAGATCACGGACCGTATCGCCGCCACCGAAGACCCGCCCACCGGCGACGGGCTGAAGCGCCTGCGCGAGCGCCTCGACTCCTACCGCAAGGTCGCCGACGCCCGCTGCGAGACGTTGCGGGCACAGTTGATGGCGGCTGAGGACTTCGCCGCCACGCTGCGCCGCAAGCTGGGCTCCGGGAGCTGACTCCGCCGATCCGCCCGGCCTGCCGCCCGGGACTGCCGCCTTGTGTACGTGAGTGCTCTTGGCGCGGTCGGCCGTGACCGGGGCCTCGATCTCGCGCTCCGGCGCCGATAGGGCCGCTGCTGCAGGACCTCGCGCACCTCGCGACGGGCGGCCGCTGCCGCGATCAGTACATCGAACTTGCCGACCGCGCCGTTCGCGAAGAGACCGGACAGAAGATGGGCGATCTCGATACGGGTCACGTCGTCAGCCATGGCTCTCCCCGGAGTGTGGGTGCGTAGGCCGGGAGAACTCACGGCAGCCGCGCGGTGGTTGTCGAAGCAGCCCGCGACGGGTGGCTCGAGCGCCGCTCCCGGGCAGCGGACGCAAAGCAGCAGACACCCACCGCGGCCCGGGAACGACTTTGGAAGCAGGCCGACCAAGTCGGCGAGCGAAAACTACTCTAACGCAAGGGTAGAGTCAGAGTGCAGCTTGTGAGGCATCTATGCGGGGCGCACGCAACCCAGTTGGGCGTTTGTGGCCGCCCGAGAGCCGAGGCTTCTTCCTGACGTAACGTGAGGATGGGGTGCGGACCGTCGGCACGCGAGACTGGCGATGCGCCTTTTGCGGCCCCAGCGCCGTTTCCTCAGTGCGGCCCGGGGCGCCCCGCCGGGCAGTCATGGCCGCCGGGCAGTCATGGCCGCCGGTCAGGAGTGCAACAGGTGCAGGTGGCCGGGCCGGCGGAGCACGCACCTGGGCAGGGGTGCCGTTGATGTCCAGCCGGTAGACGCCCCAGGGGCGTTCGTAGCACAGGCGCCGCACCCGACGGCGCCCGAGGGCGTCACCGTGCACCTCGACGCCGCCGCCCGAACGCCTCAGCGCAACTTGTGTGCCGGGTCGGAGCCGAGCCAGCCGCGGGCTCCCCAGAAGTCGACGGCGCGGCAGATCGTTCCCAGTGCGCGCCGGGCGGCATTGCTGCCGCGGTCCGGCCAGTGGCCGTCACACCAGGCCGCCAGACGGTCACCGGCACCGGCCTCCTCCAGGACGCTCAGCCGATTGTGGGATCCCAGGTGGGTCCCGAGCAGCAGCATGGCGGTCGCGTCCGCCTGCCCGGGCGCCCCACCAAGGAAGGCCGCGACGGCCTGGCGCACCGTCGGCACTGCCGAGGGTGCGAGCTGCGGGCGCCGGCGTGCGGTCCCCGGTGTGGAGGGTGGCCGTGGCGAACGCCTCGGGTCCGGAGTGGAGCTCGGGGCCGGAGTGCTCGGCGATACGACCTTCACTCGTGGCGTCGGACCTCCAGCGGGTGCCGCCGCCATGGCAGCGACGGGCGGGCCCCCGTTGCCGTACAGGCAGACCGGCACGTAGTCGCCGGGCAGCGGGACGTTCTCGCCGATCGAGGTCTCCAGTGCCTCGGCGTCGCACGCGCGGCACAGCGGGGTCTGCCGCCAGCCGATGATGGACAATTGAGTGCCGCGCGAGTGCCGGGTCGTGGCCTGCGGGCGCTCCACGATGTCGGTGCCGCCGCAGCCCGCGCGGCGCGGTGCCCCGCGCATCCACTGGGCCCCGCACGCCCGGCAAGTGACCTTGATGCCCCCGTCGCACGGCTCGCCACGCAGTTCATCGCTCTCGCCGCACGCCGGGCATTGCATCACGTTCGCCATCGAAGCCGTCCTCCCGCTGCCCACGCATCCGGCCAACCCTCCACGAGTCCGCCAAACGTGCCGGCCGGGGACTGACCTCCCCGGCTCTTACTCGTGGGCGGCGATGAGGTGATCGAGGCGGGCCTTGGGGAATGCCCGCTCGAAGTTGTTGGCCTGCCAGCGGTCCGGGAACAGCGCCAGAAGGGTCTTGTCACGTACCCGGGTGAAGGCTTCGCCCTTGACGATGTGTGAACGGTTCAGCGCCGCGGCGCCGGCGGCGTCGGTGGCCCGCGCCAGCCGGAAGGGCAGGGATTCCAGCTTGACGGGGGCGGAGAACTCGCCGTTCATGCGAGCGGTGACCACGTCGAACTGCATGGGCCCCACAGCTGCGAGCACCGGAGCCTGGTCGCCGCGCACATCCGAGACGAGGACCTGGACGACGCCCTCATCGTCCAACTGGGCGATCCCGCGCCTGAATTGTTTGGAGCGGCCGATGTCGACGGGCCGTGCGACGGCGAAGTGCTCGGGCGCGAAGGTCGGCATCAGGGGGAAGACGGCCGGCGTATCGCTGTAGAGGGTGTCGCCGACCCGCAAGGCGGTGGCGTTGACCAAGCCGACCACGTCGCCGGGGTAGGCGGTGTCGACCATGGAACGGTCCTGCCCGAAGACGCTGTGCGCGTACTTGGTGGCGAACGGCTTGCCGGAGGCCGCGCGGGTCACGGTGGCGCCACGCTCGAAGACACCCGAGCAGACCCGAAGGAACGCGATCCGGTCCCGGTGTGAAGGGTCCATGTTGGCCTGCACCTTGAACACCAGGCCGGAGAACGGCGCGTCCACCGGTCGGATGCCGCCGCCCTCCATTTCACGGGCGGATGGCGCGGGCGCGAGATCGACGACGGCGTCCAGCAGGAGACGTACACCGATGTTGGACAGGGCGGCCCCGAAGAACACGGGCGTGGTCCTGCCCGCCAGGAATCCCTCGGGATCGTGCTCGGCTCCGTCGGCCTGCAGGAGTTCGAGCTCCTCGGCAGCCTGGGCCCAGTCGGCGCCCTCCTCGTGTTCGGCCCTCTGCGCGGGGATGCGCTCCTCGATGGCTTCGTGGGCGCCGCCCGGTGCTCGGGTGTAGCGCAGCATCTGCTGCGGATCGCGTACGTCGATCAGGCCGCGCATGTATCCCGCCGTACCCACCGGCCAGGTCAGCGGGGTGGGCCGGAGCCGGAACTCGCGCTCGATCTCGTCCAACAGCTCCAGGGCTTCACGGCCCGGCCGGTCCCACTTGTTGATGAATGTGATCACCGGGATGGAGCGGTGCCGGCAGACGTCGAACAGCTTGCGGGTCTGCTCCTCCAGGCCCTTGGCGGCGTCGATCAGCATCACCGCACAGTCGACGGCCGCGAGCACCCGGTAGGTGTCCTCGGAGAAGTCGGCGTGACCCGGAGTGTCCAGCAGATTCAGCACGCGGCCCCGGTGGGCGAACTGCAGCACCGCAGACGTGACGGAGATCCCACGGGCCTTCTCCATCTCCATCCAGTCCGAGGCCACCCCGCGCCGGCCCGCCTTGCCGTGCACCGCACCCGCCTCCGTGATCGCCTGCGCGTGCAGGGCCAGGGCCTCGGTCAGCGTGGACTTCCCCGCATCGGGGTGACTGATCACGGCGAAGGTCCGGCGCCGGGCCGCCTCACCGGCCGCCCACTCCCCGGCGTCTGCCACGGCGTTCATCGGGCGGCCTCCGACTGCGCGGGAGCCGCTTCCAGCAGCCGGGCCAGGTGGTCGTACAGGGAGCGGGCGAACTCCTCCTCCTGCGTCAGCTCCCGGCGCAGCCTCTCGCACCGCGCATCCGCCTCGACCCAGTACGTACGCAATCGTGCCACCACATCCTCATGCATGTGCTCGGCCCTTTCGGGCAGCGGACTTTCCACATCGGGCAGTTGCTCCAGAACATCGAGAAGCGCGCGCATGTCGTCCAGGCTGAAGCCCCGTGGCCGCATGCGCCGCACCAGCTCCAACCGCCGTACGTCCGCCTCCGAGTATGAACCTACTCTGACGTTAGGGTAGGTTCGCAAGTGCAGGACGTCGGCGGCCAGAAGGGCGAGGACATCATGCAGGAGCGCGCAGGCGCCCGCCGGGTGCCATGGGGGGCCGTAAAGCTGTTGCGGGACTCGCCCGTTGCACGGTCACACTTGCCACGGAAATCGTCCCGGCCCCACAGGAGAACAGCGTGACCCTGCCCGCGTTCCCGCGTATCGCCTGCCCCGATGCACCCCTCACAGTCATCGGTTCCTCCTACGCCGGAGGTCCTGAGCGGCAGACGAGGCTGGTCGAAGCCGAGGCGGTGTCGCTCGACCGAGGTGCATGGGTGCACGGCCTCATGGCGGCCACCTGGTTCTGCAGTACGGACGGTCAGACGGTGCTGACCTGCGCCCAATGGGCCGACGAAGCGGCTCACGACGCGCACTGCCGCGGTACCGGTATCGCGCGGCTCTTGGTGGATGCGCCCCGCTACCGGACGTACCGCAGCCTCACCGAAGCCGACGAGAGCCGGACCCCGGGCTGCCTGGTCACCGCCGCCTTCGATGTGGACGGGTTCGAGAGGCAACGGCACTTCGTGGACACCGTCATCGCGGCCCAGTCCGACGAAGCGGGGCACCCCGGAGCAATCTCGGCGCACTTCCTGCTCAGTGATGACGGCAGCCGAGTGCTGCTGTACACCGAGTGGACCAGTGCCGAGGCCCACGAAGAGGCGGCCTCGGCCGGTGACCACGACCGGGTGCACGAGATCTTCTCCGGTACGTCCGGAGTGCGGCTCACCCATGGCAACCGCTACCGCATCCACCGTGCGTTCTCCCGCCCGATGTCGTGACGAGTTGCGGAAGGCTTTGGATCAACCCGGCGCACTCTCCGGTAACGTCAAGGTATGAGTCATCCGCATCCCGAGCTGAATCCCGCCCCGCCGCTACCCAAGGGAGGGCTCAGGGTCGTCGCCCTGGGCGGCCTGGGCGAGATCGGCCGCAATATGACCGTCTTCGAGCACGCGGGCAAGCTGCTCATTGTCGACTGCGGCGTGCTGTTCCCGGAGGAGAACCAGCCCGGCGTCGATGTGATCCTCCCCGACTTCACCTCGATCCGGGACCGACTGGACGACGTCGTGGCCCTGGTGCTGACCCATGGCCACGAAGACCACATCGGTGGAGTGCCCTACCTGCTGCGGGAGCGGGCGGACATCCCCGTCGTCGGCTCCAAGCTGACGCTGGCCTTCCTGGAAGCCAAGCTCAAAGAGCACCACATCCGGCCCCGCGCCGTCCGGGTGCGAGAAGGCGACCGGCGTGAATTCGGGCCCTTCGGCTGCGAATTCGTGGCCGTCAACCACTCCATTCCGGACGGTCTCGCGGTCGCGATCCGCACCGGTGCGGGGATGGTGCTGCACACCGGTGACTTCAAGATGGACCAGTTCCCTCTGGACGACCGCATCACCGACCTGCGTGCGTTCGCCCGGCTCGGCGAGGAGGGCGTCGACCTGTTCCTCACCGACTCCACCAACGCCGAGGTCCCCGGCTTCACCACGGCCGAGCGTGAACTGACACCGGCCATCGACCACGTCATGCGCACCGCCCCGCGCCGCGTCATCGTCTCCAGCTTCGCCAGCCATGTGCACCGCATCCAGCAGGTCCTGGACGCCGCCCACCAGCATGGCCGCAAGGTCGCCTTCGTCGGCCGCTCGATGGTGCGCAACATGGGCATCGCCCGCGAGCTGGGCTATCTGAAAGTGCCGTCCGGCCTGGTGGTCAGCACCAAGGAGCTGGAGAAGCTGCCCGACCACCAGATCACCCTGGTCTGCACCGGATCGCAGGGCGAGCCGATGGCCGCCCTGTCGCGGATGGCCAACCGTGACCACATGATCCGCATCGGCGAGGGCGACACCGTCCTGCTCGCCAGCTCCCTCATCCCCGGCAACGAGAACGCCATCTACCGGGTGATCAACGGGCTGACCCGGTGGGGCGCCCATGTCGTCCACAAGGGCAACGCCAAGGTGCACGTCTCCGGCCACGCCAGCGCCGGTGAACTCGTCTACTGCTACAACATCGTCAAGCCCCGCAACGTCATGCCCGTGCACGGCGAGTGGAAGCACATGCGGGCCAACGCCGACCTGGCGATCCGTACCGGCGTCGACCCCGGCCATGTGGTCATCGCCGAGGACGGCGTCGTCGTCGACCTCGTCGACGGCCGCGCGTCGATCACCGGCAAGGTGCCCGCAGGCAATGTGTACGTGGACGGCATGGAGGTCGGCGGCGCCACCGAAGCCTCCCTCAAGGACCGCCTCACCCTCGCCGAGGAAGGCGTCGTCACCGTCGTGGCCCTCGTCGACGCGGACACGGGCGCGCTGACCGAGCCGCCGGACTTCCTGGCCCGGGGCTTCGTCCACGACGAGACGACCTTCGAGCCGGTCATCCCCGTGATCGAGAAGACGCTGGCCACCGCGGCCGAGGAAGGTGTCGGAGACGCGCACCAGCTCGAGCAGCTCATCGCCCGCGCGGTGGCCAACTGGGCCTTCCGCACACACCGCCGCAGGCCCCTCGTCATCCCGGTCATCATCGACGCCTGATCTCCGCGAAGTCACGGCTGATCAAGAATACGAACGGGAGTGATCGGGTGAGCATGCGCTTCGAGGAGATCGACTGGCGTCCGACACCGATGGGCGACCTCAGCCTGCGCCGCCGCCGGGATCCGGCGACGGGCCGCGAGGTGCATGAGGTGAAACTCGGCGACGAGTTCCTGATGTCCAGCCTCTTCACGGCGGGCGAGAGCGCCCTCACCCGGCTCGGCCTGGAGAGCCTGCCAGGTACTGAACTCGACGTCGCCGTGGGCGGACTCGGTCTCGGCTACACCGCGCGTACCGCGCTCGACGACCCCCGCGTGCGCTCGCTGATCGTCATCGACGCCCTCGCCGAAGTCATCGACTGGCACCAGCGAGGGCTGGTCCCGTTGGGTGAGGGTCTGGCATCGGACTCCCGCTGCCGCCTGGTCCACGGCGACTTCTTCGCCCTGGCCGGCGACACCCGCGGCCTCGATCCCGAGCGGCCCGGCCGCCGCTTCGACGCCATCCTCTTGGACGTCGACCACTCACCACATCACGTGCTGCACCCACGGCACGCCTCGCTCTACCAGTCCGCCGGGCTGCACGCTCTCGCTGACCAGCTCCAACCCAACGGCGTGTTCGCCCTGTGGTCGAACGACCCGCCGGACGACGAGTTCACCACCCGGCTGGCGACGGTCTTCAGGCAGGCAGACGCCCATGTCGTGGAATTCGACAACCCGCTGCAAGGGGGCACGGCAGCCAACACCGTTTACGTGGCGCGCACCTGAGCGTGCGCGGGCCGACCGACAGACGCAGCGGTGCCGACCAAGCCCGCGTATCGTCCTCACCACCAAAACCTACCCTCTCGTCACGTTAGAGTGTCGGATACCGGGTCGTGACGGCCGGGGACAGGCCGCCGCCGTCAGGCCTCGCCACCCCTTGCTCCCACGGGATGGCGACGCCCCCATCGGCGGCCTTGCGCTCCCCGCGGACCCCACAGCGATCGGGGCAGGCTGCGGCATCCGAGTGCCGCCCCCGCAGCTGACCGGCCAGCCGTGGCCCGCTTCAAGTTCCTTGCTTCCTAGGTTGACTGAATGACCGTCAGATCATTCGCAACCCGGAATTCGCCCGCTACGCGGCTACGGCCACCGCCAAGTTCCCGGCGGACGGCTGGGCGTTCGACATCCAGAGCACCAACCGTGACGACTCGCGCTCCCCCATTGCGTGGAAGATCGCCCAGGTGTGGCTCATGGGTGGCCGGGCAGGACGAGTTGGTCAAGGTGGGAGCGCAGGATGTCCATGGCGGCGTCCGCGGTGCGTTGGCCCACCAGGACGCTGGTGCCCAGGCCGTGGCTGAGGGTGAGCAGGTGGGCAGCCTCGGTCATCGCATCCCGTGCTCGGTCCACGGCACCGTCCTGCTGCCCCTGTTCCAGTACATCGGCCAGCCGGCGTTCCAGGCGGTCGGGTCCGGCGATGAAGGGCTGCGCCGCCAGTTCGGGATCGGTCATCGCAAGGACCGCGTACGAGGTCCACATCAGGTGGAAGGTGCGGCTTGCCTCGTCGGTGGGCAGTGCCTCGGCGAGAAACGTCTCGATGAAGGCGTGCGCGGTCACCGGGTGCGGCAGGGCGTCCAGCCGGGCCGACCACCGCGCGTGGCTCTGCTGCTCCAGAGACTCAAGGACCGCGTGGAGCAGTTGGGCCTTCGTCTGGAAGTAGTACTGCACCAGGTTCAGTGACATGCCCGCCTCGGCGGCGACCGCGCGCAGCGTCACCGTGTGCAGGCCCTCGGTCGCGGCCACGCGCACCAGGGCGTCGATGATGTGCGCCCGGCGCTGGGCGTGATCCACCCTCTTCGGCACCCCGACCTCTTCCTTTCCACTGCCAATCCATTTTCATAGTACCGCTGTACGATGAAAAGTCGACGGGCGACGACGGGAGGGCCATGGGGTTTCGCGAAGCGCACACCACCGGCAGCCACGCGGGCACGGAACCGGAGGCCGAGGGCGCGGAGCGTGCGGCAGTGCTGTGGCTGGCGTGCGCGGCGCAGTTCATGGTGGTGCTCGATGTCTCCGTGGTGAACGTCGCCCTGCCCTCCATCCAGTCCGCGCTGGGCTTCAGCACTGCCGGCCTGCAGTGGGTGGTCGGCGGCTATGCGCTGGTCTTCGCCGGATTCCTGCTGCTCGGAGGCCGCCTGGCCGACGTCTATGGACGGCGACGGGTCTTCCTGTGGGGGCTAGTGCTGTTCGCCGCCTCCAGCCTGGTGGGCGGGCTGGCCACCACTCCCGGCCTGCTCGTTGGGATGCGGGCCGTGCAGGGCCTGGGCGCCGCGGTTCTGGCCCCGGCCACGCTGACGATCCTGACCACCATCTTTACCGAAGGACCGGTCCGTACACGGGCGTTGGCGATCTGGACGGCGGTGAGTTCGGCCGGCGGGGCGGCGGGCAATCTGATCGGCGGGGTGCTCACCCAGTCGCTGTCCTGGCGGTGGATCCTGCTGATCAACGTGCCCATCGGTGCTGTCGCTGTGCTCGCGGCCGTGCGTCTGCTGCCCGCCGACCGCTTCCGTACGCGGGCCGGGAAGCTCGACCTGCCGGGCGCGGTGCTCGCCACGCTCGGCGTCACCGCCCTCGTCTACGGCGTCACCCAGGCCCAGGAACACGGCTGGAGCGGCCCAACCACCCTGACTGGCCTTGCCGTTGGCATCCTGGCGCTGACCGCCTTGGCGGTGACCGAAGTGCGGTACGCGGCGGCGCCGCTGGTACCACCGCGCCTGGTGCGGATGCGGCCCATCTGGGCGGGCAACGCGGTCATGCTGCTGGCCGGGGCCTGCTTCATCCCCATGTGGTATTTCCTCTCCCTGTACATGCAGGACGTCCTGCACTACGGGGCGCTCGCCACCGGCGTCGCCTTCCTGCCGCACACCCTGGTCGGCGTCGCCGGCGCCCGCCTCGCCCCGGCCGTCATGCGCCGCACCGGCCCCCGCACTCTGATCGTGTCGGCCGCGCTGCTGGCCGCGGCGGGGTTCGTGTGGCAGAGCCTGATCAGCGCCGACAGCACCTACTGGGAGGGCCTGTTGGGGCCCGCGATCGTGATGTCGGCCGGGATGGGCCTGCTGATCACCCCGATTACGACCACGGTCACCTCCGGCATCGCCGCACAGGACGCGGGCGCGGCCTCGGGGCTGATGAACGCCACCCGCCAGATCGGCGGCGCCGTCGGCCTGGCCGCCCTGGTCACCCTCGCCGCCACGGCCAACAGCACGACCGCCTCCTACCGCACGGTGTTCCTGGTCATCGCGGCCGTGTGCACGGCCGTTACCGCTCTCGCCGTCGCACTGCCCGCCCCGCACCGGCCAGAAGCCGCTGACACACCTGCCCAGTGAGCCCGAGGCACCGCCCGTCGGCACGGAGCACCGCTTCCGTCAGGCGCGGTCAAGGCTGTTCGCCGACCGGCGTCTCGCGCGGATCACTCTCACCCGCCGCCGCGTCGTCGCCCGGCGGGGCGGGTTCGCGCAGGCGGAACAGTGCAGCCCAGATGCCCGCGGTGCCGGTCGCGGCGACCAGGGCGCCGGTGGCGATCGAGGTGGCGTCGATCAGCGGCCCGAACACCAGAGGCGAGCCGAACTGCCCGCCGAACAGCGCCGTGGCCTGCAACGAGGTCGCAGTGCCGCGCTGTTCGGCAGGGGCCGCCCGGTCGACCAGGACGGTCAGGGTGGGCATCATGATGCCGCTGCCGATCCCGGTCAGCACCGGCACCAGCAGCAAGGGCCCCCAGTGTCCGGCGATGGCGAACAGCAGCAGCCCGGCCGTCCACGCACCGACCGCCAACCGCATCAACACCGCATAGCCGAAGCGGGCGGTGAGCTTGGCGTAGGTCAGGCCGATCAGGCTGGCGGCGCCGGAGGACAGCACGATGCCGTACAGCGCGACCACCAGGGTGTCGTGGATGCCGAGCTGATCCAGACGGCGCGGCAGGGAGACCGCCAGCACCATCATCAGCCCGGTGCTGGCCACCCACAGCCCGCACAGCCCCAGGACCAGCGGGTGCTCGCGCAACAGCCGGACCGCCCCGCCCCGATCCTCCTTCGCCGTCGGGCTGGTCCCGCTTGCCGGGGGCCTCTTGGGCAGCGCGACGAGGGTGGCGATGCCCAGAGGAAGCCCGATGAGGTAGATGGCGAACGGAGCGTGCCAGGAGTGGTTGCCCAGCGCGCCCGCCGCGAGGGGATAGGCGAAGCCGCCGGCAGTGGTGGCCGCGGTGCGCCAACCCATCACCTTGTCGCGCATCTCGCCCCGGTACAGGCCCAGCAGAGCGGCCGTGGAGCAGGTGAACACCGCCGCGGTGCCCACGCCGAGGACCAGGCGGGAGGCGAAGAGCACCGGGTAGGAGTCGATGACCAGGCCCGCGCCGCCGCCCAGCCCGTACACCACCAGCCCTGCCGCGAGCGGACGCCGGACGCCGAAGCGGTCGGTGGCCCGGCCCACCAGCGGACTGACCAGAGCGATGGCCAGGCTGTGGGAGGTCAGCACAAGACCGGCCTCGGTACCGCCCACCTCCAGGGCCTGGCGGATCACCTCGATGACCGGCGCGATGGTGGCGCCACCCATCACCCCCAGCGTGGAGGCCAGCAGCAGCACCGTCAGGGCACCCCGCCCCGCCGCCTGGGCGCCGACGGGAATCGTGGCGTCAGCGGACATCGCTACGCCCTGCCTCGGTGAGGGCGGTGTGCAGGTGCCAGCGGCGGTATCCGCATGACCGCACCCCGGGAATCTCGCCGGTGATGCGGCGCCGGATGCCCTGCGGGTCGTCGGCGGTGACCATGTCGATGTGGGCCTGCTCGTCCGTCCACTCCGCGTAGTTGAGCACCCGGGTGCCATCGGTGCTGGTGTGGAAGTGCGCGGCAATCGAGCCGGGCATCGGCGGCACATCCTTGGTCAGCGCGAAGACCTCGTCGATGAAGTGCCGCTGCCGCTCCGGCCCGTCCACGTCGAACACCGGCGTGACCACGCATCCCACGTCGGCCTGCCCGGTCACGCCCAGATGGGAGCGGTGCAGCCGGTACCGGACCGGAGCGGACGGCTCGGTGCCCGGTATCCCCGCGACGTGCGGCGCCGACGAGGCCAGGGCCGCATCGAGGGCCTCGTCGCCGCCCCACTGTTCGTACGCCATCAGCGCCTGCCCGGCGGTGCAGGTGAACAGTGACCAGCTCAACAATCCGTCCAGCCAAGCCTCCTGCTCGCGGGCGGCGGCCGCCGCCTTGGCCAGCGACTGCTGGTGGGCGGCATCGTCGACGTGCCGGACGGTGATCACCACGGTGCGCGCATCGGCACGGGTGATCTCGGGCGGAGTTTCAGTACGGCGGATCACGACAGCTCTCCCCACACGTCGGACAAGCGGGCAGGGCAAAGCCCGACCCACTTACAGTAAAGTGAGACTCAGTCCCAGACTGCCACGAGTGCCGAATTGACTCCAGTGCCATACAAGCCTGGATCCCGCTTCGATAGGCTGGCTTCGTGGCCACCAACACCCAGGACCCGGACGACAGCGCCCTGCCGCTGCGCGAGCGCAAGAAGCAGCGCACCCGCCGCGCGCTCGCCGACGCCGCGCTGACGCTGTTCAGCGAACGCGGCTTCGACCGCGTCACCCTCGATGAACTCACCGCCCACGCCGAGATCGGCCGCAGCACCTTCTTCCGCTACTACGGCACCAAAGAAGACGTCGCCATGGCCGCCGAGGGCGAACTCTGGGACGCGTACACCGCCCGCTTCGAAGCGCACGCCGCTCCAGGTCCGGCACTCGATGCGCTGCGCACCTCGCTGACCGCGGCCATCCTGGCCATGCCCGACGGCTGGGACCAGCGCTTCCTGCGCACCCGCCGCCTCGCCGCCGGCACCCCCGTGCTGCACGACCACAGCCTCGTGTCCTCCATGAAGGTCCAGCACCGCCTGGTGGAGATCCTCGAAGCACGCCTCGATGTCGACAGCCGCGAGGACGTACGGCTGCGCCTGCTCGGCGAGTTCGCACTCAGCGCCTGGCGTTGCGGCGCCCGCAACTGGGTCGCCGGCCGCGGTCCCGACGGCTATGACAAGCGCCGCGGCCACGGCGGCACCAAGACCCTCGCCCGCCGCGTCGAAGAAGCCTTCGACGCCATCCCGGCCGCATTGACGATTGACCTGCACAGTGAAGACTGACCAACTGCTGGCCGGGATTTATGGGGCCACTTGGGAGCCGCCCCGCTCCCCAAGGCCCCGTGAGACCACCTCACCTCGGCGGCCGGTTGATCGTTGCCGAGACCGTCGGCACAATGCGGTCCCTCTCGCCCTTCGGGCTGCGGGCACCGTCGGTAGCGAGAAGCCGTCAACGCACGTTCGACGCCCATGAGTTCCGCTTGCACGGGGAGGTGCTAGTACACCCCGCCCTTTTGCCCAAGCTCATCGAGCAGTACGAGGCGTTGCACCTGCTGCACGCTGACTCCGCGCGGAGCACGAAGGTACGGCAGCGAATGGACGACCTCGCCTACACCCTGTGCATCGCCACCGGCACCACGGATGTGAGCACCGCGCTGGCCGCCGCCCGGCGCCAGCTGCCCGGCACCTGAATAGGGGACACCATGGCGAGGAAGCCACGCCCTGCCAGTGCCCTGGGCGGGAGGGTTGCCGGCCGTTAGGCCCCGGCGTCAGCGCCATTCCCGCTGCGGTTGGCACGGACCAGGGCAACGAGTCGCCTCGAACGGCCGGCTCGATCCGAAGCTGTTTGCGCAGCGCCTCAGCACAGGCGCCGGACCCACAACTCCAGGCCGAACCCGGCCCAGTGCGTGCGCCGCTCCGCGCCCGGCCGGGCCGCCTCACCGCCGCCTCCCTCCCAGGTCAGGGCAGGAAAGCCAGACCGTTTGGGGCTGTACGTAGGGTGCACCGCCGCTGGACGCCACTCTTCCGTGAAGGATGTGCCTGTGTGGGAGGCGGCCTCCGGCGCGCGCTCAGGTCATGCGCCGTCCACCTGTTCGTCCGGGGGCGGGTCCTGAAGCAGTGCGGTGCCGAAGTCGCGCAAGCGGTGCAGGGCGAGCTCGTCGGGCTGCTCGTGGCGTGCGAGGGCGTTCTTGATCTCCTGGTAGACGGTGGCCTCCAGGCCGCACCGGCGGCAGTCCTCCAGGTGTACAGCCACCCGGCGGGCGGTGATCTCGTCGGTCTCGCCGTCCAGATAGGACTGCAGGACACGGGCCACCTGCAGGCAGTTCATCTTGCGGTCCGCACGGGGGCGACGCCAGGGTGCTCTGCTCACATCAGACCTCGCTTCGGTGCCAGTCCGGCCGCGGTCAGCCGGGCCCTTATGCGTTTGCGCGCCCGGTGCAGACGGCTCATCACGGTCCCTTCCGGTACGTCGAGGATCCGGGCGGCCTCCGCGTAGGTCAGGCCGTCGATGTCCACGAGCTGCACCACCGTGCGGTGTTTGTCGGGCAGAGCCGACAGCGCTTCGTCGACCACCGAGTCGAACGCCTCCCCCACCACCACTTCTTCCGGGGAGTCCTCAGGGCCAGTGGAGCTGAGCCGGTCCAGGTCCGCATCCGGGTCATCCAGGAGGTGCGGTCTGCGGCGGCGGTGCCGGTTCATCTCGGCGCGCCGCATGATGGTCAGCAGCCAGGCCCGCGGATGCTGCCCGTCGAACCAGTCGACGGCTTTGTACGCACGCAGCAGCGTGTCCTGCACCAGGTCCTCGGCGTCGGCGGGCTGCGCGGTCAGCGTCATCGCGACCCGGAGCAACACCTCCACTTCGGGCAGCACATAGGCGGCGAACGCCTTGCCCCGGGGGTCCGCCGGATCCGGTGGCACGGTGTTTTGGTCTTCCACGTATCAGAAACCCTGTTCCCGGCGCGACGCATTCCATGGAATGGCGTCCGCCTCACCCGGGTTCCCGGTGCATGAAGAAGCTGCGCCTTCCAGGAACCCGGCGGACCTGGGCCGACTGCCGCGAGAAGATACGTCATCTGCGGCTGCGCAGGGGCCTGGAGGCGTACGCGGACGGTGAGCTCACCGGCGCCCGCCGGGCCGAGATGGCCTCACATCTTGCCGTCTGCTGGGTGTGCAGCGGCGCCCTGGAGACACTGCGCCTGGTCAAGGCGTCCCTCCGGGGCAGTGCACGGCGCACCCCGCGTTCCTTGTCCGCACTCCGCACCCTCCGGTACGCCGACCGGCTGGCCGGGACGGTGCACGCCCCGGCGGCGGGTCGGTCGACCCGCCGCCGCACTCGAAGAGGGCTGAGCGATGAACGCACACCCTGACCACGCCCGCCACAACAGTGTCCGCGGCAAAGGCAGGATCGCCGCGGCGGCAGGAATGGCGCTGATGGTGGGGCGCTGCGCGGGCCCGTTGATCGTTCCCGCCGCCGGGGTCGGCGTCACCGGTGGCCTTCTCGGCAACTGGTGGCTGGTCACCGTGGGCGCCATGGTGACGCTCGCGGGGATCGGGCATGTGCTCCTGTGCTGGGCCCGGCGGCTGCGCGGGACGGCCGGCCCCGAGGACTGCTGCCCCACCCTCACGTTGCACGGCGGTACGGCGGACCGGGGTGGATCCACCACCGGTGCGGGGAGTGGATGAGGACCGGGTTCCCGGGCGATCGGCGGCGCCCGGGTATCCGGCGGAACTGATGGGCACAGGTCAGCAGCAGGCCGCTCCGCCGTCCGCCGTGGTCGAGGCGGTGGGGTCGGCGGGTGCGCACGGGAACAGGCCGAAGTGCGTGGTCTTGTCGCCCGTGACGGTGAAGTGCGGTGCGTAGCGGGTGGCGGTGAGCATGTCGGCGGTGTTCCCGCACACGAGCACCGGCTTACCGGTGTGGAAGCGGTGGTGGTCGTCGAGATCGAAGGAATGCGGATGCTCGGGGAGCGTGCCCCGGTAGACGGCAGCGTGGCCGAAGTCCTCGCAGCGGTCCTCCAGTTGGAGGTTGAAGGCGCGGATGGTGCGGGCAGCGAACGCGGCGAAACCGATCTTGCGCTCGACGTCCGGGCTGCTCAGCGTGATGGGCGCGCTCGCCACCGTACGGGCGTCGGCGCAACCGGTGTCGGCGATCAGGCGCCGGAAGTCCTCGGTGTAGAGGGCTCCGGCCAGACACTCGCCGACCAGCTCCGGGTCGCCGAGGAGCGTGGCGGGCAGGCGGCGGTCGGCGAAGACATCGGAGAGGTACAGCTCTCCGCCGGGCTTGAGGACCCGGAAGACCTCGGCGAAGACGCGTGGCTTGTCGGGCGACAGGTTCATGACGCAGTTGGAGACCACCAGGTCCACGGAGGCGTCCGGGATTCCGGCTGCAGCCAGGTCCTCGATGTAGCCCTGGCGGAAGTCGGTGTTGGCGAACCCGAACTTCTCGGCGTGCCAGTCCTGGTGGCGGCGGGCCACGGCGAGCTGCTCGGCAGTCATGTCGACGCCGATGACGCGGCCGTGCTCCCCGACCAGTTGAGACAGCACGTAGGCGTCCCGGCCGCTGCCACAGCCCAGATCCAGGACGGTGGCACCTTCCAAGGCGGCCGGGATCGGTGAACCGCAGCCGTAGAAGCGGTCCTTGATCTCGTCGTGGACCTGCGCGAGCGCGGCAGCGATGTGCGCGGGCGGGGCGTCGGCGGTACAACAGGCCGAGGTCTTGAGGTCCTTGGACGAGGACAGCACTTTGCCGTAGTACTCCTTGACCGCGTCAACCACGGCAGTGCGGCCCCTGTCAGCGGTGTGCATGGGTTGGGGTGCGTCAACCGTCATCTCTCTCCTCTGGGATGTGGATCGCACGCACGGCGACCGGCCGAAGCCTGCCGCGCTGTCCGTACGGCTGTGTGCGGTGCGCGACGGGAACCCGCCCTCTCGGGGCAGCATTCCCTCCCCCGGTGTCGGTCACAGGCGGTCACTGCCCCCACCGGGCCGTCAGCGGCTGTCTGTTGCGGCGCCCCTCACCCCGCCGTGACGCCACGAACGGCCAACGCGCCATCCGCCGCCCCGGCCCCGCGGGGCGACCGCTCCTGGACGGCCGTAACGCCACCGCCATCGGCGCCAACGTCATCGTCCTCGGCGTCACCGAACCCAACCGACAACCCACCACCTTCTGGCAGTTCACCGTACGCTTCGTCGTCACCGCCTCAGGGTGCTGCTCTCCGCGCTGTCCGTCCGGCTGCGCCACCACGCCCTCGCCTGACCCACTCTGCAAACATCGAACGGTCGCCGCGTGAACTGGAAACTGTGGAAGACCCCGGGCCCGACTGCACCGCTGCGCTACGTGCATCTGCTGCAGCCTCTCGGCCCCCACACGCTCGTCCTGCTCGACCACAGGAGTCGCAAGATCGGGGAACTCGAGTATCAAGTCTGCGCGCTCTGCCGCATGGGCCGCGTCAACAACATCTGGATCGCTTGCGCCTGGCAGAACCAAGGACTGGCCAGGGACGCCCTCCACTCCGTACTGGAAGGACGGGCCGACTATCACTGGATCACCACCCGCCAGTCGCGCCAGGGCCGACAGTTCTTCACAGCGATGGCCGACGAACTGGGCACGTCCTTCGAACCCCAAGGCACATGCTGCGCGCATCTCCAGGCCACGCACCCTCTCCTGCGCCGGAAGGGAAGCTGACATCAGCAGCAGTTTGATCAGCGGCCTTCGCCCGGAGCACAGGCTCGCAGAGCCTGAAATCCGGGCAGTTTCCCGCGCCTCACACGAGACTTTGGCGGGAGTCTCCGGCCGAGGGTTCGGCCACCACGCGACGCAGCGGCAGTTCGAGGCGGCGGCCCGGCCGGGCCCAGCCGGCGAGGGCGCGCTTGGCCGCCTGGGCGCGCCCGGGGGTGAGGCCGGGCAGATAGAGACCGTCGACCAGGATCGCTGCGGCCTCTGAGGTGTCCAGGGCGATGGAGAAGAGGCGGCGTTCGTCGGAGCGTACGACAAAGCCCGCGTCACGCAGCACGGCGGCAACTCCGTCTCGGGCCCGCGGATTGGGCCAGGGCTGGCGGACGGCCCTCACCGTGGCCATGATCCGGGTCCAGGCGAGCACGCCGGAAAGGGTGAGCCCACTCTGGGCCGGCACCAGGGCGGCGAGCGTTCCGCCGGGACGCAGGACGCGCCGGATCTCGGCAAGGACCTGGGGCAGCGGGGTGAGGACGGGCAGACACATCGAGGCACAGACCGCGTCGGCGGCCCCAGAACGCACAGGCAGCGCGTCGGCCGACGCCCGGACCAGGGGCAGGCGGCCGAGGCGGGCGGCCGAGGCCAGTTCACCCGCCGAGGAGTCGACACCGATCCAGCGGGCCTCGGGGAGCAGGGGGCGGATGGGGGCGGACCCACAGGCCAGGTCGACCACGCTTCCGCCCACGGCGCGCAGCGGCTCGGCCAGCCACGCGTACGGCGAGTGGTCGGCCCGTGCCAGGAGCCGTTCGGTGATGCCGGGGCGGCTGTCGTGGTAATGCCCCAAATAACGGCGCCAGTCCTGTTCGTCCACCCCGTCATCCCTTCCGGTTCCCGGTTCCACAGCCCCCGGCTCCCCCCAGACTGTGCGGTGCCGTGCCTCCCCCGGGGAACTCTGTGGGGTCGCCAGGCCATTCCGTCCCAGGGACACGCCGAATGCCGACGGTGCGCTGTTCACCTCCGGCAGGCCGAAACTCTGTATGCGGAGGGGAAGGCGCGGGCACTCTCACCGGGTTCCCTTTCCACCCCGTCGGCGAGGGCAGTCCCGCGCCGGTGCACCGTTCGAGAGCCGGAGTGAGATCACACGATGAGCATCGGGCATCCTCAGCACAGCACGGGGACCTACGACTTGGTGGTGATCGGCGGCGGCAGCGCCGGGCTGACCGCGGCCCGTACCGCCGGACGGCTCGGGGCACGCACGCTGCTGGTCGAGCGGGCCCGCCTGGGCGGTGACTGCCTGTGGACCGGGTGCGTGCCCAGCAAGGCACTACTCCATGTGGCGGCGGAGGTGCATGCGGCGCGAGGTGTCGGACGGTACGGGCTGAGCGCACCGAGCGGGCCTGCCGACCTGGCTGCGGCCATGGCGCACGTGAAGCGAGCGATCGCGGCAATCGAACCGCACGACTCCGCCGACGCCCTACGGCCCCTCGGCGTGGACGTCGCGTATGGAGACACCGAGTTCACCTCGCCGCGCACGCTGCGGGCAGGTGAGCATGAGCTGTCCTTCCGGTACGCGCTGATCGCCACCGGCTCGTCCCCAGCCCTGGCGCCGATTCCGGGCCTGGCCGAGGCGGGGCCGCTGACCAGCGACACCGTGTGGGACCTGGCCGAGCTGCCCGGACGTCTGGTGGTGCTCGGCGGCGGTCCGATCGGCTGCGAACTGGGCCAGGCGTTCGCCCGTCTCGGTTCGCAGGTCACCGTCGTCGAGGCGGTGGAGCGGCTGCTGCCCCGCGAGGAGCCGCGCGCCTCTGGGCTGCTCAAGGAACGCCTGGAGGCCGAGGGGGTCACGGTGCTGACCGGCTACCGCGCCGAGCGGGTCGACGGCGACGCACTGCACGGGCCGGGCGGCGAGATTCCGTACGACCGTCTGCTCGCCACCACCGGCCGTCGCCCCAACACGGCGGGGCTGGGGCTTGAAGCAGCAGGGGTTGCGGTCGACGAACGAGATCAGGTCCGCCTGGACGACCGGCTGCGCACCACCAACCCGCGCATCTACGCGGCCGGCGACGTGACCGGGAGGTCTGCGTTCACCCATCTCGCCGGGGTGCAGGGCGCCTCCGCCGTCACCGACGCGCTGCTCGGCGTGCGCCGCCGCACCGACTACACCGCGGTGCCGTGGGTGACCTACACCGACCCGGAGGTGGCCCGTGTCGGCCTGACGGCCGAGGAGGGGACGCGCACGCTCACCATCGACCACGACCGGGTCGACCGGGCTGTTGCCGACGGCCGCACCGACGGCTTCACCTCCCTGGTCCTGGACGGGCGCGGGCGGATCGCCGGTGCGACGGTGACGGCACCGCGCGCGGGCGAGACCATCGCCCACCTGGCCACAGCGGTGCGGCTGCGCTGGACGCCCTCGCAGTACGCCAAGACCGTGCATCCGTATCCGAGTTATACGGACGGCCCCTGGCATGCGGCGCTCACCGAGGTGTACCGGCGGCTCGCGGCGCACCAGAGGATCACAGGCACGCTCCTTGGGCTGCGACGGAGAGTGCGGCCGTGATCCTGCGCCTGGCACATCGGAGTGTCAGTGCTGTGGACTCTGCCGGCCGCTGTACGTCCTGCTGCTGCGCACCGCCCGCAAGGCGGCCCGGACAGCCCATGAAGCACCCGCTCGCCTGCGGTCCCAGAGGAGAGTGCGCCGGTGACACCCGCCCAATCATCGAACGAGAACGGAGACACCAACGATGGGGTTCCTGACGAGACTGCGGGCGTTGGAGCGAGCGACCAGGCCCTACGACGCGGAGTTCGTCGAAGCCATGGAGCGCCGCTGGGCCGAACTGCCCGCGGCGGCCAGGACTCCGGGGCAGATCATCGGGCAGCACGGGGTGGGCTGCGAGGGCACCCACGGAGTGTTCCCCAAGTGCAATCTGAAGTGCACCCCCTGCTACCACTCCCGCGACGCCAATGCCGTCCGCGTCGACGGCCCGCACACCCGCGAGCAGGTCGCCGCCCAGATGGGCCTGCTGCGCAAGGTGCGCGGGCCACGCGCCCACACCCAGCTGATCGGCGGCGAGGTGAGCCTGCTGCCGCCCGACGACCACGCCGCCACCCTGCAGATCATGCGGGAGCACGGACGTGAACCGATGAGCTTCACCCACGGCGACTTCGACTACGACTACCTCCAGCAGCTCGCACTCGGTCCCGACGAGAGGCGGCGCTTCGATCGGCTGTCGTTCGCCGCCCACTTCGACAAGTTCATGTACGGCAGGCGCGGCATCGAACGCCCGCCGAGCGAGCGGGCGTTGAACTCCTGCCGGCGGCGGTTCGCCGCGATGTTCGCGCGGCTGCGCCGCGAGCACGGCGTGCGGTTCTTCCTCGCCCACAACATGACGGTCACTCCCGGCAACCTTGACGAGATCGCCGACGTCATCCGGGACTGCCACACCATGGGCTACGGCATGTTCTCCTTCCAGCCCGCCGCCTTCCTGGGCGACGAGCGCCGTTGGAAGGAGCAGTACCGCGAGGCGACACCGGACGCGGTGTGGGCGGAGATCGGGCGCGGCGCCGGGCGGCCGCTGGGCTACCAGGTGTTCCAGAACGGCGACGTGCGCTGCAACCGCACCGCGTACGGCTTCTTCGTCGGGAGTTGCTGGTACCCCTTCCTGGAGGACGACGAGCCACGCGATCTGGCCGCACGCGACGGCTTCTTCCGCTACTTCGGCAAGGTGAGCTTCACCGGTACCCCGCCTGTACTGCTCGCGGTCAAGCTGGCCCGCGTCGTCGTCCGCCGTCCGCACGTCCTTGGCACGGCGGTGCGCTGGCTGGCCCGCACCGTGCGCCGGGTGGGGGTCCTGCGCCTCGTACGCCACCGGTTCCGTGTCCGGCCGGTCACCTTCGTGATGCACATGTTCATGGACGCCGAACAGGTCGCGCCTGCCTGGGCGTTGATGCAGCGCGGCGAGCGCGCCGAGGATCCTGAGATCCTGGCGACGCAGGAGCGGCTGGCGGCCTGCCAGTACTCCATGGCCCACCCCGCGGACGGCATCCTGGTCCCGGCGTGTGTGCAGCACGCCGTCCTCGACCCGGGCGAGAACGCCACACTACGCCGGCTCCTCCCCCTCGTGGAGGTCCGCGGCCCTTCCACCATCGCCGCTGCACAGGAGAGTTGAGCATGCGCATCGGAATCATCACCGGATCGGGCAACTACGACTGGCCCTGCGGCGCGGTCGATCCGGCCGCCGCGCCCGGATCACTCAGCGTCTTCGACGACCTGTACTTTCCATCCAACCGGCTGCCCGACGGTTCGGCCTGCACGTGGCACGACATCCCGGGCGCGGTCGGCCGCGGCCACTGGATCTTCGACCGGCCGTTCAGTGAGCCACTGCGCCAGATTCTGGTCGAGGCCGCCCGCACACCGGCGCACTGGTCGCTTCCTCGCGTGAAGGCGGTGTCGCCGACCGGCAACGTCTACCGGTTCGGCTCATGAGCACGCCGTGCACCCCGGCGGTGCTGGTGATGGCGAAGCCCGGGGATGACTTGCGAGCCGCCCTTACCGCCCTGGAGAGCAGAGATGTGGTGCTCGGCCCTGCCCTTGACGGTGGCTACTACCTGATCGGCATGCGCTCCTCGCACACCTGCCTCTTCGCTCTCGATCCGTCGTGCTGGAGCACGGACAAGGTGCTCGCTGCCACCCTCGTACTGGCCAAGAATGCCGGGCTGCACACCGAACTCCTCGCGCCTCTGCGGGATTTGGACACTCCCGAGGACGCTGCCGCGCTCCTCGCCGACCCGCTGCTCCCGGCCCGGATCGGCGCCCTGCTCCAGCCACCGCCACCGGAGTCAGCATGACGACCCTCACCGTGTCGATCGTCGTCCCCGCCCTGAACGAGGAGGCGACCGTCCAGATCGCGCTCAGCCGCCTGTGCCGCGACTTCCCCGGCTGCGAGCTCGTCGTGGTCGACGGCGGATCCACCGACGCGACCGTCGAACTCGCCGCACCGTATGCGAAAGTCGTGCACAGTGATCGCGGCCGTGCAAGGCAGATGAACGAAGGAACCCGCCACACTTCGGGCGACGTGCTGTGGTTCATCCACGCCGACACCCGGATCGACCCTGCCGCACTCCCTCAGATCCGCAAGGTCCTCACCGACCGGCAGGTGGTCGGCGGAGGCTTGACGATCCGGTTCGACCGGCGCACGCCCGCCCTCAACTACCTTGCCTGGACCTCGAACGCGCGCGCCCGCCGCCTGCACCACGTCTTCGGCGACCAGGCCATGTTCATCCGCCGCAGCGTGTTCGACGAGCTCGGTGGTTTCCCGGACCTCGCCATCATGGAGGATCTGGAGATGTCCCGTCGCCTGGCCCGGCGCGGCCATCTCGCCGTGCTGCCCGCCACGTCCACGGCATCGTCCCGCCGCCTGGTCTCGCACGGCACATGGCGAATGATCGTCTTCATGCAGTACCTGAAGCTGCTGTACTTCGCGGGCGTCGACCCCGAGGCGATCCGCCGCCGCTATGCCGCAGGACCTCACCTACGCCGCCGCAAACGGCCCCAGGCACCATCCGGCCAGGCCTGAAACCCGATCACTGACCGCCAACCCTCCGGAGGCCTCCCCCATGCGCATCGCAGTATGCGGCGGACCCTACGCAAACCCCTTCGCCCTCGAAGCGTTCGTCGCCGACGCCCGCGCCCGCGGCGCCGATCGGCTGTACTGCCTGGGCGACCTCGGCGGTTTCGGCGCCGACATGGACGCGCTGTGGCCCCTGCTCACCAGCCACGGCATCACGTGCGTCGCCGGGAACTACGACGTGGCCGTCGCCCGCGGCGACACCGACTGCGGCTGCGGCTACCGCGACCCCAAGGACAACGAGTACGCCCAGATCATCTACGACCACACCCTGGCCACCACAAGGCGTGACTTCGCCGCCTGGATGGGGGAACTGCCCACCGAGCGCCGCGAGATGATCGACGGTGTGGACGTGCACATGGTGCACGGCTCCACCCTTGCCCTCAACGACTTCTGGTGGGAGTCCCTGACCGGGGCCGAACACCGGGCACGCACACGGGCGTCGGGCGCGGACGTGATCCTGTGCACCCATAGCGGCCTGCCCTGGCAGCGCCGTATCGACGACACGCTCGTGGTCAACGTCGGCGTCCTCGGCAAGCCCGCCAACGACGGCCGCCGCGAGGTCCGGTACGCACTTCTGAACTTCGAAAACGGCACGGCCACGGCCGAGCTGGTACCGCTCGCGTACGACTGGCGGGCCCAGGCAGCCTCCATGCGGGCCGCCGGGCTGCCAGAAGTCTTCGTGGAGACGATCGAGACCGGCTGGTGGACCACCTGCCTGGAGATCCTGCCTCCTCGGGAGCGCTCGCGCGGCCGCTTCCACCTCTACCGCTCCACACTGCCCACCGCATTCCGCCCCGCCGACGACGGCTGGGGGGAGAACCTGTCCGACGCCCCGGACGGTGACCGTCCGGTGGTGCCGCTGTTCGGCTCCGCCTACTTCCCGCCCCGGCTGTGGCTGTACACCAACTTCCACTGCAACCTGGCCTGCGACTACTGCGCCGTGGCCTCCTCACCCAAAACCACCCCCCGCACCCTGCCCGCCGCCGCGTTCCGGGATCTGGTCGACGAGGCCGTCGCGTCCGGCTTCGGCGAGCTGTATGTCACCGGCGGCGAGCCCTTCCTCCACCCCGACATCGTTCCGCTGCTCGACTACGCCTGCTCCCGGCTGCCCACCGTCGTCATGACCAACGCCATGCTCATGCGTGGCAGCCGCGCCGATGGGCTCGCAGCGCTCGCCGACCGCAAACTCACCGTCCAGACCTCCCTCGACGGTGCCACGGCCCACGCCCACGATCTGCACCGCGGCGCGGGCTCCTGGCGGCGCACCCTGGACGGGATCCGCCACCTGATCGACCTCGGCCTGCCGCCGCGTGTCGCGCTGACCGAAACCCCCGAGAACACCCACGAGATCCCCGCCGTCCGTGAACTCCTGGCCGAACTCGGTCTGCCCGCTGCGCACTTCGCCGTACGCCCGCTGCTCAGGCGCGGCTTCGCCGATACCGGCATCGAAATCGGCGAGGACTCCAGCATCCCCGAGCTGACCGTCACCGCTGACGGCCTGCACTGGCATCCCGCGGGCGCGGACCTCACCACCAGCCCCGACCTGCACCTCGCTCCCCCAGGGACGGGCCTGGAGCAGGGAAAACAGCTCGTGACCGAGCGGTTCTTCACCGCCCGCCTCACCGACGGGAGCTTGCCTCGCCCCGTGCACTGCGCCATCTGACCAGCACCGAAAGGGAGTTCATCATGCAGCGCCACGTCGCGATCCTCGGCGCCGGCCCCATCGGCCTGGACGCCGCGCTCGCCTGCACCGAGGCGGGATGGCCAGTCACCGTCTATGAGAGCGCGGACCGTGTCGCCGCCCATGTACGCGCCTGGGGCCATGCCCGCCTGTTCACTCCCTGGGACCTGAACGTCTCGCACCGGATGCGCAGCGACCTCACGCGCGCGGGCGCGGAGGTTCCTTCGGGGAGCGACTGCCCCACCGGAGCCGAGCTCGTCTCCCGCCTGCTCGACCCCCTCACCACGTTGACCACCCTCGCGGGCCGGATCCGGCTGCGTACCCGCGTCGCCGCCGTGGCCCGTACCGGCCTGCTCAAGCACGAACACATCGGCACCGACACCCGGGCCGCTGCCCCCTTCACACTGCTCCTGGACACCCCGGACGGCGAGGACACCGCCGAGGCGGACCTCGTCCTGGACTGCACCGGCACCTACTCGCACCCCAACACGCTCGGCGACGGCGGCATCCCGGCCCCCGGCGAGCGCACGCTCGCCCACCGCATCACCCGCACCCTCCCGGCCCTCGACGACCCGGGCCGCTGGGCGGGCGACGTCCTCCTCGTCGGAGCCGGAAAGTCCGCCCAGACCGCCGCCCGCGACCTCGCAAGTCTGCCCGGCACCCGCCTCGACTGGGCCGTGCGCAGCCCGAAGCCCGACTGGGGCGCCATCGAAGGCGATTCCCTTCCCGGACGCCAGGAACTCGTCGACACCTCCCAAACCCTGGCCCGCGGCGACAACGAGCGCGTCACCGTCCACACCGGCGCCGTCGTCCAGTCGGTGCAGGCCGACGGCGACGGTACGCACGAGCGCATCCGCGTACGCCTCGCCACCGCCGCCGGCCCCCGCGAGATCCTGGCCGACCACGTCATCGCACTGACCGGATACACCGGCGACGCCTCCCTCTACCGCCAGCTCCAGGTCCACGAGTGCTACGCCACCGGCGCCCCCATGAACCTCTCCGCCGCGCTCCTCGCCGCCTCCGGCGCCAGCGCCGACTGCCTGGCACAGCCCTCCCCCGGCATCGACCAACTCCGCACCCCAGAGCCCGACTTCTACATCCTGGGCGCCAAGTCCCACGGCCGGCTGAACACCTTCCTGCTCCGCACCGGCTATGAACAGGTCGACGCGATCATCGACGCGTACATCTGACGACCACGCCCGATGGCGGGTGCCGGTGCCAGGACCGACAGGGGGGACCGACCGATTGGCGAGTACGTAGAGCGGCTGTCGGGAAACATCACTGCTGTCGGAGGTCGTCCGTGCGGCAGCGCATCAGCAGCATGGCGGCGTCGTCGTGCAACGGCCCGGCCGAGAATGCCTCCAGGTCCTGGCGTACCGTCTCCAGGGCGGTTTCCGGATCATGGTGTTTCAGCAGGATCGTTCGCTGGTCCAGCGGATAGAAACGGCCCTCCGGATCACGGGCTTCGCAGACGCCGTCGGTGTAGAACAGCGCCTGGTCGCCCCGGGCGAAGGCCACTTGGTGAGGCGATGGGCCGTTCGCGGCGTGGGCGGTCAGGCCGAGGGGCAGTGCGCGCCGGGGCGGGGCGAGGTAGTCCACGGCGCCGTCGGCTCGCACGGCCAGGGGCGCGGGGTGACCGTAGTTGAGCAACGTCATGCTCCACTCGTCTGCTGCCGTGCCGCCGATCCGGCCGTCGGCTTGGGCGAAGACGGCGGTGACGAACTTCTCTTCGGCCTCCTCTTCCGCCAGGTGCCGCTCCAGCGCCCGCTCGACTCTCGCACCCACAGCGGTCAGGTCCGGCTCGTCGTAGGCGGCTTCGCGGAAGGCGCCCAGGACGATTGCCGCGGTTTCCACCGCTTCCAGGCCTTTGCCCTGGACGTCGCCCACAACGGCGCGCACGCCGTGGGGCGAGGCCACCACCTCGTACAGGTCACCGCCGATCCGCGCCTCGGCCACGGCGGAGGTGTACGACACCGCGATGCGCAGCGGACCGGCTCCGCGCGGCACCGGTCGCAGCAGCACGCGCTGGGCCACCTCGGCGATGGAGCGCACGTTCGCCAGCTCCGTCTCTCGCCGCTGTCTCATCACTGCCGCCACGAGGCCCGCGATGGTCACACCGACGACGGACAGCAGGGCGGTGATCCCACGGCGGCCCGTGAACAGTCCGTCGTACAGGCCGAGCCCCACACACACGGCCAGCGCGATCGCCCCGACGAGTGCCGTGCGCCGCCACCCACCGGTCAGGCCCGCGAAGGCCGGCCCCAACGACACCAGCGGCAGGAACCCGACCCCCGGCCCCGCCGTGACATCGACCAGTGCCACCAGCCCCATCACCCCGTAAGGGAGCACGGAGAGCACACGGGCAGCAGAGGTAATTCGCTCGGTCATCACCGCTCACCCTAAGCAACCATTGCACTGGGTAAACAGGACACTGCTCCATCGTTACGGAACCGACGCGCACAGCGGCCGACGCCGCACACCGTTCATGCGGAACGGATCCCGCCGAGGGCCCGGACGGGGCATTTTGCACGGTGCAAGACCGAGTGTCGCCGTCGGGGGACGCAGTCCGTGCGATAGGCCTCGAGGGTCCACGCGTCCTTCTCCCTCGTTGTGGAGGCTCCCTTGGCGCAGCGCACGCGTCCCCGCCTCACGTCGCGCAAGACCTGGCTCGGCGCCGGAGTCGTGGTCGTCCTGGCCGGGCTCAACACCCCGGCGCTGGTCGGCTTCGCGCAAGAGCAGTACCACCGCTGGGAGATCAGTCAGCCCTCGTACAAAAGGAAGTACGGGCACTGGGCGCTCGCGGCGATGCCCCACCGGTATCAGCTCAACTCGATTCACGCGATCCTGCTGCGTACCGGCAAGGTCTTGCTCGTCGCGGGGTCCGGCAACAGCGTCAAGCTGTTCAACGGCGGTGTCTTCAAAAGCACCCTGTGGGACCCGGCCGAGGGCACCTTCAAGAAGATCGACACGCCGGAGGACCTGTTCTGCGGCGGACACACCCAACTTCCCGACGGGAAGGTCCTGATCGCGGGCGGGACGGCCCGCTATGAGGTCCTCAAGGGTGACGTGAAGCGCGCGGGCGGCGCCATGCTCGTCAAGAACGAGGATCCCGACCAGGCGCGGACGTTCCCGAAGGGTACCGTCTTCCGCTCGGCGTCCGGCATGAAGTACCGCTCCCAGGTCTCCGTCCGCGTGCCCGCCGCCGAGAAGACGGTCGGCGAACGGGCCGGAAGGGTGAAGGTCACCGCCGGCGAGGCCCGGGTCTTTGTCGAGGCCGTGCGGAAGGGCACCCGCGGGGTCACCAACACCACCCAGCAGTACGGCATCGAGGGCCTCAAGGGCGAGGACGCGGACAACTTCTACGGCGTCGCCACCAAACTCGGCCTCGACAAGAAGGACTTCCAAGGCATCAAGGACGCCTATGAATTCGACCCTGTCACCGAGAAGTACACCAAGGTCGACTCCATGGACGAGGCCCGCTGGTACCCGAGCCTCACCACGCTCGCGGACGGACGGGTTCTCGCGGTGTCCGGCCTGGACGACGTCGGACAGATGGTGCCGGGCAAGAACGAGATCTACGACCCCGCGTCGAAGACCTGGTCCACGGCGCCCACCCGATACTTCCCGACCTACCCCTCGTTCTTCCTGACCGGCCGGAACACCCTCTTCTACTCCGGGTCCAACGCCGGGTACGGGCCGGCCGACAAGGGCCGCACGCCCGGCCTGTGGGATCTGCGGAACAACTCCTTCACGCCCGTCCGCGGGCTGAAGAACGCCGGCCTTCTGGAGACGTCCTCGTCAGTGCTGCTGCCACCCGCGCAGGACAAGAAGGTAATGGTGCTCGGGGGCGGGGGCGTCGGTGAGTCCGCCGATGCCACCGACCGTACCGCCGTCATCGACCTGCGCTCCGGTCGCCCCGCCTTCAACGACGGGCCCCGGCTCCCGGACCGTACGCGCTATCTGAACAGCGTCCTCATGCCCGACGACACCGTCTTCACCACCGGCGGGAGCCGCGGCTACCGCGGGCGCGGCGCCAGCGACATCCTCAAGGCGCAGTTCTTCCACCCCGCCACCAACACCTTCACCACGGCGGCCGCCCCCACCGTGGGCCGCAACTACCACACCGAAGCCCTTCTTCTGCCTGACGGCCGGGTCGCCGTCTTCGGCTCGGACCCGCTCTTCTCCGACAAGGCCAACTCCCGCCCAGGACGCTTCGAGCAGCGTGTCGAGGTCTACTCACCGCCCTACCTCCATCGCGGCGACCGGCCGGACCTGAGCACTGGCGGAACGGCTGCGGTCGCGCCGGGCGGCAGTGTCAGGCTCCGCACACCGGACGCGGCGCGTATCTCCAAGGTCCGTCTGATGAGGCCCGGATCAGCCACCCACGTCACCGACTTCGACCAACGCTCCGTCGCCCTGAACATCAGCGGGCGCACCGGCGGTGAACTCACTGTCCGCGTCCCCGGCGACCCGTCACTGGTGCCCGCGGGCTGGTACATGGTCTTCGCCGTCGACGACCGCGGCACGCCGTCCCGGGCCCAGTGGCTGCATGTGCGGCACCGTTCGCCGTGACGGCGTACTACCGCGTCCGGCACCTTCGGCTCAGCGAGCGACCGGGGCCCGGTTGCCCCAAGCCCCTGCGCCACCAGGCGCCGCGGCGGGGCACCGACGAACTCCGCCGGTCTCCACACCCGTGCGCGATGAGCCATCAGACCGGCCTCGACCGCGGGCCGCTGCCGACGCAGCCATCCCTCCCCGCAGGCCGGTCCCGCATGCCGCGAGCCGACAACACGGCCGGCTCGCGGCATCCCCCGTCCTTTGCATTATGCAAAATGTGTCGCACGGCGTACAGCCCTTCCCGGAGCCCTTCGGTACACCGCCGTCAGGCGCCGCACTCCGCGGCCGTGTCGGTCCAGCCCAAGGGATGCAGCTCCACCCCTCCCGCGTCGGGGACCGACGGCTCACCCCCCGCCTCGTTGAACGCGGTCAGAGCACTGATGAGCCGGGCACGCTGCTCCGGGGCGAGCCGTTCGACGATCCGGGCGATCTCCGACCGGCGCCGGGCGGTGACGTCCGCGACGGTTCGCCGCCCCTCCTCCGTGAGCTGGAGCAGAGTCTCACGACGGTTGCCCGGGTTGATGCGCCGTTCGGCCAGCCCTGCCGCGATCAGCCGGTCCACCATGCGCATCGCGGTCGACGGCGCGACATGCAACAGCTCCGCGAGGGCCACCAGCTTGGTGGCACCTCGGGTGGACAGGACCACCAGCATGCGGAACTGAGGAAGCGTCACCCGTTCCTCGACCTCCGCCAACGATCGCGCGGACACCGCGACCAGAAGCCGCGAGGCCGTCAGCACCGCACGGGTCACCGCATCAACATCGTCCACGCCCCCGCACGGGGCCTCGCGCTCGGTCATGTCACCTTTCTACCCCTCTCGACAGGCACTCCATGGGCCCCTGAGCTCCTGTGCTGTGTGCGGGGCCGGCGAGCGCGCGGTCAGAACCAGTGCAGGCAGTGCGGGGAGCGCTCGGCGCGGAAGAGGGCGTCCGCGAGGGCGGCCGCGCCCGGGCGGTGGGCCCGGATGTGTCCGGCCCGAACGAGCGTGCTCGGGGCGGTGCCGCCGAGGCAGACCGAGCCCAGATCGCTCACGTCCAGCGACAGGTCGGGCTCCCGGTCCGTGGGGACACAGTCGGCCTTGCTGTCCCGGACGGTCAGCAGATAGCGGCCGCGCTCGCCAAGGAACGGGTCCTCGACGTCGAGGACGAGCTCGCCGTCGGTGAACCAGCCGCGCGCGGTCAGCGCACGCGGGACGTCAAGCAGCCGCACCCAGAGCCAGTCGGTGTCACCGCTCACCTCACCGGCGCGGAAGTCCGCGAACTGCCAGCGCAGCGGGTGCCCGGGCGGGACATGCTTGAACACGACGCGAGAGACCAGGTCGTGTCCGAGTACGAACCGGGCCAGGGCCGTGAAGACGGCGTCGTCGGTGGCAACGGTCTCGTCGACCGTCAGGGTGCCGGACTCGATCGAGTAGCTGGCGTACCCGTCCGGGACGCCGTCGCGGTCCCGGTGGACGGCGACGTAGCGCGGCGCCGGCGAGATCGGGGGCTGGCCCGCGCGCAAGGCCCACCAGCGGTGCGGCCGGGACAGCGCGCCGGGCTGGACGCGGCGATACCGGTCGTAGATCTCCTCCAGGATCTCACCGCACTCGGCACGACGCAGCACCTCGACCGAGCCGGTGTCCGAGCCGGTCACTCGTACTGCGGCCGCTCCCCGTGCCCGGGGAATGGCGAAGGCAGCCTGGTGGCGCGGCGCAGCCCGGCGAGCTGATGCCGCATCACCGCGCTGAGCACGCCCCGGCGCCGGTGCGAGGGCAGGACGCCGACGGCGGTCACCCCCGCGGCCGGGACGAGGGTCTCACCGGGCAGGGTGAGCTCGAAGGAGTGCGCGGCGGCGGTGCCGACAGGCCGCCCGTCCGCCGTCAGCGCGAGCAGGCAGCGGTCCACTTCGAGCGCCGACCACCACAGCCCGCCGCCCTCGACCGGGGTTTCCGGGAAGCGCCCGAACGCGGCATGCACTGTGTCGACGAAGACGTCAAAGTCCTCATCGGTCGTGGAACGAATCTCCATTGCCGCCACTGCCTCCTCGACATACCGGCACCACGACTCGTGGTGTCCGGCCACAGTGCAGCGTTGCCCCGCGGCCAGAGCAAGCGAATTACGCCCGGACCCGCAGCCGGTCACAGCACAGCCCGATCCCAACCCGGCGCCGGGGTGGAACACCCGGCGACGAGGTCCGCGTCGCCGGATCCGACCGGCTGCGGTGTCCGGTGCGGTGGAACACCCGGCGACAATGTGTCTGTGACAGCGCCGGAGGGAGGCGACGGTGGTGCGGTGGCGGCTGATTGCCAGGGGTGCGAGGCCGGTTCCCGAGCCGGTGGCCACACACCTGATCTGGAGTGCGGCGTATCTGGGCGCGTTCGTGGCGATGGTCGTGCTCGACCTGCTCGGCGCGCTCGGCGGCGCCGGACTCGCTCTCGGCGTCCTGTGCCTCCTGGCCGCGTTGCTGGGGGTGCGGGGGCGCTTCGCCGCCGCACCGGGCACGGCTCTGGTGTGCTGGACCTTGCTCAACACCTACGCCGTCGATCCCATCGGGGAGATCTCCTGGGCCGAGCACCGGGATCCGGTGTGGATCAGCTGTCTGCTGGGCGCGGCTTTCATCGGTACGGCAACGGGGCGTGTCCTGTCCGCTCGCGCCGCGTACCGCCGCATGACCGAGAGCAGCTCGGAGCCCGGCACGATCGCGTAGGGCCGCTGGTCGCGGTCGAGTACGAGCAGGGCACACCGCCGCCGTCAGCCGAGATCGGCGAAGCTCTCCACCGCACGGGTCTTGCCGGTGACGATGATGACGTCGCCCTTTTCGACGACCGTGTCGGCGGTGGCGTAGGTGAAGTCCTCCCCCGGCCGTTTGATGCCGACGACGGTGACGCCGTACTTGCTGCGGACCAGGCTCTGACCGAGCGGGACGCCGGTGGCGATCTCGGGAGCGACGGTCTTGACGAGGGCGTAGTCGTCGTCGAATTCGATGAAGTCCAGCATGCGGCCGGTGACGAGGTGCGCGACCCGTTCGCCCATTTCGTGTTCGGGGAGTACGACGTGGTGGGCGCCGAGGCGTTCGAGGATCTGGCCGTGCTGGCGGCTGATGGCCTTGGCCCAGATGTTGGGCACCTCCGCCTCGAGGAGGTTGGAGGTGACCAGGATGCTGGCCTCGATGTCGGTGCCGATCGCGACGACCGCGCTGGTGAATTCGTGGACGCCGAGCTGGCGCAGGGTTTCGGGGTCGGTGCAGTCGGCGACGGCGGCGTGGGTGAGGCCGTCGCTGTACCTCTGGACGAGTCGGGCGTCGGTGTCGATGCCCAGGACGTCCCAGCCGCGGCGCATCAGCTCGTTGGCCAGGGAGCTGCCGAAGCGGCCGAGGCCGATGACGGCGACACGTTGGTCGCCGCTGACGGTGGTGTGTTCGTCGGTGAGCTGCTTGCGGCGGCGTCGGCGCAGGGCGTGCAGGTAGTTACCCAATGACAGGTCGCTCCTCGGGCAGTTGGTAGCGGCGGGTGCGCTCGCGCAGGGCGAGGGCCGAGACGAGGGTGACAGGGCCGAGCCGGCCAATGAACATGAGCAGCACCAGGATCAGCCGGCCGATGTCGGGGATGTCGGCGGTGATGCCGGTGGAAAGGCCCACGGTGCCGAAGGCGGAGACGACTTCGAAGAGCACGGACTCGAACGGCAGCGTCGTGACGCTCAGCAGCGCCAGCGTGGCGGTCACGACCAGGCCGATGCCGAGCAGGACGACGGTCAGGGCCTGCCGCAGGACGTGCGGGGCGAGCCTGCGGCCCATGGCGGTGGATGTGGGCTCGCCACGGACCTCCGCCACGACGGCCGCTGCCAGGACCGCGAAGGTGGTGACCTTGATGCCGCCGGCGGTGCCCGCGCTGCCGCCGCCGATGAACATGAGCATGCACGTCATCAGGAGCGTGGAGGCGTGCAAGGCTCCCACGTCCAGGGAGTTGAAGCCCGCGGTGCGGGACATCGCCGAGTGGAAGAACCCGTTGAGGAGCTTCTCACCGAAGTCGAGAGGGCCCAGGGTGCGGGCGTTGGTCCACTCCAGCAGACACGTCAGCAGCGTTCCCACGGCGAGCAGGGACGCGGTGGTGACCAGGGTGAGCTTGGTGTGCAGGCTCCAGTTGCGGCGGCCCGTGGTACGCCTGCGGTGGCGGTGCCGCAGCAGTTCGAGCAGGACGGGGAAGCCGATGCCGCCGAGGATCACCGCGGCTGCCACGGGCAGGGTCACCCACGGGTCCTGCGCGTAGCGGGTGAGGCTGTCGGCGTGCAGTCCGAACCCCGCGTTGTTGAAGGCCGAGACGGCGTGGAAGTAGCCCAGGTAGGCGGACTCACCGATGGCGTTGCCGTAGCCGTAGCGGAAGCGCAGCGCGAGGATCGCTCCTACGGCGAGTTCCACGATCAGCGTGGATCCGGCGACGCCGAGCAGCACCCGGCGGACGTCACCGATGCCCAGGCTCTTGGTCTCCGCCTGGGCGGTGAGCTGCATGCGCAGGCGCAGCCTGCCGGAGACGAGCAGGGCCAGGAGCGAGGCCATGGTCATGATGCCGAAGCCGCCGACCTGGATGAGTGTGAGGATCACGCCCTCGCCGAAGCCGCTCCAGTACGTTCCGGTGTCCACGACCGCCAGACCCGTCACGCAAACGGCCGAGGTGGCGGTGAACAGGGCGGCCACCAGGCCGGTCGCCGTCCGGTCCTCGGCAGCCAGGGGCAGCGCGAGCAGCGCCGTCCCGACGAGGATCACGGCGGCGAACGCCACCACCACCGTCCGGGCGGGATGCGCGGTGAACAGCGGGCGCCGCACCATCGCCCCACCTCTTGCCACTCGGCTGCCTTCCCGCACGCGCGCTTCCGTCAAGAAGTCGTCAAGGTCCTGCGGGCCGTCACCCTACCTCGACGGCACCTTTGGCCTGGGCAACCGGCTCAGAACTCCGCGTCCGGCCAGTCCAGCAGGCGCGCGCCGATCACCGCGGTCTGCAGCATGTAGCGGTGCACGGGGTCGGCCGGGTCCGCGCCGGTGAGTCGGTGGATGCGTTCCAGGCGGTACGTCAGGGCGCGCACACTCAGCGACATGCGACGGGCGGCCTCCGCCGCGACGCAGCCGGAGTCGAAGTACGTGGAGAGGGTGTCGATGAGGGGCTCGGCGCCGCCCCGGGCGTTGCGCAGCGGGCCGAGGGCGCTCTGCACGAGGTCGGCCATGGCCTGGCGGTCGCGGGTGAGTACGGGATAGACGAGGAGGTCGGCCGCGCGCAGGACGGGGTCGTCGAGGGCGAGGCGTTCGGCGAGGTCGAGAGCGTTCAGCGCCTCCTCGTACGACTGGACGACGCCGCCCGGGCCGGGCTGCGGGCGGCCGATGGCGACCCGGCCGCCGCCGGTGGCGGCGTGGGCCTGCTTGGCGAAGAAGGCGAGGACCTCGTCCTGGTCGCCGGGCGCGATACACACCAGGCGGCCGTCCTTGGTGGTGAGCAGGATGCTGCGGTCACCGAACCGGCTGATCAGCGCGCGTTCCACCTCCCGGGGCACGGCGTCGCCTTCGTCGTGGGCGGATTGCCCCCGGGCGACGGCGACGGCGTGCTCGTAGGAGAGGCGCAGTCCGAAGCGCTCGGCCCGCTCGGCGAGCAGCCCCAGGTCGCAGCGGCCGTAGAGCAGGTCGTCGATGAACTCCCGGCGTGCGGTGACCTCTTGGCGTACGGCGATGCGCTGGGCCCGCTCGTACCCCTCGGCGAAGGCGTCGACGGCCTGTTCGACGGCGGCCAGGACCCGGTCGGCCGGGGCGACGCCCGCCGACGCGTTGTCGCGCGTCGCCGCCAGGTGCGCGGCGACGAGGGCGCGCAGCCCGTGACCTGCCTCGGCGGCCCGTTCGCCGAGTGCACGGCGGGAGTCCAGTTCGTCGCGGGTCAGCCTGCGACCGGTGGCCGAGGCCTCGGCGAGGATGCTGGCATACCCGTCCAGGTAGTCCTCAGGTATGTCCTGCTCACCCATGTCCGCCCCAATGTGGTGGTTGATGATTCTCTGACGCCTTTCTAGCGCAGGTTGCGGAAGTGCGGGCCGGCGGGCAGGGGGGTTGTTGCCGGATCCCGGCAGCCTGAGGGAATTGCCCACGGTTTGCTCGGTCATGGGCGGTTGGCGTGGCGGGCGTGGGGGTTGGTGAGGGCGTGCCGGGGGTCGGCGGCGCGGGTGATGGCCTTCTCGACGGCGAGGACGCGGTCGGCGAGCAGGCCGAGTGCGCCGACGGCGCGTATCAGCGGATCCTCGTCGGGCCCACCGAGGGTGTTCGCCCGGATGTGGGCGTTCTTGACCTCGGCCCAGCGAGCGGCCGTCTCTGGGGTGAGGGTGCCCCGCAGTTCGGCGAGTTTGAGGAGGTTGGCCTCGGCGCCGCGGGTGAGTGTCTGGGCCTCGCCGGTGTAGTGGTCGTCGATGACGGCGGCGAGTTCGGCGTCGTTCATGACGGGGTCGACGCGGGCGGCGATCTTGTTCATGTTGCGGTAGGAGCCCTGGAGTTGGAAGGGTGGTTCGGTGCGGGTGCCGTCCGCCTGCGCGGCGGAGGCGATGTAGGCGGCGTTGACGGCGAGGACCGTGGCGCGGGCGGTGAGCAGGTGCCGCAGCACGGCGACGATCCGCTCCCGCTCGGCCGGGGCGTAGGGGTGGGCGAGCTGGTCGGCGCGCGCCGTGGGGTCGCCTTCGGCGAGCCGCAGCAGCAGGTCGAGGTCGGCCCGGTCGCGGCCGGCGAGCGGGGCGAGCACCGGGTTCGCGGTCAGGGCGTTCTCGACGAAGCTGGCGGCGAACGCGTCTTCCTTGCCGGTCAGGACGTCGCCGAGGTTCCAGACGTCGGCGCGGTTGGCGAGCATGTCCGGGATGCGGAAGCGGCCGCCGGACTCGGTGTAGGGGTTGCCCGCCATGCAGACCGCGAAGCGCTTGCCGCGCAGGTCGTACGTGCGTGACGTGCCGTTCCACACGCCTTCCATGCGGCGCTGGGCATCGCACAGGGAGATGAATTTCTGCAGCAGTTCGGGCGAGGTGTGCTGGATGTCGTCCAGGTACAGCAGGACGTTGTTGCCCGCTTCGAGTGCGAAGTTGACCTTCTCGACCTCCTGGCGCGCGGTGGCGTCGGGTGCGTCGGCGGGATCGAGCGAGGTGACGCGGGCGCCGAGCGCCGGGCCGTTGACCTTCACGAGGATCAACCCGAGGCGGTCGGCGACGTACTCCATGAGGGTCGTCTTGCCGTAGCCGGGCGGCGAGACCAGGAGCAGCAGGCCGCCTTGGGCGCCCAGTTGCTTGTTCAGGCTGTCGCCGATGAGCGGCAGGTACACCTCGTCGACGAGGCGGTTGCGTACGAAGGAGGACATGACCTTGGGGCGGTACTCGTCGAGGCGCAGCCGCGCACGCTCGGCCCCGGCCAGCTCGCCGCGGCGGGCCCGGTAGGCGCGGAAGCCCGGCACGGTCGTCTCCCGGAAGTGCCGGGTGCGGGCGAGGAATTCGTCGACGCGCAGGGTCAGGCGGCCGCCGTCGAGGCGGGGGTGGGTGCCGAGCAGTCCCGTGACGGTCTCGGCGACGGGAGCCGCGCAGTCGTGGCGCTCCAGGTCCGGGCAGAGTTCGACGGCCACGGCCTCGGCCAGGTCCTCGGCGCCTTCGCCGGTGGCTGCCGCGTGGGACGACAGCCACGCCTCGACGAGCTGGCGCCGCGCGGCCAGGCCGGTGATGCCGGCCAGGTCGTCCTCGTACGCCGAGCTGTCCACGGCGCGGTGGAACTTCTCCAGGAACGTGCGCGTCGCCGCCGCGGTGACGAATCCGGCGGGTCCGGTGGTGAGTTCGTCGAAGAGGTACGCGGCGGCCGGCTCTCCTGTGTGCAGGGCGAGTTCGGCGCGGAAGTCGTCGACGGCGGGGGCGAGGCCGAAGGTGTCGCGGGCGCGGGCCAGGGACACCGCACGCCGGGTCCACAGCGCGCGCTGGTCGCTGTCGGTGTCGTACGTCCAGAAGAGCTGGGCCGCGGCTCGTGCCGCGGGGGTGTGGCGCAGCAGGCCCGCGGTGTCGTGCAGGCGCAGGAGCGCGGTCAGGATCCGGGTCGCGTCGTGGTCGTGTACGCCGCGTTCGTAGCCCTCGTCGTACGCCGCTTCGGCCGCCGCGCGGACGAGGCCGGGCAGGTCGTCGGCGGTGAGCAGCGTCTGGGCTCCCTGTTCGTCGAGAAGGCGCGCGGCGAGGTGTTCGGCGCGGTAGACGTCGGCGTTCTCGGACGGCAGGAGCTGGCCCCAGTACGGGCGCAGGTCGGCGAAGGCCGGGTCGGTGACGGGTGAGCGGTAGTCGGTGCCGGTGAGGGCGAAGGCCATGCCGTCGTCGTGCGGGACGAGCGTGAGGTCGAGGGGCTGGGTGTTGACGGCGAAGCGGTGGCGGCCGAGGCGAATGGTGTCGCCGCCGTCGGCGTACAGCTCGGCGCGGTCGCGCAGGGAGCGGGCGGCTTCCTGGCGGGCGGCCTTCAGGCGTCCGGTGAGTTCCTCGGCGCGCACCTGGTCGTCGAGTGCGCGCAGTTCGTCGATGGTGCGGCGGACCTTGGCGAGCATGGGGTCGGACGCGAAGTAGGTGTTGATCTCATCGGCGGACGCGAGCGTGGCGAGGCGCCGGGTCACCGTGTCCAGGACGCGGGACGCGGAGGTCGCGAGGCGTTCGGCGTGCCGGGCCCGGGTGTCGGCGAGGGTCTGCTTGCGGGAGGCGAACGCTTCGTGGACCTCGGTGCGCTTGGCGTCGAGGTCGGCGAGGAACTCGTCGGACTCCGCGAACCGGCCCTCCAGGTTCTCCAGTTGGAGCAGCAGCCGGGCCAGTTGGTCGTCGCAGGCCTCGGGGGTCGTGGCCGCGGCGAGCGCGCCGGTGACGGCCTGGCCGAGCAGGGAGAACTCGGCGGCGAACTCGGCCCGCCCCTCGTGCGCGGTCAGTTCGCGGCGCCGGGCATCCAGCGTGGCGCGGGCCCGGTTGACGCCCGCAAGGACCTCCGCGATCCGCTCCAGGATGGCCGTGCGGACGGTGGCGTCCCCGATGTCGAGGCCGGCGACCACCTCGGTGACGGTCTGGAGCTGTTCGGTCAGCTCCTTGAGCCGGTCCGCGAGCGGGACGGCCTCGGCGGCGGTGCCGATGGTGGCGGCGTCGGCGGTGAGCTGCTCGATGTCGGTGTGGTGGGCGGCGAAGGCGTCCGGGCGGCCGAGGAAGGCGACGGCCCGCTGCCCCGCCGCGGCGATGCCGCCCGCCAGGTCGTCGGCCAGCGCCTCGATGCGGTCCACGTCCGCGTACCGCATGTCCTTCAGCGTCATCACGTGCCCCTGGGCACGCCGGAGTTCGGTGAGGCGCTCCACCCATGCGGCGGCGGTGCGTGGTGCCTCGCCACGGATACGGCGCACGAGGGTGGTGATGTGCGCGGCCGACTCCGCGAGGGCGTCGGCGGCCTGCCGGGTGAGCGTGCGGACGGTCTCGAACTCGGTGAGGACCTGCTCGGCGGTGGCCCGCAAGGCGTTCAGCGGGCCGCGCAGGTCGCCGACCTCGGGGTCGCCCAGCCAGTGATAGGAGTCGGCGGCGCGTACGCAGGAGGCGGCGAGCGTCCCGTACACCTCGGCGGTCGGGGTGATCTCGGTGACGGCACGGGTGAGGGACAGGCAGTCGGAGATGCCGCGGACGAGGTCGGCGTTGCCGATGCGGGCCAGGGGCTCGTCGCCGGTCGGCTGCGCGGCGGCGTGGGTGTCGGAGACGTACGGCGACTGCCAGATCTGCACCGGGTGCACGCGGGCGTGCTCATCGGCGTCGGTACGCAGCACGGCGAGGGTGCCGTCGTCGAAGAGGGCGTACCCGTGGCAGGACAGCGGGCTGGCGACGTCCTTGCGGATCAGGTTGTACGAGAGCAGGAGGCTTCGGCCCTCCGCGCGCGCGTGGTACGCGTACAGCACGTCCTCGCCGTTGGGCGAGCGCACCGCGCGCTCGAACTCGAGGTCTGCGGTGTCCAGGCCGTCGAAGGTCTTGTGCGCCCCCGCTGCCAGGCAGTAGCCGCCGGGGAAGACGATGCCCTGGTCCTCGGGCAGGCGATGGCACGCCTGCCCGATGCCGTCGAGGCGTACGACGGTCCGGGTGAGGGTGTTGAAGACCAGGTGGCGCCAGGTTTCCTCCTTGTAGGGGCGGATGCGCAGCAGGATCAGGGCGCCCACGCGCGCATGGGCGACGTCGGCGTCGGCCAGGGACTGCAGCGGTTCGTCGACCGGCTCGTCGTAGATGCCCTGCCCGGTTTCGGTGTCGTTCTCGGTCTTGACGGTGAGGGTGCCGCCGACGGTCGCGACGAAGGCTTCGCCGCCGACGGCGATGTGCGGGTGGCGGCCCAGGACGTGGTCCTCGCGGGTCGCCTGTGTCCAGGTGACGTCGTGGGACGGCGGGAAGATGTGGTCGCGTTCGCCGCGCGCGTCCAGGAATTCCGCGCGCCCGTCGCCGGACAGCGCCCAGCGCAGTACCCGGATGTCCGCCGCCTTCTCGCCGGTCTGGAAGACGGCGAGGAGCTTGCCGTCGGCTTTGCGCAGGTGGAGCAGGTGGGCGTGACGGTAGTAGCGGAAGAGCGCGGCGAACTCGTGGACGAACGCGGGGTCGTCGAGGAGGCCGGGAACCGCGTCGTCGGGCAGCCTGTTCAGGTCGCGGTCGTGCAGGGCGAAGACATCGCGGACGGCGGTCTCGGGCTTGCGTCCGACGAACTTGTTGGAGCCGAACAGCAAGGTGTCGCCGACAGTGACGATGTCGCGCGCCACGCAGGGCTGCTCGGTGCGCAGGTTCCGGGTGCCGGTGAGGGTGAGACCGGTGGAGCCGAAGGCGGCCACGCGGCGGTCGTTGAGAGCCGTGGCACGCTCGGCCAGCTGCCGCGCCTGCGCCGCGAGCCGGTCGCGCAGCACCTCGTACGTCCCGGTGTCCGGACCTTCGTACGTCCCTGTGTCCGGGCCCTCGTACGTCCTCGTGTCCGGACCCTCGTACGTCCCTGTGTCCAGGCCTTCGTACGCCCCCGTGTCCAGACCGGTCCCGGTCTCCATGTCCGCTGTCCTTTCCGTGGCTCCGAGCGCTGCGCGGGGAGGTGATGTGTCGCGAGGGGGCCGGGGCCGCTCACCCCCGTGGAGCGGCCCCGGCCGGTCCGGGTCAGCTCTTGAGCGAGCCGTTCAGCTCGGCGAGCGGCATGTCGGCGAGCCCCAACTGGCCTGCCTTGTCGAGCAGTTCGCGCAGCTGCCCGGACCGCTCGCCGTCGCCCTTCATGAGCTTCATCAACAGGGCGGACACGGTGAGGTTCTGCACGTCGGACGTGGAGACCGAGCCGAGCAGCCGCGTCAGGTCCTCGGTGAAGCCGGCGCTGCCGTCCAGCCACGGTCCCGCGAGCGCCTGAACGGTTTCGGAGTTCTGCACGAAGCCGTCGACGCCCTTGCCGAGCGCGATCGACGACACAAGCCGGTCGAAGAAGACCGACTCGCCGCCGACGATGCTGATGTCGGCGCTCTCCAGGCCGGTGGCGAGCACACTGGCCTGCGCCTCGGCGACCTTCCGCTGCACCTCGATGCCGGCGAGCCGGACCTCCTTCTCCGCCTCCAGGCGCAGCCGGTACTCCTCGTGCGTGCGCGAGGCCTCGTCCAGGGCGGCCATCGCGGCCGCCTTCTCGGTGAGGCCCGCGGCCTCGGCCTTCAGCTTCGCCTCCACGCCCTCGGCCTCCGCGCGCATGCGGGCCTCGGCGGCCTCGGCCTCCGCGCGCCCGGCCTTCTCGATCGCGCCTGCCTCCTGCTCACGGACCTGCACGGCAGCGAGTCCCTCGGCGGCGCATTCGGCCTGGACGCCCTGGGCGAGGCGCTGCTTGGCCTGCGCGTCCAGGTCGGAGGCCTTGAGGCGGGCCTCGGCGAGCGTGATCTCCTCCGCGGCGCGGTGCGTGGCGGCCTGTTCCGCGGCCTCCGCCGCCTTGATGCTCTTGACCAGGCCTTCCTGCGCCTGGGCCTCGGCGGCGATGACGACGGCCTGCCGCTGCCGCTCGGCCTCCTCCACGGCACGCAGCTTCTTGATGGACTCCTCCTGCTCGGCGACCGTGCGGTCGACGGCGACCCGCTCCCGGACGACCTCGGCGATGTCCCGCTTCTCCGCCTCGACTTCCTTCTCGGCGGCGATCCGGGTCAGTTCGGTCTCCCGGTCCCGGGCGATGACTTCGAGGAGGCGGTCCTTCTCGATGCGCTCGTTCTCGATGGCGATGACGCGCTCACGGTTCTTCTGCGCGACGGCGACCTCGCGGGCCTGGTTCTCCCGCATGACACCGAGCTTCTCCTCGGTGACGAGGAAGGCGCTCTGCGCGCGCAGCCGCTCCTCCTCCGCCACCCGCGCGGTCTCCGCCTCCTCCCGCGCCCGTACGGTGTCGACCTCGCGCTTCTGCTTGATCTCGGCATCCGCCTGGCGCCGCTCCAGCTCGAGGATGGCCTCGCGGGCGTCGACGTTCTGCCGGGTGATCTCCTTCTCCTCGTTCCGCGTGTACTCGTTGGTGCGCACGTGCTCGACGGCCGTCAGCTCGGTGATCTTCCGGATGCCCTGGGCGTCCAGGATGTTGGCCGGGTCGAGCTGGTTCAGCGGCGTCTGCTCCAGGTAGTCGATCGCCGCGTCCTCCAGGCTGTAGCCGTTCAGATCGGTGCCGATGACCTGGATGATGCGGTCGCGCAGCTCGTCGCGCTTGGTGTACAGGTCGGAGAAGTCCATCTGCTTGCCGACGGTCTTCAAGGCCTCGGAGAACTTCGCGTTGAACAGCTCCTGCAGCGTGTTCTGGTCGCTGGCGCGCGCCGTGCCGATGGCCTGGGCGACCCGGATGACGTCCTCGACGGTCTTGTTCACGCGCACGAAGAACGAGATCCGGATGTCGGCGCGGATGTTGTCCCGGCAGATCAGGCCGTCCCGCCCGGTCCGGGTGATGTCGATGGTCTTCACCGAGATGTCCATGATCTCGGCCTTGTGCAGCACGGGCAGGACGACCTGCCCGGTGAAGGTCACGTCGACCTTCCGCATCTTGGAGACGATGAGCGCCTTGCCCTGCTCCACCTTGCGGAACAGTCGGGTGACGACCAGCAGCAGCACGATGACGACGAGCAGGACAGCGGCGACGGACACGCCTATGCCCAAGGTGATGGCATCCATGTAATGACGTCCTAGCGATTCCTGGGGCATGGGCGTGCCGGGCCCCGGTGTGATGAGAAGAGCCGGTGAGAGGCGGTTCAGCCGCGGTTGGTGTGCGACCCCGGGTCGAGCGCCGCGTCATAGGGCGCGACCCAGAAGAACTCGCCGGTGTCGTCGTAGGCGTACAGCAGTCCGGTGCTGCCCCTGCTCAGGGCATCCGCGCCGTGCTGCCGGACCTGGACGACGGCGGTGGAGCCGTCCCTGGCGGCGACCTCGGCCTGGCCGAAGTCCGCGTCCACCCGCCCCGTGCGGATGGTGCAGACCGACCCGATGAAGTCGTGCCGGGACGGCCCGGGTTCGTCGGGGAAGAGTGTGGCCAGCGGGCGGATCAGGGTGCGCGTCACCCACCAGGCCGCCGACAGCGCCAGGACGAACAGGAGGATCTCCGGCACGATGCGTGCCGCCCCCTGCAATCCGGCCCGTGCGATCAGCACCGAACCGGTCAGGCTGGTGAACCAGGCCACCACGGTCATCAAGGACGCCGCCACGGTGACCGGCACTCCCCCGAGCCCCACCGCGCCGAAGTCGGCGTCCGTGTCGAAGGCGTCGGCGTCCGAACCGCCGAACGCGACGAGCAGCCAGAATCCGATGACCACCAGGAGGGCGGCGCTGAAGACGACAGCCGGAAACCCCACGGCCGCGCCGAGGAACTCCTCCATGCTCTCCACCCCCCTGGTACCTCCATCGGCTCCAGCCCCGGTGCCGGATTCCTCTTCCGTAACCCGGCACCGGGACCAGGCCTCCGTGCCTGCCACGGACATCCTGACCTGCGAGTGACGTCGAGCGCATTGCCGTATCACGGCAATCTTTACGCACCATTGATGCCGGGTGTCGCTCCCGGCGCCGCCGCTGCCGAGTCACCACCGCTCGGCCGAGGAGCCGCCCGGGGTCACAGCAGAGCCCTTTCGTTGCCGGGGCCCGGCAACCTGAGGGCCACTCAAGTACGCGCTAAGAAGCTGTCAATGCCGAGTAAAGAACGTGTAGGGTTTCCCGCGGTGTGCCGGGAAGCCTGGTCGGCGGTCTTGCTACAGGTCTCTTCGCCGATCGGGGAACTCCGGCCATGGTGCTCATCGCTGTCTTCGGGACCGCACTGCTCATCGCGGTGCTGCTGTCCGGTCTCGCCGCCAGGACGGTCCTGTCCACCTCGTTCCTCTTCCTGGCCGGCGGCGCGCTCGTCAGCGACGGTTTCCTCGGCCTGATCCACATCACGCCGGACAGCGAGATCGTGTCCGTGACGGCCGATCTCGCCCTGTTCGCGGTGCTGTTCACCGACGGCATGCACGTCTCGCTCCCGAAGCTGCGCGCCAGCTGGAAGCATCCGGCCCGTGCCCTGGCCCTCGGCATGCCGCTGGCGTTCATCGGCACGGCGCTGCTCACGCACTATGTGGTCGGCCTCGACTGGATGACATCCCTCCTGGTCGGCGCGGTCCTCGCCCCCACCGACCCGGTGTTCGCCTCGGCCATCGTCGGACGCAAGGAAGTCCCGTCCAAGCTGCGGCAGTTGCTGAACGTGGAGAGCGGCATCAACGACGGGCTCGCCCTGCCCGTCGTCCTCATCCTGATCACCGCGGCCGGCCCGACGTCCGACCACGCCGAGACATCCCTGGCGAAGATCGGCCTGGAGCTGCTTCTCGGCCTGGCCTTCGGGGTGATCCTGCCGATGGTGGTCATCGCCCTGGTCCGCTTCCGGCACGTGGGCCCCGAGCCCAAGCTGCAGCCACTGCTCCCGCTGGCCATCGGCGTGATCCTGTACGCGCTGTGCCACCTCACGCACGCCAACCCCTACCTGGCGGCCTTCTGCGCGGGCGCGGTCCTCACCGCGCGGTCCACCAAGGCGAAGGAGACCTTCGAGCCGCTGGGCGAGGCCCTGGCCGAACTGGCGAAGTTCGCGGCCCTGCTGGTGTTCGGCGCGCTGCTCACGCCTCGGCTCTTCGGGGATCTGTCCTTCGGCGGCTACGTCGTCGCGGTCCTGGCCATCGTCCTGGTCCGGCCCGCCTCGCTGCTCCTTTCGCTGGTCGGCACCTCCTTCACCCGCCAGGAGAAGCTGGTGGCCGCCTGGTTCGGCCCCAAAGGCTTTGCCTCCGTCGTGTACGGGCTGCTGGTCCTGCAGTCCGGGATCCCGCACGGCGAGGAGGCCTTCACGCTCATCGCCGTGTGCATCGCCTTCTCGATCGTCGCGCACAGCAGCACCGACGTCCCCATCGCCCGCCTCTTCCGCGTCGACGAGCTGGCGGGAGTGCCGGCTCCCCGCCGCGGCGAGGACCTCGCCTCGAATGAGGCCGGCCGCGTCGGCCCCTGACCGCACAGGCGCCGCCTGCCTATTCGACGCCTCGGACAACGCATCGGAGAATCGTGAACGACTGGCACAGCTGGGCAGCCATCGCCGTCTTCGTCGGCACCTACGCGCTGATCATCAGCGAACGGATCCACCGCGTGGCCGCCGCGCTCGGCGGCGCGGCGCTGATGCTCGCGGTCGGCGCGACCGACGACAAGTCGGCCTTCTACTCCGAGCACAGCGGCGTCGACTGGAACGTCATCTTCCTGCTCATGGGCATGATGATGATCGTCGGCGTGCTCAAGAAGACCGGCATGTTCGAGTACTTGGCGATCTGGGCCGTCAAACGCGCACGCGCAGAACCGTTTCGCGTCATGGTGATGCTCATCGTCATCACCGCCATCGCCTCGGCACTGCTCGACAACGTCACCACGGTGCTGCTGATCGCCCCGGTCACGCTCCTGGTCTGCGAACGCCTCGCCCTGCCCGCCGCCCCGTTCCTCATCGCCGAGGTCTTCGCCTCGAACGTCGGCGGCATGGCGACGCTGGTCGGCGACCCGCCCAACATCATCATCGCCAGCCGCGCGGGGCTCAGCTTCAACGACTTCCTGGTCCACCTGGCCCCGCTGTCCGCCGTGCTGACCCTGGTGCTCATCGCGCTGTGCCGGTTCCTCTTCCGGAAGTCCTTCACGTACGACCAGGACCGCGCCGAGGAAGTCATGGCGCTGGAGGAGCGCGAGGCCATCAGGAACCCGCGCCTGCTCGTCCAGGGCCTGATCGTCCTCGGCCTGGTGGTGATCGGCTTCGTGCTGCATCCGGTCCTGCACTACGAACCCAGCGTCATCGCCCTCCTCGGCGCCGGGCTCCTCATCGGCCTGTCCGCGGTGGAGACCGGCGAGGTGCTGGGTGAGGTGGAGTGGCCGACCCTCGCCTTCTTCGCCGGGCTGTTCATCATGATCGGCGGTCTCATCGAGACGGGCGTCATCGGCGAGATCTCCGAGTCGCTCGCCGATGCCATCGGGGGCAGCGAGTTCGGCGGCTCGATGCTGTTCCTCGGCGCGTCCGCCGTCCTGTCGGGCATCGTCGACAACATTCCGTACGTCGCCACGATGGCGCCCATCACCAGCGACCTGGTCAATGACATGGGCGGCTCCAGCACCCACGTCATGTGGTGGGCCCTCGCCATCGGCGCCGACCTCGGCGGCAACGCCACGGCGATCGGCGCGAGCGCCAACGTCGTCGTCCTCGGTATCGCCGAGCGCAACGGCCAGCCCATCAGCTTCTGGCAGTTCACCAAGTACGGTCTCGTCGTCACGGCCGTCACCGTGTTGCTGTCGGCCGTATACGTGTGGCTACGCTACTTCGCCCTTGCATGATGGGACATGATCAATGAGGAGAAGCGGTGAATCATGGGAGCCGGCCCCCGGGCCCGCGTCCTTCGGGCGAGGCGTCCTTACTCCCCCATCAGCCACAACGGTCCCTGCCGCTCGGCCACATGATCGTGTGCGGCGACGACGCCCTCGCCGAACGACTCGCCGCCGAGCTGCACACGGTGTACCGCGAGCGCGTCACGGTCGTCGTCCCGGCCGCGCGGGCCGCAGCCGGGCCCCAGGCCGGGGCGGCCGGCCGGGCCACCGCGCTGCTCAGCCGGCTGCAAGCCGTCATGGCGCGGGCGACGGGCGCGCCCGCCAACGCGGAGACGGAGGCTCCCCGCGTCCTGGAGGCACCGGACCTCGACGAGGCGGCGCTGGCCGAGGCCGGAGTGCGTGAGGCGTCCGCGCTCGCGCTCGTCCATGACGACGACGAGACGAACATCCACGCCGCCCTGGCCGCCCGCCGCCTCAATCCCCGCCTGCGCCTGGTGATCCGCCTGTACAACCGCAAGCTCGGCCAGCACCTGGAGGACCTCCTCGACCAGGCCGCCGCGGTCACGGTTCCCGACCCGGGCGCAACGGCGTTCGACGCGTCCACGACCGTCCTGTCGGACGCCGACACCGCCGCGCCCGCACTGGCGGCGACCGCGGTCGCCGGCACCAGCAAGGTCATCCAGGCGGACGGGCTGCTGCTGCGCGCCGTGGAACGGACTCCGCCGCGGCCCGGTCAGGTCGCCGATCCGGGCTTGTGCACGCTCGCTCTGCTGTCGTCCACCGCCAGTGACCCGGCGGGCGCCGAAGGTTCCGACGACAGCGGCCAGGAGGGTCCGCTGCTGCTGCCCGACGACCGCACGGTGGCCGCCGCGGCCGGCCGGGGCACGGTGGTCCTGCAGACCGTTTCCCACGCCGGTCCGCCGCTCCCGCCCCGTCGGCTGGCCGGGCGCGGTGTCCCGCTCGGTTCGCTGTTCTCGCCCCGGCTCCGCTGGTCGCTGGCCGGGCTCATGGCCTGTGTGCTCGGCCTGGCGGTGGCGAACTGGCTGACCTCCCGCACCCACCCCCTGCACGCCGGATACCTGACGCTGCTCGACCTCTTCGCCATCGACGACCCCGCACTCGGTGAACCCACCGCCCGGCAAGTGCTCCAGCTCCTGTCCGGTCTTGCCGGACTGCTGCTGCTGCCCGTGCTCCTGGCCGCGGTCCTTGAGGCCCTGGGCACCTTCCGCACCGCGTCAGCGCTGCGCCGCCCGCCGCGCGGCCTGTCCGGCCACGTCGTCCTTCTCGGGCTCGGCAAGGTGGGCACGCGGGTCCTGGCCCGGCTGGGCGAACTGGGCATCCCGGTGGTGTGCGTGGAAGAGGACCCGGAGGCGCGCGGCATCCCGCTGGCCCGGCGGCTGCGGGTACCGACCGTCATCGGCGACGTGACCGAGGAGGGCGTCCTGGAGGCCGCCAAAATCCACCGTGCGCACGCCCTGCTCGCCCTCACCAGCTCCGACACCACCAACCTCGAAGCGGCTCTGTACGCACGCTCGGTCAAGCCCGGTCTGCGCGTGGCGTTGCGCCTGTACGACGACGCGTTCGCCACCGCCGTCTACCGCACCCTGCGCGCCGCCCATCCCCATGCCCTCACCCGCAGTCGCAGCGTCTCGACGCTCGCCGCCCCCGCCTTCGCCGGGGCGATGATGGGCCGCCAGATCCTGGGGGCCATCCCCGTGGAACGCCGTGTGCTGCTCTTCGCCGCTCTCGACGTCGCCGGGCTCCCCCATCTCGAAGGCTGCACCATCGACGAATCGTTCCGTGCGGGGGCCTGGCGGGTCATCGCCCTGGACGCGACCGCGCCGGACGAGCGCCTCCCCGATCTCTCGGTCTCACCGGCCGACGACGACACCGACCGTCCCGCCGGCCTCGTCTGGGACCTTCACCCCGGCTACGTCCTGCGCCCCCAGGACCGTGTCGTCCTGGCCGCCACCCGCCAGGGACTCGCCGAGCTCCTCAGGCGGCCCCGACGGCAGACGGGTGCCGTCGGACCCTAGCCGCCCCGCGGGTCTGGAGCTCCTGCCAAGACGCGCCGCGTATGTTTCGTGTCAACATCCTGGCCTGCGCCTCGGATACGTACGACGCTGTGCGCAGGGGGATGCCTCCAGCACATCTTGAGGAGTCGGCCATGCGCGCTCGCGACCTGGCGGTTGAGTACGAATCGGTGCGCGTCGACAGCGACGCCATGGCGGCGGCCCGGCTGATGGCCGAGCACAGACTGCCCGGGCTCCTCGTGCTCGACGAGCGGGGCGAGCCGAAGGCGATCCTGCCCGCGTCCCAGATGATCAAAGTTCTTGTCCCCGCCTACGTCATCGAGGACCCCACCCTCGCCGCCGTCGTCGACGAGAAGCACGCCGACCGGCTCTGCCAGAAACTGGTGGGCCGCACGGTCGGCGCCTGCCTGTCACGCAGCACTCCCGCGCCCCCGATCGCCGCCCCCGACGACACCGCCCTGGAGGTGGCCGCGCTCATGGCGCAGCTGCGCAGCCCGCTGGTGGCGGTGGCGGAGAAGTCCAAGGACGGCACCCACCTGCTCGGCGTCATCACCGCCTCGCACCTGCTGCACGAACTCCTCAGCGCCACCGGGAAGCTGGAGAGCGGCCAGGCCTGACCCTGTCGTGCGGGGGCCCGTCGACCCGTCGTGTGGGGGCCGTCGACGCGGGTACCCGGGGGACTCGCCTTACTCCAGTCCGGTTACTCCGGGCCTTACTCCAGTCCGGTTACTCCGAGCCTTACTCCAATCCGGTTACTCCGGTTACTCCAGTCCGGACATCTTGAACAGCTGGCGCGCGGTCTCGTTGTCGATGCGCCGAGAGAGCTGCTGCAGCACGAGCGTGCCGGACATCAGCAGGCAGCGTTCCCTGGAGATGCGGGCGTCGTGCTCCAACTGGCGCCAGATGTCGGGATTGTTGATGAGGACCTTCGGATCGAACTCACAGCGGGCGCCGAATTCGTCCCGCAGGGCCAGTCGCCGGGCCACCCCCTCGTGCCAGCCCAGCGAGACCAGCCGGTCGGTGCGTACGCACCTCTCACGAAAGAGGCCGCGCACGCACAGCCAGCCGTTGCCCGCGGCCACCCGGGGCGGCAGCAGCACGAAGAAGAGCAGGACCGCAAGGGCACCCCACAGCACGGCGTGCGGTGTCGTCACGCCTGCGGCGGCCGCGTCGACCAGCATCAGGAGCCCCAGCAGGCAGGCAGCGCTCAGCAGCGCCTCGCGAAGGTCGGCCCGCCACCTCCGGTCGTGGGCCACGACCACCGATCCCCGCGGCCGGGCGCGCCCGTGCCCACCTTTGCCGCACTCCATACAGCGACATTAAGCGGGCGTTCAGGCGCTGCCATAGCCCTCGGCGGCTGGGAAACTTGTGCCCGCACGCCCGACGACCAAGGAGGTCTCCATGATTCGTCCCGTCACCGCCGGCCTCGACGGCTCCCCCGAAAGCCTGGCCGCCGCCGAGTGGGCCGCCCGTGAGGCCGAGCGCCGCGCGCTCCCGCTGCGTCTGGTGGAGGCCTGGGTCTGGCGGGAGCAGGACGTGCCCGTCACGGCGGACCTGGAGACTCAGAAGGGCTGGGCCCTGCGCGTCCTGCAGGAAGCCAAGGAGCTGGTGGGTGCTCGGCATCCGAGCCTGGCCGTCAGTACGGAACTCGTCTCCGACCCGGCGACCGGCGTGCTGCTGGCCGAGGCGGAGACGGCCGAGATGCTGGTGCTGGGTTCCCGTGGTCACGGAGCCGTTGCCGGATTCCTGCTGGGGTCGGTCGGGCAGCAGGTGCTTGCCCGGGCGAAGCGCCCCGTGGTGATGGTCCGGGCAGATTCGGGCTCCGGCCCGGCGCCCGACTCCGGTGCAGACGACGGCGAAGTGGTCGTCGGTGTGCAGGAGGCCGGCGAGATTCCCGAGCCGCTCCTGGAGTTCGCCTTCGACACGGCCGCCACCCGAGGGACCGCCCTGCGCGTGGTCCACGCGCCCAATCTGCCGCCCCTGTACGCCCACGCGCCCGCTGTCGGGCGGCTGGCCGCGCAGGAAGGCGGTATCACGGGGCAGGCGAAGCAAGCACTGGCAGAGGTCCTGAAGCCGTGGCGCGCGAGGTACTCGCAGGTTCCGGTGACCCTCACCGTGGAACTGTCGCACGCCTCCGGAGTCGTCCTGGCAGCCGCCGCCCGGGCAGGCCTGGTGGTCGTCGGCCGCAAGGTGCACCGCCGCACGCTCGGCATGCGCATCGGACCGGTCGTGCACGCCGTGCTGCACCACGCCACCGCCCCCGTCGCCGTCGTCCCCCACGGCTGATGCCTCTCAGGCGGCCGTACGGCCCGACCGCTGCCCGCGGCTGACCGTCGGCGGGGGCCGGGCCGACACCCCGCAGGCCCGTGCCGCACTTCTGGAACCCGGAGCGGACATCATGGTGAACGACCGCGCCGCCCTGCTCGCATCGGAGGACTGAGCGTGCCCGACGAGACCCACATGGCCGAGCTGACCGACTGGCGCTGGGAGTACGAGGGCTACGACCCCGCACAGGAACGGCTCCGTGAGTCGCTGTGCACCCTCGGCAACGGCTATTTCGCGACGCGCGGTGCCGCCCCCGAGTGCGCCGCCGACTCCGTCCACTACCCGGGGACGTACGCCGCCGGCTGCTACAACCGGCTGACGTCCGACGTGGCCGGGCGCGAGGTCGAGAACGAGGACATCGTCAACCTGCCCAACTGGCTGCCGCTGCGCTTCCGTACGGGCTCGGGCGAGTGGCTGTCGCCGGACACCCACAGGCTCCTCGACCACCACCAGTCCCTCGATCCGGGCTCCGGCACGCTCACCCGCACCCTGCGCTACGAGGACGACAGCGGCCGCCGCCTCGGCGTGCGCCAACTGCGTCTCGTACACATGGGAGACCCTCATCTGGCGCTGCTGCGCACCGAGTTCACCGCGGAGGGCTGGTCCGGGGACCTGGAGGTCGAAGCGGCTCTCGACGGGACCGTCACCAACTCGGGCGTCGAACGCTACCGACAGCTGGCCTCGCGCCACCTCACCCACGCCCACACCGGTGCCTCGGACGACAGGACCACGATGTGGCTGCGCTGCCGCACCACGACCTCCGACATCCGCGTCGGCCTGGCCGCCCGGACCACGGCCGACGCCCCGACGAGGATCTCCGTCGCACACGACGACGGGCGGGCCGTCCAGCGATTGCGGCTCTCCCTCACCGACGGACGGACGGTGACCGTCGACAAGACCGTCGCGCTGCACACCTCCCACGACCCGGCGATCAGTGACCCGCTGCACGCCGCCGTCGACCGGGTGGGCCGCGCGCCCGACGCCACCGCCCTGATCGCCTCCCACCGCACCGCCTGGCGGCAGCTGTGGCGCAACGCCGAGCTGGATGTCCCGGACAGCTCAGGACCGGTGCTGCGGCTGCACCTCTTCCACGTCCTGCAGACCCTCTCCCCGCACACGGCCGACCTGGACGTCGGCGTCCCGGCCCGGGGGCTGCACGGCGAGGCGTATCGCGGCCATGTCTTCTGGGACGAGTTGTTCGTCCTGCCCTACCTCAACCTGCACTTTCCGGAGGTCTCGCGGGCTCTGCTCAGCTACCGCCACCGGCGCCTGGAGCAGGCCCGCTTCGCCGCCCGTGACGCCGGGCACAGCGGCGCCATGTACCCGTGGCAGAGCGGCAGCGACGGCCGCGAGGAGACGCAGGAACTCCACCTCAATCCGCGCTCGGGCCGTTGGCTGCCCGACCACTCCCGCCTCCAGCACCACGTCGGCTCGGCCATCGCGTACAACGTGTGGCAGTACTGCGAGGCCAGCGACGACAGCGAGTTCCTGCACACCAAGGGCGCCGAGATGCTGGCGCAGATCGCCCGGTTCTGGGCCGGGCTCGCCACGTACGACGAGGCGCTCGGCCGCTACCGGATCCGCGGTGTCGTCGGCCCCGACGAATACCACGAGGCGTATCCGGGCTCCTCGCGGCCGGGCCTCGACGACAACGCGTACACGAACGTCACCGCCGCCTGGGTGCTGGCCCGGGCCCTCGACGTGCTGCGCAGCCTGCCCGAACCGCGCTGCCGGGACCTCTGCGAGCGCATTTCCCTCGCCTCCGGTGAACTGGACGCCTGGGAGGACGTGTCCCAGAAGCTGTACGTGCCTTTCCACGACGGCGTCATCAGCCAGTTCGAGGGGTACGGCGAGCTGGCCGAGCTCGACTGGGCGGCGTACCGGGCGCGGTACGGCGACATCCGGCGCCTGGACCGGATCCTGGAGGCCGAGGGCGACAGCGTCAACCACTACCAGGCGTCCAAGCAGGCCGACGTCCTGATGCTCGGCTACCTCTTCTCTCCTGCCGAACTCCAGTGCCTCTTCCGGCAGTTGGGGTACGAGCTCGACGACGTCACCTGGCAGCGCACCGTCGACCACTATCTGGCCCGCACCAGCCACGGATCCACCCTCAGCAGCCTCGTCCACGGCTGGGTCCTGGCCCGCGCCCGGCGCTCCGACGCCTGGAGCTACGTCCACGAGGCGCTCGCCTCGGACATCGCCGACCTGCAGGGCGGCACCACGGGCGAGGGCATCCACCTCGGCGCCATGGCGGGCACCCTCGACCTGGTGCAGCGCGGCCTGACCGGCCTCGAGACCCGTGACGGGGTGCTGCGTCTGGACCCCGTGCCGCTGCCGGAGCTGTCGGAGTACGGCTTCGCGATCCGCTACCGGGGGCACTGGGGTGTCCGGCTGTGGCTGAGCGCGGGCGAGCTGCGGATCACCGTGCCGGAGTCCGACCGGGACCCGATCGACGTCGCGCTCGCCGACCGCACCGTGTCCGTGGACCCCGGGGAGTCGTCCACGCTCTCGCTCACCGACCGGGGAACGTCGACGTCCGCCCCGACCTGAACCAGCCCGTCAGCAAGCCGTGGAGTACCTCGACGACTACCGCGACCGGCTACTGGTCAGGAATCGAGAAGCGCAGGTCACCGAGGCGCGGCTAGCGTCATTTTCATGACTTCCATCGCATCCGTCACCCTTGAGGTGGCCGACCCCACCGCCGCCGAGCACTTCTACACCACCGCCTTCGGCTTGGACACTCAGGTACGCGTGCGGGCCTCGGAGACACCGACCACCGGTTTCCGCGGGTTCACGCTGTCGCTCGTGGTGTCCCAGCCGGCCGACGTCCACGCCCTCTTCGACGCCGCCGTGGACGCCGGCGCCACGACGCTCAAGCCCGCCACCAAGTCGCTCTGGGGCTACGGAGGCGTCGTACAGGTCCCGGACGGGACGATCTGGCAGATCGCGTCCTCGTCGAAGAAGGACACCGGCCCGCCCACCCGCCGGTTCGACGAGATCGTGCTCCTCCTGGGAGCCGCGGACGTGGCCGGGAGCAAGAAGTTCTACGTCGACCACGGTCTGCCCGTGGCGAAGAGCTTCGCCGGCAAGTACGTCGAGTTCGCCACCGGGTCGGGTCCCGTCAAGCTGGCGCTGTACAAGCGGCGCGCCCTGGCCAAGGTCGCCGGTGTCTCCCCCGACGGCACCGGATCGCACCGGCTCACGATCAACGGCGACGCCGGGACCTTCACCGACCCGGACGGGTTCGCGTGGGCGAACGTGTCGGAGACCGCGTCGCTGTGAATCGGTGACGCAGGTGCGTGTGAATCGGGGACGCAGGTACAAACGCCGACAGCGGCGAAAGGAGCTCTCCAATGTGTCACCCCGCGTGGGCCCTCGCACTCACTGCGGCGCAGGCCGACGGCGAATCGCCGTACGCCACCTTCAGCAGCCGCTTCACCCAGCTGGTCGGTGTGCCTCCCGGCGCCTACCGCCACCGGACGGCGGGCGCTGCGGCGGGGATTCCTCCGTGCGTGGAGAAACTGGTGACCAGGCCGGTCAGGAATGGAGAAGCGCGGGCCCTCGAGCCGCAGCTAGCGTGAATGCCATGAACATCACCATTCACACGAGCGTCCTCCCGCACGAGGACCCGGACGCCTCCGTGGCCTTCTACCGCGACATTCTCGGCTTCGAGGTCCGCAGCGACGTCGGCGGCGGCACCATGCGCTGGATCACGGTCGGCCCCGCCGGTCAGCCCAGCACGTCCATCCTCCTGGCGCCGCCCGCCGCGGACCCCGGCATCACCGACGACGAGCGCCGCGTCATCGCCGAGATGATGGCCAAGGGCACCTATGGCTGGATCCTGCTGGCCACTCCCGACCTCGACGACACCTTCCAGAAGGTGGTGGCAGGAGGGGCCGAGATCGTCCAGGAGCCGACCGAGCAGCCCTACGGGGTGCGCGACTGCGCCTTCCGCGACCCCGCGGGCAACCTGGTGCGCATCCAGGAGCTGAGCTGATCACCGGGACCAGGAGCTTCGCCCGCGCCCTGGACTGGACGCCGCACCGGGCAGACAGCTCGGTCTCAGGGGCGCTTCCCTCACCCCGCGGCCCAGTCGGCGTTGGCACCGCAGACGATCACGCACGGCAGGTCTCCGGGAACCCGGCCGGCCAGCCATGCGGCGAACGCGGCGGCCGCGGCCGGTTCGACTGCGATCCGGCACTCTTCCCACAGCCGGTCACGGGCCTGCACGATCTGCTCATCGCTGACCAGCACGGATGACACGTCGTGTGCGGACAGGACGTCGAAGGGGATGTCTCCGACCCGGCTCGCGCCGGTCGCGGAGGCGGCGACGGAGTCCACGGCCGAGTCGACCGGCTCTCCCGCGGCGAGCGCGTCGTGCAGGCAGCGGCAGTGTTCCGGTTCGACGGCGACGACGCGGGCCTCGGCGGCGACCGCGAGCGCCGTACCGGCCGCGAGACCACCGCCGCCCACGACCGCCGCGATCGTGTCGACACCGGGCGCGTCGGCCATGATCTCGGCCGCGACGGTTCCCTGCCCCGCGACGACGTCGGGATCGTCGTAGGGGTGGAGGAACCAATGTCCCGGCCGCGCCGCGGCGTCCGACGCCGCCGAGGCGGCCTCGGCGAAGGTGGCGCCGTGCCGGACGAGCCGGGCGCCGGCGGCCTCGATGCGGCGGGCCTTCGCCGCCGGAACCGTCTCCGGCACATAGACCGTCGCGGACACGCCGAGCAGGGACGCGGCCGTCGCGACCGCCAAGCCGTGGTTGCCGCCGGACGCCGCCACGAGGTGGTCGTCCAAGGACCCGGACAGAATCGCGTTGAGCGCGCCGCGCAGCTTGAACGAGCCGCCGCGCTGGAGGTACTCCAGCTTGAGCAGGACCCGCCGGTTGTCGATCTCCAGGTCGAGCAGTGGAGTGCGGCGGGCGTACGGGCGGATTCTGTCGGCGGCCGCATGCACGTCGGTGGCCGAGAGCGTGTGAGTCGGACTCTTCATGGGGCCATGCTTCACGCCGCGCCCCTGTTAGCGCCAGCAACAATATGTAAGCTGCCATTAGCGACGCTTACGATGGGGCGCGTGACGGGAGAGCTGGACGTGAACCGATTGCGGGTCCTGATGGAGGTGGCACACGCCGCGTCCATCGCCGAGGCGGCGCGCAATCTCGCTTTCACGCCCTCGGCGCTCTCGCAGCAGATCTCCAAACTCGAGACGGAACTCGGCACCCGTCTGCTGGAACGGCGTCCGACCGGCGTCACGCTGACGCCGGTCGGCGCCGTGCTGGTGGAGCACGCGGAGCGTGTGATCGGCGAGCTCCGGCAGGCGCGTGCCGCGGTGGACGCCGCGATGGGGGCGCTGCCGCAGCGTCTGGCTCTGGGCTCCTTCGCCACCGCGGCGCAGGTGCTCGTGCCGGTGGCGCTGGCCGCGCTCCAACGCCGCCATCCGCGGGCGGAGTTGTCGCTGGTCGACATCGAACCGCCCGACGGCTACGGCCTGGTGACGTCGGGCGATCTCGACGTGCTGATCACGCATCGCTACCCCGGCGTGGCATCCACCCCGCATCCGGGGCTCGACCGGCAGCCGTTGCTCGACGACCCGCTGCGCCTGGTGCTGCCTGCCGACCACCGGCTCGCCGGCGGCTCGGCGGGCCGCGGCGTCAGCCTCTCCCGGCTCGCGAACGAGACGTGGATCTCCGGTGCCCCGGGCATCCCGAACAGGACCTGCCTGGACGCGCTCGCCCGCCAAGCCGGCATCGAGCCCCACGTCGCCTACGCCTCCGCCGACTACCACGTCATCCTGGCGCTGGTCGGCGCGGGCCTCGGCATCGCGCTCGTCCCGCAGAGCATGCTCGCCGGTGCCGACCTGTCCCAGGTCTCGGTCGTCGGCCTGCGCGGGCTCGCTCCGGCACGCGAGATCTGCATCGTGCACCGCCGACGGCCGACCGCGCTCGTCCAGGAACTCACCGCGTTCCTGCACAGGGCCGCGGGTGCTCTCGGCCGCGAGGGCTAGCCTCGTTCGTCATCTCAGCCGAAGCGCAGGATGCGCGGGGCGAAGGTGTTCTCGGGACCGGCGGCGCGGCCGACCGACCACACCGTCTCCGTGCCCGGCACCGGCGCGAGGCGCAGTGTCGAGGAGTCGCCCTCCCCGGCCACCGCCGGTTCACTGTGCTCGGTGAACGACTGTCCGTTCCAGGCAAGGAAATCGGGCCCGGGGACGAACGGCGGATAGCTGCCCGGCGGGCCCCACTTCTGCGAGCGGGCCACCGCGACCCAGCCAAGGTCGCCGGACGTGGTGGGCGCCAGTGAGGTGATCCCGCCGAAGTCGGTGGGCACGGTCACCCGGCTCCACGCCTGCCCGTCGAAGCGGACAAGCAGGGGCGGAATCGGCTTGCCGACCGGGCCGCCGACGAACCCGGCCGTGCCACCCGCCCACACCTCGGTCGGCGAGACCGCCAGCACACTGCCCACGGCCGACCGCGGGAACCCGTACACGATCGTCTGCTGCCACGCCTGCCCGTCCCAGTGCGACACGGCCGCACCCGAGTTGGTGGCGCCCGCGGCCCAGACGTCGTCGGCCGCCTTGATGTGCAGGCCGTACACGGATCCCGGCGGCGCCGGCACGTCCTGCCAGCCGCTCCCGTCGCGGCGCAGCAGTACCTGCGCGCCGCCCCGCGAACCGATCAGCCAGGTCTCACCGCCGCCGATGACGACTTTGGTCAGTACGACACCGTGCGGCGGCCTGCTCTCGCGCCAGGCGCTGCCGTCGAAGCGGAGCAGGTGGGCGTCGCCCGCCGCGTCGCGGCCGACCGCCCAGACCGCGGTCGGTGAAGTCGCGGCGACGGAAAGAAGTTCGCCCTGCCAGCCGATCCCGGGCAGGCGCTGGCGCTGCCACGCGGTTCCGTCCCAGCGCAGCACCAGCGGGAAGCCCGGCGCCTCGCGGCCGACGGCGTCGGCACCCACCGCCCACGCCCGGTCAGGACCGAACGCCACGGCCTCGTTCAGCCCGGCCTGTGGGCGTACTTGTGCCGGGACCGGAACGTGTTGCCAGGACTGGGTTTCCGCCGCGGCCGAAGCCATGACGGCCATGAAGGTCATGGCGACGGCGAGGGCCGCGACGAGAAGTCTACGTGCCATGGTGGGTCTGTGCACCATGGTGGGTCTGTGCACCATGGTCAGCCTCCCAGCCGCTCGCTCATCAGATTCGGTTTCGAGCCGTAGATCTCGACAGTCCCGAAAGACAGCAGTGAGAACCCGGCCCTCGCCAGTGCGCGCGGTTTGACGTCGATCGCGTTCGTGCGCTTCGGGCCGTACGAGAAGGTGGTACGGGAGCCGGAGCCGTCCACCCGTGCGTACTTCGACTGGAACGCGCGGTCGCTGCGCACCGGCAGCCACAGCGCGCCGTCCGGGCCGCGCACCATGGCCTCGGTGTAGGTGTCGCCCAGCGGTGGGTAAGTGGTGCGCCAGGCGTGCCCGTTGAAGGTCATCAGGTAGGTGCGGGCCACGCCGTCGGTGTACTGGCTGCCGCCGATCGTGACCCGGCCGGTCGGTTCGAGCAGGATCGTGTGCACGTTGCTGTTCGGCGGCAGCGAGACCTTCGCGTCCCGCCACGCCGTGCCGTCCCAGCGCAGGACGGCGGTTCCGGTGCTGGTGTCCGCCCAGGCCCAGGCGTCGGTGGCGGTACGCGCGGTGATCCCCATCACGTACAACACGCCGTCCGGGGTGGACTGTGTGGTCCAGCGGGAACCGTCGTAGTACAACACCTTCAGGCCGGTGTCGTCCTCACCGACCACCCAGGCGGCGCCCGGTACGGCGGTGAAGTCCTGGTAGATCGACAGGGTCTGCGGCAACGGGAGGGCGCTCCACCCGCCGGCCGTCCGGCGCAGGATCTCCCCCTCCCCCGCGCGGTTGTGGAAGATCCACGCCTCGTCGCCGACGAACCGCACCTTGCCGAGCCAGCCCCACTCACCGGCGCCGGGGAAGGTCGTGTCCCGGCTCCATGCCTTGCCGTCCCACCGGTACAGCATCGGCCGCAGTCCATCGGCGACGTGCTCGTACCCGGTCGCCCACGCCTCACCCCGCCCACGGGCGGCGAGGTCGGACACGGTCACCGGCGGGGCCGCCGCGGGCACCGGCAGCGCCGACCAATTCGGCGTCACATCCGCGGCCGACGGGGCAGCCACAGCCGGAGACACCACCGCGGCGCACGCAATCACAAGGCAGACGATGACCGCACGGAGACCGTTCACGAGACCCCCCAGAGCGAAGGTCGCAGAGCCTATGGGCGTTCACCCATCTGTGAACAGACGGCATCCGGCCGATCACGGTTGGACGTAGCTCCATGGTGTCGCTGCGCTGCGGGCGCGCCGGGCCGCGTTTGCCGCGGCACGTCCGGTGGGCACAGGCGCTGCCCGTGCCCCGCCCGCCTGTTCTCATGGAAGCCATGAACGTCATGGACGAGCTGACACCCATACGAGAAGTCGCCGACCGTTTCGGGCTGCCCCTCTCGACCCTGCACTACTGGGAGCGGCGCGGGCTGGTGGAGCCGCACCGGCGGTCCGGGCGGCGGTACTTCGACTCGGAGCAGGTGTACCGCGTGGCGCTGATCAAGCTGTGGCGGGAGACCGGTCTGATGTCCGTCGAGGAGATCCGTTCCCTGCTCCACCGCGACGATCCCCCCGGCCCCGACTGGCGGGCCACCGTGCACAGCCGCATCCAGGCGCTGGAGGCGCACATCGCCCGGCTCGATGCCGCGCGCTCCTACCTCGGCCACCTCCTCTCCTGCGCCCACGGGCACGACTTGGAGCAGTGCCCCGACTTCCGGGCGACTGTCCCCCTGCCGCGTCCGGCCTAGGAGTCCAGGCCCCGGTCGTCGTCCGGTTGTACGAGGGCGACCCGGCGCAGGACCGGCTGGGCGTCACGCGCCTCGGGCACATCGAAGAGCGCGTCCACGGCCGGACGTTGAGTTGCGTGCGCGGCGACGAGTCCGGCGATCTGCCTCTCGTCCGCGGGTAGTCGCGCGGCCGCGAGCAACGTACGCACGCGGTCGCCGAGGTCGTCGTGCCGCGCGGGGGTTTCGTCGACCGCCCGAGCAGGGGCGTGGGACGGGGCTCGGCCGGCCGCCGCCTCGCCCGCCGCCCTCGCCGCGTACGCCGCGTACGCCGCCGGATCGGGTGTGCGCAGGTGCCAGTCGGTGTGGTGCTGGAACGCGTCGCCGACCCGCAGGATCGTTGCCTCGCCCGCCACCGGGCCCGCGATCTGCAGCGACAGTGGCAGCCCTGCCGCGGTGACGCCCATGGGGACGGCCAGTACGGGGTTGGCCAGCGGATTCCAGTACGGCGTATGGACCTTGCCGAACACGCCCGCGTGGTCCTGGTGGCCTGCCGCGTCGGCGAGGGCGCCGAACGGCGGAGCCCCGATCGACGCGGTCGGGCACACGATCACGTCCACGTCCCCGAATAGGGCGTCCACGGCCCGCTGGGCCACCGTGCGCACCCGCTGCGCCTGGACGTAGTCCGCGCCCGACACGAGGGCGCCCATCGCGAGGAGGCCGCGCGAGGCCACGCAGTAGTCGTCCCAGCGGCGGGTCAGGTCGGCGCGGTGGTGGGCGAGGCCCTCGGCGGCCACGGTCACGAACGCCGTGGTGATCAGCTCCCGCCAGTACGGCAGCCGCGCCTCGACCACGTCCGCGCCGAGGCGGGCGAGCACCGACACGGCCTCGTCGAACGCCCCGGGCAGCGCCGGATCGCCGTCCGCGGGGAAGTGGTGCTCCCGCGCCACGCCGACCCGCACGCCGGCCAGGTCACCGCCGAACCGGGGCTCGGTGAAAGGGAGTTGAGGGCCGCCGTCGGACGCGGCGGGGACGCCGTCCGGCGTGCCGGCGATCACCTTCAGCACCGCCGCGCAGTCCTCCGCACTGCGGGCGAGCGGGCCGACGCGGTCCAGGCTGTACCCGAGCGGTACGCAGCCGGCCGCGGGCACCCGCCCGAACGTCGGCATCAACCCGGTGACCCCGCAGAACGCCGCGGGCATGCGGATGCTGCCCCCGGTGTCGCTGCCGAGCGCGGCCGCGAACATCCCCGCCGCGATGCCGCTCGCCGAGCCCGAACTGGAGCCCCCGGCCCAGGACTCGGTCCGCCAGGGGTTGCGCGGGAACGGGAACGGCTTGTCCTCCTGCGGCAGTCCGCACCCGAACTCCATCGCGGTCGTCTTCCCGGTGAGCACCGCGCCCGCCGCGCGCAGCCGGGCCACCACCGGGGCGTCTTGCCCGGCCCACCGGCCGCGGTCGTGCACCAGGCTCTGCGCGGTGGTCGGGCCGTCGGCCGCCGCGATGGTGTCCTTCACGCCGAACGGGATCCCGTGCAGCGGTCCGCGGTCGATTCCGCGCGCCAACTCCTCGTCCGCGCGGGCGGCCGCGGCCCGGGCCCGCTCGTCGAAGCGCGTCAGGTACACACCGAGCGCCCCGTCCGAACGCTCGGCTTCGGCGATGGCAGCCTCGGTGAGCCCGACGCTGGTCACCCTGCCCTCCCGCAACGCCCGCGCGGTCTCGGTCAGGGTCGACGCTCCGCCCATGTTCCTTCCACCTCTCCATACGCCGCCGTTCTTCGACCGGCGGCCGGTGGAACGCAACGCTTCCAACTCAACCCGGGTTGAACGCAACTACTGCTGCCGCCGCGGGCGTCCACTGCTGCCGCCGCGGGCGTCCACCGGCGCGTGCGGGCCTGGCGATCACGCGCGCGTACCCGCGCAGGCGGGCGATTCCCAGAGGGTGACGCCGCGAAAACCAGAGGGTGACGCGCCGCGAAAAGAGTGGCGGTCACGCCTGGCTCGGCGGCCGTCCAGTATCAGTGGATACCTCCACCCAGAGAACCGGAGGTACTCCATGTCCGTACGCCCCGCCCTCACCGCCGCCCTCTTCGCCGTCACCGCGCTGTGTGCGGCCCCTGGCCAGGCCACCGCCGCAGACGGCGAGTCCGTCACCGTCAACCCCACCGGCAAGATCGCCAAGGACGGCACCGTCACGCTCTCCGGTACCTACCGCTGCACGGGCGCCACCGGACCGGTGTTCCTCAGCTCCTCGATCGGCCAGCGCGAACCCGGCGTCAAGCGCACCGTCGGCAGCTCCCTGGCCCTGTGCGACGGCGCCGAGCACCGCTGGCAGAACAGCGGAAAGATCCCGTCCCGCTCCGTCAAGCCCGGCACGGCCACCGTGGAGGCCACCCTCATGGAGCTGCGCCTCAGCAACGGCCTTCCGCTCCCCCACTTCCACGCCGCCCAGAGCCAGAACGTCACCCTCAGCAAGGGATGAGGGGCCTGCGCCTGAGCCTGCCCGTGGCCTTGCGGACGGTCCCGGCGAGGCCCCCGCCTTGTCTGACGGGCGGGGGCCTCGCGTGTCTGACGGGCGGGGCCTCGCCGAGGGGGGGGCGGGAGCATCAGCGGTTGCGCATCATGAGGAGCAGCAGAGTCACCGCGGAAAGATTCTTTTCCGGTCGTGCCGGTCGTGCCGGTCAGCCGTCAGACGAGGTCGCGGCGGATGTACCACTCGGTGGACAGCAGCCTCGACCGCTCGGCGGGGGAAAGCTTCGCGAGCCGCCCCGGCAGAGCTCCGCGCTCCACCTCGCTGCGGTGAGCCAGGACGGCGCTCAACTTCCGCTCCAGCCAAGGGCCGACATCGACCGTCGCGGTGACCGACTCGTCCGGGACGCTGTACAGCGTCCTGCCGTCGCGGACCAGACTCTGGCCCAGCTTCCGGGCAGCGGAGTGCGGGTGTGTGGCCAGGTAGAGGGAGTTCGGCCCCCACGGGGCGCCGGCGTCCGGGTAGAGCTGGTCCAGCGCGGCGGCCTGGACGGCGAGGGTGGTCACCCGGTGGGCGTGGAGGTGGTCCGGGTGTCCGGTCAGGCCGCCGTAGGCGTCGTGGGTGACGACGATGTCCGGGCGGAACTGCCGGATGTGCGCGACCAGCCGTTGTACCGCCTCATCCAGGGGCGCGTCCACGAAGCGGGCGCTGCCCGGCGCCGACTGCGGCACCCGGGCATCGGCGTAGCCGAGCAGCCTCGGCGTGCCCGCGCCAAGGATGCGGAGCGCGTCGGCCAACTCCGCGGCCCGCTGGGTCTCCGGCGCCCAGGTCGCCGTGACGACAGCGGTCCGTGCTCCCGCGGCCGCGTGGCGGGCCAGCACACCACCGGCCGACAGAGACTCGTCATCCGGATGCGCGAACACCGCGAGGAGGCTCGGCAGGGGCATGGCTGAATTCGCCTTTCTGTACATGGATGCCCGGCCCGTAGGACCAGTTGGTGGGGCAGGGATGGGCGGTTTGGTGGGGCAGGGATGGCCGGCCGTCGCAGGCTTCCTCCGGAGCACCTCCTTGCCCACCCCAGCCTCACCAACGTACGACGCACCGCCCTCTCCACCGGCATCACCCAGGCGTCTCCGTGCTCGACGTGGACGCTCTCCGATCCCCCTCCGATCACCGCCGACACCCGCCCGCTTAGGCTTCTGTCGCTGGTCAGCGCCATCTGCTGACCAGGTGATCAGGGGGCGAGGGCCGATGAACGATGCGACCGGGGTGTTCCAGCCACTGCAGGCGGACGATCCGCCACTGGTGGCCGGCTACCGTCTCGCCGCCCGGCTCGGCGCGGGTGGCATGGGCCGGGTCTATCTGTCGCACACGCAGGGCGGCCGAGCTGTGGCGATCAAGGTGGTACGGCCGGAGCTCGCCGACGACCCGGCCTTCCGGCGGCGGTTCCGCCGGGAGGTGGAGGCGGCCCGGCGAGTCCGGGGCGCGTACACCGCCGAGCTGATCGACGCCGACGCGGGCGACGCACCGCCCTGGCTGGCCACGCTGTACGTGCCCGGGCCCTCCCTGACGGAGGCCGTCGCGCGGCGCGGGCCACTGCCGGTGCCCGCCGTGCTGTGGCTGGTGGCAGGAGTGGCCGAGGCGCTGCAGGCCATACACGGCGCCGGCATCGTGCACCGGGACCTCAAACCGTCGAACGTGCTGCTGGCCGCGGACGGACCGCGTGTGATCGACTTCGGCATCTCGCTGGCCGCCGACGTCACCTCACACACAGCCACCGGCGCCACCGTCGGCACGCCTTCGTTCATGGCTCCCGAGCAGGCGTCCGCGGGCGAGGTCACGGCGGCGACGGATGTCTTCGCGCTGGGCCAGACGGCGGCGTTCGCGGCGCTGGGCAAGCCGCTGTACGGGGACGGCTCCGCCGTCGGCGTGCTGTACCGCATCGTGCACTCCGAACCCGATCTGTCCCTGCTGCCGGCGCAGTTGCGGCCGCTGATCGCCCGGTGCCTGGCCGCCGACCCCGAGGAGCGGGCCACCCCGGCGGAGGTCGTCCGGTGGTGCCGGCAGCGGCTGGGCCGGGACGCGGGCCCGGGACCGGTCGTCTGGCGGGAGATCACCGGGCCGGACGTGATGGTTCCGCCTCCGGTCCCCGACCCGACACCGGTGCACACGCTGCCGTTGGTCGCGCGGCCGCAGCCGGCGGGACCGGAGGAGCGGCGGTCCCGCAGACGGCGTACCGCGCTGATAGCGGCGGCGGCCCTGACGGCGGGGGCCGTGCTGCTGACGGGCGTGGCGTGGACGGTCAAGGACGCCACCGACGGTTCCCGCGACCAGAGGGCGGACGCGTCATCGACCCCCAGTGAATTGCCCGCCGGTGAATCGACCCCCGGTGAGGAGGAATCCGCTCGGTCCGAGGCGTCGTCAGGGGCATCCGGGTCGACGTCGGACGGCCCGGCGTCGGGGGCCCGCGGCCGGGCACTGGGGGCCTCGCGGCCCTCCTCGACCGCGCTCGAGCCGCCACGAGCCGTCCCGTACCCCTTCCAGTGGCTGGACGAGAAGAACTCTGTGGGCATCAAGGAGCCGGTCGAGCGCAAGGACCGCAAGGGGGACATCCGCCTCGTCTGCCAGGAGACCGGCTGCGCGCTGGAGAGCGACACGAGCGTGATCACCATGCTGTACGGCAAGCCGGGGGCATCCCGCGATTCGTGCCGTCGCGCCCTCGACGGCGCCGACAGCCGCCGCCTCCCTCTGGCCGCCGCGGCGGCCGGCAGCGAGATCTGCGTCAAGCACCCCTCCGGGGACATCGCGCTGCTCGTGATCCAGGTGAAGTCGACCGCACTGCCGACGAGCGGGGTCAGCTTCTTGACCGCGGACATGACGGTCTGGCGGGCATGAGCATGATCTGCGGCCTTGTCGACTTCTGCCTGCTCGGGCCGCGGTCGTGGTGTGGGTTTCGTCGTGGTGCGGGCTTCGATGAAGCCGGTCACGAGCCGAGCCGCTTCAGCGAGGGTGCCGGGCAGCATCCCGCCGTCCGGACCGGGGGTGGGTCGTGAGTGTCCGCCGCGCGCCTTCGGAGCCCGGCCCTGACCCGATACCGAAGGCGGTGCCTCCCCTCGACCCCGAACTGAGCCTCGCGCTGGCGGCCTTGGGCTTGGAGTCGAGGGAGCCGATCACCGCGGACAACCTTGAGGCCCGGCGGCAGCGGGATGCCGCGGCCCGGCCCCGGCCGACAGCCGAGGACCTTCGCGCCGACGGCCGCTTCGACGTGGCGGAGCTCCGCGTGCCGGGACCGCCGGACGGACCGGACGTCACGCTCGTGAGCGCGCGGCCGTCCGGCGTCGCCGGGCCACTGCCGCTGCTGTACTACATGCACGGCGGCGCGATGGTCATGGGCAACGCGTGGTCCGTCCTGCCGCGCATTCTCCGCGAGTGGGCCCTCCCGCTGGGACTGGCTGTCCTCTCGGTCGAGTACCGGCTGGCGCCGCGGACGCGGTACCCGGGGCCCCTGGAGGACTGCTACGCCGGACTCGTCTGGGCGGCCGAGCACGCGGCCGAACTGGACGTCGACGCGGACCGCATCATCATCGGAGGCAAGAGCGCGGGCGGCGGACTCGCAGCGGCCCTCGCCCTGCTGGCCCGTGACCGCGGCGGCCCCGTGGCACTGGGGCAACTGCTGCTGTGCCCGATGCTCGACGACCGCGCCGACACCGTCTCCAGTCACCAGATGACGGGCCTCGGCCTGTGGGACCTCACCTCCCACGCGACCGTGTGGCAGGCGCTGTTGGGTGACCGCTACGGCGCCGCGGACCTGCCGCCCTACGCCGCCCCCGCCCGCGCCACGGACCTGTCCGGGCTACCCCCGGCCTACATCGACGTCGGGTCGGCCGAGATGTTCCGGGACGAGGACGTGGCCTACGCGAACGCCATGTGGCAGGCCGGCGGCCAGGCCGAACTGCACGTATGGCCCGGTGCGTATCACGGCTTCGACAGCGTGGCCCCGCGGGCGGCCCTCAGCCAGGACGCACGCGACGCCCGCACCCGCTGGCTCCGTCGCCGCCTCGCGCAATCCGGCCGCCCGCCGTCGTAGGAACCCCGAGGCCTCCGTACGCGGCGGCCGGGCGCGGGCTCGGTCTGGGCGCACGGGTGGGTGGGGCCAGACCCACTCCTGGGCCGATCGGGGCGGCGGCGGGCCCTGCGCGGTGCAGAGTGGGATCTCGGCGGGATCTTGATGGGATCCCGGCTGATCTCGGCTGATCTCGGCTGATCTCGACGGGATCCTCGAGCGAAGAAGGTGAAGGAAGAGTCATGCGACAGCTCGGTTCGTGGGCGGCGCGCGTCGGTGTGGGGTTCGTGCGGGCCTGCGTGGTCGCGGTCGTCAGCCTGCTGATCCCCGCCGTGTGGGCCGCGGCCGTGGCGCTGGGGATCTGGTGGGGCGCGGGCAACCCGTGGTCGTGGGTCGCGCCGGTCGTGCTGGGGTGCGTGGGCACGCTCGCGCTGTCCCGGCCGGTCTGCCGGATGGTCCGTTTCCTCGTCGCGAGGTGGACGGCCACCGTCATTCCCGCCGGATACCGGCGGGCGGGGCCGGTGACGCGGATGTCGACCGGGTACTGGTGGAACGGCTTCAGTTACGAGCGCACACGCCGCGACGCCCTCCTGGACCAGAAGTGGCGGGTCCGGTGGCGCGATCCCGCCAACTGGCGCGACCTGCGGTTCACGGGGATCGTGCCGCTCACCGCGGGCGTGGTCGCGGCTGTCCCCGCGGCCGGGGTGGCGGCGGCCGTCCTCGGGCTCGGCCGACCGGGGCTCGGCGCCCGCGTCGGCGGCGCGCTCGCCCTGGTCGTGGCCGCTGCCCTCGCCCCGTACGCCTGGCGGCCCCTCGCCCCGGTCGCCGTCCGCTTCCTGCGCCCGTCGTCGGCGATGGCGCTCGCGGACCGCGTCGACGAGCTGACGGCGCAACGCGCGGACGCGACGGTCGCGCAGGCCGCCGAGATCCGCCGCATCGAACGGGACCTGCACGACGGGGCGCAGGCCCGCCTGGTCGTACTCGGGCTCTCGCTCGCGACCGCGGAGAAGCTGATGGAGACCGACCCCGAACAGGCCAAGTCGCTGATGCGGGAAGCGCGGGTCGGCGCCGCCACGTCCCTGACCGAACTGCGCGAACTGGTGCGGGGAATCAACCCGCCCGTGCTCAACGACCGCGGGCTCGTCGACGCCGTCCGCGCGCTCGCCCTGGACAGTCCGCTCGACGTGATCGTCCACGCCGATGTCCTCCTCCACCTGGACCCGCCGATCGAGTCCGCCGTCTACTTCGGGATCGCCGAGCTGGCCACCAACACCGTCAAGCACGCCCGGGCGACCCGCGCGCACATCTCCCTCGCCCGCGAGGGTGCGGCGGCCGACCTCGTCGCCGTGGTCGAGGACGACGGCCGGGGCGGAGCCGAGGCACGCCCCGGCGGCGGCCTCGACGGACTGCGCCGCCGCCTCGCGGCCTTCGGCGGCACCCTGGACGTCGACAGCCCGGCAGGCGGGCCCACCCGAGTGAGAATGACGGTGCCATGCGAATCGTCGTAGCCGAAGACCTCTACCTCCTGCGTGACGGAATGGTCCGTCTCATCGAGGCGTACGGACACCAGGTGGTGGCGACGGCGACCACGGGCCCCGAAACTCTGGGAGCCCTGCTGACGTGGCGGCCGGACCTGGCCGTCGTCGACGTCCGCATGCCGCCCACCCAGTCCGACGAGGGCCTGCGCGCGGCCCTCGCCGCCCGCCGCGAACTACCCGGACTGCCGGTGCTGATCCTCTCCCAGTACGTCGAGCAACTCTACGCCCGCGAACTCCTGGCCGACGGTGCGGGCGGCATCGGCTACTTCCTCAAGGAGAGCGTCTTCGACGCCGACCAGTTCATCGACGCCCTGGAACGCGTCGCGGACGGCGGCACGGCCATGGACCCGGCCGTCATCGCCAAACTGCTCTCCAGCGCGCCCTCGAACCGGCGTCTGGAGCAGCTCACCGAACGCGAACACTCCGTGCTCGGCCTCATGGCGGAAGGCCTGTCCAACCAGGCCATCGCCAAGCGGCTCTTCCTCAGCGAAAGCGCGATCAGCAAGTACACCACCTCCCTGTTCGGCAAGCTCGGCATCACCGACGACGACAGCAACAACCGCCGCGTCCTCGCCGTCCTCACCTACTTGAACAAGCCCTGACCTGCCTGAACAGGCCCTGGCCCGCTCGCAGATGGCAAAGGCTTGCGGGCCGAGGCCGCGCCCAGCCGGGGCCGCACTCCGTGTGGCCGCCCGACGTCGGGGAGGCCGCATTCTCACTGGCCCGCGGCGCGCCGGTGCTGTTACCTTGATCGACATGGCACGAGGTATCTGGTCGCAGAAGGTCCGCTCCGCCCGCTGACGGCGGCGCCTTCTCCCTGCTGAATCCGCGCTCGCCGTCCCGGTCCCGCCGGGCGGCCGTCTTTTGCTGCCCGGCTCCACTGCGAGCTGCGAAGCATCCCTTGAACTTCACCCCGACCCCTCAAGCCCGAGCCCTGTCCCTGCCCGTCGAGGCAGGCGGCCGCGCGCACGTCCGCGCCGAGGCCGTCACCGTCACCCGCGGGTCCCGACGTGTCCTGAACGGCGTCTCGGTCACCGTCTCCGCCCGGTCGCGGATCGCCGTCGTCGGCGAGAACGGCCGCGGCAAGACGACGCTGCTGCACGTCCTCGCCGGACTGATCGCGCCCGACGAGGGCACCGTGCACCGGGCCGGCACCATCGGCCTGGCCCTCCAGGAGCTGTCCTCGCGGAACGGTGAGACCGTCGGCACCCTGACGTCCGAGGCGCTGGCCGCGTCACTCGCGGCCCTCGCCGCGCTGGACGAGGCGACCCTCGCCATGGCCAAGGGCGAGCCCGCCGCCGACGACCGCTATGCCGCCGCGCTCGACGCCGCGACCCGGCTCGACGCGTGGGACGCCGAACGCCGCGTCGACGTCGCCCTTGAGGCCCTCGGCGCGTGCACCGACCGCGACCGCCCGCTGTCCGCGCTGTCGGTCGGCCAGCGCTATCGGGTCCGGCTCGCGTGCCTGCTCGGCGCGCGGCACGACGTCCTGCTGCTCGACGAGCCGACCAACCACCTCGACGCGGGCGGCCTCGACTTCCTGACCCGCAGGCTGCGCGAGCACGACGGCGGTCTGGCCGTCGTCAGCCACGACCGGGCGCTGCTGCGCGATGTCGCGGACCGCTTCCTCGACCTCGACCCGACCCGCGACGAAAGGCCGCGCCTGTACGCCGGCGGCTACGACGCCTGGCAGGACGCCCGGCGTCGTGAGCGTGAGCGCTGGGAGCAGGACCACGAGGAGCAGCAGGCCGAGCACCGGCGGCTGCAGGACGCGGTGTCCAAGGCCCGCGACCGGCTCTCCACCGGCTGGCGGCCGGACAAGGGGACCGGCAAGCACCAGCGCCAGTCCCGCGCACCCGGCGTCGTACAGGCCCTGAACCGGCAGCAGGAGGCCCTGCGCGCCCACCGGATCGACGTACCGGAACCACCGCCGGCGTTGCGGTGGCCCGACCTGGGCGTCCGGGCGGGTGCGCCGCAGCTGCGCGCGCACGGCGTCGCCGTCGACGGCCGCCTCGCCGGGCCGGTCGGCCTCACCCTCGACGGCGGCGACCGGCTGCTCGTCACCGGGCCGAACGGTGCCGGGAAGTCCACGCTGCTCGCGGTCCTCGCCGGTTCGCTCCAACCCACGCACGGGTACGTCCGGACGGCGCAGGGGGCCCGGATCGTCCGGGTCACCCAGGAGACCGCCGAGCAGCACCCCGGCCTCACCGCCCACGAGGTGCACGCCCGCCATGTGGGACGGCTGGTGGCGCGCGGGGCGCTCCGCGACGCCGACGCCGTCCCGCTCGGCGCGCTCGGACTCCTCGACCCCGACGCGCTGCGCACGCCGGTCGGGCGGATGTCGCAGGGGCAGCGGCGGCGCCTCGACCTGGCCCTCGCGCTGGCCGGGCGGCCCGGCCTCATCCTGCTCGACGAGCCCACCAACCACCTCTCGTCGACGCTGGTCGACGAGTTGACCGACGCCATCCGCGGCACGAGCGCCGCCGTCGTCGTCGCCACGCACGACCGGCAACTGCTGCGGGACCTCGCGGACTGGCCACGACTGGAGGTGGGGTGAATCCCCGGGCGTCCCGGGGTCACCATCCCCTCCCCCGCCCCCTCACGGCCGTGGCACCCGCCGGTCCGCCGCCTCCCAGGCGCCGCGGTCGCGGGACGGCTCGTAGCGCCGCAAAGGCTGTGTGCGTACGACGAGTTCGCGCATCGTCGGCCGGTTGGCGACGAGGCCCTGGGCGCGGGCCTGCACCAGGACGTTGCCGAGTGCCGCGGCCTCGGCCGGTCCTGCGACGACCGGCACCCCGCAGGCGTCCGCGGTCAGTTGGCACAGCAGGCGGTTGCGTGCCCCGCCGCCGACCACGTGCACGACGTCGACCGGGTGGTCGGCGAGCCGTTGGGCGTCCGCGACGGCACGGCGATGGGCGAGGGCGAGCGAGTCCAGGATGCAGCGAGTGATCTCACCGCGGGTCACCGGCGCGGGCTGTCCGGTGGCCCGGCAGGCCTCGGCGATCCGTTCCGGCATCCGGCCGGGCGCGAGGAACGCGGGGTCGGAGGCGTCCACGACCGAGCGCAGGCCGGGCGCCGCGGCCGCTTCCCGCAGGAGGGGCACGACGTCCGGCTCGCTCCAGGAGCGCATGCACTCCTGGAGCAGCCACAGGCCCATGATGTTGCGCAGGTAGCGGACCGCGCCGTCGATGCCCAGTTCGTTGGTGAAGTTCGCGGTCCGGCTCTGCTCGGTCAGGACGGGCGCGTCGAGTTCGAGCCCCGCGAGGGACCAGGTTCCCGTGCAGATGTACGCGAAGCGCTCGCCGGTGGCCGCGGGGACGGCGGCCACCGCGGACGCGGTGTCGTGCGAGCCCACCGTCGTGACCGGCGTCTCGTGTCCCGTGAACTCCGCCGCGTGGGCGCGCAGTCGGCCTGCCGGGTCGCCGGGGTGGCGCAGTGGGGCGAAGAGGGAGAGGTCGATGCCCAGGGCGGCGGCCACCGCGTGCGCCCAGGTGCCGGTGCGTGGGTCGATCAGCTGGGTGGTGGAGGCGTTCGTGAGCTCCGTGCCCTGCTCGCCGGTCAGCCAGTACGAGATCAGGTCGGGCATCAGTAACAGGCGGGATGCGGCGGCGAGTTGGGCGGTGCCTTGTGCGGCCAGGAGTTGGTACAGGGTGTTGATGGGCGTGTCCTGGATGCCGGTCTCGGCGTACAGCCGCTGCGCGGGCAGCAGCGTCCACGCCTTTTGCGCCATGCCGTCGGTGCGTGCGTCGCGGTAGTGGACCGGATTGCCGAGCAGGTGCCCGTCGGCGTCGAGCAGACCGTAGTCGACGCCCCAGCTGTCGATGCCGATCGAGTCCACGCGGCCCGCCGCACGCAGGCCGTCGAGGATGCCCGCGTACAGCCCGAGCACGTCCCAGCGCAGCCCCTCCGCGAGCCGGACCGGACGGTTCGGGAAGCGGTGCGCCTCGGTGAGGCCGAGGGCGTCGGGGCCGACGCGGCCGACCATGACGCGTCCGCTGGACGCGCCCAGGTCGACCGCGGCGAACGTCCCCGTGCCCGCCGGCGGCGTACGTCCCGTACGAGAACTCATCGCAGGAACGCCGCGGCGACACCCGCGTCCACGGGAATGTGCAGGCCGGTCGTGTGCGTGAGGTCCCCGCCCGTCAGCGCGAACACGGCCCCGGCGACATGCTCGGGCAGCACTTCGCGCTTGAGCAGGGTCCTCTGGGCGTAGAACTCGCCCAGCTTCTCCTCCTCGATGCCGTACGTCGCCGCGCGCTGCGCTCCCCAGCCGCCCGCGAAGATGCCGGAGCCGCGCACCACTCCGTCCGGATTGACGCCGTTGACGCGGATGCCGTGCTCGCCCAACTCGGCGGCGAGCAGGCGTACTTGGTGAGCCTGGTCGGCCTTGGTGGCGGAGTAGGCGATGTTGTTCGGTCCGGCGAAGACGGAATTCTTCGAGGCGATGTAGACGATGTCGCCGCCCAGGCCCTGTCCCGTCATGATGCGGACGGCCTCGCGGGAGACGAGGAAGGAGCCGCGCGCCATGATGGCGTGCTGGCGGTCCCAGTCCTGCGCGGTGGTCTCGAGGAGCGGTTTGGAGATGGAGATGCCCGCGTTGTTGACGACGAGGTCCACGCCGCCGAAGGCGAGCGCCGCGGCCCGGAACGCCCGCGTGATCTGTTCCTCGGAGGTGACGTCGACTGTGACGGCCACCGCCTTGTCCGGACCGCCCAACTCCTCTGCCACAGCAGCCGCGTTGTCCGCGTCGAGGTCGGCGACGACCACGCAGGCACCCTCGGCGACCAGCCGGTGCGCGATCGCCTTGCCGATGCCGCTGCCCGCACCCGTCACGAACGCGACCCGGGTGGCCAGAGGCTTGGGCGCGGGCATGCGCCGCAGCTTGGCCTCCTCCAGGTCCCAGTACTCGATGCGGAACTTCTCCGACTCCTCGATGGGCGCGTACGTGGAGACCGCCTCGGCCCCGCGCATGACGTTGATCGCGTTGAGGTAGAACTCGCCGGCCACGCGGGCAGTCTGCTTGTCCTTTCCGTAGCTGAACATGCCGACGCCGGGCACGAGCACGATCGCCGGGTCGGCGCCGCGCATCGCGGGTGACTGGTCGGTGGCGTGGCGGCGGTAGTACGCCGTGTACTCCTCGCGGTAGGCGGTGTGGAGCTCCTTCAGCCGGGTGACGACCGCGTCGAGTGCGGCGGTCGGCGGCAGGTCGAGGACGAGCGGGCGGATCTTGGTGCGCAGGAAGTGGTCGGGGCAGGACGTGCCGAGGGCGGCGAGCCGCGGGTGCTCGGTGCGTGAGAGGAAGTCCAGGACGGTGTCGGAGTCGTCGAAGTGGCCGACCTGCGGGCGGTCCCTGGAGGCCAACCCCCGGATGTGCGGGGCGAGTTCGGCGGCCCGGGCCCGGCGTTCGGCTTCGGGCAGGGCCTCGTACTCCCGAAGGGGCGCGCCGAAGGGCTGTGCCTTGCCGCGTTCGGCCAGGAACGTCTCGGCGGTGCGGATGAGGAACAGCGAGTTCGCCTCGCACTCCTCGGCGCTGTCGCCCCAGGCGGTGATGCCGTGGCCGCCCAGGACGCAGCCGATCGCCTCCGGGTGGGCGGCCTTGACCGCGGCGATGTCCAGGCCGAGCTGGAATCCGGGGCGCCGCCACGGCACCCACACCACCTTCTCGCCGAAGCACTCGGCGGTGAGTTTCTCGCCGTCGGCGGCGCAGGCCAGGGCGATGCCGGAGTCGGGGTGCAGATGGTCGACGTGCGCCGCGTCCACCAGGCCGTGCATGGCCGTGTCGATGGACGGGGCGGCGCCGCCCTTGCCGTGCAGGCAGTAGTCGAACGCGGCGACCATCTCGTCCTCGCGCTCCACTCCCGGGTACACGTCCGTGAGGGCCCGCAACCGGTCCAGGCGCAGCACGGCGAGGCCGGGTTCGGTGAGGGTGCCGAGGTCGCCGCCGGAGCCCTTGACCCACATCAGCTCGACCGCGCCGCCGGTGACGGGGTCGGTGGCGGTGCCCTTGGCGGAGGTGTTGCCGCCCGCGTAGTTGGTGTTGCGGGGGTCGGCGCCGAGCCGGTGCGAGCGGGCGAGGAGGGCGGCTGCCTCGGGGTGGGGTGCGTCCGGGTGGGGTGCGTCCGGGTGGGGTGCCATGTCGGATTCGGCCCTTCGGGGAGTCTCGGTCCATCGGGGAGTGACGTACGGGGTGCGGGGCGGCTGCCTCACGTCAGGCGCCCCAGCCGGCCTGCTCACCGCCCACCCGCTCGGCGACGATCCTCTCCTGCCATCCCGCGGCCCGGTAGGCGGCGACGGGGTCCGGGGCGATGCCGAGCTCCTCGCGCACCTCGGCGAGCAGCGGGCGGACATCGGTGTCGTACGCGTCCATCAGCACGGCGTTGGCCTCCAGGACGTCGCCCGAGCGCTGGGCCGCGGACAGTGCGTCCCGATCGACGAGCAGCGCCTTGGCCGTGGCCTCCTGCACGTTCATCACCGAGCGGATGATCGCCGGGATCTTGGCCTCGATGTTGTGGCACTGGTCCAGCATGAACGCGATCCCCGAGTCGGCGTCGAGGCCGCCGCCGCGCCGTACCTCGTACATGATCCGGAAGAGTTGGAAGGGGTCCGCCGCGCCGACCATCAGGTCGTCGTCGGCGTAGAAGCGGGAGTTGAAGTCGAAGGCGCCGAGCTTGTTCTCGCGCAGCAGGAAGGCCACGATGAACTCGATGTTGGTGCCCGGGGCGTGGTGCCCGGTGTCCACGCAGACCTGAGCCTTGTCGCCGAGCCTGAGGCAGTGGGCGTACGAAGTGCCCCAGTCCGGGACGTCCGTCGTGTAGAAGGCAGGCTCGAAGAGCTTGTACTCCAGGACCAGCCGCTGGTCCTCGCCGAGCCGGTCGTAGACGGCCTGAAGGGCTTCGGCGAGGCGGTCCTGGCGGGCCCGGGTGTCGTCCTGGCCGGGGTAGTTGGTGCCGTCGGAGAACCACAGTTTCAGGTCGCGGGAGCCGGTGGCGTCCATGATGTCGACGCAGTCCAGGAGGTGCGCGAGGGCCTTGCGGCGCACCTTGGGGTCCGGGTTGGTGACGGAGCCGAGTCGGTAGTCGTCGTCCTGGAAGACGTTCGCGTTGATGGCGCCCAGGCGCAGGCCGCGCTCCTTCGCGTACGTCGCGAGCGCGGCGTAGTCGTCGACCTCGTCCCAGGGAATGTGCAGCGCCACCGTCGGTGCGGCACCCGTCAGTTCGTGCACGGTGGCGGCGTCGTCCAGCTTCTCCCGTGGGGTGCGCGGGACGCCCGGCTGGGTGAACACCTTGAAACGGGTGCCCGAGTTGCCGTAGGCCCAGGACGGGGTCTCGATGGCCTGGCGCTTGAGCACGGCCTTCACTTCGGCGCGGTCTGTCACTTCGGAACTCCTGGGGGAACGGGACTCCCTGGCGCAGCGGCACGCGAGGTGCCCACGACGGATCGTGAAACGATTCATGGCGAACCTAGAAGTCCGGGCGCGGAGCGTCAAGAGGGGGCGGAACAGACACCAACGGCCCGCACCTCGTGCGGGATTCGCACGAGCGTAACGCTTCCCTGCGAACCCATTGACGCGAAAACGTCGGCCTGTCTAACGTCCCAGCCACTGAACTGAAACCTTTCACGCACTCTGTCACGACGTGGCCGGTCCGTAGCCGTGTCGTCGAGGAGCCCCCATGACCCACGCGACCGACTCGGGCCCGACTCCTGTGCTGGCCCTCGAGGGCGTGTCCAAGTCCTTCGGTGCGGTGCGCGCCCTGCGGGGCGTGTCGCTGGAGCTGTTCCCCGGTGAGGTGCACGCCCTCGCCGGGGAGAACGGCGCGGGCAAGTCCACACTCATCAAGGTCCTGGCCGGCGTGCACCGGCCCGACGCCGGCCGGGTACTGCTCGACGGTGCGGCGACCGCCTTCCACGGTCCCGCCGACGCCCGGGACGCGGGCATCGCCGTGATCTATCAGGAGCCCACGCTGTTCCCGGACCTCTCCATCGCCGAGAACATCTTCATGGGCCGCCAGCCTCGCCGAGCCCTCGGGCTGCTCGATCACCGGGCCATGCTCACGGCGACCGCCGCGCTGATGACACGCCTCGGCGTCACGCTGGACCCGCAGCGTCCGGCGCGTGGACTGTCGATCGCCGACCAGCAGATCGTCGAGATCGCCAAGGCGCTGTCCTTCGACGCCCGCGTCCTGATCATGGACGAGCCGACGGCCGCCCTGACCGGCAGTGAAGTGTCCCGGCTCTTCGGCGTGGTGCGCACGCTGCGCGAACAAGGCGCAGCCGTGCTGTTCATCTCCCACCGCCTCGAGGAGATCTTCGAGATCGCGCAGCGTGTCACCACCCTGCGCGACGGTTCCCGCATCGCCGTCGAGCCGGTGGACGGCATGACGGAGGACGATCTCGTCCGCAGGATGGTCGGCCGCGACCTCGACGAGCTGTACCCCAAGCAGGACGTCGTGCCCGGTGATGTCGCCCTTTCCGTACGGCGGTTGACGCGCGAGGGCGTGTTCACCGACGTGTCCTTCGAGGTGCGCCGCGGCGAGATCGTCGGCCTTGCGGGGCTGGTGGGCGCCGGGCGCACCGAGGTCGCGCGTGCCGTCTTCGGCGTCGACCGGTGGGACGGCGGCGAGGTCGACCTGGACGGGCGGCCGCTGGTCAACGGCGCCCCGTCCGTGGCCATGGCCGCCGGCCTCGCCCTGGTGCCCGAGGACCGGCGCGCCCAGGGCCTGGTGATGGGCATGTCCATCGAGCGGAACATCGCGCTGACCGGCCTGCGTACGACGGTGCGGGCCGGGCTGATGGACCGTTCCGCCGAGCGGCGCCGCTCCGTCGACTGGGCCGTCAGGCTGCGGGTGAAGTACGCGCGCATCGCGGATGCCGTCTCGACCCTGTCGGGCGGCAATCAGCAGAAGGTCGTCCTCGCCAAGTGGCTCGCCACCGGGCCCAAGGTGCTCATCGTGGACGAGCCGACCCGCGGCATCGACGTGGGCACGAAGGCCGAAGTGCACCGGCTGCTCGGCGAGTTGGCGGCCGACGGCGTGGCCATCGTGATGATCTCCTCCGACCTGCCCGAGATCCTCGGCATGGCCGACCGCGTGCTCGTCATGCACGAGGGCCGGATCGCCGCCGAGATCCCCCGTGCCGACGCCACCGAGGAAGCCGTGCTGGCCGCGGCCACCGGGAGGGCCGCATGACGGTGACCACCCCCACGCCCACACCCGCCACCGAGGTGCCGCGGTCCAACGGTGCGCGCCTGGTGGACCGGGTGTTCAAGATGCGCGAACTCGCCATCCTGGTCGTCTTCTTGGCGATGATCGCGATCACGCAGGCGGGCAACAGCGAGTTCCTGTCCGAGCAGGGCATCAAGGACCTGCTCCTGAACGCGACCATCCTGGTGCTCGTCGCCACCGGTCAGGCGCTGGTCGTCATCACCCGCAACGTCGACCTGTCGGTCGGCTCGACGCTCGGCATCAGCGCCTTCGCCGCCGGTACGTATCTCCAGGGCGGCGGCAGCGGCGTGGTCGCCGTGCTGGTGGCCGTCGCCCTCGGCATCGGCTGCGGGCTGCTCAACGGCGCGCTGGTCAGCCTGGGGCAGGTGCCGGCCCTCGTCGTCACCCTCGGCACGCTGTACATCATCCGCGGCGTCGACTCGATCTGGGTCGGCTCGCGTCAGATCACCGCGGCCGATCTGCCCGGCGGCTTCGTCGACTTCGGCTCGGGCGGCGTCTTCGCCGTCCCGTATCTGGCGCTAATCGCCCTCGCCGTCCTGGTGGCGACCGCGTTCTGCCTCAAGCACCTCGGCGGCGGCCGCGAGCTGTACGCGCTCGGCTCCAACCCCGAGGCCGCGCGCCTGGCAGGCATCCCGCTGCGCAGACGCATTCTGACGGCGTACACCGTGTGCGGCGCGCTCACCGGTCTGGCCGGAGCGCTGTATCTCGCCCGCTTCGGCAACGTCGACTCCGCGACCGGCAACGGCTATGAACTCACCGTCGTCAGCGCCGTGGTCGTCGGCGGCGTCGTGTTCACCGGCGGCTCCGGCAGCGTCTACGGCGCGGCCCTCGGCGCGCTCCTGCTGACCTCCATCAACAGCGTGCTGCCCGCGCTCGGCGTCAGTTCGGTGTGGGTCATGGCCATCAACGGGTTCCTGCTCGTCCTCGCCATCGCCGTCGACCGCGTCGTCGCGCTGCGCGTGGCCCGCGCACTGAAGAAGAGGAACGCTCGCCATGCCTGAGCCGCTCGCGCGCGCCGTCCGCTGGGACACGGTCGTCGGCGCCCTGCTCCTCGTCGTCCTGCTGCTCTCCTTCGGCTTCGTCGACGGGTTCGGCAACGGCCTCAACCTGTCGTTCCTGATCGGCAACACCCTGCCGATCGCGCTGATCGCGCTGCCGATGACGCTCCTGGTCGTGGCCGGTGAGATCGACCTGTCCGTGGCGTCGACGGCCGGTCTCTCCGGCGCGGTGATGGGTGCCTTGTGGAACGCGGGCATGGCGATCGAGGCGATCATCCCGTTGTGCCTGCTGCTCGGCGTGGTGTGCGGGCTGGTCAACGGGCTCCTGGTGACCCGGCTCGGGCTGCCCTCGCTGGCCGTCACGATCGGCACCCTGGCCGCCTACCGGGGCATCGCCCAGATCGTGCTCGGCTCGGACGCGGTGACCGACTTCCCCACGCGGTACCTGGACTTCGCCGCCGGACGATTCGGCGACACGTTCGTCCCGTACGCCCTGCCGCCCTTCCTCGCCCTGCTCGCCATCGCCGTCGTCGTCCTGCACGCCACGCCCTTCGGGCGCTCCCTGTTCGCGGTGGGAGCGAACGAGGAGGCGGCCCGGTTCGCGGGCGTCCGCGTCAAGCGGCACAAGCTGTGGTTGTTCGTGGCGACCGGGTTCATGGCCGCGCTGACCGGTGTCTTCTGGGCCCTGCACTACGCCAGCGCGCGCTACGACAACGCCACCGGCCTCGAACTGTCCGTCGTCGCCGCCGTGTTGCTCGGCGGCATCGACTTCGACGGCGGCAAGGGCACCCTCGGCGGCGCCGTCGCCGGTGTGTTCCTGCTCGGCACCCTGCAGAACGTGATGAGCCTGCTCGACGTGTCCGCGCAGTCCCAGATCGTCGTCACCGGGGTCCTGCTCGTCCTGTCGGTGCTCGGTCCGCGCGTGGCGCGCCAGGTCGTGCAGGCCCGGGCGGGCCGCCGGGCCGGTCGGCCGCCTGCCGCCGTCGGCTGAGTCCGGCCGTACGTTCCGCTGAGTCCGCCCGCACGTGCCGCACGTTCTGTACGCAGTCCCCGTACCCCAGTGCCCGAAGGGAACCTCTCATGTCCCGAGTCACGCTCCGCCGTGCCTGCTGCGCCGTCGCGGCCGCCACCACCCTCACCCTGGGCGCGAGCGCCTGCGGCGGCACCACGAAGGACGACGCCGCCAAGGAGGGCGGCGCCAACGCCTCCGCGGGCAAGGCCGACCCGAACGCCGCGACCAAGAAGGACCTGACCGTCGCGTTCCTGCCCAAGCAGGTCAACAACCCGTACTTCACCACGGCCGACAAGGGCGGCGAGAAGGCCCTCAAGGAGCTCGGCTCGACGTACAAGGAGACCGGGTCCAGCTCCGCCACCGACACCAGTGGCCAGGTCTCCTACGTCAACACCCTCACCCAGCAGCAGGTCGACGCCATGGCCGTCTCCGCGCAGGACCCCGGCGCGCTGTGCACCGCCCTCAAGCAGGCCATGAAGAACGGCGTCAAGGTCGTCACCTACGACTCCGACACCAAGCCCGAGTGCCGCAACGCGTTCGTCTCCCAGGCCAGTGCGGAGGACCTGGGCCGCACCCAGGTGCAACTGCTCGCGAAGCAGCTCGACCACAAGGGCGAGATAGCGATCCTGTCGGCCGCACAGACCGCGACCAACCAGAACACCTGGATCGGCTTCATGAAGGACGAGCTGAAGAACCCCAAGTACAAGAACATGAAGCTGGTGAAGGTCGCGTACGGCAACGACGACGCGCAGGCGTCCTTCCAGCAGACGCAGGGTCTCCTCCAGGAGCACCCGAAGCTGGCCGGCATCATCTCCCCGACGACGGTCGGCATCAAGGCGGCCGCCCAGTACCTGTCGGGCTCCAAGTACAAGGGCAAGGTCGCGCTCACCGGCCTCGGCACCCCGAACGACATGCGCAAGTACGTCAAGAACGGCACCGTCGAAGCATTCGAGTTGTGGGACCCCGCCAAACTCGGCGAGCTCGCCGCCCGCACGGCCGTCGCCCTGAAGTCCGGGCAGATCACCGGCAAGGAAGGCGAGACCTTCAAGGCCGGTGCCATGGGCTCTTTCACCCTCGGCGAGAACGGCGTGATCAACCTCGGCAAGCCGACCGTCTTCGACGAGAAGAACATCGACCGGTTCGACTTCTGACGTCGCATAGCCTTGCACCGATCTCGTCGAACCACACATCCCTGGAGGTCCTGCCCCGATGGCCCCGCTCGTGGGTATCAAGGACATCGCGCTCGCCGCAGGAGTCTCCGTGGGCACGGTCTCCAACGTGCTCAACCGGCCGGACTCCGTCTCGCCCCGCACCCGGGCCCGCGTCCAGGCCGAGATCGACCGCCTCGGCTACGTCCGCAGCGAGTCCGCCCGCCAGCTGAGGGTCGGACGCAGCCGCATGGTCGGCCTCCTCGTCCTCGACATGGGCAACCCCTTCTTCGTGGACATCGCGCGGGGCGCGCAGCGTGCGACCCGGGCCGCGGGCCTCGGGGTGATGCTCTGCGACAGCGAGCAGGACCCGGCCGAAGAGGCCGACTACCTCTCGCTCTTCGCCGAGCAGCGGGTGCGCGGTGTCCTGCTCACCCCGGCGGACGCGACCGGCCGCACGGTGGAGATGTTCCGTCGGCACCGCATCCCGTTCGTCCTCGTCGACCGGGTGGCCGAGGGCGCCTCCGAGTGCTCCGTCTCGGTCGACGACGTGACCGGCGGCGCGCTGGCCGTGCGCCATCTGCTCGACGCGGGGCACCGCTCGATCGCCTACGTCAGCGGCCCGCCCGGACTCCAGCAGGTGACCGACCGCCGCACCGGCGCCGTGAACGCCCTCACCGAGGCCGGCCTGACGCGCGACGCGCTGCGCGAACTGCCCACCGAACGCCTCGACGTCGCCGCGGGACGCGACGCCGGGGCGCGTCTGCTCGGCCTGGCGGACCGGCCCACCGCCGTCTTCTGCGCCAACGACCTGCTCGCCCTCGGCGTGCTGCAGGCCATGTTCGCCGCCGGGGTGCGCGTTCCGGACGACCTGGCGATCGTCGGCTACGACGACATCGAGTTCGCCGCCGCCGCGGCCATCCCGCTCACCTCGGTACGCCAGCCCGCCGTCGCCATGGGCCGGATGGCCGCCGAGCTCCTCCTGGAGGAAATCGCGGCGGAGCCCGACGGCTCGGACCACCGGCACCGCACCATCGTGCTCAGCCCGGAACTGGTGGTGCGGCACTCCAGCCTCGGGGCACGCTGACGCCCGTCGCCGCCCAGCACACGGCAACGCCGCCCCGTGAGCCCCACGGACTTGTCGACGCGCGACCAGGACAGCCCGCCCGGACCCCGGACCGTGCGCAGCTCCGTGCGCGCCCAGTCCCCCTCGTCGTCGCCCCCGTCGCGCGGCGTCGGGCCGCACGGTGAACGTCCGGCAGCCCTCGTCGCTGGGGCGCAGCCCCGCCACGTTCTCGGAAGCACCGTCGAAGCCGGGCGGCTAGGGCGCGGCGCCCGCCCCGATCCAGTACCCCTGCCAGTCCTCGTCCCGCAACGCGGTCTCCCACCACCCAGGACGCTCTCCACGCGGAGGACCGACCCGCTCCGTCCCAGACCCGCACCTGCCAGTGGCAGCGGGTACGGGGCAGCAACGCGGGCCCGCCGTACGGCACGCCGACGGTCCGCGCAGAGGTCACCCGGCCGGAGTCCCACACCGTGCGCTCCCCGACTCCTACTCACCGGAGGCGAGCGACACCCGGACCCGTGTGGTCGAAGGGAAGCAACTGCCGCGGCCGCACGAGAGGGAGGGTCGGCCGCCCGTCCGGCGTACCACCCCGGCGGATGAGGAGGGCAAGGATCCCTGTCGGTGTCAGCAGTTCGTCCCAAGGCGTTTCGTGCGCCCAGGACACCGACCTTCTGTCGGTGACACCGATCGCCAAGTCGAAGGAGTCCGAGTGCGTCCTGCCGGAGTCCGGCTTCGGACTGACCGACTGCTGCTCCGGTCCGGAGACGGACTGCGGCGGTCCGAGCATGGGCTCCGATGTCTCCGGCGGTTCGCCGGCAACGCGTGCTTGGGGAGGATCGGGCGGGACAGCCCGGAGTTCTACGGTCCGGCCGAGTCGGGAGGCGGACTTGACGGCCGGCCGCGCGGGACGTGAACGTTCGGCATGGGACGGCCTCCTCCTGCTCGCGTGCTGCTACAGGAGGAGGCCGGAATCCGCTGGTGTTTTTGACATCGTCCGGCGCATCTCCGCCGGACCGGTCCGTGCTGCGACGGCAGTACCCGCGTGTGGACGACGGCGATATTCCCCTGGCTGAACGTCACGTAATTCCCCCAGGGCCGGGCCTGGTGGGGACTACTTGATGGAGGGCTTGCCTGGCTTGTCGGTGGGGTTCTTGGGGTGTTTGTTCGGGCGGTAGCTGGGGCCGTTCATGATGACTTGGTGGCTGGTGTTCGAGATCACAAGAGGTTCAAGGATGGGCTCTTACGTCGAGGCCCTGGAGGACGCCGTGCGTCGGTGAACAGGGAGACCTCCGCCTGTGGGCGGGCATGTGCGGTGGTAGGGCCTGCCAGGGATGAACCGCTGCCACTCCTGTCGGCTGAGGTTCTTGGCAAGGGTGGCGCACAGCTCCTGAGCGGTGCGCTCGGGGTCGGTGCTCCACAGCCGGGCGGTGTGGTCGTCGCTGCCGGTGGCGAGCGTACCGCCGTCGGGGCTGAACGCTAGCGTGCTGACCAGCTGGGTGTGGCCGGTGCGGTGGCCAGGACCGTACGCCGCTTCATGTCCCACAGCAGCACGGCGTCGCCCGCGCTGCGGTGGCCAGGGTGAGCCCGTCCGGGCTGAACTCCATAGCCGACAGCCGTTCCGTGTGGCCCTTGAGGACGGTGCCGCGTGGCTTTGTCGCCAGTCACCGACAAAGCCAGTCGCGGCCTCGTGACAGATATCCTGATCCAGGAAGCAGGCCCCTGCCTCAGACTAGGAGGGGCACACCGGGCCGGACCGTCGGCCCGAGAGGTAGGTGGCGCGTTCGTCCGCCGTGAAATCGCGGTCGACGGATGCACAGATCGCCCTTGTCGCCGCGGCTCTACCGGGTGACTTCGCGGTCCACAGCCGTACCGTGGCATCGCTGCTCGCGCTGACCAGGGTGTGCCCGTCCGGGCTGAACGCCACCGCGAACACCCAGCGCTGGTGGCCGGTGAAGGTGGTGCGTGCGGTGCCGGTGGCGGCGTCCCACAAGCGCACGGTGTTGTCGGCGCTCGCGCTGGCCAGGGACCTTCCGTCCGGGCTGAACACCACCGCGTGCACCTGGTCGTCGTGGCCGCTGAGGGTCGTCCGGGGGGATCCTGTGGTGGCATCCCACAGCCGTATGGTGTTGTCAGCACTGGCGGTGGCGAGGGTGCGCCCGTCAGGGTTGAACGCCACCCCGTGTACTTGGTCGTTGTGTCCGGTGAGCGTTTTGCGGGTGCGGCCGCTCGCCGTGTCCCACAACCGCACCGTCTTGTCGAAGCTGGCGGTGGCAAGCGTGTGCCCGTCGGGGCTGAACGCCACCGCGTACACCCAGTCGTTGTGTCCGGTGAGCGTCTTGCGGGTGCGGCCGCTCGCCGTGTCCCACAACCGCACCGTCCGATCGGTGCTCGCGGTGGCAAGGGTGCGCCTGTCGGGGCTGAACGCCACCTTTGTCACCAAGTCGTCGTGGCCGGTGAGTGCGGTTCGCAGGGCGCCGGTTGCCGCGTCCCACAGCCGCACCGTACCGCCAGCATCACTGGTGGCAAGGGACTTGCCGTCCGGGCTGAACGCCACTCCGTACACGTTGCCGTCATGGCCGGTGAGGACGGCGCGGGTGCGGTGACGGGCGCTGTCCCAGAGCCGTACGGTGTCATCGTCGCTGCCGGTGGCGAGGGTGCGCCCGTCGGGGCTGAACGCCACCGCGTTCACAAAGTCCTTGTGGCCGGTGAGCGTGGTGCGTGCGGTGCCCGCCGTGGCATCCCACAGCCGCACCGTGCCGTCAGCGCTTGCGGTGGCAAGGGACTTGCCGCCCGGCTTGAACGCCACCGAGACGACTTCGTTTTTGTGGCCGGTGAGCGTGGTCAGTGCCGTGCCGGTGGTGGCGTTCCACAGCCGTGCGGTGTTGTCGGCACTGGCAGTGGCGAGAGTGTGCCCGTCGGGGCTGAACGCCACTGCGTACACCCAGTCCTTGTGCCCGGTGAGCGTCTTGCGGGTGCGGCCGTTCGCCGTGTCCCACAACCGCACCGTCCGATCGGCACCGGCGATCGCCAGGGTGCGCCCGTCCGGGCTGAACGCCACCCCGTACGACCAGTAGCCGGGACGTCCGGTGATCTTCGTACGCACGGTGCCGGTGGTGGCGTTCCACAGCCGTGCGGTGTTGTCGGCACTGGCAGTGGCGAGAGTGTGCCCGTCGGGGCTGAACGCCACTGCGTACACCCAGTCCTTGTGCCCGGTGAGCGTCTTGCGGGTGCGGCCGTTCGCCGTGTCCCACAACCGCACCGTCCGATCGGCACCGGCGGTGGCCAGGGTGCGCCCGTCCGGGCTGAACGCCACCGAGAACACTCCCTCCTTTCCCCCCTTATGTCCGGTGAGCGTCTTGCGGGTGCGGCCGCTCGCCGTGTCCCACAACCGCACCGTCCGATCGGCACCGGCGGTGGCCAGGGTGCGCCCGTCCGGGCTGAACGCCACCGCGTTCACGCCGTCCTTGGGGTCGGTGAGCATGGTGCGCGCGGTGCCGGTCGTGGCCTCCCGCAGCCGCACCGTCCCATCGTCGCTTGCAGAGGCGACCGACCTGCCGTCGGGGCTGAACGCCACCGAGGTCACGCCGTCCTTGTGCCCAGCGAACCGGCGCCGCAACGGAAGGTCCGCAGCCGCGTAGAGACTGGCCACGGCCTCGTCAGTGGGGCTGGTGCGGTGGGCTTGGACGGCAAGCAGGGCGGCCAGATCCGGGTTGGTGGCGATCAACCGGTCAGACTGGGCGGCCAGTTGCCGGGACTGGGCCTGGAGCCGGGCGGTATCGGCCCGCTGCTGCTGTTGGAACGCAAGTCCGGCGGCAGCCAAGGCCAGTGCCAGCAGGACGACCAGAGACAGGAGGGCCGCCTTCCGCCGTGTGCGCTCGCGGGCGCCCGCTGCCGCGCTTGCGGCCAGGAACTCTCGCTCTTCCTTCGTCAGTTCCGCCCGTCGTCCCTCGTCCTGGTCGAACGCCTCCGCGGCGGCGGTGAGCCTGCTGCCCCGGTACAGCGCGCCCGGGTCGCGACCCAGAACCAGCCAGGCGCGAGCCGCTTCCGTCAGCTGCCGGTGCAGGCGCAAGCGTTCGCGGTCCTCCTCAATCCAGCCGCGCAGCCGCGGCCACGCAGCGATCAGCGCCTCGTGCGCCAGGTCCACGGTGCCTTCATCCAAGGTGATCAGACGAGCACGGGCGAGGCGCTCTAGGACCAGGTCGGTCTCGGCAGGGCGGCCGGTCTCCAGTTCCGCGCGGTCTGTCGGGCGCCGGGTGTCCGGGGTGCCGTCGCCGGGCGTGATCAGGCGCAGCAGGGTGCGGCGGGCTGTTTCAGCCTGGGATGGGGTGAGTTGCGTGCAGAGATGTTCGGCGGTCTGGCTGATGGCCCCGTGGACGCCGCCTGCGGCCTCGTACGCGTCCAGGGTCAGGGTGCGTCCTTCGCGGCGGCGCCAGGTCTCCAACAGCACGTGCGAGAGCAGCGGTAGTCCACCCGGCTCCTGGCCGGCCTCCTCGATGAGCCGAGCGGTCAGAGCGCGCTCCACGATCAGCCCCTGGGCAGCCGCAGGCTTGACGATCACCTCACGCAGTTCGTCCGGCGTCATCGGGCCGATCGGCAAGCTCGTCTCCCGGATGAGACCGGCCAGGCCCTCGTGCTCCAGGCAGCGGCCGTAGAAGTCGGCCCGCACACCCAGCACCACCCGCAGTCGGCTTGCGGGGGCCTGGGCCGAGAGCAGCAGGCCGATGAACTCCCGACGCTCTGCCGGATCATGGCAGAGGGTGAAGACCTCTTCGAACTGGTCGACGATCAGCCACGTATCCCCCACCTTCTCGGCCGGGGCGAACAGCTTCACGTGAGTGTGTACGGGGCGGGGGCCGGGGGTGAGGATGCGGATCGCCGCCGGGCGCAGCGCCGGGCCCTGGGTGGTCTGTAATCGGGGGATGAGCCCGGCGCGCAGCAGGGAGGATTTGCCGCTGCCCGAGGGGCCGAGCACGATGACGCACCGGTGGGCGGTGGTCAGGGCCATGAGGTCGTCGGTCAGCTGGGTGCGGCCGAAGAACCGGGCGTGGTCGCCGCGTTCGTAGCGGGCCAGGCCGCGGTACGGCGAATCCGCCGACTCCTCATCCCGGACCGGGGTCCGGGCCGCTTCGTGGGCACGGGCTTGGCGCCAGCGCCGCTCCCACTCCTCGGTGTCGCCGCCGCAGGCCTTCACATACGCCAGCGCTACTGGCAGGGACGGCAGCTTCTCCCCTCCAGCCGCTGCTGCGAGCGTCGCTACCGAGAACTCCGCGTCCTTGGCCATCGCCCGGTAGGTCGGTCCGCCTGCCTCCTCGCGCAGCTTGCGCAACTCGTGGGCGAACCGCGCCGCCGGTCCCGTGCTCGGGTCGAGTGGCTTCTCACGACGCCCCATGCCAGTGCTCCCCCGTAGTTCTCTCTGCGGCCCAGCCCACCACAGCGCTACGGCAGTTCGACAGCCGGTCACCGGCCAACCCCGGCGTTCCCGTCAGCGAGAACGATTTTGTCCACGAGCACGGAAAGGGGCTGCCAGACAATCACCACCAGCGAAAACTCAATGCCCGAGGGAAAGGACCGGGCTCGCGGAAAGTTGCGGACCACTTCCCCGCGGCAGTTACCGCAGCACCCGCTCAGCCGGCCGTGCCGCCCGGCGGCCACGAGTGCCGCCATGGGGCCGCGCCTAGCGCATAGCCACCATCCACGTGCTGAAGCCTCAGCACAGAAACGGGAGGACACGTTTCATGACGACTCTGCAGAAGGCCGCTATCGCCATCAGTGGCGGTGCCTTGATCGCCAGCGGATTCACCGCGCTCCCGGCACAAGCAACAGCACCCGGCTCCGCACAGATCGACGCATACATGGCCGCAGTGCCCCACGGCAAGAAGGTGAGCAACAACGAGGTCTCCTACGAGAATGGCAACGTCCGTGTGCTGATGTCGGCCACCGCGGCATCCTGCCGAAGGGGCTGGTACTGCGTGTACGAGCACAACAACTACCGGGGTGCCATGGCGCAGTGGAGCACCACCCGAGCGCACTGCAAGAAGTTCAAGTTCAGCAACTACTGGAAGAACAAGGTTTCCTCCTTCCGCGAGACCGGCGGCTGCGAACGGAACAACTACTTCCTCAAGGACGCGAAGGATTTCCAACCGGACCCCTTCGAGCCCTTCGAGGGCAGTAAGCCGTACGTCCGCTACAACGACAGGTACGACTACGCCTCCAAAGGGTTGTGAGGTAACTCAGCTCCCCACCCTGCTGCGTGCGAAGTAGACGAGGTCGACGAGGGCTCTTGGTCTGCCCCCGAGTGCCGATGCGCTCACACAGCCCGAACTCCAGTTGCTCGAAGCCGTCCTCGCCCAGAAAGGGCCAACCCCGCTGCATGTGGCAATCGCTACGAGCTGACCGCACTCGCCCCGCCGCTATGCGGCGGGGCGAAGTGCTGGCAGGGGGCTGGTGCGGGTGCGGGCCAGGGTGTCCTGTCGACGGTCACGTAATTCCCCAGGGGTCGTGGTTACGTTATGCCTCGGCCCTGGGGCTGGTAGGGCGGCAGGAGCACACGCCCCGGCAGTGATCAAAAGTCCCGATCAGGTGATGGACGCGGTCATCACACCGCTCGCCGCATGGGTTGCCACCCGTGCACTCGCGAGCAAGAGCAACCATCTCCGGGCCATAGGGGCCACGGCCGCCGATGAGGCAGTAGCCGTTGTCCGTGGCAAACATGCGGACGGAGGCGACCTTCAGAGTCCTTCCTTTGTCCGGGCCTTCCAGGAGAGTCAGCCAGTCTCCGGCCTTGTGCAGGGCGTACTCCTTGAACGAGGACACGGGCGATGGTGATGCACGACTCCACAGCACCGCTCAGCCGGAACCGCCAATGTCAGAAGGGTAGCTCGCTGCCGGTCCCAGAGCCCGTCGGTGCCCTATGAGGAACCGTGACCACTGGGGTGGGGAATTACGTGACTCTGATCATGCAGGTCATGGGAACTGCATGACCGTCGACACCGCGCACTGAAGCAAGCCTTACGGCACTCCTAAGAGGCTGTCTCACGTGGCAAGTTCCGCGAGCTTCTTCAGTAGCTCGGGGCGGTGGCCATGGCCGGGCTTCAGCACTGCCGGTCGTTGCGGTCCACGTTCGGGATCTTGAGGCCACGAGTAGCCCATGGCAGGCTCATGCCGCATGATCGATGAATTCGCGAAGGACAACCTGCACGGGCGACTGCGACGAGACCGCAAGGCGCTGCTCTGGAAGCTCGACGGCCTGTCCGAATACGACGCCCGTCGGCCTTTGACAGTGACCGGGACCAACCTCCTCGGCCTGGTCAAACACGTGGCCAGCGTCGAGGCCAGGTACTTCGGCGAGGTCTTCGACCGGCCGTCCCCGGAACCGCTGCCCCGGTGGCAGGACCACGACGGCAGCGATCTGTGGGCGGCTGAGGACGAGGCGCGCGATCAGATCATCGAGTCCTACCGGCGCACGTGGGAACACTCAGACGCGACGATCAACGAGCTTGCCCTCGATGCCCCGGGCCACGTGCCGTGGTGGCCGGAGCCTTATCCCAACACGAACCTGTTCGCCATCCTGGTCCACGTCCTCGGCGAGACCAATCGGCATGCCGGGCACGCCGACATCCTGCGCGAAGGCGTGGACGGCCGAACCGGGATGCGCCCCGAACACGAGATGCAGATCGATGAGGACGCCCGCACCGCCTACTGCGCGAAGATCGAGCAGGCCGCCAGATCGGCCGCATCAGTCGAGGCATAGAAGGCTGTCCCCCGTGACTTAGAACTCCAAACGGAATGACTTCAGGCGTCCTTAGTAGGCTCCCGCCATGACGCTCGCATACTGGGAACGGCACCGCTTCGACGACCCGGCGGTGGCGGCCGACCGGGACGAACTGCTCAAGTCGGCGGACCAGAACCCGGACCGGTACACCGCCTTCCTCAACCTGCTGCGCTCTGGGCGGCGGGACGCGGTGTGCACGGCGCTGGAGTACTTCCACTACGAGGACCGGCAAGCCCGGTGGGGCTTCGGCAACCCACTGGACGAGTTCGCCGGGGAGGTACTGGACCGCGCCCGGTGGGTGCTGCGCGGGACGCCGCTGCCGGAAGCGCGAGGGGAGGACCGGGCCAGCGCGCTGTGGGCGATCCAGAATCATGCCGAGGCTACGGACGCCCCACTGATAACCGCCGTGCTGCGCGCCGTGGACGGCGACGTTGTCGACGATGGCGCCGTGTCCGCCGCCGGGCAGTGCCTCTACGCCTGCGAGGTCCCTGAGGATCCCGAACTTGTCGCCCAGCTCGGCGCGATGGCCCTGGACGAGGACCGCCCCCTGCGAGTCCGCGTGGCGTGCGCAAGGGCGCTGGCCTCGGCGGAGTCTGACCAGGCCGCCGGACTCGGGGTACGGCTGACCGACCTCCCGGAACTCGACCTCCAGCTGGCTGGCGCCCTTGTCCTCACCGCCCACCTCGACACGCATCGCCCCCTCCTCGAACGCCTGGTGGCCACCTGGCCCCCCAACACCCCAGAGGCGGACGACATCCGCGACGCCTTGGAGGAGGACGAGGATGACGCGTGACGTGCTCATAGAACTCGCGACGCAATGATCTTCGAGGTGGTTGGATCACTCCGGGACCGGTGATCTGGGGGTGCGGGGTGGCTCGGCCGAAACCGTGGGAAGTCGATGATGCGTTGTGGGCGGTGGTCGAGCCGCTGCTTCCGAAGGTGGAGCGTCGGCCCCGGCACCCTGGGCGCAAGCGGCATCCAGACCGGCTGGTGTTCCAGGGCATCCTGTTCGTGCTGCACACCGGGATCGCCTGGGAGCACCTCCCGCAGGAACTCGGCTTCGGTTCCGGCATGACCTGTTGGCGCCGACTGGCCGAGTGGACCGAGGCCGGAGTCTGGCGCCGGCTACACGAGGTCCTGCTCGCTAAACTCCGGCGCGCGAACGCCCTGGACTTCTCCCGGGCAGCAGTCGACGGCTCCCGCATCCGGGCGTTAAAGGGGGCTCCAAGACCGGACGAAGCCCCGTTGACCGGGGCAGGACGGGCAGCAAACACCACCTGATCACCGACGCCACCGGTGTCCCGCTCGCCGCCACCTTGACCGGCGGCAACCGCAACGACGTCACCCAGCTGATCCCACTCCTTCAAGCCGTGCCGCCCGTGCGCGGCAAATGCGGCCGCCCCCAGCGCCGCCCGGATGTGGTGCTGGGCGACCGTGGCTACGACCACGACAAGTACCGTCGGCTGGTCTGGGGGCTCGGCGTGAAGCCGCTGATCGCCCGCCGCGGCACCGAGCACGGCTCCGGGCTGGGCACCGAACGCTGGGTTGTGGAGCGCGCGTTCGCTCACCTGCACTGGTTCCGTCGCCTGCGGATCCGTTGGGAGATACGCGACGACATCCACGAAGCCTTCCTCACCCTCGGATGCGCAATCATCTGCTGGCGACGCCTGAAGTCATTCCGTTAGGAGTTCTTAATGCTTGATGTCCGAGCGGCATGATGCCGGCCGTGAGTGTTGATCTGTCGAAGCGTCTGGTTCCTGATGAGCTCTGGAGGTTGGTCGCCCCGTTACTGCCGTCGTTCGCGGCTCGACCGCAAGGTGGCGGGACCGCTCCGCGCGACCAGCGGGCCGTGTTCACCGCAGTGGTGTACGTGCTGACCAGCGGCTGTGTCTGGCGGCATCTGCCGCCGACGTTCGGCACGTCCTCCGCCACCGCGCATCGCCGCTGCACGGTATGGACCGAGGTCGGCCTGTGGCGTCGGCTGCATCGGTCGGTGCTGGACGAACTCGGGGTCCGGGGCGAAGTGGACTGGACCTCGGCGATCGTCGACGCGGCCTCCGTTCGCGCCAAAAGGGGGGATCGCTGACAGGGCCGAACCCGGTCGATCGCGGCAAGAAGGGCAGCAAGCTGCACGTGCTGTCCGATGCTCAGGGCATCCCGCTCGCCGTCGCCGGGTCCAGTGCGAACATGCACGACAGTCTCGCCCTCAAGCCGCTCGTCCTCGGCATCCCCGCAGTCCGGTCCCGCCGGGGACCACCACGGCAGCGCCGGCCCGTCAAACTCCGCGCGGACAAGGCGTACTTCTCCGCCGAACACCTCATCTGGCTGCGCGAGCGTGGGCTCGTCGCGCGCATCGCGCGGCCAGGCATAGAGTCCGGCGAACGCCTCGGTCGGCACCGCTGGAAGATCGAGCGGTCGATCGCTTGGCTCTTCGGCTACCGCCGCCTGACCATCCGATACGAACGAAAGGGCTCGCACTTCCTCGCCTTCCTCGGCCTGGCCGCTGCCCTGACCTGCTACAAGAAGCTCGCGAAACTTGCCACGTGAGACGCCCTCTAACTGATCGTTTCAGAATGAGTTGAACTCTGGACCTTGCGCTCGGTGATCTTGGTCGGCGGAGCGGAGCGGCTCTCCCGTCAAGTGAGAACCAACCTCTGTCTGCCGTCGATGAGTTCGCGCACGACGTCCAAGTGGCCGGCGTGGGTGGCGGTCTCAGTGATCACGTGCAGGACGACTTCGCGCAGGGTGTCGAGGTGCCAGTTGCCGAAGAAGTCCGGCCACCAGCTCGGGGCCGCCTTTAGGTCGGCGTCGGCCAGGAAGGTGTCGGCGAGCTCCACTTCCTTCCGGTAGAGAGCGAATACCTCCTCGGCTGTCTTCTCCGGGGCGGGCTGCCACGCGTTCTCCCCGGCCCCGAGGATCTCTTCGATCGCCGCTTGCTCCCCCGCAGCAACCGCGCGGAACCAGAACTTCTCGTCGTCCAGAGCGAGATGGTGCACCAGCCCAAGGCATGTCCAGCCGGACGGTAGAACCGGGCGCCGCAGCGCCTCCTCGTCCAAGCCCTCCAGGATGTCCAGGACGTGCCTGCGCTTGCTGTTCAGGACGCTGAGCAGCGCCGTCAGTTCAGTGTCAGCCATGGGCCGGACCCTATGCGGCCCCACTGACATCCGGCTCACTGAGCGTTTCAGGATGCTGTTCGGAGCCGTCGGAGGCAGATGACGCCACAGGCAAGTTCAAGGAGGCCCTGGTGGAGGTCGGCGCGCCGCTCGTAGCGGGTACGGAGTCGCTTGAACTGGCGCAGCCAGGCGAATGCGCGCTCAACGACCCAGCGCACCTTGCCCAGTCCGGAACCATGTGCGACGCCGCGTCGGGCGATCAGCGGCTTGATGCCGCGCTTCCACAGCAGGCGGCGGTACTTGTCGAAGTCGTAGCCCCGGTCGGCGTACAGGCGTCGGGGCCTGAGGCGGGGCCGTCCGCGCAGGCCCCGGATCGGCGGGACGGCGTCCAGCAGAGGCAGCAACTGGGTGACGTCGTGGCGGTTCCCACCGGTGAGCGTCACGGCGAGCGGGGTTCCGAGGCGGTCGACAATCAGATGATGCTTGGAACCAGGGCGGCCGCGGTCGACAGGCGAGGGGCCGACGTGCATTCCCCCTATTGAGGGCTCGGACATGGGACCCATCCACGGCGCAATCGTCCAGATCCAGAAGGTCCGCACGACGCAGTTCGCTCAGCAGGGCGGCGTGCAGGCGAGGCCAGACGTCTGCCCCGGTCCAGTCCCGCAGTCGGCGCCAGGCCGTGACTCCAGAGCAGCCCACCCTCTCGGCAGGGACGTCGCGCCAGGCGACACCGGTCCGCAGCACGTACATGATGCCGGCCAGGGCCGCGCGGTCCGGAACACGCGGGCGCCCGGGGTGACGGCGGCGCCGTGCGGGAGCGGGCGGCAACAATGGAACCACCCGCTCCCACAGGTCGTCGGAACCAAGATCAGCACGCACCCGGACACAGTGCCGACCAAGCTCGCCACGCGCAATACCCACGGCTCAACCCATTCTGAAACGATCAGTAAGAGGCTGCAGGGATGGGTGTGGTTCGCGGCCGGATCCTTTGTCCTACGGGCTGGAGGGTTGCATGGCCGAGTGGGCGAGGCGGATGAGGCCGGCTCGTATCCGTTGTTCGCCGAGTTCTGGCAGGAGTGTGGCTACGTGTTCGGCGGCCAGGGCGGCGAGCAGGGCGTGGGCCGTGTGTTCGGGGTCGGGTGTGGTGCCCAGCAGGATCGCTGTGTGGCGATGCCAGAACCGGTAGGCCCCGATTCGGTACCGGGCGCCGGGTGTTGCGGTCTCTGACATTCGGATCAGGGCCAGGTGCTCTTGCAGGTAGTCGAAGTAGGCGTTGATGAACGCGGCGAGGCGTTCGCCGGGCGGGGCGCCGGGGCCGAGGGGTGGTGGTCCGTGCAGGATTGCCTCCTGCAGCACGTGTTCTCGGGCGTCCAGGAGTGCGGCGGCCAGTCCGGACTTGTCGCCGAAGCGGCGGAAGAGCGTGCCTTTGCCGACGCCGGCGGCCGCCGCGACCTGGTCCATGGATACCGCTTCGACGCCGTATTCGGCGAAGAGTCTGCCTGCGGCCTCCAGGACGGCAGCGCGGTTACGGGCCGCGTCCGCCCGTTCTTTGGGCGGCGGGGTGCGAAGCAGTTCCAACGGCATTGCAGAACCGGACTGCAGTCCGTTATCGTCATGAGCCACATCCGGACTATAGTCCAATTCTCTCGGAAGGCAGTGGCATGACCACACTCATCACCCGCGACGAGCTGGAGACAGCGATCGATGCGGGCACCGTGACCGTCCTCGACACGCTGGGCGGCGAGTACTACGCCAAGCAGCACCTGCCCGGCGCCCTCGAGCTGGTCCTGGCCGACGTCGACGCCCAGGCGTCCGCCCTGCTCCCCGACCGCGACGCCGCGATCGTCACCTACTGCTCCAACCCGGCGTGCCCCAACAGCGGACAGGTCGCCGACCGGCTCACCGCTCTCGGCTACACCGACGTCCGCAAGTACCGCGAGGGCATCCAGGACTGGGTAGAGGCCGGCCTCCCCACCGAGTCCGCCTGACCTCCGCCGGGGGAGGGCAACGCGACAGCCTCGGCCTCCCCCGGCCGTCACGCATCCCCGCAACCGCCGAGACGACGCCCGCAAGCCCAAGTCGACACCTTAGGAGCGGCGTTGGGGCCGCTGTGACTGTGCGCGGTAGGTGGAACCTGGGAGTGAGCGTTGGAACCGTCGGCTGTGTGCGCGTTGCCTGCTGCGGACGATCACACGACACTCGTACGGGCCGCGGGGCGTCGCATTCCTATCCGCACACCCCGCCTTCCGGCACCTCACGCCCGCGCACGCATGGGCGCGTCGAGCCGTTCAGTCTCCGCCCCCTGGGTCCGCCTCTCCGCCCCCGTAGCCGCCTCCACGCTGGGCCGCCGCCCGAAAAGCAGACTTGGACGAACCGCGGGAGCGTCCTTTCACGCTTCTTGCGGTGGAGTAGGTAGCCAGCAAAAGGGCCCGGAAGAATGGGCCCCGCGCACCGCGATCGAGATTGCTCACCACGAACCACACGAACCAGACGATCCAACACGCCGCGAACCCGAGAACTACCCATGCCGGATTGCCGCCGGCCGCAGCGGTCACGACAACACCCACCCCGACGACGAACACGACCACGACGCCGATCGGCTTGTGGGCGGTCGCCCTCCGCGGCTTGATCGGTTCGACAGCGCACCGGTGACCGGTCTTTCGAGCGTGAGCAAGCTGCGCATTCATGCGCTCCCGGCTTCCCCCTGCTCCACGTATCGGGGTACCGCAGGTGCGGCACCTCCATGCGTACCCGTAGCTCAAATCCACCCACCTCCCTGGTGTACTCGAACGGACCGGGTGGCAGGAAGCTCACCACAGCGGTGCCAATTGAAGCCCACTGAACGGACCCGAGGGCCAAGCCATCGGGCCTTGCCAGTTCCAAGTAGCTCGCACAGTCACAGCCGCGGGACCACCGATTCACCTTCCGAGGCTGTAGCTGAGCAGGCGCGAGCGCGCTACCGCCTCGTCACCCCGAGGGCCGTAGCGGCGGCACCCCACGGCACCTGATCGGCCTTTGCGAACGGGCACTGCCGCACGGCCGGCGCGCCGCGTGGCCCATTCCAGCGTCACCACTGCGTGCAGCAACGCCAAGGGGGCATATACGGCCAGGGCGTCCAACTGCTCCTCCACCTGGGCCAGCAGCTCCGCCAGGTCAACAGGGCAGGGGGCCGGTACGGCTCCTCATTGCTGAAGCAGCTTGGTGAGAAGCTCCTTCGCCAGGGGGGAGGCTTGAGCTGTCTTCGACCCCTCGGGCGCCGTCTCCATCAGCTTCAGCAGCCTCTGCCGGTGGGCCGGAGGCACTGTACTCGCCTGGAAAACAAGCTGGTCGACACCCTGGGCACATGCCTCCAGGAGCGTGATGCCTGGGTCGGACACGTTGTGGTCCGTCCATTCTGACCCACCAGGCTGCGACCGCTTGACGTCGTCGACGAGGGCTTGGAACTCATTGAGCATGCTCATCATGCTTCCGGCCCGGTGGCACGGTGTCGAGGATGACGCGCAGTGCTCATGGGTTGACGAGCCACCCGGCTGAGGGTGCCGCCGAAGCTGGTGAGATGGGACAGCTCATGCGCTGAGATTTCAACACGCTGTCAGCAGCCTGCTGCCCCGTGCTCTGGCGAAGGACACGCCGTGAACGGGACCGCGGCAGTGGTGCACAGCGTCGATGTACGCACGTCGTCAGCTGAAGCTGCGCAGCAGATACATGCCGGGCACCTTGTCGCCGGGTCGTACAGGGAAGTCGAAAACCTCAAGTTCGCCGAAGATCGGTTCGCCATCGGGCCGACGGACGTAGGGCACCAAGCCGTAGTCGACACCTGTACGAAGGTCACAGCACATCCACGTGATGGCTTCGCGTTCCCCCTCCCGGAGCGGGTGATTCGAAACCGCTCTCGCGGCCGCCCCCTCTTCCTGCACCACGACTACCTGCGGGACAGCGAAGACCCATCGGACGGCCTGGACCTCCCGGGCCCGGGCAGCGGCCCGTACTTCGAATGCCGCTGCGGTCGCCTCGTCGCGCAGGTAGTCGAAGTCGTACAGCACGAGCGTGCGTTCCCCCTGCAGCGCGGCGACGGCCGGGCAGTCGCGGTCGCAGATGGCCCTCTCCAGCCGTGCGACGACGTCCCGCAGCAGCACCTCAGTGTCCTGGTTCAACGAACCGCCCGTTCTCCCGCTGGGCTCGTCCTGTCCCTGTCGGCAGTGTCCCGCAATGCCAGGAGGACGGTGAGGACAACGCGGTCACCGCGGTGCCGGTGGCCCGAGCCGGGGCCGGCCACCGGCACCTTCCTCCGGCTCGTGGCCGTTCAAGCCGCCGCGCCCGCAAGCACGGTGTCCAGCGTGTGCAGCGTGCCGATGTCGAGATCGTCGACGCCACCGGTGACCGCTCGGAGCATGTTGCGCTCCGCGCGGACGGCTCCGCGGACCGTCTGCTCGTGGTGCGTGAAAGTGTTGACGGCCTGGAGCACGCCGTAGGCGGTGTTCTGCCAGGGGGTGACCCGGATGTCCGTGCGCCACAGTCGGTCGAGCGCTTCCCGCTTGTGCTCCGCGATCGTGCGGGAGCGGCCGGGCTCCTCGGGTATCGGGGTGTGCGCGTCCAGGAACGTCTGCCACTGCCGGTCGGTCACCGTCTGCTCGCAGAGCTGCTTGACCTCCGCGGCGAAGTCGTCCGCGATCTCGTACACCACGTTGAGCGCCTCGCGTGCTTCGGTCAGCCGCAGCTTGGAGTGCCGCGAGTGCCGGATCTTGATCTGCTGCCCGGATTCCGCGAGACCGGCGCTCATGGTGTTGTCGCACACCACGTTGGTCACGGCTCGTTTGAAGGTCGTCGCGAGGCGACAGGAAGTCGCCGGCTCCTCCCGCAGACGCCGGTGACGCCGTGACCAGTGCTGTCCGTACCGCTGCGGCCGAGAGCGTGAACGCGGTGAGTGCCGTACGCATGGTCATGTCCCGGAGAACGATCCCTGCTCCTCGCCGTCACGGCTAGGACGGGCCGACGTCATCGTGCCCCGCCGCCCCTGGCAGACCGCGCCGAACCTGACCACCCACGTCCACACGGTCCTGCTCATCAACGCGTGGGCGCTGCGCCCGTGGTACGGCGCCGGAGAGTGCGAGGCGGTCATCACCGACTTCTACACCGCCGCGAAGACGTGGGTCCTCGGCCGGTTTCCGGTGCCGGTCGGCGGGCAGCCCGCCGCGATGCCGGTGTCCGAGGAGCAGGTGCGGGCGCTCACAACGGCCGCCGCCTTCACCGCGCACACCGGCGGCGAGCACGCGCAACTGCCGCTGCGTGGGTCGAGCAGATCGAAGCCCAGAAGCCGCCGCAGCCCCGGTGACCTAACGACCTGGACGACGGCAGAGCGGCCCGGCGAAACACCGGCCCGGCTGGACGTCGTCATGGTCCCCAACGCGCCGGGCGGCCCGGAGAAGACGAGCAGCATCCAGTTCAGGACGCCTTATCGGGACGTCGGCCGGGACTTCCAGGGCTGGTACATGCGCAGCAGCGACGGCCGCTACGACACCGACCGCGGACACCCCACGGCCTCATCCGAGAGTCCCACCGGCTGATGGCGCTACAGGTACTGGGCACTGTGCGGGCGGCGGTCCCGTCCAGGTTGGGCGCCTGTTCGGTGCGCGCCAGGGCCGGCCTGCCAGGCTCCGTCGTCACACGGGTGATCAGGTGATGGTGTAGGAGCCGCCGGGGAATTCCCAGCCGTCGCTGCCTTCGCCGATGTCATCGACGATGATGTCGATGAACAGGTCCTCGAAATTCTCGTCGGTCAGCTCACCGGCGGCCCACTTCGCTTCGATGTCCGACCAGTCGCCCGGGCGGCCGTCGATGAGGAACGGCACGGTCCCCTCAGCGTCGCGGTCGCGCTCGTCGCCGGACAAACCCGAACCGCCGTCACAGCCAAGCTGCGCGTCTCCCGATGGACACTCAGCCGCGCCCTCGACACCGCGTCCCGCTGACGGCCGCCACCGGGTGCCAACGCTTGACCGCAGCGGACAGCCCCAGCCCCATGCGCGGATCGCAGATCGCAGATCGCAGATCGCAGAAGATGACGGTCTAGTTGTCGCCTCGGTGTCCGTCGCGGACCACCGCTACCCCGCCGACCCGGGTCGTGATGCCCGCCAGCCCGCGTCGGGCCGAAGCGAGCACGCTGGCCGGCCGACCGAGGGCGTCGCCCTGCTCCACCTCGATCGCGACCGTCTGCGCCCCTGTCGTGTCGAGCAGGTGGGCGGCCAGGCAGCCGGTGCTGTTGGCGTTGGCGACGTCCTCGTCGACACCGATCGCCGGCGCGAACATCCGCGCCGCACCCGGCCGGTCGCCCACCGGCGGTACGTACACGAAACAGCCGAGGAGCCCGTACCGCCGGCACGCCGCTGTCAGCCTGCCGAGGTGTGGGTGGACTCGGAGCAGCGCCGACCGGTCGTGGACCGGTACCAGCATGCGTGGTGCGCCGGGGGCGGCGATCCGTGGCGCGTCGGTCGGATGCGCATCGTCCGCGGTGAGCCCGAGCGCGGCGACGATCGCCGCGCGCTCGTCCGGTGCCGGGTGACGCAGCGAGACGAGGCCCTGGTCGAGCCACACCTCGATGCCGGCGGGGCGGCGGATCGCGACGGTGTCGAACGTGCGCCCGCCGGTGTGTTGGCGGTCGTTCAGCTCGCCCAGCGCGGTGCGGGTCAACCGGACGGCCTGCGCGGCAACGGTGCCGTGGCCGCAGCCGGACAGTTCGGCGGTGGCGGTGAAGAACCGGACCGGCCAGCCACCGTCCGGCGTCCGCCCCGGGCCGAGGAACGCCGCGTGCGAGGTGCCGGCCGCAGCAGCGACCGCACGCCGGCTAGCGTCTGTCGCCGCCGGGTCGTCGTCGGTGACGGCCGTGGGGCTGCCGCCCCGGCCGTCACGCCGCACGCACGCATCAACCACCGTGACATCCGGCCAGGACATCGGCCCCCCAATTTGACGCTCAACGAACCGGCAACCGCGAACGGCGTTCCGCCGATAGCCGGACCTGGGCGCAACGGCCGACCGAACGCGTCCCGGAGCGTACCGTCCTGCCTCAGCCGGTGCCGTCCTGCACCGGATAGTGGATGACGACCAAACCGCCGGTGGCGTAGTTGACGACATCGGCAGCCACCCGCCGGCCATGCGGCGACGCCTGCGCCGCGGCCATGGCGGCGGCGTCAGCGAAGTCGGCTTCGAAGACCGCGAAATACGGTGCTTCTCCCTCGGTCGCCGCCACGTCGAAGCTGTAGCGCCACGCAAGCGGGCCGGGCCAATTCTTGACCAGCGGAAGGTGGTGGTTCACGTAGTAGTCGCGGAAGTGGTCAGGGTCGGCGGGCTCGGAATACAGGACCACCAACCTATGCATGACGGCCTCCGTCCAGATCAGGGTCGGCGGGCTGCGTGAGTGCGATGTCCAGGACCGCGGTCAGTTGAATCGTCATATGCGCAGGTTAGGGCTTGACGTGGGGTCGGGGGAAAGATCAATACGGGATAGACTCAGAACGGATCGTTATCAATCGGCAGGGAGGACACGTGGCGCCGGATACGGTGAGCCTGCGGTACTTCCTGGTGCTGGCGCAGGAGTTGAACTTCACCCGTGCGGCCGCCCGAATCGGCATCGCGCAGCCTGCGCTCAGCGCCCGGATTCGCCGATTGGAGGCGGAACTCGGTAGCGCCCTGCTGGTTCGAGACACGCGGAGCGTCGTATTGACCACGGCCGGTGCGGCTTTGGCGGAGTCCGCGCCGCCTGCGCTGGCGGCGCTGGACCGGGCATGGGACACCGCCCGGAGCGCGGCGGCCGGTGAACTGGGCACGCTCCGCATCGGATACAGCCTCAGCGCCGGGGCCGAGACGGCACCGGCCCTGGTGGACAAGCTGATTCGCAGCAGTCCCGGACTCGAGGTCCGCGCGGTCCCGGTGGCGACACCGGAGATCTCCCCCGCTGTCGCCGACGGCCGCATCGATGCCGGGATCACCCGCGGTGAACAGCCGGGCCGTGGCGTGCGCCGGTACCTGCTGCGGCGTGCGCGCATCGGCGTCCAGCTGGCGCAGCACCATCCGCTGGCCGAACACCCGGAGATCGAGATCGCCGACGCGGCCGCGTATCCGCTGCGGCTCCCGGACCGCGCGGCCAACCCCGTGATCCACGATCAGCTGTCCGCACTGTTCCAAGACAACCGACCACACCCCCGATTCCACACGCCCGCAGTCTCTTTCGACATGTCTCAGCGCGACCTGCGCGACGGGGTCACCCTCGCCCCGGCCGGAGAAGCTGCGGCCACGGCACAACCGGCCGGTCTCACCTGGCGACCACTGCGAGGCGCGCCCAGCCTGACGATCCACCTGGTCCTCCCACGCGAACAGTCGCCACTGCACCGCCGCGTCCGTACCGTCGCCAAAACCCTGGCACACGAGCTGCACTGGCTGCCGGACTGACGGGCAGCAGGTTACGGGTACCGTCTGCCCTCCGGCGTCTCCAGCAGCGCCACCAGGTCGGCGGGCAGCGACCGGCCGCCCGCCAGGCCGCCCTGGCGACCGTGGTGTGCAGGGGCTTGTCCGCGATCTCACGGACCTCGGACACCTGCCGCGCCAGCACGGAAACACCAGGCAGCTGCACCCGGTGCTTACGCAGCCAGCCCACCGCATAGTCGAACAGAGCCTTCGGCCCCTCCGAATGCGCGGTCCACGCCCGCCCGTGCAGGAACGTCCGGAACTTCCGGCCCCACTCCGGGTCGTCGTACTCGTGGTACTCGTACGCGTCCCGGATCTCCCACGCGTGCTCGTACGCGGTCTTCGGATGCTCGGTGTACCGCTTCACGACCGACGCGTCCTCGATGCCGGGCTGCTCGGCAAGGTGCTCCAGCACTGGTTCACCGCTCATTGCTCAAGATCGTTCTCAGCGCCAACCGCTGTACCGATGTTCCCCAAGCCTGGTTGCGGCGACGCGCGTGCTCCAGGCCCCCGCAACAGCGTCAACCCGCTTTTACAGTAGGCGAGTTGATGCTCAGGACTGGAAACCGATCACGCCATGGCCTGGGCGCACGGCCGCGGCGACGATCCAGCCCACGCAGTCGTCCACCGCCCGCGCCACCTCCGGCTCCCCGGCCGGGCTGCGTCCGGCATCCGCGGCCTCCCGCAACTGCTCCTCGGCCTTGAGGCACTGCTCGTGCGTCCACTCCCCGCAGCCCGGAGCCTCGTCCCAGGGCACGTCCCCGGGCAGCCCGTTCGTCATGGCGAATTCGGCGACCGAGACCGCAGTGACGCCCAGCGCACGCAGCCCTTCGTCCACCACCTCCAGCCAACTCCCGCGGAACGGAGAGAAACTGCTGTTGTCCAGCCGTCCCCCGGTCAGCGACACCAACCGCTTGTAGGCGTAGCCGTACTGGAACGCCGCTGGGGAACCGCCCTGGGGAAACGGCCCGCCGTACACCACCGCGTGCAGGGCGTCGTACGCCGTCGGCGCACCCTGCGCGATCTCATGGGAGAACCAGTCGTCGTCGCGCGCCAGATCGTCACCGAACTCGTCCCGGATCACCTGCAACAACTGATCGTCACGGGATCCCACCAGGGCCCGGGTAGCCGACACATCCGCAAGAAACACGCTCAACGACAGACTCATGTGGCGACCGTACCCACCAGCACTGACACCGCCTCGCCGGGGCCTGAAAGAGGTTGTCAGTCCGGTACCCGAAACCACGAAGTCGACCGCGCCTGTGCGGAAGGCCTCGACGCGGGGACGGGAGGCCGAACATCTGCGGACCGCGCCGAGTGGTCAAGGGCGCCGTCCTATTGTTAGCTGATGCGCGCGCACCATATTGACCGCCCAGCCGATCTCGACGTGGTCCGTGAGTCCTATGACCAGGTGGCCAACAACTACGCCCACATGGTAGTGACGACGGGCATGGGCGACATCCGTCGCCATCCCTGGCTCAAGGCGTCGATCGACGCCTTCGCCGACACCGTGGGCGAGCTCGGGCCCGTCCTCGACGTCGGCTGCGGCCCCGGTACGGTGACCGGCTACCTCGCCGAACGCGGATTGGACGTATCCGGGGTGGACCTCTCGCCCCGCATGATCGAGAATGCGCGCCGCCTTCATCCGCAATGCCGCTTCAGCGTCGCCTCCGCCACCGAGCTCGACCTCGGTGAAGCGTCTCTCGGCGGCGTGCTCGGGTGGTGGTCACTGTTCAACCTCCCCCGCGATGTCCTTCCTCAGGTCCTCGCCCATTTCGCGTACGCCCTGAAGCCGGGCGGGCACTTCATCGCCGCCACACACGTCGGCGACGAGGACGCGGTGCGCACCGAGGCGTACGGAGGAGTGCCCGTTCGCTGGACCACACACAAGTGGCAGCCGGAGCAACTCGTGGACCTGATCGAGCAGGCCGGACTGCACCCGGTCGCCGAACTCCGGCTCCCCGCGGATGAACAGACCGGACCGGGCGTGGTCGTCATGGCCGTGCGCCCCGCCTGAGGACCAGACGCCGGAGGCGGCACAAGCTCTTGTGCCGGGGCCCATCACCTGGCGCCCACAGCGGTATTCCGTTCGGCTGCTTCCCAGGAGCCAAACTCATCGCAGGCCGGCGCGGCAGGGGCGGGGAACCGCGGTGAGCAGGTCTGTCCCACACCTGAGCAGGGGGTGGGGAACTTCAAGGTTCTGACCGGAGTTCCGTGAATGATCTTGTGGCCGAACCCGAACCTTAGGTTGCTCGACCCTTTAGCTCGTCGTAGACGGCGAAGGGGCCCTGCTGGCACCGGTAGTCGAAGTGCCAGTGGACGACTCCGTCGCCGTCAGCAAGCGAAGCCAGTTCGGAGTCCCAGTGCGTGAGGAGCAGGGGCTCGTTCCACTGCTGGGCGACCACAGCGATCGCGGTACCGGCACTGGTCAGAACCCAGGTGGCATCGGCGTTTACGATCGCGGTACCGGTACTGGTCGGGATCTGACTGGTCGGGATCTGTTCGGCGATCGAGGCGAGGTAGCCGCTCTTGGCGACCGTGGCGACCGCCTCCTGGAGCGGCGTCCCGGCGGGTAGGTCCCTGGTGTCCTCGTGCGGGGCGTCGTGATCGTCGCCTGCCGCAACGCTGGCCCTGGTCAGATGTATCTTCATGATCCGGAGAGCATAGGCCGACGCCGACGGACTTCCGGTCAGAGCCGTTTTCAGGGCTCTGACCGGAGTTGTTCCGTCCACAGTTACTCGCTGACCTGCGGATTCACGGAACTCCGGTCAGAGCCAACTTCAAGGAGCCCCATCACCAGTACGCCGCGTCGGCAACCGGCCGGCTCTCGCTTCGGAGGGGGCGCAGGCACGTCGACCGCGCCAGCCTCGTCACGTCGGTGTCCCGCCACGACCAGTCCGGCTCCGGAGGGGCAGCACGCTGGCGTCACCGACAGGGCTGTGTCCTTTCGTTCGGTGGGGTGTGAGGTCGGTCAGACGGTCGTTGACTGCGTGCCTGTCCGGGCATTCCGGGCGGTGTCAGTGGGCTCTGCGACCGTGTGCGTCGTGGATGAACTCGTGGAACACGTTGACGCGCAGGATCGTGTGCTGGGGGTAGTCAGTCGGCGGGACGCTGTTCGGGAGGGCTGGCTGCACCGGGTTGGCGTGGCGGTGTGCCGCGATGGGCAAGGTCGCTTTCTCGTTCATCGGCGTGCCGAGCAGTTGTCCCGTTTCCCGGGGCACTACGAACTCGGTGTCGGGGGCGCTGCGGGAGTCGGCGAGTCCTATGAGCAGGCAGCTGCCCGCGAGCTCAGTGAGGAGCTGGGGGCGCGGGCGACCGTGTGCCTTCGGTTCAAGTTCCTCAACCGGGGCGGGCTCAGCCCTTACTGGCTTGGGGTGTGCGATGCCGTGCTTCCGGAGATCGGCGCCCCCGATCCGGGAGAAGTGGCCTGGCACGGGTGGCTGACCGAGTCCGAGCTGCGGCGGATTCTGCAGCAGTGGACCTTCACTCCTGATAGTCAGGAAATTTTCGGTCGGTATCTCGCCTGTCGTGCTGACCCGGCGCTTTCGCAGAAGCGGTGCTCATGAGCTGGGTCAGAGGGACGAAGGCGCTGATCGTTCCGAGCTCCTAGGGGGTTGGGCCGGCGGGGGTGGGGTGCCCACGAGGCGTTCGGCAAGAGCGGTGACGGCTTCGCTGTCTCCTTCGAGGGCTTCGCGTTCGTCGTCGGTGAGGTTGAGTTGTCCGAGCATCTGGTCGATGCCGTCCTTGACGGTCAGGAGTTGGCCGCGGCTTGAGGTCTTGGGGAACGTAGAAGAGGCAGCGTGCGCAGGACAGCCGGTGGGGGGGCACTTGCTGATCTACTCCTTCGACGCGACCTGGACCGGGCTTCCTGACGTTGGCCGTTCGTCCTCTACTAGGTCTTGCTCCGCGCTGCGCCCGCCGGCGTCGGTCTGGCGGCCGTCCAGACCGGCGGACAGGGCGACGTCACGCAGGGACGCCGAGCGGCGGGTGCTCGAGCACACGGGGCTTGTACTCGACCAGCTGGATGCGGCCGTCGAAGGTGCGGTGCTCGATCATCTCGAGGGCAACATCCGGATAGCCGTCGTAGATGCGTTCTTCGCCCGTGGCCCCGGTGATCACCGGGAACATCACGACCCGGAAGCGGTCGACGAGTCCGGCTCGTAGCAGGGACCGGCACAGGCTGAGGCTGCCGATGGTGCTGAGGAGCCCCGAGCCACTCGACTTCATGGCGCGGACCGCCTCTACGGCGTCGTCGCGGACGAGCGTGGAGTTGGCCCACGTCAGCGGCGCCTCGAGTGAGGAGGAGAACACCACCTTGGACGCTTGCGTGAGCTCGTCGACGGACGCCTCTTCCTCAGGCCTGAACTCGTCCTGGCCATCCGGGACCTCACCTGCGGCGAAGCCCGACATCAAGCGGTAGGTATTCGCTCCCATCAGGTAGGTGACCTCGGGCTGCTCGCCGAGCCATGCGAGGTACTCCGGGCCCTCCAGGCCCCAGAAACCGGGCCAGCCCTCTCCCGATGCGTGACCGTCGAGAGAAGTGATGAAGTCGACGAGAAGCTCCGACATGGCGGCGTCCTTTCCTAGGGTGTCACGAGCTTGGACCGGCCTGGAGCCACAAACTCATCGGCCCCGCCGTGGAGTAACGAGAAAACCCATGACGATGCTCAGTCGGTCAAGGCGTCCGAGACGGTCGGCAAAGGCAGCCGGGGCTGGGACGGCGGGAAGATGATCAATGGCATCATCACCATCAGTGACACTCTTGCCCTTGCTAGCAAAACGAACATACGCTCTAATCAGGCCATGGACCGCAGACGGCTGCTGCATCTCTCTCGGGTGATCGCCGCTCACCCGTACTGGCAGTCGTCGGCGGGGACACCGGCGGCCCGGGTCGCACTCAAGGAACTCGCGCGGACGAAGGCGCGGCCGTGAGCCTCACCGAACGTCAGGCGCGCATCCTGCGCAGTGCCCGGAGCTGGGCCGCCGATCATGGAGAGGCGCCCTCTCTACGAGAGCTCGCCGAGGCAGCCGGTCTCTCCTCCCCCTCGTCGGCTCACTATCAACTCAAACGTATGCGCGAGCGGGGGATATTCGTGGAGACTCGGGGCCGCCCCAGCATGAGGTGCCCGTACTGCGGTCAGTGAACCGCGGCCGCCCCGTCCCTTAGGAGCCGCCTAGCGCAGTTCCTGCGGGCCGGACAACATACCCGCGGAACAGTGCCTACTCGTAGGAGAGGACGACTCGACTGTCCCCCTTGTCGATGACGTGGCCCTCGGGCAGGTCACGGTCTGCCGTTTCGGCAGGGCAGATGGTCAGCTGGGGTACCGCGGAGCGAGCTGCGCTCCAGGCGGTGATGTGCGCGGCGAGCCTGCGGGCAAGTGCAGGGCTGCTGTTGCCGTAGCTGGCGGCCCCGAGGCGTACGGGCCGCTCGGCGTCGGCGTCGTCTCGCTCGGCGATCAAGTAGGCGAGGGAGTCTCCCCGTACAAGGGCCGGGCTTCGCACCGGGATCACAGGGCGCCGTACGCCTTCCTCCAGTGCCTTCTTGGTGACTTCCAGGCGGCAGACGGTGTCCTCGAAAGCCGTCACACGAAGCCAGATGCCGTCGAAGGATTCCTGGCGTCCGACCTGGACGTCGGCCTTGTTGCTGTAGGCGTCGGTCGGGTCGAGGCCCGGGAGGTGGGACCTCCCGGTGGACGGTCCGCAGCGCGCGCTCGATGTTGGTCGGCAGGGGGCGTTGGGCGAGGATCTGGTCGACGAGTTGGTTGCGCAGGTCGTCAACGGTGGGCGCATTGTTCACAGCAGAGGTCTCTTTCGTCTTCAGGTCAGAAGGAGGCAGGTGTCCCACCCTGGTGAAACGCTGCGGGTGGGCGCGTTCCAACAGCGGGTCTCCGTTGGCCGCATCATCCCGCTCCGACGGCTTCTCAGCAGGACGATCGGAGTCACCACGGGATCGGTCGGCGAGAAGTTCGACCGCCAGCAACAGCGCCACCGGCGGCCAGCCCGCCACCAGCACCGGCTTCCACGCCACGGCGGGTGCCGCAGCGATGTCCGCCGCGAGGGAGACGGCAATTCCGAGCAGAAACGCCAACCACACCACGCACCGCGCCCGGCGGTCGCCACCAGGGGGCCGCTTCAGAACACCGACAGTCGCCAGCAGCAGCAGCCCGTCGACCGACAACGGCCACAGCGTCGCGCTGGTCCGGTCCGCCCCGCCCTCCAGCGCAAACTCGCGCTGATGGACGTACGAGGCATACGCCGCAACCCCAGCCACGACCGCCGCCCCGACGCGTCGAACCCACACATCCGAACCGGCACCCATCCGCACGACGGGGCGCCTCACCGCCCCGCCCTCCCTCGCGCCGTAGGGAAGAAGCTCCCCTCGACGACGAGCTTGCCTACCAAAAGGCCCTGGTCAGACCGTCCGCCTTCTGCACCGCGTCCCGCCGAGGGCGCGTTGGAGGAACACCTCAAGAGGCGTGCGGGGCATGGCATTTCGGGGGCATTGACCCGTTCACGTGATGTCGCTGCGCTGAGCAGCACCGTCTCTATCGGCGTTCGGCTCGCCGGCAGCGGGCGCGTCGTCTGCCGCCGCACCTGATTCGTCTAGCGCACCTGATTCACCCTCAGGCTGCTGAGCGCGCGACGCGTCGCTTTCCTGTGTGCCGCCCTCGGCGCCACTGCCCTCTGCGTGGTTACGCCGGGCGGGCCGCAGCGCCATGTAACCAATGATTACGGCGATGATGGCTCCCAACCCGGTCGCAATCTGAGTTGTTGAATTCCAGGAGAATTTGACCCATCCCCAGATGTCGCCGAGCGTATCGCTCGAACGCTCCTCCTTCGGCGCCACTCTGACCTTGAAGAGGCTTGAGGATTCGACGAGCACGTTGTCCGATCCGCGGTAGTACGCGGTTACCGTGAATCCGATGGGTACCCGCCCGGAATTCTTGGGCACTGTCGACCATACCCACTCGGCGCGATCACCCACAGTGAGAACGTTCTGCATCCTCGACGAATGCGATCTGCACGAACTCCCCAGGTCCAGACAGTCAATCCGTACTCCCAGCCGGGCACCGGCGTTCACCCAGCGATCACGCTTTCCGTTTGGTGATCTCTGCCAACTACCCGAAACCACAGCGGTCAGCTTCGACTTCTTTCCGACCTGGAGCCCATGCACGCGAAGTTCAAGGTCTCCTTCAAACAGCGCCTTGCGGGCGCGGTCAATTTCAAGGATATAGTCACGCTGAGGATCGGGCGCGCCATAATACGGCTTCGAGTCCATCCTCCACATGAACAGACTCGAAAACAGCGCCAGGAAAGCGGATCCAATGACCATGAGGGCGACCCGCTGCCAGACGGCAAGACCCAGAAAGTAGGAGCGCAGGCGGCCCAGCGGCAGTTCCTGCGAGCGGTCGGGGCTCTCCTTGTCCGACATCTGCCTCCCCCGTTCGGCATCAGGCCGGGCAACCCGGCCCAGGGCAACGCGGGTTCACCGAACTGCTCGCTACCCACCCGGCGTTGAACCAAGGGCACCAATGTCGCACGACAAGGACGTCATAGGCCCGCCGTCGGGTCGACGAACGCCCGGGTCGGCGTCGCCTCACGGCGACTGGCGGCGGCTGCGTACGAGGAGATGGAGGAAGTACGGCGTGCCGATCACGGCCGTCATGAGGCCGGCGCCGAGCTGGGCCGGGGCGATGACCGTGCGGCCCACCAGGTCGGCGGTGCACACGAGGACGGCCCCGAGGAGCACGGCGACCGGCACCACCCGGGCGTGCTGCCGGCCCACCAGGGCGCGGGCCGCGTGCGGTGCCACGAGTCCGACGAAGCCGATCGTGCCGGCGGCGGCCACGGCGGTGGCGCTCAGCAGGACGCCGAGGACGAGGAAACCCAGGCGTCCGCGGCCCAGGTTGAGGCCGAGCAGCCTCGGGGTGTCCTCGTCGAGCGAGACGAGGTCGAGTTCGGTGCGCCGCATCACCGCGACGGCGAGGCCCACGGCGAGGACGATCGCGAGGGGCACCACGTCGGGCAGGGACCGCCCGTAGGTCGAGCCCGACAGCCAGGTGAGGGCCTTCGTCGCGTTGAACGGGTCGGTGAGGATGATCAGCAGGCTGATCACGGCGGACGCCCCGGTGGCGGCGCCGAATCCGACGAGCACGAGCCGGTTCTGCTGGAACCCGCCCCGCGCGGCGAGACCGAAGACGAGGACGGAGCTGATCGCGGCGCCCGCGAACGCACCGGCGGCCAGGCCCCACGACCCGACCGTGGGCACCGTCGTCACGAGCACCACCGCGCCCAGCGCGGCACCGTTCGTCACACCCAGGACACCCGGTTCGGCGAGGGGGTTGCGGGTCACGGCCTGGATCAGCGTCCCGGCGAGCGCGAGGGCCGCACCCGCGAGCAGGGCGGCGAGGACGCGGGGCACCCGGGTGTCGAGTACGAAGGTGAGGGTCTGACCGGCCCGTCCCTGCGCCCAGTTGACCACGTCGCCGAGCAGCAGCTTGCTGTCGCCGAGGAGCACGGCGGCGATGGTCACGCCGACGAGCACGACTGCCAGGACGGCCGTCGTGGTGACGAACACGGCCCTGCTCCGGATGCGCAGCCGGTCGGCCTGGACGGCTCCGGCGGTGTCCCGGACCTTGGCGGCCATGACGATGAGGAAGAGGGCGCCGACCAGGCTGGTGACGACGCCGGTCGGTACGGCGACCGACCGGTCCGCCGACACGACGGCGCGCAGCAGCACGTCGGAGCCGAGCACCAGGGCCGCGCCGGTGAGACCGGCGAGTGGCAGGCTCGCACGCGAGCGGGTGAACGCGCGGAACCTGCGGGCGAGCGGGCGTACGAGCGCGGGAGCGCACAGGCCGACGAAGCCGACGGGTCCGGCGAGGGTGACGGCGGCGGTGGAGAGCAGGGCGGCGAGCACGACGGCGGTGACGCGGGTGGAGCGGACGGGTACGCCGACGCCGCGCGCGGCATCGTCACCGAGCGCCAGGGCGTCGACCCGGCGGGCGAGCAGCACGAGACCGACGAGGCCGACGGCGCAGACCGGGAGCATCTGCAGCACGCCGTCGAAGCCGTTCTGCGCGATGCTGCCCTGGTTCCACTTGTAGAGGCCCTCCGTCTGCCGGGGGAACAGCAGGAGCAGCCCCTCGGTGACGGCGGTCAGGCCGAGGGTGAGGGCGCTGCCGGCGAGGACGAGCCGGACCGAGCCTGCGCCCAGACCGGAGAGGCCGAGGACGACGGCCGCCGCCGCGAGGCCGCCGACGAAGGCGATGCCGGAGGAGGCGAGCAGCGGGAGCGAGATGCCGGAGGCGGCGGCCAGACCGAGGGCGAGGTAGGAGCCCGCGTTGACGGCGAGGGTGTCGGGGGCGGCGAGGACGTTGCGGCTGACCGCCTGCAGCGCGGCGCCCGCCATGCCGAGTACGGCGCCGACGAGCAGCCCCGCGGTCATCCGCGGCAGCCGGGAGGCGACGACGACCGACGCGTCGGCCGCCTCGGCCCTGCCGGTGAGTGCCTTCCACACCTCCGGGGCGCCGACCGCGGCCGTGCCCTGGGTGATGTCGACGACCGCGAGCGCGGCGACGAGAAGGACCAGTGCGGCCGTCACCGCGACCGCGCCCGTACGGGACGCGGCTGTCGACGGTCGGGCGGCGGGGGTGGTCGCGGTGACGGTCATGGCGCTTACTTCGTGAGGGCGTCGACGACGGAGTCGACGTACTGGTTCATCGACTCGGGGCCGCCGAACATCCAGATGCCGTCGGGCAGCCGGTGCACGTTGCCCTTCTTCACGAACGGCAGCGACGTCCACACCTTGTCCTTGGCGAGGACTCCCGTGAACGGGGTGCTGGTCTTGTCGCCCTTGTTGCCGATGTAGGCGAACTGCACGTCCTTGTCGAGCTTGGTGAGGCCCTCGACGTCGGTGGCGCCGAGGCCGTAGCTCTTGTCGCCCTTGACCTTCCAGGCGTTCTTCAGGCCGATCTTCTCGTTGACGGCGCCGATGAGGGAGCCGCTGGTGAACGGCCTGATGGAGACCTGGTTGGAGGTGACGTAGCCGTCGGCGAAGGCGTAGTCCGCGCCGGCGAGACCGGCGTCGGCGAGCGCCTTCTTGCCCTCGGCGAGCTTCGCCTCGAAGCCCTTCTTGAGCTGCGCGGACTGCTTCGTGGTGCCGGTGGCCTCGGCGATGAGGTCGAGGTTCTCGGTCATCTGGCCGATCGGGTCGGCGGCGTCGGCGGGCTTGAGCACCAGGACGGGGGCGACCTTGCGCATCTGCTTGATGGCGGCGGCCGGCAGATCGGTGACCGCGACGATGAGGTCGGGCTTCAGGGACGCGATGGTGTCCATGCTCGGCTCGCCGCGCGTGCCGACGTCCTTGGGGTCGTTCTTCAGCGGGACGGCGGTGTCCCAGGTCTTGTAGCCCTTGACGTCGGCGACACCGGTCGGGTCGACGCCCAGCGATATCAGGCTCTCGACGGCGTTCCACTCGGTGCCGACGACCTTCTTGGCGGGCCCGTTCAGCTTCACCTTCGTGCCGGTGCCGTCGGTGAGGGTGATGGGCTGGGCGCCCTTCTTCGCGTCGTCGTCGGAGGACTCGGTGGTCCCGCAGGCGGACAGGGTGAGGGCCGCGGCGGTGGCGGCCGCCGCGGTGATCAGAAGGCGTCTCATGAGGTGGTGCTGAGCCTTTCGCTTCGCGAGTGGTGCCGGCCGATGGCGCGGGTGCGCAGATGGCCGGTGAGGGGGTCGGTCTCGACCTCGATGCGGATGCCGTACGTGTCGGTCAGCCGCCGCGGAGTCAGTACGTCTTCGGGGTCGCCGTCCGCGACGACCCGTCCCGCGTCGAGCAGGAGGATCCGGTCGGCTATGGCGGCGGCCTGGTCGAGGTCGTGCAGGACGGCGCCGACGGCGATCCCGTGGTCGTCCGCCAGCTCCCGGATGAGGTCGAGGAGCTCGACCTGGTACCGGAGGTCCAGGTAGGTCGTCGGTTCGTCGAGCAGGAGCACGCCCGTCTCCTGGGCGAGGCAGCCGGCGAGCCATACCCGCTGGAGCTGACCTCCCGACAGGTGCTCGGCGCCGCGTTCGGCGAGCTCCGCGACGCCCGTCATGGCGAGAGCGCGGTCCACGGCGGCCCGGCCGCCCGGGTCGGCTGTGCCCCAACGGCCCCGGTACGGGTAGCGGCCGAATTCGACCACGTCCCGTACGGTCAGTCCGCTGGGTGTGGGGCGCCCTTGGGTGAGCAGGGCGACGCGGCGCGAGAACTCACGAGGGCTCAGCGCGAGGCCGTCGGTGTCGCCGTCGATGAGGAGCGTGGCGGTCCTGGGCCGCTGCAGCCGCGCGAGCGTGCGCAGCAGCGTCGACTTCCCGCTCCCGTTCGGCCCCACCAGGACCGTCACGTCGCCCGGGCGCAGCGTCATCGAGGCGTCGTGTACGACATCGACGCCTTCGTACGCCACGGTGACGCCCGTGGCCGACAGTTCATGACCCTGGGGGCGCGTGGCCGCGGCGGTCTCTTCACCTTCATGCACGCCGTGGAGGTTAGCCTAACCTTACCCAGGTGCGAAACGGCCTCCGGTGATCACCACAAGAGGAAATTCGGCCAAGCTCACGTATCGGGCGCCTCGTCCAGACCCGGCCCCACTCCCAGCTCCACCGGTGGAAGAGGGAACAGCGGCGTGATCCCGAGCAGGCTTGTTACGGCGCTCGCGGCCAGCTCGTGCCAGGAGGTCGCCCGCCGGAGCATGGCGTGACCGCTGCCCCGCACCACCACGAGGCCCGCGTGTGCGCCTGCGCTCCTCGCCCGGACGCAGAAGGCGGCGGATGCCTTCGGATCGGTCACGCGGTCCCTGTCGCCATGCAAGAGGACGACGCGTCGGCCGTCGAGGTGCCGCACCGGTTCCTCCAGAGGGCACCACGGCGCGAGCCCGACGACTCCCCGCACGACGGGGGCACCGGCCGCGCGCAAGGCGGCACGGGCGCCCATCGAATGACCGACCAGGACGGTCGGCGCGTCACCGGCGACCTGGGCGAGCTCGCGCAGCGCCGTCTCGGCGTCGCGGGCCGCGTCCGCCCGCTCGCCGTTCCAGCCGCGGCAGCGGTAGCGGACCCGCCCGATGAGCACGGCGTGCTCGGCCGTGGCGCGGCGGACGGCCCGGTCGAAGGGGAGCATCCGTGCGGCGGGGAGATTCCACGGCCCGGGAGCCGCGGTGCCGTGGTCGTGTCCGCCGTGCAGCAACAGCACGGCGGCACGCGGGCGTTCGGCACTTCGGCTCAGGACAAGTGCGGAACGCGGGGAACGGTCCCGGTGGGGCACGAGGACTCCTTCGTGGTGTGCGCGGCCCCCGTCGTGGGCGCCGTGACGCCGGGGCTCGCGGCCTGAACTCCCGGACGTATACATGGCCGTGGGGCTGCTGTTCGAGGAGTGGTCCGGCGCTGTACCGTCTGCCACGACCGTCGGCGGCGAGGATGGGAACAGCGTATGGCCAGCGCCCTGGACCGGGTTGACACCTCAACGGCGCACTCCGCCCGCGTCTACGACTACATCCTCGGCGGCAAGGACCACTACCTCGTCGACGTCGAGGCGGGCGACGCCATGTGCCGGCACTGGCCGTCGCTGCCCGTGCACATGCGGGAGAACCGGCGGTTCATGCACCGCGCCGGGCACTTCCTGGCCCAGGAGAAGGGCATTCGGCAGTTCCTCGACATCGGGACCGGGCTGCCCACCGCCCCGAACCTGCACGAGGTGGTGCAGAAGGCGGCGCCCGAAGCGCACGTGGTCTACGTGGACAACGATCCCATCGTCCTCACGCACGCCCGCGCCCTGTTGCAGAGCTCGCCCGAAGGCGCGACGGCCTATGTGGACGCCGACATGCACGACCCCGACGCCATCCTGGACAGCCCGGAATTCCATGAACTGCTGGATCTGGACAGGCCGGTCGGCCTGATGATCATCGGCATGCTGCACTTCATCCTGCCGCCGGACGACCACCGGCTGGTGCGGCGTCTGCTCGACCCGCTTCCGTCGGGCAGCTACCTCGCGATGACCATCGGCACCGCGGACTTCGCCCCCGAGGAGGTCGGCCGGGTCGCCGAGGAGTACGCGCGGCAGAACATGCCCATGGCGCTGCGCGACCTGCCGACGGCCACCTCCTTCTTCGACGGCCTCGACCTGGTCGAGCCCGGCGTGACCCAGGTCCACAAGTGGCGGCCGGGCGGCGGGCAACACGCCGTCGACGACCGGGACATCGCCATGTACGGGGCGGTGGCGCGCAAGCCGTGAACCCGCCCCCGTAGAACAGCACTTCCCTCCCCACACACTCTCGGTTCCGTACGGAGCCGAGGCCCCCCACAAGTGAAGTGAAGGGACAGCAATGCTGCATTACATACGGCTGGGAATAGCGAGTACCGCCGTCGCGGTCGCCCTCACCGCGGCACCGGCGGCCAACGCCCTGTCCGCGCCGGAACCGGCCGCGGCGAAGGGCGCGTCGGCGGTGGTGACCCTCCGCTACGACGACAGCCGGGCGAGCGGCTGGGAGGCGGCGGTCACGGCCGGTGTCGCCTCGTGGAACAACAACGTCGAGAACGTCAAGCTGGTCGAGGCGGCTCCCGGCACCCGGGCCGAGATCCAGATCGTCGCCACCAGCGGCTGGCCGCAGGCCTCGCTCGGACCGGTCCGCCCGGGCGGCCAGGCCCGTGTCGAACTCGGCAGCCAGGCCGTCACCCAGGGCCACGACAAGACCCGCATCGTCGCCCACGAGCTCGGCCACAACCTGGGCCTGCCGGACACCAAGCCCGGCCCGTGCTCCCAGCTGATGTCGGGTTCCAGCGCCGGCACGAGCTGCAAGAACGCGGTGCCCGACGCGGCCGAGCAGGCCCGGGTCGAGTCCGCCTACGCCAACGGCGCCGCGTCCCGCACCCCGGCCGACGGCCGCATGCTGGTGGACGCACGGTAGTCGCGACGACGAACGCAGCACACGGTGCCTGACCGCGACGCACGCGGTCAGGCACCCCACCGCACGCCCGGCACGCCCGTGCAGCAGCCGCCTGCCCTACTCCTCCCGGCACAGGCAGAAGGGGTGCCCCGCGGGGTCGGCGAAGACCCGCCAACCACGTTCGCCGCCCCGATCGTCGAGGTCGAGCGGCGTCGCCCCGAGGGCGAGGACCTCTTCCTGGGCCCGGTCCATGTCGGTGACCGTGAAGTCGAGGTGCAGTTGCTGCGAATCGGACGACGCCTGGGGCCACTTGGGCGGCCGGTGGCCGGCGGCACGCTGAAAGGAGACGCGGTGCCCGCCGGGGGCGTACAGGTCGTACCAGTTCTCGTCGTACTGCTTGACCTCGCCGCCCAGAACGGCCGCGTAGAAACGAGCCAGCGACTCCGGTTCCGGGCAGTCCAGGGCGACGAGGGTGTAGGTCGCGATCGCCATGGGGGTTCTCCTTGTTCTAGATGGTCCGGGCGGCCGCCAACGCCTCCGGCCTCGTCGCCGCGCCCGTGGATGAACAGCCTGCGCGGGCTCTCAGGGACGTTGCGCCGTACCAGCAGGAGGCACCGAGTTCCCGCGGCGCCTCGACGCACACGCCATCCGCACCAGCATCGCCGCCGGGCACCCGAGTCGCAGCCGGTCAGGGGCCGCGCGAGCGACCGCGCCCAGCAGCCCAGGGGCTCATCCGGCCACATCGCCCCGGTCGGCCAGCATTCAGGTGGGGAACATCGGTACAGCAAGCGGGCAGAGGGGAAGTGCCACGCCCAGGCCCCGCTGGGTGAGTGGCGTCGCGGGGCAGGGAATCGCGCCAGGTCATCCAGCGGCGTGGGATACGCAGGGCACGTCGGGGGGAAGTGTGGGTGGGTGCTGACGATGACGTTGCGGGACATCGCTCTCGTGGTCGCGGGGAAGCTGTTCGACGGCTGCGACGGCGATGCTGTCGTGACCGCGCCGGTGTGCTGTGACATGCGCGAGGTGGTGCCCGGCGGTCTGTTCGCCGCCGTCGAGGACGAGGAGGAGCACAGCGGGCCGGCGTATGCGAAAGACGCCGTCACTGCCGGCGCCGTGGCCGTGCTGGCCGAACGCGAGCTCGGGGTAGCGACCATCGTGGTCGACGACGTACGGACGGCGCTGGGCCGCCTGGCGGCCGAGCTCACCAGGCGTCTGCCGACGCGGACAACGGTGATCGGCATCACCGGCTCGGTCGGCAAGACCAGCACCAAGGACGTCACCGCGCACCTGCTGAGCGCCCTGGGACCGACGGTGTCCACGGCCGAGAGCCGCAACAACACGGTCGGCGTTCCCCTCACCGTGTCCCGGGCCGAGGCCGACACCCGCTATCTGTTGCTGGAGCTGGGGGCCTTCGGTCCGGGGGAGATCCGCCGCCTGGCCGCCCTGACCCGCCCCTCCGTCGGGGTGGTACTCAACGTCGGTGCCGCGCACCTGGGGTCGTACCGCGACCTCGACGCGATCGCCGACGAGAAGAGCGCCCTCGTCCGGCAGCTGCCGCGCGACGGCCTGGCGGTGCTCAACGGCGACGATCCCCGAGTGCGTGCCATGGCCGGCCGTACCCGCGCCGCGGTGGTGCTCATCGGACACGGCGGCGACGCCGTGGTCCGTGCCACGAACACCCGCCTCGACGGGGACGGCTTCCCGTGCTTCACCCTCCACAGCCCGGAGGGCAGCGCACCGGTCCGGCTCCGGCAACCGGGACTCCACCATGTCACCAACGCACTCGCGGCCGCCGCGGTCGCCCGCCATGCCGGCCTGCCGCTCGATGAGGCCGCCGCCCGGCTGAACGACGCCACCGTGGTCTCCCGCTGGCGTATGCAGATCATCGACCGGCCGGACGGCATCCGCGTCATCAACGACACGTACAACGCCAGCCCGCCCAGCATGCGGGCCTCGCTGACCGCGCTGATGGGCCTCACCCGTCGGCGACGGGCCGTGGCCGTCCTGGGTCCCATGCACGAGCTGGGCCGCCACTCCACGTGGGAACACCATCGGCTGGGCGTCTTCATCGCCACCCTGGGTCTTCACCACCTGATCACCGTAGGTGAGGGCGACATCGACGCCCTCGCCCAGGCCGCCCGCACCCACGGCACCCCCGTCACCCGTACCCGCGACCAGTCCACCGCTCTCCACACCGCGCACAGCCTGCTGACGCCGGGTGACGTGGTCCTGATCAAAGCCTCCCGTGCCGAAAACTTCGAGCTCCTCGCCGACAAGCTGCTCGCCCACCTCGTCTCGTGATCCCCATAACCTCAGCCGTGAGAGATCTCCTAGAGAGTGATCAGGAGGTTCTCGAAGCCGCGGAGTGGTCCCGTCCGGCGTCGGGGCGGAGTGGCGAGGGTCAGCGAGGGGAGCCGTCGGCGTAGTTGCGTCAGAACGGTGACCATCTCGGTGCGGGCGAGTGCTGCGCCCAGGCAGTAGTGAGGGCCCTGGCCGAAGGTGATCAAGGGGGGTGTGGTGGCAGTGGGCCGGTCGGGCAGGAAGCGGTCGGGGTCGGTGAAGGCGTCGGGGTCCCGGTTGGCCGCGCCGAAGAGTACGCGCAGGTCGGCGTCGGCCGGTACGCGTACGCCGCCCAGTTCGACGGGCTCGATGGGCGTCCGGGGTGCGCCGGTGCTCCAGATCGGGGGGTCGTGCCGCAGGCATTCGGTGACGAACGCGCCGGCCTCGGCCCGGTTGTCCAGCATCCGGGCGTGGTCGGGGTGAGCGAGCATGGCAAGGACGCAGGTGGTGATCCCGCCGACGGTGCTTTCGTAGCCGGCGGTCCACAGCGACCACAGCAGGGTGACGAGCCGACGTTGCGACAGCCGGGGAGCCAGGCAGGAGACGAGGTCCTGCTGATCGTCCGAGGTGGGGTTGCGCCGGTGGTGTTCCCAGAGGGCGGTGAAGCACGCTTCCAGTCGGGCACTGGCGTCGTCCGCCCGGCTCAGTGCCTCGTCGCCGGTGCTGGGGTTCACGGCGGCGAGCGCGGGCAGGGCGAGGGGAGCGAGAGCGTCGCGCTCGGGCTCGGGGACGCCGAGCACGTCGGAGAGGACGTTGCAGCTCATGGGGTAGATCAGATCGGCCTGCAGGTCGACTGTCTCCCCGTCGCGCAGCCGCTCGACCACCGGGTCGAGGAACTGGCGGCAGCGGTCCTCGCACAGGATACGGACGTCTTCCGCCCTGCGGGGGCTGAAGAACTGGGCCATGACCCGGCGCAGTTCGGTGTGCTCGGGCGGGTTGGTGACCGCCGGCCCGTCCAGGAAGAGGCGCAGGGCCCGGGAGTGGCGGTAGCGCGGATACCGCTCGCCGAGCTCGGAGGGGTCGGGGGCGCGGAACAGCGGGTCGCGCAGGACGCGGACGGCGTCGGCGTACCGGCTGACGAACCACACCCCGCCCGTGGGGTTGCGGTGGACGGGCGAGTCCTCGCGGAGGCGGGTGAAGAAGGGGTACGGATCTTCTCTGATCCCTGGGGCGGCCAGGTTCGCGAGTACGTCCGTCTCGTGCAGTGGTGGCCGCAGGCCGATGTCGGGTGTGGTCATGTGTGCCTCGGGTGGTAGGGCGACCAGTGGTACTGGCGGTAGAAGCTTTCGGATACCTCGACCCACTCGCGCAGTCGTTCCGGGCTGTCCAGGAAGTGCGGGAGGCTGACCAGCAGCCAGCTGTACACGGCCTGGCTGTCCCGGCATCCTCCGCAGTCGCCCGAGGTGCAGCAGAACTGCACCGTTTTCAGGTCGGGTTGGTAGGCGGCGAAGTCGGGCAGCACCGGGCTGCCGTTGGCCAGCCGTTCGGTGTGGGCCGGGTGGTCGGTGCTGATCGTGGCGCACACGTCGTAGCCGAACTCCGCCCAGTGGGAACGGCCGGTGACCGCGGTGCGGATGTAGTACGGGTGGCTGGTCACGGTCTCGGGGTACAGCTCGCGGACCCGTAGCGCCTCGGCCAGCAGTTCGTCGCGGCGAGACGATGCGGGGGGAAGGGGCGTGTCGGTGTCGTAGGCGCTGTAGAAGCTGTAGCTGACCTGGTTGCCGTTCTCGTGGATACGGCGCACCGTGTCTTCGAGGTGGGTGATGCCGTCCTCGGAGAGGGCGTAGATGAAGACTGCCCGCTGATCGTCACGGTAGTTGCGCAGAGCGCGGTCGAACAGCCCGCTGATGCGGGTCCCGTTGGGGCGGATCCCGCGCAGTTCGTCGTCGAGGGGCCCGCCGCCGAAGACGGACACGGCGAGGTTGACCTCTTCGAAGCCGTCACGGCGGGGCAGTTGGCGCAGTCCGTTGGTGACCACGCTGACGTGCTTGACGTGGCGGGTGAAGGCGCGGATGCGGTCGGGTACCAGCGTGGGTTCGCCGCCCAGGAGCAGCGCGTGCGTGAAGCCGGAGTCGGCCAGTCGGCGGGCGAAGGCGTCGGCGGCTTCCTGGGTGGATGCCTCGGAGACCCCCTGGTCCATCCCGTGCCCGAAGTACCAGCACCCTTGGCACCGGATGTTGCAGGTCTTGGTCAGGAAGACCACGTTGGTCCGGAAGGTACGGGAGAACTGCTGCAAGCGGCGCAGGCGTTGAGCCAGGCCGGGGTCCTCGGCCCGGATGGCGCGCAGCCGGTCCACGACGTACTGCCTGGTCGGCTGGACCGCTACGGAGACTGGCGGCAAGGTTCAGTACCTCTCGTTTCCCTTGTCGTAGGGGGTTCTTGCGGTTCCCTTGTCGTAGGGGGTTCTTGCGGTGCCGTGCGGCACTGCGCGAGCCCGTGGACGATCCGGTGGAACACTTCGGTGACCAGAGACTCGAATCTCCCGGCAGGCGCCGTGAGGTCGCACCACATCAGGCGTGTCACCTCGCCGTACGCGGGATACTCCCGCTCGTGCCCCAGGTCCTGGCACCCGTAGTGCGCGAGGAACCGGTGCTGTCCTCGGCCGGTGGCCACGTACCCCCACGCGTGCCTCCTGCCCAGGGCACGCGCGGTGGCGAAGGCCTGCGCCACGAGGATCGGCGCGGTACGCCTCCCCCGATGGCCGGGGTGAACGATCAGCTTGCCCAGCTCCATGCCTTCCTCCGGCCCCGGTCGGCCCATCCGGCGCAGCACGTCCTGACGCGCCGCGGCGTCCAGCCCGGCCAGGACCGGACTCGAAGCCGCGGCGCCCACGGGCGTCACCCGCGCGCACCCGAGGAGGTGCCCGTTCTCATCTCTGGCCAGGCAGTGCCAGGCGGCCAGGTCGTGCTTCTCGGGCTCTCCGACGTCGTGGAATGTCCCGTCGGATCCGCGGAACCACGGGCGGGTTTCCGGGTCGTACCAGGCCATGCCGCGGAACGAACGGATCTCCGCCATCGCCTGTGCCTGCGGGGCTGTGAGCGGCCCCGCAGGCACCCACAGCATGGACAACCCAGCGTCCGAGGCGGTGCCGACGGGGACCTCCTCGGAGTCGTCCGCCGCGGCCGCCTCCCCGTCCGGCAGGCGCTCGCCTGCCGTCATCTGAACACGTGGGTGGTCTTCTGGCCCGGGCTGAAGACCGTGATCAGGGCTCCCTGGAGTGTCCTGCTCGCGTCGAGGAGCACCGCCCCCTCGGTGCTGGAGCAGTGGTAGTGATCACCATGGTGAGAGCCGGCGTCGAGGGGCGCGACCAGCAGCCCTTGACCCACGCATTGGGCGTTGATCAGAGGTGTCGTGTCCGCCGCCGCCCCGGAGGCACCGGCAAGGACGCTCCCCAACGCGACGACCGTGCACGCAAGACCATGAACGGCGCGCCTAGCCAAGGTTGAGGAACGTGTCGTGGTTGACATTCTCCGGGCTCAGAATCGCGCCGGGGATTCCCTGTCGGGTGTTCCCGGCGTCCACGAGAGAAGCCCCCGTTCCCGTTCCCTCGTTCACGAACGTGCGCTCCTGCACCGTCTGTGGACTCAGATAGTGCCTCGACATTCCCTGCTGAAAGTTCTTCAGGCTTACGAGTGGGGCCACCCTGTGGTCGTCGGCGGACGCCACAGGAACTCCCACGGCCGACGCGGCGCCCGCGGTGGCCAGCAGGACGAGAGCGGCAGGAAGAGCTCGAAGACTGGGTTGCATCGCCACACCTTTCATCTCAACAGAAAACAGATCCAAGAAGGACCCCTCCAGATCCACGAAGGACCCCTCGCGGACCCCAACTGCGCCCAGCACTTCAAGACACTCATCCGACAGTCCGTCCATCCTCCCGTGTGAAACCAGGCACAGCGGTGGGCAGCGTCAGGCCGCCGCGTGAGCGGGACCGCTCTCACGTCCCCCGGGGTGGCGGTGGCGCCACACCCAGAACACGGCGCACGCCACCAGTGCCCAGGCGGCGAGGACGAGGTAGGGGAAGGCGTGCTGGTGGCCGTTGAAGTAGACGGCCGTGTGCTGGGCGTTGACCGAGGCGCCCGGTGGCAGCCAGCGTCCGATGTGCCCGAGCACGGAGGGCAGCAGCGGCCAGGACACGGCTCCTCCCGAGGACGGGTTGCCCAGGAGCACCATCAGGCCCCACGTCGGGATCATCGACCATCGTCCGACCAGGGTGTTGAACATCGTGAAGACCATGCCGGAGGTGAACATGGTCAGGCCCAGGATGAGCCAGGACTGGACGAAGGGAAGGTCGAGGGCGCCCAGCCACCAGTCCACGACCGCGGCGATCGCGAAGGCGCCCAGCAGGGCGTAGGCGAGGGTGAACGCGATGCGCTCGGCGGGGTTGAGCGCGCGGGCGTGCACGCTCATCTGGATGGCCCCGACGAAGCCGATGATCACGGCGGCCAGTGAGATGTAGAAGATCGCCAGACCACGCGGGTCTCCGGGCTGGAGGGGGTTGAGGTCGTGGACGCTCACCGGCACTCCGACGGAGCGTCCGACCTTCGTCGCGGTCTGGGCCAGCAGCTCGGCCACGGAGGCGCCGGAAGCACCGGAGACGTCCAGTTCCACGCGTTCGCCCGGGCGGACATCGAGGATCGCGAAGACCTCCTGCTGCTCGACGGCCTCGCGGGCGGCGGCCACCGTGTCGTAGCGGTGGACTTCGACGGAGGCGTCGAGGGCCTTCTCCATCGCGGTCAGGAACGCTTCGCCCCGCGTCGCGTGCTCCGCTCCGACCACGGCTGTCGGCACCTGGCGAGGGGTGGGGTCGGCCATGGCGTACGTGTACGAGCCCGCGAAGAGCCCGGCGGCCGCGGCCAGGATGAACACCAGCACGGTGGCCGGCAGAAACGGTGACTTCTTGAAGTCCTCCCATCGCTCGGGCCGGCCGGCCCGTCTGCCGTGTTCTCCGTGTGGAGGGCGGGGGTGAGGCGCATCTCCCGATGGAGAATTTTCGGAGGTGTCGGGCATAACGCCAAGCTAGATCACGACGGCCCACCGCTCCCCCGCGACTGCTCCGGTCGGCACGACGGCGGCGATGCGCAGGGACGTCGTACGCCGTGCCCCCCCGCAGCCGTACAACCCCTGCCCCAGGTCGGCTGTCTTCACCACTGAACAGAGCCATTTGGCCCTTCCGTCCCGACTCGTTCCAACGGGGGAACACATGAGCCTGGCCCGCACCCGCACCCGCCGGGGCACGACCGCTGCCCTCACCGTCCTGATGGCTGCCACGCTCGGAGCCGTCGGCGCCGGATCGTCGAACGCGAAGACCGCCGCTCCGCAGACGCGGCAGATCGCCTCGTCCGTCCTCGGCGGCGACTACAAGATCACGCTGACCGCGCTGCGCTCCACGGAGGACGACTACGCCGCCTCGGTGCGCCTGCAGGTCTACACGCAGGCCGACGGCGCCTGGAAGGAGTCCGACCGCGTCACGGTGGGCGACGTGGACGGCTGGTTCTGGTACCCGCTCACCGGCAAGGGCGCCGTCTGCGAATTCTCGACCGCGAGCACCGAGCCTGCGCCGCTGACCGTGAGCCTGCTGCTCACGCCGTCCATCGGCTGCTCCGAGCCGGCCCACTACGTCGTGAAGGAAGGCAGGGTGTACGCGAGCTGAGCCCGCGGGCGGACGCCGGGCGTACTCAAGACGCACCGTCATCCCCGAGGGTGAATCGGCAACTCGTGTGAGTGACGATGGTCCCCCGAACTGCTGACAGCGCGGCGTGTCGGGGTGGATTCTCGCGCCATGGACAACGGAATCAGGCGCCCGCTCCGTACGGCCACTCGCTGGGCAGCCCGGCTCGCCGCCGTGACGGCGACACTCGTCTTCCCCGCCGCCGCGTTCGCGGCTCCCGTCGCCGTGAGCCCCGCGGCAACGAACTGCTTCGTCAACGGTCAGCCTCAAACCGGCCCCGAGATCAACGGAACGAGCGGCGACGACACCATCCGGTGCGACGCCCTGGTTTCCGGCGACGTCATCTTCGGCCACCTGGGGAACGACACGATTCGAGTCACGTTCAACCACGCCGGTGTCATCAACGGCGGACCAGGCACCGACACCATCAGGCTGGAGGAGGAGAACACGGGCCTCATCCAGGCCGGTGACGGCATTGACGACGTCATCGCCTCTTTCAACGGCCCGCTGGGCAGGATCCACGGCAACCCCGGTGACGACGAGATCCAGGTCTTGCTCAATGAGGGCGTCGTCGACGGCGGCGAGGGCAACGACACGTGCCTCGTCAATGAGGGCACGGTGCTCAACTGCAATCCGTGAGCTCCCGTCGCCCGGGCGCGCGATGTTGACAACGGCGGCGCGCCTATTGTTCGGTCCATGACTCATGCATGGCGAATACGTCTGGCTGTGGCCGGTGCGTCGGCGGCCGCTGTCGTCTCCGCGACACTCGTGAACGCCGAACCGGCGGCCGCGGCAATGCCGTTCGGGCCGGTGGACCCCGGCACCGTGTCGCAGTTCAGGCTCAACCAAGTCGTCGCCGGAGGCGGCACCGACGGCATGGACGCCGCGATCGAGGCGGTGGAGAAGACCGGTGCCGTCAAGAACGTCGACGTCAGTACGCTCCTCAAGACCCCCGGCAACACCGGCATCGCCGGCCTCTGTCACGACACCGGCCTGTCCGCGAGCCTGAAGCCGAGCGGCTCCTGCTGGAAGAAGCAGGACGACAACTCGAGCAGCTGGAACGCCACGGAGGGCGGCTGGACGCCCCAGGGCCTGTCGCTGCCGTACAGCGATTCCGGGACCCCCTCCGACGGGCAGTGGAAGGGCACCCCCGCCTACGCCGCGACCTGGCATCACAGCACGGACATGGGGAACGCCGACCCGGCGAAGCGGCGCGGCGACGAGTACGCCCGGCTCACCCTGGTGAACACGGAGAGCCGGACGCCCAACTATCACCACCTGCTCCTGGTCCAGCCCGGCAAGAACGCGGACGGCAAGGGCAACTTCCGTGTGGTCTCGGGCAATCACGTCGACGGTGTCGTCTGGTACGGCGACCGTGCCTTCGTCGCCAACGGCCGCTATCTCCAGGTCTACGACCTGAGGCACATCTGGAAGCTGAACAAGCAGGCCAAGGAGGTGGGCATTTCCGGCACCACCTCGTCGGGCCTCTGGCACAACTACGCCGTCCCGATGGTCGCGATGTACCAGACCACCACGGGCAGCACCGCCTGCTCCGTCACCTCGGGCACCACCCCCTGCCTCAATTCCCTCAGCCTCGATCGCACCGGCGGCCAGGACGCCCTCGTCTCGGCCGAGTACAAGAAGGACGCGGCAGGCGGCCGAGTCGTACGCTGGCCGCTCGACGCCGCGACCAGGCTTCCCCGGGGCAACGCGTCGGCCGCCTACACTTCCCCGGTGTGGTCCATGCAGGGGGCGGCCACCGACGGCACTAACTGGTACATGGCGGGGACCTGCCCGACCGGCGCGGGCGGCGGCACCGCCGACGATCCGTACTCCTGCATCCACAAGGCACGGGCCAACACCGCGCCCCACGTCATGACCGCCGCTCCCGTCTACACCCAGAACCTCAACTACTCCTGGTCCACGGACCGGTTGTGGGGCATCAACGAGCGCATCAACACCGCCGCGGGCAAGCGCGTGGTCTTCTCCGTGAGCACTCCCTGACACGGCGCCGAGCAGGCGGGTCCCGAAGGATCCAGAAGGACCCAGAAGGACGGTGGCGGGTGAAGGCGAGGAGTGGTGAGTGAAGGCGAGAGGGAGTACTCACTCCTCGCCACTTTCAACTTATAGCGCACAGGGGGGCTTGCGGCAAGGCCCCCCTCGTACCGCAGAATCCCTGGTCACAGCCATAACCTGCGGGAATCGGAGATCCACTAAGTGCGTGTGTTGTTGTTGGTCGACGGGTCGTGCGGTGATGTCGGGCCGTCGGTGGGGCCCGCTCCGCGGTTGTGGGGACAGAGCGACGGGCTGCGGATATGCGCGCCGTCGGATTTCGCGGGCTCGACCATGGATCGGAGCTGATGGCATGAACTCCCTGACCACCAGTGCGTTCGACCTTCCCGACCGTCTCTCCTTCAAGGCCGATCCGGCGCTGATCGACGCGGACGAGCAGCACTTCGCGGCCATCGCGGAGAGCCTCGAGCAGGCGATCGCCGAAGTGTCCGACCGTCTCGACGCCGAGCGCAGGGCGCCCGGCGGCATCGGCCGGGAGGCGATGGACCGGGACGCGGAGATCCACCGGCTCACCGGTCGTCTGCGCGCTTTGCGCCGTTTCGGTCTGGACCTGTGCCTCGGGCACATCGTCGGCATGGACGACCCCGAGCCCGTGTACATCGGACGACTGGGCCTGACCGACAGCACGGGGCGCCGGCTGCTGCTCGACTGGCGCTCGCCCGCGGCCGAGCCGTTCTTCGCGGCGACCCACGCCAACCCGATGGGTCTTGCGAGCCGCCGCAGGTACCGCTGGACCGGCGGCCGGATCAGCGACTACTGGGACGAGGTGTTCACTCCGGACGGTCTCGAAGGGCACGCCGCGCTCGACGACCAGTCCGCCTTCATAGCCAGCCTCGGCGGCAACCGGTCGTCGCGGATGCGCGACGTGCTCGGCACCATCCAGGCCGATCAGGACGCCATCATCCGGGCGGGTTCCCGCGGCGCCCTCGTCGTCGACGGCGGTCCGGGTACGGGCAAGACCGTCGTCGCCCTGCACCGCTCCGCCTATCTCCTCTACTCCGACCCGCGCCTCGGTCACCGTCGGGGCGGCGTGCTGTTCGTGGGTCCGCACCGGCCGTACCTGGACTACGTGGCCGACGTACTCCCGAGCCTCGGAGAGGAGGGCGTGCAGACCTGCATCGTGCGGGACCTCGTCGCCGAGGGGGCCGGAGCAGCGATCGAGGCCGACCCGGACGTGGCCCTGCTGAAGTCGTCCGCGGACATGGTGAAGGCGATCGAACCGGCCGTCGGCATCTACGAAGAGCCGCCGGCCAAGGGAATGACGGTCTCGACCCATTGGTCCGATGTCTGGCTGAGCGCCGACGAGTGGGCCGCGGCGTTCGCAGCACCGGAGCCGGGTACGCCGCACAACGAGGCGCGCGACCAGATCTGGGAGGAACTGGTCACGATCCTGCTGGACAAGCACGGAGACGAGCACGACGGCGAAGAGGTCTCGCCCGAGCTGTTCGCCAGGTCGCTGCGGCAGAACAGGGAACTGGTCACGACCCTCCACCGCGCGTGGCCGATGCTCGAAGCGACCGACCTCGTCGGCGACCTGTGGTCCGTACCCGCCTACCTGCGCAAGTGCGCTCCCTGGCTCAGCCGCGACGAGGTGCGGAAGCTGCAGCGCGCGGAAGCCCAGGCCTGGACGGTGTCCGACCTGCCGCTCCTGGACGCGGCACGGCAGCGGCTCGGTGACCCGGAGACGGCCCGGCAGAAGCGCCGGCACGCGGCCGTCCTCGCCGCCCAGCGCGAGCGCATGGCGCAGGTCGTCGACAACCTGATCGACGCCGTGGCCGACTCGGGCGCGGACGGTGACGACGGCGAAGGTCTGGTGAGGATGCTGCGGGGCCGGGACGCCCAGGTCAGCCTGGTCGACGGGTCCGAACTGTCCACCGCCGACCCGGACCTGCTCGCAGGACCGTTCGCGCACGTCATCGTGGACGAGGCGCAGGAACTGACCGACGCGGAGTGGCAGATGCTGCTGCTGCGCTGCCCGTCCCGGAGTTTCACTGTCGTCGGGGACCGCGCCCAGGCCAGGCACGGGTTCACGGAGTCGTGGGAGGAACGGCTCAAGCGGATCGGGCTCGACCGGATCAGCGTGGCGCCGTTGAGCATCAACTACCGGACGCCGGAAGAGGTCATGGCGGAGGCCGAGACGGCCATCCGGGCCGCGCTCCCGGACGCCAATGTGCCGACCTCCATCCGTAGCAGCGGCATCCCCGTCGTCCACGGATCTGTCGCGGAGCTGGACTCGGTCCTCGACACCTGGCTGGCCGCACACGCCGACGGGATCGCCTGCGTCATCGGCGATCCCACCTTCCGCTCGACGCCCCGCGTGCGGTCGCTGACCCCGGAGCTGTCGAAGGGGCTCGAATTCGACCTGGTCGTCCTCGTCGACCCCGAGGAGTTCGGCGAGGGCATCGAGGGAGCGGTCGACCGCTATGTCGCGATGAGCCGGGCGACCCAGCAACTCGTGATCCTCACGAGCTCCTGACGTCGGCCTGACGGACGCCTCCCGCCGGTCCCCTCACGCAGGGGGCCGGTCGGCGTCGGCTGGTGACGTATGCGGCCTCGGCGCCGGCCACCCAACCACCCTCTCAGGATCGCGGCCGCGACGTCCTCGCACCGTCGACCGCGCCCGGCTCCTCGAACTCACCCGGCTTCTCCACCTCACCCGGCTTCTCCACCTCACCCGGTCCTTCGACCGCACCCGGCTCCAGGGCCTCCAAGGCCCGGCGCAGCCCGGCGAGCCTGCGTTCGAGGTGAGCCGCCGTGGCCGCCTTCTCATCCTCCGGATCGCGGCCCAAGTGGCCGGCCAGGGCCTCGGCCTGCTCCTCGACCGCCCCAAGCCGCGCGGACAGCTCGGCGAGCAGCCCCGCCGCCACGTCGGCCCCGCCGCCCGAGCCGCCCCTCCGGCCCGCCAGCTCGCCCCGCAGCAGGACCGCCTGCTCCCGCAACAGGACGTTCTTCACATACAGCTCGACGAACACCTTGACCTTGGCGCGCAGCACCCACGGGTCGAAGGGCTTCGAGATGTAATCCACGGCGCCCGCCGCATATCCACGGAAGGTGTGGTGCGGTCCGTGGTTGATGGCGGTGAGGAAGATGATCGGGATGTCCCGGGTCCGCTCCCGCCGCTTGATGTGCGCCGCGGTCTCGAAGCCGTCCATCCCCGGCATCTGGACGTCCAGCAGAATGACCGCGAAGTCGTCCGACAGCAGCGCTTTGAGCGCTTCCTCCCCGGACGACACCCGCACCAGGATCTGATCGAGCGCAGAGAGGATGGCCTCCAGCGCCAGCAGATTCTCCGGCCGGTCGTCGACCAGGAGGATCTTGGCCTTCACCGGCTCACCGGGCGACCGGCCGGGCGACCTCCGGCGCTGACTCGCCGACGCCTGCTGCGGCTCCCGCCGCTCCCGCGTGCGCTCGGCCGACGGCTCACTGTGACGGAGCCGCTGTTTGATCTGCTCCAGTCCGGCACGCGCGTCGAACACCTCGTCGAGCGCGTTGCCGACAGCCGCTTCGGTGTCCCCCAGGACTCTGCTCAGGACGTCGTCGTGCGGCGTGGTGGCGTCGTCAGTCATCGCTCGCCTCCCCGGTCGCGGTCACCAGTCGGGCCCGGGCCTGGTGGATGAGATTGCGTACGGTGCTTACGGTGACCCCCATGTCGGCGGCGGCCTCCGCGGTGGAGCAGCCGGCGACGTGGACCAGCACCAGCGCCTCCCGCTGCCGCTCGCTCAGTCGCCCAATGGCCTCCATGATGCCCTGGTAGGTCTCTTTGAGCACGACATGGTCCTCCAGGAGAACCTGGCCGTCCGGCAGGTCCGTGTCCTCCAACGGCACGTACCCGGCCTGGCGTTGGCGGGCGAAGAGTACGTACCGCACGGCCGTCACGATCAGCCAGCCCTTCCAGTTCACCACCTCGTCCCGCGGGAGACCGCGCATGTGCTCCCACGCCTTGATGAAGGCGTGCTGGGTCGCGTCCCAGCCGTCCGCGGTGCAGCCGGCCGCCGCCAGCGTGGCCTTCTGCAGCACCACCTGATGGTGGTCCGCGTACAGCTCCTCGATCCACGTCTCCCCCGGTGCCGCAGAGGGACCGAGGTGCTCAGCTCCCCCGCTCATCGCTGCTCCCGACTGCCGGGGGAAGGGTGATCTCCCACTCCGTTGTCGCCCTCCCCTGGCCGTCGACCGCCTTGAAACGCACCCGCGCCCCCTGCGGCCCGTGATGGAGCACGGCCTTCACGGCCGCCCAACGAGCACGCTCCCGCAGCCGGTACGCGACCGCGCCCACCATGGTGCCCAGCACGGGCAGCACTGTGAAGACCACCAGCCACGCCTCCGCGCCCACCCTGATCACCGCTCCTCGTCATGACAACTCCGCATGCCCTGTAGAGCGTTGAGAGCGCGGAATCGTCTAGGCCGCCGATGTCATCCGGTCGGTGGGGACGGCAGTGTTGACCCATGGCGGGCCCCGCGCTTCGATCGCGTGATGAGAAGACCCCGCGTGAGAAGTCCCCTGTCGAGAAGACTCCTGACAAGAAGACCCCTGACGAGAAGACACTCGTTACCCGTCACCGTGACCGCCGCCCTGGCGGCGGCCCTCACCTGTGTCGCCTGGCCTGCAGGGGCGGCGCCGGGCGACCCCGCGAGGGCGGCGAGCGACGACCGGGCCCCGCGCACCGAGCGCATCAGCGTCGCCCCCGACGGCACCGGCGGCAACTCGCACTCGGTGAAACCGGCGGTCAGCGCGGACGGACGCGTCGTCGCCTTCCAGTCGTCGGCGACGAACCTCGTACCGGGCACGGACGTCGGGAACAGCATCTTCTACCGGACGGCTCCGGGCGCGCCGTTGCGGCGTGTGGTGGTGCCGGGCGAGTCGACGTCGACGCCTCAACTGTCCGAGTCGGGGCGCCATGTGACGTTCGGCTCGTGGTCGGCCGCGGCTCAGAAGTCCTCCGTGCACGTGATGGACCTGCGCACCGGGCGCATCGATCGCCTGGAGCCCGCGCTGGACGAGGGCTACAAGGTGTCGTACGGCACCGCCCCGATCAGCGCGAACGGACGGTACGTCGCCTTCGTCGCCCGGCCCACCGGCGACGACGAGCACGGCGCGTACGCCTGCCGCGTCATGCTCCTGGACCGCTGGACGCAGCGGGTGCAGCGGGTCAGCCGGCCCTCGGACGGCTCAAAGAACTTCCACCAGTGCGAGCAGCTCTCGATGAGCGCCGACGGCCGCAAGGTCGCGTATCTGGAGGGCTACTCCGGGCCGAGCGACGACGACCAGGGCGACATCCTGGTCTACGACCGGGTGACGAGGAGGACGACGCAGGCCGATGCCACCCACGACGGCGCGCCGGCCGACAGGTCGGCGGTCGGTCCGGTGCTGAGCGCCGACGGCTCCAAGGTCGGCTTCGACTCGGTGGCCACCAACCTGGTCCCGGGCACCGACCCCAACGGGAACACCAGCACGTCGTGGAACGCCTTCGTCCGTGATCTGCGCACCGGCACGCTCCAGCGGTACGACGGCCGCTCCCCCACCGACCTCACCCTGGTGTCGGATCTGTCGGTAAACGGCACGAAGCTGCTGCTCAATACGGCGGACGCGGACCGCAGGACGCTGGGGCTCATTCTGCGCGATCCGGGCACCGGCCACGAGGAACTGCTGTCACCGGGCCAGGACGGCAAGCCCGTCACCGTGGGGCGGGCGGCACTGAGCGCGGACGAGTCGACGGTCGTCTTCGACTCCTACTACCCGGGCCTGGTGCCCGACGACACGAATCTGATCGGGGACGTGTTCGTCCGCACCTTGCGCTGAGCCGGCCGAAGTGGCCGTACCATGAATCATCATCAAATGCCGTGTGGCACAGGTGAGTTCAAGCGTTCAACGAGCGAGTTCACGGAGCCTCGGCGGGCTCTGGGAGGACGGAGGCGTTCAGGTTGCCCAGCGTCCTGTTCATCCACGGCACGGGGGTGCGCGCGCCCGGATACTCGGCGGCGCTGGGCACCGTGCGCGAGGGCCTGGCCGGGGTGCGCCCGGACGTCACGGTGGCGGGCTGCGACTGGGGCTCCGCGCTGGGTTCGTATCTGCGCGCGGACGGCGCGTCCATTCCCGGCTACCGGCCGCAGAAGCCGGTGGCGCGACCGGTGGCCGGGGACGAGGAGCGGGCCCGGTGGGCTCTGCTGTACCTGGACCCGGACGCCGAGTTGGCGCTGTTCGCCCTGATCGAGCGGGAATCGGCGACGGGCTTCGTGCCCGGTGCCGTCTCGCCGGGCGCGAAGCTGTGGACACGTGCCACGGCGCTCGCCGAGTCCGACGGGGTGCGGCGGGCGTGGGAGGCGGCCGGGCTGCAGGAGCTGCTCGCGCCGTCCGTGGGCGGAATGCAGGCTTCGGCGGAGTTCCGGCGGGCCTGCGACGCCGCGCGGGACGATCTGGACGCCGGCAGTCTGGCGCGGCTCACGGGACGGTCGCTCGTGGCCCGGGCGCTCGCGAGGCTGCCCGGCGGGCCGGGTTCTGTACCGGTGCCAGGACGGGACGCGATGGTGGACGCCGTCGTGGAGGCGCTCGGCGGTGAGGCGCGCGGTTTCGCGAGCGGCCTGGCACGGGCCCTCGGCACGTCCGCACGGCTGATGGAGCGAGCGGGCGGATCCCGGTTCGTCGTCGGCCGGCGCGACGCGATCAGTGAGCGCTCGCTGGGGTTCTCCGGCGACATCCTGAGCTATCTGGTGCGCGGCGAGGCGGTCCGTGCGTACGTGGCCGGACTGGCCCGGGAGTTGCCTCCCCCGGTGGTCCTCCTGGGGCACAGCCTGGGCGGCATCGTCGCCTTCGACCTGCTGGCCCGCGGGGTACGGATCGACCGGGCGGGTGCCCCGGAGGAGGCCGGTCACGTGCCGGGCGACGGGCGGCCGGAAGCGGCCGCCGAGGATCTCGCACCGGCCGTCGCCCGACCGCCCGTCGCCCGGCTCGTCACCGTCGGCTCCCAGGCACCCTTGTTGTACGAGCTCGACGCGCTGCCGTCCCGCCCGTTCGGGACCGGCCTGCCGGCCGGGTTCCCGGAGTGGATCAACATTTACGACCCGCGCGATCTGCTGTCCTTCGTCGGATCCGACGTATTCGGCCCGCGGGTGCGCGACGTGGAGGTGGACAACGGACAACCCGTATCGGCGGCCCACGGTGCGTACTGGGCGAACCGGCACCTGTACGAGGTCCTGGCGGAGGTGATTCCGCGGTGAACGGAGCATCGCCGCGCGGTGCGAAGGGGAACGCACGTGCCACAGCGGTCATCGAGAGTCGCGGCGGGACGGCAGGCCGGGCAGCCTGCGGGCCGGTCGGCGAAACAGCGCGTCCTGGCGTCGCTGGTCGAGGTGTTCGGCACCTCGATGGCCCTGGTGGACGCGCGGGGCCGCCAGCAGTGGGCACGCGAACTCACCGAGGAATTCCCGGGGTTGGAGATCGCGGGACTTCCCACCCCCCGCCAGGAGTTCGTGGAGGTGGTGCGGCACTGCAGCCGGATCGAGGACGGCCTCGAACGCCTCGCGGAGGTCACGGAGTTCCTGGCTCCCGCCCTGACCAGTCGCCTCCGTCCGCTCCTGGACGAGTGGTACGCGGCGGAGCTCTACGAAGGCCGTGACTGGACCGCCCTGCGCTCCGGGCTCGAATTCACCCTGCCCGAACTGCCCTCCCTGGTCGCCGAGGTGAGCGGCGACCGCGTCCGCATGCCCTCGTACTGCCACACGGCCTGGCACGCCTTCGTCCACCTCGCCGGCCACAACGCGCCGGTCGGCGGCCTCGAACCCAGCATGGTCCTGCTGGAGCATCTGATGCTGCGTACGGAGGCGGCGGGGATCGTCGGTGAGATACGGGCGTGGAACGACCACTTCGCCGATGCCTGGGAGACGAGGGACGGCAGCGCGGGCCTCGACGCGCTGCGCGAGCGACTGACGGCCGAACGCGGGCTGCCCGGCGGCGACTTCGGGTCCCTGGCCGGTGACCCGGGCGGCCCGCACGCCGAACCGGGAGGCCCGGCCGGACCGGCCGAGCGGGCGGACGCGGCCGGCCAACAGGTCCCGGTCATCCGCATGTTCATCAAAATCGCCCCGGACCTGCGGCCTTCCGACCGGGAGACGGCACGCCAGGGACGGCGCGAGGCGCGCTACCGGATCTCCTCACGTGTCCGTTACGCGGAGTCCGTACGGCTTCACCATGAGGACTGCGACCCCGAGGACGCCGTACCCCGCAGCAGACTGCCTTCCTCGATCGCGGAGCTGCTGTCCACGACGGCCGAGCTGTGGCAGTCTCGGGACGAGAACGTGGTCCTGGAGTTCTTCCTCCCCGCCGAGTTGCTCACCGAACCGGTGGAGTGGTGGAACAGGGACCCTCAACTGAGCCATTCCAACCCGCTGTTGAGTAAGTATCCGTGGATATTCACGCACAGTCTGGAACGCTTGCAGCGGCGCGATCTGCACCACGCGTGGCGCAGAAGATGGGCACGTTGGAAGAGCGATCCGGGGGGTGGGCGCATCCACTGGTGCGATCCGGGGGGACGGCCGGCGGCAGAACACCTCGAACTGCTGGATGCCCAGATCGGCAAGGAGGAGGGGGTGGTCTGCATGGTCCTCAGCGACTCGCCGCGGACCAGGAACGCCTTGGGGCTGCGCGAGCTGCGCCTCGGCCTCGACCACGGGGTGCCCGTGGTGATCTTCGAACGTGAGCAGGCCGCGCCGGACGTCTTCAGGAGCATGGTCAAGGAGCTGTTGGCCGACGAAGGTCTGGCCAATCTTCCCGGACGTGCACGACAGTGGAAGGGCGATGCCGCGGCGGGGTCCGCCCTCCACGGCACCGGCCCGCACGACAAGGCCGTACTCAAGAACCTGGGCATGGTCTGGGACGATCCGCAGCAGCTCCTCGACGGTGACGCGTGCGCTCCCGCCGCTTTCGTAGGGGGGACCGATTGAACGCGCAGGAGACGAACGGGCTGCCGTACCGGGGCACGGGACGGACGCTTCCCGCTGTTCCCTACGAGGAACGGAGCTGGCCCGAGGGCCCACGCTGGCGGAGCTTCAGCGGCGGCCCCGTCCTGCCCGCGCCGCCGGACGACGACGAGGCCGACCGCAGGCTCGGCCCGGCCGACGCGCCGCGCCGCGCCCCGGCGGACGAGGTCCGGCTCGTGAACGCCTCGATTCTGCTCCGCCGGCCCCTGCTGGTGACGGGCCGTCCGGGTGTCGGCAAATCGGCGCTCGCGTTCCGCATCGCCCGGGAGCTGTCGCTCGGCCGGGTGCTCCAGTGGCCCATCACCAGCCGCACCACCCTGGCCTCGGGTCTATTCGAGTACGACGTGATCGGCCGGGCGCAGTCTGGGCAGGCTTGGTACGTGGCACAGCAGCAGGCCGCGCCCGCCGGGGCCGCCGACAGCGCCTCGGCCCCTCAACCACCCACGGATATAGGCGACTTCGTCCAGCTAGGTGCCCTCGGGACGGCGATGCTTCCTTACCGGCTGCCGCGCGTCCTGCTCATCGACGAGATCGACAAGGGCGACGCGGATCTTCCCAATGACCTCCTCACGCTGTTCGAGGACGGCTGGTATTCCGTGCCACCACTCGTTCGAGTGAGGAACCAGAGTCCGGAAGTGACAGTCCACACCGCGGATCCGGGCGGCTTCGCTCCGGTCAGGGAAGGGATCGTCCAGGCTCGGGCATTTCCTGTCGTCATCATGACGTCCAATGGGGAGCGTGAGTTCCCGGAAGCCTTCCTTCGGCGGTGTTTGCGTTTGGACATGCCCGACCCGGATGCGGAAGGGTTGGCGGAACTGCTCTTTGCCCACTTCTCGGACCGACTCGGTGACATGCAGGGAAAGTTGATCCGCGACTTCAGGTCCCACAGTGAACAGTCCGACGGTCTGGCCGCTGACATGTTGCTGAACGCCGCACACCTGGCGACCTCCGGCTCGTATGCGTACGAGGAGTCCGACGACGCCGAATGGCAGGCGGTGCTCAGCGCCATCTGGCACCCGTTGAACGGTGATGGGACTGGGCGGAGTGACTGAGCACCCCTCCGCCTCCGAGGGCAGGGACGCGCAGACCTCGCGTCCCGCCGCGGATCACCAACGCCTGGGCGTGGGCGGCCTGCGCTGGTGGGAGGTGGCCGACGCCCTCTGGCTCACCCAGCACCACCCCGAGCTCCTGACCGGTGACGGGGAGTCGGCGCCCGTACGGGGCACCGGGCGGCACGAGCCGGGCACGGAGGCGGAGCACGGGACGCCTGGCACCGACCGGTCCCACCTCCCCGGCACCGACGACGCCGAGCCACCCCCGGATCCCCCCGCGGCCCACCCCGCCCCGGAAGCCCGCGAGCCGGTCGCCCCTGCCCCGGAGCACGTCCCCGCACCCGGCACGGACCACGAACCCGCACGCCCGCGCCCCGACTCCCCGGACCCCGGGCGCCGCCGCGCATCCCGCGCCCGTCCCCACGCCCGGCGCCACGGCCTGGACGCCGCCGCCCTGGGCCGCGCCCTGCGCCCGCTGCGCCAGCGCGCCCGCACCTCGCCCGCCGAAGAGGTCGACGAGGAACGCACGGGCGAGCAGTTCGCCGAGGCCCCTTGGTTACCCCCGGTCCTGCGGCCCGCCCCCGAGGGGCGCTGGGACGCCGTGCTCGTCGTGGACAGCGCCCCGCACATGACGGTGTGGCGCCACACCGCGCTGCGCCTCGCCGCCGTCCTGCGCCGCTACAGCGGCTTTCGCGACATCGAACTGCGCTGCCTCGACACCTCGTCCGCGGACCCCGACGGCGTCGTGCTGCGCGGCCCCGACGGGCGCGGCAGGGCACAGTCCGTGCGCGGCCTGGTCGACCTGACCGGGCGGCGGATCGTGCTCGTCCTCACCGACGGCGTCGCGCCCGCCTGGCGCACCGGCGCCGTGCGCGCCGCCCTCGCCGTCTGGGGGCGCCACCAGCCGCTCGCCATCCTCCACACGCTGCCCCAACGCCTCTGGGACCGCACCGGTTTGCTGCCGGAGCGGGTGCGCCTGCGGGCGTCGGGGCCGTGGGCGGGCAACGGCGAGGTGCGCTGGGAGCCGCTGGAGCCCTACAGCGCGGAGGCGTGGGCGGATCCGCTGCGCCGCGCGCGTACCTTTCCCGTGCCCGTCCTTGAGGTTTCCGGCGACTGGCTGGCACCCTGGGCGCGGTTCGTGGCGGGCGACGAGCCACGCTGGACGGATGTCGCCGCCACTCTGGTGACCCCGGGGGAGAAACCCGACCTCCTGCCCGAGTCGAGCCGGCTTCCCCGCGAGGAGACCCCTGCGGAGAAGGTGGCGCGTTTTCGCGTGTGGGCGTCGCCGGAGGCCTTCGCGCTCGCCGTGCGGCTCGCCGCGGTCCCGCTGGACCTTCCGGTCATCACCACGGTGCAGCGCGAGATACTGCCGGAATCAGGCCCGGAACACCTGGCTGAGATTCTCATGAGCGGTCTCGTCGAACCCTTACCGGGCGACGGGCGATGCTACGTATTTCTTCCCGGTGTCCGCGAGGAATTACTGGCGGCGAGCACCAAACGCACCACCTTGCAGGCATCACGCAAAGCCGCCGAAACTCTTGCACCAAAGAGCACGGAGGCACGCGAACTCCTCGACCATTTCAATGGCCACGAGGAATCGGGTGACCCCGAAGTCACCTGGGACAACTTGCGTTTCAGGACCGCCGAACACGCCGTACTCAGCGTGCTCGGCGGACATCATCTGCGCCGCGCAAACCGACTCCGCGGCCTCATCACGGCTCAAATGGAGTCAACGGAGCTGACTGAGGTCAAGGCGCGCGGCACAGCCACCACTGATTTACGAAAAGGTTCCGGCATAATGCATTCCCGCGCTACACAAGAGAGCCGGAACGACCCCAGCACAGGCCCACGCCAAGGAGGCACGACAGTGACCACGGTTGCCCCAGGGACCGCCACCCCGGCGCCTGATGAAGGGGCCGCGACGCCGGACAGGCCACACCATGGCACGACGGCGGTCCGCCCGGCGGTGCTCGGTAACATGCCGCCGCGGAACCTCGTCTTCACCGGCCGTGAGGACTTGCTGCTGAAGCTCGAACGGGATCTCGGCCAGGGGCCCACCGCGGTCCTTCCGCACGCCCTGCACGGCATGGGCGGTGTCGGAAAGTCCCAACTTGCCCTGGAATATGTCTATCGCAATGCCTCGCGGTACGACATCGTGTGGTGGATCCCCGCGGAGCGGCCCACCCAGATCGCCCAGGCCCTGGTCGAGCTCGCCCAACGGCTCTCCCTGCCCGTGACCGCGGAGGCCAACACGGCCGTTCCGGCGGTCCTCGAAGCGCTCCGCACCGGGCGCCCCTACGGCAACTGGCTCCTCGTCTTCGACAACGCCGAGAGCCCCGAGTCCGTCCAGGGATACTTCCCCACCACTCCGGGCAGCGGGCCGATCGGCTCCATCCTCGTGACCTCCCGCAACCCGCAGTGGAACACCCTCGCCCACCCTCTTGAGGTCGACGTCTTCAAGCGCGAGGAGAGCATTCACCTCCTGCAGCGCCGCAACCCCGACCTGCCCGAGAGCGACGCCGATCAACTCGCCGCCGTACTGGGCGACTTGCCGCTGGCCGTGGAGCAGGCGTCCGCGTGGCGCGCGGAGACCGGCATGCCGGCCTCCGAGTATCTGCGGCTCTTCGAGGAGAAGCGGGCCGAGCTGATGACGGTCTCGCCTCCCACGCACTATGAAGAGACCGTGGCCACGGCCTGGAACGTCTCCCTCGACCACCTGGAGAGCAAGAACGCGGCAGCACTCCAACTCCTCCAGGTCTGCTCGTCGTTCGCGCCCGAACCCATCTCCCGGCCGCTGTTCTCCGGCGCCCCCGTGGAGCCGATCGCCCCCGACCTGGACCGCGCGCTCACCGACCCGCTGCGGCTCGGCCGGGCGATCCGTGAGATCAACCGCTACTCCCTCGCCAAGATCGATCACCGCACCAACTCGATCTCGATGCACCGGCTGGTCCAGGCGGTGCTCATCGCCCGTATGACACAGGAGCAGCGCGACCGCATGCAGCACGGGGCGCACCTGCTGCTCGCGGCGAACACCCCGCGCAATCCCCAGGACCCGGCGCACTGGCCCCGCTTCGCCGAGCTGTACCCGCACGTCCTGGTGTCGGACGCGATGCGCTCGCCCTCGCGCAACGTACGGCAGATGGTCCAGAGCGTGGCCGAGTACCTGTTCTGGTGGGGCGATCACGAAGGGGCCAGGGACTTCACCGAGAAGGCCTACCGGCTGTGGTGCGAGCTGCACGGCGAGGGCGACGGCCAGACGCTGCAACTCGCCTCGCAACTGCGGTACGTGCTGTGGACGATGGGCAAGTTCGAGGAGGGCGCGGCGGTCAGCCGGCGCATGCTGGCGGTCGTGGAGGAGCCCGGGGCCGACGTGGGCGAGGAACTCCTGGTGATCCAGGCCCAGGTGGCCGCCGACCACCGGGCGCGCGGCGAGTTCAAGAAGTCGCTCCAGCTCAACCGCGAGGTGTACCAGCGCGCCCTGCGCGAGTACGGCGACGACGAGCCGGAGACGCTCGTCCACGCCCACAACCTGGCCGTGAGCCTGCGCGTGAACGGCGACTTCAGGGCGGCTCTCGAAATCGACGAGCAGACCTGGCAGCGCAAGTCGCAGATGTTCGGCGAGGAGGCGCTGAGCAGTCTGCTCAGCGAGAGCAGTGTCGCGCTCGACCGGCGCGAGCTCGGCGAGTATCTGACGGCGGTCCAGCTCTTCGAAGGCATCACCGAGCGCTACCGCCAGCAGGTCGGCGCCAACCACCCCAACACCCTGCGCAACCTGGCCCGGCTCGGCGTGTCCCTGCGCAAGGCCGGACGGCACGCGGAAGCCGCCGACCTCACCCGGCAGGCCCGCAAGGAGTTCATCAGCCGGTACGGCCATCAGCACCCCGACTCCCTGGTCGCCTCGCTGAACCTCTCTGTCGACCTGCGGCAGCTGGGCGAGCTCAAGGACGCGATGCAGTTGGGCGAGCAGACCCGGGATCTGTACGTCCAGATCTTCGGCCCCGAGCATCCGTACACCACCGAGGCCAACGTGGACCTGGCCATCACGTACCGCCTGATGAACAAGGTCGACGCGGCCCGTCAACTGAACGAGGCGGCGCTGACCAGTTGCATGGCAACCCTTGGAGAGGAGCACCCCGACACGCTGGTGTGCCGGATCAACCTGGCCAGTGACAGGTTCGCGCAGGGCGATGCCGCCGCGGCGCTCGAGATGGACGAGGCGACGCTGGTGACCGCCACTCGCGCCGTGGGCGAGCATCACGCGACGGTGTTCGTGCTGACCAGCAACCTGGCGCAGGACCTCAAGGCCCTCGGCCGCACCGAGGAGTCCGAGGCTCAGCACCAGAAGGCGGTCAGCGGGATGGCGCGAGTGCTCGGCGAGCAGCACCCGGCGTACGCGGACGCGGTGGCGTGGCGACGCGCGAACTGCGACATCGACCCGATGCCCGTGTAGGGCGCCGACGTTGATGCCCTGATGCCCTGAGACCTCCGTGGGTCTCAGGGCATCGGTATGAGACCGTCCAGCCATGCGGTGAAGGTGACCGGGTCGGGAGCCGCACCGTCCCGGTCTCGCACCGCCTCGTACACTGCGCGCGCCAACTCCGGTTGTTTCAGCAGGGCTTGGCCGCGCAGTGCCAGCGCGAGGCAGGCCCAGGAGGAGGGGTCGCCCGTTCCCTCCCGTACGGCCGCCGTGCTCAGTTCGAGGGCTCCCTCGGTGTCACCGAGCACCTGCAGCAGTTCCGCGCCGGACGCGTCCGGGACGAGAACGGTGACTGCCTGCGGCGCGCCGACGACCTTCTCCAGGGCGCCCGGGTCGGTGAGGCGCAGTCGACAGAGGGCGGCGACCGTGTCGAGGTGGGGCACCTCGGGGTCGGGTATCAGCACGGATTCGCCGGTGTCCAGCGGTACGAGCCGCCGCGGCCAGGCCCGCGCGAGGGTTCTCACCGCCGTCGGGTCCGGTACCACGTGGTGGAGCCGCCAGCTCATCGCGTGATGGTCGGCCGCGTCCTCGGCCATCGTGCGGGACGGCTGCGCGGGGTCCGCGAACTCCCATGCGGTGATCGTCTCGCGCAGCCGCTGAACGACTCTGCGGCCCAGGTGAGTGAGGCCCGGGTGCTGCTGTACGTCCATGATCGCGCGCAGGAGTTGGCGCTGCCACAAGGCGTGCTCGAAGCACGCGGCGGCCGCGTCCTCCTCGTCGATCCCGGGGCGCCGGCCCAGGCCCCGCCAGAAGCGTGCGACTCCGGTGAAGGCGTACACGCCGTGGAGGAGGCCGCGCAGCGGCCGCGGGTCGTCGCGCCAGGGAGCGTAGAAGAGGCTGCCGTCGTCCGGCTCGTACAGCCGGTACAGGTGCATCAGGACGGCCAGCTTGCTGTGCTGGACCTCATGGGCGAGCACAGCGGCCAATTGCAGGGCGTCCGCGGGCCGCCCGGAGGCGAGACGGCCGACGCCGTCCCCTGACGTGGCGCTGCTCAGCCGCTCGTTCTCGGAGAGGGGCAGCGGCTCGACGCTGCGCAGCAGCGCCGCGATGTCCCTGGCCGACTGGGCATCCGCCTCCGCGAGCAGGGGCCCCGCCTCGCGCAGCAGGTCGGTCCACTGCCGGGCCTCTTCGTCGGGCAGCCGCTCGGGGGGAAGCCCGGTCGGCGTCGGGACGATGCGCTGAGAGCCCAGGTCGTCGAGGAGGACGGTGGTGTCCGCACCTGGCAGCGGCAGGGTCAGCGTGCGCGCGGGCTCCCAGCCCACGCCGGGCCGGTCGCCCGATCGCCCTGCCCGCACGCTGTGCCCGCCCAGCGACACGGTCAACTCGCCTTTGTCGTACGTGACGTGGGCGCACCCCCCGAAGGGTTCCTGCCCCGGTCCGTACGCTCCGGGCAGCACCGCCCGTCCGACGGAGGGCAGCGTCACGGTGCCATGGCGCGCGGGGACGGCTGCGGTGAAGTCGAGGCCGGCGCGGAATGCCGCGGCGGCGGCGAGCAGGTGGAACTCGCCGATGTCGGTCCACAGGGGGACGTCGAGCGCCGGGGCGGTGTCCGCAGGGGCGGCTTCGGTGGCGTCAGGGGTCCCGCCACGGAGTCTGCGCAGGACGGCGCCCAGCCACAGTCCGGTCTCCGGCCGGAGCAGGAGGTCCTCGACCGCGGCCCGATCTCGTCGCTCCGCGCGGAGCAGGAGCTGCCACGCCTCGTCGGCGGCGGGCAGCGGGCCGAGCACCTCGGGGCGTTTCCCGAGCAGGTCCAGGAACAGGTCGAGCAGGAGCAGCCGTTGGCTGCGTTCCGCTGCCCGGAGCCTCGCGAGCAGGGCGGAGTCCCCACCACCACCGGCCAGGGTGTCGAAGTCCGCGACAGAGAACCTGTGCCGGAAGACCGGGCCGACGCCGCCCGGCGAAGCGTCAGCGGGCATGGACCGGCCCGACCGGACCTCTGACGGCTGTCGTGCGCGGCCTGGCCGACGCCGTTGCGCCCCGGTCAGCTCTTCTCGTCGCCGCCGAAGTTGACGTCGGGCTGGTCGAGCTTGCGCAGCAGCCGCTGTTTGTCGGCCACCCGTTCCCGGCAGTTCGTCGCGCGTAGCTGCTCAAGCGGCACTCCCCCGAGGTCGAGAAGTTCGGACTCGATGGCGCTGTCGGCGTGCTCCATGGTGCCGTTGCCCTCCCAGCGTCCGGGTCGATGCGGCCGACGCCGACCCGCTGTTCTCCCATCATCTCCCCGCCCGGCAAGACCGGAAACCCCGTGTCTCAGACATCCTTTCGAGCTTCGAACGGGTCATCCCGGCTCCGTACCAGCGGAGTTCGCGCGTCGGTGGGGGGCCTCACGCCGGTCCCGTCACCTCCCGTACGGCCGCCGCGAATTCGGCCCGGGCGGAGGTCCCTCCGTCCACCATGTCCAGTGCGTCGAGCAGTTCGTCAAGCCCGCCGGGGAACGACAGGCAGGTGTCGATGAGGTCGAGGAGCGCGAAGCGGGTGACCGTGGGCCGCGGAACGCTGCCCGCGATGTCGGGCGGGAGCTGGCGTATCACGCTGGAGCGCGTATCGGGATCGGTCATCGCCGGTACGCGTCCCAGGGCGTCGAGGAGCCGTCTGCGCTGCTCACGGGACGGGCGCGGAGGGGGACTCGCACCACCAGGCGTGTGGTGCACGGGCGTTGGACTGCTCGGGAGGCGCGGGCGGGACCAGCGTTCGCTCTGGCCGTCCGGGCCCGAGTGCCAGAAGTACGTGGGGGTTTGGCGGGTGTCCCCCGCGTATCCCGTGGCCCCTGCAGCAGCTGCGTCTCCCGCAGCGTTGATGCGCTCCCGCAGGGCCTCGGCGAATATCTGCGGGTCGGCAGGCCAACTGCCCGCCTGGCGCCCCTTGTCGACGGCCCCGCCCCCGCCGCCCGTTCCAGCGACGAACCCGTCCATGAAACGCAGCACTTGTGAGGTGAAGGGACCGGTTCCGCCGCTCCCGCCCTCCCGCGCCGTCTGCCCCGGCGCACACGCGAACAGCGCGTACTGCCCGGCGCGTTCCCGAAGCGTCCCCACCGGCACCGGATCCGGCCGCAGCGCGCCACCCACTCCCGCCGGGTCGGCGAACACCTGGCAGGCGTCCATCAGCCACAGCTGGTGCGGGAAGGACGGCACCAGGTCGGAGCGCCACGCGGCGAGCGCCGCGTCCAGGTCCAGGCTGCGGATGTCTTCCGGCACGGCGTCCGCGTACAGCAGCCGACGCCGCCCGCTCGGATCGACCAGACCGTGCCCCGACCAGGAGAGGAAGAACAACTCGCCACTGTGGGCGGGCAGTTCGCGGAAGAGGGTCCGGTGGACGGACTCGCGGTCGGCGGGCCGGTGGTCGAGGCCGCTCGCTTCGACAGCCTCGCCGTTGGCGGGCAGCGGGGACGCGAGGAGCGTGAGCCGCTCCGGCGGAAGCCCGGCGTCGAGCAGCCTGCGCGCGTACGCGAGCGCGTCCCGCACCGGCCCGTCCAAATTCCACGCCGAGCCGCCCGCATACCGCTCCACCCCCACGACCACGGCATGCGCCGTCCGCAACAGGTCCCGCATGCCGGTTACCTCCCCAGGGGACCGGTCCCGCGAACCGGCACCCACCATTGTCCCCACCCCTGGACCGTATGCGCGTCGGTTCCGTATGCGGGTCGGTTCCGTATGCGCGTCGGTGCGCGTCGGTCAGGGACTTCCGAAAGGCGCTGCGCATCTCACCGCGACGGTGCTAAGACGGCTGGATGCCTCACTTGGGGGGAGAGAGGGTTCATGGTGTCGACGGGGCAGTCAGAGGCCGGAGTACCGGCGTTCACCGGCGTGGAGCGCTTCGTCGAGGCTTTCGACCGGCTGGTGACGCAGCCGCGGCGCAGCCGCAGCCGTGTACCGGTGGTGCTGCTCAGCGAGCCGGGGCGGGGGCGTGAGGGGCAGCGGATCGTCGCCGGGCTGCACAAACGTCTGCACGGCCGCGAGACGCGGCTCGCGTCGCACGCGTATCTGCGCGGCACGGGCCATCCGGCCTGGACGCCCCCGGAGGATCCGGTCCTCGGCCGGCTGTACTTGTTCTCGCAGCTCACTCGGCAGCTGGTGGAGACCATGCCGCGCGGCACGGGCAAACTCCGGCTGCCCTGCTATCAGTTGCTGCGCTCACTCGTCACCGCACCGCCCGTCGAGGGGCTCGGCGAGCAGCACGACTCCGAGCTGAAGGACCACGCCTACGCGGGGCATCGCGAAGTGTCGTCCTTCGCCCGTGTGTTGTGGTGGCTGGGCGGACGGGATCAGGCCAGTGGCGGCACGCTGCTCGAACTGCTCTGGAACTTCGTCGCCGGTCCGCTGTTCCAGCGCCTTCCGCGCGCCGTCTATGTGCGGCGCGCCAATCGGCTGATGCTGGGCAGCGCCCGCAGGCAACGGTGGTACGCGGAGTGGGCGCGCCTGCAGCAGGGCACTCCGCCGTCCGACTTCTTCCGGTCGGCGCGCGATCTGGTGCACGGCGGCGATCCGGAGCAGTTCGACCGCATTCTGGTGCACGGGCTGCTCGCCGATCTCGACGCCGCCTGCCGCAAGCGGCTCTTCAATCCCTGGCGCAGGCGCCGGGTGTGCCGCTTCGTGCTGCTCGTCGGGGAGGCAGGTGGCGAGAACTCGCGCGAGCAGCGGTTCTTGCGCGAGCTTCGGTCCGCCACGGAGGATCTGCGGTGCACGTCGGTGGTGGCGGTGGCCGCCGGCGTACGTTCCCTCGCGCACCGGATCCCCGACACCGAGGTGGCCACCCTGTCCGCGGCGGGCGCCGAGCTGGCCAATGTCGCCGAGCACGGCACCGCGCCGGGCAGTCCGACCGGCATGGTGGTGCCCGTCGACGCGGGAACCGACGACGATCCGGCGGCGACGTACTGGCTGCGCCGCAGGCCGACGCTCGCGCCCCCGTCCCAGCGCTGGGGTCCGCGCGCGGAGATCGTCGGCACGATCGGGGTGCTGGCGCTGGTCCTTGCGGTCACGGGCATCGGCGTGGGGCCGTTCGGGAATGCGGACGCCGACGCGTGCCGCGGCTCGACGTTCCTCGGCACCGACGGGCAGTGCGTGGGCGTCGCCGAGGGAGCCGCGTCGTTCGGCAAGGACAGCGGCGACCGGGCGCTGCGCGACGTACTCGAACTCATCGAGCGGCAGAACGGCGAGATGGACAAGGAGCTTTCGGACCGCACGGACACGGGCGGGCCCGCCAGCCGTACCGTCGTCTACTTCGGGCCGCTCAGCGGCGGAAAGGACGCCGAGGATCCGGTGCGCGGCGGCACGCTCGCCGAGCTGCGGGGCATCGCCATCGCCCAGGGGCACATCAACGCGCAGGCGCTGCGCTCCGGGGAGCGGGTGCCGCTCCGGGTGCTCGCGGCGAACGCCGGTGACCGGTTCAAGGACGCCCCGGACGTGGCACGGCGCGTGGTGCGGCTCGCGGAGCGCGATCGGTCGATCGTGGGCGTCGTGGGCTTCGGGCAGAGCAGACGCACGACGTACGAGGCCATCCGGATCTTCGGTGACGCCGGCATGCCGATGGTCGGCACGTCGGGCACGGCGGACGCGCTGCTCGAGCAGAGCGGGCACTACTACCAGATGGCGCCGACGGACTCCCGTGCCGCCGCCGTCATGGCGTCCTTCACCCGGCACGCCCCGATGGCGGCGGACGGAAAACGCGTGCGCCGCGTCCAGTTGGTCGCCGATCCGGCCGACGCCTACAGCGCGAGTCTGGCCTCGTCGTTCCGCAGGGAGTACGGCTCCAAGGACACCGACGTGCTGCTCTACACCCCGGCGGACGCGCCGGAGCCGCCGCCCACGTCCCGGGGCCTGTCCGGCAGCGAGCTCACGGCGGTGGAGGATCTCGCGCGCGAGGTGTGCGGCGCGGTGGCCCGTGAGCCGCGGACCGCCGTGGTGTGGGCGGCGCGCGGCAGCCAGTTCCAGCCGTTCCTGAGCGAGATCGCCAGAATCTCCCGCGACTGCCCGGAAATCGTGGTGCTGGGCAACGACGACCTCACGACCGCCCTTTCCGAGGAGCGCAGACCGTGGGAGGTGTTCGGCGGTCTGAGCCTGTACTACGTCTCGCACGGCCGAGCGGCCGCGCTCTCTCGGGACAGCGGCGAGGCCGCCGCCTTCCTCTCCGCGTACGACGCCGAGTACGGCAAGGACGAGGGCACGCGTACGTCGACGATGCGCGACGACGCCCACGTGGCCCTCGGCTGGGACGCGATGCGCTATCTCGCCGAGGGCGTCGACCAGGCGTGGCGCGGCACCGGCGGCCATGACGAGCGCCTCGACCGGGGGCTGTTGCAGGGGGTGCTCTACCAAGGCCTGGGCGGTGGCGGCTTCGACGGGGCGACGGGCCGCATCGACGCCCACGGCGCGGCGGGCGGCGCCCGGCTCACCGAGGAGAAGCTGCTCGGCGTGGAGCGGGACGGCGAGCGCGGGCCGCGGACGGTGCTGCTGTGCGGCACCGTGGCGCGGGGGGACGAGCGGGCAAGGTGGGGGGACGGGGCGTATCCCTGCCCCTGACGTCCCACCCGCCTTGACCTGCCGGTCACCTAGTTCGCTTCTGTCTCCTTGTTCGTTTCCGTCTCGTTGTTCGTTTCTGTCTCCTTGAGTTGGTACAGCTCAGGCAGGGAGACCTTGATCGGTTCCTGCGTGGTCCGTGCGATGACGACGACCGCGGGTTCGTTCGGGTCGGGGTTCTCCTCGCGGTGCGGGACGTTCGGGGGTACGAGGAAGAAGTCGCCGGGGCCCGCGGCGATCCGGACCTCCTGCGTGCCGTCGTGGTAGACGAACACCGGGTGACCGCTGACCACGAAGATCCCTGCCTCCGATTCCCCGTGATGGTGGTTGTCCGTCGCGCTCAACGGCGGGTTCTCCACCATGCCCATCCAAAGGTTCTTGGAGCCGACCGTCTTGCCGCTGATGGCGGCGTAGCCGTCCAGCTCGCCGGCCCGTACGTGGTGGACGCGGTTGTTCAGCGGGCTCTTGTCGTGGGTGGTCATCGTGGAACCTCCTGTGTATCTCTTGTGTCTCTGGCCTTTGGCTGAGAACCAGCCTGCAAGATCACCCGTCGGCGCGGCAAGCGAAGTTGCCGTAACGGCAAATGGGTGTGGCGCTCGCCCACACACCCGGGTCCACCCCCCCCCCACCGGGCGGCTCCGTGGGCCGCGAGCGGACGGACCGGACCCCCCGCACCGCCGAAGATCATCGGGATGCAGAATGACCCGCATGCCGACAACGAACATCCCGACGACGGCCACGATCGACGACGCGCCGCTGATCGGCCGCACGCTGACCCGCGCCTTCGACGACGACCCGATGATGCGCTGGTTCTTCCCCGGCGACGCCTCACGCGAGGCCGCGCTGGGCCGCTACTTCACCACGATCTTCACCCGGCAGTACGTCACCCACGGAGTCTGCGAGCGCACCGAGGCGGCGGCCGCCTTCTGGGTGGCGCCGGAGGCGCAGGCCAAGGCCGTGCCCGACGCGGAGACCATCCAGGAACTCCTGAACATCCTCGGTGACCGGGCCGGCGTGTTCAGGGACGCCGTCGAGACGGCCGCCGAGCACGCGCCCCAGGAACCGCACTGGTCCCTGGCGTTGATCGGCGCGGACCCGGCCGCCCAGGGCCAGGGACACGGCGCCGCCCTGCTGCGCTCGGGTCTCGCCAAGGCCGACGCGGCGGGCCGGCCCGCCTATCTGGAGTCCTCCAAGCCGTCCAACCTGCCCTTCTACGAGCACTTCGGCTTCACCGTGCGTGAGGAGCTGCGGCTGCCGGGCGGCGGGCCGGTGCTGTGGACGATGTGGCGCGAACCGCGCCCTACGGCCGGTGCCGCTTCGGGCAGTCGATGAGACCCAGGCGTTGGGCGAGGCCGCGCAAGCGCTGCGGGACCTCGCACTGCTTGCCGCGGCGACGATGATCAGCGTTCCCGCCCCCGACCGCTTCGTGCGGTCGTCCGGGACCAAGAGGTGATCGACCGCTGGCGCGTGTCGGCGCGGGGCACCAATTCCCGACGCGGCGACTCGCCTGCCTGAGGTGGTCTGTCCGGGCGAGAGACCAGCCGCCCGTGCTTGAACGGCGAACCGGTGGGCGAGGCCTGGACCATGGTCGCCTTGCCGCGGATCGCCCCGATGCTCGCCTCGACCGGGCCACTCCCGCCCGAGCGGGCCGATCACCTGTGGAGCGCCGAGACGAAGTACGACGGGCAGCGGGCGATCGTGTACCTGCCGGGCGACGGCTCGCTGCTGTTGCGCTCGCGCTCCGGCGCCGACATCACCGCCGCCTACCCCGAACTCCACGCCCTCGGCGAGCAGGTGCCCGGCGCCGCGGTCCTGGACGGCGAGATCGTCGTCCTCGACCGGCACGGCCGGCCGGACTTCGCCCGCCTCCAGCTCCGGATGGGCCTGGCGTCCTCCCCAGCCCGCGCCGTCCGCCTGGCCTCCCGAGACCCCGTCCATCTGGTCCTGTTCGACATCATGTACCTGGACGGGCAGCTGCTGATCGGGCTGCCGTACACCGGGCGGCGCCAGTATCTCCAGGGCATGGTGGCCCCCGGCGCCCGCTGGTCCGTGCCGGTCTCGGTGCCGGGGCACAGCCGCCAGGCGCTGGAGCTCACCCACTCCCAGGGCCTGGAGGGCATCGTTCTCAAGCGCCTGGACTCGGTGTACGAGCCCGGAGTGCGCTCCGCCCACTGGATCAAGGTCAGGAACGTCCGCACGATGGACGCCGTGATCGGCGGCTGGATGCCCGTACGGGGACGCCCGGGCGGTCCCCCGGGAGCCGTCCTCGTGGGCGAACCCCATGAGGGAGTGCTGCGCTACCTGGGCAGCGTGGGCAGCGGGTGGAGCGAGCAGGAACGCAGTGTGCTGGCGGAGCTGCTGGCCGTCGCCGCGGACGACACGTGCCCCTTCACTCCCCCGCCTGCTGTTCCCGGCGCCCGGTGGGTGCTGCCCCGGCTCGTGGCCGAGGTCCGCTTCACCACCCGCACCCGCGCCGGCCTCCTGCGCCAACCCGTGTGGCACCGGCTGCGTCCCGACCTCGCGCCCGGCGACCACACCTGACGGCCCCCGTCCCCGCTCACGGGGAATCCTCCGGACACGGGAAAGCCCGGGCACGGGAAAGCCCCGGCTGGACGGGGGAGACCAGCCGGGGCCGTTAGCGGTGACGTACGGAGGGCGGTCGCCTCTCGGCGAAAGGCTCCACAGGGCTTCAGCCGAACGATCGTCCCTGTGGGCTATTGAGTGGGCCCGGGGACACTGTCCCCTCCGCAGTCACATACGCAACAACGGCTGACCCCTGGCGTTTGTTCCAGGCCCCCGGCCACGCGGCGAGTGGTCTGAAACACACCCGTCCGCCGCCGGAAAATCGCCCGCCCGGCCGAACGGCGGCACGGCTTGGACGTGTCTTCGTGTCCGGCGGGAAAGTGTCCCTCCATGACGAAGCTCGGTCCTCACCTGACACGGCTCGGTCTCCCGGACACCGTCCGGGCCTGCCTCTTCGACCTGGACGGGGTCATCACCAAGACGGCCGTCGTCCACGCGGCCGCCTGGAAGGAAGCCTTCGACGCGTTCCTGCGCGAGCGGGAGGGCGACGGTTTCCAGCCGTTCGATCCGGTCGCCGAGTACGACGAGTACGTGGACGGAAAGCCGCGCGCCGACGGTGTGCGGTCCTTCCTCGCGACGCGTGGCATCGAGCTGCCCGAGGGCCGGCCCGACGACCCGCCGGACCGGCCGACGGTCCAGGGCCTGGGCAACCGCAAGAACGACATCCTCCTGGAGAAGATCCGCACCGGCGGCGTCGAGGCGTACGACGGCACCCTGCGCTACATCGAGGCCGTACGGGCCGCCGGCCTGCGCACGGCGGTGGTCTCCTCCAGCGCCAACTGCCGCGACGTGCTGCGCGCGATCGACGCGGAGCCGCTCTTCGACGTACGGATCGACGGCGTCGTCGCCGCCGAGCGGAGCCTTCCGGGCAAGCCGCGGCCGGACACCTTCCTCGCCGCGGCGGGCGACCTCGGCGTCGAGCCGGCGCAGGCCGCCGTCTTCGAGGACGCGCTGGCGGGCATGGACGCGGGCCGCTCGGGCCACTTCGGCTATGTCGTCGGCGTGGACCGCGTCGGACAGGCGGACGCCCTGCGCGCGCACGGCGCGGACCGGGTCGTGCGGGACCTCGCGGAGCTGGAGGGCGACGCATGATCACGCACGCGTCGTACGGAGTCGAGCCCTGGTGTCTGCGCGAGAACGTCCTGAACCTCGACGTCCTGCCGCAGAGCGAGTCGGTGTTCGCCCTGTCCAACGGCCATGTCGGCTGGCGCGGCAACCTCGACGAGGGCGAACCGCACGGCCTGCCCGGCTCATACCTCAACGGCGTCCACGAGACCCATCCGCTCCCCTACGCGGAGGCCGGCTACGGCTACCCGGAGTCCGGGCAGACGGTCATCAACGTGACCAACGGCAAGGTCATCCGGCTCCTGGTGGACGACGAGCCCTTCGACCTGCGCTACGGACGCCTGGTGTCCCACGAGCGGGTGCTCGATCTGCGCGAGGGCGTGCTGCGGCGCACCTGCGAGTGGACCTCCCCGGCCGGCCGCACCGTGCGGGTGCGCTCCACCCGCCTGGTGTCCTTCACCCAGCGGTCGGTGGCCGCCGTGGCCTACGAGGTCCAGGCCGTCGACAGCCAGGTCCGTGTCGTCGTCCAGTCGGAGCTCGTCACCAACGAACAGCTCCCGCAGTCGGAGAAGGACCCGCGCGCCGCGGCCGTACTCGAAGCGCCGCTGGCGTCGGAGGAGCACTTCGCGAACGGCAGGCGGCTGCGTCTGGTGCACGCCACCCGGCGCAGCGGGCAGCGGGTCGCCGCGGCCGCCGACCACACCGTCGACGGACCCGACCGGACCCGGTCGAGCAGCGAGTCCGGCGACGACGTCGCCCGGCTCACCGTCACCTCGGTCCTCGAACCCGGCCAGCGGCTGCGCCTGGAGAAGTTCGTGGCCTACGGCTGGTCGAGCACGCGTTCCCTGCCCGCGGTGAGCGACCAGGTGGACGCGGCGCTCGCGGCGGCCACCGACACCGGCTGGTCCACCCTCGTCGAGGAGCAGCGGGCCTACCTGGACGCCTTCTGGTCCCACGCGGACGTCGAGGTCGACGGGGACGAGGGAATCCAGCAGGCCGTCCGGTTCGCGCTGTTCCACGTGCTGCAGGCCGGTGCGCGGGCGGAGCAGCGGGCGATTCCGGCGAAGGGACTGACCGGTTCGGGCTACGACGGCCACGCCTTCTGGGACACCGAAACGTTCGTCCTGCCGCTGCTGACGTACACCTCGCCGAGCGCGGTCGCCGAGGCGCTGCGCTGGCGCCACTCGACGCTGCCCGCGGCGCGCGAGCGGGCCGCGCAGCTGGGGCTGCGGGGCGCGGCCTTTCCCTGGCGCACCATCGAGGGCTCCGAGGGTTCCGCGTACTGGCCGGCGGGCACCGCCGCCTTCCATGTCAACGCCGACATCGCGGACGCCGTGGTGCGCTACGTCACCGCCACCGGCGACGGGCAGTTCGCCCGCGACACAGCGGTCGAACTCCTGGTGGAGACGGCCCGGCTGTGGAGGTCGCTCGGCCACCACGACGTGCACGGGGCGTTCCACATCGACGGGGTGACGGGCCCGGACGAGTACAGCGCGATCGCCGACGACAACACGTACACCAACCTGATGGCCCGCTCCAATCTGCTCGCGGCGGCCGACTTCGTCGAGAGCCACCCCGAGCAGGCCGCCGCCCTCGGCGTCGACGACGAGGAGAGCGCGGCGTGGCGGGACGCCGCGGAGGCGGTGCACATCCCGTACAACGCCGATCTCGGGGTGCACGAGCAGCACACCGGATTCACCCGCTATCAGCACTGGGACTTCGCGGCCACGCGGCCCGACCAGTACCCGCTGATGCTGCACTTCCCGTACTTCGACCTCTACCGCAAACAGGTGATCAAGCAGGCCGACCTGGTGCTCGCGATGTACACCTGCGCCGGCTTCTTCGACGAGGACCACCTGGCGCGCAACTTCGCCTATTACGAGGCGCTCACCGTCCGCGACTCCTCGCTGTCCGCCTGCAGCCAGGCCGTCGTCGCGGCGCGTTCAGGTCATCTGGGCCTCGCCTACGACTACCTGGTCGAGGCGGCGCTGATGGACCTGGACGACCTGGAGAACAACACGCGCGACGGACTGCACATCGCGTCCCTCGCCGGGACGTGGACGACCCTGGTCGCCGGATTCGGCGGGTTGCGCCAGCACGCGGACACGCTGGAGTTCACGCCCCGGCTTCCGCAGAACCTGAGCCGGATCGCCTTCAACCTGCAGGTTCTGGGCCGCTGCCTGCGTGTGGAGGTGCACGCGACAGCCGTCACGTACACCCTTCTGGCCGGACCGGAGCTGACGATCAGCCACTACGGTGAGCCGCTCGCCCTCGGCCCCGACGACGCGCGCAGCCGGGAGATCCCGGCCGTGAAGCCCCGCCCCGCTCCGGACCAGCCGCCGCACCGCAGGCCGAACGCCCACCGCTGACACCGGCCGACGCGGAGGCCGGAGCGTACCGGGCAACCGGCCGACGCGCCCGGGCGCGGGGGCCGGAGCGGCGTGGGCGGTGCGAGGGGAGCGCGGCCGTCGGGTGGCTCTCCGGTGGCGGGGTGCGGGGAGGGTGCTTAGAACAGTTAGACGTTCACAGGCCGGGGTGCGACATGCCCGGCGGCTCGCCCCTGATGGTGGGAACGCCCACTGAAGTGGAGAAGCAGACATGACCCCTGAGTCTTTCTCTGCCCGACCCGCGAATTCCGGCACGGGCGAACTTCTGGATCCGACGTCGCTGCACTGGGGAACAGCGGAGCTCGGCACCCCCTCGCACGAACCCGCCGCACCGGAGGCCGTGAGTGAAACGCCGCTTCCGGCCGACTGGGACGGCGGCGACGCGATAGAGGAGCTGATACACGCCGCCGCCGTCTCCCGGCCCCTGGACGACGTCGTGCACCTGGTCACCTTGCTGGAGCAGTCCCCCAACGGCCTGACCATGGCGGCGTCCGTGCTACGGGTGGCCGCGGTGACCCGCTCCGTGGACGACGTCACCCGGCTGGTGGAAGAGCTGGGCCCGCCGAACCACGCCGCCGACCACATGGACGACGCCATCCGGAGCGCCGCCGAGCAGCGCCCCATTCCCGAGGTCAGCCGGCTCGTGCTGCTGCTGCACCGGCCGTCGCACGACCCGCACGCCGGCGCCGAGGCGGTGCAGGCCGCCGCCACGGCCAGGTCCGTCGAGGACCTGGTGCAGCTGATCAGCCGGCTCGGGGACGACCAGGCGGCCGAGGCCGCGGCGGACACGGCGACGGCGCCCCGCACGCAGCACGCCGACTCCGCGCCGCCCCCCACGGCCGGCGAGCCGTCCACCCTGCTGTTCCCGGAGAGGACCAGGGCCGGTCGCACCGCGCCCCTGATGCGGCTGCGCCGTCTGGCAGGCGTGCTCCTCGTGCTCTGCGGGGCGGCCCACTGCCCCGGGAACTGGGCCGACGCACCGTCATTCGGTCTTGTCGCGGCGTTCGGCGTGCTCGCCGTCTGCGCGACCGTGGGCATCGCGCTGTGCCTCACCGAGTCACCCGCCGCGGCCGTGCTGAGCATCTTCGTGGCCGGGGCGCTGACCATCGGCCACCTCGTGGAGGGCAGGCTCGCCTCGACGTCGCTCCGCTACGTGCTGCGACCCGACGGTGTGCCGCCTCCGCTCCCCGCGCTGTCGGCCGCCCTCGCCGCGCTGGCCGCACTGCTGGTTGTGGCCGCGACCGTGGCCCGGCTCAGGGCCGCGGCCAACCGCCACAGCGGCATGCTCCGCTAGCCGCCGGCCGCTGGCTGCCCGGCCGCTGGCTGCTTGCCGCTCGCCCGAGGCCGGTGCCGGTGTCTCCGGAAATTCCGTATGTGGCGGCAGTTGCCCCTTGCCATACTCCGGTCATGGCGATCGGGGTGGAGCGGGCCGTCAGCCGGTTCTCGGGCGTGGCGGGGGAAGCCGCCACGGTGCACGAGTTGGGGCGCGAGTTGTCGCGGGAGCTGCGCCGACTGGTCCCGCACGACGGCTTCATGCTGTCCGGCCTCGACCCCCACACCCGCGTGAGCTGCTTCCTCAGCGGTGAACACACGTACAGCTACGGGTCGTTGCGCGAGGTCCTGCTCGGTGAGTTCCGCAACTGCGACCGCCACCCCTTCGCGGAACTGTGGCGCGGGGCGTCCCAGGTCGGCGTGCTCGGCTCGGGCGCCCGGGAGGAGCGGGACAGCCTGCGCCTGCACGAGGTGATGGTGCCGCAGGGGTTCGGCAGCGAGATGCGGCTCGCGCTCGTCGGCGGCGGCCTGCTGTGGGGGACGATGGCGCTGGTCCGTGAGCGCGGCCGCCCGTGCTTCACAGCCGCGGAGGCCGTGCGCGCCCAATGCCTGGTCACGCCGCTCGCGCAGGCGTTGAAGCAGTTCGTCGCGCGCAGGACGCCCCGCCCGCTGCGCACCGGCCGTCCGCCCGCCGTGGTGGTCGTCGACGGCGCGGACCGGATCCGCGCCGCGACGCCGGACGGCCGGGCCTGGCTCCGCGCCTGCCTGCCCGGCTTCACGGGTCCGGACGACCTGCTGCCGCTCACGTACTGGCACATCACCTTCATGGCCCGCCGCCGCGGAGGCCCGGTGGTGAACCGGATCCCGACCCCCGACGGCTGGATCGAGACGCACGCCCAGCCCCTCGTCGACACGGACGCGGGCACGGGCGCAGGCACGGGCACGAGTGACGTGGCCATCACTGTCCAGCCCGCCACCTCCCGTGCGCTGCTGCCCGCGGTCGCCGCCTGGTACGGCATCACGCCCCGCGAAGCGGCCGTACTGCGCCAGGCTCTGGAGGGCCTGCCCGCGAAACAGATCGCCCGCCGCCTGGACGTGTCCCCGCACACGGTCAACGACCACTTCAAGGCGCTCTACCGCAAGGTCGGTGTGTCCGCCCGCGAGGAACTCCTGGCCGCGTTCTCGCACTGAAGCGTTGCTCTCGCGCTGAACCGTCGTCGCCGACGGACTGACCCGTTGTCGCCGACGAGCTGTCACACCTCCCCCGTCGTCGAGATCACCACCATCTTCGTCACCGACCCGTCGTCGCCCACCACGTCCCGTACGTGGCGGAACCCCAGGCGTTCGGCCATCGCCAGGCTGGCGGCGTTCGCGGCGCCCACCATGCCGTAGGCCTCCTTGAGGTGCAGGTTGTCGGCGGCGTGGCGCAGGAGGGTGCGGACCACCTCGGTGCCCAGGCCCTTGCCCCAGTGGTCGGGGGCCAGGGCCGTGATGAGTTCGTGGCCGTCCACGTTGCCCGTCTTCTTGACCTCCGCGTGGCCGACGTACCTCCCCTCGTGCCACAGGCCCCATACGTCGAAGAGACCCTGCGGGTAGATGTCTGTGAGGATCGTGCGGAACGCCTTGCGCAGGTCCTCCTCCGGCACCTCCTCCTGGCCCATCCACCGGCGCACCTCCTCGTTGCGCAGGAGGGTGACGAAGTGGTCCTCGTCCTCCGATCGGTACGGCGTGAACTCCAGCCGTTCGCTGTGCAGTGTCGGCGTCATCGGCGACCTCCTCGGGCAGGGCATGGGTGGAGCGGGGTGCGGTGGAGCGAAGGGGCGCAAGGGCTAGGCTTCCGCGTTCTCCATCCGCTCGCGCAGGCTGCGCGGGCGCATGTCGGTCCAGACCTCGTCCACATAGGCGGAGCACTCGGTTTCCGTGCCCTCCTTGCCGACGGGCTGCCAGCCGGTGGGTACGTCGACGTCGGTCGGCCAGAGCGAGTACTGGTCCTCGTCGTTGCGCAGCACCTGGTAGCGGGTGTTCTCGTCCATGTCAGGGTCTCCGTGGTCGGTGGGGCGGTCGCGGTCCGGGCGGACCGGATCGTCCGCGGTGGGTCCGCGGAACGGGGTTCGGGGGCGGGGGCCGGGGCCGGTGGTCCGCGGATCCCGGGGCGGGGCGGCCTCATCGGCGGGCCCGGGCGGGGCCGGCCGCGCTGCCCCGGGCGTGTGCTGCCAAGTGCCGCAGGGCGGTGGCGAACTCGTCGGCCACGCGGCGTACGGTCTCCGTGTCGTGCAGGCCGGGGCGGTGGTGCCAGGTGAAGGCGAGGCGGCCGTCCTGCACCGCGCCCACCACCTCCAGAGGGTGCGAGCCGCTGTCCCGGGGGTCGTGGTCCTGTCCGAACGAGCCGTGCTCGGCGCGCACCAGAGAGCCTTCGGGCGCGGTCGGGCGCGCGTCCCACTGGCCGAGGTAGTTGAACACCACCTGCCCGTGCGCCGCCGCACCCAGCTGCTCGCGCACTTCGGGCGGGCCGAAGGTGCGCAGCGCGCCGAAGCCGAGTCCGTTGCCGGGGACGGTGCGCAGTTGGCGGCGTACGGACTTCACCAGGGTCCGCCAGTCGCGGGACGGGCCGAGGTCGTCCGGCTCTGCCACCTGGAGGGCGACCGGGTGGACGGTGGTGAACCAGCCCACGGTGCGGGAGAGGTCGACGTCGTCGATCACGTCCTCGCGCCCGTGTCCTTCCAGGTCGAGGCGGACCCGGTCGCCGCCGGTCCAGCGGGCGAGGGCCAGGGCGAGCGCGGCCAGCAGGACGTCGTTGACGCGGGTGCGGTACGCGGTCGGTGCCGACCGCAGCAGGGCCGTGGTGTCCTCCTCGCCGAGCTCCACGGTGAGGGTGCGGGTCTCGCCCTCGTCCGGTTCCTGCCGGTCGGCGGGCGGCAGCGGCTCGGCGGTCACCGCTTGCTGCCAGTACGGCAGTTCGTGGTCGAGGCCGCCCTCGGCGACGTGGGCGGCGAGCCGCCGGGACCAGTCCCGGAAGGAGGTGCTGCGCTCCCCCAGGGCGATGGGCTCCCCCTGGACGGCCTGGTGGTAGGCGGCCTCCAGGTCGTCGCGGATGATCCGCCAGGACACGGCGTCCACGACCAGGTGGTGGGCCACCAGGAGGAGGTAGACCGGGCGGTCCGCGTCACCGGTGAACAGGGCCGCTCGCAGCAGCGGGCCGCGGCCGAGGTCGAAGCCGGTGTGCAGGTCGTCGGCGGCCTTCTCCATGGCCGCGTCGGCCTCCTCGGCAGACAGACCCGACAGGTCGCACCGGACCGGCATGCCCTCGTCCCCGGCACCGTCGGCCGGCGGCGGGTTGAACTGGTGCCAGCCGTCGGCGTCGTGGGTGAAGCGCATGCGCAGGGCGTCGTGGTGCTCCAGCAGGGCGCCCAGGGCGGCGCGCAGCGCCGTCGGGTCGGGCGCGGCGTGCAGTTCCAGGAGCGCCGACTGGTTGAAGTGGTGGTGGCCCGCGCGCGGAGTGGTCAGGAACCACTCCTGGATGGGGGTGAGCGGTACGTCGCCGGTCACCGGGCCGTCCTCGGAGCGCTGAGGCGCGGTGCGCACGACGGTGGCGAGTTCGGCCACGGTCTGGTGGGTGAACAGGTCGCGGGTGGCCAGGTGCAGGCCTTCGCGGCGCAGTCGCGACACCACCTGCATGCTCAGGATCGAGTCGCCTCCGAGGTGGAAGAAGTTGTCGTACGCGCCGACGCCGTCGACGCCCAGGACGTCGCCCCAGATGCGGGCGATGTCGCGTTCGGTGTCCGTGCGCGGCGCGGTGTGCGCGCCGGTGCCGGTGTGGGCGAGGCCGGGTTCGGGCAGGGCACGGCGGTCCGTCTTGCCGTTCGGGGTGAGCGGCAGTCGGTCCAGCGGCACGAACACGGACGGGACCATGTGCGGCGGGAGCAGCCCGGCCAGGTGGTCCCGCAGGTCGGCGAGGGGCAGGCTCTCGGGTTCCGGGTCGGCGGGGACGACGTACGCCACGAGGCGGGCGTGGTCGTCGGCCGCGCCCTGGCCGTTCGGGCCCGCCGAGCCGTTCGGGCCGTCGGTGTCCTCACCCGCCGGCTCCGCCGCGTCCTCCCGGCGCGGAGCCGTGCGGACGACGACCACCGCGTCCCGCACCCGCGGAGAACCGCGCAGCGCGCTCTCGATCTCGCCGGGTTCGATGCGGAAGCCGCGCAGCTTGATCTGGTCGTCGGCCCGTCCGGCGAACCGCAGTTGGCCGTCCGCCCCCCACAGGACCAGGTCGCCAGTGCGGTACATCCGCTCGCCCGGCCCGCCGAACGGGTCGGCCAGGAACCGCTGCGCGGTCAGACCCGGCCGGTTCAGATAGCCCCGGGCAAGGCCGGGACCCGCCACGTACAACTCCCCGGTCACGCCCGGCGGGACGGGCCGCAGGGCCGCGTCCAGGACGTACACGCGCGTGGCACCGGCCGGGCGGCCGATCGGCGGGGCGGCCGCGCCGGGGCTCAGCGGCCCCGTCCAGGTGGCGACCACCGTGGCCTCCGTCGGCCCGTACGAGTTGATCATCCGGCGTCCGGACGCCCACCGCGCCACGAGGTCGGGCGGACAGGCCTCGGCTCCCACGATCAGGGTGCGCAGCTCCGGCAGCGATCCGGCCGTGCCCGGATCCACGGTGGCCAGTGCCGCGGGCGGGATGAGGGTGTGGCTGATACGCCGTTCGGCGAGGACCTCGGCGAGGCGCTCGCCGACCAGCGGTCCCTCCTCGCCCGTCACCAGCGTCGCCCCGCTGAGCAGCGAGCAGCACAATTCCAGGACGGAGGCGTCGAAGCTGGGCGAGGCGAACTGCAGCACCCGGTCGCCCGGGCCGACGGCGTACTGCTCCGCGGCGGCCTCCGCGAAGCCCGCGAGACCGTGATGCGGAACGACCACGCCCTTCGGGGTGCCGGTGGACCCGGAGGTGTAGATGACGTACGCCGGGTGGGCGGGCGTCAGGGCAGCCGTGCGGTCGGTGTCCGTGGGGGCGCTGTCCGGGCCGTCCTGCACCCATACGTCCGCCGGGTCGTCCAGGACCAGCGTCGCGTCCGCGTCGCGCACCATGAACTCCCGCCGGGGCGCGGGGTAGTTCGGGTCGACCGGCAGGAAGGCGCCGCCCGCCTTGGCGACGGCGAGCTGCGCGACGACGCTTTCGCACGCGCGCGGGAGGGCGAGGGCGACGATCCGTTCGGGGCCGACGCCTTGGCCGATGAGCCGGTGGGCGAGCCGGTTGGCGGCGCGGTCCACCTCGGCGTACGTCCACTGCCGGACGCCCTCCACCAGAGCCACGGCGTCCGGCGTGCGCGCCGCCTGCCGCTCGAACAGGTCCGGCAGGGTCGCCGCCCGCACCGTCCCGGATGTGCCGCGTCCCTGGTCGAGCAGGGACTTCAGCTCCGCGTCGCCGGCCAGCGGCAGGGCGCCGAGGGGGCGGTGCGGGTCGTCGGCGACGGCGGTCAGGAGGGTGCCGAGCTGGTCGGCCATCCGCTCGGCGGTGACCGTGTCGAAGAGGTCGGTGTTGTACGTGAGCGCGCCGTGCAGGGCTCCGGAGTCCGTCTCGGCGAACTCCATGGTGAGGTCGAACGCCGCGTGCCGGAGCTCCGACTCGACGTCCTCGACGTGCAGGCCGGGCAGGTCCAGGTCGGCGGCCGGGGTGTTCTGCAGGACGACCATGACCTGGAACAGCGGGGTGCGGCTGGTGTCGCGGGCCGGCTGCACCTCGTCGACGACCTGCTCGAACGGCACGTCCTGGTGGGCGAAGGCGTCCTGGACCGTCTGCCGGACGCCGTCGAGGAAGGCGGGGAAGGGCTGGTCGGCGTCGACGTGGGAGCGCAGGACCAGGGTGTTGACGAAGAACCCGATGAGGTGCTGGACCTCGGCGCGGTCACGGCCCGAGGTGACGGTGCCGACGGCGATGTCACGGCCGCCCGACACCTTGGCGAGGAACGTCTGCGCCGCGGCGACGAGCGTCGTGAACAGGGTGGTGCCCCGCTCCCTGCCGACCCGGGCGAGGCGTCGCGCCGTGTCGGGCGGCAGGACGAGACGGGCGGTCGCTCCGTTGCGGGTGCGCACGGGCGGACGGGGCCGGTCCGTGGGCAGGTCCAGGGGTTCGGTGTCGGCCAGCTGCTCCTTCCAGTACGCGAGCTGCGCGTCGGCGCCGGGCGCGGTGCGCTGCCAGTGGGCGTAGTCGGCGTACTGCACCGGCAGCGGCGGCAGTTCGCCGGCGGTGCCGTCCAGCGCGGTCCGGTAGAAGTGGGCGAGGTCGCCGGTGAGCACGGCGGTGGACCAGCCGTCGGTGACGATGTGGTGCAGGGTCAGGGTCAGGACGTGCTCGTCGTCGGCGAGCCGCACCAGGCCGACGCGCAGCAGCGGGCCGCGGCGCAGGTCGAACGGGCGGGCCCGCTCGGCCGCCAGCAGCTCGTCGAGCCGCGCCGCGCGCTCCTCGCCGGGCAGCCCGGACAGGTCCTGCAGCGGCAGCGGCACCTCGTGCGGCGGGTGGACGATCTGCACTCCGTGGCCGTCCACCGCGTCGAAGGTGGTGCGCAGCGATTCGTGCCGCGCCACCAGGCCGCGCAGCGCCGTGGCGAGGGCGCTGGTGTCGAGGTGGCCGCGCAGGCGCAGGGCGAGCGAGGTGACGTATTCGGCACCTCCGGGTGCGAACTCCTCCAGGAACCACATGCGTTGCTGTGCGTACGACATCGGGGCCGTGGCGTCGCGCTCGACGGGGACGACGGCGGGACGCGCCTCGCCGGTGGCCCGGTGGTCGCGGAGCAGCGCGGCGAGCGCGCCCGGCGTCGGGTGGGCGAACACCTCGCGCGGCGACACGTCGGTCCCGAACTCCTCGGCGAGGCGGGAGGCGAGCCGGATGCTGAGGATCGAGTCGCCGCCCAGGCGGAAGAAGTCGTCCTCCATGCCAGGTCGGTCGATGCCCAGCACGTCCGCGAAGATCTCCGCGGTGCGGCGTTCGGCGTCGGTGCGGGGTTCGGTCCGGGTGCCGGGCTCCGAGCCGGTCTCCGGGTCCGGAGCCGGGAGCGCCGCCCGGTCCACCTTGCCGTTGGCGCTGAGCGGGAGCGCCGTCAGGGGCACGAACGCGGACGGGACGAGGTAGTCGGGCAGCACTCGGAGGGCGTACTCCCGCAGTCCGGCCAGGTCGTCGCAGGCGGGGCCGACGACGTAGGCGACGAGGCGCCGGGCGCCGGACCGGTCCTCGCGGGCCACCACGGCCACGTCCCCGACGCCCGGGTGGCCGGCGAGGGCGGCCTCCGCCTCGCCGGGCTCGACCCGGAACCCGCGGATCTTCACCTGGTCGTCGGCGCGGCCCAGGAACTCGACCGTGCCGTCCGGTCGCCGCCGGGCCACATCGCCGGTGCGGTACATCCGGGTGCCGGGCGGCCCGTAGGGGTCGGCGAGGAACCGGGCCGCGGTGTCACCGGGGCGGCCCAGGTAGCCGCGCGCCAGGCCTTCGCCCGCCACGAACAACTCGCCCGCGCAGCCCGGCGGTACGGGCCGCAGGCGGGCGTCGAGCACGTGGACGCGCATGTCGTCCAGCGGGCGGCCGATGGGCACGGTGTCGGGCACGGCCGTGGCGTCCGCCAGGGCGTGGGACGTGGCGAAGGTCGTGGTCTCGGTCGGGCCGTAGCCGTCCACGACGGTCAGTCCGGGGCAGGCGGCGAGGACCCGGCGCACGGCGGCCGCGGGGACCACGTCACCGCCGGTCCACACCTGCCGCAGGCCCGCGAAGCAGTCCGGGGCGTCCTGGGCGAGGAGCCGGAACAGACCGGCCGTCAGCCACAGCGCGGTCAGTCCGTGACGGCCGCCTCCGGTTCCTGTGCCGGAGGCGGAGTCGGGCCTGGCCCCGGTGCCGGGATCGGCACCAGCTTCGGCATCGGCATCGGGTCGGGCGAGCCGCCGCAGCAGGGCCGCGTCCACCGTCTCGCCCGGGGCCACGACGACGCAGCCGCCGGTCAGCAGCGGCGCCCACACCTCGAAGGTGGCGGCGTCGAACGCGACCGGTGAGTGCAGCAGGACGCGGGCGCAGACGCCGTCGGCGAAGCGGCCGTCGGTGGCGAGGGATGCCACGTCGCGGTGGCGCACGGCCACGGCCTTCGGCTCGCCGGTGGAGCCGGAGGTGAACATCACGTAGGCGAGGCGGTCGGGGTCCGCCGCCGGTGCCGTGAGCGTCCCGCCGGGGGCGGTGTGCGCGGCGGTGACGTCGGCGGCGGTGAGCCGTGCCGTGACGCCCGCGCGGTCGAGCAGGCTGCGGCGGCGTTCCTCGGGGGCCCGGGTGTCGACGGGCACGTAGGCTCCGCCCGCCTTCAGGACCGCGAGCTGCGCCACCACGAGTTCGGCGGAGCGGTCCATCAGGAGGGCCACGCGGTCCTCCGGCCGCAGGCCGTCGGCGAGCAGCCGGGATGCCACGCGGTCGGACCAGGCATCGAGTTGACGGTACGTCACCTCGCGGCCGTCGCCGTCCAGGGCGACCGCGCCTGGGGCGCGGCGGGCCTGCTCGGCGAACAGGTCCACAGGGCTGCGCGGCGGCACCTGCCGGGCGGTGGTGTTCCACCGGCGCAGCAGGTCCCGGTCGTCCGCGGTGAGCAGGTCGAGGTCGTCGGCCGTACCGGACATCCCCTCGGCGAGCCGGGTGAGGAGCGCGGCGAGCCGGGTCGCCGCGCGTGCCACGGTGGCGCGGTCGAAGAGGGCCGCGTCGTAGGCCAGGTCGAAGCCGAGCCGGTCGCTCAGGTGGGCGCGCAGGCACAGCGGGAACGTCGTGGCGTCGTCGGCGTGCACCTCCTCCACGCCCACTCCGGTACGGGCGGTGGCCGACTCGTCGACGGGATAGTTCTCGAACACCACCATGCTGTCGAACAGGGCCTGGCCCGCCGGGACATCGCTGAGAGCCTGGATACGGGACAGGGCCATGAAGTCGTGGCGCCGGGCGTCGCTCTGCTCCTCCTGCAGGCCGCGCAGCCAGGACAGCACGCTGCCGGAGGGCACCCGCACGCGCGTCGGCACGGTGTTGATGAACATGCCCACCATGGACTCCACGCCGGGCAGTTCGGCCGGGCGGCCCGACACGATGGTGCCGAACACCACGTCGCGGCGGCCGCTGTAGCGGGCGAGCAACAGCGCCCAGGCCCCCTGCACCACGGTGTTGACGGTCAGCCCGGCGTGGGCGGCCGTCTCCCGCAGCCGCCGCGACACGGCCGCGTCCAGCTCGTGGTGGACGGCTTCCCCCGAGCGGGCGCGGTGGGCCTCGGCGGGCGCGCGGTCGTACGGCAGCGGTGTCGCGGCCGGGAAGCCGGCGAGCGAGTCGGCCCAGAACTGTTCGGCCGCGCCCTCGTCCTGGTCGCGCAGCCACCGTACGAAGTCCGCGAACGGCCGGCGCAGCGGCGGTGCCGCGTCCGTGCCGCCGGTGAGCGCGGCGTAGCGCTCGCACACCTCGGTGAGGAGCTGTCCGGTGCTCCATCCGTCGAGAATCAGGTGATGCGAGGACCACAGCAGCAGGACTTCGTCGCCGGGCAGGGCGGCGAGTGTGATCCGGGTGAGGGGCGCGGCGGTCAGTTCCATGCCCGCGGCGCGGTCCTCGGCGAGCAGCCGCTCCGTGGCGACGGCGCGCTGCTCGGGCGTCAGGTCGCGCCAGTCGAGGTGGGTGACGGGCAGGTCGGCGTAGCGGTGCACCACCTGCACCGGGTGCGGCAGTTGCCGCCAGTGGACGCTGGTGCGCAGCGCCGGGGTGCGGTCGGCCACCTGCTGCCAGGCGTGCGCGAACGCGTGCGGGTCGGTCACGCCGGACAGCCGTACCGCGGTCCGGTCGAAGTACGCGCCCGCGTCGTCGACCAGGCCGTGGAAGAGCATCCCGGACTGCAGGGGCGTCAGGGGCAGCACGTCCGCCACCTGTCGGCCGTCGCCCACCAGCCGGTCCACCTGCTCCTGGGTGAGGCCGGCGAGCGGGAAGTCGGACGGTGTGCGGCCGCCGGCGTCCGGCCGGGCGCAGTGCGCCACGATGTCGCGCAGCGCGGCACATGTCTCCTCGGCGAGGCGGCGGACGGTGGACTCGTCGTACACGGCACTCGGGTAGGTCAGGCCGAGTTCGAGCCGGCCGTCCTGGACGACGCCGGTGAGGTCCAGGAGGTAGGGGCGGGGTTCGTCGGGGTCGGTGTCGCGCCCCGCCGGCGGGAGCGAGCCACCGTACAGACCACCGTCGGCGCCGCCACCGGTGCCCGTGTCCCACTGCCCGTGGTAGTTGAACCCGACCTGCGGCACCGGGGTGTCGGCGAGCGGACTGTCCGGAAGGAGTCGGCGCAGGGCCTGGTGGCTGAGGCCGCGGTGCGGGACCGCGCGCAGCTGTTCCTTGACGGACCGCAGGGTGGTGCGCCATCCCGCGTCCGGGTCGACGGTCAGGGCGAGGGGGTACTCGGCGGTGAACCAGCCGACGGTCCGGGACAGGTCGATGTCGCCGGGGTCGTCTGCGTCGATGCGGTCGCCGGAACCGCCGAGGGCGTCGGGGCCTGCACCGGCGCTGTCGTCGTGCCCGTCGAAGAGGTCCTCGCGGCCGTGCCCCTCCACCCCGATGAGCACGGTGTCGTGGGCGCACCAGCGGGCCAGGGTGCGGGCGAGGGCGCTGAGCAGCACGTCGTCGACCTGGGTGCGGTAGACGTCGGGGACCTGGCGCAGCAGCGCCTCGGTCTCGTCGGCTGTCAGCGTGACGGTGACGGTGGCGGCGGTGCCGTGGGTGTTGGGGCCGGGGCGGCCCGCGGGCAGGGCGGCCGGCACCGCGGGACGCGTCCAGTAGGCCAGGTCCGCGTCCAGGCCGCCGGAGCGGGTGTGCCGGTCGAGCAGGGCGGCCCACCGGCCGTAGCCGGTGCCCACCGGGGGCAGCGCGACGGTCCGGCCCGCCGTCGCGGCGCGGTGGGCGGCCTCCAGGTCCGCGAGCAGGATGCGCCAGGACACGCCGTCCATCACCAAGTGGTGCACGGTGACGAGGAGTTGGGCGCTCCGGCCGGGACCGCGGTCGAAGAGCAGGACGCGCACGACCCGGCCCTCGGTGGGATCGAGGGCGGCCTGGGCGGCCTCCGCCGTCCGCTGCACCTCGGCCTCCAGGCCGGGTCCGTCCAGGTCTGTCACGTCGTGGTGGGTGACGAGTCCGTCGGGGGGTTCCGGCAGGACTTCCTGGCGCCAGCCGTCGCCGGTGCGGCGGAAGCGGGTGCGCAGGGCGGCGTGGTGGCGTACGACGGCGTCCGCGGCCTCCCTCAGGGCGGACAGGTCGGTGTCCGGGGCCAGTTCGAGGCGCTGGGTCATGGTGAAGCGCAGCGGGTCGTCGGGGCGGCGGCCGTCGAGGTACCAGCGCTGGATGGGCGTGAGCGGCGCCTCGGCGGGCTCGGTGCCGTCCGCCGCCCGGGCCCGGGGTGCCGCTTCCCTTGCGCACAGGGCGAGTTCGGCGACCGTGCGGTGCCGGAAGACGTCCTTGGTGGACAGGGCGAGTCCGGCCTGCCGGGCGCGGGACACGATCTGGATGCTGAGGATCGAGTCGCCGCCGAGCGTGAAGAAGTCGTCGCGCGCGCCCACCCGTTCGACGCCGAGGACCTCGGCCCAGATCGCGGCCAGGCGCTCCTCGTTGCCGGGGCGCGGCGCCACGTACGACGTCGTGCTGTCGGGCTGTGCGGGCGGGGCGGGCAGCGCGCGCCGGTCGGTCTTGCCGCTGCTGGTCCGCGGGATCTTCGCCAGCGGCACGAAGGCCGCGGGCACCATGTGGTCGGGCAAGGTCCGCCGCAGCCGTACGCGCAGGTCGTCGGCCGTCGGGGTGCGCTCGCCCGCGGGCACCAGGTAGGCCACGAGCATGACGCGGCCCGCGTGTTCGCGGGCCGTCACCACGGCCTCGGCGACGTCCGGGGCGGCGAGGAGCGCGGCCTCCACCTCGCCGGGCTCGACGCGGAAGCCGCGGATCTTGACCTGTTCGTCGGCCCGGCCCAGGAATTCGAGCAGGCCCTGGGCGTCCCAGCGGGCACGGTCTCCGGTGCGGTACATCCGCTCCCCCGGACCGCCGAACGGGTCGGCGAGGAAGCGGGCGGCGGTCAGGCCGGGCCGGTTCAGATACCCCCGGGCCACCTGCGCACCGGCCAGATACAGCTCGCCCGGCACGCCGGGCGGCACCGGGCGCAGCGCGCCGTCGAGGACGTAGGCGCGCAGTCCGCGTCCGGGGCGGCCGATGACGGGGTGCCCGGGCTGTGCGGCGCAGCGGCCGTAGACGGCGTCGACGGTGCACTCGGTGGGCCCGTACATGTTGTACGCGGTCACACCGAGGTCCTGCGCCGCGCACAGTTCGCGCCAGGTGTCGGTGCCGACGGCCTCGCCGCCCACCAGGAGTACGCGCGGGTGGTGGCGGCCGGGGGCGAGGAGCCCGGCGGCGGTCAGTTCGCGCAGGAAGGACGGGGTGACGTTCACCAAGTCCAGTTCGCTGTCGGCGACTTGGGCGCAGAATGCCTCCGGGTCCAGGCGTACGTCCTCGTCGACGAGGTGCACCTCTTGGCCGAGGGCGAGCAGCAGCGGCCCTTCCCAGGAGGTGTCGAAGGAGAAGGAGGCGCTGAGCGCGGCCTTCAGGCGCCGCCCGTCGGCGGTGTGCGGGGCGACGAGCCCCTTGCGGTGGTCGTGGCAGAGGTTGACCAGGTGCCGGTGCTCCACGAGGACGCCCTTGGGCCGCCCGGTGGAGCCGGAGGTGTAGATGATGTACGCGCCGTGGCCGGGGCGCAGCGGTGCCAGGCGGTCGGCGTCGGTCGGGTCGTGCGCGGGCATCCGGTCCCAGGGCACCTCGCGCAGGGTCTCGGCCGTCAGGAGCGTGCGCGGGGCGGTGTCCGCGAGGAGGAATGCCTCGCGCTCCTCGGGCAGGTCGGGGTCGAGGCAGAGCAGGGTGCCGCCCGCCTTCAGGACGGCGAAGAGGGTCACGAACAGGTCGGTGGTGCGCGGCAGTCGGACCGCGACGACCTCCTCGGGGCCGACGCCGAGGGTGATCAGGTGGTGGGCGAGGCGGTTGGCGCGGTCGTTGAGGGCCGCGTAGTCGAGCGTGGCGTCGCGGCCCACGAGGGCGGTGGCGTGCGGGGTGCGTGCCGCCTGTGCTGCGAACAGGGCCGGGAAGGCGGTGTCTGCCGCGGGCAGCCGGTCGCCCTGCCACTCCTCCAGGACCTGACGCCGCTCGGCTGCGGTCATCAGCGGCAGCGCGCCGACCTCCCGCTCCGGGTCGTCGGCGGCGGCTTCGAGGAGCAGCGTGAGGCGCGCGGCCAGGCGTTCGGCGGTGTCCGCGTCGAACAGGCCGGTGTTGTACTCCAGGTGGCCGGTGACGCCCCCGTCGTGCTCGACGAAGTCGAAGGCGAGGTCGAAGGTGGCGTTGCGCACCGGCGGTGTCACGGGCTCGACGTCCAGGCCGGGCATGCGGGGTGTCTCCGCGCCCAGGTTGTGCAGGGCCACCATGACCTGGAACAGCGGTGTGCGGCTGGTGTCCCGCTCGGGCTCCAGGGCGTCCACGAGCCGCTCGAAGGGCACTTCCTGGTGGGCGGACGCGTCCAGGACGGTGGTGCGCGCCTCGCCGAGCAGCTCGCGGAACGACGCGTCGGGGCGGACCCGGCCGCGCAGCACGAGGGTGTTGACGAACATGCCGACGACGTCGTCGAGTTCGGGCCGCTCGCGGCCCGCGGTCACGGTGCCGACGGCGACGTCCTCCTGGCCGGCCCAGCGGGCGAGCAGGACCTGACAGGCCGTGAGGAGCGTCATGTAGAGGGTGGCGTCGGCGCTGCGGCCCGTCGCGCGCAGCCTCGCGGTGAGCTCGGCGGGCAGCCGGAAGGTCACCAGGGCGCCGTCGCGGGTGCGCACGGCGGGGCGCGGCCGGTCGGTGGGCAGCTCCAGCGGTTCGAGGTCGGCCAATACCCCGCGCCAGTGGGCGAGTTGTTCGTCGGCGATGTCGGTGCGGGCGCGCTGCCAGGCGGCGTAGTCGGTGTACCGCACGGGCAGTTCCGGCAGCTCGGGGGCGCGCTGCTCCAGGGCCGCCGCGTACAGCTCGCCGAGGTCGCGGCCGAGGACGGCGCCGGACCAGCCGTCGGTGACGATGTGGTGGACGGCGAGGACCAGCACGTGCTCGTCGTCGGCCAGGCGGACGAGCCGGGCGCGCAGCAGCGGCCCGGCGGACAGGTCGAAGGGGGTCGCGGCGGCGCGGTTGAGGACGGCGTCCAGTTGTGCCGCCTGGTCGGCGCCCGGCAGGACGTCGAGGGGCAGCTCCACCGCGTACGGCGGATGGACGACCTGCCGGGCCCGGCCGTCGTCCTCGGCGAAGGTGGTGCGCAGCGCCTCGTGCCGGGCCACCAGGCCGTCCAGGGCCGCGCGCAGGGCGGCCGCGTCGAGGGATCCGCGCAGGCGCAGCACGGACAGCGTCGTGTACTCGGTGCTGCCCGGTTCGAAGCGGTCGAGGAACCACAGGCGCTGCTGGGCGTACGACAATGGCGCCGGGATGCCGGGATCCGCGGCCGGGATGAGGTCGGCCCCGGCGCCCCCGTCGGCCACCGGGTCGCCGAGCGCGGCGGCCAGGGCGGACAGCGTGGCGTGGGTGAACAGCAGCCGCGGTGAGACGTCCGTGCCGAAGGCCGTGCGCAGCCGGGAGGTGACGCGCACGGCGAGGATGGAGTCGCCGCCGAGCGCGAAGAAGTCGTCGTCGGCGCCGACGGTGTCGGTGTCGAGCACGTCCGTCCAGGCGGCGGCGGCCGCGCGTTCCGCGGGGGTGCGCGGCGGGGTGCGGTCGGTGCCGACGGCGAAGCCGTCGGGGCCGGGTGCGGGCAGCGCGCGCCGGTCGAGCTTGCCGTTGACGGTGAGCGGCAGGGCCGCGAGCGGTACGTAGGCCGCGGGGACCATGTGGGCGGGCAGCAGGCGCTCCAGGTGGGCGCGCAGGTCTGCGGCGGACGGCGCGGCGGGCTCCGCGCAGGCGGGCTCGCCGCCGGGACCGCTGCCGCCGGGACCGGCATCCGGACCGGCGCCCGGATCGGCGCCCGGACCACTGCTGCCGCGCGTGCCGGTGTCGCCGGAAGCACCGTCCGCGTCCGTTCCGGGGTCGTTCCCCGTCCCGACGACGTGGGCGACCAGGCGCCGGGTCCCGGAGGCGTCCTCGTACACGCCGACCGTCGCGGCGCTCACGCCCGGGTGACGGTGCAGGGCGGCCTCGATCTCGCCCGGCTCGATGCGGTAGCCGCGGATCTTCACCTGCTCGTCGGAGCGGCCCAGGAATTCCAGGGTGCCGTCGGCCCGTCGGCGCGCCCGGTCGCCGGTGCGGTACATGCGGCTGCCGGACGGCCCGGACGGGTCGGCCACGAAGCGCGTCGAGGTCAGCCCCGGCCGGCCCAGGTAGCCGCGGGCCAGGCCCTCCCCCGCCACGTACATCTCCCCGATCGCGCCGGGCGGTACGGGCGTGAGGTCGCCGTCGAGCACATGGACCCGCAGATCGGGGATGCCGGTGCCGATGGGGCTCGCGGCGCCCGTGCGCGCCGTCGCGCGGTCCAGGGGCTCGTACGTGACGTGCACGGTGGTCTCGGTGATGCCGTACATGTTGACCAGGCGCGGCGCGCTGTCGCCGTGGCGCCTGTACCAGTCGGCGAGCCGGTCGACGTCGAGGGCCTCGCCGCCGAAGACCACCGTGCGCAGCGCCAGGCGCGCGGACAGGTCGGGGTGTTCGGCGTCGGCGCGGGCCAGCGGGTGGAACGCGGACGGCGTCTGGTTGAGGACGGTGACCTGCTCGTCGACGAGCAGGCGCAGGAAGTCCTCCGGGGAGCGTGCGACGTCGTCGGGGACGACGACGAGCCGGCCGCCGTGCAGCAGCGGCCCCCACAGCTCCCACACGGAGAAGTCGAAGGCGTAGGAGTGGAACAGCGTCCACACGTCGTGCTCGTCGAAGCCGAACCAGTGCCGGGTGCGCGTGAACAGCCGTACGACGTTGGCGTGCGGCACGACCACGCCCTTGGGGCGGCCGGTGGAGCCGGAGGTGTAGATGGCGTAGGCCGGGCTCTCCGGCAGCGCGCGGCGGGCCGGTTCCGGGAGGGTGGCCGGGCGGCCGGCGAGGTCGGCGCGGACCGCCGGGTCGTCCAGGAGCAGCACGGGCACACCGGTGCCCTCGGCGGACACGGCGGCGTCGGCGGTGGTCACCAGCATCACGGGCGCCGCGTCGCCGAGCAGTTGGGCCACGCGTTCGGCGGGCAGCCGGGGGTCGACCGGCAGATAGGCGGCGCCCGACTTCAGGACGGCGAGGATCGCCACGACCAGGTCGGTGGAGCGGGGCAGGGCGAGGGCCACGAAGTGCTCGGGTCCGGCACCGGCCTCGGCGAGGCGGTGGGCGAGGCGTCCGGCCTCCCCGTCCAGCGTGGCGTAGTCGAGGCGGTCGTCCCCGCAGGTGACGGCGGTGGCGTCGGGCGTGCGGGCGGCCTGTGCCTCGAAGAGGTCCACCAAGGTGTCGGTGGGGCGGGCGTGTCCGGTGCCGTTCCCCTCGGCTTCGGTGCCGTACCCCTCGGCTCCCTCCGCGAGAGCGCGGTTCCGCTCCTCGGCGGTCGTCCAGGGCAGGGCGCGCAGCGGGCGCTCGGGGTCCGCGGCGATCTCGGCGAGCAGCAGGCACAGCCGGTCGGCGAGCGCCCGTGCCGTGCCGTCGTCGAACAGGCCGGGGTCGTAGGCGAGGTCGAAGCCGACGCGGTCGCCCTGGTAGGCGCGCAGCACGAGCGGGTAGTTGGTGGCGTCGCGCGAGGTGACGTCCGCCAGGCGCACGCCGGAGGCGGCCGTGCGGGCCTCGTCGAAGGGGTAGTTCTCGAAGGCGACCATGCTGTGGAACAGCGGGGTACCGGACGGCACGTCGCTCAGCGAGGTCAGCTCGGCCAGGGAGACCGCGGCGAACCGGCGTGACTCGGCCTGGGATTCCTGGAGTTCACGCAGCCACGCGCTCGCCGTGGCCCCGCCGTCGACCCGGACGCGGGTGGGCAGAGTGTTGATGAACATGCCCACCATGGACTCGACGCCCGGCAGGTCGTCGGGGCGGCCGGAGACCGTGGTGCCGAACACCACGTCCCGCTCGGCGCTGTAGCGGGACAGGAGCAGCGCCCAGGCGCCCTGGACCACCGTGTTGACGGTGAGCCCGGCCCGCCGGGCGGTGCGGGCCAGCGTCGCGGACACCGTGTCGGAGAGACCGGCCTTGTGGACGCCCGCGGAACGTGCCTGGTGGGCGTCGCGCAGCGGCCGGTCGACGGGCAGCGGCGTCGGCGTGGCGAAACCGGCGAGGGCCTCGCGCCAGTGCGCGCGCCCGGCGTCGGCGTCCTGCTCGGCCAGCCACCGCACATAGTCGGCGAAGGGCCGGCGCACGACCGGCTGCGGGGTGCTTCCGGTGGTGCGGGCCGCGTACTCCTCGCACACCTCGGAGAGCACCTGGGCGAGGCTCCAGCCGTCCAGGATGATGTGGTGGGAGGTCCACAGCAGGCACAGCCGCGCGTCGGACAGACGGATCAGGGTGAGGCGCATCAGCGGGGCGGCGGCGAGGTCGATGCCGCGCGCGAGGTCGTCGGAGCGGAGCCGGTCGAGGCGCTCGGACCGCTCGTCCTCCGTGAGTTCGCGCCAGTCCAGCTGGGTGACGGGCACGCGTACGTCGCGGTGTACGACCTGGAGCGGTATGGATACGTCCTCCCACACCACCGAGGTCCGCAGCGCGGGCGTCCGGTCGGTCACGCGCTGCCAGGCCGCGGCGAAGGCGCCCGGGTCGGCGACGCCCTCCAGGAGCAGGGTGGCCTGGTCGACGTACACGTCGTCGGGGCCGCCGACCAGGCGATGGAAGAGCATGCCCTCCTGAAGCGGCGTCAGCGGAAGCAGGTCCTCGACTCCGCGGCCGTCACCGGCCAGGCGGTCCACGCCCGCCTGGTCCAGGCGGGCGAGCGGGAAGTCGGAAGGGGTGCGGCCGCCGGCGTCGGGCCGCGCGCAGTGCTCGGTGATCGCGCCGAGCGCCCGGACCATGCCGTCGGCCAGGCTCCGGACGGTGTCCGCGTCGTGCGTCTGCTCGCTGTAGTGCCAGATGATCTCCAGTTCGCCGTCGGCCACCACGGCCGAGACGTCCAGGAGATGGTCCAGGGGTTCGTCGGCCGCCATGTCCCGGCCGGGCACGTCGGCAGCCGGCGCGAACTCCTGGCCGCCGGAGGTGTCCCACTGTCCGTGGTAGTTGAAGCACACCTGGGGCAGGGGCAGTTCGCGCAGCGCCCGCGCGGAGGGGTCGGGGGAACCGAGGCGGGCCAGCGCCTCGTAGCTCAGGCCGCGCCGGGGCACGGCGCGCAGCCGCTCCTTGACCGCCTTCAGGGTGGCACCCCAGTCGGGCGCGGCGGCCGGTCCGGCGGCGGTGAGGGTGACGGGGTACTGGGTGGTGAACCAGCCCACCGTGCGGGACACGTCGACCGTGTCGTCCGTGTCGTTTTCGCGGCCGTGTCCCTCCAGGGCCACGGTCACCCGCTCGGCGCCCGTCCAGTCGGCGAGGACCCGGCCGAGGGCGCTGAGCAGTACGTCGTTGACCTGGGTGCGGTAGGCGGCGGGCACCCGGCGAAGGAGCGCCTCGGTGGTGGTGCGGTCCACGCGGGTGCGGACGGTGCGCACGGATCCGGCGAGCGGGGTGGCGGTCCGGTCGACGGGCAGCGGGGTGCGGGGGGCGGCGGCCTCGGCCGTCCAGTACGGCAGGTCGTCGTCGAACTCTCCGGCGCGCACGCGGCTCGACAGGTGGGCGGCCCAGTCGGTGAACTCGGTTGTGGTGGGCTCCAGTTGGACGGGGGCGCCCGTGGCCGCCTGCCGGTAGGCCTGTTCGAGGTCGGGCAGGAGGATGCGCCAGGAGACGCTGTCCACGGCCAGGTGATGGGCGGTCAGGAACAGCTGGGGGCGCTCGCCTGCCGGGGGCAGCAGCAGGGCGGCGCGGAGCAGGGCGCCGGTGGCCGGGTCGAGGGCGGCGCGGGCGGCGTCCGCGGCGGCGGTGCGGGCCGCCGCGGGGTCGGGGGCACCGGACAGGTCGTGACGGGTGAGCGGGGCGGTGGCCGGGACGGCGCCGGGGTGCTGTTCCCAGGCCTCGCCGTTCCGGGCGAACCGGGTGCGCAGCGCCGGGTGGTGCGCGACCAGCGCGGTCAGTGACCGCTCCAGGGCCTGCTCGTCGACGTCGTGCGGCAGGTCGAGGAGCATCGACATGCTGAAGTGCCGCAGCGCGCCGTGGGTGGTGAGGAACCACTCCTGTACGGGGGTCAGCGGGGCGGGCCCTTCGGCGCGCGGCTGCCGGGGCGCGGGGACCTCGGCGGTCCTGCGGGACGCGGCGGTGGCCAGGTCGGCGACGGTCTGGTGGCGGAAGACGTCCTGCGAGGTGAGCTGGAGTCCGGCCGCGCGGGCGCGCGAGACGGCCTGGATGCTGAGGATGGAGTCGCCGCCCAGCTCGAAGAAGTTGTCCGTGACGCCGACGCGGGCGACGCCGAGGACGTCGGCCCAGATGTCGGCGAGCGTCTGCTCGTCGCCGGTGCGCGGGGCGACGAACTCCCGCTCGCGCGGGGCGGCGTCGAGGTCGGGGGCCGGCAGGGCGCGGCGGTCGAGCTTGCCGCTGGTGGTCAGGGGCAGCGCGGCGAGCAGGCTGAAGGACGAGGGCACCATGTGGTCGGGCAGGACCCTGCGGCAGGCGGCCCGCAGCTCCGACGCCTGCGGCCGGGCCGCGTCCGCCGCGGGCACGAGGTAGGCGGCGAGGCGCGCATGCCCCTGAGGGTCGGGCACCGCGACGACCGCGGCGGCGGTGATCTCCGGCAGGTCGAGGAGCGCGGCCTCGACCTCGCCCGGCTCGATGCGATGGCCGCGCACCTTCACCTGGTCGTCGGCGCGCCCGAGGTAGTCCAGGCGCCCGTCTGCCGTCCAGCGGGCCAGGTCGCCGGTGCGGTACATGCGGGTGCCGGGCGCGCCGTGGGGGTCGGCGAGGAAGCGCGCGGCGGTCAGGCCGGGCCGTCCTGCGTAGCCGCGGGCCAGTTGCTCGCCCGCGAGGTACAGCTCGCCGCCGACGCCGGGCGGCACGGGCCGCAGCCCGGCGTCGAGGACGTACGCCCGCACGTTGGGCAGCGGCCGGCCCACCAGCGGCCGGTCCTCCCCCTCGATCCGGCAGGCCAGGGCGTCGACCGTGCACTCGGTGGGGCCGTAGAAGTTGTACGCGGCCACGTCCCGGTGCGCGGCGAGCTCCCGCCACAGGGCGGGGCCGATGGCCTCACCGCCGAGCATCAGCACGCGCGGGCGGTGGCGGGGGTCGGTGAGGAGTCCGGCGGGCAGCAGCTGCCGCAGGTAGGAAGGCGTCAGGTCGAGGAAGTCGACGCGGTGTTCGACGACGTACTCGACGAGGGCGGCGGCGTCGAGCCGGGTGGTCTCGTCGACCAGGTGCAGCGGGTGGCCGTCGGCCATCAGCAGCACGCCCTCCAGCGAGGTGTCGAAGGAGAACGACGCCGTCAGCGCCACCCGCAGCGGGCCGCCGCCCGCGTCGGCGACGAAGCCCTCGCGGTGGCCGGACAGGAGGTTCGCCGCGGAGCGGTGGGACACGGCGACACCCTTGGGGCGGCCGGTGGAGCCGGAGGTGTAGATGACGTAGGCGGTGGTGTCGGGGTGGGGCGGGGTGAGGCGGGCGGGGTCCACCGAGTCGGGCTCCCCGACCTGGTCCGTCGGATCCGGCTCCCGGGCCGCGTCCGTCGCGTTCGCTTCCCCGGGCGCGTCCGTCGGGCCCGGCTCTCCGTCCGCGTCGGGCAGCGCCCGCAGTGTCTCCTCGTCGAGGACGAGGGCCGGTCGCGCGTCGTCGAGCAGGAACCGCACGCGCTCCTCGGGCAGCGCGAGGTCGAGCGGCAGGTAGCCGGCGCCGGACTTCCACACGGCGAGGATCGCCACGACCATGTCGGCGGTGCGGGGCAGGCGCAGCGCGACCAGCCGTTCGGGGCCCGCGCCCCGGTCGACGAGGTGGTGGGCGAGACGGGTGGCGCGGGCGTCGAGCGTCGCATAGTCGAGGCGCTCGCCCCCGGCGACCAGGGCGGTGGCGTGCGGGGTGCGCGCGGCCCGGCGGGCGAACAGTTCGGGGCAGGTCGTGGTGGGGACGGGGCGCGCGGTCGCGTTCCACTCGTCCGTGACGCGCCGTGCCTCGTCCTCGGAGAGCAGGGGCAGCGCGTCCAGGGGCCGGTCCGGTTCCGTGGTGGCGCCGTCGAGGAGGCGAAGGAGTTGGTCCGCCATCCGCTCGGCGGTGGCCGTGTCGAACAGGTCGGTGCGGTACTCGAGCAGTCCGGTGAGCCGGTCACCGTCCGGTACGAACTCCACGCTCAGGTCGAAGGCGGCGGCCTGGCGGGGCACGGCCACCGGGGCGACGGACAGGCTGTCCAGGGCGGGCGCCGTGGGCGGGTCCGGGTGCAGCAGGACCATGACGTCGAACAGGGGGTTGCGGCCGGCCTCGCGGGGCGCGCCGACGGCCTCCACCAGGCGTTCGAACGGTGTGTCGCCGTGCGCGAAGGCCTCGTTGACGGTGTCGGCGGTGGCGGTGAGCAGGTCGCGGAAGGAGGCGCCGGGCGCCACGGGGGTGCGCAGGACGACGGTGTGGGCGAAGAAACCCACGGCGCGTTCCAGGTCGGTGCGGGGGCGTCCGGGCGTCAGGGAGCCGACGGTGCTGTCGTCCTGCCCGGACCAGCGGGCGAGCAGGGTCTGGCAGGCGGCGACCAGGGACGTGAAGAGGGTGGTGTGCTGCGCGGTCGCCAGGGTGCGCAGCCGGGCCGTGATGTCGGCGGGCACGGTGAAGCGGTGGATCGCGCCCGCCCCGGGCTCCTCCCCGCCGCGCGGCCGGTCCAGTGGCAGCGGGGGCGGCACGGAGCCGGTCAACTGCTTCTTCCAGTAGGCGACTTGGCGTTCGATCCGCGCCCCGGAGAGCTGTTCGCGCTGCCATACCGCGAAGTCCGGGTACTGCGTCGGCACCGGCGGCAGGTCCGGCTGGGCGCCGCGGGCGAACGCGTCGTAGGCGGTGCACAGCTCATTGAGGAGCACGCCCATCGACCAGCCGTCCGTGACGATGTGATGGGCGGTCAGCATCAGGACGTGGGAGGTGTCCGACTCGCGCAGCAGAAGTGCGCGCAGCAGCGCGTCGGCGCCGAGGTCGAAGGGGCGGTCGTACTCGGCGAGGAGCGCCGCGTCCAGCACGGCGGCGCTGTCGACGGGTCTCGACGCGGCGGGGGCGTGCGCGTTCGGCGCGGCAGGGACTGGGCCGTTCGGCGCGGTCAGGTCCCGGACCGGCAGCGGCACCGGGCCCGCCGGGCGCACGGTCTGCGCGGGCCGCCCGTCGCTCTCCTCGAACGTGGTGCGCAGCGCCTCGTGCCGCGCCACCACGGTGTCGAGGGCGCGGGAAAGGGCGGTGCGGTCCAGCGGGCCGGTGAGCCGCAGGGCGACCGCGCTGTTGTAGCGGGCGTCGCCGGGGCTCAGCCGGTCGAGGAACCACAGCCGCTGCTGGGCAAAGGACAGCGGCAGCGGGCGGGAGCGGTCCGCGCGCGGGATGCCCCGCCGGGCCGCCGCGTCCGGTGCCCCGGCCCGGCCCGCCGCACCGGCGGCCCCGGCCCGTCCGGCAAGGCGGCGGCGCAGCGCCTCCTGAAGGTCCTGGGGCAGGGCCTCGGCGCGGTCACGCTTCGAAGACGTCATGGTCGTGAGAGTCCTTACCGTTCGTCGTGGTCGCTGTCGCCGCGCGCGGCGTCTTCGAGTTCGCTGAGCACCTGCTCCTCCACCAGGTCGGCCAGGGCGGCGACCGTGCGGTGGACCAGGACGTCGCGGGGTGTGAGGCTCACGCCGAAGGCGTCGTTGGCCCGCGAGACGATGTGCAGGGCGCGCAGGGAGTCGCCGCCGAGCAGGAGGTAGTCGTCCTCCGCTCCCACCATCGTGTGCAGGACCTCCTCCCAGATGTCGGCCAGGACCTCCTCGGTGGGGGTGCGGGGTGCGACACGGTCGGGCGTCTCCTCCAGGTCCACGGGGGGTGCGGGCAGCGCGGCCCGGTCGGTCTTGCCGTTGTCGGTGAGCGGGAAGCGCTCCATGACGACGAACGCGGACGGCACCATCGGGCCGGGCAGGGCGCCCGCGGCCAGGGCGCGCAGTTCGGCTGCCGCGGGGGGTTCGGCGCCGGGCGCGGCCAGCAGGTGGGCGACCAGGCGCGGCAGGTCCGGCTCGTCCTCCCGCACGGTCACGACGGCGTCCAGGACGGCGGGGTGCCGCGTGAGGACCGTCTCCACCTCACCCGCCTCGATGCGGAAGCCGCGCAGCTTGAGCTGGTGGTCGGTGCGGCCCAGGTAGTGCAGTTCACCCTGTGCATCACGTCGTACCAGGTCGCCGGTGCGGTACATGCGGGTGCCGGGCGGGCCGAACGGGTCGGCGGTGAAGCGGGACGCGGTCAGACCCGGCCGGTTGAGGTAGCCACGCGCCAACGACGGGCCACTGAGCCACAGTTCACCGGGCACGCCATCAGGGACCGGACGCAGCCGCGCGTCCAGGACGTACGTGCCGGTGCCCGGCAGCCGCCTGCCGATGGGCGGGGCCGTACCCACCGCTTCCAGCGGGGCCGACCAGGTTGCCACGACAGTGGCCTCGGTCGGCCCGTAGGAGTTGACCAGGCGGTGATGCGGCGCCCAGCGGGCCACCAGGTCGGCCCCGCAGGCATCGGCGCCGACCGTCAAGGTCTTCAGGTCAGGCAGCGTGCCGGGAGTGTCCGACGGCAGGGTGGCCAGCGCGGCGGGCGGCAGCAGCGTGTGCGTGATACGCCCCTCGCGCAGCACCTCGGCCAGTTCCTCGCCGAGCAACGGACCGGGGCGGGGCACCACGAGCCGAGCCCCCTGCGGCAGCGACATGCACAGCTCCAGCACCGAGGCGTCGAAGCTGGGCGTGGCGAACGCCAGGACCCGGTCGCCGGGGCTGACCTGGTAGTGCGCGGCCTCCGCGGCAGCGAAGCCCGCCAGACCCCGATGAGTGACCACCACGCCCTTAGGTGTGCCGGTCGAACCCGAGGTGTAAATGACGTACGCCGGATCATCCAGCCGCAACGGACGGACACGGTCGGCGTCCGTGGGCCGATGCCGCGGCTCGACGTCCCCTGCGTCAGTGAGCAGACCAGAGACCTCGTCGGCGCCGAGGGTCAGGGCAGGCGCCGCGTCCTGAAGCATCAACGCGATCCGCTCCTGCGGATATCCGGGATCGACCGGCAGAAACGCCGCGCCCGCCTTGGTGACCGCCAGCTGAGCAAGCACCATCTCCGCCGACCGCGGCAGACTAAGAGCCACGAGATCACCAGGACCCACACCCTGCCCGATGAGCCGCTGCGCCAGCGCATTCGCCCGCGCCTCCAACTCCCCGAACGACAACACCAAGCCAGGCGCCTCCAGCGCCACAGCATCCGGCGCACGATCCACCGCCGCCTCAACCAGAGCAGGCAACGTGACCGGCACAACAGCCTCCGCCTGCGGACGCACCGCCCCCGCCAGCAGACGACTCCGCTCAGCAGGCGGCAGCACATCCACCGCATCCACCCGCATCGTGTCCGTCGCATCCGCCAGCGCACGCAACGTATGCAACAACTGATCGGCCAAGGAACAAGCCGTAGACGCCTCGAAGTAGCGCGGGTCGTAGCCGAGTTCGACAGAGAGCCGCTGGCCCGGCGAGATCACCACGGTGAGCGGATAGTTGGTGGCCTCGCGGGCTTCGAGGTCCCGCATCCGCACGCCGTGGGCGTCCGCGGTGCTGTCGTCGACCGGATAGTTCTCGAAGACGAGCAGGCTGTCGAACAGGGGTGTCCCCGCGGGCAGTTCGGTGAAGCTGTGCAGGCGGGTGAGCGGTACGTGGCCGAAGCGGCGGTCCTCGGCCCGCGCCGCCTGTGTCCGGCGCAGCCACGCGTCGCACGGCTGTCCGCCGTCCACGGTGGCCCTCGCGGGCAGCGTGGTGATGAACAGGCCGGTGATGGTGTCGGCGCCGGGCAGGTCCGAGGGCCGCCCGGAGACGGTGGTGCCGTAGCAGACCTCCGTCTCGCCGCTCCACCGCGAGAGGAGCAGCCCCCAGGCGCCCTCCACCACGGTGTTGAGGGTGAGCCGGTGGCGGCGGGCGAACTCCTGGAGCCGCCGGGTGGATTCCTCGCCGAGCCGCTGCGACAGCCAGGTGCCGGAGCAGGCCGTGGCGCCCAGGGCGGGCCTGCGGTCGTAGGGCAGGGCCGTGGGGGCGGTGAGTCCGGCGAGGGCGGTACGCCAGTGCTCCTCGGCGCGGGCGGTGTCACGGCCGGCGAACCAGGCCGCGTAGTCCGCGAACGGGCGGCGGTCCGGCAGGCTCGGCTCCTCGCCCGCGGCGAGCGCGGCGTGGCAGGCCACGACGTCCGACAGGACGTGGAAGACGCTCCACCCGTCGAGGAGGACGTGGTGGAAGGTCCACACCACGCGCACCTCGTCCGGGGCGAGCCGGATGAGGGCGACACGCAGCAGGGGCACGCCGTCCAGGGCGATGCCGCGGGCCTTGTCCTCGGCGAGCAGCCGCTCCAGTTCCGCCGGGCGCCGCTCGGGCGGCAGGCCGCTCCAGTCGTACTCGGTGACGGGCAGCGTCGCGGCACGGTGCACGGTCTGGAGCGGGACGGGTACGCCGCTCAGGACCACGGCGGTGCGCAGCACGGGGGTGCGGTCGACGACGTGCTGCCAGGCGGCGGCCAGCGGGCCGGTGTCGCGCACCCCGTCCATCACGAACGTGACCTGCTCGGTGTACACGCCGCCGCCGGGCTCGTCCATGCCGTGGACGAGCATGCCGGACTGGGTGGGGGTGAGCGGGTAGACGTCCACGATGTCGCGGCCGGTGCCCACGAGGCGGTCGACGGCCGCCTGGTCCAGCGGGGCCAGCGGGAAGTCCGACGGGGTACGGCCTCCGGCGCCGGGCTCGGCGCAGTGCCGCACGATGGCGCGCAGCTCTTCGGCCATCTCGGCGGCGAGGCGGTCGACGGTGTCGCGCCGGTGCACCTCGCGGGAGTACGACCAGGTGAACTCCAGTCGTTTGTCGGTGACATGGCCGAGGACGTCGATGAGGTGCGGACGCTCCGCGGCGCGGTCCATGCCGCCGGTGAGCCCGCCGTGGGGCGCGTGCAGCAGGCCGCCGCCCGCCGGGGCGCTGCCGTCCTGCTGCCCGAGGTAGTTGAAGCCGAGCTGCGGCAGGCCGGGCAGCCGGTCCCCCGCCGTGGCGTGCAGATGGCGCAGGGCGCCGTACCCAAGGCCGCCGCGCGGCACGGCGCGCAGGCTCTCCTTGACGGACTTCAGGGCGGAGCCGGTGTCCGCGTGCCGGGGCACGTCGAGGACCACGGGGTACACGCTGGTGAACCAGCCGACCGTACGGGACAGGTCGACGTCGTCGAACAGGTCCTCCCGGCCGTGGCTCTCCAGCGTGACCGCCACCCGGTCCCGGCCGGTCCAGCGCGCCATGACCCGGCCCAGCGCGCACAGCAGGACGTCGTCGACGCGGGTGCGGTAGGCGTCGGGCACGTCCTGTAGCAGCCTGCGGGTGTCCTCGCGGTCCAAGGCGACCGTCACCGTCTCCTCGCAGGCGGCGATGTTGGCGCCTGTCAGGTCGGTGGGCAGTGTGGCGTCCCCCGACACGGCCTGCCAGTGGGCGAGTTCGTCGTCGAAGCCGCCGGCCGCGGTGTGGTCGAGGAGCCGGCCCGCCCACGCCTGGAAGGACGTGCTCTTGGGCCCGAGATCCACGGGGTGGCCGTCGCGCAGCGCGCGGTAGGCGCTGTCCAGGTCCTCCAGGATCACGTGCCACGACACGGCGTCGACGACCAAGTGGTGGGCGGCCAGGAGCAGTACGGGCCGCCCGTCTCCGTCGGGGCGGCACAGCGCGGCCCTGAACAGGGGGGCGGCGGACAGGTCGAACCCGCCGCTCAGGCCCTCGGCCAGCTCGTGCAGCGCCGCGTCGGTGCCTTCCGGAGTGCGCCGCGGCAGATCGTGCACCTCCAGGTGGACCCCGTCGCCGGGGGCGGTGCCGTACTGGCGCCAGTGCCCGTCGGCGTCCTTCTCGTAGCGCAGCCGCAGGGCGTCGTGGTGGTCGAGGACCGCGGCGAGCGCGCCGCGCAGCAGCGTCTCGTCGGTGTCGGTGGCCAGGTGGTGGCAGACCCCCTGGGTGAGGCGCGCCGGGTCGCCGGTGAGGGTGTCGAACAGCCAGTGCTGTACGGGGGTCAGCGGCGCCTCGCCCACGACCGGGCCCTGTTCGGCACGGGTCGCCGTGGCGGGCAGGTCCTCGGCAGCCACGGCCAGCTCCGCGATCGTCTGGTGCTGGAACAGGTGCCGGGGGGTGAGGGCGAAACCGGCCCGGCGGGCGGCGGAGACGATCTGGATGCCGAGGATGGAGTCGCCGCCGAGGGTGAAGTAGTTGTCGCGCACGCCCACGTCGGGCACGCGGAGCACCTCGGCCCAGATGGCGGCGAGCGTCTTCTCGGCACCGGTGCGCGGAGCGTGCTCCCCGCCGCCGGTGTCACCGGTCGGCCACACCGGCTCGGGCAGCGCCCGGCGGTCAAGCTTGCCGGTGGCGCCGAGCGGCAGCTGCTCCAACGGCACCACCACGGACGGGACCAGGTGCTCGGGCAGCGTCCGCGCGAGGAAGGCGCGCAGCTCGGCGGAGTCCGGGACGTCGGCGCCGTCGGGGACCGCGTAGGCCACGAGGCGCCGGTGACCGTCGTGTTCGACCACTTGGGCGGCGGCGGCAGACACCTGCGGGTGCCGGGCGAGAGCGGACTCCACCTCGCCCAGTTCGACGCGGAAGCCGCGCAACTTCACCTGGTGGTCGGTGCGGCCCAGGTAGTGCAGCTCGCCGTGGGCGTCGCGGCGTACCAGGTCGCCGGTGCGGTACATGCGGGTGCCGGGCGGGCCGAAGGGGTCGGCGGTGAAGCGGGAGGCGGTCAGGCCGGGCCGGTTGAGGTAGCCGCGGGCCAACGACGGGCCACTGAGCCACAGTTCACCGGGCACGCCATCGGGGACCGGACGCAGCCGCCCATCTAGGACGTAGGTGCCGGTGCCCGGCAGGCGGCGGCCGATGGGCGGGGCCGTGCCGCCCGCTTCCAGCGGGGCCGACCAGGTGGCGACCACGGTGGCCTCGGTCGGCCCGTAGGAGTTGACCAGGCGGTGATGCGGCGCCCACCGCGCCACCAGCTCCGCCCCGCAGGCATCGGCGCCGACGGTCAAGGTCTTCAGATCGGGCAGCGTGCCGGGAGTGTCCGACGGCAACGTGGCCAACGCGGCGGGCGGCAGCAGCGTGTGCGTGATACGCCCGCCCCGCAGCACCTCCGCCAACTCGGCGCCCAGCAGCGGGCCGGGCGGGGGCACCACGAGCCGAGCCCCATGAGGCAGCGACATGCACAGCTCCAGCACTGAGGCGTCAAAGCTGGGCGTGGCGAACGCCAAGATCCGATCTCCGGGGCTGACTTGGTAGTGCGCGGCCTCGGCAGCAGCGAAGTCCGCCAGGCCCCGGTGGGTCACGACCACACCCTTGGGAGTGCCGGTCGAGCCCGAGGTGTAAATGACGTACGCCGGATCATCCAGCCGCAGCGGACGGACACGGTCGGCGTCCGTGGGCCGATGCCGCGGCTCGGCGTCCCCTGCGTCAGTGAGCAGACCAGAGACCTCGTCGGCGCCCAGCGTCAGGGCAGGCGCCGCGTCCCGCAGCATCAACGCGATCCGCTCCTGCGGATATCCGGGATCGACCGGCAGAAACGCCGCGCCCGCCTTGGTGACCGCCAGCTGAGCGACGAACATCTCCGCCGACCGCGGCAAGGTCAGCGCGACAAGGTCGCCGGGACCTACCCCTCGCCCGATGAGCCGGTGCGCCAGCACATTCGCCCGCGCCTCCAACTCCCCGAACGACAACACCAAGCCAGGCGCCTCCAACGCCACAGCGTCCGGCACACGGTCCACCGCGGCCTCAACCAGAGCAGGCAAGGTGACCGGCACAACAGGCTCCGCCCGCGGACGCACCGCCCCCGCCAGCAGACGACTCCGCTCGGCAGGCGGCAGCACATCCACCGCATCCACCCGCGTGGCGTCCGTCGCATCCGCCAGCGCACGCAACGTATGCAACAGCCGATCGGCCAGGGAGCGGGCCGTGGACTCCTCGAAGTAGCAGGAGTCGTAACCGAGTTCGACGGCGAGTTCCTCGCCCGGCGAAATCATCACGGTGAGCGGGTAGTTGGTCGGCTCCAGGTCGCGTTCCTGCTCGATGGCCAGGCCGTGCCGGGCCAGGGCGCCCGCGTCGAACGGGTAGTTCTCGAAGACCACGATGCTGTCGAACAGGTTCGTGCCGCCGGGGATGTCGCTCCAGGTCTGCATCTGGGCGAGGGAGACGAAGTCGTGGCGCCGGGACTCCGACTGGGCGGCCTGGAGGTCGCCGAGCCAGTCGAGGAGGCGCCGCTGTCCGTCGACGCGCGCCCGGGTCGGCAGGGTGTTGATGAACAGGCCGACCATGGAGGTCACGCCCGGCAGGTCGGCCGGGCGCCCGGAGACGGTCGTGCCGAACACCACGTCGTCACCGCCGCCGTAGCGGGAGAGGAGCAGCGCCCAGGCGCCCTGGAGCATGGTGTTGACGGTCAGTCCGGCCCGCTGCGCGGTCTCCCGCAGCCGTGCCGACACGTCGGCGTCGAGCGTCGCGCGGACCGAATCGGACGAGGACGCGCGGTGCGCCTCGGCGGGCCACCGGTCCCGGGGCAGCGCGGTGGGCGTGGCGAATCCGGCGAGGGCGGTACGCCAGTACTGTTCGGCCCGCTCGGCGTCCTGGCAGGTCAGCCAGCCCAAGTAGTCGGCGAAGGCCGCCCGGCCGGGAACCTCGGGGCGGCGTCCGGTGGTCAGGGCGGCGTACCGCTCACACACCTCGTCGAAGACCTGGGCCGCGCTCCACCCGTCGAGCAGGACGTGGTGGAACGTCCACACCATCCGCACCCGTTCCGGCGAGAGCCGGATGAGGGTGAGCCGCATCAGCGGAGCCGCGCCCAGGTCGACGCCAGCCTCGCGGTCGGCGGCGAGCAGCCGGTCCATCTCCTGTTCGCGGCGCTCGGCGGACCAGGTCGTCCAGTCGTGGTGGGTGACGGGCACGGTGGCCCGCCGCTGCACGACCTGGAGCGGTTCGGCGGTCTCCTGCCACTCCAGGCGGGTGCGCAGCACGGGGTTGGCGTCCGCGGTGTGCTGCCACGCCTCGGCCAGGGCGCCCGGATCAGTGACGCCTCGCAGCACCAGTTGGACCTGGTTGACGTAGGTGCGGCCGTCCGGGTCCATGAGGCTGTGGAACAGCATGCCCGCCTGCATCGGCGTCAGCGGGTAGAGGTCCGCGACGGTGCGGCCGTCCCCGGCGACCCGGTCGAGGGCCGTCTGGTCCAGGCGGGCCAGCGGGAAGTCCGACGGGGTCCGGCCGCCTGCGCCCGGCTCGGCGCAGTGGGCGACGATGCCTTCCAGGGCCTGGAGCAGGCCGGACGCGAGGCCCGCGATCGTCTCCTCGCGGTGCAGCCGGTGGCTGTAGTGCCAGGTGATCTCCAGCTGGCCGTCGTCGACGCGGGCCACCACGTCCAGCAGGTGGGGGCGCACCGACTCGGGTGCCTCGGCGCCGCCCAGCCCGCCGGGCACGGAGCGCACCAGCCCGCCGTCGTCGACGCCCCCGGCGGTGTCGGACCAGCCGAACCGGCCCAGGTAGTTGAAGCTGACGGCGGCCGCCGGCGCGCCGGTGAGGCGGCCGTCCCCGGACAGATACCGCAGCGCTCCATAGCCGATGCCCCGGTCGGGGACCGCACGCAGCTGTTCCTTCACTGCCTTCAGGGCGGTGCCCCAGTCCCCGTCCGGCACGTCGAGCGCGACCGGGTACAGGGAGGTGAACCAGCCGACCGTGCGCGACAGGTCGATGTCGTCGAAGAGCTGGTCCTCGCGGCCGTGCCCCTCCAGGCCGACGGCGACGGTCCGCCGTCCGGTCCACCCGGCGAGGACCCTGCCGAGGGCGGTCAGCAGGGCGTCGTCGATGCGCGTGCGGTAGGCGCCGGGCACCTCGCGCAGCAGCGCGTCGGTGCGCTGCCTGTCCAGGCGTACGGTGACCTCGCGGACGTCGGCCATGGTGTTGCCGCCGTCACCCTCACCATCGACGGGCAGCGGCACGGCGCAGTGCCGGGACATGTCCTCCCAATGCTCGCGCTGGCCGACGAAGCCACCGGATTCGGTGTGCGCGTGCAGGCGGCGCGCCCACTCCTGGACGGAGGTGGTGCGCTCGGGGAGTCGTATCCCTTCTCCGGCATGCGCCTGCCGGTAGGCGGTGTCCAGGTCCTCCAGGAGTACGCGCCAGGAGACGCCGTCGACCACCAGGTGATGCGCCGTCAGGAGCAGGCGGGGGCGGCGGGCGCCGGTGAACAGGCGGGCGGTGAGGAGCGGGCCGGTGTCGAGACGGAAGGCGGCGTGCGCCTCGGCCGTGACGCGGTCCTCGGTGTCCTCAGCCGGCGCCGGGTCGAGGCCGCTCAGGTCGTGGACTTCGAGGAGTTCGTGCGCCGCCGCCTCGGTGTCGGCGCACGTCTGCCGCCACGCGCCGTCGTCCTGCCGGGCGAAGCGCGAGCGCAGGGCGTCGTGGTGGGACCAGAGGGCGGTGAGCGCGCGGCGCAGCGCGTCGGCGTCTACGTCCTCGGCGGTCTCCACGACGACGGACTGGTCGAAGAACTCCGGGCGGTGCGGCCCCGCGTCCAGGAACCAGTGCTGGATGGGCGTGAGCGCGACCTCCCCGGCGACCTGGGCGGTGCCCGCGACGGGCGCGGCGGTGCCGCTCGCGGCGGCGAGGGCGGCGATGGTGGGGTGGCGGAACAGGTCGCGCGGGGTGAGGGCGAGACCGGCGGCGCGGGCGCGGGAGACGACCTGGATGCTGAGGATCGAGTCGCCGCCCAGCATGAAGAAGTTGTCGTCGGCGCCGACACGTGCCACGCCGAGCAGTTCCGCCCAGATCTCGCCGAGTATCCGCTCGGCTCCGGCGCGCGGGGCCCGGTAGGCCGCGTCGCCCGTCGTGGTCCAGTCGGGCTCGGGCAGCCTGCGCCGGTCCACCTTGCCGTTGGCCGTCAGGGGCAGTTCCGGCACGGTGACGAAGGCGGCGGGCAGCATGTAGTCGGGCAGGTCCGCGGACAGGTGGGCGCGCAGCTCGGCCGCGGCCGGGACCGCCGCGCCCGGGGCCGGTACGAGGTGGGCGGCCAGGCGTTTGCGGCCGGCGTGCTCGTACAGGGAGACGACCGCTTCGGCGACGGCCGGGTGGGCCGTGAGCCGGGCCTCGATCTCGGCGGGCTCGACGCGGAAGCCACGGATCTTGATCTGGTCGTCCGCGCGCCCCACGAAGTGCAGTTCGCCGTCGCCGCTCCAGCGCACGATGTCGCCGGTGCGGTACATGCGGGTGCCGGGCGGGCCGAACGGGTCGGCGAGGTAGCGGGCGGCGGTGGCCGCGGGCAGCCCGGCGTATCCGCGGGCCAGACCGGCGCCCGCGATGTACAACTCCCCTGGCACGCCCGGAGGTTGGGGATGCAGCGCGTCGTCGAGGACGTACACCCGGGTGTTGTCCAGGGGGCGTCCGATGGGCAGCACGGCGGGCAGCGGGTCGCCGGCGCGGTAGGGGCGCCGGGTGGCGAACGTGGTGGTCTCGGTGGGGCCGTAGCCGTCGACGACGGTCAGGCCGGGGCAGGCGTCCAGGACCCGGGCCACCACCGCGCCGGGCACGGCCTCACCGCCGGTCCACACCTCGACGGCGCCGCGCAGGCAGGTCGGGTCCTCCTGGGCGAGCAGGCGGAAGAGCCCCGCGGTGAGCCACAGGCACCGCACGCCCTGCTCGGTGATCGCGCGGCGTACGCCGGCGGCGTCCAGGTCGTCCGGCGGCGCGAGCACGGCCGTGCCGCCGTGCAGCAGCGGCACCCACAGTTCGTACGTCGAGGCGTCGAAGGCGTGCGGGGAGTGCACGAGCACCCGCTCGTGCCCGGCGAAGGCGCGGTCGAGGGCGAGCGCGGCGACGTCCCGGTGCCGCACGGCGACCCCCTTGGGGGTGCCGGTGGATCCCGAGGTGAACATCAGGTACTGGACGTTGTCGGGGTGCACGTGAGGGATGCCCGGCCCGTCGGCCGCCGATCCGTCGGCCCCTGGCCCGTCGGCCGCCGCCCCGTCGAGGCCGCCACCGCCGAAGCCGTCGTCCAAGCCCCCGTCGACGCACAGCACAGTGCCGTCGGGCAGCACCTCCCCCGCGCTCTCCTGCCAGGCGGCATCGGTGAGCAGCAGCGCCGTGCCCACGTCGGTGAGCATGCGCCGCAGCCGCTCGACCGGGGCCCTGCCATCCAGCGGGACGTACACGCCGCCGGTGCGGGCGAGGGCGAGCTGCGCGACGACAAGGGTGATCGAACGTTTCATCAGGACGCCCACCGGAACTTCCGCCGTGACACCGAGCGCGGTGAGCCGGGCGGCGAGGGCCGCGGCCCGGGCGTCCAGCTCGCCGTAGGTGAGCCGTTCGTCTCCGGCTTCCAGCGCAACGGCGTCGGGCGTGCGCCGCACCTGCGCGGCGAACAGCTCCGCGGCAGTGGCGTCCGGGGCGGGCGCGGCGGTGTCGTTCCACGTGTCGAGCACCTGGTGGCGGCGGGCGGGCGTCAGCAGGGGCAGCCGCGCGGGCGCGCGTTCCGGCCCGGCGGTCATGCCTGCCAGGAGGACGGTCAGGTACTCGGCCATCCGTGCGACGGTGGCGGCGTCGAACAGCTCGGGGTCGTACCCGACTCTCAGGGCCAGTTCCGTCCCGGGGTACGCGACCAGGCTGAGCGGGTAGTTGGTGGTCTCGATGCCGTCGAGCCCGCTCAGTCGCAGACCGTGGGCGGCGGCGAGGTCGTCGTCGACCGGATAGTTCTCGAAGACCACGATGCTGTCGAACAGGGCGGCGCGCTCGGGAAGTTCGGTGAGCGCCTTCATCCGCGTGAGCGGGACGCAGTCGAAGCGGCGGTCCTCGCTCTGGTCGCGCTGGAGGTCGCGCAGCCAGTCGAGCAGGGTGCCGTCGCGCGGCACGGTGACGCGGGTGGGCAGGGTCGAGATGAACAGGCCAGTCATGTCCTCGGCGCCGGGCAGCTCGGGCGGCCGGCCGGAGACGGTGGTGCCGAAGACGACGTCCGCCCGGCCCGCCTGCCGACTCAGGAGCAGCGCCCACGCGCCCTGGACCAGGGTGTTGAGGGTCAGCCCCGCGCTCCGCGCGAGGTCTTCGAGTGCCCGGCTCGTGGTCTCGGGCAGCGTGACGCGGACGGCGTCCGTGGACTCGGCGTGGTGGCTCTCACGCGGCTCACGGTCGTAGGGCAGCGCGGTGGTCTCGCTCAGGCCGGAGAGGCGGTCCTGCCAGTGCTGTCCGGCCTCCGCCCCGTCGCGCTCGCGCAACCAGGCCACATAGTCGCGGTACGGACGCCGCTCGGGCAGCTCGCCATCGGCTCCCGGCACACCGGTGCGGCGGGCGTGGTCGGCGAACACGTCGGACAGGACCTGGAACAGGCTCCAGCCGTCGAGGATCAGGTGGTGGAAGGACCACACCACGCGCACGGAGGTGTCGGAGAGCCGGGCGAGGACCAGGCGCTGGAGCGGCGCAGGCGCCAGGTCGATGCCGCGCTCACGGTCCTCGGCGAGGAAGTCCCGGAGCCTGCCCGCCCGTTCGTCCTCGTCCAGATCGCGCCAGTCGAGGTGGGTGACGGGGAGGGTCGCGCGCCGCCGCACCACGAACAGCGGCTCGGGGACGTCCTGCCACACGACGTGGCCGCGGAGCACGGGGGTGCGGTCCGTGACCTGCTGCCAGGCCGCCGCGAGCACCTCGGGGTCGGGCACGCCGTCCAGGACGAACGACAGCTGCTGGAAGTAGACGCGCCGGTCGTCCTGCGACAGGCCGTGGAAGAGCATGCCCGCCTGGGTGGGCGTGAGCGGATGGACGTCCTCCACCGCGCCGGGGTCGTCGCCCGTGATCCGGTCCACGGCCGCCTGGTCGAGCTCGGCCAGCGGGAAGTCCGACGGGGTGCGCCCGCCGGTGCCGGGGGCGGCGGCGTGCCGGGCGATGCCGGCCAGCGCGTCGGCGAACCGCCCGGCGAGGCCGGTGACGGTGGACTCCTGGTGCAGTCCGGCGGAGTAGAACCAGGTGAACTCCAGCTCGTCGCCGTCCAGTTGGCCCACGACCTCCAGGGCGTGGGGGCGGGCGGCGAGCGGGTCGGCGTCCAGCTCCAGCGGGCGGAACGTGCCGCCGTACAGGCCGTCGGCCGCGCCGGGCACCCCGAAGCGGCCCAGGTAGTTGAAACTGACCTGCGCGGTCGGCGCCGACGGCAGCGCTCCCGGCCGGGCCAGGTACCGCAGGACGTCGTGCCCCAGGCCGTGCCGGGGCACCGCGCGCACCTGTTCCTTGACCTGCTTCAGTACGGCGTCCCATCCTGCGTCCGGCGGGACGGCGAGGGCGACGGGGTGACGGGTGGTGAACCAGCCGACGGTGCGGCTGGTGTCGACGTCGGCGAAGAGCTCCTCGCGGCCGTGTCCCTCGACGTCCACGAGGACCTTCTCGTGTCCGGTCCACGCGCATAGCACCCGGCCAAGAGCGCTCAGCAGCACGTCGTTGACCCGGGTGCGGTAGGTGTCCGGCAGCGTGCGCAGCAGGGCGGAGGTGTCATCGGCGGTCAGGCGTACGGTCACCGAGCGCGCCGAGGCGTAGGTGTTGGCGCCCGTCAGGTCCCGCGGCAGGTCCACCGCGGCACCGGCGGTGGCCTGCGTCCAGTACGCCGTCTCGTCGTCGACGCCGCCCTCGGCGGCGTGGGCGGTCAGGCGCCGGGCCCAGTGCCGCAGCGGCGAGGACTTGGCGGGCAGCGCCGCGGTCCCGTCGCGGCCCTCGCGGCGGGCGCGGTACGCCCGGTCGAGGTCCTCCAGCAGGACGCGCCAGGAGACGCCGTCGACCACGAGGTGATGGACCGCCAGGTGCAGGATCGCGGGCAGGCCCTCGCCCCGGTCGTGCAGGACGGCGCGCAGCAGCGGTCCGTGGGCGAGGTCGAAGGGGCCCAGGTGGGGGGTGTCGGTGCCGGGACCGGTGTGGTGGCCCAGGCGCAGTCGCGGCACGCGCTCGTCGATGTGCCAGCCGGTGCCGCCCGGCTCCCCGTCGGTGCCGGGGAAGCGGGAGCGCAGTGCGTCGTGGTGGGCGACGACGTCGTTGAGGGCGTGCTCCAGGGCCGTCGCGTCGACGGTGCGGGACAGCTCCGTGGACAGGGTCTGCGCGAAGTGACCGGCCCGGTCGCCCGCGCTGTCGAACAGCCAGCGCTGGATGGGTGTCAGCGGTGCCGTGCCGGTGGCGGCCACGACGGCCGGGGCCGCGGTTGCGCGGGGTCCGGAGGCGTCCGCGCACCGGGCCAAGGCGGCGACCGTCTGGTGCCGGTAGACGTCGCGGGAGGTCACCGTGAGTCCGGCCTGCCGGGCCTGGGCGACCACTTGGATGCTGAGGATGGAGTCGCCGCCGAGGGCGAAGAAGTTGTCGTCGGCGCCGACGCGCTCCACGTGCAGCACGTGGGCCCAGATTCCGGCGAGGACCCGCTCGGTGGGGGTGCGGGGCGCGACGTGGCGGGTGGGGTGCCCGGCGGGCGCAGGTGCCGGGAGACGGCCGCGGTCCAGCTTGCCGTTGGGGTTCAGCGGCAGCGCGGGCAGCACCACGACGGCCGCGGGGACCAGGTAGTCGGGCAGGGTGCGGCCGAGGGTCCGGCGCACCGCCTCCGGTTCGAGGTGCGCGCCCGGGGCCGGGACGACGTGGCCGACCAGACGCCGGTGGCCGTCGCTCTCCAGGACGGTGGCGGCGCTCTCCGCCACGCCCGCGCAGCCGCGCAACGCCTCCTCGACCTCGCCGAGTTCGATGCGGAAGCCGCGCACCTTGACCTGCTGGTCGCTCCGGCCGAGGTACTCCAGTTCACCGTCGGCGGTCCAGCGCACCAGGTCCCCGGTGCGGTACATGCGGTCCCCCGGCAGGCCGAACGGGTCGGCGAGGAAGCGGGCTGCGGTCAGGCCGGGGCGTCCCAGGTAGCCGCGCGCTAGGCCGCCGCCGCCCAGGTACAACTCACCTGTGACGCCCGGCGGTTGGGGGCGCATCAGCTGGTCGAGGACGTAGGCGCGGGTACGGGCCACGGGCCTGCCGATGGGCGGGGACTGGCTGGGCACCTGCTCGCCCGCGAACCAGGCGGTGGCGTAGACGGTGGCCTCGGTGGGGCCGTAGATGTTGGCCACCTCGCAGGACGGCATGGCCTCGCGCAGGTCGCGCACGGTCTGCGCGGGCAGCGCCTCGCCCGCCAGGACGACCGTGTCGGCCCGCACGGCCGCGCCGCCCGCGGCGAGCATCCGCGAGACCACCGACGGCACGCCGCTGAGGAGCCCGGCCCGCTTCGGTCCGTCCGCGTCGGCGAGCGCCGCCAGGTCGGCGACCACCTCGACGCTGCCGCCCGCGAGCAGCGGGCAGAGCAACTCGAAGACGGACACGTCGAAGTTGAGGGAGGTGGCGGCCAGCACGTGCGCGAGGCGGCGGGGACCGAAGCACTCCCCCGCCCACGCGGCGAGCGCGGCGACGCTGCGGTGGGTGACCACGACTCCCTTGGGGCGTCCGGTCGAGCCCGAGGTGTAGATGACGTACGCGGGATGGTCCGGGAGCAGGGGCCGCAGGCGGTCGGCGTCGGTCGGGTCCGCGTCCGCCGGGCCCGGGTCGCCGTCGGCCGGGCAGTCCTCCAGGAGCAGGGGATCGCACCCGTCGGGCAGCGCGTCCGCGGTCTCACGGGTGGCGACGACCAGGGCCGGCGCGGCGTCGTCGAGCATGAAGGCGACGCGTTCGCGCGGATAGCCGGGGTCCACGGGCAGATATCCGGCGCCGGACTTCAGTACCGCCCACAAGGTCGGCAGGAGGTCGGCGGTGCGGGGCAGGCACAGCGCCACGAGCGTCTCGGGCCCGGCGCCGCGGGCGACGAGGAGCCGGGCGAGCCGGTTGGCGCGCCGGTTCACCTCGGCGTAGTCGAGGCGCGTGGGGCCGCAGAGCACGGCGGTGCGGTCGGGGGTGGCGGCCACCTGAGCCTCGAACAGCGCCGGCAGCGTGCCCTCGCCGCGCTGGTGCCCCCTGGCGGGCGCGGGCGGGTTGGGCGGGTTCCATGATTCGAGCAGCGTGCGCCGCTCGTCCTCCGAAAGAAGCGGCAGCCTGGCCAGGGTCCGGTGGGGGCTCTCCACCATGCCTTCGAGGAGGCGGTGCAGATGACCGCTCATGCGGGCGACCGTGTCCGCCCGGAACAGGTCGGTGTTGTACTCGACCGTCAGCTCGCAGCCGCCGTCCGGCCGCGGCGCGAACTCCAGGACCAGGTCGAAGCGGGCGGCCGGGCGCGGCAGCGGGTGGTCCTCGACGCGCAGCCCGCCGCAGTCCCCGGGGCGGTCGGCGGCGGTCTGCTGGACCACGAGGGCCTGCACCAGGGGGGTGCGGCTCGGGTCGCGGGGCGGCGCGAGTTCCTCGACGACACGGTCGAACGGCACCCCGTCGTGGGCGAAGGCGTCGAGGACGGTCGCGCGCATGCTCTCCACGAACCGGTCGACGGTCATGGTGTCGTCCACTTCTTCGCGCAGCACCACGGTGTTGGCGAAGAAGCCGGTGGCGTCCTCCAGGTCCCGGTGGCCCCGCCCGTTGGTGACGGTGCCGAAGACCACGTCTTGCTGCCCGGAGTAGCGGGAGAACAGCACGGCCGCCGCTCCGGCGAACAGGGTGAAGACGGTGGTGCCGCGTCCGCCGGCCAACTGCCGCAGGCGGGCGATCAGTTCGGCGGGGAGCCGGTGGCGGTGCGCGGCGCCCGCGGTGGTGCGCACCGCGGGCCGTGGCCGGTCGGTGGGCAGTTCCAGTTGCGGCATCCCCGTCAGGTGCCGCTTCCAGTACGCGAGGTCCTCGGCGTGGCCGTCACCGGACCGCTCGTGCTCCCACACGGCGAAGTCCGGGTACTGGACGCCGGGCTCGGGCAGGCCGTCCGGTGTGCCGGAGACCTCCGCGCGGTAGAGCGCGGTCAGGTCCCGGGTCAGGATGCCCACCGACCAGCCGTCGGTGACGATGTGGTGCTGGGCGAGCAGCAGCAGATGGTCGTCGTCGGCATGGTGGACGAGCAGGGCGCGGGTCAGCGGCCCCGCCGCCAGGTCGTAGGGGCGGCTCAGTTCGTCGGCGAGGAGTCGCTCGGCGGCCTCGGCGCGCTGCTCGGCGGGCAGTTCCCGCACGTCGGCGGTGCGCAGCGGCAGGACGGACGCGCCGCTCACCCGCTGTACGCCCTGCCCGTCGACGGTGGCGAAGGTGGTGCGCAGCGAGTCGTGGCGCGCGGCCAGCCGGTCCAGGGCGCGGCGCAGTGCCGCCGTGTCCGGTTCGCCGCGCAGCCGCAGCGCCACGCCGGTGTTGTACTCGGTGCCGCCGTCGGTGAGGTCATCGAGGAACCACAGCCGCCGCTGTGCGCTGGACAGCGGCAGCGGCCGGTCGCGCGGGGCGGGCGGGATCGGCTCCGCCGTCACGGCGGCGGCGGGATCCGCGAGCAGCGGGGCGAGGGCGGCGACGTTGCGTGCGGTGAAGACGTCTCGTACGGAGAGCAGCATCCCCAGTTCGTCGCGGATCCGGGACAGGGCCTTGGCGGCGAGGATGGAGTCGCCGCCCAGGTCGAAGAAGTCGTCCTCCACGCCCACCGCGTCGACGCCGAGGACGTCCGCCCAGATGGCTGCGAGCGTCTCTTCCTCACGGGTGCGGGGCAGGACGCGGCCCGCGGCGGGTGCGTGGGCGGGGGCGGGGGCGGGCAGGGCACGCCGGTCGACCTTGTGCTGCGGGGTGAGCGGCAGTTCGTCCAGGACGACGACGGCCGAGGGGACCATGTGCGCGGGCAGGGCGGCGGCCGCGTAGGCACGCAACTCCGCGGGGTGCGGCGCCTGTCGGCGGTCGGCCGGGGTGATGTAGCCGACCAGCCTGCGCCGTCCCGGCTCGTCCTCGCGCACCACGACCACGGCCTCGCGGACCCCGGTGTGGCGCAGCAGCGCCGCCTCGACCTCGCCGGGTTCGATGCGGAAGCCGCGCACCTTCACCTGGCGGTCGACGCGGCCGAGGTACTCCAGTTCCCCGTCGGCGGTCCAGCGTGCCCGGTCCCCGGTGCGGTAGAGGCGGGCGCCGGGCGGGCCGAACGGGTCGGCGACGAAGCGGGCGGCGGTCAGGCCGGGCCGGTTGAGGTAGCCGCGGGCCACGCCGTCGCCGCCCACGAACAGTTCGCCGTCGCCGCCGGGGGGCACCGGGCGCAGATCCGCGTCCAGGACGTGGGACCGGGTGCCGGGCAGCGGGCCGCCGATCGTCGGGGGGCCGCTCGCCGCGGCCAGGGGTCCGGTCCAGGAGGCGACGATGGTGGCCTCGGTCGGGCCGTAGGAGTTGATCATCCGGCGGCCGGGTGCCCAGGTGTCGACGAGGTGCGCCGGGCACGCCTCGGCGCCCACGATCAGGGTGCGCAGATGGGGCGCGCCGCCGGGGCCCGGGGCGGGCAGGGTGGCGAGGGCGGCCGGGGGGATGAGGGTGTGGCTGATGCGGTGCTCGTCCAGGACCGTGGCGAGTTCGTCGCCGAGCCACGGTCCGTCCGGCGGGACCACGAGGGTGGCGCCGGTCAGGACGGAGATGAACAGTTCGAGCACGGAGGCGTCGAAGCTGGGTGAGGAGAACTGGAGCACGCGGTCGCCCGGCCCCACCGCGTACCGCTCGGCGGCGGCCTCGGCGAAACCCGCGATACCTCGGTGAGTGACCGTCACACCCTTGGGCCGGCCGGTCGAACCGGAGGTGTAGATGACGTACGCGGCGTGGTTGGGGCCGACCGGCGCATCCGGCGATCCGGCGTGCGCTCCCCCGGCCTCCGTGGCGCCGGTGCCGCTCCGGGCGTCCGTGTCGTATACGGCGCCCGTGCCGCTCCCGGCGTCCAGGTCGTGCGCGGCGTCCAGGTCGTGCACGGCGCCCGTGCCGTTCGCGCCGTCCATGACATCACGGACCCGGCTCAGGTCGTCGAGGACCACCGCGGGTCCGGCGTCGCCCAGCATCAGCTCACGCCGCTCGGCGGGGTAGTCCGGGTCGACGGGCAGGAAGGCGGCGCCCGCCCGGGCCACGGCCAGTTCGGCGGCGATCAGTTCCATGGAGCGCGGCAGGACCAGGGCCACGGTGCGCTCGGGGCCCGCCCCGAGCCGTACGAGTTCGTCGGCGAGCCGCCCGGACCGGTCCGCCAGTTCCCGGTACGACCAGGTCCGGCGGCCGTCGGTCAGCGCGGGCGCCTCGGGTGTGCGCGTGACCCACGCCGCGAAGAGTTCGGCCAGCGGTGGGCGCGGTGCCGGATCGGTCCCCTCGCTCGCGGTGGCTACGGCGGGCTCGGGGGGCCGCGGCGGAGAAGAGGCCGGAGCGGATGTGTCATGCGGCTCGGTCATGGGGGCAGTCCTTCGGAGCGGGGACGATGCTGGGCGCGCCGGTGCGGGAGGCACGCCCCGGACGGCGGGGCCGTGGGGTGCCTCGGCCGCACGGGCGCAGGAGGACGGCGGAGCGGTGCGGGTCAGGCGGTGCGGGTGCGGCGTGCGGCGCGGCCCGATATCTGCACGTGGTCGATGACGCCGGTGGCGGGGTCGCGGTGGAACCGGCCGCCGGGCTCGCGGCGGCCGGTGGCCGGGTCGACGAGATCGCACGACAGGTCCGGGTAGCAGACCAGGGGCAGCGGCACGTCACCGTCGACGGACAGCGTGGGGGAGCCGTCCGTGCCGAGGGTGATCCGGTATTCGGTCGGGCCGTTGTGGTAGGTGCCGGCGCATTCGGGGAGGGCGATGGGGTCGCCGCGGTGAGCGGGTGTCGGCGCGGTCGGCACCCGTGCGCCGGTGAGCCGGGTGAGGTCGTCGGTGAGGTCCTGCCACAGCGCGGTGGCACCGCCGGCGTTGCCGGTGAAGGCGACGACCACGCCGCTTTCCGGCTCGGCCCGCAGGTGGCAGGAGGTGCCCTGCGCGTTGCCGTCGTGGCCGCACCACCGTCGGCCGTCGTGGTCGAACAGCGCCACACCGAGGCCCCAGGCGTCCGCCAGGGCTCCCGGGGCGGCGCCGGGTTCGGGGCGCCGCATGCGGGCGGCCACGTCGGGCGGCAGCGCGGCGGAGCGGCCCGCCAGAGCTCTGCCGAGGTCCAGCAGGTCCAGGGCGCCGGCCAGCAGGGCTCCGGCCGGTGCCTCCACCGGGGCCAGGTTCTGGTGGGCGGGGCGCAGCCGGCCGGTCGCCGTGTTGACGGCGTGGCCGGCGGCGACGGGGCGGGCGGCGACGGGGTCGCCGAGGAAGGCGGGCGCGGTGCCCAGGGGGTCGAGGAGCAGGGCCTGGACGGCTTCCTGCCAGGTCATGCCCGTCACCTGCTCCACGAGGCGGCCGGCGGCTATGTATCCGGCGTTGGAGTAGGAGAAGCCGGTGCCCGGTGCGAACAGCGCGTCCTGTGCCGTGCAGACCCCGGACAGGTAGCGGGAGGCGGTGGTGCGGGCCGCGGTGTCCGAGTCCGGTCCGGTCGGCAACCCGGCGGTGTGGCCGAGCAGGTGACGTACCGTCACCCGCGGTAACTCCCGCAGTTCGGGGACGTACGAGGCGGCGGGGTCGTCCAGGTCGAGGTCGCCGTCGTCGGCCAGGAGGAGGACGGCGGCGGCGGTGTAGACCTTGGTGACGGAGCCCAGCGGGACGGCTGTGTCGGCCGTGTACGCGCTGCCGGTGGCGGCGTCGGCCGTACCGGTGTGGACGCTGATGACTTCCATGCCGGTGTCCACGGCGAGGTGGGCCCCGGGCACCCGGTGGGTGTGGGCGAGCGTGTCGAGGCGGTGCTGCAACTCCTGGCGTAGGAGCGGTGCTTGCCGGTCGACGACCGGGGTGGCTGTGGGATACGGCATGAGAAGGGCACTCCCGTTGACTGTGGCTCGTGTAAGGCGACGCACCGACCGGCGGGGTGGGCGGTGGCCGCCCGCGCCGGGGTCCGGTCGCTAGGGCCTTTTGACCTCGACCGGCAGGTGACGTACGCCGACGATGACGGCCGGGTTCTGGTACGTGACGTCGGCGTAGGAGGGGATGGCGAGATCGCGGTAGTCGTCGAGCAGCATGCGCAGCGCGATCCGCGCCTCCAGGCGGGCCAGCGGCGCGCCGAAGCAGAAGTGGATGCCGTGCCCGAACGTCAGGTGGTTGTTGGGGCCGCGGCGGATGTCGAGGGTGTCGGGCGCGGTGAACCGGCTCGGGTCGCGGTTGGCGGCGCCCAGGTGGGCCATGACGAGGGTGTTGACGGGCAGTTCGTGGCCGCCGAGTACCACGGGCTTGCAGACGCGGCGGCCCAGTTCGGGGAAGGGCGGCAGCAGGCGCAGCACCTCTTCGACGGCGTCGGGCAGCAGGTCGGGTTCCGCGCGCAGGGTGGTGAGGGTGCCGGGCTGCTGGTCGAAGGCCACCAGGGCGTTGCCGAGGAGGGCGGTGGTGGTGACGTGGCCGGCGACCAGGAGCAGGGCGACGAACCCGACCATCTCCTGGTCCTCCAGGCGCACGCCGTCCACCTCGGCGGCGATGAGCTTGCTGATCAGGTCGTCGGCGGGGTGGGCGCGGCGGTGCCGGATGTGGTCGAGGACGTAACTGTTCATCTCGCGCACGGTCGGCGCGATGGCTTCGAGCGCGCGCTCCAGGTCGGCCGTGTCGGGCGTCTCGCCCAGTTGGTCGCCGCCGAAGAGGGTGGCCGCCCACTCCTGGAACAGCGGGTGGTCGTCCGGCGGGATGCCGAGCAGTTCGGCGATCACGATGATCGGCAGCGGGTGGGCGAGGGTGTCGACGACGTCGAATCTGTCGCTGTCCGCGACGGTGTCCAGCAGGCGCCTGCACACTGCTTCGATGCGCGGTTCGAGGCCGTGCACCACGCGCGGGGTGAACGCCTGGCTCACCAGGGTGCGGAACTTGCGGTGCTCCGGCGGGTCCATGCCTACGAAGTTGCCCTGCTTGAAGGCGTCGAAGTCCTCCTGCGAGGGGGCGATCGGGGTCATGTCCGAGGAGTACGTCGCCGGGTCGGCGAGCACGGCGGCGACCCCTTGGTAGTCGACGACGCGCCACACTCCCTGCGCTTCGTCGTAGCGCACCGGCCCGGTCTCGCGCAGGGAGCGCCAGCGGTCGGTGAGCGTGGTGAAGGGCTGGTCTAAGTGTGCCTCTGTCGATTCGCTGCTGGTCACTTCTCTCCCTTGGATGGCGCGCGCGGGCACAGTGGGGCCACGGGCGGGCTGCTGCTCGGGCGGTCGCGTTCGGAGCGCCGGGCGGTGGACGTCGTGCGTCCCCGGTCGGGCGGGCAACGCGCGCAGACGGAGCACGGCGAAGGCCGGGCATGCGTGCCACCGCTGCGCCCGCGGGCTTGAACTCGGCATGCGGGCGGGCCGGTCGGGCCCGCACGTCGCTCGGGCCGATGTCTGCGCGGGTCTAGGCGCAGTTGGCGTGCCCGCCGGGCTGCACTGCTGTCATCCGTCCGTCAACGACGCCGCGTGGGCCGGCTCAACACGGCCGCCCCGGCGCACGTCGGTGCTTCGCCCGCCCCCGGACGAAGGACGGCACCTGCTGTGCGAACCTTGCCGACATCACTCATCCCCCAGTGAAACGTTCCGCGCCGCTGGTTTGCGCGCGTACTTCCCCATGCACCTACGAACCGGTGACGGCCCCGGAGAGGCCGGGTGCCCGGGAACGGGGTGAGGCGGTGCGCACACCCGACGGACGCCGTCCGACGCTCTGCTCAGTGCGCACTCGAACCACCTTCGTCCCGGTCGAACTCGGCCACAGTCTTCACGGTGGGTCACCGGATAGCAACCCCCCAAAGTTGAACGGATAGTGCTCCCGCTGCCGCACGCAGTAACCGGCGAGTAGCTTCCGCGAGGCCCCAACCTCGCACGACGGCCAGGCCAGGCCATGGCCTGCCTCCACTGCCCTGTCACCACCCCCTCAAACACTCCCGTCCGGAAGACGGCGCGTTCTACCCTGCGGACAAGTGACCGAAAACCCCTCCCACCAGGGGCAGAAGAGGGATTGACAGCACGAACGGCCAGCCGGTGAACACCAGTTGGCCGATTCTCCACTCCGGCAAGCCTCATTCCGGCCCGTGGCATTGACACGGACCGGCCTGCTCCAGTGCGCCGGAGCGCGAAGGACCGGGCCAAAAGAGCGACGCCGCTCGGCTCACAGGGGAGCACTGGGGGCGCACGGTGACACAGCGCGCGCGGGCGCATGCCTCTGATGGAAGAGGTGTTCGCCCACGTCACGGCCGCACCGAACGTCCGCCCGGCGTGCGCCCCTTGAGCGACTTCACCTGCTCACCCGAGCACGGCGCAGGCGATGGCCCCGACGATCGACGCCGCGGCGATGGCGAGCATGAGGACGCGCACCCACACCGCCGCACTCCACCCGGCGAACCGCACCGGACCAGGCCGGCAGCCCGCCCGGTCCGCACACAGGCCGCACTCGCCCCTGCGCAGTACAGGGCTGTCCATCCAGTAGGCACCGAGCAGTTCGGCGCCGGTGTCCCGCTCCAGGCCGGTGTCCTGCTCCAGGCTGTGCTCGCCGCTCGGCAGTACGGGGCTGTTCATCCAATGGACGACGGGCAGTTGAGCGCAGGTGCCCTCATCCTGCCCTGACTTCTCTCCTGGCTCCATGAACGGTCAACGACGCCACACACAGGCCACGGCCGGGCTTCGCAGCTTCGTTTCAAGCCCTTCACCCCGGCGTAACCCTTTTACCCCGAATGGCCCTACTCGAGGAGAGCGGCCGGAACTCGCACCCTGAGGGCGAGTTTCACCGGCCCCGGCAGGGAAATGCGGCACGAGAGACTGCCGAGACCTCCGGGTGCCGTTCCCGAACAGGGGAGACTCCCGCGCCCCTGGGTGCCTGTTGAGGGAGTGCGCCCCGCGTGGGGAAGGGAGCTCCCCCGCGGGGCGCACGCAGTCGTTGCCCACGGGCTCGGGCGACGCCCACCGTCCTGCACGGCACGGTCTTCGACACAGGACGTCCCCTGGGCGACACCAGGGGCAGCCGCACTCCCGCGACAGCCGTCACCGGTGCCGCCGGCCAGGAGCCTCGACGCTCCTCGGCACCGGTGCTCCTCAACGCGATTCTCCTCCCCCGCGCCCGGCCGGGTGGGGGGATCGGTCGGCCAGGAACGCCAGCACCACCTCGGCCACCTCGTCCGGCACCTCCTCGGCGAGGTCGTGTCCCGCGTCGAAGACGTGACCGGTGACGTCGTGAGCGAGGAGACGCATCTGGGCCTCGTTGCGGTCGCCGATGAACGCCGAGCCGCCGAGCGCAAGTACGGGCACCTCCAGCGTCGTCCGCGCGGCTCGGCGATTCTGTTCGGCGTCGACGAGCATCGCGCGATAGATCGACAGCATCGACCGTATGCCGCCCGGCATGGAGTAGCAGCGCACGTACTCGTCGACGGCCTCCGCCGTGGCCGTGTCGGGGTGGCTGCGCTCGTACTTCAACATGTGGGTGAGCAGCTCGCGTTCGTGACCGGCGATCAGCATCTCGGGAACGTCCGGCTGGAAATAGAAGCCCAGATGCCACAGGTGCATCCCGCCCTCGACGTTCTCCGCGGTGAGAGCGGTGTGATCCTCGAAGCCGAACCCCGGCAGCAATGCCTCCGCGAACACCAGGGCATCGACACGGTCGCGATGCCGGGCGGCGAGCTGGTAGCCGATGGCCGCTCCCCAGTCCTCGCCCATCACGCTGTAGGACGCGTGGCCGAGGCGGGCCATCAGCTCGGCGATGTCGTCGCTCATCGTCGCGGAGTCGAATCCTCCCGCGGGATGGTCGGAGTCGCCGAGACCGCGAAGGTCCGGCACGACGACGGTGTGCCGGGCCGTGAGCCGCGGGACGAGGTACCGCCAGTGGTAGCCGGTCTTGGGCACGCCGTGCAGCAGCACCAGAGCCGGGCCGGACCCGGCCGTCCGGTAGTGCAGCTTCGTGCCGTTGACAGCGGCGCGGCCCGTACGGACGGGTTCCCCACGATGATCGGCCAGCAGTGCTCCACCCATTCCACTCACTCCTCCCACGCGCTCCACGGAGGCAGCTTCCACGGCGTCCGCAGGCGAGTTCATCTGGTTACTGACTCACCGTAGGTGAGTGTGCTCTGGCCTGGAAGAACGCACTTTTGCGTGAGAGAGGCACCGGATGGTGACCACGGGACCCGACCCCGGCACCTCCAACTCACCTCCGCGGTCCGCCCGTTGTTGCCGTCCGGTGACATGCGGGACAGAGCCGTGACGTACGCGAGGACAACGATCGCGCCGCTCCACGGGTCGTAGGGAGCACAGATCGCCGTGCAGGGGGGCGGTCCGATCCGCGCGAAGCAGCGGGTCGACGAGAGCGACTTGGGGAGACGGAAGATGAGCGTGCGTGTGAATGTGAGGCTGCTGGCGCTGGCGGCGGCGGTGGCCGCATCGGGTGTCGCGGTGGGGACGGTTCCGGCTGCGGCCGCCGACGGTACGCCGCGGTTCCTGGCGCCGTCCGAGCTGCCGCCGCACGCGTCGTCGGACTGGTACGCGGGGCCGGTGACGGCCGGTCAGCCGGACCCGCTGCCGATGTGCGGGGGCGAGGTCCTGCCGTCGATCTCCGTGCACCGCGCCTACCGCACGGACCTCGACACCGGGGCCCTGCAGGTGACGGTGGTCGAGCGCAGCGAGCAGCGGGCCAAGGACTTCGCGGAGCTGGTCCGCAAGGACCTGGCCGGCTGCGCGAAGAAGGTGATGCGGCAGTACCCCGAGATCACCGCGGCGCAGAAGTACTACGGCAAGGTGAACGCCGAGGAAGGCGCCTACGTCTACGGCGTCCACACCAAGGCCACTTGGGGAGCCTCGGACATCAACATGTACGCGGTGGGCCGCGACGGCAGGACGGTGACGCTCGTCCACTGGGGGCAGATGGGCGGCTTCGCCGACGCCCAGGTGGCCGATTTCAAGACCACGACCGCCACGGCCGTGAAGAAGCTGTACTGACACATCGCACCGGCGCCCAGCCGGTCGTCGGCCGACCGGTGCACGGCACCAGTGAGGCCCCGCACCCGCGCCTGTGCGCGGATGCGGGGCCTCTTCGGGCTTGTGGTGCGGCCCAGGGGGTCAGCGGTGGTGGTGACCGAAGAAGCCCTCGTGGTCATAGGAGAAGCCCGCGCCTTCGGTGATGCCCAGCGGGCCACCGACGTTGCTGAAGTAGCCGCCCTTGCCTTCGTGGTCGTAGCCCTTGCCGCCGTCGGCGATGGCCGTGCCGGCCCCGAGTGCGAGGGCGGACACGGTGAGGGCGGCAGCGAGGATGGTGGAGCGAACACGCATGGGAATGTGCCTCCTGAGAGATACGGGTAGTGCCGTTGGTTGTCCTCCCGCGAGGCCCGGAGAAAGTAACCATGTCGTACTGCCCGCCACCCGAAGAGAGCAGCAGACCTGCCCGACCGGGCCAGTCAGTCCGTGCCGAACTCCATCGCGGCGCGATCCAGCATCTCGTCGTCACCGGAGACCTCGCCGCGCGAGGCGATGGCCTCGGCGCCGCCCTCGGGCACGGTGCCGATCAGCCCGGTCGCGGCCGCCTGCGCGGCGCCGACGGCGGGCGTCGCGGAGCCGACCAGGCCGAGGCCGGCGTACTGCTCCAGCTTGGCCCTCGAGTCGGCGATGTCGAGGTTGCGCATGGTGAGCTGGCCGATCCGGTCCACCGGGCCGAACGCCGAGTCCTCGGTGCGCTCCATGGACAGCTTGTCCGGGTGGTAGCTGAACGCCGGGCCGGTGGTGTCGAGGATCGAGTAGTCCTCGCCGCGCCGCAGTCGCAACGTCACCTCGCCGGTGACGGCCGCGCCGACCCAGCGCTGCAGTGACTCACGCACCATCAGCGCCTGCGGGTCCAGCCAGCGGCCCTCGTACATCAGCCGGCCGAGGCGCCGTCCCTCGTTGTGGTACTGGGCGAGGGTGTCCTCGTTGTGGATCGCGTTGACCAGGCGCTCGTATGCCGCGTGCAGCAGGGCCATGCCGGGCGCCTCGTAGATGCCGCGGCTCTTGGCCTCGATGATCCGGTTCTCGATCTGGTCCGACATGCCCATGCCGTGGCGGCCGCCGATGGCGTTGGCCTCCATCACCAGGTCGACGGGGGAGGCGAACTCCTTGCCGTTGATGGTCACCGGCCGGCCCTGGTCGAAGCCGATCGTCACGTCCTCGGCGGGAATCTCGACCGAGGGGTCCCAGAACTTCACACCCATGATCGGCTCGACGGTCTCGACACCCGTGTTGAGATGCTCGAGGATCTTGGCCTCGTGGGTGGCGCCCCAGATGTTGGCGTCGGTGGAGTACGCCTTCTCGGTGCTGTCGCGGTAGGGCAGGTCGTGGGCGAGCAGCCACTCCGACATTTCCTTGCGGCCACCGAGCTCGGTCACGAAGTCCGCGTCCAGCCAGGGCTTGTAGATCCGCAGGCGCGGGTTGGCGAGCAGGCCGTAGCGGTAGAACCGCTCGATGTCGTTGCCCTTGAACGTCGAGCCGTCGCCCCAGATCTGTACGTCGTCCTCGAGCATCGCCCGGACCAGGAGCGTGCCCGTGACGGCGCGGCCCAGCGGCGTGGTGTTGAAGTAGGCACGCCCGCCCGAGCGGATGTGGAACGCCCCGCAGGTGAGCGCGGCCAGGCCCTCCTCGACGAGCGCCACGCGGCAGTCGACCAGGCGCGCGATCTCGGCGCCGTAGGCCTTCGCGCGGCCGGGCACCGAGGCGATGTCGGGCTCGTCGTACTGACCGATGTCGGCGGTGTAGGTGCACGGGACGGCGCCCTTGTCGCGCATCCACGCGACCGCGACCGAGGTGTCGAGGCCGCCCGAGAAGGCGATGCCGACGCGCTCGCCGGCGGGAAGGGAGGTGAGGACCTTAGACATAGGAAGAGTATGCATCATCACGCATGATCATGCAAAGCACTCTTCAGGAACGCCCGGGTCGCGGGCGTGGGGTTGAACTTGCTCCAGGCGAGATATTCGACCCGGCTCGGGCCGTCGGTGAGCGTGAGCACGCGGACGTCCGGGTTGGAGTGGGCGATGGCGGCGGGCAGGAGGGCGACGGCGAGCCCTCGGCCGACGAACCGCATCATCAGCTCGGCGGACATCATTTCGTAGGCGACATCGCGCTCAAGACCTGCCGCCTCGAAGGCCTGGTCACTCTGCACCCGCCCCCCGGAACCGACGGGGAAGTCGGCGAAGGGCCAGTCCACGAGGCGGCGGAGGGCGACCTCGCCGTGGTCCGCGAGTTCGTGCGCGGGAGAGACGACGGCGACGAGCCGCCCCCGGCCGAGTTCCCGCGCCTCCACGCCCTGGGGCGGGTTCCCGGCTGCCAGGCCGAGGAACGCTACGTCCAGGTCACCCGCAGCGACCTCGGCCGCCATGGCGCCGCTGGCGCCGACGTGCAGGCTCACCCGCACCTGGGGGTGGCGCTCGCGGAAGCGTTGGAGGACCGCGGCGATGTCGACCGCGGTCACCGTGGGGATGATCCCGATCGCCAGCCGACCGCGCACCTCGCCCACCGCCGCGGCCGCGTCGCTCACGGCCCGGTCGGCGGCCTCCAGGCACTGCCGCGCGCCGACGAGGAACGCCTCGCCGGCCGGTGTCAGCTCCACCCGGCGGCTGGTCCGGGCGAACAGTTTCACCCCCAACTCCCGCTCCAGGCCGCCGATCTGGTGGCTCAGCGCCGATTGCGCGACGAAGCACTGCCGGGCGGCCCGGGTGAAGTTCCGCGTCTCCGCGACGGCGACCACGTACCGAAGTTGTCGAAGTTCCACGCGATCAATCTTCCAGCGCGATCGGTCCGATGACAACCATATGTTGGACGGATTGATGGCGGCGGACTGAGACTTCCCGCATGACCACTTCACCGCCCCGACAACGGCCGCGGGCCGCACGCCCCACAGATGGCAGCCGGAACAGCAGCGCCGTCGCCAAGGGCCTGGCGGGCGGCACTGTCGCGCTGATCGCCGCCACCGCCCTCGCGCCCGCCTCGTGGGGAACCACGTACGCGGTGACGACCGAGCTCCTGCCGCCCGACCACCCGCTGTTCGCCGCCCTGTTGCGGTCGCTGCCCGGCGGGCTGCTTCTCCTGCTGGTGACCCGCACGCTGCCCCGCGGCGACTGGTGGTGGAAGGCGGCCGTGCTCGGCGCCCTCAACATCGGCGCCTTCTTCCCGCTGCTCTTCGTGACCGCGGAGCTGCTTCCGGGCGGTGTCGCGGCGACCCTCGGCGCCGTACAGCCGCTCGTCGTCGCGGGCCTCGCGGTGGTCGTGCTGCGGGAGCGGCCCTCGGCCTGGCGCATCGCGTGGGGGGTCGCCGGAGCCGTCGGCGTGGGGCTCGTCGTCCTCGGGCCGACCGCGCGGCTCGACGGGCTCGGCATCGTCGCGGGGCTCGCGGGCGCCGGCTCGATGGCTCTGGGCGTGATCCTCACCAAGCACTGGAGCCGTCCCGGCGAAGTGGGCCCTGTGACGCTCGCCGGCTGGCAGCTGACCGCCGGCGGCCTTGTCCTGCTCCCGCTCACCCTCCTGATCGAAGGCGCTCCCCCGCACCTGGACGGGTCCGCGGTCACCGGCTACCTGTGGCTCGGCACCGTCGGCGGCTTCGTCGCCCACGCCCTGTGGTTCCGCGGCATCGGGCGCCTCCCGGTCACGGCGACCGCCATGCTCGTCCTGCTTTCGCCCCTGGTCGCCGCGCTCATCGGCGCCTTCGTCCTCGGCGAGGACTTCACGCCCGGCCAGATCGCCGGATTCGCTCTCGCCCTGACGGCGCTCGTCGCCGGGCAGCTCACCCCCAGCCAGCTCGCCAGATCTCCCAAGAAGTGAGGATTCACATGAAGATCGCCGTCATCGGAGCCACCGGCATGGTCGGCAGCCGCGTCACCGACGAGGCCGTGCGCCGCGGCCACACGGTCACCGCCGTCTCCCGCCGCCCGGGCGCCCCGCACTCCTTCGCGGAGCGGGTCGACCAGGTCGCCGCGGACGTCACCGACCCCGACGCCCTGCGACCGCTCCTCGCCGCCGCCGACGCCGCCGTCCTGACCATCCGTCCCGCCCCCGGCGCCGAGGCCACGCTGGCCCCGGCGACCACCGGAGTTCTCGACGTGGCCGCCGCCACCGGGACGCCCGTGCTTGTCGTGGGAGGCTCCGGTCCGCTGCGCAGCCCGGACCGGCCCGATCTGCTCGTCCTCGACAATCCCGCGTACGTACCCGCCGAATGGCGCGACTTCGCAGCTGCCAGCACCCACCAGCTGCGAGCCTGCCAGAGCCATCCCGGTGCCGAGTGGACCTTCCTCAGCCCACCCGCGGTACTCGAGCCGGGCGAGCGCACCGGGACCTACCGCCGCGGCACCGACACCCTTCTGATCGACCCCGACGGCCGCTCCCGCATCAGCGCCGAGGACCTCGCGGTCGCCGTGCTCGACGAACTCGAGGCGCCGTCAGGTCTGCGTCATCTGACCGCCGCCCACTGATCGGCCCCGGCGCTCCGACACGCCCTCGCCTGCTCACTCTGTTCCTCCTGTTCGCCCGTGGGCGGCCCGTCATTCGCCCCTGAGCAGGCCCGTCCGCAGGCGGGCCAGGGTGCGGGAGAGCAGTCGAGACACGTGCATCTGCGAGATGCCGAGTACGGCGCCGATCTCGGCCTGGGTCATCTCCTGGCCGAAGCGCATCTCGATGATGCGGCGCTCCCGCTCGTCGAGCTCCGCCAGGAGCGGAGCGAGGGAGTGCAGATGCTCGAAGACCTCGATGGCGGGGTCCGGATCGCCCATGGCGTCGGCGAGGGAGCGGCCGCGCGCGTGCCCCTCGCCGTCGTCGCTCACGTCGTGCGGGGCGTCCAAGGAACCGGCCGCGTACCCATTGGCGGCCACGATCGCCTCCAGGGCCTGCTCCTCGGTGACCCCCATGTCGGCCGCGAGCTCCTTGACCGTCGGCTCGCGGCCGAGCACGGCGGCCAGCTTCTCCTGGGAGCGGGCCAGTTCGGAACGGAGTTCCTGCAGCCTGCGCGGAACGTGCACGGCCCAGCTCGTGTCACGGAAGTAGCGCTTGATCTCGCCGAGGATCCAGGGCACGGCGAACGAGGTGAACTCGAATCCGCGGCTCACGTCGAACCGGTCGATCGCCTTGATCAGGCCCACGGTCCCGACCTGGACGATGTCCTCCATCTGACCGTTGCCGCGATGGCGGAACCGGCCCGCCACGTAGTGCACCAGCGTGAGGTTCATCTCGATCAGGGTGCCGCGTGTGTACTCGTACGCACGTGTCCCCTCCTCCAGCGCCCGGAGCCGGTCGAAGAAGAGCTTCGACAGCTCACGCGCGTCCCGCGGCGCGACCTGGTCGGCCTCCTCGATCCACGGCAGCCCGGCCACCTCACCCCGCGCGCGCCTGTCGCTCACACCGATGCCCCTTGGCACAGCAGCAGCCCTCTCCTCACCCGGTTCGTGCGGTCTCGCAAGTGGTTCCGCGGACGGCGGGCCGCATACCGGGACCTTGTTCACTCCCCTCGGGGACCATCGCCACCTCCCCGTCGGACCCAAGGGCCCGGAACCGATCAACAGCCCGGGCGGGATCCGGGCTCCGGTGTGAGACTGCCTGGGAGGCGGTGATCACAGATGGCGAGCCAAGCGAGAGTGCCCGGTCCCGGGGAACAGCTGCTCGAACAGTTGCTCTCCTCGGCCCACGCGGCGACTCCCATGGAGCTCCCCGCCCTGGTGCAGCGCTTCGCCGACGCCACCGGGCTCGACCGGATCGACGTGTACCTCGTGGACCTGCAGCAGCGCAGTCTGGTGCCCCTGGCCGGGGGGTCGCCCGTCCTCGGTGTGGACACCTCGGTGGCCGGTTCGGCCTACCGGGCCCACGCGCTGCGCGTCGAGGAGCTCGCCCACGGCAGGATCACCACCTGGCTGCCCCTGATCGACGGGGTGGAGCGCCTCGGCGTCATCGGCGCCACGGCGCCCGCCATCGACGGCGCGCTGCTGCGGCGCTGCCGCATGCTGGCCTCGCTCCTGGCCATGGTGATCACCTCGAAGCGGGCGTCCAGCGACAGCTTCGCGCGCCGGACCCGGTCCGCGACCATGCAGCTCCCCGCCGAGATGCTCCGGGCCTTTCTGCCACCCCGCACGATCGGCAACTCCCGCGTGATCTCGACCGCCGTCCTGGAGCCGGCGTACGAGATCGGCGGCGATGTCTTCGACCACTCCCTGACCCGTTCCACCCTGCACGTGGCCATCCTGGACGCCATGGGGCACAACCTGGCGTCCGGTCTGACGACGGCCGTGGCCATGGCGGGCTGCCGCAACGCCCGCCGGGCGGAGGCCGAGCTGCCCGAACTCGTCGACAACATCCAGCAGGCGCTCGCCCGCTGGCTGCCCGAGCAGTTCTGTACGGGGATCTTCGCCCAGCTCGACCTCGCCGAGGGCGTCCTGCGATGGTGCAACTGCGGCCATCCGCCGCCGCTGCTGATCCGCGACCACCGCGTACTCGACCGTGCGCTGGAGCGGCCGGCCCAGCCGCCCATGGGGACGCCCGCGCTGCTGGCCGACGTCGACTGGGAGGTCCAGGAGGAAGCCCTTCAGCCGGGTGACCGCGTGCTCATGTACACCGACGGCGTGACCGAGCTGCGTACGGGAGGAGGCGCCGAGTTCGGCCTGGAGCGGTTCACCGACAGCATCATCCGGGCGACGGCCGCGGGCGAGTCGGCGCCGGAGGCGCTGCGGCAGCTCATCCACTCCATCCTCGACCGGCACGACAACCAACTGCGCGACGACGCGACGCTGTTGCTCCTCGAGTGGTGTCCGCCGGAGACCGTGTGACCTGCCGCGGGCCTGCCTCCCGCCGACTCCACTCGCCCTGGTGACGTCACTTCGTAGATCGCCTACGCTGCGCGGCAGCCGATCCCCTTCGCGATGGGACACAGCCCGTGACACACCCGCCGTTCGGCAACTACCAGAACGAGATCTACCTCAACGGCCTGGGCGGTGTCCTGCCCACCCTGCCGATGACGTTCGCGGAGCTCGAAGCGCGTGCCCGCCAGGCGCTGCCCCCGTCGGTGTGGTCGTACGTCGCGGGTGGCGCCGGCGACGAGCACACCCAGCGGGCCAACGTCGAGGCGTTCCACCGCTGGGGCCTGATGCCGCGGATGCTCGTCGGGGCCGCCGAACGGGATCTGTCCGTGGAGCTGTGGGGCACGCGCTGGCCGGCCCCGGTCTTCATGGCCCCGATCGGCGTCGTCGGACTGTGCGCCCAGGACGGCCACGGTGATCTCGCGACCGCGCGCGCCGCCGCCCGGACCGGCGTGCCGATGTGCGCCTCGACGCTGAGCGTGGACCCCATGGAGGACGTCGCCGCCGAGTTCTCCGGCACGCCCGGGCTCTTCCAGCTCTACACCCCCACCGACCGCGATCTTGCCGAGAGCCTGGTGCGCCGGGCCGAAGCGGCCGGGTTCGCCGGGATCGTCGTCACGCTCGACACCTGGGTGACCGGCTGGCGGCCCCGCGACCTCGCCACGTCCAACTTTCCGCAGCTCCGCGGCAACTGCCTGGCCAACTACACCAGCGACCCCCACTTCCGCTCCCAGGTCGACGCCGACCTCGACGCCGACCCCCGCGCCGGAGTCCTGCACTGGGCAAGCGTCTTCGGCAAGCCACTGACCTGGGACGACCTGACCTGGCTGCGCTCCCTGACCACCCTGCCGCTCATCCTCAAGGGCATCTGCCACCCCGACGACGCACGCCGCGCCCGGGATTTCGGCGTCGACGGGATCTACTGCTCCAACCACGGTGGCCGCCAGGCCAACGGCGGCCTGCCCGCGATCGACTGCCTGCCCGGTGTCGTGGAAGCGGCGGGCGACCTGCCGGTGCTCTTCGACTCCGGGGTGCGCACCGGCACGGACGTGGTCAAGGCCCTGGCACTCGGCGCCACTGCCGTCGGCATCGGCCGCCCCTACGCCTACGGCCTCGCCCTGGGCGGCGTCGACGGCATCGTCCACGTACTGCGTTCGATCCTCGCCGAGGCCGACCTCACGATGGCCGTCGACGGATACCCCGACCTGGCCGCTCTCACGGAGGACGCGATCCGGCGGTGCTGAGGCCCTTGACGGCTGCCAGGGGGCGGCACGCGCCTCAAGCCGCCGCCAGCGCCTCCGTGGGCGGAAGGCGCGCCGCCCGCACCGCCGGGTAGAAGCCGGCGAGGCCGCCGATCACGAGCGTGGCGCCCACGCCGCCTGCCATCGCCCACAGGGGGACGACCGTCGGCCACCCCTGGTAGCCGGCGTACCCGGCCGTCACCGCGATGCCGAGAGCGACGCCGCCCAGGCCGCCGAGGGCCGACAACAGCAGGGACTCGCACAGGAATTGGGTGCGGATCTGGCCCCTGGTCGCGCCCAGGGAGCGGCGCAGGCCGATCTCCGCCCGTCGTTCCAGGACCGAGATGACCATCGTGTTGGCCACGCCGACGCCGCCCACCAGGAGGGCCACCGCGCCCAGGCCGAGGAGGAGGCCGGACAGCGCGTCGTCGGTCGCCTGTTTCGCCGCGAGTGCGTCGGAGGGGCGGGAGACGTCCACCTCGTTGGGGTTCTCCGGGTTCGCCGTCGCGCCCAGGACCTCCTGGACGTCGTGCACCGACGGCTCGTCCGCTCGCGCGTACAGCGTCGTCGCGAAGCCGTCGAAGTCCAGTTCCTTCTCGGCGGCGGGCCAGCCGACGAGCGCGGCCGAGTCGAGTTCGGGGGCGAGTTCGTTCGGGGCGAGGAGGCCCACCACCGTGAACCACCGCTCGCCGAGCCACACTTGTGCCTCCGGGCCCGCCGCGTGGACGCCGAGCTGTTCGGCGGCCCTCGCCCCGAGGACCACCGCCGGATAGCGGGAGGTGGCCGCGTTCAGCCACCGGCCGTCGACCACGTCCACTCCCACCGTTCCCGGCAGGTCGGTGCGGGCGGCGTACACGCCGAGTCCGCCGGTCACTTCCTCGGGCATGTGGTCGTTGCGGTACACCTTCGCGTCGGTCCTGCCGATCGCCGAGACCGATTCCACTCCCTCGATGGCACCGGTCATCTCGACGGCCTCGTCCGGCAGATGCGCCGCGCTGCCGCTGAAGGACTGGCCGGGCGCGGCCGTCAGCAGGTTGGTGCCCAGCGCCGCCATTTTCCGGTCGAGCTCCTCCTGGCTGGAGGTGGAGATGCCCACGACGCCGATCATCGCCGCGATACCGATCGCGATGCCGAGAGCCGAGAGGAACACCCGCATCGGGCGCGAGCGCAGGCCCGAGCCGCCCGTCCGCACCACGTCTGCCGGGCTCAGGCGGGCCGGCTTCGGCCGCGGCCGCGTCGCCGTACTCATGGCCGTACTCATGAGCCCACCCGTTCCACCACGTGGGAGTCGTGTTCGATCCGGCCGTCCCTGATACGTACCTCTCGCGGCAGCGCCGCCGCGATGTCCCGGTCGTGGGTGATGACCACGACCGTCGTGCCCGCCCGGTGCAGTTCGTGCAGGAGGTCCATGACCACCTGACCCGACCGCGAGTCGAGCGCGCCCGTCGGCTCGTCCGCGAGCAGCAGCGAGGGGTCGCCGACCACGGCCCGCGCTATCGCCACGCGCTGCTTCTCCCCGCCGGAGAGCTGGTGCGGCTCGTTGTACAGGCGTCCGCCGAGGCCCACCCGGCGCAGTGCGCGCTCGGCGAGCCGGCGCCGCTCGCCGCGCGGCAGGCCGCTGTAGAGCAGGCCGTCGGCGACCGCGTCGAGGGCCGGTACGCCGGTCGCCAGGTGGAAGGCCTGGAAGACGAAGCCGATGGTGCGGGCGCGCAGCGCGGAGAGCTGACGGTCGGACAGGGCGTCGATCGCGTGACCGTCGACGCGGACCGTGCCCGCGGAGGGGCGGTCCAGTGTCCCCATGATGTTGAGCATCGTCGACTTGCCGGAGCCGGACGGGCCGACGATCGCCAGCATTTCCCCGCGCCGGACGACGATCCCGGCTCCGGCCAGCGCCGCCACGTCCCCGTACGTCTTCGACACCTGCTCCAACTCGACTACGGGCGGCGGCACTTCAGGTGTTCCGCGGCCGTGTACGAACGGCTTCGCTTCGTAGTCCTCACGTTCAGCTACGAACGGCTTCACTTCGGGACCCCCACCTTCAGGCCCTCGGTGATGCCGTCGCCGGACACCTCGACCATGCCGTTCGCGAACATGCCGAGCTCCACCGGCCGGTGCTCGACGCCGGAGCCGGTGACGGCCTGGACCGCGTACCCGCCGCCCTTGCGTGCGACGAGCGCGTTGACGGGAACAGCGAGGACGTCCTTGCGGCTTTCCGCCGCCAGCGTCACGTCGACCGGCGCCGCCTGGTAACGGCCGAGCTTCTTCTGGTCCTTGACGGTGAGCTCGACCGGCAGGGTGGCGCCGTCGGCGCCGCCCTGGGAGTCGCCGCCGTCCTCGGAGGGCCTGGCGGTGGCGGCGTTGCCGACGTCCGTCACGCGGGCTTCGGCCTCGGTGCCGTCGGGCAGTGCGACGGTGGCCCTGGTGCCTTCCTCGACCAGGTCCTCGTACTGCGCCTCCAAATCGACGGTGACCTTCCGTGCGGTGCCGGTCCAGGTGAGTACCTCGCCCGAGGCCACGTCGCCGCGGGACGCCTCGACCTCGGCCACGCGCCTGGCTCCGGAGGCCACGACGGCGTCCCCCGGCGTGACGTTGCCGGTCTCTTCCCGGCCCAGGTCCTCCTGCCAGTCCTTGACGGCCTCCTCGGTGCCCGAGGTGTACTCCTCGTCCGTGGTGAAGCCGGTGTGGCCGAGCGCGGCCAGGTTCTTCTCGAGCATTTCCACGTCGGCGCCTTCGGCGCCCACGTCGAGCGTGCGGTAGAGCGGGGTGGAGCCGTACAGCAGCGGCACCTTCTTCTCGTCCACGCTGTACGCCGCCTCACCGCGTTCGATCTCTGCGCCCTCGGCGGGCAGCCAGGTGAGAGTGCCCTCCGGGGCGGTGGGGTTCCCGGCCTCGGAGCCGGTGGAACTCCCGCTCCCGGAGCCAGTAGAACTCCCGCCCCCGGGAGGAGCGGTGGCGTTCCCTCCGTTCGCGTCGCTCTCCCCCGCCGGGTCGCTCGCGCCGTCCGTCCCCGTCGGCTCACCGGCGCCGCCCGCCCCGGCCCGCACCGGGCTCGCCTCGCCGTAGCCGAGCGTGCCGTCGACCGTCTCGCCCCGGGTCAGTGTCCGCTCCTCGACGGTGGCCGTCCGCGCCGGTCCCGACGGGTCGGCCGCGGCGGGGCCCGCGCCGTCACCGCCCAGCGCACCGGTCGCCGCGATGCCGCCCGCGCCGGCGACCGCGGTCGCGGCCAGGACGATCAGCGACGTACGCAGGGGCCGCCGTCGACGCACGGCACCGCCGCCCCCGGCCGCGACACGCGGCTTGTCGTCGCTGTCCGGCCCGGCCACATCGACGACGGGCCCGCTCACATCGGTGTCCGGCCCGCTCACCTCGGCAACGGGCCCGCTCACATCGGCGTCCGGCCCACTCACCTCGGCGGCGGCCCCGCTCACGTCGGCGTCCGCCCCGCTCACCGGCCCCCGCCTCCCTTCATCATGACGCCACCGGCAGGGCGCTTGTCCCGGCAGGCCTCCATGGCCTGCCGGAACTTGGGGTCGTCGCCCTTCATCCCGACAGCGGACATGTCGATCAGCATCGAGCCGCCGTCGATCTCCGGGTCGGGGAACTTGGGCACCCCGTTCTCACGCATGCACCGCGCCCACTCGGCGACCTTCGCGGAGTCGAGCGGCTTGCCCCCGTTCGGGCCGCCCTCGCCCTGCGGAGACAGGTCCTTGCAGGCCTCCTGGGCCTCCTTGAACTCCGGCGACTGCGGGTCGACGCCCGAACCGGGGCCGATCCTGATGCCGCCACCGCCCTGCTCCGGGTCGGGGAACTCCGACACCCCGTTCTCGCGCATGCACTTCGCGTACGCGAGGCCGCGTTCCGCCGGGCTCGTCGGCGACGGCTTCTCCCCCGCCGCCTTCCCGTCCGCTTCCGCCGCCTGCGGCGAGCCGTCCGAGCAGGCCGTCAGGGCCGCTCCGGTCAGGGCCAGCGAGGCGAGCAGCGGGGCGACGGTCCATGTCCGTGCGTTCTTGCGCCTGTACGTCGGTTTCATGCGGTCAAGGTCTACGGAGGCGGCGGTTACACGGCGGGAACGCGGGCTGTTATGCCGGTGTAACGCCGCCTCCGGCATCCTGTCGGCCATGCGTGTGCTGATTGTCGAGGACCACCGGGAGCTGGCCGACACCGTGGCCACGGGCCTGCGCCAGGACGGCATGGCCGTCGACCTCGCGTACGACGGCGGGGAGGCCCTGGACCTCGCCCTCGTGCACGACTACGACGTCGTCGTCCTGGACCGCGACCTGCCGCGCGTGCACGGCGACGAGGTGTGCCGGGTGCTGGTCGCGCGCGGCGGCCGCTGCCGGGTGCTGATGCTCACCGCCGCCACGACGATCGAGGACCGGGTCGGCGGTCTCTCCCTGGGCGCCGACGACTACCTCCCCAAGCCGTTCGCCTTCGCCGAACTGATCGCCCGGGTCCGGGCCCTGGCCCGGCGCGCCCAACCGGCCGTGCCCCCGGTGCTCAGCCGCGGCGACCTCACCTTGGACTCCGCCCAGCGCATCGCCCGTCGTGGCGGGCGCCGCCTCGACCTCTCCCCCAAGGAACTCGCCGTCCTGGAGCTGCTGCTCGGCGCGCGGGGCGGCGTCGTCTCCGCGGAGCAGCTCCTGGAGCGCGCCTGGGACCAGGCCGCCGACCCCTTCACCAACACCGTGAAGGTCACGGTCAGCCGGCTCCGGCGCAAGCTGGGCGAACCGCCGGTGATCGAGACGGTGCCGCATGCCGGCTACCGCATCTGACCGCGCGGGCTTGTCGGGCCTATCGGGCTCGTCGGGCTCGTCAGGCCCGACAGGCCCGTCTTCCGCCCGGCGCCGCTTCCGCTGGACCGTGCGGCTGCGCCTGACGCTGCTCTACGGCGCGCTGTTCCTGGTGTCCGGGGCGGCGCTGCTCATCGTGACGTACGTCCTCGTGGCCACCCGCAAACCGCAGCTCGTCCGCAAGACGACCACGAAGGGCCAGGCCCCCTGGCTGCCCGACGACATCGGCGTCGGACGGCATCCGGACCCGGGCGGCGAACAGCGCGCGGCGATGCTGGAGCAGTTGCTCACCCAGTCCGGGATCGCGCTCGCGCTGATGTCGGCCGTCTCCGTCGTACTGGGATGGCTGATGGCGGGCCGTGCCCTGCGGCCGGTCCGTACGATGGCCGACAAGGCCCGCCGGATCTCCGAACGCAACCTCCACGAGCGCCTGGCGGTCGAAGGGCCGGACGACGAACTCAAAGACCTCGGTGACACCTTCGACGGCCTGCTCACCCGCCTCGACACCGCCTTCACCGCGCAGAAGCGCTTCGTCGCCAACGCGTCGCACGAACTGCGCACCCCGCTCACCCTTCAGCGGGCCATGATCGAGGTCGCGCTCGCAGGACCGGCGGCGAACGCGCGGTCCCTGCGCGCCGTGTGCGAGCGCCTGCTGGCCGCGGGCGAGCGCCAGGAGCACCTCATCGAGGCGCTCCTCACCCTCGCCCGCGGCCAGCTCGGTCTCCAGCGCCGCGAGAGCGTCGACCTGGCGGCGATCGTGGAGGCCGTCCTGCGCGAGCAGGCGCCCACCGGCCTGCGCGTCCGGCGGTCGCCGGGCCCGGCCCGCACGGCAGGCGACCCGCGCCTGCTGGAGAGCCTGGTGACGAACCTCGTCAGCAACGCGGTACGCCACAACGTGCGCGGCGGCTGGATCCGCGTCCACACGGGGGTGGACGACGGGCGGCCGGTGCTGCGGGTGACGAACAGCGGACCGGAGATCCCGCACGAGCGCGTCGAAGCGCTCTTCCAGCCCTTCCAGCGCTTCGAGACACGCACCGGAACCCCGGACGGCCACGGCCTCGGCATGTCCATCGTCGCCGCCGTCGCCGACGCCCACGGTGCCCCGGTGACCGCCCGGCCCGGCCCCGAGGGCGGCCTCGACATCACGGTCGCGTTCGATCACGCGGACGCGACGGGACATGGGCCCCCAAGCACCGGAAAATAAAGCACTCGTCCCGCGGCGAGCAGGAAGCTACGTTCTCAGGGCACATGCGAACCACCCCTGTCCCTCCCCTCTCCGCGAAGGCTTTGCTTGTGACGCTGATCCGTTCCGCCCGTCCGCACGAACTCCCCGCGCTGGTCGAATATCCGGAGGACGCCGAGCGCAACGCGGCGACCCGCGCGTATCTCGCCCAGTTGCTCGACACGAAGTGCACCCGGCCCGAGTGGTGTCTGGTCGCCGAGGACGGCGCCGGGCGGCTGGTGGGCAGCGTGGTGCTGTGGACCCTGCCGGGTCAGGACGTCCCGTACGCCTTCGTCCTGTTCGAGGCACCGGCCGGCCAGGACGACATCGGGGCCGCGCTGCTGGAGGCAGCGGTCGCCAAGGCGCGGGCGCTCGGTGCGGACGAGCTCGAGCACGTCGTCGACTCGCCCGCGCAGGCCCCGCAGTTCCAGCGGGACCCGGAACGCCGGAGCGAACTGCTGCGGAACTCCGGCTTCCGAGTCGTGCGCGACGGGCGGAGATTCGAACTGCGGGTGCCGGATGAACTGCCGTCCGACGACCCCCGGCTGACCTTCCGCTCCCTCGCCGATCTCGGCCCCGGCCCGTTCATCGACCTTCTGGAGGAGCTGCTCGCCGAGACGGCGGACGCCCGGCTGGCCGCCGACGTCGAGCGGTACGGGGCGCGGCGTGCGGCCGAGAAGGTCTTCGAGGAGATGGCCTCGCTGCGGCACGAACCGCAGTGGTGGGAGCTCGGCCACGACGCGGACGGCACCCCCGCGGTGATCAGTCTGCCCGCGGAGAACCCCAGCACGGCGGTGATCGGCTTCATCGGTGTCGCACCCGCCCACCGCAGCAAGGGATACGCGGCCTCGGCCGTGGTCCGCGGCACCCGGATCCTCGCCGCGCACGGCGCCGAGGAGATCCGCGGGGACTGCGACGCGGCGAATACGGCCATGGCGAAGGCGTTCACCCGGGCCGGGTACGAGAACTTCGCCGACAGGCGGGAGTTCAACCGCTCCCTGTGACCAGCCGACCCACGACGTGTCCAGCCGACCCACGACGTCACCTGCCGCCCCACGACGTGACCAGCCGCTTCACGGCACCGACTCGGCCCTGTCCACCCCCACCGCCACGCGTGCCCGCGCCTACACTCGGCGAATGGCGAAGTACTTCGACGTGCACCCCGAGAATCCGCAGCGGCGCACCATCGGCAGTGTGGCGGACAGCATCCGTTCCGGCGCGCTCATCGCGTATCCGACCGACTCCTGTTACGCGCTGGGATGCCAGTTGGGCAACCGGGACGGCATCGCGCGGATCCGCACCATCCGGAACCTGGACGACCGTCACCACTTCACCCTCGTGTGCGAGACCTTCGCGCAACTGGGTCAGTTCGTACACATCGACAACGACGTGTTCCGCGCGATCAAGGCGGCGACGCCGGGCAGTTACACCTTCATCCTCCCCGCAACGAAGGAGGTGCCACGCCAATTGCTGCACCCGAAGAAGAAGACCGTCGGAGTCCGGATTCCCGACCACGTCGTCGCCCAGTCCCTCCTCGCGGAGCTGGGCGAGCCGCTGCTCTCCAGCACCCTGCTGCTGCCCGGCGAGGACACGCCGATGACACAGGGCTGGGAGATCAAGGAACGCCTCGACCACTCGGTGGACGCCGTGCTCGACTCCGGCGACTGCGGCACGGAGCCGACCACGGTCATCGACTTCTCCGGCGGCGACGTCGAGGTCGTACGCCGCGGGGCGGGCGACACCACGCGCTTCGAGTAGCCCCGCGCGCGTCAGCGGCCGGGGACCGGCTGCAGCTGGACATAGTCCAGGTTCCAGTTCTGGTAGGCGTCGGCGTCGAGGGACAGCCGCAGGGTGTGCCGGCCGCGCTCCAGCGACCGCGTCACTCCGCTGTCCTGGAGGGCGAAGGCGTGGTGCCCGGTCGTGTTGGCGACGGGCACGGCCGTGCTGGGCGTGCCACCGTCGAAGGCGAGCCGGTAGGTCCCGGCGGGCGCGTACGGCGACGACACCCGGGCCTGCACGGCGTAGCGGCCGGACCGCGGCACGTCCACCGCGTACGTGAGCCACTCCGAGCCGCGCATCCAGCACACCGCCACCGCGCCGTCGTGGTCGCACACGTCGACGTCCGCACCGGGGCGCCCGGGCCCGTCGCCCCGGTTCCCGGCGTCCGTGTCGTGGTACGCCGCTCCCTCGCCGCCCGGGGCGTACTCCTCTCCCTGCACGCGTACCGCGCCGGGCGGAACCGCGCCCGCCACGCCCGTGGCGAGGTAGCTCTCCAACTCCTCGACGTTGTCGGTCTGGATGATCGACGCCCCGTGGACGCCGATGAGCGTGGCCCAGCCGCGTGCCGGGGCGATGAGCGAGGCCTCGTCCGTGTACCGGGCGGCCAGGCCGTTCCGCATGCTGTTGATCCACACGCGGCCCGTCGACCGCAGCCGCCGCACGAACGCGGCGTCGGCCACGGTGTCGTCGACGTCGTCGAAGACGACCTCGAAGGCGGGTGGCCGGTCGTCCCCGAACTCCGTCACGGAGGCGGCGTTGGCGTCGTCGACGAGGTGCATGTAGAGCGCGCGAGGGTGGCGCGTGCGGAACGCCCGCACCTCGGTCACCGGCGCGCGGGACTTGAACAGGCCGTTGCGCACGGTGCCGGTCTCCTCCAGCACCCGCCAGACGGCCTCGCGGTGCTGCCAGGCCTGGTCGAGGTTGACGAGCCCGCGTGTCCGGGCGGCCTCCATGGCCTCGGCGAGCGTGGGCACGCGGTGGCCGGTGAGTGCCGCCTGACGGCCGCCGAGGCCTTCGCGGAGGCGCAGGGCGCGCAGTCGGGCGTAGGTGAGGTCGGCGACGCGGCCGGTGCCGTCGGTGGTGCGGTCCACGGTCGTGTCGTGCATCAGGACAGGGACGCCGTCCTTGGTCAGCCGGACGTCGGCCTCGACGATCTCGGCGCCGTCCGCGAAGGCCTCCCGGAGCGCGGGGAGGCTGTTCTCGGGCGCCTCGCGCCACTGGCCCCGGTGGGCGGCGGTCATGACGCCGATGTCGGGCCCGTGGTCGAGGAAGTCGCGGTACGCGCGGTCGGCGGCGGTGTCCGTGGGGGCTTCGCGCTCCGCGGCGAACGTGCCGGGTGTGGTCCCGCCGAGCGCCATCACGCACGCGATGGCGACGACGACGACGGTGACGGACAGTCGGATGGCGGGGCGGCGGCGCGGGCCCGGTCCGGTGCTGGTCGGGGCGGGGGCGATGCGGGGCCGCACACCGGCGGGCCAGATCTTGTGCGAGGGCATGGGCGAGAGCATCCGCCGCCGCATGCCGCCCGTCCACGACCGCCCCGGCCTGTCGCGCATTCACCCGACACGGGATGATCGGGGTTTCGGCTCCGCGGCCGCGACCAGGCTCCAGGGCCTCGACAAACCCCCGGGGCCGCGACCAAGTGGACGGATTCGGACGAGGATGACCTGCGATGGCCAGTGACTGGGAAATCGACGTACAGCTGCTGCTGGACGTCACGGACGAGGAGTGGGCTCGGCTCACGGCGGGCATGGTCGACGCGCTGGCGGATGAACCGCAGTACGAAATCGCGCCGACCGCCACATCCAACAGCCCGACCGGCGCGTACTTCTCCGTCGGTGCCACCGTGCAGGTCTCCGCCGAGACACCCGGCGCGGCAGCGGACACCGCCGTCGCCGTGACACGCCGCGCCCTGCGGGCCGCCGGCGGACGCGCGGACCGCGGCGTGGCGGAGATCAACATCCGCCAAGGCGGCGTGGACCCACGGCTTTTGGGCCATTAGCCGCGCGGCTGGCTCGTACCGGCCGAACTGCCGCGTCCCCTCGTGAGACCCTCGCGCTCATGCGAAGCGACGGACATCTGACGATCGGGGTGGAGGAGGAGTATCTCGTCGTCGACCCGGCGTCGCGCGCCGTGCGTTCGTGTGCCGACACCGTCGCCTCGGCCGCCGCGAAGCGGCTGGGTGAGGAACGGGTCGGGGACGAGATCACCCGCTTCCAGGTCGAGGCGAGAACCCGGCCGCACACCGCCCTCGGTCAACTCGCCGACGACATACGGGAGATGCGCCAGGCTGTGGCGGGCGCGGCCGCGCAGCAGGGGCTGGCGGTGGTCTCGTCCGGTTCGCCGGTGCTCGGGGACGTACTGCCGCTGCCGGTCACTCCCGGGCCGCGGTACGCCCGCAGCCTGGAGGTCTTCCGGGCCCTCGACGACGAGCAGTGCGCGGGCGCCTGCCACGTCCACATCGGCCTCGCGGACCGGGCCCTCGCCCTGAAGGTGAGCAACCACCTGCGGCCGTGGCTTCCGGTGCTGGTCTCGCTCACGGCGAACTCCCCTTACTGGGCGGGGCGTGACACCGGCTACGCGAGCTGGCGCACCCTGTCCTGGGCGCGCTGGCCAGTGGCCGGGCCGCCGCCCTACTTCGAATCCGTCGCGCACTTCGAGGAGTTGGTCGGCCAGTTGCACGCCTCCGGGGCGGTGATGGACCCGGGCGGCCTCTACTGGGACGTACGGCCTTCGGCGCATGTCCCGACCCTGGAGGTGCGGGTGGCCGACGCGCTGATGACGGCCGACGAGACGGTGGTGTACGCGGCGCTGGTGCGAGCCTTGGTGGACACCGCGCTGCGCAGCGTGCGGGCCGGCGAGCGAGCACCGGATCCCGCACCGGAGGTGCTGCGCGCCGCGTACTGGCGGGCCGCTCGCGACGGGCTGAGCGGCCGGGGTTTCGACGTGCGCTCCGCCCGCGTGGTACCGGCCGGGACCTTGGCCGACCTGCTGTACGCCCACGTCTGCCCGGCACTGGAACGGAGCGGGGACCTGGCGGACGTACGAGCCGGGTGGGCGTGGCTGCGGGACAACGGGACAGGCGCGCACCGGCAGCGGCACGCGCACGGCCGCAGGGCCCGCCTCGAGGATGTCGTCGACTGCCTGATCACCGCGGTCACCACTCGGCCGTGAACGTCGCGTTACGCCCCACGGTCCGCTGCGCGAGCCGCCCGCTCCAGTCGGCCCCGGTAGTCCTCCCACCACGCCGCGTCGCCCGGCGGCATGTTGTCGTTGGCCTTGTTCATCCCCACGGCGCCGTCCAGGAGTTCCCGGACGATGTCGGCGTGCCCGGCGTGCCGGTGTGTATCGGCGATCACGCGCACGACGGCATGGTTCAACGTCACCTTGTCCCGGTCACTGGGCCACCACGGCACCGTGCCGATCGTGTCCAGCGGCAGCGCGTCGATGGTCGCGTCCGCGTGCGCCCACGCCCGACGGTAGAGCTCCACGATGTACTCGCGCGACTCGTCGGCGGTGACCCACATGTCGGCGTTGGCTTCAGCGCCGTCTTCGAGCCAGGGCAGCGGCTCGCCGGACGGCCGTCCGAAGGTGTCGCCCAGGTAGCCCAGCTCGACGCTTGCCGCGTGTTTCACGAGGCCCAGGAGGTTGGTGCCGGTGGGCGTCAGGGGGCGGCGGACGTCGTACTCCGCGAGGCCTTCGAGCTTCCACAGCAGGGCGTCGCGGGCGGACTGCAGATAGAAGTGGAGGTCCGCCTTGGGATCGGATGGATTCATGGGACCAGTCTGCCGCTCGCCCTGCGGTCAGAGGCCGGCGAGCAGCCCTTCGAGTGGGGCGGGTGTGCGGGCCGGGTCGAGGGCCTCGACGAGGACGCGGCCGTAGTGGATCTTGCGCCCCTTCTTCGTGCCGAGGAAGCGTCGCAGCTGCTGCTGTGCGGTGCGGCCCTGTTGTGCGGGCTGGCGCTGGAAGGTCTGCAGGGCGCGCAGGTCTCCCTCCGCGCGGACGAGCTCCTCCACCCGTGCGACGCCCAGCGCGCGGATGAGCTCGTCCTCCAGGTCCGCCGCGCAGACGAAGAACTCTTGCTCCGCCGCGCTGGCCCGCTCCCAGCCGCGGGCGTAGTAGCGCCGCTCCGCCTCGTCGCACAGGCCCGTGAGTCGCAGGCCCAGGCCGGTCGGCCCGAGGAGGCCGGCGAAGCGGCCGACGCTCATCGCGCCGCCCATCGGCAGCACGCAGATCCCTTCGGCCTCCAGGTCCCGGCCGCGGCTCTCGGCCAGCGCGGTGACCGCCGCGGCGTCGCTCGGCCCTTCGAGCAGGACGACTGCCCGGACGGGCAGCCGCGCGGCCAGCTCGCGCGCGAGGTCGCCGGAGCCACCGGCCGCCCACGCGGCGACCGCGTCCCGGAACGATCCCATGTCAGCCATGAGAGGAGTCTCCGCCTTCTCCGGCGATCACGGTAGGCAATTTCCGCCACCGCGACCGACGTCGTCGTCCGTCCACGGGGGACGACAGGCAGCGCCGCCCCGTACGCCATGGGAATGTGACGTCATGGTCATTGAAGTCCGTCCGGCCTCGGTGTTCGAGGACGTCCGTGCCGTGCTCGGCCCGAAGTCGCCCGGAGCCAACGTCTGCTGGTGCTTGAGCTACCGGATCCCGTCCAAGCTCAACAACGAGCTTCGCGGGCCCGCCCGAGGGGAGTACGTCGCCGAGCTGTGCCGTACGCAACCCCCTCCGGGGGTGCTCGCCTACGACGGCGACGAGCCGGTCGGCTGGGCCGCAGTGGCACCGCGCTCCGCCACGTCCTTCGCACGCAACCGCAAGATTCCGCACGTCGACGACCTGCCGGTGTGGTCGCTGTGGTGCATCCGCGTGCGCCCCGGCCACCGGAAGGAGGGGATCTCGCACGCCCTCATCGCCGGCGCGGTCGCGTTCGCCCGCGCTCAGGGCGCACCGGCGATCGAGGCGTACCCCCTCGACAACGGTGACGCCCGGGTCGACCTGACGATGGCGTACGCCGGTCTCCGCAAGAACTTCGAACGCGCCGGGTTCACCCACGCCGCCGACACCACCTCAGTGCTTGCCGGTCATCCCCGGGTCCTGATGCGACTTGACCTCCGCTGACTGATCGTCGCCCAGTGCCGCCCGCTCCAGAGCTTCCCGCCCCGCCCGGCCTCACGTCGGCCGGCCTTCCGGCAGGCCTTGCGGCTCGCGGCGCATGCACCAGGTCCGGGGGCCACCGTCGGGCAGTTCGACCTCGGCGGTCACGACGAAGCCGAGGCGCTCGTAGAACCTCACGTTCCGCTCGCTCGACGTCTCCAGGAACGCCGGATGACCGGCGCGGTCCGCCGCGTCGAGGCCGGCCCCGAGCACCGCACGGCCGAGCCCCTGGCCCTGTGCGTCCGGGGCCACGCCCACGGTCGCGAGGAACCACACCGGCTCGCGCGGCCGGTGGGGTTCGAGGGCACGCTCGGCGGAGGCGAAAGCCGCTGCCCGCTCCCCCGCCAAATCCTGGATCAGTGGACCCACTTCGGCGAATCCGGGGGCCGGGTCCCGCTCCGGTGTGGTCCACACGGCGACGGCCCGCGCGTCATCGGCCACCCAGACCCGCCCGTACGGAAGGCCGACCCGGGTCAGGAACAACTCCTGGAACCGCCGCACACGCTCGGCGTGTCCGTCGGCCGCGACCACATGCCGGGTGAACGCGTAGTCGGCGAACGCCCCGGCGAGGGTCCGGACGGCGACGGGAGAGTCCTCCGCGGTGGCAGGACGCACGAGGGGCGCCGACGACATGAATCCTCTCCGATCCTCTCCTTGCACGACTGAAGCCGTGCACGACTGACGAGTGCCTTGAACTGACGACGTGTATTGACTGACGACGTGTCTTGCTCGGTGTCTTGCTCGACAACTTCAACGATCAAGCCGGATCCCGCGTTCCCGGCCCCAGGTTGCGCCCGAAGTGTGATGATGCATCGAGTGATCATCACGTGCACGCCACCTTGCCGTAACCAGCGGTGCCTTGGATGACGGCGCCGGTGCCTTCCACCGGCCCCGTCCCACCCCCACAGGGAGATCCCCCATGCCCCACCCCACGCCGCGTACGTACGCAGTCGGCGCCGTCACTGTCGCGCTGGCCGCGACGGCGACACTGGCCGCGACGGCCCCCACCGCGTCGGCCGCGGAGGCCACCCCGCGCCTGAAGGTGCTCACGTACAACGCGTTCCTGTTCAGCAAGACGCTGTACCCGAACTGGGGCCAGGACCACCGTGCCGCGGCGATACCCGCCGCCGGGTTCTTCCGGGGCAACGATGTCGTCGTCCTCCAGGAGGCCTTCGACAACTCCTCCTCCGATGCCCTGCAGCAGCACGCCAGGGCCGCCTACCCGCACCAGACACCCGTCGTGGGCCGGTCGAAGAGCGGCTGGGACGCCACCGGCGGGGCCTACTCCTCCCTCACGCCGGAGGACGGCGGTGTGACGGTGCTCAGCAAGTGGCCGATCGTGCGCAAGGAGCAGTACGTCTACAAGGACGCCTGCGGATCGGACTCCCACTCCAACAAGGGCTTCGCCTACGCGGTCCTCGACGTGAACGGCACCAAGGTGCACGTCGTCGGCACCCACGCCCAGTCCACCGACCCCGGCTGCGCCGCGGGCGAGGCGGCCGCCACCCGCGCCGAGCAGTTCAAGGAGCTCGACGCCTTCCTGGACGCCAAGAAGATCCCGGCGGACGAACAGGTCCTGGTGGCGGGCGACTTCAACGTCGACCGGCACAGCGACGAGTACGCGTCGATGCTCGCCGACGCCGGCCTCGCGACCGCCGACGCGCGCACCGGACACCCGTACTCCTTCGACACGAAGGAGAACTCCATCGCCTCCGAGCGCTACCCGGACGACCCCCGCGAGGACCTCGACTACGTGCTGCACCGCGAGGGCCACGCCCGCCCCTCCGACTGGCGCAATGACGTGGTCAAGGAGACCAGCGCTCCCTGGACGGTGACGAGTTGGGGCAAGGAGTACACGTACACCAACCTGTCGGATCACTACCCGGTAGTGGGCGGATAGCGCGCGGCTACCCGGTTGTGGGGCGAGTGCACGGCCCCCACTGCTAACCTTCCGGAGGCCGTGCGAGGAAATGAGGAGGTGGTACCCGTGAACGCAGTATCGACATGGGTGCTCCCCTCCGGGGTCACGGTCGGGCGATAGGTCGTCCGGGAGCGCCGCTGACGCGCACTCCCGAAAGGCACGACCATGCACTTCACTTCCGAGCAACGCCTCGACGACGGCGTCCTCGAGCGCGAATTCACCCTCGGCGAGATCCCCGGCACCCTGTGGACGCCTGGCTCTGCTGGATCGGCCGGTGCGGCACCGGCCGCACTGGCCGCACCGGCCCCGCTGATCCTGATGGCCCACAACAACGGCCTGCCCAAGGGGGCGGCCCGGCTGGTGGCCCGGGGCCGGCAGACCGCGGCGTACGGCTACGCGGTGGCCTCCATCGACGCCGCCGGGTGCGGTGACCGGCCCCGTTCCGCCGCCGACGAGCAGGCTCGCGCCGACCTCCGCCGGGCGATGCAGGCCGGCGAGCCGGTCGAAGAGATCGATGAGATCTTCGAGTCTCTCGTCGGCCCGCTGGTCGAGAAGGCGGCCCCCGACTGGCGGACCACCCTGGACGCCCTCCTTTCCCTACCCGAGATCGGCGGCCCGGTCGGGTACTCGGGGTGGACCGCCCTAGGCATCCGCCTTGCGGTGGTCGAGCCGCGCATCGCGGCCGCCGGATTCTTCGCCGGGGGGTTCGTGCCCCGCGCCCAGCGCGAGGAGGCCCGGCAGGTCACCGTTCCGCTGCTGCTCCTGCTGCAGTGGGACGACGAAGGGAACCCCCGGCAACGGGCCCTGGACCTGTTCGACGCCTTCGGCAGCAAGGAGAAGACGCTGCACGCCAATCTGGGCGGGCACCTCGGCACCCCGTGGTTCGAGCTGGAGGACAGCGGCCGGTTCTACGACCGGCACCTGAGGTAAGGCCGGGCCAGCGGGGCGGCAGCAGACGATAAGCGGCCTCGGCCAGGCCACCGCCGCCATCGAGGACAGGCCCGGCCTGCCTCGATGGCGGTGGCCATCAGATGCACAACCGCCCCGCTCGCGAGGGTTCCGGAAAGCCGTCCCAAGGCCGAGCCTGCCACCCTCCGACGCTGCAGTAGCGTAATCGTCATGATCAAGGAAACCGAGGGCGGCATCGTCGGCCTGGTGCTGGCGTGGGCCCGGCAGCAGCAGGACATCCAGGCCGTTCTACGCACGGGTTCACGGGCTCGGCACGACGGCACCGTGGACGCCTTCTCCGACCACGACATCGAGCTCTACACCACCGACACCGACCGTTATGAGGACGGAGCCTGGGTCGAGCGGCTGGCTCCGGTGGTGGTTCAGGTGGGGCTTGAAGGCCCGTGGGAGAACCCGGCACGGCTGGTGTTCTTCGAAGGGGGTGTGAAGGTCGACTTCCAGGTGGTTCCGGTGAGCCGCCTGGAGAAGATGGCCGCCGAGGGGCTCGACGACCTGCACGAGCGCGGTTACGAGGTTCTCTGGGACCGCGAGGGCGCGGCCGCCGCGCTGCCCCGGGCGACCGGCACCGTTCCCGCCGAACTGCCGGACGCCGAGGAGTTCCAGGAGCTGTGCGCCGAGTTCTGGTTCGAGGTCGCGCACCTGCCTCGCTATCTGGCGCGCGGCGAGCTGTGGGTGGCCAAGTCCCGGGACTGGACCACGAAAGAGCTGCTCGAGTGCATGATCGAGTGGCACGCCCTGACGCGGCGGGGCGCCGAGCACGACGTCTGGTACGGCGGGACACGGATGCGGCGCTGGGCCGCCCCCGGAGTGTGGGAGAGCCTGCCGGAGACCTTCGGCGACTTCACCGCCGACGGCAGCCTGCGCGCGGCCCGGGCGACCGCCGACCTCTTCGCCCGCCTCGCCCGGGAAGTGGCGGACGCCCACGGCTTCTCGTATCCGGACAAGGCCGAGCGCGCGATCCGGCCCACCCTCGATCAGCTCCCGGAGCTGTGAAGAGGCGCCGCTCGCCCAGAGATTGAAGGCTTGGGGTGGTGCTGATGCCACCCCGGTCCGGGGTCCCAGGCCTCCTGACCCGTGGCCTCTGTCGGCGCAGGATTCTTCCTGTCAGCAGCGAAGAGCCCGGACCACCGCCGGGCGATCGACGACGGACGGGGAGACCTGATGACCAGTCATACGCGCCGGAGGATTCTGCAGGGTGCGACGCTCGCCGCGGCGACCGGTGTGGTCGGAGGCTACGGGCTCGACCGGTCCGCCCCCGCGGCGCAGGCCGCGACGGCGGACACGGCGAGCACGGCGGCGGGCAGGGGCGCGGGCACCGGAAAAGGGGCGTTGCCGTTCCTGGAGGGCGCCTTCGCCCCGGCCACCGAGGAGCTGACCGCCTTCGATCTGAAGGTGACCGGGCGCCTGCCGCGTGACCTCGACGGCCGCTATCTGCGGACCGGCCCGAACGCGCTGGGCCTGGAGGACGTGCGGGCGCACCACTGGATGCTGGGCGACGGCATGGTGCACGGCGTGCGGCTGCGCGGCGGGCGCGCCGAGTGGTACCGCAACCGGTGGGTGCGCTCGTCGCAGGTGGCGAAGAAGCTGGGCGAGCCGTATCCGGGCGAGGTGCCGCCGGACGACTTCGCGTGCAACACGCACGTGATCCCGTACAAGGGACGCGTCCTTGCGCTCCAGGAGGGCGGGCCGCTGCCCTACGAGCTGGACGGCGAGCTCAACACCGTGCGTCCCTACGACTTCCGCTCGACGTTGCGGGGCGCGTTCACCGCGCACACCAAGTACGACCCGGTGGCGGACGAGCTGCACGCCGTGACGTACTACCCGACCTGGGACCACGTCCGGCACCTCGTGGTCGACCGGACCGGCCGGGTGGCGCGGACCACCAGGGTCCCCGTGGCGGACGCGCCGATGATGCACGACTTCGCGCTCACCCAGAAATACGTGGTGATCGTGGACGTGCCGATCACGTTCGACGCGGAGGCCGCCGAGGCGGGCGCGGTGGTTCCGTACATCTGGAACGACGAGCACCCGATGCGGGTGGGCGTGCTGCCGCGGACCGGTGGCACCGCGCGCTGGTTCGAGGTCGACCCGGTGTACTACTCGCACACCCTCAATGCCTACGACCAGGGTGACACGCTGGTGGTGGACTTCTCCTCCATGCCCGCCCCCTTCTACGCCGCCGGCCGGGGCAGCGGCGGGCCGACCGCGACCGGCGCGCCGGCCCTCGACCGGTGGACGATCGACCTGCGCGCGGGCCGGGTCGGCCACACCCGCATCGACGACCGCCCGCAGGAGTTCCCCCGCGTCAACGAAGCACGGGTGTCCCGCCGGCACCGCTTCGGATACACGGCCAGTGCCGCGGAGATGTGGCGTGCGTACGAGACCGTCGACGGAGTGCCGCCGGACGACAAGTTCACCAACTGCCTGGTGAAGCACGACATGTTGCGCGGCAGCCGGCAGGTGCACCGGTTCCCGAAGGGGGCGGCGGCCAGCGAGCCGGTGTTCGTGCCGCGGCGCGGCGCGCGGGACGAGGACGACGGTTACATCCTGTCCTACGTGAACGACCCCGACCGGGGCGCGACCGACCTGGTGATCCTCTCGGCGCAGGACTTCACCGGTCACCCGCTGGCGCGCGTCCAGCTGCCGGGGCGGGTGCCGCTGGGCTTCCACGGGAGCTGGGTGGCGGACGCGTGACTCACGAGGGCGGACACCTGGCGGGGCGTGATCCTCATGCTGCCCCGAGTAGCGGTCACAACCTGTCCGCTTCTCCTGCCACTGTGATCGGACCAAGACCGGGCCGGCCGCATCGGGCCGGATGATCCAGAGGCGAGGAGCCCCTCATGTCCGTCGACGTCGTGACTCACCTGAACTTCCGCGGTGACGCCCGCGCGGCGCTCACCTTCTACCAGTCCGTGTTCGGCGGCGAGGCCGTCATGGTGACGTACAAGGACGCCGGGAACGTCCAGGAACCGTCCGAGGCGGACCAGGTGATGTGGGGCCAGGTGACCGCCGACAACGGCTTTCGCGTGATGGCGTACGACGTGCCCTCGCGCCTGCCGTGGAACCAGGGCGAGAACGCGTTTTTCGTCTCGCTGCGCGGCGAGACGCCCGAGGAGATCACCGCGTACTGGGAGGGGCTCTCCGAGGGCGCGACCGTCCTGCAGCCGCTGAGGCCCTCGCGGTGGGCTCCTCTGTACGGAATGTTGAAGGACCGGTTCGGTGTCACCTGGGTCGTGGACGTCGTCGTGGAATACGACGGTTCCTGAACGGATTGCGAGCGTCTGACCCCATGACCGTGACCGTTCTCGACAACCGGGCACTCAACCGCGCGACGCTCGCCCGGCAGTTGCTGCTCGACCGCGCCGACGTGCCTGTCCTCGATGCCGTGGCGCACCTCTGCGGGCTGCAGGCGCAGGAGCCGCAGGAGCCGTTCGTGGGGCTCTGGTCGCGGCTGCGCGGGTTCGACGCGTCGGTGCTCTCGGACCTGCTGACCGGGCGGCGCGTGGTGCGCACCCACCTCATGCGCCGCACCGTCCACCTCGTCACCGCCGACGACGCGCTGGCCTGGCGGGCCCGCCACGACGCCATGCTGCGCCAGCGGGTCCTCGGGGTGTACCGCGGCGAGCTCGCCGGCGTCGATCTCGACGAACTCGCCGCGGCGGGCCGGGAGGTGCTGGCCGACGGCGAGCCTCGCTCGATGACCGAGCTGGCGCGGGCGCTGGCCGAGCGCTGGCCGGCACCGGGGCCGCGGGCGCTGGGCGAAATGCTGATCGCCGCGCTCATCCCGGTGGCGCAGTTGCCGCCTCGCGGGCTGTGGCGCGTCAAGGCGGGCGCGCGGTATGCCCCGTTCGCCTCCTGGCTGAGCCGGGAGGCCGCCCCGCTCTCCCCCGACGGCTCCGACCCGGTCGGCCAGGCGCTGGTACGGCGCTACCTGGCCGCGTTCGGCCCCGCCACCTCGGCCGACCTGCGTGCCTGGTGCGGCCTCGCGGGGCTCCCGGCCGCGGTGGCCGCTCTCCGCGAGGAGCTGGTCGCCTTCCGCGACGAGAACGGCCGCGAACTCCTCGACCTGCCGGACGCTCCCCCAAGTTCTCGGCTTCGCTCGAACAGGGGGCACCCCCTTCGCCCCGACCCCGACACCCCCGCCCCGGTGCGGTTCCTGCCGGCGTTCGACAACGCGATCCTCGGCTATCAGCACCGCGGCCGCATCATCGACGACGCCCACCGCGGTCTGTCCGTGGCGGGCGAGCGCGTGGTCCTGGTCGACGGCCGGGTCGCCGCGACCTGGGGCGTCGACGCCGACACCGTGGTCGTCACCCCGCTGCGCCGCCTCTCCCGCGCCGACCGTGCCGAAGTCGCCGAGGAGGGGCGGGAGTTGGCGTCGTTCCTCTCCGACAAGGAGAGCCGGCGCGTACGGGTCGCCGCCTCCCCGGGCTGAGAGGGGCGCCCCCAACCCCTGACACGGCGCGGAGGCGACGGCTCAGCGGTCCTTCTTGGTGACCACGAACCGGTCGATGACCAGGTAGTCGATCTCGGTGGCGAGGAAGCACTCCAACGCGTCCCGCGGCGAACAGACGATGGGCTCACCGGCCACGTTGGAAGGATCGCCGGGGGCGGCCCTCGTCCGGCGTCGCCCGGCGTGCCGGGGTGTGTCAGGTGTGGCAGCTTGGGCACGCGGTCTGCACGGCACCACAGCCCGTACCGGAAGGTCATTCACGCCATGGGCAGCGACATCCACGACGGCGGCGCGGGCGGCGAGCGTACGACGTCGGCCACCGAGCACGGTTCCGCCGCTACCGAGCACCGGTCCGACACGGCGAAGCACCGGTCCGAAACCACGGAGCACCGTTCCGAGACCACGCTCCGGGTCAACGGCAAGCCCCACACCCTCGTCGTCGACCACCGGCGCGTCCTGCTCGACCTGCTGCGCGAGGATCTCGGCCTCACCGGCGCCAAGAAGGGCTGCGACCACGGCCAGTGCGGGGCCTGCACGGTCCTGCTCGACGGGCGTCGCGTGAACAGCTGTCTGCAGCTCGCGGTCGCCCTGGACGGCAGCGAGGTGACGACGGTCGAGGGGCTCGCGGGCGACGGCGAGGAGCTGCACCCGCTGCAGCGGGCCTTCCTCGACCGTGACGCCTTCCAGTGCGGGTACTGCACGCCGGGCCAGATCTGCTCGGCGCTCGGCGCCCTCGACGAGGCGGCGGCCGGCCATCCCTCGCACGTCACCGCGCCCGCTGTGCCCTCGGGCCGGCCCGTCCCGCTGGACCCGGACGAGATCCGCGAGCGGCTGAGCGGCAATCTGTGCCGCTGCGGCGCCTACCCGCGCATCGTCGAGGCCGTGGAAGACGTGGTCCGGTGAAGCCCTTCCGATACGTACGGGCCGCGAGCGTCGAGGAGGCGACCGAGGCGTACGCCGCGCACCCCGGCGCCCGCTACCTCGGCGGCGGCACCAACCTCGTCGACCTCATGAAGCTGGGCGTGGAGCGCCCGGCCGTCCTCGTCGACGTCAGCCGACTGCCCCTGAACGTGGTGGAGCCACTGCCCGACGGCTCGCTGCGCGTCGGCGCCGCGGTGCGCAACAGCGACCTCGCGGCGCATCCCCTCGCCCGCGACCGCTATCCCGCGTTGTCACAGGCGCTGCTCGCGGGCGCCTCCGGCCAGTTGCGCAACGCCGCCACCACGGGTGGAAACCTGCTCCAGCGCACCCGCTGCCCGTACTTCCAGGACGTGTCCAAGCCGTGCAACAAGCGCGAGCCCGGCAGCGGCTGCGGCGCCCGTGACGGTGTGCACCGGGAGCACGCGGTGCTCGGCCACTCCGAGCAGTGCGTCGCCACCCATCCCTCGGACCTGGCCGTCGCGCTGGCGGCGCTCGACGCGCAGGTGGAGCTGTACGGGGACCGGGGCGCCCGGACCGTTCCGGCGACGGCGTTCCACCGGCTGCCCGGGGAGCACCCGGAGCGGGACACCGAGATCCGCCCCGGCGAGCTGATCACGTCGGTGGTGTTGCCCCCGGCCACGGCCGGGCTGCCCTCGGCCTACCGCAAGGCCCGCGACCGGGCCTCGTACGCGTTCGCCCTCGCGTCCGTCGCGGTGGTGCTGCGGGTGTCGGACGGCGTGGTCGCGCACGCGGGGATCGCTTTCGGGGCGCTGGCCCACCGGCCGTGGCGGGCGCGGCGGGCCGAGGAGGCGCTCCTGGGCGGGCCCGCAACCCCGGCCGCGTTCGAGCAAGCCGTCGACCTGGAGCTCCGCTCGGCCCGGCCGCTGCGGGACAACGCCTACAAGGTGCCGCTCGCCCGCGGCATCGCCGTCGACGTCCTGACCCGGCTCGCCCCGGCCGCGGCGGCCTGAGCCGGGAGGCCCCGAAGCGTGGCCGCGAGGGCCGAACCGCCTTGTCCACGGGCCCGAACCGTCGTCTCACAGGAGGACTCCATGGCAGGCACCGGCACCGCGCTCGGCGCTCCCGCCGAGCGCCGCGAAGGGCACCTGAAGGTCACCGGCGGTGCCCGCTATGCCGCCGAGCACGCCCTGCCGGACCGCGCCCAGGCCTGGCCGGTGCCCGCCACCGTCGCCCGCGGCCGGGTCACGGCCGTCGACGCGACGGCCGCCCTGCGCCTGCCCGGGGTCCTGGCCGTACTCACGCACGAGAACGCTCCCCGGATCGCGGAGCCCGAGGACCCCATCCTCGGGGTGCTGCAGAATCCGGCGGTGCCGCACCGCGGCTGGTTCGTCGCCCTGGTCGTGGCCGAGTCGCTGGAGGCCGCCCGCGCCGCCGCGGCCGCCGTACGGATCGAGTACGCCGAGGAGGACCACGACGTCACCCTGACGACGGATCACCCCGACGCATACGAGCCCGAGAGCGTCAACGGCGACCACCCCACCCGCCGCGAGCACGGCCGGCGCGAGAGCGTCTCCCCCGCCGTCCGCGTCGACGCGGCCTACGACGTGCCGCCGCTGCACAACCACCCCATGGAGCCGCACGCCAGCACCGCCCACTGGGACCAGGGCCACCTGACCGTGTACTCCTCCAGCCAGGGCGGCACGACGGTGCGCGCGACACTCGCCGCGCTGTTCGGGATTCCGGAGGAGCGAATCACCGTGGTCGCCGACCACGTCGGAGGCGGCTTCGGCTCCAAGGGCACTCCGCGCCCCGATGTCGTACTCGCCGCGATGGCCGCCCGCGAGACGGGCCGCCCCGTGACTGTCTCGTTCCCCCGCCGCTTCCTGCCCGCCGTCGTCGGCCACCGCGCGCCCACCCTGCACCGGATCCGCCTGGGCGCCGGCACCGACGGCCGGCTGACCTCCCTGACCCACGAGGTCACCACCCACACCTCGCGCATCAAGGAGTTCGTGGAGCAGGCGGCGGTGCCCGCGCGCGTCATGTACGCCGCGTCGCACAGCCTCACGGTCCACCGCGTGGTACGGCTCGACGTGCCCACTCCGTCGTGGATGCGCGCTCCGGGCGAGGCCCCCGGCATGTACGCCCTGGAGTCCGCCCTCGACGAGCTCGCGACCGAACTCGGCATGGACCCGGTGGAGTTGCGGATCGTCAACGAGCCGGAGCGGGAGCCGGACACCGGCAAGCCGTTCAGCAGCAGGCATGTCGTGGACTGTCTGCGCGAGGGCGCCCGGCGCTTCGACTGGTCCCGGCGCGATCCGCGGCCCCGGTCCCGCGCGGAGGGGCCCTTCCTCATCGGTACGGGCGTGGCGTCGGCCACCTACCCGGTGCTGGTGTCGCCGTCCACCGCTGAGGCCCAGGCACTGCCCGACGGCACCTTCGTGGTGCGGCTCAACGCCACCGACATCGGCACCGGCGCCCGTACGGTGCTCGCCCAGGTGGCGGCGGACGCCCTGGGTGTGCCGCTGGACCGGGTGCGCACCAAGGTGGGCAGCAGCGATCTGCCGTCGGCTCCGCTGGCGGGCGGCTCGTCGGGGACCGCTTCCTGGGGCTGGGCCGTGCACGACGCGTGCGACGCGTTGGCGGCACGGCTCGCCGCGCATGCCGGACCGCTGCCCGCGGACGGGCTCACCGCCACCGCGGACACCTCGGGCCGGGCCGACGCCGAGGGCCCCTACGCGCGCCACGCCTTCGGAGCGCACTTCGCCGAGGTCGGCGTCGACACCGTCACGGGCGAGGTCCGGGTCCGCCGTCTGCTGGGGGTGTACGCGGCCGGGCGGATCCTCAACGCCCGTACCGCGCGCTCCCAGTTCGTCGGCGGCATGACCATGGGCCTGGGCATGGCGCTCACCGAAGCCGCCACGATGGACGCGGCGTTCGGCGACTTCGTGGAGTGCGACCTGGCGTCGTACCACGTGCCCGCGCACGCCGACGTACCAAGCATCGAGGCGCACTGGCTCGACGAGACCGACCCCCACCTCAACCCGATGGGGAGCAAGGGAATCGGCGAGATCGGCATCGTCGGCACCGCCGCCGCCATCGGCAACGCGGTCCACCACGCCACGGGCGTGCGCTTCCGTGCGCTGCCGCTGACACCGGACAAGGTGCTGGGCGGGCTTGCGGGTTGGCCGGATGATCCTGCGGGTTGACCCGCACGGGCAGGGCCCGCGTCGAGCGTGACCGGCCCGCGCGGGTCGTCCCGGACCGTACGCCCGGTCAGGCTTCGAGGCGTTCCGTGTACGCCTCGGTCGGCGGGGCCGGCGTGCGGCTCGTCATCCCCGCCGACCAGAATCCGCCGGTGCCGGGTATGGGGGTCACGTCGTTGAGGTACGGCGTTGCCGTGCCGGCGGGGCCGCGTACGACGGTCCAGGTGGCGCCGTCCTTGCGCAGGTACGTGGAGCGGCTCTGGTCCTGGTAGTTCCAGCCCGATATCCAGGCGGCGCGGCCCTGCGCGTCGGCGGCGATGCCGCTCAACGACCCGACGTTGAAGCCGGGTTCCAGCCGCGTCCAGGCCGTGCCGTCCCAGTGGGCCAGGGCCGGGTTGCCGGGGCGTCCCGGCGGTCCGCCGACGCCCGCCTCGGTGCCCACCGCCCAGACGTCGTCCGCGCCGTCCGGGTGCACATCGCTGATGGTCAGACGGGCACCCCAGATCGACGGAAGGACCGTCCACGATCCGTTCCAGCGCGCTACAAGTCCCATCCAGCCGCCGCCACTTGCCTGGTCGCCGCTCACCCAGACCTCGCCGGATGGGCGCGGCACGATCTGGTACAGGTCGGCGCTCGCGACGGGCAGGGGGTCCAGCCAGCGCCACCGCTTGCCGTCCCCGAGCAGCAGGCGGGCGGCGCCGCCTCGGCTGCCGCAGATCCACACCCGCCGGTCGGGGCCGACGGCCACCGAGTTCAGCCGGACGTCCGGCTCACCCTGCCCCGGGAAGGGGGTCTCGCGCCAGGTGGTGCCGTCCCAGCGGAGCAGCGGGCTCGCCTGCCCTGCGGCCAGGCCGACGCTCCACGCCGAGGTGGCGCAGGTGACGGCGACGTCGTTCAGCCGCGTGTGGCCCAGGTGCGACAAATCGGTCTTCGACCAGGTCGTGCCGTTCCAGAGCATGGCCAGGGCATGTCCTCCCGTGGGTCCGCCGAGGTCCTCCTCGCCGACGGCCCAGGCCAGTTGGGGTCCGGCGGCGGAGATCCGGCGCAACTGCGCGACGGGGATACTGCCGGGCGCCGGCACTGCCTGCCAGCCCTGCGCCCGGCGTGCCGAGCCGTTCGTACGGGACGATCCGTTCGTACGGGACCATCCGTTCGTACGGGACGTCGCCTCGGTGGCCCGGACGGGCCCCGCACCGAGCGTGATCCCCGAGAACGCGCCGATCGTTCCTGCCACGAATTGTCTGCGTCTCATCGATGGCTCCTTCCGCGCGGGTAGGGCGGACCACCCTGAACCAACGAAAGTCCGGGGTCTAGCCACACACGTGACAAATCCCGACCCGGCACGAATCCTTGCCGCTGCATTTCGGCCAGTTGTAGCCTGACGCAGGCAACTCACCGCCTCGACCGAAAGGAACCGGCTCGTGGGTAATGCGTCCCCCTCGGACACCGCTCTGACCAGCACCGTCGTCGCCCAGGAATTCGCCCGCTGGAGCCCTCCGCTCCGGCAGGAATTCGTCGACAACGCGCACAACGGCTGCATCGGCCAGTCGCTGTTGAACGAGACCGATTCCGTACGCGTCCGGGAGACTTGTGGAGCCGTGCCAGCAGGAACAATTCGGCGATGGTGCCGGTGATACCGGCCTTCTAACCGACGGAGTTGCCGATCAGGCCGCGGCCCTCGCGCGGCTTTCCCTCGCGCATCTCCTTGATCAGGATCATGGGTATGCCGCGCCGTGGCCGTACGGACTGAGCCGGGCTGTCACCGACGGCAACGCGAGTCCTTCGGCGAGGCCACACACCACGCCCTCGGCGGAGGGTTTGGCGATGGGGTGCGTCGGAAGCCAAGGCTCCGCCCCGCCCAAGGGGTCTCCCTCTCGGTGCCGGTGGGCGCGGTCAGCGCGGTGTGGTCGGCCCTCCAGCAACATCATCTAGGTGCAGGACGGGCACAGCCCTCGATAAGTGACCTCCACCTCGGACACCGTGAAGCCGAAGCGCTCCTCCTGCGGGAGGTCGGCCAGGGGGTTGCCGGTCGGGTGGACGTCACGGATGGTGCCGCAGTTTGAACAGATCAAGTGCTGGTGCGGTTGGTGCGCGTTGGGGTCGTAGCGCTTGGCGCGGCCGTCGGTGGAGACCTCCATGACCTCACCGAGGGACACCATCTCGCCCAGGGTGTTGTAGACCGTCGCACGGGAGATCTCGGGCAGCAGGCGCGCCGCGCGCGCGTGCACCTCGTCGGCCGTGAGATGCACGTGGTCGCCGTCGAGGACCTCGGCCACGACACGCCGTTGAGATGTCACTCGCCAGCCACGTCCTCGCAGCCGCTCCAGCAGGTCACTCATATCGTTCACCTATCCAGGCTCGATGGAGTACGCGGAGTTTACCGGTAGCTGTATGGAATCCGAATGGATATGGATCAGTTGAGCTTCTTGACCTGGACTCCGTCCATCGTAGGATCGGTTCCCCGACGATGACCGACGATGACCAAGGGATCGGACAGTTCGGCGTCGACTCTGCCGGGCCGAACGTTGTCCGGCTGCCCGACCAGTTCGACGGCACCGTCTCGATCGACGAGGCCATGGCCATCCTCCGGGGCCCGCGCCCCGACCGCTCCACGCTCCGACCGTTCCACGCTCCGACCGCTCCACCGCGCAGTTCTCCGAGCATCACGATCCGCCCAGTTCGACCCGTTCGAAAGGATTCCCATGGCTGAGAACCCGGACGCAATCGTCACCGACCCCAAGCTTGAGGGCACAGAGGGCTGCCCGGTCCCGCACGGCCGTGCCCCTCATCCCACGCAGGGCGGCGGCAACCGCCAGTGGTGGTCGGACCGGCTCAATCTGAAGATCCTCGCCAAGAACCCCGCCGTGGCCAACCCCATGGGCGAGGAGTTCGACTACGCCGAGGCCTTCAACTCCCTCGACCTCCCGGCCGTCAAACGCGACATCGCCGACGTGCTCACCACCTCGCAGGACTGGTGGCCCGCCGACTTCGGCAACTACGGCCCGCTGATGATCCGCATGGCCTGGCACAGCGCCGGCACGTACCGCATCAGCGACGGCCGCGGCGGCGCCGGCGCCGGTCAGCAGCGCTTCGCGCCGCTCAACAGCTGGCCGGACAACGCGAGCCTCGACAAGGCCCGCCGTCTGCTGTGGCCGGTCAAGAAGAAGTACGGCAAGAACATCTCCTGGGCCGACCTCATGGTCCTCACCGGCAACGTCGCCCTGGAGACGATGGGCTTCAAGACCTTTGGCTTCGCCGGCGGCCGTGAGGACGTGTGGGAGCCGGAGGAGGACGTGTACTGGGGTCCCGAGACCGAGTGGCTCGGCGACGCGCGCTACACGGGCGACCGCGAGCTGGAGAACCCGCTCGGCGCGGTCCAGATGGGCCTCATCTACGTCAACCCCGAGGGCCCGAACGGCAACCCGGACCCGATCGCGGCGGCCCGCGACATCCGGGAGACGTTCCGCCGCATGGCGATGAACGACGAGGAGACCGTCGCGCTGATCGCCGGTGGCCACACCTTCGGCAAGACCCACGGCGCGGGCCCCGCGGACAACGTCGGCGACGACCCCGAGGCCGCGCCGATGGAGCAGCTGGGCCTCGGCTGGAAGAGCACGCACGGCACCGGTGTCGGCAAGGACGCCATCACCTCCGGCCTCGAGGTGACCTGGACCGAGACGCCCACCCAGTGGAGCAACCTCTTCTTCAAGAACCTCTTCGAGTACGAGTACGAGCTGACCAAGAGCCCGGCCGGCGCCCACCAGTGGGTGGCGAAGAACGCCGAGGAGATCATCCCCGACGCGTTCGACCCGTCGAAGAAGCGCCGCCCGACGATGCTCACCACGGACCTCTCGCTGAAGCTCGACCCGGTCTACGAGCCGATCTCGCGGCGCTTCTACGAGAACCCGGAGGAGTTCGCGGACGCCTTCGCCCGCGCCTGGTACAAGCTGACGCACCGCGACATGGGCCCGATCGTCCGCTATCTCGGCCCGGAGGTCCCCTCCGAGGTGCTGCTGTGGCAGGACCCGCTGCCGGCGCGCGAGGGCGCGCTGATCGACGCCGCGGACATCGCCTCCCTCAAGGAGCGGATCCTCGGCTCGGACCTCACGGTCGCGCAGCTCGTCTCCGCCGCCTGGGCCGCGGCCTCGTCCTTCCGCGGCAGCGACAAGCGCGGCGGCGCCAACGGCGCCCGCATCCGCCTGGAGCCGCAGCGCGGCTGGGAGGTCAACAACCCGGACCAGCTCGCTCAGGTGCTGCGTACGCTCGAAGGCATTCAGGAGTCCTTCAACTCCGCGGGCGGCAAGCAGGTCTCGCTGGCCGACCTGATCGTGCTCGCCGGTACGGCGGCCGTCGAGCAGGCGGCCAAGGACGGCGGCGTCGAGGTCGAGGTGCCCTTCACGCCGGGCCGGGTGGACGCCACGCAGGAGCAGACGGACGTGGAGTCGTTCGCCGCGCTGGAGCCGACCGTCGACGGGTTCCGCAACTACGTCGGCAAGGGCAACCGCCTGCCGGCCGAGTACCTGCTGCTCGACAAGGCCAACCTGCTGACCCTGAGCGCGCCCGAGATGACCGTCCTCGTCGGCGGCCTGCGCGTCCTGGGCGCCAACCACGCCCAGTCGAAGCACGGCGTCCTCACCGACAGGCCGGGCACGCTGACGAACGACTTCTTCGTCAACCTGCTCGACCTGGACACGACGTGGAAGTCGACGTCCGAGGCGCAGGACGCGTTCGAGGCCCGTGACGCCTCCGGTGTGGTCAAGTGGACCGGCACCCGCGCCGACCTGGTCTTCGGCTCGAACTCCGAGCTGCGCGCGGTCGCGGAGGTCTACGCGAGCGACGACGCGAAGGAGAAGTTCGTGAAGGACTTCGTGGCGGCGTGGACCAAGGTCATGGACCTGGACCGGTTCGACCTCGCCTGACCAGGGTGTCCAGGCCGGCCCGCCGGGCCGGCCTGGACGTCCGGTCCGGTGTCAGCTCCAGCCGAACCGGCGGTCCACCACCGCCGAGAACTCCTCCAGCGTCAGCACCGCGTCCCCGTTCTGGTCGGCGGCGTCGAACAGCGCCGATGACGCCTCCGCGTCCCCCACGGCCCAGAAGGGCAGATCACCCGAGGCGGCCAGGGACGGGCCCTTCGTCCGCAAGGCGGTGATCACCTCCTCGCGGGTCAGCGTCCCGTTGTGGTCGAGATCGAGCGCCTCGAACAGCTTCCGGGCCTTCTCACTCATCGGTCGTCCTCGTCCCTCTCGTCGGCAGGCGGGCCGCCCCGCCGCACTCAAGGACGCAAACGACGTCCGCCCCGTTCCGGTTCCGCCCCCGACCCCGCTCAGAAGTCGTCCGCGGTGCGCACCCGCTCCCGTATCCACACACCGGCCGACTTGAGCGAGCCCGTGCCCGTCCAGGGGCCGTTCGCGTCGCAGGTGCCGGACTTGAAGATGGCCCCGGTGCGGTTATCGTCGGAGAAGTTCCAGTTGACCCAGCTGATCTTCTTCGCGGCCATCAGGTCGAGGTACTTCTGCGACATGGTGAAGTCGTTCGAGCCCTCGCCCGCGTAGTTCTGGGTGCCGAACTCCGTGACGAACACGGGGAGTTTGTCGGCCGCGCGCGACAGCGTGTTCAGGTACTCGTCGCGGTGCGAGTACGCGTAGAAGTGGAAGGTGTACATGATGTTCCCGGCCTTCACCGGGTTGTTCACCACCTCGGTCTCGCTCCCGTCCTCCGAGACCCCGAACGACGACCAGGCGCGGGTGCCGACCAGGACCGGGGCGTCGGCGTCGATGTTCCTGATCACCGGGATGATCTGTTCGGCGTAGGACTTGATGCGGCTCCAGCTCACCCCGCTGGGCTCGTTGGCTATCTCGTACAGGACGTTGTTCTTGCCTTTGTGCCGCTGGGCGATCTCGGTGAAGAAGGTCTTCGCCTTCGCGAGGTTGGCGTGCGGGTCGCCCGGGTCGAGCATGTGCCAGTCGACGATCACGTACATGCCGCGGGCGGTGGCCTTCTCGATGAGGGAGTGGGCCAGATCGGTGAACTTGCGCGGGTTGGTCTCGTACCCGCCTTCCTGCACATACGTGGAGACGCGCAGGACGTCGGCCTTCCAGTCGCCGGCGAGGGCGTCGAGCGATCCGTCGGTGAGACAGTTCGCGTACCACTGGGTGCCGTGGCTGCTCATGCCGCGCAGCTGGACGGCCTTGCCGTTCTGATTGCACAGCTTGGTGCCGCAGACCGTGAGCTGTCCGTTGGCGGCGACCGGGGAGTCGGCGGCGGGGCGCGGGACGGCGGGGTTCGCGGGGGCGGAGCGCGCGGCGGTGGCGGTGGCGGACGGGGCGGCGGCGACGACGGCTGCGACGAGCGCGGCGGCGAGGGTGACTGCGGGGCGGAGTGGTCTCACGGTGGGCTCCGAGGCGTTGGAGGTTAGGAACCTTTCCTAACGGTTGGATACCAGCACCAGACCCGCCTCACAAGGTTCATGACAAAAGACGGGGACTGCGCGGCCCGGCCTCCAGCCTCGAGCTTCCGGTCATTCGGCACGCCCAGCACGAACTGCCCCATATTTCAGGCCAGTTGACGGAGCATCACGTTCCGATACACAGTCACCACCCTTTCCCTGCAAGCTCATTGCACCCACTTCACGCGCCCCCCACAATGAGCGTCCCGGACCACGCAAGGAGTCTGCGCGTGAGTGATCCGCCCATCGTGTTCCCGGACGTCGAACGCCTCGTCGTCGACCACCTCAAGAGCCGTCCCGAGCTGGCCGGAGTCATCGTCGACAACCGCACGCCGCCGGGTTTCGACGGCACTCAGAAGGCCGTTCTGGTCTCCCGGGCGGGCGGGGCGTGGGTCGACGACCAGCACCTCGACCTGCCCCTGATCGACCTGGAGGTCTACGGCCCCGACAAGCCCACGGCCCACACGGTGGCCTCCGCCGCCCGTACGGCACTGCTCACCGTGCGGGGCACCAAGTACGGCAGCGCGTACGTCACCGACGCCGTCGAGGCGGACGGACCGCGCTGGCTGCCCGACTACAACCGGCAGGCCGCCAGCCGCTATCTGTCCACCACCCGGCTCTCGATCCGCCCGGCCTGACGCGCCCCGCGCCCGAAGCCAGCCCGTAGGAGCCGACCCGTAGGAGCCAAGAGGAGCCAGCATGCCCGGAATGAACCCGAACGAGATCCGTGTCGCCGGTACGGGACGCATCCTCACCGCCGACCCCGGCACCCTGGTGCCCGCCGACGTGACCGCCAACTGGGCCGCCGGCTGGCGGGACCTGGGCTACACCACCACCGACGGCATCCGCTTCAACAAGAAGGACAAGATCGACCCGGTGGACACCTGGCAGTCGGTCAGCCCGGCCCGCTTCGTGTACTCCGACCGCGACCTCACCGTGAAGTTCGCGCTGCTCCAGCTCAACGAGGACACGCTGCCGTACTTCTTCGGCGGCGGCGCGGTCAAGGAGACCGCCGAGGGCTCCAAGCTCTACCGGTACGAAGTGTCCGCGGAGCCCAAGAAGGACGAGCGGATGCTCGGCGTGGAGTTCGCGGACGGCGACACGATCAAGTACCGCTTCGTCATCGACCGTGGTCAGGTCACCGAGACCGACGAGTTCCAGCTCACCCGCACCGCGTCGGTCAAGCTCGGCGTCACGTTCACCGCGCTCGCCGTGGACAACACGAAGCCGCTTGCCACCTGGATCACGAACGACCCCGCCTTCGCCAAGTAGCCCCGCGGGCCACCGCACTCCCGACCGAGGAGCCGTATGCCTGACACGTCTGGCCCTTTCAACGTCAACGCCGCCCGCGCCCAGCGGCTCGAATCGCTGGGCCTGAAGTGGGAGTTCCAGGTGGACGGCGACACGTTCTCGCTGCCCACCGAGATCCCGCGCCGTTCCGCCGAGGCACTCACCTCCCTGGGCGACGACGACCTGGACGGCCTGCTGGCCCTGCTGCTCGGCGAGGAGCAGTACAAGCGGCTGGGCGACCACGACCTCAGCGTTCAGGACGTGGCCGCCATCCTCAACGCCTACGGCGAGGCGACGGGACTGAGCGTGGGGGAAGGCTGAGCCTCGGCGCGCTCGTGGAGGAGCACGCCGAGGCGCTGGAGGCGGATCTGCTGCGGTACTACGGCGTCGACCTGCTCGACTGGTACCGCGACGAGCTGTCCTCGCGGCGCCTCTCCGTCCTCGTCCGGCATCTGCCGCGGGACAGCGCGTTCCGGCTCGCGCACGAGGGGGAGGCGGCGCAGTGGTCGCTGACGGACCATCTGCTGGCCGCCGTGGTCGACCATCTGGCCATCGCGAACTGGATGTTCGCGTCCGTCAACCGCGACGAGGACGAGGCGGCCCCGGAGCCGCCGCAGCCGGTGCCCAGGCCCGGCGCGGAGCCGGACGCTTCGCCCGCCCCCGAAGGGCCCGGCCCGGCCGAGCTGGCCCGCTTCTTCGGATGACAGCCCCTACGGAGCCACCACGGAGCACCCATGGCAAGCGTCGACGAGCGCCTCAAGAACCTGGAAGCGGCACACCAGGCCTTCACCTGGAAGCTCGAGCGCGGGCTGGCGAAGGTCGACGCGGTGGCCTCGGTCACGGAAGTCACCGCGCTGAAGAAGGAGTTCGCCCTCGCCACCAGCAGTTTCAAGCTGTTCAGCTACGACTTCAACCTCATGGAGCGGTTGCAGAAGGCACGAGAGGAGCAACGCCTTGCAGCGGCGGGCCTGCGGCCCGAGGACCTCAAGCGGTCCATTGCGGCCCTGGAACAGGACGTCAAGAACCGCGTCGCGCTGCTGCGCAGATCCCTCACCCGGTCCACTGTCAGGGCCCGGCAGGACCGGCGCACCACCCTCGCCGCCAAGTCGACCGCCGAGCGGGCGCTGCGCACCGCCCGGGACGGCGTGCGCAAGGCCGAGGCCGCGCTGCGGCGGCAGCGCACCGCGTCCCGCGCGGCGGGGCGCGGGCCGCAGACCGCGCAGCGGGTGGACGTACGGAACATCGATCAAGCCGCCCGGGCCCTGCGTGAGTTGGAGAACCGGGTGAACGGGCTCGCCCGCGCCCTGAGCTGACCCTGCTCGGCAGGAGCCGCCAAGGACCGAAAAGAGGCACCCCATGTCACTCGTGCAAGCGCTCAACCGCTCCGCCTCCGGCTTCCGCGGCCTGCGGACGAACGCGGGGCAGGCCGAGTCCGGGGTCGGCAGGCTGCGGTCCACGGTCCAGTCGACGGACCGCGCCGTGACCCGGATCAAGGCCGGGCTCGACCGCACGGCCAGTTCGTTCCGCGGGGTCAAGACCCAGGCCGACGCCGCCGCCCGCAGCGCGCGGCAGGCCGACCGGGCCATGGACGGGGCCGGGAAGTCGGCCAGGCGCGGCGGCGGCCTGATGGGCCGGATGAAGACGGGGCTGCAGGGCGTCACCACCGCGCAGCGCGGCCTGAACACGGCCATGAAGGCGAACATCTTCGGGGCGATCATGGCGCTGCTGCTCCCGCTGATCACCAAGCTCATCGACATGGCGATGCAGTCCAAGACCGTGCAGCGCATCGTGCGGACGGCGTTCCGGATCATCGGGCAGGTCATCGGTACGACGATGCGCGCGGCCCGGCGGATCGTGCAGACGACGTGGAACGCCATCAAGGTCGCCTTCCAGGTGGTCCTGAAGGTGATCTGGACCGTCGTCAAGACCTACTTCACCATCTACAAGACCATCATCACGACCGTCATCCGCGCCGTCCTTGCCGTGATCAGACCGGCCCTGAACTTCCTCCGCGAGCGCATCCCGGCGGCGTTCCGCGCCGTACGCGACGGTCTGCACCGGGCCTGGAAGGGCCTCGCGGGATTCACCAAAGGGGTCTTCAACAGTGTGCTCGGAGCCGTGAAGGGGCCGATCAACGCGGTGATCGGCCTGGTCAACTCGGCCATCCGGGCGCTGAACACGGTGAAGGTGACCATTCCGAAGTGGGTGCCGAAGTTCGGCGGCCAGAGCTTCGGCGTCAACCTCCCGACGATTCCCACGCTGGCGCAGGGCGGCATCGTGCTGCCGCGCGCCGGCGGCACGCTCGCCCTGCTCGGCGAGGCGGGGCAGGCCGAGGCCGTGCTGCCGCTCAGCAGGCTGGAGGCGCTGCTCGCCCGCGGGATGCGGCCGGGGGTGGGGGCGGTCGGCGCGCTCGGCCCACGGCCGCGGGGCGCGGACGGCGGAGTCGTGATCGAGAACTACTACGAGGCGCGGAGCGGCAGCGCCCGGCAGACCGCCGAAGAGCTGATGTTCCTGATGAAGGCCAGGGGGTGAGGTGAGGGGATGACTGCGGGCATGCGGATGACCGGAGGCGTGACGTACGGCAGTGGCGCGCTCGGCACGGCGGGGGTGACCACCGGGGAGCCCGGGGCTCTGATCACCACGGACGGACAGGTGCAGTGGGCGGATCTCCTGATCGGCCCCGGCACCGTCTTCTGGGTCGCCGCCGAGGGGCTCACCGGCTGGGAGGAGCTGCCGGGCCTGGAGTCCTCCGACGCCAACCGCCCGGCGGGGCACGGCGGTTGGCCGGGCACGCAGTGGGCGCAACCGCGCACCGTCACCGCGCAGCTGTGGCTCGCGCCCGACCCGGACGGTGGCCCCGACGCGGCGCTCGCCGCCCTGCGCGCGCTGCGCTCCGCCACCGCCGTACACGACGAGGAGGAGTGGCTCGCGGTGCGGCTCTACGGCGAGACGCTGGCCGTCAGGGCGCGGGTCGTGCAACGCGTGGTGCCCACGGACCGGCAGTTCCTCGCGAGCCGCCTCGCCAAGGCCACGCTCCAGTGGAAGGCCATGGACCCACGGCGGTACGAGAGCGTCGCGCGCCGCGCCACGGTCGGCCTGCCGCGCCGCGAGCCGGGCCTGACCTGGCCGCTGACGTGGCCGCTGGACTGGGGCACCCCGGGGTCGGTCGGCGAGGTGACGGTGGAGAACGCGGGCAGCGCCCCCGCCCACCCGCTGATCACGTTCACCGGGCCGTGCGCCACGCCACGCCTTGCCAACCACAACGACGGGACCTGGCTGGAGTACGACATCGCGCTGTCCCAGGGCGATGTGCTGGAGATCGACACCGCCGAGGGGACAGTGCTGTTCAACGGGACCGCGTCACGCCGCCACACCGCGACCGTCGGCAGCGTCCCGGAGGAGCTGTTCACCCTCTCCCCCGGTGCGTCCCGGCTGTCCTTCCGGGCCGAGTCCGGCGACGTGGAGCTGGCGTCGGCCACGGTCGCCTGGCGCTCGGCCGAATGGTGAGGCCCGCCTTCGGCGCGCGCCGCCGCGCCCAGCCCATCGACCGTCACCTTTGGAGAGTTCCATGACGATACGTTCCGCATGGCATCTGCCCACCGGGCAGACCCGGGAGGACACGCGGCTCGCCGCGAGCCTCGGGATGGCTTCCTCCGGGCCCCTGACCGCCCGTGGCGGCTGCGCCGTCGGCGGCTTGCAGCTGACCGGCACGGCGGCCACCAGCATGCAGGCCCGCCTGTCCCCCGGGCGGCTGTGGGTGCCCGGCGGCTCCGCCGCCGCCCAGGGCGGCTACCCGGTCACCGTGGACGCCGACACGCAGCTCACCTTCGCCGACGGCCACGCCACGCTGCCGCGCGTCGACGCGCTCGTGGTGCGGGTGTACGACGCGGACTACGACGCGTCGGGCCGCTACGAGGCCGTACTGGAGATCATCCAGGGCACACCTGCCAGCGCGCCGGTGCCGCCCGCACTGCCCAAGAGTGCCGAGCTGCTGTACGAGGTGTCGGTACCGGCGGGCGCCTCGGCGGCGCGGGGCATCACCTGGGCGTCGGCGGTCGCCGACCGGCGCCGCTACACCGCCGCGCTCGGCGGCATCCTGCCCGCCGGGGGCGGCTTCGGCGCCCGGGGCCACTACGTCGGCGAGTACCGGGATGTCAACGGGCGCCTGGAGCGCTGGGACGGCAACCGGTGGCTGCTCTACACCCCCAACGCCATGCTCAAGCACAACGCCGACCGCGGGAAGACCACGTCCGCGACCTACACCGAGACCCTCCTGGAGGTCGGTTCCAACCCCTTCGGCCTCACCTTCGTCGCACCGGCGTCGGGCTGGGTGCACATCGCCATCGGCGCGCACATGTGGGGCGAGGGCGGCAAAGAGGCCTTCATGTCGGTGAACGTGCGCCCCGCGGCGGGCGGCACCCCCCTGCTCACCGCCACCGACGACCGCGCGGCCCACCACAACGGGCCCGGCTCGGCCTCCACGTGCACCAACTTCCCGCTCGGCCAGCTCGCGCCGGGCGCCTCCTACACCGCCATCGCCGCCTTCCGGTCGGGCACCGCGGGCAACGAGGCCCTCTACGACAACCGCTTCGTCCGCGTCGACCCGGTGGTCTGACCCCGATGGACAGCCCGTACCTCGCGTTCTTCGCCGACCTGCGCACCAACACCCCGATCGACGTACTGCCGCTGCAGGGTCTGGAGTTCGACGACTACATCGGCAAGCCGGGCTCGCTCAGCGCGACCCTGCCGGTGCCCAACCGGCGGATGGCGCGGCGGGTCAAGGAGATCGTGGAGGGCCGTACCGCCGTCTATCTCGAACGCGGCGACCAGGTGTGCTGGGGCGGCATCGTGTGGACGCTCACCCCGGCCATGGACGAGCAGGGCCTGGTCACCGTCGCACTGCAGGCGGCCACCTTCGACTTGTACGCGGGTCGCCGCCACATCCGGCAGCACCTGGCCTACACCGACACCGACGACCTCACCATCGTGCGCCGCTTGTGGGAGCACATCCAGGCGGCGCCCGGCGGCGACATCGGCGTCGGCTACGCGCCCGCGCCGCCGGGCACGCGGCGCACGGTGACGTACCAGGACGGCGACGAGACGCTGGTGGAGGAGGCGATCCAGCAACTGGCCGCCGTGGAGCCCGGGTTCGAGTACCTCGTGAGCGTCTACCGCGACCCGGCGACCGGGCAGCGTGCCAAGCGGCTGCTGTTCGGCGCCCCGCGTCTGCACATCGGCGAGGGCACCACGGTCCTCGACCTGCCCGGCGAGATCCTCACGTACTCCTTCCCCCGGGACGCCACCCGCGGCGGCACGACCGCGCGCGCCCGTGGCGGCACCCCCGAGGGCGCCAAGGGTCCGGTCATGTCGGACGAGCACGTGGCGCAGGCCCTCATCGACGCCGGCTTCCCCCGCCTCGACACCACGTCCGACCACAGCAACGTCACCGACAAGGCGGCCCTCGACGCCCTCGCCCGCACCGAACTCGCCGCGCTCGGCGGCCCGGTCGTGATCCCGGCCGTCCGCGTCCGCCTCGACGCGGACACCTCGCCCTCGCTCCTGGGCACGACCGTGCGCCTGCGGATCCACGACGTGTGGTTCAGCCAGGGCCTCGACGCCTCGTACCGCGTCGTCGGCGTCAAGGTCACCGCCCCCGAACGGGGCCGCGCCGAGACCGCGGAACTCTTCCTGGAAGGTCTGGAGGCCGACTGATGCCGAATCTCCCCGAGGACATCGTGGACCGCATCAAGTCCCTGGAACGGCAGGTGCGGCAGTTGACGACGTACGTCAACACGCGGGCTGCGGCCCCCGCGAGGACGGCGGCGGACGTGGCCGAGAACACGGAGAACAACGAGAGCACCGAAAACGCCCAGACCAGCGAGCGGGAGGCGGGGAACGGAACGCCGCCGCCCGCCGCCGACCATGGCGCGTAACGGACGGTGTTCAACGGCACGCAGTTCAGTTATGGCACGCCTGTGGCTACTGTCGCCCGCGTTCATCCGAGGCAACGGGAACGCGGGAACGGCGGAGGTGGCACACGTGCCGGACGCACAGCACGGATACGAGGGCCCGACCGAGGGGATCGCCCACGAGGCGGCCCACGGGCCGACGGCTCACGAGACGGCCAGCGAGCCCGGACGCAGACAGGTCCTGCGCTACGGGGCCGCCGCCGCGGGCGCCCTGGGCGTCGTGGGGCTCACGCCCTCCCCACGGGCCACCGCGGCCGAGCCCCGAAAGGGCCGGAGGGTCGCGGTGCTCGGCGCGGGCGTCGGCGGCCTGACCGCCGCGCACGAGCTGGCCGAGCGGGGCTTCGACGTGACCGTGTACGAACGCAAGGAGCTGGGCGGCAAGGCCCGCAGCATCCCCGTGCCGGACACCGGTACGGACGGGCGCCGGGACCTGCCGGGCGAGCACGGGCACCGCGGCGTGTTCGGCTTCTACCACAACCTTCCGGACACCTTGCGGCGCATCCCGTACCCCGGCAACACCCACGGCGTTCACGACAATCTCACCTCCGTCCCGTGGATCGCGCTCGCACGCTCGGGCGGCCGGCCCGACCTGCCGATCCCCACCACCCCGTTCGAGGACCGGACGCTCGACGTGGACGCGCTGCTGCGCATGGTGGAGGGAGCGATCAATCAGCTCTTCCATCTCCCGGCGCACGAAGCAGCCTTCTTCGCCCGGCAGTTGGCCATCCTGATGACCAGCAGCCGGGAGCGCGCGTACGGCCAGTGGGAGCACGTCAAGTGGCTGGACTTCCTGGCCGCGAAGGGCAAGTCCGAGGACTACACGAAGCTGTTCGGCGGCGGCGCCCAGGTCATCCAGGCGCTCAAACCGCAGGACGCGAGCAGCCGCACCTGCGGGCAGGGCCTCGAGGCGATCCTCTTCTCCCTGCTGCAGCGCGGCGTCGACGGCCCGAGCGACCGGATCTTCAACGGCCCGACCAGCGAGGTCTGGATCGAACCCTGGGCGCGGCACCTGCGGGACCTGGGGGTGCGCTTCGCGATGGGACACACCATCGAGGCCCTGGAGCTGAACGGGGGCCGGATCACGGCCGCCCGCGCCGCTACCGCCGACGGCCCGGTGCGCGTCGAGGCGGACTGGTTCGTCGTGGCGGCCCCGACCGAACGTGCCACCCGCCTGTGGAGCCCGCAGATCCGCGCGGCCGACCGCCGGCTCGCGGCCATGGACAAGCTGCGGACGACGTGGTCCCACGGCATCCAGTACTTCCTGCACCGCCCGGTGCCCGTGGTGCAGGGGCATGTGGCCTACATCGACGCCCCGTGGGCGCTGGTGTCGATCAGCCAGTCACAGTTCTGGCGCTCCGATTTCGCCCGCACCTGGGGCGACGGCAAGGCGCGGGACTCGCTCTCCGTGGTGATCTCCGACTGGGAGAAGCCCGGCCTGCTGTACGGCAAGCCCGCCAAGCGGTGCACCCGCCGACAGGTCGCGGACGAGGTGTGGGCCCAGATGAAGGCCTCCCTCGAGGACACCGGCCGCGGCTATCTGCCCGACGACGTGCTGCACTCGTGGTTCCTCGACCCGGCCATCACCGAAACGGGTGGTCCCGAACTGGCCAATGACGAACCGTACTTGCTCAACGACGCCGGCTCCTGGGACCACCGCCCCGACGCGGCGACCGCGATCCCGAACATGTTCCTGGCCGCCGACTACGTACGCACCTACAGCAACGTCGACTTCACCTCGATGGAGACCGCCAACGAGGCCGGCCGGCGCGCCGCGAACGCCCTGCTGAAGGCCGCCGGTTCCGCCGCGGACCGCGCCCGCCTGTTCGCCGGGTACCGCCCGCCGGAGTTCGAGGCGGCCAAACACCTCGACGCGGCCCGCTACCGCCTGGGCCTGCCGCACGTCCTGGACACCCCCTGGCCGCTGCCCTAGAGCCCGACCCCTCGGAACCCGACACCTCACAGGCGGAGCGACACCTGATCGTGGGCACGCCCGCGCTGCCGTAAAGTACTGCGGACGCCTCACCGCATTACCGTACGAAGCCGGAGCAAGTTCCCGTGTCCGCGTCCCTGAAGTCCCTCCAGCCTGTCCTGGACCGCATCGCCACCGAGGTGCGGGCCCTGCCGGGCCGCGGGCGTCCCGCCGACTACATCCCGGCGCTCGCCTCGGCCGATCCCCGGCGCTTCGGCATGGCCGTCGCCGATCTCGACGGCACGGTCTACGGCGTCGGGGACTGGCAGCAGCCCTTCTCCACCCAGTCCATCACCAAGGTCTTCACGCTCGCCCTCGATCTCTCCCTGGAGGGCGAGCTGCTGTGGGAGCACGTCGGCCGTGAGCCGTCGGGCAATCCGTTCAATTCCCTGGTGCAGTTGGAGTACGAGAACGGCATCCCCCGCAATCCCTTCATCAACGCGGGCGCCCTCGTCGTCACCGACCGCCTCCAGACCCTGACCGGCGACGCCGCCGGCACCCTGCGCGACTTCCTGCGTGCCGAATCCGGCAACCACGGGCTGACCTTCGACGAGGGCGTCGCCGACTCCGAGACCGCGCACGGCGACCGCAACGCCGCGCTGTCCCACTTCATGGCGTCGTACGGCAACATCGCCAACCCGGTGCCCGCGCTCCTCGACCAGTACTTCCGCCAGTGCTCCATCGAGGCCTCCTGCGCCGACCTCGCCCTGGCCGCCGGGTTCCTCGCCCGGCACGGCATACGGGCCGACGGGTCCACGCTGCTCACCCGCAGCCAGGCCAAGCAGGTCAACGCGGTCATGCTGACCTGCGGCACCTACGACGCCGCGGGCGACTTCGCGTACCGCGTGGGCCTGCCCGGCAAGAGCGGCGTCGGCGGCGGCATCATCGCGGTCGTGCCCGGCCGCTGCACCCTGTGCGTGTGGAGCCCGGGCCTCGACCAGCGCGGCAACTCGGTGGCCGGGGTCGCCGCGCTGGACCGCTTCACCACGCTGACGGGACTGTCCGTGTTCTGACGCACAGCCGTGTTCTGACGCACAGCCGTGTTCTGAAGCACAGCCGTGTTCTGGCGCATATCCGTGTTCTGAAGCAGAGGAGCTCGCCATGCCCCCATCGGACACCGAGGTGGACGTACTGATCGTCGGCGGCGGGCCGGTCGGGCTCACCGCCCGGGCGCTCCTCGAACGCTGGGGCGTACGGGTCCTGCTCGTCGAGAAACACCGCGAGCTGTCGCCGTTCCCGCGGTCCCGGCTGGTGAACGTGCGGTCGATGGAGATCTTCCGCCAACTCGGGCTCGCCGCCCGGATCACGGCTGCCGCCTTCGCACCGGAGTACGGCCGCATCCGCTTCCGTGACACGCTGCGCGATCGCGACTTCGCCACGGCGGCGATGGTCGGGGTCAACGCGCCCATTCCGGAGAGCCCGGTGATCGGCGAGGTCACCTCGCAGGATCGGCTGGAGCCCCTTCTGATCGCCGCGGCGGACGCCACGGCGGCGCCGCTGCGGTTCGGGGTCGAACTCATCGGCCTGGCCGCAGAGTCCGAGGGGGTCGTGGCCTCGCTCGTCGACCGTGAGAGCGGTGCCGATGGGCGCGGTGCCGAGACGCAGGTCCGCGCCCGTTACGTACTCGCCGCCGACGGCGCGAACTCCACCGTTCGGCAACTGCTGGGAATCGGCACCGCGGGCCCCGGAGCGATGGCGGCGTTCACCACCGTCGTGTTCGACGCCGACCTCAGCCGCTGGTGCGCCGACCGGCCCGCCGGGGTGTACTTCACCGCGCACGGGACGTTCATCCCGCTGTATCCCGAGGGAGGCTGGGCCTGGTTCGGCCTCACACCGGACGACGCGGAGCACACCGACTGGACCCGCCTTGTCTCGGGCGCCCTCGGCCCCGGCGCCGACGTACGCCCCGATGTGCTGCGGGTCCAGCACTGGGTGATGAACGCGTTCGTCGCCGACCGCTTCCGCCACGGCCGGACCCTGCTGGCCGGCGACGCCGCGCACGCGATCCCCATCGTCGGCGGTCTGGGCATGAACGCGGGCCTCGCCGACGCGCACAACCTGTGCTGGAAGCTGGCCGGCGTGCTCAACGGCTGGGCCGGACCCGGCCTGTTGGAGACGTACGAGGCGGAGCGACGCCCCGTCGCCCACCGGACGCTCCACCAAGCGGTGGCCAACACCCGGCTCACGCTCGACGTGCAGACCCGGCGCCGCGACCAGCTCCGAAGCGGCGCGGCAGCGCAGGACCAGGTCGAACTCCCCTGGTCGGAGCGGTACTTCGCGCAACTCGGCCTCGTACTCGGCGTCACCTACCGCTCCGCCGCCGTCCTCCCCGACGGCAGCGGCCCACCCGAAGCGTCCGACAGCGGCAGCGACTCACCCGAGCCGTCCGACACCGGCACGGACTACGTCCCCACCGCGGCGCCGGGCCACCGCATCCCCCACGCGTGGCTCGGCGACCACCGCTCCACGCTCGACGCCCTGGGCGAATGGTTCACGCTGCTCACCCCGGACCCCTCCGCCTGGGAGCAACACACCACCGCGCCATGGCCGTTGCGCGTCGAGCCTCTCCCCCGTGAGCACACCGGCCTCTACGGCCTCGGCCCGCACGGAGCACTGCTCGTCCGGCCCGACGGCCACGTCGGCGCCCGGTGGCCCGACCGCCCGCCCGGTGACCCCGCCACCGTGCTCCGCCACACCCTGGCCGCCCTCACAGGCTCCGCACTCAGTCCATGACCGCGGTGGCTTCGATCTCGACCAGGTGCTCGGGGACGTCCAGGGCCGCGACGCCCAGGAGCGTGCCCGGCGGTACCGGCGTGATGCCCAGCTTCGCCGCCGCCCGCGTGATCCCGTCCATGAGCAGGGGCATCTTGTCGGGGGTCCAGTCGACTACGTAGATGGTCAGTTTCGCCACGTCGCGGAAGGAACCGCCCACGTCCGCCAGAGCCGTGCCGATGTTCAGGTAACACCGCTCGACCTGAGCGGCGAGGTCGCCCTCGCCGACCGTGACCCCGTCGGCGCCCCAGGCGACCTGCCCGGCGATGAAGACCTGCTTCGATCCGGTCGCGATCGACACCTGTCGGTACGCGTCGATCTCCGGCAATCCGCTGGGGTTCACCAGGGTGATGGCCATGCTGCCCGCCTCCTTGTCCTGAGCCGCGAAGCCCGCGGTCTCTTGTGGTTACTCAGGAACCGTAGGAGAGTGGCCGCTGACATGGAAGAACGCACTTTTCAGTGACTGGGGAACCTGATGGTGACCAAGAAGTACGACGGCTTGCCCAACGAAGCGGACCTGACGCGCGCGGACTCGCTGGCGCGGGAGATCTTCTCGGACGTCGCCAACAAGTGGGCGCTCCTGATCATCGAATCCCTGGGGGAAGGCACCCTGCGCTTCGGCGAGGTGCGCAACGCGATCGAGGGCATCAGCCACAAGATGCTCACCCAGAACCTGCGCATGCTGGAGCGCAACGGCCTGGTCGACCGGACGGTGCACCCCACGGTGCCGCCGCGGGTCGAGTACACCCTCACCGAGCCGGGCCGCGCCCTGCACGAGACGGTCGGCCGCATGTGTGACTGGACCCACCGGTACCTCGGTCACATCGAGGCCTCACGCCACCGCTTCGACGCCTGAAAGAGGGCGGGCATCCGAGAGAGGGCGGGCATACGTCACGGATTCGTGGTCCACCGCGAACCCCGACTGCTCGTAGAAGCCCAGCGCGCCGGACGGATTGACCGTGTCCACGGTCAGCGACACCGTGTCGTACCCGGACTCGCGTGCCGTGCGCAGCACATCGGTCAGCAGCGCCGGCGCCGCGCCCCGCCCCCGGAAGCTCCGCCGCGTGCCGAGGAAGCCCACATGGCAGTCCCGGCTGCCCGTCGCGGCCGTCTTCGCCTCGCTCTCCTCCGCCAGGAGATACGCCGCCACCTCGTCGCCCGCCAGGAGCAGCCGTGACATCGCGGGCCGGAACGAGGCGGCGCCGGTGACCCAGGTGCGCCAGTCGGTGCTGTCGAACACGGTGAAGTTCCAGTGGTCGCGGAACGCGTCGTTGTGGGCGAGCCGGGTGGCCTCGTCGTACGCCTCGTCGAAGGGGACGAGACGGGTGCCCTCGGGAGCGGGGCGGGGCGCGGGCCGGTCGCCGTCCAGCGGCTGCTTCATGTCGAACCACCAGCGGCACGGGGTGAATCCGCACCGCTCGGTCAGCTTCAGCAGTGCCTCGTCCCTGGCCTTCCCGTCGAGCAGCAGCTCGCCCGGCAGGGCGGACAGCTCCGCGTCCGCCGCGTGCAGCGCCTCCGCCCGGGCCAGCATCCATGCCACGAGCCGGGTCCCGATGCCGCGCCGCCGCCAGTCGGGGAGCACCGCGGCATCGCCCTGGAAGCGGGCCGCGTCGACCGCGCCGTGCGGCGTGTACACGACGGCGTAGGCGGCCAGCCGCGGCCCGTCCCACAGCCCCAGGCTGTCCTGTTCCAGGTCCAGCTTGGGATCGGACAGCGCCTGGGCGAGTTCCTCGGCGTCGACGTGCTCGCCGGTCCGGTCGACGCGCTCGACCGCCTCGCACAGTTCCAGCCAGGCGGGGACGTGGTCCTTGCTCAGGGGCCGGGCGCTCAAGGGCCGGGCCTCCGGGCTCTCCGGTCCCGCCATGTCCGCCTCCCTGCGCCGGGTCGTACCAGCTCGATGATCTCCCCCTGAGCGGACGCCCGCCATTCGGACACCGACCGAGCTCTCTTTGAGGTCGCCCGCCGGCCAGGCTGCGGCCCTGTCGCTACCGGCGCAGTTCGACGGAGATGTACGGGGACAGCGCCCGGAGAAAGCCGGGCGCGTCGAAGAGCTCACCCGCGGAGGCGACGCCGACGGTCCTGGTCCGCCCGGCGAGCACGCGCCGCACCGCTTCCACCGCGAGCGGCGCGGTGACCGCGTAGATGTCCCGGCCCCTGGCCACGGCGCGCCGTTCCTCGCCGCCGGCGCGCACGCGCACGTCGACGACGAAGGTCTGGTCCGACCGCCCGCGCTCGTCGACGGCGGTCGGCGTCGGGGTGTCCGGGGCGGACACGTCCCTGGCCGCCTCGACGGTCATGTACGTACGCACCTCGGGTACGGACAGGTGGCTGGGGACGGTGACGACGTCGACCATGGTGAAGTCCCCGATGACGGGCCGGGTGCCCAGCGGCTCGGGGAAGGGCCAGTCCAGGACGGGCAGTTCGTCGTCGTGGTGGTTCAGGCGGCCGTTGGTGTAGCGGAGGCGTCGGCCCTTGCGGCGTTCCCGGGAGACCTGGCCCGCGGCGCGCGTCCCGGCGGTGGGGTGCCAGCTGCTCAGGCCGTACGCGATGTGGGCCTCGTCGGCCTTCGTCCAGTCGCCGGACGCCGCGGTGACCAGCAGATCGCCGAGGCCGCCGTAGAAGGCCATCGCGGGGACGACCACCGCCCCCGCCGCGCGGGCGCGGTCCGCGAACCGCGTGAACGTGTCGACGTTGGCCTCGATCTCGGCGGCCACGTCCACGTAGGGGATCCCGGCGCGCAGTGCCGCCTCGATCACGGGGGCGGCGGTCGTGGCGAAGGGCCCGGCGCAGTTGATGACGGCTGCCGTGCCGGCCAGGGCCCGGTCGAGCGCGTCCGCGTCGCCGGCCGACGCCACCCGGGATGCGAGCCCGGGCGCGGATGCCGCGAGCGCCGCCAGCTTCTCGGGGTCGCGACCGGCGAGGACCGGCACGAACCCCCGCTCCCGCAGATGAGCCACCACGAACCGCCCGGTGTGCCCGTACGCGCCGAACACCAGCACCTTGTGCCCCGATCCCATGACGTCTCCCCGCCCTCGAACGATCCGCCGACGCGTGGTCCGCCGACCCTCTGATCAACTACGCACATCCTGGCCGGGGCGTGCGGCCACCACGAGTGTCCGGAACGACATGACCCGTACAATTCCCGCCATGGGCATGGGCATGGGCACTGTCGCACTGGCCGTCACCGACGGGATGATGCACTTCGAACTGTCCGTGGCGTACGAGGTGTTCGGCTCCGCGCCGCCCGGGGTGACCGCCCGCTGGTACGACGTCGCCGTCTGCGGGTCGGGGGCCGTGCGGGTCGGCCGCTTCCGGCTCGACCCCGACGACGGGCTCGACCAGCTCCGGCACGCCGACACCGTGATCGTCCCCGCGTGGGCGGACGTCGACGAGGACCCGCCCGCCGACCTGGTCGACGCCGTCCGCGCGGCCCACGAGGCGGGCGCGCGCGTGGCATCCCTGTGCACGGGCGCGTTCGTGCTGGCCGCCGCCGGGCTGCTCGACGGGAAGCGCGCGACCACGCACTGGGGGCACACCACGGCCCTGGCCGCCCGCTTCCCCCGGGTGGAGGTCGACCCGGACGTGCTCTACGTGGACAACGGGAGCGTGCTCACCTCCGCCGGCAAGGCCGCCGCGCTGGACCTGTGCCTGCACCTCGTCCGCCGTGACCACGGCTCATCGGTCGCCAACGCCGTCGCTCGCCGCCTGGTCGTCCCGCCGCACCGGTCCGGCGGCCAGGCCCAGTTCGTCACTGCCCCGGTGCCCGCCCGGTACGACCACCCGCTCACGGCCCTGCTCCCCTGGGCGGTCGAACGCCTCGACCAGCCGCTGACCGTGGAGGATCTGGCACGCGAGGCCCGGATGAGCTCGCGCCACCTGGGCCGCCACTTCAGGGCGGTGACCGGAACCACCCCGCTGCAGTGGCTGCTCACCCAACGGATCCAGCGCGCCCAGGAGTTGCTGGAGAACACCGACGACAGCGTGGACACCATCGCGCAAGCCACCGGCATGGGCACTGCCACCACCCTGCGCCGCCACTTCAACCGCACCGTCGGCGTGCCCCCGGACACCTACCGCCGCACGTTCCGCTCGCGGCCCGGGCCAGACGCGGGCCCCTGATCGGGGTCGGTGAACGGTCCGTACGACTGCTGTGCCGAAAACGACTGGGGCGGATCAAGGCGGCGGTCGTACCATGCGCGGACATGACGACGCTCACCTGCGAAAACATCCGCCCGTTCCGCATCGACATCCCCCAAGACGCCCTGGACGATCTCCACGACCGTCTCGACCGCACGCGCTGGCCCGACCAACTGCCCGGCGTGGGGTGGGAGTACGGCATCCCCCGCGGCTATCTGAAGGAACTCGCGCACTACTGGCGGCACACGTACGACTGGCGGGCGGCGGAGGCCCGGCTGAACCGCTGGCCGCAGTTCACGACCACCATCGACGGTGCCCGCCTGCACTTCGCCCACATCCGGTCCCCCGAGCCGGACGCGACGCCGCTCCTGATGACCCATGGCTGGCCGGGATCGATCGTCGAGTTCCTCCAGGTCGCCGGTCCGCTCACCGATCCGCGCGGACACGGCGGCGACCCGGCCGACGCGTTCCACCTGGTCCTGCCCAGCATCCCCGGATTCGGCTTCTCCGGCCCCACGCAGGACACGGGCTGGGAGATCCGGCGGGTGGCCGCGGCGTTCGCCGAGCTCATGGCACGGCTCGGCTACGGCCACTACGGGGTCCAGGGCGGCGACTGGGGAGCGGGCATCAGCCGCGAACTCGGCCGGACCCGGCCGGACAAGGTCATCGGCGTACACCTGAACCTGCTGCCGAACTCGACCCCCACCCAGGAGCCCAGCGCGGAGGAGCTGCGGGCGCTGAGCCCCGAAGAGCGCGAGCGCACGCTGGCGTCGTGGGAACGCTTCCAGGCCTGGAGCCGGGACCGCCAGGGCTACGCGGACATCCAGTCGACCCGCCCGCAGACCTTGGCGTACGGCCTGACGGACTCCCCCGTCGGCCAACTCGCCTGGATCGCGGAGAAGTTCAAGGAGTGGACCGACTCCCGGGAGCGCCCGGAGGACGCCGTCGACCGTGATCAGCTGCTCACCAACGTCATGACGTACTGGCTGACCGGAACAGCCGGGTCCGCCGCCCGCATCTACTACGAGCGCGCCCACTCCGACTTCCGGAGCAACCCGCCCCTGCCCTCGACGACACCGACCGCGCTTGCCGCCTTCCCCCACGACAACTTCATCCCCCTGCGCCACATCGCGGACCGCACCAACAACATCGTCCAGTGGACGACTTACGACCGCGGCGGCCACTTCCCCGCGATGGAACAGCCGCAGGTGCTGGTCGACGACGTACGACGGTTCTTCCGGAGCATCAAGCGCGGCTGACCACGAGCTCGGCCCACCCTGACGCGAGCTCAGTCCGACCGGAGCTGGGCGAGCACGGCATCGAGCAGGCCGGCCGTCGGCACCGACGGCTTCGTCATCGCCGGGCTCCTCCCCGCCATCGCCGACGACCTGGGCGTCAGCGTCCCCACCGCCGGACAGCTCGTCACCGCCTTCGCGCTGACCCTCGCGGTCTCCGCCCCGGTCCTCGGCTGGGCGACCAGCGCCCTGGACCGGCGCACCGCCCTGCTCCTGGCCCTCGGCGTCTTCGTCGTCGGCAACGCCGCCACGGCCCTGGCCACTTCGTACGGCGCCGTCATGACGGCCCGGGTCGTCACCGCGGCCGGCGCCGGCATCATCTCGTCCACCGCCTCCAGTGCCGCGGTGGCCGTCGCGCCCCCGGAGCGCCGTGGCCGGGCCCTCGCGTTCGTGCTCGGCGGGCTGACGCTCTCCAGCGCGATCGGCCTCCCGCTGGGCACCCTCATCGGGCGCGGCGACTGACACCTGACGCTGTGGGCCGTGGCCGCGCTGGGCTCCGTGGCGGCGCTCGGCATCGCGTTCGGCATTCCGAGGATCGCGCTGCCCGCCGCCACGTTCCGGGCGAGGCTCGCTCCCCTCAAGGACCGCTGGGTGCTCGGTGTCCTGACCGTCACCATGCTTGCCTTCACGGGGACTTACCTGCTCTACACCTACATCGCGGCCGCGCCGGCCGAGGTGACGGACGGCTCCGAGGCCACGCTCACCGCGGTGCTCTTCGTGTACGGGCTCGGCGTCCTGGGCGGCAACCTCCTCGCCGGGCGGCTCTCCGACCGCCGCCGGCCCGAACGGGTCCTGCTCGGGAGCCTAGCCGCCGGCATCGTCGTGCTGGCCGCCGGCCGCGCTGCCGTCGAGACCCTGCCCACCGCCTTCGTGTGGACCGCGGCACTGGGCCTGTGCGCGGGCGTCCCCTGGTCCCGCAGCAACACCGACTCGTCGCCCGAGCGAGGCGGCGCCCCGACGGCGGTGTGACAGGTCGCGACCAGGTCGCGGCGTCCGGCCGACCCGGGTGGACCGGCTCGCGTCGTCCCGGCCGACCCGGGTGTCAGAGCCTTGGTCTACCTTTCCTCGCATGCCTGAGACACCGCTTCTGCTGACCAGTCACATACCGTCTTCCTGCTCGATCAAGGACCTTGCGGTGGTCGAGGCGGGCCCGGGCCCGCAGGTCGTGTGCGCCGACTTCTGGGGAGCCGTGTGGACCTGGGACCCCCGGCGGGATGTATGGCGGAAACGGCCGCTGGCCTATGCCTTCGGCGGGGATCCGCTCGCCGCGCAGTATCCCGATGCCGAGAACGACATCGACACGGTGGCCGCGGCGGTCTTCGACGGGCGTGTGGTGCTGGCGGCCGGCGGCGACGAACAGGCCCCCGCCCTGTGGGACCTGGAGACCGGCGAGCTGCTCCGTGGGACGACCTACGACGAGCCCTACCTCGGAGCCGTCGCCGCCGTACGGGGCGAGGGGCCACCGCGATTCGTCACCGGCTCGCAGTACGTCGGCCAACTCCTGGTCTGGGAGCCGTCCGGCCAAGCGCCCCCGGTCAACGTGCCCAACGACCTCTACGACATCACGAGCCTCGCCACCGCCTGGATCGACGGGCGTCCGCTGGTCGCATCCGGAGGTGACCAGGTGGATGTATGGGATCTGGCACGGAACGAGCACGTGGCGTCGTTCAGCCCGGACAGCGGTGATGTCCGGGCCGTCGCCGTCTCGCGACTCGACGACCGTCCCCTCGTGGTCGCGGCAACCGACTCCAGCGAGATCCACGTGTGGGAGCTGTCGGAAGACGGCGACGACGAGCCGATCCACGAGCCGATCAGCGGCCACGAGGGCCCCATCTTGACCATGGACACCGTCACGGTCGGCGACCGGCGCATCGCGGTGACCGGCTCCGAGGACGAGACCGTACGCGTCTGGGACCTCGCCGAAGGTGCGGCGGTCGGTGCCCCGCTGATCGGCCATCAGTCCCACGTGGAGGCGGTGGTGACCACCACGCTCCGCGGCCGCGACGTCATCCTCAGCGCGGACCGGGACGGCGCCGTACGCGTCTGGGACCTGGCCGCTGTGCTGGGGCAGGACGCCGCTTGAGGCAACCTGACTGCCCCGGTGAGGGGCCGTCGCGTTCCGGCGCGCCTCGCCCAGGTCCCGGGCACGCCCCGGCTACCGTCCGGCCGCCGCGTCGTCGCAGCGGGCCAGGTCCCGCAGCCAGGCCTCCGCCGTGCCGTCGGACGGCGCGCGCCAGTCACCGCGCGGCGAGAGGGAACCGCCGGCCGACACCTTCGGCCCGTTCGGCATGGCCGAGCGCTTGAACTGCGCGAAGGCGAAGAAGCGGCGGCAGAAGACCTCCAGCCAGTGCCGGATCTCCGGCAGGTCGTACGCCATCCGCTTGGGATCGGGGAAGTTGGGCGGCCAGGTGCCCGCCTCCCGGTCGTGCCACGCGTGCCAGGCGAGGAAGGCGATCTTCGACGGCCGGAAGCCGTGGCGCAGCACGTGGTGGAGGGTGAAGTCGTGGAGCGCGTAAGGGCCGATCGTGGATTCGGTGGACTGCGTCTCCTCCCCCGGCACCAGCTCCGGGGTGATCTCGGTGTCGAGGATCGCGGTGAGCGTCGCGCCCGTCTCCTCGTCGAACTGGCCGCTGCGGATGACCCAGCGGATCAGATGCTGGATCAGGGTCTTCGGCACGCCGGAGTTGACGTTGTAGTGGCTCATCTGGTCGCCCACGCCGTAGGTGCACCAGCCGAGCGCCAGCTCCGACAGGTCGCCGGTGCCGAGCACGATGCCGCCGCGCTGGTTGGCGAGGCGGAACAGGTAGTCGGTGCGGAGCCCGGCCTGCACGTTCTCGAAGGTGACGTCGTACACCGGCTCGCCGGACGCGAACGGGTGGCCCAGCTCCCGCAGCATGAGCCGCGCGGTCGGCGTGATGTCCAGCTCGGTCGCGGTGACGCCGAGCGCGCGCATCAGCTTGTGGGCGTTGCCCTTGGTGTGGTCGCTGGTGGCGAAGCCGGGCAGGGTGAAGGCCAGGATGTCGCCGCGCGGCCGGCCCGCGCGGTCCATCGCGCGGGCGGCGACGATCAGCGCGTGCGTGGAGTCGAGGCCGCCGGACACCCCGATGACCACCTTCGGTTCGCCGATCGCCGCCAACCGCTGCCGCAGTCCGGCGACTTGGATGTGGTACGCCTCGTAGCAGTCCTGGGCAAGACGGTCGGCGTCGGCGGGCACGAACGGAAAGCGCTCGACCGGGCGGCGCAGCCCGAGGTCGGCCGTCGGCGGGTCGAGCCGGAACGGCACCTGCCGGAAGCCGCCGGTCCGCGCGGCGTGCGCGCGGCGGTTGTCGTCGAACGTGCCCATCCGCTGCCGCTCCTGGCGCAGCAGGTCGAGGTCCACGTCGGCGACCGCGTGCCGGTCGCCCTGCGGGAACCGCTCGGTCTCGGCAAGCAGCGCACCGTTCTCGTAGATCATGGTCTGCCCGTCCCAGGACAGGTCGGTGGTCGACTCGCCCTGGCCCGCGGCCGCGTAGACGTACGCGGCGAGGCAGCGCGCCGACGCCGAGCGGCACAGCAGCCGCCGGTCCTCGGCCCGGCCGACGGTGATCGGGCTGCCCGAGAGGTTGACGAGGACGGTCGCGCCCGCCAGTGCCGCCTCCGCGCTCGGCGGCACCGGAACCCACATGTCCTCGCAGATCTCCGCGTGCAGGACGAGGCCGGGAACGTCCTCCGCCGCGAAGAGCAGATCCGTCCCGAACGGCACGCCCACACCGTCGATCCGGATCGTCCCGCCGCGCTCGTCGTCGCCCGCGGCGATCTGCCGCCGCTCGTACAGCTCCCGGTAGTTGGGCACGTACGACTTGGGCGCGACCCCGAGAATCCGGCCGCGGTGCACGATCACCGCGCAGTTGTAGATCCGGTGGCGATGGCGCAGCGGGGCGCCGACGACCAGCACGGGCAGCAGGTCGGCGGACCCGGCCACCACGGTCCTGAGCGCCTCCTCGACCTGGTCGAGCACGGCGTCCTGCAGCAGCAGGTCCTCGATCGAGTAGCCGGTCAGGCCGAGTTCGGGGAAGACGGCGACGGCGACCCCCTCCCCCGCGCACCGGCGACCTTGCCGCAGGACCACTTCGGCGTTGGCGTGCGGGTCGGCGATGGTGGTGGGGCCGGTGCACGCGGCGACGCGCGCGAAGCCGTGCTGATACATCGACCAGAAGTTCACAGGGACTCCACGTCCAGCCACGGCCGGCGACCCGGTCCGCTCGGGTGTGTGCCGGTGACGCCCATGACCACCGAGTAGAGGCTGGTCTGCGCCGTGATGAAGAGGCGGTTGCGCTTGGCGCCGCCCCAGGAGATGTTGGCGACCGCCTCGGGGACGTTCAGCCGCCCGATCAGGGTGCCGTCGGGGTCGTAGCAGTGCACGCCGTCGTCCATCGCGGCGGCCCAGAGCCGGCCGGCGTCGTCGAAGCGGAGGTTGTCGAAGCGGGCGGCCTCGCGGGTGGTGGCCGCGGCGAAGATCTCGCCGTCCGACAGCGTGCCGTCCTCACGTACGTCGAAGACGCGGATGAAGCCCGCCCGGGTGTCGGAGACGAACAGCCGCCGCTCGTCCGCCGAGAAGACCAGGCCGTTCGGAGCGCCGAAGCAGTCGGCGACCAGCCGCACGTCGCCCGTGCCGGGATCGACGCGGTAGACGTTGTTGGAGCCGATCTCGCTCTGTGCGCGATAGCCCTCGTAGTCGCTGGTGATGCCGAAGTCCGGGTCGGAGAACCAGATCGAGCCGTCGGACTTCACCGTGGCGTCGTTCGGACTGTTCAGCCGCTTGCCCTGCCAGCGGTCGGCGAGCACCGTGACCGTGCCGTCGTGCTCGGTCCGGGTCACCCGGCGATCGCCCTGCTCACAGGTGATCAGGCGGCCTTCGCGGTCGAGGGTGTTGCCGTTGGTGTGCCCGGCGGACCGGCGGAAGACGCTCACCGCGCCGGTCTCCTCGTCCCACCGCAGCATGCGGTCGTTGGGGATGTCGCTCCAGATCACCTGCCGCCAGGCGGGCACATAGACGGGCCCCTCGGCCCAGCGGCAGCCGGTGTACAGGACCTCGAGGCCGTCATCGCCGTTCATGCACCGCCCGGTTCGGAACCGGTCGTCGAACATCTCGTACAACGCGGGGCGCTCGCTGTTCATGGCGCCTCCCCCTTCCACGGTCGGCCGAAGCTTCTTCAGTGGAGATCATAGATCCCAAGATGCAGTATGGTCATCACAAGTCTTCACCGAATGGAATGCAATGGATCACGTCGACCGTGCTCTGCTGACCCGGCTCCAGCAGGACGCCACCGAGTCCTACGCCGCGCTGGGCCGGGCCGTGGGCCTCTCCGCCGGCGCCGCTCATGAACGCGTACGGAAACTGCGTGAGCGCGGCGTGATCCGGCGCACCGCGGCCGACGTGGACCCGGCGGCCGTCGGCGGCGGCGTGCTGGCCTATGTGATGGTCGACTCGACCTCCTGGATGGGCGACGCCGCCGAGAGCTTCGCCGCGCTCCCCGAGATCCTGGAGGCGCACATCGTCGCCGGCAGCGCCTCGGTGCTGGTGAAGGTCAGGACCGCGACCACCGAGCAACTGCAGGACGTGCTGCGGCGGTTGTACGCGATCGACGGGGTCAGCGGGACGCAGGCGACCGTGGTCCTCGAGACCTTCTTCGAGCGGCCGGTGTCACCCCTGATCGCCGATCAGGACTGATCCGTGCAGGGGGACGACTGCCGTCAGCTTCGCTACGCGACACTCTGCCAATGGGCGAATATGCTTGGAAACAGGGCATTGGCGGATGTACTGGTTCATGTCCTCGACCAAAAGTTCTGCACTGGAGTGACATGCACATCCGTACCTTCCCCTACGCTCTCGGCCTCGCCGCCCTCGCCCTTGCCGGGGCCACCGGGACCGCGACCGCCATCGGCGACGACGACAACACCACCAGCGCCAGCGGCAACGGCGCCGCGCAGGCGTTCGGCAACAGCTCTACGCACGGGAACATGAGCGCGCAGGCGACCGCCGTCCAGGGCTCGTTGAACAAGCTCTGCCTCGGCATCCCCGTCAAGGCGAACGTCGGCTCCTTGGTCGGCCTCCTCAACATCGCCGTACAGGACATCCCGATCCTCTCGGCCCCGCAGAACCAGCAGTGCGCCGAGAACTCCACGCAGAGCAAGGGCGACGAACCGCTGTCGCACCTCGTCGAGGACATCCCGCTGCTGTCCGGCAACGGCGTGGCCAACCGGTGAACTCAGCGCCCTGCGGGCCACTTTCACGTGGCCCGCAGGGCGCTGCCCGTCGCTACCTGTCGTACGTGTAGTAGGGGCGGTGGTCGAGCATGTCACGCGGTGTGGTGTCGTTCCACGGACGCATGACCTCGTCGATGCTGACCACCCCGGGTGTTCTGGTGGTCGGGACGTAGCTCCGGCCGTGGCGCTCCTGCCATTGAACCCACAGCTTGTCCACGAAGCAGTGGTGCAGCCAGAACACCGGGTCGTTGGGGGACACACCCTGGGCCATGTGCCCGCCGACCCAGACGTGGACGCGGTTGTGAAGGTTGATGCCGCGCCAGCCCTCCAGGTTGTTGCGGAAGCCGGGTGCGGTGCTGTTCCACGGGGCCGCGTCATACGTGGGCATGTCGAGCACCGAGTCCACCTCGGCGCGGCTCGGCAGGCGTATGCCCCGGGCGCCCATGGCCCGGCTCAGGAACCGGCGCGTATCGGTGATCACATCCAGCGCCCAGTTGCCGTTGCCGAAGGCGAAGGCTCCCGTGGTGACCTGGCGGTCACCGCTGCGGCCGTCGCCTCCGAAGAAGTCCTCACGCCACAGTGAGGCGCTCGGGGAGCTGTCGACGGTCCAGTCCCAGTACGGCAGGTTCACCGACGGATCGACCGCCTGCAGGGCCCGTTCGAAGTCCAGGAGAAACTTGCGGTGCCAGGGCAGGAAGGACGGACAGCGGTGGGCGGCGCGAGCTGCGCTGTCGACGTCCCTCATGACGAAGGTGTTGTGCGTGGTGACGTAGTCGTTGTAGCGGCCGCTGTCTTTGAGTGCGAGTACGGCATCGACGAATGCGCGCTTCTCTTGTGCGGTGAGCGCGGCTTGGTTCTTGCGGATTCCCATGGCGGCTCCTCACGGAGAACGGTCGCGCGTGAGCCGGTCCCCTCAGGCGGGGATCGGTACGAGGTCGGCCCCGGCCAGGCCGTCCACGGCCACGCGGGCGACGGCGAGCGGGGAACGCAAGGGTTCGAAGTGGTTGACGACGCTGACGTAGGAGCCGTCCGCGTTGCCCATCAGGTGCAGCTCTTCACCGTCGATGAACACGCGCACGCCCGTCGCGGCGCCGCTGTGCCGGTGGCCGTCTGCGTGCGTACAGCGGCCCACGATGTGCCGTCCCCGGTAGATCTCGTCGAACTCCTGGCAGTCTTTCGTGCCGGGGCGCGGGCGAGGACCGGGCGGCGCGGCCTGCGCCCGGGACGTGCCCAGCGCGGCGAGGCCGACGGCGGTGGCGGTCGTGGTGCCGACGCGCAGCATGTCGCGACGCGAGAGGTGAGGCATGGTTCGTCTCCTTTGCGGCCGGCCCCAGGAGCGGTTCCTGGGGGTTGCGTGTGCGCAGAGGTGACCGGGCACCGCGGGGTGCCCCGCCGGGCCCGCAGCCGCGGGACGCGGATCCGGGCCGACCGCTCGCATCGTGGCAAAGCGCACCGGTGCCCTCCAACCCCCCAATGCTGCTCACCCGCCTCTTCACGCCATCCGCGCCACGCACGCTCGTGCGCCTTGCACCACGCCCTTCCCGGCACACCCTCCGGAGTGCCCGCGCAGCCGGTGTCACCTGGATGCCCGAAGAGGCTGCGGGCGCCCCGGCGACGTGCTCGGCTGGGGAGCAGAAGCCGTCACCGAGGAGACCGACATGGCAGCCGCCGCCGAGCAAGCCTCCGCTCCACCGGCCCGCTACGACGACCTGAGCGCGCTCTTCATCAACTGCACGCTCAAGCCGTCCCCCCAGGTCAGCAACACCCAGGGGCTGATCGACATCAGTGCGGCGATCATGCGTAAGCACGGTGTCCGGGTGCACGAGATCCGTGCGGTCGACCACGACCTCGCTCCGGGGGTCTGGCCGGACATGACCGAACACGGCGCCGCGAGCGACGAGTGGCCCGTGCTCTATCCGCGGGTCATGGACGCCGACATCCTCGTCCTGTCCGGGCCGATCTCGCTGGGTGACAACAGCTCGGTCATGAAGCGGGTCGTCGAGCGTCTCTACAGCTGTTCCGGTCTCCTCAACGACCGTGGTCAGTACGCCTATTACGGCCGTGTCGGCGGGTGCCTCATCACGGGGAACGAGGACGGCGTCAAGCACTGCGCCATGAACGTCCTCTACAGCCTCCAGCACCTGGGCTACGCCGTCCCGCCCCAGGCCGACGCGGGCTGGATCGGCGAGGCGGGCCCCGGCCCGTCCTATCTCGAGGCGGGCTCGGGCGGCCCCGAGAACGACTTCACCAACCGCAACACGACCTTCATGACCTGGAATCTGCTGCACCTCGCCCGCCTCCTCAAGGACGCGGGCGGCTTCCCGGCGTACGGCAACCAGCGCGCGGCCTGGGACGCGGGCTGCCGATTCGACTTCGAGAACCCGGACTACCGCTGAGAGAACCCCGGCTACCGCTGAGACACCCTGGACTACCGCTGAGGCGCCCAGGAACGGTCCTCGCGGCCGCCGGCCCGGGCGAAGTGCCGTGACACGGCGTGGAACGACTCCTTCGGCTCCCAGTGCCACCGCGGCGTCGGGTCGTTCTCCGTCTTCCAGATCGCCTTGGTGAGGCTGTAGCTCGCGATGTCGAGGTCGTAGCGGCGTTCGCGGCGGTGCGGCGCGTCCGGGGTGACGAACTGGTACACCATCGCCGCGTGCAGGTTCATCAGCTCGTACACGTTCAGGACCTGCGTCAGGTACTGGGCCTGGGTGTGTTCGCTGCGCTTCACGCCGCGGCGGATCTCCGGCTCGGGCTTGGTGTAGTCGACGATGTCCCAGCCCATGCCGCCGGCTTCGGGTGCGCCTTCGAAGGTGCAGGTGCCGCACTCCGTGATGGCGACGGGCTTGCCCCACTTGCGGTACGGGCCGAGCTCCTTGACGTAGCCGCGGGGATCGGCGAAGTAGGAGTAGTAGTTGACGCTGACGAGGTCGAAGAGGTCCCAGTCGACCTGATCTCCGTGCGCGGAGCCGTACGTCACCTTCCCGTGGAACACCCGGCGGCTCGTCTTGGCGGCCAGGCCGATGAACCGGTCGAGCTTCCGCTGTGCCTCCTTCGGGTCCCAGTTTCCCTTCTTCATGTTCTCGACCCGCTCGAGCGCGTTCTCCCCGGGGACGATGCCGGGTACGAAGAGGATGAATTCGCACCCGACGCTCAGGTAGACCCGCGCGCCCTGGCGGCGCAGCCGCTCAGCCTGCCTGCCGGTCTCGGCCAAGTGGTCCAGGATCTGGCGTTCGGGGAGGTCGGCGAGGCGTGGCTGGAGCCAGACGTGCAGCCCGTTCTCGGCCGCCTGCGTGGCCGTGGCGGTCAGCCGCTCGACGCCGGTGCCGTAGGCCACGACGGAGTTCGCGTGCAGCTCGTCCTTGATGGCGCGCAGGTCGGATCGCATCCGGGTGCGGTTCCATCCCGTGTGCGGCGTCTCCCCGTCCGCGCACTCGTACATCACGCCCCGGTGGACGAGACCGCGCCGGGGCCCCGTCCGTTCGCCGACAGGGCGCGTCCTGGCGGCCGCCTCCCCGGTGAGCGCCGTGCCCACCAGCGCGCCGGCGCCGACCGCCGCCGCCCCGGCCAGGAAACTCGCTCGCGTCATCGCTTCGTTCCGCATCGGGTACTCCCACTCCCACAGCCACCAACGGACGTTCCCAGAGTCGGGGTCGGGCCCGGGCCGGATCATCAGCCATCGGTTCTCGCCCGGGTAACCAAAGTCGACGCCGACCGGTCCGGTGCGCGACCTCCGGGCTATTCGTCCTCTGCGGCAGCGGTCATCTCCACGTCGATCACGCCCGCGTTCTCGAACAGCTCGGCGGTCAACTCGGCGCTGTCGGCGGCCCCTTCCAGTTCGAGCAGGACGCGGGCCGCGGAGTCGGTTCTGCCGGGCAGCCGGTCGACCTTGACCTGCAGGATGCGGAACCCGCGGCGGGTGCATGTCTGCATCAGCAGGGGCAGGAGCGCGGTGCCCGTGCGGTACGTCATGCGCAGCTCGAAAGCGGAGCCCGTCGCTCCTGGCAGCAGTCGTCCGGAGAGCAGCGGATAGCCGCGTACGACGATGAAGTGCAGGGCGGTGGCCACCACGGCGAGGACGGGCAGACCGCCGCCGCAGGCCATGCCCACCGCGCAGGTGAGCCAGATCGTCGCCGCGGTCGTCAGACCACGGACGGCGTCCCGGCGTACGAAGATGAGGCCACCGCCGATGAACCCGATCCCGGAGACGATCTGCGCCGCCACGCGGGAGGGGTCGAACGACACGTTCTCCAGGCCGAGGACGTGGGTGAAACCGTGCTGGGAGACCTCCATCATCAGCGCGGCGGCGATGCCCACGAGGGTGTGCGTGCGCAGGCCCGCACTCTTCTGCTGCGCCGCGCGTTCCCACCCGATCAGGCTCGACAGCAGCAGAGCCAGCCCGAGTTCGGACAGCTGCCGTGGCCCCTGACCGCCGCCCACCTCCCACAGCGAAACCGCCGGACCGGTCACGCGCGCCTCCTGCCCGATCTCACGTCGGATCTTGCTTCCGCTCTCGCCCCTGCCCGGGGCGAAAGGGGACATTCCTGCTCGCGTGAGAACGGGAGGGGCGCGTGGCTCAATCGCCGGACGGCTGCCCCCGGCCCGGCACCTGGGGCGCCCTCGCGGCCTCGGCCTCGGCCTTGGCCTCGCTCACCGCGGCGGCGGCCTGCTTCGCGGCCTCGTCGGTGTCGCGTGACAACGTCGAGCCTGCCTCAAGCTCCGGAGTCCCGCCTTCGTCCGACGTGTCGTCGGCGTCGGCAGTGGCTGCTTCCTCGGATTGCGCGGATTTGGGCAGGCCCATCGCCGAGCGATCGCCGAACGCGCTGGTGACGGTGCGCACTGCCTCGGTCAGCTCTCCCGGGATCACCCAGAACGTGTTGTTGTCGCTCTTCGCCAGGTGCGGGAGCGTCTCGAGGTACTTGTACGCCAGGATCTTCGGGTCGGCATTGTTGCGGTGGACGGCCTGGAAGACGCGCTCCACCGCCTTTGCCTCGCCGTCCGCCCGCAAGATCATGGCTTGTTGCGTGCCCTGTGCCTCCAGGATGTCCTTCTGCTTCGTGCCTTCCGCGGTGAGGATCTTGGCTTGCCGCTCCCCTTCGGCGTGCAGGATGGCCGCGCGCTTGTCGCGCTCGGCCCGCATCTGCTTCTCCATCGCCTCTTTGATGGTGTTCGGCGGATCGATGGCCTTGATCTCGACGCGGTTGACCCGGATGCCCCACTTGCCGGTGGCGTCGTCGAGGACGGTGCGGAGCCGGGTGTTGATCTCCTCGCGTGAGGTGAGCGTCTCCTCCAGGTCCATGCTGCCGATGACGTTCCGCAGCGTGGTCACGGTGAGCTGATCGATCGCCTGGAGGAAATCGGCGACCTCGTAGGCCGCCGCCCGCGGGTCGGTGATCTGGTAGTAGAGCACGGTGTCGATGTTCACCACGAGGTTGTCCTCGGTGATCACCGGCTTGGGCTGGGACGAATAGACCTGCTCGCGCACGTCGAGTTTGGTGTTGACGCGGTCCGCCACCGGCAGGACGAAGTTCAGGCCGGGTTGCAGCGTCCGGCGATATCGGCCGAACCGCTCGATGTTGTAGCGGCGCGCCTGCGGGACGATCCGCACGGTGGAGGCGACGAAGAAGACGACAATGATCGCCGCCACAAGAATCAGGATGGCAACCGGATCCACACTTCCTCCAATTGCTCTCTGTGTCGGCTGCTCTGTGTGTCAGCCGATCATGGAAGGAGTTCGCGGGGGTAGACGATGGCCGTGGCGCCATCGATCTCCATCACATCGACCAGCGCTCCCACCGGGATCACATGGCTTTCGTCAAGGGCGCGGGCAGACCATTCTTCGCCGGAGAGTTTGATCAGGCCGTGGGTCGCGGTGACCTCCTGCATGACCTCGGCCCGCTTGCCGATCAGTGCGTCGCTGCCCTCGTGCGAGAGGGGTGGCTGTGCCATATGCCGCAGCGCGACTGGACGGACGATGACGAGGCCCGCTGCCGCTGCCGCCGCGAGGGCCACGAGCTGGCCGAGAACGCCGACACCCAGACCAGCGACCACGGCGGCGACCAATGCGGCGCCCGCCAGCAGCCCGAAGACCAGCGTCAGGGTGAAAAACTCCGCGACACCAAGCGCCGCGGCAGCAAGCAGCCATACGAACCACGGCATCGAATCGGCCTCCCTGAGGGGACTCGTTCCACCAAATCTACCTCTTGGAACGCCGGACAGAGTGGCTTCCGGGTTCTGCGGGGGTGATCGAGAGAATCCTGAACACGCTGCGTTGCGCTATGTGAACCGCGTGTGAGGTCGCCGCCGTCCGCCGAATTCCCAGTCGTGGACCTCGATGTCGGCGTACCGCTCGGATACGAGGACGGCGCGTGCCGCGTCCGGGGACGGGCGCGGCCAGCGGCGCAGCAGCACGCCGCGGTACACGCCTGCCTGGTGGTTGGGCTCGTCGAAGGCGAAGGCGAAGGCGGCGGCGGGGCCGACGGACTCTCCCCTACGCAGGTCAGCGCCTCAACGGAGTTGTGAACTGAATCACGCCGGTGGGCTGTCACGGTTTGCCGGTGCGGGGTGTCTCGATGATCAACAGACGGAAAAGGAGAGCCGGGAGTGGTGATGCAGGGACGTGATCGCATGCTCGTCGCGGAGGTGAGCGCGGGCCATGGCTGAGGACGCCTTCACCGAACACCGTCCGCTGCTGTTCACCATCGCCTACGAGATGCTGGGCAGCGCGGCCGACGCCGAGGACGTGCTGCAGGAGAGCTATCTGCGGTGGAGCGCGGTCGATCCGGGCACGGTCGAGCATCCGCGCGCCTACCTGGTGCGCGTGGTGACCCGGCAGGCGCTCAATCATCTGCGCACGGTCAGGGCGCGGCGCGAGGAGTACGTCGGTACGTGGCTTCCCGAGCCGATCCGCACCGCGCCCGAGGCCGGCGAGGACGTGATCCTGGCCGAGTCGGTGTCGATGGCCATGATGCTCGTCCTGGAGACGCTGAGCCCGAGCGAGCGCGCCGTGTTCGTGCTGCACGACGTGTTCGGCTACACCCATGGCGAGATCGCCGACTCGATCGGCAAGGCCGAGGTCACCGTCCGGCAGATCGCCCACCGCGCACGGCGGCACGTACAGGCGCGGCGGCGCCGCTTCGAGCCCGGCTCCGACGCCAAGCGGGAGGTCGTCCAGCGGTTCCTGCGCGCGGCGGAGACCGGCGAGGTGCAGGCCCTGATGGACCTGTTGGCACCCGATGTGGTGGCGATCTCCGACGGCGGCGGCAAGGTCGTCGCCGCCCGCAAGCCGGTCACCGGCGCCGACGGCGTGGCCCGCTTCGTCCTCGGCGTACTCCGCACCACCACGGAACGGACCCGGGTCGAGCCCGCCACGTACAACGGCATGCCCGCGGCGCGCTTCGTCACCGACGGCGCGCTCGACTGGCTGGTGGCGTTCGAGATCCACGACGGACGCGTCAGCGGCCTGTACGGCGTGCGCAACCCGGACAAGCTGCACCGCGCCGACGCGGTGCGGGCACTCGACAGAGGAGAACAACAGCCATGGAAACCATGACCGTTCAGCGCGTCATCGCCGCCCCGATCGACGAGGTGTTCGCCTGGCTCACCACGACGACCAACTACACGCGCTCGCCCCTGGTGCTGCGCTGCCGCCTGACCCGGCGCGGCGAGGGCGCGCCCTACGGCGTCGGAGCGGTACGCAGTCACCTCTGGATGATCGGCTGGCTCCGCGAGCGCATCACCCGCTACGAACCGCCGTACGTCACCGAGTACGCCGTCGAGCGCAGCATGCCGCCGTCCAGGCACGAGCTCGGCCGCATGACGTTCACCGAGGTCGACGGCGGCACCCTGGTGAACTGGACCACCCGCGCCGAAATGGCTGCCCCGCTGGTCGGTCCCTTCCTCACCCGGCACCTCGTACGGCCGATGATCACCGGCAGCTTCCGCAGCATCCTCGATGCCGCCGACAAGGCGCTGGCCCGGCCCCGGCCGCAGCCGCGCATGACGAACACGCAAGGAGTCGACGCATGACGTCCCATCAAGATCTGGTCACCGATCCGCTGCCCGACATCCTGCGGGGCGACGCCCGCCATGTGCTCATGGGCGAATGGGACGTGGGCGACTCCGCACGTCAACGAGCCGTCATCCAGGGCGCCTTCGAGGCATGGAAGCGGCACCCGGCGCCGGAAGGCTTCCTGGCGCATGCCTTCTTCACCGGGACGGACGGCAGGACGATCCTCGACTACGCCCAGTGGACGAGCGCCGAGGCCCACCGCGCCTTCGCGCAGGACCAGGCCAACCAGGAGCGGGTAGGCGCCGTCCAGGCGGGCATCGGCGTGGACGCGGCAGGCCCAGACGTCTACCGGCTGTACCGCAGCATGAAGGCCGCGGCGGGAACGCGCGGTGTGACGCCGGGGGTTGTGGTGCGCGTCGCCTTCGACACCGACGGGGACGCGACCGCGCGAAGGCTCGTCGACACCATCGTCGACCACTACGGAGGTGAGCAGCCGCCCGGTGTCGACGGCGGCGGCCTAGCCTCCCACTTCCACATCCGGCAGGACGGCCTCAAGGTCGTCAATTACAGCGAGTGGGCCTCGGAGGAGGCGCACCAGCGGATGTTCGAGGGCCACATCGACGTCGAGGACGGCGGGCCGATGGCGGTCATCAACGAGGTTCCCGGAGTGCGGGTGCTCGGGTTCCGGCGCTTTCTGCCCGGACTCGGCCTCCGGCGCCCCTGAGCGGTGGCCCACGGGCGCCGGGACCCGACGGCGGAGAGGGGACCCGGCGGGCGGGCCCCTCAGACCCGGTCCGCCGCGATCAGCAGGTACTGGAAGCTGCCGTTCCCATAGGCGGCCAGGAACGTTTCCTCGATGCCCGTCACCAGGTGGTCGGCCTGCTTGCGCAACTGCCAGTAGGGCATGGCGGCGGCGGTCAGGTCCTCGACGTGCACCGGTACGAGCCGGTGGCGGGCCATGGCCCGGAAGTACTCCGAGCGCGGATGGATGTCGCAGATGTAGTGGGCGTTGATGAGGGACACCTCGCGGGAGGCCCGGCCGTAGGTGTCGTTGTAGCAGCCGGTGATCGTCACGTATCGGCCGCCGCGGCGCAGCAGCCGGGCGTGCTCGGCGAACAGCAGGTCCAACTCGACGTACATGGTGGACTCGTTGTTCCACGACGCCGCGTACGCGCCGGCGGGAAAGCCGGTGTCGAGCATGTCCAGGTGGTGGTAGCGCACCTTGTCGTCGATGTGCCGCTTGCGGGCCTGTTCGGCGGCGAAGTCGGCCTGTTTCCGGGAGATGGTGACGCCGTCGGCGTGGCAGCCGTACCGAAGGTGCGCCACGACCGAGCCGCCGCCCCGGCCGCAGCCCGCGTCGAAGACGCGGTCCGCGGGTGACAGGGGGCCCAGGTGGGACGCGAGCAGGTCGGCCTGGGCCTGTTCCAGGCGGTGGAGTTCGGCGGTGATGCGGTCCTGCCGCTCGGCGGGGCCGGGGTGGTCGGCGAGGGCCGCGGGGTCCGGAGACTCCGCGGGGTCGAGTACGGACCAGTCGACCTCGCCGACGCCGTAGTGGTGGTGGTAGAAGTCGTCGATCTTCCCGAGTTCGAGGTTGACCGGGTTCTCCTCTGCGTTCCAGTAGTCCGCGACACGGCTCTGGTACGTGGACTGGGAGGGAACCGGTGCTGCGGTGGGCTCGGCTTCGGCAATGGTCAACGGTGTCTCCTCAGGGGTTGCGAAATCAGGGGGGTTGAGAAAGCGGGGCCTACCAGCAGGCGAGGGGCGCTACCAGTAGTTGGGCAGGTGGTAGCGGCGGGTGTTGGTGGCATGCCACTCGTGGTTGCCGGACACCCACGCGGCGAGGCCCTCGGCGTACCGCTCGACCAGGGGTGACGTGGCGGACAGCACCGCGGACTCCTCCTCGAAGGCCTCCATGACCCTGTTGTGGATCTCGACGGCCTTCAGGTAGGCCGCCTTCAGGCCGCACCGCTCGTTGGCGGCGATGACCAGCGGCAGGTTCCAGTGGTGCGGGTCGCCGGCCAGCTCCTTGGTGAAGGAGTACAGGTCGTTGACGAGGGTGGTGGCATTGCAGGCGAGGGCCGTGACGCGCTGGATCTCCGGGCGGGCGTACAGCGCTTCGGGCAGTTCGTAGCCGTCGACGGCGTCGACGATGGACAGGCAGGGGCGGAAGTTGTTGAACTGCCGCATCACCAGGTACTCCCACGTCCGCGGCACGTGCCGGGTCTCGGCCCAGGCGGCCTCGCCGAGGTAGCCGAGGTGCAGCCGGGCGATGTCGTGCACGAACCGGTCGGTCTGGCTGGGTGTGGCGAGGGCGGCGAAGTCGTTGAGGGCCCAGTGGTACGAGCGCAGCGGCCCGTCGGCCTGGACGCCGCGTCGCCACTGTGCCTCCTGCTCGGGCGCGCCGTGGAACGGGTCGAGCGCCGACTGCGCCAGGACGAGCCGTCCGCCGAGACCGCGCGGCGAGCCGCCCCGGCCCTCGTCCGCCTCGCAGTAGCAGCTGTCGACGAGGTTCTCGGCGAGCAGCAGCTTTCCCGCCGCGGCGAGCCGGTCCAGATCGGCCGCGCCCGGGTGCTGGAGCACCACGGCCCGACCGAACTGGAAGTCCGCGAAGTCGCCCTTCCACGCCGCGGGGAACAGGTCGTGGTGGTGCGCCCAGACCTCCAGCCTGCGGTCGACCTCCTTGACCTTCCCGGGGTCGGCGGGCACGGCGGGCCGGTGACGCAGGCCGGGGATCGGGCCGCCGCGCCGGGTGCGCAGGGCCCCGGCCGGCCTCGGCGGCCCGGGTGGCCGCCATGGAGGCGTCTCGGACGCGGGCGCCGTGCTCATTCCGCGCTCCGGCCGATCTGTACGTTCTCCAGGATCCCGGCGGCGTCGGGGACGAGGATGGCGAGCGAGTAGTACGCGGTGACCAGATAGCTCATGATCGCGGCGGTGTCGATGCCCATGAACCGTACGTTCAGGCCGGGTTGGTACTCCTCCGGGATTCCCGTCTGGTACAGGCCGACGACTCCCTGGTCGGCCTCTCCGGTGCGCAGCGCGATGATGCTGGTGGTGTGTTCCGGGCTGATCGGGATCTTGCCGCACGGGAACAGCGGCACGCCCCGCCACGCGGGGACCTCGTGCCCGTCGACGGTCACCGTGCCGGGCACCAGGCCGCGCCGGTTGCACTGGCGGAAGAACGCCGCGATCGCCTTCGGGTGGGCGAGGAACAGCCTGGTCTTGCGCCGCATCGACAGGAGTTCGTCGAGGTCGTCCGGAGTGGGAGGGCCGGTGAACGTGCTGATGCGCTGGCCGTAGTCGACACTGTGCAGCAGCCCGAACTCACGGTTGTTGACCATCTCCCATTCCTGGCGTTCGCGGATCTCCTCGATGGTCAGGCGGAGTTGCTGCTCGGTCTGGTCCATCGGGTTGTTGTAGAGGTCGGCGACCCGGGTGTGGATGCGCAGCACCGTCTGGGTGAGGGAGAGTCCGTACTCGCGCGGGGCGAGTTCGTAGTCGACGTAGCCGGCGGTGAGGGTGGGCTCCCCCACGTGTCCTGCCTGCATGGGGACGTCGGCCTCGCCCTTGCGGTTCATGGGCTTGCCCTGCCGCTCCGCGAAGGCGTCCAGGTGCGCCGCGAGCGAGGGCGCGGCCTCCACGATCTCCATCAGCGAGTCCCAGGGCAGGACCAGGACCACCGCGGGGGTCTCGGCCCGCACCGAGGAGAGCCACAGCGGGTCGGGCCTGCCGATGGCCTCGTCCCCCATCTGGTCGCCGTCGGTGACGACTCCGATGACCTCCTCCTCGCCGTACTTGCCGGTGGCGTACCGGATGAACCGGCCGTGGACGACGAGATAGGCCTCGGTCACGGGCTGTCCCGCGTCGAAGAGGACCTCGCCGACGCGCACCTGGCGCGTCCGCAGGCGGGAGGCGATCTTCTTGAGGACCGCGGTGTCGGAGTAGCCGCGCAGGACGGGCAGTTCGGTCAGCGTCTCGGGGATGACCTTGATGTCGTCGGCGCCGTTCTGCTCGAACTGCACGCGGCCGCGGCCGACCCTGAGCTGGAGGCGCCGGTTGACGCGGTAGGTGCCGCCCTTGACGTCCGTCCACGGCAGCATCTTGAGCAGCCATCGTGAGGTGATGGCCTGCATCTGGGGTTCGGACTTGGCGGTGGTGGTGAGCTGGCGGGCCGCCAGGGTGCTGAGGCTGGTGAGTTGTGCCTCGGCGGCGGGCGGCTCGTCGTCTCGTGCGGTGCTGGGTCCGGCAGCGCTTTCGGGTGTGGACACATTGCCTCCCTGTACGTGAGCGGACATGAGCGGAGCTGCGTGGATGCGCGCGTGAATGCGCGCGGACGTGCACGGATGCACGGGGGTTCGCGCCTCGCGGGTACGGGCGCGGGCAGGCGCGCCGCGCTGTGCGCAGGCGCGCAGATGTGTTCCGGGCCGACGTGAGTGGGGGGTGGGGGCCGCGCGGTCGGTGCGCGTGCCGACGGGCAGGACGGGCCGGTGGGGGACGTACAGATCGAGCAGAGCGGGCAGGACGGGCAGGCCGGAAAGGGCGGCCTGCCCGAATCAGCCAAACAGTCCCGGCAGGGAGCAGGGAACGTGGTACAGGAGGCGGCTGAGCGCATCCGGAAGCGCGGATTCCCCAAAAGGGCGCGACCGGGACAGGTGTGTGATTACGCGCCGGTCGCGTCCGGCACCGTACGCCCGCGCGGTGGGCGCATGCCTGAGCGCCACGAGGTGCGTCCGTGCACTGGGTGCGTCCACGCACTGGGTGCCTCCACGCACTGGGTGCCTCCATGTCCACCCACGTCAGGGTGTTGGCTCCAGGAGATCTCGCGTGGCGGCGCGACACCTGGTTCGGCCGCGCCGGCGCCGCCGACCTCAAGACCGGCACACCGCGCCGGGCCGAGGACCGGTACCGGGCGGGATCGCTCACCAAGACCTTCGTCGCCACCGTGCTGCTCCAGTTGGAGGCCGCGGGAAGGCTGAGCCTGGACGACTGCGTGGACCACTGGCTGCCCGGCCTGGTCCGGGGCAACGGGCACGACGGCCGCCGCATCACGTTGCGGCAACTCCTCAACCACACCAGCGGGATCTACAGCTACACAGCGGACCCGGACTTCCAGCGGCGGGCGTTCTCCACTGCGTTCCTCGCCCACCGCCACGACACCTGGACACCGCGGCGCATCGTCCGGCTCGCCATGACCCACCGGCCGGACTTCGCGCCCGGCGACGGCTGGCACTACTCCGACACCAACTACACCCTCGCCGGAATGATGATCGAAAAGGCCACCGGCCGTTCCTACGCCCGCGAGATCGAGCGCCGCATCCTGCGCCCGCTCCACCTGGACGCCACCACTCTGCCGGGCACCGAGTCGCGGATGCCCCGGCCCAGCGGGCGGGCCTATTCGAAGCTGACCGGCGGCCTGGGCGGGCCCGGAGGCCCGGGGAGCGTGACGTACGACGTCACCGACCTCAACCCCTCCCTCGCCGGCGCGGGCGGCGAGATCGTCTCGACTTCCGGGGATCTCAACCGCTTCTACCGGGCCCTGCTGTCCGGAAAGCTCCTGAAGCCGCGCCAGCTCGACGAGATGACCACCACCGTGCCGATCGACGCGCACGGCAACGCCTATGGCCTGGGCATCTTCCGGATGAAGACGTCCTGCGGCCCCTTGTGGGGCCACAACGGCCTCATCCAGGGCTCCTTCTCCTACGCCATGGCCACCAGGGACGGCAGGCACGCGCTGTCGATGAACCTCAACGGCGACTGGGCCGACCCCGCCTCCCCGGTGCGCGTCGTCGAGGCCGAGTTCTGCGGCGCTCAGGCCACCCCGTCCACGACCGCGGGCCGATAGGGCGGCCTGCTGTCGATCCGGCGACGGTCTTCGGGTGACGCGAACCGGTAGTCGATGCGGCGCACGGCCTCGGCCCAGTCCGCGCGGGTGCGGATGCGGTTGAGGCAGTCGAGGACGAACGGGTCGTTCCACCGCTCCCGCACCCGCCGCCACACCTCACGCGGGTCGTCGGTGAGCAGGCTGCCCACGGTGCCCTCGTAGATCGGCATGCCCCGCACTTCGCCGTCCGGTTCGATCTCGAAGGGGCGGAAGCTGGGGGTGCGCGCGAGGAAGTCCGGGTTCATCTGGACCTCGAAGTTCTCGGTCGTCTCCACGGTCACGGACGGCGGTGCGGCCTCCTGGAGCCGGCGCCGGGTGTCCGGCGCGATCAGCTCGGCGACCTGCTCGTCGCCGAGCAGTTCGTGCTCGACGAACGACGGCCGGCTGGCGAGGCCGGTGGGCACCACGGCGCCGAAGTACACCGTCTCCAAGTGCGGGAACCGCGGCGCCACTTCGGCGCACATCTGGTCCATTTCCTGGTAGTTGCTGCGTACGACCACGTAGTCGATGCCGAACCGGGGCGCCGGGAGGCCCGCCGCGATCCGGCGGCCGACCTCCGCGTCGATCCGCGCGAGCGCGCCCGTCGCCCGCTCGAAGGAGCCGCGCCGTCCGCGGATCCGGTCGTGCGTCGCCGCGTTGCCGCCGTCGAGGCTCACCACGATCTTGGTGGCCACATCGGCGAGCGCCTCGACCGTCGCCGCAGGCATCGCCCACCCGCTGGTGTAGAGGAACACCCGCACGCCCGCGTCGGCGAAGTGCCGGGCGACATCGATGATTCGCTTGATGGTCAGCGGTTCGCCGCCGCACAGCGTGATCATCTGCGGTTCGAGGGAAATGATCGCGTCCGCGACCTTCAGCATGTCCTCGTGGCCGAGATTCTTGGCGGGACGCCTCCCCGACTCCGTATAGCAGTGATAGCAGCGCAGCGGGCAGGCGAACGTGACGTCCCAGATGACGGCATTGGGATTCACGTCGTCGTCCACTGCCTTGGCGCCCTTCGCGCTCTTCACGTTCTCAGAGTTCTGAGCGCTCTCCATGTTTTCCGCGTTGGTCATCAGTGGTTCTCCAGGCTGAAGTCGGGCACAGATTCCTGGATCCGCACTGTACGAATCACTTGAGCCGCCGGTCGTCCGTAGTGGAGTACGCAATGAACGGCCCTTGGTACGCAAGGGTGTTGTACCTACGGGCATTGCCGCGGCTTCCGTAGGGGCCACGCCCAATTGCGTACTCGACTACGGATCTCTTTCCGCTCGCCGCGGATTAGCGTTCCTTTCAGCCGAGAGCGAGAGGAGGTGCTTTCCCATGATGTATCCGCCCCCTACCACCGGCGGTAACTGATGCCCGGCGGTGGCCGCTCCCCATCCGGACAGGAGCGGCCACCGCACCCACCACCGGCCACGCGGGCCGACGACCGCTGAAGGGTGAACCGGACCATGACAGTCCACAACGGAGTCCTCGCACTGGTCCGGCAGTTGCCGCGGATCGCGCGCGGGCTGACCTTCGTCCTCGCGACGCTCCTCGTCGCGCAGGCGGTGGGCAGCGCCCTGCTGCCCCTGGCGACGGGGCGCCTCGTCGTCGCGCTCACCGACACGCCGAAGTCCATGCGCGGCGTCGTCGTCGGGCTCGCGCTGCTCGCGACCGTCCTCCTCCTCGACATGGTCCTCGATCCGGTCAGGACCATGCTGGCCGCGCGCCTCGGCACCCGGCTCGACGGTGCGATGGCCCAACGTACCGTCGAAGGCGCGCTGCGCCCCGCCCAGATCGGGCATCTGGACGACGCGGACGTGGCCGACCGGATCGAGCGCGCGCGGGCCGTCGGCCTCGGTGCGCACCCGCCGGGTCAGGCGGTCACCGCGCTGGCCGGACTCGTGCCGCTGCGGCTGACCGGACTCGTCTCGGCCGTCCTGCTCGGCTGGGCGGGCCAGTGGTGGATGCCGCTGGTCCTCGGCTCCGCCTGGGTGGTCACCGGCCGCTGGCAGGAGAAGGAGATCGAGCGGTCGGTGTCGGCACACGCGGGCGAGACCGCGCAGCTCAGGCGAGCCGCGTATCTGCGCGACACGGCGACGACCGCTCCCGCGGCCAAGGAGTTGCGGCTGTTCGGCCTGCGCTCCTGGCTCGTCGAGCGGTTCGCCGTGGCCTGGTGGGACGGCATGGTGCAGATGCGCCGGGCCCGGGTGAGCCCGCGGCGCCACGCCCTGGCGATCCTGCTCCTGTTCCTCGCGCACGTCGCCGTGGTGCTGCCCCTTGCTTACCAGGCGGCTCGCGGTTCACTCGCGGTCGGCCAACTGGCCGTGGCGCTCCAGGCGTTGCTCGGCCTGTTCGCCCTCGGCTTCACGGGCGACCTGCAGTGGCGGCTGCACACGGCGAGCACCGCCGTGCCCGCGGCGCTCGGCGTAGGCGCCCTGGACACGGCCGGGGAACTCGGACGGCTCGCCGCGGCGGATCTGCCCCGCCACGACATCCGGTTCGAGAAGGTGCGGTTCGCCTACACCGGCGGCCGTGGACCCGTGCTCGACGATCTGGACCTGGCCATCCCCGCTGGCTCGTCGCTCGCGATCGTCGGCGACAACGGCGCGGGCAAGAGCACCCTCACCAAGCTCCTGTCCGGGCTCTACCTCCCGGACGGCGGCCGGATCACGGTCGACGGCCAGGACCTGAACGCCTACGACCCGGACTCGTGGCGACGCCAACTGGCCGTGGTGTTCCAGGACTTCGTGCGCTACCCGTTCTCCGTACGCGACAACGTCGGCTTCGGACACATCGAGACCGCCGCCACCGACGCGGACCTCACCTCGGCCGCCCGGCTCGGCGGGTTCCTCGGCGTCGAGCAGGAGCTGCCCGACGGCTGGAACACCCCGCTCAGCGGCGCCTTCACCGAGGGCACGGAACTCTCCGGCGGTCAGTGGCAGCGGCTGGCGCTGAGCCGCGCGCTGTACGCCGTGCGGCACGGCGCCCGGGTGCTCGTCCTCGACGAACCCACCGCTCACCTCGACGTAGAGGCGGAACACGAGCTGTACGCCCGGTTCCTGGAGATCACCGCGGGGCTCACCACCATCCTGGTCTCGCACCGCTTCGCCACCGTCCGGCTCGCCGACCGGATCGCCGTGGTCGACGGCGGACGGATCAGCGAATTCGGCACGCACGACGAACTCGTCGCCTCCGGCGGCCGGTACGCACGGATGTTCCGCGTCCAGTCCGAACCCTTCCAGCTGCACGGAGGAAGCCGTCGTGCGTAAGAACGAGCGAGCCGTCGTACGCAAGCACACCGGCAAGACCGCGAAGGCCGTCGTACGCAAGAACCTCGCCGCCGTCCGGCTGCTGATCGGCACCGCGATCCGGGTGGACCCGCGGCGCGGGCTGCTCGTCCTGATCCTGTCCCCGCTCCTGAACGTCGTGGCAGCGCTGCAGGCGATCGGCCTGCAGTGGATGATCGACGGCGCCGTCGGGCACGACCGTGCCCAGACGGTGCAGGGCGGCCTGCTCCTGCTCGTGGTCACCGTGCTGGTCCACCAGGCCACCGCGGTCGCGACCGACGTACGGCTCGTGCTGCAGCATCGGGTGGGGCTCGAGTTCGACCGCCGCCTCATGAATCTGTGTTCGACGCCGCCGCACATCGGGCACTATCAGGACCCCGAGTTCCTCGACACCGCCGAGGTGGTGCGGCAGCGGCGCGGCGAATTCGGCACCGCCCTGGCCGCGTTCGTGGAGAACGCCAACCTGCTGGCCAGGTTTGCCGCCGCGCTGGTCCTGCTGATCACCGCGAGCCCGCTGCTCGCCCTGCTGCCGTTGACCGTGCTGCCGCTCGCGGCGGCCAACCGGTGGCAGGCCCGTCTGGTCACGACGGCCGAGCGCGCCGGCGCCGAGGCCGATCGCCGCCGCATGGCCCTGTTCTCGCTGGCCACCGATCCGGCCCCGGCCCGCGAAGTCCGGCTCTACCGGCTGGCCGACGAGATCGCGGCGCGGCACCGGGACGCGTTCGCCGCCGCGAGCGGGCCGCGCGAGGCGGCGCGGGCCAAGGGCGCGATCGCCGTCGCGGCGGGGTGGCTGTTCTTCGGCTCCGCGCTCATCGGCGGACTGTACGTCGTGTCGCGGTCGGTGATCCACGGTTCGGGCTCGGCGGGCCAGGCCGTGCTCGTCCTGCTGCTGAGCACGCGGCTCGTCGGCGCCACCACCGGACTCGGCTGGCTGCTCGGGTGGCTGCGGCGCTCGCTCGACACGGTCGCGCTGTATCTGCGGTTGGTCGACTACCCGCATACCGGTGGGGCGAGCGGGACGGCTGGGGCTGACGGGGTGGCCCGGGCGGACGGCGCGGGCAGGGCGGCCGGGACGGACGCCGGGCTGCCGCCGGGCGGCGACCTCGTCCTCGAAGGCGTCTCGTTCACCTATCCGGGGCGCACGGCCCCGGCACTGGGCCCCGTCGACCTGCGCCTGCCCCGGGGAGCCACCGTCGCGGTCGTCGGGGACAACGGGGCGGGCAAGTCCACGCTGGTCGCGCTGCTCGCGGGGCTGCAGCCGGTGTCGGCCGGGCGGATCGTGTGCGGCGGCCAGGACCTGTCCGAGGTGCCCCCGGAGCAGTGGCGGGCCCGGGTCACCGCCTGCTTCCAGGACTTCTGCCGGTTCGAGCTGCTCGCCCGTGAGGCCGTCGGCCTTGGCGACCTCGGAGCGCTCGACGACCCGGCCGCGATCCGGGCCGCGCTGGAGTCGGCCGGTGCGGCCGACGTCGTGGCGGGCCTGACGGCGGGGCTCGACACCCAGCTCGGCCGGACCATGCCGGACGGCACGGACCTGTCCGCGGGCCAGTGGCAGAAGCTCGCGCTCGCCCGCGCCCGGATGCGTACCGCGCCCCGTCTCGTACTCCTCGACGAGCCCGCCGCCAGCCTCGATCCGGGCAGCGAGGCCGAGTTGCTGCGCCGCTACCTGCGGGCGAACGCGGCTGCGTCGGACGGGCCGGACGGGCCGGACACCATCACCGTGATCGTGTCGCACCGGTTCTCCACGGTGCGCGACGCCGACCTCATCGTGGTCCTGGACGGCGGCAGGATCATCGAAAAGGGCACGCACACCGAGCTGTTCGCCCGGGGCGGCCGCTACGCGGACATGTACGCGCTCCACGCGGCGGCCTACACCACCGGTCCCGCCGTCCGCTCAGCTCCGGCCGAGAACGGCCGGAAGGTCGCGCCGGGAGTGCACGCCGAGCTTGCGGTAGATGCGGGCGAGGTGGCTCTCCACCGTCCGCACGGACAGGGCGAGCCGGTCGGAGATGGCGCGGTCGGACAGGCCTCCGGCGGCCAGTGAGGCGATCTCCACCTCCCGGGCGGTGAGCGCCTCGGACGCGGCCGCCACCGGGGCGACACCGAGCCGCTCCCGCAGCCGCCCCACCAGCAGCACCGCTTCGCCGAGGCGGTGGCCGCCCTCCGCGCGCAGGGCGGCCACCGCCGATTCGGCGAGCCGCCAGGCCTGCGCGCCCATGCCGAGGGCGTCGAGCCGGGCGGCGTGGTCGAGCAGTTCGGCACCGCACTCGCGGGACAGCGCCAGGACGGCTTCCGCTCCGGCGACGAGCCGCGGCGCGTCGACGTCACGTACGGCGGCGGCGAGCCGGTCCACGACACCGGGCGGCGGCTTGTCCGGCGCGAGCCAGGCCGCGTACGTCAAGTACTCCACCTCGACGGCCCGGCATCCGGCGTCCCGTGCCGCGTCGGCGGCGGCCCGCGCCGACGCCGACGCGGTCATCAGGTCGCCCCGCGCCGCGGCCACCGCGGCCTGTGCCCAGTGCACCTGGCCCGGCACGACGGCGACCGGGTCGGACCGGCATCCGGACAGGACGCGTTCGGCGGCGTCGGGCTCGCCCTCCTCGGCGAGACAGACGGCCAGCCGGCACGATGCCTCGGTGCGGAAGAGGCGTCGCCCGCCGGACTGCTGGCCCACCGCCTCCCGCAACAGCGCGATCGCCTCCGGCCGATGGCCGAGGACCCACTGGAGATAGCCGCCGAGCAGGGCCGACTCGGTGCCCTGCCGCTGTCCCGGCAGGCCCGGGCGGCGTTCGTCCGCGGACTCCCCGAACGCGCCCGGCGCCTGGGACACCGGCCACAGCAGCCGGAAGTCCCGGACAACGGCGGCGAGTTCGGAGAGGTGAGCGGGGCAGTCCCAGTCCGTCGGAGCGTCTTCGGCGAGCGTGACCGCCTCTTTCGTACGTCCGGTCAGCGCGCGGCAGACGGCGAGGGCCAGGCGGGCGGAGGCGACGCCCGGCCCGCGCGCCGGACGGCGCAGGACCCGCTCGGCGACTCCCATGGCCGCGCCCGTCCGGCCGCCGAAGAGCAGCACCAGGGCGTATGTGCCGTCCACTGCGGCCAGGTCGGCGGGCGCCGACACTTCGGTGCGCAGTGCGGCGAGTTCGGCGGCGGCGCGGGCCGGATCGCGGTCGGCCCAGCAGCGGTGCTCGGCGAGTGCGATCGCCAGGGGCAGCCGTGTGTCCGGCCCGGTCGCCTTGGCATGCGCCCGTTCCAGGACCTTGCGGGCCTGGGCGATGTCGCCGAGCTCGACCAGCGCACGGGCCAGCGGGACGGCGGCGGCGCCCGAGCTGTGCAGCGCGCGGCGCGCGAAGCGGCAGGCGAGTTCGGGGTCGTGCCGGCAGGTCGTCTCGGCCGCACGTGTCAACAGCTCGGTGTCGACCGGGCCGTGGGCGTCCAACTGCCAGCGGGCCCGGGTCACGTGGTCCGGTTCCGGGAGGGTGCGGCTCGCGGCCAGCAGGGCACCCGCGAGACGGCGGCGCCGCAGCAGGGGCAGCCGCTGGCGTGCCGCCGCGCCCAGCATCGGCCCGCTCAGCCGCACCATGATCTGGCCGTCGTCTTCGGTCGTGCGGACGTAGCCCCTGGCCTCCAGGCACTCCACCACGTCGGGTGCCACGGCCTCCAGGACGGGCAGCGGGAGCGGTTCGCCCAGGGCGACGGCGTCCAGGGCGTCGCGCTGCACCGGGCCGAGGCCGCGCAGCTCACGGTCGAACAGCTCGGCAAGGCGGGGCGGCACGGTCAGCGGACCGCGCCACCACCACAGGCCGCAGGCCTGCTCGAGACCGCGTGTGACCCGGGCGTGGCGGATCAGTTCGGTCACGAACAGCGGGTTCCCGCCGGTCCACTGGAACAGGAGGTCCACGGTGGCCCGCGCCGCCTCGCCGTTCACCAGCGCGCACGCAAGCCGTCCGGTGTCGGCGCGGCTGAGCGGTGTCAGGTCGAGGCGTTCCAGGTACTTGTCCTTCCACAGCGCCACCACGGCGTCCGACATCTCCAGGCCGGAGCGGGCGGCGACGACCAGGCGCAGGCTTCCCTCGGCGGCCAGGTTCAGCGCGAGGGCCGCGGACCATGCGTCGAGCCGGTGGACGTCGTCGATGACGAGCACCGGGGTGCGCTGTCCGGCGCGGCGGCTCAGTTCGCGGCGCACCAGGCCGTACGTCCGGCCGTGGTCGAGCGGCGCGTCGACGCAGAGCAGTCCGCGGAAGACGCCGAAGGGAATCCGTCCGCCCGCCTCGGTGGCCGCTGCCCAGACGACTTCGAAGCGCGCCGGGTCCAGTTGGCGCGTCACGGCGGAGAGCAGCGCCGTCTTTCCCACACCGGCGGGCCCGATGACCGCCGCGCCCCGTTTGGTCAGTACGGCCCCCAGCAATTGTTTCTGTTCCTGATCCTTGGCGACCAGCATTCCGGCACCCAGGTCGTGCGGCATTTGTTTCTCCCCCGTGCAATTCCCCCGCCCGCCTTCCGTCGCGCGGCGCGTCGGCGGCGCCGTTGCGGGTGCGCCGACAGCGCCTCGCCCTCGCGGTCCTGACGCGTGGCCATCGCGGTTCCGACGCGTGCGGACATGGCAAAGCGTGGGATTCGTCTCTCACATGGCGTGACCGGACCGGTCACGGGCGTCGCCGTCGATGCGAGTGTTCGGCACCGAAGCGATAAAGGAATCCCCCTGGCCTGAGAGATCCCCTGACAAGACCCCGCAGAACAATTCTCCCCGTCGGACTTCGACTGGGGAGGGCGACTCAGGAAGTCCCTGACAAACCTCCCGAGGAGCGCCTGACAACGTCCCATAAGATCCGGCCACACTGCTTTGCTCTCGGCCCATTTGGCCGGAACTCGACCAGGAGCGTCGGATTCCCCGTCATCGGCCTTGTCGTACGCCGCGCGCCTGCACAGGGCGGCCGAAGGAGCGCCGGTCAGGACTGCGGCGCGGCTTTCGGTGAGCCGGGGCGTGGCGGCCGCACGACCGGAGCCGGCGGCAGCTCTCGCAGCGTGCGCACCGGGGAGCACAGGACCGGCAGGAACGCGCCGGTCAGGCACACGGCTCCCACCCACACCGCCACCCGTACGCCCGCGAGCTCGCCGAGGAGTCCGCCGAGGACGGAGCCGACGGCGAGGGCGCCGGTGAGCAGGAAACGGAAGGTGGCGTTCATCCGGCCGAGGAGCGCGTCGGGGGTCAGGCGCTGACGCAGGCTGACGCCGAGGACGTTGTCCACGCCCATCTTCGTCGTGGCCGCCAGCCAGCCTGCCGTGGCCACCCACAACCAGGGCCCGCGCCCGACCAGGCCAACGGCCAGTCCCGCGGGGGCGAACCACAGTCCGGCGAGCCCCAGGGCGCGGCCGTGGCCGAAGCGGGCGGCAAGGCGTCGGGCGCAGGTGGCGCCGATCAGGATGCCCACCCCGCCGGCCGCCCAGTACAGACCAAGCACCCCGGCCGAAAGACCCAGGTCACGGGTGAACAGAACCGGCAGCATCGCGTTGATCATCTGTGCACCCAGGTTGCTGAGCGTCGCGGTGAGCGCGAGCGCGCGCAGTTCGCGGCTGCCGAAGACGTGCCGCAGCCCCTCCGCGATGTCGTCCCGCAGCCGCCGCCCGGCCGGTGCCGCGGCGCGTGCGCCCGGACTCCGCACCCCGACAAGGCCGATGGCGGAGGCGAGGTAGGCGACGGCCGCGCCGAGGATGGCCAACGGCGCCGTGAGGAGCTGCACCAGCAGGCCGCCGGCGCCCCGTCCCGCGATGTTGGCTCCGGCCATCAGGCTCACCACGGCGGTGTTGGCGGGGACCAGCCGCTCCCGGCCGACGAGTTCGGGCAGGATGCTCTGCGAGCCGACGTCGAAGAAGACCGTGGCGCAGCCGTTCAGGAGCACGACGACGTAGAGCTGCGGCAGCGACAGGGCGTCCAGGTACCAGGCGACGGGGACGGAGACGAGCAGCGCGGCCCGCGCGGCGTCGGCGGCGACCAGGATCCGGCGGCCGGGCAGCCGGTCCACCCAGGCCCCCGCGGGCAGCCCGATGAGCAGGAAGGCGACGGTCGACAGCGCGGCAAGGGCGCCTGCCTGACCGGGAGTCGCGTCGAGAACGGTGACGGCGAGCAGCGGGATCGCCACGTAGCCGACGTTGGTGCCGAGGTGGCTGAGCGCGCTCGCCGTGAAGAGCGTACGGAAACCGTGGACGCGCCACGGAGACCCGGAGTCTGGATGCATGCGCATACGGTGTGCGGCGACCTGCGGCCTCCCCTACTGATTTAGTCTCCGCTAAATGATCGAGATCGAGTTCGACCGGGAGGACCTCGCCCGTACGCGCTTCGCGCTGTCTCCGCTGTGGGAGGTGATGGCGAGCGTGCGGGTGCTGAAGGGTGCCGACGAACACGGCCTGCACCGTACGTGGACGGAGCAGGTCCGCCCGCGGCTGGCCGCCGCCCGACTCGACTTCGGCGCCCTGTTCGACCTGATCCCGGTGCCGGCCCGGTCGCCGTCGACGGGCAGCGTCCCTTCCTTTCTCTGTCCGCCGCCCGTGACTCCGCTGCCCTCGCTCGCCATGGAGTTGGCGGCGCTGCGGGCCACCCCGCCGGAACTCCTGACGACCACATCGGCGGTGCCGGAGGCGCGGATGGCCGCCCTGCGCGCCGACCCCGTCGCGCGGCTCGACGGGCTGGCCACGGTGATCGAGACGTACTGGGACCTGGCCCTCGCCCCGTACTGGCCGCGAATCCTCACCCTCCTGGAGAACGACATCCGCTACCGCGCGGGCCGCCTCGTGGACGGCGGCGCGCACCACCTGTTCACGGACCTGGATCCGCAAGTCGCCTGGGCCGACGGAACACTGCACCTGGCCCACCGCACGGCGCACGGCCCGCGCCGCCTGGACGGCCGTGGCCTGCTGCTGGTGCCGTCGGCCTTCGTGTGGCCGCGCATTTTCTCCGTACTGGGCGAGGCGTGGCAGCCGTCGCTGCGCTACCCGCCGCGGCACGTCGGCGACCTGTGGCAGTCCCGTCCCACTCCGGTCTCCGAGGCGCTCGCTGGAGTGATGGGCCGGTCGCGCGCCCTGCTCCTCGCCGAGCTCACCGCTCCCGCGTCGACGACGGAACTCGCCCGCCGCAGCGGCCTCACCCCCGGCGGCGTCTCCCAGCATCTGACCGCCCTGCGCACGGCGGGCCTGGTCGGCGCGCACCGGGCCGGGCGGCAGGTGTTGTACGCGCGTACGCGTGCGGGAGAAGCGGTGGTTGAGGCGGCAGCGGCGGGGGCGTGAGCGGCCCGGCGCCCGGAACGAGGCATAGCCCCGGCCGGATGCGGGAACAAGGCCGTAAGGCCCCGCCGCGCTCCCCCGTCGCGGCGGGGCCCCTTGATGCCCGGTGAGCGGTCGCCGTTGCCCGGTCAAGTGAGCGCGGCGAGGAGTTCCGCACGGCCGCCCGCGCCGGTCTTCCGGAAGACCGCCCTGATGTGATCGTTCACGGTGTACGTCGACACGTCCAGGTACCGGGCGATGCGCTGCGGCGCGGTTCCCTGACTGAGGTGGCCGACGACCTCACGCTCGCGGGCCGTGATGCCGTACCAGTCGCAGAAGGACGGCAGCACGTGCTCACCCGTCGCCGCGTGCACGACGACGGCGAGGTCGCCGTGCCGCTCGCCGTCCAAGGGCTGCGCCTGGCAGACGATCCAGCGGCCGTAGGCCGCGGCCGGGCCGATGAGTGTCGGGGGGCCGGTTCGCGGATCGTGCGCGGGTCGGCGTACGTACGCGGCCAGCCCCGCCAGGAACGACTCGCCGACCCAGGTCGGGTCCCGCACGCAGCCGCGGAGTTGGTCGCTCCACGCTCTGCCCTGAGGAGTGGTCGCACGGACGGTGCCGTCGGGGCCGACGATGGTCACGCCGGGCGGCAGCGTGGGCACGGCGGGGACGAGCGGGGCCCTGGTGACGTATCCGCGCAGGAACGCCACGAGCAGCGGCGCGAGCTCCGCCGTGCGCCGCGTGTCGGCCTCGCTGAAGGGCGCGGCTCCCTGGGGCCGCAGCAGGCCGAGCATGCCCCACACTCCCCGCGCGTCCCGGATCAGCAAATGCAGTTCACTGCCGACGCCGAGGTCGGCGAGCGCTGAGCGCGGGCTCGCCCCGTCCATCGTCCGGTGGCCGTCGACGTCGTCACCGTCGCCGTGGCGTGCGCCCCGGAGGATCCCGGCGGGGACCGCGCGCCGGGCGAGCGACCGCGGCGGGTACGGGTCGTTTCCTGTGTAGAAGCGGCGGACCAGGGCCCGGCCGATGTCGGGCTCGACGCCGTGCCAGAAGGTGAAGGAGGGGATGCCGAAACCCGCCGTGGGGCTGGTGGCGATCAGCCCCGCCGCGTCGTGCGGCACGACGGACGCGACCGCGCGAGAGATCACTTCGCCCAACTCGTCGGCGGCCGCGCCGAGTTCCACCGCCGCGAGCAAGTCCCGCCCGAGCCGTTCCCGTACGCTCACGCGGCCAGTGTGCTCGGTGCGCCCGGCGGGCGACAACCTCGCCTCAGGCGGCCTTCGAGGCGTCGTACGGCGGAATGCCCGCCTCGCCCGCCGCTTCCCGCAGGACGTCCTTGAGCATGTCCGGGGTCAACCGGCCGGTGAACGTGTTGCGTTGGCTGACGTGGAAGCAGCCGTACAGGGTGACCGGGCCCGGACCCGGTCCACCGGCGGCTGCTGCGGCAGCGGGTGGGGCCGCACGCTCCAGCGTCACCCGCGCCCCGTGCGCGAACACCGGCCGCGGCCTCGGCACCCGCCACCCCGCGGCAGCGAACGCCGGCAACGCCGCCTGCCAGCCGAATGCCCCCAGCACCACCGCCGCCCGCAGCCGGGGTCCCAGCAGTTCCAGCTCCCGCACGAGCCACGGCCTGCACGTGTCCCGCTCCTCCGGCGTCGGCTTGTTCTCCGGCGGGGCGCAGTGCACCGGCGAGGTCACCCGTACCCCGCGCAGCGCCAGGCCGTCGTCCAGGGACACGGACACCGGGCTCGACGCAAGGCCGAGCTCGTACAGCGCGCCGTACAGGACGTCTCCGGAACGATCACCCGTGAACATCCGGCCCGTCCTGTTGCCCCCGTGGGCCGCCGGTGCGAGCCCGATGACGACCAGCGAGGCATCCGCCGGCCCGAACCCCGGCACCGGCCGAGCCCAGTACGTCCAGTCCGCGTACGCGGTCCGCTTGACCCGGCCGACCTCCTCCCGCCACGCGACCAACCGCGGGCAGGCGGTACAGCCGGCGATACGTGCGTCCAACTCGGCCAGCGGATCCATGCCGTCCACGCTAGGCGGCCCGGGAGTCTCCCGCTGTCCCAAAGCCACCGGCCGCGCCCCGCGGGGGTACCGGCCGCCAGGGCGGGCACCCGCCCTCCGGGGCCGGAAAGGAGAGAGGCGGCGTCATTTGCGTACCGTCGGAGTCGAGGAGGAACTTCTCCTGGTCGACCGTGAGAGCGGGGAGCCGCGGGCCCTCTCCTCGGCGGTGCTGGCACGCGCCGCCAGGGACGCCGCCGAGAGCCCGGGGGCCGCTCCCGGCCTCGCCCCCGGCTCCGGCTCCGACTCCAGCTCCGGCTCCGGCTCCGGCTCCGAAGGCCGTCCTTCCCTCTATCGAGACGCCGAGGACGAAACCTTCGAGAAGGAACTGCAGGGCCAGCAGATCGAATTCGCCACCCAGCCGCACGCGGACATGGACGGTCTCGCCGCCGACATCGTCCGCTGGCGGGCGGAGGCGGCGCTGTACGCCGGCGACGTGGGCGCCTCGGTCGCCGCGCTCGCCACCTCCCCCCTGCCCGCAAGGCCGTCGGTCAACGTGGGCAGCCGCTATCAGTGGATGGAGGAGCAGTTCGGGCTGACCACCCAGGAGCAGCTGACGTGCGGCTGCCACGTCCACGTCGCGGTCGAGTCGGACGAGGAGGGCGTGGCCGTCGTGGACCGGATCCGCCCGTGGCTGGCGGTCCTGGTCGCGCTGAGTTCCAACTCACCCTTCTGGCAGGGCAGGGACAGCCATTACTCCAGCTACCGCAGCAGGGTGTGGGGCCGCTGGCCCATGGCGGGCCCCACCGAGATCTTCGGTTCCGCCGCCCGGTACGAGGAGCAGGTCGGCGCCATGGTCGCCAGCGGTGTGCTGCGCGACCTGGGCATGGTCTACTTCGACGCGCGGCTCTCCCACCGCTACCCCACCGTCGAGATCCGCGTCGCGGACGTCTGCCTCGAAGCCACCACGACCGTCCTCGTCGCCGCGCTCGCGCGCGCACTGGTCGAGACGGCCGCGCAGGAGTGGCGTGCGGGAACCCCACCGCTCGGGCACGGTGTCAGCCTGCTGCGGCTGGCCGCGTGGCGTGCGGCGCGCTCCGGCCTCGAAGACACCTTGTTGCATCCCTTGACCATGCGGCCCGCCGCGAGCGCGGAGGTCGTGGGTGCCCTGCTGGACCACGTGGCCGACGCGCTCGCCGCCGACGGTGACCTCCGTCCGGCGCGTGAGCGCGCGGCGTGGCTGCTGGAGCGCGGCACCGGCGCCCGCGTCCAGCGCGAGTTGCTCGACCGGACCGGGAGCCTCTGCGCCGTGGTCGCGGAGTGCGCGCGCCGCACCCAGGCATGACACCGCTCGGGCCCCGGGCCTCCGGGCCTCCGGGCCCTGGACGGCTACTCGGCGATCGCTGCTTCGATGGCGAAGAACGGCTCGGCCCCCGGCAGCGGCGTCACCGACGTGACCGTCAGCCCCGCCCGGCGGCACACCTCCTCGAACTCCGCCCGGGTACGCTCCCTGCCGCCCACGTTCACGAGCATGTTGAGGTCGCTCAGGTAGGTGAGCCCGGCGGTCTCGGGGGCGACGACTTCGGGCAGCACGGGCTCGACGATCAGGACGCGGCCGCCGGGCGGCAGCGCCGCGCGGCAGTGGCTCAGGATCGTGACGACCTGCTCGTCCGACCAGTCGTGGACGATGCTCTTCATCATGTGCAGATCGGCGCCCCGGGCTCCGTCGGGCACCGAGCGGAAGAAGTCCCCCGGGACGAGGGAGCAGCGATCCGTGAGCCCGTCCCGGCGCAGCGTCTCGGGAGCCTGGGCGAGACCCTCCTCGGTGTCGTACACGACGCCGGTGAGGGCCGGATACTCCCGCAGTACGGCGCTGAGCAGCGTGCCGTCGCCGCCGCCGACGTCCATCACCGTGGTGAACCGCCCGAAGTCCACGGCCCCGGGCAGCACCGCGGCCGTCTCCCGGGTGGCCTGGCTCATCGCCGCGTTGAACATGGCCGACAGCTCCGGGTGCTGCTTGAGATGGCCGAAGAAGTCCGTGCCGAAGACCCGGTCGAAGGCGGTGTCTCCGCTGCGGACGCTGTCGTCCAGGTGCTCCCAGGCCCGGATGATCGCCGGCTCGGTGAACATGTGCGCGAAGGACGCCAGCGAGCCGGGCCGGCGGGAGTCGAGCAGCGCGCCGGCGGGCGTGACGGCGAAGGTGCCGGCGGCGCGTTCCTGGAGCAGGCCGAGCCCGGCCATGGCGCGCAGCAGCCGGCTCATGGGCTGAGGCGCGGCGGAGGCCTGCGCGGCCACGTCGGCGGCTCGCATCTCCTTGTCGCCGATGAGCTCGACCACCCGCAGCCGCAGTGCCGCGCGCAGTGTCTGTGCGGCCATGCTCCCGAAGGCGAGCTGGGCAATCACGCCTACGTCGGCGGGACTTGCCGCGGGCCGAACGTCGTCGTGCGTCACGTTTTCTCCCTTTCCACACTGTCCGTCACATCTGTACGTCTGGTCGGTGTCCGCTACGTCTGGTCGGTGTCCGCGTCGGCGGACGTCCCCATCCCCGCGAGGGCGCCGGGCGTGCACCCGGCGAAGGCGTGCACATCGCGGTGGAGATGGGACTGGTCGACGTATCCGCACGCCAGTGCCGCCTCGACGGGGTCCTCGCCCGCGCACAGCCGCTGGGCCGCGCAGTGGAAGCGCACGAGCATCGCCGCGCGCTTGGGCGTGAGACCGATCTGGGCGGTGAACCTGCCCCACAGCCGCTTGCGGCTCCACCCGCACGCCGCGGCCAGCTCACCGACGCGTACCCGCCCCCGCCGGGCGACGATCCGCGACCAGCAGGCGGCCACCTCCGCGTCCACCGACGGCGCCCGCGCCTCCTGCTCGACCAGAAAGTCATCGATCAACGCGAACCGCTCCGGCCAGGCCCCCCGCGCCCGCGAGCCGCTCACTCAGCCGCCGCCCGCGCCCTCCCCATAGGTCCTCCAGACCGATCACGGCACTGTGCACATCCACGGGTGCGGCGTCCAGCAGCCGGTAGGCGGCCAGCGGCGACAGCTTCAACTCGACGCACGCGAACCGCCGCCCCCGGACCCGCGTCGGCCCGGGAGCGGGCCCGGCGACGAGGCTGCCCAGGGCCTGCCGTCCCGCGCCGCCGTCGACGGCCAACTCGGCGTCCCCGAGGCCGAGTACGACGGTCACGAACGGCTGCGGCAGCACCTGCATGTCCAGGCGCTCCCCGGGAGGACACCGGAACCCGGCCACCTGAACACCGGCCGCCCCCAGGCCGTCGACCGGCCGCACGATGGCCCAGCCGTCATCGAGGTCGTAGCTGTACATGCCCCCACCCTGGCCGGTCCGGGCAGAACCTGTCTTGGACGAATGTTCCTTACCGAAATCCGCTTCGTCGCTGTGTGGCCGACGCCCTATCGTGGCGCGGTGACGACTCAGATGATCATTCTCAACGGTGGTTCCAGCTCGGGGAAGTCCGGGATCGTACGGTGCCTCCAGGCCGTACTGCCGGACCCTTGGCTGGCGTTCGGGTGCGACTCGTTCGTCGACGCGCTGCCCGCGAGGATGCGGGCGTCGGACGGCGGCATCACGTTCGACGCGGACGGCGGGGTGAGCGTCGGGGCGGACTTCCGGGCGCTGGAGGCGGCCTGGACGGAGGGCATCGTGGCGATGGGCCGGGCGGGCGCCAGGGTCATCATCGATGACGTGTTCCTCGGCGGGGCGGCGTCCCAGCAGCGGTGGCAGAAGGCTCTTGGCGAACTGCCCGTGCTGTGGGTCGGCGTCCGGTGCGAGAGCGCGGTCGCCGCCGGTCGCGAGGTCTCCCGGGGAGACCGGGTTCAGGGCATGGCCGCGGCGCAGGCAGAGGTGGTGCACGAGGGCGTGGTCTACGACCTGGAGGTGGACACGACGCGCACCGAATCCCTGGTGTGTGCGCGAACCATTGCCGCCCGCGTGAACTGACCGGATCCGCACCGGGGTCATCCAGGACGGAAGCGTTATCTAGGACGGAATCTGTCCTAATCGCGGCCTAGCGTGCTCACCATGTTCAGGTCCCCGCTCCAGGAGGCAGCCAGATGCCCCCAGCCGACCGCTGCCACGGCATGGCCCACGCCGCCCACGCGTACCGAAAGTCCCCGCGTCGAGAGCTGCACCAGGTCGCTGACCTGCGCATGCACGACAACCCCCACTCCGTGACGCCACCGGCGACACCAGTGGTGCCACATATGGCTCGCCATGGCACCACTCATGTGCCATGATGGCAGCATGCACAGCGCGCCCTACGGCCTCACAGGCCGCGGGGCGCGGGTTTCGCGGAGTGACCATTCAAAAAGGGGCGGATCATGGAGACAGCACAGAGCCAGGAGCAGGCGGCGCCCGGCGCCTTCACCGCCTTCGCCCGCTTCGTGCTCTGCGGCGGCGGGGTGGGGCTCGCCTCCAGCTTCGCCGTGGCGGCCCTGGCCTCCTGGATTCCCTGGGTCCTGGCCAACGCCCTGATCACCGTGGTCTCCACGCTCCTCGCCACCGAGCTGCACGCCCGCTTCACCTTCGGCGCGGGCGGGCGCGCGACCTGGCGCCAGCACACGCAGTCAGCCGGGTCCGCGGCGGCCGCGTACGTGGTGACCTGCGTGGCGATGCTGGTCCTGCAGCAGCTGGTGGCGTCGCCGGGTGCGGTGCTCGAGCAGGTGGTCTACCTGTCCGCCTCCGCGCTCGCCGGTGTCGGGCGGTTCGTGGTGCTGCGCCTCGTCGTCTTCGCGCGGAACCGCTCGCAGGCCGCGGTCACCGTCCGCACCGCCCGTCCCGTGCACGCGACCGTGGCCCGCGCCTCGGCCCCGGCCGACCCCGCGGCGCTCTGCCACGCCGCCTGACCGTTCCGTACCGGTCGTGGTTGATGTCCGTACCGGTCATCGTTCACGTCCCGTACCGCTCGTGGTTCACGCCGACGGCGAAGCCAGCATGCGCCACACCTGGTCCGTGTGCGACGTACGGTCCCACTGTTCCGCCTGAGCCGCTTCGTCCTTGCTCTGGCCCCGGATGCCGAGGTACTTCCCGCTCCGGAGATTGGCGAGCGTGTAGGTGCTGTTCTCCGTCGGCCCTTCTCGTGTCATCGCCCACGTGTGGAACTTGTAGCCGTCGCAGGAGAATTGATTGGCGTTGGCGCCGTTGTCCAGGCTTCCGTTGCTGATGGCCAGGCACCTGCCGCTGTTCTCGTTGACCACGGCGACCTTGCTGTCGCCCAACTCGACGACCTGCCAGCGCTGGTCGGCGCTGCCCGCGCAGGTGCGCTGGATCGCCCTGGCTCCGTCCGCCCCGCTCTGGTCGAGGATGCTCAGGCACTTGCCGCTGTTGGTGTTGACGAGGGTGGTGCCCCATTGCCGGGGCGGTTGCTGCTGGGCGAAGAGCGAACCGGGCTGCTGGTTGCAGTCCCACTGCCGCAGCGCCGCGCCGTCGGCGGTGGAGGACTCGGTCACCTCCAGGCACTTGGGCTGGGCGGAGGTCAGGGTCTGGAAGCCGACGCCGTCACCGATGGGCACGATCCGGAAGCTGACGGCGGGACCGCTGCCACACTCCGCCAGCCGAACCGCGGCCCCGGCGGCGGGGCTGGCGTTCTCCACGCCGACACAGGTGCCACTCACCGCGCTGACGATGTTGACCGCGCCGTTGCCCGCGCCCGAGGTCTGGAGGTACCAGCGGGCGGCCGGCTTGCCGAAGCAGCGCCCCTGCCGGACCGGCTGGCCGAGGGCGGACGTGGGAGTCTCCATGCACAGCTTGCTGTGGGTGTTGACGATGTTCACCACCTGCGCCGGAGAGAACGCGGGAGAGAAGTCCGACGTGCGGACCGGAGCGGCGGCGTGCGCAGGCACGCCGAGGGCCGCGGCGAACGCGGCACACATCAGGGCCACGACGATGCCGAGAGCCCCCTTCCGCGACAGCCACGTCGTTCTTCGCCGGTGACAGGCCCTGGCCTGGGTATTCATCCGAGAACGCTCCCTGTGGTCGGTGTGCTACGGGTGGAGGGCAGTCCACGTCGCCGCGTCGACGACTCCGGTGGTCGGCAGGCCGAACTGCTGCTGCAGATGCTTGACGGAGGCCTCGGTGATGGTCTCGAAGGAACCGGTCACCGGGACGGTCTGATAGCGGTACACCTCGGCGAGAATGCACTGGAGGTGGCGCACCGCCTCGCCGGAGTCCCCCGCCTTCAGCGTGGGATGGCCTCCCAGGTACATGCACAGGCGCCACTCGGTCGCCGCCTTGGCGGACGGGGCCGTGGTGTGCGCGTAGGACGCCGTCGGCGCGGCGACCAGTACGGCGGCGCCGAGCAGCACCGCGAGTTTATGAGGCATGACAACTCTCCGTCCCTGGAACCGGTCTTCGGGGATCTAGAACCACGGGCACCGGGGCAGGCCCGGGAAGGGATGCGGTGTTCCCGTCGGCAGTTGCACGACTTCCGCGGGGACATTGCCCCACCCCTTGATCCTGGGAAGCGAGCCCACCTGATCGCCTTGGGTGTAGTACCAGGTCTTGTTTCCCTTGGTGTCCTCGGGACCGGTGGTGAAGCAGGTGAACCACGACGGCGACAACTTCAGCCAGCCGCTGATCGGCGAGGCGAAGTCGGCCCGGGCGTACACGTCCGAGGGGAGGTTGTCGCAGTACAGCGCCTTGGTGAACACATTGCCGATGGCGTCCCGCAGTTGGATGCCCTCGCGGAGTTCGCATGTCCCCGCGCTCTCGGCCGCCTGCGCGGGAGCGGCAAGACCGGCCCCGAGGGCCAGAACGCCAAGTCCCGCCGCTGCGGCGGCAGTTCGCCGCCATCCGGCGCGGACGACGGGAACGCGGGCGCGCGGGGTGGCAGCGGTCATGTCCACGGGCACTGCCCCAGTCCGGGGAAGGGATGGCTCGGCGCCTTCACCGACGTCGCCGGGACATAGCCCCAGGCCTTGGCCGTCGGGGTGCTCACCACCTGGTCTCCCTGGGTGAGGTACCAGAGGTCCGTGCCGGGATAGTTGCTGCCCCGCTTCCAGCAGACGAACCAGGCGGGCGAGTAGAGCATCGTCCCGATGACCGGGCTGGTGGAGCGCGACTGGAGTCTGATGTGCCCCGGCTCCACCTCGCACAGCAGGTCACCGGTATACCGCCGGCCGGTCCAGTCGGTGTGCTGCTCGTCGGGACGCAACCGGCACTCCGCGGCATCGTCGGCCGCTGCGGCCTGCCCCGGAGCCGTCACCGCCACGGCCTGCCCCGGAGCCGTCAGCACACCGGCGAGCGCGCACAGCACGCCCGGGATCACCCGGCCACGCACCCGCCGTGCGCTGCGTCCGCTTCGTCTTCGTACGGCATCCCTGTCGGCCACGACGCCCCCAACTCCGAGAGAATTACGGACCGTTCACCGGACCACCGCGCGCTCCGGTGGGCACACTGTCGCCCGCGACCCTGACACGCGGCTGACGTCCCCCGTGGGTCAGGGCAGCTGCGCTTCTCCGGGGCCCTTCCGGCAGGCGTCGATCAGGAGCCGGGCGGCCTCCGCCGCGTGCGCCGCGGGGACCGTGCTGCGGGTGATCGCGGCGGTCACCATCGCGCCCTCGGCCAGCAGGAACACCTGGCCCCCCAGGCTGCTCGGCAGGCCCGCCCGCACCACGAGTTCCACCACGTATTCCTTGAACGCCGCCTTGTGCAACCGGACTTGGCGGGCGATCGGTTCCGACGTGGAGCCGAGTTCTCCGTACGAGTTGATCCAGGCGCAGCCGTTGAAGTCGGGTTCGGCGAACCACTCGTCGAGCCAGTCGAAGACCGCGACGACGCGCCGCTCGGGGTGCTCGTACCGCTCGACGTACTCGGCGAGACGCTGCCGCCACCGTACGTCGCGCCGCTCCAGATAGGCCTCGACGAGCCGCTCCTTGGCGGGGAAGAGCTGGTAGAGGCGCTTGAGCGAGAGGCCCGACGCGGTGCGGATGTCGTCCATGCCGACGGCCTGGATGCCCCGTTGGTAGTAGAGCCGCTCGGCCGCGTCCAACGCCCGCTCCGTGGCGACTGTGCTGTCCATCGGCCGACATCCTCCTCATTGAGCCGCGGGGCTACGGTACCTCTCCCCTCGCGGGCGGCCGGGCGGTCGCTTTGCCCCAGGGGCAAGCACACTGCCCAGGGGAACGCTCGTTCTCTAGAGTGGCCGGAGACACCCGGGAGAACGCCCGTTCCCCCGAGACGTGGTCCACGATGCGACAAGGAGCTGACATGACGTCACGTCCGCCGTTCCCCCCGTTCGACGAGGAGACGGCACTGCAGAAGGTCCAGGCCGCCGAGGACGCCTGGAACACCCGCGACCCCGAGCGCGTGGCGCTCGCGTACACCGTCGACTCGGTCTGGCGGAACCGGGACCGCTTCGTCACCGGCCGGGCCGAGATCGTGGACTTCCTGCGCGACAAGTGGTCCCGGGAGCAGGAGTACGCCCTGCGCAAGGAACTGTGGGACTTCCACGGCTCCCGGATCGCGGTGCGCTTCCAGTACGAGTGCCGCACCCCGGACGGCCAGTGGTGGCGCAGCTACGGCAACGAACTCTGGGAGTTCACCCCGGAAGGACTCATGGCCCGCCGCGAGGCCAGCATCAACGACGTCCCGATCACCGAGGCGGAGCGCCGCATCTTCGGCCCCCGGCCGGAGGCGGAGCGCGGACAGCCGCTCGCCGTCCGGTAGGGGCCCCGGGGCGGTTTCCGGTCAGTGCACTTCGGTGATGACGAAGCCGCTGCGCGGCGCGGTCGGCATCCGGCGCAGCGGGATGCGCAGGTCCTGCTCGGGGACCTGGTACTGAAGCCGCGCGAGACGCGGGAGCAAGGTGCTCAACACCGCGAGGGTGACGTCTTCGCCGGGGCACCGGTGGCCTTCGGAAGCCTCCCCGCCGCCCTGCGGGACGAGTTCGTCGCGCCCGGGTTCACGGCCCACGAACCGCTCGGGGTCGAACATGTAGGGGTCGTGCCACAGCGCGGGGTCGTGATTCTGTCCGTAGAGGTCGAGGAGGACGAGCGTGCCTTCCGGGATCGCTTCGCCGCGCCATTCGACGTCGTCGGCGGCGAGCCCGGCGACGAACGGCGCGAACGGGTAGAAGCGCCGCAGTTCGTGGGCGAACGCCCGGGCGTAGCCCTCACGGTCCCGGGCCAGCCGCTCCCGCAGCCCGGGATTGCGGTGCAGCGCGTGGGCGCCGAAGACGGCGTACCAGGTGACGGCGGCGGTGGGACGGATGACGTTGAGGATTTCGACGGCGGCGGTGTGCGGGTCGAGCAGTTCACCGTCGGCGTCGCGGTGGGCTGCCACCGCCTGCACCACGGAGGCGGGTCGCTCGCCCTCCGCGGGCGCGTCGCCGCCCGCCGACCGGATCTCCTCGACCAGCCGGGCCAGGCGCTGCTCCTGGCGCCGCCGGGCGCGCCGGGCCTTCCAGTGCCGGGGGCCGGGCGTCGCGAAACCGTCGACCATGGCCACGAGGTCGCCCGCGGTACGTCGCGCCTCGTCGTCCGGACGTTCCCCGAGAGGCACGCCTGCCCACGCGCACACGGCCCGCGTGATGAGCACGCTCACCTCGTCGAACAGCGTCACCTGAGGGCGGCCGGTCCACTCCTTGCTCGACCGCTCCCACTCCTCGGCGACCTGTTGCGCCAGCAGGGCGACGCTCGCCGCGTCCTTGAGGAGCGAGACGAAGAGGGCCTTGCGCCGCCGGTGCTCCGGCCCGTCCAGGGTGTGCACCGCGCCCTTGCCGAAGAGCGTGCTCAGCACGGGTTCGGGAAGGGCCGTGCGGCGCCGTACATGGTTCTCGTCGTAGAAGAACGCGACAGCGGCCGGGCCGCACAGCGCGATGGCGGGCCTGCCCATCAGACGTGTGCGGACGGGCCCCGGCCTCTTGCGGCGGCTCAGGTCGGGAAGCCATGCGTACCCCTCCGTGAGAAGCAGCGGTGTGTTGTCGACCATGAGGTCCTCCCGGTCGTCGTTTCCTGTCGGCGCCCCTCGACTTCCCTCGACCCTCCGCCGGGCAGGATGCCGACACCACTGGAGCGAGGCTGAACGTGCGCGGTCGATCAGTGCATGCGGTACGTGCCGTACGTGCCTGGTCGATCGCTGTGGTCGGGTGCCCCGGCCTGCGGCGATGAATCAGGCTTCGGCGCTGCGCCAGGTGCTCGGTGGCTGTCCCGTGCCGCGCTGGAAGAAGGTGGTGAAGTTCGCCGCGTCTCGGAAGCCGAGGCGTCGCGCGCACGCGCTCACCGGCAGGTCGGTGTGGGCGAGGAGCCGTTTGGCCTCCAGCAGGATCCGCTGGTCCAGGAACTCCTTGGCGCCGACGCCGGTGGCGGCGCGCGTGGCGCGGGTCAGCGTTCGCCGGTCGTGGCCCAGCACCCGGGTGTAGTCGGCGACTTGGCGCCACTCGGTGAAGTGCTGCTCGACGGCGGCCCGGTAGCGGAGGAACACGTCCCGATATCCCCCTCCGCCCGCGGCGGGGGCGGCCGTCGCTGCGGGCAGCACACGTAGGACCAGCGCCGCGAGGAGGTGGGAGAGCAGCGCGGGAGAGGCCAGGCGTGGCGCCCGTACCGCCAGGTCGTGCTCGCCGCGCAGACGATCGGCCAACAGCAGGGCGAGCGGTTGCACCTGTCGTTCCAGGTGCCAGGTCGCGGGCATGGAGAGGTCCCACGCCGGGTTTCGCGCCGGGTCTCGCTCCGGGTCCCGCGCCGGAGTCGAGCCCAGGTCGGGCAGGAAGCCTGGCCGGAAGAGAATCAGCGGACCGTCGACGCCGTCGACGTCGCTCCAGCGGTGCACCATGCCCGGCCGGATCCACACCACGCTCCCTTCCCGCAAGGGATACGTCTCGAAGTCCGCCACGTGACCGCCCCGCCCGGAGGCGACCAGGGCGAGCACATGGAAATCCGGCCGCTGCGGCCGGGCACGGGCACCGTCGGAGTCCATCTCCCGAAGCCGCGCGAAGCTGAGGACCTCCACTCCGTATGCCGCCCCCAGGGCGGGCAGGTAGCGGAGCTGCCGTACAGAGCTGTGTCCGTTTTTCACAAGTGCTGCGCCTCTTTCCACCAGGGACCACCTGCGTCACGACAGTAGCTTCGGGGACGTCACCTGCTGATCAGAGCAAGCAACGACTGCATACGCACGGTGGATGCGGCAGCACTCCGCTCCCCGCCGACGCCGAGGAAGGACACGGGAATGACGGAAAACACAAGCACGGTACGTGTGGCGGGCGGCACCATCCAGGTGCGCTCAAAGGGACACGCCGGGCCGGCGCTGGTGTTCGTCCACTACTGGGGCGGCTCCGCCGCCACCTGGGACGGGGTCGTGAGACGACTTCCTGCCGAGCGGGCCACCGTCCGCTTCGATCAGCGCGGCTGGGGCACGTCACGGACGCTGCCCGGCCCCTACTGCCTGGACCAACTCGCCGACGACCTCACGTGCGTGGTCGAAGCCGCGGGCCTCGGGCCGTTCGTGCTGGTCGGCCATTCGATGGGCGGAAAGGTGAGCCAGCTCGTCGCGGCCCGCAAACCCGCGGGGCTTGCGGGCGTGCTGCTGGTCGCGCCCGCCCCGCCGGAGCCGCCCGCCATGGTGACCCCGGAGTACCGGCAGGGGCTCTCTCACGCGTACGACTCACCGGAGTCCGTCGGCCAGGCGCTCGACCAGGTCCTGACCGCCGCACCACTGCCGGAGTCGCTGCGGGCCACCGTCGTACGCGACAGCCTCGCCGCCCGGCCCCAGGCCCGCCAGGAGTGGCCGCTGCGGGGCATAGCCACGGACATCACGGACGCCGCCCGGGCGATCGAGGCCCCGGTGACGGTCCTGGCCGGGGAGCACGACGCGGTGGAGCCGCCGCACGTACTCCGCGACCACCTGCTGCCCCACATCACACACGCTCGGCTGAGCACGATCCCCGGCGCCGGCCACCTCCTGCCCCTGGAAGCACCCGACGCGCTCGCGGCGGCGCTGCGCGGCATCACCGCGAGCGTCGGCAGCTGACTGCTCGCGGTCTATCAGCTCATGGCGTGGTGGGGTCCACCGGCCGCGAGCGCCGAGCGCGAACTCGACTAGGACGCGTATCGAGTCGTGAGGAGCTACTCCTCCGGCCCGGTCTGCTGTGGGGGGGGGTGAGGCGGTAGGTTCGGCGGAGCAAGCGGTGGCGATCAGGGGGAGGGCCTGCGACGTGAAGATCACTCTGCGCGGGGTACTGGACAGCGACGTGGCCGTGTTCTGGGCGCACATGAGCGACCAGACGGCACAGCGGATGGCCGCGGTCACGCGCAAGTACCACTACGAGCGGGGGCTGTTCGACGCGCATTGGGCGAAGGTGCGTGCTGATCCCGAGGTCACAGTGCGGACTGTGCTGGCGGACGAGGCGGTGGCCGGGCATGCGGCGGTGTTCGGGCCGTCCGACGAGCGCGAGGTCACCTATTGGATCGCTTCCGCGTACTGGGGGCGCGGGGTTGCCAGTGCGGCGCTGAGTGAGCTGATCGCTCTGGAACCGGCCCGGCCGCTGCACGCCCATGCGGCGGCGGACAACGCCGGCTCTCTTCGGGTGCTGGAGAAGTGCGGCTTCACCGTCACCGGGCGCGGCCGGATCTTCGCGCAGGCGCGCGGCGACGAGATCGACGAGTTGGCGCTGACCCTGGAGTGAGGCCCCGGCTCAAGGGCGCATATTGGGTCGTGGTCAATCTGTGGGATTCTCCCTCGCGGCTGGGCGTGTACTGGCAGGCCTGGCCTCCTTGCGTGACTCGTGTGCAACTCACTGACGAGGAGTGCAAGTCGTCTCGAAGGGCAGGATCGAGCCCATTCACCGAGAGGGGCACCCAAAGAACGACCGCGCCGTCATCCACCAGGGAAGTGCGAAGCCGGCGAGCGGAGCTTTCAGGTGATCCCGCCCTCGGCAGAGCAGGCGTAGGAGGCACAGCCCGGGCCGCAGCGTCGCCGCCCGTGCCTCGCTCGTGCTGCGCAAGCACCCCGCGCCCCTGAACGTGAACGTGCTCACGCTCGACACCAGCCTCGCCGTCGAACGCGCCGTGTCCGCCCTCGCCGACACCCTCGGCGCACCGCCGTTCGCTCCACTGCCGCCGCACCTGCTGCACGAGGCGAACCGCGCGTATAGCCGAGGGCCGACTGGTGTGCAGCCTCGGCCTCGATGCCCGCAGCACCCGGTACCGGATCGGCCGTGAAGGAGCACCGGTCCCGTAACTTGCTGAACGCAGAAGGGGCGCCGTACCGGTTGCTCCCGGCACTGCGCCCCTTGCGTGACGTCGCAACGGACATCGTCAGCTCAGATGAGACTCGAAGAACCTCCAAATGGCCTTGGCTCCGAGCGCCGCCGCCAAGCGGGTGAGTACCTCTCTGGCCCAACTTCGATCGCGTTCGCGAGATCGTTCTCGCTCTGCCATCGCCATCACCTGCCTCTCGTTCCCGGTCGGGGACCGGCTCCCCCATGGGCCGGCAAGCGTCCGGAGACGAGTAGGCAAGGACCAGTGTGCACCAAAGTCACTACGTCCTGGGCGAGTTGAGCCACGTTGCCCACAGTGGGGTGGCCCCTCACCAACAGTGAGCAGTGCGGGAAGGTACGAACCTGCTCGACCAGCGGGCCCGCGACCGGGGCGAGGCCGAGGCCGACCGCCGCGACCTCGACGACGTCCAAGCCCGCGCTGACTATTCACCGACGACGAGTCGTTCGCCGCCGAGACCGCCGCCCTTGCCGCCGCCCACGACGCCACCCCCGAGCAGCTCGCAGCGTGCACCGGCCGCCCGGCCCCCGTCGATGCCGAACGGCTGTTCGCCCGCGCGTCCGAGGACGTCGACGACGCCCTGCGCACCGCCGTGTATCTCACCGACGGTGCGGGCATACCCACCGACCCGACCATCGTCGCCGCGCTCCGGAACGCCGTCTGTGCTCAGGTCGAGTACCAGCTCGCCACGGGCGACGACGGCACCGGCGCAGCCGGCCGCTGGACTCCGTGAGCATCGGGCCCGTGGCCCTGTCCGGCCACAACGACGCCCCACAGGCACCCGACGACGTCGACCTCGGCCACCGCGCCCGCCCTGGTCTCCGAGACCGTCAAGCGCGTACGCGCCCGCACCGGCGCCGAGACCGTATCCACCGCGCAGATCATCGCCGCCCCGGACCTCAACTGCCCGGCCGACTCCCGGATCACGTTACCCGACGGCCGCCGCACGACCGCGCTCACTGTCGCCCACCACACCGCGCCGGGCTTTTCCGGCAACATCACCCATCAAGTCGAAGTCGGAGGGCAGGCAGGCCCGCACACGGATCGGGCTCCCTGAGGCTGTTCTCTGCCGAGGCGACCGCGGCTCCTGCGAACACCGCGGTGACCGCGAGCACAACCGTGCCTAGGAAGGCGCGTTGCGGTACGCGGGTCTGCGCCTCGGCGCCGAGCACGTACGTACCGAGTACCGCCGCCTCGTCCCGATCGAAGAGGCCACCCTCGAACGCTCCGGCACGGTAACCGTCGACGAGCCGACACTCACCGCAGCCGTGTCCTACGACACCCCGTACGCGGTCCGGCAGCACGAGGAGATGAACAACCGCCACGACGCAGGCCGCACCGCGAAGTACCTCGACTCCCTCTCCCCGAGGAGGCCGACACCGTCGCCGCGATCATCGCCGCACAGGTGAGGCGATCCCTACAGTGACATTCCTCGTCGACGTCGTCGACGGCCTTGCCCGCCTGCTCGCCGAGCAGGGCATCGGCACCTGCCGGCCCGACGGCGTATACGCCGAGGACGAGACCGCGATCACCGACACCGTCATGCCCGAGCGTCCCGACCGCGCGCGTGTGGGCCTCCGGTGGCGACCCTTCTCGGCGGCCCCGAACCGTGCGGAGCGCCGAACGGGCGGGGCGAATACGACGAAGTCAGCGGACTCTACGAGGTGTACGGCGTCGACGTCAGCGATCGGCGCCTGATGCGCGCCCGCTCCTGGCGATGGCTGCGCGTACGGATCTTCGGCCTGCTCTCGGCCGACTCCCGGCTCACCCGCCACCTGGCACCAGCTGAACCGCCCCCGCGCTAGCCGTGCTGTCACATGAGTTTGTGCCACCGCACCGTGCAGCGGGCACAGAGCTGCCCCAGCACAGCTGTACGTCTCTCACCGCCGTGAGCGCGCCGCCGAAGGGAAAGCGAGCGGCGCGCTCACTCGGGCCGTGCTGAGGCGGCAGGCACCTACGGTGCGCTACGCCGACTCAGTGGTTGATGCAGTTGTTGCCGAAGGCGGGGTTCAGCAGGCCGATGATGTCGATGGTGTTGCCACACAGGTTGATCGGGACGTGGAGCGGGATCTGGATCGTGTTGCCCGAGATCACGCCCGGGGAGCCCCCGGCGTAGCCCTGGGCGCCCGAGTCTGCGGCCGCGAGACCGGCCCCACTCATCACGAGGGCGCTGGTACCCAGCACCACACTCACCGTCTTCTTCACTGCGGTCATGCTCGTTCTCCTTGAGTTCGACTCAGTCTGACGGCGCCCGGGCAGCAGCAACACGACGTCGCGCGGCCGGAGCATCACACCCCGGGCGCCCACCAAGATCAACGTTCGCCTCGTGCCTTGGACACGATGGCTCCCCCGAATGCCTCGTCGGTCCGAGATCGCGTAACCGATCGGACTGCTCCGCGGGCACGGCCGCGACATCGCCTCACAGCCGTGTCCAAGCCGAACCCTTTCGCGTCATACGGCGGTTGGGCATCCTTGAATCTCCGAGAGGAAGCGGGGGGCGTCGTGGTGGTGGGCCCAGAAGCAACCGTTGTGGCAAGGGCCGGGAGCAGCATGCTGAAGGGTGTGACGGATCAAGCCTCCGGTACACCTTCATGGCCGAACATGCATGAAGCGCTGATGGAGCTTCACGAGATTCTGCGTGAGTGGTGTGAGGCCGCGACCAAGACGAGCGAGGCGGTGGAGCTACTACGAGCGGAGCAGCTCGATGAGGCTCGTGCCGCGGGCGGTGTCAGCAACGTGTTGTCCGGTGGGGTGCAAATGGGCCCTGTCATTCAGATGGGCAGCTTCGTCGGGGTGACGCTGGGGGACATTGATCAAGTGATGAAACCTCCTGCTCCCATGGCTCAGAAGTGGAGTGGCACCAAGCGTCGCCAAGCTGCCCGGCGCGCCCTGCGGAGCATGATGCACATCTACTGCCCCGAATTGCTGAGTGACTTCGACAGTGCTGTGGAAGCCCGCGCCGACTGGGTTGGCAAGCATCGCGCGCAGATCAAGAAGGCATTGAAGAACGGCGCCGCAGGTGTGGAGATCACATCCATGGTCGCTGAGATGACGGAGACGGCGGCGAGGCTGGAGTCCGTCCGCGCCGCACTGCACAGCCTGATCTTGGAGCGATACCCCATGGATGCTCAACCAGAGTGATGCCACTTGGCACGTGAGGTGGTTGAGGCCATGCGTGCCCTCTCGGCCCGTGTCAAGCCGCGGTCTCTTGGTGGGCTCGGTGGGTCCCGGCGGTGGCCAGGTGCGCCGCTCGCCGGACCCGATCGGCGGAGGCGGCCAGCAGCGGCAGCCGGACGGCCGGGCTGGGGATACGGCCCTGGGCGTGCAACACCCCCTTGATCACGGTCGGGTTCGGCTCGGCGAAGAGCGCGGCGGACAGCCGGGCCAGCTCGGCTCCCAGCCTGCGGGCCGGTCCGGTGGCGTCGCGCTGCCACAGCGAGATCAACTCGCCGTAATCAGCGGTGCGGACGTTGGCCGACGCCAGGATGCCGCCGCGGGCGCCCGCCGCGAGCAGTGGCGAGATGACGGCGTCATCGCCGCCGAGCACCGCGAAGCCCGGGGTCGACGAGCCGAGCAGTTCCATCGTGGCTGCGTCGATCGCACCGGTTGCGTACTTGACCCCGACGACATCCGGTAGCTGCCTGAGCGCGTGCAGCGTGCTGATGCTGAGGGGCTGACCGGTGCGGTACGGGATGTCGTAGACGACCAGCGGCAGACCCCCGTGCTCGGCGAGTGCCGTGAAGTGCGCCAGCGTTCCCGCCTCGCCGGGCCGGGTGTAGGGCGGTGCGGGAACCAGCGCCGCGGCGACGTCACCGCTCTGAGCGAGCTCCCGCAGTGTCGTGATGGCGGCGGCGGTGTCGTTGGTGCCGACGCCGACGATCAGCGGAGCTCCATGTGCCCGGCAGGCGGCGGAGCAGATGCGGACCACGGCCCGCTTCTCCTCGGTGGTCAGCGTGGCCGCCTCCGCGGTGGTGCCCAGGGCGACGAGTCCCCGAGCGCCGCCGGCCGACAGCGCCTCGTCGGCGAGGCGGGCGAGCGCGTCCGGGGCGAGGCGCAGGTCGTCGGTGAACGGAGTCACCAAGGGGACAAACAGGCCGGTGAGATTCGCTTCAGGCTTCATGCGCCCAGCCTGACCGACACCAACCCAGTAGATCCAGTTCATATTTCTTCGCTTATGCGTAAGCTCACCTTATGCTCGATGTCCGACGTCTCCACCTGCTGCGCGAACTGGACCGACGCGGCACCATCGCGGCCGTCGCCGAGGCGCTGACCTTCACCGCCTCGGCCGTCTCCCAGCAGCTGAGCGCGCTTGAGCGCGAGGCGGGCGTACCCCTGCTGGAACGAAGTGGCAGACGGGTGGTGCTCACCCCCGCGGGCCGCACCCTCGTCACCCACGCCGATGCCGTCCTCGAACGCCTCGAAGTGGCGGTCTCCGAGCTGGCCGGGGCACGCGAGGGCATCGGCGGGCCGCTGCGGATCGGGACGTTTCCCTCTGGCGGCCCCGCGATCGTGCCCGCCACGCTGGCCGAACTGGCCCAGCGGCATCCCGCGCTGGAACCGATGGTGCAGGAGATCGACTCGGCGCGGGTCTCCGACGGCCTGCGCGCCGGCGAACTCGACGTGGCCCTCGTCCACGACTACGACTTCGTGCCCGCGTCACCGGACACCACGGTCGACCAGGTGCCTCTGCTGGAGGAGCCGATGTACCTGGCCACCGGCGGTGCTCCCGCTGCCGGTCGCGTCGCCCGCGGCGAAACGCTGGCGGAGCTGCTCGGACCGTGGGCCATGTCCCCATGGATCACGGCCAGGGACGGCACGACCGGTCACGCGATGGCCGTACGCGCCTGTCAGGCGGCCGGATTCCAGCCGCGCATCCGCCATCAGGTCAACGACTTCCGTACGGTCCTGGCACTGGCGGCCATCGGGCAAGGCGCCGGATTCGTACCGGAGATGGCCACCGCACACGCCTCCGAGGACGTGGTCCTGACCCGGCTGCCCCTCTTCCGCCGTTCGAAGATCGCCTTCCGCGCGGGCGGCGGCACCCACCCGGCGATCGCAGCGTTCGTGGCGGCGGCGCGAACAGCGGTGGCGCCACGAGCTGTGCCTCCTTACTGATTGATTCCCGCCGGGGCGGGCCTACGACTCGCCCGCCCCGCACTCATCGCCCTCTGAAGATTCAGGAGCAGATGGTCGCTGACGGAGTGGCGTAGAGGTCACGGAAGCACGGCGGGATCTCCCCCTTCTTGAGGTCGTTGACCGCAGACACGACGTACTTGGGGCTCTCGTGCTCAGAGAAGAGGCCCTCGGGCCCAGGGCCGGCGCCAGCAGCGCCGGCACTGCCCAGCAGTGATGCAGCGGTCAGAGCGGCCACGAAGAACGCGGTACGGGTACGCATTGATTCCTCCCAGGTTCTGCCCGCCCCTTTGGCGGGGACGCCAGGGGAACTACCGCACCGCCCATGGCCACAGTCGCAAAGCAACGACGATCCACTCGAACGCCATGCCGGTGGAACCACGTCAGTGGGTCGCCAAACCCGCGATCTGATCACCGATGGTCACCCGCCGACCCCCCGCTCGGGGATGGCAGATGCACGGTCATAGGCAAGGCCCCCGTTCAGCCGCCGACGTACTCCGCGAGGTGCTCCCCCGTGAGCGTCGAGCGGTCGGCGACGAGGTCGGCGGGTGTGCCCTCGAAGACGATGCGGCCGCCGTCGTGGCCGGCGCCGGGGCCGAGGTCGATGATCCAGTCGGCGTGTGCCATGACCGCCTGGTGGTGTTCGACGACGATGACCGACTTGCCGGAGTCGACGAGCCGGTCGAGCAGGCGGAGGAGCTGCTCGACGTCGGCGAGGTGCAGGCCGGTGGTCGGCTCGTCGAGGACGTAGATGCCGCCCTTCTCCCCCATGCGCGTGGCCAGCTTGAGCCGCTGCCGCTCGCCGCCGGACAGCGTGGTGAGCGGCTGGCCGAGAGTGAGGTAGCCGAGCCCGACGTCGGCGAGCCGCTCGAGGATCTTGTGCGCGGCCGGTGTGCGCGCCTCGCCGGCGCCGAGGAACTCCTCGGCCTCGGTCACCGACATCGCGAGCACCTCGCTGATGTCGCGGTCGCCGAGGTGGTATTCGAGGACCGAGGGCTGGAACCGCTTGCCCTCGCAGTCCTCGCAGGGCGTGGCGACGCTTTGCATGATCGCAAGGTCGGTGTAGATGACCCCGGCGCCGTTGCAGGTGGGGCAGGCGCCCTCGGAGTTGGCGCTGAAGAGCGCCGGCTTCACGCCGTTGGCCTTCGCGAACGCCTTGCGGATCGGTTCGAGCAGTCCGGTGTACGTCGCCGGGTTGCTGCGGCGTGAACCGCGGATCGGGGTCTGGTCGATCGAGACCACGTCCTCGCCCGCGGGAATCGACCCGTGTACGAGGGAGCTCTTGCCGGATCCCGCGACGCCGGTGACGACGACCAGCATGCCGAGCGGAATGTCGACGTCCACGTCCTGCAGGTTGTTCGCCGTCGCGCCGCGGATCTTCAGCGCGCCGGTGGACGTACGCCCCGACTCCTTGAGGGCGGCCCGGTCGTCGAGGTGGCGGCCGGTGACGGTGTCGCTGGCCCGCAGTTCGTCGAGGGTGCCTTCGAAGCAGACGGTGCCGCCCGCCGTACCGGCGCCGGGACCGAGATCCACGACGTGGTCGGCGATCGCGATCGCCTCCGGCTTGTGCTCGACGACGAGCACCGTGTTGCCCTTGTCGCGCAGCCGGATCAGCAGCTCGTTCATGCGCTGGATGTCATGCGGGTGCAGGCCGATGGTGGGCTCGTCGAAGACGTACGTGACGTCGGTGAGCGAGGAGCCGAGGTGGCGGATCATCTTGACGCGCTGCGCCTCACCGCCCGACAGCGTGCCCGCGGGCCGGTCGAGCGCGAGGTAGCCGAGGCCGATCTCGACGAACGAGTCGAGGGTGCGCCGCAGCGTGGCGAGCAGCGGCGCCACCGAGGGTTCCTTGAGGCCGCGGACCCAGGCGGCGAGGTCCCTGATCTCCATCGCGCAGGCGTCGGCGATGCTGATCCGCTTGATCTTCGACGACCGGGCCGCCTCGCTGAGCCGGGTGCCGTCGCACTCGGGGCAGACGGTGAAGGTGACGGCGCGCTCCACGAACGCCCGGATGTGCGGCTGCATCGCCTCCTTGTCCTTGGACAGGAAGGACTTCTGGATCTTCGGGATCAGCCCTTCGTAGGTGAGGTTGACGCCGTCGACCTTCACCTTGACGGGCTCGTGGTGGAGGAAGTTCCACAGCTCCTTCTTGGTGTACTTCCGGATCGGCTTGTCCGGGTCGACGAAGCCCGACTCGGCGTAGACCCGGACGGTCCAGAAGCTGTCCGACTTCCAGCCGGGGATCGTGAACGCGCCCTCGGCGAGCGACTTGGAGTCGTCGTAGAGCTGGGTGAGGTCGATGTCGGAGACCTTGCCCCGGCCTTCGCAGTGCGCGCACATGCCACCGGTGCGTTGGAAGGTCGCCTTCTGCGCCTTGGTCTTGTCGCCGCGCTCGACGGTGATCGCACCGCTCGCCCGGACCGTGGCGGTGTTGAAGGAGTACGCACTGGGCGGGCCGATGTGCGGCTTGCCGAGCCGGCTGAAGAGGATGCGCAGCAGCGCGTTGGCGTCGGTGGCGGTGCCGACGGTGGAGCGCGGGTCGGCGCCCATCCGCTGCTGGTCGACGGTGATCACGGTCGTCAGCCCGTCGAGTACGTCGACCTCGGGGCGGGCGAGCGTCGGCATGAAGCCCTGGACGAAGCTGCTGTACGTCTCGTTGATCAGCCGCTGCGACTCCGCGGCGATCGTGTCGAACACCAGCGAGCTCTTGCCCGAGCCGGAGACGCCGGTGAACACCGTGAGCCGGCGCTTCGGGATCTCGATGCTGACGTCCTTGAGGTTGTTCTCGCGCGCGCCGTGCACACGGATCAGATCGTGGCTGTCGGCGGCGTGCGGCGCAGGCGACCGCTGGTCCGTCTTCCTGGCCTTGCTCATCGTCTCTCCATCTTCGCCTTGCTCATCGTGTCTCCGTCTTCCGGCCTTCCGACTGGCTCACTGCTCCGTCTTCCGACCTTCCGACCGGCTCGCTTCTCCGTCTTCCGGCCAGCTCACTTCACTTGCTGGATGCGGATCAGGTTGCCCGACGGGTCGCGGACGGCGCAGTCTCGCACGCCGTACGGCTGGTCGGTCGGCTCCTGGACGACCTCGACGATGTCGGCTGCCTGGAGCGTCTCGAAGGTGCCGTCGACGTCGGCGGTGGCGAGGAGGATGCCGCCGTAGGTGCCCTTGGCCATCATCTCGGCGATGACGCGGCGCTCGTCGTCGGTGATGCCGGGGTCGGCGGCGGGCGGCGTCAGGACGATGGACGTGCCGGGCTGGTCGACGGGGCCGACCGTGATCCAGCGCATTCCCTCGTATCCGACGTCGCCGCGGACCTCGAAGCCGAGGGCGTCGCGGTAGAAGGCCAGGGAGGCCTCCGGGTCGTTGTGCGGGAGGAAGCTCGCGTGCAGGGTGATGTCCATGCCCGTCACGCTAGCCGTGGCGCTGGGACCGTGCTTCTTGATTCCTGACCGGTCTGGTCACCTGCTTCGCCACGCACGCCGGCATGCCCGCCGTCGCGCTCGCCGCCTGCCGCCGGTAGGCGCTGGGAGGCATGCCGACCAGCTCGGTGAAGCGCGTGCTGAAGGTGCCGAGGGACGAGCAGCCGACCGCGAAGCAGACCTCGGTGACGCTGAGGTCGCCGCGGCGCAGCAGCGTCATCGCGCGCTCGATGCGGCGCGTCATCAGGTAGCTGTACGGCGACTCCCCGTACGCGGCCCGGAACGCGCGGCTGAGGTGCCCGGCCGACATGTGCGCGCCGCGGGCGAGCGCCTCGACGTCCAGCGGCTGCGCGTACTCCCGGTCGATGCGGTCCCGGACCCGGCGCAGCCGCGCGAGGTCGCGCAGCCGCTGCTCCGGGTCGGGTCTGCTGGTCACGTACGGAATCGTACGCCGCGCCGGGTCGTCGAGGCGGCAGTCGGACGACGAGCGCGGGGCGGGGGAACGTCATCCGGGCCTCCTCGGCGTCCGCGGAGAGGATGGCCCGCCGGAGCCGGTCGGCGGCGCGCACTGCATCATGGCCGGATGACTGATCGCGAAATGCCGGCGGCGGTGGACACGGAAGCACTGCTCGCCCTGTCCCAAGGACACCACGCACGCACCACACGGTCTCTGGGCACCCGGGAGGCCGGCGGGCACCTGACGAAGGTGTACTCCCTCGAAGCGCCGGGCCGCACCGTGACGGAGCAGGACGTCGACGCCGCCCTGCGCATCGCCGGGGCCCATCTGGAACTCGGCCGTATACGCGGGTCGCTCGGCCTCGCCGTCCTGATCGTGCACGCGGGCGGCGACGGCGACTACGTCCTCGTCCACACCTGGATCGAGGGACACATGTCCGACCTGGCCGTCTTCACCGGACCGGCCGGACAGCCCGACCGACTGCGCCCGGGCCGTACCGGACTCGCCCCCTGCGTCTGGGAAGCCGCCGTCCTCGCCCACGAACGCGACGCGTTCTCACGGCACATCCTCGACGGCACCGGCACGATCACCGACCGGCTGCCCGCCTGGAGCGCCGACACCTCGACGGGAAGCGTCCGATGACCGGTGCCGCGACGGTGCGGCACGCGCGGCCCGCCGACTTGCCGCGGATCGCCGAACTGGCCGCCGAGCACGCCTCGTACGAAAACGCCGCGGCGCCCGCACCCGACCTCGCGCGGCGACTCGAAGCGCTGCTCTTCGACGCCCCGGAACCGCGATTGCGCTGCCTGGTAGCGGAGTTGCCCGGCGGGGATATCGTCGGCTACGCCACGTGCGCGCCCGAACTCTCCACCTGGCAGGGGCGCGAATACCTGCACATGGACTGCCTCTTCGTGCGCTCCGGCACCCGCGGAGCAGGCCTCGGCGCCCTCCTCATGGACGCCGTGACGGCCGAGGCGCGGCACCTCGGCCTCACCGAGGTCCAGTGGCAGACCCCGGCCTGGAACGAAGGCGCGGTCCGCTTCTACGACCGCCTCGGCGCCCGCGCCAAGGAGAAGCTCCGCTACAGCCTGGCGGTGTCGAGAGCCTGACGGTGCCGAGCGGATCCGCGCGGGCGGAGCGCGGGCGATGTTTCGGGACCGGGCCGGATTCCGTCGTTTCAGGCGGGCCGGACCGGGCAACCGGCGTTCATCCCCGAGCCGGGGAAAGAGCCGGAAGTCCGGAAGAGTCGTCGGAGGAGGAGTTCATGCTTGTACGCCCTGCTCTCTTGGGTACGTCCGCCGCAGCCGTGATCGCCGTGCCCTTCCTCGCGAGCCCGGCGGCCGCCTGTCCCGATCCCGTCGAAGTGCGGGCCGAGTTCGCGCCGCCCGAAGACCTGCCCGCGCGCGGCGCGGTGACGTACGACGAGCAGGGCGTACCGGTGGGGAGTCGCGTCACCGTCACCGAGCAGGTCACGGAGGAGGGCGGCACCCGCGTCGAGCTGCGGCTGCACGGCGTCAACCCGGACCGGACCTACGGCGCGCACGTCCACCAGAAGCCGTGCGGCCCGCGCCCCGACGACTCCGGGCCGCACTACCAGCACCGGGTCGACCCGGTGCAGCCGTCCACCGATCCCGCGTACGCCAACCCGCGGAACGAGATCTGGCTCGACTTCACCACGGACGGCCGCGGCGCGGGCCGGTCGGACGCGGCCGTCGAGTGGGGGTTCCGTCCCGGCGAGGCCCGTTCCATCGTGATCCACGAGCACGCCACCCACACCGAGCCCGGGCACGCGGGCCAGGCGGGCGAGCGCCTCGCCTGTGTCAACGTGCCGTTCGCCTAGCGGCTTCGCCGCCGGATTCACGGGTACCCGCCGCGCATGACTGACATCTCTTCCCTCGAACTGGACGCCCTCTGGGCCGAGTTCCACCGCCTGGTCAACATGACCTCGCAGGAGCTCAGCGCCTGGCTCAGGACGCGGGACGCGGGCGAGCACACCGAGCCGTTGCCCGAGCACGCGGGCTCGGACGCGGGCCGGCATGTCCTGGCGATCCTGCAGAAGCGGCGCACGGACCTCACCGACGACGACATTCGCCTCATGTACAAGGTGGTGGACCTCATCAACGCCGCCCGCGACGAGGAGCGGGAGCCCGGGGCCGACGACACGTACCGCAGGCACCGGCTGATGTCCCTGGGGCACGATCCGCTCAAGCCGTCGTGACCGCGAACGACCCGCTGCCTGAGGCCACTCTGAGCCTGATGCCACTCTGGGCGCGAGGCGTATCGCCCCGCGCCCAGAGCCCCTCACTCCCCTGGCTCATCGGCCACCTCGGCGAGTCCCCCGGGCCTCCGCCCCCAAACGTTCCGCGCGGGACTTCGCGGGACTTGCTTCCCGGCGGGTGGGGTACTCGGCGGCCACCCGGCCCATCGAGCCGGTGCGGCAGGTACTGCGGCAGGTAATAGGTAAGAGGGCGAAGCGAGGAAGACCATGGCCATCGTCGATACCGGAATCCTTGTCCTGGACTGCGGCGAACCCGAGCAACTGGCCGAGTTCTACGGCGCGCTGCTCGGTGGGGAGGCCGAGTTCAACCCGCGGGCCGACCGGTTCGAGATCACGGGCGCTTCCGGTATGCGGATGGGTTTCCGCCGGGAAACCGGTTTCGCGCCGCCGAGCTGGCCGCGGCCGGACGACTCCCACCAGACGCATCTCGAACTCCTCGTCGCCAAAGAGGACATGGACGCGGCGGAGCGCCAGGCGATCTCCGGGGGCGCACGGCCCGTGGACACCAACCCGCAGGGCGGCGTCCAGGACATCCGGCTCTACTCCGACCCGGCCGGACACACCTTCGCCCTCCGAACCCACTGAACCCCCACCGAACCCTCTCAACCCACCGCCACTCAGGCGGCCTTCGGCGTGTCCGGGTCGGCCACGTCCAGCGCGACCTTCGTCCAGCCGTACTCGCGCCGGTCGACGCATCCGTACGCCGCGACGGCGTCCTGCGTGACGGCCCACTGGGTGACGAGCGGTGTGAGGTCGAGGACGCCGGACGCGATCTGGCCGACGAGGTGCGGGATGTAGCGGCGATGGTTGCAGTTGCCCATCTGGAGGGTGAGGTTCTTCTGCATGGCCCGGCCGATCGGGAAGCGGTCGGCGCCCGGCGGGTAGACGCCGACGACGCCGACGGTTCCGGCCTTCGCGACCAGATCGACGGCCCAGCGGGCGGCGAGGCTCGGGGCGTCGCCCGGCATCCAGGTGCCGCGTTCGTCGGGGTTCTGCACGGGCGCGGCCAGGTCTCGCTCCGTGCTGAACCTCTCCTCCCTGCCCTGCTGTCGCTCGGCCCGCGCCAGTGTCTCGGCGGCCGGTCCGAGCACGGGGCGTTCGGCGTCGATGCCCACCGCCTCGATCACGCGGTCCACGCCGACGCCGCCGGTCATCTCCCGCACCTTCTCGACGGGGTCCTCGGAGTTGAAGTCCACCGTCTCGGCGTGCTGTGCGCGGGCGAGAGCGAGCCGGTCGGTGACGCCGTCGATCACGATCACGCGGCCCGCGCCCTGGAGCCGGGCCGCGCTGACCGCGCACTGGCCGACGGGGCCCGCGCCCAGGACGGCGACGGTGTCGCCGCTGCTGACCTCGGCAAGGCGCGCGCCGAACCAGGCGGTGGGGAGGATGTCGGAGAGCAGGATGGCGTGTGTGGCGTCGACGGTGTCGGGAAGCGGGACGAGCCCGGTGTGGGCGAACGGCACGCGCGCGTACTCGGCTTGTAGCCCGTCGAGTCCGCCCGCGGCCTCCGGACCGCCGAAGAACGTGGTGCCGCCCCGCACGCCCGCGGGGTTGGCGTTGTCGCACTGCGCGTAGTAGCCCGCGCGGCAGTAGCTGCACACCCCGCAGGCCACCGTGGACGGGATCACCACACGGTCGCCCGCCTGGAAGTTCCGCACGCCGGGGCCGGTCTCCTCGACGACGCCGACGCCTTCGTGGCCGAGCACCCGGCCCTCCCGCAGCCCGGTCAGCGTGCCGCGGATGAGGTGCAGGTCGGTGCCGCAGATCGCCGAAGTGGTGACGCGCACAATCGCGTCGTGCGGCTCCTGGATCTTGGGCTCCGGCACGTCCTCGAGCCGGATGTCACCTGTCCCTCGCCAGACGACTGCCTTCATGCGTGCCTCCCGTGTCCTTCGTACGCGCCATCTCTCGTACGTGCCTTCTCTGCCGCGCCCCCACGGGTGCCCAGGGCGGGTACGGGAAAACGGAGCCCGGACCGGCTCACCGGGAGCGGAGCCCGCGCCGGCTCACCGGCAGCGGAGCCCGGCCGCGATTGGGCTCCCGGTCGGGCGGGGCAGGCGAGACTATGAGGACTGCAAGGAGGACATCCCTCTTGTCCTCGCTCGTTCTGTCACTGGAAGGGAGCTGCACGCACATGACCAAGAACCGTCCCGCCAGCGTGAACGAGAGTCCTTCCACCAGTGCGTCGCCGCCCCGCTCCGTGAACGGGCGTCCGCTGTCCCGGATCGAGGTCGGGTCCGGCCGCGTCGAAGAGCTGCAGCAGGAAGTGGGACAGCTCCAGCACGCCATCGAGACACGCCCCGACATCGACGTGGCCCGCGGGATCGTCATGGCGCTGGCCGGATGCTCGCCCGAACGCGCCTGGGAGATCCTCGTCGACGTCTCGCAGCACAGCAACACCAAGCTGCGCGTCGTGGCCCACGAGATCATCAGCGGCGTCGACGGGCCGCCTCCCGCCCCGGAGGTCAAGGCAGCCCTGCGTCGGGCGATCGCGGAGGCGCACAGGCGCTGAGGAAGAGGGGCGGCGCCAGCGGCTGTTGGTCCCAACTCATCCGGCGCCTTCGCTCCTCCGTACGCAAGGAACGTACTTCCGGGCTACCACGTGAGGCATGGTGAAAACCTGCCGGAGGCAGGCGAGAGGTCACCCCTTGTGGCGCCGCCCGAGCGCGTTGACGATCTCGGTCACGTTGGCGTACGCGCCGCCGTCCGGCAGTCGGCGCGCGGCTTCCAGGGCGTCTTCCGGCGCGTGGTGGGCTTCGAGGACGTCCAGCACTTTCTGCCGGTCGGCCGGGAAGGCGGCTCGCTCGAGGTGGCGGGCCAGTTCGCTCCGCAGGGCTTCTGCCTCGGCGGCGGCCTCGGCCTGTTCGCGTTCCTCGCCGGGTGGCGGCACCGGTCCGCGCGGGTGCACCCGGATGTCGTCGTCCGCCGGCGGCTCGGGCTCGTACGCCTCCTCCACGTGAGTGGGCCGGCCGGAACGCAGGTGACCTTGCAGTTCGTGCTTCATCTCGTCGTCCTTGCGGCGGCTGACGGGATTGCTGCCTCGGTCCATGTCGGCATACCTCCCTCTCTTGGCGTGCGCCGTCGCTACGCGGCGGTCGGCTCGTACGTCCAGCGCAGCAGCGCGCCGAGACCACCTGCCGGAACGTCCGGGTCGTCCCCGTCCGAGGGAGGAACGATCAGTACGTCGGCGGCGGTGACGGCCGCCAGCCGCAGCAGCGCGTCGTCGGCGCGTACCGGGACCGGGTGGTCCTCGCCCAGGGTCTGTACGTCGCCGCGGCGCACCGCCACCTGGTCGGGCTCGCCGCCCACCCAGGTCTCACGGGCCAGGTCCGCCCCGTCGGGCCGGATGAGCAGCGTGTCGATGCGGTGCTCCCGGGCGGCTTCCGCCACGGCCGGGACACCCTCCACGGCGTCCGTCGGCCTGTCGGTGCCCACCCGTCCGGCGCGGAACCGGTCGAGCGCCTCCTCGACCCGGCGACGGTTGTGCCGCTGCCGGGCCTCCTCGATGGCTTCGTCCAGCGCGGCGGAGGAGGAGCCCGCGGCGCGACCGCCGTGCTCGGTCTCCGTCGTGACCTCGCGGACGGCTTCGGGAAGCCTTTCCCGTACGGCGGGCCGCTCGCGGGGGTCGCCGACCAGGACGACCAGGTCGGCACCGGACTCCTCGTACGCCGAGGTCAGCGCGTCGGCTATCTCGCCGGCGTTGTGCTCCCAGGTGTCCTCGACCCTGAGCTGGAAGTGCCGCTCGGACCAGTCGGCCGAGGCCGTACGGTGCATCGGCCACTGCCGTCCCTGGACATGCCCGGCATCCTGCGGGCCGGCCGCGCCACGCAGTTGGAAGTCGGCGCCGGTCCGGTCGATGTACGCCACGAGGCAGACCGGGTCCTGGCCGGACAGCTCCAGGAGCGGCGTCAGGCGGGGCAGCGGGGCCCAGCAGACGACCTGGCGCTGCGGCGGGCGGGAGAGACGACAGCTGAGCACCACTTCCCCTCCGGCGGCGAAGACCACTCGCCCCGCCGGGTCCTCTGCGGGGCTGATGTTCGTCAGGGCGTCCCGCACGGCTTGCGTGGTCGCGGCGTCGGCGCCCTCCTCCTCCAGTGTCCGGCACGCTTCCCGGACGTACAGTTCGCGCCGCCTGGCCCCTGCCTCGTCGTGGTGAGAGGGATCGAAGTAGACGGTGGCCCAGGGGCCCTCGCGGTCGAAGAGCGGCTCCAGAACGGACAGCTGCATATCTCCTCCTCATTCGTCCCCGTTCTCAGGACGAGTGCCCGGAGGGCTGCGACGGACACGCGGCGAGGTCGTGAGCAGACTCGGGGAAGGAGGAGCGGCAACCGAGGGCGACTGCCGTGAACGGTGACGCACGAGGGTCGGGGCCTTCCCCTAAAAATGCTCGGCCACAACGCCGGCCGCGTCAAATCAATGACCAGGTGGGCCGCCCGCCCAGCTCAGGTGGTGGGCGCGCCGGAGCCGTCGGTGAAGGCCGACAACGCGAGCTGCGAAGTCTGCCCGTTCCGGCCACGCAGCGTGACGCTGTCACCGGACAGGGCGGCGACCACGGTACACAGCGTCATGAGCGGGTCGGTGTCTGCCGCTGTGCGGTACACGCCGTGCGGCAGCGGGGCCGAGGTGAGTGCCTCCATGAACCAGTCGGCGGTGGGCACTCCCCCGGGCGGTTCGAGGGCTGCCAGTACCCGGCCGCGGGCCACGCTCTCCTCGTACCGGACGGTGTGGTCCCGGGCTGCCGGGCTGTCGCCGAGAAGAGCCGGAGAATCGGCCGGGTCGGCCGTCCGGCGCAGGTGGTTGGTGTGCCAGAGCAGCGGCCGTGCCGGGCCGGCCTCGGTCACGGTGACACGACCGGCGACGGCTTCCACCACCGCGACGCGGCCGGTGGCTCGTTCGCCGATGGTGTACGCGTAGCCGCCGACGCTGGGGCGGGTGCGCAGGTGGGTCACGGCCGCGTCCAGCGTCGTCGCCTCCTGCATGGCCCGGGCGACGAAGTGGCGGCCCGCGCCGGTGCGGCCGGGGCGTACGACGGGGATGTGGTCGACACCCCAGACCAGTCCGTGGCCAGTGGCGGTGAACGCGTTCGCGGTGAGAAATCCCGGATACCACAGGGCGGTCACGGGGGCCTGTCCGTCGATGGCCAGCGTGACGATCAGCAAGCGGCCGTCCTCCGACGGATAGCCGTCTTCGTTGTGCGCCACGAACGACCGCTCCGACCGCCAGCCCAGATCGCTGCAACCGGTGCCATCTTCCACCCCGAGGTCCCCGAGCAGGTTCATCGTCAGCAGTTCGTCGAAGCCGACACCGCTGCCGTCGGCCAGAGCCTGGAGCTCCGCCCACTTGGGTCCGCAGCCGCGGCGCGTGGCGTCCGCGAGCCGCCCGAAGCGCTCCTCGCCCGCGGGAGTCCGCAGCCACTTCTGCAGGTCGGCGTCCTCCTCCAGCGGGCCCACCATGGCACGGACACTGTCCCGCGCGGCCGCGCCGAGCGCGTGGAACGCGTCCTGACGGGTCCTGCTCACCACGAGCCAGTGCAGCCCGGCCAGCTCTTGCTCCCGCACGTGCGCGGCCATGCCGTGCCCTCTCTACGCGAGCCCTCAGGCCGATGATCCGCAGCAGCTGTGCGTACGGCCGCCGCGTTGCCGATGTCCGCCCGTGCCGGAAGCCTCACCACTAGATGGCCCTGCTGGTGATGGGTACGAAGCGTCAGCTTCCAGCCCGCTTCCTTCACGGTCAACTCGCGTGCAGAGGACGCCGTTTTCAAGCTTCGACAGCAGTATGCCCCCGCCCGTCACGGCGAGGGATCGGTTCGTGTGCGGGTTGCCGCATACCGCAGCGGGATCTTCAACTCCCCTGAAGCAGCTAGCGTTTGGGGCATGGCTGAACTGAAGGCACGGCATGTCGGCCCGTCCGAGATCGAGATCGCCTACGAACGCTTCGGTGCACCGGACGCCCCGCCGGTCCTGCTGATCATGGGGGCGGGCGCACAGATGATCAATTGGCCGGAGGGGTTCTGCCGGGCATTGGTGGACCGCGGCCTGCAGGTGATCCGGTTCGACAGCCGCGACAGCGGACGGTCGACGCACTTCCCCGACGCGCCCGTGCCGGATTTCGCGGCGGCCCTGGCGGGTGACCTCTCCACGGCCTCGTACACGCTCTCCGACATGGCGGCCGACACCGTCGGTCTGCTCGACGTGCTCGGCCTCACCGCTGTGCACCTCGTCGGCTCGTCCATGGGCGGGATGATCGCCCAGATGGTCGCCGTCGAGCATCCGGCCCGGGTGCGCTCGCTGACGTCGATGATGTCCACGACCGGTGAACCCGGCGTGGGCGAGGCCGATTTCTCGGTGTTCGCCGACTTGGGCGGACCGCCCGACGAGCGGGAGGTGTTCGTCGACTGGCAGACGCGCGCTCTGCGCCTCTCCGCGTCTCCGGGGTTCGCGTTCGACGCGGCCGCCGCGGCCGAGCGGGCCGGGCGGGCCTTCGACCGGGGGTACGACGCCCTCGGCATCCAGCGTCAGGGCCTCGCGGTCGTGGCGACGGGCGACCGCACGGAACGGCTGCGGTCGCTGCGGGTGCCCACGCTGGTGCTGCACGGCGCCGCCGACATCGTGTGCGACGTCAGCGGCGGCCGGGCCACCGCTGCCGCCGTCCCGGGTGCCGAACTGGTGATCCTGGAGGGGATGGGCCACCACCTTCCGAGGGAGCTGTGGCCCGAGCTCGCCACGCACATCGCCACGCTCGTCCACGGCGTGGAGGGCGGCGAGGCCGAGGGGTACGGACGGGCCACCGGCGCCAGCAGGTAGCCGTGATCCGTGTCGCGCTCAGCCATGGGGCGATTCCGGCAGAGGGGTGTCGGGGGTGTGGGCGACGGGGGCCATCCTGGCGAGCGCGGTGCGCAGCGCGGCGTTGAACCGCTCGGGGCGCTCCTGGTGGGGCATATGGCCCGCGCCGGCGATCACGCCGACCGTGGCGCCCGGCGTCAGGGCGGCACAGGTCCGGGCCACCTCCAGGGGGATCGCGGTGTCCAGCTCTCCGTGGAGGTAGTGGACGGGCACCCGCAGCCCGGGCAGCGTGGGGCGGGGGTCGTAGCCGTCGGCGGTGGCCTGGTGCTCGTCGATGTAGACGCCGGAGTCCAGGATCTGCCGGACCGTCCAGTCGATGAGCGCGGGCGCGGTGCCCGGCGCGTACCACCCCGGCACCCAGCCGGCGACCGTACCGGCCCGGTCGCGGCGCAGACCGGCCACGAGCTCCGCCTGAGCCTGTGCCGTCGTCGACGGCCAGTACCCCGGCGCGTCCACCGGGACCGCGCCCGCGATCAACTCGGGCCGCCGCAGGGCCAGTTCAGTGGCGAAGGTCCCGCCGATCGACGAGCCGACGACCACCGGCCGGTCCAGCCGCAGCGCGCCGATCAGCGCCACCAGGTCGCCGACCACCCCGGCGGTGGTGTTGCCCCGGACGGGGTGGGCCGACCGCCCGCAGCCCCGCCAGTCGACCGTGACGACGCGGTGGTCCCGGGTGAAATCGGGCAGTTGAGCGCCCCAGGTCCGGCCGCTGGTGCCCCAGCCGTGCAGGAACAGCAGCGCCGGGCCGGTCCCCTCGTCCTCGTAGTAGAGGGTGGTGTCGTTGACATCCAGATAAGGCATGACGGCTTCCTTCCGCCTCGTGGGCCCGTGCGGACCGCGCGGTTCGTGATGTCCCCAGCCAACCGTGATCACCTCCGCCGACCAATGATCGATCCGCTACTACACTGATCGCGAACGGTGATCAATGCTGGTCAGTGATTCCCGGAGCCCCGGAGTCACGGCGGTCAGGAAGACGGAAGGCCATGGAGCTGCGTCAGCTGCGCTACTTCCTCACGGTGGCGGAGGAACTGCACTTCGGCCGTGCAGCCGAGCGGTTGCACATCGTGCAGTCCGCGGTCAGCCAGCAGGTCCGGCGGCTCGAACGCGAGCTGGATGCCGAGCTGTTCACCCGCTCCACCCGCGTCGTCCGGCTCACCGAGGCCGGCAATCGGCTCCTGCCGTACGCCAGGGAGATGCTCGCCCTCCAAGCGCGCGCCCGCGAGGCCATCGGCGAACTGCGCGCCGAACAGTCCGCGACGGTGCGCCTCGGCACCAGCTCCGGTCTCGGTGGCTGGCTGGACGCCGTACTCACCGCGTTCACCCGGTACGGCGGCCACGCCCAGCTGGAACTCGTCACCAGCGGTACGGAGGAACGCCTGGCGCGGGTGCGGGCCGGTGACCTGGACGCCGCCCTGCTGCGCGGCGAACGGACCGACCCCGGCCTCGAGTTCCTGCCGCTGTGGCGGGACGCCGTGGTGGCGGCGCTGCCCGCGGGCCACGAGCTCGCCGCGCGGGAGACCGTCGAACTGGCCCGGCTCGCGGACCTGCCGCTGCGGCTCGCCCCGCGCTCCCGCAACCCCGCGCTGCACGACCTGGTGATGCGCTCCTGCCGGGCCGCCGGTTACACGCCCGTCCTGGGCCCGGAGTTCACCAACGACCAGGACACCCTCGCCGCCATCGGCCACGGCAGACCGTCCTGGACGGTCTTCTACGCCCCGCATGCCGATCAACTCCCCGTTCCCGGCGTGGTGTTCCGCCCCCTCAGCGACCCGGCGCCCGTCATACAGACCTACCTCGCGGTGCGGGAGGGTCCGCCCCGGGCGGCGCTGCGTGCCCTGATCGAAGCCTGCTATGAGGCGGTCGAGGGGGCCCGGCCGTAGGACTTTGACCAGGCCCCCTCCCCGTCAGGGATGGTCAGCCCTGTTCCCGCTCCACCGGAAGCCACAGTTCGGCATCGGCCTCGGTCTTGTCCTGCGACAGGTGGGTGCGCAGGATCTCTGGGCCGGGGCGGCTGCGGTACGGGTTGGACGGGAACCACTCCGTGAAGACGTCCCGCCACAGCTCCTGGACGGCCCGCGGTGCCGGTCCGGACGTGGTGAAGACCGCCCACGTACCGGCCGGGACCGGGAGAACCGTGGTGCCTCCGGGGGCGGCCGCCGACGTGATCACCCCCTGGTAGTAGTCCAGCTCCGTGCCTTCGGCGCGACTCGGGTCCAAGTCGTCGCAGACCGCGAGCACACCCTGCGGCTCCTGGTCCGACAGCTTCTCCAGGCGCTCCAGGGCCCCCGGTTCGATCCCGCGGACGAATTCGATGATCGCCTGGTTCGGCCCCGCGTGCACCAGTGGCACCCGGGTCTTGAAGCCGACGACGCTGAAGTCCGGCTTGTCCACGACGCGATAACGCATGCTGCTGCTCCCTTCGACGGTGAGGCGGAAGGTCAACCGGGGCTGGGAGACGAGCGCGGCGCCGTCGCGCCGGGCCTCGCCGGGACCGACCCCGTGCATGGCACGGAACGCCCGGGCGAACGCCTCGCCCGAGCCGTAGCCGTAGCGCACCGCGATCTCCAGCAGCGACGCACGCCCCGCGAGCACTTCGGCACCCGCGACGGTGAGCCGACGGCGCCGTACGTACTCCGACAGCGGCATGCCCGCGAGCGCGGAGAACATCCGGCGCAGGTGGTACTCCGACGTGGCCGCGACGCGCGCCAGCTCGGCCACGTCGATGTCCTGGTCGAGGCGGCGCTCGATGTGCTCCAGGGCCTGGTTGAGACGCTCCAGCATGCCCGGTCCCCTTCCTCTTTCGCGATCACCACGCTAGGCAGCGGGCGCCTGGCCGGACCCGACATCCTGTGCCCGATCGGGTCGGGTACGGGCGGCTCCTGATCTGGTCGAGTACGCCTCGTCTTGCGACCGGGGGCAATCCGAGGCCTGAGCCGTGCTCACTGAGCTCCTTCCAAGAAGGGCACGATCGCATCGATGAAGTGCTCGTTCCGATCACTGGCCACCATGTGCCCCGCGTCCGCCACATCGACCCGCCGCGCGCCCGGAACCCTGTCGCAGAACTGCTCGGCGATGTCTTCGCGCACCACGTCGCTGATCCCGCCGCGGACGAGCAGGATCGGTACGTCGGCGTGGCGCGCCGCGTCGAGGAGGCGCTCCGCCATGCCGGGCGGATCCATCCGGCCCTCGAAGCCGTCCACCAGCCGGGGGTCCCAGTGCCAGACCCAGCGGTCGCCGTGGCGGCGCAGGTTGTTCCGCAGCCTCTGGATCCTCTCGGGGTCGGCCGGGCGTGGGCGGTGCGGCAGGTAGGCCGAGACCGCCGCGGCTGCTTCCCCGACGTCGGCGAATCCGTCCGGCCGGCGGCGCATGAACTCGACGATCCGGCGGGCCCCGCGGGGATCCGGTCGATGGGCGACGTCGACGAGTACGAGGGCGCGAATCGCCGCCCGGGGTGACTCTCCGGCGGCGAGCAGCGCACTCAGGCCGCCGAGCGAGGCACCGACGAGCACCGGCCGACCGCCGATTTCGGCGACGAGCGCCCGGATGTCCCCGGCGAACAGGTCGAGGTCGTAGTCGCCGTCGGCCGACCATTCGCTGGTGCCGTGCCCGCGCAGGTCCGGGGCGATGACCCGCCACCCCAGCCTGGCCAGTCGAGCGCCGGTCCGACCCCAGGCGTGCCGCGTCTGGCCGCCGCCGTGCAGCAGCACAAGGGGCGGCGAGGACGCCTCGCCCCACACATCCGCCGTGAGCCGGATCCCGCCGCGGCCCACGAAGCTCTGGTGCCGTGGCGGCGCGCCGGCCGTCATACCGTGCCCCGTGTCCGCAGCGGCGCAAGCAGCTGCTCGCGGTAGGGATCGGCGGCCGCCGCGGCGAGCGCGACGTCCAGCGCGAGCAGAGCACGTGCGAGGAACCGTTCGTCGTCGATCAGGGCGGCGACCCACTGATGCAGCGCCCCCACGCACGAGGTGCCGACAACGGAGGCCAACGCGCCGGTGTCGATGTCGGCGCGCAGGAGGCCCTGTGTCCGTGCGTCCGCCATCACCTGGCGAAGCTGGGTGAGCGGACTGCGGTCGAGTACGAGGCCGCTCTGCTCCCACTCACGCACCATGCGGCGCGACACGACCGGGTCGTCCACGAACAGTTGGACGGTCGACCTGACGACCTCGCGCGGGCCGACGGCTTCCAGCACCGCCAGGCGGCGCTCCAGTTCGTCCATGAACCCGGCGGCGAGCGCCTCCCAGATCTTGTCGCGCGGTCCGATCAGGTTGTACACGGTGGCCGGGGCGACCTGCGCCCGCTCGGCGATCCGCTCGGTGCTGATCACCGAATCCGGGCTCTCCCGCAGGAGTTCGCGCGTCGCCTCGAGGATCCGGATCCGCCGCTGGGCCTTGCGCTGCTCACGCAGTCCCCCTTCGACCGACCGCATACGCGCCCACCCCTTCCCCTGAAATTTAGAGAGCACTCCAAATTTAGAGAGGTCTCTGAATACGTCAAGGGGCGAGGGAGCACACAGACCGCCCGCCGCGAGGCCGAGCCGACGGTCAGAACCTCCCGGCTAGAGCACCGAGCGGCCTGTGGGTGCCAGCCGCAGGGTCCGGGGGGCTGCCGTCTGTTCTCGCTCGACGCTCGGCAAGATCTCGGAGGGTCTTTGGGTCTTCGGGCGCGGGCTTCCCGGCCGGTTCGGTCGGGGCCGGGCGTGGATCGACGGTAGGACGCGGGTGTGTCAGGGGCTATCAGCTGCTGGACGGCTGTCGCACGCGCCTGACCGGGATGAGCCAGGGCGAGGCGCGGGCGCTGTTCTTCGCCGGGCTGCCCGGCCCCGCCGCCGACCTGGGACTCGCGGCGGAGGTGACGGCGGCGCGGCCGAAGCTGCTGGCCGCGTTGCCCGCAGGGGTGCGCGAGGAGGCGGCGCGGACCGCGTCGGTGTTCCACCTGGACGCTCCGGCCTGGTACCGGGAGCCCGAACAGAGGCCGTATCTCACCTTGTTCGTCGACGCGGTGCTCACCCGACGTGTGGTGAACGTGCCCTGGGCCGGATCGGCCTCCGGCAGGCCGGCCGTGAGGTATGGCTGCGGAGCTGTGCCGCCCTCCTGTGCGCGGTGGCCGCCGCCGCGTACACCTTGGGCCTGCTCGGTGTCACCGCTGCGATCGCGGAGGCGGAGGACGGCGGCACCGACTCGTCACCGATCCGGTCCTGCCGTACACCGGGCTGGCAGGAGCGGGAGACGACGACCGACGGGATCATCGACTTCACGGTCGACTATCTGCCGCTCCGTTTCGTCTGCGAGACGAGTGACGGCGGCAGCTACGCGACCGACGCCGTTCCCGGTTACGTCAATCCGGCCGCGCTGGGTTTCGCGCTCGCGGCCTTGGGTGTCGGGGCTGCGGCCCGGCTTGCGAGGCCGCGCGTGCCGTCCGGTGACGCGTGATCAGCGCGGGCTCACGGTCATGCCGAGCGCCGTGGGCTCACGAGCATGCGGATGTCGTCGGCCGCCCAGAGCACGAACCGTTCGATCGGTGTCACCGACTCGTGCCCTGGTGCGGGCCGGAACCGGAAGCGGTTGAGCAGGACGGCCAGCACCAGTTCGGCCTCGACCATGGCCAGCGCGGCGCCCTCGCAGCTCCGGGGGCCGAGCCCGAAGGGGATGTAGGCGAGCCTCGGGCGCTTGGCGGTCTCTTCCGGGGTGAAACGCTCGGGTACGAACTTCTCGGGCTCGGGCCAGTACGCGGGGTTCAGGTGGACGGCCCAGAACGGGTAGAAGATCGTCGCCCCGGCCGGGATCTCGTAGTCGCCCAGGACGAGATCCTCGGTCGTCTCGCGGGCGCCGTAGGGACCGGGCGGGTACAGCCGCATCGACTCCTTGAGGACCATCTCCAGGTACGTCAGCCGTCGGAGGTCGGCGTACTCGGGCGCCGCCCGGTCACCGAGTACGCGGTCCAGCTCGTCGGCGACGCGGGCGGCCGCCTCGGGGTGGCGTGCCAGGAGGTGCAGCGTCCAGGAGACGGCCACCCCGGTGGTGTGGTGGGCGGCCAGCATCGTCACCATGACGGTGTCGCGGATCCGCGCGGGGCTCTCACCGGCCTCGACCAGTGCCCCGATCAGATCGCTCCTGTCCGTGCGGCCGCCGGAACGATGCGCCGCGACCACCCGGTCGACCGTCGCGCGCAGGAAGGCCAGGGCCTCCTCCGCGCGCCGGGCGCGTTCGTCCTGCGTACCCGGGACCGGCACGTGGTAGAGCCGTCCCAGATATTCGGTGAGTACTTCCTCGAACGCGGCGATGACCTTGTCCGGGTCCGCGGTGTCGACGTCACCCCCGAGGGCGTACTCGCTGATCATCCGCAGCGTCAGGGCGGTGAGGTCCTTCTGCAGCTCGACGGGTTCGCCGTCGGGGCGCGCGGCCCAGTCGTCCGCGAGCGCCGTCGCCAGCTCGGTGAACCGCGCGAAGTGCCGTTCGTGGGAGGGACGTCCGGCAAGGACCGAAAGCAACACCCGTCGCCAAGGCGTGTGTTCGTCGGCCGGGATCACCTGGAGATTGCCGGCCTCGCAGAGCGGGGCCAGGAACTCGAACAGCCGCTCCGGCCGTTTGTCGATGTGCGCCGTCGCCTCCAGCAGTACGGGGTCGGCGACCGACACGGCCGTCTCGGCGCCCGGAAGCTGGAACCGTACGACGGGGCCGTACTCGGCGTGCAGCCGCAGCTGGTACGTGTGCAGTCCGCCCGCCGCCGTGACGGCACCCACTCCGCCGTCCGTCCGGGGCTCGGGGCCGGGGATCCGCATGGTGGCGCCTCCTAGCGGGCAGTTGGCGTCGTCGGCGTCGAGCACGAGCCTTCGGCGTACGCACGTGACTTCGGCGAGCGTCGAGGCGCCCCCATGGTGCCTCCTCCGCTCACCGGGGACGGCGTCCTCACCTCACCGGGGACGGCGTCCTCACCGAGGACAAGGACGCCCCTGTTTCCACGATACGGCCGCCAAGGTGATGGCCGCGTCCAGCCGGTTCCGGGCCTCCAGCAGGCCGTCGATCTGTCCGTCGATACGGGCCCGCTCGGCGCGCAGCCGCTCCAGGAGCTGCGGGGTCACTTCCTCGGCCTCGATGCATGGCAGCAGTTCGACGATCGTCCGGCTGGCGAGTCCGGCGGCGTACAGCTGCTGGATGAGCCGGACCCGCTCGACCGCTGCGGCCGGGTAGTGGCGCTGGCCGCTGGGGCTGCGGTCGGAGGCGAGGAGGTGCTGCTCCTCGTAGTAGCGCAGCGCTCGTACGCTCACGCCGGTCGCGGCGGCGAGTTCGCCGATCCTCATGGCCCCCCTTGAGTTACTTGCCTCTGACGTCAACGTCAGGTTTTAGCGTAGCCGACGTACCGCCCATTCGTCGGCACAACGCGAAGGACACCACTGTGACCAGCCTGTTCGACAGCTTCCAGCTCGGGAATCTGACGCTCCCCAACCGCATCGTCATGGCCCCCATGACGCGGGCCCGCGCGTCCGCCGACGGCATCCCCGGCGCGAGCGCGGGTACGTACTACGCGCAGCGCGCCACCGCCGGACTCATCGTCAGCGAAGGCGTACAGCCCAGCCTCACCGGCCAGTCCAACCCCAACACCCCCGGCCTGCACACCGACGAGCAGGTCGCCGCGTGGCGGCCGGTGACCGCCGCCGTCCACACCAACGGCGGCCGCATCTTCGCCCAGCTCATGCACGGGGGCCGCGTCGGCCACCCCGACGTCGCCGGTCACCATCCCGTCGCGCCCTCCGCGATCGCCCTCGACGCCCCGCTGTTCACCGGCCCCCGCGGGCGCCGGCCCGCCCCGGTTCCCCGGGCCCTCTCCACCGCCGAAGTCAGGGGCGAGGTACAGGTCTTCGCCGACGCGGCCCGGCGCGCCGTCGACGCCGGATTCGACGGCGTCGAGCTCCACGGCGCCAACGGCTACCTCATCCAGCAGTTCCTCTCCTCCAACACCAACCGGCGCACCGACGCGTACGGCGGATCGGTCACCGGCCGCATCCGCTTCACCGTCGAGGCCGCCGAGGCGGCCGCCGACGCCATCGGGGCCGACCGCGTCGGCCTGCGCCTCTCCCCCGGCGGCCACGTCTGGGACATCGCCGAGGACGACGTCCCCGAGCACTACACCGCCCTCATCGAGGCCCTGGCGCCCCTCGGCCTCGCCTACCTCCACCTGCTGGTCACCACCGAGGAGGACACCCTCATCGCACTCCGCAAGGCCTGGCCGGGCGCCTTCATCATCAACCCCGGCGGCCAGATCGGCCCGAAGGAGACCGACCAGCCCCTCGGCGAACACTGGCTCACCCAGGGCGCCGACCTCATCAGCTACGGCCGCGCCTACGTCGCCAACCCCGACCTCGTCGAACGCTTCCGCACAGGATTGCCACTCCAGACCGCCGACCCGGACACCTGGTACCAGGGCGACCTCACGGGATACACGACGTACAGCAGCTACCAGCACTGAACTGCCGGTTCCGGCAGCCGTTCTGCGCCAGTCGGGCACACTGAGCAGGTAAGGCTTGAGAGTGGAGGGTGGGAGCCGAGCCTGGGGAGGAGAGCCCTCGTGGTGGACGTCGGCGGGATCACCATCACGTCGTGTGCGGAGCGTCCAGAGCTCATCGCGCGCCTCTATGAGATCAACGAGGACTGGCCGGCCTTCATGGCGCATGACCCGGTCGGCAGGTCCTTGTTCAGCCGCGTCCGCGAGGAATTCCCGCACTACTGCGTCGTGGCGACCGATGGCGGGCGCGTGGTGGCCCGTGGCCAGAGTGTGCCCTTCGACGCCGCGTCGCCCGGCCGTGCGGAGTTGCCCGATCAAGGTTGGGACGGCGTGCTGGTGTGGGCGTACTCCGATCGTCACCACCGCCGTACGACGACCGCGGCCTGCGCCCTCGACATCACCGTCGACGTCGGCTGCCTCGGGCTCGGCCTCTCCCGGCGCCTGCTGTCCGCGCTGCGCGCGGCCGCCTTCCGGCAGGGGCACGACTCGTTGTTCGCACCGGTCCGCCCCACCGCGAAACATCGATACCCCCGCCTGCCCGTGGACGACTACATCCAGCGGCGCCGCGACGACGGACTGCCGATCGATCCGTGGCTGCGCGTGCACGTCCGGGCCGGCGGGACCATCGAGAAGGTCGCGCCCGCTTCGATGACGATCAGCGGGTCCCTCACGCAGTGGCGTCAGTGGACGGGCCTCCCCTTCGACCGCGACGGCGACGTCGATGTGCCCGGGGCGCTCGTGCCGGTGCACTGCAGCACCGCACATGACCAAGCTCTACGTCGAGCCCAATGTGTGGGTCCGCCACGACGTGCGCCACGACGCGAGTGGCCACGCGATCCAGACCTCGTGACGCCGACAGCCGCCACCCCGCCCGACCGGCCTCGAACAGAGACGATATGGTCGCCCCCATGAAGTGATGATCCAGGCGCACCCGCCCACCCGACGCCGTCCGAGCCCGCGCTCCGGCGTTCAGCAGGTGTGCCCGCAGCAGCAGCCCGCACCCCGCCTGCAACAGCAGCGGCGGCTCATCATCCGCTTCGCACGATCGGACCTCTCCATGACCGACGACCTGTTCCTCGACCACATCGCCGACCGGCTCGCCGCCCTTCCCTCCGTGTGCGCCGTCACCCTCGGCGGCTCACGCGCCCAGGGCACCCATACCCCCGACAGCGACTGGGACTTGGCCCTCTACTACCGGGGGAAGTTCGACCCGGACGACCTCCGTGCGCTCGGCTGGGACGGGGAAGCCTCCGAGGTCGGCGGCTGGGGTGGTGGGGTCTTCAACGGTGGCGGCTGGTTCACCATCGACGGCCGCAGCGTCGACGTGCACTATCGCGATCTCGACGTGGTCGAACACGAACTCGCCGAAGCGCGGCAAGGCCGCTTCCACTGGGAGCCGTTGATGTTCCACCTCGCCGGCATCCCCAGCTACCTGGTCGTGGGCGAACTCGCCGTCAACCAGGTGCTGCGCGGCAGCCTGCCCCGGCCCGAGTACCCGAAGGCCCTGCGCGAGACCGCTCCGCCCGAGTGGCGGGGCCGCGCAGCCATGACGCTGCAGTACGCCAAGTCCTCGTACGTACCACGCGGTCAGGCCACCGAGGCCGCGGGCGCCATCGCCACCGCCGCCCTGCAGACCGCGCACGCCGTACTGGCCGCCCGCGGCGAATGGGTCACCAACGAGAAGCGGCTCCTGCGGCGGGCGGGGCTGCGCGGTGTCGATGACGTGATGGCGGAGTTGCGGCCGCGTCCCGACGCCCTGGCCCGCGCGATCGCCGACGCGGAGGCGCTGTTCCTGGCACGATGAACGTCCATGAATGATCATGAGACGGCTCAGGCCGAGGCCTTGCGGCTGGTCCGGGCACGCTTCCCGCACGCTCTGGGCGCCGTGCTCGGAGGCTCCGCCGCCCACGGGCACGCCACCGCGACCAGCGATCTGGACGTGGCCGTCCTCCTGCCGGACTCCGACACCAGCCGGCGGGAGGTGGTCCGCCACGACGGCCGCCTCGCCGAGCTGTTCCTCAACACCCTGGCGGACATACCGGAGTTCTTCGCATGGGACAGAACCCGCCGCCGCGGCACCGTCCTCTTCCTGTACGACCAGGGCCTCCCCCTCACCGACCCGCACGGCCATGTGGCGCGTACGCGGCGATTGGCCCAGGAGGTGCTCGCGTCCGGGCCTCCCCCGCTCACCGCGGCGGAACGCGAGCACGGCCGCTACGTCCTCACCTGCTTCATGGACGACCTGGTCGACACGCCCCCGGCCGACCGCCACGAGCAACTGGCCCTCGCCGACCACACCTTGGGCAAGGCCGCCCACCTGCTCACCGCCCACCACAACGCCTGGACAGGCATCGGCAAGTGGCTGCCGCGCAGGCTGCTGCAGGCGGACCCGGTGCGGGGAAAGGCCCTGCTGGACGGCCATCTGGCCGTGGCCGAGCAGGCGGACGCCGCTCCGTTGGCGGACGCTGTCGAGGACGTGCTGGCGCTGGTCGGCGGGCCCTTGCGGGAGGGGTACGCGCACGCGTGGAGTCCCTGAGGCCCGGAGCGTTTGAGGCCCGGAGCGGTGTCGCCGCCGCTCCGGGCCGGGCGTCTCACACGAAGGGCGTGATCCGCTCCTCGACGCCGAGGAGCGCCTTGCCGTACATCTCCATGCCCACCGCGGGTGTGGCGACCGCGTGCCGTCCGGCGGTGCTCGCGTCCCGCCAGATCCGCTGCAGCGGATTCGCGTCGGCGAACGAACCGCCGCCGTGCACGTCGAGCAGGGTGTTGATGGCATCGAGGACGTTCTTGATGGCGTGCCCGCTGTCCGCCCGGATCCGGAGGCGGGTCAGCACGTCGAGGTCGCCGCCGCGGGCGGCGGCCTCGTCGATGTCCGCGGCGGCCCGGTGCAGATGCAGCTGCGCGGTGTCGATCCGCAGCGCGGCCTCGGCCAGCTGGAGCTGTACGGCGACCGAGTCGGCCTGCGTCTCGTAGTAGGTGTACGAGATCGGCTTGGTCAGGGCCTTCTCGGTGACCAGCTTCAACGCGGCGCGCCCCATGCCCACTTGGGGCCCGGCGAGGCCCAGGGCGAGGAGCGGTGCGAGGGGCGCGCGGAACAGGCCCGTCGACCCGTGCACCGCGGGCAGCTCGCCGTCGATCGCACACGGCACGGAGATGACGCGGTGCCCGGGCACGAAGACGTCCTCGGCGATCAGGCAGTTGCTGCCGGTGCCACGCATACCGGCGACGTACCAGACGTCCTGCATCTCCAGGTCCGTACGCGGCACAAGGACCATCGCCTGGTCGACCACGGCACCGCTCTCGTCGGTCAGCGGTATGCCGAGGACGGCCCAAGTGGAGTGCCAGGAACCGGAGTTGTAGTACCAACGGCCGGACATCCGCCAGCCGCCCTCGACCTTGCGGTTGGTGGCGGTGGCAGGGGTGAAGACGCCGGTGACCCGCGCGTCGGGGTCGGCACCGAAGACTTCCTCCTGGGCTTCGAGGGGGAACAGGCCGGCCAGCAGGTTGCAGGTGTTGACCACGGCCACGACCCATCCCGTGGAGCCGTCGCCCTCCGCGAGCGCGGCCGGCACGTCCACCAGGGTGCGCATGTCGGCCTCGAATCCACCGAAGCGCCGCGCCACGGTCAGCTTGAAGAGGCCCGCGTCCGTCAGCGCGTCGATCACCTCGTCGGTCACCCTGCGCTCCGCGTCGATCCTGGCGGCGTGCTCACGCAGCAGCGGGTGCAGCGCGGTGGCCCGCGCCACCAGCTCGGCGGTGGTCGGGGCGGCAATGTCGGTGATGGTCATGTCTGTCTCCATAGCCTTGAACACGTTGTGGGATGAGGGGAGTTACGCGACCGGAGCGAACGCGGAGTGCGTGCCGAAGGTCCGGTGGCCGTAGACCAGCGGCGCCGCCGTGGCCGTACGGGCGTGGACGACCGTCCCGAGGAGCAGGAGGTGGTCACCGCCCTCGACCACCGAGGCCAGCTCGCACACGAGCCAGCCGGGCGCGTCCGGCAGTCGCGGCAGCCCGTGGTCGTACTCCCACCGGACCTCGGCGAAGCGGTCGGCCGACCGGCGGGCGAAGCGCAGCGCCAGCGCTTCCTGGTCCGCGCCGAGCACGTTCACCCCGAACCGCCCGGTCGCCAGGATGCGGGCAAGCAGCCCCGAGCCGCGGTCCAGGGCCAGCGACACCATCGGCGGGCGCAAGGACAGCGACGCGAACGCGCTGACGGTCGCCCCGTGCGGCACCTCGTCCTCGGTGGCGGTCACGACGGTCACCGGGGCGCAGACCCCGGCCATCAGGTCCCGGAAGTCCTGCTCAGCCATCATGGCGTCCTCCAATCCATCATGATGATTACGGTGATCATGCACGGGGGTTCCCAAGAGCGTCAAGGGGTGCGATGCTATTGGCCATAATCAATAGCCTTGAGGATGGGGAGACCCTGTGGGAGCCGCAGACGACACCCGAGGGGGCGTCGAGCCGCCCGCGCTGCGGCGCGGCGAGTGGGAACGCGGCGCCGCCTCCCGCGCCGAGGTCGCCGCCGAGCGCATCGCGGCCCTGGTCGCGGACGCGGAACCGGGACAACGCCTGGGCACGAAGGAGGAACTCCGCGCCACCTGCGGAGTGTCCGTCGGCACGTTCAACGAGACCTTGCGGCTGCTCCAGTCCCGCGGCCTCGTCAAGGTGCGCCCCGGCCCGGGAGGCGGCCTCTTCGCCGCCGAACAGTCACCCATGCGCCGGCTGGGCAACTCCGTTCTCGCGCTGGACACTCAGCAGCCGGACGGCACGCGCGCGGAGGAGGCCCGGCGGATCCGCGACGCCCTGGGCCCGCTCCTGGTCGAGGACGCCCTCTGGCACGCCGCTCCGGCCGATGTCGCCGCGCTGCGGCGGGAGTTGGCGGACCTGGCGAAGGCGGCGCGGACATCCGACCCGGCCGCCTTCGCCGCCGCCGACCACCGGCTCTGGACGCGCCTCGCGTCCGTCAGCCCCAACACGCTGCTGCGCTCGCTGTACGCGACGCTCCTGCCCCTCACCGAGCCCGCCGCCGTCGAGCAGCTCCAGGACCGGTTCGAGCACCTCACCGCACTGGTCGACGCCCTCGAAGCCCGTGATCGAGGCCGGGCGCTCGAACTGGCGCGACCCGACTGAGGCGGCCCACCGGGCTCCGGGCCGACAGGCGGCGCGCCGTGGCCAGGAGTCGGCCCGTCAGCGCCCTGGCCTGCGGCGCGTAGCCGTACCGCCGTAGTCCCGCCTGGGCGAAATACGCCTGGTCGAGCCAGACCGGGCCGCGCCAGTAGCGCTGCGGGGCGAAGTGGGGCGAGCTGCGGGCGACGGTCGGGAAGGGGACGGGGGTGGCGAACTCGTCGGGGTCCGTCAGCTTGTCGCGTACGGCGACTGCCTGCGCGGGCGATGCCGTGCCGGTCCACCAGTCATTCGTGGGGGAGCGGCCGGGCCGTCTCCTTCAGCATCTGGCCGGCGGCGGCGTCGAGCGTGGCCATCACCCAATCCTCCAACTCGGCGCCGGTTCGGGCCGCCGCCTTGTGCCACCGCTGAAGCCGGTTGTCGGGCACGGTGAGCCGACGTGTCGTCTCCACGGCGTCCGTCGGCTGCGTGGCGCCCTCGCGCTGGACCCGGATGGCCGTACGAAGTTGCTTGGTGGTCCACCTCATCCGCTCGGCACGATTGAGCCAGGTCTCCTGCTCATCGACGCATAACGACGCCAGCTCGGCATGGTGCTGGAAGCTGAGTACGTGCCGCCGCCGATACACCTCGAACTGCCGGGAGACCCAGGCGTAGTTGCGCATCGTCTGGTACCGGAGCCCAGCTGCCTGGATGCCGAGCTGATAGCGGTCGGCGAAGTGATCCTTGCCGTAGACGAGCCAGTCCCCGAGCCACCAGCAAGACGAGTTGACCAGCTCGGAGAGCCGGCGTCCGGCACGTTCCCACTCCTCGAAGGGCAGTCCTATGGGTATGTGCAGCCCCACCTTTGTGGTGCGTACCTGATCGCACCCGGACTCCGCCCCGCCGGCCCCTCCGGCCCTTTCCCTGGCTTCCGCAGTTCTGCCGAACAAGGTCGCTCTGGAGTCTTCGCAGTCCTCAACCTGCCGTGTCATCACGCCTCCGTTTCAATGCGCGTATCGACCAAGCGGATTCGGGGTGGCTCCCCATCGAACACGGAAAGCGTTCACCCCGTTTTCCGAACACACGCCGAATGCGGCGGCCACCACTCACAGATGAGCACTTCCGGCCTGAATGAACCGGGCATTACGCGGTCTCCCATGATGGCTGCGATGACCAACTACCGCACTCCCGAGTAGACCGCGGCATCGGCGCCGGTTCAAGGAACTTGGCGCCATCGAGCACGACTTTGCAGAGTCAGAGCGCTTCTCTAACTTAGCGATCTAGTACACTGATTGGCGGAATTTGATCACACGCGCAGGACCTGCGGCACCCTAGGATGTCCGCGACACGGACACACGCGCTCCGCATCCTCGGAGGCCAAGGCCTCATGGCCGTGTCGTCCACGTACCACAGCCGACAGCGCAAACGAGCGGCCACTCCTTCGAGGGTTGAGTGGAATCCAGCCTTTGTCCTGCCGCGAAGCACATGCCATCAATTCGGAATTGCCTCTGGAACAATTCACCCCTACTTCGCCCGCACGAGCGGTCGGCCTCCCCATCGGATGCCTTGCGCTGTGCCTGCCGCGCGCGCGTCAAGAGGCGGCCTCCTTACGGTGCTTGATACGGCCCAGTACGTCACTCAGGTCCGCCAGCAGCGCGGCCTCCTCGGCCACGAGGTAGAAGTGCCCACCGGGCAGCACCCGGAGCCGGAAGGCATCGTGCGTCAGGTCCTCCCAGCCGCGCATCTGCTCCGGGGTCACTTCGGGATCGTCGTGACCGGTATAGCCGTACACGGGGCAGTCGAGCGGAGGGCGGCGGCCACCGCGATAGGCGTCCACCAACCGGTAGTCCGCGCGAACCGCGGGGAGCACGAGCTCCCGTAGGTCGGGGTCGGCGAAGACCGGGGCACGGCTCTCATCGAAGCGCAGGATTTCCGTGATGATCTTCTCGTCCGTGCCGAAGAACTTCCGCATACCGTCCAGCGCATGCGGCGGACGTCTGCCGGACACGCACAAGGCGGCCGGCGGACACCCCCGCTCCTGGAGGCGCAGCGCCACCTCATGCGCCACCGAAGCCCCCATGCTGTGGCCGAACAGCACCAACTGGTGTCGCGTCAGCTCGCCAAGCGCGTCGGCTATGTCGTCCGCGAGGACCTCCAGCCCTGACGGGAACGGATCGGCGTACCGGTCCTCTCGGCCCGGGTACCGGACGGCGAGCACGCCGGTGTCCGAAGGCAGTCCCAGAGGCCAGGTGCGGTAGGCACTCGCCCAGCCGCCGGCATGGGGGAAGCAGACGAGTTTCGTGCCGCACATGTCGTCATCACGGAAGTGGCGTATCCACCGCTCTTCCAGCGGACTCCTCATCCCACCAGTCCCTTTCCGCATGCTGGAGGCAGGCAGTGATCAGCGCGATCGGCGAAAGGCGATGCTCGCAGACCGAAGGGGCGTAGGGCCTCCCCGGCGTGCACCGGTCATTGCGGGCGGTGCCTCACCTCCGTAGGGCCGGGCCGAACCAGGTGGCGAGGGCGGTCCGGAGCGCGGAGGTGTCGGGCGCGCTGCCGGCGGCGGCTGCCCAGGCGACATGGCCGTCGGGGCGGATGAGAAGCGCGGCGGGAGCGGGGATCTCACCGACGGCCGGGACGGGCCAGTGGTCGTCCTCGCTCCGCGCCTCGACGAGGTCGACGCGATCGGCCCAGCCCTCGGCGGCCGCCGCCACTTCGGCGCTGCCGTGCAGATCGAGCAGTACGGGGCGGGCGGCGTGCAGCAGCTCGTAGACGCGGCCGGCGCCGTCGGGCGCCTTGAGGTCGGCGTCGGGGACCCGGCGGCCCGCCAGCAGGTGGTCGCCGTCGGCCGGGTAGCGGATGTCCAGTGCCGTGAGCATGCCGCGCAGATACTGATTGACGTCGTCGAACACGATGAGCGAGGAGAACACGTCGCGCAGCGCGTCCGAGTGGGCGCCGGGACGGGCCAGGGCCGCCTGCGCCCGGGTGTTGTGCAGAACGCGCTCCCCGACGGGATGGCGCTCGGCGTGGTAGCTGTTCAGCAGGCTCACCGGAGCCTGCCCGCGCACCACCGAGGCGAGCTTCCAGCCGAGGTTGACCGCGTCCTGCACGCCCATGTTCAGCCCTTGCCCGCCGGCCGGGAAGTGGATGTGTGCCGCGTCGCCCGCGAGCAGCACGCGGCCCTTCCGGTAGCGGGCGGCCTGCCGTGCGGCGTCGCTGAACCGGGAGACCCATCGCGGGCTGTTCATGCCGTAGTCGGTGCCCGCGATCCTGACCAGCGACTCCCGGAGCTGCTCGAACGTCGTGGGTTCGTCGCGGTCCGCGACGCGGCCGTGCTCGGTGGTGATCACTCGGTACCAGCCCGGCTCGAAGGCGATCACCGAATAGTCGCCGCCCGGACAGCGCCGACCCCAGATGTAGTCCTCGGGCAGATCGGGGAGTTCGACGTCGCCGATCAGCGAGGTCATCGTCGCCGGAGTGCCGGGGAAGTCGATGCCCGCCAGTTTGCGCACCGTGCTGCGCCCGCCGTCGCAGCCCACGAGGTAGCGGGCACGCAGCGTCGCCGGTGCCGCCTGCGCCGTACGCAGCTCGACCGCGACGCCCGACTGGTCCTGGCGGATTCCGCTCACCTCTGATGACCAGCGCACCCGCACGCCGAGCTCGGCGGCCCACTCCTCCAGCAGGCGCTCGATGGCGGACTGCAGAATCATCAGCGGGTAGGGGTGGCGGGACTCGGACTCGTCGAATTCCAGCCGGAGACCGGAGAAGTGGCCCACTCCCTGCAGTTCGCCGACCGCCAGGAAGCGGTCCAGGACTCCGCGCTGGTCAAGCACCTCCAGGGTGCGGGAGTGCATCCCGCCGGCTCTCGACTCGCCCGTCCGCTCCGCGAGCCGGTCGACCACCACCACGTCGACGCCCGCCAGTCGCAGCTCGCAGGCGAGCATCAGGCCCGTCGGCCCGGCGCCCGCGATCACCACGTCCGTGTCCGTACCGGTGTGCCCCACCTCGTTCTCTCCCCCATTTCCATGCGTCGGTGACGTCATGAACTCACCTCCACCACAAAGTCCTCCGCATCCGCCTCGGCCCCGCTCAGAGGACTTCGCCGTCCTTCGTCCTCCTGCCCAGAGCCGGCCTGCTGGACTGGGCGAGGTCCTTCCACGTGTCCGACAGACCGGCGACGGTGCGTACCGCGAACAGCGTGCGGATGGACACCTCCTGGTTCAGCTCCGCCCGGATCAGGCCGACCAGACTGATCGCCCGCAGCGAGTTGCCACCGAGGTCGAAGAAGTCGTCGTCGATACCCACCCGGTTCACTTCGAGCGCCTCGGCGAACGCCTCGGCCAGAACGCGCTCGATGCGGTTGCGCGGTGCCCGGTACCGCCCGTGATCGAACGTCGGCTCCGGCAACGACGCCCGGGCCACCCTTCCGCCGGCCGTCATCGGCAGGCGTTCCAGAGTCACGAACACCGACGGCACCATGAACTCCGGCAACCGCCCCGCGACGAACCGGCGCAGTTCCTCGACCGAAAGGCCGTCCCCGAGTTCGGGGCCGCCCACCGGGACCACGTGGGCCACCAGTCGCTGCTGCCCGGAGTCGTCCTTGCCGACGACCACGACCGACTGCGCAAGGCCGGGGTGCTCGGACAGCACCTCTTCGACCTCGGCCGCTTCGACCCGGACACCACGTATCTCCGCCTGGGAGTCGGCCCGGCCCACGTACTCGAGCCGGCCGTCGGCCCGCCACCGCACCCGGTCTCCGGTGCGGTACATGAGCCCTCCGACCGGACCGAACGGACAGGGTACGAACCGCTCCGCGGTCTGCCCGGACCGCCCCAGGTACCCGCGCGCCACGCCGGGCCCGGCCACGTACAGCTCTCCGGTCACGCCCACGGGGACCGGCGCCAGCCCCGGCCCCAACGCATAGAGGGCGGTGTTGTCCATGGGGCGGCCGACCGCGCCCGCGTGGTGCGCCGGTTCGTCCGCGGCCAGGAGGTGGCAAGTGGCGAACACGGTCGTTTCCGCCGGGCCGTGGCCGTTGACGATCGTCAGTCCGGGGCACGCCTCCCGCACCCGTCGCACCGCGGCCGCGGACACGCGGTCTCCGCTGGTCCCCACCTGGCGCAATCCGGCAACGCACTCGGGGCGTTCCGCCGCGATCGCCGAGAACAGAGCCGCGGGCAGCCACACCGTGGAGATCTGATGCGCTGCTCGCAACTCGGGCAGCGCGTCGATGTCCAGTTCCCCCGGAGGAGCCACGACCACCCGGCCGCCGTTCAGCAGCGGCACCCACAGTTCGAGGGCGAGCGCGTCGGAGGTGTGCGGCGCGTGCCACAACACGGTGCCGGGGCCGCCTTCTCGCCAGTGGCGATCCAGGACGAACCGCTCCATGTTCCGGTGCGTGACGGCGACTCCTGTGGCCGCACCGGTGGATTCGTTGCCGTACATCACGGCCAGCAGGTTGTCCCGGTGCGGCGGGACCGGAATCTCCCGCGCACCGTCACCGTCACCGTCGTCGGCAGCGGCAGCGGCGGTGTCCGAGCGGAGGTCGTCGAACAGGACCGTCGGTACATCGACGTCGGCAGAGAAACCTTCGACTGTCGTCGCGTCGGTGAGCAGTACGCGCGACGAGGAATCACTGACCACCGACTTGATCTGTACCACCGGGGACGTGGGGTCGATCGGCACGTAGGCCGCACCCGTTTTCACCACCCCCAGCAGGGCGACGGCCAGGTCCACCGATCGAGGCATCGCCACCGCCACGACCGCCTCGGGTCCGACGCGCCGGCGTCGCAGCGCCTCGGCCAGGCGGCTCGACCGCTCGTCCAGTTCCCGGTACGAGACCGCCGAGTCCCCGGACACCACGGCAACGGCATCGGGAGCCCGCTCCACCTGGCGGGCGAACAGCTCCGGAACAGTCAGCCCCGGCAGCGGCACGTCCGTGCCGTTCGGTGCCGTCAGCACCCGATCCCGATCGGCACCGCTCACCACATCCAGCGCGCCGACCGGCAGCTGCGGATCGGCGGCCGTCACGGCACGGATGTAGGCGATCAACTCCGCGCCGATGAAGCGCAGCTCCGCGCTGGAGTACATGCCCGCGGGGGCATCGAGCCGGAAGCACAGGTCGCTCTCGGGGCTCCCGTCGGTGCCGACGGCGATCGACAGTTCATCGAAGGTCCCGGTCGTCGCGCAGAGGTAGCGCGCCGGGTTGTCGGCGAAGTGGAGTTGTTCCGCGAACTCGGTGACGTTCATGACGGCGCCGAAACTGCCGCGGCCGCTCAGGACGGCTCCGCTCGCGCGCTGGATCTCGGAGTAGTGGCAGGCGGCGTGGTCGAAGATGTCATACGTCTCGTCGCTCACCGAGTCGGCGATTTCGGTGAGGGTCGCGCCGAGCGGTACCGCCACCCGCACCGGCACCACGTTCACCGCCAGACCGGGTGTCCTGCTCGCCGCCCCGACCCGGTTGCCCACGGCCAGCGAGAGGAGGAACTCCGGACGATCGCAGCGGTGCCGGACGAACACCGCGGCGGCCGCGGTCAGCATCGACGACATCCACATGCCCATGGACTTCGCGGCCTCGGTCCACGTGTCCGCCTCGGCGCGCGGGACGGTCAGCGTCCGGCTCACCATGCCGATGGAGCCGGCCACCTCCGACCAACGGTCGGCGCTGCTCATCGGTTCGGAGAGCGCGGATTCCATCGACTCGGACAGGGCTACACGCGGAACCTGTGCGGGCGCGGGCGCGTCCTTCAGGTAGTCGCGCCAGAACTCCGTGTCATCGGCGGATGTCGGGGAGGCCTGATAGTCCGCTGCCAGGGCTGCGAACGACTCGGCGTCCCACGGGTGCGGCAGCTCCGGTACCTCGGCACCCCGCACGAACGCCGTGTACACCTCGGCGAGGCGCCGCGACAGCAGGCCGGCTGCCCCGTACCCGTCCGATATGAGGTGGTGGTACGCGATCACCACGAGGGAGCGGGTCGCCGCGAGTTTGACCACGCCCAGCCGGAACAGCAGATCCCGTTCCAGGTCGAACGGCCGCCGCACCATGTCGGCCAGCGCTTCGCGCGCCGCCTGCTCGGGATCGGCCGCGGCGCTGAAATCCAGCGAGAACGGTCGCCAGTCCCCCAGTTCCCGAGGCACCAGCCGCAGCCCGCTGCCGTCGTCGACGAAGTTGACGCGCAGCACCTCCGCCTCGCCGAGCACGTGCCGGAACGCGGATTCCATGGCCGCCGGGTCCAGCTCACCGTCCACATCCCACATGATCATCGCGTGGTTCAGCGCATCGGGAGTCATTTTCTGCGCCAGCCACATCCCTTTGTGCGCAGCCGACGCATCGAATGAACGCAAACCGATCAACCCCTTAACGAATAGGCCCGGGCAGCGGAGGAATTCGCAGGTCGCCTCCACCTTCACGAAGACGGATCAGCCGGTCAAGACAATCGGGTGCCGGGGCGGGACAGGCCGCGGTCAACCTTGCGGTGTCCCGCCGGCGGGACGTACTGCGAGGCGGAAGGGCCCCGGAACACCGGGGATTACCGCGGATCGAGGTTGGTCATCGAGGACATGATGTGCTTGCTGATCAGTTTCGGTGTCGGGTACCGCAGCACCACATTCGCCCTCAGCTTGAGTCCGGTCGTCGCGGACAGGCGTTTACTCAGCTCCACCGACAGCATCGAGTCGAATCCGATGTCGCCGAATTTCTGGTCGGGGTCGACGGTCTCGGCGGGAAGGCGCCCGAGCACGACGGCGACCTTCTCCAGGACGTGGTCCAGCACGAGTGCCTCCGCGTCACCGTTGGGGAGCGTGGCGAGCTTGTCCGACAGAGGGACGAGGTGATCACCGCCTGCGGGCGGCTCCGTCGAGGGCATCTCCGCCGTCACCGCTGCGTGCGAGGGGGCGTTCAGCCAGTACCGCTGGTGTTGGAAGGCGTAGGTCGGCAGGTCGACGACGCGTGCTCCCCGGCCCTCGAACACCACCGGCCAGTCGACGTCCACACCCTGCGCCCACGCCTCACCAAGGGAGGCGTAAAACCGTTCCAGGCCCCCCTCACCCCGGCGAAGTGAGCCCACCGCCACAACCTCGGTCCCGGCATCCTCAGCGGTATCCACCAGCCCCAGCGTCAGCACGGGGTGAGCACTGGACTCCACGAAGACCCGGAACCCGTCACCGAGCAACGACCGCACCACCGGCTCGAAAGCCACCGGACGACGGCAATTCTCAAACCAGTACCCGGCATTCAGCTCCGACCCGTCCAACACCTCCCCGGTGACCGTGGAATACAACGGCACCGACCCCGCCCGGGGCTCGACAAAACCGAGCAGATCGAGAATCCGCTCGCGCAACCGATCCACCTGGACACAGTGCGAAGCCACGGTCGCCGGCACTACCCGGGCCCGCACGCCTTCCGCCTCCAAACCCGCGACCAGTTCCTGCAAAGCGCCGGCCTCACCCGCGACCGTCACCGCCCGAGGTCCATTGATACCCGCAACCGACAACCGGTCCCCATACGACTCCAGTCGCGCTTCAACCTCCGCCCGCGACAACGCCATCGACGCCACCGCACCCCGACCCACCAACTCGTCCGCAAACAACTGCGACCGCAGAACAACAACCCGCGCCGCGTCCTCCAACGACAACGCCCCCGACACGCACGCGGCAGCGATCTCCCCCTGCGAATGCCCCACCACCGCCGCCGGCATCACCCCACACGCCTGCCACAACGCCGCCAACGACACCATCACGACGAACAGCACCGGCTGCACGACCTCGATCCGCTCCAGCGACGGCGCCCCCTCCACCTCCCGCAACACATCGAGCACCCGCCAGTCCACATGCGCCTCGACCGCCTTCGCGCACTCCGCCAACCGAGCCGCGAACACCGGCGAGGAGTCCACCAACTCCACCGCCATCCCCACCCACTGCGCCCCCTGGCCGGGAAAGACGAACACGGTCTTGCCGGACTCAGCGGCCACCGCACCAGTAACCACACCCGGCGACAGCTCCCCACCAGCCAGCGCCGCCAACGCGCCCCGGTAATCGGCCGGTTCGCGGCCGATCACCACCGCCCGATGATCAAACGCCGACCGCGACACCGCCAGCGACAACCCCACATCAGCCACCGACACCTCAGCATCCGCAGCCACAAAATCCCCCAGCCGCCCCGCCTGCGCCGCCAACGCCCCCACACTCTTACCCGACACCAACCACGGCACCGCCCCCACCACCGACTCCGGCTCAACCACCGGCTCCGGCACAACCTCACCCGATACCCCCACACCCCCCAGAGCCTGCTCCAACACCACATGCACATTGGTCCCACTGATACCGAACGACGACACCCCAGCACGACGCGGACGCCCCGTCTCCGGCCAAGACCGCGCCTCCGACAACAACTCCACCGCACCCGACGCCCAGTCCACATGCGAGGACGGCTCATCCACATGCAGCGTCTTCGGCAGCAGGCCGTGACGCATCGCCATCACCATCTTGATCACCCCAGCAACCCCGGAAGCCGCCTGGGCGTGGCCCATGTTCGACTTCACAGACCCCAGCCACAGCGGCCGGTCCTCCGGCCGGTCCTGGCCATAGGTCGCAAGGAGCGCACCAGCCTCGATGGGATCCCCCAGCGCGGTTCCGGTGCCGTGGGCTTCGACCACGTCCACCTCGCGGGCCGCAACTCCCGCGTTCGCCAGCGCCCTGCGAATCACCTTCTCCTGAGCGCGGCCGTTGGGGGCGGTCAGGCCATTGGAAGCGCCGTCCTGGTTCACCGCGGAACCACGCAGGACAGCCAGCACCGGGTGGCCGTTGCTGCGGGCATCGGACAACCGCTCAAGGAGCAGCACACCGACCCCCTCGGCCCAGCCGGTCCCGTCGGCTCCGTCTGCGAATGCCTTGCAACGGCCATCGGCCGACAGCGCGCGCTGCCGGGAGAACTCCACGAGGATCGCGGGTGTCGACATCACCGAGACCCCGCCGGCCAGCGCGAGCGAGCACTCGCCCGAACGCAGTGACTGCGCCGCCAGGTGCAGGGCCACCAGCGACGACGAACACGCCGTGTCCACCGACACCGCAGGCCCGGTGAGCCCCATCCCGTACGCCACCCGGCCGGAGGCGATGCTCAGCGTGCTGCCGTACAGCAGATAGCCCTCCAGCTCGTGCGCGCTCACCTCCAGGAAACGCGCCCCGTACTCGGGCGAGCTCACCCCGGTGAAGACACCGACGTCGGCCCCGCGCACGCTGGCGGGGACGATGCCCGCCCGCTCGAAGACCTCCCACGACGTCTCGAGGAGCAGCCGCTGCTGCGGGTCCAGCGCCAGCGCCTCACGCGGACTGATGCCGAAGAAATCCGTGTCGAAACCGGCCACGTCCGTCAGGAAGCCTCCGTGACGCGTGTACGAGCCGCCGACGGTGTCGGGATCCGGGTCGTACACATCCCGCCACCCGCGGTCCTGCGGGAGTTCGTCCACGACGTCCCGGCCGCTGCGGATCACGTCCCACAGCTCCTCGGGCGAGGACACACCTCCCGGGTAGCGGCACGCCATGGCCACCACGGCGATCGGCTCGCCGCGGCCGGCTCTCAGGGCGTCGTTCTCCTGCCGGAGGCGGTCGCGCTCCTCCAGCAGCGTGCGGAGCGCCCGCTGGACCCGGTCCGCGCCCTCCGCTGTGCGATCCGGCGGGTTGGTCATGTCACTTGTCCCTCTCGTCCAGAGCCAGGTCGACCAGTGCTTCCAAGTCCATGCCCGCCAGTTCGGCCGCACCCGTGCCCGCGTCCGGCACGGGTCCGTGGGCGCCCGTTGGAGACGGGTCGGCGCACGCCAGGACCTGTTCCAAGATGCCCGCGCTCCGCAGGCTGTCGATCGAGACGGTCCGCAGTACGTCTCGGATCTGCGTGTCCTCGGCCGAGCTCGTGTCCGGCACCGGACGCAGCAGACCGCAAATGTGCCGGCCCAGCTCGCGTGGTGTCGGGTAGCTGAAGACGAGCGTGGACGGCAGGCGCAGTCCCGTCGAGGAACCCAGGCGGTTGCAGAGTTCGACCGCGGTCAGCGAGTCGAATCCGAGGTGGCTGAACGCCTGGTCCGCGTCGACGCCCGCGCTGGAGGGGTGTCCGAGCACGATGGCGGCCTGCTCGCGGACCCACGTGAGGACGGCTGCCTCCGCCTCGTCCTCCGGCAGGGTGGACAGGCTGAGGAGGCTGCTGTCCCTGGTCGTGCTCGTCCGGTTACGGAGTGGACGGCTGCCGTCGACGAGGTCGCGCAGGAGGAGCGGCAGTTCGTCGTCGGTCTTGTTCCGCAGCGCGGAGAGGTCCATCCGGGCCGGGATGAGCACGGGCTTGTCGATCGCGCACGCCGAGTCGAACAGGGCCAGCGCTTCGGGTGTCGGCATCGCGGCGACGCCGAGGCGCCGGGACCGGGTGAGGGCGACTTGGTCGAGGTCCGCGGTCATGCCGCTGCGCTGCTCCCACCAGCCCCAGCACAGTGACGTGCCGACCAGGCCGGACGCCCTGCGCTGCGCCGCCAAACCGTCCAGGAACGTGTTCGCCGCAGCGTAGTTCGCCTGTCCCGCGCTGCCGAGCGTGCCCGCGAGGGCGGAGAACTGGACGAACGCCGACAGGGTGTGTTCCCTGGTCAGCTCGTGCAGGTTGACCGCACCGCCGACCTTGGCCCGCAGTACGTGTTCGAGGCTCTCCGCGGTCAGCGACTCGACGGTGCCGTCCGCCAGCGCACCCGCCGCGTGCACGACCGCCGTCAGCGGGTACTCCCGCGGCAGGTCCGCGAGCAGGTCCGCCACGGCGGCCCGGTCCGCGACATCACATGCCACGACTGCGACCGTCGCGCCTGCCCCCTCCAGGTCCGCGACCAGCTCGGACGCCCCGTCGGCCGCCGTTCCCCGACGGCTCGCCAGCACCAGACTCCGTACACCGTGCTCGGCGACGAGGTGCCGTGCCACCAGCGAACCCACTCCCCCGGTCCCGCCGGTGACCAGCACGGTCCCACCGCCGAAGCCGTCGCCCACCTCAAGGACCAGCTTGCCGACGTGGCGGCCCTGGCTCATCTCGCGGAACGCCTTGCGCGCGTCGCGGATGTTCCGGACGGAGACGGGGTTCAGGTGCACCCGCTCGTCGGCGAACAGTTCCATGACGGCCCGGAACATCTCGTGGGTCGCGTCCAGGCCTTCCTCGTAGAGGTCGAAGGCCCGGTAGTCGACGCCGGGGTGATCGGCCGCCACCTGCTGGGGGGCGCGGATGTCGGTCTTCCCCATCTCGATGAAGTGCCCGCCGTTGGGGAGCAGCCTCAGTGAGGCGTCGACGAACCCGTGCGCGAGGGAGTTCAGAACGACATCCACACCCCGGCCGTCGGACGAGTCGAGGAACTTGTCGTCGAACTCCAGGTCCCGCGACGACGCCAGGTGCTCGTCGTCCAGTCCGAGGCCGCGCAGGGTGGGCCACTTGGCCGGGCTCGCGGTCGCGTATATCTCGGCACCGACGTGCTTCGCCAGCTGAACGGCGGCCATCCCGACGCCGCCTGCCGCGGCGTGGATGAGAATCCGCTGTCCCTTTTCGAGCTTCACCACATGGAACAGCGCGTGGTAGGCGGTGAGGAAGGCGCTCGGCACGGACGCCGCCTCGGCGTGGCTCCACCCGTCGGGGATGGGCATGAGCAGGCGCTGATCCGTCACGGCCACGCGCCCGAAGGCGCCGGAGAACGCGCCCATCACCCGGTCACCCGGCGAAAGACCAGTGACGTCGTCCGCCACCTCCAGCACCGTTCCGGCGCCCTCGCTGCCGAGCCCGGCGCCGAAGGCGGTCCTGTCCACCAGTCCCAGGGCGATCGTGACGTCCCGGAAGTTGAGCCCCGCGGCCTGCACGGCGACGCGGACCTGCCCGCTTGTCAGGGGTGCCTGCACCTCGGGGCACGGAACCCAGGTCAGATTCTCCAGTGTCCCCTTGACCGGGATGCCCAGCCGGTGGGCGCCGGCCGGGGGTGGCTCGATCTGGTGGTCCGCGGGTGCGGCCGGCACCATCCGCGGCACGAGGTACGCGCCGCCGCGCAGCGCCAGCTGGTCTTCACCGAGGGTGAGTACGTCAGGGAAGCAGGCCCAGGACGCCTCCTCGTCGTCGACGTCCACCAGCCGGAACCTGCCGGGGTGCTCTGTCTGGGCGGACCGGATCAGGCCCCACACGGACGCGCCGGGGAGGCTTTCGACGCTCTCCCCACCACTGGTGTCGAGGGCCCGGCGGGTGAGCACCACCAGCGTGGATGCGGAGAGCCGCTCCTCTGAGAGGAACCGCTGGACCAGGTCGAGGACGCGCGTGTCCGCGCCGGCGACCTCGGCGAGCAGGTCGGGGCCGGCGGTGACGAAGTCGTCCAGGCAGAGGACGATGTGCCGGGGTGCCTCCCCCAGGAGGGCGTCGTCCAGGGACGCGTAGGACAGGATGTTCCCGCCGCCTGCCTCAGCGAGCCGAGAGGCCAGGTCGTTCTTCGCACCGAGAATGCCCCACGGCCCGCGGTGGGTTTCTCGTTTGCTCTGCTGGAGCGGTCGCCATTGCAGTTCGAACAGCGATCGCTCGTGCCCGCCTCGTGCCGAGCGCAGTTGCTCAGGGCCGGCCGGCCGGAATGTCAGCGCCGCGACGTGCGCGATGTCGCGGCCGTGCTCGTCGGCGATCGTCAAGGACACGACGCCTTCGCCCGCCGGGGTCATCCGGACCTTCACGCTCGGGCCGCACTCCCCGGTCAGGTCCACTCCGGACCATGAGAAGGGCATCCAGCCCTGGCCGCCGTTCAGGTCGAGGACACCGCCGACCGCCACTGCGTGGAGCACCGAGTCGATCAGCGCCGGATGCAGCGCGAACCCGTCGGCCGAGGCGTCGTGGGTCGTCGGCAGTGTGGCCAGCACGTAGAGGTCGGCGCCGTGCTGCCACACCTCGCGCAGCCCGCGGAAGGCCGGACCGTAGTCGAACCCCGTGTCCGCGAGGGAGTCGTAGAAACCGTCGACGGCGAGCTGCCTCGCCCCGGCCGGTGGCCACACGGCGAGTGAGCTCTCGTCATCGGTTCGCACGGCCGACCCCGGTGTGCTCGGTGACAGGCTCCCCGTCGCGTGCCGGGTCCAGCCGCCCACCGTCCGGCCGTCGTCGCCGGAGCGCGAGTACACGTCCAGGGAGCGGCGCCCCGTCTCACCCGTCGCGCCGACGGCGACCCGCACCTGCACGTCACCCGAGCCGGGAAGAACCAGGGGAACTTCCAAGGAGAGTTCCTCGACCGCCGCGCACCCGACGAAGTCGCCCACCCAGAGCGCCAGGTCCAGGTAGGCCGTTCCCGGTACGACGACCGCGCCGAACACGGCGTGATCGACAAGCCAGTCGTGGGTGTGCAGGGACCACCGGTCGGTGAACACCACCTCGCCGGTGCCGGGGTGGTCCACCACGGCACCGAGCAAGGGGTGCTCCGGGGCCGAGAGACCGGCGGAGGCCACGTCGGCCGCGCCCGTCCCGGCCGAGGGGTCCAGCCAGTAACGCTGCCGCTCGAACGCGTACGTCGGAAGATCCACCCGCCGGCGCGCCCCGAACAGGGCGTCCCAGTCCACGGACCCGCCCCGGACGTGCAGTTGGGCCAGCGAGCCGATGAGCGCCTCCACCGCCCCGCGGTCCCGCCGCGACGACGACAGGACCATCGCGTCGTCCACGCCCTCACTGGCGAAGGCTTCCTTGGTGATGCTCGCGAGTGCAGATCCGGGGCCCACTTCGAGGAAGACGTGCGCACCGGCCGCGCGGGTGTGCTCCACCGCGTCGAAGAAGCGGACGGGTTCGCGCACGTGGTTCACCCAGTGTTCGACGGACGTCAGCTCCCCGAGCGTGGCCTCGCGGCCCAGCCTCGTCGAGACGACCGGGATCGCCGTCTCGCCCGCGGGGAGCTCGTTGATCGCTCCCGCGAACTCGTCCAGGATCGGGTCCATGAGCGGGGAGTGGAAAGCGTGGTCCACTTTCAGCGGTTTCGCCTGCGTGCCGTCGGCGACGAGCCGATCCCGGAGTTCGAGGACCTCGTCGCGGTTGCCCGAGACCACCACCGAATCCGGGCCGTTGACAGCCGCGATGCCGATGCGGTCGTACGAGCCGAGCAGGGCGCTCACCTCGTCTTCCGAGGCGCGCACCGCCAGCATGGCGCCCCGCTCGGTGACCGTCTGCATGACCCGTCCGCGAGCGGCCACGAGCCTGGTCGCGCCGTCCAGGTCGATGGCGCCGGACACGTGCGCGGCGGTGATCTCGCCGACCGAGTGACCGATCAGGTGGTCCGGCTGCGGGCAGTACCGTGTCATGAGCCGGTACAGGCTGACCTGCAGGGCGAACAGCGCCGGCTGTGCGATGTCGGTTCGCTGGGCTCGGGCCTCCGCGAGCGCGTCGGCGACGAGCAGGGGCTTCAGCTCGTAGGGCAGGTGGGTGTCGAAGCGTTCGCAGACCTCGTCGAGGCTCTGCGCGAAGACGGGGAAGGCGTCGTACAGCTGCCGCGCCACACCGGCCCACCGCGCTCCCTGGCCCGGGAACATGAAGACGGAACCACCGAGTCTCCCCGCGACACCACGCACCACCCGGGCGGACTCCGCACCGTCGCTCAACGACGCAAGACCGCTCAGCAACTCGTCCCGGTCATGACCAAGGACCACCGCGCGATGTTCGAACCGCGCCCGGCTCGACACCAGCGACCAGCCGACATCAGCGATGTCCAGGCCGGCATCGGCGGCGGCGAAATCGCGCAGCTTCTCCGCCTGGGCCCGCAAGCCCTGCTCCGACCGCGCCGACACGACCCACGGCACCAACCCGGCGGCACCGCCCGGCACGTGATCGACGGTGTCGGGCGCCGTCTCCTGCTCGGGAGCCTGCTCAAGGATCAGGTGCGCGTTGGTACCGCTCACGCCGAACGCCGACACCGCGGCCCGCCGCGGCCGACCGCCGGTCTGCGGCCAAGGCCGCTGCTCCGCGAGGAGTTCCACCGCGCCCTCCGACCAGTTCACATGCGACGTCGGCGCGTCCATGTGCAGCGTCTTCGGCAGGGTGCCGTGGCGCATGGCCATGACCGTCTTGATGACGCCCGCCGCGCCCGCCGCGCACTGCGTGTGGCCGATGTTCGACTTCACCGACCCCAGCCACAGCGGCCGGTCCTCGGGCCGGTCCTTGCCGTAGGTGGCAAGGAGTGCCTGCGCTTCGATCGGGTCGCCCAGCGTGGTGCCCGTGCCGTGGGCCTCGACGGCGTCCACCTGGTCCGCCGTCAGCCGCGCGTTCGCCAGTGCCTGGCGGATGACGCGTTGCTGGGAGGGGCCGTTGGGGGCGGTGAGGCCGTTGCTGGCGCCGTCCTGGTTGACGGCCGAGCCGCGTACGACCGCCAGTACCTGGTGGCCGTTCCTCCGCGCGTCGGAGAGGCGTTCCAGCAGCAGCAGGCCCACGCCCTCTGCCCAGGCCGTGCCGTCCGCCGCCTCGGCGAACGCCTTGATCCGCCCGTCTGCCGCGAGCCCGCGCTGGCGGCTGAACTCGATGAACACACCGGGCATCGCCATGACCGTCACGCCGCCCGCCAGGGCCAGCGAGCAGTCGCCGTTGCGCAGTGCCTGAATTGCCATGTGCATCGTCACCAGCGACGACGAGCACGCCGTGTCGATCGTGACGGACGGCCCCTCGAAACCGCACACGTAGGAGATGCGCCCCGAGGCGACCGCGACCGAGGTGCCCATCATCAGGTAGCCCTCGAGGGCTTCCGGCGACTCGTGCAGCGGCGGCCCGTACTCCTGGCGCGCGATCCCCACGAAGACCCCGGTGCGGCTGCCGTGCAACGTCGTCGGGTCGATGCCGGCCCGCTCGATCGCCTCCCACGAGGACTGCAGCAGGAGGCGCTGCTGCGGTTCGATCGCCATCGCCTCGCGCGGGCTGATCTCGAAGAAGGCCGGGTCGAATTCGTCCGCGTCGTACAGGAAGCCGCCCTCACGCACGTACGACTTGCCATGGGTGCCCGGCTCCGGCGCGTACAGCCCGTCGAGATCCCAGCCACGGTTCCGCGGGAAGCCGGAGATGGCGTCCCGCTCGGCGGCGACCAGATCCCACAGGTCCTCCGGCGAGCGCACTCCGCCCGGATAGCGGCAGCTCATGCCCACGATCGCGATCGGTTCGTGCGACGCCGCGGACAGCTCGGCGTTGAGGCGGCGCAGGTGTTCCGTCTCCTTGAGGGATGCCCGCAACGCCTCGACAACGGCATCATTCGGTTCAGCCATCATGACCTCCGCGTCTCGTCAGGAACGTCGCGCTTCATCGCCATGCGCACCAGGTCGTCCACGCCCATCTCGTCCAGCGACGGCCCGTCGCCGTTTTCCGGTACGTGACCCACACCGTTCGCACTGCTGTCATCGCCGTCGGCCGTCCGCTCGGGGAACAGTTCCTCCCGCAGGTACCGCGCCACGACGACCGGCGTCGGATAGTCGAACAGCAGCGTGCTGGGCAGTTGCAGCCCGGTCGCACGCCGCAGCCGGTTCCGCAGCTCCACGGAGGTCAGCGAGTCGAATCCGACCAGGTTGAACGCCCGCTCGGCGCCGATCGCGTCCGGCCCGCTCAGGCCGAGGACCGCCGCGGCGTGCGCACGGACGGTGTCCAGCAGGACGTCGTCCACCTTGCCCTCCGGCAGCCCCTTCAGCCGGGCCACCAGATCGGCCTCCGATGCCTCACCCGCGTGGTCGCCGGGGTGCGCCGCGGTGGGCACGGCGATGTCGGGGAGATCGGCGATGAGCCGGCTGGAACGGGTCGTGGTGAAGACGGTCGCGTAGTCCGCCCACTCCACCTGGGCCACCATCACCTGCGTCTCCTCCCGGCCCAGTGAAGCGGCCAGCGCCGCCATCGCCGTCTCGGGAGCCATCGGCGGCAGCCCCTGCCGGCGCAGGCGTTCCTCCACCTCGCCGGTCACCATGCCGCCGCCCCAGGACCCCCAGGCCACGGCGGTCGCGGGCAGCCCGGCCGCCCGCCGCACCTGGGCCAGCGCGTCGAGGAAGGCGTTCGCCGCGGCGTACCCGCCCTGCCCGCCGCTGCCCCAGATGCTGCCGACGGCCGAGGAGAACAGCACGAACGCGTCCAGCTCCAGATCGGCGGTGAGCTCGTGCAGCACCGTGGCGGCGGCCACCTTGGGCCTGAGCACCCGCTCCAGTTGCTTCGCCGTGAGGGACTCCACCAAGCCGTCCGCGAGCACTGCGGCGCTGTGGATCACCGCAGTCAGCGGGAGCTCTTCCGGAACCGACGCCAGCACCTTCCGCAACGCGTCCCGGTCGGCGGCATCGACCGCGGCCACGGTCACGCGCGATCCGAGCTCCGTCAGCTCCGCCTCCAACTCCGCGATGCCGGGCGCGTCCTTGCCGCGCCTGCCGACCAGCAGAAGGTGTGGCGCGCCGGCCCGGGCCAGCCAACGGCAGGCGTGCGATCCGACCGCGCCCGCGGCGCCCGTCACCAGCACGGTGCCCCGGGGACGCCAGTCCTCCACCGGTGCGTCGCCCAGCGGTGCCCGCGCAAGGCGTCGGCCGAACACTCCTGAGGTGCGCACCGCCACCTCGTCCTCACCATGGACTTCGTCCACGGCGTCGACGAGGGCCGCGCACAGCAGTTGCACGGCGCGCCCCTCCAGCCGGGCCGGCACGTCCACGAGCCCGCCCCACCTTTCCGGCCGCTCCAGCGCCACCACCCGGCCCAGGCCCCAGATCTGGGCCTGCAGCGGGTTGGTGACGGCGTCGGCGTTCCCCGTGGACACCGCCTCGCGCGTCAGGCACCACAGCCGGGCCTCGACGCCCGCGTCATCCAGCGCCTGCACGAGGGCGACCGTGCCCGCGAGGCCGTCGGAAACCGGCTCGTGCGCGGCGCCCAGGCCGTCGTCGACGAGCGCGGCGAGCGACAGCACGCCGGTGAGGCGGGCGGGGGCGTCCTCCTCCGCGAGCCTGTCGGCGAGCCGTTGGCCGAGCGCGGTGCGACTCCGCAGGTCGGCCGGCGCGATGTCCCATCGGATCACCCGGGCACGGTGTTGCCGCAGCGCGTCGAGCACCGTCTCCACCGCGGGGTCCGGGGCGGCCGCCTCGGGGACGACCACCAGCCAGGCGCTCCCCTCCAATCCCCGCGTCGCGCCGGTCCCGATGTCGAGCAGCGGCTTCCACGTGGCGCGGTAGCGCCAGCTCGCCAGTACCGACCGGTCCAGCCGACGCCGCCGCCACGACGCCATGGCGGACAGCACAGCAGGAAGGGAGGTGCTCGCGCCGTCGCGCTCGGCCTCCGCATCGCCCAGCCCCAGTGTGCTGATCAGCGCGTCCAAGTCCTCCCGTTCGACCGCGTCCCAGAACTCGGCCTCGACCGGGTCCGCGGAGGCACTGGTCGCACGGCCGGTGTCGGCTTTGTCGGTGTCCAGCAGCCAGTAGTGCTGGTGTTGGAAGGGGTAGGTGGGCAGGTCGAGGTGGGTGGGCCGGGTGGTGGGGTAGAAGCCGGCCCAGTTGGCGGCGGTGGTGTGGGGGTGGGCGGTCGCGAGGGAGGTCAGCATGCGTTGCCAGGTGTCCTCGTCACGGCGCAGGGTGCCGGTGACCAGGGCCCGCTCGCCCACCGGGTGGTCTTCGGCGGTTTCCTGGAGGGGGTGGGTGAGGACGGGGTGCGGGCTGGCCTCGACGAACAGGGTGTGCCCGTCATCCAGCAGAGCACGGGTGGTTGCCTCGAATGCCACGGGGGTGCGCAGGTTCTCGTACCAGTACGCCGCGTCCATCACCGTGGTGTCGGCCATCGGCCCGCCACTGTGCCCAGCCACCGTCGAGTAGAACGCCACCGTCGCCGGCCGCGGCTCAACCGGCGCCAACAACTCCAACAGCCGCTCATGCAACGCCTCCACATGGAAGGTGTGAGAGGCGTAATCCACAGGAATACGGCGAGCCCGGATGCCCTCGCCCTCACAGTGAGCAAGCAGCTCAGTCAGCGCGTCGGCGTCACCCGCGACCACCGTCGCCGACGGCCCGTTCACCGCGGCCACCACCACCCGCCCCTCCCAGCGGGCGATCAGCTCCGCAGCCCCCGCCGCGGCAAGCGGCACCGAAACCATCCCGCCCCGGCCCGCAATCTCCGTGATAGCCCCAGAACGCAGCGCCACAATCCGGGCGGAGTCCTCAAGGGTGAGGATGCCGGCGATATGCGCGGCAGCGATCTCCCCCTGGGAGTGGCCCACCACCGCATCCGGAGTGACCCCCAGGTGCTCCCACAAACGAGCCAGCGAGACCATCACCGCCCACAGGGCAGGCTGAACCACATCCACCCGGTCAAGGGTGGGAGCCTCGTGGACACCATGGAGCACATCTATGAGGTTCCAGCCGGTGAAAGGCTCAAGCGCCACCGCACACGCGGTGAGGTGCTCGGCGAAGACGGGGCTGGTGGCCATGAGCTCCACACCCATACCGGCCCACTGCGACCCCTGACCGGGGAACACGAACACGGTCTTGCCAGACTGAGCAGCCACCGTCCCGGTGACCACATGCGAGGAGGGCTCACCCGCGACCAGCGCCGCCAACGCACCCCGGAAATCCGCCAGTTCACGGCCGATCACCACCGCCCGATGATCGAACACCGAACGGCCCGCCATCAGCGCATGACCAACCTGGGCAGGCGTCGCCTCGGGGTGACGGTCCAGGTGCTCCAGCAGCCGAAGCCCCTGCTCCCGCAGCGCAGCCTCCGACTTCGCCGACACCAGCCACGGCAACGTCCCATCCGTCACCACCACCGGCTCCGGCACACCCTGACCGGCGACGTCCTCGCCGTCCGGCGCCTGCTCGACGATCAGGTGGGCATTCGTGCCACTGACACCGAACGACGACACCCCGGCACGACGCGGACGCCCTGTCTCCGGCCAAGAGCGCGCCTCCGTCAACAACTCCACCGCTCCCGCAGCCCAGTCCACATGGGAGGACGGCGCGTCCACATGCAGCGTCTTCGGCAGCAGGCCGTGGCGCAGCGCCATCACCATCTTGATGACACCGCCCACGCCCGCCGCGGCCTGGCTGTGGCCGATGTTGGACTTCAGCGAACCCAGCCACAACGGCTGGTCCTCCGAGCGGCCCTGACCATAGGTGGCCAGCAGCGCCTGGGCCTCGATCGGATCACCCAGTGTCGTACCCGTGCCGTGCCCCTCGACCACATCGACCTCACCCGGCGTGAGGCGGGCGTTGGCCAAGGCCTGCCGGATGACGCGCTCCTGCGAAGGCCCATGGGGAGCAGTCAGGCCGTTGCTCGCACCATCCTGATTCACGGCCGAGCCGCGTAAGACCGCCAGCACCTGGTGACCGTTCCTCCGCGCGTCGGAGAGGCGCTCCAGCAGCAGCAGGCCCACGCCCTCCGCCCAGCCCGCGCCGTCCGCCGCCTCGGCGAACGCCTTGCACCGCCCGTCCACCGCAAGCCCACGCTGCCGGCTGAACTCGGTGAAGACATCAGGCGTTGCCATGACGGTGGCGCCGCCCGCCAGAGCCAGGGAGCACTCGCCGTTGCGCAGCGCCTGCGCGGCCAGATGGATGGCCACCAGCGACGAAGAGCAGGCGGTGTCCACCGTCACCGCCGACCCCTCGAACCCGAAGGTGTAGGCGACACGGCCGGAAGCGACACTGCCCGCGCTGCCGTTGAGCAGGTAGCCCTCCAGGTCTTCGGGGACGGAGCTGAGGCGGCTGCCGTAGTCGCCGTACATGACGCCGGTGAAGACGCCGGTGGGGGTGGCCTGGAGGGTGGTGGGGTCGATGCCGGCGCGTTCGATGGTTTCCCAGGCGACCTCCAGCAGGAGGCGTTGCTGGGGGTCCATGGCAAGGGCTTCGCGGGGGCTGATGCCGAAGAAGGCGGGGTCGAAGACGTCGGCGTCGTAGAGGAAACCGCCCTCGCGGACGTAGGTCTTGCCCGGTCGGTCGGGATCGGGGTCGTACAGCTTCTCGACGTCCCAGCCACGGGTGGTCGGAAACTCCGCGACGGCATCCGACTCGCTCGCCACCAAGGACCACAGGTCGTCCGCGGATTGCACACCGCCCGGGTACCGGCAGCCGATGGCCACGATCGCGATGGGCTCGTCGGTGGCGCCGACGGCGACGGTGGTGGCCGGGGCGGCGGTGGACGCGTGGGCGGTCGGGGCGAGAGCGGCGTGGAGGTGGGTGACCAGGCGGCGCGGGGTGGGATGGTCGAAGACGAGGCCGGCGGGGAGGCGCAGGCCGGTGGCGGCGTTGAGGCGGTTGCGGAGCTCGACCGCGGTCAGCGAGTCGAAACCGAGGTCCTTGAACGCCTGGGTGAGGTTGATGGTGTCGGGCGTGGCATGGCCCAGGACCAGGGCGGCTTCGGTGCGGACGAGGGTGGCGAGGGCGTCCTCGGCGTCCTCGGGAGAGAGGCGGGCCAGGCGGTCGCGGAGGTCGGCGTTGGTCGCCGTGGCGGCGCCGGCCCTGCGGACGGGAGCCCGCACGAGGCCCTGGAGGACGGCGGGAACAGTACCGGTCTCCAGGTGCGGGCGGAGCAGGGCGGGAACGATCTTGGCGGGGACCGGGCAGGCGCCGCGCGTGGAGCGGGCGGCTTCGAACAACGCCAGCCCTTCCTCCGCCGTGATGGGCTTGATCCCGAGGCGTGCCGCTCGGGTCAGGTCCGCGTCGTCCAAGTGGCCGGTCATGTCGCTGCGCTGTTCCCAGAAGCCCCAGGCCAGCGAGGTGGCGGGCAGGCCGTCGGCACGACGGCGCTGGGCCAGGGCGTCGAGGAAGACGTTCGCCGCGGCGTAGTTGCCCTGTCCCGGAGTGCCCAGAACTCCCGCCATGGAGGAGAAGAGGACGAACTCGGTGAGGTCCGTCTCGCGGGTGAGCTCGTGCAGGTGCCAGGCGGCGTCGACCTTGGGGCGGAACACACTGTCGACGCGCTCCGCCGTCAGGGAGGTGACGACGCCGTCGTCGAGGACGCCGGCGCTGTGCACGACGACGGTGAGGGGGTGTTCGTCGGGGATGCCCGCGAGAAGCGCGGCGAGAGCGTCGCGGTCGGCGATGTCGCAAGCGGCGATGGTGACGTTCACGCCCAGCTCGGCCAGTTCGGCGGCGAGTTCGGGCGCGCCCGGAGCGTCCAGGCCACGCCGGCTGGTCAGCAGCAGATGACCGGCCTGCCCGGCCGTCGCGTAGTGGCGGGCGAACATCGAACCCAGGGTGCCGGTGCCGCCGGTGATCAGGACCGTGCCGCCCACGGCCGGCTCCGGCACGATGGCGTCGTCGGGCGGGGTCTCCCGCACGAGCCGGGGGACGTACAGCGGCTGTTGATCGCCGTCGCGGAGGGCCACCTGCGGCTCGCCGCCTCCCAACGCCGCGCGGAACGACTCGGCGGAGACGGTGTTCTCGTCCGCAAGATCGATCAAGGTGAAACGGCCCGGATTCTCGGTCTGGGCCGTACGGATCAGGCCCCAGACAGCGGCGTCCGCGGGGCTGGGCGACTCGGTTCCGGCGTGGACCGCTACAGCTCGCCTGGTGACGAACACCAGCCGACTGCCGGCCAGCCGCTCCTCGGCCAGCCACGACTGGACCATGTCCAAGGTGTACTGAACGGCCTCACGCGCGGAGCCGGGGACATCCTCGGCCGGGCCGGAACGATCCAGTAGACCGGAGGCGATGACCAGGTCCGGGAGGGCAGCGGTGTCGTCCGCCAGCAGCGTCGCCAGCTCCGGATGGCTTTCGACCTCGACACCTTCGGGCAGGGACGTGACCAGCGCCGCGGGAACGTCGGTGCCCAGGAACGCCACCCGGTCGGCCTTGAGGCCCTCCGCGACGGGCATGGGGACCCAGTCCAGGCGGAACAGGTGGTCGTCTGCGCCCGTCGCGACCGCCTTCGCCAACTGCTCGGCGGTGATCGGCCGCATGGCCAGCGACTCCACCTCGGCGACCGGCCGCCCGACGGGGTCGGCAAGGCTGACCCGCAGCGCCCCCGCGTCGGAAAGAGTGATCTGGACGTGCAGTGCCTGGGCGCCCACGGCGTGGAGCCGGACGTTCGACCAGGCGAACAGCAGAGGTACCTCGTCCGAGCGCTCTTCGGAACGGGCGAAGACGGTCGGGTGGAGCGCGGCGTCGAAGAGAGCGGGGTGGATGCCGTAGTGGCCGGCGTCCGTGATGTCGTCGGTGGGGAGGGTCACCTCGGCGTAGAGGGTGTCGCCCTGGCGCCAGGCAGCGGTCACGCCCTGGAAGGTGGGGCCGTAGTGGTAACCGAAGCCGGCGATGAGGTCGTAGAGGGTGTCGGCGGGCAAGGGACTGGCGCCGGTCGGCGGCCATGCCGTCGGCTCCGCCCACTCTGCCGTGTCCGGTGTGGCGGGCAGCTGAGGGCTGAGGGTGCCGGTGGCGTGGCGGGTCCAGGGCCGGTCGGGTGTGGCGTCGTCGGGCCGGGAGTGAACGGTGAGAGCTCGGCGGCCGTCTCCGTCGGGTGCCGCCACGCGCACCTGCACGTGAAAGCCGCCGACGGCCGGGGGTGTCAGGGGTGCTTCGAGGGTCAGGTCGTCCAGGTGAGGAGCGTCGATGATCTGGCCGACGTGGAGGGCGAGTTCGACGAACGCGGTGCCCGGCACGAGCGGAGTGTCGTGAACGGCATGGTCGGCCAGCCAGGGGTGGCTGCGCAGCGACAGACTCCCGGTGAACAGGTGGCCATCGCCGTCCGCGAGGGCGACGGCGGCACCGAGCAGGCCGTGGTCGGTGGCGCGCAGGCCGAGGGTGTGGGGATCGGTGTCGGCTGTGTCGGTGTCCGGCAGCCAGTAGTGCTGGTGTTGGAAGGGGTAGGTGGGCAGGTCGAGGTGGGTGGGGCGGGTGGCGGGGTAGAAGCCGGCCCAGTTGGCGGCGGTGGTGGTGTGGGTGTGGGCGGTCGCGAGGGAGGTCAGCACGCGGTGCCAGGTGTCCTCGTCGCGGCGCAGGGTGCCGGTGACGCCGAATTCGCCGGTGCCCGGGTGGTCTTCGGCGGTTTCCTGGAGGGGGTGGGTGAGGACGGGGTGCGGGCTGGCCTCGACGAACAGGGTGTGCCCGTCATCGAGCAGGGCACGGGTGGTCGTGTCGAATGCGACGGGGGTGCGGAGGTTCTCGTACCAGTACGCCGCGTCCATCACCGTGGTGTCGGCCATCGGCCCGCCACTGTGCCCGGCCACCGTCGAGTAGAACGCCACCGTCGCCGGCCGCGGCTCAACCGGCGCCAACAACTCCAACAGCCGCTCATGCAACGCCTCCACATGGAAGGTGTGGGAGGCGTAGTCGACGAGAATGCGGCGGGCTCGGATGCCCTCGCCCTCACAGTGAGCAAGCAGCTCAGTCAGCGCGTCGGCGTCACCGGCGACCACGGTGGCCGACGGTCCGTTCACCGCGGCCACGGCTACCCGGCCCTGCCAGCGGGCGATCAGCTCCGAAGCCCCCGCCGCGGCAAGCGGCACCGAGACCATCCCGCCCCGGCCCGCGATGTCGATGATGGCCTGAGAACGCAACGCCACGATGCGGGCGGAGTCCTCCAACGACAACACACCAGCGATATGCGCGGCAGCGATCTCACCCTGCGAGTGACCCACCACCGCATCCGGAGTGACCCCCAGGTGCTCCCACAACCGGGCCAGGGAGACCATCACCGCCCACAGGGCAGGCTGGACCACATCCACCCGGTCAAGGGCGGGAGCACCCTGCACCTGCGTAAGGACGTCGATGAGGTTCCAGCCGGTGAAGGGCTCAAGCGCCGCCGCACACGCGGTGAGGTGCTCGGCGAAGACGGGGCTGGTGGCCATGAGCTCCACGCCCATGCCGACCCACTGCGACCCCTGCCCGGGGAACACGAACACGGTCTTGCCGGGCTCAGCACCCACCATCCCGGTGACCACATGCGGGGAGGGCTCACCCGCGGCCAGCGCCGCCAACGCACCCCGGTAGTCAGCCAGTTCACGACCGATCACCACCGCCCGATGATCAAACACGGAACGACTCGTCGCCAGCGCATGACCAACCTGGGCAGGCGCCACCTCCGGATGACGGTCCAGGTGCTCCAGCAACCGAAGCGCCTGCTCCCCCAGCGCGGCCTCGGACTTCGCCGACACCAGCCACGGCAACGTCCCATCCGTCACCACCACCGGCTCCGGCACACCCTGACCCGTGACGCCCTCGCCTTCCGGGGCCTGTTCGACGATCAGGTGGGCGTTGGTCCCGCTGACACCGAAGGCGGAGACCCCGGCGCGGCGCGGACGCCCCGTGTCCGGCCAGGGCCGCTCCTCGGTCAGCAGCTCCACCGCGCCAGCGGTCCAGTCGACGTGCGGGGTCGGCTCGTCCACGTTCAACGTGGGGGGCAGGACGCCGTGCCGCAGTGCCATCACCATCTTGATGACGCTGCTCACGCCCGCCGCGGCCCCTAGATGGCCGATGTTGGACTTCAGCGAGCCCAGCCACAGCGGCTGGTCCTCGGGCCGGTCCTGGCCATAGGTGGCCAGCAGCGCCTGGGCCTCGATCGGGTCACCCAGCGTCGTGCCCGTGCCGTGCCCCTCGACCACGTCGACCTCGTCAGCCTTGACCCGGGCGTTGGCCAAGGCCTGCCGGATGACGCGCTCCTGCGAAGGCCCATTGGGGGCGGTCAGGCCGTTGCTCGCACCATCCTGATTCACGGCCGAGCCGCGCAGGACCGCCAGCACCTGGTGACCGTTCTTCCGCGCGTCGGAGAGGCGTTCCAGGAGGAGGACGCCGGCGCCCTCGCCCCAGCCCGTGCCGTCGGCGGCAGCCGCGAACGCCTTGATCCGCCCGTCCGCCGCCAGCCCCCGCTGCCGGCTGAACTCGGTGAACACACCCGGACTGGCTATCACCGACACACCGGCGGCCACCGCAAGGGTGCACTCCCCCTGACGCAGCGCCTGCGCCGCCTGGTGCAACGCCACCAGAGACGACGAACACGCCGTATCAACAGTGATCGCCGGGCCCTCCAGCCCAAGGAAATAGGCCAGCCGACCGGAGATCACACTGGTCATCTTGCCGGTCACCAGCAGGCCGTCCATCCCTTCCGAGGCCTTGTGCAGGTGAGGGCCATAGTCCAGCGACACCGCGCCGACGAACACGCCGGTGCGGCTGCCGCGCAGCGCGATCGGGTCGATGCCCGCCCGCTCGAATGCCTCCCAGGAGGTCTCCAGGAGCAGCCGCTGCTGCGGGTCCATCGCCGTCGCCTCACGCGGACTGATCCCGAAGAAACCGGCGTCGAACCCGGCCGCGTCATGAAGGAACCCGCCCTCACGGACATAGCTCTTGCCCGACCGGTCCGGATCGGGGTCGTACAACCCCTCGACATCCCAGCCACGATCCGTCGGCAACCCCGAGATCGCCTCACTGCCGGACGCGACCAGCTCCCACAACTCCTCAGGCGACCCCACACCCCCGGGAAGACGGCAGCCGATACCCACCACAGCCACCGGCTCGTCCAACGCGGCAGCCGCCACCACGGGCTCGGCGGCGGACGTCGCCTCCCCGAGCAACTCACCGCGCAGATGCCGGGCCATCGCAGCCGGCGTCGGATAGTCGAAGACCGCCGTCGGCGACAGGCGCAGGCCAATAGCCGCTGTCAGACGGTTGCTCAGCTCCACCGCGGCCAGCGAGTGAAAGCCGAGGTCCTTGAACTTGCTGTCCGGTCGGACCGCCTCCGGTGTCGCGTGCCCCAGCACGGTCGCGGCGTGAGCACGCACCACCTCCGTCAACTCGCGCTCCGCCTCGGCCACGGACATCCCGGCGAACCGCTGCCCACTCCCGACACCGCCCACCGAACCGGTCGCCGCCTGTCCGGCTGCGATCACGTTCCCCGCGCTCCCGGACGTCCCCAGCCAGTACTGCTGGTGTTGGAAGGCGTAGGTCGGCAGGTCGACGAGGCGTGCTCCCCGGCCCGCGAACACCTCCGGCCAGTCGACGTCCACACCCTGCGCCCACGCCTCACCAAGGGAGGCGTAAAGCCGTTCCAGGCCCCCCTCGTCCCGGCGAAGTGAGCCCACCGCCACAACCTCGGTCCCGGCATCCTCAGCGGTATTCACCAGCCCCAGCGTCAGCACGGGGTGAGCACTGGACTCCACGAAGACCCGGAACCCGTCACCGAGCAACGACCGCACCACCGGCTCGAATGCGACGGGGGTGCGGAGGTTCTCGTACCAGTACGCCGCGTCCATCACCGTGGTGTCGGCCATCGGCCCGCCAGCGTGCCCGGCCACCGTCGAGTAGAACGCCACCGTCGCCGACCGCGGCTCAACCGGCGCCAACAACTCCAACAGCCGCTCACGCAACGCCTCCACATGGAAGGTGTGAGAGGCGTAATCCACAGGAATACGGCGAGCCCGGATGCCCTCGCCCTCACAGTGAGCAAGCAGCTCAGTCAGCGCGTCGGCGTCACCGGCAACCACCGTGGCCGACGGCCCGTTCACCGCGGCCACCACCACCCGCCCCTCCCAGCGGGCGATCAGCTCCGCAGCCCCCTCCGCGGCAAGCGGCACCGAAACCATCCCGCCCCGGCCCGCAATCTCCGTGATGGCCCCCGAACGCAACGCCACAATCCGGGCAGAATCCTCCAACGACAACACACCAGCGATATGAGCAGCAGCGATCTCACCCTGCGAGTGACCCACCACCGCATCCGGAGTGATCCCCAGGTGCTCCCACAACCGGGCCAGCGAAACCATCACCGCCCACAGAGCAGGCTGAACCACATCCACCCGGTCAAGAGTGGGAGCACCCTGCACCTCAGTAAGGACGTCAATGAGGTTCCAGCCGGTGAAGGGCTCAAGCGCCGCCGCACACGCCGTCAAATGCTCGGCGAACACCGGCGACGTACGCATCAACTCCACACCCATACCGACCCACTGCGCCCCCTGACCGGGGAACATAAACACGGTCTTGCCGGGCTCAGCAGCCACCGTCCCGGTGACCACATGCGGGGAGGGCTCACCCGCGGCCAGCGCCGCCAACGCACCCCGATAGTCAGCCAGTTCGCGGCCGATCACCACCGCCCGATGATCAAACGCCGACCGCGACACCGCCAGTGACAACCCCACATCAGCCACCGACACCTCAGCATCCGCAGCCACGAAATCCCCCAGCCGCCCCGCCTGCGCCGCCAACGCCGCCACACTCTTACCCGACACCAACCACGGCACCGCCCCCACCACCGGCTCCGGCTCAACCACCGGCTCCGGCACAATCTCACCCGATACCTCCACACCCCCCAGAGCCTGCTCCAACACCACATGCACATTGGTCCCACTGATACCGAACGACGACACCCCAGCACGACGCGGACGCCCCGTCTCCGGCCAGGACCGCGCCTCCGTCAACAGCTCCACCGCACCCGACGCCCAGTCCACATGCGAGGACGGCTCATCCACATGCAGCGTCTTCGGCAGCAGGCCGTGACGCATCGCCATCACCATCTTGATCACTCCGGCAAGCCCGGAAGCCGCCATGGTGTGGCCGATGTTGGACTTCAGCGAACCCAGCCACAACGGCTGGTCCTCGGGCCGGCCCTGACCATAGGTGGCCAGCAGCGCCTGCGCCTCGATCGGATCACCCAGCGTCGTGCCCGTGCCGTGCCCCTCGACCACGTCGACCTCGTCAGCCTTGACCCGGGCGTTGGCAAGGGCCTGCCGGATGACGCGCTCCTGCGAAGGCCCATTGGGGGCGGTCAGGCCGTTGCTCGCACCATCCTGATTGACCGCCGAGCCGCGTACGACCGCCAGCACCTGGTGACCGTTCTTCCGCGCGTCGGAGAGGCGTTCCAGGAGGAGGACGCCGGCGCCCTCGCCCCAGCCCGTGCCGTCGGCGGCAGCCGCGAACGCCTTGATCCGCCCATCCGCCGCAAGCCCGCGCTGCCGGCTGAACTCAGTGAACACACCCGGAGTGGTCATCACCGACACACCGGCGGCCACCGCAAGGGTGCACTCCCCCTGACGCAGCGCCTGCGCCGCCTGGTGCAACGCCACCAGAGACGACGAACACGCCGTATCGACCGTGATCGCCGGGCCCTCCAGCCCAAGGAAATAGGCCAGCCGACCGGAGATCACACTGGCTATTTTGCCGGTCAGCAGCAGGCCGTCCATCCCTTCCGAGGCCTCATGGAGCAGCGGGCCGTACTCCTGGGTCATGGCGCCGATGAACACGCCGGTGCGGCTGCCGCGCAACGTCGTCGGGTCGATGCCGGCCCGCTCGATCGTCTCCCAGGAGGTCTCCAGGAGCAGCCGCTGCTGCGGATCCATGGCCAGCGCCTCATGCGGACTGATCCCGAAGAAACCGGCGTCGAACCCGGCCGCGTCATGAAGGAACCCGCCCTCACGGACATAGCTCTTGCCCGACCGGTCCGGATCAGGGTCGTACAACCCCTCGACATCCCAGCCACGATCCGTCGGCAACCCCGAGATCGCCTCACTGCCGGAGGCCACCAGCTCCCACAACTCCTCAGGCGATCCCACACCCCCGGGAAGACGGCAGCCGATGCCCACCACGGCGATGGGCTCGTCCAACGCGGCAGCCGCCACCACGGGCTCGGCGGCGGACGTCGCCTCCCCGAGCAATTCACCGCGCAGGTGGCGGGCCATCGCAGCCGGCGTCGGGTAGTCGAAGACCGCCGTCGGTGACAGGCGCAGGCCGGTGGCGGCGTTGAGGTGGTTGCGAAGCTCGACCGAGGACAGCGAGTCGAAGCCGAGTTGCTTGAAGGTGTTGTCCGGTCGGACCGCCTCCGGTGTCGCGTGCCCCAGCACGGTCGCGGCGTGAGCACGCACCACCTCCGTCAACTCGCGCTCCGCCTCGGCCACGGACATCCCGGCGAACCGCTGCCCACCCCCGACGCCACCCGCCGAACCGGCCGCGGCGGTGCGCCGGGCGGCACGGGGACGCACCAGGGCGCGGAGCACCGCGGGGAGCGCCCCGCCCTGGGCGAGCCGCGCGGTGTCCAGCCGCGCAGGAACGAGCATCGGTTCGTTGAGGGCGAGGGCCGCGTCGAACAGGGCGAGCCCCTCCTGCGACCGGAGAGGCGTCAGGCCGACCCGGGCCATCCGGGCCAGGTCCGCCCGGTCCAGGTCCCCCGTCATGTCGCTGCGCTGGTCCCAGAGGCCCCAGGCCAGCGACGTGGCCGGAAGTCCCTGGGCCCGGCGGTGCGCGGCCAGCGCGTCGAGGTAGACGTTCGCCGCCGCGTAGTTGCCCTGCCCCGCACCGCCGAGCGCGCCCATCACCGAGGAGAACAGCACGAACGCCGCCAGATCCCGGTCCCGGGTGAGCCGGTGCAGGTGCCATGCCGCGTCCGCCTTGGGCCGCAGCACCGCGTCAAGGCGCTCGGGCGTCAGCGCGGAGACCAGGCCGTCGTCCAGCACACCCGCCGTGTGCACGACCGCGGTCAGCGGATGCTCGGCGGGTATCGCCTCCAGCAGGTCGGACAGCGCCTCGGGGTCGGAGACGTCGCACGCCACCGCCGTGGCCGTCGCCCCGAGCCCGGCCAGCCGCTCCACCAGTTCCCCGGCTCCCTCGGCCCCGGGCCCGCGGCGGCTGACCAGCAGCAGGTGCCGCGCTCCGTGCTCGGTCACCAGGTGCCGGGCGAGCAGCCCGCCCAGCGTGCCGGTGCCGCCGGTGATCAGCACCGTGCCCTCGGGGTCCCACACCGGCGGCGTGGTCAGTACGATCTTTCCGACGTGCTGGGCCTGACTGAACGCGCGGAACGCCTCCGGCGCCTGCCGCATGTCCCATGCCCGTACCGGCGCGTGGCGCAGAGCACCGCGCTCGAACAGCGCGACGATCTCGGTCAGCATCTGCTGGAACCGCTCCGGCTCCGCGAGGGCCACCTCGATCAGGTCGAACGCCTGGTACTCCACGCCGGGACGGGCCCCGGCCACCTCCCGCGGGTCGAGGATGTCGGTCGTGCCCGTCTCCACGAAACGGCCCCCGCGCGGCAGCAGCCGAAGCGAGGCGTCCACGAACTCCCGCGCCGGGCTGCCCAGTACGACGTCGACACCCCGGCCGCCGGTGGCGGACAGCAACCGCTCCTCGAGCTCCGGCGTCCGCGACGACGCGATGTGCTCGTCGTCCAGCCCGGACGCCCGCAGGACATCCCACTCGCTGGTGCTCGCCGTGCCGAACACCTCCGCGCCCAGATGCCGCGCCAGTTGCACCGCGGCCATGCCCACATCTCCTGCGGCGGCGTGCACGAGCAGCGACTCGCCCGGCCGCAGCCCCGCCAGGTTCACCAGGCTGTGATACGCCGTCCCGAGCGCCAGGGGCACCGACGCCGCGTCCTCGAACGACCAGCCGTCGGGGATCCGTACGACCAGGTGGTGATCGGTGACCACCACGGGGCCGAACGCCCCCGGCATCAAGCCCAGCACCCGGTCGCCCGGCCGCAGCCCGGTCACGCCCGAGCCGACCTCGGTCACCACCCCGGCGCCCTCGATGCCCATCGTGGAGCTGTCACCCGAGGTGACACCGAGTGCGATCGACACGTCCCGGACGTTCAGCCCGGCCGCCCGCACGGCGACCCGGATCTGGTGCGGCAGCAGCGGCTCTGCCTCGTCGGGTGCTGCCACCAGGGACAGCTCGTCCAGGGTTCCGCGGCCGGTCACGTCCAGCTGCCACGCCGCCTGCTCCCGCGGGAGTGTCAGCGCGCCATCGGCCGCGGCCCGGACGAGCCGCGGCACCAGGACCTCTCCCCCGCGCACCGCCAGCTGCGGCTCCCCGCAAGCGAGCGCGGCGGGCAGGGCTTGCAGGGAACGCTCGTCCTCATCGACGTCGACGAGGACGAAACGGTCCGGGTTCTCTGTCTGCGCGGTGCGCAGCAGACCCCACACCGGCGCGGAGGCGAGATCCGGCTGCTCCGCATGGCCGGCCACCACCGCACCGCGGGTGACCACCACCAGCCGTGTGTCGGCGAACCGCTCGTCGGCGAGCCAAGACCGCACCAAGGACAGCGCCTTGACCAGCTCGGTGCGAGCGGCGGCAGGATCGCCGGAGGCGGCGTCTTCGCCGGGCAGATGACAGGCCAGGACGAGTTCGGGCCGGGAGGCGGAGGCGGCGAGTTCTTCGAGTTCTTCGAATTCTTCGAACGCGTCACTGAGCGCGGACAGATCCGCGTACCGCCCCAGCCGTGCACCGTCCAGAACGGTGCCAAGACCGAGTCCGTCGTCGCCCACCAGCGCCCACGGGCCGACCGGGGTCCCAGCGGCATCCCCCACCGGCCGGCTCACCCATTCCACGCGGAACAACGCGTCGTGGCGCCCGTCCCGGGCCCCGCCCAGCTTCCCGGGGTCAACGGGACGCATCGTCAGCGAACCGACCGACGCGACCAGTGCGCCCTCGGTGTCGGCGACCTCCACGGCAAGGGCGTCGTGGCCCGACGGGGTCAGCCGCACCCGCACGTTCGTGGCGCCGGTCGCGTGCAGCCGCACATCGGACCACACGAACGGCAGCCTCGGTGGCTCCGTTTCCCGCCCGGTCTCCGGGCCGTCCGGGACGAGCCCGGCGTGCAGGGCCGCGTCCAGCAGCGCGGGGTGGATGCCGAAGGCGGTCGCCTCGGCGAGCCGCTCCTCCGGCAGCACCACCTCGGCGTACACCTCCTCCCCCCGCTTCCACACCGCCCGCAGTCCCTGGAAGGCGGGGCCGTACTGATAGCCGAGGGCGGCCAGCGACGGGTACAGCTCATCGGTCTCCACCGACACCGCTCCGGCCGGCGGCCACACCCTGGGATCCCACGAGGACGGCGCCGGACCGCCGGAGGCGAGCACGCCCGTGGCATGGCAGGTCCAGGGCACACCCGTCCCCGCGCCGTCGGGCCGGGAGTAGACGCTCACGGATCGCCGCCCGGCGTCGTCGGCCTCACCCACCTCCACCCGCAGCCGGACGCCGCCGGTCGCGGACAGAACGAGCGGTGCCTGCAGGGTGAGTTCCTCAAGGTGGTCGCCGCCCACCTCGTCACCCGCGCGGAGTGCCATCTCGACGAAGGCCGTGCCGGGCAGCAGAACGGTGTCGGAGACCGCGTGGTCGACCAGCCAGCCATGCGTCTGCAACGACAACCGGCCGGTCAGCACGGTGCCATCCGTCCCCGCCAGCTCCACCGCCGCACCGAGCAGCGGGTGTTCGACCGGCAGCTGTCCGGCCGCGGCCGCGTCTCCCGTGCCCCCGGACGCCTCCATCCAGTAGTGCTGGTGTTGGAAGGGGTAGGTGGGCAGGTCGAGGTGGGTGGGCCGGGTGGCGGGGTAGAAGCCGGCCCAGTTGGCGGCGGTGGTGTGGGGGTGGGCGGTCGCGAGGGAGGTCAGCACGCGGTGCCAGGTGTCCTCGTCGCGGCGCAGGGTGCCGGTGACCAGGGCCCGCTCGCCCACCGGGTGGTCTTCGGCGGTTTCCTGGAGGGGGTGGGTGAGGACGGGGTGCGGGCTGGCCTCGACGAACAGGGTGTGCCCGTCATCCAGCAGAGCACGGGTGGCGCCCTGGAAGTCGACGGTGGTGGCCAGGTTGTCGTACCAGTACTGGGCGTTCATCACCGTGGTGTCGGCCATCGGCCCGCCGAGGTGGCCTGTGACGCTGGAGTAGAACGCCACGGTGGCCGGTTGGGGCTCGATGGGTGCCAGCAACTCCAGCAGCTGGTCGTGAAGAGCGTGGACGTGGGTGGTGTGGGAGGCGTAGTCGACGGGAATGCGGCGGGCTCGGATGCCCTCGCCCTCACAGTGCTCGAGGAGCTCGGCGAGCGCGTCGGCGTCACCGGCAACCACCGTGGCCGACGGTCCGTTGACCGCGGCCACGGCTACCCGGCCCTGCCAGCGGGCGATCAGCTCTGAGGCGCCGGCCGCAGGCAGGGGCACCGAGACCATCCCGCCCCGGCCCGCGATGTCGATGATGGCCTGAGAACGCAACGCCACGATGCGGGCGGAGTCCTCCAACGACAACACACCGGCGATATGGGCAGCGGCGATCTCGCCCTGGGAGTGACCCACCACCGCATCCGGAGTGATCCCCAGGTGCTCCCACAACCGGGCCAGGGAGACCATCACCGCCCACAGGGCAGGCTGAACCACATCCACCCGGTCAAGAGTGGGAGCACCCTGCACCTGCGTAAGGACGTCGATGAGGTTCCAGCCGGTGAAGGGCTCAAGCGCCACCGCACACGCCGTCAAGTGCTCGGCGAACACCGGCGACGTACGCATCAACTCCACACCCATACCGACCCACTGCGACCCCTGACCAGGGAACACGAACACGGTCTTGCCAGGCTGAGCGGCCACCATCCCGGTGACCACATGCGGGGAGGGCTCACCCGCGGCCAGCGCCGCCAACGCACCCCGGTAGTCGGCCAGTTCACGGCCGATCACCACCGCCCGATGATCGAACACGGAACGGCTCGTCGCCAGCGCATGACCAACCTGGGCGGGCGCCACCTCCGGGTGACGGTCCAGGTGCTCCAGCAGCCGCAGCGCCTGCTCCCGCAGCGCATCCTCGGACTTCGCCGACACCAGCCACGGCAACGTCCCATCCGTCACCACCACCGGCCCCGGCACACCCTGACCCGTGACGCCCTCGCCCACCGGAGCCTGCTCGACGATCAGGTGGGCATTCGTGCCACTGACACCGAACGACGAAATGCTGGCGCGGCGCGGGCGGTCGGTCTCTGGCCAGGCCCGGTTCTCGGTAAGGAGTTCTACCGCGCCCGCGGTCCAGTCCACATGCGGGGACGGCTCATCCACGTGCAGCGTCTTCGGCAGCACGCCGTGGCGCAGCGCCATCACCATCTTGATGACACCGCCCACGCCCGCCGCGGCCTGACTGTGGCCGATGTTGGACTTCAGCGAACCCAGCCACAACGGCTGGTCCCCCGGCCGGTCCTGACCGTAGGTGGCCAGCAGCGCCTGCGCCTCGATCGGGTCACCCAGCGTCGTGCCCGTGCCATGCGCCTCGACAGCGTCAACGTCCTGCGACGACAGTCCCGCGCCGGCGAGGGCCTGACGTATCACGCGCTCCTGGGAGAGGCCGTTGGGGGCGGTCAGGCCGTTGGAAGCGCCGTCCTGGTTGACGGCCGAGCCGCGTACGACCGCCAGCACCTGGTGGCCGTTCCTCCGCGCGTCGGAGAGGCGCTCCAGCAGCAGCAGGCCCACGCCCTCCGCCCAGGCCGTGCCGTCCGCCGCCTCGGCGAACGCCTTGCACCGCCCGTCCACCGCGAGCCCGCGCTGCCGGCTGAACTCCACGAACATGCCCGGCGTGGCCATGACGGCGACGCCGCCCGCCAGGGCCAGCGAGCACTCGCCGTTGCGCAGCGCCTGGGCCGCCATGTGCATCGAGACCAGCGAGGACGAGCATGCGGTGTCCACCGTCACCGCCGGACCCTCGAACCCGAAGGTGTAGGCGACACGGCCGGAAGCGACGCTCGCGGTGTTGCCGGTCAAGAGGTACCCGTCGAACCCGGCGGCGCCGTCGTGCAGGTGAGGGCCGTACTCCTGGGTCATGGCGCCGACGAACACGCCGGTCTGGCTGCCGCGCAGCGCGGCCGGGTCGATGCCCGCCCGCTCGAACGCCTCCCAGGAGGTCTCCAGGAGCAGCCGCTGCTGCGGGTCCATCGCCGTCGCCTCACGCGGGCTGATCCCGAAGAACGCGGGGTCGAACTCGGCCGCGTCGGACAGGAATCCGCCCTTGGCGACATAGGACGCACCGGGTCGGTCCGGGTCGGGATCGAGGAGCTTCTCGGTGTCCCAGCCCCGGTCGGTGGGGAAGTCGGTGATGGCGTCGACGCCGTCGCTGACGAGCTGCCACAGGTCCTCAGGGGTGCGGACGTCTCCTGGATAGCGGCAGGCCATGCCCACGATCACGATGGGCTCGCGAGCGGACTCCTCCAGCTCGCGCACCCGCTCGCGCAAGGCCTGCGCATCGTCGACGGCGCGTCGCAAGTAGGACCGGAGCTTGTCGACGTCTTTCACCAGGGCCTCCTCCAACGGGTGTTGCTTGGACGAACGGGCGGTGTTACACGTATCCGCGGTCGATCAATTCGTACAATTCATCATCACTCCGACTTTCCGGCGTCGTTCCCTCCGCCGTTTCCGGGACGTCGGGCGCCTCCGGCTCGACGTCGGGCGCCTCCGGCCTGAGGAGGGAAAAGATGTGGCTGCCGAGCGCTTGCGGAGTGGGGTAGGAGAACGCGACGGTGGCCGGGAGCCGCACACCGACAGCCGTGGCAAGCCGGTTGCGGAGCCGCACGGCCATCGAGGAGTCGAAGCCCAGGTCCTTGAAGGTCTCGGTCGACCTCGCCACGAGATCGGCGCCCGTCAGATCCGTGTCCTCCCTGCTCAGCACCGCTGCCGTTGCGGCGCACACAAGGTCGAGGACCGATGGCTCCGAAACCGGGTTCGTTGCCCCGGTGTCGGCGTCGGCGGGCCGGTGCATGCCCGGTCCGCTCGTGTGCGCGGACGGCCCCGTGTTCGTGGTGTCGGTGTCATCGGGCGCCGTCAGCCAGTACCGCTGCCGCTGGAACGCGTAGGTCGGCAGGCCGATCCGGCGCGGCCGGTCCGCCGCGAACACCTCCTCCCAGTTCACCGGCACACCCCGCACGTGCAGTTCGGCCAGCGAAGTGATGATCTTGCCCGCACTCCCGTCGTCCTTGTGCAGGGTGCCCACCACCACCGGCGAGGCCGTCAGCGCATCGGCGGTCTCCTCCATCGCCACCGCGAGCACCGGATGCGGGCTGATTTCCACGAACACACCGCCGCGATCACGCATCAGGTGTTCGACCACGTCGCCGAAACGCACCGGCGAGCGCAGGTTGTCGTACCAGTACGAGCCGTTGAGCTTGCGCGTGTCGAGCAACCCTCCGGTGACCGTGGAGTGGAACTCCACCGCCGACTCCTTCGGGGAAAGACCGGCGGCGGCCTCAAGCACACGATCACGGATGCGTTCGACCTGGTGGGAGTGCGACGCGTACTCGATTTTGACCCGGCGCACCCGGACCCCGTCACCGGCCGCCATCGCGGCGAACTGGTCCAGCGCCTCAAGGTCCCCGGAGATCACCACGGAGCCCGGTCCGTTGACCGCACCCACGCAGAGCCGCCCGGGCCACCGCCCCAACCGGTCCTCGACCCATTCGAGGGGCGCGGACACCGCGTTCAACCCGCCCAGGCCGGCCAGGTCGGTCAATGCCCGGCTGCGCAGGGCGACAATCCGCGCCGCGTCCTCCAGCGGGAGCGCACCCGCCACGCACGCCGCGGCGATCTCTCCCTGTGAGTGCCCCACCACTGCCTCGGGAACCACTCCCAGCGACCGCCACACCCGCGCCAGGGACACCATCATCGCGAACAACGCCGGCTGAACCACGTCGTCGCCCCGCTCCAGCGACGGCGCCGACTCCGCACCGGTCACCACGTCCACCAGTGACCAGTCCACCCACGGCGCCAGAGCACGCGCGCACTCATCGATCCCGCGCGCGAAAACCTCCGACTCCGCGTACAGCCGCCTCCCCATTCCCGTCCACTGCGACCCCTGACCGGGGAACACGAAGACGACCGGGCCCACGGGCCCCGCGGCCGCCCCGCGAATCACCCGCGCCGCGCTCCCGCCCGCCGCCACCACGTCCAGGCCAGCCAACAACTCCTTGCGGCCACCGGCAAGGACCACCGCCCGGTGCTCGAACAACGACCGCGTCGACACCAGCGAATGCCCCACGTCCGCCGCCGGCAGAGACGTGTCCGAGGCCACGAGTGCCCGCAACCGCGCCGCCTGCTCCCGCAAGGCCGGCTCCGACCGCGCGGACAGCGCCCACGGCACCACCCCGGAACCGCCCGCGGAGGCCGAGTCATCACCCTCGGCGCGGGGCGCAGTCCGCTCCTGGGGCGCCTGCTCCAGAATCACGTGCGCGTTCGTGCCACCCATTCCGAACGACGACACCCCTGCCCGCCGCGGCCGGTTCGCCGTGCTCGGCCAGGCCCGCGCGGCCTGGAGGACGTCGAAGTCCTCCTGGAAGTCGGGGATGGCGGGGTTCGGAGACCGGAAGTTCAGACTCGGCACCAGCTGGGCGCGGTCCACGCAGAGCGCCGCCTTCACGAAGCCCACGATTCCCGCGGCCGGCTCCAGGTGCCCGACGTTCGTCTTCACCGAACCGATCACCAGGGGGCGGCTCCGGCCGGTTTCCCGGAACACCTCGCGCAGACCGGATATCTCAGCGGGATCGCCGAGCCGGGTACCGGTGCCGTGGGCCTCGACGTAGTCGACCTCGTCGAACGGAACGCCCGCGCGTCGCAGAGCGGACAGCGCTGTCGCCGCCTGCGCGCCGGGACTGGGGTCCGGCATCCGGGAGGTCGAGCCACCGCTGCCGACGCTCCAGCCGCGGACCACCGCGTACATGTGATCGCCGTCGGCGACGGCGAGGTCCAGCCGCTTCAGCAGGGCGAATCCCCCGCCCTCTCCCCGGACGAAACCGCTGGCCCGTTCGTCGAAGGTGAAGCAGCGGCCATCGGGCGACAGGGCGCCCAGATTCGCCATGCCGAGTCCCGCTTCCGGGTCGACGATCAGGTTCACTCCGCCCACCAGCGCCATGTCGACCGCGCCGCCGCGTATCCGGTCACACGCCAGGGCCAGCGCCACGAGGGAAGAGGACTGACCCGAGTCCGCGCAGAAACTCATGCCGCGGACGTCGAACAGGCTCGATATCCGGTTCGCGATCAGCGCGCCGCTCGAACCGAGCGCGGCGTAGTGGTCGTCCCGGTCGCTGCCGGCCAGCCCGCGCAGCACGTCGTACCCAGAGGACGCGGCACCGACCAGGACATCGATATCGCGGCCCGCGAGCGCGGTCGCCGGGACACGGGCGTCTTCGACGGCCTCCCAGGCGAGTTCAAGACCCAGTCGCTGCACGGGGTCCATGGCGGCCGCCTCCTCCGGACCCGTGGTGAAGAACTCCGCGTCGAACCCGTCGACGGCGTCGAAGAACGAACCCGCGTTGACGGTGGCGGCGTCCGGGTGGGACGGGTGCTTCGAGGCGACGGCCCGCTGCTCGGGGAATGTTCCGACGGTCGACTTCCCGTCGCGCAGGAGGCGCCAGAACTGCCCCAGGTCGTGCACGCCGGGGGAAGCGGCACGACATCCCGATGACGGCAATATCGGTGGCTGCGCCACTCATGCGAATTCCTTCCGGTTGCCTCGGCGTACGGCGCTCGGGCCGCACTGCCTTCACCGCCAAGAGGTCAGCAACTTCCGCAGCTCGTCCGGCGCGTTCATGAAGTCGTGGTGGCCGCCGTCGACGACCTGGATGTCGACCGAGTCCGCGTACTGACGCCACCCCGCAAGCTGCTCGAGGCGCACGTCGGGGTCGTCCCGCCAGTGCAGTACGACGATGGGGCAGCCCACCCTGACCGGCTCGCTCCGCCGGTACGCACGCGCGGCAGCGAGGTCACGGAGCAGCACCATCATGCCCAGGTCGATCATGTCCGGCCGTGGCTCGATGCCCCGGCCGCGGAGGAACGACTCCAACTCGGCGCGCAGTTCGGTCTCGGTCATGGTGAGCATCCGGTCGCTCGCGGCGTCGTGCGGTGCGGGCTGGCCGGACACGAAGAGGCGCTCCGGCCGGGGCAGGCCCCGTTCGGCGAGCCGGACCACGGTCTCGTACGCGGGCAGCGCGCCCGCGCAGTGGCCGAAGAACGCGAACGGCCGGTCGAGGCGCGGCGCCAGTGGTCCGGCCAGGTCGGCGGCGAGGTTGTCGTAGGTGCCGTAGTGGGGTTCGGCCAGCCGGTTCTCGCGTCCGGGGAACTGGACCGGGCAGACCTCGACGTCGTCGATCGCGGTGGGCCAGGCGCTGAAGGCCGAGGCGCCGGACCCGGAGTAGGGGAAGCAGAAGAGCCGGGCGGGGTGGTCGGTGGACTGCGGTCGGACGAACCACGGCGACGTGACGGTGCTGGGGCCGGATGTCATGGCGTCATTCGTTTCTTGGCGACGATGGGGAGGTGGGTCATCCCGGCGATGAAGTACGACCGCAGGTGCTGGGGTTCACCGTCGAGGTCGATCGAGGCGAACCGCCGGAGCAGTTCTTCGAAGAAGACGCGCAGCGTCAGCCGGGTCAGTGGTGCCCCGATGCAGAAGTGCGGTCCGAACCCGAACGCGACCTGGCGCTTGGCGTTGTCCCGCGTGATGTCGAACTCGTGGGGAGCGGTGAATTGGGAATCGTCCCGGTTGGCCGACCCGATCCACGCGACGACCGCCCCACGGGCCGGGATCGTGCCCCCGCCGATCCGGACGTCGCTCACCGCGTACCGCATGAAGTTGCAGGCGGCCGATGTCCAGCGCAGTCCCTCCTCGACCAGGTTCGGGACCAGAGCTGGGTCGGCCTGCGCCTTCGCGAACTGCTCCGGCCGCTCGACGAGCGCGTGCACCGTGCCGGAGACGGTGTGCGGCGTCGTCACGTTGGCGCCCAGAAGGATGCTGTAGCCGTCGAGGGCGATCTCCTCGTCGGTCAGCGGCGCGCCCCCCGCGCGGACGCTCATGAGGTGGTCGAGCAGGCTCCCGTCCTCGCCGCCGGCCGACCGCCGTCGTTTGACCCACTCGGTGACGTAAGTGACGAGTTCGTGGTGGGAGATGGCCAGTGTCGCGGCCTCGCTGCCGTGCCGGAAGTGCGGGTCCGAGGGCGCCGTCACCATCGCGGTCAGCTGTACGAGTTCGTCCCAGTCCCGCTCCGGGATCCCGAGGAGCGGACCCGTGACCATCGCCGGGAGGAGCAGCGCCTGCTCGGCCAGGTCGAAGGTGCCACCGTCGAGCGCCGGTTGCAGGAAGCGCACGATCGTCTGCCGGATCCGGTCCTCCCAGGGCGCCACCGCCCGCGCGGTGAGCTGGGTTCCGATCGCCCTGCGGACCTCGGTGTGCCGTGGCGGGTCGGTGGACGTCAGCAGCGTGCCCGCCGCGACGTCGTCCACCCCGAGATGGGTGACGACCGTGCCGCGCTCCGAGGTGAACGCCTGATGGTCGCCGAGCACCCGGCAGACGTCGTCGTAACGGGTCACCGACCAGAACTCCCGGCCGTCCGGCAGGACCTGGTGGTGCAGGGGCGCCTTCGCCCGCATCACGTCCCAGATCGGATGCGGATCGCCCGAGGCGTAGAGGTCCAGGTCGAACAGGTCGACGCGATCGAGGTCGACGTCGCGTGCGGGACCTGGCGTCAACCTCACCTGTGTGTCCTCCCCTGCACGATCAGCGCGGCGACCCGGGCCGGTGTCTGCGCCAGGTAGAAGTCGCGCACGGACAGCTCGACGCCGTGGTCCTGGGTCACCCGGTCGATGATCTTGATTCCGATCAGCGAATTGCCGCCGAGTTCGAAGAAGTCGTCGTCCGCCCCGACTTCGCGGGAGAGGTATTCCCCCCATAGCGCCGAGATTTCCTGCACGAGTGACACGGGCGCACTCGGACGAGCGGCTTGCGCTTCTGACTCCATTGCCAGCATTCTCCTTCCCACTGTCCCGCCGGCGAGACGAATCCGTTGATCGGAAGTGGTCGCCGGCAGTGCACCGAGGGGCCATCGCCAGGCCAACGTAAATGGCCCGGGAAACGCGCTGCAAGGGATCACAGTGCGGCCCCCGCCGGGCACCGTGGTCCCGCCGGCGGGACAGCGCATCACCATGCGCAGCCGCATTGACTTGGCGTCGCCGCGTTACTCCTTTCTCGCCGGGATCCATTCCGTAATTCTCGATGTTTCACCTACGGAAAGGGGCGGAGGTGCCGCGTGCCGCGCGAACAGCGAAAGGATGATTCCGGTGCCTGTCCGGAATGGTTCGGCTGTGGCGGCTGGTCCGAGGTCCGGCAGGAGGAGTACGTCAACGAGGGCGAATTGCGCTGCGTCGACAGGGAGATCCCGGCCGCCATCGGATTCCGCTCCGAACCGCGGGCTCACGACGAGGTGCGCGAGTTCTTCAGGTGTTGCGTGATCGGCTTGAGCCTCGTCAGCCCGCGACCGTACCACCTCAACACGGCGCCGGCGGTGCGGACGGCCGCATTCCGCCAGCTGTCCTGTCGACGGGACAGCCGCCGCGATGTCCAGAAGCAGGTCGGCGAGTTCGCTGCCCGTAAAACGCCCGTGACAGAATCAGCGGGTGCAGATCGGGATGCTGGGGCAGTTTGAAGTCCGCACGGACGACGGTGACTTGGTCGACATGCCGGGCGCGCGACTGCGCGGACTGCTGATCGCCCTCGCCCTCAGGACGGGTCAGGCGGTCCCGAAGGCGTCACTGATCGACTGGATCTGGGGCGAGCACCCGCCTTCCGATGCGACGAACGCTCTCCAGTGCCTGGTTTCCCGGCTGCGCAAGGCACTGCCGTACGGCGTGATCGAGGGGCAGACGGACGGCTACCGGTTGGCGCTGGAGCCTGACGCCGTCGACGCCGTGCGGTTCGAACGCCTCGTCGTCGCGGGCCGGGCCCACGCCGAGAACAGTCCCCGACGGGTGCAACTGCTCGGCGAGGCCCTCGAACTGTGGCGCGGCGCGGCCATGCAGGACGTCGGCCAGCGGGACAGCGCCGCCTTCGACGCTGCGGTCGTCCGGCTCGAGGAGCTGCGCCTGACCGCCACGGAGGAGCGGATCGACGCCGAGATCGCGCTCGGGCGCGGTGCGGAGATGGTCACGGAGCTGACCGACCTGGTGGCCGCGCACCCGGTACGGGAACGGTTCGTCGCCGCGCTGATGCGCGCCCTCGCCGCGGCAGGCCGCGACAGCGAGGCGCTGCTCGTGTACCAGCGCGCGAGGGAGGCGCTGGCCGACGCGCTGGGCGCCGACCCCTCCCCCGAGCTGGTGGCGTTACACGTCGCGCTGTTACGGGGTGAGCTGAGGCAGGGCCTGCGGCAAAAGGAAGCGGGCCCCAGGACCAACCTGCGCGCCGAGCTGACCACCTTCGTCGGCAGGGGCGCCGATGTCGCCGCGGTCCGTGAGCTCGTCGCCGAGCACCGGCTCACCACCGTCATCGGGCCGGCCGGCTCGGGGAAGACCAGGCTGGCCGCGGAGACCGCGCGCACGCTGCTCGGCGACCTGCCGGACGGGGTCCGGCAGGTCGAACTCGCCGCCGTCCGCGTGAACGGCGGTGTGGCCGACGTGGCGCAGTCCACGCTCGCCGCACTGGGCCTGCGGGACTCCCTGCTCGGCGGGGCCCCGAACGCGGAACTCATCGACCGGCTCGTCGTCGCGATGCGCGAGCGGGAGGCGCTGCTGATCCTGGACAACTGCGAGCACGTCATCGAGTCCGCGGCGGTGTTCGCCCACCGGATGCTCGGGGAGTGCCGGCGGCTGCGGATCCTGGCGACGAGCCGGGAGCCGCTCGGCGTCACCGGGGAGGCACTGTGGCTGGTCGAGCCACTGGCCGTGCCGGAAGGCGACGCGGGCCCGGACGAGATCAAGGCCTCACCCGCCGTCCGACTGCTGCGGGACCGGGCCGGGGCGGTGCGCCGGGATCTCGGTGCCGACGCGCACACTCTGGAGACCACGGCGCGGGTCTGCCGGGCGCTGGACGGGATTCCCTTGGCGATCGAACTGGCCGCGGCCCGACTGCGCACCATGTCCGTCGACCAGCTCGCCAACCGACTCGACAACCGGTTCCGCCTGCTGACCAGCGGCAGCCGGACCGCGCTGCCGCGCCACAAGACGCTGCGCGCGTCGGTCGACTGGAGCTGGGAGCTGCTCAGCGACGCCGAGCGCATGGTTCTGCGCAGGCTCTCGGTGTTCTCCGACGGGGCGAGTCTGGAGGCGGCGGAACGGGTGTGCGGGGGTGACGCCGTCGAGCCCGAGCAGATCCTCGAACTGCTCACCGCGCTGACCGAGAAGTCGCTGCTGCTCGCTGAGGGCGGCAGCGCCCCGCGCTATCGCATGATCGGCACGATCAAGGAGTACGCCCGGCACCGGCTCGCTGAGGCAGGGGAGACGAACCGGGCGCGCCACGCACACCTGGCCTGCTTCACCGAGCTCACCGAGATCGCGGAGCCGCACCTGCGCCGCGCCGAGCAACTGGACTGGCTGGCCACGCTCGAGACGGAGCACGGCAACATCGGTGCGGCGATGCGCGGCGCGCTGGCGGCGGGCGAGGCGCAGGCGGCGATGCGGCTCGCGGCGAGTGCCGGGTGGTACTGGTGGCTCGGCGGCCACAAGACCGAGGGCATCGAGCTGCTCACCGCGGCCACCAGAACGTCCGGCAAGGTGACCGACGAGGACCGCGCCATGGTGTACGCCCTCATCGCGATGTTCCTGAGTTCCGGGCCGGGCGGTGACGAACACCAGGCCGCGGAGTGGATTCACAAGACCTACAGGTTCAGCCGGCGCAGCCGACGCAGCCATCCGGTGCTGGGATTCGTCGCGCCCCTGGAACGCATGCTGCAGGCGCCCGACGCGTTCCTGCCCGCGTTCGAGCCACTGCTCGACGACGAGGACCCCTGGGTACGCGCGATGGCCCGGCTGCACCTGGGCAAGATGCGGATCATGCTCGGCCGGGACGGGCGTGACGCGGACGCATATCTGGAGAGGGCGTTCATCGAGTTCCGGGCGCTCGGGGAGCGGTTCGGGATCTCGTTCGCCTTGACCGAGCTGGCGGACCGGATCGCCGTGCGCGGGGAGTTCGTCGCCGCGTGCGAGCACTACGAGCAGGCGATCGCGGTCGTCACCGAGGTGGGTGCCGCCGAGGACATCATGCGCATGCGGTCGCGGCAGGCGCAGCTGTACTGGCTGCTGGGCGACGAGGACGCCTGCACGGTCGCCCTCGCCGAGGCGCGGCGGAGCGCGCAGCGTGTCACCTGGCCGGACGCTCTGGCCGAGTTGGCCCTCTCGGAGGCGGAACTCGCCCGGTGGGGCGGCAGGACCGAGGAGGCGCACAGACAACTCGGCGTCGCGAGGGCTCTGTTGGGCGACGAAGCGGAGCGGGCGATCATTCGTGCGACGACCCACGACCTGCTCGGCTACCTCACCGATGACCTCGGCGAGGCCCGGGCGCACCGGGCGGCGGCCTGCGAGGCGGCGTCCCAGGGGGGACACGCGCCGTTGATCGCGCACGTACTCGTCGGGGTCGCGGACCTGGCGCTGCGCCGTGACGAGCACGAGCAGGCGGCGCGGCTGCTCGCCGCGAGCGCGGGCGTGCGCGGGCTGCAGGACCGCTCCCACCCGGACGTGGCCCGGATCGAGCAGACCGCACGCCGCCGCCTCGGCGACGCGCGGTTCGCCGAGGCGGCCCGGGAGGGGACGGGGACCAACTGGTCTCAGCTGGTCGAGGTCACGCTCGCTTCTTGAACGTGGAGAGCGCCCACACGTAGCCGAGGAGGGCGAGCCCGACGCACCAGGCGACGGCCGCGATCGCGTCGCCCCTGGACGGGCCGTCCTCCACCAGCAGCCCGCGCAGCGTCTCGATGATCGGGGTGAAGGGCTGGTACTCCGCGAACTGCCGCGCGCCGGCCCCCATCGTGTCCGCGGGTACGAACGCGCTGCTCAGGAACGGCAGCAGGATCAGCGGCACGGCGGCCAAGCCGGCCGACTCGGCGGTCTTCGCGGCCAGCCCCACGGCGACGGTGAGCCAGCTGGTCGCGACGGTGAGCAGCACGACGAGACCGAACACACCGAGCCAGTCCATGGCGCTCGCGGTCGGGTTGAATCCCATCGCGAAGGCCACCCCGATGATGGCCGCGTCGGCCACCATGCAGCGCAGCGTGGTGACGACGACCTGGCCGGTCAGCACGGCACCGCGGGAGACGTCCATCGCCTTGAACCGGTTGATGATGCCCTTGGTCATGTCGTCGTTCACGGCCGTCGCGGTCGCCCCGAGCCCGTAGCTGATGCCCATCACGAGCATCCCCGGTGTCGCGTAGTCGACGTAGTCGTCACCGACGCTGAAGGCGCCACCGAACACCTTGACGAACATGAGCATGACCAGGATCGGGATGAGAAGCGCGTTGAACACCGTGATCGGGTTCCGCAGGGTGTGCTTCAGATTGCGGCGCAACATGATCGACGAATCGGTCAACGCCGCGGAGAGAGAGCTCACTTCGCCGCCTCCTTCGTGCTCGCGTGACCGGTCAGGGCGAGGAAGACGTCGTCGAGGTCCGGTGTGTGCACGGAGACCTCCTGGGCGTTGACCTCGTGCTCGTCGAGCCGGTCCAGCAGGGACCGCAGCGACTTCGCGTCACCGTTGCTGGGCACCCGCAGGGTCAGTTCCTGGTCGTCCCGGGTGGCACCGGGCAAGATCCGGGCCGCCGTGTCGAGGTCGTCGAGGTCGTCGAACCGGAGCCGGACGTGGGTGCCGGGGGCCTGGCGCTTGAGTTCCTCGGGGGTGCCCTCGGCGACCAGGTGGCCCTCGTCGAGCACCACGATCCGGTCGGAGAGCTCGTCGGCCTCCCCCAGGTATTGGGTCGTGAGGAAGATGGTGGTGCCGTTGGCCACCAGATCGCGGACGATGCCCCACATCGTGCGCCTGCTGCGGGGGTCGAGACCCGTGGTCGGCTCGTCCAGGAAGATGATCCGCGGCTTGCCGACCAGCGTCATCGCCAGGTCCAGCTTCCGGCCCATGCCGCCGGAGTAGGTCGCCGCCATCTTGTCCGCGGACTCCGTCAGGTCGAACCGCTCCAGCAGTTGCGTGACCGTCTGATCGCCGGAGGGCACGCGCTTCAAGTCCGCCATCAGCCGCAGGTTTTCCCGACCTGTCAGCAGATCGTCCACCGCGGCGAACTGACCGGTCACACCGATGGCCCCGCGCACCTGCTTGGTCGCGGTCGCCACGTCGTGCCCGGCCACGCGCACCGTTCCGGCGTCGGCCTTCAGCAACGTCGCCAGGACGTTCACCGTCGTCGTCTTGCCCGCCCCGTTCGGGCCGAGCATGGAGAACACCGATCCCTCAGCGACCTCGAAGTCGATGCCGTCGAGCACGACTTTGTCGCCATATGCCTTGCGCAGTCCAGAGACTGCAATCGCGGGACTTCTCATGTCCCCACCGTGCTCGTCGGAGCTGTCACCCCTCTGTCACGCCCCTGGCACGGCACTAGCAGGCACGGGCGGACTCGGCCTCGATCACGTCCAGCACCTCCCGGCCGAGATCGACCAGGTACATGTGATCGCCCTCGAGCTCCGCATAGCTGAATCCACTCGTGGTCGCGCCCCGCCACTGTTGCGCCTCTTCCGCCGTGACCAGGCCGTCGGAATCGCCCCGCAGCGAGCAGATCGGCACCGACACCGGTTCGCCGGTGCTGGGAAGGTAGTCCTCGTGCATCTCGCAGTCGGCCTGCAGCACGGGGAGAATCAGCTCACGCATCTCCGGGTGGTCCAGGGCTTCGTGCCGGAACCCCGCGAACTCCTCGACGCGGGCGAGGAATTCCTCGTCGGGGAGCCCCGCGGCGCGCCGCTCCCGTTGCGTCCACGGTCCCGGTGAACCACTCACGACCAGCCGCTCGACGTGCACGTCGCGCTTGGTCAGCAGGTGCACCAGCTCGTACGCGAGCACCGCGCCCAGGCTGTGTCCGAACAGCACCACCCGTGCCCCCTCGCCGAGCGTCGCGGCAATGCCGTCGACCTCGTTCCTGGCCGCCTCGACGACATTGCGGTACGGCGTCTCAAGCATCCGCCGCTCCCTGCCGGGCAATTCGAAGGCGACCACGCGCCACCGGTCGGCGGCCAACGCCCGCCACGGGTGGAAGAACGAAGCTCCCGCTCCCGCGAACGGCACACACAGCAGCGTGGCCCGGTCCCTGTCCTCCGCCGGCATGCCGGATGCTTTCACCGCGACCAACCCCCATCATCCCTTCGCCGGTTCGTCGAATCGGCTCCACAGCGTCGGTGTCCGGTCATGCCGCCAGCTTGCGGTTGATGACCTCCATGATTTCGGCCACGGGGCCGGGCATGTGCAATTCGTGGTGCACAGCGCGCACGTCGTGCACCTCGATGGAACCGAGCACGTAGGGCCGCCACAGGTGCGCGTAGGAGTTCTCCTCGAGCGTCGCGTTGAAGAACAGCACATCACCGCGGTAGACCGGCGATTCGAACTTCGACATGATTGCCGCGTTGTTGGCCAGGATTCTCGACATGCTGTCCACGAGCTGTTGCCTGTTCTCGGTGCCGAAGTACTGGCCGAAGTGCTCTTCGAGTTCCGTCCGGTAGTCCGCCAGAGTCCTGCCGGCGTGTATCTCCTTGAAATAGTTCCCCCCGGGCTGGGAGTCCAGGATGGCCACGAAGGCGACCTCGCGCCCACGCCGGTCGATCGCCTCCGCGACGGCCTGCACGACAGTCCCGCCGTAGGACCAGCCGATCAGGTGGAAGGGCCCGTCCGGCTGGATCTTCACCATCTGGTCGACGTAGTCCTCGACCATCTCCTCCACCGACCCCGCCAGCTTGTCCGCGCTGTTCCAGCCGCGGGACTGCAGGGCGTAGGCCGGCCGGTCCTGCGCGTGCAGCACGAAGCTGAAGAACGCCCAGCCCAGCCCGCCTCCCCCATGGAGGAACCACAGCGGCAGCTTGCCCGTGCCGGGATCGCTGTTCAACGGCAGCACGACGGCGAACGGGTCGGAGAGTTCCTCGGAAGAGGCGACGAGCAGCAGCGCGGCCAACTCGGCCACCGTGGGGTACTTGATGATCGTCCTGAGGGGCATCTCGATGTCGAACTCGCTGTGGATGCGGGCGCTGAGCCGGGTGGCCAGGAGCGAGTGGCCACCGAGTTCGAAGAAGTCGTCGTCGATACCGACCCTCTCGACGTCGAGCAACTCGCTGAAGAGGGCACACATTCTCTCTTCGTGGGAGTTGCGCGGCTCCCGGCTGACCGCTGTGTTCGTGTCCCCGGACGGCAGTGCTCCTTGGTCGAGCCTTCCGTCCGGAGTCAGCGGGATCTCCGAAAGCGGAATCACCACGGAGGGCACCAGTTGGCGCGGGAGGTGCCCCCGCAGGTACTCGGGCAGCTCGGTGAGCAGCGCCTGCACACCGGCATCAGACTCCGCGGCATCGGGCTCGGGCACCACATAGCCCACGATGCGCTGACCGCCGTCCTGGTTCTCACGCACCACACCCGCCGCCTGGGCCACGCCCGGATGTCCGGTCAGCACATGCTCGATCTCCCCCAGGTCGACCCGGAAACCCCGGATCTGCACCTGGCGATCGGTTCGCTCGACGTACTCCAGCTGACCGTTGCTGTCCCAGCGCACGAGGTCTCCCGTGCGGTACATCCGCTCTCCTCGCCCGCCATCGGCGGGGCCGAACGGGCACGCCACGAACCGCTCCGCGGTCAGCTCCGGCCGGCCCTGGTACCCGCGGGCCACCCCGGCACCGGCGACGTACAGCTCACCCGGCACCCCGCGCGGAACCGGGCGCAACCGTGAGTCGAGCACGTACACCTGGGTGTTCCCGACCGGCAACCCGATCGGCACCCCCGCCCCCACCCTCACGCGTGCCTCGGTGCACCACGTCGTCGTCTCGGTCGGGCCGTACATGTGGAGCACTTCGGCGGCCTGCTTGGCCAGGATCTTGGCCAGCCGTACCGGTACGGCCTCCCCGCCGATGATGATCCGCAGACCGTTCGCGGCGTGCGGCTCGCGCATCGCCAGCGTCTGCCAGAAGGCGGGCGTCGCCTGTACCACGGTGACCTCGTGGTGGCGCATCAACTCCGCCACGGACGACATGTCGTCGACGGTCTCCTCAGCCGCCACCACCATGGTGGCGCCGGCGATGAGCGGGAGGTACAGCTCGGTGACGGCCATGTCGAGCGCCACGGTCGTGCCGAACAGCATCCGGTCCGCGGACGACAGCAGGACCCGACGCTGCACCGTGGCCAGGTAGTTGGCCACCGCGCCGCGCGGGACCGCCACGCCCTTGGGCTTCCCCGTCGACTCCGACGTGTAGATCACGTACTGGGTGTTCTCGGGCCGGACGACCACCTCCGGTGCCGAATCCGGGTAGCCCGACCGGTCCATGCCGGCCAGCGCGTCGGCGTCCAGCACGAGCACCGGCTCCGCATGTGCGATGACATGGTCGATACGAGAGCGCGGGTGGTCCGGATCGATCGGAACGACGGCTCCTCCGGCCTTCAGCACCGCCAGCAGCGCCACCACCAGGTTCACCGTCCGGGGCAGGCACACGGCGACCCGCGACTCCGCCCGCACACCACGGTCGACCAGCCAGTGCGCCAGCCTGCTCGACCGCGCGTCCAGCTCCTGGTAGGTGACCGACTCGTCCTCGCCGATGGCGGCGAGTGCCTCCGGTGTCGCCTGTGCCTGCCTGCGCAGCGCCGCGACCAGCCCTCCCTCCAGGGTCGGCTCGGCGGTGTCGTTCACCTCCACCACCAGCCGCTGCCGCTCCCCCGCAAGGAGTACGTCGACGTCCCCGACGCGCATGCTCGGATCGGCGGCCAACTGCTCCAGCACCCGCACGAACCGAGCGGCGATGGCCTCGACCGTCTCCCGGTCGAACAGGTCGGTCGCGTACAGGATGTCGCCCCGCAGCGTCCCCGAGTCGTCCGCGACCACGTTGAAGAACAGGTCGACCTTGGAGTTAGACGCGGTGGCCGGCTCGGCCTCCAAGGTGAGTCCGGCGAGTTCGAGCTCCGGCCGCTCGTAGTTCAGCAGGCCGAGCATCACCTGGAACAGCGGCTGATACGCGGCGGACCGTACGGGGTTGATCGACTCGACCAGCATGTCGAACGGGACGTCCTGGTGCTCGTAGGCCGCCAGCGCCTTGTTCCGTACCTGTGCGAGCAGATCGGTGAACGAGGGGTCGTCGGAGAGGTCCACTCGCAGCACCTGGGTGTTGACGAAGAACCCGACCAGATCGGCAAGCGCCTCGTCGGTCCGCCCGGCGATCGAGCTGCCGATCGTCACGTCCTGCCCGCCGCCCAGCTTGCACAGCAGCGTCGCCAGCGCGGCGTGCAGGACCATCGACATGGTCGACCCGTGCTCGTCGGCCACCCTCTGCAGCCCCGTCGCCACCTCCGCTTCCACCATGAGGCCGACCGTGGCGCCGCGCCCACTCGCCTCCGGGGGCCGCGGGCGGTCCAGCGGCAGGTTCAGCGGCTGCGGCACCCCGGCCAGTTCCCCGCGCCAGTACGCGATCTGCCTCGCCCCGAGACTGTCCGGGTCCGCGACGTCACCGAGCACCTCGCGCTGCCACATCGTGTAGTCCTTGTACTGCACCGGCAGCGGCTCCCACTGCGGGGCCCGGCCGTCCCGGCGGGCGGTGTAGGCCGCGGCCAGGTCCCGTGCCAACGGCGCGCCCGAGCTGCCGTCGGTGGCGATGTGGTGGATGACCAGGACGAGGACGTGTTCCTCGGGTGAGCAGCGGAACAGGCGCACGCGCACCGGAATCTCGGCCGCCAGATCGAACCGGTACGCGATGGCCTCGTCGACCGCGCCGGACACGTCCTCGGGCGCCACCTCGATGACCGGCACCTCCGGCGTGGCCTCCGCTGTCGGGAGGATGCGCTGGTAGAGCTCACCGTCGTCGTTCGTCGCGTACACGGTGCGCAGGATCTCGTGCCGGTCGACCACGTCGCGGATCGCCGCGGCGAGGGCGGCCAGGTCCAGGGACCCGGTCAACCGAAAGGCCGCCGGCATGTTCCAGTTCTCCGACCCGCCCTCCATCTGATGCAGAACCCACATGCGGCGTTGCGCGAATGAAAGCGGAATCATCGCCTCTTACTCCTCTGTGAACATCTTGCGCAGGCCGGGGCGACGGGGAGCAGCCGATTCCTCCGTCCACGCGGCGAGCGCGGCCACTGTCGGCAGGTCGAAGATCTTGCGGATCGGTATCTCGATCTCCATCTCGGCGCGGGCGCGGCTGATCAGCCGGGTGGCGAGCAGGGAGTGCCCGCCGAGCTCGAAGAAGCCGTCGTCGATGCCGACCCGGTCCACGCCGAGCACCTCGGCGAACAGCTCGGCCAGGGTCTCCTCGCGGGAGGTGCGAGGTGCCCGGTAGGCGGTGGCGGTGTACTCCGGCTCGGGCAGCGCGGCCCGGTCCAGCTTGCCGTTCGGGGCGAGCGGCATCCGGTCGAGGACCACGAAGGCGGACGGCACCATGAAGTCGGGCAGCCGCTCCGAGACGAAGGGGCGCAGCGCCTTCGTCTCCGGGCCGGAAGGGTCAATCGTCGGAGCGTCACCGGTCGTCGGGTCGTCGCCGGTCGTGGGGTCGTCGCCGGTCGTCGGGTCGTCACCGGTGACGGCAGGCACGACGTACGCGACCAGTTGCCTGCCGGTGTTGCCGCCGCGCCCGTCGCGGGCGATGACCACGGCCTGTGCGACGCCGGGGTGCGCGGTGAGCGCGGCTTCGACCTCGGCGGGCTCGACGCGGAAGCCGCGCACCTTGACCTGCGCGTCCCCGCGGCCCACGTACTCCAGCTGACCCTCGCCGTTGACACGGGCCAGGTCACCGGTGCGGTACATGCGCGAGCCCGAGGGGCCGAAGGGGTCGGCGACGAAACGCTCGGCGGTCAGTGCGCCGCGGCCGTGGTAGCCGCGGCCCACGTTCCCCCCGACGTACAGCTCGCCGACCGCGCCCGGCGGCGCCGGGGCCAGACCGGGGCCGAGGACGTAGGTCCGCATATTGCCGAGCGGGGTGCCGACGGGCGCGCTGCCCGTACCGTCCCGCGTGTCGCCCGCCACGGTGAAGGTGGTGGCGTAGAACGACTCGCTCTGCCCGTAGGCGTTGACGACCCGCACACCCGGGAAGGCGTTCCGTGTCTTCTCGACGAGCGACGAGGGCAGGGCCTCGCCGGCGAAGACGACCGTCTCCACGCTGGTGCGGCCGGAGATCTCGTCGACGAGCTCGGCGAAGGCGGACGGCACGGTGGAGATGACACTGCCGCTCCAGCCCTTGTGGTCGCCCAGGACCAAGACGTCCGGGACGACTTCGACGACGCCGCCGGTGGCGAGAGTCGTGAAGATCTCGAACACGGAGACGTCGAAGTTGACCGACGTGCCCGCGAGGAGCCGCTTGCCCGGCTCCATCCCGATGCGCGAGGCCAGCCGCAGCACGCCGTTGACCACGCATCCGTGGGTGATGGCGACGCCCTTGGGCTTGCCGGTGGAGCCGGAGGTGTACATCACGTACGCCAACTGGTCCGCGTGGAGAGAACGGTCGAGGTCCGGGGCGTCCGCGGAGAGGTCCAGGGCGTCGAGGAGGACGTCCGGGGCGTCGTGCTCCACCAGCACCGCGGCCGTCGCGGTGTCCGTCAGGACCAGGTGCGGCCGCGCCTCGTCGAAGATGGGTACGAGGCGATGGCTGGGGTACCTGGGGTCGACCGGCAGATACGCTCCACCGGCCTTCAGGACCGCGAGCAGTGCCACCACCAGGTCGGCCGACCGCGGCAGCGAGACCGCGACCACCGACTCCGGGCCGACGCCGCGTCCGGCCAGTTCGCGCGCCAGGCGGTCGGCCCGGGCGGTCACCTCGCGGTACGTGAGTGACGTGCCCTCGGCGACCACGGCGACCTCGTCGGGGGTCCGCTCCGCCTGGGCCTCGACGAGCCCGGTGATCGTGGCGTCCGGGGTCGGGACGGCCGTGTCGTTGAACTCGACGAGCAGCCGGTCACGTTCGGCCGGCTCCAGGACGTCGAGCTGCGCGACCTTCAGTTCGGGAGTGGTCGCCAGCTGTTCCAGGACGCGCACGAACCGGGCCGCGTAGGCCTCCACCGTGTCCCGGTCGAAGAGGCCGGGCCAGTACTGGAGGAGGAACTCGAGGTGCTTGTCGGCCGCCGCCATCAGCGCCAGCGGGTAGTGGGTGCCGTTGGACGGGCGCAGGCCGGTGAAGGCGATCCCGTCCGCGGCCTCGGTGGCGGCGCTGATGCCCTCCCGGTCGACCGGATAGGACTCGAATACGACCAGCGTGTCGAAGAGGGTCTGCAGTCCGACGGACTGCTGGATCTGCGTGAGGCTGTAGTGGTGGTGCTCCATCAGGCCGGCCTGTCGGTGCTGAAGCCGGGTCACGACGTCGGCGAGGGTGTCGCCGGGCGCGTACTCCACGCGTACGGGCAGCGTGTTGATGAACATCCCGACCATCGACTCGACGTCCGGCACCCCGGGCGGGCGCCCGGAGACCGTGGCACCGAACACCAGGTCCTGGCGGCCGGTGAGCTGCCCGAGCAGCAGCGCCCACGCGCCCTGGACCAGGGTGTTGACGGTGACGCCCAACTCGGCGGCGCGCCGGCCGAGTTCGCCGGACACGTCGAGGGGGAGGCTGAACTCGATCTGGTCGAGGCCGTCGCCGCCCGCGGATCCCGGAGCGAGCAGGGTGGGCTCCTCGACCCCGTCGAGCTCGGCCACCCACGCCCGTGCCGCCTCGTCCTGGTCCTGCCTCGCGCGCCAGGCGAGGAACTCACCGTAGCTCCGCGTGCCGGGCAGACCGGTCGCGTCACCGTGGGATGCGTAGAGCAGCAACAGGTCCCGCATCAGCAAGGGCGTGGACCAGCCGTCGGACAGCACGTGGTGAACGGTCATCACCAGTTCGGCCCGGCCGGGCTCCAGAACGGCGAGCGCCAACCGCATCAACGGCGGGGTGTCCACGTCGAAGTGGGCGGCCCGGTCCTCGGTGAGGAACCGCTCGAACGTCTCGGTGCGCTCCGCCTCACCGGCTGCGGTCAGGTCGAGGTACTGCCACGGCAGGGTCACTCCCTGCGCGGGCACCACCTGGACGAAATCGCCGTCGGCCCGGTCGACGAACGCCGCACGGAGGTTGGGATAGCGGCCCAGCAGCGCCTGCCCGGCCCGGCGCATCCGCTCCGGCTCGACCTTGCCGGACAGCTGGAACACCAACTGGATGTGGTACGGGTCGAACGACGCCCCGGCCAGCATCGTGTGGAACAGGATTCCGGACTGTGCGGGGGTCGTCGGCCAGATCTCGGTCAGCTTGCCGAACCGGCTCTCCCAGGTGTCGATCTCCTCCTGGCGCACGTCGACCAGGGATGCGTCGGCCGGGGTCAGCCCACCCGCGTCGGGTGCCGCGGCGTGCTGGGCCAGGGCGGTGAGCGCCTGGACCCACAGCCCGGCCAGCTCGGTCACCTCGTCACGGGCGAGCACACCGGTCGGGAAGGCGAGATAGGCGGTCAGCTCGTCGCCGTCGCCGGTGTCGGCGGCCACCGCGTTGATCTCCAGTGCCGACAGCACAGGCATGTCGGCGTCCGGTGCGGCGATCAGGTCCTGGTGCGAGGTGTCCGGTGCCCAGCCCAGTCCGCACAGGTCTTCCGGGATGTCCGCGCCGGAGGTCCGGCCGAGGTAGTTGAACCCGATCTGCGGTTCCGGCGCGGCGGCCAGCACAGGGGCGGTGTCGGGGTTGAGGTGCCGCAGCAGGCCGTAGCCCATGCCGTTGTCCGGCACCGCCCGCAGCTGCTCCTTGACGGCCTTGATCACCCGGCCTGCGGCCGGACCGCCGGCGACGGCGTCCGCCACTTCGATGCCGTCCAGGTCGAGGCGCACCGGGTACAGCGAGGTGAACCATCCGATCGTGCGCGACAGGTCCGCGCCGGGCGCCACGTGCTCTTCCCGGCCGTGCCCTTCCATCCGCACCAGCGTCGAGGATGCGGGCACGCCCCGCGTCCGGCGCCACTGGGCCAGCGCCAGTGCGAGCCCGGCAAGGAGACCGTCGTCGGGCCTGCCACGGAACACAGCGGGGAGTGTGGTCAGCAAGGTCTCCGTGACGTCTGCCGGCACTCGGACGCGCACCGTGTCGACGGTGGCCGCGACGTCACGCGTGCGGTCCAGCGCCCGTGCTCCCAGCACCGGCTCCTTTTCGCGCAGGATCCCCTGCCACACGGGCAGTTCTGCCTCCCGCTCCGGACGAGCCGCCTCGGCGACCAGGGCGTGCGCCCACCGGCGCAACGAGGTGCCTGCCTCCACCGGTTCCGGGGCGCGGCCGTCCCGGACCTGCTGCCAGGACGAGATGAGGGCCGGTCCCAGGATCCGCCACGACACCCCGTCGACGACCAGGTGGTGCAGCACGATCAGCAGCCGGCCACCACCCGTGCCGGAGGTGAACCACACGAACTGCGCCATGACACCCGCGTCCGGGTCCAGCCGGCCTGCGGCCGCGTCCAGTTCGGCGTTCACGTCGGCGTCGCGGTCGGGGATCTCTCGCAGCAGTGCGTCGGCGTCCGCACTGCCCGGCGGCTCGATCCACAGGCCCGGCCCGGCCCGGTCGAGCCGGGAGCGCAACACGTCGTGCCGGTCCAGCACGGCCTGCAATGTCGCGACCAGTCCCGTACGGTCGATGTCCTCGGGCAGCGACAGCATCACGTTCATGGAGAACCGGCCGATGCCACCGCCCAGCGCGAGGACGTGTGCCGCCATCGGAGGCAGCGGGGCCCAGCCGACGCCGCCACCGGGCAGCTCGGCCAGGGTCGGGAGTGCTCCTTCTCGTCCTTCGACAAGTTCCGCGAGCCGAGCGACCGTCCGGTGCTCGAAGATCTCCCGCGTGCTGACCGTCAGGCCACGCGACCTGGCCCGCGCGACGACCTGGATGGAACGAATGCTGTCCCCGCCGGTGGCGAAGAAGTCGTCGTCGATGCCGACCCTCTCCAGGCCGAGCACTTCGGCGAACAGCGCGCTGAGGGTCTCCTCGCTCTGATTGCGCGGTGCCCGGCCCGTCGTCCCCTGCGCGTAGTCCGGCGGCGGCAGCGCCCTCCGGTTCAGCTTCCCGCTCGGAGTCAGCGGTATCTCCACCAGCGGTACGACGGCGGCGGGCACCATGTAGTCGGGAAGACGCCCTTGAAGGTGTTCGCGCAGCTCGGCGAGGAGCGGACCGATCGTCTTGGCGAGTGCGGGGGCGTTCGCCCGGACCCGGCTGCCCACCGCGCTGGGAACGAACGTGCCAGAGACCCGCGACTGCCCGGTCTGCCGCTCGGGCAGCAGCACCACGTCGAAGCAGCGCGCGTCCTCGCCCGACAGGGTGAGGACCGCGTCACGGCGGTTCTCGCCCGCCCACCCGAGCAGTTCTTGCGGATCGACCGGTTTGCCGGGCATGGGCTCCGGACCGAGGAGACCTGCCGCGACGGCCACGGTGGCCTCCTCGACCAGCCGCGCGTTGGGTATGCCGGTCACCCGCACCGGGCCGCCTCCCACCCGATCCTCGAGAGTGTCCAGGTCGGGCAGGTCGGACAGCTGCCCGCCCCATGGCACCGACGGCACGTCGGCCAGGTCGAGGACGTCAGCCGACTCCTTGTGGAGGACCACCTCGTAGCGGTGCCGGGTGAGTTCGTTGTGCGCCTGCCCCGGCTTCAACCGGATGTCGACACCGACGGAGCGGTCCGCCGCCCACTGGGTGAACCACTCCGGGGCCACCACCAGCTCCCGCTCGGCGAGCAGTTCCTTCTCCACCAGCGTCCGCAGCTCCTCGTACGAGGCGTGCGGGTGCGCCGCACGCTGCACCGCGGTGAGCAGAAGCCGGAGCGTCGTGGCGTTGCGGACGTCACCTACGACGACCCGGCCGCCCGGCGCGAGCAGCTCCATGGCCTCGCACAGAACCCGGTCCAGGTAGTCGGCGCTCGGGAAGTACTGCACCACCGAGTTCAGCACCACGGTGTCGAACCGGCCGCGAGGCAGGCCGGACAGATCGTCGGCCGCCTGGGCGCTCAGCCGGACCCGGTCGCCGTGGCCCGCCTGCTCAGCCTGTGCCCTGACCCGCTCCACCACCGGGGACGAGATGTCGGTGCCCCAGTACTCGTCGACCTCACCGACGATCCTTGCCATCAGCAGACCGGCACCGACACCGATGTCCAGCACCCGCCGCGGCGCGTACCGCAGCACCTGTGCCACCGCCGCGTCCCGCCACTCCTGCATCTGTTCACGCGGGATCGGCTCACCGTCGTACGACGACGTCCACATCTGGAAGTCCTCGCCCCACGCCTGATCCTCGGACGCGCGGTAGCTGTCGTCGTAGACCTGGCGCCATTCATCCGCCTGAGCGCCGACATCCGCCACCGCGGCATTCGGGTCAGGTACCACGTAGCCCACGAGACGCTTGTCGCCCTGCTGGCCTTCCCGCACCACGACGGTCGCCTGCGCCACACCGGGATGCTCCGCGAGCGCCTGCTCGATCTCGCCCAGCTCGATGCGGAATCCGCGGATCTTGACCTGGAAGTCGGTCCGCCCGAGGTATTCGACCTGGCCGTCCCTGTTCCACCGCGCCACATCGCCGGTGCGGTACATCCGGGTTCCCGGCGCACCGTAGGGGCAGGCGACAAACCGGTGCGCGGTCAGCGCGCTGTTCTCCACATAGCCCCTCGCCAACCCGGCACCGGCCAGGTACAGCTCACCGGCCACCCCCGGCGCCACCGGACGCAGCGCCGCGTCCAGCACGTACACCTGGGTGTTCCACACCGGCGCACCGATGGGCACCCGGTCCGCGCCCGGCACATGCTGCCACGCGGTGACCTCCACCGCCGCCTCGGTGGGTCCGTAGAGGTTGTGCACCCCACAACCCGGCAGCACGCCGACGACCCTGTTGGCCAGCGCGGCCGGAAACGCTTCGCCCGCGACCTCCATCCAGCGCAGACTGGTGCACGCCTTCGCCGCCGGCTCGGTGAGGAACACCTCCAGCAAGGACGGCACGAAGTCCGCACCCGTCACCTGCTCCTCCTGGATCAGCTTCGCCAGGTAGGCCGGATCCCGGCGGCCGTCCGGACGCGCGATCACCACCGCCGCACCGACCTGCAAGGGCGCGAACAGCTCCGGCACCGACACGTCGAAGCTTGCGGACGTGCTGAGCAGCACCCGGTCGTCGACCGTGACATCGAAGTGCGATAGGCCCCACGCCAGCCGGTTCATGATCGACCGGTGCGACACCTGCACACCCTTCGGCCCACCCGTGGAGCCGGAGGTGTAGATGACGTATGCCGTGTTGTCCGGCGACAGCGCACGCGTCGGGTTCGCCGTCGAGTGGCCGGATACCTCGGGAAGTGCTTCGTCGAGCACCAGCAGCGGCTTCGCGCTCTCCAGCACGTGCCGCACCCGGTCCTCGGGCAGATCGGGGTCGATCGGCAGGTAGGCCGCGCCCGCCTTGACCACCGCGTAGATCGCCACCATCAGGTCGACGGAACGCGGGACACGCACCGCGACCAGCCGCTCGGGGCCCGCGCCCTGCTCGACCAGCCAGTGCGCCAGTTGATTGGCGCGCCGGTTGAACTCCGCGTACGACAGCCTCTCCCGCTCCCCGATCAGCGCCAGACGATCGGGATCCCGCTCCACCTGCGCCTCGAACGCGCCCGGCAGAGTGTCCACGGCCACCGGCTGCGCGGTGTCGTTGGCCCCCCGCACCAACCACTCCCGCTCCTCCGCCGACAGCACGTCGACGTCCCCGAGCCGCACGCCCGGGTCGGCGACCGCCTGTCCCAGGATGCGCACGAGCCGGTCGACGATGTCGACAGCCGTGGTGTGGTCGAACAGTTCGGTCGCGTACTCGAGCCGCCCGTAGGCGCGTCCGGACGCCTCCGGAACGATGTTGAAGAACAGGTCGAACTTCGCGGTGTCGGTGCCCACGGGGACGAGTGAGACCCGCAGGTCCGGCATCTCGATCTCCGGCCACACGAACTGCCAGGCCAGCATCACCTGGAACAGCGGCTGGTACGAGGTGGACCGCTCCAGGTCGAGCAGTTCCACCAGCCGCTCGAACGGAACGTCCTGGTTGTCGTACGCGGCGAGCGCCTTGTCCCGGACCTGCTCCACCAGACCGCCGAACGAGGGGTTCTTCGAGAGATCGGCGCGCAGCACCCAGGTGTTGACGAAGAACCCGATCAGGTCGGCCAGGGCCTCGTCGGTGCGGCCCTCGATCGGGCTGCCGATCGTCACGTCCTCGCCGGCGCCCAGCTTCTGCAACAGCACCAGCAGGGCGGCCTGGACCACCATCGGGGCCGTGGCTCCGCGCTCCGCGGCCAGTTTCGCGAGGCCCGCGACCACCTCGGGCTCCAGCACGAAGTCGACGTGGTCGCCGCGGTAGCCGGCCACTGTCGGTCGTGGCCGGTCCAGCGGTAACCGCACCGGCTGCGGCACTTCGGCCAACTCCTGCCGCCAGTAGGCCAGTTGTGGCGCGGCGACGCTCTCTCGGTCGCCGTCCTCGCCCAGCAGTTGCCGCTGCCACATCGTGTAGTCCTTGTACTGCACCGGCAGGGGCGCCCACTCCGGTGCGCTCCCGCGGTGGCGGGCCGTGTAGGCCGACACCAGATCCCGGAGGAACGGGGCCATCGACGCCCCGTCCGCGGCGATGTGGTGGAACACGAACGTCAGGACGTGCTCCTGCGGGGAGATGCGGAAAACGGTGGTCCGCAGGGGGAGTTCCGTCTCCAGGTCGAAACTCGCTCCCACGGCCTCGCGCATCGCGCCGTCCACCGCTTCCGCGGCCACGTCGACCACCCGGAACTCCGGGGCCGCCTCCTCCGGGAGCAGGACCCGCTGCTCCGGCGTGCCGTCGGCGTTCTCGACGACCAGGGTGCGCAGGCTCTCGTGCCGGGTGACGACGTCCGTCACTGCCGCGACGAGGGCCTCCGTGTCCAGCGCGCCGTCCAGACGCAGCGCGAACGGAATGTTGTAGGTCGCGGATGGACCTTCCAGACGGTGGAGGAACCACATCCGACGCTGGGCGAAGGACAACGGGATCATCGACGCTTCTCCTGTACGGTCATCTGTCGCAGCTGGGGGCGTTTCGATGTGGCCAACTTCTCGATCCGCTGCGCCAGTTGGGCGACGGTCGGATTGCGGAACACCGTTGTGACCTTCACGTCGACGTCGAGCTCGCTGCGTATGCGGCCGATGAGCCGGGTGGCCAGCAGCGAGTGCCCACCGTGTTCGAAGAAGTCGACGTCGATGCCGACCTCCTCCACGCCGAGCAACTCGGCGAACAGCCGGCAGAGCACTTCCTCGTTGTGGTTGCGCGGCCCTCGTCCGGCGGCTGCGACTTCGCTGTGGTCGGGCGCGGGGAGCGCCTTGCGGTCCAGCTTCCCGCTCGTGGTCATGGGGAGCTCCGCGAGCGGCACGATCGCCGACGGGACCATGTACTCCGGCAGGGTCTCCCGGGCCAGCTCCAGCAGGGCCGTGGTGTCCACGTCGGTGTCCGTCTTGCCGTCGCCCGGCACCACGTATGCCACCAGGCGCTGGTCGCCGACGCGGTCCTGGCGCACCACGGCCACCGCGTTGTCGACGTCCGGGTGTGCGGTCAGTGTCTGCTCGACCTCGCTGAGTTCGATGCGGAAGCCGCGGATCTTGACCTGGAAGTCGGTCCGCCCGAGGTACTCGACCTGCCCGTCCTCGTTCCACCGCACCAGATCCCCCGTGCGATACATCCGAGTACCCGGCGCCCCGAAGGGACAGGCGACGAAACGGCTCGCGGTCAGGCCGAACTGCCCCAGGTAACCCCGGGCAAGCCCGGCACCGGCCAGGTAGAGCTCGCCGGCGACCCCCGGGGCGACCGGCCGCAACACCGCGTCGAGCACATACACCTGGGTGTTCCAGACGGGCGCACCGATCGGCACCCGCTCGGCCCCCGGCACGTGCTGCCACGCGGTGACCTCCACCGCCGCCTCAGTGGGCCCATAGAGGTTGTGCACCCCACAGCCCGGCAGCACATCCACGGCCTTGTTCGCCAGCGCGGCCGGGAACGCCTCACCCGCGACCTCCATCCACCGCAGACTCGTGCACTCCACCGCCGCCGGCTCCGCGACGAACGCCTCAAGCAGCGAGGGCACAAAGTCCGCACCCGTCACCCGCTCCCGCCGAATCAGGTCCGCCAGATAAGCCGGATCCCGGCGCCCGTCCGGACGCGCGACGACCACCGCCGCACCGACCTGCAAGGGCGCGAACAGCTCCGGCACCGACACGTCGAAGCTCGCGGACGTGCTGAGCAGCACCCGGTCATCGACCGTGACATCGAAGTGCGATAGGCCCCACGCCAGCCGGTTCATGATCGACCGGTGCGACACCTGCACACCCTTCGGCCCACCCGTGGAACCAGAGGTGTAGATGACATAAGCCGCATGATCCGCCGACAGACTGCGCTCCGGATTCGTGTCCGGATACCCCGACACGTCCGGAAGCACCTCACCGAGCATCAACAACGGCTTCGCGTCCTCCAGCACATGCCGCACCCGCTCCTCAGGCAGATCCGGATCAACCGGCAGATAGGCCGCACCAGCCTTGACCACCGCATAGATCGCCACCATCAGATCCACCGAACGCGGAACACACACGCCCACCAACCGCTCAGGGCCTGCACCCCGCTCGACCAACCAGTGCGCCAACCGATTCGCACGCCGGTTGAACTCCCCGTACGACAGCCTCTCGCCCTCCCCGATCACAGCCACCCGATCAGGATCACGCTCCACCTGAGCCTCAAAGGCACCCGGCAACGTCCCCACGGCCACAGGCCGGACCGTGTCATTGACCCCCCGCACCAACCAGTCCCGCTCCTCCTCCCCCAACACCTCAACAGCACCGACCGACACCAACGGATCCTCGAGCACCTGCTCCAACACCCGGACAAGCCGGGCGGCGATCCCCTCGGCCGCGTCGCGTTCGTAGAGGTTCTTCCGGTAGTCGAGGGCGAGCCGCAGATAGGGGTCCGAGGCGTTGAGCGTGAGTGCGTAGTGCGAGCCCGCGAACGGCCGGATGGCGTCGATCTTGAACCCCGCCGCGAGGTTCGCGTCGACGATGCCCTCGCGGTCGACCGGGTAGTTCTCGAAGACGACGATCGTGTCGAACAGGGCGGGCAGCCCGACGCCTCGCTGGATGTCGGCCAGCCCGTAGTAGTGGTGGTCGAGCAGCGCGGTCTGCCGGTCCTGGAGCTCGGTGATGACGTCGACCACGCGGTGGTCCGGCCGGCACAGAGCCCTGGTCGGCAAGGTGTTGATGAACAGGCCGACCATTTCGTCCGAACCGGCGAGATCCGCCGGGCGCCCGTTGACGGCGGCGCCGAACACCACGTCCTGCTGGCCCGTCAGCTTCGAGAGCAGGATCGCCCACGCCCCCTGCAGGAGCGTGTTCAACGTGACGCCGAGTTCCGCGGCACGCCGGGCGAGTTCACGCCCCTTGTCGATGGACAGCGGTACCTCGACCCGCCCGAGGGCGGCCGCCGCCTCCTGAAGGGGAGCGTTCGGAACCACGAGGGTCGGCTGGTCGAACCCGGCGAGCTCGGCGGCCCACCGGGCGGCCGACTCCTCCCGGTCCCGCGTGGACAGCCAGGCCAGGTAGTCACCGTAGCTTCGGACCGGGGCGGGCTCGCGGGTCCCGGAGTACAGCTGAATCAGATCCTTGAACACCAACGGCGACGACCAACCGTCGAACACCGTGTGATGCGCTGTGATGACGAGTTTCGCCTGCTGCGGCCCGCAGGTGAGCAGAGCCATGCGGAACAGCGGCGGCCGGAGGGGGTCGAGCCGGTCGGCCCGGTCGTCGGCGAGTGCCTTGTCGAGCGCCGCGTCCTGCTCGGCTTCGCTCCGGCCGGTCAGGTCGATGTGCCGCCACGGCAGGGCCACGTGTTCCGGCACCACCTGCACCGGATCGCCGCCGGCCGCGGTGAGGAAGGCGGAGCACAGATTCGGATACCGGTCGAGGAGGGCCTGCCCGGCCGCCCGCATGCGCGCCGGGTCCACATGCCCGGACAGGTGCAGCACGAACTGCATGTGGTAGACGTCGAAGGAGCCGTCGGCGACCGCGGCCTGGAACTGGATCCCGGACTGTCCCGGGGCCTGCGGCCACACCTCGACCAGTGGGCCGTAGCGCTGCTCCCAGGTCTCGATCTCGTGTCGGCGCACCGAGACCAGCGGGGCGTCCGAGGGCGTCAGCCCGCCGATCCCCGGGCGTGCGGCGTGCGCGGCCATGCCCTGCAGCACCTCGACCCACAACGCGGCCAGTTCCGCGGTCCGTTCACGGGACAGCACCCCGGTGGGGAACATGAAGGCGGTCTGCAGGCGAGTGCCGTCGGCGGTGTCCGTGGCGACCGAGTTGACCTCCAGCGCGGACAGCGCGGGCAGGTCCGGGTCGGGCGCCGGGACCAGCTCGGCGGACCAGGGCGCCGGTCCCCAGCCGTGCCCGCGCAGGTGCTCGGGCACGTCGGCGTCGGAGATCCGGCCGAGGTAGTTGAAGCCGATCTGCGGCGCCGGGTACTCCGCGAGCTGCGGGGCGGTCTCCGGGTTCAGGTAGCGCAGCAGTCCGTAGCCCACGCCCTTGTCCGGGATCCCGCGCAACTGCTCCTTGACCAGCTTGATCGCCGTACCGGCCGCGGGGCCGCCTGCCAGCACCTCGGCCAGGTCCACTCCGCCCACGTCGACCCGGGCCGGGTACATGCTGGTGAACCAGCCGACGGTTCGGGAGAGGTCGGCCCCGGGGACGACGTCCTCCTCACGGCCGTGCCCCTCCAACCGGACCAGGGTCGAACGGTCCGCGCCGCGCCACCGGTTCACCGCCAGGGCGAGCGCGGCGAGCAGCACATCGGTCCCGGTGCTCCTGAAGGCCGCGGGAAGCTTGGTCAGCACCGCCTCGGTGACCTCGGCGGACAGCTGCACCCGCACGGTGTCGACCGTGGCCATCCCGTCCACCGCCGGGTCGAGCGCCCGCGTGCCCAGCGGGGGGTTCGGCGCCTCGAGCATGTCCTGCCAGTACGCCAGTTCCGCTTCCCGCTCCGGGGCGAGCGCCTCGGTCTGCAGCGCCGACGCCCAGCGGCGGGCCGACGTCCCGACCGCGGGCAGCTCGGGCGTCCGGCCGGAACTGACCTGCTGCCACGCCTCGGCGAAGTCCGACATGAGGATCCGCCAGGAGACGCCGTCCACCACCAGGTGGTGCAGCACCACGAACAGCCGACCCGCGCCCGGCTCCGCGGCGAACCAGACGAAGTCCGCCATGGTCCCGGCTTCCGGGTCGAGCCGCCCGGTCGCCTCGTCCAGTTCCCTCTTCGCCAGGTCGAGCAGGGACGCCTCGTCCCACCGGCCGTCGCAGGGAACCCGGTGGATCAGGTCCGCCGCCCGCACGGAGCCCGCCGGACGCACGACGAGAGAGGGCTCGTCGCCGCGCACCAGCTGCGCGCGCAGGAGGTCGTGCCGGTCGAGCACGGCGTCCAGCGTCGCGGCAAGTCCGTTCGCGTCGATGCCCGCGGGAAGCTCCAGCGCCATCGCCATGGCGAACCGGTTCGTCACGCCACCGTGCTCGAACACATGCCGCGCGACCGGCTGCAACGGCATCGGGCCGACGCCGCCGCCCTCGTCTTCCGCAAGCGCGGGCGCCCGGTCCCGGCGGGCGGAGGCCGCCTCGGCCAGCCGGGCCGCCGTGCGGTACTCGAAGATCTCCCGCGTGGTGAGGTCCAGCCCCCGGGCCCGGGCCCGCGCCACCACCTGGATCGACCTCAGGCTGTCCCCGCCCACGACGAAGAAGTCGTCGTCGGCACCGACCCGGTCCACGCCGAGTACGTCCGCGTACGCCGCGGTGATGATCGCCTCGGCCTCGGTGGCGGGCTCCCGGTAGGCCTCGCCCACGAACTCCGGTTCGGGCAGCGCCGAGCGGTCCAGCTTGCCGGTCGGCCCGAGCGGCAGGCGGCCGAGGGTCACGAAGACCGACGGCACCATGTAGTCGGGCAGCCGTGCCGCGACGAATCGGCGCAGCTCGGCGGCCGAGACACCGGCCATCACATCCGCCACATCGCCGATCCCGCCGGCGCCGTCGTCACCGACGGCTCCCTCGCCGACATGCACCACGTACGCGACGAGCCGCCGCCCGCCCGAGGGCACCTCCCGGCTGACCACCACTGCCTCGCTGATCCCGGGGTGCAGCGCGCACACGGCCTCGACCTCGGCCGTTTCGATGCGGAAGCCGCGCACCTTCACCTGGCCGTCGCTCCTGCCGAGGCACTCCAGCCGACCACGTGCGTTCCAGCGGGCCAGGTCGCCCGTGCGGTACATCCGCTCACCCGCGGGGCCGAACGGGTTCGCCACGTAGCGCTCGGCGGTCATACCCGGGCGGCCGTGGTACCCGCGGCCCAGGCAGGTCCCGGCCACATACAGCTCCCCGATCGCGCCCTGCGGCACCGGAGCGAGTCCCGGGCCCAGCACGTAGGCCCGCATGTTCCCCAGCGGGGTGCCGATGGGCGCGACGTCGCTGTCCGCCCACTCCTCGGACGCGGCGAGGGAGAACGTGGTGGCGTAGAAACTCTCGCTCTGCCCGTAGGAGTTCACGATCTGCACCCCGGGCAGGGCCTCGCGCACCTGACGCACCAGCCGGGCCGGGAGCACATCGCCCGCGAAGACGACCGTGCGCACGTCCGTCGTCTTCTCCAGGTGGCCGATCAGTTCCCCGAGCACCGCGGGGACCGCGCTGATGACCTGGCCGTCCCAGGAGTCCCGCTCGGCGAGCGTCAGCGCGTTCGGCACCACTTCGGCCGTGCCGCCGGTGGACAGGGCGGTGAGCAGCTCGAAGACCGAGACGTCGAAGTTCACCGAGGTGCCGGCAAGCATCCGCCAACCGGGCGGCGCGTCCAGGACGCGCACCAGCTCCCGTATCCCGTTGACGACATTGCGGTGGGTGATCATCGCACCCTTCGGCTTGCCCGTGGAGCCGGAGGTGTACATGACGTACGCCAGGTTGTCCGGACCCGGCGGCGAGATCCGGCCCGCGTCGTCCGGCGGTCCCTCGAGCGAGGCCCATTCCGCTCGGTCGTCCAGGTCGACGATCGCGATGTCGTTCCGCGGCAGGTTCTGCCACGCCTCAGTGTCGGTGACCGCGAACCGCGGAGCCGCTTCGGACAGCACGGTCTCCGCTCGCCCGCCGAGGTACTGCGGGTCCATCGGCAGGTACCCGGCACCGGACTTGAGGATGCCGAGCAGGCCGACCGCCAGGTCCTCCGTGCGCGGCAAGGCCAGCACCACCAAGTCCTCCGGCCCGGCACCGCGCCGGACCAGCTCCCGCGCGACGCCGTTCGCCCGGTCGTCGAGCTCCCGGTAGGTCAGCGTCCGGCCGTCGCACACGATCGCCGGCGCGTCCGGCGTCCTGGCCACCTGGCTTTCGAACAGCTCCGGGACCGTCAGCTCGGACACCGCTGTGGCCGTGTCGTTGAACTGGCGGAGCAACCGGTCCCGCTCGGTCGCGCCGAGCACGTCGATGCCGCCGATCCGGCGCTCCGCGTCGGCCGCGAGTCGGCCCAGCACGCGCACGAACCGGTTCGCGATGCCCTCGACCGTGTGCCTGTCGAACAGTTCGGTGGCGTACTCCAGACGGCAACGCGCCCCGCCCGAGCCGTTCGGGATGATGTCGAAGAACAGGTCGAACTTGGCTGTTCTGGTCTCGAGCCTCTCGGCCCGGGCGTCGAGGCCGGGGAACTCCATCTCCGGCACAGGCGGCTGCCAGGCGAGCATCACCTGGAAGAACGGGTTGTAGGCGGTGGACCGGTCCGGGTTCAGCAGCTCCACCAGCCGCTCGAACGGCAGGTCCTGGTTGTCGTACGCGGCGAGGGCCCGGTCCCGCACCCGCTGGAGCAGTTGGAGGAAGGTCGGGTTCCCGGAGAGGTCGACGCGCAGCACCCAGGTGTTGACGAAGAAGCCGACGAGGTCCCGCAGTTCCCTGTCGGTGCGGCCCGCGATCGGTGCGCCGATGGGCACATCGTCACCGCAGCCGAGATGGTGCAGCAGGACCGCCAGCGCGGAGTGCATGACCATGGACATCGTGGTGTCCGCCTGCGCGGCCAGCTTCTCCACGGACCGGAGCAGGTCGGGGTCGATGGAGAACGGGACCATGTCGCCGCGGCGGCTCATCGCCTTCGGGCGCGGCCGATCGGTGGGCAGGGCCAGCGGCTGTGCCAGATCGGCCAGGGTCTGCCGCCAGTACTCCAGCTGCCTGGCCGCCAGGCTGTGCGGATCGGACTCGTCGCCGAGCATGTCCCGCTGCCACAGCGTGTAGTCCGCGTACTGCACCGGGAGCGGCTCCCACGCCGGGGGCCTGCCCTCCGTGCGGGCCGCGTAGGCATCGAGGAGATCGCGGAAGAGCGGCCCGAAGGACTCCCCGTCCACGGCGATGTGGTGCATCACCAGCACCAGGGTGTGCTCGCGCTCTGCGCACCGCAGCAGCCTGGCGCGGATCGGAACGTCGGCGGCCAGGTCGAAGGTCGCGGTGGCCACCTCGTCGACGGCCGCCGGCTCCTCCTCCTTCGCGACCTCGACGACCGGCAGGTCCAACGGCTTCCGACCGGAGGGCAGCACCTGCTGGTGCGGGACGCCGTCGTCGCCCTCGACGATCACCGTGCGGAGGGCTTCGTGCCTCTCGATGACATCGCGGAGCGCCGACTCCAGCGCGCCCACGTCCAGTTCACCGGTCAGCCGCAGGGCGAAAGCGCCATTGTAGGTCGGCGACGGGCCTTCGAACCGGTCCACGAACCACAGCCGACGCTGCGCGAACGACAACGGGATCATTGCTTCTCCAAATCGGCAGGACACCAGGGAGAGAGCCGTTACTCAGCTCTGGTCGAGCAGCGTCAAGAGTTCGGCGTTGTAGAAGTCGTCGATGGAGCAGGCGCCCGACACCGTCGAGAAGTACCGGTCGGTCAGCTCCTGGTGACCGGCCAGTGTCCGCAGCAACTCGGCCCGGCCGTCGGGCTTGAGCTCGGCCACGTTGAGCGCGCCCTGGTAGACGTCGGAGAAGGTGTCGTCCAGGTCGTCCTCGTAGCCTTGCAGCGCCACGTCGAGTGCCGCGTCGTCGTGCAGTCGCTCCCCGATGTGCTCGGTGAGCGACTGGGCCTGGATGAAGGCGTCGGTGATGCCGCGGGCGGTGATGGAGTCCTTGTGGTGCACCGCGTCACCGAGCAGCACCCACCCGGGACCGAAGGCCTTGCGGAAGTAGTTCTCCTGGTGCCCCGTGCCGTACAGCTGCTCCACGCGGCTGCCCGCCGACATCCGCTCGTACAACTCGGGCGCCGTCGTGCGGACGGCGTCGAGGTAGGCGGGTTCCACCGCGGTGCGAACCTCGGAGAACTCGTCCTGCGGGAAGTAGGCCATGATCAGCGTGAGGTCGTCGTTGGTGGGGATGACCCCGATCCAGCGCCCCTGCCGCTCGTACAGCTCGAAGTGCGCGGGAACCCCGGCCCAGTAGCTGTAGTAGGTGCACGTCATACGCGGATGCTCGATGACGTTCTGCGCGCCGGCCTTGCGGGCCACCAGCGACCGCATGCCGTCCGCGCCGACGACCAGCCGCGCCCGGTCCGTCGCCTCGGCGCCGCCGGGCGTCGTGTACCGCACCCCGACGACCCGGTCGTCCTCGAACACGAGATCCGTGACGGCGCAGCCCTCACGGAAGTCCGCTCCGGAGGCCACGGCACCGCCGGCGAGGATGGGGTCCAGCACGTACCGTCGCGGCGCGTACGTGGTCCGGTAGCCGTCGACCGGCAGGGAGAAGCCGTCCAGCCGGACGCCGGGCGCCTCGTAGCTCTGGTGGTCGATCGGCCGGCAGCCCGCGTCGCGGAGTTCGTCGAGCAGCCCCCACCGGCCCAGGAGTGCCACGCCCGGCTGGTGGATGTAATGCGAGGACAGCGTGTCCTGCGGGAATCGCGCTTTCTCCAGGAGCAGGACTCGGTACCCCTGCTGAGCGAACAACATGGCCGCCGGCGAACCCGCACAACGGGCACCTATGACAATGACGTCGTACATGGCGCCTCTCTGATCAGGTGGTTTTTGGCCCAGCGCGGCCACAGCCGGAAGCGCCGAGGAGAAAAGACACACGAAACGGCATCAACCGCGCCTGACACTATTGGGTGGCCGCACCCGTGGATTCGATGTACGCGGAGATCGACGCCACCGTCGGGTTGAGAAACATCTGGTCCACCGGAACCTCGACGCCCAACTCCTCAATGAAAGCCATCTGGATTTTGGCCATGATCACGGACTGACCACCCAGGGCGAAGAAATTGTCGTCGACCGATATATCGTCTTGCTGAAGTTCCCGGCACCAGATGCTGCGCACCCTGTCGGCGATCATCACAGTCCCCTCGGTTATCGGTAAGGTCCGTCGGCCATGCCGTCGGCGTACTCGTTCTTGCATTCATCGACCAGCGCAGCGCGGTCCACTTTCCCGTGCGGGCTCAACGGAAGCCGCGGAATACTGACGAACCTGGCCGGAACCATGTTTCGCGGCAGCGTCTCGAGGAGGTGGGCGCGCACGTCGTTTCCGGTGAGACCGTCTGCCGCCGGGACGATGAATGCGATCAGCTCGGCCTCGCCGGAGTCCGTGTACCTGACGACGACGGCGGCCTCCCGGACCCCGGCCAGCCTGCCGAGCGCGCGCTCGACGTCGGTGGGATCGATGCGCATGCCCCGCACCTTCACCTGCGCGTCCATCCGGCCGGCGACGACGAGTTCCCCGGCCTCGTTCACCCAGCCGCGGTCACCCGTGCGGTAGATCCTGCGCGGCGCGCCGTCGATCACGACCGTCGTGAACCGCTCGGATTCGGGACCCGTGCCGCCCAGGTAGCCGGCGCCGACGCTGGTCCCGGAGATGCAGATTTCGCCGTACTCCCCCGCCCCGACACCGCGCATCCGCTCGTCGAGGATGTGGATGTCGGTGTTGTAGGCCGGCGTACCGACGGGTGCGATGTCGTGTTCGCCGGGCCGGTAGCCGGCGAGGTCGTACGACGTCGCGACGTCCGTGCACTCGGCGACGCCGTACTGGTGCAGGAGGGTGCACGTGTTGCCCTCGCGCCGGGCCCAGTCCGCGATCCGTTCGATGCGCAGCGGCTCCCCGCCGAAGAGCACGTAGTCCAGCCGGGTGAGCGCCTCACCGCCCCGTGCGGTCTCCCAGTCCACCAGCAGGTACAGCGTGCTGGAAGCACAGTGCACCACGCGTATGTCGTGCTGGGCCACCATGCGGTAGGCCATCGCGGCGTCGAAGTTCCGGCTGGCCATGAGGTGTTGGGTGGCGCCGCAGAACAACGGCATCATCAGGGCGCGCTGGGAGAGGTCGAACCCGAATGCGCTGACGACCAGATTGCTCGACCCGCGGTGCAGACCGTATTCGAGCATCAGCCAGTTCAGCAGGTTGAACCAGCCCTCGTGCCGCACCGCGGTCACCTTCGGCGTACCGGTCGACCCGGATGTGAAGACCGCGTAGCACACGTCGTCCCCGGTGACCGTGACGTCAGGATCGGTGGCCGGGAGACCTGCCAGGTGATCGGACAGTTCCTCCAGGCCGACGATCTCGACGGCCGCCGACTCGACCGGACCGGCCGTCGCCGGGGAGGCCACGATCAGGGCGAGATCCGGGACCTGCTCCAGCAGCAGTCGCAGTCTTGCCGCCGGGTAGGACGGGTCGAACGGTACATAGGCCGCGCCTGCCTTCAGAGTGCCGAGGACGGCGACGACCATGTCGATCGAGTAGTCGAGGCAGACCCCGACCTTCGCGCCCCGGCCGTGTCCGCGCGCGGTGAGGAAGTGCGCGAACCGGTTCGCCTGCGCGTTCAGTTCCGCGTACGTCATCCGCTGTCCGGCGCAGACGACGGCAACGGCGTCGGGGGTGGCTTCCGCATGCGCCTCGAACTGCCGGTGGACGACGGGCGTCGCGGGCAGGGCGACGCGCTTTCCCTGAAGGATCATCAGCTGACTCCGATGGGGAGGTGTCCCGTCGGGCGAGCCGCCGGCACGCCACGAGGAACGGAGCTTGTCCGGCACTCAGACGGTGCGCCGATCGGCGGCGTCGAGCACCTGGGTCACCCACTTGTCGATGGGCAGACCGTGCGCGGCGGCCACTTTCGCGTAGCAGTCCAGTTGACCGGCGGACAGCTCGATGGTGAGCGTGGTGGCCTTCCGCCGACTCATGTCGGCACCCGCGGACTCGGCCGCCTTGGGTGCCTCTTGCTGCTCGTTGCCGCTGCTCGGGGGGATGCCGGGGGTGTCGGACTGCTCGGCCAGGCTGGCGCGGACCACCTTGCGGAGTTCGTTGCGCGACCACTTCTGCTGTTCGGCCGTGCGCAGCCAGTAGTCTTGCTCCGGTGGCGACAGGCGGGTCACCTCGGCGTGGTGGGCGAAGCTGAGGCCGTCCCGCCGGCGGTGGTGCTCGAACCGCCGGGCCACCCACGCATAGTTGCGCAGGGTCTGGTAGTCGAGCCCTGTTCGCTCGATCGCCTCCCGGTACCGCCGCCACCCGTAGGCTTCCTCACCGAAGATCAACCAGTCGCCGAGCCACCACGCCGAGGAATTCGTGAGCTCGCGCAGGCTGGCCCCGATCTGGACCCAGGATCGCTCCGACAGGTTCCGCGAAAAGGTCATCCCTGTCTTCTGCACCTGTGCTTGTTCCCCCACGAAGGACAGCAGCACATCGCGCTGGGCGAGCTCACCACCGGCTAACCCTGCTTTGTTACGACTCGCGGTTCTCACTGGACGGCCCTCACAAGCTTCATCTCCCAACCACATTGTTCGCCTGGGCGTGAACCGATCGCTCGATCGGGCGCCCGGGCAGCAATTACCGTCGTTCCGCATCCGTCGGCCTGCGCACCAGCGGGGAGCCGCGGGTCCGCGATGACCGGCGGGCGCGTGTCGTACGGCCCCTCTGCGCGACCGACGTTCAGTCCGCCGCCATGGCCTCTCGCAGGCTCCTCGGGCGCAAGTCGGTCCAGTGCCGCTCGACGTACTCCAGGCACTCAGCCCTGGCCGCCTCGCCGAATACCACCCGCCAGCCTGCGGGCACCTCGGCGAACACCGGCCACAGGGAGTGCTGCTCCTCGTCATTGACCACGACGTAGAAGCTGCCGTCCTCGTCATCGAATGGGTTTGTGCTCACTGCCACCATCCTCAGTCGTCAAGGAGATCTCGGGACAGGAACTCTCCAGGGCCGCGCACCGGTTCGCAGATCGGCGTTTGTCCTGTCGACAGGACACTTTGTCCTGTCGACAGGACACCGGGTATCCGCGGCCATCCTGGAATGCCGAGGCCACGCTAGGACTCGACCGCCGACTCCGCAAGGAACGGCAGAATTGCTGAACTCCCGGTCGTCCGCCCGGACCTGTATCCCACTGGGGTTCTGTGTCACGATGGCCGAGCAGTGGCCCGTAGACAGGCCTACTCAATTTCGGGTTGAACCCATCTCCTCCCGCCAAGGCGATCAAGGGAGCGCGCGGCTGATTACGGGCCTGCGCAGGTAGCCCGCCACGGCTTGGTCTCCCGAGTGAAGAGACGTCGGAACAGCCCTATTCCAGTCGAACTCCGTCGCACAGCGGCGCCCGCACTTGCGCCGCAACGAGGGCAAAGGAATTCCTGATGGACGCATTGGCCGAAGCCGTGCTCGCGGGTGCTTCGCCGGACGAACTGAGCCAGGAGGACGTGCCGGGCGAGTACCTGGCCGCATACCTGCACGCGGAAGACACCCGTATGTTCGGCGACGCCCCGGACAAGGATGTGCGCCGCTCACTCCGGGTGGGCCGGGTGTCGATGCCGGAACTGGCGCCGGACGAGGCACTGGTCGCGGTCATGGCCAGCTCCGTCAACTACAACACCGTCTGGTCGGCGACGTTCGCACCGCTGCCCACCTTCGACTTCCTGCGCCGGTTCGGCCGCCAGGGCGGCTACGCCGCCCGGCACGACCGGCCGCACCATGTCCTCGGCTCGGACGGCGCCGGCGTGATCGTGCGCGTCGGCACGGGCGTGCGGCACTGGCGCGTCGGCGACCACGTGGTCGTCTCGCCGTCCTACGTGGACGACCAGGAGCCCGCGACGCACGCCGACGGGATGCTCGGCAGGGAGCAGCGCGTGTGGGGCTTCGAGACCAACTTCGGCGGCCTGGCCCACTACGCGGTGGTGCGGGTCAACCAGCTCGTGCCCAAACCCACGCACCTGACCTGGGAGGAGGCCGCGGCCGTGCCGCTGTGCGGCAGCACCGCCTACCGGATGCTGGTCGGCGACCGCGGCGCGCGCATCAAGCAGGGCGACATCGTGCTGATCTGGGGGGCGGTCGGCGGCCTGGGCGCCTACGCGGTGCAACTGGTGAAGGCGGGCGGTGGCATCCCGATCGGTGTGGTCGGCTCGGAGGAGAAGGCACGCGCGCTGCGCCGACTGGGCTGCGACGTGGTCGTCAACCGCAACGACATCGGTCTCGGCCACCACGTCCCGAGCCCGGACGAGGCCATCGACCTGGGCAAGCAACTCGGCAAGCGGATCCGGGCCGAGGTGGGCGAGGACCCTCATGTGGTGTTCGACTACGTCGGCGCCGCCACCTTCGGCGTCTCGGTGTTCGTGGTGCGCAAGGGCGGCACGGTCATCACCTGCGGGTCCAGCACCGGTTACCAGCACCAGTACGACAACCGCTACCTGTGGATGAATCTCAAGCGGATCATCGGCAGCCACGCCGCCAACTGGCAGGAGCTGCAGGAGTGCAACCGGCTGGTGCAGCTGGGCATGCTCGTCCCCGCGCTCTCGACGACGTACCCGCTCGACGAGATCGGCGAGGCCACCCGGCTGGTGCAGAACAACCAGCACACCGGCAAGGTCGGTGTGCTGTGCCTGGCCCCGCACACCGGGCTCGGGGTCACCGACCCCGCGTTGCGCGCCCGGATCGGCGCGGACCGGCTCAACCCGCTGCGGGACCCGGCCCCGGTCGTCACCGGGTCCATCGGCTGACCAGGAGGTACCCGACCGTGACCGAGCACGCTGTGGGCATCTTGGGGACGGACTCGTACGCCCCGGAGGAGCAGATCGGCAACACCGAGGTGACCGAGCGCGTGGGCGTCGGGCCGGAGTGGATGCGGTGCAGGACGCGGAACATCGGCGCCTGCCTGCTGTGGTGGGGGGTGCCCGCATGACCGGGACCGCCGGCCTGCCGGATGCCGTCCACCGGGTGGGAATCGTCGGCTGCGGCACGATGGGCTCCGGTATCGCCGACGTGTGCGGCCGGGCCGGACTGGACGTCGTGGTCGTGGTCTCCGGGCCCGGCGCCGTGTCCGCCGGGCGCGAGCGGCTGGTCGCCTCACTGGACCGGGCCGTGGCCCGCGGCAAGGTGTCCGAGGCCGACCGGGATGCCGCGCTGGCGCGCATCGCGTTCACCGCCGACCTCCACCACCTGACCGACCGTGACCTCGTGGTGGAGGCGATCCGGGAGGACGAGGACGCGAAGTCCGAGCTGTTCGTGGCGCTGGACAAGGTCGTCGAGTCCCCGAGCGCCATCCTCGCGTCGAACACCTCGTCCATCCCGATCACACGCCTGGCCACCGTCACCAGCAGGCCGGAGCGAGTGGTCGGCGCGCACTTCTTCAACCCGGTGCCCGTGCTGCCACTGGTGGAGCTGACCGGTTCGCTGCTCACCGAGGAGCACGTCCTGCTGCGCATGACCGAGTTCGTCGAGGTCACCCTCGGCAAGACGCCGATCCGCACGCCGGACCGGTCCGGCTTCGTGGTCAACGCCCTGCTCATTCCCTACCTGCTGAGCTCGATCAGGATGGTCGAGTCCGGCGTCGCCACGGCCGAAGTGGTCGACCAGGGCATGACGCTCGGCTGCTCGCACCCCCTGGGGCCGCTGCGGCTGAGCGACCTGATCGGCCTGGACGTCGTCGCCGCGATAGCCGAGTCCCTGCACCGGGAGTTCCGCGAACCGCAGTTCGCCCCGCCCGCCCTGCTGCTCCGCATGGTGGAGGCCGGACTGCTGGGCAAGAAGTCCGGCCGCGGCTTCTACTCCCATTCCTGAGCGGTTCCACCGGAGGCGACGAGCGTGCACCACGGCGTGTCTCGCCGGCGAGACACAACACGACATCGAGCACCTCTTGGGCGGTGGTCCCGGAGAGACATTCCGCACCGCCGCGGTAGCTAGCATTCGCACACGGTTCGACATCCACCATCCATCTGCCCAGGACGGACATCCGAGCCGTCCGGGAGTCACGCCTGGAGGCAATGCCGTGACCAAGACGACGACTTCGGGGCGCGGCAAGGTGCCGTTGCTGTGCCTTCCGTTCGCCGGGGGCGGAGCGAATTTCTTCCGCCCGTGGAACGGGATGGACAGCCTGAGAGGGGTGGTGGCCACGCCGCTCCAGCTACCCGGCCGCGAGCGCCGGCTGGACGAGGAGCCGTACCGGGACGTGCACGTTGCGGCGGACGGATTGCTCCCGGCCGCGCTCGAGGCGGCGGGCGAGGGCCCCGTCGCCGTGTTCGGGCACTGCTTCCTCGGCGCGGTGCTCGCCTACGAACTCACCCGGCGCATCACCGAGACCGGGTCCCACGAGGTGGTGCACCTGTTCGTCAGCGCGGCGCGCCCGCCGTCCGCCGGCGCGGTCAGCGACGTGTCCGGGCTGACCGACGACGCATTCCTCGAGCACGTCGAGAAAACCACCGGGCGCCAGTACGACGCCTTCGACGTACCTGAAATACGCGAGCTGCTGATACCGACACTGCGTGCCGATTACGCCATGGACGAGGGCTACCGGCCGAGCGGCGGAGCCCCCCTCGACGTCCCGGTGACGGGGGTGTACGCCGCGGGCGACTCGTTCGTCTCCCGTGGCGATGTGGCCGAGTGGCAGGACGTGACCACCGCCGGCTTCTCCCTCGCGGAGCTGCCCGGAGGCCATATGTATCCGGCAGATGATCCCGAGCCGTTGCTCGCACTGATCTCCGAGACCATCGCTGCCGGCCGTGTCGGCTCCGGAAGGAGGCTCACCCATGGGACTGCATGACAAGACCGTCGTCATCACGGGCGCGGCCAGGGGGATTGGCCGGGCCTGCGCCGTGCGGGCCGCCGAGGAGGGCGCGGACGTCGTTCTCATCGACATCGCCGGTGACCTTCCAGAGGTCCCCTACGCCCTTGGTTCCACGACCCAGTTGGAGGAGACCGCACGGCTGTGCCGTAAGAACGGCGTGTCCGTGCTCGTCGCCACGGCGGACGTCCGCTCGCGGTCCGCCGTGGCATCGGCCGTCACGGCCGCGGTGGACCGGTTCGGGCGGATCGACGCCCTGATCAACAACGCGGGGGTGGGGGCACCGTCGGGGAAGGCCGCGCACGACTTCACTGAGGAGGAGTGGCAGGTCGTGCTGGATGTGAACCTCTCCGGGCCATGGCACCTGATCACGGCGGTCGCGCCGGTCATGGTCGCCCAGAGGTCGGGCAGCATCGTCAACGTCGCGTCGACGGCCGGCCTCGTCGGCTACCGCCACTTCGCCGGATACGTCGCCTCCAAGCACGGGTTGGTCGGCCTGACCAAGGCGGCCGCGCTGGACTACGCGCCGCTGAACATCCGGGTCAACGCGCTGTGCCCGGGTCCGGTGCGGGACGACCCGGCCGTGGACGGCCAGATGACCGCGGTCGTCGCCGACGCGCTCGGCATCACCTACGAGGAACAGGAAGCCGTCTACCTGGAGTCGGTGGCGACCGGTTCGCTGGTCGACCCGGCCGACGTCGCCGGTGCCGCGATCTGGCTCGCCGGCGACGACTCCCTCAAGGTCACCGGAACGGTGATCCCCGTGGATGCCGGTTTCTCCGCCCGCTGACCCCTCTCCCGGCCTCACCAGAAGGAGTGCGTGTGTCCGTCTCCAGCGAAGCGGCCGCGGAGGTCCCCGCGGCCGATCACCCGAGCGGTCGGCTCTTCGCCCGCGCCGAGTTCGGCGCCGAGCCGGCCCGTGCCTGCCACAGCCTCATCAGGCGGCTGCCCGCCGGGACCGACGCGGTGGCCGTGCGCGCGAACCTGGCCGTTCTGACGGAGCGTCATCCAGTGCTCCGCGGCATGCAGCTGTTCGACGAGGCGCTGGACGGCGACGCGGGTGACAGGGTCGCGCACAGGCGCCGCACCCGGGAGGCCGGCCGCGCGGTCAACGGCGCCCCGGTCATCGCGCGCGCCGTCGTGCTCGGCTACGCCGACGGCGCGGCCGACCTGGTGCTGGTGGCACACCGCCGGGCCGTGGACCGACGCGCCCTGGACCAGCTGGCCACGGCGCTGGCCGACCCGGCGCAGCCCGTGGCGCTGCCTGAACCGGCGGCTGACGGGGGCCCTCAGCACGACGGCCCGCCCGATCTGCCGTGGGGCCTCGGCGACCCGGCCGCGGCGGGCCGGACCGGTACCATCACACTGACCGCGACGGCGGTCGCGGGCGATGCGGCACCGGCGGTGGCGGTCGCGACTGCCGCGCTCGTACTGGCCCGTTACGGCGGGACGGAGCGCGCCGGGTTCACGCTGATCACCGGAGGTACGGCGGCCGCCGACGCGCAGCGGTCGGTCGCGCTCCCGGCCGGGGACGCGGCACGCGTCACCGACCTGCTCGACGCCGCGGCAGCCGCCTGCGCCACGGGCGGCGAGCCGCCGTCCGGTATGCCGGCGGTCGGGGTCCTGCTGACCGAGGGCCGCGCCGGTGACGTCTACCAAGCCGTCCTCGCGCCGGTCTTTCCGGTGACGCTCGCGTGGCAGTACGACGCGGACGGCACCCTGAGCGGTGTCCTGCACTACGACGAGGGTGTCCTGGACCCGGTGGTCGCCGAGCAGTTCGCGGGGCACATCGACCGCCTCGTGGCGGCGCTGGTACGTGCTCCGGCCGGAGCCGGGGTCGGTGACATCGAGCTGGTGGACACCGCGGAGGCCGCCGCCGTCATCGCCGCCGGACGCACCCCGGCCGTGGGCGACGCGGTGGTCGCGCCCGTCCACGAGCTGTTCCGCAAGGTGGCCGCCGGCCGGCCGGACGCCCCCGCGCTGTCCGATCCGGACCGTACGTTGAGCTACGCCGAGTTGGACGCCCGGTCCGACGCCGTGGCCGGTGCGCTGCGCGGCCACGGGGTGGCGTCGGGGGACCGGGTCGGAGTGTGCCTCGACCGTGCCGTCGACCTGGTGACCGCGCTGCTCGGTGTGCTCAAGGCCGGTGCCGCCTATGTCCCGATGGATGTCACCTATCCGGTGGAACGGCTGGTCCACACGGTGACCGACTCCGGCGCCCGGTTGGTGCTCTCCACTGCGTCGGACTTCCCCGTGGTCGACGGGGTGACCGTGGTGCACCCGGGCGAGGTGACCGGTGCCGGTGGTGAGCCGATCACGGACCCTGGCGTCGGCGCGGACGACATCGCCTACGTGATCTACACCTCCGGCTCCACCGGTCGGCCCAAGGGTGTCGCGGTACCCCACCGCAACGTCGGCGCGCTGCTCGCGGCGACCACCACCGACTTCGGACTCGGGCCGGCGGACAACTGGGCCCTGTTCCACTCCAGTGCGTTCGACTTCTCGGTGTGGGAGATCTGGGGCGCCCTGCTGACCGGTGGCCACTTGGTCGTGGTGCCGTACTTCGTCTCCCGGAACCCGGAGGAGTTCTACGACCTCCTGGTGCGGCACCGGGTCACCGTCCTGAACCAGACCCCGTCCGCGTTCGCCATGCTCAAGGAGGTCGACCTGCGGCGCTCCGCCGACCTCGCGGTGCGGTTGGTGATCTTCGGTGGTGAGCCGCTGGACGTGCGGATGCTGCAGGACTGGTTCCGCAGGCACCCGCATACCCGATGCCGGGTGGTCAACATGTTCGGCATCACGGAGACCACCGTGCACGTCACCAGCCAGACCGTCACACCGCAGGACGTCGGCGCCGGGTCCCGTTCGGTCGGCAGGGCACTGCCCGGCTGGTCGGTGTCCGTGCGGGATCCCGCGGGCCGCGTCCAGCCGTTCGGGGTGCCCGGCGAGATCTACGTCGGCGGCGCAGGCGTGGCCAGCCACTACCTCAACCAGGAGGAGCTGACCGCCGCGCGGTTCGTGTCCGACCCGGTCACCGGGGAGCGCGTCTACCGCAGCGGTGACCTGGGCAGGCTGCGCCCGGACGGGCGCTTGGACCACCTCGGCCGGATCGACGGCCAGGTCAAGGTGCGCGGCTTCCGCATCGAACTCGGCGAGATCCGCGCGGTCCTGCTGGAGGACCAGAACGTGACCGCGGCAGCGGTCGTGCTGGGCGGCGAGACCGGTGACGCGGCTGACGTCCGCCTGGAGGCCTACCTGGTGCTGAAGCACGACGACGTGTCCGTGGACGACATCCGGCGGCGGGCGGCGCGATACCTGCCGGACTACATGGTGCCGGCCGCGTTCACGCTGCTGTCCGAGCTGCCACTGACCGTCAACGGAAAGGTCGACGTGAGCAGGCTCAAGCCGGCCACCGAGACCGCCACGCCGGGCGCCGAGGCCGGGCAGCCGACGGACGACCCGGTGCTGCGGGCGATGCGCGAGATACTTGGCGACCACGTCGGCCCGGACGACGACTTCTTCGCCTGCGGCGGCAACTCGCTGCTCGCGGTACGGCTGTCCGGTGCGCTGCGCAGAGCCGGACTGCCCCCGGTGTCACTGCGCGAACTGTACGTACACCCGACCGCGGCCGAGGTGCGCGCGCTCATCACCGGCCGCGAGCCCACCGAGGAGCCGGGCGGGCACCCCCCGATGTGACCGGGCCGTGCCGCGGCGGCGAGGGTGCGCGGGGCGTGGCCGGTGTTGTGGATCCGGGCCCGCGCCGCGAACGGACGCGGGCCCCGCATCGCCTCCGCGCGATGGCGATGACCGCACGGAGGCGACACGAACTACCCTGCGGCGACCGGGCTGCGCGTCGGTGCCGACGGCGGAGTCGCTCAGACTCCCGCCACGCTCTGGATCCAGGAGCGGTACGCCGTCACGTTCGTGTACGCGGTCGTGGTCTGGCGGTCGCTGGTGGACGCGACGCCGACCTGGACGCCGTTGGCCATCATCGGGCCGCCCGAGTCGCCGCCCGCGGTGATGCCGTTGCCGCGCCGGGCGCAGATGGCCTGGCCCTGGTAGGCGTCGCGGCAGCCGCCGGTCACGACGACGTCGGCGACCTTCAGGAGCCGGGACTGGCAGTTGATCTCAGGGCTGCACTGGGAGGTCGCGCCCCAGCCGTACACCTGCACGGTCTGGCCGACCGTCACGGAACCCGGCTGGCCGAGGCGCGAGTAGGTGGCCGACACGGAGCGGTCGAGCTTGACCAGGGACAGGTCAGAGGACGAGTGGTTGTGCACGCTCGTGCCGTTGGCCGTGGTGCCGCCGGTGGTCTGGTCGAGGCTGCCGATGCGGAACGAGAGGCCGCCGCCGCTGACACAGTGCTTCGCGGTGAGGATCCAGGTCGGGGCGATGATGGTGGCGCTGCAGGTCTGCCGGCCGTTGGAGAAGAGCCGGGCCGCCCAGGGGGCGTTGCTTGCGTAGCCGCCGCCGATGATCGGCTGGGCCGAGGTGCCGTTCGCGGCGGCGGGAGCGTTCGCGCTGGGCGCCGACTGGGCCGCTGCCGTGGGGGCGAGCCCCAGGACGGCGATGGCGGTGGCCGCGAGCGCGGGGACGAGTCTGGATATTCGCACGTTCGTCTCCATTGTGTGGGGGTTGGAGCGTCCTTCATGGGGACTTGACCGCATAGGTATGCGGCCCGAGCGCACGCACGCCAGGCGGGTTGAGCCATGGCGCGTGCATGCCATGTTCGGCTGGGGCGAATGTGGCAGAGGAGTAGTTGCCCACGCAAGAGTTTGGCCCGCCGAACTGAGCCCGCCGACAAGGGCGTTGGCCCCCACCTCCCCGGCCTCCATCCCCGGCCTCCCTCCCCAACGCCGCCGCGTCCGTGCCCGCGCTGCCCGGCATCGCCGGTCCGGCCGACGCGGCATAAAGTGGCTCCCTTTGACACCGATCAGCCGGGAGCCCCTCCTTGTCCATGTCCATACGTACGCGCCTGTCCCTCCCCTCGGCCGTGGCATCCGTGCTGGCCGGGGTGGCCGTCACCGCCGTCACCGCCGTCACCGCCTCCCTCGCGGTTCCCGTCGCGGCCCACGCGGCCGAGGGCGGCGGCCCGGTCGCCGCTGTCCGCCCGGCCGCGACGGAGACCGTGGTGACAGAGGGCCAGGTCAAGGAGGCCGGTCCCGGCAGTGTCCTCAGGTACCCCAGTGTCACGAGCTGTCTGACCGTCACGGTCCGGCTCCACTCGGGCGGCGCCGTGGGCGCGCACGCGAGCCTCTTCCAAGTACCGGGCGAACTCCGCTCCGACGAGATCCTCGGCCGGATCAAGAGTCTCGTCGGCGACCGCGCGGTGACCTCCGTGGACGTCAGGGGTGCGGTCGGCGCCTGGCATCCGAGCTACTTCACCAAGGCGATCGAGAGCTACAGCGAGGGCGAACAGGTCCCCGTGCCCGAGGGACGGGACTTCGCCGGGCTGAGGTCCGCCGTGGCACAGGGGCTCGGCGTGCCGGGGGCCGCGGTGACCGTGGCGGACGTACCCGACGGGGATCAGGTCGTCGACGTACCGAAGAACTGACGTGTGCCCGCGAGTCGTTCGGGGGTGAGCAGCCCGGCCAGCCGCTCGGCGGGCAGCAGGCCCTTCTCCAGCGTGAGTTCGGCGACGCCACGGCCGGTGCTCAGTGCCTCCTGGGCGATGGCGGTGGCCGCGGTGTAGCCGATGTGCGGGTTGAGGGCGGTGACCAGGCCGATGGAGTTCTCCACGGTGGCGCGCAGGGCGGCGGCGTTGGCGGTGATGCCTCCGTCGGGTCCGGCGACACAGCGTTCGGCGAGGGTCAGGCAGGCCGCCCGCAGGGAGGTGATGCTCTTGGACAGGGCGTGCAGGATGACCGGTTCGAAGGCGTTGAGCTGGAGCTGCCCGGCCTCGGCGGCCATGGTGACGGTGACGTCGTTGCCGATCACTTCGAAGGCGACCTGGTTGACGACCTCGGGGATCACCGGATTGACCTTGCCGGGCATGATGCTCGAACCGGCCTGGACCGGGGGCAGGTTGATCTCGTTGAGCCCCGCGCGCGGTCCCGAGGAGAGCAGGCGCAGGTCGTTGCAGGTCTTGGAGAGCTTCACGGCGATCCGCTTGAGTACGCCGGAGAGCTGGACGAAGGCGCCGCAGTCCTGGGTGGCCTCGACCAGGTTCGCGGACGTCACCAGGGGCAGGCCGGTGATCTCGCACAGGTGGCGGCGGGCGGTCTCGGCATAGCCGGGCGGGGTGTTGAGGCCGGTGCCGATGGCGGTGGCGCCGAGGTTGATCTCGTGGATCAGCTCGACGGCCTCGGACAGTCGGCTCCGGTCCTCGTCCAGCATGACGGCGTACGTGGAGAACTCCTGGCCCAGCGTCATGGGTACGGCGTCCTGGAGCTGGGTCCGGCCCATCTTCAGGATGTCGCGGAACTCGACGGCCTTCGCCGCGAACGCGTCCTGGAGCACCGTCATGGCCTGCAGCAGCCCGTGCGCCGCGGTGATGGTGGCGATGCGCAGGGCGGTCGGGTAGGCGTCGTTGGTGGACTGGCCGAGGTTGACGTCCTCGGTGGGGTGCAGGTGCGCGTACTCCCCCTTGGTGTGGCCGAGGAGTTCGAGGGCGCGGTTGGCGACGACCTCGTTCACGTTCATGTTCGTGGAGGTCCCGGCGCCACCCTGGACGACGTCCACGACGAACTGGTCGTGCAGGTGCCCCTCGCGTATCTCCCGGCAGGCGGCGACGACGGCGTGGGCCTTGGCCGCGGGCAGCAGGCCCAGTTCCTCGTTGGCCCGCGCCGCGGCCTCCTTCACGGCGGCCAGCGCGTCGACGAGCCGCGGGTACACGGAGATCGGGACGCCCGTGATCGGGAAGTTCTCCAGGGCACGCAGCGAGTGGATGCCCCAGTACGCGTCGGCGGGTACGTCGCGCTCCCCGAGGAGGTCGTGCTCGCGGCGGGTCGCGGGCCCGGTCGGGTGGGCTGCGGCGGGTTCGGGGGACGCCTGGGCGGGCGCGGTCATGGGGCGGGTCCTTTGTGTACGACGTGTACGTCGGGCGCGAAGCGGAAGGGGATGAAGGGGCGGGTGGCGTACGAGGGTCAGGCGGCCGGGGCGGACTCCTGACCCTGATCGTGGCTCGCGCCGCCCAGGAGGCGTCGGAGGAGCTCTCCCCGCTGCTCCGGCACGGCGTCGGCGAGCAGCGTCGCGAGCACGGCGATCCGCGCCTGACCGGCGCGCAGCGTGCCGGTCAGGACGGCGCCGGCGGCGACCAGGTCCACCGCGCCGCCGCCGGTGTAGATCTCGGCGACGGGACCGGCGTGCACCCGGGTCGTGAGGGCCACAAGGATGCCGCGGTCCACCGCCGCCGCGACGGCCTCGGCGAACTGCGGTGTCGCGTTGCCCGCCCCGGTGGCGACGAGCACGATGCCCCGCGCTCCGGCCGCGACCGCCGCGTCCAGGAGCACCGGGTCGGCGTCGGAGTGGTGCGTCACGATGTCGACGCGCGGCAGTTCCACGGGGCCGCCCGCGGCCAGGGCGTGCGCGGCCCGCGGCAACGGCAGCGGCTCGGGCCGCTCCGGGCGCCGGTCGATGTCCACACGGCCGAAGCCCAGGCGCCCGACGGTCGGCGCGGACGGGTCGGTGAACGGATGGGCCGCCAGGGTCTGCGTCTTCACCGTGCCGCGCGCCGCGTGCACCATGCCGTCGAAGGCCACGAGTACGCCCAAGTGCCGTACGGTCGAGGCGACTTGGAGCGCGTCGTACACATTGCCGGGACCGTCGCTGTCGGCGGAGCCGAAGGGGCGCTGGGCACCGGTGAACACCACCGGGCGCGGGTCGGTGTGGTGCAGGTCGAGCAGAAAGGCGGACTCCTCCAGGGTGTCCGTGCCGTGGGTGACGACGACACCGGCGACGCGGTGGTCGGTGAGCGCCTCGTGGACCGCGCGCAGCAGCGTGAGCTGTTGCGCGGAGGTCATGCGGGAGCTGTTCACGTTGAACAGGTCGACGACCTCGGCCGTGACGCCGTCCGGCACGGCGGCCCGGGCCAGGACCTCGCCGCCGGAGGCGTCGGCGGCGTACCCGGTGCCCTGCCAGCGGCTGGCGATCGTGCCACCGGTGCTGATGACGACGACCCGCCGGGGGACCGCCGGGGATGCCAGGTGTGTCATCGGGATGTGCCCGCCTCTCCATGCTGGTCGGGTGTGCGGCCGGGGGCGCTCGTGGCGTCACGCGGCCGCAGCGGACGGCGGCTCGCGGGTCGCGGGCCGCCGCGCCGCAACGATAGACGAGAAGCCGCGCAATCGGCTTGCCAACTTCACCCGGAAAATCGGGCATGGATAGTGGATGATTGCGCCATGGACGGAATTGATCGCGCAATCTTGCGCGAGCTTCAACAGGACGGTCGGCTGAGCAACCAGGAGCTCGCGCAGCGAGTCGGCCTGAGCGCCTCACCCTGCATGCGGCGGGTGCGGCAACTGGAGCAGGACGGGGTGATCCAGGGCTATCGGGCGGTCGTCGACCCGCAGGCGGTCGGCCGCGGCTTCGAGGTCCTCGTCTCCATCGAGGTGCGCCGCGACCGGGCGACGGTCGAGGCGTTCGAGGCGGCGCTGCAGGACATCCCCGACGTCATCGAGGCGTACCGCCTCTTCGGCAGCCCCGGCTGCCTGCTGCGCATCGCGGTCGCCGACCTGGCCGCGTACGAACGCCTGTGGATCGAGCGGTTGACGTCCCTGGAAGGGGTCGCCGAGGTCAACTCGCAGATCATCATGAAGCGGGTCAAGGAGCCGCGCGGCCTCCCGGTCGGCCCGTAGGGCTCAACAAACATACACACGTGCATGTATGCTCGTTTCAGAGGGCTCCAAGAAGGGATGCCAGATGAAGTCGCGGACCCCGGACGCGCGACGCGGGGCGCAGACCGGTCGCGCCACCCAGGCCGACCGCAGCGCGCGCACGCGTAACGCGCTGCTCGAATCGGCCGCGCGGGGCCTGTCCCGCTACGGCTACGGCCATCTCAAGCTCGAACAGGTGGCCCGCGACGCCGGATATACGCGTGGCGCCCTCTACCACCAGTTCAAGGACAAGCAGGATCTGGCCCTGGCCGTGTGCGCGTGGTACCGCGAGACGTACTGGCACGAGGTGGCGCGCTTCGTCGAGCAGGAACCGGACCCCGTCGCGGCGCTGCTCACGCTGGCACGCGGCCACGCCGTCTTCTGCCGACGGGACGTGGCGCGCGTACCGATCGCGCTCCGGCTCGAGTTCAGCGGACAGGACCATCCCGTCGGGCACGAGGTCGAGCGGAACTACGAAACGCTCCTCACCCGCTGCGCGGGCCTCATCGACGCCGGGCGTGAGGCGGGATCGATCCCGCAGGGGCGGCCGACCAGGACCCTCGCGCTCGCCTTCGTCGGCGCACTGGAGGGCACCGTCATCGCACTGGCCGGGCAGGTCCCGGACGATGAACTGCTCGCGGCCCGGGCCGTCTCCGGCGTACTCGGACTCACCCCCTCGTTGTGACACATCACTGAGCAGATGGAGGTCCACGAATGAAACTCCCGAACTCCGCCCACACCTCCCGGCCCTGGCGGATCCACGAGCTCGCTCCCGACTTCCGCCTCTACGACGTGTGGGCCCTGCCGACGCCGGGCGGCCCCGACGACTTCCCGCACCTGATACGGCAGACCACCGCGGGCGACACGTCGGACAACCCGTCCTGGATCGCCCGCATGCTCTTCGCGATCCGCTGGAAGCTCGGCAAGCTCTTCGGCTGGGACAAGCCCGACGCCGGCGTCGGCTCCCGGGTGCCGACGCTGCGCGACCGGCTGCCGGACGACCTGCGCGACGGCCCCTTCGGGCCGGACTTCGACCGCCTGCCGTTCCGCTCGATCTACCTGGCGGACGACGAGTGGGCGTCGGAGATGAGCAACCGCACCATGCACGGCGTGATGCACCTGAGCTGGGTCCCGGACGGAGCGGGCGGCTACCGTGGCCAGATGGCCGTGCTGGTCAAGCCGAACGGCCTGTTCGGGAAGGCCTACATGGCCGCGATCGCGCCGTTCCGGCACCTGCTCGTGTATCCGCCGCTGATGCGAGGCATCGCGTCCGAGTGGCGGGCCGACCCGCCCCAGGGCCGCGTTCCCGCGACCTAGCCCACTCGCCCTGGGGGCGGCGCCCGGAACTCGCGGGTTCCCGCCCCTCAGGGTTCCTTCGCCGTACGCATCCATCGCTCCATGACGGACATCAGCGCATCGAGGTCCACCGGCTTCGTCACATAGTCCGAGGCTCCGGACTCGAGAGCCTTTTCGCGATCGCCTCTCATGGCCTTCGCCGTGAGGGCGATGATCGGCAGCCGGGCGCACTGCGGCATTCCGCGGATCATGCGCATGGTTTCGTACCCGTCGATCTCCGGGATCATGATTTCGATGAGGACGACCTCGACGTCCTCGTACAGTTCGAGGACTTCGATGCATTCCCGCCCGTTCTCGGCGTACAACACCTGCAAGCCGTGGCGTTCCAGCCCCTCGGTGAGCGCGAAGACATTGCGGATGTCGTCGTCGACGACCAGTACCTTCTCGCCGCCGAATTGGAACTCGGGTGGAAGGGCGGGTGCGTCCTCAACGGCTGCGTGGTGAACGAGTGCGTCCTGAACGAGTGCGTCCTGAACGGGAGCGGACACGGCCGCGGGCATCGAGGGAAGGTCGTACGCATCACCGCTCACGAACAGATAGCCGGGGTGCAGCGGCAGGTACAGCGTGAAAGTGGACCCACGCCCCGCCTCGCTCACCGCGTGGATCTCACCGCCGAGCAGCCGCGCGATCTCCCGGCTGATCGACAGGCCCAGGCCCGCGCCGCCGTACCTCCGGCTGGTGGTGCCGTCGGCCTGCTTGAAGGCCTCGAAGATCTCCCCCATCTTGGCGGGCGCGATGCCGATGCCGGTGTCGGTCACGGAGAAGGCGACCAGGTCGGCGTCCGCGTCCCGCAGGGAACCGGCATCAAGGAGCTGCTCGCGGATCTCGTCCGGCACGTCGTCGCCGGCGAGCCGGATGACCAGCTCGACCGCTCCGGAATCGGTGAACTTCACCGCGTTGGACAGCAGATTGCGCAGCACCTGGAGGAGACGCTCCTCGTCCGTCTGCAGCACGGCGGGCAGCTCCGGCCGCACGCGCACGGCGAAGTCCAGCGCCTTCTCCGTGGTCACCGGGCGGAAACCGGCCTCCACGTGGTCGACGAGCTGGGCGAGCACGACGCGGGCCGGGCTGAGGGTCATCCTGCCCTCCTCCACCTGTGACAGGTCGAGGATGTCGTTGATGAGCTGGAGCAGGTCCGAGCCCGCGCTGTGGATGGTGTCGGCGAACTCCACCTGCTTGGGCGTGAGGTTCGCTTCGGCATTGTCGGCGAGCAACTTGGCCAACACCAGCATCGAGTGGAGTGGGGTACGCAGCTCGTACGACATGTTCGACAGGAACTCGGACTTGTAGCGCATCGAGAGGGCGAGCTGTTCGGCGCGCTCTTCGAGGACCTGCCGGGCCTCTTCGATCTCGGTGTTCTTGACCTCGATGTCGCGGTTCTGCCGGGCGAGCAGCTCGGCCTTCTCCTCCAGTTCGGCGTTGGACTGCTGCAACGCCCTTCGGGACGCCTCCAGTTCGGCCGAGCGCTCCCTCAACTGGGCCGTGAGCTCCTGCTCGGCGCTCAGCATCTGCTCCGTACGCTGCTGGGCGGTGATCTCCTCGCGGCTGCGCTCGACCAGGCTCACCACGACTTCGGGAATGTCGTCGGCGCGCTCTCCCAGCCATCGGTCCGCTTCCGCGAGACGGGTCGCGGACAGCAGGTCGCCCTCAGCGGCGCGCTCCTCGACGACGGCGAGCCACTGCTGGAAGTCGGCGTCCTCCTCCACCCAGGTCGCCAGCCTGGCCCATTCCCGGATCAGGGCCTCATGCGCGATTTCCGCGGTGTCGGGCCCGCCGGGGCCGAGGACGACAAGGCGTTGCTCGGGATCCGCCAGGAGCTGGGCGATGTACCAGTCCTTGCCCAGGTGGGAACGGTGGACGGTGACGCGGACCGCGCCGGCGGCGCCGCCACGGGCGCGGACCATGGACAGCAGCACACGCCGTATCCGGGACTCGCCCAAGTGCAGCGCCAGTTGGCCGTACACCTTCTCCGCGTGCTGGTTCAGCGCCCCTGATACGCCGCCGATGCCCTGATAGCTGTCGAAGCTGAGGCGGCGGTCGTGCTGCATCGACCACAGCTCGGTCAGGGTGAATTCCAGCAGGGGCAGGCTTCCGGCCGCCTTGCTCGCTTCCGCGGCGATGGTCTCGGCGAGACCGGGGGTGAAGGCGACGCCTGCCACCGCGGCGGGCTCGACGATCACCCGGGTGAGCGCGGCTTCGTCGAACGGCGACACATTCAGCTGGCGGTCCTGCAACCGGGGCCCGATGTCGGGCAGTTCCAGCAGGTCGGGCAGGAAGTCCGCGCGCAACGTGCACACGAGCCGTACGCAGGGGTCCTGCGCGACGTCGGCGGGCGGGAGCAGCTTCCGCAGCAGCTCCAGTTGTGACTCGTCGTGCGCTCGGCCGCTGAGCACCTCCTCGAACTGGTCGCCGATCAGCGCCAGTCTGCGCCCGGTGAGGATCCTCAGGCGCGAGGCGACGGGCCAGAACCCTTCGCTCCTGACGGCGTGGGCCCGGTGCTCCAGTTCCTCCAGGCTGTGGTCCCTCTTCGGGTCCTCCAGTTCCAGCAGTGCGCGAGCCACCGCGTCGAACGGCGACACCCCCGGCCGGAACGAGGCCACCGACCACCCCTCCGCCGCCAGCCGCGGTTGCAGGCCGGCCGCGACCAGCGAGGACTTCCCCACGCCGGACGGCCCGGTCACCATCACCAACGGCTGCGCCTTCACCATGATCCGGAGTCGTTGGACCTCACGCTCCCTGCCGACGAACACCCCCGCCCGCGCGTCCTCGGCGCTGAACGCCTGCAGTCCTCGGTAGGGGCAGGGCGGCAGCACGCTGCGCCCCAGGGCCTCGGGCCAGGCGGCCGACACCTCCGACAGCGGCACGGCATACGCGTCATGGGCGGCGCCGTCGCGGCCCGCGATCGCGAGCATCCCCACCACGGCGTCCCCCCACCGGTCCGCGACGATGACGGGTGAGCCGCTGTAGCCCGGCTGCGCCCGCAGCGCCGACTCGCTGGCCGCGTCGAGCTGGATGAGGCCCCCGCCGACCGCGCCCCGCAGCACGCACGAGCTCCAGGCCCCGTTGACCTTCCGCGGTGGCTTTCCCGGATACCCGAAGGCCTTCACGTCGGCGTCGCCCACCAGTCCGACGCGGGCGTCGACCAGCCGGGCCGCACCCGCGCCCGCCGGCAAGGTGTCCCCGCCCACCAGCGTCAGCCCCGCCACGTCCCTGCCCATGCGGCCGGAGCCCGGCGGCGGATCCCAGGAACTGATCCGGCAGTGCCGCAGCGGAGCCCCCTCCGCGTCCCCCAGCAGGACGAACTCGACCTGGATCCGAGCGTCACCCGCCGGGCGTTCCGTGCTCTCCTTGTCCCGGCCGAGGGCCGCGTTCACCACATGCGCACAGGTCACGATCTCCTTGCCGCCGACGACGAACCCGACGCCGACGGGCTCCCCCGTCGTGGTGGTGCGCACCTTGACGATGAAACCCTCACGCTGTGCGCCCATCGCGTCAGGGGCGATTCCATGTGAGGCGGACGGCGAAATTCACCTCGGCCGTCCCCTTGGCGATGATCACCCCGGTCTCGCCGCCCATCTTCAGACCGAATTCGACCTCGGCCGCGTCCGGCTGGAGCTCCCGCAGCGTGTCGGTCACTCTGGTGAGCGTCGGTTTGATCTGCTCCAGCGCCTCATGGACCGAGACGCGTGCCCGCGCCACCACGCCGTCCCCGCCCGCGGCCAGAGCAAGGTCCGCGGCATCCTCGTCGGCGTCGACCTCGAACACGGCAGTGCTGTCATCGCCATTGCCCAGCTTCATGGTCAACTGCTGTGGCACCGGACTCCCCCAAACCTAGGACGTCGCATCGCACCCGACCGACGAACGTCGATGCCTGCCCATCCTCAGGGACTTCGCCTGCCGACCGCAGCCGGATCAGGAGGATGCGGCCCACTTTTCCTTCCTCCTGCACGCGTCGGAGAACACGAACGTCCTTGTTGACAGTGGCCGCGCCGTCGAATTTGATCAAGGGGACTCCCGATGTGCCTCGATGGCCCGGGGCCCACGTCACCGCTTCACCGCTCTGCCGCTTTACGGCCTTACCGCTCTGCCGCTTCGCCGCTCTGCCGAACCAAGGAGTACCCGTGCCCGAGACCGCGTCCACCCCGACCTCTCTCCCACCGCTCGCCGCCCAGGCCCAGCGCCTGATCGACCTCGGGGTGCACGAGCTCGCGGGGATACCCGCCCACGAGCTGCGCGCCTTCGCCGAGGGCGCCGGTGGCAACGACGGCGACGCCCTGCTCGCCGTCCACCCGGACCGCGCCCCCGCCTCCGCCCTGGCACCGCTGCTCCGGCACGCCGACAAGCCCGGCTTCGTGGTCGTCGACATGCCCGACGTCGACCGCTTCGCGCCGGTCGACACCATCGAGCTGCCCGACGCTCCCCTGTACCTCGTCACGGGCCTGGACCGCGGCGACCACATGTCCAACTGGAGCCCGGACGAAGCGCTGCCCGCCCTCGTCCAGGAGGACCGCACACCGCTGCTGCTCAGCGAGGGCATCCACTGGGTGCTCCAGCAGCCCGCGATCCTGGAGCGCAACCACTGCTTCATGACCATCGGCTCCCGGCTGCGCAAGGAGAACGGCGCACTGGACACCCGCACCCCGGCGATCTGGATCAGCAACGGCACGGGGCGTGACGGCCGCGAGCGGCGCCACGCCCCGAAGGTCGGCTGGTGCTGGTGGGGCAACCGGCACACCTGGCTGGGCTTCGCCTCCGCCACCGGCCGCAAGCCCTAGGGGGTGTCCTCTCAGAGGGTGTCACTCGCCTAAGGGGTGTCTCTCCCTGCTCGCCATGGCAGGACCACACGGCCTTCATGGAATGACGAGTACTGCCGCGGCGACGAACACCAATTGCAGCGCGGTGCGCGGGCCGATTCGGTCACCTTGGGCCACGTTGCGCCGGGGTTTCCCACGCGGCGTTCACGCACCACTTCGGCGCCAAGCCCGGCCTGCTCACCGCGCTGGCGACCGAGGGATACGACTTGCTGGCCGACGCCCTCAGCGCCGCGGGCGGCGATCTGGTCGAAGTCGGCGTGGCATACGTGCGGTTCGCGGCCGGGCATCCGGCGCATTTCGACGTGATGTTCCAGCCCCGCCTGCTCAACGCCGACGATGCGCAACTGCTCACCGCGCAGGAGCGCGCCGGCCAGGCCCTCACCGCGGCGCTCTCGACATCGGCCGGCGAAACCACCGAGTTGGCCGCCTGGTCGATGGTCCACGGCTTCGCCCACCTGTGGCTCAGCGGCGCGCTGCCGACCGGGCTCGACGACGACGCCGGGAGCGCCGCACGACCGGTCATCCGGCTGCTGTCGTTCCCTCAATGATCCGGCTCAGCGCGGAATCTGCTCCCCGCTCTCGTCCGGCTTGCCGTTGTACGTGTACTGGATCAGCTGCGTGCCCTTCGTCGCGGTGGCGCCGAGCCCGAGGGTACTTGCCGGATGGGGTGCGCGGGCGATCGCGGCGAGCGCAGCCACCAGAGAACGCCCACATCCGCCTGACCGGGGACTCTGCCGCTCCGTGGTGTCCGCCCGACCGCCACGGGGCAGAGATCACTGCGGCACGAGGCGACCCGGCGGGAGGACACAGTGGTCACGGACCGGCACACGCACGCGATGACGCACACCGACGCCGACGCCGTGCGGCACTACGAGAAGGCGCTCGACCACCTGCTCTACTTCCGCGAGGACGTCGCGCCGGAGGCCCGGGCGGTGCTCGACGCCTCGCCCCGCTCGACCATGGGGCACGTCTTCGGGGCGTACCTCGGCCTGTTGGGCACGGAGGAGCGGGACGCGGCCGAGGCGGCCACGGCATTCGAGGCGTACCGCGCGGACGTGCACGCGGCCGAGCTGACCCCGCGTGAGCGCATGCACGTCGAGGCCGCGTCGCTCTGGCTCGACGGCGACATGCACGCGGCGGGCCGCGTCCTCGCCGAGCTCGTCGTGGCCCACCCGAGGGACGCCCTCGCCCTCGCCGTCGGCCACCAGATCGACTTCTTCACCGGCAACGCCGTGCTGCTGCGCGACCGCATCGGCGGCGCGCTGTCCGCCTGGGACACGGACGATCCGCACTACGGCCTGCTCCAGGGCATGTACGCGTTCGGCCTGGAAGAGGCCGGGCACTACACGCTGGCCGAGCGCGTCGGCCTGGACGCCGTCGAACGCAACGCGCGCGACGTCTGGGGCATCCACGCCGTGGTGCATGCCTACGAGATGCAGGGGCGGTACGAGGACGGCATCCGCTACCTCGACGCCCGCGCGGACGATTGGTCGACCGGCAACTACCTGAACGTGCACAACTGGTGGCACTATGCCTTGTACGTCCTGGAGACGGGCCGCACGGACAAGGTCCTCGCGGTCTACGACGCCGCCGTGCACCACGACGGTTCGGGCGGGGCCGCGATGGAGCTCCTGGACGCCGCGTCCTTGCTCTGGCGGCTCTACCTCGCGGGCACCGACACCGGTGACCGCTGGCCCGCCCTCGCCGACGCCTGGGCGCGCCGCGGCGACGGGGCCTATTACGCCTTCAACGACGTCCACGCCGTCATGGCCCACGTCGGGGCCGGCCGCGTGTCCGACGCCGAACAGCTCATCCGCGACCGGGAGGCCTGGCTGCGGGACGCCGGATCCGGCCGCCCGGGTCTCTCCAACGTCCCGATGACCGCCGAGATCGGGCTTCCGGTGTGCCGGGCCCTCGTGGCGTACGGGCAGGGGCGCCACGCCGACGCGGTCGACCTGCTGCTGCCGCTGCGGCACCGCCTCCACACCTTCGGCGGCAGCCACGCCCAGCGGGACGCCGTGCAGAAGACCCTGGTCGAGTCGGCGCTGCGCGCCGGACGCCGCGACCTGGCCCGCACGCTCCTGAGCGAACGCGTCAACCTGCGCCCCCGCTGCCCCTACGACCAGGACGCGTGGGCCCGTCTCGCGAAGCGGGAGCCGCGGACGCCGGTGTGAGGGCGCCGCTCGGGGGCACTCGGGGCGGCGGAGGTTGATAGCCATGGTTCCTTTGCTGCTGGTTCTGCTGCTCGCGGTCGTGCTGTTCGGCGCGGGTTTCGCCGTCAAGTTCCTGTGGTTGGTGGCCGCCGTCCTCATCGTCGCGTGGCTGCTCGGCTTCGTCGTACGCCCGATCGGGCACGGCGGGCGCAGGGGTCGGTGGTACCGCTGGTGACGCACCGGGGGTGAAGGTCCCGCCGGACGACGTAAGAGGAGTACTGACCCATGACCCACCGGACGCACGACTCGAAGAGCCCGGCCCTTGCGGAAGGGCTGCGCAAGCAGGCCGAAGAGGCCAAGCAGGGACTCGACCGGACGGTCGACGCGCTGGCGGCAGCGACGACCGACGTGAAGGCCAAGGCCGCCCACACCACGGACCAGGCCAAGGCGATGGCCAGTCAGGCAGGCGACATACTCCAGGAGCAGACGCCCGAACTGCTCAGGCAGAAGGCGGGCCAGAGCGCCGAGGCGGCGCGCAGGAACCGCGGCCTGCTGCTGGCCGTCGCGGCAGGGGCCACCGCGCTGTGGCTGGTGTTCCGGCGCAAAGGGAAGTGAGGCCTTGCGAGCGGCGAAGATCGCGTACAAGCCCGTCGGCCCGGTCCTGGGAGCGGTGAGCGGCATGCCGGCCGGGGCACTGTTCCAGCAGGCGTGGGAGATGCTCGGCCACGAGGAGGACGCGCCCCTCAGCCCCGTACGCTGACGCGCCGTCAGTTCGACACGATGTGGAGGAGGGCCGTGCCGTCCGGCCCGGCCGCCAGCTGGATGACGGCGGCGTCGGGCTGAGCGCTCGGCCGGTCGGTCCCCACGCCTCCGCAGGAGTTGCCGCTGCCGTTGCTGCGGAGCACGGTGATGCAGCCCTGGCCCGGACCGCCGGCGCTGCCCTTGGACCGCCCGCTGCCCGACTTCACCGAGTACTCGACCTTGTTCGGGCCGACCTCGGTCACGGACAGCGTGGCCGGACCGCGCGGGCCCTTGAAACGGAACGTCACCGGATCGGACACCGCGACCTCGCAGTTGCCGTCCGCGCACGCGCCGACGTCCGCTCCGTCCGCCGCCGACACCGAGGGTTCCGCCGAGGCCGTGCGCTCGGCGGACGGGCTTCCCGAGCTACCCGAGGACTGCGCGGGGCGGGACTTCGACCCGCTTTCGCCGGGCGACGACTTCCCGTCGGACTCGTCCGAGCCGCCACAGCCCACCGCCACGAGAACGGTCACCACCGCAAGCACCGCGCCCGCGCCCGCCCGCTGCGAGCGACGCGTACGCCACGTACGTGCCCGTCGCACCCGCCGTGCCTGTGTCGTCGCGGCCATCATGCTCCCGTGTCCCCCGTGTTCCGGCGTGTCTCGGTTCGGCGTCCGGCGGCCAGTCTTCCCCCGCCCCTCCCTCCCCACTCCTCTGGGAACGTGCAGGAGCTGTGTGCCCGGCCATGGCGTTAGGGCATCCGGCGGAAGGTCCTGTTTGCCCCTGTGAGCACCGGGGACGCGAACAGCATGGTGCAAATCGGATACACGATGATGACCGAACAGGCCGGGCCCCGGGAGCTCGTCGAGCATGTGGTCGGCGCCGAGGAGGCAGGGTTCGACTTCTCGGTGACCAGCGACCACTACTTTCCCTGGCTGCGCTCGCAGGGACACTCCCCCTACGCATGGAGCGTCCTGGGCGCGGCGGCACAGGCCACGTCGCGCATCCCGCTGATGACGTACGTGACGTGTCCGACCTTCCGCTACCACCCGGCGGTGGTGGCCCAGAAGGCCGCGACGCTCCAGCTCCTGTCCGAGGGAAGGTTCCGGCTCGGCCTCGGATCGGGCGAGAACCTCAACGAACACGTGGTGGGCCGGGGCTGGCCGGCCGTCGACGTACGCCACGAGATGTTCGAGGAGGCCGTGGGCATCATCCGGGCGCTCTTCGGCGGCGGACACGTCACGCACCACGGCAAGCACTACGACGTGGACTCGGCGCACCTGTGGGACCTGCCCGACGATCCGCCGCCCATCGGCATCGCGGTGTCCGGCGAACAGTCCTGCGCTCTCGCCGGGCGGCTGGGCGACCTGGTGATCGCCACGGAGCCCAAGCAGGAGCTGATCAGCGCGTTCGACCGGCACGGCGGCTCCGGGAAGCCGCGGGTGGGGCAGTTGCCCATCTGCTACGACACCGACCGTGAGGCGGCCATCACGCGGGCGCACGACCAGTTCCGCTGGTTCGGCGGCGGCTGGAAGGTGAACGCCGAACTGCCCCATCCGGACTCCTTCGCGGGCGCCACCCAGTACGTGACGCGCGACGACGTGGCCGCGTCCATCCCCTGCGGGGACGACCCCGACGCCTTCGTCGCCGCCGTACGGCCCTACGTGGAGGCCGGTTTCACGGAGGTCGCGCTGGTGCAGGTCGGTGGCGACACCCAACACGCGTACCTGGAGTGGTCGGAGAAGACGCTGCTGCCCGTGTTGCGGGACGCTTTCGGCTGAGCGGCGCGCACCGGACGGAGTGCGTTTCCCGTGTCCGCGGGTACCCGGGCTCCGTGCCGAGCAGGCACGACGCGATCAAGCGCGACGAACACACCAGGTCCGCGTCCGCGGACCAGGAGGAGGCACGCTCATGGGCACGGTCACGGAGACGGTGGACGTCGAGGTTCCCGCTCGCACTGCTTACAACCAGTGGACGCAGTTCGAGGAGTTCCCGCACTTCATGGAGGGTGTGGAGGAAGTCGTCCAGCTCGACGACCGGCGCAACCACTGGACCACCAAGGTCGCCGGGGCACGCAGGGAGTTCGACACCGAGATCGTCGACCAGCTCCCGGACGAACGCATCGCCTGGCGTACGACCAGCGGCGACATCAAGCAGATGGGCATGGTCCGCTTCGAGTCCCTGGACGCGTCCCGCACCCGGGTGGAGCTCGTGATCGAGATCGAGAGCGAGGGCCTGGCGGAGAAGGCCGCCGAGACGGTCGGCATCATCGACCGCCGGGTGAAGGGCGACATGCGGCGGTTCAAGGAGTACATCGAGCACCGCTCACGGGAGTCGGGGGCCTGGCGCGGCCGGATCAAGCCCGAGGAGTCCGGCACCTGATGAGATGTGATGGGCCGCTGACATCCGATGGGCCGCGCGGAGGCACCGCCTCCGCGCGGCGCTCCGTCGTGGTCCTCCGTCGTGGTCCTCGGCGTCGATGGCGTGCGTGTCGCCGACGGTGTACGTGTAGGTGTCCTTGACCTTCACCTCGGTCACCCCGCGCCCCTCCGGGAACACAGTCCGCCAGTCGCCGATGACGTGCAGTTCGTCGGCTGCCCATCGCGCGGACGACCGTGAGGCCTTCGTCGTACGCCTTGCACGCCTTCATCCAGAGGTTGTCATGGTGCCAGTCGGGCGGAGTGATCAGGTGCACGCCCGCGCGGCGGTGGTCGTGGTCGAAGCCGGTGGAGTGCTCGGGCCGGCCGATCGGCAGGTGGGTCTTGAGGGCGGAGAGATAGGCGCCGTTGACGTCGAGCGCGGTCACCTCGTGGGCGCCGGGCGGCAGGTCGACGCGGGTCCACTTGGGACGCGCCTCCAGATCTGGTCGGCGCCCTGGGCTGTCTGCCTGCGCAGGATGTCGGGGCACCCATGGGTGGTCCACGACGTCGCTCCTCGGCCTGCTGGAGGAAGTACACGTATCGGCTGCGGAGTTCCCCGCCGGGATCACGCCCCGTCTCCCACGCCGCGAGCGTCGACGAACTCAACCCCCATGGCACGGGCCACCTGCGCCCGCGACAGGCCGAGCGCGTCACGCAGCTGCCGCCGACGCTCGGCGGGCGGCAGCGGGGTGGCGTCGGGCGCCGCCGCGAGCAGCGCGCCGATCGCCTCGAATTCACTCACGGCGCTTCTCCTGGACTGAGGGCTGTCAGTTTCCGACCGTAAACCGTTCCGGGCGGCCGCGGAGCACGGCGGCGCGAGCCCGGCATGCCCAACTTTACGAAGCCTGCTCAGCCGCAGCGGACGGACCCCAGGGCGCCTTCGGCTCCCGAGGCGTTGTCAGTCCCGCTCGATAGCCTCGCGGCATGTCTGAACATCCTTTCGTCCCCGACAGCTTTGTCGTTCCCCGGAGTCTCGCTGCCGACGGGTTCCGCCTGGAGCCCCTCGGACCGGAACACAACGACGCCGCCCAGGCCGCTTGGATGTCGAGTATCGAGCACATCCGTGCCACCCCCGGCTTCCAGGAGCGTGGCTGGCCACCCGCCGCGGGAATGACGCCGGCCGAGAACCTGCGTGACCTGAAAAGCCACGCGAGCGACTTCGAGAAGCGGACCGGCTTCACGTACACGGTTCTCGACGACGCGGGCGAGGTCGTCGGCTGTGTCTACATCTACCCGTCGCACGCGGACAAGCGCGTGACGGATGTCCGCTCATGGGTGCGTGCGGACCGCGCGGATCTGGACGGCCCCCTCCACACAGCCGTGGCGGCCTGGCTGGCATCGGACTGGCCGTTCGGGGAGGTGCGGTACCGGTCTGACGCTTAGCCGGACGAGGGGTGCAGGCGGCCGTGGTGAACAGCCGCGCCCGCACCCCTCGACTCCGACATCCCCCGCTCAGACCACCACCCGCGCCGGAGCCTCCCTCTCCGTCACCCCCGGTCGCCCCAGCGCATGGAACAGCTTCCCCGGCCACCAGAACCAGCGGCCCAGGTCCAGGGCCAGGGCGGGTACCAGGACCGTGCGGACGAGGAAGGTGTCGAGCAGGACGCCGATGCCGACGATCACGCCCATCTGGGCCATGGTCACCAGTGGCAGGCCGGCGAAGACCGCGAAGGTCGCGGCGAGTACGACGCCCGCGGAGGTGATGACGCCGCCGGTGCTGGTCAAGCCCTCCAGCACGCCGCGGGTGTGGCCGAGGCGGGCCGCCTCCTCCTTGACCCGGTGCATGAGGAAGATGTTGTAGTCGATGCCGAGGGCGACGAGGAAGACGAAGCCCATCAGCGGGATCGACCAGTCCACGCCCGCGAAGCCGAGCGCGTGCTCGAAGAGCAGGTTCGAGGCGCCGAGTGCGGCGAAGAAGGACAGGACCACGGTCGCCAGGAGCAGGAGGGGAGCGACCAGCGCGCGCAGCAGCCAGATCAGGACGGCGAGGACGACCAGCAGGACGACCGGGATGACCGTCGTGAGGTCGCGGTCGGCGGCGCGCTGGGTGTCGACGGTCTGAGCGGTGGTGCCGCCGACCAGGGCCTCCGCGCCGTCCACGGCGTGTACGGCCTCGCGGAGGCGGTCGACGGTGTCCTTGGCGGCCCGGCTGTCGGGCTCGTCCTTCAACACCACGGAGAGTTGGGCGAGTTCACCGTCGCCGGTGCGGGCGCCATCGCTGGTGCGGGCGGCGTCGCCCGTGCGGGCAACGTCCTCCACGCGGGCCACGCCGTCCACCCGCGATGCGGCCGACTTCACCTGCTCGGCCCGCGGCGCGTTCGTGACGATCTTCGCGGGGTCGGAGGCGCCGGACGGATAGTGGGCGGAGATCTTCTCCTGGGCGACCACCGACTCGGGCTTGTCCTGGAACATCTCGGCCTGCGTCAGCCCCATGTTGATGCCGAAGGCGCTGAGCGCCAGGACTCCGGTCACCGCGACCGACATCAGCCAGGACCAGCGGGGGCGCAGCGCGACGGCGGCCCCGATGCGCGACCAGACCGTACGTTCCTTGCGCGCGGGCGTGCCGTGGCGGGGCACGAACGGCCAGAACACCCAGCGGCCCGCGGCGACAAGCAGCGCCGGCAGGATCGTGATCATCGCGAGGAAGGCGCAGACGACGCCGACCGCGCCGACCAGGCCGAGGGAGCGCGAGGAGTTGATGTCCGCGAAGGCGAGGCAGGCCAGGCCGACGGCGATGGTCCCGGCCGAGGCGAGGATCGCCGGACCTGAGCGGCGCTGTGCGATCCGCATCGCCATGTGCCGGTCCTCGTGGCGGTGCAGCTCTTCGCGGTAGCGGGCGATGAGCAGCAGCGCGTAGTCGGTGCCGACGCCGAAGACGAGGACCATGAGGACGCCCGCGCTCTGCGGGTCGACGGGCAGGTCCGCGTACTTGGCGAGGACGTACGTGCCGACCTGGGTGAGGACGGCCGCGAAGCCGACCGCGATCAGCGGGAACAGCCACAGGACCGGGCTGCGGTAGGTGATCAGGAGCAGGACGGCGACGACGAGGCCGGTGGCGATCATCAGGGTCGAGTCGAGGCTGTCGAAGACCGCGACCTGGTCGGTCAGCGAGCCGGCCGGACCGCCGACCTCGACGTCCAGGCCGGGCGGCGCGTTCGCGCCCGCGAGGTCGCGCAGCTCGTCGACCTTGTCGGTGATGTCGTCGTCCTCGCTGGACAGCGGGACGACGACCATGCGGGCCTCGCCGTCGTCGGACGGCAGCGGCCGTGAGACCCGCTCGCCCGCGACGGCGAACTTCGCGAAGGCGGACCGGTCGGCGGTGGCGGACCGCGCGGCGGCGGCCGCCGCGTCCGCCCCGTCGCCGGTGTAGACGACGACGGCGGGCATGACCGGGTCGTCGCGGAACTTCTCCAGTTCCGTGTTGACCCGCGCGGACTCCGCGCCGCGCGGCAGGAACGCGTTGGCGCTGGTGTCCTCGACCTCGCCCAGTTTTCCGGCCAGTGGGCCGAGCGCCACGGCAAGGATCAGCCAGGCCGCGAGGACGAGCCATTTCGAGCGCCGTCCGGCGGGCGCACCGGCGGTGCGCTGGAGCAGCGGACGCATGAGTAGTCTCCTTCATGTGGAGCGCGCCGCCGGTCGCCGACCGGCACGAGGCGCACGGGACCCGCGCCACGGCGTCTGCGGTGTGACGACCTGCCGTGGCGTACGGGTGGTGGTGTCGGTCCGGGGCTTCATGGCCCCGGGGTGTGTTCTGCCTTGGTACGGCCGGGAGTTGCCGCTCCTGGCCGTACCGCGCCGCATCACTTCCGATGGGCGCAGCGGGCTGTTGCCGCGCGGCTGACGCGCGGTCGTCACGCGGTCGTCGCGCGGTCGAGTCGCCGCGCGGTCACGCACGCTCGCCCACAGGCTGCCGCGCCTATTCGATCTCGCGCATCATCTTCTCCATCGACGTCACGGCGAGGCGGGTCTGCGCCAGCTCCTCACGCGTCTGCCGCATCTCATCGGCCGAGCGGCGGTGCAGCTCGACGTTGTCCTCGAGGAGCTGCGCGTACTTCGTCGCGAGCTGTTTGTACTGCTCCTCACGGGCGGCGATCATCCGGGCCCGCCAGGTGGCGGCGAGCTGCCAGACGATCACGATCAGCAGCAGGAAGAACCCGCCGGCGCCGATCCCGCCGACCCATGCGCCCACTAGGTCGGAGTCGGCGGCGAGCGTCGCCCCTTGTCCGTTCACTTCGCGTCCTCTTTCGTGGTGTGCGTGGTCTTGTCGGCCTTGGCCGGACCTTCGCGCGTGTCGGTGAGAGTCCGCACCGCCTCGTGGATGACCTCGGGGGTCAACTCGTAGAGAAACGGCGCCACTTCGAAGTACTTCACCGTCTTGCCGTCGTCGGCCACCTCCAGCGATCCGACGACGAGCCCGGCGCCTTCGAGCAGCTTCAGGTGCATGTGCAGCAGCGGACGGCCCATGCCGATCTCCCGGGCCAGCGCGCTGACATAGTTGCGGCGCGCGGTGAGCGCGGCGACGATCCGCATCCGGTGCGGATTGCCCAGCGCGGTGAGCACCTTGAGCAGCTTGTCGCCCGTCGGTTCCGGAGCCTGCTCCTCGGCCATCGCGGCCTCTCTCCCTTGTTCCTGTCAAGAAAAGCTGACACGACCCCGGGCCACCTGTCAAAGATTCTTGACACATATCCGGGGCGCGTCGGGGAGAGATGGGGGACGTCTCAGGGTCGCCTCAGGGTCGGACGCCTCAGGGTGCCCCTCACCGCCCGCAGCGCGCGGACGGTGACGGCGGCACGCAGCACCGCGAGCGCACACCCCAATGCAGTGATCGCGAGCAGGATGCCGTAGATGTTCTGCTGCACGACGACGGCGAGCCGCTTCTCGGGAGCGAGTGCGACGACGGCTTGGTAGGCGGGCGTCGCACCGCCGTGCCAGACGGCGCGGATGCCCAGGTCGTCGAAGGAGTCGTCGCGCCAGCCCAGCCCGTACCGCTGAGAGCCGCGGACCGGCACGGCTCCGGTGTGCACCCGACGGATCGCCTTCCGGGACAGCACGCCCTGTTTCGCGCCCAGTTGGACGGCGGCGAAGCGGCTCATGTCCTCCAGGGACGCGCCCAGGTAGCCGTAGGAGACACCGGATGTGTCGAACGCGGGACCGTAGCGCTGGGGCCGGCCGAAGTAGTAGCGGTGGCCGGGGGACAGGCCGCGGCGTCCGGCGGTGGCGGCGTCGGTGATCGTGCCCTTCATGCCGAGGGGGCGCAGGATCTCCCGCGTCAGGTGATCGCCGAACGCGCGCCTGGTGACCTTCTCGACCACGGCGCCCAGCAGCATGAAGTTGGCGGCGCTGTACCGGTGCCGCTCCCCCGGCACCCCGCTCAGGGGAACCCCGGCCAGGCTGCGCGCCCTGCGCTGGACGCCGCCCGGCTCGTTGTCGCCCCTGTCGGACCGCTCGAGCCCCTCGCGTTCGGAGATGCCGCTGGTCTGGTTGAGCAGGTGGCGTACGGTGATGCGCTCGCCGCCCTCCCCCGACGGCCGGAACCACGGCAGGTACGTGCGTACGGTCTCGTCGAGGCGGACTCTGCCCTCACATCGTCCTCGACGCGCTGCGCGAATCCCTGCCCCTGGACGACGAGCGCCGCCAGGAGTGGCGGGTGGCGCTCGCCTTCACCGGGCGCGCGGCCGACGACCCGCGCCTGGCCGAGATGAAGGTGGCCGCCCTGCGCCGCCGCCGCGCGCGGATCGCCGAGGCGGTCACCAACGCCAAGGAGTGCGGCGAGGTACCGGAGACCACGGACGCGGACACCGAAGCGGCGCGCATCGCCGCGTACGCCGAAGGCCTCGTCGGCCACGTCTTCGCCGACCCGGCGGGGATGCCGCCCGCCGCCGCGGTGGCCGCTCTCGGGGACCATCTGGCCTCGCTGTTCACGGGCGAGTGCCGGCTCCGCGGCCGCGCCCCGGGCGAGCGCCCGGCTTAGGGGCCCGAGTCGCCCGGCACGGCCGGGCGGCGCGGGCCGCTGTCACCCAGGGCAGTCACCCCACAGGTGCAACACCAGTCGCCAGATGTCACCCCAGGGCCGACGCCCTGCGTGGCGTCGGCCTCATAGCGTGCGGAGCGTGCAAGCGTCCCGGCACGCCGCGTCCGCCGTGCCGAACCGCCGACAGAAAGCGATGACCAACATGAAGGCCAGGCAGCGCGCGTCCCTCGCCAGTGCGGTATCCGTCGTGGCACTGCTCGTCTCCGTCGGAGACGTCACCGTTGGCGGCGTCCATGTCGGGGGCGGCGGTGCGACCGCCCGCGCCGACACCGCCTCACCCACGCCGCCGGAGCGGACCGCGCCGACCTTGCCCGCGCCCACCGGGAACCGGCCGGTGGGACTGACGACCCTGCACCTGAAGGACGAGGACCGCGCTGACCCCTGGGTGCCCAAGGAGCGGCGGGAGCTGATGGTGTCCCTCTGGTACCCGGCGAGGAAGCCCTCGCACACTCCGGCGCCGTACATGACCGCGGAGGAGTCCAAGCGGTACATGACGGCCAATGAAGTGCCCGTGCCACCCGCCGTGTTGAGCGAAGTGGTCACCCACGCGACGGTGGGCGCCAAGCCGGTCTCCGTGCCCGGCGGGCTGCCGCTGGTCGTGCTCTCGCCCGGCTTCGGCATGCCGCGCGCCACGCTGACCGGGCTCGCCGAGGAACTCGCCAGTCACGGCTACGCCGTGGCCGCCATCGGGCACAACTACGAAGCCGACGGCATCTCCTTCCCCGACGGGCACACCACGTCCTGCGTGGCATGCGAGGACAGGGACTACCCCAAGGTCGGAGCCGTCCGCGCCGAAGACGTCACCTTCGTACTCGACGAACTCACGGGCACGACCGGGACCAAGGCTCCACTCAAGTCCTCAGCCAAGGCCCCACTCAGGGGCCTGCCTTGGAAGGGCCGCGGCACACCGATCGACACCCGCCGCATCGCCATGGTCGGCCACTCGGCCGGCGGCTTCAGTACGATCCCCGCCCTGCTGCGCGACAAGCGGATCAAGGCCGCCGTCAACATGGACGGCAACTTCCACTACCCCAACGACACCCCCGTCGACCGGCCGCTGCTGATGCTGGGCAAGCCCGGTCACGTACCCGGCGGGCCGGACGGGACCTGGGACGAGACCTGGACCGAACTGACGGGCTGGAAGCGCTGGTTGACCGTCGACAGCATCGAGCACAACTCCGTGACCGACCTGGCACCGCTGGCCAAGCAGCTCGGCGTCCCGCTGCAGGACCTCGACGGCGACCGTAGCGACGCGATCGTCCGCGCCTACGTCACGGCGTTCGTCGACACACACCTGCGGGGCCGGGAGTCGCCGCTCCTGGAGAGGCCGTCGGCACGGTACCCGGAGGTGCGCTTCCACCGCCCCGAGGGCACCGACTGACCAACTCCTCCCCCCTACCGAGGAGCCAGCGCCCGGGCGTGGGCGGCCCGCGCGACCTTCGGGCCCAGCCAGCGCTTGAGGCGGCGCAGGGCATGGAGGCGGCCGACGGCCTTGTCGAGGCCGTAGTAGAGGTGGGGCGGGACGTGCGGCAGCAGGGGTGAGTGGCGCTGGCCGAGGAGGGCGAACATGCGGTGCGGGGGGAGGTGGATGTAGCGGGGCAGGTGCTCGTACCACTGGGCGCTGTAGCGGGCCGCGCTCTGGATCGACAGGAGGGCGGACTTCCGCTCCTCCTCGTAGGCGGCGAGCGCGCGCGGCAGTGCCGTGTGCTCGCGCAACGCACCGGCGAGCGCGATGGCATCCTCCAGAGCGAGGGTCGTGCCGGCGCCGATCGAGTAGTGCGTGGTGTGGGCGGCGTCGCCGAGCAGGACGACGTTGTCGCAGTACCAGCGCTGGTTGGTGAGGGTGCGGAAGGTCAGCCACTGCGGTCTGCCGTCGCCGGCGGAGCGGCCGATGAGGCGGTGGCCGTCGAGCAGGTCGGCGAAGAGCTTCTCCAGCAGGGCGAGCCCGTCAGCCTCGTCGGCGCGGTCGAGCCCGAGGCCGGACCACGTCTCGGGCGCGCACTCGATCACGCACGTGCTGCCCTCGGCGCCGTAGCCGTACGCGTAGCACCAGATCCAGCCGTGCTCGGTCTCCACGAAGGAGAAGGTGAAGGCGTCGAAGACCTTCGTGGTGCCGAGCCAGGTGTAGTGGTTGCGCCCGGCCTTGACGTCGGTGCCGAAGTGGTCGGCGTCGCGGGTGCGCAGGCTGCTGTGCAGGCCGTCGCCCGCCACCACCAGGTCGGCGTCACGGGGCAGCTCGCCCGGGGCCATCTCGTGGGCGAACTCCAGCCGTACGCCGAGGGCCCTGGCCCGGGCCGCGAGGATCTTCAGGAGCCGGTGGCGGCCGATGCCGAACCCCTCGTCCCCTTGGTGACGTGTCGTCAGGTCCCGTACGCCGTCCCGCACATGGGCGACGCCGTCGCGCCAGCGGACCGAGTGCTCCTCGACCGCGCGCGCCGACTCGGGGTCGTGCGCGTGCAGCTTGTCGAGCAGCCCGCGCCAGTACGTGACGCCCCAGCCGTAGGTCGAGCCCTCGGGATTGCGTTCGTACACGGTGATCTCGGTGGACGGGTCCTGCCGCTTCAGCAGGATGGAGAGATACAGGCCGGCGGGCCCGCCTCCGACGCAGACGACCTTCACGCACACCTCTACACGGTCTACTTTGCTTCTGCACGTTGCATGTGTGGCACGCGTTGCACGGGTTGCACACGTGGTCCATGAATTGCCGAATCGCAAGGGACCGTAGCACTATAAGTGAGCTTTTTTCCTAAATGCCGGAATTAGGGCTTTCTACTGTCACCCCAGTGCGCCTCACCCGGTCGGGCGCACCTGATGCGCGCCGCGGCCCGGTATGGCCCGTCCGGTATGACCCCGCCCCCGCCGGGTACGCGGCAGTTTCCGCGTTGCGCCGCGGCGAGTGGCGCGACAAGGTCGATGGAGGCGTACAAGGAGGCCACTGGCATGCCCATCGCAACCGTGAATCCGGCGACCGGCGAGACCGAGCGGACCTTCGAGGCGCTCGGCGCCCAGGGGATCGAAGCGCGGCTGGCTCGCGCCACGGCGGCCTTCGAGCGCTACCGCGGCACGCCCTTCGCCCAGCGCGCCGTCCTGCTGCGCCGGGCGGCCGATCTCCTCGACGAGGACGCCGCCGACGTCGCGCGCACCATCACCACCGAGATGGGCAAGCCGCTCGCGGCCGCCCGCGCGGAGGCCGGCAAGTGCGCCAAGACGATGCGCTGGTACGCCGGCCACGCCGAGGGGCTGCTCGCCGACGAGCGGCCCGACGACGGCGACGTACGCGACTCCGGTGCGAGCCGTGTCTTCGTCCGCTACCGCCCGGTCGGCGTCGTGCTCGCCGTGATGCCGTGGAACTTCCCGCTCTGGCAGGTGGTGCGGTTCGCCGCGCCCGCCCTGATGGCGGGCAATGTCGGACTGCTCAAGCACGCGTCGAACGTGCCGCAGACCGCCCTGTACCTGGAGGACCTCTTCCGGCGCGCGGGTTTCGACGAGGGCTGTTTCCAGACGCTGCTTGTCGGCTCCGGCGCCGTCGAGGGCATCCTGCGTGACCCGCGGGTCGCCGCCGCCACGCTCACCGGCAGCGAGGGCGCGGGCCGATCGGTGGCCGCGATCGCGGGTGACGAGGTGAAGAAGACCGTCCTGGAGCTGGGCGGCAGCGACCCCTTCGTGGTGATGCCGTCGGCCGACGTGGAGGCCGCGGCGCGCACCGCCGTCACGGCGCGGGTGCAGAACGCGGGCCAGTCCTGCATCGCCGCCAAGCGGTTCATCGTGCACGGCGAGGTGTACGACGCCTTCCTGCAGCGGTTCGCCGCGGGCATGCGGGAACTGACCGTCGGCGATCCGATGGACGAGGGCACGGATGTGGGCCCGCTCTCCAGCGAGCAGGGCCGCGCGGACCTGGAGGAGCTCGTCGACGACGCCGTACGCCGCGGCGCGACCACCGTGTGCGGCGGGCAGCGGCCCAAGGGTCTCGAGCGGGGCTTCTACTACGAGCCGACCGTCCTGACCGGCATCACCCGCGACATGCGCATCCACCAAGAAGAGGCCTTCGGCCCGGTGGCCACGGTCTACCGGGTGGCGGATCTGGACGAGGCGATCGCGGTCGCCAACGACACGTCGTTCGGGCTGAGTTCCAACGCGTGGACCACGGACGCGGCCGAGCAGCAGCGTTTCGTACGTGATCTGCAGGCGGGCGGCGTCTACTTCAACGGGATGACCGCCTCGCATCCGGCGTTCCCCTTCGGCGGCGTCAAGCGCTCCGGGTACGGCCGCGAACTGTCCGGGCACGGCATCAAGGAGTTCTGCAACGCGACCACCGTGTGGCACGGCGCGTGAATCTGCCCGGGTGCGGAAGGTGGCAGGCATGGAGCCCGTCGAGGCGCTGAACCGCATCGCCTTCCTGCTGGAGCGCGCCCAGGAGCCCACGTATCGGGTGCGGGCCTTCCGTACCGCCGCGGCCGCCGTCGCCGCGCTGTCCCCGGACGAGCTGACCGAGCGGGTGCGGACGGGCACCCTTGAGGCAATCAAGGGCATCGGGCCCAAGACGGGGCAGGTGGTGCGCGAGGCGCTCGGCGGTGAAGTGCCCGCCTATCTCGTCCACTTGGAGGAGGAGTACCGGGACCCCCTGGTGTCCGGCGGCGCCCGGCTGCGCTCCCTGCTGCGCGGGGACTGCCATCTGCACTCCGACTGGTCCGACGGCGGCAGCCCCATCGAGGAGATGGGCCGGGCAGCCGCCGCGCTCGGCCACGAGTGGGCCGTGCTCACCGATCACTCGCCCCGGCTGACGATCGCCCGTGGACTCTCGCCGGACCGGCTGCGTGCACAGCTGCGCGTGGTGGCCGAACTCAACGAGATCTGGGCGCCGTTCCGAATGCTCACCGGCATCGAGTGCGACATCCTGCCGGACGGCGACCTCGACCAGGAGCCCGAGCTCCTGGCCCAACTCGACGTCGTGGTGGTCTCGGTGCACTCCAAGCTGCGCATGGACGCGCCCGCGATGACGCGCCGCATGGTCGAGGCCGTACGCAACCCGCACGCCGACATCCTCGGCCACTGCACCGGCCGCCTCATCGGCGGGCGCGGCGGGCAGGGCCGACCCGAGTCCGCCTTCGACGCCGACGCGGTCTTCGCCGCCTGCGCCGAATCCGGCACCGCCGTGGAGATCAACTGCAGACCCGAGCGCAAGGACCCGCCACGCCGCCTGCTGCGCCGCGCCGTCGAGGCGGGCGCCCTCTTCTCGGTCGACACCGACGCCCACGCGCCCGGCCAGCTCGACTGGCAGATCATCGGCTGCGATCGCGCCGAGGAGTGCGGCGTGCCCGTCGAGCGTGTGGTCACCGCATGGAGTGCCGACGAACTGCTCGCCTGGACGGGTCGGTCGGGGGCGAGCGCGTAGTTCCGGGCGCCGTGACGGGGTGGCTCCGTGCCGCCCTGGCTCCGTAAGTCGGCGGGCGGGCCCGGAACCGCGTGGGTTCCGGGCCCGCCCTGGGCCTGTCCGGCCGCACGCATGCCCCGGACGAGGCCCACTGCCGTGCCGCTGGTCGGTTCAGCCGACGCCGTACGCGGTCAGTACACGCTGACTCCGTACGCGGCCAGCGCCTCCCGTACCGGCTGGTGGATGGCGGAGCCGTTGGTGCCCGTGCAGCCGGAGCTGCCGGAGTGGATGCCGAGGGCGACCGTGCCGGCGAAGTGGGCGCCGCCGCTGTCGCCGCCCGCGGAGCAGGCGGTGGTGCGGACCATGCCGTGGACGGGGCCGTTGCTGTAGTTGACGGTGACGTTGACGGCGGTCACCGAGCCGTTGGTTACCTTGGTGGTGGAGCCGCTCTTCTTGATCGCCTGGCCCACGACGGCGTCGGCGGCGGACGAGATCTCCTGGTAACTGCCGTTGTAGAGGTTGACGTTACCGGCGGGCGACGAGCCGTTGGTGTAGCGCACGATGCCGTAGTCGTTGGTCGGGAAGCTGGTTCCCTCGCGCACGCCGATGGCCGCGCCGCCGGACGTGGCGGACCAGTTGGCGCTGATGTTGGTGCAGTGCCCGGCCGTGACGAAGTACTTGGTGGTGCCCTTGGACACGTTGAAGGCGGCCGAGCAGCGTGAGCCGCCGCCGTAGATGGCGTCGCCGCCCGCGACTTCGCGCTTGAAGGTGCCGGGCACGCGGCTGACGCGTACGGCGCCGTCGAGCGAGTCGGCGACGGCGCGCAGCCGGGCGAGTTCACGGGCCGAGACCGACTGGTCGGCCTGCACGGCTATCTGGTTGGTCCGGGGGTCGACGCCCCAGGAGGTGCCGGTTATCTTCGCGCGGGACTCCAACGCGTCCATGGCGGCGTCCAGTTGGGCCGCGCTGCGCTGCACCCGCTTAGGGGTGGCGCCGGTGGCGCGGACGCGTTCGGCGGCGGAGTCGCTGGTGACGGTGACGACCAGCTTTCCGGTCTTCCGGTCGAGGTAGGTGCCGGCGCTGTCGCCGCCCAGCTGCCGCTCGACCGATGCGTTCAGGGCGTTGACGCGGGACGGCGAGGAGGAGGGGGAGGCGGCCGGTTCGCTCTGCGCGCCGGCGGGGGTGACGCCGAGGGCGAGGGATCCGGTGACGAGGAGGGCGGACAGGCCCAGACGCGCACAGGTCGTGCGTCTCATGTGGGGGGCTCCTTTGACGGTGACGTGTGACGTACCGCAGTACGTGTGGGACGTACCGAGCAGGAACGTGGCATGGGCGCGTCAATCGCGCAAGGGTCTGGACCTGTACCGTCCGGATCGTCCCGATCATCCCGGCGACGAGGGTGTCATCCAGGGGATGTTCGCGTTCACCGGGATGTACGGGACGACGGTCACGGGGATGTACGGGGCGACCCCACCGTCGGCAGATAGCGCGGGGCCCGCCAAGCCTGCAGCCGGTGCTCCACCGCCGCCCCCAGCGACAGCAGCTTGCCGTCCTCGTGGTTGCCCGCCATCAGGAGCAGTCCGACCGGCAGTTCGCCCACGGACCCGGCGGGCACCGAGAGGGACGGGTAGCCGGAGACGGCCGCGGGGGTGGAGGACGGGATGACGTCGTTGTCGCCGCGCGCGCAGTCGGTCGTCCAGGCGGGCGGGTTCGTGGGCGCGGCGATGGCGTCGAGACGATGGGCGGCCATGGTCTCGTCGAGGGAACGCCGGGAGAGGTCCTTCAACTCGGCACGCATGGCACGGTACTTCGGGTCGGTGGTGGGCGGCGCGGCGAGGGCCTGCTCGAACAGTTCCTGACCGGCGAAACAGGTCTGTTCCGCGGGGTGGGTGCGGTTGAACTCGATCAGCTCGGCGAGGTTCCGGGGCCCTTCGCGCGTGCCGAGGTAGGCGTCGATGTCCCGGTGGAACTCGCTCAGCAGCGCCGGGAATTCGAGCTCGGCGAGCCGCTCCTGGTACGGCGGCGTCACCTCGACGACCACGGCTCCGGCCTTGCGCAGCTTCTTCGTCGTACGGGTCATCAGCGCGTCGACCTCCGGGCCGAGCGAGGGCAGCCGCCACAGGCCGATCCGCTTGCCGCGCAGTCCGGTGCCGTGGCCTTGGAGGTCCGGGAGATCGCGAAGGCCGCCCGCGCGGGCGCTGTTGCCACGCGTGCTCTCGCCGCCGCTGAGCACCGAAAGCGTGAGCGCGGTGTCGATCACGTTGCGCGCCATGGGCCCGGCGGTGTCCTGTTCGGCGGAGATCGGTACGACTCCCGCCTGGCTGACCAGGCCGAGGCTGGGCTTGTGGCCGACCACGCCGTTCATCCCGGCCGGGCACACGATGGAGCCGTCCGTCTCGGTGCCGATCGCCACCTGCGCCAACGACGCGGCGAGCGCGGCGCCCGAGCCGGAGGAGGAGCCGCAGGGATTCCGGTCGAGGACGTACGGGTTGTTGGTCTGCCCGCCCACCGCGGACCACCCCGACGTCGGCTTTGCCGCACGGAAGTTGGCCCACTCGGACAGGTTGGTCTTGCCGAGGATGACCGCACCCGCCTTCCGCAGCCGGGTCACCAGCGCGGCGTCGGTGTCGGGCGGGCTCCCGGCGAGCGCGAGCGACCCGGCTGTCGTCGGCATGTCACGGGTGTTCACGTTGTCCTTGAGCAGGACGGGGATGCCGTCCAGCGGTCCGAGGGTGTCGCCGCGCCGGTGCCTGGCGTCGCTGGCGGCCGCCTGGCGCAGGGCCGTCGGACTGGTGCGAAGGACCGAGTGGATCTTGGGGTCGATGTTCTTGATCCGCCGCAGGTAGGCCCGGGTCAGCGCCGACGAGGTCAGTGAACCGTCCGCCATGCGGGCCTGTAGCTCGGGGATCGTCACCGTGTCGAGGTCGACCCCCGGCGCCGGAGGCGACCCGGCCGGTGGCGACGACCTGTCGCTGCCGCGCTCGGCGGCTTGCGCGCCCGGGTGCGGCACGCCCGTCAGAAGGGACCCCGCGACGAGGGCGGCGGTCAGTGTGGCGATGCTCTTCTTCCCCATGCGGGTCAGCGGACTACATGGGCAGCGCCTGACGCAAGGGGGCCGGGCCGGACACGCGGGTGCCCCTCGGCTCGGCGGGCATCCCTCACCTCAGCGGTCTCCGGCGGCACTTACTCGTACCCCCGATCCGCCACTTACTCGTACCGTCGGTCAGCGAACCCGGGAAGGGTCAGTGGTCAGTCCGTGGACAGGGCCTCGATGAGCTGTCCGGCCTTGGGATCGCTCAGGGCGCGAGCGGCGTCGGCGAGCGAGACCATGCCCACCAGGCGTCGGCCGTCGATGACGGGCAGCCGGCGGACCTTGTGCGAGGCCATGGTGGAGAAGATCTCCTCGGCACCGTCGTCCGCCCCGATGGTGACGGCCTCGCCCTGCGCGAGGGATCCGACGGTGACGGCGGCGGGATCCTTCCCCTGGCCCAGGACCTTCACGACGATGTCCCGGTCGGTGATCACTCCCTTGAGCCGGTCGTCGGTGCCGCAGATGGGCAGCGCACCGACGTCGAGCCGGGTCATCTTCCGGGCGGCGTCCAGGACGGATTCCTCCGCTCCGGCACACTCGGCACCCGCGGTCATGATGTCGCGTGCGGTGGTCATGAACGATTCCCTTCTCGCGGCACGTGAGCCGGGGTTCGCCTCACGTGAGGTACGTCTGCGGTGTGCGGCCTCGGGCCACGGCCCGGGTGCCCACGTCCGGTACGCCATAACGCGCGGCCGCCCGGTCACTGCGTACGCCGAGGCCGCGTGACGCGCCCGTGGCGACCGCGGAGCACCCCGTCCGGGAGTGCCTCGGGTCGCCACGGCGAATCATTCGCCACGCGCAACGCGCTACCAGTAGTGCCGCCGACCGCGGAACGCGTGCCCCAGGCCGCCCAAGGCCCACAGCACGACGCCGACCGCAACGAGGACGATCCCGATGGTCCACAGAATGTTGATGCCGACCACCATGCCGATGACGAGCAGGACTACGCCAAGAATGATCATGACGCCTCCGATCACGGAAGGCCCCTGGTCAAGTGTCCTCCCGCTCGTGTTCGCCGCGCAAACATCCTGGAGCGCACATCACGCCGGGTGGGAACACGTCACGGACGGTGAGCCCGAGGTGCCGACGCTACCCGGCTGTCGCGGTGCGAACTCCCAGGGCGATCAGCACAGCTCCCGCCAGCCGGCTGATCCCCCGCCGGAACCCGGCGGTGTCGAGCACCTGGCGCGCCGCGGCCACCACGCACGTCCAGAACAGCAGCCACACGAGGACGATGACCACATGCGCGACCGCGAGCGTCACGATCTGGGGTGCGACCGGTCGCTTCGGGGCGAGGAAGTGCGGCACGAGCGTGAGATAGACCGACGAGGCCTTCGGGTTGAGGACGTTGGACCACAGGCCCTGTCCGAAACCTCCGAGCCGGGCCCACGGCAGGCGACGTCTCCCCCGGGCCGTCGGCTCGGGGCTTCGCCGCGCCGAGCGCCATGTCGTGACACCCAACCAGATCAGATAGACGGCACCGAGGATCTTCACCACGGTCAACGCCCGGGCCGACGCCATCACCAAAGCCGAGAGACCGAGGACGGCGAACGTCGCGTGCACCAGCAGGCCGCACACCGTGCCAAACGTGACGAGCGCGCCGTCCCGTCGCGAACCGGCGATCACCTTCTGCGTGACGAGGGTGAAGCTGGTTCCGGGAATCAGCGTGAGAGGGATGACCGCGAGCGTGAATCCGAGCACCTGCTGCCACAGCACACCGCGAGCCTAGGACACCTGGGTCTCACGGCGTCAGGCGCACCGGCAGTGCCGCCACGCTGTTGCCCACGAAGCTTGCCAGGCGGGGCAGTTCGCTGTCGGGGGCGGCGAGGTCGAGGGCGGGGAAGCGGGTGAAAAGCCGTTCCAGGGCGATCGTCGCCTCCATGCGGGCCAGCGGTGCGCCCAGGCAGTAGTGGGCGCCGTGGCCCAGGGAGAGGTGGCGGGCGGGGCGGGTGATGTCGAAGAGGGCGGCGTCGGGGCCGTACGCCGCCGGGTCGCGGCCGGCCGCGGAGTAACCGGCCAGAACCGGTGTCCCCTTGGGGATCGGCGTCCCGTCCAGGGTGAGGTCGCGGGTCGGGTAGCGGAACGGGAAGAAGCTGACGGGGCGGTCCCAGCGCAGGGTCTCCTCCACCACGTCCGGCCAGCCGGCCCTGCCGGAGCGCACGAGGTCGAGCTGGTCGCGGTACGCGCACAGCGCGCGGACCGCGTTGGTGATCAGGTTCAGCGTGGTCTCGTGACCGGCGATGATCAGCAACAGCAGGGTGCCGATCAGCTCCTGTGGGCCGAGCCGGTCGCCGTTCTCCATGCGGGCCGCGATCAGTGCGCTGGTCAGGTCGTCACCGGGCTTCTCGGCCCGGGTGGCGGCCACGGCGGCGAGCATCTCGGTCAGCTCCCGGTTGGCGGCGATCGCCTCCTCGGGCCCGATGGACGTACTCACCACCCGGTTGGACAGCTGGTGCAGGCGGTCCCGGTGCGCCGCGTCGACCCCGAGCAGTTCGCCGATCACGCCCATGGGCAGCGGGAGCGCGAAGTGGGTGCGCAGGTCGGCGATTCCGTCGCCCGCCGCTGCCGCCTCGGCGAGGTCGTCGAGGAGTTCGGCGGTCAGCGTCTCGATCCGCGGGCGCAGCGCCTCCACCCGGCGCAGGGAGAACGCCTTGCTCACCAGCGACCGCAGTCGCCGGTGGTCGTCACCGTCGGCGGTCGTCATCCCTCGTACGGTGGCGAAGGTCCGCAGCGGCCAGCCGTCGGGTATGCGGCCCTCCCGCAGCGCGGTGAAGTGCTGGGCCCCCTTGGCGACATCGGGGTGGGAGAGGAACTCCTTCAGGGCCTCGTGCCCGAGCACCGCCATGCCTCGCACCCCACCGGGGAGCACGACCTCGGCCACGGCGTTCTCCGCCAGCAGTCGGGCGTTGTCCGCGTGCGGGCAGCCCCCGGCCGGGTCCATCCGGTGCGGCGTACGGTGGCGTGCGCGTGAAGTGGTCAATGTGTCTCTCCCGGAGTGAGAGGGAGGAAGGTGAGAGGAAGGCCGGCAGTCAAAAGGCCGGCCGTCAATTGGTGCACTGCATCGCGGGGTGAGGCCCGCCATTCTCCCGCACCTGCCCGGTACCCCGACAGCTCGACGTGCCCCGGCCCCTCCCCGCGCGCCCGATACGATCACGTCCACACGGGCCCGGACCGGGGCCCGTTCCCTTTGAGGCACTGGCAAGTTGGGGGAATTCCCTATGGTGAGAACCAGGTTCGCGCGTTCGGCGACCGTGGTCGTGAGCAGTGTCGTGTTCGCCGCGGTGGGAGCGACGCACGCGGTGGCCGAGCCGGCGAAGGGCGCGGCGGCGGACCCCGCGGCCGTGCGCGCGGCGCTGGAGAAGACGGTCGCCGCGGGCGCGCCCGGTGCGTTCGCGGTGGTACGAGACCACGGCGGCAGCGGCCCCGGGGGCGACGCGAGCATCGCCGTGGGCAAGTCGGCCCTGGACGGCACGCCGATGAACGCCGGCTGGCGCTTCCGCGTCGGCAGCAACACCAAGATGTTCACTTCCGTCCTGGCGCTGCGCCTCGCGGAACAGGGGCGCATCGACCTGGACAAGCCGCTGCGCGACTACCTCCCGTCCGGCACCCTGCCGGAGGGCTGGGACATGACCGGCCGTCAGGTGCTCCAGCACCGCTCCGGTGTCTACGACCACACCAACGACCTCCTCGAGCAGCCCGGCGAAGAGACCACCAGCGCCTTCGAGAAGCGCATCCGCAACACCGTCTACACGCCCGCCGAGCTCGTGGCCCTGTCCGTCAAGCACGGCCCGCAGTTCACGCCCGGGTCCCGGTACGCGTACTCGAACACCAACTACGTCCTGCTGGGCATGGCCGTCGAGCACATCACCGGCAGCTCCTACGCCCAGGCGCTGCGCGCGCAGATCATCGAGCCGCTCGGCCTCGACGAGACCTCGTACGTGGTCCCCGACAAGACGATCGCCGGAGCGCACATCAACGGCTATCTCACGAACGACGACCGCACCAAGCCGCTCCTGGACTCCACCGAGCAGAACGGCTCCTGGGTGGGCAGCGCGGGCGCCGTCATCTCCTCCGCCGCCGACCTCGACCGCTTCCTCGCCGCGCTGCTGGCGGGCCGCTCCGGCGGGCTCGTCTCCGACGAGTCGCTGCGGCAGATGACGAGCGCGCTGCCCACGCCCACGGCGAAGGTCGCCTACGGGCTCGGGCTCCGCGAGATCACACTGTCCTGCGGCAAGGTCTACGGCCACGGCGGCATCGTGCAGGGCTACCAGACGCAGTCCTTCGCCACCCGCGACGGCAAGCGGACCGTCGTCGTCTTCGCCAACGCCTCCAACAACAGCGCGGTGACGCAGGGGCTGACCAACACCCTGGAACCCGCCTTCTGCGGTACGAAGCCCCCGGCCGCCACGAAGTCGCGGCGATCGGCCGACGCGGGCAACTCCCTGACCGAGTCAACCGTGCCGACGGTCCCCGTCGTCGACGACACCCGCGTCTAGGAACGGTCCGGCCGGGCGACCGGCCACGGCGCGAGGCCGGAACGAAGCCTGGAACTCAGGCACACGTTCCGGCCTCCGCCACGAACGCGGACTTCAGCGGCAGAAGGCCCTGTCCACGACGCGCTCGACCCGCTTCATGACGGCCGCATCGGTCGGCTGGGTCGTCACCGCGACGTTGACGGCACGGCCGTCGTCGGTGACGCCGCCGCGGGTCTCGTAGCCCGTGGTGCTGCCGCCGTGGCCCCAGTACACACCGTCGCACGACCGCAGCGGCGTGCTCACAAGACCCAGTCCATAGCGGGCGCCAGCGGCAAAGGGAGGGCCGGCCGGGACGGTGGTGCGCATCTGGGCGAGCTGGGCCGCCGGGAGGAGCCGGCCGGACAGGAGCGCGCCGAAGAACCGGTTGAGGTCGGAGTTGGTGGAGATCATCTGGCCTGCCGCCCAGCCCCAGGAGGGGTCGAACTCCGTGACGTCGAGCGGAGCGCCCGTCGCGTCCTTGTCGTAGCCCTTGGGGTGGGCTTCCCGGATGGTCGCGTCTCCGGGGGCGGGGAAGTAGGTGTGGCGCAGCCCGACGCGCTTGATGATGCGCCGGTCGATCTCCTTGGCGACGGAGTGTTGTGTGACCTTCTCGATGATCATGCCCGCCAGCACGTAGTTCGTGTTGCTGTACGCCCACTCCTTCCCGGGTTCGAAGTCCGCCTTGTGCTGGAGGGCCCGGTCGAGGAGCTCGTGGGGTGTGTAGTACCGGGGTTCGTCGTCGAGGTACTTGACGTAGTTGGGAAGTCCGCTGGTGTGCTGCAGGAGCTGACGGACCTTGATACGGCGGCCGTCGATGTCGTTCCCGCGGACGAGGCCCGGCAGATAGGTGTCGACCGAGGCGTCGAGGCGGATCTTCCCCTCGGCGACCAGTTGCAGCACGACCACCGCGGTGAACGTCTTGGTGTTGCTGCCGACCCGCACCTGACCGTCCCTGGGCACCTGCGCGCCGGTGGCCAGGTCGCCCACCCCCGCGGTGTAGGTACGGGTGCGGCCCGCACGGTCCTCGACGCTCGCCAGCGCGGCGGGCACGCCGTCGGCGCGTACCAGCGCGTTCAGGCCCTGCCGGACGGTGTCCGGCCGCTCGGCGGCGGACGCCGCGGGCGGCGCCAGGGCGCCCATCGTCATGACGCCCACGGCCACCGCGGCCGCGGCCGACGCGGCGCCGCGCCGGCCGACCCGCCGACGCCCGGAAGAATCCAACCTCTGCCATGCCTGCTCACGCACGAGCCAACTCCTACGGAAACATCCGGAATCCGGAATCAACGGAAACAATCAACGGAAAAACTGGGAAACCAGCGGCATTTGCCGAGCTCCAGCATTTCCGGATGCGACCGCCCGGAGCGATCCTGCTACCCGCCCGGCGCCGGGTAGGGCTAACCCCCGGCGGATGCGTCACCGAAGACCCCCGACCCCGTTAACACAGCGCAGCGGTACACCTACGCTCTGATGCGACGGCCGCGTGGCGCGGTGCGGCGGTCGCGGCGCTGGATGAGGGCACGGGGGCGACATGGGATTCGGGTTCGGGCAGCGGCGCGGCGGGCAGTTGCCCGTCGAACGGACCAGCTTCGTCGGGCGGGCGGAGGAAATCGCCCTGGTCCAGGAGGCGTTCGCGCAGGCGCCGCTCGTCACGCTGGTGGGTCCGGGCGGGGTCGGCAAGAGCCGAACGGCGCTGCGTGCGGCCGGCGGGCTCGGGGACCGGTTCCCGGACGGGGTGTGGCTCGCGGAGCTGTCGGGGCTGCGGGACCCGGAGCTCGTGCCGGCGACGCTCGCCGCCGTCCTCGAACTCCCCGAGCAGCCGGGCATGGAGCCGCTCGACGCGGTGGTCGCCCACCTGCGGGGACGGCGGCTGCTGATCGTCCTCGACACCTGCGAGCACCTCGTGGACGCGTGCGCGATGCTCTGCGACGTCCTGCTGCGGGAGGCGGCGGACACGTGCGTGCTCGCCACCAGCAGGCAGCCGCTGGACGTCCCCGGCGAGCAGTGCCTGTCGATCGCGCCGCTCACGGCCGAGGACGCGGTCGAGCTGTTCGTGCAGCGCGCGATCGCCGTGGCGCCGGGCTTCGCGGCCGACGAGGGCAACAGGGCCCAACTCGCCGCCCTCGTCGGCCGACTCGACGGAATCCCGCTGGCCCTGGAACTCGCGGCGGTCCGGCTGCGGGCCGTGCCGCTGGCCCACCTGGTGGCCCGCCTCGACCAGCGCTTCGGGGTGCTGACCGGCGGGCGGCGCACCGCACTCGCCCGGCATCAGACGCTGCGTACGGCCATCGACTGGTCGTACGAACTGTGCGTACCCAAAGAGCGCGAACTGTGGCTGCGGCTTTCGGTGTTCGCCGGGTCCTTCGAGCTGGCGACGGCGGAGGAGGTGTGCGCGGGCGGTGAGCTGGCGCGGGAGGACGTGCTGGAGACACTGGTCGGCCTTGTCGACAAGTCGGTGGTGCAGCACCTCAGTGAGGACGCGGGGCGCTACCGGCTCCTCGACACCCTCCGTGCCTACGGCGCCGAGCAGTTGGCCCGGACGGACCGCGCGGCATCGGTGCGGGAGGCGCACTTCGCGTACTACCGACGCCTTGGCCGACGGCTGTGGGACGAGCTGCTGACCGACGCACAGGCCGCCCTTTACCGGACGGTGCGCGCCGAGGTCGCCGACATGCGGGCCGCCTTGGGGTACGCGTACGCCACGGCTGGCCGGGCGCGGCAAGGGCTGTGGCTAGCCGCCCAGTTGGCGCCGTTCTGGCGGGCCGCGGGGACGCTGTCCGAGGGGCAGTACTGGATCGACAAGGGGCTCGCCCAGGTGCCGGAGGACTGCCGGGAGCGGGCCTGGGGTCTGCTGCTCGGCGGGGTCCTCGCGGTGTGGAGCGGTGATCTGGCGGTGGCACCGGGCCGCTTCGAGGAGGCGCGGGATGTGGCCGAGCGGTGCGGCGAGGAGCGCGTGCTGCTGTTCGCCGACCCGTATCTCGGCGCGATGCGCGCGCTCGGCGGGGAGGTCGAGGAGGGGCTCGCCGACCTCGAGCGGGCGCGGCAGCGGCTCATGGCTGCCGGTGACCCGCTGGGCATCAGCGTGATGCACTGCGAAGGCGCCCTGGTGCGGGCCGTGTTCGGCGACACCGACGGGGCCCTGGACCTCTGCGAGACCGGTCTCGCCCACCTCAAGGACACGGGAGACTGCCAGCTCTACGCCACCACGCTGACGGTGCAGGGCATCATCCTGTGGCTCGCCGGCCGGCACGAGGACAGCGCACCGCCGCTGCGGCGTGCCCTCGACGCGGTGAGCGAGGTCGGAGACGTCCTGGTGGCGGCGCTGTGCTGTCGGGGGCTCGCCTGGTACGCGGCCCGGCAGGAGCGGTATTCCCGGGCGGCCTGGCTCCTGGGGTACGCGGAGGGCGCGCGCCGCCTGAACGGCGACCCGGTGGCGATGCTGCCCTCGCTCCTGGAGCAGCAGGAGTCGGCACAGCGGGCCGTGCGGGACGCGCTCGGCGCCACGGCGTTCGAGCGCTGGCACGGCGTGGGGGCGCGGATGACGGGCACGGAGATCCTGGAGGCGGTGCGCGCGGACGCGGACGTGCCGCCCTCGGCGCGGTGCGTGCCCGGAGCGCGACAGGGGCGCGCGGCCGACTCCCTCACCCCCCGCGAACGCGAGGTCGCCGAGCTGGTCGCGCGCGGCCTTTCCAACCGCGAAGTCGCCGAGCGCCTCGTGATCTCCAAACGGACCGCGGACACGCATGTCGAACGCATCCTCACCAAGCTCGGCCTCCGGTCGCGGGCGGAGCTTCCCGACGCGCTGCACGACTGACGCTTCCCGGGCAGGGGCGGCATACGTGCAGCACGCCGGACGCTTCCCTGGCAGGAGCGGCGTATGTACGTAGCCAGCTCACCGCGCACCGCGCCCGGCACCGGCGCTACGTATACGGATCCCGGCAGGTTACGGATGCCGGGACCCCCGAGCGCCGGGGACGCTGAGGCAGCCGCCCGGGGGCCGGGAGCGTGGTGGGCGCCGGCAGCGTGGAGGAGTCCCCCGCTGCCAGGCACGGGCGCCCGTTCCGCCTCCCCCCTCAGGCGGTGCGGCGGCGGGCGGCTGCTCGCGTCGGCGGGGCAGCCGCCCGCCCGTTCCACGTCACGGGGCGCCCGCCGCGCCCCGTGACACCCCGGGCGGCGGCCCCGACAGCGGCGACACCACGGATCCCGCGCCCGCGTCGTCTGCCTACGATCAAGCCATGGCCTTCTTCCGCGTCGAACGCGTCACCCCGCTCGCTCCCGACGAGGCGTGGCGGCGCATGACGGACTGGGAGCGGCACGGCCGGGCGGTGCCCCTGACGCGGGTCACCGTCTCGGGCGGCCCGCCGTACGGCGAGGGCACGGTGTTCACGCCACGCTCCGGGGTCGGGCCGCTGGCGTTCGACGACCCGATGGAGGTGACCGTCTGGCAGCCTCCGGAGCCGGAGGGGCGGCACGGACTGTGCCGCATGGTCAAGCGCGGCTCGGTGGTGACGGGGTGGGCCGAGATCGAGGTGCACGTGCGGGGGCGGGGCTCGCGGGTGGTCTGGCGCGAGGAGCTGCGGGTCCGTGGGCTTCCGCGGTTCCTCGACCCGGTGCTCGCGCGGGTGGCTTCGTGGCTCTTCGGGCGGGAGGTCGCGGCGCTGTTGGCGTCGCGTTGAGCATCGGCTGCTGAGGATCTCGTACGTAGCGTCTCCGCCCGGCCCTCAGTCGGCGGTCTTCTCCCAGACCGACACATGCTTCGTGCTCTCATTGGTGAACGGCGTACGTGACCACTCCTCCCACCGGTCGCGCAGCCGCAGCCCGGCGAGCCGCGCCATCAGGTCCAGCTCGGCCGGCCATACGTACCGGAACGGCACGGACCAGTGCTCGGCCCGTCCGTCGGTGAGGGTGACGTAGTGCGAACTCATCGCCTGGGTCGCCACGTCGTACGTGTCGAAGGCCCACTCGGTCGGGCTGATGCGGAACGGCACGGCGGTCTGGCCGGGCGGCAGCCGGCGCAGGTCCGGTACGCCGACCTCGATGACGAAGGTGCCACCGGGCCGCAGATGGGCGGCGGCGTTGCGGAAGCAGGCCACTTGGGCGTCCTGCGTGGTGAGGTTGTTGATGGTGTTGAAGACGAGGTAGGCGACCGCGAAGGTGCCCGGCACGCGGGTCGTGGCGAAGTCGCCGATGGTGACGCCGATGGAGTCGCCGCCGGGCTTGTCGCGCAGGCGGGCCGCCATGGCGCGGGACAGCTCGATGCCGTGGACCGGGGTGCCGCGGGCGGCCAGGGGCAGCGCGATCCGGCCCGTGCCGATGCCGAACTCCAACGCCGGGCCGCCGCCCGCCAGTTCGGCCAGCAGATCGACCGCCGGGTCCACGGCCTCGGGACGGAACCTGTCCGCGGACGAGTCGTCGTAGGTGGCCGCGACGTCTTCTCCGAAGTATCCGTCCTCGTGTCCGTCTTCGTGTCCGTCCTGGTGTCCGTGTTCATCAGGCATCCCCGGACCGTAACGCTCGTGGTGCGGCTGGTGCGCGTGCATTTTCACTTGGGTACGCCAAGCTGACGCTTGGAAGCTCCAAGTACCGCCCGCTACACCTTCCGGGGCGGGAGCGCCCACCAGGCTCTGGGGTTCGGCGACCCACCCTGCTCACGCTTGGCGACCCGTCGCCTCAACGGCCACGGCCCAACTCGGGCCTCGGGCCTGGTCACTTCCCGCGACGACCAGCCGCGGCAGGGCTGCCGGGCCGGGCGTGTGCCATACCCGCAGCAGACCGCAGGCGCAGCGCGCGTACACGATGGTTCCGTCGGAGACGGAGTGCCGGGAGACCACGTTCTCGGACTGCCCCGCAGGCCGGCCACATGCCGGGCACTCGCGTCCGGTTCGCCCAAAATGATCAGTCATGCCTCCCAGTCTCCGCACCCACAACATGCACGTCCATCGCAAATTTCGGCATGGAATCGTGTTGCATGGCCGCATGGTTGATCTCGGTCTCCTCCAGACGTTCCGTGTGCTCCAGGAGCAGGGCACCGTAACGGCGGCAGCGCGGGCGCTGAATCTGTCGCCGTCCGCCGTCTCGCAGCAGCTCAGGCAACTCTCGCGCCAGGCCGGAGCGGAACTCCTCGAACCGGACGGCCGACGCCTGCGCCTGACAACCGCGGGGCGCGTACTGCTCGTTCACGCGGACCTCATGTGCGCCCAGTGGGAGGAGGCGCGCGCCGAGCTCGCGCAGCACGGCGCCCCTTCGCGTCGCACGCTGCGCCTCGCGGGCTTCGCCACGAGTGTCGGACCGCTCCTCGCGCCCGCCGCCGAAGACCTGCTGCACGCCGAGAGGCCGACTCGGGTCACCGTCACGGAGTCGGATACACGCGGCTGCTACCAGCAGCTCCTCGCGGACCGCGTCGACATCGCCGTGCTGACCCCGCTGTCCGACAGCCCTCCGATCGACGACGTCCGATTCCACCAGGAACCCTTGCTGGAAGACGTGCTGGACCTGGTCGTTCCCGCGCACCACCGGCTCGCGGCGCACGAGGCCGTCGACTTGTCGGCGGCGGAGCGCGAGACCTGGATCTCGCCCCATCACGACCAGGACCGCCTCACCCACGCCCTGTGCACCGCCGCCGGCTTCGCCCCGCGCACCGTGCACCACGCCGACGAGTGGCACGCGGTGCTGGCCCTCATCAGTCACGGCCTCGGCGTGTGCCTGGTGCCGCGCCTCGTCTCCCTCGCCGCCCATCCACGACTGGTCCGGCTGCCCCTGAAGGGGGACCCGCCACCCTCCCGCCGCATCCTCACGTGCGTACGCCGGGGAAGTTCCGGCCAGAGTGCGGTCGCCGACGGTTTGAAGGCGCTCAGGGCACGTGCGAAGCAGCACGGCGGACGTGGCCGATGAGTTCCGTGTGCCGCGGCGGTCTGTTCCCGCAGTGGCCCACGCCGACAGGCGGTCACGCCCCACCCCGAAGAGCCGACATGCGAGGAGCACCGTGATCATCATTGCCGGGAAGCTGTACGTGGATGCCGCCGACCGTGACGCGTACGTGGCCGGATGCTCGAAGGTCGTCGCGCAGGCCCGGGCCGCCGCCGGGTGCCTCGACTTCGCCCTGTCGGCCGACCCGGTCGAACGGGACCGGATCAACGTGTACGAGCGCTGGGAGACCGACGAGGATCTCGAACGCTTCCGTGGCGCGGGCCCGGACCCCGAGCAGACCGCGCAGATCCGCGACGCCGAGGTGGGCAAGTACCGGATCTCCGGCGTCGAGGCTCCATAGGCACCCGGCCGACCCTGGCCCCTCTTCCGGCCCCCGGCCCCTCTTCGCCGCCCCACCAGACAAACCCGACCCAAAAGCCTGTTGACTCCCCAGCGGCCCCGGGCGGAAAGTACCGCTGACCGGCTTGTCATGTTCTTGTCCACACCCCTCAGACAAGAGGTGAGCCTTGTTCCTCCGCCGTACACCCATACGCCGCGCCAGAACGCCTCACACCCAAGCCCGCCGAGTCCAGCGCGTCCACCAACTCCAGCGCTCCCGGCGAACCCGCCGCGTCCTCCGCGCCCGCCGCGCAGGCGTCCTCGCCGCGCTGCTCGGGCTCCTCGTCTCCCCGCTCGCCGTGGGCCCCGCGCAGGCAGCCCCCGAGCCCACGGACCGACCGCCCCTCGTGCGGCCCATCGACCCGCAGCGCTGGCAGAACCCCGACGACATGACGTGGGCCGACTACCGGTCCGTGCCCGGCACCGACTGGGCCGATCCCGACTTGGAGCCGACGCAGCGCACGTTCAAGGGCGCCCTGGTCCTGCTCGACTATCCCGACGAGGAGTTCACGGCGAGCAAGCCGGCCGGGTCGAGCCTGTTCGGCAATCCGCAGGTCGGCGCCTCGGACATTCCCCGCAGCCAACTGCCCGCGTTCTACCGGGACTTCCTCAACACGCCCGGCGCCCTCAACCACGGGCACACCATCAACGAGTACTGGATGGAGGACTCCGGCGGCCGCATCGGCGTCGACCTCACCTCCTTCGGCGTGTACCGCATGCCGCACAAGTCGTTCCAGTACGGCATCGAACCCCAGATGAACCCGGGCGCGTGCCCGAGCGGCAGCACCTGCGGCAAGAACATCCGCACCGACGGCAGGGCCGCCTGGGTCGCGGACATCGGTGAGGGAGAGGCCTCGAAGTACGACTTCATCTTCTACCTCACCGCCGGGCAGGACGAGTCGTCCGTGTGGCAGGAGTTCGGACAGATGAAGTTCTCCTCCCCGCAGGACGTACCCGCGAAGTGGGGCCCGCCCGCCCCCATCGCCACCGGCGGCAACTCCGCCAGGACCCGCTACGTGCCGTGGACTTCGTGGGCCGCCGCGGCCCGCATCTGGCCCAACGCCTCGAACGGCTCCTCCACCCAGGCCGAGAGCTCCGGCATGGGCGTGTACGCCCACGAGCTCAGCCACATCCTGGGAATCGCCGACAACTACAACAACCCCTACGGCACACCGCTGCGCCGCGCCTACACCGGCATCTGGAGCATGCTCTCGCGCGGTTCGTTCAACGGCCCGGGCGGCCCGCACACCCGCTGGCAGATCCCGGCCACCAACGGCGCGTCCATGGGAGCCCAGCACATCCTGCGCGACAAGCTGAAGCTCGGCATCGTCGACGAGAAGAACGTGCTCCGGCTCGACCGCGACGCGCTCGAGGACTCCGGCACGGTCGTCGCCCGCGTCACCGCGCGCTCGGCGCCACCCGGCGACAAGGGCCTCAGCGGCGTCAACATCGCCATGAGCCGGGACCTCTCCCCCGCCTGCGATCCGGCCAAGGACCCCCTGTGCGACGGCGGCGGCTACGACAACTACACCGTCGAGGTCGTCGACCGCATGGGCATGGACTCCTTCACGCCCGACCACGGCGTGCTGCTCAGCAAGACCAAGAACGAGGACCGGGCCCCGTTCGCCTGGGTCGTCGACTCGCATCCCGAAGACATCGACATGGTCGACTTCAAGCGCCCCGACGGCACCCCGCAGAAGATCACCATGGGCGACTACCGGCAGCTCAGCGACGCGCTCCTGCACGCGGGCGCGGACTCCGGCAGCGAGTACGAGTACGTCGACCGCGCCAACCGCCTGCACTTCTACGTACTCGACCTGCGCCGCACCCGCTCCGGCGTGCTCTCGTACACCGTCGCCGTGAAGTCCCTGGACGGCGCGGGTCCGCAGCGCCGGGGAGCGAAGCTGAGCCGCGGCCACGCCCAGGGCGATCCGGACCGCCGGGCCCTGTGCACCTTCGATCTGGCCAACACCGGACGCACCGTGCCGCAGAAGCCCGGTCATCCGGAGAATGTGGACCGGTACCTGGCCTCCGACGTCTACCGTCTGTCGGCCAAGGCCTCCGGCCGCGGCTGGTCCGCGTGGCTGCCCAACCGCCTCGCCACGGCCAGGGCAGGCGACTCCGTGGAGGTCGACGTCGCCGTGACCGCGCGGCCGGGCGCCGAGCGGCACAACCGGGTCACGCTCACCGCCCGGTCGGAGAGCAACCCGGGCAAGACGGCGAAGGCGGTCTGCAGGCTCAGGAAGTGAGGCGTCAGGCTCAGGAAGTGAGGCCGTCAGGCTCAGGAAGTGAAGCCGTCAGCAGGGGGGTGGTCGTCATCACCCCCCGGAACCGGCTCCCACGCGCCCGGTTCCTCCTAGGCTTACGCCTGGAGAGGTGGGAATGATGGACATACCAAACGTCGTAGGGGACTGGCAGGAGTATCAATCCAAGGAATGGGCCGGGCTGCGCGTCCGCCTGCACCACCTGCGCAAGGGCACGCCACAGCGCGGGCGCGACGAGGACGCCAAGGGTCTGACGTATGTCGCGTTCGACGTCACCTTCGACAACCGCGGCTCGACGTACTTCAACATCGACCTGTACGACCACCCTCGCCACTACGACGTCCGCGTGGGCCGGGACGGGCACGGCGCCTTCGTCGACGAGTTCGGCGGCTCCGTGATCCGCGACTTCAACCTGTATCCGCAGCGCCGTGTCACGGCCACGCTCTACGCGGCCGCGGCCGCCGCCAAACTCAAGCGGCTCGACATCCAGATCAGCCCGCAGATCGACGACGAGCCGGCGTTCGGGTACGTGTGGACCGGCGGCCTCGGCGTCCACGAGGGCTCCACGCGCACCGACGGCAGGGCGTCGTCGGCCAAGACCGGGGTCGCCAGCGAAGTGGAGCGGTTCCTCCAGGACAGCGCGGGCGACTGAGCCCGGCCGGGGCGCCGGCCGGGCTCAGTCGGTGACCGTGTTCAGGCCCCGCGAGGAGGCACTGGAGGCTGACAGCCACTCCAGGGCGGCCGCGCCCGAGTTGAGGACGGAGATGTGCCCGTCGGCCGGCGTGAGCCACAGTTCCGCCGCCGGGCAGCGGTTCGCGAGCCACTGGCCGTGGGTGCTGGGGATGATGCGGTCCTCGCCGCCGTGCAGGACGAGGACGGGGGCGGTGATCCGCCCGGGGTCGAACCCCCAGGGGGCGACGTACGCCAGGCTGTCGTCGACCAGTCCGCCCGGCCCGGATTCCACCGCCGGGCCGACGACCTCTTCGAACCACGCCCACCCGGTGGCGAGCGCCTCGTGGTCGGCCGGCGTGAACATCTCGGGGTCGTACTCGTCGGCTGCCGCGTGCGCCTCCGCCGCCGCGCGTCCCGCCGCGGCCGCGCGCAGCGACGCCGCGTCCGAGTCCGACATCCCGGCGAACCAGTCCAGGCCGGAGGCACCGTACGGAGCGAGACCCGACGCGCTCACCACACACCGGACCCGGTCCGGCAGCAGCGCACCGCAGGCCAGGGCGTGCGGTGCGCCCCCGGAGTGGCCCATGACCGAGAACCGGTCGATGCCGAGCGCGTCGGCGACGGCGAGCACGTCGGCGGCCGCCGACGCCACGTCACGGCCCGGTGCCGGGCTCGAACCGCCGTATCCGGGGCGGTCGTACGACACCCAGCGGATGCCGAGCCGGGACGCCGCCGGAAACAGGGGCGCGGGCGGGGAGCCGATGTTCGGGGTGCCGTGGTGCCAGATGACGGTGCGGCGCGGGTCGGCGCCCTCGGCCCCGGTGTCGTAGAGGTGCAGCTGACGGCCGTCGTTCAGCCGCAGGTCGGTCTCCGTCACGTGCATGCTGTCGCTCGCTCCTGCCCCGAAAGTCCGAAAGCTCCGAGAACGTCGAAAACGGCCGGAGCCCGGTCGACCGAAGTCGACCGGGCTCCGCAGCGTCATCGGAAGGCCGGGGCCAGGCCTCGGGCCTCACGAGGCGCCGTTGGTTACCTGCCCCACGTGCCCTGGTTCACGGCGCAGTTCCAGCCGGAGCCGCGGACGGTGAACTTGACCTTGTAGGACCTCTTGTTGAGCAGCTTCGAGCGCACCTGAACGCCCAGGCTGGCCTTTTTCTTCAGCGTCTTCTTGTAGACGGTGACGGTCTTCGACGTCTTGTGGGTGACCTTGCCGCCCTTCGCCTTGGCGCTGCCGAAGCGAACGTTCTTGACGTTGCTGACCGTGAACTTGACGTTCTTGAAGCTCTTGTTGCTCTTGTTCTTCAGGCCGAAGTACAGGCCGTTGCCCGTCACCCAGCCGCCCGAACCGATGTAGAACCTCGACGTGTAGACGATGTCGATCGGGCATCCGGCACTGCGCGGCGCGACCTTCGACGCGGACGACGCGGACGGCGCGGCGGACTCCGCAGATGCGGAACCAGCCAGTCCGAGCTGAGCGGCGGTGATCGCCCCGGCCGTGGCCAGGACTGCGGCAGACGTGCGCATGCGGTTCACTACGGTGTTACCTCTTCCCCCTGTGGCCCCTTGTGGGACCGACTGACAGCACAGTACGACGCGTTCACACCGGACGGTTCACGTCCCCGCGGCGCCCCGTATTCCTAGCACGGGGACAACGCGAGAGAACAAGTGAGCCGCCAAGTCGCCGCAGCACCGTGACAGAAGCCGGACAATCGTAAAGCATCCGGAGCCGCCCGCGGACACCGTTTGCCGCGGGCCTCACGGGCACCCAGTTCCGGGGGCTTTCCTCGGCATGGCTTGACTCCGTCGTCACGGGAGCGGCCGTGGCAGGTGCAATGGACGAGCGCAAGGGAACGGACGTGTCCAGGCGGGCCCTTGGGGTCCGTCCCTGTCGGGAGGAGACGCACCATGACAGCGAACAAGCACCCCGTGAACGGCACTTCGGCCCCCACCCCCGAGGACGTCGGGGCGATGTACGACCAGTTCGGCGACATGCTCGCCATGACGCTCGGGTCCGCCGCCGTGCACATCGGCATGCTGGTCCCGCACGACGCGCGCACGCCCGTCACCACGCTCGTGGGTCTCGCCGATCTCGCGCAGGACCGGCAGACCGACTTCCTCGTCGACACGCTCCGCCCCGAACCGGACTCCCACGTCCTGGACATGGGCTGCGGCACCGGCGGCCCGGCGCTGCGCCTCGCGGAGCGCACCGGCAGCCGGGTCACCGGCATCACGGTCAGCAAGACGCAGCTCGCCCGGTGCGAGGAGCGGCGTGGCGGCCATCCGGCCGGCGAGCGCGTGGACTTCGCGTACGGCAACGCCATGGAACTCGGCCATCCCGACGCGACGTTCGACGCCGCCTGGTCGATCGACTGCCTCCCGCACCTGTCCGACCGGCCGCGGGCGCTGCGCGAGGCGCTGCGGGTGCTCAAGCCGGGTGGCCACCTGCTGTTCACCGAGTTCACGCTGCGCGGCACGCCCTCCGAGGAGGAGTCGGCGGCGTACACGAAGCTGTGGACGTGCCCGCCGCTGCGCCCGTTCAGCACGCTCGTCGGCGAGGTCGAGGAGGCCGGTTTCCGGCTGGTGCGGACGCAGGACATGAGTGCCAACGCGGTGCTGTGCTCCGAGCTGATGGCTGTGCTGTACGCGGACCGGCGGGCGGAGATGGAGGAGCGGTTCGGCAAGGAGGCGCTGGCGGCCACCGACCCGCTGATGGGTCCCTACCGCACCTTCTGCCGGGACCACATGAACTACTACCTGGTGCTGGTACGCAAGCCGGACGCCTCGTAGCCCGCCCCACTCACCCGCAGGCGTCGACCACTTCGTCGAACGTCTCCAGCAGGCCGAGGAACGGGCCCCTGCCCCACGCCCCCACGGCCAGCGCGGCCGCCAGCACCGCGGCGCCGTGCGCGGCCGCCGCGCCGTCCCGCCACCGGGCCCGCAGGTGTGCGTCGTCCCCGTCGGCCCACGCCCGCACGGCCTGGGACACGGCGAGTTCGTGGTGGGGCGGCCCGGCGGCGGCGATCGTGTCGGCCCTGCGCACCACGTCCGACGGGGTGAGGGTGCGCGGGCCCGACATCACGATGCCGACGACCAGCCGCAGGATGTCCCCGGCGACGAAGGGAAGCTGCCGGGCCACGGCGGGGTCGGCCCCGTCGAGGGCGGCGGCGACGGCTTCGGCGTCCCCGCGCGCGTAGGCCCGCACGAGCGCGAGCCCGCGACGCATCGCCTCCCGACCGGCCGGGTCACCCGGCACGGCCGGCGGCCCTTCGTCCGTCTCGGCCAGGCCGGTTGCCGACTCCCCGTACGGGTCCAGCGCTGAGCGGTACGACGTCATGCCCAATCCCCTTTCGCAGGACGTGCCCCGATCCTGCAACCTCAAGTGCACTCAAGGTCAAATCGGGCGTGGTTCCGCGTTCTCGGCTCGACGGTCAGTCAGACTCCCCTCCACACCGGCGGACGCTTCTCCACGAACGCACGAGCGCCTTCCCGTGCGTCGGCCGACGTCAGCACGGGCTCGCTGATCTTCTGCTGCGTGGCGTAGGCATCCGCGTCGGCGTAGCCGACCGACAGTGCCACGAGGTGCTTGGAGGCGCGGACCGCGAGGGGGCCGTTGGCGGCGATCCGGGCGGCGAGGCCGCGTGCGCCGGTGAGGGCCTCGCCCGGGTCCGTGAGGACGTTGACCAGGCCATGCGCGTGGGCGGTCTCGGCGGAGAGCGGGTCTCCGGTGAGCGCGATCTCCATGGCCAGCTGGTACGGGAGCGCCTTGGCCAGGCGCAGCAGTCCGCCGCCCGCGGCGACCAGGCCTCGTTTGACCTCGGGGAGGCCGAACTTGGCGTCCCGCGCGGCGACGACCAGGTCGGCGGCGAGCGCCAGTTCGCACCCTCCGGCCAGCGCCCACCCCTCGACCGCGGCGATCAGCGGCTTGCCCGGCGGCCGTTGGGTGATGCCGCCGAAGCCCCGCCCCGGAACGGACGGGCGCTCGCCTCGCGCGAACGCCTTGAGGTCCATGCCCGCGCAGAACGTCCCGTCGGCACCGGTGATGATCCCGACCACCAGGTCCTCGCGCGCCTCCAGCTCGTCGACCGCTTCGGAAAGAAGCCGGGACACCTCGGAGTCGACCGCGTTCCTCACCTCGGGCCGGTTGATCGTGACGACGGCCACGCCGTCGTCGAAATCCGTCAGAACACTGCTCACGCCGCCCCCTCTCTGTCGACGTATGGTCAGCTTACTTATCGGCCGCTAAGGTAGGCCAAGATACGCCGCACACCGACGAACACAAGGACGCACAGGGCGACTTGGAGATTTGAGGACCGGTGTCGGCAAGAGAGACGTTCGCCGGGAGGACCCCGTGGAGTCCGCTGTCGTGGTCGACGTGGTGCGCACCGCCTCCGGCAGAGGCAAGGCCGGTGGCGCACTGTCCCACGTCCACCCGGGTGAGCTGCTCGCCACCGTGCTGCGCGCCCTGCTGGCACGCAGCGATCTCGATCCCGCCGTCGTCGACGACGTGATCTGCGGCTGTGTCTCCCAGTCCGGGGAGCAGTCCCTGAACATCGGGCGGACCGCGGCACTGGCCGCCGGGTTCCCGGAGTCGGTGCCCGCGGCCACCGTCGACCGGCAGTGCGGATCGAGCCAGCAGGCCACCCACTTCGCCGCACAGGGAGTGCTCGCGGGCGCGTACGACGCCGTGGTGGCCTGCGGCGTGGAGTCGATGAGCAGAGTGCCGATGTTCAGCAGCGCGCGGGGCGCGGATCCGTACGCCCCGCTGGCCGCCCGCTACCCCCGGGGGCTGGTGCAACAGGGCATCGGGGCCGAACTCGTCGCTGCCCGCTGGGCGTTGAGCAGGGAAGAGCTCGACGCGTTCGCCGTCCGCTCCCACGAGCGAGCGGCCGCCACCGCGGCGGGCGGCCGCTTCGCCGGTGAGATCGTGCCGGTCGACGGGCACGCCGTGGACGAGACGGTGCGCCCGTCCACCACCGCGGATGCCCTGGCCGGGCTCCGGCCCTCGTTCACCGATCCGCGGATCGCCGAGCGCTTCCCGGAGATCGACTGGTCGATCACTCCCGGGAATTCATCGCCGCTGACCGACGGGGCCTCGGCGGCGCTCATCATGAGCGAGCGGAAGGCCGCCGAGCTGGGACTTCGCCCGCGCGCCCGCTTCCATGCGTTCGCGGTGACCGGCAGCGACCCGCTGCTGATGCTGACCGGCGTGCTCCCGGCCACCGAGAAGGTCCTCGCCCGCGCGGGCCTGACGGTCGACGACATCGACGCCTACGAGGTCAACGAGGCCTTCGCGCCGGTGCCGTTGATGTGGCAGCGGGAGTTCCACGCCGACCCCGAGCGGCTCAACCCGCGCGGCGGCGCCCTCGCCCTGGGCCACCCGCTCGGCGCGTCCGGCACCCGCCTCCTCGCGACCCTCGTCCACCACCTCGAGGCCACCGGCGGCCGCTACGGGCTGCAGACCATGTGCGAGGGCGGCGGCATGGCCAACGCGACGGTCGTCGAACGGCTCTGAGCCTGGTTCCCGCACCCCGACGGCCGGGGTCCGGTGCCAGCGCCTCATGACCGGTGTCCCACCGCCGCCAGGGCGATCGTGACGTACCGCTGTGCGATCTCCTGGGGCGTCAGCGGGCCGTCCGGGCGGTACCACTGGGCGACCGCCTGGCACATGGCGAGGACCGCGCGGCCCGCCTCCACCGGCACCGGGGTCGTGAAGACGCCCGCCTCCGTGCCGTCGCGCACCGCTGCGCGCAGCAGCCCTTCGAGTTCGTCGCGCAGCGCCACGTACCGCGTCCGGTTGTCCGGCTCCAGGCTGCGCATCTCGACGTCCAGGAAGGCGAGCGGGGCGCGGTGCGTCATGTACAGCACGAGGCATTCGACGAGCGCGCTGAAGCGTACGACGGGGTCGGTGCCCGCGTCCGTCACGGCGGCGCGGCAGCGGCACAGGACGGAGTCGAGCGAGCCGAAAAGCAGCTCGGCCAGGATGGCCTGCTTGTTGGGGAAGTGGTAGTACAGCGCGGGAACGCTCACGCCGACACGGCGGGCGAGGTCGCGGACGGTGGTGGCGTGATAGCCCCGCTCCACGAGGGCGTCGAGGGCGTGCGCGAGGATGGGGGGAAGGTCGAGCGGGCCGTAAGCACGCCAATCGCTTTCCCTGTACGTCGGTTGAGCCATCGGCCAGAGATTACCCGCCGCCGACGGGGGCTGCTTACCGGCGGTCGCAGCCGGAAACCGGACAATGCGCCCGGCCGGCAGACGTGAGCAAGCTGCCTTCACCCGGCCGACATTTGTGGACGTTTCCGCCGGATCCCACCTCCGGTTACCGAGGAGAGCGCGCCTCGAGAACCGCAATCCGTGAGCCAGGACACATTCCGGTCGAACTCGCGGAGCGCCCGGCACCGTATCCGTCGCCGGAAAGAGCGGCACAGCCTGCCGCTTTACTCATAAGTAACAGGAGAGCTGTCCGCAATTCAGCAATTTCGGCGATGCCGGCCCGCCGTGCCGTGAAAATGCCGTTGGCGCCTGACGGGCGAGAAGTCCGGGGATAGCATCGCCATGCAGGTACCGCCACCCGCACGCGGCGCACCCCGCCAACCCTGCGGCAATGAAGGGGAATTCAGGCATGGGAGCAATGATCATAGACAGTCACCCCTCCATGCGTCTGGCGCTCAGCTCACTGATCGAGTCCCACCTTCGGATGCCTGTCGTCAGCACCGCCGAAACGGTGGACGAAGGCCTGCGTGAATTGCAGACGAAGCGCCCCAGCATCCTCGTCACCGAATTGCAGTTCGGCGACGCGTGTGCGGGGGCCTCCCTGTGCCGGCAGGTGCGCTCACTGCCGCTGCGGCCACGTGTCATGGTGTTCTCCGGCTGCAGCTCGTCCCATGAGATCGCCGTCGCGCTGACGTCGGGCGCCGACAGCTTCGTCCATAAGACCGTGCCTGTCACGGAGTTGGTCGACGCAATCCGCAGAACGGCTCGGGGGCAGCGGATCTGGCTCTTCGGCGAGGACGCACAACGCGGGAATCCGCTGCGCCGGGCCTCCGATCCGCGCACTCCCCTCACTCCGCTGACGCGGCGCGAGGAGGAAATTCTCTCCCTTCTCCTGCGTCGATACACGAACGCGGAGATTGCCCGGGAGTTAACGCTCGCGGGACAGACCGTCAAGAATCATGTGAGCAATGTGCTGCACAAGATCGGCATACGAAACCGCCGGGAACTGTTCCATGACGCGCCGGCGCTTTCCGCCTGACGCGTCATGGGCCACCGCTTGTCCATGTCCACCGCTTGTCAGGGGAGCCGCTCCCCCGCGGTGAGGGCCCCCGCGGTCAGGCGCGTGATCGACGCGCGGGTGCCGGCGCGGCTGCTGGTCGGCGCGAGATGCATCACCGGTCCCACACTGACCCGGCTCGGCCGGGTCAGCGCCCACAGCACCGCGTCGGCCACGTCCTCGGGCGTGAGGAGCTCCTCCGCGTCCACACCCAGCTCCTCGGGGGCCGCGGACAACTCGGTCCGTACCCACCCCGGGCAGACCGCCACCGCGCGGACGCCGTGGTCCCGGTTCTCCAGCGCGAGGAGTTCGCTGAGCACGTTGAGCGCCTGCTTGCTCGCCGCGTAGCCCGCGGTGTGGCTGAGCGTCTCCTGGGTGATCGACGAGCCGATGTTCACGATGGCCCCGCCGCCGCGCTTGCGCAGGTACGGCACCAGCTCATGGGCCAGGAGGTAGGGCACGGTGACGTTGAGACGCAGCATCAACTCCCAGTGCCGGGGCGGCAGTTCGTGCACCTGGCCGAAGCGTACGGCGCCCGCGCAGTGCACCAGGACGGCCGGGGGGCCGAACAGCTCCACCGTCTCCGCGACCACGCGCTGCGGCTCCCCCTCGACGGCCAGGTCCGCCACGAGGACGCTCGCGCGGCCGCCGCGCTCGTGCACCTCCCGGGCGAGGCGAGCCAGCGGGCCCGCCCGCCGTGCGACCAGGACGACATGCGCCCCGGCCGCGGCCAGCGACCGGGCCACCGCCGCGCCGATGCCCGACGACGCACCCGTCACCAGCGCCACTCCGCTCACGGAACTCACGGAAGGGGCGCTCATGCCCGGCCGTCCTCGTGGGCCAGCGGCGGCAGGCCGCCCAGCGCGAGGCCGCCGTCGGCATGCAGGGTCGCCCCCGTCACGTACGCGGCGCCGTCGCCCGCCAAGTACGCCACCAGGGGCGCCACATCGGCCGGGCGGCCGGGCCGTCCCTGGGGGATGCGGGCCAGCCAGGCCTCCTGGAAGTCGTCCGACGCGGCCGTGGCGGCCATGGGCGTCGTGACGAGTCCGGGCAGCACGCAGTTGGCCCGGATGCGGTGGCGGCCGCCGGAGACGGCGACGTTGCGGGTGTGCTGCGTCATGGCCGCCTTGCTCGCCGCGTAGCTCTCCAGGTGCGGGACGAAACCGGCCCCGGCGGAGCCGAGCGCGACGAGGGCGCCGCCCCGGCCGTCCTCGGCCCACCGCCGCACCAGGGCGCGGGTGAGCGTGGCGTATCCCCGGTAGTTGGCGGCCACGGCCCGGTCCATGAGCGCGGGCTGGCAGTCGTCGGGCCGCTCGGGCTCGCACAGCCCCGCCGCGTACACCATGGCGTCGACCCGGCCCGTCTGCCACAGCCGCGCCACCATCGGCTCCAGGTCGTCGGCCCGCGCCACGTCCTGGGTCACCGCCTCGGCCCGCCGCCCCAGTGCGGTGATCTCGTGGGACACGTCCGCGAGTTGCGGCTCGCGCCGGGCCACCACGGTCACATCGGCGCCCCGGCGCGCCAGTTCCAAGGCCGTTTCCCGGCCCATGCCGCTGCTCGCGCCCACCACCAGGCAGTGCCGCCCAGTCATGTCGAACAGTTCGGTGCCGCCGCGGCGTTGGGCGAGCGGCGCGGTGCCCTGCGCCGCGCCGGGCCGGCGCAACGGCGGCACCATGGTCAGGCCCATGCCGCCGTCGACCGGGACGGTCTCGGCCACCGTGTAGCTGCAGCCCTCCGAGGCCAGGTGCAGGACGGCGGCGGCCAGGTCCGCGGCCGTGGCCGCCCGGCGCAGCGGCAGGTGGCGCAGCATGGCGGCGGTCCGCGCGGGACTGAGGCGGTGGGTGAGCAACGGCGCGAGTCCGACGCGTACTTGGTTGGCGAGCACACCGTGCGCGCACAGGCGTGCCGCGAGCTGCCGCCACCAGGCGACATCGGCGGCCCGCGCGGCCACCTCCTCCGGGGGCGTGCCGGTGTGCACCCCGCCCCCGCCGTCGTACACCAGGATCATCCGGCCCGAGCCGCGGTCCGCCATGGCCGCGGCGATCTCGGTGAGGCGCTGCCGGGGCAGCGGCAGGGCGGGCAGCGCGCTGTCGAAGACGGCGCTGCCGGTGAGCAGGACGCAGCAGACGTCGGGGACAGCGCCGCCCCCGTGGCCGTCCTGCCCGGCCCGCCCCCGCTCGCCCCCGGTGTCCTCCAGGGGCTTGGCCCCGGCGCTCTCCAGGGCCTCGCTGATCACGTCGTACGCCGTGCCGCGCCGGCCGAGGACCAGCGCTGTGGAGCCGTGCACCCGCAGCGGGTGCTCGATGGCGTTCACCATGGGTCAGTCCTCCAGATACTCGATGAGCAGTGAGGTGGCGTCACCGCCGCCGCCCGCCGCGGTCACCAGGGCGTGCCGGCCCCGCAGGGCCGCGCCCCCGCCCAGTACGGGGGTGGCCTCAAGGCGTGCGTACGGCGTGCGGCAGCCGGTGACGGGGGCCACCGTGCCGTGCCGGAACATCAGGACGGAGGCGACGAACTTGAGCAGGCCGACGAAGCCGAAGACGTGGCCGAAGGCCGCTTCCTGGTTGGTGAGGAGCAGTGGGCCGCCGTAGTCCATGGCCTTGCGCAGGCCGGTGAGCGCCGCGCAGAAGAGGTCTTCGACGTGGCGGGAGCCGTCGGCGAAGCTGTTGACGAACGCCAGCTGCTCCATGCCGATCCCGGCGCCGGTGAGCAGGGCGTGGCCGTCGCGCGCGAAGTGGTCCGGCGGCCCTGAGATCATCGGGTTGGAGCCGTTGCTGCGCGAGGAGCGGAACCACAGCCGCAGCGGGGCCGTGCCGGAGTGCGCGACGCGCGGAGTCTCCACGACCACGGCGAGGGCGCCCTCGCCCGGGGCGTTGCCGTCCTGTTCCTCGTCGTGCGGGCGCACCGACTCCGGGTCCGCGGAGACGGTGGCGATGCGAAAGCCGCGCCGTCTGCTCTCGTGGGTGGTGCTGGCGACGCAGACCGGGTCGAGGGTGGCGTCCGCGCCCACGACCACCGCCCGGTCCACGCTCCCGGCCCGCAGCATGGTGACCGCGACCTCCAGGGCCCGCAGCGAGCAGTTGCAGGCACCCGACACCGTCAGGGTCTGCGGGCTGATGCCGAGGACCGAGCAGATGCCGCTCGTCACGCTGCCGGGCGTGCCGGTGAGCCAGTACTCCATGCCGAGGGCTTCCTGGCCGCCGTCCTGGTACAGCGTGAAGTAGCGGGGCGCCTCCCGGAAGGCGAACTGCAGCGACGCGACGACGAGTACGGTGCGGCCGTCGTCCAGGTCCGCGGGGCTCAGGCCCGCGTCGGCGAGCGCGTTCTTGACCGCGCCGGCGGCCATCGCGGTGACCCGGGCCATCCTGGCGCCGACGCGCTCGGGCACGCCGAGTGCCGCCACCGGGTCCCAGCCGCCGACCTGCCCGGCGATGCGCAGCGGCAGATCCTCGTACATGAAGGGGCTCAGGCAGCTGGTGCCGGTGCTCACGATCTTCCACAGGTCCGGTACGTCCACGCAGGGGCCGTCCCGGCCGGGCAGGACGGCGCCGATCCCCGCCAGCGTCAACGGCTCGGTGGGCTGGGCGGTCATGGCCGCTCGCCGCCGGTCCGGGACGTCGGGGCGATTGGCTCGGGCGGGGTGAGGGGCTCGGGTGCGGCGAGGAGCAGTGCCGCGGCGGCGCCCATCTGGTAGTTGAAGCTCAGGGCGAGGTCGAAGGAGAGCGGGCGCGGCCGGTCGCCGGTGACGATCTCGCAGGGGGCTTCCTCGGCGACCTTCTCGCAGTTCGCGGTGGGGCTGACCTGGCCGTGGCGCATCATCAGGAGGCTCGCCGCGGCGCCGATGTTGCCCAGGGGCGCGCCGATGTGCCCGAAGCACGCCTCGTGGTTGGTGAGCAGCGGCCCGCCTGCGTGGGCGGTGTCCGCCCCGTAGAGGGACTTCAGCGCGCTGAACTCCATGAGCTGGAAGAGCGGGTCGCCCTCGGCGCCGCCGTTGACGACGGGCACGGCGGACGGGGTGACGCGGCCGTGGCTGTCCTTGGGCCGCAGGGCGGCGCGCACCGCGCGCACGAGTGCCTCGCCGTCCTCGTCCGGGGAGAGGGCGCTGCCCGTGGCGGCGCGCCGGATCGCCTGGCCAAGGACCCTGCCGTACGCCTCGTGGCCGCGCCGTTCCGCGTGCTCCCGGCTCTCCAGGATCAGCGTGGCGGCGCCTTCGCCGAGGTTGAAGCCGTCGGCGCGCTCGTCGTACGGCCGCATCGGCCGGTCGTAGCGCAGCCGGGTGGTGGGGGCCTGGTACGAGGAGGTGCGGCCGGTGCGCTCGGAGGCGCGGCGCAGGTCCTCGAAGTGCTCGATGCGCTCCAGGTTGTAGGCGTCGACGCCCGTCACCACGGCGATGTCCACCTCGCCGCTCGCGATCTGGCCGGCGGCGACGCCGAGCAGCGCGCTCGTCGAGGCGCAGCCGCACGACAGCGTGTAGCTGGGGCCGCCGCTGCGCAGCAGCGCCGCCTGGACGGAGGCGACGTCCGTCGCGGTCACCGAGAGCAGGATGCGCATGAGCAGGGCGCGTGCCTCGGCGGGTTTCATCCCGGACGAGTCGCACGTGACGCCCTGCATATAGGTCTCCAGGGCCGTGTCCATGCCGGCGCGGCCGGTGAGGACGGCGGCCTCGGCCAGCTGGGTGCCGCGCCAGTCGAGTCCCGCGTCCTCGCACGCCTCGACCAGGGCCACCAGGCCGTAACGGTGCACGCTGTTGCAGTAGTCGCGGAAGCGGTCGTCCAGGGTCGGGACCGCCCGCGCGAACTCCTCGTCGCTCAGCCGCACTTGGCCGTAGAACAGCCCGCCGTTGTCCAGGTGCGACTGCCCTGCCGACACCGTCCGCCAGAGGTCGTCGCCGCTCCTGCAGACCGTGCCGCCGGGTCCGGGGAGACAGAACCCCATGCCCGTCACCAGTACGTCGCGCCAGCCCGCTGTCACACTCACCACGTCACCACCCGCTCCCTGCCCGGAGCCGCTCGCACGGCTCCTCGTCGCTTGTACGTGTGCGTCTGTACGTATGCGTCGTCGCCCTCATAGGTGCGCGCCGTGCGTCACAGGCGGAACAGCAGCCCGCCCTCGTAGAACCCGGAGCCGATCGCCGGAGCGAGGTACAGCTGGCCGGGGCGGGTGCGGCCACTGGTGAGGAGTTCGGACAGGGCGATGGGGATGGACGCGCTGGAGGTGTTGCCGCGCGTCTCCATCGTCACCACGAAGCGCTCCGGGGGGATGCCCGCCTTCTCCTGCACCGCGGTGTGCAGCGGGTCCGTGCCGGGGTGCATCAGGACCCAGTCGACGTCCTCGATCTCCACGTCGTTGCGTTCCAGGAGGAGTTCGATGGCGCGCAGGTTGCCCTCGATGGCGCGCTCGATGAGGTCCGGGGTGCTGGTGAGCCAGCCCTGCGGCCTGCGGGCATAAATGACGTCCGCGTCCTCGCCGTCGCTGAACAGCACGGAGTCGATGAGCCGCGGCGCCGTCGGTGACGGGTCCGAGTGCTCGGCGTCGGTGCGCTCCAGGACCACCGCGCCCGCCGCGTCCCCCGCGACCAGTTCGCCCTTGCTGCCCGGCCGGGTGCCCCGGTTGAGCTGCTCGGAGCTGACGACGACGGCGCGCCGCCAGGGGCCGGGCGAGGAGAGCATGGCGGCGGCGGACTGCACGCCGTGCACGAAGCCGGCGCAGGCCCCGCACAGGTCGAAGCCGAGGGCCCGCTTGGCGCCCAGGTCGTGGGCCACGCGCGGCCCGTGCTCGGGGATGAACTGCCGGTCGGTCCAGTTCGTCACGATCACGAGGTCGAGGTCGCGCGCGGTGCGTCCGGCGTCGTCCAGGGCGCGCTCGGCGGCGCGCACGGCCATGTCGCCGACGGTTTCGTGCTCGCTGGAGACGTGCCGCGACTTGACGTTGAGGCGCCCGATGACGGCCTGGTCGACGGCGTTGAACCGGTCCTCGGCGCCGACGAGTTCCGGCGTGTTGTGGACGACGTGCTCGGGGAAGTAGTGCCCGACACCCGTGATCCGTACGCCGGTTCGGGCCCAGATGCCGCCGCGGGCGGTGGCGGGTGCCGCCGTGTCTGCCCTCTTGCTCATGTGGTCTCGTGGTCCTCTCGACGGGTCGCGACGGGATCGCGACGGATGGTGACGCCGGCTGTCTGCCGGTCCCAGGTGTCGGTCGTGACGCCTTCGCCGCGCAGCACGTCCTTGCGCACCTTGCCGGTGGGGGTCGTCGGCAGTGCGGGCAGCGCGCGGATGTAGCGGGGCAGCATGAAGTGGGCCATGCGGGGGCGCAGGAACGTCAGGAGTCCGGCCGGGTCGAACGCCGCGCCGGGCACCGGGCGGACCACGGCGAGGACCTCCTGCTCGCCGTGGTCGCCGGGGACGCCGACGGCCGCCGCGTCCCGTACGGCCGGGTGGGCCCGCAGCTCCTCCTCGACCTCGAAGGAGGAGATGTTCTCGCCGCGCCTGCGGATGGCGTCCTTGAGCCGGTCCACGAAGTACAGCTCGCCGTCCGGGTCCTGGCGGAAGGCGTCGCCGGTGTGGAACCAGCCGCCCCGCCAGGCGGCCGCGGTCGCCTCGGGCCTGCCGAGGTAGCCGTGGCTGAACGCCCACGGCGCGTCCGCGCGCACGATCAGTTCGCCCACCTCGCCCGGCGGCACCTCGCGGTCGTACGGGTCGACGACGCGCGCCTCGACGCCGGGGCGCGGCCGCCCGCAGGCGCCGGGCCGGTCCGGGTCCGGGCCCGGGCCCGACATGACCGGACAGGAGGTCTCGGTCATGTTGAAGAGGGTGCGCACCTCGACGCCGAAGCGGGACCGCAGGGTCAGGGCCGACTCGGTCAGCGGGACGACGTAGGCCGCGCGCAGGGGGTGCCCGGTCCCGTCGTCGGGGGACGGCGGCCGCTCAGCGAGGAAGGTCGCCATCACGCCGAGGAGCGTGCACGCGGTCACCCCCAACTGCCGTGTCTGCGCCCAGAAGGACTCGGTGCGGAAGTGCGGGACCACCGCGATCGATCCGCCCAGGCCGAGCATGCCGAGGGCGCCGATCACTCCCCCGCCGTGGAAGAGGGGCAGGTTGACCAGGTAGCGGTCGGCCGGGGTGAGCCAGCTGCGGAAGGCCGCCGTGGCGCTGGTGTGGAGGTGGGCGTAGCTGCACAGCACGCCCTTGGAGGGGCCGGTGGTGCCCGAGGTGTAGAGGACCGCCTGGGTGTCCCAGGGCTGCAACGGGGCCGCGGGCGGGGCGAGTCGGCCGGGGTCTCCGGCGAGCAGGTCGCCGCCCGGTCCGTCGACCACGAGGATGTCCCGGATCTCGCCCAGGTCGAGGCCGCTGAGGTGGTGTACGAGGTCGTGGCAGGTGACCAGGGTGCGGGCGGCCGAGTCCTGGATGACGCGCTCCAGGAGGCGGCCCCGGTAGGCGGTGTTGACGGGGACGAAGACGCCTCCGGCGGTATTGGTGCCGAACCAGGCCCGCAGTTGGTGCGGCCCGTTCGGCAGCCAGCTCAGTACGTGCTCGCCGTACGTCACGCCGCGGCCCTGCAGCGCCGCGGCCGCCGACCGGGCGAGGCTCCAGGCGTCGGCGTACGTCCACCGCTCGCCGTCCTCGAACACCGCGAAAAGACGGTCGGGGTGGGCGGCGGCCCGCGCCGCGAACTGCTCGGGCAGGACGCACTCCTGGCGCGCAGGGCCGCGCGCGGGGCCGGGGCGCGCGGTGTCAGGCCGCGTGGTGTCACTGGTCATGCGGCGCCACCTCGGCGCTGACGGACGCCGCGCTGGTGACGGCCACCTCACGGGCGAGGGCATCCTCACGAGTGGCCTCGGCGAGCACCGGCAGCCGCAGCAACGACGGCCGGGCCGGGTCGTGGTGGACGGACTGGTGTGCCACCACGCCCGCGGCGTCCTTGCCCGGCGGGCGCCCGGTGTTCAAGTTGCGGTCGATGTGCGGGAAGTTGCTGCTGGTGACGGTAAGGCGGATCCGGTGCCCGGCCCCGAACCGCCAGGCGGTGTGTCCGAGGTCGACGGTGCAGGTCTCGGGCGCCCAGGGCGTCAGCGGCTTCTCGCTGTCGAAGCCCTCCCGGTAGCGGGCGCGCAGCACGCCGTCGCAGACCAGCAGCGAGCGGCCGTCCGGGAACACGTCGGTGAGCTTGACCACCACATCCGTGTCCGGCGCGCTGCTCGCGAACGACAGCGGCGCCGTGACGTGCCCGGCCACCTCGACCGGGTCGCCGAGAACGGGCCCGGTGAAGACCAGGGTGTCGGCGCGGCCCTCCAGGTGGCGCTGGTTGAGCGGTCCGCCGACCAGGTCCCCGAGGCCCAGGACGCGGCCGCCGTGGGTGGGCGCCGGGTCGTGCGGGTCGTAGACGTACGTGTCCGGGGGCTCGTCGCTCTGGGGCGGATCGAGGGCGAGGCGGCCGCCCGCGCGCAGGTACCACAGCAGCGGGGACGAGCCGTCGGGCGGCCACGACGTCGCCGTACGCCAGGTATTGGCGCCCATCATGAAGTAGCGCACCGGCGGGGCCTGCCGGGCCCGGCTGACGCCGTCCTTCAGGTGGGTGTCGAAGAAGGCGAGGACGCTCTCGCCCGCGGGGCCGTACTCCCCCGACGCGCCGAGCCCGAAGTTCAGCTCGCCCTGGTACGGCGGCAGCGTCCCGGAGTGGCTCCAGGGCCCCACGACGAGCTGGTGGGCCCGCGGGTCGCGCCGGGCCAGCTGGTGGAAGAGGGCGATGCTCGGCGCGTGGTAGATGTCGAACCAGCCGGTGAGCGAGAGCGTGGGGACCGTGACGTCCTGGGTGCGGATGCGCGGCCCGTACGCGCGGCCGCGCTCCACCATGTCGGCCAGGGACAGCGGGCTGTCCGGCACGTCGAGGATGCGTCCGAGAGGCAGCCGGCGCAGTTGCTCCAGCGGGGACTTGAGGTAGCGGATCACGGCGGCGAAGCCGCGCCGACGTCCCTGCGCCGCCTCCCGCCGCATCCAGTCGGCGGCCATGAAGCCCAGCCACCCGGCGAGGTGCGACAGGCGCAGCGTGCCGCCGGTGGCCCGCGCGTCGAGTTCGGCGGACGTGGTCATGGCGGGTGCGATCGCCTTCAGGTGCGGGGGCCGCAGCATCGCCCCGAGCCACTGCACGATCCCGAGGTAGGAGACACCGCTCATGCCGACGCCGCCGTCGCACCACTCCTGGGCCGCGACCCACTCCACGGTGTCGTACGTGTCGCGGCCCTCGGTCTCCCACATGCCGGCGCCGGTGTCCCACTCGCCGTCGGAGGCGAAGCGCCCGCGGGTGTCCTGCACCACGGCGGCGTATCCGGCGCGCACACAGCGCTCGGGGGTCAGCGGCTCCATGCGCAGGGCCGACTTGTCGTAGGGGGTGCGATACACGATCGCGGGGCGGGGCTCGCCCGGTACGCGCCAGACGTCGGCGCGCAGCACGGTGCGGTCACGCATGGGGATCTCGATGTCGCGGTCGACGACGTAGCCGGTGGACAAGGCACCTCCGCGGATGGGAACGAGGAACGGCTGGGAACGAGGGTCGGCTGGGAAACGGCTGGGGGCCGGGGGCTGGGAGGGCGCGGAGCGTTGCGCTCCGCTCACGCTAGGGAGCACGGCCGGAGCAACGCATCGGCCGCCGAGTACCTACTGCGGGGCCGCTGGGAGGACTCCCGGTACTCGTGCTCGGCGGGCTCGGGCAACGCGCGCCGGAAGCCGGGCGGCTCAAGGAACGGGTGCCGGAAACCCGACAGCTCATGGGATGCGCGCCGGGAAGCCGCCGCCGGCCACCTCCAGGACGGTTCCGGTCAGGTAGGGGTTGGTCACGGCGTGCAGGACCGACGCGGCGACCTCGTGCTCGGCGGCGAACCGGCGCAGCGGCACCTGCTCCCGCAGCCGGTCCATGTACCGGGCGTGGGCCGGGAGGCGCGCGCACTTCTCGCGCAGCGCGGCCCCGTCCACGACTCCGGGCGCGACGGCCACGGCCCGGATCCCGAACTCCCCCAGTTCCAGGGCCCAGCTGCGGGTCAGCGAGACGACCGCGGCCTTCGCGGCGGCGTACGCCGACTGGCCCCAGGACCCCTGCCAGGTACAGCTCACGAGGGGCACGAGTACGCCCGGGGTGCCGGAGCGGGCCATGGTCAGGGCGGCCTCGCGGCCCGCCAGGAAGGTACCGGTCAGGTTGAGTTCGACCGTCTGGTGCCAGTCGTCGACGCCGTGCGCCGTCCACGCGCCGCCCGCCTCGCGGGGCGGCCGCAGCAGCCGCTGGGAGAGGTTGCGGCCCGCCGCCATGACGCAGACGCCCAGTTCGCCCCGGTCGGCGAGGTCCGCGAAGAGGCCCTTGACGCTGTCCGGTGAGACCGTGTCCACCTGCGCCGTGAACAGCTCGACGCCCTGGTCGGCGGCGGCCTGCTTGCGGCAGCGCTCCAACTGCTCGCTGTCGCGGGCCGCGACGGTGGTCGGCCAGCCCGCGGTGGCGAGCGTGGCGGCGATGGCCGCGCCGAGGCCCCGGCTGCCGCCGATGACGACGGCGTGCCGTCCGGCGGGGGGCGTGAGGGGCGTCATCGCCGCTCCCGGGGGCCGTCGTGGCTGATCCGGGGGCTGTCGTGGCTGATCCGGGGGCCGTCGTGGCCGCCTCGCGGGCCGCCATAGCTGAAGACCATCGCGCCCCAGCTGAATCCGCGCCCGATGGCCATGGACAGGATGCGGTCGCCGGGAGCGATGGTGCCGTCGTGCACGTACTCGGAGAGGCAGCTGGGCACGCTCACGCTGGACGTGTTGCCGCGGCGCTCGATGTTGCACAGCACGCGCTTGTCGTCGCGGATGCCCAGCGCGTCCTGCACGTCGTGGATGAGGTTGATGTTGCCCTGGTGCGGGATGATCCAGTCGATGTCGTCCAGGCCGGTGTCCGCCTGCCGCAGCGCCCGCCGGGTCGCGTCGGCGAGGACTCCGGGAGCAAGGTCCCCGACGACCTTCCCCTTCATCACCATCGTGTCGTGCTCATCGATGTCGAAGGCGTCGTAGTGCGTGGCGTCGGAGTACAGGGTCACGGCGTGCAGGCCGTCCGCCCCGTCGTCGGCGGCGCGCCACACCCCGGCGGCCGCTCCCCCGCCGAACAGCACCGAGTTGCGGTAGCCGGGGTTGAGGATCGGCTCGGGGTTCTCGGCGCAGACGATCAGAACGGTGCGGTGTCCTAACGTGGCGATCATGCCGCGTGCCACCGCGGAGGCATGCAGGAATCCGGCGCAGGCCACCCCGGTGACGTCCATGCACAGGGCGCGCGTCGCACCGAGGCGGCGCTGCACCGGGAGCGCGACGTCCATGTAGTTGTTGCCGGGGCTCGTCGGGTTGACGCGGGGCCGGGCGGTGGCGCTGGTGCCGAGGACGACGTCGACGTCCTCGGGGCACAGCCCGGCGGTGGCCAGGGCCTGGCGGGCCGCACGCTCGGCCATGTCCACGTGCCGCTCGCCGTCGGGCGGGTAGTGCCGGGCCGCGACGCCGGTGTGCCGCAGGATCCAGGCGTCGTCGATGCCGAGTTCGGGCCTGCTGGTGAAGTGGTCGTTGCGGACGGGCTCGCCGGGGAAGTCGTGGCCGACTCCGGCGAGCTGGACGACAGGGGCGGAGCGGGTCACCGGTAGATCCCTTCGGGGTCGATCGAGCGGAGCATGGTCAACTCCGCGTCTGTGAGGGGCTGTTCGTGGTCCAGCGGGTCGGCGACCGCGGCCTGCCATCCGGTGCGGGCGCGGACGGTCTCGGCGGGGTCGGCGGCCGCGCCGAGCGTGGGCGGCGGGGCCCAGGCGGCGAGCACGAACGGGTCGGTGTTCTTGTCGCGTACGAAGGAGCCGAACTCGGCCACCACACGGCTGACATGGAAGCCGGGACTGGTGACAAAGCCGACCGCTTCGGGGTAGCGGCGCGGCGACGCCTGGGCCACCACGACCGTCTCCACATGGCTGGCCACGTCGTTGGCGCCGCCCGAGCCCACCAGGAAGCCGCCGCTCGCCGTGCGGCTGGTGTTGATGCGGCCCTGCCGGTCGATCTGCGCGGCCGAGAGCACGCCGAGCGTGCGGCCCGCGCCGCCGGCGACCAGTCCGCCGAGAACGTCCCATGTCCCCGCGTGCTGGCGGCAGTTGGGGACGTGGCGCTGAGAGAAGAGGAAGCTGTCGCCTCCTTGCGGCGCGAAGTCGACCATGCCCAGCTCGTTGACCACCTGCAGCGCGATGCCGTCGGCCCGCAGCATGCGCGCCGCCAGCCAGCTCGCCATGTGCGCCGCGCCGATGCCCGCGAGCACGGTGCCGTAGCCGCGGTCGCGCACGGTGCGGGCGATGGTGCGAGCGGCGAGGACCAAGTGGTGCTCGCGGTCACTGGCGGGTCCCGTCGGCTCACTGGCAGGTCCCGCCGACTGCTCGCCTGCCCGTACGGCACCCTTGCCCGGGCGTTCCGGGGAGAGTTGGGCGAGGCGTGCCTCGCCGAGCCGGGCCAGATATCCGGCGTGCCCGCCCGTCCCGGTCACCCAGCGCCGGAACCACGCGGCGGTCTCCGCGGGCTCCGTGCAGGCCTCGGCGAGGTCGGCGAGGAAGGCGTAGTCGTCCAGATACCCGTCCACCCCGGCGTCGGCCAGCGGGGCGAGGCCCTGCGGGTGGGCGCCGTACGGGCAGACGGCGAGGGCGCGCACCCTCCCCGCCGGGATCTGGCACACCGCCCCGGTCGGCGGCCCGGCGCACACCGTCTCCACCGTGGCGAGCACCCCTTGCCGGGCGGCGAGCGCGCCCCACCAGCCTTCGCCGACGGGGCCGGAGAGGTAGAGGTTGCCCTCCTCGTCCGCGCACTGCGCGTGCAGCAGCGTGAAGTCCGGACGCAGGGCGGGAAGCAACAGCGCCTGCCCGCCGCCCTCCCCTGCGCCACCCGCCCCTACGCCGTCCGCGCCGCCCTCCCCCGCGCCGTCCGCGCCACCCGGCACCGTCGCGGGCGGCGGATGCCCCTGCGGCAGGTCGGACCCGCGCAGTGAGGTGCTGACCGCGTACGGGGCGCCGGTGGCCGCGGCCATGAGGCGCTGCAGCAGCGAGAGCAGGCTCCACTCCTCGACCGGGAACGGGTCGCCCTCGGGCAGTCGCGCGTACAGACGGTTGGGCCGTGAGGTGGGCACGGTGTCGCCCGCGAAGCCGATGACGGCGCGTTCGACCACGTCGGCCATGGTCAGCGCGTGCACCCCGGCGTGCAGGGCGTTGGTGCTGACGGTGAAGCGGCCGGCGCCGCCGAAGACCCGGGCGAGGGCCAGGGCGAGCGCGTTGGGCCGGGACATGGTGGAGGCGATGTGGACGTGGGTGCCCGGCGTCAGATGGCGCCGGCACAACTCGTCCGGGTCCGACAGGACCTCCGGACGGCCGAGGGCCAGGACCTCCGGGCGGCCGGGGACCTCCGGGCGGCCGGGGGCGTTCACACGGCCTCCAGGATCGTCGCGGAGCTCTGGCTGCCGATGGCGAAGGCGAGCGACATCACCAGGCGCGGCTGCGCGGGCCGCGCGCCCTCGGCGACGTGGTCGTGGTTGCACTCCGGTTCCACGGCCTGGCAGTTGATCGTCGGGGCCAGGCACTGCTCCTTGAGCATCAGGGCGAGTGCCGCGCAGTTCAACAGGCCCGCGGCGCCGAGCAGATGGCCGTAGACGGGCTTGATGGAGCCGAGCGGCGCCCACTCGCTGCGCCGGTCTCCGTAGAGCTGCCCGAGGGCCCGGCTCTCGGCCAGGTCGTTGTAGCGGGTCGCGGTGCCGTGGCCGCAGATGTAGTCCAGCTCCTGCGCGGAGGCGCCGATGGCATCCAGAGTCTCGGCCATCAGCTGGGCGGACCGCTTGCCGGTCAGGTCCATGCGGGTCGCGTGGGCCGCCTCGCTGAGGCTGTGACAGGCCCGCAGGGCCGCGTAGACGGGTGCGTTGCGCGCGCTGGCGTGCGCGGCGCGCTCCAGTACGACGACGACCGCGCCCTCGCCCAGGGCGAAGCCGTCCCTGCGCAAGTCGTAGGGCTTGATGGCCCGTTTGGGGTCGGTGTCACGGGAGAGGACGCTGGTGCCGGGCGCCGAGTAGACCTGCAACACCTCGGGGACGAGGGGCAGTTCGTGACCGACGACGAACATGACGTCGGCGGCGCCGCGCTGGATCTCCTGCGCCGCGATGGCGAGGGCCTGGTGTCCGCCGACGCACGCGTTGCTGACGGTGGACACCAGGCCCTGGGCGCCGAGCCGGACGGCGCTCAGGGACGCCGGGGTCCCGGCGAGCGAGGCGAACACCCCCTGGCCCGGGGCGACCGGGGGGCGGGTGGCGTCCGAGATCGCGCCCGAGAGGGTCTGCGACCACCATTCGACCGGCCCCCGGGAGCTCGACGCGATGACGCCCGTACGCAGCGGGTCGAGCGCTCCGTTCCCCTCCATCCCGGCGTCGCGCAGGGCGTTCTGGACCGCCGAAAGGACGACGAGGATCTCCCGGCTGTAGCGCTTGGCGAAGTTGTCGGGCAGGTCGGGCAGATAGCGGGCGTGGTCGAAGTCCCGCAGTCTGCCGCCGCCGTGGACGCCGGTGTTTCCCTTGATGCCCGGCGGCAGCGCGCTCAACTGGGACTCGCCGTCGCGCAGGTGGCGCCATACGCCTTCGGGGGTGTCGGCGCCCGGCAGGACGAAACCGAGACCGGTGATCACCACGTTCTCGAATGCCGTACCGGTCACACGGTCGGTACGCAGCATGGGGCCTCCCTGTCAACGACGGGTTCTCGTGGGCGAGTTGCGCGGAACGGGCTCTTCACCAGCACACCGTCCGGCGGCCGGGCGGGACAGGGGCGGCAGGTACCCCTCGGGGCGGCGGGCCGAGACCCGCGGTACCACGCGTCGAACCCGGAACGCTTCTGAGAAACCTCATGCGCACTGCCTTGACAGGACGGTGGCCATCCTCGACGTTAATGAACATTCATTTATCTTCGCGAGGTGCGTCAGACATGGACGGAACGGGCGTGGTCATCGCCGGCGCCGCTGTCACCCGGCACGGGTTCTTCGCGGCACGGGACTGGAAGGACCTGGTGGTCGAGTCCTCCTACGCGGCTCTCGCGGACGCGCAGGTCGCGCCCGGGGAGGTGAACGGCGGCTTCGTCTCGGTCTCTCTGCCGGAGACCTTCGAGCAGCAGAACATCGGCGCCGTCGCGGCCGACGAACTGGGCCTGTCCCCCGCCCCGTTCAGCCAGGTCAACGCCGCCTGCGCGGGCGGCACCGTGGCGCTGCGGCACGGCGTCTCGGCGCTCGCGTCCGGCGCGGCCCGGGTGGTCCTGGTCGTCGGGGTGGAGAAGGTGTCGGACGCCGCGTCGACCGCCGACTCGATGCTGCACTTCCCCGACGCCGAGTACGAGACCCCCGCCGGGTTCGACTACGTCGACCTCATGGCGCTCATGCACCACCGCTACGTACGCAAGTACGGCGCCTCGCACGAAGCCATCGCCCAGTGGGTGGTGCAGGACCGCTGGTACGCCCGGCGCCATCCGCAGGCCGTCGACCACGGGCGCCCCGAGCTCACCGCGTCTCAGGTCCTGGACAGTCCGGTGGTGTCGGGGTCCATCACCCGCGCTGCCTGCGGGCGCGCCTGCGACGGCGCCTCGGCGGTCGTCCTGATGCGGGCGGGGGACGCCCCGCGTGCCTGCGAACCCGTCGCGATCGCGGGCATCGCGCAGGCCACCGGGCCCAATGTGCTCGCCGCCAAGTTCGGCCACCCCGCCTGCGGCGACACCGACATCGCGGAGGCGGTGCCGACGCAGGTGGCCGCCAAGGAGGCGTACGCGCAGGCGGGCATCGAGCCGCAGCACGTCCAGCTCGCCCAGGTCCACGACTGTTTCAGCGTCATGGGGGCGCTGCACATGGAGGGCCTGGGCCTCTTCCCGCCCGGCAAGGGGGCGGCGGCGGTCGCCGACGGGGAGACGGCACTGGAGGGCCGCTGCCCCGCCAACACCGACGGCGGCCGCATCGGCTTCGGGCATCCCACCGGGGCCACCGGCATCACCGTCGCCGTGGAGTCGGTGATGCAGCTGCGCGGCCGCAGCGGGGAGCGCCAGGTGCCGGATGCCGAGGTGGCGGTCTGCCAGTCCATGGGCGGCTCCAACTCCACCAGCGCAGTCGCCGTGTTACGTCGGCTGCGGTGAACCGCCCGCTCCGCCGAGCCCCTGTCGCGCTCTGACCCCAAGGGAGTTGACGTACCGTCATGTGGTCACCCACCGAACCGCTCTACCGCAACGCGACCCCCACCCCGGCCAAGGCCTGGCGCTCGCGCGGCGGGCGCTACCGCCTGGCGGGAAACCGCTGTGACGGCTGCGCGTCGACCTTCTTCCCTGCCCGCCGGGTGTGCCCGGCCTGCCACTCCAGGGACCTGACCGAGACGGTCCTCTCGCCTCGCGGGCAGGTGGTGAGCGCCGCCGAGGACGAGACCCCGCTGATCGGCCACACGGGACGCGCGAGCAGGCCCTTCGCGATCGTGGCCCTGGCGGACGGACCGTGCGTCCTCACCGAACTCGTCGACGTCGAGGCCGAGTTCCTCGACGGCTCCGGCGCCGTGGCAGAGGGCACGGAGGTCGAGTTGGTCGTCCGCAAGTGGCGGCGCGAGGCCTCGGGGCCCTACCAGTACGGCTACAAGTTCCGGCCGCGGAGGGCGGCGCGGTGAGCGGCTCGGCGAACGGCAGGGCGGGCCGGGCGGGGATCTCCGGCATCGGGGTCGCGCTGCCCACCGGGCGGCTCGCCGTGGAGGAGATCCACGATGTGTGGGCCAGTCTGCCGCTGGACGTGGTGCGCCGCAGCGGTGTGACGCACCGGAGCGTCTGCGACCCCGACGCGGACGCCGTGACCCTGGCCGCCGAGGCCGCCGCGCTCGTCCTGCGGAATGCCGAAGGACCGCCACCCGGCGCGGTGTTCTTCGGCTCGCAGACCTGCCCGTACCTCACCAAGGCGGGTGCCGCGCTCCTGGTGGACATGGCCGGGCTCGCGCGGTCCTGCTTCGCCGCCGATGTGCAGTTCTCCGGCAAGTCCGGTACGTCCGCGCTGCTGTGCGCGCTCGCCTGGGTGCGGGCCGGATTCGCCGACGCGGCCCTCGCCGTGGGCGCGGACACGCTCGGGCCGCACATCGCCCCCGGTGACCCGCAGGAGTTCACCGCGGGCTCCGGCGCCGCCGCGGTGCTCGTCACCGCCGACGCCACGCTCGCGACGGTGGACGCCACCGGCTCGGCGGCCTCGGACACCAACGACGGCTTCCGCGTCGACGGGGAGCGGCACATCCGCACCGGCGGCACGGTCATGAACGCCACCGGCATCGGACTGCTCGACCACTGCACCACGGCCTGGCAGCAGCTCGGCGCGATGCCCGGGCCGCCGCGCTTCTTCGCCGGACCGCAGCCGGACGCCGTCACCCCCGTCCGGCTCGCCCGGCACCTCGGCCTCCCCGCCGAGTCCGCCACCGCCTGCGTCGTCGCGCACGACATCGGCGACGTGGGCGGGGCGGCACCGCTGCTCGGCCTCGCCCGCGCCCTCGAACTGACGGCGCCCGGCGACCGGGTGGCACTGCTCGGCTACGGCTGCGGGGCGGGCAGCGACGCACTCCTGTTGACCGTGCGGGCCCCGGCCACCGGCACCGGGCTCGCCGAGGCGCTCGCCGCCCGGCACCCGGTCGGCTATGCCACGGCCTGCCGGTACGAGAGGCACTACCAAGGTCTGGACCGACTCGTGGGAGCTTACGAATGAACGGTCTGCTCAAGGGGCGTACGGCCCTGGTCACCGGAGGCGGCAGAGGCATCGGCGCGGCCATCGCCGCCCGGTTCGCCGCCGAGGGCGCCACCGTCGCCGTCAACGACATCGACGAGGAAGCGGCCGAACACGTCGCGGCCGGGGTCGGCGGCATCGCCGTACCGGCCAACATCGCCGACCGGGAGCGGGCCACCGAGGTGGTGGACCGCGTCAAACAGCAGCTGGGCGGCCTCGACGTGCTGGTGAACAACGCGGGCGTCGGACATCGCGGTTCGCTCGCGGAACACACCCCGAAGATGTGGAACCTGGTCCTCGCCGTCAATCTCAGCGCGCCGTTCTTCCTGGCGCAGCGGGCCGCTCCGCTGCTCGCCGAGAACGGCGGCGCGGTGGTCAACCTCGGCTCGGTGGCGATGATCGGCATCTCCGGGCAGGTGGCGTACGACGTGTCCAAAGGGGGCCTGGCCACGCTCACCCGGTCGCTCGCGGCCGAGCTGGGACCGCTGGGGGTGCGCGCCAACGCCGTCTGCCCGGGCTTCATCGACACCCCGATGCTGAGCGGGGCCGACGACCTCACCGAGATCGGCAAGAAGCACGTCCGCACCCAGCCGATCCGCCGGTTCGGCACGCCGCAGGAAGTGGCGGCGACCGTGGTCTGGCTGGCGTCCGCCGAGGCCAGCTATGTGACGGGCCAGTGCCTGTTCGTGGACGGCGGATGGGTGCGGTCGTGAGCACGGCGGCGGCCGAGGGACTCACCGGACTCAAGAGACTTAAGGGCCTCAAGAGACTCACCGGACTCAAGGGACTCAGGGAGCGACCATGACCGAGATCCTCGCGATGGGCGACCCGCGCGTGCCGGACGCCGCGTCCTGCACGGTCGCCGGGCTGCTGACCGCCCGCGCCGCCGAGCACCCGGACCGGGTCTTCGCCGTGTTCGCCGACGGCAGCCACTGGACGTATCGCGAGACCCTGGAACGCGCGTCGGGCGCCGCGGCCGCGCTCGCCGCCCACGGCGTACGGCCGGGCGACCGGGTCGCCTCCTGGCTGCCCAACGGCCCCGACGCCCTGCTCGCGTGGTTCGGCGCGAACCTGGCGGGCGCCGTCCACGTGCCCCTCAACACCGCCTACCGGGGCGGCATCCTCCAGCACGTGCTGACCGACTCGGGCGCCACGGTGGTCGTCGCCCACCCCGATCTGGCCCCGAGGCTCGCGGACATCGATCCCGGCGACAGCCGGCCGAAGGTCATCGGACCGGAGCAACTGCACGCCGAGCCGGGCGCGTTCGAGCCCGTCGCCGCGCAGCCGTGGGACACGCTCGGCATCATCTACACCTCGGGGACGACCGGACCGTCCAAGGGCGTGCTGTGTTCGTACGTCCATCACTACTCCGCGTGCGTCGCCTGCTTCGCCGGGCGCGTCGGTGAGCGGGACCGCTATCTGGTCCAGCTGCCGCTCTTCCACGCCGGCGGGACGATCGGGGTGTACGGGATGCTGCTGCTCGGCAGCTCGGTCGCCGTCGTGGACTCCTTCGCCACCGAGGAGTTCTGGGACGTCATCGACACCCACCGGGTCACCTGCTGCACGCTGCTCGGCGTCATGGCGTCCTTCCTGCTCAAGCGGCCGCCGTCGGCGGCGGACACCGAGCATCCGCTGAAGTGGGTCTGGCTGATCCCGCTGGGCGAGGACGGCGCCGCGCTCACGGACCGCTTCGGCGTGGACGTCTACACGCTGTTCAACATGACCGAGACGTCGGTCCCGCTGATCTCGGAGCGGGCGCCGAAGGGCGCGGGCCTGTGCGGGTGGCCGCGTCCCGGCGTCGAGGTCCGCGTGGTCGACGCGTACGACCGGCCGGTGCGGCCCGGCGAGACCGGCGAACTGGTGCTGCGCGCCGACCGGCCCTGGTCGCTCTCGCACGGGTACCACGGCATGCCGGAGGCGACCGCGGCCGCCTGGCGCAACGGCTGGTTCCACACCGGGGACGCGGTGCGGGAGGACGACCAGGGGCGGCTGTTCTTCGTCGACCGCATCAAGGACGCGATCCGCCGAAGGGGGGAGAACATCTCGTCCTTCGAGGTCGAGGCGGAGGCCATGGCCCATCCCGCGGTGCGGGAAGCGGCCGCGGTCGCCGTCCCGGGCGAACACGGCGAGGACGAGGTGCTCCTCGCGGTCGCGCCCGCGCCGGGCCGCACCATCGATCCCGCCGGTCTGATCGCGTATCTGCTGCCGCGCATGGCGCACTTCATGGTGCCGCGCTACGTCCGCGTCCTGGACGAGCTGCCCAGGACCCCGACCGCGAAGATCCGCAAGCACGTGCTGCGCGAGCAGGGCGTGGCGGCCGGGGCGTGGGACCGGCAGGCCGCCGGGATCGAGGTCCGGCGTGAGCCCGTGGGAAGGAGCTGTCGGCCATGAGCACCGCCGGACCGGCGGGCCCGTCACCCTGGGGCGAGGGCCGCGTCGAGGTCATCGAGCGCGACGTGCCCGCCCGCATGCGCGACGGCGTCGTGCTGCGCGCCGACGTCTGGCACCCGCCGGGCGAAGGGCCGACGCCCGCGCTGCTCTACCGGGGCCCCTACGACAAGCGCCGCCTCGCGGCCCTGGACGTGCTGCCCGCGACCATCGCCGTCGAGGCCGGCTACACCGTCGTCCTCCAGGACACCCGGGGGCGGTTCGCCTCCGACGGCGAGTGGCGGCCGGTCATGTGGCGGCAGGAGGCCCTCGACACGTACGACACCGTGGAGTGGATCGCGGACCAGCCCTGGTGCGACGGCGCCGTGGGCATGGTGGGCCCGTCCTACCTCGGGATCACGCAGTGGGTCGGCGCCATGGAGCAGCCGCCGCATCTGCGGGCCATCGCCCCGGCCATGTGCACGGTCGGCCCCTACGACGACCGCGCCACCGGCGGCGCGCTGCGCCTGGACCAACTCGTCAGCTGGGCCGTCGTGCTGATGGCGCCGGAATGGCTGCGGCGGCGTCTGGCGGCGGGTGATCCGCCGCCGCGCAAGACGATCGAGGCGATCGCCGCGTACGCACGTCATCCGCGGCGCGCGATGGAGCGGCTGCCCCTGACCGACGCCCTCGACCTGGAGGAGTTCCCGCCGCTGCTGCGCGACATGCTCTCCGGCGCGGCCGAGGCCCCGGCCGGCCGGGTCGCGGACGTACGGATCCCCACGCTCTCGGTCGGCGGCTGGTACGACATCTACCACGCGGCCACCGTCGGCCTGCACCAGGACGTGGCGGCCCTCGCGGACCACCACCACCTGCTCATGGGCTGCTGGGCGCACCTCGGTTCACTGCTCTCCGTGCAGGGCGAGGTGAACTTCGGACTCGCCGCGGCCGCCCGCTTCGGCGGGCTCGACGAGAGGCACCTGAGGTTCTTCGACCGCTATCTGCGGGGCCGGGACGAGGACGTGCCGCGGGTCGAGTACTTCCTCATGGGCTCGGGGCAGTGGCGTACGGCGGACAGCTGGCCGCCGCCCGGGGCCGCGCCGCTGCGGTGGTATCTGCGGCACGGCGGCGCTCTCGGGGATCCGCCCGAGGGGCCGGAGCCCGCCGCGCACTACCGCTACGACCCGGCCGATCCGGTGCCGAGCCACGGCGGCCGGGTGCTGAACCTGGGCGATCTGGCGCCCGGTCCGCTGGCCCAGAACCACCTCGAACAGCGGCCGGACGTGCTCGTCTACACCTCGCCGCCGCTGCCGGAGGACATGGATCTCGCCGGTCCCGTGCGCCTGGTCCTGTCCGCCGGGAGCAGCGCGCCCGACACCGACTTCACCGGCAAGCTCCTCGACGTCTTCCCCGACGGCCGGGCGGTGCTCGTCGCCGACGGCATCGTGCGGGCCCGCCACCGCGAGGGCCTGGACACGGAGCGGTTCCTGCGGCCGGGCGCCGTGTACGCGTTCGCGCTCGACCTGGGGCACACCGCGTGGCGGCTCGCCGCGGGGCACCGGCTGCGGGTCCATGTGTCGAGCAGCAACTTCCCCCAGTTCGACCGGAATCTCAACACCGGCGGGCCCGTGGGGCAGGAGAGCATCCCCGCGGTCGCCGAGCAGACGATCCACCACGGCCCGGAGCACCGGTCCTGGCTGGAGCTGACGGTCCTCGGGACCGGTGGCCAGGGAGGTGAGCCATGACAGGGCCACTGCACCGCCGGCTGCGCGACGGTGTCGCCACGTTGACCCTCGACCGGCCGGGCCGGGGCAACGCCCTCGACCGCGAGCTCGCCGAGGCGCTGCTCGCCGCGGTGCTCCGGGCGGCGGACGAGCCGGAGGTGCGCTGCCTGGTGATCACCGGAGCGGGCGGGGTGTTCTGCGCGGGCGACGACCTGGCGGCCGTCGCGGCGTATCTGGACGGCGGGCGTGCGGACGTCCCGCCGGACACGCCCGCGGAACCTGTCACCGGGGACGCGCGTTATCTGCGGATCTGCGAGGCCGTCGTGGTCTGCCCCAAGCCGGTGATCGCCGGGATCGACGGGGCCGCCGTGGGGGCGGGCACGGAGATCGCCTGCGCCGCCGACTACCGGCTCGCGTCGCGGCGGGCGCGGATCGGCAGCGGACTGATCCGGATCGGTCACCCGGGCAACGCGGTGCTGCTCCCCCGGGTCGTCGGGCCGTCCCGGGCCACCGAGTTGTATCTGACCGGCCGCCTCGTCGGCGCCGACGAGGCGGAGCGCATCGGCCTGGTGCACAGGACGGTGCCCACCGAGCGCTTCACCGCCGAACTCGACCAGTTGGCGGCGGAGTTGGCCGAAGGACCGACCACGTCCATCGGCCGGTACAAGGCGCTGCGCGAGGCCGCCTGGGGCCAGCCGGTCCTGTACGGCCTGCGCCTGCAGGACCTCGCGCACGCCCGCGCCCACACCGAGGTCCAGGACGCGGCGGAGGGCCCACGGGCCTTCCGTGAACGAAGACCTCCGCAGTTCGCCGGGTATTGACCTGCTCGGCCGCATGGAAGGAGCCGCACTTGACTCTCGACATCCCCCCACTCACCCGCCGGATGAAAGTGCTCACCCGGCTGGTGTGCGCGGTCGCTCTCGCCGCGGCCGCGCTGACCCTCCCCCCGCCCGCCCACTCCCAGTCCGAACCGTCGAGCCCCGTCGCCAGGGGCGAGGCGGCCGGGACGCCCGGTCCGGCCGACCGGGCGGGGGCGGCCGACGAGATTCCCGACCCTCCGCTGCCCGGAGCCAACAACTGGCGGTGCAGGCCGAGTCAGGAGCATCCGGAACCCGTGATTCTGGTGCATGGCCTGTTCGCGACGCCGGGCATGAACTGGCCGTACTTCTCGGCCGAGTTGCAGAAGGAAGGGATCTGCGTCTTCGCCCTCACCTACGGCAAGGCCGACAAGGACTACAAGTATCCGCTGCCCGGCCAGGCCGCCCTGGAGGACGGGGCGCGGGACCTCAAGGACTTCGTGACGCGCGTCCGGATGGCGACCGGCGCCAAGAAGGCCGACCTGGTCGGCCACAGCGCGGGCGGGCTCATGCCCCGGCAGTACCTGCGCTTCGAGGGCGGAGCCAAGTACGTCGACGACTTCGTCGCACTCGGCCCGCCCAACCACGGAACCGACTACCGCTCGGTGTTCGAGCAGCTGCCTCCATGGGTCTCGAACGCGCTCTGCCCCTCGTGCCTGCAGTACAGCGATGGATCCGAGTTCCTCGCGCACCTCAACGCGGGCCACGAGGTGGAAGAAGGTGTCCACTACAGCACCATCAGCACGAACCGAGACGAGTTCATCCTTCCCTACACAAGTGCTGAATTGAAGGGAGATTCCGGCCAGGTCACCAACATCACCGTGCAGGACACGTGTCCTGATTCCACGATCGACCACTATCACCTCGCGCTCGACAAGGTCCCGCTGCAGTGGGCGTTGAACGCGCTCGAGCGACCGGGTCCGGCGGACCCGGCGTTCCGGCCCACCTGCTGAACCGGCGGTTCCGAACACCGCTTCCCGGGGGTCCGCCCCCCGGGAAGCGGCCCTGTCCGCGAGGCCCGACACCCGCCTGACATCCACGTCCGGCACCCATGCCCGACCTCCACGCACGGGAAGAGAGACCGCCATGGAACTGTCACGTCGCGACCTGTTACGCGGCAGCGCCCGCATCGGACTTGCGGCCGGGGTGGGCCTGGGGGCGGCTTCCGCGCTCACCGCCTGCGGCGACTCCGGCGGAGCGGGCGACAATGACGGCCAGGCCCGCGTCGGCTGGATCCAGCCCAAGACCGGAGTACTGGCCTCCGCGTACCGGCCCGCCTATGCCGCCGCCCGCCTCGCCGTCAAGGAGATCAACAAGGCCGGCGGGCTGCTCGGCGAGCCGCTGAAGATCCTCGAAGCGGACGACGAGGGCAAGCCCGGCACCCAGCCGATCGTGGCCCGGCGGCTGCTGCGCGACAAGCCGCAGTTCGTCCTCGGCCCCACGGGCAGTTCGCAGGCCGTGGCCTCGGCCAGTGTGTTCGGGCGCGGCTCGGTGCTCCAGTCCGCGTGGGGCGTGGCCGACGCGCTCGGCGACGGAAGCCGCTTCCCGTACCACTACCAACTGGTGTTCAACACCCGGCAGCAGGCGACGGCGGTGGCCCGCCACCTCTTCGAGGAGCGCGACGTGCGCAAGGTCGGGCTGCTCCTGGAGAACTCCGAGTACGGCGAGTCCATACGCCAGGCGTTCCTCACCGTCCTGCGCGACCGCTACCGGACCGAGCCGGCCTCCGTGCAGGTCTTCAGCCCGGGCACCCCCGACATGGCGCCGTTCGTCAAGAAGCTGGACCGGGACGGCGCCAGGGCCGTGGGCCTGTTCAGCGGGCAGCCGCAGACCTCCGTCCTCACCCTGCAGGCCATGGAGGCGACCGGCTACGCCCCGCTGACCGTCTCGCACGAGCTCAGCTACATCGAGGCGTACGACAAGGTGCCCAAGGAGCTCATGGAGCGGCTCTACACCACCTCGTACGCCTCCCTCACCTACCCCAAGGGCGGGTCACCGCCCGCGGGCCCCGCCAAAGCCTATGCGCGCAAGATCCTCGCCGAACCCTCCGCCAAGGGGCTGGAGTTCACCGCGGCCACGTCGCCGTACTACGACTTCCTGACGCTCCTGGCGAAGGTGGTGAAGCGGGAGAAGACGCTCGCCCCGGAGAAGCTCAAGGCCGCCTTCGACAAGGTGCGGGACCATCCCGGCATCCGGGGGAAGATCTCCTTCACCGCCGAGCGGCACACCGGCATCGGCGACGAGGCGCTCGTCGTCGCCTCGCTCCTGTCGGCCAAGGAGAAGGTGTCGATGGGCGGGATCTTCCGCGAGCGGGCCCCGGGCGGCCCGGCATGATCAATGACGTCCTGGTGCCCGGGCTGGTCTTCGGCAGCCTCTACGGCCTGGTCGCGGTGGGAATCGTCGTGCTGCACCGGCCGACCAAGGTGCTCAACTTCGCGCAGGGCGACCTGGTCATGCTGGGCGCGATGGGCATGGCCGCGGTCACCGCCCACACCGCCCTGCCCTGGCCGCTCGCCGCGGCGTGCGCCGTCTGCGCCGTCGCCGCGGTGGCCCTGGCCGAGGAGCGGGTCGCGGTGGCGCCGGTGCTGCGGCGCACGGCGCACGGCGCGGGCTGGGTGATCACCACGCTCGCCTTCTCGCTCGTGGTCAACCAGCTCATCGGCCGGCTGTGGACCGACGAGCCGCGCCGCATCGACCCGCCCGCGCCGCTGTCGCTGCGTACGCACACCGTGGCCGGGGTGGACTTCAACAGCTATCAACTGGCCGTCGTGCTTGCCGCGTTGGCCGTGGTCGCGGCCCTTGAGCTGCACGCCCGCACCCGCGCCGGGTGTGCCTACCGGGCGGTGGCGGCCGACCGGGACGCGGCCCGGCTGCGCGGCATCGACCCGGCGCGGCTCAGCCGTCGGGCCTTCCTGCTCGGCGGGGCGCTCGCCGGGCTCACCGGCATCCTGGCGGCGCCGCTCACGCTGGCCTCCGTGGCGATGAGCTTCGGACTGCTCGTCAAGGGCTTCTTCGCCGCGGTCATCGGCGGCATCGGCGACTTCCGCGGGGTGCTCGTCGGCGGCTGGATCGTCGGGACGGTGGAGGCGGCGGGCGCCACCTACGTCTCGCCGGGGAAGCAGACCGCCGTCCTCTTCGCCGTCACCCTCGCCATCCTCATGGTCCGCCCCGAGGGACTGCGCGGGAGCGGGGTGCTGCGCCGTGTCTGACCGCATGGCACAGCTGCTGCGGCCGCTCGGGCTCGCCGCCTTCTTCGGGCCCGCGGCCGCGCTGCCGCTCCTCGTCCGGGACACCTATGTGCTCCACGTCGCCACCGTCGTCGGCATCTACACCCTCGTCGCCATGGGCCTCAACGTCCTGTTCGGATACGCGGGCCAAGTCTCCCTCGGCCACGGCGCGCTAGTGGCGGTCGGCGGCTATACGACGGCCATCCTCACCGTCGACCACGGCTGGTCGTTCTGGGCCGCCGCCCCGCTCGCCACGCTGGTGGCCGCGCTGGCGGGCGGCCTGATGGCGCTGCCCGCGCTGCGGCTCTCCTCCTGGCACCTGGCCCTGATCACGCTCGCCTTCGCCATGGTGGTCAACAGCCTCCTGACCGAACTGCGGGACCTGACCGGCGGGTTCGCCGGCATCATCGGCGTTCCGCCGCCCGAGCTCGGCGGCACCCTGTTCGCCGAGGAGGAGCTGTACTGGCTGGTGCTCACGGTGGTCGCCGTGTCCGCCGCGCTGCTCGGGAACGTGCTGCGCTCCCGGACGGGGCGCGCGCTCACCGGGGTGCGCGACGCACCCGACGCGGTCCGCGCGGTGGGCGCCGGGACCGTCCGGCTCAAGGTGTTCGCGTTCTGTCTCAGCGCCGCGCTCGCCGGGCTCGGCGGGGCGCTGCTCGCGACCACCCGGGGCCTGGTCACGCCCGACGACTTCCCCATCGAGTTCTCGCTGTTCTTCCTCCTCGTCGTGATCGTGGGCGGCGCCGGGCGGATGAGCGGGGCGTTCGTCGGCACGCTCGCGTTCTTCGCCGTGCCCGAGCTCCTGGACGAGCTCGCGGAGTGGCGGCTGCTGATCTACGCCTGCGCGCTCCTTGCCCTGATGGCCTTCGCCCCGCACGGCATCGCCGGGGCGTGGGCCGCGCTGTGGCCTCGTCTCGCCGCGCGTCTTCCGGCGAGGCTGCGGGGCCGCCCCGCCCCCGCCCCGGTCGGGGCGCCCGCGCTGCCCGCCCCGCCGGGCGGCGGCCTGTGGCTGCGCACCACGGACGTGCGCCGTTCCTTCGGCGGGGTGCGGGCGCTGCGCGGCGTGGACCTGTCGGCGCGGCCCGGCACCATTCACGCGCTGGTCGGGCCCAACGGCTCCGGCAAGACCACGCTGCTCAACACCGTGACGGGCGTGGTGCGTCCGCACGCCGGCCGGGTGCTCCTCGACGACACGGACACCGGCCGCCGGCCCACCGAGCGGATCGCCCGGCTCGGCGTGGCGCGCACCTTCCAGACGCCGCTGCTCCTTCCGCAGCTCAGCGCCGTGGAGAACGTGCTGCTCGGCGCCCACGCCCGGGAGCGCGCCGGTGTCCTCGCGCACGCGCTGGCGCTGCCCCACGCCCGGCGCGAGTCCCGTCGGCTGCGCGAAGAGGCGCTGGCCCATGTGGCGTTCGTGGGCCTGGCCGCGCACGCCGAGGCCCCGGCCGGGATCCTGCCGCACGGCAATCAGCGGCTGCTCGAGATCGCGCGGGCGCTGATGGCCCACCCACGGCTGCTGCTCCTCGACGAGCCCGCGGCAGGCCTGACGCACACCGAACTCGCCGCGCTGGACCGGCTGTTGCGCCGCATCCGGACCCAGGGCGTGACGGTGCTCCTGGTCGAGCACCACATCGAGCTGGTGGCGAGCGTCGCCGACCATGTCACCGTGCTCGACACCGGACGCGTCCTGATCTCGGCCGAGCCCGCCGTGGCCCTGCACGACGACCGGGTGCTCGACGCGTACCTGGGGCGCTGACCGGCCGTACGTACGGAGCCGACGACCGTACGTACGCAGCTGACGAGGCATACGTACGCAGACGGATGAGCCCAACCGACCGCCCTCCAGGGAGAGTTGACATGACGAAAAGCTCCGCGCCGCTGCTGCGGCTGACCGGGCTGCACGCGGGCTACGGGCCCGCGCCGGTCGTGCGGGACGTGACGCTCTCGGTGCGCGACGGTGAGATCTGCGGCCTGGTGGGGGCGAACGGGGCGGGCAAGTCGACGCTGCTCGCCGCGGTCGCGGGGCTGCTCAGGGCCGACGCGGGCACGGTCGAGTTCGACGGCTGCGACATCACGGGGGCCCGGCCCGAGGCCATCAGTCTGCGCGGCCTGGCCCTCGTGCCCGAGGGGCGGCGCCTCTTCCACGGGCTCACCGTCCGGGAGAACCTCGAACTGGGGCTGTGGGCGCGCAAGGTGCCCGCCGACGAGGAGCGGGCCCGTCTTGACCGGGTGTTCGGCCTCTTCCCCGTCCTTGGCCAGCGGCTGCGGCAGCGGGCCGAGGTGCTCAGCGGGGGCGAGCAGCAAATGCTCGCCCTGGGCCAGGCGTTGCTGTCCCGCCCCCGGATGCTGCTGCTCGACGAGCCGTCGCTGGGGCTCGCGCCCGTCGCCGTCGACCGCGTCCTGACGGCGGTCGGCGAGCTGCGCGCGGCGGGTCTGACCGTGCTCCTCGTCGACCAGGCCGTGGAGCGCACCCTCGAACTGGCCGACCGGGCCTACGTCCTGCAGGCGGGCCGGATCGTCGCCGAGGGCCCGGCGGCAGAGCTGCGCGACGGGACCCGGCTGCGCCAGGCCTACTTGGGCGTGGCCGCGGACAGCGACTGAATCTCGGCATGCGTGAGCCCGGCCGCCTGCAGCACGAGGACGCCGTACTGCTCGGCGATCTCCTCGGCGCTGAGCCTGCCCTCCGGGCGGAACCAGAGACCGGCGTGAATGCACAGGTCGAGCACGGCCTTGGCGGTGACCGGGACGTCCGCGGCTCGGCCGCTGGGCAGCGCGATCCGGAACACGCCCTGCTTCAGGCCGCGCCGCAGAATCTCCTCGAACTCCCGCCGCACCCGGCGCTCGCTGCCGCGCACCTGGTCGGCCTGCGCGGGCGGCAGGTGCTGCGCCTCCGAGCGGCTCACCACCGCCTCCACCCGGTACGTGGTGTGGAACACGGTCACGGTCCTGGCCGCCTCCCAGAGTTCGCGGGCCGGTTCCCCGAGTCCGCGCCGGAAGGCCGCCGCGAGCTGCTTCTCCAGTTCGGCGCAGGTCTGCGAGGCGATGGAGTAGAGCAGCTCCTCCTTGGACCGGAAGTGGTTGTACATGGCTGCCGGGGTCATGCCGAGCTCCGCCAGGATCTCCCGGACGCTCGTGGTCCCGTACCCGCGCCGGTAGAAGAGCTCCGCGGCGACCTGTTCGATCTGCCTCCGCGTGCGCCCCCCGGGCGGCCGGGGGAAGGGCTCCTCGGTCGGCACGATCATGGAGTTCTTCTCCGTCTTCGAAGGGGCCCGCACTCGGCGTCGCGAAGACAGTCGACGGCCCTTGAGCACACGTCTTGTTCGGCCTCCACTGTACGGCCTGTACGCCGAACGGCGTGCTGACCAGGGGGAAGAACGCGGAGAAAACGGTACCTCGAGTACTGCGCTGCCGGGCCCGGACTCGGGGAGGCTCACACACCGGGACGGGCCCGTACCGACCACGGCTGGACGGGAGTTGACCTTGACAGTGAACAACATGAGCAACGCGGACCACATGGTGGACGGCGAGACCGGTGTGGCTGCCGTGCAGAGCCCGGCGGGCGGCACCCCGGGCTCGGGTGCCGTCGACATGTGCGCCCTGGCGTACGACCGGGACTCCTGGGGCGCCTACTTCCGCGACCTGACGAGCCTGGCCCCGGCATATCTGCGGGCCTTCGGGCGCCACCTGTGCACCGTCTTCGGCGCGGACTTCGCCGGCTACCGGCGGCACTTGGAGGCCGGAGCCCCGGATGCGGCCATCGACATGCTCACCGCCCATCAGCCCGAAACCCTCGACGTACCGGCCCTCGTGCGCACCATGGACGAGCAGGGCCTCGCCTACCAGGTGCTGATGGGTTCCAGCGCGATCCTGCCCGACGGCGACAGCGTGAACGCGCGCGTCGCCGCCCTCGCGGCACGCGCCCCCCACCGCATGCAGGCGTGGGCCGGCGTGAACCTCAACGACCCGGGCGCGGCCGTCGAGGAGCTGGAGCGCTGCCGCGACCTGGGCATGCGCGGTGTGGTCGTCATCGCGTTCCGGGACGGCGTCGATGCCCGGAAGCCGCGCTACGCCGAGGTGTTCCGCACCGCGGAGCGGCTCGGCCTGCCGGTGTGGATCCACACCGGACACCACCTGTGCGCCGGCCGTCCGAACGAGCTGTCGCACCCGCGGGTCATCGACACCATCGCGGGCGGCCACCCCGACCTCAGGATCGTGGCGGGGCACGGGGGCTGGCCCTGGATGCTGGAGATGATCTCGGTGGCCCAGCGCCACCGCAACGTCTCTCTGGAGTTCTCCACCCACCGTCCGAGCTGGATGGCCCGCCCCGGCTCCGGCTGGGAGCCGCTCTTCCTGTACGGGACCGGCCCCTTGCGCCGCAAGGTCATGTTCGGCACCGCCACCTGGGTCCACTCGGTCCCGGTCCGCACCCTCGTGCGCGAGGTGGCCGACCTCGGCCTGGGCGACGAGGTGACGCACGACTGGCTCCGGGGCAACGCGGCACGGCTCCTGGGCCTGGCCGACGGGGCGTGACGTCACGACGGGGGCCCTCGTTCGCCCGGCATGGAAGGCGCCAGGTCAGCCCTTACGAACCGGGTACGAATCCTCCTCTTGCGGCGTGCGCTCGACCACGTGGCCAAGCGGGGCGTCGCCGCTGCGCCCTGTCCCTGCTCGAAGAGCTGATCCGGGAGCAGCGGGACACACCGGGCGAGGGCCTGTTGGGCAGCCTCGTCCGGCGTGCCGGGCACCTGGACGACCGGGCCCTCGCCGGACTGGCCGACGGCGTGCTGACCGGTGGGCTCGAGACGAGCGCGGCCATGATCGCCCTCGGCGCCCTCACGCTGCTGCGGGACCCGGCCGCCCGCGCCCGCGTGCTGGACACCGCCCAGGTGGACACGGTCGTCGAGGAACTGCTGCGGGAACTGTCCGTGGTGCAGATGGCCTTCCCGCGCCACGCGCTGCAGGACGTCACCGTCGGCGGCCACCGTGTGCCCCGGGGAGACATCGTCCTGTGCTCCCTGGTGCGGGCCAATCGCGCGTTGCCGCCGGGCGCACCGGCGGACACCCACCACCTGGCGTTCGGTCACGGCGTGCACCGATGCCTGGGTGCGGAGCCGGCCCGCATCGAACTGCGCACCGCCTACCCGGCGCTGTTCGCACGCTTCCCGCGGATGCGGCTCGCCGTCGACCCCGGCGAGCTCTCCTACCATCCCCTGGCCATCGTGTACGGGCTGCGCAGCCTGCCCGTACACCTGCGTTGAGCCCTACTCGTGCGCCTCCGCCGCCACCGGCTTCGGGATGAGGAAGGACGTCAGGAACGCCGCCGCGATCAGCACCACGCCGGCGATCATGCCCGCCGAGTAGCCCGCGGCCGAGGTCTTGTCGGCCGGTTCGGCCGCGGTCTGGACGGCGTACAGGAGCGCGAAGCTCAGGCCCGCGCCGAGGTTGAAGGCGCCGGCGTTCAGGCCCGGCAGGAAGCCGGGGTTCTCCTTCGGGGAGAGGACGATGCCGAGGCCGTTCAGGACGATGTTGCCGACGCCCGCGTACGTCACGCCGATGAGGACCGACGAGACGAGCAGGAGCGGCCGGGAGTCGGCCTGGAGGGTGAGGAGCATCAGGGCGACCGTCGCGGCCGAGCCGATCAGGCCGAGGCGCAGGACACGGCCGTAGCCGTGCGTGGCGGCGAGGCGTCCGGCGAGCGGCCCCATGGCCAGGCCCGCGAGGGCGTACGGGGTGAGGGTCCACCAGGCCGACTGCTCGGCGCTCATCCCGAATCCGGCGTCCGCGTTCTGGGCGAACGCGGGGATCATGCCGTTCATGACGGCGAACACGCCCGTCATGGTCAGGACGGTGGTCAGCAGCAGCGCCCACGTGGAGCGCTGCCGCAGGTGCCGGGTGGCGACGAGGGGGTGCCGGCTGCGGTCCTCGGCGCGCCAGAACGCGGCGAAGGCGAGCGCGGCGACGACGGCGAGCCCGGCGACCAGCGGCCAGTTCGCGGCGCCGAGCTTCCCGGCCTCGTTCAGGCCGATGAGGGCCGCGCCGACGGAGACGACCAGGAGCGCCACTCCGGGCCAGTCCATGCGCCGATCGGAGCCGGTGACGCGGGCGGTGGACTCGGGGGTGAGCGTGGCGACCAGGACCATGGCGAGTCCGGCCACGACGGCCATGACCCAGAACACGGACTGGAAGCCGTAGTGGTCGGCGAGCGAGCCGCCCGCGATGGAGTCGACGCCCGCGATGCCGCCGTTGACGGCGGTGATGACGCCGAGCAGCGTGCCGTACCGCTTCGGCTCGTGGACCTCGTTGCGCAGCATGATCAGGCACAGCGGCACGGTCGGCCCGGACACGCCCTGGATGACGCGGCCGACGAACAGCATGGGCACGCTCTGCGCCAGCGCGGCCACGACGCAGCCGACGGCCATGAGCGCCATCATCGCGGCGAGCACGCGGCGGCGGCCGACGAGGTCGCCGAGGCGCGGCAGGAACAGCGAGAAGAGGGCGGCGGAGGTGAAGAAGGCCGTCTGGGTCAGGCCCACCTCGGCGGAGGTCGCCCCGAGGGAGTCCTCGACGCTCTTCAGGGCGGGGCTGAGCATGCTCGCGTTGAGCTGGAAGGCGAAACACGCCGCGAGCAGCGCGGTGACCAGCACCCATACCCGCACGGGGCGGCCGCCGGGGGTGGCGGTGGGTGCTACGGAATCGGTGACGGAGATGTTCACGCGCGCACGTCGCCGATCCGCTCGAGGGCGTCCACGACCAGGTCCCAGAACCGCTGGTGGTCCAGGTCGACGGCGACCTGGGTGCGGCAGTCGGCGGGAGCGGGCGCGCGGAAGTCCGCGACGGTCATGCCGAGGGTGAGGGTTCCGGTGAGCTCGATGTCCACGGGGGCCTTGCGTACGGTCATGACGCTCGGGTCGATGACGTACGCGACCGCGCACGGGTCGTGCACCGGCGGAGCCGCGAAGCCCTGGTTCTGCAGGTACATGGCGCCGAAGAAGTCCAGGAGCTCGTTGACGAAGACGGCGGGCCCGGTGCCGACCTTCGCGATGCGCTCGACGACCTCGGGGGTCGCGAGGGCCTGGTGCGTCAGGTCGAGGCCGACCATGGTGACGGGCCAGCCCGCGTTGAAGACGATGTGCGCGGCCTCGGGGTCGATCTTGATGTTGAACTCGGCGACCGGGCTCCAGTTGCCCGTGTGGTAGCCGCCGCCCATGAGGACGACCTCGCGGACGCGCTCGGCGATGCGGGGCTCCTTGCGCACGGCCAGGGCGATGTTCGTCAGGCCCGCGGTGGGCACGATGGTGATCTCGCCGGGCTCGTGCGCCAACACGGTGTCGATGATGAGGTCGACGGCGTGCCGGGGGTCGAGCTGCAGGGTGGGCTCGGGCATGACGGGGCCGTCGATGCCGCTCTCGCCGTGGATCTCCGGGGCCGTCTCGACGGTGCGTACGAGGGGGCGCGGGCAGCCGGCCGCGAAGGGCACGCCGGTGATGTCCGCTATGCGCGCCACGGACAGGGCGTTGCGGGTGACCTTCTCCAGGGTCTGGTTGCCGACGACCGTGGTGACCGCGACCAACTCGACGTCGGGATTGCCGTGCGCGAGGAGCATGGCGATCGCGTCGTCATGTCCCGGGTCGCAGTCGAGAATGATCTTTCTGGCCATCGGCGGAACCTCTTTGTTCGGCTGAGCTGCCACGGCGGAGCGGCGCTCGGGAAAACGTTCTCCGAAGACTTTGTGCAGGAGGAGGAATTCTGTCAATGACGTGCGCCACGCCCCGGGCGGCAAAGCTGTGATCTTCACCGCGAAAGGGACCCTGGTAGCGACCGACAGCCGTTGATAACGTTTGCCGAAATTCACCGAAGGGGTGGGCACAGACGTGGCGGACGTGACACTGCGGGACGTGGCCCGGGCCTCCGGCTGCTCCGTCGCCACCGTCTCCCGGGTCCTCGCCGGAACCCGCCCCGTCGGCGCCGAGACCGCCCGCCGCGTCCGCGAGGCCGCCGAGAGGCTCGGCTACCGCCCCAACCACGCCGCCCGCGCCCTGCGCAGCCGCGCCACCGGCACCGTCGGCCTGGTCCTGCCGCAGATCACCAATCCCTTCTACCCGGCGCTCGTGCGCGAGCTCACCCACGCCCTGCACGCCGAGGGCCGCGCCGTGCTGCTCGCGGACTGCGACGACGATCCGGTGGCCGAGGCCGAGTACATCGACGACCTGCTGAGCCGGCGCGTCGACGCCCTCCTCGTCATCCCGGCCGACGAGCGCCGCAGCCGCGACGCGGTGGCCGCGGCCGCCGCCCGGGTGCCGCTGGTCCTGATGGACCGCGGCTGCGGCCCGGGCATCGCGGACTCCGTGGCCGTCGACAACTCCGCGGGCATGGCCCTCGTACTCGATCATCTGGCCGCCGCGGGCCGGCGCCGCGTCTGCTTCCTCGGTGCCGACGGGACGGCTTCGGCGGCGGCCGAGCGGCGCGCGGCGTACGCGGCCGGTTCCGGCACCCTCGACGCCGGGGCTCCGGGGCGGGTCGCGCTCGGCGACTTCTCCGTGGAGTGGGGCCGCGCGGCCGTCGACCTGGTGTGGGACGCCCGGCCCGATGCGCTGGTGTGCGCCAACGACCTCATCGCTGTCGGCGCGCTGCAGCGGCTGCAGCAGCTCGGCGCGGACGTGCCCGGCGACGTGGCCGTCACCGGCTTCGACGACATCCCGATGGCGGCGCTGTCCGCACCGGGCATCACGACCGTCCGTCAGCCGGTGGCCGAACTGGCCGCGGAGGCCACGCAGTTGCTGAACCGACGCCTGGCGGCACCTGGCGCCGAAGGCCCGCAGCGGGCCATACGGCTCGCACCGGAGCTGGTCGTACGGGAGTCGAGCGCGGCCCCCGCAGCCTCGGCCCCGAAACTCATCGGCGAACAGCGGGGCCTCGCGCTGAAGCGGTGACGCCTCACAGCCAGGTGGCGTCGCTGACGGATCCCAGGCTGGTGCCGGACAGGCGGCGGTGCAGGGTCATGGCCTGGTCTTCGGTGAGGGACGCGACGTGGTCGGCCGCGGCGCGCAGCGGGTCGCCGTGGAGGTCGAGTTCCTCGGCCCGGTCGGTGGGCAGGAGCCCCGGGGATTCGTTGGTCCAGCGCAGCAGTTCGGAGACGATGCGGCGCTTTCCGTGCTGTTGGGTGGCCAGTGCCGGGCGGTCGATGACGTAGCACCAGACCAGTTCCTTGAGCAGGTCGCAGGCGGCTCGGCGGTCGGCGGGGACGACGAGCCGGGCGCCGTGGCGGATCGCCGCCGGGCCGCCGACCTCCAGCTCGATGTCGCGGGTGAAGTGGTCGATCAGCTTGGCGGTGCGGGCGTTGACGGCGACGTCGTCCTCGTGCCGGCCGGCGTAGGGCCCCGGCACCGACAGTGCCTTGGCGATGCCGGCCAGCAGGTGCACCGCCTCGTCCCGGTCGAAGGCGTCGCCGGCGCGGCGGCGCTTGGCCTCCACATAGTCCAGGAAGCGCCGCGTCTCCCGCTCGGTGTCGCCGCCCGCGGCTCCCGGGGGCGGGAAGAGCGCGGCCAGCGGGATCAGTCCGGTGCGGTAGAAGTCCTCCACGTCGTGACAGGCGTACGTGACGTCGTCGGCCCAGTCCATCACCTGCTCCTCGACCGGCACCGCGGCGTCGCTCCGGCCCGCCCGCACCCAGGCGAACGCCTCCCGGTCGACCGCGTACACACCCCACTTGGCGTGCCGCGCGGGGTCGACGTCGCGCGGGAGGCGTTCCCAGGGGTACTTCGTCGCGGCGTCCAGGCAGGCCCGGGTGAGGTGCAGTCCGCGGTGACCGGGGTACTTGTGCGCGGCCAGGAAGGTGAGGATGTGCAGGGTCTGGGCGTTGCCCTCGAAGCTGTCGAGCACGCCGCCCGCGAAGTGCAGCTCGTCCATCGTCGCCCGCAGCGCGGTCTCGCCGGCGTGGCCGAAGGGCGGGTGACCGATGTCGTGCGCCATGCAGGCCGCCTCGACCAGCGCCGGGTTCGGGCCGCCGTAGCGCCGCTCCAGGCGCTCGGCCATCCGCCGGCCCAGCTGGGCGACCTTCATCGAGTGGGTCAGCCTGGTGTGGTAGGCGCCGAGTTCACCGCTGGCGACGACCTGGCTCTTGCCCGCGAGCGCGCGCCATTGCGTGGAGTACAGGATCCGGTCCACGTCGTGCTCGAATCCCGAGCGCTGTCCGTCGTCCGCGACCCTTCGGCACAGGGAGTGTTGTTCCAGGTCTTCGTCGCTGTAATGAGCCGGTCGCATGACGGGATGGTAGTGCCTACGCCTCCTCCGCCCTCTTGAGGATCTCTTCGACCACGTCCGTCTTGGCGTCGGCGTAGTTCTGCATGTACTCCCACGTCCGCTCGGCCAGCATCCTCTTGGTGCGGGCGTACAGGTCGCGGTCGTCGTCGTGGGCGCGGAGCCAGTCGCGGAACCGGAGCATGCGGGCGGACTCCGGGCAGTCGGCCGGGAACACGTGCAGGTTCGCCGACGCGGCGCCGGGTGCGAGGTCGTGCCGGCGCAGCACGCGGTGCTCGTACCAGTCCGGTTCCCGGACGGCGAGGGCGTAGCCGAGTCGTTCGAGCGCGGGCACGTACGCCGTCTCCTCGCCCGGGTCGGGGACGGTCAGGAGCATGTCGATGACCGGCTTGGCGGCCAGGCCCGGCACCGACGTCGAGCCCACGTGCTCGATCGTGTGCCGTACGTCCGTGAGCGCGCCGCCGATGCGTGCGGCCTCGCGCGCGAAGACCTGGGGCCAGCGGGGGTCGCACTCCGCCAGCGTGACCCGGTCGTTGAGCTTGGCGGCCGCGCCCGGACTGGCCGCTTCGATCTCTGCGGCGGTCATGGGCACGCGGTCGGCGGACCCCGTCTCGCGGGGCGGCTCCGGGTCGTGGTTCCCCTGCTCGGGCATGGCTTGCCGCTCCTGACCTCGACGTGGCATCAGTTCTCGTACACCCAAGGCAGGAATCCGCCGCCCGTCAAGCGGCGAGAGAGGGTGCGGGCCCGCCCGAAGGGCCGAGCGGGCCCGCACCACAGCGGTCGCGGGCTCAGTCCCGCAGGACCACCAGCACGAACGCGGCCGAGACCGCGCCGAGTACGACGGCCGCGACCCCGCGTGCGAACCGGTGGTCGCGCAGGACGGGCAGGAGCTCGTCGGCGGCGAGGCGCCCGGGGCCCGCGAGCGCCACGGACACCGCGGCGGCCAGGAGCACCAGGTCGTACTCGATGCCTTCAGGGCTGAAGAAGCCGCCGCCCCACTTCACGGCGATGGCGTTGAGCATGATGCCGAGGATGCCCGCGCCCGCGAGCGGGGTGAGCAGGCCGATCGCGAGGCCGAGGCCGCACAGGGTCTCGGTGAGCGCGGCGACCCAGGCCATCGCCTTGGCGGCCTTGTAGCCGTCGGCGGCGAAGAAGCCCGCGGTGCCGTCGAGGCCGGAACCGTCGAACCAGCCGAAGAGCTTCTGCGAACCGTGCGCGGCCATGGTGAGGCCGACCGCGAGGCGCAGCAGCAACAAGCCGATGTCGGTGCCGGGTTGTGGGGACAGGGCCGCGGCACCGCCATGGCGGTGCCGCGCACTTGCCGGTGTGGGGGTGGTGGAAGGTGACGACATGGTGGATCTCTCCTTGTGCCGGTTGGGGAGGGGGACGGGTGGAGTGAGGGAGGAGAGGGCCCTCTACGTTCTGATCACGCAGGTTCTGTACAGGTCGACGGCGGTGGTGTCGGGCGGCGAGGTACCGCCGAGCCGGGCAAGGCCCCGGCCCGGGTCGTGGCGCGGGGAGCCGGCCCGCTGCTCGGGGGCGCCCGGCTGCTCGGGTACGGGGAGCACGGCCTCGCGCGGCGCCTCGCGCTCGCCACCGCCGTGGCAACCGCTGCCACGCGCCTCACTGCGGACTTCGAGCGCGTCGGCCGGTGGCCCGAAGAGCTCGGTCGCGGCGGCGCGTTGGCCCTTCTGCCCCATGTCCCCGGGGAAGACGGTGGCGACGGGACCGAGCGCCATGACCAGGCAGAGCAGCGCCACGAGCAGGCAAGGGGCACCCTTGAGGCGCGCGGTGCGCGCCGCGGCGGCCTCGGCCGGAAACCGGTTCCGGAACCGGAGCGCGCGCTCCGGCCGCCCGAGGGGGAACTCTCGCCCGCTCATGCCGACCGATGGTAGGTCCAGACCAGGCCCGGACTGAAGCCCTCCGACCGACACAGGCCGCACTGCGGCTCACTGAGGCCGGTTTTCACCCCTCGCCGCTTCGCCCTCTGCCGTGTCGGTTCATCCCTGCCGCGCCGACCCAACCCCGGTCGCGCCGCTTCGCCCCCTGCCGTGCCACCGCCGCATGCACACGCGCGGCCAGCGGTCCAGGCCGTGCGCGGCCTCCTTCTCGCGGACGGCCCGCAGCCCGGGGCCGAGTTCGTCCTCGTCGAGGAGTACGAAGCCGCAGCGCGCGTAGTACGGGGCGTTCCACGGCACGTCCCGGAACGTCGTGAGGGTCAGCGCGGGGAGCCCGTCGGCCGCGGCGCGGTCCGCGAGGTGTTCGAGCAGGGCGCGGCCGATGCCCCGGCGCGCGTGGTCGGGGTGCACGGACACCTGCTCGACGTGGAGGTTGCCGTCGACGGGCTCGGCGAGGAGGTACGCCACGGGGACGTCGGCCGGATCGGCGGCCACCCAGGCGCGCCCGGCCTGCCGGTAGCGCGCGAGTTCGTCGAGGGCGGGCGGGTCGTCGTCGGCGATCTCGTCCATGCCGATGTCGCGGAAACAGCGGCCCGCGGCTCGCTCGATGTCCTGGAGGCGGGTCAACTCGCTGCTGTGGACGGCTCGGATGCGCATCGTGTCATTGTCCCGTGGGTGGTACGCCGCGTCGGCGCGGGGTGCGCCGACGCGACGTACGGACCCGCCTAGTCCTCTTCGAGCGTGATGGCCCGCACGGGACAGGCTCGCGCCGCCTCCCGGACCATGGGATCCCCCGTGCCGTCCTCGCACCCGGGCAGCAAGTCGCTGAAGCCGTCGTCGTCCTGGGTGAAGACCTTGGGCGCCGTCAGGACGCACTGACCGGCGCCGATGCACACGCCGGTGTCGATGGTGACGCGCATCAGCCGCGCCCCCAGGTGACGGGCAGTTCGAGCAGCCCCTGGATGGTGTCGCCCGGCTTCATCCGGATCTCGTCCGCGGGCACGGCGAGCCGCAGGTCGGGAATGCGGGCGAGCAGCGAATGCAGGGCGATCTCGAGCTCGGCGCGGGCGAGGTTCTGCCCGAGGCACTGGTGGATGCCGAAGCCGAAGGCGAGATGGTGCCGGGCGTTGCGCCGCACGTCGAGGGCGTCGGCGTCGGGATAGACGGCGGTGTCGCGGTTGACGGTGGCGGCGGAGAGGATCACGCCGTCTTCGGCGCGGATCGTCTGCCCGGCCACTTCGATGTCCTCGGTCGCGATGCGCACGAGCCCGTCGGCGATCGACAGGAAGCGCAGCAGTTCCTCGACGGCGTCGCGGGTCAGGTCCGGGTCGGCGCGCAGGGCCGCGAGCTGGTCGGGGTGTTCGAGCAGGGTGAAGGTGCCGAGGGAGATCATGTTGGCGGTGGTCTCGTGCCCGGCGACGAGCAGGATGAGGGCGAGGCGTACGAGTTCGTCGCGGTCCAGGGTGCCGTCGCTCAGCCGCTCGCGGACCAGCTCGTCGAGTACGCCCTCGGGGGTGGCGTCCGGGCCCGGCGCGTCCCCGGCCGCCTTGGCCTTCCGGTCGATCAAGTCGCCCAGATAGTCCATCAGTTCCCGACGGCCCGCCTCGGACCCCTCGGCGGTGGGGCTGCGCAGGATCCGGCGCGACGCCTCTTCGAAGAAGTCGTGGTCGGCGTACGGGACACCGAGAAGGTCGCAGATCACGATGGACGGTACGGGCAGGGCGAAGGCGGCGACCAGTTCGGCGGGCGGTCCTTGGGCGACGACGGCGTCCAGGAGTTCGTCGACGACACGCTGGATCCTGGGCCGCATGGCGGCGACGCGTTTCACGCCGAACGTGGGGATCAGTGTGCGGCGCTGTTTGTTGTGCAGCGGGTCGTCGACGCCGAGCAGCGCGAGCGGCTCCCGGCGGGAGAGCTCGAAGCGCCGGGCGATCAGCGGGAAGGCCGGGTTCTGCCGGTCCGCGGAGAGCCGGGGGTCGGTGAGCAGGGCCTGGGCCTCGGCGTGTCCGGTGACGAGCCAGGCTTCGGTGTCGTCGTAGAGGGTGATGCGCTTGAGCGGGCTCTGCTCGCTCAACGGCCGGTATCCGGTGGGCGGGTGATAGGGACAGGTACGGTCCTGAGGGAAGGGCGTGGCTTGCACCATGGAGGCCTCCGTTGTGCTCGGACGGGTCGTCCGGTGTTCCGAGTCCCACTTCATGCCCCATGCACCTACTCTGACCATGCCCGGTTCGGCCAACTTCGCCACGGTCGGCCCTGAGTGCCACTGGATGGCCGGTTTATGACACCGACCGGAGCTTTGCGGCACCGGTCTGCGTGCCGCCCCACCCCACGACCTCGCAGGAGTCGCACCTCCCCCGCCCGACCGCGCATGTCAGTCGCTGACACGAATGGCGCGTTCCTGCCGGACAGGTCGGACAAGCCGGACGGATGACCGCTCCCCCTGATGTCCTGCCGCCGACGCCCAAAAAAGTTTGGATGGTGATGTCGAGAACCCGAGACCGGCTCCGTCCCCGCAGTGAACGCGACCACAATGGGCCGCACCAGTACCGAGGAGAACCACGATGGCCAAGTACCTGCTGCTCAAGCACTACCGCGGCGCCCCGGCAGCGATCAACGACGTACCCATGGACCAGTGGAAGCCGGAGGAGATCTCGGCCCACATGCAGTACATGCAGGACTTCGCGGACCGGCTCGAGAAGACCGGCGAGTTCGTCGACGGGCAGGCGCTCGCCCCCGAGGGGACGTGGGTCCGGTACGACGGCGAGGGTCGCCCGCCCGTCACCGACGGCCCGTTCGCCGAGACCAAGGACCTCATCGCCGGCTGGATGGTGATCGACGTCGACAGCTACGAGCGCGCCGTCGAGCTGGCCGGGGAACTGTCGGCCGCCCCCGGCGCGGGCGGGAAGCCGATCCACGAGTGGCTGGAGCTGCGCCCGTTCTACGGCGTGCAGCCCACCATCACGGAGTGACCACTGCAGTGACTTCCGAAGCGACCCCGGAAGGGGCTCATGAGATGAACGAAGCCCTGCTCCGGAGCCTCACACCGAGCGTCCTCGGAATCCTCGTCCGCCGCGGAGCCGACTTCGCGGCGGCCGAGGACGCCGTGCAGGACGCGCTGGTCGAGGCCGTCCGCGTCTGGCCCGCCGGCCCTCCGCGCGACGCGAAGGGCTGGCTGGTCACCGTGGCCTGGCGCAAGTTCCTCGACGCGACCCGCGCGGACACCGCCCGCCGCCGGCGTGAGGACCTCGTCGACGAGGAACCGGCGCCCGGGCCCGCGCCCGCGGTGGACGACACGCTCCAGCTCTACTTCCTGTGCGCCCACCCGTCGCTCACGCCGTCGTCCGCGGTCGCGCTCACACTGCGCGCCGTGGGCGGTCTCACCACCCGCCAGATCGCCCGGGCCTACCTGGTTCCCGAGGCGACCATGGCGCAGCGCATCAGCCGGGCCAAGCGCACCGTCTCCGACGTGCGGTTCGACAAGCCCGGCGACGTCGCCACCGTGCTGCGCGTCCTCTACCTGGTCTTCAACGAGGGCTACTCGGGCGATGTCGACCTCGCCGCCGAGGCCATCCGGCTCACTCGGCAGCTCGCGGGCGCGATCGACCACCCCGAGGTGGCGGGGCTGCTCGCCCTCATGCTGCTCCACCACGCCCGGCGCGCCGCCCGGACCGCGCCCGACGGGAGCCTGGTGCCGCTCGCCGAACAGGACCGCGGCCGGTGGGACACCAAGTCGATCGCCGAGGGCGTCGGGATCCTCCAGGCGGCCCTCGCCCGCGACCGGCTCGGCGAGTTCCAGACCCAGGCCGCCATCGCGGCGCTCCACGCCGACGCGCCCACCGCCGAGGAGACCGACTGGGTGCAGATCGTCGAGTGGTACGACGAGCTCGCGCGCCTCACCGACAGTCCCGTCGTCCGGCTCAACCGGGCGGTGGCCGTGGGCGAGGCCGACGGACCGCGCGCGGGCCTCGCGGAGCTCGCGGCCCTTGACGACACCCTGCCCCGCCACACCGCGGTGGCGGCCTACCTCCACGAGCGCGACGGCGACCTGGAGACGGCGGCACGGCTGTACGCCGAGGCGGCCCAGAAGGCGCCCAACCTCGCCGAACGCGACCACCTGACGCGCCAGGCGGCCCGGCTCAACGCCCGCAGGGGCAGCTGACGGGTTGTGCTCGTCGAGGCTGAGTCCTGCTCGTCGGGACTGAGTCCGCACGCGGGTCTCAGCGACCGATGGACCCGTCGATCTGCTCGCGGAGGATGTCGGCGTGACCGGCGTGCCGGCCGGTCTCCTCAATCATGTGCACCAGGACCCACCGCATGGACGGTGCCGATCCCCGGCGCGGAGGGCGCGGCGCGGGCAACGTCAGGTCCGGGCAGGCCTCGATGACCTGGTTCGCCCGCTCGACGGCTTCCCGGTAGCCGGCGAGCACGCCGTCGACCGTCTCCTCGGGGGACGGCCGCATGGAGCTGCCCCAGTCGTCGGTCGCTTCACCGAGGAAGTAGAACCGCTCGACGCATGTCAGATGCTTGACCAGCCCGAGGAGACTGGTGCCGGAGGGCGTCCCGCCGGTGCGGACCTGCGGTTCCGGCACGTCCGCGGCCTTGTCCGCGATGGCGCCGCGCAGATAGTCGAGGAATCCCACCAGGGTGGCCTTCTCGTCGGCGCCGGTCCGCGGGGGCCCGGTGTCCTTCGCCCGCTTCATCGGGCCGCCTTTTCGGCGAGGAACGCCAGCAGTTGAGTGGTGACGGCTGTTGTGAGCATTGAATGGTCACCTCCGTGGTCAGCATCGTCAGCGCCATTCCGTTCTTGCAAGGAAAGTTGCGGATCCGCATGCTGGGCTCATGGGCAGCACCGAAGAAGACGTTCTCGCCGGAGTCGGGCCGCGCCTGCGTGCCCTGCGCCAGGCGCGGGGTGCCACGTTGGCGGCACTGGCGACCGAGACCGGTCTCACGGCGAGCACGCTGTCGCGCCTGGAGAACGGGAAGCTCCGCCCTACTCTGGAGCAACTGCTGCCGCTGGCCCGGGCCCACGGCGTCCCGCTCGACGACCTGGTCGCGGCGCCGCCCACCGGCGACCCGCGTGTCCATCTGCGGCCCGTGCGGCGGAACGGGTTGACGGTGGTGCCGCTGACCAGGCGCGCCGGGGGTGTTCAGGCCTACAAGGTGATCCATCCCCCCGCCGGACGGGCGCCCACGACGAACCTGCAGACCCACGAGGGATACGAGTGGTTCTACGTCCTCGACGGGCGCGTCCGGTTCGTGCTCGGCGAGCGGGAGTTCCGGCTCGGCGTCGGCGAGGCCGCGGAGTTCGACACCCGCGTACCGCATTGGATCGGCAGCGCCGACGGCCGGCCCGCGGAGCTGCTCACCCTGTTCGGCGCGCAGGGAGAGCGCGCCCACCTGTCACCGTCCGAGCGAGCCGCCGCTCACGACCCGACGTACTCCCGCAGGTGACGTGCCGTCAAAGTGTCGCCGTCCTTGACCAGTTCGGCCGGGGTGCCGGTGAAGACGATCTCGCCGCCGTCGTGGCCGCCGCCCGGACCCAGGTCGATGATCCAGTCGGCGTGGGCCATGACGGCCTGGTGGTGTTCGATGACGACGACCGAGTTGCCGTCGTCGACCAGGCGGTCGAGCAGGGCGAGGAGTTTGTCCACGTCGGCCAGGTGGAGGCCGGTGGTGGGCTCGTCGAGGACGTACGTGGAGGACTTCTCGGCCATGTGGATGGCGAGCTTCAGGCGCTGACGCTCGCCGCCGGAGAGGGTGTTGAGCGGCTGGCCGAGGCGCAGATAGCCGAGGCCGACGTCGGCGAGGCGGCCGAGGATCGTGTGCGGCCGGCCGGAGGGAAAGAAGTCGTACGCCTCGGCGACCGACATGCCGAGGACCTCGCTGATGTTCTTGCCGCGCAGGTGGTACGTGAGGACCTCCGGCGTGAAGCGTTTGCCCTCGCACTGCTCGCACACCGAGGCGACACCCTGCATCATCGCCAGGTCCGTGTAGAGCAGCCCGAGGCCGTTGCACTTGGGGCAGGCGCCTGCCGAGTTGGCGCTGAACAGGGCCGCCTTGACGCCGTTCGCCTTGGCGAAGGCGTCGCGGATCGGGCCGAGCAGGTTCGTGTACGTCGCCGGATTCGAGCGGCGCGAACCGCGGATCGCCGACTGATCGGCGACCACGACGCCGTCCCGCCCGGACAGATAGCCGTGGATCAGCGAGCTCTTCCCGGAACCGGCCACACCGGTGACCACGGTGAGGACACCGAGCGGCACGTCGACCGAGACGCCCTTGAGGTTGTGCAAGTCGGCGCCTTCGATGGGCAGTTGCCCCTTGGGGGTGCGGACGGTGTCGCGGAGCCGGGCGCGGTGGCCGAGGTGGCGGCCGGTGAGGGTGCCGGAGGCGCGCAGCCCCGCCACGTCCCCGGTGAAGCAGATCTCGCCGCCCGCTGCGCCCGCGCCGGGGCCGAGGTCCACGACGTGGTCGGCGATCGCGACGACCTCCGGCTTGTGCTCGACGACGAGCACCGTGTTGCCCTTGTCGCGCAGCCGCAGGAGCAGGTCGTTCATGCGCCGGATGTCGTGCGGGTGCAGGCCGATCGTCGGCTCGTCGAAGACGTACGTGACGTCCGTGATGCTGGAGCCGAGGTGGCGGACCATCTTCACGCGCTGCGCCTCGCCGCCGGAGAGGGTGCCCGAGGGGCGGTCGAGGCTGAGATAGCCGAGGCCTATCTCGGTGAGCGAGTCGAGCAGGTCGAGGAGGTTGGCGAGCAGCGGTGCGGTGCCGGCGTCCTCGATGGAGCGGACGAAGTCGGCGAGGTCGTCGATCTGCATCGCGGAGCACTCCGCGATGTTCACACCGTCGATCTTCGAGGAGAGCGCCTCCTGGGTGAGGCGGGTGCCGCCGCACAGCGGGCACCGGGCGAAGACCACGGCGCGCTCCACGAACGCCCTGATGTGCGGCTGGAGTCCGTCGCGGTCCTTGGCGAGCAGCGTCCGCTGCATCTTGCTGATCAGGCCTTCGTACGTGAAGCCGTTGGAGCCGACCTTCACCTTGACGGGGCCCTTGTGCAGGAGGTCCGCCCACTCCTGCTCGGTGAAGTCCGTCAGCTTCTTGTCGGGGTCGAAGAAACCGGAGTTGACCACGATCTGCCAGCCCCAGGAGTCCACCGCGTGGTGCGGGAGGGTGAGGGCGCCCTCATTGAGGGAGAGTTCGCGGTCCAGGAGCTGGTCGACGTCGACCGTGGAGACCTCGCCTGTGCCCTCGCACTCCGGACACATGCCTTCGGGCAGGTTGAAGCTGAACGCGCCGGAGGTGCCGATGTTCGGTACGCCGAGGCGGCTGAAGATGATGCGCAGCATCGTGTACGCGTCCGTGGCGGTGCCCACCGTGGAGCGGGAGTTGGCGCCCATCCGCTCCTGGTCGACGACGATCGCGGCGCTGAGGTTGCGCAGCTCGTCGACGTCGGGGCGGCCGACGTTCGGCATGAACGACTGGACGAACGCGGTGTACGTCTCGTTGATCAGGCGCTGCGACTCGGCGGCGATGGTGCCGAACACGAGCGAGGACTTGCCGGAGCCGGAGACTCCGGTGAACACGGTCAACCGCCGCTTGGGCAGGTCGACGGAGACGTCCTTGAGGTTGTTCTCGCGCGCTCCGCGGACCTGGATCAGGGTGTGGCTGTCGGCAGGGGTGACCTTCACGGGTGCTCCTTGTACGGGTCGCACGGCTGTCCAGAGGATTGGCGTACACCGTACTCAGTCGGGGCGCCGGGCGCCTCTGGTTTTCGCGATGCCGGATGCCTCGCCCTGACTTCGCGGCGCGCTCAGCTCACGCCGCCTCAACTCGCCTCACGTCGCCGGGCACAGCACGCCGCGGCTGTCCGCGACGTCGAGCTCGCCGGTCACGACGTGCAGGGAGAACTGCAGGTCGCGCAGGCCGCTCAAGGTGCTGAAGTCCCGGGCCGTGTGCCGCTCCAGGGCACGCAGGTGGGAGCGCACGGTGGCCTCCGACATGCCCAGGGCGCGCGCGGCCGGTTCGATGTGGGCGTTGTGGGTGAGCCAGACCGTGGCGGTGGCCAGCAGGTCGCGGCGGTCGCCGCGGGCGGTGTGCAGCAGGGTGTCGGCCCAGGCCAGCACCTGGGGTGCGGCCAGCAGTGAGGTGAGGGTCGGCGGCTCTCCGTCGGGCTCGGCGGACGCCACCGGGCGTGCCCGCTGCGTGACCAGCTCCAGGGCCAGGCCGACGGCGATGCGGTCGGCGACGGTGCCGAAGTCCACGCGCAGCGCTTCCGCCGCCCGGGTCACGCGCCGCGTGACGGTGTTGCGGTGTAGATGCAGACGCCGTGCGGCGACGGTGTAGGGGTGGGCGAGGGCGCTGGCCAGCGTCTCGCGCATCTGCTCCCACTGGGCCTCGTGCCGCATCAGCGGGTCGAGGAGATGCCTGGCCCAGCGCTGCGCGTCGCGCGGCGGGAGCAGGCCGACCAGATCGGTGTGGTGCGCGGACAGCGCGACCGCGTCGGGCTGGTGGAGGGCGAACCGCTGGGCTGCGACCGCCTCCTTGAGTGCGTCGGCGAGCATCGACATGGAGTAGATGCCGCTGCCGCTGAGGGAGGCTTCGGCCCCCAAGGCCGCGACCAGGCGGGCGAGTTCGGCGGGCACTCCGGACGCGCCGGGCAGCCCGGCCGTGCCGCCCACAACGGATACGCCGGACGCGCCGTCACCGGCCCGCCCCGCCCGGGCGGGCTGCTGCATCGGCTGTACGACCAGCACCCGGCGCTCCTCACGCGGATCCGCGATCACCAGGGCGCGGCCCGCCGTGACGGCCTCGCACCGGCGTACGACGGCGTCCCGGTGGGTGCGCGCGGTCTCGATGACGAAGACGCGGGCCGTTTCCGGCTCCAGGAGACCGGGGGCCTGCGGGGCCATGACCCGGCGCGCCTTGTCGACCTCGGCGTCGAGGAGCAATTCCACCGCGGCTCTTCTGGCCGCACGCGAGGCGTCGGCGGCCGCGCAGTACTCGCGGCGCGCCTGGTCGAGGAGGCCGAGGAGCTTCGCGGTCTGCCCCAGGAGCCGGACATCGGCGTCGTCGAACGGGGGCGAGGTGCGGGCCACGGCCAGCACCGTGTCCGCTCCGTGCGCCGGGGCGAGGGCGATGAGCCGGGTGTGCGGCCCGGCGGCCGCCTCGGCGGCGGCACCGACGGACCGGTGAATGATCGCCGGTGCCAGCGTCTCGGCCGCGGTGGCCGGCGAGGCCGCCAGGACGCGCTGCGGTTCGCTGACGAGCACCTGCACGTGCAGGGCGCGCGCGAGCCAGTCCGCGATGCGCTGCATCGCCCGCGGGTCGGCGAGCTGGGCGGGCATCTGCTGGACGAGCGTGGCGAGTTGAGCGGCGCGGCGCTCGGCACCGGACAGCCGGCTCTCCTGGAAGCGGTGGCGCGCCTTGGCCCACTCCCGCGGCGGCGCGGTGGTGACCAGCAGGGGGATGGAGAGTGCGGTGGACAGGTCGCGCATCGCCTGCGGGAACGGCTGATGGGCGCCGGACGTCGCGTTCACCACCAGGCCGGCGCACTTGTCCAGCGCCAACTGCTCCACGAGCGTCTCCAGCGCGACTTCCGCGTGGCCCCGGAGCCGGAACGGCAGGCCGGTGACCAGGACCAGGGATCCGGGCTCGAGGCGTCGCTGCGGCTCGCCCTCCAGGAGTTGATGGAGGGTCAGGGCCGTTAGTCCGGTCACCCCGGCCTGCTCGTACCGGGCAGCGTCGATCCCTCCGGCGAAGGCGAGCCCGAGCTCGGCCCTGCCGACCAGCGTGCCCAGTGTCAGCACGTCATCTCCCGCTTCTGCCCGAGGCGTTGGTGATGTCTTCCTGCACACTCAAAGGGTTGCGAACAGAGATTGCAAGCGACAAGGTGTGCACTGTCCGCAAGTTGCGGTGAGTGCCGGAAGGAGAGTTCGTGGCCCGCGAAAGGTCAGGCCCGACCCTCGCGCACCTCGTTCTGGCCACCCGGCTGAAAATCCTGCGCGAGGCGGCGGGGCTGACGCGTCAGCACGCGGCGGACGCGCTCGGCGCCCACCCGGTCACCGTCCGCCGTATCGAGCAGGCGCAGACGTCCCTGGACGAGGGGCAGGTCCGCGCGCTGCTGCGGGCGTACGGATCACCTGCCGCGGAGATCGACGAATTCCTCGGCAAGCTCGCGACGGCGAACCTCCCCGGCTGGTGGCATCCGTGGCGTGCCGTCATGGATCCGTGGCAACTCGACCTGATGAGCGTGGAGTCCGCCGCCAGCATGGTCCGCGCCTGGGAACCGGCCCTCGTCCCCGCCCTGTTGCGCACCCGCGCCTACGCCCGCGCGGTCGACGACGCCCTGCGGCCGGACCTGTCCGCCGCCGCCAAGGACGCGCGGACCGAGTTGCTGATGAAGCGTCAAGAACAGTTGCGCGCACAGCAGACGCGCGTCTGGGCCGTGATGTCGGCCGCGGCGCTGCACACCCGCGTGGGCGGTGACGACGTCATGGCCGAGCAGATGTCAGCTCTTCGGGCCGCCGTCGACGGGCCCGACGTGACCCTGCAGATCCACCCGCTGGACGGGCCCCCGCACGCCCTGACCGGCACGCCCGCGATCACTGTCTACCGCGTCGAGGCGCCGGAGATCCCCGACCGCGTGGTCCGGGAGGGCGGCCCGGCAGGCAGCGCCGAGATCTGGGACGCCACCGCGACCGTGACCGACTACCGCCTGCTCCTCGACTACTCCTGCGCCATCGCCCTCCATCCCGACAAGTCGAAAGAGGCACTGCCTTGACCGAGCCGACCAACCCCCAGCAGATAGACACATCCGTCGCCCACAGCGCACGCGTCTGGAACTACTGGCTGGGCGGCAAGGACTGGTTCCCCGCCGACCAGGCCGCGGGCGACGCCTACCGCGACAAGTACCCCCTGATCGAGCCGATGGCCCAGGAGTCGCGCGGCTTCCTGATCCGTACGGTGACGTGGCTGGCGCGCGAGGCCGGGATCCGGCAGTTCCTCGACGTGGGCGCCGGCCTGCCGACGGCCAACAACACCCACGAGGTGGCCCAGCGCATCGCCCCCGACTGCCGGGTGGTGTACGTCGACCACGACCCGCTCGTCCTGCTGCACGTGCACGCCATGCGCAAGAGCACGCCCGAGGGCGCCATGGACTACGTACTGGCGGACATGCGCGACACGGACGCCGTCCTGGAGGGCGCCGCCAAGACCCTGGACATGACCCGGCCCATCGCCCTGGTGATCAACGATGTGCTCGGCCACATCGTGGACTGGGACGAGGCCCTGTCGCTCGTACGGCGACTGGTGGAACGTCTTCCCTCGGGCAGCTATGTGTCGTTGAGCCACTCCACCGCCGCGGACGACAAGCACCGGGAGGTGCAGGAGGCGTACAACAACTCCGGCGCCATTCCCTACATCTTCCGTGAGCCGGAGCAGACGGTGGCCTTCTTCGAGGGCCTCGAACTGGTCGAGCCCGGCTATGTGTCCTGGCCCAACTGGCGGCCCGACGCGACCACCGGCCGCCTCACCGTGCGGGCGGGCTGGGGCGGCGTCGCACGGATCTCATGATGACGAGCGGCACCTCATGACGACGAGCGGCATCTCATGACGACGAGCGGCGCGGGCCGTCCGCAGCACGTCGCGGCGCCCGTGCCCGCCTCCGCCACGCCCGCCTCCGCCGCGCACGACCTGTCCGGCCGCATGATGCGCCGACTCACGCGGGCGGCCGCGCGCTCCGGCGCGGCGTTGATCGCCGAAGCGGCCGAGCTGGCCGACGGCTGGGCCGTCCTCGTGGACCCGGTCGCCGGTGCCGTCCACAGCACCCCGCACTCGGCCGGGCCCGAGGGCGAGCGGGCCGCCGCGCACCCCCAGGCCCACCCGCACCTCACGATCCACCAGGTGACCGACGCCGCGGGCACCGTCCTCGTCCTCGGCCCCCGCAGGACGTCCGCCTCCCAGGCGGGCCTCATCGCGCGGGCCACCGCCGATCTGCTGCGGGTGCGGGCCCGGCGGGCGGACGAGGTGCGCGGCGCCGAGCAGCGGCTGCACTCCGCGGTGCTGCGCCTGCTGCTGCACGGCCACGACCAGTTGGCCGCGGAGGTGCTGGGCGGCGGCGCCACGCACGCCACGGTGTACCGGCTCGCCGGGCGCACCGTGCACACCGCCTACCAGGCCCTGTGGCGCGCGGCGCAGCCCGGCGCGGTCCTCGGCGGCACGCGCGTGCTGATCTGTCTGGACGGGGCGGAGCTGGTGGTCGTCGCCCTCCACGGCGCCCACGGGGACCACAACGCGATGCTCTCGCTCGTCGCCCGCGTCGCCGACCGGCATCAACTGGCCGGCGGGGCGGCGGATCCCGCTCCCCTGGACATGTTCGCCACCGCGTGGGCCGAGGCGGGCACGGCACGCCACAGCGCCGCCGTCGGCTGCCTCACCTCCGCGACCGGTCTGGGCGCGCACGGGCTGCTGCGCGTCGTACCGGGTGACCGGCTCGCCGACTGGTCCGCGGGCGTCCTTGGGCCCCTGGACCGCGAGCAGCGCCGCACCCTGGAGGCCTGGCTGCGCTCGGGATCGGCTCTGGCCGCCGCGCAGGCCCTCGACGTGGCGGAGGGCACGGTACGGACACGGCTGCGCGGCATCAGGGCGCTGCTCGCGGCCGATCTCGACGACCCCACGGTGCAGGCCCAACTGCTCCTCGCCCTGCGAGCCCCGGCCGCCGCCGTGCCGACGGCCACTCCCCCGTCGGCGGCCGCTTCCCCATCGACGTCCACTCCTTCGTCGGCGGCCACTCCCCCGTCGACAATCTCGCCCACCCGGGTAAGTCCCCGCCCGCCCCTGCCCACCGACCTGCTCGCCCCCGAGCACGCCGGCCGCTGGGCGTCGGCGCTGCTCGAACCGCTGGACACCCGCCTGCGCATCGCGCTCCGGTGCTGGCTCGCACACCGGGGCCGTACGGCTCCCGCCGCCGCCGCGCTGGGCCTGCACCGGACGACCCTCACGACCTGGCTCGCCGAGTGCGGCCGGGTCCTGACCCTGGATCTGTCGTCGGCGACGACCAGGACGGAGCTGCACCTGGCCGTGGAGACGATCGCCTCGCCCGACGACGTACCGGAGGCGCTGCCACGCCGCGGGGGCAGGACGTATCGAGGGGTACGGCCTTAGGCGTACGGCCGGTGGCGTGCCGCCATTGACGTACTGCCGGTGACGTCCTGCCAGTTGGCCGCATCGCCGCCGAGGCGCCCTACCGGCGGTGCCCGCGTGCGATGTCGGCGATCGCGGTCAGCGCGGTGTCGATGTCGTCGGGTGAGTTCATGATGCCGGTGCCCATGCGCGGGTAGGGCCGGCTGTGGTGGGAGGCGAGCGACAGCCGGATCTTTCGCTCGGCGGCGAGGGCCACCACCTCTTCGTTGCCGCGGCCGCGCACGCTGAAGCAGGTGATGCCCGCGGACAGCTCGGGCGCCGACGGGGTGTGCACGGTCACGCCCGGGATGCGGGCCAGACCCTGCTTGGCCCGGGTGGAGAGTTCCGTGATGCGGTCGGCGACACGGGTCCGGCCGAGCGTCCGGTGGAAGGCGACGGACACCGGAAGGGCGAAGGCGTGCTCGAAGGCCAGGAAGCCACCCGGGGACAAGGGCGCCGCCCCGCCGCCGCGAATGAAAGTGGCGAACGTCGGCCGCACTTGGTCGAGCACCTGGGGAGACACCCACACCAGCCCGGTCCCGCGGGGCCCGAACAGCCACTTGTGCGTTCCGGCGACCAGCACGTCGGCTCCCAGGCGTGCCCCGTCCTCGTCGACGGCGGCCAGTCCGTGCACCCCGTCGACCACCAGCAGACAGCGATCGGCGTCCCGGCGGCCCTGATTGGCCTGCCGTACCACCTCGGCGATCTGACGTACCGGCATCCGCAGCCCGGTGCTGGACTGCACCCAGGTGACGCCCAACACCCTGGTGTGGGGACGGATCTGCTCCCGGATCGCACGCGTGATCTCCTCGGCGGTAGCCCGTGCGGGGTCGGGGAACCACGAGCACAGCCGCACCCTGGCGCCGTGCTTGGCCGCCGCCAGCCGGGCCGCTTCCACGTGGGAGCGGTGGTCGTTGCCGGTCAGCACGTACTCCTGGCCGGGCCGGGTACGCACGCCGTTGTAGACCACGCCAAGCCCGACGGTCGTACTGGCTGTCATCGCGAGGTGCTCGGGCCGCGCCCCCAGATAGTCGGCCAGGGCGGCCCGGACCCGCGGCCACCCGGTCGGGCCGTCGGGCAGGGACAGCCCCGCGGTGACCGACAGCGGGTTGGCGTCGATCTGCCGGCGCAGATGATCCACCGCCGCACGCACCACGCGTGGATGCGACGCCAGATAGAACATCGCCAGATTCACCCAGCCCGGCTCCAGCCGGAACTGCGCCCGCACCGCGTCCCAGTCCGGCCGCCCGTCCACGACGACCCGCGCCTCGCCCGCAGGATCGGAAGGGACCGCCCCGGCCGGCTGCCCCAAGGCTGCGACGGCCGCCGCTCCGACCGGCCCGGCCAGCAGATGCCGCCTACTCACCATGGCTGTTCCCGTGCCGGTCGGAACCATCTTGCCCACAAGGTCCGCAACATCCGTGAGGTCCGCAAGGTCCGCAAGGTCCGTGAGAAAGAAGCATGCCCACCCTTTTACCTCGACGGCCCAGGGAAATACAGAGCGCAGATTTCGTACACAAAGCCGAAAACCCGCCGTCGAGCCGGAGCGGCGGCGGACTTCATGAGCGCTCCTTGCCCGGACTATGAGCAAACGATGACAGCGGGCGGTGGGGCGCTCGAAGGCTGTTCTGCTGAGGGGCATGAACAGCAACAACAAGTCCCGTTCCCGCTTTCCTCACCGCCCGGCGCGCCACGCCCTCGGCGCGGTCGCCGCAGTCACCGCGCTCGGCCTCACCTTGGCCGGATGCGGCGAGAACGGCTCCGGCACCAAGGACGAGGGGCAGAGCAAGACGACGAGCACCGGTACGAAGGTGCTGTGGCTGGGTGATTCCATCGCGGGCGCCGAGGCTCCCGCCCTGGGCGCTGCCCTGAAGGCCGGCGGTGTGGAGTTCAAGGACTCCTCCTCGGACGGTGGCGGCACGGTCGTCGACAGCGGCGAGAAGATCACGCAGATGATCTCCGGCGCGACGTGGAAGCAACTGGCCAAGGACATCGAGTCGTTCCGTCCCACCGTGGTCGCCTACCAAGTCACGACGTACGACTGGGGAAACCGCGATCAGCAGCGGGCCGCCTACGAGAAGGTCGTCGACACGGTCAAGGACGCCGGGGCCAAGGTGGTGTTCGTCTCGCCCCCGCCCATCAAGATCGACGGGTTCTACAAGCAGCACGAGGCGCAGATGCGTACCGCTCCCAAGGTGGCCGCGGACGTCGCGGGGAAGAGCGGGGGCACGGCGGCGTACTTCGACGCCTCACAGGTGTGGGGCACCGACGCCTCGGCGGGGAAGGCACAGCGCGCCTCGGACGGGATCCACAACTGCCAGCAGGGGGCGGCCGCCTTCGCCAAGTGGTTCACCGGGAAGCTCGGCGAGCAGGAAGGCTTCACGCCGGCGTCGGTGGACTCCTGGGCCCAGAAGTCCTGGACCGGCGACGAGCGGTACAGCAAGCTCCGCTGTGCCGCGTGACGGGACGGCCGACTGCATGCCGTCGCGCCTTTCGTCTCTTTCGTCTCCTCTTACATCTCCGGGGTCGGTGCGCGGCCGTACGGTGCAGGCCCGGCACCGTGCGGCCGCGCGCGCCGGCGGCGTGGGCCGTGCGCACCTGGCCGCCCTCGACGGGCTGCGCGGGTTCGCGGTCGCGGCCGTGCTGCTCTTCCACGCCGGGCATCTGCGGGGCGGGTTCCTCGGCGTCGACCTGTTCTTCGTGCTCTCCGGGTTCCTGATCACCGGGCTGCTGCTCGGCGAGGCGGCGGGGCGCGGCCGGGTCGCCCTGGCCGCGTTCTGGGGCCGCCGTGCCCGTCGCCTGCTGCCCGCGCTCTTCTGTGTGGTGATCGTGACCGTCTTGGCCACGTGGGCATGGGGGAGCACGGCGCAGCTGCGCTTCGCGCTCGACGACCTGCCCTGGGTCGGGGCCCAGGCGGTCAACTGGCACTACATCACCGAGCAGCTCGGCTACTGGAACGCCTCCGACACCCGCGTCTTCGCCCACCTGTGGAGCATCGGTGTGGAGTGGCAGTTCTACCTGGTCTGGCCGCTGGTGGTGGCGGTGGCCGCCCGGGGGCGGTGGGGTGAGCGGATCGTGGCCTCGCTCGCCGGGGCGGGTGCCCTGGTCTCCCTCGCGCTGACCGTCTCGTTCGGTGCCGCGGTGGACACCACCCGCGCCTACGAGGGCACCGACACCCGGGGCGCCGCCCTGCTGCTCGGGGCGTTCGTGGCCACCGCGCCGGTGCGGAACCTCGCGCGCCGGGTGCCGCGCCGCGCGGCCGAGCTGGTGTGCCTGGTCCTGGGGTGCGGGCTTGCGGTGGCGTGGTTGGTGACCGAGGGCGAGAAGGCGCCCCTGCTCTTCCGGGGCGGGCTCTTTTTCCACTCGCTGGCCGCGGCCGTGCTGATCGTCCTGATGGCCCAGGTGCCGGGCACCCGGGCGGCACGGATCGCGGGCAGCCGCCTGCCGCGCGGCCTGGGACAGCTGTCGTACAGCCTGTATCTGTGGCACTGGCCGGTGTACCTGCTGCTGTTGCCGCGCCTTTCGGCGCTCGGGGACTGGGGCGGGACCGCCGTCGCGAGCGGGGTCTCGCTGGTGGCCGCCGGGGTGACGAAGCGGTTCGTCGAGGATCCGGTGCGGTTCCGGGTGGGGTGGGCGCGGGGCAGGCGCGGGGTGATCGCGGTGGTCGCGGTGGCCCTGGCGGGAGCCGTTCTGTGGGCGGCCGTGCCCGAGCCGGTGGCGGGAGCGGGGACGGTCGATGTCGACGAGCTGAGGTGACCCCAGGACGACCCCGGACCCCAGGACAACCCCGGGCTCCCGGAAACCCCGGGAAGAGCAGCGCACCCCACGCCTCCCGCTCGCCCGTACAGTGGGCGATCCACCCGATAGCTCGCATAACGCCGGCGCAGCACTCTCCCTGTGGAAAGGACCCGTACATGGCCCGTGTCCTGCTGATCGAGGACGATCCGGCCGTACGCCGCGGTGTCGTCCTGGGCCTGTCCCGCAACGGGCACGAGACCGAGGCGGTCGCCACCGGCGAGGACGGCCTCGAGGCCCTGGCCGCCTTCAAGCCCGACCTCGTGCTCCTCGACCTGATGCTCCCCCGCATGAGCGGCCTGGACGTCTGCCGCCGCATCCGCGAGACCAGCCGGGTTCCCCTCGTGATCCTGTCCGCGCGCGGCGACGACATGGACGTCGTGATCGGCCTCGAGGCGGGCGCCGACGACTACGTCGTCAAACCCGCCGGCGCCGCGGTCATCGAGGCCCGGATGCGCGCGGTGCTGCGCCGCGTCGCCCCCGCCCAGGCCGACACCGGCGCAGGTGCCGGGCCGACCCGGGTGGGCGGTCTGGAGATCGACCGCGACGCGCTGATCGTCCGCAAGGAGGGCGAGGAACTCCCGCTCGCCCCCTCCGAGTTGAAGCTGCTGCTCTTCCTCAGTGCCGCCCCGGAGCGGACCTTCAGCCGCCAGCAGCTGCTCGAGGATGTCTGGGAGCACAGCTACTACGGGGACGCCCGCCTCGTCGACGCCTGCGTGATGCGGCTGCGCGCCAAGATCGAAGAGGACCCGCGCCGCCCGGTGTACGTCCAGACGGTGCGCGGCTTCGGCTACCGCTTCGGCCCGCTGCCCGCATGAGGCTCGCACTCCCCCGCGGCCTGCGCCCGCGCCTGGTCGTCGCCTTTGTCCTCGTTGCCGCGCTGAGCTCGCTGATCACCGCCGCGCTCACCTTCCGGCAGGCCCGCAGCGCGATCCTGGACCGTACGCAGAACAGCGCCGTCCACGATCTGCGCCTCCAGATCGACTCGCTCGCCCCGAACCTTCCGGCCGATCCCACCGATGCGGACCTGCGCACCTTCGCGCGTCAGCTGGACCGTGCCGCGGGCTCGCGCGGCCGGCACACGGCCGTCTCCCGCGACGGCGGGCCGCTCATCGGCACCGCGGGCGACGTCGGCAGCGCCCTGCGCGCCGCGACGAAGAGCGGTGACACCACCTTCTACGAGCGCGTGGAGCACGCCGACGGGCCCCGGCTGCTCATCGGCATGCCGGTCAGCTACGCCGGCCGCGGCAAAGGAGCGGAGAAACCGTCGGGTCTCGTCGCCTACGCCGTTCTGCCGCTGGGCGGCGAACGGGCCGACATCTCCGCCCTGATCACGGCGGCCTGGGCGGGTGCCGTCCCGGCGCTCGCCTTCGCCGTCGTGCCCGCCTTGTTCGCGGCCCGCCGGGTGCTGCGTCCCGTGCGGCGGCTGCGTACGGCCGCCGAGGAGATCACCTCGGGCGCCCGCGACACGCGCCTGGATATCGTCGGCAAGGACGAACTCGCCGCGCTGACCGGCACGTTCAACACCATGGCGGCCGCGCTGGAGCGGGACGACGCCGAGTTGCGGCGCTTGGAGGCCAAGGCCCGCCGGTTCGCCGCGGACGTCTCGCACGAACTGCGGACCCCGCTCGCCGCGATGGCCGCCGTCACCGACGCCCTCGACGAGGACGCCCGCTCCGGCACGCTGCCTCCGGACACCGCCGACGCGGTCCTCCTCATCAGCGACGAGACCCGCAAGCTGACCAGCATGGTCGAGGACCTGATGGAGATCTCCCGCTTCGACGCGGGTGCGGCGGTGCTGCACCTGGACGACGTGAGTCTGCGCACCGTCGTCCACAAGACGCTGCACCTGCGCGGCTGGCGCGAGCCGGACGAGGTGGTCACCGAGCTGCCCGAGGACGATCTGCGCCTCCGGGTCGACGCGCGGCGCGTCGACGTCGTCCTCGCCAACCTGATCGGCAACGCGCTGCGCCACGGCGCCGCTCCCGTCACCGTCCGGGCGACCGCCACGCGGGAGTCCCTGGTGATCGACGTCGCCGACGACGGCCCCGGCATCCCCGACGAGGTCCTGCCGCATGTCTTCGACCGCTTCTACAAGGCGGACGCCGCACGGACCCGCTCCGAGGGCAGCGGCCTCGGACTCGCCATCGCGTCGGAGAACGTACGCCTGCATCACGGCACCCTCACCGCCGCCAACCTCCTGGACGGCGGCGCGGTGTTCACGATCACGCTCCCGCGCACACTTCCGCAGGAGGAGGACCAGCCATGAGAGGAGGACCAGTCGTGAGAGGAGGACCAGTCGTGAGAGGAGGACCAGCCGTGAAGCGCCGACTCGCCTGTCTCGCAGTCGTGTTGGGTGTGCTGTCAGCGGGCTGCGGCATCGGCTCCACCGGCCCGGTCCGCGCCGGCGCCCCGGCGTCCGGCCTGCGCGAGCCGGGATCCACGACCCAATACGCCCAGCTCTACTTCGTCAGCCCGTACGGCATCCAGGCCGTCAGCCGCGCCGTCGACACCCCCGCGACCCCGCAACAGGCACTCGACCTGCTCCTCAAGGGCCCCGACGCAGCCGAACGCGCCCGCGGCCTGATCACCGAAGTGCCCCCGATCCACGGGCGGCTGGTCGCACGGGTCGCCGACGGCGCCGTGGATCTGCACCTCCCCGTGCCCGTGGCGAACATGACCGGGGGCGGCGGCCTCGGGCTCAGCCAGATCATCTGCACCGCGGCCAACGCCCGGGTGACCGGCGGCAAACAGCCCCCCGACGTGGACGTACGGGTCTACGAAGAGGGCTACGGGACGCCCTGGACCGTCCGCTGCAACGCGGCGGGCAACGTGGTGCCCGAACCCGGCCCGGCACCGGGCCGACCGACCGGCACCGAGGGCGTTACCGCAGGTAATCCAGTGGACTGATCCCGACAGAAGGGAGCTGCCGTGAGCGACAAGGACGGACTGCGGGCCTATCGCGGGAAACGGCATTTCGACCGGACGAGCGAGCCGAGCGGCGAGCGCACCGCGAAGGACGAGGCCGCGTCGACGGACGAGGCCGCGCCGGCCACGGACGACGAGACGGATGAGCCCACCTTCGTGGTGCAGATCCACGACGCGAGCACGGTCCACTTCGACTTCCGCCTCGAGGTCGACGGCGTACTGAAGTCGTGGTCGGTCCCGAAGGGCCCCTCCACCGACCCGCACGACAAGCGCCTCGCCATCCCCACCGAGGACCATCCCTTGGAGTACAGGGACTTCGAGGGGGTGATCCCCGAGGGCGAGTACGGCGGCGGGACCGTCATCGTCTGGGACCACGGCACGTACCGGCCGACCAGCCACGACAAGCGGAACCGGCCGGTGCCCTTCGGACAGGCGCTGGAGAACGGTCACGCCACGTTCGTGCTGCACGGCGACAAGCTGCGCGGGCAGTACGCGCTCACCCGGTTCCACGGCCGTGAGGAGAAGAGCGGCGGATCCGGGAAGCCGACGTGGCTGCTCGTACGGACCGGGCACGGCTCGACGGGCGGCGGCACGCCCGATCCGCGGCGGGCCCGCTCGGCACGCAGCGGCCGCACGCTGCGCCAGGTCGCCGAGGCGCCGGACGCGCCGACATGGCGGTCGCACGGCGAGGAGCACGGATGACCGGCCTGCTGGACACGCTGCCGCCCGAACTGGACGCCCGCACTCGCGAGGCGGCGCCGGGCGTCGAACTCGCGGCCTCCCCCATGCTCGCGACGCTCAGTGACCGGCGTGACTTCCCCCAGGGCTGGATCTTCGAGCGGAAGCTGGACGGCATCCGGGTGCTCTCGGTGCGCGAGCACGGCACGGTGACGCTGCGGTCCCGCTCCGGGCGACGGCTCGACGCCACGTACCCGGAGATCGTGGACGCGCTCGCCGCGCAGGACTGCGCGGACTTCACGATCGACGGCGAGATCGTCGCCTACTCGCACGGCCGGACGGACTTCGCGCGACTCCAGCAGCGCATGGGCCTCACCCGGCGTGCCGACGTCGCGGCGAGCAAGGTCTCGGTGACGTACTACGTCTTCGACCTGCTGCGCCTGGACGGCACGGACGTCCGGCGGCTGCCGCTGCGCACCCGCAAGTCCCTGCTGCGCCGCTCGATCACCTTTCGCGCGCCGCTGCGGTTCAGCGCCCACCGCAACGAGGGCGGACGCGAACTGCTGGCCGACGCGTGTCGGCGCGGCTGGGAGGGGCTCATCGCCAAACGGGCCGACAGCACGTACCAGACGCGTCGCTCGGAGGACTGGCTCAAGCTGAAGTGCGCCCAGGGCCAGGAGTTCGTGGTGGGCGGCTTCACCGAGCCCGCGGGCTCCCGGGAGGGCATCGGCGCGCTGCTCATCGGCTACTACGAGGACGGGCGGCTGCGGTACGCGGGCAAGGTCGGCACCGGCTTCGACCGGCGTACCCTGCTCGCCCTGCGACGGCGACTCGACGAGCTCCAGGTGGCCGACTCGCCGTTCGAGGGCCGGGTCGCGGAGCGGACCGCTCGCTGGGTGCGGCCACGGCTCGTGGCGCAGATCGCCTTCACGGAGTGGACGCGCGACGGCATGCTGCGCCACCCCCGCTATCAGGGACTGCGCGAGGACAAGAGTCCGGCCGACGTCGTCAGGGAGCACGGGAAGCCGTGACCGGGGGCAGGAACCTGGTCACGACGAGGGTTCCTGCGGCGAGCGCGTGGTGGCGGCGGCCGGCGGCCGGGCTTCGCCGCGCTGATGCGGAAGAGCCGGATGGCGGCAAACCTGGGGAGGAGACCTCCCGCCGGCAGGGGACCTCCCGCGTAGAAGTTCCGGGCCCGGGAACCCGGAGGCCGCACATGCCCTTGCGTACGGCGACCACGGGTACCCGCCCGGCCCGAGGTCCGTACGACCGGCTCCGTGCCCGATCTGGAGGGAGTGACCCGGATGGCCGAGCAGCGGATGGACGAGGGCGGATTCCCTCGGGTGCGCCGCGCTGCCATCGGTGACGCTCCCCCAGCGGTGGACACGGCCGGGCTGGCGGCGGCGCTGCGTGCCGCGGTGGACGGGGAGATCCGCTTCGACGCGGGCAGCAAGGGGGCGTACGCCACCGACGGCTCCAACTACCGTCAGGTCCCCCTCGGCGTCGTCGTCCCGCGCACCGTGGAGGCGGGCGCACAAGCCGTGCGGGTGTGCGCGCGCTTCGGCGCTCCGGTGCTGTCCCGCGGCGGGGGCACGAGCCTGGCCGGGCAGGCGACGAACGCCGCGGTCGTCATCGACTGGACCAAGTACTGCCATGCGCTGGTGGCGGTCGACCCGGACGCGCGTACGTGCGTGGTGGAGCCGGGCATCGTCCTGGACGAGCTCGACCGGCGGTTGTCCGGGCACCGCCTGCAGTTCGGGCCCAGGCCCGCCACCCACAGCCACTGCGCCCTCGGCGGCATGATCGGCAACAACGCGTGCGGAGGGTCCGCGCAGGCGTACGGCAAGACCGTGGACAACGTACGCCGCCTGGAGGTCCTCACGCCGGACGGCCTCCGCATGTGGGTGGGTCCGACGTCCAAGGAGGAGCGCGCGCGGATCGTCGCGGAAGGAGGGCGCCGGGCCGAGATCTACGACGGCCTGGAGCGCGTCGTCGGCGAGTATCTGGCGGACATTCGCCGGGGCTATCCGAAGATCCCGCGCCGCGTCTCCGGCTACAACCTGGACTCGCTCCTTCCGGAGAACGGCTTCGACGTGGCCAGGGCCCTGGTGGGCAGCGAGGGCACGCTGGTGACCGTGCTGCACGCCGAGCTCGACCTGGTGCCCGTGCCGCCCTGCCAGTCGCTGCTGGTCCTCGGGTACGACGACATCTGCGGCGCCGCCGATGACGTGCCCCGGCTCCTCGAGCACTGTGCGCCCACCCTTCTGGAGGCACTCGACGACCGGATGGCGCAGCTCATGCGGGAGGAGGGCGCTTACCTCGCGTCGCTGGACGCCCTTCCCGGGGGCAACAGCTGGCTGATGCTGCAGTTCAGCGGCGACAGTCAGGACGACGTCGACGAGCAGGCGCTCGCGCTGCTGCGCGCGGTGGGACGCGACGAGAAGGACTCCACCGTCGCGTTCTCCGACGACCCGGCGCGCGAACACAGGATGCTCAAGGCCCGCGAGGCCGGGCTCGGCGTGACCGCCCGGCCCCCGGACGACCGGCAGACCTGGGAGGGCTGGGAGGACTCCGCCGTTCCGCCCGAGCGCCTCGGAGACTATCTGCGTGACTTGAAGGGCTTGTTCGACGACTTCGGTTACGGCCATCCCTCGCTGTACGGGCACTTCGGTCAGGGGTGTGTGCACACCCGGATCCCGTTCGAGCTGACCAGTGCCGACGGCGTGGCCGACTTCCGGGGCTTCCTGGAGCGCGCCGCCGACCTCGTCGTCGGCTACGGCGGGTCGCTGTCCGGGGAGCACGGGGATGGCCAGGCCCGGGGCGAATTGCTGACCCGGATGTTCGGCGAGCGGCTCGTGACCGCCTTCGCCGAGGTCAAGGCCCTCTTCGACCCGCACGACCGGATGAACCCGGGCAAGGTGGTTCACCCGCGTCCGGTCGACGGGCAGTTGCGGCTCGGGGCCGCCTGGCGGCCGGCCACCCTGGAGACGCACTTCGGCTATCCCGAGGACGGGCACTCCTTCACCCGGGCCGTGCTGCGCTGCGTCGGGATCGGCAACTGCCGCAGCCACCACGGCGGCGTGATGTGCCCGTCCTACCGGGTCACGCGGGAGGAGGAGCATTCCACGCGGGGGCGGGCCCGGCTGCTGTTCGAGATGCTCGACGGCCACGCGGACTCGGCGGTCACCGACGGCTGGCGTTCGCGCGAGGTCCGCGACGCGCTGGATCTCTGCCTGGCCTGCAAGGGCTGCAAGTCGGACTGCCCGACGGGCGTCGACATGGCGACGTACAAGGCCGAGTTCCTCGCCCATCACTACGCGGGCCGCGTCCGGCCCGCCGCCCACTACTCCTTGGGGTGGCTGCCGGTGTGGGCGCGGCTTTCGCGCGTCGCCCCGGGGCTGGTCAACAGCGTGCTCCAAGCGCCGGGGCTTGCCCGCGTCGGCAAGCGGCTCGCCGGTGTCGACGGTGCGCGCCGGGCGCCGGTGTTCGCGCCGGAGTCGTTCGTCCAGTGGTGGCGGGCCCGCGGCGCGGACGCGCCGGACCCGAGCGATCCCCACACCGTGGTGCTGTGGCCCGACACCTTCACCACCTTCTTCCACCCGGCGATCGCGATGTCGGCGGTGCGCGTCCTGGAGGACGCGGGCTTCCGTGTCGCCGTCCCCACCGAACCCGTCTGCTGCGGACTGACGTGGATCTCCACGGGCCAGTTGCCCGTCGCCAAGAAGGTCCTGCGCCGGACGCTGCGCGTGCTGCGGCCGTTCCTCGAAGCGGGCACCCCCGTCATCGGTCTCGAACCGTCCTGCGCCGCGGTGTTCCGCGCCGACGCGCCCGAACTGCTGCCCACGGACCACGACGTGCGGCGCCTGGCCGGGCAGTTCCGCACCTTCGCGGAACATCTCGTGCAGTACGCGCCCGACGACTGGCGGCCGTCCGCGCCGGCCCGGGGGGCCACCGTGCAGACGCACTGCCACCAGCACGCGGTCATGGGAGCCGAAGCCGACCGGGAACTGCTGCGCCGCGCCGGTCTCGACGCCTCGTTCCTCGACGAGGGCTGCTGCGGTCTGGCGGGCAACTTCGGCTTCGAGCGGGGCCACCACGAGGTGTCCCTCGCCGTCGCGGAACAGGGCGTCCTGCCCGCCGTCCGCGCGGCCGCCCCCGACAGCCTGCTGCTCGCGGACGGCTTCAGCTGCCGCCTACAGATCGAGCAGGGCGGCACCGGCCGCCGGGCGCTGCACCTCGCGGAGGCCCTGGCCCTGGGCCTGGACGAAGGCGCGCCCGGTGACCATCGCCTCGACGGAAACGTGCCCGGTGACCATCCCGAAACCGCCGCGCAGCGGCCGCCCGAGCCCTCGCCCGCGGGCCGGTGGACGGCCGCCGCGGGCGCCGCCGCCCTGACGGGCGCGGTCACCGCCGCGGCCGGCCGCGGCGTCGTGCGGCGCCTCCGTCGTCGTACGTAACCCCCGACAGCACCACCCTCAGCGACCCCACCGGAAAGGTCAGCACCATGTCGATGAAGGTCTCCGACCACATCCTGGAGCGTCTGCGCGCCTGGGACGTGGAGCACGTCTTCGCCTACCCCGGCGACGGCATCAACGGGCTGCTCGCCGCCTGGGGCCGGGCCGACGACAAGCCGCGGTTCATCCAGTCCCGGCACGAGGAGATGTCCGCCTTCGAAGCCGTCGGCTACGCCAAGTTCTCCGGCAAGGTCGGCGTCTGCGCGGCCACTTCGGGGCCCGGCGCCATCCATCTGCTCAACGGTCTGTACGACGCCAAGCTCGACCACGTGCCCGTCGTCGCGATCGTGGGACAGACCAACCGCAGTGCCATGGGCGGCTCCTACCAGCAGGAGGTCGACCTGGTGAGCCTCTACAAGGACGTCGCCTCCGACTTCTGCGAGATGGTCACCGTGCCCGAGCAGCTGCCGAACGTGCTCGACCGGGCCATGCGCACCGCCATCGCCCGCCGTTCGGTGACGGCCGTCATCGTCCCGGCGGACGTGCAGGAGCTCGACTACTCCGCGCCCGACCACGCGTTCAAGATGGTGCCCTCCAGCCTGGGCATGGCCCCGTACGCGCCGGTCCCGTCGGACCCGGACATCGAGCGCGCCGCCGACCTGCTCAACGCGGGCGAGAAGGTCGCCGTCCTCGTCGGGCAGGGCGCGCGCGGGGCCCGCGAGGAAGTCATGGAGGTCGCCGAGCGGCTGGGCGCGGGCGTCGCCAAGGCGCTGCTCGGCATGGACGTCCTCGACGAGGACCTGCCGTACGTCACCGGTGCCATCGGCCTCCTCGGCACCCGGCCGTCGTACGAGCTGATGCGGGACTGCGACACCCTGCTGGTGATCGGGTCCAGCTTCCCCTACACCCAGTTCCTGCCCGAGTTCGGCCAGGCACGCGCCGTGCAGATCGACATCGATCCGCACATGGTCGGCCTGCGCTACCCCTTCGAGATCAACCTGGTCGGCGACGCGCGCGAGACGCTGCGCCGGCTGCTGCCGCTTCTGCGGCAGGGCGAGGACCGCAGCTGGCTCAAGCAGATCGAGAAGAACACCGCCCGCTGGTGGGAGGTGATGCAGCGGCGCGCCACGGTCGATGCCGATCCGATCAACCCCGAGTACGTCGCCCACGCCCTCAACGATCTGCTTCCCGACGACGTGATCGTGGCCGCGGACTCCGGCTCTGCCGCCAACTGGTACGCCCGCCATCTGCGGCTGCGCGGCGCGATGCGCGGTTCGCTGTCGGGGACGCTCGCCACCATGGGTCCGGGTGTTCCGTACGTGATCGGCGCCAAGTTCGCGCACGGTGACCGTCCGGCGATCGCCCTCGTGGGCGACGGGGCCATGCAGATGAACGGCCTGGCCGAGCTGATCACGATCGCCAAGTACTGGGAGGAGTGGGCCGATCCGCGCCTGGTGGTGGCCGTCCTCAACAACCAGGATCTGAACCAGGTCACCTGGGAGATGCGCGCCATGTCGGGCGCCCCGCAGTTCCTGCCCTCGCAGTCCATCCCCGATGTCGCCTACGCCGATTTCGCCCGCTCGCTGGGCCTGGACGGCATGCGGGTGGAGAAGCCGGACGCCGTGCGGGGCGCCTGGGAGGCGGCGTTGGCCGCCGACCGGCCGTGCGTCATTGACTTCCGCACCGACCCGGCCGTGCCGCCCATCCCGCCGCACGCGTCCCTCGACCAGATCGAGGCGGCCGCGGCCTCCGTCCTCAAGGGCGACAGCGACCGCGCCGCCATGGTCCGCCAGGGCTTCAAGGCCAAGGTCCAGGAGATGCTGCCGGGCCGCCGCCACCGCGAGGACCGGCCGGGCGCCGGAGAGGAGGGAACCCGCTGACCATGCCCGAGACCGTCGTCATCACCGGCGCCAGTGCCGGCGTCGGCCGCGCCACCGCCCGCCTGTACGCGCGGCGCGGCGCCGACGTCGTCCTGGTCGCCCGCGGCCGGGCCGGCCTCCAGGCCGCCGCCGACGAGGTCGACTCCCTGGGCGGTCGTGCCCTGATCCAGGTCGCCGACACCGCCGACGCACGGCAGGTCGAGGCCGCGGCGGACGCCGCGGAGCAGGCCTTCGGCCCCATCGACGTGTGGATCAACTGCGCGTTCGTCGGCGTGTTCGCGCCCTTCGACGAAGTCACGGCCGAGGAGTACCGGAGGGTCACGGACGTGTCCTACCTCGGCTTCGTCAACGGCACCCGGTCGGCGCTCAAGCGGATGGCGCCGCGGGATCGCGGCACCATCGTCCAGGTGGGCTCCGCCCTGGCAGAGCGGTCCATTCCGCTGCAGTCGGCCTACTGCGGCGCCAAGCACGCCATCAACGGCTTCACCTCGTCGCTGCGCACCGAACTCCTGCACCGGGGCAGCGGCGTGCGCGTCACGGTGGTCCACCTGCCCGCCGTCAACACACCGCAGTTCTCCTGGGTCCGCACCCGCCTGCCCCGGCATCCCCGCCCGGTCCCGCCGATCTACCAGCCCGAGGTCGCCGCCCGCGCCATCGTGTACGCCGCCGACCATCCGCGCCGCAAGCAGTACTACGTGGGCGCGTCCACCGTGGCGGCCATCTGGGCCAACCGGCTGGCTCCCGCCCTCCTCGACCGCTACCTGGCCCGCACGGGCTTCGACTCCCAGCAGGCAGAGCGCCGCCCTCCCACCGGACGCGGCAATCTCTTCCAGCCGGCCGACCTCCCGCGGGACAGCGATCAAGGTGCCCACGGCGTCTTCGACGACACAGCGCACCCTCGTTCCGTCGAGTCCGCCCTGGCCCGCCATCCGCTCGCCACCGCGTCCGCCCTCGCGATCGCGGCCGCCGCCACCGCCAGGACGGCACTGCGGCGGCGGGTGCGGGACCGGATCTCGAGAGCGTAGGCAACTTCCTTCCGGTTCCGGTTCCGGATCCTGAGCCGGATCGGTTCGGATCGGATCAGGCAGACGGCTCCAAGGGCGCGGCGAGTTCACCGAGGACGCGGGCCGCCGGTGCCGGGTCGGTGAGCCACTTCAGGTGGCTGCCCGCCAGCGTGCGGACGTCGTACGGGTTCTCCGGTGTCAGCGCGTCGCCCTCGCGGATGAGGCGGTCCTGCAGGGCGAGCGGCAGGCTCGTGTCGTCGGCCAGCCGTACGTAGGTCTTCGGGATGCGGCCCCAGGTCGCGGCCTGCGCCCGGTCGGCGGGGGTGCCGACGTCCAGGTTCTCGTCGGGCTGGAAGGCGTTGAGGAAGGTGAGGAACTCCTCGTCGGTGCCGTCGGCGAGGAAGGCCGCCTTGAACGCGGCGAGGGCGGCCGGATCCGCGGTGCGGAAGTTGACGCGGAGCAGGCCGAGTTCGGCCGGGTTCCCGGCCATCGCGAGCGCCATGGAAGCGGCGTCGACCGTGGCCATCTCCGGCTCGGCGTAGTAGTCGCTGACGTCGAGTTCGACCGGGCACCAGGCCGAGACATAGACGATGCGGTCGATGAGGTCGGGGCGCGCGTTGGCCGCGGCGGTCGCCGTGATGCCGCCGCGGCTGTGCGAGACGAGGATCACGGGGCCGTTCCGCTTGGCCCGTTCCAGGATTCCGATCAGGTGCGCGGTGTTGTCGGCGAGCGTGACGCCCTTGATCGAGCCGGGCGCGATGGCGAGCGCTGCGGGGTCCTGCGGCGCCTGATAGGCGCGGGTGTAGGTCGCCCCGAATCCGTGGCCGGGCAGGTCGACGGCGACCGAACGGTGCCCGAGGAGGCCGAGTTCGGCCTGGAGCGGCGCGAAGGAGAAGGAGTTCGCGAAGGCTCCGTGCACCAAGACGAAGGTCGGCTGCATCTGTCTGCTCACTCTCTGGTCACTCTCTGGGCCCGCGCGGCATCGGCGGCACGGCCCCGGTCCCGGCGCCACCTCGGACAGGCATCTGATATCCGGTGCTTCACCCTACGCACGGCAAGATCATCCGCACTACCCGTACGAGCCCCTCCACTTGTGCACTTCGCCTTCCAGCGAAGCGCTTGGCGCACATCGCGCCGCACCTACCAGCGTCGGCCCGCTGTCGGCCAGGCCTCGGCGGAGGAGAGCCGGCCCGTCCGGTGCCCGGCGCGCGGGCAGGGCGACGGGGCGACGTCGATCTCGCGCATGCGGGCGGCGTACAGCAGGTACCGGCGCCGTGCCTCGCCGTGCCGGCCCGCCGTGGTCAGCAGCCGCACCAGGCCGAGGTGTGCGTCCTCGTCGTACGGGTCGCGTTCCAACAGCCGCAGGCGGTAGTAGACTTCGGCGTAGTGGTCGCCGCGTTCGGCGGCCGCCGCCACAAGGCGGGCCAGGAGTTCGAGGTAGACCGCCTGTGCCTCCTCCCGCAGCCCGGCCGCCCACTCGACGTACGGGTCGTCCTCCAGCACCTCGCCGCCGTAGAGGTTCTCGGCCATGGCGAGCGCGGCGAAGCCGTGGCCGCCCGCGGATTCGGCGCAGCCCAGCGCGTGCCGTGCCGCGGCGAGGAAGTCCTGCACGTCCACCCGCAGCCGGGCGAGGGCGATGACGTGCTTGTCGGCGGCGATGAAGTGGTCCTGGGCCCGCAGGCGCCGTGGGTCGAGCACGAGCCGCAGGACGGACAGGGCCACCGAAAGGCGGTTCGCGCAGCGGGCCGGTTCCTCGTCCGGCCACAGGGCCTCCACCACCAGCTCGCGGGGCGTGGGCAGGCCCCGCCTGGCCACGAGGAACTTCAGGAGGTCCCGGGCCTTCTTCGACTGCCACTCGTCGGCTCCGACGGGGCGGCCGTCCCTGATCACCTGGAACCCGCCGAGGACCCGCACGCTCACCGTTGCCTGTCCTGCCGCCGCCGAGCGGTTGAGCAGACCGGCCGCGTCGGCCGCCGCCTCGCCGACCCCGAACTGGCGCAGGCGGGCGGTGGCTTCCCGCAGGCCCGGCGTGTCCGCTCCGTCGAGGCGGGCGCGGGCGACGGCGAGGCGGGCCGCGGCCACGGGGCGCCGCGCCGCACGCCACATGGCCTCGGCGTCCGCGAGCAGCCGCTGCCGGGTGCGGGCGTCCGGCGCGCACATCGCCTCCAGTTCGAGGATCTCGGCGAACACCGCGCGGCAGGCCTGCGCCCCCGGTTCGCCCGCGGCCTGCCGGGCCGCTTCCGCCGCCGGCTCCGGCCGGCCGTCGGCGAGCGCGACCCAGCCGCCCGCCACCAGGGCGCGGATGCGCGGCCGGCCCGCACCTTCCGCCGCGGCGCGACGAGCCAGCGGGGCCGCCGCGCGCGGTTCGGTGCCGCCGCGTGCCAGCGCGAGTCCGGTGAGCGCGGACGCCAGGACCTGACGGTCGCCGGAGCGTTCGGTGAGGACCACCGCCTCCTGGTACGCGGCCCGTGCCGGGCCCAGGTCCCCCCGTTCCCGGTGGACGTCGCCGAGCCCGAGCAGCGCCTGTGCGCCGAGGCCGCCGTGGCCCACCGCCTCGTCCAGGCGCTGGTAGCCCATCAGCGCGCTGTCGAAGTCGGCGGCCGCCTGGTCGAGTTCGCCGAGCGCCAGGTGCGCGGCGCCGCGCAGGCAGCCGGCCAGCAGCACCACCGGCGCATCGGCCCGGACGGGGCCGGTGCCGGCCGCGGCGAGGGCGGCGTTCAGGGTGGCGAGGACGGCCGGCCCTTCCCCCTGCTCGATGCTTTCGTGGGCGGCGCGCAGCCGGACGAACAGCATGAGCAGGGGGTCCCCGGACGCCTCCGCGGCACTCAGGGCCCGCTCCCTGTGGTGTTCGACGACCGTCACCCGGCCGTCGATCGCCGCGACCCCGGCCGCCGTGGTGTGCGCGACGGCGTGCGCGAACGCGTCGTCGCATCCGTGCAGTCCGCGCCCGGCAAGACGGGCGAGCGCACGTGCCCGGCGGAGCTCGCCCCGGGAGCAGTGCGCGGCGGCGGCCCAGCACACCGTCATGATCTCGTCCGGGGTCCGCACCTCGCCGAGCGCGGTGCGGCGGTGGACCGCCAGGGCCCGGGCGGGTTCACCGATGAGCTGGTACAGCATGGTCAGGCGCCGCCCCTGGCGGGGACGCAGGATCTCGTTCTCCGCGCGCCCCACCCGCGCCGTCGTGCCCGCGGCCGGGCCTCGCAACAGGAGCGGCGGGGCGGTCCACTCCTGCCATGTACAACCGGGTGCCGGTGTCTCCGTCTGTTCCATCTGTGCGGTGCTCATCGGTTCCCCCCTTGTTCCGCCCGCGCGGGCGGGGCCTACGGGGAGAGTCTGCTCAGGTGTGCGGCGGCGGAGAATCCGGTCAGCCTCGCCGCGCCCTGGAGGCTGTCCTCCATCGGGGCGGTAAGGCAGGCTTCCTGTACAGCGCGGCAGGCGCCGGGCGAGACTTGTGCGATGGCAGAGGGTGCGGGGTGGCCGGTGCGCGCTTTCGCGGCCTGCAGCGGACTTGGGCTGCTCTACTCGGTGTCGGTCGGTGCCTCGATCTCGGCTTCGCAGACCCTTCCGTGGAGCGTGGGGGCCGTACTGCCCTGCTACGTGGCCGGGGTGTCGCTGTGGTTGCGGGCGCCCGCGCATCCGGTGGCCCGCCTCTTGATGGCGGCCGCGTGCTGGCCGTTGCTCGGCATGGTCATCCGGTTCACCGTCCATCAATTCGCCGAAGCGGGCCCCCCGGGCATTCCCCTCTCCACGACCTCCGCGGCGTGGACCGGTCTGCTGTGCGCCCGCGTGGCGGACGTGGTCGCGACCGTGTTCGTCGCCCGGCTCTTCGCCCTGCTGCCGGACGGGCGGATCCGGTACGCCCATGAGCGTGTCGTGCTGCGCGCCCTGTGGCTGCTGGTCGCCTGGCCACCGACGCTGATGCTGCTTCCGCTGTCCGACCCGCTGCGGTACCGGCTGCTCGTGCAGCCGGAGGCATGGATGCCGGCGGTCGGCGCCGGTCTGCTCGTCGTGCGCCTGCTGCTGGACTCGCGTGCGAGGGCGCGCGCGGCCGGGCCCGACGGCGTGCGGCGGGAGCGTGAACCGGTGGGCGGCCGGGGCCGGTTGATCCTCGTCGCGGCCGTGGCGTTCGCGGTCTTCGTCGCCCGCGGATCCAGCCGGGTGCTCCGGCTGTGGCAGGGCGACACGGGCGGAACGTACTTCGTCGGTTCGGTGCTCGGGGCGCTGCCGTACATCTTCGTCTCCGCCGGACTCCTGTACGCGGCCTTCCGCCACCGGCTGCCGGGAATCGAGCTCGGCATCCGGCGCTCGGTGGTCCACGGACTGCTGTGGACCATCATCGGCGGCTGGTATCTGGGCATGGCCACCGCGCTGGGGCTCACCGCCGGACAGTATCTGCCCGTCGGGCTCGCGGTGCTGGTCGCGGTGAGCGCGGCCATGCTGTTCCAGCCGGTGCTGCGACGGCTCCACCAGTGGGCCGCGCGCAAGGTGTTCGGCGCGCGCCCGTCCAACTTCGATCTGCTGGTGCAGTTCGGCACCACCCTCGAGCACGCCTACGACGTGCGGCGGCTCGCGCCCCAACTGGCCGTCAGCCTGCGCGAGGGGCTCGACCTGAGCTGGGTGCGGGTGCGGCTCGACGCCGCCGAACCGGGCGCGCCCCCGCTCGCGGTGGCCTATGTGGACAGCGTGCCCGGCGAGAGCACCGGCCCCTGGGCCGAGGTACGCCTGCGCCATGGCGACGACGTCCTCGGCTGCATCGAGTACGGCGCGAAGACCGAGGGCAGGCGCCTCACCGCCGGAGACCTGGACGTCATCAGCACGCTGGCCCGGCAGGCGGCGCTGGGCGTGCACAAGGCGCGGCTCACCGCCGAGCTCGCCACCCGGGTCGACGAAGTGCAGCGCCAGGCCAGCGAGCTCAACGCCTCCCGGAATCGCATCGTGCACGCTCAGGACATCGAGCGGCGCAGGATCGAGCGCCGCCTCCACGACGGCACCCAGCAGGAACTCGTCGCGCTCGTCGCCAAGTTGCGGCTCGCCCGCAACCAGCTCTGCCGCGACGGCGACACCGTGCACACCACGCTCACCGAGATCCAGGACGACGCCTGCCGGGTCATCGACGAACTACGGGAGTTGGCCCACGGCATCCATCCGCCGGTCCTCACCGACCAGGGTCTGGCCGCCGCCGTGACGTCCAAGGCCCGCAGGCTGCCCATCCCGGTCACCGTCGAGGTCGAGCCGTCCCTGAGCTCGGCCCGGTTCGCCAGCGACATCGAGGAGGCGGCCTTCTTCCTGGTCTCGGAGGCCCTGACCAATGTCCTCAGGCACGCCGACGCGGCCCAGGTCACCATCCGTATCGCACGGGCCGACGGGATGCTGCTGCTCGACGTCAGCGACGACGGCGTCGGCCTGCCCGCGGGTTCCCGGCCCGGCTCCGGCCTGACGGGGATGCGGGACCGGATCGAGGCCGTCGGCGGCGAACTGACCATTCAGAACCGCCCCCGCGGAGGCACCACCGTGTGCGCACGGCTCACCGAACGACGTCGGGAGGAGGCCCATGTCTGACCGGATGCGGATCATCATCGCCGAAGACCACTACCTGGTGCGCGAGGGCACCCGGCGGCTCCTGGAGGACACCGGCGAGGTCGATGTCGTCGCGGCCGTCGGCACCGCGGAGGAACTCCTCGACGCCGTCGAACGCTTCCGGCCGGACGCGGTGATCGCCGACATCCGGATGCCTCCCCACCACCACACCGAGGGCATCACCGCGGCACACTCCATCCGCGCCCGCCACCCGGACATCGGCGTGGTCGTGCTCTCCCAGCACGCCAATGAGCAGTACGCGTTCGCCCTGTTCCAGCAGGGAACCAACGGGCTCGCATATCTGCTGAAGGAACGCATCGGGGAGCTCGACGAGCTGCTGCGCGCCCTGCGTGAGGTCTCCGGCGGTCGGTCGGTGATCGACCCGCGCATCGTGGAGGTCCTGGTCGGCAGCCATATCCGCACCGCCGACGCTCCGCTGGCGCAGCTCACCCGCCGGGAGCTCGATGTGCTGCGGCACATGGCGCAGGGAATGAACAACCGGTCCATCGCCGAGCAGCTGGCCCTGTCGGAGTCGACGATCGAAAAGCACGTCAACTCGACCTTCGCGAAGCTCGGCCTCGCCGCGGAGCCGACGCTGCACCACAGAGTCACCGCGGTCCTAACCTTTCTCCGGTACGGCCCCAACTAGACGGCCTCAGCGCCCGCACACAGCGCCCACGTCGGCCCGCTCGCCCCGGCCCACCGTCACCTCGGTGCTCGCCCGCAGGCGGCCGGAGCGGTCGGAGCAGCTGAGCGTGTAGGCCTCGGTCGGGCCGTGGGTGGCGGGCGGCGGGGACGTGAAGGCGACGCGGGCCTTCCAGTCGTCGGGGACGGCCGCGTCCGCCTGCTGGAAGTTGACGAGAACGGCGGTGTATCTGCCGGGCGGCGGTTCGGCCATGACGATCCGTTCGGTGGCGGCCCCGCCCGTCACCGACTGCGCCACCGTCCTGCCGGAGGCGTCGAGGAGGTAGAGGTCCCAGTCGGTGTCGGTGGATTTCCAGGCCGCCGTGAGGATCATGCGGTCGTTGTCCGCGGCGGGCGGCCGCTGCACGGTGAACGGGATGCGGTCCGCAGCGGGGTCCGCCGGGTAGTGGGTGTTCTGCGGCGGCAACCCCGCGGGATTGGGCAGTTCGACCGGTGTCTGTGCCGGTGCCTGTGGATCCCGGCCGTACCGGCCCGCCACGTAGGGCCTGGTGGACGGGTTCACCGACCAGGTGAACCGGCCCCCCGGAGCCCGCAGTGTCGACTTGAGGGTGTCGGTGACCTGGATCGGCGGCCCGTTCGTGCCGTCCGGCTGCCGCACCGGTGACGTCGGGGTACGGAACGTCTTGTGCAGGCGCAGCCGGAATCCGCGCGGCGCCGAACCCGTCAGGGTGGCGTGCGCCGCCGGGTCCGCCGTGTGCGCGAGCAGATCGCGCAGGGCCCCGCGGACGCCGCCCCTGCCCGCACCGGCTGCCGGGGCGGTGCCGGTGTACTCGGCGGTCACCCCGTCCGCGTACGTCGGATGGGCTGCCGAAGGCCCGGTCTCCAGGGTGAAGGCGAAGCCGCCGGTCGCCCAGTACGACCAGTCCTCGGTCATGCCCGTGGCCTCGTACAGCTGCCAGGCCTGCACGTTGCGGTACCCGGTGCGGGAGGCCAGGCGCGCGCCGAGCGCCCGGTACTCCGGCTCGTCCAGCGGTGCCCGGGTGTCCTCGGTGCCCGGCGGGCGCACCACCAGGTTGCCGTAGGTGTGCAGGCTGACCAGGTCGGTGACCTGCCGGGTCGACACGAGGTGCCGCACGTTGCGGGTCTCGGGTTCGGAGAAGGGCGCAGGGCCCCGGAAGTAGTTGTCGTGCCACAACGGCGACGCACCCGGGCCGCCCCAGAAGCCGGCGTAGTTGCGGTTGAGGTCCACGCCCCGGTCACGTCCGGCCGGATTCGCCGCGCACGGCCCGGCGCTGAACGGCGGTGGTGCCGGTGCGGCCCGGCAGTTCTTGCGTTTGTTCTCGTAGTCGAAGCGGGAGAAGTCGCCCTTGGGCACGGCCTCACGGGACACGGAGAAGCCGTCCGGGTTGACCACCGGCACGATGACGCTGCGGGTCCGCGCCGTCAGCGCGCGGATCGCCGGGTCGCGGCGCTCGCCGTCCACCAGCTCGTACGCCCACTCCAGGGCCATCTCGCCACTGGGCCACTCCGTCGCGTGGTGCAGGCCCAGGGTGAGCATGACCGGCTTGCCGTCCTCGGTGCCGCCGGCCCGCTCGGAGATCTCGATGCCGCTCACGTCCCGGCCCTCGACGGAGGGTTCGGGCAGGACGAAGGACCGGACGAGGAGGGGGTGGGTGCGGGCGAGTTCCTTCACCTCGTAGTCGTACTCGTACAGATGACGGTACTGGGAGCGGCCCGAGGGCAGCGCGGAACGCCCCACAGCCGTGGTGGACCGCCCCACAGCCGGGGCGGGCCGTCGCGCAGACGGGGCCGTCGCCCGGCGCGCGGGTCCGGCCTGTCCGGGCTGCGGCAGGAACTCCACCTGCGGCGAGGCCGGGCCGCCGCGGCCGGAGTAGCGGCAGCTCTGCACCCACAGCCGCTGGCCCTTGCGGACGGAGCCCACTGCCAGTTCCCGACTCCGCGGCCCCGCCGAGGCGTCGACGAGTCCCCCGCTGTCCTTGTCGAAGACCGCCAGGTCCCAGTCGCCTCCCGGGCCGCCCCGGGGCGTCAGCCTGGCCCGCACCACCCCGTCGACCGTGGCGGTGACGACGCGCGCTCTGACGCCGGGGGTGCGTGCGGGCAGCGGCGCGGCGAAGCAGGGCCGGGTCACCGGGCGGGCCGCGCGCACCGTGTCCGCGGCCGAGGCCGCGGTGGCCGCCGGAGCCGGTGCCGGGGTGGGCAGCGTCAGCAGCGGTCCGGCGACGGCCGCCGCGACCAGCATCCGGATGCTGCGGGCCTGCCTGTGTCGAGTGCGAGTGCCCATTCCTCTTCTCCCCTCGTACGCCGCCACGCCTTCTCCCCTCGTACGCCGCCGCGCCGCCGTCGTCGGCGGCCGGCCCGGGACAGACGGCAGCCACCGGTCGCGTCAGGGTGCGACCGGTGGCCACGGACGGCGAGACCGTCAGAAGGTGCTGCAGCAGGTGCCCCTCGTCGGCGGCGGCCAGGCGCCTTCCTCAGGCATCTCTTCTTCCAGAAGCTGAAGTGCGTTCACGTCAAACTCCATTGCTTTCACCTCCTCTCAAGTTCTCGGTCGGCGGCGACCGGCACGGCGACGGCCGATGCCGCCGCGGTGCCGGAGTCGTGAGGGCTGTGCGCGGTGAGCGACCGCGGCAGCCACAGTCGGGGGACTCCGTGGGCAAGGCGCAGCAAGAAGGCGAGCACTCCGGACAGGCCCGTGTTGAAGTCGGCCGACACTCGCGTCCCCGTGTCGTCGGGGACGACCGTGTGCCCGTTCCGTACGACCTGGCGGACCTGGATCGCGACAGCGAGTTCCTCGGCCCACTCCCGGTAAGTGGCGTCCCCCGTCGCTTCGGCCAGGTCGAGGAGGAACTCGCCGTCCCCGGCGAGCCCGTGGCACTGGGCCGTACCGACCCGCCGGCGCGAGCGCCGTACCGCGACGGCCGCCTGATGGGCCGCCGTGCGCATGGCCTCGTCGCCGGTGGCCTGCCAGGCGCGCACCAGGAACGACCCCACCCCCGACGAGCCGCTGCACCAGTGCGTCCGGCGCGGGCTGCCCTTCTCGCCGCTGCGCCAGTACGCGGCACCGTCGACGAGTTCGGCGACCGACAGGAGCGTGTGTGCCGCCTCGACGGCCGGCTTCTCGTGCGCGGTGCTGCCGGTGGCCCGCGCCGCCGCGAGCAGGAACGCTCCGATGCCGGCCACCCCGTGGGCGAACCCGTAGTGCGCGATGTCGTGCGGGCCGGACAGGAAGTCCGCCGGGATGGTCCACCGCAGCAGCCCGTCCTGCCGCCCGGCCATGGCGGCCACCTCGTCGGCCGCGCGCGCTGTCCGCTCCAGGAAGCGCTGCTCGCCGGTGGCCTCCCAGAACCGGAGCTGGGTCAGGCCGGCCCCGGCCACGCCATGGCAGACGTCGGGACTGGGCCAGCGCAGCGGGACCCGCTCGGCCAGCTCCTCGGCGTGCCCCAACAGCCCGTCGTCTTCGAGGAGTTCGGCAGCGTCGAGCAGGGCCCAGGCGGTCCCGGACCGTCCGTAGTACAGCCCCGGCAGCGTACGCGGTTCGCGGCCCTCCGCGCGGCTGATCCATGTCGCCGCCGACCGGACGGCGGCGAGCACGTCCGGAGCAGGATCGGCCGCGTACGCGCGGACGAGTACACCGAGCACTCCGGCCGCGCCGTGCTGGACGTTGAACGCGTCCGCCACGGCGCCCGCCTCGCTGGGGGGCCAGAGCCGGTCCGCACACGCGGGGTCCATGGTGGTGACGAGATGACCGATGCCGTCCGCGGTGAGCCGCTTGAGCTCGGCGTCGTCGGGGCGGCGTGCCGCGCGGGCGACGTGGACGGCTTCTTCGGCGGTGTCACCGGGCTGCTCGGCCAGGTGGGATTGCTCGTCCAGACCGGGCTGCTCGTCCAGGTGGGCGAGCACCTGCTCCATGCCGGGGCGCCGCGCCGGGTGCTCGTCCAGCAGGGAGACGATCAGGGGGGTGAGCCGGAGCGCGGCCGCGCTGCCGGGCGCCATGCGGTCGAGCCAGGCCCGCATCCGCTCGCTGTGGTCAGGGGTGCCGGGGTCGTCGTCCGACGGGAGCGGGTCGGCGCCGGTGACGAGATGGAACAGGGTGGCGCCGAGGCTGTAGAGATCGGACTCGGTCCTGGGCAGGGAGCCGTACCGCGGCGCGGCGACCTGCTCCGGCGCCGCGTATCCGGGGGTGTGGATGCGCAGGGCCGGTCCGCCCTGGCGGGCGAGCATCTCCAGGTCGATCAGGCGCAGTTCACCGTCGTCGGCCACCATCACATTGCTCGGGTTGAAGTCCCGCAGCACCCAGCCTTCGGCGTGCACCGTGCGCATCAGTACGGCCAGTCGGCGCGCCATGCGCAGGGCGTCGGGCAGCGGCAGCCCCCACGCTCCACCGTCGTCGGGGACGATGCGCTCCTGTACCCACTCGCGCAGGGTCGTGCCCGCGACGGCCTCCTGCACCAGGAACAGATCGCCCTGCTGCTCGAACAGGGCCACCGGGCGCGGGGTGAAACCGCTGTCGGCGAAGCGGTCCAGCATCGCGGCCTCGTGGCGTCGCCGGTCGCGCCCGTCCTGGCCGGTCAGCGTGGCCGAGGTGTGCGGACGTGCCTGTTTGACGACGATGGCGTGTCCGGTGGCGGTGTCGACCCCCCGGTAGACACCGCCACCGAACGCGTGCCGGATCACACCGAGCACCCGGTACCGGCCGTCGAGCAGCACCGAGGACGGCGCGCCACCGCCGCCGGCCGGTGCGGCGGGGGCCTCCGAGGAGCGGGGCGCGTCGGACGAGCGGGACGCGTCGGGCGAGCGGGACGCGTCGGGCGAGCGAGGCGCGAACGGATCGCGCGGCGCCCACTCCGGCGGCGCGAACCAGGCCCGTCGCCGGTCCTGGACGAGCGTCCCATCGGGCGAGACCAGCATCGCGCCCCGTAGCCCGTCGTCGCCGAGCACCGGCACGCCGCCGAACACCCCGTACCGGTAGTGCACCAGACTGCCGGGGAAGCACGGCCGGTCGGAGAGGATGCCGGGGCCCGGCAGACCTTGAGTGGCCCGGTGCAACTCTCCGGCCAGATCGCGCAGTTGCTCCGCGTCCCCTTCCGGGTAGACGGTGAGGAACTTCCCTCCCCCGCTGCGCGCACAGCGGTGTGAGACGAGTTCAGCGGCCCGGTCGACGGACTTGGCGAACTTGAACCGGCTCCCGTGGCGCACCAGCACCTCCGCCGCCCGGGACAGCACCATCGGCGCCGACAGCGGCGTCGCCGACACGTGCAGCTTCCAGCCCTGGAGCCGGGGATCGTCCCCCGAGGGCGTGACGTAGCACCAGAAGTCCCCCGTGCGCGTCCGCCACTCGGCGCCGCTGTCCGCTCCCGCTCGCGCACGGGCGAGGACCGCCTCCACCAGGTCGACGAGTACCCTCTCGTCGCCCGGGTGCGGTGCTTCGCGCTCCGGCATCGCAGTCATGTCACCGGCCTCCGTTGCCCGTGTCGTGTCGGTCCCGGTCCCCCGCATGTCGGTCCCGGCCTCCGCTGTCCGCCTCATGTCAGCCCCCGCCCGCCGCCCCGTCGGAAAGCGGACGTTCCGCGGCTTCGGCTTCGGCTTCGGCTTCGGCTTCGGCTTCGACAGGGACGAAGGCGGGTCGGCGGTCGATGCGGGACCGGTCGTCGTCCGAACCGAAGCGGTGGTCGATACGCCGCAGCGCCTGCGCCCAGTCGGCCGCCGTGCGCACCCCGGACAGGGTCCGGACCACGAACGGGTCGTTCCACCGCGCGACCGCGCGCCGCCAGATCGCCTCCGCCGGGTCGGTCAGCAGATTGCCCACCGTGCCCTCATAGACCGGCATGGCGCGCACGCCCCCGTCCGGTTCCACCTGGATGACCTGGAATCCGAGGCCGCGCGCCACCTGGCGCGGATTCATCTGCAGTTCCTGGTTGTCGGACGTCAGGACCAGCACGGACGGCGGCGCCAGAGAGCGCAGCCGGGCCGGCAGTTCCTCGCCGCCGAGACGCGCCACCTGGGCGTCCAGGAGCAGTTCGTGCTCGACGAAACCCGTCCGGCTGGCCAGACCCGCCGGGATCACCGCCCCGAACATCAGGATCCGCAGCTCGGGGAAGCGCGGCACGATCTGCGTGCAGAACGCGTCCAGCTGGTCGAAGTTGCTGCGCACCACGACCGTGTCGATGCCGAACTGGAGGCCCGGCAGGCCTTGTTCACGCCGCTCGCGGGAGACTTCGTCGAGCAGGGCGAGCGTGCGCAGCGCCCGTTCGAAGGATCCCCTCCTGCCCCGTATGCGGTCGTGCACCTCGGCGGTCGCCCCGTCCAGGCTCACCACGAAGCGGTGGCACACCGGCGCGAGCTCCTCCACCTGACGACGTGTCACCGACCAGCCGCCCGTGTAGATCACCACCTGGATCCCCGCCCCCGCGAGCCGCTCCGCGATCTCGCGGATCCCCTTGACCAGCAGGGGCTCACCACCGCCGAGCGAGACCACACCCGGCCGCAGCGCGATGATCGCGTCGGCGAGCCGCAGCATGTCGTCATGGCCTGGCTGCCGGCTGGGCCGTCGGCCCGACTCCGAGTAGCAGTGCGTGCAGCGCAGCGGGCAGGCATAGGTGATGTCCCAGATGACGTCTCTGGGGCCTGCGGCGACCTGCGTCGTCGTCCCTTCACTGCCCATCCGACAAGCACCTCCTTCGCTGCGTCCATACACGGCCGAGAGCTGTTGCACCCGGCGGTGTGCCCCCGGTGTTCACCATGGTGGTGACGACTCTGTCCGTTGCCTTAGGCCGCTCTTGCGGCCGCTTCGGGCCGCTCTTGCGGCAGACCTCCGGAGGGCCCGATGCTGGCCCCCGATCGGGGCCGCAGACCGATGGTGTCCCGGAGCGGAGCGAGCCGGTATCCCGAGCTTTCGGGGGTTGAGCTCCCTAGCGGCTCCGGGGCTACTTACGCCAACACACACGGGCACAAGTGGCCCCCCATGAAGGGACTTCGCATGAACGCCAAACTCGTCCTCCCCGCCTTCGCCGCGGTTCTCGCCGCCGGCCTGGGCGGTCTCACGCTCGCTCCCGCCGCCGTCGCCTCGGCCGCCCCCGCACAGGCGTCGTCCTCATCCGTCGAGGAGGCTTCATCCATCAAGGAGGCTCCCGCCTTCGATGCCTCAGGGATCTGGGGCATCACCCAGAGCAATGGGCTGCACCCCACCGTCGACGTGCGCCAGGACGCCCTGGGGAACCTCACCGGCACCGCCTCGGTGGGAAGCACGACGGGCACCTTCGAGCAGGGCTTCGTGGACGGCAGGTACATCGAGTTCGTCATCGCCTGGACCAACGGCACAAAGGGCCGCTACATCGGCTCCCTCGACGGCGACCGCCGTCTCAGCGGGGTCAGCACCGACGTGGCCAATCCCGGCAGCCAGGCCACGTGGATCTCGAACCGGACGTTCTGACCCGGACGTTCTGACCCTGGCGTAGGGACATCCCCCCGGAACGGATCCGGGGGGATGCTGCTGACGCTGCTGCGTGGGCCGCAAGAGCGCGCAGGGCACGGACGTGTGATCACAGGTACCGCTCGAGCAGGCAGGCCCCCAGCGGGGTGACCTCGTGGAGCACGCTGTTGCCCTCGCGGGAACTGACGATCAGGCCGGCGCGGCGCAGCACGGTGAGGTGCTCGCTGGCCGACGACAGCGGCAGGCCTGCGCGGCGGGCGAGCTGGCTGGTGTTGCCCTGGCAGCATTCGCCGACGGCCTCCAGCGCCGCGGCACGGCTGGAGCCCACGAGGTCGGCGAGCGTGTCGCGCGCGTCGTCCGACGCCTCGGTGTCCCACGGTTCATGGCCGAGGGGGTACACCAGGACCGGCGCCTCCTCGCAGCGCACCAGCGTCACCGGGTGGGAACGGCAGAAGTAGGAGGGCACCAGCAGCAGCCCGCACCCTTCCAGGTGCAGGTCGCGGTCCGCCGGATAGTCGATGTCGAGGACCGGCGCGCGCCACCGCGCGGACGGGGACAGGTTGCCGAGCAGCGCCTCCACCCCGCCGGAGGCGAGGAGCCGGCCGGCCCGTGCCCGTTCACGTGCGGTGTGAGACACGATCCTGCCGCGGAACGGTGTGATCGCGACGCGCTGGTAGTCCCGGAAGGACTGGTCGAGGCGGGCGAGCGCCGGGGCAAGACCGCTGTGGAGGTCACGGCCCCACGGCGACAACGGCCAGTCGGCGGCGAGGAGTTCCATGTCCTGCCGCACCTCGTCCTTGGGGGTGAGGAGGACGGGCTCCACCGCCTCGGCCAGGCTCAGGGTGACGGTGTGCGGCGTGAGGAAGTCCGGGAAGTAGCCCTGCTTCGGGATCAGTTCGGCCAGGGCCCGGGCGGGCCACGGCAGGTGCGGTCGCACCTGCCCGCGCCACCAGGCTCCGAGGAGGCCGGCGCAGCCGTCCCGGAGCCAGTGGGTGCTCAGTACGGTCTCCCACATCAGGGCCGGAGCGCTCGCCACCCGCGTCCGGGCGAGGTCCGATGCGGTGAAGTGCATGCGCAGCATGTGTCCCCCGATCACAGCTGTCACTGCGTACGACGCCTGTTCAGCTACGTACGAACTCAGTTACGTACGCTCATACCGGCCCGTACCGGGCCGCCGGGGCCCCGCTCAGCAGCGCCCAGTAGCGGTCGCCGTAGGACCAATGCCACCATTCCGTCGGATAGTTGACCATTCCCGCCGTGGTGAGCGCCGCGCACAGGATGAGCCGGTTGCGGCGTGCTCGGTCGGAGATGCCCGGGGCATGGGTGTAGCAGGCTCCGGCACTGGCTTCCGGGCTGGCGTCGACCGCCGTGCCGAGGTCGAGTTCGTGGCCGTCCGCGGTGCACAGGGTGAGGTCCACCGCGGCACCGGCGACGTGCGGCCCGATCTCGGGCGGCGCCAGCGAACGGCTGGCCTGGGCGCGCAGGTGGTCGTCCGGCCAGTCCGGGTTGGCCCGGCGCAATTCGGCCGCGTACGCGTCGAAGTACCGGGCCTGCAGGGCAAGGGGCCGGTACCCCTCGGTGACCAGCAGCCGCAGTCCGTCGGGCAGCAGCCGTGCCGCCCTCTCGAGGCGCAGGGCGACCGACTCGCGCACCATGGCATAGGCCCCGTCCGGATCCGCCTGCCGCGGGTCCACTTCGAGATGGCACAACTCCCTCAGGTCGACCAGGGGTTCTCCGCACTCGGCGACGGGCATGTGGGCCACTTCGGGCGCATTCATGAGAATGATCGGGGGCATGTCACGTCCTTGTCGTCCTGCGTGCGGGCGGTGTCGGCGGCCGGTGCGCACCCGTGCCCCGGGGAGCGGCCGATGCGGCTGTCCCCGGGGCACCCCCCATTTCGGTGGCCCTGTCGGCCGGTGGTGCGTGTTACCTCTTGACCGGCGAGACGTAGCCGACGACGCGGCCGGGCGCCGTGTTGTGCCGCGTGCGCTTGTAGACGCCTTCCTTGCCGCCGCCGCTCGCCGTCTTGGTGGTGTTGCCCTCGATGGTCGTCAACTTCTTCCCGCTCTTGCGGTACTTGGTGACGACACCGACGTGGTCGACGTCCCAGCCGTTGTTGCCGAGGCTCGGCTTGCGGCCGTCCCAGTCGAAGAGCACCACGTCACCGGGCTTGGGGACGTAGGAACCACGCTTGTGCCACTTGCCGGTGTCGTGCGTCTTGGCGGCCCGGTAGAAGGAGCCCGCGAACGGGGTGAGCCCCTTGGTCTTGGCACCCGACTTCTTCCACACGTAGCGGGCGAAGTCCGCGCACCACTCGTTGGAGCGCCACCGCACGCCGTCGGTCGACTGGCGGCAGTTGCCGTTGCCGCTGGGCTTGTAGTACCCGCTGTAGAAGTTGCAGTTGTTGGCGGCCTCACGGTTGTGCTTCGGGTTGTTCTTCTCCGCGGTGGCCTTCTTGACGATCTTCGTGCGCAGAGGGCTCGCCGCGGCCGACGCGGTCGTAGTCAGCGACCCCGCGGCGACGGCGCCGCCGGCGAGGCCGGTGACCAGAAGCATGACGGCCGGGCGGCGGAAGACGGGCTTCTTCGTCGAGCGGGAGGTCCTGCCGGGTGCCGAGGCGGGCGCCGGGTCGGCGGTGGTGCTGTGCTTCGTACTGGACATCGATGGTCCTTTCCCCGTTGATTCCCCGTTGGCGCCGGAGGCTGTTTCCCTCCGACGCCAACGAGGTTCGCCGAGGCTTCTGCAAATTGCCTCCAAGTCCTCCGCAACACGGCTCCAGCGGCTTACAGCTCACCCCGTCCGGAGCTCACCCCGTCCGGAGCTCACCTCGTTCAGAGCTCAGTCCGCTCAGAGCTCAGTCCGCTCCAGCGCCCCGCACTCCGTGAACACGGACATCGCCTCCGTACGCAGTGCCGCCGCCCCCTGCCTGTCGCCCAGTGCCTCGCGGGCGGTTGCGAGATCACGCAGCGTGCGGGCCCGGGGCAGCCGTAGCTCCAGTGCGTCCCACAGGCACACGGCGGCGGCCAGCCGTTGCTCCGCCTCCTGGTGCCGCCCGTCGGCCAGAGCGCACTCGCCGAGCGTGCGCAGGGTCAGTGCCTCGCCGAACCGGTCCCTGTATGCCCGGCAGACGTCGAGCGCACCGAGCAGCTCCGCCTCTGCCTCCCGCGTACGTCCCAGCCTCAACCGGGCCTTGGCGCGGGCCCGTTCGGCGTACGCCGCCATCAGCGGATCGCCGAGACCCGCGAGGATCTCGTGCGCCCGCCCGGCGTGCCGCTCGGCCTCCTCGTACGCTCCGAGCGAGCGGTGTACGAGGCTCAGTGTGCGCAGCGTGAGCGCCTCACCTCGTCGGCTGCCCAGGCTCCGGTAGGCCCGCAGAGAGTCGTCCAGGAGTGCCGACGCGCCGTCGTGGTCGCCGAGTTCGAGGCGTACGGAGCCGCGGAGCCGACAGGCAAGGCCGATGCCCGCGTCGTCGCCCAGGCGCCGGAAGACGTCGACGGCGCCGTCCAACGCCTCGTCGGCGGCGTCCAGTCGGCCCAGCTCGCGCAGGTTGCCGCCGAGACCCGCGAGGGCGGCGGCCCGGCCGTGCAGATCCCCTATGGCGGCGCACAGGGGCTCGGCCTGCCGGAAGTACTCCTGCGCCTCGGCGTACCGGTCCTGTTCGAACCGCAGTTGACCCAGGCCGATGAGCAGCAGCGCCTCGCCGGCGTGGTCCTCGGCGCGCCGGGCGGCGGCGAGAGCGGCGTCGTGGCTGCGCCACCAGGCGTCGAAACGGTTGCCGACGGCGAACGACGACGAGCACAGCACCGTCGCGGCGGCGCAGGCGAGGGCGTGCAGGCCGAAGGCCGCCGCGCGCTCGACGGCCGTGGCGAGCGTGTCGGCCTCGGCCTCGAACCAGGCGAACGGATCGGCGAGCGCCCGCCGCGTGGTCGCCGCACCGACGTCGGCGACCGGTCCGCGGCCTCGCGTGCCCGCCTCGCCCCATTCCGCCTTGGCCCCGCCGGCGGACCTGTTGACGCTCGCCGAACCTCCGAGATAGGGCCGCAGCACGACTATCCCCGAAGGCGCCTCCTCCGCGACCCGCTCCACCAGTCGCAGTCCGGCGGCGAGCGCCCGCCCCACCGCCGCCGTGCGTACCTCGACCGCGTCCTCGGCCTCGGCCCGCTCCGCGGCGTACACCCGCACCAGATCGTGGGCCCGATAGCGCGACTGACCGGCGGAGTCGGTCCCCGTCCAGTCCAGCAGCTGCGCGTCGACGAGCCGTTCGAGCAGCTCCTCCACATCGTCCTCGGCCCCGTCGGCGAGCAGCGCCACCATCCAAGGGGCCGCGTCGCACGGGCCGAGGACGGCCAGGCGGCGCAGCACCGTGCGGGCGTCGCGATCGAGCGACTCGTAGCTCAGCCCCAGACTGGCCCGCACCTCCAGGTCGCCCACGGCCAGCTCGTCGAGGCGCCGCCGTTCGTCTTCGAGGCGGTCGGCGAGGAGGCGGGGAGTCCAGTGCCTGCGGGTGGTCAGCCGGGCCCCGGCGATCCGCAGGGCCAGCGGCAGACCACCGCACAGGGTGACGATGCGCCGGGCCGCGGCCGCCTCGGCGGGATCGTCCGTCGCGCCCTGGGGGCCGGTGACCCGGGCCAGCAGCTCAAGGCTGCGCGCCTCGTCCAGGACGGCGAGGTCGGTGCGCCGGGCCCCGTCGAGGCCGCCGAGCCGGGCCCGCGAGGTGACGAGGACGCCGCAGCCCGCGCTGCCCGGCAGCAGGGGCCGCACCTGAGCCTCGCTGCCCGCGTCGTCGAGGACCAGCAGGAGGCGGCGCCCCGCGACGAGGCCGCGGAAGAGGTCGGCACGCTCGGCGGGATCCTCGGGCGGTGCCGCACCCAGCGCGCGCAGCAGCCTCCCGAGGACGTCTCCGGGCGGCACGGGGGCCCCGGTGCCCTGCAGTTCGCCGTACAACTGCCCGTCGGGGAAGGCGTCCATGGCCAGGTGGGCGGCCCTCACCGCGAGGGCGGACTTGCCGACGCCGGCCGGCCCCGACACCACCACGACGGAGGTCGCGTCCCGGGGTGCGGTGAGCCCGTCGACGACCTCGGCGATCTCGGCCTTCCGTCCGGTGAAGTCCCCGATGGCAGCGGGCAGCAGGCACACGGGCCACGGCGCGGCGGGCACCTGCGGCGCCGAGACGTCGGTGGCCGCCGCACCGCCCTCGGCGCGCAGCAGCACGGGGTCGGCCCTGAGGATCGCGCCATGCAGCCGGCCGAGCTCCGGCCCGGGGTCGATGCCGAGTTCCCCGGCGAGTACGGCACGTCCGTCCTCGAACACCGCGAGGGCGTCGGCCTGCCGCCCCACCCGGTAGAGGGCGAGCATGAGCTGTCCGCGCAGCCGCTCCCTGGTGGGGTGGGTGCCGACGAGCCCCTTGAGCTCGGTGATCAGCTCGCTCTCCCGCCCCCCGACTTCGAGTTCGGCGGCGATGCGCTCTTCGAGTACGGCCTGCCGGGCCTCCTCCAGGCGTACCGCCTCACTCCGCAACGCCTCGCCGACCCCGCCCAGCGCGGCACCGCGCCACAGCGTGAGGGCGTCACGCAACAACCGGGCCGCGCCGGCATGGTCCCCGTGCGCGGCGGCCTGCCGCCCGGCCGCGGCCGTCTCCTCGAACCGCCCGAGGTCGACGGCCCCGGCGTCGGGCCGGATCACATAGCCCGGCGCCCGCGTCTCGATCGCCCCCCGGCGCTCCTCCGGCAGGGCCCGCCGCAAGGCCGAGACATACGTCTGGATCAGCGCCCGGGCCGTCTCCGGCGGCTCCTCGCCCCATACGACGTCCACCAGCACATCGGCGGGCACGACATGGCCGGCACGCAGCAGCAGCGCGGCCAACAGGGCACGGGGCTTGGGCCCGCCCACCCGCAGGGGACGGCCTTCCCACAGCACTTCGACCGGCCCGAGCAAGCGGTACTCCACTGCCATGTGTTCTTTCCCCCAAGGCGTCAGCGACACTGCTCACGCCTCATGGTCCTCCAACATCCTTGGCAGGGCCACGAGTTGGGGCGAGTCCGACCTTCTGGCGTCTGGTGCCGGTGCCGAGGCCCGGCTGCTTTCCGGCCACGGGGTACGGGACGAAGGTGCTGCTGTTCTCGTCGATCGCCAGCTCGCGGCCCAAGGGCGGCACGGCCCGCTGCGGGCAGTCGGTGCGTTCGCACAGGCGGCAGCCCATGCCGATGGGGACGGCGGCGGACACGTTGTCGAGGTCGAGGCCCTCGGAGTAGACGAGCCGGGAGGCGTGCCGGATCTCGCAGCCCAGGCCGATGGCGAACGTCTTGCCGGGCTCACCCCAGCCGCCGCGGTGCCGGGTGACGGCGCGGGCGGTCCACAAGTAGCGCTGCCCGTCGGGCATGGCGGCGATCTGGACGTCGATGCGGCCGGGGGCGGCGAACGCCTCGTACACGTTCCACAGCGGGCAGGTGCCGCCGGCGCGGGAGAAGTGGAAGGCCGTGGCGGACTGGCGTTTGGACATGTTGCCCGCCCGGTCCACGCGGACGAAGGAGAAGGGCACGCCGCGCAGCCGGGGCCGCTGCAGCGTGCTGAGGCGGTGGCAGATGGTTTCGTAGCCGAGGCCGAAGTGGTCGGTCAGCCGCTCGATGTCGTAGCGGAATTCCTCGGCGGCCCTGTGGAAACGGCGGTACGGCAGGACCAGGGCGGCGGCGAAGTAGTTGGCGATGCCGATGCGGGCGAGCGGCCAGGCGGCGGAGTCCGGTGCGAAGTCCTCCGAGGCGAGCGCGGAGAGTTCGTCGGCGTACTCGAGCAGCGCGAGCTGGGTGGCCATCCGGAAGGCCTGCTGGCCGGGGCGCAGCCGGCCGGAGAGGTGCAGGACCCGGGCCGCCGGGTCGTAGTGGTGCAGGAGCCGGTCGGAGTCCGCTGCCAGGCGCACCCCGTGCCGCTCGGCCAGGCGGGCGGACAGGGCCCGTACGACCTCGCCGGGGCGGATGCCGATCGTGGTGGCGAGCTGTTCGGCGGCGAGGTCGGTGTCGTGCAGGTAGTTCTGCCGACGGTAGAAGAACTCCCGGATCTCCTCGTGTGCGGAGCGGGGCTGCGCCTCCGCCACCGGGCCCCGGCCCTCCGTGGCTTCGGAGAGCCGTTCGGTGAGGTGCTGGTTGCGTCGGCCGAGGTCCACCAGGACTGTCGCCACGGCGGGCATCCGGGAGGCCAGGTCCGCGAGGTCGGTCGCGGACACCCGGCCGGCGGAGACCTCGCCGGTGAGCGCGTCGCGCAGGTCGGCAAGGAGCCGGCTGGTGTCGCGTTCGGAGAAGAAGCCCGGGTCGATGCCGAAGGCCTCCGTGAGGCGCAGCAGCACGGGCACGGTCAGCGGGCGGGAGTCGTGCTCCATCTGGTTCAGATAGCTCGGCGAGATGCCGAGGGTCCGGGCCAGGTCGGCCTGGCTCATGCGCCGTTCCTCGCGCAGCCGCCGCAGCCTCGGGCCCGCGTACGTCTTGCTCATCCGTGGCTCCTTCCCGGTCAGGTCACGATCGCCCGTGCTGCTTAACAGAGTTGGCAGAACGGCGGAGGAAGATGCGCAGAAGTTAGCAGCTTTCCCTGGTTGTTGGCACTGAGTGCCTGATGGAACAGTCGTGTGTGCGGCCCGAAGAACGCAGCGGAGCCGCAGTTCAGAGAGGTCGATCGGCACTCAGTGCCAGGTATTCGCACAGTTCACGATTCTCCGGGAGACGGTCATGGCGCAGGCAGGGACGACGGCGGAAACGGCGCAGGAGCTGGCCCGGCGGTGGGCGAGTGATCCCCGCTGGAAGGGCATCGAGCGCACGTACACCGCCGAGGAGGTCGTCCGGCTCTCCGGCAGCGTCCGTGAGGAGCACACGCTCGCCCGACGCGGCGCCGAGAGGCTGTGGCGGCAGTTGCACGAATGCGACTACATCCACGCGCTCGGCGCGCTGACCGGCGGCCAGGCGGTGCAGCAGGTGAAGGCGGGCCTGCAGGCGATCTACCTGTCGGGCTGGCAGGTCGCCGCCGACGCCAACCAGGCCGGACACACCTACCCCGACCAGTCGCTCTACCCCGCCAACTCGGTGCCGCAGGTGGTGCGCCGGATCAACAACGCGCTGCTGCGCGCCGACCAGATCGCCACGAGCGAGGGCGACCGTGAAGTGGACTGGCTGGCGCCGGTCGTCGCCGACGCCGAGGCCGGCTTCGGCGGTCCGCTCAACGCCTTCGAGCTGACCAAGGCGATGATCGCCGCCGGTGCGGCCGGGATCCACTACGAGGACCAGCTCGCCTCGGAGAAGAAGTGCGGCCACCTCGGCGGGAAGGTCCTGGTGCCCACCGCCCAGCACATCCGCACACTCAACGCGGCCCGTCTCGCCGCCGACATCGCCGACGTGCCGACGGTGCTCGTCGCCCGTACCGACGCGCTCGCCGCCAACCTCCTCACCAGCGACGTCGACGAGCGCGACGCGCGGTTCGTCACCGGCGAGCGCACCGCCGAGGGCTTCTACCGGGTCCAGAACGGCATGGCCCCGGTCATCGCGCGCGGCCTCGCCTACGCCCCGTACGCCGACCTGATCTGGGTGGAGACCGGCACCCCGGACCTCGCTCAGGCCCGCGAGTTCGCCGAGGCCATTCATGCCGAGCACCCCGAGCAGCTGCTCGCCTACAACTGCTCGCCGTCCTTCAACTGGAAGGCGGCCCTGGATGACGACCAGATCGCCAAGTTCCAGCGGGAGCTGGCCGCGATGGGCTATCGGTTCCAGTTCATCACCCTGGCCGGGTTCCACTCCCTCAACCACGGCATGTTCGACCTGGCCCGCGGGTACGCCGAGCACGGCATGACCGCGTACGTCGACCTCCAGGAGCGGGAGTTCGCCGCGCAGCGGCACGGGTTCACTGCCGTTCGGCATCAGCGGGAAGTTGGTACGGGCTACTTCGACCTCGTCTCCACCGCGGTCAATCCGGCCTCCTCCACCACGGCGCTTGCCGGGTCCACGGAGGCCGAGCAGTTCCACTAGGCGCTTCGCTGTGCCGGTGCGGATCTGCGGGCCGTCAGTGGCTGGTCGCGCAGTTCCCCGCGCCCCTTCGGGGCGCTCTCCTGTCCCGCTTCCGCCAAGGAGACCCCATGCCCACCACCCTGACCGGACGGATCCAGGTGCTCGGCGCACCCGGTGACCGGCACGACGAAGTCCTCACCCCCGAAGCCCTGGAGTTCGTCGGCCGTCTTGTCGGTGCCTTCGCCGACCGCCGGCTCGAAATACTGAAGGAACGCGTGCGGGTGAAGGACCGGCTGGCTTCCGGATCGCCGCTCGACTTCTCCCTCACCTCTGCTCGCGTCCGCGCCGACGACTCCTGGCGGGTGGCACCCCCTGCGCCCGGTCTCACCGACCGCCGGGTGGAGATCACCGGGCCGCCGGACCGCCGGGCGACGGTCAACGCCCTCAACTCGGGTGCCCAGGTGTGGATGGCGGACTTCGCGGACGCGACCTCCCCCACCTGGAACAACATCGTCGGCGGCCAGCTCAATCTGCTCGACGCCGTCGAGCGCCGCATCGACTTCAGCACGGCCGAGGGCAAGCGGTACCGGCTCGGCGAGCGGCTCGCGACCGTCGTCGTGCGCCCGCGCGGCTGGCATCTGACCGAAGCACACCTGGAGTTCGACGGCCGCCCCGCACCCGCCTCGCTGCTGGACTTCGGGCTCTACTTCTTCCACTGCGCCCAGCGGCAGATCGACGCCGGGTACGGCCCGTACTTCTACCTGCCGAAGCTGGAGAGCCGCGGCGAGGCACGGCTGTGGAACGACGTGTTCGTCCTCGCCCAGGATCTCCTCGGCATCCCGCGCGGCACGATCCGGGCCACCGTCCTGATCGAGACCATCACGGCGGCCTTCGCGATGGAGGAGATCCTCTACGAGCTGCGGGAGCACAGCTCCGGCCTCAACGCCGGGCGTTGGGACTACCTGTTCAGCCTCATCAAGACCTTCGGGCACCGCACCGACTTCCTGCTCCCCGACCGGGCGAAGGTCACCATGACGGCCCCCTTCATGCGCGCCTACACCGAACTCCTCGTGCGCACTTGCCACCGGCGCGGTGCCCACGCCATCGGCGGCATGGCCGCCCAGGTGCCCGCCAAGGACGCCGAGGCCCGGCAGGCCGCCCTCGCCAAGGTGCGGCTCGACAAGGAACGCGAGGCCGAGGACGGCTTCGACGGCTCCTGGGTCGCCCATCCCGCGCTGGTCCCGGTCTGCCGCGAGGTCTTCGACGGGGTGCTCGGCACCCGCCCGCACCGGATCGAGCGCACCCGCGGCGACGTCGAGGTGACGGCGGCGCAGCTGCTCAACGTACGCCGGGTCAGCGGGCCGCCCACGCCCGAGGGCATCCGCACCGACATCGCGGCCGCCGTGCGGTACTTCGCGGCATGGCTGCGCGGGCGGGGAGCCGTCGCCCTGGACGGGCTGATGGAGGACGCCGCCACCGCCGAGATGGCCCGCGTGCAGATCTGGCAGTGGCTGCGGCACCGGGTCGTCGAACGCGCCACGGTCGTGGACCTGCTGGAGGCCGAACTCGCCTCCCTCGGCGCGGAGTACCCCTGGGCTCCCGTCGACGAGGTCCGCGCGCTCTTCGAACGCACCGCTCTCGCACGGGAATTGCCCGCCTTCTTCACCACGGACGCCTACACCCGCCACCTCGTGGACCATCCGGAGGGACAGAAATGACCACAGCCATCCGCCGCGTCGGCATCGTCGGCGGCGGCCAGATGGGCGCCGGAATCGCCGAGGTGTGCGCCCGCGCCGCGCTCGACACCGTGGTCTGCGAGGCGGACGCCGTCGCCGCCCGGGACGCCCGCGAACGCGTCGCCGTCTCGCTCGAACGCGCCGTCCAGCGCGGCAAACTGGACCGCGTCTCCGCCGAGGACGCCCTGGCCCGAACGGTGTTCACCGGCAGCCTCGACGACCTGGCCGACCGCCAACTCGTCATCGAAGCGGTGGTCGAGAACACCACGGCGAAGACCGAGGTGTTCGCTGCCCTCGACAAGATCGTCGAGGACCCAGAGGCGATCCTCGCCACCAACACCTCCTCGATCCCGGTCATGCGCCTGGGCATGGCGACCCGGCGCGCCGACCGCGTCCTCGGGCTGCATTTCTTCAACCCCGTGCCCGTCCTGCCCCTGGTCGAGGTCGTCTCCTCGCTGCACACGGCCCCCGAAACGGTCGCCCGCGTACAGGACTTCGCCACGCAGGCCCTGGGCAAGACCGTCGTGCGTTCCCAGGACCGGGCCGGGTTCGTCGTCAACGCCCTGCTGGTCCCGTACCTTCTCTCGGCGATCCGCATGGCCGAGTCCGGATTCGCCACCGCGGCCGACGTGGACGCCGGGATGGAGCTGGGCTGCGCCCATCCGATGGGGCCGCTCAAGCTGGCCGACCTGATCGGCCTGGACACGGTCGCGTCCATCGCCGAGTCGCTCTACGAAGAGTTCAAGGAACCTCTGTACGCCCCGCCGCCGCTGCTCCAGCGCATGGTGGAGGCGGGGCTGCTCGGCCGGAAGAGCGGCCGCGGGTTCCACACCTACGACCGGGGCTGAGGGGCCCGGGGCCGCCGCCGGGCCGAACTCCGTGTCGCACATCTCACGTTCCGGCATCCGGGCAGCACTGCCCAAGACGGCACCCGCCCCCTAGGGCCTGTCTGACAAATGATTACCCCGTGGACTCGCGGAGCCAGAGGATCAAGGAAGCCAGGACAACTCCGGCACGGTAGCGGTCGCCGAGCTTGTCGAACCGGGTCGCGATCGCGCGGAACTGCTTGAGGCGGGCGAAGCATCGTTCGACGACGTTGCGGTCGCGGTAGGTGACCTTGTCGAAGGCCGGCGGCCGGCCGCCGAGGGCTCCGCGTCGGTGGCGGTTCGCCGCCTGGTCGCGGCGCTCGGGGATCGTGGCAGCGATGCCCCGGCGCCTCAGCAGATGGCGGATGGCCCTGCTGGAATACGCCTTGTCACCCAGCACACGGTCCGGTGTCGTGCGCGGGCGGCCCGTGCCGAGGCGCGGGGTGCGGATGCCGTCGAGGACCTGGCCGAACGCCGTCGCGTCGTTGACGTTGCCGGGCGTGAGCACAATCGACAGGGGCAGGCCCCGGCCATCGACGGCGAGATGGACTTTGGTGGTCAGTCCGCCTCGGGAGCGGCCGAGGGCCTGGCGCGCCTGCGAGCGGCCCGGATCTTCCAGTTCGTCCCCGTTCACATCCCCTTTTTGCGGGCGCCGACTGCGTGCTGGTGGGCTCGGTTGATGGTGGAGTCGACGGAGACGGTCCATTCCACCCGGCCCACCGCGTCATCGCGGACCTGAACGTGCTCCAGCAACCGTGCCCAGGTGCCGTCCGCCTCCCAGCGGGCGAACCGCTCGTAGACGGTCTGCCACGGCCCGAACCGGTCGGGAAGATCCCGCCACGGAGCCCCGGTCCGCAGCCGCCACAGCACCCCGTTGACCACCTGCCGGTGATCACGCCACGGACGGCCCCGTCCGTCCACCTGAGGCAAAAGGGGCTCTATCCGCCTCCATGCCGCATCCGTCAACTCACCTCGACCTGCCACAAGATCAATTATCAGACCGGCTATAGAGTCCTGCCCGTGGCGAATCATCAGGACGAGACCAGGACGGCCTACGACGGTGTCGTCGAGCTGTACGCATCGCTGTTCGCAAACCGGCTGGAAACACAGCCTTTCTCCCGGGCGATGATCGGCACCTTCGCCGAACTGGTGCGCGCGACGGGCAACCTGCGGACAGCGGACGTCGGGTGCGGGCCCGGACATCTGACAGCCATGCTGCACGAACTCGGCCTGGACGCCTTCGGACTAGACCTTGCCCCCGGCATGGTCAACCACGCCCGGCAGGCCCATCCGGCGCTGCGCTTCCAAGAGGCGCGGATGGAATCCCTGCCGATCGAGGACGCCGCGCTCGGCGGCGTACTGGCCCACTACTCAATGATTCACACCCCTCCGGGGGAACTACCGGAGCTGCTCGCCGAACAGGTACGCGTCCTGGCACCGGACGGTCTGCTCCTGGTCTCCTTCTTCGGGACCGACGGACAAGAACCGGTCCGGTTCGACCACAAGGTGGCGCCCGCCTACAGCTGGCCGGTGGATCGCCTCGCCGAACTGCTGGGCGATGCTGGGCTCGATCCCTTCGCCCGGCTGCTCCACGATCCATCCTCTGATCGGGGCTTCCTCGACGCCCATCTACTGGCCCGCCGTTCGTAGCCACTGCCCAGTCCCCCCAGCCGATCGGCGCACCTCCGGATTGCCAGCTCAGCCGAATCTCGCTGATCAGACCGGAATTATCAGACACCCCCTAGGCTGATCAGTGCAGCTGGTTCGCCCTGCCCGCCAGGCAGGCGCGTCGCAAGAGGGAACCCGGTGGGAATCCGGGACTGCCCCGCAGCGGTGAGTGGGAACGACCGCCGTCATACGCACTGGATCCGACCGCGGATCCGGGAAGCGACGGCCAGTAGGAATCTGCCCCGGCAGATGTGCCCGCGAGTCCGAAGACCTGCCCGTTGCCCGCACGTGACCATCGCGTGCGGATATCCCGGTGACCTCGTGGGCGGGTCGGCGTGCATATCGGACGGAGCATCGCGCCAGTGGCGCCGGTGCGGCCGGTCCGGTCTGTCATCCCTTCGCGTCCGTGTCCCGTCCCCGGGATTCTCAGGAGTCATCTCGCGAAGGAGATTTCCGTGACAGCGAAGTCCGCAGCCGCGGCAGCACGGGCCACCGTGTACGGCTACCCCCGCCAGGGCGCGAACCGTGAACTGAAGAAGGCCATCGAGGGCTACTGGAAGGGCCGCGTCACCGCGGCCGCCCTCAAGGAGACCGCGGCGGAGCTGCGCCGCGCCACCTGGCGGCAACTGGCCGACGCCGGCATCCACGAGGTGCCGACCGGTGACTTCTCGTACTACGACCACGTCCTGGACACCAGTGTCATGGTCGGCGCTGTCCCCCGGCGGCACCGCGCGGCCGTCGACGCCGACGCCCTCGACGGCTACTTCGCGATGGCCCGCGGCACCCAGGACGTCGCGCCGCTGGAGATGACCAAGTGGTTCGACACCAACTACCACTACCTGGTGCCGGAGTTGGGCCCCGACACCGTCTTCACCGCCGACTCCGCCAAGCAGGTCGCCGAGCTCAAAGAGGCCCTCGCGCTCGGCCTCGCCGCCCGCCCGGTCCTGGTCGGCCCGGTCACCTATCTGCTGCTCGCCAAGCCCGCGCCCGGCGTGGCCGCCGACTTCGAGCCGCTGACCCTCCTGGACCGGCTCCTGCCCGTGTACGCCGAGGTCCTCGCCGATCTCCGCGCGGCCGGCGCCGCGTGGGTGCAGCTCGACGAGCCCGCCCTGGTCCAGGACCGCACCCCGGCCGAACTCAACGCCGCCGCGCGCGCCTACCGCGACCTCGGCGCCCTCACCGACCGGCCCAAGCTCCTCGTCGCCTCCTACTTCGACCGGCTCGGCGACGCCCTGCCCGTCCTGGCGAAGGCCCCGGTCGACGGCCTGGCCCTCGACTTCACCGATGCCGCGGCCGCCAACCTCGACGCGCTGGCCGCGGTGGGCGGACTGCCCGGCAAGCGCCTCGTCGCCGGCGTGGTCAACGGCCGCAACATCTGGATCAACGACCTCGAGAAGTCCCTGTCCACCCTGGGCACCCTCCTCGGCCTGGCCGACCGCGTCGACGTGGCCGCCTCCTGCTCCCTCCTGCACGTCCCGATCGACGCCGCCGCCGAGCGGGACATCGACCCGCAGATCCTGCGCTGGCTGGCCTTCGCCCGGCAGAAGACCACCGAGATCGTCACCCTCGCCAAGGGCCTGGCGCAGGGCACCGACGCCATCACCGCCGAACTCGCCGCCAACCGGGCCGATCTGGCGTCCCGCGCCGGATCGGCGATCACCCACGACCCGGCCGTACGGGCCCGTGCCGCCGCCGTCACCGACGCCGACGGCCGCCGCTCACAGCCGTACGCCGAGCGGGCCGCCGTCCAGCGCGCCCACCTCGCGCTGCCGCTGCTGCCCACGACCACCATCGGCTCGTTCCCGCAGACCACCGAACTGCGCGCCGCCCGCGCCGACTTGCGCGCGGGACGCATCGACACCGCAGGGTACGAACAGCGCATCGAGAACGAGATCCGCGAGGTCATCTCCTTCCAGGAGAAGACCGGGATCGATGTCCTGGTGCACGGCGAGCCCGAACGCAACGACATGGTGCAGTACTTCGCCGAGCAGCTCACCGGCTACCTCGCCACCCAGCACGGCTGGGTCCAGTCCTACGGCACCCGCTATGTGCGTCCGCCGGTCCTGGCGGGCGACATCTCCCGTCCCGAGCCGATGACGGTGCGCTGGACGTCGTACGCCAATTCCCTCACCGACCGCCCGGTCAAGGGCATGCTGACCGGCCCCGTCACCATGCTCGCCTGGTCCTTCGTCCGCGACGACCAGCCGCTCGGCGACACCGCCCGCCAGGTGGCCCTCGCCCTGCGCGACGAAGTCGACGACCTGGAGGCGGCGGGCACTTCGATCATCCAGGTCGACGAGCCCGCGCTCCGCGAGACGCTGCCGCTGCGCGCCGCCGACCGGCCCGCCTACCTCGACTGGGCCACCGAGTCCTTCCGCCTCACCACCAGCGGCGTACGGCCCGGCACCCAGATCCACACCCACATGTGCTACGCCGAGTTCGGCGACATCGTCCAGGCCATCGACGACCTCGACGCCGACGTCATCAGCCTGGAGGCCGCCCGCTCCCACATGCAGGTCGCCCGCGAGCTGGCCGGGCACGGCTATCCGCGCGAGGCCGGTCCGGGTGTGTACGACATCCACTCCCCGCGCGTGCCCAGCACCGACGAGGCCGCGGCCCTGCTGCGCAAGGGGCTCGAGGCCATCCCGGCCGAGCGCTTGTGGGTCAACCCCGACTGCGGCCTGAAGACCCGCGGCTGGCCCGAGACCCGCGCGTCACTGGAGAACCTGGTGACCGCGGCCCGCACGGTGCGCGGGGAGCTGCCCGCGTCCTGACCGGGGGCTTCACCTCGCCGGACAACGGCGTCTCGAGCCGGTTCGCGGCCACGGGTGCGTCCTGTTCGGACAGTCCCCTGGCCGCGGAGATAGAGCGTGAGCGCGGCGCGGTCGGGGAGGTGGACCACGGGTCGGCCCCATCGCTGGATGTCGACGACGTCGAAGACGCGGCCGAGCTGCTCGGCCGCGTTCTCGGCATCGAAACTCAGCGGCTGCCGCCGTCGAACGTCTCGTCCCGGAAGGGCAGGCGGAGCGCTTCCGCCAGGACGGCGGGCCGGGGCGCGCGGGCGACGTGGCCCGCGCTGTCGACGACCACCGCACTCACCCCCCGGCCCGCCCCGGCTCGTCGTTCAGGGCTCATGGGGTCGAGTCACCTTCGTAGCTCAACGGGTCGAGTCACCTTCGTACGCGATCGATCCGCCCTCGGGGCTCCACGCGGTGGCGAACGGCATGAGGTCCTTGATGGGGACACTGCCGAGGCCATGTTCCGTGGGCAGGATGACGCGGATGTCCGGGTGGTAGTCGAACAGCACCTGCCGGTCCCTGCCGCAGGGCCCGACGACGCCCCGCCCCATGTTCCCCACGGCGACGATCGTGGTGAGCTGCCGGGCGCCGGAGGCGCGCGCGTTGCCCAGCGCGACGAGTTCGGCGCAGGGCCCGCCGGTGAAGTGGTACACGTTGATGCCGCGGTGCATGCTGCCGTCGGCGGCTCGCACCGCGGCGCCCATGGTGTGGATTCCGTCCTCGCCGTCGGTGTTCGCGTCGACGACGGCGCGGGCGAGGTCGATGAGCTCCTGGTCGGCTGCGGTGAGTGCGCGGAACGGGATCTTCATGCCCGCAGGCTACGGACACCTGGCGCGGCGGGTGAAAGGCATTTCGCCCGTGTGTCAGCCGCGCTGGGCCCGGTCGTACACCTTCTTCGCCGTGGCCCCGAACACCTCTCCCTGCATCTCGGTCGGTGTCAGGGAGTCCAGCGAGCTGTTGACCGAGACGAGGACGCCCGTGCCGGTGGTGGCCTTGAAGTCGGCCAGCCACGGGCCGCCGCTGGCGCCGCCGCTCATGTCGCAGGGGATGGCCTGGCCGCCGTGCTTCTTCTTCGCCTTGCCGACGCAGTGCAGGAGTTCCTCGCCGAGCTGCGGGCGGGTGGCGGAGTAGCCGAAGGCGGAAATGGTGCCGCCGACGGGGCGGTTGAAGGCGATGGCCTGGCCGCCCACGGCATCGGTGAGCTTCTTGCCGTTCTTGCCGGGGTCGACGGCCAGCGCGGACATGTCGTTGGCGGAGTCCGTCTCCCAACTGCGCGGGGTCGCGGCGGAGCGGACCGCGAAGACGCCGTACGGCTTCTTGCCCTTGCTGTAGCCGGGTACGAACACCATCGCGGTGTTGGTGTTGAAGGGAGAGGAGCCCCGGCGCACGCAGTGGGCCGCGGTCAGCACGGCGGATTTGTTGGCGCTCTTCACGGCGGTGGCCGTGCACCAGGTGTCGGCGCCGTTCGCGTTGACGAAGAAGAGCCGCCCGACGGTCTTCAACGTACTGCCTCGCCACGGCTTGGCCTTCGGCCCGGTCGGGCCGAGGTCCACGGACTTGCCGACGGCCTTCATGCGGGCGGGCGTCCAGTACGCGAGGGCGTCCTTGCGTTCCTCGGCGGTGTACTTCATGACGGAGACCGGGTCGGACGACGCGGCCCGGTCCTGGGCGACCGCGGCCGTCGCCGGGATCGGGGCGGCCAGGACGAGGGCCGTACCGGTCACGGCGAGTCCCGTGGCCCGGCCACGAAGGCGCCGGATCACGGAAGGGGGTGTCTCTGTCATGGCGAATGTCTCCTCGGTCGATACGGGCGGTGGACGACAGGGGCTGCTGTCGGTCCGCCCTGCAAGAGAGGAGACCTGCCTCTCCGGTTGGCGCTGTCGACGACCTGTGACACAAGGGCGCGCCCGCCACGCCCGCCTGCGTTTCCCACCAGACGCGCCAGGCGGAACCTAGTCCGCCTCAGGCGGCCAGTTCTGCTGCCAGAGTCCGCGGCCCACGATGTGCTGGACCTCCTGTACGAACTCGCGGCGCGCCTGCTCCGACATGTGCCCGCGGACCACGAGCCAGGTGAACCGCCCCCGGCTCTCCACCGGGATCACGGCCCGGCCGCCCGGCAGCGAGTCGACGAACTCCATGTCGAACTCCGCCCGCGGCTCGCTCAACTCGCCCGGTTCGTCGCATCGCTGCTCATCGCATCGCTGCTCGTCGCGTCGCTGCGCGTCGTCGTCTGCCATCCCAGCCCTTCGCGGCCACACTCGTCACCGCCGCCGCACGGCAGAGACCGTGAGCGGTGGGATCCGGCTGCGCCCCCCAGGCGGCGGATCACCGACTGTGCCACACCGGCCACCCGGCGGCCAGAGGGAGTCGCTGCGTGCCGACGCCCCGCACTACCCCGGCGCACCCTCACTCCGCGCGCGCCTGCGTGCGAACGTCTCCGCGATGTCCGCCAGTTGCCGGCGCTCGGCGTCCGACATCTCCTCGATGTGCGCGGCGAGCACCCGCGTCGTCCGGTCCTCGCTCCACACGTACGACGTCATGCCGAGGAACTGCGCCGCCGCGGCCTCCTGAAGCACCCGCAGCGGGAGCGCGAGGCCCACCGCCAGGGCGCGCAACAGCGCCGAGGGCGGGGCGTCGATCCCCCTCCCCTTCTCCACCTTGGAGATCCACCCGAACCGGGCCTGCTCCCCGGTCTCCGGGTCGACGGACCGCGCCTCCAACTCCCGGAGACTGATGCCCAGCTCGGCCCGGCGCTCGCGCACGAGGTCGTTGAAGTCCGTCCGCTCCTGCTCGCCCATGAGGCTCATCCTGCCTGCTTGTCGGCCTGCTCATGCCTACGCCACAAACCGCGGATACGCCATCCCCCGGGAACGCCGTGACGCGAATCCTGAAAGCCCCGTGCGTTTCCGTAGACATCCTGTATACGAGAAGAGAACAGCCGAGGAGCAGTCAACGCCGAGGAAAGGGGCGCCGATGCCGTGGGCGCACATCGATGAGCGGTTCCCATGGAACTGGAGGGTGCGGTTCCTGTCCGACGGGGCGTTCCGCCTCTACGTTTCCGCGATCTGCTGGTCGGCGGGGAACCCCACCGACCGCGTCATCACGTCGACGGAGCTCAGACTCGTGGTCGACGCACGGGCACCGCGGCGGCAGGCCGAGGAACTCGTCGCGGCCGAACTCTTCGAGGAACTCCCCGGCGTCGGCTGGCGCATCCACGACTACCACGACTAGGGCTCCCCACGGCCAGGTGGCGGCCGAGGGTCCTTCTCGAACTGACGGCCGCAAGGGGGTTGTCAGTGCAATTTCACATTACTACGTTACACATCACATGGCGGCGCGAGCATGCCAAGCACCGCCAGGGGCAGGGCAGTTGGGCCACGAGCGCGACAGCCCTGCCCACTTTTTCCCTCCACCCCCACACCGGGAGCCCTCTGTGTTTCCTTCGAGAACTTCGCGTACGTCGAGAACGTCGCGCACGCCGAGAACGTCGAGAACCGTGCGCAGATCCCTGCTCACCGTCGCGACAGCGGTGACGCTGTGCGCGACCGCCGCCCCGCTCGGACAGGCGGACTCCTCCGCCCAGTCCCCGGACGCGATACGCCCGGCCGCCGCACTCGGCCCCGGCGCCGCGAAGCCCGACCCGTACGACCACGCCGACCGCCTGGCCAAGGCGCCCAAGCCCGCGGCCGGGCAGATCCCCGCCCCGGGCGGCCTGACCGACGGCCGTATCCCCGGCCCGCGCACGCCCAAGCCCAAGCACCGGTCAGCGGCCGCCGGGTGCAGCCTCGACGACGTCACCCGGCTGTCACCGGAGGCCTTCGCGGACTTCCTCGCCGACCCCGCGGTCACCGCCGACGGCTGCCTGCGCTCGCTGATCTGGACCTGGGACCAGCGCCTTGCCCCGGTGATGTCCGACGCGCACGTTCAGGCCGTCTCCCGCCGCATCGGCTCGCTCGCCGCGGGCCACGACGGCAAGAACGGCAGCCACCTCCTGGAGATGTTCACGTACCTGCACGCCGTCGCGTACCACGACTTCTCCCGTGACGAGATCGACGTCACCGACCCGCCGACCGTCGCCGCCATGCGCGCGGCCGTCGACGCCTTCGGCTCGGCCGCCCGCACCTTCGACGCGACCCGCACCAATGCCGAGACGCTCCGCGAGGCCCTGTACGCGGCCAGCGCGCCGGGCCTGCGTCAGCACCAACTGCCGCTCATCAACCGGGTGTTGAGGACCATGGACGCGGACCGCCCGGACACCCACAAGGACCGCTCCTGGGCCGGGGCCGCGCTCGCCGGCCTCTCCCTCAACTACCTGGGCATCTACCCCGGCAACAAGGACACCGCTTTCCACGCCGCCGTGGCGGCCGACCCCTCCTACCGCGCCGCCTTCAAGGCTTTCGCGGGCCACACCCACCTCAAGGGCACAGACAACGCCTGGGTGGTGCGCGACACCCTTCTCGAGTACGGCCGCATGGGCCAGGTCGACGCGATCCGCGCCGAGATCGTCTCCGGCCTCGGCCCGCTGCTCGACGTCACCGCCCGCAACTTCGGCGACCTCAGCGCGCCGTGGGCGAAGGTGGCCACCTGGCTGGTCGAGTTCGACGCCTGCGCCCCGTACAAGGTCTGCCGGGAGGACATCGAGAAGCGGCTGTTTCCCCGCACGTACAGCTACGGCAAGCAGGGCACGGACGGGATCGTGGTGCGCTCGGCGCTCGACCGCGCCACCGTCGACCAGCTCTACTACGCGAGCAGTCAGGTCAAGGCCCAATTCCACCGGGTGATCGGCTCCCAGGCCCCGCTGACCGGCGACCCCAACTCCAACCTGCGCGTGGTCCTTTACGCCTCCCGGGCCGAGTACGAGAACTTCCAGCCGCTCCTGACCGGCCTGAGCACCGACAACGGCGGCATGTACATCGAGAAGGGCGCCACGTTCTACACCTACCAGCGGCGCGTCCCCCAGGATTCCTCCCTCACCCTCGAAGAGCTGTTCCGGCACGAGTACACGCACTACCTCAACGGCCGCTGGGCGGTGCCCGGCTTCTTCGGCGAGGGCCCGTGGTACCAGGGCGACCGGACCACGGCGATGGACGAGGGCACCGCGGAGTTCTTCGACGGCGCCACCCGCGACGACGGCGTCAAGGTCCGCAAGTCCCTGGTCAAGGGCATCATCGCCGACACCGCGAACGGCGGCCCGCGCATGAGCGTCCACCAGATCCTGCACGCCACGTACGACGGCGACGGCTTCCGCTTCTACAACTACGCGGGCACGTTCTTCGAGTACCTGTGGGCCAAGCACCCCTCCCTGCTCAAGGAGATGTACCGGCTGCTGCGCGCCGACAACCCCGCGGCCTTCGACGCCTGGCGCGACCGGCTCGGCCGGGACGCGAACCTGCAGCGGGAGTACGACGCGTTCCTCGACGAGCAGATCAGGAACGTCGACGACCTGTTCGTGCCGGACACCAAGTACGTCCCGGTGGACAAGCTGCACGCCACCTCGGCCGACCGGGTCCGCGACTCCTTCAAGGCGACGACCGCCATCACACCGCAGTGCGCGCCCGGCGGTTCACAGGACCGGCCGCGCTTCGCCTGCACCGGAAGCGTCACGGCTCGGCTCACCGACGCGGGCAACGGAGACCTCGTCTTCAAGGAAATGTCCGAGACGGTCGACTACTTCATCCTCGACCGGGCCAAGGGCGGTGACAACAACCTCACCGACATGAACTGCTCGTTCGGTGAAGTGGACATCTGGTCGGACGGCCGTGGCGGCACCTCCAAGTTCCACTGCGAGGGCCCGCTGCGCCGTTGACCAGCCGTCGCCGTCAGGGCACGTCCTCGGGCGAGGCCTCGGCCCGCCTCGCCCGAGGCACCCCTGTCAACCCCTGAGCCGTCACCTCCGGAGCCAGGCGCTGGCCCCCTCACGCCACTCCTCGAACAGCCCCCGCTCCCCGTCGATCTCCACCGCGTCCGCCAGGACGGAGTCCCGCCGGTACATGAGCAGCAGCAGCGCCGCCGCGGTCCCGCGCAGGGTCACGGCTGCCTCTCCGTGCGTACGTCCCGTCGCATCCGTACGCCGTACGGCGGGCGCCTCGCCGGTGAGGTCGATCAGCCAGTCGCCCGCCGCGCCGGGGCCCGCGTCCGTCGCGTGGAAGTGGAGCGTCCGGCCGGGGCCGAGCAGGCCGCGCATCGCCTCCGCGGACTCGTAGACCTGCGGCAGTTCGATGAAGCCCAGCCACTCGGCCAGGGCGTCCAGGGCGACGTCCTGGTCCAGGGTGTACGTCCCGTCGACGGCCGCGACCGCGTCCGCGCGGTGCACCACCGACTCCACCGTCATGCGGCGCGCCCAGAACACCGGGGTGCCGTCCGGCGCCACCGTCCACACCGGCGCGTGCGGTCCCGCCTCCCGCAGGGCGTCCGCGACCAGCGCCGCGCCCTCGTCCAGCCAGGCGGTGAGGGCGCCGGTGTCCGTCCGGTCGTCGCCGGACACGTCGTTCACCTGGTCGTCCGGCACCGGGCCCGTCGCCCGGCTCCGGACGATCTCCTCGGCCCAGCGGTGCGCGCCGCCCAAGTGCCGCAGCAGGTCGCCGAGGCTCCAGCCGGGGCAGGTCGGCACCGGGGCGGCGAGGTCCGCGCCCTTGAGCGATGCGGTCAACTGCTCGGTCTGCGCGATGATTTCGGCGGCGTAGCGGTCCAAGGTCAAGTCGGTCATGGGGTCACGATAGGCGACGGTCCGGCGCCGGGGCCTGCCACTTTTCCCCGGCACTTTCCCCGGCGCGGAGCGCCGAGGGCGGCCGCGCGTGCGGCCGCCCTCTGTCCCGGTCAAGCCCCTGTCGTTCAGGACGACGTCGCCAGGAATTGCGTCGCCGCGAGCTCCCCGTACAGCGGGTCCGCCCGGACCAGTTCGTCGTGCGTGCCCACCGCGCGCACCCGGCCCGCGTCCATGACGACGATCCGGTCCGCCAGTGTGACCGTCGACAGGCGGTGCGCGACGACGAGGACCGTCACGTCCCGCGACACCTCGGCGACTACGTCGCGCAGGGCGAGTTCGTTGACGGCGTCCAGTTGCGAGGTCGCCTCGTCCAGGAGCAGCAGCCGGGGCTTGCGCAGCAGGGCCCGGGCGATGGCCACGCGCTGGCGTTCGCCGCCGGAGAGCTTGGAGCCGCGGTGGCCGACCACGGTGTCCAGGCCGTCGGGCAGTTTCTCGACGAGGGCGTCGAGACGGCCGCGTACGAGGACGTCGTGGATGTCGGCCTCGGTGGCGTCCGGCGCGGCGAACAGGAGGTTCTCGCGCAGGGTGCCCGCGAGGACGGGGGCGTCCTGCTCGACGTACCCGATGGTGGCGCGCAGTTCGGCGAGCGGCCATTCCCGTACGTCCTTGCCGTCGACGAGGACGCGGCCGCCCGTCGCCTCGTAGAACCGCTCGACGAGCCCGAAGACGGTCGTCTTGCCCGCGCCGGACGGGCCGACGAAGGCGGTCATGCCGGGGCCGGGGACGGCGAAGCTCACGCCGTGGTGGACGTACGGGAGTTCCGGGCGGTAGCGGAAGGTGACGTCCTCGAAGAGGACGGAGGCAGGCGCGCGTTCGGCGGCCGGGACGTCCGACGGCGAGGGCGCGGCGCCTTCCTCGGTCTCCTCGGTCTCCATCCGCTCCGCCTGCACGATGCGGGCCACGGCGGCGGAGCCCACCTGGTACTGGGTGACGGCCTCGATGAGGCGGCTCACCGGGTCGATCAGGTAGAAGAGCAGCATCAGGAACGCCACCAGTGTCGCGACCGAGATCGCGCCGGAGGCTACGCGCGAGCCGCCGACGCCGAGCACCCCGAGGAACGAGACCTGGATGGAGAATCCCATCGAACTCCACGCCACCGCCTGCCACTTGGCCGACTTCACCCCGTGCCGCCACGCCTCCCGCGCCGCCTCCTCGACCTTGGCCGCCTCGCGCTGCTCCGCACCGGAGGCCTTCAAGGTACGGAAGGCGCCGAAGGCGCGCTCCAGGGCGGCCGAGATCATGCCGACGGCTTCCTGGGCCCGCTGTGTGGCCTTGGAGATCTTCGGCATGACCAGGGCGGTTGCGGCGCCGATGAGGACGATCACGCCCAGCGTGACGCCGAGCAGCACCGCGTCCATCAGGGCCATCATCACGATGGTCGCGACGACGGTGAGGGCGCCGGAGAAGCCCGACACCACGGCCTGGGTGGTGACCGCCTGGAGCAGCGTGGTGTCCGAGGTGACGCGGGACATCAGGTCGCCGGGCTGTACGCGCTCGACCTCGGCGACCTTCAGCCGCAGCAGGCGGCCGATGAGGGACCGCCGTGAGTCGAGGACGACGGACTGCGCGGTGCGTTCCAGGATGTAGCTGCCGAGGGAGTCGACCGCGGTGCCGATCACCAGGAGTCCGCTCAGGAGGATGAGGATCGAGGCGATCGACTCGTCGTCCGAGAGCCGCGTCACCAACTGCTCGATGGCGACCGGCTGGGCCAGACCGGCGGCGGCGCCGATCAGGGTGAACAGCGCGCCGAGGGCCACGACTCCGCGGTGCGGGCGGAAGTGGCGGTACAGGACGGTCCAGGTCTCCTTGGCGGGGAGGCGTTCGACTTCGGCGTCTTTGCCGTTCTTGGCACCCTTGGCGCCCTTGGCGTCTTTCGCCTCCTTTGCGGTTTCTCTCACCTTCTTTGCGTCTTCGGTGCTTTTGGTGCGTATGGCGTCCTCGCGGTCGGTCGGGTCGTCGGTCGGGGCAGTCGGGGCGGTCGGGTCTCTCTCGGGATGCGGCTGCTTGTCGAACGTCGGTTCTGGACTAGTCACACACGACAGGACGCGTCAGCACGCGTCCCGCCTGACCGCACAGCACAAGCGATCGCTTCTCCCGGGCCCCGACGGCTTCGTCAGTCTTTCTCCGCGGGGTCGGCGCACGACGCGGGCCCGGAGCTGTGGGGAAGCGTCAACGCCGAGTCCGCGTGGAGGGTGATGCGCACCGGCGGGAACGTGGTGGCGTCCACCGGCGCAATCGACTCCCCGGTGCCGGGATTGCGGGCGTAGCGCGGATGGGCGCCTCCGCTGATCTGCCAGCGTATGCGGTGGCCGACGGCGAAGCGATGGGCGGTGGCGCTCATCGGCACGGTGACCTGCGAGGGCACAGGTTCGGTCGTGCGAAGCCGGCCGAGACCGTCGCAGATGTTGACGGAGCGGCCTTGCGGGTCCACGTCGCACAAGCGGGTGAAGACGTCGGTGTACCCGGTGTCGGTGGAGATGCTCAGCCGTGCGGAGACCGGGCCCAGGATGTCCACGGGCTCGGTCAGCGGGGGGCCGGTGAACGTGAGGACGTCGGCTCGGGCTTCCAGGGTGCTGTTGTCGCGCGGGCCGGCGGTGCGTGACAGCAGCGGGCCGCCGAGGGACGGTGTGGGGTCGGCCGGGTCGTAGCGGAACGACGTCAGTGGTGCGGAGTCCGTGGGGGCGTGCCGGGTGAGATGCCCGCCCGGGGTGGGGTACCAGGAGGTGGCGGCGGGGGCGGGCGGCCAGTCGTCGAGGTTCCGCCAGGCGTCTTCGCCGCCGACGTGCACGCGCACCGCGGTGGGGCGCAGGCCGGAGGGGTCGGCGTGCAGGTGGGCGCGCAGCCACGCGAGGCTCTCGGCGAACACCTCGGGCCAGCCCTGTTGCAGGGCCGAGGTGTGGGTCCAGGGGCCGACGAGCAGGGCGGTCTCGCATCCGGCCCGACGCAGCCGCTCGTACTGCTCGAAGGTCTGGTCGGCCAGCCCGTCGTGCCATCCGGTGATCAGGCTCGTGGGCACGCCGAGCCGCTCCGCCGGCTCCGCCAGCGACGCGCCGCGCCAGTACGCGTCCGTGGCGTCCGAGTGGGTCATCACGTCGTCCAGCCAGGGCACTTCGCCCCCGAGGGCGGCCGCGTACGCCCCGCGCAGGGGCTGCGCGGCGGTGACGTCGCGCATACGGCGCTGCAGGCGCAGCGTCGCCCTGAGGAACGATGCCACGCCCTGGTGCTGGTAGGTCATGCCCATGCCGACGGTGAGGGCGTTCTCCAGGCGCAGCGCACCGTCCGCGTGGAACAGGGCGTAGGGATCGTGCAGGCCCACCTGGACCACCATCGCCTTCAGTTCCGGCGGCGGGTCCAGAGCGAGGGCCCATTGCACGTAGCCCAGGTAACTGGGGCCGACGGTCCCCAGTGTTCCGTCGAACCAGGGCTGCTCGCGCAGCCACGACACCGCGGCCCGGCCGTCGTCGGGCTCGTTGCGCCACAGGTCGAACGCGCCGCCCGAACCACCGGTACCGCGGCAGCTCTGCAGGACGACGTGAAAGCCCTGTTCGGCGAAGAGCAGACCGTACATGGCAGACCACGGCAGGCCTCGGCCATAGGGCGAGCGGACCATGAGGGTGGGGAAGTCGCCCGCCGCGCGCGGGAAGTAGTGATCAGTGATCAACGGGCTCCCGTCGGCGGCCGGCACCACGAGCCCCGGTTCCCACCCCACGTCGTGCCGCCTGGCCGGGAGGCCTCGCCAGGTCGCCCTCATCATCCGTGCGGACAGGGGCGGCTTTCCGGCGGGTGGCACCCAGGCCGGCCTGGCCACGGCATCGGGCATGCGTGAGGGCATGGTTCTTCTCCTCATTCTCGTACGTTGTACGAGAATAGAGGATGCTTGGATGACCTTGGCAAGGGCCGCCACGACAACGAGGGGAAGGAGCGCGAGACCGTGCCTCATGACGGAGGACCCGGCGCCACGGGAGTCGACCCCGAACAGCTCTGGCTGCGTCCCGCCGAGCCACGCAGGGGCCGCAGGCCCTCCTTCAGCCGTGAGGCGATCACGGCGGCAGCCGTCGCCCTCGCGGACGCGGAGGGCCTCGATGCAGTCACCATGCGGCAGGTCGCCGCCAAGGTCGGAGCCGGCGTCATGTCGCTCTACAGCTACGCCCCCGACAAGGAGACGCTGCTGGAACTGATGGTCGACCACGTCAGTGGCGAACTGCCGACCACGAACCCGCTCACCGGCGACTGGCGGGCCGACCTGAAGGCCATCGCCCACCTCCAGCGTGATCTCATGCTGCGACACCCCTGGCTGCCCGCCGCCCTGTCGACCCGCCGCACCCCCGGCCCCCGCACCCTGGCCTTTCTGGAACACGCCCTCGCCGCCCTGCGGCCCACCGGGCTCGACGGTGCGGCGAAGCTGGAGATCGTCGCCCAGCTCACCGCCTTCGTGGCCGGACACGTCAGCCACGAGATCGCTCAGGCCGCGGCCGCACGATCCCCCGACCGGAGCGCGGCCGAAGCCCGCTACCTCACCGCCGTCGCCGCGGACGGCCGCCATCCGGAACTCGCCGAAGCCCTCTCCGCACCCGGGCGGCCCCTCACCTCGGAAGCCACCTTCACCCGGTTCCTCAACCGCCTGATCGACGGCCTCGACACCGGCTGATCCCCCTCCTCAATTCCTCACCGATGGCCTGGGGCACGCGGGCGGCCCGCTCGAGCTGGGCGAGGTCACCCGCAGCGGCAGCGGCAGCGGCAGCGGCAGCGGGGAACGTACCGGTCAGAACGCCGCGCGGGATGCGGGCCCCAACAGAGGCCCTCCGCCCGGGACTTCCCCGCTCTCCACCCGCCGCCGTCCGCCCCGCGCCAGGAAGTCCGCGAGCGGCAGCGTCGCCGCGCCCACGGCCACCGCGTCCGGGCCGAGCTCGCCGAGCTCGACGGTGACGCGGGCGGCGGGATGCCGCAGCGAGTACGCGGCGGCGTGGGCGCGGACCGCCCGGGAGCAGGCGCGGGCCGAGGGCGAGGCCGGCCCAGCCGCCGACGAGGACGCGTTCGGGGCTGAAGAGGTTCACGAGGCCGGAGATGCCCGCGCCCACGTATTCGGCGGTCTCGTCGAGCACAGCCCGCGCCACGGGATCCGGGGCGCCGATGCCGCCATCGGTGCCGTTGGGGCAGGCGGCCGCGAGCAGGGCGGCCACCCCGCTCTCCTCCCCCACGCCGGACGGCAGTTCACCACCAGCCTCGCGCCAGCGGTCGAGCAGCGCCTCCGCCCCCGCGTACGCCTCCAGGCAGCCGAGCGCCCCGCACCGGCAGCGCCGTCCGCGTACATGGACCGTCAGGTGACCCCACTCGCCGGGCCCGCCGCGCGCACCGCCGTGGATGACACCGTCGGTGACGACGCACGCGCCGACACCGGAGCCGAACAGGACGATGACGGCGTCGCGTACGCCGCGCCCGCCGCCGAACCACATCTCGGCCTGGCCGAGCGCGCGGGCGCCGTTGTCGATGAAGTACGCGGTGTCCGGCGGGAGTTGGACGTCCTCGCGCAGCAGTGCCTCCAGGGGGACGGCGTCCCAGCCGATGGTCTGGCCGTGCACGAGGGCGCCGCCGGCGGCGGTCGTCTCGACGATGCCGGGGACGCCGACGCCCACGCCGATGAGGCCCCCGCCGCCGAAGCCGCCCCCGCCGCGCGATCCGCCGGGCCCCTCGCCCGCCGCGAGCCCGGCGGCCGCGGTCACTTCCGCGATGCCGTCGCGGATGTGGCCCACGATCGCCTCGACGTCGTGGCCGGTCGGGGGCAACGGGCGGTCGCTGCGGGCCAGTTCGGCCAGGGAGAGGTCGAAGGCCTCGACGCGGACGCGGGTCTCGCCGACGTCCACGCCGATGAGGTGGCCGCTGCCGGGGGCCACGCGCAGCAGGGTGCGGGGGCGACCGCCGTCGGACTCGACGACGCCGGCCTCCTCCAGGAGGTGGTCGGCGGTGAGTTCGGCGACGACGTTGCTCACGGAGCCCGAACTGAGTCCGGTCGCGCCGCCGAGTGCCTGGCGGCTCATCGGTCCGTGGAAGTACAACCGGCGCAGCACCGTCGCCCTGTTGCCCAGGCGCAGGTCACGCACGGTTCGGCTGTTCCGCTCGGCCATGTGGCTCCTCTCCCCGCCCGCAACATACCCGTGCGCGACGTCCTGAATTAAGACGTGAAGGGAGATCGACGCCGGCGGCCTGGAGACCCTGCGCCCGCACCGTCCGAGCGCCCCGGCACGGCTCACCCGAAGGCGCCCGAGGCCAGCAATTCGGTGCCGCGGCGGGCGACTTCCCGCGGGTCGAGGTCCTCCTGGTGCGTGAGGAACACCCAGATGTGGCCGAAGGGGTCCCTCAGCATGGCGCTCCGGTCGCCGTAGAACATGTCGGCGGGCGGCTGGAGCGACTCGGCCCCGGCGTCGACGGCCCGCGCGAAGACGGCGTCGACGTCGTCCACGTACACATGGAGGCCGGTCGTCGATCCCCCGGCCCGGACCGGCGACACGAAGGGGCCGTCCGCGTCGCCGACCATGACCAGCGAGCCGTGGACGCTGATCTCGCCGTGCAGGACCCGCCCGTCGGGGTGTGCGACGCGGAAGACCTCTTCGGCGCCGAAGGCCTGGGCGTAGAAGTCGATGGCGCGCGCGGCGCCGTCGATCATGATGTGCGCGACCACGGCGTGACGGTAGCGGCCGGGCGCGTTGCGTGCGGCCTGCTCGGTGCGGTCTGCGGGCGCGGTCTGCTGCGTGGCCATGGGGGTCTCCTCGTACCGGCCCGGCGATGCGGTCCCGCCGGGCTCATGAGAAGAACGTAGAACTTCAACCAAGCTTCAGGTCAACCGGGACCGCACCGCACCAGCTTCGGCGTCGCGGGCCAGCGCCGCCCGCTTCATCGGCGCCGCGCGCTCCTGACGGCCACCGCCGATTGATTCGTTGATTCAGCGGGAGGCATGCAGGCGCAGCCGCAGCTCACCCACCCTCAGCAGCCGCGCGAGCAGCAGGTATCCGACGACCAGCGCGGCGGCGCCCGCGGTGAGCGCGAGGGCTGTCGTCGCGGTGTTCGTGGTGCCCGCCGAGTTCGCGCAGGCGCGGGCCACCAGCCAGGCGAGGGCACCGGCCGGGGCTGCGGCCAGGGTGAGCTTGCCATAGGTGCGCGCCAGCCGCTTGCCGTCCATGCGGCCGTCGAGGCGTCGGCGCAGCAGTCGCGCGGTGAGCAGCAGACCGACGGCGTACGACACCGTGTACGCGGCGGCCATGCCGACGACCGCCCAGCGGGCAGGCAGGAGTTGGTGGCAGGCGGTGGCCAGGGCGACGTTCACGGAGGCGATCCACGCCGCCATCCAGAACGGCGTACGGGTGTCCTCGAAGGCGTAGAAGCCGCGCAGCAGCAGGTACTGGGCGGAGAACGGGACCAGGCCGAGGCCGAAGGCCTGCAGCATCTGGCCGAGCGGCCGCGTGGCCGCCGCGTCGGCCGTGCCGTGGCCGAACAGCAGCGCCGCCGTCTGCGGGCCGAGCGCCAGGAAGAAGAACCCGGCGGGCACGATCACGACGCCGGTCAGGCGCAGCGCGCGGGACAGTTCGCCGCGCAGGTCGTCGGTGCGGCCCTGCGCGGCGGCCTTGCTCAGCCGTGGCAGGAGCGCGGTGACCAGGGAGACGGTCACGATGGACTGGGGCAGCAGCCAGATGGTCTGCGCGTACGAGTACGCCGTGTATCCGGCGCCGGCGGTGGGCAGTTGCTGGTCTGCGGCGTTGGCGTAGTTCGTGACGACGGTCAGCGCGACCTGGTTGGCGAGCACGAACAGCAGGGTCCAGCGGGCGGCGCGGGCGCTCTTGCGCAGGCCCGCGCCGCGCCAGTCGAAGCGCGGCCGGAAGCGGAAGCCGGCCTCGCGGACGTACGGGATGAGCGCGAGGGCCTGCAGGGCGATGCCGATGGTGGTGCCGAGGCCGAGGAGCCGGACCTGGGAGGCGGTGATGTCCTCGACGCGGTCCGGCGCGGTCATCAGCGTCAGGTAGGCGCCGAACATGCCGATCAGGACGACGTTGTTCAGGACCGGCGTCCACATCATCGCGCCGAACTTCTCGCGGGCGTTGAGGACTTGGCCGAGCATCCCGAACATGCCGTAGAAGAAGATCTGCGGCAGCAGGAACCGCGCGAAGACGACGGTGAGTTCGAAGGCCTCGTGGCTCTGTGGTGTGTCGCGCATGTACAGGCCGACGATCTGCGGGGCCGCCCACACGGCGAGCGCCGTGCCCGCCGCGAGGACGCACAGCACCAGGGTGACCAGGCGCTGCTCGTAGGCGCGGCCGCCGTCGGGCTGCGTGGCGCGGGCCCGTACGAGCTGCGGCACGAGCACGGCGTTGAGCGCGCCGCCGATCAGCAGCGTGTACAGGCCGGTGGGCACGGTGTTGGCCGTGTTGTACGTGCCGGCCAGCAAGCCCGTGCCGAGTGCCGCCGCCTGGAGGACCTGCCGGATCAGGCCGGTCGCGCGGGAGACGACGGTGCCGACGGTGCCGACGGTGCCGACGGTGCCGACGGTGCCGACGGCCATCAGCTGCTGTCAGCAATTGCTCTCACGTTTTGCTGAGCCGGACGGTGTCGCCCGCCCCGCCGCCCGAGACGACGGTGATCCTCGCGCCGGTTTCGGGGTCGGTGAAGGTCTGGCCGGGGGCGTGGGCGGCCAGGTCCAGTGAGGTGCAGCCGGGAGGTGGGGTGGCGGACGATTCGGGGTTCATGACTCTGATGGGGCCCTCGCCGGTCTCGGTGGCGGAGTGGACCTTGTAGATGAGGACGCCGGTGGAGCAGGCGGTGCGGTCGTGGCCCTCGGCGCGGCGGGATTCGGCCACGTACGCCGTCGTCTCGCCGGTGCGCAGGACGGCGATCTTGGTGCCGCCCGGGCGCTCCACCGGAGTCAGCCGGACGGTGCGCCGTCCGTTCGCGGGCAGGCAGGCCACCTGGCCGTCACGGATCCAGCGGAGCTTCCAGGAGTGCCAGCCGAGGTACTGCGGCGCGCGTCCCGCGATGTTGCCCATGACGTCCCAGCCGCCGGCGTACCGGTGGGTGTCGCCCGAGAACGCGTAGAGGTCGGGCAGGCCGAAGGTGTGGCCGGTCTCGTGGGCGGCGACCTTGTGTCCCCAGCGCCACAGGTCCTGCCCGAAGGTGATCCCCCACCGGACGCGCCTGCCGTCGGCGACGACGCCGGGCGTTGCGGGGTCGTAGAGGTAGGTCGGCGAGAAGGAGATGGCGGCCGCCGTCCTGGCGGGGACGACATAGACCATGTCGTAGCGGGAGAAGTCCGCGTGTGGGTCGGCGGCGGTGATGGCGTCGCGTACGTACTTCTCGTGCGCCTCGAAGGTCAGTCCTCGCTCGAATCCGTACGAGGTGGAGGCGGCGGGCATCCGGATCCAGCGGTGCAGCGAGCTGACGGCGAGCCGGGAGCGGCCGTAGCTGGCCTGCTTCAACCATGGGGCGGCGGGGGCGAGTTGGTCGGCGTAGGTCCGCGTGGAGTCGGTGGCGGGCGCGTCGGGGAAGTCGACGAAGAGGGTGAGGACCTTGCGGGTGCCGGTGGCGCGCTGGAACTGCCGGGGGTCGGTGTCGTGGCCTTCGTCGGTCCAGCCGGTGCGGCCGGGCAGCGCGCAGTCCGCGGCGGGCGCGGCGGGCCGGGGCGGAGTGGCCGCGTCCGCGGTGGGGGCGGTCGTGGTGAGGCAGGTGACGAGCGCGAACGCCGCGGCCAACGGCCGCGGGCGGAGGGGCTGTGCGGGCATGTCTCTCCCGGGTGTGAGGAAACCTATGCGCGGCCTGCGGCCATCGCCGTCAGGCGCTCGAGCACGCGGCCGCCGGAAGCGGTGACGCCGTCGTGCTCCCATTCGTTGGTGACCCAGACCCGGGCGGCGCCGACCTGGCGGGCGGTGCGCAGGGACAGCCCGGCGTCCACGTACATGTCGTCGTGGTAGACGGCGGCGGCGAGCGGGACCTGGTTGGCGGCGAGCCGGCCGAGGTCGTACAGCGGGGGCCAGTCGGCGCGTTCGGCCAGCAGGTCGGCGGCGTCCGCGAAGGGGCGCAGACCCGCGATGTCGCGGAACATCCAGGGGTAGATCATCTCGCCGGTGAGCAGGAGCGGGTCCGCGTCCTCGGTGAACTCCGCGAAGTCCTCCAGCGCCCGCGCCGCCGCCCAGCCGGTCGGCCCGGCGCCCTGGCCGTAGAGCGTCTCCTGCATCACCGCGAACAGCGGGTTGTCGGTGAAGCCGGTCACCGCCGTCACCTGGTGCAGGAAGGTGTCGGTCAACTCCCCTTCCGCGTCCAGGGCTTCGTCCAGCAGCCAGTGGATCCGCTCGAATCCGTCGCCCATGCCGAGGACGAGGCCGAGCGTGCGCAGGCGGCGGAGGGTGAGGCGGTCCCCGTCGGGCAGGCGGACCTCGGTGGCGGCGAGCAGGTCCGCGATCTCGCGCAGACGGGTGGCGTCGCCCGGGTAGCGGGCGTAGAGGTCGCGCACGCGGTCGCGCACGCGCGGGTAGGTGCGGGCGTAGACGTCGTCGGCGGGGGCGGTGAGTCCGGGCAGGCCGCCGGTGACGTAACAGGCCTTGAGGCCCTCGGGCGCCCGGGACAGATAGGTGAGGGTGATGAATCCCCCGTAGCTCTGGCCGAGGGTCTCCCAGGCCTCGTCGCCGCAGAGTTGACGGCGTATCAGCTCGGCGTCGGCGACTATGGCGTCGGCACGGAAGTGGCCGAGGTACGCGGCCAGCCGGGCCGAGTCGGCGAAGCGGGAGGCGGCCCGGGCGGTGACGGGTGTGGAGCGGCCGGTGCCGCGCTGGTCGAGCAGGAGCACGCGGTGGGTCTTGAGCGCCTGGTCCAGCCAGCCGGGCGAACCGGCGGACGGGCGCGGGGACTTGCCGCCCGGTCCGCCCTGCAGATACAGCAGCCACGGCAGCCGTTCCCCCGCGCGGGCCGGGTCGACGACCTCACGGGCGAAGACCTGGATGGTCGGCCCGCCGGGTGCGGAGTGGTCCAGGGGGACGGCGAAGACGTGATCGACGGTCGCGTACGCGGGGTTCATGGTCCCCTTTCCAAGGTCGACAACTAAAGCATGACGTGTGACATTGCATGCGAGCGTGCAGAGGCGCCCCGTTAGGGGCGCCCGAGCGTGCAGAGGCGCCCCGTTAGGGGCGCGGGGCTGTGTCGATATGCGGCTCCGCCGCGTGAGCGCGACCAGCCCCCACCGGCCGGCAGGTTCAACGGAGCGCTTAGGACGGGCCTGCCCCGAGCATCGACCCGCGCCAGGGAGGCCCGTCTCCCGTCAGCGGGCGGCGCCCCGCTTACCCGCCCCCGCCGCAGGCCCATTCTTCGCCCACAGCGACCGAACATGCCCCAGATGCTTCGCCATGCACTTCTCCGCGGCCTTGGCGTCGCCCGCCAGCATCAGGTCGAGCAGCTCCACGTGCTCCTCCGCCGACGGGATCAGTTCGCCGCGCTCGTCCAGGGCGTTCAGGCCGTAGAGACGGGACCGCTTGCGCAGGTCGCCGACTGTTTCGACCAGGCGGTCGTTGCCGGAGAGCGCGAGCAGGGAGAGGTGGAAGCGCCGGTCGGCCTCCAGGTAGCCGATGAGGTCGTGGTCGCGGGCGGCGCGCACGATCTCCTCGGCCACCGGCCGCAGCGCCTCCAGTTCCTCCCGCGTCGCGGACCGGGTGATCCGCCCGATCATGGGGATCTCGATCAGGGCGCGGATCTCGGTGTACTGGTCGAGGTCGCGCTCGTTGACCTCGGTGACCCGGAAGCCCTTGTTGCGGACGGGCTCGACCAGGCCCTCGCGGGCCAGGTCGAGCATGGCCTCGCGCACCGGCGTGGCGGAGATGCCGAAGTCCTCGGCGAGCACCGGGGCCGAGTAGACCTCGCCGGGCCGCAGCTCGCCGGAGATCAGGGCGGCCCGCAGGGCGTGCGCGACCTGGTCCCGCAGACGCTCGCGGGTGGCGTTGAGGTCGCGCTGTTTCAGGTGACCCATGGCGGTAGTGATCCCTTCATGGCGGAGCGGATCACCAGGGTACAATGTCACGTTGTTTTCGCAGGTGACAGGGTGTAAGTCCGGGTCGTGGCATAGAACTCCAGGGCCGCGCGGCCCTGCTCGCGGGGGCCGTGGCTGGATGCCTTGGCGCCGCCGAAGGGCAGGTGGAAGTCGACGCCGGTGGACGGGGCGTTGACCCGGATCATCCCGGTGTCGAGCTGGTCGAGCCCGGTCAGGGCGGTGTCCAGGTCGGCTGTGTGCAGCGAGGTGACCAGGCCGTAGGGCACGGAGTTGGTGATCCGGACGGCATGGGCGAGATCCTCGGCGGGCAGCAGGGCGGCGATGGGGCCGAAGACCTCCTCGGACAGCAGCCGGTGCCCCGACGGGACCTTCTCCACCAGGGTCGGTGCCGCGTACCAGCCGGGCCCTTCGGGCACGGTGCCGCCCGCGAGCACGTTCAGGCCGTGCGCGGCGTCGCCGACCTGGTCGCGCGCGGGGGCGCCGATGAGCGGCCCGCACACCGTGGCCGGGTCGGCGGGGTCGCCGACCGGGACGGCCCGCAGCGCGTCGGAGAGCGCCTCGCGCAGCGGGTCGAGCGCCGCGCCGACGGCGATGACGCGGCTGGTGGCGGTGCACTTCTGGCCCGCGTATCCGGCGACGGCGGCGGCGATGTGCGCGGCCGCCACGTCGATGTCGGCGTCCGGGAGGACGATGGCCGCGTTCAGGCCGCCCATCTCGGCCTGGACCGGAATGCCGCGGGCGGTGGCGGTGTGCACGACCGCCTGGCCGACGGCGGTGGAGCCGGTGAAGGAGACCACGTCGGAGGCGGAGACGAGCGCGTTGCCCTCGGTGGCGGCGCCGGGCAGCACGGTGAACACCCCGGCGGGCAGGGCCTGTTGGACGATCTCGGCCAGGCGCTGGGCGCAGGCGGTGGCCTCCGGCGCGGGCTTGAGGACGACCGCGTTGCCGACGGCGAGCGCCGGGGCCGCCTTCCAACTGGGGATGGCGAAGGGGAAGTTCCACGGGGTGATGAGGCCGGCCACGCCGTGCGGCCGACGGCGGGTCAGCAGCAGCCCGGCACCGGCGGCCGGCTCGTGGACGGCGCCGGCGGACTCGTACGGAGCCTGGGCGTAGTACCGCCAGATCGCGGCGGTGCGCGCGACCTCGGCGCGGGCCTCGGTGAGCGGCTTGCCGACCTCGCGGACGGCGAGCGCGGCCAGTTCCTCCGCCGCGGCCTCGACCGCGGCGGCGACCGTGCCGAGGGCGGCCGAGCGGGCGGCGGCTCCGCCGAGCAGCCAGCCGGTCTTGGCCGCGCGGGCCCGCTCGACGGTGTCGACGGCGGCGAAGGCACCGGGGGCGGTGAACCGGAGGACCACGTCGGACGGTTCGGCCGGGTTGCGGGAGGTGAGCGAGGCCGCGGAAGACCCGGCGGACTGGGCGGACAGAGGGGATTCGGCGGTCACAGGAGGAAGCCTCCGGGGAAGGGGTCGTCCGGGTCGAGGAAGTACTGGGCGGTGCCGGTGAGCCAGGCGCGCCCGGTGATGGTCGGTACGACGGCGGGCACCCCGCCGACCTCGGCCTCGGCGACGAGCCGGCCGGTGAACCGCGTACCGATGAAGGACTCGTTGACGAAGTCGCGGTCCAGCGGCAGTTCGCCGCGGGCGTGCAGCTGAGCCATCCGGGCCGAGGTGCCGGTGCCGCACGGCGAGCGGTCGAACCAGCCCGGGTGGATGGCCATGGCGTGCCGCGAGTGGCGGGCGTCGGAGCCGGGCGCGGCCAGGTAGACGTGCTTGACACCGGCGATGTCCGGCCGCTCCGGGTGGACGGGCCGGTCCGGCGAGGCGTTGATGGCGTCCATGACGGCGAGCCCGGCGGCGAGCAGGTCGTTCTTGCGGGAGCGGTCGAACGGCAGGCCCAGCGCGTCGAGTTCGACGAAGGCGTAGAAGTTGCCGCCGAAGGCGAGGTCGTAGGTGACCGTGCCGAAGCCGGGCACCTCCGCCTTGCGCTCCAGGCCCGCGCAGAACGCGGGCACATTGGTGATCGTGGCAGACCTGGCGGCCCCGTCCTCGACGCGCACGTCGACCGGGATCAGCCCCGCCGGGGTGTCCAGGCGCACCGTGGTGACCGGTTCGGTGACCGCGACCATGCCGGTCTCCACCAGGACGGTGGCCACTCCGAGGGTGCCGTGGCCGCACATCGGCAGCAGGCCGGAGACCTCGATGAACAGCACGCCGTAGTCGGCGTCGGGGCGGGTGGGCGGCTGGAGGATCGCCCCGCTCATCGCGGAGTGGCCGCGCGGCTCGTACATCAGCAGCGTACGGAGGTGGTCCAGGTGATCGATGAAGTGCAGCCTGCGCTCGGCCATGGTGGCGCCGGGGATGACCCCGACGCCACCGGTGATCACGCGCGTGGGCATGCCCTCGGTGTGCGAGTCGACGGCGTGGAAGACATGACGCGTACGCACAGGGAGTCCTTTCGGAGCGGGTGGTCGCGGTCAGCGGTGCGGAGCGGGTGGTCGCCGTCAGCGGTGACCGTGGGCGACGGCCTTCTCGGTGGCGGCAAGGACCTGGGTCCTGATCTCCTCGGCGAGCGGGGAGCGCGGCGGGCGGACCGGGCCGCCGCGGCGGCCGACGACCTCCATGGACAGCTTGATCGCCTGCACGAACTCGGTCTTGGAGTCCCAGCGCAGCAGGGAGTGCAGGGAGCGGTAGAGCGGCAGGGCCGTGGTCAGGTCGCCCGCGACGGCCGCGTGGTAGAGCTCGGCGCAGGAGGCGGGCAGGGCGTTCGGGTAGCCCGCGATCCAGCCGACCGCTCCGGCCACGGCGAGTTCGAGCAGTACGTCGTCTGCGCCGATCAACAGGTCCAGTTCCGGGGCGAGTTCGGCGATCTCGTACGCCCTGCGCACATCGCCGGAGAACTCCTTGACCGCGACGACCGAGCCCTCCCGGTGCAGCTCGGCGAGGAGCGCGGGGGTGAGGTCGACCTTGGTGTCGATCGGGTTGTTGTACGCCACGACGGGCACCCCGGCCTTGGCGACCTCGGCGTAGTGGGCGCGCACGGCCTGCTCGTCGGCGCGGTAGGCGTTGGGGGGAAGGAGCAGGACCGAGCCGCAGCCGGCCTCGGCCGCGTGCTCGGCCCAGCGGCGGGCCTCGGCACTGCCGTAGGCGGCGACGCCGGGCATGACGCGCGCCGCGTCGCCCGCCGCCTCGACGGCCGTGCGCACCACGCGGGCGCGCTCGTCGTCGGTGAGGGTCTGGTACTCGCCGAGCGAGCCGTTGGGGACGACGCCGTCGCAGCCGTTGTCGATCAGCCAGCGGACGTGCTCGGCGTAGGCGTCGTAGTCCACGGCCAGATCGTCCCGCAGCGGCAGCGCGGTGGCGACCATGACGCCGCGCCAGGGGCGGGTGGTGTTCCAGGTGGTGACGGTCATGTCGGACGACCTCTCTATAGTGTGTGACATTTTATTGAAATGCGCGGCGACCACAAGGGGGCCGTGGCCGGCGGGTTTACGGGTCTGTGGATGTATGGGTGCGTGGGGGGCGGTGGATCTGGGGGTCAGTGGGGGCGACGGGGGGCCGAGCCGGGTGCGGACGGATCGGCAGGGTCCGCGCGTTCATCGGGGGCGGCGGGTCCGTGTCCGTCGGGTCCGGCTGGTTCGGCGGGCTCGGCTGGTGCGGCGGGCCCGGCGGATTGTTCGTCGAGCGAGGCGAGCGCCGCCAGCGGTACCGGCACCGCGAACGGGCGGCGTTCGGCGGGTGGCTCCCCTGGCCCGTCGCCCGCCGCGAGGCAGGCCACGCCCGCCCCGCACATCCTCCCCTGACACCAGCCCATGCCCGCGCGGGTGAGGAGCTTGACGGTGCGCGCGTCACGGGCGCCGAGATCGGCGACCGCCGCGCGAATGCTGCCCGCGGTCGCCTCCTCGCACCGGCACACATCCGTGTCGTCGGTCAGCCAGCGCGACCAGCCCGGTCCGGGGGCGTGCGCGGCGGCCATGGCGTCGGCGAAGGCGCGCATGCGGTCGCGGCGGCGCCGGAGTTCCCGGACGCGACCGCCGTGGGCGGGGCGGGCGCGCAGCCGGGCGGCGATCGCGAGTCCCGCCAATTCACCTTCCACGCGGGCGAGTTGGGCCCCGCCGATGCCGCCGGTCTCTCCCGCCGCCCACAGGCCTCGCACCGACGTCTCCTGAAGGTCGTCCAGGAGGAGGGCGGTGGCGCGGTCCGGGGTGGTGCGGGTCGCGCAGCCGAGCGTCGTGGCCAGTTCGATCTGCGGTACGAGGCCGTGCCCCACGGCGAGCGCGTCGCACGCGACCCGTCGCCCCGTCCCCGGCAGCGGCCGCCAGTCGCGGTCGAGCCGGGCGACCGTGACCGCCTCCACCCGGTCGCGGCCGTGCACTTCGGTGACCGCGCTGCGGGTGCGCAGCCGCACCCGGTGCCGCAGCAGCACACTGCCGTGCACCACCGCCTCGGCCAGTTTGTGCGGGTTGGCCGCGAGAACGCGGGGGTGACGTGCGTACGCCAGATAGCCGGAGGCCTCGATCACGGCTGGCACCCGCGCTCCGGCGGCGGCCAGCGAGGAGGCGACCGCGAGGAGCAGGGGGCCGCTGCCGGCCACGACCACGCGCCTGCCGGGCAGCACGAGGCCGGACTTGAGCATGGCCTGGGCTCCCCCGGCCCCCACCACGCCGGGCAACGTCCAGCCGGGGAAGGGGAGTTGACGTTCGTACGCACCGGTCGCCAGGAGGACGGCCCGGGCCCGCACCCGCACCGGCCGCTCCGCGCAGCCGTCGGCCCCGGTGACGGCGTGCGCGGTCCACGAGTCGTCGCCCTCCCGGGAGACGGTCCATACGTGGTGCCCGCCGAGACGGGTCACGTCGCTCGCCTCCAGGCGCCGGCGCAGATCGGCGTAGGCGGACCAGTCGTGGTGCAGGGCTTCGGGGCGCAGCGCCCCGACGGCCGGTGCCGGGTGACGGTAGAACTGCCCGCCGGTGCCGGTCGCGGTGTCCAACAGGACGACGGACAGGCCGAGTTCGGCGGCGGTCACGGCCCCCGCGAGGCCGGCCGAGCCCGCGCCGATCACCGCGAGGTCGTACGGTCCGGAAGGTCCAGAAGGCCCGGCCGATCCGGAAGATCCGTCCGGTCCGGCCGGTTCAGGCGCCGAGGCGGTCATGGCCGTGTCCTTCCTGGGTCGTGATCGCGTCGCCGGGGCGGGCCGGCACCAGGCAGGCCCTGCGGTTGGGCGAGCCGTTGATGGTGGCGAGGCAGTCGTAGCACTGTCCGATGCCGCAGAAGGCGCCGCGCGGTCGGCCGCCCACCCGGGTGGTGCGCCAGGCGAGGATGTCCGCGGCCCACAGCGCGGCGGCGACGGACTGCCCGGGCAGGGCGGTGACGGGACGGCCGTCGAAGGTGATCTCGAACGGCGGTCCGGGCTGCGCGCCGACCAGGTCGGCGGGGGTACGGGCACGGGCCACGGTGGGCCTCCTCTCGTATCTGCGAGCGCGGGGGTCAGACTGTGGCCGCGAAGCGTCTGGGATCGAACGGGCCCGTGTCCAAGGGCAGTTCACCGCCGGTCAGGCACCGCGCCACGATCAGCCCGGTGGCCGGGGCGAGCCCGATGCCCGCGCCCTCGTGCCCGCAGGCGTGCAGCAGACCGGGCACGCGGGGGTCGGACCCGATCGCGGGCAGGTGGTCGGGAAGGTAGGGCCGGAACCCGGCGTACGTCCGCATCGCCCGGACCCCGGCGAGGACCGGGAACAGCGCGGTCGCCTGGGCCGCGAGGCGCCGCAGCACCTCGGTGGACAGGGTGCGGTCGAAGCCGACCCGCTCCCGGCTGGCGCCGATCAGGACCGGGCCCGCCGGAGTGCCCTCGACGACCGCCGAGGTCTGCAGCGCCGCCGAGCCGCTGGCGACATCGGCGACGTAGTCGGCCGCGTACACCTTGCGCCGCACCACGCGCGGCAGCGGTTCGGTGACGAGGACGAAGCCTCTGCGGGGCAGGACCGGCAGGTCCACGCCCGCGAGTGCGGCGACCTCGCCGCCCCAGGTGCCCGCGGCGTTCACCACGTACGCGGCGTGCAGCTCGCCGGTCGCCGTCGCGACCCCGCGCACTTCTCCGTTGCCGCCGGTGAGGAGGCCGGTGACCTCCTCACCGAGCCTGAGGCGCACGCGGTCGCCGCCCGCCTTCAGCAGGTGGGCGGCGGCGAGGGCGGGCATGACCTGCGCGTCCTGCGGGTAGTGGAAGCCGCCCGCGAGGCCGGGAGCCAGGTGCGGCTCCAGGTCGTGGAGCCGGTCGCCCGGCACCTCCTCCGCCCGCACCCCGGCCGTCTCCTGCCCGGCGGCGAAGGCGCGCAGGGCGCGCATCCCTTCTTCCCCGGAGGCGACGACCAGGCCGCCCTTGGCCTCGTACTCGATCTGCGGCGGGAGCAGTTCGGTCAGCTCCCGCCACAACTCGGCGGAGAGCAGGGCCAGTTCCAGTTCGGGTCCCGGCTCCTTGTCGGAGACCAGGAGGTTTCCCTCGCCGGAGCCTGTGGTGCCGCCCGCGACCGGACCGCGGTCCATCACGGTGACGGTGAGGCCGGCCTGCGCGGCGTAGTACGCGCAGGCCGCGCCGACCACGCCCGCGCCGACGACGATGACGTCCGAGGAGTTTCTCGTGAGCACGTCAGTAATATTTCACATGGCACAGACAATGCCAAGGCTTTCGCGCAACTGTCGCCTGTCGCCGCGGCCCCGCCAGGTTGTCGCCGCGGCCCCATTGGGCCGTCACCCCTGCCACCGCGGCACCTTCGACGTCAGCCCTCCAGCAAGGCGCCCATCCACTCCTCCACGCCGTCCGGCGTCCTCGGCAGGGCGCCCGACATCAGCCGGGCCCCGTCCTCGGTGATGACGAGGTCGTCCTCGATGCGCACCCCGATGCCGCGCAGTTCGCGCGGCAGGGTCTCGTCGTCCGGCTGGAGGTAGAGGCCGGGTTCGACGGTGAGCACCTGCCCCGCTTCGAGCACGCCGTCGAGATACGCGTCGGCCCTGGCCTGGGCGCAGTCGTGGAGGTCGAGGCCGAGCATGTGACCGCTGCTGCAGAGCGTGTAGCGCCGGTGGAAGTCGCCGTCGGCGTGCTTCAGCACCCCCCATTCCACGAGCTCTTCGGCGATGACCCGCATGGCGGCCCGGTGGAAGTCGCGGAAGCGGGCGCCGGGCCGCAGCGCGTCGATGCCCGCGTCCTGCGCCGCGAGGACGAGCTCATAGACCTGCCGCTGGACCGGGGAGAAGCGGCCGGAGAGCGGCAGTGTGCGCGTGATGTCGGCCGTGTAGAGGCTGTCGGTCTCGACGCCCGCGTCGAGCAGCAGCAACTCCCCCGCGTCCAGGGGGCCGTCGTTGCGTATCCAGTGCAGGACGCAGGCGTGGGCGCCGGACGCGGCGATGGTCTCGTAGCCGGTCCCGTTGCCCTCGGCGCGGGCGCGCAGCCCGAAGACGCCCTCGATCCAGCGCTCGCCGCGCGGGTGGGCGAGGGCGCGCGGCAGGGCGCGTACGACGTCTTCGAAGCCGGCCGTGGTGTGGTCGACGGCGAGCTGCAGCTGACCGATCTCCCAGGCGTCCTTGACCAGCCTCAACTCGCTCAGCACGGAGGCGAGTTCGCTGTCGCGGGCGGCGTTCCGGCCCGGCGGCAGGCCGTCGAGCCGCATGCACCGGATGCCGGTCATCCGCTCGGCCTCCGCGAGGTCGGGGCGGCGGCCGACCCAGAACTCGCCGTAGCGGCGGTCGCGGTAGAAGCCGTTGTCGGTGCGCGGGGAGCGGGGGCGCAGGTGCAGCACCGCCTCATGGCCGGCAGGACCGTCGGGTTCGAGGACCAGCACATGGCCCGCCTGGTCCTCGCCGGACAGGCCGGTCAGCCAGGTGTAGGCACTGTGCGGGCGGAAGCGGTGGTCGCAGTCGTTGGCGCGGACCTTGAGCTCGCCCGCCGGGACGATCAGGCGCTCGCCGGGGAAGCGGGCGGAGAGCCGGGCGCGGCGGGCCGGGGTGAGGCCGGCGGCGGGCAGCCGGATGCCGTCGGGCAGCGGGGTGGGAGCCCAGTCGCGGGCCATGAAGGACGCGAACTCGGGTGAGGCGGGAAGGTCGTGGCTGACCGTGCGGATGCCGGTCGCTGCGGGCTCGTTCACGAGACCCCCTTCGGACACAGGTGAGTAACGGACGGGATGACACCTTGCCAGTACAATTTCACATTACTATGTTACCGGTCACATTCCAGCCACCTTTCCGGGCTGGCCGACTGTTCTCGGAGTGACCACTGATGAACAAGCGCACCCTCACCGCAGTCGCCGCCGTCCTGGCGACGACCGTCACCCTCGGCACGGCGGGCTGTTCCGGCTCTCCGGGCAAGGGGCGCGGCGGCAAGAACCCAGCAACTGCCAATGCAGGCGCCGCAGTTGGCGGCACTCCCCAGAAGGGCGGCACTCTGACCGTCCTGTCCAACCAGGACTTCGAGCACCTCGACCCGGCCCGCAACTGGGTCGTGAGCACGATGGACTTCGGCACCCGGCTGCTGTACCGCACCCTCGTCACGTACAAAGCCGCACCCGGCACCGCGGGCGGCGAGCTCGTGCCCGACCTCGCGGCCGATCTCGGCACCCCCTCCAACGGGGCCAGGACCTGGACCTTCCGCCTCAAGAAGGGCGTCAAGTACGAGGACGGGACCCCCGTCACGGCCCAGGACATCAAGTACAACGTGGAGCGGTCCTTCTCCCCCGACCTGCCCGGCGGCGCCGACTACGCGGCCCGCTATCTCACCGGGGCCGAGGGCTACCGGGGCCCGGCCGAGGGCAAGCACCTGGACTCCATCAAGACCCCGGACGACCACACGATCGTCTTCGAACTGCGCAAGCCCTTCGCGGAGTTCCGCAACGTCACCGTGATGCCGACGTTCGCGCCGGTGCCGAAGAAGCGGGACAACGGGCCGCGGTACGACAACAGGCCCTTCTCCTCGGGGCCGTACAAGATCCAGTCGTACCAGCGCGGGAAGAAGCTGGTCCTGGTGCGCAACCCGCACTGGAGCCCGTCGACCGACCAGGTGCGCAAGGCGTACCCGGACAAGCTCATGATGGTGATGGGCCTGAAGGCCAACCAGATCGACGACCGGCTCATCGCCTCGCAGGGCGCGGACGCCTCCGCCGTGTCCTGGGGAGCCGTGCGGCCGGAGAGCGCCGCCAAGGTGCTGCCGAGCGCCGAGGTGAAGAAGCGGCTGATCGCCGAGTCCACCAACTGCACCGACATGGTTCAAATGCACACCGGGCGGGCCCCGTTCGACGACGTGAAGGTCCGTCAGGCCGTGCAGTACGCCCTCGACAAGGAGTCGGTGCTCACCTCGTCCGGCGGGCCCGCCTTCAACGAGCCCTCCACCGCCTACATGCCGGCCGGCCTCTTCGACGGCAAGCAGCCCGACACCCTGAAGATCCCCGCGGAGGGTGACGTCGAGAAGGCCAAGAAGCTGCTCAAGGAGGCGGGCAAGCCGGGCGGCTTCACCACCAAGATGACCGTCTCCGTCGGGGACAAGGGCCGCGCCGAGGCGATACAGCAGTCGCTCGGCAAGGCCGGCATCAAGGTCACCATCGAGACCGTCGACCCGTCCGCGTTCTACGCCACGATCGGCGACACCAAGAACCGCACCGACATGGTCTACACGGGCTGGTGTCCGGACTACCCGTCCGGCTCCACCTTCCTGCCCTTCGTCTTCGACGGCCGGTTCATCAAGGAGAAGGGCAACCAGGGCAACCATTCCCTGTTCCGCGACAAGCCGACCATGAAGCGCATCGACGAGATCGCCGCCATGACCGACGCCAAGAAGGCGGCCGCCGCCTGGCGGGAGCTGGACGGCGAGATCCTCGCCAAGGCCCCGACCGTGCCGGTCCTGGTGCGCCGCTGGCCGCTGGTGCTCGGCACCAACATCGCGGGCGCGTACGGCCAGACATCGTTCGGCGGCCAGCTCGACTACGCCACGGTCGGCCTCAAGGACCCTTCCAAGAGCCAGGGTTGAGGGGCGGCACGACCATGACCACCCTCACCCCACCGACACCGGTCGTCGCCGCGGGCAGCGGCCCTTGGCGGACAGCCCGCGCGGAACTGCGCCGCCGCACCTCCGCGAAGATCGCGCTCGTCATCGTCGCGCTGTTCGTCGTGATGGCGGTCGCCGCTCCGCTGCTGAGCGCTCTGGGCGGCTGGTCGCCCGAGGAGTTCGACAAGACCGCGGTCGACCCCTATCTGGGCGGGCAGCCCATCGGGCCGCTGGGCGGGATCTCCGCCGAGCACTGGCTGGGCGTCGAACCCGTCACCGGACGCGATCTGTTCGCCCGGGTCGTGCACGGCGCCCAGGTCTCCCTCCTCATCGCCTTCGCCTCGACCGGGATCGTCGTCGTCGCCGGGACCGCGGCCGGGATCGCCGCCGGCTACTTCGGCGGCCGCGTCGACGCCGTCCTCAGCCGGATCATGGACCTGACCATGTCCTTCCCCTCCCTCATCTTCATGATCGCGATGATGTCGGTGGCCAAGGACGTCAACCGCATCCTCCTGATGACCGCCGTGATCGGCCTCTTCGGCTGGCCCGGCATCGCCCGCGTGGTGCGCGGCCAGACCCTCTCGCTCAAACACCGCGAGTACGTCGACGCCGCCCGCGTGGGCGGCTCGGGGCCCTGGCGGATCCTCAGCCGCGACATCCTCCCCGGCGTCGCCGGGCCCGTCATCGCGTACACGACCCTGATCATCCCCGGGATGATCGCCACCGAGGCGGCGCTGAGCTATCTCGGCGTCGGCGTCCGGCCACCCACGCCCTCCTGGGGCCAGATGATCGCCGAGAGCGTCGCCTTCTACGACACGGATCCCATGTACTTCGTCGTCCCGAGCACCTGTCTCTTCCTGACCGTGCTCGCGTTCACCCTGCTCGGCGACGCGCTGCGGGACATCCTCGACCCGAGGGGAAGCCGCACATGATCCTCTACATCGGCCGCCGTCTCCTCGCCGTGACCGGCGTGCTCGTCGCCGTCGCCGCCGTCACCTTCACCATCTTCTACGTCCTGCCGTCCGACCCGGCCGCCGCGGCCTGCGGCAAGTCGTGCAGCGCCGAACGCCTGGCGGCGATCCGCGCCAACATGGGCCTGGACCAGCCGGTCTGGCAGCAGTTCTGGGACTTCCTCGCCGGCATCTTCACCGGCCGCGCCATCGGCACCGGCCAGTACGCGCTGCACTGCGACTTCCCGTGCCTCGGCTACAGCTACGAGAACAGCGAGTCCGTGTGGGGCCTGCTGATGGACCGGCTGCCGGTCTCCGCCTCGCTCGCGCTCGGCGCGGCCGTGCTGTGGCTGACGCTCGGCCTGACCGCCGGGGTGACGGCCGCGCTGCGCAAGGGCACCCTCACCGACAAGCTCCTCATGGTCGGCGCCGTCGGCGCCGCCTCGCTGCCCGTCTACTTCACGTCCATGATGCTGATCTACGGGCTGATCCGGACGGCGGACCTGCTGCCCTATCCGCAGTACGTGCCCTTCGGCTCCGACCCCGTCGACTGGGCGTCCAACCTGCTGCTCCCGTGGCTCGCGCTCGCCATCCTGTACGCGGCCATGTACGCGCGCCAGAGCCGCAGTTCGATGATCGAGACGATGGCCGAGCCGTACATCCGCACGGCCCGCGCCAAGGGGCTGCCGCGCCGCACCGTCGTCGTCAAGCACGGTCTGCGGGCGGGCATGACGCCGATCCTCACCCTCTTCGGCATGGACCTGGGCGGGCTGCTCGCCGGCGCCGTCATCACCGAGTCCATCTTCGGCCTGCCGGGCATCGGACGGCTCTTCTACGGCGCCCTGTCCACCGGCGACCAGCCGGTCATCCTCGGCGTCACGCTGCTCGCCGCCACCTTCATCGTCGTCGCCAACCTGGCCGTCGACCTGCTGTACGCCGTCGTCGACCCGCGAGTGAGGTTCTGATGACCCTGCTGTCCCACGAGGACGCGCCCGGTCCTGCCGGGCCGGACACTTCCGAACCCCTGCTGTCCGTACGCGACTTGAGCGTCGCGTTCAGCACCGCGCGCGGGCCCGTCCAGGCCGTGGACCGCCTCTCCTTCGAGGTGCGGCGGGGGCACACCCTCGGCATCGTGGGAGAGTCCGGCTCCGGCAAGTCCGTCACCTCCCTGGCCGTGCTCGGCCTGCACACCGGCGCCGACGTCAGCGGCTCCATCCGCCTCGACGGCCAGGAGCTGGTCGGCCTCGACGAGCGCGGCCTGAACCGGCTGCGCGGCCGCCGCATGGCCATGATCTTCCAGGACCCGCTCTCCAGCCTGCACCCGTACTACACGGTCGGCGAACAGATCGCCGAACACCACCGCGTCCACTTCGGCTCCCGTCGCGCGGCGGCCCGGCGGCGGGCGGTGGAGATGCTCGCCGAGGTCGGCATTCCCGAGCCGGAGCGCCGGGCGGGCGAGTATCCGCACCAGTTCTCCGGTGGCATGCGCCAGCGCGTGATGATCGCGACGGCCCTCGCCTGCGAACCCGAGCTGCTCATCGCGGACGAGCCCACCACCGCGCTGGACGTCACCGTCCAGGCGCAGATCCTGGAGCTGATCGCCCGCCTCCAGCAGGACCGCGGCCTCGCCGTCGTCATGATCACCCACGATCTGGGCGTGGTCGCCCGGGTCGCCCACGACGTGCTCGTGATGTACGGCGGCCGGGCGGCCGAACAGGCCCCGGTGGACACGCTGTTCGCGACCCCCGCCCACCCCTACACGCGCGGCCTGCTCGACTCCCTGCCGCGCCTGGACGACGCCGACGACGAGCCGCTGCGGGCCATCCCCGGCAGCCCGCCCTCCCTGCTCACCCCGGCCCCCGGCTGCGCCTTCGCACCCCGCTGCCCACGGGCCGCGGCCTCCTCCGCGAGCGAACGGCTGCGGTGCGAGACGGAACAGCCCTTGCTCCACGGCCCGTCCGGCCATCCGGCCGCGTGCCACTTCCCCGCGTACGAAGGCGTCACCTCTTGACTCACGAAGGCGTCACCTCATGACCACAGCGACCCACCTCACGACCACCGCCCCTCAACCGCTCCTCTCCGTACGGGACTTGACGACGTCCTTCCCGGCCAGGCGGCGCGGCACGGCCCCGGTGCGCGCCGTCGACGGCATCAGCTTCGACGTGGGCGCGGGCGAGACCCTCGGCCTCGTCGGGGAGTCGGGGTGCGGCAAGTCCACCACCGGCCGCACCATCGTGCGGCTCCTGGAGCCGACCAGCGGCACGGTCGCGTACGACGGCCGCGACATCAGCCATCTGTCGCAGCGTGCGCTGCGGCCCTTGCGCCGCGAGATTCAGATGGTCTTCCAGGACCCGCACTCCTCCCTCAACCCGCGCCAGACCGTGGCCCGGATCATCTCCGACCCCCTTCTGGTGCAAGGGAGTTCGGCCGCCGACGCCCGCAGGCGCGCCGTCGAACTGATGGAGCTCGTCGGGCTCATCCCCGAGCACAGGGACCGCTATCCGCACGAGTTCTCCGGCGGCCAGGCTCAGCGCGTCGGCATCGCGCGGGCGCTGGCCACCGGGCCGCGCCTCGTCGTCGCCGACGAGCCCGTCTCCGCCCTCGACGTCTCCGTCCAGGCCCAGATCGTCAACCTGATGGAGCGGCTGCAGCGGGAGCTGGGCCTGGCCTACCTCTTCATCGCCCACGACCTGTCGGTGGTCAAGCGGGTCTGTGACCGCGTCGCCGTCATGTACCTCGGCCGCATCGTCGAGATCGGCGCCAAGGAGCGGGTGTACGCGGCCCCGGCCCACCCCTACACCCGGGCGCTGCTGTCCGCCGTGCCGCTGCCCGACCCGGCGGCCGAGCGGGCCCGCGAGCGCATCACGCTCCTGGGCGACCCGCCGAGCCCGGCCGCGCCCCCGCCCGGCTGCACCTTCCATCCCCGCTGCCCCAAGGCGCAGGACATCTGCCGGACCGAGGCGCCGGTGCTGCGGATCGCCACGCCGGGCGAGGCGCGGCAGGTCGCCTGCCACTTCCCCGAGGGGACGGCACACGACGGTGCCGCGGTTACGCCCGGAACGTCGCCGGACGCTCGGGGGACGCCGCCGCGAGCGCCTCGGTGACCGCCGCGACGCCGGCCCGCAGCCCGTAGACCGGGGTGTCGGGCTGCTGGCGCCAGGACTCGTCGATGCCGCCGGCGTCGACGGTGTCGAAGCCCAGCTCGTCGATCAGGTCGCGGACCACCTTCTTGGCGGCCTCGTCGTCCCCGGCCACGGGCAGCGCCATCCGCTCGGGGTCGCCCTTGGGGAGCGGCTTGTCGAGGATGTCCGAGGCGTACGTGCCGTTGAACGCCTTGATCACCGGGTGGCCGATGTGCCGCTCGGTCCAGCGGCTCTCGGTCAGGCCGTCGTCCTCGATGGCGTCGATCCTGCCGTCGCGCTGCTGGGGGTAGTAGTTGCCGGTGTCGAGCACGACGAAGCCCTCGGCGGCCTCGTCGAACAGGCCGGACGGCAGGTCGGGAACGTTCTTCAGCGGAATCGTCACGACGACGAGCTCGGCGCCGCGCGCGGCCTCGGCGACGGTGACGGGCGTGGCCCCGGTCTCCTCGGCGAGTGCGGTGAGGGTCTGCGGGCCGCGGGAGTTGGCCACGGACACGTCGTGGCCGAGGGCGGTCAGACGGCGGGTGAGGTTGCCGCCGATGTTGCCCGCGCCGATGATGCCGATCTTCATGGGGTCCTCCAGGGATGTGCCGCGACCGGGTGCCGCTGCCGCATGTGGGGCTGCAACCGCGAGGTCGTCGGCACTATTTCCGCCGGGTTGCGGGAATATGTGGAGGCCGCCGCGCGTGCGTGGCGCGTCCGCCGGAGTGCGGCGCCGCGGAGCTCCTGAAGAAGCTGGGCTGACGCCGCTCGTGAGGTGGCCGGATCGGCGAGGAGCCCGCTCCCACCTGCGGCTTTCGGCTGTCCTGTCCGACGTGACGCCGGGCCGGTACCACACGGCACCGGCCCGCCGCGCACGGTCCCGGCGGCTGCCCGTGCACGGCCGAATCCGCTCTTCACCTGTTCTTACGCATAGGTTCGGAGTCACACATCTTGTCGTACGCACGTTGCGAAAGGACCGCTCCCATGAGCACCTCGAACCCCTCGCGCCCTGCCGACGCCTCGGGCACCTTCGCCCTCGGCGGCGACCTCCCCGTCAACCGCCTCGGCTACGGCGCCATGCAGCTCACCGGACCGGGCGTCTGGGGCGAGCCCAAGGACCGGGACGAGGCCGTTCGCGTACTGCGCCGCGCCGTGGAGCTCGGCGTGAACTTCATCGACACCGCCGACTCCTACGGCCCCATCGTCAACGAGGTCCTCATCCGCGAGGCCCTGCACCCGTACGCCGACGACCTGGTCATCGCCACCAAGGCGGGGCTGACCCGCTCGGGCCCGAGCGACTGGCGCCCGGTCGGCCGTCCCGAATACCTGCGTCAGCAGGCCGAGTTGAGCCTGCGCCACCTCGGTGTGGAGCGCATCGACCTGTTCCAGCTGCACCGTATCGACGAGCAGGTGCCGCTCGCCGACCAGATCGGCGAGCTCGCCCTGCTGCAGTCGGAGGGCAAGATCCGCCACATCGGTGTCTCCGAGGTGACGGTGGATCAGCTCAAGGCGGCCCGCGAGCACGCCGAGATCGCCTCCGTGCAGAACCAGTACAACCTGGTCAACCGCAGCTCCGAGGACGTGCTCGAGTACGCCGAGCGCGAGAACATCGCCTTCATCCCGTGGTTCCCGATCGCCACCGGCGAACTCGCCCGCCCGGGCGGCCCGCTCGACGCCGCCGCCAAGGAGCACGGCGCCGCCCCGTCGCAGCTCGCCCTGGCCTGGCTGCTGCGCCGCTCGCCGGTGATCCTGCCGATCCCCGGCACGTCCCGGGTGGCGCACCTGGAGCAGAACACCGACGCCGCGGGCATCAGCCTGACGGACGCGCAGTACGAGGCGCTCGCGGCAGCGGTCTGAGACACGCCGCCTCCGGCGCTCACCGCACGACGGTGAGCGCCGGCCGAGAACCTTGATCCTTACGTGGGTTCTGCAATGTATCGCTCGGCGGACAGCAACCTCTCCCGCTCGGTGGGGGAAAAGCTCGCGAGCGGCCCCGGGAGGGCTCCCCGCTCCACCTTGCTGCGGTGAGCCAGGAAGCCGCCGAAACCTTCTGAGCGCAATTCGCTGAATAGCAGGCGGATTTCTGTTGTCATGTCGACGGGACAGCCGCGCCGCCGGGATACTTTGTCGCGGCGGCGTCGTGAATGCCGGCGGGCATGCCGACTTCGACCGTTCCGGCACGAGCCAACCGCGGAACGCTGCCTTTCATTTCGCGCATCAACGGCGGGCGGATCAGATCCATCACGGGTCTGTTCCGGTATGCGAGGAACAGGAGCTGACTCGGTGATCTGTTTATCTTCGGTGCGACGCGGGGCGTGGTTCACGGAACGCCACGTGGATTCGACGACGGTCCGGGCGGACCTGCTCGTCCTGCGCCTGAAGGGCGAACTGGACGCGGACGCGCTGGCGTCGGCGGTCCTGGAGGTCACGGGTGCCGAAGACGGCGGCGACACCGAAGGCGGTGGCACCGCCGGGCTGGTCCGGCGCGGCACCGACGAGCATGTGGTGAACCTCCCGGTGCGCGGCGAAGGCGCGGGTGACGGGGCCGGGCGGTCGGCGTCGCTCGTGCGGGACCTGGAGACGGCATACGCCGCTCGCCGGGGAGGCCGTCCGCCCGGGCGTGGGCCGGACCCCGTCAAGGGCGCCGTCGGCACGGTGGAATTCGGCCTCGACGGCGAACTCCTGGACGCGGTCGAGGCGTTGGCCCTCCAGTGGGGCACCACAGCCCTCAGTGTGCTGGAGGCGGCGTTCGCGGTGCTGCTGCGGCGGCTCGGCGAGAGTGAGGGCGGGAGCGAGGGCCTGGCTGTGGGGCTGCCCATCGCCGGGGCCGTCACGACCACCGGAGCCGGCGGGGCCGACGGCGGGCCCGTGTGGCTCTTCACCGATGCCTCGGCGATCCCCGCGGCCCTGTGGCAGGACGATCCGTCGTTCGCCGAGCTGATCCGGCGGATGCGGGAACGGGACCCGGACGGCCAGGGCGCCGAGGGGCTTCCGTTCGCCCTGCACCGCCCCCTTGACGTGGGCTCCGGTGGTGGGGTGTCCGCTGTGCTCCAGTACGCCGACGCCACGTGCGACCGGCGGCGGGCGGAGTGGTTCGCGGAGCGGTTCGTGCGGGTCGTACGCCAGGTCGTGGCCGAGCCCGACCGGCGGCTCGGGACGGTCGGCGTGTCCTTGGTGCCGACGGGGCCGCGCGAGATGGAGGAGTGGCAGCGGCGCTGTCCAGGCCTCACGGAAGTGTGGCCGCTGACCCCGTTGCAGTCGGGGCTGCTTTTTCATGCGCTGTTGGGTGACTCCGCTGAGGGCGCCTATCGCATGCAGTTCGTGCTGCACCTGCGGGGGCCGGTGGACGGTGAGCGGTTGCGGGCGGCCGGGCAGGCCCTTCTGGACCGGCATGCGAATGTGCGCGTGGCTTTCATGGCGGGCGTTGACGGAGATCTGATTCAAGCCGTCGTGGCCGGGGTGGAGTTGCCGTGGCGCGCGGTGGACTTGACGGACGGGGAGACAGGAGCGACCGCCCCGGAATCCTTGGATGCGTTGTTGTCGGAGGAATTGGGTAAGCCCTTCGACTTCAGTGTGCCGCCCTTGCTGCGGATGGCTCTGGCCCGGACCGGGGAAGAGTCGTACGAGCTGATTCTGACGGCTCATCAAGTTCTTTTTGACGGGCTTTCGCTGCGCGTTCTGGTGAGGGATCTGCAACGTCTTTATGCGGCGGGTAGGGACACGTCCGCCGTGCCCCGGAATGCCGAATTCCGCGATTTTCTGGTGTGGCTGTCCGAGCAGGACCGGGATGCCGCTGCCCAGGTGTGGGCCGAGGAGCTGGCAGGGGTGTCGGAGCCGACGCTTCTTGCGCCCGTCGTCACGGCGGATCCCCCGGCCGACGGCCACGGCGAGGTCGAAGTGCCCCTGCCCGAGGAGACCGCGCACGCGTTGTCCCGGCGGGCGGACGCGCTGGACATCACGCCGGACACCCTGGTGCAGGGTGCCTGGGCGCTGCTCCTCGGCGCCCTCACCGGGCGGCAGGACGTGGTCTTCGGCGCGACCGTGCCGGGGCGTCCGGAGGCGGTGGCGGATGTCGAGGCGATGGCCGGTCTCTTCGTCAACACGCTCCCGGTGCGGGTGCGTCTGGCGGCCACGGACACCGTCGCGGATGTGCTGCGCGGCATGCGCGAGCGGCAGCAGGCGTTGCACGGCCATACCTGCGGACTGGCCGACATCCACCGGGTCACGGGCACGGGCCAGATGTTCGACACGCTGGTGACGTCCGAGAGTTACACGGTGGAGGACGGCGACGCGGGCGGCAGCTCCTTCGCGGTCACCGGCGTCCGCCCGTCGGTGGGCACCCATTACCCGCTCACGGTGACCGTCACCACGGCGCCGCTCCTGCGCGTGGCCGTGCAGTACCGGTCTCCCCTCGTCGGCCGCGCGGCCGCCCAGGACGTCGCGGAGCGCCTCGCGCACATCCTCGGGCAGATCGCCGCCGACTCCGGCGTGACCGTCGCCGGGCTCGACCTGCTCACGTCCGCCGAACGGACGCAGCTGCTGAATGGTGCGGACGACACCGCCTCGCCGGTCGAACAGGGCACCTTCCCCGGGATGTTCGAGCAGCAGGTCCGCGCAATGCCCGACGCGGTGACCCTCGAGTGCGGCGAGGAGTCACTGACGTACGCGGAGGTGGACGCCCGTGCCAACCGGCTCGCGCGTGAGCTGCTGCGGCGCGGGGTGACGAGTGAGACGGCGGTGGCGGTGTCGCTGGGCCGCTCGCCCGACCTCGTGGTCACGCTGCTCGCCGTGATGAAGGCCGGCGGGACCTATCTGCCGGTGGACCCGTCCTATCCCGCGGACCGGATCGCCTACATGCTGGCCGACTCCGGCGCCCTGCTCGCCGTGGCGGACGCCGCCACGGCGGCGGAGTTGCCCGAACTGGCCGTGCCCGTCCTGCGGTTGGACGACCCCGGGACCGCCGCCACGGTGGCCCGGCACGACGACGGCCCGGTGACCGACGACGAGCGGGGCGCCGCCCTGTCCGTCGCCGACGCCGCGTACGTCATCTACACCTCCGGGTCGACCGGGCGGCCCAAGGGCGTGGCCGTCACCCACTCCGGCATCGCCGCCCTCGTCGCCACGCAGCGGCGGCGCCTCGGCCTGACCGCCGACAGCCGCGTGCTCCAGTTCGCCTCACCGAGCTTCGACGTCTCGCTCTACGAGGTCTGGATGGCGCTGTTCACCGACGCCGTGCTGGTCCTCGCCCCGCAGGAGCGGCTCGCCCCCGGCGCCCCGCTGACGGGGACGATCGCCGAGCGGCGGATCACGCATGTCTTCCTGCCGCCCGCCGTGCTCGGCGCGCTGCCGCCCGGCTCGCTGCCCACCGTGACCTCGCTGGCGGTCGGCGGCGACGCGGCGACCCCCGAGCTCGTGACCGGTTGGTCCACCGGCCGGCAGATGGTCAACGCCTACGGCCCGACCGAGACCACGGCGATCGTGACCTTCAGCGACCCGCTGGCCGCCGACGGCCGCACGCCGCCCATCGGCCACCCCATCGCCCGCACCGACCTGTACGTCCTCGACGCCGCGCTGCGCCCCGTCCCCACGGGAGTGGCCGGAGATCTGTACGTGGCGGGCGACTCCCTGGCCCGCGGCTACCTGGGCCGTCCGGGCCTGACGTCCGAACGCTTCGTGGCCTGTCCGTACGGGGAGCCCGGCCGCCGCATGTACCGCACCGGGGACGTCGTCACCCGGGGCCGTGACGGGCAGTTCGTCTTCCACGGGCGCGCCGACGACCAGGTCAAGATCCGTGGCTTCCGCGTCGAACTCGGCGAAGTGCAGGCCGCGTTGAGCGAGCATCCCGACGTGGCCCAGGCCGTCGTCGTCAGCGACGCCCACGGCGGTGACCGGCGCCTCGTGGGCTACGTGGTGCCCGAGCCGGGCGCCACCGCGCCGGCCTCCGGGGAACTGCGCGCGTTCGTCGCCGCGCGGCTGCCCGCGTACATGGTGCCGTCGGTGGTCGTCCCCCTCGCCGAGGTGCCGCTGAACCCCAACGGCAAGCTCGACCGGCGCGCGCTGCCCGCACCCGACCGCACCGGCGCGGAGTCCGCGGGCCGCGGGCCGCGCACCGTGCGGGAGGAGGTGCTGTGCGCGCTGTTCGCCGAGGTGCTCGAGGTGGAGGCCGTCGGGATCGACGACGGCTTCTTCGACCTGGGCGGGCATTCGCTGCTGGTCACCCGTCTGGTGAACCGGATGCGTGCGGTGCTCGGCGTGGACGTCCCGATCGGGGCGGTCTTCGAGGCGCCCACCGTGGCGGGTCTCGCCGAGCGCGTGGGCGCGGAGGCCGGGTCGGCGCGTGCGCCGCTGCGGCGGGCCGACGTCCGGCCCGAGCGGGTGCCGCTGTCGTTCGCCCAGCACCGCCTGTGGTTCCTGGACCGCTACGAGGGCCCTTCGGCCACGTACAACCTCTCCTACGTGCTGCCTCTGAACGGTGAGCTGGACGTGGCGGCGCTCGCCTCGGCGGTGCGGGACGTCGTGGTACGCCACGAGAGCCTGCGCACGCTGTACGTCGCCGACGACCAGGGCGTCGCGGCGCAGATCGTGGTGGCCGAGGACGACGTCGTCCTCGACGTGCCGGTGCGGGAGGTGGCGCCGGATGCGGTGGACGCCGCCGTGGCGGAGGAAGCCGCGTACCGGTTCGATCTGTCAGCGGAGCTGCCCGTGCGGGCGTGCGTGCTGCGCCGCGGCCCGGACGAGCACGTGCTGGTGCTCCTGATCCACCACATCGCGGCCGACGGCGAATCCATGGCACCCCTGGCCCGCGACCTGACCACCGCCTACACCGCCCGACGACAAGGCGAGGCACCGCACTGGGACCAACTGCCGGTGCAGTACGCCGACTACACCCTCTGGCAGCGCCACCTCCTGGGCGAGCAGGACGACCCCGACAACCTCCTCACACGCCAACTGGCGTACTGGCGCGGGGAGTTGGCCGGTGTACGACAGCCGCTGCCGCTCCCCCTCGACCGGCCGCGTCCGCCGGTGGCCAGCCACGGGGGCGACACTGTCGAATTCGTCCTCGACGCCGATGTCCTGGCGGCCGTCAAGGAAGTGGCCCACGCTCAGGGCGCCACAGTACCCATGGTGCTCCAGTCCGCCCTCACGGTCCTGCTCCACCTCATGGGCGGCGGTGACGACCTGACCGTGGGCGTGCCGATCGCCGGGCGGACCGACGAGGAGCTCCGGGACCTGGTCGGGTTCTTCGTCAACACCTGGGTGCTGCGGGCCGATCTGTCGGGAGACCCGTCCTTCGAGGACGTGGTGCGGCAGGTGCGGGACAAGGCTCTCAAGGCCTACGACCACCAGGACGTGCCCTTCGAACGGCTCGTCGAGGCGCTGAACCCGGAGCGGTCCACCGCCTATCACCCGCTGTTCCAGGTGATGTTCGGCTGGCACAGCACCGGCGGCCAGGTCTTCGACGTGCCGGGGCTCCGCTCGGCCTTCGGCCTCGTCCCGACCGGTACCGCGAAGTTCGACCTCGCGTTCACGCTGGCCGACACCCCCGGGCGTGGCGTCGTGGGCGGCGTCGAGTACGCCACGGATCTGTTCGACCGGAGCACCGCCCAGGCCCTCGCGGACCGGTTCACCCGCCTCGTACGGGAGTTGGCGACGACCCCGGGTGCGCGGCTGCGCACGGTGGACGTGCTGGGGGCCGAAGAGCGCGACCGGCTGCTGCGCACCTTCAATGACACGGACGTCACCACGCCGGACCTGACGATTCCCGCGCTCTTCGAGCAGCGGGCCGCGGCGACGCCCGACGCCCCCGCGGTGGTGCACGGCGACAGCTCGCTGACGTACCGCGAGCTGAACGCACGGGCCAACCGGCTCGCCCGCGCGCTGGTGCGGCGCGGTCTCGGCCCCGACGACCTCGTGGCGGTGGCGCTGCCGCACTCGGCCGAGCTGGTCGTCGCGCTCCTCGGCGTGCTGAAGGCCGGTGCGGGCTATGTGCCCGTCGACCCCCGCTACCCGAGCGGCCGCGTGGGCCTCGTCCTGGCGGACGCGGACCCGCGGTTCGTCCTCACCGACACGGCGACGCGGGACGTGCTGCCCCCGCACGGGTGTGAGGAGGTGCTCCTCGACCAGCTGGACCTCGACGACGGCTCCGACAACGACGACGCGGACGGCACCGCCCGCCTGTCGCCGCAGCACCTCGCCTATGTGATGCACACGTCCGGCTCCACCGGCACCCCGAAGGGCGTCGGCGTCACCCACCGCGGCGTGGTGCGTCTGGCCTTCGACCGCTGTTTCGCGGGCGGTCACGAGCGCGTCCTGATGCACTCGACGCAGGCCTTCGACGCCTCGACGTACGAGCTGTGGGTGCCGCTCCTGCGCGGTGGCACGATCGTGGTGGCCCCTCCGGGCGCGCACGACCCGGCCGGCCTGGCGAAGGTGATCGCCGAACACCGGGTCACCGGGCTGCTGTTGACGGCGGGGCTCTTCCGGGTGGTCGCCGAGGAGCGGCCCGAGGCGTTCACGGGCGTGCGCGAGGTGTGGTCGGGCGGCGACGTCCTGCCCCCGGGCGCCGTCGAGCGCGTCCTGGCCGCCTGCCCGGGCACCGCGGTCGTCAACGCCTACGGGCCGACAGAGGCCTCCATGGCCGCGTCGGTGCACGCGCTGCGCCAGACGGCCGACGTGGGCACGGTCGTGCCGATCGGGCGGCCTCTGGACAACACCCGTCTGTACGTCCTGGACGCGGCGCTGCGGCCGGTGCCCACCGGGGTGCCCGGCGAGCTGTACATCGCCGGCGACCGGCTGGCCCGCGGCTATCTGGGCCGCCGCGCCCTGACCGCGGAACGCTTCGTGGCCTGCCCGTTCGGCGCGGCCGGTGAGCGCATGTACCGCACCGGCGACCTCGTGACCTGGACGCGCGAGGGCAACCTGGTCTACCAGGGCCGCACGGACGAGCAGATGAAGATCCGCGGGTTCCGGATCGAGCCCGGCGAGGTCGAGGCCGTGCTCACCGCGCACCCCGGTGTGGCGCAGGCCGTCGTGGCCGTGCGGGAGCAGCCGGGCGGCGCCCGTCAGCTCGTGGCGTACGTCGTGCGCGTCACCGAGGGCGGCATCGCGGGCACCGGCGACATCGACTTCCACGTCGGGGTGTCCGCCGCGGAGCTGCGCCGGTTCGTGGCCGGCCGGCTGCCGGAGTTCATGGCCCCGGCGGCGTACGTGATGCTCGACCAACTGCCGTTGGCACCGAACGGCAAGCTGGACCGGTCGGCGCTGCCCGAGCCCGAGTTCGCCACCGACGCCTACCGGGCGCCGCGCTCCCCGCGGGAACAGGTACTCGCGGACGTGTACGCCGAGGTCCTGGGCCTGGACCGGGTCGGCGTCGACGACGACTTCTTCGCGTCCGGCGGCGACAGCATCCGCTCGATCCAGGTGGTCTCGCGCGCCCGCACCCGGGGCGTGGAGGTCACCGCGCGCCAGATCTTCCAGCACCGGACGATCGCCGAACTGGCCCGTCTCGCTCCCACCGGCCACGAGGACGGCGCCGGAGCGCCGGTCCTCGCCGAACTCGACGGCGGCGGCAGGGGGCTGTTGCCGCTGCCGCCCATCGCGCGCTACATCCACGAGCGCGGCGGCGACACCGACCGGTTCTCCATGGCGGTCCTGCTCGACCTGCCCGAGGGCATCGACCGGGCCGGGCTGCTCGCCACCCTGGACGCGGTCGTCGACCACCACGACATGCTGCGTGCCCGCCTGGTGACCGACGAAGACGCGGAACCGGCCGGGCAGTTGCTGGTCGCCGCACCGGGCACGGTCGACACGGCGGCACTGCTGCGCCACGTGGACTGCGGGCCGGAGCACACGGCCGACGGCACGTGGTGGCAACGGGCGGTGGCGGCCGAGCGGGCCGCGGCGACGGACCTGCTCGATCCGGCGGCCGGGGTGATGGCGCGGTTCGTCTGGTTCGACCCGGGCCCCGCCGGCGAAGCGGGGCGGCTTCTGGTCGTCGTGCATCACCTGGTGGTGGACGGGGTGTCCTGGCGCGTCCTGCTGCCGGACCTCGCGGCCGCCTGGGGCGCGGTGCGCGCGGGCCGGACACCGGTGCTGCCTGAGGTGGGCACGTCGTTCCGGCGGTGGGCGCACGCGCTGGTGGCCGAGGCGAACAGCGAGCGCAGGGCGGCCGAGCTGCCCCGGTGGCTCGCCGTCGTGGACGGGCCCGATCCGGCCCTCGGCGACCGCCGGTTCGACCTCGCGGTGGACGTCCGGTCCACGGTGGACACCGTGCGCCTGCGGCTGCCCGCGTCCGTCACCGAAGCCCTCCTGACGGCCGTGCCCACGGCGTTCCGCTGCGGGGTCAACGACGGCCTGCTGGCCGGACTCGCCCTCGCCGTCGCCCGCTGGCGCCGCGCCCAGGGAGCCGACGCACCCTCCCCGGCCGACGACGCACTCTCGCAGCCGGACGAGGAACCCTCGCTCCTCCTCGGCCTCGAAGGCCACGGACGCACGGAAGCGGCGATTCCGGGAGCCGATCTGTCGCGCACGGTGGGCTGGTTCACCAGCATGTACCCCGTCCGCCTGAACGTGGCCGGATGCGATCTCGACGAGGCCTTCGCGGGCGGTGCCGCGGCGGGCGGCGCGGTCAAGGCCGTCAAGGAACAGCTCCTGGCCGTGCCCGACGACGGCATCGGCTACGGCCTCCTGCGCGAGCTCAACCCGCGGGCGGCCGCCGCGCTGCGCGCGCACTCCACCGGCCAGATCGGCTTCAATTACCTGGGCCGGTTCTCCCCCACCGACATGCCGGAACATCTGCGCGGCCTCGGCTTCACACAGGTCACCGACCTGGGCGCGCCGACCGGCGAGACGGCCCCGGACATGCCCGCGCTCACCGCCCTGCAGATCAACTCGATGGTCGTCGACACCGCGCACGGGCCGTGCCTCGACGCGGAGTTCGAGTTCGCCACCGGCGCGGTGTCCCGTGAGCGGATACAGGAACTCGCAGACCTGTGGGCCGCCGCCCTCGACGGGCTCGCCCGCCACGCCGACCGGCCGGACGCGGGCGGGCTCACGCCCTCGGACGTGCCGCTGGTGCCGGTCGGCCAGCACGACATCGAGGCATGGGAGCGCCGGTATCCGCAGCTCGCGGAGGTGTGGCCGCTCACGGCGCTCCAGTCGGGCCTGGTGTTCCACGCGCAGTACGCCGACGGGGAGCCGGACGCGTATGTCGTCCAGTTCGTCCTGCACCTGCGGGGGCGGGTCCAGGCCCCGCGGATGCGGGCGGCCGGGCAGGCTCTCCTTGACCGATACGCGAATCTGCGCACCGCCTTCACCGCGGCCGCCGACGGAGAACCCGTACAGGTCGTGGTGGACGGCGTCGAGCTGCCCTGGCGTGACATCGACCTGGCCGAAGAGGCCGGAGACGCCGGAGAGTTGGGAGCAGCCGGAGCAGCGGGAGCAGCCGGAGCAGCCGGAGAGGCGGGTGAAGGGAACACCGAGCGGAGCGCGGCCTTCGAGGCCTTCCTGACCGAGGACCTGCGCAAGCCCTTCGACGTCACCGAGCCCCCCCTGCTGCGCATGGCCCTGGTGAAGCGCGGCCCCGACCGCTTCGAGCTGGTCCTGACCGCCCATCACCTGCTGTTCGACGGCTGGTCGCTGCCGGTGCTCACCCAGGACCTGCTGCGGCTGTACGGGGCCGGAGGCGATGCCTCCGCACTGCCCGCGCCGCCCCGCTACCGGGACTTCCTGACCTGGCTTGCCAGGCAGGACCAGGAGGCGGCGGCGCACGCCTGGGCGCAGGAACTGGAAGGGGTGACCGAGCCGACGCTCCTCGCCCCCGTGGTGGCAGCAGGGCGGGGCGCGGCGGCGCCGCAACCCGAATCGGAGGAGACGGCGAAGACGGAGCCGACGGAGCCCGAGGCCGAAGGGTTCGGCCAGATCGAGGTGCCCGTCCCCGTGGACCTGGCCCGCGGACTCTCCGCGCGGGCCGCCGAGTTGGGCGTCACCCTGAACACCGTGGTCCAAGGCGCCTGGGCGCTGCTGATCGGCGCCCTGACCGGCCAGGACGACGTGGTGTTCGGCGCCACGGTGTCCGGCCGCCCGGCCGCCGTGCCCGACGTCGACGCGATGGCCGGCGCGTTCATCAACACGCTGCCGGTGCGGGTCCGCTGCAGGCCCGGCGACAGCCTCGCCCACCTCCTCACCGGCCTCCAGGACCGTCAGGCGGCACTGCTCGACCACCACCATCACGGCCTCACCGAGATCCACCGGGCCACCGGTACGAGCGTGCTGTTCGACAGCCTCGTCGCCTTCGAGTCGTACCCCGTGGACCGGGTGGGCTTCGGCGAGGCGATGGCGGCCGCGGGAGTGGAGGTCACCGGCATCCGCCCGCTGTCCGGCTCGCACTACCCGCTCACCGTGATGGCCGCCGCCGACCCCCACCTGCGGCTGACGCTCCAGCACCAGCGGGACACGCTCGACGCCAAGGCGGTCCGGGGCCTCGCGGACCGGTTCCGGCACGTCCTCACCCAACTCGCCGCCGACACCGACGCGTTGGTGAGCACGGTGGACGTACTCGCGCCCGAGGAGCGGGAGCGGGTGCTGCGCACGCTCAACGCCACGCACACGGCCGTGCCGGACGCGACGATCCCGGCGCTCTTCGCACGGCAGGCCGCGCGGACGCCGGACGCGGTCGCGGTGGTGTGCGGCGACGTCACCCACACCTACGCCGAGCTCGATGCCCGCAGCGACCGCCTGGCACGGGCGCTGGCCGGGCACGGCGTGGGCCCGGAGAGTGTCGTGGCCCTCGCCCTGCCGCGCACCGCGGCCCTGGTCGTGGGCGTCCTCGGCATCATGAAGGCGGGGGGCGCCTACCTGCCGATCGACCCGGCCCACCCGGCCGCCCGCCTCGGCCACGTGCTGGCCGACGCCGCGCCGCGCCTGCTCCTCACCGACGCCGACACCCTCCAGCGGCTGCCCGGGACGGCCACGCCGGCCCTCCTGTTCGAGGAGGCGGAACGCGCAACGGCCGCCGAAGGCCCGCGGGTTCCTGCCGCCCCGCGCCCGGATCACCTGGCGTACGTCGTCTACACCTCGGGCTCCACCGGGCGGCCCAAGGGAGTGGCCCTCAGTCACGCAAACGTCGTCAACGGCCTGGACGGGCTGGTCCGGCGGGCCGGCCTCGGGCCCGGCCGGCGGATGCTGAGCGCCACCTCCATCAGCTTCGACGTCGCCGCCTTCGAACTGTTCGCCACGCTCACCACCGGCGGGTGCGTCGAGATCGTCCGCGACGTCCTCGCCCTGGCCGAGGGCGACGGCTGGGACCTGGACGTCGTCAGCTCGGTGCCCTCCGCCTTCGCCGAACTCGTCGACGAGCTCGGTGACCGCGCGCGCCCGGCCGCACTGGTCCTCGCCGGGGAAGCGCTGTCCCCGGCGCTGGTGGAGCGAATACGGGCCCACTGGCCGCGGGCCCGGATCGTCAACGGCTACGGCCCCAGTGAGACGTTCTACGCCACCACGCACACCCTGCGGCCGGACCACTCCTACGCGTCCGGCGTGCCCATCGGGCGTCCGCTGGGCAACCTGCGCGCCTACGTCCTCGGTCCGGGCCTCGCGCCCCTGGCGGAAGGCGCCGTCGGCGAGCTGTACCTGGCCGGTGCCGGGGTCGGCCGCGGCTACCGGGGGCGGCCCGCGGCAACCGCCGAGCGGTTCGTCGCCGACCCGTTCGGCCCCGCCGGGGAGCGCATGTACCGCACCGGCGATCTGGCCCGCCGGAACGTCCACGGCGAACTGGAGTACCTGGGCCGCACCGACGCCCAGGTCAAGATTCGCGGCCATCGCGTCGAGCCCGGCGAGATCGAGGCCGCCCTCACCTCGCACCCGCACGTCGGCCAGGCGGCCGTGACGGCCCACGGTGCCGCGGACGCCCGTCGGCTGGTCGCCTACGTCGTGCCCACCGCCGGCGGCGCTTCCCGGCCCGGCCCCGCCGAGCTCCGGGCGTTCGCCGCCGACCTGCTGCCCGCACACATGGTGCCCAGCGCCTTCGTCACCCTCGACCACCTGCCGCTGTCCCCCCACGGCAAGCTCGATCACCGGGCACTCCCGGTCCCCGAGCTCCAGTCCGCCACCGTCTTCCGGGCGCCCCGCACCCACCGGGAAGAAGTGCTGTGCGCGCTGTTCGCCGAGGTGCTCGGGATCGAGAGCGTCGGGATCGACGACGGCTTCTTCGACCTGGGCGGGCATTCGCTGCTGGCCACCCGGCTGGTGAACCGGATGCGGGCGGCCCTGGGCGTGGACGTCCCCATCCGGGCGGTCTTCGAGGCACCGACCGTGGCACGCCTCGCGGAACGCGTCGGCACGCACACGCACCCGTCGCGTCCGGCCCTGCGCCGGGCCGAGGTCCGGCCCGAGCGGGTACCGCTGTCCTTCGCCCAGCAGCGCCTGCGGTTCCTCGACGAGCTGGAGCCGCTGCCGACGTACCACCTTCCGCTCGTGGTCCGGCTCCGCGGTCGACTGGACGTGGCGGCGCTGGCGTCGGCGGTACGGGACGTCGTGGCGCGGCACGAGAGCCTGCGCACCCTGTTCGTCGCCGACGACCACGGCGACGCGGCCCAGGTCGTCGTGCCGGAGGACCGCGTCAGCCTTGAGGTGCCCGTACGGGACGTCGCTCCGGACGCGGTGGCCGCCGCGGTGTCCGGGGAGGTGAGCCGCAGGTTCGATCTGTCGGCGGAGCTTCCGGTGCGGGCGTGCGTGCTGCGCCTCGGACCGGACGAACACGTCCTGATCCTGCTGATGCACCACATCGCGGCCGACGGCGAGTCCATGGCACCCCTGGCCCGCGACCTGACCACCGCCTACACCGCCCGACAACAAGGCGAGGCATCGCACTGGGACCAACTGCCGGTGCAGTACGCCGACTACACGCTCTGGCAGCGCGAGCTGCTCGGCGACGAGGACGACCCCGACAGCCTCCTCACGCGCCAACTGGCGTACTGGCGCGAGGAGTTGGACGGCGTGCGCGAGCCGCTGTCCCTCCCCCTCGACCGGCCCCGTCCCCCCGTGGCCACACATCGAGGTGACACCGTCGCCTTCACCCTCGACACGGACACCGTGAACGCCGTCAAGGAAGTGGCCCACGCCCAGGGCGCCACCGTACCGATGGTGCTCCAGTCCGCCCTCACGGTGCTGCTGCACGTGATGAGCGGCGGTGACGACCTGACCGTCGGGTCGTCCATCGCGGGGCGCAGGGACGACGGGCTGGCGGAGCTGGTGGGCTTCTTCGTCAACACCTGGGTGCTGCGCGCGGATCTGTCGGGCGACCCGTCGTTCGAGGACGTGGTGCGGCAGGTGCGGGACAAGGCCCTCAAGGCCTACGACCACCAGGACGTGCCCTTCGAGCGGCTCGTCGAGGCGCTGAACCCGGAGCGGTCCACCGCCCACCACCCGCTGTTCCAGGTGGCGTTCTCCTGGCAGGAGGCGAGCGGTGGCCTCGAACTCGGCGAGGTGCGGGCCACCCCGGAACCGGTCGTGACCGGGACCGCGAAGTTCGACCTGCTCTTCCAGCTCGGAGAGCCGACCCAGGAGAAGCGGCGGGCCGGGCAGGGACTCTCCGGGCTCGTCGAGTACGCCGTCGACCTCTTCGACCGCGCCACGGTCACGGCCCTGGCCGACCGGTTCGCCTGCCTCGTACGGGAATTGGCGACGCGTCCGCGGACCCGGCTCGACGCGGTGGACGCGCTGACGTCCGCCGAGCGGGACCTGCTGCGCGACATCAACGACACCGCCGCGCCCACACCGCCGGTGACAGTCCCGGCGCTCTTCGAGCGGCGGGCCGCCGAGACACCGGACGCCGTCGCCCTGGTGCGGGGCGCCGAGTCCCTGACGTACCGAGAGCTGAACGTCCGCGCCAACCGGCTCGCCCGCACGCTGGTGCGGCGCGGCGTGGGCCGCGAGTCGCCGGTGGCCGTGGCCGTGCCCCGGTCGCCGGAGTACGTGGTGACGGTCCTCGCCGTGCTGAAGGCCGGCGGGGTGTATGTGCCGCTGGCCCACGACGACCCGGCGCAGCGCCTGGCGTCGATGCTGCGCGACGCGCACCCCGTGCTGCTCGTGACCACCTCCGGCGCCGCGGCCGATCTGCCCGAGACGGGGTGTCCGCGCCTGGTCCTGGACGATCCGGCCACCGCGGCGGCCGTGTCCGGCGAAGCGGGGGACGACCTGCCGGACGCGGGACTGCCGGACCGGCTCGCGTACGTCATCTACACCTCCGGGTCCACCGGCGTGCCCAAGGGCGCCGGGGTCAGCCACCGCGCCGTGGTGGACCTCGCGGCGGACCGGGGCTGGGCGGGCGGCGCCCACGAACGGGTGCTCCTGCACTCGGCGCCGACGTTCGACATCTCCGGGTACGACATGTGGGTGCCGCTGCTCAACGGCGGCACCGCGGTGGTGGCTCCGCCCGGGAAGCTCGACGTCGACATGTTCGCCGAGCTCGTCGCGGAGCACCGGGTGACCGGGGTGTGCATGTCGGCGGGGCTCTTCGCCGTGATCTCCGGGGAACGGCCGGAGAGCTTCACCGGGGTGCGCGAGGCGCTGACCGGTGGCGAGCAGGTGCCCCCGGACGCGGTGGCCCGCGTACTGCGCGCCTGTCCGGGGACCACGGTCGTCAACGCCTACGGGCCGACCGAGGCGACGGTGTACGCCACCTGCCACCGGCTCGCCTCCGCCGACCGGGTCGGTGCGGTGGTCCCCATCGGGCGTCCGCTGGACAACACACAGGTGTACGTCCTCGACGGTCTGCTGCGGCCCGTCCCGCCCGGCGTGGAGGGCGAGTTGTACCTGGCGGGCTCGGGCCTGGCACGAGGCTACACGCACCGGCCGGGGATCACCGCGGAGCGGTTCGTGGCCTGCCCGTTCGGGCCGCCCGGTGAGCGCATGTACCGGACCGGGGACGTCGTGGCCTGGACGGAGGACGGGGAGCTGGTGTTCAAGGCCCGCGCCGACGACCAGATGAAGATCCGCGGCTTCCGTGTCGAGCCCGGCGAGGTGGAGGCGGCCCTCATGGCACACCCGGAGGTGGGCGGGGCGGCCGTGGTCGCCCGGGAGGCCCCCGGGGGCGCCGGCGGGCAGCAACTGATCGCCTACGTGGTACCGGCCGCGGGCACCGGCGACGCACACACCGAAGGCGCCCAAGGCCTCGCGGCCCTCGTACCGGAGGAGCTGCGCGCCCACGTGGCGCGGCGTGTGCCGCCGTACATGGTCCCCGCCGCCTTCGTCCCGCTGGACACCTTCCCGCTCACCCGCCACGGCAAGGTGGACCGCCGCGCCCTGCCGTCCCCGCCGCGCCCGGAGGCCCGGCACCCGGTCGCGCTCGCGCGGCCGCGTACGGCCACCGAGCGGGCGGTCGCCGCGATCTGGGCCGAACTGCTCGGCCGGGACGAGATCGGCGTGCACGAGAAGTTCTTCGAGGCCGGCGGGACCTCCCTCTCCCTGCTCACGCTGAGCCGCCGGCTGGCCGGACTCGGCCCCCACAAGGTGCCCTTGAGCGCCCTCTTCGAGCACACGACGGTCGAGGCGATGGCACGCCTGGTCGACAACCGGCCCGACCGCGAAACCACCCGCGACACCAACCGCGAAACCACCGACGAAACGAGGCGAGTTATGACGCACCCGAGCCACTCCGGCCGGGAAGCCGTGGCGGTCATCGGGGTGGCCCTCGCCCTCCCCGACGCCGACGACCTGGACACCCTGCACCGGAACCTGCTCGACAGCCGGGTCAGCGTCCGCGCGCCGGGCATGGAGCGGGTCCACTACGCCGGCGCACCCGCGGACGCGGGCTATCTGCACATGGGCTACCTGGACCGCATCGACCTCTTCGACCACCGGTTCTTCGATCTGTCGCTGCGCGAGGCGGAGCTGATGGACCCCCACCAGCGCATGGCCGCCCAGCTCACCCACCGGGCGATCGAGAACGCCTGCTACGCGCCCGGTGAGCTGAAGGGCTCCAACACGGCGGTCGTCATGACCACCCCCGAACCCCACTACTCCGGCCTGTACACCGAGGACGACCCGCAGCAGCTCCTCGGCTCGCACCCGTCCGCCACGGCGGCGCGCGTCTCCTACCTCTTCGACTTCGCCGGTCCTGCGCTCGTGGTGGACACCGCGTGCAGCAGCAGCCTGACCGCGCTCTCCGTCGCCGTGGACTACCTGCGCGACCAGCAGGTGGACCTGGCGGTCGCCGGAGGGCTCAGTCTGTACCCGGCGATGGTGCCGGAGAGCGACTACGTGCCCATGCTCGGCATCTCGTCCACGAAGAACGTGTGCCGTCCCTTCGACGCCGGGGCCGACGGCTCCACCGGCGGGGAGGGCGGCGGGGTCGTCGTCCTCAAACGCCTGTCCGACGCGCTCGCCGACGGCGACCACATCCACGCCGTGATCCGCGGCGTCGCCGTCAACCACAACGGCTCGCGCGCCACGAGCATGAGCGCGCCCAGCGCCCAGGGCCAGGCGGACGCGATCGTCGAGGCCTGGCGGCAGGCGGGCTCGGGCCCCGTCGACTACGTCGAGTGCCACGGCTCGGGCACCCGGCTCGGCGACGTCATCGAGGCCGAGGGACTGCGGCAGGCCTGTGCCGAGGTGGGGCTGACCGACCCGTTCGGGATCAGCGGCATCAAGGGCAACATCGGCCACCTCAACCACGCCGCCGGTGTCGCCGGGCTCTTCAAGGTCCTGGCCGGGCTCCGGCACGGCACCCGGTACCCAAACCCCAACTTCAGCACGCCCAACCCGCTCATCGACTTCAGCGGCCCGGTCACTGTCGACGCCGACGCCACGCCCTGGGAGCCCGCGCCGCACACGACGCGCCGGGCGGGCCTGAGCTCCTTCGGCCTGACCGGCACCAACGTGCACGCCGTCATCGAGGAGCCGCCCGCCACGGCCCAGGAGCCCGCGGGCCGGGAACCGGCGGCCCAACTGGTCACCCTCTCCGCGAAGTCCCCCCGGGCGCTCGCGGCCTACGCGCGACGCGTCGCCGCTTTCCTCGACACGACCGACCACCGGCTGTCCGACATCGCCCACGCGCTGAACCGGGGCCGTGACGACCATCCGTACCGCTGGGCGGGCGTCGCGCGCGACAAGCGCGAACTGGCCGCCCTGCTGCGCGCGGCCCGCCTGGAGGAGCGCGAGCCGACACCGTCGGCCCCGCTCGTGCTGCTGTTCTCCGGCGACGCGGACCTGGACGACACCGCGTGGACCAGCCTGTGTGCGGCCTTCCCGGAGCTCGCCGACGCCGGTGACGCCACCGAGGGCACGCCCGGCGCCCGACTGCTCACCCGGCAGCTCGCGGTCTACCAGATCGCGCGCTCCTTCGGCCTGACCGAGGCGCGCCTGGTCGGCTCCGGCGTCGGCAACCTCGCCGTGCGGTCGGTGCAGGACCCGGCGACGGCGGACGAGGCCCGCCGCAAGGCGGCCGAGTCCTCCCTCACCGGCCAGGTCGACGAGGCCGGGCTGCGGCACGCCGCGCGCAACCTCGTCGAGGAGGGCGCCGTGGTGGTCGAGCCGGCCAGGGACGGCACGCTGGCGCGGGAGCTCTCCCGGGTCGTCCCCGAGCTGCCCGTCGTCCGTCTCTTCGCCGACCCCTCACGCGACGGCGTGCTCTCGGCGCTCGCCGCGCTCTACGCGCTCGGCGTGGACCTGGACTGGAACCAGTACTACGCGGACACCGGCGCACGCCGCATCGAGGTGCCGACGTATCCCTTCGACGCGGACGAGGTGTCCTGCTGGTGCCTGCCGCCGGGCGGTCCGCGGCCCGAGCGCGGCGACGCGGCGGCCCCGGCCCCGCAACCGGCCCGGCAGCCTGCTCCGGCTCCGGCTCCGGCTCCGGTACCGAGCGCACAGGCCGAAGACACCGAGAGCACCCTGGCCGCGCTGTGGACGCGTGTCCTCAAGGCCGACGGGGTGGACGCGGACTCCAACTACTTCGAGCTGGGCGGCACGTCCATCGCGGGCATCACCGTCCTGCGGGACGCCGAGCGGCACTTCGGCGTCCACCTCACCTTCGCCGACCTGCACCAGCACCCCACGCTGCGGACGCTGGCCGGTCGCATCGACGCCCTGCGCGCCGCCGGGACCGAGCACGACGACTGGACGATCACGCCGCTCCCCCGCCCGGGCCGGCTGCCGCTCTCCTTCAACCAGGAGCAGCTGTGGTACCTGGACCGGCTCCAGCCGGGCACGCCCCTCTACAACCTCCCCGTCAACACGCGCTACACCGGTGACTTCGACCTCGACGCGTTCACCGGCGCGCTACGGGACGTGGTGGGCCGCCACGAAGTCCTGCGCACCCGCATCCTGGACGAGGACGGCCGCCCCTACGCGCTCGCCGACCTGCCCGAGCCGCACCTGACGTTCCTCGACCTCGCGGCGCTGCCCGAGGCCGAGCGCACCGCGGAGCTGGGGCGGGCGATCACGGCGGAGGCGACGGCGCCCTTCGACCTCGCGCGGGGGCCGCTGCTCCGCACCGTGGTGATCAAGCTCGGCGAGCGGGACCACGTGTCCCTGCACACCTTCCACCACATCGCCTTCGACGGCTGGGCCCCGGCCGTCTTCTACCGCGAGCTGTCCGCTTGTTACACGGCACGGCGCGCCGGGCACCGCGCCGACCTGCCCGACCTGCCTGTGCAGTACGCGGACTTCGCGGCCTGGCAGCGTCAGTGGCTGGACACGGAGCGCATGGAGCGCGGCCTCACGTACTGGCGCGAGCAGCTGCGCGATCTGGAGGTCGAGGAGCTGCCGCTCGACCGCCCGCGCCCGGCCGTGCAGTCCTTCCGCGGCGACACCGTGAAGTTCGCGCTCGACCACGGACTCGCCCGGCGGCTGCGCGCGTTCAGCGCGGGCGAGAGCACGACGAGCTTCGTCACCATGCTCGCCGTCGTCGACGCCCTGCTGCACCTGTGGGCAGGCCGGCGGGACGTGGTCGTGGGCGCCGCCACCACGGGCCGGTTCAACCCCGTGACCCACGACCTGGTCGGCTATTTCAACAACCTGCTGCCGTTCCGTACGAAGGTGGAGCCGCGGCTGAGCTTCCGTGAACTGGTGGGCCGGTGCTCGACCACGGCCACCGGGGTCCTGGACCACGAGGAGATCCCGTTCGCGAAGATCGTCGCCGACGCCGACCACCGCGACCCCTCGCGGCACCCGGTGTTCACGGTCTGCTACACCCACCAGAACACCACCGCTGCCTCGCTCGACCTGGCGGGTCTGCGCCCGCAGGCCCTCGCGGACGACCTCGCCGGGGTCTCCGGCGTCGCCCCGGGTACCTCGAAGTTCGACCTCACCTTCGGTCTGTACGACCAGGACGACAGCCCGATGACCGGCTACCTGGAGTACGCGGTCGACCTGTTCGACGCCGCCACCGCACGCCGCCTCGCCGCTCTCTTCGAGTCCATCGCCGCGGCCGTGATGGCCGACCCGGACCGGCCGCTGCACGAGCTCGCCCACCTGGTGGAGCAGTACGACCCTGCCCACCTGGTGGAGCAGTCCGACGGGGACAGCGGCACCGCCGAGCCCTCGATCTCCATCGGCGAGCACCGCGAGTTGGAGGACGACGCCACCGCCGACCTCTCGATCCTCATCGGCGAGCACCGCGAGTTGGAGGACACGCGCCTGGTGAGCGAGGTCTTCCAGGCGCACGCCGCGCGGCGGCCGGACGAGCTCGCGGTGATCGACGCCGCGGGCAGCCACACCTTCCGCGACATCGACCGGCGCGCGAACCGGCTGGCCCGGCGGTTGGCAGCACACGGCGTCGGACCGGACAGCACCGTCCCGGTGCTCGCCGCCCGCGGCGCCGACCTGGTGGTCGGCTGGCTCGGCGTGCACAAGGCGGGCGCCGCCATCGCCTCCCTCGACCCGGCCGTGCCCGAACGGCGCGTTCACTCCATCCTCGCCGGGATCACCGCGTCCGTCCTGGTCGTGGGCGAGGGCATGACCGCTCCCGGCGGCGACGGCACCGCCGTCGTCCGGATCGGCGACACCGGGCCGGGCCGGGACACGGACGCGGACGCCGACACCGCACCGCGGCAACGGGCCGGCCTGGACAACCTGGCCTACGTCGTCCACACCTCCGGCTCGACGGGCTTCCCGCAGGGCTGCGAGGTCGAGCACCGCGGTCTGCTCAACGTCCTGCGCTGGTACGGCCGGGAGGCCGGGCTCGACACCGGGGACCGCGTCGCGCAGATGGCCGCCGCCGGCTTCGACCTGGCGATGTTCGAGGTCATGTCCGCCCTGTACCACGGTGCCACCCTGTACTTCGTCGCCGATCCCCTGCAGACCCCTCAGGCCCTCCTCGGGGAACTGGCCGCGCACCGCGTCACGGTTGCCTGCATGCCGACGCCGCTCGCCGAGGCCGTCCTCTCCGACCTGCCCGAGGTGCCGGACCTCGCGCTGCGCCGCGTGCTCACCGGCGGTGACCTGCTGCGCGTGCGGCCGCCGCGGCACACACCGTTCGTGCTGATCAACGGCTACGGGCCGACGGAGTGCGTGGTCCTCGCCACCGCCACGCCGGTGGCGGCCGCCGGGGCCGCCCCCGACGTCATCCCGGACATCGGCCGGCCTCTGCCCAACGTCCGCGTCTACATCCTGGACGACCGTCTGCTGCCGGTGGCGCGCGGCGAGCGGGGCGAGGTGTACATCGGCGGCGCGCACGTCGGCCGCGGCTACCACCACCAGCCCGGCCTCACCGCCTCCCGGTTCGTCGCGAACCCCTTCGCGGCCGAGCCCGGCGCCCGGATGTACCGCACCGGTGACCTGGCCCTGGTGCGCGCGGACGGCAGCCTGGAGTTCCAGGGGCGCGCCGACCACCAGCTCGAACTGCGCGGCTACCGCGTGGAGCCCGCCGAGATCGAACGGGCACTGCTGGCGCACCCGCGCGTGCGCGAGGCCCTCGTCCTCGGCGAGCAACAGCCCTCCGGCGCCCCGCTCCTGGTGGCGCACGTCGCCGGCCATGACCTGCCCGACGAGGCCGAGCTGACGCAGTGGGTGGCCGGCGCGCTACCGGCCTACATGGTGCCGGGCCGCGTACGGCGCCACGCCGACCTGCCCAGGACGAGCAACGGAAAGCTCGACCGCCAGACGATCAGGAAGAGGGACATGTCCGACAACGACACGATGAACGAGCTGACGTCGGTGACGACGGCCGTGGTCCCGGGGGCCGTCCTCGACGAGGCGGGACGCGAGGCCGAGCGGATCCTCGGGGGGATATGGGCCGAGCTGCTCGGTGTCGCGCGGGTGGAGCCGGGCGACAACTTCTTCCGGATCGGCGGCGACTCGCTGCTGAGCGTGGGGATCGCCTCGCGCGCCACGCGGGCCGGTCTTCCCCTCACCCCGCACGACGTGCTGAGCCACCCCGTCCTGCGCGAGCTCGCCACCGTCGCCGCGAAGGGCGCCGTCCCCCAGCCCGCCGCCGCCACCGTTGTCGCGCCCGCTGCCACCGTCGCCGCGCCCGCCATCGCCACCGCCGCGCCCACGGTGCGCGTGCCGCGTGAGCCGGTCCCGCCGGCTCCTCTGGTCGCGGCCCTGCTGGCCGCCGCGCCCGGGGGTGCCCGGGACTTCGTCACTCCGGTGATCCTGGAGACGACGGCGGGCGTCGGAGCGGACCAGGTACGGGCGGCGTTCGAGCGCCTCGTCGAACTCCAGGAGCCGCTGCGCTACCGGTTCCGGCGCAACAGCCTCGGCTGGCGCATCGAGTGCGTCGAACGCGAGAGCGCCCCGTTCGTCGACGCCCGGGTGCTGCCGCCGCTGGACGAGGAGCAGTTGCAGACGTATCTGGAGGCCGACCTCGACGAGCTGCTCGCGGACGTCGACCCAGGCCGCGGCCCGGTGCTGCGGGTCCGGTTCTACGACCGCGGCGCCGACCTGCCGGGCATCGTCGTCCTCGCGATCCACCACTTCGTCTACGACTCCACGTCGTTCGTGCCGCTCATCGAGGACCTCAACGCCGCGTTCGCGGGCGAGGTCCCGGCCGCCCCGCCCCGGGCCGCCTGGCGCGAGTGGACCGGGCTGCTGCGCGCCATGGCCACCTCCGACGAGGTCGCCGGCGAACTCCCGTACTGGAAGGGCATCCTGAGCGCGGCGGCCGGCGCGCAGCCCCTGCCGGAGAACGGTACGCCGGGCACGCCCCCTGGACTGGTGCGCCGCACCCTCGCCGCCGACCGGGTCGGGGCGCAGCTGACCGAGAACGGCCCCGGCGGGCAGCACGCCGCGATGGCCGCGGTCGCCGTGGCCTGGTCGCGGTGGCGCGGCGCGCCCGACGCCTTCCTGAGCACCGTGGGCATGGGGAGTGCGCCGAACGCGCTGTGGCACGGCGACCGCACCGACTCGATCGGCTGGTTCACCCATCTGTTCCCGGCCTACCTGCGCGTGGCGCCCGGGGCCACGGTCGCCGAGACCCTGCCGGGCGTCGCCGCGGCCATGCGCTCGGTGCCCAACGACGGCATCGGGTACGGGGTGCTGCGCCACCTGAGCCCCGCGACCCCGGCGGTGTCGCAGGTGCGCGCGCTGCCCGAGCCGCCGGTCCTGGTGGAGCACGTGGCCAGCGGCAACGACGGGCTCACCAAGCTGGGCGGCGCCTACGTGCGGCCCCGCCCGATGACCCTCGTGACGCTGCCCGACTCGATGCTCGGCCAGGTGCCCGTCGTCGTGGAAACCCACGTGCAGGCCGGGGTGCTGGAGCTCGGCGTGGTCCACCGGAGCTCCGTCGCCGCCGCGGACATGGAGTCCTTCGCCGATCATCTGGTCGAGGCGTTCGCCGAACTCGCCGCGGACGGGGGCCGCTGACTGTCTCCCGGGGTGTGCGGGGGTTCCCTGCACACCCCGGGCTCCGGCTCTGCAGCACTCTTGTGGCCCCGCGCACGGGAGTGGCTACTGTTCGGAGATGTCTGAGACCTCCGGCCAACTCTCCCTCGGCATCGATGTCGCACCCCAGCCGCGGCCGCCCGCCACGGTGCCGGGCCTGCGGTATGCCGCCGACTGGCTCACTCCCGACGCCTGCGAGTCCCTGCTCTCGGACATTGACGCCGCGGCCTGGTCGGCGCAGCTGAAGCGGCGCGTGCAGCACTACGGCCAGCGCTACGACTACGGCCGCCGCAGCGTGGCCGCCGACCAGGGGACAGCCGCGCCACCGCTTCCGGCATGGGCCCAGGACGCGGCCGCCCGTCTGGTGGGAGAGGGCCTGATGGACCGTGAGGCGGAGCAGGTCATCGTCAACGAGTACCAGCCGGGTCAAGGGATCAGCGCCCACGTCGACTGCCTGCCGTGCTTCGGTCCGGTCATCGCCGCGATATCGCTGGGCTCCAGCTGCCTGATGGACTTCACCCATCCCGAGGACGGCACGAAGCTGGCGGTGCCGCTCGCGCCGGGCAGCCTGCTGGTCATGACGGGTCCGGCCCGTTTCACTTGGCGCCATGCCATCGCCGCGCGCAAGAGCGACCCCGGCGTGACCGGGCGGGTCCCCCGCGGACGGCGCGTGTCGGTGACCTTCCGCACGCTGCTGCAGCACACTGGCCGCTGATTCGGAGCGAACCAGGAGTCCCGCGGCGGGAGCGCCTCCCCCTGGGTGTCAGCCCTTGCGGCCGCGCAGTCCCACCGCCACCACCGCGAGCACGGCCGTCAGCCCGCCCAGCACCATGACCGCCGACAGCGAGGCCCCGTCGACCACCACGCCGCCCGCGAGCGCACCGAGCGCGAACGTCGCCTGGAACGAGGCGGTGAACAGCACCGATGCCGCCTCCGGAGCGCGGGGCACCGCCGCGGCGAACCAGGCCTGCGAGCAGACCGGCACGGCCCCGTACGCGATCCCCCAGACCACCAGCAGCACGACCGCCCCGGCCGGCCGGGTCCCGAGGACGGGCAGCAGCAGGGTGGCGACGGCGATCAGACCTGCGGCCCCCGCGAACGCGGCCCGCGGCCGCCGCACCACTGCCGCGCCGCCCATGAAGTTGCCGACGATCCCGGCGGCTCCGTATGCCAGCAGAAACACGGTGACCAGTCCCGGGCCCACGTCCGTCGCCTGCCGCAGGAACGGCGTCACGTACGTGTAGGCGCCGAAGTGCGCCAGGACGACGAGGGCCGTCACGAGCAGGGCCCAGCGGGTGCCGGCGCCATGCAGCGCGTCCCGCAGGACCGACCCGCGCAGTGCCTCTTCCGGCGGCAGCGGGGGGATCACCACGAGCATGACCACCCAGACGCCCACGGACAGAACTCCCAGGGCGACAAAGGCCGTTCGCCACCCCGCGGCGTCGCCCACGAAGGTGCCGACCGGCACGCCGAGCACCGACCCGAGCGGCACCGCCGAGAAGATCACCGCCGTCGCCCGGCCCACCGACTCCCGCGGCACGAGCCGCCCGGCGAGCCCGGCCCCGATCGACCAGAACCCGCCGATGGTGACGCCGACCAGGACGCGGGACACGAGAACGAGCCAGTAGGCGGGAGCCACCGCCACGAGGAAGCTCGCCGCCGCGAGGAGCGCCATGAAGGCGCACAGCATGGTGCGCCGGTCCACGCGGGCCGTGGCCGTGGTCACCAACGGCGCGGACAGCGCGGCGAGGAAGCCGGGCATCGTCATCATCAGCCCGGCCGTCCCGTCCGTGACGCGGAAGCTGTGCCCGATCTCCGGCAGCAGACCGATCGGCAGGATCTCCACGGTGACGATGGCGAAGATGCCCGCGGTGACGGACGCGACGGCGAGCCAACCGAGCAGTGGGGAACGGGGAGTCGAGCGGGCGTGGAGGTGCTCGGCGGCGGGGGTGGCGGGGGTGGTCGTGGAGGCGCGAGGCATGGTTCCGTCCTGGCGGGGTTCGGGTGTATGCCCGTCAGTTCAACAGGAGGGAATGCCTGTGGTCTGGCAGGTAATCGACGCCGTAGTGAGCCCTGCGCGGGCCACGGGAACCCGCGCGGACCGCGAGAAAATGCCCGGCCCGGCCGCCGCCCCCGCTGCTAGCATCGCCGCATGATCACGCCCGAGTTCCGTGTCGCCATGATGCCCCGCCGACGGGGCCGCTGATTCCGGACGCGCGTGTCCGAGGCCCCGAGACGGGGCCTCGTTCCGAACGGCTGCGGAGCCCCGCCTCTCCCCCTGGAGATCCTGGAGGCTCCCATGACCACACCGCCAACCACACGGCCGACCACGCCCCTGCCCCCGGCACCGGCCACGTCACGTACCACGTACGTCACCACGACCATCCCGTACGTCAACGCCCGCCCGCACCTGGGCTTCGCCCTCGAACTCGTCCAGGCGGACGTGCTGGCCCGCCACCGCCGCCACCGCGGCGACCGGGTCCGCTTCCTCACCGGCACGGACGACAACTCCCTGAAGAACGTGCTGGCGGCGGACGCCGAAGGCGTCCCCGTGCAGGACCTGGTGGACCGCAACGCCGAGGCGTTCGCCGCGATGCGCGGCCCGCTCGCCCTGTCCTTCGACGACTTCATCCGCACCAGCCGCGACCCGCGCCACCGTGTCGGCGTGGAGCGGCTGTGGCGGCGCTGCGCCGCCTCCGGTGACCTCTACCGCAAGCATTACGAAGGCCTGTACTGCGTGGGCTGCGAGCAGTTCTACACGCCCGCCGAACTCGTCGACGGACGCTGCGGCGAGCACGGCACCGAGCCTCAACTCGTCGCCGAGGAGAACTGGTTCTTCCGGCTGTCCCGGTACGCGGACCGCCTGCGCGCACTGATCTCCTCCGGCCGGCTGCGCGTCGAACCGGCCGTCCGCCGCAACGAGGTGCTCGCCCTCATCGACAGCGGCCTGCGCGACTTCTCCGTGTCCCGCTCGCACACCCGCGCCCGCGGCTGGGGCATCCCCGTGCCGGACGACCCGGAGCAGGTCGTGTACGTCTGGTGGGACGCCCTCGGCAACTACGTCACCAGCCTCGGCTACGGCACCGACGACCCCGCGTACGACCGGTGGTGGACCGGCAGTACCCGCCGCACCCACCTCGTCGGCAAGGGCGTCGTCCGCTTCCACGCCGTGTACTGGCCGGCCATGCTCCTGTCGGCGGGCCTGCCGCTGCCCACGGACATCCTCGTACACGACTATCTCACCGTCGACGGCCGCAAGATCAGCAAGTCCGCCGGCGCGACGGTCGATCCGGCGGAGCTGGTGGCCGAGTTCGGCACCGACGCGGTGCGCTGGTGGCTGCTGCGGGACGTGCCGCGCGTCGGCGACGCGGACTTCACCCGCGCGCGGCTCGTCGCGCGGGCGAACGCCGACTTCGCCAGCGGGCTCGGAAACCTCGTCAACCGGGTCGTCACCATGGTCCACCGCTTCCGCGCGGGCCGCGTGCCGGAGCGGCGCACAGGGGTGGCCGAGGGCACGGAACGGCTTACGGCCGCCTGTCGTGAGGTGTCCGGACATGTCGACGACGCCCTGGCGGACTTCGACTTCCGGCGGGCGGCGGCCGCCGCCTGGCGGATCGTGGAGGAGGCCGACCGCTGTGTCGACGCCACCCGGCCGTGGGCGCTCGCCAAGGCCGAGCGCGCGGGCGACCGGGAGGCGGGCGAGCGGCTCGACGGGGTACTCACGGCACTGGTCGGCGCGTGCCGCACGCTCGCGGATCAACTCGGGCCCCTCGTACCGGAGTCGGCGGCGCGGGTGGCGGCGCAGTGCGCGGAGGTCGACGGGCGGCTGCCGGTGGCGCGGCCACTGTTCGCGCGGGTCGGTGACGCGGAGGGCTGAGCGGGGGGCTGAACGGGGAGGGCTGAACGGGGTGGCTGCACCGGGGTCCGGGTGTGAGGGCCGGTGCGAGCCTTTCACCCGGTGACCCAGTGCTGATTCAGAGTTGCTTCAGCGCTGCCTCAGAGCCGCCTAAGGTGGGCGAGGAGGTCGTCGAGAGCCTTGTCGAGTGCCTGTGAGTTGGCCGGGTCGAACCATGTGGTGCGGATGCGTTCGTTGTTGCCCTTCGGGGTCTCGTGGTCGGCGGCGAGCTGGTGCAGGGAGCGTGTCTCGTCGCTCAGGGCGCGGCCGACGCCCTGGAAGAGCCCGCGGACGTAGCGGTCGGCGGCCTCGGGGGCGATGCCGTGGCCGACGGCCCACGACGTGAGCGTGGCGAGATACGCGTAGTGGGTGGTCAGCGTCCCCGTCAGCGCGGAGAAGACGTCGAAGGCCGCTTCGTCCGCGACCGGCTGCGCCCCGCCGAGGAGTTCGAAGAGCGCGTCCGTCACCGGGTGGGACGGATACGTCACCGTGACGGAGCGGCGTTCGCGTACGGAAGGCAGCGGGATGGCGCGTACCAGCACGGCGTCGGTGGCGAGTATCCGGCGCAGGTCGTCGTTGGCGACGCCGGACATCACGTTGACCACCGTCTTGTCGTCGTCCACCCGCAGCCCGGCGAGTGCTTCGTTCCGGTCCTGTCCGCGTACGGCGATGATCACCACCTCGGAGCGGTCCACCACGTCCTGGTTGTCGGCGCAGACCTGTACGCCCTCGTAGCGCGAGGAAAGCTCCGCGGCCGTGCGCGCTCCCCTGGGGGACAGGAACACCTCAGGCGGTTCGCCGGGCCCGTCGCACAGGCCCTCCACGAGAGCCCGGCCGATCTCGCCCACCCCTACGATGCCGATGCGCTTCACTCTGTCTTCCTCCATGGTGTGTTGGGGCAATGGTGTGTTGCGGGCATGGTGTCTGTTGGGGGTCACGCGGTGAGTGCGGCCCCGAGGAACTCGAGGATCTCCGCCCGCGCGGCCTCGGCCTGCTGTGCCAGGCCCGGCAAGCTCAGGAACGCGTGCCCCGCTCCGGCGTATTCGGTGAGCCGCGTGGGTGTCCCCGCCTCTTGCAGTCGTTCGGCGTAGCGGCGGCCGTGGTCGGCCAAGGGGTCGTGGGTCGGGACCACCACGAGCGCCGGTGCGAGCTCGTTCAGGTCGTCGGCGTACAGCGGCGAGAGTACGCGAGGGTCGGTTCCCGGTGGCACGGCGAGCCGCTGGAACAGGCGCAGTTGGGGCACGGCCAGGGTCGGGGTGTGGGCGTGCCGGGTGACCGAGGCGTGCTCGAGCATCGTCCCGGTCATATCGGCGGCGGGGTTGACCAGCACCTGTGCCCGCAGGCGCAGGCCGGACTCGCGGGCCCGGATCGCCGCCAGGGCGCTGATCAACCCACCGCAGCTCTCGCCGAAGACGGCGGTCCGCGCCGGGTCGACGCCCCACTGCGCGGCATGCCGCACCACGTGCTGGAGCACGTCCCAGCCGTCGTCGACGGCCGCCGACAGCGGAGTTCCCGGGTCGAGGAGGCGGTGCTCGACCGAGACGACGACCGCGGGCAGTCGGGCGGCGAGATGGCTGTTGACCCAGTCACTCTGCACCGCCGTGCCCACGAAGCTGCCTCCGTGCACATGGAGCACGAGCGGCAGGCCGGTCGGGCCTGCTTCGCCTCGGCCTGCTCCGCCTGGGCCTGCTTCGCTGTCGCGCCCGGCGGCTGGCCGGTACACCCGGACCGGGAGCTCGCGGCCGGGCAGCGCCACCCGCTGCCACCCCACCGCGGCGCCGGGATCCGGTTCGCCGGTGATCGCACGCGCCGCGGCAGACGCGCGAAAGCGGTTCTCCGCGTCGCGGTAGGCGATCAGTTCCTCGGCTGTCATCGCCAGCCAATCCGGCTCCGGCGGCCGCTCCGTGGCAGTGACCTCGCTCATGTCTTCCCCCTCGCCCAGAGTTTCGCGACTTCCGGTATCGATACCTAAGGTAGCGGAAACAGGTATCGTGCGGGTATGACGTCGCACACTTCCTCCAGGCCGCCCGGTCGGCCGCGCGCCGGCCTCAACGCGGCGGTCTTCGCGGCGACGCTGAGCACGGTCGAGGAGCTCGGCTACGCGCGCGCCACCGTGGAGCGCATCGCCGCCGCAGCCGGGGTGGCGAAGTCGACGGTCTATCGGCGCTGGCCGTCGAAGGGCGAACTGATCGTGGACTGCCTCCTGGACGCGTTCGGCCCGGCGCCGCTGGAAAGCGCCGGTCGCGCCGAGCTCATGACCTCGATCATCCACTGGATCGCGGCGAAGATCGCCGAGCCCGGGGTGGGCGACGCGTTCGCCGGTGTGTTCAGTGACGCCGTCAGCGACCCGGCCCTGCGCGAGATCCTGTCCACGCGGTTGCAGGACCCGTACCGGCTCGCGTTCCAGGACGCGCTCGGCGAGCCGGAGCACCGGGTCCTGTTCTTCATCGACGTCGTGGTCGGTGTCCTGCTCCACCGGATGGGCATGACGGGCAGGCCGATGGCCGACGCCGACGTCGCCGCACTGGTCGAGATGGTGCTGCCGCACTTCGCCGACGATCCCGGCCCCGCGGGCTCGGCGGAATAGCTTGGCAGAATAGGTGGGCTTCTCGTCATTGCGGACATCCGTGGGCGGTTCAAGAATCGTCAGTCATGGACGACCACGCATACGAAGAGTTCGACGGGCACGACGAGTCCGACGCATACGAAGAGTTCGACGGACACGCCGAGTTCGACGGATACGACGCATTCCCCTTTCCCCGGACCGACTTGGCCGCGCGGGCGGTGCGCCACGCCCGCTCCCTGGAGTCCCCCGTGATCTTCAACCACAGCCTGCGCACCTACCTCTACGGCCGGTATGCCGGCGAGCGGGACGGGGTGCTGCCCGGCCGCGACTACGACGACGAACTGCTCTTCCTGGGCTGCGTGCTGCACGACGCGGGGCTCAGCGCCGAGGGCGACCGGCAGCAGCGATTCGAGGTGGACGGCGCGGATGTCGCGGCCGAGTTCCTCACCCGTGAGGGCGTGGCGGCCGACCGCGTGGAGGTCGTCTGGGACGCCATCGCGCTGCACACCACGGAGACCATCGCGCTGCGCAAGCGCCCGGAGATCGCGCTGGTGAGCGCCGGGGCGCGGCTGGACGTCGCGGGCAGCCCGAAGGAGCTTCCGGACGGGTACGCCGACCGCGTGCACGCGGTGCTCCCCCGCCTGCACACGGTCCCCGCGCTGCGCGACGCCATCCTCGGCCAGGCCCTCGCCAAGTCCGGCAAGGCGCCGATGTTCACCCTCCCCGGCGAGTTGGTGCGCCAGCGGACGGGGACGGACTGGCCGACGTGGGAACAGGTGACGCAGTCCCCCGGCTGGGGCGACTACGAGGGTTACGAGGGCTACGACCCGTCGGCCTGATACTCGCCCGGCCGGTCTACGACGTCCCGTGCGGGATCCCCGTCCGGCGCCGGATCCATGTCCCGTACGAGGTCGAGGGCCCGGCCCAGCGTGGTGAGGCGCGCGTCGAGGGTGTCACCGGCCGGGTAGAAGCGGACCGTGGTGACACCCGCCGCCCGCCACACCCGCAGCCGTTCGCGCACCATGTCCTCGGTGCCGATGAGCGTCGTCGCGAGGACCATCTCGTCGCTGACCAGGCGCGCGGCACCGTCCCTGTCGCCCGCCTGCCAGCGCTCGCGCACGGCCGCGGCGACGTCGGCCCAGCCCTGGCGGCTGTACGCGTCGTTGTAGAAGTTCGTGGACGCCGAACCCATGCCGCCGAGGCTGAAGGCGAGTTCCTTTTTGCGCCCGGCGACCAGGGCGCGCAGCGCGTCCTCGTCGTCGGCGAACGCCACCTCCGCGCCCTGGCAGATGTCGAGTTCCGCCCGCTGCCTGCCCGCTTCGGCGAGTCCGGCGTCCAGGTGGTCGAAGTAGGCCGCCTGGGCGCCTTCGGGTACGAAGCTGGTGCCGAGCCAGCCGTCGGCGACGCGGCCGGTCAGGCGGAGCATGCGGGGCGAGAGCGTGGCCAGGTAGACGGGCAGGTCGTGCTCGGCGCGCAGGGACAGGCGCATCGGCCTGGCCTCCCCGCCCGGCAGCGGGATGGTGAACTCCCGCCCCTCGTATGCCAGTTTCTCCCCGGAAGCCGCCTGCCGCACGATCTCGACGGTCTCCCGCATCCGGGCCAGCGGCCGGTCGAAGGGGACCCCGTGCAGCCCTTCGACGACCTGCGGCCCGGACGGGCCGAGGCCGAGCAGGAACCGGCCGCCGGAGATGTTGGACAGCGTGATCGCCGCACGGGCGATGGCGACGGGGGTGCGGGTGGCGAGCTGGATGATGCCGGAGCCGAGCAGCATGCGATCGGTCCGGGCCGCCAAGTAGCCGAGCGGGGACGGTGCTTCGGCGCCCCACGCCTCGGCCACCCAGCAGATGTCCATGCCGAGCTTCTCGGCCTCGGTGACGTAGGCGACGGTGTCCTGCCAGTCGCCGCAGGACGCCTCGATGGTGGTGGCGGTACGCATCAGGCGTCACGCTCCGCTCCGGCACCGATGCCGCCTCCGGCACCGGTGCCGCCTCCCGTACGAGTGCCCGTACTCCTAGCGCTGTCGGCGCTGTCGGCACTCTCGGTGCTGTCTGCGCTGTCGGCCGCCGACTCCGCGAGCGCCTTGATGGCCTCGACGGCCGCGCTCATCCCCCGCTCCAGCTCCCGCATCCGTACGAAGACGATCTTCTGTTCCTTCTCCGGCATCCGCTCGATCGCGAGCGAGACCCCGGACCGGGCCGGGCCCATCCGCATCCAGTGCGAGAGCTCGGTGCCGCCGTCGCGCTCCCGCAGGCTGAACCGCCAGGTGGCGGTGGGGTGTTCGGGATCGGTCACCGCCCACACGAAGACGCGCGGCGCCTCGCACTCGACCACGTGGGACACGGTGGTCCACTCGCCGAACGCCTCGTGCTTGTTGTGCCCGGCGAAGCACGCCCCGCACACGGGGGCGACGGCTCCGTCCAGCCATTCCACGGCCTGCAGCTCTTCGCTCCGCTCCGGCATCCGCGCGATGTCGCTCGCGATGGCCCACACCCGCTGGGGCGGCGCGTCGATCCAGGTGCGCACCTCGACGGTCGGCCCCTCCGCGTAACGTACCCCTGTCCACTCCATGACCAGCAGAGTTGCTCAACTGTACTTACGTGTCAAGGAGTTGTCGGCCCGGCACCTCTAAGGTCGGCCACGACACCCGCCGAACCGGCGCCTCGGTGTCGGCGCCGACGGACCCGCGGGTGAGGTGAGGGGAAGGGCGGAGGACGATGTGGCCGCGAGTCAACGGAATGATGGCCTTCTCCGAGGTGACCTGGGCCCATGCCGACGCCAAGGGCGAGGGTTTCACCTCCCTCGCCGGCTGGCGTGCGGGACACCGGCGTTACTGGGCGGACCAGGGGACACCGGTCACGGACGACACGCTCGTGGTGTGCCTGGCCTTCCGGGCGGTGCGGCCTTGAGTGCCATCATGCCCGGGTGAGTCGCGACGAGAGTGCGGATGTGCGGGCCCGGGTCGACAGCCTCCTCCAGGGGCTCGTGGAGTCCGGCGCGGAGAGCGGCCTGCAAGTCGCCGCGTACGTGGGCGGGGAGCAGATCGTCGACTCCTGCGCGGGCACGTACGCCCCGTCCGGGGATCGGACGCCGGGGCCCGGCGCCCCTCTCCCGCTCGCGCCCGACACCCTGGTCCACGGCTTCTCCATCGGCAAGGGCTTCATGGCCACGCTCGTGCACGTACTCGCCGAGCGGGGCCTGCTCGACTACGACACCCCGATCGCCCACTACTGGCCGGAGTTCGGCGCCCACGGCAAGGACCGGGCCACCGTCCGCCACGCCCTGACCCACACGATCGGGATCCCACAGCTCCCGCCCGGCATCACCCCGGCCGAGCTGTGCGACTGGGACACCATGTGCGCGCTCGTCGCGGACCAGAAGCCGCTGTGGGAGCCGGGATCGGACAGCGGCTACCACGGCTGGACCTTCGGCTGGATCCTCGGCGAGCCGGTACGCCGCGTCACCGGCCTGACTCCGGCCAGTGCGCTGCGTACGTACGTGACGGAGCCGCTCGGCGTGGCGGACGAGCTGTACTTCGGCGTTCCCGAAGCGGAACTGCCCCGCGTCGCACCGCTCGTGGAGGGCAACTGGGCGGCCTGGCTGGAGAATCTGCCCCCGCCCGTGCCCTTCCGCCGCCTCGTCGCACCGAACCGGAGCGTGTGGACCACCGCCGAACTGGCCAACCGCCGCGGCTTCCTGCTCGCCGACGTCCCGGCGGGCGGCACCACGACCGCCCGCGCCGCCGCGCGGATGTACGCCGCGCTCCTGGGTGAGGTCGACGGCGTACGGCTGATCTCACCGGAGCGCCTGGAGCAGGCCACCGCGGTCGCGGTCCAGGGCAAGGACCAGATGCTGCTCGGCCGGTTCACCAAGGGCCTCGGCTACTTCTTGGGGCTGCCCGACATGGGCGGCGAGCGAACGGCTTTCGGTCACCACGGCAGCGGCGGCAGCATCGCCTTCGCCGACCGCGAGCGCGGCCTGTCCTTCGCGCTCACCCGCACGCGTCTGGTGGGCGGCGAGGCGGACCGGGCGGCGCGGCTTGCGGCGGACGAGATCCGGTCCCACCTTGCCTAGGCACCCCCGCCACCTAGCGCCGCCCAGCAGTCAGTAGACGATCGACACGATCCGGCAAGCGGCTTCGGCCAGTTCACGGTCGCCGTCGACGCGGGCGCGGGCCAGCGCGTCGGCCGGCTGGATGCCGCGCGTGCACAGGCGCCAGGCGGTCTCCGTGTCCAGGCTGAGCAGCGCCGCCGGACGCCCGGTGTCCGGTTGGGCCAGCGACCAGCGATCCCCGGTGGCCGTGGCTGTCCAGCTGCCGCCCGCCGCCCCGTCGATCCGCACCTGGATCTGCGTGCCGAGGGGTGCGTCCACCTCGCGCAGCGTGTGCGGCAGGGCCCGCATGAACGTGTCGAGGACCACGGCCAGGAACCGCGGATCGGGGTCGGTGTCCTGGCCGATGGCGTGGCGGATCTGCTGGCGATGCGCCCAGAACTCGGTGAAGTCGCGGGCACTGTCCAGCCACATCGGTGCCGGGTCGACACCGGCCCAGGACACACCCAGCGACGGGGATCCGAGGTCGGTCGCCTCGAAGAACCGGGCGGTCTGCCCGCCGATCAGGTCCAGGGTGTCGGTGAGCGCGGCCGGGCTCACGCGGGAGAATGCGTCCACCCACTCCTGGTTGATGCGGTGGATGAACGCCTCCAGGGTCTCCCCCGGCGCGAAGGCGGGCCCCGCACCGTGGCCGTCGCGGTCACGGGCAAGGCGCCCATAGCAGTCGCCCAGCACATGGGCGGCGAGATCCCGCACGGTCCAGCCCGGCACCGCGGTCACACCCCAGTCGGCGGGCGCCAGGCCGCGCAGGGTCGCCATCAGCGCGGCGTGTTCCAGAGCGAACAGAGGGCGGGCGTCGATCGGGGTACCGAGCCAGGAATGGCCCGGTACGTCATTGAGCTGGGAGTTCATCACCCAAGCCTGCCAACCACGTACTCGGTTGACCACCGAATATCCCCCTTTGGGCCGCTCGCGCCGCAAGTCGGCCCGACCCGTCCAGGCTTGCGAGCGCGGTCAGAACCAGTGCAGGCAGTGCGGGGAGCGCTCGGCGCGGAAGAGGGCGTCCGCGAGGGCGGCCGCGCCCGGGCGGTGGGCCCGGATGTGTCCGGCCCGAACGAGCGTGCTCGGGGCGGTGCCGCCGAGGCAGACCGAGCCCAGGTCGCTCACGTCCAGCGACAGGTCGGGCTCCCGGTCCGTGGGGACACAGTCGGCCTTGCTGTCCCGGACGGTCAGCAGATAGCGGCCGCGCTCGCCAAGGAACGGGTCCTCGACGTCGAGGACGAGCTCGCCGTCCATGAACCAGCCGCGCGCGGTCAGCGCACGCGGGACGTCAAGCAGCCGCACCCAGAGCCAGTCGGTGTCACCGCTCACCTCACCGGCGCGGAAGTCCGCGAACTGCCAGCGCAGCGGGTGCCCGGGCGGGACATGCTTGAACACGACGCGAGAGACCAGGTCGTGTCCGAATACGAACCGGGCCAGCGCCGCGAAGACGGCGTCGTCGGTGGCAACGGTCTCGTCGACCGTCAAGGTCTGGGGCTCGCCGATCGAGTAGCTGGCGTACCCGTCCGGGACGCCGTCGCGGTCCCGGTGCACGGCGATGTAGCGCGGCGCCGGCGAGATCGGGGGCTGGCCCGCGCGCAAGGCCCACCAGCGGTGCGGCCGGGACAACGCGCCCGGCTGGACGCGGCGGTACCGGTCGTAGACCTCCTCCAGAATCTCGCCGCACTCGGCACGACGCAGCACCTCGACCGAGCCGGTGTCCGAGCCGATCGCCGGCGCGTCGGCCACTGTTCGCGCCCGGGGAACGGCGAAGGCAGCCTGGTGGCGCGGCACCGTCAGCTGCGCCGTGTACGTCGCAGGACCGTAGCCGAACCTGCCGTAGATCGGGGCCTCCGAGGCCAGCAGCACGGCCAGGAACTCCCCGCGGGCCCGCAGCCCGGCGAGCTGATGCCGCATCATCGCGCTGAGCACGCCCCGGCGCCGGTGCGAGGGCAGGACGCCGACGGCGGTCACCCCCGCGGCCGGGACGAGGGTCTCACCGGGCAGGGTGAGCTCGAAGGAGTGCGCGGCGGCGGTGCCGACAGGCCGCCCGTCCGCCGTCAGCGCGAGCAGGCAGCGGTCCACTTCGAGCGCCGACCACCACAGCCCGCCGCCCTCGACCGGGGTTTCCGGGAAGCGCCCGAACGCGGCATGCACTGTGTCGACGAAGACGTCAAAGTCCTCATCGGTCGTGGAACGAATCTCCATTGCCGCCACTGCCTCCTCGACATACCGGCACCACAACTCGTGGTGTCCGGCCACAGTGCAGCGTTGCCCCGCGGCCAGGGCAAGCGAATTACGCCAGGGCCCGCGGCCGGTCACAGCACAGCCCGATCCCAACCCGGCGCCGGAAGGTCAGTCGCGGTGGTTGGGCTCGGAGGGTGGTTCCCTCCGCCGACCTCCGGCATGACCGCCCCTCACCCACCCCTGCCGTAGCAAGCCCCACCGATAGCTGGCTGGTGGCTCACCAGGCCGCGCACGTGGACTACAAGGTGTCGCCGCGGCCGTGCCGCCCGGCCTGCCCGGAGCCCCCGAACCAGAAACGGACCCCATGCTGTGGTGACCCTGGCCCAGGCCCTCCGCATCGGCGTGATGGGCACGCACTCCACCAGCGAGACCCAGCTCTTCGCCCGCGAGGGAAGCGGGATACTTATGCCGCGTGCCGCGATAATCGCATACCTGAATAGCACTCCTGTTCCCAATGCTTCCGAATAGGAAACGAGCCATTTCGGACGTAAAAATTGTGCACTGAGGATCAGCGAGTGCGGGACGAGAACAGTCATCTCCCAGGCGCTGCCCACGAGTTAGGCAGCGAATCTGCTCGCCCTTGTGGCGCGCGGTATGGCCGGTCTTCAACTATGGATACTTATTCCCCATGGCGGACTCCCGGATTCCTCCGAGAGAATGCCGTACGACGAGGCTGGTTCGGTTTCCCCGGCCGACCGCTGACGTTCTTCATCCGCTACCCGCCGGGAGCCGTGATGAATCAGAAGCCCGAGAACAGGACTCCGCTCTGCATCGCCCCCTTCGTCTCGCTGGCCATCTGGGCCGATGGCGAGTCGGTCATCTGCTGCGAGGACAAGGGGCCGCAGGCCGGTCGTCTGGGCTTGGTCGACGACGTGTCCGGGCTTGTCAACAGTGAAAAGATGCGTCTCGCCCGCCGGCAGTTCATGCGCGGTGAGGTGCCGGAGGGCTGCCGCGCATGCCTCGACGAGGCAACGCGCCAGCCGACGGTCCACAACTACTACGAGGAAAAATTCCGCTGGCGGGATGTCGCGGAGGCCTACGACGAGACGACCGGCGACGTCAGTCGGACGCAGTATCTGTTGATCGCCCTCAGCAACCTCTGCACCTACAGCTGCCGGATGTGCTTCGACAAGCTCAGCACACGGCTGAATTCGGATCGCCACCGAATGCTGGGCGTGGAGCCGGTCGGGTACCGGCGCAATGACATCGACAAGGTCATCAGCTTCATCCGGGCGAACCCGATCCGTATCGTCACGTTCCACGGGGGCAATCCCATCAACGAGCCCCGTTTCCTGGACGTGCTCAGCGAGCTGTCGAACGACGTGTCCGTGGAGATCATTTCGAACGGTTCCACGCTGACCTCGGGAAAGGTCGACATCCGCCCGCACCTGTCGCGATTCCGGCACGTTCATTTCAACATCAGCCTCGACGGCACGCGGCGGACGACAGAATACGTGCGCATGCACAGCGACTTCGACGACGTGTTCCGCCACTTCACGGAGATCAAGTCCCTGCCCAACACGACCGTCAACCTGCACAACACGATCACCAACCTCAACCTGTTCGACCTGCCCGCGTACTACGCGATGGTCCTGTCGGGGGAGTTCGCCGACGCCGACTCGATTTCCAGCTACATCGCCACGGTGCCGGCGGTCCACCGGATCTCCACGCTGCCGCCCGAGCTCCGGCAGTTGGCGCGCGAGCGCATCGAGGGCTTTCTGCGCGCGCTGGGCGACGCGGGTGGGGCGACACCGTCGGACGCGTTCGACTTCAAGGCGAACAACGCGCGGGCGTACGCGCGAAACGTCCTCCACCGGATCGACTCGGTTCCCTATTCCCCGAGCCTCTTCGCCGAGTTCCTGGATCTGACCCGGAGGACCGACGCGTTCTACGGCGTCGATCCGCTGCCGGAGTACAGCGATTACCTCACGCCCGGCGCGTCCGGCTCGTCGGGGCCGCCCCGGCCGAGGTCCGCACCCTCACCCTCATCCGCTTCCCAGCCTGTCGCTCCCGATCCGGTGGCGGCGAAGGGAGTCGTCGTGTCGCACAATGCCCCCGAGCCCGCCGAAGGCCCCGAGGCCCTCGCGGGCCCCTGCCCCTACGTCGGCCAGCGCGGATTCCGGGTGTCCGAGTGCATTTTCGCCTGGAACGCCGCGTACTTCCAGAACTGCACCGCCGTCACGGTACGGATCCAGCTCAACCCCGACGCGGGGATCCCGCCCGCCACGATGGCGACGCTGCGCCAGACGTGGGAGACCGGCATCGAGAACAAGTGGAGCAACCACTTCGTCTGCGCCGGGCCCTACGGCAGCTCTGTCATCACTGTTGACGTGCAGTGGGTGACCTCCAGCCCGCACCACGTCGTCCGGGTGCGCCAAGGCCCTGCCCAGACCGACATGACGACGTGGGACACGTCCGACAGCGGCGACGTCGCCGCGCACGAGTTCGGCCACATGCTCGGCAATCCGGACGAGTACTCCGACACCCGCTGCCCGAGCCGCAACCCCGTCAACACGGGAACGGTCATGGACAACAACACCGGACCGGCGCTGCAGCGCCACGTCAACCGGATCTGTGTCTCGGCGCCGCTCGCGGCCGAGGTCTTCTCGATCGGCCTGGATCTCATCTAGGCCCGACCGCTTCACGACGAGGACGAGGACGACATGAGGGTAACCATCGAATCCTTTACGCGGCCCGACGTCGAGCGCATGAAGGCCGCGGTCGCACGGCTGGCCGGCGGGCCGAAGGGCGATCAAGAGGGCGCTGCCGCCGACGACGTGACGATCGACCTGTACATCTCCGGCGGCTGCCCGGGACAGCGGGTCGATTTCCGGGCTTCGGTCCCTTCCGGGGGCGAGGCCGAGGTGACCCAGGTGGACGAGCTGCGGGACGTCGACGAACGGTTCTCGGAGGCGATTCGCCCCGAGGAACTGGCGGCCCTGGCTCGGCACTTGGACGTCGAGTCCCTGATGGAGCTCCCGTCGAACGCGGACGAGGGGTACGTTCCAGACTCGCTCGTCGGTTCGGTCGCCATCACGTCGGCGAACGCCCGGATCACGTTGTGGTTCCCGGTCGAGGACGAGGATCCTCCGGAGGGCGACGAGGTGGCGATGAGGATCGACCGGGGGCAGGTCCCGTTCGTGCTGCGCGCCTCGATGGTTCCCCCGAGCGTCCGCCCGGCCTTGGCCCAGTTGGCAGAGGTCGTCAACCGGCTCACCGGCCGCCCGCAGCTCTGACGCCGGATGAAGGCCATCCACGTCAACTCCACCTTGCCGTCCGTGCCGTACCTGGGGCGGCTGAAGGGCCCCGACGGCTACGAGGTGGAGGACTTCGAACTCCTCACGACCATCCTCTCGGCGGCCGCCTGGCGCCGCTTCAACGGCCCGATCAAGCTGTACACCGACCGTGTCGGGGAGGCGTACTACCGGCGCCTCGGCATGACGGAACTGTGGGAGGGCGGAATCGACACGGACGTGCTGGAATCGCTGCCCGCCTCCATCAACCACGACGTGTTCTGGACGGCCGGACGCGTCGCGGCCCTCCGGGCAGAGGCGGCACCCTTCGTCTCGCTGGACACGGACCTCGTCGTCTGGGGAGCGCTCGACACCCTGATCACCTCGGAGTTCATGGCACTGCACCAGGAACCCCTGCACCACGGTGTGTACCGACCCCGGTGCGAGTTGAGCACGCCCACGGGTTACGTCTGGGAGGAGTGGGACTGGGAGGCGCCCCCGTGCAACGCCTCGCTGACGTACTACGCGGCCGACCGGCTCACCGAGACGTTCCATGACAAGGCGATGGAGTTCATCCTGGGGAACCCGATCCGGCAGGAGGCCGAGAGCCGTCTGCCGGTCCACGACGTGTTCGTGGCCCAGCGGCTGCTGCCGATGTGCGCGCTGAGACTGGGGGTGCGACCGGCGTACTTCCTCGACTGGCCCAGGCCCGAGCTCAACAGCGAGACGATGGCCGACGGTGCGAGGAACCGACTGGTCACCCACGTCTGGGCGTACAAGGACGCGCTCAAGAGCGACCCGGACTGCCGGGAGTCATTCTGTCGGCGGTGCGTGACCCGGATCCGCCGCGACTACCCCGAACTCGTAGGAATGCTGCGTCACATGCCCAGCATCCGGCAGTACCTGTCGTGAAGGCGATCCACGTCGTTTCCACCCGGCCGACCACGAATTACTACGTCTCGCGGGCCAAAGGCTCCCCCTACCGGCAGGAGGACTTCGAGGTCCTCACGACCGTCCTGTCGGCCCTGGAGTGGCGTCGGCACAACGGAGTGATCCGGCTCTATACGGATCCTGCGGGCCAGGAGTTCTACGACCGGCTCGGACTTCTGGACCTCTGGGACGGCGGGGTCGATGCCCGACTCCTGGAGTCGGCGTCTCAGACGATCAACGGCGGCGTCTTCTGGTCCTTCGGGAAGATCGTGGCTCTGCGGCAGGAGACAGCGCCGTGCTGCGTCATGGACATCGACCTCATCGTCTGGGACGGCATCCGGCAGCTCGTCACCGCGGAAGTGATGAGCCTGCACGAGGAGTCACTCGGCTTCGCCGCCTACGTCGGCCGGGACCGCCTCGTCGCACCACCCGGATTCGACTGGAGCGGCCTCGACTGGTCGGTCGCTCCTTGCAGCGCCGCGCTGCTTCTCTTCACCAAAGACGCGTTCAAGGATGAATACGCCGACCGGGCGCTGTCGTTCATGGCGGGCAACCCCGTCCGGTCGGAGCCCGACGGGTCGGTGCCCGCACACCCGATCTTCGCGGAGCAGCGGCTGCTGCCCATGTGCGCCAAGGCGAGCGGCGTGCGCATCGGTTCGTTCCTTCGTGACTACACGGGGGCCGAGCTGTGGTCCGGACGGAAGAACACGACATTCACCCACCTGTGGAACGCGAAGTCCCTCCTGCACAACGACCCTGGGAAGAGAAGGGAACTCTGCGCACGGTACGCCCGCAGAGTGCGACGGGACTACCCGCAAGTCGCGAAGGTACTCGCGAGGTCCGAGCTCCTGCGGGAACACTTTCGAATGGCTGACGGCCTGCCGCACCCGTAGCACCGGGGCCACCGGACTGCGCACCGGCACGGCGGTCGCTGCCACCGGCGTGAGCCGGTGCGGCCGGCCTCAGCAGGGAGCTGTGTGCCCCTTACCGGTTGAGGACCTGCTCGACCTTGTCGGCCACGCGCTCGACCTGGATGTCGCGGCCCCTCTCATTGGGGTGCGCGTACCACGGGAGCCACTGGTCGCCGCTGCCGATCTGGGAGTTCTCCAGCAGGCCCCCGATGCCCCGGTTGACGCCGTCGCACGCCGTGTTGTTCCCGGTGTGGTCGTAAAAGTCCACGAAGTCGGCACCGGCGTCCGCGACGGCCTTCTTCATCGTGTCGTCCAGCCGCTTCTGGATCTGGTCCAAGACGGGCATGGCGTCCTTCGGGATGTCGGCGAGCGGCAGCTCGGTCTGACCGGGCGCCGGGGTCAGGCACTTCTTCGTGTCCTCGGGCACGAGCCGGGGGTAGCCGACCAGGACGGGCTCCGCGTCGGGGGCGAAGTACCTGATGCGTTCGAACATCTCCTCCAGGTCCCATCCGACCCGCTCGAACTGATCGTCCAGCCACTGCTTTCCGTCCCCGGACGCGAGGAACTCGCCGCACTTGGCGGCCGGTTCGTCCCCAGAAGACGGCCGGTACGGGGTCGGCGGGCGCCGCGTCGGCGCTTCCCGCCGGGCCGGTGAGCGCCAGGCAGCTGCCCAACGCGACGGCCGCGGCGGCCAGTCGCCGTACCACCGGAGATTTCGTCGTCTTACGCATGGCCGAAGACATGCCTGTGCCCTTTCGTCGAGGCCCACGAGGAGAGGCGAACGAGCCGGACGTAAGTTCATCGTGCGGGGTTCGGAAGAACCGAACCCCCTTTTCCGGGGGAGCGCGCCATTGTGGCTCTGAGCTGCGAATTCGTAGCGTCGATGGCATGAACAACGTGCTTGAGCTGGAGCGAGTCAGCCGGTCCTACGGCAGCGGTGAGCGTGCGGTGCACGCGTTGTGCGAGGTGGACGTCCAGGTGCCACGGCACTCGCTCACTGCTGTGATCGGCCCGTCCGGCTCGGGCAAGTCGACGTTTCTGCAGTGCGCCGCGGGTCTTGACCGGCCCACCTCCGGGGTGGTGCGCCTCGGCGGCCGGGTGATCAGCGAGATGACGGAGCGCGGCCTGTCCCGGCTGCGGCGTGCACATGTCGGGTTCGTCTTCCAGTCGTTCAATCTGCTGCCCGCGCTCACCGTGCAGCAGAACGTGCTGCTGCCGCTCCGGCTCGACGGGCGGCGCCGCGATCCGGCCCGCGCGCGGGAGTTGCTGGCCCGGGTCGGCCTGGACGGACGTGCGGACGCCCGTCCCGGCGAGCTCTCGGGCGGGCAGCAGCAGCGGGTGGCCATCGCCCGGGCCCTGATCACCGAGCCCGAGGTGGTCTTCGCCGACGAGCCGACCGGGTCCCTCGACCAGGAGACCGGCGCCGAGATCCTGAACCTGCTGCGCGAGGCGGTGGACCAGCAGGGGGCGACCGTCGTGGTGGTCACGCACGATCCCGCGGTGACGGCCCGGGCGGACCGGGTGCTGCGGCTCGCCCAGGGGCGGCTTGTCCAGGGACGCCTTGTCCAGGACAGCGGGGCCGAAACCGACGCCGCGAACGCCGCAACCCTCGCCACGAACGCCGAAACCGTCGACGCGACCGCCGCAACCGTCGCCCCGAACAGCGTCGCGCGCGCCGCCGCGGCAGCGGAGGGGCAGGTCCGATGAGCGTCCTGCGTCCCACCGGTCTGGCCACCGCGGCCGTCCGCTCCCGCCCGTCCGCCCTGGCGGGTACGTTCGCGGCGCTTGTGCTCACCGCGACCGTGGTCACCGCGTGCGTCGCGCTGACGGTCTCGGCGTCGACCGCGCCGCCGGGGGCCGATGCGGCCGCCCGCGCACAGCTCGCCGAGCTCTCCGACATGGGCATCGCCTTCAGCCAGATGATGGCGTATCTGGGCATCTTCGTGATCGGCCAGGTGATGGCGCTTGCGGTGGCTCAGCGCCGGCGGGAGAGCGCCCTGCTGCGCGCGATCGGCGCCGAGCCCAAGCAGGTCCGCAGGATGGTCGCCGTCGAGGCGCTCGGTGCCGCGCTCGCCGCGCTGCCCGTCGGATACGGGCTCGGGGCGCTGCTCGGCCGCTGCTGGCTGGACGGCCTGGTCGCGCACGGCATGGCCCCGGCCGGTGTCTCCTTCCGTCTCGGGTGGCAGTCGCCGGTCACCACGGGCGCGGTGCTGCTGGTCTGCGCGCAGCTCGGCGGTCTGATCGGGGGCTGGCGGGCGTCCCGTGCCCGGCCGTCGGCGGCGCTCGCCGAGTCCCTGGTCCAGGGCGGTGAACGAGCGGGCAGGGTACGGGGGTTGGCGTCCCTGGTCGCCCTGGCCGGTGCGGTCGTGGTGACCGTGGTCGCGGCCGTGGGCCCGGCCGAGGACGCGGGCGAGGTGATCCCGGTGGTCGTGTTCGCCTACCTGATCGCGATCGGCCTCGCCGGGCCGTGGATCGGGCGGTGCACGATCGCGCTGTGCGCCCCTCTGCTGCGGGCGTTCGGCGGGGCGCCCGGGGAGCTGGCGGAGGCCGGCACGCGGGCGAGGGCGCGCCGGCTGTCCGCGGCGATCACCCCGGTCGCGCTGGTCACGGCGTTCGGGGTGGCCAAGTTGTCCTCGTTCACCGGATCCGGGGAAGGGTCCGGGGACTGGGGTGAGGTCTTCGGCACGCTGCTGTACGTCGGCTTCGCCGGACTGGTCGCCGCCAACACCCTGGTGATGGTGACCCTGGAGCGGCTGCGCGAGTTCTCGCTGCTGCGCGCGGTCGGCGCGGAGCGGCGGCAGATCGTCCGGATGATCGCGACCGAAGGCGCGATCGTCACGGTGGCCGGGGTCGGCGCGGGGGTGGCCGTGGGCTGCGCGGTGATGCTGCCGCTCGGCGCCCGTGTCGGAACGCCGCTGAGCGGGGTGCCGGGCTGGGCCTGGCTCGCTGTCGCGCTGTGCGGGGCGGTGCTGGTCGGACTCTCCTCGGGTGCGCCCCTGCTGCGGATGCTGCGGGTGCGGCCGATGGACGGCCTGACCCGCCACAGCAATTGACGGCCCTCCAGGAGAGCGGTCGGTGACAATGAGAGCCGCTTCGAGGCGGCGTGCCACGCCGAGAGAGACGACCATGAACCCCCCACCCCACCAGCAACCCCCTGACCGCCCTCGGCCCGCCGAGCCCACCTCGGACACCCCCTCCGAGCCCGCCTCCGACACCCCCGCCGAGTCCGACACCCCCGCCGAGCGGGCTCCCGGCACCGGCGGCGGGCGCGGCTTCGAGACCGGCGGCGGGGCGGCGCCCGATGGCTCGGCGCAGCGGCGCCCACGGACGCGACGGCTGACGCGGGGCCTGCTCCGCATGGCTCTCGGCACGCCGCGCGAGGCCGCGTACGCGCTGCTCGCACCGCTGCCCGGGATCTTCTGCGGGACCGTGCTGCTGCTCTTGCTCGCCTCGGGTCTGCTCGGGGCGGTCGTCCTGGTCGGCCCGGTGCTGTTGGTCGCCGTACCGTTCGCGGCGCGCGGCGCCGGGGCCGTGCACCGCGCGCTGCTCGGCGGACTCCTGGGCGAGCGGATCCAGCCACCGCCCCGCCGGCCTCGCTCCAGCGGCGGGCCGCTGGCACGCGCCCGTGCCGCGCTGAGTGACACCGACGGCTGGCGCTCCGCCGCCTTCACCCTCGCCTTCCTGCCGGTCGCGGCACTCCTGCTGCTGATGCTCGTGACGATTCGCCTGTACGGACTCATCACGCTGACCTATCCGCTCTGGTGGTGGCTGGTCCCGTCGGACGACGGCCGGCGCGGTCTCGGACTCGGCTTCGGCGGCGTCCAGCTCGACAACTGGCCGGCCGCGCTGCTGACCGGCCTGGCCGGTCTCCTGCCGATGGCGCTCGCCACCTGGTGCACCCGGGCGCTGCTCGACCTGGCCGTCCGGCCGATGGCCCGGGCCCTGCTCGGGCCCGGCCGCCTTGAGGCCCGCGTCCACGTTCTGGAGGACACCCGCGCGCTCGCCGTGCAGGACTCCGCCGCCACCCTCCGCCGGATCGAGCGCGACCTGCACGACGGCGCCCAGGCGCGGATGATCGCGGTGGCGATGACGCTCGCCCGGGCACGCGAGCGCCTCGCCCGGGTGCCCGGTGCGGAGCCCGAACTCGCCTCCGGGCGCGAGCTGGTGGACACCGCGCTCGCCGAGTCCAGGACCGCGATCGGCGAACTGCGCGAACTCATCCGCGGCATCCACCCGCCGGCCCTCGACGACGGTCTCGACGTGGCCCTGGAGACCCTGGCCGCACGGGCCGGGATCCCGGCCACGGCGGAGACCGAGCTTCCCCTGCGGCCGCCGGAGGCGATCGAGTCGATCGCCTACTTCTGCGCGGCCGAGCTGCTCGCCAACGCCGCCCGGCACTCCGGAGCCACCGCCGTCCGGATCGGGGCGCGCATCGAGACCGCGCCCGCCGGAGCCGTACTCCGGCTCACCGTCCGGGACGACGGCCGAGGTGGCGCGCACCTGGGCCTGCACAGCGCGACACGGGGCGCCGGCGGAACCGGGCTCGCCGGCCTCGCCGAGCGGATCAGTACGGTGGACGGACGGCTGCTGATCGTCAGCCCCGATGGCGGCCCCACCACCATCACCGTCGAACTGCCTTTCCCCGCAGCGGGTCCGACCCCAAGTCGGACGTCCTGACGGGGGCACGGTGAATCCCGTAACCAGGGGAGAGTGCATGCCACCCACCGCACCGCTGCGGGTCGTCGTCGCCGAGGACGCGGCCGTCGTCCGCGAGGGCCTGGTGCAGCTCCTGCGCGACCGCGGCTTGGACGTGGTCGCCGCCGTCGGCGACGCCGGGGCCCTGGTCGCCGCCGTCGAGGAGCAGCGCCCGGACGCCGTGGTCGCCGACATCCGGATGCCGCCGACCCACCGCGACGACGGCCTGCGCGCCGCGCTGGAACTCCGCGAGCGCCATCCGGACCTCGGCGTGCTGCTCTTCTCGCAGTACGTCGAGACCCGATACGCCGACCGGCTCGCGGCCGGCGGCCTCGCCGGACTCGGCTATCTGCTCAAGGAACGCGTCGTGGACATCGACGAGTTCGTCGACGCGCTGCACCGGGTCGCGGACGGCGGCACGGCGCTCGATCCGGAGGTGGTCACCCAACTCCTGGCCGCGCGCCGCACGGCCGAGGCACTGGCCCCGCTCACCGGACGGGAACGCGAGGTGCTGTCCGCCATGGCCGAGGGCCGCACCAACGCGGCCATCGCGGACACACTCGGCGTCTCCCGCCGGGCGGTGGAGAAGCACACCGCCGCGATCTTCGACAAGCTCGGCCTGCCCCGAACCGACTCCCAGCACCGGCGCGTCCTCGCGGTCCTGCACTACCTCGACCGGCTCGACTGAACTTCAACGCCACCCCCTAGGCGAACCTCTTGCGCACCTCGGCCCGTTCGGCCAGGCGGGACGGGAAGCCAGGGCCCATCCGGGGGCGGGTGTCCTCGGAGGTCATCGGCTCCTTGCAGTGCGCGCACACCACCTCGGCGGTGCTGTCGTGGCCGCACGGCTCGTGGCGGAAGACGACCGGTGCGCCGTCGTCGCCGCTGAGCCAGCGGTTGCCCCAGCTGTTCATGGCGGCGAGGACACCGAAGAAGTCGCGGCCCTTCTCGGTGAGTACGTAGTCGTGGCGCACCGGTTCGCTCTGGTACGGGCGCTTCTCCATGAGGCCCTCGTCGACGAGGCGCCGCAGGCGGTCGGCGAGGGTGTTGCGCGCGATGCCCAGCTCCTGCTGGAACATGTCGAACCGCGTGACTCCGTAGAACGCCTCACGCAGCACGAGCGGCGTCCACCAGTCGCCGAGCAGATCCATGGTGCGCGCGATGGAGCAGGGCCAGTTGGCAAAGGATGTCCGCCTCATGGGGTCAGCATAGAAAGGGTTCGCGCATGCGTACGCCCTCCGGCGCTCACCGGACACTCACCGTGCACCCGGCCGTGTGCCGCCGCGGGCTCAACTCCCGTCGGAGCGGCGCTCCTTGGCGCGGCGGTGGCCGGCCACCCGCTCGCGCGTCGCGCACCGCGGCGAGCAGTAGCGACGCGTCGTTCCGCTGCCGCCGGTGACGTACACGTTGGCGCAGGTCGGTGACGCACACAGGCCGCCGGGAGGCCGCTGCCGGTCCCAGACGAGGACGGCGAGCGCCATGCAGGACGACGCGAGGAACCACTCCGCCCACGGCGCGTCGTCGTCGCCGTCCAGGTGGATGTGCCACGGGGTGCCGCCGCCGTGCGCGGTGAGCCGGACCGGGCCGCAGCCCTCGGCCAGGAGCCGGTTCAGGCGGGCAGCGGCCGTGTCGACGTCGGGGGCGGCGAAGACCTCGCGCAGCCGCGCCGCCACCGCGCGCATCTCCCGCACGTCCGCGGCGGACACGTCCAGCGGGACGTCCTCGCCGTACTCGCGCAGGACCGCTTCGACCGTGCCGGTCCCGGGCTCGTCGGCACTGAGGGCGTTGACGAGCGCCGCGGTGCGCTGCGCGGACCGCAGCACGGAATGGCGGGTGGACCACTCGTCCTTCGACGGCCGCGCGCCGTCGTCGTTCGGCTTCTTCACAAAGGTGAGGGTAACGGAGTAACGCCCATGGCTTCGTCTCCCGTTACGCTGTAACGTGATGTGAATGTCAAGACGTTACAGGATGGTGTGGTACCTCACGGGAGCCACCGCCGCGCGCGCCGGTGACGAGATGTCGGGTCCCGCGCTGCTCCTGGTGGGTCTGTCGGTGACGGGGTCGCCGTCCACCGCGTCGGCGCTCCTGTCGGGGATCACCGTCTCGGCCGCCGTGGGCGGGCCGGTCTTCGGGGCGATGCTCGACAGGGCGGTGCGTCCGGGGCGGCTCCTCGCCGGTGCGCTGGCGGCGTACTGCCTCGCCCTGCTCGTCATCCTGCTGAGCCTCGGGCGGCTGCCGCTGCCGGTCGTCCTCGCCGTGGCCGTGTGCGGCGGGCTGCTCGGGCCCGCGCTCGCCGGCGGGTGGACCTCGCAGCTCCCGCGCGTGGCCGCCCCCGAGGGCCTGCCGCGCGCCAACGCGCTCGACGCGCTGACGTACGACTTCGCGAGCCTGGCCGGTCCGGCCCTGGCGGGCGCGGTCGCGATGGTGTCCGGCGCTTCGGCGAGCGTCGTCGTGTCCCTCACCCTGATCGCCCTCGCGCTGCCGACGGCGTGGACGCTGCCGCGGAATCTCCGGGCCGCCCCTCACCCGCATCCCCGGCCGGTCGTCGCCGATCTGGTGGCCGGCTTCCGCGCCATCGGCCGCACCCGGCCCCTCGCCCGCGCGACCCTCACCTCCGTCCTGTCGTACGTCGGCGTCGGAATGCTGGTCGCCTGCACTCCCCTGCTCGGCGAACGGGCCCTCGGCGACACCGGATCGGGGACGTTCCTGCTGGCCGCCCTCGCCGCCGCGTCCCTCGCCGCGAACGCCCTGCTCGCCAAGCGCCCCGGACTGCTGCGGCCCGACGCGACGATCCTGGCCAGCACCCTCGCCCTCGGCGTCGCGCTGCTCCTGGCCGCGACCGTGTCGCCCCTCGCGCTGTTCGCCGCGATGGCGGTCGCCGGAGCCGGGGCGGGCCCGCAGCTCACGGCGCTCTTCGCGGTACGTCACCGGGAGGCCCCCGCGCGTCTGCGCGGCCAGATCTTCACCACCGGCGCCAGCCTGAAGATCACGGGGTACGCGATCGGCGCGGGCATCGGCGGCCCCATCGCCACCTGGTCGCTCTCCGGTGCGCTCGTCGTGGCGGCGGGGTTCGAAGTCCTCGCCGCGCTGGGCTTCTGGGCACTCAGCGCGGCTCGCCCCGGGCCGCAAAAGGGACACACACATCGCCCCACCCAGGGAACTCGTACGTCACCCTGACGCGCCGACGCCACACGGCTCCCACGCACACGTACGGCCGTAACGTCCGCTTCGTCTCGACGAGCCGTGCACCAGCCCGGAACCATCGTCTGCGCCATTCGGAAGATGATGCCCGAGGAGCGGGCGGAAGCACGCAACATGAAGAAGTACGGCAACCCGCTGGGACCGACGGCCGACCAACAGTACGCAAGGTACGGGAGCTGGGCGGCCGTGATCGAGGCGGCGGTGCGCAGCAGCGCCGCCGTCGACCAGGAGCTCGGACTGGAGCGCCGCAACTGATGCCTGCCATGGGAAACCCCGCCGCACCGCCGTCCGCGGTCGTGCTGCAGGACTACGACCGGCACGGCCGTGTCTGGTCGCTGGACACCGCGACGGGCCTGCTCACGCCCGCGTCCGGCCGCTGCCACGGTTTCGTCCATCTCACGGACGCCTCCCGGCGCGGCGACGCACCCGTCGCGGCCGCCCTGTACGCCACGGGGGCAGGCGGCACAACGCTCTGGCTGCAGTACGGGCCGCAGTGGTGGGACTGCTCCTCGGTCACGGTGCGGCAGGCGTCCGAGCCGGACGGGTACCGGCTGTTCACCGTATTCGGGGTGCGCGGCCCGGAGCTGGAACTGCGCTACCCGGCACCGGATCCCGGGCCCGCCGACCCGACGTACGACTGGATCGACACCGTCGCGGACGACTTCTTCCTGTGGGCCGCCGAGCGCCTCGCCGACGACGCCGAGGACGCCCGGCAGGCCCTGACGGAACACTTCGGCACGGGATTCCTGCCCGCGTGAGTCTCAACGCGCAGCGAACCGGCGGGAGTCACGAAGGCGCAGCCCGCGTCGCTCCTGCCCCGGCGCGCGTCACGAGTCCCGCGGCAGGATCGCCCCGAACAGAGCTCGCGCGCACAGGTCCCGCACCTGTGCGCGCGTCAGCTCCGGCTCCTCCAGCCACTCCAGGCACACGGCGACCATGAAGGCGAGCCAGCCGCGCACCGCCAGGCGCACGGCGGGCAGCTCGGCCGTCAGGGGCGCGGTCTCGGGGTCCGCGGCGAGGGCGGCGAGGATCCGGCGTTCCTGGGCGGCGAGACCTTCGCGGTAGACCTCGCGGACCACGGGATCCCCGGCCGCCTCCGCGCGGTGGAAGGCGCGGAAGCCCTGGGCGTGGCCCTCCACGTACCCAAAGAAGGCGTCCAGGCCGGCGCCGAGCTGCTCGCGCACGGGCAGGCCCGGCTCGGCGGCCGTCAGGCGCAGCATGCGTTCGCTCTCGCGGCGTACGACCGCGGCGAAGAAGTCCCGCTTGGTCGGGAAGTAGTGGTACAGCAGCCCGCGGGAGACGCCCGCGATCTCGGCGACCCGCTCGACCCAGACGTCGTCGTACGGATTCTGCGCGAACAGCCGCGCCCCCACGGTCAGGAGCTGCTCCCTGCGCTCCTCGGTGCTGAGCCTGCGGCGCGTGCGCTCCTGCGGGTTCGCGGCCATGCCCGCAGCTTACTTGACGTCGGTTCAACAACAGGACCAGACTGGAAGCCCGTATTGAATCCACGTACAACAGGCGCCAACGGGCCCTGTGCGCAAGGGAGATGGCGGCCATGGCACAGAAGACGGAGCCGGCGCGGCCGACGGGAAGTGGTGGGCCGGGGCGCGGGGACCTGCCGAAGGGTTTTCGCGGCGCGGAGGCCGGCTGGCCCCAGTTGCGCCGCATACCGCACCCGCCCCGCCGGGTGCCGCTGGTCGGCGACGTGCTCGGCGTGAACCTCCGCACCCCCGTGCAGGATTCGATGCGCATCGGCCGCAGTCTCGGGCCCATCTTCCGCCGCAAGGCCTTCGGCAAGGAGATCGTCTTCGTCTGGGGCGCGGGGCTCGCGGGCGAGCTGGCCCACGAGGCGCGGTTCGCCAAGCACGTGGGGCTCGGGGTGGCCAATCTGCGGCCCGTCGCGGGAGACGGCCTGTTCACCGCGTACAACGACGAGCCCAACTGGCAGCTGGCGCACGACATCCTGGCGCCCGGGTTCAGCCGGGACGCGATGGCGGGCTATCACCCGCTGATGCTCGACGTGACCCGGCGGCTCATGGCGCGCTGGGACGGTGAGGCGGCCGCGGGGCGGGCCGTGGACGTCCCCGGGGACATGACGAAGCTGACGCTGGAGACGATCGCCCGCACCGGCTTCGGGCACGACTTCGGCTCCTTCGAGCGGACCCGGCCGCACCCCTTCGTGACCGCCATGGTCGGCACGCTCTCCCACGCCCAGCGCCGCAACCTCATGCCGCCCGCCCTCGCGCCGCTGCTCCTGCGCGGCGCCGACCGGCGCAACGCCGCCAACAGGGCGTATCTGAACCGGACCGTGGACGAGGTCGTCGCGGCCCGGCGCGCGGCGGACGCCTCGGGCGCCCGCGGCGACCTGCTCGACCGCATGCTGGACGTCGCCCACCCCGACACGGGCGAACGGCTGTCTCCGGAGAACATCCGCCGTCAGGTCATCACCTTCCTGGTGGCCGGTCACGAGACCACGTCGGGTGCCCTGTCGTTCGCGCTGCACTACCTGGCGCGCCACCCCGACGTGCTCACCCGCGCGCGGGAGGAGGTCGACCAGGTGTGGGGGCAGGCGGAGACGCCGGGGTACGAGCAGGTGGCCAAGCTCCGTTACGTACGCCGCGTGCTCGACGAGTCGCTACGGCTGTGGCCCACCGCGCCGGCGTTCTCGCGTGAGGCCCGGCAGGACACGGTGCTCGGCGGGGTGCATCCGCTGCGGCGGGGCGCCTGGGCACTGGTCCTGACGGTGCTGCTGCACCGGGACCCGGAGGCGTGGGGCGCGCGGCCGGAGGAGTTCGACCCCGACCGGTTCACGCCGGCCGCGGTGCGCGCCCGGCCGCCGCACGTCTTCAAGCCGTTCGGCACCGGCGCGCGGGCCTGCATCGGCCGTCAGTTCGCGCTGCACGAGGCGACGCTGGTGCTCGCGCTGCTGCTGCGCCGCTACGACCTGGTGCCGGAGCCCGGCTACCGGCTGCGGGTCGCCGAGCGTCTGACGCTCATGCCGGAGGGGCTGCGGATGCGCCTGGTGCGCCGGTCCGGGTGACGCCGCGGTGGCCTTCCGCGGGGCGGCGCGCGTGGTGGTTGAAGGGCAATTGTCAGACCCGTGCGCAAGAGTGGGAGTTGCACCTTCGACCCATGGAACCCGCGCGTTAAGGAGCCAACCGACATGACCGGCACGACGTACCCCGAACTGGCCGCCGCGCAGGCGTGCTTGCGGCTGCTGCACACCGCACGCGCCGCCCTGGACGGACCGGTGACGGCGCAGACCGCGGCGCTGCTCGCCGTGCCGATCGCGGACGCCGACGAGGCGCTGCGGCGCGCGGGCCTCGCGGGCAACGAGGCCGCGCTGCTGAACAGGATCTACGACCTCGCGCCGCCCGGCCCGACTCCCCGGTCCGACGACGCGGCGCATCCTCCCGTGTCCGCCGACGCCGCGCATCCTCCCGCCGACACCCCCATGCACCCTCCTGCCGACACCGGCGGGCCCGCCGGGCCCGCGCCCGCCCCGGCCTCGCGTCGCGAAGGGAGCCTGCGGTGAGCGCAGCGGAGCAGCAGACGGCGGCGAGCAACGAGGCGTACGGCAAGAAGCCGTTCAAGCGCTCCCGGAGCCACTTCACCGACCGCGTCACGGCCGACGGCCGGGACGGCTGGCCGGTGGAGGCCGGGCGCTATCGCCTGGTGGTGAGCCGCGCCTGCCCCTGGGCGAGCCGCGCGCTCGTCTCCCGCAGGCTGCTCGGCCTGGAGGGCGCCCTCTCGCTGGCGGTCGCCGACCCGATCCAGGACGACCGGAGCTGGCGCTTCACCCTCGACCCGGACGGCCGCGACCCGGTCCTCGGCATCCGCTATCTCAGCGAGGCGTACGACGCACGCGAGACGGACTATCCCGGCGGTGTGAGCGTGCCCGCGATCGTGGACGTACCGAGCGGCAAGCTCGTGACGAACGACTACCAGCAGCTCACCCTGGACCTCGCCACGGAGTGGACGGCCCTGCACCGCCCCGGCGCCCCCGATCTGTACCCGGAGCCGCTGCGGCCGGAGATCGACGACGTGATGGAGGGCATCTACCGAGACGTCAACAACGGCGTGTACCGAGCCGGTTTCGCCTCCTCCCAGAGTGAGTACGAGGACGCGTGCCGGGATGTGTTCCGGCGGCTTGAGGAGACCTCGCGGCGCCTCGCCGACCGCCGCTATCTGGTCGGCGACAGCATCACGGAGGCGGACATCCGCCTGTTCACGACGCTGGTGCGCTTCGACGCGGTCTACCACGGCCACTTCAAGTGCAACCGCTGGAAGCTGACCGAGGACCCGGTGCTGTGGGCGTACGCGCGCGATCTGTACCAGACCCCGGGCTTCGGCGACACGGTCGACTTCGACCACATCAAGCGGCATTACTACCAAGTGCACACCGGCATCAACCCGACCGGCATCGTGCCCCTCGGGCCGGACCTCGCCGGGTGGCTGACGCCGCATCACCGGCAGGAGCTCGGCGGGAGCCCGTTCGGGGCGGGGACGGCGCCGGGACCGGTGCCGCGCGGCGAGGCGGTCTCGGGGTCACTTGCTCCGGCCGTCGGCCGTTCCACGCCCGCGCCCGCGCACGAGCAGCGTGAGGAGCGCGAGTCCGCAGCCGATCCACAGGACGGCGGTGAGGGGCAGTGACTCGACGGTCAGGCCGCCGAACAGGGCGCCCAGGGCGATGGACAGGTTGAACATCGAGACGTACAGCGACGAGGCGGCCTCCGTGGCCTCGGGTGCGGCATCGAGGATCCAGGTCTGCAGGGTGACCGGGACCGCACCGTAGCCCAGGCCCCACAGGACGAGCGCTCCGGCGGACATGGTGGCGCCGCCGGACGTCAGGGCGAACAGGGCCATCGCCGCGGCCAGGACCACGGCGATGGCCCCGACGGTCCGCCTCAGGTGCCGGCCGATCAGTGCCCCGGCGGCGAAGTTGCCGCAGATGCCCGCCACCCCGAAGACCAGCAGGAGCAGGCTGATGCTGCCGTCGTCGACGCCGTGGTCCTGCAGCAGGGGGCGGACGAAGGTGTACGCGATGAAGTGACCCGTGATGACCAGGAACGTCATGGCGATGCCCACGCGTACACCGGCGTTGGACCGGAACACGCGCGGCAGGTCGGCGAGTGTGACGGTGCGCTCCGGAGGGAGGGCCGGCAGCAGGAAGACCATGCAGACGAGCGCCAGCAGACCCAGGGCGCCGACGACGGCGAACGCCGTGCGCCAGTCGCTGAGATCACCGATGAACGTACCCGTCGGGACACCGAGCACGGAGGCGGTCTCCACACCGCCGAAGATCACGGCGGTCGCGCGCGGAACATGCCTTTCCGGGACGAGGCGCAGCGCGATGCCGCCCGCGATCGACCAGAACCCGCCCACGCTGACGCCGATCAGGAAGCGGGCGACCAGGACGAGAGCGAAGCTCGTGGCGAAGGCGGAGGCCAGGTTGGCCGCGCCGACCAGGCCGATGAGCAGGATCAGCACGAGGCGCCGGTCGACGCGGCCGGTGGCCACGGTGACGAGCGGCGCCGAGAAGGCGGCCACAAGGCCCGGCACGGTCACCATCAGCCCGGCCGTGCCCTCGGACACGCCGAGGTCGGCGCCGACCGGTGTGAGCAGACCCACGGGCAGCAGCTCGGAGGTCATCAGCGAGAAGATGCCCAGCGTCACGGCGAGGACGGCGAGCCATCCCTTGAGTGGCGAACGCACTTCTGTATCCGGCGAGTTGGCGTCCGCATCCGGTGAGTCGGCGTCGGTGGCTGTGACGGTCATGGTCCGTACGTCCTTTCGGAACTTCGGAGATGTCGGGGATTCGGAAAGCGGGGTGTGCCTGGACATGCCACGGGCGGTGGCCGACCTGCGGGGCGGCCACCGCCCGTGGTGAGGGAAGGACCCGGTTACTCGGTGCCGGGGGTCTTGCGAGTGCTGACGTTCATCCGGTTCCACGCGTTGACGGTGAAGATCAGCGCGATGAGCTGGGCCAGCGTCTGCTCGTCGAAGTACTGGGCCGCTTCGTCGTACACGCTGTCCGGGACGCCTTCGGGCAGCACGGTGACCGCCTCGGTCAGGGCCAGCGCGGCGCGCTCCTCCGCGGTGTAGAGGCTGGACTCCTGCCAGCCGCTGAGCTGGTAGATGCGGTCCTCGCTCTCGCCCGCCTTGCGGGCGTCACCGGTGTGGTAGTCGATGCAGTACGCGCACCGGTTGATCTGCGAGGCACGGATCTGCACCAGCTCCAGCAGCACCGGGTCGAGGCCCTGGCGGGCCGCGGCGTCAAGGGCGAGGACGGCCTTGAAGACCTTGGGGGCGACGGTGGCGAAGTTCATGCGCTGGGGAATCTCAACTGTTGTCATGCCATGAACCGTAGGAGCCGGATAGCCCCAGGGTATGGTGCATTTCCATGGCGAATCGATGGGGCAATTCGGTACGAGGGCGTGAGCCGGACCAGGCAGCGGAGCCCGAGTCGAGCACCTCCGCCCCGGGGGCCGGTGCCGACCTCCACCTGGAGCTCTCCGGCGAGGGCACCCTCCGCGAGCAGCTGATGCACGCCCTGCGCGAGGCCATCGGCTCCGGCCGCCTGGAACCCGGCACCCGGCTGCCCCCGTACCGGAGCCTGGCCAAGGATCTGGGCATCGCCCTCAACACCGTCGGCGAGGCGTACGGCGAGCTGGTCGCCGAGGGCTGGCTGACGGCACGTCAGGGGTCGGGCACCTATGTCGCGCGGCGCAGCACTCCCCTGCCCCCGGACCGCTCCCGCCGCTCCGCCCCGTCGCCGCGCCGCCCGGCCCACGACCTGATGCCCACCTCACCGGACGCCGCCACGTTCCCGCGCTCGGCCTGGCAGACCTCCGCACGCCGCGCCCTCAACGCGGCGCCCAACGACGCCTTTGGCGTGGGCGATCCGCGCGGCCGCCCGGAGCTGCGCACTGTGCTCACCGCATACCTCGCGCGGGCCCGCGGCGTGCGCACGGCCCCGCACCGCGTCATCGTCTGTGCCGGTTTCGCCCACGCGCTCAGCATGCTGGCCGAGGTCCTGGACGGCTCGGTGGCGGTCGAAGCGTACGGACTCGACTTCCACCGCTCCTTGCTCACGTCGGCCGGACGGCGCGCGGTCCCCCTTCGGGTGGACGCGGAGGGCGCCGTCATCGACGAACTGCCCGGCACGGGTGCCACCGCCGTTCTGCTCACGCCCGCCCACCAGTTCCCCACCGGCGGCCCTCTGCACCCCGAGCGCCGTGCCACCGTCGTCGACTGGGCACGCGCCCATGGCGGGCTCGTCATCGAGGACGACTACGACGGCGAATTCCGATACGACCGCCAGCCGGTCGGCGCCGTCCAGGGCCTCGATCCGGACCGCGTGATCTACCTCGGCTCCACCAGCAAGAGCCTGTCCCCCGCGCTCCGCCTGGGCTGGATGGCCGTGCCCGAGCACCTCGTCGCCGACATCCTCGCCGTCAAGGGCCCCCGCGAGCTGTGGACCGGGTCCCTGGACCAGCTCACCCTCGCCGACTTCATCGCCTGCGGCGCCTACGACCGGCACCTGCGCCGGGTGCGGCTGAACTACCGCCGCCGACGCGACCGGCTCGTCGCCGCCCTCGCCGCGCAGGCTCCGCATATCAAGGTCAGCGGTATCGCCGCCGGGCTGCACGCCGTCCTCGAACTCCCGCCCGGCACCGAGCCGGACGCGGTCCGCGCGGCGGCCCGCCAGGGGCTCGCCCTCGACGGACTCGCCCCCTACCGCCACCCCGACAGCACCATGCCGCCCCGCGACGGCCTCGTCATCGGCTACGGCACCCCTCCCGAGCACGCCTTCGACGCCGCCCTGCACGCCCTCTGCCTGGCCCTGAGCGTCGCCGATCCCACGAAGTAGCCCCTCGCCGATCCCACTCGGGAGCCCGTCGCCGATCCCACGCGGGAGCCTTTCCGATCATCCCGCGCATGACACAGATTCGCCCCCGCACGACTCGGCCTCAGCCTCAGCCGAGCCCTTCGACGGCCTTGGCGACCCGGCCCGCTCCGTCCTCCGCCGCCATCGCGCGGGCGACGGCTCCGGCGGCGGACGCGTACGAGTCCTCGCGCACCGCGCGGCCGAGCGCGTCGGCGAGACGGTCCGCGGTGAGGTCCTTGAACGGGACCGGAGCGGGGGCGGCGCCGAGCGCGGTCAGGCGGGCGGCCCAGAAGGGCTGGTCGGCGGTGACGGGTACGGGCACGGCCGGGACACCGGCGCGCAGTCCCGCCGCCGTGGTGCCCGCGCCCGCGTGGTGCACCACGGCCGCCATACGCGGGAAGAGCAGGGCGTGCGGGAGTTCGCCGACCGTGAGGATCCCGTCGCCGGAAGCGGCCAGACCCGCCCGGCCGGACTGCAGCACGCCGCGACGCCCGGCGCGGCGCAGTGCCGCCACGGCGAGCTCGCCCAGGCGCTCGCCCTCGCCCGCCGCCATGCTCCCGAAGCCGATGAAGACCGGCGCTGGGCCGGAGCCGAGGAAGTCCTCGACGTCGGGCGGCAGTTGTGCGGCCGGGTCGTGGTACGGCCACCAGTTGCCGACGACGTCGAGCCCGGCGCGCCAGTCGGACGGGCGTCGTACGACCGCCGGACTGAAGCCGTGCAGCACCGGCCAGGCCTCTCGTTCCCGGCGGGCCCGGACGGCGGCCGGGGCGACGGCGGGCAGGCCGAGGCGGGACCGCAGGTCCCTGACCGCGTCGGCGTAGACGCGGTCGACCATCCGCAGCGAGAAGCGGGCCATGGCCCGGTTGCCCCAGCCGCCCAGGGAACGGGCACCGCTCACCACGGGCCCGAACTCCCGGGTCGGATGGGTGGGCTGGAGGTACGCGCCGATCGTCGGCACGTCGAGGGCCTCCGCGAGCTGCCAGCCGAGCGGCGCCGTCGTCGTGGACAGGACAAGCAGCTCGTCGCCCTCCTCGACGGCATCCGCGAGCCCGGCGCCGAGATCGCGTACGAAGGCGCTCGCCGTTCGCATCAGCTCACGCCGTCCCGCCCCCGGGCCCGGGGCTCTCGCGTCGGCGGGCAGCGGACGGAACCGCAGACCCGCGCCGCGCACGAGCGGCGCGAAGCTGTCGTGGGTGGCGAGCGCGACGTCGTGGCCCGCCGCGCGCAGGCGGGCGCCGAGGCCGGTGTACGGGGCGATGTCGCCGTACGAACCGGCGGCGGTGAGCAGAATCCTCATCGGCCGTCACCTCCACGCGCGCCGCCCGCAGGGTCACCATCCCTGGAACTCTCAACCTCAGGTTTAGCTTTAGCCTCACGTCGGTCACGTCGGCCTTGAGTGTCGCCGCGTACCTCGGCGGCATTGGCGCGGACCGCCTCGCGCAGATAGAAGGCGAGCCCCGGACGCTGCTGCGAGGGCGGTATCACCAGGGCGAACGCCCGCGCGTCGGTGACGAAGTCGTCGGCGATGCGCAGGTGCATGTCGGGCGGGCAGTCGGTGAACCAGCGGCTGATGTGCTGCCGGTGCTGCTCGGCGAGTTCGCGGGCCCGCGGGCCGTCGGCGGGCTCGTGGGCGTCGACGGCCGCGAGGATCCGGTCGCACCAGGCCGCGGCCTCGCCCATGATGCGGGCCCAGTCCTCCTTGGAGTGCGCGGCGGCCCGGGCCATGGCCTCCTTGTGGCCGGCGCTGCCCTCCCACTTGAGCTCGGCCTCGGTGGCGTAGCTCAGGTCGAAGGTGATCTCGCCGAAGACCTCGAACCGTTCGCGCGGGCTCAGCCGGACGCCCGTCCGCTGCACCTCCATGGCGCGCTCGGCGACCTCGACGAGCCGCTCCAGCTTGCCGATCTGCTCGCGCAGCGCCCGGCGCCGGGCGCGGAGCTGGTCGAGGGCGTTGGCCTGCGGGTCCGTGAGGATCTCGGCGATCTCGTCGAGCGCGAAGCCCAGTTCGCGGTAGAAGAGGATCTGCTGGAGCCGGGCCAGGTCGGGGTCGCCGTACAGGCGGTAGCCGCCGGGGCTGCGCTCGCTGGGTGTGAGCAGTCCGGTCCGGTCGTAGTGGTGCAGGGTACGGACCGTGACTCCGGCGAAGCCGGCGACCTGCCCGACGGTGTAGCTCATGATCGTCGCCCTTTCGTCGCCGTACAGCGTGCAGCCTGACGTGACGTGAGGGTCAACCGGCAGCGGCGGGCGGTGCCGGACGCCGGTGCCGTGTTCAGCGCGGCAGCAGCGACGCGGGGGGGGGCGGCCGACGAGGTTCAGCGCGGCAGCAGCGACGCGGGGGTGCGGCCGATGAGCGTGCGCGCGGTGCGGGTGAGGTGGGCCTGGTCGCAGAAGCCCGCGGCGCCGGCCGCGTCCGCGATGGCTCCACCACCGTCCACCAGCGTGCCCACGGCGGTACGCAGCCGTCGCCACCGGCGCATCACCCCGAGCGGAACTCCGACCTCCGCCCGCACCAGTGCCCGCAGTCGCGTCGGGGAGAGGCCGACTTCGGCGGCGACCCTGTCGAGCCGGTCCGCCCGCGCGCTGCTCCGCACCGCGTGCAGGACGCGCGGGTCGACGGGGGCGGGCGGCCCGGTGAGGGCGAGGAGTTCGCGGCGCAGCGCGTCGACGTCCACGCGCGTGCCGTGGACGTCGGCGTCCGCGTACCGGCCGGGCGCACCGGCGTCCGCGTACGCCCCCGACGCCTCGGCCAGCCGCCGCACGCCCCGGGCGTCCAGCCACGTCGGCCCCGACCGGTCGGCCCGCACGCACCACGGGTCCAGGAAGACGGCGACGAAGCCGGCCGAGGTGGCGCACGTGTGCGCGTACTGCGGCGGCACCAGCACCCCCGCGCCGACCCTCCCGTCCACGCGCACGTCCCCGCGCACCGGCAGGACGACCTTCCACGCCGGATGACGGTGCCGAGTCACCTCGTACGCACGGGACTCGGCGAAGACGGCGGCCCCGCCTGCGACGGCGAGCAGCGGAACCCGCCCCGACCCCGCGCAATCGTTCTGTTCAAGGCAATCGTTCCGTTCAATACGCCGCCGCAGCCGCGCCCCGATCATCGGCGCATGTCGACCCTCGCGGCCCTCGCCCTCGCCCTGTTCCTCGCCACGACCGCCCTCGCGCACTTCGCGTTCCCCGCCTACTTCCGTTCCCTGGTCCCCGTGTGGCTCCCGCATCCCGCCATCTTCGTCATCGGCAGCGCGCTGGCGGAACTCGGCACCGCCTTGCTGCTCGCCGCGCCGCACACGCGTGTGGCGGGCGCGTGGACGGCTGCCGGGCTCCTCACCGTGTTCCAGGTCTCGCACGTCGACGCCGCCTGCCGTACGCGTACGCGCTCCGGAGCGCTCAACAGCCCGTGGGGGGTCGCGGCGCGGCTTGCGGTGAACGCGGGCTACATCGCGTGGGCGACGGCGGTGGCGCTCACCGCGTAAGGGCACTTTTTGTTAATGGGATCCATTTTCATGTAGCCTCTGGCCGTCCCTGACCGGCTCCCCCACCCGCACCCACCACCCCTGGAGGACCCCATGGCCGTACCCAAGCGGAAGATGTCCCGCAGCAACACGCGTCACCGCCGCGCGCAGTGGAAGGCCAGCACGTCGCAGCTGGTTCCCGTGACGGTCGACGGCGTCACCCATCTCGTACCGCAGCGGCTCGTGAAGGCGTACGAGCGCGGGCTGATCCAGCCGGGGAGCTGAGCACACTCCATGACGTCCGACGACGGCCGGCTGCCGGTGACCGTCCTGTCCGGGTTTCTCGGCGCGGGCAAGACGACCCTGCTCAACCATGTCCTCGGCAACCGCGACGGCCTGCGCGTCGCGGTGATCGTGAACGACATGAGCGAGATCAACATCGACGCCGCGCTGGTGCGCGGCGGCGAGGCGGCGCTCTCGCGCACCGAGGAGCGCCTGGTCGAGATGACCAACGGCTGCATCTGCTGCACGCTCCGCGACGACCTCCTCGAGGAGGTCGACCGGCTGGCCCGTGAGGGCCGCTTCGACCATCTGCTCATCGAGTCCAGCGGCATCTCCGAACCGATGCCGGTCGCCGCGACGTTCGCCTTCCCGCGCGACGACGGCGCGACGCTCGGCGATCTCGCGCGCCTCGACACGATGGTCACCGTCGTGGACGCGGCGAACTTCCTGCCGGAACTGACCGGCGGCGACGGGCTCGTCCAGCGGGGGCTCGATCAGTACGAGGACGACGAGCGCACCGTCAGCGACCTGCTGATGGACCAGATCGAGTTCGCCGACGTCATCGTCCTGAACAAGCTCGACCTCGTGACCGCCGAGGACGCCGACCGGCTCGGAGCCACGCTCGCGCGCCTCAACCCGGCCGCCCGCGTCGTCACCGCGACGCAGGGGCGGGTGGACCTCAGGCACATTCTCGGCACCGGACTTTTCGACCTGGAGCGCGCGCAGCTCGCGCCGGGCTGGGTGCGGGAGCTGAACGGCGACCACGTGCCGGAGACCGAGGAGTACGGGATCTCCAGTACCGTCTTCCGGGCCGAACTCCCCTTCCACCCCGAGCGGTTGTGGTCGTTCGTCACCAAGGGCATGGACAGCGGCACCTATGGGCAGGTGCTGCGCTCCAAGGGGTTCTTCCGGCTCGCGAGCCGCCCGCGCGTGACCGGGCTCTGGTCGCAGGCCGGGTCGGTCGCGCGGTTCGAGCCGACCGGCGCGCACCACGCAGACGACCACGCGGACGACGACGCACACGACGACGCCGTGTGCGGCCAGGAGCTCGTGTTCATCGGCACCGGGCTGCGGACGGCGGCGCTGCGGTCGGCGCTGTCCGCGTGCCTGATGGCCGAGGGCGAGGAACTTCCGGCGCGGGACCCGTTCCCGGCCTGGGACGCCGCTTCCTGAGACCGGCCGCGCCACGGCGACTCGGTTGCGCCGCGGCGACTAGGTTACGCGGCGGCGACTCGGTTACGGCAGCATCTCCTGCCATGGACTATCAGCGAGCCCGCGATCTCACCGCCGCACGCCGGGCGGTGAGACTGCCGCTCAAGAACTATCTGCCTCCGCTGCTCACCGCCCTTGACCGGCCGGACCGAGGGCTGCGGGGCATGCTGGTCGTCGGCACCAACGGCAAGGGGTCCACCTGCGCGTTCGCGGTGTCGGGCCTGGCCGCGCTCGGGCTGCGCGTCGGCAGCATGCCGGGCCCGCCGCTCCAGGAAGCCACCGAACGCATCCGCGTGAACAACGTGCCCGCCTCGCACGCCGCGTACGCCGCCGCCTACAGCGAGGTCGACGCCGCGGCCCGGCGGCTGAGCGATCCGCTCGACGCGCCCGCCTTCCGGGCCGCCGCGGCAGCGGTGCACTACCGCAGGGTCGGCGTGGACCTGGCCGTGATGGAGGCGAGCGCCGGAGGCCGGGACACCGCCGTGAACTCCTTCGACCTCGGCGTGAAGGTCATCACGAATGTGGCCCTCGACCACACCGACCTCCTCGGCGACTCGTACGCGGAGATCGCCTGGGCCAAGGCCGGGGTGGTCCGGGACGGCGACCACGTGATCCTCGGCGAGCTGCCGCCCGAGGCGGCGTGCACGGTACGGCGGGTGCTCGCCGAGCACAGCGGTCTTACGGTGTGGCGGCTCGGCGAGGAGATCCGGGTCGCCGCGGCGTCGGCGGGTGCCACGCCGTCGGCGGACACGACCGCGCACGAAAGCCTTGTGGAGGTCGGCACTCCCCTCGGGATCCACCGCGATCTGCCCTGCCCGCTGCGCGGTGCCCACCAGCACCGCAATCTCGCCCTGGCCGTCGCCGGGATCGACGCCCTGCGCGAACGCGGCCTGGTGCCCGATTTCACCGAGCACCGACTGCGGGCCGGGCTCGCGGCCACCACGTGGCCGGGCCGCCTGGAACTGGTGCGCCCGGCCCGTCTCGACGGCTGGTCGGGGTCGGTCCTCATGGACGGGGCGCACAATCCGCACAGCGTGGCCGCCGTGCTCCCGGACATCGTGCGGATGACGGACGCGGGGCGGACCCCCGTACTCGTCTTCGCGGTGGAGGGAACCAAGGCGGCCGACGAGATGCTCGCGGAACTTCCCCCGGACTGGCCCCTGTTGCTGACGCGCACCGCGTCCCCGAAGGCCGCCGACCCGGACCACCTCGCCCGCCTCGTCGCCGGCCGCCCGCACGTCCACCGTGCGCCGGACCTGCCCGCGGCCCTGCGGCACGCGGCGCGGCTCGCCGGGCCCGGCGGCCAGATCGTGGTCATCGGCTCGCTGGCCCTGGTGGGTGAGACCCGGACCCTGCTGGGCCTCCCGCCGGGCTGACGCCGGACCAACGGCATGGGGCCGGACCATCGGCGTTCAGTCGGACCACCGGCACGCGGCCGGACCACCGGCGTTCAGGTCAGCAGGCGCAACAGCCGCGCGCACGCCTCCGCCTCGTCCCTGTCGCGGGCCAGCGGGTGATGCTGCCCCCGTTCGTACGTCCCGGTCTCCCACGCCCCGCCCTGGTCCTCGCGTTCCCTGCGCAGATACGCGAAGTCCGGGGGCATGGGGGCCGGTTCGTGGACGCCCTCGATCCAGTAGTAGCCGTCGGGCACGCCCGCCGCGCGCAGGGCGGCCAGCAGTTCGTGAACGTCCACTGTCTTGCCGGTCCTGTCGTCTTCGTCCTGCCGCTAGCCGGCGGCCGGCTCGAGGTACCCGTGCTCCAGGAGCCACTTCACGTTCAGGCGCTGCCCCTCGCCCGGGTCGAGGAACACGGGGTCGAGCTTGATCTGCTCGCCGCCGCCGGGCTGTTCGAACCAGGGGGCGATGCCGCCCTGCCAGGCGTAGAACGGCTTGGCGACCTTGTAGACGCGATAGTCGCAGGCGTACGCGGCGTCGCGGGTGTTGAGGTTCTGCGGCGGCAGCGCGCGCTCGGCGTAGGAGTCCCCGGCGGGCGCGAGGAACGAGCCGTACTCGGAGCCGAAGCGGTCGAGCAGCTCGCCCTTCTCCAGCTCCTCCGGGTGCTTGTCGACCTGGCCGTTGACCGTCTCGAAGCCGTCGTTCGGCGGGTACTTCCAGCTTCCGGTGTCGGCCGGGCCCTCCCAGTACTTCTTCAGGAAGGCGGCGGGGGTGAGCTTGCCGGTGCGCTTCCAGTTCTTCAGGAGCGGACCGACGGGCCTCTCCCACTTCTGGGGCAGCCACTTGGGGCCGAGACGGGCGTCGCCCTGGAAGGCGCCGGTGCAGGGCTCCGGCTTCGCCCCTGGTGCCGAGCTGTGCGCCGACGGGCCGGGCGGCGCGGCGCTCGCGGTGGGCGCGGCGGCCACAGCCGTCACCACCGCGGCCGTCACCCCCATCGCGGCCAGGGTCGTACGGATCCGGATCAGACGGCTGTGGTCCACTCAGTGGCTCCTCACGTCAGTGCGAGAACAAGATTCACTCGCACACGGTAGCGGAGCTGTGGCGTTCAGTGGTCAACTCTCGTGTCGGCGCGCCTCAGTTGAGTCGTCTTCGGCTGATTCCTCTTCGGCTGGTTTCTCTTCGGCTCAGTCCTCCTCGGCCTGAACGCAGTGCGGCCGGGTACGGGCCGCGTACGAGCGCGCGGCGATCAGCAGCGCCCACCCGAGCCCGCCGAAGGCGTAACCGCCGAACGCCACCATCCAGGTGATCCCCGTACTGGTGGTGAACACCCCGTCCGGCTCCGGCCGTTCCAGGACTCCGGCGGCCATGAGCGGAGCCGCCACGGTGAGCAGCGTCCCGTACAGGGCAAGGCCACCGCCCGTCAGCCAGGCCGGGATCAGGGGCAGCAGGCGCGGCACGCGGCGGCCGGAGAGCGGCAGCGTCCAGCGCGGGAACACCTGGCCCCAGCGGTGCATGAGCCCGGCCAGCAGGAAGACGCCGAGCAACGCGGCGAGCACGGTCACGTCGACGCCCACCGCCGCGAGTGGCTTGGCCGCCCCGGTCGCCTCGGACTCCATGTGGTCCTGCCACGCTTCACCGCTCACGCCGATCGCGTCACCACCGAACAGCCAGATCGTCTTCACGACGGCCCACGGCAGCAGGCCGCACATCAGGACGTACGCCGCGACGCGTGTCCGCAGCGACGCGACCGAGGCGGCCGGGTGGGCCAGCGAGCCATCCATTGCGCCAGGATGCGACTGGTTGCAGCGGGGACATCTGCCGCGCAGGCGGCGGCGGTACGACACGGCGACGAGCACGAGCAGCGCCGTGCCCGACGTGTTCAGGAGGAGATGGACCAGGCCCGTGACGCTGTCCACGCCGGCACCCGACGCCAGCGTCACAAAGGTGATCGGCAGCGCGGGGGTGCCCCAGCCCAGCGCGAGGATCAGCACGGCCAGGGCGACACCGACCGTGGTCCGTCCGGCCCGCCCGAGCGTCCTGGTGGTGGCCAGGGCGGCCCCGCCCGCAAGCAGGGCGAACAGCGCCTCGGCGAGTAGCAGCGCGACCGGATACGGCTCCTTCGGCGTCACCGGCACCCACGTGCCCGACGCTGCCCAGCCGACCTGGACCGCCGCGTAGGGCACGCTCCACACGGCGACCGCGCGCGGCGCCCACGTGGGCCGCCGCCACGGCGGCGCGGGCCGCGCGCCTGCGCGTGACGTCGGTGCGGGCGGTGCCTGTCTGGCGGCGGTGCGGGGCGGGAGCGCCACGTTGTCCTCCGGGATGCGGTTCGGTGTTCGAGGTGCAGTTGGATCCGACCCTCCCTGCAGCCCCGGCCCCGCACATCGCTCCCGCGGGCCAACCGCCTCCCCCGCATGGCGGAAGGAACTGGTCCACACGACTGATGGGGCTCGTTGCACACCGTGTAACTCATGTTGCGGTTATTGCCTGTTGAGGTGTTCGAGGGCCACTGTGTCTGCCAGATCCGACGCCACCGGCCCCCACCCCGAGGTGCAGTCATGGACAGAAGGCGGTTCATCGGTTCGACCCTCGCCGCGGCGACGACGGTCGCCTCCGGCGCGGTCACTTCCGGCGCGGCCGCCGCACCGCCGCCCGCCGGGTCACGTGGCAAAGCACCTCATGGCGCCGCGGCCGGTTCCGGTTCGGCGGCGCGTGCGCAACGGCCCTTGTTCCTGGGCACGTACACGTCCCAGCCGGGCGGCGGCACGGGCATCGGGCTTGCCACGTACGACGACGAGACCGGCGAGGTCACCGGCAGCGGCACGCTCGGCGGCGTGCCGGACCCCTCGTATCTGGCGGCGCATCCGTCCGGGCGGACGCTGTACGCCGTCAACGAGCGGGAACAGGGCGGGGTGACCGCGATCGCGCTCTCCCCCGACGGCGCCCACCGGGTGCTCGGCACGCGCTCCACGGGCGGCGCGGGCCCCTGCCATCTGTCCGTGCACCCCGGCGGCGACTGGCTGCTCAGCGCCAACTACACGTCCGGCAGCGTGGCCGTGCACCCCATCGAGGCGTCCGGCGCGCTCGGCGAGCGGACCGACCTCGTCACGCACTCCACCCCGCCGCCCGGACCCGGCCAACAGGGCCCGCACGCCCACCAGTTCCTCACCGCCCCGGACGGCCGACACGTCATCGCCGTCGACCTGGGCACCGACACCGTCTACACCTACCGGCTCGACACGGCGGCCGGGAAGCTCAGCCGCGTCTCGTACGCGACGGTGCGGCCGGGCGCCGGGCCACGCCACCTCACCTTCCACCCCTCCGGGAAGTTCGCGTATCTCGCCGACGAACTCGACAACACGGTGGTGGTCTGCGGCTACGATCCCGCGACCGGCCGCCTCACGCCCGGCGAACCGCAGCCCACAGGAACGAAGCCCGGCGTCACGAGCCACCCGGCCCAGCTCGCGGTCACCGTCGACGGACGCTTCGCCTTCCTGGCCAACCGCGGCGACAACTCCCTCACCCAGTACGCCGTCGAGCGGGACGGCGCGCGGCTGCGGCTGCTCGGCACGGTGCCGGTGGGCGGCGACTTCCCCCGCCACCTCGCGCTCTCCCCGTCGGGACGTCTGCTGTTCACCGCGAACCAGCGATCGGGTTCGGTGAGCGTCTTCCGCGTGGCCGCGGCCACAGGCGAACTCGCCCTCGCGGGCAGGCCGTTCGCGGCGCCGGTCGCGGTGTGCGCGCTGCCGCTCTAGCGGCGCGGGGGGATGGGAGAGGCAGGCCGTTGGCTGAGAACCCGTCTTCGATCCATTGATCATGCTGTCTTGCAGGGTGACTCCGCGCGTGGCACGTCGTTGCGGAGGTGTGCTGAACGAATCGCTGGACCGCGCGATTCGGGATATGGCCTCTCGTAACCGCGAGTTGCTGGGCATCGCCTTGGCGCTCGCCCCCGAGGAACTGCACGGCCGTGATGACGGCGAGGCAGTCGTCCGTGAGGAGCTTGCCCGTGATGTTGCGAAGCTCCTGGAAGACGTTGAGACCGCAGTCGTGTCCGATGAGTCGGGCAGCCTGGTGCTGGCTTTGATCAACGAGTCGAACCGGATCGCTGAGGAGTTGAGGGACCGGGTGCTGGACGATGTCGTGGCATCGAGCTCGGTGCCGGACCACTGGCTGCCGTGAGGCCTCGGCGCATCATGCTGCTTTCAGGGCTTCGCCTGGCCGTGGAAGGGCGGCCGTGGGGTGGGCGGGCTGGGGGGTGAGGCGTCGGCGGGAAGGCGCACCACCTGGGCGCGTGGAGCATCCGAGAGCTCTCCGCAAGGCGCCTGCCACACCATCGTGACTTCTGAACGTACCGAGCCAGCCGTGCGCACAGACGCCCAACGCGACGCTGGCGCAAGATCACCTGAGGATTGGGCTCTGAGGTAGTGGCCTGCTGGAGCTTGCGCTGGTGGCCGCCCAGCAGGCCGCCGTTCTCCCCTGGGCGCGGCCGCGGCGCCCAGCTCAGCGTGGAGCCTTCCAGTTCAGGCTCTCACGCGCGCCACTTGTGGTTGTCGCAGAAGCGGTCGTCACCGGTGCCTGAACCGTCGTGATCGAGACAGATGCGGAAGGTGTACTTGGTGCCGTCGGCGAGGTTGTACCGGCCGCCGTCGTCGGCGCTTCGACCGTTGCAGTTGCCGTCCCCGCGGGCTCTGATCGAGTAGCGGGTGCTTCCGTTCGGGTTGATGACGTAGCCGATCGCGCTCCAGCCGTCCGCATCAGTGTCACAGACCTTTGTCTTGTCGCCTTCGCTGTTGAAGGAGAGCTTGCCGCCTGGGTTGTCGTCGTCGGTCCACAGGTCGCCGCCGTCGGCATGTGCCCCCGTGGCCGTGGCTAAGGAGACGACGACTGCCGCCGCCATGACGCCACTGGCCTTGAGCATCCCCTTGATACGCATGAATCTCCTGCCCTTGCTGTCGATGACTCAGCGTTGGCGGGGCCACGTAGTCCATGGATCGCATCCGCCCTCGCCCTTCCAGTACTGACGAAACAGGTCGGCAAAACGTGACACGCCGCAGCCCTGCGGACGGCGGGGCCTCACGTAACCAGCCTCAGCAGCCCCGTGAGCAGGGTTCAAATACAGGTTCTGAGCCTCAGGGGGCCGACCCGGTCCTCCGGCGGGCCCGGTACTCCGCCATCTTCGCGCGCGCCCCGCACGCGTCCATCGAGCACCAGCGCCGCGCACCGGCCCGGCTCTCGTCGACGAACAGCAGGGAGCAGTCGGCGGCTGCGCATTCGCGGATGCGGTCGGCGAGAGGGCCGCCGAGGAGGTCCGCGGCGTCGCGGGCCAGCAGGCCGAGCAGGCCGAGGGTGTCGAGTGCCGGTGGCGCCGGACGGAGCACGCCGCCCGCGCCGAGGGTGAGGCCGGTGCCCGGGAGCGGGCGTGCCGCCCAGCCGTTGACCGCGTCCACGTCCGCGGGCGGCGGTGCGGCAGGGGTGCGTACCGCCGTGAACAGCCGGTACAACGCCTCGCGGAGCGCCCGAGCTTTCGTCAATTCGGCGCGGGACACAGGGATGTGATCCGTGGTCAGCTCGGCCGCGTGGAACCAGCGCGTGAGGTCGGACGGCTCCCGCAGTCGTTCCACGGGTGCGTGGGCGCGCTTGCCGAGGGTCGCGGTGAAGTTCAGCGACGGCCGGCCGCCGTGCAGGCGGAACCGCCGGTCGGCCGGGCTCGCCGTGTCGTCGGTGTGCGGGCCGCCGAGGCGTGCCTCACGGCCGGTGTGCGCCTGCGCCATGGACGTACGCTAGCAGTGTTACTGCTTTAACCAGTAACTGGATTAAGGTGGGGCGACCGGCCTGCGGACGCACGGCCGGGCTCGTCTGCGGCGAGCGGGAGCCAGGGGAGGTTCTTCGTGACGGATACCGTGCGGGACAAGGGCGGGGCGTTGAAGGGCGAAGCACCGCAGGGTGGGGCGCTGAAGGTCGCGGTGGTCGGCACCGGTGGCGTCGGCGGGTACTTCGGGGGACGCCTCGCGGAGGCCGGGCACGACGTCGGGTTCGTCGCGCGGGGCGCCCACCTGGAGGCGCTGCGGCGCGACGGCCTGACGGTGGACAGCCCGGCGGGCGACTTCACCGTCACGCCCGTGCGCGCGAGCGACGACACGCGTGACATCGGAGAGGTCGACGTCGTCCTGCTGTGCGTCAAGACCTGGCAACTGCCGCCCGCCATCGCCGCGTTGAAACCGCTGATCGGCCCCGGGACAGCGGTCGTGACGCTGCAGAACGGCGTCGAGGCGCCGGAGCAGGTGGCTCGTGAGGTCGGGCGCGACGCGGTGCTGCCCGGCACCGCGAAGATCCTGGCGCAGCTGGACGGCCCGGGCCGGGTGCGGCACGTGGGTGGTCCGGGTGCCCTGGCCTTCACCGAGTGGGACAACCGCGCCACGCCCCGCGTGGAGCGGCTCCGCGCCGCGCTCACCGATGCGGGTGTGAACGCCTCGGTGCCCGACGACATCTGGGCCGAGCTGTGGGCCAAGTTCCTGTTCGTGGTGCCCTTCGGCGGGCTCGGCACGGTGGCGGACGCCCCGTTCGGGGTGCTGCGCTCGCGGCCGGGGACGCGGCAGTTGCTGGTCGAAGGGATGACGGAGATCGAGCGGGTGGCGCGGGCCATGGACGTCCGGCTGCCGGACGACATCGTGGCCCGGACGCTCGACTTCATCGACCAGCAGCCCGCAGCGGGCACGTCGTCCCTCCAGCGCGACATCCGCGCCGGCCGCCCCTCCGAACTCGACGCGTGGAACGGTTCGGTGGTGCGCCTGGGCGAGCGCACGGGACGCCGACACCCGTCCACCGGTACTTGTACGAGGTGGCGAGCGTGTTGGCCGCGCGGTCCGGGGAGACGGGTGGCGGCGGCAAGGGCTGAGGCCGTCGCCGTACGCCCCTGTCGCGCCCTGTCGTTCCGGTGCCGGAACGACAGGGCTTCACCCGAGCGTCGGGCCGCCGCGCCTACAGCGCGACGAAGCTGACGTCGTCCACGCTCGGCACGATCTCGACCTCGTCGCCGAGCGCCCACTCCGCGACGCGCGACACGGTCGCCGCCGGAACGACGTCGCTGATGCCCGCCGCCGCCGGAATGTCGTACGTCGCGTGCGCGTCGTGCGCGATGACCACCCGGAAGCCGAGGTCCAGGGCGGTGCGCGACGTCGCGCTGACGCACATCTCCGACATGACACCGCAGACGGCGAGCGCGCCGACGCCCTCCGCCCGCAGCACGTCCTCCAGTTCGGTCTCCTCGAAGCCGTCGTCGACGGTCTTGTGGAACACCAGCTCGCCGCGCTCGGCGTCGACCGGGAAGTGCGTCTCCCAAGTGGGCGTGCCGCGTTCGTCGAGGGCGCCGTCCGGGCCGTCGTTCTGCAATTGGACGACGAGCGCGCCCGCCGCCCGCGCCTTGGCGAGGAGCTGTTCCATGCGCGGCAGCAGACGCTCCGCGTCGGGCACGGCTTCGTCGCCGACGACGAAGCCGGACTGGGTGTCGACGATGATCAGGGCCTCGACGGGTTCGACGGGCCGGGCAGGGACGGATCCGGCGGGCGTCGACTGGCTCGAGGATGCGGTGGCAGAACTCATGTGCCCCATCATCCCTGCGGGTTACCGGCGTCCCGCACCGGCCCCCGTGTCTCTACAGGGCCCAGGCGGGCCATGCCCCTTCAAGACTCCTTCAGGACTCCGGTGGAGCCGGCCGCAGCACGGGCCGCCGCAGCAGGCGGGCCTTGGTGAGCAGCGCGTGCATGCGCTCGGTGACCTGGCCCAGGTCGTCGACGGGTTCGTAGAACGGCAGGCGCACGTCGGCCTGGCTGCTGACCCGTTCCAGGCGCAGCGTCAGGCCGTGCCGGTCGATGGCGAGCGGTTTGACGGCGACGACGCCGGACAGGCTGTCCGCGGCGACGAGCCGGGTGAGCTGCTCGACCGCCTCGGGGTGGGCGTCGGCGAGGTGGGTGAGCAGCCGGCCCTCGGCGAGGGCGAGCGGGTCCGGGTCGGCGAGCGCGAACTCCTCGAGGTCGATTCCGGTGCGGCCCTGTCCGTCGTGCAGTACGGCGCAGGCCGGCTCGAACACGAGGTGGTCGCGGGTGGCCGTGAGGGTTCCGGAGAGCCAGAGCCGGGAGCGCACCCGGTCCCTGACGGGCACCGGCGCGACGTCCGCGAACTCGACGAGCGTCGACGGTTCGCCGCGCGGCGCGCAGATCAGGGCGGCGGCGAGCGCGCTGTCCTCGGGCGGGTGCAGCAGCACCGTGCCCCGCTCGCTGACGGTGTGGGCACCGACGAGGTCGTCTCTGCCGATCTCCGTGGTCACCGCGCAGGACCAGGCGGTGGCGAGCACGGAGCGGGCGCGCGCCGCCGCGGTGGGCATGGTCGTGCTGACGTGTCGGACACCCATCCTCAACCTCCATTAGGTAAGCCTTGCCTAACTTATCGGAGATCGCGAAGTGCTGCCAGCACGCGTGACCTGCGAGTTGCGTGAGGACGCGGCGTACGCCGTGACGGCGCGGCGTACACCACGGAGAAAGCCGCGGACGCCGAGGAGGGCGCCGCGACGCGACGCCCTCCGATCCGCACCCCTCGCCGTCAGGTCCAGCGATGCATCCCGATCGACTCGGGCGCCGTCGCCCGGAAGCCGAACTTCTCGTACAGGAAGCTGGCGTCGCCGTCCGCGATGAGTGAGACGTACGCCCCCTGCGGCGCGCGCCGTTCGAGTTCGTCGACCAGCGCCGCCATGATCCGCTTGCCCAGGCCGCGGCCCTGATGGGCGGGCAGGACGCACATGTCGACGATCTGGAAGACGCAGCCGCCGTCGCCCACGACGCGCCCCATTCCGACGGCCTCGCCCGCGCAGTGGACGGTCACCGCGTGCCAGGTGTTCGGCAGTCCGGCACGGGCCGCCTCCACCGTCCTGGCGCTCAGCCCGGACTCGACCCGCAGCCGGAGATAGGTCTCCACGGAGGGGATTTCCACCCGCATCATGTAATGGTCACTAATGCTGTTCACCTGCTACAGGCTAGCAGTGCGGAAAAGGCCACCCGGGGTGCACCCAGGTGGCCTTCGGGGTGTGTCACGCGTTCCTCAGGGATGTGTCACGCGTTGCGTCAGTGACCGCGCGCGATCCACTCCTCCAGGTGCGGCGCCTCCGCGCCGATCGTCGTGCTGTCGCCGTGCCCGGTGCGAACCACCGTCTCGGGCGGCAGCGTCAGGAGCCGGTCGCGGATGGAGTCCACGATCGTCGGGAAGTCGCTGAAGGAGCGGCCCGTCGCGCCGGGTCCGCCCGCGAAGAGGGTGTCCCCGGTGAAGACGGTGCCGAGCGCGGGCGCGTAGAGACTGACCGCGCCGTGGCAGTGCCCGGGGGTGTGCAGGACCCGCAACACCGTTCCGGCGACGGTCAGTTCCTGGCCGTCGGCCAGCTCGCCGTCCGGCGTCCGGTCCGGGTGGGTGAGCTTCCACAGCTCCAGGTCGGCGGGGTGCAGCAGGACGGGCGCGCCGGTGCGGTCGGCGAGCGCGGGCGCGGCGTCGACGTGGTCGTCGTGGGCGTGCGTGCACACGATCGCGACCAGGCGGCGCCCGCCCAGGGCGGCGGCGATGGCCTCGGCGTCGTGGGCGGCGTCGATGACGACGGCCTCCTGGTCGTCGCCGACGATCCAGACGTTGTTGTCGACGTCCCAGGTGCCGCCGTCGAGCGAGAACGTGCCGGAGGTGACGAGGTGGTCGACGCGCGCGCCACCCGCCGACGCGGACGTACCGGTGGGTCCGGTGGATTCGGTGGCCATCAGAAGACCACCACCGAGCGCAGCACGTCGCCGTGGTGCATCCGCTCGAAGGCCTTCTCGACCTCGTCGAGCGCGATCGTCTCGGTCACGAACGCGTCGAGATCGAGCCGCCCCTGCCGGTAGAGGTCGATGAGCATCGGGAAGTCCCGCGAGGGCAGACAGTCGCCGTACCAACTGGACTTGAGCGCGCCGCCGCGCCCGAAGACGTCGAGCAGCGGCAGGTCGATCCGCATCTCCGGCGTGGGCACGCCGACCAGGACGACGGTGCCCGCCAGGTCCCGGGCGTAGAAGGCCTGTTCGTACGTCTCCGGGCGGCCGACCGCCTCGATGACGACGTCGGCGCCGAAGCCCCCCGTCAGCTCCCGGATCGCCTCCACCGGGTCCCCGGAACGCGAGTTGACGGTGTCCGTCGCGCCGAGCCCGCGCGCGGTCTCCAGCTTCCTGTCGTCGATGTCCACCGCGATGATCTTCGCCGCTCCGGCCAGGCGGGCCCCCACGACGGCGGCGTTGCCGACGCCGCCGCAGCCGATGACGGCCACCGAATCGCCGCGCCCCACGCCACCGGTGTTGATCGCGGCGCCGAGTCCGGCCATCACCCCGCAGCCGAGCAGACCAGCCGCTGCCGGGGACGCCGCCGGGTCGACCTTGGTGCACTGCCCGGCCGCCACCAGCGTCTTCTCCGCGAACGCGCCGATGCCAAGGGCGGGCGCGAGCTCGGTGCCGTCGGCAAGGGTCATCTTCTGCTTCGCGTTGTGCGTGGCGAAGCAGTACTGCGGGCGGCCGCGCTTGCAGGCGCGGCACTGGCCGCACACGGCACGCCAGTTGAGGATCACGAAGTCGCCGGGCGCGACCTCGGTGACACCCTCGCCCACCGACTCCACGACGCCCGCCGCCTCGTGGCCGAGCAGGAACGGGAAGTCGTCGTTGATGCCGCCTTCGCGGTAGTGCAGGTCCGTGTGACAGACCCCGCACGCCTGGACTTTCACCACGGCTTCGCCCGGCCCCGGGTCCGGCACGGTGATGGTCTCGATCCGCACCGGTTCGCCCTTCGCGCGTGCGATCACGCCCCGCACTTGCTGCGCCATGACTCTCGCCCTTCTCTCGCCTGCGTACGTCTCTCGCCTGCGTACGTTCCGTCCGGCACCGCCGGCCCGAGGGGCCGCGAACACGCCGGTACGAGGAGCCTACGGCCCCCCGCGCCTAGGGTGAGAACGTGCGCGAAATCGCTGCTCAGACCCTGCTGCCCGTCAACGCGACGCTCGCCGTCGTCCTTCTGGTGCTCCTGCTCGCCGCGGCGACGACGGCCGCCGTGTTCCGGCTCTCGCCCGACGATTCGCGGGGCCGGGCGCGGGAGATCCTCGTGGCCGGGGTGCGGGCCACGGCCCAACTGGCCGCGGTGTCCCTGGTGATCGGCTGGGTGGTCCACCACACGGCGGCCCTGTTCGCCTTCCTGCTGCTGATGTTCGCCGTGGCCACCCGTACGGCGGGGCGCCGCATCACCCCGAACGGCACCTGGTGGTGGGCGGCGGTGCCCATCGCCGCGCCCGTCGTGCCGGTCGTCGCCGCCCTCACCCTGGCGGGCCTCGTCCCCGTCCACGGCATCGCGATGATCCCCGTGACCGGCATCCTCATCGGCGGCGCGCTCACGGCGACGGTCCTCGGCGGCCGCCGCGCCCTGGACGAACTGCGCACCCGCACGGGCGAGTTCGAGGCGGGCCTCGCCCTCGGCCTGCTGGCACGCGACGCCCGCCTGGAGGTGATCCGCCCCGCCGCCTCCGACGCGCTCCTGCCCGGCCTCGACCAGACCCGCACGGTCGGCCTGGTCACGCTGCCCGGCGCGTTCGTCGGCATGCTGCTCGGCGGCGCGACGCCGGTACAGGCGGGCGCGGTCCAGCTCTTCGTCCTCATCGCCCTGATGGCCGTACAGGCGGTGGCCGTCGCCGTGACCGTCGAGCTCATCGCGCACGGAAGGCTCCACCGCGACGAGCCCGCGGCCTCCGGCGACCGGTCCCATGACCCCGGTCAGAGGCCGGGAGGCGCCGCGTCCGGCCGCGCCGGCTGAGCGTACGCTCGGCCTCATGTCTGTTTACGACGCAGTAGAAATCGACAGCCTCCAGGGCGGCCCCGCCGACCTCCCCCAGTACCGGGGCAAGGCCGTCCTGATCGTCAACGTCGCCTCCAAGTGCGGGCTCACCCCGCAGTACGCGGGCCTGGAGCGCCTCCACGAGACGTACGCCGCGCGCGGCTTCACCGTCCTCGGCGTCCCCTGCAACCAGTTCATGGGCCAGGAGCCCGGCACGTCCGACGAGATCGCCGAGTTCTGCTCGGCGACGTACGGCGTGACCTTCCCGATGACGGAGAAGGTCGACGTGAACGGCGACGGACGGCACGCCCTGTACGAGCGGCTCATCACGACGGCGGACGCCGAGGGCCACAGCGGCGACATCCGCTGGAACTTCGAGAAGTTCTTGGTTTCCGGCGACGGCGAGGTCGTCGCCCGCTTCTCCCCGCGGACCGAGCCCGACTCCCCCGATGTCGTCGCCGCCATCGAGGCGAACCTCCCCGCCTGAAGACGTCTGCGCGGCGTGGGCGCACCCGTCCGCTCGGTGCGGGCGCACCCACGCTCGGGGCCCGGCCCATTTAGGCCCACGCTCAGGGCCCGGCCTCTTCAGGCCTGCCCGCCGGGCCACGCTGAGGGCCTCGCTCAGGGCCGGTAGACGCACTCCGCCAGCGGCGCGCTCAGGTGCCAGCCCAGCGTCTCGTACAGCGCACGGCCCTCGTCGGTCGCACCCAGGACACCCAGCCCCGCCCCGCGAGCCAGGGCCTCGTCGGCGAGGGTGCGCATGACGAAGCCGCCGAGGCCGCGGCGGCGGTACGCCTCCTGCGTCACGACCCGGTCCACGACGGTCGCGTGCCCCAGGACGGCCATCTGCCCCTGGGCCGCGAGCTCGCCCGCCCCGTCGTGCACCCGCACGAAGGTGACGCCGTCGTTCATCTCGACGGACGCCGTGTAGCCGTCGGGCACCACCGGCTCCGTGGGCCGGAGATCGACGGCCATCAGGTGGCCCGACTCCTCCTTGTCGACCACCCAGCCCTCGGGAAGCCACGGTTCCGCGTCGTGCGGTTCCGCGGGGAACTTGAGCCAGGTGTACGGCGCCTCGACCGAGGCGGCCGCCGCGCGCACCGCGGCCGCGCTCGGCTCGGGCAGCACATGGCGGCCCACTTCCTTGGGGTGGTCCACTTCCACATCCACGTACAGCCCCCAAGGCAGCTCCGTCGGCCGGGGCGTCCGCCGTGACACGGCCCAGCCCGCCACCCAGGTCCTGACCAGTTCCGCGACGTCCATGAGTCCCTCCCAAGAATCGCGTGCGTTAAATTGCACGATAGTCCAGAATATTGTTCATGGCGAGAGGGGAAGCTTGCCTGCCGCTTCGATGGATGTCAATATTGGCGTATGCCGAAGTCGAGCGTGGTAGAGCTACCGGTCCTCAATGACAATGACTCCGTGGCGCCGTGCTGCCCGCCGCTGACCGAGCGGCCGTTCACGGCCGAGGAGGCCGAGCGGACCGCGAAGATGTTCAAGGCACTCGGCGACCCGGTCAGGCTGCGGCTGTTCTCGCTGATCGCCTCGCACGAGGGCGGCGAGGCGTGCGTGTGCGACATCTCCGATGTGGGCGTCTCACAGCCGACGGTCTCCCACCACCTGAAGAAGCTCAAGGAGGCCGGGCTGCTCAGCTCCGAGCGGCGCGGGACCTGGGTGTACTACCGGGTCGAGCCGTCCGTCCTGGCCGCGATGGGGCAGTTGCTGACCACCGCCGCACGCTGATCCGCCCCGCGGCAGGCAGGCGAGGCCTCAGTAGAGGCTGGAGAACAGCACGACCACCATCTGGGCCGGTTCCTCGCCGTCGTTGCGGAAGGTGTGCGGATGTCCGGCCGACCACTGGATGCAGTCCCCGGCGCGCAGTTCGTGGTCCACGCCGTTGTAGCGGGCGACGAGGGTGCCCCTGGTGACCATGACGAGGTCGGTGCCCTCGTGCTGGAGGTCCTCGGTGAGGCCGTGGCCGGGCTGGAAGTCGCCCGTGACGACCTGGTATCCGAGCTCCGGCGAGCGCAGCACGCGGTAGACCACGCCGGGGGCCCGGTTCAGCGTCTCCTGTTCCTCCCTCGGGAAGACCGAGGGGGTGGCCCGGCCCCGGGAGAAGCCGAGGAACGAGCCGACGTCGTGGTCGAAGACCTTCGCGAGCCGGCCGAGCCGCTCCAGCGCGATGTCGGTCTCGCCGCGCTCCAGGGAGGCCAGGAAGGACACCGAGAGCCCGCACTCCGCGGCGACCTGACGCAGCGACATGCCCCGCTGCGTACGCAGCCGGTGCAGCACCTCGCCGGGCGGTGGGAAGCCCAGCTCCGGATCCCGCGCGGAGGGACGGGTCGAGGGGTCCGGAGCAGCCATGACGGCATCCTAAGCAGCTGCGGCGCCGGCCCACGGGTCAGGGGCGGCGGTTGTGGGTGCCGGGCGTGTAGCCGAAGGAGCGGCGGAAGACGTCGATGAACGCGCTCGTCGACGACCAGCCGCAGCGGTGGGCGACGGTGGTCACGGGCGTACCGTCCGCGAGCATCCGCAGGGCGTGGTAGAGGCGCGACTGGGTGCGCCACTGCGGGAAGGTCATGCCCAGTTCGGAGCGGAAGAGGCGGCTGAGGGTGCGTTCGCCGACCCCGGTCGCGGCCCCCAGGGCGGCGAGCGTGCGGGGGTCTTCGGGCTGGTCGTGGACGAGCGCACAGACGGCCGCGAGGCGGGGGTCGGCCGGGGTGGGCAGTTGCATGGGCTGTTGGGGCGAGGCGCGGAGCTGGTCGAGCAGGACCGCGCGCAGCCGGCGGCGTCGGGGGCCGGTGTCGGCGGGGACGCGGGTGTACTCGACGATCAGCTCGCGCAGCAGCGGGCTGACCGACAGGACGGTGGGGGCGTCCAGGCCGAGCGGGTTCTCGTCCGGGGGCAGGCCGACGAAGTACGCGTTCAGACGGCCGTGGGCGCGATGGGCGTGGACGGTGCCCGCGGGGACCCAGATGGCGCGGGTGCCGGGTGCGAACCACGTACCGGCCTCGGTGGTGACGGCGACGACCCCGGACCCGGGCAGCACGATCTGGTGGTCGTCGTGCCGGTGGGCGTCGATGCGCTCCCCGGCGGCGAGGGTGCGGACGTGGGTGGGGGCCTTGGGGGTGTGGCGGACGGCTTCCGGCATGGGGCGTACCACCTCGGCACCTGGCGGGTAATCGATACAAGCTGGCACTTTATCGGAAGCCCGACACCGGGTGACATCGCGACGATCAACGGGTGCCCAGAGACAAGACCAACAACAGAGACAACAGAGACAACAGAGACCGGACCAACAGCCAAGACAAGACCGGCAACAAGCCCCTCGCCCTGATGTCCTTCGGCCACGCCTGCGTGGACGTCTACCAGGGAGCCGTCGCCGCCCTCGTACCGTTCTTCGTGGCCGAGCGCGCCTACTCCTACGCGGCCGCCTCCGGCATCGTCCTCGCCGCGTCCCTCCTTTCGTCCGTGGTGCAGCCACTGTTCGGGGCGCTCACCGACAAGTGGGCGATGCCGTGGCTGCTGCCGGTGAGCGCACTCGTGGGCGGCGCCGGTGTCGCGCTCAGCGGCGTCGGCGACTCCTACGCCCTGACCCTGGCGGTCGTCGCCGTCTCCGGGATCGGCGTCGCCGCGTACCACCCCGAGGCCGCCCGCGTGGCGCGCGTCGCCAGCCGTGGCAGCCACACCGCGATGGGGTGGTTCTCGCTGGGCGGCAACATCGGCTTCGCGACGGCACCGTTGCTGGTGGCCGCCGTCGTCGCCACGGGTGGCCTGGGCGCGTCCCCGCTGCTCGTCGTGCCCGCCCTCGCGGGCGCGGTGCTGTGCGCGGCGGCGCTGCGGGCGCTGCGCGCACCTGGGGCCGCGACGGCGGCGACGCGCGGCGGGGATGCCGCCGGCTGTGACGACTGGCCGTCCTTCCTCCGGCTCTCCGGTGCCGTGGTGTGCCGCTCGATCGTCTTCGTCGGCCTGAGCGCGTTCATTGCGCTGTACGTACGCGAGCGCACCCACGGAAGCGAGTTCTCCGGTACGGCGGCGCTGTTCGTGCTCTACCTCGGCGGCGCGGTGGGCACGGTGGCCGGGGGACGGCTCGCCACCCGGCACAGCCGCGTCACGGTGGTCCGGTGGTCGTACGCGCTGAGCGTGCTCGCGGTCGCCGGGGTCGTCCTCGTCCCGGGTCCCGCGCTCTACGTATTCGTCGCGCTCACGTCCGCGGGTCTGTACGTGCCCTTCTCCCTGCACGTCACGCTCGGCCAGGACTATCTGCCGCGACGCGTGGGCACGGCCAGCGGCGTCACGCTCGGCCTGACCGTCAGCGTCGGCGGCGTCGCCAGCCCCCTCATCGGCGCCCTCGCCGACGCGACCTCCCTCCAGATCGCCCTCGCACCGCTGATCGCCCTGCCCGCCGTCGGCTGGCTCCTGCTGCGCCCGCTGCGCGAGCCGGCCATGCCGGAAGCGACGCCCGACCCGCCGCCCACCGCGAGCCCTGTCCAGCCGCCCACTCGCGGCAAGGTGGCCGCCCGCACCCCTGGCGAGGCGGCCGCCCGCTCGGCGCCCGAGCTCCCTTGTTACGATCTCTCGGCGCGCGCACACCCCGCGCCCGCCACCGACTGCCGCTCCGACGAGGGAGGTTGATGAATATGGCCTGCCGGGCCCGTCATCAGCATGCCCTTGTCCGGGCCGCGCACGGACTGTGAACCGCGGCCCGGTCGTCTGAAACGACCTGGAGTACCGCATGTCTTCTCCGTCCTTTTCCTTCTCGACCTTCTCGGTGACCGGCGCCGAACTGACCACGGAGCGGCTCGTGCTGCGCCCGTGGTCGCGGGCCGAACTCGCCGCCGTAGTCGACGGCCCCCGCCTCGCCGACTGGGCCGAGGACTTCCCCGCCGAGGGCGACCGCGTCATCGCGGGCTTCCTCACCGAGCACCCCGAGGGCCTCACCGCCTACGGCCACCGCCTGGTGATCGAGTGCGCCACGGGCCAGGCGATCGGCTCGATCGGACTGTTCTGGCCGCCCACCGACGGCGCCCTGGAGATCGGCTACGGCATCGTCGCCTCCCGCCAGAGCCGCGGCTACGCCTCCGAAGCCACCCGTGCGCTGGTCGAGTTCGCCCTGACCGCACCCGGCGTGAACGCCGTGCACGCGACCGTGGAACTGTCCAACCCGGCATCCGTCCGCGTCCTGGAGAAGGCCGGACTACGGCGCTGGACCGCAGACACAGCCCCGAGCACGGACGCGGCCACGGCAAGGTTCCGCGCCGTGGCGGCAGACTTCACCCAGCGCTAGCCGTCCCCCTCCCTCGGGCCGACCGGCGGCGATCCCGCCGGTCGGTCTCGACTTGGAGGGGCTGAGGGACTGGCATGTCACAGCCGGCGCAGCTGCAGGAGCTCCGGCGACGCCGAGTTCCTTGCGGGTGCGGTGGATGAAGTCGCGTACCGCGGGATCGCGCCGCCAAGGGGCGAGGGCCGCGTTGAACTCCCGGACTTAGTCCTTGGCGCGGGCTCGGGCTCGCCGCCACCGACTTACTTTGCGGCGGCCGGGGGAGCTCGCCCCGTGCGGCGCGAGCACACCGAGCGGCGGTGTTGGAAAAGATGGTGCGCATGAACGATCCCCAGCACACCAGCGAGCCTGGCGCGCATTCCCTGTCGCGACGGCTGGTTCCGATGACCGGCCGTGACCCGGAAGAGCACGGCCGGGTCTCCTCACCACTGGAGCTGCTGTTCGACCTGACCTTCGTGGTGGCGGTCGGCACGGCGGCGTCCCAGTTCGCCGAGATGGTCGCCGAAGGGCACGCCGGGCAAGCGGTCATCGCTTTCGTACTGGCAATGTTCGCGATCAGCGTCGCCTGGATCAGCTTCAGCTGGTTCGCCTCCGCCTTCGCCACCGACGACTGGCTCTACCGGGCCCTGACGATGGTGCAGATGATCGGCGTCGTCGTGTTCTCGCTCGGCCTGCCCGCGCTGTTCCACTCCGTCGAGGAGGGCGGCCACCTCGAACTGCGCGCCATGGTCATCGGCTACGTAGTGATGCGGATCGCGATGGTGCTCCAGTGGTGGCGCGCCGCCCGGCAGTCCCCTCCGTTCCACGACGTCGGCATGGCCAACATCCGCTGGACGGTGATCGCCCAGGCCGGCTGGATCGTCGTGGCCTTCGTCCATCCGCCCATCGCCGCAGTCTTCGTTGCGTTCGGCGTCCTGGGCGCCCTCGAACTCGTCCTGCCGCTGCTCACGCAGGGCTCCGCGGGCGGCACACCCTGGCACCCGCACCACGTCGCCGAACGCTACGGACTCTTCGCGATCATCACGCTCGGCGAGGGCGTCGTCGGCACCGTCGCCTCCTCCGGCGACCTCCTCGGCGGCGGCGACGGCACGCACTGGACCTGGAACGCGATCGCCGTCGTCATCGCCGGCGTGGGCCTGACCTTCGGCATGTGGTGGATGTACTTCATGACGCCGTTCGGCGACATCCTGGTGCACCGCCGCAGCCGCGGATACCTCTTCGGCTACGGCCACATCCCCCTGTTCATCGGCATCGCCGGAGCCGGCGCGGGCCTGCACGTGGCGGGTCTGTACATGGAGCACCACGCCAAGATCTCCGGCACGGCCGTCGTCCTCGCCCTGGCCCTCCCGGTCGGCCTGTACCTCCTCATGGTCTATCTGCTGCACACCCTCCTGCTGTCCGCCGCCGACCCCTTCCACCTGCTCCTGATCTCCCTCACCCTTGCCGTGCTGCTCGCCGCAATCCTGCTGGCCGCCGCCGGCGTGGCCATCGCGGTGTGTCTGCTCGTGGTCATGCTCGCGCCGTTCGTCACCGTGCTCGGCTACGAGACGATCGGCCACCGCCACCAACAGCACATGCTGGAAGAGATCGGTACGCGGTAGCCAGGGCACCGTCTGCACCAGGCATCACAGCAGACCATCGACACGCGCGACCCGGACCTGTGTGACCCGCTCGATCGCGCCGTGCGGTCGATGAGCTTCCCCGGGCCCCGGTCGGACGGGCGGATCAGCGCAGTCCGGCGAAGAGATCGTTCTCGGGTACGGCGGCGCCCGTGGCGTCGTTGACACGTACGAAGGTCTCCATGCCCATCAACTCGGCGAACCTCTCCTTGCCCATCTTGAGGAAGAAGATGTTCTCGCCCTGACTGGCGTGCGCGGCCAGCGCGTCGAACTTCTGACCACTGAACGCGGTGGTGTCCACCCACGTGGTGATCTCGTCGTCGGGGAGGCCGATCTCGGCCATCGCGGCGGCCTCGGCAGGATCCGGCTCCGGCATGTCCGGATGAAACTCGCGCATGATCTCGCCGAACCGCTGCATCCCCGAGCGGGGCATCGTCGTCCAGTACACCTTCGGTGTCAGCGCGGTCATCTCCAGCGCCGCCATCGTGATGCGGTGGGCCTGAATGTGGTCGGGGTGACCGTAGAAGCCGTTCTCGTCGTAGGTGACGACCACATCGGGCCGGTAGTGCCGCATCAGTTCCGCGAGTCGGGCGGCGCCTTCCTGCACGGGGGTCTGCCAGAAGGATCCGGGGGCGTCGTTGCTCGGCCAGCCCATCATCCCGGAGTCGGCATAGTCCAGCATCTCCAGATCGCTGACCTTCAGGACGTCACAGCTCGCCTGAAGCTCTTGACGGCGCATCAAGGCGACGGCCGCCGGATCGTGCCCGGGATCACCCGGCTTGACACCCCCCGGTCCGTCACCGCAACCGCCGTCGGTACACGTCACGAGAACCGTGCGGATGCCCTCCGCCGCATACTGCGCGAGGACCCCTCCGGTTCCGGTGGCCTCGTCGTCGGGGTGGGCGTGTACTGCCATGAGCGTCAAGGGCCGGTCAGTCATGAAACAGTCCTCCTGCAGAAATACGTCTTGGTCCGAGCGCGCGGCGGGCGTACCGCGATCCCGGGGGCCCGGATCCTGGTGGGGCGGTCGACCTTGTGGTCTCCGTGTTCCCCCGCCCGTACGGCGCCGTGCCCTCGGTCGATGCAACCGTGCCGGCCGGACCGGCTGTTCCCGACGCGGCGGATCACCTCCACCGGTGTGAGGGTGATCCGGGTCATGCGGGTGTCTCCTGTGTCTCGTGAAGGCGGCCCCCACGCGGTTGATGGGGCTCTCTGGATTTGGGTCTGGCGGATCCAGTCCATCGCCGACCTGAAGAACTGGAGGATCCTCGCCGAGCTCCGCCTGAACCCGAAACGCGCCACCGCGCTATTGCGGGGCCCTGCTCGTCCTCACGAAAGCCGAGGCCTCCCGATGACGGATGACCACCACGAAGGGATCAACCCCCGACCGGTGGTGAAACCTCAACCCGCCCCCACACCAGCCCTCTTGACCCGCAGCGTTCAAGACAGAACGGGCTCACTCCCCGTGCCCTTGGATTTCTTCCCTGGAGGTGACCTCGTGGTCGGTGAGGATGCGGAACTCCCGGTGGCGCTCGGTCAGCAGTTTGAGGAATCCGGGTTCGGCCTGCAGGACGTATCCCCGCACGTGGGCCCCGTCGCGCAGGTCGACGCGCTCCAGAGGAACCCAGGGGGTCTTGACGGTCGCTGCGGCGAGGAGCCATCCCACCAGGATCAGCAGCCCAAGGCGGCGGCCTGTCCACCGGGCCAGCTGCTGCAACCGCCCGTCGGCCTTCGTCCCGCGGCCGATGGCGAACAGCGCAATGCCGATGGCGAGGGCGGCCAGGGGCAGCCACCATGCGTGGAAGGACCAGACGTACGCGCTGAGTGGCACCAGAGCGCCGAGTAGGAGGAGGACCCCGCTCTTCAGGCCAAGTCGTCTCGGCCGGCTCTGCGCCGTGACCCCCGCGTCGAGTTGTCGGGCCTCGTGCAGGCTCAGCCACAGCCACAGGACGGCGATGGGGGTGAGCAGGGCGAGGTAGACGGCCGCGGCGAGCGGATCGGCCATCAGGGTGCCCATGACGATGCTGATGCTGTCGTCCACGTCCATGGTGTGCAGCACCGCGAAGGCGGTGTGCCAGTCGTAGTCGGCGACGGCGAACAGCCGCAGCACAAGAAAGAGGACCGCCGCGATGGTCAGCGGCAGCCCGTTGTGGTGCCCGCTGCTGTCTGTCTCGTCATGCGCCATGTCCGCAAGATCGCATACGCCGCTCCCCCGAGTCGCGGGTGAAACGCCGCCTGTGACGGACGCCAGCGGTACGAAGGGACGCCGCCACGCGCAGTGCGAGAAGGCAGGACGAGGGTTGCGATCGCTCCGCCGAGCGGGTTCGCCGTCGGTGGCACCGCGTGATGGTGCGGGCTCAACAAGGTAATCACCGCTTCGATCGCTCCGGCAGCGCCAAGAGCGGAGCCGTAGCCGACGAGACGACCGTGGATTCGCGTCTGTCGTCGCTATGCCACGGCATGAACGTCGTCAGTCGACATCGCTGGGCTGAGCGGGCGGTGTTCGGCCGGCGAGGACGTCCTCGAGCCGGTCAGTTCCTTGACGTGCGGCCTGCTCGGTGGTGTCGCCCTCGAGGCCGTCGAGTCCACCGCCGGTGACGGTGAGGGCGTTCGGGCCGAAGCGCACAGCGGCGACGTCGAGCGTCAGCGTGGTGGGCGACCCGTCCGTGTGCCGCCTTCACCTTGCCGATGAGGAGCGAGTCACGCCACGTGGCCGCGTCCTTCACCTGGGTCCAGTCGTCCTCCAGGTCGGCCTCGGTGACCAGCGCGTCCTTCGCTCCCGCCGTGGTCAACAACGCGCCCGTTGCCAGGGCGAAGGCAAGGATCCTCGCAATTACCGTGCTGAGCGGCACGCGGACCAGCGAGCTGATCGAACTCCCCCTCGACTGCCGGCTCGCGCCCCGCTCCTACGGTCCGGACCAGGTGCGGCACGCTCACGGGCCGGCCGCCGCAACCTCGCCCAGTCGCTCCACGACAACCCCTCGCTGCTGCGGACCGGCAAGCCACCCGCACCGTTCCGCGTCGCCAAGTTGCTGATGGCCCTCCGTGAAGCAGGTGCTCGGGACGCCCCCCTGCCCCACCGCGGCGAATGCGGTCGCCCCCGCCCCTACGTCGGCGGCCGCTCCGGCGCCGGTGAGTTCGTTGCACCGGCCGCCAGCAGTCGCTGCGCCAGCGCGCGGCAGCGGCTCCCGAGCTCCGGAGGGTCGAGTATCTCGAAGTCGTGCCCCAGCAGGAGTACGTGCATGAGCACGGCGTCGAGGCTGGCGGCGCCACTGAGCACCTCGCAGCGTTCGCTGCCTCGCCGTCGTACGACGGCCGCCGACGCCGGAATCTGCGCGCGCACCGTGTCGGCCGACGCGTGCACGAGGAAGCGCGCCCGGTGCGGGTAGACCCGACTCGCCACACTCTCCTGCACGTACGCCGCCGCGTCGGGTGCCGCGCGCGGGCAATAGCGCCAGGTCCGGGCAGCCACCTCGGTCATCCGGTCGACGCGGAAGCTGCGCCAGTCGTCGCGATCGAGGTCGTAGGCGAGGAGGTACCAGCGCCGGTCGGAAGCGACCAGGCGGTAGGGCTCGACCCGTCGCCGTCGCACCTCGCTCCCGGACGGGTAGTCGAAGCCGGCCTCGACCTCGTCGCGGCAGGCTCTGGCCAGCATCATGAGCACTTCCGGGTCGACCGGCGTGCGGCCTCCGCCAAAGGACTCCACCGAGCCGGAGAGCGCGCGCACCTCGTGCCGCAGCCGGGTAGGCAGCACCTGATCGAGCTTGGTCAGCGCCCGGAGCGCGGAGTCGCCGGCGCCGGCGACCGCGCCACCCGCGCCGGCGAGCAGCGAGACCGCGGTGGCGATCGCCTCCTGGTCGTCGAGAAGCAGCGGCGGCAGGTCCTGCCCAGGGCCGAGTCGGTAGCCGCCGCCGACGCCCTGGCCGGCATGCACCGGATAGCCGAGAGTGCGCAGCCGCTCGACATCGCGCCGTACCGTGCGCGTCGTGACCCCGAGCCGCTCGGCGAGCTCGGGGCCGCTCCAGACCTGGCGCTGCTGTAGCAGCCCGAGCAGGGTGAGCACCCGCTCCGTCGTATCTCGCCCGTCACCGCTTGCCCCGTTCATGCCACCCACATTGCCAGAGATAGCGGACCGATCCTGTCCGCCTCAGGTGTCACGGTGACTCCATGGACGCAAACGAACTCGATGTGAACCGGTCGCTACGCGAGCAGCTTGAGTTCCACTGGAACCATCAACTGCGGGCCCGGCTCGACGGTCTCACCGACGATGAGTACTTCTGGTCGCCGGTTCCGGATGCCTGGAGCATCCGGCCGCGCGGCAGCTCGACGGCTCCCATGCAACTCGGCGCCGGAGCCTTCACGTTGGAATACGCCTCCCCCCAGCCGGCCCCCGCGCCCTTCACGACGATCGCCTGGCGGCTCGGCCATGTCATCGTCGGCGTGCTCGCCGCGCGCAACGCGGCGCACTTCGGCGCGCCGACGGCGTCGTACGAAACCTGGGAGTTCGCCGGCAGCGCGAAGATGGCGCTCGACCAGCTCGAAACCCAACTCGACGTCTGGCTGGCGGGGGTACGCGACCTCGGCGACGCCGGGCTCCGGATCCCGGTCGGCGCGAAGGAACCCTTCCCCGACATCCCCATGGCCGACCTGGTGCTGCACATCCACCGCGAGCTGATCCACCACCTGTCCGAGGTCTGCCTGCTGCGTGACCTCTACCTGCACCTGCACACAAACCCAGACACCCGCCGGGAGAAGCCCATGACCGCCAAGACGACGCACCTCGACCCTGAAGAGCTCCACCGCAACCCTGCCTTCACCCAAGGCGTGATCACACCCGCCGCCCGGATGCTCCATGTCGGAGGCCAGCTCGGCACCGACAGCTCCGGAAAGCTGCTCGACGGCATCGAGGCGCAGACCGCTCAGGCAATGCGCAACGTACTGACCGTACTTGCCGCCGCAGGCACCGGTCCCGAGCATGTCGCCAAACTCAACATCTATCTCGCCGACGGGGTCGACGCTCAGGTGGGATACGCGGCCTCGCAATCAGTGTGGGGCAATCACCGCACGGCCATCACGGTCGTTTCCACCGCGGGCCACGCTCGCCCGGGCGCGCTCGTGGAGATCGACGCAGTAGCGACCATTCCCGAATAGGACGAACCCACGGATCGAGTTCCGTCAGCCCCGGACGATCAGCATGCCGATGTTGATCGGGCCGGTGGCTGCGTTGCTGCGTGCCAGCCTGCCCAGGCTGGGCGAGCTTCTCGCGGCCGGCATCGAAGCTGTGTTCAGCAGGATGGCATCAGCGTTGCAGACGAGGCCCATCGGCTTGTCAGCCGTCATCGCGGGCTCCTCGACGAAGAGCACCGCCGTCGAGCAGCCGAGGCCCTGGTGACGCGGTGGTGTCCGTCGCAAGTATGGGGCATGAGCCCCTTCGGCGGGAGCACAGCCCAGGAGGTGTGGGAGCGCTTCGATCCGGGGGTCTTCCTGCGGGAGTCGACGCGGTCGCCGTCGGCACGGACACGTCGACCGCCTGCGGGAGCTGACCGAGGCCCTGGCGTACGAGGCCGCCGGAGGTAGGACAAGTCGTCGGTGAGCCGCGCACCTGGTGGTGGCTGTGATGTGGTGAAAGTGCGCTCGGCGCTCTGCTGCCGATCGCGCCGAGGGCCCCGGAGTGCTGGGGAGGGAGCGGTGCAGGAGGAGGGAGAACGGCATGGCCGTCGACCGCGGTGTCTCAGGAATCGCGAGCCTGGACAGGGGGATGTTTGCCATTGATCAAATGCGCAGGCCGTCGGAGGCCGAGCGGCCTGCCTGCTGGGAGCTGGAGATCGACTTCGAGTGTGCTGTCACGGTCGGGGACGGCACGCTGGTGTTCAACAGCAATGCCCCGTCCCACGACGCGGCGGTGACCCTGCGGTGCGGAAGCGAACCCCCGGCCCCCGGGCCGGAGTTCACCGAGCTGGGGTCGTGGCCTTTCGCCAGTTACAGCGGCGATCTCGTGGTTTCCACGATCGACGGGCCCGAGCCGGAGCTGTGCACCCAACTTCTGGACGCCGACCGCGAGTACCGCGTGCGGGTATGGGCGAAGGGCAGGGATACGGCCCGGGAGGCCTTTGAGCGTCTGCAGGGGGAGGTGTACCCGATCACCGGCCTGGAAGAGTACGTCATCTGCTTCGAGGCCGCCTGAGCCCGGCGCCTGCCCCCGCCCGGCGCGAACGACCAGGGCTCCCCGGACACGCTGATCGCCGTCTCGGCCGCCTCCAACAGATCCAAAGCCGACAAGGACGACACTGAACGCCAGGCCCTGCTCGGCTTGGCGGAGGACTGCCCGACCACCACTGTCGACTACGAGCCCGCCGCCTGACCGGCCCCTGGGAACGGCGAAGGTCCCCTCACTTCACCGAGTGAGGGGACCTTCGTGTGCGGAGCGCCCGGCAGGCCTTGCACCTGCATTTCCCATCGGATGATGGACGTCTTGCCTTGGACCACAGACGCGTGTACTCCCGTGCCCTGCACCGGAGTTACACCAAGATCATACATGCGATCCAGAGTGTGCTCGAGACGGAAGATCTCGGACAGTGCGCGTGAGGACAAGCCGTCGATGACTGGCTTTGCATCTGGTGTCCGGTGGCGGGCGGTGTCGGCCCGGATGTGCCCTGGCCGTCTACGCGGCATGGACCCTTCGGCTCGTCGTCATGCCGCACATGGTGCCACGATCTCGAACGGGTCCGCTCAGGGCATCCAAGGCGCTTGAGGAGAGCCGGGGCGTGTTGTGGGGACTCTCTTCCCGCGCTTGGCACGGGAAGAAGCGGCTGTGCGCGGCGAGATGGCCGCGTCGCACCAGGAACTCGATGCGATGCACAAGCGGCTCGCGGCATCAACCGGCATCAACCGGCCGAGGCCCTGTCCGTGCTGACGCCGATGGAGGCCGTGACAATGATGGCTGTCGCGGTCCACTGCGCGAGGCTGAGTTGCTCGCCCAGGATGACGAGGCCGAGGAGTGCGGCCATGGCTGGTTCCAGGCTCACCAGGACGCCGAAGACGCGTGGCGGGATACGGCGCAGGGCCTGGAGTTCAAGGGAGTTGGCCACCACCGTGCTGAGCAACGCCACGGCAAGGCCCGTGCCCAGGACCCGTACATCGAGGAATGCGTGCGGGTGTGTGGCCGCGGCGAACGGGAGGGTGAGCAGCGCCGCCCACGCGCTGGCGAGGGCCAGCGCTCCGGCTCCCGTCGTGCGGGCGCCGACACGGGCGCTGAGCAGGATGTACGCCGCCCAGCAGGCCGCTGACGCGAGGGCGAGGGCGGTGCCGGTTCCGGACAGCGTGCCGGTCGGGTCGTAGTTGATCAGGACGACGCCGCCGGCAGCGAGCAGCGCCCACATCACATGTCGGCCGCGGCGTGCGGTGAGCAGGGAGATCAGCAGGGCGCCGAGTGATTGCAGGGTGACGGCCATACCCAGGGGGAGCCGGTCGAAGCTGAGGTAGATGGTCGTGCTTGCCCCGGCCAGGGACGTGCCCAGGGCGAGCGTGAGGTACGCGGTCGAACGGTCGGCGGGCAGCCGCGGGCGCCACAGTGCCCACAGCATGCTCGCGCCGAAGCCGAACCTCAGTGCCGTGACGACCAGGGGGCCGCTGGCGGCGAAAGCGAGTTTCGCCGCCGCCTGGCTGCCCTGCATGGCGAGGGCGCTGCAGAGGACCATGCAGATCCCCGCAGTGCGGGGTGTGAGGTGAGCAGACGTGTGCCGGACATCCCCCGTCGGCATCGCTCAGCTCACCTGGTACCGGGCTGAGAGGAGTGGGTGGGCGGGCCGCGCAGGGCGATGCTCACGGACCCTGCCGTCAGCTGTCTGGCCTGCAGCGATCCGCAGGCACACCGGGTCCACACGGTGACGCCCTCACCGGTGCCGTGCTGGGAGAGGGTCTCCGCCGGTTTGTCGTCGGGCCAACCGCAGTAGGGGCACGTGGACATGGAGACTCTCCTCATGGGCAGGTGCGGGCCGTCCCTCGTGCGCACGCGCAGCCACTCCCGCACGGCTGCGCGACACCCGGTCCTCACGGGGCGCATGAAGGTCTCCGCGCGGGCACGCGCAGGCGTCCGCGCGCTCACTCTCTCCGCAAGCTCCTGGCGAGGCACGCTCCTGGCGAGCTCCCGGCGAGCTGTCGGCACAGCAAGTCTCAAGCCGCGCACCGTACGAGTCCAGGTTCGATTTCTGCACGGCATCGTGTACACCACGTTCATGGTTGATTTACGCAGGCTCGCGGTGCTCCGCGCCATCGCTCACTACGGCACCGTCACGGCCGCCGCCGAGGCACTGCACCTGTCGCCCTCGGCCGCCTCACAGCAAGTGCGCCGTCTGAGCCGGGACGTGGGGCTTGCGCTGCTCGAACCCCATGGCCGCCGCGTACGCCTCACCCCCGCCGCCCGGGTCCTGCTGCGGCACGCCGACCGGATCGAGCGCTACTGGCAGCAGGCCCAGGCAGGTATGCACGCCGCGATGAGCGCGACGCCGGGCGGGCCGCTGCGGCTCGCGGGCTTCCCCACCGCCGTGTTCGCCCTGCTCGCCCCGCTGGCGGCGCGACTGACGCGGGACTGGCCGGCGTTGGCGGTCCAGGTGCTCGAAGCCGAGCCTCGCGACTGCTTCGACCTGCTGTTCTCCGGTGACGCCGACCTCGCCGTCGTCGAAGCGACCGTGGACAACCCGCCCCTGAGCGACGGCCGGTTCGAGCAGCACCCCCTGCTCGACGACCCTTTCGACCTGCTCTCGCCCGGAGACCACCACCTCGCGGGCCGCGCCGCGGTGACGCTGCGGCACCTGTCGGGTGAACCATGGATCGTCGGGCCGGCGGGGAGCTCGGTGCGCCACATCGTGCTGGCCGCCTGCAGCAGTGCCGGGTTCACTCCCCGCATCGCCCATCAGGCCCTCGACTGGAATGTTGTCGGTGGCCTCGTCGCGCACGGTCTGGGCATCGCCCTGGTCCCGAACGCGGCCCAGCTGCCCCCGGCTCTCGGCCTGGTGCGCACACCGCTGACCGGCAGGGTCAAGCCGTCGCGGCGGCTGCTGAGCGTCACGCGCAGTGGCAGCCGGGACCATCCCGCGATCGCGGCGGCCTCGTTCCTCCTCGACACCCTGGCCGCGGAGCAGGGCCGACTCGCCGACTGAGGGGCACGACGAAGAACGGCGGGGGCGCGCGCAGCGCCGACGGCGCACCCACACCGCTCGTCACATGGCCGAAACATGGGGGTCGCCGCTGCTCTGGCCTTGACGGCGGCGCTGTCGGGGATGTTCCCATGAAATGCGGTAGCGGCCGCGGCCTTGTCAACTGCCCTGTCAGAGGCGGCAGGTGCCCGGTCGCCGCGGTACCCGACGGGGGGCTGTCGTGGGCAATCCAGCGCACGTCGACGAGGCGGACCTACGCGCACACCTCCGGGCGCTCCTCGCCCGGCCCTTCGCTCGCGAAGAGCTGAGGCGGGTGTGGGCCGACGGCGCGGATGAGTGCCCGCATCCGGCCCGGGTCTATGAGGCGCTCGGCGAGCGTGGCGTGCTCGCGCCGCACTGGCCGCGCCGCTACGGGGGCCTTGGCCTCAGTGCGTACGCCTCGGCCGTGGTGGCCGAGGAACTGGCCCTGCACGGAATCCCCGACAGCGCCCGCGTGAACACGATCGACAACGCCGGGGCCACCCTTCTCGCGGCGGACGCACCACAGCAGTGCGGCCGGTACCTGCCGGGTATGGCCCGGGGCACCACGGTCTTCTCCGTGCTGTATACGGAACCGGACGTCGGCAGCGACCTCGGCGGGCTCGCGAGCCGGGCGGTCGCGGTGTCCGACGGCTGGTGCGTGAACGGCGTCAAGAGCTGGAACGCGCGGACGTCGCTCGCCGAGTTCGGCATCCTGGCCGCCCGCGTCGCCGACGATCCAGCCGAGCGCGGCACCGACGATCCAGCCGCTCGCGGCACCGACGATCCGGCCGCCCGCACCGACGGCGATCCAGCCGCGCGCACCAGCAGTGCCGACGGAGGCGCGCGCTTCGCCGACATCGGCCTGTTCATCGTGCCGTTGCGGGATCCGGGCATCCGGGTCGAGCCGATCGGCACGCTCAATCACGAACGCCTCTTCCGGGTGCGCCTGCGGGACGTGCGGCTGCCGCCCGACGCCCTGGTGGGACGCCCCGGGCAGGGCTGGTCGCTGCTCACCGAGGCGCTCGGCCTCGAGCGCACCGGGGTCAACTTCGCGGGCAGGGCGAGGCGTTGGTTCGACCAACTGACCGCGGCGCTCCGGGCCGGGGGCCGCCTGGCCGAGGCCACCCCGAAGCACGGTCTGCGCCGCCTCGATGCCGAGATCAGGGCCGCCCGCATGCTGTCGTGGCGGGCCGTGCGCGACCTGGCGCACGGGCGGCAGAACGCCGCAGCGGCCGCGGCGGCCAAATGGTGGGCCAGCGAACTGGCGCAGCGTGTGGCCTGGCTGGCCTGGGAGTTGCTCGGTCCGGCGCCGAAGCGGCCGCGCGACGACGCCGACTTTGACGACGCTCACTTTCCTGATCTGGCCCTCGCTGTGCGCGAAGCGCCGGGGCTGACCCTCGCTGCCGGGACGTCGGAGGTCCTGCTGACCACCGTGGCCACCGAGCTCTTGGACGGCGGCGACCCCTGGGAGGTGTCCTGACGTGCCTGTTTCCACCGCATGGAGGCAGCAGCTCACTCAGGACTTCGCCGCCGCGTGGTCCGTCGACACTCGGCACTCCGAGGCCGACGGCGACCGCGTGGTCCGGGCACGGCGGGCCATGGCGCGGCGCGGCTGGAACGGCCTGTGCGTACCCGCCAGTCAGGGCGGCATGGGTGCGGGCTGGCGCGAGGCCGGGTTGCTGGCCACGGAGCTGGGCCGGGGGCTGTGGCCCAGTGATGTGCTGGACACCGTGATCGCCGCGCTGTGGTTCACCGCCGCGGCACCCCAGCCCCTGGATGCGGCATCCCAGTCCCTGGACGCGGCACCCCAGCCCCTGGACGCCCTGCTCCAGGGCGAGATGACGGTGGGCGTCCTGGCGCCGGTGCCGCCCACCGCCCACCGCCGCGCCGCGTACTTCACCGACGCGGCCCCGGATGTCCTTCTCCTGCCCGGCGGCCCGCCCGAGGACCCGGCATCAGGTGTGTGTGCCGTTGCCACCGAAGAGCTGCGCAAGGAAGAGATCGTCACCCCGGCAGGACGGGCCGTCGAGATAGTGGTGCCCGACGAGCCGTCCCCGTCGCGACGGCTGCCCCCGGGGCCCCTGTGGACCGCGGCGGATCTGCTGCGCAGCGCCCACCTCGTGGGACTCGGCCTCACCGCGGTGCGCACCGCCGGCCAACGAGCCCGCAACCGACGGCAGTTCGGGAAGCCCATCGGCAACTACCAGGCCATAGCCTTCCCCATCGCCATGCAGCGTGCCCGCCTGGAGGGGCTGCGCCTGGAGATCGACGCCCAGCTCATGCGTCTCGACGCCGGCGTCAGCGAGGGCCGGACCATGAAGGAAGGGACGAAGGAATGGACGTACGAAACCCTGGCGGAATCGGCGTACGAAGCTCAAGCCGTCCAGGAAGCGGTGCGGCCGGTGGTGCGGGACTGCGTCGCCCATGCCCTGCAGGTGTGCGGCGCGTCCGGCCTCGCTGACGGCTCGCCCTCGGCACGGTGCTACCTCCGCTTTCTGGCCGAGGAGGCGCGCGTCGGAGCCGCGGGGCACGGCCCGTTGCCACGGCCCGCTCCCACCGACACCGAGCCGCACCTCCTGTGGGAGAAGGCCCCACGCCCCACAGACCTCGCCCGCCTCCTGCACAGGAGGATGCCCCCAACGGTCAACGAAACGGCTGCCCCCTACCCCCACGACACCTGCCTGCACCACCTCTTCGAGCAGGCCGCCGCACGGCACCCGGACCGCATCGCGTTGCGCGGGCGGGCAACCACGGTCACCTACCAGGAACTTGAGGCCCGGGCCAATCAACTCGCACACGTGCTGCGCGCTCACGGTGCCGGCCCTGACGACCCGGTCGCCATCTGCATGGAGCGCGGCGTCGACGCGATCGTCGCCATCCTTGCCGTACTCAAGGCCGGTGGCGCCTGTCTGCTCCTGGATCCGGAGCATCCGGTCGAGCGCACTGCCTTCCTGCTGCGGGACAGCGGTGCCGTCGCGGTGCTCACGCAGGACCGGTTTCGCGCGTGGTTTTCCCACTCCGCTGCGCCGGTGCTCGCCGTCGACCGCGTCCGGACGCTGCTCGACGGGCAGCCGACGGACCGGGTGACGCCCCAGGCGACGGCCCGGCATCTGGCGTACGTGGTGTACACATCCGGCTCCACCGGGACCCCCAAGGGCGTGGAGGTCGAGCACCGGAACCTCGTCAACCGGCTGTACTGGGATGGTGACATGTTCCCGCTGGAGCCGCGGGACGCGGTGCTCCAGCACACCGCGCTCGGCTTCGACGCCTCGATCTGGGAGGTCTTCGCCCCGCTGATGTCGGGCGCGAGCCTGGTCCTTGCGGCGCCGCGGGCGGCCGGCGATCCGGGAGGGCTGCTGCGGACGATGGCGGACACGGGCGTGACAGCCTTCACCTGTGTGCCCTCCGTGCTGGAGCTGCTGCTCGACGAACGGGAGCCGGGCCTCGCCGATGTGGGTGGCCTGCGGCACGTCTTCTGCGGCGGCGAGACGCTCCCGTCCGCCCTCGTCGCACGCTTTGAGCGCTCGGGCACGGGCGCGGCCCTGCACAACTGCTACGGCCCCAGCGAGTGCGCCATCGACGTCACGCACTGGCGGTGCGGTCCGCGGGACGCCGCGACCGCGGTGCCGATCGGGGCGCCCCTCGCCAATGTCCGCGTCTATGTCGTCGACGAGACGGGGACACCCGTTCCGGTGGGCTGCCCCGGTGAGCTGTACGTCGGCGGTGCCGGCGTCGCCCGCGGCTACCGGCACCGGCCCGCCCTGACCGCGCAGCGCTTCCTGCCGGACCCGTTCACCAGCGCGCCCGGGGCACGGCTCTACCGGACGGGCGACCTGGTGAGGCTGCGTGCCGACGGAGCCCTTGAGTTCCTCGGGCGGCTCGACGACCAGGTCAAGATCCGTGGCCATCGGATCGAGCCCGGCGAGATCCGCGCCGCGCTCGAACGCCACCCTCATGTGCGGTCGGCCGTGGTCAGGGCCGCCGCGGGGCGCCTCGACGCGTATGTGATTCCCGTCGCCCCCGACGGGGCGGACGCGGCGAACGAGGAAGAGCTGCGCGGTTACCTGCGGCAGACGCTGCCGTCGTACATGGTGCCCTCGGGCATCGCCTTCGTCCCCGCCTTTCCTCTGACCCCCAACGGCAAGGTGGACCACGACACGCTGCCTTCCCTGCTGCCGCGAGCCGGTGCAGAGGAAGACGGCGCACGCCCCGGTCTGGAAGGGGAGCTGGCCCGCCTTGCCGCCCGAGTTCTCGGAGTGCCGGGCCTGGGAACGCGCGAGGACTTCTTCGCCGCCGGAGGCAGTTCGCTGCACGCGGCGCGTTTCGTCTCCCGAGTGCGGGGCGAACTCGACCTGCGCGTCGATCTGGAGACCTTCCTGGCAGCGCCCACCGTCAAGGCCCTTGCCGAGGCACTCAGCCGCGACGGCCATGGCGGTCACGACGGCGATGTCCGCCCCGATGGTGCCCCGGAGCGCTGCAGCCGTGCGTGAAGCGGTGGCGTGCCGGGCCCGTCTGATCTGCCTGCCGCACGCGGGCGGCAGCGCCGGAACCTACCGCGCGTGGTCGGCGGGCCTGGCGCCGGACATCGAGGTGCTCCCCGCCGAACTCCCGGGACGCGACAGCAGACTGCGAGAGCCACCCCTGCGGGACATGGACGCCGTGACGGCGGACGTGAGCGACTGGCTCAGCGCACTGCAGGACGGCCCGGACCCTGTTCCTTACGCCCTGTTCGGGCACAGCCTCGGCGCTGTCGTCGCCTACGAAACAGCACGCGAGATGCAGCGCCGGGGCCGTCCGCCGGTGCTGCTCCTGGCGTCGGGCAGCGCCCCTCCCCACCGCGTGGCCGAGCACGCGGCCGACCGCCATCTGCTGCCCGCCGACGCGTTCCTGCGCGATGTGCTGCGGCAGGGCGGCACACCCGAAGACGTACTGCAGGAACCGGAGTTGCTGCGCATCCTGCTGCCCCGGCTCCGGGCGGACTACTGCGTCGCCGAGACCTACACCCATCGCGACGGCGCACCACTGTCCTGCCCTGTCGCCGTGTACGCGGGCGAGGCCGACCACACCGTCCGGCACGAACTCCTCGGGGAGTGGGCGCGGCTGACGCACCTTGGCGGACAGCGGTGCGTCGAGCGGATATTCCCGGGCGGTCACTTCTATCTCGACGACGCGCGTGCCGGTGTCCTGCGTGCGATCGGCGAAGACCTGGACGCCGCACTGCGAACGTGAAGGAGACGGTGTGACCCCTTCGGCACCCCCGCATCCGCTGGCACCACTCACCGCGGACGAGATACGCCGGGCCGTATCGATCCTGCGACAACGGCGTGAACTCACCGCCGACGTCCGGTTCGTGGCGATCACCCTCCACGAACCGGACAAGCGGCAGCTGCGCGCCCAGGGCGAGGACCGCCGCCTGCCCAGGGAGGTCTTCATGGTGCTGCGTGACAGAAAGGAGCGTCTGACCTACGAGGCCGTCGTCTCGCTCACGGCCGCCGAAGTGGTCCGCTGGGAGGAGATCCCCGGAGCGCACACCCCCATCACGGACGAGGAGTTCACCCAGTGCGGCGAGGCCGTACGCGGGGACCCTCACTGGCAGGAGGCGATGCGTCGACGCAACGTGGACGACTTGTCGCTGGCGATGATCGACGCGTGGCCGTACGACGCCACGGAGGAAGACACCACAGAGGAAGACGCCACAGTCGAACGCGGCGGACCCGCCGAGCGACGCCAGGGCGCGATGGAGCAACGCCGTGACCGCACGGCCAGGCGGCTGGCCTACGCCCTGACCTTCGTCCGCGCGCACCCCCTAGACAACGGCTACGCCCGCCCCGTGGAGAACCTCGTCGCACTCGTGGACCTCGACTCCCTGAACGTCCTGCAGGTCATCGACAGCGGTGTGGTGCCACTGCCGCCCCTGTCGGGGAACTACGACCCGGACGCGCGAGCGCCGGGGCCCGGCAACTGGCCCGCCGAGGCGCGCGTACGCCAGGACCTGCGGCCCGTCGCGATCTCCCAGCCCGAAGGGCCCAGTTTCGAGGTCGACGGGTATGCCGTGCGCTGGCAGAAGTGGCGCTTCCGGATCGGGTTCACCGTCCGCGAGGGCCTGGTGATGCACCAGGTCGGATACGAGGACCAGGGGCGGGTCCGTCCGGTGTTCCACCGGGCCGCGCTGGCGGAGATCTACACCCCGTACGGCGATCCCGGACTCACCCACCGGTACAAAAGGGCCTTTGACGAAGGAGAGTACGGCGCCGGTTTCATGGTGAACTCCCTGGAGCCGGGATGCGACTGCCTGGGCGAGATCCGCTACTTCGACGCCACGACGCACGACCAGGCCGGCGAGCCGGTCGTCCGGAAGAACGCCGTCTGCATGCACGAAGAAGACGTCGGCATCGCCTGGAAGCACACCGACTTCCGCACCGGGAAGGTGGTGACGCGGCGGCAACGCCGCCTCGTCGTCTCCACCTTCGCGGTCCTGGGGAACTACCAGTACGGCTACTTCTGGTACTTTTCGGTCGACGGCACCGTCAGGTTCGAAGTGAAACTCACCGGCATGATCTCCACCGGCGCCTTCCTCGGAGCGCGGCCCGCCTCGGGGGCAGCCGTCGCGCCGGGACTGTACGGCCCGCACCACCAGCACTTCTTCAACATGCGGATCGACATCGGCGTGGACGGGGACCACAACTCGGTGTACGAGGTCGACTCCGTGCCGCTGCCGGGCGGCCGCGGCAATCCGCTCGGCAACGGCTGGCGGACCGAGGCGACGCTCCTGGCATCGGAGAAGGAGGCGGAGCAGCGGGTCGCGCGGCCCGCCACCGGACGGTTCTGGAACGTGGTGAATCCGCGCGTACACAACGGCCTCGGCGAGCCGGTCGGCTACAAGCTGGTGCCGGAGTCCGGCCTGTTGCCCATACAGCCCGCGGGCACGGCACAGTGGCACCGCGCCCGGTTCAGCTATGGGCACCTGTGGGTGACGGCTTACGACCCGCGGCAGATGTACGCGGCGGGTGACTATCCCTATCAGAGCCGCGGCGGAGACGGCCTGCCCGCCTTCGTCGCCCACGACCGCCCGCTGAGCGAGGCCGACGTGGTGCTCTGGCACACCTTTGGTGAGCACCATGTCGTACGTCCGGAGGACTGGCCCGCGATGCCCGTGGTCAGCACCGGCTTCTCGCTGCGGCCCCACGGGTTCTTCGACGGCAACCCCGCACTCGACCTTCCGGCCCCGGAGCACCGACATGACTGACCGCTATCGCACCCGACTCGACGAGCGGGCCCCAAGCCTGTCTCGCACCGACCCCGTGGTCTGGGGCAGTGCTGACGACGGGCCGTTGGACGCGGCCGAGCTCGACGCGTACGACAGGACCGGCTACCTGGTGCGGCCCGGCCTCCTCAACCCCGACGAAGTCACCGCACTCACCCGGGATGTCTCCGCCCTGGCCGCCGACCCGCGCTGGCAGGGTGACGACAGGACCGTGATCGAGGAGGGCTCCCAGCAGGTCCGCTCGGTCTTCGAAGCGCACCGCATCAGCGAGACGTTCGACCGCCTGGTGCGCGATCCCCGGCTGCTGGGCCCGGCCCAGCACATCCTCGGTTCGGACGTGTACGTCCACCAGAGCCGGGTCAACTACAAGCCGGGGTTCGCAGGCGGCCCCTTCCACTGGCACTCCGACTTCGAGACCTGGCACGCCGAGGACGGGATGCCCGCACCGCGGGCGCTCAGCGTCTCCCTCGCACTGACCGAGAACCTGCACTACAACGGCAGCCTCATGATTATTCCAGGTTCGCACCGCACCTTCGTGCCCTGCGTCGGCCGCACCCCACACGACCACTACCGCAACTCTCTGCGCACACACGGCGTCACGGTGGGGATGCCGGACAACGAGGCGGTGGCGGAACTGGCCAGGGACGGGGGCATCGAGCAGTTCGCCGGAGCGGCCGGCGGGGCCGTCTTCTTCGACTCCAACTGCATGCACGGCTCGAACGGCAACATCACGCCGTACCCGCGGTCCAATGTCTTCATCGTCTACAACAGCGTGGCCAACCCTCTGGCCGAGCCGTTCGCCGCACCCGCACGCCGCCCGACGTTCATCGCCGCCCGGGACTTCACCCCCGTGAGCGCCGCCGCGTCGGGCGCACCGGCCGGCCCTCCATCCCCTTGAACCGAACCTGCCCTGACATTGCTCCTGCCGAGCCACCTGGCATCAGCGCGGCCCGTCCAGAAGGATCCGGCCCTCGGGAAACTGGCGTTCATCGCGGGGGTCCACCCACGTCAGCCCTCCGCACGCGGGATCGTCGATGCCGTCGTGAAGCCGGTACCAGGCTCGCAGCGTGGGCGGGAAAGTCACACCGAGCCTCGAAGCCCCTTCCATGAGGAACGTCTTTAACGCGACTCCCCGCTCCGCTGTCTTGATCATCGGGGCTTCGGCTTGCCTGGTTCTCCAAGCGTTCTCGCTATCAGATCGGTATCGCAGTACTCGGTGAGTGCTTGCAGCTTTCCGTCTTTGATGTGGCAAACCCAGCAGTACGTGTTGTGATAGGGCTCCCCATCGATGGTTGTGGCGCGGCCACGGCACTCCACCACTACGTATTCGCCGGCGGCGATGAAACGCTGCGCTGTGTTCGTGTACAAGTCTGCAAACTGGGCGAGCAGCGGACGAAAGAGTTCATTGAGGACGGCCTGTTTGCCCTCGTAGGTCCCGGACCACTTCGTCGTGCCGATGATCGTCCAGCGGAAGTCGTCGGCGAGGTTCTCAGCGAGGGGCCTGCCGTCCCCCTGGGCCAGCCCTGCGCAGATGTGCTGCATCAGTCGCGTGTTCTCTGTCTCGCCCATGACTGCTCCGTCACTCGCGCCTCAAGATCCGGCCTGTCATTCAACAGGCTGCGGTGCTGTTTCGCACCGCGATGTGGCAGGCACCTGGTCCGCGAGGCATAGCGCATGTCAGGAACAAGTCCGGATTCGGCGCACGGGCCGGGCAGGGCAGAGGCTGTCGCACGGCTCCTGCCCGGTGAAGGTCAAGAGCGATTCGTTGTTCGGTTCCGAGGATCAGGGAGGTGTCGGAATCTTGGCTGGTGGGGCGGAACTTCTTGTCGTGCGACCGTGAACGTGATCTTGAGATGCCGCGGGATGTCCGGGAGTGGCTGCCGCCCGAGCACCTGTGCTGGAAGGTGCTCGACGTCGTCGAGCTACTTGACCTGATCGCACGACACGTCGGACGAGTTGAGCGATCCGGGCGCGAGCGCATACAACAGCGGCACCAGGGTCTCCTGCTGCAGATCGGTCGGACTCGGAATCCCCGAAGCAGCAAGAGGCGCCCGATTGGCGCGGGTGGGGCGGCCCATGAACACGACTCCCGGACCCCGCGCCCCCCACCATGGTCCCGCAGCCAAGGTTCAAGCAGCCATCACGACCTTTGGCCGGGTGCAGCAGGTACGCAGCTGCGGCTCAGAGCTTCTCGCTTCACCCGAATGAGGGACTGCGCGAATGCCACGTACAGGACAACGATGGTCTGGCCTCCAAGTGTGCAGACGCCGACCAAGTGCTCCGTCCGTGCCCTCACGGCGAAGGGGAACCTCAATGATGCGACAGGCGAGTCGTGCCCTCGGTGTTCTGGCTGCCGCCGGGATTCTCACCGTGACTGTGCCACTCAGCGCACAGGCTGCTACCGGCACCTTCTACTATACCGTGGGATCTGAGGAGCGCAGCCTCCGCGACCCCCTCGACAGGGTCTGCTACGTGGTAGCCGCCAGTAGAGGCGACGTGGGCAATGACACTGACCGCACCCCTACCTGTATGAGGGTTCCAGCTGTCAGGGGCCACAGGTCGGAGCTCCGCTCCCACCCGGGTTCTTCAGCTACGCCGACAGAAGCTTTGGGAGTGTGGCGTTCGCGTGACGACCTCACCGGAGGCCGACGCTCGTTGACGTAGTGTGAGCAACGGCGGGCGGTTGTGGGGAGCCGTTGCCGTGCTTCCGCTCTGCCTGTACTTCCGTGCCCCTGCCCTCAGCTTGTTCTCTATGGTCTGACCTGGTCACGTTCGGCGGTAGGCCACCCCGCCCCGCCCGTCGTCACGGTAGCTGTTCTCGAACACCGACAGGTCAAGTAGCTCGACGACGTCGAGCACCTTCCAGCACAGGTGCTCGGGCGGCAGCCACTCCCGGACATCCCGCGGCATCTCAAGATCACGTTCACGGTCGCACGACAAGAAGTTCCGCCCCACCAGCCAAGGTTCCGACGCCTCCCTGATCCTCGGAACCGAACAACGAATCGCTCTTGACCTTCACCGGGCAGGAGCCGTGCGACAGCCTCGGCAAGTGCGCACGGAGGTTCCGAAACCCCCGGCGGACGCGGGCCGGGGTAAGCCGGGTCGGCTCGGCGAGCTTCTCCCAGGGGCGACGAATGTCGTCGGCGAGCGTCCTGGCGAGCCGGAGTTGGGTGTGGGCGGTGATGATCAACCACGTCCACCGGTCCGCCGCCTCGGGGGTGCGGATCTTCGGGCGCGGGTCCAGCCGAGCGTATGCTTGGCCATCCTGAAGGTGTGTTCAAGATCGAATCTGCGGAGGAACGCCTGCCGGCGCACATCGACGTCTGCGGCGGTCATACCGGTCTTCGAGGACCACAGCCAGACCGGCAGCGGGACGCCGCCGCCAGGCAGATGGTCACCTGGAGTCGGCTCAACGTGCCCTCGATGAGGGGGAGTTCGCCTTCATGGTCGATCCACGCGGAGCGGGTGCTGGTCGCGGCCTCGGCCGTAGGTGTGGCAGAACAGCCGCTCCGCGCTGGTGGGGGCATCCGGCCGCAGCCAGTTGCTGACGTCGACGGCCAGGACGAGCCGGTTGTCAGCCGCCTTCGGCTGCGGCAGCGCGGCAAGGATCCACCGCGGCCGCCCGGCGTCAACGCGGCCGCGATTGAGCGCGTCGTACAAGTGCGCCGTGACCACGGCGGTGCTCGGGCAACAGTGTCAGGTCCACCGGCGTTGTCACAGGACCGTCACCACACAACAAGGCATCGGTGAGCTCGAACAGTTCGCCGCGACGGGCGGTCAGGCACGCGTAGAAGTCATCCCGGAAGTGTGACGCCAAAGTGAACGGCTCCCGCCGGGCGGCGTGATGCAGCAGACTCATCCCGACGGCCTTCGTGCTGGTCAGGTGTGTCCTTGGTCGGAGCACACTGCAGCACGGGTCGATGTGTTCACCGTTTCTGAGCGGAAGCCGTACCCGACCTCCGGTGCCAGACCGTGATAGTGGCGGAAGTTGTAGATGAGCGGGCTCCAGAGAGCGGGGTCGATGTGGTGCGTGCCCGGCACGACGATGCGTTCGTCGGCGTGGACGCGCAGCACGTCGCACTCGACGCTGAAGAAGAGCCCCGCTCCGCCCGGCGTCAGTGCGCGGGCCCGTGCCTCCAACTGCAGCGCGCACTCGGCGACCCGCGGCGGCTTCACGATGTGGGAATCGGCCGGGGTGAGCCCGGACGCGGCGAACTTGTCGGACTCGTACCGGTACACCGCTCGCTTGCTCTCGGGCACCGGGTTGGCCCCGGTGAGCGGTGCCAGGCGCTCCACCTGCTCCCACAGCTCAGGCGAGGCAACGTTGATCACCAGCTCGGAGCGCGCCGCTAGGTTGCGCGCGGTCTGGCTCTCACTGCCCAGGCCCAGGACGATGTGCTGTCCCAGCGCCCAGGCGGAGGAGATCGGGGCAAGGTTGACCGTGCCGTCATCGTTCTCGGTGGTCAGCAGGACCACGGGCGTGCCGAAGTAGAGGATGCTCGGCCGGACCACTCGGTGGGTGTCAGTCGTCATGCCTCAAGACGCTAGGGGCGGGACGTTTCGATGTGCGTCGAAGCATCGGCTGACGACAATGGTGCTGTGATCAGCCCCGATATGTACGCCAAGGAACCGGACCTCGCCGCCCTGGGGGCGTTGCTGGCCGACCGCACCCGCGCCGCTATCTGCCTCGCACTGCTCGACGGCCGCGCATGGACAGCGACGGAACTGGCACAGCTCGCGGGGATCGCACCGTCCACAGCGACCAGCCACCTGAACCGGCTGGTGACCGGCGGCCTGCTGGCCGAGGAGCGCAAGGGTCGGCACCGCTATGTGCGCCTGGCGGACCCCGCCATCGCCGAGATGATCGAAGCCCTTGCCGCCCGGGCACCGCAGCAGCTCGTCCCGGTCCGCTCGCTCGTTGCTGCCCGCCAGCACCGTGCCGTGGCCTTCGCCCGCATCTGCTACGACCATCTCGGCGGCTCTTTGTCCGTGGCGATCACCGATGCGATGACCGAACAGGGATTTTTGGACTGGGAGTTCGGCCCGGCCCTTACTCCCTCGGGCGCCGCATGGCTCACGGACACGGGCATCACCCAGGAAACGGCACCACACGTACGCACGTGCCTGGACTGGACGGAGCGGCGCTTGCATCTGGCGGGCGCGGTCGCCGCGGCCGTATTCCACCATGCGGTTCAGGAATCCTGGCTCCTGCCGGCCGAAGGCTCCCGTGTCGTGCGGCTGACGGACCAGGGGCGCGACGCCTTCCGACGGCACCTGGGACTGACTGACGAGGCACTCACGGCTCGCTGAGCTTGTTCTTCATGTCCGACGATTACCCGTCCGGGCGATCATCTTCGGGACATCGTCCGGAGCATAAAGAACAAGCTGAGAGCACGTTCTCCATGCTGCGACCCGGTTGTCAGACCCCGCGCTTAGAGTTCGGCGGGATGGGGCCGGTTCCGAGGCCACCAGCACTGGAATACGGCAGCCTCCCTGGTCTGCGCGGGGGTGGTTTCGGCCTAACCGGCGTCCAGGCATCGTTGAGGGCCACGAGCGCAGCCTGCCAGCCCGGCCCCATCACCGGTGATCATGGTGCCCCGAACGCGTTCGACGCAGTGGCAAGTCAGTCACCCACGCCTCGTGAACCACCCAAGCACGTAGCGACTCCAGGCCTGCATCGGCTCGAAAGAGGCTGACCAACGGCAGTGCCAGGACCACCGCACCGCGGACCACGTCGAGGAGGACCAGCAGAGTTCTCCTGGGGAGTCGGTCGACGTCCGCGGCGGCCAGCGGGGCTATGACCACGTACATGACCATCTTGTGATGGTCAGGGCGGTGCCGAGGACCATGCCGGCACGCGGTCCTGCGACGTCGTAGGCGAGCAACCCGAGGGCAATGTGGTCAGTCCGGTACCGAACAAGGCGATGACCTGGGCGCCGAACAGGTGGCGGTAGTCGCGGATGGCGAACAGTCGCATGACGGGTTCCTTCCGTGTCCATGCGGCGGGGCACGGCCCCGGGGCGGCGGCCGTGCCCCGCGCGTACAGGCGGGGGTGTCCTGGCTAGGCATCGATGTCGCCTCCGGGAGTGAGGCCCGCGAGGACGTTGAAGGCACCGGTGAGGATGTTGAGGGCGACGACGCCGACGACGTCCGCTATGGCGCGGTCGCTGTAGCCGTGCTCGCGCAGCGCGATGACCTGTTCGTCAGTGATCGACGTCGGCTCGCGATAGATCTGGAGGGCGATGGTGATGATCGCCGCGATCGCGGGATCGGCCGAGGTGCCCGCGTGGGCTCGCTCGATCTCTTCCTCGTCAACTCCCAGGGCACGGGCGGCACTTACATGCGCGTCGAGGCACAGCTTGCATCCCTGCACGGCCTGGACGGCGATCGAGATCCGTTCGCTGATCCTGCGGTCGAGCTTGGCTCGTCCCATGGCCCGGCTGAGCTGCAGGTATCCGCCGAGTACGGCCGGCGAGTGCGCCATCGTGGAGACCATGTCGCCGATCTGGCCATGGCGGGAGACCAGGTCGGCGAGGAGGTCGCGCGAAGCGCCGACCGCCGTGTCGGGCGTGAGTCGGGTCAGGCGAGGCATGACGCTCCTTCCGATGTGGGGGATGTCTGGGGGCGGTGGCGGTCAGTGGTGTGCGTGGCCGCCGTGGTCGTGGTGGTGGCTGCCGTGGTTGGGTGCGGCTTGGGATGTCGCGTCCGGGCTGGGGGTGGTCGAGGTGGTCCGCACCGTGAACTCGGCTGTCCGGACGACGTCGTTGTGCTGGAAGTCCAGGTACAGGCGGTAGGTGCCGGCCGTAGGCGCGACCGCCATGAAGGAGATCCCGGGCCCTGGTGCGGTGGTGCCGTCACCGGGTTCGCCCTCCGGGTGGACGTGGAGGTAGCCCAGGTCGCCGACCCGCAGTGCCACCAGATGCCCGTACGCGGCCAGGTAGGGCTGAAGGTCGGTGACGGGGCGACCGTTCCGGCTGACGGTGAGAGTCAGTTCGCTCGCCTCGCCGGGCAGGAGTTCGCCGTCGAGCGCGACGGTGTACTCGCCGATCTGCGCGATCCCGGTGGCGTCGGGGAGCGGCAGCGGGTCGTACGGCCCGGCGACCGCGACGTCGATCCCCAGCGTCATGGTCCCGTCGTGGCCGGCCGGGTGGATGTCGGCGAAGAGCCTCCAGTCCCCTGGTTCCAGGGCTAGTTCGACGCTCCAGGTGCCCTTCCCGTCCCTCACCGGGTGCACGTGCTGGAACCCGGCCGTGTCGCGCCGGACGGCGATGAAGTGCAGTTCCTTCTCGTGCTCGGCTATGAACTCCGTCGCCGCCTGCCCGTCGGGGCCGATCACCCGGAAGCTGACCGGCTGCACGCCGGCGCCGAGAATCGTCGAGTCGAGCTCGAGGGTGTACCCGTTCTCGGAGACCGACAGCCCGCCGGGCTGGGCTCCGGCGTGGCCGGCGTGGCCGCCGTGGTTGCTCTGGTCGTGGCCGGAGTGATTCCTCATGACATCTCCATTGGTGTGATGCGCCTTCTGGCGTTGCCCGTTCAGGACGACGATCAGAACCATATACCCCCCGGGGGTATTACGGATACCTCGATGGTCGAAATCTCGCGAGGGGCGTGCGTGGACGGGTCAGTGCATCTGCCGACGCGCGGCAGGGAAAGGCAACTGCGGCGCATCGAGGGGCAGGCGAGAGGCTTGTGGAGGCGCCGTCACCACGCCGGACACTCAGCCGTACCGGCGTGGCCACCGCTGTACCCATCGGACTGCCGACTGCATCGCCACCATGTGGCCGTGGCCGGGCATCTGGAACAGCTCTCGCCTTCGCTGTCCCCCGAAGCATCGTGGAGGAACCGCAGGGCAAAGTACGCGACGTGGCTTGCCTCCTCGGATGCCTTCGTCCTTGCCGCCGAAGCTGAAGCCGATGCCGAACTCGTCGGCTATGCCATGGCTCGCGTTCAGGAACAGCAGCCGGGGTCCTGGGAGCGAGGAGCGAAGACCGGTGTCCTGGAAAGCCTTTCGGTACGGGCCGACCAGCGGGGCGGTGGGACCGGGACGCGCCTGTTCGAGGCTGTCCGCGCCGAGTCCGTGAAGCGCGAGGCACAGGAGTTCCGGCTCGACGTCATCGCCACCAACGCGGATGCCATCCGCTTCTACAACCGGCAGGGGCTCTTGCAAACGAGCCCAGCGGCTCCTCCAAGACTGGAGGAGCCGCGTGGTGGTGGAGAACTGAACCTCGTCTGCAGCGCCGCCCGAGTGCTGCAACCCTGGCGGCAGGAGGCGGATGTGGCCGACGTCTACGACCGGCTGCTGCTGGCGCTGATAGCTGCGACATGACGAGTCATCAGGGGCACCAATCCGTACCTCCCTGCGGGCATCCTCTGCGGGCACCTCACTTCCGAGAAGATCCCCGAGTCGAGAAGTCCGGCACGGTACCCGTGCAGCAGCCCGAGTTCGTCAGCTCTCCGGCGGACGCCAGCGGAGCTGTGCTGATCCAGAACGACGGGGGTGCCACATGCCCGGAAGCGGCGCCCGGCTCGACGTCCGGGCAATTGCTCGGTGTGCGCCACAGGCGTGGATGCGGAATCGAGCGGCGGACGGGTGCCCCGTGTTTCGCTCCACGGGGGTGCTCAGCGACATACTCAACTGAGGTCTCTCCTTCACACAGGGTGCGGCACCGCCCGCTGGCGGCACCTATCCTCAGGGTGTCGGGGCACCGCGACTCAATCCACGTGCTGGGGCTGCGCGTTCACACCGCGACGTGCATGCGCCACGGCACAGGCACGCCATGGCATGAATACGCCGGTTGTCTGGGCACGGGGCCGGAATATTGGTCGGTGTGGCCGACCGCGCCGACCGCCCCGGGTCCGCCGATCAGCCGCCGGACGAGCCCCCCCACACCGCCTTCCTGTCCCTGCCCGCGATCAAGGGCGCCAGTCGAAGGGGAAGTGCTTGCTGGATCCACCGCGGTATTCATGGGAGAAGTCGAACCCTTCCGCGCGGTCGCTCTCGACGACGCCCCAGGTGGCGATCTGGCCGGGCCCGACCTCGGCGCCCGGGGCGTTGACCAGCTGGACGCGGCGGGAGGGGTCGGCAGTGGGTCCGGTGAGGGCGGTGGCACCGACGGCGACCTTGTCGGCTACGCCGGCCCTCCAGTACGAGAGATCCTCGGCGGCGTCGAAGTGGACCGCCGCGTACCGCACCTCGCGCAGTTCGCTGATGAGCGAGCCGAACTGGCCCGGCCAGCCGCCGACATGACCGGCGAAGATCTGCTCAAGCGCATCTCGCTGGGCTTGGTCGCCCTTGGCATCGATGTAGAGCATCACCTTCATCGTGGCGTCCGGGTCGCCGACCCACATGTTCCCGGCAAACTCGCCCAGCGCCACCACGCCCAAGCCGTCCAGGCGCACGTCGCCGAAGTGTCCTTCGCGAACCTGCCAGACGAGCGTGAAGAGGCAGTCTCCATGGGTCGGCGCCTGGGCGAACGTGCAGGGGCAGGGCAGCGCACAGCTGCATACGTCGAACCACTCGCCCCGTAAGTGCCAGTCGGGCAGCGCGCTGTCATTTGTACCCGCTCGGACGACGGCGGGCGTGCTTTGCGATACGGCGGACGTGGTGCACATGGCGGTCCTCCTGATCTATAGCTGTACCCCTGGGGGGTATCTTCACCGGTGAGACTAAGCTCCGACGAACAGCACGTCAACTACCTCTAGGGGGTGCCTAGTTGTGAGGGTGGCAAGCATTGCGCCGCCACCCCGGGCGGCCGACCGGCTAGGGCTGCCAGGCCAAGGGCCGAGCCGACCAGAGAGGCAGGCAGGACGTCGACCGCGAACGTGCCGGTCGGCTCGACGGCCGACAGCCACAGCAGACCTGCCGCGAGGGCGAGACCCGCGGTGACGGATACAGCACCGCGTACGTCCACTCTGCCGCGGCGGGGCTCGACGACGGGCGGCAGCTTGGTGTCCGCGAGGGTGGCGACCCCACCGCCCACTTCGGCCCCACCGCGCCTTTGGGGCCTTTGGAGCTGTGAGCTCGTGAGGCCGGTCGGTTTCGTTCGACTCTGATCGATCCTGTTCGTCCCGTTGACCGGCACTACGCCATGCCATTGAAGTGTCGTCATCACTCCGCCAGGGGGCGGCGACAGCGCTGCGTCACGGCGCACGGTGCTGCCCGCGTCACCTTTCAACGAGGAGAGCACCATGGATTTGCCGGCAAGGATCAACCGCCGGACCCTGCTCGCCGCGGCCGGCGGTGCGGTCGCGGCCGGAACCCTCGGCACCGGCGTGGCGCGAGCCGACGCGACCGTGGGCGTCGACCCCGCCTCCGATCAGGGCGCCTGGGAAGGCTGGGGCACCTCCCTCGCCTGGTGGGCCAACGTGTTCGGCAACCGGGACGACTTCGCCGACCTGTTCTTCACCACCAAGACGGTCAGCTACAACGGCGCCTCGCTGCCCGGCCTCGGCATGAACATCGCCCGCTACAACCTCGGCGCGTGCAGCTGGAACGACGTCGGCGGCGCGCGCATGGCCGTCTCGCCCAACATCCCGCGGTTCAAGCAGATCGAGGGCTTCTGGCAGGACTGGCGCAACGAGGACCCGGCGTCCTCGGCGTGGAACTGGAACGCCGACGCCAAGCAGCGCGCGATGCTGGTCAAGGCGACCCAGCGCGGCGCGATGAGCGAGCTGTTCGCCAATTCGCCGATGTGGTGGATGTGCTCGAACCACAACCCGTCCGGCGCGGCAGACGGTGGCAACAACCTCCAGTCGTGGAACCACCGCCAGCACGCGCTGCACCTGGCCGCCACCGCCCGCCGCGCCCGCGACCAGTGGGGCGTGACCTTCCGGACGGTGGACCCGTTCAACGAGCCGTCGTCGAACTGGTGGAAGGCCGACGGCAAGCAGGAGGGCTGCCACATCGACGCGACGACTCAGCGCAGCGTCATCGCCAACCTGCGCACCGAGCTGGACCGGCTTGGCTTGAGTGGCGTGGCGGTCTCGGCATCCGACGAGACAAGCTACGACCTCGCCCGCACCACCTGGAACAGCTTCGACTCGGCCACCAAGGGCCGGGTGCGCCAGGTCAACGTGCACGGGTACCAGGGCCTCAGCGGCCGTCGTGATCTGCTGGGCAACGACGTGCGCGCGTCGGGCAAGATCCTGTGGAACTCCGAGCACGGTGACAACAACGGCAGCGGCATGATGACGGCCCGTTGCCTGCTGGCGGACTTCCGTTGGCTGAAGCCGACGGCCTGGTGCTACTGGCAGGTGATGGACCCCACGGCCGGCTGGGGTGCGATCCGCTACGACGGCAACTCGGGGCAGGCCGGCGCCGTGGAGACGAAGTTGTACGTGCTGGCACAGTTCACCCGGCATATCCGGCCCGGTATGCGCATCATCAACACCGGCGTGGATTACGCGGTGGCGGCGCACGACCCGGCCGCGCACCGCCTGGTGATCGTTGCCGCGAACAACGGTGCCGCGCAGAACCTGACGTTCAACCTCGCGCCGTTCGCCACGGTGCCGAACGGCACGGCCACCCGCTGGTCGACGCTGACGTCGGGATCCGGCGACCGGTACACGCGGCGCCAAGACCTCACGGTGAGCGGCAAGCTCGTACGCGTGCCGTTCGCGGCGGGCGCCGTCCAGACGATCCAGGTGGACGGGGTGGTCCGGTGAGGGGCGTGGTGGCGGCGATGGTGCTCGCCGCCTCCGTACTCCAGCCCACCTCCGTACTCCAACCCACCTCCGTACTCCGGCCCCCCGCCGCGCACGCGGCGCCAGGTGTGACCCTGCTGGCGGACACCGTGCTTGACCAGTCCGCGCTGTACTTCGTGTCGTACGACGGATTGGTCAACAACAACGCGTTTCAGGACGCGCTGATCACCTACAACGGGTACCAATACGCGGCGTGGTACACGTCCAGCCGCAACGCCGTGGTCGCGCGGCGTGCGTTGAGCGGCGGCAGTTGGGAGAAGTCCGTGCTGCCGCACCGGCTGAGCGTCAACGATTCGCACAACGTGATCTCGATCGGAATCTCGCCGCAGGACGGCACCCTGCACGTCGCGATGGACACCCACAACACCCGGCTGTACTACTCGAAGTCGGTGGCAGGGCTCGCCACACAGCCGGGTTCACACCCGTGGTCGTCATCGGTTTTCGGTGCGGTGCAACGGACGCTGGGGGGCGTCGACCCGGGGAACATGACGTACCCGCAGTTCGTCGTGACGCCCGAGGGCGCGTTGCAGTTCAGCTACCGGACCGGCGGGTCGGGCAACGGCGTGAACGAGTTGGCCGAGTACACGGGCGGCACGTGGCGGAAGCTGGGCGGGTGGTCGTCCGCGACGGGGAACTACACCGGGCCGAACGGTGTCGTGTCCACGACGCGGAACATGTATCTGCACGGTCTCACCTACGACCGGCGTGGGCGGCTGCACGCGGCGTTCACCTGGCGTGAGGGCAACACCGGGGTGCTGTGCAACTCCGGCGGCCTGACCAACCACGACACCGGTTACGTCTACAGCGACGATCGGGGTCGGACCTGGCGCAACGGCGCGGGCACGGTCGTCGGGACCACCGGCGGCGCGCGGGTCTCGGTCAACTCGCCGGGCCTGATCGCAGACCCCCTGGACCCGAACCACGGCCTGATGAACCAGGAGGCCAGAACGCGGACTCCACCGGCACCCCCCACGTCGTGATCAGCTACGTGCCGGGGCGGTTCACGCAGTGCGTCTCGAACTACGCGCAGCAACGCACCCAGAACGGCCGCACCTTCCACGTCGTGCGCAACTCGAACGGCGCATGGACCAAACGCGAGGTCCCGGTCGCGCCAGGGAGCACGCAACGCACGAAACTTGTCTTCGACCGCAACGACAACGCCTACCTGGTGATGCCGCGTGGCCGGATCGTCTCGGCGAGCAAGGCCGGCGGCTGGACCGACTGGACCCTGGTCTTCGACCGACCGTCGATGAACGCGTTCGGCGAGGTCAATATCGACACATCCAGAGTGGCGGTGGACGGCGTCCTGTCGTTCCAATACCAACAACGCTCCACCGGCACCACACCATCGGCGATCCGGGTGGTCGACGTTCGCCTCGGCTGATCGCTGGGCCCCGTCCCACCGAGGGCGCGCATCCCTTGGGCCGCCACGCGCAGGCCACCACGAAGGCTGAGGAGTCGAAGCTGGATGAGTATGCACAAGAGACTGAGATGGGCATCGCTCGCTGCGGCAGCCGCCGTGACACTGGGGTCAGGGCTGATCGCCGCGCCTCCCACCCACGCCGCGGCCGAACCGGTGGACGTCGTGATCAACGGAAACGACGTGCGCAGCGACAACCGGAACGGCCTGCCGTACAAGGGCCTCGGCGTGCTCAGCTGCAACAGCACGAGCAACCTCTTGATGGACTACAAGGCGCAGCACCCGGGCCGGTACTGGCAGTTGGTCAGGGTTCTGTTCGGCGGGAAGCGCCCTCTGATCAACCATGTCAAGGTCGAGATGGGATCGGACACGAACACGTCGACCGGCGCCGATCCGGCGACCATGCGCACTCCGGACGAGTTCGCCGACGCGTCGCGCTCTCCCGGATTCCAGCTGGCCGCCGACGCCAAGACGGTCAACCCGGAGCTGAAGGTCTCGATTCTCCGCTGGGAAATGCCCGCATGGGTCCAGAAGGAATGGGACAAGGGCTCGGGCGACGACGAGATGTACAAGTGGTACAAGGAGACGATCCTCGACGCGTACGAGAAGTACGGGTACATGGTCGACTACGTCGATCCGGACAAGAACGAGACGCGGAATCCGGACGAGTCCTTCATCAAGCGGTACAAGAACGCGATGGTGACCGACAAGGACTTCGCGAATCCGAGGTACGGCATCCCGGCGGACCAGCGGGAGAAGGCGGGGAGGGCTTACCGCGACATCAAGATCATCGCCTCCGACGAGAACGACACGCATCACATCGGGCCGTCCGTGCTCAGCGACAAGGAACTCTTCGGCATCGTCGACGCGGTGGGCTATCACTACAACACCGAGGACCGGCGTGAAGGGGACGTCGACAGCGACACGCATCTGCCGTACACCAAGCTGGCCACCGGCGAGAACAAGCACCACGCGGACAAAGAGGTCTGGTACAGCGAAGGGGTCGCCTCGTTCGGCTACACCGACTACCGCGTCAACAACACCGAAGGCCCGAACGGATCGAGCACCGGCATCGGCGGCGTCCAGAGCGCCCTCGACCTCGCGAACCGCTCTATCAAGTCGTACGCGAACTCGAAGCGGACGCACTACATCTTCCAGCCGGCGATCGGCTCCTTCTACGAAGGTGCGCAGTACAGCCACAAGGAACTCGTCAGCGCCCGCGACCCCTGGTCGGGCCACCTCCACTACGACGCGTCCCTCTACGTGATGCAGCACCTCACCCAGTTCGCGAAGACCGGCTGGGAGAACGACTCGAACACGGCGGGTATCTGGCGCACCGTGCCGGAGGCCAGTTACAGCGGGGTGAGCGGCACCGTCGACCTCGACGGCTCGAACGGGGCCCCGAGTTACATGACGCTCGCCGATCCCCGCAAGAAGGACTTCTCGACGGTCGTCGTCAACGACAGTGACCAACCCAAGACGTACCGGCTCAGAGCCGAGAACATGCGGCTCGGTGACCCGGCCATGGAGATCTGGGAAACTCGGGCGGCGGACAAGGGCCAGGCCTACGACGCGAACTTCAAGCACCTCGTCGACGAGATCCGCCCCGACGGTGACGGCTACTACACGTACACGGTCAAGCCGCGATCGATCGCGACCCTCACGACGCTCGACCGGAGCAACGACCCGGAGACGAAGCAGCGGCTGCCCCGGTCCGGGGACCGTACCGTGCTCGACACCGATACGAGCGGCAAGCAGCACAACACCCGTGACAAGCTCCTGTACGCCGACGACTTCGGCTACGAGGAGGAGGGCAAGGTCCGGGTGGGGACGGCCAACGGCACGCGCCAGGTGTCCCAGGACTACCTCAAGGCGCGCGGCAACCAGCCTCGCTACCTGGTCGACCAGACGGGCGCCTGGGAGGTCGGCAAGGACGCGCGCGGCAACAGCGTGCTGTACCAGCACATGGACCAGTCCATGAAGGACACCCATGCCTGGAACAAGAACACGCCCAACACCACGGTCGGCGACTTCCGTTGGGAGAACTACAAGGCCGCCGTCGACGTCTCCTTCCCGGACCGGGACGGCGGACTCGCCGCCCTGGGCGTCCGGCACCAGAAGGGCATGGCGATCAGTGACGCCGCCTACAACGTGCGCGTCGGCCCGGACGGCGCATGGACGTTCTACGAGTACGGCAAGGCGATCAAGACGGGAACGGTCGCAGCGTCGGACAGCTATCGCCTCGCCATCGAGGCGAGGGGCGCGACGATCACGGCCTTCGTCGACGGGAAGCCCGTCCACACGTACGAGGACCCGACTCCGCAGACAGCAGGCCGCGTCAAGCTCGGCAGCGACTTCCACAAGACCGCTTTTGACGACCTGAAGGTGGAGAAGATCGACGGGTACACGCCGTACGCGGACACCCAGTTGGACAACATGGACGGCTCGGTGACCTACGAGGGCACATGGAGCAAGAAGACCTCCTTCGGCGACGCGATGGACTGGTACCGGTCGACGTCGACGAGCACGGCGGCCGGCACGTCCGTCACCGTCCCGTTCAAGGGCACCGGTATCGATGTCATCGGCGGCAACGACGGCAGCGCAGTCCTCGACGTCTACATCGACGGCACGTTGGCCGCGAAGGACGTGAAGACCGCCGCCACCGACAAGCGCCTGGCGACGTACGCGCTGCGCGGCCTGCCGGACGGCAAGCACGAGGCGAGGTTCGTGCTGAAGTCCGGAAAGCTCGTCGTCGACGCCCTCAACGCCATCTCCGGCGACGTGGACGGCGCTGTCGACACGGGACCGGTCCGTCGTGCTCTGGCGGAGGTCGGCACGCCGGAGCAGGACGACTACACGGCCGACTCCTGGCGGGTGTTCGCGCAGGCCTCCGCCGCGGCGAAGACCGCCGTGGCCGGGCAGCAGGGCCTCGATGTGCTCGGCGCCGAGCAGATCGCAAGCAGGCTCAAGGCGGCGTACGACCAGCTGGTGCGCAAGGAGGCCACCGCGCGGTAAGCGGCCCCTGGCGTGCCCGCCGGATCAGGATCGGCGCCCAGCCGCGCGTATGAAACACGACGGCCCCGACGGCATCGCTGTCGGGGCCGTCGGCCGGCCCGTTCATCCGCGGTGTCCAGGGAGCGGGCGGCGCGGCGCGGACCGGTTCGCGTTGCCGGACAGAGGGTGCTGCGGGGAGGTCTGCGATGAGGCGCGGATCATCAACTCCGGGAGGACTACGACCCGTTGGACGGGCCGACGGCTGCCTTCGAGGAGGCGTGCCACCATCATCTCGACGGCCGTACGGCCCACCAGCGCCTTGGGCGGCCGCACCGCCGTGATGGCCGGATCGGCGAGGTGGGCGACCTCGTCGTCGTAGCTGACGAGCGCCATGTCGTCGGGAACACGGATCCCTTGCTCGGTCAGGTACTGGACCACCGAGATGGCATCGGGATCGCTGTGGATGATGAGCGCGGTGATACGGGAGCGGCGGCAGCCGTCGAGGATGTCACCGATGATCCCGCGGTGCCCGGGCACGTTGAGCGCAACGCTCTCACGTATCAGGAAGTCGGCGGACAGGCCGAGTTCACCGCAGGCGCGGTGCCAGCCGACGGCGAGGTGAGCCGAAGTGGGACTGCCTTTCGACAGGACGAGCCCGACGTTGCGGTGACCGAGCGAGTGCAGGTGCCTGACCGCCATCTCCAGGCCGAGCGCGTGGTCGCTGCGCACCCATTCGAGCTGGTGCGGCGTCGGCGTCCACTGGGGTGTCTGCCGCTCCACGAAGACGACGGGGATGGGCAGTTTGCCGATCCAGTCGATCATTTCGTGCATCTCGCGCATGTCGGCGCCGTCCAGGTTCGGTGCGAGCAGCAGACCCTGCACCTGCCCCGATTCGGTCAGCCGGACGATCTGTCTGCGGTCCTCCGCCCGGTCGTAACTGGAGCCCCGCAGCTGCACGTTCACCCCGTGTGCGGCCGCGGCGTTGCGGACGCCGCTGACGATCTGCGGCCAGTAGAAGTCCAGCGACGGGACCACCATCCCGAGCGTGAAGGCGGGCGTCGCGAACCGCCGCCGGCGCACCGGCTCCTGCTCCAGCGCCGACGGCAGCGTGGCCCCGCCGTGCACCCGGGTCAGCAGACCGCGCTCGGCCAGGGCGGCGATGTCGCGCCGGATCGTCAGTTCGCTGACCGACAGGTCCCGGGCGAGATCGCGTACGCGAACAGCCCCGTGCAGCCGCAGCTGGTCCATCAGCCGCTCTCGGCGCTGCAGGGCGAACAGTTGCTCAGTTCCTGTGGGCCCCATGGAGCGTCCCCTCCCGTCCGGTATGGAGCTCGGCGCGATGTTCGAGTTCGAGTTCGAGTTCGATCAGATCGTGTCGTATGCGTTCGAGCTCTGGTGGGTTCCGTATGGGCGACCACTATCTCTGACTCAGCGTCTTCTGTAATGGAGCGCGGCATTGGCCTGACGGTCGCCGCCGCGGTCACTGCTCGCCGGGGACGCCGACGACGGCCGCCTCGTAGACGTCGGGGGGCTGGTGCAGGACGGACTCGACCTCGACGGCGTAGATGTTGAACCCACCGGAGACGATCATGTCCTTCTTGCGGTCGAGTCGTCGGTCGGCAGGAACAGCACCCCAGAGGCAGTCTCGCCGCACCCGTATCCCCGGGACAGCACCGGGCCGAAGAACTCCCAGGCCTCGCGGATGCGCCTGGGCGACATGGGCGCGGCGCCGTAGATCAGCTGGCGCAGGCTGGAGGTGTCGTAGGTGCGGGCGCCGGGCAGCGCGAGCACGCTGTTGACCATCGTCGGGACGACGAACGCGTGGGTGGCACGCTCGCGTCGGACGGTGGCGAGGAACTCCTCGGGGTCCCAGCGCGGCAGGATCACCGCGCAGCCGCCGGCGAAGAAGATACCGAGCAGCGGCATCCCGGAGGCGTGGGTGACGGGACCGGTGAGGATCTTCTTGTCGCCGGGACCGACCCGGGTGTCGGCGCTCATCACCACCTTGCGCAGCAGGACCAGACGGTTGCCGTACGTCTGGATCGCGGCCTTGAGACTGCCGGTGGATCCGGAGTGAAGTGCAGAACGGTGGCGTCGCCCTCGGCACACTCGATGTCGACAGGTTCCGGAGCATTTCCAGACAGGGGTCTGTGCGACGCCCGGGCTGTCCTGCATCGCGGTGCGGAAATGCGACAGACGAGTCCGGAACCCGTCATTCCCGGTCATCGGCCTTGACGCGCCGTTTCGGTGCGGTTGAGCTGTGCCCGCACACGGCATTCGCGCACCGGGCTCCTCCCGCCTGGTGGGTGGGCGCCCGGCAGATGGCAGAGGAGAGACCCACGTGAGTCGATTAAGATCCGCGCCTGGTCGCTGGGGCAGATGTGCCCTCGCCCTGGCGTTCGTGGCGACGTCGACAGTCGCAGCGGTGACCGCCGCAGTCGGGCCCGCCACCGCGGCGGAGACCCCCGAGCCGGGCACTCCGTGCACCGCCGATGATCTCGGCAAGCGACACCCGATCATCAAGAGCGCGGTGGTCGAGCCGGTCATCACGCACTTCAAGTCCTACTACGTGACCTCTGGAACGACGGGCAGCCAATCGGTCACCCTGAGCACCCAGACCGTGATCACGGTCCAGGTCAGCACCTCGACAACGATCAACACCGGGTTCAACATCGCCACCCTCTTTCAGGCCGGGGCGAGCGTGAACCGCACGGTGGCCACGTCCACCGGCAGCACCAGCAGCGAAGCCCAGGTCATCACCTGGAACTTCAACCAGCCGGGCTACTACGGCGTGTACAAGGGAACGCGCAAGGTCACCGGCACCTACGCGAGCGTCAACTGCGACCGGGTGGATCTGGGCGGCGGGCAGTTCGCCACCCGCTGGGTCGAGCGGCCGGGCAGCAGTTACACGACCTTCTCCGAGAACGAGGAGGGTGTGATCCGGTGCGAGGACAGCGTGCCCGCCAACAGCCTCATGAAGAAGGCGCAGGAGAAGCTCGGCTGTGAGGGCGCAACCGACCGGCCCTCCTCCGTGAAGACGCCGACGCCGGCCAAGGCGACCGCGGCAGACCGAGGTCCGGCAGCGGTGAACGGCGTGCCGCCGGGGTTCACGTGTGAGGCGGGCTCCTACCGCATCGGGACTCCGGACGGCAGGCTCTTCTGGTGGAACCAGGACGGCGCCGGTGACTTCGGGCTCCGCGGGTGGTCCAGTTCCCCGCGACAGCAGTGGAACGTGTGCCGGGGCCCGGAGAGCAATGGAAAGAGCGAGTACGTCTTCATCTCCCGCGCGAGCGGCAAATGCCTGACCCTCGAAGCCGGCCAGGCGACCGGGGAGGGCGGCAAGCTCCAGGAGGGCACCTGCCGGACCACGGACGATCTGCAGCGCTTCTACGTCTACCGGGATGTTCCCGGGTCGGACAAGGTCGGCCTGCAGGTCAAGCAGACCGGTTCCATGATCGGTCAGGAACGCATCGCAGACGGCGAGCGCATGCGGCAGTACAGCACGGGCAAGGCCGACGGCACTGGCACCTACATCCTGCAAAAGGTGTAAGCGAGTGAGCCACTGACGTTGAGCGACCTGAGCAACTGAAGAGGCGGGCCGCCCCGTCGTTGCCTCGGTCGTGCCCGGGGCTGCAGGGCCGCGCCGCCCGCCGGTGCTCATGTCTGCCGCGTGTCTTTGGGACGCGCAGATGCGTGAAGCGTAGGCAGGACCCGGGCAAGCAGGTTACGCCGACGCCGGACGGCGGGAGCGACCTGGGCTTCAGGCTGTGGCCCTGCCACTCCCGAGTCGCGGACAGCACCGCCCTCGCCCGCGGGGCGGCGAACAGGTTCGGGGGCGGGAGGTGAGTGATGGACGGGCTGGATCTGCGCGCGCAGGTAGCCGTCCAATGCGCGCGCGGGATCAATGGCCATGGTGGTTCTCCTGCAGTGATGTATGCCGTCAACAACGCCGTTCCCGCAGATAGCGGGGCCGGGACGGTCAGCAACGCAGGACGCGATAGTGAGCCCGAGCAGCGGCAAGGGCCGCACGCTCTTGCCAAAGAATCTTCGGCTGATGCGTAGTACAGGGGTGGTTGTGGCGTACGGGGGTGGGATACGCCTGGCGTGCCTGTGCTCCACGAGGCGCACTGTCCCGGGCAGATCGGGAGAGGCGCCGCTGTGTGGGGACGAACGCGGCACTCTCACCAATGCACAGCTCGGCCGTCGCCGCGCCTCCACTTTCCACAGGCCCTGAGCGAAGCGCTGCGACATGGTGCTCCCCGCTGAGCGTGAGCAGCAGGGAAGCCAGCACGGCAGCCGCGGACCGAAGGAGGATCCGCAAAGCGGTACAACACCAGCCACTCACTCACTAAACGTACCCACACAACTACCCGGGGCGTGCTCCATCGAAGGGCCGGATCGACCAAACAGGTGGGCACTCGAGCATCTGCCGGAAATCCGAAAGCGGCGGATCCAAGGTCTGGTGGCCCGTAAGCCGTGCAGCCCGTCGGAGCCCATGGCGACGTCATTGCGGGCGGCGGCCGGAGCGCGGGCGCACTGCCCACCAGGTGGTGGCTGGTGACGGCCAGTCCTCGTACTGGCCGTGGTGAAGACTGCGGCGCACGAAGGACACCAGCACACCGTCCGTGGGCCTTGAGTTCTCCGTGAACGCGGTGCCCCCAGGCCGGATCGGCGCCGGTCTGGCACCCACCGGGCCAACTTGATCAGGCCGCCGACGACAGCAGGCAACAGTCCAGGTCGGCGTGGGTCAACGCAGATCATCGCGAGAGCGTGTCGATCACGGCTCGGCGGGCACTCGGGGTGCATGAGTGGAACGAGCAGCAGAAATCCGGACCCGGACCCCCGCCGTACGCCGGGGCTTGAACCGGGAGGCGGTGTGCCGCCGGGCGAGACGCCTCCTGCAGAGGGGAGTACTCCGGGTGCGGGGCCGGAGGAGACGCACAACCCGACGACCGGCTGGGCCAAAGCGCCGTTGGTCATCATCCTGGCGGTCGTCGTCCTGGTCGCCGTGGGGCTGCTGGCGTTCGCACTGTCGTTGTGACCATGCCGGCCGTCGCCGGCCCACTGCCCCATTGACCCGGCGGGCGGTCTCAGGAGGCGGGGACGCTCGTTTGCGCGGAGAGTGGAAAGGCAGGCGATCATCGTGCTTCGGGCAGGAGGCGCGTTCGCGGAGCGGCATCGCCGACTCGCGCGAGCCCTCTGTCGGGGCTGCACGATGGCCGCGCCGCGGTGTTCCGTACACCGCGTAGACATGGCCGAGGAGCGAATTCCCATGCCCCGGGATCCGTCCGCCAGCAGCCGCGACCCGCGCGCGCACGACGACAGCCCGCACACCGCTGCGTCCTTCCGTCACCTGGCCGGGCTGCCGCAGGGCCCGGAGCGGAACCTGTTGTGCGAGGAACTCGTCGCTGCCTGGCTGCCGATGGCACACCGCATCGCACAGAAGTTCCGTAACCGGGGCGAGAGCCTGGAAGACCTGCGCCAGGTCGCCGCGATAGGTCTGGTCAAGGCCGTCAACCGCTACGACCCCCAGCGCGGCGCCTTCGAAAGCTACGCCGTACCCACCATCACCGGCGAGCTGCGCCGCCACTTCCGCGATCACACCTGGGACGTCCGCGTGCCGCGCCGCGTCCAGGAACTGCGCAATCGAGTCCGCCTGGCGCGCCGCGAGCTCGCCCAGGCGCCGGGCAGCCCGGAGCCGACCGTCGCGCAGCTGGTGGAACTCACCGGCCTGACCGCGAGGGAAGTCCACGACGCCATGGAAGCCATGGACGCCTATCAGTCACTGTCCCTTGATGCCGAGATGGCGACCTCGGTCGAGGGCAGCGTGAGCTTCGACGACCTGCTGGGCGCGGCCGATCCCGGGTTCGACCTGGTGCTCGATCGCGTGTCGGCGAAGGCGGGGCTGAGCCATCTGCCGGAGCGGGAGCGGACCATTTTGTACCTGCGCTTCTTCCGGGACATGACGCAAAGCGGTATCGGCGAGCAGCTCGGCCTGTCGCAGATGCACGTCTCTCGCCTCATCACCAAGTCCTGCCGCCAGGTCCGTGCCGAGGCGATAGGGGTGGCCGGGTAGCCAAGGACACGGCAGCTCGCGCAGCCACACACAAGAATCAGAACCGAAGAAAAGGTTGTCCCATGCCTGCTGGATCCAGCAAGAAGCGTGAACGCCAGTACGAGCACATCAAGGAAAGCGCACAGGACCGCGGAGCATCCACCAAGCGCGCGAAGGAAATCGCCTCCCGAACGGTCAACAAGGAACGCGCGCGGGCGGGCGAGTCCCAGTCCGCCAGCAAAACCTCGACGCGTGACAAGAAGTCCGCATCCCAGCGCGGCGGCGAACGCTCGCACAGTGGCGCGCAGGGTCCCACCCGCGACCAGCTGTACGAGGAGGCCAAGAAGAAGAACATCGACGGCCGCTCGTCGATGAACAAGAAGGAACTCAAGCAGGCCCTGGGCCGCTGAGGGGTGAACCGCTCCGAGCGGGCGTCGATGCCGCCACGCAGTGGGCAGGCCCAGACCATCGCCCCCCAATCCCTGGCTGCGTCGGGCTCCGTCCGGGAGAGCTCCCTCCTCGCGCGGCGGAGCCCGACAGCCGAGCCCGAGCAAGCCCTTCCCCCGTGCTGGCTGACGTCCTTCGATCTGCTCACGTCGCGGCCTTCACGTTCTGCTCCTGGCGCATCACGTGCCCCGCGAGGGGTACCCCGGAGCCCATGAGAGTAAGCGTGCTGGATACGGGCTCCAACACCGTCCGACTGGCTGTGTGCGACGTGGAGGACGGGGTGGTGCTGCCGGTGCACACCGCGAAGTGGAAGCTACGTCTCTCCGAACAGGTCGGCAGCGATGGCCGCCTCGGGGAAGCGGCCACAGAGCGCCTGGTGAAGGCGTTGAGCGCGGCGAGGGAGGTGGCGCGGCAGTGGGACGCGCCGGAGCCGCTGGCCTTCGCGACCGCCGTCATGCGCGACGCGCCCGACCGATCGGAGGTCCTGCGGGCGGTACACAGCCGGACCGGCCTGCGCCTGCGCGTCCTGTCGGGTGAGACGGAGGCCCGGCTGGCTTTCCTGGCTGCCCGGCGCTGGATGGGCTGGCGCTCGGGCCCGCTGGCACTCTTCGACATCGGCGGCGGCTCCCTCGAAGTGGCCTTCGGCCGCGGCAGGACGCCGCAGTACGCGGTCTCCCTGCCGCTGGGCGCCAACCGGCTGACCAACGAGTTCTTCGGCTCGACGGACCGTCCACCGCCGTCGGCAGTGGCTGCCCTGCGCCGCAAGGCGCGCCACCAGTTGCGTGACGTCTCGACCCGCATCCGCTGGGAGAACCCGCACACCGCCGTCGGGACCTCACGGACGTTCCAGCAACTGGGCCGGCTGTGCGGTGCCGCTCCGGGACGAGATGGCCCGTTCGTCGAGCGGGTGTTGCGCCGATGCGACCTGCGCCGAGCGATCGACCGTCTGGCCGTGCTCTCCGCCGCCGAGCGGGCCGAGCTGCCGGGCATCTCCGCCCCTCGGGCCCGGCAGAGCCTGGCCGGAGCGATCGTCGGGCACTCCGCGATGAAACTGAGCGGCGTGAAGACACTGATGATCTGCCCGTGGGCCCTCCGCGAGGGCGTCCTCCTGCACCACCTGGAGGAGGGGACCGACTGCTGGGCCGACTTGGAGCCGTACGACGACTTGACACAGGAACCGGACGCAACGGCGGGCGGCTCACGGCTACTTCGCGTGGCCGAACCCTCACCGGTGCCCTGAGGGGCCCGTCGGCAGAACCGCTGCTCAGGCCCCATTTTCGTGTGATTGCCAGCGAGGCACGCGTGCCAGAGCCGAGACCGGGCACCGGTGAAGGCAGGCCCCTGTTCACGCCGCGCTATGAGGTTCCCAATGCTCTCCCGCCTCGAGCAGCCGCCCCCTTTCCCTGCCTCTCAAACCGCCGGTGAGAAGATCGCGAGCCTGAACAAGGAGAACGCGCAGCTGCGCCAGGCGGTTCAGTCGCATGCGGTGATCGACCAAGCCATCGGGGTGCTCATCGCCGTGCACCAACTGCCGCCTGCCGCCGGATGGGACGTGCTCAAAGAGATTTCTCAGCACCGCAACATCAAGCTCCGTGCGGTGGCCGGGAAATCATCGACTGGGTCCTGGGCTGGCCGATGTCACAGGAGGTCCGCCAGGAGCTGGCGGCTGCGGTACCGCGGTGGAAGCGGGGAGTCCAGGCAGAGCAGGAAGGAAACCGCAGCCCAGACGAACGCGCGGCGCGACGTCTACATAGCTGTTCGTAGCAGTCTGCGGCATCGGGGTGCCTGGGCCGCATCGCGCCGCGAGCGTGGGCCGGCGGGCGGCATAGATCCCGACCACGAAGGCACGTGGCAGCGTGGTGTAGGGCTCGTCGAGAACCATCTCCACGTCGCGCTCTGTGCCGACGAGTTCTTCCTCGCCTGCTCAGGAATTCCACACCTCTGGCCCGCCTTCATACCACTCGATCAGACCCGACTCGGCGACATCCACTTCGTCCCAACCACTCAGCCCGGCGTTCTGCAGGAACACCGTGAGGTCCCGGAGGCTGTACGCGGTGCCGAGTATCTGATCGCCGACACGTACCTTGCGGCCACCGGTCTCTGACGGCGGGTAGACGATCACACGGGGCTCGGTCATGGCACCAGCCTCACCTCTGGCCGACGGCCTCGCATCCCAGCAGCCCCCTCGGTCATACGCTTGCCCGTACCTCGGCATGGTGGGCGCATGGCATGTTGCGTATGGATACTAGGTGTCATGCCATGGGGGAAGCCGGACCCGGTGCAAAACAGAGCTGTAGCGCGGCAGATGCGCCGCTACTACCGGAGCCTGGGCTGGCAGCTCGATGGCAGAAATCCGCGCTTTGATCCGCACAAGGCTGCGCTGCACTACGCGGCGACACTTCTGGACGACGACAGGCTGACCACTCGGCTGCGCGCTGGCCTCAACCGGACTAGCTTCCTCGCTCCGGTCAGCAATATGAGCGAACTGGCCGAGAACAGGTATCACGTCGCCCTCGCGGCAGGGGACAACATGTTCGACTCTGTAACGAAACGGGCAGTGCTTGTCGCGGACACGCTCCTTCTCTCGCACGGTGGGACGGGTGATTTTCACTCCTTGTTCAAAGGTGACGAGACGTACGCGGGGCCGGACTACCACAGTTCTCCGACGCGCCGGCGTCACCAGTTAAGGATCAGGGGGCGGAGGTTGGAGTGGCAGCGTGACGACTTCGAGGTCGGGGTGCGGGTGCCGGATCCTGCGGCGCTCGGGAGGTGGCTGGCGCAGGCCGAGCCGCTGTTGAGCTGTGGTCTGGCGTGGTACTTGCCGACGTGGGAGATGAGGGTGCGGCGGCAGCGCGTGAGCCGGGAAGACCGTGTGATCCAGGAGAGACCTGCGTGCTTGGATGCGCTCCGGTTCCTGGCCAGGGATCGGCGGGCCGTCGAAGCATCCGGACATGAGCCAGAGATGGGCAGGCTCGTGCGGCCGGTACTGCGTTGCGAGCTTCCATTCATCGACGGCGTCGGACTCAGGGACTTCAGCAAGATCACCATCGGCGAGTTCGATGCCTACCGCGGCTTTCGCAACTTCCTGCGCACAAGCTTCGAGCAGATGGATGCGGACATAAACGCTGACCAGGCGGACGCGGCGCTGCGGCAGACCGGCAGGGACATCGAAGACGGGATTCTTGAGGTGACGGCGCAGATGCGGCAGATCCGCCGGAAGCGTTGGGTGGGCGCTACCGAGGCCGCCATGGGCACGGTGCCCGTGGTCCTGGTCGCGGTCTACGGACCCGCGCTGTCCTCGGTCGTGGGTGCGCTTGGCCTCGGCGGCTTGGGCTTGTGGCAGGGCGTGAAAGCGTTCGCGGAGAACACGCCGCGGGACCTGAGGGAGAACCGCTGGTACTACGTGTGGGCGCTGGATCGGAAGGCACAGCGGCTGTAGGCAACGAGCATGCCGAAGGGGCGGTGGCCCTGGTCCCGTTGAGCTTCTTTTGGAACCCGTCTTTCAACCTTGACATCCACGGCTCTCACCCGTCGTCCCACAAGTGACTGCGCTCCTGCATCGGCAGGTTGAAAGACGGGGCCTCACGGGATGTCGCACAGGGTGCTGATTCAGGCGGCACGCACGGGCTCCCCGCACCGGGGCATCGCTGAGGAGGGGTAGGCCGGTTCCCGATCCGGCCGACGAACGCACACGGGAAGGTGCACCACCTACCGGGGCCTGGACCTCGACGAGGGACTTCTCCAACTCGCCGCCCGTACTCAGCACGACGAGGACGACGCCCAGTTATGGCACGGCGACATCCGTACCGATCTGCCTGACAGCCCTTTCGACATCTGCCTTTCCTGCAGAGTGCCCTACTCCCACCTGACCGCCGACGAACTGCAGTCGGCACTCACCCAGCTCTTCTCTGCCGTCCGCCGCAACCGGACCCGGTCCGTCGTCGTCATCGACGTGCTGGGGCGCTATTCCCTGGAGTGGGCCCCGCGGTGGAAGGAGTCGCGCTGGCCGTACCGGATGAGTTTCTTCCACAGCGAGCAGCCGGCCGAGGACGTCCCCATGACGTTCTGGGACGGCCACAGCCTTCGGAACTGCGTGCACACGGCAGCGCGAGCGGCAGGCAGTCGCATTGAGCGCCAGCGGCTCTTCGACCGGTCCATCATGGTCGGCCGCCACACCGCCACCAGACAGTTCAATCCCGCTCTGCATCCGTACCGCACCCTGATCAACCTCCTGGAGAACGGCGACGCCGTGCCCTTCGAGCAGTTACGGGCACCTGCGGCTCCCGAACACGCACCGGAAGCAGTCCGGGCCTTCTTCGGGCAGCTGACCGTGCAGTGGAATGCCATGCTGGACGCGGCGGAAACCACAAGCCGACAGCATGCACTTCCGCTCGTACACTACGCGGGAGTCCAGATCAAATTACTACGGGCCTCCCGCCCCCTCACAGGCTCCGCCCGTCGCGAAGTGGCACCTCGACGGCATGAACTACGTCTTCACCATGACACTCACCGATCACGAGGAACACGAAGGCGGTGACTACATCTACGACCGAGGCCATCCCCGGCAGTTCGACGCCCACCGCGAGGAGATCACCGCCAAGGGATCGGCCCACCCCGACGTGCACACCGCCCCGTTCCAGCACGTCGGAGACACCATGTTCACCCGGGGAAGCCGTGTGTATCACGCGGTCACCCCCGTCACCCGTGACCACCGCATCACCCTGGCCGTATCCCTGTTCTGCTCCGTCCTCGGCAACCAGGACGAGAACCGCTTCTGGCACAGCGCGCCTGACGACGGGCTGCTGCGCACCATCAGCAACTGGCGCTCCCTGCACCAAGCCGTCCGGCGACCTGCCACCTACTGCCGCCGGGAAGGCATCCCGATCCTCCCGCTCGGCAACCACTGACGGCACTCGTCTCAGTGCTGCTCGGTTGCCAACCAGCCGGCCAGGCCCAGCATCGCCACCCCCGTCAGCGCATCCAATAACCGCCGAGCCCGCCGGGTGATCCCCATGCTCTTCAGACGGCTCCCCAACGCCGCATAACCGAAAGCACAACAGAACTCGACACCGATATAGGCGACGCCGAGGGCCAGCAAGAGAATAGCTGCGCTGTCGGCGTCGCGCGCCAGGAACTGCGGCAAAAAAACGGTGAACAAAATGAGGGCCTTCGGGTTCGACGCGGCCAGCATGAATTCCTGCCGCGCCAGACGCCATGCAGACGGGCCGTCGTGCCGCCGTCCGTCGCCGTCCCTGCTGCATCGAGTAGTGGGACCCATCGCTCGAACGCTGCGCTTCGAGGACGGCCGCGGGCCGCGGGCCGCGGCGGTGGCCAACAAGTGGTTGCTACTACGGCCGTCGGACGGGTGTCCTGCGCCGTCGTCGTGGGGGAGGTACCTGCTGAGCGCATACGCGGTGGACCGGTCGAGCCGGGATCCGAAGCAGTATCTGGGGGCGGCGACCTGCAACCAGCACATGAGTGTGCTGGGGAAGTTCTACCGGTGGGTGGGCCGTGGGCGAGCAGTACGCGACGGCGGTGCCGTTCACTTACCGGCAGGCCATGGCCGTCTACTCGGAGACGACCCGCCCGATCCTGGTGAATCACGCCAGGCGGCGGTGCGCACGCTCACGTGAAGATCAAATACCTGGAGGATGACTTCGCTGCCGCTTCGTGAACGGGCTGGCAGGCTGTGTCCGGACGGCACTGAGGAGGCGGGGCCAGGCCGTTCCGCGGGCGCCATCTGGCCCGCAACGGGCGGCCGGGGACCTTGTGTTCTCCTCGGGTGACGCGGCTGCAGGAGTTCACCTACCTGCTGACATGCGACGGCTCCCCCTGCGAGATGAATGACCGAGGCTGGCGAGTCAATGGCAGCTGGGTGTCCTGGCCGGACGCTGGGGCCCGGCCAGCGTCGCCGACTGGTGGCACCCGACGGCCGGCACACGTTCGCGATGTCGACGATGGAGTGGCTGGTGGCCGGCTTCTACGAGATGGCCGCCCGCCTTTCGGCCGCGGGCGGAGGCGCAGATGCGGCACTCGCGCACTATCTGACTGGCTATGCCGACCAATTAGGGAGGCGTTTGTCGATGCCTTCGGGAGGCCCCCCGGGACGTCTGGAGTGATCGATGTCGGTGAAATTTGACGTCGCGCAGAAGCTGTTTGGAAACTCCACCAGACCGGTGACCGCAGTGATCAATGATCGTTCCCCCGGGCATGACCATGCGTAAGACAGTCACCACGTTCGCCCTCACCGCCACAGCGGCAGGCGCGACGCTGGCCACGGCCTCGCCGGTGTCGGCAGGAGGGGTGGGGGACTTTCTGTCTCCAGCCTTCGGCACCAGCTGTACCAACCATCACGGCACCCGCGCAGATGGGGCAACGACCCACGGCACCGGAGCTGTCGACGGCAACCTCGCCGGACTGCCGGTCGGCAGTCCCTTCAACCAGTGCGGTGGAGCCGACCTGCCCGACCCGACAAGCACCCTCCCGGATTGTGCAGCTAGTCCGGATCAGGGTGGAATGGAGTTTGAACACATCGCGCTCGCGGAGTGGGCTCCCAAGTTCGAACTGCTGAAGCAGCCCTTTACCCTGACAATTGAGTGCACGCGTTCCCTGACTATCGGGGACGCGCTGTCTCAGACTTGAACGCTCGCGGAGAGCGAGAGCAGCACTCAATTAACCTGCGCGGGACACGCCTTCTGCCAAAACAACGCCGGGCGGCCCGGGCTCAAGACCCTTCGCACAGGGAGCGCCTTAACACGGTCGGAGAGTCGTCGGCCGTCCGCATTCACGAGGTCTGGCTGCCGGCCCGCACGACGGTTGCGGCTACTCCGCTCGTACGTTCCCGGCGCGCGCTGCGCGTGCAGGGGCGCCAGCGTGGTCAGCAGGACCCTCTGCACTGGGTGCGCTGACGGTGACAGCAGAAAGGGAAGTGGACGGTCATGGCACGCGCGATCTGGACCGGCGTGATCACCTTCGGGCTGGTCAGCGTGCCGGTCGGCCTGTACACCGCCATCAAGGACCACACGGTGCACTTCCACCAGTTGGAGCGTGGCACCGCCGACCGGGTCCGTAACCGGCGGCTCAACGAACGCACCGGCAAGGAAGTGTCGACCGAGGACATCGTCAAGGGCTACGAGGTGACCAAGGGCGAGTACGTCGTCGTCGAGCCCGACGAACTGGACGACATCGCGCCGGGCCGCTCGAAGGCCATCGACATCAGCGACTTCGTCGACCTGGGCGACATCGAGCCGGTCTACTTCGACCGTACGTACTACATCGCTCCCAGCGGCAAGGAGTACACAAAGGTGTACGAGCTGCTGCGCGCGGCCCTGGCGAAGGCGAACAAGGCTGGCATCGCCACCTTTGTGATGCGCGGGAAGCAGTACCTGACCGCTCTGCGTGCCGAGGACGAGATCCTGGTGCTACAGACGCTGCACTGGGCGGACGAGGTCCGCGACCCTGGCCAGGAGCTCCCGGAACTGCCCTCCGCCCGCGTCGGCAAGGGCAAGCAGCGGGACATGGCGCTCAAACTGATCGACACCCTGAGCACGTCGTGGGACCCGACCCGGTATCAGGACACCTACCAGGACAAGGTGCGGGAGCTGGTGCAGGCGAAGGCCGAGGGCCAGGAGATCGAGGCGGCCGATGAAGCGCCCCATGCCACCAACGTCGTCGACCTGATGGAGGTCCTGCGGGGCAGCCTGGAGACGGCCCGCGGTAGCAAGGACAAGGAGCCGACCGCGACGCGGCAGAAGAGGGCCACCGCCCGCAAGGGGCCCAAGGCGCAGGGGAATGCGAAGGCCAGCGCGAAGAAGTCCCCGTCGAAGACGGCGTCACCACGCGGCCGGAACGGCGGCAGGAGCGAGCTGCAGCAGATGAGCAAGGCGGAGCTGTACCAACGGGCCGCCGAGCAGGACATCAAGGGCCGCTCCAAGATGAGCCGGAAAGAACTCATCGACCACCTCACCCACGGCCGGCGCCGCAGGAAAAGCGCCGCCTGACCCCGGTGATCGCAAGTGGAGGGCCCCATCAGTCGCCCGGCCGCGGGTCTGTGCCATGTTCGTGGCGGCCGAAGGAGCGCCGGTAGGCGGCGGGCGTGGTGTGCACCAGGGCGTGGAAGCGTCTGCGGAGGTTGGCGGCTGAGGACAGGCCGACTCGTGCCGCGACCGTCTCCACGGGGAGTGTCGTCTCCTCCAGCAGGGCCCGGGCCGCCGCGACGCGCTGCTGGAGCAGCCATCGGCCGGGGCTGACGCCGAGCTGGTCGGCGAATCTGCGGGCGAGGGTCCGTGGCGAGACCCCGGCGTGTGCGGCGAGGTCGTCGACGGTGAGGGGTTGGTGCAGGCGTTCGGTGGCCCAGTCCAGGACGGGGGCCAGAGATTGTGGTGGGTGGTCGGCGGGGGCCGTGGTGCTGTACTGCAGTTGCCCGCCCTCGCGGTGCGGGGGCATCACCATGTGCCGGGCGATGTGTGCGGCGTAGGCGGCGCCGTGGTCGGCGCGGGCCAGGTGCAGGCACAGGTCGATGCCGGCGGCGGTGCCCGCGCTGGTGGCGATGTCGCCCAGGTCGATGTACAGGGTGTCGGGTTCGAGCCGCACCTCGGGGAAGCGGGTGGCGAGTTCGCCGGCGAGCCGCCAGTGCGTGGTCGCCCTGCGCCCGGCCAGTAGCCCGGCCTCGGCCAGCAGAAAGGCACCCGTGCAGATCGCGACAACGCGGGCGCCGCGACGGTGGGCTTGCCGGACCGCGTCGATCACTGCGGGCGGGGCGGCCTCCTCACGGCGTTGCCAGCCGGGGATGACCACCGTGTCGGCCGCGCCGAGTGCCGTGAGGTCCTGGCTGACCAGCATGTCGTATCCCGCCAGGGTCGGCACGGCTCCCTGGCGCTCGGCGCACACCACGAACTCGTAACGACTCGGCAGACCGGGGCGGCGCACGCCGAAGACCTCGGCCGCGCACGCCAGCTCGAACGTGGACTGTGGCGGCAGGACCAGCGCGACCACTCGATGAACGCCCATGGCAGCAAAGTACCTGTGGGTGTCAATCCAGACACTGGGCGAGACTGCACGGCCGCGCGAAGATCGGGGCATGACGCGAGACTCAAATGACGTCCAGATCCTGCACGTTGACCAGGCCGAGCCCGTCGAGGTCGTCCCCGGGATCATCCGGCGGCGGCTGCCCGCCACCCAGTGGGCCCGCGGCTGGATGTACGACTTCGCACCGGGCACCGAATGGCCCGAGGTGGACGTACACGAGGGCGAAGAGCGCTATTACGTGATCTCGGGCGAGTTCATCGACCGGGGACAGCGGCTCGGGCCGGGCAGCTATGTCGTGTTCGCGCCGGGCAGTACGCATCGCCCGCGCACCGAGACCGGCGCACGCATGCTGGGCATCAGCATCCTCACCCCGTAGCCGGTTCGTCAGAACGTACCGGCGCGAGGAGCGTCTGCATGCCCTCGCGGCCTGCCCCGCGCCGAACGGTTCCGACGGCTCGGGCGCCCGCGATCACGTCGAGATGAACGGCTCCGTCAGATGCAGTGTCGCCAGGTGCAGCGTGGTGGCGGTGTCGCGGACGAGCATGCGCTCCCTCGAGTGCCTGGCCGCCTCAGGGTCGATCTCGTGCGCGTAGGCGAGCTCGGGGTGGAGGAGTTGGAGCGCGTGCACCAGGAGGTCGCCGGTGACGAGCGCCAGCTCGCGCCCGGCGTCGACCAGCACGCTCTGGTGACCGGGCGTGTGACCGAGCGTGGCGACCGCGCGCCGGGTGCGCAGCGGCGTGTCCCCGTCGAGGAGCCGGAGCCGGCCGGCCGCCTCGAGCGGGTCGGTGAGGGACTCGCGAAGCTGCGGGTTGAGCTCGTCGAGGGCGTCGAACTCGGCCCGCTGGAGCAGGTATTCGGCGTTCGGGAAATAGGGGCGGCGGCCGCTGGTCGCGCCGCCGGGCGGGCACGACCTGGCTGGCGAACACGCGTCCGTCGGCCGTTCGGCACATGACCTGCAGCGGAATGAACCGCACCTCATGCTTCAACACACGTCCCCGCTGCGGACGGTGGGGCACGTTGCGGCACTCATACAGGTGGGGCACTTTGCGGCACTCATACATAGGTGTGGAATCCGCTCCCTCCCCGACCCCGCTGACAGCAAGACCGACGTTCAGGAGGCCGAGCAGGTAAACCGCAGTGGTGACGACGGCGGAGAAGACCGCCATGCCACAACGGGGACTTCGACTCGTAACGACCGCGAGCCGCGTCCCACGGCGCGGGAGGGCTGCCTCGTGCCGCAGGACCGAAGCACACGCTGCTGCGTGCGCCCGCCGTCGGGAGGCAGCGTGACCACGAACCCGTTCACCCGCTTCGCGCCCTTCCCCGAGCCGCCCTCGTTGATCGCCGACTACATCGCGAAGAAGAGCGCGGAAGAGGCAGCCCTGGACGACCTGTCTCCGCACGTGAGGGTGCTCGACGGTCCGGTAGTCGGGTCGGCGGAAGTGATCGATTCCAGGTGCCGTGGCGGGCCCTCGATCCAGGGGTTTGCGCGGGGGTACGCGCGGTACGAGACTGGAACGGAGACCTTCCGGGATCGGAGGCGTCATGATCATTCTCGGCGTGGTCCTGCTGATCATCGGCTTCGTGGCAGGCATCAACATTCTGTGGACCATCGGAATCATCCTTGTCGCGGTCGGCGCCGTGTTGTGGGTCCTCGGCGGCATGGGACACGCGTTCCGCGGCCGACGGCACTACTGGTAGCGCACAGCCCCCGTGGTGGGGCGGCACTGCTCGCAGCGCGCGGCGGCGCGGCGAAGTGATTCACGTGGCGGGTCCGAGGTACTCAAGCCGCCACGGAAGAGGACACACAGAGAGGTTCGCCATGCGCGCGCGTCTTGTCCCTGGCACCCTCCGCGCATCGCCCGCCCGCTCCAGCCGCCACCTGCTCTCCGATCGCCCCTCGGCCCTGACGGGGCACTCCGCCGTCGTCACGGGGGGATCCCGCGGTCTCGGCCTGTTGATCGCCGACCGACTGGCGGCACGGGGAAGCGCGGTCACCCTGGCCGCCCGTGACGAGGCCGAACTCGACGACGCGCGGGCAAAGCTCCTGCAGCGCAATCCGCAGGTGGCCGTGCACACGGCCGTCTGCGACGTCCGCGACAAGGCGGCCGTCGACGCCATGATGAGCAGGGTGCACGAGACCACGGGCGGACCCGACATCGTCGTCGCCAACGCCGGGATCATCCAGGTCGCGCCGCTCGAATCGATCGACGACCGGGACTTCGCAGCGGCCATGGACACGATGTTCTTCGGCGCCGTGCACACCGCGCTGGCGGCGCTGCCCCACCTCCGCGAGAGCCCGCACGGCGGACGCCTCGCGCTGATCTCGTCGGTGGGCGGCCTGCTCGGGGTTCCCCATCTGCTGCCGTACGCCTGCGCCAAGGCGGCTACGGGAGTGCTCGCCGAGGGACTGCACGCGGAGACGGCCCCGGACGGGGTGAGCGTGACGGCCGTCTACCCCGGCCTGATGCGTACGGGATCCCACCTGCACGCGCAGTTCGGCGGTGAGCGCACCAAGGAGTACGGCTGGTTCTCGGCCCTGGCCGGCGCCCCGCTGCTCTCGATGAACGCCCAACGCGCGGCCGAGCGCATCGTGAACGCGCTGGTCCGCCGGCGAACCCGGCTCGTACTGACGCCCGCGGCCCGGGCGGCGGATCTGGCCCACGGTGTGGCTCCCGCCTTGGCGACCCGTGTCGACGGCCTCATTGCCCGGATGCTGCCGAAGGGGCCGCGCGAACGTGAGCCTCTTCGAGAAGGCAAGGACATAGCGCCACCGGAGGGGCCCGTCGCTGGGCGAGCACAGGATCTGGGCAATGCCATGAACGAGGAGGCGGCAGACGCGTACAACCAACGGCCCGACCGGTGAACGGAGTTCAGTGCCTGTCGAGCACTCGGCGCGCGAGGCTCTCCAGTTACGCCGCGCGGTCGGTCGTGGCCGCGACGACCAGGTAGCGCACGGGGACGCCGGGGGAAACGTCCGCGTAGAGCACGACGCCTTCCCCCGTGGCCGCGCGGTAGTCGAGCCCCGCTTCGGTGAGCAGGGCGTGTGCTTGCGTGAAGGACGCGTCGGCGCCGTCCGGCAGCTGGCCGGTGTGCCAGGCCACGTCGCCGCGCTCCGCCGCCTCGCTCAGTCGGCTTGCTGGCTCGGTCAGTCGGCGTACCAGCGCGTACGGGGTGGTGGTGGCGGTGCGCGTTATGTTGGCCTCGGCCGCCACCGGCGCGGTCAGCGGACTGCGGTAACCGGTGAACCCGCCGTCGTGGACGGTCATTGTGCCGTCGAACTCCCAGTGGGTGCCGGACCCCTCGACGCTGAACTGGGCGCTCAGGGAGGACCGGTGCGGGATGCGGCGTTCGACGACTCAGCGGCCTGCGGCCTGCGCGCCCGCCACGTCCGCCGTCACCTTCGCCGCCGCCACCTCCGCCTCCGCCTCGGACCCCGGCTCGGTGAGGAAGCGCACCCCGTGACCCCCGGCCGCGCGGTCGGGTTTGACGGCGACAGACCCGTGCACGGTGCTCGTCGAAGGACCGGTGGAGGTCGTCTGCGACGACGGGACCGTCGCGCGCTCGGACCGCTTCACGGTCGCCGTGTGCACCTGCCGTCGCACTCGTACGCCGCCCTGGTGCGACACCAGCCACCGCCGAAGCCCGAAAGAGAGGCAGGCGGACGGCCCTCACCACGACTCCGAGGACACTCCGTGACCACGTTGCCGCCCTCCCGGGGCCCGCTGTCGCACGCGGTGGTGAGCGCCCTGCGCGACGGCCCCGGTATCCGCGCCGTGCACGCTGACGCCCGCTCCTTGCACGCCGAGGCCCGGGCCGCCGACCCGTGGGGCGAGGACCTCCACCTCGCCCTGTACGTGCTGTACGAACTCCACTACCGCGGCTTCGATTCCGTCGCCGACGACCACGAATGGGACCCCGAACTCCTCGCGCTGCGGCGCCAACTGGAAGGAGCGTTCCTGGCCGCCCTGCGCGCGGGCACCCCCGGCGGCCGGACCGCGGCGCGGGCCCTGGACGAACTCCTCGTCGAGCCCGTCGACCACACCGGCAGCGTCAGCCACCACCTCGCAGTCGAGGGCGAGTTGTGGCAGGTGCGCGAGTACGCCGCCCTGCGCTCGCTCTACCACCTCAAGGAGGCCGACCCCCATCTGTGGGTCGTGCCGCGGCTGCGCGGGCGTGCCAAGGCGGCGATGGTCGCGGTCGAGTACGACGAGTTCGGAGCCGGCCGCCCCGAGCAGATCCACGCCCGCCTCTTCGCCGACCTCATGACCGACCTCGGCCTGGACAACACCTACGGCCACTATCTCGACCGGGCGCCCGCGCCGGCCCTGGCCACCGTCAACCTGATGTCCCTCTTCGGCCTCCACCGGGCCCTGCGCGGCGCGCTGATCGGGCATTTCGCGGCCGTGGAGATCACCTCGCCGCCCGGCTCCCGGCACCTGGCCGCGGCGATGCGCCGACTCGACGTCGGCGCCGCGGCGGAGCACTTCTACGCCGAGCACGTCGAAGCCGACGCCGTCCACGAACAGGTCGTCCGCCATGAACTCGTCACCGGCCTGCTCGCCGACGAGCCCCACCTCGACGCCGATGTCGCTTTCGGCGCCGACGCCACCGGGCTCGTCGAGGGGCGGCTGGCCCGCCATCTGCTGGGTGCCTGGAACACCGGGCGTTCCGCCCTGGTCGCGCAGGCGCCCGCCGCGGGGCGTTACGGCGCACCGGGGGCGGGCACCCGGGCCGTGGCCCGAGGCCGCACACCGCAGACGTACCTCACGTGAGGCGAACCCCAGCCCGCGTGCCGCGAGAAGGGAATCGTTCATGACCACCGCACGCGACATCATGACCGCGGGTGCCGAGTGTGCCGGAGCGGAGGAATCCGTCCTGGACGCCGCCCGGAAGATGACCCGGCTCGACGTCGGCGCGCTGCCCATCTGCGGCACCGACGACCGGCTCAAGGGAGTGATCACCGACCGGGACATCGTCGTGAAGGTCCTGGGCCAGGGGAAGGATCCCGCCGCCGTCACCGTCGGATCCCTCGCGCCGGGCGAGGCCGTCACCATCGGGGCGGACGACGGTGCCGAGGAGATCTTCTCCACCATGGCCTCGCACAAGGTCCGCCGGCTGCCCGTCATCGACGGCCGACGCCTGGTGGGCATGGTCTCGCTCGCCGACGCCGCTCGCGCCCTGAGCGATCCCAAGGCCGGACAGCTCATCGAGGCCCTGTCCACGGACTGACCACTGACCCTAATCGGCGGGGGCCACCCGCATCGGTGGGGCCGACGTCCTTTCCCCGCAGGAGGCGCGATGACGAACTTCGGATACTTCCTCGCCGCCGAGGAGCACACCCCCGGCGAACTAGTCGACCAGGCAAGAATGGCCGAACAGGCCGGATTCACCTCGCTGTGGATCTCCGACCACTACCACCCCTGGAACGACCAGCAGGGCCAGAGCCCCTTCGTGTGGTCGGTGATCGGCGCGCTGTCGCAGGCAGTCTCGCTGCCCGTGGAGACAGCGGTCACCTGCCCCACCGTCCACGTCCACCCCGCCGTCGTCGCCCAGGCCGCCGCCACCAGCGCGGTCCAGCTCGGCGGCCGCTTCCGCCTCGGCGTCGGGTCCGGCGAGGCCCTGAACGAACACATCCTGGGCGGCCCCTGGCCCGAGGCCAGTGTGCGCCTGGAGATGCTGGAGGAAGCCGTTCAGGTCATGCGGCAGCTCTTCACCGGCGAGCAGATCAGCCACCGCGGCAAGCACTACACCGTCGAGAACGCGCGCCTCTACACCGTGCCCGACGAGCCCGTGCCCATCGACGTTTCGGCCTTCGGCCCCCAGGCCGCAGAGGTTGCGGGCCGCATCGGGGACGGGTTCATCACGATGGCCCCCGACGCCGACGGCATCGAACGCTTCCGCCGCAGCGGCGGAGGAGGGAAACCCGTGCAGGCCGGGCTCAAGGTGTGCTGGGCCGCCGACGAGGACGAAGCCATCGCCACCGCGCATCGGCTGTGGGCCAACGAACAACTGCCGGGCGAGCTGCCGCAGCTCCTGCCCACCCCGCCCCACTTCGAGCAGGCCTCCGAACTGGTCACGCCCGACCAGGTGCGCACCGCCGTGCCGTGCGGGCCGGACCTGGAGACGCACGCGGCGGCGCTCAAGGAGTACGTCGACGCGGGGTTCGACACCGTCTGCGTCAATCAGATGGGCAAGGACCAGCAAGGCTTCTTCGACTTCTACCGCAGCGAGGTCCTTCCGGGGTTCGCGGGCTGAGTGGGTCAGGCCTTCTCGGCCCAGTAGTCGGCCAGCATCTCGCCAGGCCAGGCGGGCTCGTGGGTCCGGCCGCGCGGCCCCATCTCCTCGAAGTACGGCGACAGGTCGTAGATCTTCGTGCCGACCACGGCGTCCAGGTCGGTCACGAGCAGCCTGAGCCCGTCGACCTTGAGCAGCCGCGGGAAGGACTGCGCGAGTTGGTTGGGGCGCCGGTGGTTGCGATGAGCGAACGTGCCCGTGGCCGGCCACTGCGGGTTTCCGCGCGGGCTGCGGGCGTGGTACTCGACATCGTCAGGCGAGGCCTGGTCGAAGTGCCACACCACCACCAGATGGGAGAACTCGGCCAGGCCCTGGACGGAGTCGAGGGGGAACTCGTCCTCGTCGAGTTGGATCACGGACTCGATGCCGCCCCAGTAGTCGTCGGCGACCTCGGTACGGCCCGCGACGACTTCCCCGATCGGCTTGATCTCCAAAGCCATGGCCCAGCCCTTCGACTCGCTCTCAACGACGCGTGTGATCAATCTACTTGGGCCAGGTACGAGGCCGCGCGGGCATCGAGCGCGCCCACCGCGGGGATGCCGCGCTTGCGGTAGGGCGACAGCAGGTGGCGCATGTCCAGGACCCGCTGGCGGGCCCGGCCGGAGTAGATCCCGTCCTCCATCGCGTCCAGGACGCTGGTCCACGTCGCGCACGCTTCTTCGACGCTGCCCTGGGCGATCTGCGTCGCCCTCAGCGCGCAGCAGCGCCCCTCTTACAGTGCCCGGGGCATCAAGATGAGGTGGCGGCCCTTGCCGCCGACGTTGCCGGTTCAGGACAGTCGATCCGCGCAGGCACGGCAGGCTGCGCGGGGAAAGAGCACGGAATACCGCGGCTGCTTCTCCAGCTGAGTTTCGTGCCAGGGCGGGCTGGTGACGCCGCGTGGGCGGTGGTTCCTCGTCGCGGTGGGCGGCGTGGTCGCGGTCTCGCGCTGGTCGCGGTGGCCGGGGTGGGGGCCGCGGCACGTGTGCGGGCTCGCGGGCGGTGCGCCCCTGACGTACGTGTGGGCGGCCCTCCCCGCGCGTCCGGAGGGCGGCGGCACTCTGACGGCCGATCTGGTGAGCGACGCGGTGTGCGCGGGCATCGCCCTCGCCATGCTGGCGTGGGCCGTGCGGCCGCACGCGCGGCGCGGCCCGAGGGCCGGATACATCCACCCGGGCCAAGCCGATCTGCGCAGCTGGGAGCCCGCTCCTACGGTGGCTGAATGGTCATCAGGTACCTTTCGCGCCCGGTCCGGCGCGCCCCCGTCCTGCGTGCCACGGCCCTCACCACCGGGGCCCTGGTATGCCTCGCGGGACCGGCCGTCTGCGCCGAGCCCGCGCCGCCGAAGCCCGCGCCCGCGTACTCCTCGTCCCTGCTCGACCGGCCCGGAACCCAGGTACGCCCACGCCCCGACGCCCCGCCGGTCCCCCGTGACCTGTCCGCCCTGGCCTGGATGGTGTCCGACGCCCGGACGGGCGAGGTGCTCGCCGCGCACAACGCGCACCGCAGGCTGCCGCCCGCATCCACCCTCAAGTCGCTGTTCGCGCTGACGGCGCTGCCCCGGCTGCACCCCGACACCCGGCACACGGTCACCGACACCGAGCTCGCCCGCGTCGGCGGCGGCAGCAGCCTGGTGGGCGTCGCGGCGGGCCGCAGCTACCGGGTCGCCGACCTGTGGCGCGGGGTGTTCCTCAGCTCCGGGAACGACGCCGTGCACGTGCTGGCCGCCATGAACGGCGGCTGGGAGCGCACGGCGCGGCAGATGCGCGCCAAGGCCCGCGCGCTCGGTGCCCGCGACACGCACGTCGTGTCGCCCGACGGCTACGACGCGCCCGGCCAGGTGTCGTCGGCGTACGACCTGTCGGTGTTCGGCCGGGCGGGCCTGGCCGACCCGCAGTTCGCGCGCTACTGCTCGACGGCCTTCGCGCGCTTCCCCAGCGACGGCGACTGGTCGTACCCGATCCAGAACACCAACCGGCTGCTGACCGGCGCCGACGGTGTGGCCCGCTACCCCGGCCTGATCGGCGTCAAGAACGGCTACACCAGCGGCGCGGGGCACACCCTCATCGCCGCGGCCCACCGTGGCGCGCGCACCGTCCTGGTGACGGTGATGAACCCGCAGCGGGGCGGCCTGACCGTGTACGAGGAGGCCAGGTCGCTGCTCGACTGGGGGTTCGCGGCGGGCGGGCGTGTGAGTCCGGTCGGCTCGCTGCTGCCCGCCAGTCCGCGCAAGGCGCCGGACCGGGCGGGGAGGGCGGCGGCCCAGCTCGTGCCGCCGGGCGCGTCGGACGGCGGCTCCGACTGGCCCGCGCTCGTCCTGGTCGGCGTGGGCTCGGCGGTCGTCGTCACCGGGTGCGTGGTGATCGTGCGGCGGCGGGCGGCTACGGTGGCCCGACGCAGGGGCGCGGGAGGGGAGTTCGTCCAGTGAGTGAGCCGTTGGGGGTGGCCGTCCTCGGTGCGGGCCACATGGGCGCCGACCATGTGCGGCGGCTGGCCCGGTCGGTCGCCGGGGCCCGGGTGGCGGCCGTGGCGGACCCGGACCGGGCGCGGGCGAAGGCGGCCGTGGTCGGGCTCGACGAGGTGCGCGTGCACGCCGACGCGCACGCGGCGATCGCGGAGCCCGGCGTGCAGGCGGTCCTGGTGGCCTCGCCCGACGACGCGCACGAGGAGGCGCTGCTCGCGGCGCTCGCGCGCGGCCTGCCCGTGCTGTGCGAGAAGCCGCTCGCCGCCGACGCGGCGGCCGCGCTGCGGGTCCTGGAGGCGGAGGTCCGGAGCGGGCGGCGGCTGATCCAGGTGGGGTTCATGCGCCGGTACGACGCCGAGTACCGGCGGCTGAAGGCCCTGCTCGACTCCGGCGCCCTGGGCCGGCCGCTGATGCTGCACTGCCGCCACCGCAACGTGTCCTCTCCCCCGCACTTCACCTCCGCGATGCTGATCAGCAGCTCCGTCTCGCACGAGATCGACGCGGCCCGCTGGCTGCTCGGCCAGGAGCTCACCGCGGTCACGGTGGCGCGGCCGCGGCCGTCCTCCGGCGCGCCCGCCGGGCTGCTCGACCCGCAGCTCGTCCTCTTCGAGACCGAGGACGGCGCGCTCGTCGACGTGGAGATCTTCGTCAACTGCGGCTTCGGCTACGAAGTGGCGTGCGAGGCGGTCTGCGAGAGCGGCAGCGCCCGTATCGGCGACGAGCCCACGATGGTGGTGCGGTCCGCGGGCCGCGCGCAGCAGGAGATCGCACAGGACTACGTGGTCCGCTTCGCCGACGCCTACGACCGCGAGGTGCGTGAGTGGGTGGCCAACGCCCGCGCGGGACGGGTGGCGGGCCCGAGCGCCTGGGACGGCTACGCGGCGGCCGCCGTCGCCGAGGCGGGCGTCCGGGCGCTCGGGGACGGCGGGCGGGTCACGGTCGACCTGGCGGAACGCCCCGCGCTCTACCGCTGAGGCCGGCCCCGCCGCGCGAACCGGCCACCCCAAGCGGCCGCCCCGACCGGTCACCCCCAACCGTCGGTCCCCTCGCGGCACCTCCCGCCGCGGTCCTCACACCCCCGTCCTCACACCCCGCCGAGGAGCTTGGTCAGACCGCGGTCCAGATCGCGCCCCGCCTCCTCGCGGCCCGCGCCCACGACGGCGTACGACCGCATCAGGAAGCGGCGCAGCGCGGCCCGGTCGAACTGCACGAGCGCGAGGCCGTGCGGCGCGTGGAACTCCAGCACGGTCCGCGCCCGCCCGCACGGCCAGATGTGCACGTCCCCCGTGCCCGCCGGGGCGCTCAGGCCCGCCTCCAGCAGACCGCGGGCGAAGACCCAGGTGACCTCGGCGCCGTCGAGGGACACCTCCGCCGGGAAGGTGACCTGCACCGCGAGCGGATCGGACGCGGAGTAGCGCAGCGTCACAGGGATCGGCCTTTCCCGGCCCTCGGGAGTGATCAGACGGGCGCGGGCGGATTGTTCGAGCGTGACGGCCATGGTCGATCTCCACTTCTGCTGCTTCCTTGCCCTTTCGACCCCGTGACGGGTGCCCGCATTACGGGAGTGCACAGAGAGATATCTGTGACCTACGCCACTCCCCTCTGATAAGTCGGACATTTCTGGCCTAGGCTTCCGAACTCGTCCCCATGTCCCCATCCCCCACAGTGGGACAGGAGTGTGTCCTGCCATGTCCGACGTCCCTCCCGACGTCCCCGCCGACGCGTCTCCCGACCTTCCGCCGGGCGCTCCGGATGTTCCCGGCGTCCCCGCCGACGCGTCCGGGCCCGCCACCGCCGCGTACGCGCGCGTCTATGAGGCCGAGCACCCCCGCCTCGTCGCGTACGCGCGTTCGCTGACCGGCAACGCCTGGGTCGCCGACGACCTGGTCGCCGAGGCGCACTTCCGCGTCTGGCGGCGCCTCGCGGCCGGGCACGAGATCCAGAACGTACCGGCGTATCTGATGACGACCGTGCGTCATCTCGCGGCGTCGGTCGGGCGCGCGGCGGAGCGCGAGACTCCGCGCGACCCGCAGGGCGTCGACGCGGCCGAGACCATCGACGTCACCACCGTCGCCGACGGCGACGGCGACCCCGCGGCCCGCGTCTCCGCCGTCGACCTGCTCACGCGCGTGCTCGGGCAGCTGCCCGAGCGGTGGGTGCGGGCGCTGTGGCTCGCCGAGGCGGAGGGCCAGCCGCTGGAGGCGGTCGGGCGTGACATCGGCGCCGGGCGCGGCGCCACGGCCGTGCTGCTGCACCGGGCCCGCGAAGGCATGCGCCAGGCGTTCCTGCGCGCCCACCCCGGCACGCCCGAGAGCCCGGCCTGCGAGACCCACTGGGACCGGATGCCCGCGCACATCCGCGGCGAGGCGTCGCCCCGTCAGTCCGAGACACTCGTCGCCCACCTCGACGGCTGCGCCGACTGCCGCGCCCGCCTGGCGCTCCTGACTCGTGCCAACGACCGGCTGCCCGCACTGGTGGGACCGGCGCTGCTGCTCTTCGTCCTCGGCGGCGCGGGCAAGTTCCTGGTGCCGCTCGCGGCCGGGGCCGGAGCGGGAGCCGGGGCCGCGGCGTCGGCCGCCGGGTCCGGCGGTCCTGGGCAGGCAGGGCTGCTTCATGGCGTACGTCATGTCCTCACCGGGGGCGGGAAGCTGCCCGTGGCCGTGGCCGGGGCGATAGGCACGACGGCGACCGCGGCCGCCGTCGCGGCGGGGCTCGTCCTCAGCGGCGGCGTCGGCGGCGGCTCGGCCCCCGCGCGGGTCACGTCGGCGGAGAGCGGGGAAGCGCAGCCGGGCCAGCCGCCCGGTGCGCCCCGTGAGGCGGACGGGAGCGAGGCGCCCGGGGACGGGAGCGAGGCGCCCGGGGACGGGGGCGGGAGCGGGCCTGTGCCGGAGCCGCGGAGCGAGGCGGAGCCGGCGGCTCCGGACGCCCCCGATGCACCGGACGCCCCGGACGCCCCGGACGCCCCGGCGGCCGAAGCTCCCGAGGCGGATGCGCCCGAGGCAGAGGCTCCCGATGCGGAGGCCCCTGCCGCCGAGGCTCCGCGGCCTCCGGCGGACGAGCCGCCCGCGCAGGAGCCCGCCGGGCAGGAGCAGCCCGCCCAAGAGGCCGAGCCCGAGGCATCTGTTCCTTCCGCGGAAGCGGAGGAGCCCACGCAGGAGCCGGAACCGGAGCCGGAACCAGTCGAGCCGGAACCCACCGATCCGGCGCCGGAGCCCACGCAGCCGCCCACGCCGGACCCGATCCCCACGCCTACCCCCACCCCGACCCCCACGCCCACACCCACTCCGACACCCACCCCGACGCCCACGCCAACGCCGACCCCCACGCCTACGCCCACTCCCACCCCCACACCGGTCGACCCCACACCTACCCCGGTCGACCCGACGCCTACTCCACCTCCCACCCCCACACCACCCCCCACTCCGACGCCGACACCCCCTCCCGAGCCGACGCCGACGCCGACACCACCGCCCGTGGACCCGCCGCCCACCACCGGCCCCGCCTGCCACTGGCTCGGCCCGATCTACATCTGCTATCGCGGCCAGTGGGTCCTCGACGAAAGCGGGGCGAACAGGTAGGAGTACGAGGCGTGCCTTCTCCCTCGACGCCTCCGACACCTCCGACGCCTCCGACACCCTCGATCCCCTCGGCTCCTCCAACTCCCCCGGCCCCTGACTCCGCTCCGCCCGGCCCCTCCGGCCCGCCCCGCACCCCCGACCGGCTGTCCGCGCGCGAGGCCGTCGCCGCCGTGACGTCGGACTTCGCCGAGCTGCCGTACCCGCAGGAGACCGCGCGGCCGGACGGCCCGCTGGCGTGGGCGGGATACGACGACGCGCGGGCCGCCGCGCAGGACCGTACCGGCGAGTCGGAGTCGGTGATCTGCGGGAGGGCGACGATCGCGGGTCGACCGGCCGTCCTCGTCTCCTTCGAGTTCCGCTTCCTGGGCGGTTCGCTCGGTGAACGGACCGGGGACCGTCTGGAGGCCGCGTACACGACCGCCCGCGAGCACCGCCTCCCGCTCGTCTCCCTCGTCGCGACCGGCGGCAGCCGCATGCAGGAAGGCATGCCGGCCCTGCGCCAACTCCAGCGCGTGGCCGCCCAGTCGGCGCTGAACCGCGCGGCGGGGCTGCCGCAGATCGCGGTGCTGCGCGACCCGACGACGGGCGGCGGCTGGGCGACACTCGGCGCGGGCGCCGACGTGGTCCTCGCGCTGCCGGGCGCGCAGGTGGGCTTCGCCGGGTCGCGGGTCCGGCCGCCGGACGCGGACCCGGCGGCGTACACGGCGGAGGCGCAGCTCGCGGCGGGCTCGATCGACGCCGTCGTGGCGCCGGAGCGGCTGCCCGCGCGCCTGGGGCACTGGCTGCGGCTGCTCACCACGCCCGCGTCCGGCACTCCCGAACCGCCGCGCGCCCTCGGGGACCCGGCCCTGCCCACCACCGGATGGGACGCCGTCGGCCGGGCCCGCTCGCCCGAACGCCCGCGCGCCCACGCCTACTTGGACGCCTACTTCGACTCCCGCGAGCCGATCAGCGGCGACCGCTCGGGCGGCCGGGACGACGGCATGCTGTGCGGCTTCGGCCTGCGTGACGGGCGGGCCATCGCGTACGCCGCCCAGACCGGCACGCCGACCCGCCCCGCCGGATACCGCACCGCCGCCCGCCTCATCCGCCTGGCCGATCGCTTGTCCGTGCCCGTCCTCACCCTCATCGACACGCCCGGCGCCGCCAACGACGCGGCGGCCGAGCGGGCGGGCGCGGGCGCCGCGATCGCCGACGTCTTCGCGGCCGTCGCCGCCGCACGCGTCCCCGTCACGTCCCTCGTCGTCGGCGAGGGTGGCTCGGGCGGCGCCCTCGCCCTCGCCGCGCCCGCCAACACCTGGGCCACACCGGACAGTTACTTCTCGGTGATCGCCCCGGAGGCCGCCGCGGCCATCCTCAAGCACCCGCACGAGGACGTACCGCACCTGGCCGGGGAGCTGCGCCTGCGGCCGCAGGATCTGGTGGAGCTCGGCGTCGTACGGGGTGTCGTACCGCACTCACACACCTGACGCCACACACCTCACGCCGTGCGGGATCGGGTGCCGCGTTGCAGGATGGCGGCATGCTGTTTGTCCGGGTGGCGGAGGTGTCCAAAGGGGTGGCCGCGACGTCGGCGCGGTCGCGGAAGATCGAGCTGATGGCCGAGCTGTTCCGGGCGGCGGAGCCCGACGACGTGCCGCTCGTCATCCCCTACCTCGCCGGACGCCTGCCGCAGGGGCGGATCGGGGTCGGCTGGAACGCCCTCAAGGATCCGGTGGCCCCGGCGGCCGAGCCGACGCTGACGGTACGGGACGTGGACGCCGCGCTCACCGCGCTCGCCGGGGTGTCGGGCGCGGGCGCGCAGGCCGAACGGAGGCGGCTCGTACAGGAGTTGCTGGGGGCGGCGACGCCCGATGAACAGCGGTTCCTGTTCGGCCTGTTGACCGGGGAGGTGCGGCAGGGGGCGCTGGACGCGGTGGCCGTGGAAGGGCTCGCCCGGGCCACGGAGACTCCGCCCGAGCAGGTGCGGCGCGCCGTGATGCTGGCCGGGGCGCTCGCGCCGGTGGCACGGACCCTGCTCGCGCAGGGTCCGGACGCGCTGGCGGAGTTCCGGCTGACCGTGGGCCGGCCGGTGCTGCCGATGCTGGCGCACAGCGCGCCGTCCGTGGGCGAGGGCATCGACAAGCTGGGCCCGTGCGCGGTCGAGGAGAAGCTGGACGGCATCCGCGTCCAAGTGCACCGGGACGGCGACGACGTACGCGTCTACACCCGCACGCTCGACGACATCACCGACCGGCTGCCCGAACTGACGGCCGCTGCCGATGAGTTGAGAGGTGAGCGGTTCATCCTGGACGGCGAGCTCATCGCGCTCGGCGGCGACGGGCGGCCGCGATCCTTCCAGGACATCGCGGGACGCGTGGGGTCACGGCTCGACGTGGCGGCCGCGGCGGCCGAACTGCCCCTCTCCCCCGTGTTCTTCGACGCCCTGTCCGTCGACGGCGAGGATCTCCTTGACCTCCCCCTGCGGGAGCGGCACGCACGGCTCGCGCGGCTCGTTCCGGAGCCGATGCGGGTGCGCCGCGTGGTCGTGGCGGATCCGGCCGACGAAGAGGCGCGGCTGGCCGCCGACGCGTTCCTCGCCGCGACGCTGGAGCTCGGCCACGAAGGTGTCGTACTCAAGGGGCTCGACGCGCCCTACAGCGCGGGCCGCCGGGGCGCGTCCTGGCTCAAGGTCAAACCCGTGCACACCCTGGACCTGGTGGTCCTGGCGGCCGAGTGGGGGCACGGCAGGCGCACCGGGAAGCTGTCCAACCTGCACCTGGGGGCCCGGCGCGAGGACGGGACGTACGCCATGCTCGGCAAGACCTTCAAGGGCATGACCGACGCGATGCTGGCCTGGCAGACCGAGCGGCTGCGCGAACTCGCCGTCGACGACGACGGGTTCGTGGTGCGGGTCCGCCCCGAGCTGGTCGTGGAGATCGCCTACGACGGGCTGCAGCGGTCCACGCGCTATCCGGCGGGGGTGACGCTGCGGTTCGCGCGGGTGGTGCGGTACCGCGAGGACAAGACGGCGGAGGAGGCGGACACGGTGGAGACGGTGCTCGCGCGGTACGAGTCGTAGGTCCGGCCGTAGGTCCGGCGGCGGATCGGCTGTCAGCTGCTGCTCCTGGGTCGCCGCGCCGCCTTCACCACGACGACCACACCCGCGCCCATCACTCCGAAGCCCAGAATCGACAGGGGGTTCCAGTCCGGCTGCACGGCGTGCAGCTGCGCGGTGCTGAGCACGTCGGAGGTGTCCTCCGAGTTGTAGATCACCTCGATGGGGCGGCCCTCCACCGCCTGCGGCAGCTTCGGCGTGGTGGGCAGCTCGGCCGTGCGGGGTGCCTGGCCCGTCGGCCGGTAGCGCACGGTGATGCCGCTGGTGCGGCCCCGGCTGTCGGTGGTCACCGCGATCGCCTTGCCCTCGACGGTCACCCCGTGCTGGTACAGCCTGGTCACCCGCGAGTGCCCGCTGTACCCGAACAGCGTGACGACGATGGAGCCGACGACGACAAGCAGCGCCGCGAGCCAGCCCAGCTTGACTCCCCGGCTCACCCTGGGCCTCCAGGCCGTGTGGTCGTATTGGTCATGCCGCCAGCGTGACCGGCCGCCGTGCCGGTGGCGTGGCGTCCGTGTCCGGGAAACGCCACAGCCACCGGATCGCGCTTCGGCTGTCAGCGGGGCGAAGGGGTCAGGGTCTGTCCCTGCATCTCTCCTGTGACGACCTGGATGTAGGCGTGGGCGACGTCGCTCAACGGCGTGCCTCCCTCGTTGTCCATGCCGAGCTTTTCGAGCGTCTCCTTCACCCACCCCGGGCTGACGCTGTTCACCCTCAGTCCGCGGGGCATCTCGATGGCCGCGGCCTGGACGAAAGCCTCCAGTCCGGCATTGACAAGAGCGCCGAACGAGCTGCCGGGCGTGGGCTGTTGAAAGGTGCCGCTGGTGAGTGTGATGGAGCCGCCGTCCCGTACGTGGTGCAGAGCCCGGCGCAGCAGCATCACCTGCCCCAGCAGCTTGCCTTCGAGACCGTGAGTGAACTCGGCGTCGGAAGGGGAGGTGAGCGGCGTCAGCCGACCACTGGCCGCACAGCAGATGACCGCATCCACCTTGCCGACGGTGTCGAAAAGGGCGTCGATGGAGGCCGGCGTCTCGAGGTCGACCCGTGTGCTGCCGGTGCGTGAAGCGCGTATCACCTCATGCTCGGTCTCCAACGTGTCCGCGACGGCACGGCCGATGGTGCCGGTCGCCCCGATCACAATGATCTTCATGCTCTTTCCTTCTGTCATCGGGCGAGGCGGGCCGGAAGGGGTGCCAGCGGGAAGTTGGCCCAGACGTAGTTGTCCATCTGGTGCTGGTCGCCGCTCAAGTTGACGACGCGATCGACCTGGCCGTTGGCGTCGAAGTGCCACACCAGCGCCCACATCGTGTCGACCTGGCCCACGCCCTGGGTCGTCCAGCCGCGGTGGATGTCGACGACGTACTCGCCGTTGCTGCCGAGAAACACCGGTTCGGCCTGGAAGCCCGCCTTGCCGAGCTGGTCGAAGAAGCTGACCACCTCGTCGAGTCCACGCTTGGTGCCCGACAGCGGGTGGTGGCCCGGGATGTGCCACTCGATGTCCGGAGCCAGCACCGCGCTCATCCCTGTGACGTCATGGGCGGCGTAGGCGGAGAAGAAGTGGTTGATGGCCTCGGTCTTGGGGTCGGCGGCTTCGCTCGTCGTCATGGTGATGCTCCTCGTCGGGATCGCGTACCGGGCTGTCCCGGTCGCGTGATCAACGTTCCCGCCGGTCCGCCGTGCCCGTCCAATACCTGCTTCCATAACCTGGCGGCATGGACATCGACACACGTCTGCTGCGGTACTTCGCCGCCGTGGCCGAGGAAGGCAACCTCACGCGGGCCGCCGAGCGGCTCTACATCTCGCAGCCCGCGCTGACGAAGCAGATCCGGCAGCTGGAAGCCCAGTTGGGAGTGGACCTCTTCGTCCGTTCCCGCGCCGGGATGGCCCCCACGGATGCCGGTGAGGCGCTGGCCGCCCACGCCGGCGACGTGCTCACCGCTTGGGAGCGCGCGCTGCGCGTCACCCGCGCCGCCACCACCCGGGCCGCGCGCACGCTACGGGTCGGGTTCGTGGCCAGCGCCGCCAACGAGCACACTCAGCAGATCATCGCCGACTTCGCCCGGCGCCGACCCGGCTGGCGGGTCCAGATGCGGCAGGCCGACTGGACCGACCCCACCGCCGGGCTGGCCACCGGCGAGGTCGACGTGGCGCTGCTGCGCCTGCCGGTGCCTGCCCGGAACGACTTCGACGTCGAGGTGCTGCTGACCGAGCCACGGTGGATCGCCCTGCCCGCGGGGCATCACCTCGCGGCGGAGGACCGGGTCCGGTTCCGGGATCTGTACGACGAACCGTTCGTGGCGACTCCCGCCGAGTCGGGGGCGTGGCGCGACTACTGGCTCGCGACCGATGAGCGCGAGGGCCACCCGGTGCGTATCGGCGCGGTCGCGCACCACCCCGATGAATGGCTCAACGCGATCGCCCACGGCCAGGGCATCAGCCTCACCCCCGAGGCGACCGCCCGCTTCTACCAGCGCCCGGACGTGGTCTACCGGCCCGTGACGGGCGTCAGCCCCAGCCAGATCGGTGTCGCCCGGCCTCGCACCCAAGTGGTTGATGACGCCGTCGACGCCTTCGTCCTCAGCTGCCGTGCCGTATGCGGCGAAACTGCCGCGCAGGCACCGGCCTGACCATGGACAGCTGACGCCAGAGCGCTGCTTGGGCCGCAGGCGCCGGTCACGCCTGCTTGCTGCGGCGCGTGCGGTAGGCGCGTTGCCGACAGGCGCGTGAGCAGTACGTGCGAGGGCGGCCGCGGGAGGCCCGCGTCACCGGGCCCCGGCAACCGGGACAGCGCGCCTCGCTTTCGTCACACGGGAGGCCGCCCGCCGCCGCGTTTTCGTCACGCGATGACGTTCCCTCCCGCGACCGCCCGCCGTTGCGGGCCACGCGTGCGGCAGTGACGAGGTCGGCGTCGGAGATGCCCCCGCGCGGGGTGTGCGCGGACAGTTCGGACTCCAGGATGGGGCACTGCGCGATGTCGTCGTCCTCGCAGCGCAGAAGGTGGTGAAGGTAGTCCCGGGCGGCCTCCAGTTGCCCGATCCGCTTTTCCAGCAGCGCGACTTGTTCGCCGATGGTGCGCTGCCAGGCGCTGTGCGTGACCTTTCCCGAGGTGACGACGGCCGCCTGGTCCAGCGGCATCCGCCCCACCACGCGGCACAGGTAGGCGAGGCCGAGGCGGCGGAGGTCGGCATCGTCGTAGAGCCGCTTGCCGCCGTCGCGGGTGGGCGGGTTGAGCACGCCCTGGTGCTCCCACCACCGCACGGTGGACGGCGCGAGGCCGTACAGCGCCGCCGCTTCGCCGATGGAGACCCCCCGATGCGCCCCAAGTCCACGCGTCATACGTCCAGTTGACATCAAGTCGACTTCACAAGGCAAGGTCTGAGGTAAGGCAAGCCTAAGTTGCCGAGTCGGATCGCGCACGCGGCGGCCCCGCCGCGGCAGAAAGGGTCGACCATGGGAGCAGTCGAATACTCGGAGACGGTCGTCATCGGCGCAGGCCAGCAAGGGTGCGGGGTGGCCGCGGCTCTGCAGGAGCTCGACCGTGAATACGTTGTCCTGGAACGCGGAGAGATCGGTCAGGCCTGGGCGCACGAGCGCTGGGACAGCCTGCTCGTGGGGAGCGGGAATCGATCGGTGCGGTTTCCCGGCTGGGACTACGACGGCGACGACCCCGGCGGCTGCATGCCGGGACGGGAGCTGGCCCGCCATCTGCGCCGCTACGCGGAAGAGCGGAATCTTCGCGTGAGGCAGCACACGCCGGTCCGGAAGGTCGAATTCCCCCCGGACTCCTCCGACCGCGACGAGGTGCGGTTCAGGACTCACCTGTCCGCCGGTGATGTCATCGAGTCCCGCAATCTTGTCGCGGCGGTGGGTGGTTACGCGGCCCCGCGCGTACCCGACCTGGCGTCCGATGTCGACCCGTTCATCAAGCAGATGCATTCGCGCTACTACCGCAACCCCGAGTGCTTGCCGGACGGAGCCGTTCTCGTGGTGGGCGCGGGAATCAGTGGTCAGCAAATCGCCGACGAACTCGTGGACGCCGGCCTTGACGTATTCCTGTCGGTGGGCCGACACCGCGCGTGGCCGCGCAGCTATCGCGGGCGCAGTCTTCAAGAATGGATGTTTGCTCTCTCCCTGTACGAAGACTTTGTCACGCACCGCGCCGAGGGCACCGAAAGCAGCGGGGGCGCATCACTCCTGCCCGGTTTGCCGGTGACCGCCGTGAAGGACAAGAGCGGGGACCTCAATCTCGGCACGCTGGCCGAAAAGGGCGTCGTCCTCGTGGGTTCCACGCGTGCGGTGAAGGACCTGACCCTCCTACTGGAGGACAATGTCATCGCCGTCGCGGAGGAATCCGCCCGCTCTTTCCGGGAAGTCATCGAAAAGATCGACGACGGTATACGCCGACGGGGTTTCGTGGCGCCGGAGCACATTCCGGCACCCGACGTCAGCATGGATTGCATAGCCGACTTCGGCGACAGCCTGGACTTGGCACGCCACAACATCACGACGATCATCTGGTGCACCGGATTCGGGCCGGACTACCGGATTCTGCCGGAGAGCGTGCTCGACGACCGTGGGGCGCCTCTCCAGCAGAAGGGCATCCTCGGAGCGGTCCCCGGGCTGTATTACGCCGGGCTTCCGGACGGCAACTCGCTTGCCCCGGTGGCCATTTCGGCCTGTGTCGAGAACGGACGGTTCATCGCACGCCAGATACACGTCGACCACATCATGCGATCCGACTCCTCGGCATCCGTCATCACGCCGTGAGACCGGCCGTGAGACCGCGGGCGCCGGAAGCCGCCGGTGGCGTGCACGCGGGGCCCTACGGGTGACCGGCCGTCACTTCCCCCGTGCGGGAGCGGTTACGCGTTGCGGCAGCGCGCGTCGAGAGTGTCCGACCGATGACGCTCCGACGGTACGGCCGTCGCATTCCCGCAGGCGCGCGCCACACGAAAGGGATTCCGAACGTGAAGATCGCCAAGGCCGCTGCCGGTGTCGCAGGTGTCGCGATGGCCCTGGGGGCCGCCTCTCCCGCTGTCGCCGCCCCCGAGCCGCGCGACACCGACAAGCAGCTCCTCAACGACAGGCTCAGCACGAAGGCACTCAAGAACCCGATCGACGACCTCGGCATCGCCGCGACCGTCCGCCCCCTGATGAAGACCGCCGAACGGCTGCAGGCCGACCGGCTCGCCACGACCTTCGTCACCGGCGCGGCGACCACGCTCAGCAAGATCGCCGACGTCGCGGGCCTCCACTGAGCCGCGCTTCTTAGGCCGCGCCTCAGCCAGGCCGCGCCTCAGCCAGGCCGCGCCTCAGCCAGGCCGCGCCTCAGCCAGGCCGCGTCTCGTGGGCCCTGCCTCGGCTGGGCAGCCGAGGGAAAGCACCCGCCCGCTGTCTCTGGTCATCACGCCAGGACAGCGGGCGGACCCGTTCCGGCACCGGCTCCGGCAACTGGTCCCAGGAGGCCCTGGACCACCTTGATCGCGCGGCGTGCGACGTCGCGCCCCTGCCCGGTGAGCGACAGCCGCCCGGCGCGCACCCGCAGTGGCCAGCTAGGGTGCGAAGCGAATTCGAACGCGAACAGAGTTGGCGGAGGGCACGCTGTGTCGGACGATGGGCGGCTCGTCGCCGGGCGCTACCGGCTGGTCGAGCAGATCGGCCGTGGCGGCATGGGCACGGTGTGGCGCGCCCTCGACGAGGTCCTCGGCCGCCAGGTCGCGCTCAAGCGGATGCACGCGCAGCCGCACCTGGCCGACGACGAGCTCGCCACGCGTTACGAGCGCATGCGCCGTGAGGCACGCAGCGCGGCCCGCGTCGTACATCCCAGCGTGGTCGTCGTCCACGATGTCGTGGACGACGGCGGGCAGCCCTGCATCGTCATGGAGCTCCTCCCCACGGTCACGCTCGGCGACCGCCTCGAGGGCGGCCGGGCGGTTCCGCCGGAGGAGGCGGCCCGCATCGGTCTGGGCATGGTCGCCGCGCTGCGGGCCGCCCACGCGGCCGGTGTGCTGCATCGCGACGTCAAGCCCGCCAACGTCATGCTCGGCGCCGGGGGCCGGGTCGTCCTCACCGATTTCGGCATCGCGACGACGGCCGACACCTCGACGCTCACCAGGACCGGCGAGATGGTCGGGTCCATGCACTACATGGCGCCGGAGCGGCTGCGCGGGCTGAAGCCGGGACCGGCTTCGGACCTGTGGGCGCTCGGCGCCACGCTGTACCAGGCGGTGGAGGGGAGGCCGCCGTTCCGTCGTGACACCGCGGTGGAGACCGCGTACGCCATCGCCGCGGACCCCCTGGAGCCCATGAAGCAGGCCGGGCCGCTGGCACCGCTCATCGAAGCCCTCCTGCTCAAGGACCCCGATGAGCGGCCGTCGGCGGAGCGGACCGAGTCGGCGCTGCGGGCCGCGCTGTCCGGCGAAGCGACGGAGGCACTGCCGTCGGCCTCCCCGGTGGCCCCGGCCGCCCCCGCGCACTCGGCCCCCGGCGGAAACGCCTCCCCCGCGGCCCCCACACCCACCCGGATCGATCCCGACCGGCAGCAGCACCCGCGTCGCAAGCGCCGCGTCCTCATACCCACCGCCGCTGCCGCGACGGCGGTGGCGGCAGCCATCACGGCCACGGTCTACGTGACGTCGCACGGCGGCGGCGACACACCGCGCGCCGACGCCCGGGAGAACCACCGCACCACCGCGCCGCCGCACACCCCGCCACCCGTGCCCGACGGCTTCCACCCGGTGACCAACAGGAAACTCGGCGTCTCCTTCCCCGTGCCGGACGGCTGGACGAGAAAGGCCAACAAGCGCTCGCCCGACGGGGTCACCTACGTCGACCCGTCCCAACTGGTCCAGATCACGATCGGCGTCGTGGACCCCGCTGGCTCGAACCCGGTGGAGCACCTCTCGGACATCGAGGCCAACACGAAGGTCAACTACTCCACGTACCGGAGGCTGCGCATGCAGCGGACGAGCTTCCGCCAACAGCCCGCCGGTATATGGGAGTTCACCTTCAAGGGGAAGGCACGCGTGTTCCGCGCCATCGACCTCGGCTTCGGCCGCGAGGGCGGTCGGGAGTACGACATCTACCTCTCGGCGCCGGACGCGAAGTGGGACAAGTACCGTCCGGTCTTCGACACGGTCAGGGACGGCTTCACCCCGACCCGTTCCTGACGGACCGGTCAGGGTCAGCCGAACTGCCCCGGCCGGTAGTCCCCGGCGGGCTGCTGGATCATGACGTTCGCCCGGTTGAAGGCGTTGATGAGGGCGATCCCGCACACGAGGGCGGCCAGCTGCTCCTCGTCGTAGTGCTTGGCGGCGTTCGCCCAGGCCTCGTCCGTGATCCCACCGGCCGCGTCCGCGATGCGCGTGCCCTGCTCCGTCAGCTCCAGCGCGGCACGCTCGGCCTCGGTGAAGACCGTGGCCTCCCGCCACGCCGCGACCAGGTTGAGACGGGTGGCGGTCTCACCGGCAGCGGCGGCGTCCTTGCTGTGCATGTCGGTGCAGAAACCGCACCCGTTGATCTGGCTGGCGCGGAGCCTCACCAGCTCCTGCGTCGTGGCCGGCAGCGTGGAGTCCTCGAGCACCTTGTTCGCGGCGACGATGTGCTTGAAGACCTTGCCGATGGTCGGGTTGCCGAAGGCGTCCAGTCGGGCGCTCATGGTGATCTCCTTTGCCGTTTTCGATGCCTGCACCCTTACGACGGCACAGCTCGGCGGAATGTGACATGCGTGCCCGACCTGAGCCTTCCTTCAAGGATCGGTAAAATTTGAACCGATAGGGTGGCATATGCACGTAGTCACCAACAGCACCAGGGGAGAGCTGTGCCCGCTTCACGTATGAGCCGAACGCCGCTGCCGGGCATCGGCATGCGCTACGACCTCACCACGCGCGAACTGCAGCGGCTTTCCGTCGTGGCGCACCGGGACGGCGGCCGCACGCTCAGCGCGTACCGCTCCGACGATCCGGACGCCTGCGCGCTCTCCCTGCGGCTGACGCCCGGCGAGGCGGCCGCGCTGGTGGACGCGCTGCTGCCGGGGCACCAGAACCCCAACCTGCTGCACACCACCGACCTCGGGCTCGTCGCCGAGCGCATCGAGGTCGCGGCGACCTCGCACTGGAACGGGCGCGTGCTCGGCGAGACGCACCTGCGCACCGAGACCGGCGCGTCGGTGGTGGCGGTGCTGCGGCGGGCCGAGGCCATCCCCTCGCCCACGCCGGACTTCCGGCTCGCGGGCGGGGACACCCTCATCGTGATCGGTACCCGGGAAGGCGTCGAGAGCGCCGCGGCGATACTCGGCCGGGAGTGATCGCGTGCACTCCGCGGTCCTGCTCATCGAGTTCGGCGCGATCATTCTCGCGCTCGGACTGCTCGGCCGCTTCGCCGGCCGCTTCCAGTTCTCACCGATTCCGCTCTATCTCCTTGCCGGGCTCGCGTTCGGGACGGGCGGGCTGCTGCCGCTCGGGACCAGCGAGGAGTTCGTGGCCATCGGCGCCGAGATCGGCGTCATCCTGCTGCTGTTGATGCTCGGGCTGGAGTACACGGCCAGTGATCTCGTCAGCAATCTCAAGACCCAGTACCCGGCCGGGCTCGTGGACTGCGCGCTCAACGCGCTGCCGGGCGCCGCGGCCGCGCTCCTGATGGGGTGGGGCCCGGTGGCCGCCGTCGTACTCGCCGGTGTCACCTGGATCTCGTCCTCCGGCGTCATCGCGAAGGTCCTCGGCGACCTGGGACGGCTCGGCAACCGCGAGACGCCGGTCATCCTGAGCATCCTCGTCCTCGAAGACCTGGCCATGGCGGTCTATCTGCCCATCATCACCGCGCTCCTCGCGGGCGTCGGCTGGGCCGCGGGCAGCCTCACGCTCGCGATCGCGCTGGGCGCGGCGGGCGCGGTGCTGTTCGTCGCGGTGCGCTACGGGCGGGTGATCTCACGGTTCGTGTCGAGCGACGATCCGGAGAAGCTGCTGCTCGTCGTGCTCGGGCTCACCATCCTGGTCGCGGGCATCGCGCAGCAGCTCCAAGTGTCCGCGGCGGTCGGGGCGTTCCTCGTCGGCATCGCGCTGTCGGGTGAGGTCGCGGAGGGCGCGCACAGTCTCCTCGCGCCCCTGCGGGACCTGTTCGCCGCCGTGTTCTTCGTCTTCTTCGGCCTGCACACCGATCCGGCAAGCATTCCCCCGGTCCTGCTGCCCGCGCTCGCGCTCGCCGCCGTCACCGCGTGCACGAAGGTCGCCACCGGGTACTGGGCGGCGCGGCGGGCGGGCATCTCCGTCAAGGGGCGGTGGCGGGCGGGCGGCGCGCTGGTGGCGCGCGGTGAGTTCTCCATCGTGATCGCGGGCCTCGCGGTCTCGGCGGGCATCGAGCCGTCCCTGGGCCCGCTGGCCACGGCGTACGTACTGATCCTGGTCGTGGTCGGGCCGCTCACCGCCCGCTATGCGGAGCCGGTCGCGGCGCTGGCCGGACGGGTGTCCCGGCGCCGGGACGCCGGGGTGTCCGGTGCGCGGGATGCCGGGGTGTCCGGTGCGCGGGGGGCCGGGCCGGCCGACGTCGCGGAAGCCGGGCAGCCCGAAGTGCAGCCCCTCGCGCCCTCGCTTACCTCCCAGGTCATCGACACCGAAGGCACCCGGCCGCGAGAGTCTTGATCATTCGCACAGCGGCACCTTGGAGGAAACCCTCATGCCCGAGGCCACGCAGAACACGCAGGACGCGCAGATCGCGCAGGCCGTGCAGGACACCCACACCACCCGCTCCGCCACCACCCGCGCCGTCGTCATGGAGCTGCTCGGCCGCATCGGCGCAGGCGACACTGCCCGCGTCGCCGAGATGTACGCCGAGCACGTCGACTGGAAGCTGAACTGGCCGGAGGCCGAGCACGGGCGGGCCGCAACGCCCTGGATCCGGCACCGCACGCGCGGCGCCGAGGCCGTCGCGCACTACGGCGGGATCGCCGAGCACCATGTGCCGGAGGCGGCGGACACCCAGGTCGAACAGATCCTCGTCGACGGCGAGCACGCCGTGGTCATGGGCGAGATCCGGCAGACCGCCAGGCCCACGGGGCGCGCCTACCGGGCGCGCTTCGCCCTGCACCTGACCGTCGAGGACGGCCTGGTCACCCGGCATCACGTGTACGAGGACTCGCTGGCCGTCGCGCAGGCCTTCGGCGGAGCGTGATTCCGGAACGTCATCCGCCCAGGTCGCGAGGCCTGGGCGGGGCGCTTAGCGTGTGACAGGGGTTGCCTGTCTAGGCGGGGGGTCTGGAGGTCACCCATGGACCGCTCGCCCGGCCCCGGAGCCGAGGGCATACCGGACGGCATACCGCAGCCGGTGTCACAGCCGGCCCCGTCCACCGAGACCCCGCCCCCGCCGCCCTCCGCCCACCACACCGGCGGCAAGCACGAGCACCGCTGGCTGATCCTCGCGGTCATCGCCACCGCGCAGCTCATGGTGGTCCTGGACGCGACGATCGTGAACATCGCGCTGCCGTCCGCGCAGAACGACCTGGGGTTCACCGACGGCAACCGGCAGTGGGTCGTCACCGCGTACGCGCTCGCGTTCGGCAGTCTGCTGCTGCTCGGCGGGCGCATCGCCGACCTGGTGGGGCGCAAGGCGGTCTTCATGGCGGGGCTCGCCGGGTTCGCGGTGGCCTCGGCGCTCGGCGGCGCCGCCACCAGCTTCGGGATGCTGGTGGCCGCCCGCGCGCTGCAGGGCCTGTTCGGCGCGCTTCTCGCACCCGCCGCGCTGTCCCTGCTCAGCACCACGTTCACGGACCCGCGCGAGCGCGCGAAGGCGTTCGGCATCTACGGCGCCGTGGCCGGCTCCGGCGCCGCGGTCGGGCTGCTGCTCGGCGGCGTACTGACGGAGTATCTGGACTGGCGCTGGTGCCTGTACGTGAACCTCGCCTTCGCCGCGGCCGCGATGATCGGCGGCGCGCGGCTGCTGCACCCGGGGGCGCCGGACGACCGGCCCAAACTCGACGTGCCGGGCACGGTGTTGGTGTCGGCCGGTCTGTTCTGCATCGTCTACGGCTTCTCCAACGCCGAGAAGCACGCCTGGGGCGAGCCGATCACGTGGGGGTTCCTCGTCGTCGGCGCTGTCCTCGTGACCGCCTTCGGCTGGTGGCAGACGCGGGCCGCGCATCCGCTGCTTCCGCTGCGGGTGGTGCTCGACCGGGACCGGGGCGCGTCGTTCCTGGCGATGTTCATCTCCGGCGCCGGGATGTTCGGCGTCTTCCTGTTCCTGACGTACTACATGCAGCAGATCCTCGGCTACACGCCCGTCAAGACGGGTCTCGCGTTCCTGCCGATGGTCGCGGTGATGGTCGTGGTGTCCGTGCTGACCACCAACGTCCTCGTGCCGCGGTTCGGCGCGAAGCCGGTCGTGCCGCTCGGCATGGCCTTTCGGCGGCCGGGATGGTGTGGCTGACGACGCTCGGCACCACCAGCGGTTACCCCTCCCACGTGCTGCCGCCGCTGCTCGTCTTCGGGCTCGGGCTCGGGCTGATCTTCGCTCCGGCGATGAGCATGGCCACCGCGGGCGTCGCCGCGCACGACTCGGGCGTGGCCTCCGCGATGGTCAACACCAGCCAGCAGGTGGGCGGTTCGATCGGTACGGCGCTGCTGAACACCCTCGCCACGAGCGCCGCCACCAACTACCTCGTCGGCAAGCGGCCGACGCCCCAGGCACAGGCCCAGGCACAGGTGCACAGCTACGAGACGGCGTACTGGTGGTCGGCCCTCTTCTTCGCCATCGGGTGCGCCGTCACCGTCGTGCTGTACCGCAAGGGACGCCCCGCCAACAGCCACTTGGGCGACGGCGCCGTCCACATGTAGACCGGTCCTTCTCACGAGATGTAGACCGGTTCCTTCGCGCGAGCGCTTCGGTCAGGAGGGCGGTGGATCCGTGACGACGTCCCCCGGTGACGCGGGCGGCACGGGCGGCGACGGCGGTGTGGCTCTGGCCTCGGCGCGCGGCCGCTGGGTGCTGACCAGCGCGGTCCTCGCCTCCGGCATGGCCATGCTCGACGGCACGGTGGTGAACGTCGCGCTGCCCACCCTCGGCCGCGACCTGGACGCGTCGATCTCCGCCCTGCAGTGGGTGGTCAACGCCTACATGCTCACGCTGTCCGCGCTGTTGCTGCTCGGCGGGGCGCTCGGCGACCGGATCGGGCGGCGGCGCACGCTCGTCATCGGCGTGGTGTGGTTCGCCCTCGCGTCGGCGCTGTGCGGGCTCGCGCAGGACGCGGGCACGCTGATCGCGGCGCGGGCGCTGCAGGGGGTGGGCGGCGCGCTGCTCACGCCGGGCTCGCTGGCGCTTGTGCGCTCCTCGTTCCGGCCCCGGGACCAGGCCAAGGCGGTGGGCGCGTGGTCGGGGCTCGGCGGGGTCGCGGGGGCGGTCGGTCCTTTCCTCGGCGGCTGGCTGATCGACGGTCCCGGCTGGCGGTGGATCTTCCTCATCAATGTGCCGCTGGCCGCGCTGGTCCTGTTCGCGGCGCGGCACGTGCCGGAGAGCCGGGGCGAGAGCGTCGCGGGGCAGCGGTTCGACGTGCCGGGCGCGGTCCTCGGGGCGCTGTTCCTGGCGGGGGTGAGCTTCGCGCTGATCGGCGCGTCCGGCGACTCCTCGTTCGTGGCGGCGCTGCTGCCGGGTCTTGCGGGGCTCGCCGCGGGCGCGATGTTCCTGCTCGTCGAGCACCGCCGTCGGCACCCGATGCTGCCGCTCGAACTGTTCCGCTCCGGCCTGTTCTCGGCGGCGAACGTGATGACACTGTGCCTGTACGCGGCCATCGGCGGCATCCTGTTCATGCTGCCCGTGCAGTTGCAGACGACGCTCGGCTACGACGCGCTGCAGGCCGGTACGGCGACGCTGCCGATCACCGTCCTGATGCTGCTGCTCTCGGCGCCCGCGGGGGATCTGGCCCGCAGGCTCGGGCCGCGCCTGCCGCTGTGCGCGGGCCCGCTCGTCGCCGCCGCGGGCGTCCTGCTGATGCTGCGGGTCGGCCCCGATGCCTCGTACGCCGCCGACGTGCTGCCCGCCGTCGTCGTCCTGGGCCTCGGCATGAGCGTGTTCGTGGCGCCGCTCACGGCGACCGTGCTCGCGTCGGTGGACGCGGCCCGCGCCGGTCTCGCCAGCGGCGTCAATAACACCGCGGCCCGCATCGCCCAGCTCCTGGTCGTCGCCGCACTTCCGCTCGCGGTCGGCTTGACCGGCACGGCGTACACGGATCCAGCCGCGCTCGACTCGGCCTTCGAGAAGGCGGCCTGGGGCTGCGCGGGACTGTTCGTCCTGGCGGGCGTCGCGGCCTTCGCGTTCATCCGGCCGCGGCCCGCGGACTGGCACGCCGAGGAGGGCAACACCCCGCACTGCACGGCGAACATGGCGGTGACATCGCCGCCGCTGGAGCCGGGTGAATGCGGCCGGGCCGACGCGGCGCGGGCCCGGCGCGCGGGGTAGCGCGGAGGGGGCGTGCGCACCGGCGGGGCGGGGGCGCGCGCGGAGTGTCCCAGACCTCTGTCGGCGGCATCAACCACTCTGCGCGCTAACCCAGTTGGCGCAAGCTCCGATGCGGGTGACGCCACGGGATGGGCCTATCGTGTACGCCATGTCCGCTCCCGAGCTGATCCGCATCGTCTCCCGCTCCTCGCCCATGGCCCTCGCCCAGGTGGAGCGCGTACGCACCGAACTCGCCGCGCTGCACCCGGGCATCCGCACGGAGGTCCTGCCGGTGACGACCTCCGGCGACCGCTGGATGGGCGACCTGGCCAAGCTCGGCGGCAAGGGCGCGTTCACCAAGGAGGTCGACGCGGCGCTGCTCGCCGGGGAGGCGGACCTCGCGGTGCACTGCGTGAAGGACGTGCCGGCGGACCGGCCGCTGCCCGCGGGCACCACGTTCGCGGCGTTCCTCAAGCGCGACGACATCCGTGACGCCCTCCTCCACCCCGCGGGCCGCACCCTCGACCAACTGCCCTCCGGCACCCGCATCGGCACGTCGTCGGTGCGCCGCATCGCCCAGCTCGCCGCGTCCCACCCGCACCTGACCTGCGTACCGATGCGCGGCAACGCGGGCCGCCGGCTCGCGAAGCTGGCCGGGGGCGAAGCGGACGCGCTGCTGCTCGCCGTGTCCGGCCTGGAGCGGATCGGCGCGACCGAGCACATCTCCGAGGTGCTGTCCGTCGAGACGATGTGCCCGCCGATCGGCGCGGGGGTCCTCGCGCTGCAGTGCCGCGAGGACGACGCCACCACGATCGACACCGTGAGCGGCCTCGGCGACCGCGACGCCTGGCGGGAGGCCACCGCCGAGCGGATGTTCCTGCACGTGCTCCAGGGGCACTGCAACTCGCCGATCGCGGGCTATGCCCGCAGCGAGCCGAGCGGCGATCTGTCGCTGCGCGCCCGCGTGTTCACACCCGACGGCAAGACGGTCCTCAACGCCCACGAGTGGGCCGGGCCGCTCGACCCGGCGACCCTCGGCACGTCCGTGGCGGTCACGCTGCTGCGGCAGGGGGCACGGGAGCTGATCGACTCGATCGCGCACTGAGGCGTCGGCTCCCCGGCGTGGGATCGGCACGCCCGGGGGCCTGTCTCAGCGGATCGGCCGGAACGAGTAGTAGTGGTGGGACGGGTCGTTCCAGGAGAAGCCCGGGTCGACCAGTGCGGTCGCGCCGCCGAAGCAGTCGCTTGTGGGCCACAGATGGACCCTCTTGCTGGTCATGTTGGTGCCCCCTGACGGCCCCGGCCGAGCTCATGTTGTAGCAGGCGCCGACCTCGGGACTGAACTCGATGCCGCGGCGCCCGGCGTCGTCGTAGTACTCGAAGTAGCAGGTCCCACCGCCGGGCGGTGGGCAGGCCGGTTCCATGATTCCGGGCTCCGCCGGGGTCTGCGCGCTCGAACGCGCTCCGCCGCCCGTCTGGGCCAGGCCGGTCAGGCCGACGGCCAGCACGCAGGTGAGGGCGAAGCGCAGGGTGTTCCGTCCGTACGACATGGGTCTCCTCCTCGGTCTCGGTGTGTCTCCGGATCGTCGCCCCGGCCCCCGCGCGGCAACATCACCCACACGAGCGGAAGCGGAGCACGGGGGGCTCGTTAGCCGGAGCGTGGGGGAAAACCCCCAGGTCAGTCGGAGGAAAGCCGCGTTCCCGCAGGGCTGGTGCCGGACCTAGCGTGAGGTGTGTTGATCACGCCGGGTGCACGCCGGGCTTGGAGCGGGAGTTGTCATGATCGAGGTCCACGGGCTGACCAAACGGTACGGGCCCACCACCGCCGTAGAGGCGCTGAGTTTCGAGGTACGGCCCGGGGCCGTGACGGGCTTTCTCGGCCCGAACGGCTCGGGCAAGTCGACCACCATGCGCATGATCATGGGCCTCGACCGGCCCGACGCCGGGCAGGCGCTGATCGCGGGGCGCCGGTACGGCGAACTGCGCTGGCCACTGCGCGAAGTGGGGGCGCTCCTCGAAGCGCGTACGTTCCACCCCGGACGCAGCGCGCGGGCGCATCTGTCCGCCCTCGCCGCCGCGGGCGGCATCCGGCCCGGGCGCGTGGACGAGGTGCTCGGCACCGTCGGCCTGAGCGGCGTCGCCGGGCGGCGCGCCGGAACGTACTCGCTCGGCATGGCCCAGCGGCTCGGCATCGCGGCCGCGCTGCTCGGCGACCCCGGGGTGCTGCTGTTCGACGAGCCGGTGAACGGGCTCGACCCGGAGGGCGTGCGCTGGATCCGGGAGCTGATGAAGTCGCTGGCCGCGGAGGGCCGCACGGTGCTGCTGTCCAGCCACCTCATCAGCGAAATGGCGCTCACCGCGGACCACTTGGTGGTGATCGGGCAGGGGCGCCTCCTCGCGGACACGTCCGTGCGGGAACTCACCGCGCGGGGGCGGTCCCTGGAGGAGGCGTTCTTCGCACTGACGGGAGCGAGCGCCGACTACCGGGGCGCGGCCCACCAGGCACACCAGGCGCGCCACGCGGACCAGGCACACCACGCGGACCACGATGCCGCGTCCGCCGACCACCACGACGCCGCGTCCGCCGTCGACGCCGCGCCGGAGAGGAACGACCGATGACCGCCCCGACCGCCCCCACCACCTCGGCGCCCGCCGGGCACTACGGCTTCGCGCATGCCGCCCGCATGGAGTGGATCAAGCTGCGCAGCCTGCGCTCCACGGCGTGGGCGCTGCTGCTCACCGTCGCCGGCATGATCGCCATCGGTGTCGTCACGATGGCCAACACCAAGGTCCCCTCGGCCGCCAAGGCCGCCGAGTTCGACCCCACGAACAACGTCCTCGCGGGCGTCGCGCTCGGCCAGCTCGTCGTCGGCGTGCTCGGCGTCCTGGTCGTCACCGGCGAGTACTCCTCCGGCTCCATCCGCTCCACGCTCGCCGCCATCCCCGACCCGCGCACCCTGCTCACCGCGAAGGCGGCCGTGTACGGCACGCTCACCCTGCTCGTGGGCGAGGCGGTCGCCCTCGTGACGTTCTTCGCCGGCCGGGCGGCGCTGGGAGACGGCGTGCCGCGTCCCGGCATCGGCGACCCGGGCGTGCTGCGGGCGGTGCTCCTCTCCGGCGCCTACCTGGGCCTCATCGGCCTCCTGGGCATCGGCATCGGCGCCCTCACCCGGCACACGGCGAGCGCGATCGCCGCGCTCGTCGGCGTGACCTTCGTGCTGCCCGCCGTCATCGGCGGCATCTCGGGGACGACCGTCGCGAAGTTCTTCCCGACGATGATCGCCGGTAATTCCCTGGCCGTCGCCAAGCCCGTCTCCGACATGCTCTCGCCCTGGACCGGCTTCGCCGTGCTGTGTCTGTACGTCGCCGCCGTCCTCGGCGCGGGCGCGCGGCTGCTGGCCCGCCGCGACGCCAGACAGGGAAACGACGCCTGACAGGCAAACACAGGGACACTGATCACCATGTACGACAGCTCACCGGCCACACCGCTCCACGAACCCGGCACGGCGCTCCGGGACCCCGGCACGGCCCGGACCCGCGTGGCGGCACTCCTGCGCGCCCCGCTCACCCGCCGCGCCTGGGCCGAGGCGGCCTACTGCTTCCTCGCGTTCCCGCTCGGCCTGGCGGGCGGCGTCCTGCTGGCCGTCCTGCTCGCGCTGGGCGCGGGCCTGACGGTCTCGCTGGTGGGCGCGGTGGTCGGCGTGCTCGTCCTGGTGGGGTGCGTGCGGCTTGCGCGGGGGCTCGGCGCGCTGCACCGGGGGCTCGCGGCGGGGCTGCTCGGCGAGCGGCTGCCGGGGCCGGTGCCGCCGCGGCCCGGCTCCGGGGTGTTCGGCAGGATCGACGCGCGGCTGCGGGACGGGGCCGGGTGGCGGGCCACGTCGTACGTCCTGGTGAAGCTGCCCGTGAGCGCGCTCGGCATGTACGCGGTGCTGTGGTGGCTCACCGGGCTGATCAACCTCACGGCACCGCTGCGGTGGGGCGTCTTCGGGCAGGACACCGGGTCCGGCGACGTGGGCGGCATGCCCGTTCTGACGCCGATCCCGGTCGGCAGCCTCGAAGTGCACACCTTCGCCGGTACGTTCGCGGCGCTCGCCCTCGGCCTTGCCCTGCTGTTGCTTGCGCCGTGGGCGACGCGCCTTGTCGTGGAGGCCGACCGGCGGCTGCTGCGGGCGCTCCTGGGGCCGGGCCAACTGGCCGACCGCGTACGGGACTTGGAGGAGACGCGCGCGCTCGCCGTCGACGACTCGGTGGCGCTGCTGCGCCGCGTCGAGCGGGATCTGCACGACGGCGCGCAGGTGCGTCTGGTGGCGGTGGCCATGAGCCTGGACATGATCAAGGAGCGGCTCGGCAAGGCGGAGGACGAGGGTCGGGGCGGGGGCGGCCAGGGTGAGGGCGGCGTGGCCGAGGGCGGCGCGGGCTCCGCTCGTCCGAGCGCGGCGCACGACGCGGGGCGTGACGGCGCGGGACCTGACGGCGCCACTCCCCCGCCCCTCGACCTCCCCCGCGTACGCCAACTCGTCGACCTCGCGCACCACAACGCCACCGAAGCCCTCACCGAGCTGCGCGACCTGGCGCGCGGCATCCATCCGCCGGTCCTCGACGACGGGCTGCCCGACGCCCTCGCCACCCTCGCGGCCCGCAGCGTCCTGCCCGTCGAGCTGGCCACGGACATGCCGCGCCGCCCGACGCCCGCCATCGAGACCATCGCGTACTTCTGCGCGGCCGAGCTGCTCACCAACGTCATCAAGCACAGCGGCGCCGGGCGGGCCACGATCACGGTGGCCGAGGAGACCGAGGACGGCGTCGGCGTGCTGCGGCTGCGCGTCACCGACGACGGGCGCGGCGGCGCCACGGTGGGCGCGGGCAGCGGGCTGACCGGCCTGGTGCAGCGGGTGCGCACGGTCGACGGCCGGCTGCGCGTGCACAGTCCGGAGGGCGGCCCGACGGCGGTCACCGTCGAGCTGCCGCTGCACGCGTGAGAACATTCCGCCATGCGCGTAGTGATCGCTGAGGATGCCGCCGTCCTGCGGGAATTGCTGGCCCAGATGCTGGTGGAGCGCGGCCACGAGGTGTGCGCGACCGTCGGTGACGCGGACGCGCTGCGCGCCGCCGTCGCCGAGCACCGCCCGGACGTCACGGTCGTCGACATCCGGATGCCCCCGTCGCACACCGACGAGGGCCTGCGCGCCGCCATCGACATCCGCCACGACCACCCCGGCACGGGCGTGCTCCTCTTCTCCCAGTACGTCGAGACGAAGTACGCCACGCGGCTGCTCGCGGACGGCTCGGCGGGCGTCGGCTATCTGCTCAAGGACCGCGTCGCGAACATCGCCGAGTTCACCGACGCGCTGGCCCGCGTGGCCGGCGGCGGCACGGCGCTCGACCCGGAGGTCGTCACCCAGCTCGCGGGCGCGAGCCGGCGCGCGGCCGAGCTCACGCCCCTGACCGCGCGCGAACGCCAGGTCCTCTCCCTGATGGCGGAGGGCCGCTCGAACGCCGCGATCGCGCAGTCCCTCGTGGTCTCCGCGGGCACCGTCGAGAAGCATGTGGCCGCGGTCTTCGACAAGCTCGGACTGCCCGCGTCGCACGACGCCAACCGGCGGGTCCTCGCGGTGCTGCGCTATCTGCGGAGCTGACGCACAGCGCGACTCACCACCCTCGACAGACTCGTACAGGCACTCGACCGGCGCCGAAGGACGGGGGCATATGTCAGTAGCACCACCGCATCGGGTGTTGCCAAATCCCTTACGGGCACCGGTCCGCTGTGCCAGAGTCGTTACCGGTCGAAGAGTTGTTACTGAAGTCAGTACGGAAGCCGACACGCACGTCACGTAGGGAAGTCACGTACGCCACGCGCGAAGGCCAGTAGGAACGCCACGCCGCTACCGGTCGAGGAGCCATGACCGGCGATCCCCACAGCAAGCCCGGTCGCACCGCATCACCAACGGAGCACCCCATGCCGTCCCATGTGTTCGAAGGCCGCCCCGACCGGTCGCACGAGCACGGCGCGGTCGACGCGCTCATCTCGCAGACGCGCCGGCTGCGCGGCGAGGTCGACGCCGTCCGCCGCGAGGCGGTGGCCGACCACAGCGACCCAGCGGGCCGCTGGCAGCGCGCCCTCTGCGACCTGGCGGTGCATCAACTCAACGATCTGCACGGCCACTTGGCGCAGTTGCGGGACGGCCTGCCGCGTACCCACACCGCCTCCACCGCCCCCGCCGGGCCCGTGCGGCCGGAGCCGCGGCGCGGCTCGCTGCTCAGCCGGGTCGGCAGCGCCGAGTGGAACCTGCTGACGGACGCGGCGAGCTGGTCCCCCGAGCTGTACCAGATCCTCGGCCGCGACCCGGCCACACCGCCGCTCTCCCTCGACGAGCTGCCCTCCCTGATCCACCCCGAGGACCAGCCGATGCTGACGGCGATGGTCACGGACTGTCTGGTCGACGGCAAGCCGATCGACGGCGAGTTCCGGGTCGTGCACGCCGACGGCGGCGTACGGCAGGTGCACATGATGGGCGAGCCCGTGCTCGCCGCCGACGGCTCCACCGCCTCCATGTGGGCGGTGCTGCGGGACGTCAGCGAACTGCGCCGCAGCCAGCGGGTGGTGAGCGAGACCCGTGACTCACTGCAGCACCAGCGGCACCTCGCGCAGACCGAGCACCGGCTCGCGGTCGAACTGCAGGAAGCCGTGCTGCCGCCGTGGCGCGGCTCCCTGCGGTTCCCGCACGGCGGCCCCGCGAGGCTGGACCTCGCCGCCCACTACCTGCCGTCGTCGTCGACCGCGCTGATCGGCGGCGACTGGTACGACGCGCTCGAACTGGCCGACGGCCGCACCCTGCTGAGCGTCGGCGACCTCACCGGCCACGGCGTCACGGTGACCTCCGGCATGGCGATGCTGCTCGGCGCGCTGCGCGGCATGGCCGTCGCCGGCACCCGGCCCGGCCGGCTCATGGGCTGGCTCAACCAGCTCCTCGACGCCTCCGTGCAGCCCGCCCTCGGCAGCGCCGTCTGCTGTCTGTACGACGCCGCCGACCACACCCTGACCTGGGCGCAGGCGGGCCACCCCGCCCCGCTGCTGTTCCGCGACGGGACGGGGCGCGCGCTGACACCACCGGACGGTGTGCTCCTCGGCGCGACGTCCGGTGCCTGCTACGAACAGGCCGAGGAGCGACTGCGCCCCGGCGACCTGCTGTTGCTGCACACCGACGGCCTCGTGCCGCGGCGTTCCCGAGAGGCCGCGACGAACCGGCTGCTCGCCCTGGCACCGCGCTTCGCCGAGGCGAAAGCGGCACAGGACTGTGTGCGTGTCGCTGTCGAGGAGTTCGGCGTGGCCCCACGGGAGGACGACGCCTGTCTGCTGGTGGCCAGGATCGACGCCTAGGCCAGGATCGACGGCCGGGTCGGGATCGACGCCCAGGACCAGGTCGACGCCCAAGTCCAGGTCGCGTACGCGGACGAAGCCCTAGCCACGACTTCGTAGCGCCCGTACCGGCCGTTTCCTCTGTCCATGACTGGCTATCCTATGCCTGGACCCATTTGCCTCCTCCGGGCCGGGCCGCCGCCTTGGGCAGGGCGTGCTTGATCTCCGCGCGCAGGTCCTCGATCTTCGGATAGCCCGCGTACTGCGCGGTCAGGCGGTACATCTCGCGCAGCCGGTCCCAGGTGCGGTGCGAGGAGTTGGAGCCCATGGACACCAGCGCCAGGCGCGCGTACCGGTCGGCCTGTTCGGGGTCGTCGGCGATGAAGCAGGCCGACGCCAGCGAGATGTAGTCGAAGATCGTCGAGCGGTCGCGGCCCTTGGAGCGCAGCTCGATGGCCTCCTTGGCGTGCCGCTGGGCGAGCTGGGCCGCGGACGGCTCGTGCTCGGCGAGGGTGCGGTACGCCAGGGCCTGCATGCCGTGCAGGTCCGCCTCGTCGAACATCTGCATCCAGCTCGGCGGCGGCACGTCGCCCTTGTCGGAGACGAAGAGGTCCTCCGCGCGGCCGAGGGTGCGGCGCATCGCCTGGCCCTTGCCCATCGACGCCTGCGCCCAGGCCTCGATGGTGTGCAGCATGGCCTGCGTGCGCGGCAGGGTCTGCTCGCCGGAGCCGGACTTGGCGAGCTTCATCAGGTCCAGGGCGTCGTCGGGCTTGCCCAGGTGCACCATCTGGCGGGCGGCGCGGGACAGCGCCTCGCCCGCGCGCGGACGGTCACCGCCCTCGCGGGCCGCGTGCGCGGCGATCACGAAGTACTTCTGGGCGGTGGGTTCGAGGCCGACGTCGTGCGACATCCAGCCGGCGAGTACGGCGAGGTTGGCGGCGACGCCCCACAGGCGCCGCTGCAGATGGTCGGGGTGACGGCGGTAGGCGAGCATGCCGCCCACTTCGTTCAACTGGCCCACCACGGCCTTGCGTTGCAGGCCGCCGCCGCGGGACGCGTCCCAGGCGCGGAACACCTCGACCGAGCGCTCCAGCTCCTCGATCTCCTGGGACCCGATCGGGGCGGCCTCATAGCGGTCGAATCCGGCGGGGTCGGCGTGCAGCGGGTCGTCGAGGCGGGGGGCGTCGGACTTCAGGTTCGGATCGGTGTGCAGCCAGTCATGCATGGCGCTGGTGAGTGCGGAGCCTGCGGCAAGCGCGGCACCCGCGCCCACCAAGCCGCGTCGGTTGAGCATGAGGTCCATTCCCGTGAATTCGGTGAGGACCGCGGCGGTTCGCTCGGGCGCCCACGGCACGCCGTCGGGGTGCTCTACGCTCCCGTCGGCGCGCTGTCTGCCTACGCGCCCGTGCCGGACCAGACCGAGGTCCTCGATGGTCACGACACGGCCGAGACGCTCGGTGAACAGAACTGCCAGGACCCTGGGCACGGGATCGCGCGGGATCTCTCCCATGTCGATCCAGCGCCGCACCCGCGAGGTGTCGGTGGCCAGCTGCGGATGACCCATCGCGGCCGCCTGCCGGTTCACCAGTCTGGCGAGTTCGCCCTTGGACCAGCCCGCCAGGCCGAAGAGATCCGACAGGCGGGTGTTGGGTTGTCCGTTCACGTCAAGCCCCCAGGTTCTCGGCTGAATTGACAGTAACCGTCTGTCAGTTGCTGAGCGACTATTCGCCAGGGTTCGCCAGGGTGCGCCACATGGTGTGCCAGGGGCTACCGGGTGTCAGGTAGGAATGCGCCACCCCGACCCGGCCGCCACAAGGCATTCCCCAGGGTGCACCCACAGCGGCCGGGGCGGGAGGGCGCCGCAACTCGCAGGCACACGAAGGGATCTGTATCGCCCATGTACGCAGCATCGTCCTCCGTGTCCGCCCCGCCCCGGCCGCTGCGCCCGCATCCCTCCTCCCGCGGCTCCGCCCGCGCGGCGGAGGCCCCGTTGCCCGGTGGTGGCCCCTATCTGGCGCCGGCGCGGCCCGCGGCCGCTCCGCTCGGCGCCGGCCGGCCGCGCCGCGTACCGGCGACCGGGACCGGGCCGCTCAGCGGGAGACTCGACTTGTCCGGCCCGCAAGGTGCGCAGCTGCGCACCGCGATCGCGTCGGTGCACCGCATCTGTCCGGAATTCCAGCCCGTGCAGGTGTTGCGCCGCAGCGGACGCACCGTGCTCCTGGTCGGTACGACCGGCCGCGCCACCGCCGTGGCCAAGTGCCTGCTCGACCACTCGCCCCTGTGGGCGGAACGGATCCGCCACGAAATAGCGGCCTACCGCTCGTTCGTCCGGCATCGTCCGCCTGTGCGCGCGCCGCGTCTCATCGCGGCCGACCCGGATGACTGCACGCTGGTGATCGAGCGGATGCCCGGCCGGGTGGCGGCGCTGCAGCGGCATCCCGCGGAGGCCCCGCCGCGCGCCGACATCCGGGCGGCGATGAGCGCGGTGTGCCGGCTCAACCAGTGGCGGCCGCCGCAGGAGATGTTCGGCCGGCCGCTGGACTACGGCCGGCGGATCTCCCGCTTCCACGAGCTGGGGCTGCTCACGGACCGGGACATGGGCGACCTGCAGAAGCTGCTGCACGGCATAGCGCACGCGTCCGGGCCGCAGCTGACCTGGCAGTTCAGTCACGGCGACGCGTTGCTGTCGAACGTGCTGCTCTCGCCGGCCGGCCCTGTCCTGGTCGACTGGGAGCACGCGGGCTGGTATCTGCCGGGCTACGACCTCGCCACCCTGTGGTCGGTGCTCGGTGACGCGCCCGTGGCGCGCCGCGACATCAGTCAGCTCGCCCAGGCGGCGGGCCCGGCGGCGCGCGACGCGTTCCTGGTGAACCTGATGTTGGTGCTGACCCGGGAGATCAGGATGTGCGAGACGGCCGTGCAGCGCACGCTGCACGATCCGGCCCCGACGGCTCCGGGCCAGACGCACCCCGGAGCCGCGCCGTCCGGCGAGGAACAGCGGCTGCTCCTGCGGCGGCTGCACGACGACTGCCAGATGGCCCGCCGGGCCGTGCGTGCGGCGGTCGGCACTCGCTGACGGGGAGACGAGGACCCGCGACGCGCTGGACAGGGACGCGTCGCGGGTCTTCGTGTGTCCGCGTAACCAGTGCGAGCACCTGGCGTTGGGGGACTGTGGGGATCTGGCTGCTGAACACCTTCGGTACGCTCACGCTCGCCGTGCTGCTCGGGGGCGGTGCCGTACTCGTCGCCGTGACCGGCACGCTGCTGCTGCGGCGCAGATTCTCCCGGCTGGCGGACGGCACGTACAACGAGATGGTCGGCGGCGCGCTCGTCATGCTGCCGCTGACGTTCTTCTACGGCATCAAGAACCTCCGCGCCCAACTGATGTTCGTCGTCTCGGTCGCCGCGCTGATCGGCGTGAGCCTGCTGCTGTGCGTGACCCTGGACCATCCGTTCTCGGGCGACCTGTCCGTCTCCCCCGCCCCGTTCAAGGAGGGCGTGCTCGCCCAGTTCTGGCGGTGAGCTTCGCCGGCGCCGGCGTCCGGGCAAGGACCGACACCTTTGACCTGCTAAGGGCTCAAGTGTGTTTGTTTCCCATCCACTTGACGGCGCCTTAGGTCGACGATCGAACAGTATCGGCCTTGTGAGCAGCGAAACTCGTCCCTAGGGTGACTGCCATGCCTGGAGCGCCGGATCACCCCGCGTCCGTTCCGCCCGCGTCCGTTCCGCCCGTGGACGCGCCGCCCGGGTCGGCGGCCTCCTCCCCCGGCGACGTCCTCGCCCTGCTGCGCGCGGGATCCGCGGCGACCCGGGCGGACCTCGCCCGCCTCACGGGGCTCGCGCGCTCCACCGTCTCGCAGCGGGTGGACGCGCTCATCGCGCACGGCTTCGTGACGGAAGAGGCCGACGGCAGCTCGACGGGCGGCCGGCCGCCGCGCAAGCTGCGGCTGCGCACCCGCGAACACGCCGTCGCGGGCGTCGACTTGGGCGCCTCGCACTGCCGGGTCGCCCTGATGGACATCGGCGGCGAGACCCTGGCCCTGCGCGAGGACCCGCTGTCGATCGCGGACGGCCCGCAATCGGTGCTCCGGCATGTGGAACGCACCCTGCACGCGCTGCTCGAGGAATCCGGGCGGGCACCGGCGACGCTGCAGTCGATCGGCGTCGGCGTGCCCGGCCCCGTCGAGTTCTCCACCGGCCGCCCCGTCGACCCGCCCATCATGCCGGGCTGGCACCAGTACCCGATCCCGGAGTTCTTCGCCGACCGCTTCGGGGTGCGCGCGCTGGTCGACAACGATGTGAACGTGATGGCGCTCGCCGAACAGCGCCGCGCGTTTCCGGACACGCGCTATCTGCTGTACATCAAGGTCGGCACGGGCATCGGCTGCGGCATCGTCGCGGACGGCCGACTGCACCGCGGAGCGCAGGGCAGCGCGGGCGACATCGGCCACATACGCGTCGGTGACCTGGAAGAACCCTGCCGGTGCGGCAACTCCGGCTGCCTGGAGGCGGTCGCGGGCGGCGCGGCGCTGGCCCGCCGCCTCTCGGACCTCGGCCTGGAGGCGACGTCGGGCAGCGATGTCGTACGCCTGGTGAAATCCGGCCACCGCGACGCGGTCCGCATGGTGCGCGAGGCGGGCCGCGCGGTGGGCGAGGTCCTGGCGGGCCTGGTGAACTTCTTCAACCCCGACACGGTGGTGGTCGGCGGCGCGCTGGCCGCGGTCCACGACCAGCTCCTCGCGGGCGTACGCGAGGCGGTCTACCGCCGCTCACACCCCCTGGCCACCCACGTCCTGCGCATCGAGCCGAGCCGCACCGGCGCGAACGCCGCGGCGATCGGCGCGGCCATCCTGGCGGTGGAACACGCGCTGTCGCCCAGGGAGGTGGACCGGGTGGTGGCGGGGAGCGGGCACTGAGGCGGGTCCGAGGCGGTGCTTTCGTACGGCGGCGGGCCCGAGGCGGTTCTGTCGCGCGGCTGGCGGGCGGCGGCGGTGCTTTCGTACGGCGGGCGGGCGAGGGCGGTGCTTTCGTACGGCGGGCGGGCGCGCGGACGGTCGCGGTCAGGCGGTCTTTCGGGGCTTGGCGGCCGAGGCCTTCTTCGCTTTCGCCGCGGTCTTCGTGGTGGCCTTCGTAGTGGCCTTCTTTGCCGTGGCCTTCTTCGCACCGGTCTTCTTGGCCGCGGTCTTGGCGGTCCGGGTCGTGGTCTTCTTGGCCGCCGCCTTCTTCGCGGCGGTCTTCGCCGTCGACGTCTTCTTCGCCGCCGTCTTCCTCTTCGGCTTCAGTTCGTGCACATCCGCGTCGGATTCGCCGCGGGTTTCGCGGGCCTGTCGCACGGAGCGCTCGAGCGCGGCCATGAGGTCGACGACCTTCCCGGCCGGGGCTTCCTCCGTCGCCGCACGCGGCGGCTTCTTGCCCGCCGCCTTCGCGTGGATGACTTCTTCCAGGGCCTCCGTGTAGTGGTCGGTGGCCCATTCGGCGTCCTCGATGCCCTCCGCGCGAGTCATGGAGTCGATGAGGAGGATCGCTTCGTCGACCTCCTTGTCGGTGAGGTCGATCTTCTTGGGCGCCAGTTCCTCGGGCGAACGGATTTCGTCGGGCCACTTCAGCGCGTGGAGGGCGATCACGTCGTCCTTGACGCGCAGCAGCCCGAGCCGCTCCCGGCCGTGCCACGCGAACTTCGCCACCGCCGCCTTCTCATTGCGCTCCAGGGCTTTGCGGAGCAGGGTGTACGGCTTGTGCGCGACCTTCCCGTCGGCCTCCAGGTAGTAGCCCTCGCCGATCTGGATGGGGTCGATGGACTCGTACGGCACGAACGCGGCGATCTCGATGGCCTTGGCGGTCGGCAGCGGAATCTGCCTCAGCTCTTCGTCCGAGACGGCGACCACGGTGTCCTTGCTGACCTCGTAGCCCTTCCCGATCTCGTCCTGGGCGACCTCGCGGTCCTCCAGCTCGCACACTTTCCGGGTGCGGATCCGGCCCATGTCCTCCAGGTGGTACTGGTGGAAACGTATGGAGTGGTCCTCACTGGCGGAGAGCACCTTGATGGGGATCGTGACCAGGCCGAAGCTGATGGCGCCGGACCATACGGGGCGGGGCATGGCGAACCTCCCAGACAGCCCCGAGAACTCCAGGGTGACACCGGCGCCTCCCATGTGAGACCCGCAGGTTCGAAGGCCGCATCTGTTCGGGTGACCGTGCGCCCGCTCGTACACGGAGACGGGACGCTGTCCGGCCTCCGCATGGTGCGGCTTCGCCGCCCGCGCCCCGGGTCGCGGCGTGCGGGAGGCCGACGTAGACCTGGAGTCATGAGCGAGGCGAAGACGACCTGGCATGCCGCCCGGCGGAGCGGGTACCGCGGAGCGTGCTGAGAAGCCTTGCGGAGGAGAAGGAGGCGCCATGCCGGGCCCGGACAAGCAGGCATCCGACGGGGCTCGTCCCTACGTGCCCGCGCGGGGCGGGATCCCGGCACTGCGCCGTGCCGCCGCCGACTGCCGCGGCTGCCCGCTGTACGCGAACGCCACGCAGACCGTGTTCGGCGCCGGTGCCGCTCGCGCGCGCCTCATGCTGGTCGGGGAGCAGCCCGGCGATCAGGAGGACCGGGCCGGAGAGCCGTTCGTGGGCCCGGCCGGGCGCCTGCTCCGCTCGGCTCTCGGCGAAGCCGGAATTGACGAGGAGCAGGCGTACTTCACCAACGCGGTCAAGCATTTCAAGTTCGCGCCCGTCACCGAAGGCCGCAAGCGCCGCATTCACAAGGCGCCGAGTCTCGGGGAACTGACCGCCTGCCGCCCCTGGCTCGCGGCCGAGATCAAGCGAGTGGACCCGGAACTGGTCGTCGCACTCGGAGCGACGGCCGGGAAATCCCTGTTGGGCAGTTCCTTCAAAGTGACCGAGTCACGGGGTGCCCTGCTCTCCCTGGCACCAGGGGCAGAGCTGCCGCTGACCACCGAGGAGGATAATGGCAGTGCCGACGACAGCCACCGCCGTCTGCTCGCCACCGTGCATCCCTCGGCGGTACTCCGAGCCAAGGACAGGGACGAGGCATTCGGAGGGCTCGTGTCCGATCTGCGGGTGGCCTCCCGCTATCTCGGCTGACGCGGATCGTTCACCGGGCACTGCGGATGCCGCGCGTCGAGCGAGAGCATTTGGCTGCACAAAAGCGAATACCTATTCCGAAGCCGCGTAGTACGTAACAGAGATTTCTGCCGATCAATTCGGGAGGCACAAATGGCTGGCTATGTTTCGGACGGGGGCGGGTACACCACTCACATGGAGACCATGGAGTGGGAGCTTGCCGCCTCTCACGGCGGGGCGCTGCTGATGTGGATTGCCGGTCTTGCCGTGGTCGCAGTTCTTCTCGGTGCCTTTGTTTGGGGCCGCCGCGTGGTGGCGCGGGAGGCCAGGCGGCCGCGCCCGGAAGAACAGCCGCACCTCCCGGAGAGCGGCCCCGTCAGGGAGGTCCGGGAGTATCGGGATCCGGACGAAGTGCCGCACAACGGCGGCTGGCTCACCCCGCACGAGCTCAAAGAGGGCTACGGCGAATCGAGCACACACCTCAGCCCCTCCCAGGACCCGGACGACCACAGGAAGGGCCGCGGCAGCAGCTTCGGGGGCGGCGGCCTGGGATAGCCGGTTTGCCGGAAGCGGGTGCGGGGACTCGTCGGCGGAGCTTGCGCCGGAAGCAGCAGGAAGCAGCAGGCTCTGTCGGCGCCCTTCCCCTGCCCGGCGGTCTCAAGAGGCGGGCCCGCCCGATTGCCCGGAGAGTGGAAAGGCGGGCGGTGATCGCCGACAGAAGCCGCCGAAAGCCGCCAGAACCGGAGAGAGGTCGATTCCATGCCTGCTGGGGCCGGCAAGAAGCGTGAACGGCAGTACGAGCACATCAAGGAAAGCGCGGAGGACCGCGGAGCATCCACCAGGCGTGCGAAGGAAATCGCCGCCCGGACGGTCAACAAGGAACGCGCGCGGGCGGGCGAGTCCCGGTCCGCCAGCAAAACCTCGACGCGTGACAAGAAGTCCGCATCCCAGCGCGGCGGCGAACGCTCGCACAGCGGAGCCGAGGGACCCACCCGCGACCAGCTGTACGAGGAGGCCAAGAAGAAGAACATCGAAGGCCGCTCGTCGATGAACAAGAGGGAACTCAAGCAGGCCCTCGGCCGCTGAGGGGTGCACCCGGGCCGTACGGCCGCCATCCGAGGACGGAACCGCCATGACCGAGTACGAGCGTTCGCGGACGATGCCCGCGCAGCCCGAGCACGTCTTCGACCAGGCCGCCCAGGTCGACCAGCTGGACACCTGGCTGCCGGAAGCCCTGCACGTGCGGGCCGAGGAGCCGCCCGCGGTCACCGTGCACGAGGACCGCACCGACGAGGACACGTCCGCCCTGCTGCGTGCCCGGCGCGATCAGATGCGGCTCGAATGGGGCACCCGCGACCAGGGCAGCTATACGGGCTGGCTGCAGGTCGCCGGTATCGACGGCGGCTCCAGTGAGGTGACGGTGCACCTGTCCTTCTTCGACGAGAGCCACGACCCGGGCAAGGAGGCCGTCGACGCCGCGCTGGACAGCAGCCTCCGGCGGCTGGAGGAGCAGGTGCGGCTGCGCGTCGACAACGCGGCGGGCTGACGCGCGCCGTCGACGGCCGGGCTCAGCGGTCCGGGCCGCCCAGCCGGTATGCGGCCCGGCCCCGCCATCGGGCGCCGTCCCAGACGATCAGCTCGACCTCCCGTACGTGGCAGACCAGCGGCAGCAGGGGGGCGAGTTCGGTCTCCAGCTCGTCGTACACGGCCGCTTGGGTGTCGGGGCCCTCGCTGTTGGCGATCGTCAGATGCGGGTCGAGTCCCGCGCCGAAGATCCCCCGGTAGGGCACCGCTTCGGGCCACCGCAGGGTGAGGTCCTTGGAGAGCGCCTGGACCGGATCGTGCGGCCACGGGTCGAGGTAGAGCACGCCCGGATAGCGGCCGAACTCGGCGAACGTCAGGGTGAAGGCGTCGTGCCCGGCGAAGAGGGCGGACAGCTCGCGGTGGAGCGGGGCATCGATGCGGTTCTCGTGCAGGAACGGGTAGAGCACGGTGACATGGGCGGGAAAACCGGCCCGGACCAGGGGGTCGGCCTCGGGAATCTTGATGGTGAATGCCGTGTCGCCGAATGTGTCGGGCCACCCGTCCGCCCCGCGATCCCCATCCCCATCGCGATCCCCATCCCCATCGGCGAAGCCCCCGTCTGCGGTCATGACACGCCATGCTCGCAGCAGTCGCACCCGCCCCCGCACCCGCCCGCCCGCGCCTCCGCCTCTGCGAGCGCCGACGCCGGAGCCGCGCAGCACCCCTTCCCCCGCCACGCGTCGCGGCCTTCCTTCACGGCGACGGCGGCTATGGCCAGGGCGGCGACGGGGTCGGCCCAGGACCAGCCGAGGGTGGCGTTGAGCAGGAGGCCCGCGAGGAGGACCGCGGAGAGGTAGGTGCACAGGAGGGTCTGTCGGGAGTCCGCCACCGCCGAGGCCGAGCCGAGGGCGCGGCCCGCGCGGCGCTGCGCCGCCGACAGGAACGGCATGACCAGCAGGGAGAGCGCGGCGATGACGATGCCCGGCAGGGAGCTCTCGGCCTCGCCGGTACCGGCCAGCGTGCGCGCCGCGTCGACCGAGACGTACGCCGCGAGAGCGAAGAAGGACAGCGCGATGATCCGCAGGGTGGTCTTCTCGCGGGCCTCGCGCACCGCGTGCTCGCGGGCCGAGAACTGCCAGGCGACGGCGGTGGCGGAGGAGACCTCGATGACGGAGTCCAGGCCGAAGCCGATGAGCGCGGTGGAGGACGCGAGAGTCCCGGCGGTGAGGGCGACGGCCGCCTCGACGACGTTGTACGAGATCGTCGCCGCGACCAGCAGGCGTATGCGGCGGGTGAGCGCGTCGCGGCGGGCCGGGGACGGCCCGAGGGATGTCGCCGTCATCAGCAGCAGCCCTTCTCCTCGGCGTCCACGCAGGTCCTGTCCGCCTCGACGGCGACGACGGCGCTGCGCAGGTCGTCGAGGGCGCGGCCGAGGCGCTCGTCGGCCAGCTCGTAGCGGGTGCGGCGGCCGTCGGGGACGGTGACGACGAGCCCGCAGTCGCGCAGGCACGCAAGGTGGTTGGAGAGCCGGGTGCGGGAGATGGCGAGCGCGTCGGCGAGGTCGGAGGGGTAGGCCGGGGCCTCGCGCAGGGCCAGCAGGAGCCGGCACCGGATCGGGTCGGCGAGGGCACGGCCGAAGCGGGCGAGGACGTCGATGTCGGCGGCGAGGGTCAGCACGTCTCCAACAGTACACGGATTCCTGAATTCAGGAACCCGTGAACTCTTGATTCGGCATACCTCTATGTTGACAGGCTTCGATTCAAGGCGCAGTCTTGAATCGACAGACATCGATACAGGTGGTTCGTCCGCCCTTCCTCCAGGAGCGCAGCAACCATGACCGACCAGTGCTCCGACCTCCGCGAAAGCGTCCGCCGCAACTACGCCGCGGCGGCCCTCCAGGTCACCGAAGGCGGCGCCGCCTGCTGCGGCAGCACCTGCGACACCGCCCCACCTGCCGCCGTCGACGTCGACGAGAACTTCGGCTCCGCCCTCTACGCCCCCACCGACCGCGACGTCCTCCCCGCCGAAGCCGTCGCCGCCTCCCTGGGCTGCGGCAACCCCACCGCCGTCGCGGACCTGCGGGAGGGCGAGCGCGTCCTCGACCTCGGCTCCGGCGGCGGCATCGACGTACTGCTGTCGGCCCGGCGCGTCGGGCCCACCGGCAAGGCGTACGGACTGGACATGACCGACGAGATGCTCGCTCTCGCCCTGGCCAACCAGCGGAGGGCGGGCGCGACGAACGTCGAGTTCCTGAAGGGCACCATCGAGGCGATCCCGCTGCCCGCGGCCTCGGTCGACGTCGTGATCTCCAACTGCGTCATCAATCTGTCGACCGACAAGCCCGCGGTCTTCGCGGAAGCCTTCCGCGTGCTGGCCCCCGGCGGCCGCGTCGGCGTGCTCGACGTCGTCGCCGAGGACACGCTCTCCCCCGCGCAGCGTGCCGAACGCGGCGACTACGTGGGCTGCATCGCCGGAGCCCTGTCCTTCGCCGAGTACCGCCGGGGCCTCGAAGCCGCCGGGTTCACCGGCGTCGAGATCACGCCGACGCACGCCGTCGCGGACGGCATGCACTCGGCTGTCGTACGCGCGACGAAGCCGGCCGCCACGTCCGGCACCCCCGGCACCCCCGGCACCGACGCGTAATCGTCGGCACGTCACAGCCGACCGGCCCCACCCCGTCCGCCGAACAGGTGGACAACCCGGGTCACCCCCGATCGCCCCCGGTCATCCGCACCCCGCGCCCCCGCCGCGGGGTGCCGCCATGTCCGCCGCCAGGTCCGCACATTGGTCCACTCCACTGACGCGCCGCAGGCGATGACACCGCCCGTGGCGAAAACACACCAGACCGGCGTTGACATGGGAAATCCCTTCTCCTGGGCATGATTGACGGATCGTCGGAGAGCCGGTACCACTGACGCACGCCCGGCCCCGCACGACCCAGCACGCTTCACCGGCCCGGAAGTCCCAGGAGGCTGTCTTGCGAGGATCCGTCACCGCCCCCGCCCCGCCCGCGCGCAGACGCACCGTGAGGGTGGCGGGCGCCCTCGCGTCGGCCGCCCTGCTGGTCCCACTGATCGGCGCCGCGCCGTCGTCGTCCGCCCCGTCCGAGTCGTCCGCGTCGACCGGGCGGCTGCAGAGCGCCTTCGCCGCAGCCGCCGCCGAGTACGACGTGCCGCAGAGCGTGCTGCTCGGCGTCTCCTACCTGCAGTCCCGCTGGGACGCGCACGGCGGCGCCCCGAGCGTCACCGGCGGCTACGGCCCCATGCACCTCACCGACGCCCGCACCGCCCTCGCCACCGCCCCGCATCACAGCCACGGCAAGGAGGACCCGCGCGGCGACACCTCGCGGCGCACCCTGCTACCGAAGGGCGAACCGCCGACGGAGTCCCAACTGCCCGCCCGTTTCAAGACGTTGAAGCGTGCCGCGAAGCTCAGCGGGCTGCCCGCCGACCGGCTTCGCGAGGACCCGGCCGCCAACGTCCGCGGCGGCGCGGCCCTGCTCGCCGCCGCACAGAAGCAACTCGGCAAGCCGCTCAGCGCCGATCCGGCCGACTGGTACGGAGCGATCGCCCGGTTCTCCGGAGCCGACGACCGGGCGAGCGCGGCCGCGTACGCCAACGACGTGTTCGCCGTGATCCGCGACGGCCAGCGGCGCACGACCGACGCCGGCCAGCGGATCGCGCTCGCCGCCCAGCCCCAACTGACCCCGGACGCAGCGCAGTTGCGGAACATGGGCCTGCGCAAGACCAAGGCAGCCGAGACGGACTGCCCGAAGACCCTCGCCTGCGAGTGGATCCCGGCGCCGTACGAGGAGTTCGGCGACGGCGACTACGGCAACCACGACAAGGCCGACCGCCCCAAGAGCCAGGGCATCAAGTACATCGTCGTGCACGACACGGAGGGCACCTGGGAGGGCGTCCTCAAGATGGTGCAGGACCCGACGTACGTGTCGTGGCACTACACGCTGCGCTCCTCCGACGGCCACGTCGCCCAGCACGTCCGCACCAAGGACGTCGGCTGGCACGCGGGCAACTGGTACGTCAACGCCAAGTCCGTCGGCCTGGAGCACGAGGGCTTCCTGACGGCGCCCGACACCTGGTACACGGAGGCGATGTACCGCTCGTCCGCCCGCCTGGTGAAGTACCTCGCCAAGCGGTACGACATCCCGCTGGACCGCCAGCACATCCTCGGCCACGACACCGTGCCCGGCACCACGGCCGCCACCATCCGCGGCATGCACACCGACCCCGGCCCGTACTGGGACTGGCAGCACTACTTCACGCTGCTCGGCAAGCCGTTCCACCGCACCGCGGGCCCCTCGGGCGGCCTGGTGACCGTGGCGCCCCGGTTCAGCGAGAACAAGCCGGTGTTCACGGGCTGCGCCAAGCCGGGCGAGACGTGCACGCCACACGGTTCCAGCGCGGTGCGCGTCTACACCGAGCCGCGCGAGGACGCCCCGCTCATCAAGGACATCGGTCTGCGTCCGGGCGGTGAGCCCTCGACGATCGACGTGAACGACATGGGTTCGCGCCTGTCGACGGGCCAGCAGTACGCCGTCGCCGAACGCAAGGGCGACTGGACGGCCGTCTGGTACCTCGGCCAGAAGGCCTGGTTCAAGAACCCGAAGAAGCAGCCGACGGCCGTCGACGCGCGCGGCCCGGTCGTGACGCCGAAGGACGGCACGACCGAGGTCCCGGTGTACGGCCGCGCCTACCCGGAGAAGGAGGCGTACCCGGCCGGGGTCCCGGTGCAGGCCGTCTCCCCGCTGCCGTACAAGCTGCTCGCGGGCCAGAAGTACGCGGTCGGCGACAAGCTCCCCGGCGAGTACTTCTACGCGCCGACGTTCGACCTCGCCCCGCACCGCGTGGTGCGCGGCAAGGACACGTACTACGAGATCCAGTTCGGCCACCGGGTGGCGTTCGTGCGCGCCGCCGACGTAAAGGTGGTGCCGTCCGGGTCGTGACAGGCCCTTCAGGGGCCACCGCAAACCGTCGGGCCCGGACCTGCGTGGGGGCAGGCCCGGGTCCGACGTCGTGTGCGGCGCCCGGCGGTGGTACCGCGCCCCGTTAGGGGCGCGGGGAACTGCGCGACCAGCCACGACGGTCCGCAGACGAACGACGGCCTGATGCGGCACATCCAGCGAAGCGCTCAGCGGAACACGTAGCGACGGCCCGCCACCGCCTTGAAGGTGTGCTCGCCCCCCTCCAACAGCGTGCAGCGCAGGGCAAGTTCGCGGGCCCGAGAGGCGTGCACAACGACGCGGGTCGCGTGGCCGTCCGCCCAATCGACGTCGACGGTGGCGCCGCCGCGCGCCCGCAGTCCGCGCACGGATCCGTCCGGCCAGGCCGCAGGCAACGCGGGCAGCACGTCGATGATGTCGTGCTGGCTCTGCAGCAGCATCTCGACGATGCCGGACGTGGCGCCGAAGTTGCCGTCGATCTGGAACGGCGGGTGGGTGTCCCACAGGTTCGGCAGCGTGGAGGACTTCAGCTGTTCGCCGAGCATCTTGTGCGCGTGGTCGCCGTCGCGGAGCCGCGCCCAGAAGTTGATCTTCCAGGCCTTGGACCAGCCGGTGCCGCCGTCGCCGCGCGCGGTCAGGGACACCTTGGCGGCCTCGGCCCACTTGCTGCCGGGTTCGATCTGCCTCCCGGGGTGCAGGGCGTAGAGGTGGGAGACGTGCCGGTGGTCGTCGTCGGGGTCGTCGAGGTCGGCCTTCCACTCCTGGAGCTGCCCCCAGGAGCCGACGCGCAGGCCGGGGTCGAGCCGGTCGAGGGTGTTCTCCAGGCGGGCGCGGAAGGAGGGCTCGTCGCCGAGGACGCGGGCGGCCTCCAGGGTGTTGGTGAGCAGTTCGTGGACGATCTGCTGGGACATGGCGGCGCCCGCGGTGAAGTCGCCGTGTTCCGGTGAGTAGCTGGGGGTGACGACGAGCGTCCCGTCGCGCGGGTCGGTGCGCAGCTGGTCGAGCCAGAACTCGGCGGCCTCCTTCAGGACGGGGTAGGCGGTGTGCCGCAGGTAGTGCGTGGACCCGCCGAAGCGGTAGTGCTCGTAGAGCTGCGCGGTCAGCCAGGCGGCGGCCTCGGGGAACCAGAACGCGGTCGACCAGTCGTGGACGCCGGTGAAGCCGTACGGATTGGTCTCGTTGTGCACCACCCAGCCGGGCGAACCGAACATCTCACGGGCGGTGCGCCGCCCGGGGGCACGCAGCGCCTCGACGAACCGGTCGTAGGGCGCGGTGGTCTCGGCGAGGTTCGCGGCCTCGGCCGGCCAGTAGTTCATCTGGAGGTTGATGTTGACGTGGTAGTCGGCGGCCCACGGCGGCGATGTGCTGTGGTTCCACACGCCCTGGAGATTGGCGGGCAGTGAGCCGGGGCGGGAGGAGGCGATGAGGAGATAGCGCCCGTACTGGAAGAACAGCGCTTCGAGCGCCCGGTCGGCGACGGGCGTTCCGCTGCCGTACGACTTGAGGAGCTGGTCGGTGGGGAGGTCGGGCGGCGCCTGGTGACGGAGGTCCAGGGCGACGCGGTCGAACAGGGCCCGGTGGTCGCGCACATGACGTGCCCTCAGCGCCTGGTGACCGCGGGCGAGTGCCGCGTCGACGGTCCGCGTGGCGGCTGGGTGCGGGTCGTCGCCGCGGTAGCGCGGGTAGGTGTCGGCGTAGTCGGTGGCGGCGGCGAGCACGAACCACACGTGGTCGGCGCCGCTGACGGTGAGGCTTCCGTCGGCGTTCGCGGCCGACGTGCCGCCGCGGTGCGCGACGCGAAGCTGGGCCTCGAACTGCAGGCCGTTGTCGGCGAGTTCACCGCGTACGGTGATGCGGTCGCCGTCGGCCACGGCGGTGAAGTCGGCGCGCGGTGAGGTGTACCGCAGGGTGCAGGTGACGGCCCCGGGGCGGTCGGCGCCGAGCCGTCCGACGAGCACGCCGTCGGGGTGGGAGGCGAAGAACTCCCTTGTGTGGCGGGCGCCTTGATGGATGTACGTGACGCTCGCGACGGCTTCGCGCAGGTTCAGGGAGCGGTGGTACGAGGCGTCGGGGGCGTCCGGGGCTCCGGGCACGTCGATGCGCAGGTCTCCGAGGGTCTGGTGGGCGCCGTAGCCGCGCCGGGCCTGCCCGAGCTCGGCGGCGACGGCGTCCGGGGCGAGCCTGCCGTGCTCGTCGAGGTCCCGCTGGACGGCGGCCAGGGCGTCGGGCCGGGGCATGCGCCAGTTGCCGAAGTCGTAGCCGTCCTTCGCGCCGGGGCCGCCGGTCCACAGCGTCTTCTCGTTGAGCTGGAGCCGCTCGGAGGCGAGGGTGCCGAAGACCATGGCGCCGAGGGCGCCGCTGCCGACGGGCAGCGCCTCCCGCTCCCAGTCGGCGGCGGGGGCCCGGTACCAGAGCCGCAGGTCATCGGATGACTCGGTCGAGTCCTGCGGGCCCTTGGGGTCCTGGCCGGCGGCCCGGCCGTCCTGCGCGGGACCGCCCAAGGCCAGCGCTGCACCCGCGCCCAAAGCTGACTGCATGGTGGTTCTGCGGGTGATCCCGGGCCGCTCCGGCTGGCGTCTGCTGGACTGTCGTCTCATGAGCCGCCACGCTAAAAGTCCGATGACTAGCCTGACAAGGCACATGACAAACCCACTCCTTGGACGGAGTGGGCAGGCACGTGGACTTTGGGGAGATGTGTGCGTTCGGGACGGGCTCAGCCCTGCTGGAACAGCTCCGCGGGCAGCGGCTTGAGGAGGGCGTACAGGTCGTCCGTGATGGGGCGGTCCCAGGCGGCGATGGTCACCAGGACGTTGTCGCTGCGGTCGAACTGCACGCAGGAGATGCGGCTTTCGGACAGCCGCAGGCGGCGCACGATCAGGAGGTTGTCGCCCTGCATCACCGGCACGTCCTCGCTGGAGACGACGGTGACCTCTTCGTCGTTCTCCAGCGCGAGCAGCAGCTGGGCCACCTCGAAGGGCGCTTCGCCGTCGGCGAGCTCACGGGCCGGGGAGCCCTCCGGCAGATTGCCGATGATCATCGCGGGGCCGCGGCCGCCGAACAGGTCATAGCGCAGGAAGACGCCTTGGCAGCTGCCGTCGGGCGCGGGCAGCAGGCCGGCGCCGAGGTTGCCGGGCCAGTCACCCGGGTCCATGGCCAGGACGTCGAAGTCCGGGCCCGCGGGTGTGGCGGAGCTGCGGCGGCGGAGGAAGGACATGCGGCCATGGTACGTGTCCGGCGCGGTGATCCCGGCGCGGGGGCGGGGCCGGGAAGGGGGCGCGGCGGAGCCGGGAAAGGGCCGGTGAGGTGCGGTTCGCGCCGGTCGGGCCCGGGCCACGGGCCCGCCGGTGAGGTCTCAGGCGGTTTCCCGGCCGCGCTCGTGGTGGCGGGCCACGCGGGCACGGTTGCCGCAGGCGGGCTTGCACCACTCCTGACGGGGGTGGTCCTTCAGGAAGTACCGCACGCAGCGCGGCGCGTGACAGGCGCGCAGACGCTGCCGGTCGGGGCCCGCGAGGAAGGCGAGCGCGGCGTGGGCGAGGGCCGCGTTCAGGAGTTCCGCACGTGCGGCGGCGCCGGTGCGCCCGCGCGGTGGGGCGGGCTCGTCGCGCACGGCTGACCCATTACGTACGACGGGCTCGTCGCGCACGGCGGGTTCGTCACGTACGACGAGCTCGTCGCGCACGGCGGGTTCGTCACGTACGACGGGCCCATCGCGTACGACGGGGACGTCACGCACGACGGGGTCGCCGCCGCGCGGCCAGCTCAGGACGGGCACGGTGGGCACCCGGGCGGCGGCTTCGTTGAGCCGGGTCACGGCCTCGCCGAAGGGCAGTAGGCGCCGCGCGTCGGCGGGGCTCGGATCTCCCGGACGCACCGCTCGCGCGAACAGCGCACGGACGGCGGCGCGCACCCCCCGTACTGCTTCGAGTGCGCCCTCGTCGGCCCGGTAGCGCCGGGCGCCGAGGGCTCCGGGCAGCGCCTCCGCGTGGGCGCGCACCCAGGCGGTGAGGCCGTCCGTCGTGTCGAGGTCGTCGGCGACGCCGCCCTGGCCGTCGTGGCGGATGGTCGAGGCGAGGGCGAGCGTGAGGTGGGTGGAGTGCGGGGCGGCGGGCGGGGCCGCGTGCGGGGCGGGCATGGGGCTAATGATAGATTCCGCGCCAACCATTAGCGCCCGAGCCGCCCGGCCGCCATCCCCGCCGCCGCACCCGTCGCCGGGACCCCACCGGGGAACTCCATCGGGCCGGAGGAGCGGAGAGCCTCGCCATGCCCGACGGGACCGTACTGGACTACTGGCGCGCCGGGCTCGACGACGTACCCGAAGAGGTGTGGCACCACCCTCGCCTGGAGGTCCTGCTCCTCGCCGACAACGTGCTGACGCACTTGCCCGCGCAGGTCGCCGCCCTCACCGCCCTCCGCACCCTGGACCTCGGCCACAATCACCTCACGTCCGTCCCGCCGGAGCTGGGCACGCTCCCCGCGCTGAGCGACTTCCTGTACCTGCACGACAACCGCCTCACCGCGCTGCCGGAGGAACTGGGCGGCCTCACCCACCTCACGTACCTGAACGTGGGCGAGAACCAACTCACGGCCCTGCCGCACGCATTGGGCCGCATGACGTCCCTCGTCGAACTGCGCGCCCAGCACAACGTCCTCACCGAACTCCCCGCCACCGTCGGCGACCTGCGCTCCCTGCGCGAACTGTGGCTGCGCGGCAACCGCCTCACGGCCCTCCCCCACGCCCTGCACCACCTCGTCGAACTCCGCGAACTCGAGCTGAGGGACAACGCGTTCGAGGCAGTCCCGGAAGCGATCCGCGGACTCCCCCGCCTCCGCCGCCTCGACCTGCGTGCCAACCACCTGCGTGAAGTACCGCCCTGGCTGGCCGAGTTGCCGTCCCTGGAGAAGCTGGACCTGCGCTGGAACGACGTCCGGGACGGCGAGGAGCCCCTGACGGCGCTGCGCAAACGAGGGTGCGTGGTGCTGCGCTAGCCGTCCAGTGTGCCGACTTTGATTTCAGAGCATGATGAGCAGACGTGTGTTCGGCTTGAGTTTCCTGTTCACCGAACGACTCTGCACGTACACCTCCAGCTTCGGGTTGTTTCCCGCTTTCACGGAGACGGTGCCCTTGATATCCGTGCCGAACAGAAGGCTGCGCGCCGCGTCGCCCGTATAGGCGCGGTCGGTGTCCTTCTCCACCACGATGACTTCCTTGTTCTGCTGAACCTGCGCCCGGGCGCCCAACTGGTAGTAACACGCACCGCGTTCGTACGCCACACCCGGATGGGAGTTGACGAAGGGGCGGATCTCGACCTCCTTGTCGACTTTCAGGAGGCGGTACTTGTCGGCCGGAATCGGTTCGAGGTTCGCCCGCACCTCGTCGACCGATATGTCCTGGCCGACGGCGAACAGGTTCTTGGTGCCGCGCACTCCCTGCTCTCGCCCCCGCAGGAAGCTGGTGGCGGCAGCGCGCACGGTGCCGATGGCCTCCTCGACGCCCTGCTGGGAATCCGCGTCCCAGATGGCGATGTTCCCGGCCGGGAAGCCGTAGTTCTGTGCGGTGCGCTTGGCCAGGGAGTTCGGAACGAGGATCGCGGAAGTCCAGTGGCCCGGAAGCCCGCTCATCTTCGCCGTGATCCTGTCGAGCCAGGGGCCGAGGATCGCCATGTCGCCGTCGTGCCGCCTGTCGCCGCCGGAGGCGTTCTCCTCGCCGTCCGTCACCACGATCTGGAGGAAGCTGTGCTCGCCGTATTCCTCCCAGATGTGGCCCAGGTCGTCCAGGGACTTCAGAGAAGCCTCAATGAGGGCCGTGGCGCCATTGTTGACCTGATACAGCCCGCGCATGGACGGCAGGTGCTTCACGTCCATGTCCCAGACCAGGTTCTCCACCCTGTGGTCGAAGGAGTAGAGGCTGATCCGTGTCTCATGACCGAGGCTGTCCGATTCGGCCTTCAGCCCCGCCACGAACTCGTCCACCACGCGAATGAGTTGGCTCTGGTGCGGGTGCATGGAACCCGAACAGTCCACTACCAGCGCGACGTGATTCACCTTGTGCTGAATCCTGTTTGCAGACACGCTTCTATTCCCCCTCCGAGGCTCCCCGAGTGATGTCTTCACTCTATGGGGAGGCACTGACAACGGCCTGTGACACAGCGAACGGCCTGCCCGGCCCCCAGCGGGGTCGGGCAGGCCGTTGTTGTCAGAGCCCGCGGCTCAGCGCCCCAACGCCGCCTGGTCGCGGCGCCGTTCGAGCAGGGAAGCGTAGATCTCCCCCGCCCGCACGGCGGTGTTCGACAGCAGGGTCGACGTCAGGCCGTGGGTGTGTTCCGTGCCGCCCTGGAGGTAGATGTCGGCGGTGACGTTCGCGTGGGTGGCGACGCGGTGGTCGCGTCCGACGACGAGGGCGTCCTCGTCGTCGCGGCGGCACAGCTTGCCGAGTTCGCCGAGGCGTTCGTCGATGCCGCGCGGGTGGTAGCCCGTCGCGCACACCAGCAGGTCGGCGCTCAGGACGTCGCGTTCGGCGGTGGGCAGGAACTCGATGCCGATGTCCAGGCCGTCGTCGTGCGCGTCGATGTCACGGATCCGGGAGATGTTCAGCATGCGCATGCGCTGCCGCCCCTGGACCTTCTCCTGGTACATGGTCCGCGAGAGCGACTCGATGAGGTCCATGTCGACGACCGAGTAGTTGGTGCCGCGGTGGTAGTCGACGAGGGACTGCTTCACCTCCGGCGGCGCGTTGTAGAAGATGTCCACGGCCTCCGGGTCGAAGATCCGGTTGGCGAACGGGCTGTCGTCGGCGGGCGTGTAGCCGTACTTGGCGAACACCGAGCAGATCTCGGCCTCGGGAAAGTGCCGGTGGAGGTAGTCCACGCTCTCGGCGGCACTCTGGCCGGCGCCCAGCACGACCGCGCGGCGCACCGGGGTGCCCTTCTCGAGGACATCGGCGACGCGAGGGATCAACTCGCTGTTGTGGAAGACCCGATCGGAGCGCACGGCGTTGGACGGCATCCGCGGCTCCATGCCGGTCGCCACGCACAGGCTGCGCGCCCGGCGCACGATCGTCGCCTCCGGGTTCGCCGGGTGACGGCTGACCACGTCGAAGAAGACGATCTCCCCGTTCTCGGTCACCGGCTGCACGGAGAGGACCTCGGCGGAGTACTCGACGAGCCCGGCCACGCGCGCGGCGGCCCATTCGAGGTAGTCGTGGAACTCGATGCGCAGCGGGAAGAGCGTCTTCTGGTTGAGGAAGTCCACCAGCCTGTCCCGCTCCCGCAGATAGCACAGGAAGCTGTAGCTGCTGGTCGGGTCACGCATCGTGACCAGGTCCTTCAGGAACGACACCTGCATCGTGGCGTCGTCGATGAGCATGCCCCGGTGCCAGCCGAACTGGGGCTGCTTCTCCAGGAATCCCGCGCGTATCCGCTCTCCCTCGGCGGCCTTCGCATTGTGTTCCTCGACCGCGATCGCGAGGGCGAGGTTGGACGGCCCGAAACCGATCCCCAGGACGTCGTACGTCACTTCCGGCCCTTCATGTGTCGCTTCCGTGCCGCCGTACGTCGAATCCGGCCCGCTGTGCAGAGTGTTCACCCGCGTCATCGCCTCCCTAAGCAGGCACATGTTAGATAAGGTTAGCCTTACCTTGCAACGTCTGAGGAGGATCCACATGCGGGTCGCCATGTTCGGCTACCAGACGTGGGGCCACCGCACGCTGCGCGCCCTGCTGGATTCCGGGCACGAAGTGGTCCTCGTCGTCACGCACCCCAAGAGCGAGCACGCGTACGAGAAGATCTGGGACGACTCGGTGGCCGACCTCGCACAGGAGCACGGCGTGCCGGTGCTGCTGCGCAACCGTCCCGGCGACGACGAACTGCTCGAAGCGCTCAAGTCCGCGGAGCTCGACCTGATCGTCGCCAACAACTGGCGCACCTGGCTGCCCCCGGAGATCTTCGCTCTTCCGCGGCACGGGACTTTGAACGTACACGACTCGCTGCTGCCGTCCTACGCCGGGTTCTCGCCGCTGATCTGGGCGCTCATCAACGGCGAGCCCGAAGTCGGCGTCACCGCCCACCGCATGGACGCCGATCTGGACATGGGCGACATACTGCTCCAGCGCTCGGTGGCCGTCGGGCCCACGGACACGGCGGCGGACCTGTTCCGCAGGACGGTCGACCTCATCGCGCCGATCGTGCGCGACTCCCTCGAACTGATCGACTCGGGCAAGGCGGAGTGGGTGCCGCAGGACCGCGCGAAGGCCAGTTTCTTCCACAAGCGCTCCATCGAGGACAGCCGCATCGACTGGACCTGGCCGGCCGAGGACCTGGACCGGTTCGTACGCGCCCAGTGCGACCCGTACCCCAACGCCTTCACGTACCACCGCGGCAAGCGGCTGCGGATCCTGCAGGCGACGGTCTCCGAGGGCCGCTACGGCGGGACTCCCGGACGCGTCTTCATCCGCGAGGGCGACACGGTCGTCATCGTCGCGGGCGCCGACGCGCGTTCGGGCCGCTGCCACGGGCTCGCGCTCAAGCGGGTGCGGGCGGAGGACGGGACCGAGTACGCGGCGACGGACTATTTCCGCGCGATGGGCGGGTACTTGACGGCGCGCCCGTAGCGCACATCACGCGCCCCTCTGGGGGAGCCGACCAGCGCGCGGCCACCGCGGCGGAGACCGAAACTTAGGCTAGGCTAAGCTAAGAAGATCCGGCTGATCCGGCATCCCTTCCCCACCCCTCGGCCCGCCCGAAATGGGCGGGCCTGCCCATGACCTGCCCATGAATGGAGTGGCTCCGTGAGCGTGACCGCTGCCCGGGGATTCCCCGCGAGCGGGATGTCCGCCGAGGTCGAGGAATCCGGCGAACCCCAGCCCACTCTTCCGTGGCCGGAGGAGCTCCGGGGCAGCGCGGTCGTCGTGAAGTTCGGCGGCAACGCCATGGTGGACCCGGGCCTCCAGCGGACGTTCGCGCAGGACGTCGTGGAGCTGTGGCAGGCGGGCCTGCGCCCGGTCGTCGTACACGGCGGCGGGCCGCAGATCAGCGCGATGCTCGACCGCCTCGGCCTGGAGAGCCGCTTCGAGGCGGGCCTGCGGGTGACCACACCGGAGACCATGGAAGTGGCCCGCATGGTCCTTACGGGCCGGGTCCAGCGGGAGTTGGTCGGCCACATCAACACCCACGGGCCGTTCGCCGTCGGCATGACCGGCGAGGACGCGCACACGATGACGGCCGTACGGCGGCCGGCCTGGGTGGACGGCGAGCCCGTGGACATCGGGCTCGTCGGCGAGATCGTGGACGTGAACCCCGGCATGGTGCGCGCACTTCTGGACCAGGGGCACATCCCGGTGGTGTCCCCCGTGGCACGCGGCGAGGACGGCCAGATCTACAACGTCAACGCCGATCTCGCGGCGTCGGCCCTGGCCGTGGCCCTGGACGCCGAGCGCCTCGTGATGCTCACCGACGTCGAGGGCCTGTACGCGAATTGGCCGCACAGCACCGACGTGATCGATCGCCTGACGGCCGACGAGCTGGACGAGCTGCTGCCGGAGCTGGCGAGCGGGATGCTGCCGAAGATGGAGGGCTGCCTGCGGGCCGTCCGCGGCGGCGTGCGCAGGGCACACGTCCTTGACGGACGCGTGCCGCACGCGGTGCTGCGCGGCGTCCTCGGCCCGAGCAGCCCCGGCACGACCGTGGTTCCCGAGTCTCCGTCCCCTACACGGTCTTCGTGAGGATCCGCGCGTTGCGTCGCGGGTCCAGGGACGCCGCCCAGGACGGCGGCGCGAGGCGCGCGGTCGTGAGCTCGAATCCGTACCGGAGGAACAGGCCGCCACTGCCAGTCGTCGCTGTGAACAGGGCGTCGAGCGAGCGGGCGCGCGCCGCGTTCAGGACGGCGCGCAGGAGCTCCGCCCCCAGTCCGTCTCCTTGCCGGTGCGCGGCCACGCAGAAGTTGTACACAACGCCGACCTCCCCCGCGGCCGCCGGATGTGCGCGCAGACCCACGCACCCCTCCAAGGCACCGTCGGGGGCCTGCGCCACGAGGAAGTCGGCGGCCTGGGCGGCGTACAGCGCGACGGGCCGTTCCCGCAATGCCCCCGAGCGTACGAAGGGCCGCGACAGCTCGGTCAGCGCTTCGGCGTCCTCCGGCCGGGCTGTGCGCACGGAGGTCGTCGGCGCGAGCAGCGCGGGCGCGGGTGAAGGTACGTGCGTGTGCGCGTGCGGCTGTGGGACAGGGCGCGGCGTAGCCGTGATCAAGGGCTTCCTTCCTCGGTTCGACGGTCGAAGAGCGGCTCGTCGCCATGTCACCCCGACACAACATCATGGTTAGGCTAGCCTTACCTAATTCGCAAGTCCAGTCGCGAAGACCGAGGTTAGGACACCGAGGTTAGATTGGGCTCGCCTCATTCTGATGAATTTGGTCTTTCCCCTTCCCCCTCACAAGGAGACGTTCATGCGGGTCTTGACGGACAGCGGCTTCGCCGAGTTCGGGCTGCCCGGCAAGCCCGGCAGCGACGAGTTCTGGGCGGCCGCGGGGGCGGCGGCGGCTCCGGCGTCGATACCGGACGCGGACGGGGGTTGGACGACGTTGTTCCTGTGGCGGGGCGCGGATCCGGCGAGCATCGACTTCGAGAGCTGGTCAGAACCCGTGCTGCTGAGCCGTTTCGACGATACGGACTGCTGGTACGCCGAGGTGCGGATGCCCGCGAAGCTGCGGGTGACGTACCAGTTCCGCGCCGGCGACGCGGCGTACGCCGACCCGCTCAACCCGGCCGGCGCGGGCGGCGACCGGTCCATCGCCGCGACCCCCGACGCCCCGGCCCAGCCGCACTGGCCCCTCGTCGGCGCCGAGGACGTCCTGCCCGTCCCGCGCACCCGGATCCGCTGGGCCAGCGAACGGCTCGGCGGGCGGCGCACCGTGCGGGTCCACGCGGCGGGCGGCGGCGGCCCTGTCGTCCTGCTGCTCGACGGGGACGACTGGCTCTACCTGCACCCGGCCATGACCGCCTTCGACGCGGCCGTCGCCGCCGGCGACATGCCCCCGGTCACGCTCGTCTTCCTCCCGGCCAAGGACCGGGAGGCCGAGTTCACGTGCAGGCCCGAGCTGTGGGAGGCGGTCCGCGACGAACTCCTGCCGCTGGTGGCGGAGTCCGGCGTCCCCGCCGACCCGGACCGGCTCGTGGTCGCCGGACAGAGCCTCGGCGGACTCAGCGCGCTGTACGCCGCCCTCGAGTTCCCGGACCTGGTGTCCCGCGTCGCCTGCCAGTCGGGCTCGTTCTGGTGGGCGCCCGGCGCCCTGGACCGCGCGGACCTCCTGGACGGTCCGGTCGGCGGGACAATCGCCGCACGACTTCGTGACGAACGCCCCGATCTGTCCGGGCTTCGGGTCGCGTTCGACGTGGGCGCACACGAGACGCGGATGCTGCCCCACTGCGAGCCGGTCGAGGCTTTGGCCGAGCAGGCCGGTGCGACGGTGCGGGTCTCGCGGGCGGCCTCCGGCCATGACCGGGCGGGGTGGCGGGAGGCGCTGCTCCGGGATGTTGCCTGGGCGCTCACCTAGGCACACGCTCAGGCACTCAACGACGAAGCGGTTCCGGGGAGTTCGTACATCCCCGGAACCGCTCAGCCCGTCAGTGGGTCACTTCGGCCCGTCGCCGGGCCACCGGATCACCGCGCCACCGCCGAGCAGTAAGCCTCATCCCCCGCCAGCAAGTTCCGGTGCGTGTCCTCGGCCACGATGGCGCCCTCGTCCAGGACGAGGACGCGGTCCGCGGCGTCCAGGAGGGCCGGGCTGCTGGTGATGACCAGGGTGGTGCGGCCTCGGCGCAGCTTTGCGATGTTGCGCGCGATGAGTTGTTCGGTGACCGCGTCCACGGCCGTCGTCGGGTCGTGCAGGACCAGGACGTCGGTGTCGGCGGCCAGGGCGCGGGCCAGGGAGAGGCGTTGGCGCTGGCCGCCGGAGAGGTTTGCGCCGCGGTCGCGGACGGCGTAGTCGAGGCCTTCGCGGTGGAGGGCGACGACGTCGGTGAGCATGGACGCCTCGACGGCCTCGGCGACCGTCGCGCTGGTGCCGGACGGGTCGATGTTCGTGCGCAGGGAGCCCGCGAAGATCTCCCCGTCGTACGGATTCACCAGCATGTGCTCGCGCACCGCCTCCATCGACAGGTCCCCGATCTCCTGCCCGCTGACCCGCACCACTCCGTCGTACGCGTGCGGCGGGACCTTCGCCGCGAGGATCGAGGCGAGGTCGGCCGCCGCGCGCGGCTGATAGGCGGTGATCGCCACGAACTCGCCCGCGGGCACCTTGAAGTTCAGCTTGCGCAGGGTTCCGTAACGCACGCTGTCGATGTCCAGGTCCCCGCCCGCCGCCGGGCGCTCCGTGCCCGGGGTCGTCACCGGCGGAGCGGTCAGCACCAGCGCCATGCGCTCGGCCGACGCGCGCGCGACCATCACGTACTTGGGCATCTCCGAGAACAGCTTGAGCGGTTCCATGATGAACTGCGCGAGGCCCACGGCCATGACGAGCTCGCCGACGGTGATCTGGCCGCCGAACGCGAGCCAGCCCGCCGTCAGGGTCACGGCGGCGGCGAGGACCGCGTTGAGGGCCAGCGCGGTGCCCGCGTACACGCCGTTCACCTTGGCGACGGTGACCGACTGGCGCCGCGCCTCCGCGCTGACCTTCCGATAGGACCCGAACGCCGCGTGGTTGCCGCCGAAGCCGTGCAGCGGCCGCAGGCCGGTGATCAGGTCGGCGACCTTCGCGCCCGCCCGCGCCACCCGGGCCTGCTGTTCGCGGGTGCTGGAGCCGATGCGCTTGGACATCACGCTCAGTATCGACAGGATCGCGACGGTGCCCACGATCACCAGCGCGCCGAGCCTGAGGTCGGCCAGGCCGAGCGCGACCGCCGCGACCGCCACCGCGACCATCGAGCTGATCAGCATCGGCACGACTTCGACGATGTCGGCGGTCTGGTCGGCGTCCTCGGTGGCGATGGTCAGGACCTCGCCGGACTTCAGGTCGACGTCCCTGGCCACCGGTTGCAGCCCGCAGCCCGCGACCTTCACCCGCCAGCGGTGCGCCTCGGTCGTGTTGGCCTTCTGCAGGATGCGCATCCCGAACCGCCACGACAGCGACACCGTCGTGATGATCACGGCGAGCGCGCCGATGGACAGGGCGAGCGAGCCGAGGGTCCGGTCGTCCCGCATCGTGTGCTCGACGATCAGGCCGAGCGCGATGGGGAACGCCGTCTCACCGGCCTGGTACAGGCCCATGAGGACGGTGCCCCAGACCATGGCGCCGGTGTTGCGCCGCAGTGCGGTGCGGAGGATGTCGGACCCCGGGCGGGGCCGCTGCGTGTCAGTTGTCATCGAGGTGGCGGGTCTCATCGGGTCTCATCGAGGTGGCGAGCTATCGCTTCCGGGGTTCGCAGGGTGAACAGGTCACGGATCGTGATGACAGGACCGAACTCCCGGCGGAGCAGCCCGATGAGCCGCACCGCCAGCATGGAGTGCCCTCCGAGGGCCACGAAGTCGCTCACTGCGCTCACCTCGTCATCATCCAGGTCAAGTGCCTCGGCGAAGTACTCGCACACCAGGGTCTCGGTCTCCGTCTGCGGACCGCGCTCCCCAGCCGTGGTCAGCGCGCCGAGCGGCTTTGCCTCCGGCAGCGCCTTCGTATCAGCCTTCCCGTTGACCGTGAGCGGGATGCTGTCGACCTCGGCGTAGTGCGTCGGGCGCAGGAAGTCCGGCAGGCCGGCGCCCACTTCGGCGGCGACTCCGGCCAGGTCACGGCCGTCGAGCACGAGGTAGGCGGCGAGGCGGTAGGCCCCGTCGACCTGCGGGTCGGGCTGCGCGACCGCGGCGGCGAACCGCACCGCCGAGTGCGCCGCGAACGCGGCCTCGACCTCGCCCAGTTCGACCCGGTGACCGCGGATCTTGACCTGCTGGTCGGTGCGGCCCAGGTACATCAGGTTCCCGTCGGGCCGCCGGATCACCAGGTCACCGGTGCGGTACATGCGCTCGCCGGGCGCGCCGAACGGGCACGCCACGAACCGGTGGGCGCTCTGCGCGGGCTGGCCGAGATAGCCGCGCGCGATGCCGACGCCCGCCACGTACAGCTCGCCGGGAACCCCGTCGGGCAGCGGCCGCAGCCACGGGTCGAGGACGTACACGTCGGTGTTGTCGATGGCCACACCCACCACCGGGTCCTGGCACTCGAAGGTGCCGACGCCGAGGGTGTTGATGGTGTACTCGGTGGGTCCGTACAGGTTGTAGCCGACCGTCCCCTGCGTCTCGGCGAGCCGCTGCCACAGCGTCGGGGTGACGGCCTCGCCGCCGAGCAGGACGAGCGCTGGCCGCCGTCCGGGATTGTCGAGCAGGCCCTCGGCCACCAGTTGCTGCGCGTAGGTCGGGGTCACGTTGATGACGTCGATCCCGTGCTCCAGGCAGTACTCGACGAGTCCTGGCGCGTCGCGGCGCAGTTCCTCGTCGCAGATGTGCACCTCGTGGCCGTCGGCGAGCCAGAGCAACTCCTCCCACGACATGTCGAACGCGAACGACACGGTGTGCGCGATCCGGAAGACCCGGTGGCCGTGGTCCGCGAGGACCGGCTCGAAGATCCGCCGCTGATGGTTGATCAGCATGTTCGTCAGGCCGGCGTACTCGGTCACCACGCCCTTGGGCTTCCCGGTGGATCCGGAGGTGTAGATCGTGTACGCGGGGTGGCGCAGGCGGTCCGGGTCGTCCGGCGCGAACGTCACGTACGGCTCGGCGTCCGGCAGGGGGCGGTCCAGCTCGATCAGGTCGTCGGTCCCCATCGGGCCGCCGGTCAGCCGGGGCGACACGGCGCTCACGGTGAGGATCACGTCCGGGCGGGCGTCCTCCACGATCGCGGCGATCCGCTCGTCCGGGTGGTCCAGCTCCAGCGGTACGTACGCGGCGCCGACGCGCAGCACGGCGAAGAGCGCCACGATCGAGTCGAGGGAGCGCGGGATCGCGAGACCCACGGTGGTCTCGGGGCCGATGCCGCGTGCGGCGAGCACGCCCGCCACCGCGCGGCTGCGGTCCCGGAGTTGGGCGAAGGTCAGGGTCGCGCCGTGGGCGACGAGCGCCACCCGCTGCGGGTCGCGGTCGGCCGCCCGGTCGAAGCGGTCGACGACGGTGTCCGTGCCGATGTCCGTGCGGTCGGCGGCCTCGGGCCGCTGTCCCAGGCCGGGCAGTGCGCCGACCGGTCCGGTCGAGCGGGCCAGGTCTTCGAGCACGCGCACGTAGTCGTCGAGGAGACGACGGGCGCCCGCGGTGTCGCCGTCGCGGTGCTCCAGCTTGACTGTGAGTCGGTCACCAGGGGTGACGACCCACGTGAACGGGTAGTGGGTGGAGTCGTCGGCCTTCACCGAGGTGATGCCGTGCCGGGAGTTCATCTCGGCGAAAGCGTCCATGTCCAGGAAGTTCTGGAGCACGAAGAGGTTGTCGAACAGGGTGTCGTGCCCGCTGGCCCGCTGGATCTCGCCGAGGCCGAGGTGCTCGTGCTCCATCGCCTCGACCCTGGCCTTCTGTACGGCCGACAGGTAGGCGCCGACCGTGTCGTCCGGCCTGGCCCGCGTCCACATGGGCACGGTGTTGAGGAGTACGCCGACGATGTCGGAGAGTCCCTCGCCGTCGCGGCCGGACACGGTCACGCCGAACACGGCGTCGCTGCGGCCCGTGTGCGCTCCGAGCAGGAGGCCGAACGCGCCGGTGAGGACCGAGTTGAGGGTGACGCCGTGCGCCTTGGCCGCGTCCCGCAGCAGGTCCGACTGTTCGGCGGACAGCGTGTGGACGAGCGCATCCGGCAGGTCGTCCGACACGGTGGGTGTCGGTCCGGCGAGCAGCGTCGGGCCCGGGAGCGCGGCCAGGTGGTCCGCCCAGAAGCGTTCCGATACGGCGGGGTCCTTGGCGTCGAGCGCGCGGGCGTAGTCCTCGAAGCTCGGCGTGGCCGGGGCCGCGTCGAGCGGTTCGCCCGCGAGGACGGCTTCGTACGCGTCGAACAGGTCCCGCAGCACGATCTCGCGGGACCAGCCGTCCCACAGCAGCAGGTGGTAGCTGAGGAGCAGGCCGTCGCGGTCACCGGGCAGCCGCACCACGGTCAGCCGGATCAGCGGCGGCTCGCCCGGGTCGAAGCCCGTGTCGCGATCCCGGACGCGCAGCGCCTCGACCTCGGCGTCCGTGGCCAGTTCGACCGTGCGGACGTCGACCCGCCGGCCCGCCTTGAGGACCTGGACCGGGTTTCCCTCGTCGTCGGTGGTGAACCCGGCGCCGACGACGGGGTGCCGCGCGATGACGTACGCCATCGCCTCGGCAAGGGCGTCGGTGTCCAGGCGCCGGTCGAAGGTGAACCAGCTCTGCGCGACGTAGTGTCCGGCCTGGCCCGCCATCTGGGCCTGGAAGAACAGGCCCCGCTGGAGCGGGGTGACCGGCGCGGTGCGCTCGGCCGTCGCGGAGGCGTCCGCGATGCGCTCCAGCGCGTTGTGCCAGTGCCCGGTGATCTCGTCGCGGATGCCGTCGGCGAGGGTGAAGGTGGCGTGCAGGCTGCCGGTGGCCGCGTCGACCCACGCGTTGACCTCGACGGCGTACGGGCTGCCCTGATCGCCGCCGGTGATGTGCAGCGCTCGCGACTCGCTGCCCCGGCCGAGGTAGTTGAAGAGCACCTGCGGGCGGGCGGTGAGCAGCGGGGCCGTCTGCGGGTTGAGGTACCTGAGTTGGCCGTACGCGACGTGGGCGCCCTCGTCCGGCTGGCGCCCGGCGATCTCGCGCGCCGCCGCGACGGGGTCGGTGTGCGCCGTGAGCCGCACGGGCGCTATGGAGGTGAACCAGCCGACCGTGCGGGTGTAGTCGTGGTGGCCGAGCGCCGGGACCCGGCCGTGCCGCTCCATCTCGACGGCGAGGTCGGTCGGCGACGGCTGGATGTGGGTCAGCGCGGTGCGCAGCGCGCCGCACAGCAATTCGGTGAGACCGACGCCGAGTGCGGCGGGCGCGGTGCGGGTGACGCTGTCGCTCACGTCAGGCGGGAGGACGACGGTGGTCTCGCGCAACTCCCCCACTGTCGACAGCAGTTCGGGCGCCTGGAGCGTGGTGACCCAGTGCCCGAGGTCGTCGATGGCCTCGGCGGCCTGGAGCGTCAGTGCTTCCGCGTACTCGGCGTACGACGTGGTCGGCGCCGCCAGGCTCTCCCCGCTCATGGCCGTGGTCAGGTCGTCGAGGAGGACCAGCCAGGACACCGCGTCGACGGCGATGTGGTGCACGGTGACGACCAGGGTCCGGCTCGCCTCCAGCCACGAGAACGCGATGACGTCCCCGGACTCGGGGTCGAGCCGTCCGGCGGCCTCGTTCGCCACGGCCGTCGCGTCGAACGCGTCGGTCGCGTCCGTGCGGACGACGGTGACTTCGCGGGCGGGTTCGGTGCGCAGCGCCCACACGCCGTGCTCGACGCGCAGCCGGAGCCGGAGCGCCGGGTGCGCGGCCACGACGGCGTTCGCGGCGCGCTCGGCGTCGGCGAACCCGGTGCCTTCGGGTGCCGCCAGCGTCCTGGCCTGGGCGAACCGGGCGAGCGAGCCGCCCAGTTCGCGCTGGCGCAGGATGATGGGGGTCGGCGCGAGGGGGCCGTCCTCGTGGCGGACGGGCGTCTGCGCAGGCGCGGCTTGCGGTGTGCGCGTCCCCACGTGTTCCGCGAGTCCGCGCGGCGTCCTGTGCAGGAACACGTCCCTGGGCGCGAACGTCAGGCCGAGGGCCCTTGCGCGGTTGATGAGGGTGATGGCGACGATGCTGTCGCCTCCGGCCTTGAAGAAGTCGGTGTCGGCGTCCACGGCTGCGCCGGGCAGGGTGTCGGCGAAGACGCCGACCAGTTCGTCGAGCGCGGGCCCGCTTCGCTGGGAGGACTGTGATTCACCTGCGGGGCTGTGGGGGCTGGTCGCGCAGTTCCCCGCGCCCCTAAGGGAGTCCGCCTGCACGTCGGCCTGTGCTGCGCGGGCAGCCAATGCTTTGCGGTCCAGTTTGCCGTTGACCGTCAGGGGCAGGGCGTCCGCCCGGAGCACCCGGCCCGGCACCATGTGCACCGGCAGCTTCGTGGACAGCAGCGCGGCAAAGTCGTCGGGCGCTCGGCCCACGACGTGCGCGACGAGGTGGTCGTCGGTGTCCGCCACCGTGACCGCCACGTCGACCACACCGTCGAGCTCCCGGAACGCGCCCTCAACTTCGCCCAACTCGATCCGGAATCCCTTGAGTTGGACCTGGTCGTCGGCGCGCCCCGCGAACTCCAGCTCGCCGTCGAGCGTGCGGCGGGCGAGGTCGCCCGTGTGGTACATGCGGGAGCCGTCGGCCGCGAACGGGTCGGCCACGAACCGGCCCGCGGTGAGGCCAGGTCGGCCCAGGTAGCCGAGCGACACCTGGTCGCCGGCGACGTAGATGGCACCGACACGGCCCGGCGGCACCGGCCGCAGCCGGTCGTCGAGCAGGTAGGTGGCCAGGCCGGGGATCGGACCGCCGATCGGGCTGACGTCGTCGCCGAGGCCGAAGTCGTCGTCGGTCAGCACCCGGTGGGTGACGTGCACGGTGGTCTCGGTGATGCCGTACATGTTGACCAGCTCGGGCGTGCCGGTGCCGTGCCGCTCGGCCCAGCCGCGCAGCCGCCCGAGATCGAGCGCCTCACCGCCGAAGATGATCCGGCGCAGCGCCGTGACCGGCTCACCGGCGTGCCGGTCGGCCTCGATGAACTGGTAGAACGCCGACGGCGTCTGGTTGAGCACGGTCACCCCGCGCTCGCGGACCAGGCGGTGGAAGTCGACCGGGGAGCGGGTGAGGGCGTACTCCGGCAGCAGCAGCTCGCCGCCGTGCGCGAGCGCGCCCCACAGCTCCCAGACCGCGAAGTCGAAGGAGTACGAGTGGAACTGGACCCACACGTCGTCGGGCCCGAAGTCCATGTCCGGCCGGGTGTTGGCGAGCAGCGTCACCACGCTGGAGTGCGGGACGACGACGCCCTTGGGGCGGCCGGTCGATCCGGACGTGTAGATGACGTACGCGGGGTCGTGCCAGTCGGCCTCGGGCGCGACGCCACCGGTGTCCGTCGGCAGCTCGTCGCCCTGCACCAGCACGCGGGCCGACACGCCCGCCTTGGCGAGGAGTTCGGTGAAGCGGTCCCGCTGCTCGCCGTCCACGAGGACGACCTGCGGGGCGGCGTCGGCGAGGATGTACTCGAGGCGTTCGTCCGGGTACGCCAGGTCGAGGGGGACGTAGGCACCGCCCGCGCTGACGATCGCGACCAGGGCGACGACCTGTTCGAGGGAGCGCGGGGCGGCCACGGCGACCCGCTTGCCGGGGCCGACCCCGGCGGCGCGCAGGGCCGAGGCCAACTCGTCCTTCGCGTCGGCCAGTTCGCCGTACGTGAGTGACCTCGTGTCGCCGTCGAGGCCGCACTGGGTGACGGCGGTGGCGGCCGGGTCGCGGCGTGCGGCGGCGTCGAAGAGACCGCCCAGCGTCGTCGGCGTGATCCGCTCGGGGCTCCGGTCGCCCTCGGGCACCAGGTCGTCGACCAGGGCGTCCGGGCGGGCGAGCAGGCGGGTGAGGGTCTCAGTGAACGTGTCCAGGATCGCCTGGGCGCTCGCCTCGCGCAGCAGCTCACCGTCGTAGATCAAGTTGAAGCGGGGACGGCCGTCGAGCGCGCGCTCCACCACCAGCGTCAACGGGTAGTGCGGGGCGCCCTCGTTCACGATGTCGGAGATGACCAGCTTGTGTCCGGGTCCGCGCAGTGCGGCGACGTCGGTGGCGACGTCGAAGACCACCAGGGTGTCGAACAGGGAACCGGCACCGGCCTGGCGGCCGATCCGCGCCAGCGAGACGTGCTGGTGCGGAAGCACCGCGCTCTGGTGTGCGCGCACCGAGGCGAGCAGGTCGCGCGCCGTGGTGTCGGCGGCCCAACGGGCGCGTACGGGAATGGTGTTGATGAACAGGCCCACCATGTCCTCGATGCCGGGCACCTCCGCGTCCCGCCCGGACACGGTGGAGCCGAACACGACGTCCTTGCCGTGCAGGATGCCGCCCAGTGTCAGGGCCCAGGCGCTGTGCACGGCCACGCTCAGCGGCACACCGGCCGACCGGACGGCCGCGTCGATGTCGTCCCCCGGCTCCACGGCGATGTCGGCGAACCGGTCGGAGGGGGTGTGCCCCTCGGCGACCAGTGAGGAGCCGGGCAGCTCGGCGAGCTCCTCGCGCCAGACCCGGTCGCTCTCGTCGTCGTCGCGTTCGCCGAGCCAGCGTACGTAGTCGGCGAAGCCGCCGAGCGGGTAGACGGTGCCCGGCGCGTGGTACTCGGCGAGGAGCGCGCGGAGCATCGGCGGCACCGACCAGCCGTCCGCGATGATGTGGTGCACGGTCTGCACCAGGACGTTCCGGCCGGAGCCCGCGCGGATCAGCGTGCAGCGCATCAGCGGTCCGGTGGCCAGGTCGAACCCGGCGCGCCGGTCGCCCTCGGCGTACTCGCGTATCTCGGCGTCGGTGATGCCGGGGCGGTCGAGGGTGGTGAAGGGTGCCTGGACGCCGCTGTCGAGGACGGAGACCACGCGGCCGTCGGCGAGGGCCACGAACCTCGCGGCCAGGTTCGGGTACAGCGTGAGCAGCCGGGTGGCCGCCGCCGCGAGCCGGTCGGCGTCCACCTCGCCGTCCAGGGTGAGGAGTTGCTGCTCGACGTAGGCGCCCGCGGAGTCGTCGTCGAAGACCGAGTGGAAGTACAGGCCCTCCTGGAGCGGGGTCAGCGGCAGGACGTCCCGCAGCGCCGGACCGTCCAGGGCGTCGACGTCGGCCTGCGTGAGCGGGACGAGGGGGAAGTCGCTGGGGGTGTGGCCGCCGCCGTCGAGCGCGGCCAGCGCGGCCAGGGTCTCGCGGAAGTACGCGCCGATGGTCGTGATGTCCTCGTCGGTGAACATCCCGTCGGGCCAGGAGATGGTGGTGACCAGTTCGTACTCGCCGGACGAGCCGTTCGAGTCGGATGAGCCGGTCGAGCCGCTCGCGGCGGGTTCGGCGATCGCGTTGAACTCCAGGGCGCGCGGCAGCCGCATCTTCGGGTCGCGCTTCTCGCCCAACTGACCGGTGGCGCCCGCGAGTTGCCAGTCCCCGGGCGAGCCCGCGTCGAAGCGGCCCAGGTAGTTGAAGAGCACCTGCGGCGCGGGCGCGTCGAACGCGGTGTCGGTGAGGTAGCGCAGGGCGCCGTACGAGACGCCGTTGCTCGGCACCCGGGCGAGGTCTTCCTTGACCGCCTTGAGCGCGGCGGCGAGGTACGCGGGCGTGGTGAAGCCGGCCGCGGTGCCGGGGTCCACGGTCACCGGGAACAGGGTGGTGAACCAGCCCACGGTCCGCGAAAGGTCCGGCTCGAAGCCCGCGGTGCCCGCCACGAACTGCCCCTCGCGGCCGTGGCCTTCGAGTTCGATGTGCGCGAACGTCTGGTCCTGCCCGAGGTCGCGGCGCCAGCGGGCGAGGGTGACGGCGAGGGCGGTGAGGAGTACGTCGTTGACGCCCGCGTGGAACTTGGCGGGTATCTCGCCGAGCAGCGCGGCCGTGACCTCGGGGCCGACCGAGACGGTCCGTATCCGCTCCCGGGCGACGGTGTCGGCCTCGGTCAGCTCCCGCCTGCCCACTGGCTGGTCCGCTCCCGGCAGGGGCCGCTGGAAGTAGGCGCGGTCCGCGTCGAACTCCGCGCGGCCGAGGAGCTGCGTCCAGCGCCGGAACGACGTCCCCACCGGGGGCAGCTCGATCGGCGTGCCCGCGGTGAACTGCCGCCACGCCGTGGCCAGGTCGTCCATCAGGACCCGCCAGGACACGCCGTCGATCACCACGTGGTGGACGACCACGACGAGCTGTCGTGCCTCGCGGCGCCAGACGGCGCGCAGCATCGCGCCGTCCGCCGGGTCGAGTCCTTCGGTGGCGAGCGTGACGCACTCGTCGAGCGGCCGGTCGCTCTCCTGCCAGGCGGCGCCTGCCTGGTCCGCCTCGGGGATGTCGAAGCTCCAGCGGTCGCCGCGCACCAGCTTGGCGCGCAGCATGTCGTGCCGCGCGACCAGAGCGCCGAGGATCTCGTCGAGGGCGTCGGCGGTCAGGTCCGCCGGGGTGTTCAGGACGACGGACTGCACGAAGCCGTCGATGGCGTCCGTGGTCTCGCCGAGCCACTGCACGATGGGCGATCCGACGACGGTGCCGGTGGCGGCGTCGGCGTGGTCCACGGCGGCGACGTCCTCGCGGCTCGCGACGGCCGCGAGGGCGCCCAGGACGCTGTTGGTGAAGATCTGTCGTGCGGTGACGTAGAGTCCCGCGTCGCGCAGCGCGCTCAGCAGGGATATCGCGAGGATGCTGTCGCCGCCGAGCTGGAAGAAGTCCTGGTCGGCGCCGACCTCGTCGAGTTGCAGCAGGGCCGCGACGGCCGCGCACACCACGCGCTCGTTCTCGGTGGCGGGTGCGACGAGCGTGCCCGTGCCGATGACGGGCTCCGGCAGTGCGTTCCGGTCGAGCTTGCCGTTCGCGGTGAGCGGGAACTCCGTCATCACGACGAGGTGGGCGGGCACCATGTACTCGACCATGTGCTCGGTGGCCCACGCCTTGACGTCGTCCGCCCGCAGGTCCTCGCTCCCTGCTGCAGGGATGACGTACCCGACCAGGTAGGTGCCGCCCGCGGCGTTCTTCTTGGCGACGACACAGGTGTGGCGTACGCCCGGGTGCTCGGCGAGGCCGGCTTCGACGTCCTCGATCTCCAGGCGCATGCCGCGGATCTTGATCTGGTTGTCGGCGCGGCCGAGGAAGTCGAGGGATCCGTCCGGGGCGAACCGGGCGAGGTCACCGGTCCGGTAGAGCCGGGACCCGTCCCCGGCGAAAGGATTCGCCACGAACCGGGAGGCCGTCAGGCCTGCCGCGTTGACGTATCCGCGTCCCAGCAGGAACCCGCCCACGTACAGCTCGCCGCCGACGCCGACCGGCACCGGGCGCAGTTCGTCGTCGAGGACGTACAGCTGGGTGTTGGGGTTGGCCTTGCCGATCGACGTCGACAGTCGTTCCGCGGCGCCGCGGTAGATGACGTGCGAGACGCCGATGGTCGTCTCGGCGGGGCCGTACCCGTGGTACATGGGGATGTCGAGCTTGGTGCGGAACCGCTCGTAGAGCTCCGGGGTCAGCACCTCGCCGCCGCACCACACGTGCCGCAGGCTGTCCAGGCGGCCGGAGTCGCCCGCGATCTCCAGGAGCACGTCCAGCATGGACGACACCAGGTACGTGAAGGTGACGCGCTGCTCGGCGATCACGCTCAGCAGGTGGTGCGGGTCGCGTTCGCCGCCGGGCCGCAGGACCACGAGGCGGCCGCCGCTCACCAGCGGCAGGAAGATCTCGTTGATGGAGATGTCGAAGGACAGCGGCGCCTTGAACAGCGACGCGTCGTCGTGGCCGAAGCCCAGGATCTCGTCGACCTGCCACAGCAGGCGCTCGCTGATGGCTTCGTGCCGGATCATCGCGCCCTTGGGACGCCCGGTCGAACCGGACGTGAAGATGACGTACGCAAGAGCGTTGCCGGGGGCGGTGATTCCGGTCCCCTCGGCCGGCAGGGCACCGAACCGCCAGTCGTCGAGGTCGACGGCGACGGCTTCGGGTTCGCTCGGGTCGTGCGCGCCGGAGTCGTTGAGCTGCAGCACGACCCGGGCGTCGTCGATGACGACGGCGCGGCGCGCGGCGGGCCACTGCGGGTCGAGCGGCACGAACGCGCCGCCCGCCTGGAGCACGCCGAGGAGCCCGATCACCATCTCGGCGGAGCGGCCGAGCGAGATGCCGACGACCTGTTCGGCGGTGAGCCCGCGCGCGATCAAGTGGTGGGCCAACTGGCTGGAGAGTTCGGCGGCCTGACGGTAGGTCAGCGACCGGTGCTCGTCGACGATGGCGACGGCGTCCGGCCGGGTGCGCGCCTGCTCGCGGAACATCTCCACGATGGTCGGGCGGACCCGGTCGGCGGCGGTGTCGTTCCATTCGGCCAGGGTCGCGAGCCGCGCCGCCACGCCGGACGGGCCGATGGTGCCGAGGGGCCGGTCCGGGAAGTCGGCCAGGTCGTCGAGGGCGAGCTGCGCGTCGGCGGGCTCGACTCCGTCCGGGACGGTGATGCTCCGGTCGTCCGCGCCGACTCGCCAATCGCCGGGCCCCGCACCGCCGTTGTCGACCCACCCGAGGACGTCGGCGAACAGGGTGCCGGGGGCGAGGTCGATGCCCTCGGGGCTCCGGCCCGTCGCCCAGTACGCAAGGCCGATGGCGCAGGCTTCGGTGATGGTCCTGTCGGGGTAGTCGCCCGCTCGCCGGCGTACGTCGGCCAGGCGCGCGGGAGAGAGCAGTACGAGACGAGCGGGCGATTCCATCATCGGAGACTCAGCATTTCCTTCCAAGGACCTAAGTTAGTCCCACCTTACTAAGGCTTACCTAACTACCTTCTCGCCAGGCTCGCCACAGTCGTGCGTACCGGCCGCCCAGCGCCACCAACTCGTCGTGCGTGCCTTGCTCCACGACGCGGCCCGCGTCGAGCACGGCGATCCGGTCCGCCGCCATCGCCTGGGTCAGCCGGTGCGCCACGAACAGCGTGGTCCGGCCCGCGCACGCGGCGAGCACGGCCCGCTCCAGCTCGGCGGCGCCCTCGCTGCCGGCCTCCGCGGTCGACTCGTCGAGCACCACCACCGGGGCCCGGCCCAACACGAGGCGGGCCAGGGCGATATGGGCGACCTTGGTGACGTCCAGGCGTTCGCCGCCCTCGCCGACCAGGGTGTCGAGGCCGTCGGGCAGGGCGTCGACCCAGCCGTCCGCGCGGACCGTGCGCAACGCGTCCATCAGCTCGGCGTCGGTCGCGTCCGGCGCGGCGAGCCGCAGGTCGTCGGCGAGCGTGCCGGAGAACACATGCGTCTCCTGCGTCAGGATGCTCACCAGGGCCCGCGCCCCGGCCTCGTCCAGGTCGGCGAGGTCGGTCGAGCCGATGCGTACCGACCCGGCCTGCGGGGTGCCGATGCCCGCGATGAGCGCGGCCAGGGTCGTCTTGCCCGCGCCCGTCGCGCCCACCAGGGCGAGCGAACCGCCTGCCGGGATCGTCAAGTCGACGTCCCTGAGCACCGGTTCCTCGGTGTCGGGGTAGCTGAAGGTCAGCCCCTGGACCGTCACCGCGTACGGAGCGGAGTCCGCCGGCGCGACGGTCGTGTCGCCCACCAGGCGGTCCTCGGCGTCCTCCCCCAGCACGCCGACCAGGCGGGTCAGGCTCGCGCCGGACTTCTGCGCCTCGTCGAAGGTGAACATGATGGCGCCCAGCGGCGTGAAGAGCCGGTGGAACATCAGCGGCGCCGCCGACACCTCGCCGAGGCTGGCCGCGTCGGCCTCCAACAGGGCGTATCCCACCACGAGGATGAGGACGAGCCCGATGAACTCGGCGCGGTTCTCCCGGCCGACGAACCTGCCGAAGAACCGGAACACGTCGATGCCGTAGTTGCGCACCCGCCAGGACTCGTCGGTGACCTTCTCGCGGAAGGTGTCCTCCAGGCGGTACGCCCGGACCGTGTCGATCCCGTTCAGGCCGCTGATCAGCGCCTGCGCGCGGTCGGCCTGGGCCACCCGCTGCTTGCGGTAGAGCGGGGCGGACCGGGGCAGATACCAGCGCAGGGCCAGCGCGTACGCGGGCAGGGCGCCGGCGCCCGCGAGGCCGAGCCGCCAGTCGAGGCCGAACATGCCGACCGTGGCGATGAAGACGAGCACGCCCGCGGAGAACACCGTGGGGATGGCCGTGCGGATGCCCTTGGACAGCACGGCCACGTCGTCACCGACCCGGGACAGCACGTCCCCGCGGCCGACCTGCTCGATGCGTTGGCTCGGCATGCCGAGGACCGCGCGGACGGCGGCTTCCCGCAGTTGGGCGAGGAGATCCGCGCCGAGCCTGCCGATCAGGTAGGTCGACACCGCGGTGGCCGCCGCGCCGAGCAGCGCGGCGGCGGCCATCAACACGCCCACGGTGACCAGGATCGAGCGGGACTCCCCCTCGACCACTCCGTCGACCACCCGGCCGAGCAGGAGCACCGGGAGGACTTGGAGCGCCGCCCCGGCCACCGTGCTGAGCACGGTGGCCGCGGTCAGCCACGGCATCTCGCGGCAGTGTGCCGCGACCCATCGGGTGGCCTCGCGTCCGCTCGCCGTGCCCAGGGTGGCCGGGGCGACGCGTGTTTCCGTCGTGCTCACACCTAGTCGACCGACTTGACGAGCTCGTCGATCGCGTACGGCAGGGACAGCAGCGTGCCCTGGGACATCGCCGCGCCGACCGCCGGGCCCTCGCTGTCCAGCAGGTACGACACGTTGCCCTTCTTGACCGCCTTCAAGTTGGTGAACAACTTGAACTTCTTCAGGGCTTCCTGGTCGGCCTTGTCGTTGATGACGAAGAGGTGGTCGACGTCGACCAGGTCGATGCGCTCGGGGGAAAGGACGGTGAAGAACTTGCCGTCCGCGATCTCGTCGATCTTCTTCTGGCCCTTGAAGCCGATGCCCGTGACCAGGCGTCCGCGTACGTCGGTGGTGGTGAACGGCGCGATCGAGTCCTTGTACCAGGACAGCGGGACGGCGGTCTGCTTGGCGAACTCCGGGTGGTCCTTCTTGGCCTTGTCGAGCTTGGCCTGGATGCCCTTTACCAGCTTCTTGCCCTTGGCCTCCTGGCCGAGCGCCTTGCCGATGTGCACCGCGTTGTCCTGCCACGGAGCGCTGAACGGCTCCTTCTCCGCCTTGGTGCGGCCCACCGTCGGGGCGATCTTGGAGAGCTTGTCGTAGCCGCCCTTGTCGATCTCGGAGTAGACCGCGATGATCAGGTCCGGCCGCAGGGCGGCGATCTTCTCGTAGTTGGGGCCGGAGTCGCCGTTCTTCATGACGACCTCGGGCTTGGTGTCGCCCCACTTGTCCTTCACCCAGGGCCACTGGGTGTTGATGTCGGGGCTCTTGCCCGAGGGGTTCGGGTACTGGTCGGTCATGCCGACCGGCTTGACGCCGAACGCCAGGACGGCCTGGTCGTCGGTGTAGCCGACGGTGACGACCCGCTTGGGGGCCTTGGATATCTTCGTCGACCCGAACGCGTGCTCCACGGTGACCGGGAAGTTGCCGGCCGCGGCAGCGGGAGCGTCGTCACTCTTCTTGTCGTCCGAGGAGTCAGAACCGCATCCCGCGAGGAGGCCGACACCGAGGGCCGCGGCGGACACTGTGGCCGCCACCCGCCGCCAGGGCCGCATGAGCGTCGTTCGATGGAGTCGCATCCAAGATCCCTTGCCTTCACGCTGTCCGGTTTTCGCCCCTACTTAGGGCAGGCAAACTTTATCTCGCCAAGATGAGGTTAGCCTAGCCTAAGTCTCAACTTGTCGGCGCCGGGGCCAGGTCGATCTGGACGTGCGTGCGGCCGATCGGCACGATCAGCGGCCGATCGCCCACCGGATCGTCAATCACCCTGGCCCGCAGGCCGAACGCCTCGTGCAGCAGCTCGGCGGTGATCACATCACGCGGGTGCCCCTGCGCGAGCACCGACCCCTCCGCCATCACGATGAGGTTGTCGCTGTAGCGCGTGGCCAGGTTGAGGTCGTGCAGCACCATGACGACGGTGCGCCCCGACTCGTGCAGGTCGTCCACCAGGTCGAGCACGTCGACCGCGTGCGCCAGGTCCAGATAGGTGGTGGGCTCGTCGAGGAGCAGCAGGTCGGTGCCCTGGGCCAGGGTCATCGAGATCCAGACACGCTGGCGCTGACCGCCGGACAGCGCGTCGACCGGCCGGTCCGCCAGGTCGGACACCCCGGTCATGGCGAGGGCGCGCTCCACGACGTCGGCGTCGTCCGACGACCACTGGCGCAGCCAACTCTGGTGCGGATGGCGGCCCCTGGCGACCAGGTCCGCCACCGTGAGCCCCTCCGGCGCGACGGGCGCCTGCGGCAGCAGGCCGAGCTTCTTGGCCACGTCCCTGGTCTTGAGCTTGACGATGTCCTCGCCGTCCAGGACGACCGTCCCCTTGGTCGGCCTGAGCAGCCGCGTCAGGGTCCGCAGGAGCGTCGATTTCCCGCAGCCGTTGGGGCCGATGATCGTGGTGATCACCCCTGGCGGGATCGTCACGTCGAGATCGTCGATGACGGTCCGGGCGCCGTACCCGACGGTGACGCCCTTGGCTGCCAGCCGTGCGGGGTCGACCACCCCGGACTCGATCTCGGTTATGTGCTGAGCGACCACAAGCCCCCCTCGCCTATTAAGGTTTGCCTCACCTTTGTACCAGCTATCTCAGGCTGCCCCTTGCCTGAGGTTCGCCCGTACCAGCAGATATACGAGGAAGGGGCCGCCGATCGCGGCGGTGACCACGCCGACGGGCAGCGTGATCGGCAGAGCCGTGCGCGCGACCAGGTCCGAGCCGATGAGGAGCAGCGCCCCGACCATGCCGGAGGCCGCCATCGGGGGCGTCGGACACCTCGCGAGGCGCATCGCCACCTGCGGCGCCACCAGCGCGACGAACGGGACCGGCCCGGCCGCGCTCACCGCCACACCGGCCAACAGGACCGCGCAGAGCAGCAGGACCGCCCGCACCATCTGGTAGCGGACGCCGAGGCCCGCGGCCACCTCGTCGCCGAAATGCATCGGTTTGAACTGAAATGCCACGCAGGACACGACGACCAGGAGGGCGAGCGTGCCCCAGATCGCCAACCGGACCTCGTCCCACGACCGGTCGTCCAGCGAGCCGACCAACCACGCCTGGGCCCGGGCCACATCCCTGATGTCGGCCGAGACGAGCAGCCAGGTCGTGATCGCCTCCATCACGGCGCTCACCGAGATGCCGATGAGGATGAGCCGGAAGCCGTCGATCCCGCGCCGCCACGCCAGGAAGTACACAAGGAGGCCCGTGCCGAGACCGCCCGCGAGCGCCGCCGCGGACAGGCCCACAGTGCCCGTGATCGCCGCGCTGGCCCCGCCCGACACCGTCACCAGGAACACCGCGACGGCGCTGGCGCCGTGGGTGATGCCCAGGACGTCCGGGCTGGCCAGCGGATTGCGCGCGATGGACTGGGTGAGGGCCCCGGACACGCCGAGCGCGATCCCCACGACGAGCCCGGCAAGGGCACGCGGCATCCGCAGGTCCATGATGATGAACTGGTCGACCTGCTCGCCCCGGCCGAAGATGGTGGCGATCACCTGGGGCAGGCCGATGGGGAAGTCCCCGATGGAGATGGACAGGCAGAAGACCAGGAAGGCCGCCGCCGCCAGCAGCAGCGTCACGCTCACGATCCAGGGCCGCCAGACGAACGACACCCGGCCGAGGCGCACCCCCGGCGCCACCGATGACTTCACGTTTGTCCCGTTCATGCGCTCTTGGGTCCCGTTCATGCGCTCTTGAACTTTCCACGCCACACCAGGCCCGCGAAGAACGGGGCGCCGACGAGGGCCACGACGACCCCCGCGTCCAACTCGCCCGGCCGCACCACCAGGCGCCCCACGATGTCGCACACCAGCAGAACGACGGCGCCGAGCACACCCGCGTACGGCACCAGCCAGCGGTAGTCCGGGCCGGTCAGGTAGCGGGCCACATGGGCCACCATGAGCCCGATGAACGCGATGGGGCCGCACGCCGCCGTCGCCGCGCCCGCGAGCAGCGTGATGGCGGCGATGCCGATGGTCCGGGTCAGCGCGATGTTCACGCCGAGGCCCCGCGCCACGTCGTCGCCCAGGTTGAGCAGGTTGAGGGCGGGCAGCGTGATCGCCGCGAGGACGAGCCCGGCCACGATGAACCCGGTGACCGGCCAGATGACGTCGAATCCGACGCCGGCAACGGAGCCCGCGTTCCAGAACCGCAGCGCGTTCAGCGACTCCTTGTCGGACAGCGCAACGGCCGTGGTCATCGCCGCGAGGAACACCGTGATCCCCTGCCCGGCCAGCGCGAGCGTCAGCGGATTCCCGGCCCCCCGGCCGATGCTCGCGAGCCCGAACACGACGACACCGGTGACCGCCGCCCCCGCGAAGCCGAACCAGACGTACTGGAACGGGTTGGAGAGCCCGAACACCGCGATCACCGACACCACGGCGAACGAGGCGCCCGCGTTCACCCCCAACAGGCCCGTGTCGGCGATGGGGTTGCGCGTGTATCCCTGGATCAGCGCTCCGCCGACGCCCAGGGCAATGCCCGCCACGATCGCGAGCACCGTCCGGGGCACCCTGACGGTCTGCACGATGAGCCTGATCTCGGTGAGCCGCTGGTCGGAGTCCGGTGCCGAGAACAATCCGTGCCACACGTCGGCGGGGCTCAAGGCCCGCGCGCCGACGGCCAACGACACCACCGCCGCGATCACGAGGATCGCCACCAGCGTGCCCAAACCCGCCACCCGGCGCCGACGGGCCTCGGCGACCCTGGCTGCGGGGCGCTCAACTGCAGTCGTGCCCATGGCGAAGTACGTTATCCCTTTGATCGGTTACGCAACGGCGCACCCCGGAGTTTAGGTGAGCCTAAGTTAAACCTAGTGGCGTTTCGGCGGAGCAACCAGGTTCCCAAGACCGACAGCCCCCGGACCTCCACAGACCCGCGTTTGAAAACTAAGGTAAGCCTTGCTTTACTGACGCGGGTCAACCCCTGCCCTGAGGAGGAACCCCATGCGGGTCGTCATGTTCGGCTATCAGACCTGGGGGCACCGCACGCTCCAGGCCCTTCTCGATTCCGAGCACGACGTGGTGCTTGTCGTGACGCACCCCAAGAGCGAGCACGCCTACGAGAAGATCTGGAGCGACTCGGTCGCCGATCTCGCCGAGGACAACGGCATCCCCGTCCTCCTGCGCAACCGGCCCGACGACGACGAGCTGTTCGAGGCGCTCAAGAGCGCGGACCCGGACATCATCGTCGCCAACAACTGGCGCACCTGGATTCCGCCGCACCTGTTCAACCTGCCGCGCCACGGCACGCTGAACATCCACGACTCGCTGCTGCCGAAGTACGCCGGCTTCTCCCCGCTGATCTGGGCGCTGATCAACGGCGAGCCCGAAGTGGGCGTCACCGCGCACATGATGAACGACGAGCTCGACGCCGGTGACATCGTCCGGCAGGAGGCGGTCCCGGTCGGGCCGACGGACACCGCCACCGACCTGTTCCACAAGACCGTCGACCTCATCGCCCCGGTCACCATCCGCGCGCTCGACCTCATCGCCGCCGGACAGACGGAGTTCACCAAGCAGGACCGCTCCCAGGCGAGCTTCTTCCACAAGCGGGCCGACGAGGACAGCCGCATCGACTGGAACTGGCCGGCGGAGGACCTCGAGCGCCTGGTCCGCGCCCAGTCGGAGCCGTACCCCAGCGCGTACACCTTCCACAAGGGCAAGCGCCTCGAAATCCTGGCAGCGGTGGTGTCCGAGGGCCGGTACGGCGGCACCCCCGGCCGCATCTTCTACCGTGAGGGCGAGGGCGTGGCGATCGTCGCCGGCGCCGACGCCCGCTCGGGCCGCAACCACGGCCTGGCCATCACGCGCGTACGGACCGAAGACGGCCGGGAGTTGGCCGCCACGGAGTACTTCACCTCCATGGGCGGCTACCTGACCAGCCGCCCCTGACGCCGAGCCCTGAGCCCTGAGTCCTGAGGAGACACCGCAGATGAGCAACCCGTTCGACGACGCCGAGGGCCAGTTCTCGGTGCTGGTCAACGACGAGGGCCAGCACAGCCTGTGGCCCGACTTCGCCGAGGTGCCGGCCGGCTGGAGCGTGGCCCACGGCCCCGCCGACCGCCAGTCCTGCCTGGACTACGTCGAGGCCAACTGGACCGACCTGCGGCCGAAGAGCCTCCAGGAGACGGCCCGCGGCTGACGCGCGCGGCGAAAGCTGACACGCGCGCGAGCACGTGCGACACGAGAAGGGGCCGGGCCGCGAGTGATCTCGCGGCCCGGCCCTTCACTTTCCCTGAATCAGGAGGGCAGTTCGCCGTTCGGGCTCATCGTGTCCACGCTGACCGGCAGCACCGCGGCGACCTTCTCCGCGACCTCGTCCGCACTGGAGCCGATGACGGCGGCGATCCGCTCGACGCTGCCGCCGAGGGCCTTGGTGAGTTCATCGGCCGTGAGGGGCAGGTTCTCGCCCGTGCTCACCCAGGAGTCGAGCTTGTCGCCGAGGCCGGCCTGACGCAACTCCTCGATGGCGGCGCCGACCTGGCTCCCGTCGAAGAGGGAGGCGATGAGGGTGTGCTCCAGGGGCGAAACCGGCGCTTCGAAGGCAGCCATGTCTTTCTCCAATGCGTAGCAAAGTGGATCGATGATTCCCGGGCGCGACGGCCGGTCGTCACCGGGTTTCACCGGTGCGTTTCCTGCTGTCGAAGTGCCCTTGTCGACCCAGACGTGACGGGCCCCTCGACAGTTGCCCGGCCGATGTGGAGTGACTGTGAACAAGCCACGCCTCAAAGCAACTTGGCCTGCCGAGCACCCTGTTCCGCCACGCCTGGACGACCACCCGGTGAACCTCTGATGGCCGCACCGGACACTCCTCAGCGATCCGCCCCGGGCCCCGCCGGTTCGAACGGCCCGTCGTCCACCCGCACCAGCCGGTACCCGCGCCCGCCCCGCGAACCCCCGCGCCGCTCCGCCCTCCTGGCCCGCGCCCTGGCCCGCCGCGCGGCCGCGAGGAGGGCCGCGACCTCTGGGCTCTGCCTGCGCAGCCGCAGGAAGGACCGCTCGGACCAGCCGCCGAGCGCCGCCGCGGTCGGCTGCGCGACGCCGCCCCGCACGGCTCGCAGGACGACGCGCAGCCCGGCCGCGCCGGGCCCCGTGGGCCCCGCCACCAGGCGGGCCCGCTCCCCCTCGCGCGCGGCCATGTGCGTCGCGGCCGCCATGGCCGCCGCGAACGTGGGTTCCCGCGCCTGCCAGTTGAGCAGGAGCCGCTCCGAGATGCCCGCCGCGGCCGCGCAGCCGGCCGGGCCGAGCCCGAGGGCGGCCGCACGCACCGCGTCGGCCCTGCGGACCGCGTTCTCCTCACGCAGAGTCGGGCGCCCGCCCAGCGCGTGGAGTAAGGAGCGATCGACGTCTTCTTGCGCGTCGAGCCCCGCGACCACACCATCGGCCCAGGCCTCAAGGCGGTTGACCACCACCGCCCGCCGCTCCACCCGTTCCTCGTCCACCAACTCACCACCATTAGAACTTAGGGTAGCCTCACCTAACAATAGAACAATAGCTCGTTCGAACGAGGACCGGATTCGACACGCCGCCTCCCCGAAGGGATCTGTTCGTGCTCTGCGCCAGGATCACCAACGCCCATGTCGTCACGATGGACCCGGACCACCCCACCGCCCGCGAACTCGGCGTCTGGCGAGGCCGGATCGTGGGTCTCGACGACGACGTGGCGGGGCTTCCGGCACGACGGGTCCTGGACCTCGACGGCGCGACCGTGCTGCCCGGCTTCATCGACAGCCACGTGCACATGGTCTGGGCGGGCCTGAAGGCACAGGCGCCGAGCGTCGCGCCCAGCAGGCGTGTCGACGACATCCTCGAAGTGGTGGCCGACGCCGTCGCCGCCCGGCCCCGGGGCGGCTGGGTCAGCCTGGCGGGGTACGACCAGCGCGAACTCGACCGGCCCCTGACCGCCAAGGAGTTGGACGCGGTCAGCGACGGCCGCAAGGTGTACCTGGGGCACATCTCGGGCCACGCCTGCCTGGTGAACACGGCTGTCCTGGATCTGCTGCCGCCGAGCCTCGCGGGTTCGGACGGCTTCCTCGCCGAGGACGACATGGGCGCGGTGCTCCGGCTCCGGCCGCCGCACTCGCTCGGCGAACTCGCCGACGCCATCGAGCACTCGGCGCGTGTCTGCCGCTCCGAGGGCGTGACGGCCGTCGCGGAGGCGGGCGTGGGCAGCGAGCTGTTCGCCCACAGCCCCATCGAGGCCGCGGCCTACCAGCTCGCCCATGAGTCGGGCAGGCTGCCCGTCCGCGTCCAGCTCATGGTGGCCGCGGACGCGCTGCGCGCGGTCGAGGCGGCGCGCGAGGACACCACGACACGCGCCTTCGGACTCGGCCTGCGCACGGGCTTCGGCGACGGACGGCTCTCGCTGGGAGCCCTCAAGGTGTTCACCGACGGCGGCATGATGGCGCGCACCGCGGCGCTCACCGACCCCTATGTGGGCAGTGACTCCAACGGTCAGCTCCAGATGGACCCGGACCTGCTCAAGGACACCATCGTGGCGGGCCACCGCGCAGGCTGGCAGCTCGCCGTGCACGCCATCGGCGACCGCGCGGTCGATGTGGCCCTGGACGGGATCGAGGCGGCCCAGCGCGCCCGCCCCCGCCCGGACGCCCGGCACCGCGTGGAGCACGCCGGACTGGTGCGCCCCGACCAGCTGCGCCGGTTCGCCCGGCTCGGCGTCACGGCCGTCGTCCAGCCGAACTTCCTGCGGTACTTCGGCGACGACTACGCCGCGATCATGGGTGCGGAGCGGGCGCCGTGGCTGTACCGGGGCCGTGGCTTCCTCGACCACGGGGTGCGCCTGGTGGGCAGTTCGGACCGGCCGGTGGCCGACGGGGCGCCGCTGCGGGCGATCCAGTTCATGGTCGAGCGGGCCTCCGCGTCGGGCGCGGTCATCGGCCCCGAGGAGGGCATCGACGTGGACGCGGCGCTGCGCGCGTACACCACCGACGCGGCGTACGCCTGCCACTGGGAGGACAGCGCGGGCAGCATCACGCCCGGCAAGCGCGCCGACCTCGTCGTCCTCGGCGACGACCCGAGGCGGGTGGATCCCGCGCGGATCGGGGACATCGAGGTGGTCCGCACCTTCGTCGAGGGCGAGGCGGGCGACGCCGCCGACGCGACCGCCGCGGGCGTCGCCTCCTGATACGCGTCGGGCCCCGGCCCCCCTGACGTGCAGGAGGACCGGGGCCGGGTCGCACAGACATGGGGGTGGCCCGGTCGCAGAGATGGACGCGACGCGCCCACATACGCGCTGCGCGACGTCGAACCGTCGACCCCGTACGCGCTACGTCAGGTCGAACCGCCCTTCCCGGGCCCCATGCACGAACGCCCCCCACTCGGCGGGCGTGAAGATCAGGGAGGGGCTCTCCGGCCGGCCGCCGTTGCGCATCGCGATGAAGCCTTCCACGAAGGCGATCTCCACGTCCCCGCGACCGTCGCTGCTCGACCGCCATTCCGCGGTGCTGAGGTCGAGGTCCGGCTTGTCCCAACCCGCGAGCGGATGCTGCTGGGTGATGGTGCTCTCGGCCACGTCCGTGCTCCTCCCGATGCGTCGTCCGCCGCCAGCCTAGCTTTCACCTCCGGCGCAGCACAGGCCGCGACGGCAGGACGGATTCCTGTGCGAGGCGGGTCGCGAATCACGTCGTGGGCGGCTCCGCGCCGACCAGCCACATGGAGAAGAACTGCGAACCCCCTCCATACGCGTGCCCGAGTGCCCTGCGCACACCGGGCACTTGGTGCTCACCGGCCTGCCCCCGCACCTGGAGCGCGGCCTCGGCGAAGCGGATCATCCCGGACGCGCCGATGGGGTTGGTCGAAAGCACACCGCCCGACATGTTCACCGGAAGGTCACCATCCAGTTCCGTCACACCGGACTCGGTGAGCTTCCAGCCCTCGCCCTCCGCGGCGAAGCCCAGATTCTCCAGCCACATCGGCTCGTACCAGGAGAACGGCACGTACATCTCGACGGCGTCGATCTCGCGGCGCGGGTCCGCGATGCCCGCCTGCCGGTAGACGTCGGCCGCACAGTCCTTCCCGGCCTGCGGCGACACGCAGTCCTTGCCCGCGAACATGGTGGGCTCGCTGCGCATCGCGCCGCCGTGCAGCCAGGCGGGCGGCCGGGGCGCGCGGGCCGCTCCGGCGCGGTCGGTGAGGATCATCGCGCACGCCCCGTCGGAGGACGGGCAGGTCTCGGAGTAGCGGATGGGGTCCCACAGCATGGGTGCGGCCTGCACCTTCTCCAGCGTGATGTCGTGCTCGTGGAGGTGTGCGAAGGGGTTCTTCAGCGCGTTGCGGCGGTCTTTGTACGCGACCAGCGAGCCGACCGTGTCGGGGGCGCCGGTGCGCCGCATGTACGCGCGGACGTGCGGCGCGAAGAATCCGCCCGCCCCGGCGAGCAGCGGCTGCTGGAACGGGACGGGCAGCGACAGGCCCCACATCGCGTTGGACTCCGACTGCTTCTCGAAGGCCAGGGTGAGGACCGTGCCGTGCACGCGGGCCGCGACGAGGTTCGCGGCGACGAGCGCGGTGGAGCCGCCGACCGAGCCCGCGGTGTGGACGCGCAGCATGGGTTTGCCGACGGCGCCGAGGGCGTCGGCGAGGTACAGCTCGGGCATCATCACGCCCTCGAAGAAGTCGGGCGCCTTGCCGATGACGACGGCGTCGATGTCCGCCCACGTCAACTCGGCGTCCAGCAGGGCACGTCGGGCGGCCTCGCGGACCAGTCCGGCGATCGACACGTCGCGCCGCGCGGCGACGTGCTTGGTCTGGCCGATCCCGACGACGGCGACGGGTTCCTTGCCGGACACGCTGCTCATCGCGGGTCTCCTTCCAGGACGGCGACCAGGTTCTGCTGCAGGCAGGGGCCGGAGGTGGCGTGGGCGAGGGCCCGGTCGGACGCTCCCCGGTGGATGCGGGCCGCGGCCTCGCCGAGCCGGATCAGACCGGCCGCCATGACCGGGTTGGCGGCGAGCGCGCCGCCGGAGGGGTTGACCGTCACGTCGTCGCCGAGCCGCAGCACCGTGCGCAGGACGACCTCCTGCGAGGTGAACGGCGCGTGCAGCTCGGCGGTGTCCACGGGCCTCTCGAAGGCCCCGGCGCGTTCGGCCGCGAGCCGTGTCGACGGCGAGTCGGTGAGGTCGCGCACGCCCAGGCTGTGCGGCTCGATGCGGTGGTCGATGCCGCGGATCCACGCGGGGCGTCCGCACAGCTCCCGGGCCCGCTCCCCCGCCGCGAGCACCACGGCGGCGGCCCCGTCGCCGATCGGCGGGCAGTCCCCGGTACGCAAGGGACGTACGACGTAGTCACCCTGCGGCACCGAACCAACCAGCTGCGCATGGGAGTTGGCGCGCGCGGCATCCCGGCTGCGGGCCGCGACCCCGGCCAGGGCGGGCTCGTCCGTGTCGCCCGCGTCGATGAGCGCCTGCGCCTGGAGTGCGGCGAGGGCGACGGAGTCCGGCCACAGCGGCGCCAGGTAGTACGGGTCGAGCTGGCGGGTCAGGACGTCGCGCACGGAGCCGGGCGACGACTTGCCGTAGGAGTAGACGAGCGCGGTGTCGGCCTCGCCGGTCTGCAGCTTCACCCACGCCTCGTACAGCGCCCAGGCGCCGTCCGTCTCCACGTGCGACTCGGAGATCGGCGGCCAGGCGCCCACGCCGTCGAGGGCCATGGTGAAGGAGAACGCACGCCCGGCGAGGTAGTCCGACGAGCCGGAGCAGGTGAAGCCGATGTCGCTGGTCTTCAGGCCGGTGGCGGCGAGGACCTCGTGCAGGACGGGCATGAGCATCTCGACTTCCGAGAGCTCGTCGCTGCCGCGCCGGTGGTCGGTCTGCCCGAAGGCGACGATCGCGACGTCCCGTGCCCCGGCGGCGTCGTGGGCGGCGTGCGCCATCTACACCAGCTCCTTGTACGTGTCGTAGTCCGCGTCGGGCTCACCGGTGGGCCGGTAGTGGTCTGGGTAGCGGCCGCCCTCGCTCCACACGGGTTCCACGCGCAGCCCCATGCGGACCTGGTCGTAGGGGATGCCCGCGATCCGGGCGTGCAGGGCGAGGTCGGCGCCGTCGAGGGCGATGTGGGCATAGACGTACGGCACTTCGATGTCGAGGCCCTTGGCCTTGATGTTGACGATGCAGAAGGTGGTGACGGTGCCGCACGGCCCGACCTCCACCTGCTCGGCGGTGGCGACCCCGCAAGTCGGGCAGGCGCCGCGCGGCGGCACGTACACCTTGCGGCAGGACGGGCAGCGCTCGCCGACCGTCCTGCGGCCGGACAGGGCGTGGATGTACTGGGACTGGGCGCGGCCGGGGCTGTAGGTGTAGTCGAGCCGGGCGGGCGCGACGATCCCGGTCACGGCCGCCGCGCCCGCGAACTCACCACTGTGCGCGGTGACTTGACGGCCCGTCGCATCGACTTGCTCGTACGGTTCGAAGCAGGCGATGTCCGTGATGGCGCCGGTGCGTTCGGCGGCCCAGCGGACGCGGACGCGCATCCCGGTGCGTACGGCGTCGGGGCCCGGGGCGTCGAGGGCGTGCAGCAGGGCCGTGTCGGCGCCGTCGAGGCGCACGAGGACCCAGGCGAAGGGGGTGTCGAGGGGCTGGCCGCGGCGGGGCTCATGGTTCCAGGCCCAGGTGGTGACGGTGCCGGTGGCGGCGACTTCGACGAGGTCGCGCAGCTCTTCGGCGGTGGCCGGGTCGTACTCGACAGGCGGCACGAGCACCTTCTTGTCGGCTGTGCGCACGCCGAGCACGGTGCGTTCGCGCAGGCCGGTGAGGAAGGCGGACTGGACGGGGCCGAGGGAGCGGGTGAAGGGGAACTCGACGACGAGCGGGGCGCTGAGGACTTCGGTCACGGCGGCGGCTCCTCGGGTCAGGCGCGGCGGTAGACGGGCGGGCGCTTCTCGGCGAAGGCGCGGGCGCCTTCCTTGGCGTCGGCGGTGTCGAACACCGGCCAGCCCCGCTTGAGTTCGGCCGCGAGCCCGTCGGCCTCCGTCATGTCGGCGGTCTCGTACACGGACGCCTTCACGGCCTCGACGGCGAGCGGGCCGCAGGCGTTGATCCGCTCGGCGATGGCGAGGGCCCGCTCCAGGGCGGTGCCGTCGGGGACGACATGACCGATCAGTCCCACGTCGGCTGCCTCCCGGGCCGAGTAGGGGCGGCCGGTGAGCAGCATCTCCAGGGCGTGGGTGCGCGGGATCTGCCGCTGCAGGCGCACCGTCGAGCCGCCGATGGGGAACAGGCCGCGCTTGACCTCGAAGAGCCCGAACGTCGCGGACTCCCCCGCGACGCGGATGTCGGTGCCCTGCAGGATCTCGGTGCCGCCGGCCACGCAGGGCCCCTCGACGGCGGCGAGCACGGGTTTGCGGGGGCGGTGGTGGCGCAGCATCGCCTTCCAGTGCAGGTCCGGGTCGGCCTTGAGCCGGTCGCGGTACTCCTCGCCTCCCATGCCCTGCCCCGCGAGCGCTTTGAGGTCCATGCCCGCGCAGAAGGCGCCGCCCGCCCCGGTGAGCACGACGGAGCGCACCGCGTCGTCCTCGTCGGCGGCCACCCACCCGTCGTACAGGCCCACGAGCATCGGCAGCGAGAGCGCGTTCCTGGCCTCCGGCCGGTTGAGCGTGAGTATCAGCGTGGCGCCTTCGCGCTCTACGGAGAGATGTTCCGTACCGGAGAGATGTTCCGTACCACCCATAGCCGTCCTCCCGTCTTCAGACCTGGAACAGGTTGCAGGAGGCGACGTGCCAGTTCAATAGTTTTCTGACAGGTAGTCAGTTTTCTTCTGCGGGGCCCCTTCCCACTTGTGCGCGGCTCTGCTCTCATGACCGCCACACGGGATGGCGTCAGGGTCAGGAGGAGCGGTGGAGTACAACCTTGCCGACCTGTTCGAGTCGGTCGTCGACGTGGTGCCCGACCGTGCGGCGCTGCTGTACGTGGACCACCCCGGCACGGGCGCGGAGCGGACCCTCACGTACGCGGAGCTGGACGCGGCCGCCAACCGTCTCGCGCACCATCTGATCGACCACGGCGTCAAGCCGGGCGAGCATCTGGGCCTGCACCTCTACAACGGCGTCGAGTACCTCCAGACGGTGCTCGCGTGCCTGAAGGCGCGCATAGTCCCCGTGAACGTCAACTACCGCTACGTGGAAGAGGAGTTGGCCTATCTCTACCGGGACGCCGATCTTGCCGCGCTCGTCTTCGACGCGGAATTCGGCGGGCGGGTCGTCGCCGCGCTGCCGCGGGCGGAGAAGCTGCGGCATCTGATACGGGTCGGGGACGCGGCGGCGTCCGGCGCGACGGCCGGGCCCGAAGCGGTGACGTTCGCGGAGGTGGAGGCGTCCGGGTCGCCCGAGCGCGGGTTCCCGGAGCGCTCCGCGGACGACCTGTTCATCATCTACACCGGCGGCACGACGGGCATGCCCAAGGGCGTGATGTGGCGCCAGGAGGACCTCTTCTTCTCGGGACTCGGCGGGGGCGCGCCCACCGGCGAGCCGGTGACGAGGCCCGAGGAGGTGGCCGAGCGGGTGGCGGCCGGCGGCGACGGCATCACGTTCTTCCCGACCCCGCCCCTGATGCACGGCACGTCGACGCTCACCGCCTTCATCTGCTTCCACTTCGGCCAACGCCTCGTCATCCACCGCAAGTTCGTGCCCGAAGAGGTGCTGCGCACCATCGCGAAGGAGAAGGTCACCAGCGTGTCCCTGGTGGGCGACGCGATGCTGCGTCCCCTCATCGACGCCCTGAACGGCCCCCTGCGCGGCACCGACCTCTCCTCGCTCTTCAGCGTCTCCTCATCGGGCGCGATCATGTCGGAGACGGTCCGCGCCCAGTTCGCCGCGCTCGCCCCGAACGTCATGCTCCTCAACAACTTCGGCTCGTCGGAGTCCGGCTTCAACGGCACCGCGACAGACGACTCGGGCCCCGAGAAGGGCTTCCGGCTGCGGGTCAACTCCCGTACGCAGGTGGTCGATCCGGCGACGTACGACCCCGTCTCTCCCGGCGAACCGGGCCACATCGCCCAGCGCGGGCACGTCCCGCTCGGCTACTACAACGACCCCAAGAAGACGGCCGAGACGTTCTTCCAGCGCGGCGACGAACGCTGGGTGCTGCTCGGTGACATGGCGACGGTCGACGCCGACGGCATCGTGACCGTGCTCGGCCGGGGCTCGCAGTGCATCAACACGGGCGGCGAGAAGGTGTACCCGGAGGAGGTCGAGCAGGCCCTCAAGTCCCACCCCGACGTCTACGACGCGCTGGTCGCCGGCGTCCCGGACGAGCGCTGGGGCAACCGGGTCGCGGCGGTCGTCCAACTCCGCGACGGTGCCGCCTCCCTGGACCTGACCGCGCTCCAGACCCACTGCCGCACCCACCTCGCGGGGTACAAGATCCCGCGCGCGGTCGTGTTCACGGATCACATCCAGCGCTCGCCGAGCGGGAAGGCGGACTATCGGTGGGCGCGGGCGGTGGCGGTGGCGGCGGAGGGTTAGCCGGGGGCCGACCGGCTCTTGGCCGCAGAGGGTTGGGCGACTCCCGCTTGGCCGCGGGAGGTTGGCCGATCCGGTCTTGGCCGCGGCCGCGATCTGTGGAACGTTCGGATCATGTCTCATTCCGTCGATCCTCAGGCTTCGGGAGCCGCATCCGATCCCCGGGCTCCGGGAGCCGTATCCGATGCCGACGCCACCGCCGTCCTCTGGAGCGGCGCCCTCCTTGAGGTGTTCGCCGCCGAGACCGCCGGCGTGGAGATGCACGCCCTGGAGGAAGCCGAACTGCTCGCCGGGGTCGGCATCCGCGGCGACCGCTATGCCACCGGACGCGGCCACTACGCGCACCTCCCCCACGCCGACCGGCAGTTGACGCTGATCGCCCAGGAAACCCTGGACGCGGTCGAGGCCGAGACCGGCATCCGGCTCAGCGGCCAGGAGAGCCGGCGCAACATGGTCACGCGGGGCGCGCCCCTCAACGACCTGCTGGGGACCTACTTCGCCATCGGCGACGCCGTCGTCTTCGCGGGCCGTCTCAACGTGCCGTGCCACTACCTGGAACGGCTGATCGACAAGCCGGTCTTCACCCCGCTCACCGGCCGCTCCGGGCTGAACTGCCAGATCGTGCGAGGCGCCCGGGTCCGCCCCGGGCAGGCCATCCGGCCCCTGCCGGACTGGCCGGGCGACCCCTCCCCCGCCGAACGGCCCGGTGACCGAGGCCGAACTGGTCCCGGTGACCGGACATGACCGTACGACTGCTGATGGCCTCCCGTGTCGCCGCCGCGCGGCCGGTGACACCCGACGTCCGCGAGATCGAGGTGGTGCCCCGCCACCGCCCCGAGTTCCCGCCGTTCCGGGGCGGCGACCACATCCAGGTACAGCACACGGACGGGACACGCCGGGACTACTCCCTCATCGGATCCCCGACGGCGACCGACCGCTATCGGTTCGCCGTCCTGCGGCGGCCCGCCGGCCGTGGTGGGTCGATGCTCTTCCACGACGACCTGGACGTCGGCGACGACGTCTACGTCTCCTACCCCCAACCGGGGTTCGAGATCGACGCGGAGGCCGGTCACCACGTGTTCGTCGCCGGCGGTATCGGCGTCACGGCGATCCTCGGGCTGCTGCACGACCTGCCCGCCGACGCCCGAGGCGAGGTCCACTACTGCGTGCGCTCGGCGGGCGAGGCGGCGTACCTGCCGGAACTCGCCGGCTGCGGACTGCCCTTGACCGTCCACGACAGCTCCGCCGGCTCGCGCCTTGACGTCGGGAAGCTGGTCGCCGGGCTGCCGTCGTCCGCCACGATCTACCACTGCGGCCCGGCTCGGCTGATGACCGCGATCGAGGCCGCCACGACGGGCCGGGCGCCGGAGCGGGTGCGCGGGGAGAGCTTCAGCACGGTCGTCCCACCCGGTGAGCGCCGCGGTGAGCCCTTCCAGGCGCATCTGGCCGTCTCGCGTAAGACCATCACCGTGGCGGCGGACGAGTCGCTGCTGCACGCCCTGCACCGCCATGACGTCAGGCTCGAGCACTCCTGCGAAGGAGGCGTCTGCGGTACGTGCGTGCTCCAGGTCGTCGACGGGGAGGTCGACCACCGCGACACCTGCCTGTCCGGTGACGAACGCGCCGCCGGCTACATGACCACCTGCGTCTCGCGAGGGCGCGGCGACATCTCCCTGCTCATGTGACCGGCCGATCGCGCGGCCCGGCGACGGCCGCACCGGCCACCCTGCCGTACCAAACCGCACTACACGCATCACGCCGCACCACACCGCATCACACCGCGCCAAGGAGCCCCATGGCCACCTATGTCCTCGTCCACGGAACCTGGCTGGGAGGCTGGGTCTGGGACCGCGTCGCCACCTCGCTGCGCCGGCGGGGGCACACCGTCTTGACCCCCACCCTTCCCGGTCTGGCCGAGCGGCGGGCCGAAGCGCGCCCGGACACCGGCCTGGAGACCCACGTCGGCGACCTGGTGCGGTTCGTCCGCGACGTCGACCGGCCGGTCGTCATGGTCGGTCACAGCTACGGAGGCATCGTCGCCCAGGGAGCCGCGGCCCGCCTCGGCGAACAGGTGCGGCACCTGGTGTACCTGGACGCCTTCCTCGCCGAGCCCGGGGAGTCCGCCTTCGACCTGCTGCCCTGGCTGGTGGACTTCTTCGCACCGGTCTCGGCCGAACAGCCTTGGCTGGCGGCGCCACTGCCCTTCGACTCCCTCACCGTCAGCGACGCCGCCGACCGCGCCTGACTGGCGGGCGCCGTCACCCCGATGCCCATGGCCACGCACCGCGAACCCGTACGGGACGCCCCGTCGCCGCGTCCGAGCTCCTACTGGTTCTGCGCGGCCCGGCCCATGATGGCCGACATGCTCCCCCGGGCCCGCGCCCGCGGCATGGACATCGTCGAACTCGACACGGCCCACGTGCCGATGGTCACCCACCCCCACCTCCTGGTGGACAGGCTGCACACCGCGCTGCCCGAGCACGAGCCGCGGCCCGCCTCATGACGCCCCCGACGCACCGCCCTGTCCGCCTCGGCCGGGGGCAGGCCGATGTCGCCGGGAGCAGCCCGTACGCACGCCGTCACCCGCACACCGAACGCGACGCCCGCACCAGCGCCACCGTGTGGAGGGCGTCGAGCCCCTGCTCGTGACGCACATGCGCGGTCGTCGCGACGAGGACACCGGTGCAGTACGGTGCGCCGCGCGCGGGCGCCGACGCGGCGATGGCCCGCACCAGTTCGCCGTTGACGCGGTTGATCTCCTCGCGCACCTTCGCCAGGTCGGGCCGCTCCGTCGGGGCCGACGCGGGATCGGCGTCCCATTTCCGGTGCAGCGCCCGCTGCACGACCTTGTTGGCCTCGATCTGGTCCCGGAAGATCCGCACGGTCGCCCGGGGGTCCGCCCCGGCCTCCTCCGCCTGTCGCGCCACGGCGTCCAGCACCTGCTGCTCCCGCGCGGGGTCGTCGATCGGGCTGCCCGTGCCGTACTTGGCGGCGGCGACGAGATCGGCGGTGGCGAGGCGCCGGGCGGAGAGGGCGGAGAGGGGGTGCAGTTGGGCGAAGGCGCCCTGCGGGGCCGATGCGACGGGTGTGGCGGACCCATGAGGTGCGGCGGGTGCGGCGGACGCAGTGGATGTGGCGGACGCACTGGGCGCGGCAAGGGCCGTGCCCCCGCCCACCAGCAGTGCCGCGGCGACACCTCCGGCGGCCAGAACACGTCCTGCGGGTGAGACGAGGCGCACGAGAACTCCCCTTGTCAGATGCGGTCGGCGGCGATGAGCAGGTACAGGTAGTGGAAGCTGCCCTCCTTATACGCCGTCAGGAACGGCTCCTCAATGCCGCAGACCCGGGCCCCGCAGACCTCAGAAGGGCTTCGTGGGCAGGTACTTGCCGTCGAGAGTGATGACGGCGCGCTCCCCGCCCTCGGGGTCGGCGACCTTCCGCACGTCGAGCCTGAAGTTGATCGCCGAGATGATCCCGTCGCCGAACTGCTCGTGGACCAGCGCCTTGAGGGTGGTGCCGTACACCTGGAGCATCTCGTGGAAGCGGTAGATCGTCGGGTCGGTCGGTACGCCACCGGGGATGGAGCCGCGGGTGGGGATGGTCTGGAGCAGCGTCACCGCGCCCTCGTCCAGGTCCAGCAGTTCGGCGACCGCCTTCGCGGAAGCCTCGGGCAGGGCGTGCTGGCCGAGGACGGCCGCGGTGACGAAGGCGACGGACAGCCCGGCGGCGTCGGCTATCTGCTGCCAGGACAGATCCCGGACTGTCTTGGCCTCGACGGCGGCGACGGCCAACTGCTGGCGGGCGGTGGGGTCGAACTGGGCGTGCAGCATGAGAAACGGTTTCCTTCCGGATGGGTGCCGTCCGCAAGAAGCGGGGGTGGCGGGGGTGAGGGGGAGTCCAGCGGCGCAGGCGGCCCTGGACGAGTGAGGGGCCGGACGAGGGTGATGCGGCGTTCGGGCGGTGTCAGGCCGCGAGGGCCGGGACCGCACCGCCCGCCACGTCCTCGACCGTGCCGGTACGGATGTCGAAGACCCAGCCGTGCAGCCGCACGCCGCCCTGGGCCAGGGCACGCGCCACCGAGGGGTGCGTGGCCAGATTCGCGAGCTGCGCGGACACGTTCTCCCGCACCAGCACGGCGACGTCCCCTCCGGCCTCGGCGGCGGCCGCGCGGGCCCGGGAGGCGTCCGCGTGCCGGAGCCAGTCGGCGACGGCCGGCGCACCGCTCAGGTCGTGGCCTTCGGCGAGCGCGGTCATGGCGCCGCAGGCCGAGTGCCCGCAGACGACGATGTCCCGCACCCCCAGGACGGCGACGGCGTACTCGATGCCGGCCGCCACCCCGTCGGCGCCGGCGGCATGGGCGGGGACGAGGTTGCCCGCGGTGCGGATGACGAACAGCTCGCCGGGCTCGGTCTGGGTGATCAGCTCGGGGACGACACGGGCGTCGGAGCAGCTGATGAACAGCGTGCCGGGCTGGTGGGTGGTGGCCAGGCGGGCGAAGAGCCCGGCCCGGTCGGGAAAGACCTCCCGCTGAAAGCGGTCGATTCCCTGGGCGAGATGACGCATGCCCCTGAACTCCCTTCGATCGGGTCCGTCGGTCGGGGCCGACGTCATTCACTGTGCATGAGCAGCATCTATAGCGTCCAAGACGCAGTTGAACTGACAGTCATCGATGACATCTATAGTTGCTGTCATGAAGCCGGAACTGCGTCACCTTCGCTACCTGCTCGCCGTCGCCGAGCACGCGAACTTCACCCGCGCCGCCGAGGAGCTGCGGATCTCCCAGCCCACGCTGTCTCAGCAGATCAGGCAGTTGGAGAAGGCCCTGGGAGTCCAGCTCCTGGACCGCACCGGCCGCACCGTGCGCCTGACCGACGCCGGAGCCGCCTACGTCCCCTTCGCCCGGCGCGCCCTGCGCGACCTCGCGGCGGGCGAGCGGGCGGTGCTCGACGTGCACGACCTCTCCCGCGGCCATCTCCGGCTCGCCGTCACCCCCACGTTCACCGCCTACCTCACCGGCCCCCTCGTCGCCGCCTTCCACGACCGGCACCCCGGCATCACCCTCGACGTGCGGGAGTCGACCCAGGACCGCATCGAAGCCGACCTCCTGGCCGACCGGCTCGACCTCGGCATCGCCTTCGCGGGCCCGCACCTGCCGGGCATCGAGGCCACCGACCTGTTCACGGAGACCCTCGGCCTCGTCACCGGCCCGCACCACCCCGGCACCGGCACCTCCCGGCCCCTGCCGGTCACCGACCTCCACGAGCACCGACTCGCCCTGCTCAGCGGCGACTTCGCCACCCGTCGGCACGTCGACGCGTACTTCGCCGCACATCACGTACAACCCCGGATCGCGGTGGAGGCCAACTCCATCAACGCCCTCACCGAGATCGTCCGGCGCACTCCCCTGGCCACGGTCCTGCCCGACGCCCTCACCCGCGACCACCCCCACCTCCACCCCATCCCCCTCGACCCCGCCCTGCCCGCCCGCACCGTCACCCTGCTCCGCCGCGCGAGCACCTACCGGAGCGCCGCCGCCCAGGCCTTCACCGACCAGGCCACACAGTGGGAGTGACGGCTCGAACACGCGCCGATGACACCTCGTACGAAAGCCTTGCCAGAAGCCCTGAAACCTTGAATAACTGACCCCGACACAAGATCGGCCGAATGATCGGTCGCCCGGCACGGACGGGGGTACTCCAGATGGCGCGCACACCGGCACTGCTGGACGCGGCGGAGCGGCTCGGCCGCGCGGAGCTGGAGGCGCTGCAGCTCGAGCGGCTCCAGGACACCTTGCTGCACGCCTATGAGAACGTGCCCTTCTACCGGGCGGCGTTCGACGCGGCGGGGCTCGGACCCGACGACTGCCACTCGCTCGGCGACCTCTCCCGTTTTCCGTTCACGACGAAGGCCGACCTGCGGGCGAACTACCCGTTCGGGATGTTCGCCGTGGAGCAGTCGGAGCTGCGGCGGCTGCACGCGTCGAGCGGCACCACCGGCCGCCCCACCGTCGTCGGCTACACCGAGCAGGACCTGAACATGTGGTCGGACGTCGTGGCGCGGTCCATCCGCGCGGCGGGCGGACGGCCGGGGCAGAAGGTCCATGTGGCGTACGGATACGGCCTGTTCACCGGCGGTCTCGGCGCGCACTACGGCGCGGAGCGGCTCGGCTGCACCGTGATCCCCGCCTCCGGCGGCATGACCGCGCGCCAGGTCCAGCTCATCCTGGACCTCCGCCCGGAGATCATCATGATCACGCCGTCGTACATGCTGACCCTCCTGGAGGAGTTCGAGCGGCAGGGCATCGATCCGCGGACGACCTCGCTCCAGGTCGGCATCTTCGGTGCGGAGCCGTGGACGGAGGAGATGCGGCGCGAGATCGAGGAGCGGTTCGCGATCGACGCCGTCGACATATACGGGCTCTCGGAGGTGATCGGCCCCGGAGTCGCCCAGGAGTGCGTGGAGACCAAGGACGGCCTGCACATCTGGGAGGACCACTTCTACCCCGAGGTCGTGGACCCGATCACGGGCGAGGCGCTGCCCGACGGCGAGCGCGGCGAGCTGGTCTTCACCTCGCTCACCAAGGAGGCGCTGCCCGTCATCCGCTACCGCACCCGGGACCTGACGCGCCTCCTGCCCGGCACGGCACGGGTGTTCCGGCGGATGGAGAAGGTCACCGGGCGCTGCGACGACATGGTCATCCTGCGCGGCGTGAACCTTTTCCCCACCCAGATCGAGGAGATCGTGCTGCGGACCCCCGGTCTCGCCCCGCACTTCCAGTTGCGGCTCACGAAGGAGGGCCGCATGGACGCCCTCACCGTGCGCGTGGAGGCCCGCCCGGACACGCCGCCCGGGCGGCGCGACACGGCCGCCCGGGAGATCGCGTCGGCGGTCAAGGACGGCATCGGCGTCTCGGTCGCGGTGGAGGTCGTGGACCCGGAGACCATCGAGCGGTCGGTGGGGAAGTTCAAGCGGATCGTGGATCTGCGGGGCGACCGCTGACAGCGCCTGTCCTCAGAGCTGACAGCGCCTCCCCCCAGAGCTGACAGCGCCTCCCCTCACAGCGGCAGCGGCCGCTCCTGCACGACGTGCTTCATCACGAGCGTCGAGCTGAGGCGCTGCACACCGGGCAGCGTCGCCAACTCCTCGTCGTACAGCCGCTGGAAGGCACGCAGGTCCTTGCTGACGATCCGCAGCAGATAGTCGGGGTCTCCGAAGAGGCGCTGCGCCTGTACGACGTTGGGGATGTCCGCGACCGCCGCCTCGAAGGCGGCGACCGTGTCCCGGTCCTCCTGGCGCATGGTGACGAAGACCAGGGACTCGAAGGTGAGGCCGACGGCCTCGGCGTCCACCACGGCCCGGTAGCCGCGCACCGCCCCGCGGCGCTCGAGTTCCCGCAGCCGGCGGTGGCACGGCGAGAGACTCAGCCGCACCCGCGCGGCCAGCTCGGTGACGGTCAGGCGGCCGTCGTTCTGCAGCTCGGCAAGGATCTGCCGGTCGACTCTGTCCATGGGGAAGATTCTTCCACACACACGCCCCTGACCAGGCAAAACTCGGGAGCACTTTTGGGCAGATCGGAACTAACCTCCCCCATGCACCACTCAGGGAGGGAGAAACATCCATGGCCGTCAGCTCCATCACCGCCTTCTGGGCGGTGTCCGTCCTGCTCATCCTGGTTCCGGGGGCGGACTGGGCGTACGCGATATCGGCGGGGCTGCGGGACCGCTCGGTGGCGCCGGCCGTCGGGGGGCTGCTGCTGGGGTACGTCGGCCTCACCGCCGTGGTCGCGGCGGGCGTCGCGGCCGTGGTCGCCGACCATCCGGCCGTGCTCGCCTCGCTGACGCTGCTGGGCGCGATGTACCTGATCTGGCTGGGTGCGACGACGCTGTCGCGGCCGAGCACTCCCGCGGCGGCGGAGCAGGGGGCGGCGGGGGCCACGCCGGACGCGCCCGCGGCCTGGCGGTCCCGGGTCCTCCAGGGCGCCGGGATCAGCGGCCTCAACCCGAAGGCGCTGCTGCTCTTCCTCGCCCTGCTCCCCCAGTTCACCCAGCCCGGCACCGGCTGGCCGCTGGCGCTGCAGATCAGCACCCTGGGCCTGGTCCACATCCTGAGCTGCGGTGCCATCTACTTGTGCGTGGGCATCCTCGCCCGTACCGTCCTGCGGGCCCGCCCGGCCGCGGCGCGCGCCGTCACCCGGGTCTCGGGGGCCGCGATGATCGTGATCGGGGTGGTTCTGGTGGTGGAGCAGCTGACCGCCTGAACCGTCGCCGGAGCGCCCCCTCCGCGCGGAACCGCCGCCCGGCGAGCACCGCGTCCGAAATCCGCCAGCCGTCCGCCTGCCCGCGTCGCAGACTGGTCACTGTCACCACCGGGGATCACACCCCGGACCAGGACAGACGTACCAGGAGAGAGGACAGGCGCGATGACCGTCTACACGACGTTCGACAGCCCGCTGGGTGAGCTGCTGCTCGTGGGCGAGGTGTCGGACACGGCCACGGGCGGCACGGCACTCGCCTCGCTGTCGATGCCGGGCCAGAAGGGCGGCGCGGCCGTCCAGGACGGCTGGGTGCGCGACGACGAGGCGTTCACGGCGATCACCGGCCAGCTCCGCGCGTACTTCGCGGGCACGCTGACGGACTTCGACATCGAGTACGCCGGCGGATCGGGCACCGAGTTCCAGCGGAAGGTGTGGCACGCCCTCGACTCCGTGCCGTACGGCACCACGACGACGTACGGAAAGCTCGCGGCCGAACTCGGCCTGTCCCGCGCGGCCGTCCGCGCCCTGGGCACGGCCATCGGCCGCAACCCGGTGCTCGTCGTACGCCCCTGCCACCGCGTCATCGGCGCGGACGGCTCGCTCACCGGCTACGCGGGCGGCCTGGAGCGGAAGCAGCGGCTGCTGGACTTGGAGGCGGCGTGACCACGCGTGGGGGCGGGGGTGCCCGTGGAGGCCGAGGTGCCCTTGAGGGCGCGGGCGGGGGTGCCACGCGCACCGCGCCCGACCCCGCGGCCGAGGCCCGCACCAGGGTCGCCGCCGCGGACTGGCCGGCGCTCGCCGCCGAGCTCGACGACCACGGCTGCGCCCTCACGCCCCCGCTGCTCGACCCCGCCGAGTGCCACGAGATCGCCGCCCTGTACGACGACCTCACCCGCTTCAGGTCGACCGTCGACATGGCCCGGCACCGCTTCGGCTCCGGCCAGTACCGGTACTTCAGCCACCAACTGCCGCGCCCCGTCGCCGCGTTGCGGGCCGCCCTCTACCCGAAGCTGCTGCCCATCGCACGCGACTGGGCCGCCCGCCTCGGCCACCCCGCACCCTGGCCGGACACGCTGGACGCCTGGATCGACCAGTGCCACGAGGCGGGCCAGTGCAAGTCGTCGCAGATCCTGCTGCGGTACGAGAGCGGCGACTGGAACGCCCTGCACCGCGACCTGTTCGGCGACCTCGTCTTCCCGCTCCAGGTCGTCATCGGCCTCGACGTCCACGGAACCGACTACACCGGCGGCGAGTTCCTGCTGGTCGAGCAGCGGCCGCGGGCCCAGTCACGGGGCACGGTCACCGCGTTGCCGCAGGGGCACGGCCTGGTGTTCACCACCCGCGACCGCCCGGTCCGCTCCAGCTGCGGCTGGTCGGCGGCGCCGGTCCGGCACGGCGTGAGCACGGTCCGCTCGGGCTTGCGGCGGTCGCTGGGGCTGGTGTTCCACGACGCATAGACGCAAGAGAGGCAAGAGACGCACAGGCGTCGGCATGGACGCACAGGCGTCGGCGCGGTCGGGGTCAGTTCGGCTGCCGACGGGCCCGCTTCACCTCGCGGTCGACGGCCCAGGCGTCGGCGACCGGTCCGAGGTGGCCGAGCTTGTCGGGGTTGATGACCGCACGGATGGTCTGGATCCGCCCGTCGAGCACGTCCAGGACCAGGGTGTGCAGGATCTTGCCGTCCCGGTCGCGGACGACGGCGCCGGGCTGGCCGTTGATCTCGTGCGGCTCGAACGACGCGTCGATCCGCAGCAGCCATGGGAAGACCGAGCCCAGCAGCTGAGCCACCTTCGCCGCTCCCACGACGGCGTTGGCCAGCTGCGGCGCCTTGCCCCCGCCGTCCCCGACGAGCTGCACATCGGCGGCCAGCAGCTCCCGCAGCCCGCCCACATCGCCGTCCTTCAGCGCGTCGAAGAACCGCGTCGCCAGCTCCTGCCGCTCCTGCCGGTCCGCCGCGAACCGGGGCCGCCCCGCCTCCATGTGCCGCCGCGCCCGCACAAGGAGCTGCCGACACGCCGCCTCCGACCGCCCGACCGCCGCGGCGACGTCGTCGAACCCGAAGGCGAACACCTCCCGCAGCAAGAAGACGGCCCGCTCCAGCGGGCTGAGCCGCTCAAGGAGCAGCAGCGCCGCCATGGACACCGAGTCGGCCAACTCCACCGACCGCGCCGGGTCCTGATACGGATCGCTCAGCAACGGCTCGGGAAACCACGGCCCCACGTACTCCTCCCGCCGTACGCGTGCGGAGCGCAGCACGTCGATCGAGATCCGTGTCACCGTGGCCGACAGGAAGGCCTTCGTCGACGTGGGCCGGGTCGCCGAGCCGTCGAAGCGCAGCCACGTCTCCTGCACCGCGTCCTCGGCCTCACTCACGCTGCCCAGAATCCGGTAGGCGATCGAGAACAGCAGCGGCCGCAGCTCCTCGAACTCCTCGACCTTGCTCACGCCGACTCTCCTCTGCTCATCTCCGAGACCGGTCCCGGTGCCGATGCCGTGCCCGTTCCTGTGCTCGCGGTGCTCAGTGGTGGAACTGTCCGGGCTCGTAGTTGCCTGCCGGCTGCTGAGTGATGATGTTCAGCCGGTTCGCCATGTTCATGAACGAGATGAGCATCACCAGGGCGGTGAGCTGCTCCTCGTCGTAGTGCTTGGCGGCGTACGCCCACACCTCGTCGCCGACCCCGCTGGCCGCGTCCGCGGTCCGGGTCCCCTGCTCCGCCAGCTCCAGCGCGGCACGCTCGGCCTCGGTGAAGACCGTGGCCTCCCGCCAGGCCGCCACCAGGTTCAGCCGCACCGGGGTCTCGCCGGCCGCGGCGGCGTCCTTGGTGTGCATGTCGATGCAGGCCGCGCAGCCGTTGATCTGGCTCACGCGCAGCGCCACCAGCTCCTGCGTCGCGGCGGGCAGCGGCGACTCCTTGATGACCTGGCCCGCCGACATGACGTACTTGAGGGCCTTGCCGGCGGTCGGGCTGGCGAAGTAGTTCAGTCGCGCGTCCATGGTGTGCTCCTCCGTGATCGTCAGTGGCTACACCCTTGAGACGAGGTAGCCCGCCCCCCTGTGACACGGACGCATGTGACCTGGGTCGCACGCCCTCGCGGGCCTACTCCAGCCCGCTCACCCGCAAGGTGATGTTGAGCCGCCCGGTGAGCCCGAGGCCGGGCGGTGACGTGCCCGCGTGCACCTTCGGCACCCCGTGGTACGCGAGCCGCGACGGCCCGCCGAACACCATCAAGTCGCCGCTGCGCAGCTCCACATCGGTGTACGGCCGTGTCCGCGTCTCGGTGTTGCCGAAGCGGAAGACGCAGGTGTCGCCGAGGCTCAGGGAGACGACCGGGGCGGTGGACTTCTCGTCGCTGTCGCGGTGCATGCCCATGTGGGCGTCGGCGTCGTAGAAGTTGATGAGCGCGATGTCGTACGCGGACGGGGCGCCGTCGGCGGGACGGTACGGGTCGGCAGCCGGGTCGCCGTCTGCCTGGCCGACCCCGGGCACACCACCGTCGCCGTACGCGTCCCGTACCGCCTTCCGCCCCAGCTCCGCGAGCCACGCCGGCATCGGCTTCACCGGCGCGCCGTCCCCGTCGACGACGGTGCGCGCGTACCCGTACGGATACCAGTGCCAGCCGAGGCACACCTGCCGCGCGGTCATCGTCCCGCCGCCGGGCAGGCGGACGGTGCGCAGCCCGGCCGGCGGGCGTGCCCACGCGCGGCACGCGGCGAGGAGTTCCCGCTGGCGGGCCGGGTCCAGCCAGTCGGGCACGTGGACCGCGCCCGACGCCACCTCGCCGCGCTCGCGCGGGAACAGCTCGCCGGTCATGCGCGCCGGACCGCCCGCAGGATCACGAACTTGCGGTTGCTCGCGGCCACTTCGACGTTGCCGAAGAGGCGCTTGAGGCGTACGTGGTAGCCGAGGTGCCGGTTGCCGACGACCCACAGCTCGCCGCCGGGGCGCAGGGCGGTCCGGGCGCCGCGGAACATGCGCTGGGCGGTCGCGTCGGTCGTCGCCTGGTGGCTGTGGAAGGGCGGGTTGTTCAGGACCAGGTCGACGGATTCCGGCGGCATGGCCGTCAGCCCGTCCCCGGCGACGAAACCGGCCTTGGCCGCCGTCGCGTTCGCCCGGAACGTGGCCTCGGCGGAGGCCACCGCCTGGTACGACTCGTCGACGAAGGTGACCCGCGCGTCGGGGTCGGCCACCGCGGCGGCCGTGCCGAGCACGCCGTTGCCGCAGCCCAGGTCCACGATGTGCGCGTCGCCGGTGCTCGACGGCAGGTGCTGGAGGAAGAAGCGGGTGCCGATGTCGAGGCGTTCGGCGCAGAAGATGCCCGCGTGGTTGACGGCCGTCAGGCCCGCGCCCGCACCGGAGTCGGCGGGCAGGACGTAGCTGCGCGGCCAGGGGCTGGGGCCGGGCCGGAGCGCGAGGTCCGGGATGCTGAAGATCAGGCGGGCCTTCTGGCGGGCCAGAGACGTACGGGTCGGGCCGACGATCCGCTCGAAGAGCTCCAGCGTCGAGGTGTGGATCTCGGTGACCATGCCGGTGCCGACGACGACGGTGCCCGCGTGCAACGCCGGGGCGAGCCGGTGCAGTTGATCCTCAAGCAGCGCGAGGCTCTTCGGCACGCGGACAAGGAGGACGTCGACGCGCTCGGGCGGGGTGTCCCGGGTCGTCAACAGGCGTGCCTCGTCCGCCGGAAGGCCCGCGCGCGCGAGGTTCGCCAGCGTCGCCTGCCGCGCGAGGTAGGACTCGGTGATCTGCACGGGCCGGTGCGCGGCCAGCGCGGTGGTCAGCGCGCCCCACCGGTCGCCGACGACGGCCACCGTCCCGTCCAGGGCGACCGGCTCCCCGCCCTCCTCCCCGGCCAGGTGCCGCAGCAGATAGGCGTCGGCCGCGGACCAGGCCCGCAGGGTGTCGCGCGGGTCCTCCGGGAAGCGTGTGAGGTCGTACTCGCCCCATGACGTGCTCAAACGGTTCATCGTGCCCTCAGGCTAACGGAGCGCCGCGAGCCCACCCACCGACCCCGTTCTCCCCGCGCTCACCCCGCGAGATGCAGCACCCCCACCAACCCCGCCCCGACCACCACACCGGTGACCAGCACATGCGCCCCGGGCGGCAGCCCCGCCGGCGGCCCGTCGGCGGTGTGCGCGGACTCCGGGTCGAGCCGCGCCGCCCGCGCCACCCACTCGCCCGGCGGCTGGTTCGGGATGACGACGCGCCAGGGCCGGCGGGGGTCGTACTCGACGACGGCGCGGCCGCGGTGCAGCAGTCCTTGTACGTCGAGGGGGTGCCGGACCTCGACGCGGAACGGGCGCCGGCCCTCCGGCACGACGGTCAGGTCGAACGCGAACAGGCTGTCCGCGGCGTGCGCGTCGAGGACGAGCTGCCCGGTCTCCCGGTGCACGGCCCGCACCGAGTGCACCACCGCGGGCGCATAGGCGCGCGGCCCGCGCGACCGCAGCCCGGAGGCGACGCCGCCGCCCTGCCCGCGTTCGGCGACCGCGCCCAGGCAAAGGAGCGCGAGCGCGGTGGCGGTGAGGCCGGCGGACAGCAGCCAGGCGGGGCCGTCGAGGACGCCCTCGACCAGCGCGGCGAACGCGAGGCCCACCACGGCGGTGCCGAGCAGGACGTCCAGGGCGAGGAAGCGGCGTACGGAGCCCCTGGCCGCCAAGTGCCGCGTCATCGAACGCCTCATGAGGAGCCTCGCGGTCCGCGCCGGGGCCCTGCGACCCGGGTGCGTCGGGGCACGGCGACCCGGGTGCGCCGGGGGTCGGCGGGGCGGGCCCGGTCGTACACGGCGAGGACGGGCCGGTCCAGGGCGGCGCGGTCCACGACGACGGGCACGGAGTGGCGGACGCCCTGGGTGTCGTGGAAGACGACGGTGACCTCGCCGCGCCTGCCGCGCACCGGCCGCCAGCCCTCAAGGCGGGCCTGTGCCGTGGTGAAGCCGCCGCGCAGCCTGCGCAGCGCGGCGGTCCGGCGCAGGCTCACGGCGCCGCCCCACAGGGCGACGAAGCAGCCCGCGGCGGCGACCGACCACAGGAAGGCCAGCCAGCCCGACACGGTGTGCCGGCCCGCGGGCACGAGGAGCATGAAGTCGGTGACCGTGCCGTACCCGACGCGGCCGTCGGACACCGCGTCGTACCAGCCCACGGCGGCTCCGCACGCGCTCAGCGCGATCACCGCGCCGACCGTGGCGCGGTGCAGGAAGCGGGCGGCGACGAACCCGAGCAGCACCGTGGAGGCAATGCCGATCTCCGGTGCCAGGGCCGCGAACTGGTCGCTGCCGCAGCCTTCGCTGTCACAGGACCACATGACGGTGGAGACGCCGTACGTACTGAGATGCCAGACGAGCCAGACCTGCCAGGCCAGCAGGGCGCAGGCGAGCCCGCGCAGCGTCAGGCCGTAGGTCCTCCGGCTCAACTCCCGCCCCTGTTCCCGTGGTTCCGCGGTGCGCGGTCCGCGCGCCGCGGACGATGCCCGGCAATGTCCGTGCAGGTTACATGCTGTGCCGGGCCGTCACCATGGCGCCTCGGCGCGGCGCTCATCACGCCCGACGGCCGTTCCGGGGCTCTCTCGGTGCCGCGCGGCTCAGCCGCGGTCGAACCACGTGGGCGCGTCCGCCATCGCCTGCTTGACCCGGAACAGCCCGGTCTCGTGCAGGTCGGGCAGCCCGTCCAGCGGGAACCACGCGACCTCCAGGGACTCGTCGTCGTTCACGCGCGGCTCGCCGCCCACGGCCCGGCAGCGGATCGTGATGTCCATGAACTGACAGACGTCGCCGTTGGGGTACGTGATCGGCTCCAGCGCCTCCACCAGGACCACGCGCTCGGCGACGCACCGCACCGCGGTCTCTTCGTAGACCTCGCGCACGGCGCACTCGGCGGGCTGCTCCCCCGGATCCGGGATGCCGCCGATGACGGACCACTTGCCGTTGTCGGCACGCCGCCCGAGCAGCACTCTGCCCTCGTCGTCGAAGACGATGGCGGTGACTCCCGGGAGCCAGAGGAGCTGGTGGCCCGCGTCGGCGCGCAGGGTGCGGATGAAGTCCGGAGTAGCCATGGTGCCGACCCTAACCGGCGGCCCCGGCCCGGCGGCGGGCGATCACCCAGCCGACGCCGGCCGCGCCCGCCAGCACAAGGATCACTTCCGGCCAGACGCCGAGACGGGTGGCGGGCGTGAGGGAGCTGCGCCTGGGCACGTCGGCGACCAGCGACTCGGCGGTGAACATCCCGGTGCGCTGGGCGATCGACCCGTCCGGGCGGATCACGGCGCTCACCCCGCTGGTCACCGGGACCATGACGGCACGGCCGTGCTCGACGGCCCGCACCCGGTCTATGGCGAGCTGCTGGTACGTCATCTGGCTGCGCTCGAAGGTGGCGTTGTTGCTGGGCACGGAGAGGATCTGCGCACCTTCCTGCACCTGGTCCCGCACCACCGAGTCGAACGCGGCCTCGTAGCAGGTCACCGGGCCGACCCCGGTGCCCGCCATGTCGAACACGGCCGGTTTCGTACCGGGTTCGAAGATGCCGGCGCGGTCCACGTCGGAGCTGAAGAGGCGGAAGAAGCCGCGGTACGGCATGTACTCGCCGAACGGCTGGAGATGCCGCTTGTCGTAGGTCGCGCCAGGACCGGTCTTCGGGTCCCACAGGATCTGCCGGTTGCGGGGCTTGCCGTCCTTCTCCGTGACGACGGCGCCCACGGACACCGGCGCCTTGATGGCCTTGGCGGCCCTGTCGATCACGGTATAGGCGTCGGCGTTGGCGTACGGGTCGATGTCGGAGGAGTTCTCCGGCCACAGCACGAGATCGGGCTGCTCGGCCTTGCCCGCCTGCACGGCGGCGGCCAGGCGCAGCGTCTCCTTCACGTGGTGGTCGAGGACGGCGCGGCGCTGGGCGTTGAAGTCCAGGCCCATGCGCGGCACGTTGCCCTGGATGACGGCGACCGTCGTGGTGCCGTGCTCGGCCTTGGTGGAGACGAGCGGCAGGGCCGCGGCCCCGGCGAGCACGGGCGCCAGCGTGAGCGCGGCGGACGTGACGAGCGCCCGGTCACGCGTGCGCGGATCGGCCTTGAGGCGGCGTACGACGTCGGCGAGCCCGAAGCCGCAGAGCACCACCGCGAAGCCGAGCAGCGGGGTGCCGCCGAGCGCGGCCAGCGGCAGGAACAGGCCGTCGGGCTGGCTGAAGGCGACCTTGCCCCAGGGGAAGCCCTCGAACGGGAAGCGCGCCCGCGCCGCCTCCCCCGCGATCCACACCCCGCCGGCCCACAGCGGCCACACCGGCAGCCGGGACACGAAGGCGATCCCCAGGCCGGTCAGGCCCAGGAACAGCGCCTCAGCCACGGCGAGCGCGAGCCACGGCAGCGGACCCACGTCGACGCCCGTCCAGGACAGCAGCGGCACGAAGTAGCCCAGCCCCATGAGCAGCCCGAGCCCGAAGCCGGACTTCGGGCGCCGCCCGTGCAGGACGAACCCGAGGACCGCGAACGCGAAGGGCGCGAGCCACCACAGCTCACGCGGCGCGAAGCTCAGATAGAGGAGCACTCCGGCGAGCACCGCCGCTCCGGCCGGAATCAGTCGGCGTCTGATCCGCTCGGCGCGCGTTTCCGGTCCGGGCTGCGGTGCGGTCTGCGCGGACGCGTCGGTGGGAGCGGTGGTGGCGGTCACTCCGGGAGTGTACGGCGCGTCACCTGGGCACGGACAGCGCGGTCGGCGGCGTCGGCGCGGCCGTCCCGGGGGCCCGTTCCACACACCTGCCGGATCGTTCCTGCGCGAGATCTCCACAAGTGGTGCCCGCAGCGGCTAGCGTGTGCCCAAGTCCCTGACATGCGGCGAGATCAAGCCATCGGTCGGCGCGCCGTACGGTCGGGGCCCGTCACGTATCGGGGGGCGACGGGGTGGGTCGATGAATACGCCGGCGCCGGCCGCCGCGGCCGGATGGGCCGGGGAACGGCACGGGGCCGCGGACGCCGTCGGCGTGGCGATCCTCGCCGCCTGCGCGGCCTGGGTGCTGATCACGACGGGCGTGCGGGGCGGCCGACCGGACGGGATGCTGCTCGCGGTGCTCGCGGTGGCCGCCGGGTACGCGGGCGGGCGGATCGCGGGGGCGCTGCTTCCGATCGCCGCGCCCTGCGTGGGCGCGCTCGCCGGGGTCGCCCTCGCGGCCGCGGCGCCGCATGTCACGCCGGGTCCCGTCAGCTCCTCGCCGCTCGGGCCCATCGGCGCCACGGCGGCGCTGCTCGGCCTGGCGGCGGGCGCGGCCTGCTGTGCGGCGTGGGCGGCGCGCGGGGCGGCGCTGCGGACCGGCCTGCGGGTCCTCGCGGCCGGGATCGTGGTGGCGGCGGCGGTGCTCGGCTCGACGGCCGGGGTGATCGCGTGCGCGGGGATCCTGCTGTGCTCGCTCGCGGCGACGCTGATGCGGCGCAGAGGGCTCGGTCTCGCCGGGTTCGCGCTGACGACGGCGGTGCTGACGGGGCTCGCCTGGGCGTTCGCGGACGGGGCGCTGCCGGAGGGCCTTGCCACTTCTCTGGAGGGGCAGCTCGGCGGGTACCGGGTGCGGATGTGGCAGGACGCGGAGGACCTCGCGGGCGCGCATCCGGCGTTCGGCGTGGGGCCGGGGCGGTTCGGCGACGCGTCACCGACGGTCACCGAGGGGCTGCTCGCGGACGGCAAGCCGCACTCGGCGCTGTTGCAGCAGGGCGCCGAGCAGGGCTACGTGGGCGTGGCGCTGCTCGCGGCGGCCTTCTGCTGGCTGCTGTTCGCCCTGTGGTGCTCGCCGCGGTCCACGCAGGTGGTCCTGACGGCGGGGGCGGCCCTGACGGCGCTGGCCGCGGTGGCGACGGTCGGCAATGCCCTGAGCGTGACGTCCGTGACGGTGGGCGCGGGACTGCTTGCGGGCATCGCCACGGCACGCCCCCTGAGCGAGGAGGCGGCTCAGCTCAGACCGGCGTACCCCCGGAGCGGAGGCGGAGACGGTCGCGGATGACGCGCACGGCGGTCTCGGCGTTGTCGACGGTGACCGTGAACTTGCGGCCGTCACCCAGCCTGAGGACGAGGCCCTCGCCGCGCCGGACGACGACGGCGGTGCCCTGCTCGGGCCGCCAGCGGTAGCCCCAGCCGCCCCAGTGCCGCGGCGTGACGGACGGGGCGAAGTCGGCGCCCACGACGTGCGACAGCGGGATGCGGCGGCGCGGCACTCCGATGTGGCCGCAGCGCACCTCGAGAGAGTCCTTGTCGACCTTCACGGCGACGTGCACGAAGGCGAGCGTGCCGAAGAGGATCAGCAGGCCGACGGCGATGCAGCCGACGATCGACATGATCAGCGGGAGGATGCCCGAGGGCCACAGGGCCTCGACGGCCAGGTCGATGCCCAGCGCGAGGCAGGCGGCACCGCCGCAGGCCAGCAGCCACTGACCACGGTTCGTCGCGCGACCGGTCCAGACCTCGGGCTGCTGCTCGGAGCTGACCCGCTCGCTGTGGGCGTCGTCCGTCATGCCATCGAGAGTACTCACGTTCCGGGGTGAAGGCACCGCGTCGCGGAGAGTTACTCCTGCCGTTGGACACGGCGGACGCGAGGTTCACGGCGTCGGTGGTGGTGAGGAGCCTGATGTGTCCTGCGCCACACGTGAAGCGGATGCAGTGAGTGATCAAAGGGGCACGGACGGCGAGGAGGTTCAGGGCTCCAGCACCGGAGCCGAGGCGGCGAGCAGTCGGCCTTCGGCGTACGTGAGGGCGGCGGCCGGGAGCGCGGCCTCGCGGCCGCCGAGGAGCACCGTGAGAGTTCCTTCGGCGCACTCGCCGTCGTACGCGGCCGAAGCGTCGGCGACCTCGATGCCGGTCCGCTCGCCGACCCTGCGCAGCGCCTGTGCGGCGACGGCTCCGGCCGAGCCGTGCAGGACGAGCGGCGGGGTGCCCGGCTGCTGCACGGCCGCGCGGATGCGCTCCGCGACCAGCTCGTAATGGGTGCAGCCCAGGACGACGGCCCTTACATCGGGCGGGGTGAGGGCCGCGGCGGCCGCGATGGCGCGGGTGGTGGCGTCCTCGTCGGCCTTGTCCAAGGCGTCGGCGAGGCCGGGGCAGGGCACCTCGGTGACGGGGACGTCGGCGGCGAACTCCTCGATGAGGCCGCGCTGGTAGGGGCTGCCGGTGGTGGCGGGCGTGGCCCAGATCGCGACGGGGCCGCCGCCGGCCGCCGCGGGCTTGATCGCCGGGACGGTGCCGATGACGGGCAGCTCCGGCTCCAGGCGGGCGCGCAGGGTGGGCAGGGCGTGCACGGACGCGGTGTTGCAGGCCACGATCAGCGCGTCCGGGCGGTGCGCGGCGGCGGCCTCCGCGACGGCGAGGGCGAGCCGGGCGATCTCCTGCGGCGTGTGCGGGCCCCAGGGCATCGTGTCCGGGTCGGAGGACAGAACGAGGTCGGCGCCGGGGTGCAGGCGCCGCACCGCGGCGGCCGCGGCGAGCAGTCCGATGCCGGAGTCCATCAGCGCGATCTTCACCCGGTCACCTTAGACGATCGGCCGGACAAGCCCGGCACGGTGGGGCAGACTGCGGCGGATGAGCGCCGTTGTGTGGATCGCCGCCGCCTCGCTCGCCGCGTGGCTGTGGCTGCTGGTCGGGCAGGGTTTCTTCTGGCGTACGGACCTGCGGCTGCCGCCGCGCCGGGAGCCGGAGAACTGGCCGTCGGTGTGCGTCGTCGTCCCCGCGCGCGACGAGGCCGAGGTCCTGCCGACGAGCCTGCCCTCGCTGCTCGCGCAGGACTATCCGGGGCGCGCCGAGGTGTTCCTCGTCGACGACGGCAGCAGCGACGGCACGGGCGAGCTGGCGCGGGCGCTGGCCGGGCGACAAGGCGGGCTGCCGCTGACGGTGACGTCCCCCGGCGAGCCGCCCGCGGGCTGGACCGGCAAGCTCTGGGCGGTGCGGCACGGCATGACTCTCGCCCGCGCGCGCGAGCCCGAGTTTCTGCTGCTCACCGACGCGGACATCGCCCACGAGCCGGACAGCCTGCGGGAGTTGGTGGCCGCGGCCACGGCGGGCGGCTACGACCTGGTCTCGCAGATGGCGCGGCTGCGGGTGGCGAGCGTCTGGGAGCGGCTCGTCGTCCCGGCGTTCGTGTACTTCTTCGCGCAGCTCTATCCGTTCCGCTGGATCGCGCGCGAGGGCGGGCGGACCGCCGCCGCGGCCGGTGGCTGTGTGCTGCTGCGCGCGGACGCCGCCGCGCGGGCCCGCGTCCCGGACGCGATCCGGCACGCGGTCATCGACGACGTGGCGCTGGCGCGGGCGGTCAAGGGCGCGGGCGGGCACATCTGGCTGGGGCTCGCCGAGCGCGTCGACAGCGTGCGGCCCTACCCGCGGCTCGCGGACCTGTGGCGGATGGTGGCGCGCAGCGCCTACGCCCAGCTGCGGCACAATCCGGCGCTGCTCGTCGGGACGGTGGCGGGGCTCGCGGTGGTGTATCTGGCGCCGCCGGTGGCGCTGTTCGCGGGGCTCGCGGCGGGCAGCGCGGGCGCCGCGCTCCTGGGCGGGCTCGCGTGGCTCGTGATGACCGCGACGTACCTGCCGATGCTGCGCTACTACCGCCAGCCCCTGTGGCTCGCGCTCACGCTGCCCGCCACCGCGTTCCTGTACCTCCTGATGACCGTGGACTCCGCCGTGCAGCACTACCGGGGGCGCGGCGCGGCCTGGAAGGGCCGCACGTACGCGCGCCCGGACACGGCAGCGGAGGAGTCCCGCTCTTAGGGGCTGCCAGACGGGTCGACGCGGCGTCGCGGCGACCCGTCGGACGGCCCCGAGCGCGCCCGGGCTCCCTGGCGTTCCGCGCGCGCCCCGCACTCCCGGGGCGCGCCGGTCACTTCCTGCCCGGAGTCCAGTTCATGCCCCACCCGTAGGCGTAGTCGATGGTCCGCTGCGGGCTGACGCCGCGCTCGGGCACCAGATAGCGGGCCTCGCGCTGGACGGTGAGTTCGCCGCCGTTGTTGGTGATGAGCGCGAGCGCGCAGACCGTCGACGGCACCGTGCACTCGTCGAGGGAGAAGTCGATCGGCGCGCCGTGCTGCGGGGTCAGCGTGACCGTGGCGTTCAGGTCGGCGAAGCTCCGCGCGCCCTCATAGATGGTCACGAAGATGACCACGCGCTTCAGGTCCTGGGAGTGGTCCAGGTTGACCGTCAGGTTCTCGCCGGTCGCCACGGCGCCGGTGCGGTCGTCGCCGTCGAGGAGGATGTACGGCGGCTGGTGCAGGGAACCGAAGGCGTTGCCGAGCGCCTGCACGACGCCCTTGCGGCCGTCGGCGAGTTCGAACAGGGCGCACAGGTCGAGGTCGAGGTCCGCGTGCATGGCCACGGCGCGGCCGAGCTTGCTGGCCCAGCCCTTGAACTGCTTGCGCACCTCCCAGTTGAGGTTCACCCGCAGCCCGCCCGACGTGCCGCCCTGCTTGGTCAGCGAGACGGACGGCGCCTCCTTGGTGAGCGTGACCTTGGTGAGGCGCACCGGCTGGGCGGGGGCCGCCGCGGGCGGGGGCGGCGGGGAGGCGGGGGCGGGGGCCGCCACCGGCGGCGCGGGCGCGGGGGCGGGCGGCGCGGGGGCCGGGGTGGGCGCCGGGGCCGGGGTCGGTGCGGCGGCCGGGGCGGGCGCGGCCTGTTGGGGCTCGTCCACCGAGATGCCGTAGTCCGTCGCGAGGCCTTCGAGGCCGCTGCTGTAGCCCTGGCCGACGGCGCGGAACTTCCACGCGCCCTGGCGGCGGTAGAGCTCGCCGAGCACGAAGGCCGTCTCGACGCTGGCGTCCGCGCTGTCGTACCGCGCGATCTCCGCGCCGCTCGCGGCGTCGACGACGCGGATGTGCAGGCCGGGGACCTTCCCGAAGGTGCCGCCGTCCGCGGACGCGGCGAGCACGACCGTCTCGATGGCGGGCTCCACGCGCGCGAGGTCGACGACGAGCGCGTCGGTCACACCGCCGCCCGCGGTCTGCTTGCCCTCGTGGCGCACCGCGCCCGAGGCGTGCGTCGCCTGGTTGTAGAACACGAAGTCCGCGTCCGAACGCACCTTCCGGGAGCCGTCGAGCAGCAGCGCGGAGGCGTCGGCGTCCGGCACCCCGGGCCCCGCTCCCCACCCCAATTCGACGCGCACCACGGGCGCCTGCACGGGAACATTCGAACCTTTGGCCATTGACATGTCTGCCCCCATCACAAGTTGCCGGGTCCGGCCGGGCCGCCGTTGCGTTCCTGCCCAACCTATTACCTGGCATTCGAAGTGGTGCACATGCGGTCCCCCGCGACACCTTCCGACCGTCGCGGACAGCCGCCGGTCGACCGCGGGTAACCCCTGAGGAACGCGCTATTTACACGATCCGTACGTCGCCGCGCGACCGATTTTCCCAAGTTCGCTCGCATTGGGGATCCGCGGTCACTGGCGACACGTAAAACAACCCTCTTATCGGTCTCCCCAACCAGCACATGAAGGGCTTAACTTATGGAGCATGACCTCCCCCCGCTCCACCTATGGCGGCGGTTACTACTCCGCGCCGTCCTTCCCGGACACTCCGATCTACGACTCGCTGGTCGCCGAGCGGGGCACCCCGCAGATCGCCCCGATCCGGGTCCCCTCCGCGTACGACACGGGCAGCCACCTGCCCGCCCTCCCGGCCGCGCTGCCCGCCCTGCCCTCCGGCCCCTCGGGCCACCCGGGATATCCGGCGGCCGCCATGGCCCCCGCGATGCCCGCGGCGGCCTCCCACCCGAACCCCGCGTACGGCTACGCCCCCGCCCCGCAGCCCGCCCCGCTGCAACAGGCCCCGGCGCCGTACATCCCGCAGCAGGCCGCGGGCCCGCGCGGCTATCCGGGCCCGCAGCAACAGCGCCCCATGGGCGGCACGGGGTACGAGGCCATGCGCCCGGCGGCACCCCGCCCGGCCCCGGCGCCGCACGAGGATCCGTACAACCGGCAGTACCGGGGCTACTGATCGGCTGCGGCCGTCGCTGTCAGTGTCTGCTGGCAGGATGGCCGCATGCCGAATCCCGCTCTCCACTCGATCCACATCCACCCGCTGAAGGCGGCCGGGGGGCACGCACCGCGTGAGGCCGTCGTCGAGCCCTGGGGGCTCGCGGGTGACCGCAGATGGGTGTTGATCGACAGAGCGGGCCGGGCCGTGACGCAACGGCCGCATCCCCGCCTCGCGTTGGCCGCCGCCGAGCCGCAGCCGGACGGCGGCATACGCGTGTCCGCGCCCGGCATGGAGCCGCTCACCGTCACCGTGCCGGAGCCGCGTGAGACGGTGCCCGTGGAGTTCCTGCGGGACAAGTCCGAGGCAGTGCCCGCCGATCCCGCGGCGGACGCCTGGTTCAGCGCGTTCCTCGACCTGGACGTCCGCCTGGGGCATTTGGACGCCCCGGCGACGCGCCGCCCGGTCCCCACCTCCCACGGCCACCCCGGCGAGACCGTCTCGTTCGCCGACGCCTTCCCGCTGCTGCTCACCACGCTCTCCTCGCTGGACGCCCTCAACTCCCTCATCGCACAGGGCGACCACGCGGACGAGGGCCCCCTGCCCATGAACCGCTTCCGGCCGAACGTGGTCGTGGAGGGCGTCCCGCCGTGGGCGGAGGACGACTGGTCGCGCGTCACCATCGGCGAGGCGGTGTTCCGCGTCGCCAGGAAGTGCGCGCGGTGCGTCGTGACCACCACCGACCAGCGCACCGCCGAGCGCGGCAAGGAGCCGCTGCGCACCCTCGCCCACCATCGCCGCAGCGGCGACCAGCTCCTCTTCGGACTGAATCTGATCCCGGAATCGACCGGAACCATTCGAATCGGTGACCCGCTGACGATCCTCGAATGAATGGCGCGCGGCGGGGGAACCCGACGTCGGTGGAAGGACGTTGAAGAAGTTCGGTGGGGCTCACCGAAAAGACCCCCGGGCAGGTCGCGCACGATCGGGGAAGGTCGAGCAGCCCGCGGAAGGTCGAGGAGGAAGGCCGAAGGAGGGGAGCGGGAAACGGCCGGGCGGCCCCCCGGCTGGAGGGACCGCGGCAGGAGGGAACGCGCGGGTGATGTCGCTCTCTCTTCCCGCGACCCGGGCGTGAGCCGTGCCGTTCGCGGCTATCACGGACGCGGAAGGGGGTGCAGGACTGTGCGAGCGATCGCCGGACTCTGGCGCTGGCGCCACAATCCGCTGCGCCGCGCGACCGACCTCGCCGAGGCCTGGATCGCACTCGTCGCCCTCATGCTCATCGTCGTCGCGGCCCCCGTCGCCGGCGCGGTCACCGGCGCGCTGACCCAGGACGCGCTGCTGCGCTCGGTGGCGGCCCAGCGCGAGGCCCGGCACAGCGTGACCGCCACCGTCCTGGAGAGGATCGACCAGCCCCCGCTCGACCCCGACCCCGAGACCTCCTCCTCGCGCGACGCGCACCGCCGCGTCCTCGCGAGCTGGACCGCCCCGGACGGCTCGGGGCAGGCGGGCACGGTCGTCTCCGACCTCAAGTCCCCGCACCCCGGCGACCGGTTCCGGGTCTGGACCGACGACGACGGCCGCATCGTCGGCCGCCCCCTGGACACCGCCACGGCGACGACGCACGCCGCCCTGGCGGGCCTGGGCGCGGCCCTGGCCTGCGGCGGGCTCATCGAGGGCGCCAGGCGCCTGGTGCTGTGGCGCATCGTGCAGCGGCGGTACGCACGCTGGGACCAGGCCTGGGACAGCGCGGGCCCGGACTGGGGCAGGGCCGGCACCGGCGCTTGAGCACCCACACGGGCACGTGCGCACCGGCACGGGCACTTGAGCAGGTGAGAGCCCGGCCACCGGCCCGGCCATCGGGTCAACTCCCCCTCTCCGCGCGCGCTACGGTGGACCGGGCGAACTCTTCGGCCTCCTTGCGCGCGGGCGCGAGGTACCGCGTACTTCGAGGTGGGGGCAGAGCAACTCCATGGCACAGGGCACGGTCCAGGTGACGCACACCGGTACGTCGCGTTGGCGGCGCCGCACAGGCGAGTACGCATCGCTGGCGGCCGCCCTGGAGGCCGCGAGCGACGGGGACGTCCTGACAGTGGCCCCGGGGACGTACCGCGAGAACCTCGTCGTCCGGCGGGCGGTGACGCTGCGCGGCCCCGAGGGCTCCCCCGGTTCCGTGCGCATCGCCCCGGCGGACGGGGTGCCCCTGACGGTGCGGGCGTCCGCGCTCGTCCAGGACCTCCACGTGGAAGGGCAGGACTCGGCCGCGCCCGCGCTGCTCATCGAGGACGGCGCGCCGGAGCTCACGGACGTGCGGGTGATGACGCGCTCCGCCGCCGGGATCGAGGTGCGCGGCGGCGCCCGGCCGACGCTGCGCCGCTGCACGGTCGACAACCCGGGCGGCATCGGCATCGCCGTACTGGACGGCGGTGGCGGGGTGTTCGAGGAGTGCGAGGTCGTCGCCGCGGGCCAGTCCGGGGTCGCGGTGCGCGCGGGCGGGCATCCGCGCCTGGACCGCTGCCGGGTGCACCACACGTCCGGCGCCGGCCTCTCGGTGACCGGTGAGGGCAGCGGCCTGGAGGCCGTCGGCTGCGAGGTGTACGAGATCAAGGGCTCGGGCGTGCAGATCGCCGCGCGGGCCACGGCGCATCTGACGGACTGCGGGGTGCACCGCACGACGTCCGACGGCGTCACTCTCGACACGGACGCCGTCCTCACCCTCGCCGACTGCCGCATCCACGACATCCCCGAGAACGCGGTCGACCTGCGCTCCCGCTCGGTCCTGACGCTGACGCGCACCACGGTGCGCGAGTTCGGCCGCAACGGCCTGTCGGTGTGGGACCCGGGCACCCGGGTCGACGCCAACCAGTGCGAGATCCACGACAGTACGGGCGACTATCCGGCGGTGTGGGTCAGCGACGGCGCGACGGCGGTCCTGGAGTCGTGCCGGGTGCACGACGTGCCGGACGCGCTGTTCGTGCTCGACCGCGGCTCGCGCGTCGACGTCGTCGACAGCGACCTCACCCAGGTCCGCAACACGGCGGTGTCGGTGAGCGACGGCGCGACGGCGCAGTTGGACGACGTGCGCATCCGCGACGCCGCGACCGGCGCGTGGTTCCGCGACCACGGCAGCGGCGGCGTCCTCGCGGGCTGCACGGTCGACGGCAGCCAGACGGGCGTGATCGTCACCAAGGGCGCCGACCCCACCATCGAGCGGTGCACGGTCACCTCGCCCGCCGAAGCCGGCTTCTACGTCTCCGCGGGCGGCCGCGGCAGCCTGGACCGCTGCAAGGTCGTCGGCAGCGGCGGCTACGGCTTCCACGTGATCGACGGCTGCCGTACGACGCTGCGCCGCTGCCGTACGGAGCGGTGCGCGCGCGGGGGCTTCGAATTCGCCGAGGACGGGCCGCTCGTCGAGGACTGCACCAGCGACGAGAGCGCCAGTGTGCGGCCCGCCGCGCCGGAGGCGGCCGTGCAGACGGCCACGCAGACCGCGGGGCTGCTCGGTTCGGTGCCCGGCCAGCGCACCCCCGAGGAGCAGGTCCCGGCGGCGCCCGCGCAGCAGTCCCGCCCGTCGAAGGCCGTGCTCGGCGAACTCGACGCGCTGGTGGGCCTGGAGAGCGTCAAGCGCGAGGTGCGGGCGCTCACCGACATGATCGAGGTGGGCCGGCGCCGGCAGGAGGCGGGCCTCAAGGCCGCCTCCGTACGCCGCCACCTGGTGTTCACCGGCTCCCCCGGCACCGGCAAGACGACCGTCGCCCGGCTCTACGGCGAGATCCTCGCCTCGCTGGGCGTGCTGGAACGCGGCCATCTCGTCGAGGTCTCGCGCGTGGACCTGGTCGGTGAGCACATCGGCTCCACGGCGATCCGCACCCAGGAGGCCTTCGACCGGGCCCGCGGCGGCGTCCTCTTCATCGACGAGGCGTACGCGCTCTCCCCCGAGGACTCCGGGCGCGACTTCGGCCGTGAGGCCATCGACACGCTCGTGAAGCTGATGGAGGACCACCGGGAGGCGGTGGTGGTGATCGTCGCGGGCTACACCGCGGAGATGAACCGCTTCCTGTCGGTCAACCCCGGTGTGGCGTCCCGTTTCTCGCGCACCATCACCTTCGGCGACTACGCGCCGGAGGAACTGCTGCGCATCGTCGAGCAGCAGGCCGAGGACCACGAGTACACGCTCGGCTCGGGCACGGGCGAGGCGCTGCTCAAGTACTTCACGGCGATCCCGAAGGGCCCGGCGTTCGGCAACGGCCGCACGGCGCGGCAGACGTTCGAGGCGATGGTGGAGCGGCACGCGGGCCGGGTCGCCCAGCTCGACGCGCCGAGCACGGACGACCTCACCCTGCTGTATCCGGAGGACCTGCCGGATCTGCCGGATCTGCTGGACCGTCCGTAGTCCTGGGCGGACCTTCCGTGGCCTCGGGCGGCACCGCGCGGGGCGCGGGCACCGCGGGCCTGAGCCGGGCGAGCAGCCGCGCGCGTTCCTCCGCGAACGCCGGGTCGGCCTGGTAGTCGCCGTGCCCGAGGATCGGCGCGGGCAGCGGGTGCGCCTCGGTGCGGCCGTAGGCCAGCGGGTCCTTCAGGGGTGCGCGGTCGACCTGCGGCCCGCAGTCGCCGTGCAGCCGGACGGGGCCGCCGATGGGGTCGGTGGGCCGGTGCAGGTTGCGCCAGCAGTCGACCTCGCGGTGCAGGGAGCTGAGGGCGGCGGGGCCGAAGTGCGCCGGGAACCACCGGCCGTAGAGGCGCTCCAGGGGTGAGCCGTAGGTGAGCAGCGCGACGCGTTTGCGTACGGAGGGCAGCAGCTGCCAGGCCGCGGCGGCGGCGAGCACGCTGCCCTGGGAGTGGCCGGACAGGACGAGGCGGCCGCCGGTGGCGCGGGTCCAGGTGTGCATGCGCCAGGTCAGGTCGGGCACGGCGCGCTCGGCGTAGCAGGGCGGCGCGAAGGGGTGGGCGGCGCGCGGCCAGAACGTGCCGACGTCCCAGAGGATGCCGATGGTGCGGCGGGCCGACGGGTCGCGGTAGGCGCGGCGGCCCCACGTGACGAAGAGCAGGAAGCCGAAGCCGATCAGCCAGGAGCCGAGTGCCTGCGCGGTCTCGGCGGTGCCCTCGACGAAGGCTGGTGCGTTCCGGGCCGCCTCGCCCGGCACCTTGCCGGTGGCCCAGGCTCCGGCGAGGGCGGCGGCGCCGAGCAGCAGCGTCGTGGCCGAGGTGATGCCGACGATCCGGGGCGCCCGGTCGGTGAGGGCGGCGCCCGCGCGGGTGCCGGCGATGCGGCGGGTGCGGGCGGTGTCCTGCCGCTCGTCCGGGTAGTCGCGCGGCACTTGGGCCAGTTCGCGGCGCACCCGTTGCGCGGTGCGCACCGCGAGCCAGCCGCACAGCACGGCGACGACCACCAGGAGCGGCGGGATGACGGACGCCTGCCAGGTCAGGAGCGCGGGCGGGCCGTCGATCGAGCCGCCCGCGCCGGGCGATCCCGAGCCGTCGAGCCAGTCGGCGACGCGCTGCGAGCCGCCGCCCGACATCACCCCGCCCAGCGCGCAGGCCAGCATCGCCACGGCCGGGCCGGCGAAGCCGCGCATGGCGGTGCGGGCGTCGGGCGCCCCGCGGAAGATGCGGGCGGCGACCACGGCGAGGGCGAGGACCAGGACGCCCTGGACGAGGGCGATGCCGCCGAAGGTCGTGTTGCCCGGCAGCCGGCCCGCCGAGGTCCAGCCGGGCCGTGACCACCCGGCGTACAGGACCGCCAGGACGAGCAGCGCGAGCGCGGCGAGCGGCAGTCGGCGCACCAGGGTGCGGTCCAGGCGCCGGTCGAGGCGGTTCTCGCTGCGCCCCCGGCGGCAGACGACCCAGATCACGAAGGCGGCCGCCACCACGAGCGCCGAGTCCAGCGCCCAGCCGAGGACGTCCAGGAGGGCGGGCCCGCCGGGCCTGCGGTCGTAGCGGGCGGCCGGGGCGCCGACGGCGGCGGCGACCGTCAGCAGGCCCGCGGCCGTGTGGGCGGCGCGCAGCCGGGCGACGATGCGGCGCCCGTACCAGAAGCCGGGCTTGGCGAGCGCGTTGCGGGTGGCCTCCTCGGGGTCCGGCTGGTGCGGCAGCGGCTGCTGGGACTCGTACGCGCTCCATGTGCGCTGGGACAGGAACCAGAGCAGGCCGGTGAGGGCGGCGGGCAGCAGCGCGGCGAGGGCGAGGCGGCGGCCGGGCTGCGACCACCAGCCGCCGCCCCCGGCGGACTCCGGCGCGAGGAAGCCGAGCCAGGAGTGGTCGTCGACGCAGGAGGCGGTGCCCGCGCACTGCCAGGCCGTCAGGTCGACGGCGATCTCGCAGGCGGCGGCGACCAGGAGCACCGTGAGGGTGAGCGCGACCAGGCGCACCAGCAGGCCGTACGCCCGCACGGCGCGTTTCGCCCGGCGGGCGCTGGGCCGCATCCAGTGGGCGAGGTTGACCACCATGAACGGCAGGAGCAGCAGCCACAGGGCGCGGGAGCCGTTGCCGGAGGTCAGATTGGACCAGACGTAGGCCTCCGGGACCGGGCGGTCGCGGTAGTCCGCGGGGCGGGACTCGGCGTCCACGTCGTCGGTGCGGCGGTGGACGGCCGCGGTCTTGTCGCCGGAGACGCGGACGGTGCGGGGGTCGTCCAGCATCTCCTCCGGCGTGGTGCCGCCGACCCCGTGGACGAGCAGTTCCAGGGCGATCGGCTCGCCCTGGCCGCTGCCTTCCGGGTCTTTCGGGTCTTTCGGGTGTTCCGGGTGCTCCGGGGGCTCTGTGCGCTCCGGGCGCTCCAGGTCTTCCCGCTGTTCCGGTCCGTGCTTCTGGGCGGTCCGGGCCGCCGTGGCGCGCTCCACTGTTCCGCTTCCCCCGAGTCGTGCGCTGTCATGAGCCGTGTACGGGCCATGCAAGGACACAAGGATCGCCGTTTCCCTCCCCGCGCGCACCCACCGTCACGTAATCTCCCCGTTCCGTACGCCCCGGGGCAGCCCGGTCGGTGGCACCCGCAAGAACAGCTCGTGCGAGGATGAGGCGACCCGATGAAGGGCTTGACTGGGCGAAAGGGCCGGACCTGACGTGAGTGAGAATCAGAACCTCCTCGCGGAGCAGCGTCGTGCCCTGATCCTCGACGAGGTGCGGCGCCGCGGCGGGGTCCGGGTCAACGAACTCACCCGAAAACTGGGTGTGTCGGACATGACGGTCCGCCGCGACCTGGACGCGCTCGCCCGCCAGGGCGTCCTGGAGAAGGTGCACGGCGGCGCCGTCCCGGTGGCCGAGGCGAGCACGCACGAGCCGGGCTTCGAGGCCAAGTCGGGCCTGGAGCTGAGCGCCAAGGAGGACATCGCGCGGACCGCGGCGACCCTGGTGGCGCCGGGTACGGCCATCGCGCTCTCCGGCGGCACCACGACGTACGCGCTCGCACACCATCTGCTCGACGTGCCGGATCTGACGGTGGTGACGAACTCGGTGCGGGTGGCGGACGTCTTCCACTCCGCGCAGCGCAGCTCCGGCCAGCGGCAGGGCGCGGCCACGGTGGTCCTCACCGGCGGGGTGCGCACGCCGTCGGACTCGCTGGTGGGCCCGGTCGCCGACCAGGCCATCGGCGCGCTGCACTTCGACGTGCTGTTCCTCGGTGTGCACGGCATATCGGCCGAGGCGGGCCTGTCCACGCCCAATCTCGCGGAGGCGGAGACGAACCGGCGTCTGGTGCAGTCGGCGCGCCGCGTGGTCGTGGTCGCGGACCACACCAAGTGTGGCACGGTGGGCCTGAGTTCGTTCGCCACGCTCGGGCAGGTCGACACGCTCGTGACGGACGCGGGGCTGCCCGCGCAGGCGCGCGCGGAGATCTCGGAGCATCTGCACCGCCTGCTGGTCGCGGGTGCGCCCGAGACCGCCGATGCCGAGGACCACGGCATCACCGACAGCTCCGGGAACGCGGGGAACTCCGCGAGTGCCGCGAACTCGGCAGACTTCTGACGCCCCGCCAGCTATGGTGACCGTGCCGGTCAACCGCCCTACTCCGCCCGGGGGTCGCGTTCCATGGCACGCCGTCTGAGGCCCGAGGGCCTGGAGTTCGTCGAGACCGCTCCGGTGCGTCTGCTGTTCACGCACGACGTCGCGGCGCCGCCCGAGGCGGTGTACGAGGTCTTGGAGGACGTCCGGCGCCTGCCCTCGTGGCACAGCTCGGTGGTGTACGCCAGGCCCTTCGACGACGGCCTGGGCCGCCTGGTGCGCATCCAGGGCCGCTTCTGGTTCCGCGAGACCTTCCTCGCCACGGACGCGCCCACGCGGTACGCCTACCGCATCGATCGCACCAACTTCCCCGGCCTGCGCGCCCTGGTGGAGGAGTGGCGGCTCATCCCGCTGGAGCCGACCGACGGATCGGACGCGGGCACGCGCGTGCAGTGGACGTTCGCCGCGGACGCCGTGGCCCTGACGCGCTTCCTCATGAAGCGCGGGGGCCGCCGGGGCATGGGGAAGTCCTTCCACACCGCGGTCGCGAACCTGGACCGGCAGCTCACCGGCGCGAAGGGCAGCTGAGCCGGCCCCGGCCCCCGCGGGACTAGCGGCCCTGCGCGGGCCACTCCCCCGTGGCGAGCAGCCCCTCGATGGTCCGCTCGTACGGCGCGATGTCCAGGCCCTGCTCGGCCAGCCACACGTCCGAGTAGTACTTGTCCAGATAGCGGTCGCCCGGGTCGCAGATGAGGGTGACGAGGCTGCCCGTGCGGCCCGCGGCCACCATCTCGGCGGCGATCCTCAGCGCGCTCCACAGGCCCGTGCCGGTCGAGCCGCCCGCCTTGCGGCCGATGGCCCGGTCCAGGGCGCGCACCGCGGCCACGCTCGCCGCGTCCGGGACCTTCATCATGCGGTCGATGGCGCCGGGCACGAAGCTCGGCTCCATGCGCGGCCTGCCGATGCCCTCGATGCGTGAGCCGCAGTCGCTGGTGGCGTCCGGGTCGTGCTTCGTCCAGCCGTCGAAGAAGCAGGAGTTCTCCGGGTCGGCGACGCAGATGCGGGTGTCGTGCTGCATGTAGTGGACGTAGCGCGCGATGGTGGCCGAGGTGCCGCCGGTGCCGGCCGTGGCGACGATCCACGCGGGCTCCGGGTAACGCTCCAGGCGCAGTTGCTGGAACATCGACTCGGCGATGTTGTTGTTGCCGCGCCAGTCCGTGGCCCGCTCGGCGTAGGTGAACTGGTCCATGTAGTGGCCGCCGGTCTCGACGGCGAGCCGGGCGGACTCCGCGTACATCGTGCGCGAGTCGTCCACGAAGTGGCACCGCCCACCGTGGAATTCGATGAGGCGGCACTTCTCGGCGCTCGTCGTGCGCGGCATCACCGCGATGAACGGGACCCCGATCAGCTTCGCGAAGTACGCCTCCGACACGGCCGTCGAGCCGCTGGAGGCCTCGATCACGGGGCGCCCGGGACGGATCCAGCCATTGCACAGTCCGTACAGGAACAGCGAGCGGGCGAGCCGGTGCTTGAGGCTTCCGGTCGGGTGCGTCGACTCGTCCTTGAGGTAAAGGTCGATGCCCCAGTGCTCGGGCAGCGGGAACCGCAGGAGGTGGGTGTCCGCGGAGCGGTTGGCGTCGGCCTGGACCTTGCGCACGGCTTCTTTCAGCCAGGAGCGGTACTCCGCGTCGCTGCGGTCCACGTCGAGCGTGGCCATCGGCTCGTCGGCCGGGTCGTGCTGGATGGTGCTCACCGCGGGGCTCCTCGTCCTCGTGCCGGAACCGTTCGGTCCGGTCGCACACCTCGATGATAAACACCCCCAACACGGCCCCCACCTGCATAAACACACCTTTTGGTGCCTCAAAGGAGCCGCTTGCCCACCGGTCGACCCCCTCGAACGCCCCGCCGGAGCCACCGCCCGGCCGCGTCTGGAAAGTGGCATGTGCGACGTCGCCGGGCACACTGGTCCTCGACGCCGCGCGCGTGCACACTGCACCGCACGGAACAGGGGTAGGTTCCCAGCAGGAGTACGTTGCGAGGGGGCGCCGTACCACGACGCCCGGCATCGGACGCAACATCAAGGCGCACCCACCACAAGGCGCACGAGGGGGCGGAGCCTCATGGCAGAGCCGGAGTTCAGAGCCACGGGCGTGCGGATCGGGCGGCGGCTGCGCTCGCTCACCCGCGCCGGCCAGGTCCGGATCAGCGACGGCAGGCTGGAGTTGCTCACCAGTTACGGCACGGAGATCGACAGCGCGCCGCTGCGGGCGGTGCGCGCGGGCAAACCGTGGTTCGCCCCGCAGGACCGGGCGCTCGCGGAGGTGAACGGCACCCGGTATCTACTGACGCTCGGCGAGCACGATCCGGTGCCCGGCGAGGCCGGTCCGCCCACCGTCCGGACCTTCCTGGAAGCGGTGCGTACCGCGGCGGGAGGGCGCCGGGACTGACGAGCCGGGTGCCGGCGCGAGTTGCACGCCCGCACCCCCTGAGTCACGCTGGTCTCACATCACTCTGGGTTTACCGGCGATAACGCTGCGAACCAGCCCGCCGGCCACGACAGCAGGCGGCGGACATCGCGGCCCCTGCTGGATCCGAACGCCGTCTTCTTCCGGACCTCAATTCGGGGAGTCGCACCGTGATCAGCCAGCCAAGCAGGCATTGCACGGTAGAGCTCCAGGCCCTGCCGTCGCGGATCGGCCAAGTCCGCAGAATCGTATCGGCGCAGTTGCGCTACTGGCATCTCGATCCCTTGATAGACCAGGCCGCACTCGGTGTCACCGAGCTGTTGACCAACGTCCACCGGCACGCGGAGCCGGACAAGACGTGCACCGTGGAGATCGAGCTGCTGCTCGAACGCCTCATGGTCTCCGTCCACGACCACGATCCGAGGCTTCCCGTGGTGCACGACGCCGATCCGTTCGAGACCTGCGGGCGCGGGCTCGCGCTGGTCGCGGCGGTCAGCGAGAGCTGGGGGGTGCAGCCGCAGGGCGACGCGGGCAAGGTCGTCTGGTTCACGCTCTGCGCGCCGACGGCCGCCGCACCGCTGCCGGCGTATCCCGGGTACGGCTCCGCGGGCGCGGCCCCGTTCGCCGACGCCCCGTCCACCGTCGGCGCCCATGCTCCCGCCCGGTCGGCCGTTGCCGGCTGACCGGGCGGTGACTGTTCTCTTCGTACGTCCTCTCGTACCTCTCGCGCGGACATCCTCGTACGCGGTCGCGGCGGTCGCGTACGCCTCGTACGTCACTCCGTGGCGATGGCCCGCAGGACGTCGAGTCGGGCGGCGCGCCGGGCGGGGCGGAGTCCCGCGAGGGCGCCCGCCGCCAGGCCCACCAGGGCGACGACGGCGAGCTGCGTCGGCGGCAGCGCGAACGCGAAGGCGCTGTCGGACGCGCCGTCGGACGCCTTGACCAGGACCCAGCCGAGGAAGCCGCCGAGCGCCAGGCCGCCCGCCGTACCGAACGCCGCGACCAGCACGGACTCCCAGCGGACCATGGCCCGAAGCTGTCCGCGGGTCTGGCCGACGGCCCGCAGCAGGCCCAGTTCGCGAGTGCGTTCGTGCACGGCGAGGGTGAGGGTGTTGGCGATGCCGAGCAGCGCGATGAGGACGGCGAGCGCGAGCAGGGCGTAGACGAGCGTCAGCATCATGTCGATGCCGCCGGCCGCGGACTGCGCGTACTCGTCGCGGGTCTGGACCTCCGGGTTGCCGTAGGCCTTCGCCACCTCGGACACCGCGGCCTCGCCGTCGGCCGTGCTCACGCCGTCCTTGAAGGTCACCGACACCAGCGTGTCGGAGTCCTGGGCGCGGTGCGGGGCCCAGGCGTCTCGGGTGATGACGTAGTCGCCCGCGAGCTCGGACTGGCCGTAGACGGCGCGGACCGTGAAGGTGTCCTTCTTGCCGTCGGTGAAGGCGAGTTCGGCCTTGTCGCCGACCTTCAGGTGCTGCTTGTCGGCCTCCTTGCGGGTGAGGGCGATGCCGTCGTCGCCCAGGCCGTTCAGCGAGCCATCGACCTTGCCGAGGTCGAAGGACTTGGCCAGCGCGGTCGGGTCGGTGACGGTCAACGCCCGTCCCTTGCCGTCGACTTCGGCCACTCCCCGTCCGAGGCCGACCGCCGTGGCGACCTCCGGGCGCTCCGCGATCGCGGGGGCGAGCCGGGGGCTGAGTCCGCTGCCGCCCGCACCGAACGACGGCGTGCTGACCGCGACGTCGCCCGCGAAGGAGCGGGACACCGTCTGGTCCATGGTCGCCTTCAGCGAGGCGCCGAAGACCGTGAACAGGGAAACGACGGCGACACCGATCATCAGGGCGCTCGCGGTGGCGGCGGTCCGCTTGGGGCTGCGCAGGGCGTTGCGCCGGGCCAGCGAGCCGGTGACACCGCGCAGCCGGTCGAGCGGCCCGCCGAGGATCCGCACCGCCCGCGAGGAGGCGACGGGGCCGAGCACCACGAAGGCGGCGAGCGCGAGTACCGCCCCGCCGCCCGCCAGCCAGATGGACGGCGAGGCGAGGACGCCGACGAGGGTGAGGGCGACGGCGGCCAGCGCGAGCCCGGTCCCGGCGACCGCACGGGTGCGGGACGCGCCGGACTGGTCGACCGCGGTCTCGCGCAGCGCCGCCAGCGGAGCCGTGCGGCCCGCGCGGACGGCGGGCAGCAGCGCGGAGGCGACGCACACGGCGATGCCCACCGCGAGGGGCAGCAGCATCGACGTACCGCTGATCACCAAGTCGCCCTCGGGGAAGGGGAATCCGATGGCCGGGAACAGTGCCTGCAGCCCGGCCGCGATGCCGATGCCGCCCGCGAGGCCCGCCACGGACGCCACGACGGCCACGACGGACGCCTCGGTCAGCGTGGACGCGGTGACCTGGCGGCGGGAGGCGCCGAGCGCGCGGAGCAGCGCGTTCTCGCGGGTGCGCTGGGCCACCACGATGGCGAAGGTGTTGTGGATGGAGAACGTCGCCACCAGCAGCGCGATGCCGGAGAAGACCAGCAGGAACGTGGTGAACAGCGTGAGGAACTGACCGGAGATCATGTCGGAGTTCTCCTCCGCCGCCTCCTGGCCGGTGATGGCCTCGACTCCCTTGGGCAGCACGGGAGTCAGCGCGTCGACGAGCTCCTGCTGTCCGGTGCCGGGGCCGGCGCGCACCTGCACGGTGGCGGCCTCGCCGGGCTTCGGCATCAGGTACTTCTCGGCATCGGACCGGGTCATGCCGGTGAAGGTCGTCTGCGCCATGCCGTCCTCGCCGCCGAACGTGGCGAGGCCGACGATCGTGACCTTGACCGGGTCGGGGGTGCGCAGCGTCGTGGTGTCGCCGATCTTCAGGTCGCCGCTCTCGGCGGCGCCGCGGTTGACGACCACTTCGCCGCTCCTGGCGGGGGCGCGGCCCTCGGCCAGGCGGTAGGCGTTCAGCTCCGGGTCGGTGATCCAGTTACCGGCGAGGGTGGGCGGGCCCTGGCCGCCGATGGGGTCGCCGTCCTTGCCGATGAGCTGGCCCGCGCCCTGGATGCTGGGCACGGCGGCGGCGACGCCCGGGACCTTCTCGATCCGGTCGACCACGGCCGTGTCGACGTTCTGGCGCACGCCCTGGCTCTCGCCGGGCGTGGTGATGGTGTTCGCGCTGCGGACCACGGCGTCGGTGCCGCGCGTCGCGTTGCCGAACATCGTGTCGAAGCTGGCGCGCAGGGTGTCGCCCATGACGAGCGTGCCCGCCAGGAAGGCGACGCCGAGCAGCACCGCGAAGAACGTACCGGCGAAGCGGCGCTTGTGGCCGCGCAGGGAGGTGAGGCTGATGCGGAGGGCGGCGCTCAGCGAGCCGGTGGGGGCGCCGGGCCCGGCGCCCGGCGCGCCGGTGGGGCTGCCGTGCCCGGCAGCGCGTGGGGTCGCGCTGCCGTGTCCGGCGCCGCTCCGCGGACCGGTGGCACTCATGAGGGTCCTCCTTCGGACATCGTGGCCGACCTGGTGTCGAAGGCCTTGAGGCGGTCGAGGACCTTCTCGGCCGTGGGAGCCGCCATGCGGTCCACGAGACGGCCGTCGGCGAGGAAGACGACCTCGTCGGCGTGGGCGGCGGCCACCGGGTCGTGGGTGACCATGACGACGGTGCGGCCCATCTCGCGCACCGCGCGGCCGAGCAGGCCGAGGACCTCCTCGCCGGAGCGCGAGTCCAGGTTGCCGGTGGGCTCGTCGGCGAAGACGACGTCGGGCCGGCCCGCGAACGCCCGTGCCACGGCGACGCGTTGCTGCTGGCCGCCGGAGAGTTCGGCGGGCCGGTGGTGCAGGCGGTCGCGCAGGCCGACGATGTCGATGAGCGCGTCCGTCCACTCCAGGCCGTCCTGGTCGAAGCGCCGTCCGGCCAGGTCCATGGGCAGCGTGATGTTCTCCGCCACGGTCAGCGTCGGCACCAGGTTGAAGGCCTGGAAGACGAAGCCGACGCGGTCGCGGCGCAGCAGGGTCAGGCGCCGGTCGTCGAGCGAGCCGAGTTCGGTGTCGCCGATGTACGCGGAGCCGGAGGTCAGGGTGTCGAGCCCGGCCGCGCAGTGCATCAGCGTGGACTTGCCCGAGCCCGACGGGCCCATGATCGCGGTGAAGCGTCCGGCGGGGAAGCCGACGCTCACCCCGTCCAGGGCGGTCACCGCGGTGTCGGAGGAGCCGTAGACCTTCACGGCCGTCTCCACCCGGGCGGCGTCGGTGGCGTTGGACCGGTGGCGGGGGGTTGTCGCGGTGTTCATGCCCGGCCGCCCTTCGTGTCCTTCGGCATGTGGCCGAACTCCTCGTTGAGGACGCTCAGTCGGCGCCAGTACTCCTCCTCGTCGATCTCGCCGGTGGCGAAGCGGTGGCCGAGCACGGCGATCGGCGACTTGTCGCCACCGCCTCCGGCCGACCCCCAGGGCCCGCGTCGGCCGCGCCACACCGTGCGGCGCAGGAAGGTCACGACGCCGATGACGACGGCCGCCCAGATCAGCGGGAACAGCAGGATCCACGGGCCGGGACCGCCGTCGAAAGCCAGGTTCTGCATGGTGTCCATCTCCTCGGAAAACGGAGTGAATGGGAGGGTGACCAGCTCGGTGACCAGGGCTTCTCGCCCTCGGCGAGTGCTGATTCCCGGCTGGTTCCCGTCGCCTTCGAGACTCCTCGCCGCGGGGCACGAAGTCGTCGTACAGCCAGCGGCAGTGCGTGTACCTCACGGGGAGTACGCCAGGACGGGGGCGGCTGCTCCGTTACCTCCCCGGGAGTACGGGCTGGTGGGGGGGGGGGCGGCTGCTCTTTCGGCACGGGGCGGTACGGAGCGTCGGTACGGGCCGTCGGTACGGGCCGACCTCGACGGACCCTCGCCTCGCCTGGACGTCTGTACCTATTAGTATGTACAGTCGGCGCATGAGCACTCCGGAGCGTCTGATCGAGTCCACGCGCGAGCTGCTGTGGGAGCGCGGTTACGTCGGCACCAGCCCCAAGGCCATCCAGCAGCACGCGGGCGCCGGACAGGGCAGCATGTACCACCACTTCGCGGGCAAGCCGGACCTCGCGCTCGCGGCGATCCGGCGCACGGCGCAGGAGATGCGCGCCACCGCGGAGGCGACGCTCGCGGGCGACGGTCCGGCGTACGACCGCGTCGCGTCGTACCTGCTGCGCGAGCGTGATGTGCTGCGCGGCTGCCCGGTCGGGCGCCTCACGATGGACCCGGACGTCATCGCCAGCGACGAGCTGCGGGCGCCGGTCACCGAGACCCTCCAGTGGCTGCGCGAGCGGCTCGCGGGGATCGTCCAGGAGGGCGTGGACCGGGGCGAGTTCAGCGCTTCGCTCGACGCAGGGGAGGTCGCGTCGGCGATCGTCGCGACCGTACAGGGCGGCTATGTACTGGCCCGCGCGACGGGCTCGCCGGAGGCGTTCGACGCGGGGGTGCGGGGGCTGCTGGCTCTGCTGGCGCCTCGCGCGTGACCAACCGGCTCCTCACCTCTCCGTTTCCCATCACTTCTCCGCTTTCTCACTACCTCTCCGTTTTCCCACCGCCTCTCCGCTTTCCCGTCCTCGACTCAAGGAACGTCCGTGCACATCACCCGCACTCGCCCCGCCAGCACGCAGGGCCCCGTCGAGCACTTCACCGGCACCGTCTGGCTCGACGAGATCGCGAGCCCCGAAGCGCCGTCGCGACTGCGGATGTTCAGCGTCCACTTCGCCCCGGGCGCCCACACCGCCTGGCACCGCCACCCGCACGGCCAAGTCCTGCACGTGACCGAGGGCGAGGGGTTCGTGCAGCGTGACGGCGGTCCGGTCGAGCCGATCAGGGCGGGCGACACCGTGTGGATCGAGCCGGGTGAACGCCACTGGCACGGTGCCGCGCCGCGCACGTTCATGACGCACCTCGCCGTCGTCGAGGCGGGGGACGACGGTACGACGGCCGTGTGGGAGGAGCTCGTCGCCGAGGCGGCGTACCCGAGCGCTTGACCTTTCGCCGGGCCTCCTGTCCGCCCGGCCTCCTTGCCGCCCCGCCCCCTACCCCGCACTGATGTTGGAGCACCGCATGCATGCCAAGCAGTACGAGATCACTCTGCCCGCCGACTACGACATGGGCGTCATCCGCGCACGCGTGGCGACGAAGGGCCATCTCCTCGACGAATTCCCGGGGTTGGGGTTCAAGGCGTATCTGATGCGCGAGCGCGGGGTCGGCGGTTCGCCGGTGAACCAGTACGCGCCGTTCTACCTCTGGCACACCGCGGAGGGCCTCAACTCCTTCCTCTGGGGACCCGGGTTCCAGGGGCTGTGTGACGACTTCGGGCGGCCGGTGGTCCAGCACTGGATGGCGCTGGCGTACGAGGACGGGGCCGCTGCCGGCGTCCCGCCGATGGCCGCCGTGCGGCATCGCAGGCCCGTGCCCGAGGGCACGCGGAACGGCGACCTCGCGGAGGAACTGCTCGCGGAGGCACGGTCGTTGGCGGACCGGGACGGGTCCGTCGGCGTCGTGGTCGCGGTCGACCCGCGGCAGTGGGAGGCGGTGACGTTCTCGCTGTGGGCGGGCGAGGCGCCGAAGGCCGAGGGTGAGGAGTTCCAGGTGCTGCACTTCTCCGCGCCCGAGGTGGGACGGCTGGGGCGCGGGAGGGCGTGGTGAGCGCGGGTACGGGCGCTGGCGCTGTCCGGACGGTCCTTGGTGACATCGCCCCCGGCGAGCTGGGCGTGTGCGACGCGCATGACCATCTCTTTCTGACGAGCCCTCAACTCCCGGGCCAGGAGCTGGACTCCGTGGAGGCCGCCGCGGCCGAGCTGGCCGCGTACCGCGCGGCGGGCGGACGCAGTGTGGTGCAGTGGACGCCGTACGGCATGGGGCGGCGGGCCGCCGAGCTGCCCGGGCTCGCCCGCACGTCGGGCGTCCGGGTCGTGGCGGCCACCGGGCTGCACCAAGCCGTCCATTACGCCCCGGAGTTGCTGACCGGGTTGCACGCCGAAGGGCCGGACGGCTTGGAGGCGCTGTTCGTCCGCGAGCTCACCCAGGGCATCGGCGACAGCGGGGTGCGGGCCGGGCTGATCAAGGTCGCGGGCGGCTTCCACGGCCTGGACGCGCACGCCCGCTGGACGATGACGGCGGCCGCCGGGGCCCACCGCGCGACCGGTGCGCCGATCGCCGTGCACCTGGAACTCGGCACGGGCGCGCTCGACGTACTCGACCTGCTCTGCAGCGAGTTGGAGGTGCCGCCCGGCAAGGTGATCATCGGCCATCTGAACCGCGCCCCCGACCTCGACGTGCACCGGGAGGCGGCGTCGGCGGGCGCCTGGCTCGCCTTTGACGGCCCGTCACGCGCCCACCACGCCACGGACTGGCGGATGCCGGACGCGGTGCGCGCGCTGGCCGACGCGGGCCACGGCGACCAGCTCCTCCTGGGCGGCGACACGACGACGGCCGCGGCACGGTCCGTGACCGGCGGCCCGGGGATGCCCCACCTGCTGCGCCGGATCCGGCCCCGGCTGGAACGCGCCGTGGGCAGGGAGCTGGTGGACCGGATGGTCACGGTGAACGCGGGGCGGGCGTTCGCGGTGGCGTGGGCGGCGTGAGGGTGCCCGCCGCCGCGGCAACGGGCCGGGCCGGTCACCGCAGGCGTCGTGCCCGCAGGACGGTGTCGTGGGTGTGGTGTGTACCGGCGGGCGCGGGGGCCGCTCGCGGCCGGGTTTCGTCGAGCAGGACGGTCCAGTCGTCGTCGAGGAGCCGGGCTATGTCGCCGGGCTGGTAGTAGTCGCGAGGGTCCGCGCCGTGTCCCTGGTGGGGAGCCAGGTCGCTGAGGTCGTGGCTGACGTAGAGCAGGGTGCCGCCCGGCGCGACGGCGTCCAGCAGGCCGCGCAGCGCGCTGTGGTCGGGGCGGCGCGGGAGCGGGAAGAAGTGGGCGGACACCAGGTCGAACGCTCCGGCCGGAGGTGGTGTGCTGGTCACGTCGGTCCGTGCCCAGGCCACCCGGTCGACGACGTCCGAGGCCGCCGCGGCGGCGCGCCGCAGGGCGGTCATGGAGATGTCCACCGCCGTGACCCGCCAGCCCCGCCGGGCCAGCCAGAGCGTGTCGGCGCCCTCACCGCATCCGACGTCGAGGGCCTGCCCGGGCGGCAGATCGGCGGCCTCGGCGACGAGCACCCCGTTGGGTGCGCCACTGAAGACCTGGTCGCGGCTGCGGTACATCTCGTCCCAGGGCCGGGGGTCCATGGTCGCCTCCTTGCTTCTCCTTGCCGACGGGCCGGGGTGTGCCCTGCTCTTTGCCGACGGGCCGGGGTGTGCCCTGCCAAAGTGGCCCGCCACCGCCCCGCTGACCCCCAAGACGCCTGAGGCCACTCCACACCTGAGGCCGCGCCACGTCTCAGGAGACGCGCGCTTCCTCCTGTACCGGCTCGGCGCCGCGTCGCGCGGCCACCGCCAGGCGGGTCTCCTCGGCCACCAGGTCGGCGTTGATGTGCGCCGCGGCGAGCGCGCCCGCCGCCGCGGCGGTGCCGACCTGCGCGGACAGGTCGGTCGCGTTGCCCGCGATCCACACGCCGGGCACATCGGTGCGCCCCGTCGCGTCGCACGGCACGTACTCGCCCGCGGGGTGCGGCACCGCCTCCAGGCCGAGGGCCTTCAGGAAGCCGACGCGCGCCACCATCCGCGGCGCGACGGCGACCGCTTCCCGGCTCACCACACCGCCGCCGGCCAGCCGCACGCCGACGAGACGGTCGTCGACGATCTCCAGGGACGCGACCTCGCCGCCCACCACGCGGATGCCGCGGGCCGCCAGCTGCTCCGCCTCCTCGGCGGTCAGCGGCTCAACGGTGTGCGCGAAGAACGTGATGTCATCGCTCCACTGACGCAGGAGCAGCGCCTGGTGCACGGACATGGGACCGGACGCCAGCACACCGATGGCCTGGTCCCGCACCTCCCAGCCGTGGCAGTACGGGCAGTGCAGTACGTCCCGTCCCCACCGCTCGTGCAGCCCGGGCACGTCGGGCAGCTCGTCGACCAGGCCGGTCGCGACCAGCACCCGCCGCGCACGCACTGCCCGGCCGTCGGTCAGCTCCACCACGAACCCGGCCTCGCCCCGGGTCACGGAGCCGACTTCCCCCGACACGACCTGCCCGCCGTACCCGCGCACCTCCGCACGCCCGCGCTCCATCAGCTCGGCGGGCGGCATCCCCTCCCGCCCGAGCAGCCCGTGCACCCCGTCGGCCGGGGCGTTGCGCGGCGCACCCGCGTCGATCACCACCACCGACCGCCGCGCCCGGGCCAGCATCAGCGCGCCGTTCAGCCCGGCGGCACCGCCACCGATGACCACGACGTCATAACCGTCGACCAACTGATCGTTCATGTCGACCACCTCCACGACGACCATGCACCGAGGTCAGCGATTCAGGCAAATGCAGTTGCCGGATCAGCAACACACTGCTCCGCCATCAGCAGCGACAGCAGCGCGGCGGGGACGTCGTCCTGGATGGCGTGCCCCGCCCCGTCCACCCACGTCAGCTCGGCCCCGGGGATCCGGTCGTGCAGCCACGCGGCGAACTCCCCCGGCAGCAGCCGGTCCTGCCGCCCCCAGATGATCCGCGTCGGCACCCGCACCTGCCCGAGCAGCGGCTCGTACTCCTCCGTGTCGGCCTGCGCGAGCTGCCGGTACTGCCGGTAGAAGGCAGCCTGCCCGACCGGGCCCCGCCACGGATCGACGTACGCCTCCAGCACGCCCGGCCGGTACCCGGCGTGCGTGGCCCGCCTCAAGTGGCTCTCGACCAGGGCCACATGGGCGTACTCGGGCAGCCGCTCGAAGACGTGCGCGTGCTCGCGGATGAGCTTGAAGTACCCGGTCCCCCAGTCACCGCCGCCCACGGCGTCCACGAGCGTCAGATCCCGGTATCGCGCCCCTTCGAGCAGCAGCGCCCGCAGCGCCACCGCTCCCCCGACGTCATGCGCGACGACGCTCGGCCGACGCTCCGCACCGGCGAGCCCCCAGTGCTCGAGCAGCCGGGCGAAGATCCGCCCCTGGGCGGCGAGTCCCACGTCCTCGGCGTCCCGCCGCTCGGACTGCCCGAAGCCGAGCAGGTCCCAGACGTAGACGGTGCGGGTGCGGGCCAGTGCGGGCGCGATGTCGCGCCACAGATACGAGGAGAACGGCGAGCCGTGCAGCAGGACGACCGGGTCTCCCTGCCCGAACGACGCCCACCGCACCGCCCCGCCGGGTGTCTCGAACGTCTCCTCAAGGTGCCAGTCCATCCGCCGCCTCCTGATCGGGAGTTCTCAAGCCGTCGACGACGAAGTTACCAGTAAAGCCCAATAGCCGGTAACGCATTTCGCTGACCTCGGCACCCGCCGAGACCATGGCGCGCCCACGCTCGTATTGCATTGCCCGTTCCAAAACGGCTACGGTACGGACATGGCCCGACCGCGCACATTCGACGAGGAGCGGGCCCTGGACGCGGCGATGCGCGCCTTCTGGGCGAATGGCTACGAGGCCACCTCGACCCAGGACCTGTGCGAAGCCACCGGACTGGGCCGCAGCAGCATCTACAACACGTTCACCAGCAAGCACGACCTGTTCCGGCGGGCGCTGGCCCGCTACATCGACCTGATGAGCGCGCCCCAGGCGGAAATCCTGGAGGACGCCGAACGCTCCGGACTGGAGCGGATCCGCGCCCTGTTCGCGCGGATCGTCGACACCGAGTTCGAGTACCGCGAGGACGACGGGAGCAGCATCGGCTGCCTCACCGTCAACACCGTCGTGGAACTGGCCCGGCGCGACCCGGAGGCGGCCGCGCTGGTCGAGCGCGACCTCGGCTTCCGGCTCGGCCTCCTGCGCGTCGCCATCGAAGCCGGGCGGCGCGACGGCACGATCACCACCGGGCGGGACACCGACGCCCTCGCCCGGTTCGTCAACGCCACCATCGGCGGCATGCGCGTCTCCGCCCAGGCGGGCGCCGGCCGCGCGGTCCTGGAGTCCATCGCCGACACCGCCCTGGACGCCCTGCGCCCCTGACCCCGCCGGCCCCCGGCAGATCTCGCACGACATCCCCGGCGGGCCACTGACGACCGGCCGGGGCCTCTCGGGCCCACCCATGCCCATATTTTGTACCGCTCAATCCAATACGCGATTCACACCCCTGAGGAGCAGCACCATGCCCCGCGCCGTATACGTCCTGGCCCTAGGCATCTTCGCCATGGTGACCAGCGAGTTCGTCGTCGCCGGACTCATGCCGCAGATGGCCGACGGGCTCGACGCCACGATTCCGGAGATCGGCTATCTGATCACCGCCTTCGCCATGGCGATGGCCTTCGGCGGACCGTTCCTGACGGTCGCGCTGCTGAAACTCCCGCAGAAGCGGGCCCTGATGGTGCTGTTCGCCATCTTCCTCGGCGGCAACGTGCTCGCCGCCCTCGCGCCGGACTACTGGACGATGCTCGTGGCGCGCGTCGTCACCGGCGTCGCCTCGCAGGCCTTCTTCGGCGTGGGCATCTCGCTGGCCAGCCGCCTCACCCGCCCGGAGATACGCGGCCGGGCCGTCGCCGTGGCGCTCAACGGCCTCATGCTCGGCACGCTCCTCGGGCTGCCGCTGGCGACCGTCGTCGGTGAACACCTGGGCTGGCGCGCGGCGTTCTGGGCCATCACCGTGCTGACGGTGCTCGCCGCCGTGGCCACCTTCGTCGGCGTACCGCGCATCGAGCGTGCCGAGGACGCGGCGGGGTCGCTGCGCGAGGAACTCGGCGCCTTCCGCAGCCCCCGGCTGTGGCTCACCCTCACCACCAGCACCTTTGTGATCGGCGCTACGTTCGCGGCGTTCAGCTACCTCAACCCGATCCTCACCGAGATCACCGGCTTCGCCACCGGCACCGTGCCGCTGCTGCTCGTCGCGTACGGCGCGGCCACCCTCATCGGCAACACCGTCGTCGGCCGCCTCGCCGACCGGCACACGCTTCCCGTCCTGGTCACCGGCCTGGTCCTGAACTTCGCGTTCCTGGTCGGCTTCGCGCTCCTCGCCGATCTGCCCGTCGGCGCCGTGGCGATGATGCTGGGCATCGGCCTGGTCGGCGTCACCATGAACCCGGCGATGGTGACCCGTGTGCAGCGCGTGGGCAACACCGGCGCCCTGGTCAACAGCGTCCACTCGTCGTTCATCACGGGCGGCATCATCATCGCCACCTCCGTCGGCGGACCGGCCATCGACGCCTACGGGTTGCGGGCGCCGCTGTGGATCGGCGCCGGGCTCGCGGTGCTCGGACTGCTGTCCCTCGTACCGGACTTGAGGCGGCGCGCGGCGAACGCCGCGGCTCCCGCCGATGCCCCGGCCCCCGTACGGGAACCCGCCGAGGTCGCCTGACCCGAACCGGCGCCGACCCGAACCGACAACGCCAGCCGGCTCGGCCGGACCCGTCGGACTCGCCCTAACCCAGCGCCCCCAGGGGGTCGTCGAGCACCGGCTGCCAGGCCAGCTCGGCGGCCCCCACCAGGCTGTTGTGGTCGAGAGTGCAGGCGAGGATGGGGACGCCGCCGCTGCGGCCCCACAGGCTGCGATCGGCGACGACGGCGCGCAGCCGCTCGGGGTCGGCCTCCAGCAGGGCGCGGTGCAGTCCGCCGAGGATGATCCGGTCCGGGTTGAGGATGTTCACCAGGCCCGCGAGGCCGAGGCCGAGCCGGTCGATCAGGGCTTCGGCCGCCGTGCGCACCGCCGGGTCGGCGTACCGCTCGGCCAGCAGCGTGCGGGCCTGCTGGAGGAGTCCCTCCGGTCCGGGCTCCGCGCCCACCGCGGTCAGGAAGGCCAGCGGGTCCGTCTCCACGTCCAGGCAGCCGCGGCTGCCGCAGTGGCAGGGGCGGCCCTCCGGGTGCACGGTGAGGTGGCCGACTTCGAGGGCGAGGCCCGAACTGCCCGTGTGCAGCCGCCCGTCGAGGACGAGGGCGCCGCCCACACCGCGGTGTCCGGTCGCCACGCACAGCAGGTCCCGCGCCCCGCGCCCGGCGCCGTGCCGGTGCTCGGCCAGCGCCGCGAGGTTCACGTCGTTGCCGGTGAACGCGGGGCCTTCGATGCCCGCGTCGCGTACGCAGTTCGCGAAGATCTCCCGGACCTGCGCGCCCGCCGGCCAGGCCAGGTGCAGCGGGTTGAGGGCGGTGCCCTCCGGCTCGGCGACGGCCGAGGGCACCGCGAGGCCCGCGCCCACACACCGCCTGCCCGTCTCGCGCAGCAGCTGCGCGCCCGCCTCGATGACCGAGCCGAGCACCTGCGCCGGGTCGGCGTCGATGGTCTCGCAGCCGGGTGCGGTGGCGACGATCCGGCCGCCGAGCCCGACGAGGGCCGCGCGGAAACCGTCGGCATGCACCTGCGCCGCCAGCGCGACAGGACCGGTCTCCGCGACGGAGAGCCGGTGCGAGGGCCGCCCCTGGGAGCCCGCGGCCGCGCTCGGCTTGGCGTCGATGCGGATCAGACCGAGCGCCTCCAGCTCAGCGGCGACGGCGCCGGCCGTGGCGCGCGTGACGCCCAATTCGGCGGTGAGGACGGCTCGGGTGGGGGCGCGCCCGGTGTGGACGAGTTCGAGGGCGGGGCCGAGCGCGGTCCGCCCGCGCTCCAGGCGCGTACGCGTGGACAGATGTGCCTCACCCCGGGTGGCAGCCTTCCCGTTCATGAGGGCGAGTCTCCCATGATCCGTACGCCGTCTCGCCGTTCAGCGGTCATCTCGTCTTCCCCTCGTCTCCTCGTTCCCGGCCCTGATGCGGCGCCCGCGTTCGGGCCCGCGGCTTCGTACGAGTCCCGTGGGCACCGCGAGGAAACCGTCTTGTCCACGGCCGGGTTCCCCTCTACGCTGACTTTGTGCCGCTACTAAACAAAACCACATCCGAGGCGTCCGGCGCGAAGTCTTCGCCGATGCGCCACCCACTGACCTGACCGAGGTCTTGAGCCCCTGCGCCACGGGATCTGAACCGAGTCCGCTACACCCTCAAGGATCAGGCGCAGCTGAATGGCAGTGAAGGGCGCCGGCTCCGCCCAGCCGCCGCAGCCCCGTTGCCGTGCTCCGTGCACGAACGGACGGGGTCCACGCACACACCCAGGAGAGACACCCACCCATGCGCTCCGCACCGTCCTCGCCTGCGCCACCTCACAGCGACAGCGTCATGCAGGGCAACAGCGACCTCACCCGGCTCCGCGCCATCCTGACGGTCTTCTTCGCGCTCGACGGCTTCATCTTCGCCGGATGGGTCGTCCGCATCCCCGCCATCAAGGAACAGACCGGCGCCTCGTCCAGCGCCCTCGGACTCGCCCTGCTCGGCGTCTCCGTCGGCGCCGTGATCACGATGATGCTCACCGGACGGCTGTGCCGCGTCTACGGAAACCACCAAGTGACGGTCGTCTGCGGTGTCCTGCTGTCGCTGAGCGTCGCACTGCCGCCGCTGACCCACTCTGCGGTGACGCTCGGTGCGGTGCTGTTGATCTTTGGAGCTGCCTACGGAGGGATAAACGTCGCTTTCAACAGCGCCGCCGTAGACCTCGTGGCCGCCCTGAACCGACCGATCATGCCCAGCTTCCACGCGGCCTTCAGTCTCGGCGGGATGATCGGCGCGGGGTTCGGCGCGCTTATCGCGGGCTCTGTGTCCCCCACCCGCCACCTGCTCGGCCTCACCGTGATCGGCCTGCTCGTCACCGCCGTCGCGGGACGCGCGCTGCTGCGCCAGCAGCCTCCGGCGCCCCCGAGTGAGCGGGGCGACGAAGACAGCACCCCACATCGCCTCACCACCCGAACCCGCGGACTCGTGATCGTCTTCGGCCTGATCGCCCTCTGCACCGCGTACGGCGAGGGGGCACTCGCCGACTGGGGCGCGCTGCACCTCGAGCAGGACCTCAACACCCACCCGGGCGTGGCAGCCGCCGGATACTCGTGCTTCGCGCTCGCCATGACGCTCGGCCGCGCCACCGGCACCGCACTCCTCGAACGGCTCGGCCGGACCCGAACCCTGGTCGCGGGCGGCGTGACTGCCTCCGTCGGCATGCTGCTCGGCGCGCTCGCTCCCTCCGTGTGGGCGGCGCTCCTCGGCTTCGCCGTCACGGGCATCGGGCTCGCCAACATCTTCCCGGTCGCCGTCGAACGCGCCGGCGCCCTGGCCGGACCCAGCGGCGTGGCCATCGCCTCCACGCTCGGCTACACCGGCATGCTCCTCGGCCCGCCCGCCATCGGATTCATGGCGGACTGGTTCACCCTGCCCACGGCGCTCACCAGCGTGGCCCTGCTGGCCGGGGTGGCCGCCGTCATCGGCTTCGCCACCCGCCGGGTTGTCACGTGATTTCGGCACGTGACCACACATCAGGAGACGACAGGAGTTCCCTTTTCGGGGAACCCACAGCGGTCACCTCATCGACGTGCAACTTCAGATAGCCACGATGCAGCACAGCGAGTTGGCCTGTCTCCACATCAGTCAGCCGGCGCTGTCCAACGAGTAGCGCACATCCATCGCTTCCCAGTTGGCCCTGACCTTGCTGTGGGCGTACCGAGCCGGAGTGGTGCAGCTTCTGGCGGACATGGACTGCGGTGACGATGCGTGATTGTTGATGTTCCCCGGCCGGGTGCAGAAATTGCCCGAATACGTCGGTGCGCACTCGATCAGCATGGTCTTGACTCGTGCTCGTCGGTTGGATCCTGGTGCCGCCGCATGGCTCTGCCGCGCGGGTGCTCGCCCGCGGAGGAGGCGGGCGGGCCACCGGAGGGGGCGAAGCGGATTGAGTACTGTTTCCAGGGGGGAATTGGGCCTGGCCTCGACGTATGTGGCACCCTCGAACCGGCTGGAGAGCCTGTTGGCCGAGCTGTGGAGTGCCAAACTCGGTGTTTCGCCGGTCGGCGTCCGGGACGACTTCTTCTCACTTGGCGGTGACTCGCTGCTTGCCGCCGACCTGCTCATGGACATCTATCGTGACCTGGGGGTCGAGGTCGACGCCGCAGCGATCTTCTTGTCCCCGACGATCGCCGAACTGGTAGCGGCGGTGTCCCCGGAGGCCCCCGAAGGGGACCCCGCGTGACGGCCGATCCGCTGCTGGCCGCCGAACAACCCGTCGATCTCGACCGGGTAGATCTGTCTGACCCCGACCTGTACACCGGCGGCGAGCCTCACGCGGTCTGGCGAGCGATGCGGTCGCGCCAGCCGGTCCGCTGGCAACCGGTCCCTGGCAGGAGCGGCTTTTGGGCCGTCACGACGCACGCCGACGCACGCCGGATCCTGTCCGACCACGGCACCTTCACGTCTACCCGTGGCGTGTTCCTCAGTGTGCTCGGCAAGGACGAGCCGGCCGGCAACCAGCAGTTCTCTGCCAGCGACCCGCCCATGCACGGCAGGCTCCGCAAACCCGTACAGCGCGAAATGACGGTCAAGGCGGTACGGCGGCACGAGGAGTCACTGCGCGGGTATGTCGTCGGGCTCCTCGAACGCGGCCTTGATGGAGGGCCCTTCGACTTGGCCGCCGTCACTGCGCCGCTGCCGATGGCGATACTCGGACCGTTTTTCGGCGTCCCCGCCGCGGACTGGCCGCTGGTGTCCCGGCTGGTGACCATGTCGGTCGCCGAGGATGACCCGGAGCACCAACTGCCGGAGGGGGCGGAGGCAACCCTGCAGCGGGCCCACCGCGAACTCTTCGGGTACCTGCTCAACCTGGTCCTCGACCACCGCCGCCATCCCCGTGGCGACCTGGTCGACGTGCTGATGTCGATGACCGCCGACGGAGAGCAGCTCACCGCGGGGTCGGTCGTGGCCAACTGCTACAGCCTGCTGCTGGGCGCCGGCGCCGCGATCCCGCACGTGCCGGGCGCCGCGCTGCAGGAGTTGATCCGCTCCGACGGGTACGCGGACTGGGCGGACCATCCGGAGCTTGTCGACCGTGGTGTGGAGGAGGCCCTGCGTTGGGCGTCGCCTGCCCGGCACTTTCTGCGGTACGCCACCCGAGCCACCCGGGTGGGCGACGCGGAGATCGCCGAGCGTGATGCCGTGGTCGTCTGGATCGGCTCCGCCAACCGTGACGAACGGGTTTTCACCGATCCCTACACCTTCGACATCCGCCGAGACCCAAACCGTCACCTCGCTTTCGGCGACGGGCACCACTACTGCATCGGCGCAGGAATCGCGCGGCTCGCCCTGCGCGTGTTCTTCACCGAGTTGTTCGCGCGATTCTCATCGTTCGAACTTGCCGGCGACGTCGAGTACATCCGCTCGACGTGGCTCGCCGGAACGAAGCGCCTGCCGGTCGTCGGCACGCCCCGCCGCTGACCTGTAGCGCTGCGCCAGAGGTCAGCGGTCGGAGTCAAGGGCCAGCAGGTCCAGTGCTCTGCGGTCGAGCTTGCCATTGGGCTGCCGGGGCAGCTCATCCAGCGTGACGTAGCTGGTCGGAACTGCCACTGCGGGCAGTCGCGCCAACAGGAAAGGGCGCAGCGTGCGGGTGTCCACCGGGTCGCCCTCCGATACGACGAAGGCCACCAGCCGGGATCGGTGGCCGTTTCGCTGCGGCATGCCGACGCCGGCGGCGAGCACGCCCGGGTAGGCGTTCAGCGCCTGCTCGATCTCGGCCGGCTCGATCCGCACACCACCGAGCTTGAGCTGGTCGTCGGCACGGCCGTGGAACCGGAGCAGGCCGTCCGGGCCGAGGCCGGCGAGGTCGCCGGTGCGGTAGGGAGCCGTGCCTGAGGCCACGCCCGGGCCTTCGACCCACAGATGCTTGGGCGTGCCGGGTGGGACGGGCCCGGCATCATCCGGGTCGTGCAAGGACACCGACGTGCCCGGTATCGGGACCCCGATCGGCACGATGTCGGCGTACGCGTCGGCATGTGTGCACCGGTGGACGGTGCTCCACACTGTGCACTCCGTCGGGCCGTACTCGTTGTAGAGGGCGGCCCGCTCCAGGACGGCGAAGTGTCGAGCCACCAGCGCCGGTGGGCATGCCTCGCCCGCGACGACCACGGTGGTCAGACCGGCGAACTCGCCGACCTCGGCCGAGCCGAGCAGCAGCGCGTACAGCGACGGCACCATGAGCAGGTGGGAGGCCGAGTGACGGGCAGCGGCGCGGGCGACGGCGACCAGGTTCGCCGGCCGATCGCTCGGCACAATCAGTCGCCCGCCGCTGGCCAGCGTCCAGAAGATGCCGGCTACTGAACTGTCGAAGGAGATCGACGAGCACAGCAGGAAAGCGTCGACCGGGTCCGGGTAATAGGTCAGGCGCGCGGCGGTGGAGTAGGCCAGCGCCGGGGAGGGCACCGTCACGGCCTTCGGCAGGCCGGTGGTGCCGCTGGTGAAGCAGGTGTAGGCGGTGGGCCCGCGCCATGAGTTGCGGGCCGCTGCGTTGTCGGCGGCCAGCCGGTCGAGGTCGAGGGCTTGCCACGAGCCGGGGATCGCGGCCACACCTGGTCCGAGGAGGACCACCCGCGCGCCGCTGAGGTTGAGCATCGTCCGCTGTCTCTCGGCAGGGAAGGCGGCGTCCACCGGCACGTACCGGGCACCGGCACGCAGCACGGCGATCATGGCGACCACCGCCGAGGTCGACAGCGGGGCATGCACTGCCACCGCGTCGCCGGCCGCGATGCCGTGCCGCCGCAGGCCGGCGGCGATTCGCCCGCTCACCTCGTCGAGCTGCCCATACGTCAGGGAACCGGACCGGTCGATCAGGGCCGTGGCATTCGGCTGACCGTATAGGTGCACCTCGACCAGGTCGAGCACGTTGTCGGGGTGCTCAACCGGCGGCCCGGTGAGAACGGTCGTCATGACCGCACCAGGCCATCGAGCCGTTCGATGTATCGCTGTACCAGCGCCTCCACGACCGCCCGATCGAACAGATCCGAGCGGAACTGGACGGTGCCACGGTACTCACCGTCATCGGCGGTCTCCAGCCAGACCGCCATTCCATTGACCGGGAGCAAGGGCCCCCCGAGTTCGGTTCCGGGCGGCGGTGGCACGGTCCGGTACGACAGCGGGGCACATGACCGCGCAGCCGGTACCTGGACGAGCTCGAACTGGACCGATACCGGCCCGCCAGGCGCGAAAAATCGGGCGGCCTCCGGCAGCCGCGACAGCAGCGCGGCCAGTGGCAGTTCGCGCGCGTACGCGGCGACGAAGGCCGCGTGCACCCGCGCGACCGTGTCGGCGCCGGACGTGCCGGCCAGGTCTACCCGTACCGGCAGCACGTTCCTGAACAGCCCGACGGTCTCCCAGTCGGACCGACTGCGTCCGTGGGTGAGCACCGGCACAATTACCTCGCTCGCCCCGCCCGTGCCGGCCAGCGCGTCCGTGAACGCGGCCAGCAGCAGCATGAACGGCGTGGTACGCGCTGCCCGGCCGGCGGTCTTCAACGCCGCCTCGGTGAACGGCACCGCGAACACGACGTCCCCGGTGCCCTGCACCCCACCCGGCGCCGGACCGGGCAACGACAGGCTCGGCGGGTCAGTCAGGACCTCCCGCCAGTACGCCACCAACCGCTCGTCGAGCGGCTCGCCTGCTCGCCGTTCCGCGCCGGCCGTGCCGTGGGACCCATACGGTGCGCCGTCCGGACGCTGCGAACTGGCGGCTCCGGGCGCAGCAGCGCTGGTGAGACGGTCGGCATAGGTACGCAGGAGGCCGTCGAAGAGCAGTCGCATGGACCAGGGGTCCGCGGCGCTTTGGTGGGCCACCAGTGTCAGGGTCGCGTCCGTCTCGCTGTGCGCGCCGAGAAACGCCCAGAGCAGTGGCACCTCACTGCACGAGTACTGACCGGAGAGAATGGCGTCGGCCAGCCGGTCCGGCGCGGTCTCGACCAGCTCCACCTGCGCGGGCGGCAGGACTCGCCGATACGGCGGAGAGGCATCGGCCACGATGACGGTCCGCAGGGCCTGGTGCCGGACGACGAGATCGTCCAACGCGTCCCGCAGCACACCGACATCAAGCGGACCACCGAGACGGCCACTGCAGACCGAGACAAAGCGCGGCCCGAACACCACGCCCGGCCTGACCTCGTCCACCCATCGCAGGAGCTGCTGAGCAGAGGTCAGCGGCATGGTCGGCAGATCGCGCACAGCCTCACCCCCAGGATCGGGACGGCAGAGGCGCACCGTCCGAGAACTTGCTCGTCGTCAAACGACTTTGCGGAGCTGCCCGGTGCTGTTTCGAGCATTCCGGTTCGACCACACCACACACGCCGGACAGGAGTCAGCTCCTTCAACCTGAGCACGATCTCTTCCACGGCCCGGGACTGTCACCCAACCACCGTGACCACGGCTCGCTTTCGGGCAACGTCACCTACCGCCCGGAGCACCACTGTCGTCACGCACCGTGGCTGCGTCACAAAGCTGAGCCAGAACCTGAGTTTCGATGTCACTCCGGTTCGACGTCGTCTGGGTTGTAGAGCCGGTATCCGGCGGTGCTGCGTTCGGTCTCGGGGAACATGCCCAGAGCCGGACGGTGGGTGCGAGCTGACGGTACACACCTGACAAAGGCGGTGCGGAGAATGTCGGGTGATTGGGATCGGTGTCGCCGCACCATGGGGGCATGGATGACACGACCTTGGTATCCCGCTTCCTCCGCGACGGCTTCGTGAAGTTGGAGGGCGCCGTCGCGCCGCGCGTGGCCGCGGACTGCGCGCGGCTGCTGTGGCGGGAGACGGGCTGCGACCCGGACGATCCGGCGACGTGGACGCAGCCCGTGCACTGGGTGGCCGGCATGGCGCAGGGGCCGTTCGCCGCCGCACCCAACTCCCCCTCCCTGCACCGCGCGTACGACCTGCTCGTCGGCGCGGGACGCTGGGAGCCGCGCTACTCGCTGGGCACGTTCCCACTGCGCTTCCCGCACGAGGAGGAGCCGGACGACGCGGGCTGGCACATCGAGGGGAGCTACCTGCCGGAGGGCGAGAGCTGGTCCTTCACAAATCTGTGCTCCCGGGGCCGGGCGCTGCTGATGCTCTTCCTGTTCAGCGAGGTCGGTGAACAGGACGCCCCGACCCGGATCCGGGTCGGCTCGCACCTCGACGTGCCGAAGGTGCTGGAGAAGTACGGAGAGGACGGGGCGAGCGGGCTGGCCCTTGTGCCCGACCTGGTGACGGCGTCCGCCCACCGGCCACTCGCCCTCGCCACCGGATCCCCGGGCGACGTCTTCCTGTGCCATCCGTTCCTGGTGCACGCGGCGCAACCGCACCATGGGGTGCGGCCGCGCTTCATGGCCCAGCCGCCGCTGATGCCGGCCGCGCCGTACGAACTGGAGCGGGCCGACGGCGCGTACTCACCCGTGGAGATCGCGATCCGTCGAGGCCTGGGGCAGGACACCCCCGGTCCAGACGGGGACGGCACCGTGGCTGCGTCAGTGTCTGCGGTGTTCTGAAACCCTTCGTCACTCGCCCACGACCGGGTACGACCAGCAGGGACACCATGTAGGTGGAACTAGACCGAGCTGAGTTACTGAGCTTGTAGGCGTGGTGTCGTGTACGAACGCAGTCGCTTCACAACTCCGTCACCGTACACACGACCTCCTTCTTCGGCAGGAGATCGTCGAGGTGCGTGCGGTAGATGGACACAAGCTGAACGCCGAGCTTGCTGATCTCTTCGAAATGCTTGACCTGCTGGATCTCCTCAGCCGTACATAGCCTGGTCTTGAGCGGGAGAGGGTTGTCAGCGCCGCCGCACTGATTGACGAGAGTGCCGAGCGGGGCCGCCGCCTGGTTGGCCGATACGGCGCCCTCGGAGGGAGTGACGTTACCGTCGGCCGCGGCCTGCTGGCCGACGTTGGCGCAATTGGTGCCGAACGTCCTGGTGGCCGTCCGGGGCCGGTGCCGCGCGGTTTGGGACCCGGGTTGGACCCAGGCTTGCGTGCGGGCCTTGCTGTAATTGCCGCTGCCGCTACCACTCGGATAGCGAAGAACCAATTTTCCCGCACGGGCGTTGGGCCCCATGCAACAGCAACCTGAGGAGTCTCTTTTGAACCGCACAGCCATGAGCACCACCACACTCGTCGCAATCGCTCTCATGGCCGCAGACGCCGGCACCGCGGCCGCCGACAGCACAGCCACCAACACCACCTCGCACTCACCAGGCGTCCTCAACGCCTACTCCCGCCAGTACCCGATCCACATCCCGGTGAGCGGCTGCGGCATCACCGGCAACGTCGTCGGCCTCCTCAATCCGGCTATCGGCGCAGCCTGCCGGAACGACTGAAGCGCGACTCCCCGCTGGGGCAAGCAGATGATCGGACGTGCCTGTCCGGTTGGTAATCACTGATATCAGCTGGACCGGATCGAGCCGCTGATACCTGCAGAGCCCGGCTCCTCGAAACTGTCGCGGGGAAGTATCGCTGCTGATCGTCTGGCCGGGAGAGTTTGTGGCATCGAGCGATACCGCTCTTTCGAGCAAATCAGATACCGCTACAGTTCGCCAACCCCGCGAACTTCGCCTGATTCGAGTACGCGTGCTCCTCGAACGAGGTGCGGGCACGAACCAGGTCTGGGTAGCTGACAACCAACGACTGGTGCAGGTCTGGCGGTTGGCGGTTGGTCTGCCGGAGCGGTGTCGGTCACGGGCGCCCGCCCGGAAGGGGCCGGTATATGTCGCTGTCATCTGGACGCGTCGCAATCCGTTGCTGTGCGGCCGAGCGCGGGAGCCTCGCCGAGGCCCGGTTCCGGCTCCGGCCGGGGGCGCGGTCGGATCGGCAACCAAGAGGGCGTCCACCAGTTGGCACGGCCCGCCACCGTCATCACCGCAGGCACCAGTAGACCGCGGACCACGGTGGCGTCCAGCAACGCGGCCAGTGCCAGGCTGACGCCGATGAGTTTGAGGAAGGTGAGCTGCGAGGTGGCCAGTGCCGCCATCACGACGGTGAGGATGATCGCAGCCCAGGTGAACAGGGCAGCGGTGCGGTCCACTCCGCGGATCACGGCGGTGGCAGTATCGCCGGTGAGGTCGTATTCCTCCACGATGCGGGACAGCAGGATGACCTCGTAGTCCATGGACACCCCGAAGGCGATGCAGAACACCAGCACCGGCAGGAACGCATCGGTGGTGCCGGTGACCGTGAAGTCGCCCACCAGCCCGCGCAGGTGCCCCTCCTGGAAGACGTACACGATTGCGCCGAAGGTGGCGCACAGACTGAGCGCGTTCAGCAGCAGTGCCTTGACGGCCAGCAGTGGGCGCCGGGTGAAGGCCAGGACGAGCAGGAGGACCACGGCGACGGCCATCCCCAGGGCCAGCGGTGTTCGGTCGGTGACGGGCTGCTGCGCGTCGGCGGCCAGCGCGCCCGGCCCGCCCACCAGCGCGGGCGCCGAGAACGGCACCGCGCGGACCTGCCGGGCCAGCTCGGTGTTCGCCGGACCGTACGGCTCGCCGCGTGCGGCCACCGTCAGGTAAGTCCCGTGCGGCGAGGCGAACCGGGCCGCCTCGGGACCGGCGGGGATGACGTGGCGCCCATGCCGGTAGCCACCGGTGACGGTGTCCACCCGTACTACACCCGGCAGGGCGGACAGCTGGCGGGCGTATCGGTCGAGGGAGGGCGCGGCGGCCTTGGCGTCGAGCCCTCGCAGGACGACGGTGGTCGCTCCCAATCCCGCGTGCGGGAAGTCCTCCTGAACGGTCGCGGTGGCCCGCGCCGCCGGGTGCCCGGCGGGCAGCACCCGGTGATCGCTCACGCCCAGCCGCGCTCCGCCGAACGGCGTGGCCAGCAGCAGGAGCAGCAGGACCGCGGGGAGACCCACCAGCAGCGGATGCCGCACGGTGACCGTGGCGATCCGCCCCCAACAGCCCGGCACCTTGCCGCTCGCCGCCGCGGCGGCCCAGCCTGGTGAGCGGCGGCGCAACGGGGCCAGGAGATCGAGGCGGTTCACCCGGTCGCCCAGCAGTGCCAGCAGCGCCGGCAGCACCACCAGGGCACCCAGGGCAGCCATGGCGGTCACCGTGATGCCACCGTAGGCGGTGGACCGCAGCAGCGCGTGCGGGAACACCAGCAGGGCCGACATTGCCAGCGCCACGGTGGCCGCCGAGAACGCCACCGCTCGGCCGGAGGTGCGCAGCATCGTGCGCAGCGCTGCTGGCCCCGCCGCCCCCTTCGCCCGCTCCTCGCGGTAACGGGCCAGCAGGAACAGGCTGTAGTCGAGCGACAGCCCGAAGGCGAGGGCGAGGGCGATGTTCACCGCGTACGGCGACACGTCCGTGACCCCGGTCAGAACCCGCAGCACGGCCATCGTGCCCAGGACGGCGAACACCCCCACGAGCACGGGCAGCACCGCCGCCACCGCGGAGCCGAACACCACCGCCATCAGCGCCAGGGCGACCGGCAGCGCCACCAGTTCGCTGCGGCGGATATCGCGCTCGGCCTGGCGCGCCACCTCGTCGCGGACCAGCAGGTCCCCGGCCGCCGAGACCCGCAGTGGACCCGCCTGGCCGGTGAGCCGCTCGGCGGCCCGTGCGATGTCATCTGCGGACGTGTGGCTGCTGGGAGCGCCGCCCTTCAGCCAGATCAGCACCAGCGCGCCGCGCCCGTCCCGGGACCGTAGCGCAGCGCGCCCCGTCGGCCAGTAGGACTCCACCCGCCCGACGGAGGGGGCGGCGGCCGCCCGCAGGGTCAGCGCCCGTCCGGCGGACGCGGCCCCCGAGCCGTCGATGCCTCCGTCGGCGCGGGCGAGGAGGACCAGGTCCGGTGCCCTGGCGCCGAAGTCCTGCGCCAGCGCCCTGCCGGCGATCATCGACTCGCTGTCCTGGGGGACGTTGCTCGACGTGGTGACACGATCGGTGACGTCGTGCCCCACAAGCCATGCCAGGGCCATGAAGAGGGTGGCGAGCAGCGCCACCAGGTGACGGTGGCGCGCGGCGAAGGGGAAGGACGGAGTCGTTTCAGAGGGTGCGCCGGGCTGTCGTTCCTTCGCTGTCGGCGCGGATACCGGCGGGCACGGCGGGCTGGGGGGCATGCGCTGTCCTTCGGGTGATGGCTCACCGGGCGGTCCGCGACGAAGGGGCCCTGCACGAACGTCCGGCAGTGGAGTGGTTGTCCTGGCGGCGACGCGTGACGACGGGCGTCACCAGCTGAGCGTCCAGGTGTCCCGGGGCATGGCCCCGAGATAGCGGTACGTGGCCCGCAGAGCGCTGTCGGCGGCTGACTCCTCCAAGGCAGGCGGGCCGCCGGGGATGGTGCCGAGCGAGGTGGGAAAGGGGGCGGTGTCGTTGTACGGGGCCAGGAGCCCGGTGACCTGGCGCAGCGCGCTGGGTGAGGTACCGGCACCCGGGGCGGCTGCCAGCACGCCGGCGACCACGGCGTCGTACAACGCCGGATCGATCAGACGCGGCTGGAGCTTCCGCAGGTCCACGGCCAGTGGGGCGGTGCCCGCCTCCCCCACCAGCTCCAGGGCGATGTCGCACCCGGTGTCCACCACCCGGCTCATCGGCAGCGCGGCCGGACCGGCCGTGATCCAGTACGTCCCGCGGGCGGAGCCGTCCCGTGCCAGCGCTGCCAGAGCCGCGGCGACCACGTCGGTGGGCACCATGTCGATCAGCGTCGTCCCCGCGCAGGGGAGGAAGGGCAGCCGGCCCCACATGGCCATGCCGACCAAGTAGTGGAACGCCTGCAGACGGGCCACGACGCCGGTCCGCGCGTCACCGATGACCGTGGAGATGCGGGCGACGGCGGCCGGCAGGCCGGATTCCGTGACCAGGGTCTCGCCGTCCGCCTTGGACCCGGCGTAGGCACTCGACGTGGCCTCCGGCTCGGTCCGGGTGACGAAGGCGGTGGAGCCGTGCACCAGGCGCGCGCCCGCGTCCTCGACGAAGCGCAGGACATGGCCGGTGCCCCGGACGTTCACGCGGTGCAGACTGCGCGCCGTCGCACTGAAGTTCACCAGCGCGGCGCAGTGCACCACCACGTCTGTCGTGGCTGCCAGGTCGCGGTAGTCGTTGAGGGAGAGCCCGAGCCACGGGCGCGTGATGTCACCGCGCACCACCTCCCCGGAGACGGGCCTGCGGTGGGCCAGGGCGATGACTCGTCCGCCACCCGGCAGGCCGGACAGATGGCGCAGCAAGGCGGAGCCGACGACGCCTGAGGCGCCGGTCACCAGGATCACCGGTGATGTGGTCATGAGGCTCCCTCCGTCCGGGAAACGGGACGGACCGGGCAGGTGGCGCGGCCCTCGCGGTCGCGGACCCGGATGTGCTCCCCGTCCACGGTGACCTCCAGGGGGTAGGCGGTGTCGGACGAGGTGCCGGAGTGGACAGGGATACGGGCCCACCGCAGGTCCTCGTCCACGGTGATCCGGCACGGGTGCGTGGCGGTACGGCGTGCCACGTGCTCCTTCGCTGCGATCACGGGCGCGCGGTCTCGTACCGGCATCCCGGCGGGCAGGCCGTAGACGGCAGCCACCGTGCCCGGGAGGAAGTCCAGTTGGCGCAGCACGCCAGGACGCAGCACGGTCACTCCGCCGTCGCCGGTGCCTTCCTGCTCGTGGTCGGACAGCAGCAGGTCAGGGATGTATCGGCGGTCGCGGAGGAAGGCGCGGCGGGTGGGCGCGGGCACGGCGAGCAGGCCGCCGACCGCGACGAGCACCAGCACGAGCCGGGCGCCGAGCAGGACGCGGTCACCGGTGCACAGTTGGAGGTCCACCGCAGGTAGTTGCGGATCACCGGAGTGGAAGCCCGCGAACCGTGCCTCGACGTCGACCCGGCCGCTGTCCGGCAGGGGGGCGTAGGAGTGCAGGGACGCGAGCGCGTGCGGATACGTCACCTGCTCCGGGCCGATGCCCGGCGACCACGCCCTCATGCGGGTGTGTGGGATGACGTGGGTGGCGGCGTCCAGCAGGCCCTGGTGGAAGAGCCCGCGTGGCACGTCACCCCGCCCGGCATCCAGCGTCCCGGAGGCACCGCCGTCACCGGTGCGGGACGAGCTCAGGTACTGGAAGCGGGGGCCGTGGAAGCAGTCGCCGCTCTCGTACGGATCGGGGGCCGGGCGGGTGTCCGGCAGCGGCGGGAAGCGGCTCGGGGGCCGCTGCGCGTCGAAGACGGCCGTGGCGGAGGCTACGGGAGCGAAACGCGCCAGCTTCGCGACTCGGGGCCGCAGCCATGCGGACAGTGTCACCCTGGGGCGGTCGGTCGGCCCTTCGCAGGTGAGCCGGAGGGCGGTCGGGCCGGGCAACGGCAGCCACCGTTGCAGTTCCAGGTCACGCAGCCCGGTGGGGAGACGCCCGCTGTAGTGACCGGCCGCGCGTGCGAGCAGGTCGGCCGTCGACATCAGGGGAAGGGCAGGGACCGTCCAGGTGGGGCAGTGGTCGGTCACCCAGTGGTCACCGGCATCCGGGTCGAGGACGACCTCGAACACGTCCTGCCCGGGTGGCGCGGCCGGTGCCGGCGGCCGAGGCCGCGAGGTGGTCGGGGCACGCAGGGCGGCCAGCCGTTCACCGGCCAGCGCTTGCAACCGCAGGAACCGCTCGTGCAGGACGGTCGCCCGGTGGTGCTGTGCGGTGAGGAACGCGGCCGGCCCGGGAAGCGGGGAGTCCGGCGCCAAGTGGCGCACGGCGGCGGATGCGGATGCGGCGTCGTACGCAGCAAAGGGACCGCCCATGTGCGGCTGCTCAGGAGGGCGGGGCATCACTTCCGGTTCATCGGGCAGCGGTGGCATGGGCACCTCCCCACACTCCGCGATAGATCTCCGCGGCCGGCCCAGCGGCGAGCAGTACCTGAGGACCCGACGCCTCGGTGGCGAGTTCGGCAGCGAAGGCGCGGGCGCCGGCCTCCACGGGCAGGACGGGCACGCCGCCCATGCGGAAGTCCTCCGCCAGCTCCCGGGACACCATGCCGCCGTCCCAGGGCCCCCAGACCAGCGACCGCAGCCAGGCATCCGGGCGCCTGGCCCGCTGCGCGGCGACGACGTGGTTCAGGGTCTCGTTGGCCATCGCATAGTCACTTTGGGCAGCGTTGCCGAACGTGCCCGCGAGCGAGGAGAAGACACACAGCAGTCGCAGCGGATCGTCCCGGGTCGCGTCCAGCAGAGCCGCCAGCCCCTCCGCCTTCGCACCGAACACCGCGTCGAAGTCGGCGGTCGTCTTCTCCCGGATCCGCCGGTCCGCCAGCACCCCCGCACCGTGCACCAGTCCGGTGACCGGCCCCCAGTCCGCGCGCACCTCCTCCAGTGCGGCCCGCAGGCGGTCCCGGTCCCGTACGTCCGCCTGGAAGTAACGGGCCTGTGACCCGGTTTCCCGCAGGGCGGCGAGGACGGCGTCCACCCGGTCGATGTGCGGGCCGTCCACCGGCGAGCGGCCCAGCAGGATGAACCGTGCGGGCAGGGTACGGCCCAGGGCGGTCAGCGCCGCGGCGGTGATGCCGCGCGCACCGCCGGTCGCCACGATCACCGGCAGCGTGCCCACCTCGGGCATCCGGCCCGTCGGTGCTCCCGCACGGCCAGCCGATCCGGACACGTTGGCCGTTCCTGTCGTTCCGGCGTCGGCGTAGGCCGGTTCCCGGCGCACTCCGTCGGCGGCGAGACCGACGTTCAGCGCCTCCCCGCCGGTCAGCAGCTCCTGCACGACGGCCTCGGCGACCTCGGCCGGGGAGCTGCCGCAGGCGCAGTCGATCGCCTTCACGGACGCCCGCGGCCACTCTGCCCTGGCTGTACGGGCGAGTGCGGCCAGGCCGCCGAGCCAGGCCCGCCGCTCATCACAGGTATCGGAGGCGCCGAGTCCAAAATATCCCCCGGTGTCCTGCACGGTGACGAAGAGGCCGCCGCGTTCCTCCATGCCGGGCGCGACCGCGTGCGCAGCCCGCAGTGCCTCACCCTGCCGGGCCACGGCGTCCCCAACGGTGTCCGGCCGTGCCAGACCGCCGAGCAGCACCACCCCGGCCGCGTCCGCCGGTACGGACGGGCGGCTCTCGGCAGCCACACCGCGCTCCCGCAGCAGGCGCACGACCTCGTCCGCGACTCCGGCGCCGTCATCCGTCATCCGTCACCACGACGGTGCCGTCCCACAGGCCAGCCATCGGTGCGCCGGGTGCGGGCGCCTCCCGCATCACCGGAACCTGCCGGTACACGGTGTCCCCCTCCGGTCGGCGTGCGCCCGTGAACCGGAGTTCGCCGACCTCTGCGCCGCCGCCGATGCTGGTGTCGCCGGCGGCCGGTGAGGAGACGCGCGCGACGAGCTCGCGCAACTCATCGGCCATCTCCCCGACCGTTCTCATGGTCGCCATCTGCATAACGGCCGACCGGTCGAGGTTCTCCAGGGCGGGGAACATCGGGCGCAGCGCCGCAAGGATCTGCACCCTGGTGATCGAGTCCAGGCCGAGGTCGGCCTCCAACTCCATGTGGGGCGCGAGCATATCGGTGGGGTAGCCGGTCTTCTCCGACACCACCGACAGCACCAGGGCCTCCATCTCCGCCGCGGCCATGCCGCTCGGAGCCACCTCGCGCTGGGCGGGCAGGTCCATCGTGCTGGCTGCAGGCGGCTGCTGCACGGGGTCGCCCGCCGCGCCTGGCCGGTTCTCTTCCACCGCCGACACGGGCGAGGGCAGCGGCACGATGGCGGGTCCAGGTGCATCGGCGACGCCGCCGTGCGGTTCGGTGGGTGGTTGCATGGTCAGTTCCGACCATGGCGCACCAGAACCGGAGGCCAGGGCCTCCACCGACTTCTCGGCCAGCCGGAGATAAGTGGCGTGGGCCTCGGCGGTCTGCCGTTGCACCTCCAGCAGTGCCTGGACGATGTCCGTGCCGGGACCGGCGGCGGCCGGGGGCAACGGCATGGCCGGTGCGAGGCCGCCGGAAACGTAGGGCGCCGACGCCTCGTACGCCTCCACGGCGGGCACGTCGTACGGCGCCAGTTCCGGTGCCTCGTGCGGCGTCCGGTCCGGCGCTACGACGGGCGCCGCGACAGTTGCCGCGATCTGAACGTCACCGGGCGTCCCGTCCGGCGTGACGGCCGGGGCTTTGTCCGACGGGTACCGTCGGCCGTGGTTGCCGCCGCTGATGGTCATGGGCATCGAGGGGCCCGACGTCCGTACGGGGGCCGCGGCGTGCGGGGGCGCGTGATGCTCCCAGAGCCCGTCCGGCCGCAGCGGCACGCCGAGGACGGCCAGGCGCGCCAGCGCCTCGTGCAGCCCGGTCACTCCGTTGCGCCCGGTCGGCTCGCAGGCGATCGCGTGGTGTGGCGCGTCCGCGAGGATCTCGTTGATCAGACCGGTGAGCACTTGGCCGGACCCGACCTCGACGAAGGTCCGTACCCCGTCCTCGTACATCGCCCTGACCGTGTCGGTGAAGCGGACCGGCGAGGCCACCTGACGGGCGACCGCCTCGCGGATCCGGTCCGGTCGGAGGGGGTAGGGCGCGGCGTCCGTGGTGCCGTACACATCGAGCAGGGGAGCCCGGACGGTCCGGCCCTCCAGGAACCGTTCCAGCGGCTCGGCGGCCGGGGCCACCAGTGGGCTGTGGAAGGCGGTGGCCGTCTCCAGCGGGCGGACGGCCAGGCCCGCGGCAGCGCAGCGTTCCGCGGCCCGGGCCGTCCCGGCCTCGGAACCGGACAGCACCACCTGCCCCGGTGCGTTGTCGGCGCTGATCCACACTTCCTCGACGGCGCTGTCCTCGCCGAGGAACTCGGCGACCCGCTCCGCCGGGGCGTCAACGGCCAGCATGGCGCAGGGCGTGCTGCAGGAGTCGCGCAGCAGTTCGCCGCGTCGGCGGGCCAGCCGCAGCAGGGTGTCGGCATCCCACACCCGTGCCGTGTGCAACGCGGTGAGTTCCCCGAAGCTGTGGCCCGCGACGCAGTCCGGCCGTACGCCCACGGCGTCCAAGACTGCCAGCAGGGCGAGGCCATGCGCGGCCAGCGCGGGCTGGGCCCATTCGGTGCGCGTCAGCAGCGCGCGCTGCCGCCGACGACCTTCCTCACCAGGCGTGGGTGGGGGGAACACGACCTCGGTGAGAGGACGTTCGCCCAGCTCCAACATGGCGGCGCGCTGCCACACCCGCTGCGCGGCCGCGAAGTGCAGGGCCAGGTCCGTGCCCATGCCCGGGCGCTGGGTGCCCTGCCCGGGGAAGACGAAGGCGATGGGGCCGCAGGCCCGGGGGCCGGTGCGGTAGTGGATGCCGGGAGCCTGGAACGGTGTGTCCGGCTGCCGTTCGACCTGTGTGCTCGCCCGGCGCAGCAGTGCGGCGAGTTCCGTGGCGTCGGCCGCAACGACCGCCAGTCGGCAGTCCGCGGCGGCGTCGAACTCGTCTTGTGTCCGCCGGGCGAGCGTGGTCACCCCGGACAGCGCGTCGGGCTCCTTTTCCGCCGCCTCGGCAACCTCGCGGCACCGGGCCAGCAGAGCGCCGGTGGAGGAGGCGGACAGCGGTACTAGTTCGGACGGCCGGGCCGCACAGCGGGGGCCGGCCGGGCGGTCCCTCGCTCCGGTGTACTCCTCCAGAGTGATGTGGAAGTTGGAGCCGCCGAAGCCGAAGCTGGACACCGAGGCCCGCCGGGGGCGGTCGGCGGTGTGCATCCAGGGCCGGGCCGTGGTGCTGAGGTAGAACGGGCTGCTGTCCAGGCCCAGTGCCGGATCAGGGGGGTCGGCCTTGATCGTGGGCGGAAGTACGCGGTGGTGCAGGGCGAGGGCCGCCTTGATCACTCCGGCGGCGCCCGCGGCGCCCGTGGTGTGACCGATCTGGGACTTCACCGAGCCGAGCGCGCACCACTGCCGGTCGGTGCGGCCGGAAGCGGTGAACACCTCCCGGAGGGCGGCCACCTCGGCGGCGTCGCCTGCCGCCGTACCGGTGCCGTGCGCCTCGACCAAGTCCACCGTCTCCGGGCCGTAGCCAGCGGCGGCGTAGGCCCGGCGCATCGCCCGTGCCTGGCCGTCGGCCAGCGGTGCGTAGATGGCGGTGCCACTGCCGTCCGAGGACGCTCCGATGCCGCGGATCACCGCGTAGATCCGGTTGCCGTCCCGCTCGGCGTCGGCCAGTCGCCGCAGAGCCAGCAGTGCCACGCCCTCGCCCAGCAGGGTGCCGTCGGCACCCTCGGCGAACGGCCGGCACTCACCAGTGCGCGACAGGGCCAAGGCTTTACTGAAGGCGATGTAGGTCATTGGGTCGTTGAGCGTGTCCACGCCCCCGGTGATGACCAGGTCGGAGCGGCCGAGCACCAGGTCGTCGACGGCGACGGACAGGGACGCCAGAGAGGTGGCGCAGGCCGCGTCCACCGTGAAGTTCGCGCCGTGCAGGTCGAAGACGTTGGCGACGCGCCCGGCGACCACGCTGCCCAGCAGGCCCGGGAAGGTCGCCGCCTGCCAGGGAACGCAGTGGCTCGCGATCCGGTCACAGATCGCCCGGGTCCGCTCTTCCGGGATGCCGTGCTCGCGCAGCACCTTGTGCCATGTAGGACGGCCGATGCGCATGCTCATCTCGCCCATGAGCTGGATGGCCACGGATCCCAGGTAGACACTGACCCGTTCCCGGTCCGGGCTCCCGGGGCGTGCGGAGGTGAGGTCGTCGAGCAGCCGCCGGGTGGCGACGAGGGCCAGCAACTGGGCAGTGTCGGTGGCCTCGACCGCGCTGGGGCGCAGTCCGAACTCGACCGGGTCGAACTCAACCGGCGGCAGGAAGGCGCCGCGCTTGCAATAGGTCTTGTCCTCCGCCGCCGGGTCGGGGTCGTAGAAGTCCTCCACCCGCCACCGGTCGGCCGGTACCTCGGTCATCAGGTCACGGCCTTCGATGATGGTGCGCCAGTAACCGTCGAGCTCCCGGGCTCCGGGCATGATCGTGCTCATGCCCACGATGGCGACCGGTTCCGTGGGGGCCGACCGAGTCGGCCGGGTGTCGGTCATGCTGTGATACCTCCGGAAGGGGCAAAGAGACGTCGGGCGCTTCTGGCGAAGGGGCGCCGACTGCCGAGGCGTTGGTGATGCGGGGCCGGGAGCCGGGTCAGCGCAAGGGCCGCGGCCGGTAGGCGTATGCCTCGGGGGGAAGGACGAGCCCGTGGCAGCGCAACTGGTGCAGACGGGTGAGAACGGCGGCGCCCTGCATCAAATTCAGCGCGATCTGGGTGACTGTGCGGTTCCGTGGCTCGGCCAAGAAGCTTCCCTCGGCCCACCGGTTGAACGCACCCGCCGCAGGAGAGCACCACACCTGGTAGTCCGCCCGCCGGCCGGGCTCCCCTGCCACGGCCCACCGGCTGGAGGAACCCAGGTACCACTGGAAGAGCAGCGCCATCCGGTGTTTGGGGTCCGCGTCGGCCCGATCCAGCTCCGATGGGTCGCGTCCCGTCCAATACGCCCGCGTCCATGACCACACCTCCTCCAGGCGCGCCCCGAACACCTCGTGCTCCAGCGCCTCGCGCAGGCCCGCCGGAACGGCCTCCAGCGACGGGTGTGCCCGGTAGACGCGCTCCAGCCGAGCGGCTCGGCAGGCGAACAGCGTGCCCCGCCGCAGCACCTGCACCTGGGCGCCCAGCTCGAACATGTCCGCCGCAGGCGCCATCGCCGTGTCGGTCACCTCGGCTCCAGCGAGCATCGACTTGGTGTCGTCGCTGACACGGGCCTCGACCGCCATCTGGTTCACCGTCCCGGTCACCACGTATGCCGCACCAAGCGCGAACGCCGCGGCGACCGCGGCGGGATCCCCGAGACCGCCGGCCGCGCCCACCCGTACCGGTCGGCCCAGGCGGTGCTTCGCGGCCAGTCGGTCCCGCAGGGCCACAACCACCGGGAGCAGCGCTGTCAGCGGCCGGTTGTCGGTATGCCCGCCGCTGTCCGCCTCGACCGTGATGTCCTCGGCGACCGGCACGTGGGCGGCCAGCCGAGCCTCCTCCTCGGTAAGTCGCCCGTCTGCCACGAGCTGCCGCAGCACCTCGGCGGGCGCGGGCAGTAAGAACCGCTCGGCCGTCTCCGGTCGGCTCACCTTGGCGAACACCGCCCTGGGACGGACGATGCGGCCCTGTCGGTCCAAGCGCAGCCCGCTGGCCGCGCAGCGCACGACCGCCGGGGTGAGGTCGAGGTACGCCGATGCCGACACTCGGGGAACACCGGCCCGTACCAGCACATCGGCGACCCGCTCCTCCAGGGCGGGGTCGCCGGGCGTGTGCAGCAGGTTCACTCCCCAGGGGCTTCGCTCCGGCAGCCGCGTGCCCAGTTCGCGCAGCGCGTTCTCGACTTCATGAGGCTGCAGTCCGCCGGCACCGAAGAAGGCCAGCATCTCGGCTCCTGCCATCGCCGTGACCAGCGCAGTCCCTGAGATGCCGCGAGCCATCTCCCCGGCCACGTACGGGAAGCGCACCCCGTGCGTCCGGGTGAACGAGCGGTCGCCCAGCCATTCCGGATACAGCGCGGGCAGCAGCCCAGCCACGGCCAGGCCGCTTGCGGAAGAGGGCTCCGGCAGTCGAGCGTCGGCCAGCCCCAGCCGCCCGTCACCGCGCCGGGCGACCAGCCGCACCGGCACGGTCACCTGCCGCGCCAGAGCCAGGAGGGCTTCGCCGTCGAAGGCCGCGCCGTGGTCGCCGGGCGGCCTCCGGGCGATGGGGTGCGCGGCACCCGGGAATTCCGCGGTTCCCTTGAGCACCGAAATGTCCGTCAAAGCTGGCCGACTGCCGATCAGAACGGCCCGAAGAACCAATTGCCGGGCGCAGCCGGATCCTCACCCACCACGAAATCCGTAACCAATTTCAGACATTCGGCGTAGCTGAGGGTCCCCTTTCCCTCCGGAGCCAGTTTCAGCCAGACCGCCTCTGCCTCCTCAAGGGAGAGGTTCATGACTTCTGTCCCCAGCCAGAGCGCATCCTCCTTGTGGAGTTCTCCATCCGCGTCCTGGTCGGCGAGCGCGAATACAACATTGACAATGAGGCCGACCATGCGGATGATCCGGTCTGGATTGTCTCCCAAACGGCACGCGAAATCATAAGCGAACTTGTCGCGATCACACAGCGGGTCTTCTCCCGGGCCGTCCTGCTCGAATTGGTACCACAGCCGCCGGATGGTCTCTCCGAGCTGCGCCCCGCGCTCCCCGACCCTTCCCCGGGCGGCCAGCTCGGCGTACCGATTGTGGAGGCGTCCGGTCGTGATGTAGTTGATCTTGCCGGTGCGGTCTGCGTCCAACACCTCAAACAGGCGGAACAGCTTACGGCGGCGGAGGTCGGACATCGCTGCCAGCGTGTCGCGGATGGCGGTCTCCTCGGAGGGGCCTGCCGCGGCAGCGTCCTGGACGACGTCCTGGACGCCCTCGGTGTAGGACATGACGTGCGGACCTCTTCTCCCGTCGATAAGGCCGGTCCCCATAAACAAGCATGGCCGAAGCGCTACCTCCGGAAAACATGCCGCATTCCGCGGAAGCTTTGCCTGTAATTTACGGTCGGACAATCCGTACAGTGTTATTAATCGGTCGGGCGTACGGAATACCCATCGACCTTTCCCGGGTTTCATGGAATTACACGAAGACACTCTGACCCGTGCAGTGCAGGCCCTTTCCAGCATAGGTCATCTAGGCCAGCAGGAGAGGATCAAAAAGACTGGCGCGGTCGGCATTCCTGGATGCGTGGTCTTGTGCGATCTTCGGCACTTCTTCACTTCGGACTCCTTCAGGATCTACCGGCCCTCTGCATGGATCCCGGGCCAGGAGTCGTCCGCAACGAGTCCAAAACCTTCAGGGAAGCCCTCCAAGACCCTGACGTCGGACTTGCGCGGCACCAAGCCGAACTCGAAGCGCACGGGCGGCGCGGCGGGCACTATCAGGACGAAGTCGGCGCCACCCAAGACCGCCGAGACCGTACACATCGGCCGCAGGACCGATGTCACTGAAGCTTCCGCACGCCGACGTGCACGAGTGACCATTTAGCTACATAGAGTAGTTTGAGGTGGCATTTCTATGGAAAAGGCGCAATGACAGGGCAACAGAGAGAGAAGGGGAACATGGCAGTGAATCGCGACAGGCTGCGTCGCCGAGGGCGCCGCGCCGTATGGACTACTTTCCTTGGGGCGGGTTTGGCCCTCTCCTTGGGGGCCGCACCCGGGGGTTCCGGTGCCCACGCGCCAACCGGCGGGCAGCAGGCATTCGCCTCCACCGCAACGTGGAAGCCGCCTTCGGGGGTGAGCACAGTGACCGTCCACCTCTACGGCCCCGGCGGAAACGGAGGTGGAGGGGGCGGAGGAGGCGGAGGGGGAGGCGGAGGGGCCTACGCCGGCCTGGGCGGCGGCGGGTATGCGGGAAGCGGTGGTGGCGGCGGTGGTGCCGGCGGCGGAGGAGGAGGCGGAGGAGGCGGCACCTACATCGCCTGCAAGCTGAAACTGGACCCCACCCACACCTACAAGGTGCTCTTCGACAAGCCCGGTTCCGCAGGTGCCCCAGGAGGCGGTGGCGGGGGCGGCAAGGGCGGCGGCCTCATCCTCACTGGCGGTGGCAACGGAACACAGGGGAATGACGGCTCGCAGGCTGACCTAACGCCCAGCCTTGGCTTCTGGGACACCAACCAGGACCCCGGAATCCTCGCCTTTACCCAGGCCGGAGCCCCCGGCGACGGGGGCGGCGGGGGCCCCGCAGGTGGAGGGGCCGGCGACAAAAAGCCTGGGTCGGGTGGGGGCGGAGGCCGGGGCGGCAGCCCCGTCTCCATTCGTAAAACGAGCTCCTGTACCTCGACCACGGCGGCTGCCACGGCCGACAGCAAACCAGGATCAGCCGGCGGGACCGGAGCGGGCGGCCAGAGCGGCGAGAAGGCGAAATTCGGCGCATGCGAGGGCGGGGCCGCCGGACAGCCTGCCGAGCGCGGCGGCAAGGGGGGTTCGCCGGCCAAGACGAAGGACCCTTCCGGAAAGGCACTTCCGGAGGGGGTCGGTCAAGGTGGCGACGGCGGCAAAGGCGGCGCAGGTGGCGGCGGGGGCTGGGGGAGCGGTGGCGGTGAGGGCCATGACGGCCAGTCCGGCAGCAAAGGCATCAAAGGCAGTCCCGGCGGCAAAGGCTACGCGGTCATCACCTGGTAGAGGAGCCCAAGGAGAACCGCTGCTCCGGCAGGAAAGAGAGGTGCTTCTGCCGTCTGGTCGCGGCCCTGCACGACCCATTCCTCAGCAGCGATCACGCTGTGACTGACGTGGAGTCCCGCGGCCGGGCTCCGCGGGGGTCGTCCTCTTCCGCGACCCGCAGCAGCGACGCCGACGCGCGGCCCCCGGGCTGTGCGTATAGCTCGTGGGCCGTCGAGAAAACATGCACGGCCCCACTGAACAACGTCGAAGCCACACACCTGCGGCCGCCACCCCGAAGTCGACTTCCGCCCCGGCCGGTGCGACTGCGGCACGAACGCCTTCGCGACCCGTACCCGGCCGCGAGCCGGATCTCGTACTGACGCTCCCGGACGTAGTCCCGCACCATCCCGTACGAGATCTTCTCCGCACTCTGCTCATCCACCAGCCGGTCGAAGACCCGCTTCGCGGTGTGCCGTTCCTTGGGCGGCGCCCGCAGATCGTCTCGCAGCGTCTCGTCGATCAGCCCCTTGTACGGGTCCAGCCGTGTGGGCCTGGACGGAAGCATCTTCCGGGACTCCTGCCAGGCCGGGGCCAACGCCTTCTGGACCTTGGCGAATCCGACACCGTACTTGTGCTGCAGAGCCCGCTTCGACAGACCCGCACGGGAATCACGGCGGATAGCCGCATACAGCGCGACCTTGGACAACGGAGACATCGACACCCCCTCACAGCGAGGAGCACTGCGATGCTTCCACCGCAACCCCCGCGCCGCTGCCCGAACTCATCCACATCGCTTTGCACGATCAACGGGCGCTTCCAGAACTAGGAACTGAGCAGCAGGGTGGCCAAGGTCACTGTCAGCGGCACGCTCAAGGAGCGTGCGCGCCAGGTCCGCCCTGGCCGGTGCGACCGTCACGGTCTCACCGCGGCCGCCATGCGCCGTGCCAGTGGCGGAGAGATCGTGTTGCGGCGGTGCATCGAGCAGGCACGCCAGACGGTCCGCCGTGTCCAGGGTGACCTCACCCAAGTGGATCTTCCGGTCGTGCACGGTCGGAGGCCCAGCGCTCGGCGTGATCGGGGCTGAGCAGTTCGGTGAGCAGCGGCACGTCGGGGAGACGAGCCGAAGAGACGGCGGCCGGTACGGCAGAGGCCGGGGCTCGCAACGCCAGCAACAGCTGAGCCTGGACGGTGGGGTGGTCCAGCTCGGCCGCGAGCCGGGTGCTGACGTTCGCAGCCGGGCTTCCAGTGTCCGGCGCTGCTCGCGGTGCAACGGCTGCAGGATGGCCGCGGACCATGTGGCAAGCCGGTGCGTGGGCACGACGCGGAGCAGCCCGTGCGCTCCCGCGCGGGCGTCCGGCCACGGATGTGGGGCGGGCGCGAAATCCACCGCGCCTGAAGTGGGCTTCGTCCTGCACAATCCCCGCATGGAGACTGCCGAGTACATAGAGATCCTGGACCGCGAAGGCACCTTGATGGCGGCCGCCGCCGAGGACGCCGGCCTCGACGCCGCCGTGCCCACCTGCCCCGACTGGCAGGTGCGTGATCTGCTGCGGCACACCGGCATGGTGCACCGCTGGGCCGCCGGGTTCGTCGCGGACGCCCACCCCACGTTCCGCCCCTGGCAGGAGCCGGGCGAGCTCGTCGGCGCCGCGCTCCTCGACTGGTTCCGGGAGGGGCACGCCCAGCTCGTCGCCACGCTGCGCGGCGCGCCCGCCGACGTACAGTGCTGGTCGTTCCTGCCCGCGCCGTCGCCCCTCGCGTTCTGGGCGCGGCGGCAGGCGAACGAGACGACGATCCACCGCGTCGACGCCGAGTCCGCGCGCGGCGGTACGCCGTCACCGGTGAGCACGCCGTTCGCGGTGGACGGGATCGACGAACTGCTGCGGGGCTTCCACGCGCGCGCCAAGAGCCGGGTGCGGACGGAGAAGCCGCAAGTGCTGCGCGTGCGGGCCACGGACGCGGACGGCACATGGACGGTACGCCTGTCCGCCGACGTCCCTGCCACCGAGATCGGCGACACTGCGCCCGCCGACTGCGAAGTCGCGGGCCAGTCCGCGTACTTGTATCTCGCCCTGTGGAACCGGCTGCCGTTCCCCCAGGTCACGGGGGACACCACGCTGGCCACGCTGTGGCGCGAGCAGTCCGCGGTCGGCTGAGGTCCAGGGGCGAGCAGGCAGGCGGGCGAACGGGCGGGCGGCGCGGGCCGGTTGCCGTCCGAGGCGCTGTCAGAAGCGCCGCCAGACGTGCTGTCAGAGGCGCTCTCAGAGCAGCTCGGACCGTATGTCCAACGCCCGCTCCCCCGCGTCGTCCGGCCACGCCGCGACCACCTCGCGGAGCATGCCCCGGTGCTCGTCGACCAGGTCCATGGACGTCAGCCCGATGACGCCCTCGACCTGGAGCGGCAGCTCGGCGGCGCGGGCGGCGCGCACGAGGAGGGCGGCCGCCGACGGCGAGGCCAGGTCGAACAGCGCCTTGACCGCGTCCGTGCGTACGTCCATGTCGAGGGAGCCGTCGAAGATCGGTCCCTCCAGTGCGGCGACGACCTCCTCGTCCGGTGTCTCCCACCGCTCGAGGCAGGCCCACGCCGCCTGCACGGCGCGCTCCCGCACCAGGGCCGGAGCGCCGTCCGTCCGCAGCGCGGCGGCCAGGACGCCCGCGTCGCCGGGTCCGGCGAGCTCCTGCACCACGTCGAGCGCGCTCGCGTGACTGGCGCCCGCGCCGGTCGACGGGCTGAGAGCGGCGGCGGACGGCGCCTGCCCGAGGACGTCCCGGGCGACCGCCAGCGCCTCGTCGGCGTGCTCGGCGTCGTCCAGGCCGAAGCGGGTGAGCCCCTCCGCGTGGTGGAAGTGGTCGAGCGCGATGCCCACGGCCACCGGCCGCCCGCTGCGCAGCAGCGCCCGGAACGCGTCCCGGTGGGCCGACTCGCCCGTCGGGGAGCGCAGTTCGCGGTGCGCCGCGCGCAGTTCCGCCGTCTCCGGCTCGCACCCTTCCCAGTACGCGCTGTGCGGGCCCTCTCCCAGCGCGTCGCGGACCTCGTCCCGGGCCCAGGACTCCTCCTCCGCGGGCCAGCTTCCGGCCAGGCGCTCCAGGAGGGCCCGGTGGGCGTAGAAGCGTTTCCCGGACGCCAGCGCGGCGGCGGCCTCCTGCCGCACCCGCCACTCGTCGTCCTCGGTCGCGCGCACGAGGGCCGCGGTGGCCTCGGGCCCGGGGTCGTCGCGCAGCGCGGCGACCTCCTCGACACGCGCCTCGCACGCGTCGAGGCGTGCGACGAGCGCCGCGAGCCGGGGGTCGGGGACCGTGCACTCCTCCTGGTCCTCCAGCAGATAGCGGGCCGCCATCAGGGCGTTCTCGCCCAGGCTGCCCTCCGGCATGCGTTCCAGGACCGCGGCGATCAGCTCGACGGTCTCGGCGGCCTCCGGGGCCTCGGCGTCCAGGCCGCCGCGCTGCAGCACGAGCAGCGCGCTGGCGTGGTTGGCGCCCCGGTTCGTGTGTGCGTCCCCGGGCCACGGCGGCTCACGCAGCAGTTGCCGGGCGACGGCGAACACTTCGTCCTCGTACTCCTCGAAGGCGTTCGCGCCGACGAACCGGCTCGTCATCTCGGCGCGGTCGTAGAAGTCGAGGGCGATGCCGCGGGCGGCCGTGTCGTCGCTGCGGAGCAGCGTCCGGAAGCCCTGCTCGAACTCCTCCGGTGTCGTCGGGGGGTTCAGGGCGTCGTAGGCCCGCTGGAGCTCGGGATCGCCGAACTCGCCGTGCCAGTACCAGGATTGGAACTCGAGCAGGAAGACCGTGGTGAACATCGCGGTATTGGACCATCCGGCACCGGCCGCGCGCGACCGGGATTTTTTTCCGAAGGCCCGCCCCGGGCGGCAACCGTCCGTCAGGCCCCCCGGCCCGTGAGGCCCTTCCGCCCGTGAGGCCCCTCCGCCTGTCAGGCCCTTCCGGCCCGCCGGACCCCGTCAGGCGCCGAAGCCGTCCAGCATCCGCGCCAGCACCGCCCGCTGCACCGGCCGCGCCTCGGCGTGCACGCGGTGGCCCTTGTCGGTCAGGCAGACCCGCACCCCGCGGCGGTCCTCGCTGCACATGCCGCGCTCCACCAGGCCGTCCTTCTCCAGGCGGCCGATGAGGCGGGACAGGGCGCTCTGGCTCAGGTGCACCTGGCAGGCGATCTCCTGGACGCGGAAGGCGTCGTCGCCCTCCTCCGCCTCGCCCGAGGCGAGCACGTCGAGGACCTCGAAGTCGCTGGCGCCCAGGCCGTGCTGGTGCAGCTCGCGGTCCAGCTCGCACTGGGTGCGCGCGTGCACCGCGAGGATGTCCCGCCACTGGTTCACGAGCCCCTGTTCGGCGTCAGTCGCCGTCGGCCCGGCCTTGGTCGCCGCCATGCACGCACGCTAGCAAAGTTCACGCTTTATTGCACATGAATTAAATGCACTTGCATTCAATGCACGCGCATGGAACTCTGCTCCGCATGACTTCTCCGCTCCCTCCTGCCTCCGCGTCCCCGGAGCGCTGGACCCCGCGCCTGTGGGGCACGCTGCTCGTGCTGTGCGCAGCGATGTTCCTGGACGCTCTCGACGTCTCGATGGTCGGCGTGGCCCTGCCGTCCATCGGCTCCGAACTCGACCTGTCCACCTCGTCCCTCCAGTGGGTGGTCAGCGGCTACATCCTGGGATACGGCGGCCTGCTGCTGCTCGGCGGCCGGGCGGCCGACCTGCTCGGCCGGCGCGAGGTGTTCCTGATCGCGCTCGGCGTCTTCGCCCTGACCTCGCTGTTCGGCGGCCTCGTCGACTCCGGTCCGCTGTTGATCGCGAGCCGCTTCGTGAAGGGCCTGAGCGCCGCGTTCACGGCGCCCGCCGGCCTGTCCATCATCACCACGACCTTCGCCGAGGGCCCGGTCCGCAACCGCGCCCTGTCGATCTACACCACCTGCGCCGCCACCGGCTTCTCCCTCGGCCTGGTGCTGTCCGGCGTGCTCACCGAGGTGAGCTGGCGGCTGACCATGCTGCTGCCCGCGCCCATCGCCGTGATCGCGCTCGTCGCCGGGCTCAAGCTGATCCCGCGCTCGCCGCGCGAGGACAAGCGCGGCGGCTACGACGTGCCGGGCGCCGTCACCGGCACGGCGTCGATGCTGCTGCTCGTCTTCACCGTCGTGCAGGCCCCCGAGGTCGGCTGGGCCTCCGCCCGCACGCTGCTGTCCTTCCTGGCCGTGGCCGTGCTGCTCGCCGTGTTCGTCGCCATCGAGCTGCGCACCGCGAGCCCGCTCATCCGCCTCGGCGTCCTGCGCTCCGGGCAGCAGATCCGGGCCCAGATCGGCGCGGTGACGTTCTTCGGCGGCTATGTGTCGTTCCAGTTCATCGCCACGCAGTACCTGCAGTCACTGCTCGGCTGGTCGGCCCTGGAGACCGCCCTCGCCTTCCTGCCCGCGGGCGTGATCGTCGCGCTGTCGGCCACGAAGATCGCCGGAGTCGTCGACCGGTTCGGTACGACGCGCGTCATCGTGACGGGTTTCACGCTGCTCGTGGCGGCGTACGCGCTGTTCCTGCGCATCGACCTGACGCCCACGTACGTCGCCGTCATCCTGCCGTCGATGATCCTGCTCGGCCTCGCCTGCGCCCTGGTCTTCCCCTCGCTCAACATCCAGGCCACCAACGGCGTGGACGACCACGAGCAGGGCATGGTCTCGGGCCTGCTCAACACCTCGATCCAGGTGGGCGGCGCGGTGATCCTCGCGATCACCACCGCCGTCATCACGGCGTCCGACCACGGCTCCGGCGAGGCCGCCGCCTCACCGCAGGCCGTCCTCGACAGCTACCGGCCCGGCCTGGTCCTCGTGACGGCGTTCGCGCTGGCCGGTCTGCTCATCAACCTCACCGGGCTGCGGGCGCGGCGCCGGCAGCAGACGGTCGTCGTCGCGAAGTCGGCGGGCCCGGCGGCAGCCCGCGAGACGCTCCGCGAGACGGCGACGGCCGACGAGCGGGTGACCGTGGGCGACTGACCGCCCCCGCGCGGGCCGTCGCCCGCCGTCCCGTACCCGCCGCGTACGGACTCCCGTACAAGCCGCGTACGCACGCACACCGGATGCCCGGCGGGTTCCTTGCCCGCCGGGCATCCGGCTGTGACACTCGCAGGGGGCAACAGGGGAAGCGGGCAGAGACATGATCAGGACGACTCGGCAGGGGCGGCGCAGTCAGGCCGAGCGGGACGCCATCACGGTGGAGATCGGGTACGCGCTGGTGAGCGCGACCGTCGTGGCGGTCGCCGTCATCGGCGTGGTGGTGGCCGGTCCGGCGATCGCCTTCAGCCTCTCGGAGGGCACGGAACGCGTCCTGCTCGGTGTCGGCTGCACGCTCGCGGCCGTCGTCTTCTTCGTACGCCTCGTCACCGTGCTCTGGCGCTTCAACGCGCGCGAGCAGACGCGCCGCGAGCATGCGCACCGCGGGCAGACGCACCCCGGACAGCCGCGCCGCGAGCAGCCCCGTCGCGAACCCCCTCAGCCCAGCCAGCCCGGCCGTACGAGCCCCGACTCGTAGGCGAGGACGACCAGTTGGGCGCGGTCGCGGGCGCCCAGTTTCACCATCGTGCGGCTCACGTGCGTCTTGGCGGTGAGCGGGCTGACGACGAGGCGGCGGGCGATCTCCTCGTTGGAAAGCCCTATGCCGACCAGGGCCATCACCTCCCGCTCCCGCTCGGTGAGCTCGCCCAGCGTCTCGGCGGCCGCCGGTTCCTTGGAGCGCGCGGCGAACTCCGCGATGAGACGGCGCGTCACCCCGGGGGACAGCAGCGCGTCCCCGTCGACCACCGCCCGTACCGCGCGCAGCAGTTCCTCGGGTTCGGTGTCCTTCACCAGGAACCCGGAGGCGCCGGAGCGGATGGCCTCGAAGACGTACTCGTCGAGTTCGAAGGTGGTGAGCATGACCACCTTCACGCCCTCCAGGTCGGCCTCGCCGGTGATGCGGCGGGTGGCTTCGAGGCCGTCGAGCAGCGGCATGCGGATGTCCATCAGGACCACGTCGGGCCGCAGTTGGCGTACCAGGCGCACAGCCTCCTCCCCGTCCGCCGCCTCGCCCGCGACCTCGATGTCGGCCTGGGCGTCGAGCAGCGCCTTGAAGCCGGCGCGGACCAACGACTGGTCGTCGGCGAGCAGTACGCGGATCACTGATCCTCCTGACGTGGCGTGTCCTGCCTGGACACGGTGCGGGTGGGCAGGACCGCCGTGACGCGGAAGCCGCCGTCCGGGCGCGGGCCCGCCTCGATCGTGCCACCCAGGGCGGCGGCCCGCTCCCGCATTCCGGCGAGTCCGTTGCCGCTGCCGCCCGCGTCGGCGCCGGTGGCGGGGCCGTCGTCGTCGACGCGCAGGGTCACGGCGTCGGGTGCGTGCCGCACCAGGACGCGGGCGGTGCGGGAGCCCGAGTGGCGTACGACGTTCGTCAGGGCCTCCTGGACGATGCGGAACGCGGCCAGGTCGGCGCCGGGCGGCAGGGCGGTGCGGCCGCCTTCGGTGTCGACGGTGACGGTCAGGCCGGTGCTCCTGGCCTGCTCGACGAGCTCGGGCAGGCGGTCGAGGCCGGGGGCGGGGGCGCGCGGGGCGGCGCCGGGGGCGCGGAGGGTGTCCAGGACCTGACGGACCTCGCCGAGCGCCTCCTTGCTCGCGGCCTTGATGGTGGTCAGGGCGGTGCGGGCCTGTTCGGGGTCGGAGTCGAGCAGGGCCAGGCCGACGCCCGCCTGGACGTTGATCACGGAGATGCTGTGGGCGAGTACGTCGTGCAGCTCCCTGGCCATGCGCAGCCGCTCCTCGTCGGCCCGACGCTTGGCCGCGAGCTCCCGCTCGGCGCGCTCCTTGGCCCACTGTTCGCGGCGGGTGCGGGCCAGTTCGGAGACGGCCACGATCGCCACGACCCAGACGGCGACGACCAGTTCCCCGCCCCAGGAGCGGGCCCCGTCACCGCTGGGCGGCAGATACCGGTACAGCCAGTGCGCGACCAGCAGGTGCCCGGCCCACAGCATGCCGACGGCGCCCCAGGCCGCGTACCGGTGTCCCGCGACGATCGCCGCGAAGCAGCCGACGGCGACGGTGACGAGGGCCGGTCCGTACGGATATCCGGCGCCGAGGTAGACCATCACGGTCCCGGCGGCGAAGTACGCCACGGGGACGGGGTGGCGGTGCCGGAACAGCAGGGACACCGTGCCCGCGAGCAGCAGCGCCCGCGCGAAGCCGTCGACCGGCTCGCGGTCGGCCTGGCCGCGCGCCGCGAAGGTGGTGCCGGCCTGCACGAAGAAGGTGAGCACCGCGGTGGTGAGCCAGGGCAGGCGGCGCGTGGCCGCGTCCCCGAGGCGCCACCAGGGCGGGCCCTGACGCCACCACGGCGGGCCCTGACGCCACCATGGCGGGCCGCCCTGCCAGGACCGCGGGCCCTCGCGCCACGACGCCATGCCTTCTCGCCATGAAGACGGTCCCGGGCGCGACGACGGCGGCCCGTCCCCGGCTCGGGACGGACCGCCGCACTTGCGTCCATGCTGCTGTTCCATGCCTGTCACGCTAGACCGCGGACCCGGGGGCGGACGTCCGCCAGGCGTGGCGATCAGGCGTACTCCCGGTGGAGTACGCGACCGCGGAGGGCGCGAGGGCCGGTGGTGCGACCGCCGAGGGCGCGGGTGCCGGTGGTGCGGCGGCTACCGGTCCAGGCGGTTCAGCGCCCGACCGGCCACCGGGTGCGTCCGCACCAGCTCGGCCAGCGTCGTCGAACCGCGGGTGATCTTCGCGAACGCGTTCCACGCGGGCCGGAAGCCCGTGATCGCCGTGTGCAGCAGGCCGGGGCGGCGCTCGAAGACGGTGAGCATGCGGCGGCCGACGCCCATCTCGACGCCCAGGCCCGCCTTGATGGCGAACGCGTAGTTCAGGGCCTGGCGGCGCGCGTCCACCGCGTCGTGCGCCTCGGCGATCCGCACCGCCCACTCCCCCGCGAGCCGCCCGGAGCGCAGCGCGAACGAGATGCCCTCGCGGGTCCACGGCTCCAGCAGGCCCGCCGCGTCCCCGCACACCAGCACGCGCCCGCGCGAGAGGGGCGAGTCGTCGCTGCGGCAGCGCGTGAGGTGGCCGGAGGACAGGCTCGGCTCGAAGCCCGCGAGGCCGAGGCGGGCGATGAAGTCCTCCAAATACCGCTTGGTGGCGGCGCCTTCGCCGCGCGCGGAGATCACGCCGACGGTGAGGGTGTCGCCCTTGGGGAACACCCAGCCGTAACTGCCCGGCATCGGACCCCAGTCGATGAGGACGCGGCCCGCCCAGTCCTCCGCGACCGTCTCGGGCACCGGGATCTCCGCCTCCAGGCCGAGGTCCACCTGGTCGAGCTTCACGCCCACGTGCGCCCCTATGCGGCTCGCGCTGCCGTCTGCGCCGATGACGGCACGGGCCAGGACGGTGTCGCCGTCCTGGAGGACGACGGCGACCGTGCGCCGGTCGGGCACCGCGGGGCCGTGCTGCTCGACGCGCGTCACCGTGGCTCCGGTCCGCAGCTCGGCGCCCGCCTTCTGCGCGTGCTCGACGAGCTGTTGGTCGAACTCGGGGCGGTTGATGAGCCCGAACAGCATGTTCCGCGAGCGGCGGGTGCGGGCGAACTTGCCGTCGAGGGTGAACGTGACCGCCTGCACACGGTCTCTGAAGGGCAGCTCGAACCCCGGCGGCAGCGCGTCGCGCGAGGGGCCGATGATGCCGCCGCCGCACGTCTTGTACCGCGGCAGTTCGGCCTTCTCCAGGATCAGTACGCTGCGTCCGGCGACGGCTGCCGCATAGGCCGCCGAGGCGCCCGCGGGGCCCGCGCCGACCACGACGACGTCCCACACCTGCCGCGCATCGTCCGCTGAGTTCTCGCTGCTCACGTTGGTCTTCCGCTCCCGCTCCCGCTCTGTGGCCGCGCTCGCCGCGCTCTCTCCAGGCATCCTACGGCGCACGCCCTCGCGGACCTCCTGCGGGAGGATCACGGAGACGTGGGAGGATCACCTGCACCCCGTACAACGTCGCACCCACGAGGAGCGTGCCCATGTCCCCGCATCCGATCGCCGAGACCGTCGCCTCTCTCATGCCGAGGGCGAAGGCGGAACTCACCGAACTGGTGGCGTTCAAGTCGGTGGCGGACTTCGAGCAGTACCCGAAGAGCGAGAGCGAGGCCGCCGCGAACTGGGTCGCCGACGCCCTGCGCGCGGAGGGCTTCCAGGACGTCGCACTGCTCGACACCCCGGACGGCACGCAGTCGGTGTACGGCCACCTGCCCGGCCCCGAAGGCGCCCCGACGGTCCTGCTGTACGCGCACTACGACGTGCAGCCGCCGCTCGACGAGGCGGGCTGGGCCACGCCTCCGTTCGAGCTGACGGAGCGCGCCGGCCGCTGGTACGGGCGCGGCAGCGCCGACTGCAAGGGCGGCATCGTCATGCACCTGCTCGCGCTGCGCGCCCTCAAGGCGAACGGCGGGATCCCGGTGCACGTCAAGGTGATCGCGGAGGGCTCGGAGGAGCAGGGCACGGGCGGCCTGGAGCGGTACGCGGAGGAGCACCCGGAGCTGCTGCGCGCGGACACGATCGTCGTCGGTGACGCGGGCAACTTCCGCGTCGGTCTGCCGACGGTGACCGCGACGCTGCGCGGCATGACCCTCGTACGCGTCCGGATCGACACCCTCGAAGGCAACCTGCACTCCGGTCAGTTCGGCGGCGCCGCGCCGGACGCGCTGGCGGCGCTGGTGCGCGTCCTCGACTCGCTGCGCGCCGAGGACGGCTCGACGACGATCGACGGCCTGGACGCCGACGGCGTGTGGGAGGGCCTGCAGTACACGGAGGCGGACTTCCGCAGGGACGCCAAGGTCCTCGACGGCGTGGGACTCGTCGGCGACGGCACGGTCGCCGACCGCATCTGGGCCCGCCCGGCCGTGACGGTGCTCGGCATCGACTGCCCGCCGGTGATCGGCGCGACGCCGTCAGTGCAGGCGGGCGCGCGGGCGCTGATCAGCCTGCGGGTGCCGCCGGGCATGGACGCGGCCGACGCCACCAAGCTCCTCCGGGCCCACCTGGAGGCGCACACGCCGTGGGGCGCGCGCGTCATCACGGAGCAGATCGGCCAGGGTCAGGCGTTCCGCGCGGACACCACAAGCCCCGCCTACGAGGCGATGGCCGCGGCGCTCAGCGAGGCCTACGACGGCAAGGAGATGCAGGCCGCGGGCATGGGCGGCTCGATCCCGCTGTGCAACACGCTGGCCGCCCTCTACCCGGAGGCGGAGATCCTCCTGATCGGCCTGAACGAGCCCGAGGCGCAGATCCACGCGGTCAACGAGAGCGTGTCCCCCGAGGAGCTGGAGCGGATGTCGGTAGCGGAGGCGCTGTTCCTGCGGCGGTACGCGGCGGCGAGCTGACCCGGTCGGCGGCGATCCGGTCAACTCGTGCGCGCTCCAGGGCCGCGTGTTCGGAAGTCGCGTACAGAAGGTGCCGTACCCCCCATCCCTGCCCCGCGGACACGGCCACCAAGTCCGCGTCTGCCACGAGCAGAACGTGTACGCCCATGGCTGACCCCACTGGTCCGGGGCGGCGCGGTGTTCCTACGGTCGCGGCATGAACCAGATCGAGATCACCCAGGTCCTCCCCCGGCTCCACCTTCTGCGCTTCGCCGTCGGGCAGGCCTATCTGTGGCGTGACGACGAGGAGTTGACGCTCGTCGAAGCGGGCCTGCCCGGCTCCGGACAGCAGCTCGCGGACGCGATCACCGGGCTCGGGCTGCACCCCGGCGACGTACGCCGTGTCGTGCTCACGCACTTCCACGGGGACCACTCGGGCGGCGCGGGCGAGTTCGCGGCCCTCAGCGGTGCCACGGTGTACGCGCACCACCTGGACGCGCCGATGGTGCGGGGCGAGGTCCCCGGCCCCGCGCCGGTGATGGAGGACTGGGAGGAGCCGCTCTACGAGCAGGTGACGAAGATCGCGCCGAAGGCGACCGAGCGGCGGGAGTACGCCGCCGAGCTCCAGGAGGTCACGGACGGCGACGTCCTCGGGTTCGGCGGGGGCGCGCGCGTCGTGGGAGCCCCGGGCCACACGGAAGGCAGCGTCGGCCTGCATCTGCCGGAGCACGGCGTGCTGTTCACGGGGGACGCCGTCGCCGCCATGCCCGGGACCGGTGTCATGCTCGGCGTCTTCAACCAGGACCGGACTCGGGCCGTCAAGTCCTTCCACCGGCTCGCCGCGCTGGAGGCGGACGTGGCGTGCTTCGGGCACGGCGATCCGGTGGAGCGGGACGCGTCGGCGGTGCTGCGGGCGTCGGCGGAGCGGTACGGGGACTGACTCCTGACGAGAACTGAACTCCGGACGGGGACTGGCTTCTGGCAGGGCTTCTGACGGGGACTGGCTGACGCCTGCTCGGATGGCGTTCCGGCGGGCCCCGGAGGAGGCCTGACGGGCCGTCCGCCGCTGCCTCTCGGCGGTGACCGCGTGACTCAGCCGCCGACCGGCTCCCCGGCCTCCAGGTACAGCGCCGCGCCCCGCTCCCGCGCGCGCAGCGCCCAGCGCAGCCGCTCGTAGCGCACGGGCGGCAGGAGCTGCGCGGCCTCCTCCTCGGTGACGAAACGCCAGCCGCGCAGTTCGGGGCCGGGCAGCAGCAGACTCCGGGCGACGGCGCTGTCGAGGCGGCCGCCGTCGAAGAGCAGCCGCATGCCGCCGTAGCCGGGCGGCGCGGGCGGCTCCCAGTCGGCGACCAGCAGGCGGGGCGTCGTGGTGAGCCGGATGCCGGTCTCCTCGGCGACCTCGCGCACGCCCGCGCTCGCGGGGGCCTCGCCCGGCTCCACCACGCCGCCGGGGAACTCCCAGCCCGCCTTGTACGTCGGGTCGACGAGCAGCACCCGGTCCTGCTCGTCGAAGAGCAGCACCCCGGCGGCGAGCGTCTCGGCGGTGGGCTCGGGGGTCTGCACGATCTCGGACACGGCGGCGGCTCCGGAGCGCACGGCCTCGGCGATGCGCTCGGCGGTCTCGTACGGGCTCAGGGAGCTGTTGTCCACGCGGTGGGCGTCCGCGCCGAGCCAGGCGGCGAGTGCGGCGTAGTAGGGCTCGATGTGGTCGAACGACCACTGGCGGACGCGCAGTTCACCGTCGGGGACGTCGGGGGGGACCTCGCGGCCCGCGATACGCGCACGCAGGATCGTTTCGTCCGGAGCGAGCAGGACGTGGCGTACGGGTATGCGGCGAGCGGCGAGGCCGCCGAATATCTCGTCGCGGTACTCCTGGCGCAGCAGCGTCATCGGCACCACCAGTACGCCGCCGACCTCGGCGAGCAGCCCGGCCGCCGTGTCGACCACCAGGCGCCGCCAGATCGGCAGGTCCTGGAAGTCGCTCACCTCGGCGAGGTGCTTGGCCGGCAGCAGGTGCGGCAGGGCGCCGCCGATGACCTCAGGGTCGAAGAGTGTGCTGTTCGGGATCAGCTCGATCAGTTCTCGCGCGGTGCTGGTCTTGCCCGCACCGAACGTGCCGTTGATCCAGACGATCACGGTTCCCCCTCTTCTGTTGGCCCCCTGTGGCTTGCCCGCAACACACTGCCACGGAAACCAGGCGCTGATGAGGGCCGCCGTTCTCGGGCCGAAAGCCAACCCATCACGTCAAGAGTCTTGCGCCAACTTCCCCCCATCGAGTGGCAGCGCTCCCTTGCGAATCGTTCCCGCACTGCGGGGCGGAGCCCTGCCCGATACGGTGATCCGCCAGGCACCCCGGCCCCTGGTGACCTCCTCGTTCCGGTTGCCTCACGGCAGCCGCCCCCGGCCTCGCGCACCGGCCGGGGCCCGCCCTGGGGGGATTAGTGCATCAGGACGAACTGAGCGAATTCGCTTGTGAGATCCCGGAGTTACCACCCCGGGTGTACGAGATCGGGGACGCCGCCGTCGTGGAGCTGCACGGCGACGTGGACCTCGTGGGATTCCAGCGTGCGATCCCCGTGCTCGACCCGGTGACGGCGGGCACCGCCCGCACCGTCGTGGTCGACCTGACCTGTGCCACGTTCCTCGACTGCTCGGGCCTGTCCCTGCTGATGCGCGCCCGGCGCCGCGTCAGCTCCAGGGGTGCCCGGCTGCGGGTGGTGTGCACGGATCCGATGTCGCTGCGCGTCATGGGCATCACCGGCCTCAAGGCGACGCTGTCGCCGGTGGCGTCGGTACGGGAGGCGCTGGCGCTGGCCGAGCCGGAGTCGTGACCGGGGCCGGGCCGGGGGCGGCCCCGTCTGCCCCCGGCCCGGCCCGGTCCGGCCGCGTCGCTACCGCGAAGAGGCGGCCGCGCGTGCGGCGTGGACGGTTGCCGGTCGGCAGGAGGGTGTGAGGTGTCGGCCGGTCGGCCGACGGCGGCGAATCGCGAGCACCTCGGCGGTGTGAAAGGGTGGAAAAGCGTCGAAACCTGGCCCTGTCGGCCCTCCGGCGCCGTCCCGCCCGTGACCCCACCCGTGAGAGGAGCGCGGCCATGTCCTCGAAGCGACGCCGCAAGAAGAAGGCCCGCCGCAAGCACGCGGCCAACCACGGCAAGCGGCCGCAGTCCTGAATCGTGCCCTGTCCGGTAGTCGTGCCGGTGGGCTCAGCCCAGTGACTGCTCCAGTGACTGCTCCAGCACCGCCCTGGCCGACTCGGGGTTCTCGCGCCACGCCCGCCACGCCTCGGTGACGGCGAGGATGCGTGTCATCGCGTCGTCCAGGCTCAGCGACTCACGGCCCACCGCCTCCCGCAGCACGACCACGGCGGCCACGAAGCCTTCCCGGCCGCTGTTCGAGAGGTACGTGAGGGCAAGCGCCGGGTCCGCGTCGGTGCCCGCCCTCACCGACTCTGCCAACGGCTCCAACCACCGGGCCCACCGGTCGTACGACGTCTCACCGGGACGTACGGCCTCGGCGACGAACGGCTCCAAGGCGTGCTTGAGCCGCGCCTCATAGGACTCGGAACGTGGCTCCACCCACGCGTACTCCGCCGCGAAGTGCTCCCACTCCACGTACCGGCACAGCTCCTCCGCCCAGTCGGGGCCCGGCGGGCGCAGCCCGTCCTCGCCCGCGTGCACGAAGGCCGCGCGGACCGTCTCGTAGTCGGGCGGGGTGTGCTCGGCGAGCAGCACCGCGTCGTAGAGGTCCTTGCCCTGCGGGTGCATGTCGTTGGTCAGCCACAGCAACTTCCAGGCCAGCGACAAGCCCGGCGAGGCGGCGAGCACGGTGCTTGCGGGACCGTCGCCGAGAGGGCGCAGACGGGTGCGTGCGGGCGGCACCGGCATCGTCTCGTTGAAGACCAGGTCGAGCTGGACCGTGCCGCCCGCCGTGCCCGCCGCCGTCCACGGCAGCAGCATGCGCCGGCCCGGCACACGGTCGTACGTCCAGATGTCCTCGGTGACCATCCCCGCCGCGTGGATCCGGACGGGCCCCACGGCGCTCGCCGCCTCGGCGTCCCGTGCGACGTCCCCGAACAGCGTGGCCACGCGGGGATCGTCCAGGGACAGGTCCCTCGGTACGACGACGAAGTCCAGGTCACCCGGGTCGCGCGCCGCGTCCCCGCACCAGGTGGCCATCAACACGCTGCCGCGCAGCACCAGATGACCGGCCCAGGGCCCGCCGGCGATCGCGGCGAGCACGGTGTCGAGCGCCGTACGCCGGGCGCGGTGCCAGGCCTGTGCGGCCTCCGGGTGGGTGAAGCGGGGCTCGCCCGCGCGGTAGGCGTTCGCGAACTGCTTGAGGGCGGGGTCGAAGACGGCCGGGTGCTCGATGCCCTCGGGGGCGGACAGCAGGGTGCTCGGCAAGCTGCTGCGCCGCCGTGTCTCCGCGCCGGGCTCGGCGTGGGGGACGAGGGTGCCGGGGACCCACATCCCGGTCCACGCGGCGTCGGGGTCCGACGGCGGCTGCCCCGGCGTCGAGGAAGAATCACGGGGTGTCGGTGGCGTCGTGGTCACAGTGCGGGCTCCGGTTCCATCCAGCCGTCGTCCAGGCCGAGGTTGGTGTCGTACAGCACGAACTCCCGCTCCACTTCCAGGACATGGAGCGAGGCCGCGCGCAGGTCGGTGAGGAGTGCGGACAGGCGATGTTCGGCGGTGGCGCGGCCCACGCCGTGGCAGCGCTGGGTGACGAACCGCTCCTCGCGGCCGTCCGCGCGGGTGCGCCGCGCGTTCCAGGAGACGTGCGCCGCGTGCGGGACGGCCGGCTTCTCCAGTCCGGCCCGGTCGTGGTCGGCCGCGAGCAGCAGCTTCACATGGTGCTCGAAGTGCTGTGCGCGCCCGAGGCCGGCCGCCGCCCGGTCGTCCTGCGGCACGCCGTCGACCCAGGGCGCCGCCTCCGCCTTGACCCGCACCGCCCGGAAGCCGTCCCGGGCGAGCTCGGCCACGACGCCTTCGGCGATGTCCAGTTGCCCCGCGAGGGTCCCCCTGCCGCGCAGGCTGAGCATCGGCTGCGAAGGCGTCGCGCCGCGGGCGAGGACGATGTGTGCGAAGCCGATCCCCCGCGCGGCCGCCCACCGCGCGAGCCGGGCGGTCTCCCTCGGGCAGTCCACGGTGATGTGGGTCTCCAGCTCGCCGTGGACGTCCGGTATGCGCGGAGCGGCCACGCCCCCGTACGCATGTCGCTGATCGTGCATGCGCACAGCCTCGCAGCCCGAACGCGGGGGCGACCAGGCAATATCGCTCAGCCTTTGCTGGAGCCCAGGATCAGTCCCGCGATGAAGTGCCGCTGCAGCAGCTGGCACACGTCCTCGGCCGTGCTGATCGCTCAGCTGGTCCGCAGCGTCGCGGTGGCGATCTCCAGGAAGTCGCGCAGCAGCTTCTCCCGCCGGTCCGCGAGGATCGCCAGGCACCGCTGGACGTCCGGGGCGTCCGTGACAGGGAGGAGGGCGAGATCGGGTCGGGGGTAGGACCGCGCGACGCTCAGCGGGACGAGTGCGATGCCGTGTCCGGAGGCGATGAGCTCGAACTTCTCCTCCAGTGAAGACGTTCGACGCGTCGGCGCGTCGAGCATCCGCTCGCCGTCGAGGTCGGCGGAGGTGAGCTCCTGACGGCACGTCAGCGGGTGTGCGGCGGGCATGCAGGCGACCCGGGGCTCGCGGCCGATGGGGATGGTGTGCAACCCCGAGTCGTCGAACGGCCGCCGTAGGTACCCGACTTGGGCCCGACCGTCCCGGAGCGGCGCGTCCTGCTCCCACCAGCGCGCCGGGACGACGTCGGTCTCGACGTCAGGGTGGCGCGAGGTGAACGCCCGGAGCGCATCCGCCACATGCAGCCCCGGGGAGAAGGCAACGACGAGCCGTTGGACGCTCCGCTCGACGTCGTGCACGCGCCGCACCGCCGCAGTGACCGCCGCGAGGATCCCCGGGGCCTCCTCGTAGAGCTGCTTGCCGGCGGCGGTCAACTCCACGCTGCGGGTGGTCCGTACGAGCAGAGCGCACTGCAACTCCTGCTCGAAGACCCTGATCTGACGGCTGAGAACCGGCTGCGCGATGTACAACTGGGCTGCCGCTCGCCCGAAGTGCCGGTGCTCGGCCACCGCGACGAAGTAGCGGAGCTTGCGGAGGTCGAGATCCATGCCTTGAAGGTATCAATCGCCGGGAAGGGTATTGGACGGTGCGAGGAGGCGCCCCGAGACTCGAGACATGATCGTCATTACTGCTCCCACCGGCCAGATCGGCGGCCGGCTCCTGGACATCCTGCTCAGCGAGGCTCCCACTCGCGGGGAAGAGCTGCGCGTCGTCGTGCGCGACCCCGCGAAGCTCCCCGACGCCGTCCGCGCCCGCGTCGACGTCGACGTCGTCACCGGCTCGCACGGCGACGCGGCGGTAGTCGACCGCGCCTTCGCCGGCGCGGACGCCGTCTTCTGGCTGGTCCCGTCGGCCCCACGGGCACCGCTGAGCCTGGACGCCGTGTACACCGGCTTCACCCGCGCGGCCGCGAAGGCGTTCACGGCCCACGGCGTCGGGCACGTCGTCGGCGTCTCGGCGCTCGGCCGCGGTACTCGCGTCGCCGACCGCGCCGGGCATGTGACGGCGTCCCTGGCCATGGACGACCTCATCGCCGGTACGGGCGTGGCCTACCGGGCGCTCGCGAACCCGACCTTCATGGACAACCTGCTGTGGCAGGCGGCGTCGATCCGCGATCACGGCGTGTTCACCGGCACCGTCACCGCCGACCGCAAAGCGCCGGTGGCCGCGACCCGTGACATCGCCGCGGCCGCCGCCGGCCTGCTGCTGGACCGATCGTGGGCGGGGACGGGCGAGGTCCCGGTCCTGGGCCCCGAAGACCTCTCGGCGAACGACATGGCGCGCATCATGTCCGAGGTGCTGGGCCGCCCGGTCCGCTACGCCTGGCAGTCGCTCGACGACTTCCGCGCCGCACTGGCCGGACGCGGCATCGGGGACGCACTCGTGGAGGGCTACGTCGACATGATGCGCTCCAAGGACCAGGGTCTCGACGACGGCGTGCGGCGCACCGCTCACACCGCGAGCCCGACGAGCTTCCGCCAGTGGTGCGAGGAGGTGCTCAAGCCGGTGGTCCAGACATGAATGCCGAGACCGCCCGCACGCGGCCCTGTCGAGCGGAGGTCCCTCGTCGACGCAGCGAGATTCGTGGCGAAGCCGCACGATCGGGTGGCGATCCGACGCCCTGATCCCCGGCTCGTCCTCTCCTGTCTCGTGCGCTCGCCCACCGTTGAACTTTCCGTCATGGAAAGTACATGCCACGATGGCAAGCAACGACTGAGGGAGCGGAGCGTGTGATGGGGCGGAACACCACTGAGGGGGGATCGCGCGAGGGTGCGCCGTCGGCCGAGGCCGCGACCAGTGCCCTGCGGGACGTGGAGGCGGCTCAGGGCCGGGCACGGCTCCAGGCCCGGCTGCTGCCGGCCTGGTACGGACCGGTATCAGGTGCGCTCCTGGCGGTCTACACCATCGTCGCGATGCGGCTACTGGAAACGGACCGGGTCCTCATCCAGCAGTTCGTCGTCTGGCCGGTGGCCATGCTGGCGATCTTCGGGATCAGGCGAGCCGCACGGCGCAGCACTGGCGTGCGGCACTCCGCAGACTCCGGGGCGCAGCGCTGGAAGCGGATCTGCACCGGGGTGGCCCCGATGGTCGTCTCGGCCTGCGTGGTGTGGGGAGGATGCAGGGCGCTCGGCGCGGGGACGCAGACCACCGTCGTCGCCGCGGCCCTCGCCGGGGGGCTCGGCGCCTGGGGCGGCCTCGCCCGGCGCAACGCCGTGATCCGGCGTCAACTGCGGGAACCGGCATGACCGGCGATCCGCCCCCGCCGTCGCGGCCCGCCCTCGACCCGGTGCTGCACAACCCCACTCGGCTGACCGTCGCGGCGTTCCTCTCCGCGTGCGCGGAAGCCGAGTTCGCCATGGTCCGCGACCACTGCCAGGTCTCCGACTCGGTCCTGAGCAAGTCCGCGTCGGCGCTGGAAGCCGCCGGATACGTCGACATCCGCAAGGGCCATGTCGGCAAACGCCCGCGCACCTGGATCGCGCTCACCCCCGCCGGACAGGACGCGCTGGCGCGGCACGTCACCGCACTGCAGGAGATCGTCGCCGCGGCCCAGAACGCCGCCGGCACGCGAGCCCAACCGGCCGGGCCGCCACCGCCTCTGCCCTGACTTCGCGGAACGCGGTCTCAGGCGGTGCTACTCGCCCGTGGAGTCGCGCCCGCGCCGTTTGTTCCACGGGACGTGCGTGGCAAGCATGTCACCCACCGAGCCGACCACATTGAACGCCAGCCAGCCCACACCTTTCAGCACACGCACGACCGCAGCACCCGCAGTCTCGTCCATGCTCTGCTCCCCTCACGTCCAATGGCCAACTTCGATCATGGAGACGTGTTCTGTCGCCACTCGGTTGCCCGGGGGACAGTTGCCGCCCGACTGTTCGGATTCCGCGGGGAGTTCCCAGAAGCGGCGGGTGTCCATCGCCATACGGGACAACCTTCAGGGTCTGACGATCGCCATCTCTGCAGCTCAGCTCAACCCCTCAGCCCTTGCTCGACCCCAGCGTCAGTCCGGCGATGAAGTGCCGCTGCAGCAGCAGGAAGACGAGGATCGTCGGCAGGGCCACCAGGACGGAGCCCGCGGCCAGCAGGTTGTAGTCCGTGAAGAACTGGCCGCGCAGGTTGTTGAGCGACGAGGTGATCGGGAGTTTGTCGGGGTTGGAGATGAAGATCAGGGCCCAGAGGAAGTCGTTGTAGATCCAGGTGAATTCGAGCGTGGCGAGCGCCGCGATGGCCGGGCGGCACAAGGGCAGCGTGATGCGCCAGAACTGCGTCCAGACTCCGGCGCCGTCGACGATCGCGGCCTCCAGGATCTCCTTCGGCAGCGTGCGCATGAAATTCGACAGGACGAACACGCAGAAGCCCACCTGGAAACCGATGTTGACGAGAATGACGGCCCAGTACGAGTCGTACAGCGTCATCGAGTCGGACATCCACCAGGGCAGTTCGATCTTCAGGAAGAGCACGTAGAGGGGCGTGACCAGGACCTGCGGCGGGAGCAGATTCCCCGCGGTGAAGAACATCAGAAGCGCCAGGCTGCCGCGGACGTTGATGCGGGCGACGGCGAATGCGACGAAGGCGGCCAGGAACAGCGTGACGATCACCGCGGGGACGGCGACGATCAGCGTATTCATGAAGTACTTGCCCATACCGGATTCGGTGTAGGCCTCGCGGTAATAGTCGAACGACAGCTTCTTCGGGAACGAGAAATAGCCGTGCTGCGCCGTCTCCTCGTACGGGCGCAGGCTGGCGTAGACGGCGAGCAGCAGCGGCGCGAGGAAGGCCAGGGACACCGCGGCCAGGAAGATGTGGACGCCGTAGCGGCCGCGGCGCGGACGCCGCGGTGGGCCGGATTCCCGCGCGGGCGGGGCGGATTCACCGGGGCGGGCCGTGACCCGGATGTCTGCGGTCATTTCTCGCGCGCTCCTCTCAGCTCCTGGACGAGGAACGTCACGATGAATCCCAGCGAGACACTGAGCAGGACGACGGCGATGGCGGAGCCGAATCCGATGCGGCTCGCCTCGCCGATGATGTTGTCGGTGATGAGTACGGAGAGCAGTTCGAGGCCATTGCGGCCCTTGTTCACCGCGTACACGATGTCGAAGGCGCGCAGTGCCTCGATCACGGTGATGACGCCGACGATGACATTCACCGGGCGCAGCGTCGGGAGGATGACGCGGAAGAACGTCTGGCGTTCGTTCGCGCCGTCGATGGCCGCCGCCTCCTTGAGGGCCGGGTCGACGGATTTCAGTCCGGCCAGGTAGAGGATCATGACGTAGCCGGTGTGCCGCCAGCTCGCGGCCAGCATCATCATCCACAGGTTGATGTCGGAGTCGCCGAGCCAGTCCACGGGGTCGTCGCGGTCGTTCAGGATCGTGTTGACGACGCCCTGGTCGGTGCCGAGCAGCAGCTGCGCCATGAAGCCGACGACGGCGAGGGACAGCACGACCGGCATGTACAGCACGGACTGGTAGAAGCGGCTGAACCGGACGCCGCGGTCGATGAGGACGGCGAGGAAGAGCCCGAAGGGCGTCGCGACCAGGCCGAGGAAGGCGATCCAGAGCAGATTGTGGCGGACGGCCGGCCAGAACGCGGGATAGTCCTGGACCAGGTTCTCGTAGTTGTCGCCGCCCACCCACTTGATGTCGCCGATGCCGTCCCAGGACGTGAAGGACAGGCCGACGGAGGCCAGGGCCGGGCCCCAGACGATGACGATGTCCAGCAGAACGGGGATGCCAAGAAGCACGCCGAGTACGGCGATGTCGCGGCGTGTGAAGCGCCGCGTCGCCCGTCGTCCGGCGCGCCGCGCGGTTTTCTGCGGCACGGAGTGCGTTCCTCCCGACTCGGTTCTCGGACCTGGCGGCGCCCGGATGAGCGGGCGCTTCGATGTGCGGGCGCCTCAGCTCACGGACGAGGAGAAGATGTCCTTCTTCTGCCGTTCGATCCGGTTGACGAGCCCGTCGACGTCCTTCGGGTTGTCGATGAAGTCCTGCAGCGCCTTGATCATCACGGTCTGCGCGAAGTCGGGGCGGGTGTCGCGGTCGAGGAACTGGGAGATCTGCTTGGCCTTGGAGACCAGTTCGGCGGATTTCTTCTGCAGCGGGCTGTACTTGCTGATGTCGGCGCCGTCGTTGACCGCGATGTTGTTGGGGTCGCCCTTGAGGTAGATGTCCTCGGCCTTCGCGGTGCCGAGCCAGGCGAGCAGATCCTTGGCGCCCTCGACGTTCCGCGACTTCTTGGCGATGAGGAATCCGTCGATGGGGGCCTCCACGGCATCCTGGCCGAACTGCGGGTCGATCTCGGGGAACGCGAAGAAGTCGATGTCGCCGCGCTCGTCCGCCGGGAACTGCTGGCCGGGGTGCGGCATCCCGAAGACGGCCATGCCGGTCTTGCGCTGCTGGAGACCCTGCCCGGCCTCCTCCCAGGTCCGGCCGAGGGCGCCCTTCTGGTAGTACGGCATGAGTTCGCGCCACAGGTCGAAGACTTTCTTGACCTTCTGGTCGGTCCACGCCTCCTCGCCCGCCATCAGGCTCTTGTGGAAGTCGTATCCGTTGAGCCGCAGATTGATGTAGTCGAAGGTGCCCATGGCGGGCCAGCCGTCCTTGTCGCAGAAGGCGACGGGGATGCCGTCCTTGTGCATCTTCTTGGCCAGCGCGATGAACTGGTCCCAGTTCTTGGCCTGTTCATAGCCCTGCTTCTGGAAGAGGCTCTTCCGGTGGAAGACGGCCCACGGGTAGTAGTAGTACGGCACGAAGTACTGCTTGCCGTCGTGCGTCGACTGGTCCTTCAGCGCGCCGGAGAAGCCCTTGAAGTCCTTCCAGACATCACTGATCTCGACCAGCAGGCCCTTCTCGGCGAAATACTGCATGCGGTAACCGGCGAACCACATGAAGACGTTGTCCGGTGAACCCTGGAGATAACGCGTGACGTTCTGCTGGAATTCGTTGTGCTCCGTGGTGTTGACCTTGACGGTTTTGCCGCTCTTCTTCTCGTACGCGTCGAAGGCCGCCGCGAACGCCTTCTTGGGCACGGCGTCCGAGGCGTTGGAGCCCACCGTCACTTCGTTCTTGTTGCCGCCGGGGCCGTCACCGCAGGCGGTGAGCAGCGCCGGGAGGGTGACCGCCCCGGCGCCGACGGTCGCACCGCGCAGGAGGTTCCGCCGGGACATCGGATGTCCGGCGCCGCCGTGCGGGGCCTCCGGACCGTTGAACGATGACTGTGCCATGTCCCCCTCCTCGGGGTGCAACCGAACACAACCGAACGCGAGGATTGGATCTCACTCCCACGAGTCCCCGCCGTCAAGGGTTCTGACGCCAGGTGCCCGAACCGTTACCGCTCCTCTTCCAACAGAGTTCAACACGGCCTACCGTAAGCGCGCACGCATGACACGTACATGGAGACATCCCATCTTCCGCGAGTACGGAGGAACGTAACGATGCGTCACCTTCCCACCCGCACAATCCGCCGAAGAGTGGTCGGGTCGCTCGCCGCGGCGCTGCTCTGCGCCGCCGGTCTCGCGGCGCCCGCCGTCGCCCGCGACACCCAGGGCCCGAGCACCGCCCAGGCACCTGCGGCCGACGGGCCCCGACTGCCCGACGGCCTCGCGCTCACCCCGCCGATGGGCTTCAACAACTGGAACGCCACGCACTGCCGCGCCGACTTCGACGAGTCCATGGTCAAGGGCATCGCCGACATCTTCGTGGAGAAGGGCCTCAAGGACGCGGGGTACGAGTACGTCAACCTCGACGACTGCTGGGCGCTGCCGCAGCGCGACGCGAACGGCAAGCTGGTGCCCGACCCCAAGCGCTTCCCCAACGGCATCAAGGCGGTCGCCGACTACGTCCACTCCAAGGGGCTCAAGCTCGGCATCTACACCAGCGCCGGGACGAAGACCTGCAACACGGCGGGCTTCCCGGGCGCCCTCGGCCACGAGCGCAGCGACGCCCAGCAGTTCGCCGACTGGGGCGTCGACTACCTCAAGTACGACAACTGCAATAACCAGGGCGTGGACGCAAAGAAACGCTACATCGCCATGCGCGACGCGCTCAAGGCGGCGTCGGAGACCACGGGCCGCCCGATCGTCTACAGCATCTGCGAGTGGGGCGAGAACAAGCCCTGGGAGTGGGCCGCCGACGTCGGCCACCTGTGGCGCACCACCGGCGACATCAGCGACAACTGGGGCTCCATGTTGTCCATCATGAAGAAGAACCTGCCGCTCGCCCAGCACGCCGGTCCCGGGCACTGGAACGACCCGGACATGCTGGAGGTCGGCAACGGCGGCATGACCGCCACCGAGTACCGCACGCACTTCTCCATGTGGTCGATCATGGCGGCGCCGCTGCTGATCGGCTCCGACCTGCGCAAGGTGGGCCCCGAGACCTTCGACATCCTCGGCAACAAGGAAGTCATCGCCGTCGACCAGGACCCGCTGGGCAAGCAGGGCCACGTCGTCTCGTCCGAGGGCGGGCGCTGGGTCGTCGCCAAGGAGATGAAGGACGGCAGCCGCGCCGTCGCGCTGTTCAACGAGACCGGCAGCGCGCAGACCATCTCCACCACCACGCGGGCCGTGGGCCTGCCCGCCGCCGACGGCTACACCCTGCGCGACCTGTGGAAGCACGAGAGCTACAACGTCGCGGACACCATCTCCGCGACCGTGCCCGCGCACGGCACCGTCCTTGTGCGCGTGACGGCCGACGACACGTGGCAGGACAAGCCGCCCGCCGTCGACATCGGCGCCAGCGCCGACCCGCTGGTGGAGGCCGGCAAGTCCGAGAAGGTCCTCACCAAGGTCGCCAACCGCGGCAGCACCGACGCCCGCGACGTCCGCGTCACGCTCACCGGCCCCGCCGGCTGGCGGGTGAAGGCGACATCGCCGACCCGCGCGTCCGCGCTCCGCACGGGCGAGATCCTCGGCACGTCATGGCAGGTGACGGCACCGCGGAGCGCCAAGCCCGGCACGTACACCTTCGACCTGAAGGCGAGTCACCGCGCCCCCGGCGGTGGCCGCGTGCGGCTCGAACTGCCCCTGACGGCACAGGTCGTGGTCGCCCCGCCCGCGGGCGATTCCGCGCTCAGCGGCCTGCCGTGGCTGTCCGCCACCAACGGCTGGGGCCCCGTCGAGAAGGACACCAGCAACGGCGAGAGCGACGCGGGTGACGGCAACCCGATCACCATCGGCGGCAAGGTGTACGCCAAGGGGCTCGGCGTGCACGCGGAGAGCAGCGTCGAGTACTACGCCGGCGGCGCCTGCGAGAAGCTCACCGCGCAGGTCGGCGTCGACGACGAGAAGCTCCTCGACGGCACGGTCGCCTTCCAGGTGTGGGCGGACGGCAAACTGGCCGCCTCCACCGGCGTCCTCACCAACGCCGATCCCGCGCGGGCCCTCTCCGCCGACGTGAGCGGCGCCGAGGTGGTCCGGCTCGTCGTCACGGACGGCGGCGACGGGATCGACTCGGATCACGCGGACTGGGCGGAGCCGGTGCTCGGCTGCTGAGACCGCGGACGCGTGAGGCCCGTTCGTGCCCGGGCGCACGCGGGGCCCGGCCTTGCCCTCAGGGCTCGGCCGGGCCCGTACGCGTACTTCGTGCTTCAGGAGGTCACGGGGTGCGGAAACCGCGGAAGGTCACGGACTTGTGGGTCTCGAATCCGAGCCGCTCATAGAGGGCGATGGCACCGGTGTTCGCCTCGGCCACGTGCAGGAACGGCCGCTCGCCCCGGGACAGAATGCGTTCGGCCAGCGCGCACACCAGGCGGGCGGCGTGGCCCTGGCCGCGTGCCTCGGGGGCCGTGCACACGGCGCTGATCTCGGTCCAGCCGGGGGGCCGCAGCCGCTCGCCCGCCATCGCCACCAGGCGGCCTTGCGCACGCATCCCGAGATAGGTGCCGAGTTCACAGGTGCGAGGCCAGAACGGCCCGGGTTCGGCCCGCGTCACGAGGTCGAGCATCTCGGGCACGTCGTCCGGCCCCAACTCCACGATCGCGACGCCGGCCGCAGGATCAGGATCACCGGGCCGATGCCCATCAGGCCACAGCATCTGCCGTCCCTCGAGTTCGAAGACCGGCTGCCAGTCCGGCGGAGGGATCGCCGGACTGCTGAACATGTCGGCGAAACCGCCGCGGCCGAGCAACCGCGCCAGATCGGCCCAGTCCGCCGCCTCCGGCTCGGCCGGTACCGCACAGAACGTCGCGACACCCGACAGGTACGTGGCTGCCCGCCCGACACATCGGGCCAAATGTGCGTGCTGCCCGTGCAGCGACTCGGCCACGGGGTTGTCGAGGACTGCGGCACTGTCCAGGACTGCGGCACTGTCGAGGGCGGCGGCGCTGTCGAGGGCGGCGGCATTGCTGTTCACCTGCCTGATCCTTGCATCCCGGCACTCCTCGGCGGCACCGGGGTCTCCACGGCTCGCCCACGGCGGAGGCGAACACGCCGAACTCCGTTGCTCACGCGTCGAAAACACCCAGCCGGTGCGCGATGGCCGCGGCCTCTCCTCTGCCCGAAGCGCCCAGCTTGGCCAGGATGTTGGAAACGTGCACGCTCGCCGTCTTCGGCGAGATGAACAGCTCCTGTGCGATCTGCCGGTTGCTCCGTCCGGAAGCGACCAGCCGCAGCACGTCCCGCTCCCGGACGGTCAGCCCCAGCGCCGCCGCCGGCGCCGGGGGCGGGTCCGCCTCCCCGTCGACCTGCCGCAGCGGGATCCGAGCGCGGCCGGCCAGCGTGGTGATCTCCGTCTCAAGGGGCGCCGCGCCCAGTTCCCGCGCCACCGCCTTGGCCAGTCGCAGCAGCTCACCGGCCGCTCCGCGGGACCCGGCGCCGCCCTGGACGATCAGGGCCTCCGCGAGTCGCAACCGGGCGGTGGCCAGCAGCGCCGGGGCCTCCAGCTGCTCGGTGGCGGTGACGGCCTCCGTCCAGCGGGCGGTGGCGTCCCGGCCTTCGGCTGTGCGCAGCTCGGCCTCGGTCATCAGGGCCAGCGCGGCCCACAGCGATACGAACGTCGGCTGGCCCGTCATCTGTTCGCGGATCCGCTCCACCGCCGCCTCGCGACCCGGCTCGGACACCGCGAGCCCGCGGGCCCGCGCCTCCGCCGCCGCGGCCTCGTACAGCAGCGGCCAGCCGTAGCGCTGGTGGCCGGGGGCGATGGCCTCGCCGACCGCCGCCCCCAGCAGGGAGCGGACGTCGAGGATCCGGCCGTCGGCGGCCGCCAGCGCGATGGCGACCCGGGCCATGGCCAGCGTGTGCTGCGGCTCCGGGAAGGGGCCGATGGTCCAGCTGTCGGACTCCTCGAGGCAGCGCCGGGCCTCGTCGAACGCGCCCCGGGCCAAGGCCAGTTCGGCCCGCTGCCCGGCGATCTGCCCCCGGGTTCGGACGCTCACCCCGCGGCGGCCGTCGGCCCGCGCGAGCGCTTCGTCGGCGTCGGCCCACCGGCCGAGCTGGGTGAGGGATTCGGCGAGGTTGGCGTCGATGAACGAGGCGGTGTCCGGCAGCCCGTGCCGCTCGGCAAGGCCGCTGCCCTCCTCGGCGACCTCGACGGCCTCGGCGTAGCGGCCGATGCCGTGCAGCGCCGTGGACAGGTTGCCGTAACCGCGCAGCACGACGTTCGCGTTGCCCGGTTCCAGCTCCCGGGCGCACACCTCGCGGGCCTGCTCGAGCCCGGCCTCGACGTCGCCCGAGTCGATGACGAGCCAGGCCAGGGTGTGCTGCGCGGTGATGCCGGTGATCTCGGCGCCCGTCATCCGGCAGAGCTCCACCGCCTGCTTCGCGGTCTCGACCGCCGTCGGCCCCGGCTGGTGCACCGCGTACCAGTACGCCGCATGCGTCAGCACATCGGCGTGCACGACGGACGGCGGCAGGCCCTTCACCAGCTTCTGGGCATGGGCGATCTCGTCCCAGCCGTCGGAGCGGGAGAGGTCGCGCATCAGCTGGTAGCGCTCGGTCCAGAACCAGGCCGCCCGGATGCGGTCTCCGTCTCCCTGGCTCGAGCGAGGCCGAGAGCTCGGGGAAGGGTCGCCTTCCAGCTTGCGCAGCGCCCGCTTGCAGATGGCGAGCGCCCGCTCCCGCTCTCCCGTGAGGCGCGCGGCGACGGTGATCGCGGCGAGCAGGTCCACGAAGTCCCCGGTCATGTCGGGGGAGATGGCCGGACACAGGCCGTCGTCGACGCCTTGCCGCATCGTCCGGCGGCGCAGCTCCTCGGGGGTGTCGTCCCACAGCTCAAGCGCCCGTTCGAGCAGATGGTGCTGCTCGGCGAACGCGTGCCGGCCGCGGGCGGCGGCCGCCGCGGCGATCACGGCGGGCAGCGCCCTGGCGGGGTCGCGGGCGTCGAACCAGTAGCCGGCGAGGCGTCCGGCCCGCTCCTCGGACCGTACGAGCGTCGGGTCGGCCTCCAGTGCCTCGGCATAGCGGCGGCTGAGCCGGGAGCGCTCGCTGGGCAGCAGGTCGCCGGCCACGGCCTCGCGCATCAGGGCGTGCCGGAAGCGGAAGGACTCGCCCTCGGCGCAGGGCTGCAGGACGGCGGCGGCGACAGCGGTACGCAGGGTCTCGATCAGCTCGTCCTCGGTGAGGCCCGTGACGGTGGCAAGGAGCCGGAACTCCACTTCGGAGCCGCCCTCGGCGGCGATCCGCACCACGCGCTGCACCTCGTCCGGCAGCGCCTCGACCCGGACCAGCAGAAGGTCGCGCAGGGAGTCGCTGATGCCGCCCGGGGAGCCTTCGAGGATGCTGCAGGCCAGCTCCTCGACGAAGAACGCGTTGCCCTCGGAGCGTGCGAAGACCCGGTCGAGGACCTGCTCGGGCGGGGCCTCGCCGCGGATGGCGGCGAGCTGGCGGCGGACCTCGGTGCGGTCGAAGCGGGGCAGTTCGAGGCGGGTGACGGTGCGCAGCCGCTCGTACTCGGCGAGGGCGGGGCGCAGCGGGTGGCGGCGGTGCAGGTCGTCGGCGCGGTAGGTGGCGACGATGAGCAGGCGGCTGTCGGTGAGGGCGCGCAGCAGATAGCTGAGCAGCTCGCGGGTGGAGCGGTCGGCCCAATGCAGGTCCTCCAGGGCCAGGACGAGGGTGCGGTCCGCGGCGAGGTGTTCGAGGAGGCGGACGGTGAGCTCGAAGAGCCGGGCACGGCCGTCGGATTCGGGGCGGCCCCGGTCCATCTCGCCGAGCTCGGGCAGCAGCCGGGCGAGCTCGCCCTCCTGGCCGGCGACGGCGGTGTGGAGCTCCGCGCCGAGCCGGCGGCGCAGCGAGCGCAGGGCGGTGGAGACGGGGTGGTACGGCAGGGCGTCGGCGCCGGTTTCGACGCAGCCGCCGAGGGCGACGACGGCCCCGTCCGCGGCGGCCCGGCCGAGGAACTCCTGAATCAGCCGGGTCTTGCCGACGCCGGCCTCGCCGCCCACGAAGAGGGCGCGGGGCTCCCCGGCGTTCGCGCGGGACAGGGCCTCGCCGAGGGCGGTCAGTTCGGCGCTGCGGCCTACGAAGACGGGGCTTATGTGGCTGCTCTGCACGGTGCTGAGCATCGCATGTCGTACGAGGTGAGGGACAACCGTTTCGACGTCGGCGGGGGCCGCCGCGGGCGGGTGCCCGGCCGCGCGACGCCCCTGCTCCGTCACGCGGCGGGGGTGTAGCGCTTGCGGCTGTCGGTGCCGGAGGTGCTGTCGGCGGCGGTACGGGCCGCCTTCGCGGCCTTCTCGGCCTCGCGTACCAGGCGGCGCCGCGCGGCACGGGCAAGGATCTCGGCCTGGCGGGCGGTCTGGAACTCGTGATGCATCACGACGGTCTCCTTGGGCGAGCTGGTCTCTCTCTGTGTTTCCAGCGTCGTCTCCAAGGTGGGGGCGCCACATCGGGAGGCCTGCGGACCTTGCCGCACGCGGGCTGCCTTAGGCCTGAGGCAAGGGGACCTTAGGGAAGGCCGAGTTCTCAGCGATGGACGTTCTCAGCGATTGACCGCAGGCCGCAACCGCCCGACCGTCGCGTCGGGAAAGGCCCGCAGCGCGGCCGCGGCGGCGCCCACGAGGCCCGCGTCGGTGCCCATCAGGGCGGGCGCCACGGTCAGCCTGCTGACGAAGGACAGCGTGGCGTAGTCCCGCAGGGCGCGGCGCAGCGGCGTGAACAGGACGTCGCCGGCCCTCGCCACTCCCCCGCCGATCACCGCGATGTCGATCTCGACGAGCGTCGCCGTGGCGGCGATGCCCGCCGCCAGGGCCTGCGCGGCGCGCTCGAACGACGCGAGCGCGACGGGGTCGCCCGCACGGGCCGCGAGCGCCACGGCCGCCGCGGACGTGTCGCCGTCGGGGCCGGGGAGCCAGCCTGCCTCCAGGGCGCGCCGGGCGATGTTCGGGCCGCTCGCTATCCGCTCGACGCAGCCGCGCGCCCCGCACGGGCACGGGTCGCCGTCGAGGTCCACGCTGATGTGGCCGATGTGGCCCGCGTTGCCGGTGGGGCCGGGGTGCAGCGCGCCGCCGAGGACCAGGCCGCCGCCGACGCCGGTGGACACCACCATGCACAGCGCGTTGTCGTGGCCGCGTGCGGCGCCCTGCCAGTGCTCGGCCGCCGTCATGGCCACGCCGTCGCCCACCAGCTCGACCGGCCTGCCGCCCGCTGCGGCGCGGACCCGCTCGACGAGGGGGTAGCCGCGCCAGCCGGGGACGTTGACCGGGCTGACCGTGCCCGCGGAGGCGTCCACCGGACCGGCGCTGCCGATGCCGACCGCGCGGACCTCGCCCCACGGCTCCCCGGCCGTCAGCTCGCCGATCACCTCTTCGACCGCCCGCATCACGGTGTCGCCGTCCTCGCGCGCGGGCGTCGGCCGCTGCGCGCGCAGCAGGATACGGCCGCGGCCGTCCACCAGGGCTCCGGCGATCTTGGTGCCGCCGATGTCGAGTGCGGCGACGAGGTCCGTGGGCATCAGTGTCAGATCTCCTGGTGAAAGGGCAGGCCGGAGAGTGCGGTGCACAGTCTCTCGTGCATCTGACAACGTTGTCCAGGTTCTATGCTCGACGCCACATGCCTGCGGCCGCGGTGTTCTGTCCGCGTGCCTGGTGGACGTCGGCTCAGTCCCGTACGGAGGGAGTCCCCGTACAGAGAGAGCCCCTCGTACGGAGGGAGTCTCCCGTACAGAGTTGGACGTTGGAAATATGAACTTCCTGGCCCCAACCGGCGTTCATTACGCAGACTGAGACCCGCAGACGCACAGCCCCGCAGATGGACCCGCCCCCAGTGGACGACAGACAGGACAGCGCACCGTGGCAGAGACCGCCCGCACCCCCGTCTCCCGCCCCCGCGCCGACGGGAGCCCTTCGGACGGCACCGCGGACGCCAAGAGCCGTTACGGCAACCGGCCGACCATGAAGGACGTCGCCGCGCGCGCGGGCGTGGGCCTCAAGACGGTCTCCCGTGTGGTGAACGGCGAGCCGGGCGTCACGCCCGACACGGAGCGGCGCGTCCAGGAAGCCATCGACGCGCTGGGCTTCCGGCGCAACGACAGCGCGCGGGTGCTGCGCAAGGGCCGTACGGCGAGCATCGGCCTCGTCCTGGAGGACCTGGCCGACCCCTTCTACGGGCCGCTGAGCCGGGCCGTGGAGGAAGTGGCCCGCGCGCACGGGGCGCTGCTCATCAACGGTTCGAGCGCCGAGGACCCGGACCGCGAGCAGGAGTTGGTGCTCGCGCTGTGCGCGCGCCGGGTCGACGGGCTCGTGGTGATCCCCGCGGGCGACGACCACCGCTATCTGGAGCCGGAGATCGCCGCCGGTGTCGCCACGGTGTTCGTGGACCGGCCGCCGGGCCGGATCGACGCCGACGTGGTGCTCTCCGACAGCTTCGGGGGCGCCCGCGACGGCGTCGCGCACCTCATCGCCCACGGTCACCGCCGTATCGGCTTCATCGGTGACCAGCCGCGGATCCACACCGCGATAGAGCGGCTGCGCGGCTATCGCGCGGCTATGGCGGACGCGGACATCGACGTCGACGAGTCGTGGGTGTCGCTGGGCCCCACGGACCCCGAACGGGTCCGTGGCGCGGCCGAGTCGATGCTCACCGGCCCCGCGCCGGTCACCGCCGTCTTCGCCGGCAACAACCGCGTGACGGTGACCGTGGTGCGCGTCCTCGCGGCCCTCCCCCGCCCCGTCGCCCTCGTCGGCTTCGACGACATCGAGCTGGCCGACCTGCTGAGCCCCGGCGTGACGGTGGTCGCGCAGGACGCGGCCCAGCTGGGCCGCACGGCGGCGGAGCGCCTGTTCCGCCAGCTCGACGGCGCCCGGGACGCGCCGGAACGCATCGAGCTGCCGACGCGGTTGATCACGCGGGGGTCGGGGGAGCTGGCGCCCGCGGACTGAGAGGGGTCGGGCGGGCGGTGTGCCGTGCTGGGCGGGGCGCCGGGCGTGAGGGGTGGCGCGCGGGGGTCTCATGCCCCGGGTACGGGCAGAGTGATCTCCCATGTGTCCGCCGCGAAGTGCGGCGCGAAACCGTGGGACGTGTACAGGCGCAGGGCACCCGTCTCGTTCTCCGTGTCCACGCCGAGGCCGACGGTGGCGCGGCCCCGGGCGGCGTACACGGCGCAGGCGTGGCGCAGCAGGTGGCCCGCGATGCCCCGGCCGCGGAACCGCTCGCGGACGCCGAGGTTGCGGATCCAGGCCATGGCCTCGCGGTCGTCGCGGGTCAGGACGACGGCGACGTCGCCCGCGCCGGACAGGGCGGCGATCCAGACGAGCGACCAGTCCATGCCCTTGCCCAGGTCGGCCAGCCACTGCTCGTGGCCGCGCGGCTGATGGTCGTGGTGGGCGGCGAAGGTCTCCTCGACCAGGGCGTGGGCGCGCCGCCGGTCGGCGTCGGACTCGCAGGTGCGCAGGGTCAGGCCGGGTGGCGGGGTCGGGGTGCGGTCGGCCGCCGGGGACAGCGGTCGGGTCAGGACGTTGTAGCGGCGGACGGGGTGCCAGCCGCGGCGGGTGAGCGTCGTCCTGTCCAGCGTCGGGCGGCTGTTGAGGGTGAGGTGCACGACGGCGCGTGTCACGCCGTTCTCGGCGGCGCGTTCGGCGGCGCGCCGCTCGATCGCGGCGAGCAGCCGTTCGCCGGCGTCCTGGTGGCCGGGCAGGACGTAGTGGTCGGCGTCGATGCGTTCGCCGCCGGAGTCGTCCCAGAGGAGGCCGTACGCGACCGGCTTGCCGCGCCGGAAGGCCAGCCACGAATTGCGGCCGAGGTCGGCCTCGGGGTGCACGAGGTCGGTCTCGACGGTGCCCAGGTCGGTCTCGGGGTGCCCGACTTCCGCGACGTCGACGGCGTTGAGCAGACTGCAGATCTCCTCGGCGTCGCCGGGGGTCGCGGGCCGTACGGTGAGGTCGGGCGGCGGGGGCGCTGTGTCCGGCGTCGAGGATATGTCCGGCGGGGGCGGCTCGCCCGGCGCGAGCGATTCGTCCGGCTCGGGCGACTCGGTCGCCAACTCATCCATCCGGCCAGGGTCCGCGCCGTGCCGCGGGCGGCGCAACCGGATTGTTCGCGGCGGGCGACGGCCTGCCCGGGTCGTTGCGCTGCTCGGCGCCCGTCCTTGGATGGTGTGCATCGCGCCGCGACCGTACGAAGTCCCCACGGGCTCTGCGGTCATCACCCGACCGGGTCACCGAAGTTGGCCTGTCATCACGGGCATGCAGACTGGTCTGGGGGCCGACGGGGCCGAAGGGGCCGACCAGGGACTGTGAGCGTGATGAGGCGAGAAACCGCAATGCGGGCGTCGGATGCGGCGTCGGTGGCGACGATCGAGAAGGCCCTCGTCGGTCACCCCGGTGTGCTCGACTCCGCCGTCGCGCCGGGTGGCGACAGGATCGGCGTCGTCGTGGTGCTCAGCGAGATGTCAGGCGTGCTCGACGTCCGCGAAGACCTGCGCGCGGCACTGGACGGAGCCGGGCACAACGCCGTCGAGCCGACCGTGGTCGCCGTGACCCGGATGCCGGAGGGGCCGCTCGACTCGGTCGAGGACGTCACGGGTCCATCGGCCGTCTCCTGGTACGAATCGCCCGGCTCGCAGCTCGAGGAAGACCTGGCGACCCGGCTCGCCCGGCTCCTCGCACGGCCCCGCGTCGGCGTCCTCGACGACTTCGTCGACCTCGGCGGCGACTCGTTGGCCGCGGTGACGTTCCTCAACGAGGTCCAGGAGACGTACGAGGCAGAGCTGAGCCTCGTCGAACTCTTCGCGGCCGGGACGGTTCGCGAGATCGCGCCGCTGCTGGCCGCGCGGCTCAAGACCTCGCCACCGCCGGCGTGACGGACATGCGGTCGCTGCGCCTTGCCGGGAGCCCGGCGCTCATCGACGGCGGCGAGGCCGTACCGGCCGAGTCCATCGCGGCCGGCCTCGATGCGGTCTGGCGCGGTCTCGCCGGACCGGACAAGGTACTGGTGGCGATCTTCACCGGGCGCGATCTGCCCGGCCTGCTGACCTACCTCGCGGCCCTCGATCTCGGCCATGCCGTCCTGATCAAGGAGAATCCGGAAGCCGCCGCGCGGGACGACCTCCTCGACACATATCAGCCGGAGTACGTCGTCGACGCCGGGACCGATCCCGTACCGGCGAACTACCGGGTGGCCCAAGGGCGGCTGTGCGGGGCCCGGATACTCCGTCGCGAGACCCGCGCCGCCTCGGCCGTCCACCCCGAGCTGGCGGCGCTGCTCACCACGTCGGGCTCGCTGGGCCGCCCGAAGACCGTGCGGCTGTCGTTCGCGAACCTGTCCGCCAACGCCGCATCGATCGTGGCCGCGCTGGGAATCCGCCGGAGCGACGTCGGGATCACTTCGCTCCCCTTCGACTACAGCTTCGGCCTGTCCATCGTGAACACACACCTGGCAGCCGACGCCCCGCTGGTGCTGTCCAGGCTCAGCCCCACGTCCCGACGGTTCTGGCAGGTGTTCACTCGCGCCGGTGTGACCAACCTCGGCGCGGTGCCCATGACTTGGCGACTGCTGCACAGCAGGGACTGGCGACCGGCCCGCTATCCCGCGCTGCGCCTCGCCTATCAGGCCGGCGGTGCGCTGGAGCCGGTCCTTGCCGCACACTTCGGCCGGCTGATGGCCGACCACGGCGGTGGCTTCTGCCCGATGTACGGGGCGACGGAGGCCACCGCACGGATGTGCTGTCTCACCCCGGACGAGCTGTTCGACCATCTCGGCTCGGTCGGCCGGCCGGTGCCCGGCGGGCGGGTCTGGCTGAGCGGGAGCGACGGCGACGGCGTCGGGGAAATCGTCTACCGGGGCCCGAACGTGATGATGGGTTACGCGTCCTCGCGCGCCGACCTGGCCGCCGGGGACACCGTGGGCGACGTGCTGCACACCGGCGACCTGGGCCGCCTCGACCGCGGGATGCTGTACGTGCTGGGCCGCAAGGACCGGCAGATCAAGCTGTACGGCAAGCGGATCCTTCCGGAGGAGATCGAGCGGCGCCTCGCCGTCGTGGGTCCGTCCGCGGTGGTGCCGGCCGTCGGCGACAGCGCGGTCGTGTTCGTCGAGGGCGACAGCGAGCCCTTCCGTGACGCCTGGCTGAACGTGCTGCGCGCGCTCGAACTGCCGGCGGAGTGCCTTCCGCTGCGTGCGGTGGCAAGGCTGCCGCGTACCGCCTCCGGCAAGGTGGACCTGAAGCGCCTGCGGACGCTCCTCGAGGCGCTCTGACATGTGCGCCGAAGGATCTGCCGAGGAACGTGGGTGCTCCGAAGGCCCTGCCGAAGGACGTGTCGTAGACACCGGCTCGGGCCGGGTGCGGGGGATGTCCGTGGACGGAGTGCACGCCTTCCTCGGCGTGCCCTATGCCGACACCACGGCGGGCCGATCGCGGTTCCGGCCCCCTCGCCCGCACCCAGGATGGGCGGGTGTGCGGGAAGCGACGTCGTACGGCCCGGCCTCCCCGCAACGGCCGCTGGCCGAAGCGCTGGGCGCCCGCGCGGCCGTGGTCTCGCTGCTGCCACTGCTGGGCATTCCCACCGAGGTCGCCAACCAGGGCGAGGACTGCCTCGTCCTCAACGTCTGGACGTCCGACCCCCGCCCTTCGTCCCGCCGCCCGGTGCTGGTCTGGCTGCACGGTGGCACCGACTTCGGCGCGGGAGACTGGCCACGGTTCGAGGGTGCGGCTCTCGCCCGCGCGGGCGAGCTGGTGGTGGTGACGGTCAATCACCGGCTCGGCATCTTCGGCCATCTCGACCTGGGCTGGACGCGCCTGCCGGAGTACGCCACGTCCGGTCGGGCCGGACTGCTCGACCTGCGGGCCGCGCTGAACTGGCTGCGGCACAACGTGGAGTCCTTCGGCGGCGACCCGACGAACATCACCCTGGCCGGCGGTTCGCGCGGGGTCTCCCGGGCTGTGGCCCTGCTGTCCGCCACCGCACCCGAGCCACCGTTCCGGCGCGCCATCCTGGTCAGCCCGCCCCCGCCCCTCCCGGCCGACGGCCTGCCCGCGGAGGACGCGGCCCGCATGGTGCTGCGCCACCTCGGCATTCCCGTCGACCGGCCCGAGCTCCTGGCCGACGTGCCGGTGAACCGACTGCTCGACGCCCAAGCCCGGCTGCGGGCCGACCACGGCCATGCGTTCCAGCCCACGGCCGACGGCGATCCCACCGAGCAACGCGGCTACGCCGACCTGGCCGCCGGCGCGGCCCCGCACCTGCCCGTGATGATCGGCAACACCCTGAACGAGACGACCCGCATCATCGACGCGGCCCCCTCCTGGGAGGGCCTCGGTGACGCCGAACTCGCCCGCCGCTGCTCACAGATCGCGCGCCGCGACGTGACCGGCCTGGTCCGCGCGTACCGACGCGAACGTCCACGGGACACGGCTCACGCCCTCGCGGTCGCGATCACCACCGACGTGCGCTACCGGTTTCCGACCCTGGCCCTGGCCTCGGCCCGCAGCACGACCTCGACCGCCCCGACCTACTCCTACGTCTTCGCGGGAGGCACCGGCAGCCACGGAGAGGACGTCCCGTTCTTCTTCGCCAACCTGCGTCATGCCGCGCTGATCTCACGCAACCCGGCCAACGCCACCCTCGCGGCGGCCGCGAGCACGGCCTGGATCACCTTCTGCCGTACGGGCATCCCCGAAGTGCCCGGAGTCGGCCCGTGGCCCGCCTACACCGACGCCGAACGGAGCACCCTGCTCTTCGGCCACCCGCCCCGCGCGGTCACCGACCCTTTCGCCGCCCGCCGCGCGGCCTGGGCCAGGACGTTCCCGCCGCCCTGGTGACGGTGACGGCTCGTGGTCACCGTGTTGCCCGAGGCCGGGCTCAGCACACCGGCAGCCCCGGCAGCGGCTTGTCGTTGTCTCCGCCGCGGATGTACACGTCGCTCACGAACACGTTCGTGTTGCCGCTGTCGTCGTCCGTCTTGGCCCACCAGACGTTCGTCCACTGGCCGTGCGTCTCGCGGCGGCCCAGGTTCTGCTGGCAGTAGAAGTAGTTGGTGCCGGCGTTGAGGATGCCCGCCTCGGTGCCCGAGGCCGTGTATGACTTGGCGGTCTGCCACACCGAGCAGTTGTACTTACCGCCGCCCGCCGAGTGGCACACGGGATCGGAGCCGCCGTCGCTTGAACCGCCGCCGGACGTATCGTCCTTGGGCGGCTTCGACGACTCCTTGGGGCGTTCCGTGGGCTTGTCCGAGGACTCGGAACCAGAACCTCCGCCCTTGTCCGACGTCCCGTCCCGCTCGGCTCCCCCGCCGTCGCGGTCCTTGCCCGCCTTGTCGGGCCGTGCGGCGTCTTTGGAGGCCTTCGGTTTCTTGTCGCCCTGCTTCGAGGGCTTCGAGCCGTCCGAGGTGTCCATCGCGCCCCGGCTCGCGTCGGAGCCGGGCTCGGCCGTGCTCCCGGCCTCCTGGGAGTCCTGTGCCCGGTCCTTCTTGTCGTCCCCGCCGGACAGCGCCGCCACGGTCACGCCCGTCGCCGCGAGGACGACGGCCACGGCCGCCGCGGCCAGCAGTGCCTTGCCCTTGCGCGGTCGTCCCGCCCGCGCGGCACGCCGTCCGGACGGTTCCGGTGCGGGTGTCGGTATCGGTATCGGCTCGCCGGGCGATGCACCCGGCGCCCCGAACGCCGCGGGGTCTCCGGGGGCGGGAGGCGGACCGAATCCGGGCGGCGGCGCGGTCGGCACGTGCCGCACCGTGGGCTCACGCTGCTGCCCGTCACCGACGCCTTGCGCGGACGACTCCGCGTACCCGACAGGCCCCGTCGGCGCCCCGGCCCCAGCAGCCTCACCCTGCGCCTGCGCCTCCGCCGACACAGCCACCCCCGAAGCCACCTGCTCCAGCAGCCGCCGCGCCCCCTCCGCGTCCGGCCGGGCCTGCGGATCCTTGTCCATGAGCAGCCGCAGGACGGGCATGAGGGGCCCCGCGCGGAGCGGCACCGGCAGGGGCTCGACGACGATGGCGGTGAGCGTGGACCACGTCGACGTGCGCCGGAACGGCGAGGCGCCCTCCACGGCCGCGTACAGCGTGGCGCCGAGCGCCCAGACGTCCGAGGCGGGTCCTGGCTCCTGGCCCTGGGCGCGCTCGGGCGCCAAGTAGTCCAGAGAACCGACGAGTTCGCCGCTGCGGGTGAGGTGCGTGGCCGAGCCGTCGCCGGGGTCCTCCATGGTGGCGATGCCGAAGTCGGTGAGGACGACGCGGCCGCCGGTCTCCAGGAGGATGTTGCCGGGCTTCACGTCGCGGTGCAGGACGCCGGCGCGGTGGGCGGCGGCGAGCGCCTCCATGACCTTGCCGCCGATGGCCGCGGCCTCGCGCGGACCGAGCGGGCCGCGCTCGCGCAGGACGTCGTCCAGGGAGGGTCCTTCGACCAGCTCCATGACGATCAGCGGCCGCCCGTCGACCTCCGCCACGTCGTGCACGGCGACGACTCCGGGATGGCGCACGCGGGCGGCGGCGCGCGCCTCGCGCTGCATCCGCAGCCGCAGATCGGCGAGTTCGGACCCGCCCGCGTCCGTGTACGTACGCAGTTCCTTGACCGCGACCTCGCGGTGCAGGACCTCGTCGACGGCGCGCCACACGACGCCCATGCCGCCGCGCCCGAGCTGCGCGAGGACGCGGTAGCGCCCGGCCAGCAGTCGGCCGACCCCGTCCGTCCGTTCCTGTTCCCCCGAAGACACCGCTGCCCCGTCCCTGTGACGCCGTCGTGCCAGTGCTGTGGCGTACAGGGTACGGGGCAGGAGTGACAGCCGGTGGGGAGCGTCTCGCGACGCTCAGCCACTACTTCGCCGACGGCGTGAGGTCCCCGCGCCGCGGACCCGCGTACACCTGGAGTCCGGCCAGCGTCAGCCCGGTCAGCCGGGTGACCTCCGCCGTGTCGAGCGCCCCGCAGTCGAGGCCGCGCAGCAGGTACCCGGCGAGCGCCTTGGCGGTGGCGGGCTCGTCGGCGATGTCACCGCCGGTGCGGTTGGCGTAGGCGGCGAGGCGGGCGGCGGCCTGCTCGAAGCCCTCGCGGTAGAAGGCGAAGACGGCCGCGTACCGCGTGGGGATGTGGCCGGGGTGCATGTCCCAGCCCTGGTAGTAGGCGCGGGCCAGGGCGCGCCGGGTGAGGCCGTAGTGCAGCCGCCAGGCGTCGTGGACCTTCGCGGTGGGGCCGACGGGCAGCACGTTCGTGGAGCCGTCGGACACGCGCACGCCGGTGCCCGCGGCGGCGACCTGCATGACGGCCTTGGCGTGGTCGGCGGCGGGGTGGTCGCTGGCCTGGTAGGCGGCGGAGACGCCGAGGCAGGCGCTGTAGTCGAAGGTGCCGTAGTGCAGGCCGGTGGCGCGGCCCTCGGCGGCGTCGATCATGCGGGCGACGGCGGCGGTGCCGTCGGCGGCGAGGATGGACTGGCTGGTCTCGATCTGGATCTCGAAGCCGATCCGGCCGGGGGCGAGGCCGCGCGCCTTCTCGAACTCCTCCAGGAGCCGCACCATCGCGGTGACCTGCTCGGCGTACGTCACCTTGGGCAGCGTCAGGACGAGGCCGTCGGGGAGCCCGCCCGCCTCCATGAGGCCGGACAGGAAGACGTCGAGGGTGCGGATGCCCCGGTCGCGGACCGCCGCCTCCATGCACTTCATGCGGATGCCCATGTACGGGGCGGCCGTGCCGTTCGCGTACGCCTCGGCGATCAGGCGGGCCGCGCGGGCGGCGTGGGTGTCCTCGTCGGCGTCGGTGCGCCCGCCGTAGCCGTCCTCGAAGTCGACGCGCAGGTCTTCCACGGGCTCGCGCTCCAGCTTGGCGCGCACGCGCGCGTAGACGGGCTCCGCGAGCTCGTCGGCGAGGCCGAGGACGGCGGCGAAGGACGCGGCGTCGGGCGCGTGCTCGTCGAGCGCGGCGAGTGCCTGGTCGCCCCAGGAGCGGATGGTGTCGGCGGCGAACACCTCGCCGGGTACATACACGGTGTGCACGGGCTGGCGGGTTCCGGGGTCTCCGGGGTAGCGGCGCTCGAGCTCCGCGTCGACCGGCGCGAGCGAGGCGCTGATGCCTTCGCTGACCGCGCCTGCGATGCTCGTCGCCACGTTCTCCTGCTGCCCCATCCGTGCACCCTCCGCTGTCGTCGTGAAGCGTTCATCCCGCGGCGTTTCCGCTGGATGGAATCGAGAATCCGTATGGTGAAGTTATCCGTGTACCTTCCCGCTGGTCAACACCCTCTCGTGTGCCGGTCCCCGAGTGTTCACGCGTGTCTCAGATGGTGCTTCCACACTCCGGTGGGCGCACTCCAACCTGACCCCGGGACCCGCCCCGACGCCCGACCGCGCCCGCCCGGGGCCCGACCGCGACCGAATGAAGGAGCCCGCGTGCCGACCGACCCCGAAGTGACCCGCCGCTCCGGCCTGCGGACGGCGGCCGCCACGGCTGCCGCCCTCACGGTGCCACTGCTCGCGACCGCGATGGCCGCCTCCCCCGCCCGCGCGGTGGAGCGTCCGGGCCGCCGCCTGGAGGTGATGTCCTTCAACCTCCGCTACGCGAGCACGACCCCGCCGAACACCTGGGCCGACCGGCGCCCGGTGACGCGGGAGCTGCTGCGGCGCGCGCGGCCGCACCTCGTGGGCACGCAGGAGGGTCTGTACCAGCAGGTGCAGGACATCGCCGAGGACCTGGGGCAGCACTATGCCTGGATCGGCACGGGCCGCGCGGGCGGCAGCCGCGACGAGTTCATGACGGTCTACTACGACACGCGCAGGCTGCTGCCCGTCGCGTACGACCACTTCTGGCTCTCGGACACGCCGGACGTGATCGGCTCCAACACCTGGGGCGGCGGCTCGATCCGCATGGTGACCTGGGTCCGCTTCCTGGACCGGCGCACGGACCGCGAGCTGTACTTCCTCAACACCCATCTGGACAACGCCAGTCAGTACGCGCGCACCCGCGCCGCGCACCTGATCTCCGACCGCGTCGCGGGCCTCGACCGGTCGCTGCCGCTGATCGTCACCGGTGACTTCAACGTCGCGGCCCACAAGAACCCGGTGTACGACACGATGCTCGACGCCGGCCTCGTGGACACCTGGGACGCGGCGGACGAGCGCAGCAAGCAATACGCCACCTTCCACGGCTACAAGCCGCTGGTGCCGGACGGCGACCGCATCGACTGGATCCTGGCGACGCCCAGAACCCGGGTGCACGCGGCCGCGATCAACACGTTCTCGCTCGGCGGGCAGTTCCCGAGCGATCATCTGCCGGTGCAGGCCAGCTTGACGCTGTGACACTGGCCCGCCACGACGAGGCCGTCCGCACGCGCCGAGGCCCCCGACTTCGCGCGCGGCGCGAGCGGGGGCCTCGTACGGGTGAAGGGGCTCAGCCCTTGCGGGACTTGACCTCTTCGGTGAGCTGCGGGACGACCTCGAAGAGGTCGCCGACCACGCCGTAGTCGACGAGGTCGAAGATCGGGGCCTCGGCGTCCTTGTTGATGGCCACGATGGTCTTCGAGGTCTGCATGCCGGCGCGGTGCTGGATCGCGCCGGAGATGCCGGAGGCGATGTAGAGCTGCGGCGACACGGACTTGCCGGTCTGGCCGACCTGGTTGGAGTGCGGGTACCAGCCGGCGTCGACGGCGGCGCGGGAAGCGCCGACGGCGGCACCGAGGGAGTCGGCGAGCGCCTCGATGATCGCGAAGTTCTCGGCGCCGTTGACGCCGCGGCCGCCGGAGACCACGATCGCGGCCTCGGTCAGCTCGGGGCGGCCGGTCGACTCGCGCGGGGTGCGCGAGGTGACCTTGGTGCCGGTGGCCTGCGCGGAGAACGACACGGACAGGGCCTCGACCGCGCCCGCGGCCGGGGCGGCCTCGACCGGCGCCGAGTTGGGCTTCACGGTGATGACCGGGGTGCCCTTGGAGATGCGGGACTTGGTGGTGAACGCGGCCGCGAACACGGACTGCGTGGCCACCGGGCCCTCGTCGCCGGCCTCCAGGTCGATGGCGTCGGTGATGATGCCGGACTCGATGCGGACCGCGAGGCGGGCCGCGATCTCCTTGCCCTCGGCGGACGACGGCACCAGGACGGCGGCCGGGGAGACGGCCTCGTACGCGGCCTGGAGGGCGTCCACCTTCGGTACGACCAGGTAGTCGGCGAACTCGGGGGCGTCGGCGGTGAGCACCTTCACCGCGCCGTGCTCGGCGAGCGTGGCGGCGGTGGCCTCGGCGCCGGCGCCGAGCGCGACGGCGACGGGCTCGCCGATGCGGCGGGCCAGCGTCAGCAGCTCCAGGGTGGGCTTGCGGACGGCGCCGTCGACGTGGTCGACATAGACGAGAACTTCAGCCATGGGACTTCAATCTCCTGCGATTACGAAGAAGTTGGGGTGTGAGGGGTGACTGAAGCTCAGATGAACTTCTGGCCGGCGAGGAACTCCGCGAGCTGCTTGCCGCCCTCGCCCTCGTCCTTGACGATCGTGCCCGCGGTGCGCGCGGGACGCTCGGCGGCGGAGTCGACCTTCGTCCAGGCGCCCTCGAGGCCGACAGTCTCGGCGTCGATGTCCAGGTCGTCCAGGTCGAGCGACTTCACCGGCTTCTTCTTGGCGGCCATGATGCCCTTGAAGGAGGGGTAGCGGGCCTCGCCCGACTGGTCCGTCACGGACACGACGGCCGGCAGCGACGCCTCGAGCTGCTCCGACGCGGTGTCGCCGTCACGGCGGCCCTTGACGACGCCACCGGCGCCGCCCTCCACGGAGACCTCGGAGAGCAGCGTCACCTGCGGCACGCCCAGGCGCTCGGCGAGGATCGCGGGCAGCACGCCCATGGTGCCGTCGGTGGAGGCCATACCGGCGATGACGAGGTCGTACCCGGTCTCCTCGACGGCCTTGGCCAGCACCAGCGAGGTGCCCATGACGTCCGTGCCGTGCAGGTCGTCGTCCTCGACGTGGACGGCCTTGTCGGCGCCCATCGAAAGAGCCTTGCGCAGCGCGTCCTTGGCGTCCTCGGGGCCGACGGTGAGGACCGTGATCTCGGCGTCGTCGTCCGCCGCTTCCTTGATCTGCAGGGCCTGCTCGACCGCGTACTCGTCGAGCTCCGAGAGCAGACCGTCCACGTCGTCGCGGTCGACGGTCAGGTCCTCGGCGAAGTGCCGGTCGCCGGTGGCGTCGGGCACGTACTTCACACAGACAACGATCCTCAAGCTCACGCCGGCTCTCCTACACATCGTCATTACTGGGCTGCTGCCCCGGCATCGGGCCACTGCCTTCTTGCAGGCAGCATAGGCGCCTGAAGCGGCGGGTCCCGGTTGGGGCGGCCCCCGCTCCAACCGGAATATTACTCATGAGTACACCCAGTACTTTCCCACTAAGCAAGCGCTTTGAACTGTGACGTTTGCAACGCTCCGTAATCGCGCGCACCCCGCGTCAGCGGGAACTCTCAGTCACGCAGCGCGTTGAAGCGCCCCTGGTGGTACAGCAGCGGGCGGCCCGCCCCCGAGGGATCACCGGCGACCGCCTCGGCGAGCACCACCCGGTGGTCCCCGGCGGGCACCCGCGCCACGATCCGGCACACCAGCCACGCGAGTACGCCTTCGAGCACGGGCACGCCGTGCGGCCCGTCGTGCCAGCGCGTGGGCGCGCCGAAGCGGTCGGCGCCGCTGCGCGCGAAGGTGGTGGCGAGTTCGTGCTGGTGCTCGTCGAGGATGTGGACGCCGACGTGTTCGGCCCGGGATATCGCGGGCCAGCTGGAGGCCCCGGTCCCGATGCCGAAGGAGATCATCGGCGGCTCGGCGGAGACCGAGGTGAGCGAGGTGGCGGTGAAGCCGACGGGATCCGTGCCGCGGGCGGTGATCACGGCGACTCCGGCGGCGTGCCGCCGGAAGACGGAGCGCAGCAGGTCGGGGCTCGCGAGCCGGGGGGCGGAGAGGTCGGGCGTGGCCGTCATGGAGTTGTGTCCTTCTGCGGGAGGTACGAGCGGGTCCGTGGCTGCTCAGCTGGACCAACAGCGCGCACTGGCATGGCGCGCGAGGTCCACGTGGACACGCTCGAAGAGAAGGGGCTCCGGGGGCATGTCAGCAGGCTGACGACAGGTGGCGCGTACAGTCAAGTCCGTTCCGGGATATGAAAGATCCATCACGCTCCCAGGGTCGTGTCGGCCAGGGGGCATACCCAGGACCATCTCGCCCGTGGCCATGTAGTGCGTGGTCATATCGCCGCCCCTAGCGCCGCGATCACATCGGACTTGCGCGGCTGCCCGGCCGCACGGCGCACCACGCGGCCCCCGGCGTCGAGGACGAGCACTGTCGGCGTCCTGTCGATGCGCAGGGCGCGTACGAGATCGAGAGCGCCCTCGGCGTCGATCTCCACGTGCGCGACGCCGGGGACCAGGGCGGCGACGTCGGCGAGGACTCTGCGGGTGGCCCGGCACGGCTGGCAGAACGCGCTGGAGAACTGGACGAGCGTGGCCCTGTCGCCCAGCTCCGCGCCGAGTTCTCCCGCGCCGAGTCGCTGTCCGGCCTCACCCGACCGCACTCCTGTCACGCGCGCCTCCCGCCTTTCCCCGCCCCCACCGGAGGCGCCGATCCACCCCGCATCAAGGGCACCGCATACGTCTTTTCGTAGAGCACGCGCGCGTGCGGAAAGATTCCGACGTGACGAGAATCTCGCGCAATACGGGCACCATCGCTGGCCAGTCGTTCGTTCTTGGGGCACGATCTGGCGGAGCCGTAGACCCTACGGATCCGTAACTTAGCTTCCTGCCAAGGGCCCTCTCCCTCGGCAGAGACGAAGGGCCCTCCCCACCCATGGCAGAACTCGTCTACCGACCGGTCATCGGCGCCGCCAAGACCTTCTTCAAGGCGCTGGATCTGAAGATCGACTGCAAGGGATCCGAGAACATTCCGCGCACGGGCGGGGCGGTCCTGGTGAGCAACCACATCAGCTACCTGGACTTCATCTTCGACGGCCTCGCCGCACTGCCCCAGAAGCGCCTGGTGCGCTTCATGGCCAAGGAGTCGGTGTTCCGCCACAAGATCTCGGGCCCGCTGATGCGCGGCATGAAGCACATCCCGGTGGACCGCAAGCAGGGTGAGACGGCCTACGCCCACGCGCTGGACTCGCTGCGCTCCGGAGAAATCATCGGCGTCTTCCCCGAGGCGACGATCTCGCAGTCGTTCACGCTGAAGTCGTTCAAGTCGGGCGCCGCGCGCCTGGCGCAGGAGGCCGGCGTCCCGCTGATCCCGATGGCGCTGTGGGGCACGCAGCGGCTGTGGACGAAGGGCCACCCGCGCAACTTCAAGCGCCAGCACATCCCGATCACGATCCGCGTCGGCGAGCGCGTCGAGGCCCCCAAGGACCAGTACGCGGGCGCGATCACGCGCCGCCTGCGCGAGCGCTGCCAGGAGCTCCTGGAGGCCGCGCAGCGTGCCTACCCCGTGCGCCCCAAGGGCCCGGAGGACACCTGGTGGATGCCGGCCCACCTCGGGGGCACGGCCCCGACGCCCGCCGAGGTCCGCGCCGCCGAGGCACTCTGACTCACCCCGGGGCCGCCCCGGGTGTGCGGCCTCGGTGAGCCGGTGCCGGTCAGCCCGTCGGCTCGTGCACGGTGATCCGTGCCCCGGGGCTGACCTTCTCCAGGAGCTCGGCGAGCTCGGCCCCCGCCGCCGCGAGACCGGCGTCCGGGCCCATGCCCTCGAGCAGGAAGATCGCGTTCACGGTCTCCTCCGTGAGGCGGGTGCGCGGGCCCTGCCGCCAGTTCCAGCGGCGGCAGGTGACGCCCTCCTCGTCCCGCCAGACGACCTCGCCGGGCTCCGGGTGCTCGACGACGGGCTCGCCCGCCGCCATCGTCACGAAGTCCTCGTCACCGGTGGCCCGCACCAGACGCATGTCGCCCTTGATGCGGTCCAGGTCCTCGCCGCCGACGGGGATCAGGTGCGCCACGCTGATCGCGTTGTAGACGTCGACCAGCGCGTTGATCCGCGGCAGTCCCCCGTCCGCGAGCGCGCGCTTGGCCAGCGCCTCGGCGGAGTTGCGGGTGCGCGAGGGCTTGGCGCCGAAGGCCGTGTACGCGGCGCGCCAGGCCGCCATGTGCGGGTCCTCGTGCGGGGCGCGTCCGCCGAGGCGCGCGGCGAGGCGGCGGGCGGCGTCGTCGAGCAGGGCCGAGGTGCCGTCGGTGCTGGGGCCGCCGACGAGGTCGTACGCCTCGATGGCGACGTGGGTGAAGCCGGGCGCGAGCGTGCGCACCTCGTCGGACACGGTGAGGGTGAGCGTCATGGTCTGCGTCTGCCTTGGTTCGCGGGAATCGACGGAAGTACAGCATAGAGCACTGCCCAGTGCACTGCCCTGAACTTTCCGGGTCCCCACGGCGCCCTTTGCCGCTACGGCAGCCCCCACGCCGGCTCCGTGCCGTTCGCCGGGACGTCGCGCGGGCGCGGCGACGGCCGGGACCCCTTGGGCGTGATCACCGCCGACTGCCCGCGCCGCAGCGGCACGCTGATGACGTCGCGTCCCGAGTACGGCAGCGGCCGCCCGCGTTCGTCGCGTACGTCGATCGCGCCGGTGATGCCGTGCCGCAGCCGCAGCGGCTCCCCGGCCTCGCTCTCCACCCGCATCCACTCCGTGCGCCCGTCGCGCCGCGAGGCGTCGACCAGGAACGCGCCCTGCGTACGCACCCGCTGCAGGCTGGCGTCCCGCCACGTTCCGGACACCGCGGGGAAGATCTTCACCACTCCCCCGTGGCTCTGCGTCAGCATGTCGAGGAGCGACTGGCCCGCGCTGATCGAGCTCTCCAGGGCGAAGTTGGAGCCCTCGCGGTACATGGTGTTGGGCGTCATCGCGCACTTGTCGGTGACGTTGCCGTCGAGGAAGAACCGCAGGTGGCGCAGCGCCTGTTCGGGCTTGCCGAAGAGTGTCTCCATGGAGGACGCGGCCGCGTAGCTGTAGCCGTGCCAGCGCTCCTGCCTGCTCGCCCAATGGTCGAAGGTGCGCCGGTCGAGCTTCTCCTGGAGCGGATAGAGCCACAGCAGATGCGAGAAGTGACGGTGCGAATCGGCGAGCGGGACACCGTCGCCGATCATGACGCCGTTCTCGTTCTCGTGGTACGGCACGAGCCGGTCGCGGATGTCGCGCCACTGCTTCTCGTGCGGATCGCCGCTGCGCAGCCGCCGTACGGAGTCGAGCAGCGCGCCCACGCCCCAGCGCAGCAGCGACAGGTCGTAGGTGCAGTCGGAGGCGTTGGCGTACTCCGGTGAGCGGGTCTCGGGCAGGTGCAGGCGGCCGTCGGTGCCTTCGGTGAGGTGGCGGGCGTAGTAGTTGACGGCCTTGGTGAGGACGGGGCGGATGACGTGACGCAGGACGTCGTCGTCCATGTGGTGGCGGTAGGTGACCCAGGCGTTGTGCAGGGCCCAGGTGAGGTTGCCGGTGTGGTCGTTGGGGCTCACGCCCGGGACGCCGACGTAGCGGGGGCCGGGGCGCAGCTTCCAGTCGCCGGGGTGGCACAGGGCGTAGGTCTCGCCGTCGCGCAGCTCCGGCCGGACGTTGGACTCCAGGTTCTGGTGGTACTTCGCGAACGCCGGTGTGACGGCGTCGAGTTCACGGTGGTTGGAGCCGTTGGCGACCGGATACGTCACCTGGACGTTGGTGTTCCACCAGATGCTGGTCCAGTTGTTGCCGCTCTCCGGGAACCACGGCCCGAACACCGGGGTGACCGGCCCGTGGCTGCGGGTCGCGCAGGCCAGCTTGTAGAGCTGGATCCAGTAGAATCGCTGCACCTTCTTGTCGGGCACGGACACGAAGCTGCGCCGGTAGAAGGCGTGCCACCAGTCGCGGTGCCGGGCGACGGCCGACGCGGGCGAGCCGTCCAGGGCGCGCCGCACCGTGCGTAGGGCCTGCTCGCGGCCCGTCGACTCCGGATGTCCGTACGCGATGGTGGCCGCGAGGAGCCTCTTCGTGCCGGAGCGGGCCTCGTGCCAGGCGGTGGTGTAGCCGCCGCCCGCGTGCAGGGGCTGCTCGACGAAGCCGGGGCCGGTGGTGGGGTCGGGGTTCGCGGTGTAGTCGGGCGGGACGCGGGTGGTGCGGGTGGTGCGCGAGGGCAGCGCGGTAAAGCCCCAGGCGGCCGCCTGCTCGCCCGCGCTCGGCTCCAACGAGGCAAGAAGCACGTCTTCGTGACTGAGGATCAGGGCGGTGAACCGGGCACTGCCGCGCGCCGTGGTGACGGTCCCGGTCAGCTCGGCGTTGTCGAGGTCGAGCCGCCAGTCGACGCCGGTGATCGTGCCCGCGAAGGTCAGCGTCAAGTAGCCGACGCCCAGGCGGGAGTAGCCGATCGCGGCCTCCCACTGGCCGCGCTGGTCCTGCACGTGCGAGTGGTTGATCATGAGGCGCAGTACGTTGCCCTCGCCGCGCTCGGCGTACAGGTGGGCGGCGAGGAAGCCGTTGCCGAGGAACGGCCCCTCCTGCCAGCCGCCGGGCAGGCGCTTCCACACCATCGCGGCGTCGCGCAGCAGCGCGCCGTGGACGTCGTCCGGGGCCACGGCCGTCGGTCTGCCCCACGCGACGGGAGAACCCGCCGCGACGAGGGCTCCTGAAGTGCCTGCGACGAACGCGCGCCGCGAGATCGGGGTCATGACGTCGGCCTTTCCAACGGAAGCGTGGACAGGGCGAGTTGGGGCACGCCGCTGGCAGCATCCGGGGCGGGTCGGGGGTGCGTCAAGGAATCGGACAGGAATAGATCCGATGACTCGGCAATTCACTGACGTACCAGAGGGTTTGAGGGTGCAGAAGCCAGCCCTGCACCCTCACCACATCGGATGAATTACCTACGCGGGCAGTTCGTCAGGCAGCGTCTTCCACAGGTACGGCCGGTCCGGAGCCCGCCTGAAGACATCGAGCAGCGCGGGACTCGGCGCCGCGAACAGCGTCGGGTAGTCGACCTCACCGGCCGCCGCGTCCACGGGGAACGCCAGGCGCTCCCCGTCGAGGGAGAACTGCGCGTCCACTCCCGGCTTGTTGCCGCGGCAGTCCTGCCGGTGCCAGGCCCCGTCGAAGCGGACGGCGACCAGGCCGTGCAGCACGAATCCGCTGCCGTCGTCGTGCACCAGCCGCTGGTAGCAGAGCGCCGTGGGGATGTCCTCGGCGCGCAGCAGCGCGGCGAGCGCGTGGGCCTTGGCGTGACAGATGCCGGTGCCCTGCTCCAGGACGTCGGAGGCGCGCCAGGTCACGCGCATGTCGCCGGAGTCCGCGGAGTGCGGAATGGTGTCGCGGACGAACTCGAAGGCGGCGCGAGCGTATACGTATGAATCGGTGGCGCTCTTGGCCAGGCGGGCCGCCGTGTCCCGCACCAGCGGATGCGTGTGGTCGATGGCTTCGTCCGCGGCCAGATAGGCCGAGAGATCTGAGGTGTTCTGGATCAGCTCCATGAGCGGCGAGCATAAGAAAGCGGCCGATCGCCAGTCAATGACTTTTCGATCGGCCGCATACTTATACTGCTACTGGGATGGTGCGGCTAGCGCGCCATCTCCTCCTTCAGCGCCGCGACGAAGGCGTCCACGTCGTCCTCGGTGGTGTCGAAGGAGCACATCCAGCGGACGTCGCCGGCGGCCTCATCCCAGAAGTAGAACCGGAAGCGCTTCTGCAGGCGTTCGCTGACGTCGTGCGGCAGCCGCGCGAAGACGGCGTTGGCCTGCACCGGGTACAGGATCTCCACGCCGTGCACCGCGCGGACGCCCTCGGCCAGGCGCTGCGCCATCTCGTTGGCGTGCCGGGCGTTGCGCAGCCACAGGTCCTTGGCGAGGAGCGCCTCCAACTGCACGGAGACGAACCGCATCTTGGAGGCGAGCTGCATGGACAGCTTGCGCAGATGCTTCATGTGCCGCACGGCGTCCCGGTTGAGGACGACCACGGCCTCGCCGAACAGCGCGCCGTTCTTGGTGCCGCCGACCGAGAGGATGTCGACGCCGACCGCGTTGGTGAACGTCCGCATCGGGACGTCCAGGGACGCGGCCGCGTTGGCTATCCGCGCGCCGTCGAGGTGCACCAGCATGCCGTGGCCGTGGGCGTGTTCGACGATGGCGCGGATCTCGTCCGGGGTGTAGACGGTGCCGAGTTCGGTGTTCTGGGCGAGCGAGACGACCTGCGGCATCGCGCGGTGCTCGTCCTCCCAGCCGAACGCCTGCCGGTCGATCAGCTCGGGGGTGAGCTTGCCGTCGGGCGTCGGCACGGTCAGCAGCTTGATGCCGGCGACCTTCTCCGGAGCGCCGCCCTCGTCGACGTTGATGTGCGCGCTCTGCGCACAGATCACCGCGCCCCAGCGGTCGGTGACCGACTGCAGGGCGACGACGTTCGCGCCGGTGCCGTTGAACACCGGGAAGGCCTCCGCGCCCGCGCCGAAATGGCCGCGGATCACCTGCTGGAGGTGCCCGGTGTACTCGTCCTCGCCGTAGGCGATCTGGTGGCCGCCGTTGGCGAGGGCGAGGGCGGCGAGGACCTCCGGGTGCGCACCGGCGTAGTTGTCGCTGGCGAAGCCGCGGATGTCCGGGTCGTGATGCCGTCGCGCGTCGGTCTTGGGTGGGTTCACGGCTTCTCGGTCAGCCACAGACGGTTTCCGTTCACTTCCGGGGCGGGCCGCTCCCAGACTCCGGCGATGGCCTCGGCCAGCTCCTTCACGTCGGTGAAGCCCGCGAACTTCGCGCTCGGCCGCTCCGCGCGCATCGCGTCGTGCACCAGCGCCTTCACCACCAGGATGGCAGCCGCCGCGCGCGGGCCCTCCTCGCCCCCGGCCTTGCGGAAGGCGTCGCCGAGCGCCAGCGTCCAGGCCTCGGCGGCGGCCTTGGCGGCCGCGTACGCCGCGTTGCCCGCCGTCGGCTTCGCCGCGCCCGCGGCGCTGATCAGCACGTATCGGCCGCGGTCGCTGCGCTGCAGGCCGTCCTGGAAGGCGAGCGACGTGTGCTGGACGGTACGGATCAGGAGGTCTTCCAGTACGTCCCAGTCACCGAGGTCGGTCTCGGCGAAGGTGGCGCTGCCGCGCCAGCCGCCGACGAGGTGCACCAGGCCGTCGATCCGGCCGAACTCCTTCTCCGTGCGGTCGGCCCAGGCGCGGGCCGCGTCCAGGTCGAGCAGGTCGACGGTGTCGCCGGTGACCGTGGCGCCGCCGTGCGCGTACCGCGCCGCGTCCACCGCCTCCGCGAGGCGGGCGGCGTCGGCGTCGGACGCCACCACCGTGGCCCCGGCCTCCGCCAGCCTCAGCAGCGTCGCGCGGCCCGCGGGGCCCGCGGCTCCGGCGACCGCGACTACGGCTCCCTCAAGTGCGGACATGGTCCTCGCCTCCTTGGTGCGGCCGCTCACGCGGCGGCCTTCCCGGCTCCCGAGCCCGCGGTGATCCCCTGGGTGGAGGCGATCACAGCCTTCAGCTTTTTGGAGAGCGCCTCATAGAACATGCTGAGCGGAAACTCGTCCGGAAGCACGTCGTCGACCAGTTTTCGCGGCGGCAGCGACGTGTCCAGGGCTTCGGGGCCCTTGGCCCAGCGGGAGCCGGGGTGCGGGGCGAGGTAGGTCGAGACGAGTTCGTACCCGGCGAGCCAGTGCACGAGCTTGGGGCGGTCGATGCCGTCCCGGTAGAGCTTCTCGATCTCGGCGCAGAGCTGGTTGGTGGCCTGGGGCGCGCGCTCCCAGTCGATCTTCAGCTTGTTGTCGGTCCAGCGGACCACGTCGTGCTTGTGCAGGTAGGCGAAGAGCAACTGGCCGCCCAGGCCGTCGTAGTTGCGTACGCGCGCGCCGGTCACGGGGAAGCGGAACATCCGGTCGAAGAGCACCGCGTACTGCACGTCGCGGGCCTGCGCCACGCCGTCGGCCTCGAGCTTCACGGCCTCCTTGAAGGCCGTGAGGTCGCACCGCAGCTCCTCGAGGCCGTACATCCAGAACGGCTGCCGCTGCTTGATCATGAAGGGGTCGAACGGCAGGTCGCCGTGGCTGTGGGTGCGGTCGTGGACCATGTCCCACAGGACGAAGGCCTCCTGGCAGCGGTCCTGGTCGTCGAGCATCGCGCGGACGTCGGCGGGCAGCGTGATGCCCAGGATGTCGACGGCGGCCTCGGTGACGCGGCGGAAGCGGGCCGCCTCGCGGTCGCAGAAGATGCCGCCCCAGGTGAAGCGCTCGGGGGCCTCGCGCACGGCGATCGTCTCAGGGAAGAGAACCGCCGAGTTGGTGTCGTACCCGGCGGTGAAGTCCTCGAAGGTGATGCCGCAGAACAGCGGGTTGTCGTAGCGCGTGCGCTCCAGTTCGGCGAGCCAGTCGGGCCACACCATGCGCAGGACGACCGCTTCGAAGTTGCGGTCCGGGTTGCCGTTCTGCGTGTACATCGGGAAGACCACGAGGTGCTGCAGGCCGTCCTCGCGGCGGGACGCCGGGTGGAAGGCGAGCAGCGCGTCCAGGAAGTCCGGCACCTTGAAGCCGTCGTCCGCCCAGCGGCGCAGGTCGGCCACCAGGGCCTTGTGGTACGCCTCGTCGTGCGGGAGCAGCGGGCTGAGCGCCTCGACGCCGGCTATGACACGGCCGACGGCCTGCTCGGCGGCGGCCCGGGACGGGGCGTCCTCGCGCTCGAAGTCGATCGAGCCGTCCTTGGACTGCCAGGGCCGGATCTCCTCGACGGCACTCTTGAGTTCCGGCCAGGCCGGGTGGTCCACCACTCGTCCGCCACGGAAGGCGTCCCTGCCTTCCTCCACCGGCTGCACAAGAATTTCCGTCATGACCCATCCTCTACGGGAGAACCTCGCGTGGGGACACCGTATAAGCGCGGGGTTCTCCGAAACAAGAGGAGATCCGGGAAATTATCCTGCCCCACCCCCTGCCCGGCCGCTGTTTTTCCTGCCTCCCATCGTCGAGGCGATCGCTTCTGTCACAGCTTCCTGAGCGGTACGGGCATCCGCGAGGAGCGGCGGGAAGCCGAGGAACCCGTGGAACATGGCCGGGAAGTGCCGCTCGGTGACCGCGACCCCGGCGGCCTTCAGCCGCGCCGCGTAGGCGCGTCCCTCGTCGCGCAGGGGGTCGAAGCCCGCGGTGACTACGTGGGCGGGCGGCAGCCCGGTGAGGTCGGCCAGGAGCGGCGAGACGCGCGGGTCCGCCGGGTCGCCTCCGGCTCGCAGGTACGCGCCCAGGTACTGCTCGCGGAACCAGTGGCAGTGGGCGGGCGTGAGGAAGCTGTCGCGGGACTTGGGGGCGGGGCCGTCGCCGCCGGGAGCCTCACCGTCCGCGGGGCGGGTGCGCTCGCGGGCGTCCACCGCCGGATAGATCAGCACCTGCAGCGCGATGTCCGGGCCGCCGTGGTCACGCGCCCGGAGCGCGGACACGGTCGCGAGGTTTCCGCCCGCGCTGTCGCCCGCGACCACCAACGGGCCCTGTGCGCCGCCGAGTTCGCCGCGATGGGCGGCCGTCCACACGACGGCGGCGTACGCGTCCTCGACGGCTGCCGGGAAGGGGTGCTCCGGGGCGAGCCGGTAGTCGACGGAGACCACGGCGGCCCGCGCCCCGCGGCACAGGCCGCGCGCGGTCGCGTCGTACGTGTCCAGGTCGCAGAGGGACCAGCCGCCGCCGTGGAAGAACACGACGGTGGGCCGCGGCGCGGGCGGCGCGCCCGTCCCCGGCTCGCCCGGGGCCTCGGGCAGATAGACGCGTACAGGGAGGTCCGGCGCCCCCGCGGGCCCCGGGATCACCCGGTCCGCGACCGAGCCGACCTGGGGCGGCGGAAACGGCGAGGCGGGCGCGGCGGCCAGGACGCGGCGCGCCTCGGCAGCGTCGGTGACGGCACCCCCGAGGTCGGGGAAGTACGTGATGAGCGCGTCGACGAGGGGGCGGGCCTCGGGGGCGAGCTCCGGGGCGCGGGCCGCGTGACCGGACCCCTTCGGGGCGGAGCGCGAGCCGGAACGTGGACCGGACCCCGAGCCGGAACGTGGGCCTGAGCCCGAGCCGGAGTGTGAATCGGAGCGCATCTCAGGCCGCCTCCCTGCCCCGCGGGCGAAAGTGCGGGATGACCTTCTCGCCCCACTGCCGCAGCGTCTCCAGGCACGCCTCCTGCGGCACCGTGCCCATCTGGACGAGGCACATCACCTCGTCGGCCCCGGCCGCCCGCAGCCGCTCGACGTAGGCGATGGCGTCGTCCGCCGTGCCGTACGCGTGGTCGGCGTGGAACACGGCCGTGGACGCCGGGCGCACCGGGATGTCCTGCTCGCTCAGGCGCGCCACGACCTGCTCGGCGGCGGTGCGCAGCTCGGCCGCCTCGTCCGCGCCCTCGACCACCGCCTCGTCGGGCAGCCCGGCGCCGCCGTACCAGTGCGCGATGGACTGCGCGAAGAACCGCTGGCCGCGCAGGCCCACGCGCCGCGCGGCCGCCCGGTCGCCGAGCACGATGGTCGGACACAGCACGGCGAAGTGGTCGTTGACGACGCTCGAGACGAAGCGGTCCGGTGTCCGCGCCGCGATGGCCTCGTCGTACGCGCGCCGCATCCCGGCGATCGACTCGGGTCCCGCGAAGCCCATCACCAGGGCGCCGACGCCGAGTTGGGCGGCCTGCGTCAGGGTCTCGGTCCTGCTGCACGCGAGGAACAGCGGCGGGTGCGGGGCCTGGGCGGGGCGCGGCAGGATCGGGTGCGGGCCGATGTCGAGCAGCTCGCCGTGGTGCTCCAGCTCGTCCCGCTCCCAGGCCCTGCCGACGATGCGCAGCGCCTCCTCGACCTCCTGCGCCGTGCGGTCCCGGTCGACACCGCACAGCGACGTCTCCTGCACCGTGCCGCCGCGGCCCGCCCCCAGGTCGAGCCGGCCGCCGGAGAGCAGGTCGAGCATCGCGGCCCGCTCGGCCACCCGCGCCGGGTGGTTGAACCGGAACGGCATGCAGACGACGCCGTGCCCGACGCGGATGGTGCGCGTGCGCGCGGCCACCCAGGTGAGGAAGACCTCCGGCGCGCTCATGTGGGCGTACCACTTCAGGGAGTGGTGCTCGACCGCCCAGACCCGGTCGAACCCCATCTCCTCGGCCAGGACGGCCTGTTCGACGCAGTCGTGGATGAGCTGGTGCTCGCGGTCCACCGTGGGGTCGGCGAGCTGGGCCTCGAAGATGACGGAGAACTGCACGTTGCCTCCTAGGAGTTGGGCAGGCGCGGGACAGGGAGAGCTACCTCCGGGACGCTCCGGTTGTTTCGATCAGTCATATGACTAGTCGTCAGATCTTGAAGAGGCAAGAGGTAAGAGGCAAGGGGTGTGCGGGGCCCTTCCGCCGCGCGGCGGAAGGGCCGGAAAGTCCCGAAGGGGAAGCAGGAACAGCCAGCGTGAAATACCTCCACACCGCTGGATCACGCCGGGGTCATGACGGTTCCGTATACAGACCCCGGACCCGGCGTACGACGAAGAAGGTGAACACCCCACGATCGGACGGGAATTCCGGCCCGCCGATCATTCCCTCCGAAGACGCGACATCCGCCGATCTCCTGGCCGTCACACCTGCTCAGAGCCACCCAACCGCTCCGGCCCAGCAGGCCGCACCCGCACCTTGAGCCCCCAACATTTCTCCGACTCAATTGTTCACCCGGACACAATTCCCGCGAATTCAAGCCCCTTTCGCGCAAGGCGCGCCCTGGCCGAATATGCGTTCTCCCTCGCGCCCCAGGAGGGCATTAGCGTTCCCCGACGCGGGGGCCGTCTAGGAGGGGACTCACAGGGATGTTCTACCGCTTGTTCAAGTGCGTCGTGCTGGTCCCGCTGCTGCGGTGGCTGTTCCGGCCGCGGATCGAGGGACTCGATCACGTGCCGGACACGGGCGCCGCGATCATCGCGGGCAACCACCAGTCGTTCTGCGACCAGTTCCTGCTGGGCGTGACGCTGCGGCGGCGCATCCACTTCCTCGCCAAGGTCGAGTACTTCACGGGCAAGGGGCTCAAGGGGCGCCTGTCCGCGGCGTTCTTCCGGGGCATCGGGGCGATCCCCGTGGACCGGTCGGGCAACGGCGCCGGGCAGGCGGGGGTCGAGTCGGGGCTTGCGGTCCTGGACGGGGGCGGGCTGCTCGGCATCTTCCCGGAGGGGACGCGTTCGCACGACGGCCGGCTCTACAAGGGCAAGGTGGGCGTCGCGGCGATGGCGCTGCGCTCAGGCGTGCCCGTGATCCCCTGCGCGATGATCGGCACGTTCGAGGCGCAGCCCGCGGGCCGCAGGGTGCCGAGCGTCGTGCCGATCACGCTGCGCTTCGGCAAGCCCCTGGACTTCTCCCGCTACGCGGGCATGCAGGACCAGCGCGCCGCGCTGCGGGCCATCACGGACGAGATCATGTACGCGATCCTGGCGCTGTCCGGCCAGGAGTACGTGGACCAGTACGCGATGGAAGCGAAGGCGGAGGCACGGACGAAGGAGCTTGCCGAGCGCGTCACGGCATCACGGGCACCGGCCGCGTGAGCCCACCCACCTGACCCCGGCGGTCTGCGGCGCAGTCTTGCGCGCACACCGGCCCGTTCACTTCAATGCGGCACATGGCAGCCCCGCTCCCGATCCCGTCGCCCGAGCCCGCCGCACCGCTGCCGCCGACCGCGTGGGCCGTGCTCGGGCTGCTGTCCTTCCCGGGTGAGCGGACCGGGTACGAGCTGAAGAAGTGGGCCAGTTCCTCACTGCGCTTCTTCTACTGGTCGCCCGCCATCAGCCAGATCTACGCCGAGCTGCGCCGCCTGGAGGCGCTGGGGTACGCCACCTCGCGCCGCTCGGGCCCCGAAGAGCCGCGTGCGCGCCGGGCGTACGCCATCACTGACACGGGCCGGGCGGCGCTCGCGGCCTGGGCGGCGGGCAGTCACGACGCGGGCCCGCCGGTGCTCAAGCACCCGCTGCTGCTGCGGGTCTGGCTCGGCCACCTCACCGAGCCGGCCCGGCTGCGGGCCATGGTGACCGAGCACATCGCGTACACCAAGGGCGAGTTGGCCGAGGTCGCGGGCGCCCTCGAGCACGCCGAGGGCGTCGAGGCCTGGGCCCATCCGCAGATCGCGCTGCGCTGGAGCGCCCGGCACCTGGAGGCGGAGCTGGAGCTCGCCGAGGCGCTGCTCGCGGACCTGGCGCGCCTCGACGCCCACGCCGGCCCGGAGGCGTCCGGCGCGGGCCCGGGACAGCCCGGTCAACCTCACGGCGACCCGCCCACCCACGGGTGAGACCACTCGCGATCACAGGCTCCGCGGCGGTAGGACGGGCCGGGTCAGCCGACTCCGCCGAGAGAGGCCGCGAACCCGTGAGCACCCGCGCCGTCCTTGTCGCCGCCCTCATCACCGGACTCGTCCTCGGCATCGTCGGCACCAGACCGGACGACTCCACTCCGTCGCGCAGGGACGGTCCCATCGCGGAGGCGGGCCATTAGGCTGCGACCTTGCCGCGTGTGGGGCATCCCCTGAGGGTCGTGAGCCGCCCGAGCCGCGCGGTACCGAGCCGCCGTCGACGGAAGCGAGTGAACCTTGAACTTCCTCACCATCGGTCATCGCGGTGTCATGGGTGTCGAACCCGAGAACACCCTGCGTTCGTTCGTCGCAGCCCAGGCCGCGGGCCTGGACGTCATCGAACTCGACCTGCACCTCAGCAAGGACGGCGCTCTCGTCGTCATGCACGACGCCGACGTCGGCCGGACCACCGACGGCCGGGGCCCCATCGTCGAGAAGACCCTGTCCGAGCTGCGCGAGCTGGACGCCGGCAAGGGCGAGCGCATCCCCGTCTTCGAAGAGATCGTGGACGCCGTGAAGGCGCCGCTGCAGGCCGAGATCAAGGATGTGGCGGCGGCCCGGGCGCTCGCCGAGGTCATGACCGCGCGCGACCTGACCGGCCGGGTGGAGGTGCTCTCCTTCCACGACGAGGCGATCGCCGAGATCGCCCGCCTGGTGCCGGGCGTGCGGACGGCGCTCGTCGCCAGCCGCTACGGCACGGACGTCGTGGAGCGCGCCACCGCCGTGGGCGCCACCACCCTCGTACTGAACATCCGGCGCCTGACGCTGGAGATCGTGGAGCACGCACGCAAGGCCGACCTGCGGATCATCGGCTGGGTCGTGAACACCCAGGACGATCTGCGCCTGGTGCGCGCGCTGCAGTTGGACGGCGCGACGACGGACTACCCGGAGATCAAGCGCACGGGCCGCTTCACCGCCTGAGGGCGCGCCCCCCGAGTGCCGGTCAGGAGCCGAGTGCCGGTCAGGAGCTCCCGATCTCCTTGACCAGCAGCTCGAACTGCAGGTCGTCGCGCTGCGGAACGCCGAAGCGCTCGTCGCCGTACGGGAAGGGGGTCATCTTTCCCGTACGGCGGTAGCCGCGCCGCTCGTACCAGGCGATGAGCTCGTCGCGTACGGAGATCACGGTCATGTGCATCTCGCGCACGCCCCACGCCTCGTGCGCGGTCCGCTCCGCCTCGGCCATGATGACCTTGCCGAGGCCCGCGCCCTGGAGCGCCGGGCTGACGGCGAACATCCCGAAGTAGGCGTGCTCGCCGCGGTGTTCCAGCTGGCAGCAGGCGACGATGGCGCCCTCCCGCTCGACGGCGAGCAGCTTGCTCGCGGGCGACGCTATGACCGCCACGACACCTTCGGGGTCGGTCCGCTGCCCTTCGAGGATGTCCGCCTCCGTGGTCCACCCGGCCCGGCTGTCGTCACCGCGGTACGCCGACTCGATGAGCGCGACGAGCGCGTCGACGTCGGCCTCGGTGGCGTCCCGGAAGGTCAGGTCGCCGTGGGTGCTGGGGCGCGGGGCGGTGTGCATGGGCGCGGGTCTCCGATCTCCGGGGCTGCGGCGGTGCTGGGGTGCTGCGGGTCCTGAGGGTCCTGCGGGTCCTGCGAGTGCTGCGGGTGCGCAACGCCGAGGGTAACCCGGCACTAAGGTGCGGCCGCATGGTGCACGTACTGAGCAGCAGAATCCTCCTCCGCCCCACCGATCCCGAGCGGTCCCGCGCCTTCTACGGCCGCGATCTGGGTCTGGCCGTGTACCGCGAGTTCGGCACGGGTCCCGAACGCGGCACCGTCTACTTCCTCGGCGGCGGCTTCCTGGAGGTCTCCGGCCGCGCCGACGCGCCCGCGTCCCCGGCGGTACGGCTGTGGCTCCAGGTCGCGGATGTGGCGGCCGCTCACGAGGAGTTGTCCGCGCGGGGCGTCGAGATCCTGCGGGCGCCGGTCAAAGAGCCCTGGGGTCTGATCGAGATGTGGATCGCGGATCCGGACGGCACCCGGATCGCGGTGGTGGAGGTCCCGGAGGACCATCCGATCCGGTACCGGCCCTGAGGCAGGCGGGCGGCGCGGGGTGGCCTGCGCGGCCGCCCGGCGCCGCCCCACGCCTCCGTCGCGCGCCCGCCGTACCTCTGTGCGCTCCCGTACGCGGCCCCGCCGCCGGGCATCGACCCGTCGACGGTGTGCCGTCGATCGAGGAGGTGCTCGGTGCACGGACCGGGGTCGGCGAGTTGGCTGCTGGTGGCGCTCTGCGCGGGGAGCGGGGCGTACTGCCTGCTGCGGATGCGCAGCAGGGTCGAGGAGCAGCGGCGTACGGCGGGGGGTGAGGCGCTGATGGGGTTCGGCATGGCGGTGATGGCGCTGCCGGCGGCGGTGCTCGACCCGCCGCGGGGTGTGTGGCTCGGGTACGCGGCGGTGTTCGCCGCGGCGGGGCTGCGGGTGGCTTGGGCGGCGCGGCGCGGGCCGCACCATCTGCATCATGTCGTGGGCGCGCTGGCCATGGTGTACATGGCGGCGGCGATGGTCGCGGCACCGGACGGGCACGGCGCGCACGGCGGTGCGGGGGTGCCGGTGGTGACGGGTGCGCTGCTGCTGTACTTCGCCGGGCACGTGCTGCTGTCGGGCGCGCGGCTCGCGCCGGTGGGGGAGGTGGCGGGCCGGGGTGACGTCGCGTCCGTGCAGGGTGTCGCGGGCTGGGCCGACCGGCCGGAGCTGGCCCTGGTGTGCCGGCTCGCGATGAGCATGGGGATGCTGGCGATGCTGCTCGCACTGTGACGGCCGCGGACCGGGGCGGGCGCCATAGGTCCGGGGAAACACGCAAAGCCACGGAATCCGTCGTGGCGTACATCACTTGCGGTGATTGCCCATACCGCCGCGCGGCGCGCCCCTCATAGGCTTGACCCATGATGGTCCCCGTCGCGCTGATGCTGCTGGGCGCGCTGACCGCCGTCGTCGCCCCCAGGCTGCTCGCGAGGGCCGACTGGGTGGAGCGCGAACCGGTGGTCGCGCTGTGGGCCTGGCAGTGCGTGGTGGCCGGGGTTCTGCTGTGCTGCGCGCTGTCGATGACGTTCAGCGCGGCGTCGGCCTGGCAGGCGGTGCGCGGGCACCTCTTCGCGCCCGCGCCGAGCGGCGTCGTGGAGGCGTACGCGCTCGGACCGACCCCGTGGGCCGCCGTGACGGCGGTGGCGCTCGCGTGCGGCGGCGTGTGGACCGCCGCGATGCTCACCCGCGAGATCGCCCGCGCGCGCACCGGACGCGCCAAGCGGCGTGCCGAACTCGTCGAGCGGGCACCGCTGTTGCCCGGCGAGGAGCCCGGCGCCGACCGGCTCGTGGTCCTGGAGGGCGAGCGGCCCGACGCCTGGTGGCTGCCCGGCGCCGCGCCCCAACTGGTCATCACCACCGCCGCGTTGCGCCGCCTGAAGGGCCGTCAGCTCGATGCGGTGCTCGCCCACGAGCAGGGCCACGCGCAGGCCCGGCACGACTGGCTGCTGCACTGCTCGGGCGCGCTCGCCGCGGGCTTCCCCCAGGTCCCGGTGTTCGCCGCGTTCCGCGACGAGATGCACCGGCTCGTCGAGCTGGCCGCCGACGACGTGGCCTCGCGCCGCTTCGGGCGGCTCACCATCGCGCTCGCCCTCGTGGAACTCAACGAGCACCGGGGCGTGTTCGGGCCCTGCCCGAGCACGCACGCGCACGTGCCGCAGCGCGTGCACCGGCTCCTGTCGGCCCGCCCGCGCCTCACCGCCGGGCGCCGGCTGCGGCTCACGGCGGCCGCCGCGCTCGTGCCGGTGGTGCCGCTGCTCATCGCGTTCGTACCGGCCCTGCGCGCGCTCGGTTAGGTGCCGCCGCCCTCCATCGGCCAGGATCACCGCATGGCTTCCGCACCGCCCCGAGCGACCCCACGCACCCCCGGCGCCGCACGCGTCGCCCTGTTCCTCGCCGTCCCGGCCGTGCTGCTGCTCGTCCTGGTCGCCGCCGAGTGGCACCCGCTGCTCGACGTGGACGGCGACATCGCCCGGACCACGCACCGCTGGGCGGTGGCGCACCCCGATCTGACACAGACCGCGCGCATCCTGACGGACTGGGTGTGGGACCCGTGGACGATGCGGGCGCTGTGCACCGTCGTCGTGCTGTGGCTGGTGGCGCGGCGCTCGTGGTGGCTCGCGGGCTGGCTCGCGGCCACGTGCCTGGTGGGCACGCTGGTGCAGCAGGGGCTGAAGGCCGCGGTGGGCCGCGAGCGGCCGGTGTGGCAGGACCCGGTGGACTCCGCGCACTACGCGGCGTTCCCGTCGGGCCACGCGATGACGGCGGCCGTGGTGTGCGGGCTGCTGCTGTGGCTGCTGCGGGTGTACGGCGCGGGGGCCCCGGTGTGGCGGGCGGGGCTCGTCGTGGCCGTGGTGTCCGTGGCCGGCGTCGGGTTCACCCGGGTGTGGCTCGGGGTGCACTGGGCGTCGGACGTCGTCGGGGGCTGGCTGCTGGGTGCGCTGACGGTGTTGCTCGCTGCGGCGGCGTACGAGCGTTTCGTGCCGGAGGAGCAGCGGCCGGGTGGGTTGGCCGGGGGTCGGGAGCTGGGTCGGGGTGTCTCCGAGGAGGGCCGGGAGCAAGCTCCGGGCGACGTCGACGGAGACCGGGAGCGGCGGCCGGGTGGCTTCGGCGGGGACCGGGAGCAGCGCTCGGGCGACTTCGACGGAGACCGGGAACAACGCTCGGGCGACTCCGACGGCGGCCGGAAGCAAGGTCCGGACGCCTCCGACGGGAGCCCCTGACGCGGCCCTTGGCCGTCCGGGCCTCCTTGACCCCCGCTCGCCCGGTCCCGGAGGATCGCACGCATGGCGATCAAGGGCGTGCTCTTCGATTTCTCCGGGACGCTGTTCCGCATCGAGTCCACCGCTTCCTGGCTGCGCGGCACGCTCGCCGCGAGCGGGCTCACCCTGCCGGACGACGAGGCGGCGCGGCTCGCGGACGCGCTCGACCGCGCGGGCGCGCTGCCGGGCGGCTCACCGACGGTCGACGTGCCGGACCACCTCACCGACCTGTGGGGGCGCCGCGACCAGAGCGCGGAACTGCACCGGGCGGCCTACACGGGCCTCGCGCGCACGGTGCCGCTGCCCGACCCCCGGCTCTACGACGCGCTGTACGAACGCCACAAGACCCCGGAGGCGTGGCGGCCGTACGACGACGCGCTGGAGGTGCTGCGGGAGCTGCGGGCGCTCGGCGTGCGCGTGGGGGTCGTCAGCAACATCGGGTGGGACCTGCGGCCGGTCTTCCGCGTGCATGGCCTCGACCCTTATGTCGACGCGTACGTCCTGTCGTACGAGCACGCCGTGCAGAAGCCGGACGTACGGCTCTTCGGACACGCCTGCGAGGGGCTCGGGGTCGCCCCGGAGGACACGCTGATGGTGGGCGACGACCGGCACGCGGACGCGGGCGCCGCGGCGCTGGGCTGCGCGGTGCACTTCGTGGAGCACCTGCCGGTCGCGGAGCGGCCGGGAGCGTTGCGGGCCGTGCTGGGGCTCGTCGGGGAGGCGGGTCTGTCCTGAGCGCGCGCGGGTGGCGCAGCAGGTGGTCAGCGCCCTTGTCCGCAGGGCGGGTCTGTCCTGAGCGCGCGGGCGGGCGCGACGCCGTCGGGCCTCAGCCGTCAGGCGTCCGCCGCCCGGGCGATCACGACTGATAGCCCTCGACCTGCGCCGACGGCCGTACGTTCACCGTGTCGGGGTCACCGCCGAACTCGGCCTTCGCCCGCCGCCTGCGCAGCAGGTCCCAGCACTGGTCGAGTTCGCGTTCCAGGACGCCGAGGCGGGCCCGTTCCGTCGCCTCGTCGATCGCTCCGGACGCGAGCGATTCCCGCAGGGTCTTCTCGGCGTCGACCATCTCACTGATCCGCGCCAGAATCTGCTGTTGGTCCATGTCCAAGCGCCTCCTCGGCCCCCGGCCCACTTTAAGGAGGCCGCGCCGGATTCGCGAGGAGAGCGTGTGCCACGCGTCCACGACCGCCCATGGGCAGGCAACACTCCCCCGCGGTGTTGCCTGCCCGAGGCGGCACCGGCCCATGACGGCCAGGGCCGGGTCACCCTGAGTATATTGGCTGTGAGCCAGTCAACGCAGGAGTTACAGGATGTCCCCGCGTAGCCCATCGGTCAATGAAGAGTTGCGACGGCGTTCCCGCGAGCGGCTGCTGCAGGCGACGGTGGAGCTCGTGGGCGAGCGCGGCTACGAGGCGACGACGCTCGCGGACATCGCCGACCGGGCGGGCTCCGCCCGCGGCCTCGTGTCGTACTACTTCCCGGGAAAGCGCCAGCTGCTGCAGTCGGCCGTGCACCGTCTCATGCATCTGACGCTGCAGGCCGCCCTGGAGCGGGAGCCGTGCACGGAGGACGGCGACGAGCTGCTCGCCCGCGCCATCGACGCGATCCTGGGCCTGGCGCGCGACCAGCCGATGCTGATGCGCACGCACATGGCGGGCATCCTGCAGGCCGAGGGGTTCGTGCAGTGCCCGGAGCAGCAGCGGCTCGCGTGCCTGCTGCGCGAGTCGGTGGCCCGGCACGGGTCGGCGGAGACCGAGACGGACTACCGCATGCTGCGCGCGCTGCTGATGGGCGCGGTCTTCGCGCTGCTCATCCCCGGCGCGCCGATGCCGTTCGACGTGCTGCGGGCCGAGCTGTTCCAGCGGTACGACCTGGACTGGCAGCTCGGTGTCCCGCCGAGCGCGGAGCCGCCTGAAGGGCCGCGCTAGATAGAGCGATCGTTCTAGAAAGGGATGCGGTGAACCGGGTACGGAGGATTCACGCACCGGGGCCGGGACTGGGGCTGGGGCCGGGAGACGGCCCCGCGCCGGAGCCGGCGGTGCCCGAGCTGATCTGGTACGCCGCCTACGGCTCCAACACCCTCCTCGGCCGCCTCATGCACTACATCGCGGGCGGGCGACCGCCCGGTGCGGCACGGGGCTGCCCCGGCTGCCGGGATCCGCGTCCGCCGCGGGCGTCGGTTCCCGTGGAGCTCCAGGGCCTGGTGTACTTCGCGACCGAGTCGGCGCTCTGGACGGGCGGCCGGGCGTTCTACGACCCGACGGCGCGGGGCCGGGTGTACGCGCGCGCCCACCTGGTGACGGCCGACCAGTTCCGCGACATCGCGGCCCAGGAGATGTACGGCGCGCCCGGGACCGGCCCCGATCTGGCGCCGGCCCTGCGGGACGGCCGGGCCCGGATCGGGGACGGCCGCTACGAGACGCTGGTGTGCCCGGGGACACTGGACGGCCTCCCGGTGCTCACCTTCACCGCGCCATGGGCATTGGGGGACATCACCCTCAACGCCCCGTCCGGCGGCTACCTCCGCCACCTGGCCACCGGCCTCCTGGAGACAGCGGCCTGGGACGAGGCCACGGTGACCACCTACCTCGCGGCGTGCCCGGGCGCCGCGGGGGCGTGGACGGCGCAGCGGGTGGCGGGGCTGCTGCGGGCCTGAAACGCGGGCCCACGCCGGTCATGCGCAGGATCGGTGAGCCCGAGGACTCCGGGCACACGAACCTCATCCGAGCCGCCTAGTCGCGCTTGGGCCAGATCGGGCCCTGGTCGGTCCAGATGACGCCCTTGTTGCGGCACAGGCAGAAGGGGTGGCCGATCGGGTCGGTGTAGACCTGCCAGCCGTAGCCGTTGGGGCCGATGAAGTCCTGCCTCAGCGTCGCGCCGAGGTCGAGGACGCGGCGCTGCTCGGACTCGATCTCGTCCACTTCGAAGTCGAGGTGGAACTGCTTGGGGTGCTCGGTGTCGGGCCACTGCGGAGCGCGGTAGTCGTCCACCCGGATGAATGCCAGCTCGATCTCGCCGAACTGGATGCCGGCCCATTCCTCGGAGCTGCCTTCCTTGATCGGACGGCCCGTCACCTCGGAATAGAAAGCCGCCAGCTTCATCGTGTCCGGGCAGTCGATGATGAAATCGGTGAGTCGCAGCATCCCGCGATCTTGCCACAAGCTCACCGGGCGGTCAGCCCCCGCAGAGTTCCGCGAACCGCCGGGCGTCCACGTTGCCGCCGGAGAGGATGATGCCGACGCGGGGCGGGACGCGGTCCACGCGGGCGCTCAGGGCGGCCGCCAGGGCCGTGGCGCCGCTGGGCTCGACGACGGTCTTCAGGCGTTCGAAGGCGAACCGCATCGCGTCACGGATGTCGTCGTCGGAGACGAGGGCGATGCCGTCGACGAGCCGCTGGTTGATCGAGAACGTCAACGCGCCGGGGATCTCGGCTGCTTGGCCGTCGGCGATGGTGCGCGGCACGGGGATCGTCACCCGGTGCCCGGCCGCCAGCGAGCGCTTGGTGTCGTCGCCGGCCTCCGGCTCGACGCCGACCACGCGGATGCCGCCGCTCAGGCCCTTCACTGCGGTGGCGCTGCCCGCGATCAGTCCCCCGCCGCCGACCGGCACGAGGAGCAGGTCCAACTCGCCGACTTCTTCCATGAGTTCGAGGGCGGCCGTGCCCTGGCCCGCGATGACGTGCGGGTGCTCGTAGGGCGGGATGAGGGCGAGGCCGCGCTCCTCGGCGAGGGCCTTGCCGATGGCTTCCCGGTCGCCGGTGTAGCGGTCGTACGTGACGACCTCCGCGCCGTAGCCCTCGGCGGCCGCGCGCTTGGACGGCGGGGTGTCCTCGGGCATGACGATGACGGCCCTGCTGCCCAGCTCGCGGGCGGCGAGGGCGACGGCCTGGGCGTGGTTGCCGGAGGAGAACGACGCGATGCCCTTGGCCAGTTGCTCGGGCGAGAGCCGGGAGACGGCGTTGTAGGCGCCGCGGAACTTGAAGGCGCCGACACGCTGCAGGTTCTCGCACTTGAGGAAGACCTCCGCGCCCACGCGGGCGTCCAGGGTGCGCGAGCGCAGCACGGGCGTGCGGTGGGCGACGCCCTTCAGCCGGGCCGCGGCGTCGCGGACGTCGTCGAGGGTGACCGGGGGTGTGCTCGTCATGCGGATGCTCCCTGTGAGGTGTCGGGCCCGGCCGCCGGGGCGTCCTGGGCGCGGGCTTTGGCGAGGTAGTTGTAGGCGGAGGCGCGGGAGATGCCGAGGCGGGCGGCCACCTGCGGAACCGCGCGCCGGACCGCGAAGACGCCGCGCTCGTCGAGACCCCGGAACAGCTCGACGCGTTCGGCGCGGTCGAGCTCGCCCCACGGGCGGCTGCGCTTGAGCTGGTAGGCGTCGACAACGGAACGCACGACCGCGTCGATGACGTCGGCGGAGTCGCCGAACGTCGTGGTCGGCACCTCCGCCGGCGCCGCCACCCCGGCGAGTTCACCGATCAGCGAGCCGACCTGCCGCACGGCGGTGATGTCGAGGTTGACGCACAGCGCGCCGAACACCGCGCCGCCGCTGTCGCGCAGCAGCATCGTGGAGGACTTGACCAGCTTGCCGTCCTGGGTGCGGGTCAGATAGTTCAGCTCGTCGCCCGCCTCGTCGCCGCGCGCGAGCATCCCCAGCCCGATCTCGCTCATCGCCCCGCCGACGCTGCGTCCGGTGACGGACCCGGCGATCGACACGACGGACTGCTCCGGCCGCCGGTAGTCGTGCACGACCGCTTCGCACAGCGAGCCGAACGTGGCGGCGATGCCGTCGGCGACGGGGACCAGCGCGGCGAGGATCGCGTCCCGCTCGGCGTCCCGGCCACCGTCCGTCTGCCCGTCCCCGGCACTCATATCGGCCCTCGCACTCCCAGCCGCCACTGCGGTCACACTGCTGCGGTGCCGTCGCCTCAACTCTCGACACCCTGGACACAACGTACATGCCCTGGACGAAAAATCCAGACCCTGACCGCCCGACGGGCTCGCCGCGGAGGGCGTCCGGTCGGGTACGTCGACATCGACCAGCTGGGCCTGTGCAGCCCGGACCCGCCGACCGGCGCGAGCTGCGGGAGCGGTTCGTCGGGCGCGAGAGCGCGAACGGCGCGGCGGAGGCGGGGCGTTCACTGGACGAGGCGGTGGCGGCTGTCCTGCGGTACGCCGACGACCTGGACGCGAGCGATGTCGCGGACGTCCAGGTCAACACGGGCGGGTTGTCGGTCGAGGAGGCCGCTCGGCTCGTACGGGAGCGCGTGGACGGGTGGCCAAAAACAGCGGTGGGGCCGGGGCGGCCGGAGGGGGAAGCAGCGTTCGGGGCCAGGGAGTTGGGGGTGGAGGCGGCTCCGCGCGAGCCCGCGTCCCACGACGCCGGTCGCGTCCTGTGGCTGTGCGACCCGCTCCGCGGGCGGCCGACCGCACACCTGCTGCGCGTCGCCGAGCGCGCGGCGGCCGACGCCCGGGAACTGGAGCGGGCCGGGGTCGGCGGGCCCCGCGTCGACACGGACACCGTCACAGTGACGGAGGCCGCCGACGCGGTGGCCGCCGCGGCGAACTGGCCGCAGGGGAAGGGCTGGCCGCCGCGTCAGAGCGGGCGCCACGGCGACCGACACCACACGGGCCCCCGGCCCTCCGCACGCGGAAGCGATCCACGCCGGAGGGCCGGGGGCCCAGGTCCGCGAGGGGGGCCGCGGACGTCAGCAGACCGTCGCCTGGAGGCGAACGGCACTCACCTTGAAGCAGTCACCTTGAAGGCGTCAGCGCACGGTCACCTTGAAGACCGGCGACAGCGTCGCGCCGCTCTTCATGCGGAGCTCGTTCTTGCCCTTGAGGCCCAGCTTCACGCGCATCGAGTACGCACCGGACTTGTTGACGGTGGTGGACGCGGGCAGCGTCTTCCACGTGCCGTGCTGCTTCTGCTGGAGGCCCACCTTGCTGCCGGCCTTGATGCCGGTCGCCTTGCCGCTGACGCGCAGTTCCTGCCAGGCACGCACGGAGGTCTTGGACGGCTTGGCGGTCAGCGCGGCCTTCACCTTGGCGGTGGGGCTGTGCTTCTGGGTGCCGAGGCTCTTGCCGGTCTTGACGTCCCAGATCGCGTACGGCGTGCCGCCGCCCTGCGTCTTGCTGTAGAGCTTCTTGCCGTCGGCGCTCAGGTGCAGGTAGATGCCCTTGTCGATGGTCTGGCCGGGCTTGAGGGCCTTGCCGTTGTAGTACGGCTTGCCGCCCTTGACCGGGACGGTGACGCCGCCGCCGATGTCGATCTTGACCGGCTTGGGGGCGGCGGTCCGCACGGCCGCGGCACGCTGCGGCGCCGGGGTGCTCGCCAGCGCGGCAGCGGCCGGGGCCAGCAGCGCCGCACCGGCGACGACCGAGATGGTGGCGGTACGAAGGGTGCTGCGGCGGTGAGTGGTGTGGCGCATGGTGGCGGTGTTCCCCTTCACGGTACGGATGTATCGGTTTGCCCTTGCCGTCCGGCGAGTGCTGAATCAACCTATTCGCCCGTCATTACGGGTTTCCCGAGATCATGTAACGGTGCCCCATAGATCACTTCACGGGCACGACTCGGCCCGACGGACGCCCGCGGTGCGGCAATAGTCCGCAACAGGCCCGGCCGCGCCGCGAGTTCCGAGTTCCGGCCTGCCGCCCGCCGCGTCCGCGACACCACGGCAACGTCACCGCCGCGGGTCACCCCGCATCGCCGCCGCGGATTACCCCTTCACACCGGCAGACCGTTTGACACCCGAAACATGGGATGTTCCCATGTCTGCCTACCCATCGGCGATCCGGCAGAGAGGGCACCGAACCGATGCCGCTGCGCAGCACCGCACGCACCAACCTCGTCGACCTGGTCATCGCCCAGATGGAGAGCCTGATCTCCGACGGCGAGTGGAAGGTCGGCACCAAGATCCCGGCCGAGCCGCTCCTCGTGGAACAGCTCGCCGTCGGCCGCAACACCGTGCGCGAGGCCGTCCGCGCCCTGGTGCACACCGGCATGCTGGAGCCGCGCCAGGGCGACGGGACGTACGTCCGCGCCAGCAGCGACTTCGGCGCGGCCGTGCAGCGACGGGTGCGCAAGGCGGACGTCCTGGAGGCGTACGAGGTGCGCGCCTCGCTGGAGCGCGACGCCGCCCGGTACGCGGCCGAGCGCCGCACGCCGGAGGACCTGGCCGCGCTGCGCACCGCGCTCGCCGAGCGCCGCCGGGCCTGGGAGGACGGCGACACGGACGCCTTCATCGACGCGGACATGGCCTTCCACCGCACCGTCGCCGCCGCGGCCCACAACACCGTCCTCGCCGAGCTGTACGGCCACCTCAGCGACGCGATGCGCGCCACGCTCCAGTCGGTGCTCGGCGCCGCCGTCCCCGAGGCCGTACGCCACCAGATCGACGCCCACAGCGCGATCGTCGACGCCATCGAGGCGCGCGACGCCACGGCCGCCGAGGCCGCGGTGCTCGCCCATCTCGCCGAGGGCATGGCCGCGCTGCGGGAGCACCCCCCGGCCGACTGAGGCCCGAAGCCTCCGGCCGACTGAGGCCCAGCGGGCCCGGCCCACCGAGGCCGCCCGCAGGCCCCGGGCCGGGCCCGGCCCCGTACACGTACCACCGAAGCAACCCCCAGGAGAACGTCATGCGCAGCCAAGGGCCCGCCGCCCCGGCCACCGTGGTACGGGAGGACGCCGGCCCCACGGCGGCCGCCCGCCGGCCGGAGGCCCCGCCCGGCGTCACCGGGCGGCACGCCCTCTGGCTCGGGCTCGGCGTCGTCCTGCTCGCCCTCAATCTGCGCCCGGCCCTGGTCGCGGTGTCCCCGCTCGCCGACACCATCCGTGACGACAGCGGCATGTCGGCGGCGGCCACCAGCCTGCTGACCGCGCTGCCGCTGCTGTGCTTCGGGCTGCTGGCGCCCGTTGCGCCGCGCCTGGGCCGCCGCTTCGGCACCGAGCGGTCGCTGCTCGCCACCATGGTGCTGATCTGCGCGGGCACGGCGCTGCGGATGCTGGACTCGGTCGCCGCGCTGTTCGCGGGCACCGTCGTCATCGGTGCGGGCATCGCCGTCGCCAACGTGCTGCTTCCCGGCCTGATCAAGCGGGACTTCCCGGCGCGGGCCGGGCTGATGACGGGCCTGTACTCGATGTCGTTGTTCGGCGGTGCCGCGCTCGCGGCGGGCGTCACGCTTCCGGTGCAGGAGGCGTCCGGCATGAACTGGCGGACGACGCTGGCCTGTTGGGGCGTGCTGGCGGCGGTGGCGTTCGTGGTGTGGCTGCCGCAGCTGCGGTCGCGTACGCGGGTCGGCGCCGCGGCGGCCCGGCAGGCGGCGCATCCGGTGCGCGGCCTGTGGCGTTCGCCGCTGGCCTGGCAGGTCACCGCGTACATGGGGCTGCAGTCGCTCAACTACTACGCGGCGGCGGCCTGGCTGCCGACGCTGCTCCAGGATTCCGGCATGAGCGCGGGCGACGCGGGCTGGATGCTGTCGTTCTCCTCTCTGCTCGGCATCGCGGGGTCGTTCGTGGCGCCGGTGATCGTGGGCAGGCGGGTGCGCTCGGGCACCCTCGCCGTGCTCGGCGCGGTGCTGTGCGCGATCGCGTACGCCGGGGTGCTTGCCGCGCCGGTGGGCGGCGCCTACGTGTGGATGAGTCTGCTCGGGCTCGGCCAGGGCGCGGCGATCAGCCTCGCGCTGCTCTTCATCGTGCAGCGCGCGCCGGACGCCCGGCACGTCGCCCAGTTGTCCAGCATGGCCCAGTGCTTCGGCTACATCCTCGCCGCGACCGGCCCCGCCGTCCTGGGCGCCGTCCACGACGCCTCCCAGAACTGGACGGTGCCGCTCGTGGTGCTGCTGGTCCTCCTCGTGCCGCAGATCGCGGTGGGCCTCGGGGCCGCCCGCAACCGGCATGTGGCGGGCGACCCGGGCGGGACGGGCGGGAGCGCCGACCGCCCGGTCAGAACTGGCGGGCCGTCAGCGCGGCCGTGAGGTCGACCAGGCCCCGGCGGGCGACGGGGTCGAGGTCGAGCGGGTCGAGGAGTTCCCAGGCGGCGGCGATCCGGCGGTCGGCCTCGGCCAGGGTCCAGGCACGGCCGCCCGCGTCCTCGACGAGACCGGTGAGCACAGCGACCTGGCGGTCCGTCAGGTCGCCGGGGGCGGCGTACAGCCGGGAGAGGCGGGCCGACGCCGGAGTGCCGGCCTGGAGTGCCGCGACGACCGGGGCGCTCTTCTTGCGGGCGCGCAGGTCGGAACCGACGGGCTTGCCGGTCACGGCCGGGTCGCCCCAGATCCCGAGGACGTCGTCGATGAGCTGGAAGGCGACGCCGAGGTGGTCGCCGAAGCGCTCGAAGCAGTCGAGCCAGGACGGCGGTGCCACCCCGGGCGGCGCCCCGTGCGCGGCCCCGTACGCGGCCCCGAGCCGGCAGGCGCAGCCGAGCAGCGCCCCGGTCTTGCCGCCGAGCATCGCCAGGCACTCCTCGACGCCGATCTCCCGTTCCCGTTCGAAACGCAGGTCGTCGCCCTGCCCGATGGCCAGCCTGCGCAGCGTGCGGGCGAGGTCCGCGATCGAGGGGGCGGTCGCCGGGTGCCGCCGCTCGGCGAGCACCTCGAAACCGAGGGCGATGAGCGCGTCACCGGCGAGGAGCGCACGCGGCACACCGAAGCGGGCCCACACCGTCGGCCGGTGCCTGCGGACGTGGTCGCCGTCCATGATGTCGTCGTGGATCAGCGAGGCGTTGTGCAGCAGCTCGATCGCCGCGCCCGCCGGCAGGGCGTCGGCCGCCTCGCCGCCCACCGCCTCCGCGCACAGCACGGAGAACGCCGGACGGATCAGCTTGCCGCCCGTGCCCGGCGCCGGACGGCCGTCCGCGTCGCACAGGCCGAGCTGGTAGCCGCAGATCCGGCCGAGTTCGCCGCCGAGCCGGGCCACCGCCTCCCGCAACAGCGGCGGCAGGAGCTCACGGGCCCGCGCGATCCCGGACCACGCGGTGGGCGGCGCCGCGGTCGTGAAGGACGTGGTCGCCGTCATCTCCCCTCCCCCGCCACGCCGGCCGCCGCGTCGACGAGGACCGGCTCCAGGTACGCGGCCGCGCTCGCCCGGTCGTGGGCGCCGTCCCGGTAGCGCCGGGTACGGGCCGACCAGTCGAAGTTGCCGCGCATCCACGACCGCATGCCCGCGAAGTGGACCGCGAGCCAGGAGGCGTGGGCGGGCCAGGCCCGCAGCGTCTCGTCCTCGTACCGGAGGAAGGCCTCGATCTCACCGGCGATGCGGGCCCGCACCTCGTCGGCGGCCCGGTCCACGGTGAGGTGGTGGGCGTGCTGGACGACGGTCACCAGGTTGTGGTGCTCGCCGAGCGCGGTCTCCTTGTCCAGGGAGTACAGGTCGTTGGTCCAGCAGACGACGTCGCAGGCCGCGCCGAGGGCGCGCGCGAACGGTTCGCTCTCGTACACGCCCGCGGGCACGTCGAGGTCTTCGACGACCTCGATCAGGTCCATGCACACGTAGATGGCGCCGGTGTGCCGCCGGTTCTCCACGTACGACGCGATGTCGGGGACGACGCCGTCGACGCGGTTCTGCGCCTCCCAGCGGGCCGCGAGGCCGCCCGAGACGACGTGCCGCACGAACCGCTCGCGCCAGCCGGGCGCCGCGTGCGTGCGCCGCCACAGGTCGGCGAGGGAGCTGACGAGGGCGGGCGCGTCCGGGGGTACGGTCCGTCCGTCGCCGCCGAGGACCTCGAACATCTGGGAGATCAACTCGCCCATCCTGGCCGGGTCCTTGCCGAGTCCGCCGTCGTCTAGCTGGTCGTCGAGCAGGAACAGCCAGGCGAACCAGTCGGCGATCAGACACAGCCCGCGCTCGTCGGCGGTCGGGTAGGTGACGGCGGCGAACCAGCCGAAGTCGGCTTGCGCGAAGCGTTCGCGGGCCGCCACCGTGCCGATCAGGCCGGTGTCCCGCGTCCACTGCTCCAGGTGCGCGATCGCGGCGTCGGCATGAGGGCTGAGCCGCGGCGGGAACACTTCGAACGCCGCCGGAAGGTCCACCGGGGAACTTCGGCGGATACTCATCGGCGCTCCAGGCGCAGCAGCACCTCGTGCTTGGGGCGCAGGGTGACGAGCTGGTCGAGGCCGACCGGCGGGTGGCCCTCGGGCAGGACGAGCCGGTACCGCTGCACGATCATGGTCGCGATGATCATGAGCTCGGTGAGCGCGAAGTGCTTGCCGATGCACACCCGCAGCCCGGCGCCGAACGGGATGTACGCGTTCCGCGGCCGCTCGGCCACCGCCTCCGGCGCGAAGCGCTCGGGGTCGAACTTCTCCGGGTCGGGCCAGAATTCGCGGTGGCGGTGCATCGTATAGAAGTTGATGTAGATGCCGGTGTTGGCCTCGATGCCGAAACCGCCGACCTCGTCGGGGCCCACGGCACGCCGCATGGTCTGCCAGGCGGGTCCGCGCAGCCGCAGCGTCTCGTCGACGACCATGCGGGTGTACGAGAGCTTGGCGACGTCGTCGAAGCCGGGCTCCCGGCCGTCGAGCACCTCGGTGATCTCGGCGTGCATCCGCTCCTGCACCTCGGGGTGCTTGGCGATCAGGTAGAGCAGGAACGAGGCGGCGCCGGTGGTGGTCTCGTAGCCGCCCACCATGATGTTGACGACTTCCTGCTGCAGTTGCACGGAGTCCATCCGGTGCCCGGTCTCCTCGTCGACCGCGTCGGCGAGGATGGACAGCAGGGTGGGGCTGCCGTCGCTGCGGGTGTTGCGCTGCTCGATCATCTCGGCGACGAAGCGGTCCAGGTTCGCGATGAGCTTGCGCAGCCGCAGATGGCTCGGCGTCGGCCAGTGCAGCGGCGGGAAGGGGAAGCGGAAGAAGTCCCCCATGATGTGGTTGGCATACGTGAAGTCGTTCTCGATGGCCTCGGTCGTGGAGCCCACATCGGCGCCGAACAGGTTCCGCGTCACGATGCGCAGCGCGATGTGCCCGACGTCCGGTACGACCGCCGCCACGTCGCCGTCGCGGTACTGCCGATTCCACCGGCCGAGCATGGCGGCGGTCTCCTCGACCATGGTGTCGGCGAAGGCGGATATCTTCGGGCGGTGGAACGACGGCTGCATGAGCCGCCGCTGCCGGTGCCAGGACTCCCCGCCGATCGCCCCGATCAGGCCGTTGCGCAGCACGGGGCGCACGGTCCGGTAGAGGAAGTTCTCCTTGTCGTAGTTCTCCCTGTTCTCCACCAGCACCCGCTGCACGTGGTCGGGGTGGTTGAGCATCACCAGCGGATTGCCGAGCAGGCGCATGCGGAAGACGTCGCCGTACTTCTCGACGGCCTTGCTGAGGAACGCCACTTGGTCGCGCCGGATCGCGGAGAGTCCGGAGATCTTCTCCCCCAGGCTGAGATCGGGGATCTGCCGGGGCTTGGTCAATGTTGCGGACATAACATCCCATCTCCTCGGTGTCGCCGACGGCCTGTCGGCCGTGAGATTCACCAGATTCACCGCAGGCGCGGGTTCCTGCGTGGGATGCGAATCTTTTCGGCCTGCCCTGACGAGACTCTGACAAGCCGGGGAGGCTCGTGGGCTGCCTGACTGTTCACGTGAGGCGTTGGACGAACTTCCACTCGCCGTCCTCGACCCGGTACAGCGCGAACTCCGCGTTGGTCGCGTCGCCGTACCTGTCGAAGGAGATCGTGCCGGTGACTCCGTCGAACGAGACGTGCTGGAGGGCGGAGACGACCTCGGCGCGGGCGTTCTTCGGCAGCCTGCCGCCGTGGGCGTCCGTGACGTCCTTGACTGCCTGGACGAAGGCCCAGGTGGCGTCGTAGGCGTAACCGCCGTAGATGTCATGACCGTCGCGATAGCCGGCCTTCCGGTAGCTCTTCATGAACTGCCGTGCGGACGCGAGCCGTTCGGGGAACGGGAGCGACACGGTGAGGGCGCCCTCGCCCGCCGGTCCGGCCAGCTTGATGAACTCCTCGCTGAAGATGCCGTCACCGCCCGCGAGCGGCATGTCGGCACCGGCCTTCCGCAGTTGGGCGTTCAGCGGGCCGGCGGCGGGGTACTCGCCGCCGTAGAAGAAGACGTCGGCACCCGAGTTCTTCGCCTCGGCGGCCACTGCGGGGAAGTCGCCGGCGTTGTCGGGGTCGATGTGGTCGCTGCCGACGACCTTGCCGCCGAGCCGGGTGAACTCGGCTCTGAAGGCGTTGGCGACACCGGCACCGTGGGTCTCCTTGTCGTCGACGACGAAGGCCTTCTTCTTGTCGTCGTCGTTGTAGAGACGCTGCGCGGCGGCCACGCCGTGATGCGCGTCCGTGGGCACGGTCCGGTAGAACGACCGGAAGGGGCGGCTCTTCTTGCCGGTATGCCACTTCCCGCCCAGCGTCAGCGCCGGGTCGCCCGCGGCCGGGGAGACGACGGCCAGGTCCGCGTCGTCCGCGTCCTTCTGCATCGCCTGGGCCACGCTGGAGTTCACCGGGCCGACGACACCGATGACGGTGTCATCGGCGATCAGTTCGGCGCCGTTCGCCTGGCCCGCGGCAGGCTGGGTCTTGTCGTCCAGTGCCTTGAGCTTGAAGGTGACTCCGTCGACGACACCGTCCTCGTTCGCCCGCCGGACGGCGAGGTCCGCGGAGTTCCTCACCCCGAGGCCCAGCGGGGCCAACTTGCCGGTCAGCGGAGCGTCGAGGCCGATGGTGACGACCTGGCTGTCGGGAGGCTTTCCGGAACCTCCGGCCCCGTCCGAACCTCCGCCCTTCTCCTCGCCAGTGGTCAGCCAGACCCCCAATGAGGCCGCGGTGACGACGCCGAGTGCACCCAGGGGCACGATGACACGCTTGCGCAGGCGCCGCGACGGTCTGCCTCCCCTTGGAGCGGCGGTCTCGTCGGGGGGCGGTGGCGGGGAGGGCTCTGGGGTGGGTTCCGGGAAGGGCTCTGAGGTGGGTTCCGGGGGCGGGGCGGCGCGGTTGCGGGCCAGGGCGATGAGTCCGCCGGTGTTGCGATTGCGCTGCTGGGGCAGGGGGCGGGACTTGGCCGCCAGGGTCCGGTGCAGATGCCGGTACACGGCGTCCATGTCCAGCGGGTCGGGTGCCTGCGGGATGCCTTCCCTCAGCGCGGCGATCAGCTCGCCGGTGAACGCGGTGTACGTCTCACCCGGGGGCGAGAGCGCCGGCCGGGACTCCGCGGAGGCCGTGAGTACACAGCTCCCCTCGACCATCGCGTGGTCGGCGACGTAGTCGCTCGCGCTCATGGAGCCGGTCAGGGCGCGCCCGCTGTAACAGCAGTCCAGGATCACCACGGTGCGGCGGGCCCCGGCCCGCGGGTCCAGCACCGCCCGGCGCAGATACTCGTACCTCAGGGCGGTGTACTCGCGCTCCCGGTCCGAGTCCGGCAGGGCCAGGTAGAGCTCGTCGGTGTGCGGATCGGTCAGACCGTGCCCGGCGAAGTAGACGACGAGCGTGTCCCGGGCCCGGCGCGCCGCCGCCCGCACGGTGTCCAGGACCTCCTGGGCACTGCGCGGTTGAGAGAGCACCGTACACCGGTCGGCCGGCAGCCCCCACACCTCGGGGTCCCGCAGTACACCCGCGAGGCCGTCCAGGTTGCGGGCCACGGCAGGCAGGTCGTCGAGGGAGGCGTACGCGTGCACGCCCACCAGCAGTGCCACCGAACGGCCGGGGTCCGCCAGGTCAGCCACCCGTCACTCCCCGCGTCCGCCGTCCGGGCCCGGCACGTCGTCGGACGTGTCCGTGCCCAGGGCCCTGAGGACGCGCTCCACCGTCTCGGCCGAGCCGTCGTGCACCGTGACCGTCACGCCGTCGCGCTCGATCCGCACCTGCGGCGCCCGCGGACGCGACCCGCGCCAGGTCGCCACGGCGACCACCAGGCTGCCCAGGGCGATGCCGTTGGCGAGCACCACGTCGACCAGCTCGGGAACCCCGCCCATGTGCTCCTGGGGTGACGGGTGCTCTTGGGGTGACGAGGCCGACCCCATGGACACCTCGGCCAGACCCCGCAGTTCCGCGTCCGAGGTCAGCCAGCGATACAGCGACGCCGCATGGTCCAGGTGTTCGCCGGCCTCGGTGGGCTCGCCCCGCGCGCCGTCGTCGAACGTCAGCCGGACTTCCATCAGCCCCTGCTCCCCCTTTGCCGACCGCACCCGCAGCGGGGCACATGCTAGACGCCGCACCGCCCCCGCGGCCGGACTAATACCAGGGTTCGCCACCAGGGCGACACCGCGCGGTGAGCCCACGGATCCGTCGGCCCAGCTCGCACCAGCCGCTACGCGGTCAGGGCGGGATAGTCGGTGTAGCCCCGCTCCCCGCCCACGTACATCAGGCCGTGGTCCCGTACCGGATTGACGGGCGCGCCGGTGCGGAGCCGGGCGACGAGGTCGGGGTTGGCCAGGAAGGGGCGGCCGAGGGAGATCAGGTCGGCGCCGGCGGTGAGCAGGCGCTCGGCCGCCCGGCGGCCGCCGTCGGCGGGGATCTGGTCGCGCGGCAGCACCGGGTTGGCGATCAGGGTGCCCGTCCAGCGCTTGCGGATGCCCTGGAAGACGCGGCTGTCCGGGTCGGCGTACACGACGTGCAAGTAGGCGAGCGGGAGGTCCGCGAGGGCGTCGAGGAGCGCCGGGTAGAGGTGCTCGGTGTCGCCCTCGTCCATGCCGTTGACCTTGAGTCCGGGCGAGACGCGCAGGCCCACGCGGTCCGGGCCGATCTCGGCGGCCACGGCGCGGACCACCTCGACGACGAACCGGACGCGGCCCGCCACGGAACCGCCGTAGCCGTCGGTGCGGTGGTTGGTGCCCTGTCCCAGGAACTGGTGCAGGAGGTAGCCGTTGGCGCCGTGCACCTCCACCCCGGCGAAGCCCGCGTCGACGGCGCGGCGGGCCGCGGCGGCGAAGTCGGCGACGGTGGCGCGGATCTCGTCGGCGGTCATCTCGCGCGGGGTGACGGCCGGTTGATGGCCGCCGGGCGTGAAGATGGTGTCCGGCAGCGGTATCGGCGAGGGCGCGACGGGTGTCAGGCCGCCGCTGTTGTCCGGGTGCCCGATCCGGCCGCCGTGCTGCACCTGGAGGAACATCCGCCCGCCCGCCGCGCGCACCGCGTCGGTGACGCGCCGCCAGCCGTCGACGTGGGCGTCGGTGTGGATGGCCGTGATGTTGGGGTAGGTCTGGCCGACGGCGTTGGGCGTGGCGGCCTCGGCGATGATCAGGCCCGCGGTGGCGCGCTGTGCGTAGTACGTCGCCATGAGGGGGGTCGGCGTGCCGTCGGCGGTGGCGCGGTTCCGCGTCATGGGGGCCATGACGAGGCGGTTGGGGAGGTCGAGGGTGCCGAGGCGGGCGGGTTCGAAGAGGCCGCGGGGATCAGCGTGGCCCTCGGGCTCGGAGGGGCTGTGCGGTGCGAAGGGGCGGGAGTCCGCTGCCGTGTTCGTCATGCCGGTACCGTAGAACTTGACATCAGTGTCAGATTCAAGCCCGGAAAGCTCGGTGGGACATGCGGATCGGCGAACTGGCCCGGCGCACCGGTGTGAGTGAACGCTCGCTGCGCTATTACGAGAAGCAGGGGCTGCTGACGGCCGAGCGCACGCCGGGCGGCCACCGCGACTACCCCGACAGCGCGGTCGACCGGGTCATCCGCATCCAGGAACTGTTCGCGGCGGGCCTGTGCAGCTCGAAGATCGCCCGGCTCCTTCCGTGCATGCGGGACGCGGACGGCGGCCCCTCCGCGATCGCGACCCCGCACCTGGTCGCCGAACTCGGCGCGGAGCGGGACCGCATCGACCGCATGATCAGCGACTTGATGCGGTCGCGCGAGGTCCTCAACGAGGTCATCGACGCGGCGTCCGCGCCCGCACCCCCATCGGCCGCGTCCCCGTCCGCCGCGTAACCCCGCCTCCCCCGTCCGCCGCGCAACCGCAGCCCGCACCGGACGCTCGAAGTCAGCGCCTGCTCGCGGCCACCGCGACGATGCCGCCCAGGGCGGCGAGTGCCACGCACAGCGGCAAGTACAGGAAAGAGTGCCGTCAGCGATGGTTCTGCCGAAGCAACGTCGCGATACGTGCTGCTGACTATGGTCGGCGCCCCAGGTAGGCGGCCAGCCGGGTGTAGACGTCGGCGTCGTCGGGCACCGGTACGACAGGGCTGAACGGACCCTGCTCGCTGCGGGCCTCTGGCGGCGCAAACTTCGAGAATGCCTGGAGGGCCCGCACGGCGAGGTCGGGGTCGAGTTCGGCCAGCCGCCGGGTGGCATGTGCGAGATCCCAGGAATGAGCCGTGAACTCGTGGGTGTAGGCATCGAGAGCAGTCCGGCCGGGCAGCGTGGCCCACGGTAGCTCGACCATTCGGTCGAGCTTCTCGTCGTCGGCCCACACTCGCTCGACCTCGCTACGGGCCTGGGTGAATGCGCTTGTCCAGCCGTCATCGGCGATGCCGTCGATCACATCGGGGACTTCGCGCGCATCGCCTCCGGTGCCGACTCGGACGAGCTTGTGCAGCACGGAAACTATATGCCCGAGCAGCGCGCGAACGTCGTAATCGGCGCAGGGAGTGCGGTTGTTCAGCTCATCGGGACTCACCGCCGCGACCTGTTTCCCGGCTTGATCAAGTGCCCGGGAGAAGACCGGACGCGGGTCATGGGCCAGTTCAGTTGTCATGATGGGGAGGCTACAAGGACACACTGACAGGCAGGGACTGGGCGCCTCTCCCGGGACAGGGCCGATCGCAGGTGGGTGCGGAGCATCTCGGTCCGTACGTCGTCTCCGCGCAGCAGGGTGTCGAACAGCAGGGATTCTCCACCGCGAGCCAGGTCGGCCACGATCTGGCGCAGAGCCGGGCCGCCGCGTCGTGGACCTCGTCGGGCCAGGCCCTCAGGCCGGGCGGACCGCCGTGACCAGCCACGACGTGCTGAGCAGCCGGACCGTGCCGTCCGCCGCCTCGTGGTCGCGCAGGTGTTCCGTCAGGGTGCGGCGGGCGCGCGGCCGTGCAGTCGCGTCGGCCCGCTCCATCAGGTGGCGGCCGGGGCCCGTCCCCAACAGGAACTCCGTCGCGTCATCGGCTCCGCGACCCCACGCTCCGTACGCCTGCGCCTGGTTGATGGTGATGCCGGTGAATCCGGCCTCGGTGAGGACGTCGCGGATGCGGTCCGGGGCGGCCAGGGAGAACATCCCGGGCAGCCCCGGCCTCCCGAAGTCGCCGACCGGCAGGAAGTCGCGCAGTAACGCCACCACCGCCGCCCAGGCGTTGAGCGTGGCATCGGCCGGACAGACGAACGCCAGGCGCCCGCCGGGTCGCAGTGCCCGGCCGACGTTGCCGAAGGCCGCCACGAGGTCGGCGAAGAACATCACCCCGTAGCGGCTGATCGCCGCGTCGAACGCGCCCGCCTCGAAGGGGTACACCTGCGCATCACCTTGCGTGAAGGAGACGTTGGCGATGCCCTCCCGCTCCGCGCGGGTCCGCGCCTCGGCCAGCATCGGGCCCGACAGGTCGAGACCAAGCGCGCGCCCTCGGGGTGCCCGGAGCGCGGCGAGACGTGTGGTCTGCCCGGAGCCGCAGCCGAGGTCGAGGGTCCGGTGATCACCGGTGATTCCGGCGGCGTCGAGCAGCGGCTCGTTGAAGCCTTCGTTCACGGCGTTCCAGCGGTCCTGGTTGCGGGCCCAGTGGGCGCCTTCAGGGCCGTTCCACGCCTGTGCCTGCTCGGTGTTGACGACGTCTGGCACGGGTGCCTCCTGTGGTGGACGTACGGATGATGGGCGCGAGCCCAACTGGTTTGGGCGCACGCCCAAACAGTATGGGCATGTGCCCAAACTAGCAATCCCCGCTACGATCTGGAGAGTTGTGCCCCTTGAGGGCGACGGAGGCAGAACGGAAGAGAGGCCCATGTCACCGCGCGGAGTGGCAACGCCGGACGTACGCGAGCGACTGTTCGCGGCCGCCGAGCGCGTCGTGGAAAGGAGCGGGCCCGGCGCGCTCACCAGCCGGGCCGTCACCACCGAGGCGGGCTGCGCCAAGGGGCTGTTGCACGCGCACTTCGCGGGGCTCGACGAGTTCGTGGCCGAGCTCTGCCTCGACCGGTTCGCGCGGACGGCGGAGAAGGCGCAGGCGCTGTCGGAGCTTGCCGGGCAGGGCACGGTGGCGCGGAACCTCGACGCCGTCGCCCTCGCGCTGTTCGACTCCGGCGGCCCCGCCATCTCGGGCCTCGCCATGACCCGCCCCGCCGCCGCGCTGCGCATCCGCGAGGCCCTGGAAGGCGGGGCGCCCGGCTTCACCGCGATCCAGGAGGCCATCACCGGCTACCTCAAGGCCGAGCGGGGGCTCGGCCGGGTGGCGGAGACCGTCGACCCGCGCACGGTGGCACTCGCCATCGTCGGCACCGCCCACCATCTCCTGATGACCAGTTGGCCGGGCACACCTGACCCGCGGCCCCCCATGACGCGCCTGGTGGCCGTGCTCGTGGACGGCTAGAGACTGTCTGGCGCCCTCGTGTCAAAGCGTGTGGCCACGGCACGGGTAGATCTTCAACCGGTTGACCAGCCGCTCGACTTCGCTCCTGCGGGCACTGCCGCTCAGAGCAGCGGAGCCCGTGGCCCGTCCGGTGCCTCCAGGCGGCGGTCCACCACCGACCGGGCGACGTCCGCGACCTCGTCCTGGGTGAGCTGCCGGTAGCCCTCCTCGGTGACCAGGGCCACGCGCGGAAACAGACGGCGCGTCAGGTCGGGGCCGCCGGTCGCCGAGTCGTCGTCCGCGGCGTCGTACAGCGCCTGGACGGCGGCGAGGACGATGTCCTGCTCGGACATGCCCTCGTGGTAGAGCTTCTTCAGGGAGCCGCGGGCGTAGACCGAGCCCGAGCCGGTGGCGGCGATGCCGCGCTCCTCGCTGCGGCCGCCGGTGACGTCGTACGAGAAGATCCGCCCCACGCCCTTGCCCAGGTCGTACCCGGCGAACAGCGGCACCACGGCGAGGCCCTGCATCGCCATGGAGAGGTTGCCGCGGACCATCGTGGTGAGCCGGTTCGCCTTGCCGACCAGGGACAGGGCCGTGCCCTCGATCTTCTCGTGGTGTTCCAGTTCGAGCTGGAAGAGCTTGATGAGTTCCACGGCGAGGCCGGCGGTCCCGGCGATGGCTATGGCGGAGTGCTCGTCGGCGGGGAACACCTTGTCGTAGTCGCGGTGGGCGATGACGTTGCCCATCGTCACGCGGCGGTCGCCCGCCACAAGGACGCCGTCCGCGTACGTCGCCGCGATGATGGTGGTGCCGTGCGGCGCCTCGAAGCCGTCGTGCGCGACCGGCAGGGCGCGCCTCGCGGGCAGCAGGTCCGGCGCCTGCGCCGCGAGGAAGTCGAGGAAGGACGAGGTCTCGGGGGCCATGAAGGCGGGCGGAAGGCCCCCCGTCCCACGCGGATCAGTGTTCATGCGCGCCCCTCCCGAGCCTGCCGCCGGATCTTGAGGCGCAATCTACCCCTTGCCCTCAAGTCCCTAACCGTTCCCGGCCAGTTGCCAGGAACAGGCCGTGGAGCCGGGGCCCGGCACTGCGCGCATCCCGGACGATCCTGGATGCGCCGGCCTCCCGCGTTCCTAGGGCCAGGGCCGGCCACCGTGCTCCAGCCCGACACCCCGGCCAGCGCATAGGCACGTTGTCAGCCGAGGTCAGAGGCCCGGCCGGGGAAGAAGTCGGCGCTTTGGACGTACTCCATCGCCTTGGTGAACTCCGGGTCGCTGAGGCGGCGTTCCATCTCCTGCGGGCTCAGATCCTCCACGCGGGTCTGGATCCAGTACAGGTTGCCCAGCGGATCACGCACCCGCCCGACCCGGTCTCCGAAGAACAGATGGGTGACCTCGGTGACCGAGGTGCCGCCGGCCGCAACGGCCTGACGGTGCACGGCGTCGGCGTCCTCGACGTAGAGGCGGAGGAAGCCAGGGGTCGGCGGCCACTCCGGCTGCGCGTCGAACAACATCACCACCGAGTCGCCGATTCGTACCTCCGCATGCTCGACGCTTCCGTCCTCACCGGTGAGACACGCGAGCTCCTCCGCGTCGAAGGCCCTCTTCATGTAGGCGATGAGCTGCACCGCGTCGCGAGAGATGATCCACGGCGTCACGGTGGTGTAGCCCTGGGGAACCGGCTTGACGGACATCTACTGCCTCCTGGAGCACGAACCACAACCTGGTGGAGACGCTAACCCCCGTATAGGTCAGTTTCTGTCCTATACGGGCGCCATTGGCATCGTGACCAAGGCGCGCTGAGGCGGAACCCTGCGAGACGGGTCAGTCAGACGTAGGACTTGATCGTCTAGGGCCGCTGGGCAGTTGGTCCGCACCAACGCCTTGACGCCCCCTGCACACCTCCCTTAAATCAAGCAGTGAAGAAACCGTCGCGGAGGATCGCGTACCGCGTTCAACTTCCGACGCGACGTTTGTCATGCGCACGCCCGCACGCCCCCACAGCAGTCCCGCGTGCGCCCACTCCCCCCACCCGAAGCGATGTGATGACCGTGCCCTTCTCCTGGCGCCGCCGCACGGCGCTCTGCGCGCTCTCCCTGGTCTGCTGTGCCACCGTCGCGACCGCGGCACCGGGCGCGGCAGCCGCCCCCGAACCCGCGCCCGCCCCCGCACCGGCCCGCGCCAAGGCCCTCGCGTTCTCCGACGACTTCAACGGGCCCGCCGGGTCCGCGGTCGACGGCGGCAAGTGGCAGATCGAGACCGGCGACAACGTCAACAACCACGAGCGGCAGTACTACACGCCGGGCAACAAGAACGCGGCGCTCGACGGCCAGGGCAACCTGGTCATCACCGCCCGCAAGGAGAACCCCGGCAACTACCAGTGCTGGTACGGCCGTTGCGAGTACACCTCGGCCCGCCTGAACACCTCCGGCAAGTTCACGTCGACGTACGGCCATGTCGAGGCGCGCCTGAAGGTGCCGCGCGGGCAGGGCATGTGGCCCGCGTTCTGGATGCTCGGCGACGACATCGGCAGCGTGGGCTGGCCGAACTGCGGCGAGATCGACGTGATGGAGAACGTCGGCAAGGAGCCGAACACGGTGCACGGCACGCTGCACGGTCCCGGCTACTCCGGCTCGGGCGGCATCGGCGCCGCGTACTCGCTGCCCGGCGGGGAGGCCTTCGCGGACAAGTTCCACACGTTCGCCGTGGACTGGTCGCCCGACAAGGTGACCTGGTCGGTCGACGGGCACGTCTACCAGACCCGCACCCCGGCCGACCTCGGCGGCAAGCAGTGGGCGTTCAACAAGCCGTTCTTCCTCATCCTCAACCTGGCGGTCGGCGGCTACTGGCCCGGCGACCCGGACGGCAGCACGACGTTCCCGCAGACGCTGACCGTCGACTACGTCCGCGTCACGACCGGCTGACGCCAGACCCCTCGGACACGTTCCAGTCCTTGTCGGGCACGTTCCAGTCCTTGGTCGAAGCCCTCGGGCCGAAGGTCGCGGTCCCGCCCGCGCGGACCGCGACCTCGGTTCGGCGGACGTAAACCGCCGACCCGTGCGAAGTACCCCGCCGGTGGCTTGGCGGAGCCCACCCGGGCGCGGCACGATGCCCGCATGAAGAGCGACCTTTTCTCCGCGGAGCACGTGGCGCAGCCCGCGACCGCGCCCGGCATGAGCCTGCACAACTCCAAGTCGATCCGGTACGCCGTGAGCGGCGAGATGATGGCGCGGCAGGGCGCGATGGTCGCCTACCGCGGGAATCTGCAGTTCGAGCGCAAGGGCCAGGGCGTCGGCGGGATGCTCAAGCGCGCGGTCACCGGCGAGGGGCTGCCGCTGATGGCGGTGCGCGGGCAGGGCGAGGCCTGGTTCGCGCACGAGGCGCAGAGCTGCTTCGTCGTCGACATCGAGCAGGGCGACTCGCTCACCGTCAACGGCCGCAACATCCTCTGCTTCGACGCGTCGTTGTCGTACGAGATCAAGACCGTGAAGGGCTCGGGGATCACCGGCGGCGGGCTCTTCAACAGCGTGTTCACCGGGCACGGCCGACTCGGGCTCATCTGTGAGGGCGAGCCGCTGGTGATCCCGGTGTCCCCGCAGGCGCCGGTGTTCGTGGACACCGACGCCGTCGTCGGGTGGACCACCAGCCTCCAGACCTCGCTGCACCGTTCGCAGTCCATCGGCTCGATGATCCGCGGCGGCTCCGGTGAGGCGGTGCAGCTGAAGCTGGAGGGCGAGGGCATGGTGATCGTCCGGCCGAGCGAGGCGACGCCGCACAAGCCGCAGTAGGAGTCCAGTCCGGCGTCCGCCCCGCGCCCATCGGCCGTTCAGCAGGTCCAGCTGATTCAGCTGATTCAGCTGATTCAGCAGGTTCAGCAGGTTCAGCGGTTCAGCTGCAGCCGACGGGCGTCGCCGTCTCCGTCGGCGCGGCGGGCGCGTCTGCCGCCCGGTCCGCTCGCGACAGCCGCGTACGCAGCATCGGCAGGGCGCACAGCGTGAGCAGGAGGGCTCCCGCCCCGGCGGCGAGGGCCACCGAGACGCCGGCGGTGGTGCCGAAGCGGTCGTAGACGACGCCGGTGACGGCCGCGCCGATCGCGACGCCGCTCTGCAGGCCCGCGATCATCCACGTCATCGCCTCGGTGAGCTGGTGCTCAGGCGTCGTACGCTCCACGATGCCCATGATCACCACCATGGTGGGGGCGAAGAAGACCCCGGCGAGGAACACCACCGCGATCATCCCGGCGACCGAGTCGACGAGCAGGAACGGCAGCGTGGTCAGGGCGGTTCCGGCGACTCCGACGAGCAGCAGGCGCGGCAGCGAGACGTTCGGCGTCCGGGCCCCGAAGAGCAGCCCGGACAGCCCCGAGCCGATCGCGTACACGGCGAAGACCAGGCCCGCGAGGGACTTGTTGCCCTGCTCCTCGGCGAACGCGAGCCCCATGGTGTCGACCATGCCCGGGATCGCGCCGCCGCAGAGCAGCACGAGCGCGAGCAGCAGCACCGGTGCCGACCGGATCGCGGAGGTGCCGCCGGTGTGCTCGGCGCGCGTCTTGACCGGCGGTTCGGTGCTCTTCTGCGGTACGAAGAGGGCGACGCCCACGAGCAGCAGGAGTCCCGCGAACAGGGGTGCGGCCTGCGGGAACAGCGCGGTCGACAGGACCACGGCGAGCGCCGGACTGATCACGTACGTCAGCTCGTCGACCACGGACTCCATGGAGTACGCGGTGGTGAGCTGCGGCGTGCCCCGGTAGATCTCCGTCCAGCGGGCGCGGACCATCGCGCTCATGCTCGGCATGAGACCGGCCAGCAGGGCGAACAGGAACAAGGTCCAGCTCGGCGCGTCGGCGGTGGCGCACAGCAGGAGGGCGGCGAGGCCGAGCACGCTGACGCCGGTGGCGAGCGGCAGCACGCGGCTCTGTCCGCGGCGGTCCACGGCCTTGGAGACCTGAGGGCCGAGGAAGGCCATGGAGAAGGTGAAGGTGCCCGCGACAAGGCCGGACAGGGCGTATTCACCGGTCGTCTCGGACAGCATCGTCAGGATGCCCATATGGGTCAGGGGCAGCGGAAGGCGGGCTATGAGGCCGGCCGAGCTGAACGCCTTCGCGCCGGGGGCGGAGAAGATCTCGCGGTATGCGTTTGGCATTGCCTGTCCTGTGAGTGGAATCGGCCCTCGGCCTGTGCGGGCATGCGCCATCACCCGGTGCACGCGACCCGCACGGACAACTACCGGGACTATCGTTCCACTTTCTATCACGGTCTGGGTGGGCCGTCTGCGGGAGCCGGCACGCCCGGCGCGGGCGTCCGCAGGAGCCTGCACGCGCGGCGCGGGCGGGAAGGCCCCGCACATCCGCGAGCGGGCGGGCGGGCCAAGGCCCGGTGGGCGCACGGTTGGGGGCCGGCTCGGTTGTCGCTGTCGGCGCGCTCGTGCATGCGCGCACCGTTGTGCCGGACGAGTACTTCGTGCCGCCGCACACCGTGGCGCTCGACGCGCCGGTGCGGCTGCTGGCTCCGGGCGATCCGGGCCTGGCCGAGGCCGTCAGGCGGGTGGGCTTCGCACAGGTGGCGTTCGGCGTCGACGCGGAGTGGACCGACCGGATCAGCCGGTACGAGCACATCGCGGAGGTGCGCGTCGCCGAGTTCGGCACGCACGCGGACGACGAGGTTCTGAAACTCGGCTAGCGCCGCATCAGCGGCCCTTGTGCTGTGGTGAGGTGACGCGCCGTCCGGATTCCCCTCCGGCGGCGCGCGTCCGGCACGCCGTCCCGGCGTGGCAGAGCGCGCGCGGGTCCGTGAGATCGACGACGAGGCAGACGGCTGCTGCGGATCATCCGCAGCGGCACCGGGTCGGCGGTGACCTGGCGCCGCGCCCAGATGGCGCTGCCGTCGGCCAGGGCCATGGAGGATGTCGGGGCACTTACGGCGGGCCAAGGCCCGGTGCCGCTAGCTCGATTGCCGAATACCGCGCTGCCGGATACCGCGGCGCCAGACGTCGGCGATGGCACGGCTGGCGGTGATGTCCCGGGTCGGGTCGCCGTCGACGAGGACCAGGTCGGCACGGAGACCGGGGGCGATGCGGCCGCGGTCGGTCAGGCCAAAATGCCGGGCGGTGACGCTGGTGCCGGCGGCCAGTGCTTCGAGCGGGGTGAGACCGGCCCGGACCAGGAGTTCCAGCTCGCGGTGCAGGCTGTCGCCGTTGCGGGGCGCGAAGGGGTTGGCATCAGTGCCGGCCAGCAGCGGTACGCCGGCCCGGCGCAGTGCGCCGGCCACGTGGGCAGCGTTGGCAAGGCGGTCCGGTTTGTCGCCGCCGATGGACTCGAAGTAGGCGAGCGTGCTCACCACGAAGACACCCTGGGCGGCGACCCTGGAGGCCAGGGCGTCGGCGACCGGATCACTCGATGGGGTGTCGGACCAGACGTGAGCCAGGCCGTCGACGCCCGCGTCCAGCGCGAGCGCGGTCTCCCTGGCGGTGCACGCGTGCGCGATGGCCTTCAGCCCGGCGGTGTGGGCTGCGTCGACAAGGGCGGTCGCGGTGTCCCACCCGAGGGCGGGCACCGGTGTCCCGGCCATCGACCCGTCGTCGATCACGATCTTCAGGTAGTCGCTGCCCTCAGCTGCCCGAGCGGCGACGAAGGATGCCGCCTGGGCGGGGTCGGCGATCGTCTCGAATGCTCCGGCCGCGTCCTCGGGGTTCTCCAGCATGGTGGATATCGCCGCCATGACCCCCGTCGGATGGCCGCCCGGTGCCGTGGCGAGGATTCCGGCGCTGCGGAGATCGGCGACGTCATCGCGCTCCGCGGCCAGCTTTCGCTGGCGCCGCAGGTTCGACGGCAGGCAGAACATGTCCAGTTCGGTGGTCACGCCGTACGTCAATGCCCGCGCGAGGCTGCCGTCGAACGTGTGCGTGTGCGCGTCGATCAGCCCAGGGAGCAGGGTCTTGCCCGCGCCGTCGAGTTCGATGTCCGCGCCGCGGCCGTCCGGTTCGGCGATGCGGTCGTCGTCGATGAGGACGTCGGCGCTTCCGACGGCCCGCACGCCGTCGAAGGCGCGCACATCACGGATGAGAGTTCGCACAGCGGTCTCCTCAAATGCTTCACTCGAAGATACTTCGCCAGAGGATAGTACTCTGGCAAACTATCGTCTGGCGAATAGACTTCGTGCCATGAGCGAAGGTGACGCGAACGCGGTGGACAGAATCGTCGAGGACTGGCGACGGGAGCGGCCGGACCTGGAGATGTCCGCGCTGGCAACCATCGGCCGTCTGGCGTTCGTCGCCGAGAACGTCGTCGCCCCTGTTGGGGAACGAGCAGTGGGGCGGCACGGCATCGGCAAGGGTGAATTCGACGTACTCGCGACGCTGCGGCGGACCGGTGCCCCGTACGCCCTGAGCCCGTCCGCACTTTCCGCCGAGCTGATGATGTCGCGAGCGGGGATGACGAAGAGGCTGGACCGGCTGGAGAAGGCCGGTCTTGTGGAACGCACCCTCGACGCCGGTGACCGCCGCAGCTTCCGTATCACCCTCACCGCAGAGGGCCGTCGTGTCGCCGACGCCGCCCTCACCGACCTCGCGGCCTGCCTTTCGGCCCTGGTCTCCGAACTCACCGACACTGAGCGCGACGGCCTCGACCGAGCACTCCACGCCCTCCTGAGCGCCGGGCTCGGCCTGTCGCACGAGCGTGGAGCGTAAACCCACAAGTGAGCCGCAAGGGGGCAGTTCTGGGAGCCGACTGGGCGGAGGTGTCCAGGTGCGTCGTGCTGGACAGCGGCAGCACCTCGATACCGACGCCACGGGCCAGCAGGAGGGCGCTGACGCCCCACCCCAGCCACCTTGCCGGCAGAGCGGGAACGCCCCGGAGCCTGGACCGGGCAAGTAGCCACGCCAGCAAGGCGCCGAGGAGGCACAGCGCACCCACGCCCCACAGACCGGCTACGACGAACCACAGTGGGCGCTCGGTGGCCGGCGGACCCGCGGAGATGCTCAGCCCCACAGCACCGCCGACGGCCCAGTAGAAATGCAACCCGGCGAACGCGGCCGCCCACAAGCACGCGGTACGCCCCCACAGCGTGGACGGTTCTGCGCCCGTTCCCTCGGGTCGGCGTCTCACCGCTGACGGGTCGATGCTCGAGCGGGGCGGCGCGCCGTCGCTCTCGTCGTCCCGCCGCAGCAGCTCCACCCGCCGCTGCTCCAGCTCCACCGTCTTGTTTCCGTTCACGACCGCCGTGAATTCGTCGAAGGCCATGTTCGACAACGACCGCCCCGTGCGCCTGCGTAGCCACGGAATCAAGCCCAGCCCCGTGAACCACCGCCACACGCTCTCCACCAGCGCGAACAGCGCACCGAAATCAGACTGGCGCATGATCCGCTTCCCCCATGCGGCGGAGGCGCCGCCATGGAGATCCACCGCATGGCGGAGAGTGCCGTGGGAGCAGGCCGGCTTCGGTAGAGGGCAGAGAGTGCCCCGTCGGCCGGCTCGCTCGACGCGTCCGGATCGGACTTCGATGCGATACGCGAGGTAGTGGCCGCCACGGGCGTGCTCCAGGGCAGATACCGGCGGTCGCTGGACTCGGCGGTGCTGCAGGACACGATGGCCACCCAGGACACCGTCACGCAGCTGATCGCATTGTCATCGCTGTTCACCGTCGCACAAGGCGTTGTCGACGAGTGTGCGGGTGGCGGCATTGAGGGAAACCGAGTCGGGGCGGCTTCCGGCGCTGGTGATCGACACTGCGACGGAGCGGCTGCCGTCCGGGGTGACGCCGGTGCGGGTGTAGGAGCCGAACCCGTCGCCTTCGTGGTGCCAGTAGCCGCCGCCGCAGGACAGGGGGACCCAGCGCAGCCCGAGGCCGTACCCGCCCCGCGGCCAGTCGGCCAGGTCCTCGGAGTCGCCGGTGCGGGCCACGGTGTGCTGCATCTGGGCCAGTTGGGCGGGTGGCAGCACCTTGCCGGTGGCCAGGGCGCGGAAGAAGACGTTCAGGTCCGCGGTGGTACTCACGACGGCCGAGTCGGCGGTGTGCTGGAGACTCTGCTCGGTCACGTCCTGCCGCGCTCCCTGGGGGGTGCGCAGGTACACGCGCGCGTGGGGGCCGGGCAGGAACGGATTCGCGCCCGCGATGTAGGTGTGCCGCAGCCCGAGCGGGGCGATGATGCGGTGCTCGATCTGCTCGCGCCAGCCGAGCCCGCCTGCCTTCTCGATGACCATCGCGGCAAGGAGGTAATTGGTGTTGGAGTACGCCCAGCGGGGGTGCTGGTGGTCGGGCGTGAACAGCGGCCGGTGCCGCATCGCCACCGCGACCCACTCCTTGGGCGGGGTCGCGTCGTAGCGGTGCTTGCCGAAGTCCTCAGCGAGGGCGCGGGCCAGCTCCGGGTCGTCCACATAGTCGAACAGGCCGCTGGTCTGCTGCAGCAGATCCCCGACCGTGATCTTCGATCCGTCATTGCCGTTGCCCGACACGACGCCGGGCAGCCACTTCTCGACCGTGTCCGCCAGCGACAGCCGGCCGTCGGCGACCAGTTGCAGAGCGGCAGTGGCCGTGAACGTCTTGGTCGTACTCGCCACCCGGAACTGGGCGTTCCACGGCACCTGCTTCCCGCTTCCGGACCGGGCCCGCAGGGCACCGTGCCCGGTGTCCACCTCGGCCAGAACCTTCACGTCCCCACCCGCCGCCCGCACCGCACGGACGTCCGCCTCCAGCACGCCGCGGCTGTAGCCGCCGCGCTCGCTCCCGCCCGACTCGGCAGCACCCACGTGCGGCGCCACCGCGACTGTGGCCGCGACAACCGCCGTAGCCAGAGCCGCAACACCCGCCCGCCCCGCCCTCACCCAACGGCCCGCTCGCCGGTACGTGTTCATCGTCCGTACTCCTGCTCCCCAGGCCCACCACGGGGCCGACCAACCCTGTCCGGCGAGGACCGTCCCCCGCACCGCCGACAAGCCAATCAGCGCACAACGCGGCGGACCATGGACTCAGGCCCCCAGTGCCCGGTGGAGCTAGCCCCCCGTCGCGTCCTCGTGAGCTTCCCTGGATATGATCAACCGACGCGTGACCAGCGCGACTGCCGCTGCGACAAGGGAGGTTGATGAATATGGCCCGCCAGACGCTGCATCAGCTTGTCCTTGTCCGGGTCGTGCGAGGTTGGTGAGCGACCCGGTCGTCTGAAACGACCAGGAGTGTCGCGTGTCTTCGTCTTTCTCTTCTTTCTCAGTGACCGGTACGGATCTGACCACTGACCGTCTTGTGCCGCGGCCACGGCCCGCGGGTCGGCCGTCTGCTCGCGCCCTGCCCGGCGGGCTGAGCTTGACTCTGACAGCCGCTCCGCTCATGCGCTCAGTCGCTCCAGCGGTCGTGGATCTCGCTCAGCGTCGCGAACCACACATCGTCGTGCTGCCGCGCGTGGCGGATGAACCGCTCCAGCATCATGATCGCGTGTGCCTGCCCGCTCACGAGGCCGTGCACGGTGAGGGTCACGACGCCGCCGGGCTCGTTCAACACCTCGACGTCCGCGATCACCGGGAACAACAGCTCCTTCAGCTGGAGTACGACCTCACCCACGACCCCGAACTTTCGGCCCAACTACCTTGAGCACGGGTCATTTTCGGGCGACTTCAGGTGCCGATCAAGGACATCATGCCGTCACTCAGAGTGGCCGCGTCACAGGAGTTGAGCCAGAGCCATTTCTCGTGAACATCCGCAGGCCGAGACCTCGGCGGCTGCCGCCCGAACTGGCGGACAAACGCTGCTGCTGAAAGTGAACGAAGCCACGAGCACGACGTCCTGGACGAGGACGTCGCCTGCGTCTCTCCCCGCTGGTCGGCACCGACTTCGCCGCACCGCATGTACAGGTGCCCGTCGAGCTCCACGAACAGCGCGGCCCGCTCCAGGTGCTCGCGGTGGCGTAGCCGGGGCCGGGCAAGTGCGCGACACGGAACGCCCCATGCACCGCTCTCCGGCCGGTCATCCGTACATCGCCACGCGGTACAGAGCCGCAAGCGCCTCGTCGATGGGATGGGGCTGCGGCTTGCCGGAGGAGTCGAGCCTGTTCCACCTCTGCAGGTTCACCGCGACCGCCATCTGCCGCTTGCCGTCGGCACGGGTCATGGCCAGCGCTCCACCGCCCCAGACCGTGCCGCCATGACCCCAGAAGGTGCCCCGACCGGGACCCTCCATCGGGTGCAGGCCGAGGCCGTAGTCGATCGTCTTTCCCTCTTGGGAGACGACCGGGACGGTGCGTTGCATCTGCGCCAGCGACGACGGGCTGACGATCTCCCCGGCCAGCAGCATGCCGTAGAAGCGGTTGAGGTCCGCGACGGTCGATATCAGTGAGGCCGAAGGACCCACCCATGACATGTCGTAGACGCTGTAGTCGCGCGGCGGGTCGATCATGCCGAACCACGCCTCGTAGAGCTGCGAGTGCGGCCCGTCGACGTACGGTCCGGCGGGGAGTTCGGTGTCCCGGAGCCCGGCGCGCTCGATGACGTTCCGGGTGATGTACCGCTCGGCCGTGGTGCCGGTCGCTTGTTCCAGGAGTTGGACAAGGAGCAGGTAGTTGGTGTTGGAGTACACCCCCGGAGTGCCGCCCGGGGTGCCGACGGCAGGTGCGGTGACCCCCATCTCGATCAGCTCAGTGGGGTCGAACCGCGTGAGCCGGTGGTCGTCCAGGCTCTGGGGTCCGGTGTCGGCGAGGGCGGGGAACGCCTTCAGGGAGGGGTAGGCGTACGGGAGGTACTCGGCGAGGCCGCTGGTGTGGTTGATCAGCATCCGGACCGTGATCGCGTCACCGCGTTCTCCGGGAACCAGCTTCGGAAGGTACCGGCCGATCGGTGTGTCGAGACCGATCCGACCGCTCTCGACCTGCTGCAGGATCGCGGCGGCGGTGAAGGTCTTGGTGATGCTGCCGACGCGGTGCCGCATGTCGGCGGTGACGGGGCGGCCGGTGGCGACATCGGCGGCCCCGGCGGCGCCGCGCCAGATCTGGCCGCCGTCTCGCACCTCGGCGAACAGGCCCGGCATCCCGGCGCGGTGGACGTCTTCGATGGCGGCGTTCAGCGCCGCGGAATCCAGTGAGTTCCTCACGTCATGCGTCCTTTCGTATACCCCGGGGCGAGCTACGCATCGGTCGCCCGACCCGGACAACAGGGCACGAGGGGCATGCCGGCCCGCCTCCTGCCGGGCCGCTCGGCATGCCCATGTCCTCATTATGCACGCGGTGCGTGCAACACCAAGTGCATGGGTTAGGCTGAGTCTCGACGAGAGGGGTGAAATGGCAGGCCGAAGGCGTTGGTCGACCGAAGAGATCCTGGATGCGGCGGCGGAGCTGCTGCGCACGAGCGACGCGGATTCGTTCAGCGTGCGCAAGCTGGCCGCGGCCCTCGGGACCGATTCCTCCAGCCTTTACCGGCACTTCCGCAGCAAGACCGAACTGCTGCGCGCGGTCGCCGACCGGATCCTCCTGGCCGCCATGGACGGCTACCGCCCCGAGGGCGACTGGAAGCAGCGCATCACGGCCCTGGCCCTGCGCGTGAGAGAGGCCTTCGGGCAACAGCCCCAGCTCGCCGCGGTCTGGGGACGTTACGCGTCAGGGGGCACCGGTTCCCGGCTGGTCATGGAAGAGGTGCTGCAGGCGCTGCGTGCGTCGGGACTGCCCGACGAGGAGATCCCAGTGGGCTACCACCGGATCGCGGTCCTCATCGCCGCGCTGATCGCCTCCGAGGCCGGGGCGAGCACGGTCACCCCTGAAGAGCACGAACAGGGCATGGAGCTGTTCCGCGTCGCGGTACTCGGCGCCGACCCCGAACGCTTCCCGGCCCTGGCCCACTTCGCCCGCGACGTCCGCCCCCTCGGGGCGGACCGTCGCGCCGCGTTCGAAGAGATCCTCGCCGCCCAACTCGCCCACATCGAGGCCTCGATCTGACCGAGCCAGCCGACCGGCTCGGGAGTGTCGGCAGCTTTCGACGGTGCGGCTCACCGACCTCGACTGGACGTTCGTCACCACAGGTCTGCCCGACGCCGTCACCGCCGCGCGCGAGCATGCCGAGGCTGCGTCGTCGGACAGCGGCAAGGACCTCGACGTCGTCCTCATGGGCGGCGGCGCCACGATCGGCTCGGCGCTCGACGCCGGGCTGGTCGACGAGTTGACGCTGCACCTGGCGCCCGTCGTGCTGGGCGCGGGCACGCCACTGTTCACCGGCGGAGCGCCGCGTACGCTGGTGCAGCGGAGCGTGACCTCGACTTCGACCGCGACGCACCTGACGTACGACGTCCTCTGAGCCCTCTGAGTCCCCTCAGTCCGCTCAGTCCGCTGACGACATCGGTACGGAACCGGCCCTGGTCAGGCGCGGACGGCCAGGGTGTCCATGATCTTGTCGGAGAGCGTCTGCCGCTTCTTGTCGACCAGCGGCCAGAGGTAGCCGATGCCGAGGGGCAGCGCGTCCAGGATCTGCGCGACCTCGTAGACGAAAGCCCTGCCGAAGCCGACCGGTCGGCCGGTCCGCTCGCCCACGAGCATGATGTTCGTGCGGCGCTTGCCGATCGACTGGCCGGTGGTGCCCATCTCGTAGATCACCCAGAGCCAGCCGACGGTGCTGACGACCGTACTGATCAGGAAGCCGGCCTCGACGGCGGACTCGCCGATGACGTAGGCCAAGGAACCCGGCACCCCGACGACCAGGGTGTCGATGAGCTTCGCGCCGACGCGCGCGCCCCAACCCGCCAGGGGGTCCGGTGTGCCGTGGTCGTGGTCGACGTCCTGCGGCGATTCCTGGGTGTGGTTCACGTTTCTCCTCGTCGACATGGGTTGGTGTGGGTTGGCGTGGCCAGTGACGGTCCAGGCGGCCGACCATGACCGGCCGGCTGCCTGGTGCATACGCGTGGCCCTACTCGCGCAGGCTCCAGCCGCCGCAGACCGACCACACCTGCCCGCTGACGTACGCGGCGTCGTCGGACAGCAGGAAGGCCACGACGCCGGCCAGGTCTTCGGGCTCCCCCAGCCGGGGACCCCGGATCGACTGCGTGGCCCAGGCCACCACGTCCTCGTAGCCGCTCTGCTTCATGGCGTCGGTCAGCACCACGCCGGGTGCGACGCCGTTGCAGCGGATCCCCTCCTTGCCCCAGCGGCCCGCGATGTGCCGGGTCAGCGCACCGACCCCGGCCTTGGAGGCGGCATACGCCGGGCGGGAGCGGTCGCCGCCCCACGCCGCGCCGGAACAGGTGTTGACGATGACCCCGCCGCCCTGGCCGAGCAAGTGCGGGATGGCCTCCCTGCAGGTGAGGGCGTAGCCGATGAGGTTGATGTCGTTCGTGCGCCGCCATACCTGCGGGTCCATGTCCAGCAGGTCGGAGTCGCGGCCCAAGGTCTCCGCGGAGAGGGCGGCGCCGACGTTGTAGAGCCCGTCGATCCCGCCGAGTTCGGCGACCGCCTCACGGATCAGTGCCTGGACCGAGCGCGCGTCCGCCAGATCGAACTCGACGGCGATCGCGGTACGGCCCTCATCGGTGATGCGCTTGGCGGTGGCCTGCGCACCGTCGGCATTGATGTCGCCGACGACGACCGCCGCCCCCTCGGCGGCGAGCCGCTCGGCCGTGGCGGCGCCGATCCCGGTGGCGCCGCCGGCGACCACGATCCTCTTGCCGTGCAGTCCTCTCACGTTCTTCTCCCCTGATTGTTTTCCGGTGATTGTTTTCCGGCACGACGAACCGGCCGGCGGTGTGCCCTGGCACGCCATCGGGACGGCCGTGGTGCGGGAAATGGTCCGGCGCCGAACGGGTCTGCGGGGGCGGCCGGTTGGCGGCAGCGGGTGACGGGCCGTCACCGGCCTACTGATGAGAGCGGGCGTGAAGAGCCCGCCCGGGAGGGTCAGGTGTTCCAGACGCCCTGTCGGGCAGTGGTGGCGGCGTACTCGGAGAAGTCGCGGGGCGAGCGGCCCAGCGCACGCTGCACGCCGTCGCCGAGCACGGCGAGGCCACCGGAGCGGACGTGCTCGTACAGGCCGACCGACAGCTGCACCCATTCCTCGGGCACGCCCTGCGCACGCTGCTCTTCCGCGTACTCCTCCGGGCTCAACGCCACGTAGCGGATGTCACGGCCCGCGGCCCGGGCGATCTCCCCCACCGTGTCCCCGAAGGTCATCAGCCGCGGCCCGCTGATCTCGTAGTGCCGCCCGGCGTGCCCGTCCTCGGTGAGAGCGGCGACCGCCACCTCGGCGATGTCCTCGGCGTCGACGAACGCCTCCTCGCCGTCCCCGGCCGGAAGGCGTAGCTCGCCGCTCAGGACGGGGTCGCGCAGGAAGTCCTCGCTGAAGTTCTGGAAGAACCACCGCACGCGCAGCACGGTCCACTCCAGACCCGCGTGCTCCAGCGCTCGTTCCGTGGCCGCGACGTGCTCCTGCGCAGGGCCCCAGGCGTCGGAGGGCGTGGACAGGAGAACCGCGTGCCGGGCTCCGGCAGCCGCGGCCCGCCGGGCGAACGCGGCGACGTCCTCGGCGGCCTGCGGGCTGCCCAGGTCGGGGTGCACCAGGTACAGCTTCGTCACACCCCGGAGCGCCGGATCCCAGGTGCCGCGGTCCGTCCAGTCGAAGGGCGGGGTGCCGGAACGGGACGCTCCGCGGACGGCCACCCCGCGTCCCTGAAGCAGCCTGGCCACACGACGGCCCGTCTTTCCCGTCGCGCCCGTCACCAGGATCATCTCGTCGATCTTCGTGTCGTTCATGCGCTCCACTGAACCAGCGGCCCAAGAGCCCCACCATGCCGTGCGGACTCACGTCCATACGCGTTCGTCTACGCTGATCGGCATGGATCCGCGAGGATTGACGCGAGGACTGACCAGCACGGATTCGCTGACGGATCCGCTGCCGGGTGCCTCGGCGGATCCACTGACGGATCTGCTGAACGGGGTGCGGACCAAGGGCGCGATCTTCAACCAGACGTCGCTCACCGGGCCCTGGGCAGCGCGCTTCGAGGACGGTTCCCCGCTGGCTCTGGCAGTCCTCCTGCACGGCACCGTCTGGATCACCCCTCAGGACGAGGCACCGGTGCGCCTTCAGGCCGGTGATGTCGCGGTGCTCAGCGGTGGCGCACCGTACGTGATCGCGGACGACCCGGCCACCGAGCCGAGCGGGGTGATCAGGGCCGGAGGCCGCTGCACGACCGTGACGGGCGGGGAAGTGGTCGCCCCGCGAACGCCCGACACGGGCGCCTTGGACACCGCGGGGCCGGATCGCACGGTCCTGCTGAGTGGTCTGTACACGGTGGACACGGGCTCGCCGGGCCGGCTGCTCGCGGCCCTGCCGCCGCTGGCCGTCATCACGGCGGACGTGGGCACCTGCCCGGTCGGTGCGGCGGCCTTCGACGAGATCGCCCGCGAGGAACCCGGACAGCAGATCCTCCTGGACCGGACCTTGGACCTGATGCTCATCACTGCCCTGCGCGCGTGGTTCACTCGCCCCGGCGCCGAGGTGCCGGCCTGGTACCGGGCCCACAGCGACCCCGTCGTCGGACCCGCCCTGCGCCTGCTGCACGCCGACCCCGCACACCCCTGGACCCTGCCGTCACTGGCCGCGAAGACCGGCGTCTCCCGGGCGAACCTCGCCCGGCGCTTCACCGCCCTGGTCGGACAGCCGCCGATGGCCTACCTGCGCCGGCATCGCCTGGCCCGCGCCGCCGACCTGCTGCGCGACACGGACGCCACCCTCGCCGTCGTGGCCGAACGGGTCGGCTTCGCCAACGCCTTCGCACTGAGCACCGCGTTCAAGAAGGCACACGGCATCAGCCCGAGCGAGTACCGCCTCTGAAGCGTGCGCGGCGCGGCGAACGACCGCACGGCGGCAACCCGTCGCTGCAACAGCGCTCGCTGTTTTGTCTACCAGCACGAACATGGGCTGCGAGAAAACCGATCGGCCACTGAAATCACTGGGGCAAGGCCGGAACCGCCGCTCCCGACGACGGGGCGGGACGACGGTCTGCGCCCCACAACCGGGGGAGGGCGCAGGCGACAAGACAACACAACAGCTGGAAGGACAGGACTATGCGCACCGTACGGTCCCATGTGTTGAGCGACGCAGGGCCGCGCAAAGGAGAAGGAGAGAGGAACAATTCGCCGAGAATGCGCCGTGCCGCCGTCGCGGGCACTGCGGCCCTCGTGATGGGGTTGGGCACCGTGCCCGCCATCGCCCAGGGCCAGGGACACTCCCAGCCCGACGCAGCACCCGCCGTGGCGCCTGCCGCCCAGCGGACGGCCTCCGATCAGAGCGAGGTCCGGCGGTCGATCCCGTGGAAGAAGACCGGGCGCGGCAAGGTCAAGGCGTGTGCCCGCCACGGCAAGAAGTACGAGTTCAAGGTGAAGCTCCACAACAAGTGCAACGGCAGGTACACCTACCATTTGGAGATCGTGCGGGGCCCGGACCGGTGCAAGACGGTGCCCGCCGACAAGACGAGGACCGTGAAGTGGCGCTGGCCGGGCCGGCTGGCGAAGGTCACCAACGGCAACTCCGGCGGCCGCTGCTGACCTCCTGGCTGCCGTACGTGAACGGGCCCGGACACCTGTGGTGTCCGGGCCCGTTCACGTACACCCTGCGGCGGGCATGCGGCACCCCTCACTGCTTCCTGAAGTGCTCGATCAGACGTGAGTAGCTGTCGTTGGCATGGCCCTGAGCAAGAGCCTTGGTCACCAACTCCAGGGTGTAGCCGGGGAATTCGTCATTGATGCCCCGCGCGCGGCTCTCCTTGACCAGGTCCTCGACCGACGGCAGATGATGCTCGAGCGCCCCGAACGGTGTCGCGTACTCACCGCGGTCGACCTCGTCCGCGATCATCGGGAAGGAACCGAGCAGCGCGGAGACCGACGAACTGGCCTGCTCCAGGAACTGCTTCACCTCGATGCCCTCGCTCGACAGCAACGCGGCCGCGTGCAGGAATCCATTGAGCGTTCCCCACATGGTGCCGTGCACCGCCATCCCGTACAGGCTCGGAACACCGGCATCGGCCGCGATCAGACTGCCCTTGCCGCCAAGGAGACCGAGCACGGGCTGATAGCGCTCATACACGGTGTCGGAGCCGCCGTAGAACACCACCGTCTCCGGCTGCCCCACACCCGGAGCGATCGTCATGATCTGCCCGTGCAGGTACTCGGCTCCCTGGCCCGTGGCCCACTCGGCCACCTCCCTGGCCTCCGCCGAAGTCCCGTCCGTCAGGTTGAGCACGGCCCGGCCGGCCAGAGCGTCACCCGCTTCTTCCAGGATCCGGCGGGCGGTGGCATTGCCCTTCACACTGACGACCACGAGCGGGCCGGCGGCCACCGCGTCACGGACGCTCTCCGCCCGCAGCGCGCCCTTGGCGACCAGCGCGTCGGCCTTCTCCGGCGTACGGTTCCACACCGTGGTGGAGCGCCCACCGTCCAGGAAGGCAGCCGCGAGAGCACCGCCCATCTCCCCGAGTCCGATCACCGAGACGGCCGGTCGGACGGTGGTGTTTCCAGAGGTGGTGGTCATGAATATTGCCCTTTCTCGAGTTGCCGTGGCCTGCTCGTTCAGGGACACCGCGGCATGTCGATCGACGGTAGGAGCTCAACTGCACTTGAGGTCAAGGACCGATGTGCGTAGCGCTCTTGGGGAACGACCGTCCCTGCCGGTCCGGACGGGCGAGGCCGTCGACCTCATCACCGCTCTGCCCTCTGCCCGGTGGACAGCCGCATCGCCGCGACGAGCCTGCGCACCCTGCACGAGCACGCCGAGCGGTACCGCACCGTCCTGTACTGGCGGCCGACGGCTCCTGGCGCGCCTTGTTGCGCAAGACCTCCTGCGGTGTGGCCTACGCCCACCAGGAGGCCGACTACGCGTTTTCTCGCAGTGCGCGACGGTCTGCCCCGTGCGGCGCCGTGCGCGGAAGGGTTCCTACCGCACCTTCGCTGTCGGCTCTTCGCCTTGCTGAGCCTGCCGCACCCGCTCCGCCAACATGCGAACCAGCGGATTCAGCACCTTCGGGTCCGCTGCAGGATGCTGCTCATCCACGTTCAGATTCACCCACGCGTTCACGGCGCCCCGACGAAATTGAACAGAGGTGAAGCAGCCTGGGCCGAGGCAGTACTTGGACGTGAATACCTCATCAACGGCATCAAACCTGACGGACTTCACCAACGAGCTGTCTGAGCGCTTCCGCATACCGGCGAACTCGGCCCGGGAGATCTTCGCGCTGCTGAGGGAGTGGAGTCCGCACCGCGCCTCGGGCTGAAGCCGCTCGTACGCTGTATGCGGCCCGTCCGCTCCCGGCGCGGACCGCGCCGACGGCCCGCCAAGCTGCATGCCGACAAGGGCTACGACTACGACCATCCGCGGACATGGCTTCGCGAGCGCCGGACGGCACCGCATCGCCCGCAAGGGCATCGAGTCGTCACAACGGCTTGGCCGCCACCGCCGGGTCGTTGAGTGACTGGTGGTGGCGCCACTCGGCGTCCTCCTCGTCCTCCTCGTCCTCCTCGCGACAGGGGGTTAACCCCACCACCGATCCGGTTGATCGCCCCATCGCTGCGGCGCACCCGCTGCGGGGATCGTGGAATGACACCGTAAGCCCGGACGATCAAGGAAACCGCATGCTCAAGCACAAGCGCGCGCTGGGTGGCGCCCTCACGCTGGTCGTGGCGATGGGTGTCGTGGGGGGCGTGCTGCAGGCCACCGCCACCGCGGTCCCCGCCGCGGAATCCACCGCCGGGGAATCCGCGCACCACGCCGACGACGCGCGGCTGCGCGCCCTGCTGCACCGGCTGACCACGGTCGACGGCGCTCCCGGAGCGCTCGCCGAGGTGCGGGAGGCGCACCGCAGCACGGTGCTGACCAGCGGTGTCGCGGACGTCGACAGCCACGCGCCGGTGCACCACGACAGCAGGTTCCGGATCGGCAGCATGACCAAGACGTTCACCGCGACGATGATGCTGCAGCTCGTGGGTGAGCGGCGCGTCGACCTCGACGCACCAGTGGAGCGCTACCTGCCCGGCGTCGTACGCGACAACGGCAACGACGGGCGCAAGATCACCGTCCGGCAGATACTCCAGCACACCAGCGGCCTGCCCGACTTCCTCGCCTACCTCAAACCGCAGGATGTCGTCCAGGACCCGATGACCCACCACGCCCCCCATGACCTGGTGAAGCTGGCGCTCGCCCACCCGCCGACGTTCAAGCCGGGCACCGGCTGGAAATACTCCAACACCGGCTACGTACTGGCCGGTTTGATCATCGAGAAGGTGACCGGCCGCTCGTACGGCGAGGAGTTGCAGCGGCGGATCATCGAGCCGTTGCATCTGCGGGGGACGTCCTTCCCGGGCGACGACCCGGCGATCCCCGGACCGCACCCGCGCGGATACGCGCAGCCTGGCCCGGACGCGCCGCTGTTGGACATCACCGCGATCAACCCCACGGTAGGCGGCACGGCCGGCGGAATCATCTCCAGCGGCACCGACATCAACCGTTTCCTGAGCGCGCTGCTGGGCGGCAAGCTGCTGCCCCCGACGCAGCTCAAGGAGATGATGAAGACCCGTCCGACCGGCAGCTCGGACGGCCGGGCGTACGGCCTCGGCCTGGAGAGCAAGCCGCTGCCCGGGGGCGGCCTTTACTGGGGGCACACCGGCGACTTCCTCGGCTACGAGACGGCCGCCGGCGCCACGGTCGACGGCAGGCAGGCCACGGTCATGGTGAATCTCGGCCCGGGCAGCTCGGACGCCCAAAGCGACGACATCCAGGCCGCCATCGAAACGGCGCTCTCCCAATGAGGCGTGCTCAGCCCGAACGTACAGCCAAGAGCTTCTTGCCCTTCGGCTTCCTGTAGCCGGTGATGATCGTCGGGTCGCCCATGCCCTCGTCCAGGCCCACGAAGCCGAGGTCGGCGATGGCGGCCAGGCACTCACCGACGGGGATCACAGCCGGGTGGTGAAGGTTCCGTTCGGCAGCTTGTGCAGCCAGCCCCGCCCGGCCGGCTGCGGTGTCTGGCGCGTAGATCTTCTGTTGGGTCCGGGATGGCGGGCGCAGATTCAGGATGTGCAGTCCTCACTGATGTTCCGCGAGGCCTTCTTGATTGCTTCGCGGATCCGACAGTAGGTACCGCAGCGGCACACGTTCTCGATCCGGTCGATGTCGGCGTCGGTCGGCCGGGTCGTCTTCTTCAGCAGGGCCGCCGCGGCCATGATCTGGCCCGGTTGGCAGAAGCCGCACTGCGCGACGTCCCGGTCGAGCCAGGCCTGCTGCACGGGGTGCAGTTTGTCGCCGTCGGCCAGGCCTTCGATCGTGGTGACCTCACGGCCCGCGCAGTCGGCCATCGGGACGACGCAGGGCTTTATCTCGGCGCCGTCCAGGTGACTCGTACAGGCGCGGCAGACGCCCACGCCGCAGCCGTACTTGGGGCCGGTGACGTTCAGCAGATCGCGCAGCACCCACAGCAGCGGCATGTCGGCCGGGGCCTCGACGGTGACCGGTTTCCCGTTGAGGACGAAGGAGTAGGACGGCATCGGCACCTTCTCAGAAGTCTCAATCAGAGGTTTCAATCAGAGGTTCAGAATCAGAGGGTTCAGAAGTTGAGGGGGAAGCGACGGGGCTTGGAACCGGTCGCCCGGGCGTAGGCATTGGCGACGGCGCCAGCCGCGGCCGGAACGCCGAGTTCACCGGCCCCGCCCGGTTCTCGACGGGACGGCATGATGTGCGCCTCGAAGTGCAGTGGGGCGTGCCGCTGCCGGGCGTAGCGGAAGTCGGCGTAGCTGCTTTCGCGGACGGCGCCCCGGTCGATATGGAGGCCGGCCTGCAGCACGGTGGAGATCCCGTCGATCGCGGTACCCATCAGCTGGGCCTCAAGTCCGCGTGGATTGACGGCTGTTCCGACGTCGGCCGCCATCACGACCTTGGTCACCCGGGGCTTCTTCGGGTCGGTGGCGTCGATCTCGACCAGGCAGGCCACACACGAGCCGTACTCCTCGTGGACGGCGACCCCCTGCGCCTGCCCGGCGGGCATGGTGCGACCCCACTTCCCGGCGGTCGCGACCTTGTCGAGCACGGCTTTGACGGCCTTGCTCCTGAGGGTCGTACGCCGGAACGCAACCGGGTCCTTGCCCAGGGCCCCGGCCACCTCGTCGACGAGGATCTCCTCCGCGGTCCGCATCGTCCCGGAGTCCACCGACCGCCACGCGCCCAGCGGCATCGCCAACTCCACCGAGCCCGACGTCCCTGACACGCGCCCGAATTTGTACAGGCCGCTGTCGCTGGGCAGCGGGCCCGCGGCACGCGCGACGGCCGGGCGCATTCCGCCCTGAGCGGATGCCCCCGACCGCTCGGAGGACTCGCTCACCGAGGCCGTCGAGTGGACGAAGGCCACCACCCTGCCGCGTGCGTGGCTGGCCCGGATCCGGTGGTGGTCGGCCGGGCGCATCCGGCCGTGCCGGATGTCGTCGCCGCGGCTCCACATCAGCTTGACCGGCCGGCGTGCCGCCTTCGAGATCAGGGCCGCCTCGACGGCGGCGTCGTGGTCCAGCCGCCGGCCGAACGAACCGCCGCCGCGTACGACATGGACCTTCACCTTCGACTTGGGCAGCCCGACCGCCGAGGCGATGCTCACCCGCGCGTCCATCGGCGTCTGGGAGGAGAACCAGATCTCGGCACGGTCGGCGCGTACGTCCGCCACAGCGGTCAGGACCTCCATCGGCGCATGGCTGACGAAGGCGAACTCGAACTCGCCCTGCGTCTGCGCCGTCCCGCGCGGCGGACGGCCGAGGCGCGGCACCGCCGCCCGCAGCCGCGAGCGGATCGCAGCGTCCGACAGGGACGCCAGCGGGCCGGGAGCCCACTTGATCCGCAAGGCGTCCTTGGCCTTGAAGGCGTGGTGGAAGGTCTCCGCCACCACGGCGACCCCGCCGGCGATCCTGACGACCGCGTGGACGCCGGGCATCGCCCGCGCCGCCCGGTCGTCGACCGAGACGACCTTCCCGCCGAGCGTCGGCGGCCGCGCCACCACGGTCGGCTTCGCCCCGGCCACCGTCAGGTCGCCGGTGTACGTGGCCTTGCCGGTGACGATGTCCCGCGCGTCGATCCGGGTCGTCGGCCGCCCGATCAACCGGTGCCGCGACGCCGGCTTGGGCCTGCTCGACACGTCCGGCCGGCGGATCCCGGCGGCGCTCGCGGTCAGCGAGCCGAAGGTGGCGGACCGCCCGTCCGGAGCGAACACCCTCGTGTTCCTGGTACGCAGGGTCCGCGCGGGCAGGTGCCAGCGCCGGGCGGCCGCGGTGACCAGCTTGGCGCGCGCCAGGGCGGCCAGCTCACGGGCCGGACCGTAGAGCGAACTGACCGAGTTCGAACCTCCGGTGTACTGGTTGCCCTTGGCGCGGGCGTCGGCGAGCGGGATGTCGACGTCGACGAGCCGGGCATCCAGCTCCTCGGCGATCAGCATGGCGGCCGCGGTCGTGATGCCCTGGCCTACCTCGGCGCGCGGCAGCCGCACGACGACCTTGTTGGCGGCGGTGACCTCGAGGACCAGCATCTCTGCGTCGGTGCCCCTCGCCAGGGCCTCGGACGGGCGGCGGCTCGCCGGCGCGGTGGGTTCGCCGCCCTCCGCCTCCGGCCCGTCGGAGCCGAGCTGCGCGGCGACGGTCAGCGTGGACGCCGCGAGCGAGTAGACGACGAACTTCCGGCGGGACAATTGACCGGCCAACAGACGCTCCTCTCCGTGAACTCCGGGTGGTTCAACCGGTATCCGGTATGAGGGGTCAGGGCTCTTCGAGGTTCACGCGAGAGCCGACTATTCGAGGAGCCGGGTCAGCCGAGGCCGTCCGCCCGCTCAGCCGAGGCCGTCCGCCCCCACCCGCACCGCCGACTCGTTCAACAGCGCGTCGCTGACGGGCTGTTGGCGGCCCTCCAGGTCCAGGACAGGCGTGGCCTCGCGGTACCAGGAGTCGACGACGGCGTTGCCCCAGAAGTCGCGGCGCCGGTCGTCGTGGACGTTCCAGCGGTACGTCTCGTGGTCCGGGTCGCCCGTGTAGTAGTCGGAGGTGTAGATCTCCACGCGGTGGCCGTCCGGGTCCCGCAGGTAGAGGTAGAAGGCGTTGGACACGCCGTGCCGGCCGGGGCCGCGCTCGATGTGGTGCTCCAGGTGCAGCGCCCCGAGGATGTCGGCGCAGCGCAGCACGTGGTGGGACTCGTGGGTGGCCACGCCGACGTGGTGCAGACGCGGCCCGGCGGCGCCGGTGAACGCAACGTCGTGCACGGTCTGCTTGCGGTACATCCACGCCGCGTACAGCTCGTGGCCGTCGCCCTCGATGGTCTCCGAGCAGCCGAAGCCCAGCGAGTGGTAGTGCGCGTACGCGGCGGGGATGTCCGGGGTGCAGAGGTTGAAGTGGTCGAGGCGGGCGATCTCTGCGCCGTGCCGCACGTCGTAGCGCTGGATGAGGCGCTCGGCACGCTCGATGCCGTGGAAGAACTCCACCGGGAAGCCGAGGGGATCGATGACGCGTACGGCGTCGCCGACCCCGCGTGTGCCCTCGCCCCGCCGCACGCGCCGCACCGGGCAGCCGAGCCGGGCGAAGAACTTCTCGGCGACGTCGACGTCCTCGGGCGTGCGCACCCGGTAGGCGATGTGGTCCAGGGCGGCGCGCTCGCCGCGCCGCAACACCAAGGAGTGGTGGGTCAGTTCGTCCGTTCCGCGTAAGCAGAGGGTGTCCGCGTCCTCGTACTGGATGTGCAGACCGAGCACGTCGGACCAGAACCAGCGGGCGCGGGCCAGGTCGGTGACGGCGAGCTGGGCGTAGGCGGCGCGGACGACGTCGGGAGCTGGAGCAGCAGCACTCACGGGACTTGCGGGGGTCATGGGGCTCACGGGGCGGCTCCGAAGCGAGGGGTGTGGACGTCGCCGAGGGCGACGTGGACGGTCTTCGACTCGGTGTAGAAGTCGATGCTGTGCGCGCCGCCCTCCCGGCCGACTCCGGAGGCCTTGACGCCGCCGAAGGGGGTGCGCAGATCGCGTACGTTGGGTGAGTTGATCCAGACCATGCCGGACTCGACGGCGTGCGCGATGCGGTGGCCGCGTTTGAGGTCCGCGGTCCAGACGTAGGCGGCGAGCCCGTAGGGGGTCGCGTCGGCGAGGTCGACGGCGTCGGCCTCGTCGGTGAACGGTGCGAGGGCGACGACCGGGCCGAAGATCTCCTCCTGGAAGATCCGGGCGTCGCGCGGCACGTCCGCGAAGACGGTCGGCTGGAGGTAGCTGCCCTCGGGCAGGTGCGCGGGCCGCGCGCCGCCCGCGACGAGCCGGGCCTCCTTGCGGCCCGACTCCACGTAGTTCAGTACGCGTTCGTAGTGCTCGGGGTGGACGAGGGCGCCGACCTCGGTGGCCGGGTCGGACGGCGGCCCCACGCGCACCCGCGCGGCCCGCTCGGCGAGGCGGCGTGTGAACTCCTCGTACAGCGGGCGCTCCACGAGCACCCGGGAACCGGCCGTGCAGCGCTCGCCGTTGAGCGAGAACGCCCCGAACACCACCGCGTCCAGGGCGGCTTCGAGATCGGCGTCGGCGAAGACGACGACCGGGGACTTGCCGCCCAGTTCCAGGGACGCGGTCTTCAGGTGCGGGGCGCAGCGGCCCAGGATGTGGCGGCCGGTGGCGGTCGAACCGGTGAAGGAGATCCGGGGCACCTCCGGGTGGTCGACCAGGGCCTGCCCGGCCTCAGCACCGACGCCGTGCACGATGTTGACGGCCCCGCCCGGGAGGCCTGCCTCGGCGAAGATCTCCGGCCACAGGGAGGCCGACAGCGGAGTCCATTCGGCGGGCTTGAGGACGAGCGTGCACCCGGCGGCCAGAGCGGGCGCGAGCTTCCAACTCTCCAGCATGAAGGGCGTGTTCCATGGCGTGATGAGCCCGGCGACTCCGACGGGAGTGCGGACGACATAGCTGAGCTGTCCGCCGCCCCGCTCCCCCGGCTCCCCCGCCTGCCGGAACGCCTCCTCGCCGAGCGCCACGATCACGTCCGCGAAGTAGCGGAAGTTCTCGGCGGCACGCCGCGCCTGGCCGCGGGCCTGGGTGATCGGGAGCCCACTGTCGTACGACTCGAAGGCGGCGAGCCGGTCGTGGCGGGCCTCGACGGCGTCGGCGACCCGGTGCAGCATCGTGGCCCGCTGCCGCTGCGGCAGCGTCGACCAGGTGGGGAACGCGGCCCGGGCGGCGGCCACGGCCCGCCCGACGTCGGCCGCGCCGCCGCGCGCGGCCCGGGCGTAGACCGCGCCGGAGACGAGGTCGGCGACGTCGAAGGTGCGGCCGTCGGCGGCGTCGGCAGGGCGGCCGCCGATCCAGTGCCGGATGCGGGTGGGCAGTCCTTGGGGAGTCATGTGGCGGCTCCTTCGTCAAGAGGACCGGCGTCATGCGCGGCCGCCTCGGCCCGGGGCAGCGCACCGTACGGGGCGAGGGCGGCGCCCTCGACAACGGGGTTGCACAGCCTGCCCGTTGACAGTCCGCTGCCGGTCACCTCGACCTCCACCACGTCGCCGGGCGCGACGACGGCGGCGCCCGCCGGGGTGCCGGTCAGGAGTACGTCGCCGGGTTCCAGGGTGACCCGGCGCGACAGGTCGGCGATGAGTTGCCCGAAGGGGAAGATGAGGGTGTCCGTGGTGTCGTCCTGCGCCGGCGCGCCGTTGGCCCAGGTCCGCAACCGCAGAGCCGCCGGGTCGAGTTGACGTGCGTCGAGCAGCCGGGGGCCGAGGGGCGTGAGGCCGTCGGCGCCCTTGGACAGGAGGTAGGAGCCACGGTCGGCATGGCGCAGGTCGTGGACGCCCGCGTCGTTGGCCGCGGTCACCCAGCCCACGTACCGCCAGCCGTCCGAGGGTGCCACCTGGCGGGCACGCGCGCCGATCACGAGCGCGATCTCGCCCTCGAAGCCAAGGAACCGGCACCCGCGCGGCCGCACGAGAGCGTCCCCCGTGCCCGCGAGCGAGGAGGGCGGCTTGAGGAAGTACGAGGGATGCGCGGGGATGCCGCCGCGCTCGCGGGCCCGGCTCGGGTAGTTGCGGTGCACGGCGATGATCTTCGACGGGGTGGTGCCGAGCGGATGTGGCATGCGGGATGGTCCTCCGGTCGAGTGCGGTCGTTGCCTCAGGTGCGGTCGAGGAACCCCTGGACCTTCGCCTTGTACGGTTCGCGGTCGTACGACGCCACGTACGCGGACGCCATGCGCACCGGATCGCCGAAGAAGTAGTACTCGTACAACGCCTGGCGGCTGGAGAAGGCCGAGACGCAGGTGTCCCACACCAGGCGGAACAGCTTCACCCGCTCCGGCCCTGTCAGCGTCGCCGACTGCAGGTAGGCCTCGATGTCGGCGGCCGCCGGGCCCGCCAGGTCGGCCTCGGTGGGGGTGGCCATGAGGCCGGAGGCGCCGAACTTCCGGAGGATCTGCGGGAAGCGCTGGTACAGCTTCGGGTAGAGATTGCGGGCGGCGTTCAGGGGCGCCCAGGCAGGCGTCAGGACGCCGAACTCGTTGACGGCGGCGTCGGCCTCGGCGGCGCGCAGGAAGGCGCGCAGCGTCTCCAGGGTGGTGATGATCTCGGCGATGTCCTCCTGGACGTGCCCGAAACCTTCGATGCCGATGGCCTCCGTGAGCAACGAGGTGAGCCCGAGGACGTACTCGGTCTTGGCGCAAGTGCGGGTCAGGACCTGGTGCGTCATGTGCGCGACGGCCGACGTCCGCGTGTAGAAGGCGTTGCACACCTCCGTGTCGCCGAGCGTGAAGCAACGCTCGTACGGCACGTGCACGTCGTCGAAGACGACGACGCAGTCCGGCTCCTCGAAGCGGGAGGAGAGCGGGTGATCGTGGCGCGCCCCGCCGTAGACGAGCGGCTCGCGGGCGAGAAAGCGCAGGCCCTTCGCGTCGACGGGGAGCGCCAAGGCGAAGGAGTACGGCTTGTCCTCGGGGGCGCCGCGCAGCACCGTCGAGGGCAGGACGAGCAGCTCGTCGGCGAACGGCGCGATCGTGGCGAGCATACGCGCGCCCCGGATCACGACGCCGTTGTCGTCCTCCTTCACGATGCGCGCGGCGAGCTTGCCGCCGATCTGCTGACTGGCCGTCACAGCGCGGTTGGCCTGCGGCGGGATGAGGCAGTGGGTGCACAGCAGGTCCTCTTCGCGGACCTTCTCGTAGTAGCGGAGTACGTTGCCGCCGAGCATCGGGTCGGCCTGTGCGAACCAGTCGGCGGCCGAGGCGAACGCCATCAGGGCGCTGTTGAGGAAGTCGCCGGTGCGGCCCAGCATGCCGTGGCTGTGGTCGGCCCACACCTTGAACGCGCGGCGGCGCTTGACCAGGTCGTCCGGTGTCCGTGGCGCGAGGAAGGACGTACCGACCCGCTCGCCGGACGTCGGTGAGGTGTACGTGAGGACGTCCCGGTGCGCGTCGGCGCACTGCAGGTCGTACAGCTCGGCGTAGGTCTGCACCACCGCGCGAAAGGCCGGGTGCTCCTGGATGCCGCCGGTGAGGGTCTCGCCCTGGATGTGCACAACGGGCCGGGAGGCGGCGAGCCGTTGCAGGTACTCCTTGCCGGTGCGTGCGGCCATGGCCGGTACTCCTCGCGGAAGAGCAGGCGGGCGCGCCGCCAACGGGGCGCGCCCGCAGGTGTGTTGAGCCACACCTACCCCTACCTCCGCGGACCACCCGGTGAACCCCGGGCGTGCGCTTCGGCCGAGGCCGGACCGGTCGACGTCCGAAACGGGAGCGGCGGGCCGCGGGGTCTGCGGGGTCCGCGGGTGGGACGCGCATCTGACGTGACCTCACGACCTCACAGCAACTACGTTGCGTAGCCACCCCCGTCGATACTCAACCTCCGTACACCATCGGACACATGACCCTGCGTCAGAGGCATAAAATCGCGCTGACCGGGAAGGATGCCCTATGAAACAGACTGGCCGCCCCGGCCCCCGGCGGTCACCGGCACGGACGCCGCCGCGTGCCGCCCCTCCCATTTGGTTACTCTGTGTGCAAGGAGTCGACATGACCGGGTGGCCCACGGACACCCCTGCACTCACCTTCGGCCTGCACCACGAGTTGATCGGTGACGCACTGATCCTGACCCTTCACCGCGAGATCGACGTCTGGGCCTGCCAGCAACTCACCCCGCGCGTCGACGCGCTCCTCCGTATCCCGCACCACCACGTCGTCATCGACCTCCGGCCGGTGACCTTCCTGGACGCAAGCGGGCTGCGCCTGTTGTGCCACGTCAAACAGGACGCCAACGCCCGCCGGCACACCTTCTGCCTCGTCCGCGGCCACCCGCGCGTGTGGCGCGTACTGCAACTGACGCGACTGGCAGACGACTTCGCCACCGCTGACACCCTGTCGGAGGCGCTCTCCACGGCGCCGCGCAGGCTCGGTGAGCGGAGAGCCTCCGGCGGGGGCACGGCCTCACCTGCTGTGCAGCGCCGCAAGCACGTCCGCGTCCGTCAACTGCTCGAACTCCTCGTACCAGAATCCCACCGCTCCGAACTGGCTCGGCCGGTGCAGGCAGATCATGTCGTCGGCCTCCCCGCGCAGCAGGTCCCCCGCTTCCGGTGAGCAGACGGGCACCGCCAGGACCACGCGCTCGGCGTCCTGATGGCGTACGGCGCGCAGCGCGGCCCGTGCCGTGGATCCGGTCGCCAGACCGTCGTCCACGACGATCGCGGTGCGATCCCGTAGCTGTGGGGCCGGGCGGCCCTCCCGGTAGCGCTGTTCGCGGCGGTGCAGTTCTCCCCGCTCCCGTTCCACCACCGGGGCCAGCTCGGTCTCACTCAGGCCGAGGCCTGCCAGGGTCCGTTCGTCGAAGAGTGGGGGTTCGTCGCCCACGATCGCGCCGACGCCCACCTCCTCCTGGAACGGCGCTCCGATCTTGCGGACGACGAGCACGTCGAGGGGTGCCTCCAGCGCCCGTGCCACCTCGAGGGCGACCTCGACCCCGCCCCGGGGCAGGGCGAGGACGACGGGATGCGTAAGCGCCCCCTTCTCCTGCAGGATCCGCAGCCGTTGCGCCAGTGCCAGCCCGGCACTCCGCCGGTCACGGAACCGCATCTGACTCCCCTTTCCCTCCGCCACCACACTCTGGCGGCTTCCTGCTGCAGGGCGGCGTGTGGCGAGCGTCCCGGCCGTGGCGTCCTGCTCGTTCTCTCCCGCCGCCGCGTACCCGACGGGCCGCGATCCACACCGCGCGTTGGCCGCTGCCCTGGGACGTGGCTCACCTGGCGGCCAGGCCGGCGCGCTTGAGGGTACGGGTGACGGGGGCGCTCTCGACCTGGGTGAGGCCGGGGAGGGCGGCGACGGGACCGGTGAGGTAGCCGTGCAGTGCGCGGTTGTCGACGCAGGTGACGGCCGCGTAGAGATTGGTGGGGCCGGTGGTGGAGGCCGCGAAGGACACTTCGTCGTGCTGGGCGAGGGCGTGGCCGGCTTCTTCGAGGTGGGCCGGGGCGACGGTGGCCCACAGCATGGCCAGGCGGGAGCGTTCGAGGACCTGCGGGTCGTAGTCGACGTCGAAGTAGAGGACGCCCGAGTGGCGCAGTTCGGCCACGCGCCGTTGGGCGGTCGACTGTGAACAGCCTGCTGCGACGGCGAGTTCCTGGTTGCTCGCACGTCCGTCGTCGTACAGGACGCGCAGGATGGCGCGGTCGGTGTCGGTGAGGTGCGTGGGCCGGGGCGGGCGGCTGGGAACGGCGAGTGCGGCGACCTGCTCGGGGGTGAGAGGGCGGACCTTGTCGACGAGGTTCTGCGGGCCGCCGTAGTAGCTGTGGAGCAGGCAGTGGGCCGTCATGGAGGTGACGCGGGGAGTCCTGGGCAGGTCGCGCAGGAGGAGGGGTTCGCGGCCTTCGGGGTTGCGGGTGGTGCAGACGATCTCTGTGCCGCCGGAGGTGATGTGGGTCCAGACGGTCTCCTCGTGCCGGGCCAGGGCGCGTGCGACCTGGTCGGTGGCGTCCGGGGTGCAGCGCACGCGCAGGAACCACTCCTCGTCGCCGAGTGCGTAGGGCTGGGTGCGGCCGAGGACGCGCAGCGAGGCGGTGGTGCGCAGGTGGGCGTAGCGGCGCGTGACCGTCTGCGGTGAGGCCCCGACGACCTGGCCGATCGCGCGGAACGATGCCCGGCCGTCGATCTGCACGGCATGGAGGATTTTCCTGTCAAGGGCGTCGACCATGGTTCATATCGTCTCTCACAGGTGGGTGAAGCTCAATCTTCCCGACTACGACGCCTTCGGTGAGGGCAGGGGCGCGTCTGCTCGCACAGTGGGTGAGGCCGGCACCCAGGCCGGTGTTGATGTGCCAAGGAGCGAACATGCCTGTCCGCCTGTACCGCAACGCCCGCATCCTCACCATGGACCCGAAGCTGGGCGACTTCGACGACGGCGACCTTCTCCTCGACGGCAACCGCATCGTCCGGGTCGGCAACGGCCTCCGGGCTCCCCACGGCGCCGAGACCGTCGACGCACGCGGCCGCATCATCATTCCCGGCTTCGTCGACACCCACCGCCACATGTGGCAGGGCACCCTGCGCGGCATCGCCCCCGCCCACACCTTCCCGCAGTACATGGACGACATCCTCGGCGACTTCGGCCCCGCCATGACCCCGCACGACCTGCACACCGGCAATCTGCTCAGTGCCCGTGCCGCCCTGGCGTCCGGCATCACCACCATCCAGGACATCTCCAATATCCAGGACACGCCTGAGCACAGCGACGCCCTGGTCACCGCCCTCAAGGAGTCCGGGATCCGCGCCGTCTTCGCGTACGGCAAGAGCTTCCCGGCCATCCTCGCCGAGGGAACCGTCCTGCCCGACGACACGCGCCGTGTGCGCGGCGAGCTGCTCGACGACCCCCACGGCATGGTGACCATGGCCCTGGTGGCCGAGGGCGGCAGCGACGAGGACGAGCTGGCCAACGTCGCCCTCGCCCGCGAACTCGATGTGCCGATATCCCGGCACTTCTCCTCCCGCCTGGCCGCCGCCCACCTGCACAGGATCGGCGCGATCCTCCCGGGCACCACCTTCATCCACGCCAACGGCCTCGGCGCCGAGGAACTGGCCGTCATCGCCGACAGCGGCGGCAGCGTCTCCGTCTCACCCGCCATCGAAATGATCATGGGGCACGGGTATCCGATGATCGGCCCCGCCTTGGCGCAGCGCAACCTGCCGGTCAGCCTCAGCGTCGACGTCGAAGTCACCGTCGCCGCCGACATGTTCACCCAACTGCGCGCCGCCTACCAGGCCGGACGCCACGCCCACCACAGCGGCGGCACCCCCGCCGGCATCACCGTGCGCGACGTGCTGCGCATGGCCACCCTCGACGGCGCCCGCTCCCTCGGTCTGGACGACCGCACCGGCTCACTGACCCCCGGCAAGCAGGCCGACCTGGTCGTCCTGCGCACCGACCGGCCCGACGTCGCTCCCGTCCACGACCCTTACAGCACCGTCGTACTGCAGATGGACCGTTCCCACATCGACACCGTCACCGCCGCCGGACGCGACCACGTCCGCGCGGGCCGCCTTGTCGACGACAGCTCCCGCCTCCTCAGTGAGGCCGACGCGACTGCACGCCGCCTCCGACGGATCCGTGACCAGATCACGTCGTAACCCCCGGGCACCCAGCGGGAGTTGCGCTCGACCGTGCGCCGCCGACTGCTGGAGGTGCGCGCCGCCTCGTTCTACGCTGCTGATTGGAGGAACCGGGCTCCACCGAGCGGCAAGCGCCCCGCCCTTCCCGACCGCGACCGCCGCCGGACTTGCGGCTCAGGCACCAGCGGCGGCCGCTTCTCGCGCCCCCAGTCGGCGGACCGTCCGCCTCCTGGGCCAACCCGATCGAGGCGCACTTCGGCCGGCTGCGGCAGTTCACCCTGGCTGACTCCCACCACCTACGGCCGGTGCACGGACACGACCTCGTACGGTACGAGGTCGAGCGTCGCGATCTTCAGTACTTGCTCCATGCACGCCCGCACGTCGGCGTTTTCGCGCGCGGCCGCCAGATCCGCTTGCGAGCGCCACTGGTTGCAGTTGGCCACTCGAGTGCCCTCAAGACCCCGGTGAATATTGGCCTGCACATAGCCAGGCTGCTTCGGCATGACCTCCCGCGCCATGTACTGGAGCAGCTCGATGAGACGTTGCTGATTCTCGGGAGCGACGGTGAAGACATTGATGTACGTGACCAGGTCGCCGCCCGTACTGATCTCGGTCATGCTCAATATCTCCTCGCAGGCCCTGTGAATCATGTTGTCTGTCACGGGTGGCAACACGGATCGGCACCGCGTTTCTTCCAGGCCATAGCACTGCGCAACGCGCCTGCCCAACAAGGAAGGTCGGCGCCCAGGACCAGGCAGGCCAGGCCGGTCTAAACGACCTGTTCCAACGGTCAGCCGCAGGGCGGCCGATAAGACCGGTCCGGCAAGTAGCGCTTCCACTGCTGCCGGGTGATCGGGTCGCCCACCGCGTTGCAGAGTTCGGTGACGACGCGCTGGGGTCTTGTGTCCCACAGGTCGACGCCCGCGGGAGTTCACCGTCACCCGGGTTGAAGGCGAGCGAATAGCTGGACGATTGGACCGTAGGCTCCACCGGGTGGAGTGCGGAAGTTCCGGGCCGACAGTGAAGCGCGGTTGATGGTCTGCACCGGTGCACCGATGAGTTTCAGATCGGTCGGCAGTCTCCAAGTGCTGACAACTCACGCGCACCACCGCAGCAGGAGGACAGTGATGAGTCAGCCGCCCGCATGGTTCGACATCACGGCAACGGACGCCGCGAGGTCTCGTGCGTTCTACGGAGAGCTCTTCGGCTGGGAGATCAAGGTCGATGAGTCGATGAACTACGGCTTGACGGTCACCGCTGAGGGGGTGCCCGGTGGCATTGGCCAGGCAACGGGCGACAACCCCCACGTCGCAGGTCTCGTCATGTACTTCCCGGTGGCCGACCTCGAAGCAGCCGTCGAACGGGCCGAAGGGCTCGGTGGCAGCTGCGTGGTGCCGCCCTGGGAAATTCCCGGATTCGGGAAGATGGCGGTGTTCCGTGATCCCGACGGTAACCGCGTCGGTCTATGGCAACGCTGACTCCGTCACCTCGACGCGGGTTCCGGGGCGTTCAACGAGCTCGCCGCGGCCGCCGCCGGCCCTGCGGCTCAGGCACCGGCGGCGGCCGCTTCTCACCCGGGCTGGGAGCGGAACGGCGCCGCCCAGCCGACGAACCGCCCGTCAGTCCAGGATCCCCACCTGGTAGAAGAACTCATACCGTGTGGGGTCGTCCGGCAGGAACCAGTGGAAGCCCTCCTCGAAGAAGACCGCCACCAGGTTCACGGCGATGATCAGGCCGACGAACCAGAGCACGGCCCGCCCGGGCATCCCGTACGCCCACGACGTCGGGATCTCACGGTCAGCCGTGAGATGTGCGAGCGCCATGACGATGCCGATCGCCACCACCGAGGCCATGAACAGGATCCACGCCCACACGTACATGTGCAGGCCGAGCACCGGGCTGCCGTAGCCCTTGTCGCCCGGCAGGATGTGCAGCATGGTCTGCCGCCAGGCCGTGAAGCCACCGCCGATGCAGGCGACCAGGGAAAGTCCCCAGCCCATCATGTAGTCACGGCCCGAGACGCTGCCCGTCATGCCCTTGCGTACGATGACCCCGGCGCCGAGCGCGGCCAGCAGCATGAACATCCGCTGCACCACGCACAGCGGACAGGGGTAGTCCCAGCTGATGAACTGCACCCCGAGCCCGGCGCAGACGATCCCCGTCCAGCCGGCGGCGAACAGGCAGGCGAACCAGTACTGGACCTTGCCGAGGAGCCCGGAGCCCTCGGCAGCCGGGAGCGGTGCGGTCATGGAGGCCATATCAGTAACTCAGCCCCAGGCTCAGGCTGCTGGTGATGTGATGCGAGAGCAGCACGGCGACGGCGGCGAACACGACCCACCAGCCGACGAGCAGTACGGTCCGGCCGCGCCGGCGATAGAGCACCAGCCAGGTGGCGAGCAGGCCGCCGAAGATGAGGGTGTCCATGCCCGCGGACGGTACCCAGCGAGCCGCCGACCGGGGCGGGAGCACGCCGGACGGCCACCCGAAGCCCACGGAAGAACCAACGAAACCATGTGGGCGGCATGGCCACAACGGCAGCGCGCTGGGGGGAGCCGTAGCGATCACACCCCCCCCGGGGCCAGACGGCCCCGCCCCCGCCAGACGGCTCGGCACCCTGAACCGGTCAGCGGGGCCGGGCTGTTGAGTCGGGCGGGAGCGCGAACGACGCTCGGTAGGCGCGCGGGCTGGTGGCGAGCCTGGTGGCGAAGTGCTGGCGCATGGTGACCTCGCTGCCGAAGCCGGCGCGGCGGGCGACCTCGGGCATGGGGAGGTCCGTGCGCTCGAGGAGCCTCTGGGCGGCGGCGATGCGTTGGTCGAGAAGCCAGCGCAGAGGGGTGGTCCCGGTCGCCGCGGTGAAGCGCCGGGCGAAGGAGCGTGGTGACATCGCGGCGTGGGCTGCGAGTTGGGGCACGGTGAGTGGCTCGTGGAGGTGGCCGAGGGCGTAGTCGCGTACGGCGGCGAGCGCGTCCGCGCCGCGGTCGGTGTGCGGGGTGGGGTGCTCGATGAACTGGGCCTGGCCTCCGGTGCGGAACGGTGCGGTGACCATCGAGCGGGCGATGGCCGCGGCGGCCTCCGCGCCATGGGCGGTACGCACCAGGTGCAGGCAGAGGTCGATGCCCGCGGCGGTGCCGGCGGCCGTCCAGATGTTGACGTCCTCGACGAACAGGGCATCCGGCTCGACCCGTACCTGCGGATGCCGGGTGCGCAGCAGGTCGACCAGGGCCCAATGGGTGAGGGCGCGGCGGCCGTTGAGCAGCCCTGCCTGCGCGAGGGTGAAGGCACCGCCGCACAGGGCGGCGATGGTGGTGCCGCGGGCGTGGGCGCGGCGGAGCGCCTCCAGCACGGGCTCGGGTCCGGGGGTGGTGTGCTCGTCCAGACCCGGGACGAGGATCAGGTCGGCCCGGGGCAGCCAGGCGAGGGTCCGGTCCGGGGTGAGCGTGAGCCCGCCGCGCATCGCCACGGGTGCGGGGTCGGCGGCGACCCTGCGCAGTTCGAAGGCCGGTGCGCCGCGATCGGTACGGTCCACGCCCCAGACCTCGGTGATGACGGTGACGTCGAAGGCCCGGATACCGGGGAAGGCGACGAGCGCGATGCGCTGGGCTCGGGTCGGCTGGCTCACGCCTGGCAGTAAACCATCGAACGATGTCTTCCTGCCTTCTGGGGCAACTGCCTCACAGGGGGAAACATCGTCGGCATGGAGATCACAGACAACACGGCGCTGGTAGTGGTGGACGTACAGAAGGGCTTCGAGGACGCGGAATTCTGGGGCCCACGCAACAACCCGGCCGCCGACGACAACATCGCCTCGCTCATCGCCGTCTGGCAGGCCACCGGCCGGCCGGTCGTCTTCGTACGACATGACTCGTCCCAGCCGGACTCGCCACTGCGCCCGGGGTACGAGGGCAACGAGTTCAAGGAGTACGTCGAGCGGCGGCGCGGGCTTGGCGGCGGCCCGGAGCTGCTCGTCACCAAGTCGGTGAACTCGGCGTTCTACGGCACGCCGGACCTGCACGCCTGGTTCAAGGCGGCGGGCATCACCCAGTTCGTGCTGACCGGCATCCAGACCAACATGTGCGTGGAGACCACCGCCCGCATGGGAGGCAACCTCGGCTACGAGGCCCTCGTCCCCCTGGACGCCACCCACACCTTCGACCTGACCGGCCCGTCCGACTGGCACCTCACGGCCGACGAACTGGCCCGGGCGACGGCCGTGTCGCTGCATGGGGGCGGCTTCGCGGAGGTGGTGACGACGAAGGACGTGCTGGCGGGCGCCCAGCTTTGAGGACTGCCTGCCCGGCCGGCCATGAACGGAGCCAGAGCCGGAGCAAGCCGCGGCCACAGTCACCGTGCCGAGTATGGGCGCGTGCCCGCGCGGGACTTCCGCTTCGCGACGAAGCCGTGCCGTTCATAGAAGCGGCATGCCGAGGCGTTGATCTGGAACGTCCACAGTGCCAGTCCGGCCGGACGATTCTGTTTCGCCAGGTGCACGAACCCGCCTCCGCCGCCTTCCCGGGTGTCATAGCCACCGCTCCCGCCGCGTCGGCCGAACCAAACCCGCCCGGCTGCTCCAGGGAATACCTCTGCGTCTACGAGGGACAGGACCAGACCGGTCGGCTTCTGGTGAAGACTGCGGGCAACTGGTCCGGTAGCGTCGCGGCCGCGTACGTCTTCAACAACGCCGTCAGTGATCCGGGGGCCGACCAGTGGCCAGATCCGCGAAAAGCAGGACCTCCGCCGCGCCCGCGGCCAGCGCGGCCCGGCTCACCTCTACTGTCGCGGCGCCCGCGTAACCGCGGCCGCGCAGGTGGGCCGGGGTGTAGACGGGGCCCACCCTCGCTCGCGCCGGAGACTTCCTGTGCTCGCGTCCTGCCCTGCACACCGTCCCGCTGACGGTGACCGAGACACTGCGTACGCAGGGGGCGGACGCGTACGGCGCCGACGCCCCTATCTTCGGCCTGCTGGAGCGGGCGGGCGAGGTCCGCGCGGCCTTCTTCCGTACCCCGCCCCGCCCCCTGACGCCCACTCCGCTCACCCCCGCAGAGGCCGACAGCCTCGCCGCCCACCTAGCCGGCCTCGGCCACGCCCTCCCCGGCATCAACGCGGACCGCGACACCGCCACCTCCTTCGCCGAGGCCTGGCAGCGGCAAACCGGCGCAATACCGACGCTGCACGAGCGGCAGCGTCTGTACCGCCTGGGCACGCTCACGCCACCGGAGCCGTTCCCTGAGGGCCGCGGGCGAGCCGCGGGCGAGGAGGACCGCGAGCAACTCATGTGCTGGCACCGCGAGTTCGTCACCGACATCGGAGGAACCCCCTCTGCGGACAACGGCTCATGGGCGGACACGCGCATCGCCGACGAACGCGTCACGCTCTGGGAAACCCCGGATGGCACCCCCGTCTCCATGGCGGGCAGGACCCCCATGGTTGCGGGCCAGATCCGAGGAAATCGTCGAGGTCTTCGGTGAGGTGCCAGTCAGCCGGACTCATGTCTCATGGTCCCGCGAGCTGTCAGCGTGCGCCCGCGGTTTTCTGCTGGGACAGGCGCGAACACATCTGCCGTCAAAGGGGCTTCGCCGCCGACACCCTGGCTTTGTTCACGAGAACCGACGGCACCACTACAAGAGCTTGGGAGGCGTCGGCGGTGCGTCGTGTTCGAGGTTCGTGAGACACGACAGCGCCCCAGTGCGCCGCGCCGTCGCCGAGCCTCCACTCGGGAAGCCGCGATGAGAGCCCGGGCAGCTCTGCGTAGCTCATCCTGCTCAGCCCTCCTCCCCTCGGGCTGCGCAAGGCGTACCCCCGACTGGTGGCCCGAGCCCGGCACGCCGCGGCGGACGGCTTCGCCACGGCCACCATCGAGCTTCCCGGAAGCGGCGACCGGCCCCGCCTGCCCGCAGTCGAGCAGGCCCTTGCCGACCTGCGCCGGGCGATGGCAGCCGACGAGCCGGTCAGCGACGAGGTCATCGACGCCCTCATCCTCCCGTTCGCCGGCAGTTTCGTCCCCCGGGCCATGTGACTTGGAGGACCTCGCGCCCCCCCCGCCCGGCGGGTGCCGAACGGGGCGTGGTGGGCCCTTTTAGGTCGACGCTCAGCGTTCGCCGTGGCGGCGGCTCTGGGCCTTCTGCTGCATGCCTCGGGTTTTCGCCGAGATCGACTGCACCTCGGGGTGCGTGGCCTTGGCTCTTGCCTGGGCCTCAGCGAGCTTGGAACGCTGGGGATCCTTGGGGGCGTCGCGGCCGTGGGCTTTCTTGGGCATGGTCCACCACTCCTCCTTGCTGCGGACTGGTCCGTACCCCACTCTCCCTCTGCCACCAGGGATCGGCATCTTGGATAGAGCCGTGCCCCCGGCGGTGATCGAACTGGTTTCCATAGGCTCTGATGGAAGCGTGCCCGGGGGCCAGCGGTGTCGGTGAGATCATCCTGCCCCGCACGGCTCTGAACGATCTACGGCCCGGCCTGTCACCGACCCATCGGACACACCCGAGCTCGCCCAGCTCGCCGTCCGCTACGAAGCGACCGTCCTCGTGGTGGCCAGCAACGAATGGCTGTGATCTCTGCGTGTCCGCCTGCAGCTCGTCAAGCAGTTGTGAAACGCAGCTCAGGACGTTCCCAGGTGACGTTCGGTGGCGACGGTGCGACCGTTCCCACCCGTTGGCGCCCAAGGGCCGGTAGAACTCCTCGGCCGGGGGGTGCGCGACCACCTGCACGCCGGCCAGGCCGGCCCTTCTTGCCTGGCCGGCCACTGGTGGTTCCACCACCAGAGCATAGAAACCCAGCAGTCGCCCGACCCCTGTCAGAGAACGTGCCGCGCTGCTGTCAGAAATTGATGGCGACGACGGCCGTCGAACGGCTACAAGGTGCCTCTGTGCGCTGATCGATTACTCGGTGGTCGATATCAACTTGCAGGTGACGGACGGCGCGAGTGGTTGGCTGCGAGTCCGCTACTCCAGCAGGCGTATGCGGGCCCTGGGCCCGGCCCCTACCGTGAGAGGCGTGACGACCTTCGCCCCGCTCATCGCCAGGGTCCGGGCGCTGCCTCCGACCGCGACGGATCTGCTGGTGGTGGCGGTGGTCGGGCTGTTCACGACGTCGGACGCGGCGGTGAACGATCCCGGGTACCGGCAGGCCGACTGGTTCACCTGGCTGCTCCTGGCGGTGTCCCTGGCCGCGCTGGGCCGGCGGCGCCGGTGGCCCGTGCCCGTCGCCGTCGTGACCGGGGCGGCATGTGCGGGCTGGGCGTTGTACGGGCACATCGGGGAGCTGCTGAACCTGCCCTTCATCGTCGCGCTGTACACGGTGGCGTCCCTCGGCGACCGGCGGCGCACGCTGTGGACAGGGTTCGTCGCGGCCGTCGCCTCCGGCGTGGTGGCGCTCATCGTGGGCCGGGACGTGGTCAACCCGCAGGGGCTGCCCCTGCTGGAGATGCTGTGGCCGCTGGTGCCGCTGCTCCTCGGCGAAGTGGTACGTACGCGGCGGGAGTTGCTGGACGCGTACGCCGCCCGCGCGGCCCGTGCCGAGGCGGACCGGGAGCGAGAGGCGGAGCGCCGGGTGCACGAGGAGCGGGTACGGATCGCGCGCGAGCTGCACGACATCGTGGCGCACACGGTGGCCGCGATGACCGTGCAGGCCGGGGTGGCGCTGGACGCGTTCGAGGCCCGGCCCGAGCTGGCGCGCGGCGCGATGCGGCAGGTGCGGGACTCGGGCAAGCAGGCCGTGCGGGAGCTGCGGGCCACGGTGACCGTGCTGCGGGAGCCGGACGGCGAGTCCGCGACGCCCGCGCCCGGGCTCGACCGGCTGCCCGAGCTGGTCGGGAGGTTCGAGGGGAGCGGGGTGCGGGTGACCCTGCGCCGGCAGGACGGGGTCGTCGGGCGGATCGCGCCGATGGCCGGTCTTGCCGCGTACCGCATCGTGCAGGAGGCGCTGACCAATGTCGTGAAGCACTCCTCGGCCCGGCACGCGGCGGTCGCCGTGGACTGCCGCGACGGCCGCCTCGCGGTGGAGGTCGTCGACGACGGCTCGCCGTCCACGGTCGCGCCGGGCGGCTTCGGGCTGATCGGGATGCGCGAGCGCGCGGCTGCGGTCGGCGGCACGGTCGAGTACGGGCCCGTGGCGGGCGGCGGGTTCCGGGTCCGGGCGGTGCTTCCGCTCCGGGACACGGACGACTGCCCGGTTCCGGTCGGCGACACCGCCCCGCCACGGGAGCGGCACGGGGAAGAAGGGCGACCATGACCGTGCGCGTGGTGCTCGCCGACGACCAGACCGTCGTCCGCGCGGGCTTCCGCGCCCTGCTCGACCTCACCGACGACCTGGTGGTGGTCGCCGAGGCGGCGGACGGGGAACGGGCCGTCGAGGCGGTGCGCACCACCCGACCCGACGTCGTCCTCATGGACATCCGCATGCCCGGCGTCGACGGCATCGAGGCGACCCGCCGCATCGCCGCCGACCGGACCCTCGACGGCGTCCGCGTGGTCATGCTCACCACGTACCAGGTCGACGCCTACGTCTTCGAGGCGCTGCGGCACGGCGCCGCGGGCTTCCTCCTCAAGGACATCGAGCCCGACGACCTGCGCGCGGCGATCCGCACCGTCGCCGCCGGGCAGAGCCTGCTCGCGTCCGCGGTCACCCGCTCCGTGGTCGAGGAGTTCGCCCGCCTCAAGACGCCCGAGGCGGCGGGCGCCGAGCGGCTCGCGGCCCTCACCGACCGCGAACGCGAGGTGATGGCCCTGGTCGCGGCCGGGCTCAGCAACGGGGAGATCGGCAAAGAGCTGATCATGAGCCCGCTGACCGCCAAGACGCACGTCAGCCGGGCGATGACGAAGCTGGGCGCGCGGGACCGGGCCCAGCTGGTGGTGCTCGCGTACGAGACGGGTCTGGTCAGGGCCGGAGAACGCTGACCCTGCTTCCCTTCCCGGTCCGAGCCGGGTTCTGCCCTGCGTCCTGCGCCGCCCTGTGGGCGTACGGCTGCTCCCGCGGGAGTAGTGCCCGCCTCCCGGCGGCGGATGTCACCCGGCCCCGGTCTCCCTAGCGTCGAGGACATGATCGAGGCAACCGAACTCACCAAGCGGTACGGCGACAAGACCGCCGTGGACCACCTCACCTTCACCGTGCGGCCGGGCCGCGTGACCGGCTTCCTCGGCCCCAACGGGGCGGGCAAGTCCACCACCATGCGGCTGATCCTCGGCCTGGACACGCCCAGTTCGGGCCGGGTCACCGTCGGCGGCCGGCGCTACGCCGACCTGGCAGCGCCCCTGCGTGCGGTCGGCTCACTCCTGGACGCCAAGGGCGTGCACGGGGGCCGCTCCGCGTACCAGCACCTGGCCGGGCTCGCGGCGAGCAACAACATCCCGCGCCGCCGCGTCGACGAGGTCCTGAACCTGGTCGGCCTGCCGCCGGCCACCGCCCGCCGCCGCGCCAAGGGCTTCTCGCTCGGCATGGGCCAGCGCCTGGGCATCGCGGGCGCCCTGATCGGCGACCCGGAGGTACTGATCCTCGACGAGCCGGTCAACGGCCTGGACACCGAGGGCATCCGCTGGATCCGCGACCTGATGAAGTCCCTCGCCGCCGACGGCCGCACCGTCTTCCTCTCCAGCCATCTGATGAGCGAGATGGAACTGACCGCCGACCATCTGATCGTCATCGGCCGCGGCAGGCTCATCGCGGACACGACGGTCCGCGACTTCATCGCCGCCAACTCCCGTGCCCACACGCTCGTTCGCGCTCCGGAACCCGAGCGCCTGCGCGCCCTGTTGGAGGCCAAGGGCGCCGTGGTCGCCCTCGCCGCGACCGGCGCCCTGCGCGTCGAGGGCCCGGACGCGGCGGTCATCGGCGACCTGGCCCTCGTCCACGGCCTCGCGATCCACGAACTCACCCCTGCCCGCTCCTCGTTGGAGGAGGTCTACACGGCCCTGTCCCGGGACGCGGCCGAGTACCGGGCCGCCGCACAGCACCCCAGGGAGGCCCAGCGATGACCACGCTCGCCCACGCCCGTGCGGGCTACCCGCAGGCACTCGCGTACGAATGGATCAAGTTCCGCAGCGTGCGCTCCACGGTCTGGACGGCGCTCGCGACCGCCCTCGCGCCGGTCGCGGGCGCGGTGTTCGTGGCCGCGACCGGCAGCCTGCAGGCGGACGACACCGTCCTCGGCGGCAGCCTCACGCTCTCCGTCGTCGCGCAGATGCTGGCGGCCGTGGTCGGCGCGCTGCTCGTCACCGGCGAGTACGCCAACGGCACCCTGCGCACGACCTTCGCGGCCACCCCGCGCCGTGCGACCGTCCTCGGCGCGAAGGCGACGCTGATCGCGGGCCTGATGTACGCGGTGGCGCTGATCTCCTGCACGGCCGCCTTCCTGCTCGGCGACGGGCTGCTGCCCGCGGGCAAGTACGCCCAGGGCGAGCCGTTCCCAGCCCTGTTCGGCATCGCGGGCTGCTTCGCCGTGGCGGGTCTGCTCGGCCTCGCGGTCGGCACCCTCGTACGCCACTCGGCGGGTGCCGTCACGACCGTCATCGGGCTGCTCCTGCTGCCCTCCCTCTTCGGCCCGCTCTTCGGCGACGCCCGGCGCTGGGTCGCCGGTGTCTCACCGACTGCGGCGCTGGAAAAGCTGACGCAGACCTCGGACGCCACCGCGAACGCGGTCGGCAGCCTCGGCCCGTGGTCTTCGCTGTGGCTGGTCGCCGGGTACACGGCCGTGCTGCTCCTCGCGGCGGCGGCCGTGCTGCGACGTAGGGACGCTTGACCTCACCGGCACTCCTCCAGCGCCCGGTGCCGCCCCGGCCGCCGCCGCAGGTGCCATGTCCCAGCAGACGTCGACCGCGCGGCGACGAACCGGCGTTGGCGTGCCCCGCCAGTGTTGAAGGCGCGCTCACCGTGCTGGGTGTGGGTGGGGCGGCGCGGGCTGCGGTGGAGTATGGACAGCCCGCGCCGCCCCGGTCACTGATCGATGCGGATGGTGTTGGTCACAGGGAGGTGCGGAACGGGCCGGTGATCTCGTAGGTGATGCCGCCGCTGCTGGAGCCGGAGGTGCCGCGCTGGGAGGAGAAGTACAGCCGGTTTCCTGCGGGGTTGAACGCCGGTCCGCAGATCTCGGAGGACGACTGCCCGGTCACCCGCAGGAAGGGGGCGACTATGTCGTCGGGAGTGATGATGCAGATCTCCATGTTGCCGCCGTCCTCGGCCACGTACAGGTCGCCGATGGCGGCGGCGGTGACGTTGTCCACCCCGGTCAGCGGGGCGCCGGAGACGTTGTCGTCGTACACCACCGCGATCGTGTTCGTGGCCGCGTTGTAGGCCCAGACCCGGTTGTCGCCCTTGGTGGTGAAGTAGCAGATGTCGGACCGGTAGTAGCAGCCTTCCCCGCCGTTGAACACCTTCGCCCCCGACACCTGGTAGCGGGTCGCGGTGGGGCTGCCGTCCGGGTCCGGCACGTTCGCCCAGGACAGCACGCCGGAGACCTCTTTGAGCACCTGCAGGGTGCCCGACGACAGGTCGCCCCAGGTGGTGGGCACGAACCGGTAGAGGCGCCCGTCCGACTTGTCCTCGGTCAGATAGATGACCTTGCGGACCGGGTCGGCTGCAGCGGCCTCGTGGTTGAACCGGCCCATCGCCGCCCGCCGGACCGCGGGGTTCAGGCCCCACGGGTCGGTCTCGTAGACGTAGCCGGTGTCGACCTCCTCGCAGGACAGCCAGGTGTTCCACGGGGTCGAGCCGCCGGCGCAGTTGCGATTGGTGCCGGACAAGATGGTGTAGGCGCCGGTGACAGCGGCGCTGCTGTTGAACTTCACCGCGCTGACGCCGCCCCCGCCGCTGCTGACCTCGGCGTTGGAGACGTAGATCCAGCCGGTTCCGTCGGCGAAGCACTCGCCGCCGTCCGGGGCCTTGTGCCAGGTGTGGTTGGTGCCGGCGACCTTTTGCGTCGAGCGGGCGATCACCCGGCTGGTGAAGCCTGCCGGCAGCATGATGCCGTTGGCATCGGCCGACTGCAGGGGCCCGTACGGGCTGGAGCCGGGCAGGGCGGGATAGGCGGCGGCCTGCCGCCACAGCGAACCGGAGAAGGCTGCCGTGCCGACGCCGACGGCGGCGGCACGAAGAAGAGAACGACGATCCACATCTACTCCTTCATCCAAGGAAGAGCGAGCGATCCGTGCTACGTCCCACCAACTGGTCACCAGGAAGAGACAGTAGGACCGCGGCAGCTGGCCGATAAGGCCCCCTGAAGCGAACTGTTTCCGGCCAACCGGTGAGTAGATTCCACGCAGAAACGCTCAGGCACGGCACGCGTGAACGAGAGCGGAATCCCTCACGCCATGGGATGGACACCCGATCGGGCCCTCCGGCCCTTTCCCTGTACAGGCTGTCAACTGGCCGGGAAGACAGGCCACTTGAGAGTTTGAGTCCGGCGCGGCCGTAGGTCTGGGTGGTGGCCTGCGGTCGGCCACCAGGCTGCCCGAGCTGCGGCGACGACCTGAAGTGCCCCTGTCCGTACCGCGATCAGGCTCACCTGGTGCGAGACCACGTCGTGCATCTCGCGGGCCAGCTGGGCGCGCTCGCGGGCGAGGACGGTCTGTTCGTGCCGGGCCTGCTCGTGCTCGCGGCGGTCCTCGATCTCGACGAGCCGGCGTCCCACATCGCGCCGGGCCTGGAGGAGTTGCCCGAGCAGGACGGGCGCGGCGGCCGTGGCCAGGAGGTACACGAACTGGATCAGGGTCCAAGTGCGGTCGTCCCCCTTGCTTTGATCCCTCTCAGGAGGAGTTGTCACATTCGGTCGTGCCGCAGTTCGTTGGGTGTCCTGTGTCAGTCGACGCCACCGCAGTGCTGCTTGACGTCGTTGTAGTTGCGCCACTGCGCGGTGTCGCGGCTGCCGTCCACTTCCTCGCCGTTGTTCAGCAGACGGATCCGGAAGCGGAAACAGTCTCCCTCAGCGAGGTTGAACCTCTGTCCTTGCGACGCTTTTCTCGTTTCGCACTTTCCGTCGCCCGAGGCCTGGAGTTCGTACTCGACCTGATCCGGGTCTTTGGTGACGTTCCAGATCTTCAAGTCGGCCCGAGCGCCGTCCTCTTGCTTGTCGCATAACTGGACTTTGTCGCCTTGAGGCCAGAAGTCGACCCTGCCGCCGACATCACCTGTGTCGTTCGTGTGCATCGTGAACTGCGGCTCCGCCGCCTGGGCTGGGCCTACCCCCGCTACGACGGCCCCCAAGCACGCCGCACCCAGGGCACCCGTACGTAGCCATAGCTTTCGCATGTGCACTCCTTTCCCCTTGTTGGCTTGCCGCCCGCGCTCTGCCGGTTGCGGAGCGCGGGCACTGTCCCGCCCCATCGTCAGAAGCGGCGGTTTCGGCCTTGCCTTGGTGATTTCAGCGGCCGGTCGGATTTCTCGCAGCCCTCGTTCGTGCTGGTAGACAAAAAACACAGGCGGCCGGCCGGGACAGGGGGTTGGCTTACGGGAGCTGTTTCACCGCTGTGGCCCGCTCTCGCGCCGAGGGCGGGGCGACGGTGGCCCACGCCCGAGTCGGTAGGCCAGCGCATCTCCTGTGGGCATGCACTCATGAGGGGCATACGGGACGGGATGGCAGATCGGGAATGTACCGCGAGCGTTCCTGCGGGGTGAGTTCGCGATCTACGGTGCCGCAGATCTTACGGATGGACTCGGTGGGGGTGGGCAGTGCGCTGTCCCACACCCGCACCACCCCTTCGTGGTCACCGACGGCCAGGGTGCGCCCGCCCGGGCCGAAGGCGAGCGCGGGCAAACCTTCGTCGGTGAGCTGAAAAGTGCGGTGGGGTCTGCCGGTGGCGGTGTCCCACAGCCGCACCACCCCACCCTCACCGACGGTAGCCAGGGTGTGCCCTCCTGGACTCAATGCCGCCTCGGACACGGCGTCGTCGGGGTCGGTGAACGTGTGACGCGTCGGGTCTCCGTCCGGGTCCCACAGCCGCGCCACCTTGTCCTCCTTCCCCATCACCAGGGTGCGACCGTCGGGGCTGAACGCCACGTCGAGCACGTACCCGGTGGGGTCGGTGTAGGTGCGGCGGGGTTTGCCGGTGACGGTGTCCCAGAGCTGCACCACCCCGCCCTGCTCACCGGTGGCGAGGGTGCGCCCGTCCGGACTGAAGGCCATCTCGGACGCGGTTGCGATGAGGTTGGTGAAGGTGCGGCGGGGTTTGCCGGTCGCGGCGTCCCGCAGCCGTACCACCCCGCCCTGCTCACCGGTGGCCAGGGTCCGCCCGTCCGGACTGAACGCCACCTCGGACACGAATCCGGCGGGCTCGGTGAAGGTGCGGCGGGGCTTACCGGTCGCGGTGTCCCACAGCCGTACCACCCCACCCTCGCCGATGGTGGCCAAGGTGCGTCCGTCGGGGCTGAACGCCATCCCGGACACGAGCCCGGTGGGGTCGGTGAAGGCGCGGCGGGGCTTACTGGTCGCGACGACCCACAGCCGCATCACCCCGTCCTGATCCTCGACTTCGTGATCATCTACGGTGATCAAGACGCGTCCGTCCAAGCTGAACGCCACCGCCGAGTCAGAGCCCGCGAGGCCTGTGAGGGTGCGACGGACCTTGCCCAGGGCCACGTCCCACAGTCGCACCGTCCCCTTCGCGTCGACGGCGGCCAGGATGTGCCCGTCCGTGCTCAACGCCACCGCCGGGACACGTCCGGCGGGGTCGCTGAAGGTGCTGCGGGCTGTGCCGGTGGTGGTGTCCCACAGTCGCACCACCCCGTCCTTGCCGCTGGTGGCCAGGGTGCGCCCGTCCGGACCGAACGCTACCGCGGGCGCGAATCCGTCGCGGTCGGTGAGCGTGCGGCGGACCTTGCCCAGGGCCACGTCCCAAAGGCGCACCGTCCCCTTCGCGTCGACGGCGGCCAAGGTGTGCCCGTTCGGACTGAAAGCCACCGCATCCACCTCGGCGGCGGAGCCGGTGAGGATGCGGCGGGTCTTGCCTCGAGTCACGTCCCGCAGCCGAACCGTCCCGTCCTTGCCGCCGGTGGCCAGGGTGCGCCCGTCCGGACTGAAGGCCACCGCCGAAGAGTCGCCAAGAGTGAGGCGGAGGCTGGGTTTGCCGGTTGTGGAGTCCCATACCCGTACCACCCCGTCGTCGCTGACGGTGGCCATGGTGTTGCTGTCCGGACGGAGCGCCACGGCGCGCACAGGGAAGGCGTAGTCGGGGAGTTGGTACTGGCGAGGGAGGTCCGCGGCGGTGTAGAGGCTGGTGGTGGCTTCAGCGGTGGGGGCGGTGCGGTAGGCGTGGATGGCCAGCAGCGAGGACAGGTCGGGATCGGTGTCCACGAGTTCGGCGGACTGGGCCGCGAGCTGTCGGGAGATCGCGGTCTGCTGTGCGCTCACCGCACGAGCGCGCTGCTCGTCGCTGCTGCTGTTCTGCTGCCAGGCGAGCAGACTCGCCGTCAGAGCAAGTACGAGCAGGAGTGAGAGTGCCGCGGCCAGGCGGCGCAGCCTGCGGGTGACCCGTGCGGCCGCACGCTGTTCCTGGTCTCGGGCTGTGGTACTGGCGGTGAGGAAGTCGCGTTCCAGGCTGGTGAGATGGGGGCGAGGAGGAGGAAAGCGCTCTTCGGCCGTGGCCAGGCGGGTGCCCCGGTACAACGCCCCGGGTTCGTGGTCGAGTTCGGCCCATGCGGTGGCCGCTTCGGTCAGCCGTCGGTGAGCGCGCAGCCCTTCACGGTCTTCCTCGATCCAGCCATGCAGCCGCGGCCACGCGGTGATCAGCGCCTCGTGGGCAAGGTGGATGGTGTCGCCATCCAGGGTGAGGAGCCGGGCACGGGCCAAACGCTCCAGGACAGGAGTGGCATCATCGTCGGCAGCGGTGCCAAGGCACAGTTCGGATCGGTCGACGGGACGCCGGGTGTCCTGGGATCCCTCGCCCGGGGCGATCAGGCGCAGCAGCAGGAAGCGGGCCGCATCCGCTTGGTCGTGCGAGAACTCGGCGAACACCTCTTCCGCTGTCTGGGCGATCGCGCCGTGGATGCCGCCTGCCGCCTCGTATGCCTCCCCTGTCAGTGTGCGGCCGCGGCGCCGACGCCAGGTCTCCAGCAGCACGTGCGACAGCAGCGGCAGAGCGCCGGGTTCGCCCGCGACTTCCTCCACCAGCCGGGCCGTCAGGGCGCGCTCGACGATCAGGCCCGCTGCCGCAGCGGGCCCGACGATCACCTCACGCAACTCGGCCGGCGTCATGCGCCCGACCGGCAGCGCCGCCTCACGGATGACGGCGTCCAGGCCCGGCTGCTCCAGGCACCGGGCATAGAAGTCGGCCCGCACTCCCAGGACTACCCGCAGTCGGCTGCCAGGCCCTCTCGCGCCGAGGACCAGGTCGACGAAGGCCTGACGCTGGCCCAGGTCGTGGCACAGGGTGAACAGTTCCTCGAACTGATCGACCACCAGCCACGTCTCCCCGTGCCGCTCGGACGGGGTGAAGAGCGTGCCGTGCTCCTGCACCGGACGGGGGCCGGGCGTGCAGATCCGGATCGCCGCCGGACACGGCCCCGGGTCGGCGGTGGTCTGTAATCGGGCCACGAGTCCGGCACGCAGCAGGGAAGACTTGCCGCTGCCTGACGGGCCCAGAACCACGGTGACGCGGTGCTTACGGGTCAGCTCGACGAGGTCATCGGTCAAGCGGGTGCGCCCGAAGAAGAGGTCACGGTCGCCGGGTTCGAAACGCGCCAGACCGCGGTAGGGCGCATCAGCCGCATCAACAGGCTCCACCAGCAACTGAGTCACCGCGCTCTGAGCGTCATGCCAACGGCTCTCCCACTCGTCCACGTCTGCTCCGCAGGCGGTGACGTAGGCGAGCGTCAGCGGCAGCGAGGGTAGTTGTTCCCCTGCCGCAGCGCGCGCCAGCGCGGCCACCGAGTACTCGACCCGCTGCGCCATGGCCCTATACGTCGGTGAACCAGATGTGCGGCGCAGCGTGCGCAGTTCGTCTGCGAACCGCGCCACCGGATGTGCCGTCGGATCCAGTGGCTTCTCACGACGCCCCATACGGCCCCCTCTCGCGGTCGACGGCACAAGCCCACCACGTCCCGTCAGCACCATGCGAGGGCCCGCACGCCATCATCCCCCCGCACTGACGCGACTTCCCTTGGATCAATGGCTCGACGGAGCGGGCCGGCCGTTCAGTTGCCCGACGACGGCCCGTCCGGCGGATCATGCCGGGCGGATAAATGCCTCGACATCGGTCGCGGTGATCGGGGACGCTTCGCGCGATGACAAGAATCGATGACACGCCGTCCGCGTGGGACGAGCGCACCCAGCTCACCACGTTTCTCGACTACGCACGTGACACCGCCCGCGCCAAGTGCGAGGGCGTCTCTGCGGAGAACGCCCGCAAGGCGCTCCTGCCGGGCTCGCCGCTGATGACCATGAGCGGGGTGATCAACCACCTCCGCTGGGTCGAGTACTACTGGTTCCAGGTGGTCTTCCTCGGCGAGGAAGACCAGGGCCCCTGGACCGAGGAGGACCCCGACCGCGAGATGCGGATCGCCGTCGAGTTCCCGCTCACGCAGTTGCTCGACGAATACGCCGAACACAGCGCCCGCTACCGCGAACTGGTCGCCGGGAACAGCCTGGACAAGCAGGCCCAGCGAGCCATCCGCGACGGCCTCCACGTCGACCTGCGCTGGATCCTCCTCCACCTCACCGAGGAGACAGCCCGCCACAACGGCCACCTGGACATCCTGCGCGAGATGCTCGACGGCACGACCGGCGACTAGATCCGGCGAGATCACAGGCGGAGCGAGAGCCAGAGCCGGACCGAGGGACGGTGACGGCTCGAATCGGTGCGGAGGACCCGGTTTGCCGTCGGCTCGGCCCTTCTGCGCAGCGCAGCCGAAAGATCTGTTGCGGAGTCGTCCGAGCACTCGATACCCGGCATCGAGACGACAAGGAGCACAGGATGAGGACCCGTCTGGGTTCATTGAACGAGTTCTGCTGGATGGACCTCAAAACCCGTGACTTGGCCGGCACCGCCACCTTCTTCTCGAAGACGCTGGGCTGGCGCTTCGCGGTGGACGAGAAGGACTGGCGAAAGGCCACCAAGATAGCCAGCGACGGCCACCTGATCGGCAGCGTGAGCGACCTGGCGAACCCGGTCTACCCGCCGGGAACACCCGCCCACATCGCTTACTATTTGGCAGTCGACAATGTCGATCGCCGCGTCGAAGTGGCGACAGTGAACGGCGCTCGTCTTGTCGTACCTCCCTTCGACGCGGGCGATCAGGGGCGCACGGCGACATTGATCGATCCGGTAGGTGCCGCCTTCTCCCTGTGGCAGCCGCGCAGCTTCACCGGATGGCAGTTCCCGTCCCACTTGGCGGGTGCCCCGCACCGCATGGTCCTGACGTGCGACCAGCCTGAGAAGGCCCGGCACTTCTACGACAGGATGATGGGGACCCCTCTGAACTCCGCCGATTTCATCGCTACACGTGAACCCAGTGCATCCGTTCCGCAGTGGGAACTTGCGGTCGACGTCGAGGATCTGGACAGCGTTGTCGTACGCGCACACGAACACGGCCAAGACTCGGCCACCTGGTCCCAGAAAACCGGTCCTCGTGTTGTGCGGTTGCGCAGCCCAGAGGGACTGACATTCCTGGTTCGCTGCCTTGAGCAGTGACTCGGCCGTCGCTCAGGCCGTGGTCGCAGCCTGGACGGTCGCCTCGTAGCGGACCGCGAGCTTGTCGTACCTTGTTGGCGTCGAGTGACGTGAGAGACCTCACCGCACCCGCCGAACGGCCCTTAGGCGCGTGCGGTCAGCTCAGCCGGGCATCGGCGTACACGGTCCTCGCATCGCGCTGGTAGACGGCGAGACCGTCGGCGATCTTGTCGAAGTTCGCCCGCATCTGCGGGTCGTCGACATAGGTCTGGCCCACTCCCTTGTACGCGGCCGCGGTCGGGGTCCAGAACCGGCAGATGCCCTGGTAGTTGGCGTCCGGCCGACCGTGCGGGCCAGCGTCTCCAGCCGGTCCCGTTCCGCGAGCAGCCGTTGGTGGTGCTCACGGAGCACGGCCACCTGGTCGAGCCGGCTGTCCAGGACCGCCTGGATCTCGCGCAGCCCCAGGCCCAAGCTCCCGCATCAGCAGGATCTGCTGCAACCGCAGCAGATCGGCCTCCTCGTAGTAGCGGTGCCCGTTGCTCCCGATCCACGCGGGCGGCAGCAGGCCGATCTCGTCGTAATGCCGCAGCGTCCGCGATGTCACCTTGGACATCCGCGCCACCTCCGCGATCGACCAGGCCATTTTCGGTGCCTCCCTCGCCGGGCCGGTCTCTCCGGCCACACACATGACCGTAGAAGTTGCCGCAACGGAAAGCGCAAGCCCGAAACTCTGTTGGACAGGCACCAGGGCCCGACCCGTCGGACAGGCTGACTGCGGCGTAAGTGCGGCGATGCTGCCGGGGCGGCCCGGGACCGCCCCCACATTGCCCGCCTCACCAGAGAGTTGATCAAAACGGCGGTGCGGGCGCGAGCTCAGTTCGTCACGGCCGCGATGAGTTCGGCGCGGCAAGTGGCGCCGGTCTTGCGGAAGATCGCCTTGAGGTGGTCGTTGACGGTGTGCACCGACAGGTCGAGGCCGCGGGCGATCTGCTTGGGGGCGCGGGCCTCGCGGAGGTGGGTGATGATCTGGCGCTCGCGCGGGGTGACGCCGTACCAGTCGCAGAACGACGGCAGCAGTTGCTCCGTGGTCGCCGCCTGGACGGTGACCGCCACATTCCCGCTGCCGTCGCCCAGCGGCTGGCCGTACATGGCTGTCCAACGGCCGTGGCTGGCGGCCGGGGACACGACCAGCGGGAGAGGGACGCTCGGATCGTGGGCGTGCGCCTGCACCCGCATCGCCATCCCGGTCACGAACGCATCGCCGGCCCAGGCCGGGAGGCAGGTGCGGGCCTCGACCCGCTGCCGCCAGAGGTAGGCCGGGGGTGTGGCCGCCTTGAACGCGCCGTCGGAGCCCATGATGAGCACGCCGGGCGGCGGCGCCGCGAACTCCGGTGTCCGCGGACCGGCGGCGACATACCGGCACAGTACGGCGATCAGCGCGGGAGCCAGCCGTGCCGCGCGCTCCATGTCGGCCGCGTCGAAGCACTTGCCGCCCTGGGCCCGCAGCAGGCCCAGCATCCCCCACACACCGCGGGCGTCCCGCAATACCAGCCGCAGCTCACCGCTGACGCCGTGCCGGGACAGCAGCTCCCGGGCCGACCGACCACGCTGCCCGCCGCCGGCGCCCAGGATGGCCGCGGGCACCGACCGCCGCGCGAGGTTCTGCGGCCGGTACGGGTCGGTGCCGAAGGCGTTCAGCATGTCCCGTGTGAATGCCGGTTCGTAGCCGTGCCAGAAGCTGAACGACGCGGGGAAGCAGGCCGTCGCCGGGCTGGTCGCCACCAGCCGCGACGCGTCGTGCGCCACCACGGGCGCGACCGCTCGCGAAAGCGCCACCGCCAACTCGTCCCCGCCCGCGCCCTGTTCGGCCGCCGCCCCGAAGTCGCGCAGCGGCCGCTCCGCACGCCCCATCCCCGTCACCCGGCCAGTCTGTCCCGCTCCCACTCGGCCGACAACGGAAATATCGCAACACCCCCTGACACCCCCAAAGCGCTCCCCAAAGCTTCGGTCGGTCCCCTCCGAGGCGGCCCGGATCCATGAGGAACCGTCACTCCCCCACAAGACCCGCTCTTGAGGCAAGATGATCCACTGGAACTGAAAGGAACCGCTCGACACCACAACGGCAGAGAAGGTGCACAACGTGCTGATCGACCTCGCCGGAAAGTCAGCCCTGGTCACAGGCTCGACCCAGGGAATCGGAGCCGCGATCGCCGCGGGCCTGGCCCGCGCCGGAGCGCGCGTCGCGGTGAACGGCCGTACGAAGGAATCCGTCGACGCCGCCGTCCAGCGGCTGCGCGGCGCGAACCCCGGCGCGGAGATGCTGGCGGCCCCCGGTGACATCACCACCGACGACGGCCTGGAGCAGGTGCTCGCCGCGCTTCCGCAGACGGACATCCTGATCAACAACCTGGGAATCTTCGGGGCCCGGCCCGCCGAGGACATCTCCGACGCCGAATGGCGCCGGTACTTCGAGGTGAACGTGCTCGCCGCGGTGCGGACGACACGCGCGTATCTGCCGGGGATGAAGGAGCGCGGCTGGGGCCGGATCCAGAACATCGCCAGCGACTCGGCCGTGGTCACCCCCACCGAGATGATCCACTACGGCATGTCCAAGACCGCGCTGCTCGCGGTCTCCCGCGGCTTCGCCAAGGACGCCGCGGGCACCGGCGTGACCGTCAACTCCGTCATCGCCGGGCCGACTCACACCGGCGGCGTCGAGGACTTCGTGTACGAGTTGGTCGACCGCAGCCTCGAATGGGACGAGGCACAGCGGGAGTTCATGCGTCTGCACCGGCCGCAGTCGCTGATCCAGCGGCTGATCGAGCCCGAGGAGATCGCGAACATGGTGGTCTATCTGAGTTCATCCCTCGCCTCCGCGACCACGGGCGGTGCGGTCCGGGTGGACGGCGGGTACGTCGACTCGATCCTGCCCTGAGCCGGACCCTGCCGGCGGGCTGCGTTCGGGGCCGTAGCTACCGGCCGAGGCCTTCCACAGCTACCGGCCGAGGTGTTCGACCGGCTGGCGCAAGACGGTCTTCAGCTTCTCGGCGGCGGTCTTACGGGGGTCGCTCAGATAGATCTCGTGGTGCAAGCCGGACGGCCGCAGGCCCTTGGCCTCGAGGTAGGTGTGGTGGAGTTCGTGCAGCACGGGGGCCTCGTCGTCGTAGGAGCCGATGTGCAGCACCTGGGCGCTGGGGCCTTCGTGCAGGGTGAGGTGCCGGAGCTGGGAGATCGTGGGGAGCTTCTTCTTGGCCGGCGCGGTCTGCTTGGCGTCCTCGATCATCTCCTTGGTGATCCAGGAGGGCATGCTGATGAGCATGGTCCAGTTCCAGGTGTCCTTGGCGCCGCTGGTGAAGGCCTCAGGCCGGTCCGCCCACCACAGCCCTTCCAACGGAGCGACGACGAAGTCGCCGCCCGGCGTGCGCTTGGCGGCGAACTTCAGGGTGTACGCGACCGCGTACAGAGCCTCGACCGCGTTGGCATAGGCGGGCGCCGTGTTGGGGTTCCCCGCACCGTCGACGGCGATGAACTGCTGCTCGGGAACGTCCACGACGGCCCACGTCGTGTTCTTGGGCGCGTAGAACTCTTTGAGCTCCCGCTTGACGTCGTACGGTGCCATGGGTGTCCGTCTCCCTGCTTCGTCCGGGGTCGCGCTCACACCCTAGGTCCCGGCCGCTCCGGGGCGATCTCCTCGATCAGGCCCTCGACGAGCTTCTTGATCTCGTCGCGGATCGGGCGGACCGCAGCGACGCCCTGGCCGGCCGGGTCGTCGAGCTGCCAGTCCAGGTAGCGCTTGCCGGGGAAGACCGGGCAGGTGTCGCCGCAGCCCATGGTGATGCAGACGTCCGACTCCTTCACCGCGTCCACGGTGAGGATCTTCGGGATCTCGGCGGAGATGTCGACGCCGACCTCGCGCATGGCCTCGACGGCGGCGGGGTTGACCTGGTCGGCGGGGGCGGATCCGGCGGAGCGGACCTCGACGCGGTCCCCGGCCAGGTGGCTCAGCCACGCGGCGGCCATCTGGGAGCGGCCCGCGTTGTGGACGCAGACGAACAGCACGGAGGGCTTGTCGGACATCAGGCGTCTCTCTTGTCTCGCACTTGTCTCGCAACAGGGACGGGCACAGAGCACATCAGCACCCGATGGTGTCAGCCACCACTGATGTGAGAGTATCAGCCCATGATGACGTCAGTCGACACTGAACTGATCCGCGTTCTGGCCGACCCGCTCAGGCTCCGGATCGTGACCCTGCTCGCCCGCGAGACGCTGTGCACCACCCACCTCGTGGAGGAGACGGGTGCGAAGCAGACCAACCTCTCCAACCACCTGAGAGTGCTCCGGGAAGCCGGGGTCGTCGAGACGGAGCCGTGCGGCCGCTTCACGTATTACAAGCTGCGGCCGGACGTCATCGCTTCACTCGCCGACCAGTTCGCCGACCTGGCCGAGACCGCGCGTACCGCCGCCGACAACAAGAGGGCCTGCCCGTGACCCGCACCGAAGCACCCGCGACCACCGCGACGACCGAGGAGCCCTCGGTCGTCGCGAAGCTGTCGACGCTCGACCGCTTCCTCGCCGCCTGGATCCTGCTCGCCATGGCCCTCGGCCTCGGCCTCGGCCGCCTGATCCCCGGCCTCGACGACGCGCTCGCCAAGGTGGAGGTCGGCGGCATCTCCCTGCCGATCGCGCTCGGCCTGCTGATCATGATGTATCCGGTCCTGGCGAAGGTCCGCTACGACAAGCTCGACGCCGTCACCGGCGACCGCAAGCTGATGGCCTCCTCACTGGTCGTCAACTGGGTGCTCGGACCGGCCGTGATGTTCGCCCTTGCGTGGATCTTCCTGGCGGACCTGCCCGAGTACCGCACCGGCCTGATCATCGTCGGCCTCGCCCGCTGCATCGCCATGGTGATCATCTGGAACGACCTCGCCTGCGGCGACCGCGAGGCCGCCGCCGTCCTGGTCGCCCTCAACTCCGTCTTCCAGGTACTCGCGTTCGGCCTGCTCGGCTGGTTCTACCTCGACCTGCTGCCCGGCTGGCTCGGCCTCGGCGACGGCGAGCACCTGGACATCTCCATGTGGAAGATCGCGCTGAACGTCGTCATCTTCCTCGGCGTCCCGCTCCTCGCGGGCTTCCTGACCCGGCGGATCGGCGAACAGAAGCTGGGCCGCGAGAAGTACGAGGCCAACTTCCTGCCGAAGATCGGCCCTTGGGCACTGTACGGGCTGCTGTTCACGATCGTCATCCTCTTCGCCCTGCAAGGGAAGACGATCACCTCCCAGCCGCTGGACGTCGCCCGCATCGCGCTGCCGCTCCTCGTGTACTTCGCCGTGATGTGGTTCGGTACGTTCGCCCTCGGCAAGGCCATCGGCCTCGCGTACGACCGCACCGCCACCCTCGCGTTCACCGCCGCGGGCAACAACTTCGAGCTGGCCATCGCGGTCGCCATCGCCACCTTCGGCGTCACCTCCGGCCAAGCCCTCTCCGGCGTCGTCGGCCCGCTCATCGAGGTCCCTGTGCTGGTGGCGCTGGTGTACGTGTCGCTGGCCTGGCGGAAGAAGTTCGCGGCCGGGCAGTGATCAGGGCGCCTCCTGGAGGACGTCAGCGCAGCACCCTGACGCCCTCACCTGTTTCGATAGATGTCTATGTTGACGCCCATCGAAACAGGTGCCATGCTGGCCGCACACAAGACATCGACAGCAGTCGAAGCAAAGGGGATTCCCGTGAGCGCGCCCACCAACGATCAGCTGCCCGTCGTGGTCATCGGTGCCGGACCGGTCGGTCTGGCAGCCGCCGCGCACCTCGTCGAGCGCGGTCTCGAACCCCTGGTGCTGGAGGCGGGCCCGGCGGCGGGCGCTGCTGTACGGGAGTGGTCGCACGTGCGCCTGTTCTCCCCCTGGAGCGAGGTCACCGACCCCGCCGCGGAGAAGATCCTGGCGCCGACGGGGTGGGTGCGCCCGGACGGCGCGACGTACCCGACCGGCGGCGACTGGGCGAAGCACTACCTCCAGCCGCTGGCCGACGCGCTCGGCGACAAGGTCCGCTGCGGCGCGACGGTGACCGGAGTGGCCCGCGCGGGCCGGGACCGGATCGTCGACGCCGGCCGCGACGAGCAGCCCTTCACCGTCCACATCCGCACGGCGCAGGGCGGCGAGGAGCGGATCAGCGCCCGCGCCGTCATCGATGCCTCCGGCACCTGGTCCGGGCCCGCCCCGCTGGGCGCGAACGGCCTGCCCGCCCTCGGCGAGCGGGCGGCCACCGACCGCATTTCCTACCGGGTCCCGGACCTCAAGGACCCGGCCGTACGCGCTCGTTACGCGGGCAGGCGCACCGCGGTCGTCGGCTCCGGCGCCTCCGCCTTCACCGCCCTCGCCCAGCTTGCCGACCTGGCGAAGGAGGCGCCGGGCACGCACGCGGTGTGGATCCTGCGGCGCGGCATCGGTGCCGACACCTTCGGCGGCGGCGAGGCGGACCAGCTCCCGGCGCGCGGCGCGCTCGGCCTGCGCGCCAAGGCGGCGGTGGCGGACGGGCACGCGTCCGCGGTCACCGGATTCCGCACCGAGTCCGTCGAGCGGGACGGCGGCCGGCTCGTGCTCGTCGCCGAGGACGGCCGCCGCTTGGACCCGGTCGACGAGGTCATCGTCCTGACCGGCTTCCGCCCCGACCTGACCTTCCTCTCCGAGCTCCGCCTCGGCCTGGACGAGCGCCTCCAGGCCCCGGCGGCGCTGGCCCCGCTGATCGACCCCAACGTCCACTCCTGCGGCACCGTTTACCCCCACGGCGTGGGCGAGCTCTCCCACCCGGAGAAGGACGTCCACCTGGTCGGCATGAAGTCCTACGGCCGCGCCCCCACCTTCCTGGCCATGACCGGCTACGAACAGGTCCGCTCGATCACCGCAGCCCTCGCCGGAGACCGGGAAGCCGCCGAGCGCGTCGAGCTCACCCTCCCCGAGACCGGCGTGTGCGGCGGCTCGGGCCTCTTCGACGAACCCGAGAACACCGAGCAGGCCGAAGGGTGTTGCGCCGCTCCCGCCGCCCTGCAGATCGGCGGCGCGGCCGGCACCTCTGGAGGCTGCTGACCGACGTGACCGGCGACACCGGCGACACCGACGTTCGCGGACGGAGGCCGGCCGCTATCCGGCCTCGTCCCGGAGGCGGCCCGGGTCGAGGATCGTGATGCGGCCGCGGGCCAGGCGGAGCAGGCCGCGGTCGGCGAACTCGCGCAGGGTCTTGGTGCAGGTCTCCCGGGATGTGCCGGCGAGCGCGGCGAGCTGTTCGTGGGTGAGGGCGATCTGGGGGTGCCGGGCCGTGGGCCGCAGCGGGCCTGCCGGGGGCTGGGCGGTGGTGAGGGTGTCCAGGGTGGTGGCGACGCGTTGGGCGACGGTCTTGAAAACGCTGTCGGACAGGCGCTGTTCGAGGTCGGCGAGGCGGCGGCCGAGGATCGCGGTGATCCGGGCGGAGATCCGCGGGTCGGCCAGGAGCAGCCGGTGCACGTCGGTGCGGCTCATGACGCAGACCGTGACGTCGTCGAGGGCCTCGGCGTAGTTGCCGTACATGCGCTGCCCGAGCAGGACCATCTCACCGAAGATGGTGCCGGGGGTGACGATGGCGGTGGTCAGGGCCCGGCCGTCGGCGGAGACGCGGAAGACGCGGACCCGGCCCTGTTTGAGGATGAACAGCACTTCGCAGGGCTGGGCCGGGGAGTACAGCATCTCTCCGGCCGCGTACGTCTTCATCGGTGCGGCGTCGGCGATGCGGGCCATCTCCTGCTCGTCGAGGTCGCAGAAGATGTCGACCTCGGCCAGACACCAGGTCCTGTCGGCCTCCGCGCCGGCGGGTGCGGCATCGGTCATGCGGGATATCTCCTCGCGTCGTCCCGGGGCCCAGGGCGGGGGCGCGCTGCCCCACACGGGCTGCGACAACGCCTGAGCGCTGTCGGCCAGACAGTAGGGCACGGCACCGTCGGCCGGGGTGCCGCCATGCTGGGCGGCACCCCGTGGTGGCAGACCGGGGGCGGGAGTTGACGCCGACGGCATGGGGTCATCCCCCGGCCAGGTTCGACCGCTGCTTGCCCGTCACCTGGGCGATGCACGAGAAGGCAAGGCCCGCGAGTGCCCCGAACACGAGGTGGGCGCCGAGGCTGGAGCGGGTCACGGCGTTCCACTCGAAGACGGGCATGCCCATGTTGGCGGGCATGATCCACAGGGCGCCGACCACCCACCACACGGCGCCGTACGCCAGGCCGAGGACGACGGCCGGGACCATCTTCTGCGCATATCGGCCGAGCAGCAGCCCGAAGCCGATGCCCGCGAAGACGGCGATGCCCAGGTGGATGAGCCAGCCCGCGAAGGCATTGGTGGAGCCGAGCAGCCCCGCGACCATTTCGATCATCGCGGTGTCCATCATCGGCCTGGACACCGACATCCAGACGCCCATCCCGATACCGCCGACGAGACCGGCCGCGGCGCCCCAGGCCTCGTACAGAGGAAGGGCTGCGGTGCGGGGCGATGCGTGTGCGGTGGTAGCCATGGTGATCGTCCTCCCAGTGCGGCGGTTCCTGCTCTCTGCCGCCGACGCTAGGGCGGGTGGTACGCACAGGTATGTGAGGACGCTTACGTACCCGGCCGTAGCCTTCGCCGACGCACGAGGACCTGTTCTGCCGTGACGGGAATGATTCCGGCGGCACCCTGGTTGTACGAGGCGGTCGCAGTTTTATTTGTGTGTTTGTGTCAATCGCATGCTCGCAGAGAACGATGTTGCGGGCGCGAAGCTTGCCTTCCAGGTCGCTGGAGCAGCCGCGTCGTGAACCGGCCGGGAACTCGCACGGTGCGAGTACCCCAACCCAGCCCCTGTAAGGAGCAGCAATGACTCAGGGAACCGTCAAGTGGTTCAACGCCGAGAAGGGCTTCGGCTTCATCGCCCAGGCCGACGGCGGTCCGGACGTCTTCGTGCACTACTCGGAGATCGACAGCTCGGGCTTCCGCAGCCTGGAGGAGAACCAGCACGTGGAGTTCGACATCGTGCAGGGCCCCAAGGGCCCGCAGGCGTCGGGCGTCCGCGCACTGTAAGCACGCCGGCAGGCTGAGCCTGCCGCGGCTGACATGACAGAAAAGGGTCGGCAGCTTCCCGGTGCCGGCCCTTTTCGCGTGCCGCGTAGGATCGGCTACCGATATCGGTTCCGTCACTGCCGGACGGGCAGGGAGGTGTCACGTGCGAGAGTTCCAGCGGGGTGCGGTGCGGCTGCACATCCTGCATCACGCGGCCGAGGGAGAGATCCATGGCGCGTGGATGACCGAGGAGCTGGCCGGACACGGCTACCAGATCAGCCCGGGCACGCTGTACCCGACGCTGCACCGGCTGGAGGCGGACGGGCTGCTGGTCTCCGAGCAGCGGGTGGTCGACGGCCGTACGCGCCGGGTCTACCGGGCCACCGAGGCCGGGAAGCAGGCGCTGGCCGAGGACCGCAAGGCGCTGGCGGAGCTGGCCCGCGAGGTCCTCGGCGGCGACGCGCTCGCGTGAGCAGCCGCGGGTGACTCGCGTGATCAGCCGCGGATGATCAGCCGCGGGCGGTCGTCGGCTCGGCCGGCGCGGAGGCCCGGGCGCGGGTCAGCCGGGCGTCGAGGGAGTGGGCGCCCGCGCCGGCGATGAGCAGGAAGAGGCTGCCGCACAGCTGCGCGAGGTCGGTGCGGGACTCGTGGGCGAAGTCCCACCAGCCGGATTCGCCCTCGAACAGCCGGGCTTCACCCCACAGGATCGGCAGCTTGGTGATCAGCAGTGCGCCGAGCATGTTGACCACCATCGGAACGGCGGCGAGCCGGGTGAGCAGCCCGGCCAGGATGAGCAGGCCGCAGCCGATCTCAAGGACCCCGTCCAGCGGGGCGAAGAAGCCGGGCGCCGGGATGCCGGCCTTGTCGAACCGGCCCGTGCCCAGCTGGTCGGGGTAGAGGAACTTCTGGATGCCTTCGGAGGCGAAGACGAAGCCGACGTAGAGGCGGATGAGGATCGCCGCGCCCGGCGCGCTCGTGCCGGTCAGCCTGGCTTCCCACGCCCGGATCCCTGCCATGGACGCCGCCTCACCTCGATGGGTTGTCGGGTGTGGACATCGTCGGGCGTGAGGCAGAGGCGGGGCAATGCGGAACCCGGCCGTTCCCTCGTACGTACGAGAGTCCCGCCCGGACGAAAGCCCGGCACGGCCGAGAGTCCCACCGATCAGGACGCGCGGCGCGTGGTGCGTGCGCGGCGCACCCCATAGGCGGCCGCGCCCAGCGCCAGGACCGCGGCGCCCCAGACGACGGAGGCGGTCGGCAGGGTGAAGGCGAGCAGCAGGCACCCGGCCAGGCCGAGCACCGGGACGGCACGGGGCGGGCGCCCCTCCTGCGAAGTGAGCGTGAACGCCGAGGCGTTGGCGATGGCGTAGTACACGAGCACGCCGAAGGACGAGAAGCCGATCGCTCCGCGCACGTCCACGGTGGCGGCGAGCGTCGCGACGACGGCGCCGACGAGCAGTTCGGCGCGGTGGGGCACCTTGAACCGCGGGTGCACGGCGGCCAGGGCGTGCGGCAGGTGGCGGTCGCGGGCCATCGCCAAGGTGGTGCGCGAGACCCCGAGGATCAGGGCGAGGAGGGAGCCGAGCGCGGCGACCGCCGCGCCGACGCGCACCACCGGGGCCAGCCATCCCGCACCGGCGGCGCGTACGGCCTCCGACAGCGGCGCGGTGGCGTCGGCGAGGCGCTCGGGCCCGAGAACCAGCAGCACGGAGACGGCGACGGCCGCGTAGACGACCAGGGTGATGCCCAAGGCGAGCGGGATCGCCCGCGGGATGGTGCGGGCCGGATCGCGGACCTCCTCGCCCAGGGTGGCGACGCGCGCGTACCCGGCGAAGGCGAAGAACAGCAGCCCCGCGGCCTGCAGCACCCCGGTGCCGGTGGCGTCCGTGCCCCACTCCAGACGCGCCGCGTCCGCGCCGTCGGCGGTGAGGCCGGCGGTCACGGCGGCGGCAAGGACCGCCAGGACCACGGCGACGATCACCCGCGTCAGCCAGGCACTCTTCTGAACTCCGCCGTAGTTCACCGCGGTCAGCGCCACCACCGCGGCCACGGCAACGGTGTCGGCGTGCCCCGGCCAGGCGTACGAGCCGACAGTCAGCGCCATGGCCGCGCAGGAGGCGGTCTTGCCGACCACGAAGCCCCATCCGGCCAGGTAGCCCCAGAAGTCGCCGAGGCGTTCGCGGCCGTAGACGTAGGTGCCGCCGGAGGCCGGATAGCGGGCGGCCAGGCGCGCGGAGGAGGTGGCGTTGCAGTAAGCCACCACCGCCGCCAGTGCCAGGGCGACCAGCAGCCCGGATCCGGCCGCGCCCGCCGCCGGGGCGAGCGCGGCGAAGATGCCCGCGCCGATCATCGACCCCAGGCCGATGACCACCGCGTCCGCGACACCCAGCCGCCGCGTCAGCTCCCCGTCCGCGGCCGGGGCCGAGGATCCGCTCATCGCCGTGCTCCCTTCGCCTTCGGGGCACACGCCCCACGTCACCTCGGGGCACAAGCCCCACATCGCCTCGGAGCCCACGCCCACGCCATGTCGAGCTCCGATATCGCGAGACGATACGTCATGACCAGGTGCCGGCCGGAACCGGCTGCCGCGTCAACACCGCCTTCCCCCCTTCCCCTTGGTGACCGTCGACGTCAGAGGTTGCGTGGGGTGACCAGGCCGGATTCGTAGGCGAGAACCACGAGTTGGGCGCGGTCGCGGGCGTGGAGTTTGGCCATGGCCCGGTTGATGTGGGTCTTCGCGGTCAGCGCGCTGATCACCATGCGGTCGGCGATCTGGTCGTTGGACAGGCCCTGCGCGACCAGGGCGACAGCCTCGCGCTCGCGGTTGGTCAGCTCTTTCAGCCCCGTGGTCGCGATGGGGGGCGGCTGGGTGACGTACCGGTTGATCAGCTTGCGGGTGATCGACGGTGCGAGCAGGGCGTCGCCGCGCGCCGCGACGCGTACGGCGTGGAGGAAGTCCTCCGGCACGATGTCCTTGACGAGGAATCCGGCGGCGCCGGCCCGCAGCGCGTCGAAGACGTACTCGTCGAAGCCGTAGTTGGTCAGGATGATGACGTGTACGTCGGCCAGGGCCGGGTCCGCGGCGATGCGCCGGGTGGCCTCGATGCCGTCGACGACCGGCATCTGGATGTCGATGAGGACGACGTCGGGCAGGTGGTGCTCGACCAGGGCCAGGCCCTCCTGCCCGTCGGCCGCCTCGGCCACCACTTCGATGTCGTCCTCGAGGTCGAGGAGCGCGCGGAATCCGCTGCGGATCAGCGGCTGGTCGTCGACCAGCAGGACACGGATCACGGCGTCCGCTCCACGGGGAGTTCGGCTTGGACGGTGAACCCGCCGTTCGCGCGTGGCTCCGCGTGCAGGCGGCCGCCGAGGGCCGTGACGCGTTCGCGCATCCCGAGCAGTCCGACGCCGGGCACCAAGGGGGTGTCGGGGGTGGCCTTGCCGTCGTCGTCGATGCGTATCGCGAGGGCGTCCGGGCGCCAGTCGATCCGCACCGACGCCGTGTCGGCGCCGGCGTGCCGGGCGATGTTGGTGAGCGATTCCTGAACGATCCGGTAGGCGGTCCGGCCCACCGCGGTCGGCACGTCGTGTCGTTGTCCGTCGATCGTCAGCGTCGCGTCCAGGCCGATGGCACGGGCCCGTTCCACCAGTTCGAGGACGTGGTCGAGCCCGCGGGGCGGGGTCGTGTCGTCGTCACGCAGCGCCTCCAGCGTCGCGCGCAGCTCCCGGCTCGCCTCACGTCCGGCCGCCTGGATCGCGAGGAGGGCCTCGGGCACCTGCTCGCCGCGCTTGCGGGCCACGTGGACGGCGACTTCGGACTGCACCTTGATGACCGAGATCTGGTGGGTGAGCGAATCGTGCAACTCCCGCGCGATGTGCAGCCGCTCCTCGTCGGCGCGGCGCCGCGCGGTCTCCTCCCGGGTGCGCTCGGCTTCGTCCGCCCGCCGCTCGGCCTGCCGCAGCGCTTCACCCGCGGCGCCGGCCGCGATCAGCCAGGCCAGCTCCAGGGCGCCCCGGGCCTGCGCGAACGCCTCGCCCGTGCCGTGCGAGCCCGACGCCAGGGCCGCGAGGGGGAGCACGGCCAGCATGGCCACGCTCGCCGCCACCGTGAGGGTGCGGTGTCCCGCCCGTACGGCCGCGTACACAGCGAACAGGTACGCGACGGCAGGCACGTCGAAACCGGCCGCCTGATAGCCCACCGCGCACAGCCCGGTGACCGCCAGGACGGGAACCGGAGCCCGGCGGCGCGCGGCCAGCCCCAGGCCGCCGGCCGTCAGCAACGCGTAGCCGAGCAGGTCGAGGTTCGTGGCCGAGTGCTTCCCGGACAGCCCGGTGACCAGCAGCGCCGCCGCCACACCGACGGCGATCACCCAGTCCCCGACCGCGGCGCGGGCACCGGCCCGTCCTGTGCTCATGCGCGCACCCTAGCCGGACGCTGCCGGGGGCGAGTCCCGCTCGTGACCGAGCGGCCGACTACCGCGTACGCAGTACGTTCACGGCTCCTGCGGCGCCCGCAGCAGCCGGATGCGCCATGGGCGGCAGCGCGCGGTGTCTGCGCCTGCACGACGACCGGCGGCGCGCCCGGCGGCACGATCAGGAGACATCCAGAACTCGGAGAACGAGACGCACGAAACAAACGAGACGCACGACACGCACGAAACATCGGAAAACGACGAGACGCACGAAAGCAGGAGAGGGACATGAGCTCATCAAGGGCCCTGACGTCGGTCCGGCGGCTGCTCGCCTCGGCCGCCGCCGCCATGCTCGGGGTGTTCGTGCTCGCCGCCCCGGCGGCCGCGCACTCTTCGGTCCAGCCGACCGCCGCCGACATGTACGCCATGAGCGCCGGGCGGCTCGGGGCCTCCACGGCGGCCGTACTGGGGCTGATCGGCGTGGTCATCGGCGGGCTGGCTCTGGCTCGCCCCACCGGTCGATTCGGCACCGGCTCCAACTCCGGCTCCGGGCGACTCGGACTCGTCGTGACGCTGGCGACGGGACTGATCGCCGTGGTCCTCGGCGGGCTGGTGGTGGCCACCGCCGACGGAGGGCTCGGCACCGGCAACGGGCTGGGCGGGGCCGTCGTGGCCCTGATCGTGGGGCTGACCGCCCTGACCCTCGCCGGACTGGCACTGGCCCGCACGCGCCGCACCGGCGGCTGACCGATGAGTTTCCGTGGCCCCGGCAGTCCAACTGTTGTCGACTGTTACTGACCACGGTCGGCTCTTGTCGACCACGAAAGAGGAGTCACGTGAATCAGCTGCTGAGGGTCCAGAACTTCACCGTCTCGAGTGACGGATTCGGTGCCGGTGAGAACCAGAGCCTCGAGAGGCCGTTCGGCCACGCCGATCCCGGCACCATGTTTTCCTGGGCCGGCGCCACGGCGAGCTGGCCCAACCGCACCGACCCCGGCGGCAGCCGCGGCCTCGACGACTACTTCACGCGGGATTTCGCACGCAACATCGGCGCCGAGATAATGGGCCGCAACAAGTTCGGACCGCAGCGCGGCCCCTGGCAGGACTACGAGTGGCAGGGCTGGTGGGGCGACGAACCGCCGTTCCACACCCCGGTGTTCGTCATGACCCACCACACGCGTCCTTCGTTCACGCTGTCCGACACGACGTTCCACTTCGTCGACGGCGACCCCGCCACGGTCCTCCAGCAGGCGCGGGAGGCGGCGCAGGGCCGGGACGTCCGACTCGGCGGCGGAGCCAGCACCATCCGGGAGTTCCTCGACGCCGACCTCGTCGACACCCTGCACGTGGTGGTCTCGCCGGTGAAGCTCGGATCCGGGGTACGCCTCTGGGAGTCCCCCGACGAGTTGCTCGACCGTTTCCACCTCGACGTCGTACCCAGCCCGAGCGGCGTGACGCACCACGTGTTCTGGCGCAAGTGAGACAAGGGGCCAAGCGGAAATATCAGAGCCGGTGAGTCGGACCGGGCGGGTCGGCAGGGTACGGCGCGGCACAGCACGGCAGCGCGCCAGACGGGCACATTCCGGGATCAGTCGCCCCCACGCCGTATGTCTCGGATGGTGAATTTCTCAGCTGTGGACGCGGCGTGCGGCGCACTCTCGGATCGCCCTGGTCCAGTCAGCGAGCGCGGGGTTGTCGGAGGTCGCCTCGCTCAGGTCCCGCCAGAGGTTCGCACTGGTCCAACGGGCGAACCAGCGGTGGGCCGTGGGCACGCTGACGCCGAAGGAAGGCGGCAGGTGCTGCCAGGCGCAGCCGCTCGTGACGACGTAGACGACCGCCACCATGACTCTGCGCGCGTCGGCCGCGGCCCTGCCGCCCCCCTGAGGTCGCGGCCGCCGCCCGGGTAAGAGCGCGCCGGCCACCTCCCACATCTCGTCGGGGACCAGGCGCTGGGCGAGTGCTTCCATGCCGGGATCCTATGCACCCCCTCTGACCTGCCAAATGAGACATGAGCTCATGTGCGCGTGCGGCTTTCGTCGACCTATGGTGGCCGCCTTCCGACGAGTTCGGCCCCAGCGACGAAAGGGAATTCATGACCATTCTCGTAACCGGTGCGACCGGAACGGTCGGCCGCATCGTGGTCGACCGCCTGCTCCAGGCCGGGCAGCGGGTCCGGGCCCTGTCCCGGAATCCCGCGGGCGCTCAACTCCCCGACGCCGTCGAGGTGGTGGCCGGCGGCCTCACCGACGCCGCGGAGGCGCTCGGCGGAGTGGACCGCGTCTTCTACCTGCCCGGTGTTCTCGCCCCCGAGCATGCGAGTGAGCAGACCCGTGCCTTCCTGGAGCGCGCCGCGCGTACGGGAGTCAGGCGCGTCGTTGACCTCACGAGTGACGCCGTCACCGTGCGGCGACCGGGCAGCTACGAGATGCTGCTCGCGGTCGAGGAGGTCATCGAGGCATCGGGGCTGGAGTGGACCCACGTGCGTCCGGGCGAATTCGCCGCCAACAAGCTGGACATGTGGGGCACGTCGATCCGTACGGAGGGCGTGATCCGCTGCGCCTTCCCCGAGGCACTCGGCGTACCCGTCCACGAGGCGGACATCGCCGAGGTGGCCGCCGCCGCACTCCTGGAGGACGGTCACGCCGGCCACGCGTACTCGCTGAGCGGCCCGCAGCGTCTCAGCCAACGCGAGCAGGCCGCGGCGATCGGTGAGGGCCTGGGCAGGAGCCTGCGCTTCGAGCCGCTGACGTACGGCCAGGCCCGCGCGGCCTTCATCACGGCCGGGATGCCGTCGGACATCGCCGAGTATCTGCTGGGCTATCAGGCCGAGTACGCGGAGGAGCCGCCCGAGGTCCGGCCCGATGTCGAACGGGTACTGGGCAGGCCGGGCCGCACGCTGGCGCAGTGGGCCGCTGACCACGGGGCCGATCTGGCGGACGAGACGGCGCGACAGACGCGGGAGTCGGCCGGAGCCACGGCCGACTGACGCCACGGGATCGGCGGGCGCAGCGGGCGCGACGGCGCTGCTCCTGCTGGTCCCGCGGGTTCCTGCCGTGCACCCTCAGTGATGTAGGCCGCCCGCGAGGACCTCGTGTGCGAGTGCCAGCAGGTCAGGGATGGCCGGGTGGCCCGGGCCCGTGCGCCAGGCGAGGACGACGGGGACGGGTGGGGCGTCCGCGAGTGGGCGGTAGACCAGGGAGGGGTGGGTGTGGCTTCTCGGGGTGGCCGTCGTGGAGACCCCTACGGCGCGGCCCGCGGCGATGGCGATGAGCCACTCGTCGGTGTTGGTCACCTCGATGGTCGTGACAGGTCGGGCCGTCGTCGGCCACAGGTCCAGCGTCGTGGTGCCGGAGACGGTGTTGAGGGCGATCGGACAGGCGGCGACGTCGGCGAGGGTGACCCGGGGAAGGGCTGCGAGCGGGCTGTCCGCCGCCATGACCACGACCCGCTCCTCCGAAAGCAGCAGCTCGGTGCCGAGCCCGTCCACGGCGACCGCGCCGCGCAACAGGGCCACGTCGACCTTGCCCTGCGTGAGGCCCGCCGTGCGGTCGTCGACGCGGAGCAGCTCCAGCGGAGTGCCGGGGTGCGTCTCGTCCCAGCGGCGCAGCAACGCGATGGTGTAGTCGCCGAGTGCCGCCCAGTTGTGGCCCAGGCGCAGCGGCCAGCTCCGCAGCCCGCCGGCGTCGACGGCGGTCTCGAAGGCGGCGAGGGCGGCAAGGGCTTTGTCGCGGAAGGTATGGCCCTCGGCGGTCAGTTCGAGGTGGTGTGTGGAGCGGTCGACGAGGCGGGCGCCCAGGTGATCCTCCAGCTGACGCAGCGTGCGGGAGAGCGCGGGCTGGCTCAGATGGAGGCGAGCGGCGGCGCGGGTGACGTTGCCCTCCTCGGCGATGGCGACGAAGGCCCGCAGGTGCCGCAACTCGATGCTCATGTCTGTGGATGCCGCAGCTCGATGGTCATGTCTGTGGAGCATAACCGCGGCGGACTTGGCATTTCACGCGGGGCGGCCGGCTTCCTAGCGTGAAGCGCATGACCTCCACGGTGCACAGCTCATCCGCGGCGACGGCCGCTCCCGTCGCCGTTCGTCAGGCCGCAGGGCGCGGCAGCCTCGGCGGCGTCGGCCTGGTGCTGGCCGGGACGGTGTCCGTCCAGTTCGGGTCGGCCTTCGCCGCGCTGCTGTTCCCCCGAGCCGGGGCGCTCGGCACGGTCGCGCTGCGGGTGACGTTCGCCGCGTTGCTGCTGCTGGTCGTCACCCGGCCCCGGCTGCGCGGCTATTCGCGCGCCGACTGGGCGGTGGTCGGAGGTTACGGCCTGGCTCTGGGCGGCATGAACATCCTCTTCTACCAGGCCATCGACCGCATCCCGCTGGGGGCGGCGGTCACCCTTGAGGTGCTGGGGCCGCTGCTGTTGTCGGTCGTCGCCTCGCGCCGCGCCGCCGGCCTGCTGTGGGCGGGTTTCGCGCTGGCCGGGGTCTACCTGCTGGGCAGCGACGGCTTCGGTCGACTCAACGCCGCGGGTGTGGCCTTCGCACTGAGCGCCGGGGTGATGCTGGCGGCGTACATCGTGCTCAACGCCCGCGCCGGCACCCGCTTTCCGCGGCTGGACGGGGTGACGATCGCGATGTCCGTCGCCGCGCTGGTCAACCTGCCGCTGGGCATCGGGGCCTCGGGCGGGGCGCTGCTGGAACCGGAGGTGCTCGGTCTGGGCCTGGTGATCGCGGTGATGTCCTCAGGGGTGCCCTACACCCTGGAACTGCTCGCCCTGCGACGGCTGCCCGCGGCGACGTTCGCCGTGCTGACGAGCCTGGGGCCCGCCCTTGCCGCGCTGGCGGGCTATCTGGTGCTGGGCCAGGGTCTTTCGCTGCCGCAGTGTGCCGCGGTGGCGATGGCGGTCATGGCGAGCGTGGGCGCGGTGCGTATGGGCACCCGCGACGCCCGTAGGGGCACCCGTGGTGCCGCAGTCCTGCCCGCCGCGGACGGCCCCGATGGCCGCTGACCGAGGGGTACGCGGACTTCCACGCCGCGACGACCGATCCGGCGGCAGAGTCTCACGCCGCCGTGCGGGCGCGATGCCTGCGGACCGCGTCGCGGTTGGCGCACCGCTGGGAGCAGTATCGCTGCCGCCCGGTGCGGGAGGTGTCGGCGAAGACCATGGCGCATTCCGTCACGGCACAGCGGCGGAGCCGGTGGATGCCCCGCCCCACCAGGTGCAGCGCGGTGCCCACGGAGATGAGCGTACTGAGCAGGGAGCCGAACGACTCGTCGTCGTCGCGGTAGTGCAGATGCCAGTCGTCGCTGGCGTGGTTGGTCATCCGCGGATGGTCGGCGGTCTTGGCCAGCAGCCGGTTGACCAGCGCGGCGCGCTCGTTGTCGTCGTGGGCGTCGACGACGCCCTCCCACGCGTCGAGGGTGGCCAGGGTCTGGGTCAAGTCCCGCTGCGTGACGGGCTGTTCCAGGAGCAGTCCGGCACCGCGGCACCGTTCCGCGAGTTCCTTCGCGCTCGCCGGGCGCCGGTTGGCCAGGTCCGCGGCCAGGTTCACCGCCTGCTCGCCGTAAGGGTTGAGTTGCATAAGCCCATTACATCATGGTGGCGGGCGTGAAGCACTCCACTCCGTCGGCCTCCTCCCCCACCGCCGTCCCGTTGCCCGTACGGAAGATGTCACCCGGCCGGTACCGGTGGGTCGTACTCGGCATCGCCACCTTCACCCAGGCCGCCTCCGCCTTCTTCGTGCAGGGCATCGGGGCGATGGGCATCCATCTGCAACGCGACCTGGACCTGAGCACGGCCCAGGTGGGACTGCTGATCTCGGCGGCCCAATTCCTCCCGCTGGTGGGCCTGCTCGTCGCGGGCGCCCTGCTCGACCACGTCGACGAACGCTGGGTCGTCGGGGTGGGCGCCTGCGTGGTCGCCGCGGGCCTGCTCCTGGGGAGCGCGGCGCCGGGGTACGTGTTCCTGCTGCTCGCCCTGCTCGTCGTCGGCGCGGGATACAGCGCCGTGCAGCCCGGCGGGAGCAAGTCGGTCGCCTCCTGGTTCGACAGTTCCCGGCGCGGGTTCGCGATGGGCATCCGCCAGGCGGGCCTGCCGCTCGGTGCGGCACTCGCCTCGGCCGTACTGCCTTACGTCGCCGTGGCCTTCGGGTGGCGGGCCGCGCTCGTGACCGGCGGACTCGTCGCGCTGCTCGGCGCCGCCGTCTTCATGGGCCTCTACCGACGCCCGCCAGCCCGCGACGCCTCAGGGGACGGCCGAAGCGTCCCCGCTCCGGAGCCACGGCTCGGAGGGCGGTGGGCGATGCTCCGCGAGCCGTCCATGGTGAAGATCATGCTGTCCGGTACGAGCCTTGTCTCCGTGCAGTGCGGGGTGGGCATCCTGACCGTGCTGTACCTGCACGACGTGGCGTCGGTCGGCACCGGCACGGCCACCCTCGTCCTGGTGGCTGCGCAAGGGGCGGGCGTCGTCGGCCGGATCGCTCTCGCCGCGTGGAGCGATCACGACCGGCGTGGGCGGTACCGCTCCGTCATGGTCTGCCTGGTCGCGGCGACGGCGGGCATGGCGGTGCTGATGACGCCCGTGGGGCGTTCACCCGTGGTGGCAGGCCTCGTCCTCGTCGGCCTGGGCTTCTTCGGGCTCGGCTGGTACGGCCCGTGGGTCGCCTACGTGACGGAAGCCGCCCCGCCCGGCAGGACCGGGTTCGCCCTCGGTCTGGCCATGTCGGTCAACCAGGTCGCGATCGTCGTGATCCCGCCCGTCCTCGGGCTGGTCAAGGACCGCACGGGCAGCTTCGTTCCCGCCTGGGGCCTCCTCGCCCTCATGACCGTCGTGGCGTTGGCGGTCACCGCGAGCGGCGGACGCCGCGTGCCACCCCGGCGCGTACCACCAGGACTCGGCGCCGCCAGAACCCGACACCTCCAGGAAAGGCCGCCGGCCTGACGGCTCGGGCTCGGCGTCGCCCCTTCACGACCTTCCTCCCCCACGGGCACGACCTTCCTCCCTCACGGCCGGACTCCCCCGGCCGACCAAATCCGATGCGACCCGATGCGATCCGCTCCAACCCGACACGATTCGACCAGATTCGACCCGATCAAGGAGAATTTTCCATGTCCTTCCTGGCTGACGACTATCCGGAGATCCGTTACGACGGCGACGAGGGCGAACCAAGCGCGACCTTCCGCCCGGCCGGCACCCCGCCGGGCGGCATCCACTCCTTCGGCAATATCTCCGGCGAACCCGCGGAATTCCTGATGCTCTTCGCTCCCGGCGGAGCGCGCGAGGGCTACTTCGAGGGCCTTGGGCAGATGGGTGACATGACGGAGGAGGAGCGGACGGCGTTCCTGATACGCCACGACAGCTGGTTCTCCGACACGGTCAAGGGCCCTGGAACGGACTCATGGGAGGAAAGGGCCGCCACCCGCAAAGCGTTCAAGACCCGCTGAAGCCGGATCCCGCATCCGTCAGAGGAGTACGAAATGGCAGACAACGGCACACTGAACAACTCGAACAGCCCGAACAGCCCCGAGAACGACGGACGTTCAGTACTGACGAACAGGCAGGGACACCCTGTTCACGACAATCAGAATCAGCGGACGATAGGTTCGCGCGGTCCGGCGACGCTGGAGAACTACCAATACATCGAGAAACTGGCCCACTTCGGCCGGGAGCGGGTGCCGGAGCGGGTGGTGCATGCCCGCGGCGCGACGGCCTTTGGTTACTTCGAGGCGTACGGAAAGGTCGGGGACGAGCCGATCGCGAAGTACACGCGGGCCAAGCTGTTCCAGGAGCCGGGCAAGCGCACCGATGTGGCACTGCGGTTCTCCACAGTGGCCGGCGGCCGGGACTCCTCGGAGGTGGTACGCGACCCGCGCGGGTTCGCCGTGAAGTTCTATACCGAGGACGGCAATTGGGACCTGGTGGGCAACAACATCGGGGTGTTCTTCATCCGGGACGCGATCAAGTTCCCCGATGTGATCCACTCGCAGAAGCCCGACCCGGTCACCTTCGAGCGTCAGATCCCGGGCCGCGTCTTCGACTTCGCCGCGGCATCGCCGGAGTCGCTGCTGATGTACACCCTCATCTTCAGCCCGCGCGGCATCCCGGCCTCGTACCGGCATCAGGAGGGCTTCGGCGTCAACACGTACAAGTGGGTGAACGCCAAGGGGGAGACGAAGCTCGTCAAGTACCACTGGTCGCCGAAGCTGGGTGTGAAGTCGCTGACCGCTCAGCAGGCGTCGCAGGTGCAGGCGACGGAACTGGGCAGTCACACCAAGGACCTGTACGACGCGATTGCCCGCGGTGATTTCCCCGAGTGGGAGCTGCGGGTGCAGATGATGGACGATCACGACCACCCGGAGCTGGACTGGGACCCGCTGGACGACACCAAGGTGTGGCCGCAGAACGACTTCCCGCTCCTGCCGATCGGCCGGCTGGTCCTGAACCGGGCGCCGGAGAACTTCTTCGCCGAGAGCGAGCAGATCGCCTTCGGCGTCGGCGTCCTGGTCGACGGCATGGACTTCTCCGACGACAAGATGCTCGTGGGCCGGACCTTCGCCTACAGCGACACCCAGCGCTACCGGGTCGGCTCGAACTACCTGCAGCTGCCGGTCAATTCGCCCAAGAACGCCCAGGTCAACACCAATCAGCGGGACGGCGCGATGACGTACGGCGTCGACTACGGAGGCACCGACCCCCACATCAACTACGAGCCGTCGTTGGTGGCCGGCCTGCGCGAGGCCGACTGCCCGCACCCCGACGTGCAGGGCCCGGAGCTGTCCGGACGCCTGACCCGCGCCCGTATCGAGCGGACCAACGACTACCGGCAGGCCGGCGAACGCTTCCTGCTCTCCGAGCCCTGGGAGCAGGACGACCTGGTCCTCAACCTCGTCACGGCCCTCAAACAGTGCGACCGCGTCATCCAGGAGCGCATGGTCTGGCACCTGTTCATGGCCGAGGACTCCTACGGCCGCCGAGTCGGCGACGGCCTCGGCATCACCGCGGACGACGTGCGGGACCTGCCACCCCTGCCGACGCAGACCCTCACGGACGAAGAACTCAAGCGCGCCGCCAACCTCGGCAACAACGGCACCCGCGACATCACCGGCCTGGACATGACGCACTGCGTCCCCAGCGCCAACGAGATGGCGTAAGGAGGCGGCAACGCCGATGCCCCGCACCGGCCTGGCGGGCCGGGCGGGGCATGACGGTGAGGCGAGTTGGTTGAACGGTCCTGGGGCTAGTCGCTAGTCACTAGTCGTCGTCGCCCCGGTACCGCTTCTTCTTGCCCTTCTTTCGGTCATCGTCGTGACGACCCCCGTCGTCACCGTCTCCCATGACGGACTGAGGCGTCAGCCAGGAAACAGCGGTAACGGGCTTCGTCTGGGGGGCGGTTGTCGCAGCTGCGGAGGCTGCCGGCAGGACGGTCAGCGCGAGGCCGGTCAGAACGCCGGCGGCAATGGTGTGCTTGATCACGACCTGAGCAACGGCGGGACCGGCCCGAAGATACGACCGTTCACTCGACGGGGTGGCGGGGCTGTCGGGCGAGGGCCGCCGTCGAGGCCCCGCGCCGGGGGCCCGGCAGCGAGTGACGTCAGGCGGGCCGGCTGACGTCGTCGAAGTCGGTGGAGACCGACAGCTCGGCCCATGCCAGCATGTCGCGCTCGAAGGCGTCGCGTCCGGCCCGGACGAGCCGAAGCGCGTCGGTGCCGAGCAGCAGGCGCGTCGGCGGCTGGTCGGCCGCCACGATGCGCAGTACCGCGGCCGCGGCCTTGTCCGGGTCGCCCGGCTGGCGCCCGCTGCCGTGGACGCGCCGGGCGCGCAGCGGCTCGAACAGCTCGTCGTAGTCGGCGATCACACGGGGTGCGCGGGTCATCGAGCGGCCTGCCCAGTCGGTGCGGAAACTGCCCGGCTCGACGGCGGTGACATGGATGCCGAAATCGGCGACCTCCTTGCCGAGCGTTTCGAGGATGCCCTCCACCGCGAACTTGCTGCCGTGGTAGAAGCTGAGGCCCGGCATGGTGATCAGCCCGCCCATCGAGGTGACGGCGATGATGTGGCCCGAGCGGCGCTCCCGCATGTGCGGAAGGACGGCCTTGATCACCGCCACGGTTCCGTAGACGTTCACCTCGAACTGGCGGCGAAGGTCGTCCATCGACGACTCCTCGAAGAGGCCGTCATGGCCGTACCCGGCGTTGGCGACGAGTACGTCGACCGGGCCCAGGTCGCGCTCGGTCTCGTCCACGACCGTGTCCGCCGCGTCATGGTCGGTCACGTCCAGGATGCGGGCGTGCGCGTCGCCGGCGAGCGCCTCGAAGGCCCGTGCGTCGGCGGGCGTGCGTACCGTGCCCACCACCCGGTGGCCCGCGGCCGACGCCGCGCGCGCCAGTGCGCGGCCCAGGCCGGTGCTGACGCCGGTGATCAGGAATGTCTTGGTGTCCGACACAGGAGTTCCCTTCGAGCGATTCGTGCGATGTGAACAGAGGCCGACCGGGGGGCCGTTGGGCCCCGGTCGGTCTCGACGCGTTCCACTTCAGCACCGGAATCGGCTGCCGATCGTCTTCCGGAGGGTCCGCTTCGCCCCGGGGACGGCCGGGCCCGGGGACAGCCGGACCGGGGGACTGCCAGTCCCCCTTTCGCGGGTCGTCGGGGCGATCTTGGGCCCTATCGTGAACGGCATGGACCGCAACACAGCTCTCGGTGAGTTCCTCCGCTCCCGGCGGGCACGGATCACCCCGCGCCAGGCGGGCCTGTCCGACGACGGCGGCGCTCGGCGGGTGCCGGGACTGCGCCGCGAAGAGATCGCGCAACTGGCGGGCGTGAGCGTCGACTACTACGTACGCCTGGAACGCGGACGCCGGCTGAACGTCTCCGAGACCGTCCTTGACGCCATCTCCCGCGCGCTACGCCTCGACCCCGTCGAACGAACCCACCTGTTCCAGCTCGCCAAGCCCGCCGCAGGCAGGCCCCGCCGCGCGGCGACGCGTCCGCAGGCGGTCCGCCCGGGGCTGCGCGACCTGCTCCGGATCCTCGAGCACACCCCCGCCCTTGTGCTGGGGCGGCGACTGGACGTACTCGCGTCCAACCAGATGGCACGCGCGCTGCTCACCGACTTCGACGCGCTGCCGCACCGCGAGCGGAACTTGGTGCGGTTCATGTTCTGCGACGAGGCCGCCCGCTCGCTGTACATCCACTGGGACACCCACGCCCGGGACATCGTCGCCTCGCTCCGGCGCGACGCCGGACGCCATCCCCACGATCCACTGCTTGCCGAACTCGTCGGCGAACTCTCGATCACGGATGAGGACTTCCGCCGCTGGTGGGCCGACCAGAACGTGTATCGGCACACGCACGGCAGCAAACACTTCCACCACCCGGTCGTCGGCCCGCTCACCCTCAATTACGAGTCCCTCACCCTGCCCGCCGACCCGGACCAGCGGCTGAGTGTCTATACCGCCGAGGCAGGCTCCAGCTCCGAAGAGGCGCTTCGGCTGCTGGCCGCGTGGATACGGCAGCCCGAGACCTCGTCGAGCTGAAACTCGAGCTAGTGGCTCCCGGCGAGTTCGCCGCTGAGCTTCTCGTGGATCTGGGCGCTCGGCTGGTTCAGGCCGATGATCTCGACGGTCTTGCCGCGCTGCTTGTACTTGGTCTCGATGGCGTCGAGGGCGGCGACGGAGGAGGCGTCCCACATGTGGGCGGCGGTGAGGTCGATGACGACCTTGTCGGCGTCGGTGGCGTAGTTGAACCGGCCAACGAGGTCGTTGGAGGAGGCGAAGAACAGCTCACCGGTCACGGAGTAGACGACGCTGCCTCCGTCGGGGTCGGTGACCGCGGTGACGTCGGCGAGGTGAGCGACGCGCCTCGCGAAGATGACCATGGCGGTGATCGTGCCGACGACGACGCCGATGGCCAGGTTGTGGGTGGCGACCACGCAGGCCACCGTGACGACCACGACGGTGATCTCGCCGGTGGGCATCCGCTTCAGCGTCTTCGGGGCGATGGAGTGCCAGTCGAAGGTCGCGAACGACACCATCACCATCACCGCGACCAGGGCGGCCATCGGGATGTCGGAGACGACGGGTCCGAAGACGACGCACGGCACCATGAGGAACGCGCCCGCCAGGAACGTCGACAGGCGGGTCCGGGCGCCGGACACCCGTACGTTGATCATGGTCTGGCCGATCATGGCGCAGCCGCCCATACCGCCGAAGAAGCCGGTGACGATGTTGGCGATGCCCTGGCCGATGGACTCGCGGGTCTTGGAGGAGTGCGTGTCGGTGATGTCGTCGACCAGCTTGGCCGTCATCAGGGACTCCATCAGGCCGACCAGCGCCATGGCGAGCGCGCAGGGGGCGATGGTGGTCAGGGTGTCCATCGTGAAGGGCACGTCGGGCAGGCCGGGGACGGGCAGGGAGGAGGGCAGGTCCCCCTTGTCCCCGACGGTGGGCACGGCGATTCCGGCGGCTACCGTGATCACGGTGAGGATGACGATGGAGACGAGCGGCGCCGGGATCACCTTGGTGACCTTCGGGAAGAACACCATGAGCGCGAGGCCGCCGATGATCAGCGGATAGACCGACCAGGGCACGTCGTGCATCTCCGGCACCTGCGCAATGAAGATCAGGATGGCCAGGGAGTTGACGAAGCCGACCATCACGCTGCGCGGCACGAACCGCATCAGCTTGGCCACCCCGAGCGCGCCCAGGACGATCTGGAAGACACCGGCCAGGATGACGGCGGCGATCAGGTAGCCGAGGCCGTGTTCGCGGTTGAGCGGGGCGATGACCAGGGCGACCGCGCCGGTGGCGGCGGAGATCATCGCGCGGCGTCCGCCGACGATCGAGATCACCACGGCCATGGTGAAGGACGCGAACAGGCCGATCGCCGGGTCGACGTCGGCGATGATCGAGAACGAGATCGCCTCGGGGATCAGCGCCAGAGCGACGACCAGACCGCCAAGGACCTCGGTGCGCCAGACCTTCGGGTCGTTCAGCCAGTCGGGCTTGAGGCCGCGCAGCCGCGCGGCCGGGGACAGTGCGGACGTAGACAAGAGCAAGTACCTGTCGTGCTCGGGCACACCCGGCGTCGTGGGGGCGTGCGGAAGGCGTCGGAAGACCGGGCGGCCCTCCACGAAGCCCACGTACGGCGGGCCGAAGTTCAGTAATCAGAGAGCAGCAGGCGCGAGCGGGAGGGAGCTCCTGGCGCTGCTTCAGGGCGAAGGATCACGGCGGGCAGGCGGCGGCGCCGGGCGTCATGGGCATGCGCACGCTCTCTCCTGCAGGCATCGGTCTTCGCCGGGGGCATCGTCGGCCCCGACACGGCTGACGGTCACGGGAACGGTCCCGCACCATGGGACACGGGAACGGTCCCGCACCATGGGACACGGGAACGGTCCCGCACCATGGGAGCGGGGACGGCACGGAGCCGACCCCGACGATCACTTACTCTACCCTGACGTTACGGTAGAGATCGACGTCGGCCGCCTGTGGCCTCGGCGACAGGGAGGAAGGGCGCCCGCGTGAGCAGCGAGCACATGCAGATCGGCGAGGTCGCCGCACGGACCGAGCTGTCGCTGCGCACCATCCGGCACTACGAGGAAACCGGCCTGGTCATTCCCTCGGCCCGCTCCCAGGGCGGCTTCCGCCTCTACACCGAGGCCGACGTGGCCCGCCTGATGGTCATCCGCCGCATGAAGCCGCTCGGCTTCACCCTGGACCAGATGCGCGACCTCCTGGAGGCCACCGACCGCCTCGACTCCGGCGAGGAGTTGGCGGCCGACGAGCGCGAGGCCCTGCTGGAGCGCGTGCGCGGCTATGAGCAGGACGCGGCCGAGCAGGTGGAGAAGCTGCGTACGCAGTTGGCGCGGGCCGAGGAGTTCGCCGCCACGCTGCGCGAACGCCTGGCCCGGGACCAGGTCGCGACGACTTAGCGGCTTTCCGGTCACCCGATACCCCAGTATCCGGACGACAAGGAGCCACCTTGAACAAGTTCTGCTGGATGGACCTCAAGACCCGCGACGTGACGCGCACCGCGGCCTTCTTCTCGACAGCACTGGGCTGGCGCTTCGCAGTGAATGAGGACGACTGGCGCAAGGCCACCAAAATTGCCGCCACCGGTTACCGGATCGGCAGCTGGGGCACGCCTGCTTCCCGGGCAGCACCGCGCCCGAGCGCCCCGGGAAGCTCATCGCACCGGGAAACCGTGACGCCTGGGGCGCGGCGCTGGGCGAGTGGATGTGCGAGCTGAAGCTGCGCGACCGGCTGCGGACCCTGGTCGAGCAGCGGCAGCGCACCCTGTAGTGTGCACGGTCACCCTCCTCTACGCCCGGGCCGGGCAGCCGGGCCCAGGGAAGGTTCCATCGGCGGGCCGTTGCTGTGGCCGGCCGAAGAGCCCTGGCTGATGTGCGCCGAACCGGACCACTACAAGCCGCTCGACGCGCCCGTAGGGCCGGAGCCGGTCGCGATGGTCCCGGTAGTCCAGCTGTATGCACGGTATGTGCCCGGACCTGTCTTCCCCGCCAATGCTGCCTCGTTTGGAGCGCGGGGGCATCGTCGCCAGAAGCCAGTTGAGATGGTGCCCTTGGTAGGAAAGGATCAGTGGCCATGGAGTTCTTCTGCTACCACCGTGATCGGCCCGGCTCCCTCGCGTTACGCGAGGGGTTGCTGGAAGAGCGCTGGTCCTACATGGACCGGTACGCGAAGGAGCTGATCGCTCGCGGCCCGACCTTCGCCGATGATGGTGAAACACCCACCGGCAGCGTGCACATCATCGACCTGCCCGATCCCGCCGCCGCCCGCGCGTTCGCCTTCGACGAGCCCAACTACCAGGCCGGCGCGTACCGGGACGTGCTGCTGCGCCGGTGGCGCAACGTGCTGGGGCGCACCATGTGGGATTGCCCCGGCGGCCGGACCGGTGGCAACCGGTACCTGGTGCTCGGCCTCGGCGAGGGCCCAGCCGCTGACCTTGCCCTGCCGCTCGACCGGAACGAGTTGGTCGCGTACGGGCCGCTGCTGTCCGACGACGGCGACACCTGGCTGGGTACGGCGGTGCTGCTCAGGGCCTCTGATGCAGAGACGGCGCGAGCCGTCCTGACTGCGGACCGGTACGCGGACATCGAGGTACACGACTGGGAGTTCGGCGGGCGTCGATGAGCCGCGAAGGCACCGGGTTGATGAAATCTCCGGACCCCATTGACCTGGGAAAGGAGCGGTGACGGTGGCGATGCGGGCGGTTCCACTGGTGGGCGGGCCGGTGGAGTTGCGGGGCGCGCTGGACCTGGAGACCACACAGGCAGGGGTGATGCCGCGCCGGTTGCCCGCGTGGACCAAGGAGCAGTACCAGGACCCGTCGGTCTACGGGGTGAGCGTGATGCCTTCGGGGGTGCGGCTGGTGTTCCGCACCGATGCGCGCGCATTGGAGTTCGAGGTACTCACCTCCACTGGCCAGCTCGACTCCGACCCTCACCCTCGCCCGACAGGGATGCTGGAGTTGCTGGTGGACGGCGTCTTGGCGGGGCGTCGGCAGGCGCCGGTGGGCAACGTGCTGCGGATGGCGGGCCCCGGGGCCGTACAGCGACTCATCCCGGGCGAGCCCGGGACCGTACGGTTCGCCGGGCTGCCGACCGGCATGAAGGACGTCGAGTTGTGGCTGCCACAGCAGACCCCAACGGAACTGGTGGCACTGCGCGCTGACGGCGACGTGCTGGCACCGCTGCCGGACGGGCGGCGCCGCTGGGTGCACCACGGCAGTTCCATCAGCCACTGCATCGAGGCTGACGGCCCGACCGGAACCTGGCCGGTGGTGGCGGCTGCGCTTGGAAGGGTGGAGGTGATCAACCTCAGCCAGGCGGGCAACGCGCTGCTGGATCCCTATGTCGCCCGGACGATCCGCGATACGCCCGCCGACCTGATCAGCCTCAAGGTGGGCATCAACATCGTGAGTCTGTCCGCCTTCCGGCTGCGGACGTTCGGTCCGGCGGTACACGGATTCCTGGACACGGTCCGGGACGGACACCCGGACACCCCGCTGCTGTTGATCTCTCCGGTGAGCTGTCCGGCCCTGGAAGAGGCCCCCGGCCCGACCGCGACCGGCCCGGACGGGAGGCTCGCTGCCCTGGGCGACCCCGCCGATGTGGCCGGCGGGGCATTGTCGCTGGCGGTGGTCCGTGCCGAGCTGGCCCGGATCGCTGCGGCACGACAGGCGTCTGATCCCCACCTCCACTATCTCGACGGACGCGAGCTGCTCGGCCCGGACGAGGCAGATGACCTGGCCGACGGCCTTCACCCCACCGCCGCCGCATACCGTCGAATGGGCAAGCGCTTTGCAGCCCACGCCTTCGCGACCGATGGTCCCTTCCGCTGAGTGAGCTGGGCTCCGCACCCTCCAGGTGCTCGCGCGACGCCGACACTCAGCTACATGCCGTCTGGTGTCAGCTTCGGGAGTACAGGGCCGATGCGCCCCGCACGACGGCCGCGGCCTGACGGGCCCTCCAAGAACTGGAGCACCGAGGCCACCGCGAGCCGGCCGGACGGCCATGCGGGCTGGCCCCGAGCGGGAAGAGGTCCGCGAACTCCGCGCCGGCCACTGGCACTGTCGGTCGCCAGCCGTGGACTGTGTCGACGGGGACGGCGGTGTTCACGGACCCACGTATCACTCTCGCTATCCCACCCGGGCCGTCCAGGCCCGATCGTGCCTGGGCTACTCCGATGGGCGCACAGAGTCCTGCGAGGCCACTTGGCACTGAGTGCACACGCCAGCCCCGACTCTGCGGCTGAGACGGGGCTGGTCAACTGGAGTTCGTGGTGATGACGAGGCGCTTGGCGACGTCGCGCAGACCCACCTCCTGCTCGCGCAGGTGGTCTTGCCGAGATTGCGGGCGGCGCCGATCTGCTGGCGTGGTACGCCCGACTCTTCGGCACAGCTGGAATCCGATTCGGGACCGTGGCACCAGCCTCGTGAGACCGCTGCGGCCGGGTCGACCGTTCACGGGTCAGCAGGCGTCGGCGAGTTCTTCGATTCGGTCGGCGAGGTGCTGGTCGGGGTGGTGAAGGAGGGCGCCGTCGACTTCATCGACCTTCAGGCGGTCGACGGCTTCGCGCAGTGCTTTCGTGTTGCTGTCCAGATGGGGGCAGCGGGATCGCGGGGAGAGATGGGCGGTGGCGCCAAGGATGAGGGCTTGGTGGGCCCAGTGGTCGGCGTCCCGCAGTTCGCCGCGGTGCAGATGGAGGAGATAGAGGCAGTGGGCGGCGGTGGCGTTGCCGGCTCCGGCGGCGAACTGCCACCACCACAAGGCCCCGTCCCACTCCTGGACGAGGTTGAGCAGGCATCCGAAGTGCAGGGCGCCGTCAGCGTCGATGGGCTCGAGGGCGAGGCTGGACAGGTGCTTGGCGGCGGTCTCGCTGCGGAGGAACGCGGTGGACAGGGCCCGCAGGTCGGCCTCGGCATGGTCCAGAGGGGTGGGGAGGTGGCCCTCGGGCGCGGGGCGGGCACCGAGCATGAGCACGGCGGTGACGTCGCGGACGCTCTCCTGCCGCAGGTCGTCCAGGTCGTCGTCGGTGACCATGTCGGGGAGAGCGGCCTGGTGGAGAATCTCGTCGAGGTGGCGCACGGTCTACTCCTTCTCCTCGTCATCACCCAGGTCCAGGTCCAGGTTGAGGCCGAGTCTGGTGGCGATCCGCTTGCGGGCCTGGCGGCGGTGGGTCCTCACGGTGCCCGCGCTGATGCCCATGATTGAGGCGACCTGTCTGGAGGGGTAGCCCAATACGTAGTGCAGGATGATGACGTCGAACTGTCGCTCGGGCAGCACGGCTATGGCGGTGTAGAGGCCGAGCGGGGTTTCCTGCTCCGCCAGTTGCTCGCGCATGGCGTCCAGCGTGGCACGGACAGCTTCGTGCACGGCGGTGGTTCGCGCGGTTGCCGGGGCCGTGCTGCGCCCGTCGGCGGTGGGGCCGGGGTTCATGCGCAAGTGGCTCTCGACGCGCATCTTCAGCGCCCGCCAGGCGTAGGCCTCCGGTCCGCCGTCTTCGAGCAGGACGACGGCACGCGCCGAACAGGGCCGCCCCGATGATGCCTGGGCCCTGGCCGACCACGCCTTGGAGCTCAACCCCCGCTCGGGCCCGGCAGCCCACGCCCGGGCCCACGCCGAACACGAACACGGCACCGGCCCCGCCTCCACCGCCTTCATCGACGCCTGGCTCGCGGCCGACCCGCATGCGGTGCAGCGCCGCCATCTGCAATGGCACGCCGCCCTGCAGTCCATCGCCGCAGGCGACTTCGCCGACGCCCGCCGCCGCGCCGACACCGAACTCCATTACGGAGACGTGGGGATGCGCTCGGCGACCAACTGGCGCCTTCTGCTCGCCGGTCAGACCCCCGCCCGCACCGCCGACCTCGAACACATCCACCATCTGCTGGCCGAACCGGGCGGCTGGGCTGAGGTGTTCCACACCTTCCAGCTCGCCCTCGGCCTCGCTGTCGCCGCCGACACCGACGCCCTCGAAGCCCTCGCCCGCCGCGCCGCCAACGACCCCCGCCCCGACTACGCCGAGGTTCTCGCACCCGTCGTCCAAGCCCTGGCACACCTCACCGCAGGCAGCCCCGGGCAATCCGTCGATCTCCTCACCGCCCTCGGCGACCAGGCCGAACGCATCGGCGGCGTCCGCGTCGAACGCGAAATCATCCAGGACACCCTCGCCCGCGCCCTGATCGACGCCGGCCAACCCCAACACGCCGCCCACCTGCTCCACCACCGCACCACCACCCGCCATCACCACACCTACGAGGACCTTCTCCTCACCCCCACCCAGGACGCAGCCACCACCGCGGTCGGGAATCCCGCAGTCCCAGCCGGATGACGTTGCGCCAGCAGCATCACCCCACTGTCCAGGCGTAATGACGAATGCGAGTGGGCGGCGGCTGCCGTCGCCGGCCAGGTGGATCTTGCAGGTCAGCCCGCCCCGGGACCGGCCCAGGGCTTCGTCGTCGCGGTGCTGAGCGGGTCGGCTGCGTCGACCCGGAACGCGTGGTGGGCGTTCACGAGGACCGGCGGCGTGCTGGTGAGCCCGGCAGAACGTCGAGTCGACACCGACCATGGTCCGGTCGATCCGGCCCTCCGCATCCGCGTCGACCTGAACAGCCCGCAGGAGCCTGTCCCAGGTACCGTCCGCCGACCAGCGACGATGCCGGTCGTAAACCGTTTTCCACTTCCCGAACCGTGGCGGCAGATCCCGCCACGGGACACAGGTCCGCTGGCGGAAGAGAACACCGTTGATCACCCTGCGGTGGTCCTTCCACCGCCCGCCACGCCCGACATTCCGCGGCAGGTGCGGCTCTAGCCGGGCGTGACCAAGGGAGTTCGCGGTTCGTGGATCGCTTCGTGGTTGCACCAGTCGCACACCCAGGGCGGGGCGTCGAGCGTCGGTTCGGGCGGCGCAGGCAGTTCCCGCAGGTACCAGGGCAGATTGCTGTACACATGCAGCAGCGTGTACGCCAGCAGGAGCCGCGGCTCGAAGGTCTGTCCGTACGCCGCCGTGAACCAGGTGAGCAGCTTCGGCTCCGCGCGCGTGACGAACAGGCCGAAGCCCAGCAAGTCCAGAATCTGCTCCAGCCAGCTCGGCGCGAGCCCGTGCCGACGCTGCTGCTCGACAGCGCCCGCGCGCTGCCGTGCGGTGAACTCCCGCCAGTCGCCGGGCCCAAGGACGTCCGCGAGCGGCGCGTGGCCCAGCGCGTGCAGCGCGGCGAGCGCCTCACCCGCCCGCGCCACGATCCCGTCCCGCTCGCCCACCGAGATCCGCGGCCACGCGAGATGCAGGCCCTCGCCGGGCAGCCGGGACATCAGGACGTAGCTCCAGCCGTTCTCGTACGCGCCGAAATCATGCAACCGGGGTGTGGCGACGGGGAGTTGTCCCTGTACGTGGCCGAGCACCCGGGCCTCGGTAGCGCCGTCCTCCGCCGCGGCGCCGGGAAGACGAGCTGAAGCGCACATTCCACGAGACGAACGGAGCGGCGCCGCGACTGACTAGCGCGTATCCAGAAGTGCTGTACGCAACGCGAGCCGAGACTGCGTGATGCGGGAGGCGTTGGCACTGCCCTCGCCAGGCCTTCGTTCGAGATGTCACGGCGGAGGTTGGGTCAGCGTGCGCCCGTCGACCGTCTTCGCCCATGTGTCCCGGCCGAGTGCGAGGGGTTGGAGGGCCGGCGGCCCGGGCACGGCGTGCACGGGCCGCCACACGCTGATGCTCAGTGGTCGTTGATGAAGCCCGCGACCGAGCCGCCGTTGTCGCCGCGGCCCTCGAAGTTGAGGGTGTACTGGCCGCCCTCCGCCAGGTTGTACCTGCCGCCTTCGGCAGCCGAGTGGGACTTGCAGGTTCCCTTGCCGCCGCGGGCGTACATCTTGTAGCCCTCGATGTCGGGGTTCAGACGGTCCACCGTCGTCCAGGCCGAGTGGCCGTTCGCGGCCGTGTCGCACACGGAGATTATGTCTCCGCGCTCCTTCACGTAGACCTTGACACCGGTGCCCGACCACACGTGGTCCCACGAGCCACCGCCGGGCGGCGCGGGGGCGGCCGTGGCAGTTGGCGCGTTTATGGTGCCCAGCGTGGCCAGGGCGGCCGCGCCGATCAGGGCGGCGACGGTGCGACGGGCACGGCGTGAGCGATGCCTGTCGGTAGAGAATGCGCTGATCTGAGGCATGTTCCCTCTCAGGTGAGGCGGCTGGATGTCGTGGTCACCTTACGAACCACTCGACATCACGTCAGGCGAAAACAGGCCGATGTGATCAAGTTGGCATGCACAGGATCGCGTTCTCCCGGGGGACGCCCCCGGCACCCAGTCGGACCCGTTACCGACAGGACTTCTGGAAAGCCGCTTGGCTGTGCCGTCTCATGGGGTTGGTGCCGCGGCCTCGATCACTTCACTGCTGTCCGGCCGGACTTCGGGAGCCGGCCCGCTCAGCGATGAGCCGCCGGTAGTTCGGGCACTGGGTGACGTCCTCGTACGCGCAGTTGAGACCGCCCTCGATGAGCTCCAATGAGGCCTGGGCCGCGGCGATTCTCGACCGGAGCTCCTCGGCCGCGGGACGCAGGATCTCGTGCCGGGTGGCGCGGTCGACGGTCGCGGACAGGCTCCTGATAGTGGTCAGGCCGAGGCCGGCGTCCTTCAAGATGAGGATCGTCGCCACGCGGGTGAGGTCGTCCGCACCGTAGCGGCGGCGCCCGCCGGCGTCCCGTCCGGGGTGCAGCAGGCCCATCGTCTCCCAATGCCGCAGCACATGCGTGGCCAGGCCGAACCCTGCCGCGAGGGCGCCGATGCTCAACGTGCCGCCGTCTTCGCTTGACTTCATGTCGACATTAAGTCGCAGCATGACGTCCATGTCGATGAATCAGGAAGCGGTGGAAGAGCACCGCGACACCGAAGCCCTGCGCGACACCGAAGCCCTGCTGGCCGTCCTCGACGCGGCGGACCGGATGCCGAGCGCCGTTCGGCTGCGGGCCCGCTCCTACGAACTGCTTTCTCTCGTCCCGGGCTCGACCGTCGTGGACGTCGGCTGCGGCGCCGGACGAGCCGTCGCCGAGCTGGCCGAACGCGGCGTCCACGCGGTGGGCGTGGACCCGAACCCGCGGATGCTGGCCGCGGCCCGGGAGCGGTGGTCGCAGGCCGAGTTCCGGGAGGCGGAGGCGGAGGATCTGCCGTTCGCCGACGGAAGCGTGCGCGGCTACCGTGCCGACAAGGTCTTCCACGTACTTCAGGAACCAGGGCGCGCGGTGGCGGAGGCACGACGGGTCCTCTGCCCGGGCGGCAGGATCGTCCTGGTCGGTCAGGACTGGGACGCCATCATGATCGACTCGGATGACGCGGAGCTCACCCGCACGATCGTGCACGCCCGCGCCGACCTCCTGGGCACGCCCCGCGCCGGCCGCCAGTACCGCGGCCTGCTCCTGGACGGCGGCTTCAACGACGTCACGGTCGAGGTGCACACCAGCGTGTTCACCGACCCCTCGATGCTGCCGCTGCTCACCAGGCTCGCCGAGCCGGCCTGCGCCGGCGGCGCCGTCGGCCGCGAACAGGCGGACGAGTGGCTCGCCGAACAGCACCACCGCGCCGAGACCGGCCGCTTCCTCGTCGCCATTCCCTTCTTCGTGGCCTCCGCGTCCGCCGGCACCGGGTCGACACCCGCAGCGGCGGCCGCGGCGGCGACATCGCACGGACATCCTCACCCCGCACAAGATCACCAGCTGGATCACGGCTTTCGTGACGCGCCCGTACGACGCTAGGGGTCTTTTCTTGAAGCGGGGCAGCCAGCCGCCGCGGCCCCGGTTCGAGCGACCGAGCACCCGGGCATTGCGTTCGGGGACCGGTGGATGAACATTTCACTGATCGGTTCGGTCAGGCGGTCAGCGTCGCAAGTTCCGCGTTGGCGCGCTCGGTGACCAGGGCGAGGACGCGGCCGGCGGCGGCCAGGTCCTCGGCGGGTATCCCGCCCCAGATACGGGCGGAGATGGGGGTGGCCTCCACGCCGACGGCGGCGAGCAGCTCGCGCCCCGCGTCGGTGGGGCGAAGGTGCGCACCGTCGGCGACGAGCAGCTGCTCGGCCAGTAGCTCGTCGAGCGTGGCGCGGACGTCGGCCGGATCCGCCTTGAGTGAGTCCCGTACCTGGGTGAGGAGATCGTCTCGCGTCTGCGGGGCGTCGGAGGTGACGGCGGCGCGCAGGGCGACCTGCTGCTGGAACGTGGCGCCGTGCCGGGCCAGAACGTGCTCGAGGACGCCGCGGGCGGCGTAGTGGGCCAGGGCGAGGTCGCGGGCGTTGGCGACGGGTGCGGTGGTGGTCATGGTGTTGTCCCCTGAGTGCTCTCGGTGTTCGCTACGGATGGAGCGAGAGGTGCGTCGAGCAGGGTCGTCAGCTCATCGGTGAACGCGCGTGTCCGCGGGGCGTCGAGGCCGCCGAGCGGCTCCAGCAACTGATGAAGCAGTTCCTGGACCACGGCGATGGCCTGCCGCGTGACGGCCTCGCCCTGCTCGGTGAGGGCGAGCTGTACGGCGCGGGGGTCGCCGGGGTCGCGGGTGCGCTCGATCAGACCGGCCGGCTCCAGGGCGCGCGCCAGCTTCGAGACATACAGCGCCTCCAGGCCGGTGTGGTCGGCGAGTCGGCGCTGGCTGGGCCGCTCGCCGGTGCGCTGCATGCCGTACAGCGACGCGACCAGTACGTACTGCGCGTGAGTGAGACCCAGCGGAGCCACTGCGCGATCGACCGCGACGCGCCATTTGTTGGCGAGCCGCCATACCAGATAGCCGGGCGTGGGGCCCGGTGGAACCTTGCTCATACCGAATAGAGTACTTGGCTACTATGTCCATGGCTACTATTTTCGGCGGATGCGATGCTCGGAGAAGCGATGCCGCCAAGTCCTGAGTGGTCAGGGCTTCTCGGCCCAGTAGTCGGCCGGCATCGATCTTCGTGCCGACCACGGCGTCCAGGTCGGTCACGTGGTTGGGGCGCCGATGGTTGCGATGGGCGAACGTGCCCGTTGCCGGCCGCTGCGGGTTTCCGCGCGGGCTGCGGGCGTGGTACCACGTCGTCAGGCGACGCCTGGTCGGCCGCGCGTAAGCACGGAGCGCCGGAACTCCCTGACCGCCTGCTGATGGTCACCGAGATCCCGTGCACCACGCCGAGGAGCGCTCGCTCGCGAGAGGAGGCGGCCGCGTACCGCTCGCCGCGCACCGAAGTCTGCGCGATCTGGCGGGCTTCGCGTCGAAAACCCAGGTCGAGCGCCTGGTGCGCCATGGCACGCAGGATGTGTCCGCTCAGGGGTGCGTCGCCCGACCGCGCTGCCAGCTTCACCGCGGTGTTGAAGCGCCGCAGTGCGACCGCGTGCTCGCTGTTGTCGAAGGCCATCCAGCCCGATACGTACGCGAGCTCGGCGGCGGCCGAGAACATCGCGCGCCGGGTGTTGTCGTCGGCGAACGAGGGTGGAAAACCGCGTTCGTCCACGGATGCGGCCAGGCGGGTCCTTCGTCTACACCGTCCGCCACGCCGGGGACGCGCACTACCGGGCCGGGACCGGGCACGGAGACGACGTCTGGGAGCACGGCGGCTTCGCCGTGCACCTCTTCTCCCGCGACCTGGTCGACGCCCTCGCCGAGGGCGGCTCGGCGCCGCCGCCTTTCGCAAGCGCTTCGCCACTGCTCCCCTCGCGCGACCTTCGTACGTCGAACAGCCCGTGCCTGGCGGGCAGTTGCGAGCCGAGCGGCTGAGGCGTCAGCCAAGGGCTCTCGTTTGGGCCTTGGGCGCCATCCGAGTGGGATCGCCACCTCCTCACCTGTACGTCGAAGGCCCTCCCCTCTCCCCAGGAGATGATCTGAGCCGGCTCCAAACGGCGGCCGTGGCACACGGACCGTACGAACTCCCCTCCCCCACCCAGGACCTCACCGATGCCCCAAGCGTCCGCGCACGAAGAGACCTCCGCGCACGAGAACACCGAGGCTCCGCTGCGCGTCATCGCGCTGGAAGAGCACTTCACGACCAACGCCATCCGGGAAGCGAACGTGGACCACCCCATGGAGGGCTTCTACCGGATGCTGGCCGACGAGGGATTCTGGCCGCCGGGCGAAGACCGGCCGCCCGGCATCACCGACATCGGCGACCAGCGCATCGCCGACATGGATGCGAACGGCATCGCCCTGCAGGTCCTGTCGCACACCGTGCCCGCGACGGAGGCCCTGCCCGCGGACCGCGCCGTCGGCCTGGCCCGCGAGGCGAACGACGCCATGGCCGAGGCCGTCTCCGCCCACCCCGACCGGTTCGCGGCATTCGCCACCCTGCCCATGCCGGACCCCGAGGCCGCCGCCGCGGAACTCCAGCGCGCGGTCACCGCGCTGGGCTTCCGGGGCGCCATGGTCAACGGCCACGTCGACGGCCGTTATCTGGACGACCGGTCGTTCTGGCCGGTCTTCGAGAGCGCCGAGGCACTGGGCGTACCGGTCTACCTGCACCCGAACCGGCCCCCGCAGGCGGTGTTCGACGCCTGCTACTCCGGCTTCTCCCCACTGGTCGGCGAGGCGTTGGGCAGCGCGGCCTGGGGATGGCACATCGACACCGGGGCGCATGTGCTGCGCCTGATCCTCGCCGGGGTCTTCGACCGCTTCCCCGGACTCCGGATGATCATCGGGCACATGGGCGAGTGCCTGCCGTCGATGATCTGGCGTGCGGACTGGATGCTGACGCCCGCTGCCGGGCTGCCGCGGCGGGTCAAGGACTACTTCACCGACCACTTCTGGATCACCACCAGCGGCATCTTCGACTACGCGCCACTGACCGCCGCCCTGCACACCCTGGGCCCGGACCGCATCCTCTTCTCCGTGGACTACCCCTACAGTTCCAACCGGGCCGGCCGCGCCTTCCTCGACGGCCTCCCGCTGAGTCCGGACGACAGGGAGAAGATCGCCCACACCAACGCCGAGCGCCTGCTGGCCCTGCGGCGCTAGTACCGCACGCGCGGGGCGTTCCAGGCGGCCTCGCGCAGCAGGCGCAGGCCGTTGAGGCCGACGATGACGGTGGAGCCCTCGTGTCCGGCGACGCCGAGGGGCAGTGGGAGGGTGCCGATCAGGTCCCAGGCGACCAGGGCGGTGATGAACGCACCGGCGATGGCCAGGTTCTGGACGACCAGGCGGCGGGCGGTGCGCGAGAGTTGCACGACGGTGGGGATGGTGGCCAGTTCGTCGCGTACGACGACGGCGTCGGCGGTCTCCAGGGCGAGGTCGGAGCCTGCTCTGCCCATGGCGATCCCGGAGTGGGCGGCGGCCAGCGCCGGGGCGTCGTTGACGCCGTCGCCGACGACGAGCACCTTGCGGCCGCGCTCTTCCCATTCCCGGACGGCGGTGACCTTGTCCTGCGGGAGCAGGCCGCTGCGGACGTCGGTGATGCCGACCTCGGCGGCCAGGTGCCGGGCGGCGCGTTCGTTGTCGCCGGTCAGCAGGACCGGTGTGCGCCCGGTCAGGCGGGTGAGCGCGGCGACGGTGGCGGCGGCGTCCGGCCGCAGCCGGTCGGCGATGCCAAGCACGCCCACCGACGTGCCGTCGCGCACCACCGCCACCGCGGTGCGTCCGGCGTCCTCCAACTCCCGCACCACCGCATGGGCTTGGTCGCCCTCGGTCGGCAGCAGACGAGAGGGGGAGCCGACCTGGAGAGTGTGGCCGTCGACGGTGGCTCGCACGCCCTTGCCCGGGGCGGACGTGAAGTCGGCGGCCCCGGTCAGGGGCAGGGCGCGTGCGTGGGCGGCGTCGACGACGGCGCGGGCCAGGGGGTGCTCGCTGGGATGCTCGGCCGCGGCGGCGAGGGCGAGCAGCGCGTCCTGGTCCAGGCCGCTGCCGGGCAGGGGGCGCACATCGGTGACGCGGGGGGTGCCCTCGGTCAGGGTGCCGGTCTTGTCGAGCGCGACGGTGTCGATCCGGCCGAGGCGCTCCATGACGACGGCGGACTTGGCGAGCACACCGTGGCGTCCGGCGTTGGCGATGGCGGACAGCAGCGGCGGCATCGTGGAGAGCACCACCGCGCACGGGGAGGCCACGATCATGAAGGTCATCGCCCGCAGCAGCGCCGACCGCAGTTCGTCGCCGAAGGCGAGCGGGACGGCGAAGACGGCCAGGGTCGCGACGACCATGCCGATCGAGTACCGCTGCTCGATCTTCTCGATGAACAGCTGAGTGGGCGCCTTGGTCGCGGAGGCTTCTTCGACCATCTTCACGATCCGGGCGATCACCGAGTCCGACGGGTCGCGCCCGACCCGCACGGTCAGCGCGCCGGTGCCGTTGACGGTGCCGGCGAACACCTCGTCGCCCGTACCCTTGGCGACCGGCAACGGCTCGCCGGTGATGGTGGCCTGGTCCACCTCGCTCGCACCGGACAGGACCTGCCCGTCGGCGCCGACGCGCTCTCCGGGCCGGACCAGAAGCGTGTCCCCGACGTCGAGCAGTCCGGCTTCGACGGTCTCCTCGGTGCCGTCGGGCAGCAGGCGGGTCGCGGTGGAAGGGGAAAGGTCGAGCAGGCCGCGGACGGAGTCCGCGGTGCGGGCGGTCGCGACCGCCTCCAGGGCGCCCGAGGTGGCGAAGATGACGATCAGCAGCGCCCCGTCGAGTACTTGACCGATGGCCGCGGCACCGAGCGCCGCCACGACCATCAGCAGATCCACGTCCAAGGTCTTGCCCTTGAGTGCCTTCAAGCCCTCCCATCCCGGCTCCCACCCGCCCGTGACGTAGGTGGCGGCGAACAACGTCCCCCACAACCAAGCCGGGACATCCAGCAGATACGGCGGGAGGGCGAGCAGGAACAGCACCAGCGCCGCCAGCGCCCAGCGGGCCTCCGGCAGGGCCAGGACGCGCGTACGCCGCCGCACCGGTGCGGGGTGCGCGCCGACCGGTGCGGGCCGGCGCTGATCCAGGACAGAAGACATGACAAAGCAACCCTTCACGGGCGGACGGGGCAACACATTCACCATACCGGAACAGCTGAACAGGTCTTCAGTTGTCGTGAGTATGATGGCCCGCATGGGCCACGGAACCGACGCCACCAGCAGCGCCACCACGCGCGAGCGCCTCGACGCGGTCGGCACCGCCGACGTCGCCGCCACCCTCCAGGCCCTCGCCACCCCCTCGCGACTGCACATCCTGGCCCGGCTCCAGGAAGGGCCCTGCTCGGTGAACGACCTCGCGGACGCCGTCGGCATGGAAGCCTCGGCCTGCTCCCACCAGCTGCGCCTGCTTCGCAACCTGGGCCTGGTCACCGGCGAGCGGCACGGCCGCTCGATCGTCTACGCCCTCTACGACAACCACGTCGCCGAACTCCTCGACCAAGCGCTCTACCACGTCGAACACCTGCGCCTGGGGGTCCGTGACGCCCCGGCCAAACTGCCCGACGCGGTCGCCGCCGAGTGAGCCGGGCGAGGCTCAGGCAACCCAGCGCGAGGCAGGACAACAGCTCGGCGCAGGACAACAGCCGGAACGGAGAGTCACCCTGAACGAGACGGGCACCGACACCAGCACGGGCACGAAGGCCGGGCCGGGCGGCGCGACGAGCGCCGGGCAGCAGGCCCCACCGCACCTCAAGCGGGCGGAAGGACCGGCCGCCACGGACGGCCGCCGCGCCAAGGGTGAGCGCCGTCGCCGGGCGCTGATCGAGGCGACCGTTCGCGTCATCGCGCGGGACGGCGCCGCCGGCGTCACCCATCGCACGGTGGCCCGCGAGGCCGACCTGCCGACGACCGCGACGACGTACTACTTCAGCAGCATCGACGCGCTCCTCACGGCGGCACTGACCCAGTGCATGGAGGAGGACTCCGCGCGCATCGAGGCGCTGGTCGACGCCCCGGTCGACGGCGTCGACCAGCGCCGGTCGCTGGCGCTGCTGATGGCGGAGACCCTGACGCCGCCCGGGCATCTGCTGGCCGAGTTCGAGCTGTGCCTGCTCGCGGCCCGCCGCCCGGAGCAGCGCGCGGCGACCCGCCGTTGGAAGGACGCGCTCGCCGCCTTCGCCCGCGCCTTCACGGACGACCCGCTGCGCGTCAAGCTCTTCACCCAGGCCTACGACGGACTGCTCCTCCAGGCCCTGCTCGACGACGAGCCGCCCACGCCGGACGAGTTCGAGGAACTGCTGCGGGAGCTGCTGCCGGACCCCGCCGCGGGCAGCAGCAGCTAGGGCTCACCCGCCCGACGCGGACGCCATGTACGGGCGCGACCCCTACGTACGCACGCGGTGGCGCAGGAACACCATGCCGTTGCCGAAGCTCCGCTCGTCGAGCAGTTCCAGGCCCAGGCGGAGGCCGGCGGGGAACACGGCCTTGCCGCCACCCACCACGCTGGGCGCGAGGAACAGGTGGATCTCGTCGACCAGTCCTGCCGTGAGCATGTGGGCGGCGAGACCGGTGCCGCCGACGACCAGGTCGTGATCGCGCTCGGTCTTCAGCCGCCGGACCGCCTCGGGGTCGAAGACGCGCTCGATACGGGTCCTGGCGGTGACGGCCCGCTCCAGGGTGGTGGAGTATACGATCTTCTCCGCCGCCTGCCACATGCGCGCGAAGTCCCGCATGGCATCGGACTGTTCGGGCCCCGGGGGCTCGGTCTCCCAGCCCGTCATCATCTCGTACAGCCGACGGCCGTAGAGATACGTCCCGAGGGGGCGCTCCAGTTCGTTGATGAAGCTGTGCACCTCCTCGTCCGGGACCGCCCAGTCGAAGGAGCCCTCCTCGTCCTCGATGAAGCCGTCGAGCGACGCGATCGACGAGTAGACCAGCTTGCCCACGGCGGAGCTCCCTTCACGCGGTGTCGCGTCGCACCCTAGCGGCGGCCACTGACAGCCGGGCGGTCCCGGCAGCGTGTCTCCGCGTGTGCCGGCGACCCGCTTCTCAACGCGTCGCCGCGTGGCTCAACGCGTCGCGCGTGCCCCTCCGTTGACGTGCAACACCTGGCCCGTGATGTGGCGGGCCGCCGGGGAGGCGAGAAAGGCGACGGTGCCCGCGATGTCGGCGGGCGCGCCGGCGCGGCCGGTCGCGGTGGCCGCGATCAACTGCTCGCGCCGTTCGCCCGAGAGCTGGTCGCGGAAGAACTCGGTGTCGGCTATGTAGCCGGGCGCGACGACGTTGGCCGTGATGTCGCGGCGGCCGAGCGCGTGCGCCAGGTCGATGTTCCAGTTGGCGAGGCCCGCCTTGGCCGCGCCGTAGGAACCGGACGGCTGCTCGGCGGCGATCGAGCCGATGTGGACGACGGCGCCGCCCGCGGCGAGCCGGTCCTCCAGGGCCTTCGTCGTGAGCGCGGCGCTGACCAGGTTGGCGTCGAGGTTGGCGCGGAAGTCCCGGGCGTACGAGGCCAGGTCACTCTTCCCGTCCGTGTCGAACGCGATGTTCCCGCCCGCGTTGTTGACCAGGACGTCGATCCGCTCGGGCAGGTCGTCGAGGAGCCGGGTGAGCGCGGCGGGGTCGGTGTGGTCGCAGATCGCGGTGCGGACGCCGGTCTCGGCGGCCGCCTCCTTGAGCGGGCCGGGGCGGCGGCCGGTGACGATCACGCTCTCGCCCTCGGCCGCGAAGTGCCGCGCGATCGCGCGGCCGATGCCCGTGCCGCCTCCGGTGACCAGGATGGTGCGTGCCATATGCTGAGCTCCGAATCAGATTCGTTTAGGGCTAAATTTAGACCTCAATGTAGCACTCGGGAGGGCCACGGTGGCAAGGAATCCGCAGGCGGGGCGGGACGACGACGGCAGCGGCGGCGTACGTACCCCGCAGGACCCCCCGCGCGCCCACTCCCCGCAGGACGCTGGGCGCGACCACTCCCCTCACGACCCTGCGCGCGCCCACTCCGCGCGGGAGATCGCCGCCGCGTGGGAGCGCGAGCGCCCCGGCACCCCGGTCTCCTCGATCGGGATCGTCACGCCGATCTGGCAGTTGGCGAAGCTGTTCGGCGACGACCGCCGCCGGGTCCTGGCCCGCGCCGGGGTGGACACCGCCACGCTCGACCTGCTGAGCGTGCTGCGCCGCAGCGGCCCTCCGTACGCCCTCAGCACCCGTGAACTCGGCCGCCGTTCACTGGTGACGGCGGGCGCCGTCTCGCAGCGGGTCGCCCGCGCCGAGCAGGAGGGCCTGGTGACCCGCGAGGCGGCCGGGGGCCGCCCCCGTACGGTGCTCGTCACCCTGACCCCGGCCGGGCACGACCTCGTCGAGGCGACCGTCGACCAAGTGCTGCACCGCGAGGCCGAGTTGGTCGCCGGTCTTACGCCCGAGCAGCAGACCCGCCTGACGGATCTGCTGCACGTCCTGCTCACCGACGTACAGAACAGAATGGGCGACGACCGGCTCAGCCAGGTCGGCGAGGAGTAGGGAAGGGGACCGCCGGGGCCCCGCTCACAGCGCCTCGCGCACCAACTGCACCGGATGCCAGGCGTTACGTGCCGTGCCGTGGAAGATCTGCTGGCGGCACGACTGGCCCGTGGCGACGACGACGGTGTCCTCGGACGCGGCGCGCACCGCGGGGAACAGCCGGTCCTCCCCCACGGTCATCGACACGTCGTAGTGCTCGGACTCGTAGCCGAAGGAACCCGCCATGCCGCAGCAGCCCGCGTCGAGTTCCCGCACCTCGACGCCGGGGATGCGGCGCAGCAGCGCGACGGTCGCCGCGGTGCCGACCTCGGCCTTCTGGTGGCAGTGGCCGTGGAAGAACAGGGTGCGGCCGCTGAGCCAGGAGTCCTCGCGCAGGGTGAGGCCGCCGTCGTCGATGGCTTCGGTGAGGAGTTCTTCGAGCTGACGGACGCGGCCCGTGACGGCTTCGCGGGCGGAGTCGAGCGGCAGCAGGGCCCGGTGCTCGTCGCGCAGCGTCATGAGGCAGGACGGCTCGCAGCCGGTGACGGGGGCGTCGGGAGGCGTGGTTTCCGTGATGCGGTGGACCAGTTGGAAGGCCTTGTCGCTCGCCTCGTCGAGGAGTCCCTTGGACAGCGCGGCGCGGCCGCAGCAGCCGCCGCTCTCCAACTGCACGGCCCATCCGGCGCGTTCGAGCAGTTCCACGGCGGCTTGGCCGATCTCCGGTTCGGTGTACGTGGTGAAGGAGTCGGCGAGCATGACGACCGTGCCCCGGGGTGCCGCGACGACGGCGGCGGGGCGGCGGCCGAACCAGCGCACCAGGTTGCGGCGGGCGTAGCGCGGCAAGGGGCGGTGCGGGGTGATGCCGAGGGTGCGGTGGAGCAGTCGGCGCAAGAGGGGGATGCGGCCTGGCAGGTTGGACAGGGGGGCGGTGGCGGAGCCGAGGCGGTTGAGCAGGCGGATGGCGCCGAAGATCCGGGAGCGCAGCGGTGTCCCGTGCTCGTCGTGGTGGTGGGCGAGCGCCTCCGCCTTCAAGGAGGCCATGTCCACGCCCAGCGGGCACTCGCTCTTGCAGGCCTTGCACATCAGGCACAGGTCGAGGACCTCGTGCAGCCGCTCGTCGCCGAGTGCCGCGTGCGGGTCGGGTTCGGAGAGGGCCTTGACGAGGGCGCCCGCGCGGCCGCGGGTCGAGTCCTCCTCGTTGCGGGTGGCCATGTAGGAGGGGCACATCGTGCCGGTCTCGCTCTTGCGGCACAGGCCGATGTTCATGCAGCGGTCCGCGGCCGCCCGCATGCCGCCCGCGACCTCGAAGTCGAGCCGGGTGCGCAGGCCCGGCGCGGGCGGCAGCGCCGGGTCCCGCAGGTGGTCCGTCATCGCGGGCGCGTCGACGATCTTGCCGGGGTTCAGCCGGTTGTCGGGGTCGAAGAGGCCCTTCACGCGCCGCATCGCCTCGTACAGCTCGTCGCCGAACAGCTCGCGGTTGAACTCGCTGCGCGCGAGGCCGTCGCCGTGTTCGCTGGAGTTGACGCCGCCGTACTCGGTGACCAGGTCCTTGATCTCCTCGGCGACCGCGCGCATGGTCTGCCGCTGGGCGGGGTCGGTCACGTCGAGGAAGGGGCGGATGTGCAGACAGCCCACCGAGCAGTGGCCGTAGAACCCGGCGGTGAGGCCGTGGCGGTCCAGGACCTTCTTCAGTCTGCTGGTGTACGCGGGCAGGTGGACCGGGTCGACGGCGGTGTCCTCGATGAACGCCAGCGGCCGGCGTGTGCCCTCGCTGGCGGCCATGAGCAGGCCGAGGCTGGACTTGCGGACCTTGAGCAGGGCGGTCTGGTCGGCCGGGGTGACGGCGGCGAGGGTGTGGTAGCCGTGGCCGTGGCGCTGCCACAGCTTCGTCAACTGCTCGACCCTGCCGATGAGTTCGCGTTCGTCGTCGCCCGTGAAGGAGACGAACAGGAGCGCGTCCGGGTCGCCTTCGAGGACGGTGGCCAGCGAGGCGTACTCGATCTTCTGGCGGGACAGGTCGAGGATCGTGCGGTCCATCAGCTCGACGGCGGCCGGATCGCAGGCGAGGGCGTCCTGGGTGGCTTCGATGGCCCCGGCCACCGAGGTGAAGTGGCCGACGGCGAACACGGTGTGCGCCGGTTTCGGTACGAGATCCACGAGGGCGCGGGTGCTGATGGCGAGGGTGCCCTCCGAACCGACCAGGAACTTCGCCAGGTCGAACGGCGCGTCCTCGCGGGCGAGCCGGTCCAGGCGGTAGCCGCCCGCCCGCCGCCAGTGGCCGGGGAATCCGGTGGCGATGGCGTCGGCGTGCGCGGCGACGAGCGCGGGCAGTTCGCGGTGGACGCGGCCGTCGAGGCCCGCGCCGCGGGCGCGGTCCGCGTGTTCGCGCGCGGTCAGGGGCGCGAGGTGGGCGGTGCTCGCGTCGGCGAGCACGACGTCGAGGGCGCGGACGTGGTCGATGGTCATGCCGTACCGCAGCGAGCCGCTGCCCGCCGAGTTGTTGCCGATCATGCCGCCGATGGTGGCGCGGTTGCTGGTGGAGGTGTCGGGGCCGAACATCAGGCCGTACGGGGCGGCGGCGCGGTTCAACTGGTCCTGGACGACGCCCGGTTCGACCAGGGCGGTGCGGCCCTCGGGTTCGAGGGCGACGATGCGCCGCATGTGCCGGGACAGGTCGAGGACGATGCCCGGGCCCGTGGTCTGCCCGGCGAGGCTGGTGCCGGCGCCGCGCGGCACGACGGACACGCCGTGTTCGGCGGCGGCGGCCACGGTCGCCCGCACGTCCTCGGCGTGCCGGGGGAAGACGACGCCGAGCGGCGTGATGGCGTACATGCTCGCGTCGCGTGCGAAGAGGTGGCGGCTGTAGTCGTCGAAGCGGACCTCGCCGTCGAGGTCGGCGCGCAGCCGCCGCGCGAGGTCGCCGCCGACCTCGTCACGCCGGACTTCCGTGGACTCCGTGCTGGTGGTCATGCGACACGCTCCTGGGGGGTGAAGGGGCGTACGAGAACGGGGAGTTGAAGAAAGTCAATCGACGGGAACTGAGGTAGCGTCAGCTCGCGCGGAGGTGGTCGAGCGCCGCCGTGAGGCCGTCCGGGCCGACGGGGAGCCCGGCGAGTTCGAGCCCCATCTGCACCCCCGCGAGCGTCCCGGCGAGCGTGAGGTCGTTGAAGTGGCCGAGGTGGCCGATGCGGAAGACCTTGCCCGCGAGCCGCCCGAGGCCGGTGCCGAGCGACATGTCGAATCGCTCCAGGACGATCTTCCGTACGGCGTCGGCGTCCTGGCCGTCCGGCAGGAGGACGGCGGTGAGCGAACCGGAGTGCTCGCGTTCGTCCGCGCACAGCACCTCGAGTCCCCAGCCGCGCACGGCGGCGCGGGTGGCGGCGGCGTGCCTGGCGTGCCGGGCCCAGACCTGTTCGAGGCCTTCCTCGGCGAGCATGCGCAGGGCTTCGTCGAGGCCGTACAGCAGGTTGGTGGCCGGGGTGTACGGGAAGAAACCGGCCTCGTTCGCGTCGATGACCGGCGTCCAGTCCCAGTACGACTTGGGCAGCCGGGCGGTGCGGGAGGCGGCGAGCGCCTTCTCGCTGACGGCGTTGAAGCCGAGGCCGGGCGGCAGCATCAGCCCTTTCTGGGAACCGGTGACGGTCACGTCGACGCCCCAGGCGTCGTGCCGGTACTCGATGGAGCCCAGCGAGGAGACCGTGTCGACCAGGAGCAGGGCGGGATGGCCCGCCGCGTCGAGGGCGGCGCGGATCTCCGGGACGCGGCTGGTGACGCCGGTGGACGTCTCGTTGTGCACCACGCACACGGCCTTGATCCGATGGGCGATGTCGGCGTCCAGGTGCTGGGCGGCGGCCTCGGGCGAGGCGCCGTGCCGCCAGTCGCCGGGCACGAACTCCACTTCCAGGCCCAGGGATTGGGCCATCTCGCGCCACAGCGAGGCGAAGTGCCCGGTCTCGAAGCAGAGCACGCGGTCGCCCGGGCTGAGCGTGTTCACCAGGGCCGCTTCCCAGGCGCCGGTGCCCGACGAGGGGTACACGACGACGGGTCCCGAGGTGCCGAACACCGGCTTCAGCGCGTCGAGTACGCGGCGGGCGAGGTCCGCGAACTCGGGGCCGCGGTGGTCGAGGGTGGGGGCGGACATGGCGCGAAGGACCCGGTCGGGGACGTTCGTCGGTCCGGGGATCTGGAGGAAGTGGCGGCCGGTCCTGATGGTCATTGCGCGGATCTCCCCTCCACGCTTGTGCCGTGACACGGCACAGCGTATCGTGATGCGGCACGGTGGAGCATAGGGCTCACACCCTGAGGGGTCAACGCCCACGCCCGGAGGGGGTCAGCGGTGCAGAACGTCCTCAACACCCTGCGCGTGCTCGAAGAGTTGGCGCCGCGGCAGCCGATCGGCGTCGCGGAGCTCGCCCGCGCCATGGAGCTGCCGAAGAGCACCGTCCAGCGGGCGCTCGGCACGCTGCACACGGCGGGCTGGATCAGACAGACCGGCACCACGCCCACCCGCTGGACGCTCACCACCAAGGCCCTGCTCATCGGGCGGCAGGCCACGGGCGAGTTGAGCCTGCGGGACGTGGCGGTGCCGGTGATGGAGGAGCTGCGCCGCGAGGTGGACGAGACCGTGCACCTGGCCGTGCCGGAGGGCGAGCGCGTGGTGCTCGTCGAGCGCCTGGAGACGACCCAGCCGGTACGGATCGTGCTGCCGCTCGGCCAGCACCTGTCCGGCCACGCGTCCGCCAACGGCAAGGCGATCCTGGCCGCCCGCTCCCCCGAGGCCGTCGAGCGGTATCTCGCCCAGGACCTGCCGCGCTTCACGGCGACGACGATCGGCGACGCGGCCGCGCTGCGCGCCGAGCTCGACGCGGTCCGCGCCCGGGGCTACGCCCTCAACCAGGGCGAATGGCGCGAGGACGTGTCCGCGGTGGCCGCACCCGTGCTCGGCCCGGACGGCAGCCCGGTGGGCAGCGTCAGCATCAACATGCCCACCAGCCGCTGCGATCGCGACCGGCTCGACGCGCTGGGCGAGCATGTGCGGGCGGCGGCGCGGGAGATCAGCGCGGCGCTGGGTTACGAGGCGCCGCGGGTGGCTCGGGCGGGGTGAATGCGGCCGCGGCGCCTCGGGCCGAGCCGGCCGGGGCGCCTGCCAGACCCGCCCCGTTCGCCCACAACTCGGATGCGTCCGCACCCCCTTGACGGGCCGTGACCGCCGTCACATACTCGCCAACGTTGCCTGGAGTTCCGCATGGCGGAACTCCAAGTCCACCCTGCGGACAGCCCGAAGGCGAGGACGTGTCACATGGCAGACCATCTCATCGCGATCGCCGCACTGGTACTCATCTTCACCATCTCCACCTTCACCTCCGTCCACATGGGCGCCCTCGCGCTCGTCGCCGCCTTCGCCGTCGGCTCCTCGGTCGCCGGCGAGAACGCGGACGACGTGTTCGGCGGCTTCCCCGGCGACCTCTTCGTCGTCCTCGTGGGCGTCACGTTCCTCTTCGCCATAGCGAAGAACAACGGCACCATCGATTGGCTCGTGCACGCCGCGACGCGCGCCGTCCGCGGCCGTATCGCACTCATCCCCTGGGTCATGTTCCTCATCACCGCGGCGCTCACCGCGGTCGGCGCGGTGGTGCCCGCGGCGGTCGGCGTCATCGCCCCCATCGGCATGAGCTTCTGCGCCCGCTACCGGATCAGCCCGCTGCTCATGGGCCTGCTCGTCATCAACGGGGCGAGCGCGGGCGGCTTCTCGCCCGCGAGCGTCTTCGGCAGCATCACCAACGGAGTCGTCGAACGCAACGACCTGCCGGGCGACCCCGGACTGCTGTTCCTCATGTCGTTCCTGTTCAACGTGGCGCTCAGCGTGGTCGCGTACTTCATGTTCGGGGGGCGGCAGCTGATCGGGCGGCGGGCGTCGGACACCGTGGAGGCGGACGTGTCCGACGGCACCGGAACCGGCGGCGGCGCCCCGGGTCCCACCCGCGCGCCCCACGGCAGCCCCGCAGGCGGCGGCCCCTCCACCCCGGCCCACGCAGCCACCGCAACCGTCGCACCCGCAACCACCGAAGCCGTCGAGCTGCGCCTGGACCGCCCCCGCGCCCTGACCCTCCTCGGCCTGCTCGGCATGGTCGCCGGGGCGCTCTTCCTGGACTACAACGTCGGCCTGATGGCGTTCACGGTGGTCGCCGTGCTCACCCTCGTCGACCCCGACGCGTCCCAGGGCGCCGTGGACCGCTGCGCCTGGTCGACGGTGCTGCTCGTCTGCGGCGTCGTCACCTTCGTGGGCGTGATGGAACGCATGGGCACGATCGACTGGCTCGGCGACAGCGTCGCGAAGATCGACTCCCCGCTCCTGGGCGCCCTGTTGATCTGCCTGATCGGCGCCGTGGTCTCCGCGTTCGCCTCCACCACCGGCATCCTCGGCGCCCTGATCCCCCTCGCCGTACCGTTCTTGATGGACGGTCAGGTCGGCGCGGTCGGCCTGATCATCGCCCTCGCCGTCTCCTCGTCGGTCGTCGACTCCTCCCCACTGTCCACCAGCGGGGCCCTGGTCACGGCCAACGCCCCCGAGGAGGTGCGCCAGGAGGTGTTCGGTGCGCTCATGAAGTGGGGCATGTCCATGGCCCTGATCGCGCCGCTGGCGACGTGGGCGTTGTTCGTGGTGCCGGGGCAGGGGTGACCACCGGCCGCCGCCCGGCCGTGATCGACGGGCGGCGGGCCGCCGTCTCGGTGCGGTAGCGGGCGCGGCGGGTGAGTCCCGGCGGGTCGAGGACGATCCACTCGTTGCCCTCGCGCAGCAGCCAGCCGCGCCGTGAGAAGTCCATGAGCACCTGGTTGACGCGCTCGCGCGACGCCCGGACGTGGCGCGCCAGTTCGTCCTGGCTGAGGTCGAGGCTGAAGCGCAGGCCGAGCGGTGTGCGGCGGCCGAACCGGCTCGCCTGCTCCACCAGGGCGCGGGCGACGCGCGTGGCCACGTCGACGCCGGTGACGTCCTCCAGGCGGTCGTTGACGTTCCTGATCCGGGTGGCCAGCAGGTGCATCATCCGCAGCGAGGCCTCCGGGTGGCGGCCGAGCCAGCCGCGCATGGCGGGCACCGGGATCCAGCACAGGTCGGTCTCCTGGACGGCGGTGGCCGTCGAATGCCGCGGGCCGCCGTCGAACACGCAGAGCTCACCGAGGAGTTGGCCGGGCCCGACCATGGTGAACAGCACTTCTTTGCCCTCGTGATCCGGCCGCGTGACCTTGACCTTGCCGCGCAGGATCAGGAAGACACAGTCGCCGTCCTCGCCCTCGACGAACACCGGCGCCCCACGCCGGAACGTGCCGTGCACGGCGATCCGCTCGAAGTCCGCGAGGGCGGGGCGGGGCAGCCCCGCCAGGAGCGGGACCGCCGTGCCGTCCGCCGTCCAGGGGTGCGCGAAGCCGCGCCGGTACGCCGCCTCGCCTCGGTGTGTCGTGTGCGCTGGACCCATGAGCCACCTCCCGGGTCGTACGGACGGGCGCTAACTGCGCGGCGGCGCGGTGGACTCACGTACCACCGCCGTGGACTCACGTACCACCAAAGAAACCGGCAGCAGCAACGAGCGGGCGGGGCGCGCCGGATCGGCCATGCAGTCGAAGAGCATGCGGGCGGCCTCGGCACCCACCGCGTGGTGCGGGACCCGCACCGTGGTGAGCGGAGGTCGAAGGCGTGCCAGGAACGGCATGTCGTTGAAGCCGACGACACTGATGGTGCCGGGGCAGTCGACGCCGCGTTCGGCGAAGACGTCGTAGCAGCCGAGTGCCAGCAGGTCGTTGCCCGCGACCACGGCAGTGAACTCTCTCTGTACGTCGAGGAGTTGACGCATGGCCTGGGCGCCCGACTCCTCGCTCCACTCCTCCGCCTCCGTGCGCAGGCCGGGATCGTCGGCGAGGCCCGCGTCGCGTACCGCGTGCCGGAAAGCGCGGGTCCTGGCGGCGCCCGTGGACGTGCGCGAGGGGCCGCCGACCAGAGCGAGCCGGGTGTGGCCGAGGCCTGCGAGGTGACGGACGGCCTGGGTGATCCCGGAGGTGTCGTCGGGTGTGACGCAGGGGACGTCGAGCCCGTCGACGGACCGGTTGACCAGGACCATGGGGACGCCTTCGGCGTGCAGGGCGCGCAGGTAGGGGTGCTCGCGCAGGGCGGTGGCCACGATCAGCCCGTCCACCTGGCGCGAGCGCAGCGACTCGATCTGTGCGCGTTCACGCTCCGGGTCGCCCCGGGTGTCGACGATCCAGGCGTGGTGGCCCGCCGGTTCGAGCACGCTCTCGATGCCGCGCACGATGGGCGGGAAGTAGGGGTTGGCCAGGTCGGGGACGATCAGGCCGACGGTGTGGGAGCGGGCCGTCTTCAGGCTGCGGGCTATCGGGTTGGGGCGGTACCCGAGTTCCTCGGCGACGCGCAGCACGCGGCGCGCGGTGTCGGCGCCGACCTGGGCGCGGGTGGCCGGGTTGAGGGCGCGGGAGGCCGTGGCCGGGTGGACGCCCGCGGTGTCGGCGACGTCGCGCAGGCGGACGGGGCGGGGCCTCAGCATGCCTGCGGGTCCAGCAGGCCGCGGGCCGGGTCCAGGGCGCCAGCCAAGGAGCCGTCGCCCGGCCGGTACCGCAGGCGCAGACCGAGCACGGTCGCCAGGGCAGGCCGGTCCGCGGCGCCGTCGGGCACCAGGCCCTCGGCGGGGTCGCAGAGCCGTGCGGCGTAGCGGGCGGCGAGGTCGGCGGGCAGGTCGAGGGCCGTGCGCGCCTCGTGCAGGACGAGAGGGTCGAGCACCCGCGAGACGATGAGGCGGGAGGTCTGCGCCAGAGCGGAGGACAGCGCGTGGGCGGCCTCGGCGCGCCGCGGGCCCACGGCCGTGAGCACCGTGCCGAGGTAGGGCCCGCAGACCTCGGCGATCCCGGAAAGACGCACCGCTCCGGCGGCCTCCGCGCGCAGTTCGCTGCCCGCGCCCAGGACGGTCGCCGCGCAGTGGCCGTCGAGGAGCGCGGTGAGGCGCCGAGGGGTCGCGCCCAGGGAGCGGATCTCGTAGTCGCCGTCGACGGCGGACGCCCCAATGCCCGGTATCCCGACGGCGGACGCCCCGGCGCCGGGTGCCTCGCCGCCGGGCGCCCGCATGCCGGGTGCCTTCAGGCCCAGGGATTCCAGCACGGCGTACAGGCCGAAGGCGAACCCCGAATCGGGTACGTCGACACCGACCGCAGCGCCGTGCAGCGGGTCGGCACCGGTGATGCCGGGGCCGGCGTACACGGCGAGGCCGAGCCCGCGGTCGAGGGCCGCGAGGATGCGGGCGTCGCCGGTGCGGCCGAGCGGGTTGTCGCGGACGAAGCGGTAGGCGATGACGTTGTCGGGGCTGGTGAACGCGGCGTCGAGGTCGCCGTCGAACAGGCCGCGGAACTGGTCGGTCGAGGAGCTGACCGGCACTTCGGTGACGGTCAGACCGTGCCGTTCGAGCAATCCGGCCGCGCGCGCCACGCGCAGCAGGACGGACGGGCTGAAGACGCCGACGGTGAGAGAGCGATCGCGCATCTGCGCTCCTGAACTCCGAAGGGAGAGTGAAGGGCGCCCCAGTCCAAGGCGGGGTCCGTACACATGCAATCGATTGTGGAGAGTTCAACTCCTCCATGACTAGGGGGAGGAGCGGGACGAGGCTGAACTTCGCCGCAATCGACTGCCTCCGGTCGAGGACGTCGAGAACGTCGAGAACCAGGACACAGAGGCAGGGCACGAAGGAGGGACCGTGGACACCATCGCACCACCGCACCCGGCCACGGGCTGGATCGGCACGGGCCGCATGGGCTTCGCCATGGCGCGCCGGCTCGTGGAGGCGGGCGTGAACCTGGCTGTCTGGAACCGCACGGCCGCGCGGGCCGCCCCGCTCGCCGGGCACGGCGCGACGGTCGTCGGCTCACCGGCCGAACTGCGCACCCGCGACGTGGTCTTCACCATGGTCTCCACCGAACACGTCCTGGACCAGGTGCTGCTTGGCGACGACGGGCTGCTCGCCGAGCCCGGACAGGCGCCCGGCATGGTCGTGGACTGCTCCACCGTCTCCCCCGAGGCGTCGGCGGCGCTGCGGGCGGCCTGTGCGGACCGCGGCACCGCGTTCCTTGCCGCGCCGGTCAGCGGCAACGCGAAGGTGGTCGAGGCGGGCCGCCTCGGCTTCGTCGTGTCCGGTCCCGAGGCGACGTACCGTCAAGTGGCCCCGCTGCTGGGGCTGATCGGTCGCTCCGTGACGTATGCCGGAGAGGGCGACAGTGCGCGCCTGGTGAAGGTCGCGCACAATCTGGTGCTCGGCGTCCTCGCCCAGGCGCTCGCCGAGACTGCTGTGCTCGCCGAGAAGGGCGGCGTCTCGCGCCGCGCCTATCTTCAGTTCCTCAACGACAGCGTGGTCGGCTCGGCGTTCACCAGATACAAGACTCCGGCGCTGGTGCGGCTCGACTACACGCCGACGTTCACGCCGGTGCTCCTGCGCAAGGACTTCGACCTGGGGCTCACGGCGGGGCGCGAGCTCGGCGTGCCGCTGCCGCTCGCGTCGGCGACCGCTCAGCTCGTGCAGGCGTGCGTGAGTTCCGGCCGGGCAGCGGAGGACTTCGCCGTGCTCCTCGATCTCCAGGCGGCCGCGTCCGGCCTGGAGCTCAAGCCCGAGGACGGTGAGGTCGACGACGGCCTGCCGGACGCGGGCATCGACGCGGGTGCGGGCGCAGGCACCAACGCCGACGCAGGTGCGGGCGCCGACGTGCGAGCAGACGCGGGCCCCGGCACGCGCCCGGACGCCGACGCATGACCGCGCCCCTCGCCGCCCCCGGCCACATGAGCGTCGACTACGAACAGCGCGTCGACTTCGACCGCCTGCGCCGCCACCGCCTCGGCCGCGCCCGCGCGGCTCTCGACGCCTCCGACTGCGGGTCGTTCCTCCTCTTCGACTTCTACAACATCCGCTATACGACGTCGACGTGGATCGGGGGTGCACTCGGCGACAAGATGACGCGGTACGCCCTCCTGACCCGCGGCGGCGAGCCCCGCCTGTGGGACTTCGGGTCGGCCGCCCGCCACCACCGCCTGCACAGCCCCTGGCTCGCCCCGGACCGCTGCCACGCCGGCATGCTGGGCCTGCGCGGCGCCATCGCCCCCGGCGCCGGGCTGATGCGCGCCGCCGTACGCGAGATCAAGGGGCTCCTGGAGGACGCGGGCCTGGCCGGGGAGCCGGTCGGGGTGGACCTCGTCGAGCCGCCGTTCCTCTTCGAGATGCAGCGCCAGGGGCTGCGCGTCACCGACGCGCAGCAGCACATGCTCGACGCCCGCGAGATCAAGTCGCCCGACGAGATCACGCTGCTCACCCAGGCGGCGGCCATGGTGGACGGCGTCTACCAGGACGTGGTGGAGGCGCTCAAGCCCGGCGTGCGCGAGAACGAGATCGTCGCGTTCGTCAACCAGCGGCTGTACGCGGCGGGTTCGGACCAGGTCGAGGCCGTCAACGCGGTCAGCGGCGAGCGCTGCAATCCGCATCCGCACAACTTCTCCGACCGCCTCATCCGCCCCGGCGACCAGGCCTTCTTCGACATCATCCACTCCTACAACGGCTATCGGACCTGCTACTACCGCACGTTCGCGGTGGGCGGCTCCACGGCCGCGCAGCGCGACGCCTACGCCCGTGCGCGGGAGTGGATGGACCGCGCGATCGCGGCCGTGAAGCCGGGCGCCGGCACCGATGAGATCGCGCGGCTCTGGCCGGCGGCGACGGAGTTCGGTTTCGAGGACGAAATGGCCGCGTTCGGGCTGCAGTTCGGGCATGGGCTCGGTCTCGGCCTGCACGAGCGGCCGGTGATCTCGCGCCTCAACAGCCCGCGCGAGCCGTTGGAGCTGAAGCCCGGCATGGTCTTCGCCCTGGAGACGTACTGCCCGGCCGACGACGGCTTCTCCGCGGCGCGCATCGAGGAGGAGGTCGTGGTCACGGAGGACGGGGCCCGGGTCCTGACGCTGTTCCCGGCGGGCGATCTGGTGGTCGCCAACGCCTACTGACTTCACCCTCGCAGGAGGCCCCCATGCACACCGACATCCACATAGGCGGCCGCCCCGCCCCGGCAGCCGACGGTGGCCGCTTCCCCGTGCACGACCCCGCCACCGGCGCCGTCGTCGCCGAGGTCGCCGACGGAGGCGTCGACGACGCGCTGCGGGCGGTGGACGCGGCGTACGAAGCGGCCGGGCACTGGGCCGCGACACCGCCCCGCAGCCGCTCCGAACTCCTGCTGTGTGCCTTCGACTTGATGAAGGCTCAGGAAGACGAACTGGCCCGGCTCATCACCCGCGAGAGCGGCAAGGCCCTGACCGACGCCCGTGCCGAAGTCACCTACGCCGCCGAGTTCTTCCGCTGGTACGCCGAGGAGGCGGTGCGCGCCACCGGGTCCTTGACGACCGCCCCGTCCGGCAGTCACCACATCCTCGTACGACACCGGCCCGTCGGGGTGTGCGTACTTGTGACGCCGTGGAACTTCCCGGCCGCCATGGTCACCCGCAAGATCGCCCCGGCGCTCGCGGCCGGATGCACGGTGGTCCTCAAACCCGCCGGTGACACGCCTCTCACCGCTCTGTACGTCGCCACGCTGCTCGAAGCAGCGGGAGTCCCACCGGGCGTGGTCAACGTGGTGCCCGCCCGCCGTTCGGGGAAGGTCGTCTCCGCGCTGCTGCACGATCCGCGTGTCCGCAAGCTCTCCTTCACCGGTTCGACCGAGGTCGGCCGGGTGCTGCTGCGCGAGGCGGCCGACCGGGTCGTCAACGTCTCGATGGAGCTGGGCGGCAACGCCCCCTTCCTGGTCTTCGCGGACGCCGACCTGGCCGCCGCCGTCGAGGGCGCGCTGGTCGCGAAGATGCGGAACGCGGGTGCGGCGTGCACCGCGGCCAATCGGTTCTACGTCCAGGCCCCGGTCGCCGAGGAGTTCGGCCGTCGCCTCGCCGGACGGATGTCCGCGTTGACCGTGGGTCCCGGCTCAGATCCGGGCACGGACGTGGGGCCGCTGGTCAACGCGGCGGCGGTCGACAAGGTGGACCGCCTCGTGCGGGCCGCGTTGGGGGGCGGCGCCACGTCACTGACGGGCGGGGCCCGTTCGAGTGGCCCGGGCTGTTTCTATCCGCCGACCGTCCTGTCGGGCATCCGCCCGGACGATCCGATCCTGCGCGAGGAACTCTTCGGGCCCGTCGCCCCGATCGTCGCCTTCGAGTCCGAGGAGGAGGCCGTGAGCTGCGCCAACTCCACGGATATGGGACTGGTTTCGTACGTGTACACCGGTGATCTCGCCCGTGGCCTGCGGCTCGCGGAGCGCCTCGAATCCGGCATGGTCGGCGTGAACCGGGGCCTGGTGAGCGATCCGGCCGCGCCCTTCGGCGGCATCAAGCAGAGCGGCATCGGCCGGGAGGGCGGGCACGAAGGACTGCTCGACTACCTGGAGGCGACGTATGTGGCTGTCGACTGGTGAACCGTGAACTCGCGGTCGAGCAGGGACTCACTCCTCCCCCGCACGGAAGAAGGCCTTCCCGCCCGGATACGACACCAGCTCGAACTGCATGCCCCACGGCGCGAGGAAGTAGACCCAGCGCTGCCCCTCGCTCGGCCCCCGGCTGACCGTCGGCCCGCCCTGCACCCGCACTCCCCTGTCGCGCAGATACGCGACGGCGGCGTCCAGGTCGTCGACGTACAGAGCCACATGGTGGCCGCCCACATCGCTGTTGCGCGGCACCGTCTCTCGGCGGTCCGGGGCCTCGTACGCGAAGACCTCGAAGACGGCCTGCTCGCCGCAGCGGAAGAAGTGCAGCCGCCGCATCACGGCACGCGGGTGGACGTTCAGGTGCCGGGTCATCCAGTCGCCCTCGTCGTCGCGGAACGGCCCGAGCGAGTACAGATACACGCACCCCAGCACGTCGACGAGGAACTCACGCGCCTCGTCGAGGTCGGGGACGGTGAAGCCGATGTGGTCGAGGCGGGCAAGGCCCGGGATCCCGTCGCTCATCTCGCACACTCCTCGAAGCTCTTTCGGTGGTCTCAGCGGTCTCAACCCCCGTTGCCGACCGTCACGTTGATCGAAGGTCCCCGCCCACCGCAATCGACTGTGGAGAATGCCATGACCGCTCAGCGCCGCCTGGAACAAGCGGCACCCTGGACCGAGATCACGACGACCGACGCCGACTGGGACGCGGCCGACCCCGCCCTGCTCACCACGGTGCTCGGGCATCTGCTCCTCATCCGCGCCTTCGAGGAGTACGTCCTCGAACTGGCCGGGGCCGGGCTCGTGCACGGCCCGGCGCACTCCAGCATCGGCCAGGAGGGCGGCGCCGTCGGCTCCGTACTGCCGCTGACCAGCCAGGACACGGTGAACGGCGCGCATCGGGGCCATCACCAGTTCCTGGCCAAGGCACTCGGCCACCTCGAACCCAAGGGCATCGATCCGCGCTCGGAGGTCTCCGCGGACGTACGGACGCTGCTGCTGCGCACCCTCGCCGAGATCTGCGGCCTCGACCGGGGCTTCAGCCACGGGCGCGGCGGGTCGATGCATCTGCGGTGGGCCGAGGCGGGGGCGATCGGCACCAACGCCATCGTCGGCGGCGGCGTGCCGATCGCGGCGGGCTCCGCGTGGGCGCACCGGCAGGCGGGGACGGACGCGGTGGCGGTGACGTACTTCGGAGACGGGGCGGTCAACATCGGCTCGACCCTGGAGACCTTCAATCTCGCGGCGGCCTGGCGGCTGCCCCTCTGCTTCTTCGTCGAGAACAACCGGTACGCGGTGTCCACGTCGGTCGAGGAGGCCACCGGCGAACCGCGCCTGTCCGCGCGCGGCCCCGGCTTCGGCATTCCCAGTTGGAAGGTGGACGGCATGGACCCGCTCGCGGTGCATTGCACGATGCGGGCGGCGCTCGACCACATGCGGGCCGGGCTCGGCCCGACACTCATCGAGGCCGACGTGTACCGCTACTTCCACCAGAACGGCGCCTTTCCGGGGAGCGCGTTCGGCTACCGGAGCAAGGAGGAGGAGCGGGCGTGGCGGGAGCGGGATCCGGTGGCGCGGGTGGCGGGGCACCTCGAGCGGCGCGGCCTGTTCAGCGCCGAGCAGGTGAAGGAGTGCGGCTCGCGTGCCGCCGCGCTGATGGCAGAGCTCGGCGGCACGCTCCTGGAGCCGGTGCCCGGCGGCCGCGCGGGGCAGCGGCGCATACGGCCCGCCGAGTGGCCCGCCGCGTCCTTCGCCGACGTGGGCGTGCGCGGGGACCTGTCGGAGTTCGAGGGAGCGCGATACGTCGAGGCCGACACGTTCACCGGCACCCTCGCCGAGACGCGGTTCGTCGACGCGGTCGCCACCGTCATGGCCCGCCGCATGCGGGACGACGCGTCCGTCGTCGTGCTCGGCGAGGACGTGCACCGCCTCAAAGGGGGCACGAACGGCGCGACGCGCGGCCTCAAGGAGGCATTCCCCGACCGGGTCCTCGGGACCCCGATCTGCGAGAACGCCTTCAGCGGCGCCGCGGGCGGCATCGCGCTCGACGGGCGCTTCAGGCCGGTCGTCGAGTTCATGTACGCGGACTTCATGTGGGTCGCGGCGGATCAGCTCTTCAACCAGATAGGCAAGGTCCGGCACATGTTCGGCGGCACGGCCGCCGTCCCCCTGGTCCTGCGCAGCAAGGTCGCCGCCGGCACGGGCTACGGCTCCCAGCACTCCATGGACCCGGCGGGCATCCTCGCCACTGCCCCCGGCTGGCGCATCGCCGCGCCCTCGACCCCCTTCGACTACGTCGGCCTGATGAACAGCGCGCTGCGCTGCCAGGACCCGGTGGTGGTCCTCGAACACGTCGATCTGTACGGGACGCGGGGCCCCGCTCCCGTCGACGACTGGGACTACTGCGTGCCCGTCGGCAGGGCCGCCGTCCGGCGCGTGGGCGCGGGGGTGACCGTGCTCAGCTATCTCGCGATGACGGGGTGCGTGCTGCGTGCCGTCGAATCGCTGGACGGTGCCGTGGACGCCGAGGTGGTCGACCTGCGCTGGCTCGACCGGGCGAGCTTCGACTGGGACACCGTCGGCGAGAGCGTACGCAAGACCGGCGCCGTGCTCATCGCCGAGCAGGGTGCCGCGGGCACGTCGTACGGAGGCTGGCTCGCGGACGAGATCCAGCGCCGCTTCTTCGACTGGCTCGACCATCCCGTGCAGCGCCTCACCGGCGGCGAGGCCTCCCCCAGCATCAGCGCGGCCCTGGAGCGCGCGGCGCTCGCGGGCGAGGCAGAGGTCGCCGCCAAGCTGACCGAGATGGCGAGGGCCTGAGATGGCACGCGTGCTGCGGATGCCGGAGGTCGCGGCGGGCGCCACGGAGGCGGTGCTGCTCGTGGTGCTGGGGGCGGAGGGGGCCGTGGGTGAGGGCGAGGGCGGGAGCATCGCTGCTGCGGACCGCAGGGTCTTCAGCAGTCCGCTCGCCCGGCGCCTCGCCCGCGAGGCCGGCCTCGCGCCCGAGGAGATTCCCGGCACGGGTCCGGGCGGCCGTGTCGTACGCCGCGACGTCCTCGCGGCGATCGCCCGCGACAAGGCGACGGCGGACGTCGACGGCGGCGGCGACAGCGACAGGGCGGACGTGCACCGGGAGGGGGCGAGCGGGGCCCGCCGCGCCATGGCCACCCGGCTCGTCGAGAGCAAACGCTCCGCGCCCCACTTCTACGTACGCGGCTCCGCTCGCGTCGGCGAACTCCTCGCACTGCGACGCCGCCTGAACGAGTACGCCGGCCGGGACGGCGGCACCCCGCACATCTCCGTCAATGACCTCCTCGTCAAGGCGGCCGCCCTGGCCCACCGCGCGGTGCCCGCGATGAACGTCGTCTGGACCGACGACGCCGTGTGCGCGTACGAGAGCGTGGACGTGGCGATCGCCGTGACGACGGACAGCGGACTCGTCACGCCCGTGCTGCGCGCGGCCGACCGGCTGCCGCTGACGGCACTCGCCGGGGCCGCCGCCGACCTCGCCGCGCGCGCCCGCACCGGTCGGCTGCGTCCGCACGAACTCGTGGGCGGAACCCTGACGTTGACCAACCTCGGCGGGTACGGGGTCGAGGAGTTCACCGCCGTCATCAACCCTCCGCAGGCGGCGATCCTCGCGGTGGGAGCCTCCCGGGACGAAGCCGTAGTCGTCGACGGCCTGGTGCGGGCCGAACCCGTGCTCCGCGCGACCTTGTCCGTGGACCACCGCTCGATCGACGGCCCAGGGGCAGCTCAGTGGATGCGGGAGTTCACCTCGTACCTGGAGCAGCCATTGCGACTCCTCATGTGAGACCGCCGGGGAACTCCCGTGCACTCACGCACAGTTCACGCCCCCACCCTGTGGCGAGTTCCACAGCCCCGGCCGCCGTCCGCGCCCGCCGCGCACGCTGAAGGCACCCACCCGCTCCCGCCCCTCCCTGGAGGCCCCGGTGCCGAACGCCCCCTCCCAGCCCCCGCCGACCGCGGCACACGGCGGGCGCCGCGGCGTACCCCCCGACCTGTTCCGCCCCCTCGCCGGCGCGCTCCCCACCGGTGTCTGCGTCGTCACCGGCCTGGGCGCCTCCGGCACGCCCGCGGGCATGACGTCCGGCGCCGTCTGCTCGCTGTCGTGCGAGCCGCCGCTGATGCTGGTCTGCATGGGCAAGGAGTCCCGCACGCTGGCCGCCGTCCTCGGCCACGGCGCGTTCTGCGTGAACGTTCTCGCGGCCGACGCCACCGCCCTGTCCCGCCGCTTCTCGCGGCAGGGCCCGGACAAGTTCACCGGCGTCGCCTGGCGCCCCGCGCGCAACGGCACGCCGGTCCTGACCGAGGGCATCGTCGCGTACATCTCGTGCGAGCTGTTGCGCACCGTGGACGGCGGCGACCACACCGTCGCCATCGGCCTCGTCGTCGAAGGTGACCACCGGCCCGGCGCCGCGCCGCTCCTCTACCACCGCAGGCGCTACGCGGGTTTCCCACCGGAGTCACCGGGCTCAGCGGACCTGGCGACGGCGCCACCGGAACCACCCGGCCCCTGACGGGCCTCCTTCCGCAGCTCTCCCTCATCGGTGATCAGAACCGCCCGGCTGCGCACGCGCACCAGCCGCCGCTCGGCGAACCCCGTGAGCACCCGGTTCACGCTGCCGCGCGAGACCCCCGCGTGGAGGGCGAGCTGGGACTGGGTGAGCCCGTGCCGTACGAGGAGACCGGCCTCCGTCCGCTCGCCGAAGCGGGTCGACAGTTCCAGGAGGGTCCTGGCGAGGCGTGTCGGCAGGTCGGTGGCCAGCAGCGTCTCGGTGGCGGCGTGCGCGCCCCGCAGCCTGCGGGCCAGCAGGCCGAGCAGTTGCCAGGCCGCGTCCGGCTCCGCCGCGAGGACGGCGCGCAGCCGCGCCGAGCCGATGCGCAGCAGCTCCGTCCCGGTCAGTGCGCGGGCCGTGGCACCGCGCGGCGAGGGGTCGAACACCGTCAGCTCGCCGAACACGTCGCCGGGACCCAGCAGCGCCGGGGCGAACTCCCGGGCCCCCTCGGCACGGCGTTCGAGCCGCACCCGGCCACGTACCACCACGAACAGCGCGTCACCGGGATCCCCCGGGCCGAACACCACCGCGTCCCGGGGCAGTTGGAGACGCCGTGCGGCAGCGGCGAGGCGGCGCGAGGCGCTCGCCGAGAGACCGGAGATCCTCAACTCGCCCACCCGCACCGGCGGTTCCGCCTCCGCTGCCATGTCGCTCGCCTCCGTGGCGGACACGCCCCAGCACCTCCGTGGCGGACGCGCCCCGGCCCGCATCGTCACCCGTGCCATGCCCACCCCGCCCGCCCGCCACGGCCCCACGTTACGAACTCCACAACCACATTGACCGCCACCGGGCACCCTCACAAAACTGCTCGGCACTCGGCAGGTCCGGCGGACCCGTGGCCCAGCGGCCCAGCGGCCCCGGCAGGCGGCCCGACCGCTCCGAAGGAGCCCCGCATGCGCTTCTCGATCTATCTCAACGCCCAGACCCTCGGCCCGCACGAGGACGTGGGCATCGTCGAGACCCTGACCCGGCAGGCGGTGGAGGCCACCGACGCGGGCTTCGACGGCGTCGTCCTCACCGAGCACCACTTCTCCGGCTACAACACCTACGGCGACAACTTCATGTACGCGGCGCATCTCGCGCCGCGGGTCCGGGAGGGCGTCAAGTTCTGCCTGGCGGTGGCCGTGCCGCCGCTGCACAATCCGATGCGGCTCGCGCAGCAGTGCAATCTGCTCGACATCCTCACCCGGGGCGAGCTGATCGTCGGGTTCGCGGCGGGCGGCTCGCCCGTGGAGTACGCGGGCATGGGGCGCGACCCGGGCGAGCGGCACGCACAGCTGACGCAGAACCTGGGCATCCTCGAGGCGGCCCTCGCCAAGCGCCCCGACGATCCGCCCCTGGAGTGGAAGAGCGCCTTCGAGCACGGCACCCTGCACACCCGCATCATGCCGTCCGCGTACCACCGCACGGCGCCGCCCTTCGCCCGCGCCACTCAGAGCGACGACGGCGCGCGGTGGACCGGGGACAAGGGCTGGTATCTGTTCTCCGCCCGCGAGAAGCCCGATCGGCTCGCCGCCCGCTGGCGGGTGTACGAGCAGGCGCTGCGCGGCGCCGAAACCGCCCTGACCGAGGGCGAGGTCCAGGAGCGGCTGGACTGGAGCATGGTGCAGAAGCAGGTGTACGTCGCCGGCTCCGCCGAGCGTGCCGAGCGCGAGACCCGTGAGCGGCTCGTCCTCATGGGCGAGAGCCAGCGCCGCAGCTTCGGGGCCGTACGGAATCTGCGCGACGCCGAGCACATGAAGAGCGTGGTCGGCGTGTCCCCGCAGGCCCCCGACGCCTTCCTCGAACACGCCATGGTCGTCGGTGATCCGGAGTCGGTGCGCGAGCAGATCCGTACGTACGAGGACGCCGGTGTCCGGCACATGGGTCTGCTGTTCAACTACGGCTTCATGGACGCCGGTACGTCCGACCGCTCCCTGCGCCTGTTCATCGACGAGGTCCTGCCCGCGTTCGCCGCCGGGCGGGGCTGACATGGACTCGTCGACCGCCGTGGACGCGGGTCTGCTCGCCCTCCGCCTCGCCGTCGCCGCGATCATCGTCTATCACGGCACCGAGAAGCTCTTCGGCTGGTGGGGAGCCGAAGGCCTGGACGGCGCGGCCGCGTTCTTCGCCCGCGTCGGCTACCGGCCGCCGCGCATGATGGCCGCGACGGCGGGCCTGTCGGAGACGGCGGGCGGCGTGCTCCTCGCCCTGGGCGCCCTCACACCGCTCGCCACCGCCGCGCTCATCGGTACGTTCGTGAACATCCTGCTGCTGCATGTGCGCGGCGGCCTCTCGCGCAGGCGCGGCGGATTCGAGTACGAGCTGGTGCTGCTCGCGGCCGCGTGCTGCGTCGCGCTGGCGGGTCCCGGCGCCTGGTCCGTCGACGCACTCGTGGGCGTGCGGGGGGACTTCAGCGGGTGGGGGTGGGTGTCGGTCGCGGCCGGGGTGGTGTGCGGGGTGGCCGTGTCGGCGACCCGTCGGCGTGGCGGAGGGGGCGGCCCTCCGGACGGGAAAGGTGAGACCGGTGGCACACGGTCGGCGAGCGGGGGCGAGGAGGCCTCCGCCGCGCACCGGCCGGACGGGGATGCCCCTGCCCACCGCGCTTCCGCTGCCCGGCAGCGCCTGGCCCCCTTCGGGCGCGGACTCGTCGGTGCCGCCGTCCTCGCCCTGGGCTTCGAGGGCTTCGCACGACTCGGCCTGATCGACCGTCAACTCCTGCCGCCGTCCAGTGTGATCCTGCCGGAGGCCGCGCGCATGCTCGCCGATCCGGAGTTCCTCGGCGAGGTGGCGCACACCCTGCGCGCCGTGCTCACCGGTGTCGGTCTGGCCTGCGCGGTGGCCGTGCCCGCGGGGCTGCTGCTCGGCTCGTACGCCCTGCTCACCAAGGCGTTGACGCCCATCGTGGAGTCGCTGCGCTCGGTGCCGGGGATCGCCATCATCCCGCTGCTCGTGCTGGTCCTCGGCCAGGGCATGCGCATGGAGGCGACGCTCGTCGCCTTCGTCACCACGTGGCCGCTGCTCTTCAACACCATGTACGGAGTGCGGGGAGCAGACCGCGTGGCCGTGGAGACCGCCCGCAGCTTCCGCGTCGGCACGCTCGCCACCTGGTGGCGCGTGGTCCTGCCCGGCGCGCTGCCGCTGATCCTCACCGGCCTGCGCCTGGCCCTGTCCACCGGACTGACCGTGGCCATCGCCTCCGAGATCGCCGTCGGCACGCAGCACGGCATCGGGCACACCGTCCTCGCCGCGACCCACGCGGGCTTCCACGCGGACCGGGTCTTCGCGGCCGTGACCGTCGCCGGTCTCCTCGGCTTCCTGCTCAACTCCCTGACGAGCGCCGCCTCCAGGCGCCTGACGGGCTGGGACACCAGGGAGGCCTCATGATGGCCGTCCTGGCCTCGGCCGCGACCCGGCTTCCCGAGCACGTCGTACGCCGGATCCTCGGCGTCGTCGGCGGCGTGCTGATCCGCGTCGTCCCGGCCCTGATCGCCGTCCTGCTGTGGCAGTGGGCCGCGGCCGCCGAACAGTCGCCCTACTTTCCCACCCCAGCCGACATCGCCGTACGCGTACGGGAGTTGTGGTTCTCCGCTCCGCTCGCTGACGGCGTGCTCACCGATCGCTTCCTGCGGGACGCCGGGCCCAGTGTGCTGCGCGCGCTCGGCGGCTGGGCGCTCGGCGGGGCCGCCGGCGTGCTGCTCGGCCTGGTGGCCGGGCAGTGGAAGCGGGCCGCCGGATACATCGACCCGCCCGTCGACTTTCTGCGCTCGCTGCCGAAACCGGCGATCGTCCCGGTGTTCCTGCTGGTCTTCGGCGCGGGCGACCTGATGAGGGTCGGGCTCATCGCGTTCGGCTGCACCTGGCCGGTGCTGCTCAACACCCTGCAGGGCGTACGGTCCGTCGAGCCCGTGCAGCGCGAGACCGCCCGCGCCTTCCACATTCCGGTGCGCGTCCAACTGGTCCGCATCATCGTCCCGGCCGCGCTGCCCAAGATCGCCGCGGGCCTGCGGATCACGCTGTCGCTCTCGCTGATCCTGATGGTCCTGTCCGAGTGGCTGCTGGCCGACAGCGGTCTCGGGAACTTCCTGATCACGGCGCAGCGCACCTTCGACATCCTCGACATGTGGGCGGCCATCGTGCTGCTCGGCCTCGTCGGCTATCTGCTCAACCTGCTGTTCGTGGCGGCCGAGAAGTGGCTGCTGCGCTGGCACCGCCATCTCTCCGCACGCGGCTGAGCCGTTGCGAGCCATCCCCTCCGGGTCCGACAGGAAACTCCGACAGGAAAGGACGACCGTGAGCGCAGTGGAGGTCAGGGACCTGACCAAGGAGTACGGCAAAGGGGCGTCGGCGCACACCGCCCTGCGCGGGGTGTCCTTCGAAGTGGTGGAGGGCGAACTGCTGTCCGTGGTCGGCCCGTCGGGCTGCGGCAAGACCACGCTGCTGAAGTGCGTCGCCGGGCTGATGCCCGCGACCTCCGGCACGGCACGGGTGCTCGGGCAGGTGGCCGACGGCGTGCCGGACGGGCTCGCCGTCGTCTTCCAGGACTACAGCCGGTCCCTGTTCCCGTGGATGCGAGTGGGCCGCAACGTCGACTTCCCGCTGCGCTCGCTGGGCCTGCGCACGGCCGAGCGCCGGGAGCGCGTGGCCCTGGCCCTGGAGTCGGTGGGGCTCGCGGACAAGGCCGACCGGTATCCGTGGCAGCTCTCGGGCGGCATGCAGCAGCGCGTGGCGATCGCCCGCGCGCTGGCGTACCGGCCGCGGGTCCTGCTGATGGACGAGCCGTTCGCCTCCGTCGACGCGCAGACCCGGGCGGGCCTCGAGGACCTGACCCGGCGGGTCCACCAGGAGTCCAGGATGACGATCCTCTTCGTCACCCACGACATCGACGAATCCGTGTACCTCGCCGACCGGGTCCTGGTGCTGAGCCGCTCCCCCGGCGGCGTCCTCACCGAAATGGACGTCGAACTGCCCGCCGTGCGCGACCAGATCACGACGCGGTCGCTGCCGGAGTTCGTACGCCAGCGGAGCCTGGTCGCCCAGCACATCCGCGCGGCGTCCGGCGAGGCCGCCGTGGTCGGCACTCCGGCCGCCGACCATCCTGCCCCGTCCGACTCCGCCGACCCCCAACCCGCGGCGGCCAACGGCTGACTCACCGCAGAAAGGGACCACCATGCCCCCGCACCACCGCTCGACCCCCGCCCTCTCCGGCACGGCCGCCGCCTGCGCCCTGGGCCTGCTCGCCGCGTGCGGCGGTTCCGGGGACACCGGGGCCAAGGTCGCGAAGGACAGCGCAGGCCGGTCCGAGATCAGCGTCACCTACCCCACCAACGTCAGCAACGTCCCGCTCCACATCGCCCTGAAGAAGGGCTACTTCAAGGACGCGGGCCTGGCCGTGAAGGCCGAGCCGGACCTCGGTTCGGGCAGCACCATCGAGGCGATCGTCGGCGGGCAGGTGAACATGGCGTGGGCGAACTCGGTCGGCGGTCTGACCGCGTACAGCAAGGGCATCGGCGTCAGCCTGGTCGCCATCACCGACACCGCGCGGCACGGCAATCAGCAGGTCCTGGTCGCCAAGAAGTCCTCCGCCCGCGAACTCGCCGACCTCAAGGGGAAGAAGCTCGCGGTCCTCGCGCCGACCACGGTCTGCATCCTCAACGTCCGCTCGGCGCTCAAGGCGCAGGGGCTGCCCACCGACACCATCAAGTTCACGCCCGTGTCGCCGCCCGAGCACGCCAACGTGCTCTCCTCCGGCGAGGTCGCGGCGACCTGCACCAGCGAGCCCTTCCGCACCCAGATGATCCAGAAGCTCGGCGCCCGCTCCGTCTTCGACACCGACACCGGCGAGCTCAAGGGCTATCCGGTCGGCGGCTATCTGGTGACCTCCGCCTTCGCCAAGGCCCACCCCAAGGAGATCACCGCCTTCCGGACGGCCCTCACCAAGGCGGCGCGGTACGCCAACACCCACCCCGAAGAGGTCCGTGAGCTGCTGCCCACCTTCACCGGCACGGACGCCGACGTCGCCGCCGACGTCGTCATCAACCGCTATCTGGAGAAGCAGGACGCGGCCACCGTCCGCCCCATGGTGGGGCGGGTCGCCAAGGCGATGCGCGCGTACGGCCTGTCCGACGAACCGATCGACGTCTCCGGCTACTTCGCCGACGGAAGGTAGCGCCCCATGTCCTCGCTCGTCAGCCGGACGGCCAGTGGCCCGGTACCGGTCCACACCCCCGAGGAGCGCCGCAACCTCGCGACGATCCTCGCCCTCAGACGCGCCACCGTCGAGGGCCGCCGGGCGTTCCTCGCCCCCGGCTGCCGGGTGCACCGCCACGGCATGGCCCACCTGGCGGCGCGCGGCGGCTTCGCCCACGGCAGCGGCTACACCGCGGAGTCCATCGCCGACCGCCACGACCGGATCGAGGACATCGTCGCCAAGGGCGACCGCGTCTGGGCGGTCTGGACGATCCGGGGCACGCACACGGGCCCGCTCTTCGGCATCGAGCCCACGGGCAAGCCGCTGGACACCCTGGAACTTGGCATCTGGCGCCTCACCGACGGCAAGGTCGCCGAAGCCTGGTTCTTCGCCGACGAGTACGGCCTCGCCGAGACGCTGGGGCTGGGCCTACTCGGGGACACTGACACCTGACACCTCTCCGCGACGGATCCGGCCGCGCGCGTCAGCCGTCCTCGCGGAGGCTGTCGGTCAGTGCCTCCCCGCTCGGGTCAGTGCCTCCTCGGCCTGCGCGGCCAGGGTGGCGACGAGGTCGGCCGCGGGCGGGAGGTCGGTGACGAGGTCGACCGCCTCGCCGGCCCACACGGGTAGCGGGGGGACCTCGCCTCGTGCCACGTCGTCCTCGTACGCCCGTTGCGCGTGGGGATCCGCGGCGAGTTCCGCCTCCCGGCCCCGCCATCGGTCGAGGTAGCGGTGGCCCAGAGTGCGGGCTGTGTACTTCGAGGGCCAGTCGGATCCGCGGGCGATGTCGAGGACGCGGTTGCGCTCGGTGTCCTGGCCGCGTCCCTCGACGATCGTGGTGGCGATCGACGGGTGGACCAAGGCCTCGGCCGTGGCCTGGAAGCGGGTGCCGATCAGCGTCCCCGCCGCGCCCAGGGCCAGGGCGGCGGCCACGCCGCGGCCGTCGGCGATCCCGCCTGCCGCCAGCACCGGCACGGGTGCCGCCAGGTCCACCACCAGCGGCACGAACGGCAAGGTGGACCGCCCCTGTCGGGCGCCGTGTCCGCCGCCCTCCGTCCCTTGCGCGACGATGACGTCGGCGCCCAGGTCCACCGCCTGCCTGGCCTCCTCCATGCTGGTGGCCTGAATGATCAGTGCCGCGCCCGTCCTGCGGATGCGCTCGACAAAGGGGCTCGGGTCCCCGAAGGACAGCATCACCGCCCTGGGGCTGTGCTCCAATATCCGCTCGACCGTGCCGATGTCGATCGCCCAGCTCCAGAGGCCGACACCCCAGGGGCCCGCCGTGCCCCGCGCCACGATGGGCAGCTCACGGGCCAACCAGTCCGCATCCCCGCGCGCGGCGCCCAGCAACCCGAGCCCGCCGCCGCGCGAGACGGCCGCCGTCAGTTCACCACCGGCCGAACCCCCCATCGGCGCCAGCGCGATCGGATGCCGCACACCGAACAACTTCGTGAATGCCGTCGACAACGTCATGACCCCCATCATGGCCCCGGGCGGCGCGACCGAAGTGGCGCGAGCGAAGTGGCGCGAGCGAAGTGGCGCGAGCGAATGAGCCTCAGCCCCGGGCACGTTCGGCAAGCCACCCCGCCATCGCGCGGACGCCGATGCCGATGGCCCGCTCGTCGGGGTCGAAGTCTCCGTAGTGCGGGTAGCCCTTCGTGATGACGGTCCCGGGCGTCCGCACGCCCAGGAAGGTGTACGTACCGGGGATCTTCTTCAGGAACAGCGCGAAGTCCTCGCCGTTGAACGGGAACGCGGCGTGCATCACGGTCACCGCGTCCGGGCCGAGGACGCGGCGCAGGTGCCGCCTCAGGTTCAGGGCGTCCCCCTCCGGGCAGACCATCGCGGGGAACGGCTCCTTGGCGAAGTCCACCACCACACCGTCGTAAGGCTCGGCCAGCCGCCGGATCGCCTTGCGGACCTCGGTGTAGTGCTCCTCGGGCCAGCAGCGGTACGACACGGGGATGGTGACCCGGCCGGTCTCCTTGTCCTTCATGGCGTTCGCACGGACGGCGACGAACCTGGCCAGCGGCCCATGCGGAGTCTGCACGTCCGCGACCATCTTCTCCAGGTCGGCGGGCGTCTGCGGGGGTGCCACCGTGGCGAGTTGCTTGATCTCGGCAGCGAGCCGCTCGGCGGATGCGAGCGCGTCCGGGCCGGTCACCGTGATGGCGGCCCCGTCCTGCCCCGGCAGGCCACTCCCCGGCGTCACGGCGAACTGCCCCACCGGGAACGGGCCGCAGTGCAGGGCATGGATCTCCTCGGGCGCGTCCCTCAGTGCCGCGTCCTCGATCATCGCCTCGGCGCCTTCCAGGGCTTCCTCACCCGGCTGGAAGACGAAGACCACAGTGCCGCCGATCCGGTGTCTCAGCTGCGCGAGAGTCTGCGCGACGCCGACGCCCACGGCGGTGTGGAGGTCGTGCCCGCAGACATGGGCGGGCCTGTCGCCTGCGGGGATGATCCCCTTCGGCGGTACGGCGTCCATGTCGGCACGGTAGGCGACAGTTCGCCCGGGACGGGCCCCCTTCAGTACGCCGACGACGCCGAGGCCGCCGACGCGGGTCCTCACCTCGAGCCCGGCGGCGCGCAGCAGATGGCTCACGATCCTGGAGGTGGCGACCTCCCCCTTCTCCCACTTCGCCGCCTCCGGGTGCTCGTGGAGATCACTCCGCAGCGCGATCAGATTGCGCTCGATCCGGCGGGCGACGGCGTCGATCGCCGCCTGATCAACAGGGCCACGCCGACCGTCGACACCGGCATCAGCACCGGCATCGACATCGGCATCGGCCGCGACCGCGGAACCGGCCGGCACCATGGCACCGACTCCGGCTGCCGCGGTACCGCCGAGCAGCGCACGGCGGTTGAGGGCGGGCTTCTGCGGATCGGGCATTCTTCCCCCAGGCTCACGGTGCGGAGGCAGGGCCGAGCGCCCGTTCCCCGTTCGGCTCGCCGCAAGTCAATCAAGAGCACCTCCGGACGGCTCAACTGCCCCCGGCCGTACGGGTACTGAGAGGCGCCCCTCCACTTCAGGACGCCCGCAAGGCGATCGATCGCGTCGCAGTCGCAGTCGCAGTCGCAGCCAGGCCCTCGACCCGTAAGACGCTGAGACATCTTCTGGAGACAGAAGGATATTCATCGGCTCGTTCGATCTTCCTAGGGTTGAGGCATCAACGACCGGCCGAACGAGGGGCCGGACGAACCGAGAGGAACTCCTCCCATGCGTGCTGTCATCCAAAAGTCCTTCGGCGGGCCCGAGGTCCTCGAGACCGTCGAGGCCGAGCGCCCCAGCCCGCTCGGCGGCGAAGTACTCGTCCGCGTCCACGCGAGCGGGGTCAACCCGGTGGACGTGGCCGTGCGTTCGGGTGCGTACCCGTTGCTGGGCGAGCCGCCGTTCGGTGTCGGCTGGGACATCTCCGGCGTCGTCGAGGAGGCCGGTCCCGGGGCCCGGTTCAAGCCGGGTGACGAGGTCTACGGCATGCCGTTCTTCCCCCGCGCCGCCACCGGATACGCCGACTACGTCGCCGTTCCCTCGCGGCAGGTGGCCCGCAAGCCCGCCACGCTCGACCACGTGCACGCCGCCGCCCTCCCCCTCGCCGCGCTCACCGCCTGGCAGGGCCTGGTCGACGCGGCCCGACTGGCCGAGGGACAGCGGGTGTTGATCCATCGCGCGGCCGGCGGCGTCGGCCACTTCGCCGTCCAGATCGCGAAGGCCCGGGGCGCCCACGTGATCGCCCTGGCCAGTGAGCCGAAGCACGGCTTCGTACGCGGCCTGGGCGCCGACGAGGTCATCGACTACCGGACCACCGACTACACCGAGGTGGTACGCGACGTCGACGCCGTCTTCGACTCCTCCTCCGAGGGCACGCGTTCCCTTCAGGTGCTGCGGCCCGGCGGTGTCCTCGTCAGCATCATGGAGCACTGGAACCAGGAGCTGGCCGCCCAGGTCGAGGCGGCGGGGCGGCACTTCGCGGGCGTTTCCGTCGAGCCCGACTACGCCTCGCTGGAGGCCATCGCCGCTCTCGTCGACGCGGGCCGCATCCGTCCGTACGTCGCCGAGACGTTCCCGCTCGCCGACGCCGCCAAGGCCCACGAGCTGGTCGGGACCGGCAGCGTCCAGGGCAAGGTCGTCCTCACCGTCGCGTGAGCGGCAGCCTAGGGTGGAGGGCCGGGACGCGGAGCGAAAGAGGGGGAAGAAGGCGTTGGGCACGCGGGGAAGGGGAGAGCGTTGGACATCCTGACCGAGGCGCTGGCCTCGATGCGGACGGGGCACCCCACGTCCGTCCGCACCGAGGGCCGCGCCCCCTGGGGCCTGCGCCTCCCCCCGGTCGCGGGCGCCGGATTCCACGTCGTACTGCACGGAACGTGCTGGCTGATCCCGCTGGAAGACGCACCCGACGCACCCGACGCACCCGACACCGAGCCGATCCCCCTGAGCCCCGGCGACGTGATCTTCCTGCGCGACGGCCGCGGCCACATCCTCGCCGACGATCCCTCCACCCCGGCCGAGGAGGAACAGCCCGGACAGCACCGGCCTAGTACGCCGATCGGCACCGTCACCCTCGGCGGCGACGGCGCCCGCACCAGCCTGCTGTGCGGCAACTATCACCTCGACCAGGGCCGCCCGCACCCGCTCGTGCGCCAGCTCCCCGAGGTCATCCATCTGCCCACCGGGCAGGGCCGGCACCCCGAGCTGAGCGCGGCGGTCCAGCTCCTCCGCGTGGAGCTGGACAATCCCCGCGTCGGCTCGGCCGGCATCGTCCCGGCGCTCATCGACTCGCTGCTCCTCTACATCCTGCGCGCCTGGCTCGACGACCGGCCTCCCGCGGCCGCCGCGGGCTGGGCCGCCGCGCTCGGCGACTCCGCGGTCGCCCCGGCCCTGGCCGCCATTCACGAGGCCCCGTCGGCCCAGTGGACCGTCGAGTCGCTCGCCGACCGGGCAGGACTGTCCCGCGCGGCCTTCGCCCGCCGCTTCACCACCCTCGTCGGCGAACCGCCCATGGCCTACCTGACCCGCTGGCGCATGACGAACGCCGCCAAGCTCCTGCGCGAGTCCGAGGCCCCGCTGACCACGGTCGCCGCGCGCACCGGCTACGGCTCCGAGTACGCCTTCGCGAAGGCCTTCAAGCGCGAGTACGGCCAGGCCCCCGGCGGCTATCGCCGCCAGTCCCGCGCCGCGTGAGGACCTGACGGCCGCGGCTCACGTACGAGCCGTGTTCGGTGTTCGGCACGCAGCCGGGCTCAGCGCGTCAGGATCGTGATGAGCTCGTCCCGGCTGTTCACGCCGACCTTGCGGTAGATCGCCTGGAAGTAGTCGTTCACCGTGTGGTGTGAGAGATCCAGTCGGCGTGCGATCTGTTTGACCTGCATTCCTTCCAGGGCGTGCTGGACGACCAGTTGTTCCTGGGGCGTGATGCCGTGCCAGGCGGACACGGCGGTGAGCAGATGGCCGGTGGGGGCCGACTGGATGGTGGCGGCCACAAGTCCGTCCAGAGGGCCGTCCAGTGGCTGTGCGGTGATGACGATCCAGCCGTGTGCCGTGGGGACGCAGGTGGTGGCGCGCCGGTCCCCGCGCCGGGCGGCGACCAGCGGCCCCCACATCGGGGTGATGGCGTGCTCGCCGCCGGTGTGCAGGGGGTCCGCGGCCAGTCTCCGCAGCCACGCCTGCCCGTCCGGAGTGGCGGAGCTGATCCCGTTGCGCTCATCGATGATCAGCGTTCCGGGTCCGGGTCCACCTCGCACGGGCCCAAGGCGGCTCGTCCTGCTCACGAAGCTCCGTACGGCGGCGGCCAATCGGGGACCGAGGCGAGCCGCGCGGTCGGCGTCCTCCGTGACGAACGGCCGCACCCCTGGCCCACGCACCAGCACGAACCCGCCCCAGGCACGGCCGCGCAGCGTGAGCGCCACCCGTAGTTCACAGGCAACGCCCTCGGCGGCCAGCACCTCGTGCCAGGGGGCCGTGACGTCATTCTTGGGCGAGCCGGTGCCGAAGACGCAGACCGGGCAGGGGCCACGGACGAGCTCCGCGAACGGGTTGAGGTCGCGATCGGCGCGGTGGCCGATCCCAAGTTTGCGGCATGCGTTCGGGCTGTAGCCGTGGCCCCGGGCGGCGAAGGCGGGGGTACCGGCGACCGGATCCATGCCCATCAGGCAGAACCCGTCGTGCGGCAGGACGTGCCCGACCAGGCGCGCGATCTCATCGGCCAGGTCGCCCAAGTTCGACGACTCGGACGCCGTGCCCAGCACCCCCCGGGTCACTGCCTCGACGCTCCAGTTCACTTCGCCAGTATGCACCCGGGTCGTCACGGCCTCCCGGTGTTCCCGCAAGGCCGGGTGCCAGGCGCGCCACGGTGGCGCTGCCTCATGGACGAAGGCCCCCACCCCCTGACTTTTCGGGGGTACTTGCGCGTCACTCGCCTCTCCAGGATGGCCCTGGGGCGCCACCGCCGAGCACGGCCACCGGACCTCCACATCGCCGGATCAGGTGAGTGCCCCCTCCAGCCCCGACGGCAGCGCGTGGACCGACCAGCGCCCGCTGGTGGGCGGCACCAACACCGCTCCCGCCCTCGCCGAGTTCAACGGCCGCCTCTACCTCGTCTGGAAGGGCACCGGCGACGACCAGCGCATCTTCTACGCCTCCACGGCGGACGGCACCCGCTGGACGGAACAGAGCCCGCTGGTCGGCGGCACCAACACCAGTCCCGCGCTCGCCGAGTTCAACGGCCGCCTGTACCTGATCTGGAAGGGCACCGGCGACGACGCGCGCGTCTTCTACGCGTCCACCGCCAACGGCACGGCCTGGTCGGACCAGCAGACGGTGCCCGGCGCCCGCACCGACAGGGCGCCCACGGCGACCGCGTTCGGAGGACAGCTTTACCTCGCGTGGAAGGGCGCCGGTGAGGGGCGCGTCCACCACGCGACGACCGCCGACGGCCTGGTGTGGGACCAGCGCGGCCCGCTGGGCGGCGTCGGCGGCACTAGCCACGGCCCGTCCCTGACGGTGTTCCACGGCGCGCTCTTCGTGGCATGGAAGGGCGCGGGCGACGACCAGCGCCTCTTCTACAACGCCAGCGCGGACGGCCGGACCTTCGGCCCTCAGGCCACGTTCGGCGGCGGCACGAGCATGGGCCCGGCACTCGCGGTCTTCGACAACCGCCTGTACGCGGCCTGGAAGGGCCAGGGGAGCGACGGACGCCTGTTCATCTCCTCCAGCGCCGACGCCCGTCCCTGACGGACGGGTCAGCGGAGGCCCGGCGTGGGGTGCCCCGCGCCGGGCCTTCGCATGGGGCTTCGCCGAGCGTCCTTCCTCCCTCACACACCCGTAGGTAACTACGCACTTTTTTGTGCGTACTTGTGAGATGCCGGTGCCGACCCGAAGGTGAACGGAAGGCATCTGATCACGCGAGCACCAACAGGAGCACTTGTGGGCGACACGGCAGTCACAGTCATCGGTCTCGGCGAGATGGGACGGGCACTGGCGGACGCCCTGATCACTTCGGGGCATTCCACGACCGTATGGAACCGCAGCGCCGCCAAGGCCGATGACCTGGTGGCTCGCGGTGCCGTGCGAGCCTCGACGGTTGAGGCAGCGGTCCTCGCCAGCCCGCTGGCACTCGTCTGCCTGCTGGACTACGACGTCACAGACGCGACCCTTCGGCCCGCCGCCGACGCTCTGCGCGGCCGGACTCTGGTCAACCTCACCAATGGCACACCGGCCCAGGCGCGAGAGGCGGAGGCCTGGGCAGTGGGTCATGGTGCGGCCTACCTGGACGGCGGGATCATGGCGATCCCGTCGACGGTCGCGACCTCCCAGGCGTTCGTCCTCTACAGCGGTCAGAAGGCGCACTTCGATGCGCACAAGGAGACCTTGGAGGCATTGGGGGCGGCCAAGTACCTCGGCGCCGACGCGGGCATCGCCGCACTGTACGACCTGGCGCTGCTCAGCGCGATGAACGTGATGTTCGACGGCTTCTTCCACTCGGTGGCCATGGCCACCTCGCACCAGGAAGGCAGCGCGGCCGGCTTCACGGAGCTCCTCGTGCCCTGGCTGACGAACATGACCCAGGTGATGCCCGCGTTCGCCGCCGACGTGGACTCGGACGCGAAGCCAGTGCTTGCCCAGGGTCTCGATGTGGTGCTGGCCAGTGTGCGCAATATGGCACAGGCGTCGCGGGACGCGGGCGTGCGCGCCGACTACTTCGAGCACTCGGCAGCGGCTCTGGAAAAGCAACTCGCCGAGGGGCTGATCACCTACACCGCACCCGAGGTGGTGCAACGCCTCAGGACTTCCCACTGATCGAACCTTCGGCTGGGCCCTGCCAACGCCCCCAGCGTCAGCCCTTCTCCCCGGGCGGCGGCGGAGGCGCCGGGGCACCCGGCGGCGGGGCGATCTTCGCGTACGTACCCGACGGCGGCGCGGAGGCCCCTGCGCCGGAGTCGGGCTCGGCGGCGGCCGCCCCCTCCTCGCGCGGCAGGAGGGCATCGCGGTGGGCGCCCGGGTCCCAGCCCGTTTCCACGACCCGCTTCTGTACGACGATCGCGGCGGCCAGGATCACGGCTCCGATGAGCAGCATGAGGACGGCGCCGCCCACCGCGCCCGCCTTCGCGGCGTTGCCGACGAGGGCGCCGAACCAGCCGAAGTCCGCGTCGCCGAACGTCGTGTTCTCCTTGCCGAAGGCGCCAAGCACCTTCAGGAGGAGGGCGGGCAGGAAGGTGATGAGGACGCCGTTGAGGAACGCGCCGACGACGGCGCCGCGCCGGCCGCCCGTCGCGTTGCCGTAGACCCCCGCGGCGCCGCCCGTGAAGAAGTGCGGCACCAGGCCGGGCAGGACGAGGGCGAGGCCGAAGGCGGGCTCGAAGATCCAGGCGAGCAGGCCGAGGCTGACCAGGCCGCCGATGAAGCTGGAGATGAAGCCGATGAGGACCGCGTTCTGCGCGTACGGGAACACGATCGGCGCGTCCAGCGACGGCACCGCGCCGGGCACGACGCGGTTCGCGATGCCCTGGAACGCGGGCACCAGCTCGCCCAGGATCGTACGTACGCCGAAGAGGATCACCGCGACCGCGATGCCGAACTGCAGTCCCTGCATGACCGATTGCATGACGTACGCGCCGACGTCGGGCGCCGCCGGACCGCCGTCGGTGGCGAACGCCTTGAAGGCGCTCTCCTTGCCGACCTTGGCGAGGAACACGAGCGACATGATCAGGTAGATGAGGACCATGGACACGGCCGTGGCCACCATCGAGTCGCGCAGGAAGCGCAGGCCTTCGGGGAGCTTCATGTCCTCCGTGGAGCGGCTGCGCCGGCCCACGACCTGCCCGGTCGCGCCGGCGACGACGTACCCCGCCGTGCCGAAGTGGCCGATCGCGACGGTGTTGTTGCCGGTGACGCGCTTGGTCCAGGGGTGCGCGAACGCGGGCATCGCGACCAGCATGATGCCGAGCAGGACACCGCCGACGACGACCACGACCCACGAGCGCTGCCCGGCCGTCGCGAGCACCATCGTCAGGAGCGTGGCCATGAACAGCATGTGATGGCCGGTCAGGAAGACGTAGCGCAGCGGCGTGCAGCGGGCCAGGACCAGGCTCACGGCGAAGCCGAGGATCATCAGCCAGGCCACCCGTGAGCCGTACTCGGCCTGGGCGATGCCGACGATGGCCTCGTTCGTCGGGATCACGCCGTGCGCGCCCGTCGAGCCCTGGATCATCTCGCCGAGCGGGGCGAGCGCGGCCACGACGAGGCCGGCGCCCGCGCCGATGAGCAGGAACCCGAGCGTCGCCTTGATCGCGCCGCCCACGATCTGGCCCGCCGACTTGCGCAGCGCGATCAGGCCCGCGGCCGTGATGAGCCCGATCAAATACGCGGGCTGGCTGAGGATTTCGTTGACCAGGAACTTCGCTACGGATACCAGCCAGTCCACGGCTCTGCCCCCTCTTTCTATACGTCGTACGTGTCCCGCAGGACGCGATCGGCCTCGGTGGTGGAGGTGAAGTCGTCGACGACCTTCACGGGGACGCCGACGTCACCGAGGGTCTTGGCGATCTCCCGGGACGTGAGGATGGCGACGGCCTCGGAGGCCTTGCCCTTGGCGGAGATGGTGTCCGTGGCCTCGACGGTCACGTACCGGCCCCAGCCCCAGCGGTCGAGGACCTGCTCCAGGGTGTTCTTGAGGAACAGGCTGGTGCCGAGGCCGTTGCCGCACACGGTCAGGATCTTGTGCACGGCGGGACCGGCCGCGGGAGCCGACTCCCTGGCCGCCCCGGCGGCGCCCGTACGCCGGGCGCCCGCAGGCCGCTCCCCCGCCAGCAGCGCGTGCACCGCGGCGGGCGTCGACGCCTCGCGCAGCGCCCGCCCCGTCTCCGGGTCGGCGAGCAGCCGGGCCAGCGAGGCCATCGCCTCGGTGTGCGCGGACGCGTCCGTGGCGGCGAGCGCCACGACCAGGTCCACCGGGTCGTTCGTCTCGTGCCCGAACGCGACCGGCGGCGCGAGCCGCACCCAGGACATGCCCGTCCGCAGCACCGCGGGCGAGGGCCGCGCGTGCGCGAACGCGAAACCGGGGGCGACGACGATGTACGGCCCGCTGTCCACCACGGTCCGGATCATCTCCGCCGTGTACGCGTCCGTGCTGCTGCCCGTCGCCACGAGCAGCTCGCCCGCGGCGCCGATCGCGGCACGCCAGTCCTCGGCCGCCACGTCGAGCCGGATCGCCTCGACGGGCAGGAGATCGCTCACAGACACCATGCGGTTGATCGTTTCACAGACCACCGGACACGGCAGCTCCGAGCGGACGCCTCCGAACTCCTACCGGACGGCCCCGATTCCGACCGGACGCCCCCCGAGTTCCTACCGGACGGCCCCGATCGCCTCGATCTCGATCATCCACTCCGGCTTGGCGAGCGCCGACACCTCGACGAAGGACTCGGCCAGCGGCGGCGTACCCGTGAAGTACTCGGCGCGCAGCTTGCCGAAGACGTCCTGCTGCGCGATGTCGGTGACGTACACCGTCGCCTTGACCACCTCGGTGAGGCCGGAGCCCGCGTTGGTGAGAACCGTCGACAGGTTGGCGAGCGCCTGGCGGGCCTGCGCCTCGAAGTCACCGGCGCCCACCGTGGCGCCCGTCCCGTCGATGGGGGCCTGGCCGGAGGTGAACACGAGGTTCCCGACCCGGACGCCGAGCGAGATGCCGACGCCGTCGTACCAGTCGGGGTCGGCGGTGACGCGGACGCGCTCGGCGGCGGAGTGGGCGGAAGTCATGCGGGGCTCCTCAATGAGGTCCGGAAGTCCAGTGGCAGGCCGGGTCCCGGGGACCGCGGTGCGGCGGCCCGGGACTCGCTCATTGATCTTCAAGCCGCGCGGTACGGCGTTCCATTCCCTCCTCGACACCTCTGTCGCCGAGGTGAGCGCGCCGCGGGAAGGGAAGGGCCACGGCGCGCTCGCTCACACCGTGTCGGGCTTGCGGGCTCTTACGGTGCGATGCGTCTGGTCAGTCGTTGACGCAGGTGTTGCCGAAGGCCGGGTTGAGCAGGCCGATGATGTCGATGGAGTTGCCGCACAGGTTGACCGGCAGGTGGATCGGGATCTGGATCGTGTTGCCCGAGATCACGCCCGGCGAGTTCTGGGCCGCGCCGCTGGAGCCGGCGTCGGCGGACGCGAGGCCTGCCGCGCCCATCACGAGGGCAGCGGTGCCCAGCGCAACCGCCGTCATCTTTTTCATTGCAGACATGCTTCGTTCTCCTTGAGATCGACTCATCTTGAAGGCGCCCGGGCCGGCCACCCCACGACGTCGCGCGGTCGCGGGAGCACGCCGGGGGCGCCCGCCAAGATCAACGCGCCGCCCCACACCCGGACACGCCGGTTCCCCCGAATACCGATGAGGTGACCCACATCACATCCGGCTCCTGTCAGGAATCGCCGCGCTGTCCCGCTCAAGGGGCAAGCGATTCAGACAGGGAGCCACACCATGAAGCACCGCATCCTCGTCCTCGGCGCCGGTTACGCCGGGGCCTTCGCCGCCGGGAGCCTCGCCCGTCGCCTCTCGCCCGCCGACACCGAGATCACCGTCGTCAACGCCGAGCCGGTCTTCGTCGAGCGGATGCGCAACCACCAGCTCGCGGCCGGCCGGGACCTTGCGGCCTTGCGGCTCGCCGACCTGTTCGCGGGCACCGGGGTACAGCTGCGCGTGGCGCGCGTCACCGCGGTGGACCCGGAGCGCAGGACCGTCGCCGTGACCGGCGAGGACGGTGACGGCGAGCTCGCGTACGACACGCTGCTGTACACGCTCGGCAGCCGGGCCGCCGACCACGGTGTCCCCGGTGTGGCCGAGCACGCCTTCGACGTCGCGGGACGGCCGTCGGCGCTGCGGCTTCGCGCACGCCTGGACAGTCTGGGCCGAGCCGGCACCGTGCTGGTCGTCGGCGAGGGCCTGACCGGCATCGAGACCGCCGCCGAGATCGCCGAGTCGCATCCCGGTCTCTCCGTGGCGCTCGCCGCCCGTGGTGAGCTGGGAGCCTGGCTCTCTCCGGCGGCCCGGCTCCACCTGCGGGAGGCCTTCGACCGGTTGGGCATCACCGTCCACGAGCACACCGGCGTCGAAGCCGTCGGGGCGACGTACGCGGTCGCTGCGGACGGCACCTCCTTCCCGGCCGACGCGACCGTGTGGACGGCCGGGTTCGCCGTCGCCCCCATCGCGGCCGCCGCCGGTCTCGAAGTCACCGAGGACGGCCGGATCGTCGTCGACGACACCATGCGCTCGGTCTCGCACCCGGACGTCTACGCCGCGGGCGACAGCGCGTACGCGATCGGCGTGAACGGCCGGCCGCTGCCGATGTCCTGCGCCTCGGCAGGACACACCAACATGCAGGCGACGGACGCGATCGTGGGACGGCTGACCGGACGCCGGGTTCCGAGCGTCAAGAAGACCTACATCGGCAACCACATCAGCCTCGGGCGGTACGACGCGATCTTTCAGATGGTCGATGGCGACGTACGGGCGAAGTCCTGGTTCGTGGGCGGCCGGAAGGCCGCGCGGTTGAAGGCGGGCGTCCTCAGGGGCAGCCTGTGGGGCGTCTCGCACCCGACCTTCGGCATGCCGAAGCGCAAGCGCCGCCTGACCGCCACCACAACGGCCGTCGGCAACGCAGCCGTTGCCACCGCGCCCGAGAACGCTGCCGCATAAGGTCGTCCGCATGGAGACCACCGTCGCTGATCGCTTCGAGGCCGGCCGGGCACGGCTGGCCTCGCTCGCGTACCGTCTGCTCGGCTCGGCGGCCGACGCCGAGGACATCGTGCAGGACGCGTATCTGCGCTGGCACGCCGCCGACCGGGAGCGGATCGAGGTGCCGGAGGCGTGGCTGACCAAGGTCGTCACCCACCTGTGCCTGGACCGGCTCCGCTCGGCACCGGTACGCCGCGAACGCGCGGCCGGCGCGTGGATGCCCGAGCCGCTTCTCGACGGCGACCCGATGCTCGGCCCGGCCGACACCTTCGAGCAGCGCGAATCGGTGTCGCTCGCCGTCCTGACCCTGATGGAGCGGCTCTCACCGGTCGAACGGGCCGTCTACGTCCTGCGCGAGGCGTTCTCCTACCCCCACTCCGAGATCGCCGGGATCCTCGACATCTCGGAGTCCGCGAGCCAGCAGCACGCCCACCGGGCCCGGCGCCGGGTCGCGGCCGCGCGCCGCGGCGGCGGTGAAGTCGACCCGGCGTCAGCGCGCAAGGTCCTGGAGGAGTTCCTCGCCGCCGCGTCCTCGGGTCGTACCGAACGTCTGGTGGCGCTCCTCACCGACGACGCGACCGCGGTCTCGGACGGCGCGGGCCTCTCCAGGACGCTGTGGCGCTACGAGACGCCCGAGCGCGTCGCCTCCATGATGCGGACCGCCTTCAAGCCCAGTCCCGCGAAGCGGCGCCTGGTCGGCGGCTCGCCCACGATCCACATCGGGCAGGTCAACGGCTGGCCCGCCGTGCTCGTCGTGCTCGAGGGCCGGGTCGTGGGTGCGACGGCGTTCGAGATCAGCGACGGCAAGGTGGCGGCGCTGCACGGCTTCGCCGCCACGGAACGGCTCACCCGCCTCACCGGGATGTGGCGGCGGCACGAACCCGACGCGCCGGCCATCGGCCAGTGGTGACCGGCGTCTTCCGGTCAAAGGTGGCGATGAGGGAGATCGGCCGGCCCAACTCGTGCTCGAGCGCGCGGGTGAGCAAGCGGACGCTGGGCTCGAACTGCTCCCAGGCGCCCCTGTCCGTCAGCCCGACGACGAGGTGCCCGGGCAAGGCCTCGATCCGGGTCGGTTCCGGCACCGGGCCCACTTGTTCGACGGCGCGAAGCCACGCCGCGCGGAGTGCGACGGGGTTCTGCTCGGTGAACTCGGGGGGATCCGGATGGGAGGGGGCGGACGGCGGCGGAGAGAGCTGGGCGCCGCGGTCCGTGCCGGGAACTCCCGTGCCGAGAGCGGTCTGTGCGCGGCCGCGTCTGTTGCGCACGGTCCGTACGCGGCCTCCTCGCCGTGCGTGGCAGCCGCGGGGCCTGCGGCCCTTCCCCGTCAGCGGAAGCCGGAGCAGGAGCTGGGGCAGGAGCAGGAGCACGAGCCGGATCCGTCCGCGCTGCAACCACAGCGTCCAGGCGGCCAGGACGGCGATGCCCGCCCAGATGAGGACGCCCAGCTGTATCCCCCACAGCGGCGCCGGCGCCGTCGGATCCTCGCCCGCGTCGTCGGCGGGCGTCACCTGGTGTCGGGCTCCGACCCCGAGGCCCAGGGCCGTCAGGACACCCACGACCGCGGTGGCGATGCTGGCACGCAGCAGGAGCAGGGCTCGTGAACTGTGCCGGGCCACGGTACCGGGGTGCTTGCCCATGAGGACGGCGACCTCGCTGCGCGTGTAGTCCATGGCGTGCGTGGCCCACACCGCGACGCGCTGCTGCGCGGAGAGCTCGAGCACGGCCTTGTGCACGACCGCGCGGTTGGCCACCAACCCGCTGAAGTCGGCGACCACCGGCGGATCCACCCGCAGCGGGTCGGCCGCCCGCCGCTCCTCCAACCGGCCCCGCTCGGCTCGCCGGCGAGCCAGGTACGCCACATCGGTACGGATCACCTGGTACAGCCAGGCCCGGGCGTCGTGCAGCGCGGCGGGATCGCGCAGGGCCTTGGCGAAGGCCGTGCTGACGACGTCGTCGGCGTCGGCCACGCACTCGGGAACGTCCGCGGCGGCCAGCAGGGCGCGCGCCTTCCCCGTCATCTCGCCACGACATTCGGCGAACAGCGTCTCCAGGTCCCCGGCGGTCACCGTGCGCGGCTCAGGCATCCGTCTTCACCGCGCCCTTGCCACCTTTCCGCCCCTTCCGCCCCTTGCGCCGCGTACGGCCGCCGCGCGCCCCGGGAGCCCTGGCGCCGTGCTGGGCACGGATGACCTCCGCCCGGCCTTGTGCCCGGATCCGGAACGCGACGCTGTCCGTCAACTGCTTCAGGCTCGGTGCCACCAGCAGAATCACCAGCACCAGGATGCCGACAAACCCCACCCTCAACCTCCCATCAGTGTGCGGCCGCCCGATGCAAGGGGCTCGACCGTTCACTCAGGAGAGGCGCACGTCCGGCGTTCTGATGACACCCTCGGCAAGATCCTTTGCGTATACCCGTCCGGTCGGGGCGGGGCGGTCAGCGCGTCTCGGAGGCCTTGCGCAGCGCGGTGATGCAGGTGTTGATGGCCTGCTGGAGCTCCTCCAGGCGCTGGACCATGTCGTCCTCGTAGATCGCGTCGAAGTCGACGGCGTCGTCGAGGGTCAGCTCCTCGAAGACCTTGGTGGCCTTCTGCAGGCTGCTGTAGAACTTCGTGCGCCGCTCCTGGACGCGGAGTTCGGGGTCGGCCTCGACGGTCTCGGCGACGAGGGACTTCACCGTGTCGTACGCCTCCGTGGCCCACTCGCCGGCCTCTTCGGAGTCGTCCAGCTCGTCGAGCAGGGACAGGTGCCGCTCGGCCTCGGCGCGCAGTTCGGCGGGGGCGTCGAGGGTCTGCCCGGCGGGCGTGCGGATCTGGCCCTCCTCGGCGACCTTGCGGACGTACTCGATGCGGTCCGCGGCCCTGGCCTCGCCCGCCACGGCCTTCTTCAGGTCGTCGGTGCGGGCGATGTCGCGGGCCAGCTCGGTCTGCAGGGCCGGGTCCTCCTTGAGGCGGTCGAGCAGCGCGTGCCGGGCGGCCTGGGCGGTGGAGGGGTCGGCGAGGATCGCGGCGCGCAGAGCGGTGGGGTTCTCGGCGACCTCCAGGGCCTTGGTGGGGCGGATGCCCTCCGCCTCGGCGGCGGCGGTGATCGCGGTGCCGCGCGCGGAGGTGGCGCTGGAGCGCGGCACGTAGTACGTCAACCACACGTCGGCGTCGGGGAGTTCGACGTCCTGGCCGGGCGCGAGCGCCTCGAAGTGCGGCACGAGCCCGTCGTCGGCGGCCTTGTCCCAGGCCTTGTAGTAGCGCATGACGCGCTCGGCGGAGCAGCCGGCCAGCTCGGCGAACTCCTTCGCCGAGAGCTTCGGCGTCTCGTCGGCGGCCTGCCCGCCGGGCCGCACGCTGCGGGCCACCTTCAGGCCGAAGGTCCAGGCGCCGGTGCGCGCGTAGGCCCCGAAGTCGCGGGCGTCGCGCTCCACGAGTTCCCGGGTGTCGGCCGGGTCCACTGCCCGTGTGTCGGCCGGTTCGGCGGCTTCGGGCGCGACGATGGCTACGGTCACTGATTACTCTCCGGAGTGGGGTCACAAGCTGCGAGGAAGCAGAAAGAAACAGAACGTACAGCCTATATCGACCGCCGGGTCAGCCCTCGCCGCCCCCGTGGCGCAGCGGCCCGAAGAACGCCCGCAGTTCGGCGGCCACCTGGTCCGGTTCCTCGTGGGCCATGAAGTGGCCGCCGCGGCGCGGGGTGCGCCAGTGGCGCAGGTCGGAGAAGACGCGCTCGGCGAGGCTCTTGGGGTAGTCGGCGTACGCCGGCTCGTGGCTGAGGGTGACGGCGGCGGGGACCGTGATCGGCGGCACCGGCTTGTTGAGGTGGTAGTCGTAGTACTGCCGGAAGGACGAGCCGATGCTGCCGGTGACCCAGTAGAGCGTGGCGACGGTCAGCAGGGTGTCCCGGTCCCAGCGCCGGGCGACATCGCCGTCGCAGTCGCTCCAGTCGCGGTACTTGTCGACGATCCACGCGAGCAGCCCGGCGGGCGAGTCCATCAAGGCCGCGGCGATCGTGTCGGGGCGGGTGCACATGATCTCGCTGTAGCCCTGGTCCCCGATGTCGTACGCGGCCAGCGCGTCCAGGTACGTCTGCTCGGCGGGCGTCGGCGGCTCCTTCTCGAAGTCGGCGCTCACCACGGCGGAGGTGATGTGCACGCCGGCGACCCGGTCGGGGTACAGCGCGCCGAGCCACTGCGTGACACCGCCGCCGATGTCACCGCCGAACGCCCCGTAGCGCTCGTAGCCCAGCGTCTCCGTCATGAGGGAGTGCCAGGTCTCGGCGACGCCGCGGCGCGTGAACGGGCCGCGCGGCAGGCCGGAGTAGAGGAATCCGGGCAGGGACGGCACGACCACGTCGAAGGCGTCGGCGGGGTCGCCGCCGTACGCGGCCGGGTCGGCCAGGCGGCGGGCCGCACGCAGCATCTCCACGAAGCTGCTGGGCCAGCCGTGGGTGAGGACCAGCGGCAGCGGCGCGGGCGCGCCCTCGGGGCGGCGGCCCCGCAGACGCACGAAGTGCACGTTGCTTCCCGCCACTTCGGCCACGTGGTGCGGGAGTTCGTTGAGCGCGGCTTCGGCGGCGCGCCAGTCGAAGCCGTCGGCCCAGTACGCGACGAGGTCACGCAGGTGGGCCGGGTCGGTACCGGCCGCCCAGTGCGCGGTGTCGGACGCGGTGGTGAAACGGGTGCGGGTCAGTCGTGCGCGCAGGTCGCCGAGGACGTCGTCGGAGACGGCGATGCGGAAAGGCTTGAGGGTCATGGTTCCTTCGCTCAGGAGTGCTGGAGTGCCGGAGTGCTCTGCGGTGCTTCGGTGCTCGGGAAATCGAGCTCGGAAAAGAGCTCGAAGAAGTGGGGCCGAGCGGGCCGAGCGGTGCGCTCCTGTGCGAACTGCCGCGTGTTTCAGACGCGGGCGGCGGCCAGGAGGGCCCGGACGGTGCGGTCGGCTGCGGTCGTACGAGACGGAGTCGTACGCAACGGGCTCACCTCCTTTGTCGGGCTCGCGCGGACTGCGGGTGCCGCGCGGCGTACCGCGACTATACATATCCCGGCCCCCACGCTGCCCCCTTGAAGTCCTAGGACCGGGGACCGGGCGCCGCCCCGTCCGTGGTCGCTGGCCCCGCCCGGCACGGGCGGCGAGACTTGCCCCATGGATACCGCACGGACAGCCGCCTATCTGCGGCGCATCGGCGTCGAGCGCCCCGCCGCCCCCACGGCATCGGCCCTGCGCGAGCTGCACCTCGCGCATCTGCGCAGCGTTCCCTTCGAGAACCTCGCCATCCACCTCGGCGAGGAGGTCGACCTCACCGAGCGGGACCTGCTCGCGAAGATCGTCGACCGGCGGCGCGGCGGGTTCTGCTACGAACTCAACGGCGCCTTCGCGGCGCTGCTCGCCGCGCTCGGCTTCGAGGTGACGCTGTTGCAGGCCCGGGTGTACGGCGACGACGGCCGGCCGGGCATTCCGTACGACCACCTGGCGCTGCGGGTGCGGACCGAGGACGGCGGTGACTGGCTGGCCGACATCGGCTTCGGCACGCACAGCCACCTGCCGCTCGACCTGGCCGAGCGCGGCGAGCAGAAGGACCCCGGCGGCACGTTCCGCATCGCGGAGGCGCCCGGCGGCGACCTGGACGTCCTCAAGGACGGCAAGCCGCAGTACGTGATCGACCAACGCCCACGCGCGCTGGAGGACTTCACCGCCGGCGCGTGGTACCACCGCACGTCACCGAAGTCGCACTTCACCCAGTCACTGGTGTGCACCCTGGTCACCGAGACGGGCCGGGTCACGCTGAGCGGCGACAAGCTCACCGTCACCACCGGCGACGAGCGCGAGGTCACCGGACTCGCCACGGACGCCGAGGTCCTGACGGCGTACGAGACGTACTTCGGTGTTTCTCTGGAGCAGGTCCCGCGGGTGGCGAAGCCCGTCCGGGTCGGCGGACGGTAGCCGGGAGCCGGGGCGGGTTCCCTCGGCGCGAATCGCACCCCTAGGCAGGCGGTGATGTTCATCGCGGCGCGCGGCCCTGGCGCCGACTGGGACAGCTTCCTCGCCCTGGGGGTCCGCACCGTCGTCGATCTGCGCTACCCGTGGGAGATCGAGGCGAAGGGCCGGGTCCCCGGGCACCCGTCGTTCACCTATCACAACCTGAGCATCGAGCACCGCCCCTACGACCAGCCCTCGTTGGGCCCGGACGTGGCGACGGGGCCGTACCTCGCCGAGCGGGGCCTGCTCGCCGCACTCGTGCTCGCCCTGCTCGGCGTCGGCGAGGCGGACATCGTCGAGGACTTCGCCCTCACCGAACTCGCCGCCGACCGCCTCCTCGCGGACTGGCGCGCCGCCAACCCGGGCCGCGAGCAGATCTGGCCCGGCTACCCGCACGCGCCCGCCGAGGTCATGGAGCTGTTCCTCGCCGGTATGGCCGAGCGGTACGGCTCTCTGCGCGCGTACGCCGCTCATCTCCTCGGCGCCGACGACGAGTTGGTCGCCGCACTCCGCCGGAAACTGCTCGAGCCGGAGGCCGGGCGTGCGTGAGCTGTCCTTCCGGCGCGCCGACGAGTCCGACGTCGCCTCGCTCGTACGGCTGCGGCGACCGGTGGCTCAGAGCGACGCCTTGATCCGGCGGGGCGCGTCGGCCAGTCGGCTGATCAGGGAGACGACGCCCGGCGGCTGGCGGCTGGCGTACCGGTCGGCGCTCAGCACGTAGTAGATCTGCTCCAGGGACGGCGGGCCCACCGCGACCGTGCGCAGCGCCGCCTGGCCGGGTGTGGCCTGGCCGGTGCGGACCAGATAGGCGGCGGTGATCGACCCGGTGCGGCCGACGCCCGCGCCGCAGTGCACGAAGACCGGCCCGTCCGCTTCCGCGACGACGCGCAGGAAGCGGTCCATCTGGCGGCCTTCGGGGGTCTGTCCGTCGCGGATCGGCATGCGGACGACGTGCAGTCCGGCGCGCTTCGGCTGCGCCAGCGCCGCGGCGCTCAGGTCTTCCGCGCGCAGGTCCACGACGGTGTGGATGCCGTGCGCCGCGAGGGCGCGGTAGCCGTCCTCGGTGGGCGCGGAGCCGCGCCACAGCCGGTCGTCCACCGGCTGGAAGTGCTTGATGCCCGCCAATTCGCCGTCGGCGGGGGCGTGTTCGCCCGCCCAGGCCGAGACGGCGAGCACGCCGAGCGCCGAGGTGAGCCAGAAGACCGTGTAGCTGAGGACGCACAGAACGACGACCTTCAGCGTCCGGCGTGTGATCGGGTGCCGGGGTTTGAGCCTGTGCCACACCCGGGCGCCCGCGGCGCGCGCAGAGGCAAGGAGGGCGGCGGCACGGGCGGGTGCAGCAGCGGACAACAAAAAGGGTCACCACCTGATGGCGTACGCGTGGGCGGAGGCCAGGTCTGGGCGGAAGGAACCAAGGAACCAAGAGATCCGCGGAAGGAGCCAAGGAACCAAGGATCCAAGAATCAAGGGGACGGGGCGTCCGGGAGCCGGGGAAACGCCGACACCCTTCAGGCTACCGGCGTCCGGCAGTCCCTGCGACCGGCTCCGGCCGCCTCACCAGGCACTTTGGCCTCACCAACACCCCATGGCACCTCACCCTTCGCGGTGGGCGGGCCGCACCTGGCTCTCGCCGAGGACCTTCGCCCGGGTGCGCTGCGCTGTCGCGTCGACAAGACATCCGCTGAGCCGCATCACGTCGTGGTCCGACAGAGCGGGACGTATCACTCCGGCCCAGACGTCCGTCCCCAAACGGGCCAGCGGCGCCCGCACGTTGAGGGCGGCGGTGGAGCGCCGGCACCGGTCCCACAGCTCGCGCGCGGCGAGGGCGCGGGCGTGCGGGTTGTCGGTGCCGCGCACCTCGACCTGGTAGACGACGGTGGTCGCGGTGGAGCCGTGCGCCGTTCCCGGGCGGGTCTGCGTGGCGTCGGACAGCGTGTCCACGAGCAGCGCGAGGAGCAGTCCGCACGCCGCGACCACGGCGGTCACGACGAACGCCCGCGCGGTGCGGGGCCGCGGCACGGCCGGAGTGTCCTCCAACTCCTTTACTCGGGCGCCGAGTTCGTGCGGCGGCGGCGCGGTCAGGCGCGTGAGCCGGCCGGCGAGCCTGTGCTCGGCTCCGGGCCGGGCGGTGGCCGCCGAGATCTTCTGCACGATCCACGCGACGCCGGACAGCAGCACTCCCGCGGCCATCAGGACGGGTACGAAGACGTACGTGCGGTGGGTGCCGTCGGAGCCGCGCGGCTCCAGCCAGCGGAACCGCACGGAACCCTGCTCCGCGCCGGACTCGCGCAGCCTGCGCCACACCTCCTCGGTACGCAGTCCCGATTCGGCCACCTGCCGTTCGAGGCGGCCCAGGCGGCCCAGGAGCGCCGTGCAGACGAGCAGGCCCTCGACGACCAGGAGCAGCACCCCGCAGATGAGGGCGCGCTGCCACTCCCAGCGGGTGAGGTAGACCACGCTGTAGGTGGCGGCCGCGGCGGCGGTGAAGCCGCCGAAGAGATAGCTCACGTACCTCATGACGCCATGCCCTCCCGGTAGTCGGGACAGTCGGGCGGCAGCGGGCCGTCGCCACCGCGGAGGCCGGGCGGCGCGTCCGGCGCACCGCTGGCCGCAGGGCCGAGCGCGTCCGGCGCACCCCTGGCCGCGGGGCCGAGCGCATCCGGCGCACCCCCGGCCGCAGGGCCGAGCGCATCCGGCACACCCCCGGCCGCAGGGCCGAGCGCGTCCGCGCCCACCCCGGACCCGCCCCCGTCCGCGACGCGTTCCGCCGCCTCCGCGACGACAGTCACGTGCAGCTCGTCCACCGCGCCCGTCCCCCCGTCCACGGACATCCGCGTCCCCTCCGGGAACCGGTCGAGCGCGTCGGGGACAGCGACCGCCGTGGGTACGTCGTACTCGCGGGCGAGCACGGCCAGATGGGAGAGGACGCTGCCGGTCTCGGCGACCAGTCCGGCGAGCTCGGGCAGCAGGGACGCGAGGGCCGGGTCGAGGGTGCGGACGACCAGGACCGGGCAGCGGGGGCGGTCGCCCGTGCCGTGCCACGCGGTGCCCGAGCCGAAGCCGCCGCCCGCGCCCTGCCCCGCGCCCGTCGTGCCGCGCCCGCCGGGTGCGGGCACCGGCCGCCCGGCGGCGAGGCGGAACACGGCGGGCAGCGCGGGGCGGTGCGGCCGGGGCAGCCGCTCGGGCAGGTCGGCGGGCAGGCCCGCGCCGTCGCTCGCCGCCGTCAGCTCGGCCCAGCGCAGCAGGGGGACGCGGGACGGGTCGTCGACTAGCCCGGCCGTCGTGAGGCGGCGGGCGATCTCGCGCACCATGCCGGTCTGCATCTCCTGCACCCAGCGGACGCGCAGGCGCAGCCCCTCGCGGGCGGGCAGGGCGGCCGCGCCGCGCGCCACCCCGGCCCACGGCGCACGGGCGGGCAGCGGCGCGCGCGGCCCCAGCGACGGCGGCAGCAGGGACAGCAGGACGGGGTGGCGGGCGATGAGCCGCGCGTCGTCGGGTTCGGCGGGGCGCGCCTCAGAGAGGACAGCCAGGGCCTCGCCGACAGCCGTGGCGCCGGAGTCCTGCGGTAACAGAGCACCGGCCAGGGCCTCTTGGGCGTGCAGCGCGGCCAGGACCGTACGCCCCCAGGAGACGGCGGCGAACAGACGCCCCGTCAGCATCCCGCCCGGGGGCGGCAGTTCGGTGAGGTACCGGTCCACGTCGGCCATGAGGTCGACGGCGAGTATCGGCAGGGCGGCACGCAGCCGGCCGGTCCGCCAGGCCGCGGCGGCGCGCCGGGCGCCCGGGGCCGGGTTGAGGAAGGCGAGGAAGGCACCGGCGGGGCGGCGTTCGGGCGCCATGCCGAGAAGGCGCAGGTCGGCGGCCGCGCGGCCGTCGACGGTGGTGACGACGGGCAGGCTCCGCAGCTTCCCGCGCGGGGCCGAGCCCGTGATGTCCAGGGCGAGGGTCAGGCCGTACGACATGGGGGCCAGCCACAGGTCCTCCTCCAGCGGCTGCAGGACGCCGGGGAAGGTCTCGGCCACCGGCCCGGGCCCGAGCAGGCGGGCACGGCGCGGCGGGGTGGCGGGCATCGCGGTGATGGGGCGGGCCTGGAACAGCCACAGCCGGTCGTCGGCGTCGAAGCCGAACTCGATGTCCTGCGGGCCGCCGAACTCCCGCTGCGCGAGGCGCGCCAGGCGCACCAGGCGGCGCAGCCGCCCGCGGCCGAGCAGGCGGGCGCCGCGCGGCTCACCGGGTTCGGCGCGCACCAGGCGGGCGTGGCGCGTGAGTTGGTACCGCAGGCCCTGGACACTGCCGTCGACCAGGCGGTCGGGGCCGCCGGGCACGGCGCTGACGAGCATCCGGTCGTGGCGCCCCGCGAGCGGGTCCGCGCCGAACATCACGCCGCCCGCGACGGCGCGCACCATGGGCTGCACGAGCACGGCCATGCCGTTGCCGTCACGGTCGGCGCCACCGTCCGCGTCCCACGAGGACGCGCCGCCCTCGCCCCATGGGAACGCGCCGCCCGCGCCGCCGCCGTCCGCTTCCGTTCCCGCTTCGTGCGGGCTCCCCCTCAACTGCCGTACGGGGACGCGCTGCGCCGAGCGGAACACCCGCCGCACGGCGTCGGTGAACGCCTCCCAGTCACGCACGTCGAGGACGGTCTCGAACAGGCCCGCCAGGGAGGACTCGGTGCCGTCCTCGTGCACGGAGGAGGACCGTACGACGAGCGGCCGGGCGCCGCCTTCGCTCAACTCGCGCCAGGCGCACCGGAGTTCGTCCTCGCCGTGCGGTGACGGTTCCCCGTCCCGGGCGGGCACGAGGACGAACCCCGGAAGGACCGGCAGGCCCGCGGCCGCCGCCCGGGCCAGGTGCGCCGCCTTCGTGCCCGCGAACCGCGGATCGCGTGCCCTGTGCGCCGCGAGCCCCACCACCACGAACCGGTCCATGTCGACCCCGATCATGGCCTACCTCCTCCGCCCTGCCACCGGGCCATGAATCACCCAGCCTTTAGCACGGACGCGTGACCCGGAACTTAAGTTGAGTTCACACCCGTACGAAATGCGCCGAACCGGCCCAGGGCGGCCACTGTGGACGCGTCCGGCGCATCGGCACCACGCCCGGGCCGAGAGGCGTACGCGGGAGCGCTGAGGGACCATGGAAGGGTGAGTGGCTCGCGTCTCAAACCCCAGTTCCGGAGGCTGTCGGGGAGCGGCAGCGAGCTGAGGCACGCGGTGGTGGAGCGGGCCGTGGAGCAGGCCGTACGGGACGGGGACGGCGTGCCGCCCCCGACGACGCCGTCGATGCATCTGCTGGGGATCTACACCGGGCGGCCGGCGGAGCTGCGGTGCACGGCCGACGGCACGGAGCTGTGGGGGCGGTTCCACCCGGGCCAGGCCATCATCCACCCGGCGGGGGTGCCGTCGCAGCCGCGCTGGTCGGACGACGCCGAGCTGCTGCTGCTCGGTGTCGACCCGGCCCGGCTGGAGCGGATGGCGGCCGAGGTCGGCGCCCGCGGCCGGTTCCGGGTGGAACCGAAGTTCCTCTTCACCGATCCGCTCCTGACGATGCTGGTCGAGCGGCTCGTGGCGGAGTTCGAGGGGCCGAAGCCTGCGGATCCGCTGTACGCGGAGTCCCTGGTGCAGGCCGCCTGCGCCGTCATCCTGCGGATCTCCACGAACGCGGGTGACCTGCGCGTACGTGAGGGCGGCCTGCCGCCCCGGCGGCTTGCCGAGGTCCTCGACTACATCCACGACAACCTGACCTCCCGCGTGAGCCTGGAGGATCTCGCGGCGGTGGCGGGCATCAGCGCCTCGCACTTCACCCGGGCGTTCCGCGCCTCGACCGGCGAGTCCCCGCACCGCTATGTGACGCAGCGGCGTCTGGAGCGGGCACGCGAGGAACTGATGACCACGCGCACGCCCATCGCGGACATCGCCCTGGCGCTCGGCTTCGCCGACCAGAGCCATCTCACGCGCACGATGCGGCGGCACACCGGCGTCACCCCGCGCACGCTCCGGGACGGGAGCTGACGGGAACCGGAAGCCGGGAGCTGGCCGAGGGCCTGGCGCCGACGGGAAAATCGTCACCCCATGGGCGATTCGTTCCAGAAGCGATGGAATCGTTCAAGATCCGTGGCGGTCCCGAAGGCGAGTCTGATGCGCAACGCGACCCCGCCGGGCACCGCGACCCCGCCGGGCACGGCGCCCGGGCCTCGCGTTTCATCCGACGCATCGGCAAGGAGACTGTCATGGCCAATACCCCGGACAAGACTCTCGACGGCAAGGTCGCCTTCGTCGGCGGCGCGTCCCGCAACCTCGGCGGACTGATCAGCACCACCCTCGGCGCCGAAGGCGCGAAGGTGGCCGTCCACTACAACAGCGACTCCTCCCGCGCGAAGGCCGAGGACGTGGTCGCGCAGATCAACGACGGCCCCGGAGAGGCGTTCGCCGTGCAGGCCGATCTGACGCGGGTCGCCCAGGTCGAGCGGGTCTTCGACGAGGTCGTGAACCGGTTCGGAAGGCTGGACTACAGCGTCAACACCGCCGGGATGGTGCTGAAGAAGCCGCTCACCCAGATCACGGAGGACGAGTACGACCGCATGTTCGCGGTCAACTCCAAGGCCGCGTTCTTCGTGATGCGCGAGGCCGCGCGGCGCGTCGAGGACGGCGGGAAGATCATCACGATCGTCACGTCCCTGCTCGCCGCCTACACCGGCCTGTATGCGTCGTACGCGGGCAGCAAGGCGCCGGTCGAACACTTCACGCGGGCCCTGTCCAAGGAGCTGTTCGGCCGGAACATCTCCGTCAACAACATCGCGCCGGGCCCGATGGACACGGCGTTCTTCTACCCGGCAGAGGACGACGAGTCCATCGCGTACCACAAGTCCTCGGCGATGAACGGTGACCTCACCAAGATCGAGGACATCGTCCCGTGGGTGCGCCACCTGCTGACCGACGGCTGGTGGGCCAACGGGCAGACGCTCTTCCTCAACGGCGGCTACACGACCCGCTGACGCCCCGCCGTTCCGTGGGGGCACCGACCGCGGCGCCCCCACGGCACCGGGTGTGCGTGGGGGCGCGCTACCCTCCCGCCACCGGAAACCGGGAGCCAGGGAGGCACAGACGTGACAAGCAGTCAGTTCGACGAACTCGCCCAGATATACGAGGAGTCCTCCGCCATGCCGTTCCGGCAGGGCCTGGAGTTCCCCACGGTCCTCCACCACCTCGGAGACATCGCGAGCCGCGACATCCTGGACTTCGGGTGCGGCAGTGGCGTGTACACCAGGCTGCTCGCGCGGAGCGGCGCGCGCCGGGTCGTCGGCCTCGACCTGTCCGAGGGAATGATCGACCATGCCCGCCGCCGGGAGGCGACCGAGGGTCTCGGCGTCGAGTACGTCACCGGGGAGCTCCCCGAGCGCCTGCGCGGCGCCTTCGACCTCGTGCTCGGCGTGTACGTGCTGCCGCACGCCGCCACGTACGACGGCCTCGTCGCGATGTGCCGCACCATCGCCTCGGCCCTCCGCCCCGGCGGACGCTTCCTGACCCTCCCCATCCACCCCGACCTCCACCCGGACCCGGACCACTACGCCCGCTACGGCTTCCGCCTGTCCGTCGGCGAACGCCACGACGCCGCGCCGGTCGACTTCGGCTTCAGCACCGGCGGGCAGAGCGCCCGCTTCACCGCGCGCTACTGGACCGCCGCGACCCTGGAGAAGGCCCTGCGCGAGGCGGGTTTCAGCGCGCCCGAGTGGCGCCCGCACCTCGTCCCCGCCACCGCGGACCCCGCCCCCTCGGACGACTTCTGGGCCCCCTATCTCGCGCGTCCGCACGCCGCGATCCTCGACGCCCGGAAGGAATGACGGGCACACGCAAGGCGGCCCGGTGACCGAGAAGGTCACCGGGCCGCCCTTGGTGCCGAGAGATTACTACCGAGAGGTCAGCGCTGAGGCGTCAGCGCACGCGCTCCAACTCCCGCTCCGGGTCGGAGTACGGCGCGGATCCGCCGTTCACGTCACCGAGCTGCTTGTGCAGCTTCTCGCCCTCCACGTCCACGTTGGGCAGGAGCGCGTTGAGCCAGCGCGGCAGCCACCAGGCGGACTTGCCGAGCAGTGCGAGCACCGCGGGCACGATCGCCATGCGGACCACGAAGGCGTCGAAGAGGACGGCCGACGCGAGACCGAAGCCCATCATCTTGATCATGTCGTCGTTCTCCATGATGAAGCCGGAGAAGACGCTGATCATGATGACCGCGGCAGCGGCGACGACGCGTCCGCTGTGGGTGAAGCCGGTCACCACGGCCTCGCCGGGGCGCGCCCCGTGGACGTACGCCTCACGCATCCGCGTGACGAGGAAGACCTCGTAGTCCATCGCGAGACCGAACACCACACCGATCATGAAGATCGGCATCATGCTCATGATCGGGCCGGGCTGGTCGACGCCGAAGAGGTCGGCGAGGTGGCCCTGCTGGAAGACCGCCACGACCGCGCCGAGCGCCGCGAGCACCGAGAGGAGGAAGCCCAGGGCCGCCTTCAGCGGCACCAGGATGGAGCGGAACACCAGCATCAGGAGCAGGAAGGCCAGGCCGACGACGAGTGCCAGGTACGGAATCAGGGCGTCGTCGAGGGTCTGCGAGAAGTCGATGGTCATGGCCGTCGCGCCGGTGATCAGGACCTCGGAGCCGGTCTTGCCCTCGACGTCACTGATGTCCGAGCGGATCTTCTTGACCAGCTTCTCGGTGTCGGCGTCGCTCGGGCCGGTCTTCGGCACGACCGTCATGGTCGCCGTGTTGTCGGCCTTGTTCGGCGCGGCCGGCGTGACGCTGACGACGCCATCGAACTTCTTGAGCGCCGTGCCGACGTCCTTCGCGGCGGTGGCCGCGCCCTTGTCGTCCTTGTCGACGACGACCGTCAGCGGGCCGTTGAAGCCCTTGCCGAAGGAGTCCGACAGCATGTCGTACGCCTTGCGCTGGGTGGTGTCCGTCGCGAACGTGCCCTCGTCGGGCAGGCCGAGCTCCAGCTTGGCGGCCGGGGCGGCAATGGCACCGAGGCCGACGACGGCGAACAGCAGCACGATCAGCGGACGGCGCAGCACGAACCGGGCCCAGCGGGTGCCGAGCTTCGGCTTGCCGTGCGCGTCGGCGAACGGCGTGCCGAAGGGCTTCTTGCGGTCCTTGCGGCGCAGCACCTTGCGCCGGCCGAAGCCGAGCAGCGCCGGGATCAGGGTGAGCGCGATCAGTACGGCGATCACGACCGTGCCGGCCGCGGCGAGGCCCATCTTGGTGAGCAGCGGAATGTTGACGACCGCGAGTCCGGAGAGCGCGATGACGACGGTGAGTCCGGCGAAGACGACGGCGGAGCCGGCGGTTCCGACGGCGCGGCCGACCGCGTCCTCGGGTTCACGTCCTTCGGCGACCTCGGCTCGATAGCGGGAGACGATGAACAGCGCGTAGTCGATGCCGACCGCGAGACCGATCATCATCGCGAGCGTCGAGGTGGTGCTGGACAGCTCCAGGGTGCTGGCGAGCGCCGTGATGCTGGAGATACCGATGCCCACGCCGATGAGCGCGGTCAGGATCGGCATGCCCGCGGCGATCAGCGAGCCGAAGGTGATGAGCAGGACCACCGCGGAGACCGCGATGCCGATCATCTCGGCGCTGCCGCCCATCGACTGCTCGGTCTCGACGGCGTCACCGCCCGCCTCGACGGTCAGACCGCCCTTGCGGGAGTCCTCGAGGGTCTTGGTCAGCGCTTCCTTGTTCTTGTCACTCAGCTCGGTGCCGGTGACCTTGTAGGACACGGTCGCGTAGGCGGTGGTGCCGTCCTTGCTGACGGTGCCCGCCTTGAACGGGTCGTCGACCTTGGAGACCTCCGCGCCCTTGCCCAGGCGGTCGACCAGCTTCTCGACCTTCTCCTTGTTCTCGGCGGCGCTGATCTTCTCGCCCTTGGGGGCGCGGACCACTACGCGAGCGGTCGCACCATCGGCACTGGTCTCGGGGAAGCGCTCGTCGAGCAGGTCGAAGGCCTTCTGAGACTCCGTGCCGGGCATGGAGAACGTGTCGGCCGGTGCCGCGGGAGCCGCCGAGGCGGCGAAGCCGGCGCCGACGAAGAGCAGCACCCATATGAGTGCCATCCATCCGCGCCGTCTGAACGCAAGACGGCCCAGCTTGTAGAGGAACGTAGCCACGGCGAAAGAGACCCCCGTCGGGATTGGCAGGCAAGGGCGACCATCCGGCGGCACGGTGATGCGCGTCGGTACAGGTCTGCAGGATCCTCTCCATCGTGACGGCAGGTTGGGGCACGGAAGTCAGACTGCGGGCCGGACTATCGGCCCACGACAGGTGTAGTCGTACGAGGGGCAGCTCATCCTCGGGTAGGAGATGCGCTGAATGGGTGTAGATCTCATGTACCGGCCGCGCGAGGCGGTGTGAGCTGCGTCTCCCCGGCCCCAACTTCCCCTCAATGCGGAGCAATTCCGGACAGACTCCACATCCTTGATCACGGAGCCGGAAGGCACAGGCACCGAATGTGCCATTCCGCTCGCCCCGCCTCGCCGTCGGGCGGGATCCCGCACCCCCTACGGGTGCGCTCGATCACAACGGCCACACAGTGACGCACTGTGTCCGCCACGTCACAGACCTTCGCCGCCTCCCAGGCCCCGCCGTGGCCGGAAACCAGGTCTTCTCAGGAGAAGGCATGTGACCGGGCTCCGCCGTTGCTACCGTCAATCGCTGTCGGACCGATGGCAGCAGTCCTGGGGGGAACATCTGTGCCGAAGTTACGGCGCGTCGGCGCCTGGATCATCGATTTCGCCTTGGTGGTCGCGGCGGCCTGGCTGCTCGCGGTCCTGACCTTCCACCGCGTCGCGGGCCTCATCACGGACGTGCCCGAGCTGGCCACCAAGGGGAGCTGGCAGTTCGTCAAGTCCGGGGGCGACGCCCAAGGTGCGGCCGCCGACGTCGTCGACTCGCTGTGGCAGGACGCGGTCGGCTACGTCCAGCAGGGCTTCCTGGCCCTGGTGCTGCTGACGTTCCTGTACCAGTGGCTCACGCTCAAGTTCACCGGCCGGACCCTGGGCAAGGCCCTGATGGGGCTGCGCGTCACGCCCAACACGTCGTCGCGCACGGCGCTGCGGGCGGCCGTGACCACGTCGGCCGACGTGGCGGTGTACGCACTGGCCTGCTGCATGCTCGTACAGGGCTGGATCTTCCTGTCCGTCGTCTGCTGGGTCGCGGCGGTCGCCCTGTTCGCGCTCAACACGCTTCCGGCGCTCTCGCGTTCCTCCCGGTCCCTGGCGGACCGGATGGCCGGCACCTCGGTGGCCGCTCCCGGCTTCGCCGGGCTGCTGCCGTCGGCCCGGCGGGAGCCCGAGCGGCCCCAACCGGACCTCACCAGCTGGTGATCCGGCGCGACGAGGGCTACCGTGCGGCCTTCGTCCCACCGGTGCGTCGTTCGCCCCGCAGCACCTCGATCACGCTGGCGTAGCTGTCCGCGCCGTGTCCCGCCGCCTTCGCGCGCTCCATGGTCGCCTTCAGCAGCTCCGGCAGCGCGTTGTCGACGCCCCGGTCGGCCGCCGCGTGGATGAGGTGGTCGATGGTCGCGATCTGTACGTCGACGGTGGCGTCGTCGCCCGGATAGCGGCCCTCGTCCACCTGCGCCGCGTACCGCGTGAGGAAGCCGTTCACCGCGCCGCCCAGCCAGCGGGTGGCGAGCGCCGTGAAGTCCGTCGCGGCGACCCCGTCGGCGCCGACGAGCGCGGTGCCGTGCAGCCAGCCGGTGAACGCGGACCACATCAGGCCCAGCAGCGCGGCGTCGTAGAGCGAGGCCGCCCCAGGGTCCGCGCCCAGGTACAGCGGCTCGCCCAGGACCTCCAGCGTCTGCTTCCGCGCGCTGAACGCCTCCTCCGAGCCGCTGTAGAGGAACATCATCTCGGGGCTTCCGACGCCCGGCGGCGTGGTCATGATGGCGCCGTCCAGATAGGCGACGGCATGGCTGTCCGCCCACTGTGTGAACGCGCGGGCCTGCTCCGGCGATCCGGAGGTGACGTTCACCAGGGTGCGGTCCGCGAGGCGGCCCGCGACCGGGTCGAGGACGGTGTGCAGCGCGTCGTAGTCGAGAACGCAGGCGATCACCAACTCGGCGGCGGTCACGGCCTCTTCGGGGGTCGCCGCCACGCGCGCCCCGCGCTCGGCGAGCGCCTTCGCCTTCTCGGGCGAACGGTTCCAGACGGTGGTCGGGTGGCCGCGCTCCAGGAAGGTGGCGGCGAGGGCGGTGCCCATGTTGCCGAGTCCGATGACGGTCACGGGGGTCGGGATCGGGGTCGGAGTCGGGGCGAGGGTCGGGGCGGAGGAGGGTCGTTCTGCGTTCATTGCGTTGTTACTCCTTGAAAGTCCGCCTTGCGGCGGCTGGTCACGTTGATCACGTACGGACCACCTTCGCAGCGCGCCGCGCGCCCCGACAGTGACAGTGGTGACGGCAGCCACCAAATTCCTGCCAGGCCCGTGGGCGCCGTATCGTCGCCGTATGAGCGCTGGTTCCGTCGCGGTGGTCGTGACCGAGGAGATCGGGGTCCCGTCGTGGGACCTGTACGAACTGAGCATTCCGTGCACGGTGTTCGGCAAGCCGCAGCCGGATCTGGCCGACCCCTGGTACGACTTCCGGCTCTGCGGCACCGGCTCGCCCCGACAGCACGGCGCCGATTCCCATGCCGGTGGCGCGGAACCGCAGTTCGGCCTGTCGGTGCGCACCCGGTACGGCCTCGACGACCTCGTCGGCGCGGACACCGTCATCGTGCCGTCGGTGCCGGACGACTGCGTGGAGGAGGGCGCGCCGATGCCGCCCGGTCTCGTCGAGGCGCTGCGCCGCGCGCACGCGGCGGGCGCGCGCATGGTGTCCCTGTGCAACGGCGCGTTCGCGCTGGCGGAGGCGGGTCTCCTCGACGGCCGCCGCGCCACCGCGCACTGGCAGCACACGGCCCAACTCGCCGCGCGCTACCCGCGGGTGGAGGTCGACGACTCGGTTCTGTACGTGGACGACGGCGACGTCCTGACCAGTGCGGGCCTGACGGCGGGCCTCGACCTGTGCCTCCATCTCGTACGCCGTGACCTCGGCGCGCACGTCGCCAACCAGCTCGCCCGCCGCATGGTGGTGCCGGCCCACCGGCCGGGCGGGCAGGCCCAGTTCATCGATCTGTCGGTGCCCGCCACGGACGACGCGGGGCTGAGCCCGGTCCTGGAGTGGGCGCGGCGGCACCTCGACCAGCCCCTGACGGTCGCGGACCTCGCGCGCCGGGCCGCGATGAGCCCGCGCACCTTCTACCGCCGCCTCCAGGCCGCCACCGGCACGACGCCCCTCCAGTGGCTCCTCAACCAGCGACTCGCCCGCGCCCAGAGCCTCCTTGAGGCCACCGACCTGCCGGTCGAGAAGATCGGTGAACTGAGCGGCCTCGGCACGGCGAACAATCTCCGCCACCACTTCCTCAAGCAGGTCGGCGTCTCCCCCGGCGACTACCGCCGGGCCTTCCCCCGGTCGGCCCCGGCCACCACTCGGCCCAGCAGCGCGCGCTTGTCCGGCTTGCCGCTGGCCGCCACGGGCACCTCGGGGACGACGGTGAGCGTGGCCGGGACGTCCGGCACGCCGAGTTCGGCCTCGACGCGGGCGCGCAGCGCGCCGAGTTCGGGGGTGCGGCCGGGTGCCGGGACGACGAAGGCGTGCGCGGCCTCGCCGGTGCGGTCGTCCGGCGCGGCCACGACATAGGCCTGGTCGACCTCGGGGTGGCCGGCGATGGCGTGCTCGACAGGCCCGATGTAGTGCACGACGGCGTTGATGATGACGATGTCGCGGGCGCGCCCCGTCAGGCGGAGGAAGCCTCGCTCGTCAAGGCGGCCCACGTCCCGGGTGCGCACCCAGCCGTCGCGCAGCACCTCGGCGGTCTCGGCCACGTCGTTCCAGTAGCCCGCCATGGCGCAGGGGGTGCGTACCCAAATCTCGCCGGTGGCGCCCACGGGGAGCGCGGTGCCGTCGGCGTCGCGCACGCTCAGCTCGGTCTCGGCCCAGGCGCGGCCCACGGAGTCCAGGACGCCCTCGTTCGGGGCGCTCTTGTCGGGGGCGTCCACGCTGAGGGCGCCTTCGTTCGGAGCGCCTTCGCCCAGGGCGCCGTCGGGCCGCCTCGCGAGGTCGTCGGGGGTGAGCAGGGTCAGCATGCCGGCCTCGGTCTGGCCGTACGCCTGGTGCACGGCGGGGCCGATCCGCTCCACCGCCTCGGCGAGCTTGTGCGGGGCAAGCGGAGATCCGGCCACGATCAGCACGCGCAGGCTGCTGAGGTCGGTGGTACGGGCGGGTCCGGCGCGCAGGGCGTCGAGGACGTGGTGCAGGCGGGGCACGGTCATCAGCAGGGCGGTGATCCGGTGCCGCTCGATGATCTGCGGGAACTCCAGCGGCGGTTCGGGGATGACGGCCGTGCCGCCGCCCAGGAGGCACACGCCCAGGTGCTCGAACATGACGGCGCTGGTCAGCGTGCCGAAGAGCAGGTAGCGGCGGTAGCCGTCGGCGAGGCGGGCGGTGCGGCCGTCCCAGCGCGCGGGCTGCCACGCCCAGGACCGGGTGAGGCTGCGGTAGGTCAGAGCACAGCCCTTGGGCCGGCCGGTGCTGCCGCTGGTCAGGTGCACGAGGGCGATGTCGTCGGGGCGGCCCCGCGCGACCAGGTCGGGGTGTGCGGTGTCGTGCGGCAGCACAGGGGTGTGCGGCATCCCGGGCTCGGGCTGAGGGTGCGCCCCGAGGAGGTCGGTGTCCACCCGCAGTACGGGGATCTCCCCCGCCGCCGTCTCCCCCGCCGCGGCCTCCCGCACCGCTGCCTCCCGCGCCGCGGCGAGCAGTTCGGGCCGCATGGTGACCGCGTCGGCGACGATCACGTCCACGTCCTGTAGGACATGTGTCAGTTGAGGCGGCGTAAGCCCCGGGCGCAGTCCGGTCACCCGGCAGCCCAGCAGATGGGCGGCGATCTGCGCGGCGAAGCCGGCGGGCGTGACCTCCGTGGTGAGCGCGAGGGAGCTGCCCGGGCCGATTCCCGCCGCGCGCAGACCGGCCGCGCACCGGGCGACGAGGTTCAGGACCTCGCCGCGTGAGACGGTGCGGCCGCGGTGCTCGAAGGCAGGAGTGGCGGGTCGGCGGCGGAATGCGTCAAGCAGAGCCTGCGGAAAGGGCATTTCAGTCGAATCATCCGCTCTGTTCACCAACGCCACCCTCCTACGCCGTTCGTCCGCTCGGCATTCACTTCACCTCGAAAATGTCCGCCGGCGCCCCGCTGGCCGAAAGTCGTCGCATACCGGCCGGTCAGGCTCACGCTATCGCCCGGCACAATTCCCACAACCCTAAATTCAGTGTGACGCACGCCACACCGAGGCGGTCTGGTGATCCACTTGAAGTGTCAACTACCGTTTGATTCCACACTCGTTGGTGACACCTGTCGGAGACGGGAGAACGGCATGCCGGACGACGAGTCGGTGGACTACTTGATTATGGGTGCCGGACCCGCGGGACTGCAGGCGGGTTATTTCCTCGGCCGCACCGGGCACAGCTATCTCATCGTCGAGTCGGGAACGGCGCCGGGCACTTTCTTCACTCGATTCCCGAGACACCGCAAACTCATTTCGATCAACAAGGTGCACACAGGCTGGGACGATCCGGAACTGCGGTTGCGCACCGACTGGAATTCACTGCTCTCGGACGAGGGCGCCCCGCTGTTCACCGGCTACACCCCGCGTTACTTCCCAGCCGCCGACGACATGGTCCGCTACCTGGCGGACTTCGCCGCGGCACACCGCCTGAACGTCCGCTACGACACCCGCATCACCGAGGTCACCCGGCCCGGACCGCCCGCCGGCACCGGCGACTTCGTGGCCCGCGACCAGCACGGCACCAGCTACCGCGGCAAGCGCCTGATCGTGGCCACCGGCGTGTCCCGGCCCCATGTCCCGGACATCGAGGGCGTGGAGACGGCCGAGCTGTACACCGACGTGACCGTGGACGCGGCCGACTTCACGGGACAGCGCGTCCTGATCATCGGCCGCGGCAATTCCGGCTTCGAGACCGCCGACCATCTGATCGAGACGGCCGCCGTCATCCATCTGGCGGGCCCGGGATCACTGCGCATGGCGTGGCGGACCCACTTCGTCGGCCATCTGCGCGCGGTCAACAACAATTTCCTGGACACCTACCAGCTCAAATCGCAGAACGCCCTCCTCGACGGCACCGTACGGTCCATACGGAAGCAGCCGGACTCGTCGTACATGGTCGACGTGAGCTTCGCCAGGGTGAACGAGGTGGTCAAGGAGATACGGTACGACCGGGTCATTCTCGCCACCGGCTTCCGGTTCGACGTGTCCGCCTTCGCCCCGGAATGCCGTCCGGAACTGACGATCAACGACCGATTTCCCGCACAGACCGACGCCTGGGAATCAACGAATGTCCCAGATCTGTACTTCGCGGGCACACTGACGCAGGTACGGGACTTCAAGAAATCGACCAGCGGATTCATCCACGGATTCCGTTACGGCGTCCGCGCGCTGCACCACATCCTGGAACGCCGCTACCACGGAATTCCCTGGCCCTGCAGGGAGTTGCCGGGCACCGCCGAGGCCGCCGCCGACGCCGTGATCGAGCGCGTCAACCGCAGTTCCGCGCTGTGGCAGCAGTTCGGTGTGCTCGGCGATGCCGTGCTTGTGGGCGCCGACGGCGGCCTCCAGTACCACGAGGAGGTCCCCGTCGACCACCTGCACCGCGCCGTGGCGGACGGGGACTTCGGCGCGGTCGAGCGGTACTTCGCCGTCACCTTGGAGTACGGCGCCGACCACGACAGCGTCGACCCCTTCGACGTCGGCGTCGGCCGCGTCTCCCAGCAGGACACGACCGGACTCGACGGACGCTATCTGCATCCGGTGGTACGCGCCTTCCGCGCGGGTGAGCTCCTGGCCGAGCACCACCTCACGGAGAACCTGGAGAACGAGTGGGACAGCGAGGAGGTCCACCGCGCCCCGCTGCTCGGCTTCCTCCGGGAGCAACTGACGCGGACGAGCGCGGGCCTGGTGTGATGGGCGGGGCACACGGGCTGCCCGCGACGGCGGCCCCGCCGACGCCCTCGGCGGCAACGCCTCCCAGCACACCCGAGGGGCCCACGCCCAGCACACCCGCCACTCCCCCACCCAGCACACCGGCCACACCCGCCACGCTCCCGCCCAGCACACCAGCCACATCCGCCACGCCCGCGCCCAGCACGCCCGCCGCGCTCCACGACCGCGCCCGCGCGCTCCTCGACCCCGTGACGTACGACTACTTCGCGGGCGGCGCGGGCGAGGAGACCGCCCTCGCCGACAACGAGCGCGCCTTCGCCGAACTGGCCCTGTTGCCACGGGTGTTGTGCGGCAACGCCGACCGGGACACCTCCGTACGGCTGCTCGGCGACCCGGCCGCGCTGCCGGTGCTCCTCTCCCCCACGGCCTTCCACCGCCTCGCGCACCCCGAGGGCGAGCGTGCCACCGCCCGCGCCGCGGCGGCCGCGGGGACGATCCTGGTCACCGGCATGGCCGCGACGGTGCCCGTCGCGGATGTCGTGTCGGCCGCCCGGTCGGTGCGGCCGGACGCGGCCGTGTGGTTCCAGCTCTACCTCCAGCCGGACCCCGAGGTCACCACCGCCCTCGTGCGCCGCGCCGAACGGGCGGGCTGCACGGCTCTGGTGATCACGGCCGACTCCCCGGTCTTCGGTCGCCGCGAACGCGACGAGCGCAACGGCTTCCACGACCTGCCGCCGGGCCTCGCCGCCGAGAACATGCGCGACCTGCCCGGCGCGCCCCCGGGCCGTACCCGCAGCATCGCCATGTCCCCGGCCCTGTCCTGGGACCACCTGCGCCGGCTGCGCGACGGCACCCGACTGCCCGTCGTGCTCAAGGGAGTTCTGCATCCCGCGGACGCGCGGATCGCCCTCGACGAAGGCATCGCGGCCGTGTGGGTGTCCAACCACGGCGGCCGCCAGCTCGACGCCGCCCCGGCCGCGGTGCGCGCCCTGCCGGGGGTCGTCGCGGCCGTCGCGGGCCGGGTGCCCGTGCTGCTCGACGGCGGCGTGCGCCGCGGCCGGGACGTGGCCCTCGCCCTTGCGCTCGGCGCCACGGCCGTGGGCGTGGGCAGGCCGGTGCTGTGGGGCCTCGCGACCGGCGGAGAGGCGGGCGTACGGCACGTACTGGAGCTGCTGCGCGCGGAGTTCGACCATGTCCTGACGCTGTGCGGCGGCACCCGGCCGACGGACCTCACGCCCGACATGGTGATCGCCAGGGCGTGGGACGGGGGCCGGAGCCCGGCCGACGCGCAGCCGGGACCGACCCCCGGGCGGCCGGGACGGACTCCCGAGCCGCCGGAACGGACGCCCGAGCAGCCGGGACACGCGCCATGAGGCCCCGTACGAAAAGGCTCCTCACCGCCGGAGCCGCCCTCACGGTGCTTTCCACCCCCTACTGGCTGCCGTCATCGGTGGTCGCCCTGCGGGCCAGGATCTTCGCCCGGGTCAACGGCGCCGAAGGCATCACCTTCCCCAACGACCAGGTGGGGCCCGACCGGTTCGAGGAGCTCTACGCGCATCCGGCGGCCAACGGCCGCAGCAGGGGCGCCGCGCTGTCCGACCTCTTCTGGTACTGGCTCGCGCCCGGGGCCGAGGTCCACCAGGAGCATCTGGAGGCCGGCCCGCGCTACGACGAGGTCGCCCGCACGACCGCCGCCGTGCTCGCCGGGTCGGCGGCGGAGCTGTCGGCCGCGGCGGCCCGCTGCACCGCCGCCGTGCTCGACGAACGGCTGCGGGGCCGGGCCACCCTGGTGCGGCTGCGCGACCTGATGATGCCGGTCTGGGCGGACTTCTTCTACGAACGCGTCTTCCGCGAGCCCTGCCCGCCGTCCGCGCGGCGGCTCATCACCGACAACGCCGACGACGTCGTGAGCGCCCTCAAGTGCACCCGCCCACGCCACCTGGACCGGCGCGACCGCCTCACCCGCTACCTGCTCGACCGCGTCACCGACGGATCCGTACCGCACAAGCTTCCCCGCGGCCTCACGGCCCGCGAGCAGGCGTACTACCTCCAAGGCACGTTCTTCAACACGGCCGTCGTGCAGATGTCGGAGGCGATGGCCCACCTGCTCCTCGTCCTGGCCCACCACCACGACGTACAACGGCGCCTGGCGGACGGACCCGACGACGACGCGTACCTGAGCAACGTCATGAACGAGACGCTGCGGCTCTATCCGCTCTTCGGTATCGCCCACCGCATCACCACCGCCGACATCACCCTCGACGACGCCCCCGCCATCCCGGCCGGCTCGGTGCTGTGCTTCAGCTATCCCGACTACCACGCCGCCGGATACGCGGACGCGCACGCGTTCGTGCCGGGACGCTGGGACACCCTGTCGGCCAAGGAGGCCCACCACATCCCGTTCGGCGTCGCCGCCAACCGGCCGTGCCCCGCCTGGCGGCTCGCGCCCCTGGTGATGCGCGCCGCGACCCGCGAGGTGCTGCGCCGCTGCACCCTCGATTCGGCCGTCACCCACACCCGATCCATCCCGAACCGGGCGCCGTGCCTGCTCGTGCCGCGCGAGCGCCCGCTGTCCCCGGCACGGACCGCGGCGGCGCGGGCCTTCCTGCGGGTGCGGGACCGCTGCGAGGACGTGTGGCGTGCGCCCGTCCAACTCGGGCTCGGCACCTGGATGGTGCTCGCCGCCCGACACCACCGGCCCGCCACGCGGTACTTCGCCACGCACGACACCGAGGGCCGGCCGCTCGCCGCCACCCCCGGCTCCGCACCGCCCGGCACCGCACCGCCCGGCTGCCCCTACACCCCCTGATCACAGCCCTCCCTCCCCCGCTCAGCACAGCCCTCCCCCACCCCAAGTCGAAGGGCGCGGACCATGTCCACCACTGAGCTCGGCCCCGCGTTCTTCCTCGCCGTCGTCGTGATCCTCGTGATCTGCCGGATCACCGCCCGCGGCCTGCGCGGTCTCGGGCAGCCGCCCGTCGTCGGCGAGATGGTCGCCGGGGTGCTCCTCGGCCCCTCGGCACTCGGTCTGCTCGCGCCCGGCGTCGAGGACGAGCTGTTCCCCGCGGAGCTGCGCCCCGTGCTGTTCGTGGCCGGGCAGATCGGCCTGGTCATCTTCATGTTCCAGGCGGGGTACGAGCTGCGCACCGACCGCATCCGGCCGGTGGCCAGGTCGGCCGGGGCGATCTCTGCGGCGGGCATGGTGGTGCCGCTGGCCCTGGGCACGGGGCTGGTGTGGGCGGCGCACGGCCACGTCGACGTGCTGCCCGAGGGCGTGTCGCTGCCGGTGGCGTGCCTGTTCGTCGGGGTCGCGCTGGCGATCACGGCGTTCCCCATGATGGCCCGCATCATCACCGAACGCGGCCTGACCGGCAGCCGGTTCGGCTCCCTCTCGCTGGCCGCGGGAGCCCTCGACGACGCGGTCGCCTGGGTGCTCCTCGCGGGGGTCCTGAGCCTGTCCCAGGACAGCGCGGGGCCATTCACCAAGGCCGTCGTGGGAGCGGTGGGCCTGGTCGTGTTCCTCGCGGTGCTGCTGCGCGCGCGGGACCCCCTGCTGCGCCGCGTCGACCGGCTGCCGCCGGAGCGGGTGCTGCTCCTGACCGTGCTCACGCTGTTCCTGGCCGCCTGGTACACGGACACGATCGGTCTGTACGCCGTCTTCGGCGCGTTCAGCCTCGGGCTCGTCTTCCCGCGCTCCCCCTCCGTGGACCGCGCGGTCGACGCGATCACCCCGATCGGCCAGATCGTGTTCCTGCCGCTGTTCTTCACGTACTCGGGCCTCAACACGGACTTCGGGCTCCTGACGGAACCCGCGCTCCTGCTGCTCACCGCCGCATGCGTACTCGCCGCCGTCCTGGGCAAGTTCGGGGCCTGCTGGCTGACCGCGCGCGCCGTCGGCGAGGAGCCCGGGGTCGCGCTGCGCGTGGGCACGCTCATGAACGCCCGCGGACTGATGCAGCTCATCGCCATCAACGTCGGCCTCTCGGCGGGCCTCGTGACGCCCGCGCTGTTCTCGATGCTGGTCGTCGTGGCCCTGGTCACGACGCTGATGGCGACGCCGCTCCTGAGCCTGTGGGACCACCTGGACCGCAGGTCGCGACCGTCGGCGGCACAGCCCGCGGAATCCGTCGAAAAACCCGCGCGGACGGCCCCCTGAAAGCCCGCTCGACGGCGCCCGGCGGGGGTGGGGACGGGCAGGCGTCGTCGGTCCGGGGTGTCCCCTTCCCGGCCCCGCCAACACCCCGCACACGCCCGCCCGCGCCTTCGCAACAACCCCTCTGACCTGGGCTGTTGTACGTTGCGGCGGTAGCGTCGAGCCATCCCGGGAACGGGGTTCGGATGGACGCGAAAGGACTGCGGATGGACCGGAACATACGCACTGTCGACGACGTACTGAAACTCCTTGACGGCCTGTTCGCGCCAGGAGCCGACCGCTGGACGGCGGACGCGGCCGACTGGTGGGACGGCTTCTACACCGACCGGTCCAAGCCGGTGCCGTTCTTCGTGGCGAAGCCCGACGAGAGCCTCGCCTCGTACGTGGACCGCGGCCTGGTCACGCCGGGCCGCGCCCTGGAACTCGGCTGCGGACCGGGCCGGAACGCCCTGCACCTGGCCGCGCGCGGCTTCGAGGTGGACGCCGTCGACGTGTCGCCCGCCGCGATCGCGTGGGCCGAGGAGCGCGCCCGCGAGGCGGGGGCCGACATCCGCTTCCACCTCGGCGACGCGTTCGCACTCGACCCCGCCGTCCTCGGCGGACCGTACGACCTGATCTACGACTCGGGCTGCTTCCACCACCTGCCGCCGCACCGCCGCGTCAGCTATCTCGCCCTGCTTGACCGCGCGCTCGCGCCCGGCGGCCACTTCGCCCTCACCTGCTTCGCGGCGGGCGGGATGGGCTCCGAGCTCCCCGACGCCGACTTCTACCGCGAGTCCGGCCTTCAAGGAGGCCTCGCCTACACCCCCGAATCGCTCCGCCGGCTCTTCTCCGAACTCACGGAGGTCGAACTGCGCCGCATGCGCGACGAGCCGACGGAGTCCGACTGCTTCGGGGAGCCGTTCCTGTGGACGGCGCTGTTCCGACGGGGTGGAGGTGGCGTGTGACGTGCCTGCGACACTGTACCTACTAGTATGTACAGTGATTGCGTCGCAGAACCACCGACAGGGACAACCGAGAGGACCGCTCACATGCCCTTCGTCCGCATAGACGCGCTGGGGGCCGCCACCGGCCGCCTCGACGCGCTCGGCCGCGCCGTGCACGACGCCCTCATGGAGACGATCGGCATCCCGGCCGACGACAGGTTCCAGGTCCTGACGAGCCACGACGGCACCCGCGGCACGCTGCGCTACGACGACTACCTCGGGGTGCGCCGGGACGACGGCATCGTGTACGTGGCGATCACGATGCGCGCGGGCCGCACCCCCGCCCAGAAGCAGGCGCTGTACCGGCGGATCGCCGAACTCGCCCAGGAGTACGCGGGCACCGAGCCGCGGAACGTGTTCGTCACCGTGACCGAGAACGAGTCCGTCGACTGGTCGCTCGGCAACGGGGTGGCGCAGTACGTGGAGGGCTGAGCGGCGGCCGTCTGCATCGTTCGGTGCAGGGGCCCCGGACGCCGGGTGGAGGCGCCGCGCGCCGCACTGCACCGAAAGGCGCAGGTCCACGTCGGTCCGGCGCAGGACGCGGGTCGCGTGCGCCGCGGGAAGAGTGAGGAGCGACCAGTGTCGTGACCCCGCCCTCGCGCGGCGCGCGTCGGCGGCCGGCGGAAGGGGCCGTATGAACGGGAACGAAGCAGGGGGTACGCGGAGCGTGGCCGGGAAGCCAGCAGGCGGCGTGACCGGGTCCCCGGCAGGCGGTGTGGCCGGGGCGCGGGCGCGTGGCGCCGTCGGGGTCGCCGGGTGCGCCGCCGTCGTCGCGGCGCTCCTCGGTCCCGCTCCGGCCGGTGCCGCCACCCCGCCCGCGCCCGCCTTGGAAGCGCCTCTGGGCACGGTCCTGCTGCCGAACCTCGACGACGACACCCGCCGCTGCACCCTGCGCCCCGGCGACCTCGACCGCCTCGACGTGGCCGTGGACGAGCGGCTCGCGGCCTGCCACGACGCGGCGGACGACGTCGTCAACGGCGCCGCCGACCTCAAGGACCTGACGCCGGTCCGGGTGCGGCCCATGCGGGTGGAGCCGGGGTCGTCGGGACGGATCTCGGTACCGGCGGCTCAGCGTCCGTACGTACGGATCTTCGTGGAGCGCGACGGCAAACAGGTGTCCCTGGGCGGCGGAGGCGAGCTCACCGAGCGGGAGTTGAGGCACGGTGCGCGGCTTGCCGTGGAGGGCCGCGACATCGTACGCGACACGCGGCGGTGGGACGGCAGAGTGGATCTGACGTTGTCGGTACGGAAGTTGAGGGGGACGGAGGGCGCGGCGGGCGGGCGCACAGACGCGGGCGAGCGCAGTGTCACGCTCACGCTGCGCATGGCGCCCGTGCTGCTGCACCACGATCTCCAGCGAGCCCAGCACGTCTTCGCCGCCGCGCCGGGGCCCGGTGCGCCGGGCAGCGGGCAGCCCGCCGAGGTGCCGGTGCACACCCGGCCGCCGGGGCAGTGGCGGGAGTTCGCGCGGTCGCTGCGCGCGGCGACGCGGGCCGCGGGGCTGCCGGAGCGCGAACTGCGGTTCCAGGCCGGTACGTCGCGGTGGTGGCGGGACATCTGGCGGCAGGACATCGTCGAGCCCGGCTATGTGAGCAGGCCGGCGCCGGACGGCTCCGCGCACACCATGCGCATCCTGCTGCGCTCGCCCAACCACTGGAAGTCCGACGACGGCAAGCGGGAGAGCCTGCGCCGCGCCGGGCGGCTGCTCTTCCGCGACCTGCGCGGTCCGGGAGTCGGCGTCGTACAGCAGTACACGGCCGACCGCGGTCCGGGCGTGGACGAACTCCTCAACTTCACCGGCAACGTGGAGTCGCTGCCGCCCTACCCGGGCCACCCCCGGGGCCGCATCGTGTACGGCGCGACGCCCGACCGCCATCCCGACCCGTCGTTCGTGCGCATGCTGCGCGCGCAGCGGCAGCAGGAGCCGGTCGTCCTCGACACGTCCTGGCTGTTCGCCGGGCACGCCGACGAGACCGTGCATGTCGTACGGGCCGACAACGCCCGCGGCTGGACCCTCGCCGTGTCCGATCCCCGCCTCGCGCTCGCCCTGTTGAAGCGGGCGCAGGACGCGGGCCAGGGCGGGCAGCGGCTGTTCGCGGACACCGTCGCCGAGGACAAGCCGACGGTGGACGAGGTCCTGCGGCGCGAACGGGAGCAGGGCGCGGGCGGTGACAACGCGGACGCGGCGCGCCACATCGACCGGCAGGTCGCGGTGCTGCTGCGCGAGACCGGCCTGCGGGCCGACGAACTCGTACGGCTGCCCGTCCTGTACGCCCGCGTCGACGTCCCCGGCAAGCCGCACCGCCACATCGCCCTGTCCCCCGCCCTGGTCAACGGCCTGTCGCTGACCGCACGGGACTACGCGGCGCCGCTCCCGCACGGCCCGAAGGCGGGCGGCCGGGACCTGTTCCGGGACGCGGCGGAACGCGCGCTGCGCGCGAACGGCGTGCGCGTGCGCTGGGTGGAGAACTTCTCCTGGGCGCATCTGAGCCTGGGCGAGGTGCACTGCGCGACCAACGCGCTGCGGGAGATGGGCCCCGGGCCCCTATAGGGCACGCCCGCCCGGCCCGCCAGGCATTCGGCGACTTCGTCATGCTCTTGCGTGACGCGGCCCGCCCCGGGGCCCGTGGCCCGGGACAATGCACGCATGCCTGACGACTGGAAGCGGCAGATCGACGCGCTGCACAGCGACCTGGTCCGCCGTGACGACCCCGCCGCCTGGGTCAGCGAGGCGGACGCGGTGGACGCCTCCTACCTGTACCCCCAACTCGCCGTGCGCGGGCCGGTCTTCGGGCTCGCCGCCCGGCAGACCGGGGACGAGGGGCCCTGGCGGCTGCTCGGCGACGTGACGGACGGCACGCCCCAGCAGGCCAGGGACGGCCTCAACTCGCTGCTGTGGTTCAAGGCGAAGGACGACACCGACGACCGGGAGGAGCGCCGCGCGCTGCTCTCGGCCGTCGCCCGCCTCGAGTGCGAGCCGGTCAACGAACTCACCGTGCTCGGCACGCGTTACCGGGTCATCCGCGGCGACGAGTTCGCGCGCTCCGGCGAGGACGGCCTCGAACCGCCCCGGCCGACCGACCCGGAGCCGGCCCACCCGTCCTGGGAGGACCGGCCGTCGCCGCCCTCTCAGGACGTGGGCTTCACCCTCGACCCGGGCCGCGCCGAGGGCCTGATGGCGGGGGCGCTGCGGATCGCGCTGCGCGGCTTCACGTACACCGGCGACCACTTCCCCCGGGCGTTCCGCGAGGACTCCGTGCGGGCCGTGCGGGACCATCCGGAGGTGGTCCTGCTCCCGGTGAGCTTCGGTGTCGCGGAGCGCCGGGGCGAACGCTGGCGGCCGCGCGGCGCACTGATGCCCACCCCGCACGACGCGCGGCGGCTGCTCGTCCACGGCATGACCGAGTTCTGGCCGCTCCTGTACGACTTCGACGACGCCGAACGCGCCGAATTCGCCCGCGCCGCCGAGGAGTTCAAGGCGGCAGGCCGGGCGAACCAGGTCGTCGTACGCGACCGCTGCTACCGCGTCTGCCGCGTGGAACGCATGGTCAGACTCGGCCCCGACGGCCCCGAGCCGGCCCGCCCCTCGGACGTGGAGACGACGGAGCCGATGAAGCTCCATCCGACGATGGACGAGGCGGGCGTCATTCACTACGACGACTAGTGCCGCGTTCCTCATAGGACGTACGCATAGCGACGCCTGCGTGTGCGGGTGGGAGGGGCTGGTCGTCCCCAGATCCAGGGGCGGGCACGGGTGTTGAGCTGATTGCGGGCCCGGGCCCGGGCTAAGGGCGCCGGGAACGACCTGCGGCCCCGTCCACCGCCGAATTGGCTGTGCGAGAAGACGCGTTGGTTCCCGAGACACTCCTCCCGTGGGCCATGCTTCGGGACGAGCTGTCACCTGTGCTGCCGGAGAACGGGAAGAGGGGACGGCGCCCGACTCTACGATGGGTGATGTGTGCCAACTTTCTCGCGGGAGACCTGGAGGGCGCAGTATGCCGAGGCTCCATCTCGTCAGTGGCGCTCCGGGTGCCGGAAAGTCGACGCTGATGCCCTATTTGGCGCGGTTTCCGTTCGCCGCTGTCGACTTCGATGAGCTGCTGGAGCCCGACGGCAGTGTGCTGGGCATGGACATCGCTTCCCCTTCGGCGAGCCAGGTATGGCCCGCCTACAACAAGCTGTGGGCAAAGATCGTCGCCATGATGCTCCGGTCCGGCCAACCCGTCCTGGTCCTGTGCCCGTTGACGCCCGACGAATGGGCCGGCGCGGCGCAGGGCGTTGCCCACCTGCCGACGGCTGTTTGGGCACGGCTCGACTGCGACGACGGCGACCGGCGCGCACGCCTGACCGCGCGGGGCTGGGACGATGGTGAGATCGAGGACGCGCTCAAGGACGCCGACGAGCTCCGCCGTGCCGTTGACCGCGAGTTCACCACGAGCGGCCGTGGTGCCGCCGATATCGCGGCGGACCTTGCCGAATGGGTCCGCAGGAACGCAGAAGAGCACCCCAGGTAAGCCCGGTTGCGCCCCGTGAGTGACCGAGGTCATCGTAGGAGCCACAGCTGGATCGCGGCGACGGTGATGGTGCCGTGAAAGACGTACGCGCGCTTGTCGAACCGCACGGCTACGGCTCAGTTGATCTTCAATTCACCGATCAACCGTCGGACAGGCCCTAGCCGCACAGCGCGTCGTCGAGCGCCTTGTCGATGGGCTTGCCGATGCGCTCGTCGGCGGGCCAGTCGGCGAGGTTCGCGGAGAGCACCACGCGCCGCTCGCCGTCCCGCGTGGTGAACGCGAGCGTGGCGTAGCCGGGGATGCCGCCGGTGTGGCCGATCGCTGTGCGCCCGCAGCTCAGCTTGAGCTCCTTGAGCCCGAGTCCGTACCGCTCGCCGGGCTTCCCGGTGGCCACGGTGCGGTTCATCTCCTTCCACTGCGCGGGCCGCAGCAGCTTGCCGGCCGTCAGCGCCTTGAGCAGCGTGTCCATGTCGCGCGGGGTGGAGACGATCTCCCCGGACGGGCCGGCGAAGGACGGGTTGAGGGCGCTGATGTCCGCCTTGCCCAGGTAGCCGTGGGCGTGCGGGCCGGGGATGGCGGAGCGGTCGCCGGGTACGAGGGTGTGGTGCAGCTTCAGCGGCGCGATGATCCGGTCCCGCACCTCGGCGGCGTACGAGCGGCCGGTCACGCGCTCGATGATCAGTCCGGCGACGAGGTAGTTGGTGTTGGAGTAGCCGTAGTCGGTGCCGGGCGGGAAGTCGGCGGGCCTGGCCGCGGCCCGCCGCACCTGGTCGGCCGCGTCGTAGTGGCGGAAGCGCGTACGGATGAGCTCATCGACCTGCGGCAGGTCCCGCGCGACGTCGTGCAGCCCGCCGGTGTGCTGGAGCGCCATCCTCACGGTGATCCTGTCGCCCTGGGGCACCAGCCTCGACGGCAGATAGCGCGAGAGGGGCGCGTCCAGCGACACCTTCCCTTCCCCGACGAGCTGGAGCAGCGCCACCGACGTGAACAACTTGGTGGCACTGCCGATGCGGAACTGCCCGTCGCGCGGCACCGGCGCGCTCCCGGTCTTCTTCGCGCTGCCGGACCTGGCCGTCCAGGTCCGGCCGTCCTCGGTCACCCTCGCCTGCGCCCCGACGGCGCCGCTCCGGGCCAGCAGGTCCAGATCGCGCTGGACCTCGCGGGCCGTACCGGCCGTACCGGCTTCACCGGAGTCGGACGCCGCCGCGGCGGGGAGGGCCAGGGAGCCCGCCGCCGCCGTGGCGAGCAGGCAGGTGAGCAGAGTACGGGAGACGCGCATGGTGCCCCTTGGTGTCGTGTGCCGAACGATTCCGTACGCCCATCCCACGCCCTGTTCCGGCGCAGGTCACGGGGGCTAACCCCCGTCCTGGGGTCCGGGAATCCCGAGGCCGGAGACGTGGCGGGCCGCCGGATCCTGAGCGGAGCCACGCCATTCCCGGTTGCGGCACTTGCCCGGGTTCTGATTCCGTCACGCGGGTGACCATATGAACGGCCGCCCGACCGCCTACCTGCTCGACGGAGTGCTGATGACCACCGAACCGAAGACGACGACCTCGCGCCCCGGGGTCGACTCGGCCGCTCCCTGGGCCCGTTGGCTGCGCCGCCCGCAGCCGCGCCCCGAGGCGCGGACCACCCTGGTGTGCTTCCCGCACGCGGGCGGCACCGCCTCCTTCTTCGCTCCGTGGGCGAAGCTGCTGCCACCGGACGTGGAACTGGTCGCGGTGCAGTACCCGGGCCGCCAGGACCGGCTCGCGGAGCAGCCCGTGGCCACCATGACCGAGCTCGCCGACGCCGTCACGGAGGCCCTGCGGACCGGTGTGCGCGCCGATCGCGAGCTGGTCTTCTTCGGCCACAGCATGGGGGCCGCGCTGGCCTGGGAGACGGCGCTGCGCCTGGAGGCCCGGTCCGGCCCGGCGCCCCGGGAGGTCTACGTCTCCGGGCGCCAGGGCCCGAGCCGGCAGCGGCCGGGGACGATTCACCTGCTGCCGGAGGAGCAGTTCGCCGCCGAGGTCCTGCAGCTCGGCGGCACCGATCCGCAGGTGCTTGCCGACCCCGAGCTGCGCGCGCTGGTGCTGCCCGCGGTACGGGCCGACTACCGCCTGATCGAGACGTACGCGCCGGATCTGTCGGCCCGCCTGCGCTGCCCGATCGGGGTGTTCACGGGCGATCAGGACCCCGAGGTGACGCCCGCGGACGTGGAGGCGTGGCGCGCGGCGGGCAGCGGCGGCTTCTCCGCCCTTGTGCTGCCCGGCGACCACTTCTATCTGGCGGAGCACGCGCACGCGCGGCGCATCATCTCGTCGATGTTCGGCGACGGCGCCCGCGCCGCGTAACGGCTGAGAGCCTGTCTTTGAACCCCCGTCGTTCGCGCGGAGCGCGGGCGCAGCGGCGGTCGGTGCGTGCGATCGGCGTGCGTGCCGGGCGTCGGGGCGCAGGCGGGGGTTCAAAGACAGGCTCTCAGCCCGCGAAGGCCGCCCCCGGGAGGCCCTGCCCCGCGTCCTGGACCACGAGGACCGAGCCCGCCATCGGGTGCGGGCGGTCGAGGCCGACCCGGGCCGTCGTGACGTACAGGTCGCGCAGGTCCGGGCCGCCGAACGCGCAGGCGGTGGGGCGCGCCACCGGCAGCGGCAGCACGCGGTCGAGGGCGCCGCCCGGCGTGTAGCGCCGGACCTGCCCGCCGTCCCACAGCGCCACCCACACGCAGCCGTCCGCGTCCACGGTCAGGCCGTCGGGGAAGCCGTCCCCTTCCGCGACGACGGTGAACTCCCGCCGGTCGACGACGCGTTGGCCGTCCATGCGGCAGACGTCGATACGCCGGGTGGGGCTGTCCACGTAGTACATGAGGGTCCCGTCGGGGCTCCAGCCGGTGCCGTTGCTGACGGCCACGTCCGGGAACACCTCGGTCGCGGTGCCGTCCGGGGCGACCCGCGTCAGGCTGCCGCCGCCCGGCGCCTCGTCGTAGCGCATGGTGCCCGCCCACAGCGCGCCGTCCGCGGCGACGGCCGCGTCGTTGCCGCGCCGCCCGGCGACCGGGTCGCGCACCAGCCAGGAGAAGGCGCCGTCCGGGCCGTAGAGCCCGATGCCGTCGCGGAGGTTGACGACAAGGCCGCCGCCCGCCCGCGGCTTCGCCGCGCCGACGTGCTGTTCGGTGGCGAGCACCGTGCGCCGGCCGCTCGCCGGATCGTAGGTGTGGACGCGGGAGTTGAGGATGTCCACCCAGATGAGGTGACCGGCGGCGGGGTCCCACGTGGGGCCCTCGCCCAGCTCGGCCCACTCGTGCACCGCGACGTCGATAACCAGCTTCCGCTTCACACCCGAACTCCGCTCCGCACTCGCCGTCTTTGCCTGCGCCCTCACCGCGCACCCCGGTGTCCGAGCCGCGCGGACAGGTCGCCCGCTCCCTTCAGCGCCAGGTCGGACAGCTCCGCCTCGCGGTCCTCGCTCCAGCGGATCATCGGTACGGAGACGGAGAGGGCGGCGACGACCCGGCCCGCGCTGTCGCGCACCGGGGCGGCCACACAGCTCACGTCCGGGTTGGACTCGCGGTGCTCGGAGGCTACGCCGCGCTCGCGGATCGCGGTGAGCGCGGCACGCAACCCGGCCGGATCGGTCAGGCTGTGCGGCGTCATGCCCGTCAGCTCCCGGCCCTCGATGCGGGCGTCCAGCTCGGCCGCCGGGAGGGAGGCGAGCAGCATCTTGCCGACGGCCGTGCAGTGCGCGGGCAGCCGGCGGCCCGCGGCGGAGACCATGCGGACGGCGTGCGTGGAGTCGACCTTCGCGATGTAGATGACGTCCGCGTCCTCGAGGATCGCGACGTGCACGGTCTCGTCGCAGGTCTCGGCGACCTCGCGGGCCACGCGCTGCCCCTCGGCGGCGAGGTCGAGCTGCTCGGCGTACCGGCTGCCCAGCTGGTAGGTGCGCACACCGAGGCGGTAGCGGCCCGGCTGCTCGGGGATGGACACCAGGTAGGAGCGGGCGGCCAGCGTGGTGAGCAGCTCGTGCACGGTGGTGCGGGGCAGCTGGAGCTTGCGGGTGACCTCCGGCGCGGAGAGCGTGCCGTCCCCCTCCAGGAACAGCTCCAGTATGTCGAAAGCCCTGGTCACCGCCGGAACAAGGCGCCCCATGCCGTCCACCCACCCTCATCGTTCGAAACTCCGACCGTTGGCCGGTATCACGAACGCAGGCTAGACGCAGGTCCGTCCACCACGCAATGGTCCTGCGGAAACGGTTGGCGCGCGACCCATTGACACCTGCGAGAGGGGCGCTTTACGGTCACGCCACCATTTCGAACGCGTGACGAAATATCGAACGCAGCCTACGCACCCTGGGGGCAACAGCCGTGCGCATCACGGGAATCAGCACTCACGTCGTCGGGACCCCCTGGCGCAATCTCACCTACGTGCTGGTCCACACCGACGAAGGACTGACCGGGGTCGGCGAGACCCGCATGCTCGGCCACACCGACGCGCTCCTCGGCTATCTCCGCGAGGCCGAGGCCAACCACATCGCCGGTTCCGATCCGTTCGCGATCGAGGATCTCGTACGCAGGATGAAGTACGGAGACTACGGGCGGGCCGGGGAGATCGTGATGTCCGGCATCGCGGTCGTGGAGATGGCCTGCTGGGACATCAAGGGCAAGGCCCTCGGCGTGCCGGTGTGGCAGTTGATCGGCGGGAAGGTGACCGACCGGGTCAAGGCGTACGCCAACGGCTGGTACACCACCGAGCGCACCCCGGAGGCCTACCACCACGCCGCCCGGCAGGTCATGGCGCGCGGCTACCGCGCCCTGAAGATCGACCCGTTCGGCACCGGGCACTTCGAGCTGGACGCGGAGCAGACCCGCTACTCGGTGTCCCTGATCGAGGCGGTGCGCGACGCCATCGGGCCGGACGCCGAGCTGATGCTGGAGATGCACGGCCGGTTCTCGCCCGCCACGGCGATCCGGCTCGCCCGCGAGCTCGCGCCGTTCAAGCCCGCGTGGCTCGAGGAGCCGGTGCCGCCGGAGAACCTGAAGGCGCTGGAGAAGGTCGCCGCGAGGGTCGACATGCCGGTGGCGACGGGCGAGCGCATCCACGACCGGATCGAGTTCCGCGAGCTGTTCGAGAGCCAGGCCGTCGACATCATCCAGCCCGACGTCGGCCACATCGGCGGCATCTGGGAGACCCGGAAGCTGGCGGCCACCGCCGAGACCCACTACATGCTGGTGGCCCCGCACAACGTGGGCGGCCCCGTGCTGACGGCCGCCTCCCTCCAAGTCGGCTTTACCGCACCGAACTTCAAGATCCTTGAGCACTTCAACGACTTCGCCGACGCGGAGATCAAGAAGGTCGTGAAGGGCGCGCCCGAGGTCGTCGACGGCTACTTCGAGCTGTCCCACGAGCCCGGTCTCGGCGTCGAGCTGGACGTGGACGCGGCGGCCGAGTTCCCGCAGCAGCAGGCGCGGTTCGACCTGTGGGCGGACGGCTGGGAGAAGAGGGCACCGAAGTGAGCGGCCCCGACGAGGGCAGCCGCGCGGTCGTCGTCGACCGGCCGGGGCAGCACCGTCTCGTGCGCCGGGACGTGCCCGCCCCCGGCCCCGGCGAGGTCCTGGTGCGCGTCGCCGCCGCCGGGATCTGCATGAGCGACCGCGAGCTGTACGACGGTCACCGGGACGCCGCGTACGTGCGCTACCCGGTCACGCCCGGCCACGAGTGGGCCGGGACCGTCACGGCCGTCGGCGAGGGTGTCGACGCCGCGCTCGTCGGGCGCAAGACGGTGGCCGAGGGCTTTAGGGCCTGCGGGACGTGCGAGCGGTGCCGGTGCGGGGAGACCAGCCTGTGCTCCGGCGGATACGCGGAGACGGGGTTCACCGAACCGGGCGCGTTCGCCGACCATCTCACCGTCCCGGCACGGCTGTTGCATCCGCTCGCGGACGACGCCGATCTGCGGGCCGCCGCCCTCCTCGAACCCGCCGCCGTCATCGCGGCCGCCGCGCGGATGGCCCGCCCGCGGCCCGGTGAGCGGATCGCCGTCGTCGGCGCGGGCACGCTCGGGATGCTCGCGGTGCAGTTGCTCGCCGCGTCGACGCCCGCCGAGCTCGTGGTGGTCGACCCGCGGGCGGCACGCGGCGAGCAGGCGCGGGTCTTCGGCGCCACCGCGGCCCTCACCCCCGAGGAGGCCCAGGCCGTCCAGGGGTCCTTCGACCTGGTGGTGGAGACCGCGGGCGCGCCGCCCACCGCGGCCTCGTCCTGCCTGCTCGCGCGCCGTGGCGGCCGCGTGGTGCTCACCGGGATGTTCACGCCCGGCGCCGCCGGCATCGACCCGGTGCACCTGTCCCTCAGCCAGCTGGAGATCCGCAGTGTCTTCGGCGCCTCGTCGGCGGCCTGGTCGGAGGCGGTCCGCGCCTTCGGCGCCGGCCTGCTCGACCCGGCGGCCCTCATCACGCACGAGTTCCCGCTGGAGGAGTTCGGCGAGGCGGTGGCGCTGGTCGGCGGCGGTGACCCGAAGACCGGGAAGGTGCTGCTCCGCCCCTAGCCGGGCCCATCGACCGTACGGCGGTACGGGCGCGCCTGACGGCCCCGTACCGCCGTACACCCACCACACCGCACCACGTTCGGCATACCGAACGACCTGAACCAAGGAGCCCAGTTGGCCACCCCGTCCCACCCGACCGACCCGTCGTCGACGACCACCCCCTCGACGCCGCAGACGTCGCCGACGCCCCGGCGCCCCGGCGTCGACGCCCTCGCCCGCATCGGCCACGCCGTGCCGGTGCCCGATCCGGCGGGCGCGTCCCCGTACACGTTCCCCGACGGCGGCACCTGGCGCACCGAGATCCCGTCCGTGGAGGGACCCGAGGCGCTGTCCGTCGTCCTGAAGGAGAGCTCGCGCCTCGACGTGCCGGTGCACCGCATCAGCCAGGGCAGCGGCGTGTGGATGCTCACCGACACCGAGATCACGGAGATGGTGGAGACCTGCGCCGAACGGGACATCGAGCTGTGCCTGTTCACCGGCCCCCGCGGCACCTGGGACACCGGCGCCTCCACCCGCACCGACTCCGGCGGTGCGGGCCTGCGCGCCCGCGGCCACGACGCGCTCGCCGGGTGCGTCGAGGACGCCCTGCGCGCCGCCGGACTCGGCGTCAGGTGCCTGCTCGTCGCCGACGAGGGCGTGCTGTGGACGCTGCACCGCATGCGGGCCGCCGGTGTGCTGCCGCGCGACGTCACGTTCAAGCTCTCCGCGCTCACCGGCCCGGTCAACCCCGCTTCGTACGCCGTGTACGAGCGGCTCGGCGCCGACTCCCTCAATGTGCCCTCGGACCTGACGGTGCAACACCTCACCGAGATCCGCCGGGTGAGCCGCGCGCCGATGGACATGTACGTCGAGGCGCCGGACGACCTCGGCGGCTACGTCCGCATGTACGAGGTCGCGGAGCTGATCCGGTGCGGCGCCCCGCTGTACGTGAAGTTCGGCCTGAGCAAGTCGCCCGGCATCTACCCCTACGGCGCCCATCTGCGCGAGCACACCCTCGCCACCGCCCGCGAGCGGGTGCGGCGGGGCCGGCTCGCCCTCGACCTCCTCGCCCGGCACGGCGCCGACGGCGGCATGTCGCCGCTCGGCTCCCGGTGCCCCGGCGACCTCCAGCGCTTCCCCGTCCCGGAAGGGAACTGACCCATGCGCATACGCACCCCGGCCGCGGCCCTGGTGACCGCGGGCCTGCTCGTCGCCTCCCTGTCCGCCTGCGGCCAGGAGGCCAAGGGCGGCAGCCGATACAAGCCGGACGAGGGCAAGGGCAGCACCATCGGCCTCGCGATGCCCACCAAGGCCTCCGAGCGGTGGATCGCCGACGGCAACAACATGGCCGAGCAGTTCAAGAAGGCCGGCTACAAGACCGATCTGCAGTACGGCGACAACAAGGTCGAGAACCAGATCGCCCAGCTCGAAAACATGATCACCAAGGGGCGCAGTCTCCTGGTGGTCGCCGCCATCGACGGCTCGGCGCTCACCGAGGTCCTCAAGCGCGCGCACGACGCCAACATCCCCGTGATCAGTTACGACCGCCTCATCCTCGGCACCGAGAACGTCGACTACTACGCGTCGTTCGACAACGAGCGCGTCGGCCGCCTCCAGGGCCAGTACATCGTCGACAAGCTGAAGCTCGGCAAGCCCGAGAAGGGCGGCGACAAACACAACATCGAGCTGTTCGCGGGCTCGCCGAACGACAACAACACCAAGTACTTCTGGAACGGCGCCATGAAGGTGCTCCAGCCGTACTTCAAGAGCGGCCAGCTCGTCGTACGCAGCAAGCAGTCGCGGATGAACCAGGCCACCACGCTGGACTGGGACGGCGGCACCGCGCAGAAGCGCATGGACGACCTGATCAGCAAGAACTACGGCTCGGACCGGGTCGACGCGGTCCTCTCGCCGTACGACGGCATCTCGATCGGCGTCATCTCGGCGCTGAAGAGCGCGGGCTACGGCTCCAAGAGCCAGCCCCTGCCGGTCATCACCGGGCAGGACGCGGAGCTGGCGTCGGTGAAGTCCATCATCCGCGGCGAGCAGACCCAGACCGTCTTCAAGGACACCCGCAAGCTCGCCAAGCAGACGGTGGCGATGGGCGACGCGGTCCTGAACGACAAGAAGGTGAAGGTCAACAACACCACGGACTACGACAACGGCAAGAAGACCGTGCCCTCCTATCTGCTCGACCCGGTCAGCGTCGACAAGACGAACACCAAACTCCTCGTCGACGAGGGGTACTTCAAGGCAGGGCAGCTCAAGTGACGCGGCCCGTCCTGGAGATGCGCGGGATCACCAAGACCTTCCCCGGGGTCAAGGCGCTCTCCGACGTGCATCTGACCGTGCGCCCCGGGGAGATCCACGCCATCTGCGGCGAGAACGGCGCGGGCAAGTCGACGCTGATGAAGGTCCTCAGCGGTGTGTACGAGCACGGCTCCTACGAGGGCGAGATCCGCTTCGAGGACGAGCCGATGGCCTTCAAGGACATCCGCGCCAGCGAGCGCCACGGCATCGTGATCATCCATCAGGAGCTGGCGCTCGTCCCGTACTTGTCGATCGCCGAGAACATCTTCCTCGGCAACGAGCGGGCCACGCGCGGCCTCATCGACTGGAACGGCACGCTGCGCGAGGCGAACCGGCTCCTCAAGCGCGTCGGCCTGGCCGAGAAGCCGCAGACGCCGGTCGCCGACCTCGGCGTCGGCAAGCAGCAGCTGGTGGAGATCGCCAAGGCGCTGTCGAAGGAGGTGAAGCTGCTCATCCTCGACGAGCCGACGGCCGCGCTCAACGACGAGGACAGCGCGAAGCTCCTCGACCTGATCCTGGAGCTGCGCGAGCAGGGCATCGCCTCCATCATCATCTCCCACAAGCTGAACGAGATCCGGCACATCGCGGACGCGGTGACGATCCTGCGCGACGGGCAGTCCATCGAGACCCTGACGGTCCGCGAGAGCCCGGACGCCGAGCCGCGGCTCTCCGAGGACCGCATCATCCGCGGCATGGTCGGCCGCGACCTCGACCACCGCTTTCCCGAGCGCACCCGCTACGACGGCGAGGACGCGGGCACGCTCGCCCTCTCCGTCACCGGCTGGACGGTCCGGCACCCGGTCGACCACCAGCGCAAGGTCGTCGACGACGTGTCCCTGACCGTGCGGCGCGGCGAGATCGTCGGCGTCGCGGGCCTCATGGGCGCGGGCCGCACCGAGCTCGCCATGTCCGTCTTCGGGCGTTCCTACGGCCAGTACGTCGCCGGGAGCGTGGCGGTGAGCGGTCGCGAGGTGGCCACGAAGACCGTCCCCGCGGCCATCGACGCCGGGATCGCCTACGTCACCGAGGACCGCAAGCAGTACGGCCTCAACCTCATCGACACCATCCACCGCAACATCTCCCTGGCCTCGCTGCCCGGCATGCGGCGCGGCGGCATGCCGGGCCTGGTGGACGAGCACCACGAGCGGTCCGTCGCCGAGCGCTACCGCACCTCGATGAACATCAAGGCCCCCACCGTCTTCGAGCAGGTGGGGCGGCTCTCCGGCGGCAATCAGCAGAAGGTCGTCCTGAGCAAGTGGATCCACGCCGACCCCGAGGTGCTGATCCTCGACGAGCCGACGCGCGGCATCGACGTCGGCGCCAAGTTCGAGATCTACACCGTCATCGACCAGCTCGCCGCGCAGGGCAAGGCGGTGCTGTTCATCTCCTCCGAACTGCCGGAGCTGCTCGGGATGTGCGACCGGATCTACACCATGGCCGAGGGCCGGCTGACCGGTGAGGTCACCCGGGCGGAGGCCACCCAGGAAGTCCTGATGCGCCACATGACGGCGCACAGAAGCTGATGCGCCACGGACCCGAGAACAGAAGCTGAGGCCCCGCATGACCACCACGACCACACCACCGAAGGACGCGTCCGAAGCGCCGCCCGCGCAGCGGTCGACCGGCGCGCTGCTCCTCGAGATGATGCGCGCCAACATGCGCCAGTACGGCATGCTCGTCGCCCTGGCCTTCATCGTCATCCTGTTCCAGATCTGGACCGACGGCACGCTGCTCCTGCCGAGCAACGTCTCCAACCTGATCCAGCAGAACGGCTACATCCTCATCCTGGCCATCGGCATGATGATCGTCATCATCGCCGGCCACATCGACCTGTCCGTGGGCTCACTGGTGGCCTTCGTCGGCGCCATGTCGGCGGTGATGATGGTCAAACACGACATGCCCTGGGTGCTCGCACTCGTCCTGTCGCTGCTCATCGGCGCGGTCGCGGGCGCCTGGCAGGGCTTCTTCATCGCGTACGTCGGCATCCCGTCGTTCATCGTGACCCTGGCGGGCATGCTGCTCTTCCGCGGCCTCACCCAGATCGTCCTCGAAGGCCAGTCGCTGTCGCCGTTCCCCGACGGATTCCAGAACATCGCCAAGGGTTTCATCCCGGAGATGGGCCCGTACACGCAGTACCACAACCCCACCCTGGTCATCGGCGCCGTGACGGTCGCGTTCCTGCTCTTCCGCGAATGGCGCCACCGCAAGCGGCAGTTGGCGTACGACCTCGACGTGACGCCGACCGGCCTGTGGGTGGCCAAGTGCGTGGCGATGACGGCCGCCGTGGTGGCCTTCACCCTGACGCTCGCCAGCTTCCACGGAGTGCCCGTGGTGCTGCTCATCATGTGCGGTCTGCTGATCGGCCTCGGCTATGTGATGCGCAACGCGGTCATCGGGCGGCATGTGTACGCGCTCGGCGGCAACAAGGCGGCGGCGAAGCTGTCCGGCGTGAAGGACAAGCGCGTCACCTTCCTGATCTTCGTCAACATGGGCGTGCTCGCGGCGCTCGCGGGCTGTGTGTACGCCGCGCGCCTCAACGCGGGCACCCCGCAGGCCGGCCTCAACTTCGAACTCGAGGCGATCGCGGCCTCGTTCATCGGCGGCGCGTCGATGAGCGGCGGCGTCGGCACGGTCATGGGCGCCGTCATCGGCGGCCTCGTCCTCGGCGTCCTCAACAACGGCATGTCGCTGGTCAACATCGGCACGGACTATCAGCAGGTCATCAAGGGGCTGGTGCTGTTGGCCGCGGTCGGTTTCGACGTGTGGAACAAGCGCAAGGTCGGGCGCTGAACGCTTCGCTCGAAGAACAGCATCAATCTGCGGGCCCGTCGTGGCTGGTCGCGCCCACGCGGCGGAGCCGCAGATAGACAGAGCCCCGCGCCCCTTCAGGGCGCTCCCCGTACCGCAGCAGAGGAGTCACGCATGGAAACGAGCAGACGAACCGTCCTGGCGGCCACCGCGGCCGCGGGCCTCACGGTGGCCGCCTCGGGCACCGCGCACGCGACACGGCCGGTCACGCCGTCCAAGGAACCCTTCGGCACCCTGCCCGACGGCACGAAGGTGCACCGCTGGAGCCTGGAGAACGGCGGCACCCGCATGAAGGTGCTGTCGTACGGCGGCATCGTGCAGGCCCTCGAACTTCCCGACCGGCACGGCCGGTACGTGAACGTGTCGCTCGGCTTCGACAACCTCGCCGACTACCTCACCGCCACCACGTTCTTCGGCGCGCTCATCGGCCGCTACGGCAACCGCATCGCCAAGGGCCGCTTCACGCTCGACGGCAAGAGCCACCAACTCTCCGTCAACGACGGCGAGAACAGCCTGCACGGCGGCGCCAAGGGCTTCGACAAGCGCGTCTGGGACGTCGAGCCGTTCGCCGACTCCACCGGCGTCGGTCTGGTCCTGCGCCGCGTCAGCCCCGACGGCGAGATGGGCTATCCGGGCACGCTGCGCACCAAGGTCACGTACACACTGACCGCGCGCGGCGACTGGCACATCGCGTACACGGCGACCACCGACAAGGCGACCGTGGTCAACCTCACCAACCACACGTACTACAACCTCGCGGGCGAGGGCAGCGGTGACGTGCTGAGCCACCGGCTCCGGCTCGCAGCCTCCCGCTTCACCCCGACGGACACGACGCTGATCCCCACCGGGGAGCTGGCGGCCGTGCGCGGCACGCCCTTCGACTTCCGGCGGGCGAAGCCGATCGGACGGGACATCCGCGCCGGGCACGCACAACTGGTGACGGCCCAGGGCTACGACCACAACTGGGTCCTGGACAAAGGACTCACGCGCAGCCCCCGGCACTTCGCGACCCTGCACGACCAGGCGTCGGGGCGCACGATGAGCATCGCCACCACCGAGCCGGGCGTGCAGTTCTACTCGGGCAACTTCCTGGACGGCACACTGGTGGGCCCGTCGGGCCGCACCTATCGCCAGGGCGACGGATTGTGCCTGGAGACCCAGCACTTCCCCGACTCGCCGAACCAGCCGTCCTTCCCCTCCACGATCCTGCGGCCCGGCGAGGTGTACAGGTCGGCGACAGTGCACGCCTTCTCGGTGGACTGAGGGGACACGACGGCGGCACGAACCCGCCTCGGGCCGCGGGCTACGGCGACAGAGCCGGCCGTGGCCGGGCATATGCACTCGACCCGCCCGCAATACGGGCAGACAGGAACCATGGATGGCGTCATGCCTTGCACTATGCCCTGCTGAAGTCAAGATTCCGTTAGAACCCAATGATTATCGGATAGCCCCCGGCGACGCGTCGGTACGTCCGGACGTTACGGTTATCGCCCGACAGGTACGTGGCGTGATGTGACGGGGACTTGACGTGACGAAGACTTGGCGTGAAACAGACCCTGGTGTGCTGCGGCTGCCGTCGGGGCGGCTCGTGCGCGGGCGGGGTCTGCGGCATCCGCTGCCCGACGGGCCCGCGCCGGCGTTCGCCGTGTACCTCCTTGGCAAGCCCGCGCCGCCGGTCTCCTGGGAGGCGCACTGGCTGCGCTGGCCCGACTTCCGGCTGCCCACGGACCGCGAGCAGGCGCGGCGGCTGCTCGGCGAGGCGTGGGCGCGGGCCGCCGTCGAGCGCGTCGAGATCGCCTGCGGCGGGGGCGTCGGGCGCACCGGCACGGCCCTGGCGTGCCTCGCGGTGCTCGACGGCGTGCCCGCCGGGGAGGCCGTGGACTACGTCCGCGCGCACTATCACCGCCGCGCGGTGGAGACGCCGTGGCAGCGCCGCTTCGTGCGCGACTTCAGGCCCGCGGGGCCGACGGACCGAGGCGACTGAGCCGGGCCCTTCGCGGGCCCGGTCGGCCGGGGCGGCGCTCAGTCGTTCAGGGCGGCGAGCGTGGCGTCCAAGTCGGCGCCGCGCGGCTGGTTGTGGGGCAGGCGGGACAGGACACGGGCCATGCCGCAGGTGTCGGTGACGGCCGCGAAGACGAGGCCCGAGGCGATCGCGGCGGACAGCACACGGGCACGCGGCCAGCGCCGCCCGGCCGCGAGGCCGACGAGCACCAAGGAGCCTGCGGCGAGGCGGACCTGACGCTCCATCGCCCAGGTGGCGCGGGTTCCTTCGGGCCGGTCGACGTCGTGTCCGTCGCGCAGCCACGCGGCCGTGCCGCCGGTCAACGTGGCGGCGGTGACGCCGTGTTCGGCGAGGGTGGCGCGGGCGGTGGCCGAGCGCGCTCCGGAGGCACACACGAGCAGCAGGTCACGCCGTCCTGCCGCGGCCTTGAGCGCGGGCAGGGCGCGCGGCAGGTGGTCGAGCGGCACGTTGTGGGCACCGGGCAGATGTCCGGACGCGAACTCTCCGGGCGTGCGTACGTCGACGACGGTCAGCTCGTGCAGACGGTTCTGGGCCTGGTCGGCAGTGAGCTCGGGCGGGGCCATCACGGGGTTCCTTCTCTCGTTGCTGCGTACACCACCTCCCTAAGATACCCGCAGGGGTATGCCGAAGGAGTTGCTCGTGGACATGGCGATGGCGGCCGATGAGCTGAAGACCGTGGTCAACCGGCTGCGCCGGGCGCAGGGGCAGATCGCCGGAGTGATCAGGATGATCGAGGAGGGGCGGGACTGCGAGGACGTGGTCACCCAACTCGCCGCCGCCTCACGGGCGTTGGACAAGGCGGGCTTCGCGATCATCGCGACGGGGCTCCAGCACTGCCTGGCGGACGCGGAGCTCGCGGAGAGCGGGGACAGGGACCGGATGCGGGCCCGCCTGGAGAAGCTGTTCCTGTCCTTGGCGTGAGGGCTCCTTGGCGTGAGGGCTCGCCCCCGGCCTCCGGAGGGGGGGTACGGCGTGCGGGCGCTCATCGTCGTACGAGCAGGGCGACGGACACGTCGACGAGCATCCCGGCGGACACCGCGAGCAGCACGACGGCGAACGCGCGCCGCAGCCGGGCGCCGGAGAGCCGGGACGCGAGGCGTTTGCCGTCCCGGGCGCCGAGGATCGCCGCGCCGGTGAACGGCGCGATCACGCCCCAGTCGAGGCCCGCCGTGGTGCCGCCCCGGGTGGCCAGCGCGGCAAGGGAGTTGGCCGCGATGACGAGCAGGCTGGTCCCGGTCGCCGCCCGCATCTCGAAGGCGAGCACGGTGACCAGTGCGGGCACGACAAGAAAGCCCCCGCCGACGCCGAGCAGCCCGGTCAGCGCGCCGAGCCCGGCCCCCGCACCGGCCGCCCGGCCCGGCCGCACCGCGCCCGCCGCGTCCGCGTCCTCGGCGTCCGTCCGGCCCGGCCGCAGCATCCGTACCCCGGCGAGGGCGGCGACGGCGGCGAACGCGGCGGTGAGGACCGCCTGCGGCAGCCGCCCCGCCGCCGCTCCGGCCGCCGCCGCGGGCGGGATGCCCGCCAGGGCGAACAGGGCCCCGGCGCGCCAGCGGACGTGGCCCGCGCGGGCGTGGGCGTACAGCGCGCTCGCCGAGGTGACGGTGACGATCAGCAGACTGGCGGTCGTGGCGGCGGCCGGGGTGAAGCCCAGCAGATAGATCAGCGCGGGGACGGCGAGGACGCTCCCGCCGCCCCCGAGCGCGCCGAGCGCCAGGCCGACCACGGCACCGGCGATCAGGGCGAGGACCAGGGCACTCACGTGCGGGTCCGGCGGCCCGGGTCAGCGTGGCGCCGGCCGGTGGACGGTGAGTCCCGCGCGCTCCGCGGCGTCGAAGTGGTCGTCGACGGCCGTCACGTCGCGGCCGACGGCGTCCAGCAGGGAGGCGCCGATCGTCGCGCGCGTGCCGCTGGCGCAGTGCACCCACACCTCGCCGCCGGGCACCTCGCCGGCCCGGTCGTGCAGGTCCTGGACCGGGATGTGCACGGAGTCGGCGACGTATCCGTTGCGGCGCTCGGAGTCACGGCGTACGTCGAGCACCACCACGTCGTTCCGCTCGGCGCGGGCCGTGGCGAGGTCGGCGAAGGTGGCGCACCCGCTGGACGTGAGCCGCTCGCCCGGCCGCACCCACGCGCGCGGGTCGCCGCTCGCGGCGGCGGCCGGGCGGTCGATGCCGACCCGCACCAGCTCCCGCTGGGCGTCGGCCAGTTGGGCGGGCGTTTCGGCGAGCAGGGTGACCGGCTTGCCCCAGGGCAGGAGCCACGCCAGGTAGGTCGCGAGCTTGCCCTCGGCTTCGAAGTTGAAGGTGCCCGGGACGTGCCCGGCGGCGAAGGCCATGCGGTGGCGCAGGTCCACCACCCACTCCCCGGCCGCGAGCCGGGCGGCGATCCGTCCGGCGCCCGCGGGCTCCGGCGGGGTCAGGTCGACGGGGGCGGGGCCCGCGGCGTTGGCGGGGCCCATGTGCGCGTAGTACGCGGGCACGTCGTCGAGACCGGCGAGCAGCTCGGCGACGAACGCGTCCACGTCCTTGGTGAGCGCGGCGTTGGCCGCGCGCTCGGCGCCGACGGTCGTCCACTCGCCCTGCCCCTGGCCGGACGCGCAGAAGCTGCCGAAGCCGTGCGTGGGAAGCAGCCGCACCGCGTCGTCGAGCGCGTCCGCGAGCCGGTGCGCGGACGCGTGCTGGGCGCGGGCGAGTTGCCCGGTGAGCCGCGGCTCGACCAGGTCGGGCCGCCCCACCGCGCCGATCAGGAGCGAGCCGCCGGTGAACGCCGCCACCGGGCTGCCGCCGTCCTCCAGGACGTACGCGGTGTGGTGCGGGGTGTGGCCGGGCGTGGCGAGCGCCCGAAGGACCAGGTCCTCGTCGACGGCGACCGTGTCGCCGTCGGTGACCGGGGTACGCGGGAACGACACGGCGGCCCCGGCCGGGACCAGATAGCGCGCGCCGGTCAGGCGGGCCAGCGCCAGGCCGCCGCTCACGTAGTCGTTGTGGACGTGGGTCTCGGCGACGTACGCGATCCGCACGCCGCGGCGGGCCGCCACCGCGACGACCTGGTCGATGTCGCGCGGCGGGTCGACCGCGACGGCGGTGCGGGGCCCTGAGGCCAGGTAGCTGTGGTTGCCCAGGACCGGGAATTCCAGGGTGTCGACGACGAACACGGCGGCTCCTTCCCGCGCGGAGGTACCGGGTACCCGGGAAAATACCCAGGGGGGTATTTTCGACTCCGGCCGCGCGGGAGGTTGGCGCGGTTCTTTCCCCTGGGCGCTCCCCCGGCCGCCCTGGCCCGCCTGCCGAGCGGCCTGTGAGGCTCAGGCGAGCGGCGTGTGGGGCTCAGGCGAGCCGGATCACGTTCCAGGACAGCGGTTCCAGAACGGCGTGCAGCACCCCCGCGGCGATCTCCGCACCGGTCACCGGGTGCGGGGTCACCCGCTCGGGGTCGTCGGGCGTGTTCCTCGCGTCGGGGTCCGGGTCGGCGAGGGCCGTGTGCGCGACCACCCGCGTGAGGTCGAGGCCGCGCAGGGCGATGTCGAGGGGCAGCGCCGCCCGTTGGTCCCGGTTGACCGCGAAGACCGTGACGGTGCCGTCCTCGCCGCGGACGGCGGTCGCGTGTAGCAGCGCCACCTCGCCGAACCGCGCCGTCGGGTACGTCGGGGAGTCCACCCGGACGTCCAGGACCTCGCCCCGGCCGTGCCGCGAGGCCTGGGCGAAGGGGAAGAACGTGGTCTGCCGCCAGGCGGGACCGCCGGGTTCGGTCATGATCGGGGCGATCACGTTGACGAGCTGGGCGAGGCAGGCGACGGCCACCCGGTCCGCGTGCCGCAGCAGGGCGATGAGGAGCGAGCCGACGACGACGGCGTCGGTGACCGTGTAGACGTCCTCCAGGAGCCGGGGCGCCTCCTGCCAGTCCTCGACCGGGTGCGGGTCGGAGCGGCGCTGGTACCAGACGTTCCACTCGTCGAAGGAGAGGTTGATCTTCTTCGCGGACTTCAGGCGGGCGCCGACGTGGTCGCAGGTGGCGACGACGGCTTCGATGGCGCTCTCCATGTCGACGGCGGCGGCGAGGAAGGAGTCGCGGTCGCCGTCGGTCTCCTCGTAGTAGGCGTGCAGGGAGACCAGGTCGACGAGGTCGTAGGTCTCGGCGAGGACGGTGGCCTCCCAGGCCGCGAACGTGGGCATGCTCCGGTTCGAGCTGCCGCAGGCGACGAGGGTGAGTCCGGGGTCGAACTGGCGCAGGGCGCGGGCGGTTTCGGCCGCCAGCCTGCCGTACTCGCCGGCCGTCTTGTGGCCGGTCTGCCACGGGCCGTCCATCTCGTTGCCGAGGCACCACAGGCGGATGCCGAACGGCTCGTCGTCGCCGTGCGCGACGCGCCGCTCGGACAGTTCCGTGCCGCCGGGGTGGTTGGCGTACTCCACGAGGTCCAGCGCCTCCGTCACCCCGCGCGTCCCGAGGTTGAGCGCCACCATCGGCTCCGCGCCCGTCTTCCGTACGAAGGCCATGAACTCACCGAGCCCGAAGCGGTTGCTCTCCGTCGAGCGCCAGGCCAGGTCGAGCCGCCGGGGCCGGCCGGCCACCGGCCCGACGCCGTCCTCCCACCGGTATCCGGACACGAAGTTCCCGCCCGGATACCGGATCACGGTCACACCGAGCTCCTGGACCAACTCCAGTACGTCGGTACGCAGTCCGTCCGCGTCGGCGGCCGGGTGCCCGGGCTCGTGGATGCCCGTGTACACGCAGCGGCCGAGGTGCTCGACGAAGGTTCCGAAGAGGCGCGGATCGACCGTGCCGACGGTGAACGCGGGATCGAGGGTGAAGCGGGCGGCGCGGGTGGTCATGCGGTTCCTTCCGTGGCGGGTCGGATGGCCCAGCCGCGCCGCTCGTGTCCCTGCCGGTCGGCGGGGCGGCCGGGTCAGGTGGTGGCGCAGGGGGTGCCGTTGAGGGTGAAGGCGGTCGGGGCCGTGTTGGTGGCGCCCTTGGCGGCGGTGAAGCCGACGGTGACCGAGCCCCCGGCGGGGACGGTGGCGGTGTAGGAGGCGGGGGCGACGCTCACCTTGCCGCCGTCCTGGCTCGGGGTGCCTCCCCACATGGTGGTGACCCGCTGGCCGTCGGCGAAGGCGAAGGCGAGCGACCAGCCGCTGAGGGTGGCGGAGCCGGTGTTGCGGAGGGTGATCTCGGCCTGGAAGCCGCTCGCCCACTCGTTGACGACGCGGTAGCCGACGGAGCAGCCCGCGCCCGGCGTGCCGCCGCCGTAGATGGTGGCTTCCTTCGAGGTCTGGACGATGCCGTTGGCGCCGTTGAAGACGCGCTCGCCCCAGGAGCTGAGCCGCTCGGGGTCGAAGTCGACGGCCAGGTCGAGGATCGGGTCGGTGTTGCCGCTCCAGGACCAGGCCAGGTAGCCGAGCTTCAGCTGCTCGGCGGCCGCCATCATGGCGTCCTCGTGCGGGTCGCCGTACTGGTCGGGCGGACCGCCGAACTCCCCGATGAGGAGGGGCAGTTCGGCGCCGACGAAGGCGTTCAGGTAGTCGGTCACCTTCTGCGCGGTGTCGTAGACGCTGTACATGTGGATCGAGAAGATCAGGTCCCCGGTGGGGTCGGCGTCGTACACGGCCTTGGCGTTGGCGCGCATGACGCCTTGCCAGTCCTGGCCCCAGTTGGGCGCGTCCACCATGATCGTGTGCTCGAATCCGGCGCCGCGCAGCTTCTTGACGGCGGCGACGGTGGGCTCGGTCCAGCCCGCGGGGTCGGTGTTGCCCCAGGGCTCATTCCCGATGTTGACGATGACGTAGTTCTCTTGGCCGGCGAGTACGTCCTTCAGGCCGATCCAGTAGTCGGCTGCCTGGTCGAGCGTGGCGGCCGCGGCCTCCTCGCCGTAGCCGGTGGTGTCGTGCACCTCCAGGACGCAGATGAGCCGGTTGGCCTTGCACTGGTCGATGACCCGGGCCACGTCCTCGGCGCTGTTCTTGGTCCAGCGGTGGCCGTTGGAGAGGACGACGCGGACGGTATTGGCGCCGAACGCCTTGATGTCGGCCAGCGACCGGGTCTCCCCCGGGTACCAGGTGTGGGCGTGGTTGACGCCCCGCATGACGAAGTCGTTGCCGTTGCTTTCGACCAGGCGGCCGTCGCTGATGTGGAGGCCGGGGGCGCGGGCGCCGGGCGGCTCGGCCTGGGCTTGGGCGGCGGTGGCGCCCAGGGCGCCGATGCCGATGAGCCCGATGAGGGTGACCAGTGCGGTCAGCAGGGCGGCGACGGGGCTGTTCCGCGTCGCGCTTCTTGTCGTGCCTCTTGTCGTGCCTCTTGTCGTGCTTCTTGTTGTCCTCACTGCGACTCCAGGAGTGAGCGTCAGAAGCTTGCGTGTCGGAAGAAACATGGGAGCGCTCCCATGAAGTCACCATGCCAGGGGCACGTCAACCCTTCGGACGAAGGGACGAGCGACCTGCGGGTGAGCCGGGCGCAGGGCGCGACGGCTCACCGCGCGGTGCTAGTCGCCGCTCACATCGGCCGCCGCAGGCCGGGAATCGGCCCGTCCGCCACCGGGACGCCGAAGTCCGGGGTGCCGTCCGGCTTCCAGCCGAGGCGCTGGACGCGGGTGTGGCGGTTGGGGTCGTTCAGCGGGTCGCCGACGATCTCCTTGTACTGGCGTGCGTGGTAGACGAGGACGTCGGTCCGGCCGTCCTCGGCGACGGCGAAGGAGTTGTGGCCCGGCCCGTACTGCTTGGTGGTGTCGTTGCTGGTGAAGACCGGCTTCGGCGACTTGGTCCAGGACTTCGGGTTCAGCAGGTCGCTGCCCGCCGTGGCGGTGAGCAGCCCCATGCAGTAGTTGGCGTCGGTGGCGCTCGCGGAGTACGTCATGAAGACGCGGCCGTTGCGCTGGAGGAACGAGGCGCCCTCGTTCACCTTGAAGCCGATGCACTCCCAGTCGTACTCGGGTGTGGTGAGCCGTACTTGAGGGCCCGTCAGCGTCCAGGGGTTGGCCATCTTGGAGAGGAAGACGGCGCTGTTGTGGTCCACGCCGGGCTCCTTCTGGGCCCAGGCGAGGTAGCGCGATCCGCCGTACGTGAACGTGGTGGCGTCCAGCGAGAAGGTGTCCCAGGCGGTGGTGATCCGCCCCTTCTCGACCCAGGTGCCCTTGAAGGGGTCGCGGTGGGCGTTCTCCAGGACCCACATGCGGATCTTCCACACGTCGTTCGCGGGCGCGGCGGCGAAGTAGAGGTACCACTTGCCGTCGATGTGGTGGATCTCCGGCGCCCAGATGTGCGCGGCCATGTCGCCGCTGGTGTGCCGCCGCCAGACGACGGCCTCTTCGGCGGTGGCGATGCCGGTCAGGGTGCGGGAGCGGCGCAGGATGATGCGGTCGTACTCGGGCGCGGTGGCGGTGAAGTAGTAGCGGCCGTCGGTGTGGCGGTGGACGTGCGGGTCGGCGCGGTTGCGGACGAGGGGGTTGGTGCCGGGGGCGGCCTTGGCGGCGTCGGGCGTGGCGGCGCGGGCGGTTCCCTGTCCCAGGGCCAGCGTGCCGACGGTCGCGGCTCCGGCGGCCAGGGTGCCCTTCAACAGAGTTCTGCGGCCGGGGAGTTCGTTGCGGTTCATGGAGAGGTCTGCCTTTCCTGAGTGGACTGATCCTGAGTGGGCTGATCCTTTGTGGACTGATCCTGAGTGGGCTGAGCAGAGGTGTCCGAAGGGGCGGCCGTGGTGGACGTGAGGAGCGCGCCGCGCAGCACCGGCACGGCGGCGAGGCCGAGCACGGCGACCGCGAGCAGGAACAGGAGGCCGGTGAGCGCGCTGCCGGTGGAGTCGACGACGGCGGCGATCCCGAGCGGGCCGAAGCCGCCGCCGAGGTTGCCGACGGCGTTGACGGCGGCGATGCCCGCAGCGGCGGCCGCGCCGGTGAGGAAGCGCGGGATGAGCGCCCAGAAGGCGGGCTGGGCCGCGTAGCCGCCGACGGCCGCGGCGCACAGGCCGAGCATCTGGACGACGGGCGAGCCGAAGGCCGCGGCGACGGTGAACCCGGCGACGGTCAGGCCCAGCATGGCCGCGATCCAGGTGTACGGGGTGTCGTGGCGGGCCACGAGCCGGGGCACGACGACGAGCCCGACGGCGACGCAGACGTACGGGATGGCGGAGACCAGGCCGACTTGCGTGCCCGTCAGGTCGCCGAATCCGTCGATGATGGTGGGCAGCCAGAAGGACAGGCCGTACGTGGACAGCGGGAAGGCCAGGAAGAACAGCGCGGCCACGAGCACCCGCCGGTCGCGGAGGACGGCGAGGGTGTGCCGCGGCTGCTCCCCCGCCCGCTCCTGGTCGGCGGCGAGCGCGTCGGCCAGCGAGCGCCGCTGGTCGGGGCTGAGCCAGCGGGCCCGGGCCGGGCCGCTGGGCAGCAGGACGAGGACGAGCGGCGCGACGAGGACCGCCGGAATGCCGGTGACGAGGAACACCCACTGCCAGCCGTCGAGCCCCCACGTCCCGTCGAGGTCCATGAGGAGCCCCATGAGCGGGTTGCCGAGGATGAAGGAGACGGGCGCCGCGAGCATGAACACCCCGATGGCGCGCCCGCGTCGGCTGCCGGGGAACCACTGGGAGAGGTAGTAGAGCACCCCGGGGAAGAACCCCGCCTCGGCGGCGCCGAGCGCGAACCGGGCGAGGTAGAACTGCCAGGTGCTGTGCGCCAGCGTGGTCGCGACGGTCACCAGGCCCCAGGTGATCAGGATCCGCGCGATCCAGCGGTGGGCGCCCACGCGGTGCAGCATCAGATTGCTGGGCACCTCGAAGATCGCGTACGCGGTGAAGAAGAAGACCTGGCCGAGGGTGAACGCGGTGGCGCTGACGCCGAGTTCGGCCTGGAGCTCCAGCTTGGCGAAGCCGACGTTCGAGCGGTCGATGTAGGCGATCACATACAGCAGGCCGAGGAACGGAAGCAGCCGCCACGCGGTGGCGCGCAGGGCTCCGCGCAGGCGCTCGTCGTTCAACTCGTCGCCCAGGGCTCCGCGTTCCATGCGTGCGTCCCCTCACGCTCGTGCCATGACAGCAGTGGTTCCACGCTTCGGCGGTTCGGTATTTCGGACGACATCTGTTATGTCGAACGCGGAAACGGTAAGGGCGTGTTACGAGGAGGTCAACGGGTCGGGACGGACTTCTGTCGCACCTGCGGCACGGACTTCTGTCGCCCCTGCCGCCGCGGGCCGCGGACGTGCCACCCTGAGGCCCCCATGACGGACGACGGAAGGCGGCGGCGCGGATGAGCAGCACGGAGGCCCGGCCCGCGAGCGGGTCCGTGACCAACTGGGCGGGGAACATCACCTTCTCGGCGGGTGCGGCGCACCGTCCCGGCAGCCTGGACGAGCTGCGCGCGCTGGTCGCGGGCAGTGCCCAGGTGCGGGTCCTCGGCAGCGGGCACTCGTTCAACCGGATCGCCGACACCGACCCGGACGCCTCGGGCGGGGCCGCGCTGGTCTCGCTGGCGGCGCTGCCGCCGTCCGTGGACGTCGACCCGCAGACGCGCACCGTGCGCGTCGGGGGCGGGGTGCGGTACGCCGAACTGGCCCGGCACGTCCACGCGCACGGCCTCGCGCTGCCCAACATGGCCTCACTGCCGCACATTTCGGTGGCGGGCTCGGTCGCCACCGGCACCCACGGCTCGGGCAACGCCAACCAGCCCCTGTCCGCGGCCGTGCGCACCGTGGAGCTGGTCACCGCGGACGGCACGGTCCGCACCCTGCGCCGGGGCGACGCCGGCTTCGACGGCGGGGTGGTCGCGCTCGGCGCGCTCGGCGTCGTCACCGCGCTCACCCTCGACCTGGTGCCGGGCTTCGAGGTGAGCCAGCACGTGTTCACCGAACTGCCGCTGGCGGGCCTGGACTTCGCGGCGGTGACGTCGGCCGCGTACAGCGTGAGCCTCTTCACGGACTGGCGCGGGCCGCGCTTCACGCAGGTGTGGCTCAAGCAGCGGGCCGGGCAGCCGGTGGACTTCCCCTGGGCGGCGCCCGCGACCGCGCCGCACCACCCCGTGCCGGGCATGCCGGCGGCGAACTGCACACGGCAGTTGGGCGTGCCGGGCCCCTGGCACGAGCGGCTGCCGCACTTCCGGCCCGAGTTCACGCCCAGCAGCGGCGCCGAGCTCCAGTCGGAGTACCTGCTGCCGCGCGAGCACGCGCTCGACGCCCTAGCCGCCCTCGACGCGCTCCGCGCCGCGATCGCGCCCGTCCTGCTGGTCTGCGAGGTGCGTACGGTCGCCGCCGACAGCCAGTGGCTGAGCCCGGCGTACGACCGCGACACCGTGGCGTTCCACTTCACCTGGGTGCCGGACGCGGCGGCGGTGCTCCCCGTGGTGTCCCGGATCGAGGAGCGCCTGGCGCCGTTCGCGCCGCGTCCGCACTGGGGCAAGGTGTTCACTGTTGCACCCGCCGAACTCCGCGTCCGCTACCCGCAGTTGGGCGCCTTCGCGGCCCTCGCGGACACGCTGGATCCCGCGGGGAAGTTCCGCAACTCCTTCGTACGCGGGGTCCTCACCGGCTGATCCTTCGTACGCGGCATCCTCACCGGCCGAGACCGCTCCCCCGCCGCGCCGCCCGGCCCACCGCGACGAGGCCGAGCAGCGGCACCGCCGCGAGGGCGGCCCACGGCAGCGCGCCGCCCCGCTCCAGGAGCGCGCCCGCGGGCGCGCCGCCCACGAGGACCACGACGCCGGACAGCGAGGACAGCGCACCCATGAAGAACCCGAGCCGGTGGTCCGCCACCAGGTCGGGCAGCCAGGCCCGCGCGGCCGGTACCACCAGCATCTGTCCCAGGGTCAGCAGCACCACGAACGTCACGGCCGGGACGATGCCGCCCACCGGGAGCAGCGCCCCGGCCGCGGCGAAGGAGGCGGCGATCACCAGCAGGCCGCAGCGCAGGGCCGCCGGGTGCGAAAGGCGCGCCGACACCCAGCGCGCGAGCGGCAGTTGGCCGACGACGACCAGGGCGGAGGAGAGCGCGAAGAGCCAGCCGAGCGCGGCCTGCGAGCCGAGGGAGCGGTCCAGTTCGGCGGGCAGGGCGAGATAGAGCTGGTTGTACGCCAGGAGGTAGGTGCTGTACGCGAGGCACAGGGAGAGGAAGGCGCGGTGGCGCACCAACTGCCGGGCGCTGTCGCGCAGTCCGGAACGGGGCGTCCCGGCATCCGACGTCCCGGCGTGCGCGTCCTGGGCCTTCGTGCCCTGGGCCTTCATGCCCTGGGCCTTCATGCCCTGAGCCTTCGAGTCGTAGGCCTTCGTGTCCGGCATGAGCCGCCAGTGCGCGGCGAGGACCAGCACGAACACCGCCGCCCCCGCGAGGCACGCCGCCCGGAACCCTCCCGCGAGCAGGGCCGCGCCGACGACGGGCCCGATCAGCGCCCCGGCCTGGCCGCCCGCGGAGAACAGGCCGAGCACCCGGGCGCGGTCGATGCCGGTGGCCTCTTCGTGACGTACGGCCTGGCGGGCCATCTCGGTCTCGACGGCGGGCGAGAACAGCGCCGCGGCGAACCCCACGAGGAGCACCGACCCGATGACGGACCAGGTCGCGTCGGCGAAGGCCAGCCAGGCGAACCCGGCGACGCGCAGCGCGCAGCCGACGAGCACGACGGGGCGGGGGCCGTACCGGTCGGTGAGCGCCCCGCCGACGACGAACAGCCCCTGCTGGCTGAACGTGCGCAGACCCAGGACCAGGCCCACCGTCCACCCGGCGAGACCGAGGGCACCGCCGAGGTGGTCGGCGAGATACGGCAGGACGGCGAAGAAGCCGATGTTGAAGGCGCACTGGGTGACGATCAGGAGCCGGGGCAGGGCGGGCAGCGTACGCACCAGGCGGGCACACGTGCGTGGGGTGCGGTCGGAGCGGGCGGAAGCGGCGGTGGGCATGGGGGCGGCTCTGGGGGTGTGGGGGCGTGGGGGCGTGGAGGTCAGCGGGCGGGGTGGCGCTGGTGGGCGGCGGCCAGGAGGTCGCGTGTGTCCGGTTCCCGGGGCGCGGCGAAGAGTTCGCGCACGGGTGCCGTCTCGACGATCCGGCCCGCCGACATGACGGCGACCCGGTGCGCGGTGTGCCGTACGAGGGCCAGGTCGTGGCAGATGAACAGGTAGCCGAGGCCGAGCCGGTCCTGGAGGTCGGTGAGGAGGTTGACGATGCCGGAGCGGACGGACGGGTCGAGCGCGGACACCGGCTCGTCCAGGACGAGCAGCCGGGGTTCGAGGGCCAGGGCCCGCGCGATGCCGGCGCGCTGGCACTGGCCGCCGGACAGTTCGTGGGGCCGCCGGGACGCGTACGCGGGGTCGAGCCCGACGAGTTCCATCAGCTCGGCGGCGCGTCCGGCCACCGGCCTGCGGTGCACTCGCAGCGGCTCGGTGATGGCGTCGCCGATGCGGGCGCGCGGGTCGAGCGAGGCGTAGGGGTCCTGGAAGACGGGCTGGAACTCGGTGCGCAGCTCCCGCAATTGACGACCGCGCAGTGCGGTGAGCTCCTGCCCGGCGAACCTGACGCTGCTGCCGCGCTCCGGCCGGAGCAGGCCGAGCACGGCGAGGGCCGTGGACGACTTGCCGCAGCCCGACTCGCCGATGAGCGCGAGGGTTTCGCCCGCGTCGATGTGGAAGGAGACGTGGTCGACGGCGGTGCGGTCGCCGTAGCGCACGACGAGGTCGGTGACGTCGAGGAGGGGGTTCACGAGGCGGCCTTCCCGGCGAAGAGGGCGGTGGCGGGCACGGGCAGGTCCGCCGCGCGGTGGCAGGCGACGGTGTGCTCGTCCTCGGTGCCGGTGAGCGGGGGTTCCGTGTCCCGGCACACCGGCGCGGCGAGCGGGCAGCGGGGCGCGAAGGCGCATCCCGGCGGCAGGTCGTCCGGTGCGGGCGGGCTCCCCCCGATGGCGGGGAGCCGCCCGCGGGGACCGGCCGGGGGCAGGGAGGTGTCGTCGTCCGGCGCCGGTGGCAGCGACGCCACCAGGCCCGCCGTGTACGGCGAGCGCGGTTCGCCGAACACCCGCCGCGCCGGGCCGGATTCGGTCACGCGGCCCGCGTACAGGACCACCGCGCGATCGGCGTGCGCGGCCGCGAGGTCCAGGTCGTGGGTGACCAGGAGCAGCGCCGCGCCCGTGGCCTTGCGCGACTCCGTCAGCACGCCGAGGATCTGCTCGCGGACCCGGGGGTCGAGGGCGGTGGTGGGTTCGTCGGCGACGATCAGGCCGGGTCCGTTGACCAGGGCCATGGCGATCACGGCGCGCTGCCGCATGCCGCCGGAGAACTCGTGGGGCAGGGCGCGGGCCCGCCGCGCGGCGTCCGCGATGCCGACGCCGTCCAGGGCCGCGACCGCCCGGCGCCGGGCCTCGGCGCGGGAGACGCGGGCCACGGAGCGTACGGCGGCGGCGAGTTGGTCGCCGACCGGATGCACGGGGCTGAGCACGGCGAGCGCGTCCTGCGGGACGTACGCGAGACGCCGGCCCCACAGCCGCCGGTACACGTCAGCCCCGGCCCCGGCGATCTCCTCGCCGTCGAGCCGTACGCTGCCGGACACGCGAGCACCGTGCGGCGGCAGCCCCAGAATCGCCTTGGCCGTCAGCGACTTGCCCGCACCCGACTCCCCGACCAGAGCGGTCGCCTGCCCGGCGCGGACATCGAAGGACACGCCCCGCACCGCGGACACGGTGCCGACGGAGACCACCAGATCGCGCACGGCCAGCACGGGCGAGGCGAGGGTCGTGGAACAAGTCACCCGGCCACCTCCGTGAGTTCGACGGGACGGAGTGCGGGCGCGGCGGCGTGGGCGCGCGGGGGCAGATCGACCACGGCTGCAAGCCGCCCGGGACACACGCCCAAGGACACACCACGCACCGCGGCCACCATGCCGACGGAAACCACCAGATCGCGGACCACCGGCACGGGCGGGACGAAGGTCGTGGAGCAAGTCACCCGGCCACCTCCGTGAGTTCGGCGGAGCGGGGTGGTGCGGGCACGGTGGCGTGGGCGCGGCGGGTGCGTGGGCGCAGGCCCGCCAGGGTCACCGCTAGGGACGCCAGGAGGGCCAGTGCGGCGGCCGGGGCGAGGGCGGCGAGGGGTGCGCGCTCGACGTACAGACGGGATTCGTCGAGCAGCAGTCCCCACTCGGGGGCGGGCGGCTGCGCGCCTAGGCCGAGGAAGCCGAGCGCGGCGAGGGCGAGGGCGACGCCGGGCAGACGCAGGACCGCGTGCCGGGCGACCGGGCCCGCCACCGCGGGCAGGACGTGCCGCGTGAGGATCCAACCCGGCCCGGCTCCGATGGCGCGCAGCGCCGTCACATGGGCGCCCGCGCGCGTCTCCTGGACCAGGGCGGCGGCGTGCGCGGCCAGCGGCGGCCAGGAGATGAGCGCCACCGCTAGGGACGCGCCGAAGGTGCTCGGCCCGGTGAGGGCGGCGACGAGGACGCCGACGATGACGGGCGGCAGCGCGTTGGCGATGTCGGCGAGACCCGCCCCGGCGTGCGGCAGGAACCCGATCGCGAGCGCGAGCAGGAAGGAGACGGCACACACGGCGAGCGCCACGCCGACGGTGCTCGCGGCGCCGTGGCCGAGCCGGGCGAGGACGTCACGGCCGAGCGCGTCGGTGCCGAGCGGATGCGCGGCGGAGGGTCCGGCGAGCCGCAGGGTGGTGTCGACGGCGTACGGATCGCGCAGCAGTCCCCCGCCGATGACCAGCGCGAGAGCCGCGCCGAGCGTGGCGGGAACCCAGGCGCGCACGCGCCCCGGGGGCGGCGGAGGCAGCGCGAGCGCCGAGCCCTTGAGCGCCGCGCCGAACAGCCACGCCCGTACGAGCGCCGCGCAGCCGCCCGCCGCAAGGGCCAGGAGCAGCAGGGCGAGCACCGCGCCCTGGAGCAGCGGCAGGTCCTGGGACTTGGCGGCGCCCAGCGCGGTGCGGCCGAGGCCCGGCACGGCGAAGACCGTCTCGACGGCGACGGCCCCGCCGGTGAGCCCGACGGCCACCAGGCCCACCTGCGGGACGAGCGCGGGCAGGGCGCGCCGCAGGGCGGCGGCCACCACGCGGACCCGGCTCACGCCGGAGGCGCGCCACACGTCCGTCCAGCGCTCGCGGAACACCGCGGGCAGCGCGTCGTCCACGAGCCTGCCGAGGAGCCCGCCCGCGGGGACACCCATCGCGAGTGCGGGCAGGACCAGGTGCGCGGGGCCCTCCCAGCCGGAGACCGGAAGCAGGCCCCACCACACGCCGAGCACGATCAACAGCACGGTGGCGAGCAGGAATTCGGGCACGGCGGCCAGCATCGCCGCCACCGCACCGCCACCGCCGCGCAGCGTGCCGCGCGCCCCGCGCACCAAGGTGGGCGCGCACAGCGTGCACGCGATGAGCACCGCCACGGTGAGCGAGGCGGCCATGAGCGTCAGCGAGACGCCGAGCCCGGAGAGCACGGACGGCAGCACGTCGGCCCCGGAGACCCAGGAGGTGCCGAGGTCGCCGCGGAGGAGGCCGCCCGCCCAGTCGGTGAGCAGGGCGAGCGGCCCGGCGTCCAGGCCGAGGTCGCGGCGGACGGCGGCCAACGCCTCGGCGGTGGGCTCCTGTTCGGCGGAGCGGGCGCGCAGCACGGTGAGCGCCGGGTCCCGGCCGGAGAGCCACGGCAGCAGGCCGACGGTGGCGACGACGACGGCGAGGGCGGCGGCCCGGGCGAGGCCCGCCCTCAGCGGGGGTCGGATCAGTCGGCGCGGAGACCGGATAAGACGGCGCGGACGCCGCGGACGGCGCCCCGCCGGGCCTGTGCGGGCCTTCACTTGACGTACGTGTCGAGCGTGATCAGCTCGCGCTCGCGCGGGTCCTTGGTCGAGCCCACGACGTTCGTGGCGTCGCCCTGGATCACGCGCTCGTGCAGCATCGGGATCGCCGCGTCGGTGTTGAGCACGGCGGTCTCGGCCTTGAGCACGGCGGCGCGGCGCGCGGCGCCGGACGCGGTCTCCTCGGCGGTGTGGACGGCCTTGTCCACGCCCGGGTCGGCGAGCTGGGAGATGTTGAAGGAGCCGTCGCCCGCGAAGTCGCTGCGCAGGTACGCGGCCGGGTCGCCGGAGTCGATGACGGTGGCGCGGGAGAGGATGAACGCGTCGAACTTGCCCGCGAGGGCGTCCGCTTCGATGTTGGCGTACTCGCGCACTTCGAGCTTCACCTTGAACCCGGCGTCCTTCAGCTGCTGCTGGAGGGCGGCGGCGACCTCGGGCAGTTCGGCCCGGTCGGTGAAGGTGCCGATGGTGACGGTCTTGCCCGACGACTTCGCGGGCTTGGCCGCGTCGGTGCGTCCGGCGCGCTCGGCGGCCCAGGGCAGGGCGGGCCCGAGCAGGCCTTCGGCGACGTCGGCGCGGCCTTCGTAGATGCCCTTGACGAGGGCCTTGGCGTCGATGGCGGCGCGGGCGGCGGCCCGCTGCCCGGGGTCCTTGAAGACGCCCTTGTCGGTGTTCAGGTACAGGGTGTTGGTGCGCGGCATCGGCACCTCGGATATCTGGTCCTCCTTCAGGAGGGACGCCTGCGAGACCGGGATCGCCTCGACGATGTCGGCGTCGCCGCCGCGCAGGGCCGCGGCGCGCGCGGCGCCGTCCGGGACGAACGTGACGTCGATCCCGGCGGCCTTGGCGCGACCGCCCCAGTACTCCTCATTGCGGTCGAGGCGCGCCGACGAGGTGCCCTCGACCTGCTTCAGGACGAAGGCGCCGGTGCCCGCTCCGCGCGGGTCGACCGTCTTGCCCCGGTACGCCTTGGCGGCGAGGACCGACAGCTGCGGCGAGGACAGCCGCTGCGGCACGAGCGGGTCGGGCTCGCCGGTGGTGACGGTGACGGTGTCGCCCTTGGCCTCGGCCTTGAAGTCGACGCCGTCGAGGATGCGCGGCTTGGGCGCGGCCCCGGCGGCCTTGGTGAGGGAGCGCACCACGGCCTGCGCGGTGAGCGGCGTCCCGTCGTGGAAGGTCACGCCGCCGCGGACGGTGAAGGCCCACGTCTTGTCGTTCACGCGCTTCCACCGGGTGGCGAGCGCGGGCCTGGCGTCGCCCTCCTTGTCCAGGGTGACGAGCGTCTCGGCGGTGGACCAGCGCGACAGCTTGAACGCGTCGTCGCTGAGCGGGGAGAGGCCGGAGCGGGGCGGGTTCATCATCGCGACGCGTACGCGCTTGTCGTCCGAGGACGTGGCGCCGTCGGACGAGCTCGCGGCGAAGCAGCCGCTGAGGGTGAGCGCGCAGGCGACGGCGAGCGCGGCGGGAGGCAGGGTCTTACGGAGGCGCACGGCACTTCTTCCGGGGACGGGGCGAAGGGAGCGGGGCAGAGAGACGGGGCGAAGGGAGCGGGGCAGGAGAGCGGGGCGAAAAGGGCATGGCGGTGCCCTGGGACGAGGGGGACGGCTTTGCGTTTCCTTGACGCTTCAACCGTATCAGCATGACAATCGTTTTCACTAACGGTAGAGATCTTGGAAGCCGCGCCGGAGAGGCCCGCCCACGCGGGGCCTCTCCGGCGCACTCGCCCCCTGCGGGCCCCGGTCAGACCCCGGGCTTCCAGTCGCCCAGCCAGTCGCCGACCTCCTGGTCGGCGGCCTGCGCGTCGCTCAGGTGCGGGCGGTCGGCGCCCGCCGGACCGGAGCCGGGACCGGTGTTGCGGTACTCGGCGAAGCGGTCGTCCTTCCAGGAGAAGCCGCCCATGTCCGTCCACGGACCGGGCCTGACCGCCGCGCCGAGGGTGGACTCGCGGACGGTCGTCTGCGGGTCGAGGGACGCGTCGCCGCCCGCGTGCCAGGGGCGGCCGAGGTGGAAGGTGCGCGCCGACACGTCGCCCGTGACGGTGGAGCGGGTGACGAGGAAGCCCCTGCGGCCCGCCGCCGTGCTCGGGGCGGTGACGTACCCCTGCGAACTGCCGTCCCAGCGCTTCTTCAAGGTGATCACCGAGCGGTCGAGCACGGCGGTGGCCCGCCCGAAGACGAAGTCGACGTTGCCCACGACGTTGGAGTCGCGGACGTAGACCCGGCCGAGCCTGTCCTTGGCGGCGGTGTCCAGGAGCAGGGTGTCCTGGTCGCCCGTGACGATCACGGAGTGCAGCAGGACCTTGTCGGCGGCGGTGCGCAGCGCCACCGCCTGGTGTCCCTTCAGGTCCTGGTGGGCCTTCTCGTCGAAGTCGTTGGAGAAGGTGAGGTTGCGGGCCTGGAAGTCGTCGGCCTCGACGGCGACGGTGGCGCTGCCCGAGGTGCCGTAGGTCCCCGAGCCGTCCGGCTTCGGCGTACCGGCCGCGTTGTTGTAGACGATCACGGTGTCCTTGCCGCTCGCGCCGGTCCCCTGGATCGTCACGTGCGGCTTGTTCGCCGGGACCTTGACGGTTTCGCGGTACGTGCCGGGCTTGACCTCGATGACGACCCTCGACGGGTTGTTCGCCGGTACGGCGTTCACGGCGGCCTGCACAGTCTTGTACTGGCCGCTGCCGTCCTTGGCGACGGTGAGGGTCCTGGCCGCCTCGGCGGTGGCCGCCGTACCGATCGAACTGCGCGGCCCGGTACCGGACTTGAGGAGCGCCGGCACGTCCGCCGCCTTGTCGAGGCGGTAGGCGTAGTACGTCTTCGGGTCGAAGGCGGTGCCCCCACTCTCGTTGCGCCCGCTGGTGCCGGAGAACACGCTGCCGCGCTGGACGAGGGCCGCGCCGCTGTCCTTGATGACGGGGTTCCTGATGCCCTGGAAGAAGCTGTTCTCCAGGACCATCTTCGTGCCGCCGCGCGCGTAGTTGCCGTACGAGGACGTGATGTCCGTCTTCGGGGCGTCCTCCAGGAAGTTGTTGTACAGGTGCGCGTGGGCGGCGTTGTCGGTGGACGGGTTGCGCTGCTCGGTCTCGCGGATCCAGTTGTGGTGGATCGTGATGTCGGTCTCGACGTTCTCGGTCCAGCCGATGCCGAACGTCTTGTTGTTGTCGCTCAGCTTGTTCCAGGACACCGTCACGTACGTGCTGTCCTTGCGGACGTCGATCAGCCCGTCCGCCATGTGCCGCAGGTCGTTGTGGTCGATCCACACATGGTGGGCGCCGTCCATCTGCACGGCGTCGAAGTCGTGGTCCTTGTCGTTCCACACGCCCTGGTAGGAGTCACGGATCGTCAGATTCCTGATGATCACGTTGTGGACGCCCTTGCCGAGGAAGAAGCCGCCCCCGACGATGTGGCCCTTGGTCCCCGCGCCCACGATCGTCTTGTCCGAGGCGACCTTGATCTCCTTGCCCACCGGGTTCATCGTGATCGCGCCGTCGACGACGATGACGTACGGCTCCGGGGCGGTCGCGTACTTCTCGAGCTCCGCGAGCGTCCGCACGGTGACCGTCCTGCCGTCGCGTCCGCCGTACGTGCCCTTCTGGCCGAGGGCGTCGACGGACGCGAATCCGTCGGCCTCCGCTGCGGCCCATGACGGGGCGTCCGCCTTCGGCCGTGCGTCCGCGCCGGACGCCCCGAAGGTCACGCCGTACGTCAGCCCTCCGACGGCGGCCATGACCACCGTGATACCGACGGCCAGGCCGAGCCTGCGCCTGCGGTGTCGCGCCCTGTCCTTCATTGCCATCACTTGCCTCATCTGCCCTGGTCGATAGCGGGTGTGCCGTGCGCTGGGCAGTTGCCGCCGGGCGCCGGATGGTTGCCGGTCCTCTCACCGGCCGGCCGGGACGGCCCCTTCCGCCTTTGCCCGCACAGGGATTGACGTGCCGTCATCGCGCTCCTAGCGTCTGGTCGACACCCCGAACTATGTCCGAGATACCGAACATTCACCCTCAGAGGAACGAGGCCCCATGGCACCCGCCCCCACACCCGCCAGACGAGCCGTCCTCCGTGCCGCGGCCCTCGCGGCGGCGGCACCCGCGCTCTCCTCCCTCGCCGGGGGCCCGGCGGCCGCCGCCGAACGGTCCGCGCCCCGCGTGCGCGCGGCGGGCGCCGCCCCCGCCGCCCCGTCCGCCTGGACGGCGCGGCCCTTCGCGCTCAAGGACGTGACGCTGCACAAGGGCGTGTTCGCCGGCAAGCGCGCGCTGATCCTGGACCACGGCCGGGGCTACGACGTGGACCGGCTGCTCCAGGTCTTCCGTGCCAACGCCGGGCTCTCCACCCGGGGCGCGGTGGCCCCCGGCGGCTGGGAGGGCCTGGACGGCGAGGCGAACGGAAACCTCCGCGGCCACTACACCGGCCACTTCCTGACCATGCTGTCCCAGGCGTACGCGAGCACGGGCGAGAAGGCGTACGCGGAGAAGGTGCGCTCCATGATCGGGGCGCTGACGGAGGTGCGGGCGGCGCTGCGCCGCGACCCCGAAGTGCTCGACGTCCCGGGGAAGTTCGGCACCGCCGTCGAGAACGTCCGGGGTTCCTACCAGTACGTCGACCTGCCGGACGGCGTTCTCGGCGGCGTCACGGCCGTCACCGTCTCGGCCTGGGTGAAGCCCGCCCACGACGCCGACTGGACCCGGATCCTCGACTGCGGCGACGGCACCACCCGCTACCTCTACCTGGCCGCCCGCAACGCCGACGGCGTCCCCCGCTTCGCCCTCACGACCAGCGGCCCCGGCGGCGAGCAGGCCGTCGACGGCACCGCCCCGCTGCCGCTGGACAAGTGGAGCCATGTGGCGGTGACCCTCAAGGGCACCACCGGGACCCTCTACGTCAACGGCACCGCGGTCGCGGCGAACACGGCGATGACGCTCGATCCGGCGGCGCTCGGCGCCCTGAAGCACCACTGGCTCGGCCGGTCCGCCTTCCCCGCCGACCCCGTCTTCGCCGGTGCCTTCGACGAGGTCAACCTCTGGTCGCGGGCACTGTCCGCCGCCGAACTCACGGAGTTGCAGGGCAAGTCGGCCGCCCAGTCGTCGGCCGGGCGCGGCGACCTGGCGTCGTACGCCTGTGACGAGACCGGCGGCGGACGCCTCGCCGACGCCTCCGGCCGCAACCGGCACGCCACGCTGCGCCGCACCTGGGGCGGGCCCAGCCACCCCGGCTTCCTCGCGGCGTACCCGGAGACGCAGTTCATCACCCTGGAGTCGATGACGAGCTCCGACTACCACGTGGTGTGGGCGCCGTACTACACCGCGCACAAGATCCTGCGCGGCGTCCTCGACGCGTATGTCCACGTCGGCGACGAGCGCGCGCTCGACCTCGCGTCGGGCATGTGCGACTGGATGCACGCGCGGCTGTCCAAGCTGCCCGACAGCACCCGGCAGCGCATGTGGGGCCTCTTCTCCAGCGGCGAGTTCGGCGGCATCGTCGAGGCGATCTGCGACCTGCACACGATCACCGGCAAGGCCCAACACCTGGCGCTCGCCCGCCTCTTCGACCTCGACAAGCTCATCGACGCGTGCGCCGCGGGCACCGACATCCTCGACGGGCTGCACGCCAACCAGCACATCCCCATCTTCACCGGGCTCCTGCGGCTGTACGACGAGACGGGCGAGAAGCGCTATCTCACCGCCGCGAAGAACTTCTGGGGCATGGTCGTGCCGACGCGCATGTACGGCATCGGCGGCACCAGCCAGGGCGAGTTCTTCAAGGCGCGCGGCGTCATCGCGGGCACGCTCGGCGACAGCACCGCCGAGTCCTGCTGCGCGTACAACCTGCTCAAACTGAGCCGGACGCTGTTCTTCCACGAGCAGGACCCGGCGTACATGGACTACTACGAACGGGCCCTGTACAACCAGGTCCTCGGCTCCAAGCAGGACCGGGCGGACGCCGAGAAGCCGCTGGTGACCTACTTCATCGGCCTGTCGCCAGGCCATGTGCGCGACTACACGCCCAAGCAGGGCACGACCTGCTGCGAGGGCACCGGCCTGGAGAGCGCCACCAAGTACCAGGACTCCGTCTACTTCCAGCAGGCCGACGGCTCCGCCCTGTACGTCAACCTCTACAGCCCCGCCACGCTGACCTGGGCCGAGAAGGGCGTCACCGTCACCCAGACCACCGACTACCCGAGGGAGCAGGGCAGCACGCTCACGGTCCGGGGCGGCCGCGCGGCCTTCGAGCTGCGGCTGCGCGTACCGGCCTGGGCGACGAGCGGCTTCACCGTGACCGTCAACGGCAGGAGGACGAAGGGCGATCCCGCGCCCGGCAGCTACTACTCCGTGTCGCGGACCTGGCGCGACGGCGACACAGTGCGCGTCTCCATCCCCTTCCGGCTGCGCGCCGAAAAAGCCCTCGACAAGCCGGAGATCCAGACGCTGTTCTACGGCCCGGTCAACCTCGTGGCCCGCGACAGCCGCAGGACCTTCCTCCGCTTCGGGCTCTACCGCAACGCCGCCCTCTCCGGCGACCTGCTCCCCTCCCTGACCCCGGTCTCCGGCAAGCCCCTCCACTACCGGCTCGACGGCGTCGAGTTGGCCCCCTTCCACGAAGGCACCGAGGACCCGACGCACGCCTACTTCCAGCGGACCGAGCCCACGGTCGTCTTCGGCACGACGGACTCCGGCGTCGCCAACCCGGCCGGGCCCGACGGCACCACCCTGCTCGACGAGATCTGGGCGGGCGCGCCCTTCAAGAACAAGGGCGCGCTCGTCGAGCGCGTGGAGTCCACGGTGAACGCCTGGGTGGCCGCCGGCCGGCTCAGCCGCGCGGACGGCCAGAAGGTGGTGCGGACGGCGAAGGACGCGACATATACGCCGTGACGGACGTGACATATACGGCCTGACATATGCGCCGCAATCGACAGGGCGAGACCACCTTAAGTAAAGTTGCGGGCACAGAAAGTTAAAGAGTTCCGCAATCGAAGCAATGTGGTGGTCTACACGTGAAGTCGGCGGCATCGGACGCGACGGACAACAGCGCGGAACGGCTCGTTTCCCCGGTCAACTCGCACAACGAGTGGGACCCGCTGGAGGAGGTCGTCGTCGGACGTCTCGACGGCGCGACGATCCCCTCCAGCCATCCCGTCGTGGCCTGCAACATTCCGGCATGGGCGGCGCGGCTGCAGGGGTTCGCCGCCGGCTTCCGGTATCCGGCCCTGCTCGTCGAACCGGCACAGCGGGAACTGGACGAGTTCATCACCCTCCTGCATTCCCTCGGCATCACGGTCACCCGCCCGGACGTCATCGATCACAAGGCGAGTTTCGGCACGCCCGACTGGTCGTCGCACGGCTTCTGCAACGCCTGTCCGCGCGACAGCATGCTCGTGATCGGTGACGAGATCATCGAAACGCCCATGGCATGGCCGTGCCGGTATTTCGAGAACCACGCCTATCGCCCGCTCCTCAAGGACTACTTCCGGCGCGGCGCGCGCTGGACCGCGGCGCCCAGGCCTCAGCTCACCGACGCCCTGTTCGAGGAGGATTACTCACCTCCGGAGGTGGGCGAGCCCCCGCGCTACATCACCACCGAGTTCGAGCCGGTCTTCGACGCGGCGGACTTCGTGCGCGCGGGACGCGACCTGTTCGTCCAGCGGAGCAACGTCACCAACCGCATGGGCATCGACTGGCTGCGCCGCCATCTCGGCCCCGGCTTCCGCATCCACGAGATCGAGAGCCGCTGCCGCACCCCCATGCACATCGACACGACCTTCCTCCCGCTCGCGCCCGGCAAGGTCCTCGTCAACCCCGAGTACGTCGACGTCGACCACCTGCCCGACGTCCTGAGGTCCTGGGACGTCCTGGTCGCCCCCGAGCCCAACCCGATCGACGAGAACGTGCTCAAGGTGACCTCGATGTGCGGCAAGTGGCTCAGCATGAACGTCCTCATGGTCGACGAGAAACGGGTGATCGCGGAGCGGCACCACACCGACATGCTGCGCGCGCTCGAGGGCTGGGGGTTCGAGCCGATCCCCTGCAACCTGCTGCACTACGCACCGTTCGGCGGCTCGTTCCACTGCGCGACCCTCGACGTCCGGCGCCGCGGCACGCTCGAGTCGTACTTCGACTGAACCGTCACGGGCACACACCTCCCCACCTCCGGTCGCCGCCGGGCCGACCCGAGTTGCCGCCGCGACGAAAGTCGCCACATGTGACTGATTACGCCTCAACTCCTGGCTGAACAGGCGCAGTTGAACCTTGAAGGGCACGGGCTAGAGTCGTCTGTCCGAAAGACCGCAAGGCGTTCGACATCGCGACCGATCCGTCTCCGATCCGTCATGCGAAACAGCCAGGAGGTCTCCCGCGCATGCTGCTGAGCCACCTCACGCCCCGCGATCGCCGACTCTTCACCGAGTTCGGGCACGGCCCCGCCGCTAGGCTCCCCCACACCCTCGTCCACGAAGCCTTCCGGCACCGCGCCACGGCCACCCCCCACGCCGTCGCCGCCGAGCACGAGGGCGCGCACCTCACCTACGGCGAGCTGAACCTCCGGGCCGACCGGCTCGCCGCCCGGCTCGTGCGCATGGGCGTGCGGCCCGGCGACCGCGTCGGCCTGTTCGTACGCCGGTCCCTGCCGATGCTGGTCGGGCTGCTCGCCACCCTCAAGGCCGGTGCCGCGTACGTCCCGCAGGACACCGGGCTCACGCCCGCCGCCCAACTGCGGCACGTCCTGCGCACCGCCGGGATCCGGGTGGTCCTCACCCAGGCCCGCCACGCGGACCGGGTGCCGCGGTCCGCGGGCACCGCACGCATCGCCATCGACCAGGAAGACGACACCCCCGACGCCTCCGACGCCCTCGCCGTCGCGCCCCCGCCCTCGCCCGTGCGGCTCGCCCGCGCCGTCCGCCCCGACGACGGCTGCTACGTCCTGTTCACCTCCGGCACCACCGGCACCCCCAACGGCGTCACCGTCACGCACCGCAACGTCTGCAACATCCTGCTCACCGAGCCGGGCGGCCTCGGCATCGGCCCCGGGCGGCGCGTCGCCCAACTCCTCAACGTCGCCTTCGACATGGCCGCCTGGGAGACCCTCGGGGCACTCACACGCGGCGGGACGCTCCTCGTCCGCGGCAAGGACATCGCCGAGACCGCGCGCCGCGCGGACGTCCTCATCGCCACGCCGACCGTCCTCTCCGCCATCGATCCGGCCACGTGCCCGCGCGTGCGGACCGTGGCCGTCGCCGGGGAACCCTGTCCCCGCCCGCTCGCCGACCTGTGGGCCGCCACCCGCACGTTCTACAACTGCTGCGGCCCGACGGAGACCACGATCGTGAACACGATGCGTCAGCACTCCCCGGCCGCGCCGCTGCTCACGATCGGCCGCCCCACCCCCAACAACACCGTCTACGTCCTCGACGAGCACCGCAGGCCGGTCCCCATCGGCCGGACCGGCGAGATGTGGGCGGGCGGCGACTGCGTGTCCGCCGGGTATCTCGGCGATCCCGGCCTGACCCGTGAGCGGTACGCGCCCGATCCGTTCCTCGGCGGCGGCCGCCGCATGTTCCGCACCCGCGACCTGGGCCGCTGGACGGCCGACGGCGAGCTCGAACACCTCGGCAGGACCGACGACCAGGTGAAGATCCGCGGCTTCCGGGTCGAGCCGGACGCGGTCTCCGCCGTCCTGGAGTCCGTGCCCGGCTGCCGCCGCGCGGTCACCGTGCGGCGGGACGCGCGCAATCTGGTCTCCTTCGTCTGTCCGCAGGACGTGGACCCGGAGGCGGCGCGCGGCGCGGTCGCCGCCGCGCTGCCCTACTACTGCGTGCCCGCCGCCGTGTTCCCCCTCGCGGCCCTGCCGGAGACCGACCGGGGCAAGATCGACAAGGGTGCCCTGCTGCGGCTCGCGGAGGGGGCGGTCCGGTGACCGCCTCTCGCACGGCTCCCGCGTCCGCCTCCTCTCCTCCCCCGCCTCACCCGGCCCCGTCCGCGCCCCGCTTCGGCGACGGCGTGGTCCTCCCGCCGCTCACCTCCTGGCCCCGGCGCGTCCTCAAGCACCCGCGCCTCATGCACTACCACCGCCTGGCGGCCCTGGTCGCCGCCGCCAACCTCGTCCTCCTTGGGGTGGCCGGGGGCGTGCCGGACGAGCGGGCGCTCGGACACGCCGCGCTGGCAAACCTCGCGCTCGCCGTCGTCGTCCGCCAGCAGTACGTCATCAACTTCTTCTTCCGGGTGGCCACGGCGGCCCCGGTGACCTGGCCGCTGAAGGTGCGCTGGACGCTCGCGAAGGTGTACCACTTCGGCGGGCTACACGTGGGCGGGGCGCTGGCGGGGACCGCCTGGTTCCTCGCCCTGACGGTCACGCTGACGGCGGGCGGCGGGGCGTTCGCGGTCCTCGCCGTCTCGTACGCGCTGATCGCCCTCCTCGCCGTCCTCGTGGCGACCGCGCTGCCCGCCTTCCGCTCCCGCTTCCACGACCGCTTCGAACGGATCCACCGCTTCGGCGGCTGGGCGGCGCTGGCCCTCTTCTGGGCGCACACCGTGCTGCTCGCCCGCGGGCCCGGCGACGTGGGCATCTGGGTGCTCGCGCTCGTCACCTTCAGCGTGGCCCTGCCGTGGCTGCGGCTGCGCAAGGTCGACGTACGGATCGAACGCCCGTCGTCCCACGTCGCGCTGGCCCGCTTCGACCACGGCGTGACGCCCTTCGCCGGGTCGTCGACGGCCATCAGCCGGAGCCCCCTCAAGGAGTGGCACTCCTTCGCCAACGTCCCCGCGCCCGGCCAGTCCGGCTTCCGCCTCACCATCTCGCGGGCGGGCGACTGGACGGGCTCCTTCATCGACGACGCGCCCTCGCGGGTGTGGGTCAAGGGCATCACCACCGCGGGCGTCGCCAACATCGAGACGCTGTTCCGCAAGGTCGTGTACGTCGCCACGGGCAGCGGCATCGGACCGTGCCTGCCGCACCTGCTCGCCGCCGAGGTGCCCTCGCGCCTGGTGTGGGCGACACGGGACCCGCGTACGACGTACGGGGACGGCCTGGTCGAGGAGATCCTCGCGGTGCAGCCGGACGCGGTCGTCTGGGACACGGGGCGGCACGGCAAGCCCGACATGGTGCGGCTCGCGTACGCCGCGTACGCGGAGTTCGGCGCCGAGGCGGTCATCTGCATCTCCAACAAGAGGCTCACCTGGCAGGTCGTGCACGGCCTGGAACGGCGCGGCATCCCCGCGTACGGAGCGATCTGGGACTCCTGACCCGACCCCCGGCGGCCCACGCCGCCCCGCCGAAAGGACGGCTGATGAACCTCAAGATCGAGCGCGACGGCCGGGTGGTCACGGTGCGCCTGCACCGCCCCGCCGTGCGCAACGCGCTCAGCCACGAGCTGATGACCCAACTCCTCGACGTGCTACGGCCCTTGGACCGCGACCCCGACGTCGGCTGCTTCGTCGTCACCGGCTCGGACAAGGTCTTCGCGGCGGGCGCCGACATCAAGGAGATGGCCGACCGGAGCGCCGCGCAGATGGCGGCGGAGGACTACTTCGCGGGCTGGGAGGAGTTCGCGGCCCTGCGCACGCCGAAGATCGCGGCGGTCAACGGCTATGCGCTGGGCGGCGGTTGCGAACTGGCGATGATGTGCGACCTCGTCGTCGCGGGCGAGTCCGCCGTCTTCGGGCAGCCGGAGATCAAGCTCGGCGTGATCCCCGGCATCGGCGGCACGCAGCGCCTGCCGCGTCTGGTGGGAAAGGCCAAGGCCATGGACCTCGTGCTCACCGGCCGGCCGATGGACGCGACGGAGGCGGAGCGCTGCGGCCTCGTCTCCCGGGTCGTGCCCGACGACCGCGTCCTGGCCGAGGCCACCGAGGCGGCCGAGGCCATCGCCTCCTACGGCCGGGCCGCCGTCCGCGCCGCGCGTGAGGCCGTGGACCAGGCCCTGGAGACGGGACTGCGCGACGGCATCCTCTTCGAACGGCGCGTGTTCCACGGCCTGTTCGCGACCGAGGACCAGCGGGAGGGGATGCGGGCGTTCCTGGAGAAGCGGGAGCCCCGGTTCACGGGCCGGTAGGGGGGCGCCGGTTCACGGGCCGGCGGGGACCGGCGGTTCGCGGGCCGGTAGGGACCGGCGGCATAGCACCGTTCCGGAATCACAATCAAGGGCTTGAAGACAGTCTTCTTCCGGGATACGTTTCCCTGGTCCAGACCAACGGGGGATCGGGAATGCTGTCCTGTTTGGGCTGCAATTCCGGAATGGGGGAGGGGCGTTGCATGTGCGCGTCTGGCCGCAGAGCAGAACAACACTCACCGTCGCGGCGGCTCATCATCTTCGATTTCGACGGCGTCCTGCTCGACACCGAACGCGTCGCCCTTGAGGCATGGGAAGCCGTGCTCGACGAGGCAGGCATCGACTTGCCGGACGGAATACCCACACACCCCGACGGTACGCTCGCGCGCGACTCCATGAACGGGGCGCTCATCTCCGTCCTGGGGCAGGAGAAAGCGCGCGAGTTGTGGGACATGTTCGAGCGCGAGAACCAGCGGCGTGCGGACGAGGAGTCGCCGCCGCCGGCCACACAGTCCTTCCTGGACCGCTGTCTCACCAAGGGGCACCGGCTCGCGGTCGCCTCCAGCAACTCGCACGCCTGGGTGGCGGGCCACCTGGACCGGCTCGGAATGCGGCCGCGCTTCGCGTCGGTGACCTGCGCCGATGGCACCCTCTCTCCGAAACCGGCCCCGGACGTCTATCTCGCGGCCCTGCGGCACAGCGGGTGTCCGCCCCACCGGGCGCTGGCCGTGGAGGACTCCTTCGCCGGTCTCACATCCGCTCACACCGCGGGAATTCCCGCTGTCTGGGTCACCTCTCAGCCCGCCGTGACGCGGCCTCCCGTGCCCTTGACGCATCGCGTCCACGCGCTCGACGAGCTGAATTCTTCTCTCTGAATCTTCTCCCACACTTTCTGCCGCTCTTCAACATTTCCGTCTCTGACGCTTCTTGACGTCTTGACGTTCCCGAGTCCGCCCGCTGCGGCGCAATAGAGGTCATTTCCTTGAATCTCGCCACCGACATGAGAACTCTGGACCACCGCGTGAGCGAACTCGATCCGCTGCGGTTCTCCGAGCACATAGATGACGTACCAGAGCTCAACAGGGCCGCGGACACAGGCGGCCTGGAGCGGCTGGCGCGGACGCTCCTCGACCGCGTCCCCGACACCGTCACCGACGAGGACACGGCCAGTGCCGCCCTGCGCGACCTGGGCTTCGTCCTGGCCTCCCTCGAACGGCACGGCACGGACCACCGGTCCCTGTCCGGCGCCGAGGAGACGCTGCTCAAGCTGGGCGCCCTCGCCGACGAAGTGCCCCGCGACAGCGTCTACACGTACGCCCTGCGCAACCCCGAGGACGCGCTGCGGACCTTCACCGGCATCCCCGAGGAGGTCCTGTTCATCACGGAGGTCCGCAGGGCGGGCATCGCCCTGCGGCCCGCCGTCGACCACCTCATGGCCGCGCTGCCGCTCCCCGTGCACGACCCGCTTCTGGAGGAGCATCTGGCCGCCGCCACCGAGGCGTTCAAGGTGTTCGCGCAGGCCCTGCTGACGGTGAAGCGGAACATCACGCCGGAGGTCTTCTCCACCCGGATGCGGCCCTACTTCCCGCCGATGACGGTGGGCGGCGCCGTGCTGTACGCGCCGGGCGGCGCCCAGATGACACCGCTGCTCGTCGACATGGCGGTGCTCAGGCCGGAGCCCGGTGAGCCCAGGCACGAGTGGTACGGGCAGTACCTCGACGAGAACCTGATCTACCTCCCCGCCGCCTACCGCGCCGCGGGCGACACCATCATGGCGCACCGCCCCTTGCTGCCCCGGCTCCTGGACGAGGCGGCGGGTGACACCACGGCCCCCGTATGGACCCAACTGCGGCTGCTGATGCGGGAGATCCTCCACTTCCGGCTGCCGCACCTCCAGCTCGCCCGCGCCAACATGCGCATCCGCCCGGACGGCTCCCTCGGCAGCGGCGGCTACACCACCGACTCCCTGGACCACCTGGTCGACCTGACCACCGAACGCCACCAGCGGCTGACCGAGGCCTCCGCGGCCGCGCCGCCCCTCGACCACGCCACGGCATAAGGCGAAAGACATGTTCACGTCCTTCACCCCCGGAACCATCCACCACCCACTGACCGCACCGCTCGGCCCCCTCAAGCCCGCGGACGAGACAGCGATCCGCTATCCCACGCGCCTGAACGCCATGGCACTCCAGCCCGGCGCCATCGCGGGCGACCACCACCTGATCTACGACGCGGGCGAACTGGTCTTCTCCGTCGCGCGGTTCCACCGCGTGCGCCTGCGCAGGCTCGCCCCCGGCGAGGGCCTCGCGCTCGACCCGGCCATCGCGCGGCCGGCGCTCGTCGAGCACGCCGCCCGCATCATGTGCGCCACCCTCGGCGTCGGCTGCGACCTGCACGTGAACGTGGACAGCGACCCCCTGCCCGTACACGCGGGCTTCGGCTCCAGCAGCAGCCTGATCGCCGCCGTCGCCACCGCGGTCAACCACCTCTACGGCAACCCCGTGGACCGCGCGGACCTGCTGCCCTTCCTCACCAGCAACCACGGCGAGGAACACACCGAGGGCAGCGACCGGCTCATGCCCGTCCAGTGCATCGGCGGTTCCGCCGCGTCCGGCCTCTACCCCGGCGGTGTGCAGGTCGTCGCGGGCCGCAGCACCGTCGTCCTCACCGCCTCCGTACCGGAAGACCTTTCGCTGGTCATCGGGGTGCCCACCACGCTTCAAGAGCGGTCGACGGACGAGCTGATGGCCGCCGAGATCGGCCAGTTCGACCGCTTCCGCGCGACCGGCGAACGCTGGTCGCCCACCATCGCCTTCCGGATGCTCCACGAGGCCATGCCCGCCGCGCTGCGCGGCGACCTCGGCCCCCTGGGAGACCTCGTCTTCGACTACCGCTTCCGCATGGGATCCATCGAGAACTGCTCCTTCTCCCACCCCGGACTGAGCGAACTCGCCACGCGCCTCGAGCCGTTGAAGGCCGACGGCACGGCGACCGTCCTGGCGCTGTCCTCCGTCGGCCCGGCGTTCTTCGCGCTCACCGCCGACCCGGACACGTGCGCGTCCTTCTTCGCGGAGCACGGCATGCGCGTCATCCGGGCCCTCCCGCACAACGGCACCTACGAAGAGATCGAGCCCACCCGATGACTCTCCCCGCCACCGCGACCGAGCGCGCCGCCGCCTACTGGAACGCCCCGGAGACGGTACGCGACTTCGCCGCCCTCACCGCTCAGCCCTACCTCGTCGAGATCCTCTCCCGGTACGCCGATGACCTCACCGGGCCCGCTCTCGACCTCGGCTGCGGCGGCGGACGCAACACCGTCGCCCTCCTCGAACACGGCTGCACCGTCGTCGCCGTAGACCTGCACGAAGCCATGGTCGAGGCGACCCGCACGGCCACCGAGCGCTTCCCGGACGGCCGGGTCACCGTCCGGCGGGGCGCGGCCGACGCCATCCCCGCCGACGACGACGCCTTCGCCCTCGCCGTCTGCTACGGCGTGCTCCACAACGCTCCCACGCCCGAGCATTTCCGTTCCTGCGTAAGGGAGTTGGCGCGCGTGCTGCGCCCCGGCGCCGTGCTCGCCCTCAACACCTTCACCTCCGACTCCCTCGACCCGCGGCTGCGCCCCGGGGAGTCGGCGGGCCAGTACGTATTGCCGGACGGCGTTCCCATGACGCTGCTGCCCGCCGAGGAGATCCTGGCCGGTCTTGCCGCCGTGGGCCTGCGCCCCGAGGGTGCCGTGCACACCTACGTACGTGATCTCGACGTCGGCCCGCGTGCGGTGCTCCGCTGCGAGCTGCGCCACGACGCGAGCGCCGGCAGCAGCGACAGCCACAGCGGCAGCACCAGCGGCAGCAGTACCAGCAGCGGCAGCGGGGACGTGAGCCGCGATGCCTGACCTGCCCGACGGGTCGACCGAGTGCGACCCGTTCCCCGAGGCCGCGCTGCCCACGGTCGAGCTGGCCGCCGTCCTGGCCGACCGGCTCGCCGAAGTGCCCGACTGGCGGTCGGCGAAGGACCCGGTGCGGCTCGGCTTCGCGATGAGCGAGCCGCACCCCCTCGCCCTGCACGCCGCCGGCATGTTCGCGGCCCGCAACCCCAACAACGTCGGCGTACACACCCGCTTCGGCGACGGCGCCCGCGGCACCCGCCGCCTGGAGCGCGAGGCGGTCCTGGCTCTGGGCGGCCTGATGCGCGCCGACTCCGCCGACGGCTACCTGACCAGCGGCGCCAACGAAGGAACCCTCGCGGGGCTGCGCGTGGGCCGCAACGCCCTGCGGGCCGCGGGCTGCCGCCGGGTGCTCGTCGTCGCCTCCGCCCTCACCCACCACTCCGTGGCCAAGGCCGCCGAGATCCTGGACCTGGACTTCAAGGCGCTGCCCGCCGGGCCCAGTTGGGTCCTTGAACCGGCCGCCCTGGAGGAGGCCTTCGACGCCCTGGAGGCCGACGGCGACGACACCGGCGTCATCGTCGTCTCCACGGCGGGCTACTACAACACCGGCCTCACCGACCCGGTCGACCGCATCAGCGCGCTGCTGGGCCGCCGCACCGACGGGCCGTCCCGGCTGCGGTTCTTCCACCACGTCGACGCCGCGCACGGCGGAATGATCCTGCCCTTCACCGCGCCGGACATCCCCTTCGACTTCCGCAACCGCTTCGTGCACTCCATGGTCCTCGACCCCCACAAGTCGGGCCTGATGCCCTACAGCTGCGGGGTGTTCCTGTGCCGCAAGGGCCTGCTCGGGCACGGGGCGGTCCCGGCTCCGATGTCCGGTTTCGTGGACGAGACGGTCACCGGCTCCCGCTCGGGCGCCACCGCCGCCTCGTTGTGGTCCCTGGTCTTCGGGCTCGCCGCCGAGGGCTACCGCGAGACGTTCCGTGGCTGCCTCGACCTCAGGGAGCGCCTGGCCGACGCCATCCGGGCGGCGGACCCGGACGCGGTGCTGCTGCCCTCGCCCGGGAACACCGTCCTCGTCGTGGGATTCTCCACGGAGGGCGGCCACCTCCCCGGCGAGCTCAGGGAGCACTACCGCCTCGTCGGCAACACCCTGCCCTGGACGGACGCCCAGGGACGCACGACGGACCGCCTGTTCCACCACTTCTACGTCATGCCGCACATGACGCGGAGTCACATCGACGCGTTCGCCGCCGATCTCGTGGCCGCCCTCGCGGCGCCCGTCGTTGAGGCCGGGCGCGCCACGGCCCCGCCGCCCGTGCCCGCCGAGTTGAAGCACCTGCGCGGCAGCAGCGCGTGCCTGCGCCATCTCGTCGTCCACCCGCCGCGGCGACGGAACCCGGACGACTACCCGCACGCCTACTCCTTCCACACCTTCCAGAACCGCGCCGAACTCGGCGAGCAGCTGCGGGTGGAGAGCTGGGGCCCGTCCGCCGCCACGGGCGGCGAACTGCTCGTCTACGCACCCGACTTCGACGCGCCCTTCGCCAACGAGCTGTTCGGCGTCCTGTCGCCCGAGAAGTTCTCGCTGGAGGTCCTGGACCGCAACCAGCAGAAGCTGTCCCTGGTCGGCGCCGCCCACCTCTCCGTCTTCGAGGACGCCGAACAGCGCCCGCACACCCCCGTCCTCCTTGCCAACTTCCACGGCGACGGCCGCTTCCGCTCCGCCGAGTACAAGTACGGGGACCGCTGGCACGCCGACGAGCTCCAAGTGTTCGAGGACTCCCTGGTCGTCAAAGTCGGCAAGGACGCCCGCAGCATCCGCCGCACCGGCGACGACTACTCCTTCTCCATCGACACCTCGCTGGAGCTCAGGGTCACGCTGGCCGACGGCGACGCCCCGCCACGCCTCGACCGGGTGGCCCAGCACGCCGACCCCGCGCTGCCGCGCCGCCGCCACCTGCTGCGCGGCCAGTACCAGCGCTTCCCCAACCGCTTCTTCGACGTCGTCGTGTCGCTCACCGTCGGGCGCGGCTTCACCGGCACGGTCGGCACGGACGACCTCCTGGCCGAGGCGCTGCAGGGCAGCGCGCTGCTCGCGCGCTCCGCCGAGCTGGGCCTTGTGCGGGTGCTGCCGCGGTTCGCGGACGGGCGGCTGCTCACCGGCCTCGAAGCGGTCGAGGGCGACGGCCGGTACGCGATGTCCGTCGGCCTCGGCCTGGGCGCGCGGCTGCGCCAGGAGCTGCCGGGTGTCGACGTCAGCGAACCCGAGAGCCTCGAACCCCGGGCCGTGGTCGCCTGGGCCGAGCGGCTCTACCCCGACGCCCGCCGGCTCCAGCTCGCGGCCGCCGCCGACCGCGACGGCAACCGGCACCCGCACTGGCCCACTGCGGCGAAGGGCGGCACGGCATGAGCACCCTGGCAACGACCGTACTGTGGGCAGTACTTGGCTGGGGCGTCCTCCTCACCGTCCGGGCCGTGGTCACCGCACGCGCGCTCCAGGCCGGGCGCCGGGCGCCCGTCCCCGCACCGGGGGCGGGGGCGCCGCACGTCGCCCTGCTCATTCCCGCGCTGCGGGAACAGGACCTCCTGTCCGAGGTCGTCGGCGCGGTGGCCCGCCTGGACTATCCGCCCGAGCTGCTGCACATCGTCGTGATCACCACCGAGCGCGAGGAGCGCGACCGGCGTCACCACCTCGCCGAACTCCCGGACCTGGAGCGGCGCCTGCTCGCGGCACCCGACGACGAGACCGCCGGGGCGCGGCTGTCCGGCATCGTGCCGTCCGCCCGCGCCCGCGACGTGGCGGCCCGCGTGCGGTCCGCCACCACGCCGTCGCAGGTGCTGCACGACGAGATCGCCGCCACCCCCACCACCAGGGAGGTGGCCTCGGCGCTGCTCCCCGACATCACTGCCCGCCGCTCCGGAACATCCCTGCACCACCTGCACTATGACGAGCCGTCAGGAGCGAAGAGCAGTCAACTGGTGTACGCCGTCGAGCGACTCGGCCACCTGCTGCCCGAGGGCGCCGACCCGTCCCGCACCTACGTCGGCGTCTACGACGCGGACTCCCAGCCGGACCGCACCACCCTCCGCCATCTCGCCCACGAGACCGACAAGGCCGAGCGCGCGGGACACGCCCCGCCCACCCTCGTCCAGCAACTGCCGCTCCAGCTGCGCCGACCGCACGCGGCCCGCACCGGCCTCGCCGACCTGGCGCTGCGCGCCCACGCCGTGGCCGACCTGCGGCGCCGCATGGGCATCGAGGCACACCGGCTGCGGACCAGGGCCCGGCTGCGCGCGCTGCGGCTGCCCGACGGGCTGCGCACGGCCCTGGACCCGGTCGTCTACGGCATCGGCGCGGGCCTGTTCGTCCGGCACGACATGCTCGTGTCCATCGGCATGTACGAGGAGCCGGTCGACGACCTCCTCATCGGCTACAAACTGTCGGCCGCCGGAGAGAGCGCCGTGGTGCTGCCGGTGCACAACCTCGTGGACCGCTACGCCCGCGTCGGCGCGCTCGCGAAGGCGTACAGCCTCGTCGCCCTCGGCAGCGTCGCGGGCTGCCTGCGGCTGCTCCGCGATCCGGCGCTGCGCGCCTACGGGCGGCGCAACACCGTGACGCTCGTCAAGGAGGGCCTGGACACCGTGTGGTGGTTCCTGGGACCGCCCTGCGTGGCCGCCGCCGTCGCGGTGCTGGCCGTGAACGGCGCCCACGGGACGCTCCTGGCGTGGGCCGTCGCGGCCGGTGCGTATATGGTCCTCCATGCCCTGATCAGCATGAGCCTCGCCACCCGCTTCCTGCAGAGCCACGAAGGCGCCCATGAGCGCGCCGAACCGCTGGGGAGCGGCGGGGCGTCCGGACTGCTGGTCCCCCTGGTCCTCCTGCAACCGATCCTGCACTGGCTCGGCCCGCTGCGCCTCGCCGCCGCACGCGCCCTCGGCCCGCTCACCCGCCGCCCGCTCGCCATGGGCAAGACCGAACGCTGACCGGCCTCCAACCCCGCACCACACCCGTACGACACAAAGGATCTCTCCACAGTGAACACCCCCGCCGACGTCCCCGAGCAGCACGCCCCGGGCCCCGACACCCCGGAGATCCGCCTGTCGACCGTGGTGATGGCCCACCCTCGGCGCGCGGCCGCCGCCCGCGAACTGTGCGCCCGCCACCCCGAGCTCGACGCCCGCCTGATCACCGACCCGGACCCGGAAGGGCCGCCCTCCGCCCTGCGCACCGCCCGGCTCGCCTGGCAGTCGGTCGCCCCCGGCGCCACCCACCACCTGGTGCTCCAGGACGACGCGATCCTCGCCCACGACTTCGCCGCACGCGTGCGGGCCCTCATCACCGCCCGGCCCGCCGCGTCGGTGAGCCTGTTCACGGAATGGGGCTCGCGCACCGCCAACGCCGTGCGCGTCGCCGCCCTGCGCGGCCACGCCTGGGCCCCCGTCGTCGACGACTACCTGCCCTCGGTCGCCCTCGTGCTCCCCGCCCGTCTCGCCCTCGGCTTCGAGGAGTACGCCACCGCCAAGGCCACCCAGGAGGACACCGACGACGTCGCGCTCCTCGGCTACCTCGCCGCGACCGGCACCGAGACCGTCGTGCCGGTCGCGGGCCTCGTCGACCACGCCAACCCCGCCAGCCTCGTCGGCAACGACGTGATGGGGCCCCGCAGCGCCGCCTGCTTCCCGAGCACCGCCCCCGCCCTGCCGCAGCGCCCGGAGGAGCTCGTCCGGCTGGACACCGTGCCGTACTTCTGCTGGTGGGAACAGCTCGCCGTCGCCTACATACGCGACGCCTCCGCCCCCGACGGATGGCGGCGCGTCCCGGCCGAGGACGCCCTCCTGGAGCGCGGCATCAGCCGCGAACGCGTCGTCCGGGCCCTGCGCGAGGCACTGGACCACCTGCCGCACCGCGCCTTCGTACACGACCGGATCAGCGACGTGCTGCTCACCGAGATCTGGACGACCGCCTACACCCTGGGCGTGGTGACCCACGAGAGCGGCGGCGCGCCCGACTTCGCCGCGCCCCTGGCCCGTGCCGCGCTCGCCACGCTCGCGCCCGGCGCGCTGCGCCGCGTCGTGCCCGCGGGCTGGCTCGCGGGAGTGGGCGAACTGCTCGCACCGCTGGTGGCCGACGGTGTGGCGCGCGGCGCGGAAGCACGCGCGGGCACGGACTCGGAAGCGAGCGCGGGCACGTGAGCACGCGGCCCCCCGCCATCCGCGTCGACCGCCTCACCAAGACCTTCCGCAGCTGGGAGAGCGCCGAGGGCCGGTCCTGGAAGCGGCCCTTCCAGCGGCGGCGGGCACGGCGCACGGCGGCGCTCAGCGAGGTCAGCATGACCGTCGAGACGGGCGAGTTCATCGGCCTGCTCGGCCAGAACGGCGCCGGCAAGTCCACGCTCATCAAGGCCATGACCGGCCTGCTGCTCCCGGAGTCGGGCACCGCCCGGCTCTACGGCCTGGATCCCTACGCCGATCGCGAGCGGAACGCCCACGCCATGGGCGTCACCTTCGGACAGCGCACCCAACTGTGGTGGGACCTGCCCGCGTACGACTCGTTCACGATCCTGCGCGACATCTACGGCCTGCCCGAGACGGACTTCCGCGCCACGCTGACCGAGCTGAACGACGTGCTGGCCCTGTCGCCCTTCTGGGACACGCCCGTGCGGTTCCTCTCGCTCGGCCAGCGGGTGCGCTGCGACCTGGCGGCGGCGCTCCTGCACCGGCCGCCGCTGCTCTTCCTCGACGAGCCGACCATCGGCCTGGACGTCCTCGTCAAGGACCAAGTGCGCACCCTGCTGGGCACCTTGGCGCGCACCGGTGACCACACGATCGTGCTCACCACCCATGACATGGCGGAGGTGGAGGCGCTGTGCCGACGCCTCGTCGTCATCGACCGGGGCCGCGTCGTCTTCGACGGCGAACGCGGCGAACTCGCCGATGCGGCGCAGCACCGGCGCACGGTCGTGGTGGAGTTCGAGACGCCGCCCGGGCCGCTGAGCATGCGCACCGCCGAGGTCGTGGCCACCGACGGCGCGACCGTGCACCTGCGCCCGCACCCCGGCGCCGGACAGCGCGAGGTCACCGACGAGCTGCTGTCCGCACACGCCGTGCGCTCGGTGGTCTTCGACGGGGCGAAGGTCGAGGACGTCCTGCGCACCCTGTACGCGCGCCCCGAGACCGCCGCCGCGGCCGCCCCTGCGGGAGGCCCGGCATGACCGCTCCGGGGACCACGTCCCGGGGAAGGCCGCGCGCCCACCGCCTTGCGGCTCTTGTGCCGCGTACGGAGTGGGCGTACCGCCCGCGCATCGCGGCGACCGCGTTCATCATCGTCACCCAGGTGTTCCTCTACGTCCTGCTGTGGCGCGCGCTCTACGGCGAGGGCGACGCCACGGTCGCGGGCATGGACGTCACCCAGGCCGTGACGTACTCCGTCCTCGCCACCCTGATGGGCACCGGCCGCGTCATCATGGAGGGGGCGTCCCAGGAGACCGCGCAGAGCAAGATCCGGGACGGCTCTGTGGTGTTCTGGTTCACCCGGCCCGTCTCCGCCCGCCGCTACTGCGCCTGGCGGGGCCTCGGCGAGAGCCTCTACGCCACGACCTGGCTGCTCTCGGGCCTGGCCATCGGCCTGGCGACGGGCCTGGTCGGCGCGCCGCCCTCGGCCGCCGCCACTGCGGTCGCCGCCGTCTCGTACGCGCTGGGCCAGGGCGTCTTCTACCACCTGGCGCTCCTGGTGGACCTGACCAGCTTCTGGACCATCACCAGCTTCGGCGTCAACCGCCTCGCGGCCTTCGCGCAGACACTGCTGTCCGGCGCGCTGATCCCGCTGTGGTTCTTCCCCTCGTGGTTCACCGCTGTCTCCGATCACCTGCCGTTCTCCGCGACCGTGCACGTGCCCGTCTCGCTCTACACGGGCCGCATCGCGGCCGCCGACGCCTTGCCCCACCTGCTCGAACAGGCCGCCTGGTGCCTCCTGTTGGCGGCCGTCGGCCGCCTGGTGTGGCGCCGCGCGGCGCGCCGCCTCCTCGTCCTGGGTGGTTGATCCGATGTCTACGACGTCCCCCGTCCCGCGCTCCGGCCGACCGGCGCGGCCCGTGCGCCCCGTGGGCCGGCTGCGGCTCGTCACCGTCATCCTGCGCGCCGGCCTCCGCAGCCAACTGGCCAACCGCGCGGACTTCGCCATGGCCATCGCCAACGGCGTCACCTACCAGGTGACGGTGCTCCTGTTCGCCACGGTCATCTTCGGCCGGTTCCCCTCCCTGGCGGGCTGGGGAGTGGGCGAGGTCCTGCTCATCAGCAGCATCCGCATGCTGGGCCACGGCCTGTACATGCTCTTCTTCGGCAACCTCGGTCTGATCCCCCATCTCCTGCGGGACGGACGCTTCGACGCCTTCCGCACCCGCCCCGCCCCCGTGCTGCTCCAGGTCTTCACGTACGAGGCTCCGGTGAACGCCATCGGCGACCTCGTCGTCGCGTGCGCGTCGCTCAGCGTATGCCTGTCCCTGCTGGACGTCGAGTGGACCGTGGGCATGGTGGCGTTCCTGCTGGCGGCCGTCGCCGGGGCCCTGGTGATCGAGCTGGGCCTGAACCTGCACATAGCGGCCCTGGTCCTGCGCTTCCGGGGCAGCGAGTCGCTGTTCTTCTGGCTGGACAGCGTGTCGGGCACCTTCGGCAACTACCCGCTGGGCCTGTTCCCCTGGGTACTGCAGGGGGCCTTCACCTTCGCCGTCCCCATCGCCTTCGCGGGCTTCTACCCCGCGGCATGGCTGACGGGCCACACCGACGGGGTGCCCTTCTCCGCGGCCCTGGTGTTCGCCTTCCCCGCCGTGGCGGCCGCCCTGCTGTGGTCAGGGCTCGCGTGGTGGCGGCGGGGTCTTGTCTTCTACGCGCGCAACAACTGAGGGGCCCGGGGGCGGCGATCCGGCGCCGCCCCCGAGCCCTGACGGTCACGTCGTCATGCGGCCCGCCTCCACTGCTGGTTGGTGCCGCCGGTACACGTCCAGGTGCCGATCCTGGCGGAGTTCGCCGTGGATTCGTCGGCGACGTCCAGGCACTTGCCGCTGCCCCGGGAGGCCAGGGTGACGTGCCCGTCGGCGGCCGGGGCCACGCGCCATTCCTGTGCGACGGCCCCCGTGGCGCAGGCCCGCTGCTCCACCGCGCCCGCGGAGGTCTCCGTCAGACAGAGGGAGCTGTGCCGGGCCATGAGCCGCACATGGCCGCCGCCCGCGTCCTTGAACCAGAACTTCTGGTTGCCGCCGCCGTTGCAGGTGTACTGGGCGAGGGCCGCGCCCTCCAGGACCGACTGGCTCACGACATCCGCGCACTTCGAGCTGTGCCGGGCGGTGAGCGTCTCGTATGGACCGCCACGCCCTGTGACCGTCCCCGCGGCCGTGTCGATCTCCAGCTCAGGCGACCAGTCCATGGTCATGGAGGTGGCGCTGGGGAAGGCGAGCGGCAGCCACACGTACCGGGAGTCGTTGACCTTCTGCCCGAAGGAGTTGCCCCACCGGTCGCCCAGGTACAGGTACGAGGTGGCCCGCTCGCCCTGCACCGGCAGGACGTACGCCGTCTGCGAGCCGTACGCCGTCGCGTCGCCGACGTTCCGCATCGCGCTCCACGGGCCGGACGGCGAGGTGGCGGTGGCGTACTGCTGCTGATTCGGGTTCCAGCCGGTGGCGCCCGAGGTGAGCATGAAGTAGACGTCGCCGCGCTTGAAGAGCGCGGGCGCCTCGCGGTGGCCGCCCGGCCAGGGATTGGCGACGAGCTCGGCGACCTGCGTGTAGTCGGCGGTGAGACGGTAGATGTGCAGGTCGTAGTTGTCGCGCGCGGCCGAGATCATGTAGCCGGTGCCGTCGGTGTCCGTGAAGAGGGTGATGTCGCGGGACATGTGCGCGCCGAGCGGCCGGAAGGAGCCGCGCCAGGTGTAGTCGCCGTCGACGGTCGACGAGGTGGCGACGGCGGCGCGGGCCTCGTTGTAGTTGACGCCGTTCTCCTTGTGCATCCACATCACGAACTGCTTGGTGCGCTCGTTGTAGATCACCTTGGGGCGCTCGATGTTGGCCGTGGCGAGCTCGGGATCGCTGGCCTCGGTCAGGACGTGGTTGCGGAACTCCCAGTTCTTGAGGTCCTTCGAGCGGTACGCGGACACGTACCGGAAGGTGTTGTCGGCGTTGCGGTTCTCACCGAACCAGTAGTAGTACGCGCCGACCTTCAGGACGCCACCGCCGTGCGCGTGCACGGGGTTGCCCGAGGTGTCGGGGAACTGGGTGCCGTTGGTGACGGTCACGGCGGCCCTGGGCCCCCGGGGCTCACCCGGCGGGGCACCCGACCCCGCGTCCGGTGCGGCGCTCGCGGGCACGGCGGAGAGCAGGGTCGCGGCGAGCGCGAGGCAGGCGGCGTACAGGAACGTCCGCAGCGTTCCCACCGTTCTCGTCGTTCCCACCGTTCTCACCGTTCTCGTCGTTCTCGTCGTTCTCGTCGTTCTCGTCGTTCTCGTCGTTCTCATCGGGCGTCACCTCCCCGTCCCGGCTTCACCGGCTCGATCGATTCCAGGGTCGGGACGACCGGCTTGATCGTGCCGTCGGGCGCGAACTGCAGGCGGTCCAGGGTGGTTTCGCGGTGGTTGCCGTCGCCGCCGGGCCGTCCCGGACCGTTCAGGGCGAAGCGGTGGTAGGCGATGTACCAGTCGTCGGTGCCCGCGGCGCGCACCACCGAGTGGTGGCCGGTGCCCTTGATGCCGTACTCGGGCCGCTTCTCGAGGATGGTCCCGCGCTTGGTCCAGGGGCCGAGCGGGCTCGGTCCGGTGGCGTAGGCGACGTGGTAGTTCTCGCTGCGGGTGTCGTCCTCGGACCACATGAAGTAGTACGTGCCCTTGCGCTTGACCACGAAGGAGCCCTCGCGGAAGTTGTCCGGGGTGATGTCCTTCACCTTCGCCGGGTCGAAGGACACCATGTCGTCGTTCAGCGGCACCACGTACCCGCGCCCGTTGCCCCAGTACAGATACGCCTGCCCGTCGTCGTCCGTGAACACGGCGGGGTCGATCATCTGGCCCGTGAACTGCCCCTTGGCGACGAGGGGTTTGCCGAGCGCGTCCTTGAAGGGGCCCGCGGGCGAGTCGGCGACCGCGACGCCGATCTGCTGGTCGGCGCAGAAGTACAGGTAGTACTTGCCGTCGCGCTCGACCGCTCCGGGCGCCCAGGCGCGGCTGTCCGCCCAGCTCACGTCGGGCCCGAGGTCGAGCGCGGTGCCGTGGTTCTTCCAGTGCACCAGGTCCTTGGACGAGTACGCGGCGAAGCGGGTGCCGCTCCAGTCGCGGAAGCCGTCCGTCGTCGGATAGATCCAGTAGCGGTCACCGAAGCGCTGGATGTCCGGGTCGGCGGTCAGGCCCCGAAGGAGCGGACTGCGCGTCCGGGCGGCCTCGACCGTCCAGGTGCGTCTGGCGCCGTCGGCGGCCTTGACCTCGTACGTACGCGGCTTCCGGAAGTCGCGGCGGGTGCCGGACGCGGGACTGATCGTGGCGCCCGGGGCGAGCGCGAAGCGCGGGGCGACCGCGCGCAGGTCGGCGTCCGGCTCCAGGGGCAGGACGACCTTGGACGAGGCCTCGGTGACGGTCGCGAAGGCCTTCTGCCGCTGCGCCGTCGCGTCCGTGACGGAGGTGCCGGACGGCGCGTACTCGGCGAGGAGCCGGTCGTACTCGGCCTGGGTCACGGGCAGCACGGTGCCGTGCCGGGGGCTGGCCGGAAGCTGGTAGTTCTCCGAGGGCTTCCACTGGCCGGAGGAAAGGCCGGTGGTCTCGAAGGGGATGTAGCCGCGGCCGCCGAACTCGTCGACGAACAGGTACCACTTGTTCTCGGTGTTGGACTTGAAGACCGTGGGCCCTTCGCCGCGGTCGATCGCGCCCTTGCCGATGCAGTCCTTCACGAAGTCGTACGACGTGTCGGTGAGCGTGTCCGACTTCTCGGCGGTGATGAACTTCGAGCACGGCGTGCCCGACGACGGGTCGCGCTCGTCCTTGGTGAAGCGGTGGTAGTGCGTGCCGTCCTTGATGACAGTGGAGTCGATGACCGAGTAGCCGGGGTCGTTCCACACCTTGGGCTTGCTGAAGGTGCGGAAGTCCTTCGTGGTCGCGTACAGCATCTTGTTGTACGTGTTGCCGGTGTGGCCCGGGTCGTTCTCGGCGTACACCTTGGAGGCCCAGAAGACGACGTACGCGTCGAGCTTGTCGTCCCAATAGGCTTCGGGCGCCCAGGCGTTGCCCGCGGTGTCCGGGGCGACCTTCACCAGTCGGCGGTCGGTCCAGTGCACGAGGTCGGTGGACGCCCAGACCATGATGGACTTGCTGCCGGTGCGCTGCACCTGGTCCCAGCTGCCGCTGCTGTTCTTGTACATGCGCAGATCGGTGGCGATCATGTAGAACTTGTCGCCCTTCGGGGAGCGGATCACGAAGGGGTCGCGCAGTCCCTTCTCGCCGATGTCCGAGGTGAGCACGGGCTTGCCGCCGTTCAGCTCCCGCCAGTGCAGCGGGTCGTTGCCGCGGCTGAGCGCGTACCGGATCTGCTCGCCGTCGGCGGTGCCCTCGCCCGTGAAGTAGGCGAAGAGGTAGCCGGCGTACGGCGCCTTCTGGCGCGGTCTGTCCTCGGCGTGGGCGGAGCCCTGCGGAACGGCGACGGCGCTCAGGGCCAGGGCGCAGAGCGCGGCCAGGAGCGCGTACAGGGTTCTTCCGGGTCGTCGACGCATGACCACGTCCTGTCGGGTTGCGGTGGACTCTGATGGTTTCTGTTCGGCCTACTGCCGGAGGAATGGGACCAGTTGGCCGCAGCCGCGTCAATCCATGCGGACGGAACTCGTTGAGTTCTGTCGGAAGCGTTGACGTGTGCGCCCGGTGACTTTACGGTCTGTTCGACGTGACGAGCGATGTTCGATATCTCGGACAGAATGAGAGCGTCCTGCACCCAAAGGGAGGCGTCGTGACGGCAACCTTCCGGCTGCACGAGGTCGCATCGAGAGCCGGTACGGGCTCCGAGCCGCGCGCGGGCGCGGCTCCGCCCGACCGGTCAGGCCGACTCCCTGCGCACCAGCTCCGTCGGCAGGATCACCGCCGCCGGGTCGTCCCCGCCGATGCGGGCGAGGAGGACGCGGACCATCTCGGCGCTGATGCGGTCCCAGGGCTGGCGGATGGTGGTGAGGAGGGGGCTCGCGGCGGTCGCGGCCGGCGAGTCGTCGAAGCCGCCGACCGCGATGTCGTCCGGGACGCGCCGCCCCGCGCGCCGCAGGGCGGCCAGGGCGCCCTGGGCCATCAGGTCGGAGGCGACGAACAGGGCGTCCAGGTCGGGGACTTGGGCGAGCAGGCGCTCGGTGGCCGCCTCGCCGCCCGCCCGGCTGTAGTCGCCGGGGACGACGAGCCGCTCGTCCGCCTCGACGCCCGCCTCGGCGAGGACCTCGCGGTAGCCCGCGAGCCGCTCGACGCCGCCGGGGGTGTCGAGGGGTCCGGCCACCGTGCCGATGCGGCGGCGCCCGAGAGACATCAGGTGGCGCACCATGTCGCGGGCGCCGTCCCGGTCGTCCGCGGCGACGTAACTCACCTTCGTGCCCTGCCCGATGGGCTTGCCGCAGGCCACGAGCGGCACCCCCGCCTCGTGCAGCTCGGCCGCCACCGGGTCGCCGGAGTGGCTGGACACGAGCAGGACCCCGTCCACGTGGCCCGCGCCGATGTACCGCGTGATGCGCCGCCGTTCGTCCGGCGTACCGGCGATCATCAGGAGCAGCGGGATGTCGTGCGCCGCGAGGGCCTGGGTGCAGCCGCGCAGCAGGACGTTGAAGTTGGGGTCCTCGAAGAACCGCTCCTGCGGCTCGGTGAGCAGGAAGCCCACCGAGTCGGAGCGGCCGGTGATCAGGGAGCGGGCGTGCCGGTTGACCACGTACCCGGTCTTGCGGATGGCGGCGTCGACCGCCCGCTGCGCGGCGGGGCTCACGTAGTGGCCGCCGTTCAGGACCCGCGAGACCGTGCCCCGGGACACGCCCGCTTCCCGGGCGACGTCGTGAATTGTCGGCGGCCTGCGCCTGCCCCCCGTATCGCTCATGGTCACGACTTTACGGCTCCCGACAGCAGATCCAGGCTCCAGAACCGCTGGATGACCAGGAAGAGGGCGATCAGCGGGAGCACCGCGAGGAGGGCACCGGTGATGACGAGGGTGTAGAGGGCGGGGGTGTTGGCGCCCTGTTCGAGGAGGGTGAACAGGCCGAGGGTGATGGGGAACTTCTCGTCGTCGCTGAGCATGATGTACGGCAGCAGGAAGTTGTTCCACACCGCGACGAACTGGAACAGGAACACGGTGACCAGGCCGGGGACCATCATCGGCAGGGCGATGCGGGTGAAGATCCGCCACTCCCCCGCGCCGTCCGTCCGGCCCGCCTCTACCACGTCGCCGGGCACGGCCGCGGCGGCGTAGATCCGCGCCAGGTACACGCCGTACGGGGAGAGGATCAGCGGGAGCAGCACGGACATGTAGGAGTCCGTCAGGTCGGCCTTCGCCAGGAGCAGGTACTGGGGGACGGCGAGGATGACCGGGGGCATGAGGACGCCCGCCATGAGGATGTTGAAGACCGTCTCGCGGCCGCGGAAGCGGTAGAGGGCGAGCGCGTAGCCGCTGATCGCGGAGACGGCCGTGGAGAGCAGGGCGCCGACTCCCGCGTAGAAGGCGGAGTTGGCCATCCACTGCCAGTAGACGCCGTCGCGGTAGGCGTTCAGGTCGCGGACGTTGTCGGCGAAGCCGCTGCCGGGCCAGAACGTGAACGTGGAGAACAGCTCGCGGCCCGACTTGGTGGAGGCGACGACCACCCACAGGACGGGCAGCAGGCAGTAGAGGGCGCCGACGAGCAGCGCCGCGGTGGGGAGCAGGGCGATGCGGCGGCGCGGGGGCGGGCCCTGGGCGGTGCCGGGCGTGGTGCCCACGGCCGGCACCGACTTGCGGACGGCGAGAGAACTCATCGTGCTTCCTCCTGCTTGGTACGGGAGTTGGCGACGCGCAGGAACCCGAAGGACAGCACGAGCGTCGCCACGGCGATGAGCACGGCGGTGGCGGCGGCCGCGTGGATGTCACCCTTGACGAAGGCATCCTGATAGACCTTCATCAGCGGACTCCACGTGGTGGACAGGGAGTTGGTGAGCGGTTTGAGGGTGGTCGGCTCGCTGAACACCTGGAGCGTCGCGATGATCGAGAAGAAGAAGGTGAGCACCAGCGAGGGCGCCACCATCGGGATCTTGATGCGCAGCGCGATCTGGAGCTGGGAGCAGCCGTCGAGCCTGGCGGCCTCGTACACCTCGGCGGGGATGGACCGCAGCGAGGTGTAGATGACGATCATGTTGAAGCCGGTGCCGCCCCACACCGCGATGTTGGACAGGGCCAGGTACAGCGGCCCGCCGTCGAGCAGGTCGGGCTGGGGCAGGCCCAGCTTGTCGAGGACGAAGTAGAAGGGGCTGACGTCCGGCAGGTAGAGGAAGCCCCACAGGAGCGCGGAGATGACGCCGGGCACGGCGTACGGCAGGAAGATCGCGAGCCGGGTGAAGGGCGCGAGCCGTACCCGGTCGGTGTCGAGGAGCAGCGCGAAGAACAGGGCGAGGCCGAGCATCACGGGGATGACGAGGGCGCCGTAGGCGAGCACGCGCAGGGAGCCGTCGAGGAGTTCGGGGTCCTGGAACGCGTCGGTGTAGTTGCCGAGGCCCGCCCAGACTTCGGAGCGGGCGCCCTTGCCGAGGCCGAGGCCCTTGACCTCGACCTTGTGCAGGCTGAGCCACATCGCGTACCCGATGGGCAGCGCGAAGAAGAGCGCGAACAGGACGCCGGCGGGGGCGAGGAAGGCGTAGGGGGCGCCCTTCACCCGGCGCGGGGTGCTGCCGCGTGTCACCCGGCGCGGGGCGCTGCCGCGTGCGGGCCCCCGGCCGACGGCGGTGCCCTCGCCGGCCGCGGCGACGCCCTCACCGGCTGCGGATCTCTTGCTCACGGCGCGACCTCGAAGCCCTGCTTCTTCATGTCGGCGACGGTGGCGTCCTGCACGGTCGCGAGGGCGGCGCCGAAGTCCGACTTGTTCTTGGCGGCCTTGCCGAAGGCGTCCTTGAAGGAGGCGTAGGCGACGTTCACGTTGGGGCCCCAGGCGCCGGGCGCGGTGGTCTTCGTGATCTCGGCGGCCCTGGCGTAGAAATCGGGCTGGTCGGCGAAGTACGCCGGGGGCTTGCTGAAGGCGCCGCTGGTCTGGGCGGCGGTGGCGGCGGGGTAGATGCCGCCGTTCCTGGCGAGGGCGGCGAGCGCCTTGGCGTCGGTGTTCAGCCAGGCCGCGAACGTTGCGGCGGCGTCCTTGTGGTCGCTGTCGGTGGTGACGGCGGTGGACGAGCCGCCCCAACTGCCGGTGACGGGCTTGCCCGTGGACCACTGCGGCAGCGGGGCCATGGCCCACTTGCCCTCGGTTTCGGGGGCGGCGGTGGTGAGGGTGCCGGGCGCCCAGACGGCGCTGACCCACGCTATCTGCTTGCCCGTGTTGAGCGCCTTGTTCCAGGCGGGGGTGTACATGGGCTGGTTGTCGATGGCGCCCTCCTTGACGAGGCCGCCCCAGAAGTCGGCGACCTTGCGCGTGGCGGGGTCGTCGATGCCGACCTTCCACCGGTCGCCCGCGGTGGTCCACCACTTGGCGCCCGCCTGCTGGGCGAGGCCGGCGAAGAGCCCCGAGTCGTTGGCGGAGAACGTGGTGAGGTCCTTGCCGGGCGCCTTCTTCTTCAGCGCACGGGCGGTCTCGGCGAACTCGTCCCAGGTGGCGGGGACCTTCAGGCCGTACTTCTTGAACAGGTCGGCGCGGTAGTAGAACATCATCGGCCCCGAGTCCTGGGGGACCGCGTAGAGGGAGTCCGTGCCGAGCGTCGCCTGCTGCCACACGCCGGGCGCGAACTTGCCCTCGATGGTGCCCACCTTGTGCTTGATGTCCGCGAGCGCGTCGTTGCTGACCAGGGTCGGCAGCGCCTGGTACTCGGCCTGCACGAGGTCGGGTGCCTTGTGGGCCTTGTGGGCGGTGAGGATCTTGGTGACGAGGGTGTCGCCGGACGCCTGCTTCTTGACCGTGACCTTGATCCGCTCCTTCTTGCCCGGGCCCTCGTTCCACAGGTCGACGACCTTGTCCATGCCGGGCGTCCAGGTCCAGTACGTCAGGGACACCGGGCCCGCCGCGCCCTCGTCGTCGGACGAACCGCAGGCCGCGAGGGTGGCGGCGCCGAGGGTGAGGGCGGCGGAGGCGGCCATGAGGCGCCGGTGCTGGGGCTTGGGCTTGGTGAACGGCATGGTTGTGTCTCCCGGTCGAGCGGCCGCCGCCTGCTGCGGATGGCCTGCCATGCATCTGTGAGCGTTCACAGTAGAGAAACGTCCTGGACACTTGTCAATGGTCGTTACTGTGCGGTTGTGTTGGGCATACGCCACCAGCAATGTGTGTGCACGTTCCCAATTGATCGAATTCACCGGGAGAGATCCATGCCGGAGACCGCCCCCCACGGCCGCACGGGCCCGACCGGCCTCACGAGGCTCGCCTTCGGCGGTGACTACAACCCCGAGCAATGGCCGGAATCCGTCTGGCACGAGGACGTGGCGCTGATGCGGGAGGCGGGCGTCACGATGGTGAGCGTCGGGATCTTCTCCTGGGCGCTGCTCGAACCCGAGCCGGGCACCCACGACTTCGGCTGGCTGGACCGCGTCGTCGACCTGCTGCACGAGGCCGACATCCGCGTCGACCTCGGCACCCCGACGGTCGCGCCGCCCGCCTGGTTCTACCGCTCCCACCCCGACGCCCTGCCCGTCACGGCCGACGGCACCCGCCTGGCCTTCGGCTCCCGGGGCGCGATCTGCCACAGCAACGCGGCCTACCGCGAGGCGGCCGCCCGCATCACCGAGCAGCTCGCCCGCCGCTACGGCGACCATCCGGCGCTCGCGCTGTGGCACGTCCACAACGAGTACGGCGTCCCCGTCGCCGCCTGCTACTGCGAGAGCTGCGCCGCGCACTTCCGCCGCTGGCTCCGGGCGACGTACGACAGCGTCGACGCGCTCAACGAGGCCTGGGGGACGGCCTTCTGGGGCCAGCGCTACGGCTCGTTCGACGAGGTCGACCCGCCCCGCACCACGCCGACCGTCGGCAACCCCGCGCAGGCCCTGGACTACCGCCGCTTCGCCGACGCCACCCTGCGCGAGAACTTCGTGCGCGAGCGCGACATCCTGCACCGCCTCGCGCCCGGTATCCCGGTGACCACCAACTTCATGACGGCGCTCAGCCAGTGCGACACCCTCGACTACTGGGCCTGGGGCCGCGAGGTCGACCTCGTCACCAACGACCACTACCTGATCACCGACGGCCGCCGCACCCACGTGAACCTCGCGATGGCCGCCGACCTGACCCGCTCGGTGGCCTCCGGCGCCCCCTGGCTGCTGCTCGAACACTCCACGTCCGGCGTCAGCTGGCAGCCGCGCAACCCCGCGAAGGCCCCCGGCGAGATGGCCCGCAACTCCCTCGCGCACGTGGCCCGCGGCTCCGACGGCGCGATGTTCTTCCAGTGGCGCCAGTCACGGCGCGGCGCCGAGAAGTTCCATTCGGCGATGCTGCCGCAGGCGGGCACCGACTCGCGGGTGTGGCGCGAGGTCACCGAGCTCGGCTCGGCCCTGGGCGCCCTGGAGCCCGTGCGCGGCACCCGCACGGTCGCGGACGTGGCCGTGCTGTGGGACTGGCACTCCTGGTGGGCGCAGTCCCTGGAGTGGCGGCCGAGCCAGGACCACGACGCCCGCGAGCGCGCCGACGCCTTCTACGAGGCGCTGTACGACCGCCACCTGACCGTCGACTTCGCCCGCCCCGAGGCCGATCTGACGGCGTATCCGCTGGTGGTCGTGCCCGCCCTGTACCTGATGACCGAGGCGGCCGGGCAGAATCTGCGCCGGTACGTCGAGGGCGGCGGCACGCTCCTGGTCTCGTACTTCTCCGGCATCGTCGACGCGCACGACGCCGTGCACCCCGGCCCCTACCCGGGCCCGCTGCGCGAGGTGCTCGGGCTGACCGTCGAGGAGTTCTCGCCGCTGCTCGCGGGCAGCACCGTGCGGATCACCGGGCCCGACGGCGCCGCGCTCACCGGCGACGTGTGGAGCGAGTTCGTCGTGCCGCGCGGTGCCGAGACCGTGTGGACGTACGCAGAAGGTCCCGACGGCGGGCTCGTCGCGGGCCGGCCCGCCGTCACCCGCAACCAGCTCGGCGACGGCACGGCCTGGTACGTCTCGACCCGCCTCGACGCCCCGCAACTCGATGTGCTCCTCGCCGCCGCGTGCGCGGACGCCGGGATCGAGCCGCGCCCCGAACTCCCCCGCGACGTCGAGGTGGTGCGCCGCGCCGGGGCCGCCGGGGACCACGTGTTCGTGATCAACCACACGGCCGCCGAGGCGAAGGTGCCGCTGGACGGGCACGGCACCGAACTGCTCACCGGCGAGCGCGTCGCGGGCCGGCTCGCCGTGCCCCCGGGATCCGTGCGGGTCGTCCACCTCGACGCCTGAAAGCCACCGTCCCCCACCACGCAAGGGCCGACCGAGGCACCACGACAACCAAGGCACAACGAAGGGACAACGACGACGATGTTCCCCCCGAGCCGCACCACCCCACACCACCGCAGCCGGACCCCCCTCAGGTTTCTGCTGCTCCCCCTGTTCGCGGGCCTCGCCCTCGGCACCCTGCCGGGCCAGGCACCCGCCGCCCACGCCGCCGCCACGCTCACCAACGGCGGCTTCGAGGCGGACGGCACCGGCACCGCGACGCCGTCCGGCTGGAAGACGTACTCCGCCGCCGGGCAGGACAACGCGTCCTTCACCGAGGCGGGCGGCCACAGCGGCGGCCACCGCCTCACGCACTACGCGAGCTCCGCGTACAAGGTGGAGACCTACCAGCACCTGTCCGGCCTCACCGACGGCACCTACACGCTGACCGCCTGGATCCGCTCCGGCGGCGGCCAGAACGCGGCGTACCTGGCGCTGCGGAACTGCGGCAGCGCCGAGCAGCGCACCGACCTGCCCGTGTCCACCAGTTCCTGGGTGCGGGTCGTCACCTCGGTCAAGGTGACGGGCGGGCAGTGCACCGTCAGCGTCAACTCCGATGCCAAGGCGGGCCATTGGCTCAACGTCGACGACGTGACGTTCACGCCGGGCTCGACCGGCCTGCCCGTCAAGGGCGCCGACGTCTCCTCGCTGCCCAAGAGCGAGGCGCTCGGCGGCACCTACCGCACCGCGTCCGGCACCACCGGCGACGCCCTCGCCATCCTCAAGTCGTCCGGCATGAACTACGCCCGCGTCAAGGTGTGGGTGAACCCCAAGGACAGCTACAACAACAAGGCCCGCGTCCTGGCGATGGCCAAGCGCGTCAAAGCGCAGGGCATGAAGCTCCTGGTCGACTTCCACTACACGGACACCTGGGCCGACCCCGGCGCCCAGACCAAGCCCACCGCCTGGGGCGGGCACTCGTACACACAGCTCAAGAAGGATGTCTACGACCACACGTACGACGTCCTCAACGCGCTGAAGGCGCAGGGCACCACCGCCGACATGGTGCAGGTCGGCAACGAGATCAACGCCGGGATGCTGTGGCCCGACGGCTCCACCGACAACTGGTCGCAGCTCGCCGGGCTGCTCAACTCCGGCCATGACGCGGCCAAGGCGGTCTCCTCGTCCACCGAGGTCGCGCTGCACCTGGCCAAGGGCGGGGACAACGCGGGCACGCGCTGGTGGTTCGACAGCGCGGTGTCCCGCGGGGTGCGCTTCGACGTGATCGGGCTCTCGTTCTACGGCTACTGGCACGGCACGCTCGCCGAGCTCCAGACCAACCTGGACGACGCGGCCAAGCAGTACGGCAAGCCGGTGTTCGTGGCCGAGACCGCCTACCCGTTCCGGCTCGGCAGCGAGGACGCGCACACCGACATCATCGACACGAACAGCGAGCTGATTCCCGGCTACCCGGCGTCGGCGGCCGGGCAGACGGCCTGGCTGCGGGACATCCAGAACGTCGTCGAGGCCGTGCCCGGCGGCCGGGGCCTCGGCGTCTTCTACTGGGAGGCGCCCTGGACGGCGGTGCCCGGCAACGGCTGGGACCCCACGGACCCGAAGTCCGGCAACGCCTGGGAGAACCAGGCCCTGTTCGGCTACGACGACAGGGCGCTGCCCGCGATGGACGCCTTCCGGCGCCGCTGACACGTGGGGGCGGCACGGCCGGAGAGCGCTCCGGCCGTGCCGCCCGTCGTCACTACGACATCAGGACCTGGTCGTCGCCACGACATCAGGACCTGGTCGTCACCACGACATCAGGGCCTATTCGTAGCTGATGTCCGAGGCCGTGAACTTGCAGTGCTTGCCGTCCGGGCCGTTGCCGGTCTCGACCGGCTCGTCACCGGAGCTGTTGCCGGTGAAGCGGGCGCAGGTCTTGATCTTCTTGTTGCCGTCACCGTGGATGCGCACCTTGCGCAGCGTGGCCGTGTCGCCGTAGTTCGTATTGATGCCGGCGATCGAGTTGCCCGGAGCGGTGACGTCGACGTCGTCCACGACGATGTCCCGCTTGTACTGCTTCGAGCAGTTGCCGCAGGAGCGGACGAGCTTGCCGAAGTCGGCGACCTGGAACTTGGTGATGGTGAGCCTGCCCGCGCCGTTGAACTGGAAGACCTTGTCGTCGGCCTTGCGGGCGCCGCCGCCGGTGACGGTGTACGTCGCGCCGGACGACTTGCCCTTGAAGCTGGCGGCGTCCTCGCCGACGTCCTCCCACCACACGTTCTGCAGCGTGCAACTGCCCGTGCAGTGCACGCCGTCGGCGGCCGGGGAGCCGAGGACGACGTTCTTCAGGACCGCGCCGTCCTGGAGCTTGATGAGCGGGTCCTGGCCCTCGCCCTGACCGCCGTCGCCGAGGTCACCGGTGCCGTAGTACCGCTTGAGCTCGCCGTCGTGCGTCTGCCCGGCCTTGACCTCGATGGTCTTGGACACCGGCTGCTGCCCCGAGGGCTTGGGCCAGGACGGGGCGGCCTCCGCCTCGGACTGCATCGAGTTCGTGATGACGAGGGCGCCGGTGAGGCCGAGCGCGGCCACGCCGCCGATGACGGCTCTGCGCCGGGTGACGGTGCGGCGGTGGCGTATGCGCTGGTTCGCTCGTTGAGTCATGTCCCGATTCCTTCAGTGGGGATCCTTGCGTCTCCTGGTCGCCACTGATCGGGACGGGGTTGCCGCCGAGATCACTTCGTTTCGCCGCGGCGGCGCGCATCACTTCGCCGGGGTCTTCAGGTCACCTCGCCGCGGGCTTCAGGTCACCTCGCCGCCGGCTTGAAGTCGCCCTTCCATTCGCCCTGTTCGCCCTCGGTGCCCGCTTCGATCGCGTACGTGTCGTCGTGCGCGTCGCGCTGCCCCGCCGGGTGGTTGTACTGCCCGGCGAACACATGCTTCCCGGCCGGTACGGTCCGGCCGGCGCGCAGCGTCCAGCGGTAGACGAGGAAGCCGTCCCGCTCGCGCACGGAGACGTCGAAGTCCTCGACGGGCAGCGAGCGCCAGTTGCCGGTGTCGGCGACCTCGCCGGAGCGGGCGACGCGCAGCTCGACGGTGAGGGCGGTGAGCGGCTTCCGCGCCTCGACCGTGATGTCGCTCTGCGACCAGTACGGATTGGAGCCCGGGTCGATCCTGCCGTCCGTGCGGACGAGGCCGCTGCCGGGCGCGGTGCGCGGCGGCTTCGCGGACGCGGGGGGCTTCGAGGACGCGGGCGGCTTGGGCGGCCGGGTCGTGGACGCGGGCGGGGAGCCGCTCGCGGGGCGCCGGGGCGGGCGCTTGGTGCGGTCGGGCTCCGCGGGCGGCGGCGCGGGCACGCTCGCGGCCGGCGGTGTGCTGGGCGTCGTCGCCACGGTGCGCGCGTCCGGGTCGTCGCCGCGCACCGCGGTCGCCACGCCGTAGCCGCCGGCGGCGAAGACTCCGGCGACGGCGGCGGTCGTCCCGGCCACGCGCAGCCAGGACGCGCCCTCCTCGCGGCCGCGGCGGGCCCGCGGCGCCCGTGGCGCGCGGGTGTCCCGGGCGCCGGCCATGCCGCGTTCGACGCGCGCGAGCATCCGTTCCCGGTCGGGCCGGTGCGCGTGCGCCGCGCCCCGCAACCGCCTGCGCAGGGTCGCGTCCCGTGCCGCGCGGTCCCCGGTCTCGCGGTCCGTGGTCTCACCGTCCGTCACGTCGTCGGTCTCGCCGTCCGTCACGTCGTCGTCCGTCATCGGGCCCCCACAGGCGTCAGCCGCTTCATCACGTCCCCGTCTCCGTCACGCGGTCCCCCCAGGGGCCTGAACGGCGGCGACGTGCATCCGTTCCGGCGTGGCGTGCGGGCCGAGCTGCCGCTGCAGCTCGGCCATGCCCTTCGAGGTCTGGCTCTTCACCGTACCCACCGATATCCCGAGGGCGTTCGCCGTGTCCTTCTCGGACAGGTCGAAGGCGTGCCTGAGCACGACGCAGGCGCGCTTGCGGAACGGCAGCCTGCGCAGGGCCTCCTGGACGTCGATCACGGCGGGTATGTCCGGGTCCTGCGTCTCGTCGGCGCGGTTCGACCAGAACAGCGTGATGCGGCGGCGTTCGCGCACCGAGCTGCGGATGTGGCTGCGCGCCATGTTGGCGACGACTCCGCGCGCGTACGCGGCGGGGTGTTCGGCGGCGCGCACGCGGTCCCAGCGGTGCCAGAGCGCGAGCAGCGCGTCGGCGGCCAGGTCGTCGGCGCCGTCGTACTCGCCGGTCAGCAGGTGGGCGAGGCGGGACAGCTCGGCGTAGTGCCGCTCGAAGAAGGCGTGGAACTCGGTGGCCGCGTCACCGGCGGCCGTGTGCGGGGGCACCGTCACCCACCTCCCCCTGTCGTCCCGTCTGCGGCGGCCACACCCGGCAGCAGCACCTCGCGGCGTCCGGCCGCACGAGGGCCGCCGTCCACCGTCCTTACGTGGAAGGGCCGTTCGCTGCCCTCGGCCACCACCCGCACCCCGTCGCCGTCGCGTACCGCGCGGAAGGTGGCCGCGGCGCGCCCGTCGGGTCCCGGCACCGTGGTCACGGCGCCGTCCGTGTCCGCGGTGACGAGCAGCGTGAGGCCGTCGAGCCAGTCGCCGTCGGGTCGCTGCTCGTCGGCGCCCAGGGGAAGCAGCGCGCCGGGGCGTACGTACAGCGGCAGGCTGTCGAAGCCGTGCCGCTCGCGCCGCCAGCCGGGCCCGGTGACCTTATCGCCGGTCAGCAGGTGCGTCCAGGTGCCTTCGGGGAGATAGAACTCGACGTCCCCGTCCTCGGTGAACACCGGCGCGACCAGCAGGTCCGGGCCGAGCATGTACTGCCGGTCCAGGGTGCGGCAGGCCGGGTCGTCGGGGAACTCCAGGAGCATGGGGCGCATCACGGGCACGCCCGTGCGGTGGGCCTCGACGGCCGCGCCGTACAGATAGGGCATCAGGCGGTGCTTGAGCCGGGTGAACTTCCGGGCCACGTCCACCGCTTCGGTGCCGAAGGCCCAGGGCACGCGGTACGACACGTTGCCGTGCAGCCGGCTGTGCGAGGACAGCAGGCCGAAGGCGAGCCAGCGTTTGAAGACCGCCGGGTCCGGGGTGCCCTCGAAGCCGCCGATGTCGTGGCTCCAGAACCCGAAGCCGCTCAGGGACAGCGAGAGGCCGCCGCGCAGCGACTCGGCCATGGCCTCCAGGGAGGCGAAGCAGTCGCCGCCCCAGTGCACCGGGAACTGCTGGCCTCCCGCGGTCGCCGAGCGGGCGAAGACCACGGCCTGCCCGCTGCCGCGCTCCTGTTCCAGGAGGTCGAAGACGGTGCGGTTGTACAGGTGCGTGTAGTAGTTGTGCATGCGCTCGGGGTCCGAGCCGTCGTGCCAGACGACGTCGGTGGGCACGCGTTCTCCGAAGTCGGTCTTGAAGCAGTCGACGCCCTGGGCGAGCAGCGCGCGCAGCTTGTCGGCGTACCAGGCGCGGGCCTCGGGGTGGGTGAAGTCCACCAGGGCCATGCCGGGCTGCCACAGGTCCCACTGCCAGATGTCGCCGTTCGGGCGCTTGACGAGGTAGCCGTTGGCGGCGGCCTCGGCGAAGGCCGGGGACTTCTGGGCGATGTACGGGTTGATCCAGGCGCTGACCTTCAGGCCGCGCTCGGCGAGCCTGCGGAGCATGCCTTCCGGGTCGGGGAAGACCTCCGGGTCCCAGCGGAAGTCCGTCCACTGGTACTCGCGCATCCAGAAGCAGTCGAAGTGGAAGACGCTGAGCGGGATGTCGTGCTCGGCCATGCCGTCGACGAAGGCCGTGACGGTCTCCTCGTCGTAGGGCGTGCAGAACGACGTGGTCAGCCACAGGCCGAAGGTCCAGGCGGGCGGCAGGGCGGGTCTGCCGGTCAGCGCGGTGTAGCGGCGGAGCACGTCCTTCGGCGTCGGCCCGGCGACGACGTAGAACTCCAGGGACTGGTCCTCGACGCTGAACTGGACCTGCCCGACGGACTCCGAGCCGATCTCGTACGAGACCTTCCCGGGGTGGTCGACGAAGACGCCGTAGCCGCGCGAGGAGAGGTGGAAGGGGATGTTCTTGTACGCCTGCTCGCTGCTGGTGCCGCCGTCGGCCTGCCACATGTCGACGCTCTGGCCGTTCCGCACGTACGGGGTGAAGCGCTCGCCGAGGCCGTAGACATGCTCGCCGACGCCGAGGGCGAGCTGGCCGATCATGTGGTGGGTGCCGTCGGGCAGCACGGCGAAGCCGGTGCCCCGGCGGCCGGCTGAGGTCAGCGCGCGGCCGTCGGCGTCGAGGAACTCCAGGCACCACGGCTCGGCGGCGTCCAGGCGCAGGGTGAGCGGCCCGCTGCTGAGCTCGGTGACGGTGCCCTCCTGGCGGACCTTGGCCGCGACGGACTCGGTGCCGAGCAGGTCGAAGTGGGGGCCGCGTTCGCGGCGGCCCGCGTGGTGGGTGACGCTTACGCCGATGACGCCTTCGGCCGGTGAGAAGCAGTCGACGGTGAGGAGCGGCGTGTTGAGGGTGTCGCCCCGGCCGCGCACGCGCTGGACGGCCGCGTAGGCCGTGAAGCTGTCTTCGCCCGCGTCCAGGTCGCGCACCTCGGTCGCGTACGCGGCCCGCACGCCGTCGCGCATCAGCCAGAAGCCGTCGGTGAACTTCATCGCGTCGGGGTCCTCTGTGTCGGGATGGACGACGCCGGACCGGTCTCGTGGAAGGTGAGCCGGGCGAGGCGGGCGGGCCCGCGCACCTGGACGCGCAGGTCGCGCACTCCGGTGACGGGGAAGGGGGCGGTGCGCGTGGTGTAGTCGTACGCGTCGCCGCCGGGCGGAAAGGTGAGGGTCGCGGTCGTGTGGCCCGCCGTGACGTGGACGCTGCCGCCGAGAGCCGCCTCGACGGTCACGGAAGCGGTGCTCGAACCGCTCGCGGCACCGGAGGCAGCGCCGGTCACGCCGACTTTCCCGGCGCCTGTCGCGGCGCCGAAGTCGCAGTCGCGGAAGAGCAGTTCGCCCTCGGTGCCGCCGACGGCCGTGACCGCGTCCCCACGCGTCTTCGTCAGGTCGACGATCTCGGTGCCGCGCTGCTCGTCGTACGCGGCCGCCGCGAGGCCCGTACCCTGAACGGGCCTCGCGGCGGGCGGTACACCGTCGATCTCGACGGCGCCGGTGAGGCGGATGTCCTCGCTGGAGGCACCCGCCAGGATCTGATAGGTGCCACCCGGCACGGTCCAGCGGTCGCGGGAGACGTCCCACAGACCGAACTCGGCCACCGGACAGCCGAGTTCGACGCGGTGGGACGCCCCGGCGGCCAGGTGCAGGCGCCGGTGGCCGACGAGCTGCCGCCGCGGCCGGGCGACCGGTGAGACGTCCACGGCGCGGACGTACACCTGCGCCACCTCGTCGGCGGCGGCCGGGCCCGTGTTGGTGACGGTGAACGCGACCTTCACCAGGTCCCCTTCGCGCACGGCGGTAAGCGCCTCGTAGGTGAACGTGGAGTAGCCCAGGCCGTGCCCGAAGGGGTAGAGCGGACTGCCGTCGAAGTACAGGTAGGTCTGCCGGGAGCCGATGACGTCGTAGTCGAGCAGGTCCGGCAGGTCGTCGTCGCCGGCGTACCAGGTCTGCGGGAGGCGCCCGGCCGGGGACACGTCACCGGCCAGGACGCGGGCGAGCGCGGTGCCCGCCGCCTGGCCGCCGTGCGCGCTCCACAGCAGGGCGGGCAGTTCGGTGTTCTCCTCGGCGACCGCGTACGGATACGACGACACCAGGGCGAGGGCGGTGCGCGGGTTGACGGCGCGGGCCGCGCGCCACAACCGCCGCTGGTGCGCGGGCAGGGCGAGCGTGCCGCGGTCCTCGGTCTCGCGGCCGTTGATGTGCGGGTCGTTCCCGGCGACGACGATCACCGCGTCGGCGGCGGCCGCCGCGCGCGCCACGGCCTCCTCGCCGCGCTCGACGTACTCGATCTCGAAAGGTTCGCCCCGGTCGGCAACCTTCACGCCGTCGGCGGCGACAGAGACGTACCCACCCGTCCCTCTGTGCTCAAGGAGGCACCCGTCCTCGTGGTCGACCTGTGTGAAGGTCTCCTGGACCACCCAGCCGCCCGGCTGGTCCGCCGACGCGCGCACGAACCGGTCGTCGGCGACCGAGAGATGGCGGCCGTCGGGCGCCCGCAGCGTGCACACGCCGTGGCCCCAGTCGGCCAGCGCGAACTCGGTGGCGTCCGCGACGTCGGCGGCCACGGTCAGCGGCGGCAGGTCGGTGCGGCCCGTGAGCAGCGCCGGGTCGAGGGCTCCCCCGGCGCCGGGCACCACGTCCGCCTCGGGCCCCCGCGCCATGTCGTCCGCGGCGCTCTCGGGCACCCGGAGCCAGCCGGCCGCGCACTTCAGGCGGACGCGGTCGGTGCCCTCGGCGAAGGTGACGTGGCCGGCGCCGAAGCGGGCGCGCAGGCCGTCGAGGGGGGTGACGCGGCGCAGCAGCGTGCCGCTGTACCAGTCCGTCTTGCACACGTCGGCGAGCAGTCCGACCACGGCGATCCGGGTGCCGTCGGCGAGCGGCAGCAGGCCGTCGTTCTTGAGCAGCACGACGGCCTGCTCGGCGGCTTCCTGGGCGAGCGCCCGGTGCTCGGGGGTGTCGAAGCCGTGCGCGGAGGGGTCGTCGTACGGGCCGGGCTCGGGGTCGAACTCGCCGAGCCGGAAGCGGACGGACAGGTGGCGGCGCGCCGCGCGGTCGATGTCGGCCTCGCTCACCAGGTCCTGGACCAGGGCGCGGCGCAGGAACCCGGTGGTGGGGCCGGCGTCCGTGCCGTGGTCGGTGAAGCTGTCCACGCCCGCGACGAGCGCGGCGGCGACGGCTTCTTCGTGCGTGGCGAAGTACCCCTGGGACGCGACGAGGTTGCTGGGCGCGCCCGCGTCGGAGCAGACGAGGAGGTCCTCGTCGGTCCACGTGCGCAAGTGCTCCGCCAGGTAGGGCGACACGTGGTTCGGGCGGCCGTTGACGAGGTTGTAGGCGGGCATCACGCCGGCGACGGCGCCCGCCTCGACAGGGGCGCGGAAGGCGCGCAGGTCGTACTCGTGCAGGACGCGGGGGCGGACCGATGCGGACGAGGTGTCCCTGGCGGTCTCGTTGCTGTGGGCGAGCCAGTGCTTGAGGACGGGCGCGGTGCGCCAGTGCACGGGGTGGTCGCCGCGCAGGCCGCGGGTGTAGGCGGTGGCGAGCGCGGCGGTGAGCTTGGGGTCCTCCGCGTAGCCCTCCTCGTTTCTGCCCCACAGCGGGTGGCGCAGCAGATTCACCGTGGGCGCCCAGATGTTGAGGCCGACGCGGTCGTCGCGGGAGCGCATGGCGCGCGCCTCGGCGCCGACCGCCTCGCCGACGCGGCGCACCAGGTCGTCGTTCCAGGTGGCGCCGAGGCCGACCGCCTGCGGGAAGACGGTGGCGGGGCCCATCCAGGCGACGCCGTGCAGGGCTTCCTGTCCGGTGCGGAAGGGGGCGATGCCGAGCCGCGGGACGCCGGGCGCGTACTGGTGCAGCAGGGAGATCCGTTCGGTGAGCGTGAGCCGGGACAGCAGGTCGTCCACCCGCTTGCCCAGAGGCAGTTCGGGGTCACGGAACGGCGGCTGACGCTCGGTCACGTGGGGCTTCCTTCGGCGAGGCGGCGGGGCGGTGCGCGTGGCGGGTGCGGCGGGTGCGGCAGTTGCGGCCCATGTGACCGGTGCCGCGGGTGCGTCGGATGCGCGAGACGCGTGGGATGCGCGGGATGCGTGGGGCGCTTCGGATGCGGGGAGACCCTCGAACTCGCCCGCATTCGAAGCGCTTCGATGCTCGCCGCACCACAGCACCCGTGTCAAGCGGCCCGCAGCCGGCCTCCCGGACATACCCAAGGTCCAGGCCATCCACCGAACTCACGCGACCCACCGAGGAATTCGGAAACGATGCTTGAACGATGCCTTGTTGCGCCCCGCATCCTCGCCTAACCTCGCTGCGACATCGAAGCGCTTCGAAAGCCGGTCGGCGGTGTCCGCCGCGCGTCCGGGCGCCCCACGAAGGGTTGACGCAATGACGCCGAACTCCCGCTCCTCCACCGGCTCGTTGAGCCGGAGAAGCCTGCTGTCGTCCACCGCGGTGGCCGCGCTCGCGGTCGCGGGCGGGGCGCCGCTGCTCACGGCTTGCGGCGGCAGCGGCGCGAAGAACGAGGGGACCACCACGGGCAAGAAGCTGAAGGACCTGCTGCCCGTGTACGTGGCGTCGGACCTGGTCGAGCCGGACATCCCGGCCAGGAACGGTTCGGCGGCGGGCTTCACGAAGGCGGTGCCCGCGGCCGAGCTGAAGGTGGCGGTGCCGCAACGGCTCGGCAGCGGCCGCGAGTTCTCCGTCATGGCGCCGATCTGGGGGAACACCCCCAAGTCGGGCAACCCCTACTGGACCGCGATGGACAAGGCCGCGGGCGTCCGCGTCCGCTGGCAGAACCAGCAGGGCGACACCTACGGCCAGAAGCTCGGCGCGGTCCTCGCCTCCAGCTCCGTGCCGGACGCCGTGGTCGTCCCCGGCTGGGAACTGAGCGGCAAGATACCGAGCGCCATCGCCCACAAGATGGCCGACCTCGGCCCCTACCTGAGCGGCGACAAGGTCAAGAAGTACCCGAACCTCGCCGCGATCCCCACCGGCGCCTGGCAGCGCTCGGTCTTCGGCGGCAAGCTGCGCGGCCTGCCGATGCCCGCGCCCACGACCCCGAACATCGCGATGCTCTACCGCGCGGACCTTTTCGACAAGGAGAACATCGAACCGCCGAAGAGCACGCGGGAGTTCTTCGACCTGTGCAAGGAGCTCAACGCCCCCAGGAGCAAGGTGTGGGCGTGCGGCGACATGACCTGGGCGGCGTACCGCATCTTCGGGGTGCTGCCCGAGGACAAGCCGACGTACTGGAAGCTCGTCGACGGCAAGCTCGTCAACCGCTGCGAGACCGACGAGTACCTGGAAGCCCTGGAGTGGTCGCGCAAGCTGTACGCGGCGGGCTTCGTGCACCCGGACGCGAAGGCCGAGACGGGCAACCTGGGCGACCTCTGCGCCTCCGGCAAGATCTTCATTTACAACGGCGACCTGTCCGACTGGTACGGCAAGACCGTCGTCCAGCGCGTGGACGACAAGAAGTTCGCGATGGGCGCGTCCGACTACTTCGCCCCCGACGGGGGCGATCCCACGCTGTACGCGCGTCCGCCCGCCGACATCTGGACCTTCGTCAGCGAGAAGGCCGACGAGAAGACGGTCCGGGACATCCTCGCGCTCGCCGACTTCTGTGCGGCGCCGTTCGGTTCGAAGGAGCAGCGCCTGCGCCAGTACGGCGTCGAGGGCGTCCACCACACGTACGAGGACGGCGTCCTCGTCAAGAACGGCAAGGGCAACAACGAGGTCTTCTCGACGTACGAGTACATCGCCTCGGCGGCTCCCTACATCGCCCAGCCCGACCACCCGGACGTCGTCAAGGGCATGGTCGAGTGGCAGCAGCGCCAGGGCACCCACGTCCGCAAGCCGCTCTTCCACGCCCTCCAGGTCCAGGAGCCCACCCGCTACACGGAGCTGAACGCCGAGTTCGAGGACCTGGAGAAGGACATCGTGCGGGGCCGCAAGAAGGTCGGCGACATGCAGCAGGCGGCGTCCGACTGGAAGTCCGGCGGCGGCGACAAGCTGCGCGACTGGTACAAGAAGCTGCTCGACGAGACCGGCAGTTCGGCGTCCTGACCATGGCCCACGGCACGACAGACGCGCGCGGCACCGCGGCCTCCGGGGCCGAGGCGGCCGCGCCGCCGCGCACCGAGCCCGGCGCCGGGACCCGTACACGCACCCGCTCCCGCACCGGGAAGTCCCGCCGCGGGACGGACGCCGCCCCGCGCATCCCGCTGCGGCACCGGCTGCGCCGCGACCGCGTCCTGCTCCTGATGGTGCTGCCCGCACTGCTGCTTCTGCTGGTCTTCAACTACGTACCGCTGATCGGCAATGTCGTCGCCTTCCAGGACTACGACCCCTACCTCGCCGACAACGCCTTCCAGGCGATCTCGCAGAGCCCCTGGGTCGGCTTCGAGCACTTCCGGCACATGGCCGAGGACCGGCTGTTCTGGCAGGCGCTGCGGAACACCCTCGCGATCTTCCTGATCCAGCTCACGCTGTTCTTCCCGGTGCCGATCCTGCTCGCGCTGTTCCTGCACAGCTTCGTGCGCCCCCGGGTGCGTGCGGTGGCCCAGGCCATCCTGTATCTGCCTCACTTCTTCTCCTGGGTGCTCGTCATCACGGTCTTCCAGCAGATGTTCGGCGGGGCGGGCCTGGTCGCGCAGGTGCTTCGGGACCACGGTCACAACGGCTTCGACCTGATGACCGACCCGGGCTTCTTCAAGTTCCTGATCACCTTCGAGCTGATCTGGAAGGACGCGGGCTGGGGCGTCATCGTCTTCCTCGCCGCGCTGTCAGCGATCAGCCCGGACCTGTACGAGGCGGCGGCCATGGACGGCGCGGGCCGCTGGCGCCGCATGTGGCACATCCAGCTGCCCGCGCTGCGCCCGGTGCTCGCCCTGCTGCTCGTCCTCCAGGTCGGCAACGCGCTCACGGTCGGCTTCGAGCAGATCCTGCTCCAGCGAACGGCCGTGGGGCCGTCGGCATCGGAGGTCCTGGACACCTATGTGTGGAACGTCGGCCTGGACAACGGCAACTTCAGCTACGCGGCCGCCGTCGGCATCGTCAAGGGAATCTTCGGCCTGGTGCTGGTGCTCGCGGCCAACAAGGTCGCCCATCTGATGGGCGAGCAGGGGGTGTACAAGCGATGAGCCTGCTCACCTTCGGCCTCAAGCCCGGCAGCCGCACCGGCCTGCGCCCGGCGTGGGACGAGGAGCCGACCCGCGCCGGGCTCGCCGTCAAGGGCGTCACCCTCGTCCTGGTCTGTCTCGCGGTGCTCTTCCCGCTCTGGGTGGTGGTCGTCACCAGCCTGTCCTCGGTGGCGACGATCACCGACACGGGCGGGCTCGTGGTGCTGCCCCGGGACATCACGTTCATCCACTACCGCGAGCTGCTGGGCGGCGGCCAGGTCACGCGGGCGGCGCTCGTCAGCACCGGCGTCACCTTCTTCGGGACGCTGTTCAGCATGGCGGTGTCGATCCTGTGCGCGTACGGCCTCTCGCGGACCGGCTCCGTCCTGCACCGGCCGATCCTGCTGGTCCTGATCGCCACGATGTTCTTCGGCGCGGGCCTGATCCCCACGTACCTGGTGGTGCAGGGCCTCGGCCTCACCGACACCTATCTGTCGCTGATCCTGCCGAGCGCCGTGAACGTCTTCAACATCCTCGTCCTGCGGGCGTTCTTCATGAGCACGGCGCGGGAGCTGGTCGAGAGCGCGCGGATCGACGGCGCGGGTGACTTCCGCATCCTGTGGCAGATCGTGATGCCGCTGTCCCGCGCGGTCATCGCGGTGATCACGCTCTTCTACGCGGTGGGCTACTGGAGCGCCTGGTTCAACGCCTCGATCTACCTCACCGACCCGGACATGCTGCCGCTGCAGAACGTCATGCAGCAGCTCGTGATCAAACAGCAGAAGCCGACGGGCCTGTCCCAGGCCATCAACACCGGCCATCTGTCGCCGCTCGCCATCCAGATGGCGGTGATGGTCCTCGCGCTGCTGCCGGTCGCCGTCCTCGCCCCGTTCGTACAGCGGCACTTCAGGCAAGGCATGCTCACCGGCGCCGTCAAAGGATGACCCGACCCAGTCAAGGGATGACCCCGTCCATGCCCACACTCGACGACAGCACCCGCGGCCGCGTCCTCTTCGGCGGCGACTACAACCCCGAGCAGTGGCCCGAGGAGGTCTGGCCCGAGGACGTGCGGCTGATGAAGGAGGCCTCGGTCACCTCCGTCACGCTCGGCGTGTTCTCCTGGGCCCGGCTCGAACCACGGCCGGGAGCCCGGGAGTTCGGCTGGCTGGACCGGCTGATGGGCCTGATGCACGAGCACGGCATCGGCGTCGTCCTCGCCACCCCGACCGCCGCTCCCCCGCCCTGGCTCGGCAAGCTGCACCCCGAGACGCTGCCGCGCGACGAGGACGGGCGGACCGAGTGGTGGGGCTCGCGCCAGCACTTCGCGCACTCCAGCGCCGCCTACCGTCGCTACGCCGCCGCCATCACCGAGGACCTGGCCGCCCGCTACGGCCGCCACCCCGCGCTCACGATGTGGCACATCAACAACGAGTACTGCACCCACGACTGGGGCGACGAGTCGGCGGCCGCGTTCCGCCGCTGGCTCCAGGGCAGGTACGGCACCCTGGACGCCCTCAACTCCGTCTGGGGCACGGCCTTCTGGGGGCAGGGCTACGACGCCTGGGACGAGATCCTGCCGCCGCGCCGCGCCCACTACCTGAAGAACCCCGCGCAGGTCCTGGACTTCAAGCGGTTCACGTCCGACGCCCTCAAGGAGTGCTACCTCGCCGAACGCGCCATCGTCGCGGCGCACAGCCCGCACGTGCCGGTCACCACGAACTTCATGCCGCTGTTCAGCGGGGTCGACGCGTGGGCGTGGGCCGCCCACGAGGACGTCGTGTCCACCGACCTCTACCCCGACCCCAAGGACCCCCTGGGCGGTCAGTACGGCGCGCTCGTGCAGGACCTCACGCGCTCCCAGGCGCGCGGCCCCTGGTTCCTGATGGAGCAGGCCGCGGGACCGGTCAACTGGCGCGGCGTCAACCACCCCAAGCCGCGCGGCCTGAACCGCCTGTGGTCCCTGCAGGCCGTGGCGCGCGGCGCGGACGCCGTCTGCTATTTCCAGTGGCGCCAGTCCCGGCAGGGCGCGGAGTCGTTCCACTCCGGGATGCTCTCCCACGCGGGCGAGCACGGCCGCACCTTCCAGGAGGTCAAGGAGATCGGCGCCGAACTCGCCGCGCTCGGCGGCAGGGTGAGCGGCACTCGGGTGCCCGCCGACGTGGCCGTCCTGCACGACTGGCACTCCTGGTGGGCCAGCGAGCGGGACGGCCGCCTCTCCGCGCTCGTCGACTACCCGGCGATCCTGCGCGCCTGGCACCGCGCCCTGTGGGAGGCCCACACGACCACCGACTTCGCCCACCCCGAACACGACCTGTCCGGCTACCGCCTCGTGGTCGTCCCGCAGCTGTATCTCCTCACCGACGCGGCGATCGACAACCTGCTCGCGTACGTACGCGGGGGCGGCACCCTCGTCGCCGGGTTCCTCACGGGCGTGGCCGACGAGGACGGCCGGGTGCGGCCCGGCGCCATGGACGCCCGGCTGCGGGAGCTCCTCGGCATCCGCACCGTCCACGAGTGGTGGCCGCTGGACGCCGACGAGACCGTGGACTGCGGGGCGTTCACCGGCACGCTCTGGTCGGAGGAGCTGGAGGCCGCGGACGGGGCCGAGGCGTTCGCGACGTACCGGCGCGGTGAGCTCGACGGGCTGCCCGCCGTGGTGCGGCACGGCCGGGCCTGGTACCTCTCGACGCTGCCGCAGCCGGGCGCCCTGCGCGAGCTGCTCGCGCGCGTCGCCGCCGAGGCGGGCGTCCGGCCCGTGCTCGACGGTCTGCCGCCGGGCGTGGAGGCGGTGCGCCGCGGCGAGCTCCTCTTCGTCCTCAACCATGGCCGCGACGCGGTGACGGTGCCCGTCCCGGGGCACCACCACGACCTGCTCACCGGCGAGCCGGCCGAGGACACGCTCACGCTCGGCCGCTACGGGGTGGCCGTCCTGGAACCGGCGTCGCACGAGCCGAAGGCCGAGCCCGACGAGCCGGATGCGCCCGCCGAGCCGCCGGCCGTCCCCCGGAAGGACCCCGCGTGATCCACGGAACGTGGGAGCCGGAGCCCGCCGCGCGCTGGGAGGACGCCTTCCTCAGCGGCAACGGCAGGCACGGCGCCATGGTGTTCGGCGACCCGCTCGACGAACGCGTCGTCGTCAACCACCACACCCTCGTCCGCCCGAACGGCGCCGAGCACGCGCGGCCGCCCGCCCTGGCCGACCGGCTCCCGGGCGTCCAGGACCGGCTGCTCGCGGGCGACACCGCGGCCGCCGAGCGGTTCACCGACGGCCGGCCGCTGCAGTGGGTCCAGCCCTTCCACCCGGCCTTCCAAGTGCGGGTGCGCCGCACGGCCGCCGAGTGGCGCGGCTACCGGCGCGCCGTCGACTTCGCCACCGGAGTCGTCACCGCCGCGTGCGCGGGGTGGCGCAGCCGCGTCTTCGTCTCGCGCGCGGACGACGTGATCGTCCAGTACGTCACGGACGCGTCCCTCACCGCCGAGCTCGCCCTCGACCCCCGCCTTCCCGGCGCGCCCCACACCCTCGCCGTGGGCAGCGGTACCGTCGTCACACCCGAGGGCGCGCTGCTCAGCCTGCGGGCCCGCTACCCGGACAGCGACCGCTCGTTCACCGGCGTCACGCTCGCGTGCGTGGCCGGGGGCGAGGGGGCCGCGGTCTCCGCGCGGGGCGCCCGCGTCGAGGGAGCCCGCGGGGTGCTGCTCCTGACCCGGGTGCGACGCCACCGCGGGGAGCTCGACGTCGCCGCGGAGGCGGCGGCGCTGCGCGCCCTGGTCGCGGACACGGCCGTCCCCGCGGCGTACAAGAAGCTGCTGACCCGGCACATCGAGCCGCACCGCACCGCCTACGAGCGGGTGAGCCTCGACCTGGGCGCGCCGTCCGCCGAGCGCTCCCTGTGCGGCAGTGAGCTGCTGCGCAGGCCGGGCAGCCGCGCCCTCCTCGAGCGGCTGTTCGCGGCCGGGCGCTACCACCTGCTTTCGGCGAGCGGAATGCTGCCGCCGCGCCTGACCGGGCTGTGGACCGGCGACTGGAAGACCGCCTGGTCCGGTGCCTTCACCACCAACGCCAACCTGGGCCTGCAGACCGCGTCCGCGACCGCGGGAGCGCTGCCCGAGGTGATCGAGGCCCAAGCCCGGCTCGTTCAGGGCCAGTTGGCGGACTGGCGGGACAACGCGCGGGCCGTGTTCGGTGCCCGGGGCGTCGTCGCGCCCTGCCACACCGACGGCGAGAGCGGTCACTCGTACAGCTTCGAGCGCGACTATCCGCACCACCTGTGGACGGCGGGCGCCGACTGGCTGCTGCAGCCGCTCGTCGACCACGACCAGATGCGCGGCGAGCGCGACCCGCGCCTGGCCGCCGCGCTCGGCGAAGTCGCGGACTTCTACGAGGACTTCCTGACCCGCACCGGACCCGACGGCCGCATCGCCGTCGTGCCCTCCTTCTCACCCGAGAACCGCCCGGCGAACGGCAGTTGGGGCGCCGTCAACGCCACGATGGACATCGCCGCCGCCCGGCACGCCCTGCTCACCGCGGCCGCCTATCACCCGGACCGCGCCGAGCGCCTGCGCGCCCTCGCCGACCGCCTGCCCCTCTATCGCGTCAACGAGGACGACGCGCTCGCCGAGTGGTCCTGGCCCGGCCTCGCCGACACCTACGACCACCGCCACCTCAGCCACCTCTACGCGGTGTGGCCGCTCACCGAGATCAACCCCTACGACACGCCCGACCTGGCCAAGGCCGCCGCGCGCGCCCTCGCGCTGCGCGGCGCCGAGAACGAATCGGCGCACGGCCATCTGCACCGCGCGCTGATCGCCGCCCGCCTGGGCGACGCCGGGCACACCGGCGCCGCGCTCGACCGCGTCCTGACCGGCGACTACTTCCACGCCTCGCTGATGAGCTCGCACTACCCGCGCCGTGACGTCTACAACGCCGACGCGGCACACGCCCTGCCGGCCGTGATCGTCGAGGCGCTCATCCAGTCGGGCCCCGACCGCCTGGTGCTGCTTCCCGCACGCCCCGAATCCTGCCCGCGCGGCACCCTGCGCGGCGTCCGCACCCGCTTCGGGGCAGATGTCGACCTCAGCTGGTCCCCCACGACCTGCACCGCCGTCATCCGCCCCGGCCGCACCTGCGCCATCGAACTCCTGACTCCCACCGGCGCCCGACAGCTCTCCCTCAGCGCCGGTGAGACCCGCGAGCTCACCCTGAGCCCGCGGTGATCCCCCCACATCCCCCCACCTCACAGAGGAGAGAAACCCGCATGGCAAGCAAGCACCGCACCCCACGCACCCTGGTCCTCCGCCGACTGGCCGCCCCGGCCGCCGCGGCGGGCGCCGCTCTCGCCCTGACCGTGGGCGTCACCTCGGCCGCGGCCGCTCCCGGCGCCGTCTGGAGCTCCTGCGAGCAGTGGGGCAACACCAACCTCGACGGCTACACGCTGTACAACAACATCTGGGGCTCGGGGGCCGGCAGCCAGTGCATCTCCGCCGACTCCGGCACCAAGTGGAGCGTGCGCGCCGACCACCCGAACACCAGCGGCATCAAGTCCTACCCCAACGCCAAGAAGGTGATCGGCAAGCCCGTCGACTCACTGTCGTCCCTCAAGAGCTCGTACAACGTCACGGTCCCGTCGGCGGGCGACTACAACTCCTCGTACGACATCTGGGACACCGACCACGACTACGAGATCATGCTGTGGGTCAACCAGCACGGGAACGTCGGCCCGCTCGGCACTCCGCAGGGCAACGTCTCCCTCGGCGGCCACAGTTGGAACGTCTTCAAGGGCAGCAACGGCTCCAACGAGGTCTTCTCGTTCCTGCGGACGTCAGGCTCGTCGGCCGGTTCCGTCGACATCCTGCCCATCCTCAAGTGGATCAAGAACACCAAGGGCTGGATGGGCAACGAGACCATCGGCGACGTGCAGTTCGGCTACGAGATCAGCGGCTCGCAGGGCGGGCTCGACTTCAGGACCAACTCGCTGACGGTGTCCGGCGGCTGAGCCGGCGACGCCAGGCCGTGCGGGTGAGAGCCTGTCTTTGAACCCCCGTCGTCTGCCCGGAGGGCAGGCGCAGCGGCGGTCGGTGCGTGCGATCGGCGTGCGGCGTCCCAGGTCATGTGGCGGAGCCACCTGTCCTGGGACGCCGTGCGGCGAGCGTGCGTGCCGGGCGTCGGGGCGCAGGCGGGGGTTCAAAGACAGGCTCTCAGTGCGGGGCGGGTCCCGAGCTGGCCCGCACGGTCAGCTCCGGCGGGAGCAGCACGACCTCGTCCGCGCCGCGCCCCTCCAGCTTGGCGACGATCTGCGCCACGGCCCTGCGGCCCATCTCCTCGGCGGGCAGGGACACGGAGGTGAGCCGCACGGACGCCTGGAGCGCCACCTGGTCCGAGCAGACCGCGACCACCGAGACGTCCTCGGGCACCGCCTTGCCCCGCAGGCGGAGCAGGCCGAGGAGCGGCTCCACGGCGGACTCGTTCTGCACGACGAAACCCGTGGTGCCGGGCCGTTCGTCGAAGATCCGCGCGAGGGTGACCGCGGTCGGTCCGTAGCCCACCTCGCACGGGCGGTGCAGCAGCCGCACGTCCAGCTCGCGGGCCTTGGCGCGCAGCCCCTCCAGGGTGCGCTCGGCGAAGCCGGTGTGGCGTTCGTAGACGGCGGGCGCCTCGCCGATGACGGCGATCTCGCGGTGGCCCAGCGCGGCCAGGTGCTCGACGCACAGCGCGCCGGTGGCCACGAAGTCGAGGTCCACGCAGGTGAGCCCGGCGGTGTCGGCGGGAAGGCCGATGAGCACGGCGGGCTGGGGGGCCTCGCGAAGCAGCGGGAGGCGGTCGTCGTCCAGCTCGACGTCCATCAGGATCATGGCGTCGGCGAGCCCGCTGCCGGTGACGCGGCGCACGGCCGCGGGGCCCTCCTCGCGGGTCAGGAGCAGGACGTCGTAGCCGTGGCCGCGGGCCGTGGTGGCGACGGCGACGGCTATCTCCATCATCACGGGGACGTACATGTCGGTGCGCAGCGGCATCATCAGGGCGATGACGTTGGACTTGCTGCTGGCCAGGGCGCGGGCGCCCGCGTTCGGGTGGTAGCCGAGCTCCTGGATGCTGCGTTCGACGCGCTCGCGGGTGCCGGCGGATATGGAGCGCTTGCCGCTGAGGACGTAGCTCACCGTGCTGGCCGAGACTCCGGCGTGCCTGGCGACCTCGGCGAGGGTGACCATTCAGTTCTCCCGGACTCGGCGCTGCATCCTGAAAGGACCTTATGGCGGGCGTCTCGGACCTGTCCAGGCATGGTGTCGAAGCGCTTCGAAAGACCCGGCCCGGCGCCCCGCGGTCCAGGAGGGCCGAGATCCTCCTGGACCGCGGGGCGCGCTGGGGGGGGGTGGCGCGTTCGGCGCGCGGCCCTACAGCTTCGGGTGCGCGTTCTTCAGGAGTTCCTGGAACTGGGCGGAGAACCAGTGGCCGGACAGCGGGGCGTTCGGCAGCGCGCCGGACAGGTTGTGGCCGTTGCGCGGATTGCCCGTGTACGTCGGGTCGCACATGCGGTCGAAGCCCTTGCCCTCGTCGTTCGGGATCTCCTTGCTGGCGCCGTCGGACTCGCCCGGCGGCTTGATCCACACGTAGGCGTCGATGCCGGGCTCGGGTGCGGCCTTGGGGCGTTCGCCGAGGCCCGCGCCGGACTGGTTGCACCAGTTGCCGATGTGGATGCGGCGGTCGAAGCGGCCGCCGTTCACGTAGGCGTTCACGTCGGTCGTGGGGCCGGGGCCCGTCGGCCGCGCGGAGCCGCCCCAGCCGTTGCGGGAGGTGTCGATGAGCATGCCGATGTCGGACTTGAAGCCGGTGGACACGAGCTGGTTGCGGAAGGCCTGCGCGAAGGACAGCTCGTCGGTGTAGCGGTTCCAGTCGACCCACTTCGACTCGCGCACGGAGCGGCCGCCGACCGTGTCACCGATCTTGACGTGGTCCTCCTTCAGGGCGCTGTAGTTGGCGGTGTTGGCGATGAAGCCGTGCACCTTGTCGACGGTGCTGCCCTCGGCGGTCGCGGCCTGGTGCATCACCTGCGCGGAGGCCGCGAAGTTGTCGTCCCAGCCGATCCAGCCGTGGTGGCCCGCGTCCACGTAGTTGTAGACGTTGGGCACGGCGCCCAGCTTGTTCAGGGCGTAGCCGACGCCCTTGACGTAGTTGCCGTTGGCCTTCATCACGTCGCACTCGGGGGTCGCGGTGGGGCGGCCGCCGGTGTTGGTGACGAGGTTGGGCAGCGAGTCGATCTCGATGGTGGTGACGATGCGCAGGTTCGCGTACTTGGACTCGGCGAGGATCTTCGCGATCGGGTCGATGTAGCTCGTCTTGTACTTGTCGATCTCGGTCGGGCCGAGTTCGCCGTTGGAGGCGAGGGCGGCGCAGTCGCGGCCCGGCAGGTTGTAGATCACCAATTGGACGACGTTCGCGTTCTGCTGGAGGGCCGCGTCGAGGTGGGCGCGCAGGCCCATCTTGCCGCCGCTGCCCCCGATGGCGGCGATGCGGTCGAGCCAGACGCCGGTGGGCTGGTTGGAGATGGCGCTGCCGCCCGGTTCGGCGGCGGCGTTCTTGGACCACTCGGGGTTCACATAGACCTTGGCGCCCGCGTAGGGGTTGTCGACGCGGGCGGCGGCGGCCTTGGTGCCGCTGTCGCCGGCGAAGGCGACGGCGGTGCCGCCGCTGACGGCGAGGACGGTGGACAGGGCGAGCAGGAGGGTGCGTGATCTGTGGTGGGTGCGGCTCATGCGTGAAGGGCCTCTCAGGTGTGGAGGGAGCGCAGATGGTCGCGCAGGCCGATGCCGAACGCGGTGGGTGTGCCGTCGTAGTCGCTGATCAGGGCCGGTCCCGAGGAGCAGTTCCAGGTGTTCCAGGTCCAGCCGAGGTAGGAGAGCGCGCGTTCGTCGAACCACGTCATGACGCGGTCGATGAAGGCGTGCGCGCAGGTGTTCTCGCCGATCTCGCCCGCGACGAGCGGGACCTTCGCGGCGACCGGGGCGAGGGTGCGGTTCCAGCAGTCCTCGTTCGAGCAGGTGTTGAAGTTGTAGACGTGCCAGGCCGCGGCGAGATTGCCCGCCGGGTCCTTGGGCGCGTGTTCCAGCCAGCGGCTCAGGTCGTTGGAGTACGCGATGCCGGGCACCAGGACGAGGTTCTTCGCGCCGGTGGCGCGCACGGTGTCCACCAGGTCCTGCATCCCGGCGACTTCGTAGCCGATGCCGGGGCAGCTGCCGCCGTCGCGCCAGCAGGCCCAGGCCTGGTCGTTGGTGGGGGTGGCGCGGTCCGGGTAGGGCTCGTTGAAGAGGTCGAAGACGACGGTGGGATCACTCTTGTAGGTCTGGGCGACCGACGTCCAGAACGCGGGCGTGTACTGGGCGTTGGGCATCGGCTTCTGGCAGCTCGCGTGGACGTCCGCGCAGCCCGCGGAGTTGCCGGTGTACTGGCCGTGCGACCAGTGCAGTTCGAGGACGGGCGTCATGCCGTGGCTCTTGACGCGCTGCACCAACGCGGCCACGGCGGAGCGGTAGTTGGCGCCCGCGTACTCGGGCTTGATGTTGGCGGTGGCGAGCCAGCACTCCTCGTTCAGCGGGATGCGGACGGTGTTGGCCTTCCAGTCCGCGATGGCCTTGACGGAGGCGTCGTCGACGGGTCCGTCGAAGATGCCCCAGCCCTGGACGCAGGCGAACTCGCCGCCGGAGCGGTTCACTCCGAGCAGCCGGTGGGGGGTGCCGTCCGCCGTCACGAGCTTGTTGCCCTGCACGGCCAGGGCGGGTGGCGCGGCGGCCCGCGCATCGGGCGCCGGGGGCGGTGCCGCGCCCGCCGTCGACAGGGTGCCGGGTGCCGTGAGGCCGGCGGCGGACAGCAGCACACCGGCCAGTACGGCCAGTGCGCGCGAAAGCCGCCGAGGCGGCCGCGGGGGCGGTCCGGGTCGTGGGGGATGCCGTGGGGGATGCCGCATGAGCGACTCCTTCGAGGTCGGCTCAAGACCGGGCTTGTGGAGTGCAGTCGCCACCGGGAACGGAAAGGGTTGCCGCGTTAACGGGAGATTTCTTCGTCGAATTGATTCGACAACTCACTTCACGCGCGAACCCTTGACAAGCCCTGGTCGCACAACGACTTTGGGAGCGCTCCCACGAAACTGGAAGAAGGTCACCCGTATGCGCGCTTTACCCGATCCCGCCGAATCCAGATCGCAGTTGAGCCGCCGTCACCTCCTCGCGCTCGGCGCCGCGGCACTCGCGGCACCCGCCGTGAACTCGCTGATATCCCCAGGTCAAAGCGCCCACGCGGCCGCCGGGTCGGCCGCGGCGACGCCGTACGAGCAACGCTTCCTCGATCTCTACGGAAAGATCACAAGCCCGGGGAACGGCTATTTCTCGCCGGAGGGCATTCCGTACCACTCCGTCGAAACCCTGATCGTGGAAGCACCTGATCACGGCCACGAAACGACATCGGAGGCCTACAGCTATCTGATCTGGCTGCAGGCCATGTACGGCAAGGTGACGGGCGACTGGTCCCGGTTCAACCAGGCGTGGGAAACCATGGAGAAATACATGATCCCCACGCACGACCAGCAGCCGACGAACAGTTTCTACAACGCGTCGAAGCCCGCGACCTACGCCCCCGAATGGGACCAGCCGTCGCAGTACCCCTCCCGGCTCGACCCCGGCATCGGGGTCGGCAACGACCCGCTCGCGGCCGAGCTGAAGAGCGCGTACGGCACCGACGACATCTACGGCATGCACTGGTTGCAGGACGTCGACAACACCTACGGCTTCGGCGGCTCCGGGAAGACCCCGACGTACATCAACACCTTCCAGCGCGGCGCCCAGGAGTCGGTCTGGGAGACGGTCACCCAGCCGTGCCGCGACGACTTCACCCACGGCGGCAGGAACGGCTACCTCGACCTGTTCACCGGCGACAACTCCTACGCCAAGCAGTGGAAGTACACCAACGCCCCGGACGCCGACGCGCGCGCCGTCCAGGCGGCCTACTGGGCGCACAAGTGGGCCACCGCGCAGGGCAAGGAGTCGCAGGTCGCCGCGACCGTCGCCAAGGCGGCGAAGATGGGCGACTACCTGCGCTACGCCATGTTCGACAAGTACTTCAAGAAGGTCGGGGACTGCGTGGGCGCGTCCGGCTGCGCGCCGGGCAGCGGCAAGAACAGCTCGCACTACCTGCTGTCCTGGTACTACGCGTGGGGCGGCGCCCTCGACACGTCGGCGGGCTGGGCCTGGCGCATCGGCTGCAGCCACAGCCACGGCGGCTACCAGAACCCGCTCGCCGCCCACGCCCTCAGCTCGTACGCGGCTCTCACCCCCAAGTCGGCCACGGGCAAGGCGGACTGGGCGCTGAGCCTGAAGCGGCAGATCGAGTTCTACCGCTGGCTGCAGTCCGCCGAGGGCGCGATCGCGGGCGGCGCGACCAACAGCTGGCAGGGGCGGTACGCGACGCCGCCGTCCGGCACGCCCACGTTCTACGGCATGTACTACGACGAGAAGCCCGTCTACCACGACCCGCCGTCGAACCAGTGGTTCGGCTTCCAGGCCTGGTCGATGGAGCGGGTCGCCGAGTACTACCACCAGACGGGCAACGCGGACGCCAAGGCCGTCCTCGACAAGTGGGTGAACTGGGCGCTGGCGAACACCACCGTCGCCGCCGACGGAACGTACGCCTTCCCCTCCACACTGAGCTGGTCCGGCAAGCCCGACACGTGGAACCCGTCGAACCCGGGCGGCAACTCAGGGCTGCACGTCTCCGTCGTGGACCGCACCAACGACGTGGGCGTCGCGGGCGCCTACGCGCGGACCCTCGTCTACTACGCCGCGAAGTCCGGCCACGCCCGGGCGAAGACCACCGCCAAGGCCCTGCTCGACGGCATGTGGACCCACCACCAGGACGCCCGCGGCATCGCCGTGCCGGAGCGGCGCGCCGACTACAACCGGTTCGACGACGGCGTGTACGTGCCCGGCGGCTGGACCGGCAAGATGCCGAACGGCGACGCGATCAGCTCGTCGTCGACGTTCGCCTCCATCCGCTCCTTCTACAAGAAGGACCCCGACTGGCCGAAGGTCGAGGCCTATCTGGCGGGCGGCGCCGCGCCGACCCTCACCTACCACCGGTTCTGGGCCCAGGTGGACATCGCCCTCGCCCTGGGCGCGTACGCGGAACTCCTCGAAGGCACCCGCTGACGCGCCCCGCACGGCGCGGGAGTCCCGGCCCCGCCGCGGGCCGGGGCTCCCGCGCACCCCCACACCCCCACACCCCCAAGGACCCCCATGCCTGAAGTGCCTGTGCCCCGCGCGCACAGAGCGCGTGCGCTGCCCGCCCTCCTCGGCCTCCTGGCCGGGCTCCTCGCAGGCGGCCCGCTCTCCTCCCCCGAGCGGGCCGCCGCCCACCCCCTCACGACCACCGCCGCATCCGCCACCGCCGCCGAGCCGTACACGTGGAAGAACGTACGGATCGACGGCGGTGGCTTCGTCCCCGGCATCGTGTTCAACCGCACCGAGCGCAATCTGGCCTACGCGCGCACCGACATCGGCGGCGCCTACCGCTGGCAGCAGTCCACCAAGTCCTGGACGCCCCTGCTCGACTCGGTCGGCTGGGACGACTGGGGACACACGGGCGTGGTGAGCCTCGCGTCCGACTCCGTCGACCCGGACAAGGTGTACGCGGCCGTCGGCACGTACACCAACGACTGGGACCCCGGCAACGGCGCCGTCCTCCGCTCCGCCGACCGCGGCGCGACCTGGAAGAAGGCGGACCTGCCGTTCAAGCTCGGCGGCAACATGCCCGGCCGCGGCATGGGCGAGCGCCTCGCCGTCGACCCGCACGACAACCGCGTCCTCTACCTGGGCGCGCCCAGCGGCAAGGGCCTGTGGCGCTCCACCGACTCCGGCGCCACCTGGTCGCAGGTCACGAACTTCCCCAACGTCGGCAACTACAAGGAGAACCCGAACGACTCCAGCGGCTACGCCTCCGACAATCAGGGCATCGTCTGGGTCACCTTCGACGAGTCCACGGGCACGGGCAGTGGCAAGACACAGACGCTCTATGTCGGGGTCGCCGACAAGGACAACGCCGTCTACAAGTCGACGGATGCGGGCGCCAGTTGGTCCCGCGTCGCCGGCCAGCCCACCGGCCATCTCGCGCACAAGGGCGTCCTGGACGCCGAGAACGGCTATCTGTACCTGGCCTACAGCGACAAGGGCGGCCCGTACGACGGCGGCAAGGGCCAGGTGTGGCGGTACGCCACGAAGACCGGCGAGTGGAAGAACATCAGCCCGGTCGCCGACGCCGACACCTACTACGGCTTCAGCGGCCTGAGCGTCGACCGTCAGCACCCGGGCACCGTCATGGTCACCGGCTACAGCTCCTGGTGGCCGGACACGCAGATCTTCCGCTCCACGGACAGCGGCGCCAACTGGACGTCCGCGTGGGGCTATTCGTCGTATCCGAACCGCGAGAACCGCTACACCATGGACGTCTCGTCCGTGCCGTGGCTGTCGTGGGGCGCCCACCCGCAGCCGCCCGAGCAGACCCCGAAGCTCGGGTGGATGACGGAGGCACTGGAGATCGACCCGTTCGACTCGAACCGGATGATGTACGGCACGGGCGCGACCGTCTTCGGCACGGAGAACCTCTCCAACTGGGACAAGGCAGGGTCGAAGTTCACGATCACGCCGATGGTGAAGGGCCTGGAGGAGACTGCCGTCAACGACCTCGCCGCTCCCCCGTCCGGAGCGCCCCTGCTCAGCGCGCTCGGTGACATCGGCGGCTTCCGGCACACGGACCTCACCAAGGTGCCGCCGCTGATGTACACCTCGCCGAACTTCACCACGTCCACGAGCCTGGACTACGCCGAGTCCAACCCGAACACCGTGGTGCGGGCCGGCAACGCGGACGCCGCGCCGCGCGTCGCCTTCTCCACGGACAACGGCGCGAACTGGTTCGGCGGCCAGGAGCCTTCGGGTGTCACGGGCGGCGGGACGGTCGCGGCGGCGGCCGACGGCAGCCGCTTCGTGTGGAGCCCGGAGGGCGCCGGCGTGCACACGGCGTCCGGGTTCGGCTCGTCGTGGACGGCCTCGTCCGGCATCCCCCAGGGCGCCGGCGTCGAGGCGGACCGGGTGGACCCGAAGACGTTCTACGGCTTCAAGTCCGGGACCTTCTACGTCAGCACGGACGGCGGCGCCACGTTCACGGCGAAGGCGTCGTCGGGGCTGCCCGCCGAGGGGAACGTGCGCTTCCAGGCCGTGCCCGGCAAGAAGGGGGACATCTGGCTCGCGGGCGGCAAGACCGGCGGCACGTACGGCCTGTGGCACTCCACCGACGGCGGTACGAGCTTCACCAAGGTCACCGGCGTGCAGGAGGCCGACACCATCGGCTTCGGCAAGGCGGCGCCCGGCGCCTCGTACCAGACGCTCTACACCAGCGCGAAGATCGGCGGCGTGCGGGGCATCTTCCGCTCCACGGACGCCGGGGCGAGCTGGGTGCGCGTGAACGACGCGGCGCACCAGTGGGGCTGGACCGGCGCGGCGATCACGGGTGACCCCAAGGTGTACGGCCGGGTGTACGTCTCGACGAACGGCCGCGGCATCGTCTATGGCGACACCGCGGCCGAATAGCCGTACGCAGTTGACGAGTTCAGCGAGTGGCGACCGTGGGACGTGGCGCGGTCGCCATTCCGTTTCCTATGTGGAAGCTCGGGTGCGGGGGCTGGTTGTAGGCGGTGTTCTGCCAAGCCAGGGCCGTGCGGTACTGGGTGTCCTGGAGCAGGGTCGTGATCCTGGTGCTGGTCTGGTGCGGGGTCGAGTAGATCCGCAGGGCGCGGTTGTCGGAGGTGCGCCAGACGACTTCCTCACGCCAGTCGCCGAGGATGTCGCCGGACAGCGCCGGGGTGGACTTCGAGCCGTTGTTGCTGGAGACAGAGGCCCCGGTCAGGAGGCGGGTCTCGCCGCCCGTGCCGTACTTGTCGACGCGGGTGCCGTCGAGGAGCTCCCGGGTGGTGTCGCCGTCCCACCAGCTCACGAAGTTGATGCTGGACGGCTCGCGGCCGACGGAGCCGCCAGTGGGCGAGCGCAGGGTGGAGTCGGCGGCCGACCAGGACTCGGCGCCCGGGGAACCGGCGTGGATGTCGGCGCTGACGCCGCGCCCGTTGTCGCTGCCCGACGCGGTCTGCCACAGGATCTGGCCGGTGCGGGCATCGGCCATCCACGAGCCGGGCTTGGAGCTGTCCTCGGAGACCTTGAAGTACTCCAGGCCCGCGCGCGAGGGGTTGAGGTCACCGACGTGCCCGGCGTCGCCGTGCCCGAGCTTCGTCGTCCACAGGCCGTTGCCGTTGTCGTCGACGGTCATCGCGCCGTAGACGATCTCGTCCTTCCCGTCCTTGTCGACGTCCGCGATGGACAGGCTGTGGTTGCCCTGCCCGTCGTAGCCCTTGCCCGCGTTGGACGAGGACTTGGTGTCGAACGTCCAGCGGCGGGTGAACTTGCCGTCGCGCCAGTCCCAGGCGGCGATGACGCTGCGCGTGTAGTAGCCGCGCGCCATGATCAGCGAGGGCCGGGAGCCGTCCAGGTAGGCGGTCCCGGCGAGGAAGCGGTCCACGCGGTTGCCGTAGTTGTCGCCCCAGTCCGCGACGTTGCCGCGGCCCGGCACGTAGTCGACGGTGCCCATGGCCGCGCCCGTCTGCCCGTTGAACATGGTGAGGAACTCGGGCCCCGAGAGCACATAGCCGCCGGAGTTGCGGTGATCGGCGGACGCGTTGCCGATGGCCTTGCCCTTGCCGTCGACGGTGCCGTCCGCGGTCTTCATCGCGACCTCGGCCTTGCCGTCGCCGTCGTAGTCGTACACCTGGAACTGCGTGTAGTGGGCGCCCGAGCGGATGTTCCGCCCGAGGTCGATCCGCCACAGGCGGGTGCCGTCCATCTTGACGCCGTCGATGATGGTGTTGCCGGTGACGCCGGACTGCGAGTTGTCCTTGGCGTTGGTGGGCTGCCACTTCAGTACGAAGTCGAGCGCGCCGTCGCCGTCCAGGTCGCCGACGGACGCGTCGTTCGCCTCGTACGTGTAGCCCGAGCCACCCGCGGGCGGGCTGATCGGCACGTCCTTGTAGCCGCTGCGGAACTGGACGGCGTGCACCGAGTCGCCCTGCTCGACGCCGCCGACGACCGCGCGGACGGTGTAGTCGGCCGAGTTGGGCGCGCCGGAGTGGAAGTAGTTCGTCGAGCCGGTGATCGGCGTGGAGTTGACCTTCGTGCCGCCCCGGTAGACGTTGAAGGCCACGTCGTCCGGGTCGGAGGCGAGCCAGCGCCAGCTGACGAGGTTGCCGCTGCCGTTGTGGACGCTGACGACGCCGCGGTCGAGCTTCTCGGCCTGCCGCGCGGCGGGCGCGGCGTTCGCCTCCGACGACGAGCCGGGCAGCGCGACGAGCCCGGCGGCGCCGAGGGCACCGACGGCCAGGGCGGCGCACAGCAGGCTCTTGGGCCTGCGTCTGCGGTGGTGAAGCGGGTTCTGCACGGGTGCCTCCCGTGTTGCGGGTTGGGGGTTCACACCGTCAGTTGCCGCCGATGAAGGGGGAGTTGCCGCGTGGCACGTCACAGAACGTGCCACGCGGCGGGGTGGTCAGCCGCGGCGGGCGTGGTCAGCCGCGCCGGAACACCGCGACCGTGCGCGCGGGCACGTGGAACGTTCCGGAACTGCGCGCGTACGAGGCCGACTTGACCACCTCGTCGGCGCCCCGAGCCTGCACGGGGTGCAGCGAGTACGCCGTGCCTTCGAGCGCCGCGACGCGCTGCGTGCGCTCCTGCGGGGTCGCGTTGAAGACGACCACCAGGTCGCCGAGGCGCATCGTGATCACGCCCGGGGTCTCCCCGGGGGTGCCGGACAGCGGGAAGGACAGCGCCTGCTGCACCTGGCCGGTCGTCGCGAGCGAGAACGCCGGCTCGGTGGCGCGGAGCTTCAGCAGGTCCCGGTACGCGGCCGACGCGCCCTCGATCTCCGCGCAGCCGGGCGACAGCGCTTCGGAAGCCAACAGCGGTTTGCCGTAGGGCCACTTGTCCTTGTTGTCGGCCGCCGGCGGCAGCCCCCGCCCGAAGCCGTTGCCCTCACGGCAGTCCCAGTGGATCGCGTTGAACCAGTCCCCGCTGTCGTAGGAGTTGCGGTCGAGGGACTTGGAGCGCAGCAGGTCGCTGCCCGCCTGGTACAGCGCCGGGCCCTGCGAGAGCGTCGCCGTCGCCGACGCGAGGACCTGCATCCGGGCCCGGTCGGCGGCCGACGTCCCGCGGGGCAGCTTGAAGGCGAGCGCGTCGTACAGCGCCTCGTTGTCGTGGGCGTCGGCATAGGCGAGGGCGTCACCGGGGGCGGCGGCGTAGCCCGCGGGGGCGCCGTTGTAGTCGACGTCCGCGCCCGTGACCTTCCGGCCGCCGGAGTCGGTGAAGGCGAATCCCGCGAGGTTGCCGGTGAGGCCGACCTTGATCAGGTCCTGGTAGCGCAGGAGGCGGGCCTTCTGCTCGGCCGGTGTGCCGTTCGCCTTGGACGCGTTGGGGTCGGTGTACAGGCCGCTCGCGAAGCCCTGGACGCCGGGGTCCTCGTCGAACGGGCCGCCGCCGCGCACGGCGTCGCGCGCCCGGTCGGAGAAGGTGGCGATCCCGGTACCCGCCATGTTCCGCTGCGTGGCCTGCTCGAACCGCGCGTCGTCGGCGATCTCCCCGAAGTTCCAGCCCTCTCCGTAGAGCACGATCTTCTTGCCGTCGACGCCGTCCTTCTTCGGCGTCAGCGCGTCGAGGGCCTTGCGGACGGCGAGGATGTTGGCCTTCGGGTGGTGTCCCATGAGGTCGAAGCGGAACCCGTCGACCTTGTACTGCTTGGCCCAGGTGACGACGGAGTCGACGACGAGCCTGCCCATCATGGCGTTCTCGGGCGCGGTGTTCGCGCAGCAGGTGGAGGTGGCGACGGAGCCGTCGGCGAGCAGCCGCTGGTAGTAGCCGGGCACGATCTTGTCGAGGACGGACTTGTCGGCCTGGCCGCTCGCGACGGTGTGGTTGTAGACGACGTCCATGACGGTGCGCAGCCCGGCGCCGTTGAGCCCTTGCACCATCTCGCGGAACTCGACGGTGCGCCGGGTGCCTTCGGGGTCGCTCGCGTAGGAGCCCTCCGGGACGGTGTAGTGCAGGGGGTCGTAGCCCCAGTTGTAGGCGTCCTTGGCCGCGGTATTGCCGACGCACGCCTGCTGTTCCTCGGAGTCGGGTGCGAAGGACGCCAAGTCGCAGGCGGGCGTGTCCTGGTCGGACGGGCGCTCGGGGATGGTGCCGATGTCGAACGCGGGCAGCAGGTGGACGTACGACGTACCGGCCCGCGCGAGCTTGCGCAGGTGCCGCATGCCGTCGGACGTCCGGTCTGTGAACGCCCGGTACGTGCCCCGGTGTGCGGCGGTGCGGTCGTCGATCGAGAAGTCCCGGATGTGCAGCTCCTGGATCTGCGCGGCGCGCAGCGGGGTCGCGGGCGGCTTGCGCAGGGTGCGCCAGCCCTTGGGCGCGAGCTTCGGGTCGTCGAGGTCGACGAGCAGGCTGCGCTCCGAGTCGGTGGTGAGGGCTGTCGCGTAGGGGTCGGTGACCTTGTTGGTGACGACCTTCCGGACGCTCGGCGCCCAGACCTTGACGACGTACCGGTACGGCTTGCCAGTCCAGCTCTTCGGCCCGGCGGCCGACCAGACGCCCGAGGCCGCGTCCCGCCGCATCGACACGCTCCGGCCCCCGATCTCAAGCCTGACGTCCTGGGCCGTGGGCGCCCACACCGCGAGCGAGGGCCTGCCGCCCGTGAAGCCCGGGCCGAGGGCCGCCTTGGACGCGGCGGGGCTGTACAGGTCGTCGAGGACGCCCTGGGTCTGTACGCCGGTGGCGGCGCGCGGCTTCCCTCCGGCGGCGCGCTGTACCGCGACGACCTGGCCGGTGAGGGCCCTGCGGACACGGTCGCGATCGCGCGGGTCGACGCGGAAGGCGGCGTACGTCCGCAGGTGCGGGAACTTCGCCCGCTGGGCGTCGGTGAGGCCGCCGGGCACGGGGGCGAGCCGGATCCGCTGCGCCGAGCCGGTGAGTCGGCCGCCCTCGACGGCGATCCCACCGCGCCGCGCGTACACCAACTCCGTGGCGGCGCCCGCGCCGCTGTTCCAGGCGACGGTGTCCCGGTCGATCCACTGCGCCTCGGCCTTACTGAGGTCGGGGGCGCCGGCCGGGGCGGCGGGGTTGTTCTGGCCAGGCACCGCCGCCGCACCCGTGAGGGGCACGACGGCGGCGAACAGGACCAGGACCACGGCGGCGGCGGTGCGTCGTACGGAGCCGGTCACGGGGTGCGTTCTCCTTCGGTGTGGTGTGGTCAGCAGGACGGCTGCGGTCCGGTGGCGCCCTGAAGGGGCGCGGGGAACTGCGCGACCAGCCCCGACGAACCCGCAGACGCTGACGGGCCTGACGCGGCACATTCAGCAGCGCTGGGCACCGACATGCAGCGCGAGCGCAGTACCGGGCGCGACGGAAGCCGTAAAGCGGCCGTCACCGTCGACGGTGACAGTCCGCCCGCTCTGCACATCGCAGTAGCCGCCCGCCGGAAGCGAGGTCTGGAACGTACGGTCGAGGACCGAGCCCTCGTGATTGATGACGACGTAAGCCTTGTCACCACGGCCGAAGGCAATCGCATCGTTGCCGTTGTCCCACCAGTTGGCAACAGCCGCACCGCGCGCGGTGTTGCGCAGCTTGACCACGCTCCTGACCTCCGGCCAGGCGTGTTGGCACTTCCAGCCGTCGCGGTAACAGGCGTCCACCTGGCCGCCGTTCGGCGGCCCGGCGTCCCGGTCGGTGAACTCGTAGCCGGAGTGCACGTCCGGGGCGCCGTAGGGCCAGGCCAGCATGAACACGTGCGCCAGGGTGTGGCTCGCGCCGTCCTTGTACGTGAGGGTGTCACCGCCGCGCTCGGTGTCGTGGTTGGCGACGAACACGGCCGACTTGCCGGACTGCATGTAGCCCCAGCCCTCGCCGTAGTTCTTCAGGTACGCGAGCTTCTCGCCGGTGAACACGCGCTTGAGGTCGCGGGCGTAGCGGAACTCCTGGACGTCGCCGGTGCCGAGGTACTCGTCCGGCGAGACGGCCTCGCCCGCGCCGAAGATGGCCTCCTGCTTCCAGTAGACGTTCGGGTCGCTCAGGCGCGACTTGATGTTCTTCAGGTCGTCCGCGGCCATGTGCTTGGCGGCGTCCACGCGGAAGCCGTCGACGCCGAGGGAGAGCAGGTCGTTCATGTAGGCGGCGATGCGGCCGCGTACGTAGTCCTCGCCGGTGTCGAGGTCGGCGAGGCCGACGAGCTCGCACTCCTGGACGTTGAAGCGGTCCTGGTAGTTGGTGATCTGCGCGGTGCAGTTGTCGAAGTCGGGCCGCGAGTAGATGCCGGGGTAGTCGTACTTCGTGTACGAAGAGCCGCCGGTGCCGGTGCCGTTCCCGGCCGCCATGTGGTTGATCACCGTGTCGGCGACGACCTTGACGCCGGCGGCGTGGCAGGTGTCGACCATGTTCTTGAAGGCGGCCCGGTCACCGAGCCGGCCGCCGATCTTGTAGCTGACGGGCTGGTACGAGGTCCACCACTGCGGGCCCTGGATGTGTTCCTGCGGCGGCGACACCTGGACGTAGCCGTAGCCGTCGGGGCCGAGCCGGTCCGTGCACGCCTTGGCCACCGAGCTGAACTTCCACTCGAAGAGCACGGCGGTGACGTCCTTGGCGCCGGGCGGGGCGGCGGCCGCCTGCGGCGCACCGCCGACCAGGCTGCCGCCGACTCCGGCGAGCAGAGCGAGCGTCGCGGCCTGCGATCTGCGGCCGACCGAGGGCTTCGTGCGCGTACGACGGGTCACGGGGGCCTCCTGCACGGGTGACGTGGGGGGCCTTCGCGGGCAACGTGCCGTGCCCGGCAGGCCGTTGAAGGTTGTTGCAGCAAGATTGCGGCAGTGTTTTCGGTCGTGACCGTACGACCCTCAACAACCCCGGTCAACCCTCCGCGCGCCCTCAATCGCGGGACCGCCCCGGCCTGTTCGCCCTCAGTGCCGCGCCTGCGCGGTCGACCCGCGCACCACGAGTTCCGGCTGGAAGACGAACTCCGTGCGCTGCACGGGATTTCCGTTGATCTCCTCCAGGAGGGCGCCGACCGCCGCGGAGGCCATCGCCTGCACGGGCTGGCGCACCGTGGTCAGCGGCGGATCCGTGAACGCGATGAGCGGCGAGTCGTCGAAGCCCACCACGGAGACGTCGCCGGGCACGGCCAATCCCCGTTCCCGCGCGGCCCGTACGGCGCCCAGCGCCATCATGTCGCTGCCGCACACCACGGCGGTGCAGCCGCGGTCGAGCAGCGCGCTCGCCGCCGCGTGCCCGCCCTCGACGGTGAACAGCGTGCGCTGCACGAGCTGTTCGGCCTCCCCCTCCAGCAGGCCGACGTACTCGTGCAGCGCCGCCGTGAACCCCTCGGCCTTGCGCCGCGAGGGGACGTAGCGCGTCGGACCGATGGCGAGGCCGATCCGCTCGTGCCCCAGGTCCACGAGGTGCCGCACCGCCATCCGCACGGCCGCGCGGTCGTCGGGCGAGACGAAGGACACCGGGATGTGCTCGTTGTAGCCGTTGATGAGGACGAACGGCACCCCCCGGCCCGCGAGGGCGAGATAGCGCCCGGGGTCGGCCGTGGCATCGGCGTGCAGCCCGGACAGGAACACGATGCCGCTGACACCGCGCTCCTCCAGCTGCTCCACCAGCTCGTCCTCGGTGGCGCCGCCCGGCATCTGCGTACACAGCATCGGCGTGTACCCGTGCCCGGCGAGGACCTGCTCCACGACCTGCGCGAACGCCGGGAAGATCGGGTTGGTCAGCTCGGGGATCACCAGGCCGACCAGGCCCGCGCTGCGGCGTTTCAGGCGCAGCGGCCGCTCGTAGCCGAGCACGTCGAGCGCGGCGAGCACGCGGCGCCGGGTGGCGGCCGCGACGCCCGCCTTGCCGTTCAGGACGCGGCTCGCCGTGGCCTCGCTGACCTCGGCCTGGGCGGCGATGTCCGCGAGCCGCGGGGCGCCCCGGTCGGCGTCCCGCGGCGGCGAGGTCGTCACACCGCCCACCAGGCGGTGGTGTCGGCGGGCAGCACCATGTCGGCGGCGGCATCATCCGCGTCGCCGCGTACGTCGACGGGGCCGCTCGCGAGCAGCAGCCGGCCGGGGGCCGGCAGCCGCACGGCCTCGCCCGTGGTGTTCGCGGTGCACACGAAGTCCGCGCGGCGGAAGGCGAGTACGCCCTCGGGGGCGTCGGCCCACTCCAGCGTGTCGCCCGCGCCGAGCCCCGGCTGGGTGCGACGCGTCTGCAAGGCCTTGCGGTAGAGCTCCAGGGTCGACGCGGGGTCGCCGGTCTGCGCCTCGACGCTCAGCTCGCCCCATCCCGCGGGCTGCGGCAGCCAGCTCCCGCCGGTGCCGAAGCCGTACGACGGCCCGTCGACGGTCCACGGGATCGGCACCCGGCAGCCGTCGCGGAACCCGTCCTGCCCGTGCGCCCGGTGGAACGACGGGTCCTGGCGGACCTCGTCGGGCAGGTCGGTGACGTCGGGCAGGCCGAGCTCCTCGCCCTGGTAGAGGTACGCCGAGCCGGGCAGCGCCAGCATCAGGAGGGTCGCGGCCCGGGCCCGGCGCAGGCCGAGCGCGCGGTCGCCCGCGGTGCGGAGCTGGGTGCCGAGGCCGGGCGGGTTGGCGAACCGCGTGGCGTGCCGGGTCACGTCGTGGTTGGACAGCACCCAGGTGGCGGGCGCGCCGACGGGCAGCATGGCGGCCAGCGAGCTGTCGATGACCTCGCGCAGCTCCGCGGCGTCCCAATGGGTGCCCAGGTACTGGAAGTTGAAGGCCTGGTGCATCTCGTCGGGGCGTACGTAGTGCGCGGTGCGCTCGACGGTGGGCGTCCAGGCCTCGGCGACCAGGACGCGGTCGCCCGCGTACTCGGCGAGAACTCGCCGCCAGCTGCGGTAGATCTCGTGTACGCCGTCCTGGTCGAAGAACGGCATGGTGTCGTTGCCGAGCAGCTTCAGCTGGTCGTGGTGGCCGATGTCGGGGAGCCCCTCGGCCTTGACCAGGCCGTGGGCGACGTCCACGCGGAAGCCGTCGACGCCCATGTCGAGCCAGAAGCGCAGGATGGAGCGGAACTCGTCGCGTACGGCGGGGTGTTCCCAGTTGAAGTCGGGCTGCTCGGGCGCGAACAGGTGGAGGTACCACTCGCCGGGGGTACCGTCCGGGTCCGTGGTGCGGGTCCACGCCGGGCCGCCGAAGATGGACTCCCAGTCGTTGGGCGGCAGTTCGCCGCCGGTGCCCTTGCCGGGGCGGAAGTGGTAGCGCTCCCTCAGGGGCGAGCCGGGGCCCTCCTTCAGGGCGCGCTGGAACCAGTCGTGCCGGTCGGAGGAGTGGTTGGGCACCAGGTCCACGATGATGCGCAGGCCCAGGGCGTGCGCGTCCCGGATGACCGCGTCGGCGTCGTGGAGGGTGCCGAACATCGGGTCGATGGCGCGGTAGTCGGCGACGTCGTAGCCCGCGTCGGCCTGCGGCGAGGCGTAGAACGGGCTGAGCCAGACGGCGTCGACACCGAGGTCCTTCAGGTGCGGCAGGCGGGCCCGGATGCCCTCGAGGTCGCCCATGCCGTCGCCGTTGCCGTCGGCGAAGCTGCGCGGATAGACCTGGTAGATCACCGCGTCGCGCCACCAGTCCGTACGCGTGCCGGAGTCGGGGGCGGCAGGGGCAGCGAGATGCTGGGTCATGTGTTCCCTGGAAGGTCGAGTCTGTGGGCGGATCGGCGGAGCGGGGGGGCGGCACGAGGTCAGGACTGCCTCGCGCCGGAGTCAGGACTTCGTCGCGCCTGCGGTGAGTCCGGAGACCAGGTGACGCTGTACGAAGCCGAAGATCACCGCCGCGGGCACCGCGACGATCACGGCGGCGGCAGTCAGCGAGCCCCAGTCGCTGGTGTACTGGTTGACGAAGGTCTGCAGGCCGCCCGCGAGGGTGAGGTTCTCCTCGCCGGTCATGAAGGCGGAGGCGTAGGCGACCTCGGCCCAGCCGGTGATGAAGCTGTAGAAGCCGGTCACGGCGAGGCCGGGCTTGGCCAGCGGCATGATGAGCCGCCAGAAGGTGCCGAACGGATTGAGGCCGTCCACCCGGCCCGCCTCGTCGATCTCCACCGGGATGGTGTCGAAGTAGCCCTTCATCATCCACGCGGAGAACGGCACGGCGATCGTCAGATACGTGAGGACCAGACCGATCGGCTGGTTCAGCAGCCCGAAGCTCGCGAGCAGGTTGTACAGCGGCACGATGAGCACCGCGACGGGGAACATCTGCGTGATCAGCAGCAGCCACATCAGGGGCCGCATGCCGGGGAACCGGAAGCGGCTGACCGCGTACCCGGTGGTCGCCGAGATGAAGACGCCGATGACAGTGGTCAGGCCCACCACGAACAGGGAGTTGCCGACCCAGCTCAGGAACTCGGTGTCGTTCACCACGTGGTCGTAATTGCCGAAGGTGAAGTCCTTCACGATCGCCGTGGAGAACGCCTCGCTCTTCGGTTTGAACGACGTGACGAGCAGCCACAGCGGCGGCAGCACCGCGACGGCGCTGGCGATCAGCAGGGTGGTGTGCAGGGCCACGGACGCCAGCGGGCTGCGCTCGCCGCGCGCCCGGACCTTTCCCTTGTGCGCGGTCCCGGGTGACGCGTTCGGTGGCGCCTTCTGTGTCGTGGGGCTCTTCATGGAGGTCACCACACCTCTCCTTGCTTGCGGAGCGCGCGGCGGTAGACCACCGCGAAGAGCGAAAGCAGCAGCAGGATGAGCACGCCCCAGGCCGCGGACCCGGCGAAGTCGCGCGGGCTGACCACGAACGAGAGCCGGTAGGCGTACGTCACCAGGATCTCGGTGGCGTCGCCCGGACCGCCCCGGGTGAGCAGGAAGATCACCGGGAACATGTTGAAGGTCCAGATGGCGCTGATCAGGATGACGGTGCTGCTCACCGAGCGCAGGCCCGGCAGCGTGATGTGGCGGAAGCGCTGCCAGGCGTTCGCGCCGTCCATCTCCGCGGCCTCGTACAGCTCGCCGGGGATGGACTGCAGGCCGCCGAGCATGGCGACCAGCATGAAGGGCACACCGAGCCAGACGTTGACGGCGATCACCGAGAGCTTCGCCCAGGTGGGGTCGTTGAGCCACGGGATCGCGTCGATGCCGCCGCCCGCGAGGATCTTGTTGAGGATGCCGCTCTTCTCGTTGAAGAGCAGCCGCCAGGTGAAGACCGAGACGAAGGCGGGCACCGCCCAGGGCAGGATGAGGGCCATCCGGTAGAAGGAGCGGCCCTTCAGCTTGCGGTTGAGCATGTTCGCCAGGGCGAGGCCGAGCACGAACGACAGGGCCACGCAGGAGACCGTCCACACCACGGTCCAGGTGAGCCGGTCCCAGAAGACACCGTCCTCGAGGATGGCCGTGTAGTTGTCCAGGCCGACCGACTCGTACGTCGCCGGGATGTGGTTGACGCCGATGGTGCGCTCGACGTTCGCCTCGTTGGCGTCCGTCGTCGACAGATACACGCCGCGCAGCAGCGGATAGCCGACGATCACGCCGATGACGGTCACCACGGGGGCGACCATGGCCCAGGCGTACCAGTGGGTGGTGAGCGCCCTGCGCAGGCGCCCCGGGTTCTTGCCGGTCCGCCGGCCGGGGCCGTGGACGCGCCCGGCGTCCACGGCCCCGGCCACGGAGTGGCCGCTGTCGACCGCCATGCCTACTTGTAGTCCTTCAGGAGCTTGCGGTAGGCGTCGCCGATGTTCTTGGCTCCGTCACCGGGCGACGTGCTGCCGTTCAGCACCTTCCCCATCTGCAGCCGGATCGGCTCGAAGAGGGAATTGGCCTCGGGGATCCAGGGGCGCTGCACCGACTTGTCGACGGCGGGCTTGAAGAACTGCACCATCTGGTTGTTCTTGACGGACGGCACCTCGTAGACGGAGGTGCGGGTGGGCAGCAGGCTCAGCTTCTCGGTGGTCTGCTGCTGCACCTTCGCGGAGCTCATGTACTTGATGAACTCGTAGGAGGCGTCGAGGTTCTTGGAACCGGCGTACGCGGCGAGGTTCCAGCCGCCCTGCGGCGAGGCCTGGCGTGCGCTGCCGCCGGGGACGGGCGCGACGCCGAGGTTGGCCTTGCCGGCGGCGCCCTTGAACTGCTTGCCCTGCAGGGCGCCCTCGATGGACCAGGGGCCGTCGAGCGCCATCGCGACGTCGCCGTCCTTGAAGGCGTTGAGCTGGTTGTTGTAGCCGTCGCTGGCGTCGGTGACGGCGGCCTTGGAGTCGACCAGGCCCTTCATCACCTTGAAGGCGGCGGCGCCTTCGGCGTCGTCGACGGTGATCTCCTTCTTCTTGGTGTCGAGGAGGTCACCGCCCTCTCCGTAGAGGTACGGCAGGTAGAAGTACGGGTCGTCGCCGCGCAAGTAGAGACCGGTCTTGCCGGACTTCGACTTGATCTTCTTCGCGGCGGACCCGACCTCGTCGAAGGTCTTGGGGACCGCGACGCCCGCGTCCTTGAGCATCTTCTTGTTGTAGAAGAGCGCGAGGGTGTCGATGGTCTGCGGCACCGCGTACGTCTTGCCCTTGAACTTGGTGCTCGCGGCGGCCTGCGGGAGGTAGTCGTCCGGCTTGTCGAGCGCGGGCGTGTTCTCCAGGGGCGCGAGGTAGCCGAGGTTGGCGAAGTCGGCCACCCAGGCGACCTCGGTGCGCATCACGTCGGGGGCGCCGGAGTTGCCGCCCGCGGCGTTCTTGAACTTGGCGTTGGCCTCGCCGAACGGCACGTTCACGTAGTCGACCTTGACGCCGGGGTGGAGCTTCTCGAAGCCCTCGGCCAGCTTCTGGTACGTGCCCTTCTCGGCGTCGTTCGAGGTGTCCCAGAAGGTGACGGTCCCGGAGAGCTTGCCTCCGCTCTTCTTCCCGCTGCCACCGTCGTCGCCGCCGCACGCTGCCGCTGTCATCGCCAGGGCTGCGACCAGTGCGGTGGCCGCTATGCCACGCCGCATGTGAACTCCTTCAACTGGTCCCGGAATGGCCCGGAATGAGGAGAGACGAAGAGGTGCCTCCTGCCGGCCGCAGTCGAGGCGGCGCCGGGTTGGCAGGAACGTAACAGGCTTGAAAACGTCCCGAAAGACCTTGCGAGAAATTTCTGCAAGAGCGTGGGATCGTTACCGCCGCGTGTCCTTGCGTGCCCCTGCGTGTCCATGAGGTTTCCGCCCGGGCCGCTCCTGGCCAGGGCGGAAGGGGCCTGCAAGGCTTGCGCAACAAGTGGGCAGAGATCCGCCCGGCCTGTACAGTCCCGTTCATGACCGCGCGGCTCGTCGACATCGCAGCCCAGGCGGGGGTCAGCGAAGCCACCGTCAGCCGGGTGCTCAACGGCAAGCCCGGCGTGGCCGCGGCCACCCGCGAAGCCGTCCTGGCCGCACTCGACGTGCTCGGCTACGAACGGCCCGTCCGGCTGCGCAGGAGCGGCCGCGCGGGCCTCGTCGGCCTGATCACGCCCGAGCTGGACAACCCGATCTTCCCCGCGCTCGCCCAGGTCGTCGGCCAGGCCCTGACCCGCCAGGGCTACACCCCGGTCCTCGCCACCCAGACCCCGGGCGGCTCCACGGAGGACGAGCTCACCGAGATGCTGGTGGACCGCGGTGTCGCCGGGATCATCTTCGTGTCCGGGCTGCACGCCGACACCACGGCGGACATGGAGCGCTACGAGGCGCTGCGCGCCAAGGGCGTCCCCTACGTCCTGGTCAACGGCTTCTCCCCCAAGGTCGACGCGCCCTTCGTCTCCACCGACGACCGCGCCGCGACCCAACTCGCCGTGCGGCACCTCGCCTCACTCGGCCACACCCGTATCGGCCTCGCGGTCGGCCCCCGGCGCTTCGTGCCAGTGGTCCGCAAGATCGAGGGCTTCCGGCTCGGCCTGCGCGAGCGGCTCGGCCTGTCCCCCGCCGAGGCCGACGAGCTGGTCCAGCACTCCCTCTACACCCTGGAGGGCGGGCAGGCCGCGGCCGCCGCACTGATCGCCAAGGGCTGCACCGGCATCGTCTGCGCCAGCGACATGATGGCGCTCGGCGCCGTCCGCGCCGCCCGCGAACAGGGCCTGGACGTGCCCCGCGACATCTCGGTGGTCGGCTTCGACGACTCCCCGCTCATCGCCTTCACCGACCCACCGCTCACCACGATCCGCCAGCCCGTCCAGGCCATGGGCCAGGCCACGGTGCGCACACTCCTGGAAGAGATCGGCGGCACCCCCGCACCGCACAGCGAGTTCGTGTTCCTGCCGGAGCTGGTGGTACGGGGGTCCACGGCGTCGGGGCGGCGCGGCGGGGCCGCGGGGGCCTGAGGCGGGGCTGCGGGGGTGTCCCGCACACTCCGGCAGCCCGTTACCCTACTTGCATGGACGCGCAAGGACAGTCGTGGGACGCGGAGGCCGCGGACCGTGCGGTGGCGGTGCTGAAGGCGGTGGCCGATCCCTCGCGGTACCGGCTTCTGTGGGCCCTCAGCCGGCAGGAGCTGCCCGTCAGCGCGCTCGCCGAGCTGCTCGGCGCGCATGTGGCCGCGACCTCGCAGCATCTGGCGAAGCTGCGGGCGGCCGGGCTCGTCGTCTCGCGCCGCGAGGGCACCCGGATCTACTACCGCGCGGCGAACGTGCGGGGCCTCCTGGACGAGGCGGCGCTGGTCGCACGCGCCGCCGACGGCACCGCGGCGCCCGACGCACCGGCGGAGCCCACGCCGGAGGCCGCGCGGCAGACCGCTCCCGCGCGTCGGCCGACGGCCCGGGCGGCCCGCCGGCGCCCGGCCACCGAGCACTGACCGACTGGGCGACCGGCCGTCCGGCCGACTTGGCGGCCAGTCGGCTAGGCGGCGCTGTCCAGCCGGTACTCCTGCCGGTCGGCGTCGTACGCGTACAGCTCCGCGTAGCGGCCCCAGTCGGTGGCCGTCTCCAGTTGGCGCTCCACCTGTTCGCTCGTGAAGTGGTGGGCGAGCAGGTCGCGGAAGAACCCGGCGCGGACTGCGGCGTCCGGCCGCTGCCGCAGGCTGTTGGTGATCAGCTTCACCAGCGGCACCTCGGTCGCGGCGCGGGCGAACAGGGGCTTGGACGTCTGTACGTCGGCTTCGGCGAACGCGGTGCCCGTCTCGGTGAGGACCAGGTCGTCGCCGCTGACGGCGGCGAAGCCGAGCAGGTCGAGCGCGTCGACCTGCGGGAGCATGTCGTCGACGTCCAGGCCGAGTTCGTCGGCGAGGTCGGCCAGGTCGCAGCGGCCGCCGCGGTGCGCGACCATCTCCGCGAGGCCGGAGAGTCCGTCGACGGTGGCGGCGGGCAGCGGGGTGCCCGCGACCGTGCGCTTCTCCAGGTCGGCGGGTTCGGTGCGGCTCGAGGGTGGGGTCTCCCCTGCTCGAACGGAGTTGAGAGCTTGGGGAAGGGTCTCCTTGGGGCGGCCGGTCATGATGCGGTACACGCGGTCGATGAGTTCCTGGAAGGCGGGCGCGTCGCGGTCGCGCGGCCGGTCGAGGCCGACCTCGACGGTCTCGCGGATGGTGCCGTAGGGGCGGGAGCCGAGGACGACGATGCGGTCGGCCATCAGGACCGCCTCCTCGATGTTGTGGGTCACCAACACGACGGCGCGCGTGGGGAATTGACCGGACTCCCACAGCTCCATCAGCTCGCCGCGCAGGTTCTCGGCGGTCAGGACGTCGAGCGCGGAGAACGGCTCGTCCATCATCAGCACGTCCGGCTCGACGACGAGGGCCCGCGCGAACCCGACGCGCTGCCGCATCCCGCCCGACAGCTCCTTCGGGTACGCGGACTCGAAGCCGTCGAGGCCGATCAGGTCGATGGCCTGCACGGCGGCGCGGGCCCGCTCCTCGGCGGGCACACCCCGTGCCTCCAGGCCGAGTTCGACGTTCTGCTGCACGGTCAGCCAGGGCAGCAGGGCGAAGGTCTGGAACACCATGGCTGTGCCGGGGTTGGCGCCGGTCAGCGGCTCGCCGCGGTAGCTGACGGTGCCGGAGCTCGCCGGGATGAGACCGGCCAGGCAGCGCAGCAGCGTGGACTTGCCGGAGCCGGACTTGCCGAGCAGCGCGACGACCTCCCCGGCACGGATCTTCAGGTCGATGCCGGCGAGCACGGGCAGTTCGCCGTCTGCGCCCGCGTAGGACTTGGTGAGGCCCACGGTTTCGAGCAGGACGTCACCGTCGGCGGCGCGCGGCGGGGCGGCCGCCGGGCCAGTAGGGGTGGTGGGGGTGCGCAGCTTGCGGAGGGCCTTGAGTGCCATGAGAGAGGCTCCAGTTCGCCGGAGGGAAAGGTAAGTCTGGGGGTGGGCCCGGGTGTCGGCCCGGTGCTGGGTCACAGCGCGTACCTGGTGTCCGCGAGGCGGTAGAGGCGCCGCCACAGCAGGCGGTTGAGCCCCACGACGTACAGGCTCATCACCGCGACGCCCGCGAGCAGGTGCGGGAAGTCGCCGTCGGCGGTGGCCTGCGCGATGTACGCGCCGAGGCCGGTCGCGGTCAGCGTGGTGCCGCCGAAGGTGACGACCTCGGAGACGATCGAGGCGTTCCAGGCACCACCGGACGCGGTGATGCCGCCGGTGACGTACGAAGGGAAGATCCCGGGCAGGATCAGCCGCTTCCAGCGCTGCCAACCCCGGACGCCCAGGTCGTCCATGGCCTCGCGCAGGTCCGTCGGGATCGACATGGCGCCGGCGATGGTGTTGAAGAGGATGTACCACTGCGCGCCGAGCGCCATCAGCAGGATGCCGCCCACGTTGATCGAGAGGCCGGTCCTGAGGAAGAACCAGACGGCGATCGGGAAGAGGAAGTTCGCCGGGAAGCTCGCGAGCACCTGCACGATCGGCTGCGCGACGCGGGTCAGCCGCGGCGAGAAACCGATGCGTACGCCGATGGGCACCCAGACGACGGTGGCGACGGCGACGAGCACGACGACGCGGACGAAGGTGACCAGGCCGAGGAGCAACGGCTCGCCGAACACCCCGATGCCGGTGCGGTCGTTCAGGTAGAAGCCTAGGTCGACCAGGCCCCACACGATGAGGCCGCCCGCGACGATCGCGAAGGTGATGTCGCCGGTGCGCCTGCGCCCCGGGTCGACCGTGAGCGGCCGGTCGTCGGTGCCGAACACCCGGGCGGCGCGGCCGAGCGCGCGGCCCACGGGACGCAGCAGCGTGCCGAGCAGGTGCGGCCAGTTGGAGCGGCGCAGGAAGTCGAGGACGACCGAGCGCTGGATCTCGCTCGCCTCGGACTGCTCGTTCTTGAACCGCTCCGCCCAGGCCGTCAGCGGGCGCCAGAACAGGAAGTTCACGCCGATGACCATGACGGCCATGGTGAGGATGGCCCAGCCGACCTTGCCGAGGTCGCCGTCGGTGACCGCGGCTCCGGCGTAGGAGCCGACGCCGGGCAGCGCGTAGTCCTTGTTGTTGACGCTGATCGCCTCGGACGCGACGAGGAAGAACCAGCCGCCGCCGAAGCTCATCATGCCGTTCCAGACCAGGCCGATCATCCCGGCCGGGACCTCGACCTGCCAGAACCGCATCCACTTGGTGAAGCGGAACGACCGTGACAGCTCGTCGAGTTCACGCGGCAGCGAGGTCAGCGAGTGGTAGAAGCCGAACGTCATGTTCCAGGCCTGCGAGGTGAAGATCGCGAAGATCGACGCGCATTCGAGGCCGAGCAGGGAGCCGGGGAACAGGGCGATGAACCCGGTCACGGCGACCGTGAGGAAGCCGAGCACGGGCACGGACTGGAGGATGTCCAGGGCCGGGATGAGGATCCGCTCGAGGCGGCGGCTCTTCGCTGCGGCATAGGCGTACGCGAAGGTGAAGACGATCGACGCGGCGAGGGCGGCGAACATCCGCAGGAGTGAGCGCGCGGCGTCGTACGGCAGCCGGGCCGGATCGGTGTCCACCTTGATGGACTGGTCGGTGGAGAAGCGGACGGTGGTGCCCTGGCCGACCCGCAGGACGAGGTAGAGCAGGACCAGGACGGCCGCGGCGACCACCACGTCCACCCAGGTCATCCGGGACAGGCGGCCGGCGAACCGGGAGGAGAGCGGGGCGCGCGGCGGGGCGCCGCCGGCCTTGAACGACATCACAAGAACCTCCGACCACACTCTGGGCACAGCGGTCCCCGGGCCGCTACCGCAAGGCGTGTACGGCAGCCGGGGTCACGAAGTGTCAGGTGTGCGCACGTGAACTGGCATGAGGAAGAGGCGGCCGGGGGCGCGCGGTGTGGCGCGCGGGCCGCGTCGCGCCGGTCCCGTGCCGTACGGCGGGGAGCGGCGGATCAGGTGCTGCCGGGGAGGCAGCGGCTGCTACTGGGAGGGTCCGCGCCCATGGCTGCCTCCTTCGTGAATGCCGGGGTCGTGCCTCCGGCTGCGCCGCCGGGGCCTGGTTCTGCCTCCGGAAGTGTGCGCCTCTTTGCGTGGATACGCAAATAAGGGCGCCGGGTGCCACGCAGACCCTTTGTTCTTACTTGCGTAGACGTGCAAGTATGGGTGCGTACCCGGCCAGGCCCCAGGAGGTGTCGCCATGCAGTCCCTGACCACGTTCGACTTCGCCCTGCGCCTGGCCACCGGCGTCGGCTGCGGCGCCCTCATCGGCGTCGAGCGGCAATGGCGCGCCCGCATGGCGGGCCTGCGCACCAACGCCCTGGTGGCCGCCGGGGCCACGCTGTTCGTCCTCTACAGCGAGGCGATGCACGACCCGACGAGCCCGACCCGGGTCGCCTCGTACGTCGTCTCCGGCGTCGGATTCCTCGGCGGCGGCGTCATCATGCGCGAGGGCGCGTCGATCCGCGGCCTCAACACGGCCGCCACGCTGTGGTGTTCGGCGGCGGTGGGCATCCTCGCAGCCTCCGGGCGACTGGCCCTCGCACTGCTCGGCGCCGTCACCGTCGTCGCCGTACACCTCGTACTGCGGCCCACCAGCCACCTCATCGACCGTGCACCGCAGGGTAACGCCGACACCACCACGCAGGTCACCTTCCACGTCACCTGCGACCGCCGGGACGAGGCCCACATCCGCGCGCTGCTCATCCAGTTGCTCAGCAGCACCGACCCGCGCCTCGCGGGACTGCGCATCCGGCGCGGCGAGGACGACGGCACGACCACGCTGGAGGCGTCGGTCGTCATCGACGGCGCCCCCGGCGCGGACATGGAGCAGCTCGTGACGCGTCTCTCCCTGGAGCCGGGCGTCCGCGACCTGCACTGGCACCTCACCGACCAGGACGACCAGGCACGGGCGGAGCGCGGAGCACTGGCCTGAGTCCGACCCTCGATTTTTGACATTCATTTTCATTAAGGTGAGGGTCATGACCAAGCGCGAGATACGCCTGGGCACGACCCAGGAGACCCTGCTGATCCCGCTGTACGGCCGCGCGGTCGAGAGCCGCAGGCCTCGCCCGGTCCTCAGCGACCCACGCGCCGCCGAGATCGTGGCGGAGATCGACTACGACTTCGCCCGCTTCGACGGCGGGCCGAGCCTGGTCGGCACGGTGCTGCGCGCGGCCCTGTTCGACCACTGGGTACGCGACTTCCTCGACGCCCACCCGGCGGGCACCGTCGTCGAGATCGGCACCGGCCTCAACACCCGTCACGAGCGGCTCGACAACGGCCGCGCGCACTGGTTCGAGTTCGACCTGCCGGACGTGGTCGAGCTGCGCCGCGCCTTCGTCGAGGACTCGGCCCGGCGCCTGACCCGCGTGGCGTCGGTCCTCGACGACGACTGGGCGCAGGAGGTCACGGGCGCCTTCGAGGGCCCGTACTTCCTGTCGGCGGAGGCCGTGCTCCCCTACCTGGCCGAGGACGACGCGCGCCGCGCGCTCGACCTGATGGCCAAGCGGTTCCCCGGGGCGCTGCTCGCGCTGGACACCACGGGGCCCGGCGTCGTCGGCACCCAGGACGAGCACGACGCGCTCAGCAAGGTGTCGGCCAGGATGCGGTGGAGCTGCGCGGACCCGGAGCAGATCGGCGACTGGCTGCCGGGGGCGCGCGTCCTCGCCTCGCACACCGTCACCACGCTGCCCGACCACCTGCGCCGCCTGCTCCCGGAGGACTACACGGCGATGCTCGACGGCCTCGTCCCGCAGCGCCTTCCGCAGGTGGAGGAGTACCGCATGAATCTGGTCCGCCTGCCGTGACGTCCACCGGGGTCCGGCCGGGGCTCACGCCCCGGTCAGCCTCCGCACGACCTCGCCGAGGCCCTCCTTCATGGACCGGACCTGGTCCTCGCTGAGGACGTCGATCAGGTGAGTGCGGACGACCTCGACGTGCCCGGGCGCCGCGCGCTCCAGGCGGGCGCGGCCCGCGTCGGTGAGGACGGCGTAGACGCCGCGCACGTCGCCGGCGCACGAGCGGCGACGCACCAGACCCGCCTTCTCCATCTGCGTGATCTGGTACGTCAGCCCGCTCTTGGTGGTCACCAGGGCGCCGGCGAGTTCGCTCATGCGCAGCTCGCCGTCCGCGGCGGCGGACAGCCGCACCAGCACCTCGTACTGGACATGGGACAGCCCCGACTCGGCCTTCAGCTGCTCCTCGACGCGCCGGTCGAGCAGCGCCCCCGCGGTGAGGAAGGCCTGCCAGAGGGCCATCTCGTCGTCGTTCAGCCACTTCGTGTCGCCCATGGGGGCAGCGTACGCCTGTTGTTCAAATTCAAACCATCGAGTACGGTCGCTCGTGTGCTTCAAATTTGAACCATGCCGCCTTTGAACCACGCCGCCAAGGAGGCGCCGACCATGACCACCGCAGCCCCGGAACGACCGGCATCGCGGATGCCCGCGCTCTTCATGAGCCACGGCGGCCCGACCCTCGCCGAGGACGCCGACTGGCCCGGGCAGCTCGCCCGGTGGGGCGCGGAGCTGCCGCGCCCGAAGGCGATCCTGATGGTCTCCGCCCACTGGGAGGAGGCCCCGCTCACACTCGGCGCGACCACCACCGTGCCGCTCGTCTACGACTTCTGGGGCTTCCCCGAGCACTACTACCGGATCCAGTACGCCGCGCCCGGCGCCCCCGGGCTCGCCGCACAGGTCCGGGGCCTGCTGCGCGCCCCAGGGATGCCGGTGCACGACCTGCCCGAGCGCGGCCTCGACCACGGCGCGTACGTCCCGCTGCGAGAGATGTACCCGGACGCGGACGTCCCGGTGCTCCAGATGTCCCTGCCGACGCTGGACCCGAAGAGGCTGATGGACATCGGCCGCAGGCTCGCTCCGCTGCGCGACGAGGGCGTGCTGATCGTCGGCAGCGGCTCCTTCACGCACAACCTGCGCGCCATCAATCCGCAGAACGAAGTCCCCTCCCCCATGGCCGAGTTCGACGACTGGGGGCGGCGGGCCCTGGCGGCCGGTGACGTCGACGCGCTGCTCGACTTCGCGCAGAAGGCCCCGGGCGCCCGGTACGCCCACCCCCGCGAGGAGCACTTCGTGCCGCTCGCGGTCACGCTCGGCGCGGCGGCGGACGACCTGGGCAGTCCGCGGAGCGTCATCGAGGGCACGTGGATGGCGTTGTCGAAGCGGTCGGTGCAGTTCGGCTGAGGGCCGAGCCCGACCGCTCCGGCGGAACGCTCTCCGGCCGAGCGCCCCCGGCCGCAGACACAGGCCCCCAGGCCTCAGGCGTGGTGGTACCAGCCCCGGTCGGTCCGCACCAGCTCCCGGAAGCCGAGCGCCGTGAGCCGCGCGATCGCCTCCGGGTCGTCGGCCGCTTCGTAGGCGAGCAGCCGGTCGGCACCGGCGAGGCGCAGCCACTCGGCGGCCTCGCCCAGGAGCCAGGCCTCCAGGTCGTCGACGCCGTGGCCGGGCTCGACGGCGAAGTTGCCGATGTCGGCCAACGAGCCGTTGCGGGCCTGGCGTTCGGGGCGCCCGAGCGCCGTGTCGACCTCGATGAAGCCGAGGTCGCGGCCGTCGGCGTGCGCGGTCAGCCGGGTGCCGCACTCGCCGAGGGTGCGGCGGACGGCGAGGCCCGGCCGTGGCGGCTCCGTGCGCCGCAGGTCGGGCACGGCCGCGATCAGGACGACCTCGGTGTCGCCGGTGTGCCGGAACCCGGCGCGCTCGTAGGCGGCGCGGACGTGCGGCCAGGCGCGCGGCAGGCCGTAGACGGCGGGGGCGGGCAGCGCGCCGTCGGCCGCGCGGGCGCGCACGTCCCAGCGGGCGAGCTGCGCCAGGCAGGCGCTCATGAGCAGGTCCGCGGCCGCGTCGGAGTCCGGCCAGAAGGACGCGGGCGGATGGCAGACGAACCAGTTGATCTCGCCCAGGTCGCGGTAGTCCGGGCCGACGTCGGCGCTTGCGCGGTAGCGCAGCAGATGTGCGGCGGCCACGACGAACGCGCGCTGCTCGGCGACGAGCGTGACGCGCTCGGCCACCCACGGGTCGGTGATGAACTCGTCGGGCTGGCGCGCCAATTGGCCGAGGACGGTGTTCACGGAGACGGAGACGCCGGGCACGACGGCGGCGACATGGCTGTTCACCAGCTCGGTGAGCTGATCGCGGTCGTCGCGGTGGAAGGGGCGTACCTTGAGCGCGGACATGCGTGGACCTCCCGGTCGGGCTTCGGGTGCTTCAGGAGGCCGCCATGCGATGCGGTACGCCGTAGATCATACGGCGAGCGCGGCGCGCGTGACAGGCGGGTGCGTCACGGGTGCCTGCCGGGACGCGTGTGTCACGGATGCCTGCCGGGCTCCACCGCGGTCACGTCGAACGTGTCGCCGCACACCTCGAAGTTCCCGGCCGGCGTCCGCAGTGCCCCGGTCGATCCCGGCGGATAGGCCTGCACCCGGTCGGCACGGGGCCAGCACGGCTTGTCCGTCACGCCCCGGGCCAGCGTGTGCAGACTGGCGAACGCGCTCTCCCCCGGGTCGAGTTGCACCGGCGGCAGCATGGTCCCCCCGCGCTGCGCGGGCCGGCCGACGCGGTCGCCGGAGGAGTCGAGCAGGGAGACACCCGGGTAGCCCCGCAGCACGCACGTCGTGGACCCGGTGTTGGTGAACACGAGCGGGGCATAGCGGTTGCCGGCTCCCGGGTCGATGCGGCCGAGGGACAGCGCGAGGCGGTCGGCGGTGCATCGGGACGGGGCGGCGGGCCGCTGTGCCGACGTCGGCGTCGGGGCGGACGCCGACGCCGGGGCGGGCTCCGGAGCCGGGGCCGTATCGACGGGTTCCGGCTTGCCGGCCGGGGGCACCGTGCGCGGGGGCTGGGTGCTCGCCGTGGCTGCCGTGTCCGTACCCCTTTCCGGAGGGGACGGAGGAGAACCCGCGTCGTCGTTCTGCCCGCCGCACGCGCCGAGCAGGAGCGCGCCCGCGGCAGCCAGGGCAATGGACGCAGCGCGCGGCCGTGCACCGCGCGGCGTCCAGGGGCGTTCGGGCATCATGTGCCTCCCTCGTCCGTCGAGAGCCGAGGCGTCGTCGCCGTCCACAGCCGCGTGCCCCGCACGCCCGCTCCCACACCTCAGGATGGCACCTCAGGGGCGTATCTCCCCCACCGCAAGGGGCACATCCGGCCGCCTACCGGAGTTCGCACGGCCCGTACAGGGCGCACTCCGCCCGCGTCTCCAGCGCCCAGTAGCGGTCGCCGTACGACCAGTGCCACCACTCCGTGGGGTAGTTGACGAGGCCCGCGGCGGTGAGCGCGGCGCCCAGGACCTTGCGGTTCATGCGGGCCTCGGCGCTGATGCCGGGCGCGCCCGTGTAGCAGGCGCCCGCGCTCTCCTCGGGGCTCGCGTCGATGGCGGTGCCCAGGTCGCACTCCGTGCCGTCGGCCTCCGCGAGGGTCAGGTCCACCGCGGCGCCCGCGCTGTGCGGGGCTATCTCCGGCGGGGAGACGAAGCGGCTGGCTGCGGCGTGGATCCGGGCGGGCGTCCAGGACGGGTTCTCGGCGCCGAGCCCGGCGGCGTACCGCTCGAAGTAGTGGCGCTGGAGGGACAGTGGGCGGTATCCCTCGACGAAGAGCAGCCGCAGGCCCTGCGGCAGCAACTCCTGTGCCCGCAGGAGGCGTTGGAGTACGCCCTCACGCAGGTGCGCGTACGCGTCCGCCGGGTCCTTCGCCCGGGCGTCGACGAGCAGGGTGTCCGCGGCGCGCACGTCCACCAGCGGTTCGCCGCAGTCGCGTACGGGCACGGCGGCGACCTTCGGGTCCGACATCAGGGTGATCTCAGTCATGCGGAGATCATGCCGCGCCCGACTGCCAGGAGCCTTCGGACGCATGTGCGGGGTCAGCCTCCGGTCGTGGAGCCCGGCCTGACGATCATCAGGATGGTGACGGTCGCCCACAGGACGTTGAAGGTGCCCGTGAACATGGCCAGTTGGGCGCCGGCCCGCGCGTCGAGCTTCACGGTGCCCTGCGCGGCGGCGGCTTCCTCGGTCCCCCCTGTCTCCCCGCCCACGGCGCCCGGGGCTGCCGCCACCACCTCCAGGGCCGACTCCTGCCGGGGCAGCACGAGGACGATCAGGATCACCGCCGCGAGGAACGTCAGCGCGATCGACGTGATCAGCCAGGCGCTGTCTAGCACGCCCATGCTGCTCGCGGTCGCGAAGCCGAAGATCACCACCGCGATGCCGACGCCCGCGTAGACGCGGCAGATGCGGTGCAGCGTACGCAGTGTCGTGACGGGCGCCGCCTCGCCGGGACCGGCGAGGGCGCTGCGCAGCACCGGCGGGAACATGCTGGCCGCGACGGCGACCGGGCCGACGGCCATGATGGCCGCGAGGACGTGCAGGATCAGGAACAGCTTCGTCATGAGAGGGCTTTCGGGTCGGGCGTTCGGGGCGGGCTTCGGCGGCGGGAGCGCGGTCGGGCCAGGCCAGATCAAGTCCGGCCGGGTCAAAGTCAGTTCGGGTCAGGCCAGGCCGGGTCGGGTCAGGGCGGGTCGGGTCAGATCGGTGCGGGTTCCGTCCCGGTGGCGCTCCACACCACCCCGCGCCGCTCGTGCGCGAACACCTCCTCGACGGCGTGCGCGACGCGCGGCCCGAACTCCCGCTCCAGGAGGTGCAGTCCGAGGTCGACCCCCGAGGTCACCCCGGCGCCGGTGACCAGGTCGCCGTCGTCGACGACGCGGGCCCGCACGACGGACACCCCGAGGCCCCACAGAGCGTCCAGCGCCTCGTGGTGACCGGTGGCGTGCCTGCCCTTGAGCAGCCCGGACAGCGCCAGGACCAGGGAGCCGCCGCACACGGACGTCATGGTCGAGCCGGGGTGCGCCATGGCCTCCGCCAGGAGCGCGGGCAGCGCGGTGCGCTGGGTGCGGGCGAGGCGGGAGGGGATGCTGTCGTCCTCGGGGTCGCGCTGCTCGGTGGGCCCCGCCGCGCCCGGCACCAGGATCAGGCCCGCGCGCCCCGGGTCAAGGCGTGCCGTGGCCCTGAGGGTCACGAGCTCCAGGCCGCTCGGCACGTCCCGGGCGCCTTCCGCCGAGACCAGCTCGACGGTGATGCCGCCGTCCGTCGCGATGCCTCCGGCGTACAGGACCTCCAGCGGACCGAGGACGTCGAGGGGGTCGAAGCCGTCGAAGAGAACTACCTGAGCGTGCATGCGGGGTTCCGTTTCCTGGTGGTGGCCGTGGCGGCCGAGGTGGCCCTGGCGGCGCAGGGCTCCGGTCCGCTTTCCCGGCGCCGAGGCTAGCCAGCGCGATCACGACCCGGACAGTGGCTGCAATGACAGCTTTCAACGGAAAATCGCCACGCTGTCGTACGAGGCCGTCGGCTCCGGAAGCCGCCTGGTCCCGGAGGCGGGCGGCGCTCAGGGCACGTACAGCGCACTTGGCGGGATGACGGCGGTGACGTACGTTGCCGCCATGCACACCGTGGCCGTCCTGGCGCTCGACGACGTCATCCCGTCCGACCTGGCGATGCCCCTGGACGTGTTCAACAGGACCCGGCTGCCCGGTGAGCGGCCGGGCTACCGGGTGCGGGTGTGCGCGGCCGAGCCCGAGGTCGACGCGGGCACGTTCGCGCTGCGGGCGCACCACGACCTGAGCGGTCTCGTGGACGCGGACACGATCATCGTGCCGGGCACCCACGACCCGTCCGCGCCGGTGCCGGAGAAGACCCTGGCCGCGCTGCGCGAGGCCGCCGCCTCCGGTACCCGCATCGCCTCCATCTGCGTGGGCACCTTCGTCCTCGCGCAGGCCGGGCTGCTCACGGGCCTGCGCGCCACCACGCACTGGTTCGCGACGGACCACCTGGCGGCGGCCTACCCGGACATCGACGTCGACCCGGACGTGCTCTACGTCGACAACGGCCAGATCCTCACGTCCGCGGGCGCCGCCGCCGGCATGGACCTGAGCCTGCACATGATCCGGCGCGACTACGGCTCGGCGGTCGCCGCCGACGCCGCGCGGCTCTCGGTGATGCCGCTCGAACGGGAGGGCGGGCAGGCCCAGTTCATCGTCAACCAGCCCCCGGCGCACCCGCGCGGCCGTGCGCTCGAACCGCTCCTTCGCTGGCTGGAGGAGAACGCGGCGCGCGAGCTCACCCTCGACGACATCGCCGCGCACGCGGGCCTGAGCAGCCGCACCCTGCTGCGCCGGTTCCGCGAGCAGACCGGCACGACACCGCTGCAGTGGCTGCACCGCGCGCGGGTCCGCCAGGCCCAGCACCTCCTGGAGACCACCGAGCACCCGGTGGAGCGCATCGCCGCGCAGGTCGGCTTCGGCTCGCCGACGGCGTTCCGGGACCGCTTCAAGCGGGTCGCGGGGGTCAGCCCGCAGGCGTACCGGCGGGCGTTCAGCAGCGCACCCAGGTGACGGCCGCCGCCGCTGTTACCCCTCGGCCCGCTTGCGCGCCACCACGAGCCGCCAGTGCGGGGAGCCGTCGTCCCGGCGGCCGAACTCCTCCAGCGGCCGCAACTCCACGTCGAACCCGGCCCGCTCCAGGTCGTCCCGCACCGCGGCCAGGGCGAACGTGCGGTAGTACATGACGAAGCGCGGCCGCCACAGCAGGTTGCGCGCCCGCATCGCCCCGTCGAAGCCGAGCATGGCCCAGTACCATGGTGACGTGAGTGGCTGTGGTGCGCCGATGGGAAAGGCGAACAGGCCGCCGGGGCGCAGCGCCCGGTGCACCTGGCCGAACAGGCCGGGCCGCTCGGCGGGCAGGAAGTGTCCGAACGCCCCGAAGCTCACGGCCACGTCGAAGCCCTCGGCGAAGGGCAGCGCGCGGGCGTCGGCCCGCACCCAGTGGATCACCGGCCCCGTGCCCCCGGACCCGTCGCCCGGGGTCACCGCGGCGCGCGCCTCGGCCAGCATCCCGGCGCTGAAGTCGACGCCGGTCACATGCTCCCGGCACATCGGCCGCAGGACGTCCACGCCCGCGCCGGTGCCGCAGCACACGTCGAGACCCGCCGCGAACGGGCCAAGTGGACGCAGGGCCTCGGCACACGCGTCGAGGATGCGCTCGGGCGTACGGAAGGGCGTGTGGTCGAACTTGGGAGCCAGCAGGTCGTAGCCGTGCTCGGTGGAGGACAGCGCTTGCACGGCCAGTTCGCGGAGCGAGGGGCCCTGGGAGGTGAACACCGGCACAGCCTAATGAGTCCCTGTGGCCAGGGTGGCCAGGAAGCGCCTCGCGGACTTCCGGGCCCATGAGGCGTCGGGTACAGCTTCAGCTGCCACACACCCGAACCCATTTCACGGAGGTATGCCCATGTGCGCACGCAGCCGTCCCGACACACCTGACCCCGAGGCGGACTCCATCGCGGGCAAGACGCGGTTCGACGACATCTACGACCTGCCCGACCCGCGGCCGTACTTCCGCCGCCTCGCCCCGTACGAGTACGAGATCCCGCACCACGCCCAGGGCGTCTTCCGCCGGACGCTCGCGGCACGGCGCGAGAGCGCTCCGCCAGGACCGGACGGCGGTGACGGTTTCACGGTGCTCGACCTGTGCTGCTCGTACGGCATCAACGCCGCCCTGCTCAACCACGATCTAACGCTCGCCGACCTGTACGCGCACTACGCCGGGGACGCGACGACGGAGCTCACCACGAGTGAACTAGTCGACCTGGACAAGGAGTTCTACGCCGCGCGCCGCCGCCCGGACGCGGTGCGCATGGTCGGCGTGGACACCGCCGCCAACGCCACCGCCTACGCCCTGGCCGTCGGCCTGCTCGACGAGGCGTACGCGGAGAACCTGGAACGCGTACCGCCCAGCCACGGCCTCGCCCGTGCCCTGTCCGGCGTCGGCCTGATCACCGTCACCGGCGGCATCGGCTACGTCACGCACCGCACCTTCGACGCCCTGCTCGGCTGCGTCCGACTCCCCCTGTGGGTCAGTGCGTTCGTCCTGCGCACCGTCCCCTACGACCGCATCGCCCAGAGCCTCGCCGCGCACGACCTGGACACCGGGTTCGACCCCGCGCACACCTATCCGCAGCGCCTGTTCACCAGCCCCGACGAGCAGCGCGACGTCGTCGAGCGGGTGCGCGCGCTGGGTCTCGACCCCGCCGGCCTCGAAGCCGCGGGCCGCTACCACACGCGCCTGTACGAGTCCCGGCCGCGCCCCGTCCGGCCCGCCCCCTGACCCGCTTCCTGACCCGCTCCCAGGGGCTCGCCCCGCCCCGCGCCCGGGCGTATCGTTGATGGACGGGCGACTCGGAGCGACAGGGGGTCGTCATGGTGGAGGAGCTCCTTGCGGCGGGCGTGGCGACGCTCTCCGCGGGTCTGGTGTACGTGGCGTCGGCTGCCCGCGTCGTCAAGCAGTACGAACGCGGTGTCGTCTTCCGGCTCGGCCGTCTCTCCGGTGCCGCGCGCCAGCCCGGGTTCACCATGATCGTGCCGGTCGTGGACCGGATGCGTAAGGTCAACATGCAGATCGTGACGCTGCCGGTGCCCGCGCAGGAGGGCATCACGCGGGACAACGTCACGGTGCGCGTCGACGCCGTCGTGTACTTCAAGGTCGTCAACGCGCCCGACGCGGTCATCCAGGTCGAGGACTACCGCTTCGCGGTCTCGCAGATGGCGCAGACCTCGCTGCGGTCCATCATCGGCAAGAGCGACCTGGACGATCTGCTCTCCAACCGCGAGAAGCTCAACCAGGGCCTGGAGCTGATGATCGACAGCCCGGCCATCGGCTGGGGCGTGCAGATCGACCGCGTCGAGATCAAGGACGTGTCGCTGCCGGAGACCATGAAGCGGTCGATGGCACGGCAGGCCGAGGCCGACCGGGAGCGGCGCGCCCGCGTCATCAACGCCGACGCCGAACTCCAGGCGTCCAAGAAGCTCTCCGAGGCCGCCAAGGAGATGTCCCAGCAGCCCGCCGCCCTCCAACTGCGGCTCCTGCAGACCGTCGTGGCCGTCGCCGCCGAGAAGAACTCCACGCTCGTCCTGCCCTTCCCCGTCGAGCTGCTGCGCTTCCTCGAACGGGCCGCGAACCAGCAGCCGCAGCTCACGACGACGCCCCCGGCCGACGCCCCGCAGGGTGAAACCGCTGCGCAGTCCGACGCCACGGCACCCGAGGCCACGGCACCCGACGCCCAGGCACAGGACAGCACCGCACCCGGCACCTGACCTCACGGTCGACTTCTGTCACGCCCATTGAGTCTCTCGACGCGTACATGCTAGAAAGCGCTTACCGCGCCTCGGTCGCCCTCGCCACGGCACGTGCCCCCGCTCCTCCCCCTGCCCATGGAGCCCCGCATGCCCACTCCCTGGCCCCGCCGCGCCTTCCTCCTGACGACCGGCACCTCGGCGTTCACGCTCGCCGCACCCGGCACCCTGCCCGCCACCGCGCGCGACACCGCTGCACCGGACTCCTCCGCACCGGACCCCGCCGCCGACGCCGACGCGTACGCCGCGCTGCGCGCCAAGTGGCGCACCCTCGTCCTGGGTGAGGGGTTCAGCCCGACCGCCGAGCCGTTCAAGAGCCGGCTCGTCGAACTCGGCGCCACGGCCGGGAAGTTCAGGGCCTCCATGTCCCCGGCGACCGGCTCGCTGTGGCCCGACGCCTCGTACGCGGACCCCGAACCGGACACCGACCAGGAGTCGTACGGCTACTCCGCGAACATCGTCACCAGCTACACGCGCCTCGCCACCATGGCGCAGGCCTACAGCCAGCAGGGCACCGGCCTGACCGGCGACGCCGCGCTCAAGGCCGCCGTCCTGACCGGCCTGGACCACCTCTACGCGCAGGTCTACAACGAGCGGCAGACGCGCTTCGGCAACTGGTGGAGCTGGCAGATCGGCGCCCCGCAGGCGCTGCTCGACGTCTGTGTGCTGATGTACGACGCGCTGTCCGCCGACCGGATCTCCCGCTACTGCGCGGCCGTCGACCACTTCGTGCCGGACTCGGCGGTCGACCGGTACACCGGCACCAGCACCGGCGCCAACCGCGTCGACCTGTGCCGGGTGCTGGCGCTGCGCGGCGTCGTCGGCGCGAACGCGGCGAAGATCGCGCTGGCCCGGGACGCCCTGTCGCCCGTCTTCCCGTACGTGACCAGCGGCGACGGCCTGTACACCGACGGCTCGTTCATCCAGCACACCACCGTGCCGTACACGGGCTCGTACGGGTCGGTGCTGCTCGGCGGGCTCGGCCTGCTGTTCGCGCTGCTCGACGGGTCGCAGTGGGAGGTGACGGACGGCGGGAAGCAGATCATCTTCGACGCCGTCGAGAAGGCCTGGGCGCCGTTCCTCTACAACGGCCTGATCATGGACTGCGTCGCCGGGCGCGCCATCAGCCGCGGTGTCGCCGCCTCCGACGCCAAGAGGATCCAGGCCGACGACCATCTGCGCGGCCATCCGATCCTGGCGTCGATCGCGCTGCTCGGCCAGGGCGCGTCCGCGGCCGAGAACGCCCGCTGGCGCGGCCTGGTGAAGGGCTGGACGCGCCGCGACTACTACAGCCCGCCACTGAAGGACCCGCAGCTCGGCCTGGCGCAGCTGGCCCGGCTCAAGGCCGTCGAGGACGACGCCGCCGTCACGCCCGTGCCGGAGCCGACCGGCCACCGCCTGTTCACCAACATGGCGCGCGCCACGCACCGCCGCCCCGGCTGGGCCGCGTCGATCAGCATGGCCGACTCCCGCATCACGTACTACGAGACCGGCAACGGCGAGAATCTGCGCGGCTGGCACACCGGCTCGGGCCTGCTCGCCTGGTGGGGCGACAGCTACGCCAACGGGCAGTACAGCGACGCCTTCTGGCCCACCGTCGACCCCTACCGGCTGCCCGGCATCACCGCGTCCCGCAAGGTCCTCGCGGACGGGGCGGGCGGCGACTGGGGCGCGGCGCGGCCGGACGTGAGCTGGGTGGGCGGGACGAGCGACGGTCAACGGGCCGTCCTTGGGCAGCACTTGAAGGGGCTGCAGAGCACGCTGTCGGCGCGCAAGGCGTGGTTCTGCCTGGACGACGCGATCGTGTGCCTGGGCGCGGGCATCACCTGCGCGGACGGGACGCCCGTGGAGACGACCGTCGAGAACCGCAACCTGGGCCCGGACGGACGCGCCCCGTTCCAGGCCGACGGCGTCACCAAGCCCACCACCACGCCCTGGTCCCAGCGGCTCACCGGCGCCAAGTGGGCGCACATCGGCGGCCACGGCGGCTATGTCTTCCCGGGCGGAGCCACCGTCGACGCGCGGCGCGAGCAGCGCACCGGCAAGTGGAGCGACATCAACAAGGGCGGCGCCACGACCCCGCTGACCCGCACCTATCTCACGCTGTACGTGGACCACGGCACCGACCCCACGGACGCGACGTACGCGTACATGCTGCTGCCCGGCGCGAGCGCGGCCCGCACCGCCGAGCGCGCGGCGGCCACCGGCTGGCTGCGGGTCCTCGCCAACTCCGGTGCGCGGCAGGGCATCAGCGTGCCCTCCCTCGGCTTCACCGGCGTGACTTTCTGGACGGGCGGTACGGCCGGTGCGCTCACCGCGAGTGCCGCCTGCGCCGTCCTGATCGGCGAGCGGTCCGACGGGACGGCGGTGGTGTGCGTCAGCGACCCGACGCGCGCGGCGGGCCCGGGCCTCACCGTCACCTGGAACCGGCCGGTCGCCGCGGTCACCGCCAAGCCCGCCACCGTCACGTCGGCCACGACGGGCGCGTCCCTGAAACTCACGTTCGGCGACCTCGGCCCCACGAGGGGCGCGACCCAAAGAGTTGTTGTGCGGCTCGCGTGAACACCCTGCGACACGCGTGAACACCCTGCGGCCCGGCCGGTCAGGGCGCACCCGCGCCGCTAAGGTGCCGCCCATGTCGATCTCGCGCGTCCTCACCTGGCAGGTCACGGAGAGCACCGGATACGAGACGGCCTGGGCCGAGCTCGACGGCGACGCGCTGCGGGCCCACGGCCGCGCCGTCGGCACGGCCCCCGATCCCTATTGGATCTCGTACGAACTCGACACCGGCGCCGACTTCGTGACGCGCGCGCTGCGCGTCACCGCCGAGGACGCGGGCGGCGTACGGGAGTTGGAGCTGGTGCGCGACGACGCGGGGCGGTGGAGCGCGGACGGCTCGGCGCTGCCCGAGCTCGACGGCGCGCTGGACTGCGACCTGGGGCTATGTCCGCTGACCAACACCATGCCGGTGCTGCGGCACGGCCTGCACCGGTCCGCGGCGGACGGCGAGCGGCGGTTCCTGATGGCCTGGGTGTCGGTGCCGGACCTGACGGTGCACGCCTCCCGGCAGCGGTACGCGCCGCTCCAGCGCACGGTGCACGGCGCGCGGGTCCGCTTCACGTCCGGCGACTTCCAGCGGGACGTGACGTTCGACGGGGACGGCTTCGTCGTCGACTATCCGGGGCTCGCGCACCGCCTGGCGCGCTGAGGGCCCACACTGCCGGGGTGTGTTCGGCCAACCGGGTGAGGCACGCGCGGACTACTTCACCGCCGGACGGCGTGGTGTGCTGTCGCCGTCGGTGTCGTGCGGGTGCGCGGGGGCGGACTTCCTGCGCAGGGTGCCCGGCGCGGGGTGGGCGCCGCGGAACCGCAGCCGTCGGGCCGCGCCCTCGCCCCGGGCCTTCTCCGAGCGCTCCGCGACCCTGGGTTCGCCGCGCCGCCTGCGCCGCAGCGCGCCCGCGAAACGCGTACGGGGCTGCCAGTCGAGGCCGCTCGGCAGCCCCCAGCCGCGCTTGTACGCGGTGAGCCGCAGGGCGAGAGCCGCGGCGACGCCGAGCACGATGCCGAGGGTGGGCTGCTCGGCGTAGCTGCACACGACGGTGATCGCGGCGGCGACCACCGCCACGGACGCGTACAGCGCGTTGCCGCCGAGCACCGCGGGGACGCGGCGCAGCATCATGTCGCGCAGCGCCCCGCCGCCGACGGCCGTGGTGGTGCCGAGCAGCAGCGCGGGCAGCCAGCCGAGCCCCGCCGCGAGGGTCTTCTGCGCCCCGGCGACCGCCCAGAAGCCGATGACCGCGGCGTCCAGGGCGGTGAACAGCCGGTCCCAGGCGTCCTGGCCGATGCTGATCACGAAGGCGATGAACGCGCCGGCGAGCGCGGTCGGCAGATAGAAGACGTCGGTGAGCGCCACCGGCGTCCCGTGCTGGAGCAGCGTGTCGCGGATGAGGCCGCCGCCGAGCCCGGACACCACGCCGACCGCGACGAAGCCGAACAGGTCGAGGCGTTCGGTGCGGGCGATGGCGCCGCCCTGCAGCGCGGCGGCGAAGACCCCGGCGAGATCGAGCCCGCGCGTGGCCAGGGCCACGCCGTGCGGCGTCAGCAGCTCGGCCATCACCGCCCGCCTCCCGGCCCGCGTTCCGTACGTCTCTGCGTTTTCGTACGTCTCTACGTTTCGTACGTCACCGGGCGGCGGGCGGCGACCGGAGGCGGTCCGGACGCCGCGTTCGGGCCCCGGGCCCGGGCGGGCTCAGGACGTGGCGGCCGTCGGCAGGTCCGGGCTCGTCCGGGGGCGACCGGGGACCAGCCGCAGCGCGAGGACCATGGTGAGCCCGCCGCCGGGGGTGTCCTCGGCGGCGAGGGTGCCGCCCATCGCCTCGGTGAAGCCGCGGGCCACCGCGAGGCCGAGGCCCACCCCGGCGCCGCGCGGCGCGTCGCCGTACCGCTGGAAGGGCTCGAAGATGCGTTCCTTGGCCTCCTCGGGCACTCCCGGGCCGCGGTCCACGACGCGGAGCTGCACCTGGTCGGTCATGGTGCTGGCGGAGACGAGGACGGGCTTGTCGTCGGGGCTGTATTTGAGGGCGTTCTCGATGACGTTGGCGACGGCCCGCTCCAGGAGGCCCTTGTCGGCGGCCACCATCGGCAGTTCCTCGGGGATGTCGAGCACGACGTTGTCGGCGGGCGTGGCCATGCCTTCGAGGGCGAGCGGGACGACCTCGTCGAGGTCGATCTCGCGGACCATGGGCATCACGGTGTGGGTCTGCAGGCGTGACATGTCCAGGAGGTTGCCCACGAGGTGGTCGAGGCGGTCGGCGCCGGCCTCGATGGCGGCGAGGAGTTCGGCCTGGTCCTCCTCGGACCACTCGATGTCGTCCGAGCGGAGGCTGGAGACGGACGCCTTGATGCCGGCGAGCGGGGTGCGCAGGTCGTGGCTGACGGCGGCCAGCAGGGCGGTGCGGATGCGGTTGCCCTCGGCGAGGGTGCGGGCTTCCGCCGCCTGGGACTGCAGGCGCTGGCGGTCCAGGACGACGGCGGCCTGCGCGGCGAACGCGCCGAGCACGCGGCGGTCCTCGGCGGGCAGCACGCGGCCGGTCAGGGCGAGGGCCATGTAGTCGCCGACGGGCATGTCGACGTCGGCGTCCTCGGGGCGGCCGACGTGCGGGTGGGTCCCGACGCTCGCCGCGCAGGTCCACAGGGAGATGTCGCTCTCGCGCTCCAGGAGGGCGACGGACTCCATGGCGAAGGTCTCGCGCACGGTCTCCAGGAGGGACTCCAGGCTGTTCTCGCCGCGCAGCACGCTGCCCGCCAGATAGGACAGGATCTCCGACTCGGCGCGCAGCCGCGCGGCCTGATGGGTGCGGCGGGCCGCCAGGTCCACGACCGACGCCACGGACAGGGCCACCACTATGAAGATCACCAGCGCGACGATGTTCTTCGGATTGGAGATCAGGACGTGGTGGACGGGTGGGGTGAAGTAGTAGTTCAGGAGCAGGGAGCCGAACAGCGCCGACGCGAGCGCCGGCAGCAGTCCGCCGAGCAGGGCCGCCGCCACGGTCAGCGTCAGGAACAGCAGCATGTCGTTGGCGAGGCCGAGGTGCGGCGCGAAGCCGCGCAGCAGCAGGGCGAGCAGGATCGGCCCGCCCATGCCGACCAGCCAGCCCCAGATGAGCCGCCTGCGGCCGAGCCGGGTGGCGCGCGGGGTGGGCGACAGGCTGCGCCCCTTGCCCGCCTCGTCGTGCGTGACCAGGTGGACGTCGAGGTCGGGCCCCGACTCGCGGGCGACGGTGGCGCTGACGCCGGGCCCGAAGACGTACTGCCAGGACTTGCGCCGGGAGACGCCGAGGACGATCTGGGTGGCGTTGACGCCGCGCGCGAACTCCAGGAGCGCGGCGGTGATGTCCTCCCCTATGACCTGGTGGAAGGAGCCGCCGAGGTCCTCGACGAGGGTGCGCTGGACGGCGAGTTCCTTGGGCGAGGCCGCGGTGAGGCCGTCGCTGCGGGCGATGTAGACGGCGAGCACCTCGCCGCCCGCGCCCTTCTCGGCGAGCCGGGCGGCCCGGCGCAGCAGCGTGCGGCCCTCGGGGCCGCCGGTGAGGCCGACGACGATGCGTTCGCGGGCCTGCCAGGTGGAGCGGATGTTGTGCTCGCCCCGGTACTGCTGAAGATATTCGTCGACCCGGTCGGCCACCCACAGCAGCGCCAGCTCGCGCAGGGCGGTCAGGTTGCCGGGGCGGAAGTAGTTCGACAGGGCCGCGTCGACCTTGTCGGCCTTATAGATGTTGCCGTGTGCCATCCGGCGGCGCAGCGCCTGGGGCGACATGTCGACCAGTTCGATCTGGTCCGCGCGGCGCACGACCTCGTCCGGGACGGCCTCGCGCTGCCGGACGCCGGTGATGTTCTCGACGACGTCGCCCAGCGACTCGAGGTGCTGGATGTTGACGGTGGAGATCACGTCGATGCCGGCCGCGAGCAGCTCCTCGACGTCCTGCCAGCGCTTGGCGTTGCGCGAGCCGGGGATGTTCGTGTGCGCCAGCTCGTCCACCAGCGCGACGGCCGGGGCGCGCTGCAGGACGGCGTCCACGTCCATCTCCGTGAACGTGGCGTCCCGGTACTCCAGTTCCTTGCGCGGCAGCAGTTCGAGGCCGTGCAGCATCACTTCCGTACGCGGACGGTCGTGATGCTCCACGAAGGCCACGACGCAGTCCGTGCCGCGCTCGATACGACGGTGGGCCTCGGACAGCATCGCGTACGTCTTGCCGACGCCGGGTGCCGCCCCCAGATAGATCCGAAGCTTGCCGCGTGCCATGAATCTCGTTTCTGCGCTCAGGTGCGGGGGACGCGCCCTCGATCAAATCAAAGGCACTCAGCATGCCAGACGCCGGATCCGCCCGCACCGTTCACTTCCCGCACCCGTTCCGCGAAGGGCAGCGAAAGCACCATGGTGAGGCCGCCACCTGGCGTGTCCTCGGGTGTGAGGGTGCCGTCCATCGCCTCGGCGAGGCCCCTCGACAGGGCGAGGCCGAGCCCGAGCCCCGTCGTGTTGTCGGTGTCGCCGAGCCGCTGGAAGGGCTCGAACACCCGGTCGCGGTCGGCCGCCGGGAGGCCGGGGCCCCGGTCGACGACGCGCAGTTCGACGCGGCCCGCCAAGACGCTCGCGGTGACCAGGACCTTCCCGCCGGGCGGGGTGTGGCGGGCGGCGTTGCCGACGAGATTGGCGATCACCCGCTCCAGGAGCGGCGGGTCGGCGAGGACGGCGGGGATCTCCTCCAGGCTGCCCGTCTCGACCGGGCACGCGACGGGCAGCGAGTCGAGTGCGGTCGGCAGCACCTCCTCAAGGGCGGTGTCGCGCAGTTCGAGCTTGAGGGCGCCCGCCTGGAGACGGCTCATGTCGAGCAGGTTGTCGACGAGACGGTTCAGCTTGGTCATGGACTCGTCGGCGGTGGCGAGGAGTTCCTCGCGGTCCTGCGCGGAGAAGTCCAGGTCGCGGCTGCGCAGCGAGCCGATCGCGGCGAGCGCGGCGGCCAGCGGGGTGCGCAGGTCGTGGCCGACGGCCCGCAGCAGCGCGGTGCGCATCCGGTCGGCGGCCTTCACGGGCTCCACCTCGGCGGCGGCCTCGGCGAGCCGGGCCCGCTCGACGGCGGCGCCCACGTGCGCGGCGAACGCGGCGAGGACCCGGCGGTCGGCGGAGGGCAGGGTGCGGCCGCGCAGCACGAGATAGGCGTCGGTGCCGGCGGGCACGGCGGTCACCAGGGCGGCCGCGGTGCCTTCGGTGTCGGGCGGCTGCTCCACCAGCTCGGCGGCATCCACGCCGAAGGCCTCACGGGCGCGTTCGAGCAGGGCGGGGATCGGCTGCCCGCCGCGCACGATGGTGCCCGCGAGCGACGACATCGTCTCCGCCTCGGCGGTGGCGCGCGCGGAGCGGCGGGACAGGCGCAGCGACCGGTCGACCACGGCGGCGACGGTGGCGGCGACGATCGCGAACACCACGAGCGCGAGCATGCTGTTCGGATCGGCGAGCGTGAAGTGCCCGATGGGAGGCATGAACCAGTAGTTGAGCAGCAGCGACGCGGTCACGGACGCCACCACCGCGGACAGCACGCCGCCGATGCAGGCCACGCCCACCACGGCGAGCAGGAACAGCAGCGCCACGCTGGTGAGGTTCAGGTGCCCGCGGGCCACGTCCAGGTCGAGCAGGAAGGTGAGCACGATCGGCAGCAGCAGCCCGGCGACGGGGCCCCCGACGCGGCGCGGGCCCGACAGCGTCCGTCTGCGGGAGGGCAGGAGCGTGCCGCGGCCCGCGCGTTCGTGGGTGACGGTGTGGACATCGATGTCACCGGAGAGCGCGACGGCGGTCTCGCCCGTGCCGCGCCCGGTGAGGAACCGCTCGAAGCGGCCGCGGCGGCTGGAGCCGAGGACGAGCTGGGTGGCGTTCTCGGCGCGCGCGAACTCCACGAGGGCGGTCGCGATGTCGTCGCCGACGACCGAGTGGTAACTGCCGCCCAGGTCCTCCACGAGCCTGCGCTGCCGGGTCAGGGAGGCGTGCGAGGTGCCGGCGGCGAGCCCGTCGCTGCGCGCGATGTGCACGGCGAGGAGCTCACCGCCCACGGAGCGGTCGGCTATGCGGGCGGCGCGGCGGATCAGCGTGTCGCCCTCGGGGCCGCCGGTGAGGCCGACGACGACGCGCTCGCGGATCTCCCACACGCCGCCGATGCCGTGCTCGACGCGGTAGGCCTGGAGGGCCTCGTCGACGCGGTCGGCCACCCAGAGCAGGGCGAGCTGGCGCAGGGCCGTGAGGTTGCCGGTGCGGAAGTAGTTGGCGAGGGCCGCGTCGACCTTCTCCGGCGCGTGGATGTTGCCGTGCGCCATCCGGCGGCGCAGCGACTCGGGGGCGACATCGACGAGTTCGATCTGGTGGGCGCGGCGCACGACGTCGTCGGGGACGGTCTCGGCCTGCGGCACCTTGGTGATCTTCTCGACGACGTCCTTGAGGGACTCCATCTGCTGGATGTTGACCGTGGTGACGACGTCGATCCCGGCCGTGAGCAGCCGGTCGATGTCCTGCCAGCGCTTGGGGTTGCGGCCCTCGCCCGGGACGTTGGTGTGGGCGAGGTCGTCGACCAGCGCGACCTGCGGACGCCGGGCCAGCAGGGCGTCCAGGTCGAGCTCGGTGAACTCGCCGCCGCGGTAGGAGCAGCGGGCCCGCTCCACGACCTCGAGACCGCCGGCCCTCGCCTCCTCGAACGCGGCTTCCGTGTGCGGACGCCGGTGGCACTCCACGAAGCCCACGACGACGTCGGCGCCGCGCGCGGCCCTTCGCCGTCCTTCGTCGAGCATGCGGCAGGTCTTGCCGACCCCCGGTGCCGCGCCGAGGAAGACCTTCAGTTGTCCGGGTCGTACGTCCGTCATCGCGCCGGTGTCAGAACCTCTCCGGGAAGAGCCGTGCGAGGACGAGGTATCCGACCAGGCTGACGGCGACGAGGAGACCCACCACATTCTCAGCGCTCACGGTCCTCAACTCCTTGGCGTGCCGGGTGACTTCCTTGCGAAGCCGCTTGGTGACTCCCCCACCGAAGCCGCTCACGGGGAAAGCGGACATGCCCCTTGACACATCCTTGGCAGCTCTCACCAGGACGTTGACACTGCCTTGACGTCACGCGGGCCGGCGACCCCCGCCCGCCGCCGGTACCGGTCCAACGGCTAACGCAAGGACTCGATCGTGCGGGACAGGCTCTCCGCCCCGTGCCCCTCGGACACCTGCTGCTCGAACAGGGCGTGCAGCGGGGCGAGCAGGTCGACGCCGACGCCCTGCCCCCGGGTCGCGGTCAGGATGTGGGCAAGTCCGACGGCGTTGATGTCCATGTTGGACGTCTCCGTGCGGTAGTCCCCGGAGTCGATCTCGGCGGCGAAGCCGGGCAGCGCGCCGATCGCCTCCTTGAGCCAGCGGACGAGGAGTTCGGTGACCCGCGCCGCGTCGATCCCGGCGGAGCCGCCGACGGCCACCGTCTGGAAGAACCCGGCGAACATGCCGTACATGCCGCTGAGCAGCGCCACGTCGTACACCGCCGCGAGCCCCGCCTCGGAACCGACGAACTCCGCTCCGCCCAGCGTCTCCAGCAGCGTCCGGTACCGCGCGAAGGCGTCCTCGTCACCGCTGTAGAGGACGAAGGCCTCCGGCGTTCCGATGGTCTGCGGGATGGCGTAGACGGCGCCGTCCACGTACGCGGCGCCCTGCCCGGTGACCCAGGTGCCGAGTTCGCGGGCGGCCTCCGGGATGCCGGAGGTGACGTTGACGACGACGCGGCCCGCGAGGGCGTCCGCGGCGGGCGTGAGCAGGTCACGGACGGTCGTGTAGTCGAGTACGCAGATGACGACGAGGTCGCTCGCCGCGACGGCCTCGGCCGGGGTGGCCGCCAGGGTGGCGCCCCGGGCGACCAGTTCGTCCGCCTTGTTCTGCGAGCGGTTCCAGACGGTGACCTTGTGGCCCTGGTCGAGGAAGGTGCGGGCGAGGACCTGGCCGAGGTTGCCGAGGCCGACGACGGTGACGGTCGTGGGTTCGGGGGCGGTGGTGGGTTCGGGGGTGGTGGGTTCGGGGGTGGCGGTGGCCTGGTCGTTCGCGGTCCGGTTCCGGGTCTCGCTCATGGTGTGCCTCCGGTGGGTGCGGTGCCGGGCGGTGCGCCCGGCCTGTGGTCATCACCGTGCGGGTGGGCACTGCCGGTTCGCTGCCGAGTCGCTGCCGAGTCGCTGTCGGTGCCCTGCCGGTCCCCTGTCGAAGCCGGCCGGGGGTCGCTCACCTGGCGGGTTATCGTCGTCGGCATGCGATTCGGGGTGCTCGGTCCGCTGGCCGTGTGGACGACGGACGGCGCGGCGGCGGCCGTCCCGGGGGCCAAGGTCCGTGCGCTCCTGGCCCACTTGCTGGTGCACCCCGGCCACTCGGTGTCCGCGGACCGGCTGATCGACGGGCTGTGGGGCGAGGAACTGCCCGCCCATCCGGCGAACGCGCTCCAGGGCAAGGTGTCCCAGCTTCGCGCGGCGTTGGAGCGGGCCGAACCGGGCGGCCGGGCCCTGGTCGCGGCCGGGCCCGCCGGTTACGCGCTGCGCGTCGCGGCGGACGCGGTCGACGCCGGCCGGTTCGCGCTCCTGCTGGAGCGGGCGCGGGCCACCGCGGACGGGCCGCGCGCGAAGGCGCGGCTCCTCGACGAGGCGCTGGGGCTGTGGCGCGGCGAGGCGTTCGCCGACTTCGCCGACGCCGCGTTCGCGCGCGGCGCGATCGGCCGCCTGGAGGAGGACCGGCTCACCGCGTGGGAGGAACAGGCCGAGGCGCGCCTGGAGTCGGGCGAACACGGGCCGCTCGCCGCGGACCTCGCCGACCTGGTCGTACGCCACCCGCTGCGGGAGCGGCTGCGCGCCGCGCACCTGCGGGCGCTGTACCGCGCGGGCCGCCAGGCGGAGGCCCTCGACGCGTACGAGGACCTCCGCCGCCGCCTCGCGGACGACCTGGGCCTCACCCCGGGCGCGGAACTCGTGGCGCTGCACGGGGCGATCCTGCGCCAGGATCCGGCGCTGGACGCTCCGCTGGCTGTGCCCACTAGCGGCTCCGCCGCGGGGCCGCGAGGGGCCGTTGATTCTCTGCGGCCTCGTCGTGGCTGGTCGCCCCCACGCGGCGGAGCCGCACATGTCGGAGCCCCGCGCCCCTTCGGGGGGCTGCCGAACCGCAGTGAAGCGCACGCCGGGCCCGGGGCAGCGCCCCGCACCAACCTTCCCGCCCCCGTCGCCGGCCTCGTCGGGCGGGACGACGACGTGCCGGGAGTACGTCAACTCCTCGCCGCGACCCGCCTTGTGACCCTCACCGGGCCCGGCGGGGTGGGCAAGACGCGGCTCGCCGTCGCGGCGGCGCGGGGGCTCGCGGACGGGTTTCCCGACGGGGTGTGGCTGGTCGAGCTCGCGGGCCTCGACGGCGCGGCCGGGCGAGGGCCGGACGCGGTGGCCGAGACGGTGGCCGAGGCGGTGGCCCGGGTTCTCGGGCTGCACGAGGAGCCGGGTGCCCCGGTGGCCGCGGTCGAGCGGCTGACGCGGGCGCTGCGCGGGCGCCGACTGCTCGTCGTCCTCGACAACTGCGAGCATCTCGTGGACGCGGTGGCCGAGTTGGCGGACGTACTGCTGCGCGACCTGCCGGGACTCAGCGTCCTCGCGACCAGCCAGGAACCGCTCGATGTGAGCGGCGAGCGGGTGTGGGCGGTGCCCCCGCTCGACCTGGCGAGCGCCATGGAGCTGTTCCGGCGGCGGGCCGGCCTTGGCGCCGGGCCCGGGGCGGGGCTCGGCGCGGACGACGACGAGGCGGTCGCCGAGCTGTGCGTACGCCTCGACGGCCTGCCGCTGGCGCTGGAGCTGGCGGCGGCGCGCGTCCGCACGATGGGGGTGCACGGACTGCTGTCCCGCATCGACGACCGGTTCGCCCTGCTCGCCCGCGGCTTCCGCGGCGCCCCGGCGCGGCAGCGCACCCTCCGCGCGGTCATCGACTGGAGCTGGTCGTTGCTCACACCTCCGGAGCGCACGGTGCTGCGGCGTCTCGCCGTGCACGACGGCTGCACGCTCGACGCCGCGCAGGCCGTCGGCGCGGGCGGCACCGTACGCGGGACCGATGTGCTCGACCTCCTCTCCCGCCTGGTGGACCGCTCCCTGGTGGTGGCCGCGGACCGGCCGGACGGGCCGCGGTACTGCGTCCTGGAGTCGGTCAGGGAGTACGGCGCCGAACAGCTCCAGGAGGCGGGCGAGTCCGACGCCGTACGCGAGCGGCACAGCGTCCACTACGCCGAGCTGGCCGTACGGGCGGGCCGGTTGCTGCACGGGCCGGAGCAGCGGAAGTGGCTGGATCGCCTCGACGAAGAAAGCGCCAATCTGCGCCGGGCACTGGACACGGCGGTCCGGCAGGGGGCGGCGGGCCGGCAGGAGGCGGCGGGCCGCGCGCTGGACATGGTCAACGCCCTGTCCTGGTACTGGGTGCTGCGGGGGCGGATCGCGGAGGCCCGCAGGTCCTTGGACGCGGCGCTGGCCCTGGTGCCCGAGCCCGCCACGGAGACCGCCTCCGCGCGCGCCCTCGCGCTGGCCTGGCGGACCGGCATCTCACTGCGCGAGGGCACCGACGCGGGCGCGGACGCGTACGCGGACGCCTGCGCAGGCACGGACACCGGACCGCAGGCCACCGGCGAGACCGGACCGGAGGCCACCGGCGAGGGCGAGCACGGCCACGAGGGCGGACGCGAACGCGAGAGCCGCGGGGGCAGTCCCGAAACCGCCCGCCTGCTCCGGGCAACCCTCGCCGCCCACCAAGACCTTGACGACCCGTCAGTCCAGGCAACCGCCCTGTGGATCCTCGGCTCCGCCCAGATGGGCGCGGGCGCCGTACGCACCGGCGAGCGGCTGGTCAACGAGGCGCTCGACGCCTTCGCCGCCCTCGGCGACACCTGGGGCACCGCGGCCGCGCTCAGCGTGCGCGCCCGGCACGCCATCGCGCACGGCGACCTCGCCGCCGTACGGCGTGACAGCGAGCGCAGCGCCCGTCTCTTCCGTGAACTGGGCGACGAATGGGGGCAGTTGCAGACCGTCTTCCCGCTCGCCACGCTCAGCGAGATCGCGGGCGACTACGCCGAGGCGGCCCGGCTGCACCGTGCCGGACTGGCCATCGCGGAGCGCCTCGGACTGTGGACGGAGGCCTCCAAGCGGCTGTCCGGACTTGGCCGGATCGCTCTGCTCACGGGCGACTTCGCACAGGCCCGCGCCGCACACGAGCGGGCCCTGCGCCTCGCGCGCGACCACAGCTTCCGCTCCGGCGAACTGGACGCGCTCATCGGCCTCGGCCTCGGCGCGCGCAGGGAGGGCGACCTGGCGGGCGCCGAGCGGCACATGCGGGAGCTGCTCGCCTGGTTCCGGGGCGCCGACTACGGCCCCGGCGTGACGCTCGCGCTCGCCGAGCTGGGCTTCGTGGCGGAGCTGCGCGGCGACGCCGCGGCGGCCCACGCGCTACACGCGGAGGGCTTCGACGTCGCCCTCGGCCTCGGTGACGCGCGGGCACTCGCCCTGGCCCTGGAGGGCCTCGCCGGGGCGGCTGCCGCCGCCGGGGAGCACCGCGCGGCCGCGACGCTGCTCGGCGCTGCCGCCGCGGCGCGCGCCTCCGTGGGAGCGCCGCTTCCGCTGGGCGAACGGCGGGACGTGGACCGGGTGTCGGCGGCGGCCCGCGCACACCTCGGCGACGGGACGTACACAACCGCGTTCGAGGAGGGCGGGCGCCTGACGCCCGAAACGGCCCGCGGCCACGCGACGCCCCCGGTCGACGCGGCCCACCGCCACCCGCCCCACCGCCCCGCGCCCACCGCGACACACCCCGGCACCGACCGGCCCGCATCCACCCCAAAAGCCGCAAGTCGACTAGATCCCACCAGCCCCACCCGCCGCCTGTAGCCCCTCCGCACGCCCACGGTCAACCGCTGGTTTCCGGTCGAAGGCCGCGCCGCTCAAAACAACCAACCGCTCATTTTCCCAGGTCAGCCGGTTGTTCCGCGTTATACCACCGGGCTCCGTCCACATTTTGGACGGCCCGCACGGGCCGCGCCCGGCCGCCCTGAGCTGCCCGAACGGCCATTCGCTCCTCGCTCAGCGGAGCCAGTCATCCGGAAATCGACCATCCGCTTGCCGCTCACTCAGCGCACTTGCCAGACTCCCCACCGCAACCGCAAGCAGCACACGCAATCTCCATGTAACACCCAGCATTACCCACAAGAAACACAATCCCCGAACAACCAACCCGCATTGAAGGAGCGTCAAAGTGCGTCACCTCCTGAAGACCGTGAGCGCGGCCGTCGCCGTGGCTGCCGGTGTCCTGACCGTCTCGGCGGTCTCGACCGGCACGGCCGCGGCAGCGCCCGCCGAGCCGAGGGGCCTCTACGCGCCGTCGGACCTGGTGCTCACCGTCGGCCAGGGCGAGGACGCCGCCACGGCCACGGTGCAGCGCGCGGTAGTTCTCAGCTGCGCGCCCAAGGCCACCGGCACCCACCCCGCGCCGCGCGCGGCGTGCGCCGAACTCGACGCAGTCAAGGCGAAGTTCGACCTGCTCGTCGACAAGGCGCCGAAGGGCATGTGCACCAAGGAATGGAACCCGGTCGTGGTCTCCGCGGCCGGCGTCTGGCAGGGCAAGCACGTCGCGTGGTCGACCACCTTCGGCAACCCGTGCATGAAGAACGCGGCCCTCACGAACGGCGCCCTGCTCAACTTCTGACGGACCGTCCGTCCCCGCACGGCTCCTGACGGACCCTCCGTCCTCCCTGGACACCTCGGCAACCTTTCGTGGGGGGAGGAAGCCGAGGCACGCGGCCCCCGATGTCCCGAGCATCGGGGGCCGCACAATGCCGTTTTCCGGAACCTGCCGTCTCCGGAGTCTGTCGGATTTCCCCGAACCTGTCGGTGCTGTTTTCCCGGAACCTGTCGGATGCTGTCCGGGAACCCGTCCGGCCCGAGGAGGTCCCCCGTGCGCACCCCCGCCCCCGACGTCTACGACGGCCTGCCCGGTGGCATCGGCGTGTCCCGGCTGCGCGTGTACGACTGGCCGGCCGCCGACGGACTCCGGGGCGGCACGCCCCACCTGCATCTCACCTGCACGGAGGGCTACGCGGTCGTGAGCGGCCGCGGCGCAGTGCAGACCCTCACATCGGCCGGTTTCCGGCAGACCCCGCTCGCGCCGGGCGCGCTCGTGTGGTTCACTCCCGGCACCATCCACCGGCTCGTCAACGAAGGCGACTTGACCATCCACGTCCTGATGCAGAACAGCGGCCTGCCCGAGGCGGGCGACGCGGTGCTCACGCTGCCGCCGCACCTGCTCGCCGACCCCGCGACGTACCGCGCCGCCGCAGCGCTGCCCGCCGACGGGACCGAGCAGGCCAAGGAGGACGCCGCCCGACGCCGGCGCGACCTGGCCGTCGAGGGGTTCACCGCGCTGCGCGCCGCCACGGAAGCCGGCGACCCCGAGCCGCTCGCCGTCTTCCACCGGGCCGCCGCCGCGCTGGTCCGGCCGCTGACCGCGGCATGGCGCGAGCGCTGGCACGCCGGCGCCGCCGCGTCGGCCGCCGCCACCGGCGCACAGCTCGACGCGCTGGCACGGGGCGACGCGAGCCACCTGGCGCGCGCCCGGCTGCGCGCCGAACTGCCCGCCGAGCGCGGCCGGTTCGGGATGTGCGGGCGGCTCGACGTGTACGAGACCGGGGCATGAGCACCGTGCACGAGACCGGAAGCATGGGCACCGCGGACGACGCCCCGGACGGCCCGCACGCCAACACGGTGGTGGCCGAGCCCCTCACCACCGCGCGACTGGCCCTCGAGCCGCTGCGCGTGGCGCACGCCGAGGAGATGGCGGCCGTGCTCGCGGACCCGGCCCTGCACACGTTCATCGGCGGCGCCCCGGACGACGTGGACGCCCTGCGGGCCCGCTACGCGCGCATGGTCGCCGGGCCCCCCGAGCCCCGTACGTCCTGGTGCAACTGGGTGATCAGGGTGACCGACGAGGGCCGCCTCGCGGGCACCGTGCAGGCGACGGTGCGACCCGCCTCCGGCGGCCTGGCGGCCGAGATCGCCTGGGTCGTGGGCACACCGTGGCAGGGCCGGGGCATCGCGTCGGAGGCGGCGCACGCCCTCGTGGAGTGGCTGCGCGGACGCCCGGGGGTGACGTCCGTCCTCGCGCACATCCACCCGGCCCACGACGCGTCCGCCGCAGTGGCCCGCGCCGCCGGACTCACACCCACCGGGGACCGACACGACGGAGAGATCAAGTGGCTGCTCCCCTTGGACGGTTGAGGCAGCGCCACAGAGCGTTGCCGCAGCACCTCGGACCGCTGAGACCGCACCTCGGGACCGCCGAGGCAGCGCCCCGGACCGTCCAAGCCACGCATCGGGCCGTTGACGCGGCGCCGCGAACCACCGAAGCCGCACCCAGACCGTCGAGGCCCGCGCCTCGGGCCGTCTAGGCCGCACCCTGGAGCGCCGGAGGCCACGCCTGGGCCCTTGCGGCCCGAGCCCCGCTCAGAACGGCCGGTCCCCCGCGATCGCCACGCGTTCCGCCACCCTCCGGTGCGGCGCGTAGTCGTCGACGGCGTAGTGCTGTGTCGCCCGGTTGTCCCAGAACGCGATGTCGCCCGGCTGCCAGCGCCAGCGCACCTGGTACTCCGGCACATGGGCCTGGCGCACCAGATGGGCCAGCAGTCGGTCGCTCTCGGCGCGGTCCATGCCGACGATGTGCGTGGTGAAGGACGTGTTGACGAACAGCATCCGGCGGCCGGTCTCGGGGTGCGTCCGTACGACAGGGTGGGTGACGGGCGGGAACTCGTCCTGGAACGGGGCGAGTTGCTCGGGGCCGTAGAAGCGGGCGAAGCCCGGGATGAAGTCGTGCACGGCCACGGCGTCGTCGACGCGCGCCTTGATGTCGTCCGGGAGGTTGTCGTACGCCGCGGCCATGTCCGCCCACATCGTGTCGCCGCCGACGGGCGGCACCTCGCGGAGCTGCAACACGGCGCCGAGCGCGGGCCGTTCGCGGAAGGTGACGTCGGTGTGCCACACGTTCTCGAAGGTGGGCGCGGCGGCGCCGCCCTTCTCGAAGCGGGCGACGTCCTCGGCGGCGCCCCGCGCGAGCAGCGGGTTGGTCTCCAGCTCGCCCCAGTTGCGCGCGAAGGCGCGCTGCTGGTCGGAGGTGAGGTGCGCGCCGCGGAAGAACAGCACCTTCCACTCCAGCAGGGCGCGGTGGAGTTCCTCGCGCAGGGCGGGGGCGAGCGGCCGGGTCAGGTCGGCGCCGCGGATCTCGGCGCCGATGACGCGGCCCTGGGGCACGACGTCGATGTGTACGTACGGAAGCTCCGGCCGGCCTTCCGGGAGGCGGCGCAGGACGCGGCGGCCCTCGTACATCCCGTCGGCGGGGACGCGGGCCTCACGCAGGGCGGGCGGGGAGGCGGGCAGGGCGGGGGAAACGGGCACAGCCGTCATGGGGTGATCCTCGGGTCGGGCGGATTCGGGCGGAGGTGAGACACGAAGGCGCGGCGCCACCGCGTCGCGTCAACGGCCCGAGCGCTCGCACCCGCACCGCCACGGGACGTTGAAACGTCCGAGGCCGGCGGTCAGGTGCTGGATCATGTGGTCATTGTGGGATGCCACCCCGCGTACGTCAACGGATCCGCCGCGCGCCGACGGGCAGGACACCGACCCGCCCGCCGCCGCGGTGCCCGGATGACGGATGATCGTGGCATCCGTACCAAGAAGCTGTGAAGAAGGCAGAGAGGACCACGCCATGGATGAGCGCTTCGACGTCGTCGTGCTCGGAGCAGGACCCGGCGGATACGTCGCCGCCATCCGCGCCGCCCAGTTGGGCAAGCGGGTCGCGGTCGTCGAGGAGAAGTACTGGGGCGGGGTCTGCCTCAACGTCGGCTGCATCCCGACGAAGGCGCTGCTGCGCAACGCCGAGCTGGCGCACCTGTTCACGCACGAGGCGAAGACGTACGGCATCAAGGTCGACGGCGAGGTGTCCTTCGACTACGGCGAGGCGTTCCGCCGCAGCCGCACCGTCGCGGACGGCCGCGTCAAGGGCGTCCACTTCCTGATGAAGAAGAACAAGATCACGGAGTTCGACGGCCGGGGCACCTTCCTGGACGCGAACACCCTTCAGGTGGCGAAGTCGGACGGCACGACGACGACCATCGGTTTCGACAACGCCATCATCGCCACCGGCGCGACGCCGAAGCTGCTGCCGGGGACCCGCCGCAGCGACCGCGTGGTGACGTTCGAGGAGCAGATCCTCGCGGACGAGCTGCCGCGGTCGGTGGTGATCGCGGGCGCCGGCGCGATCGGCATCGAGTTCGCGTACGTCCTGCACAACTACGGCGTGAAGGTCACCGTCGTCGAGTTCCTGGACCGGATCGCGCCGCTCGAGGACGCGGACGTCTCCAAGGAGCTCGCCAAGCAGTACCGCAAGCTCGGCATCGACGTGCTGACCTCGACGCGCGTGGAGTCCATCGACGAGTCCGGCGAGCAGGTCCGCGTCACCGTCACGGCCAAGGACGGCACGAGCCAGGTCCTGGAGGCCGACAAGGTCCTGCAGGCCATCGGCTTCGCGCCGAACGTCACCGGCTACGGCCTGGAGGCCACCGGCGTGGCGGTCACCGAGCGCGGCGCGATCGACGTCGACGGCCGCTGCCGCACGTCCGTGCCGCACATCTACGCCATCGGTGACGTCACCGCGAAGCTGATGCTCGCGCACACCGCCGAGGCCATGGGCGTGGTGGCCGCCGAGACCCTCGCGGACGCCGAGACGATGGAGCTCGACTACCCGATGATCCCGCGCGCCACCTACTGCCAGCCGCAGATCGCGAGCTTCGGCTGGACGGAGGCGCAGGCCAGGGAGAAGGGCTTCGACGTCAAGGTCGCCAAGTTCCCGTTCCAGGCGAACGGCAAGGCGCACGGCCTCGGCGACACCGTCGGCTTCGTCAAGATCATCAGTGACGCGACGTACGGCGAGATCATCGGCGCCCACCTGATCGGCCCCGACGTGACCGAGCTGCTCCCGGAGCTCACCCTGGCCCAGCAGTGGGACCTCACGGTGCACGAGGTGGCCCGCAACGTGCACGCCCACCCGACCCTGGGCGAGGCCGTCAAGGAGGCCGTGCACGGCCTGGCCGGACACATGATCAACTTCTGACGGCCGGTGGCCCCGTCGCGCCCGCGGGGGCGGCGGGGCCACCGTTCGACGAGCTGTCTCGTAGTCCCTCAGGTGGCGGAGGCGAGTACTCCGGCCGATCCTGGGCAGGATGTGACGTGCCTCGGGGGCCGAGGAGAGGCAGCTTCCATGTTCTCTGGCCTGGGCCGGTTCGTGGTCCGCCGCCCGTGGTGGATCATCCTCGCGTGGGTGATCGCCGCGGGAGCCGTGATCTCGCTGGCGCCGAAGCTCACGTCCAGCACGGACGAGGCGAGCTTCCTGCCCGACCACTACGAATCCATCCGCGCGTCGGACCTGCAGGAGCGCGAGTTCCCGCAGCAGCAGAACATCGGCGCGATCATCGTCTTCCAGCGCTCCGACGGCGCGAAGTTCACCGCCGCCGACTCCGCGGACGTCGCCCGCGTCTCCCAGGAGCTCGCGGCGAAGAAGATCAAGGAAGTCCAGGCCGTCGAGCCCGGACAGGTGTCGCCGAACAAGCTCGTGCAGACGTCCGTCGTCGCCATGCCGAAGATCACCAACCCCGAGGACACCGCGCAGCAGGACGCCGTCGAACAGCTCCGCAAGGACCTGAAGCCGGAGCTGAAGGGCACCGACCTCAAGGCGGGCATCACCGGCTCCGCGGCGCAGGCCCTGGACGAGCGCGACGCCTCCGACCGGGCCGGGATCCTCGTCGGCGTCGGCACCATCGTGATCATCATCGTGCTGCTCTTCGTGATCTTCCGCAGCCCCATCATCGCGCTGCTGCCCGTGGTCCTCATCGGCCTCATCTCACCCATGGCCACGGGCCTGATCGCGTCCGCGAACGAGGCCTTCGACATGAAGGCCGACACCTCCATCCAGGAGCTCCTGACCGTCGTCCTGTTCGGCGTCGGCACGGACTACATCCTGTTCCTGCTCTTCCGCTACCGGGAGGCGCTGCGCGCGGGCGAGGAACCCAAGGGCGCCATGGTGCACGCGGTCGAGCGCGTCGGCGAGGCCATCACGTCGGCGGCGGGCGCCGTCATCGTCGCCTTCGCCGCGCTGACGCTGTCCACGCTCGGCATGCTGCGGTCGATGGGCCCGGCCCTGGCGATCGCGGTGTTCCTGACGCTGCTCGCCGGGCTCACGCTGGTACCCGCCGTGGTCTCGCTGCTCGGTACGAAGGTCTTCTGGCCGTCGAAGTCCTGGCAGCGGGAGCCGCACGGCACCGGCTTCGCCAAGCTCGGTACGTCCATCGCCCGCAAGCCCGCGGTCTGGGCGGTCGTGTCGGGTCTGTTCATGGGCGCCCTCGCGCTCGGCGCGCTCGGCTACAAGGCGAACTTCGACCTCGCGGGCTCCTCTCTGCCCAAGGACAAGGAGTCCATCGTCTGGCAGGACAACCTGGAGAAGGGCTTCCCGGCCGGCACGACGGACCCGACCTTCGTGTATCTGACGTCGACCGGCGACGAGCCGCTCGCCGCAGGTCAACCGGCCGCCTTCCGCGAACAGTTGCAGTCCGTCAAGGGCGTGGGCGAGGTGGCGAAGCCGCGCGTCAGCAAGGACGGCACGACGGCCTCGTACTCGGTGGTGCTCGCCGATCCCCCGGCCGCGGACAAGGCACTCGACACGGTGAAGGACCAGCTGCGGCCCGCCGCCCACGACGACGCGCCCTCGGGCACGGAGGCCTTCGTCGGCGGCACGACGGCCGTGTACGTCGACATCAACAAGGCCGTGGACCGCGACTATTCGGTGGTCTTCCCGGTCGCCGCCATCGCCATCATGGTGATCCTCGGCCTGCTGCTGCGCAGCCTGGTGGCGCCCTGGTACCTGATGCTGTCGGTGGCGCTCGGCTTCGGCGCGACGCTCGGCGCGACCTCGATCCTCTTCCAGCAGATCGGCAGCCAGCCGGGCCTGATGTTCATGCTGCCCGTGATCATGTACTTGTTCGTGGTCGCCCTGGGCACGGACTACAACATCCTCATGGTGTCCCGGCTACGCGAGGAGGCCCGCGAGGGCCGCGACCCGCACGACGCGGCGGGCACGGCGGTGCGGCACTCGGGGCCGACGATCGGCTCGGCGGGCGTGATCCTCGCGGGTACGTTCGCGACGCTGATGCTCGCGGGCAACTCCACGCTGTCCCAGATGGGCTTCTCGCTCTCCTTCGGCATCGTGATCGCCGCGTTCGTGATGGCGATGCTGTTCACGCCCGCCCTGACAGCCATGATCGGGCACTCCGCCTGGTGGCCGGGGCACGGCGACGAGAAGCGCAACGGCGGGGGCCCGGGGGCCGGTACGGGCGAACGTCCGGGCAAGGAGGCGGGGGTGGACGCGGATACGTGGCGCTGAGCGGGGCGCCGGGCGGCGCTGAGGGGGACGCGGTGCCGCGCGTCAGGGGGCGGCCTCCCCCTCAACGGCCTCCCCTCAGAGATCGGTCCCGTCGCCCCCGACGCGCCCCGCCCGCGTCCGCCCGATCCCCGTCAGCGCCCCGCTCAGCGTGATCACCACCACGCACAGGCCGACGGCCAGGCACACCGCCGGCGCGCCCCACGCGGCGGCGGCCGTGGTGACGGCGGCCGCGCCGAGCGGGCCCAGGGAGTTGTGGATCGTCCAGAACGACGAGGTGACCCGGCCAAGGAGGTGACCGGGCGTCACTTCCTGGCGCAGGGACATGGAGTTGATGCCTCCGATGCCGGTGCAGAACAGCACGCACGCGGCGAGGACCGCCACCACCGGCACGCTCCCGGTCAGCCCCAGGCAGGCCACCGCCACCCCGGAAAGCGTGTGGGCGCCGATCCAGCTCACGCCGAAGCCGAGCCGCCCGCGCAGCCGGGCCACCACGAACGTGGCGGCGAGGGTGCCGAGCGTCCCGGCGGTGAGCACATAGCCCACGGTGCCGTCGCCGTGGCCGAGGTCGTGCTTCACGCGGTAGATGAGGACGTCGGTCAGGCCGTAGGTGAGGAAGGTGAGCAGCGCGAGCAGCACCGTCAGGGGCCGCAGCACCGGATGCCGCCACAGGAAGCGCGCCCCGGCGAGGAACTCCTGTCGCACACCGCCCTGTTCGACCGCCCCGGGCTTCCCCGAGGCCGCGCCTTTGGCCTCCTCGTCCGGCCGGGGTGTGGCACGTATCCGTACGAAGAGGATGCCGACCGCCGAGACCGCGAAGGTCGCGGCGTCGATGCCGATGGCGGCGGCGGGACCGAAGGAGGCGGCGACCAGGCCCGCGAGCATGGGCCCGGCCGCGCCGGCGGCGGCGTACGTCCCGTACAGGTGGCTGTTGGCCTTGAGGATCTGGCCGGGGGCGACGATGCCGGGCACCACGGTCACGTACGTCACCTGGAAGAGCATCGCGAAGACCCCGGCGAGGGGGACGACCGTGTACACCAGCCAGACCGGTGTCGCGAACAGCCACACCAGCGGGATGAGCCCGAAGAGCACGCAGCGCGCGGCGTCGGTGACCACGAGCAGGCGGCGCCGGTTCACGCGGTCGGCGACGACCCCGGCGAACAGGCCCGTGACGATCGAGGCGACGCCGGTCAGGCCGGTGACGAAGCCCATCTGCATGACCGACCCCGTCTGGTGCAGCACGAGCAGTGGGATCGCCACGTGCGAGAAGGAGTCACCGAGCGCGGTGAGGCCCTGAAGGCCCACGAAGAGACGGTAGTTGGGGTCGGACCACGGCGACGAGGGCCCGGGGCCGTGGCCCTCCGCCCGCCGCGTACGCCGCGACGTGTCGCGCCGGGCCATGCCTCTCCCCCTGTTCCCCGTTCCCGCCCGTTCCCCGTTTCCGCCCCTCCCGCTTCCGCGTCTAGGCGGGGTCGTCGAAGGCCTCGGCGAGCGCTTGCGCCTCAGCGTACGTCGGCAGCCCCTCGGGGCTCACGGCGCCTCGGGTGAACTCCCGTGCCACGTCGACCGCTTGCCGCACCGCCGCGCGGAACAACAGCGATCCGCTGCTCACGCGGCGCACGCCGAGTTCGGCGAGGCGCCGGGGCGTGAGGCCGCCGGGCGCGTAGAGGATGTTCAGCGGTACGTCGAGGGCGCCGACGAGCCCGGTGATGGCGGCCTCGTCCTGCACCCCGGGCACGAACACCCCGTCCGCACCGGCACGTTGGTAGGCGGCGGTGCGCTCGCGGGCCTCCTTCTCTCCCCCGGCGTCCAGCCAGTACGCGTCGGTGCGCGCGTTGAGGAAGAGGCCGGGCACGGCCTCCTTCACGGCGCCGATCAGCTCGCACTGGGGGCCGGTGGCGGTGAGTGTCCCGTCGGGCCTGCCGTCTTCGAGGTTCACGCCGGCCACGCCCGCGGCGGCGAGTTCGCGGGCGAGCGCGACGACCTCGTCGGGCCGTTCGCCGAAGCCGCCCTCGATGTCGACGGTGACGAGCGCGGGCAGCCGGGCCATGCCGCGGGCGAGGCGCACCGTCTCCTCCCGCGCCGCGCCGGTCGCGTCCGCCTTGCCCGCGGCAGCCGCGACGCCGAGGCTCGTCGTACCGATGGCGGGGAATCCGGCGGCCGCGAGCGCGGCGGCGGACGCGTGGTCCCAGGCGTTGGGCAGGAGCAGCGGGCTGCCGGTGCGGTGCAGGGCGCGGAAGGCGTCGTACCGGTCGGTCATGGGCGCGCCGTGGTCGGTTCGGTCGGTCATGGGCGCACTGTGCCAGACGGCCGGGTGCCGGACCGGGAGCGGGCGGACGGACGCGAGCCGCGGCCGGCGCGGGCAGGGCTGTCGCCCGGGCCTCGCGCGCTGATCGGACGGCAGGCTATCGAACGGCAGGCTGATCGGACGGCAACAGGAACCTGACAGCTTCCTCACAACTTCGCGCCAGCCTGTGCGGCAGGCCCGGCGCCCTCGACCAACGGCGCCGGGCCCGTCCGAGTCAGAGCTGGAATGGAGCCCCACATGTCCCACCGTGCCCGTCGTCCCCAGCGCAGCACGTCCCTGCGCGCCGCCGTCGTCGCCACCGCCGTGGCCGGCGGGGTGCTCGCCGCTCCGTCCGCCACGGCCTTCGCGAACGACGCGACGCCCAAGCCGAAGCCCAGCGCCAGCAATCCGTCCGACGAGGACGGGGCGAAGAAGAAGCGGGCCGCCGTCGAGGAGCCCATGAAGGACGGCAAGCCGGCGAAGGCGCCGCGCGGTGCGGTCGCCGCCGGTGACAAGCCCGTCGTGCGCAAGGAGGGCACCAAGCCCACCCCGAAGCCCGCGAGCCCGGAGGAGCGCAAGAAGCGCGCCGCCGACGAGGCCGAGCGGACGCCCGCGGGCGGCGTCGCCGCGGGCGAGCGTCCGGCGTCCGGCGGCGACAGCACGGGCACTCTGGTCGGCTCGGCCGCGGGCATCGCGCTGCTCGCGGGCGCGAGCACGATGGTCCTGCGCCGCCGCGCCGCCGGGCGCCCCCAGGGCTGACCCGGCCCGCACCCCGCCCGGCCCCGCCCGACCCACCCCGTCGGGCCCGACCCTCTCGTGGTGGCGCCGCCCCGGTCCCCTTCCGCAAGCTCCCGGGGCGGCGCCGCCGCGCGGCATGGAGCCCTCATGTCCCGTACGCACCACCGGATGTCCCGTACGCACCTCCGGCGCCCGCCGCGCGCCGCCGCGCTCGTGGCGTCCGCTCTCGCCCTCGTCTGCGCCGCCGCGACCGGCTGCTCCTCCGCGAGCGGCGCGCGGGCCGAGTCCCCGACCACGTACGCCGTGAAGGAGCCGCGGGACGCGGCCGACGGCGCGGGCTCCGGACGGACCGCGGGGCGCGGCGCCCCGGCGACGGCCGCGGCCCCGGTCCACGTGTCCATCCCGTCGATCGGCGTCAGCAGTTCCCTGATGCGGCTCGGCCTGAACGCCGACCGCACGGTCGAGGTGCCGCCGCCGGACAAGGGCATGACCGCGGGCTGGTACACCGGCGGGGCCGTGCCCGGTGAGCGCGGCGCGGCCGTCATCATCGGCCACAACGACACCCGCTTCGGCAAGGCCGTCTTCCACGATCTCAAGAAGGTGCGGGCGGGCGCGGAGGTCGCGGTACGCAACTCCAGTGGAAAGACCGTTCTATTTAGTGTCACCAGGACCGAGACGGTCGACAAGCAGGCGTTCCCGACGGACAAGGTGTACGGCAGCACCAATGCGCGCGCCCTGCGCCTGATCACATGCGACGGCGCCTTCGACGCGCAGGGGCATCCGGTGGACAACCTCATCGTGTACGCCACCGCGCGCTGAACCGGCGGCCGGGGCCCGGGCCCCTGCGTGGATCAGCGGCTCCGGACCGCCGCCGCCTGCGCCGTCGTCCGTCCCTGGAGTGCCGCCGCCCGCTCCCGTATGGCGGGCAGCTCAGCCCGCAGCGCGGCGCCCGGGCAGTGCGTGTAGTGGCCGTCGGCGTGCCCGGACACGGCCTGGAAGTCCGCGGGCGCGCCCGCCCGGTATCGGCTGAGGCTGTTGCTGGAGACCAGGCGTGCGGTGCGCCGCGGGTCGGCGTCGGCGAGGCCGAGCTTCCAGGCGGTGAGCGCGGCTATGGCCTCCACCATCGGTGCCGGGACCGAGGTGCCCGCCGTGAACGTGCCGATCGCGGCGACGCCCGCCGTGCGGTGGTTGAACCCCTGTGTGTGGGCGCCGACGACGGGCCGGTCGACGCCGCCCGCGCGCCCCCTCGTAGATGGTGCCGCAGCGGTCGACGAGGAAGTTGTAGCCGATGTCGTCGAACAGCCGGGCGCTGGTCTGGCCCTCGGCGAGCGCGCGGATGATGCGGGGCGCGTCGGCGCAGTCGTAGCCGTTGGGCGAGTCCGTGTGGTGGACGAAGACCGCTACGACGGGCCCGCCGTAGCGAGCGGGCGGCCCGGTGGGGCGGGTGTCGCCGAGCCACCGCTCGCGCGGCACGATGGCGGGCCTGGCGGCCCGGTGCGCGACCGCCCGGGCCTCGTCCTGCCGCCCGCCCCCGTCGACCGCGCGCTGCACGCCGATGACGCACAGCACCAGCGCGGCGACGGCCACGAGGCCCGGCAGACACACGAGGACGGCGCGCCCGGCACGCGGCAGCCGCCCCGCCACCGTCTCCCGCAAGGCACGCATGGGCCCACTCTCGCGCCGGCCCCCGCGGGGCGCCCGTGGGGTGCGCCAGTCGGGCGACGCGAAAGATTCTTCGTGGGAGTTGTCGAGACCGAGTCGCCCGCTCCGACGTCCCCTGTGAGAGTTGCCCATGAGGGGTGACGACGCAGCCAAGGAGTGCGGTCATGAAGTATCTGGTGATGGTCCAGGGTTCCCAGGCCGATTACGAGGCCATGAGCGGCAAGGCGTCCGAGCACAGCCCGGCCTGGAGCGAGCAGGAACTGCAGGCGATGTTCGCGTTCATGGGCAATCTGAACAACGACCTGTCCGAGTCCGGTGAGTTGATCGACGGCCAGGGCCTGACGGAACCGGCGCAGACCCGCCTCGTCGGCATCGACGACAACGGCCGCCCGGTGATCACGGACGGGCCGTACGGCGAGACCAAGGAGGTCCTCGCCGGCTACTGGGTCCTCGACTGCGAGAGCCTGGAGCGGGTCACGGAGATCGCCAAGCGCATCAACGAGTGCCCGGTCCCCGCTGGTTCCCCGACCCCGCCGGTGGTGATCCGGCCCATCCAGGAGGGCGGCGGCGAAGGCGGCGTGGACTGTGGCTGAACCCGGCCGCCGCACGGAACCGGCGCGGGGCGGCGGGGCCCGCGGATGGCGCTGAGAGCGACCGGTGACGTCGAGGACCTGCTGCGCCTGCACGCGCCGCAGGTCCTCGGCGCGCTGGTGCGGCGCTACGGCCACTTCGACGAGGCCGAGGACGCCGTGCAGGAGGCCCTGCTCGCCGCCGCCCGCGAGTGGCCGGGCCGAGGCACGCCGGACAACCCGCGCGGCTGGCTGATCAAGGTGGCGTCGCGGCGCCTGACGGATCAGCTCCGCAGCGACGCGGCCCGGCGGCGGCGCGAGGAGAACGCCGCCCGGATGACGCCGCGCGACGCGTTCACCGCGCCCCCGCCCGGCGAGAGCCGCGCCCCGTCCGACGACGACACGCTCACCCTCCTCTTTCTGTGCTGCGACCCTGCGCTGACCCCGGCCGGGCAGATCGCGCTGACGCTGCGGGCCGTCGGCGGTCTCACGACGGCCGAGATCGCCCGCGCGCACCTGGTGCCGGAGGCGACGATGGCCCAGCGCATCAGCCGCGCCAAGCAGAAGATACGGGGCGTGCCCTTCCGGCAGCCGGGGCCCGCGGACCGCGACCGGCGCCTCGCGGTGGTCCTCCAGGTCCTCTACCTCATCTTCAACGAGGGCTACACGGCGACGTCCGGCCCCGCGCTGCACCGCGCCGACCTCGCCCGTGAGGCGATCCGGCTGACCCGCGCGGTACGCCGGCTGCTGCCCCAGGAGGGCGCGGTGACGGGCCTGTTGGCGCTGATGCTGCTCACCGACGCGCGCAGCGCCGCCCGCACAGGACCGCACGGCGAGCTGGTCCCACTGGACGAGCAGGACCGTACGCGCTGGGACGCCGGGGCGATCCGCGAGGGCACCGCCCTGGTGGAGGAGGCGCTGGGCCAGGGCCCGGCGGGCGTCTACCAGTTGCAGGCCGCGATCGCCGCGCTGCACGACGAGGCGGAGCGCGCGGAGGACACGGACTGGCCGCAGATCCTCGCGCTGTACGACATCCTGGTGCGCCGTGCGCCGGAGCCCATGGCCGAGCTCGGGCGTGCCGTCGCGGTCGCCATGGTGCGCGGACCGCGCGCCGGTCTCGGTGAACTGACGGCGCTGGAGGACCGGTTGGCGGGCCACCACCGTCTCGAGGCGGTCCGCGGTCACCTCCTGGAGCGGGCGGGCGACCGCGAAGGGGCTCGTGCCGCCTACGGGTTGGCGGCGCAGCGCACCCTCAGCCGGCCGGAGTCGCGTTACTTGCAGATGCGTGCGGCGCGCCTGAAGCCGTGACGGTCTTCAGCGCTCGGCAGCGCTACTCGTACCCCGGCCGCCCGCGGCGCCGGACCGTCCGGCGCCCTGGGGCGTGACCTGGGCCGGAACCTGGGCCGGGACCGAACTCGTCGCGCCCCGGCCGCAGTCGGCGGCCACCATGTCCGCGAAGGCGCGGGCCAGCGGGCTGAGCGCGTCCCAGCGACGTACGGCCCAGCCGACGGACAGCGGGGGCAGGCCGGGGACCGGCAGCAGGCGCAGGCCGGGCGGGCCCTGGTCGCGCCAGCCGGGCAGGGCGGGTACGACGGCCTGGCCGACGCCGAGTTCGGTGAGCAGCAGCGCGGTGTCCCAGTCGGCGACGCTGGTGTGTCCGGCAGGACCGAGGTCCAGGTCGGCGAGGGCCGCGTCGAGCTGGGCGCGGGAGGTGGAGGCCTGCGGCGGGCGGATGAGCCGGGCGGCCGCGAGGTCGGCGAGTTCGGCGTGCGGCTTTGCTGCGAGGGGATCGGCGGCCGGGACCGCGAGGACCCAGGGCAGGTCGGCGACGGGCCGCTGCTCGATGCCGCGCACCGGCGCCCCGACGGTGACCCACGCCAGGTCCAGGTCGTCGGCGGCCAGCGCGTCGAAGCAGGCCCGGCTCGAACTCGCCGTCTGGAACTCCAGCGTGACCTGCGGGAAGCGCTGCCGGAAGCCGACGACCGCCGCGGCCATGAAGTGCCGTACGGTCGTCGCGCCGGTGGTGACGCGCACCGCGCCGCTCTCCCCTCGCACGAGGTCACGCAGGCGGCGCAGGGCGAGGTCGATGCCGCCGATGCCGTCGCTCGCGGCGGCCTGCAGGATGCGTCCGGCCGGCGTCGGCACGACACCCCGCGCGTGCCGCTCCAGGAGGCTGACGGCGAGCTCCTTCTCCAGGCGTTTGACGTGCTGGCTCACCGCCGACTGCGTACAGGAGAGTTCACGCGCCACGGCGCTGAGGCTGCCCGCGCGGCAGACGGCGATGAATACACGGAGGTCGTCGAGCGTCACGGGCCCCAAGCTATAGCTAAGGGCTGACCTGGCACCCACTCACGCCGCCAGCGACACCGCCTCCACCGCCGGGGTCCGCAGCGTGCGCCGCGCCGTCGCCAGGCTGGTGACCAGCGTCGCCGCGGTGGCGACGGCCACGATCGTGAGCCAGATGGCGAGGCCCTGGTCCGGCAGGATGCCGTCGGTGCGCACCGCGGTGAACGGCAGGATCCCGGCGAGACCCGCGAGCGAGCCGAAGAACACGCCGGTGACGGTCAGGACGAGGCCCTCGATGCCGACCGTGCCGAGCACTTGGCGGGGCGTCGCGCCCGCGAGGCGCTGCTGCCCGAACTCACGGGCGCGGTAGGACGTGGCGGCGTACAGGCTGTTGATCAGCATGACGCAGGCGAAGACGACGATGATGCCGACGACCACGAGGTTGAGGGTCTGGAGGTTCTTGTCGTCGACGGACTTGGTCAGGCCGGAAGCGTCGATGGCGTCGTTCTCGACGGCCTGCATGTAGAGCGTCGCGGTCGCCATGCCGGTGAAGAGGATCAACGGCATGAGGACGCCGGACAGTTGGTCGGCGCGTCGGCGCAGGTTGTGCACCGTCAGGTATCCGCCGGCCCCGGCGAGCGCGGTGAGCGGCCGCTCCAGGCGGCCGAGCAGCGCGTGCAGCAGGCGCGGCGAGAGCAGCGCGAAGCCGACCGCGAGGAGGATCGAGCCGTAGGCGGCGGGCGCCATCAGCGCGGCGTCCGTGGCCTTGAAGGCGAAGGTCGAGCCGACGCTCACGGCACCGGCCACGAGAGCGGCGTACGCGGCGACGGTGCGGGCCCGGCCGCGCGGCGGACGCGCGCCCGCGGCGGCCCGCATCGCGCGGCGCACCGCGAGCAGCGCCGCGCCGACGGCCGCGAGCACGGTGATGTCGAGGCCCGACATGAGCGCGATCGGCCCGAAGGAGTAGTCGACGGAAGTGGCGACCTGCCCGCTGTCCTGGAACAGGCCGAGCAGCAGGCGCCCGCCGAGCATCGCGGGCCCGATCGCGAGCACGGCGCCGATGAGCGCGATCACGGCGGCCTCGCCGACGACCATGCGCTTGATCTGCGCGGGCGTCGCACCGGTGCGGCGCAGCAGGTCGATCTCCTCGGTCCGCTGGCGGACGTTCACGGTGAGCGTGGAGGCGACGGCGAAGAACACCAGGAGGGTGCCATAGCCGCCGACGACGCTCGCGGCGGTGGTCAGCGACTCGGCGCTGGTGCTGTCGACGCCGCTCGCGCCCGCCGTGTCGTGCAGCGAGTTGAACGTCATGATGACGGCGGCACCGAGGAACGCGGAGAGGAGGGTGGCGAGGCTGCGTCCGGGACGCTGCCGCAGGGAGCGCAGGGCGAGCAGGAACATGGGTCACACCCCCACCGGCATGTCGTGGCGGTACGTGACGTCGTGGGGGCCGCCCGCGTCGTGCGCGTCGCCCGCGTCTTGCTCGTCACCCGTGTCTCGCGAGGCGACTCCGTCCTGCGAGGCGACCGCGTCGCCCAGGTGCGCAAGACGCTCCGCGACCGCGTCCACCGTCGGCCGCTCCATCCGGCCCGCGATCCTGCCGTCGGCGAGGAACAGCACGGAGTCCGCGAAAGCGGCGGCGACCGGGTCGTGCGTCACCATGACGACGGTCCTGCCGTGGTCACGCACGGTGGCCCGGAGCAGCCGCAGCACCTCCCGCGCGCTGCGGGTGTCGAGCGCGCCGGTCGGCTCGTCGGCGAAGACCACGGCGGGCTCGGCGACCAGGGCCCGGGCGATGGCGACGCGCTGGCGCTGGCCCCCGGACAGCTCGTCGGGACGGTGCCCGAGCCGGTCACCGAGGCCGACCCGGCCGAGGATCTCCCGGGCGCGGTCCCGGTCGACGCGACGGCCCGCGAGCCGCAGCGGAAGCGTGGTGTTCTGCTCCACGGTGAGCGTGGGCATCAGGTTGTACTGCTGGAAGACGAAACCCACGCGCTTGCGCCGGAACTTGGTGAGTTCCGCCTCCGTGCCGCCCGTCATCCGTTCGCCGTCGACCACGACGATGCCGCCTTCGGGCCTGTCGAGGCCGGCCGCGCACTGCAGCAGCGTCGACTTGCCGGATCCGGAGGGCCCCATGACAGCCGTGAAACTGCCGGCCGGCAGGCTCAGGGTCACCCCGTCCAGCGCGGTCACGGCGCTGTCCCCGGCCCCGTACACCTTGCTCACCTTGACCAGCCGCAGAGCCTCGGGGCTGCGCTCTGCCGTGGCCTTGCCCGTACGACGGAACATGGTCATCCATCCCTTCACAGCAGGCGGACCCCGCTCACAGCGGGCGGATCCTGCCTGTCACCGGCGCGTTCTGCGCCTCCCTTCCGAAGCTACGGACGGGCGGGGACGGACACATTGGGCGTACGCACCGAACGCGGGGTGGTGCTGAGTACACCGGGCGACGGGCCGCGCCCCGGTGCCGGGCGAACCAGCCATGTAACGCAGATCACACATGTCCGGAACGGCGTCTTGGAACGGGCAGCCCTATTTCATCGTTGAACAAGATGAGAGCCCCGACCGCGATTCCCCCGTCCGGCCGGGGCTCTCCTCTGTCCTCCCGGGCTCTCCTCCGTACACCCGCTGTTCGCCACCGCTTCGCGGTGCTGCCACCCCTTCGAGGTCGAATATGCCAACCGCACCGCGTGCGGCCGGTCCGGGCGGCATCATGCGTCCATGGACGGTGCCAAGCCTGTGCAGGTCTTGTTCCCACCCGACGAGTACGCCGTCGTGGCCCGGCACGCCGACCGCCTCGGCGTCACGGTCGCGGAGTTCATACGCGCGGCGGCCGTCCACGCCGGGCAGGAACCCGACACCGGCGGCTCGGACGGCGGCCGGCGCGCGGTGGTCGTGCCACCGGTGCACCGGGGCCCCGACACCCGCCAGGCGCCCGCGCTCCAGCGCTTCCTGGACACGCTCACGACCACGGACGCCGCCGCCCGGGTCCCGCAGCAGCAGCCGGCGGTCCGCAGCTGCTCGGGCCCCTGAGCGACGGCCCCGCTCCCGGATCCGACGTCACCGCGCGGCCCCCTGACCCGGCGCCTCAGGTCAGCGACACCTCCGGCTTGTACAGGTCGAACCACAGCGCCAGGTCGAGCGCCCGCTCCAGGCCGCGTCGCGAGGCCTGCCTGATCTGCGGGGTGTCGCGGTGCGCGAGGCCGCGCAGGGCCTCGCGGTCGACGAGGGCGAAGACCGGGTGCCCCGGGTTCGACAGGAGATCCTTGGCGTGCTCCTGGAGCGCGAAGGCGTACTTGGGGTCCTGGGTGGAGGGATAGGGGCTCTTCACGCGGTCGTAGACGGAGCGGGGCAGGCTGTCCCGCGCCGCCTCCCGCAGCAGCGACTTCTCGCGGCCGTCGAAGGACTTCAGCGCCCAGGGCGCGTTGTAGACGTACCCGACGAGGCGGTGGTCGCAGAACGGCACCCGCACCTCGAGGCCCACGGCCATGCTCGCCCGGTCCTTGCGGTCGAGCAGCGCGCGCACGAAACGGGTGAGGTAGAGGTGGCTGATGGTGCGCATGCGGTACTCGAAGTCGCTCTCCCCGTCGAGGCGTTCGACACCGCGGACGGCCGTGGCGTAGCTGTCGCCGACGTACGTCCCCAGGTCGAGCGCGTCGAGGACGTCTTTACGCAGCACCCCCGTCTCGTCGCCCAGGGTCTCGGCGTGCCGCACCAGCCAGGGGAACGTCCCGCCCTGCCGGGCCTGCTCGTCGAAGAACTGGAGGTAGCCGCCGAAGACCTCGTCCGCCGACTCGCCGGACAGCGCGACCGTGGAGTGCTCGCGGATCGCCCGGAAGAGCAGGTACAGCGAGGCGTCCATGTCCCCGAAGCCGACGGGCAGATCGCGAGCGGTGAGCATCTTCGCGCGCACCTCGGGGTCGGCGAGGGCCTGGGTGTCCAGGACGATGTCGCGGTGGTCGGTGCCCGCGAGCCGCGCCACGTCGTGCGCGTACGGCGAGTCCGGCGTGCCGCGCAGCTCGTCGGCCACGAAGTGGTCGCTCTGTCCCGCGAAGTCGACGGAGAAGCTGCGCAGCGTCTCGCCCGCGCCGGCGAGTTGACCGGCGGCGAGGGCCGACATCGCGGACGAGTCGAGGCCCCCGGAGAGCAGCACACAGCGCGGCACGTCGGCCACGAGCTGGCGGCGCACGATGTCGTCCAGCAGCGAGCGCACTGTGGCCACGGTCTCGTCGCGGTCGTGCGGGTGCGGGCGGGTCTCAAGACGCCAGTAGGTGCGGCTGCGCAGGCCGTCGCGGTCGACGGTGACGACGGTGCCGGGCTCGACCTCGCGCATGCCGTCCCACACCGCGTGCCCCGGAGTCTTCACGAAGGCGAAGACCTCGCGCAGCCCGTCGACGCCCACCCGGGGGCGCGCGAGCGGATTGGCGAGGATCGCCTTGGGCTCGGAGCCGAACAGGACACCGTCCGGCGTCGGGTGGAAGTAGAAGGGCTTGATGCCCATCCGGTCGCGGACCATGACGAGGCGCTGCCTGCGGCCGTCCCACACGGCGAACGCGTACATCCCGTTCAGCCGCTCGGCGACACCCTCACCCCACTGCAGATAGCCGCGCAGCACGACCTCGGTGTCGGAGCCGGTGGTGAACTCGTGCCCGTGCCCGGCCAGTTCCTCGCGCAGCTCGGTGAAGTTGTACGCCTCGCCGGAGTAGACCAGGGCGACCGTGCCGTCCGGCGTCGCCGCGGTCATGGGCTGGCGCCCGCCGGGCAGATCGATGATGGCCAGGCGCCGGTGCCCCAGCGCCGCGGGGCCCTCCGCCCAGGTGCCGCGGTCGTCCGGGCCGCGGCACGCCATCGTCTCCGTCATCGCGTCCAGGGTCAGCGGGTGCGCCCGCAGATCCCGGTCGAAAGAGACCCAGCCGGTGATGCCACACATGCGGTTTCCTCCTGCCGTCCGGCTGCCTTCCCGGTCGTACGCCCTGAACGGCCGAACTAGATGTAACAGGCAGCTATCTCCCCAGACTCCCCCTCGGATCGCATACGGTCAACGCGCCCGTAACACCTCGGAGCCCCACGACCCGGGGAATTTCGGCCGCCGCGGGGCCCGGTTCAAGAGACCGTCAGGGGCCGCCGACCGGGCCGCACCACGCCGGACCCCCGGACCGGGGTCGCGTGGAACGTCAGCTTCCGGCCATGAGTAAAGACTTGCTCAACACATGTGCAAATCTGCGGCGTCGACGCAAAGGGCAGGGTTCAGGCGGTCGGCCGCGCGGCCTTGAGCAGCGCCTGGGCGTCCTGGCGGGCGTGCTCGATCGCGTCGGGGAAGATCCCCATGCCGTACGCGACCAGGCCGCCCTCGTGCAGCAGCATCAGCGACCTGCCGAGGGACTTCGCCCGGCGCGGCGCGAGCGCGCGGGCCAGGTCGGTGAAGAGCGCGAGCATCCACGCCTTCTGCCCCGTGATCACCGCGTACGCGGGGTGCGCGGGGTCGGTGATCTCGGCGTGCGCGTTGATCATGCTGCACCCTCGGGGCAGGCTCTCTTCGGCCCAGTCGCGCGAGGCGTCGAAGACGGCCAGGATCCGGGACCTGGGGGCGCGGGCCCGCTCCAGATACTCCGCGAGGAAGGCGCGCCAGCGCTCGTCGCGGTCCGCCAGATACTCCACGACGATCTGCTCCTTGGAGCCGAACCGGTCGTACAGCGTCTTCTTCGTCACGCCGGCCTCGGCCGCGATCAGGTCCACGCCGACGGCATGGATGCCGCGCTCGTAGAACAGCCGCCCGGCCGCCTCCAGGACGCGGCGCGCACCGGGCGTCAGGGGCACGCGGCGCGGCCCCGCTCCCCCGGCCGCCGGCGCCGGCGGCGCTTCCGGTACCGGCGGCGCTTCCGATGCCTGCTTCGCGTACTCACTCATGCGTCCACCTCACCACAACGGACCCGCCTCCACTGGCCTCTGCCCTCCCCCATAGTAAACCGATCTGTATACTCACTCCCAAGGAGTAAACAGATCGGTCTACTTTTGGTCCCCCGCGGGCGGACCGTGGAAGGCGCGTCGTGAACGTCCTGCTCTCCATCGGATTCGTGCTGACCTGGAGCTCCGGCTTCATCGGCGCCAAGCTCGGCGCGGGCAGCGCGGCCGCGGTGACGGTCCTGATGTGGCGGTTCCTGCCGCTGGCGGCCGTCCTCGCGCTGCTCGCCGCGACCGTCGCCCGGGCGTCCTGGCGCGGGCTCACGGCCCGTGACCTCGCGCGCCAGGCGGTCGTCGGCGCACTGTCCCAGAGCGGCTATCTCCTGACCGTCTACCACGCGATCCAGCTCGGCGTCTCCAGCGGCACGACAGCGCTGATCGACGGCACCCAGCCGCTCGTCGCGGGCGCGCTCGCCGGGCCGCTGCTCGGGCAGTACGTGTCCCGCACCCAGTGGGTGGGGCTCGCGCTCGGCCTGACCGGCGTGGCCGTCGTCACGGCGGGCGACGCGGCGGCCGGCACGGGCGCGCCCTGGTGGGCCTACCTCGTGCCGTTCCTCGGCATGCTGTCGCTGGTCGCGGCGACGTTCCTGGACCGCCGCACCCGCACGCCCGTCGCACCCCTTGCCGCGATGACCGTGCACTGCGTCACCAGCGCGGTCGTCTTCAGCGTGCTCGCGCTCGCCCTGGGCGCGGCGGCGCCCGCCGCCGAAGCGTCGTTCTGGGCGGCCATCGGCTGGCTGGTGGTGCTGTCCACGTTCGGCGGGTACGGCCTGTACTGGCTGATCCTGCGCCGGGGCGGCGTCACCCGCGTCAACACGCTGATGTTCCTGATGGCGCCGGTGACGGCGCTGTGGGGCGCGGCGATGTTCGGGGAGCCGTTCGGCCCGCAGACGGTCCTCGGGCTCGCGATCGGGCTCGGGGCGGTCGTGGTGGTGCACCGGGGCGGGGCCTCGGGGGCGCGGGGCCGCGACGCGGCGGGGCGTGGCGGCGGGGCCGAGGACGGGGCCGGGGCTGGGGCCGGGGCTGGGGCTGGGGCCGAGGTCACTCCGGTGGCGTCAGGCAGGCCTGCACGGCGGGTGCGTAGCGGTCGGTGATCTCGGGTATCGCCGTGGACCGCAGATGCTGGCCGCGCGCGATGCCGTACATCACGCCGAGGCCGAGCAGCATCCCGACGGCCAGCTCGGCGCGCAGCTCCGCGTCCGGTCCGGCCAGCCGCCGGCCGAGCCTGTGCACCACCTGCGTACGGAAGTTGGAGCGCAGGACGTAGCCGTGCTCGCGGTGCAGTGGTGCGTACACGATGCGCAGGATGGGGTCGGCGCCGCGCTCGGCCTGGCTGGTCAGCAGGTGCTGGACCATGTGGCGGCCGAGGTCCTCCAGGGGCGCGTCGAGCACCGCCTCCGCGTCCGCCTCGAAGGACATGACCTGGGCGAACAGCGCGTCCTTGCTGCCGAAGTACTTCAGGACCAACGGCGGGCTCACGCCGGCCCGTTCGGCCACCGCCTTGAGCGTGATGTCGGTGTGCGCGTGCCGTGCGAGCAGATGGCGGGCGGCACGCACGATCGCGGCCTTCGTCGCCTCGGCGTCGCGGCGCGGCGGGCCCGGAGCACACGCCGCCGGACGCGGGGTCGAGCTGGTCATGGCGTCACTTTCCGTCGGTGGCGGCCCACTTGGGCGGCCGGGTCCGAGCGTATGGCGCGCGGCGCCGCGGGGACCACGAATCGGACGGACGGGACATGGAGACGCCGATCACGGTCCGCGTGACCGGGACCGCCGCCGCGCCACCGATCCCCTCGAAGACCCACGAACGACCCCGAGGCGCGCACGCACCGGAATGGCCGATGTCGGAAACTCCCGGACAGTCGGGACAGCTCGCACCCGCTCTTTCGGACGCCCACTATCAGCCACAGGTGAATGTGAATTCACCTGTGGCCATGAATTGCCATTCAGCGTACGAGAGTTGACGGCGCGTCGAAAGTCGCGCCCCGAAAGCGAACAGGTCCAGACCTGGAACATCCGGAGGCACCCTCCTCTCATTGCCACCTCTCATCGCCCCCCTTACCACCCCCTCTCACCGCACGACCGGGACCACCTCACCGCACGGCCGGAGCCACAGTCCGCTCCGCCATACTGCGCGCATGACCAGATTTCGAGTGGGCTTGATCGGAACGGGGCCCTGGGCGACGCAGACGCACGCGCCGGTGCTCGCCGCGCACCCCGATGCCGCACTGTCGGGCATATGGGGCCGCCGCCCCGAGGCGGCGGCCGCGCTCGCGTCGTCGTACGCCGTCAGTGCGTACGACGACGTCGACGAGCTGTTCGCCGCGAGCGACGCGGTCGCCTTCGCGGTGCCGCCGGACGTCCAGGCACCGCTGGCCGAACGCGCCGCGGCGGCCGGCTGCCATCTGCTGCTCGACAAGCCGGTGGCCACGTCGCCGGACGCGGCGCGCCGCCTCGCCGCGGCCGTGGACCGGGCCGGCGTGGCGTCCGTCGTGTTCTTCACGCTCCGCTTCGCGCCGCCCATGGCGCGGTGGCTGGAACTCCAGGCGCAGGACGGGCCGTGGTTCACGGCGCGCGCCGACTGGTACAGCTCGTTCTTCGCGGCGGACGGCACCGGCGCGTTCGACTCGCCGTGGCGGGCGGACAAGGGCGGACTCTGGGACGTCGGCCCGCACGCGCTGGCCGTGCTCACGACGGTGCTCGGCGAGGTCACGTCGGTGACTGCGGCGCCCGGGCCCGCCGACGCCGTCCATCTGATCCTGCGGCACGCGGGCGGCGCGTCGAGCACCGCGACGCTCACGCTGCGGGCGCCGCACGCGGCCTCGGGCCTGACGCTGGAGTTCCGCGGCGAGAACGGGACGGCCGCGCCGCCGGGTTGGGGCGCGAGCGGATGGGGAGAATCGACCGACGCGTTCCGGTCAGCGGTCGGCGCGCTGGCACGCGCGGCGGGCGGCGGAGAGCGGCATCCCTGCGACGTACATTTCGGGCTCCGGGTGACGGAGATCCTCGCCGACGCGGAACGACAAGTGGACGCGCGGAGGGGAACGGAACTTCCGGCCCAGGCGCCGACTCGGGCCTCTTGAGCGAATCCGGGCCACTCGTGCCGCCCGTAACAACACGGGCGGCCGGTACCGTGGCCGCTACGTAATGGCGAGTGACGGCACCGGCCGCAGCCAGTGAACCCAGGAACCGAACCGGACAGTAACTGCCGCGAAGGTACACACTGCTCAGTTTCCGACCACACAGATCGGAATACGAACAACCGGTCCCACGCACTGCCCGACTGCGACCCACTAGGCGTAGGGGGTGTCCGACGCCGAGGAATTTCAGCCAATTTCACGCTGCTCGAACAGGACGCCCCTGAGTTGTGCCCACGAGTCCGCCGACGATCAAACCTGCAGGTCGGTGGTCTCGCGTACTCCATGATGCCGCATCGACTGATCGTTTTCTTCAGGCAATGTTTATGCCCAAAGAAGTTGCGAATATTTAGACTGCTGACGCTCAACTCGGCGTGTACGAAGAGGGATTACCCACCATGAACAAGACGGCGCTGCGCGCTCTGCTCCGCGAACGACGCGCCCTCATCGCCCCCGAATCGCACGGGTTCGTCCGCACGACGGGCCAGGGCCGCCGCGCCCCCGGCCTCTCCCAACACCAGGTCGACCAGCTCCTCCACCGCACCCTGGGCACGTACCACCGCCTGGAGTCCGGCAACTACCCGAACCCCCCGACCGCCCTGCTGCGCGATGTGGCCCGCCTGTTCGGGCTGAATGAGCAGGAGTGGGTGTCCTTGTGCAGGTATGCCCTGTTGCAGGATCCTCCTGGGCCGTTGCATCTGTCGTCGGGCAAGGAGGTGCCGGGGATCTGGCGGGAGGCGGTCAACGGCGTCTCGCACATCGCGTACGTCACGGACGCCTCGTGGGACATGCTCACCTACAACGAGGCGTGCGCCGCGGTGTTCCCCGACCGCGAGGTCCCGGCCAACATCATGCGCTGGATGGTCCTCGACCCGGTCGCCCGCGAGATCCTGCTCGACTGGGACACGTCCTGGGCCCCCATGCTGCTGCCGCAGTTGCGCGCGGCTCTGGCCTCGCGCCCGGAGGACGAGACCCTGCGGCAGATAGAGAAGGAAGTGCTCGCCGACCCCGTGGCCGCGCCGCTGTACGGCGCGGACAAGCCCTACCCCCACCCCGACGGCGACGAGCGGCCGCTGCTGCACTCGGAGAAGGGCGCGGGCTGGGTCATCATGTGCGCGGCCCAGCCCTTGACCGCTCCGGGCGCCCGGATGATGATCCTCGTGTTTCACGCGGGAAGGGAGCGCGTGCACGCGAGAGCACCCATGCTCCGGGCCACCTGATCACACGGCGGATTCCGTATCCGGAACCGGCGCGACTGGACGCACGTTCGACGAGGTGCAGTACGTTTCCTAGTGTCTGCCCTCCACATACGACTGCGCCGGTGGGAGCCATCTCGTGTCCGCTCATGTCCTCAGACCCCAGACCGTTGTCGGTGATCACAAGGTCACGACCACCGACATCACCGACGACATACGCAAGCACCACGCCGAGCACCCCCGGCTCGGCGCGTTCATGCGTGTCATCGGCAACTGCGGCGTCCAGACCCGGTACTTCACCCGCCCCCTGGACTCACCGACCGTGGCCGGCACGGCGGACATCCACGAGCGCGCCACCGCCGCCTTCGACGACGCCCTCGTCATGGCGGAGCGGGCGGCCACGGCGGCCCTGGACGCGGCAGGCCTCACCCCGGGTGACATCGATGCCATCGTCACCACCCACACCACCGGCTGGTCCGTGCCGAACCTGGACATCCACCTCATGGCCCGGCTCGGGCTGCGGCCCACGGTGCGCAGGATCGCGCTGACCACGCTGGCCTGCCCCGGCGGCACAATGGCCCTGATCCGGGCGGCGGAGCTGGTCGCCGTGCGACCGGGCAGCAAAGTGCTGGTGGTGGCGGCGGAGGTCATCTCCTCCGTCTACCACCACAACGACACCGGCATCGAGGCGATGATCTACAAGGCCCTCTTCGGTGACTCCGCGGGCGCGGCGGTCGTCACCGACGAGCCCCTCGGCCCGGGCCTGGTGATCGAGGACTCCTACGAGTACGTGCTGCCGGGCAGCGTAGACCGCCAGCGCGGCCGGATCACGGCGGACGGGTTCCACTTCGACTCCACCCGGAAGGCGTTGACGGCGGCCGACGACGTGCTGCCGCAGCTCCTGGAGTGGGTGGGCCCGCAGCGCGCCGAGTTCGCGGTCATCCATCCGGGCAGCCCGCGCATCATCTCCGACACCGCGGCCGCCCTCGGCCTCGGTGCCGAGGACGCGCGGCACTCCACGGACACCCTCGCCAACGAGGGGAACCTGGGCGGCGTCAGCATCCTCCGTGTCCTGGAGCGCACCCACACGGCGCCGCCCGCCGACGGGGCCCGGGGCTACACCGTCGCGTTCGGGCCCGGCTTCACGACCGCGGCCCTGCGCTGCCGCTGGCACGCCTGACGCCGGCACCGCCCCGCCCGAGCCGACCCGCAACCGATTGCTCCCGCTTCCGCTCACGCTCCTGCCCGCGCCCGCGTCTGTGCTTGTCGTGTCGCCGTCGCTTGTCGTGTCGCCGTCGTGACCACGCCTCGGCGCACTCGTACCCTCCCCCACCGGTGGCCCGGAGGGGGAGGGCTTTGCCGGGTGTTTGCGTGCGCTTGCGCGAGACCTGGTCACTCGTATGGCCCAATTCATCCTTTCGGCCACCCCGAACCGGCCACGTGACCGATGGTGCGCCCCGGCTCGCCGCGGTCAAGCTGGACGGATGTTCACGGCGCGGAATCCCAGGTGGTGGCTCAGGGCGGCGGGGGCCGCCGGTGTGTGCGCGCTGACCGCGGCCCTCCTCGCGAACGCGCCCGCCCGGCGCGGGCAGCCCCGTCCGGCGCCGCGGCACGGCGGCGCGGACCCGCGGCTCGACGCCCTCGCCCTGACGATCGCCGTGGTGGCCTCGGCGGCGGTCCTCGTGGCGCTGCGGGGCGCGGCCTCGCGGGGCGCGGGCACGCGGAAAGCGCGCGGGCAGGGCGTCGGCACGGGCGCGCGGGGCGTGGGCACGGAAGCGCGCCAAGACGCATCCGCGGGCGAGCGCGCACCCGCAGCCGTGCGCGCACTCGCGGGCCACGACACCCGCCCGACGGAAGACAGCGCAGACACGGCCAAGGCCATGGCCACCACCGGCGCCACCCCCCGCGCTGCCGCCGACACCGCCGTCACCGAAAGCACGGCCGCCCGCTGATGCTGCACACGCTCTACCTCGTCGGCATCGCCGCCTTCGCCGCCAGCGGCGTCCTCGCCGCGCACCGCGCGCGGATGGACCCGTTCGGCGGGCTCGTGCTCGCCTTCGTCGCGTCCATCTCCGGCGGCACCCTGCGCGACCTCATCCTCGACCGGCACCCGTTGTACTGGACGCACGACTGGGTCCTGCTCACGGTCGTCGCCTGCACCGGCGCGGCCACGATGCTGTACCTGCGCCACCGCGAACTCCCCCAGCGCTCGCTGATGGTGGTGGACGCGGTCGGCCTGTCCGTGGTGACGGTCATGGGCGCGCAGGCCGCCATCGACGCGCACGTCACACCGCTCGCCGTCGTCATCCTCGCCGTGCTCACGGGCGTGACCGGCGAGGTCGTGCGCGATGTGCTGTGCGGTCAGTTCCCGCCGCTGCTGCTGCGCGAGGAGGTGTACGCGACCGCCGCCCTGGCGGGCGCCCTGTGCTACCTCGGCCTGCACCACGCGGGAGCGTCCCCGACCGCGACCACGGTCACCTCGGCCGGACTCGTGCTCGCCCTGCGCCTCGCCGCGATCACCAAGTCGCTGCACCTGCCGCCGCTCGCCCGGGCAGCGGACAGGCAGCCCCCAACGTAATTCCGTTGCCCCACCCCGGCACCCCTGCTGAAGTGACCCGCATGGATCACTCAGCGGTGCTCGCGGCGTACGACCGGCAGATACGGCGAAACCTGGACACGGACGGGCCGGACGGGCCCGGCGTGCAGATCGAGCGGACAGGCGGTGTCGTACGGCGCGTGGGCACCGCCCACGACTGGAACGGCGTCCTCTGGTCCGGGCTCGACGAGACCACCGCCGACGAGGCGATCGCCGCCCAGGTGCGCCACTTCACCGCCCTCGGCCTGGAATGCGAGTGGAAGGTGTACTCCTACGACCTCCCCGCCGACCTGCCCGACCGACTCCTCGCGGCCGGATTCACGCCCGAGCCCGCCGAGACCCTGATGGTGGCGGCCGTCGACGAACTGCCCCTGGACGCGGGGCCGCCCGAGGGCGTCCGGCTGCTCCCGGTCACGGACGCGGACGGCGTGCGGCTCGTGATCGACGTGCACGAGCAGGCCTTCGGCACCGACGGCACCGCGCTCGGCCGCCAACTGCTCGACCAGCTCACCTCGGCGCCGGAGTCGATCGCGGCGGTCGTGGCCCTGGCCGGTGACGTACCCATCAGCTCGGCGCGCCTGGAGTTCCGGCCGGGCACGGACTTCGCCGGGCTGTGGGGCGGCGGCACGGTGGAGAAGTGGCGCGGCCGGGGCGTGTACCGCGCGCTGATCGCCTACCGCGCCCGCCTCGCCCAGGCCCGTGGCGTGCACTATCTCCAGGTCGACGCCTCCGACCAGAGCCGCCCCATCCTGGGCCGCCTCGGCTTCGCGGAGCTGGGCACGACGACGCCGTACGTGTACCGGCCCTGACCCGGCGGCCCGGCGGCCCGGCCCATGCTCGGCCCAGCAGCCCAAGCTCAGCCCAGCAGCTTGATGATCGCGTCTGTGGTGTCCGTCTCGCCGAGCCGCGGGAAGATCTTCTCGACGCTGTTGCGGTGCGTCTGCTCGTCGAGGTCGGTCACCGCGTCGACGGCGACCGTGACGTGGTAGCCGTGCTCGTGGGCGGCACGGGCCGTGGACTCCACGCCGATGGACGTCGCGATGCCGCCGACGACGACCTGCGTGACGCCGCGGCGGCGCAGTTGGAGGTCGAGGTCGGTGCCGTAGAAGGCGCCCCACTGGTGCTTGGTGACGACGATGTCGCTGTCCTGCCGGTTCAGCTCCGGACGCAGCTCGGCCCAGTCGGCGGGCACCTCACCGCGCCCCCGGAGCTCGCTCTCGGTGCGCCCGGGGGCGCCGCCGACCACGTGCACCAGGACGACGGGGAGTCCGTGCGCGCGGAAGGCCTCGGCGAGCCGGGCGCCCCGCTCGACGATCTGCTCGGACGGGTGGACGGAGGGCAGTGCGGTGATGCCCTTCTGGAGGTCGACGAGGACGAGTGCGGTGTTCGGGTCGAGGGTGGTGGCGGTCATGGTGTGCCTCTCTGTCGTGTCGGCGCGGGTGGCCGGGGTCAAGTAGGTGGAGGGGGGCGGTTTCTGCCGGGCCCGCGGTGCGCGGCCCATCGCCGTCAGGGCGACCGGGTCCGCAGTGCGCGGTCGGTGACCGTCAGGACGATCAGGGCCAGCGCGAGCACCGCGCCGACCCCGGTCATCAGGTGCAGGCCGGCGTCCGTGGCGCGCTGACCGTACGCGAGGCCGATCAGGCCGGTGGCCGCGATGGCACCGATGTACTGCGCGGTGCGCTGGAGCCCCGCGGCGGAGCCGATGGCGTCGGCGGGGGCGAAGTCCTGTACGGCGGCCTGGTTTCCGGTGCCGATGAGGCCCTGCGGGATGCCGAAGCAGGCTCCGGCGAGCAGCAGGACCACGAGCGGTGTGCCGCCGGTGGTGCGGAACAGCACCGCGCTGCCCACGACGAGCAGCACGGCCGACACGGTGAGCGGGGCGCGGATGCCCTTGGTGCGCGCGCCGAGCAGCGAACAGCCGAGCGCGGCAAGGGACATGGGCAGCAGCACGAGCCCGGTGCCCAGCGAGGAGAGGCCGCGCGCCTCCTCCAGCCACTGGGTGAAGCCGTACATCACGCAGTACACGATCAGGTAGCTGAGGCCGTGCCGCAGGTAGGTGCGGGTGAGGGCGTGGTTGCGGCCCAGCATGCGCAGGTCGATGAAGGGGTGCGGGTGGCGCAGCTGCCACCGGGTGAGGAGGGCGCCGAGCACGGCCACGGGGGCGAGCAGCCACCACAGGGGGTTCCTGAGGTCGAGCAGGAAGAAGACGAGGCAGCTCAGGGCGCCGGTGAAGAGCAGGATGCCGAGTGAGTCGAGAGGGTGCGCAGTGCGGCGCGTGCGGTCGCGGGGCCCGTCGGCGGGGATCCACCGCAGCGCCCCGGCGAAGGCGATCAGCGCCACGGGGATGTTGACGGCGAAGATGCCGCGCCATCCCGCCGCGGCGACGAGGAGCCCGCCGAGCGTCGGCCCGACGGCGGCGCTGCCGAGCGCCGCGAAGGACAGCCGCCCCAGGACGGTGCGGGGCGTGCGGACGCCGACGCGCCGGGACTCGTCGCGCAGGACCGCCATCGCCGCCGGGTACGCGGCCGACGTACCGACGCCGAGCAGCAGCCGCGAGGCGAGCAACCAGCCGAACCCGGGCGCGAGCACGCCGATGAGGCCCGAGGCGGCCACGCCGATCAGCCCGCCGAGGAAGACGCGGCGCGCGCCGACGGTGTCGGCGAGCTTGCCGAGAACGGGCTGGGCGACGGCGCTCGCGAGGTAGAGGACGGAGACCAGCCAGGCGGTGTCGGCGGGTCCGACGCCGAAGTCGTGCCCGATCGCCACCAGACCGGTGGAGATCATGGTGGTGTTGAGCGGGTTGAGGACGGAGCCGAGCAGCAGCGGCGCCGTCAGCCGCGCGCCGAAGCCACGCCGTTCCCCCTTCTCGTTCTCGCGTGACGCCGGGACCCGCCCCTGAGCTGACGCCAGGTCCCGCCCCTGAGCTGACGCCGGGTCCCGCTCCTGAGACGACGCCGGGTCCCGCTTCTGGAGCGGTACCGGCCGGGCCCGTGCCATGCGGCGGCGTAACCCGCTCACTTGCGGACCAGCCGTTCCAACAGCTCGACGGCGGCCGCCAGTTGGCGTTGCTCGCGCTCGTCGAGGTCGGCCGCGATGGCCGCCGACAGCCAGCCGTGCTTGGCGGCCCGCGCCTCGGCGAGCACACGGCGCCCCTCGTCCGTCATGGACACCACGGACTGCCGCCCGTCATGCGGGTCCGGCGCGCGCCCGACCAGGCCTTCGGCTTCGAGCGCGCCGACGGTGAGCCGCATCGACTGGGGCCGCACGTGTTCGGCGCGGGCCAGGGCCGCGGTGGTGGCGGGCCCCTCCTCGAGCAGTGCGAGCGCGGACCTCTGCGAGGCGGTCAGGCCGGTCTCCGGCGACTCGTTGCGCAGCCTGCGTACGACGTGCCGGACGGCCACCGTGAGATCGGCGGCGAGCTGTTCCGGACTGGTCCTGGCCGTACTCCCGGGCTTCTCGGTCATGGCATCATCGTACGAGTTAGACAGGCAACCTTGCAAGGTTGCCTGTCTAACTCGTCACGCCACCAGCACAGCTCAGGAGTTCGGCGGCGTCTCGTCCGGGAAGATCTTCGTGACGACCTTGCCGTCCTTCGTCAGATAGCCGTGCAGCATGCCGGGGCTGCTGTGCGGGGCGTCGAACTCCCCGTTCGGCGCGAGCGCGATCACCCCGCCGTCGCCGCCGAGCCCCGGCAGCCGCTTGACGATCACCTCGTACGCGGCGGTCGCGACGCCGACCCCCTTGAACTCCATGAGGTTGGAGATCGTCGAGGTGGCCGCGCCCCGGATGAACACCTCGCCGGCACCGGTGGCGCTCGCGGCGACCGTGCTGTTCTTCGCGTACGTCCCCGAGCCGATGAGCGGCGAGTCGCCGACGCGGCCGGGCAGCTTGTTGGTCATGCCGCCCGTGGAGGTGGCCGCCGCCAGGTCGCGCCTGCCGTCCACGGCGACCGCGCCGACCGTGCCCTTGGACTGCGCGTCGGCGAGCGCCGCCGGGGAGCCCGCGGCCTTCTTGTTGCCCTTCTTGCCCTTCTCGCCCTTCTCCTGCTCCTTGGCGGCCATCAGGGCGTCCCAGCGGGCCTGCGTCCAGTAGTAGTCCTGGGTGACGGTCTTCAGGCCGTGCCGCGCGCCGAAGTCGTCGGCGCCCTCGCCCGCGAGCAGGACGTGCTTGGACTTGTCCATGACCGCGCGGGCGCCCGCGATGGGGTTGCGCAGGCTCTTCACGCCCGCCACCGCACCCGCCTTCAGGTCCGAGCCGCGCATGATCGACGCGTCCAGTTCATGGCCCGCGTCGGCGGTGAAGACGGCGCCCTTGCCCGCGTTGAACAGCGGGTTGTCCTCAAGGCGCTGCACGGCGGCCTGGACGGCGTCCACGCTGGAGCCGCCCTTGTCGAGGATCTTCTGCCCGGCCTTCAGGGCTTCGGTGAGCCCGTCCCGGTACGCCTTCTCGCGCTCCGGGGTCGTCTTGTCCCGGTCGAGCGCGGTCCCGGCGCCGCCGTGCACGGCGAGCACCACGTCGCGCGCGTCGGGCTTGGCCTTGCCCGCGGGGCGCGCGTCGAGGGCGGCGGGAGCCGCCCGGTCCACGGGCGTCCGGTCACTCCCCTGCGGGACGGCGAGCGCGGTGGCCGTGACCGCGGCAGCGGCGGCAACAGCGGAAATCAGCCAGGTCAAGGGACGTATGCGCATGGGCACTCCTTGGCAGGACGGCGACGGGCCCACCGTAAGGGCATGCACATGACGTCAACCAGGGGGCGGCGTCACACCGCCCCCTGGTTACCCACGCGTGTAGCGGTTCCCCACGCGTGTCAGCGGATCGGCAGCCCCGAGAGCGTGCGGGCGATCACCAGGCGCTGGATCTCGCTGGTGCCCTCGAAGATGGTGTAGATGGCGGCGTCCCGGTGCATGCGCTCCACCGGGTACTCGCGGGTGAAGCCGTTGCCGCCGAGGATCTGGATCGCCTGGGCGGTGACCTTCTTGGCGGTCTCGCTGGCGAACAGCTTGGACATCGAGCCCTCGGCCGACTCGAACTTCTTGCCCGTGGTGGCCATCCAGGAGGCGCGCCACACGAGCAGCCGGGCCGCGTCGATCTGCGTACGCATGTCGGCCAGTTGGAAGGCGACGCCCTGGTTGTCGATGATGGGGCGGCCGAACTGCGTACGCGTCTTGGCGTACTCGAGGGCCTCTTCGTACGCGGCGCGGGCCGTGCCCACCGCCATCGCGCCGACCGCCGGGCGGGACGCCTCGAACGTGGCCATGGCGGCGTTCTTCAACCGCGCCCCGTCCTTGTCGGCACTCTTCGCGCGCTCACGCGCGCGTGCCAGGCGCTCGTCCAGCTTGCCCTTGCCGCCGAGCAGGCAGGAGCCGGGGACGCGCACGTCCTCCAGGACGACCTCGGCGGTGTGCGAGGCGCGGATGCCGTGCTTCTTGAACTTCTGGCCCTGGGACAGGCCGAGGGTGTCCGGCGGCACGATGAAGGACGCGTGGCCCTTGGAGCCGAGCTCGGGGTCGACCACCGCGACGACGACGTGGACGCCCGCGATGCCGCCGTTGGTCGCCCAGGTCTTGGTGCCGTTGAGGACCCACTCGTCCTTGGCCTCGTCATAGACGGCGCGCGTCCGCATGGAGGCCACGTCGGAGCCCGCGTCCGGCTCGGACGAACAGAAGGCGGCGACCTTCACGTCGTTCACGTCGCCGTACATCTGCGGGATCCAGGTGCCGATCTGCTCCTCGGTGCCGTTGGCAAGGACGCCCACCGCGGCCAGACCGGTGCCGACTATGGACAGGGCTATGCCCGCGTCGCCCCAGAACAGCTCCTCCATCGCCATCGGGATGCCGAGCCCGGTGGGGTCGAAGAACTGCTGGGCGTAGAAGTCCAGGGAGTAGATCCCGACCTTCGCCGCCTCCTGGATCACCGGCCAGGGCGTCTCCTCGCGCTCGTCCCACTCGGCCGCGGCGGGGCGGATCACGTCGGCGGCGAACCCGTGGAGCCAGTCACGGACCTCCTTCTGCTCGTCGTTGAGCTCCATGGTGAACTCGGCCATGACCCCTCCAGGACTGCGGACACCTGCTACGTTACTTGCGGTAACTGGAGTCTGTTACCGGCCGGTAGCCGATGTCAACTCCCGGCAGCCCGTTCGATGCGCACCCCCGCGCGGGTGTTACGTTGCGCGTGCGTCAGCAATCGCATCGGGCGGAGAGATCACTTCATGGAGACCACGCAGCGGACCGATCAGCAACGGTCCGCCGAGCAACGGCGGCGCGAACTGCTCGAGGCGGCCGACCGCGTCGTGCTCCGCGACGGCCCCGGCGCCTCGATGAACGCCATCGCCGCCGAGGCGGGCATCACCAAGCCCATTCTGTACCGGCACTTCGGCGACAAGGGAGGCCTGTACGCGGCCCTCGCCAAGCGGCACACGGACGCCCTGCTCGCCTCGCTGCGCGCCGCACTGGATGCCCCCGCCGAGCGCAGGGAGCGCGTGGAGTCCACGCTCGACACCTACCTCGCGGCGATCGAGGCCCGTCCCCAGGTCTACCGCTTCCTGATGCATCCGTCGGAGGCGGGCCCGACCGGCGACCAGGGCGGCGAGGGCGGCTTCGACGTCGGCCTGCACTCCGTGCCCCTGCTGCGCCGGCTCGGCGAGGAGCTGGCCGAGGTCATCGAGGAGCGGGTCGACCTCGGCCCGGAGAGCACCCAGCTCGCGCGGGTGTGGGGCCACGGCATCGTCGGCATGATGCACGCGGCCGGCGACTGGTGGCTCGGCGAACGGCCCTGCTCCCGCGCCGAGTTGGTGCGCTGCCTGGCGGACCTGCTGTGGGGACGGCTCGCGGCGGCGGGCAACCGCCTGGGCGGGCCGGGCTTCTGAGGTCCGGTCACCGGCGTCCGCCCCGGACCGCCCGGGTTCAGGCGGTGGCGGCCCAGGGTGCCCGCGCCGCCTGGCGCAGCACCCGGCGGCGGCGCCACCCGGTGACGCGGTCGGTGTACACCCCGCCCTCCAGGTGGTCGTACTCGTGCTGGAGGCAGCGGGCGAAGAATCCGGTGCCGTGCACCCGCACCGGCTCCCCGCGCAGCGTGACGCCCTCGACGACGGCGTGGTCGAAGCGCGGGGTCGCCGCCTCCAGGCCCGGCAGCGACAGACACCCCTCGGGTCCGCGCACGCTCACCCCGTCCACGTCCACCAGGCGCGGGTTCACCAGGTGCCCGAGGTGACGTACGTCCTCGTCGTCCGGGCAGTCGTAGACGAACACCCGCAGGCCCACGCCGACCTGATTCGCGGCCAGGCCCACCCCCCTCGCGGCGTACATCGTGGCGTACATGTCCTCCACGAGCGCGGCCAGTTGGGGGCCGAAGTCGGTCACCTCCGCGCAGGGGGTGTGCAGCACGGGGTCACCGAGCAGGGTCAGGGGTCGTACGCGCCCTGAGGCGCCCGGGATCGAGCCGTGTCGCATGGCGGCAAGAGTACGGTCAAGGGACAGCCGTGCCGTCGACAGGTGCCGTGACGGGTGCCGTAGGTGCCGTGACGGGTGCCGTGATTCGGGCTTGTCAGTCGATCTCGATAGGCTGGCCCGACACGATGCCGGGCAGGCGCGGCGCCGTACGCAAGGAGGATCCAGACTGATGGCAGGACACCCTGGCAGTGCAGACCCGCTGTCGCCGCGGGCCAAGCTGGCCGTGACGGCGGGCAAGGCGGCCGCGGCGGTGTCGCGCGCGGCGGGCCGCGGCAGCGGTTCGGTGATCGGCGGCAAGGTGGCCCTCAGGCTCGACCCGGAGCTTCTGGGCCGGCTCGCCACGCACCTGGACGTGGTGCTCGTCTCGGCCACGAACGGCAAGACGACCACCACGCGGCTGATCGCCGAGGCCCTGCGCGCCAGCGGCCCGGTCGTCTCCAACGCGCTCGGTGCCAACATGCCCGCCGGCATCACCTCCGCGCTCGCGGGCGGCTCCGACGCCCGCTTCGGCGTGATCGAGGTCGACGAGAAGTACCTCGCGGGAGTCGCCCGTGACGTCGACCCCAAGGCGATCGCGCTGCTCAACCTCTCGCGCGACCAGCTCGACCGCGCCGCCGAGACCCGCATGCTCGCCGAGAAGTGGCGCGAGGGCCTGTCGGGATCCAAGGCCGTCGTCATCGCCAACGCCGACGACCCGCTGGTCGTGTGGGCCGCCTCCTCCTCGCCGAACGTGGTGTGGGTGGCCGCCGGCCAGGAGTGGAAGGACGACGCCTGGTCGTGCCCGGCGTGCGGCGGCGTGATGCAGCGCCCCGGCGACGACTGGTTCTGCGGCGACTGCGGCTTCCGCCGCCCCGCGCCGAGCTGGGCCCTGTCCGGGGACTATGTGCTCGACCCGCACGGCTCGGCCTGGCCGATCCACCTCCAGCTCCCCGGCCGGGCGAACAAGGCGAACGCCACCTCGTCGGCCGCCGTCGCCGCCGTCTTCGGCGTGCCCCCGCAGGTCGCCCTGGAGCGGATGTATCAGGTGCAGGCGGTCGCAGGACGCTATGACGTCGTGCAGTTCCAGGGCCGCGACCTGCGCCTGCTGCTCGCGAAGAACCCGGCGGGCTGGCTCGAAACGTTTTCGCTCATCGACCCGCCGCCCACCCCGGTGATCCTCTCCGTGAACGCCCGCGGCGCGGACGGCACCGACACCTCCTGGCTGTGGGACGTCGACTACACCCGCCTCGCCGGTCACCCGATCTTCGTCCTCGGCGACCGCAAGCTGGACCTCGCCGTCCGCCTGGAGGTCGCAGGCCTCGACTTCCGCGTGTGCGAGACGCTCGACGAGGCCGTGCAGATCGCCCCGCCCGGCCGCATCGAGACGATCGCGAACTACACCGCGTTCCAGGACCTGCGCCGCCGCGTCGGCAACTGACCCCACCGGACTTCGAGACCTTCGTAGGGACCAATGAGCATGAGCGACAACAGCCTGCGTCTGGTGTGGGTCTACCCCGACCTGCTGAGCACGTACGGAGACCAGGGCAACGCCCTCGTCGTCGAGCGCCGCGCCCACCAGCGCGGCCTCCAGGTCGAGCGGTACGACGTCCGCAGCGACCAGCCGGTGCCCACCTCCGGCGACATCTACCTGATCGGCGGCGGCGAGGACCGCCCGCAGCGCCTGGCCTCCGAGCGGCTGCGCCGCGACGGCGGACTGCAGCGGGCCGTGGGCAACGGCGCCATCGTCTTCTCCGTGTGCGCGGGCTACCAGATCCTCGGCAACGAGTTCATCAACGACCTCGGCCAGCGCGAGCCCGGCCTCGGCCTGCTCGACGTGGTGTCCACGCGCGGCGAGGGCGAGCGCTGCGTCGGCGACGTCCTCGCGGACATCGACCCGCAGCTCGGCCTGCCGGAGCTCACCGGCTTCGAGAACCACCAGGGCATCACGCACATCGGCCCCGGCTCGCGCCCCTTCGCCCGCGTCCGCCTCGGCAAGGGCAACGGCACGGGGGACGGCACCGAAGGCGCGTACAACGGCACGGTCTTCGGTACGTACATGCACGGGCCCGTGCTCGCCCGCAACCCGCTCATCGCGGACCTGCTCCTGAAGCTGGCCCTCGACGTGAACGCGCTGCCGCCGACGGACGACCGGTGGTACGACGCCCTGCGCGGCGAGCGCATCGCCGCTGCGCAGCAGCAGCCCGCGTAACGCCTCGGACAACGGGCGGGCTGGAATCCAGCCCACCCCGAGCGGGTGTCCAGTGGGTGGGCGGACCCTGCGGGGACAGACCGCACGCCGGTAGGGTGGCCGCGATCCAGCCGGACGACGTGGTCCGGGATTCGGCCCACGTAGCGAAGGTATTCCGGGCTATGCGCATTGGTGTCCTGACGTCCGGCGGCGACTGCCCCGGCCTGAACGCCGTCATCCGTTCGGTCGTCCACCGTGCCGTCGTCGACCACGGCGACGAGGTCATCGGCTTCCACGACGGCTGGAAGGGACTGCTCGAATGCGACTACCGCAAGCTGGACCTGGACGCGGTGGGCGGCATTCTGGCGCGCGGCGGCACGATCCTCGGCTCCTCGCGGGTGCAGCCCGCCCACCTGCGTGACGGCGTCGAACGCGCCAAGGGCCACGTGGCCGACCTCGGCCTCGACGCGATCATCCCGATCGGCGGCGAGGGCACGCTCAAGGCCGCCCGCCTGCTGTCGGACGCGGGCCTGCCGATCGTCGGCGTACCGAAGACCATCGACAACGACATCGCGGTCACGGACGTGACGTTCGGCTTCGACACGGCCGTCGGCGTCGCCACCGAAGCCCTCGACCGCCTGAAGACCACCGCCGAGTCGCACCAGCGCGTCCTGATCGTCGAGGTCATGGGCCGGCACACCGGCTGGATCGCGCTGCACTCCGGCATGGCGGCCGGCGCGCACGCCATCGTCGTCCCGGAACGGCCCTTCGACATCGAGGAGTTGGCGAAGAAGGTCGGCGAGCGGTTCGAGGCGGGCAAGAAGTTCGCCATCGTCGTGGCCGCCGAGGGCGCCAAGCCCCGTGAGGGCAGCATGGCGTTCGACGAGGGCGTCAAGGACGTCTACGGCCACGAGCGGTTCGCCGGCATCGCCCGCCAGCTCTCCCTCGAACTGGAGCAGCGCCTCGGCAAGGAGGCCCGCCCGGTGATCCTCGGCCACGTGCAGCGCGGCGGCACCCCCACCGCGTACGACCGCGTGCTCGCGACCCGCTTCGGCTGGCACGCCGTGGAGGCCGTGCACCGCGGCGAGTTCGGCCGGATGACGGCGCTGCGCGGCACGGACATCGTCATGGTGTCCCTGGCCGAGGCCGTCGAGACGCTGAAGACCGTGCCCGAGGAGCGGTACGCGGAAGCGGAGTGCGTGCTCTGAGCCGGTAGTCCGCATTTCACGTACTCGCCCCCGGTCGCAAGCGCGGCCGGGGGCGGTTCTACTCTGGTGCGGACACACAGCGCACAATCTGCACGAAACAGGAGCCAGCGGATGGATCACAGCGGGCACGGCATGCATGGCATGAACATGGATCTGCCGCCGTTCACGCTGGGGCGCGGGCTCGAGCCTTCGGCCGACCCCTTCTTCCTCATCGGCTGCCTGGTGGCCCTCGCCCTGTACGGGTGGGGCGTCGTGCGCCTGGTGCGGCGCGGCGACAAGTGGCCGGTCGGCCGCACCGTCTCGTTCGTCATCGGCGTCCTGACCATCCTGCTCGTGATGTGCACGAAGCTGAACGACTACGGCATGGTCCTGTTCAGCGTGCACATGGTGCAGCACATGATCATCAGCATGCTCTCGCCGATCCTGCTGCTCATGGGCGCGCCGATCACGCTGGCACTGCGGGCGCTGCCGGTCGCGGGCCGCGGCCGCAAGGGCCCGCGGGAGCTGCTCCTGGCGCTGCTGCACAGCCGCTACGTACGGATCATCACGCACCCCGCGTTCACCATCCCGCTGTTCATCGCGAGCCTGTACGCGCTGTACTTCACGCCGCTGTTCGACACCCTGATGGGCTCCAAGACCGGGCACATCGGCATGATGGTGCACTTCCTCGCCGTCGGCCTGGTGTTCTTCTGGCCGATCATGGGCGTGGACCCGGGCCCGCACCGGCCCGGCTACCTGATGCGGATGCTGGAGCTCTTCGCCGGCATGCCGTTCCACGCCTTCTTCGGCATCGCCCTGATGATGGCGTCCGAGCCCATGATCGACACGTACAAGAACCCGCCGGCCTCGCTCGGCGTCGAGGCGCTCGCCGACCAGAACGCCGCCGGCGGCATCGCCTGGGCCTTCAGCGAGATCCCCTCGGTGCTCGTGCTGCTCGCCCTGCTCTTCCAGTGGTACCGCTCCGACCAGCGCGAAGGCCGCCGCAAGGACCGTGCCGCCGACCGCGACGGGGACAAGGAGCTGGAGGCGTACAACGCCTATCTGGCATCACTGGCGGCGCGCGGACGCTAGCGGCAGGACCGCATCGCGGGTGAGGATGGCCTCAGGCCCATGGTCACGGCGCCGGCGCCCAGCCGGACGCCCGACCTGCGTTTGAGGAGGCAGGGCGATGCCTGGTTCTACGAAGACGATGGGGGCTTTCACCATCGGGGGTCTGGTGATGGTGACCGCCTACACGGTGGCGCTCGGGAGCAACGGCTGGCTGTGGTTCGGCTGGGTGGTGCTCGGGCTGCTCACGGTGGCGATGGTGTTCGCGCGGACGACGTGAGGGGCGGGCCGTGAGGGCCAGGCCGTGAGGGTCGGGCGGCCTCAGAAGCGGAAGACGTTCCCGGTCCCCGACCCCATCTCGCACGCGTTGCCGTACGTCTTGTGCCAGGCCACGGGCCTGCCCCGGAACTCCCCGGTCGCGCTCACGGTGACCGGGGCGTACTCCCTGGTGCACAGGCGTGGCTCACCCGCCAGCTTGTCGAAGTCGCCGCCTGCCGCGTCCAGCTCCGCGCAGGCGCGTGCCGCGTGCGGGTGGTGACCGCCGGGCTCGGGCGCGCACCGCAGCACCACGCCCCGGATCCAGGTGTTCTCGTCGCCGGAGACGGTCAGGAAGACGCCGCGCTGACGGGGCGGCGCGTCGACGCCGGGCGCCGCCGCGACGGGCGCGGCGGCCGCGGCGAGCGCGATGAGGGCGGCCGAGGTGACAGTGAGCGAGCGCATGGGACCTCCGGGGGCTGCGCCGGACCGCCGGTCACGGACGGTGGCGTCAAGGACGTCGGGCACCGGTCAGAGCACCTCGCAACACCACGCCCGGCAAGCCGCCACGCCGGTCACTCCCCCGTACGGGGCCTGCCGCTCCCCCGCACGGATGGCACGACCGGGACCGCACCGACCGCTCTCCGCACGATCCACAAGACCCGTACGGGCTCTCGCGCATGCGCCGCCGATTGACTACTGTGCGTCGGCACCACCCCCGGGGGAAGGCGGCGCCCGCATGTTCTACCTACTGCTCAAGTACGTGATCCTCGGGCCCCTGCTCCGGCTGATGTTCCGGCCCAGAATCGAAGGTCTGGAGCACATCCCCGAGCACGGAGCGGCCATCGTCGCCGGGAACCACCTGTCGTTCTCCGACCACTTCCTGATGCCCGCGATCATCAGGCGGCGCATCACGTTCCTGGCGAAGGCCGAGTACTTCACCGGCCCCGGCATCAGGGGCCGGCTCACGGCCGCGTTCTTCCGCAGCGCCGGGCAGATCCCGGTGGACCGCTCCGGCAAGGAGGCCGGCCAGGCCGCGATCCGCGAAGGCCTCGGCGTGCTGCGCAAGGGCGAGCTCCTCGGCATCTACCCCGAAGGCACCCGCTCGCACGACGGCCGCCTGTACAAGGGCAAGGTCGGGGTCGCCGCGATGGCGCTGCGGGCGCATGTGCCGGTGGTGCCGTGCGCGATGATCGGCACGTTCGAGGCCCAGCCGCCCGGGAAGGTCGTACCGCGCTTCCGGCGGGTGACGATCCGCTTCGGCGAACCGCTGGAGTTCTCGCGCTACGAGGGCATGGACGGCGAGAAGGCGGTCCTGCGCGCCGTCACGGACGAGATCATGTACGCGATCCTCGGCCTGTCCGGCCAGGAGTACGTGGACAAGTACGCCGCCGTGGTGAAGGCGGAGGAGGAGGCGGAGCGCGCCACGGGCGGCCGGCGTCCGTTACCGGAGCGGAAGTTCCCGAGGATGCCGCTGAGCTGAGGCGTTCCCGGCGCTGGCGCGCGCCTATGATCCAGTGATCGATCTGTTCGACCACCGGGCGGGGGACGCCTGGACGGCACGGCGGGAGGCCTGAGGTGACCGAGCACGCCCAGTACACGAAGCTCATCGGACTGCTGGAGGAGAGGGGCGCGGAGTACCGCGTCATCGAGCACGCTCCGGAAGGAGCCACGGAGGCGGTGAGCGCACTGCGCGGCAACGATCTCGCGCAGGCCGCGAAGTGCATCGTGGTGATGGTGAAGCTCGACAAGAAGACGAAGCGGTACGTCCTCGCGGTCGTGCCCGGCGACCGGCGCGTGGACCTGAACGCGGTCAAGGCCCTGTTCGGCGGGGTGTACGCGGGATTCGCCACGCAGGAGGTGGCGGAGCGGCTCTCGGGGAGCGTGAGCGGCACGATCCTGCCGTTCTCCTTCGACCCTGAGCTGGAACTCGTGGTGGATCCGGACCTGCTGGCGCACGAGGAGCTGTTCTTCAACGCGGCGCGCCTGGACCGCTCGCTGGCGCTGCGGACCGCGGACTACCGGGAGATCGCCCAGCCGAAGCCGGCGGCGATCTCCCAGTAGCTCTCCCGGTAGCTCGGTGATTCCCGCGGCTACGGCTTGGGCGTGGCGTGCGGCGTGCACGTCACGTCACGGCTGTCCACCTTGCCGGTGAGCAGGTAGGTGTCGACGCGCTCGTTGAGGCAGGGATTCGCCAGGTTGGTGATGCCGTGCGAACCGGCGTCCTTCTCCGTGATCAGGCGGGAGCCCTTGAGGCGCTTGTGCAGCTCGACCCCGCCCGGGTACGGCGTGGCGGCGTCCCGCGTGGCCTGGGCGATCAGCGTGGGCGGCAGGCCCTTGCCGGTCTTGACCTCGACGGGCTTGTGCTGCTTGCTCGGCCAGGTCGCGCACGGCAGGTTCATCCAGGCGTTGGCCCACGTCATGAACGGGTGGTCCTTGTGGATCCGGGTGTTGTCCCGGTCCCACTTCTGCCAGCTGGTGGGCCACTTGGCGTCGGCGCACTCGACGGCGGTGTAGACGGCGTTGCCGTTCTCCGACGACTTGTTGCCGGCCACGTCGGACATGTCCGGGCTCGCGGCCTCGACCAGCGGCTTCGGGTCACCGGCGACGTACTTGCTCCAGTTGGTCGCGATCGAGACCCAGGTGGAGTCGTAGTACGGCGCGTTCTGGAAGTACGAGACGAGCTCGGCCGGTCCGACGACACCGTTCAGCGGCGCCTTCTTGGCCGTCGCCCGCAGCTTCTCCCACTGCGCGCGCACCTTCTCGTAGCTGTCGCCGAGGTGGAAGGTCGCGTCGTACTTGGCGACCCACTCCATCCAGTCCTTCAGCCGGACCTCGAAGGCGACGTCCTGGTCGAGGTTGGCCTCGTACCAGATCTTCTCCGTCGAGGGGTTGACGACCGAGTCGAAGACCATGCGGCGCACGTGCGACGGGTAGAGCGTGGCGTACACCGCGCCGAGGTAGGTCCCGTACGAAACCCCCAGGAAGTTGAGCTTCTTCTCCCCGAGCGCGGCACGGATGACGTCCAGGTCCCGCGCCGTGTTGGGCGTCGTCATGTGCGGCAGCATCCAGCCGCTGCGCTCCTTGCACCCCTGCGCGTACTCGGCGGCGAGCTTGCGCTGGGCGCGCTTGTCGGCCTCGGAGTCGGGGACGGGGTCCAGCTTGGGCGCCTTCACGAACTCCTGCGGGTCCACACACGAGATGGGCGCGGAGTGGCCGACGCCGCGCGGCTCGAAGCCCACGAAGTCGTAGGCCTTGGCGGTCTTCTCCCACAGCTTGTTCTTGCTCGTGACGCGCGCGGGGAAGCGCAGGCCGGAGGCGCCGGGGCCGCCCGGGTTGTAGAGCAGCGCCCCCTGCCGCTCCTCCTTGCTCCCCGTGTTGCCGATCCGATCCACCGCGAGCTTGATCTGCTTGCCGTGCGGCTTGGCGTAGTCGAGCGGGACGGTGACCCACCCGCACTGGATCGGCTTGGCGATGCCCCAGTCCTCGGGACAGTCCTTCCAGTCGATGCCCTTCTTGGCGGCGCGCCGGGCGGCGATGGCGGCACCCACCGCCTCCCGGTCCTTGGCGGCCACGGCGTGGGCAGGGCCGCCCTGGCCGGACTGGGCATCGGCGCTCGCGGACGGCGCGGCGAGCGCCCCCGCTATCAGCGTCGCCGCGACGAGTGTGCCCGCGGACCCGAACGTCACCGTCCGTCTGGTCCGCGTGGTCATCGGGGTACGACTCAAGTGGGGCCTCCCGCACATCGATTCGGTCGTTCGCTCGGTACGGGGATACTTCCGTCTGTGCGGTCCCTGACAACAGACGTGTCGGATGTTTTTTGCCAATCCGATAAACGGGCCGACCGGTACCGGTGAGCGGCTACCGCAGACCGGAGGCCCGATCCCTCCCCGGAATCGGGCCTTCGACGTTCGGTGCGTGTCTGCCTGAGTGACTATGAACGACGCCTGCCCGGCAGATCCCGTAAAGGTGGCTGAGCTAAGCGAGTTCCTTCCGCATCAACGTGCACATCGTTTCGTAGCGGCGCAACAATCCATCAGGGGCTTGCTCGTCCCACGAGTCCGGCTGCCGGTCGTACGCGACATATCCCAGCCGTTCGTACAGTGCATGTGCCCGGGGGTTGTTGTCCTCCACAGCCAGCTCGGCCTGGCGCAGACCGCGGTTCCTGATCCGCAGTTCTGCGGCTTCGACAAGAAACGCGCCGATCCCACACGACTGCAGTGCGGGGTGGACTGCCAGCTGTCACAGAGTGCCGACGCCGCCCTTGGCCACAGGGATGTCGGTTGCGGGGCAGACCGCAAGGTAGTCGACCTCACCGATCCGGGCACGTTCCAACTGCTTGGCGACGCCGGCCAGGTGGTGGTCGGACCCTGCCCACCCGCACGACGCCAGGTCCGCATGCACCAAGTCACGGGCTGACAGCTTCAACACGACGTTGATCATCTTCAGTACCTCCGGCGAGCCAGCATCCATGGCCGATCACACGGGGCGCAAAGCCGTTTCCTCAGCCCGCGCTCCTGGCTCACCGAGACGCGAGGGCTCAGCCCAAGCCCTTCCGGGTCCGGCGCCGTGGCCTGAAGCGGCCTCGGCCGCCGTCGCGATGGTCACGGCGGCCACCGGTGCCGCTCGGCCCGGCCGTCCGGTCGCCCGACTTCGGCGGGACCGGCGGCGCGGGTGCCCGCACGGTCGGCCGGGAGCGGCCGTAGTGGAAGGAGGCGATGCGTTCGTTGTGCTGCGCGTTGAGTCGGTGGATGAGGAGCACTCCGAGAGCGATCATCGCCAGGAGCACGATCACGATCACGACGGTCTCCATCGTCCTCACATCCCCTGCGGTCGCTGCGGTGTCACCGCGGACAGAGCCGCTCGGCGGCCGCCGTCGCGGGCGTCGCTGGAGGCGTCGGCCCTGACGGCCGGGATCCGTGGCCGTGCGGCCGGATCGCGGGCCTCACGCCCTCCTTCGGAGGCCCAGACCTCCTCCACGGCCCGGTCGCCCTCCGCGACGGTCCGCAGTCGCGCTGCCTCCGCCATCAACCGGCTCGCGGTGGACGTTCCTAGAGAGCCTGCGGGAGCGAGAGACAGGCGGAGAGGAGGGGAACAGGAAGAGGGCCATGAGCCGGAGGGGGAAGGCTGGTTCGGCCGGGCCTCGGGGGTCGGCGGGAAGGAGATGGTCGCAGTCATGACGCGAACCCTGCCCCGGGCCGACTGCAACCGGCCCGGCGTATTCGATCGCCGAAAACGACACAAGCATGGCGGCCGGTGCGCGAAATGTCCTCGGTAGTTTCAGAGTACTCCTCCGACGTGTTGTACGACCGGGGGCGTCCCCTCGTGGTCCTCGCCGGACTCGTAGTCCTCGTAGCCCTCGTGGCGCTCGTGGCGCTATTGGGTCGTACGCGGGCCCTCCGTGGCCGTCGGACGCGTGCGATCAGTGCCGGTGTCGACGTGAGCGGTGCCGGTGGCGACGTGATCCGTCCCGGTGGCGATGAGGATCTGTTCGGCCTCGGCGAGGTTGTCGGCGCGGACGGCCGCCGCCATCGCGGCGCGTGCCGCGTCGGGCGTCGCGTGCGGGGGGACCACCAGCAGGGAGAAGTGGTCCCGGTCGCCGCGGGTGATGAGGACGGTGTCGTCGCCGATCGGAGAGAAGTCGAGGTGCACGACGCGGCCCTCGACGACCAGTCGTGGCGGTGCCTTCTCCCAGGCACTGGAGTCCAGACCCACCCGCGTGACCGGCCCGATGTATTCAGTGAGGGCGGCGATCAGACCGGGAAGTTCGGCGCCGACGTCGCGGGAGCGCGGCCACCACGCGCCGTCGAGGATTCCCTGACGCTCATGTGTCGTCTCCAGGCGCAGGAAGGCGGTCCCAGGCCTGACGGCCTTGTGGACGGCGTCCGGCAGCAGCTTCGGCACGCGTCGAGGGTCGGAGTCGGACATCGTGTTCGCCTGTCTGCGAGGATTCGGCGGCTCACACGCGCATACGGCGATGGCGGTGCTGCCGCCGGGAAAACCTCACGATCTTCCTCATTTCACGGTACTCCTCCCTGCTCGCGAGCAGGGCGGTCACGCATCGCCTCCCACCGCGGCGGCCATGAGCGGCTCGGCCGTGCTCTGCGCGGTGTCGGGCGGTACGACCAGCAGGTCCCACCTGCCCCGGTTGGGGGTGAGCAGACAGACCGTGTGCGGAGCGGACGCCGCGGTGGACCTGCGCAGGCGCACGACCTGGTTGAAGACCAGCATCCGGCCGGGTGTCGCGGCCCATGTCGCGCCGTTGACCGTGACGCTGCTGATGTGCCCCCAGGCCCTGGGCAGTCCGGCGAGCAGCCGCGGGAGTTCCGCGAGCAGGTCGTACGAGTGGGGCCACCACGCGCCGTCGATATGCTGCGGCACGCCCCCACGGGGCACGAGACGCAGGCGGAGGAGGGGGTGTGAGGGGAGCAGGGGCTGCAGTGCGGCGGTCATGAGGTCTCCTGCGGAGTTGTCGTGCGGTGGGTGGGAGCACGTACCGCCGATGGCCGCCAAGCCTGCCGCGAAGGCATAACTCCGGGCGGGCGTACGGTCGTTGCGGAGCAGTCGGCCGACGTGGGGAACTGCGCGTCATGGCCGACACGATGGGGACTCCTAGGCCTCGGTGCGGGTGGCGCGGCCGGGGTCAGGGGCTGCCCGTGTGCGGATGACGGGTGCCGGCGGGTGGTGTACTGCCTGGTGCTGTACCGCGGCGCGACGGTCACATCGCCTCACGCGGATGCGTACCGTGCCACTTCCGGAGAGGTGGTGACGATGCGGACCTCGGCACGCCCGGGCAGCGGAGGGGTTTCGGCGGTCATAAGGCGGAACCTGCCTCCGAGCGCGCTGCACCCGGTGTCGTGGAACCACGAAGGCCGAGACCGGCCCGAACGCCGATATACGGAAGGTCCTCGCTTCCTTCACCGTACTCCTACAGAACTCCGGCGCAGCCGAAGTGGAGCCGATCCGTCGATCCCTGCCCTGCTGTGCGGCCGTGGCATTCCGGGACGTCTGCCGGGGGCGGGGGCGGGGCTGTCGCCTCCGCGGTGGGCTACGTCAGACGGTTCAAGGCGTCGTCGAGGATGTGGCGCAGCCGCAGGGCGTCCGGGGCGAGGGCGGTGACCAGCGCGGCGGGTCCCGCCAGGGGGGTCAGGGCGGCGCACTCGCCGAGCATCGCCGCGGACGGACTCTCGTGCTCGAACTCCGGTCGTACGACGATGAGTTGACCCACGGCGCGATGGCCGGCCAGGACCGCGGGGCCGTCCCAGCCGGCCGGGGCGCCCGGCCCGCACGCCAGTTCCTGGTCGAGGAGCGTCCGGCCGGCGTGGCGCACCGTCAGCCTGCTGTGCAGCAGCCCCGGGTCCTCGCCGGTCCGCCCGAGCACCTGCTCCTCGCGCAGCACGAGCCGCCCGCCCGCCTCGACGTCGGCCCGCGTCGTGACGCGCAGATCACTGCCCCGCGCCGAGATCAACTGCTCCGGCAGCCAGCGCAGTTCCGCCCCGGCGGCGACGGTGAGCGACACGTCGTACCGCGCCGCCGCACCGTCCTGACCCGGCAGCGCGATCGTCGCCGCGGCGGACCCGACACTCAGCCGCGCCCCCGCGGCGACGTCCGCCTCCACGGCAAGCCGGTCCCCGCCGAGGGGCCCGCTCATCGCCCCCACCAGCGTGACGTGGGCCGCGGGTCCCGCGGCGCGGGTGCGGCGCAGGGCGAGCGGGCCCTCGCCGCCCAGCACGGGCAGGACCGTGCGGCCGCGGGGGTCGGCGCGGGCGCCGATGCGGGCCGTTGCGTGGACGCCTGCGGGACTGGAAGGGCCGACGGGGCTGGCGGGGCCGGCGGGCTCACCCGGGATGAAGGGGGTGAGGGTTCGGGAGCTCACTGTGCTGGTGCCGTCGCCCTCGTCGCCGGGTCCGCCGTCCAAGCCACGTGCTGTTCGCGTACCCACCGGGCGACCTCCGCGACGTGCTCCTCCGAGCGCAGCGACTGGAACACCACCGGCAGTTCCGCGCGCTGGGCCTTCGCGTCGGCGGCCATGCGGGCGAGGTCGGAGCCCACGTACGGGGCCAGGTCGGTCTTGTTCACGACGAGCAGGTCCGCCGTCGTGACGCCGGGGCCGCCCTTGCGGGGGATGTCGTCGCCGCCCGCCACGTCGATGACGAAGATCTGGGCGTCCACCAGGCCGCGGGAGAACGTCGCCGTGAGGTTGTCGCCGCCGGACTCCACGAGGATGAGGTCCAGCGGGCCGACCTCGTCCTCCAGGTCCTCCACCGCCTCCAGGTTCGCGGAGATGTCGTCGCGGATGGCGGTGTGCGGGCAGGCTCCCGTCTCCACGGCGGTGATGCGCTCCGGGGGCAGGACTGCCTCGCGGAGCAGGAACTCCGCGTCCTCGCGGGTGTAGATGTCGTTCGTCACGACGGCGAGGGAGAGTTCGTCGCGGAGGGCCTGGCAGAGGGCGGCGACCGTGGCCGTCTTGCCCGAGCCGACGGGGCCGCCGAGGCCGATGCGGAGCGCACGGCGGGTGCCGTCGGGGCGCCGCGCGTCCGCGCTCACGGCCGCGCCTTCGTCGTGGGTGTGGTCGAGGTGCATGGGGTGGCTCCTTTGTTTGGGTGGATGTGGTGGGGTGTGGGGCCCTGCGGGGCTTTCCCCAGTCCCGCCCCTTCCCGTAACCAGGGGCGCTGCGCCCCCTGGACCCCAGCCGGGTAGGCGTCCCGGGTGGGTGGGACAGACCCCCACCGGGTGGGTGTCCCCTGCGGGTGGGACAGCCCCCGCCGATCGCCGCTCCGCGGCTCGTCCTCAAACGCCGGACGGGCTGAATATGTGCCGGAGTGGTCTGGATCGTGACCGCACTGGCCGTTCCGGCAGGTTGTCCGCGCGAGCCGTTCCGGCAGGTAGCCCGCGCGGACTGTTCCGGCAGGTAGCCGCGCGGGCTGTTCCGGCAGGTAGTAAGGGCGGGTGGGTGGGGAAAAGCCCGTCGAGGGGGTCCCCCCTGCTCCTTAAGAGCTTGGGGGAGTTTGAGGACGAGGCCGTTCAGGCCGATACGGGGGTCCGGGGGCGGAGCCCCCGGCAACGGCTATGACGCGAACAGTCGCACCGCCCACCCCGCATGCCCCTCCGCCCCCACCTCCAACAGCGGAGCCGACGCGGCGGGCAACGCGTCCACCCCCTCGCCCACGGCCCGCCGAGCGGACTCCGCGGCGCCCCGCGCCACCCCGTCCAGCTCCGGTCCGAGACGGGCCAGCACAGCCGTGGCGTCGAACGGATCGAGGCTCAGGAGGCGCACCACGGCGGTGGCGGGCCCGCTGACGTTCTCGTACGCCGAGCAGTACGCGGCGTCCTCCCCGCCGAGACCGGCCACCCGCGCCGCCACGCCGAGCACGACCGGCTGATGTGCGCCCTTGGGGAACTCCCGTGCCAGCGCGTCGAGTTCGGGAGCGGGCCACGCGACCCGCGCGGCCCGCAGCAGCTGCCGCCCCAGCCTGCGCGCGGCGCCCCGCAGCGCGGCCGACGGCGTACGCGCGTCGGCCGCCTCGTCCAGGGCGACGGGGTCGACGCCGAGCGCAGCGGCCGCGGCAAGGGCGGCCGACACCGTCCCGGTCGTGTGCAGCCGCCCCCGGCAGAAGTCCTCCAGGGACGCCGCCCCGGTGATCCGGCCCGCCTTCACGGCGGCCTCGGCCCCGCCGGAGTGCGCGTGCCCCCCGGCGGGAAAGCGGCCGTCGGCCAGGACGAGCAACGCGGCTCGCGACATGTCCGCTCACCGCCTCAGAACAGGAAGTACCGCTGGGCCAGCGGCAGTTCGGCGGCGGGCGAGGGCTCGACGAGTTCGCCGTCGATCCGGACGGCGAAGCTGTCGGGGGCGACCTCGACGCGCGGCAGGGCGTCGTTCTCGCGCATGTCGGCCTTCGTACGCCCGCGAGTCGAGGCGATCGCCACGAACGGCCGCTCCAGGGCGAGGCGTTCGGGCAGATCGTCGTCCAGCGCGGAGCGCGTCACGAAGTTCAGCGAATTGCGCGCGGGCGCCTTGCCGTGACCGCCGAACATGGGGCGCGGAAGGACCGGCTGCGGTGTCGGGATGGAGGCGTTGGCGTCGCCCATCTGCGCGTACGCGATCTGCCCGCCCTTGAGCACCACCTGCGGTTTCACGCCGAAGAACGCGGGGTCCCAGAGGACCAGGTCGGCCAGCTTGCCGCTCTCGACCGAGCCCACCTCCCCCTCGATGCCCTGCGCGATAGCCGCGTTGATCGTGTACTTGGCGACGTACCGCCGCGCCCGGTGGTTGTCGGCCCGGGTGTCCCCGGGAAGCGCCCCGCGCCGCCGCTTCATCACGTGCGCCGTCTGCCAGGTCCGCAGGATCACCTCGCCGACGCGCCCCATCGCCTGCGCGTCCGAGGACATGATGGAGATGGCGCCCAGGTCGTGCAGGATGTCCTCCGCCGCTATCGTCGTCGGGCGGATGCGGGACTCGGCGAAGGCCAGGTCCTCCGGCACGGCGGGGTTGAGGTGGTGACAGACCATCAGCATGTCGAGGTGCTCCTCGACGGTGTTGACGGTGTGTGGCCGCGTCGGGTTGGTGGAGCTCGGCAGCATGTTGGGCAGCGAGACCGCCGTGATCATGTCCGGTGCGTGGCCGCCGCCCGCGCCCTCCACGTGGAAGGCGTGCAGCGTACGCCCGCCGACGGCCGCGAACGTGGCGTCGACGAAGCCCGCCTCGTTCAATGTGTCGGTGTGGACTGCGAGTTGGGCGCCGGTGTCCTCGCACACGGTGAGGCAGGCGTCGATCACGGCGGGCGTCGCGCCCCAGTCTTCATGGATCTTGAAGCTGACGGCGCCCGCGCGGAGCTGGGCGTGCATGGACGCGGCCGATGTGGTGTTGCCCTTGCCCAGGAAGCCGATGTTGACCGGGGCGTTCTCCATCGCGGCGAACATCCGGGCCAGGTGCCAGGCACCGGGCGTGATGGTGGTGGCCTTGCTGCCTTCGGCGGGGCCGGTGCCGCCGCCGATGAGCGTGGTGACCCCGGAGGCCAGCGCCTCGTCGACGATGGTCGGCGAGATGAAGTGGATGTGGGTGTCGATACCGCCCGCGGTGAGTATCTTGCCGTTGCCCGCGAGGACTTCGGTCTCCGGGCCGATGACGAGATCGGGGTGCACGCCGTCCATCGTGTCCGGATTGCCGGCCTTGCCGATGCCGGTGATCCGGCCGTCGCGGATGCCGACGTCCGCCTTGACCACGCCCCAGTGATCGATGATCACGGCGCCGGTGACCACGGTGTCGGGCGCGCCTTCGGCACGCGTCGTACGGGACTGGCCCATCGATTCGCGGATGACCTTGCCGCCGCCGAACACCGCCTCGTCACCGGAGCGCCCGGGGCCGCCGGAGCGGTCCTCCTCGATCTCGACGAGCAGGCCGGTGTCGGCGAGCCGGATGCGGTCGCCGGTCGTGGGGCCGAAGAGGTCGGCGTACGCGGCGCGGGAGAGCTCAGGCATCGAGGGCACCTCCGGTCTCGCCGCGCAGACCCGGTACGACGCGTGCCCCGGCGAGCGGGACCAGCGTCACGTCTACGGGGATGCCGGGCTCGAAGCGCACGGCGGTGCCCGCGGCGATGTTCAGCCGCTTGCCGCGCGCGGCCGCGCGGTCGAACTCCAGGCCGGGGTTGGCCTCGGCGAAGTGGTAGTGCGAGCCGACCTGGACGGGGCGGTCGGCGGCGTTGAGCACGGTCAAGGAGGTGGTCGCGCGGCCCTCGTTGAAGGCGACGGGACCGTCCGCGAAGAAGATCTCGCCCGGGACCAGGCCGGGGCCGTCGAGGCGGACGGGACCGTCGGCGCCGCCGCCTTCGGGGTGCGCGGGGTGCGTCGGTTGCACGGAATGCACGGGTTGCATACGACTCGTACCCCCGTCAGACGATCGGCTCGTGGACGGTGACGAGCTTGGTGCCGTCCGGGAAGGTCGCCTCGACCTGCACGTCGTGGATCATCTCGGGGATGCCCTCCATGACGTCGTCCCGCGTGAGCACCTCGCGGCCCGACGACATCAGGTCGGCGACGCTGCGGCCGTCACGGGCGCCTTCGAGGATGTGCGACGTGATGAGCGCGATCGCCTCGGGGTGGTTCAGGCGCAGCCCGCGGGCACGGCGCTTCTCGGCCACGTCGGCGGCCACATGGATGAGCAGTCTCTCCTGCTCGTGCGGGGTCAGTTGCACGTCCCACCTCACAGTCCTCGCTCCGGACCGTGCGGGGTCCGGCTGCCGCGGCCACCGCGACGGGTATAGATGTAGCGGGCAGTGAATTACCTGCCGGTGTACACCTTGGCTTACGGAATCCCCAGGTGGCGTGGCACGGCAGGCTAGTTGGACGGAGTTTCAGTGAGGTTAACCAGCCCTTGACCCCGCCATGACCGTCAGCGGGGCTACCCCATACCCGGCCCGGCTCCCGCTGCCCAGCGAGCCCTCCAAAATCAGCCGGGCTCCCCCATGCTCATCAGCCCGCGCAGCCCGTCCCCCAGCGCGTCCACCGGCACGTCGTCGAACAGGGCGACCTGGGCCGCGAACCCCTGCGCCACGGCGATCATCGTCCGCGCGACCCGGTCCGCCGGGACGTCGGCGCGCATCATGCCCGCCGCCTGATAGCCCTCGACGATCCGCACCCAGGCCGCCCGCACCCCGTCGTACCCGCCCTGGATGACGGCGCGCAGTTCGTCGTTGCGCAGCGTCTCGGTCCAGGCCTGCACGAGGAGCCGCGGGAAGTACGGCCTGCCGTTCTCGGCGAGTTCGGGCTTCAGGCCGAGCACCTGGCCGAACGCGCGGCCGACCAGGACGTCCGGCGGCGGGGGCGGCGTCTGCCGTGCCGCTTCCTCGAAGATCGCGCGGATCTCCCCGAGCACCTCGGAGACGATGGCGTGGATCAGCTCGTCCTTGCCGCTGAAGTAGCGGTAGACCGCCCCGGCCGACAGGCCGACCTCCTTGAGCACGTCCTGCATCGACGTGGCGTGGAAGCCGTTGCGGGCGAAGCAGAGGGCGGCGCCGTCGAGGATCTGACGGCGGCGGGCGTCGAGATGTTCCTGGGATACGCGGGCCATGCGCTCAATGTAAAACGAACGTTCCTTCTTGACAACTGACCGAGGCCGGAACACAGTGGGGACAGAACTAAAACGAACGATCCTTCTCTTTAAAACTTCCCCCTTCGCTCTGGAGAACTCCATGTCCACGCCGTCCCCTGCCGCGCCCCCGCAGGCCCGCCGCATGCTGACGGTCGCCCTGCTGGTCCCGCTCGTCGTGACCCTTGCCCTGTGGGCCTTCGCCTGGCCGGCCGCCCGGAACGCGCCGCGCGATCTGCCGCTCGGCGTGGCGGGCCCGACCGCCGCCACCGCACCTGTGCAGGAGCAACTCGAGCGGCGCGAGGGCGCGTTCGACATTCATCGGTACGCGGACGAGGCCGAGGCCCGCTCCGCCATCGAGGCCCGCACCGTGTACGGCGCGGTCGTCGTCACCGGCAAGGAACCCAAACTCCTGACCGCCACCGCCGCGAGCCCGGTCGTCGCCCAGCTGCTTCAACAGGCCGTGGCGGGCAACGCCCCGGAAGGCGCGCGGGTCACGACGGTCGACGTGGTGCCCGCGCCCGCCGCCGACCCGCGGGGCGCCGCCCTCGGGTCGAGCGTGCTGCCGATGGCCATCGCGGGCGTCGCCGCGGGCGCACTGGTGACACTGCTCGGGCTGCGCGGCGTCCGCGCCGTGGGCACGCTGGCCCTGGCGACGGCGCTCGTGGGCCTGGCCGCCGCCGCGCTCGCCGACAGTTGGCTCGGCATCCTGACGGGCGACTGGTGGGCGGAAGCCGGAGTACTCGCCCTGTCCGCGCTCGCCGTCGCCGCGCCGGTGGCCGGGCTCGCCGCCCTCCTCGGCCCGGCGGGCATCGGGGTGGGCGCGCTCGTGATGGTGTTGCTCGGCAACCCGTTCTCGGGGGTGACATCGGCGCCGGAGCTCCTGCCCGAACCCGCCGGGATCATCGGCCAGTTGCTGCCTCCCGGCGCGGGTGGTTCGCTGCTCCGCTCGACCGCGTTCTTCGACGGGGCGGCGGCGACGGGGCCCGCGGTCACGCTCTCCGTCTGGGCGGCGCTCGGTCTCGCGGCCGTGCTCGCCGGGGCCCGGCGCGGCCCGAAGGAGCCCGAGGCGTCGGCGTCGTCGACGGCGCGGGAGCCGGCGCCGGTCGGCTGACCCGGCGCCCCATCAGAACAGCCGTGTGCCCCCGCTGTAGCGGACGGGGGCACACGGCGTTTTGTCGTGGCTTCAGCTCACATGGGGCCCACGATGCTCGGCCGCGATGCCGAAGCGCTGCCGCTCGCCCGCGCCGGACGACGTGGAGCCGATGCGTGAGACGGAGCTGATGACCTGCTCCTCCGCGGCGGCGGGTGCCTCCGCGATCCCGTCGATCCCCTCGACCTCTTCGAGCAGCCGCAGGTCATCGGCGGACACCAGGGCCACGAGCGGCTTGCCGTGCCGTGTGACGACCACGCGCTCATTGCCGTAGACAACGCGGTTGATCAGATCGGCGAGCTCTGCGCGGGCTTGCGTCACCGGAATCTCGTAGGCCATACCCCCATCATAACGTCATGTACGTCCTGTACATTTTTTACAGAGGCCGTCGCCCGACGACGGCGCCCGCAGGCATGCCCGTGCGTCCGCACGCATGCCACACCCACCGGGAGGCACGCCATGCACATCGGGAAGCCCGTCACGCGGACCGCGAAACCCGCCATGCGGGAACCCCTCGCCCGCCACGTCCTGCCGGAGTTCACCGAGCGCACCAGCGCGGGGCTCCGCACGCTGGATCCGTACTCCAAGCTCCTCGACGAGCGGATCGTCTTCCTCGGCACACCGGTCGACGACGTGTCCGCGAACGACGTGATGGCACAGCTCCTGCACCTGGAGTACGTCGCGCCGGACCGGGACATCTCGCTGTACATCAACTCGCCCGGCGGCTCGTTCAGCGCGACCACGGCGATCTACGACACGCTGCGCTTCACGACCTGCGACGTGGAGACCGTCTGCCTCGGCCAGGCCGCGTCCGCCGCCGCGGTGCTGCTCGCCGCGGGCACGCCGGGGAAGCGGTCGATCCTGCCCGGCGCCCGCGTGCTGCTCCAGCAGCCCGCGCTCCCGGAGGCAGTGCGGGGCCAGCCGACCGACCTCGCCATCCAGGCCGACGAACTGCGGCGCACCCGTGAGCTCCTGGAGGAGATGCTCGTACGGCACACGGGGCGCGACCCCGAGCAGGTGGCGGCGGACATCGAGCGCGACACGATCCTGGACGCCGCGGCCGCGGTGGAGTACGGCCTCGCGGACCAGGTCGTGCCGAGCCGCAAGGTCTCGCGCACGAAGGCCGAGTGAGGCCGCGGTGCTGCCGCCCGAACTGCCGCCGCTGCCCGCCCTGACGCGCGCCGAGGGCGAGGTGATCGACGCCTATCTGGCGGTGGTGGATCTCGTCGGCCGGATCAATCCGGCGCGCGCCGAGCACACGTACGGCGGGCTGCGCGCCGCGCAGGCGCTCGTCAGCAGGGCGACGGACCTGCGGGACGCGCTGGCGCTGATGCACCGCAGAGGCGAAACGGAGGTCCACACGGCGACGTTGGCGCGGGCCCTGCGGGTCCTGGACGGCGAGCGGCGGTCCGCGCGCGTGACCGTGCCGCCGCCCGCCGTCGGCGAGGACGCGCCGCCGACGGCCGGTTGAGCCGGGCGACGACGGCGGGTTGGGCCCCCGCCGTCGTGGTGCCGCGCCGAGGGTGCGCCGTCACACCGGCTGCCCGCGGGAGCGCCCCGGCCGCAGCGCGCCCGCGCCATCCGCCCGTTGAGGGTGCGGACGGGTGCGGACGCGAGGGGCGCGGCGTCCGGCGTGGCCGGAAGTACGACCAGACGAGGTAGCCCTTTCGGCGGACGAATCGCTCGTACATGCGAGCCTCCGGAGTTGCGCAACTCCCGTACGCGGCACCCGGAACGGGACGTTCCGGTGCTGTTCGGGCAATCGTCTCCGGATGTGATCTGAGTCCTTTTCGGGTGCTGTCCACCCGAACGGGTCAGCCGTGAGGAGCCTCACATACAGCCGATTCGGCTCGGTTTTTTCGCCACTCTCGGGTGAAGATCCCTTCCGACGACAAGCCCCCGCCACAAGCGGCGGGGCGGTCCGGGCGGACGCCGAGTCCTGCCGCCACCCGGATGCCCGGTCGACATCTGTGCATCGGCAGGAGTGGAGGACCCAGTAAGGCGGGCCGTCCGGGAGACCGGCCGGTCCTTGGGGTGAAGTCGCGACGCGACCGGGCATCTTCGCCTGCCCGAACCCGACAGGTCATCCTTCACAGGCGGCTGACGAAGGGTTGCGCATGACTGCGCTGAATCGTGTTCCGTCGCTGCTGACGAGGGCCGGTGCGGCATCGGCTCTCACGCTCGCCGCCGTGGGCGGCACCATCGTGGCCCCCGGGCTCACCTCCGAGGCCGAGGCCGCCACACACGGGACGAAGGCGCTCAAGATCGCGGCTTCCAAGAAGGGCTCCCCGTACCGCTACGGAGCCGTGGGGCCGCACCGGTTCGACTGCTCGGGCCTCACGCTCTACTCGTACAAGCGCGTGGGCAAGAAGCTGCCGCGAACCGCCGCGCAGCAGTACAACAAGACCCGCCATGTATCCAAGGGCAACCGCACCCGCGGCGACCTGGTGTTCTTCCACTCCGGCCGGAACGTCTACCACGTCGGCATCTACGCCGGTAAGGGCAAGATATGGCACGCCCCGAAGCGGGGCACGGTGGTGCGGCTCGAGAAGATCTGGACCAAGAACGTCTGGTACGGCCGGGTTCGCTGACCCGGCGGGCGGGCGGCGGCCGCGAGGCGGCTGCCGCCGTCCGGGGGCGGCTCGGCCGGCCCCAGGCGTGGATCGCGCCCGCTCGGGTTACTCGTACTGCATGTCCGACTCCGACCACGCCCCACACCGGGCGGGCACGTCACATCCGGCGGGCGCGACCGCGCACAACGGCCGCAACGAGACCCCGCTCGAGCGCGCCGACCGCAACTTCAACGAACTCCTGCAGGAGCTGAGGGTCACTCAGACCGGGGTCCAGATCCTCTTCGCGTTCCTGCTCACGCTCGCCTTCACCCCCCGCTTCCCCTCGCTCGACACGATGCAGCGCGCCACGTACGTGACCACGCTGCTGCTCGCCGTCCTGGCCGCCGCTCTGTTCACCGCGCCCGCCGCGGTGCACCGGGGGCTGTTCCAGCGGGGCGCCAAGCCGCTCATCGTCCGGGTGTCGTCGCGGCTCGCCGGGGTCGGACTCGCCGTCCTGGTCCTCGCGCTCACCGGTTCGGTCCTGCTCGTCGTGGACGTCGCGGCGAGCCGCACCGGCGCGGTGATCGCCGCGGCGGGCACGCTGCTTGCGTGCGGCGGGCTGTGGGGGGTGCTGCCGCGGGTGATCGCGCGGGTCGGGGAGGTCTCGGGCACGGTGGCACCGGCCGTCGAGGACACGGACGCGGACAGCGACCGGAATCGGAACCGGCGCGAGGGTCCCGCCGACACCGACGGCAAGGGTGCCGGGCCCACCTGACGACGGCCCCGTCAACGCCGTCCGCCGACGCGGCCCGACGGCGGTGACCCCCGTCAACGCCGTCCGACCGCTCCGTCAACTCTGTACGGGCACCGACCAGGGCAGCGTGATCCACACCGTCTTCCCGCCCTCCGCCGTGGGACAGACCGACAGCCTGCCGCCGCACTCGGCGGTGAGCCATCTGATGATGACCATGCCGCGGCCGTTGTCCTGCTGGACGGCGGCGGGCAGGCGTTTGGGGTAGCGCGGGTGGCTGTCGGTGACGCCGATGCGCAGCCGCTCGTCCCGGTCGAGGTGGACGTCCACGGTGAAGGTGGGCGACTGGCCGAGGGTGTGCTGCACGGCGTTCGTGGCGAGCTCTGAGACGATGAGCCGCACCGAGTCGGCCACGTCGGCGCCGGCCGGCAGACCCCACTCCGAGAGAACGTCGGCCACATACCGGCGAGCGGCGGAGACCGAGACAGGATCGCTCGGCAGAGTGACGGATGCTTCCTGGTGATCTGCCATGGCGACGCTGTCCCTTTCCCACCGGGACCGGACTCCGACTCGTGGCGGAAGAACTCGAGGACAGTCCCGGAACTGGTGCTTCGCGACAGACTGCCACTCCTGGGCAGGTGACGCGCGGCGATCCACCGAGATGTGCATATATCTGTCGCTCGAAGCGGTGAACTCTGCGACGGCAGACCGTATTTGGGCGCAACACTGGCGCTTCCCCTACTGTCTGCCACTGTCCCGTACGGGGGGCGCGGACGTCCGGAAGGAGACGGACATGCAGTACGGTCCCGCGGTGCGGCGCCGCAAACTCGGCGCGGAGTTGCGGGCGCTGCGCGGGCAGGCCGGACTCACCAGCGGCGAGGCGGCCGCACGCGTCGGCTGGCACCAGTCGAAAGTGAGCCGAATCGAAACCGGACGCTCCGGGGTGCGCGCGTCCGACGTGCGGCTGCTCCTTGAGGCGTACGAGGTCGAGGACCCGCAGTTGCGGGAGCTGTTGGTCGCGCTCGCGGGCGGGGAGGACGAGAACGGACGGCACCACTGGTGGCACGCGTACCGCGGTCTGCTGCCGCCCGCCTACCGCGATTTCATCAGCCTGGAGTCGCAGGCCTGCCGGGTGCGCACGCTGGAGACCACCGTCGTCCCGGGCCTGCTGCAGACCCCGGACTACGCCCGCGCGGTGACACGTGCCGCGCTCGGCGGGCTGCCGGAAGAGCAGGTGGAGGCCCTGGTCCAGGTGCGTCTCGCCCGCCAGGACGTGCTGCGCAACGACCCGCCGCTCAGGCTGAGCGTGATCCTCGACGAGGCGGTGCTCCGGCGCCAGGTGGGCGGGCCCGAGGTGCTGGCCGGGCAGTTGCGGCGACTCCTTGAGGCGGGGCGGCTCCCCCAAGTCCGGCTCCAGGTACTGCCGTTCGCCGCGGGGGAGCACATCGGCCTGATCGGGCCTTTCGTTATTCTCTCCTTTCCGAACATTTCTGATCTGGATGTGGTTGTTCTCGACCACTTGACGAGTAGCCTCTACCTCGAACGGAAAGAAGACCTCAAGGCATACACCGACGCCTTCAACTCTCTTCAGGGACAGGCGCTTTCCGTTCAGGATTCAATGGATTTCATCGCCGGGTTAGGTGACGGCGCGTAAGGAGGCACCATGACTGCACTGCCTCGGTACGTTCCCTCCAGCACGTCTCTCAGGGACGCGCGGTGGCGGCGCAGCAGCCGCAGCAACGGGATGAACAACTGCGTGGAAACAGCACCGCTCGGCTCGGGACCGCTCGCCGGTCTGCTCGCCGTGCGCGACTCGAAGGACACGGCGGGCCCGGCCGTGCTCTTCTCCCCTGCCGCCTGGGAGGACTTCACCGACGCCCTTCGGTGAAGCCCGGGTGAGTGCGCCGGACCCTGGACCCAGGTCTCAGGTGCCAGATCTCAGGAGTCAGGGTGCGGTGCGGCTGATCACGCGGACGGCTTCGGCGACCTGCGCGTCGTCGAGATCGGCCCGTGCGGTCAGCCGCAACCGCGAAATGCCGTCGGGGACCGACGGCGGGCGGAAGCAGCCCACGGCGAGGCCCGCGCCACGGCAGTCGGCCGCCCAGCGCACCGCCGCTTCCGGCGACGGGGCGCGCACAGAGACGACGGCGGCGTCGGGGCGTACCGCCGAAAGCCCCTCCCCGGTGAGGAGTTGGTGGAGCCCGGACGCCACCGCGCGCACCCGCGCGGCCCGTTCCGGCTCACGCCGCAGCACGCCCAGCGCGGCGAGCGCCGCACCGGCGGCGGCCGGGGCGAGCCCCGTGTCGAAGATGAGCGTGCGGGCCGCGTTGACCAGGTGGTCGATGACCTTGGCCGGGCCGAGCACCGCGCCGCCCTGGCTGCCCAGGGACTTGGACAGGGTGACCGTGATCACGGCGTCGGCGGCGCCCGCGAGCCCCGCGGCCCACGGCGCGCCCCGGCCGCCCGCCCCGAGCACGCCGAGCCCGTGCGCGTCGTCGACGACGAGCCCCGCGCCCGACTCCCGGCAGACGGCGGCCAGTTGGCGCAGCGGCGCCGCGTCCCCGTCGACGGAGAACACCGAGTCCGTCACCACGATCGCCCCGCCCGCATGCGTGCCGAGCGTCTTGCGCACCGCGTCCGGATCCGCGTGCGGCACCACCTGGGTCGTCCCGCGCGCGAGGCGGCAGCCGTCGATCAGGGAGGCGTGGTTGCCCGCGTCGGAGACGATCAGCGAGCCGTGCGGGGCGAGCGCGGTGACCGCCGCGAGATTCGCCGCGTACCCGGAGGACAGCACGAGCGCCGCCTCGAAGCCGCAGAACGCGGCCAGCTCACGCTCCAGTTCGGCGTGCAGTTCGGTGGAGCCGCTCACCAGGCGCGAGCCGGTCGCGCCTGCGCCCCAGCGCCGCGCGGCGGCCGCCGCGCCTTCGGTGACCTCCGGGTGCCGGGCGAGCCCCAGATAGTCGTTGCCCGCGAGATCCAGCAGGTCGGATTCGGCCGGGCGCGGGCGCAGCGTGCGCACCAGACCCGCGCGCTCACGCAGCCGTGCCTGCTCGTCGATCCAGTCGAACGGCGAGCTCGCCATGGGGGCCTCCAGGACGTCGTGGGCCGCCGTACCCGCGGTGCGGGCACGGAGCGTGAGGACACAGAGTTTGTAGACAGTGCACAGACCCTAGCCGCCGCACCACCGGGCCATGGTGTGGCAATACCCACACCTCCCGGCGGTTCTGTTGTGCACTGTCTCCATGGTCAGAGAGACTGGCGTACGCCAGGATCAGCGCCATGGATCTGCTCAACACGCTGGTGGACAAGGGGCTTCGGCGCGAGCTGCCGACCCGTGACGAGGCGCTCGCCGTGCTCGCGACCTCCGACGAGGACCTGCTCGACGTGGTGGCGGCGGCCGGAAAGGTGCGGCGCCACTGGTTCGGACGGCGGGTGAAACTCAACTATCTGGTCAACCTGAAGTCGGGCCTGTGCCCCGAGGACTGCTCGTACTGCTCGCAGCGGCTCGGCGCCGACACCGGCATCCTGAAGTACACCTGGCTGAAGCCGGACGAGGCCTCCAAGGCCGCGGCGGCCGGCCTGGCGGGCGGTGCCAAGCGGGTGTGCCTGGTGGCGAGCGGCCGCGGGCCCACCGACCGGGACGTCGACCGTGTCTCCGACACCATCAAGACGATCAAGGAGCAGAACGAGGGCGTCGAGGTCTGCGCCTGCCTCGGCCTGCTCTCCGACGGCCAGGCGGAGCGGCTGCGCGGCGCGGGCGCGGACGCGTACAACCACAACCTCAATACGTCCGAGGCGACGTACGGCGACATCACCAAGACGCACACGTACGCCGACCGCGTCGACACCGTGCAGAAGGCGCACGCAGCCGGGCTCTCCGCCTGCTCGGGTCTGATCGCGGGCATGGGCGAGACGGACGAGGACCTGGTCGACGTCGTCTTCGCGCTGCGCGACCTGGACACGGACTCCGTGCCGGTGAACTTCCTGATCCCCTTCGAGGGCACCCCGCTCGCCAAGGAGTGGAACCTCACCCCGCAGCGCTGCCTGCGCATTCTCGCCATGGTCCGGTTCGTCCGCCCGGACGCCGAGGTCCGCATCGCGGGCGGCCGCGAGCTGCACCTGCGCACGCTCCAGCCGCTCGCCCTGCACCTCGCCAACTCGATCTTCCTCGGCGACTACCTGACCAGTGAGGGCCAGGCGGGCAAGGCGGACCTGGAGATGATCGCGGACGCCGGGTTCGAGGTGGAGACCACGGAGCAGGTGACGCTGCCGGAGCACCGCAGGGCCGGTGGCTGCGGTTCGGTCTGCGGCTCGGAGGACTCGGAGTGCGGGTCGCAGGAGACAGAGGTGCCCGCGGCCGAGGCTGAGGTGCCGGAGGCGCGCACGGACCTGGTGGCGGTGCGCCGCCGGGGCGCGGGGACGGATCTGGCGCCCAATGCGTAACGGACGAACGGCCCCCCACCTGGACGTACAGGAGATCCTCGACCTCGACCGCGCCCACGTCTGGCACCCTTACGGCCCGATGCCCGGCCGCCACGACCCGCTGGTCGTGGAGTCGGCGAGCGGCGTGCGGCTGCGCGTCGCGGGCGTCGGCGAGCTGGTCGACGGCATGTCGTCGTGGTGGTCGGCCATCCACGGCTACAACCACCCCGTCCTGAACGAGGCGGCGCGCGACCAGCTCGGCCGCATGAGCCACGTCATGTTCGGCGGGCTCACGCACGAGCCCGCCGTCCGCCTGGCGAAGCGACTTGTCGACTTGACGCCGGACGGCCTGGAGCACGTCTTCCTCTCCGACTCCGGCTCGGTGTCCGTCGAGGTCGCCGTGAAGATGTGCCTCCAGCACTGGCGCTCCGTCGGCCGCACCGAGAAGCGGCGGATGCTGACCTGGCGCGGCGGCTACCACGGCGACACCTGGCAGCCGATGGCCGTGTGCGACCCCGACGGCGGCATGCACAGCCTCTGGCAGGGCGTACTCCCCCAGCAGGTGTTCGCGGACCTGCCTCCGGCCGGTTTCGACGCGTACGACGACACGTACGCGCAGCATCTCCACGACGTGATCGAGCGGCATGCCCACGAGCTCGCGGGCGTGATCGTCGAGCCGGTGGTGCAGGGCGCGGGCGGCATGCGCGTCCACTCCCCCCGGTATCTGCGGGTGCTGCGCGAGGCCTGCGATGCGCACGACGTGCTGCTCGTGTTCGACGAGATCGCGACGGGCTTCGGCCGCACCGGCACGCTGTTCGCGGCGGAGCACGCGGGCGTCACGCCCGATGTGATGTGTCTGGGCAAGTCCCTGACCGGCGGTTATCTCACGATGGCCGCGACGCTGTGCACCGCGCGGGTGGCGGCGGGCATCGCGCGCGGCGAGGTGCCGGTGCTCGCGCACGGGCCGACGTTCATGGGCAATCCGCTCGCCGCGGCGGTCGCCAACGCCTCCATCGACCTGCTTGTCGGCCAGGCCTGGCAGACGGAGGTCAAGCGCGTCGAGTCGGGCCTGCGGGCCGCGCTCGCTCCGGCGGCGGAGCTGCCCGGCGTACGTGACGTACGGGTCCTCGGCGCGCTCGGTGTCGTACAGCTTGACCACCAGGTCGACATGGCCGCGGCGACCGGCGCCGCCGTGCGCGAGGGCGTGTGGGTGCGGCCGTTCCGCGACCTCATCTACACGATGCCGCCGTTCATCACGGGCGACGACGACGTGGCGCGGATCGGCCGCGCGGTGTGCGCGGCAGCGGACGCCTGCACGGCCGCGACGGGGGCGGCGCGCGCGGAGGTGTCCGCGTGAGCGTGCTCATGGTGTCCGGTACGGGGACGGAGATCGGCAAGACGGTGACGACGGCGGCCCTCGCCGCGGTGACCGTCGCCGCCGGGCGCAGCGTCGCCGTGCTCAAGCCCGCCCAGACCGGCGTCGGCCCCGGCGAGCCCGGTGACGCCGACGAGGTGGTGCGGCTCGCGGGCGAGCGGGTGACTGCGGTCGAACTCGCCCGCTACCCCGAGCCGTTGGCCCCGGCGACGGCCGCGCGACGGGCCGGGCTGCCCTCGGTGACGCCCGCCGAAGTCGCCGAGGCCGCCACGAAGTTGGCGGCCGCGCACGATCTGGTCCTGGTGGAGGGGGCCGGCGGCCTGCTCGTCCGTTTCGACGAGGAGGGCAGGACGCTCGCGGACGCGGCCCGCCTCCTCGACGCCCCCGTCCTCGTCGTGACCACGGCCGGCCTCGGCACCCTCAACGCGACGACCCTGACCGGCGAGGCCCTGCGCACCCGGGGCCTCACCGCCCGGGGCGTGGTCATCGGCTCCTGGCCCACCACCCCGGACCTGGCCTCGCGCTGCAACCTGTCCGAGCTGGACGAGGCGGCGGGGGCACCGCTGCTGGGGGCGGTGCCGGAGGGGGCGGGGGCATGGGAACCCGGCGAGTTCAGGGCGAGGGCGGGCGAGTGGCTCGCACCAGAACTCGGAGGTAGGTGGGATTTCAGCCCGTCCGGCGTTTGAGGACGAGCGCGAAGCGCGATCGGCGGGGGCCCACGGGGCCTGCGGGCCGGCGTAAAGGGGGGCCTGGGGGCAGGGCCCCCAGTTTCGGGAAGGGGCGGGATTGGGGAAGAACCAGCCATGCCCAAGCCCTCCGCAAGCCCCACCCCCCGAGACCCGGTCCACCACCCCCTCTTCGCCCGCTTCTACGCCCGCCAGAGCGTCGCCGCGGAGCGCGTGATCGCCCCGCACCGCAAGGAGCTCCTCCAGGGGGTCACGGGCCGAGTGATCGAGGTCGGCGCGGGCAACGGGCTGAACTTCGCGCACTACCCGGGCACCGTCGCCGAGGTCGTGGCGATCGAGCCGGAGCGCGTGCTGCGCCGACTCGCCGTGGCGGCGGCGCTGCGCGCGGACGTTCCGGTCGACGTGGTGCCGGGCGCGGCGGAGGCCCTGCCGGTGAAGAGCGAGGCGTTCGACTTCGCGGTCGCGTCGCTGGTGCTGTGCAGCGTGCGGGACGTACGGAGGTCGCTCGCGGAGCTGCGGCGGGTGCTGCGGCCGGGCGGTGAGCTGAGGTTCTTCGAGCACGGCCGGGCCCCGGGCGGCGCGATGGCGACGGTCCAGCGCGCCCTGGACCGCACGGTGTGGCCGCCGCTGTTCGGCGGCTGCCACGTCGGCCGCGACACGGTCGGCGCGCTGCGCGCCGCCGGGTTCGAGCTGGGCCCCTACCGGCAGGTCCTGGTGCCCGCGCGGGGGCCGCGCCTGCCCACGTCGTACTGCGTCCTGGGCTCGGCACGGCGCCCACCGGCGGCCGCGGACGACACGACAGGCGGCCCTGCGGGCGTCCCGTCGGACGACGCGCACCCTTGAGCCGAGCCGCCGCACGTGAGCCGAGCCGCCGCACCTGAGGCGCGCCGCCGCGCTCAGATCGGCTGCGCGAGATTGACCGCGTTGCCGTCCGGGTCCTGGATGTGGGCGACGCGCTGGCCCCAGGGCATGTCGTTGGCCGGGCCGAGCACCGTGCCGCCCAGCGCCTCGACGCGCGGCAGCAGCTCGTCCACGGCGTCGACCGTCACGCTCAGGAGCGAGCGCTGCGGCGTGCCCGGCTCGACGCTCTTGTCGGCGACGATGCCGAGGTCGGACTCCTTGATCCGCAGGTCTACGAAGAAGGTGGGGCCCTCGTCCGGTACCCGGGCCGTCTCCTCGGCGCCGAGGAGCTGCTGGTAGAAGGCGACGAGGCGGTCCAGGTCGGGGGTGATCAGCATGGGCTGGATGGTGGCGGGCATGGTGCCGTCCTCCTTGTGGTCGCGACCGGATACCTGGTGCTGACCGGCGGACGGCCCGCAACTCATCGGCCGCTCGCCGGGCAGTACCCGCGTGGGCCGCAAGGCAGAGCACCGTCGGCCGCCGGGCAGAGCCCTGTCGACCGCAAAGCGGAACCGCGCCGGTCGCCGGACCCGACCGCCACGCTTATCCTCGCCGCATGGTCAACGGAGCGCACGTCATCCTGTACAGCCGTGACGCCGAGGCGGACCGGGCCTTCTTCCGCGACGTCCTCGACTACCCGCACGTGGACGCGGGCGGCGGCTGGCTGATCTTCAAGTTGCCGCCCGCCGAGATCGCCGTCCACCCGACCGTGGGCCCGGAGGCACACGAGTTCTACCTCATGTGCGACGACGTCGAGGCCACCGTGGCCGAGCTCACCGCCAAGGGCATCACGTTCACGCAGCCGGTCACCGACGCCGGGTGGGGGCTGCTGACGCGGTTCCGGCTGCCGGGCGGCGGCGAGATCGGCATGTACGAGCCCCGCCACGAGCGGGCCACGGACCTCTGACCGGAAACGCCGTCGCGCACAGGGCCACAGCCGCCCGTCAGCCGACGCCTGCGTGACCCCTCACAGACTCCACTGCCGCAGCTCACGCGCTATGTCGTGGACGCTCGCCCCGTCCTCCTTGATCAGCCGCGCCAGGTCCCGCACCTGCTCGGGCGAGGTCACCACCTTCACGCCGCTGGCGACGAGATAGGCGTAGGCGACCGACGTGGCGAAGAGCGCGTTCGAGCGTTCGAGGGCGGGCAGGTGCAGCAGGAGCTGGAGCAGGGCGGCAGCGCGGTCGTGCGGGCCTTCGTAGACGGGGACGTCGAAGATCTCCGCCTGGTGGCGGGCGACGGCGGCCACCAGGGCGCCCCAGTCGGTGACTTGAGGGTCTCCCGGCGTCTTGTGCTCGGCGATCATGAGGAGCCAGGCGAGGTCGATTCTGAGGTTCAAGGGTCAGCGACGACCCTCGCGCTCCGCGCCGAACTCCTCGGCGAAGACCGACTCGTACTGCTTCATGAAGTCGGCGGCGGCCTCCACGAAGGTGTGGCCGAGCTCGCCCGCGTCCTGCTTGACGAGTTCTTCGATGTAGCGGTTCACGCTCATGCCGCGGGCCAGGGCGCGTTCACGCGCGGCCCGCGCGGTGTCCTCGTCCACCCGCACGTTCAACTGAGTCTTCGCCATGCCCTCAAGCTAGCGCCGAATCGCTAGCACCGATAGAGGGCCCGGGAGCACCGGCCCGGTGCCCCTTACACGCGTCTAAGGGACCGACCTGCGAGGGATACCAGCCACCTGCCCCGACCCTCTACTCTCTGCTGGCATACGCGAGTCGGGACGGCCACAACCCGGGAGGCGGCCTTGTCCACACCTGCTGCTACGCCGAACACGGAGCACGCCGAACCGCCGGGCATCGCCGCCCGCGCACGCGGGCTGACCAAGGCCTACGGCTCCGGCGAGACGGCCGTGATCGCCCTGGACGCGGTCGACGTGGACATCGCGCGGCGGCGGTTCACGGCCGTGATGGGGCCCTCCGGGTCCGGCAAGTCCACGCTGATGCACACCCTCGCCGGACTCGACTCGGTCTCGGCGGGCCAGGTGTGGCTGGGCGAGACGGAGATCACCGGGCTCAAGGAGCGCGAGCTGACGCAGCTCCGGCGGGACCGGGTGGGCTTCATGTTCCAGTCGTTCAACCTGATCCCGACGCTCGACGCGCGCGAGAACATCACGCTGCCGATGGACATCGCGGGCCGGCGCCCCGACGCCGAGTGGCTGGAACACGTCATCGACACCCTCGGCCTGCGCGACCGGCTCCACCACCGGCCCGCGCAGTTGTCCGGTGGTCAGCAGCAGCGCGTGGCGTGCGCGCGTGCGCTGGCCTCCCGCCCGGAGCTGATCTTCGCCGACGAGCCGACCGGCAACCTCGACTCCCGGTCCGGGCTCGAAGTGCTCGGCTTCCTGCGCGAGGCGGTGGACTCGCTGGACCAGACGGTGGTGATGGTGACGCACGACCCGGGCGCCGCCGCCCACTCCGACCTGGTTCTCTTCCTCGCCGACGGCCGGATCGTGGACGAGATGCCGCGGCCGACGGCGGAGGCCGTGCTGGAGCGGATGAAGCGGTTCGACGTCCTGCACGGGGTGCCTTCGGACGCCCCCGAGGACCCGTCGCACTGGGTACCTTCGGACGCGCCCGACGACCCGTCCCCCCAGGACTGAGGCGGCTCCTGTGCTGAAGGCCACGCTCCGCAGCTTCCTCGCGCACAAGGGCAGGCTCGCCCTGTCCGCGCTCGCCGTGATCCTCTCGGTGGCGTTCGTCGGGGGCAGCCTGATCTTCTCGGACACCGTCACGCGCACCTTCGACCGGCTGTTCGCCTCCACCTCCGCCGACGTCACCGTCGCACCCAAGGACGACCTCGACGAGAGCGTGCCGACCGGGCGCACGCCGACACTCCCCGCGGATGTCGCGGGGCGGGTCGCGAAGGTCGACGGCGTCGCGGCCACGCACGTCGACGCCTCCGTGGAGAACATCACGGTCGTCGACCGCGACAACGACCCGGTCGGCCCCACCACCGGCGCGCCCACCATCGCCGTCAACTGGTACGAAAGCGACCGCAGCCCCGTGGAGCTCACCTCGGGCCGCACCCCGCGCGGTCCGGGCGAGGCCCTGATCGACGCGGACACCGCCGACAAGAAGGACGTGGCGATCGGGGACACGCTCTCGGTCCTCGCCGCGCCGGGCTCGTTCAAGGTGCGGGTCGTCGGCATCGTCACGTTCACGACCACCAACCCCGGTGCCGCGCTCGTCTTCCTGGACACCGCGACCGCGCAGACCAAGCTCCTCGGCGACAAGGACGCGGCGACCTCCATCTCCATCGACGCCGCCCCGGGCGTCGCCGACGCCGACCTCAAGCGGCGCGTCGCCGCCGAACTGGGCACCACCTACGACCTCAAGACCGCCGACGAGCAGGCCGAGTCCGCCGCCTCCGAGCTCGGCGGCTTCCTGGACGTCATCAAGTACGTGATGCTCGGCTTCGCCGGTGTCGCCGTCCTCGTCGGCATCTTCCTGATCGTCAACACCTTCTCGATGCTCATCGCGCAGCGCACCCGCGAGCTGGGCCTGCTGCGCGCGCTCGGCGCCGACCGCCGGCAAGTGCGCCGCTCCGTGCTGATCGAGGCGGTGCTGCTCGGCGTGGTCGGCTCCACCCTCGGCCTCGCGGCCGGGATCGGGCTCGCCGCCGGACTCATCGAGCTGATGGGCCTGTTCGGCATGAACCTGAAGTCGACGGAGATGGTGATCGGCTGGGTGACGCCGGTCGTGTCGTACGTCGTCGGGGTGGGCGTCACGTTCGTCGCCGCGTATCTGCCGGCACGCCGGGCCGCGCAGGTCTCGCCGATGGCCGCGCTCGCGGACGCCGAGATCGCCGGTGTGGGGCGGCCGTTGCGGCTGCGGGCCATCGCCGGTTCGGTCGTGGCGCTGGTCGGCGCGGCCGCGCTCGTCGGGTGCGCGGCCTCCTCCGACACCGCCACGTCGGCCTCGCTGCTCGGGCTCGGCGTCGTCCTCAGCCTCATCGCCACCGTCGTCGCGGGCCCGCTCCTGGTGCGGCCGGTGATCCGGGTGCTCGGCGGCGCCTTCCCTGCCCTGTTCGGCTCCGTGGGCCGGATGAGCCAGCGCAACGCGCTCCGCAACCCACGCCGCACCGGCGCCACGGCGGCCGCGCTCATGGTGGGGCTCGCCCTGGTCGGGGGCCTGTCCGTGGCCAGCGCCTCCATGACGAAGTCGTTCGACGACCAGATCGACAAGACGCTGGGCGCCGACTTCGTCGTACAGAACAACGCGTTCATGCCGTTCCCGCCGGAGGTCACCAAGAAGGTGGAGGCGACCGACGGCGCCGGTCTCGTCGTACGCAGCCGCTTCACGCCCCTGAAGCTGCGGACGCCCGACGGCAGGACCGTGGAGTCGACGGCGGCCGGCTTCGGGAAGCAGCTCGACGAGGTCGTGAAGACCACGTACGCACAGGGGAGTTCGGCGCAGGCACTGGCCCCGGGAAGGCTCGCGATGGACCGGGACTACGCCAAGGACCATGACGTACGCGTCGGTTCGGTGCTGCCCGTGGAGTTCCCCGGCAAGCGCAAGGCGGAACTGACGGTGGCCGCGCTCACCGACAACGACGGCCCGGAGGGGCCCGGCATGCAGGGCGGGCTCTTCATGGGGCTCGGCACGCTGGAGAAGCACGTGCCCGACGGCCAGGACTCCGCCGTGTACGTCAACGCCGCGCCGGGCACGGAGGCCGACGCGCTGCGGGACCGGCTCGACGCCGCGCTCGACCCGTATCCGCAGGTGCAGGTGCGCGACCAGGCGGACTACAAGAAGCTGATCCGCGAGCAGATCGCCGTGATGCTCTACCTCGTGTACGCGCTCCTCGGCCTCGCGATCGTCATCGCCGTCCTCGGCGTCGTCAACACCCTTGCCCTGTCGGTCGTCGAGCGCACGCGCGAGATCGGTCTGCTCCGCGCGATCGGGCTCGCCCGGCGCCAGTTGCGGCGCATGATCCGGCTCGAGTCGGTGGTGATCGCGGTGTTCGGCGCGGTGCTCGGGCTCACGCTCGGCCTGGTGTGGGGGGTGTCGATGCAGCAGGTCCTGGAGCTGCAGGGGCTGAAGGCGTTCGCGGTGCCGTGGTCGACGATCGTGGCGGTCGTGATCGGCTCGGTGGTGGTCGGCATCGTGGCGGCGCTGCTGCCGGCGCTGCGGGCGTCACGCATGAACGTACTGGAGGCGATCGCGCACGAGTGAGGGACCGGCACCCGGGGCAGCCTCCGCGGGCAGACCGGCACCCGGGGCAGCCGTCCGCGGAAGCCGCCGCGGAGGGGGCGGCCGGTCCCGTCAGCCAACCGCTCGACACATGAGGAGAGTTCATGGCCAGGCCGTTCCGGTTCGGTGTCAACATGATGGCCCCCTCGGCGGGAGACGAGTGGCGCAAGAAGTGCCGCAGGGCCGAGCAACTCGGCTACGACGTGATCCTCGTCCCCGACCATCTGGGCATGCCCGCGCCGTTCCCGGCGGTCGTCGCGGCGGCCGAGGCCACGGAGCGGCCGAGGGTCGGCACATTCGTCCTGAACGCCGGATTCTGGAACCCCACGCTGCTCGCACGCGAGGTGGCCACGGCGGACGCGCTCACCGGCGGCCGGCTCGAACTGGGGCTCGGCACCGGGTACGTGAAGTCGGAGTTCGACGCGGCGGGCCTCCCCTGGGGCACGCCCGGCGAGCGCGTGTCCCATCTGAGCCGCACCATCGCGGAGTTGGACCGCCTGTTCGCCTCGCCGGAGCACCAGCCGCAGCCCCTGCAGCGCCCCCGCCCGCCCCTGCTGATCGGCGGCAACGGCGACCGCGTCCTGAAGATCGTCGCCGAGCACGCCGACATCGCGGCGTTCACCGGCGCCCGCGCGGTCCCGGGCGACCCGGACGGCAAGCTGGACGTCCTCACGGCGGAGGGCCTCGACGAGCGCGTCGCCGCGTACCGGCAGTTCGCCGCGGCCCGCGCCGAACCGGCCGAACTGAACCTCCTGATCCAGATGGTGGAGGTGACCGAGGACCGGCGGGCCGCCATCCGGCCCTCCCTCGAACGCGTCCCGCACCTCACCGAGGACGAGGCCCTGGACCTGCCGATCCTGCTCCTTGGCACGGCCCGGCAGATGGCCGAGCAGCTGCGCGCGCAGCGGGAGCGGTACGGCTTCTCGTACCTCACCGTCCTGGAGCCGGGCATGGAGGCGTTCGGCGCCGTCATCGAGGAGCTGCGCGGCGAGTGAGACGCGGCCGCCCCGCCCCGTGACGGCGCTGTCCCACGCCGTGACGGCGCTGTCCGGCCCCGTGACGCCGCTGTCCGGATTCTGGAAATCCGGGCAGCGGAGCGTCACCCGGTGCTGGGATGGCGGCATGATCGAACTGCGCATACGGGCCGCAGGGCCCGACGACCTGGACGCCGTACTCGCCTTCTGGAAGGTGGCCGCCGAGGGCACCAGCATCAGCGACGACCGCTCCGGCGTGGAACGCCTCGTCGCGCGGGACCCCGGGGCCCTGCTGCTCGCCGAGTCCGACGGGGAACTCGTCGGCACGGTGATCGCCGGCTTCGACGGCTGGCGCTGCCACCTCTACCGGCTGGCCGTGCATCCCGACCAGCGGCGCCGAGGCGTGGGCTCGGCCCTGCTCGCCGGGGCCGAGGAGCGCTTCGTGGCGCTCGGCGGGCGCCGGGCGGACGCCATGGTGCTCAACCGCAACGAGCTCGCCCACCACGCCTGGCACGCGGCCGGCTATGCCCCGGAGCCGCAGTGGAGCCGCTGGGTCAAGCCGCTCGCGGACTGAGCCGACGCGACGACGGGCCCGCCCCGTGCACAACCGCGAGCCCGCCCCCTAACCAGAGGGCGCCGCGCTCAGGCAGCGAGAGCACCTCGTAACAGAGAGTTATGTGGAGCGGATGGTTTTGCCGGTCCTTTAACATGGACGGACCACTCGAACCTGACGGAAAGGTGTGAGCGTCCGCCCATGGGCGAGCCTCCTAGTACCCGACATCGCGCATTCACCACGCCCCTGGCCGATCATGGGACGGAGGTGACCCGATGACCGAAGTGCTCCTGCTCCTCGTGGCGGTGCTGCTCTCGCTCGCGTGCGGCGTCTTCGTCGCGGCGGAGTTCTCGCTCACGACCGTCGAGCGCAGTGACCTCGAACGCGCCGTGGAGCGCGGTGAGCGGGGCGCCGCCAGCGCCCTCAAGGCCGTCAAGAACCTCACCTTCCAGCTCTCCGGCGCCCAGCTCGGCATCACCGTGACCGGCCTGGTCGTCGGCATGCTCGCCAAACCGGCGATCGGGGACCTGATCGCGGGCCCGCTGAACGCCGCGGGCATCCCCGACTCGGCGTCCTCGACCGTCGCCCTCATGATCGGCACCGCCCTGTCGACCGTCTTCCTGATGGTCGTCGGCGAGCTGGTGCCGAAGAACTGGGCGATCTCCTCGCCGCTGCCCATCGCCAAGCGCGTGGCGACGCCGCAGCGCGTGTTCAGCGCGGCGTTCCGCCCCTTCATCAGGCACCTGAACAACACCGCGAACCGCGCGGTGCGCCGCATCGGCATGGAGCCCACCGAGGAGCTCGCCTCCGCGCGCGGCCCCAAGGAACTGGTCGCCCTGGCCCGGCACTCCGCGAGGGAGGGCGCCCTGGAGGCCGAGACCGCCGAGCGGTTCATGCGCACCCTGAACCTGGCCGACCTCACCGCGGAGAACGTGATGACACCGCGCGTGCAGGTCGTCTCGCTGGACGTGCAGGCCACCTGCGAGGACGTCGCCAACGTCACCCGCGCGACCGGCCTGTCCCGCTACCCGGTCCACCGCGGCAATCTCGACTCGGTCGTCGGCGTCGTGCACATCAAGGACGTGCTGGCCGTGCCCGCCGAGCGCAGGCCGCGCCAGTCCGTGAGCGAGCTGATGCGCGAGCCGCTGCTGGTACCGGAGTCGCTGACCGTCGACCGGCTCCTGGACCGGCTCTCGGGCAAGCGCACCATGGCCGTCGTCATCGACGAGTACGGCGGCACGGCGGGCGTCGCGACCCTGGAGGACATCGTCGAGGAAGTCGTCGGCGAGGTGCACGACGAGCACGACCCGCACGAGACGCCCGACCTGGCCCCGGCCGGCACCGACGAGGACTGCCGCGCGCTGTACACGGCGGACGGCGCGGCCCGCACCGACCAGCTCGCCCGGGTGGGCCTGCGGGTGCCGGACGGGCCGTACGAGACGCTGGCAGGCCTGGTCGCCACCGAGCTCGGCCGCATTCCGGCCGTCGGCGACAGCGTCGAGGTCACGGGCTGGCGCCTGGACGTCGTGGACGCCACGGGCCGCCGCGCCGCCCGCCTGACACTGCACGCGCCCGCCGCACCGTCCGGTGACGAGGCGGAGGAGAACGACCGATGACCGTCATCCAGTTGCTGATCGGCCTGGCGACGCTCGTCGTCAACGCCTTCTTCGTGGGCGCCGAGTTCGCCCTGATCTCCGTGCGCCGCAGCCAGATCGAGCCGTACGCCGAGGACGGCGACCGCCGTGCCAAGAGCGTGATGTGGGGCCTCAAGCACGTGTCCGCGCTGATGGCGGCGGCACAGCTCGGCATCACCCTGTGCACCCTGGTGCTCGGTGTCGTCGCCGAGCCCGCGATCGCGCATCTCCTGGAGCCGCTGTTCGACGCGGTGGGCGTGCCGCACGGCCTGGTACACCCGATCTCGTTCGTCATCGCCCTGGCCGTGGCGACGTATCTGCACATGCTGCTCGGCGAGATGATCCCGAAGAACATCGCGCTCGCCGAGCCGGTGCGCAGCGCGCTGCTGCTCGGGCCGCCGCTGGTGGCGTGCGCGCGGGCGGTGCGCCCGCTGGTCTTCACGATCAACGCGTTCGCCAACGCGATCCTGAAGCTGCTGCGGGTCGAGACGAAGGACGAGGTCTCGGCGACCTTCTCGGACGCCGAACTGGCCCGCCTGGTCCAGGACTCCGGCAACGCCGGCCTGATCGACGACCGCGCGCAGGAACGCCTGCACGACGCCCTGGAGCTGGGCCGCCGTCCGGTGCGCGACGTGGTGCTGCCGCTGGAACGCGTGGTCTACGCGCGCGTGGGGGTCACGCCCGAGCAGCTGGAGCGGCTTTCGGCCGACACCGGCTTCTCGCGCTTCCCGGTCGTGGACGAGGGGCGCCGCATCGTCGGCTACCTCCATGTGAAGGACGCGCTCGACGTCTCGCCCCGGGACCTGCCGTTCCGGGTGTCGGACATGCGGTCCATCGCGCGAGTGCGGGAGACCACGTCCTTGGACGACGTCCTGACGGCCATGCGGGGCAGCCGTACCCATGTGGCCGCGGTGCTCGGCAGCGACGGCAGACTGGCCGGCATGGTCACCATGGAGGACGTACTGCGGGAGCTGTTCGGCCAGCCTGTGTGAGCAAGCCGCGTGAGGCAACTCGCGTGAGCAACCCGTGTGAGCAAGCCGCGTGAGCGGCCGAGGGGAGGCGTGCCATGAGCCAGCTCGTCCTGCGCGACGTGTCGTACGGCCATCCGGAGCGGCCCGTGCTCGAACGGGTCTCGCTGACGGTGCGGCCGGGCGACAAGGCCTGTGTCATCGGCGAGAACGGCTCGGGCAAGTCGACGCTCCTGAAGCTCATCACGGGTGAGTACGCGCCCGCCGACGGCGAGGTGGCCGTGGTGTCCGACGGCGGCACCGGTTATCTCGCGCAGACGCTCCGGCTGCCGCCGCGGGCCACCGTGCGGGACGCGGTGGACGACGCGCTCGCGGAGCTGCGCGAGCTGGAACGGCGGATCAAGGAGGCGGAGGCGGCGCTCACGGGCGACGCCTCCGCCGCCGAACTGACGGCGTACGGCGACCTGGTGGCCGCGTTCGAGGCCCGCGACGGCTACCGCGCCGACGCGCGCGTGGACGCCGCCCTGCACGGCCTCGGCGTGCCCCACCTGGCACGCGACCGCACCCTGGGCTCGCTGTCCGGCGGTGAGGCGGCCCGGCTCGCGCTCGCCTGCGTCCTCGCGCCGCGGCCCGAGCTGCTGCTCCTGGACGAGCCGACCAACCACCTCGACGACCAGGCGCTCGGCTGGCTGGAGGAGCGGCTGCGCGGCCACCGGGGCACGGTCGTCGCCGTCACGCACGACCGCGTGTTCCTCGACCGGGTCGCCGACACCATCGTCGAGGTCGACGGCGACCGCAGGACCGTCGCGCGCTACGGCGGCGGCTGGCACGGCTACCTGGCGCAGCGGCAGGCCGCGCGGCGCCGCTGGGAGGAGCGGTACCGCGAGTGGCGCGACGAGGTCGAGCGCCAGGAACGCCTCGCCGAGGGCGGCGCCGCCAAGCTGTCCACGGGCTGGCGGATGAGCGAGCGGCCCCGCTTCGCGGGTCACCAGCGGTCCGTGGAGGGCCAGTTGTCGGGTGTCGTGCGCAACGCGCGCGAGCGGCTGCGCAGGCTGTACGCCGAGCCGGTGCCACGCCCGCCGGATCCGCTGCGGTTCGCGGCGGACCTGGAGGGCGGCGACCACGACTTCGTACGCGACGTGGAGCTCGCGGACGTCACGGTGGGCGGGCGCCTGGCCGTGGACCGCCTCGTCCTCGAACCCGGCTCGCGCACGCTCGTGACCGGACCCAACGGGGCGGGCAAGTCCACGCTCCTCGCGGTCCTCGCGGGCGTGCTCACGCCGGACTCCGGCGACGTCCGGCTGCCGCCGCGCATCGGGCACCTGCCGCAGGAGATCTCCCACGAAGACGACGGCAAGCCGCTCCTCCACGCGTTCGCGGCCGGGCGGCCCGGGCTGCCCGAGGAGCACGCGGACGCGCTCCTCGCCCTCGGCCTGTTCCGGGAGGCGGACTTGGCCGTCCCGGTGAGGGACCTCTCCGCCGGCCAGCGCCGCCGGCTCGCCCTGGCCCGCCTCGTGACGACCCCCGCCGACCTCCTGCTTCTCGACGAGCCCACGAACCACCTCTCCCCCGCCCTGGTCGAGGAACTGGATCAGGCCCTCGCGGGCTACGGCGGCACCCTGGTCGTGGTCTCGCACGACCGGCGGCTCAGGGAGCGGTTCGGTGGGCGGCGGGTGCGGATGGCCGGGGGGCGGCTGGGGGCGGAGTAGCCCTGGAAGTACGCTGCGCCGCCCGCGTCAGAGCACGGGTTCGCGCCTCCGGCCGTCCGGGGTTTCGGTGAGCCCCGGGCCGGGTGGGCCGATCTTCGCCGAGCCGAGGGCGGTCAGGACCGCGAGCAGCGCCGCCATCCCGGCCGTACCGAGGGCGGCGGCCCACTCCACGTCGAGGAGGTTCGTCGCCCCGGCGACGAGGACGGCGGCGAGCGCCTGCGCGAAGGTGCGGACCGCGCGCTCGGCGGTGGCTTTCCAGAAGGCAGCGGTCCACATGGCGGACCCCTCTCCGGTAGCGAGGAGCGAGGAGCCCTTCGATGAGTCCTCAACTACCGTTATGTTCGCGCCGGTCGGTGACCGGCGTCGAGATGCGGGCCGGGGTTGGTTCGCCGCCCGCGGACGCGGCCAGGGCGGCCCGCAGCCGGGCGAGGAACGCGCGGGCCGCGGGACCCGCGGGCCCGTCCGTCCGCCAGGCGATGCCGAGCCGCCCGCGCGGGCACGGCTCCTCGAACCCGACCACCCGCAGGCCGTGCGCGGCGGCGGCCGTCGCGCCCGGCGCGGGGAACACGGCCACGCCGAGCCCGCGCGCGGCGAGCTGGACCAGCAACGGCGGCGCGGCCGCCTCGAAGGCGACGCGCGGCGTGAACCCGGCCTGCGTACAGGCCCGTTCGAGCACGGCCCGCAGTCCCGTACCGCGCGGCAGGCAGATGAGGGGGCGGTCGGCGAGGGCCGTCAGGGGGACGGTGCCGAGGAGCGAGCCGTCCCGTCGGCGGCCCTCGCCCGCGTGCGCCGCCCCGGCCAGCTCGGCGAGCGGGTCGTCCGCCGCCACCAGCGCCGCCAGCGGTTCGTCGACCACGATCTGCCAGGTGACGCCCTGCGGCGGGTTGTCCTCGGCGAGACCGGCCAGGGCGATGTCGAGCCGCCCCTCGCGCACGGCCGCCAGCATCCGGTCCGACGTGTCCTCGGTGAGGGCGATCTCGACGTGCGGGTGGTCGTCGTGGAAGTCGGCGAGCACCGACGCCACGTCGTACTCGTGCGTCGCCGCGCCCGACACCAGCCCGATCGTGACCCGCCCGCGCAGCAGCCCGGCGAACTCGTCGGCGGTCTGCCGCATCCCGTCGACGGCGGCGAGCGCGGCGCGCGCGTACGGCAGCACGGCCGCGCCCGCCTCCGTCACAGTCACCGAACGGCCCGAGCGGTCCAGGAGCCGCTGCCCCAACTCCCTTTCCAGCTGCCGGATCTGGGCGCTGACACCGGGCTGCGCCACATGCAGGGCGGCGGCCGCGCGCGTGAAGTTGGCCTCCTCCACGACGGCGAGGAAGTACCGGAGCTGGCGAAGTTCCATAACCCGGGATGCTAGCCACGAGACGTACCGGCTCTTGGACTTATCGCCACGCCGGGACGATCTTTGGAGCATGGCTGACACGGGGAACGACAACGCGGCGCACGCCACCACGGGCATCCGCTCCGCCATCGCGGCCGAACGCCGGGAGCTGGCCGACCTGTTGGACGGTCTCGCGCCCGAGCAGTGGGACGCGCCGTCGCTGTGCGCGGGCTGGCGCGTGCGCGAGGTCGCCGCCCACATGTCGATGGGCTTCCGCCTCTCCCTCCCCCGGGTCCTGTGGGAGCTCGCCACGGCGGGCGGGCGCCTGCACCGCATGACGGACCGCCGCGCCCGCACGGACGCCGAGGCGTTCTCGCCGGAGGTCCTCGCGGGGTTCCTGCGGGACAACGCGGAGCACCCGTGGACCCCGCCGGTCGGCGGCTTCGCGAGCGCGCTCGGCCACGACGTCGTGCACGGCCTCGACATCACCGTGGCGCTCGGGATCCCCCGCCGCGTACCGGAGGACCGCGTCGGGATCCTTCTCGACCACGTCACACCGAAGTCCGCGAAGTTCTTCGGCGCCGACCTCACCGGCCTGGAGCTGCGCGCCGACGACGTCGACTGGTCCTTCGGGTCGGGGACGCCGCTGCGCGGGGCCGCACAGGACCTGCTGCTGGTGGCGTTCGGCCGCGGGCTGCCGACCGGGCGGCTGCGCGGCGAGGGCGCGGAACGTTTCACACGGGCCTGAGGAACCCCGCGGGACGGGCCCGGGCGGGCTCGCGGGCGGCGGGATACCATCGCATCGCCATGCAGATCGATCCCACCCACACGAGCCTCGTCGCGGTCGGCGACTCCTTCACCGAGGGCATGTCCGACCTGCTCCCCGACGGCAGCTACCGAGGCTGGGCCGACGTGCTCGCCGAGCGCCTCGCGGCCCGCACCCCCGGATTCCGGTACGCCAACCTCGCCGTACGCGGCAAGCTCATCGGGCAGATCGCCGAGGAGCAGGCCCCCATGGCGGCCGCGCTCGGCGCCGACGTGATCACCCTCGTCGGCGGCCTCAACGACACGCTGCGGCCCAAGTGCGACATGGGCCGGGTGCGGGGCCTCCTGGAGCAGGCGGTGGAGACGCTCGCCCCGGCGTGCAAGCAGCTCGTCCTGATGCGCAGTCCCGGCCGCCAGGGCCCGGTCCTCGAACGGTTCCGCCCGCGCATGGAGGAGCTTTTCCGGTACGTCGACGACCTCGCGGCACGGCATGGCGCCGTCGTCGTGGATCTGTACGGGGCCGCCGCGCTCGGCGACCAGCGGCTGTGGGACGTCGACCGGCTGCACCTGACGGCGGAGGGGCACCGCCGGGTCGCCGAGGCGGTGTGGCAGACGCTCGGCCACGCGCCCCAGGACGACTGGCGCACGCCGATGCCCGCCTCCGCCCGCCCGGCCTGGGTCGCCCGCCGCGTGAGCGACGTCCGCTTCGCCCGGCAGCACCTGGGCCCGTGGATCGGCCGCCGCCTCACCGGCCGCTCGTCCGGCGACGGCCGCACGGGCGCCCACGTGGACCCGGCGACGGGACGCGCATTCTGGGTGACGCCCGAGGACACGGCGGCCCCGGGCCCCGTACGGACGTGGCGGCGCGTGGAGCCGGACGCGGCCTGAGTGAACCCCGTCACTCGGCGGGCCGGACGTCGGCGTCCGCGATCCACGAACCGTGGATGCCGCTCGGCACCCTCCGCGGCAGCTCGACGACGGCGAGCGGGCCGGTGGTCGGGGCGGAGGCGTCGATGACGAGGAGTTGCGAGGCGTCCTCGGCGATGTCGCTGACGACGGTGAGGAGATAGCCCTCGTCCTCGCCGGTGGCGCCCTCGGCCGGTACGAAGACGGCTTCGCCGGGCATCCGTCCGGGCCCCATGCGGACCAGCTCGTGGGTGCCGGTTGTGTGGTGGTGCTTGACGATCGCGTACTCGTCGAGCTCGGGGCCGGGGAAGGCCACGGCGTAGCTGTAGCGGTGGGGGCGGCCCACCACATCCTCGTTGACGGTGGGGAATTCGGTGACGAGGTCGTCCACCGGCTCCTCGGTCGCGGTGCCGGTGGCGGGGTCGAGGAGCCACCGGTGACCGGTCGCGCCGACCACGGGCTGCGGCGCGTGGCCGGGCGCGCCGACCCAGAACTTCCAGGTCTGCTCCCAGGCACCGCGGTCGTAGCGCGGCCCCGTCAGGACGACGCGGCCGCGCTCGTCCTCGTACGCGTTGGCAACGTGCAGGAGAGCGCCGGGTGCCACCTCGAACCAGCGCACCTTCGCGGGCCCGGTGCGCGGCATGACACCGATGCGCGGACTGTAACGATCGTTCCAGCGGTACGGGATGCCGGAGTACTCCTCGTGGTCGAACACGACGGGGAAGTCCAGCCACACCACGTACCGCTCGGTGATCCCGAAGTCGTGCATCAGGGACGGCCCGGCACCCTCGACGACCTCGCCGCGGACGATGTCGCCCTTGGCGTCGGCCACGTAGTACGTCAGGTACGGCGGTAAGGGCCCGTAGCCGAAGAAGTGCAGCTCGCCCGTGACCGGGTCGGTCTTGGGGTGCGCGGTCATCGCGGTCTTCAGGCGGCCGCCGAAGTCGTGGGCGCCGACGGTCTCGAGGTCGGGCGTCATCTCGTACGGGAGATTGGCCTCCTGGAGGGCGAGGATGCGGCCGGCGTGCTCGACGACGTGCGTGGCGGCGTCGCTGGCGCGGAGGTTCGGTACGCCGTCGGGGCCCAGGTAGGGCACGCCGTCCAGGGCCGGGGTGCGCACCCAGCGGTTGCGGTACCACTCGGCACGGCCGTCGCGCAGCCGGACGCCGTGGATCATGCCGCTGCCCTTGAACCAGTGGGTGGGGGTGATGCCGGGCTTGGGGTTGTGGCCGTTGCGGAAGTAGCGGCCGTTGAGCTCGGGCGGGAGGCTGCCACGCACGGTCAGGCCGTGGGCGGTGGTCTCGTCGGTGACGGGCGTGTAGTGGCCGGTGAGGTAGGGCTTGGCGGTCATGACTGCTGCCTCCTGGTGCGGTCGGTGGGGGTGCCGAGGGCGGCGAGTGAGGCGAGCGTGAATACGATCGTCCCGTGAAAGAGTGGTCGATCACTCACACTTGACCCCGAAGAGAAGGCCGCGCGGGCGCGGCCTTCCGAACGGGGGTGATTTCAGTAGTGCCTGATACCGGCCAGGAGCGTCCTGGTCCACGGCGCGTCCACCTCGAGCGCGCCGATGGAGACGGCGACATTGCACAGGAACCCCCGGGCGAAGAACTCCTGCACGTCGTCGTCCCGCGCACCGGACGCGGACCGCACGTACTCCACCAGCCGGGCGTACATCCCCTGCACCGCCTGCCTGATCTCCGGCTCACCGGCCGCGCAGTTGGCGTGCATCAGGACCTTCAGCAGGTCCTCCCGGTCCGCGATGAGGCGGGCATACTCATCCCCCATCGCGCGCAGCACGTCGACGGGATCCGCGCTGCCCACCTTCGCGACCGACTCGCCGAGCCGCTCCCGGATCAGCCGCGAGACGTCCTCGATCACGGCCACGAACAGCGCCCGCTTGTCCGGGAACAGCCGGTACAGATACGACTGCGAGATCCCGGCGCCCTTGGCGACCTCCGTCGTGGACGTGCCGTAGTACCCCCGGGCCGCGAACACCTCCGCCGCGGTGGCCAGCACCTCGCCTCTGCGCGCGTCCGCCGTGGAGAGCCGGCGCGCCTTCGTCGTTGCCATGTGAGTAATAGACCACTCACACTTGCGGTGCGTCAAGACTCACTCCTGGGTCGCGTCCAGGCCGCCCGTGCGGACGGAATACGCCGCGGGCGCCGGCGGGTTGACGAGACCCAGTTGTTGATCATGAGTCGATCCCGCCCCACAGCGGACCGGCCCGCCCGCGAAGGAGCCACACCGTGAGCACGCCACTTCCCGCCCCGGACGCCGATCCCGACACGCGCCCCGACAGCGACACCGGCGCCCGGTCCAGCAGCGGGTCCGGAGCCAGGACCGGGAGCGAGGCCGGGACCAAGACCGGGGTCGCCCGCAACCGTGCGGACCGCGGCCGCCTCGACGGACGCACCGTCGTCCTCATCGGCGGCGGCTCCGGCATCGGCCTGCGCGTCGCGCACCAGGCGGTCGCGGCCGGGGCCCGGGTGGTGCTCGGCGGGCGGTCCCCGGAGCGGCTGGCCGCGGCGGCCGAGCCGCTGGGGGACGCCGCGACGTGGCACACCGTCGACGTCACCGACCGCCCTTCCCTCGCCTCTTTCTTCGACCGGGTCGAGCGCGTCGACCACCTCCTCACCACCGCCGCGACCTACCAGGTCGGCCCCATGCGGGAGTTGAGCGACGAGGACGCCGAGAGCCCGTTCGTGTCCAAGTTCTGGGGCCAGTACCACGCGGTGCGCCTCGCCGCGCCGAAGCTCTCCGCCGACGGCTCCGTGGTCCTGATGTCCGGCGCCGCGGGCGCGCGGCCTCCCGGCCCGGCCCCCGCCTACGCCGCCTGCAACGCCGCGCTCGAAGGCCTCGCCCGCGGCCTCGCCGTCGAGCTCGCCCCCGTCCGCGTCAACGTCGTCTCCCCCGGCACCGTCGACGGCCACCTCTGGCAGCAGCGCCCCGCACACGTCCGCGAGGCCGCCTTCGCCCAGTACCGCCGCGACACCCTGCTGCACCGTCTTGCCGCCGAGGACGAGATCGCCGACGCGGTCCTCTTCCTCTTCGGCAACGGCTACACGACAGGCTCGACGCTCTACCCCGACGGCGGCTACACCCTGCGCTGACGCCACCACCACCCCGATCCATCGGCGCCGGGCCCGGACCGCGCTCCCCGGGCCCGGCCTTTGTAGCTTCCGACGACCATGGCTGCGGCGCTGGCCTGCAGAAACCGCCAGTAGAATGGCCGACTGTGACTGCTGCGCCTGCAAAGCCCCGTATCCCGAACGTCCTCGCCGGGCGTTATGCCTCCACCGAGCTCGCCACGCTCTGGTCGCCCGAGCAGAAGGTGAAGCTGGAGCGCCGCCTCTGGCTCGCCGTCCTGCGCGCGCAGAAGGACCTCGGCATCGACGTGCCGGACGCCGCGATCGCCGACTACGAGCGCGTGCTCGACCAGGTCGACCTGGCCTCCATCGCCGAGCGCGAGAAGGTCACCCGCCACGACGTGAAGGCCCGCATCGAGGAGTTCAACGCCCTCGCCGGTCACGAGCACGTCCACAAGGGCATGACCTCCCGCGACCTGACCGAGAACGTGGAGCAGCTCCAGATCCGGCTCTCCCTGGAACTGGTCCGCTCCCGCACCGTCGCCGTCCTCGCCCGCCTCGGCAGGCTCGCCGGTGAGTACGCCGAGCTGGTCATGGCCGGCCGCTCCCACAACGTCGCCGCGCAGGCCACCACCCTCGGCAAGCGCTTCGCCACCGCCGCCGACGAGCTCCTCGTGGCCTACCGCCGCCTGGACGACCTCCTCGGCCGCTACCCGCTGCGCGGCATCAAGGGCCCCGTCGGCACCGCCCAGGACATGCTGGACCTGCTGGGCGGCGACGCCGACAAGCTCACCGAGCTCGAGGACCGCATCGCTACCCACCTCGGCTTCGACCGCGCCTTCACCTCCGTCGGCCAGGTCTACCCCCGCTCCCTCGACTACGAGGTCGTGACGGCGCTCGTCCAGCTCGCCGCCGCGCCGTCCTCCCTGGCCAAGACGATCCGCCTGATGGCCGGCCACGAACTGGTCACCGAGGGCTTCAAGCCGGGCCAGGTCGGCTCGTCCGCGATGCCGCACAAGATGAACACCCGTTCCTGCGAGCGTGTCAACGGCCTGACCGTCATCCTGCGCGGCTATGCCTCGATGACCGCCGAGCTGGCCGGCGACCAGTGGAACGAGGGCGACGTCTCCTGCTCTGTCGTGCGCCGTGTGGCCCTGCCCGACGCGTTCTTCGCTCTGGACGGCCTGCTCGAGACCTTCCTGACGGTCCTCGACGAGTTCGGCGCGTTCCCGGCCGTCGTCGCCCGTGAGTTGGACCGCTATCTGCCGTTCCTCGCCACGACCAAGGTGCTCATGGCGTCGGTGCGGGCCGGCGTCGGCCGCGAGGAGGCCCACGAGGCCATCAAGGAGAACGCTGTCGCCTCCGCGCTCGCCATGCGCGAGCAGGGCGCCGAGCGCAACGAGCTCCTGGACAAGCTGGCCGCCGACTCCCGCATTCCGCTGGACCGTGCCCAGCTCGACGAACTGATGGCCGACAAGCTGTCGTTCACCGGCGCCGCGAGCGACCAGGTCGCCGCGGTCGTCGCCCAGATCGAAGCGGTGCTCAAGGAGCACCCGGAGGCGGCGGCGTACACGCCGGGCGCCATTCTCTGAGGCGTATCGCTCGCCCCCGGGGCCGCCGGTATCGGCACGGCTCCGGGCGGCTCGGGCGTGCCCCCTGGGGCTCGGCCTCGGGGCTCGGCCTCGGTGAGGCGGGCCGTGGCTCGGGTTTGGGAGTGCTAGCTCCTCGCCCGGTGCGAGCCGCGGCCCGCCTTGCGTATGCGGACCACCACGAACGCCGCGACGGCCAGGGCGACCACGCCGAGGACCGCCTTGGAATACAGGCCGACGGCGTCGGTGACCTCGTGCCAGCGGCTGCCGAGTCCGTAGCCGAGGAGCACGAACACGCTGTTCCACAGCAGGCTGCCCAGGGTCGTCAGGCCCAGGAACACGGGCAGTGGCATGCGCTCGATGCCCGCCGGTATCGAGATCATGCTGCGGAAGATCGGGATCATGCGGCCGAAGAACACGGCCTTGGTGCCGTGCCGGGCGAACCAGTTCTCCGTCTTCTCTATGTCCGCCGTCTTCACCAGCGGCAGGCGCGCGGCGATGGCGACGGTGCGGTCACGGCCGAGCAGCGCGCCGACCCAGTACAGCGCGAGGGCGCCGACGACCGAGCCGACCGTGGTCCACAGCAGGGCGGACAGCAGACTGAACTTGCCCTGGCTGGCGGCGAAGCCGGCGAGCGGCAGGATCACCTCGCTGGGCAGCGGCGGGAACAGGTTCTCCAGCGCGATCGCCGCGCCGGCGCCGAGCGCGCCCAGCGAGTCCATGAGGTCGGCCGCCCACCCCGCTATACCGCCCGCGGGGGCGTCGGCGGGCGCGGCCGCGTATACAACGGACTGGAGGGAGCGCACGGATTCCGCGGCCGTCGCGGACGCGGACGTGGCGGCTGTGGCGGCCGACGCGACAGGCTCGGACGCGGCGGCGAAACTGTGCTCGGCAATGCCGTGCTCGGCGATGAGGATCATGTCTTCGACGGTACGAAACCCGCAGGCCACGGCGGTATGAGGGCGGCCGCAGAGTTCCACTGCGGACCGCCGCAGACCGGCCCTGCGGTCGACCGCAGGCAGCTTTACGGTTTTCCGCAGTCCGCCGCGCGCACCGCTCGGCTAGCGTGATTGATCATGCGAAACTTTCTCGCCCGCCGCCTGCGCGTCGCCGCCGGAGTCCTGCTCGGATTCCTCAGCGGCGTCGCCGAGTTGGCCATGACGCTCGTGTCCGGGCTGTGGCTGCTCGTCACACTCGGGCGCTCCGCCGACGCCGCCCGCGGCGAGCCCCGGATACTGGCGGCCGCCCGCTGGTGGTCCGAGCTGCAGCGGCGCCGGATGGCTCGCTGCTATGACACGGGCACGGCCGAGATGACCGCACCGCTGACCGGCATGCCCGCCCTCGCCTATGTGGCCACCCGCTGGACGGTCGGGATGCTGGGCGGCGTGGTGCTGCTGGCCGCGGCCATCGGCGCGGGCTATGCGTCGCTGCTGATGTGGGGCTGGTTCCTGGTCGACCTCGACCGGTGGCCGGTGACCATGGGGCTCTCCGGGCTCGGCGGCCTCTTCCTGCTCTTCCTGTCCACACAGGGAGTGCACGCCGTGGCGCTGATGGACGAGCAGCTGGCCCGCCACTTCCTCAGCCCCGGCGACCGCCACAGCCTGCAGCGCCGCATCGGCGAGCTGGCGAAGAGCCGGGCCGGAGTCGTGGAGGCCGTCCACGACGAGCGACGCCGCATCGAGCGGGACCTGCACGACGGCGTGCAGCAGCGCCTGGTCGCCCTCGGCATGCTGCTCGGCCGGGCCCGCCGCGCCCCGGACCCCGGCAAGTCGGCGGAGCTGCTCCGCCAGGCCCACGAGGAGTCGCAGCAGGCGCTGAAGGAGCTGCGGGACGTGGCGTGGCGCGTATATCCGGCGGCGCTCGACGAGGGCGGACTCGCCGCCGCCCTGGAATCGGTCGCCGAGCGCGCCGCGATACCCGTGCGGCTCGCCTGCGACCTGCGGGACACACCCCCGCCGACGGAGCAGGCAGTCGCGTACTTCGTAGCCGCAGAAGCCGTGACGAACGCGGTCAAGCACTCCGGTGCCGGCCACGTCACGGTGCGGGCCGACCGTGCGGGCGCGCTGCTGCGGCTGCGCGTCGAGGACGATGGCCGCGGCGGCGCCGACCCGTCCGGGAGCGGCCTGCTCGGTCTGACCCGCCGGGTCGCTGCGCTCGACGGTAAGTTGACGGTGGCCAGTCCGGCCGGAGGTCCCACCGTCATCACCGCGGAGTTGCCATGCGCGTAATGCTCGCCGACGACTCGACGCTGCTGCGCGAGGGCCTGGCCCGGCTGCTCGCCGACGAGGGACACGAGGTGACGGCGTCCGTGGGGGACGCGCAGGCCCTGCTCGAAGCGATCGCCACCGACCCGCCGGACGCCGCCGTCGTGGATGTGCGGATGCCGCCGACGCACACCGACGAAGGGCTGCGGGCCGCCCTGGAGATCCGCCGGACCTGGCCGGACACGGGCGTCCTGGTGCTCTCGCAGTACGTCGAACGGCGTTACGCCACGGACCTGTTGACCACAGCCACGGAAGGGGTGGGCTATCTCCTCAAGGACCGCGTCGTCCAGGTCGACGAGTTCCTGGACGCGCTCGACCGCGTCGGGGCGGGCCGGACGGCCTTCGACCCGGAGGTCGTACGCCAGTTGCTGACGTTCAGCAGCCATGTGGACCCGCTGCAGCGGCTGACGGAGCGGGAGCGTGAGGTGCTCGCCAAGATGGCGCAGGGGCATACGAACGCGGCCATCGCGGAGCAACTGCATGTGTCGCAGAGCGCCGTGGAGAAGTACGTCAACGCGATCTTCGACAAGCTGGAGCTGACCGACGTCAGCGGTTACAGCCGCCGGGTGCTGGCGATCCTGCGCTTTCTCGGCTCGTGACGCCGGCGGAGGGGGCGCTGCGTAGCGCCGCCGTCCGGCCTTGAGAGCGCAGGACCGCGTCTGGGGACGTCTGCCGGAATCCGGGGAGTCTGCCGGAAGACGTCTGTCGGAGGTCGCTGTCGGGGCCCGTCGGAGGTCGTCGTGGGCAGGTGGCTAGAGGCCGACGTCGCGGCTGCGGAAGTCCTCCAGGGACTCGCGTCGTACGAGAAGCCGGGCGTGGCCGTCGGCGACGGCGACCACCGGGGGGCGTCCGACGAGGTTGTAGCCGGAGGCCATCGACAGGTGGTAGGCGCCCGCAACGGGGACGGCAAGCAGGTCGCCGGGGCGGGTGTCGGAAGGGAGTTGGATGTCGGAGGCGAGCACGTCGCCCGCCTCGCAGTGCCGTCCGACGACGGTCACGGGTGCGGGCGCGGCGGTGGAGCGGCGGCCGATGAGGCGCGGCAGGTAACGCACGCCGTAGAGCGCGGGGCGCGGGTTGTCGCTCATGCCGCCGTCGACGGCGACGAAGGTGCGGTCGCTGGTGCGCTTGACCGACAGGACGCGGTAGAGGGCGACGCCCGCGGGGCCGGCGATGGCGCGCCCGGGTTCGACGGCCAGGCGGGGCACGGCGAGGCCTGCGGCGGCGCAGCTCTCGGCGAGTTCGGCGCGTACCTTGCGGGCCAGGGTGGTGATGTCGAGGGCGTCCTCGCCGGGCCGGTAGGCGATGCCGTGGCCGCCGCCGAGGTCCAGTTCGGGGAGGGTGATGCCGTGGTGGTCCTTGATGCGTGCCATCAGTCCGACGAGGCGGCGTACGGCGCACAGGAACGGCTTGTCGGTGGTGATCTGGGAGCCCAGGTGGCAGTGCAGGCCGACCAGTTCGAGGCCGGGCTGGTCGAGGATGCGGGCGATGGCGTGCTGCGCGGAGCCGTCGGTGATGGACAGGCCGAACTTCTGGTCCTCGGTGCCCGTCTGGATCTTGCTGTGTCCGCCCGCGGCGATGCCGGGGACGACCCGGACGAGGACCTTCTGGCGGCTGCCGGGCGGCACGGCGGCCGCAAGGCGGGCGATCTCGGAGGCACTGTCGATGACGATGCGTCCGACGCCGAGCCGCAGGGCGGAGCGCAGGTCGTCCGGGCTCTTGGCGTTGCCGTGCAGGACGATGCGGGAGGCGGGGAAGCCGGTGGTGACGGCGAGTTCGAGTTCGCCGGCGGAGCAGACGTCGAGGCCCAGGCCCTCCTCCTCGACCCAGTGCGCCATGGCGCGGCAGAGGAACGCCTTGGCCGCGTACAGGACGTCGGTCTCGGGGAAGGCGTGCAGGTAGGTGCGGCAGCGCTCGCGCACCTCGGCCTCGTCGAGGAGGTAGGCCGGGGTGCCGAAGCGGTCGGCGATCTCGGTGAGGGGTACGCCGCCGACGGCGAGGTCGCCGTGGGCGAGCCGCGTGGTGGAGTGAGGCCAGACGGTCAGGTCGTCGGAGGCGTCCATGGGCGGGGCGCCGACCGGGGCCGTGGTGTGGCCGGGTGTTGCGGGGATGTCCGCAAGGGTCATGGCAAGCTTCTCTTTTCGCCTCGTCGTCTTCACGTCGTCCTCGTCTCGAGCGCTGTGGGCGTCAGCGCGATCCTCGGCGCCGAAGGCGCCCTCGGGTCCTGCCGTCACCGTCGTCCTCGGGGCCGCGCCGTCCACCGACGTCCTCGGGCCCCTGCCGTCACTGTCGTCCTCGGGCCCCCGCCGTCACCGGCGTCCTCCGGTCCCCGCCGTCACCGGCGTCCGCGCCGTCGCACGGCTCCTCGGGCACCCCGGCAGCCCGGCACCCCGTGTCCCAGCGCCGGATTCACCGGTCCGGGTCCGGTCCGGGCAGCTTCAGCCGATCCAGGCGGTCAGGGCGCCGACGAGCGCCGCCGCTCCGGTGACGCGCAACGCGCCCACGGCCTGGGGGTCCCAGTCCTCCCAGCGGGAGGCGCGCCGAGCGGTGCCTGCGGCAGCGGCGGCGGGCCGGGGTGCGGCCGGCTTGAGCCGTGGGGCGGGCGAGGCGGGGGCGCGCCGGGGGTCCGAGGAGCCGGAGGTGCGCCCCTGGACCGGGGACGGGGACCCCGGGGTGCGGCCCGCGGCCGGGGAGCCGGGTGAGTGGTCGGTGGCCGTCGGACCGGGCGTGCGTGGCATGAGGCGCGGGTCGACCGTCACGCGGGCGACGCCCAGCGGTTCGGTGAGCGCACGCAGCGCCGGTTCGGAGAGCCGGATCCACGACTGCCGCGCACCGAGTTCGGCGGCGAGACGTTGCGACGTGGTGAAGGCGACGGCGGTGCGGCCGCCGACGGGAGTGCGGAACAGGCGGGCGACACAGCCCGCGGGTCCCGGCCGGACGGGAACGAACAGGGGTCCGGCCGGGCCCCGTTCGGAAGGCTCGGGGTCTTCTCCGTACACCATCTGCTGGGTCATGGAAATCCTCCTTGAGGAGCCTCGCAGGCCCTCGTCGGTCGGGCGGTCGCCGTGGGCCCGGTGGCGAGCGGGCGCGCACCGGGCACACGGTGACGTTATGCCCGGCACGGGGTGTCAACCGACCGGCCATGACGAGCCGTTGACGGAGATGTGGCGCACGCTGACACTCTGCTGACGCGCGGCGGCCCGGCTCACGCGCCCGAACGAGTGAGGGCGCGTACGGCTGCTGGGTACCGTACGGCACCCGCCGTTCCAGACCAGGTGGGCCCTGCAGCGCCGCCCCGCCCGCCCAGCGATCACCCCTCGAACCGATACCCCATCCCCGGCGCCGTGATCAGATGCCGCGGGTGGGCCGGGTCGGGCTCCAGTTTGCGGCGGAGCTGGGCCATGTAGACCCGCAGGTAGTTGGTCCGCGTGCTGTGCGTGGGGCCCCACACCTCGCCGAGGAGCTGCTGCTGGCTGACCAGGCGGCCGCGGTGGCGGACCAGGACCTCCAGGAGGTGCCACTCGGTGGGGGTGAGGCGCACGGCGCGGCCGTCCCGTAAGGCCTTCTTGGCGAGCAGATCGAGGGTGAAGCCCTCGGTCTCGACGACGGCGGCGGCGGCGGTGGTCTCGCCGCGCTCCGCGGAGCGGGTCCTGCGGGCGGCGGCCCGCAGCCGGGCGAGCAGCTCGTCCATGCTGAACGGCTTGGTGATGTAGTCGTCGGCGCCCGCGTCGAGCGCCGCGACCTTCTCGTCGGAGGCCTGGCGGGCGGACACGACGAGGATGGGCGCGCGGCTGAAGCCCCGCAGCCATCGGATCAGGTCGATGCCGTCCATGTCGGGCAGCCCGAGATCAAGGAGGACCACGTCCGGCGGACGCATCGACGCCAGACGCTGGGCCGTGCCCCCGTCGACCGCCGCGTCCACCTCGTACTTGCGTGCCTTGAGATTGATCTCCAGAGCCCGTACGAGCTGTGGGTCGTCCTCGACCACCAGCACCCGGGTCATCGGTGTGCCGCCTCCTGAAAGTGCGTGCGGGCCGGGCCCGCGAGAATTGTGCGGTCCTGTGAAGCAAAGCGCCCACCAGCGGATTCGCCGTCTCTCTTGACGTCTCTCATACGGCGGTCGGGACGGCGTTGACGGCTCTCTTACGGCTTGGCCATGCCTCGTTCACCAAGCCCGACGACCGGCGGGAGCTGATCATTCCGCCCGCCGCGCGCGCCGCAAGCCGCGCCGCAACCCCCGCTGTACGTCAGGCAATTGCGGGCGTCCCGGCCCGCGACCCCCCTCTGAGCCGCGGGCCGGGACGCCCGTCCGGACGGACGACCGGAACCGGATGTGCGGCGGGCACAGCCCCGGCCCCCGCATCCGAACTGTGCGTACTGCCGGCGGTGTCCGTCACACGCCCTGCAACCGCACATCACGGAGTCGGTCGTCCGTCCCCCCGTAGTGATCAGTCTTGGGTCCGTTCCGGCGCTTTCCGCTTTTGTTGACGCCGCCCTTATGCACCATCAGGCCTTCTTGACGAAGGCTTGACGGGCGTTCGGGACGGCCTGTCAGGAGGTCATAAATTCCCTGCCGCGAAGGTGATTTGGTGAGGTTGGGGCGGCTACCTTCCTGTCCGCACGGCCGCGCTCCGTGGCCGCTCCCCCACCGGAAAGTCACCTTCACCCATGCTTCCCGCCGCCCCGCAGCAGGCTCCGCACGTGCCCGAGAGCCAGTCGTCCGGGCGCAGTCCCGAGAACCGTCCCGGCCGCCGCCGACGGGTCCGCCCCGGCGGCGGCGTCGAGCCCGGGCAGCTCCTGAGGTCGGTCCCCGACGCGCTGCACAAGCTGCGCCCCCGCGCGCTGGTCAAGAACCCCGTCCTCTTCGTCGTCGGCTGCGGCGCGGTGATCACGACCGGGACCGCGGTGTTCGATCCGTCCGTGTTCTCGTGGATCATCAGTCTCTGGCTGTGGCTCACGGTGTTCTTCGCGAACCTCGCGGAGGGGGTGGCGGAGGGCCGCGGCAAGGCGCAGGCGCTCGCGCTGCGCAAGGCGCGCACCGACACGGTCGCGCTGCGCCTGCGACACAACTGGCGCGTGGGCACGGACGTGCGCGGCGCCGAGACGGAGGCGGTGGCCGCAACCGAGCTGCGGCCCTTCGACTTCGTCCTGGTCGAGGCGGGCGAGCTGATCCCGGCGGACGGCGACGTGGTCGACGGGGTCGCGGCGGTCGACGAGTCCGCCGTCACGGGCGAATCGGCCCCCGTCATCAGGGAGTCGGGCGGCGACCGCAGCGGCGTCACGGGCGGCACGACGGTGCTGTCCGACCGGATCGTCGTACGCGTCACCTCGCGCGCCGGGCACTCCTTCCTGGACCGCATGATCGCGCTGGTCGAGGGCGCGTCCCGGCAGAAGACGCCCAACGAGATAGCCCTGAACATCCTGCTCGCCGCGCTCACCATCGTCTTCGTCCTGGTCGTCGTGACCCTGCAGTCGATGGCTTCGTACGCGGACGCGGCGCAGCCCACGACCGTGCTCGTCGCGCTTCTGGTGACGCTGATCCCCACCACGATCGGCGCGCTGCTCTCCGCGATCGGCATCGCGGGCATGGACCGGCTCGTGCAGCGCAACGTGCTCGCCATGTCCGGCCGCGCGGTCGAGGCGGCGGGCGACGTGAACACCCTGCTGCTCGACAAGACCGGCACCATCACCCTCGGCAACCGCGAGGCCGACTCCTTCATGCCGCTGCCCGGTGTCGACGAGCTGCACCTCGCGGACGCCGCGCAGCTCTCGTCGCTGGCCGACGAGACGCCCGAGGGCCGCTCCATCGTCGTGCACGCCAAGAACAAGTACGGGCTGCGCGCGCCGGCGGAGGGCGAGCTGGCCAACGCGCGCTTCGTGGAGTTCAGCGCGCAGACCCGGATGAGCGGCATCGACCTGCGCTGGGACAACGGCGCGACCTGCGCCATCCGGAAGGGCGCCGCCGCCCAGGTGATCACCTGGGTGGAGCTGCGCGGCGGTCAAGTGCCGCCACAGGCACGGATGTTCGCCGACTCCGTCGCCGCGGCGGGCGGGACGCCGCTGCTCGTCGCGGTGCACGACTGGGACGGGCCGCGCGTTCTCGGCGTCGTCCAGCTCAAGGACGTGGTGAAGGACGGCATCCGCGAACGGTTCGCCGAGCTGCGCCGCATGGGCATCCGTACCGTCATGATCACCGGTGACAACGCGCTCACGGCGCGCGCCATCGCCCGGGAGGCGGGCGTCGACGACTTCCTCGCGGAGGCGACGCCCGAGGACAAGATCGACCTGATCAAGAAGGAGCAGGAGGGCGGCAAGCTCGTCGCGATGACGGGTGACGGCACCAACGACGCGCCCGCGCTCGCGCAGGCCGACGTCGGTGTGGCCATGAACACCGGTACCTCGGCCGCCAAGGAGGCCGGGAACATGGTGGACCTGGACTCCAACCCGACCAAGCTCATCGAGATCGTGGAGATCGGCAAGCAGTTGCTGATCACCCGTGGCGCCCTGACGACCTTCTCGATCACCAACGACGTGGCCAAGTACTTCGCGATCATCCCGGCGATGTTCGCGGGTGCGTACCCGGGCCTGGAGTCCCTCAACATCATGGGGCTGCACAGCCCGAAGTCGGCCATCACGTCGGCGATCATCTTCAACGCGCTGATCATCGTCGTGCTGATCCCGCTCGCCCTGCGCGGCGTGCGCTACACGCCCGCGTCCGCGCACGACCTGTTGCGCCGCAACCTGGCGGTGTACGGACTCGGCGGGCTCGTGCTGCCCTTCCTCGGGATCAAGCTGATCGACCTGGTGGTCTCGACGCTGCCGGGACTGAGCTGACGGCACTCCCCCTTGACGGGGCCCTCGCATCAGGGCCCCGTCAAGGGCATCAGGAGGCCGTCAAAGACCGTGAGCGGCGCTTGAAGCCCAGCTCACGGGCCAGTTAGATGGACGACGTGAACAGCTTCGTGCGCCATGACGACCGACCGCCTCATACGGTGGTGCCGGTCTCGCGCCCTGTTCACGTCACGGTGCGCTGACGCCGCACCACATCCCTCCCCGCCGTGACCGGCGCTCCTGACGAGCCCCCACGGCCTCTTCGTATCGCACCCTTCGTACCTCACGTATCCCACTCTTCGTATCGCATGCCGCGCGCCCTCGCCGGGGGCTGCCGAGGCGTGCCTCGACACAGGAACCGCTCATGTCTTCTGCCTCACTGTCCGGGCGCACCGCGCTCGTCACCGGCGCCACCTCCGGCATCGGCTACGAGACCGCCCGTCTCCTCGCCGAGCGCGGCGTCACCGTGCTCGTGCACGGCCGCACCGCCGACGAGGCCCAGGCCGCCGTCGACAAGCTCGTCGCCACGGCCGGCATCGACGTCGCGAAGTTGCGTACGTACGCCGCCGACTTCACCCACCTCGAGGAGGTCGAGCAGCTCGCGAGCCGCGTCGTCGCCGAACACCCGCACCTGGACGTGCTGGTGAACAACGCGGGCATGGCCGCCCCCGAGCGCCACACCATCACCGCCGACGGCAACGAGATCGCCTTCCAGGTGAACTTCCTCGCGCACTACCTCCTCACCAGCCTGCTCGAGCCGGCCCTCACCAGCGATCCGGGCGGTCGTGTCGTCAACGTGTCGTCGTCGCTGCACCGCACGGCGTCGATCTCGTGGAGCGACCCGAACCGGGCCCGCCGCTACTCGCGTCTGGCCGCCTACGCCCAGTCGCAGCTCGCCCTCACGGTCTTCGCCGCCGACCCGCGCGTGACCGCCGTGTCCGTGCACCCCGGTGTGTGCGACACCGCGCTCCTGCCGCTGTACGCGCACGAGGGCACGTCGGCCGCCGAGGGCGCCGCCCACGTGGTGCGCCTGTGCGACCCGGCCGTCGAGATCGTCAACGGCGCGTACTACGACCGCGCCGAGCGGGTCGAACCCGCCGCGGCCGCGACGGAGGACCGCACCGTCAAGCGCCTCAACAAGCTCGCCGCCCTGCTGGTCGGCCACTCATCTTGAAGGGATCGAACGCCTAGATGTCCAAGCGCGCACGCAAGAAGAAGGCACGCCGCAAGAAGAAGGCGAACCACGGCAGCAAAGCGGGTCAGCGCTAGGCGCTCCGCTGGATGTGCCGGGATGGGTCGTCGCTTGTCTGCGGGACCGTCGTGGCTGGTCGCGCCCACGCGGCGGAGCCGCACATGGGCAGCGCCCCGCGCCCCTTGCGGGGCGCGGTACAGCACCCCCCGCATGGTCAGCGGTGCGGCCCTCCCACGCAGGAGGGCCGCACCCACCCCACCACCCCCTCAGGAGAACCGCCCGTGATCCCGCTTCAGCGGTGCCAACTGCCCGCCCTCTCCAGCTGGTTCACGGCAGCCCGCCCCGGAACGGCCGCGCTGCCCGAGCACGTCTTCGCTCACGGCGTCGGCCAGTGGTGGGCCGACCGGGCCGACGCGCCGCGTGCCCTCGCGGTGTCCTGTGCCGGCCATGTGCTGCTGCGCGGCGACCCGCGCGCCGTGTCGCCGGGCGGCCTCGCGCCGTTCGCGGCCCAGCGCGTCGAGGCGCCCGCGCACTTCCTGCCGGTGCTCGGCGCCGCCTTCGACCGCCTCGTTCCGGCCGAACGCATGGTGTACGTCCACCGGGTGCACGTCGACGCCCCCCGGCCGCCGCGCGGAGTGCGCGTACGCCGCGTGTCCGGCGACGACGCGCTCGCGTTCGCGGCGCTGTCGCCGGACTCCGGCTGGCTGCACGCGAGTTGGGGCGGAGCGTCCGCGCTCGCCGCCTCCGGGCACGCCGTCGCCGCGTTCGACCGCGGCGGCCGGGTCGTCTCCGTGGCCTGCTCCTACTTCGCGGGCGAGGCGTACGAGGACGTGGCCGTCGCCACCGCGCCGGAGTACCGCCGCAAGGGCCTCGCGCACGCCTGCGTCGCCGCGCTCACCGCGGACGTCGCGGCCCGCGGCCGCACCGCGAGCTGGTCGTGCGCCCGCGACAACCGCCCCAGCCGCCTGCTGGCCTGGACGGCGGGCTTCCGTCTGGAGCGCGAGTACACCCATTACGTGGCGGGCGCCCCGCGCGCCGCCGAGGCATCGGGACGGGCGGCCACACCAGACACCCGCGTCCCGGCCGCGACGGCGCCGAACCCGACGCCCGCGCACCCGACCGTCTCCACCCCCACGTCCGCGTCCGCGTCCGCCTCCGCCTCCGCGAGGACCCCGGCCTGACAGGCCGCCCGGGAGCCCGCCCCACCCCGCCGACAAGGCGGCCTGTCGCCCCCCCTGTCACACCCCTGTTCCAACAGAACCCCACCCCTATAAATTACCCCCGGGTAATAACGTCTCGGCCGCCTCAGATCAAGACCGACGGGAAGAGTGCAAGGTCACAGCGGTGCCTCAGCACCGGGGCCGCATTCCGCCCTAGCATCGGAACATGACGGTCCTGCCTGATGACGGGCTTTCGCTGGCCGCCGAGTTCCCTGATGCGACCCATGAGCAGTGGCAGCGCCTGGTGGAAGGCGTACTGCGGAAGTCGGGTAAGGACGTATCGGGGGCGGCGGCCGAGGAAGCGCTGTCCACCGCGCTCGAGGACGGGCTCAGCACCCGCCCCCTGTACACCGCCCGTGACGCCGTGGCCGACGTGGGCCATCCCGGCTTCGCCCCGTTCGTACGCGGCGGCCGCGCGGCAGGCGGCGCCGCGACCGGCTGGGACGTACGGCAGCGGCACGCGACGAACGACCCCGCGCGCACGAACGAGTCCGTCCTCGCCGACCTGGAGAACGGCGTGACGTCGCTGTGGCTCACCCTGGGCCCGGACGCGCTGCCGGTGTCGGGTCTGGAGCGGGCGCTCGACGGCGTGTATCTGGACCTGGCCCCCGTCGTCCTCGACGCAGGCGCCGATGTCGAGCCCGCCGCGCGGGAGTTGCTGCGCCTGGTGGCGGCCGCGGGCGTCGCGAAGGACGCGGCGCGCGGCAATCTCGGCGCGGACCCGCTGGCGTACGAGGCGCGCACGGGCGAGGAGTTGAGCTCGGACGCGGCCGTCGAGCTCGCCCGGCTCTGCGGCCGTGAGTACGTCGGCCTGCGCGCGCTCACCGTGGACGCGCTGCCCTACCACGAGGCGGGCGGCTCCCCCGCGCAGGAGCTCGGCGCGTCGCTCGCGACCGGCGTCGCCTATCTGCGCCTCCTTACCGGCGCGGGGCTCACCCTCCAGGAGGCGTGCGCGCAGCTCGAGTTCCGGTACGCGGCCACCGCCGACCAGTTCCTGACCATCGCCAAACTCCGAGCGGCGCGCCGCCTTTGGGCCCGGGTGGCCGAGGCCAGCGGCGACGCCGCAGCGGGCGCGCAGCTCCAGCACGCGGTGACGTCGCCGGTGATGATGGCGCGCCGCGACCCGTGGGTGAACATGCTGCGCACGACGGTGGCCTGCATGAGCGCCGGTGTCGGCGGCGCCGACGCGGTGACGGTGCTGCCCTTCGACCACTCCCTGGGCCTGCCGGACGCCTTCGCGCGCCGCATCGCCCGCAACACCTCGACGATCCTCCTGGAGGAGTCGCACCTGTCCCGGGTCATCGACCCGGCGGGCGGTTCCTGGTACGTGGAGCGGCTCACCGACGAACTGGCCCACGCCGCCTGGGAGTTCTTCCAGGAGATCGAGCGTGCGGGCGGCCAGGCGGCGGCCCTGCGCTCCGGCATGCTCGGCGACCGCCTTGCGGCGACCTGGGCCGAGCGCGGCAAGAAGCTGGCCAAGCGCCGCGAACCGATCACGGGCGTCAGCGAGTTCCCGAACCTGACGGAGAGGCCGGTCGAGCGCGAGCCCGCGCCCGCAGGACCCACGGGCGGCCTGCCGCGGGTGCGTCGCGACGAGGCGTACGAAGCCCTGCGCGCCCGCTCCGACGCCCATCTCGCCGAGAGCGGCACCCGCCCGAAGGTGTTCCTGGCCGCGCTCGGCCCGGCCGCGGCGCACACCGCGCGTGCCGCGTTCGCGTCGAACCTCTTCCAGGCCGGCGGCGTCGAGGCCGTCCACGACCCGGTGTCCGTGGACGCGACGAGCGCCGCCGACGCCTTCCGGGCCAGTGGCGCCCGCGTCGCGTGCCTGTGCTCCAGCGACGCCCTGTACGCGGACGAGGCGGCCCCGGTCGCCGCGGCGCTGAAGTCGGCGGGCGCCGAACGGGTGTTCCTCGCGGGGCGGCCCGGTGAGTACGGGGAAGCCGTCGACGCGTACGTCTTCGCCGGCTGCGACGCCGTGGCCGTGCTCTCCTCCACCCTCGACCTCATGGGAGTGGCGCCATGACGATCCCCGACTTCTCCGGCATCGGCCTGGAGCCGGACGCGGCCCCGCGGGGTTCCGCCGAGCAGTGGCGCGCCGCGGTCGAGGCGGCCACCGGCAAGGACGCCGACGACCTGCTGTGGGAGACCCCGGAAGGCATCGCGGTCCAGCCGCTGTACACGGACGCGGACCTGGCGGGCGTGGACTTCCTGGGGACGTACCCGGGCGTCGCGCCGTATCTGCGCGGCCCCTATCCGACGATGTACGTCAACCAGCCCTGGACGATCCGGCAGTACGCGGGATTCTCCACCGCGCAGGAGTCCAACGCCTTCTACCGCCGCAACCTCGCGGCGGGCCAGAAGGGCCTCTCCGTCGCCTTCGACCTGCCGACGCACCGCGGCTACGACAGCGACCACCCGCGCGTGACCGGCGACGTCGGCATGGCGGGCGTGGCCATCGACTCCATCTACGACATGCGTCAGCTGTTCGACGGCATTCCGCTGGACAAGATGACGGTGTCGATGACGATGAACGGCGCCGTGCTGCCCGTCCTCGCGCTGTACATCGTCGCCGCCGAGGAACAGGGTGTGCCGCCGGAGAAGCTGGCGGGGACCATCCAGAACGACATCCTCAAAGAGTTCATGGTCCGCAACACCTACATCTATCCGCCGAAGCCGTCGATGCGGATCATCTCCGACATCTTCTCGTTCACCTCGCAGAAGATGCCGCGCTACAACTCCATCTCGATCTCCGGCTACCACATCCAGGAGGCCGGGGCGACGGCCGACCTGGAGCTGGCGTACACGCTCGCCGACGGCGTCGAGTATCTGCGGGCGGGGCGCGAGGCGGGCCTGGACGTGGACGCGTTCGCGCCGCGGCTTTCGTTCTTCTGGGCGATCGGCATGAACTTCTTCATGGAGGTCGCCAAGCTCCGCGCGGCGCGCCTGCTGTGGGCGAAGCTGGTCAAGCAGTTCGACCCGAAGAACGCCAAGTCCCTGTCGCTGCGCACCCATTCGCAGACGTCGGGCTGGTCGCTGACCGCCCAGGACGTCTTCAACAACGTGACGCGCACGTGCGTGGAGGCGATGGCGGCGACGCAGGGCCACACGCAGTCCCTGCACACGAACGCCCTCGACGAGGCGCTGGCGCTGCCCACCGACTTCTCGGCCCGCATCGCCCGCAACACCCAGCTCCTGCTCCAGCAGGAGTCGGGCACCTGCCGGGTCATCGACCCCTGGGGCGGCAGCGCGTACGTGGAGAAGCTGACGTACGACCTGGCGCGCCGCGCCTGGCAGCACATCCAGGAGGTCGAGGCGGCGGGCGGCATGGCGCAGGCCATCGACGCGGGCATCCCGAAGCTGCGCGTGGAGGAGGCCGCCGCGCGCACGCAGGCCCGCATCGACTCCGGGCGGCAGCCGGTGATCGGCGTCAACAAGTACCGGGTGGACACCGACGAGCAGATCGAGGTCCTGAAGGTCGACAACTCCTCCGTGCGCACCCAGCAGATCGAGAAGCTGCGGCGGCTGCGCGAGGAGCGCGACGACACGGTGTGCCAGGACGCCCTCGCCAAGCTGACGGCGGCCGCCGAGCGCGGCTCGGGCCCCGGCCTCGAAGGCAATCTCCTGGCCCTCGCGGTCGACGCGGCCCGCGCGAAGGCCACGGTCGGGGAGATCTCGGACGCCCTGGAGAAGGCGTACGGGCGGCACGCGGGCCAGATCCGTACGATCTCTGGTGTGTACCGCACCGAAGCAGGCCCGTCGCCGTCCGTGGCGCGCACCCGCGCGCTGGTCACGTCCTTCGAGGAGGCCGAGGGGCGCCGGCCGCGCATCCTGGTCGCCAAGATGGGCCAGGACGGCCACGACCGCGGCCAGAAAGTGATCGCGACCGCCTTCGCCGATCTGGGCTTCGACGTCGACGTCGGCCCGCTGTTCCAGACGCCCGGTGAGGTGGCGCGGCAGGCCGTCGAGGCGGACGTGCACATCGTCGGCGTCTCCTCGCTGGCGGCCGGGCACCTGACACTCGTACCGGCGCTGCGCGCGGAGCTGGCCGCCGAGGGCCGCGAGGACATCATGATCGTCGTGGGCGGTGTGATCCCGCCGCAGGACGTCGACGCGCTGCACGAGGCGGGCGCGGCGGCGGTGTTCCCGCCCGGCACGGTCATCCCCGACGCGGCGTACGACCTGGTGCGGCGGCTCGCCTCCGGGCTCGGCCACGAACTGCCCGACGCCGCCGAGGCCGCTGCCGGCAGTGGCGAGCTGTGAGCCGCTGACTCCATGGCACCGAGGATCGATCTCGACAGTTATGTGAAGGGCGTGCTCGACGGCAAGCGCGCGCACATCGCGCGCGCGATCACGCTCGTGGAGTCCACCAAGGCCGAACACCGGGCGCTCGCCCAGCAGTTGCTGACGCAGCTGCTCCCGCACTCGGGGCGGGCGCGGCGGATCGGCATCAGCGGGGTGCCGGGCGTGGGCAAGTCCACGTTCATCGACGCGCTCGGCACGATGCTGACGTCGATGGGCCACCGGGTCGCGGTGCTCGCCGTCGACCCGTCGTCGACGCGGACGGGCGGCTCCATCCTGGGCGACAAGACCCGCATGGAGCGCCTGTCGGTGGATCCTTCGGCGTTCGTGCGGCCCTCCCCCACGGCGGGGACGCTCGGCGGCGTCGCGAAGGCGACCCGCGAGTCCATCGTGGTGATGGAGGCAGCGGGGTACGACGTGGTGCTCGTGGAGACCGTCGGCGTCGGCCAGTCGGAGACGGCCGTGGCGAACATGGTCGACACGTTCCTGCTCCTCACCCTCGCCCGCACCGGCGACCAGCTGCAGGGCATCAAGAAGGGCGTCCTGGAGCTGGCCGACGTGATCGCGGTCAACAAGGCGGACGGCCCGCACGAGCGGGACGCGCGCTCGGCGGCCCGCGAACTGGCGGCTGCCCTGCGCCTGATGCATCCTCCGGACTCGGCGTGGACCCCGCCGGTCCTGAGCTGCAGCGCCCGCGAGTCGAAGGGCCTCGACACCCTCTGGGACCGGCTCGAACAGCACCGCGCGCTCCTGGACTCCACGGGGCGCCTGGCCGCGAAGCGCCGCGACCAGCAGGTCGACTGGACCTGGACGATGGTCCGCGACGAACTGCTCGGCCGGCTGTACGCCCACCCCGACGTGCGGCGGCTCACGCCGGACCTGGAAGCGCGGGTGCGGGAGGGGACGCTCACGGCCACCATGGCGGCGGAGCGGATCCTCGGCGCGTTCCAGGGCGACCGGAGTGACCAGGGGGAAGCGACAACTCGGCCCCAGGGAGAGGGAAGCGGCCGGATCCAGGGAGGGGAACAGCCCAGTGAGTGACGACGCACCGCCGGTTCTGACGAGGGTCGAGGGCCGGGCCGGCCACATCGTCCTGAACCGGCCGCGCGCCCTGAACGCGCTCGACCACCCGATGGTCCGCCTCGTCGACGAGGCGCTCACCGCGTGGGAGCACGACGACGCGGTCCGCACAGTGGTCGTGACGGGAGCGGGCGAGCGCGGCCTGTGCGCGGGCGGCGACATCCGGGCCGTACGCGACGACATCCTCGCGGGCGGGGGCGCGGCGTCGGCGGCGTTCTGGCACGCCGAGTATCTGCTCGACGCCCGGATCGCGCGCTACCCGAAGCCGTACGTCGCCGTGATGGACGGCTACGTCATGGGCGGTGGCGTCGGCATCTCGGCGCACGGCGACGTGCGGATCGTCACCGAGCGGTCGCAGGTCGCGATGCCGGAGACGATCATCGGCTTCGTCCTGGACGTCGGCGCCACGTATCTGCTGTCGCGGGCGCCGGGCGAGCTCGGCACGCATCTGGCGCTGACCGGCGCGGCGGCGGGCGCGGGCGACGCGCTGCTGTGCGGCCTCGCCGACCACTTCGTTCCCTCGGAGCGCCTCGCGAAGTTCACGGCGGCGCTCGCGGACGCCGACGCGACGGACGTCGTGCGGACGTACGCCCAGGCGGCGCCGGAGGGCGAACTCGCCGCGCGCCGCGCGTGGATCGACTCCTGCTATGCCGCCGACTCGGTGGAGGAGATCGTCGACCGCCTGCAGTCCAGTGGTGAGCGGGCCGCGAAGGAGGCGGCCGAGGTCCTGCTCTCGCGCTCCCCCACGGCGCTGAAGGTCACGCTCGCCGCCCTGCGCCGGGCGCGTGCGCTGGACTCGCTGGAGGAGGCGCTGAACCAGGAGTACCGCGTGTCGTGCGCGTGCCTGACGGCGCCGGACTTCCCCGAGGGGGTGCGCGCCCAGGTCGTCGACAAGGACCGCAGGCCGCGCTGGTCGCCCGCCGATCTCGCGTCGGTGTCGGAGGCGGACGTGGAGCGCTTCTTCGGGCCCTGCGCGTTTGGGGAGTTGGGGCTCGGCTCCTGACAGCCCCTTACGGCGGGTCCACCTCCGTGATCACGGCGAGGAGCTGTAGGGCCCGCCGCTCGCCCCAGTGGGCCACCCCCAGGGCTATCCAGCGGCCGTCGGCCCGCCACAGGTGGAGGTCCGGGACGGATTCGCTGAGCGTGGCCCACGGCTCCGGGACCGGCTCGCCCTCGCCGTCTGCCTCCTGGGCCAGGAGGCGGACGAGGACGCTGGTGAGACTGAAGATCTGGGGCTCGCCCCAGCGCTGCGACAGCAGGACGGTCAGGGCGTCGCGCTCGGCCTCGTACTCCTCCTCGGTCTCCTCGTGAGCCGTGGCGTCGTCGTCCCACAGCTGGTCATGCGTCGATAACTCCGCGATGTGGAAACCCGGCCCGCCATGGCCGTGCTCCGACCTGCCGGGCGCCGCGGGGAAATCCCGGGCGCGCAGCAGGTCGATCGCGGCGATGTGGTCTGCGCTGCTCATGTGTCCAGTAAAGCCGCCGCCACTGACAATTGGCTGCCCGTCAGGCATCCGACGACTGGCTGGTCGTCAGCCAGGCTTTGCCCCTGACCGTGGCCGACGACCGGCGAGGCGTCAGCCGGGCCTGGGCCTGACCCCTCGACCGGCGAGGCGTCAGCCAGGACTGGACCTGACCCCGGCGGCCGGGCCCTCACGCGTCCCGCCGTCGCACCGCCCACCACCCCGCCGCCAGCGCCGCCCCGGCCCACACCGCCGTCACGCCGAGGCCCGCCCACGGGCCGAGCATCCCGCTGGGGTCCTCGCGCAGGATCTGCTGACCGGCCCGGTCGGGCAGGAACTGCGCCACGCCGCCCGCCATGTCCCCGATCACGAACGGGACGATCAGGGTGAACGGGATCAGCACGCCGAGCACGGCGGCCCCGCTGCGCAGCACCGCCGCGAGTCCCGCCGCGAGCAGCGCCATCAGCGCGAGGTAGACGCCGCCCCCGAAGCAGGCGCGCACGGCTCCGGGGTGGCCGAGTCCGATCGCGTCCTCCCCGAGGAAGGCCTGTCCGCCGAGGAACGTGGTGAAGCTGGTGACGAGGCCCACCAGGAGTGCCGCCGCACCCAGGACGGCCGTCTTCGCGCCGTAGAACAGCCCGCGGCGCGGCACGGCGGCCAGCGAGACCCGCAGTGCGCCATTGACGTACTCGGAGCTGACGGCGGTGGCACCGAAGCTGATGGCGGCGACCTGCCCGAAGTTGAACGCGTAGAAGGCCCCGAAGAGGGGGTCGGCGTCGGCGTTGTCGGCTTCCGCGCGGCCGACGGTGGCGAAGACGAGGACCGTGATGGCGACGGTCACGACGAACACCGCGACGAGCGAACCGACGCTCCCCCGCAGCGACTTGATCTTGATCCATTCGGAGTGGAGCACGGCGGACGTGGACACGGTCAGGCCTCCTGGAGGGGTGCGGGAGCCGCGGAGGACGCGGAGAACTCCGTCTCGGCGGCGGTGAGTGCGAGGTACGCCTCCTCCAGGGAGGCCTCCTCATCGGCGAGTTCGAGGATCGGCACGCCGTCGCGGGCGGCGAGCCTGCCGATCTCCTCGGCCCGGACGCCGTCGACCGTCCAGCGGCCGTCGTCCGCCTCGGCCAGCTCGTGCCCCGCGCGGGCGAGCACCGCGCGCAGCCGGGCCGGGTCGGTGGTGCGGGCCCGGACGCGCGGCCTGCTGTGCCCCGCGATGAACTCCCGCATCGGGGTGTCCGCGAGCAGCCTGCCGCGGCCGAGGACCACCAGGTGGTCGGCAAATGTGGCCGTCTCGTTCATGAGGTGGCTGGACACCAGGACGGTGCGTCCCTCGCGGGCCAGGCCCGTCATCAGCTCGCGGATCCAGATGATGCCTTCGGGGTCGAGCCCGTTCGACGGCTCGTCCAGGAGCACCACGGCGGGGTCCCCGAGCAGCGCGGCGGCGATGCCGAGGCGCTGGCGCATGCCCAGGGAGTACGTCTTCACGCGGCGCCCCGCGACGGCGGACAGGCCGGTCTCCTCCAGGACCTCGTCCACGCGCGCGGCGGCGATGCGATTGCTGGCGGCGAGCGCGCGCAGGTGGTTGCGGGCGGTCCGGGACCCGTGCGCGGCCTGTGCGTCGAGCAGGGCGCCCACCTGCCGCAGCGGCTCGTCGTACGTAGCGTAGGGGCGCCCTCCGACGGTGGCGGTGCCGGCGGTCGGCCGGTCGAGGCCGAGCACGAGGCGCAACGTGGTGGACTTTCCGGCGCCGTTGGGGCCGAGGAAGCCGGTGACCTGGCCGGGGCGGACACTGAACGTCAGGTCGTCCACCGCGCGGGTGGTGCCGTACTCCTTGGTGAGCTGCTGGACGTCGATGCTGGTCATGGGGACAGCGTCGTGGCGCGGAGGGGTGCGGGGCCTCCCCCGCCCGGGGAGATCGTCTCCCCCGTGCGGGGGAGCCGGGCCCGGCGCGGGTGCTGGCACGATGACGGCATGTCCCTGTCCTGGCTCCTCGGGGCGCTCACGCGCGCGGTCACGTACACCCGCTGGCTCCACCTGGTCGTGGGCGCCGTCGTCGGGCTGACGTGCGCGTCGATCATCGGCATCACGAACGCGACGGCGGCCGACTGGATCCTGATGTTCTTCGTCGTCCCGGTGCCGCTGGTGACGGCGGCCGCGCTGCTGCCCGCGATGCGCCGGGCCGAGGGCCTCCAGGCGCGCCTGATGCTGTTTCCGGGTGCCCACGCGCGCGTGGGCGCCGATCCGCACGAGGACGACGCCGCTTCCGGTGTCTCCGTGACGCCGTCGGCGTCGTGGCACGACCGGGCCCGCACCGCGCTATGGCTCCTGCTGCGCCTGGAGATGGGTGGCGCGGTCGCCATCGCGTCGGTCAACCTGATCAGCCAGACGCTGGCGCTGATCGGCGCGGCGGCGAACGACGCGCCGACGGATCCGCACAGCCCGCTGTTCTCCCTGGACGGACCCTGGTGGCTCAGCGCACTGCTCGTGCCTGTGCCGCTCATGGCGCTCTACGCCCTCGTCGTGGTGACCGGACTCCTGATGGCCGCGGCCGCCCGCCGCCTCCTCGGCCCCTCCCCCGCCCAGCGCCTCGCCGCCCTGGAGGAGCGCACCGAACAGCTCCTTGAGCGCAACCGCATCGCCCGCGAGCTGCACGACTCCCTCGGGCACGCGCTGACCGTCGCGGTCGTGCAGGCGGGCGCCGCGCGGGCCGCCGCCGACCCGGAGTTCACCGACCGCGCGCTGGAGGCCATCGAGGACACCGGCCGGCACGCCCTGGAGGATCTCGACCGGGTGCTGCGGGTCCTGCGTGAGGACGGGCAGCCCGCGCGGCAGCGGCCGACGCTCGCCGACGCCGGGCGCCTTCTGGACTCCGCGCGCACGTCGGGCGCGAAGGTCGACGCGGAGGTGACGGGCCCGGTGGACCGGCTGCCGGGGCCGGTGTCGCGCGAGGGCTACCGCATGCTCCAGGAGGCCCTCACCAACGTCCTGCGGCACGCGGGCGCGGTTCCGGTACGCGTCCAAGTCGCCGCCGACGACGGGCTGCTCACCCTCGACGTACGCAACGCACTGCCCGCGCCCACGGCACCGACGGGCCGCGGCGGCAGCGGCCTGCGCGGCATCCGGGAGCGCGCGACGCTCCTCGGCGGCCACGCGCACACGGGACCGCACGACGGCGACTGGCGGGTCCGCGTCGAACTGCCCCTGGTGTGAGGGCGTGCTCTACGAAGAGCGGCGCTTCGGCACTCGTGGCCTACGGAGAGAAACCGTGATCTACGCTGACCGGATGCCCGTGACCGTCCTTCTCGTCGACGACGAACCCCTCGTCCGCGCGGGCCTGCGCGCCGTCCTGGAGGCGCAGCCCGACATCGAGGTCGTCGGTGAGGCGGCCGACGGCGCCGCCGTGATCCCCCTGGTGCGGCAGTTGCGGCCCGACGTGGTCGCCATGGACGTCCGCATGCCGCTCCTCGACGGCATCGAGGCCACCCGCGCGGTGCTGCGCACGGTCGCAGACCCGCCCAAGATCGTCGTGATCACGACCTTCGAGAACGACGAGTACGTGTACGAGGCGCTGCGCGCGGGAGCCGACGGGTTCCTGCTGAAACGGGCCAGGCCCGCGGAGATCGTGCACGCCGTGCGCCTGGTGGCCGAGGGCGAGTCGCTGCTCTTCCCGGCGGCGGTGCGTGAACTGGCGGGCGCGCACGGCCGGCTGCGCGGCAATCCGGACGCCGTGGCGGCGCTGGAGCGGGCCGCGCTGACCGGCCGTGAGGAGGAGGTGCTGCGGCTCATGGCGCGCGGCCTGTCGAACGCGGAGATCGCCGCGCGCCTCGTCGTCGGCACCGAGACCGTGAAGTCGCACGTGAGCTCGCTGCTCGCGAAGCTCGGGGCGCGCGACCGGACCCAGGCCGTGATCACGGCGTACGAATCCGGTTTTGTCGCCCCGGGCTGAGCTTGTTCTTTATGGTTTGTGAGCTTTGAGTTGATGGTGGATGCGGTCCCAGGCCATTGCGCGGGCGGTGCCGTACCGGTCGGTGACCCGCGTGGTGGCCGCGTCGGGCTCGCCCCAGGTATCGGGCCTGGTGAAGCGGAACTCCTTTCCGTGCTTCGGTGGTCGCCCGCCCTGGAGATAGGCCGGGGCGTACTCCTTGAGCGAGGGTGTCGGCCGTCGCATGACACGGTCCGCACGCATCCGTCCCAGCACCTCGACGGGCAGGCCGGCAAGGAGGTAGGGCATGCACGGGGCGTCATTGCCAGCGTCGAAGACGACCAGGAGCTGGCACCACGATGTGCGGCCCGTCTCCAGGGCGGCGACGAAGGAGTACGGCCAGCCGGGAATGAACAGGTCGCTGGAGCGTCCCGAGCGTCCGTAGACGTGGCAGAACAGACGGTCCGGGCTCGTCGGCGCGTCGGGACGCAGCCAGTTGCTCACGTCGGCTGCGAGGACCAGCCGGTTGTCGGCGGCCTTGGGCTGCGGCAGCATCGCCAGCGCGCGGCGCAGCCCGGCCACATCGATACGCCCGCAGTTCAGCGCGTCGTACAACGCGCCGTGCCCACGCCGGTGCTCGGCCAGCAGCGTCAGATCGACCGGCGAGGTCACCGGCCCGTTCTCACACAGCATCGCGTCCGTGATCTCGAACAGGGTGTCACCGCGTGCGGTGAGGCACGCATAGAAGTCGTCCCGGAAGTGTGACGTGAAGTCGAACGCGTCCCGCCGGGCATCGTCGTGCAGCAAGCTCACCTCTACGGCCTTCGTATAAACGTGATTCCGTGGCGGAACGCATGGTCATGCGAGGGCCGTCAGCATGCCCGGCGAACTCCCCAACGGGTGGGGCGAAGGCCGACAGTGTGCATGGATCACATGAGCGAACTGCGTGCCGGTGACTCGGCCACGCAATGCACGAGGGGGAATCCGTTGGACTCGCGCTGCGTCATTCTCGATATCGGTGGAGTGCTGGAGTTCACTCCCAAGACGGGGTGGGTCGGACGCTGGGAACAGCTGCTCGGGTTGCCGACGGGTGATGTACACGAGCGGCTGGGAGAGGTCTGGCAGGCGGGCAGTGTCGGGGCGGTCAGCGAGCGAGAGGTGCACGATCGGGTGGCTGACCGCCTCCGTCTCGACGCCGCTGAGACGGAAGCCTTCATGGCTGACCTGTGGGCTGAGTATCTGGGAACGCCGAATGACGAGTTGATCGCATATGTGCGGGGCCTGCGGGCGCGTTGCAAGCTGGGCATCCTGAGCAACAGCTTTGTCGGGGCCCGGGAGCGGGAGGTAGCCGCGTACCACTTCGACGAACTGGTCGATCAGATCATCTACTCCCACGAGATCGGCGTCAGCAAGCCCGACCCGCGTGCCTTCGACACGACCTGTGCCCGGCTGGGAGTGCGCCCGCAGGGCTGCCTGTTCGTCGACGATGTCGCGGCAAACGTCGAGGCCGCCCAGGCAGTCGGCATGCAGGCCCACTTGTTCGAGGAGAACACGGGGACCATCGCGCGCATCGCGGACCATCTGAACAGGGCGGTTTCATGCTCCATCTGAACGCCACAGGCCCGGGCAGTCCCCCCCTCGGCCCTCATTCGCGGGCCCGTTTCTATAAGTTCCTGTACGAGAACTGATCACGAGAGCATTGATGTCCAGTCCGGCCTGGTCATCGTTCACCGTGTAACGGCAATCTGATGTTGGGCGGAGATGGCATTGTCAGCTCAGCAGGGCGGTGCTTGGCAGTGGCGCCCTTGCTGGCCATGCCGTTAAGACGCCAGCGACAGGCCCGCTGAACCACTGCGGTAGCACGGACCCTGTTATCCACACCTTCGACCAGTCCAATGAGACGGTCAACAACACAATTGGCTTCGCGGGATTCCTCTGAGTTCTCGCACAGCTAATCCGTAGTTAAGGGCGTTCCGAGGGAGCGAGTGGATCTCGGGATGTTCGAGTGCCGGATCGTGACGTCTAGGGCAGCCGGGCGGTAACGCCTCAACGTAGATCGATGCGCGGGCCGGTGCCTGGGGTGGTGGCATCGTGAGGTGTCTTTTAAAACGCGTGAGTGGAGGGCGCCTTGTGGTGTGACGGTGTATCACCTCGTTGTCTGGCGCTGCGGGGCTTGTGATGTTGTCAGAGGCCCCGGGGAACCACCCTCGGGGCCTCCGGAGAGCTGCTCGCTGTCGTCGAGCGCGTCGAGGCCTACCTCAACACGGTGCTCCCCGAACCGCGCCCCAGTGCGCGGGTGACGTGTGCGGAGCACTACGCCCTGATGAAGTGCGCCATGAAGCAGGAGTACGCCCGTATCGAGTTGGAGCGGGCCATCAGCATCGCGCAGCAGAAGGTCCGGTGCTTGCGCCGGAGCTGAACGCCAACCCTGCCAAGAGCGAAGCCGAAGCCGGCCAGGGGCAACGGCACTCGACGGCTACGCCTGCTCGGCGGCTCTGGGAAGCGGCGACGCGTGGAGCGGGTGGCGCCCAGGCTGATTCCGGGTCTCGCCGACAGGCGCTCCGCCACGCGCTTCGCGTCAGTCCTGCGTGGAAGTGGGCGGGGTTCGGCGCGGCCGGCCGCGGGGCGTGTCCTCGGGCCAGTGCACGGCGAGCCGTTCCAGGAAGCCGTCCGGGTCGGCGACCAGGGCCTTCAGGCAGGCGATGACGAAGGCCTGCGTTTCGCGGCCCCGGTCGCTCAGTTCCTGCTAGGCGTCCGCTTTGAGCGTGGCGGGCGCCCCGCACCACCAAACCCCCCGCCGAGCCAGCCGTCACCCGCGTGCCCGAGCACCCCGGCCACGGCAGCCTCGGCGACGCCGACAACTGGGGCGAGGACTACTACCTCCTGGTCGACGGCGAGCGCATCGGCGGCACCTACTGGCGCTCGGGCCGCGACATCAAGGACGGTGAGCGGTGGGCGTCCTACGGGCCCGCCGGCCTGCAGATGGGATTCCGCACCCGCGAGGGCGCTGAGCAGGCCCAGGTCGATGTCCACCTCGCGAACCAGTCGGCGCGCGCCGCCGACCGCGCCGCGGCCGACGCCTTCTCCGGCCAGCTGCGCGCCGGAGCCCGAGCCGGAGACGACCCTTGCCCCGGACGCCTACGACACGGCCCTCGCGAGGGCGGCGGAGGTCGGCTACCGGAACGCGGACGCCACCCCGGGTGACCGAGGGCCTGCAGAACGAGCGCTCCGTCCTGCGGGAGGCCGATGTTCCCGCCACGGAGCATGCGGCCGCCAAGCAGGCTGCCCTCGAAGCGCGCACCGCCGTCGGTGAGGCAATGACCGAACTCCAGCTGCTCACCGACGACCCGCGCATCCTTCAGCTCGCCGCCCGTGTCGTCGACGTCACCTTCTCAAACGACACGGCTGTTGCAGAAGTAGTGGTGGAGCGGAGCGCGGGTGCCGAGGGTGGTGTGGCGGCGCGCGAGTTCAGCCGTGGTCAACAGGTAGAACGACTGGGCGTCGAGGCCAGACTCCCTGGCCGGCCCACGGGCCCGCAGCCGCACCAGCCCCCTGACAGCGCTTCGCCCCGCGGCATCGCGGCGGGGCGAAGCAACCGGACCCGGATTGGCCAACAGCATCCTCAACGAATGGCCGGGCCCCGGTCGTTCACCCCGCGTCCGGCCGGGGCCGCAGGCCGAGCAGGACGTCCTGGACGAGATCGGCGCTGCGCCTGACTGCGTCGTCGCCGAAGCCCAGGAAGTGCCGGTAGTGGATCGGCGCGTAGAAGAGGTCGACCATCACGTCGGTGGGCACGTCGGAGCGCAGCTGCCCGGCGGCGACGGCGGAATCCAGGCGGGCCCGGCATTCCGCGATGCTGGGCTCGAGGATCGTTTCGCGGAACGCCTTCATCAGCGCGGGGTCGTTCTGGGCCTCGCCCATGACGCCCTTGAAGGCCTCGCTGATCCTGCCGGTGATCAGCCGCTGGCTCACCGCGGTGATCTGGGTCGTGAGGTCGGCGGCGATGTCACCGGTGTCGGGGAAGGCGAAGTCGTCGCCGAGTTCCCCGCTCATCGCCTCCAGCACCACCGCACCCTTGGAGCGCCACCAACGGTAGATCGTGGGCTTGCCCACGCCGGCCTGGGCGGCGATGGCCTCGATCGTCAACTTCGCGAAGCCCTTGCGGCTCACCAGGTCGAACGCCGCGTCGAGGATTGCCCGTCGGGCGCGTTCGCTGCGCCGTTCACTTTTCGGGTCGGGGGTCATGGGCCTCACTCTACCGCTCACGTGACGTTACGTTTCGTTTTGACAAGGCGCCCGGGGTGATCTAGCTTCCGGTGACGTTACGGAACGTTTCGTAACGCAGTCGTGCGGGGGCCGGTGCCGGTCCCCGCCGAGACAAGGGGAGAGGCATGTCCAGCAACGAGAGCGCGGCCACCGTGGGGCGCGTCGAGAAGATCGCGACCACGCCGGACTGGTACGCGCCGTACCGGATATCGCAGGCCGTCCGGGCCGGGGGCTTCGTGTACGTGTCAGGGCAGGCGGGCTTCGAGGAGGACGGGACGACCGTCGAGGGCGGGTTCCTGGCGCAGGGGCGGCAGGCGTTCAGGAACGTCGGACGGGTGCTGGAGGCGGCCGGTCTGGCCTTCACGGACGTGATCAAGGTCGGCATCTTCGTACGGGACATGACGACGAACCTCCCGCACGTGATCACGCTGCGCGGCGAGTTCCTGGCCGAGCCCTATCCCGCCGACACCCTCGTCGAGGTCGTCTCGCTGGCCCAGCCCGACTGGCAGATCGAGGTCGAGGTCATCGCGCTGGACCGGAGCGCCGCATGAGCGCCGGGGTCGTGACGGGACGGACGCGGGACGCGGAAATGCCGGAAGAGGGTGTGGGAATGCGGGAGTTGCTGGAGCCGTACCGGGCGGGGCGCCTTGAGCTGGCGAACCGGGTGGCGATGGCCCCGATGACGCGGGGCCGGGCCGACGACGTGACGGGGGTGCCGAGCCCGCACGCGGCGACGTACTACCGGCAGCGCGCCGGAGCCGGGCTGCTGATCACGGAGGGCGTTTACGTCAACGCGCTCGCCAAGGGCGGCCCCGGCATCCCGGGGCTGGTGACCGACGCGCAGGTGCGTGGCTGGCGAGAGGTGACGGACGCGGTGCACACCGAGGGCGGCACGGTCTTCGCCCAGCTGTGGCACGTGGGCCGGATGACCCACCCGCTGACGCTGCCGGACGGCGAGCTGCCGGTGGCCCCGTCGGCCGTCGCCATCGAGGGGAAGCAGATCTTCACCCGGGACGGGCTGCTCGACCACGTGACCCCCCGTGAGCTGACGGTCGGTGAAATCGCCCAGACAGTACGGGACTTCGCGTCCGCAGCCCGGCGTGCGATCGAGGCGGGCTTCGACGGCGTGGAGATCCACGGCGCGAACGGCTACCTCATCCAGCAGTTCATCGCCGACAACACCAACCTGCGCACGGACGAGTACGGCGGCTCGATCACCGGCCGTCTGCGGTTCGCGACGGAGGTCGTCGAGGCGGTCGTCGCCGAGGTCGGCGCGGACCGCGTGGGTCTGCGCATCTCGCCGGACAACGCCGAGAACCAGCTCGCCGAGGCCGACGCACGCACCACGTACCGTGCGCTGGTCGACGCACTGGACCCGCTGGGCCTGGCCTATCTGCACGTGCTGGAGAACGGCGCGTACGGAGCCATCGCGGACCTGCGGACGCGCTGGTCGGGAACGCTCGTCGCCAACACGAACGGCCCGGCGCCGAGCAGCCCCGGCGCGGGGGCGCGGCTGGTGCGGGACGGGCACGCGGACGTGGTCGCCCTCGGCCGCCTGTTCATGACGAACCCGGACCTGCCCGCCCGCCTCGCCAACGGCACCCCGCTCGCGGGGCCGCCGACGGAGAACCTGTACGGAGGAGGGGCGGAGGGGTACATCGACTACCCGGCCGCGACGGACACCCCCAAGGTCCCGGCAGTCGCATAAGTCGCCCGATGCCCGGACCGGCCCCCACAGGGATGCTGTGGGCCAATCCGGACCTGGTTGCTTCGCCCCGCCGCCATGCGGCGGGGCGAAGCGCTGTCAGAGGGCTGATGCGGGCCCGGGTGTCCCGTCTCATTAGATCTTGAAGAAGTGAGGCCGCTGACCTGCGAGGTGACAGGTTGAGTCGCGACTCACGGAGGGCGAGACAAGGCGTCCCGGAAGGGCTGCGGCCAGCGCCGAGTGCGCGTCTCATCGATCATGGCGGGGTGGTGCTTCCTGAGCTGGGAATCGCCAGGATGGTGAGACGCCTGCTTTCAGGGTTCGCACTCAAGGTGACAGTTTCCTGTGGCTGCGCGCCGCAGTTGGCCACTGCGGCGCTCGGCGTCGACTGAACCGCCGCCAGTCGGTTCCCGACCTCGCTCAACCGATGATGTGCTGGGGAACGGCCAGGTCCGGGTTGGCGGACAGACGGATCAAGGCCGACGGATCGTCCTTGGAGCAGGCGCCGGCGACCACGTCGATCAGCTGGTCGTAGTCCGGTCCGGTCTTGCCCTCGTAGGCCGCGGTCATGCGGCCCCACTCGTCCCAGTTCAGTGTCTCCCGCTTGCAGAGTGCGGCGAGGTCGCGGACGACGTTGCCGCTGATCTCATGCGGACCCCAGGCGTGATCGGTGCCGACCACCCCGAATGTGTGCGGATCGATCATGCTGCTTCGGTATTGGGCCCATGCCTCGCCGCCCGTGAGGAACTCGCCCGGAGCGAGGTCGTCTGGGCGAGTGACGAAGTCCTTGCCGAGGTGTTCGGTGTCGACGCGCACCCAGCGGCGCTGGTCATCGTCCCAGTACTCGGTGATCCAGTGGTCGAAGCCGCGCCCTTCCTGGAAGTAGGTGCCGAAACCACACCGGGCGCGGGAGGCGACACCTCGCGCCCGCAGGATCGCGCAGGCGATCGTGGCGAAGTGCCGGCAGGTGCCGATCACCCGCGTTTCGGGTGTTCGAGGCCGGTGCAGTGGAGCCGGATCCAGGGCAGTCAGCGCGGCAATCAGTTCGTTGACCGGCCGGATGTTTTTCTCTGCGATCCGGTCCTCGGGAATCCCTAACGCCGCGGCGTCTGTGGGCTGGATGACCAGTCCCTGAACGGCGGCGCAGATGCCGACGGGGTCGTCCGGCAGTCCCTCAATGAGCGGGAGTTGCGCCGCATCCAAAGTCGTAAAGGGGCCGGGCCGCGCGTAGTTGAGCACGTCATCGGTCACAGCTGAGCATCGTAAGGGCTGGGTCTGACACACCGGCCCAGCCGATCCCGGGCCCCGTGGCCATGAGGCGCTCAGCCACGTTTCCGGCCCAGGTCCGAGGGGAGTTGCTGGGGAGCGCGGAGCGCGATACCGAAGCGTTGTGCCGTCTCGGCCGGCAGCCGCGGGTGGTTTCGCCAGTGGGGTGAGGCGAACAGGCCGGTGAGAACGACGACGTCGGGATAGGTGACCAGTTCGATCCGGGCCTCGGAGGGAACCGACGTAAGCCAGCGCGGTGGAGGGGTGGGTTCCTCGGCGAGCGATCCGCTGATGTTGGCGGTTGGCTTGGAGAACCTCAGGCAGTCGCGTGAGTCTGTGCTGTTCGTCTCCGAGGAGCCATCGGCGGTGCCGGTGGCAGACGCCCTCATGGTGCGGTGTGCCGCGGATGACGAGACCGCGGACGTGGCGGCGGGCCATGCAGGGGCGACTCGTTCGTCGCCGCTCTGGAAACCGGCCGCACCTCTTGGTGCCAACTGCTGGACGCGGTCCGCCTCGGCCCGGACGACGACGTCGCCGAGGTCACCGCGGCCCAGGTCCGCCGCGTCGTGGCCGACCTGATCGAGGGCGGCCAGTGGGAGCCGGGGGATCCGGACGTCCTGGTCGTCTTCGACGCCGGATACGAAGCCCCGCGCATGGCCTATCTCCTCGACGGCCTGCCCGTCGAGGTGCTGGGACGGATGCGTGCGGACTGTGTCATGCGACGGCCGACACCCTCGCTCAAGGCGTACGCCCTGGCCTATCCCCAGGGCGGGCGACCGCCGAAGCACGGCAAGGAGTTCCGCTTCGCCAAGCCCGAGACCTGGGGCGAGCCCGACGCGGAGACGGCGCAGGCCACCGACCGTTACGGCACCGCCCAGACCATGGCCTGGGACCGCATCCGCCCGAGGCTCACCACCCGCTCGGCCTGGACCCGGCCGAAGCTCCGCACCCCTGAGGCCGCCGACCGGTGGACGTGGTTCGTGATCGCCGCCCACACCCAGCTCCGGCTGACTCGCGAGGCCGCCGCCGACCTCCGGCGCCCCTGGGAGAAGCCGGCCGAGCCCGCCCGCCTCACCCCCGCGAGGGTCCGCCGGGGGTTTCCGAACCTCCGCCCATCACGACGTGGGCAAATCGACCAGACGACCCGAGAGCATCACCGAACGTAATCGGCTGAACGCTCGCAAAGGTTAAATAACAAGCCGAGAGCCTGTCTTTGAACCCCCGCCTGCACCCCGACGCCCGGCACGCACGCGGGCCGGGTCCGGGCGGCCTGATCGGCACTCGCCCCGGTCGGCGCCTTCCGAGTACCCTTCGCCCATCATGCGCATGGGACGGAAGGACGGACGTTGGGGCGGCTGACCGGCGGGGATCCTTCTCTGCTGCGGCGGATCAACTCCGCGGTGGTGCTGCACGCGCTGCGTGCGGCGGATTTCGCGACACTCACGGAGATCACCCGGGTGACGGGGCTTTCCCGGCCCACCGTCGAGGGCGTGGTGGAGGGGCTCAGCGAGGCCGGGCTCGTGGTGGAGACGGACGCGGACGAGGGCGGTGCCCGCCGGCAGGGACGGCCGGCGCGGAAGTTCCGGTTCCGGGCGGAGGCGGGGCATCTGCTCGGTCTGGAGATCGGTCCGCACCGCGTCGCCGCCGTCCTCGCCGACCTCGACGGCAAGATCATCGGAACCGCCGCGAAGAACGTGTCCGAGACGGCGCCCGCGGACGAACGCCTCGACCGGCTGCGCGGTGCCGTCGCCGATCTGCTGCGCCGCGCGGCCGTCTCCCGGGGCTCGCTGCGCGCCGTCGGCGTCGGCAGCCCCGGCATCGTGGAGGCCGACGGCTCGGTGCGGCTCGGCACGGCGCTGCCCGGCTGGACGGGCCTGCAGCTCGGCGAGCGGCTGCGGCGGTCCTTCAAGTGCCCGGTCCTGGTGGAGAACGACGCCAACGCGGCGGCGGTCGCCGAGCACTGGAAGGGCGCGGCGACGGAGTCCGACGACGTGGTGTTCGTCCTCGCCGGCCTGAGCCCCGGTGCCGGTTCGCTGATCGGCGGGCGGCTGCACCGCGGGTACGGCGGGGCGGCGGGCGAGATCGGCGCGCTGCACCTGCTGGGCCGCGAGGTGACGCCGGAGGACGCTCCTTTCGACCACGGACGAGCCGCTGCATCCGCTGGACGAGCAGGCGGTGGCGGAGGTCTTCGCGCACGCGCGCGAGGGCGACGAGCGGGCGCTGGCGGCGGTCGACCGGTTCATACGCCGTCTCGTGCACGACGTGGGGGCGCTGGTCCTCGCGCTCGACCCGGAGCTGGTCGTGGTGGGCGGCTGGGCGGCGGGGCTCGACGGCGTCCTGGAGCCGCTCCGGCGCGAGCTGGCCCGCTACTGCCTCAGGCCGCCGCGGGTGACCCTGTCGATGCTCGGTGAGGCCGCGGTGGCCACGGGCGCGCTGCGGCTCGCCCTCGACCACGTGGAGGAGGAGCTGTTCGCGGTGGAGGGCACGGTGACGGCACGGCAGTAGGCCGCGAACGCCCGGCAGGCTCCATCCGCGAACGCCCGGCAGGCTCCGGGAAGTCCCGTGCAGGACTTCCCGGAGCTTCGTAGGACCTCAGGATTCGCAGGACCTCAGGAAGCGCGCTGCTCCGGCCCGTGGTGGATCTCGACCGAGCCCTGGTCGCCGAAGGTGAGGCGGCAGGTGTCCGCGCGGTACGTGGCCATGGAGAGCGCCGCCGTGCGGCCGTCGGCGAGGAAGCGGGTGGTGACGACCAGGACGGGCGCGCCGGGCAGGCGGTCCAGGGCCTTGGCGTCGTCCGCGCGGGCGGAGCCGAGCTCGACGGCGCGGTCCTGTCCTTCGAGGTCGAGGCGGCCGAGCTCGCGCAGCACGGCACGCGCGCGGGCGGGGCCGGCGGGCGCGTCGATCGCGGAGAGGTCGGGGACCGAGGCCGCCGGGACGTACAGCAGTTCCGCGGCGACGGGCTGGCCGTTCGAGACGCGCGTGCGGCGCACCGTGTGCACCGGCTCGTCCGGGTCGACGCCGAGGGTGCGGGCCACGTCGGCGGGCGCCTTCGCGAGCTCGCTGTCCGCGGGCTGCCAGGCGTCACCGGCCGCGCCGGGCCAGCTGCCCTGGGCGGAGCCGACGGCCACGCCCACGCGCGGCGGCGCGACGGTCGTGCCGACGCCGCGGCGGCGCTGCAGCCGTCCCTCCAGCTCGAGCTGTTCCAGTGCCTGGCGGAGCGTCGCGCGGGCGACGCCGAACCGGGCGGCGAGGTCGCGCTCGTTGGGCAGGATCTCGCCCACGGCGAACTCGGAGTCCAGTGCTTCGCTGAGCACGGTCTTGAGATGCCAGTACTTCGGCTCCGGCACCGATTCCAGCTGCGTGGTCCCCACCCTGTCCTCCGCAATCGCCGTGCGCAGGCGGCTTTTTCGCGCCTTGTTTATTAAAGGTTCCTGCACTATCTCAGCGACCATAGAGCCGCGCCCACCCTTGGTCAAGACCAATCCTGTGTCCGTTACAGCCCGCACTGAAGTGATGCCACAGAGCATTCACGCGCTGTTCGCGCGTGGTCGACACCGGGCGCGCCGACGTGACGCAATCCGATACGTCCAGCGGGCGCGCGGGCACGGCAAGGCCCCCGCCCAGTGCACGGGCGGGGGCCGGGTGGCCTGATCGGTGGCCTAGTCGGCGAGCCCCACGAGCTTGTCCGGATTCCGCACGATGAACACGCGCTGGACGCGTCCGTCGGCGACCTCGAGCTGGATGATGCTGTCGGGCTTGCCGTCGACGAGGACGAGGACGGACTCGGCTCCGTTCAGCTCCAGGACGCGGAACTCGACGTCGGCCGCGCCCGGCACGCCCTTGCGCGCCGCGCCGATGACGAAGCGGCCCACCTTGTCGGCCGACTCCAGGACCCGCAGCGGCGCCCTGGCCTTGCCCCCGCTGTCGCCGACGAGGTGGACGTCCGGCGCGAGCAGGGACATCAGGCCGTCGAGGTCGCCGTCCGTGGCGGCGGCGAGGAAGCGTTCGGTGAGGTCGCGGCGCTGGGCCGGGTCGACCTCGTAGCGGGGCCTGCGCTCCTCCACGTGCTTGCGGGCCCGGCCGGCGAGCTGGCGCACCGCGGCCTCGCTGCGGTCGAGCGTGGCCGCGATCTCCCCGAACGGGAATCCGAAGGCCTCCCGCAGCACGAACACCGCGCGCTCCAGCGGCGACAGGGACTCCAGGACCACGAGCACGGCGAGCGACACGGAGTCGGCGAGGACGGCCTGCTCGGCGGTGTCGGGCACGGTCGGCCCGAAGTCGGTGACCAGCGGCTCGGGCAGCCAGGGGCCCACGTACGACTCGCGGCGGGACTGGGCCTGGCGCAGCCGGTCGATGGCGAGGCGGGTGGTGATCCGCACCAAGTAGGCGCGCGGTTCGCGCACTTCCCCGCGCTCGTCCGCGGACCAGCGCAGCCAGGCGTCCTGAACGACGTCCTCCGCGTCGGCCACACGCCCGAGCATGCGGTAGGCGACGCCCATCAGGACGGGCCGGTGCTCTTCGAAGACGTCGGTCGCGGTGTCGGTAGCCACCTCACCATCCCAGCCGACGGATCTGCCCGTGTCCACCCGCGCCGGGCAACCGGACGAGGATCACACCGGCCCGGCCGCGAGCGCGGGTCCGGTGCTCGCGGCAAGTCTGTGCCGGGTGCTCGCCGCAAGTCTGTGCCGTCGCCCTCTTGAACTCGTCGCTACTGGGCGGTAATTGTTCCTGACAGGATGTCTAAGTCAGGAGCAGTCATGCCCGCACAGGTGGCAGAGGTCGCAGAGGTGTCGTTCGGCGTCGAGTCGCCCCGTGGCCCGCGCACGGTGACCGTCTCCTACGAACGCACGGGCACCGGCGACCCGCTGCTCCTGCTGCACGGCATCGGCCACCACCGCCAGGCCTGGGACCCCGTCATCGGCATCCTCGCCGCCGAGCGCGACGTGATCGCCGTGGACCTGCCCGGCTTCGGCGCCTCCCCGGCCCTGCCGGACGGCCTGGCGTACGACCTGACGACGGTCGTGCCCGCGCTGCACGCCCTGTGCGAGGCCCTGGGGGTCGACCGGCCGCACGTGGCGGGCAACTCGCTGGGCGGCCTGCTGGCCCTCGAACTCGGCCGGGAGAAGCTCGTACGGTCCGTCACCGCGCTGTCCCCGGCCGGGTTCTGGAACGAGGCGGAGCGGCGGTACGCGTTCACGACGCTCCTGGCGATGCGGCGGATGGCGCGGCTCATGCCGTTGCCGATGATCGAGCGGCTCTCGCGGAGCGCGGTCGGCCGGACGGCACTCACGAGCACCATCTACGCCCGCCCCGGCCACCGTTCGCCGGAGGCGGTGGTCGCGGAGACGCTCGCGCTGCGCGAGGCCACCGGGTTCCACGAGACGCTCGTGGCCGGGCAGAACGTGCTCTTCCGCGACGACGTGCCGGAGCTGCCGGTCACCGTCGCCTGGGGCACCCGTGACCGGCTGCTGCTGCGCCGCCAGGGCGTCCGCGCGAAGCACGCGATCCCCGGGGCGCGGCTCGTGCGGCTGCCCGGCTGCGGGCACGTGCCGATGCACGACGACCCCGCGCTCGTCGCGCGCGTCATCCTGGACACGAGCCGCTGACCTCACCAGCCCGGCGCCGCGCGCCGGTTCAGGAGTTGGACCACGCGCGCGTGCTGAGCACGAGTCGGTAGCCGTCGGGGTCCTGCACGGTGACGCCCCACTCGTTCCAGTACGGGTTGGGCGACTGCACCCGCTTGCCGCCGTGCTCTTCCAGGCGGTCGACCAGGTCCTGCGGAATTTCGCCGTCTACGTAGATGACGAGCAGATCCTCCTCGGTGGGCCTGGGCTCTACGGGGGCGGCGGATTCATGGACGAGTTCGAGGTGCCAGGAGGCGTCCGGCCAGCCGACCATGAGGAGCGCGTGCTCTCCGGGGCCGCCGCCCTCGTCGTGGCGGTACAGGACGCCGAGGCCGAGGCCGCCGACCCAGAAGCGCTCGGCGGCGGCGAGGTCACGGGAGGGGCGGGCGATGCGGATGTGGCTCTGACCGTTCACGGGCACGGGGTCCTCCTTGACTGCAGCACGCCCTGTCGCGCACCGGGCTGCCACTCTAGACATCGGCCGATCTTGAAAACATCGGCCATCGGTCCTCCTGCGCGCGGCCCGCGACGTAGGACCTCGGCCCTAGGTGCCCCCGTAGGACCTCGGCCCCAGGTGCCCCGCGCCCGCGCGGCAGTTCCCCCGCGCCCCGGGGCAGTTGTTCACTTGTGGTTCGCGTGAGCGCCGTGACGCGGCAGTACACGTGGCACTGCACATCGCGGGTACACGTGGCATCGCGAACCCGAACACGTGGCACCGCACACCGACCGACCGGCCGTCCCTGGAGGCGTCTTCATGTCACACCGTCCGTCGAGCCCCTCCCCGCGCCGCCGGAGCCTGCTGCGCGGTTCGCTCGCCGTGCCCGCGGCGCTCGCCGTGCCCACGCTGTCCGGTGCGGCCCCGGCGCTCGCCCTCAGGGGGCGCCCGAGCGCCGACTGGGGTGTGCAGGCCGGTGACGTGGGCGCCCACTCGGGCCTGGTGTGGGTCCGCTCCGACCGGCCCGCCCGCATGATCGTGGAGACGTCCGCCACGGAGTCGTTCCGCCGGGCCACCCGCCGGCACGGCCCGCTGCTCGGCCCCGGTACCGATTTCACGGGGACGACGCGGCTGCGCGGGCTGCCCTCGGGCGAGCAGATCCACTACCGCGTGCTGCTCGCCGACCCGGACGACCCGCGCCGCACGGGGCGGCCCGTCACCGGTACGTTCCGCACGGCGTCCCGCAGACGCCGCGACGGCGTCCGCTTCCTGTGGTCGGGGGACATCGCGGGCCAGGGCTGGGGCATCAACCCGGAGCTCGGCGGCTGGCGGGTGTACGAGGAGATGCGCGGCCGCAACCCGGACTTCTTCCTGTGCAGCGGCGACAACATCTACGCCGACGGCCCCATCCAGCCGAGCGTGACGCTGCCCGACGGCCGTGTCTGGAAGAACATCACCACACCGGAGAAGTCGAAGGTCGCCGAGACCCTCACGGAATTCCGCGGCAACTTCCGCTACAACCTGCTCGACGAGAACGTACGCCGCTTCAACGCGCAGGTGCCGTCCATCGTGCAGTGGGACGACCACGAGGTGCGCAACAACTGGTACCCGGGGCAGATCCTGGACGACCCCCGGTACACGGAGAAGGACGTCGACGTCCTCGCGGGGCGGTCGCTGCGGGCGTTCAGCGAGTACTACCCCATCTCCACGCAGCGCCCCGGCGACCGCGAAGGGCGGGTGTACCGGGTGCTGCGGCAGGGGCCGCTCCTGGACGTCTTCGTGCTCGACATGCGGACGTACCGCAACGCCAACTCGCCGGGCCGGCAGCCCGAGGACGCCATCGGCATCCTGGGCGCCGAGCAGCTCGCCTGGCTGAAGCGGGAGTTGTCGCGGTCCCGCGCGGTGTGGAAGGTGATCGCGTCCGACATGCCGCTGGGCCTGGTGGTGGCCGACGGCCGTACGAACTTCGAGGCCGTCGCGCAGGGCGACCCGGGCGCGCCGCTCGGCCGCGAGCTGCAGATCGCCGAGCTGCTGCGGCACATCAAACACCGCCGGATCACCGGCACGGTGTGGCTGACCGCCGATGTGCACTACACCTCGGCGCAGCACTACGACCCGGCGCGAGCCGCCTTCAAGGACTTCGCGCCATTCTGGGAGTTCGTGTCGGGGCCGCTTGCCGCGGGTGGTTTCCCGGCCGTGAAACTGGATGGAACCTTCGGCCCGGACCAGACGTTCGTCAAGGCGCCGGACCGTCCCAATACGTCGCCGGCGGAGACACCGCCCTACTACGGAGAGGTGGACATCGACGGCGACAGCGGCGAGTTGACGGTGCGACTGCGGCAGCAGGGCGGAGGCGTGCTCTTCACCAAGGTGCTGCAGCCGGGACGCGTGGGCCAGTGACGGCCGGCGCGGGTGCGGGCCGGCCGTCGGGCCCGCCGGCACCCGCGTGGACCGTTGCGGGCGTACGGGGGACAGCGACGGGCAACCAGGGTGAGCAAAGAGTAATGAAACGGACAGAACCGCTCTTAACCCATCAGTCACAAACCGTTCGTGATCACGCAACACCCTTCGGTCACAGTGACTGCATGAGTGCTGACATGTCTGATCTGACGCGCAAGAAGCACGGCAGGCCGGCCCACCACTGGCGCCGGGATGTCGTCGAACTCGCCGCGCTGTTCACGGCCGTGGCCGTGGCCGACGCCGTGGCGAACCTCGTGGGGCACGGCCCGGACGGGCCCGAGCTCCTCCTCGTCTCGGCCGTGATCCTGGTGGCCACGGCCGGGTTCCACACATGGTGGGCACGGCGCCACACGCATGCGCCGCCGGGCGGCGAGGGGTCCGATACGGGCACCCGGCCGTCCCGGAGCGAGGACGAGGCCGGGCACCCCGCGGGACACCGCGCCGGAGCGGCCGCAGAAGCCGCGCCGGAGCCGGTTTCCGATGCGGCCGTCGACCCGCAGGTCGTCGACCCCCAGGGCGCGCCGACGACGCTGTGGCGCATGCGGACGACCGTGCGCGACCAGCCGGGCTCGCTCGCCGCGCTGTGCACGGCGCTGGCGCACGACCGCGTCGACATCCTGAGCCTGCAGACCCATCCGCTGGCCGACGGCACGGTCGACGAGTTCCTGCTGCGGGCCCCGGCCACGCTGCCCACGGCGCACCTCACGCGCACGGTCTCGCGGGCGGGCGGCTCCGGCACCTGGATCGAGCGGGCCGACGCGCACGACCTGGTGGACGCGCCCACGCGCATCCTCGGCCTGGCCACCCGCACGGCCCTGGACGCGGCGGAACTGCCGCTGGCGCTCCGCCAGTTGCTGGGCCGCTGCACCATCCGCTCACTGCCCGCCACGCCGGGGCGCACGGAGCACACGAGTACGGGGCGCGCGAGCACCGGACCCACGAGCTCCGGGCGCACGAGCGAGGAGCCGGTGCCCGTCGAGGGCGCGCTGGAAGGGACCGTGCTGCGGCTGCGGGCCCCCGAAGGCGGTGTGATCACGGTCGAGCGGCCCTATCTCCCGTTCACCCCCACGGAGTTCGCCCGCGCGCGGGCGCTCGTGGAACTCGACGCCCGGCTCGGCCCGCGCATCCCGCGCGGAAAGGACGTGCTGTCACTTCCCAAGGGCAGCGACATCACGGTCAGCCGCGCCGACACGGGCGACCTCCGGGCCGCCAAGGCCATGCACGACCGCTGCTCGAAGCGCACCCTGGGCATGCGGTACCACGGCCCCGTGCACGACGCCGACCGCTACCTCAACCACCTCCTGAGCCCGCGCTTCGGCCGCACGCTCGCCGCCCGCACGGCCTCCGGCCGCGTCGTCGGCCTCGGCCATCTGCTGTGGGACGGCGACGAGACGGAGATCGCGCTGCTCGTCGAGGACGAGTGGCAGCGCCGCGGCATCGGCGGCGAACTGCTCGGCCGCCTGGTCACGATGGCGATCGAGGCGGGCTGCGAGAGCGTGTACGCGGTCACCCAGTCGTCCAACACCGGCATGGTCGCCGCGATGCGCGGACTGAACCTGCCCCTCGACTTCCAGATCGAGGAGGGCACGCTGGTCATCACCGCCCGCCTCGACGCCACGCCGGTGCGGTCCCAACTGCCGTATGACAGCCGCCAGTAGCGCCGACGCCTGCGTTCCCCCGCCGCCCCGCACGCAGGGAACGCAGGCGCCGCCGCCGTCAAGCCCCGGTGCCGCCCGGCCCGGCCAGGTACGACGCCGCCATGTCCTTGTCGCCGTGGCCGGCCTCGGCCGCACGCCGGAACCGGTCCAGTCCGGCGGCGGCGACGTCGGCGGCGACGCCCGCCTCGTCCGCGGCGGCCACGACGAGTTCGGCGTCCTTCACCGAGTTGCTCACGGAGAAGCTGGTCGCGTAGTCGTCCGCGAGCATCGCGGCGGTCTTGGCCCGGAAGTACGCGCTGTCCAAGGGGCCGCCCGCGACCGCCTCGACGACCAGCGCCGGGTCCAGTCCGAAGCCCCTGGCCATGGCGAGGCTCTCGGCGGCACCGTGCGTGAGGGTGAACACATAGCTGTTCAGGGCGAGTTTGAGGCGACTCGCGGCGCCCGGCTCGTCGGAGACCCAGAGGGTGCGGCCGCCGATCGCGCCGAACACCAGCCGCGCCGACTCCGTGTGCTCCCCCGCCGCACGCGGGCCCGACGCCAGGACCACCAACTGGCCGTTCTCGGCGGGCTGCTTGGTGCCCAGTACGGGAGCGTCGTACAGAACGAGCCCGTGCTCGTCCGCGAACCGCGCCAGCTCGTCGGTCGCGTCCCCGCCGACCGTACTCAACTGCACCCACACCGCGCCCTCGGCGAGCCCGGGCGCCGCCGCCTCCATGGCCTCGCGCACGGCCGGTCCGTCCTTGAGGACGGTCACGACCACATCGGCACCCGCGACCGCCTCGGCCGGTGTGCCGCACACCTCTATGCCCTCGAACGCGGCGAGGGGCTCGGCCTTCGCGCGGGTCCTGTTCCAGACGCGCACATTGAAGTGCTCGCGCAGGTGGCGCGCCACGGGTGCGCCGATGATCCCGGTGCCGAGTACGGCGACCTTCTTCTCCGCCATGTGCGATCTCCTCCATGAGACGAATTTTCTTGACCGATCATTCTGTTATCGACGGGTGCTGATGCACCCGGAAAGCGGCGCACGGAAACCGCTCCGGACGACCGGGCCGGGTGTCGGTCCCGCCAGACCTGAGCAGACGTCGGCCCCGCCGGGCCCCGGGCGGGCGTCAGCCCACGAGCGCGAGCGCCGCGTCCGCCGCGTCCCGGACGCGCGCCTCCCCGCCGGACACCTTTCCGACCACCCGCATCCCCTGCAGCAGCACGAGCAGCATGCGGGCGAGGGCCCGCGGGTCGCGGTCCTCGGGGATCTCGCCCTGGGTCCGGGCGCGGGTGAGCGCGGAGTGGAGCAGGGTCTCGATCTGCTCCCAGTTCAGCTCGACCCTGCGGTCGGCCGCGGGGTCGTGCGGGGCCAGCTCGGCCGCCGTGTTGGTGACGAAGCAGCCCGCGAGCCGGGTGTCCCGCTCCGATGACTCGGCGGCGAACCGGTGCAGCACGGCACGGATGCCCGGCAACGCCGGGCCGGGCCGGGACAGTTCGTCGACCAGCAGCGGCCGGCGCAGTTCCGTGTAGCGGTCCACCGCCTTCAGGTACAGCTCGCGCTTGTTGCCGAAGGTCGCGTAGACGCTGGCGCGGCCGATGCCCAGGTGCTCGACGAGGTCGGCCATGGACGTCGCCTCGTACCCACGGCTCCAGAACAGTTCGAGCGCGGCCGTGAGCGCGGCGTCGGGATCGAATTCCTTGGTCCTGGCCATGACGCAGACGCTAACCCCAACTGGAACGATCAGTCAATTAAGGATCTGCCAGAGCCTCCACCAAGGGTCGGGCCGTGGCCTCCGTACCCGGCGCCGCGACGACGTGGCAGTGACGCGCACCCCTGTCTCGTATCAGGATGTCCGCATGTCAGACACGAAGATCACCCCCACGGACGCGGGCCCGGGCCCGCTGCCCCGCCAGGTCGCCGACGCGTACGTCGACGAGCTCATCGCCCTGGACCCCGTCACCGGCACCTTCCTCGGCGTCAAGGAGAGCCACAGCAAGCTTCCCGACCTCTCGCCCGCGGGCCTGGACGCCCTCGCGGAGCTCGCGCGGACGACCCTGACACGGCTCGACGAGGCGGAGGCGCGGCCGGGCGCCGACACCGACGCGGAGCGGCGCTGCGCGCGGCTGCTGCGCGAGCGGCTCACGGCGGAGCTGGCCGTGCACGACGCCGACGAGGGCCTGCGCGCCGTCGGCAATCTGCACACGGCCCCGCACGCGGTCCGCGAGATCTTGACGGTGACGCCGGCCGAGACGGAGGCGGACTGGGCGGCGATCGCCGAGCGGCTGCGGGCGGTGCCCGCCGCGTACGAGGGCTACCGCGCCTCGCTCGAACTCGGCCTGGAGCGCAAGCTGTTCGGGCCACCGCGGCCGACGGCCACGTTCATCGAGCAGCTCACGCAGTGGGCGGGGCCCGAGGGCGGTCCCGGCTGGTTCGAGGAGTTCGCGGCGGACGGCCCGCAGGCGCTGCGGTCCGAGCTGGACGCGGCGGCGAAGGCGGCGACCGGCGCGGTGGTGGCGCTGCGCGACTGGATGCGGGACGTGTACGCGCCCGCCGTCGAGGGCGCGCCGGACGTGGTGGGACGCGAGCGGTACGCCCGTCTCTCGCGGTACTTCAACGGCACCGACCTGGACCTCGACGAGGCGTACGCGTACGGCTGGGCCGAGTACCACCGGCTGCTCGGCGAGATGCGCGCCGAGGCGGAGAAGATCCTGCCGGGCGCGGCCACGCCGTGGGAGGCGCTGGCGCATGTCGACGAGCACGGCACGCACATCGAGGGCGTCGAAGAGGTCCGGCAGTGGCTGCAGGACCTCATGGACGAGGCCATCGAGGCGCTGGACGGCACGCACTTCGAACTCGCCGAGCGGGTGCGGAAGGTGGAGTCCCGGATCGCTCCGCCCGGCGGTGCGGCCGCCCCGTACTACACCATGCCCTCCGAGGACTTCTCACGGCCCGGCAGGACCTGGCTGCCCACCATGGGCGAGACCCGTTTCCCGGTGTACGACCTGGTGTCCACCTGGTACCACGAGGGCGTGCCCGGTCACCATCTGCAGCTCGCGCAGTGGGCGCACGTCGCGGAGAACCTGTCCCGCTACCAGGCGACCGTCGGCCTCGTCAGCGCCAACGCGGAGGGCTGGGCGCTGTACGCGGAGCGCCTGATGGACGAGCTGGGCTTCCTCAGCGACCCCGAGCGGCGGCTCGGCTACCTCGACGCGCAGATGATGCGCGCGCTGCGGGTCATCGTCGACATCGGCATGCACCTGGAGCTGGAGATCCCGGCGGACTCGCCGTTCCGCCCCGGCGAGCGGTGGACTCCCGGCCTGGCGCAGGAGTTCTACGGCGCGCACTGCAGCCGGCCCGCGGACTTCGTGGAGAGCGAGATGACCCGCTACCTCACGATCCCCGGCCAGGCCATCGGCTACAAGCTCGGCGAGCGCGCCTGGCTGCTGGGCCGCGAGAACGCGCGGCGGCGGCACGGGGACGCCTTCGACGCGAAGGCGTGGCACATGGCGGCGCTGTCGCAGGGGTCGCTGGGGCTCGACGACTTGGTGGACGAGTTGTCGGCGCTCTGAGGTGAACGGGTGAACGGGCGGCGGCCGACCGGCGGTCGCCGCCCTCCCCGCGTCCGCCCCTGTGCGGCGTCAGCGACTCTGCCCCTGTGCCGCGTCAGCGCCGGCAGCCGCCCTCCGAGTCGATGACCTGGCCCGTGATCCACTCGGCCTCGTCCGTCGCGAGCCAGGCGATGAGGCGGGCCGGGTCGTCGGGCATGCCCCACCGTCCGGCCGGGAAGAGGGCGGCGATCTCCTCGTAGGCGTCGCCCGTCATGTAGTCCGTGTCCACGGGGCCCGGGTTGACCGTGTTCACCGTGACGGCGAGGTCGGCGAGCCCCGTCGCGAGCGAGCGGGTCACCGAGGCGAGGGCGCCCTTCTGCAGGGCGTACGCCAGCTCGTCCGGCATGCCGCCCGCGATGTCCTGGCCGGACGTCATCATGGTGACGCGTCCGCCGGGTGTGCGCGGCGGCAGCTTGGCGCGCAGCCTCGCGTACGCCTGCACGAGCAGGATCACGGAGCGGGTGTCGACGGTCCAGTGGGCGTCGAGCATGGCGGCGTCGATCTCGTCGAGGGTGCCGTCCCGGCCGCTGCGGGCGTGGTTGGCGACGAGGATGTCGAGGCGCCCGCCGAGCGCTTCGGCGGCAGCGGCGACGAGTTCGGCGGGCGCGTCGGCGTCGGAGAGGTCGGCGGGGCCGTGCTCGACGCGGGCGTCCGGGTCGGCCAGCGCCTCGCGCACGGAGGCGGCGACGTCCTCGGGCCGGTCGGCGCCCCAGGGCATCTCGGCGTCGTGCGGCACGTGGTGATGCAGATAGACGCTCGCCCCGTACGCGGCGAGGCGGCGGGCGACGGCGTGGCCGATGCCCCCGCGGCGACTCGCGCCGGTGACGAGGGCGGTGCGCCCCCGCAACGGCAGCGGATCGCGGCGGAGTTCGGCGGCGGTGGGCTGGGGAAGTCGGGGCATGACAGCTCATGATGCGGGCTCACGGCTCGCGGCGCACGGGATTAACCGGGGGCGTGTCACCTTCAGGCAGAGCCCGTCCTCCGCGCCGGCTCAGCAGCCGCAGTCCGCCGCCCCTTCGGGGGCCGTCAGCGGGTCGACGGCGCGGCGGCCGGGCCCCTCCCACGTCTCGTACGCGAAGCCCTCACGGGCCCAGTACTCGAAGCCGCCGAGCATCTCCTTGACCTGGAAGCCCAGTTGGGCCAGGGCGAGGGCCGCGCGGGTCGCGCCGTTGCAGCCGGGGCCCCAGCAGTAGGTGACGACCGGGACCGCCTTGTCGAGGAGCTGCTCGGCCTGGAGCGGGATGAGCGCGGTGGGCAGGTGCACGGCACCGGGGATGTGCCCCTGGTCCCAGGACTCGGTGGAGCGGGAGTCGAGGACGACGAAGCCAGGGTCGCCGTCGGCGGCGAGCGCGGCGGCGACGTCGGACACGTCCGCGTGGAAGGCGAGGCTCGCGGCGAAGTGGGCGGCGGCCGCGGCGGGGGCGGCCGGGGGGACGCGGAGGACGGGGTTCGCGGAGTTCACGGCGTTTGCGGCGTTCGCAGCACTCGCAGCACTCGCAGCACTCGCAGCACTCGCAGCATTTGTCGCGTTTGCAGCGTTCGGGCCAGTCTGCGAAATCGTGGACGTCGAAGTCGTGGCGTTCATGGCTGAAAATCTATGGGCGCGGGCCTCGGTCCTGAAGAGGCGATTCCCGGTCCACCTCTTGATCAGCCGGGGTTTTCCCTGTTTCCTCTCGGACATGACCGCTTATTCCACGGACGCCACCGACTGGCGCATCCTCGACGTCCTCCAGCGGCAGGGCCGCGCCAGCTACGCCGAGCTGGCGCGCGCCGTCTCCATGTCCGCGAGCGCCGTCACCGAGCGGGTGCGGCGCCTGGAGGAAGCCGGGGTCATCCAGAGGTACGCGGCCGTGGTCGACCCGGAGCGGCTCGGCCTGCCGGTGCTCGCCTTCGTACGGCTCCGCTATCCGAACGGCAACTACAAGCCGTTCCACGATCTGGTCGAGGCGACCCCGGAGATCCTGGAGGCGCACCATGTCACCGGCGACGACTGCTTCGTCATCAAGGTCGCCGCGCGCTCGATGCGGCACCTGGAGGAGGTCTCCGGCAAGATCGGCGCCCTCGGCTCGGTGACGACGAGCGTCGTCTACTCGTCACCGCTGACGGGGCGCCCGCTGGCGCAGTGAGACCGGTCGCCGGGCGGTCAGCCGGCGTCCGCGCCGGGAAGTCGGGCGCCCGCGCCGGAGAGCCCGGCGCTCAGGCCTCCCTCCGCTGCCGCACCACCGACCCCGCCCTGCCCTTCACGACCTCCAGCTGCGCGTGCACCCGGCGCCGCAGGTCCGCGACGTGGCTGACGATGCCGACACTGCGGTCCCGCTCGCGCAGCGAGTCCAGGACGTCCAGGACCTCGTCGAGCGTCTGGTCGTCGAGGGAGCCGAAGCCTTCGTCAATGAAGAGCGTGTCGAGGCGCACGCCGCCCGCCTCGTCCGTGACGACGTCCGCGAGGCCGAGGGCGAGGGCGAGCGAGGCGAAGAACGTCTCGCCGCCGGAGAGGGTCGCCGTGTCGCGCTCGCGGCCCGTCCACGCGTCGACCACGTGCAGGCCGAGGCCCGAGCGGCCGCGGCCGGTGCGGTCGTCGGAGTGGACGAGGGTGTAGCGGCCCGAGGACATGCGGCGCAGCCGGACCGTCGCCGCGGCGGCGACCTGTTCCAGGCGGGCCGCGAGGACGTACGACTCCAGGCGCATCCTGCGTTCGTTGTCGGCCGAGGTCCCGGCGGCCAGCGTGGCGAGCCGCGCCACGCGGTCGTGGGCCTCGCGCAGCGGGGCGAGCCGCCGGGCGGCGGCGGCCGAGCGGGCGGAGAGCCGGTCGAGTTCGGCGCACCGCCGGGCGGCGGCGTCGCACGCGGACGCGGTGGCGCGCACCCGGTGGCCGGCCGCTTCGGCGGCGGCCTCGGCCTCGGTGAGCGGCGCGGGGGGCCGCTGCGCGGCGGCGGCCGCGTCGGGTTCGGCGAGCAGCGCGCGGACCGCGGCCTGCTCGTTCTGCCAGGCATCGATGCGGTGCTGGAGCTCGCGGTGGCCCGCGTCGTCGAGCAGCGCGGCGGACGCGGCGGCCGGGGTGTCGAACCCGGCGCGGAAGGCGGCGTCGGCGAGCCGGGCGTCGGCGTCCTTCAGGCGCTGGGCGGACTCGTCGGCGGCGCGGGCGGCGTCGGCGGCCTCGGTGAGCAGCGTGGTCTGCCGCTCCAACTGCGCGGCGCGCTGGGCGACGCTCGCGGACGCTCCGCGCGCGCGGCTCAACTCCTCCTCCAGGCCCGCCTGTTCAGCGGCCAGGGCGTCCCTCAGGGCGGCGCGGGACTCGACGCGGCGGGCCGCTTCCTGCTGGGCGGCGACCCGGCGGTCGTGCTCCCGCTCGGCACGGGCCAGCGCTTCGCGAGCGGCGTGCAGGCCGGAGGCGCGGTGACGGGCCTCGGTGTGGGCGTGCCGCAACTCCTCCACGGCCGCGGCGAGTTCGTCGACCGGTGTGTCGGACGCGGCGGCGGTGGCGGCCGCGAGTGATTCCCGTACGGTGCCGAGGTCCCGCTCGGCGGCCGCCCGGGCCTCGTCCGCCCGCTGGTGGGCGGCGAGGGCGGCCTCTTCGGCGGCGCGGTCGACGTGGCCCGCGGACTTCCGCGCGGGGGCGGGGTGTTCGGTGGCGCCGCAGACGGCGCAGGGGGTGCCGTCGTCGAGGTGCGCGGCGAGTTCGGCGGCGATGTCCGCGAGGCGCTGCTCCTTGAGGCCGAGCCAGCGCTCGTGGGCGGCGGTGGCGTGCTCGCGGGCGGCGATCAGGCGCTCCTGGGCCGCGGCGGCCTCCTGGGTGAGCCGGTCGCGGCGGCGGGCCGCGTCCAGTTTCTCCTGGGCGGGCTGGAGCCGGCCGGCCAGGTGCTCGGTGCGCGTGGCGGCCTCCTGGGCCGCCTCGATGCCGTCCTGGAGACGGGACCGGGTGGTGTCCCAGTCGGCGAGCCAGCCCGCGGCGTCCTGAAGGAGCTCGTCGTCGGCCCGCTCCTGGCGGTCCAGGTCGGCGCGCTGCGCGGTCAGTTCGGCGAGGCGGCGCTCGGCGCGGCGGGCGGAGGCGAGGCCGCCCAGTTCCTCGCTGGCCCGGCGCGCGGCGCCCGCGAGGCCGGTGGCGCCCTCGTCGGCGTACGCGGCGGGGAGCTGTGCACGCGCGCGTGCCTCGTCGGCCGTGGCGCGGCGGTGGTCCTCGTCGGCGTCGGCGCGCAGGGCGAGCGCCGGGGCGACGGTCTCCGCCTTGCGGGCCTGCTCCATGCGCGCGGCGAGGCGCCGCTGATCGTCGGCGCGCTCCTCGAGGCGGGCGGCGCGCTCCTGGGCGTCGGCGAACCGCCGTTGGAGGCGGGCCAGTTCGCGTACGTCGTCCAGCTCGGCGACCGCCGTCACGTGGGCGGACTCCGCGTGCGCGAGGGCGCTGCGGGCGACGGTGAGGCGCTCGCGGGCGCCCGCGCGGGCGACGGCGGCCCAGGCGAGCACGGAGTCGGCGAGCCCGGGGTCGCCGGGTGCGGCATCGGGCAGCGGCAGTTCGGCGCCCGTGCCGTCGCCGCCCCCGCCCGCGGCCTGCTGCATGCGGTGCGCGTCCGCGAGCAGGTCCGCGTCGCCCTCGCGCACCCGCGCCTCGGCGGCGCGGCGCTGCTCGGCGAGGCGCTGCTCGACGGCGGCGAACCGGCGCGTGTCGAAGAGCCGCCCGAGGAGCTTGCCGCGGGCCTCCGCGTCGGCGCGCAGGAAACGGGCGAAGTCGCCCTGCGGCAACAGCACGACCTGGCAGAACTGTTCCTTGCTCATGCCGAGGAGCTGCGTGATCTCCTCGCCGATCTCCTGGTGGGAGCGGCTGAGGTCCTTCCAGCCGCCGACGCCATCGGCGCCCCCGGCCGCGTACTCACGCAGCCAGCTCTGCGCCTTGTCCGTCGTGGTGCCCGTGCCGCGCTTCTTCGGGCGCTCCCAGGGCGGCTGCCGGATGATCTCCAGGCGGCACCCTGCCACGGTCAGTTCGAGCCGCACCTCCGTGCGGGTGTCCGGCCGGGCGTGGTCACTGCGCAGGGTCACCCCCTGGCCGCCGCCCTGCCGCGGACCTGGGACCGAGCCGTACAACGCGTAGCAGACGGCGTCCAGGACGGAGGTCTTGCCGGCGCCCGTGGGGCCGTGCAGCAGGAAGAGGCCGGCCGCCGACAGGTCGTCGAAGTCGATGTCCTGGGTGGTGCCGAACGGCCCGAAGGCGGTGATCCGCAGGCGGTGCAGCCTCATCGGGCCACCTCGCGCACCGTCTCTTCGGTGCGGACGGCGTCGAACGCGTCGCGCAGCACGGTCCGTTCGCGCTCGTCCGGGCCCGCGCCGCGCACATGGGTCACGAAGTCCTCCGCGATCTGCTGGTCGTCGCGGCCCTTGAGGCGCTGGGCGTACGACACGTCCGGGTCCTCGGGGGCGCGGTCCGGGTCGAAGACGAGGCTGAGGGTGTGCGGGAACCGCTCGGTGAGGCGGGCCATCGGCTCGTCCGGGCGGACCGCGTCCGTGAGGGTCGCCTCGATCCACGCCTCCTCGTGGCGGGCGAGGGCCGGGTCCACAAGCAGGTCCTCAAGGGCGCCTCTGATGCGGGCGAGCGGACGGGGCACCGGGCAGTCGATCCGCTCGGCCGCCGCCAGCTCCCCAGCGGGGCCGAGATCGATCAGCCACATGCTCTTGCGGTGCTCGGCCTCCGAGAAGGAGTACGCCAGCGGGGAACCGCTGTAGCGCACGCGCTCGCCGATGACCTGGCTGCCGTGCAGGTGGCCGAGCGCCACATAATCCACGCCGTCGAAGACACCGGCCGGCACAGAGGCGACGCCGCCGACCGTGATGTCCCGCTCGCTGTCGCTGGCAGCGCCGCCGGTCACGAAGGCGTGCGCGAGGACGACGGAGCGGGTGCCGTCCGCGCGCGCGGCGAGGTCGGCCCGGACGCGGTCCATGGCGGCCGCGAGCACCACCTCGTGCCCGGCGCGCCCGACGCCGAACTCGTCCTTCACCAGGGCCGGTTCGAGATACGGCAGGCCGTAGAACGCCACGTCCCCGTGGGCATCGGTGAGCACCACGGGGTCCGCGCAGCCGGCCGGGTCGGTGCGCAGGTGGATGCCCGCGCGGCCGATGAGTCCGGCGCCGACGCCGAGGCGGCGTGCCGAGTCGTGGTTCCCGGAGATCATCACCGTGGGCACGCCGAGGTCCGCGAGCCGGTGCAGGGCGTCGTCGAACAGCTCGACCGCGGCGAGCGGGGGCACCGCCCTGTCGTACACGTCCCCGGACACGACGACGGCGTCCACCTCGTGCTCCCGCGCCGTGGCGACGAGGTGGCCGATGAACTCGGCCTGGGCGCCGAGCATGTTCACGCGGTGGAGCGCCCGGCCCAGATGCCAGTCGGACGTGTGCAGAATTCTCAAGACGCCGCTCCGGCCCGCATGCTCGCTCTCCCCTCCTGCGCGCCGGATCCAGCACCGCCCCAGCACGGGCCTCGCCGACAGCAGCCACCACGCTAGCGCCTGCCGGCACCTGCTCGATCACGAGCCTCGGTCTCGATCACGAGCCTCAGTAGGGCACCGGCGACGACGGCGGTTGCGGGGACTCGGACGCGGGCGGCTGCTCCGGCTCCGAGGGGGGCGTGTGCGGCGCGGTCGAGGGGGACGGTGAGGACGGCTCGCCGGGGGACGTCTCACCGGGCGACGGCGAGGAAGGGGACGGGGTCAAGGACAGGGACGGCGACGGGGACGGCTGGTTCACCGGCGGCTGCGTCTCCTTGTCGCCGGCGCCCGTGTCGCCCTTGTCGCGCTCGAACCATTCACCGCTCTTCGGGTCGTACATGACGAACACGTTCACGACGTGGGCGGCGGGCGCCACGACCACGACGTTCGACGACCGGTACCCGGGCCACGCGTCGCCCGTCCGCTTCGGGGTGCCCTTCTGCGCGACGGGCGGCAGCAGCGGGTTTCCGCAGGCACAGCGCACGCGCGGCACGCCCCGGTCGTCCACGAGCACGGCGGTGCCGGCCTGCAGAACCGCCTGGTAGCTGGTGGCGGCGCCGTCACGGTAGCCGTGGTTGGTGACGCGAGTGTCCATGCGGAGCTGTACGGGCGTGAGCGCGCGCAGGTACGCGGGGACGGCGGACGCGTCGATGTCGAGGACAGAGGCGAACGCCTTGTTCTTCGCCGGGTCTTTCTGGAGGACGGCGACCTGCTTCTCCACGTCGCAACTGCCGACCTTGCGCGTCCCGCCGTAGAGGCCGGGAGCGGCGCCGTCGACGCCGCGCGTCACGTTGGCCGACTCCGAGGAACTCGGCAGCGCCTCCGGGGACGGCGGTGTGTCGTCGTCCCGGGCCGTCGACTCGGTGAAGGGATCGGGGCCCGACTTCCCCGCGGCCTGGAGCAGGACCTCGCCGTCGGGCTTGCCGTCGGAGCCGTCGGGCCGGGTGAGGACGACGGCCAGCGCCACGGCGGCCACGACGGCGAGGGCGAGCACCGCGACGCGCGGCGCCGACTTCCACCAGGGGCGGCCCGGCTCCGGGCTCCCGCCGGGGCCCTCGTCCGGCTCGTTCGCTCCCCCGCCCGAGCCGCCACCGCCCGGCGGACCGCTCGGCGGGCCCGACGGCCGATCCCCGCCGGGCGGTGGCGTCGCGTCGGACGGGGTCTCACCCGGCTGGGTGGTGCCCGGCTGAGTGGCGCCCGGCTGCGAAGGGCCCGAGAGCGGACCTGAAGGGGGTCCTGTGGGGCGACCTGACGACGGCGGTTCGACGCTCACGAAGACTTCTTCCCTGCGTAGGTGCGACGTACGAATCGGTCACGCTTTGGGGCGTTCTGCACGATCTGTTTCGTTACGCGCCTATTGTGTGTCCCGATTCCTGGAGGCCCGCAAGCCGACGCGTCCCGGGGGCCCGCAAGCCGACGCGGTCGGCCCTCCCGAGGGGCGGGCCGACGCGGGGCTGCTTAGCGTGACAACGTGAGTCACCAGACGCCGCCCGGCCGGGCAGGCACGCAGCGCGCGCCGCAGAGCCGACGGGCCCCCCACGGCTGGCCCCACGCCCTCGTCGCCGTGCTCGCCGCGCTGGTGGCCATGGCCGTCGTCGCCGCGCTCGGGCTGTGGGCCGCCGGGGCCGCGGACCTGCCCGACGGCGCGTTCCCCAGCGTCGTCGCCGCGGTCGTCGTCATGGCGGTCGGCGGCTCCGTCGGGCTCTCCGGCGACGCCGGGGCGCTCGCCGAGACGGACGCGGGGCTCTCCGTGCTGCCCCTCTCGGTCACCCTGGCCGGAGCTCTGGTGATCGCCGCCGGATTCCTCAGGCCGCTGCGGCACCGGGCCGTCGCCGACACCAGGGAACTGACCGGCTGGGCCGCCCGGATCGCGCTGCTGTGGGCCCTGCTCCTCGTGGGCCTCGGCCTGCTGGCCCGCCACCGGTTCACCGTCACGCTCGGGGAGGGGGCCGCGGACGACATCGGTGACCTGCTGGGTGCCTCGCCCGAAGTCGGTTTCGAGACGGATCTGCCGCTGACGCTCGTGTTCGGCCTGCTGTGGCTGATCGGCGTACTCGCCGTGGCGCTGCTGGTCGCGCGCGGGGCTCCGCTCCCCGCCCGCCTGGTGCGCTTCCAGGAGTCGGTACGTCCGGCGGCATACGCCATGGTGGTCCTGCTGCTCGCGTACGTCGCCCTGGGGCTTGTCATCGGCGTGGTCGTGGCGGCGACGAAGGGGCACGCCGCCGAGACGGTCGCGGTGCTGCTTCTCGGGCTTCCCAACCTCGTCTGGCTAGCCTTCACCCTCGGGCTCGGCGCGTCCTGGGAAGGCCGCGTGGACGGGCCGTTCGGACTGCCCATGCCGCGCGTGCTGGACGACGTGCTGCGTACTCCGAACGACTCCACGCTCAGTCTGCGCACGCTCTCCGAACACGACGGCCGGGTGTGGTGGCTGCTGGTCGTCGCGGCGGTCATGGTCCTTGGGGCGGCGTTCCTGATGGCGGCACGCTCGCCGACCCGGATGCGGGCCTGGCAGCACGCCGTGCACATGGCGGTGGCGCTGACCCTCACCGTGCTCGCCGTCTGCCTGCTCGCCCGCGTCTCCGCCCGCTACGGCCTGTCGCTCCTGGGCATCGGGGACCTCGGCGGCGGCCTGTCCGGCGTCGTGGAGCTGCGGCCGCACCTGGGTCGGGCGCTGTTCCTCGCCGTGGCCTGGGGTCTGGTCGCCGGGTTCATCGGGGGCGTGCTCGCGCGGCGGGTCCGACGGCGCGGCGAGGTGGGGGACGAGGGGCCCTGACAGGCCTAGCCCGGCAACCGCCGAAAGACCGGCCGCGCCCAGCCGGGAGGCTCCGGCGGCGCTCCGGGGTCGGCGGAGGCTCCCACGACCTGGACGTCCACCTGTGTCGGAGGGTGACCCTGGCCACCGCCCATGACCGCGGAGCGCAAAGCGGCCGTGAACTCCAGGCAGGAGCCGTACCGGTCGTCGGGGCTCTTGGCCAACGCCTTCGCGAGGACTCCGTCGAGGGCTTCGGGGATGCCGGGGCGCTTCTCGGTCAGGCGGGGCGGCTGGTCGTACTGATGGGCCCAGAGCAGCGCCATGTCGTCGTCGCGCTGGAAGGGCGGCCCGCCGGCGATGGTCTCGTGGACGACGCAGGCAAGGCTGTAGACGTCGCACCTGCCGTCCACGGGGCGCCCCGAGATCTGTTCCGGTGCCACGTAGTCGAGGGTCCCGACGAACTGGCCGACGGTCGTGAACCCGGTCAGCGAGAGGGACTTCTTCGTCAGGCCGAAGTCCGTGAGGTAGACGTGCTCCGGGCGGTCGCTGTCCGTGCCCTTGGCCACAAGGATGTTGCCGGGTTTGACGTCGCGGTGGACGAGGCCGTGGTCGTGGGCCGCGTCGAGCGCGGACGCGACCTGCGCGGCGATGCGGAGGGCGGCCCCGACGGGGAGCGGGCCCGAGCGGTCGAGCAGGTGACGCAGGTCGAGCCCGGGAACGTAACGCATCGCGATGTAGAGCACGCCGTCGGTCTCGCCCGCCTCGAAGACCGGCACGATGTGCGGATGCTCGATCGCGGCGGCCACGCGCGACTCGTGCGTGAAGCGCTGCCGGAAGGTGTCGTTGCGCGCGAGCTCGGGGGCGAGCAGCTTCAGGGCGACGGTCCGGTCCAGACGCAGATCCTTGGCGCGATACACGACGGCCATGCCGCCGCGCCCGATCTCGCTCTCGACCCGGTATCCCGCTATCTGCTTCCCGATCAGATCGGAGGGCCGCCCGAACTGCGGCCCCTGTCCCGACGGCGCGTCACGCGGAGCGGTCCCCATCAGGCGTCACCGGGCCGGGCAGGCGAGTCGGGGTCGACCGTGACGGGCGGGATGCGACGGGTGGGTTCTTCGCCGTACGGAGCATGCGCCCGATCCGGATCAGGCGCCGCCTCGACCACCTGCGTCGGCTCCGGCGCCCCGCCCGCCCCCTCGCCGTGGACGCTCGGCCCGTCGCCCGCCGCGTACGTACTGAGCCGCGTCCCGTCGCAGTACACCCACCGCTCGTGTTCGGCGTCGTAGAGCCACACCGACTCGCCGTCCACGATCATGCCCACGCGCAGTCCGTGCGTCCGGCGGCGGAAGGACTCGCCGTCCGTCCCGCCGGCCGCCAGTTCCTCCGCCGCGCGACGGTAGCGCGCCAGTGCGTCCTCGGCCCGCGCCAGGAGCGGGCGTGGGTCCGCCGTGCGGGTCGGCGGGTGGCCCGCGGCCGGCGGATCGCGTGGCACGGCGACCAGGAGGCGGCCGTCGACCCAGGCCGACCAGCCGTTGGCGCAGACGATCCGGCCCCAGTCGCCGAGCCGGTCGACCAGCTGCACGGGCAGCAGCGCGTCGAGCGGCGTCGTCGGCCGGTTCGCGTCCGGCGCCTCCCAGGCGGGCAGCCCGTCCGGGGGGACGACGTGTGTGGGGCGGAAGTCCGCAGTGGTCATCGCACCTGCCCCTACTTCCGCATGACCGCGGGTTCGTGCCGTCGCAGCAGCCTGGCGACGGCGTATCCGAAGACGACCGAGAGAACCACCAGCATGCCCACGTTGATCAGCCAGACACCCGCGGAGTGCCGGAACAGCGGATCCGCCGCCAGCTCCCCCGGGACGATCCTGCCGAGGCCGACGGTCCCCGCCATCGCGCCCAGCGCCCACCGCGAGGGCACGAGCCACGCCAACTGCTCGACGCCGGGCACCCCGTGGAGCTTCAGGAGTGCGCCGCAGAACACCACTTGGACGATGGCGAGGAGCACGAGCAGCGGCATCGTCACCTCTTCCTTGCGCACCAGGGCCGAGACGAGCAGCCCGAGCATCATGGCCGTGAAGGCCAGCAGGGCCACCGCCACGGTGATCTCGACCAGCGGCGACAGCAACACGCCCTCGCCGCCGGGCGCGTTGAGGTCGACGCCGAGCAGGGCCACCAGGGTCAGCACGACGGCCTGCAGCACGGTGATCGTGCCGAGCACGACGACCTTGGACATCAGATACGCCGATCTGGAGAGCCCCACGGCCCGTTCGCGCCGGTAGATGACGCGTTCCTTGACCAGTTCCCGCACGGCGTTGGCGGCGCCGGTCAGGACTCCGCCCACGCAGAGGATGAGCAGCGCGTTCATCGCGGTCTCCTGCGTCAGCCTGCTCCCGGCCAGCGCGCGGGCCATGGCGCCCATCACGAACGGCAGCGCGATCATGATCGCGAGGAAGGTCCGGTCCGCGCCGAGCGTGGCCGCGTACCGCCGCACCAGGGTGCGCAGTTGGGACCCCCAGCTCTGCGACTTCGGCGGCGGTGCGAAGGCGGCGACCTGACCAGGGCCGCCTTGCGGCAAGAGACCCGCACCGCCCTGTTGCGGGAGACCCGCGCCACCCTGCTGCGGGAGATGCGGCTGCGCGGAGGAGTCGACGATGTACCGCTGGTGGAACGGCGACTGCCGGTAGTCCCCCGCCCAGTCCCGGTCGCGGTCCCCCTCGAAGGCCTCGAACGCCTCGGGCCACTGCTCGAAGCCGAAGAACGGGAGGGACTCCCGCGGCGGCCCGTAGTAGGCGATCCTGCCGCCCGCGGCGAGCACGAGGAGGCGGTCGCACACGTCGAGGCTGAGCACGCTGTGCGTGACGACGATGACGGTCCGGCCGTCGTCGGCGAGGCCGCGCAGCATGTGCATCACCGAGCGGTCCATGCCGGGGTCGAGCCCGGACGTCGGCTCGTCGAGGAACAGCAGCGACGGCTTCGTCAGCAGTTCGAGGGCGACGCTCACGCGCTTGCGCTGTCCGCCGGAGAGGCTGTGGATGGGCTGGTCGACGCGCTGCTCGAGGCCGAGTTCGCGGATGACCTCGTCGACCCTGGCCCGGCGTTCCGCCTTCTCGGTGTCCTGAGGGAAGCGCAGTTCGGCGGCGTATCCGAGGGCCCTGCGCACGGTGAGCTGCGCGTGCAGGATGTCGTCCTGCGGCACGAGACCGATGCGCTGACGGAGCTCGGCGTAGTCGCGGTAGAGGTCGCGGCCGTCGTAGAGGACGGTGCCGCCGTCGGCGGGGCGCAGGCCGGTGAGGGCGTTGAGGAGGGTGGACTTGCCCGCGCCACTGGGGCCGACGACGGCGAGCAGGCACTTCTCGCCGACGGGGAACGAGACCCGGTCGAGGAGCGTCTTGCGGCCCCGGTCGACGGCGACCGTCAGCTCCTGCACGTCGAGCGACACCTCGCCCGTGTCGACGTACTCCTGCAGCTGGTCGCCGACGAGACAGTACGCGCGGTGGCCGACGCCGACGATGTCCCCGGGCACGACCGGGGCACGGGCGACCGGCCGGCCGTTGAGATAGGTGCCGTTGTGGCTGCCGAGGTCCACGATCTCGTACGTGCCGTCCGCGAGGACCCGCAGCTCGGCGTGGCGGCGTGAGACGACCAAGTCGTCGATGACCAGGTCGTTGTCGGGGGCGCGGCCGATGCGGACGGTGCGGGTGGGCAGCGGGCGCACGGTCGTCGGCTGCCGGAAGGTGCCGGTGGCCAGCGGCGCCCGGACGGCGGAGGGGCGCTCAGGAGCGGCGGGCGGGGGCGGCTCACGGCCGACGAGGACCGCGCGCGGGCCGTCAGTGGCGTTGCCGAAGCAGAGGACGCTGCCCGGCCCGACGTCCCCCTCGTGGACGCGCCGGCCGTCGGCGTACGTGCCGTTCGTGCTGTGCTCGTCCTCGATCGTCCAGTGGTCGCGCTCGGCGTGCAGGACGGCGTGGTGCCAGGAGACGCGGGCGTCGTCGATGACGATGTCGCTCAGCGGGTCGCGGCCGACGTGATACTCCCGGCTGGGGCTCAGCACCGTGGAGCCGGTGTCGGTCTCGAGGACGAGTTCGGGCGCAGTCGGCGCCACGGGCCGCTCTCCCATGCCCAAATTCTACCTATTCGCACACATTCGCGCCTGAGGTCGGGCGCCACCCGGCGTCAGGCGTCCCCGTACGCCTCTCCCCCGAGCTCGAAGGCCGCGCTGCCCGCGGTGGCGTCCGCGAGCCACGCCTTGAAGGCCTCCACGTCGGCGTCGGGCAGGCCGATCTCGATGGTCACCGCGTCCGCGTACCGCACGTCGCGCACCTCGCGCCCCGCCGACCGCAGATCATTCTGGATCTTGCCCGCGCGCTGGTGGTCGACCGTGACGGTGGCGAGCCTGAAGCGCCTGCGGGTCAAGGTACCGACCGCGTCGAGCGCCTCGCCGACCGCTCCTCCGTAGGCACGGATCAGCCCGCCCGCGCCGAGCTTGACGCCTCCGTAGTAGCGGGTCACGACGGCGACGACGTACCGCATGTCGCGGCGCAGCAGCATCTGGAGCATCGGGACGCCCGCGGTGCCGCCCGGTTCGCCGTCGTCGCTCGCCTTCTGTACGGAGGCGTCGGCGCCGATGACGTACGCGAAGCAGTTGTGCGTGGCCGTCGGGTGCTCCTTGCGGACGCGGGCGACGAAGTCCTGGGCCTCCTGCTCGGTGGCGGCGGGCGCGAGCGCGCACAGGAAGCGCGAGCGGTTGACCTCGGTCTCGTGCACGCCCTCACGGGCCACTGTGCGGTACTCGTCCTGCATCAGGCCACCCTATGCGCTCGGCCCACCTGGGCCGTTGCCCCTGCCGTCGGGTCCGGTCGAGGCCTTCGGGACCGCGTGGCGCGGCCCGCCGGTAAAGTGATCGACCGTGACGTCACCTTCGAAGTGCATGGACGAAGTGTCCGGAGAGACCGGCATATTGGGCACGCTCCTGGCGGGGCAGCCCGTCTTCGTGGCCGAGACCCGCGAGGACCCGGCCGACGCCGTCCTGTTTCCCGAAGAGGCCGCTTTCGTGGCGAAGGCGGTGCTCAAGCGGCAGCGCGAGTTCACCACCGCGCGGCACTGCGCCCGCCTCGCGCTCGCCCGCATCGACGTGCCGCCCGCGCCCATCCTGCGCGGCGACAAGGGCGAGCCGTTGTGGCCGGACGGAGTGGTCGGCAGCATGACGCACTGCCAGGGCTACCGCGCCGCGGTCGTCGCCCGCACCGGCGCCGTCACCTCGCTCGGCGTCGACGCGGAGCCCGCCGAGCCGCTGTCGGAAGAAGGCGTACTCGAGCTGGTCAGCGACGAGACGGAGCGCGCGGCGCTGGCCGCGCTCGCCGTCGAGCAGCCCGCCGTTCCGTGGGACCGGCTGCTGTTCAGCGCCAAGGAGTCCGTCTACAAGGCGTGGTTCCCGCTCGCCAAGCGCTGGCTCGGCTTCGAGGACGCGCACCTGGACATCCGCGCCGACGGCACGTTCACGGCCAAGTTCCTGGTGGAGGGCCCGGTCGTCGCGGGCTCCGAGCTCACGGGGTTCTCCGGTACATGGCTGGTACGGGACGGGGTCCTCGTGACGGCGATCGTGCTGCGGGCGGAGTGAGGACCTCCGCCCGGTAGGACCCCGGGGGAGCTCCCGGGGAAGCCCCCGGCTCGGCGGCTCACGCCGAACTGGCCAGGCTCCCCCAGAACATCTCCTCGTAGTCCTGGAGCAGCCGCCCGTGCCGCAGCGCCGTCGCGGGCGTGAGGCGCTCCCGGTCGATGCCTTCCTGGAGCGCGGCGAGGCCCGCGCGGTCAAGGTCGGGCGCGGGCTCGGCGAAGAAGTCGAAGAAGCCGCAGGCCTCGTCGGAGAAGCCGTACCGCGCGCGCAGCGCCTCCGCGAGCGTGGCGCAACAGCCGCCCCACGCCGCGAAGTTGGCGGTCAGCGCGAGCACCGCGTCGGCCGGTTCGGCGTTCAGGGCCAGCCACGCGACGTACGCCGGATAGGCCTGACAGCCCGCCATGGGGACGTACGCGGCCACCTGCTCCGCGCTCACCTCGCACGCCGCGAGCAGCGGGCCGAGCCGGTCGAGCGCCACCGCCTCGCCCTCGGCGAGCGCACCGAAGAAGGCGGCGCACGCGGCCAGGCCCGATGCGCCGGAGCGGGCGGCCAGATGCAGGAAGGAGCGGCGGTCGGCCGGGACGATCCGGCACTGCTCCAGGGCCAGCGCGGCGAGCGCGCGCCGGTCGGCGCGGCCGTCCGCGACGAGCGGGACCAAGGGGTTCGCGCCCGGTTTCGGGGCGAGTTGCGCCGCCGCGTCCTCCAGGAGTCCGCGTGCCGTCAGTCCGCGTGCCGTGCCGGCCGGCTGTTCACGGGGTGTCCGGGTCATAGAGGCAACCTTTCCGTGCGTACGCAACTTTTGGGTACTTTTTGGTCCGGATGCTTCGGATGCTAGCTTCTACAGTGTTGTAGAAAGTGGCGGGCAACAACAACTGCGCGCACCAACTGATGGAGTTTTTCCATGGCCCTGTGGGACCGCTTGAAGGAATCCGCGTCGACGATGCAGGCGCAGCTGACAGCGAAGAAGAACGACCTCACGAGCGGGGCCTTCCGCGACGCGAGCATGGCGATGTGCGCGCTGGTCGCGGCCGCCGACGGCACCGTGGACGCGGCGGAGCGGCAGCGGGTGGCGCAGCTCATCGCGACGAATGAGGTGCTGCGGAACTTCGACGCGGACGACCTGCGGCGCCGCTTCGACGCCAACGTGGACAAGCTGACCGCCGACTTCGCGTTCGGCAAGGTGAGCGTGTTGCAGGAGGTCGCGAAGGCCAAGAAGAAGCCGGCCGAGGCGCGTGCGGTGATCCAGATCGGCATCGTCATCGGCGGCGCCGACGGCGACTTCGACAAGGACGAGCAGGCCGTGGTGCGGGAGGCGTGCTTCGCGCTGGAGCTGCCGCCGCACGAGTTCGACCTCTGACGGCAGCGGCTTCACAGGCGGCGGCCTGACAGACGGCGGCCTCGCAGGACAGCGGCGGCCTCACAGGGGTGTGGCCGCCCGCAGGACCAGCACCATCGTCACCGTCGCGTTCGCCGAGGACATCGCGGACACGGCGGTGCCGCACGCGGCGCCCCAGAGCGCCAGGCCCACCGCCGTGAACAGCGAGGGCCGGGTGCGGGCGGCGGGCGCCGGGGCGAGCAGGGCCGCGACGCGGCGCGGCACCGGACCCGCCGCGGCAAGCCCCGGGAGCACCGGCGCGGGCGCCCGCCTCGGCGCGAGCGCGGCCTTGCCGATGGCACGCGCGACCACGCGCCGGTCCCGGACCACCGCGGCGGCCTCCTCGTCGGCCCACCGCTCGGCGGTGTACGCGGTGGCCGTACGCAGCGGCAGCAGGAACGGGTTGGCCCGCGCGGCCAACTGCGTCACCAGCAGGAACCGGTGGTGGCGTGCGGCGAGATGGGCCCGCTCGTGGGCGAACAGGGCGCGGCGCTCGGCGGGTTGGAGCCGGTCGAGCAGAGCACGGCTGACGACGACGCGCCCGCGCCCCTTCCCCGATCTCCCCGGCCTCCCCGGCCTCCCCGGCCTCCCCGGCAACGCGTACGCGTACGCCTCCCCCTCGTCCGGCAACACCGTCACCGACCTCGCGGGCAGCCCCGCGAGCGCGCGCCGACCCCGGCGACGTACCGCCGTGTGCCGCCACAGTGTGTGCGCGAGCGCCCCGCACACCGCCGTCAGCGCCGGGATCGCGGCCGTGCCGGCGATCTCGTCGAAGGGCAGGGCGGCGCGGACCTCCGGGTCGGACCAGCCGTCGGGCAGCGGGTTGCCGGGCAGTTGGGCGGTGCCGACGACCATGAGCAGCGCCAGGCACAGCGTGCTGCACAGCGCCATCACGGCGGCGAGCACGGTGAGCAGGCGGGTGGCCGTGCGCGGGTGCAGATGCCGGTCGGCGAGCCGGGCGACCGGCCAGGCGCTCAGCGGCAGCACGAGCGGCAGAAAGACGAAGACCCCCATGCGTACGGTCAGTCCTCCGCGGCGTCGCCGCCCGCCTCGCCGAGGAGGTCGCGCAGCAGCCGCTCGTCGTCGGCGGACAGGGTGGTGACAAAGCTGGCGAGCACGGCCTCGCGGTCCCGCTCGCCGTCGAGGACCTTGCGCATGCGCAGCGCGGCGAGCCCCGCCTCGTCGGCGGTGGACCGCCAGACGAAGGAGCGGCCCGCACGCTCACGTGTCACCACGTTCTTCGCGAGCAGCCGGGTGAGGATCGTCATCACGGTGGTGTACGCGAGGTCGCCGCCGATGCGTTCCTGCACCCAGGCCGCGCCGACCGGGCCGCGCGCGCTGTGCAGCGCCGCGAGCACCTGGGCCTCCAGCTCGCCCTGCCCGCGCCTGCGCAGGCGCGGCTCCCGCCCGCCGCCGTCGTGCTGCGTCATGCCGTGTCCTCGCCTCCCGTCCGTCGCGGTGCGCATGCCATCGCGGTTCGTACCTCGCACTCCCGAACATCACACTCGTCACGTATGTCGCGTACGTCGCGCAGGGAGCGCCACATCGTAACGGCCGGAAGGGGCAGGGCCACCCCCGGACAGTTCTACACTCATGTAGATTCTAAGTCCCGGTCCCGACCACGGCCGGGACCGATTTTCCGCAGAGGACCACAGGAGGACACCGTGGGAGTTTCCCTCGCCAAGGGCGGCAATGTCTCGCTGAGCAAGGAGGCACCCGGCCTCACCGCCGTACTGGTCGGCCTGGGCTGGGACGTGCGGACGACCACCGGCACGGACTACGACCTCGATGCCAGCGCGCTGCTCTGCGACGACTCCGGCAAGGTCGTCTCCGACCAGCACTTCATCTTCTACAACAACCTGACGAGCCCCGACGGCTCGGTGGAGCACACCGGCGACAACCTCACCGGTGAGGGCGAGGGCGACGACGAGGCCGTGAAGGTCAGCCTCGCCACCGTGCCCCCGCAGATCACGAAGATCGTCTTCCCGGTGTCGATCCACGACGCGGAGAACCGCGGCCAGAGCTTCGGCCAGGTCCGCAACGCCTTCATCCGCGTGGTGAACCAGGCGGACAACCAGGAGATCGCCCGCTACGACCTCTCCGAGGACGCCTCCACGGAGACCGCGATGGTCTTCGGCGAGCTCTACCGCCACGGCGCCGAGTGGAAGTTCCGCGCCGTCGGCCAGGGCTACGCCAGCGGCCTGCGCGGCATCGCGTCGGACTTCGGCGTCAACGTCTGAACCGCCTCCGGCGTCGACGCACGACGGCGGGGCCGACCGGGAATCCCCCGGCCGGCCCCGCCGTTGGCGTAAGCAGACCACCCACAGCCCTGGAGGCCCGAGATGTACGGCGACCCCGCCACCGTTCGCAGGATCCTCACCGGACTCGGTGACACGTGGGCCGTCGTCGGCCTGTCCACCAACGAGCGGCGCGCCGCGCACGGCGTCGCCGAGGTGCTCCAGCGGTACGGCAAGCGCATCGTGCCGGTCCACCCCAAGGCGGAGACGGTGCACGGCGAGCGGGGCTACGCATCGCTCGCGGAGATCCCCTTCGACGTCGACGTCGTGGACGTGTTCGTGAACAGCGAACTCGCGGGGGCCGTCGCGGACGAGGCCGTCGCCATCGGGGCGAAGGCCGTGTGGTTCCAGCTCGGCGTCGTGGACGAGGCGGCGTACGAACGGACCCGGGCGGCGGGCCTGGAGATGGTCATGGACCGGTGCCCGGCCATCGAGATCCCGCGGCTCGGCGCGGCGTAGGCGTAGGGCCGCACGCGGCTCAGAGCGGCCGCCCCGGCCAGTCCAGGAGGCGTGCTCCGATCACCGCCGTCTGGAGTGTGTAGCGGTGCATCGGGTCGGCGGGGTTGGTGCCGGTGAGGCGGTGTATCCGTTCCAGGCGGTACGTCAGGGCGCGCACGCTGAGGTTCAGGCGGCGGGCCGCCTGCGCCGCGACGCAGCCCGTGTCGAAGTAGGCCGTCAGGGTCCCGATGAGGGGGCCGGCGCCGCCGCGTGCCGCGCACAGCGGGCCGAGCGCGTTCAGGACCAGGTCGGCCATGGCCTGCCGGTCGCGGGTCAGGACGGGGTAGACGAGGAGGTCGGCGGCGCGCAGGACGGGGGCGGCCAGTTCCAGCCGATCCGCCAGGTCCAGGGCGTTCAGGGCCTCTTCGTACGACTGGACGACGCCGCCCGGCCCCGGCTGCGGGCGGCCGACGGCGACGCGGCCGCCGTCCATCACGGCGAGCGCCTGCGCGGCGAAGAAGTCGAGCACGTCGTCCTGGTCGCCCGGTGCCACGCACACGAGCCGGCCGTCCTTGGTGGTGACCAGGACGCTGCGGTCGCCGAAGCGGCCCGCGAGGGCGTGTTCCACGGCGCGCGGCGCCTTGTCGCCCTCCTCGTGGGCGCTGTCGCCCTGCGCGACGGCGACGGTGTGCGCGAAGGACAGGCGCAGGCCGAAGCGTTCGGCGCGCTCGGCGAGCAGGCCCAGGTCGCTGCGGCCGTGCAGCAGGTCGTCGATGAACTCCCGCCGTGCCGCCTCCTCCTGACGGACCGCCAGGCGCTGGGCGCGTTCGTAGCCCTCGGCGAAGGCGTCGACGGCCTGCTCGACGGCGGCGAGCAGTGCCTCGGCGGACACCGGCGCGGCCGCCGGATCGGCCCCGTAGGCGCGGGTCGCCGCGAGGTGCGCGCCGACCAGGGCGCGCAGTCCGTACCCGGCGTCGGCGGCGCGTTCGCCGAGCGCGGACCGTGACTCCCGTTCCGTGCGCGTCAGTCCGCGGCCGGTGGCGGAGGCGTCGGCGAGTATCCGGGCGTACCCGTCCAGGTAGTCACCCGGTATGTCATGACTCGCCACCTGTGCCCCCGACGTTCTGATCAAGCCCTTGCGCCTTTTTAACGCATGGCGTGGCGGTTGCCCCGTCGGAGGTGACGGCTGCGCCGCCCCGGGTGGTTCCGGGGCAGGAAGGGAAGCGGACAGGGAGCCGGACAGAGGTCCGGACAGGGCGCCGGTCATGCGCAGTCGGCGTGCGGCCAGTTGTCGTCTTCGGGCGTGGTGGTGGGCCTGGGCGCGGCGGGGGCGGGCCGGCCGGCCTCGGGGGCACGCCCGTCCGTGTCGGGCCCGGGTGGGGTGCGGCGCCGGCCGGGGGCGAACGCCACCGCGCAGGGCGCCGCCCAGAAGAACGCGCCGGTGTCGTCGTACGCGTACAGGACAGCGCTGCTGCCCACGGTCAGCGGCTCGCCCGGAGCCGACGGGTCCTGTCGGACCTCGACGATCGTGACGCCGCCCTCCCGCGTGGCCACTTCGGCGCTGCCCGATTCCGTGTCCACCCATCCGGTGCGGACGGTGCCCACGGAGCCGACGAGATCCCGCGGCACGGGGCCGGTCCGGCCCCGGAAGGCCCGCGCCAGCGCAGGCGCGAGCGCGCGCGTCACCGCCCAGGCGACGAGCAGTGAGGCGGCGAGCAGGCCCACGTCGCCCGCCGCGTGCGCGAGTCCGGTCCAGCCCGTCCGCGCGGCCGCGACGGTCCCGGCCACGCTCACGGCCCAGCCGATTCCGGTCAGCAGCGACGCGGCCACGGACACCGGTACCCCGCCGAGCCCGACGGCGCCCGGATCGGCGTCCTCGTCGAAACTGTCCACGCGGGCCAGCCCCAGCGCGACGAGCAGCCAGAAGCACACGACCACCGCCAGCGCGGAGCTGAAGGCCACTCCTGGAAACCCCACCGCCGCGTCGACCAACTCCCCCATGCCCCCGCCCCCTTGACCGATCAAGCCGGGGTGCGTCGTCCACCCGGGTGCCGGCTCTCGTTTCCGTGATCCGGCACCCGGGACCTCGCCCCCCGTTCCTGCCCCCTCATCCTGACGCGCCCCGCCCCTTCCGCGCACTGCCTTTTTCCGGCAATCTTTACGCGCTCTTGATGCCGAGCCGGGCGCGGGCGCCGCGTGTACGCGGAGCGCGCGTATGTCACCCGTGCGGGACGGGCTCGGAACTGTTCGGGCCGCCCGGTCGTCTTCAGCCCATGCACCGCGCCGGAGGACGCCGCGAGGCGCGGAGGACGACGAGGAGCCGACGATGTGGGGCAACGTGTCCGTGGCCGCGCTCGACCGTCTGTACTTCGGGCGCGAGGACGCGGAACGCGACGTGACCGACGGCCTGTTGCGGGCGGGATTCCTGCCCACGGCCGCGTTCCGTGCGGCGCTGTCGGGCCGCAAGATGCTGATCATCGGCAGGAAAGGGTCCGGTAAGAGCGCGATCTGCATGCGGCTCATGGAGGACGGCGCGCACGCGGGCGGCGAGGACGGCGCGCACGCGGGCGGCGCCCTCCTGATCACGCCGGACGACGCGGCGGGCGACGAGATCCGCCGCTTCGAACTCCAGGGCCTGGCGGGCGACACCGCCAAGTCCCTGATCTGGCGGTACGTCTTCGCCGTGCACGCCGCGCGCCACCTCACCGCGCACGCCAAGGGCGCGCACGGCCGCAGGGAGCCCGATTCGGTCAAGGCGCTGCGCCGCTTCCTGAAGCGGAACGAAGAGGAAGGGGTGGAGGCGGTGGACGGGGCGGGGGCGGCGCTGCCCGGCGGGCGGCTCGGCGACCGCCTCACGCAGAGCGCGCGCGGGCTCCAGACGTCGCTGTCCCTGGAGGCGTTCGGGGTGCGGGCCGCCATGGATCTGGTGCCCGCGGGCTCCGAGGGCGCCCGCGCCGCACGCCAGCTCGAACTCGTCGAGCACGGCGTGGCACGGGCGTTCACCGACCTCGGGTGCGCGGACGCGCATCCGCCGTTGCTGCTCCTGGTCGACCAGCTGGAGCAGGTGTGGTCCGCCGAGGCCGACAGCAATTCGATGGTCATCGGCCTGCTCCTGGCCGCCAAGCACGTGGCGGGCGCCTACGGCCGGGCGCTGCGCTGTCTGCTGTTCCTGCGCTCCGACATCTACGACTCGCTGTCGTTCGGCGAGGGCGACAAGTTCCGCGGCGACGAAGTGCGCATCGCCTGGACGGAGTCGGCCCTGCGGGAGCTGGCCCGGACCCGCGCCCGGGCGTCGGTGGGCGACGCGCTCGGCGGCGCGGAGCTCGACGACACCCGGCTGTGGCAGGAGATCTTCCCGCCCACGGTGGCGGGCGAGCCGACGCCCACGTACCTCTTCACGCGCTCGCTGCCGCGCCCGCGCGACGCCATCCAGTTCCTCAACCTGTGCCGGGACACGGCCGCGGACCAGTGCCACGACCGCATCGAGGAGGCGGACGTCCTCCAAGCCACCTGGCAGTTCTCCGAGTGGAAGCTCAAGGACCTGGTGCAGGAGTACCTGATCGCCCACCCGTTCCTCGAGCGGCTCTACCCGCTCTTCCAGAACACCGGCTACACCGTCACCCGCAAAGTCCTCGGCGAACGCCTGGCGGAGGCGGCACCCACGCTGCGGCGCCTGTTCCCCGCGTACGTCGAATCCCTCGACCTCACCGGTGTCGTCGACACCCTCTTCGCGGTCGGCTTCCTCGGCGTGCGGCGCGGCAACGACGTCGTCTACGGAGGCGGCGGCGAGCTGCCCGTGCAGCCGCACGAGAGCGAGTTCCACGTCCACCCCTGCTTCCGCGAGGCGCTGGGGGCGACGAGCCCCATCGACCTGCGGCGGTACGAACCCGGCGTGGTCGCCTCCCGCATCAGCTCCGGCAACATGGGCTACGCGCACTTCAAGGGCCAGTCGCTGGGGGTGCGCGAGTACGAACTCCTGGAGCAGGTGACGCGGTCCTGCCGGTCCGTGCTCGGCCAGGTGGGCCGCGCGGTCGGCCTGGGGCACGACGTCCGCGACGAGATCGCCGAGCAGGTGGGCCGGGTGCTCGCCGACGCCACGGACGCGCAGAACCGGCTGCGCCGGGACGAGTTCGTGGACGTCGTCGACCATGTCCTCACGGTGGCGGGCTACTTCAACACGCTCGCGGCCCAGCTCCTGGCCACCGGGCTCGACGGCGCCCTGGGCACCGGCGGGGTCGCGCACCGCATCGACGACGAGGCGCGGCGCCTGCGCCGGCTCGCGGGCGGGGCGTCCGGCAGCACCGGCGGCGCGTATCTCTGAAGGGGACGTGTATCTCTGAAGGGCACGTGGCGGGCATTCCCGAAGGGCACGCGGCGGGTTCCGGGTGTGACACGGGATGCCCCGGGTGGGGGGTTGCCGCCCCACATGGGGGGCGTGGGGCCGGGGCATCCCGTGCCGGTCCCGGGTGGCGCTCCGTCCGCGGGCCCGCGACCCGGGGCTGCCGGGAGCGGGCAGACACCGTGGACGCGGAAAACGTTCTCGGGCAAACTGCCGCATCTGGCATGCGACTTTTGCGTGCATGACAACAGAACTCCACGCCAGGCAAGACCGTACCGGGGTCCGGGCGTATGCGTACGTCGGAGTTCCGCCACTGTCGGCATTCCGACGCGAGGAAGGGAACGGGAAGCATGGACGCGACACCGGATGCCACCCCGCCCCCGCCGGGCGCCCCGGTGCTCTCCGGGCTCGGCGTCGGCCCCGGTGACGAGCGGGTGTACCGGGCACTCCTGGCCGCACCCGGCGCCACGCCCGCCGACCTCGCGGAGGCCACCGGCCTCACCGAGGCGCGCGTGCGGCGCCATGCCGCCTCGCTGGCCCGGCTCGGCCTGCTGACGGGCGCCGCGGAAGGTGCGGAGGACACGGCAGGCACGGCAGGCGCGACGGGCGGGGCAGGCGCGGAGGCCGAGGCAGGCGGGGCGCGCGCGAAGGGCGAGGCAGGCGCGGAGGGCGCCGAGCGGTACACCCCGGCGCCGCCCGACGTGGCGCTCGAAGTCCTCGCGCTGCGCCGCCAGGAGGAGATCGCGCACGCCCGGCTCGCCGCGGCCGGTCTGGCCGAGGAGTTCCGGGCCGGGCGGCTGCGCGGCGGGGGCTCGCCGGTGCAGGTGCTGCGCGGCCGGGAGGCGATCGCCCAGCAGTTCTTCCAGACGCAGCAGACGGCCAAGAGCGAGATCCTCATCCTGGACAAGCCGCCGTACGTCGTGGAACCGGTGCGGCGCCAGGACAGCCTGCAGCGCGAGCGTCTCGACAAGGGCCTGCGCTACCGCGCGATCTACGACCAGGCGGGGCTCGACGGCCCCGGCCGGGTCGAGGCCACCCGGGACCTCGCGGCGCGCGGCGAGGAGAGCCGGGTGCTCGCGAACGTGCCGCTGAAGCTGGTCGTCGCCGACCGCAAGGTCGCGCTCGTGCCGTTCGTGCTGCCCAGCGAGGAGGAGATCCTGGTCCTCCAGCCGTCCGCGCTCCTCGACGGCCTGATCGCCCTCTTCGAACTCCTCTGGCAGCGCGCCACACCCCTGTGGCCCGCGGGCCCCGTCGCGCACGACACCCTCTCCCCCGACGACGAACTGCTGCTCGCCCATCTGCGCGCCGGGCTCACCGACAGCGCCATCGCCCGCCGCCTCGGCGTGGCCCAGCGCACGGTGGAGCGCCGGATGAGCCGGATCATGACCGTGCTCGGGGTCAGGACACGGTTCCAGGCGGGGGTCCGCACGACCGCGCTGTACGGCCACGAGGACGGCGGGCGCCCGGGGCAGGAGCTTCCTGGCCTGCCGGGTCTTCCGGGTCTTCCGGGCCATGGAGGTCTGCCAGGTCTTACGGAACGGTGACGCGAGGCCGCGACGCGGGGCGGGCGGGGGCCGGGCTGCCTAGCGTGGACGGCATGCGGGTACTGGTCACCGGCGGAGCCGGGTTCATCGGAACACATGTCGTCGACGCGCTCCTGGCGCGCGGGCACGAAGTCGTCTCGTACGACGCGGTGCTCGCGTCGGCGCACAGCGGGCCGCCGCGCGCGGCGCGCGCCGGGGAACGGCTCGTCGTCGGCGACGTGCGCGACCCCGACGACGTGGCGTCGGCGCTGCGCGGTGTCGACGCGGTGTGCCACCAGGCGGCGATGGTGGGGCTCGGCAAGGACTTCGCGGACGCCCCCGAGTACGTCGGCTGCAACGACCTGGGCACGGCCGTGCTGTTGGCCGCGATGGCGCGGGCCGGGGTGCGGGAGCTGGTGCTCGCCGGGTCGATGGTCGTCTACGGAGAGGGGCGGTACGCGTGCGCGTCGCACGGGGTGGTGCGGCCGGGGCCGCGCGCCGAGGCGGACCTCGCGGCCGGCCGGTTCGAGCCCCGCTGTCCGTCCTGCGGGGCGGAGTTGACGCCCGGCCTGGTGGATGAGGACGCGCCCGTCGACCCGCGCAACGTGTACGCCACGACGAAGCTCGCGCAGGAGCACCTGAGCGCGGCGTGGGCCCGCGCGACGGGCGGCCGGGCGGTGTCGCTGCGCTACCACAACGTCTACGGCCCCGGCATGCCGCGCGACACCCCGTACGCCGGGGTGGCCGCGCTGTTCCGCTCGGCCCTCGCCCGCGGTGAGGCGCCGCGCGTCTTCGAAGACGGCGGTCAGCGGCGGGACTTCGTGCATGTACGGGACGTGGCGGCCGCCGTGGCGACGGCGCTGGAGGCCGTGCGGGGCTCGCGGGCCGGGACGTTCACCGCGTACAACACGGGCAGCGGTGAGCCGCACACCGTCGGCGAGATGGCGCGGGCGCTCGCCGACGCGTACGGGGGTCCGGAGCCGGTGGTCACCGGGGAGTACCGGCTCGGGGACGTGCGCCATGTGACGGCGGACTCGGCCCGGCTGCGGGCGGCGTTCGGCTGGAAGGCGGAGGTCGGCTTCGCCGAAGGCATGCGGGAGTTCGCCCGGGCGGCGCTGCGGTAGGGGCGCTCACGCGGCCCCGGCCGACGACAGCATCACGCTCACGCGGTCCCGGCCTGCGGCAGCACCACACTCACGCTCACGCGGGCCCCGGCCTGCGGCAGCACCACGCTCATGCCGTCCCCGCCGGTGGCAGCACCACCTCGAAGCGGCAGCCTCCGGAGACGTTGCGTACCGCCGCCCGGCCCTGGTGGGCCTCGACGATGCCGCGGACGATGGCGAGGCCGAGGCCCGCGCCGGCCGGGGGCGTGCGGGCATGGGTGCCGCGCCAGCCCGTGTCGAAGACGCGGCCCAGGTCCTCCTCGGGGATGCCGCCACAGCCGTCCGTCACGGACAGCACGACCCCGTCGTCCGAGCGCTCCGCCGCGATCGCGACCGTGCCGTCCGCCGGGGTCCGCCGGATCGCGTTGATGAGCAGGTTCCCGAGGACCCGGCTCATCTCCTTGCTGTCGACCTCGACGGGCACCGCGTCGATGCGCTGCCCCACGAGGCGTACGCCGTGCTCGCGCGCCAGCGGGTCCGCCCCCGCGAGCGCGTCGCCCACGAGGTCGTACACGGAGATCCGCGCCCGCGAGAGGGCTAGGGCGCCCGCGTGGATGCGGGAGAGTTCGAAGAGGTCGCCGACCATGCCGTTCAGGCGCTCCACCTCCGTGCGGATCTGCCGCAGATACCGGCCGGGGTCCGCCGCCACGCCGTCCTCCAGGGCCTCCGCCATCGCCCGCAGGCCCGCGAGCGGCGTCCGCAGGTCGTGCGAGATCCACGCGACCAGTTCGCGGCGCGAGCTCTCCAGCGCCTGCTCGCGCTCCCTGGACTCGGCGAGCCGGGCGCTGGTCGTCTCCAACTCCCGGGTGAGGGCGGCGAGTTCCGCCGTGGCGGGCTCGTGGGGCGCGGCGAAGCTGCCGCCCGCGCCGAAGGAACGGGCGGCCAGCGTCAGCGCGTTGCTGCGGGCCACCACCCACCGGCCGAGCAGCAGCGCGGTGGCCGTCGCCACCACGGCGGCCATCGCCACGACCACGGTGACCACGGTCAGGTCGTGCGGCGACAGGAACATCTTGTACGCCACGGCCAGCGTCCCGGCGAGCATCGCGGTGACGGCGACGGCCACGACCACGGTCAGCGACACGACCAGCGAGCGGTGGCGCAGGAAACGCAGCAGGAGGGCGCCGAGGAGTCCGGCGGCGGCCGCGCCGAGGAAGGCGTAGACGGCGATGAGGAGGAAGTCGTTCACGGGCGGGGGCCGCTTTCGCCGTCGAGGCCGTCCGGTACGGGCGCCGGTTCCGGTGCCGGTTCCGGACTCGGGGTCGGCTCCGGCGCTGCTTCCGGTCCTGGTACCGCTTCCCGTCCTGGTACCGGTTCTGGTTCCGGTTCCGCGTCGAGCCGGTACCCCACGCCCCACACCGTCTGGACCAGGCGGGGCGCGGCCGGGTCGTCCTCGACCTTCCCGCGCAGCCTGCGCACATGGACCGTCACCGTGGACAGGTCGCCGAAGTCCCAGCCCCAGACCTCCCGCATCAGCTCCTCCCGGCCGAAGGCCCGGCCCGGGTGCCGCAGGAAAAACGTCAAGAGGTCGAACTCGCGCACCGTCAGGGCGAGTTCGGCGCCGTTCTTGGAGGCGCGGCGGGCGGCGGGGTCGACGGTGAGACCCGCCGCGCGCAGGAGCGAGCCGGGCCGGGGGCGGGGTGCGGACGCCTGGCTGCGGCGCAGCACCGACTCCACCCGCAGCACCAGCTCGCGCGGGCTGAACGGCTTCGTGACGTAGTCGTCGGCCCCCACCTCCAGGCCGAGGATGCGGTCGTCCTCGTCGCCGCGCGCCGTCAGCATGATCACGGGGACGGGCCCCCGCTCGCGCAGCCTGCGGCAGACCTCCAGGCCGTCCATGCCGGGCAGCATCAGGTCGAGCACGACGAGGTCGGGCCTGCGGGCGGCGGCGCGTTCCAGGGCGGCGGGGCCGTCCTGCGCCTGCTCGACCTCGTATCCGGCGCGGTCCAGATAGCCGGTGACGACCTCGGCGACGGTGCTGTCGTCGTCCACGACGAGCACGCGGGGGCCGGGGTCCGGGGGCGGTGTGTCCATGCGCCAAGCGTCGCACCGCGTCCGCGCGCACGAGTCCTCGGGAGCGGCGCGGGCCCGCCGACGTCCGTGTTTCGTAAGGACCCGTCGCCCGTTTTGCCCGTTTTCGCTTCGTAGGGTGAGTGACGTGACCCACTCATCCCCCGACTTCCCCGACCCCGCGGACCGCCCGGACCTTCCGGACCTCCCGGACCTTCCGGACCTCCCGGACTCCTCCGACGTCCCCCGCTCAGGACGAGGCCCGGCCCCGGCCGACGTCGTCCTCCCCTGCCTCAACGAGGCGGCGGCGCTGCCGTGGGTGCTCGCGCGGGTCCCGGCCGGCTGGCGCACCATCGTCGTGGACAACGGTTCCACGGACGGTTCCGCCGAGCTGGCGCGCTCGCTCGGCGCGACCGTGGTGCACGAGCCGCGGCGCGGCTTCGGGGCGGCCTGCCACGCCGGGCTCACCGCGTCCGACGCGGACGTGGTGTGCTTCTGCGACTGCGACGCGTCCCTGGATCCCGGCCTGCTCGAAGGCTTCGTACGGGACGTGGCCGCGGGCCGCGCCGACCTCGTCCTCGGTCGCAGGCGCCCCCAGGCGCGCGGGGCCTGGCCGCCGCACGCCCGGGCGGGCAACCTCGCGCTGGCCCGCATGCTGCGCCGCCGCACCGGCCTGCGCCTGCACGACCTGGGCCCGCTGCGGGCGGCCCGCCGTGAGGACCTGCTGTCCCTCGCCCTGACGGACCGGCGCAGCGGCTACCCCTTGCAGATGGTGGTGCGCGCGGCCGACGCGGGCTGGCGCGTCGAGGAGCGGGACGTGCCGTACCTGCCCCGCGCGGGCAAGTCGAAGGTCACCGGCACGTGGCGCGGCACCTGGCACGCGGTACGCGACATGCGCGCGGTCCTGGCAGAGCCACCGGCGACAGGGTCCCCCACGCACCGGGCGGGGGCACAACGATGACCCCCACCCCCGCCGGACAGAACAGCCCCCTCACCCTCCTCGTCATCGCCAAGGCCCCGCTCCCCGGTCGCGTGAAGACCCGGCTCACGCCGCCCTACTCGCCCGAGGAGGCCGCCCGGCTCGCCGAGGCCTCGCTCGTCGACACGCTGCGCGTCGTGCGTGCCGTGCCCGCGCGGCGGCGTGTGCTCGTGCTCGACGGGGTACCCGGTCCGTGGCTGCCGGACGGCGTCGAGGTGGTGCCGCAGTGCGCGGGCGGGCTCGACGAGCGGCTCGCGGCGGCGTTCGGGGGCTGCGACGGGCCCGCGCTGCTCGTCGGCATGGACACCCCGCAGATCTCCCCCGCGCTGCTCGCCCCCGTGCTCGCCGCGGACGCGTGGCGCGGCGCCGACGCCTGGTTCGGTCCTGCGGCGGACGGCGGCTTCTGGGCGCTCGGTCTCGCGGCGCCCGATCCGGGGCTGCTGCGGGGCGTGCCGATGTCCACGCCGACGACGGGCGCCGTGCAGCGCGCCCGCCTCACCGCCGCGGGCCTGCGCGTGCGCGACCTGCCGGTCCTGCGGGACGTCGACACCGCGGCCGACGCGGCGGCGGTCGCGGCCGAGGCCCCGCACACCCGGTTCGCCGCCGAACTCGCCCTCCTGGCCCGGGCCGGGCGCCGATGAGCACGGTCGTACCGCCCCCGGACGCGGCGCCCTCCTGGTGCGCGGGACCGTACGCGGAGGCGCTCCGCACCGGCCGCGGCCCGCTGTTCCTGCGCCGCACGGACGGCTGGCTGCTCCCGCTGGACGTGGAGCGCTGGTGCGCCGCGCCGGACCCGGCCGACCTGTCGGCGCTGCGCCGCTGTGCCGGGCCCGTCCTCGACATCGGCTGCGGCCCGGGCCGCCTGGTGGCTGGGCTCGCCGCGCTCGGCCGCCGGGTGCTCGGGATCGACGTGAGCGAGGCGGCCGTCCAGCACACCCTGCGCCTCGGCGGCACGGCGCTGCGCCGCTCGGTGTTCGAGGCGCTGCCGGGCGAGGGCCGCTGGGGCACCGCGCTGCTCATGGACGGCAACATCGGCATCGGCGGCGACCCGGCGGCCCTGCTCGCCCGGGTCGCCGAACTCCTCGCTCCGCGCGGCCTGTTGATCGCGGAGACCGCCCCGGTCGACATCGACGAGCGGGTGCGCGTCCACGTCGACGACGGAAGCGGGCGCGCCGAGCCGGACGAGGTGTTCCCCTGGGCCCGGCTCGGCACGCCCGCTCTGCTCGGCTACGCCCGCGCGGCGGGCTGGCAGGCCGCCGATCAGTGGTCGGCGGGCGGCCGCTCGTTCGTGGCGCTGCGCCGCCGGGACGGACGCGCGTCCCGCGCCGGAGGTGACGTACCCGGCGTACGTGACACGCGCGCCGTACGCCACACCCGCCCCGTACCCGGCACCCGCCCCGCACGCGAAGCCGACCACGTACGGAGCGAGAGCCACAGCGCCGAGCCCGCGAACAGCGCGGCCGTCACCAGCAGCCACCGCGTGAGGAACACGTCGGCCGGCAGTCCCGTCGACCGTTCGTAGCGCGGAACCTGACGCATGATCAGCGGATACCAGACCAGCAGGAGCAGCAGCGACAGCGCCGCCGGGACCCGGACGAACACCGTCAGGGCCCGGCGGCGCTGTTCGCGACGGCCCAGCAGCGCCGTCACCGCCCGGTCGGCCGCCGCGTACACCGGCACCAGGACCAGGTCGTGCAGCAGCGCCGCGCCGACGAACCACACGGCGACCATGACCCAGTCGTCGGCGAGCAGCCGTACGCCCGCGTAGAGCGCGAGCGCGAACGAGGCGAGCAGCAGCAGGAGATGGAGCGGCCCCTCGCCGTACCAGCGCCGCACGCGGGAGGACGGACGGGCGGCGGGCGGCGGGGCGGGCGGATGCGTCATCACAGTTCTCCGAAGGTCAGCCGGGTCACCCATTTGGTGTTCAGTACGCCCGGTGCGGCGGGCACGATGACGCGCGCCGGGTAGCCGTGGTCGGGCGTCAGATCGGCGCCGTTGACGCGCAGCGCGAGCAGCGAACGGGCGTCGCGCACCTGGTTGTCGCGCAGGGCCGCCCTGCGGAAGGCGCCGCGCAGTTGGAGGGATTCCACGAGGACGCCGGGCGGCTCGGCTGCGTACCCGTCGTATCCGGCGAGCGCGGCGAGGTCCCGCAGCCGTACGCCGCTCCACGCCTGGTCGGACGTCGACCAGCCCTCGACGCAGGCGATGGGCAGGTCCGCGGAGTGCTGGGCGAGGTCGAGCAGGTCGGCGCGGGTGAGGCGCAGGGTGCGGCCGGGGCCCTCGACGACGAGGCGCCAGGCCTCGCCGGTGCGGTCCGGGCCGACGCCCACGGACCGGGCGGTCTTGTTGATCTGGAAGGCGCCGGGACCCCGGCCCGGCTCGTCGCCGCCGTGCGGGGCGAACAGGGCGGTGGCGCGCGGCCAGCCGTCGAAGTTCTGCCCGGCGGTGGTGCCGAAGAGCAGCAGGGAGCCGCCGCCGACCAGGCCGAGCGCGCCGCGCCGGGACACGGTGGGCTCGGCGGGCCGGGGCGTGCCGAGCCCGGAGCCCTCGTCGGGCTCGACAAACACGCGCTGCTCGCCGGGCGTCCGCTTGTCGTGGGTGCGCAGTTGCTGCCGCAGCCCGCGCTCGCGCAGCACCCGCACCGTCGTCGGCAGTTTCAGCGCCGCGTGCACGACGAAGGCCCCGAAGAACACCCACGCGCCGTAGAAGTGCAGCGGGTAGAAGGAGCCGGGGAAGAGGTACTCCAACTGGACGTTGAGGACACCCGTCGCGAACTCGAAGAGCGCGCCGCCCACGAGCAGCAGCAGGGAGAGCCGCTCCAGGGCGTGCGCGACGGACCGCACCGGCGGCAGCGCGAACAGCTTCGGCAGCACCGACCACAGCTTGGCGAGCAGCACCGGGATCAGCGCGATCCCGACGGTGACGTGCAGACCCTGGTTGAGCCGGTACAGCCAGTGCGGATCGGTGGGCCAGTCGAAGAGGTAGAAGCCGAGCAGGCCCTTGTCGGGCGTCTTGTCGTTGACCGACGCGAGATCCGGGTTGTACGCGGCGTACGACAGCAGTCCGGTGACGAACAGCAGCGTCATCCCGAACAGCAGCACCGTGCCGAGCACGGCGGTGAACCAGGGCCCGCGCACCGGGCTGCGCCAGAAGCCCGGCGACGACGGCGACACCGGTGACGACGGCCTGCGGGCCTTGAGCCTGCTCAGGAAGGAAAGGGTGGGTGGGTGGCCCATGGTGCGTCCTCGACGGTCCGCGCGACGTGGGTCCGTCGCCTTGCCCCGACCGTAAGCCGCCCGACCTGGGGTCCGGCGGCCACGACTCATGACGAAACGCTGACGGTCGCGTCGCCGGTCACCGCGCGCCCGGCCAGATCTGACGGTTCGGTGACGCGGGGCCGCGCAGCCGCCTCCCGGCCCCTCCGGCGGCCTACCGTGCCAGCGTGAACCGCCAAGAACCACGCCCACCCGGCGCAGAACCACGCACGCCCGGCCTGCGCCGGGACCTCGTCGTCGCCGCGCTCGCGGTCCTCCTCGTCGCCGCGGCCGTCGTCGTCGGCCGGGTCCTGGAGGACCGCGACGGCAGCCTGCACGTCAACTGGCCGCCCCTGTACGCCAAGTGGGATCCGCACATCGGTCCGGGCACCCCGGCCGCGCTCGCCGTGGCCGTCGCCGTCGTCGCGTACGGGCCCGTGCTCGCGGCCCGCCTGCCCTGGCGGGCGCTCCTGGTGTCGGCGTGGGCGGCGTCCACGGCCTGGATCTGGTCGCTCGCGCTCGTCGACGGCTGGCACCGGGGCGTCGCCGAACGCCTCACCACGAAGTACGAGTACCTGCGGGTCGTCGATCGCTTCGACGACATCCCGGCGACGCTGCGCGACTTCACCCAGCACATCGTGCAGGTCCCCGGCGAGTACCACTGGCCCGCGCACACCGCGGGCCATCCGCCCGCCGCGCCGCTCACATTCGTCCTCCTGGACCGGATCGGCCTGGGCGGCGGCGGGTGGGCGGGCGCGTTCGTCATCACGGCGGGCAGCACGGCGGTGGCGGCGGTGCTCATCACGCTGCGGACCCTCGGGGATGAGGCAGTGGCCCGCCGTGCGGCGCCGTTCCTGGTGCTCGCGCCGGCCGCGGTGTGGATGGGGGCGTCGGCGGACGGCTACTTCGCCGCCGTCGCCGCCTGGATGATCGCGCTGCTGGCGCTGGCCGCGACGCGCGCGGTCCGCGTGCCCGCGCTCGCCGCGGCCGGCGCCGGGCTCCTGTTCGGCCTGACCTGCTACCTGTCGTACGGCCTGACGCTCTTCGCGGTGATCGTCGCCGGTGTGCTGCTGATCGCCCGGACGGTGCGCCCGCTGCCGTACTTCGTGGCGGGCGCGGTGGTGGTGCCGCTGGTGTTCACGGCGCTCGGCTTCAACTGGTGGGAGGCGTACCACCTGTTGGTGGAGCGCTACTACCAGGGAGCGGCCGGGGTGCGCCCGTACTGGTACTGGGTCTGGGCCAATCCGGCCTGCACGGTCTTCATCGTCGGGCTGGCGACGGTGGCGGGTCTGCGGCGGACGCTCGCGGCGGCACCGGGCGCGGTACGTCGCTGGCACACGCGGGAAACCACGGCCACGGACCGGCTGGTGGGCGTGGTGCTCGTGGCCCTGCTCGCGGTCGCCGCCGCGGATCTGTCCGGCATGAGCAAGGCGGAGACGGAACGCATCTGGCTGCCGTTCGCGCTCTTCCTGCTGCCCGCCGCCGCGCTGCTGCCGCGTCCGGCCGCGCGGGCGTGGCTGACGGCGCAGGCGGTGCTCGCCCTCGCCGTCAACCACGTGCTGTTCACGGGCTGGTGAGCGCGGTGCGGCTCACACCTTGTCGGTGATCCGCTCCAGCGGTACGTACTTGAAGTTCTGGTTGCCGCTGCCGCCGGGCGCGCCGTTGGAGCCGTCCTGGCAGACGAACACGCCCTGGGGGAAGGCGGAGCCGAGGGCCGTGGCGGTGGCGTCGATGCCGTCGGTGTCCTCGCAGTCGTCGGCGGCGGTGCCGGAGGCCACGCCGAAGCGGCCGAGGTAGGCGCCGCCGCGGCGGTCGTACACGGTGAAGTCGTTGCTCCCCTGCGAGGAGACGAAGAGCCGGTTCCCGGCGGCGGTGATGCCCTCGGTGTCGGCGGTGATGTGACCGCCGGAGCCGGTCGAGTCGAGCTTGGTGCGGGCGGTTCCGGCGCCGGGCTCGGCGCCGTAGACCCAGACGCCGACGTCCTCCTCGCCGAGATACAGCTTGCCGGTGGTCTCGTCGGCATAGCAGCCCTCGACGGCGGACCCGGCGTCGAAGAGCCGCACGGAGGTCGCCGTCACCGCGTCGCCGTCGACGGCGAGCTCCCACTGCTCGACGCGGCCCGAGGTGGAGTTCGGGTAGGCGTAGAGCTTGCCGGACCGCGGCGAGGCGTAGAGGCAGATGCCGTGCGCGGTGACCTCGGTCGGCACGTCCTTGAGGTGCTTGAGCTGCCGCGTGACCGGGTCGATCCGGTACACGTGCATCGCGCCGTCGCCGCCCGCGGCCTCGTCGTCCGCGGACACGACGATGTCGCCGCGTACGTCGACGTTGTTGCCGTAGTCCCCGCTGATCCGCTGGATCCGGGTGCCCTTGAGGTCGTACACCTCGAGCGCGCCCTTCTTGTCCGTGCCCACCACGACGGACTTGGCCGGGTCGCTGGGGTGCACCCAGATCGCCGGGTCGTCGGCGGCGTCGCCGCTGTGCGCGACGGGCGTCGTCTCCACGGTCGCGGTGACGTCGAAGTCCGCGGCCGCGTGCGCGGGTATCGCGGCCTGGAGCACGAGTCCGGCGGCGCCGGCCAGGGCGCTCGCGGAGAGCAGGGAGGTACGCAGCTTTGAGGTGCCGGGCACGAGTGTGTCCTCTTCGTCGGGGGGGTGGTCGGGTCGAAGCGGAATGAGCGTGCCAGCGGTGCGCGAGCGCGCCGTGAACGCGAGTTGAACGTGTGCAGTCACACACCGTGGTGAGGGTCGCGGCCCCGCCGCGGTGCACCCGTCGCCTCCCGCGTGCATGTGTCACGTCCGGCACACCACCTCACCCGTGCGTCGTCGCCTCCCCCGTGCACACCGCCGCCCACGCCCCCGCCGCCAGCGTCTTCCGGTCGGTCCCGTACAGCGGCGTATGGGCCGTGACCCGCACCGTCAGTCCGCGCGCGGCCGCGACCCGCCGCAGCGAGCCCCCGAACCCCTCGTCCCCGAGGAACGCCGCCGACGTGCTGGCCGTCCCGCCCTGCCGGTACCCCACCGTCACCGGCCGCACGGGCACCCCCGCGTCCACCGCCGCCTGGAACGCGGCCCGCCGGAACCGCCCCTCGGGGACCGAGCACCACGTCGTGGCCTGCGGGAACACCAGCACGGACCGGCCGGACGCCAGCGCCTTCGCCAACTCACCGACCATCAGCGGCAGTTCACGCCGACCACCCTCCCGGTCGATGAACTGCGTGCCCAGGCGGCGGGCGAGCGTCCCGACGACCGGCCACCGGCCCACCTCCTTCTTGGCGACGAAGGACACCGGCTCGACGGCGAGCAGCGCGACGACGTCCAGCCACGAGATGTGGTTGGCGACGATCAGCGTGCCAGTGTCGGTACCGGGCACGCTCAACGGCGCCCGGGCCGCCTCGAGTTCGACGCCGAGCGCCCGCAGCACGCGGCGCGCCTGGAGGCGGGGCGCGACGTCCCCGGCGAGGCGTTCGCCCAGGAGCAGGCTCCGGGTCAGCTCGCGGGCGAGGGCCGCGTACCGCCCCGCGGTCACGGCGGGCCCCACCCGGGCCGCCGGCCGCACCGCGCAGGACCGTGGACAGCCCGCGTCCACGGCCCAGGGGTTCACGCGCTCCTCCCGGGCACGGCGGCCCCGCGCTCGGCGTGCCCGCGCTCCGCGTCCCCGAGGAAGAACCGGCGGTGCCGCTCGCTCAGCCGCTCGGTGTCGAGCAGCACGAAGAAGTCGGCGGAGTCGAAGTCCGGGTCGTGCGCGGGCGCCCCGCACATCCAGGCGCCGAGGCGCAGGTAGCCGCGCAGGAGGGGCGGCAGGTCGGCGTACGTCGGCCGGTGGCCCGCGCGGTCGCCGGGCGTCCACGGGCGGTGCGGGTGCACGCGCAGCTCGGGCGGCGAGGCGTGCTTGGCGTCGCCGAGCAGCCAGGCGCTGGCGGCCGCGGTGCCGCCGTCGCTCAGCGGCACGGAGGCGCAGCCGGCCAGGTAGCGGTGGCCGGAGAGCAGGACGTAGCGGGCGAGGGCCGACCACATCAGGTTGATCACGGCGCCGGAGCGGTGGTCGGGGTGCACGCAGGAGCGCCCGGCCTCGATGGTGGCGGAGCGCAGCGGCCGCAGCGCGACGAGGTCGAACTCGCCGTCGGAGTAGGCGAGGCCGGTGCGGCCGGGCGGGATCAGCCGGTAGGTGCCGACGACGTCGCCGCTCGCGGTGTCGGTGATGATCAGGTGGTCCGCGAGCTCGTCGTACGCGTCGATGTCGTGCCCGGGCAGGGGCGTGTCGAGGGCGGCGCCCATCTCCTCGCCGAAGACCTGGAAGCGCAGGCGCTGGGCGGCCCGGATCTGCTCCTCGGAGTGGGCGATGGAGGGTACGTACGCGGGTGCGTCCGGGGCCGTCGGGGCGGCGGGGGCGGGAGTGACGGGTGTCGCGGGCATGACATGTTCTCCGTTCGATGGGGACGGACGGGGAGTCCGCTGGAACCGACGGGCAGGAGTGCGGGGAGGCGGAGCCGGTGGGGAGGTACGGAGCCGAGGAGCCGGGAGCGGAAGCGCGGACGTACGGAGGAGACTGCGGCCGACAAGCGGGAAGGGCGCCCGTTCAGCACGGTGACCGCCCCGGCTGAACTGCGCACAAGGTCCGCGAGACCGATCGTGCCGACCCTCGTGAGCATCAGGTGAACGGCGGTGGCCGGAACGGCGCCGCGCGCCCCCGCCCGGCACGGGCGCCGCGGACTCCGGCCCGGCCCGCCGGGTACGGTCGTCCCACGCCTGCCGCCACCCCGCCGGGCGGCGCCACGGGAGGGAGCGCACCGCATGATGGGCAGCAAACAGCTCAAGGTCGGTCTGCGGGTCAGGGACCTCAAGGCCTCCGGCGACCTCTATCTGAAGCTCGGCTTCCGCGAGCTGCCGAACGACGAGCAGCCGCACCTGCGCTATCTCACCTTCGGCCACACCTGGCTGATCCTGTCCGCCCTGCACGCGCACGGCTTCTACGACGAGGAGCGCGGCGAGGCGGCGCGCCGGGGCCCGCTCGGCCTCGGCTTCACGCTGGCCGTGCCGACGCCCGACCTCGACGCCGCCTACGACCTGTGGCGCGCCGAGGGATTGCCGGTCGTCTCGGAGCCGGAGGACACGGACTGGGCGCGGGTCTTCGTGGGGTTGGACCCGGACGGCTACGAGGTGTCGTTCGAGCAGTTCCACGAGGAGTACCGCGGCGGGCGAGGCTGACATGGAGCACGCGCTGCCGCTGACCGGCATCACCGTACTCAGCCTGGAACAGGCCGTCGCCGCCCCCTTCGCCACCCGCCATCTCGCGGACCTGGGCGCCAGAGTGATCAAGGTGGAACGGCCCGGCGGGGGCGACTTCGCCCGCCGCTACGACACCACCGTGCACGGCGAGGCCAGCTATTTCGTCTGGCTGAACCGCTCCAAGGAGTCGCTCACCCTGGACGTGAAGTCACCGGAGGGCCAGGAGATCCTGCGCGAACTCCTCGCCGGCGCGGACGTGTTCGTACAGAACCTCGCGCCGGGCGCGGCCGACCGCCTCGGCCTCGCGGCACCGGACCTCCAGGCCCGCCACCCCTCCCTGATCACCTGCACCGTCAGCGGCTACGGCAACACGGGCCCGTGGTCGGACCGCAAGGCGTACGACATGCTCGTGCAGTGCCAGACAGGCCTGCTCTCACTGACCGGCACGCCAGAGGAGTCCGTGCGCGTGGGCATCTCGGTCGCCGACATCGCGGCGGGGATGTACGCCTACAGCGGCATCCTGTCGGCGCTGTTCACGCGCGCGACGACCGGCCGCGCGCCCGCCGTGGAGGTGTCCCTCTTCGACGCGCTCGCGGAGTGGATGAGCCAGCCCGCGTACTACACGCGGTACGGCGGCACGCAGCCGCCGCGCGTCGGCGCCCGGCACGCCACGGTCGCGCCGTACGGCGTGTTCACCGCGGCCGACGGCAAGGAGGTGCTGCTCGCCGTGCAGAACGAGCCGGAGTGGGCGGCGCTGTGCGAGCGGTTCCTGGGGCGTCCGGAGCTGGTGGCCGACCGGCGCTTCGCCACCGGATCCGCGCGGGTCGCACACCGCGAGGAGCTGGACGCCATCATCGCGGAGCGCTTCGCGCTCCTCGACGGCGAGGAGGCGACGGCGCTCCTCGACGCCGCGAACATCGCCAACGCGGGCGTCAACACCGTCTCGGACTTCCTTGCGCACCCCGTGCTCACCGAGCGCGGCCGCTGGCGCGACGTGGGCCTGCCGGGGGCGGCCCCCGACGTCCAGGCGCTGCTTCCGCCCGCCCAACTGTCCGGCGTGCGCCCCCGCATGGACCCGGTCCCGGGCGCGGGCGAGCACACGGAGAAGATCCTGGCCGAGCTGGGCCGGGAAGCGGCGGACATCGAACGGCTGCGGGTCCAGGGCGTGATCGGCCGCTGAGCGCGCCCCGGGTCGGAGGCCGAGCCTGTCGACCTGTCAGGCGCCGAGCCCTCGGCCCGTCACACGCCGACCCCTCGGCCTGTCAGGCGCCGAGCCCCTCGATCACCACCGCGTTCGGCAGCCCCGCGAACACCTTGCCCGGCACGATCAGCTTGCCGCGGCGGCTGCCGCTGCCGATCAGGGCGTACGGCAGGTCGGCCACGGCGGCGTCGACGAGGACCGGCCAACTGCCGGGCAGGCCGATGGGGGTGATGCCGCCGTACTCCATGCCGGTCTCGCCGACGGCGGTGTCCATGGCAGCGAACGACGCCTTGCGGGCACCGAGTTGGCGCCGCACGACGCCGTTCACGTCGACGCGCGTCGCGGACAGGACCAGGCACGCGGCGAGCGTCGTCTCGCCCGCCCGCTTCCCGGCGACGACGACGCAGTTCGCGGACTGCGCGAGCAGTTCGGGGCCGTAGTGCTCCACGAACGTGGCGGTGTCGGCCCACGCCGGATCGGTGTCGACATGGATCAACTCGTCGGCGGACACGGCCCCGCTCCAGCCGCGCACGGCGTCGGCCACGGGGGCGACCAGCAGATCGAGGGCTTCCGGGGCGGGGCGGACGACATCGAAATCACCGAGAGGAGCACGCATGCCCGCACGGTAACTCAGTACGCGCCCGCGTGAGCGGGCGGGACCGACACCGCCATCGTCATCTCGACGGGCTCCGCACCCTTGTTGTGGTACCCGTGCGTCACATTGGCCTCGAACGTCGCCGCCGACCCGGCCGCCACGAGGTGCTCCTCGCCGTCCACGACCAGCGTCAGCTCGCCCGTCCTGACGTGCAGCAGCTCCAGCGTCCCCGGCGGGTGCGCGTCGGAGTCGCTGCCGTCGCCCGGCATCAGGCGCCACGCCCACAGCTCGAAGGGGCCCCGCGATTCCGTGCCGACCAGCAGGGTCGTGCTGCTGCCCGCCTCTGTGGACCACATCCGCACGGCCTGCTCGGGCGGCACGAGGCGGACGTGCGGCCCCTGTTCGTAGTCGAGCAGTGTGGTGATGCTGATGCCGAGCGCGTCCGCGAGCTTGACCGTGATGCCGACGCTGGGGTTCGTGCGGGCCTGCTCGATCTGGATGATCATGCCGCGGCTGACACCCGCGCGGGCCGCGAGCGCGTCGAGCGTGAAGTTCCGTTCGGTGCGCCAGCGCTTGAGGTTGCGCGCGAGCGACTGAGTCAGCTGGTCGAGGTCCGACACGTTCCGTCCAATATTTTGGATGACAGAGTTCACTGTACTGAACTACGGTGTGGTGCACCTGATGGTTCCCGAGGGTTCACCACACTGTACTGCGAGGCTCCGATGACAGCACTGTTCGCCCTGGCCACCAGCCTGATGTGGGGCCTTGCCGACTTCGGCGGCGGACTGCTGACCCGGCGCATCCCGGCGCTCACGGTGGTCGTCGCCTCGCAGTGCGTCGCCGTCGTCGTGCTCGGCGCGATCGTGGTGGCGACGGGCGGGTGGACCGAGTGGGGGCCGGACCTCTGGTTCGCGGTCGGCGCGGGACTCGTCGGGCCGGTCGCGATGCTCGCCTTCTACAAGGCCCTGGCGCTCGGCCCGATGGGCGTGGTCTCACCGCTCGGGTCGCTGGGCGTCGCCGTGCCCGTGGGTGTCGGGCTCTTCCTCGGCGAGCGGCCGGGCCTCGCCCAGTTCGCGGGCATCGCGGTGGCCGTCGCGGGCATCGTCCTGGCGGGCGGCCCGGAGCTGCGCGGCGCCCCGGTGCAGCGGCAGGCGGTGCTGCTCACGCTGCTCGCGGCGTTCGGCTTCGGCGCGGTGATGGCCCTGATCGCGGAGGCGTCGAGCACGGTCACCGGCCTGTTCCTCGCGCTGTTCGTGCAGCGCGTGACGAACGTGGTCGCGGGCGGCACGGCGCTGTACGTCTCCGTGCGGCGCGGCGCCGCGGCGCTCCCCGAGGGCGCGGGCATGGGCGTGATCTGGTCCGCGCTCCCCGCGCTCGCCTTCGTGGGCCTCGCGGACGTCGCCGCCAACGGCACGTACGCCATCGCGGCGCAGCGCGGCCCCGTCACCATCGCCGCGGTCCTCGCCTCGCTCTACCCGGTCGTGACGGCACTAGCGGCACGCGGCGTGTTGAAGGAGCGGCTGCGCGGGGTGCAGGCGGCGGGGGCGAGCCTCGCTCTGGTCGGCACGGTACTGCTGGCGACGGGCTGAGCCGCAACTTGTAGCGCGCCACACAGCGGGCGCGACGAAGCCTGCTGCGGTACGAAGCGCGCCCCAAAGGGGCGCGGGGAACTGCGCGGCAAGCCCCCACCGGCCCGCAGGCAAAGCACCGCACATCCAGCAAGCGGCGCTCAGACGTTCCCCTCCACGTCGACCAACCGCGCGACCTCCAGGTCGGTCAACTCACCCAACGCGAGGAGTTGTTCCGGCGTGACACCCTCCGGAATGGGCACCGGCGGGGGCGTCCGCAGCGGCGGCTCCCACCCCCGCTCCGCGCACCACGTCCGCACGACCCGGGCGGGCGCCCCGGCCACCACCGCATGGTCGGGCACCTCGCCCCGCACCACCGCGCCGGCCGCCACCACCACATTGCGGCCGAGCCGCGCGCCGGGCAGGACCACGGCCCCCGTGCCGATCCAGCAGCCGGGCCCGATCTCCACCGGCTCCATCCGCGGCCACTGCTTGCCGATCGGCGTCTCGGGGTCGTCGTACGAATGGTTCGTCGAGGTCACGTACACATACGGCCCGAAGTAGCAGTCATCGCCGATGGTCACCGTCGTGTCCGCGATGACGTGGCTGCCGCGGCCGAGCACCACGCCGTCGCCAATGCGCAGGATCGGGTCCGGGCCGAGGTCGAGGTCGGGCATCAACCCGGCGGTCAGCGTGACCTGTTCGCCCACGATGCAGTGCGCGCCGAGCCGGATCCAGGGCGCCCCGAAGATCGTGCCCTGCGGGAAGGCGAGCTTCGTGCCCTCCCCGATCGCGCCGAACCGCAGCCGTCCGGGCCGCCGCGCGGTCACCGCGCCCGTGCGCTGCACCCAGTCCCACCCTGCGTGGACGGCACGCTGTGCCGCGCCGCGCCGCCAGGCGGCCAGCGATGAGAACACGTTCTTGTTCCTGGGCACCCGTTCACGGTACTCAGCCGGGCGCGCGCCGAGCACATCCACCGGCTGTGATCTTCACCCCACGCCGCGGCGGTGGCCCCGCCGTCCCGTACGGTTCGCTCAGGCGCGACGACGTGACGACGCGATGCCGCCGGTGACGGCCGACGCCACGGCGGCACGGGAAAGAGGGAGAGAGCCGATGAGCCACCAGGCACTCGTCATGGGCTTCGGCGGCAAGGACCCGAAGGTCGACCCAGAGGCCTTCACGGCACCCACGTCGGTGGTGATCGGCGAGGTGACGCTGAGCGCGGGCGCGAGCACCTGGTACGGCGCGGTGCTCCGCGCCGACTGCGGGCCGATCGAGGTCGGCGCCGACAGCAACATCCAGGACAACTGCAGCCTGCACGTCGACCCGGGCTTCCCGATCTCCGTCGGCGAGCGCGTCTCGGTCGGCCACAACGCGGTCCTGCACGGCTGCACGGTCGAGGACGACTGCCTGATCGGGATGGGCGCCACGGTGCTCAACGGCGCGGTGATCGGCGCCGGTTCGCTCGTCGCCGCGCAGGCGCTGGTGCCGCAGGGCATGGTGGTGCCGCCGGGCTCCCTGGTCGCGGGCGTGCCCGCGAAGGTCAAGCGGGAGCTCACCGAGGAGGAGCGCGCGGGCATCTCCCTCAACGGCACGCTGTACGTGGAACTGGCGAAGGCCCACCGCGAGGCGCACGCGTCCTGACGCACGGCCTGCCCGAGGCGGTGACCCGGGCAGGCTTGGTGCCGACGGTGCCGCTCGGCGCGTCAGCCGTCCCGCTGCACGCAGGTCCGGTCCTTGCCCGGCAGTTTGCCGGTGTCCAGGTAGGAGTTGACCTTCGCGTCCACGCAGGCGTTGCCGTAGTAGGCGTAGACCGCGTGCCGGTTGGCGCCCTTCAGGGTGATCAGCTTGGAGCTGGGCAGCATGCCGTGCAGCGCCACGGTGCCCTGGTAGTCGGTGCGCGGGTCACCGGTCGCGCCCACGAGCAGCGCCGGGGTGTCGTGGCGCACCTGGGTGGGCCGCTCACTCGGGCGGTCCCAGAAGGCGCACGGGCCGATGTTGTTGGTCAGCGGCCCGGTGACCGGGTGGGCGGCGCGGCTGCGCTGGATGTCGCGCCAGTACCGCTCGGGGTCGCGCGGGGCGGCCCTGTCGCCGCACAGGATGGCCGTCTGCACGCTGCCGTAGTGCGAATCCTTGCCCGTTGTGAGGCTTTCCAGGTCCGACTTGAACTCCGGTGAGACCCGCGTCGGCCGGCCCTCCGCCGCCTTGGCCAGGACGGACATCTGCTCGCCGAAGACCGCCCGTGCCTCGTCGGTGTCGTCGGATATGCCCATGAACAGCAGGGTCGGCACCTGGGTGTCGTCGAGCCGGAAGACGTCCGGGGCGGTGCCCACGGTGAGCCCGCGCCGCGCCGACACGTCGATGGCGTGGTCGAGGGTGGCGAGCACCCGGGACCGGGTGCGGCCGAGGCCGTAGGTGTCGTGCCGCTGTGCCGCCCAGGCCGCGAATCCGGCGAGCGCCCGCTCGTTCTCGATTTCGGTGCCGCGCAGCAGGCGGGGCCCGTAGCGGCGCGGGTCGATGGCGCCGTCGAGGACCACCCGGTCGTAGCGGCCGGGGAACATCTGCGTGTAGACGGTGCCCAGGTAGGTGCCGTACGAGTAGCCCAAGTACGAGATCTTCTTCTCGCCGAGGGCGCCCCTGATGACGTCCATGTCGCGGGCCGTGTTGCGCGTGGTGACGTGCGGCAGCACCGAGCCGTTGGTGGCACGGCACTTGGCGGCCAGGTCCTTGTGCAGGGCGACCTGCCGGTCGAAGCCCGCCCGGCCCGCTCCCGAGGAGAAGATGGCGGAGCTCACGGGCCACTTGCAGTCCAGCGGAGTGCTGCGCCCCACGAAGCGCGGGTCGACGCCGACGATGTCGTAGCGCGCGCCGACGGCCTTCATCGCCTTGCGGATGTCCGGCCCGTCACCGAGGGAGGGCCCGCCGGGGCCACCGCCGTTCAGCAGCAGCGGGCCGACGCGGTGGCGGGTGTCGGTGGCCTTGAGCCGGGATATCGCGACGGTGATCGTACGGCCGCCGGGATCGGAGTAGTCGAGCGGTACGGTCACGTCGGCGCAGCGCGCGCCCGCCTCCTCCAGGGCGTTGCCCGTCTCGTCGTCCGGGCCGAGGACGCAACTGCGCCAGTCCAGGCGCTGGTCGTAGTAGCGGTCGAGGCCGGTCGTGGAGGCCGCGGCGCCGCTGTCGCGTGGAGCGGCGGAGTGCGTGGTCGCCGAGGCCACGGAGGGGACGAGCGTCGCCGCCGACACCACGGCCAGCACGGCCGCACCCCGCCCTCGCCGGGGCCTTGATAAGAGGGACCTGTTCTCGGTGCGCCGTACACATGTCATGTCGTCCGACGCTAGAGGCGAAGGCCCCCGCACTCACTGGGGCCCGCACCCGGATCCCCCGGGGAGCGGTCCCCCGCAGGGCTACGGGGGCAGGCTCCACCTCACCGTGAGGAACCAGCCACGCGTACGGCGGCTCACCGTACGGCGGCTGCCGATTCGCTCTCCATGGCGGCGGACCCGACGGCCGCCTCCTCCGCGGCCCCCACCTCGGCCTCCGCCCCTGCGTCCGCCTCCGCGCGAGCGGCATGCTCCTCCGCCGCCTTCTTCGCCCGCCGCTTGACCAGCAGCATCGAGCCGATGCCGATCAGGACGGCGATGCCGAGACCGACGTACGAGAAGCGCTTGAGCCAGTCCTCCGCGACCACGCCGATGTAGTAGATGACGGCGGTCGTGCCGCCCGCCCACACGATGCCGCCGAGGACATTGGCGATCGCGAACTTCCAGTACGGCATGCGCAGGACGCCCGCGAGCGGCCCGGCGAAGATGCGCAGGAGCGCGACGAAGCGGCCGAAGAAGACCGCCCACATGCCCCACTTCTGGAAGGACCGCTCGGCACTGCCGACGTTGGCCTCACTGAAGTGCTTGGGGAACTTGCGCCCCAGCCAGGCGAGCAGGGGCCGGCCGCCCTTGCGCCCGATCGCGTACCCGATGGAGTCGCCGATCACCGCGCCCGCGGTGGCGCACGCCCCCAGGATCACCGGGTTCACCTCACCGTGCTGCGACGAGAGCAGCGCGGCCGAGACGAGGACGATCTCGCCGGGCAGCGGGATGCCCAGTGACTCCAGGCCGATGACCAGTCCGACGAGCGCGTAGACGCTGACGGCCGGTACGTTCTCCAGCCACTCCTGGACGTGCAACCCCGGTTCCTTCCGCTGTGCTGGCCGCTCCCCCGGCGTACGCGTCCTGGTCGATCACGCACGCCGGTGAAGACTACCTGTTCAGCGGGGTGCGGCCGCGTCCCACAGATCACACCGGTGCGCGCGGTGCGCGGTGCCGACGACCGCGTTCCCGCCTGCCGAGGCGGTGCGCAGCGCGAGCACGTCGCCGGGTCGGATCCGCTGGTCGGGAGCCGTCGGCTCGCCGTCCGCGCGGGGCACGCCGGTGTGGATGAAGGAGCCCCAGTAGCGCGTCATCTGCCGGGCGAGGGCGCGCTGTTCGGCGTTCAGCGGCGTTTCGAGGCCGAAGTGTTTGAAGAGATATTGCACTTCGTTTACGTGCGTCGCGCCGAAGACGAAGTCCGTGCCGAGATTGCGCAGACTGGCGAACGGCGGCGACGTACGGTCCGCGAACTCGTAGGCGTAGACGGGGCCGCGCCGCGCGAGCGAGCCGCCGAGGCGCAGCGCCGGGCAGGCGAAGATCTCGTCGCCGAGAGTCGCGGCGAGGGCGTGTGTGGGGGTGGCGTAGCGCGCGAGCGGGTAGCGCCGCAGCACCCGCTCCCCGAGCTCTGCGCCGTACGTACGGTCGAGCACGGCCGGGTACTGCTCGGCGGTGAGCGGCCTGCCCTGGCCGTCGTGCTGTGCGAACGCGAAGAGTGTGCCCTCGTCGGTGTTGGCGCCGTTCAGGACGGGCACGCCCGCCGAGCCGCCCCGCGCGAAGGCCTCCTCCGGCTGGACCGGCAGGAAGCGCCCGCCGACGACCGGCCCCCAGTCGAACCCGGCCTGCGCGGCGAGGATGTCCTTCGCAGGCTTGGCACGCAGACACGCCAACGCGGTCGCCGGGTCCGGGCAGCCCGCCTTCCGCGCGAACGCGGCGCCATCCTCGGCCGCCCGCCCCCGCTCGCGGCCCGCGCAGTCGTCGTACGCGCCGCTCTCGACGACGGCCGAGCGGAACAGGCCGCGGCCGGTGGGCGAGGCGAGGTGCGTGCACACGGAGCGGCCGCCCGCGGACTCGCCCGCGAGGGTCACCCGGCGCGGGTCGCCGCCGAACCGCCCGGCGTTGGCGCGCACCCAGCGCAGCGCGGCCTGCTGGTCGAGCAGCCCGTAGTTGCCTGACACCCGGTCGGAGGCCTCGCCGTCGAGTTGCGGTCCGGCGAGGAAACCCATGGCGCCCAGGCGGTAGTTGACGGTGACGACGACCGTGCCGGTGGTGCGGGCGAAGCGGTCCGGCACGATGTCCGCACCCGCGCCGGCGGTGAGCCCGCCGCCGTGCAGCCACACCATGACGGGGCGCCGCCCCTCGCGCGCTCCGGCTGCAGCCGTCCCGGCGCGCCCTTCGGGAACGTACACATTGAGATCGAGGCAGTCCTCGGTGTGCGTCGGCTTCTCGTAGCCCGGATCCCAACTCGTCCCCTGCACACACCGGTTGCCGAATTCCGTGGCGTCGCGCACGCCGTGCCACGGCTCGGCGGGGCGCGGTTCCGTCCAGCGCAGCTCGCCGACGGGCTGACGCGCGTACGGGATCCCGAGGAACTGCCGTCCCTCGCCGGTGACTTGTCCACGCACCCAGCCCGCGTCAGTACGCACCAGGGACGCGCCACCCGCGAGATCCCCCTGCCCACCGGTCTCCGCCTGCGCCGCTTGGGGCGCGAGCCCCGCGGCGCCGGTCGCCGCCAGCACACCGACGACCGCGACAACGCGCCGCCCGCGCCCCCGCCATCCGCATCCGCTCCTCATCCGCGCGCCCCCTTCACATGAACGGACCCGGACAGCAGCAACTCCCGTGAGGACACCCCCACTTGAACCGTCCGCAGCCCCGTACCGAGCACCCAGTCGTGCCGCCGCACGTCCCACAGCGACAGCGTCCGCGCCGCGACCCGCACGGTGACGCGCCGCTCCTCCCCCGCCCGCAGGGCCACCCGCCGATAGCCGCCGAGCACGCGCACCGCCTGCTTGAGCCGCACGTCCGGCGAGGCCCCGACGTACACCTGAGCCACGGTGACCCCGTCGCGCCGCCCGGTGTTGCGCACCCGGAAGCTCACATCGAACCCGCCGCCGCGCCCCGCCGGACGCGTCTCCAGATCCTCGTAGGCGAAGGTCGTGTACGACAGCCCGTGCCCGAAGGGGAACAGCGGCCGCACGCCCTCCGCGTCGTACCAGCGATGACCGACGTGGATGCCCTCCGAGTACTCCTCGACTCCGTCGACACCCGGATAGCGGCGCGGGTCGCCCGCCGTCGGATGCCGGTCGTCGTCGACGGGGAAGGTCTGCGTGAGTCGGCCGCCCGGATCGCAGTCGCCGAACAGGACGGCGGCGGTGGCGGCCGCGCCCTCCTGCCCCGGGTAGTACATCTGCAGCACGGCGGCGGTGCGTTCCAGCCAGGGCATCGAGGTGGCCGACGACGTGTTGAGGACGACGGTGGTACGGGGATTGGCGGCAGCCACCGCCTCGATCAGGGCCTCCTGATGGCCGGGCAGGGCGACGGTCGTGCGGTCCTGGCCCTCGGTGGCGTCCTCGTACGCGAAGAGCACGACACTGTGCGCGGACCGGGCGGCGCGCACCGCCTCGGCGACGTCCAGCGCGCGGGTCGCGGAGGTGATCCGGCGCAGCCGGAACGTCTGCCCCTTCGCCCCGCCCTTCGCGGAGATCTCGAGCCGGTGCCCGCCGCGCGTCAGCGGCACCGTCTTCCTGCGGACGGAGAGTCCGTCGGGCGCGGTCGACACGAGCCCGCCGGTGAAGTACTCGCCGAAGCCCGGCGCGGGCGGGAACAGCTCCACGCCGTCGAGCCGCACCGTCGGCCGCGCGCCGGAGTAGTGGATGACGACCGTCCACTCGTCTTCCGCGTCCGCGGTCAGGGTCCCTTCGTACGTCCACTCCTCGCCCGCGCCGACGTGTTGCCCCTCCGGGTCGAAGCCGCCGGGCGAGAGCGCCGCGCGGGGAATCGCCTTGCCGAAGAGGTCCTCGCCGAGCGCGTGGCGGACGCGCGCGCCGTGCCCCGCACGGGACTTGATCGCGTCCAGCGGGCTCACGGCACGGTCCGGGATCACGTGCGCGCTGCCGCCTCCGCTGACGAACGGCAGCGCACCGGTCGGGCCGATCACGGCGAGGGAGCGGGCGGCGCGGCCGGTGAGCGGTAGCGCGCCGCGCCGGTTGCGCAGCAGGGTGGCACCGGCCCTGGCGACCTCCAGCGCGACCGCCGCGCCCGCGTCGGGGTCCCGGGCCGGGCGCGGCGGCGCGCTCCCGTCGAGCAGCCCGAACCGGTCGAGCACACCGAGCAGCCGCCGCACCGACCGGTCCACGTGCCCCTCGGGCACACCGCCGCTCTCCACGGCCCTCTTCAGCGCCGCGCCGAAGTACGTGCCGTCCGGCATCTCCATGTCCAGACCCGCGCCGATCGCGGCGGCGGTCGAGTGGGCCGCGAACCAGTCGGTCATCACCCACCCGTCGAACCCCCACCGCTCGCGCAGCACCTCGTCGAGCAGCTCCTTGTTCTCGCAGGCGAAGGTCGAATTGACCTTGTTGTACGCCCCCATGACCGAGCCCACGCCCACGGCGACCGCGGCCTCGAAGCCCCGCAGTTCCGTCTCGTGCATGGTCCGCTCGTCGACGCGCACGTCGATGGACATGCGGTCCTTCTCCTGGTTGTTCATCGCGAAGTGCTTGACCGTCGCGATCAGCCCTTCCTCCTGGATGCCCTTGATCTCCTGGGCGACCAGGTCGGCGGCGAGCAGCGGGTCCTCGCTGAACGTCTCGAAGTTGCGGCCCGCGTACGGGGTGCGGATGAGGTTGACCATCGGCGAGAGCAGGACGTCCTGACCGAGCGCCCGCCCCTCACGCCCGATCACCCGCCCGTAGCGGCGGGCCAGTTCGGGGTCGAAGGCGGCGGCGAGCAGCACGGGGGCGGGCAGTGCGGTGGCGTGCGCCGTGACGCGTACGCCCGCCGGGCCGTCCGCGAGCCGCAGCTCCGGGATGCCTAGCCGCGGCACACCGGGCACGTACCCGGCCTGCCCGAGCCTCTTCGGGTCGCTCGCCCCGTGCAGCAGGGAGATCTTCTCGTCGAGCGTGAGCCTGCGGACCAGGGACTCGACGCGGGGCCCGGCCGCCGGGCCCTGCCTCCGGTGGGCGTGGGCGTGCGCGGGGACCGGGAGTCCGGCGGTGGCAGCGGCGGCCACCGCGGCCGCCCCTCCCATCAGCCGCAGGGTGGTGCGCCGGGACACGGTGTCGGACATGGGCCGTCACTTCCTTCGGTGCGCGAATGACGTACACGTGCCAATTCGGGGCAGGCCTTCGGGCCTTGAACGAACTCTGCGAAGAAGTGGAGCTGACGCACCGTGGGACACCACCGGTGCGGCGGGAAAACTATGACTGGAGGTGACTCGTGTCAATGACTTGAACAAGAGCGGCGGCGTACCGGCACCGCACCTCCGGCTCAGATCACTGGGTGGAGACTTTGTGGACGGCGGTGTCGTCGGGGTTCAGCCGTCGCCCGTCCGCGGACAGCACTTCCAGTGCGCGGAGGCTCTGTCCCTGTCGGCGGTCGACCAACTCCGAGTGCGCTTCGCCGGGTTCGAAGAAGTTCTGCTCGCCCCACTGCCGCAGGGCCACGATGACGGGGAAGAGCGCCTTGCCCTTCGGAGTCAGTACGTACTCGCGGTAGGCGCTGCCGTCCGAGGCGGGGACGGATTCGAGGACACCGCCGGCGACCAGGGTGCGCAGCCGCGCGGTGAGGATGTTCTTCGCGACGCCGAGGCTGCGCTGGAACTCCCCGAAGCGCCGGCTTCCGTCGAAGGCGTCCCGCACGATCAGCAGGGACCACCAGTCACCGATCGCGTCCACCGACCGGGCGACGGGGCATTCACTGTCGTCGAAGCGCGTCCTGGTCACCATGGCGTCCCTCACTCTCATTCTGGTTGCAACATGCTACCAAACGGGTTAGCGTCGCCGTCGTTATTGGTAGCAAGATGCAACCAGAATGCGGAGGGGTGCCGATGTCCGGCAACTGTGCGGCTGCGACACGACGGGGCGAGGCCCGGAGCGGGGCCCGGAGCGGGGAGGGTTCCGCGGTGGGCGGGGAGGATCCCGGGCTGGGCGGGGAGGATTCCGCGCTCCGCGGGGAGGTTTCCGCGCCGAGCGGGGAGAGTCCCGCGTTCGTTATGTCCCGTGGCGTCGTCATGCTGTTCGCCGTGGCCTGCGGGGCCGCGGTGGCCAACGTCTACTTCTCCCAGCCGCTCCTGGTGACCATGGGCCACGACCTCGCCATGAGCCCGGCACTCGTCGGCAGCGTTGTCACCCTCACGCAAGTCGGGTACGGCCTCGGCCTGTTCTTCCTCGTGCCGCTGGGCGACGTGGCCGACCGCAGACGGCTCATCGTGGCCCAACTGCTGCTCCTCGTGGTGGCGCTGGCCGTGGTGGCCGCCGCCCACACGGCGGCGATCCTGCTCGCGGGCATGGCGGCGACGGGGCTGCTCGCGGTCGTCACGCAGACGCTGGTGGCCTTCGCGGCCTCACTGGCCCCGCCCGCCGGGCGCGGCCGGGTCGTCGGCCTGGTCACCAGCGGCGTGGTCATCGGAATCCTGCTCGCCCGCACCGCCTCCGGCGTCATGGCCGATCTCGCGGGCTGGCGCTCCGTCTACCTCGCCTCGGCGTCGCTCACGGCGCTGCTCGCCCTGGTCCTGTACCGCGTGCTGCCGCGCCACAGTGGCGTCGCGCCGACAACCCTGCGCTACGGACAGCTCCTGCGCTCCACGGTCACTCTGTTCGCACGGGAGCGGCTACTGCGACTGCGGGCCCTGTTCGGCCTGCTGATCTTCGCCTCGTTCAGCACTCTGTGGAGCAGCGTCGCGCTGCCGCTCAGCGAGGCCCCGTACTTCTGGTCCCACAGCGCGATCGGGGCACTGGGATTGATCGGTGCCGCAGGCGCGCTGGCCGCGACCGTGGCGGGCCGCCTGAACGACCGCGGCCTGTCCCACCGGACCACCGGCATCGCCCTGGCCCTGCTCGCCGCCTCGTGGCTGCCCCTGGCCTTCACCCGCAGCTCGCTCTGGGCTCTGGTCGTCGGGGTGATCCTGCTCGACCTCGCCGTGCAGGCGGTCCACGTCACCAACCAGACCCTGATCTACGCGCTGCACCCGGACGCGGGCAGCCGGCTGATCGGCGGATACATGGTCTTCTACTCCGTCGGCAGCGCCACCGGCGCCATCGCCGCGACCTCCCTCTACGAGGCGGCCGGCTGGGGCGCCGTCTGCGCATTGGGTGCCGCGTTCAGCTGCCTGGGACTCGCGCTGTGGGCGTTCACGCGGCACAGCACCCCGGACCCCGCCGCCAACGTGACCTGACGAAGCGTCAACCTCCCATGGAGGCACACTCGTCGCTGTCGCCGCCGCTGCGGCACCCGACCTGCCCCGTCCAGGTGGGCGCGGGATCCGGCTGCGACCGCCGGTCCTCCCGCTCCTGATGCGCCAGGCCGCCCAACACCGCGACCGCGACGAGACCCACCATCACCGCCTGGGTCCACAGGGTCACGACGGCGCGCATGCGGCGGGCGGCGACGGCGGCGAGCACAGCGAAGAGCCCGACCGCCCCGGTGGTGAGGAGATAGCCACCGAGGCGATCGGGCTCGACGTCGTCGGCGGCGTCGAGGGTGAAGCCCGACAGGACCCACGCCGCGAACACCACGAAAAGGAAGGCCCCTTCGAGCAGAAAGAGCCCGACGGCCGTGGCGACGTCCGGGCCGAGGTCGGCCCGGGAATCGGCGGAGGACTCGGAGGCATCGAAGGCGGGAGGCGCGGACGGCAGACCACTCATGCCGCCATACTCACCGCGAACGCCTCACACCGCCTGAGTACGCCTACTCATTCGCCGGGTCCGGACCGTACGACGCCTCGGAACCGCCGTACTACTTCGGGTCGTTGGGCCGAAGGGTCCACACGACCGTCATCTCGCCGGTCACGGCGCCGTCCTCGCGCGTGATGGCGATGGCGACGGGGAACTCCGGGCGCTGCCCCGCGTCGAGCTCGGCGATCACGTCGGCGATGGGCCTGCCGAGGGTGGCGGTGGCCTTCACCGTCCCCATCGCGAGCTTCTTGTACGCGATGTCGGCGCGCACCGCGAGCGGCACGGCCCGCGAGAGCTCCGCCCCGAAGGCCGCGATCACGATGGCACCGCTCGCGGACTCCCCCAGCGTGAACATGGCTCCGGCGTGCGGCCCGCCCACGTGGTTGTGGTAGTCACCCTGATCGGGCAGCACGACCACGGCCCGCTCGGGCGTGGTCTCCACGAACTCGAGGTTCAGGGTCCGGGCCATCGGCACGGTGGCGGCGAGCATCTCGCCGATCGACATCTGGTCTGCGCTCATACCGAGATGTTACCCATGGGTAGCCTTCCCGGCCAGCCCCCGTCCCCACCGGCACATCCTTCACCGGCCCGCCCTTTCAACTCCCCCACTTTTCCCGGCCATAGGGTGGACTGCCATGAACCCGCAGGATCAGAATCCGTATCAGCAGCCCGGCCACCAGCAGCCGAACCCCTATCTGCAACCGGGATACCAGCAGCCGGCCGACGGCCGGCCGGGACAGTGGAACGCCGCGACGGTGCCTGCGGGCGTACCGCAATCGCCCGGCGGGGGTGGCAGCGGCAGGAACAGAACCACGGTCATCGCCGTGATCGCGGCGGCCGCGGTCGTCGTGGCCGCGGTCGTCACCGGCTTCGTGCTGCTGGGCGGCGACGAGGACGATTCCGCGAAGCCGGGCCCGGCACGGTCGAGCTCGTCACCGACGCCGACCGACACGGACCGGCGCCGCACGGACGGCGACCCGAAGCCCACGGTCCCGGGCTGGAAGACGGTGGTGAACCCCAAGCGAGGCATCGCGTTCGACGTTCCCCCGCAGTGGTCGCTGAAGTCCGTCCACTGGGTCTCGTGGGTCTCGGACGACGCCGGCCCCGAGGACAACAAGCTCGCCGCGATAGCCGCGCCCGCCTACCTCAAGGAGCAGTGGTGCGCCGTCGACGAGGACAAGGACGGCACCACCGAGTACGCGCCTCTCGGCGGCGCGGGCACCAGGATCAACAGAGGCTTCAAGAGCACCGCGGACATCGCGCGGGAGAACTCGACCGCGTGGGTGTACGCGTACGCGCAACCGGAACGAAAGAAGATCAAGGCTGGTGCGGTGGAGTCCTACACCACCAAGTCCGGCATCAAGGGCAGCCTCGCGTCGGCCGAGTCGTCCGGTGTCACCAAACGGGAGAAGTGCGACACGGACGGCAAGGCGACGGTCTTCGCGTTCAAGGAGGCCGGAGGCGAATTCGTCTCGTGGGCCTTCCACGGCGCCAAGGGCGTGAAGGAGGAGATCCCGGACACAACGGTCCGGAAAATCCTCAGCACAGTGCGCGAGTACAAGGCTTCGGGCGAGAACTGACCGCCTCCAGAGGGGCCTTGTGATCACCCGCGGGCAGCACCCGTAGGGTTGTCGGCCATGTGGCCAGGACAGCAGCCGCCCGGGGGCGAGCAGAACCCGCAGGACCCGAGCGCCAACCCGTACCAGCAGCCCGGGTACCAGCAGCCGAATCCCTATCAGCAGCCGGGATATCAGCAAGGCGGGTATCAGCAGCAGCCCGGGCAGCAGGGGCAGTGGGGCGGCGCCCCGACGCCCCTGGGCGCGCCGCAGCCGACGGGCGGAAGCGGCGGCGGGAACGGGAACAGGACCAAGGTCATCGCCGTCGTCGCCGCGGCCGCCGTGGTCGTGGCCGCGGGCGTCACCGGCTTTCTGATGCTCGGCGGCGATGACGACGACAAGGCAGCAGGCAAGGGCGACAAGGCAGGCTCCTCGGAGCAGGCGTCCGAGAAGCCGTCGGCCCCGTCGGACGGCGACGACGACGAGCGGGGCACGGGCGGCGGGCCCAAGCCGACCGTCCCGGGCTGGCAGGTCGTGGTGAACCCCAAGTGGGGCACCGCCTTCGACGTACCGCCCGACTGGCAGGTGGAGGGGCCGAGCAGGGCCATCAACTTCGAGGACAACAAGACCGGCGAGCCGATCGCGACGATGGGCTCACCCGCGGTCCTGAAGCCGCAGTGGTGCACCTCCGACGAGGACAAGGACGGCCGGACCGAGGACGTCGAGCTCAGCGCCGCGGGCACCAAGGGCGCGCGCGGCGGCAAGAACACCGACGAGGTCGCGGTGAAGACCGTCGGCTGGTGGATCTACGGCGCCTACACCCAGCCGGACAAGAAGACCATGACGTACGACGAGAAGGCGAAGCCCTACACCACCAAGTCGGGCGTCAAGGGCAGCATCGCCTGGGGCCGTTCGACGAATACGCCGCAGAAGGGCAAGTGCGCGTCCGACGGCAAGGCGATCACCTTCGGCTTCAAGAACTCCGAGGGCGAATTCGTGTCCTGGAGTCTGTACGGCGCCAGGGACGTCAAGGAAGAGGTCCCGGACTCGACGATCATGAAGATCCTCGCCACGGTGCGGCTGTACGGCGAACCCACGGGCTGACGCGCCCACGGGCCGACGGGACCGCACGGGTTCACGACGGGGCCGCACGGGTTCACGACGGCGCACCACGCGCCCCCACCCCACCGCCCACCCCACTTCTTCACCACTTCGTCACCGCTGCGTCCGCCCCCTGCCCCGGACCCGGTCCGGCTGGTGGCCGGGCGTGGCACCGGGGCCCCCGCCCCTCTATGGTTACTGGCCATGTGGCCAGAACAGCAGCCGCCCGGGGGCGAGCAGAACCCGCAGGACCCGAGCACCAACCCGTACCAGCAGCCCGGGTACCAGCAGCCGAATCCGTACCAGCAGCCTGGATACCAGCAGCAGCCGGGATACCAGCAGCCCAATCCGTACCAGCAGCCGCCCACCGGGCAGCCCCCCGCGGGCCAGCCCGGCCAGCCGGGGCAGCCGACGGGCGGGCAGCCGCAGTGGGGCGCGCCCACGTTCCCCATGGGTACGCCCCAGGCCGGCGGGTCGGACCCGAGCGGCGGCGGCAACGGCGGCGGCAACAAGACGAAGATCACGGCGATCGTCGCCGCCGCGGCCGTGGTCGTGGCCGCTGGCGTCACCGGCTTCCTGGTCCTCGGCAGTGACGGCGACGACAAGGGCGGCAAGTCCGACCAGGCCGATACCAAGCCGTCCAAGTCGGTCTCCAAGAAGCCGAGCCCCAAGCCGTCGGAGGAGGACAACCCGCGCGGCACCGGCGGCGACCCCAAGCCGACCGTTCCCGGCTGGCAGGTCGTGGTGAACCCCAAGTGGGGCACGGCATTCGACGTACCGCCGGACTGGGTGGTGAAGTCCCCGGACACGTTCATCGGCTTCGAGGACAACAAGGGCGACGGCACCAAGCCGCTCATCATCATGTCCGCGCCCGCCATCTTCAAAGAGAAGTGGTGCACGTCCGACGACGACAAGGACGGGCAGATGGACGACACCTCGCTCGCCACCGTCGGCACCAAGGGCCAGAACGGCGCCAAGAACACCAAGGACGTCGCCCGCAACGACTCGGCGTGGTGGGTCTTCGGCGGCTACACCGACCAGAAGAAGTCCGACAAGAAAAAGATCAAGATCGGCAAGATCGAGTCGTACACCACCAAGTCCGGCATCAAGGGCAGCGTCACGACGTCCACGACGTCCGGTGCCGCCGGCTCGGACAAGTGCGACTCCGAGGGCAAGGCGACGACGTTCGCGTTCAAGAACGCGGCGGGCGACTACGTGGCGTGGACGCTGTACGGCGCCAAGGGCGTGAAGGAAGAGGTCTCCGACGCCCAGGTGAAGAAGATCCTCGCGACGGTGCGGCTGCACGGGGACCCCGAGGAGTCCTGAGCGGCGGGTCGTGGTCATGAGCCCTGACTCGTGACTCCTGAGTCGTAAGTCGGTTTCCCCGGTCGCCCCTTCGCGGCCGGGGAAACCGTTTCCCGCCCCGAGCCGAGCCCGCTCAGCCCCGATCAGCCGACGCTGAACGCCCCGTCCGGTGGCTCCGGCGACGCCACGGCGTCCGCGTCCCGTACGGCACGGGCGTCACCGATGAAGCTGCGCAGCGCGTCGCCGTGCACCACCCGGGCGGGAAACGCGTCCGCCGCGGTGCGGCGGACGAGCGCGGCCACGTCGAGCGGCGCGTGCGCGGCGAGCAGCACGGCGTTGCCGAAGCGGCGGCCGCGCAGCACGGCGGGCTCGACGATGAGCGCCAGCTCGTCGAAAGCCTCGGCGAAGGTGGCCAGTTGGGAGCGGAGGAAGGCGAACCGGGCGCCGGACCCACTGCCCGCGCCGTCGGCGAGGTTCGCGGCGTAGCAGCCGCCCGCGCGCAGTACGCGGCGGACGGCGCGGGCGTACGCGTCCGACGTCAGGTGCGCGGGCACCCGCGAGCCGCCGAACACATCGCCCACGAACACGTCGGCGCTCGCCGCGGGCGCCGCCTCCACCCAGGTCCGGGTGTCGGCGCCGTGCACCGTGATCCCCGATCCGGAGGGCAGCGGCAGCTTCTCCAGGACGAGCCGGAGCAGTCCCCGGTCCGCCTCGACCACGTCCTGCCGGGAACCGGGCCGCGTCGCGGCGACATAGCGGGGCAGCGTGAGCGCGCCGCCGCCGAGGTGGACGACGTCCAGCGGCCTGCCCGGGGCGGCGACGGTGTCCAGTATGTGCGCGAGCCTGCGGGCGTACTCGAACTCCAGGTGCGTGGGCGCGTCCAGATCGACGTACGACTGCGGCGCCCCGTCGACCGTGAGCAGCCAGGCGCGCGGCCGGTCCACGTCGGGAAGCAGCTTGGCGGTGCCGTGGTCGACGACGCGGGTGACGGGTATCGGCTCCGCTTCGGGGAGCACGGCGGGCGGCGCTGAGGCTGTCGCCTCGGGCGGCACTGCGGGCTCCTTCGGCGACTCGGGTCCCTCGGGGATGGTTCGGTCGGCGGGCTCGTTCACCGGTCCATTGTGCCCGCCTCCCCCCCGGACCGCTGCCCGGTGGAGGCGGTTCCGCCCCGGGCGGGGCGGCGGGGCGCGCCGCAGTCGGCGTGCCCCGCCTCACCACAGGCCGACCTCAGCCGACCTCCGTAACCGTCCCCGCCCCCACCGTCCGCCCGCCCTCGCGGATCGCGAAGCCGAGCCCCGGCTCCAGCGGGATGTCGCGGCCGAGCTCGACGGTCAGGGTGACCGTGTCGCCGGGCCGGGCGACGGCCGCCCCGCCCAGGTCGATGTCACCGACCACGTCCGCGGTGCGGATGTAGAACTGCGGGCGGTAGCCGGTCGACACCGGCGTGGTGCGGCCTCCTTCGCGGGCGGACAGGACGTACACCTGCGCGGTGAAGCGACGGCTCGGACTGACGCTGCCGGGCGCGGCGACCACATGGCCGCGGCGGACGGCGTCGCGCGCCATGCCGCGCAGGAGCAGCGCCACGTTGTCGCCCGCCTGCGCGGAGTCCATCGGCTTGCCGAAGGTCTCCAGGCCGGTGACGACCGTCTCCGTGCCGTCGGCGCCGCCGAGGACCTGCACCCGGTCCCCGACGCGGACGGTGCCCCGCTCGACCGCGCCCGTGACGACCGTGCCCCGGCCGGTGATCGTGAGGACGTTCTCCACCGGGAGCAGAAAGGGCGCGTCCACATAGCGCTCCGGCATCGGGACGTACGTGTCCACGGCGTCCAGGAGCGCCTCGACCGCCGCCGTCCAACGCGGGTCCCCCTCAAGGGCCTTGAGGCCGGAGACCCGGACGACGGGCACGGCGTCCCCGCCGTACCCGTGCGCGGACAACAGCTCGCGGACCTCCAGCTCGACCAGGTCGGAGAGCTCGGGGTCGCTCGCGTCCGCCTTGTTGAGGGCCACGACGATGTGGTCGACGCCGACCTGCCGGGCGAGCAGGACGTGCTCGGCGGTCTGCGGCATGATGCCGTCGAGCGCGGACACGACGAGGATCGCGCCGTCCAGTTGGGCCGCGCCCGTGACCATGTTCTTCACGTAGTCCGCGTGGCCCGGCATGTCGACGTGGGCGTAGTGCCGGGTGTCGGTCTCGTACTCGACGTGCGCGATGTTGATGGTGATGCCGCGCTGCGCCTCCTCCGGCGCGCGGTCGATGCGGTCGAACGGCACGAACGTGCCGGTGCCGCGCTCGCTGAGGACCTTGGTGATGGCGGCGGTCAGGGTGGTCTTGCCGTGGTCGACGTGGCCCATCGTGCCGATGTTGAGGTGGGGCTTCGTGCGGACGTAAGCCGTCTTGGACATGGTGGTTCCTGCTCCGGAACTCGAAAGGTGTGGCCCGCGGCACGGACGGCCGGCGGACGGGGACCCCTGGGGCCTGGCCGACCCTCCCCCTGCGGGGTCCGCCGGAGTGTCCGGGGAGGGTCAGCTTCGGGCGCCGTCGCAAGGAAGGGCGGCGTGCTGTGCTGCGAGCGGAAGGACGGCAGCCCGAACAGCGTCCGCGACTGCGGACAAAGCTGTGTGAAAGGCGTGCCGGAACATGCCGCCGATCATTGCCGACGCCCTGCCCGGCGTCGAGTGAATTTCCCTGACACAGGGGCCGCGTACGACAGTTGCGCCTCGTCAGACTCGCCAGACTCATCAGGCCAGTGGCGCCTCGTCAGTCACCGATGTTCTTCAGCGCCTCCCGCACCGACAATGGCGCCAGCACGTCCCGGTGCCGCCCCACGAACTCCCGTACCGCGTCCGGGTCCGTCTTCGCGTACTCCCTCAGACACCAGCCGATCGCCTTGCGGATGAAGAAGTCGGGGTGGTCCGCCCGGCGCAGGCAGTACGCGAAGAGGCGGTCGGTGTCGGTGGCGTCCTTGAAGCGGAGCTGGTGGAGCAGCGCGGTGCGGGCGGCCCACAGGTCGTCGTCCTCGATCCACTCGTCCATGGCCGCCCGCAGCCCGGGGTCGGCGGCGACGAGCCCGCCGACGACGTGCGCGGCGAGCGCGTCGACGGTGTCCCACCAGGGGACCGTCGTCACCAGGTGCCGGGCCACCGGCAGGAACGCGGAGGAGCACCGCTTCACGTGCCGCCGCAGATAGTCCACGGCGAAGTACTGGTACTCGCGTTCCGGCAGTTCCCAGCAGCGCAGCGCGATCGCGGCGCAGTCCGCCTCGTCGGGGCGCGGCGTCCCCGCGAGGACGGCGCGGGCCAGGTCCCGCCGGACCGGGGACGTGAGGCCGAGGAACGGCGCGATGTCCTTCATGTACGCGCGCATGTCCGCGGCCCGCACCGGATCGGCCGCTTCCGTGTACGTCGTCGTGAGCCGCCCGACGACGGTGTCGGCGAGAGCACTTCTCGGCACTGTGACGCCCATGAGACGCACCATACGGCGATCAGACACATGAGCCGGTTAGTCTCTCCGGATGCTCGACACCGCCGCCGCCCCGACGCCGGGCCTCGCCGTGCGCTGCACGCGGGCGCTCCTATCGCCGTGGGCGCGGCTGTCCCTGCTCGTGCTGCTGCTCGCCGCGGCCGCCACGTGCGTGCTGCTCTTCGAGCCGCAGCGGCTCCTCGCGGACGGCTGGCCGCCGCAGGTCGGCGGCACGGCCGCGGTGTGCGTGTTCGCGGCGGCGTACGGCGCGTGCACGGTCGCGTTCGTGCCGCGGCCGCTGCTGAACCTGGCGGCGGGCGCGCTGTTCGGCTCGCAGGCCGGGCTGCCCGCGGCCATCGTGGGCACGGTCGTCGGGGCCGGGGTGTCCTTCGGCCTCGGCCGGGTCCTCGGGCAGGACGCGCTGCGGCCGCTGCTGCGGGGCCGCTGGCTGAAGGCGGCCGACGGCCAGCTCAGCCGGCACGGGTTCCGCTCGATGCTGGCGGCCCGGCTGTTCCCGGGTGTGCCGTTCGCGGCCGCCAACTACTGCGCGGCGGTGTCCCGCATGGGCTGGCTGCCGTTCCTGCTCGCCACGGCCGTCGGCTCCATCCCGAACACGGCGGCGTACGTCATAGCGGGCGCCCGCGCGTCGACGCCCACGTCGCCCGCGTTCCTCATCGCGATGGGCTTCATCGCGGTGACGGCAGCGGCGGGCGCAACGGTGGCATGGCGCAAGCGCCACGGTCTTCGCGGTCACCCATAGCGCCGGACGCGCTGGATTCAGCCCGTCGAGGGGGTACCCCCTGCTCCTTAAGAGCTTGGGGGAGTTTGAGGACGAGGCGCGGAGCGCCGAAAGGGCAGGGAAAGGGACGACCAGCAGGACACCGCCCGGCGCGGCGGCGCGGGACGCCCGGGCGAGGATGGACTCGCGTCAGCCATGCCGGATGGCCGTCGTGGCAGCAGGAGCCGCCGTTCGACTACCACTTCCCGACGAACGCGGAGATCCGCGAGGGGCTCGGGCTCGGGCGGGATGGGCTCGCGCCGGACGGGTGGACGGTCGAGAGCGACGAGCTCCTCACCCGCGAGGTGCCCGGCCCCGACGGCCGGCCCGGCTCCCGCGCCGACGCCATCCTCAAGCTCCGCCGCGCGGGCCGGTCCCGAACTCACCAGCACCACCGGAGGGCCGACGACCAGGAGTGGCAAGCCGTAACCGACAGCCCTGACGCAAGGCCTTCATCTTGTGACGCTACGCTGCCCCCGGCGAGGCACGTGATCACCCCTCCCCGGCCCACCACACGACCCGCGCACGCACGCACCACGCCTCGCCGCTCCTGGTCCCCCTCCAACGCTTCTGACCGCCATCTCACGGGTCAGCGCACGATCAGTTACTGGACGGCGCAGTTTTCATGTCTTGGCTCGAATCGTTCATTCTCGGACTCGTCCAGGGACTGACCGAGTTCCTTCCGATCTCATCCAGCGCGCATCTGCGACTGACCGCGGCGTTCGCGGGCTGGCACGACCCGGGTGCCGCCTTCACCGCTATCACTCAGATCGGCACCGAGGCCGCCGTCCTGATCTACTTCCGCAAGGACATCGGCCGGATCGTCTCGGCGTGGTTCGGCTCGCTGTTCGGCAAGGTGCCGCGGTCGGACCACGACGCGAAGATGGGCTGGCTCGTGATCGTCGGTTCGATCCCCATCGGGGTCCTCGGCGTCACGTTCAAGGACCAGATCGAGGGGCCGTTCCGCGACCTGCGCCTGATCGCCACGACGCTGATCGTCATGGGCATCGTCCTCGGCTTCGCCGACCGCCTCGCGGCGCGCGACGAGACCGGCGGCAAGCACCGTGCCGTACGCGACCGCAAGGGCCTCAAGGAACTGGGCGTCAGGGACGGCCTGATCTACGGCGTCTGCCAGGCCATGGCGCTCATCCCCGGCGTCTCCCGCTCCGGCGCCACCATCAGCGGCGGCCTGCTCATGGGCTACACCCGCGAGGCGGCGGCCCGCTATTCGTTCCTGCTCGCCATCCCGGCCGTCCTCGCCTCGGGTGTCTTCGAGCTGAAGGACGCGGGCGAGGGGGGCCATGTCTCCTGGGGCCCCACGATCTTCGCCACGATCATCGCGTTCGTGGTCGGCTATGCGGTAATTGCCTGGTTCATGAAGTTCATTACGACCAAGAGCTTCATGCCGTTCGTCTACTACCGCATCCTGCTCGGCATCGTGCTGTTCATCCTCGTCGGGGCGGGCACGCTGAGCCCGCACGCGGGCGAGTCGGCGGGCTGACGGCGCGGCGGCGCCGGAGTCCCCGCACGTCGACCACGAGTCGGTCGACCACGCGTGGGCTCCGGCGCCGCGCGGCTCAGTCGTTGCTGACCAGGACGTTGAGCCGGTAGTTCAAGTCGTCGGGCCATTCGATATTTACCCAGATGACGTATTGCTGGTTCCCCGCCGCCACGTTGTGCACCGTCATCCGGGCACTGCCGACGAATGGATTTCCGCTCCCGTCGACTTCGGAGATCGATGCGACGATGCTGCTCGTCGTGAAAGCGACGGGCGAGTTAATCGGCTGGACGAAACTGCCGTGTCCCCTGCCGTTGAAAACACGCCGGATGACTGTGCTCACTTGCCCTCCCTGGCCAAGAGCCGATCACGCTTCCTCATCGTCCTGCGCCTCGCGCACCTGCGGCGCCGCGCCCGGTTCGCCGGCGACCGCGGCCCGGTCGTCGGCCGCCATCGACGCCCTGACCGGGGCCGCACCATGGTCGGCCGGTTCGTCCTGGCCGACGGCGACCACCCTCGGAGCACCGCTTCCTGCCTCCGTGCCGCTCACTCGGACCTCTCTTTCTCCGGCATTTCCGATCACCGGACATGACCGGTCGAATTCAATGGTCCCGCCGTGAAGTCGCTTCGTCCACACCGATAAATGGCCACACTCGGCAGGCGCAATTGGACCCGTACTCCACGGCCGTCGACCATCAAATGCACGGGCAGTCACCCGAATTGGCGAACCCTTGTGCGAGTCATTACGTGATCCCTGTCGCCGAGACCTTTCACGGATTTACCGCCGTCCGTTCAGGGGACCCTCTGCAACCCCCGGCCACCTGGCTCGTTGCCCGGTCTGGAAGGCCAAGTCGGCCCCAGCGACTCGTGATCCGGAGACCCTCATGCGCAGGAAAATCTCGACGACCGCCGCCGCCCTGACGCTCGTCGCCGTCGGCGGATTCGGTGTGTCGGCCGGCACCGCGGGAACGGCCGCGGCCGCCGCCCCTGAACGGCCCGTCGCCGCCGCGGCACCGATCCCGCCCGCGGAACCGGCGGCGGGCGGACTCGCGGAACCGACGGTCAGGGAAGAGGCGGACCGCATCATGAACCTGACGTACCAGCAGTTCTCCACCACCCCGCACAACCCGCCGTTCAACTGGACCAACGACGGCTGCTCCGTGCCCACGGGCTACGCCCCGTACAGCGAGGTGTTCCGCCCCGCCTGTGTCCTGCACGACTTCGGGTACCGCAACTACGGCGCCAAGTACGAGCTGAAGCTCGATCCGACCAGGGCGACGAAGAACTGGATCGACGGCCGGTTCCGCACCGAGATGCGACGCGTCTGCGACGACCGCTACCGCACCCCGCTCGCCCACCTCAACTGCACCAACGCCGCCGAGGCGTACTACCTCGCCGTGCGGTTCGGCGGCGACAGCTCCTTCTTCTGACCGTCCGCCGCAGGCAGGCCTGATCAGCGGACCCGCACCGTGGGGTCGGGGTGACGGCCTGGTTGTGCGCGGCGCCGTCAGGGAAGGCGTACGGCATGCCGGTCGATCACACCCAGGCGCCCGTCCTCGAGGCCCTCGCCGACTACCGCGAACGCGGGCACGTGGCCTTCACGCCCCCGGGCCACAAGCAGGCCCGGGGCGCGGACCCCGCGGTGCGTTCGGTGCTCGGCGACGCCGTCTTCCACGGTGACCTGCTCGCCTCCGGGGGCCTCGACGACCGGCTGACCCGGGCGGGAGTGCTGCGGCGCGCGGAGAAGCTGATGGCGCACGCGGTGCACGCGTCCCACACGTTCTTCTCGACGTGCGGCAGCTCGCTGTCGGTGAAGGCCGCGATGCTCGCCGCCGCGGGCCCGCACACCGAGCTCCTCATCGGGCGGGACGCCCACAAGTCGGTGGTCTCCGGCCTGGTCCTGTCCGGCATCCGGCCGGTGTGGGTGGAGCCGCGCTGGGACGCGGAGCGCCACCTCGCCCATCCGCCCGCGCCCGCCGACTTCGAGAAGGCATTCGACGCCCACCCAGACGCGCGGGGCGCCCTGGTCACCAGCCCCACTCCGTACGGCAGTTGCGCCGACCTGGAGGGGATCGCGCGGGTCTGCCACCGCCGCTCCCTGCCCCTCATCGTCGACGAGGCCTGGGGCGCGCATCTGCCCTTCCACCCGGAGCTGCCGGCCTGGGCCATGGACGCGGGCGCGGACGTCTGCGTGACCAGCATCCACAAGATGGGCAGCGGCCTGGAGCAGGGGTCCGTCTTCCACCTCCAGGGCGACCTGATCGAACCCCACGTCCTGGAGAGCCGTGCGGACCTGCTCGGCACGACCAGCCCCTCCGTCCTCCTCTACGCCGGGCTCGACGGCTGGCGCCGCCAGATGGCGCTGCACGGCCGTGAGCTGATCGGCCGGGCCCTGCGGCTCGCCCACGACGTGCGGGCGGAGATCGAGGACATCGACGGCCTGCACGTCAACGACCGGGCCGACTTCTGCGGCCCCGGCCTCGCCGACGACTTCGACCCCCTGCCCGTGGTCATCGACGTCACGGGCCTCGGCATCAGCGGCTATCAGGCGGCCGACTGGCTGCGCGAACACCACGCCGTCGACGCCCACATCGCCGACCACCGGCGCATCAGCACGCAGCTCACGCACGCCGACAGCGACGAGACCACACGCCCGCTGATCCAGGCGCTCGGCGCGCTCGCCCGTGCCGCGAACCAGCTGCCGCGCCCGGTCCCCGTCGAGGTCCCCTCCCCCGCCGAGCTGCGTCTGGAGCAGGCCGCTCTGCCCCGCGACGCCTTCTTCGGGCCCGTCGAGGACGTACCGATCGCCGAGGCGGACGGGCGCGTCGCCGCCGAGATGCTCACCCCGTACCCGCCCGGCATCCCCGCCGTCCTGCCCGGCGAGCGCCTCACACAGCCCGTCCTGAACTATCTCCGCTCGGGCGTCGCCGCCGGCATGAACCTCCCCGATCCCGCGGATCCGCGCCTCGGCCGCGTACGTGTCGTCGCGGACGGCGCGACCGCCGGGCGAGCCCCCAAGGCCGCCGAGCAGGCCTCCAACTAGTCACGGTATGTAGTCACTTACGCCCCATCAGCCCCCGTCTTACCTAAAAAGGCCGTCTCAGCACGTTGTGTAGGCAAGGGTGGCGCTTTTTCCGCCGAATGGGTGCACGCTGGTGGGACGGGCGTATCCCCCGGTCGGTCGCCGCCGGTTCGTCGGCGGGGGCGGCGGCCGCAGGTGCGAGGACGTGGCGGCTCCCCCTCCGCCGGGCGTCCTCGCACCGCTGCCCTCTCCTCGGGGGCGGGCGGGAGCCACCCCCGAGGAGAGGAGGAGCCGGGACCGCGGTGTCCGCCGCCGTGGAGCGCGGCCCCGGCTGCCTGTTGCCCCCCCCCTACGTACGCCGCCCATGGCTTCGTACGCCGCCGACGGTTTCGTACGCCACCGCGGCTGTCACCCCGGGCCGCGCGGTGAAGAGCGCGGGCGCATACGGGAGGCGATGCCCCGGCGGCGGCCGACGCGTCCGCGCTGGCCCGCTCCACCGGTCGCGCCGCCGCTCACCGGCGCCTCACCCACGCTCGCAGGCGCCTCGCTCGCGAGTGCTTCCTGGCCGGGGCCGCACCGCAGCAGATGCTGCTCGCCGCTCAGGACCGGCCCGGTCAGCGTGAGGAACCCGATGTCCGGCGCGACGTCCAGGCCGCGCGCCGTCGCGGCACGGCGGCACGCGCCGACCTCGTCGGCCGCCACGACCCAGCGGGGCCTGCCCAGCGCGGTGACCGCCCGCACCGCGCGGCGGGCGCCGTCCATGTCCTGGGCGTCGTCGGCCTCCAGGACGACCAACTGCCGGGGGGCCACCACGGGAGGCAGCGCCCGGGCGACCGGCCCGGCGTCCGAGACCAGCGCCACCGGCGCCCCGTCACGGACGACGAGGCTGACCAGTTCCACATACGGGCGCCCGCGCCGCGCCACCGCCAGCCGCCCTGCCCACGCCCGGGCGAGCACCTCACGGCACTCCGCCTCCGTCATGCAGCGCACATTCCCCACAGCCGACCTCCTCTTGCCGCACGTCCCGGAAGGGTCGCGGACGGACAGGGATGACGCCCCCACGAGGGGGCGCGCCAGGGTCCGGGGCACTGTGCGCCGTCGGCCGAAAGGCCACGACGCCTTACTTCTCTTATGCGCGGTCCGGCTCCGCTTATGCGCGGTCCGCTTCCGCTCGTGCGCGGCCCGACCCCACTCGTGCGCTGCCGTGGCCCTCGGCTCGTACTCCGCGTCAGACGTCCAGGCCGCCCCGCTCCACGAGCCGGCTCACGATCACATTGCGCTGGATCTCGTTGGTGCCCTCGCCGACGATCATCAGAGGGGCGTCGCGGAAGTAGCGCTCGACGTCGAACTCGGTGGAGTAACCGTGGCCGCCGTGGATGCGCAGGGCGTCGAGGGCGATCTTCATGGCGGTCTCGGAGGCGAAGAGTTTGGCCATGCCCGCCTCCATGTCGACGCGGTGGCCCGCGTCGGCCTCGCGGGCGGCGTACAGGGTGAGTTGGCGGGCGGCGGTGAGGGAGGTGGCCATGTCGGCGAGGTAGTTGCCGATCGACTGGTGCTGCCAGATCGGCTTGCCGAACGACTCCCGCTCGCGCGCGTAGGACAGCGCGTCCTCCAGAGCCGCCCGGCCGACTCCGAGCGCGCGGGCGGCGACCTGGAGCCGCCCCGTCTCGAGGCCCTTCATGATCTGGGCGAAGCCGCGGCCCTCGACACCGCCGAGCACGGCGTCGGCCGGGGCCCGGTGGTCCTCGAAGGTCAACTCGCAGCTCTCGACGCCCTTGTAGCCGAGTTTGGGCAGGTCGCGCGAGACCGTCAGGCCGGGGCCGTGCTCGACGAGCAGGAGGGAGATGCCCCGGTGCGCCGGGGTGGCCCGGGGGTCGGTCCTGCACAGCAGGGCGATCAGCCCCGAGCGGCGGGAGTTCGTGATCCACGTCTTCGTACCATTGACCAGATAGCCGTCCGCGTCCCCGTGGGCGACGGTGCGCAGGGCCTGGAGGTCGGAGCCGCCGCCCGGCTCGGTGAGCGCCATGGTCGCGCGGATCTCGCCCGTGGCCATCCGGGGCAGATAGCGGCGGCGCTGCTCCTCGGTGCCGAAGTGCTGCAGCAGTTTGGCGACCACGGTGTGGCCGCCCGTCGCACCGGCCAGGCTCATCCAGCCGCGGGCGAGTTCCTCGGTGAGCAGGACGTAGCAGGAGGTGGAGACGGGAGTGCCGCCGTACGCCTCCGGGACGGCGAGACCGAAGACCCCGAGCTGCTTCATCCGCTCGATCAGGGCCTCGGGGTAGGTGTCCGCGTGCTCCAACTCCCGTACGACCGGCTTCACCTCCTTGTCCACGAAGTCGCGCACGGTGGTGACGACTAGCTGCTCGTCCGGGGGCAGGATGCCGAGAGTGCTCACGCTGGGACGCTCCTTCTCGCGACGGTCCGCCAAACGTACGGGCCCGCCGCCCGAAGGCGGCAGGCCCGTACGGGACGCGTTCGTTCAGCAGGTCATGGCCCAGATGCAGAAGTGGCCGCTGGGGCAGTCGGCGGCGCCGGCCGGGCCGGGCCTACGCCACCCGGGGCGAGTGTCCGTGGACCTGGCTGCCGCGCCGCCTGCCCCGTGCCGGATGGCGGCCGCGGCGGCCGGCCGCCGTCTGGGCGAGGGCGTCGAGGTGGGCCTGGATGTAGGGGACGGCTACCGTCTCCAACTCGCCGTCGATGAAGGCCGGCTGGACGTTGACCTCGAAGACGACCCCGCCGTTCTCGATGGCGAGGTCGACCCCGGCGAAGGGCAGCCCCATCGACGCGGTGGCGGCCACGGCCAGTTCGGTGAGGCGCCGTGGCAGGTCGGGCGGGGCGATGGGGATGGCCGTCGCCCCTTGGCAGGTGTTGCAGGGGGTGTCCGTCGCGGGCTGGATGTGCTCGCGGGCGTGGATGACGCGGCCGCCGAGCACGAACACGCGGAACTGGTGCCGGTCGCCGTCGGCGGTGATGTTGCCCGCGTCGCGGGAGAGCAGCCAGGCGCTGCGCCGACGCGCGTAGTACTCGGTGGCTTCGGCCAGTTGGGCCTCGGTGGTGATGTGGAAGGTGTCGCTGCCGCCGGTGCCGACGACGGGTCGGGCCCATGCGTCGCGCCCGAGCCGCTCGAACGCGGCGGCGGCCTCGCGCGGGTCCGGCCGCGACAGGACGACGGTGTCCATGTGGGCGACGCCGTCCCGCTCGAAGTGGGCGACCGTGCGGTCCTTCTCGGTGGCCGTCCGCCACGCCGTCACACCGGCGCCCAGCGTCACCGCGTGGTGGTGGGCGAGGAGGCGCTGGAAGGCGGCGAGGGCGCGGCGCCGGTGCGGCGGTATCTCGTACAGCACGACCACGTCAGGCACCACCTCCAGGCCCTGGTCGGGGACGTGAAGGCGTAAGCGGACGCCGTCGCGGTCCCGGACGCGGCCGGTGCCGCAGGGGGCGAAGTGCCGGGCGTCGATGCGGTGGGGCGGGGCGCCCGTGAGGACTTCGACGGCCCGGGCGAGGTACTCCCGGCAGCCCTCGGGGGACGTGGGGTCGGCGATCAGGGCGACGCACGGTCCGGACACGGCTGCCTCCAGCGGCTCTCGACGCGCACTCGGCCCGCGCGCACGTCGCGGCGCGGACCCGGGTGGAGATCACGGCGGGATGGTGTCTGCCCCGCGGCAGGAGGCCACCGCGCCCCGTACGGCGCCGCGTCGGCCGCGCCCGCCGGTCGTCCCGGCGGTGGCGGACCGGGGCGACGCCCGGCCGGGGATGCTGGTGACCACGGGACGGGGCCGCGCCCTTGCCGCTGCGCCCTTTCCGCGATCCGTGCCGCAGGGCCGAGGCCCTGCCTTGCCGTGCCGCAGAGCCTTGGGCCCACACTGTAGGCGCGGGCCCAACACCCTGCCAGGGCGCAGGCGCGCCCTGCTCCTGCTCCAAGTCTGCGCCGCCTGCCTCCCTCGTGCGCCCTGTGCGTCACGCAGTGCCTCGCCCCGGCTCTGCCGGGGCGGCGGCCCCTCGGCGTCGGGGGAATCCGCGCTCACATCGGGAACGACAGCAGCCGAACCTCCCCCGCGGGCCACGCCGACCCCTCCATGCCCTCCGTGCCCTCCGTCCCCTCCACCAGCGGCGTCCACATCGTCCGCAGCGGCATGACCACCGGGCCCCCTGACTGCTCGACGTGGACCTCCTGCTCCAGCGTCCGCCAGCCGAGGCGTTCGTAGAGGGCGACCAGGGGCGGGCGGCAGAACAGCAGCGCGTGCCGGGGGCCCATCGTGCGCGCGTGGTCGAGTGCCGCCGTCATGACGGTCCTGGCGAGGCCGCGGCCCCGCAGACCGGCCGCGACGGCCACGCCGCCGACGCCGACCACCTCCGCCTCGGTACCGCCGATCGACACGGGCACCCTCAACAGGCCCGCGTGGGCCACGAGTCGGCCCTCCGCCCTGACACCGAAGTGCACGTCCTTGGGCAGCCACGTGAAACCGGTCTCCGCGACGCCGAAGGGGTCGGGGCCGTCGCCGAGTATCTCGTTCTGGTCGGCCCGCGTGTACGCGGTGAGCCGGACCGCGGTCAGGGGCGCGGAAAGATGATCAGCCATCCAGGCATCATGCGCGGCGGCGGAACTCGGGGACAAGGGGAGTCCCAACTAGCCCCACGAAGCAACCCCCGCGCGCCCGTCGGCATCCTCCAGGTCCGGGGGCCCAGCGATCTTTCCGGGTTTCTGGGGCGGCCCATGCAGTGGAACTGCCAACGCAGTGCAGCAACGACCAACGCACTGCAGCAACTGCCAACGCAGTGAGCAACTGGATGAACTGGAGAACGTCTTGATCCATGTCCCGCGCTCGGTGACCGCCGCCACGGCGGTCCTCGCGCTGGCGGTGGGGGTGCCGGGCCTGGCGCACGCGCAGCCGTCCGGCGACCGAATACCGTCCGCGTCACCGAGAGACGCGCTGCCGTCGGGAAGCCCCGCGGCACCGGGAGACCCCACACCGCCGGGAGACGCCGAAGGCCAACTACCCAAGGGCTGGCGGGTCGACGGGTCCGGCGCCGAGAAGCACCTGGTCTGGCGTGCCCCCGAGCCGGTGCCCATGGGCGACGCCCGCGTCGAGTTCTACGCCGGCGACCGGCTCCTCGGCGTTCCCGTACCCACGGACGACCAGCGGACGTTCCGGCTACGGCTCGACGGCGCCCGCATCGGACCGGCCGCGGAGCTGCAGGCACAGGCCGGCGGCCGCCGTCTCGACGAGGGCGCGGACGACACGGCCCCGCCGCTGCGGATCGCGCCGCCCGCCGAGTCGGCGGCCCCCCAGCCCGCGAACCGCGTCGACCCCGGTGTCCCGGGCAAGTACCGCACCGTCAGCGGTGAGTACACCCAGAAGTCGGTGCGCCTGCCCGGCTTCCCCGAGCCCGTGGAGATGCGGGCCGCCGTGGTGGGCCCGGCCGACGCGCCGGGCAAGCGGCCGCTCGCGCTGTTCCTGCACGGCCGCCACTACACGTGCTTCAAGTCCGGCGGCGCCCGGGACGGCGGCTGGCCCTGCAAGTCCGGCATGAAGCCGGTGCCCAGCCACCGCGGCTATCTGCACGACCAGAAACTCCTCGCCTCACAGGGCTATGTGACGGTGTCGATCTCCGCCAACGGCATCAACGGCCAGGACGGCGACGTCCAGGACGGCGGCGCGCAGGCTCGTTCGTCGCTGGTGCGTCAGCACCTCGCCCGCTGGGCGGACTGGTCCGCCGGCCGCGGCGACGCGCCGAAGGCCGTGCGCGCCACCGCGCCCGCCGACCTGTCCCGGGTCCTGCTCGTGGGCCACTCGCGAGGCGGCGAAGGCGTCAACCGCGCCGCGCTCGACAGCCTGACGCCGCCGCCGGCCGCCGAGGACGGCGCCCCGGGCCCGGCGCGCTGGACCATCCGCGGCACCGTCCTCATCGGCCCCACGATCTTCGGCCAGAACCCGGTCCCCGACGTGCCGTCGACGACGATCCTGCCGGGCTGCGACGGCGACGTGTCCGACCTCCAGGGCCAGATCTACGCCGACGGGACGCGCGGCGTCGGCCGCGGCACCGCCCTGCACAGCGCGGTCTATGTGGTGGGCGCCAACCACAACTTCTTCAACACCGAGTGGACGCCGGGGCAGGCGCAGGCCCCGGCCGACGACGACTTCCAGTCCGGCGAGCGGCCCGACCCGGTGTGCGCGCCAGGCAAGGACACCCGCCTGACCGCCAAGCAGCAGCAGACGGCGGGCTCCACGTACATCGCCGCGGCGGCCCGTCTGTTCGTCGGCGGTGACGACCGGGTGCGCCCGCTCCTCGACGGCTCCGGCCGCCGCGCCCCCTCGGCGAAGCCCGCGCGCGTGCTGACCCACGCCGTCGGCGGCCGTCGCACGCCCGGGTTCGTGCCGAGTTCCTCGACGGCCGTGTCCGGCGGCCGGCTGTGCGCGCAGGTGGACGACAGGGCGTCGCGTGCCTGTCTCCCCTCCGGGACGCGGGGCGCCTCGCCCCACTTCGCCGCCTGGGAGACCTCGCCGGAGCCGGGCCGCCACGCGGTCGCGCTGCGCTGGTCGCAGGCGGGTGCCGCGACGAAGATACGTCCCCACAAGCCCGTCTCCCTAGCGGGCGCCGACGCGTTGGCGCTGCGCGTGATCGTGCCGCCCAACAGCTCCGGCACCAAGCTCGACGTGGCGGTCACCGACGCCTCGGGCCGCCGGGCCACGCTCGGCAAGGTCCGCGTCGACGGCCTGCCCGGCACCGAGATGACCGCGTCCTACTGGGGGCGTGAGGTACGCGTGCCGCTGTCCGCGGCCGCCCGCGCGGGGCTCGACCTCAAGAACGTGACCTCCCTGGAGCTCACCCCGCGCAGCCGGTCCGGGCGTGCCTGGCTGATGGACGCGTGGGGCTGGCGCCCGGGCACCCCGGATGCCGGGGCCGCCGAGTTGGCGCGCGTCGACATCGGGCAGCTCAAGGTGAAGGAAGGCGACTCCGGAGTCCGGAAGTACCAGGTGCCGGTACGGGTGTCGGGGCAGGGCAGCGGCAAGGTGCGCCTGTTCGTGACGGACCCGCGGACGCAGAAGACGGCGCACAGGACGGTGACGGTGCGTCCGGGCGGCGAGCCCGTCGACGTGCCGGTGACGGTGCGGGGCAACAAGCGCTACGGCGCCGACGTCTCGCACGACGTGCTGGCCAAGGCGGTCCGCGGCGCGGTGGTCGGTTCGTACCACGGCGGTGTGCGGGTGACCGAGGACGACCCGATGCCCAAGGTCACCGTGAAGCCGGTCGCGGACCGCGTCACGGAGGGGAAGGCCCTCAAGTGGCGCGTCACGCTGTCCGCCGCGGCCGACACGGACATCGAGGCCGGTTTCGACATCCGGCGTGTGAGCGGCGGCAAGGAGCTGTCCACCAAGGACGTCGGCAAGCGCTGGCTGAAGGACGTCTTCGGGAGCTCGCCGAACCCGGCCCGCCCGCTGTCCAAGGTCTCGGAGATGCCGTACATCCCGGCGGCCATCGCTGCGGGCAAGCGGAGCGTCGAGGTGACCGTGCCCACGGTCAAGGACCGGGTGCGGGAGCCGAAGGAGACCCTGCGGCTGCGCCTGGTCACCTACGACCAGGCGTGGGAGCCGCACCCGGGCCCGGAGGTCACCGGGACCGTGCGCGACCCGTCGTAGCCCGGCCGCGCGCGGTCGCCCAGTCCGCGGCGACCGCGCCGCCGAGGAAGTGCACGTCGTACCGGTCCTGTTCGGGCAGGAGGCTGTCGAACGTGTCCAAACCGTGCTGAATGCGGCCCAGGGCACGGAAGTAGCCGAACCGGTCGACGCCCGGTGTCAGGACCGCCAGCAGATCGGCGGTCGCACCCGGTGCCGCGCCGAACGCGTGCGGCATCCCGGGCGGGATGACGACGAGTCCGCCACGCGCCACCGTCGTCATCCCGCCGTCCAGGAAGAACTCCACCACTCCGTCGAGTACGTAGAAGAGCTCCGTCGACCGCGCGTGCTGGTGGGGCCTGGCCCCGTCGGCGCCCTCGCCGAGGGTGAGGCGGTTGGCGCCCAGGGCGCCGCCGGTGTCCGCGGCGTCGGCCAGCAGGTCGAAGCCGCCGCCGTGCGGCAGGGGTACGTGTTCGGCCGCGCCGGGCGGCACGATCAGGGCTGAGGCGTTCCGGGTCTCATAGGTCGTCATGTCGGTCGCTCTCCTTGGGAGTCTCGTTCCGCGAACCGCTGTCTGTCCGCGGCTCCCATTCGAGCCCGGGAAGAAGGCGCGAACCAGAAGCAGTTGTTCCCTGCAGAAATCACCGATCGTGATGAGTCTCGGATCGGTGCGGCAGGAGGGGACCTCGTGGAACTGCGCCAGCTCCAGTATTTCGCCGCCGTCGCCGAAGAGGGCGGCTTCAGCCGTGCCGCCGAGCGCCTCGGCATCGTGCAGTCGGCGGTCAGCCAGCAGGTCCGCCGCCTGGAGCGGGAGCTCGGGATCTCCTTGTTCGACCGTTCCACGCGGCACGTCCGGCTCTCCGGTGCCGGGGAGCGGCTGCTGCCCGAGGCGTACGCCGTGCTCGCGGCGGCGCGCCGCACGCGGGACGTCGCGTCCGCCATCGCCGCGGGCACCGAGGGGCTGCTGCGCCTGGGCACCGTCCAGGGGCCGGGCGACCGGACGTACCGCCTCCTTGAGGCGCTGCGGCGTACGGCTCCTCAACTCCGTGTACGGCTGCGGAGGCTGCCCCTCACCGAGCGGCTGGCCGCGGTGCGTTCCGGTGAACTGGACGCGGCGCTGGTGCGGGCGGCGCGGACGGCGCCGGGGCTCGAGCTGCTGCCGGTGTGGAGCGATCCGCTGTACGTGGCGCTGCCCGCGGAGCATCCGGTGGCGGGCGGGTCGGGCGACGGGCGGAAGGCCGGGTCAGGCGACGGACGGGAAGCCGGGTCCGGCCTCACCGGAGGGCCCACGTCCGGAGGCACCACGAGCAGCGCTCCGCCGCTGCGCCTCGCACAGCTCGCCCACCTGCCTCTGCGCCTCGCCCCGCGCGAGCACAACCCGCCCTTCCACGACCTGGTGACGGGCGCGGTGCGGGCGGCGGCCGGTACCGAACCGCTGCTCGGCCCGCCGTTCACCACCCTCCAGGAAACCCTCACCGGGCTCGCCGAGCAGGGCGTCGACTCCCCGTCCTGGACCGTCTTCTACGAGGTCACGGGACTGCCGCCGGTCCCCCACGTGACCGTACGACGCCTCGCCGCCCCGGCCCTCACCACGTCGCTGGCCGCACCGCCGGGGCCGCCGAGTCCAGCGCTGCGGCAGCTCCTCAGCGCGCTGCGCGAGACGGCGTCCGCTCCGCCTCGTGATGCTGCTGATAGTGACCGCGCCAACGGGGAGTCGCCGCCCCTTCCATGACCGCCATCACGACGTCGTGGGCGAGCGAGTCCGTGACCGGCAGGTGCCCGAACAGCACGCGGTGGTACGTGGTGGCGCCGAGCATGTCCAGGAGCAGGTCGATGTCCGCGTCGGGCCGGATGTCGCCCCGTTCGATACCCCGCCGCAGCGCCGCCTCGGTCGTGGCCCTGCGGGGGCGGAAGAGGGTCTCGGTGAAGACCCGGTCCAGCTCCGGGTCGTCGGCCAGCTCGGCCACCAGCGCGGGCAGCGTACGGCGCCCCAGCGTGCCGCCGAACGCCTGGCTGAGGGTCTCGATGCCCAGGATGAGATCGCAGTGCGTGCAGCCGGTGTCGGGGGTGGGCGCGGTGCCCATGCTCTCCGCGAGCGCCGCGATCACGAGGTGCTGGCGGGACGGCCAGCGGCGGCGGATGGCCGGCTTGGTCGTGTCGGCGCGGCGCGCGACGCCCTCCATCGTCAGGTTCGGATAACCGGCCTCCTCCAGGAGTTCCAGCGTCGCCTTCAGGATCGCCTCGTCGAGCCGTGCGTCTCGGGGGCGGCCCGTCCGTCCCGTCGTGCGGGAGGAGTTGGCGGCGCTGGCTGTGGGGTCCGGGGTTGCCATGACGGCAAGTATAGGTAGCATCTACTTTCGTTCCGTTCCGGATCGAAACAGAAGAAGGGGGCCGACCTTGCCGTCCGAGCAGGAAGCGTCCGTGCAGGAATCGACCGCGGGAGCGACAGCCCGACAGGAGGGGGCCGGGCACGAAGCGGCGGCGCAAGAATCCCCGCCCGGTCCCGCCACCCGCCCCGAAAGCGTCTTCGGCGCCCCCTACACCGCGCTGACCTGGGGCATCGTGCTGTCCGTCGCGCTCGTCGCCTTCGAGTCGATGGGCGTCGCCACCGTGCTGCCGGAGATCGCCGGACGGCTCGGCGGCCTCAACGCCTACGGCTGGGGGCTGTCCGCGCTGATGCTGGCCAACCTGATCGGCACCGTCGCCGCGGGCCGCGCCGCCGACCGCGGCGGCCCCGCGCGGCCGCTGGCCGTCGGCCTCGCGGTCTTCGCCGTCGGCTGCGCGGTCGCCGGTTCCGCGGGCAACTGGCCCCTCTTCCTGGCCGGGCGGTTCCTCCAGGGGCTCGGTGTCGGGGCGGTCATGGCGCTGGCCTACACGGCGATCTCGCTGGCCTATCCGCAGCACCTGCGCGCGCGGATGTTCGCGCTCGTGTCGGGCGGCTGGACCGTGCCGTCGCTGGTCGGCCCGACGGTCGCGGTCGTCATCTCCGACCACGTCTCCTGGCGGGGCGTGTTCGTGCTCCTGCTGCCCCTGATCGCGGTCGCCGCCGTGCTCGCGCTGCCGCAGCTCCGGCGTCTCGGCCGCCCGGGCGGCACCGGGCACCCGGACGCGGGCCCGTACGCGGCTCCGGACCCGGCCGCCGAGAAGGACCGGTGGTGGTCCACCCCGGTCGCAAGGAGCGTCCTGCTCGCGACGGGCACCGGCATCCTCCTCGCCGGACTGCAACTGCGCCAACTCGCCCTGCTGGTGCCGCTGGTCGTGCTGGGCGCCGTGACGGCGGTCGTCGCCCTGCGCCGGGTCACACCGGCGGGCACCCTGTCCGTACGCCGTGGCCTGCCCGCGGGCGTGGTCCTGCGCTTCCTCCTCTGCGGTGCCTACTTCGGCAGCGAGGCGTTCCTGCCCCTCGGGCTCGTCCGGCTGCGCGAACTGAGCGCTTCGGAGGCCGGGTTGGGGCTCTCCGCGGGGGCCATCACGTGGGTGCTCGGGGCGGCGTGGCAGGGCAGGGCGGACGGCCGGTGGAGCGGGCGCTCGCGTGCCGTGCCGATCGCGGCCGGGTTCGCGGTGCTGCTCGTGGGCATCGTCGTGATGGCGCTCGGCGTCCTCGTCGACGCGGTGCCCGCGCTGACGGCGGTGGCGGGCTGGGCCATCGGTGGCGCGGGCATGGGCGTGGCCTTCAACGCGGCGACCACCGACGCCATGGAGCAGGCACCGGCCGACCGGCAGGGCGAGGCCAGCGGTTCGATGCAGCTCGCGCAGACCCTCGCGGTCGCGGTCCTCAGCGGGCTCGGCGGCGCGGCCGTGTCCCTGTCCTCGACCCATGGCGGCTCGGTGTCGGTCGCCCTCACGGCGACGTTCGCGCTCACCGCCGCACTGGCGGCCGCCGGAGTGCTCGCGGCGCGGCGCATCCGGCCCACCACGGCCTGACGCAGGGGGTGTTGCGCGAGGGGCGTTGCGCGAGGGGTGTCGCGACAGCGGCGTCAGGGCGGGGGCACGCGAAAGGGGGCACGCGAAACCGGACCGCGCCCCCGTACCGGCCCCCGGTCCCTGAGATCATGTGCCGACCGACCATCCGCACCACCATGACCATCCGCACCACCAGAATCACCGGCACTACCAGGTCCACCGGCACCACCCGTCCGGCCCGACCAGCCGCACCCACCGTCCCAGAGGGAGCCCCGGCATGACCGCCACGCCAGCCAATCGCAAGCAACAACACGACCGGGGCCCCGCCCTGGGCGCGCCGGCCGTGGCGGCGGCCGTGCTGACCGGAGTCGTCGCCCTCTACATCGCCCTCGTCGCGTTCGGCAACATCACCGACTTCGACAGCAACCAGCAGTTCGTACGGCACGTCCTGGCGATGGACACGACCTTCAAGGACGAGGACGTCATGTGGCGCGCCATCGAGTCACGCGCCCTCCAGGACACGGCGTACGTCGCCATCATCGCCTGGGAGACGCTGGCGGCGCTCGTCCTCATCACCGCCACGGTCCTGTGGGGCATGGCGCTGCGCGGCCGGGGCGGCGGCCACGGCCGCGCGCGGCGGCTCAGCACCGTGGGCCTGCTGATGCTCATGCTGCTCTTCGGCGGCGGCTTCATCGGCGTCGGCGGCGAGTGGTTCGCCATGTGGCAGTCGAAGGACTGGAACGGCCTCGACGCCGCCACCCGCGTGTTCACCCTCTGCGGCATCGTGCTCCTCTTCATCCACCTGCCGTTCACGGCGCGCACCTCGGCCGCCCCCGCACCCGGCTCGGCACCGCCCCACGAGTAGACGTGCCGTCCGTCACTGCCAAACGGCAACAGACGTCCCGCAGGCCGGAACACGTGCCGCCCCAGTGGCCCCCACCCGCCCCGCTGACCAGCGCGCAAGCGTCAACTCGCGCCGGGCGCACGCGCCTTGCGGCGCCGCGGCGCGATCACGTGCCGCAGGTATGCGGTAGCTGACAGTTCCGATTGTGAGAGCTATCCCCTAGGCTTGACCGCATGCCCTTAACCCCTCAACCCCATGGTTCCGTGCGGTCGTCAGCCGAGCTGAACGAGCGGATACGAGGCCTCTGGCTGCGCGCCGGCGGCCGACTCTCCGTCGAGCAGCGCCGGGAGTACGAGCAGCTCGTGACCGAGTGGGCCGAGGCGGTGCGCGCGGAGATCGTGCAGGCCGCGTAAGCGGCGGGCGGGGGAACAGCCACAGTCTTCCTTGTGCAGGCCGCCAGTCGACCCGCGAGGTCGGTCGCTCCTCGTCGAGAACGTCATCCCTCGTCGAGAAACTCATCCACGCGCGCGAGCGTGCCCCGCACGCTCGTGTGCACATGACCCACAAGTCCCAACTCCCGCGCCGCGGCCACATAACCGGGCGTGTCATCGACGAACAGCGCCCTCGACGGCGCCACACCCGTCCCGCGCAGCGCCAGCTCGAAGATGCGCGGGTCCGGCTTGGCGCAGCCCACCTCGCAGGACAGGACGAGGTGGTCCACCAGATCGAGCAGCCCGGCCCGCGCCATCCTCGTACGCAGCCGTGGCCAGGTATTGCTGACGATCGCCGTCCGCACCCCCGGCGTCCCGCGCAGCCTCCGCAGGCGGCCGACCAGTTCGCCGTCCCATGTCTCCCGCGCGTCCAGGTCCCGCCGCAGCTCGGCGATCACCCCTGGATCCGCTCCGAGCCGTTGCCCCACGGTCTTCCACCACGCCTCCTCGCTGACGCGCCCGATGAGCACGCCGTCGTCGCCGCCGTCGTACAGCGCGGCCAGAAACCGCCCCGGCGTGAGGCCGAACCGCGCGCCCCAGTCGGCGGCGGCCGCCGGCAGGTACTCGCGTACCAGCACGCCGCCGACGTCGACGAGCAGCGCCCGCGACGCCCTACAGGTCCCGGACCGCTCAGCGCTCGCACCGGACGGATCAGGACGCGCTCCGGACGGACACATCAAGCCACCCCCACCTCACCCGGGACGACGACTGTCGTACTGCCTCTTGGCTCCGCACTCCCCGTACCCAAGACTGAGCCGATGACGCAGCGCGTGGAACTCGCCGCAGTCCTTGACCGTTTGGCCATCGACAGCCTCATCACCGATTACGCCATCGCCGTCGACGACGGCGACTGGGACGGCTATCGCCAGTTGTTCGCCCCCGGCGGCCGCGCCGACTACCGCTCGGCGGGCGGCATCGAAGGAACCGGCGCGGAGGTCGCCGACTGGCTGGCGGAGATGTTGCGGATGTTCGCGATGCGCCAGCACCTCGTCGTCAACCGCAGGATCCGCTTCGGCATCCGCGAGCAGGACGTGGGCGACACCGCGCACATACAGGCGGACTACGCCAACCCCATGCGGCTCGCGAACCGGCACCGGCCCGACGGGACCCCCGGAACGGACGGGACCCACGGAACGCACGAGGCCGACGCCACGGACCAGGCCGCCGAGTCCGACGGACCCGATACGCCGGCCGACACCGCGCCGGACTTCGAATGCGGCGGCCGCTACGAGTTCACCGCCGTGCGCACGCACAGCGGCTGGCGGCTGCGCCAGGTCCTCGTACAGGAGAAGTGGCGCAGACAGCACTGGTCCGCCCCGGCGACGCGAACCGGGCGCCCCCTGTCCTAGATCGTCGGGGACGCGCACACTGGACGTACGGCGGACTCGGAGCCGAGTCGGGGCAGGGAGGCGCGCTGCATGGATGTGCTGGGCGGCAGCCGGCGGCACCGGTGGGTGCCGTTCCGGGTGGACGCGGTGGTCCGGCGCCGGCGCCCGGGACCCGTCTTTGACGCGCGCCGGGGGCGCGCGGTGCTCACCGCGGTCCTCGCGTCGCCGTGGCGGCGCGGCGTCCTCGCCGCCCTGTGCGGCGCGCTGCCCGCTCTGGCGTTCCCGGCCCTCGCGTGGTGGTGGTTCGCGTACGTGGCGCTCGTGCCGTGGCTCCTGCTCGCCCGCTCGGCGCCGACGGGCCGCCGGGCCGCGCTCGACGGCTGGCTCGGCGGTCTCGGCTTCATGGTGGCGGTGCACCACTGGCTGCTGCCGAGCCTGCACGTGTTCACGCTCGTCATCGCCGCGCTGCTCGGACTGCTGTGGGCGCCGTGGGGCTGGCTCGTGCGCCATCTCCTGGGCGGTGTGCCCTCGCCGGGGCGGGCGGCCGCCGCGCTGCTCGTGCTGCCGTCCGGCTGGCTGATGGTGGAACTGGTGCGGTCCTGGGAGGGCCTCGGCGGGCCCTGGGGGCTGCTCGGCTCCAGCCAGTGGCAGGTCGAGCCCGCGCTGCGGCTCGCCTCGGTCGGCGGCGTATGGCTGGTCAGCGCCCTGGTCGTGGCCGTGAACACGGGCGTCGCCGCGCTCGTCGCGAGCCGCGCCGCCCGCGTCCCGGCGCTCGCCGGCCTCGTCGCCGTGGCCGCCGCCACCTCCGCGGCCTGGGCCTGGTCCCCGCGCCCCGACCCGGCAGGACACGTCCGCGTCGCCGTCGTCCAGCCCGGCGTCATGAACGGCCTGGGCGCCGCCGCCGACCAGCGGTTCGCCCGCGAGGAGCACCTGACCCGCGCGCTGGCGGGACGCGACCTGGACCTCGTGGTGTGGGGCGAGAGCAGTGTCGCCCACGACCTGGCCGACCGGCCCGACCTGGCCGAGCGCATCACCGCGCTGTCCCGGCGGGTCGACGCCGACATCCTGGTGAACGTCGACGCGCGCCGCTCGGACCGGCCCGGCATCTTCAAGAGCACGGTGCTCGTGGGCCCGGAAGGACCGACGGGCGAACGCTACGACAAGATGCGCCTGGTCCCCTTCGGCGAGTACGTACCGGCCCGCTCGCTGCTCGGCTGGGCGACGTCCGTCGGCAAGGCCGCGGGCGAGGACCGCAGGCGGGGCGAGCGGCCCGTCGTGATGAACGTCGGGCAGGGACTGCGGGTGGGCCCGCTGGTGTGCTTCGAGTCGGCGTTCCCCGACATGAGCCGCCACCTCACCCGCGAGGGCGCGCAGGTGCTGCTCGCGCAGTCCGCCACGTCGACGTTCCAGGACAGTTGGGCGCCGGAGCAGCACGCGTCACTCGCCGCGGTGCGGGCCGCCGAGACCGGCCGCCCCATGGTGCACGCCACGCTCACCGGCGTCTCGGCCGTCTACGGCCCGAGCGGCGAGCCCGTCGGCGAGCCGCTCGGCACCTCCGCGTCGAGCACCGCGGAGTACGAGGTTCCACTGGCCACGGGCACCACTCCGTACGTGCGGTACGGCGACTGGCCGGTGCACGCGGCGCTCGGCGTCCTCGCCCTGCTGTGCCTGGCCGAGGGCGTGCGGGCGTATCGCCTCAGGAGGCCTGCTCCTGAACGGCCCGCACCACCCGCTCACACAGCTCATGGGTCTCCAGCGCATCCCGGGCGCTGAGCACCTTGCCCGCGCGCACGGCGTCCAGGAAGGCGAGCACGACCTGCTCGATCCCGCGCTGCCGCGCCACCGGCACCCAGTCGCCGCGCCGCCGCACGGTGGGCTGGCCCTTGTGGTCGACGACCTCGGCGAGGTTGAGCACCTGCCGCTTGGTGTCCTGCCCGGAGACTTCGAGGATCTCCTCGGTGGACCCGCTCAGCCGGTTCATCACGCCGATCGCGGTGAACCCGTCGCCCGCGAGTTGCAGCACGACGTGTTCGAGCAGGCCGTCGGCGACCCGGCCGCGCACGCCCACGTGGTCGACCGGCCCCGGCACGAGGAACCGCAGCGTGTCCACGACGTGGATGAAGTCGTCGAGGATCATGGTGCGCGGGTCCTCGGGCAGGCCCACGCGGTTCTTCTGCATCAGGATCAGCTCGCGCGGGTGCTCCGCGCACTGGGCGTAGCCGGGCGCGTGGCGGCGGTTGAAGCCGACGGCGAGGCTGACGCCGCGCTCCTCGGCCAGGCCCACGAGACGCTCGGAGTCCGCGAGTTCGTACGCGATCGGCTTGTCCACGTACGTCGCCACGCCCGCCTCGAGCAGGCGCGTGACGATCTCGGGGTGGACGGCGGTGGGCGCGTGCACGAAGGCGGCGTCGAGGTCCTGGGCGAGCAGCGAGTCCAGGTCGGCGTGGCGGCGCGGTGCGGGAATGTGGTGGGCCTCCGCGACCCGCTCCAGGGTGGCCGGCGTGCGTGTCTGCAGGTGCAGTTCGACGCCGGGCTGCGAGGCGAGCACCGGAAGGTACGCCTTTCGCGCGATGTCTCCGAGTCCGATGCAGCCGACCTTCACCACTGTCTCCCTACCGTCGTGCGGCGGGACGCCGCTGCGCCCCCGCGTCCGTTCCCGCAGCATACGGGGGCCCCGGCGGCTGCCAGTCGGCGATCGAGGCGAACCCGCGCATGACGATGTCCGGGCCGAGCCGGTGGGCCGTGCTCATCAGCGTGTTGCGTACGGTCAGCAGCGCGCCGTTGGTCAGGTGGTTGAGGCGGGCGGTGCGGGCGGCCTGCCGCACGATCGCCATGGTCCGCGGCAGCCGTACCGCGCTGTACGCGGCCAGGCCGGCGAAGAGGTCGCCGCGCGGATGCACGTGGTGGGCGAGCACGACGGCGTCCTCGATGGCCTGGTTGCCTCCCTGACCGAGCGTCGGCGCCATGGCGTGCGCGGCGTCGCCCAGGAGGGCCGTGCGGCCCCGGTGGTAGGCGGGCAGCGGCTCGACGAGGTGGCGCACGTCGTTGCGCAGGACGTCCTCGGGCCGCGCGGCGGCGATGATCTCGGGGATCGGATCGTGCCAGCGCGCGAAGCGGCGTTCCAGCTCGGCCTGCTCGCTGTCGGGCGCGCGGCCGCCCTCGGGGACGAGCGCGGTGGCGTACGCGTACACCCGGCCGTCCTTCAGCGGCTGGGTGCCCCAGACGCCGCCGCGGCCCCACGTCTCGTGCGGCTCGAAGGGCCGCTCGGGCGCGGGCACGATGAGCCGCCAGGCGGTGAAGCCGGTGTACGCGGGCCCGGGGTGGGCGGGGAACAGGGCCGTCCGGACAGCGGAGTTGATGCCGTCGGCGCCGACGACGAGGTCGGCCTCGATGTCGCCGTCGCCGGTCGTGACGACGGCCTTGCGGCCGGGGCCGCCGGGGTCGGTGAGGCGGGCCCCGGCGCCGGTGCGCAGGCAGTCGCCGGGCAGGGCGGCGACGAGCAGGTCGACGAGGGTGGCGCGGTGCAGCAGCACGAGCGAGCCGCCGAACGCCCGCTCCGCCGCGGCGGCGCTGGTCCGCACGAGCCAGCGGCCGTCCTGCGCCCGCATCCCGCCCGCCCCCTGCCACGCGGCGAGTTCGCGCACCCGGTCGCCGAGGCCGAGGACGTCCAGGGCGCGCTGGGAGTTGGGGGCGAGGCCGATGCCGGAACCCACGGGCTCCAGGGTCTCGGCACGTTCCAGGACCGTGACGCGCCAGCCGGACTGATACAGGGCGATGGCTGCGGTGAGCCCGCCTATGCCGCCGCCTATGACGACGGCGTGGGGCCGGGGAGGATTCGCTGTTTCGGCCATGATCTCTCCTTGTCGCGCGCGGATGTGGAGCGGGGTCGCGCACATATGTGAGGCGGGGCCCGATATCGGCAACCACGCGGAGACCGATACCGGCAACTACAGGTGTAGTACCTGCGACATGACGGTACTACACCTGTAGTTTCAGCGGTAGGCTGCGGCTCATGTCCGTACGCGCCACGGGGTCAGCCCGCACCGAACTCATCGCCGACACCGCCCTGGCCCTGCTCGCCGAGCGCGGGATGCGGGGCCTCACCCATCGCGCGGTCGACGAGGCGGCGGGGCTGCCGCCGGGGTCGACGTCGAACCACGCCCGGACGCGGCAGGCCCTCCTGGAGGCCGCGGTCCGCAGGCAGGCCGAGCGGGAGCAGGACGTCCTCGCCCCGAGCGATCTACCCGCCCCGGCGGGCGACCGCGACTCCCTGGCCACCGGCCTCGCCGAGGCCCTGCACCGCTTCCTCACCGACGACGACCACCGCGACCTGCTGCTGTCCCGCTACGAGCTGGCCCTGGAGGCGACCCGGCGCCCCGAGCTGCGGTCGTACTACGACGCGCGGGGCGCCCTGTTCCGTGAGCCGCTGGCCGCGCTGATGGTCGCGGCGGGCTCCACGGAGCCGGAGCGGCACACGCTGTCGCTGGTGGCGTGGTGCGACGGCATGATGTTCTCGTGCGTCGCGGGCTCCTACCACGCGGCGGACCCGACGCTGGACGAACTGCGGGACGGGTTCCGGGAGTTGCTGCGGGGGATGCTCGACTAGGACGACGCGGCCGCTGGGCCTCGGAGGCCGCTGGTGCCTCGGGGGCCGCTGTGTCCGCCGGAGGTGCTGCGGGCGACGGCGTTCGTGGGGGGGGCCGCGCGGACGGCTGGCGCGGGGGCGGCCGGGCCTCCCGGGGGGCGCGCGTGACCTGGTGTCGCGCGCGCCGGTGTCACCCGTGCGGGGGACACGGGATGGTTCATCGCCGCGAGGTGCGCCGGGCGCAGCAGAGTGGCGCGGGTGCAGCGATCGACGACCACCGCAGCGCTTCGGACATCCACCTCCGTGCTCCTCGCGACCGTGGCCGTGGCCGTGGCCGTGCTGACGCTCTCCGGATGCACCGGCGTGGAGCGCACGGACTGGCGGGGCACGGCGGCCGACGGCAGGGCGGCCGCGGATCCGGCGATTCCCACGTCCACGCCGTCGCCCCGGCCGTCGCGAGCCGTGGAGGCCCCGGGCCATGACTCCCTGGAGCGCGTGGGCCCTCCGGGCGCGCCGCCCCTCGCTGCGTCCCCGCGAGCGACGGGCAGCCCGGACGCCCGCCCCTCGGCCACGTCCGCCTCGCCCAGCGCCGACGCCACCTCCACGCGCACACGCCCCGCGCACCGCGAACGCCCGGACCGGCCCCGGCACGGCGGCGGCCACCGGGGGCGCCACCATGGTCACGGCGACAAGTCGGCATCCCGGCATGCCGCGCCGCCGCGCACGCGCACCGAAGTGGATCTGTGCCTCCTCGGGAAGAGGCACGGGCGCTGGGAGCCGGACAGCAAGCAGGCGGTCATCTGCCTGGAGGCGTACGGGCGTTGAGCCGGGGAAGCCGCCGAGGCTCGCCCTGCACCCGGCAGCCTCCTCCCCCACCTGACCCTCGGCAGCCCCTCCCCTGCCTACTCCTCGACCGCCCCTTCCCCCACCTGCGCCTCGAGCCGGTCCAGGGCCGCCCGGATGCCGTCTCCGTAACCGTCGTTCCCGAGCGCGCCCACCGCGCCGCGCGCCAGCCGCAGGTGGCTGCGGGCCGCCGCCGGGCGGGAGAGCTTCACGTAGTCGGCCGCCAGATTCAGGTGCAGCGAGGGGTAGAAGCCGCGCACCGCGAGGGACTGGTCGTGGGCGCCGACGCGCTCGTCCGTGAGCTCGTGCGCCGCCGACAACGCCCTGAGGTCCCAGGCGAGTTCGTCGGCCGGGTCGGCCTGGGTGTCGGCCATGTAGTGCGCGAGGGTGCAGCGGTGCAGGGGGTCGCCGTCCTCACCGATCTCCGACCAGAGCGCGAGGAAGCGCGCCTGGGCCTCCTCACGGTCGCCCGCGTGCTGCAGCATGACCGCCTGCCCGATCCGGGTCATCGTGGCGTCTTCGTCTTCCGCCGTCTGTTCCTGCTGCTCCGCCACCGCGTCGCCCTCCACGTCCGCCGGACCACCGGCGCCGGTCCGTCGTCAGATGTCAGTCATCGGATGTCAGCCGTCCGTCGCCCGTGGGGCTGCCGTCGGCAGTCCCACGAGCCGATGCCGACGCTAGCGGGCACCACTGACAATCACGGTCAGGCGCGGTGCGCAGCGGGGCGCTCCCGCCTGCTCAGCCCAGGTCGGGGATGCGCCAGTCGATGGCCTTGTGTCCCTGGGCCGCCACCGCCTTGTCGATCTGCGTGAAGGGCCGGGAGCCGAAGAACTTCCTCGCGGACAGCGGCGAGGGGTGCGCGCCCATGACCACGGCGTGCCGCTCGGTGTCGATGAGAGGCAGCTTCTTCTGGGCGTAGTTGCCCCACAGGACGAAGACCGCGGGGTCGGGCCGCTCGGCCACCGCGCGGATCACCGCGTCCGTGAACTTCTCCCAGCCCTTGCCCTTGTGGGAGTTGGCCTCGCCGGCGCGGACGGTCAGGACCGCGTTCAGGAGCAGCACGCCCTGCTTGGCCCACGGCATCAGATAGCCGTTGTCCGGCACCGGGTGGCCGAGCTCCTCCTTCATCTCCTTGTAGATGTTCCGCAGCGAGGGCGGGGTCTTCACTCCGGGGCGGACCGAGAAGCACAGGCCGTGGCCCTGGCCCGCGCCGTGATACGGGTCCTGGCCGAGGATGAGGACCTTGACCTCGTCGTACGGCGTCGCGTCCAGCGCGGCGAACACCTCTTCGCGCGGCGGATAGACCGGCCCCTTCGCCCGCTCCTCCTCGACGAACTCGACGAGCTCCTTGAAGTAGGGCTTCTGCAGTTCCTCGCCGAGGACTCCGCGCCAGGACGCGGGCAGCATGGCGATGTCGGTCACGTCAACAACCTCCGGGGTGCGTTCAGTTCTGCACCACAGAACCTACCGGCGGCCACTGACAATCGGCCTACCAGCTCGTCTTGCGCCCCAGCTCCCACATCATCATGATCGCCGAGGGGTCGAGGGCCCGCTCCCCGCCGGAGATCTCCTCGCTCGCCATCACGTACTGCTTGCCCTGCCACAGCGGCAGCAGCCGCACGTCGTCGACGAGGATCCGCTGTGCCTGCTCGAACTGGTCCACGACGTTGCTCCGGTCGGCCTCGCGGCGCGAGCGCGGCAGCACCTCCTCGGTGAGTTCCGGGGACGGGTAGGGCAGGTTGTGGACGTTGCGCTCGCCCACGAAGGGCGCGATGAAGTTGTCCGCGTCCGGGAAGTCCGGGAACCAGCCGCGTCCGAAGACCGGGTACTCGCCGTTCTTGTAGCCCTTGTCGAACCGCTGCCACGGCACGCCCTTGATCGTGATCCGGAACAGGCCCGAGGCCTCGAGCTGCCGCTTGATCTCGGCGAACTCCGGCGCGGTGGCCGAGCCGTAGCGGTCGGTGGTGTACCAGAGGGTGAGCGGTACGCGTTCGGTGATGCCCGCCGCCGTGAGGATCCGCTTCGCCTTGGCGGCGCTCGGGTTGCCGTACTCGTCGAAGAAGCTCGTCGCGTGCCCGGTGACTCCGCGCGGGACCATCGAGTACAGCGGCTCGACGGTGTCCTTGTAGATCTTGTGGGCGATGGCTCCGCGGTCGATCACCTGGGCGAACGCCTTGCGCACCGCGGGCTTGCGCGCCCACGGGTCCTCGGGGTTGAACACCAGGTAGCGGATCTCGGTTCCGGCGCCCTCGACGAGCCGGATGCCGCTCTTCTTCTCCGGGCCCTGCTGTTCCACGATGTCCTGGGCGCCGAGGCCGCGGAAGGTGGCGTCCAGTTCCTTGGCGCGCAGCTCGTCGACCATGGCGTCGGAGTCGCGGAAGTAGCGGATGGTCACGGCGTCGTTCTTGCGGTCGGCCGCGCCTTCGTAGTGGTTGTTCCTGACGAGCTCGGCCCGGTCGCCCGCGCGGTAGTCCTTCAGTGCGTACGGCCCGGAGCCGCTGATCTCGTTGCCCTCGCGTATTTTGCCGGCCGGGTACTCGCTGGGGTCGACGATCGACATCGCGGGCGTGGCGAGCACGAACGGGAACGTGGCGTCGGGCTTGCGCAGCCGGAAGACGACGGTCCGGTCGCCCTTGGTCTCGACCGTCCGCAGCGCGCCGAGCAGCCCGGCGGGACCGCCCTTGACGTCGATGCGCCGCATCCGGTCGATGGAGAACTTCACGGCCCGCGCGTCCAGCTCGTCGCCGTCGGAGAACTTCAGCCCGTCGCGCAACGTACACGTGTAGACCATGCTGGAGCCGTCCGTGAACCTGCAGCGCTCCGCCGCGTCGGGCTGGGGCTGGGTGGCGCCGGAGGGGAAGCTCAGGAGCGTCTGGAAGACGTTCCGGTACAGCTCCCAGGAGCCGTCGTAGGCCGCGGCGGGATCGAGGGTGCTCGGCGCGCTCGTCGTGCCGACGGTGATCGCGTCCTCGCCGTCCGCGCCCTCGGAGGACAGCACACCGCATCCCGCGACCAGGGACATGGACGCCAGCAGCGTGAACGGCCGCAGGCCCCGCAGGTGAACTCTTCTGAACACGTGCACGCTCCTCGGTCTGCCGTGCCATGGGTCGGCAGACCATACCGCAGTGCCCCGCCATGCCAACTCGGCTCACCGGCGGGGCACTTCATGGGCGAGAACGTCACATACGTACGGTTCCTCAGCCTGTGCGCGGCTTCGTCCGGGTCAGTCAGCCGACGCCCGCGTTGAGGAACATGCCCCCGTCGACCTGGAGCGTCTGGCCGGTGATCCAGTCGGACTGCTCGGAGGTCAGGAAGGCCGCCGCGCCGCCGATGTCGGAGGGCATACCGAGCCGGCCGAGCGGGTAGGCCGCCGCGGCCTCCTCCTCGCGGCCCTCGTAGAGCGCCTGCGCGAACTTGGTCTTGACCACGGCCGGGGCGATCGCGTTGACCCGTACCTTCGGCGCGAACTCGTGCGCGAGCTGCAGGGTCAGATTGACCATGGCGGCCTTGCTCATGCCGTACGCCCCGATGAACGGGGACGGCGCGATCCCGGCGATCGAGGCGATGTTGACGATCGCGCCGCCGTGCTCGCTCTGCCAGGCCTTCCAGGTGAGCTGGGCGAAGCCGAGCGCCGAGATCACGTTGGTCTCGAAGACCTTGCGCGCCACGTTCAGGTCGAGGTCGGCCATCGGCCCGAACACCGGGTTCGTACCGGCGTTGTTGACGAGGAAGTCGACGCGGCCGAACGCCTCCATGGCGCGCTCCACGGCGACGGCCTGGTGCGCCTCGTCGTGGGCCTTGCCCGCGACGCCGATGACGCGGTCGGCGCCGAGCTTCTCCACGGCCTCCTTGAGCGCGTCCTCGTTGCGTCCGGTGATGCACACCCGGTCGCCGCGGGCGACCAGGGCCTCCGCGATGCCGTAGCCGATGCCGCGGCTCGCCCCCGTGATGAGCGCCGCCTTGCCGCTGTCCTGCACTGCCATCTGTGTGTCCTTTGCGCTGGTGCTGGTGCCGGTTCGAGCGGGGGGCGCTAGTTGAGCGGGCCGCCGGCCACGTACATGACCTGGCCGGACACGAAGCCCGCGGCGTCGCCGGTGAAGAAGGCGATGGCGTTGGCGATGTCCTCCGGCCTGCCGACGCGCTGCACCGGGATCTGGGTGGCGGCCGCGGCCTGGAAGTCCTCGAAGCCCATGCCGACGCGCTCGGCGGTGGCCTTGGTCATCTCGGTGACGATGAAGCCGGGCGCCACGGAGTTGGCGGTGATGCCGAACTTGCCGAGCTCCTTTGCGAGCGTCTTGGTGAGGCCCTGCATGCCGGCCTTGGCGGCCGCGTAGTTCGCCTGGCCGCGGTTGCCGAGCGCGGAGGAGCTGGAGAGGTTGACGATGCGGCCGAAGCCCGCGTCCACCATGTGCGCCTGGCAGCCGCGGGACATCAGGAAGGCGCCGCGCAGGTGCACGTTCATGACCGTGTCCCAGTCGCTCGCGCTCATCTTGAACAGCAGGTTGTCGCGCAGCACGCCCGCGTTGTTCACCAGGATCGTGGGCGCGCCGAGCTCCGCCGCGATCCGGGTGACGGCGGCCTCGACCTGGGCCTCGTCGGACACGTCGCAGCCGATGGCGACGGCCTTGCCGCCGGCGGCGGTGATCTGCTCGACGGTGTCCTTGCAGGCGGCCTCGTCGAGGTCGAGCACGGCGACGGCGCGGCCCTCGGCGGCGAGCCGGACGGCGGTCGCCGCGCCGATGCCTCGCGCTGCTCCGGTCACGACCGCGACGCGCTGCTCAGTGGTGGACATGCTGGCTCTCCTCGCCCTTGGGATGCGGCTCTTGTGCGGTACGGATCTTCCGGAGGCGCGGTTCCACGACGTGACCTCGGGTGAGCGACCGCTTAGTACCTTCAGCAGACGAGACGCTAGAAGCCCTGGCACGCGGTGTCAACGGGCACCCCGGGCGTGCTGTGACTCATTACGTCGCCCGGAGGGCCGGAGCGCAATGCCCCGGCATCCCGATGCCACAACGCCGCACGGCCTCGGCGGACCCGCCCTAGCGCACCAGCAGCTCGATGAGGCGCTCCACCTCCGCCGCGGGATCCCCGGTGAGGCCCGTGTGCACGGGTCCCGGCTGGACGACGGTGGAGCGCGGCGCGATCAGCCACCGGAAGCGCCGACCCGCGTCGTCCCCCGCCGCCTGCCCCGCCGCGTCCCCGCCCGCGCACACGCCCTCGACGGCCCGCAGCGCCGCCCGCACGCCGGCCGCGTCGGCCGCCGGGTCGAGGGCCCGCAGTTTCGCCTCGTCCAGGTGCGTGCGTGCGGCCACGAAGGACTTGGCGCGGCAGTAGAGCACGACGCCCGCGTTGAACTGCTCACCGCGCTCCACGCGCGGCACGACGCGCAGCAGGGCGTACTCGAAGACGTCCCGCGCGGGGACCTCGCTCGCGGGGACCTCGCTCGCGGGGGCCTCCCGCGCGGGGACCTCGCTCTCGGAGACGGCCCGCTCGGAGACCTCCCGCCCAGGAGCATCGTTCGCGTCAGTCATGTCGCTCACTTCGCGGCGCCTTCCAGGGTGATCCGTTCGTGAATGCTCTCCGCGCGCGGGAGCAGCGCGTCGGCGTACGCGCGCCGCACGGCGTCGGCGCTGTCGAAGCCCGGCTCGCCCGCCAACCACGCGTCGGGGACGTCCGCCGTCACCTCGGCGAGCAGTTCCTTGGTGACCAGGGGCGCGAACTCGGCGGCCGCGGCGGCGACGTCGGGGCCGTAGGGGGCGAGGACGTGGTCGGCGGCGTCGTACGGCTTGGCGGCCGCGGCGGGGGCCGTGGGCCAGTTGTGGTGCCAGATCATCGTCGCGCCGTGGTCGATGAGCCAGACGTCGCCGTGCCACACCAGGAGGTTGGGGTTGCGCCAGGAGCGGTCCACGTTGTTGATGAGCGCGTCGAACCAGACGACGCGTCCGGCCTCCAGCGGGTCCACCACGAAGGCCAGCGGGTCGAAGCCGAGGGCGCCCGGCAGGTACTCCATGCCCAGGTTCAGCCCGCCGCTGGACTTCAGGAGCTGCTGCACCTCCTGGTCCGGCTCGCCGAGGCCGAGCACCGGGTCGAGCCGGATCCCGGTGAGCCCCGGCACGCGCAGGCCGAGCCGGTGCGCGAGCCGCCCGCAGATCACCTCGGCGACGAGCGTCTTGCGGCCCTGGCCCGCGCCGGTGAACTTCATGACGTACGTCGCGTACGTCCCCCGGCCGTCGTCCGTCTCGACGAGTCCGGGCAGTGATCCGCCCTCACGCAGGGGCGTGACATAGCGGACGGCGGTGACTTCGGTGAGCATTGCCCCAGGTTACTGCCGGGGTCCGACACACCCGACCGCTCCCCCGAGGCGCGACCCGCGCCCCAGCCGCGCCCCACCCGCGTCCCGCCCGGCCGCCGTGCAGCGGCAGCCCGACCTTGCCGCACCGGCCTCCGTGGTGCCTACAGTCACCCCATGAACTCCCCTGATCTCCCGACCCAGTTCGCCCGCACGCACCGCTTCGCGTTCGGCGTCCCGCGCGGCTTCACGGTGTCGCGGGACGGCGACCGCGTGCTGTTCCTGCGCTCGACAGCGGGCGACGACCCGGTCAGCAGGCTCTGGCTGTACGAAACCAACACCGACGGCGCCGAGCGGCTGCTCGTGGATCCGCCGGCGCTCGGTGCCACCGGCCCGGTGCCCGAGGCCGAACTCGTCCGCAGGGAACGCGCGCGGGAGGCCTCTCAAGGAGTGGTGGCCTTCGCCGCCGACGCCCACGCGCGCGTGGTCGCCTTCGCGGTGTCCGGCGCCCTGTGGACGGTGCGTACGGACGGCGGCGCGCCCCGCCGCATCCACACGGCGGGCCCCGTGGTCGACCCGCGCCCCTCGCCCGACGGCTCGCTCATCGCGTACGTCACCGGGGGCGCCCTGCGCGTGGTGGGCGCCGACGGCACGGACGACCGGGCGCTCGCCGAGCCCGAGGGCGACGGCGTCACGTACGGACTCGCCGATCATGTGGCCGCCGAATCCATGGGCAGGCACCGGGCGTTCTGGTGGTCGCCCGACGGGGACGCCCTGCTCGTCGCGCGCGTGGACACCGCGCGCGTGCGGCGCTGGTGGCTGTCGGACCCCGCCCACCCGGAGCGGCCGCCGCGCTCCGTGCCCTACCCGGCGGCGGGCACCGCCAACGCCGAGACGACGCTGCACATCCTGCGCACGGACGGCTCGCGCGTGGCCGTCCTGACGCCGGAGAAGGTGCCGGAACACCACCCGGCGGGCGTGTGGACGGACGCCACACCGGAGTACGTCCTGCGGGCGGACTGGGACGCCCACGGACCGCTGGTCACGCTCCAGACCCGCGACCAGCGATCGGCGTACGTCCTCGAAGTCGACCCGGAGACCGGCGAGTCCGCCCCGGCCGGCCACCAGCGGGAGAGTCCGTGGCTCGACCTCGTGCCCGGCACCCCGGCCCGCCTGGCGAGCGGCCGGCCCGTCCAGCACTGGCACGTCGACGGCGACACCGCGGGCCTGCGTGTGGGGGACGTGCTGACGCCGCCCGGGCTGCACGTGCGCGACGTGCTCGCCGTCGTGGGCGAACGCGTGTGGTTCACCGCGTCGGACGAGCCCACGGACGTCCACGTGTGGTCGCTGTCGGCGCTCGACGAGCGGGGCGAACCGGGCAGCCCGCGCACCGGCGAACCGGAGCGTGTCAGTGCGGGCCCCGGCGTGCACACCGCCGCGGTCGGCGGCGACACCGTGGTCCTCGACAGCAGGACGCCGGACGGACACATGGTGACCGTGCTGCGCGCGGGGAAGCCGGACGGGCACATAACCGTGCTCTCCGAAGAGCCCGTCGTGACGCCCGCGCCCCGCCACCTCACGCTCGGGGAGCGCGCGGTGCGCGGCGCGCTGTTCCTGCCGTCCTGGCACACACCGGGATCCGGGAAGCTGCCGGTCCTGCTGTGCCCCTACTCGGGGCCGGGGATCCAGCTCGTGGTGCACGCGCGCGCGTGGTGGACGGTCGTCGCCCAGTGGTTCGCCGAGCAGGGCTTCGCGGTGCTGATCGCGGACGGGCGGGGCACGCCGGGGCGCGGGCGGGGCTGGGAACACGCGGTGTACGGCGATCAGTTGACGCCCGTTCTCGACGACCAGGTGGACGCGTTGCGTGCCGCGGCCGAGCTGCACCCGGATCTCGACCTGGGACGGGTCGGCATCCGCGGCTGGTCGTTCGGCGGCTATCTCGCGGCGGGCGCGGTGCTGCGCAGGCCGGACGTCTTCCACGCGGCCGTGGCCGGGGCGGGGCCATCGGACCTGCGGCTGTACGACACCCACTGGAAGGAACGCTTCCTGGGGCACCCGGACGTCCAGCCGGAGCACTACGAGCGCTGCTCCCTGCTCGCCGACGCGCACCGCCTCACGCGGCCGCTGATGCTGGTGCACGGCCTGGCGGACGACAACGTCCTGCCCGTGCACACCCTGCGGCTCTCGGCGGCGCTGCTCGCCGCGGGCCGACCGCACACCGTCCTGCCGCTGCCCGGGGCGAGCCACATGGTCGCGCGGGAGGACGTGGCCGCCAATCTGCTGAATCTGGAGCTCGACTTCCTGAAAAAGTCCTTGAACGCCTGAACAACACGCAGCCGCCGTCCGTACCATCCGGCATGACTGCTTCCAGGGAAGACAGGGCAGACACCGCCGAGCCGCTCCTGCCGACGGCGGACAGCCCCACCACAGCCCTCTCCGCACGCCCCTCAGGTCTCTGCCTGAGCACCTCCTCCCACCCCACCCGCTCCCCGAGCCCCACCCGCCGCACCGTCGTCACCGCGGTGGGTGCCGCGGGCCTGGCCGCCGCGCTCGTGGCCTGCGGCTCGGACGACGACAAGGACTCGGAACCGGCCGGCGAGGCCTCGGAGAAGGAGGGCGGCGGCGGTGCCGTCCTCGCCAAGACGGCGGACATCCCCGTGGGCGGCGGCAAGATCTTCAAGGACGAGGGCGTGGTGGTCACACAGCCGACGGAGGGCCAGTTCAAGGCCTTCTCCAACATCTGCACGCACAAGCAGTGCCCCGTGTCGAGCGTCGAGGGCGGCACCATCAACTGCCCCTGTCACGGCAGCAAGTTCGACATCACCGACGGCAGCGTGAAACAGAAGCCGGCGCCGAAGCCGCTGCCCGCAAAGGACATCACGGTCGACGGCGACTCCATCAAGCTGGCCTGACGCGCTCCGCGCCGACCCGCGTTCTCTCTGGGCGCGACGGGCCACTGGCCGCGCCGCACTGGGTCTCACCCGGCGCGGCGCGGTCGCTTCCACGCGCCCAGGACCTCCTCCGTCGAGGTGACGGTGGCGACCAGGGCGAGGGTGTGGCGGACCATCGCGGGGGTGTAGTCGGAGGGGACTCCCGCGATGGCGTCGGCGGGCACGACGACGGTGTAGCCGAGGTTCACCGCGTCGAAGACCGCGTTCGGGATCGCCACGTTGGCCGAGACACCGGTGACGATCAGCGTGCGGCAGCCCAGGTTGCGCAGCAGCGCGTCCACGTCGGTGCCCGCGATCGGCGACAGGCCGTGCAGGCGGCGTACGACGAAGTCCTCCTCCGCGACCTCGATCGGCGGCGCGATCCGCACGGCCTTCGTGCCGGAGAGCTGCTGCACGGGAAGCCGTTCGGCGGCGCGGAAGAGCCGCGCGTTGCGGTTGGCGCCGCGCCCGTCGGGTCGCCGCTCGGCGACCGCGTGCAGCACCTGGACACCGCCGAGGTGGGCCGCGGCGACCAGGCGGGCGACGTTGGCGAGCGCGCCGGACGAGCGTGCCTCCGCGGCGAGTTCGGGCAGCGCGCTCTCCGCCCCGACGACGCCCTGCTGGCACTCGACCGTCATCAGGACGGTGGTGGCGGGGTCGAGGATGTCCCTGAGCTGTTCGTGCGACGGCATGGCTCTCCCTGTCGACGTCATGGCTCCCGAGCCGGGCCCGCCGGAAGCTGTTCCCCGCGCGGTGCGGGCGATCGCGGTGCGCGGGAGGCTAACCGGCATTGCGTCGCGGCGGAAGACGCCCCATGCTCTTCTGACGCGTAGTCAGCTATGACGCGTAGTCAGTCACGGGACGGGCAAGGGGAGGACGACGCATGGCCACCACACAGCGCCGCGGCCGCAGGATCATGATGACGCCGGGCGAGCTGGACGCCTTCCTGGCCGCCGAGCGCACCTGCCGGGTCGCGACGGTGTCCGCCGACGGCGCCCCGCACGTCAGCGCGCTGTGGTTCGCGTGGGACGGCACGTCCCTGTGGCTGTACTCGATCACGCGCAGCAGGCGCTGGGCCGAGCTGCGGCGCGACCCGCGGATCGCCGTGGTCGTGGACGCCGGCGAGCAGTACGGGGAACTGCGCGGCGTGGAGCTGACCGGCACCGCGCACTTCGTGGGCGAATCACCGCGCACCGGGGAGCCCTGCCCCGAACTCGACGCGCCGGAGCGGCTGTTCGCCCGCAAGAACTTCGGCCTGGAGGAGATGGTGCACGACGGCCGCCACGCGTGGCTGCGGCTCACTCCGGACGCGGTCGCCTCCTGGGACTTCCGCAAGCTGGCGCGGCCGTAGCCTGTCACGGCCTGCGGGGCGGCCGCTCCCTGGGAAGCCCCGCCCGGCCCCGGGGTCACGCCGGGCCCCGGGATCACCCCAGCCCCGCCCCGGCCACCCGCAGCGCCTCCACCGCCGCCCTGATCGACGGGCGGCGGTCGGCGTCCGCCCGCCACAGCACGTACACATGCCGCCGCACCCGGTGCCGCACCGGCACCGTCCGCACGCCCGTCGGCATCGGGTCGCGACCGAGGCGCGGCGCCACGCAGACGCCGAGCCCGGCCGCGACCAGCGCGAGCTGGGTGTGGTGCTCCTCCGCGCGGTGGGCGATGCGCGGCTCGAAGCCCTTGGCACGCAGCGTGAACATGAGCCACTCGTGGCAGAACTCGCCCTCCGCCCAGGTGATCCACTCGTCCTCCGCGAAGTCCTCCAGGTCCACCTCCGCGCGGTCGGCCATCGGGTGGGCGGCCGGCATCGCGACATCCGCGGGGTCGTCGAGGAGCGGTGCCTTCATGAGCCCGTCGGGCACGGGCAGCGGCTTGTTGTACCAGTCGAGGACGACCGCGAGGTCCAGGTCGCCGCGCACGATGCCGTTGACGGCCTGCTGCGGCTCCAGCTCCTGGGCGCGCACGGACAGCCCCGGGTGGCGCACGCGCAGGGACGAGAGCGCGGCGGGCAGCAGGCCGCGCATCGCCGTCGGGAACGCGGAGATCCGCAGCTCGCCGACCGCCTTGCCGCGCTGCTGCTCCAGGTCCGACTGGGCGAGCTCTACCTGGGAGAGGATACGCGCGGCGTGGTCGGCGAGCAGCCGCCCGGCGTCGGTGAGGCGCACGCCCCGGCCGTTCTTCGCGAGCAGCTGCTGGCCGACCTCCCGCTCCAGCTTGGTCATCTGCTGGGAGACGGCGGACGTGGTCACGTGCAGCCCCGCCGCGGCGCCGCTCACCGATCCGTGCCGGGCGAGGGCGTCGAGGGTCCGCAGGCGCTCCAAGTTCAACATGTAAGCAATGCTACGCGCTACAGGGCACAGAAACTCGCTTGTGCTAAGACATTGGCTGATCCAAGGTGGGCCCCATGACCACCTCCGCCCCCTCAGAGGCACTCGCCGAAGCAACAGCCTCCGCCACATCACAGGAGCGGGCCGCCGCCGCTTCCGCAGCACGTCAGGAGAGCCCTGGTGGCGCGCGCCGCACGGTGGACTGGCGCCTTCGCTTCGCCTTCCTGTCCCTGGTCTGGGGCTTCAGCTTCCTGTTCATCAAGGTCGGCACGGAGGGGTACGCGCCCTTCCAGGTCACCCTGGGGCGCCTGTTGTTCGGCACGGCGGTGGTCGCGGCCGTGCTCGTCGTCAAGCGCGAGCGGCTGCCGCGCTCGCCGCGTACCTGGGCGCATCTGTCGGTGGCGGCCCTGCTGCTCAACGCGGCCCCGTTCTCGCTCTTCGCGTATTCGGAGCTGACGATCCCCTCGACGCTCGCCGGGATCTGCAACGCGACGTCGCCGCTGTGGGGCATGGCCCTGTCGCTCGTGGCCCTGTCCGAGGACCGGCCGACGCGACGCCGGGTCGCCGGCCTCGGCCTCGGCTTCCTGGGCGTCCTCACGGTCCTCGGCGCCTGGCACGGCTTCAGCGGCGTGGATGCCCGGGGCACGGCGATGGCCCTGCTCGCCTCGCTGTGCTACCCCATCGGCTGGATCTACGTACGCCGCACGCTGGCGGGCTCCGGCCACTCCAACCTCGCCCTTACGGGCGCCCAGCTCTTCGTCGCCACCCTCGAACTGGCCGTGGTGACCCCGCTGTTCACCTCGATGCCCAGCCACTTCCCGGTCGTGCCGCTGCTGGCCGTCGTCGCCCTCGGCGCGCTCGGCACCGGCCTCGCCTTCCTCGTGCAGTACGACATCGTCTCCGAGGTCGGCCCGACGACGGCGCAGATGGTCACGTACTTCACGCCGGTCATCGCGACCGCGGCCGGTGTCGCCGTGCTCGGGGAGTCGCTGACCTGGACGACTCCGGTGGGCGCCGTGATCATCCTCGCGGGGGCCGCGCTCACCCAGTCCAGACCGCGGGCCGCCCGCCGTCAGCCGTAGCGCCGCGCGGGCACCGGTCCCACGGCCGCCGCGACCGCGTCCGCCACCGCCTCGATGTCGTCGCCGGACAGCGTGGAGACGGTGATCCGCACCCCCGGAGGCGTGCTCAGCCGATACCGCGCCCCCGGAGAGACCGCCCAGCCCGCGTGCAGCAGCCGCGCGACGGCGCCGGTCTCGTCCGGCACCGGCACCCACACGTTCATGCCGCTGCGACCGCGGGCGGTGACGCCCCGCTCGGCGAGGGCCGCGATCAGCGCGTCGCGTCTGCGTCCGTAGGCCGCCGCCACCTCGCGCGCGTCCACGGCGCCGCTCTCCCACAGGGCCAGGACGGCCCGCTGCAGCACCTTGCTGACCCAGCCCGGCCCGAACCTGATCCGGCCCTGCACGCGGTCGACGGTCTCCGCGTCCCCGGTGAGCACGGCGAGCCGCAGGTCCGGGCCGTACGCCTTGGCGGTGGAGCGGACGAAGGCCCAGGTGTGCGTGACTCCCGAGAGGGTGTGCAGCGGCAGGTCGACGATGCCGTGGCCGTGGTCGTCCTCGACGACCAGCGTCTCCTTGTGCGCGGCCAGGACCTTCCGCACGGCACGCGCGCGTGCGGCGCCGACGGCGGCGCCGGTCGGGTTCTGGGCGCGGCTGGTGACGACGAGGGCGCGCGCGCCGGACCGGAGCGCCCCCTCCACGTCTTCCGGCAGCGGCCCGTCGTCGTCCACGCGGACCGGGACCGGCCGCAGCCCGAGCCCGGACACGAGGTCGAGCAGGCTGCCCCAGCCCGGGTCCTCGACGGCCACCGCGTCACCGACCTTGAGGCGCACGGCGAGCACCCGCTCGATGGCGTCGAGCGCCCCGGAGGTGACGGCCACGGGGCCGTCCGGCACCCCGTCCGCGTCCAGCGCGGCGCGCGCGGCGCGGTCGAGCTCCGGCACCACTGAGGCCTCCCCGTACAGCGCGGGCGTCTTGTCCGCCTGCTCCGCGGCCGCCGTGAAGGCCTCGGTGAGCGGCGGCAGCAGGGCCGTGTCCGGATTGCCGCTCGCCACGTCCCGCACGCCGGGCGGCACGTCGAGGCGGCTGTACTCACGGGCCGTGGTGGCCGGTTTGCTGCGCACCCGGCTGCCGCGCCGCCCTGCCGTCTCGATGACACCGCGCTCGCGCAGGGTGCGATACGCGGCCGCGACCGTATTGGGATTGACGCCCAGGTGGATCGCCAACTCCCGCATGGGGGGCAGGGGTTGCCCCGGCTCCAGGGTGCCGCGGCCCACCGCGCGCTCGACGCTCGTCGCGATCTCGGCTGCGCGCCGCCCTTCGATCGGATACTCTTCTAGCACAAAGAACATTATGCACTAGTACAAAATTGACGCAAGCCGCAGTCGAGGACACCGCAGGACCATGTGCGGTCCACGGAGACGTACGCCCCTGTGCGGTCCACGGTGACCTCGTGCGGTGAGGGAGAGGGAGAAGGCCATGGAGACGACGACGCAGCCGGCGGCCACGCCGGACAGCGCCTCTTACGAACCGACCGACCGCACCGTCCCCACCCGGGCCCGCGAGCGCTCCGCGTACGACCGCGCGCTGGTGCACGCGATCCTCGACGAGTCGTACGTCTGCCACCTCGGCTTCGTGCGCGACGGCGCCCCCATAGTGCTGCCCACGCTGTACGGCAGGGTCGGCGAGCGGCTGTACGTGCACGGCTCGACGGGTTCGCGGCCGCTGCGGATGGCGGGCGCGGCGCCGGCCGACGAGGCGGACCCGGGCCTTCCGGTGTGCCTGACGGTCACGCATGTCGACGGTCTCGTGCTGGCCCGCTCGGCCTTCCACCACTCCATCAACTACCGCTCGGTGGTGGTGCACGGCATCGCGCGCCAGGTCACGGACCCCGAGGAGAAGCGCACCGCGCTCGACGCGCTCGTCGACCACGTCGTGCCGGGCCGCTCCACCGACTCACGCCCCGCCAACGCCAAGGAGCTCGCCGCGACCGCCGTGCTCTACCTGGACCTTGCCGAGGTGTCGGCGAAGATGCGCACGGGCGCCCCGAACGACGAGCCGGAGGACATGGACCTCCCCTATTGGTCCGGTGTCGTCCCGCTCCGCAAGGGCTACGACCCCGTCGTCCCGTCGGAGGACCTGGCCCCGGGCATCGAGGTCCCCGACTACCTGATCGAGGTGTGACGCGGTGATGCTCGTCCACCCCTGGGACGCACCGGCTTCCGATGCCGAGTGGCAAGGCTGGCTCGCCGACCACGACTTCGGGCAGCTCGCCGTGAACGGCCTGCCCGGCGAGCCGCCCCACATACAGCCGACACATTTCGTGTACGACGCCGACACCGGCCCGCGCGGCCGCGTCCTGCTCCACCTGGCGCGCCCCAACCCGCTGTGGGCCGCCCTCGAGGCGGACCCGGACGTCGTCCTGAGCGTCGTCGACGACTACGTCTTCGTGCCGGGACCGTGGGCCGCCGCCCCGGACGCTCCACCCGAGCACGGCGTGCCGACCAGCTTCTACGCCGCCGTCCAGCTCCGCTGCGCCGCCCGCGTCGTGGACGACCCCGCCGAGAAGGCCGCCCTCCTGAACCGCCAGGTCGGCCACTTCCAGCCGGACGGCGGCTCGGCGACGACCGCCCCGGGAGAGGCGCCGTTCGGCAGGCTGCTGTCCGGCATCCGCGGCATTTCCCTCGAAGTCGTCGACGTACAGGCAAAGTTCAAGTACGCCCACCACAAGCCACTGGAGGTGCAGGACCGCATCGCCACGAACCTGAAGGAACGCGGCGGCCCACGCGACGAGGCGGCACTGGAGCACCAGCTGCGCGGGCGCGTGCGGGGGTAACGGGGACGCAGGCGTGCCCCAGCACGGGGCGGGCCGGATGCAAGCCGGCCCGCCCCGCACCCCTCAGCCGTCCACTCCTCCCCGCCGCGTCCTCGCGGCCCCGCGGGCCTCCGCCACCGCGAGTCCCGTGACCGACGCGAGCATCAGGAGTGTGCCCGCGACGGTCGCCGCGTTGAGCTCCTCGCCGAGCAGGGTGACGGCGATGACGGCCGCGCTCACCGGCTCCAGAAGCATGATCACGGACACGGTCGCGGACCGGACGGCGGCGGCTCCGGCGAAGTACAGCGCGTACGCGAGAGCCGTCGGCACGGCGGCGATGTAGAGCAAGCAGCCCAGGACACGGGCGGGTTCGGCGGTGTGCGGCACGAGCCCTTCGGCGGCCGCGAGCGGCAGCAGGCACAGCGACACGACCGCGAAGGCCCACACCGTCGTGTCGGAGGAGTCCGACCCGCCGTCGCGCCCCCACCACCGCGTCAGCAGCGTCATGAGGGCGTACCCGGCGGCCGAGAGCAGCGCGAACGCGACGCCCCACGGGCGGACGGCCGCGTCCCCGCCGCCCGCGAACAGCACACCGAGGCCGGCCAGCGCGCCGCCCACCGCGCAGATCCCGCCGAGCCCGAGCCGCTCCCCCAGGGCGAGGCGGGCGCCGAGCGCGATGAGGACGGGCCCCGCGCCGAGCGTGACGACGGTGCCGACGGCGAGCCCGGTGGCCTCGACGGCGGCGAAGTAGGCGGTCTGGAAGACGGCGAGGGCCACACCGGTGACGGTGATCCGCAGCACCCGGCTGCGACGCGGCACGCTCACCGCCACGCGCGCGGCACGGTTCGGCCGCAGCGGCTGTGCAGCATGGTTCCGCCGCAGCAGCCGTACGGCACGGTTCGGCCGCAGCAGCCGTGCGGCGAGCAGCAGCAGGAACCCTCCGGCGCAGCGCCAGAAGGAGAGGGCGACGGGACCCATGTCGCTGTCCGAGAAGACCAGCGACGCGGCGGCGCCGGCAGTGCCCCAGGCGGCACCGGCGATACCCAGATACACCAGGCCGCGCCCGACGGGCAGCCCGGACACGGCAGTTGACTCGGCGGGCGCGACGGCCTCGCTCGACATGCTTGACACGCTGGACACGTGGAAATCTCCGCAGAAGGTCAGGAAGAAGACCGCGTCACGGGCGAGCGGGCGTGCGGGCACACACGGACGGATTCACAAGTGCCACGAGTTCATGAGTGTCACGAGTTCACGAGTGTGCGGACACGCACCGACGGAAGGCCGGTGACGCCGGTCCTGGACTGGCGTCTGCGGGCAGCACCGTTCCGCCCGGCCGATGGCCGGACATGATCCGTGAGAGGCCCGCGCTAGGCGGCGGGAGGCGGAAGAACGAGTGCTCGTGCGTGCATGATCGACACCCTAGGCGGCGCTGCCGCTGGGCGACAACTCCTCTCCGGAGTCTGAGACGCGCGCCACCACGGAGTCCGGCTTCGCCGGCGTCGCCGACTGGGCGATGAACGCTCCCACTAGCACGATCGCGCCCCCGGCGAGCTGCGGCGCCGAAAGACGCTCACCGAGCATGACCCAGGCCAGCACGGTCGCTATGACCGCCTCCAGGCAGGCCACGACGCCCGCCACCGGCGGCGAGAGCCGTCGTACGGACACCACGCCGGTGACGTACGCGACGACGGTCGCGACCAGCACGATCCAGCCGATCAGCGCCCACGCGGGCACCGCCGAGCCGTCCATGTCGGCTGTGCCGGCGAGCACCTGCCAGTCCATGCCCCAGGGGCGCGCGATCACGGTGAGCACGACCGTGCCGACGAGCAGCCCGTAAGCGATCACGCCGAGCGGGTCCGGCGCCTCCTCGCCCGCGCCTGTGCCCTGGTCGGACAGGACGAAGTAGCCGACCTGGCAGCAGGCGGCGCCGAGCGCGAGGAGCAGGCCGACGGCGTCGAAGCTCAGCCCGGACCACACCTCGACGACGCAGGCGAGCCCGCCCACGGCGAGGACCACCCCGAACGCGGCGGCCCTGGTGACGGGCCTGCGCTGCACGAACCGCACCCAGCCGAGGACCAGCGCCGGCGCGAGGTATTCGATGAGCAGGGCGACGCCGACGGGGATGCGGGAGATCGAGGCGAAGTAGCAGGCCTGTACACCGGCGACGGCGAGGAGGCCGAAGCCCGCGAGCAGCGCGGGCCTGCGCCGCACCAGCGCACGGTGGCGCCAGGCGACCGGGAGCATCACCAGGGCGGCGCCCGCCACCCGCAGCCACACCACGTGCAGCGGGTCGAGGCCCGCCTCGATCAGCGGCTTGGCCGCGACGCCCGAGCCGCCGAAGGCGAACGCCGAAGCGAGCGCGAGCCCCAGGCCGAACCCGCGGCCGCGCTCCGCGCGCCCCGCCGCGTTCGCCTGCGGCTGCCCCTGTGACGTCTCCTGAGACCCAAGCACCGGCACATGATGACAGCCGAAGTCATGACCGTCACCCTTGATGACCACTGTCTCAGCGGGCGGACGCCTGAGAGGTCCTCAGCGGACGGAGGCAACCAACGGGAGAACAGTCAGCGGGCCGACGTCGTCACCGGGTGAACGCACTGAGCGGGCAGACGTCGCCAAACGGCAGACATCGTCAACGCGCCGACGTCCACCCGGACTCGCACCCCGTCTCGCGCCCGCCCTCGATCCGCCGCAGCAGTTCCGCCACGTCGACGCCCGCCCTGCGCAGCACCTCGACGGCCCGGCACTCCGCGTCGGCGGCCAGCGCGGCGAGCAGGTCGACGCCGCCAGCCTGCGGCTCGCCCCGCAGCGCGGCGCGGTCGAGCGCGGCCTCCATGGCACCGGCGGCCGCGGGCGAGAGAACCGTTTCTTTGGCCGAAGCCACGAGCGGTACGGCTCCGGAGTCCTCGACCGTGCCCTGCCACTGCAGTCCGTACCCGATGCTGCGCTGGACGAGATAGCCGAGCAGCCGGGCGACCTGCGGCCCGCCGTCGAAGACCGCCCGCACCTGCGGCTCGTACTCGAGCAGCGAGTGCAACAGATGCGCCGTGTCGACCTGCCGGTCCCCGTCGCGCACGGCCCGTCGGCGCGCACCGGACATCACCGAGGCCAGCTCTGCGCTCAGGCTGGATTCGATGTCGGGGCGGGTCGGGCCGGGTTCGGCGCCCTGGGGGGTACGGCTTTGCACATCTCCCACCCCATCAACCTCTGGGGACATCGGCATCGGCGGCGGGAAGCATTTCCGCGTCCGACACAGGTTGGGCATGCGCGGGTGGGTTGTCCTCCTTACGGATGACATCCGGCCGTTCTCGCAGGTGGGGCGCGCGCCGCCTTGCTTCGCGCCGGGTGCGCAACCACTCCGCTCCGGCGCTCGTCTGCCCTGGCATGGAGGGCAGGTTCTGGATGGTCGCCCTGCCGGCCATCGACGGCAGACAGTACGTGTACCGCGTGTACGCCCCCGCGGACGCACTGCCCGCCGACCTGTTCTGGGAAGCCTGGCACTGCCATGACGAGGGCCCGTTCCCGCGCGCCCTGGACCTCTTCGACGCGGCGGTGATACGACGCGTGGGCTGAGCCGAGACAGGACAGCGACCGCGCCCCGCCCAGACGGGACAGCGGCCGCGCCCCGCCCAGACGGGACAGCGGCCGCGCCCCGCCCACGTTCCGGGCGCCCCCGCCCACGCCGCCTACGTCCCGGGCACCCCCGCGTACGCCGCCTACGCCCCGGACGCCCCCGGCAACGCCCCCACCACCACGGTCGCGTACAGCTCCTCGTCCGTCACGACCCGGGGCACGAGCCCCGCGGCCGTCACCGCCGCGACCGCCGACGGCACCTGGCGCTCGCTCGTCTCGAACAGCAGCCGTCCGCCCGGCACCAGCCACCGCGGCGCGTCCGCGGTCACCCGCCGCAGCACGTCGAGTCCGTCGAAGCCCCCGTCGAGCGCCACCCGCGCCTCGTGCTCGCGGGCCTCGGCGGGCAGCAGGGCGACCTCGTCCGAGGGAACGTACGGGACGTTCGCGAGGAGCACGTCGACGCGGCCCAGGAGCGTGTCGGGCAACGCTTCGTACAAGTCGCCCTCGTGGACACGGCCTCCGGCGGCCCTGACGTTGCGGTGCGCGCAGGCCACCGCGGCCGGGTCAATGTCGGCCGCGTGCAGCTCGGCCCGGCCGAGCGAGGCGGCGAGGGCGGCGCCCAGCGCGCCCGACCCGCAGCACAGGTCGACGACCACGGCGCCGGGTCCGGCGAGCGAGGCGGCCTCGCGGACCAGGAACTCGGTGCGGCGGCGCGGCACGAACACTCCCGGGTCCACGGCGATCCGCAGCCCCCCGAACTCCGCCCATCCGACGACGTGTTCCAGCGGCAGCCCGCTCGCGCGCCGCGCCACCATGGCGTCCAGCTCGTCCGGGCCCGCCGCCGCGGCCAGCAGCAGGTCCGCCTCGTCCTCGGCGAACACGCAGCCCGCCGCGCGCAGCCGTTCCACGACGGCGGAGTGGACTGACACCGACAGGGGCATCGAGGGCCTTCCTACGCTTGCGGCAAAGAAGCCAACCCTACCCGGCCGCCCAGAACTGACGGTTCATCAGTATTGAATGTTCCGGGGCTCAGGGATACGTTCCGCGACACCGTGGCTGCGCCCGCCGCAGCACCCGACGAGAAGGGGTGGTCGCATTGGCCGAAGTCAGCGCGGAGGCGCGCATCGAGGCACCGGCGGAGAAGGTCTGGGCGCAGCTCACCGACTTCTCCTCGTACGCGGAGTGGAACACCACGCACACCAGCTTCCCCAAGGGCGGCCCCGCCTCGCTCGAAGTGGGCGGCACCTTCACGGAGAACATGAAGCTCATGGGCTTCCCGGCCGAGGTCGTCTGGACGATCGTGGAGCTGGAGACCGCCCGCACCTTCGCGATCAAGGGCAAGGGCCCGATGGGCGTCGACGTCGGCACCCGCTACACGCTCGAACCCGACGGCGAGGCGACGACCATCCGCACGGACGGCGAGTTCACCGGCGCCGCGGTGTCCCTCATGGCGAGCAAGCTCAAGGACTCGGCGACGGCAGCCATGAAGGAGTCGCTCCGCAAGCTGGGGACGCTGGTGACCTGAGCCGGGAGCCCAGGTGACCTGAGTTTCGTACGGGGCGGAGCGACCCCGCAGGCCCCGTACGCGCCGACAGGAGCCGCGTACGCGTACGACAGCAGCGAGGCGCCCCGCGCATGTCGCGCGAGGCGCCTCACCAGTGGTGCGGGCGGTGGGCCCGCACCGCCTCAGTCCTCATCGGCAAGGATCAGGTACAGCTTCTTGCGGGCGTCGTTGATGACCGTGAGCGCCTTCTCGCGCTGCTCCTTGGAGCCGGTCTTCCAGACCTGGCCGAACGCCTCCATCAGGCCGAAACCGGCCTGCCGGATCTCGGTCAGCGCCTCCCAGTCGACCCCGCGCCCGGCCTCTTCCCAGGGCGCGTCCGGGCCCTCGTCCGCCGCTTCGCGGCCGGACTCGGTGAGCGAGAAGAGCTTCTTGCCGCCCTCGCTCTCGCTGGTGATCAGACCCTCGTCCTCCAGGAGCTGGAGGGTCGGGTAGACCGAGCCGGGGCTGGGCTTCCACGCCCCGCCGCTGCGCTCGGCGATCTCCTGGATCATCTCGTAGCCGTGCATCGGCCGGTCCTTCAGGAGGGCCAGGATCGATGCGCGTACGTCACCGCGCCGCGCCCTGCCCCTGGGTCCGCCCCGGCCACCGCGTCCGCCGCCCCAAGGGCCGCCGCCACCGAAGCCGGGCCCGAAGGGTCCGAACGCGGCGCGCCGCCCCTCGAATCCGCCCCGCTCCTCGCGACCGGGCCCGTACGGGCCGCGTCCGCGTCCATGACCGTGCCTGTGCTCGTGTTCAAAACCGTGGGAACGCATGTCGATCATCCCTTTCGTCGTTCCGTCGAGAATCTTTCACGACATCGTTGATCAGTCGCGATGCTTCAACGATATATCGGAACAGTTCGGCTGACAACCCGCGAGGTGAGAGGCGCCGCCCCGCGCGGCAGACCCGCGCCACCCTCATGGCCACATCCAGCCCCCCACTCCCCAATAAAGTCCAGTCAGGCCGAATTGGCATTGGCGATCTGGGCCAGTGGCTCCCTAACGTCGCCCCATGACCACACACCCACGCACGCGACTCCGTATCGTCGACGCCTTCGCCGAGCGCCCCTTCACCGGCAACCCGGCCGGTGTCGTGCTCCTCGAGGCCTTCCCGGACGACACCTGGCTCCAGCACGTGGCCACGGAGGTCAACCACGCCGAGACCGCCTTCGCCCACCCGCTGCCCGAAGGCGGCGACGCGGACTGGGCGCTGCGCTGGTTCACGCCCGCCACCGAGGTCTCCCTGTGCGGCCACGCCACACTGGCCCTCGCGCACGTCCTGCACACGACCGGCATCGCCACCGGCCCCGTGCGCTTCGCCACCCGCGCCGGCGTCCTCGTCGCCACGGCCCACGGCAACGGCGAGCTGACCCTCGACTTCCCGACCGCCCCGCTCACCCCGGCCGAGCTCCCGCCGGGCGCGGTCGAGGCCCTCGGCGCCCAGCCGCTCTCCGCCCACGACACCGGCCCGCACCTGGGCGACCTGCTGGTCGAGCTGCCCGACGAGAAGACGGTGCGCGCGCTCACGCCGGACCACCGGGCGCTCGCCCAGCACTCCGAGCGCGGCGTCATCGCGACCGCGCTCGCCGAAGATCCCAGCCGGGGCTACGACTTCGTCTCGCGCGGCTTCTTCCCGGGCGTCGGCATCGACGAGGACCCGGTGACCGGCAGCGCGCACACCGCGCTCGCCCCGTTCTGGACCGAGCGTCTCGGCCGCACCGACCTGACCGGCCTGCAGGCCTCACCCCGCTCCGGCCGCGTCCGCACCGACCTCCGCGGCGACCGCACCCTCCTGACCGGACGCGCCGTCACCGTCATCGAGGGCGACCTGCTGGCGTGACGACGGCCGCACACCCCTTACGGCGTGCCGCCCGCCGGTCCGGGCGTCACGCCGTCGGCAGCCACCCCACCTTGCCCGCGAGCAGCGCGTAGCCCACGAACGCCCCGATGTCCAGCAGGGAATGGGCGACCACGAGCGGCCCGACCCGCCCCCACCGCCGGTACAGGAGCACGAACACCACCCCCATCGCCATGTTCCCGACGAATCCGCCGACGCCCTGGTACAGGTGGTACGAGCCGCGCAGCACCGAACTCCCGACCAGCGCCGCCATCGGCGTCCACCCCAACTGGTCCAGCCTGCGCAGCAGATAGCCGACGACGATCACCTCCTCCAGCACGGAGTTCTGCAGCGCGGAGAGCACCAGGACCGGGTACTTCCACCACACGTCGGGCAGGTCCTCCGGCACCACCGTGAGGTTGAAGCCGAGCCCGCGCGCGGCCAGATAGAAGGCGATGCCGGTGGAGCCGATGACCGCGGCCACCGCCGTCCCCCGGCCGAGGTCCGGCCACGGGCGGCTCCGGTCGAAGCCGATGGCCCGCAGCCCCGAACCCTCGCGCAGCAGGAAGTGCGCGACCAGCGCCACCGGCACCAGGGCAGTCGCGATGCCGAAGAGCTGCCACGCGAGATCGAGCCACGGACGCCCCGGCGCGGCCGACGAGTTGAGGGTCGCCGCCTGATCCTTCAGACCGCCCGGCCTGGTGACCGAGCCGATGAAGCTGATCAGCGCGGACACACCGCTCGCGCCCAGTGAGAGCGCCAGGACGAGCAGCGTCTCCTGCCGCAAGAACCGTCGCGAGAGCCCCGCCTCGGGAAAAGAACCGGCCATTGGCCCCGGCTCCGCTTGCACTCCTGCCTCCAGTTGAGTAATCCCGCCTCATCCCCGTCCCCGTGCCGCTAGGGTCTCGAAAGAACTTACGAACCACGCGCGCGACAGGCCGAGGGGGACGGACGCCGACCGTGGCGTGCCGTCCCCCTTGTCCGTGTTCATCCTTGTTCGTTGCTTGATCACACGGGGAGGGCAGCACCGCCATGGGACGTCACAGCTTGCCTGATGGGCACCGGACGGGAGCAGCCGACCCGCGACCACGCGGGCGCGGGCGCACCGTCGCCCTCGCCACGGCGCTCGTCCTGAGTGTCGCGGCAGGCACGGCGGTCGCGGCCCGCGCCGGATTCCTGCCCTTCGGTGACGACTGCCGCGACGACGCGGTGCGCCTGAACGTCGTCGCCGCACCCTCCGTGGCCCCCGCCCTGCGTGCCGCCGCCGACCACGTACGTAAGAAGGACGTCACCTCGGACGGCCACTGCATGGACATCCGCGTCGCCGCGCGGGAGCCGTACAAAGTCGCCGACGAGCTCCGCGAGGACGGCAGGAAACCCGCGTACGACGTGTGGGTACCCGACTCGGGCCTGTGGGTGCAGCGCGCCGGGATCGGCGGCGGCCGGACCCAGGTGTCGCCCGCGGGCAACATCGCTTCCTCGCCGATCGGCGTGGGCATGGTGAAGTCCGCCGCCGAGTCCCTGGACTGGCCCCGGAAGACGTACACCTGGACCGAGTTGGCGGGCGCGGCGACCGGCGGCGACAAGCTGCGCCTCGGCGCGGCCGACCCGGCGCGCAGCGCGAGCGGCCTGCTCGCCCTGACCAAACTCGGCTCGTCGGCGCGCGCGTCCGGCTCCAAGGACGCCGAAACCCGGGCCGCCGCGACGGCCAAGGCGCTGGCGTCCCGCACGTCCGAGAGCGACAGCCGGCTCCTGGACACCCTGGCCCGCGACGCCTCCGGCACCGAGAGCGGCAACCCGCGCCGCAACCAGGCCCTGATCCTCTCCGAGCAGGCGTCGTTCGCGCACAACGCGGCGGAGGACGAGAAGCACGCGCTGGACCTCTTCTACCCCGAGGACGGCTCACCGGTCCTCGACTATCCGTACACCCTGATCCGCGAGAACGACCTCTCCACCGACGAGAGCCGGGCCGCGCTGCGGTTCATGACGCTGTTCAGCGACGACACGGGGCGGCGCATCCTGCGGGAGCACGGCTTCCGCACGGACGGGTCGAAGGCGTCGGCCGCGCTCGTCGCGGCAGCGGGCGGCCGCACGCCGCAGCCGTACGCACAGGAACCGGGCGACGCGCCCTCCGACAAGGAGGTGCAGGAGACCCTCGGCATGTGGACCATCACGGTGCAGAGCGCGCGGTTCATCACGGTCGTCGACGCGTCGGACTCCATGCGGCAACTCGTGCCGGGGCGCGGCGAGTCCCGCATGGACGTCACGAAGGCCGCCCTCCTGCAGGCGCTCTCGGGCTTCACGGACGAGGACGAGATCGGCCTGTGGGAGTTCGCCACCCGCCTGGACGGCGCGCGCGACTACCGCGAGCTGGTGCCCACCGGCCGCCTCGGCGACCGCAGGGGCGACGGCACCCAGCGCGACCGGCTCACCAAGGCCTTCGGCGCGCTCCAGCCCGTGCCGGGCGGGGCCACGGGTCTGTACGACACGACGCTCGCCGCGTACGAGAAGGCGCGCAAGGGCTACGCGAAGGGCAGGTTCAACACCCTCGTCCTGCTCACCGACGGCGTCAACCAGGACCCGGGCAGCATCACGCGCACCGAACTGGTCTCCCGCCTCCGCACCCTCGCCGACCCCCAGAAGCCGGTGCCCGTCATCGCGATCGCGGTCGGCCCGGACGCCGACGAGCGGGAGGTCGACCAGATCGCCCGCGCGACCGGCGGCTCCGGACACGAGGTCGACGACCCGGCCCAGATCCACTCGGTGATCCTCAAGGCGATCATGCAGGCGGGCACGCAGCAGTAGAGCCGCCGTCCGGGCAGGTCACCGAGGGCGGGCGCGGTACATCGGGGACGGGCCTGGCGCATCGCCTACCCCAGCGGCAGTGCCGGTTCCGGCAGCCCCACCGGCCACATGTGCACCGGCTCTCCCGCGTGCATCAGCTCGCAGTAGCGCCGCGTGGTCGCCGCGAGCGCGGCCTCGCGCTCCAGACCCCGCTCGAGGGCACGGTGGTAGGTGGCCGCCTGCCACGAGGCCCCGTTGACCCGTCTGCGGCACCGCTCCTCGATCACGCCGAGATACAGGTCCCGGTCGGCCGGCTCCACGCCCCACGCGTCGAGCCCGGCCGCGGCCAGCGGCAGCAGTTCGTCGCGTACGAGATCGACGGCAGCCACCTTCGTCGTGCCGCCGTACCGCCCGCGCCGCGGCCACTCCAGGCGCGCCTCGATGCCGTACCGGCAGGCGGTGTCGAAGTTCCGGGCGGCCGCGTCGAACGGCAGCCGCGACCACACCGGCCGCGCCTCCTCGGCCAGCGCGCGCACCACGCCGTAGTAGAAGGCGGCGTTGGCGATCACGTCCGTCACCGTGGGCCCCGCGGGCAGCACCCGGTTCTCCACCCGCAGATGCGGTACGCCGTTGGCGATGCCGTACACCGGACGGTTCCAGCGGTACACCGTGCCGTTGTGCAGGGCGAGTTCGGCGAGCTGCGGCACACCGCCGGCGTCGAGCACGCGCAGCGGGTCCTCGTCCTCGCGCAGCGGAATCAGGGCCGGGAAGTAGCGCAGATTCTCCTCGAAGAGCTCGTACGCGCTGGAGATCCACCGCTCCCCGAACCAGGTGCGCGGCCGCACCCCCTGTGCCTGGAGCTCGGGCGGCCGGGTGTCCGTGGACTGCAGGAACAGCGGCGGCCGGGACTCGCGCCACAGCTCGCGGCCGAACAGGAACGGCGCGTTGGCGCCCACGGCGACCTGCGCGGCGGCGACGGCCTGCGCCGCGTTCCACACGTCGGCGAACTTCCCCGGCGTGACCTGCAGGTGCAGCTGCACGGACGTGCACGCCGCCTCGGGCGCTATCGAGCCTGACGTGCACGTCAGGCGCTCCACCCCCTCGATGTCGAGCGCGAAGCTCTCGCCGCGCGCGGCCACGATCTGGTCGTTGAGCAGCGCGTAGCGGTCGACGTCGGAGAGGTTCGCGGAGACCAGGTCGTGGGGCGAGAGCGTCGGCAGAATGCCGATCATCACGATGCCCGCATCCACCTCGTTCGCTTTCCGGTGGGCATAGGCGAGACCCGTGCGCAGCTCTTCGGCCAGCCGGTCGAGAACGCGTCCGCCCAAACGGTGCGGGGCAATGTTCACTTCCAGATTGAACATTCCTAGCTCAGTCTGGAAATCACGACTCGCGATGCGCTTGAGAACTTCTGCATTCATCATGCGCGGCATGCCGTCAGGTCCCGCCAGATTCAACTCTATCTCTAGTCCCATCAGATTCTTGGGCCGGTCGAACCGCTGCTCCTCAAGGAGCCGGCCGAGCCCTTCGAGGCACTGCCGGAGCTTGATCCGGTACTGGTGGCGATCGGACAGGTCGAACGTTCCTGCCGCGACCTTCTCCCCCATCGAAGCGTCCCTCCTCGGATGGGCCGCCGGCGCCCCGGCCGCTGTGTACGGGGGATGATGCCCAGCCGATGTGATCCATAACGCCCCGTGCGGGACCATGGACCAGTACCCTTGACGGAGTTGCCGCGCGGCACATTCGCCGGGCATGACGAAGAGCGCGGTTTCCGATGCTCCGGTTGTGGTGAAAAAAACCGACGAGAATCGGCCGACCGCGGTCGCGGGGAATGCCGAGGTCACCGCTCAGGGCGCGATCCGGAATCGGGATAAACCCCTCGGGAGTGCGACCGGATATCGACTTGCCCGACATATTCGGAGCGGCTAGCTGAAACACCCCGTGAACACACGTCGTATAAACTCCGCGGTTGAGGCAGAGAGTTGGCGCTCGCGGTCCCCCTGCCCCCGCCCCTCTGGCCCAGAGCTGACAGCGCCGTCCGCACCTGCCCCCGCTCCACTGTGCCTGTCGAATGAGAGAGGCGACCCACCATGCCCCTGCATGTCCCCCCGGCTCCAGCGCCCGCCCTGCGCAGCGTCCTCGCGGCCCTCGGTTCCCCGACCGCCGTCCGTGAGGCCCGCACCCCGTCCCTGCGAGCCGCCCAGGGCCCCACGAGCCCGGATCTTCCGCTGCCTGTCCACGAGTTGGATCATGTCACGGCCGCGGGCACGTCCCCGACCAAGCTCACCGGCTGGCGCTTCCTGATCCGCTGCGGGGAGCGCGCGGTGGCCGCCGCGGACACGATGCTCACCCCGGACGGCTGGGCCTTCTCGCACTTCTCCGAAGGCCCGTACATCACCTCCGCCGAGCTGGCCCTGCGTCACGCCGAGGCCATGCCCCAGGCCTACCAGCCCCGGCTGCTCTCCGTGCCCGAGCTCTACATGCTCACGCTGTGGCTGCACGCCGACTGCACCGCCGACGGCGCGAGCGGCGCGCTCGCCCCCAGCGACCTCCTGGTGCCACTCGCCCCGGCACCCCCCGGCATCGCGGCCCACCGCCCGCACCGCGCCGCCGACCTGCTGCCGGTGCTCACCCACCGCCTGAGCCCGGCGCCGCTCCTGGGCTCGCCCGCCTGACCCGCCGCGCTCGGCCCTGCCGTGCCCCGCCGCCCGCCCGGGCCGCGGGGCACGGCCTTGCCCATCCGGACTAGTCCACTTCGGCTACCGCGAACCACCCGAAGAGACAGGGAAGTTGGGCTGAACCGTCCGGGCGGGTGATACGTCATTAAGCAGTAGGAAGCGCTGCCGCAAAATCCCTGCGGAATGACGTCCGTGGGGCAACACTGGAGCTGACCGACGAACACAACGGGGGGCGGCGATGACCGCATCGAGCCGCAGGACTGACGTCTCAACCATCACCACGCAGCGAAAGAACCCTTCCATGTGCCAGCACCAGCCACCGTGCCCGACAGCCGAATCCGCCGACCGGGAAGCCGCGTTCCTCGTGGCGCACCACCCGGAACAGGGCTGGAGCCTGCTGTGCAACGGCGTCCTGCTCTTCGAGGACACCGGTGAGCTGCTGCCGAACGGGGAGATCATCGCCCCGCACCGACCGCTGGGCACCAACCAGGTGATGACGGCCGCCTGAGCCGTCCACCACGAATCCAAGGGCCGGCCCGGACGAACTGTCCGAACCGGCCCTGACTCATGTCCGCCGGCACCGCACGACCGGTGCCGGCGTCACGCATGCTGCGCGGTATCAGTCCTCGTACGCATCCAGCGGCGGGCAGGAGCAGACCAGGTTCCGGTCGCCGTACGCCTGGTCGATGCGGCGCACCGGCGGCCAGTACTTGTCGGCGGCCACCACACCGGCCGGGAACACCGCCTCCTCGCGGGTGTAGCCGTGCTCCCAGTCGCCGCCGAGCGCGGCGGCGGTGTGCGGGGCGTTGCCCAGCGGGTTGTCGTCGGCGGACCAGGCGCCGCTCGCGACCTTCTCGATCTCGCCGCGGATGGCGATCATCGCCTCGCAGAAACGGTCCAGCTCGTCCAGGTCCTCGCTCTCCGTGGGCTCGATCATCAGCGTGCCGGCGACCGGGAAGGACATGGTCGGCGCGTGGAAGCCGTAGTCGATGAGCCGCTTGGCGATGTCGTCGACGCTGACGCCCGTGGCCTTGCTCAGCGGACGCAGATCGATGATGCACTCGTGCGCGACAAGACCGCCGGGGCCGGTGTAGAGCACGGGGTAGTGCGGCTCCAGGCGCTTGGCGATGTAGTTCGCCGAGAGCACGGCGACCTGCGTGGCCCGCTTGAGCCCCTCGCCGCCCATGAGGCGGACGTACGCCCAGGAGATCGGCAGGATTCCGGCCGAGCCCCACGGGGCGGCGGAGATGGGGCCGACGCCCGTCTCGGGGCCGGCCGCGGGCTGCAGCGGGTGGTTGGGCAGGTACGGCGCGAGGTGCCCGCGCACACCCACCGGGCCGACGCCGGGGCCACCGCCGCCGTGCGGGATGCAGAACGTCTTGTGCAGGTTCAGGTGCGAGACGTCGCCGCCGAAGCGGCCGGGCTTGGCGAGCCCCACCAGGGCGTTGAGGTTGGCGCCGTCGACGTACACCTGGCCGCCCGCGTCGTGCACCTGCGCGCAGATGTCGGCGACGTGCTCCTCGAAGACGCCGTGCGTGGACGGGTACGTGATCATCAGGACGGCGAGCTGCTCGCGGTACTGCTCGATCTTGGCCCGCAGGTCCTCGACGTCGATCTCGCCGTCGTCCGCGGTCTTCACGACGACGACCTTCATCCCGGCCATCACGGCGCTGGCGGCGTTGGTGCCGTGCGCGGAGGACGGGATCAGGCAGACGGTGCGCTGCTCGTCGCCGTTGGCACGGTGGTAGCCGCGCACCGCGAGCAGCCCGGCCAGCTCGCCCTGCGAACCGGCGTTGGGCTGCAGCGACACCTTGTCGTACCCGGTGACCTCGGCGAGCCGCTCCTCCAGCTCACGGATCAGCGTCAGATAGCCCTGCGCCTGCTGGGCGGGCGCGAAGGGGTGCAGCTGGCCGAACTCCGGCCAGGTGACCGGCTCCATCTCCGTGGTGGCGTTGAGCTTCATGGTGCAGGAACCCAGCGGGATCATGCCGCGGTCCAGCGCGTAGTCGCGGTCGGCGAGGCGGCGCAGGTAGCGCAGCATCGCGGTCTCGGAGCGGTACTGGTGGAAGACGGGGTGCGCCAGGAACTCGTCGGAGCGCAGGAGACCGGCGGGCAGGGTGTCCGCGACGGACGCGTCGAGCGACGCGACGTCGGCCTCGACCCCGAACGCCGTCCACAGTGCGGCCAGTTGCGCCCGCGTCGTGGTCTCGTCGCAGGCGAACGACACCTGGTCGGCGTCGACGAGGTGGATGTTGACGCCGCCCTCGCGGGCCGCGGTGACGACGTCGGCGGCCTTGCCCGGCACGCGGACGGTCAGCGTGTCGAAGTACGCCTCGTGCACGACCTCGACGCCTCCGGCCTTGAGGCCCTCGGCGAGGATCGTCGCGTACCGGTGGGTGCGCCGGGCGATCGCCTTGAGCCCCTCGGGCCCGTGGTAGACGGCGTACATCCCGGCCATGACGGCGAGCAGCACCTGAGCGGTACAGATGTTGCTGGTCGCCTTCTCGCGCCGGATGTGCTGCTCACGGGTCTGCAGCGCGAGCCGGTAGGCCTTGTTGCCGTCGGCGTCGACGGACACACCCACGAGCCGGCCGGGCAGGCTGCGGGCGAACTTCTCGCGCACCGCCATGTAGCCGGCGTGCGGGCCGCCGAAGCCCATCGGCACGCCGAAGCGCTGCGTGGTGCCGACGGCGATGTCCGCGCCGAGCTCGCCGGGCGAGGTGAGCAGCGTGAGCGCCAGCAGGTCCGCGGCGACAGAAACGATTGCTCCGAGCTCGTGCGCCCGGTCGATGAGCGGCTTGATGTCCCGTACGGCCCCGGAGGCGCCCGGGTACTGCAGCAGCACGCCCACCACACCGCGCTCGGCGATGTCGGCCGGGATGCCGTCGGTCAGGTCCGCGACGACAACCTCGACGCCGGTCGGCTCGGCGCGGGTCCGGATCACGGCGATGGTCTGCGGCAGTACGTCGGCGTCGACCAGGTAGACGCCGTCCTTGACCTTGCCCATGCGCCGGGAGAGCGCCATGGCCTCGGCGGCGGCGGTGCCCTCGTCGAGCAGCGAGGCGCCGGAGGTGGGCAGTCCGGTGAGGTCGGCGACGACGGTCTGGAAGTTCAGCAGGGCCTCGAGGCGGCCCTGCGAGATCTCCGGCTGGTAGGGCGTGTACGCCGTGTACCACGCCGGGTTCTCCATCACGTTCCGCAGGATCACCGGCGGCGTGAACGTCCCGTAGTAGCCGAGTCCGATCATCGAGTCGAGCACCTGGTTGCGGTCGGCGAGGGTGCGCAGCTCGGCGAGCACCTCGGCCTCCGTACGGGCGCCGGGCAGCTCGAGGGCCTCGGCGTTCTTGATCACATCCGGCACCGCGGCGGCCGTGAGCTCGTCGAGCGAGCCGTAGCCGACCTGGGCGAGCATCTTGGCGCGGGCTTCGGCATCGGGTCCGATGTGCCGCTGCTCGAAGGGGATTCCCTGCTCGAGCTGTGAGAGCGGCGTACGAGGGGTGGCGGTCATTGCGGAGGCCTCCTGGTCTGACGCGACCTGCGAGGGGCACCACGGCGCGGGTACCCGGACGGCCTCCCCCTCTGTCATCTCAACCTGAGAGCTTCACAGTCCCGCCACTGGCGGCACTGCTTTCACCGTCGGTGAGGAAGGGTTCCGAACGTGCCCGCCCGACGCCCGCCCTACTTTCCAGAGTGACCTCGTCCGTGCGGTACAGGGGCCTGAGAGATTCCGGGGAGGAGTTGCTCCTTCGGCGCCTCCGGCGTTTCCACCGAAGAGCTCTCCCGCACGGGGTCAACAGCCGCTTGCCAGCCTACCAGCGAGGACCGCGCGCCATCCCTCGAGTGGCCGCCCGCCCCGATGTGCTCTTTCGTAGTGATTACGAGCGAAATCTGGATGAGCTGGATGAGTACGAGACGGCTTGCGACCAGTTGGAGGGCCCGTGCAGACCGATATCGATCCGCGCAACCTGATCGGCCGCAAGGCGTTCGACCGCAACGGAGCCAAGATCGGCACGATCGACGAGGTCTATCTCGACGACGCCACCGGCGCCCCGGAGTGGGCCGCTATACGTACGGGCCTGTTCAGCAGGGATGCCTTCGTGCCCCTGGAGCCCAGCGAGCTGGTCAAGGACGGCACCCTGCGGGTTCCGTTCGAGCGGGCCTTGATCAAGGACGCCCCCGACTTCGGCGTCGGCCGCCATCTGTCCCCGGAGCAGGAGCTCCAGCTGTACCGCCACTACGGCCTGGACCTGGCCCCACCGCCGCCGCCTCCGGATGTGGACTTCGGGCATTCGGCCAATTCTTCTGATGCGTGAGTGGGGGGGGAGGCGTCCTCTGCCGGGGCGTTCTCTGGGCGTCCTCTACTGAGGCGCGACTTTCATGCCTGGGTGGGGTATGTGGCTGGGCCTTGCCGGGTGCGCCGCCCTGCCGTGCCCACCCACGGCTGCCGGCGCCGCCCTGCCGTGCCCACCCACGGCTGCCTGCCCCTAGCCCCGCTCGCGCCGAGCCCACGCCTGCCTTTGGCTCCCGCCTTCGCCTTGAGGCATGGGGCACTGGGGCCAGGGCCTGAAGGGGGCCTGAAGGGCGCCAGAGCTCCCCTGGGACGTCCAGGCACTGGGACCAAAGGCCCCAAAGGGCGCCAGAGCCCCCTGGGACCACTGGGCGCCACCCGACGCACCTCTCAGCCGTGCTCGCCCCCCCGTTCCCCTCCGGACGGTGCCCCTCAGGGCACGCCGGGCTCCTCTCCGGCGACGACGCCCACCCCCGCACCGGTCACGCCACGCTCCACCCCAGGTGAGAGGGGATCTGCATCCCCAGGTGGGAGGGGATCCGCAACCTCCTCCGCCGCCGCCACGGCGGGCACCAACGGCACCGGCTCCGACGGCTCCAGCTCCGGATCGTCCGTCCGGAACGTCCGCACCCGCCCCGGCGCCGACCCAGGCGTCTCGAACCGCACGGTCACCCGCCCCAGGCCACTCCCCTGCACCCACCCCGCCCCGAACACCGCGTGCCGCACGTCGTGCCCCGCATGCCACCGGCGCTCGGCCGTCGAAACGGGCTCCCCACCCCCGGTCTCGCCCACACCCGCACCCTCGTCCCCGCCCCCCTCGGGCACCGCCTCATCACCGTCCCCCGCGACTCCAGGCGCCACCGCCTCCTGGGCTTCCGCCTCCGCCTCCGCGTCCGCGTCCGCGTCGGCCTGCGCCTGCGCCTGCGCCTGCGCCTGCGCCTGCGCCTGCGCCTGCGCGAACAAATCCTCCTGCGTGTAGTCCGCAAGCCCGCTGACCCCCACGCCCAGCAGCCGCACCCCACCCGTCGTGTCCACGGATTCGAGCAGCCGGGCCGCCGCCTCCCGTACGACACCTGGGTCGTCCGTGGGCCCCCGCAGCGTCTCGGACCGCGTCAGCGTGGAGAAGTCGAACCGCCGCACCTTCAGCACGATCGTCCGCCCGGAGTGCCCCGCGTCCCGTAGCCGCTGCACGCACCGGTCGGCCAGCCGCGCCACCTCCATCCGGACCCGTACCCGGTCGTGGATGTCCACGTCGTACGTGTCCTCGACGCTCACCGACTTGGTGTCCCGCTCGGCCACCACCGGCCGCTCGTCGCGCGCCAGCGCCATCGCGTACAGCGCCCCGCCGTGGGCCTTGCCGAGCAGACGGACCAGCTCGTCCTCGCCCGCCTCGGCGATCTCCTCGATGGTGGTGATCCCGGCCCGCCGCAGGTGGTCGCCTGTCGCCGGCCCCACTCCGGGCAGCGTCCGCACGGACATGGGCCCGAGCAGTTCCCGCTCCGTGCCGGGTCTTATGAGCACCAGGCCGTCCGGTTTGGCCTGCTCGGAGGCGATCTTCGCCAGCATCTTGGACGCGGCGAGCCCCACCGACCCGCTCAGCCCCGTGACCCGCAGGATGTCCGCCCGCAACCGCTCCCCCACGGCCCGCGCCGACGCCTCGTCCGACGCGACGCCGCCCGCCTCCAGGTCCACGAAGGCCTCGTCCAGGCTCAGCGGCTCAACCAGCGGCGAGAGCTCCCGCAACAGCCGCATCACCTGCTCGCTGATCTCCCGGTAGAACGAGAACCGCGGCACGAGATACGCGGCGTTCGGCGCCAGCCGCCGCGCCTGCCCCATGGGCATCGCCGAATGGACCCCGAACCGACGCGCCTCGTAGGAGGCGGTGGCCACCACCCCACGAGGCCCCAGGCCACCGACGATCACGGCCTTTCCGCGCAGGCTCGGCTTCGCGGCCTGCTCGGCGGACGCGTAGAAGGCATCCATGTCGAGATGCAGAATCGTCGGCGCGGTTCTCACATCTCCGATGCTGCCCTACGCCACTGACAATCCCCTGCCGTCACAGACCATCCCACCGGCCACAAGCCCCCAGGCCGCCCCGCCCCCGCGGAAGCCGGGCGCACAACAGCCACCACAGCCACCACAACGCCAGTCACCGCGGCCGCCGCGCGGCCGTCCGGCTGACTGGCGCCGCGCGCGGCCGTCCGACTGACGGCGCGCAGGCTCAGACAGCCCGGTTGCCGCGCAGGCTCAGACAGCCCGATTGCGCCGCCTCGCGAGCTCGTCCCCAGGATGGTTGCCCACCAGCGTCTCCCCCGTGTCGACACGCTCCCCGTGGAGCTGCGACAGAGCGGCCTCCACGTCGCGCCAGACGACGCCCACGGCGATCCCGAAGACGCCCTGCCCGCCCTGGAGCAGATCGTGCACCTCGTTGGGCGAGGTGCATTCGTAGACCGTCGCTCCGTCGCTCATCAGCGTCGTGCGCTCGAGATCCCGGAAACCGCTGTCCCGCAGGTGCTGGACCGTGGTGCGGATGTTCTGCAGCGAGACCCCGGTGTCGAGGAAGCGCTTCACGATCTTCAGAACGACCACGTCACGGAAACTGTAGAGCCGCTGGGTCCCGGAACCCCCGGCCGCGCGCACACTCGGCTCGACGAGCCCGGTCCGCGCCCAGTAGTCCAATTGGCGGTACGTAATGCCCGCGGCGGCGCACGCCGTGGGCCCCCGATAACCGACCCGGTCCTGCTCGGGGCCCTCCGCCTGACCTTCCGGTCCGGAGGTGCCGCCGGGCACTGCCACCGGGCGCTTCGGAGAGTGATCGGCCGAGCTGCTGTGAAGCGGGTACGGACCGCCCACCGCTGTGCCGTCGCCGCTGCTTCTCACGCCGACCTCCGTCCTTGACCTGCCTCCTCGACGGTAGGCAGTCACCAGGGGCTCGTCAACGAACGCCACACTCGGCACGCCGAGTGATAATCACCCTGCGAGTGGTTTCCCGTCCCACGCTGCGGGGAAAGGCTAGCCGAATGATCCGGGGACGGCCTCCCGGAAGGGGCTCACCGGCTGAACGACGGCGACCACTGGCTGCCGGCTGACGGCCGACGGCGGCTCACTCGCTACTGCTGGCTTCTGCCACTGAGCGCGACTCACTGGCCGCCTCACTGACTGTTGGTGCCGAAGTCCTCGGGCGAGATCTGGTCGAGGAACTCGCGGAACTTCTCCACCTCGTCCTCCTGCTCGTCCGGAATGGCGATCCCGGCGTCGTCGAGCACCCCGTCGCTGCCGAAGATCGGCGTTCCGGTGCGCAGCGCCAGCGCTATGGCGTCGGAGGGACGCGCGCTCACCTCGACCCCGCTGGCAAAGACCAGCTCGGCGTAGAACACGCCTTCCCGCAGGTCGGTGATGCGTACTTCGGTGAGCTCCTGGCCCACGGCCTCCAGCACGTCCTTGAACAGGTCGTGCGTCAGCGGCCGTGCGGGCGCCATGCCCTGCTGTGCGAAGGCGATGGCGGTCGCCTCCCCTGGTCCGATCCAGATGGGGAGGTACCGGTCGCCTCCCACTTCACGCAGGAGCACGATCGGCTGGTTGGAGGGCATTTCGACCCGGACACCTACGACGTCGAGCTCGTTCACACAGCAACCCTAGGACGTGCCCGGCAGGTTTGGGTAGTCGGGCACCCGTCGAGTCAGCGCGCCCGGACACCCAGCGCACTGTGCACGAGCGCCGCGTGCAGCCTGCCGGTGAGCCCGGCAAGCTCCCGCGTACGGGCCTCCGCATGGGTCCTGGTCTGCGGATTGCGGTGCCTGCGCAGCGGTGCGACCACCTGGTCGACGAGCCCCGCCTCCCGGTCCGCCGCCGCCTTCATGGCCCGCAGATGGCGGGGTTCGATGCCGAATCGACCGAGTTCCACCACCAGCGCGGCGACCGTCACCGCGTCCGCGTCATAGCTGCCGTCCGCCAGAGGTGTGACCAGGCCGTATGTCTCCCACTCGGCGAGCTGGCGCTCATCGGCCTCGGCAGCGGCCAGCAGGGCGTCCCGCCCCAGCCGCGCCGCCGTGCGCTCCTCGTCGGCCTCGACGAGCTCACCGTCGCCCGCGGACTCGGTCTGCTGCCCGGGCAGGGGCAGGGCAGGGCCCTGCCCGCCTGCTGAGGCGTCGAGCTGCTCGCGGATCACCTTGAGCGGCAGATACTGGTCGCGCTGCATCCGCAGGACCTGGGCGAGCCGCTCGACGTCCTCCGGGCTGAACTTGCGATAGCCGGACGGCGTGCGCTGCGGCTCGATGAGCCCCTCGGACTCCAGGAACCTGATCTTGGAGATCGTGACCTCGGGAAATTCGTCACGCAGCACATTCAGCACGGTGCCGATGCTCATCAGCCGATGGTCCGTGGCGGCGGTGCCGCTTCCGGCACCGCCCCTCTGTGTGTGCAGCATGGACCTTCCTGACGGATCAGATGCCGACGCCCCGCTGGCTCGCGTAGAAGACCAGCCGGTACTTCCCGATCTGCACCTCGTCACCGTTCGACAGCGCGGTCGAGTCGATCCGCTCCCGGTTCACATACGTGCCGTTGAGGCTGCCCACATCGGCGACGGTGAAGGAACCGTCCTGGAGGCGACGGAACTCCACATGGCGGCGCGACACCGTCACGTCGTCCAGGAAGATGTCGCTCTGCGGGTGGCGCCCCGCCGTCGTCAGGTCGCCGTCCAGGAGGAAGCGGCTGCCCGAGTTCGGACCGCGCCGCACCACGAGCAGCGCCGAGCCGAGCGGCAGCGCGTCGACGGCCGCCTGGGCCTCGGGCGAGAGCGCCGGAGACGGCGTCTGCCCCGTGACCTCGGCGTCGTAGGCCTCAAGACCGGAGATGGAGATCGTCGAAGTGGTTTCGGAGGGACGCTCGGCGACCGCTCCGGCCCGCAGCGGCGCACCGCAGTTGGAACAGAACCGGCTCGCCTGCGCGTTGCGGTTCCCGCACCTCGTACACACCAGGGCCGACATGGACGGATCCTCCTGCCGCGGCTGCCCCGCTGGGGCATGGGACGCGTACGGATCGGGCGTAAACCCTCCACCCGTACTTGAGGTTGACGGTTCCCCGAAACCTATGCGTCCGGAAGTAGCAGGGTCAACAGACGACGCGCCCTGTCCGCCCGAAATGTCTCCACCGACCTGGTCCCGGAACAGCGGGCGCTCGCCCACCTGTGTCTCCGGCACGTCTCCAGCACGCGGCGCGCGATGACGGGCGTCCTCACGTGCACTCTTGCCGAACAACTTCGCAAACAACTTCACGGGCGATTCCCCTTGACCGAAACAGACCCGCCCGTGGGGCAGGACGAACCCTGATTGCACACACCGTCGTACAGCGGCACCACGGACATCCTCACAACGTCCGCGGCCGCCAAACAGTTTCCACCACGCACCCCGAATCCGGTGCGCCGACCCCCCGCAACCTCATGCCCTGGACCGGCAACCCCCATGCGCCCCCGCCTCACTGGGAGGACGACCGAGCGTAGTCAGGCCGCTTCGCCGGTCGCAAGGCATCCACGACGATCTTCTCCGTACGTGCGACGGTGACCGTGGCCTGCTCCTTCTCCAGAGTCTGCACCACTCCGCCGGGGATGTTCAGCGCCGGTTCCAGGTCCTGCGGCTTGCCGATGACCTTGAAGCGGTAGGGCGCCGCGACCTTCCGGCCGTCCACGCGCACACCACCGCCCGTCGCGTCCGACAGATGGGTACTGGCCACCACCCTGACGTCATCGACCTGGATGGCCTCCGCGCCGGCGGCGCGCAGCTCCTGGATGGCGTCGAGCAGCATGTCAGCCTCCACCTTCCCCTTCTTGTCGTCGATCGTCAGCGTGATGCCGGGACCTTGCGCGGCCACGGTGCCCGCGAGAATGCCGAGTTGCCGTTCCCTCTCGACCGTCTGCCTGCGGGCCTCCTCGGCCTGGTCCGAGCTGCTCTCGAGACCGGTGCGCTGCTCCTCCAGACGCCTCTTCTCATCTTCCAGACGCTGAGTACGGTCATCCAGTTCATCGAGGATGCGTACGAGATCTTCTTGCCGTGCGCCACGCAGCGCGCTGCTGTCGTTGGTGGACCGCACCTGAATGGCGAGTCCGAGGCCGAGAACGAACAGCAGCAGGGCGACGATGAGTTGGGCGCGGGTCAGTCGCGGCGGCCACAGACCCTGCACCAGCCGCTGACGACCGGTCAGGGACGGGTCCTTGCCCGGCTTGCCCGGCCCGGCCTCCGCCCCGCTCTGCTCCGGCTGCGCCCCGTCGTCGGGCGCCCGGGGCGTCACAGGGACCTCGGCGGGCAGTTCCCTGCGCCGGCGGTCCTCGGGCGTGTCGTCCCCGTTTTTGGGGTCCGTGGGGTTCGTGGGTTCCATGGGACTCATCGCCGTCACGCCCGGAAGACGTGGCGGCGGATCGCCGCGGCGTTGGAGAAGATCCGGATCCCGAGGACCACGACGACGCCCGTGGAGAGCTGCGCGCCCACGCCCAGCTTGTCGCCGAGGAAGACGATCAGCGCGGCCACGACCACGTTCGACAGGAACGACACCACGAAGACCTTGTCGTCGAAGATGCCGTCGAGCATCGCGCGCAGACCACCGAACACCGCGTCGAGCGCGGCCACCACGGCGATCGGAAGATACGGCTCGACCACCGCGGGAACCTCGGGCCGAACCAGCAATCCGGCCACGACTCCCACGACGAGGCCCAGTACGGCGATCACGTTGTGCCCTTTCCTGCCTTCGGCTCTGCTGTACGTACGGTCACACTGGGCGCGGCCGGCAGCCGGACGTCGTCCACCGGCGAAATGCTGGCCCGGATGCCGAAGTTCTCGTGCAGGGCATGCAGATACTGACCGTCGCGGCTGTTCTGGAACCTCGTGCTCAACTTCTGACCGTCACCCACCGCGAGCACCGTATACGGCGGCACCAGCGGCTTGTTGTCGACCAGTATCGCGTCGCCGGCCGCCCTGATCGCCGACAGCGAGGTGAGCCGCTGGTCGTTGATCGCGACTGCTTCGGCGCCCGACTCCCACAGGCCGTTCACGACCCGCTGCATGTCGCGGTCGCGCACCCGGCCGGTGTCGGAGAACCCCGAGGTCTCCCGGGGACCGCCACCGCCCTGGTCGGCTTCCTTCTTATCGTTGACCACGAGTTTCACGCCCGGCCCGTGCACCTCCGTGGCACCGGACAGCAGCGACACCAACTCGGCCTTACTGCCGCCGTGTTTCTTCAGCGCCGCCCGCTGCCGCGCGCTCACGTCGCCACGCAGGTCGTCGACCTCGTCCTCGAGCTTGTCCGCGTCCGCCGTCGCCGACTCGACCCGGTCGATCAGCTCGGAGCGCTCCTTGGCGAGCACCGGAGCCGCTATCCGCGCCTGCGCCGCACCCACGGTCACCACGAGCGCGGCGAGCACCAGACCGGCGGCGAGCCCCAGCTTGGCCCGCAGCGTCTTCGGGACTCCACCTGTGCCGGTTTCCCTCTTGCGGGCGGCGGCTTCCGCGTACCCCTCGTCGAGACTGTGGTCCATGACGGTGGTGAGCAGCGACATGGAGGCGTCCGGGCGCCGGGGGCGCGTGACGGTGCTCCGAACGGGGGGCTGCTGCGGCATGCCGCACATCGTCGCACGTCGCGGGCGCTACCTCCGAATGGCCCCACCGACGTGCCGGACAGCGCCACTTACGGGTGCTGTCCGGCACATGTGCGCCATCAGTGCCCGGCGCTGTCCACCACGGCCGCCCACTCGTCGAGCAGCGCCTGGGCCGACGCGTCGTCGGGCCCTTCCGCCCACAGGTGTGTCACGGCCTCAGCCGGGTCGGGCAGCACGAGCACCCACCGCCCGTCGGCCTCCACGACCCGCACGCCGTCGGTCGTGTCCACGGACCGGTCGCCCGCGGCCTCCACGACACGCCGCATCACAAGACCCTTGACGGCCCACGGCGTGGCGAGGTCACGCCGCTGGACGTGCGCACGCGGGATCCGGGCATCGATCTGGCTCAGCGTGAGCTGCGTACGCGCCACCAGCCCGATGAGCCGTACGAACGCCGCCGTACCGTCGAACACGCTGCTGAACTCCGGCACGATGAACCCGCCGCGCCCGTCCCCGCCGAAGATCGTCGAATCGCCGCGCCCCACCCGGGTCAGATCGTCCGGCGACGTGGTCGTCCAGTCCACCTGAGTGCCGTGATACGCGGCGACCTGCTCGGCGATCCGCGTCGTCGTCACCGGCAGCGCGACCCGCCCACTGCGCCGCTCCGCGGCCACCAGGTCCAGCATGACCAGCAGGGCCCGGTCGTCCTCGACGATCCGCCCCTTCTCGTCGACGAGCGACAGACGCTCACCCACGGGGTCGAAGCGCACCCCGAAGGCGGCCCGCGCCGACGCCACGATCTCCCCGAGCCGCATCAGCCCGGAACGGCGCGCGTCGGCCGACTCGGTGGGCCGCGACTCGTCGAGACCGGGGTTGATCGTCAGCGCGTCGACCCCGAGCTTCCCCAGGAGACTGGGCAGTACGAGACCGGCGCTGCCGTTGGACGCGTCGACGACGACCTTGAGCTCCGACTCGGCGATCCCCGTCGTGTCGACATTCCGCAGCAGCGACCCGGTGTAGGAGTCGAAGACACTGGAGGGGAAGTGCAGGTCCCCGATCTCTCCGGGGAAGGCACGCCGGTATTCCTGGCGCGCGTACACCCGGTCGAGCTTGCGCTGGCTCGCCTGCGAGAGGTCCGCCCCGCGCCCGTCGAAGAACATGATGTCGACGGAGTCCGGCACCCCCGTCGTCGTACGGATCATGATGCCGCCGGCGCTGCCGCGCGCCGTCTGCTGCCGTGCGACGGGCAGTGGCACGTTCTCCAGGTCGCGTACGTCGATGGCGCTGGCCTGGAGGGCGGAGATCACCGCCCGCTTCAGTGCCCGGGCGCCACGGGAGTGGTCTCGCGCCGTGGTGACGGTGGAGCCCTTCTTGAGCGTCGTGGCGTACGCCCCTGCGAGACGTACGGCGAGTTCCGGCGTGATCTCCACATTCAGAATGCCGGACACTCCGCGCGCTCCGAAGAGGTGTGCCTGCCCGCGCGACTCCCAGATGACCGAGGTGTTGACGAACGCGCCGGCCTCGATGGTCTTGAACGGATAGACCCGTACATTGCCCTGGACGATCGATTCTTCGCCGACGAGGCACTCGTCGCCGATGACGGCACCGTCCTCGATCCGGGCGGCCCGCATGATGTCGGTGTTCTTTCCGACGACGCAGCCCCGAAGATTGCTGTGCTGCCCGATGTAGACGTTGTCGTGAACCACCGCCTTGTGCAGGAAGGCCCCGCTCTTCACGACCACGTTCGAGCCCACGACGGTGTGCTCACGGATCTCGACATCCGCTTCGATCTTGGCGTAGTCACCGACGAACAGGGGCCCGCGGAGCACGGCGTCCGGATGCACTTCGGCGCCTTCGGCGACCCACACTCCGGGGGAGATCTCAAAGCCGTCGAGTTCGACGTCGACCTTGCCCTCCAGCACGTCTGCCTGGGCCTTCACGTAGCTCTCGTGGGTGCCGACGTCCTCCCAGTAGCCCTCGGCGACGTACCCGTAGACGGGCTTGCCTTCCTTCATGAGCTGCGGGAAGACGTCGCCCGACCAGTCGACGGGCACATCGGCTTCGACATAGTCGAAGACTTCGGGCTCCATGACGTAGATGCCGGTGTTCACCGTGTCGGAGAAGACCTGTCCCCAGGTCGGCTTCTCCAGGAAGCGCTCGACCTTGCCTTCTTCGTCGACGATGGTGATGCCGAATTCCAACGGGTTGGGAACGCGTGTCAGACAGACGGTGACAAGCGCACCCTTCTCCTTGTGAAAGCGGATCAGGTCGGTGAGGTCGAAGTCGGTCAGAGCGTCACCGGAGATGACGAGAAAGGCATCGTCCTTCAGAGCCTCTTCAGCGTTCTTCACGCTGCCGGCGGTGCCGAGTGGCTTCTCCTCATTGGCATAGGTGAGCTCCATGCCGAGCTCTTCACCGTCGCCGAAATAGTTCTTGACGAGTGACGCCAGGAACTGGACTGTCACTACGGTCTCGGTGAGCCCATGCCTCTTCAGCAGGCGCAGCACATGCTCCATGATCGGCCGATTGGCCACCGGCAGGAGCGGCTTGGGCATGCTGGAGGTCATGGGGCGCAGGCGTGTGCCTTCGCCCCCGGCCATCACGACGGCCTTCATGTCGGAAACGTCCTCCTTGATAGACGACGATCTAGCCGACTCAGCTCTGCCGGGATTGGCCCGTTCAGTCGGTTACGGGCCTTCGAGCCTCTACAGCCGCCATATCGGCAGGCTCAATCGGCCTTGGCATCCGCCTTGACAAGTCGGCGGACCTGAACCACATAGAGGATCCCTGCCCACCAGTACAGCGTTGTACCCCATCCGGCGAACGCCCATCCGAAAATAGCAGCGAGTGTATGGATCCAGCCACTTCCGTCACTGAGCAGAAGCAGTGGAAATGCATACATCAGGTTGAAGGTGGCGGCCTTGCCGAGGAAGTTCACCTGCGGCGGCGGATAGCCGTGGCGCCGGAGGATCCAGACCATCACCAGCAGAACCAGCTCGCGCAGCAGCAGGACCCCGGTCAGCCACAGCGGAAGAATCTCCCGCCAGGTGAGGCCGACGAGCGTCGAGAGGATATAGAGCCGGTCGGCCGCCGGGTCGAGGATCCGGCCGAGGCTGCTGATCTGGTTCCACCGCCGGGCGAGCTTGCCGTCGAGGTAGTCGCTGACCCCGCTCAGCGCGAGCACGAGCAGCGCCCAGCCGTCGCTCTTCGGCCCGCCGAACTCCGGCCTGAGGATGAGCCACAGGAAGAGGGGCACACCGACGAGGCGCGCCATGCTGAGGATGTTCGGGATGGTGAGGACCCGGTCCGTCTGGACGCGGGTCTCCTGGACCTCCACCCGGGGGCCTCCTGTGTGGAACGAGCCAATGATGCCCCCTGACCTTACCGTCAGTTCTCACACTGCTGTGCGGAGGGGTGGTATGGCACCACAAAACAAAAAAGCCGTGGTCCCCGGACTTCTGTCCGGGGACCACGGCTATCAAATTTAGTTCGGCGGCGTCCTACTCTCCCACAGGGTCCCCCCTGCAGTACCATCGGCGCTGTAAGGCTTAGCTTCCGGGTTCGGAATGTAACCGGGCGTTTCCCTCACGCTATGACCACCGAAACACTATGAAACTCTCAACCGGAGCCGTGGCACAGGGCTACGACGGTTGTTCGTGGTTTCAGAACCAACACAGTGGACGCGAGCAACTGAGGACAAGCCCTCGGCCTATTAGTACCAGTCAACTCCACCCGTTACCGGGCTTCCATATCTGGCCTATCAACCCAGTCGTCTACTGGGAGCCTTAACCCCTCAAAGGGGGTGGGAGTCCTCATCTCGAAGCAGGCTTCCCGCTTAGATGCTTTCAGCGGTTATCCTTTCCGAACGTAGCCAACCAGCCATGCCCTTGGCAGGACAACTGGCACACCAGAGGTTCGTCCGTCCCGGTCCTCTCGTACTAGGGACAGCCCTTCTCAAGACTCCTACGCGCACAGCGGATAGGGACCGAACTGTCTCACGACGTTCTAAACCCAGCTCGCGTACCGCTTTAATGGGCGAACAGCCCAACCCTTGGGACCGACTCCAGCCCCAGGATGCGACGAGCCGACATCGAGGTGCCAAACCATCCCGTCGATATGGACTCTTGGGGAAGATCAGCCTGTTATCCCCGGGGTACCTTTTATCCGTTGAGCGACGGCGCTTCCACAAGCCACCGCCGGATCACTAGTCCCGACTTTCGTCCCTGCTCGACCCGTCAGTCTCACAGTCAAGCTCCCTTGTGCACTTACACTCAACACCTGATTACCAACCAGGCTGAGGGAACCTTTGGGCGCCTCCGTTACCCTTTGGGAGGCAACCGCCCCAGTTAAACTACCCATCAGACACTGTCCCTGATCCGGATCACGGACCCAGGTTAGACATCCAGCACGACCAGACTGGTATTTCAACGACGACTCCACACACACTGGCGTGCATGCTTCACAGTCTCCCAGCTATCCTACACAAGCCGAACCGAACACCAATATCAAACTGTAGTAAAGGTCCCGGGGTCTTTCCGTCCTGCTGCGCGAAACGAGCATCTTTACTCGTAGTGCAATTTCACCGGGCCTATGGTTGAGACAGTCGAGAAGTCGTTACGCCATTCGTGCAGGTCGGAACTTACCCGACAAGGAATTTCGCTACCTTAGGATGGTTATAGTTACCACCGCCGTTTACTGGCGCTTAAGTTCTCAGCTTCGCCACCCCGAAGAGTGACTAACCGGTCCCCTTAACGTTCCAGCACCGGGCAGGCGTCAGTCCGTATACATCGCCTTACGGCTTCGCACGGACCTGTGTTTTTAGTAAACAGTCGCTTCTCGCTGGTCTCTGCGGCCACCCCCAGCTCAGACCGTAAAGATCATCACCGGGTGTGGCCCCCCTTCTCCCGAAGTTACGGGGGCATTTTGCCGAGTTCCTTAACCATAGTTCACCCGAACGCCTCGGTATTCTCTACCTGACCACCTGAGTCGGTTTAGGGTACGGGCCGCCATGAAACTCGCTAGAGGCTTTTCTCGACAGCATAGGATCATCCACTTCACCACAATCGGCTCGGCATCAGGTCTCACCCACATGCCATCCGGATTTACCTGGATGACGGGCTACACCCTTACCCCGGGACAACCACCGCCCGGGCTGGACTACCTTCCTGCGTCACCCCATCACTCACCTACTACCAGATCGGGCCGGCGGCTCCACCACTTTCCTTTCCCCGAAGGGTCCGGAACGGCTTCACGGCCTTAGCATCACTGGATTCGATGTTTGACGCTTCACAGCGGGTACCGGAATATCAACCGGTTATCCATCGACTACGCCTGTCGGCCTCGCCTTAGGTCCCGACTTACCCTGGGCAGATCAGCTTGACCCAGGAACCCTTAGTCAATCGGCGCACACGTTTCTCACGTATGTATCGCTACTCATGCCTGCATTCTCACTCGTGAACCGTCCACCACTCGCTTACGCGGCAGCTTCACCCGGCACACGACGCTCCCCTACCCATCACGATCCCCGTTGGGGGTACATATCGCAATGACACGACTTCGGCGGTACGCTTGAGCCCCGCTACATTGTCGGCGCGGAATCACTAGACCAGTGAGCTATTACGCACTCTTTCAAGGGTGGCTGCTTCTAAGCCAACCTCCTGGTTGTCTCTGCGACTCCACATCCTTTCCCACTTAGCGTACGCTTAGGGGCCTTAGTCGATGCTCTGGGCTGTTTCCCTCTCGACCATGGAGCTTATCCCCCACAGTCTCACTGCCGCGCTCTCACTTACCGGCATTCGGAGTTTGGCTAAGGTCAGTAACCCGGTAGGGCCCATCGCCTATCCAGTGCTCTACCTCCGGCAAGAAACACACGACGCTGCACCTAAATGCATTTCGGGGAGAACCAGCTATCACGGAGTTTGATTGGCCTTTCACCCCTAACCACAGGTCATCCCCCAGGTTTTCAACCCTGGTGGGTTCGGCCCTCCACACGGTCTTACCCGCGCTTCAGCCTGCCCATGGCTAGATCACTCCGCTTCGGGTCTTGAGCGCGCTACTATACCGCCCTATTCGGACTCGCTTTCGCTACGGCTTCCCCACACGGGTTAACCTCGCAACACACCGCAAACTCGCAGGCTCATTCTTCAAAAGGCACGCAGTCACGACTATGCAAGTAAACTTGCATAGCGACGCTCCCACGGCTTGTAGGCACACGGTTTCAGGTACTATTTCACTCCGCTCCCGCGGTACTTTTCACCATTCCCTCACGGTACTATCCGCTATCGGTCACCAGGGAATATTTAGGCTTAACGGGTGGTCCCGCCAGATTCACACGGGATTTCTCGGGCCCCGTGCTACTTGGGTGTCTCACAAGCAAGCCGCTGACGTTTCAGCTACGGGGGTCTTACCCTCTACGCCGGACCTTTCGCATGTCCTTCGCCTACATCAACGGTTTCTGACTCGCCGACCGGCCGGCAGACCGGTCAAGTGAGATCCCACAACCCCGTATACGCAACCCCTGCCGGGTCTCACACGCATACGGTTTGGCCTCATCCGGTTTCGCTCGCCACTACTCCCGGAATCACGGTTGTTTTCTCTTCCTGCGGGTACTGAGATGTTTCACTTCCCCGCGTTCCCTCCACACTGCCTATGTGTTCAGCAGCGGGTGACAGCCCATGACGACTGCCGGGTTTCCCCATTCGGAAACCCCCGGATCAAAGCCTGGTTGACGACTCCCCGGGGACTATCGTGGCCTCCCACGTCCTTCATCGGTTCCTGGTGCCAAGGCATCCACCGTGCGCCCTTAAAAACTTGGCCACAGATGCTCGCGTCCACTGTGCAGTTCTCAAACAACGACCAACCACCCATCACCCCGAACCATCCGGTTCGAGTGCACTGGGGCCGGCATTTGAAGGACGAGCAGCGCTCGCACCCTCAGACACCCAACAGCGTGCCCGACACGTTCTCCTCTCCGGCACCACGTTCCACGCCCGAAGGCAGTACTAGTGATCCATCAAAGCGACCGTGCCGAGTAGTCAACGTTCCACCCATGAGCAACCAGCATCAGACATTCGCTGATGTACTGGCCTCTGACCAGCCAGAGGCTGGTGAGAAGTGCTCCTTAGAAAGGAGGTGATCCAGCCGCACCTTCCGGTACGGCTACCTTGTTACGACTTCGTCCCAATCGCCAGTCCCACCTTCGACAGCTCCCTCCCCACGAGGGGGTTGGGCCACCGGCTTCGGGTGTTACCGACTTTCGTGACGTGACGGGCGGTGTGTACAAGGCCCGGGAACGTATTCACCGCAGCAATGCTGATCTGCGATTACTAGCGACTCCGACTTCATGGGGTCGAGTTGCAGACCCCAATCCGAACTGAGACCGGCTTTTTGAGATTCGCTCCACCTCGCGGTATCGCAGCTCATTGTACCGGCCATTGTAGCACGTGTGCAGCCCAAGACATAAGGGGCATGATGACTTGACGTCGTCCCCACCTTCCTCCGAGTTGACCCCGGCGGTCTCCCGTGAGTCCCCAACCTCCGAAGAGTTGCTGGCAACACGGGACAAGGGTTGCGCTCGTTGCGGGACTTAACCCAACATCTCACGACACGAGCTGACGACAGCCATGCACCACCTGTACACCGACCACAAGGGGGGGCACCATCTCTGATGCTTTCCGGTGTATGTCAAGCCTTGGTAAGGTTCTTCGCGTTGCGTCGAATTAAGCCACATGCTCCGCCGCTTGTGCGGGCCCCCGTCAATTCCTTTGAGTTTTAGCCTTGCGGCCGTACTCCCCAGGCGGGGCACTTAATGCGTTAGCTGCGGCACGGACAACGTGGAATGTTGCCCATACCTAGTGCCCACCGTTTACGGCGTGGACTACCAGGGTATCTAATCCTGTTCGCTCCCCACGCTTTCGCTCCTCAGCGTCAGTATCGGCCCAGAGATCCGCCTTCGCCACCGGTGTTCCTCCTGATATCTGCGCATTTCACCGCTACACCAGGAATTCCGATCTCCCCTACCGAACTCTAGCCTGCCCGTATCGACTGCAGACCCGGGGTTAAGCCCCGGGCTTTCACAACCGACGCGACAAGCCGCCTACGAGCTCTTTACGCCCAATAATTCCGGACAACGCTTGCGCCCTACGTATTACCGCGGCTGCTGGCACGTAGTTAGCCGGCGCTTCTTCTGCAGGTACCGTCACTTGCGCTTCTTCCCTGCTGAAAGAGGTTTACAACCCGAAGGCCGTCATCCCTCACGCGGCGTCGCTGCATCAGGCTTTCGCCCATTGTGCAATATTCCCCACTGCTGCCTCCCGTAGGAGTCTGGGCCGTGTCTCAGTCCCAGTGTGGCCGGTCGCCCTCTCAGGCCGGCTACCCGTCGTCGCCTTGGTGAGCTTCTACCTCACCAACTAGCTGATAGGCCGCGGGCTCATCCTGCACCGCCGGAGCTTTCCACCACCAGACCATGCGGCCGGTGGTTGTATCCGGTATTAGACCCCGTTTCCAGGGCTTGTCCCAGAGTGCAGGGCAGATTGCCCACGTGTTACTCACCCGTTCGCCACTAATCCACCCCGAAGGGCTTCATCGTTCGACTTGCATGTGTTAAGCACGCCGCCAGCGTTCGTCCTGAGCCAGGATCAAACTCTCCGTGAATGTGTACCCGTAATCGGGTCCGACACCACGAGAGCGGAACAGACCGGGCGGAATAAGCCCGGCTGTTCACAGCGTCCTCGCTGTGCTGCCTGCACGGTCATCCCGTACAGGACTTTTCAAAGGAACCTCAACTCGCCGAAGGCGAGTCGGGGTATCAACATATCTGGCGTTGACTTTTGGCACGCTGTTGAGTTCTCAAGGAACGGACGCTTCCTTTGTACTCACCCTCGCGGGCTTTCCTCCGGGCTTCCCTTCGGTGTTTCCAAACTCTATCAGGTCATTTTCGGCTCTCTGACCACGATGATCTGTGGACATGAGGAACCAGACCCCGCGATAGGATCCGACTCGATAGTTGCTGCCTGGCCTCGACGCTGTGTGCGTCGTCTGGCCCCGGGCAGGAGTCCGACTCTACAACGGTGTCCGGGTCGGCGCAAATCGTTTGTGCAGTGCTTCTACGTCTGCCAACCGGGACCTCTCATGCGGAACCGGGACTTCTTATGACTTACGCTTCTGAACAGTGCGTCGTCCAGGACAGGTAGTGACGGCGGTATCGAATCTCCACCCCCTGGGAGGCTTGCCATGACCAGCGTTACGTCCCCGCTTGCTGGACGCGCCATCGGACTCGCTGCGGTGCCCGATCCCGTGTTCTCGGGTGCGATGGTCGGCCCCGGCACGGCCATCGACCCTGTTCGCGAGCCCTCCGAGGCGGTTGCCCCCGTCGACGGCATCATCGTCTCTCTTCACCCGCACGCCTTCGTCGTGGTGGACTCCGAGGGTCACGGGGTTCTGACGCACCTGGGCATCGACACCGTCCAGCTCAATGGCGAGGGCTTCGAGCTCCTGGTCAACAAGGGGGACACCGTACAGCGCGGTCAGTCCGTGGTGCGCTGGGACCCGGCCGCCGTCGAGGCCGCCGGCAAGTCGCCGGTGTGCCCCGTCGTGGCGCTCGAGGCGACGGCCGAGTCCCTGTCCGACCTCGTCGAGGACGGCGATGTGAAGGCTGGCGACGCTCTCTTCGCCTGGAAGTGACGGCAGCGCCGTCGCTGGTCGACGGCAGGTAGGACATCCACCGCGGCGGCTGGGCCCGTCGCACTATCGGAGACGGGTGAAATGGAGACAACGCTGCGAGGCGTCGGCGTGAGCCACGGTGTGGCGATCGGCGAGGTTCGGCACATGGGGACGGCGGTCCTCGAGCCGCCGGCCAAGCAGATTCCGGCGGAGGACGCGGAGCGCGAACAGGGGCGCGCCCGCAAGGCCGTCGAGGCTGTGGCCGCCGACCTGATGGCGCGCGGCAATCTGGCCGGAGGCGAGGCCCAGGCCGTGCTCGAAGCCCAGGCGATGATCGCTCAGGACCCGGAGCTGATCGCCGACGTGGACCGGCGCATCGCCGTCGGCAGCACGGCAGAGCGCGGTATCTATGACGCGTTCTCGCACTACCGCGAGCTCCTCGCGGGCGCGGGTGAGTACATGGCCGGTCGCGTCGCGGACCTCGACGACGTGCGGAACCGTATCGTCGCGCGACTCCTTGGCGTTCCGATGCCGGGTGTGCCGGACAGCGACGAGCCGTACGTCCTCATCGCGCGTGACCTTGCGCCCGCGGACACCGCGCTCCTCGACCCGGCGCTCGTGCTCGGCTTCGTCACCGAAGAGGGCGGGCCGACCAGCCACAGCGCGATCCTGGCCCGGGCGCTCGGTGTGCCTGCCGTCGTCGCGCTGCCCGGTGCCGGTGAGCTCGCCGAGGGCACGGTCGTGGCCGTGGACGGCAGCACCGGTGAGATCTTCGTCGACCCCAGCAAGGAGAAGCGCGCCGCGATGGCCGCCGCCGCAGCCGAGCGCAAGGCCGCCCTCGCCGCGTCGACCGGGCCCGGCGCCACCTCCGACGGCCACAAGGTGCCGCTGCTCGCGAACGTCGGCGGCCCCGCCGACGTGCCCGCCGCGGTCGAGGCGGGTGCCGAGGGCGTCGGTCTGTTCCGTACGGAGTTCCTCTTCCTCGACGACAGCACCAAGGCGCCGACCGAGGAGAAGCAGGTCGAGGCCTACCGTCAGGTCCTCGAAGCCTTCCCCGAGGGCCGTGTCGTCGTGCGTGTCCTCGACGCCGGCGCGGACAAGCCGCTCGACTTCCTGACACCGGCCGACGAGCCGAACCCGGCCCTCGGTGTGCGCGGTCTGCGGTCGCTCCTCGATCACCCGGAGGTGCTGCGGACCCAGTTGACCGCGCTGGCCAAGGCCGCGGAGGGGCTTCCCGTCTACCTCGAGGTCATGGCTCCGATGGTCGCTGACCGTACGGACGCCAAGGCGTTCGCCGACGCGTGCCGTGAGGCGGGGCTGCAGGCCAAGTTCGGCGCCATGGTGGAGATTCCGTCCGCCGCGCTGCGGGCGCGCTCGATCCTGCAGGAAGTCGAGTTCCTTTCGCTCGGCACCAACGACCTCGCGCAGTACACCTTCGCCGCCGACCGGCAGGTCGGTGCGGTGTCCCGGCTGCAGGACCCGTGGCAGCCCGCGCTGCTCGACCTGGTCGCGCTGTCCGCGGAGTCGGCGAAGGCCGAGGGCAAGAGCTGTGGCGTGTGCGGTGAGGCCGCGTCCGACCCGCTGCTGGCGTGCGTGCTGACCGGTCTGGGTGTCACCTCCCTGTCGATGGGTGCCGCGTCGATTCCTTACGTCCGGGCGACGCTGGGCAAGTACACGCTGGCCCAGTGCGAGCGTGCCGCGGCCGCGGCGCGCGCTGCCGACAGTGCCGAAGAGGCGCGCAAGGCGGCGCAGGCGGTGCTGTCCGGCGAATAGTCGGGCTCGGTCCGTCCTGGTCCTGCCGTTCGACGATCAGTGACGGCTGTCAGACGCTGTTCAGAGGGGCGCTCCACCCGCGTGGGTGGAGCGCCCTTCCGCGTCAGTGGCGGTGTCCCCCTTCTTGCGGCTCGTCCTCCCCCAGGTCGGGTGCCGCGCAGTAGTCGACGCCGGATTCGGGGGCGATGAGGTCGCCGGAGAGGGCGTCGGTGCAGTAGGCGTCGAAGACTTCCGCGGCCGAGAGGGGGTGCAGTCGCTCGCCTTCCAGGCGCCAGCCGTGGACACGGTCTCGGGTGCCGTCGCTGGTGCGCATGACGAGGCCTCCGGAGCTCCGGATGGCAATGCCCACCGCCAGGACCGTCGTGAACTCCAGGGCTTCCGTCTCGTCCAGTTGGGGATTTCCGTCGGCGGCGCACGTGACGTGCAGTGCGGCGAGGAGGGTCTGGCCGTCGCACGGGACGCTGCACACGAGGTGGCGGGCGCCGGGGCCGCTGGTGCCGATCGCGCGCATGAGCAGGTCGGAGGCCCGGGCGAAGGCCGCGCGTCCGATGTCGACACCGCAGTCCGCGCAGGCGCCGATGCGGGCCAGGAGCATGGTCGCGTACTCCCATGTGCTCTGCCGGACGGTCTCGTCGACCAGTTCGGGGACCATGTCGGCCAGGGCCTGGCCGTCGTACGGCATGGTCGGGCCCGTTGTCGCCAGTTCGGCGGTGAAGCGTGTGCGGCTCGCGGAGGCGTCCGGGTCGAGGTCGTTCTCCGTGCAGAACTCCGCGTACTCCTCCGGGTCGAAGAGGGCGACGCTGGTCAGCCTGCCCTGGGCGGCGAGCGATTTGAGCAGCGCCTCCACCTGCTGCAGATACGTCACGTGGTCGTCGAAGGTGAAGGTGCGATAGCGGCGCATCGCCGCGAAGTCCTCGGCGTCGGCCAGCAGGCCGATGGTGCCGGCGACCTCGCGGCGCAGGACGCGTCGCATCGTGTCGTGCTGGATGTGCCCCATGATTCCCCCCTGCGGTCAGTCGATCAATGCTCACTCACCGTAACGGGAGGCACTGACAATGACCGCTGGGCGTGCGGGGTTCAGGCGCGTTCGCGGGCCAGCCGCTCGTAGAAGCGGAGCAGTCCGATGTTGTCGACCGAGCCCGCGTTGACCGCCTTCTCCAGCGGGGTGCCCTGGAGGAGGCGCTTGACCGGGACCTCGATGCGCTTGCCCGTGAGGGTGTGCGGAATGCCGGGCACCTCGATGACCTCGTCCGGGACGTGGCGGGGTGAGAGCTGCTCGCGGATGGTCCCCTTGATGCGGGCGCGCAGGTCGTCGTCCAGCGCGGCGCCGGGTGCGAGGTGGATGAACAGCGGCATCCAGTAGCCGCCGTCGGGCTGCTCGACGCCGATGACCAGGGACTCGCGGATCTCCGGGAGGCGTTCCACTGCTTCGTAGATGTCGGCCGAACCCATGCGTACGCCCTGGCGGTTGAGCGTCGAGTCGGAGCGGCCGTGGATGACGACGGAGCCGCGCGAGGTGAGGGTGATCCAGTCGCCGTGCCGCCAGACGCCGGGATAGGTGTCGAAGTAGCTGTCGTGGTAGCGGCTGCCGTCGGGGTCGTTCCAGAAGCGGATCGGCATGGACGGCATGGGGTTGGTGACGACGAGTTCCCCGACGTCGTCGATGAGCGGCTTGCCCTGGGCGTCCCACGCCTGCAGGTCGGTGCCGAGGCAAGGGGCCTGGAGTTCGCCGATGTGGACGGGCAGCGTCGGTACGGCGCCCGCGAAGCAGGAGCAGACATCGGTGCCGCCGCTGACGGAGGCGATCCACACCTCTCCGGAGGCGTCGGCGAACTCGTCGTGCAGCCAGCGGAATCCGTCCGGCGGCAGCGGCGATCCGGTGGTGGCCACGCACTGCACGCGCGAGAGGTCGAAGTCACGCGCGGGGTGCACGTCCGCCTTGCGGCAGGCCATGACGTACGCGGCGGACGTCCCGAAGAGGGTCGCTCCGGTGCGCTCGGCGACGCGCCACTGGGCGGCGGTGTCGGGGTAGCCGGGGCTGCCGTCGTAGAGGACGATCGTCGTGCCCGTGAGCAGGCCGGAGACGAGGAAGTTCCACATCATCCAGCCGGTGGACGTGTACCAGAAGAACCGGTCGTCGGGGCCGAGGTCGCAGTGCAGGCCCACCTGCTTCAGGTGCTCGACGAGGATGCCGCCCTGGGACTGGACGATCGCCTTGGGGAGTCCCGTCGTGCCGGAGGAGTAGAGCACCCACAGGGGGTGGTCGAAGGGGACGGCTTCGAAGACGGGGGCCGTGTCCGCCGCCGTGAGCGCGGACCATTCCAGGGCGCCTTCGGGGGCCGGGGTGCCGAGCAGCGGGATGTGGACGACCGCACGCAGGGTGGGCAGTTCGCGGCGCAGTTCGGCGACGGTGTCGCGGCGGTCGTGTTTTTTGCCGCCGTAGCGGTAGCCGTCGACCGTGAAGAGAACGACCGGTTCGACCTGCTGGAAGCGGTCGAGGACGCTGCGGGCGCCGAAGTCGGGCGCGCAGGACGTCCAGACGGCGCCGACGGCGGCGGTCGCGAGAAGGGCGACGACGGCCTCGGGGATGTTCGGCAGGTAGCCGCTGACGCGGTCTCCGGGGCGCACGCCGAGGCCACGGAGTTCCGCGGCCAGGGAGCCCACTTGGCGGCGCAGCTCGGCCCAGGTGAGCGGGGTCGGGTCCTGTGTCTCGTCCACGTGGAGGATGGCCGGGGTGTCCGCGCGCGCGGGGTCCTCGCCGGCGCGCAGGGCGTGCTCGGCATAGTTGAGGGTGGCGCCGGGGAACCACTCGGCGCCGGGCATGGAGCGGTCGCCGAGCACGCGCGCGTAGGGCGTCGAGAAGCGCACGTCGAACCATTCGGTGACGGCCTTCCAGAAGGTGTCGAGCTCGTCGACGGACCAGCGGTGCAGGGCCTCGTAGCCGCCCGTGGCGGGCGCTCCGTGGTGCTCGGCGGCCCAGGCCTGGAAACGCGTGACCTGTGCGCCTGCGATCCGCTGCTGGTCCGGCTGCCAGAGCGGTGAGGGATTCGCTGAGGACATGGGTCTGCTCCTGGGCTGTGCGCATTGTGGGCGGCTGTCGCGGGCACGGGCGTGGTGTGCGCGTGACACGGCTGACACGGACGATGCCATGTGATCGACTTCCGCACCAGGGTGTCCTGCCGGGAGGCAGTGTGGGGTGGCTCCGGAGAGAGTTGGTGACACAAGTCGGCGCTCGGGATGAACGGCAGTTGAACGAGGTACACCTGCTGCGCCTTCGGTGGCAGGGTGAGCTGCATGAACGGTCGTGACCTGGTGCGTTCGGTGAAGGCGGTCGGCCTGTCCGACACGGCCCATAGGTTGCGCATGGTGCGCTCGGCGTGGCGCCGGCGGCGTACCGACGCGGCGGGTCTGCCGGCGAGGGGTGCCGAGCGGGCCCGGACGCCCGGTCCCGTCACCCTGGTGGAGCCCGGGCTGGGCGGTGGAGTGGTGCGGTTCGCGCGGTCCGAGCTGCGGGTGCGGGTCACGTCGGGCGGGGCGGTGTTCTGGGGCTGGGACGGGGCCGAGCCCGATCCGTCGTACGCGCTGGCGGGTGGCAGTCCCGAGGCGGATCCGCGGGCCGTGCTCGAGCCCGACAAGGAGGGCGGCTGGCGGGTGGTGTCGGAGCGGGCGACCGTCGTCGTCTCGCGGCACGGGGCGGTGGAGCTGCGCACGCCCGGCGGGGTGATGCTGCGGCGCGACCTGCCGCCGCGCTGGTGGGAGCCGGTCGCGGGCGGCACGGCCCGCTGGGTGCAGCGGTCGGAGGTGGCGCCGGACGCGCGATTCTTCGGTCTCGGTGGGCGGGCCTCGGGGCCGCGGCTGCGGAACGGGACGTACCGCTTGTGGAACACGGATCCCGGTGGCTCCTTCGGGCCCGGGGACGATCCGCTGTACATCACGATGCCGGTCCAGTGGGTGGTCGCCGATGTCGGGACCCATCTGGTCTTCCATGACAACTCCTGGGACGGCACGGTGACCGTGCGCGAGGGCCGGGAGGGCGCCGGTTCCGGCCACGACAGGGCCGGGTCGTGCGAGGTCCGCATGGACGGAGGGCCGCTGCGGTGCTGGGTCATGATGGGCACCCCCGCGCGCGTGCTGCACTCCTGGGCGACGCTCACCGGTGCGCCCGCGGTGCCGCCGACGTGGGCGCTGGGCCACCACCACGCGCGGTGGGGCTTCGGCAGCGAGCAGGAGGTGCGGAGGATCGTCGCGGGCTACCAGGAGCGCGACCTGCCCCTGGACGCCCTGCACTTGGACATCGACCACTTCGACAGACACCAGGTGTTCACGGTGGACAAGGAGCGCTTCCCTTCCCTGCCGAAGCTGGCCGCCGAGCTGCGCGGGGCGGGCATCCGGCTGGTGTCGATCGTGGATCCGGCGGTGAAGGCCGAGCCGGGGAACGCCGTGTACGACAGCGGGGCGGCAGCGGACGCGTTCGTGCGGGACGCGGCGGGGCGGGCCGTGCGGGGCCTGGTGTGGCCCGGTGAGTCGGTGTATCCGGACTTCACGGCCGGGCGGGTGCGCAAGTGGTGGGGCGGGCTCTACGACGAGCGGTTCGCGCAGGGTTTCGCGGGCTTCTGGCACGACATGAACGAGCCGGTGTCGTTCGCGGCCTTCGGTGAGACGACCCTTCCCCGTTCCGCCCGGCACGCCCTGGAGGGCCGAGGCGGCGATCATCGCGAGGCGCACAACGTCTATGCCCTGGGGATGGCCCGCGCGGGCTATGAGGGGGTGCGTGAACTGCGGCCCACGGAGCGGCCGTTCCTCTTCTCGCGCTCCGGCTGGGCGGGAATGCAGCGCTACGGAGGGACATGGTCGGGCGACGTGGCCAGCGACTGGCCGGGGCTGCGTGCCTCGCTCGCCCTGGTGCTCGGGCTCGGTCTGTGCGGGGTGCCGTACTCCGGACCGGACATCGGGGGCTTCGACGGCAGTCCGTCGCCGGAACTGTATCTGCGCTGGTTCCAACTCGGCGCGTTCCTCCCGCTGTTCCGTACGCATGCGGCGCTGCACGCCGGTCGCAGGGAGCCCTGGGAGTTCGGGCCCGATGTGCTGGAGCACGCGCGCGTGGCGCTCGCCGAGCGCGGTCGGCTGCTGCCGTATTTCGTGACGCTCGCGCACCTGGCACGGCGCACTGGTGCGCCGTATGCGCGTCCCCTGTGGTGGGGGTCTCCGGAGGACAGAGCTCTGCGGGACTGCGAGGACGCGTTCCTGCTCGGGGACAGTCTGTTGGTCGCGCCCGTCCTGTGGGAGGGGGTCGTCGAGAGGGCTGTGCGGCTGCCGCCCGGCCGGTGGTACGACACCGCGACCGGGAAGGCGTACGAAGGGCCCCGTCGGGTCCTCCTGGACGCTCCCCTGTCCCGCATACCGGTGCTCGCGCGGGCGGGCGCGGTGCTGCCCGTCCGGGGCGAGGACGGGCGGCTCGCCCTGGAGGTGTGGGCGCCCGCGAAGGGGCGTACCGGCAGCGGTCTGGTGATCGCGGACGCCGGTGACGGGTGGGAGGAGCCGGAGCTCCAGCGCTTCGGCGTGCGCTGGAGCGGGGACGAACTCCTGGTCGAGAAGGAGGGCGACGAGCCGGAGCGCGCCCTGGAGTACGCGGTGCGGATACGCGGCCTGTGAGGCGACCGGGCCGGGCAGCGGGCCTTGGCGGCCCGCGGAACACGCGTCGGCCGGTGCGCCGTCGGGCCTTCCTCGGCTCGCGCGGCCCTCACCTCAGGTGCGCCGTCGGGCCTTCCTCGGCCCGCGCGGCCCTCACCTCACATGCGGCACTCTCCGCATCAGATGTAACGCCCTTCGAACCATGCCCGCACCACCGACGTGTGCAGAGGGAAGGCGAGTTCGGCGGGCCGGTGAAGGAGCTCCCAGCCCTCGGTCTCGTCGGTCGGCGCGGACTGCGGCAGGTCGGCAGCGGACCGTTCGGGCAGCAGGCCGAACAGCAGCACATGTCCGTCGGGCGAGCTGAGCACCTCGACGATCCGTACGTCGTGGCTCGCCGCGCTGATACCGGTTTCTTCCTTGAGCTCCCGGACGACGGCGTGCCGCCAGTCCTCGCGGTCGTCCACGTAGCCGCCGGGCAAGGCGGTGCCCCCGCGCGCGGGGGCGATGGACCGGGTCACGACGACAAGGCCGGTGCCCTTCGTGTCGTACGTCGGCTGAAGGGCTATGGCGACGGGAAGCGGATTCCGGTAGGCCACGGTTTCGCAGTCCGGGCAGGTGCGGGGCCAGCCTGTGACGTGGTCTCCATAGAGCGCGCCACAGCTTGAGCAGTGGGAATCCGGTGCAGGGTTGGTGGGGTGCAGGGATGGGGACACGCGGCGGACTGTATCCGATCTCCGAGCGCCGGTCTTCCACGGAGGGCCAACCTCCTGATAGACGCGGGTACATGACAGCATTCGCCCCCGCTCTGCGGAGACTCGCGGTCACCGCCGCCGCCCTGCTCGCCGCGGCCATGGCGCCCGCTCCCGCCCAGGCCCACACCGAACCCCAAGCCCCGAAGGGCTTCGTGGCACTGAGGGACGTGGACCCGACGATCATCCAGGAGATGCGCTACTACACGCCGCACAACTTCGTGGGTGAGCCCATCGACGGCTACCGGAAGCCGATGTGCATCCTCACCGAACCCGCCGCCAAGGCACTGCACAAGGCGCAGCGGAGCCTGCTGCGCAAGGGCTACTCCCTGAAGGTGTACGACTGCTACCGGCCGCAGCGGGCCGTGGACCACTTCGTGCGGTGGGCCGAGGATCTGCGGGACGAGCGCATGAAGGGTGAGTTCTATCCCCGGGTGGACAAGACGCGCCTCTTCGAAGACGGCTACATCGCCAAGAAGTCGGGGCACAGCAGGGGCTCCACGGTCGATCTGACGATCGTGCGGCTCCCGGCGAAGCCGACCCGGCCGTACATCCCTGGAGAGCCGCTGAAGCCCTGTTACGCGCCCCGGAGTGAGCGTTTCCCCGACAACTCCGTGGACATGGGCACCGGGTTCGACTGCTTCGACACGCTGTCCCACACCGACGACCCCCGCGTCACCGGGAAGCAGCGCGCACACCGGGACCTGCTGCGGAACACGCTCGCGAAGTCCGGCTTCGTCAACCTTCCCGAGGAGTGGTGGCACTTCACGTACAAGCCCGAGCCCTTCCCCGACACCTACTTCGACTTCCCGGTGTCGCGCCGGGCACTGCCCGTGGCACACTTCTGACGTTCCGTCAGATCCAGTGTCCGGGAGGGGCCTTGTCGCGAGTGCGTACGCCCGTGGTGGCGCGGTGGTTCGACGGAGGGGGGGACGGCTTCCGGCTGCTCGGCACGCGGTGTGCGGCGTGCGCCGCGGTCTTCTTCCCGCGCGAGGACGGCTTCTGCCGGAATCCCGGGTGCGCCGGGGGTGAGCTGGTCGAGGTCGCGCTGTCGCGGCGCGGGCGCGTGTGGTCGTACACCGACGGCCGCTACCGTCCGCCCGCTCCGTACGTCTCGGACCCGGAACTTCCCTGGGAGCCCTACACGTTGATCGCTGTGGAGCTGCCGGCGGAGCGCATGGTGGTGCTCGGTCAGGCGGCTCCGGGTGTGACCGTCGCCGACCTGGAGGTCGGCATGGAGGTGGAGGTCGTCCCCGGGGTGCTCAATGAGGTCCCCGGGGAGACGTGGACGACGTGGCACTGGCGGCCGGTGGGGGTGAGGGCATGACCGGCGACGTGGCGGTGCTCGGCGCGGGCATGCACCCCTGGGGCAAGTGGGGACGCGGCTTCGTCGAGTACGGGACGGTGGCGGCGCGAGCGGCCCTGGCGGACGCGGGGGTCGACTGGCGGGACGTCACGTCCGTCGTCGGCGCGGACACCGTGCGGGGCGGCTATCCCGGGTACGTGGCGGGGGCGACGTTCGCGAAGGCGCTCGGCTGGCAGGGCGCGCGCGTGGCGAGCGTGTACGCGGCGTGTGCGTCCGGGGCCCAGGCGATCGCCACGGCGCGCGCCCAGCTGCTCGCCGGCCTCACCGACGTGGTCCTCGTGGTCGGCGCCGACGCCGCCCCGAAGGGCTTCTTCCGGCCCGCTGGAGGCGACCGGCCGGACGACCCGGACTGGCTGCGCTTCCGCGTCCTCGGCGCCACGAACCCCGCGTATTTCGCGCTGTACGCCCGCCGCCGCATGGCGGTGCACGGCGACACCCTGGAGGACTTCGCCCACGTCAAGGTGAAGAACGCGGCCCTGGGGGCGCTCAACCCGCACGCGCGCTACCGCAAGTCCGTCACTGCCGACGAAGTCGCCGCCTCCGCAGTCGTCGCCGATCCGCTGCGGTTGCTCGACATCTGCGCCACGTCGGACGGGGCGGCGGCGCTCGTGCTGTCCACCCTGGAGTTCGCCCGCCGGCACGGCGCGGCAGCGCCGGTGCGCATCCGCGCGGTGTCCACCGTCACGCCCACATATCCGAACACGGTCCTGGACCTGCCGGACATCGCCACCGACTCGGCAGCGGCCGTGCCACCCGCGGAGCGCACCTTCCGGGAGTCCGTCGCACACGCGGCGTACGAAGAGGCGGGCATCGGCCCCGAGGACCTCTCCGTGGCCGAGGTCTACGACCTGTCGACGGCCCTGGAGCTCCAGTGGTACGAGGACCTGGGCCTGTGCGGTGCGGGCGAGGGGGCCAAGCTTCTGCGGGAGGGCACGACCGCGCCCGGCGGGCGCATACCCGTGAACACCAGTGGTGGACTCGCCTCCTTCGGAGAGGCCGTTCCGGCCCAGGCCATCGCCCAAGTGTGTGAACTGACCTGGCAGTTGAGAGGCACGGCGGGGGCGCGGCAGGTCGAGGGGGCGCGGGTGGGGATCACCGCGAACCAGGGGCTGTTCGGGCACGGCTCGTCGGTGGTCACGGTGCGCTGACATCGTCCCCTGGAGATCCGTGACGGAAGGCGTCGCACCGGTTAACCGGTGGCGTCCGCGACCTTGACGCTCCATCACCACCGGTGAACACTTCCCGTTGTCAGTCGGCATCGCCGCTCTTCGGCACCTCGCCGCTCAGGGCCCGTGCGCTCCAAGGCTCCGCGCAAAGAGCCAGTTCAACGGGTCATCCCCCATGGGCGATTCGACTGCGACGGCACGCTCGTCACCGAGGCCGGGCGGGGCGCGGGATCCCCTGCCCTCGGCCATCGCGGCGGGCAGTGGCCGGGCAGTAGTCATGGGAACGCACCCTGCACGGAGTACCGGGGCCCACCACCCCGGGCGAAGGCCTAGGAGCCGCCATGTACTCGAATGGGGACATCTTCGTCGGTGAGATCATCGGCACCGCGATCCTGATTCTCCTCGGCGCCGGCGTGTGCGCCGCCGTCACCCTGAACCACTCGAAGGCCAAGGCCTCCGGGTGGGTCGTCATCGCGTTCGGCTGGGGCTTCGGTGTGATGGCGGGTGCCTACACCGCCGCGCCGCTGTCCGGTGGCCATCTCAACCCGGCCGTCACGCTCGGCATCGCCGTCGACACCGAGAAATGGGACAAGGTCTGGATCTATCTGGCGGGGCAGATGATCGGCGCCATGCTGGGGGCCGTCCTCGCGTACCTGGTGTATCTCGCGCAGTTCAACGCCAACGCAACACGTGGCGCCAAGGGCGGGCCCGGCACGGACAACCCCACGCCGACGCTCGGCATCTTCTCCACCATCCCGGAGATCAGGAACCCGGTCGCCAACCTGCTGACGGAGATCATCGGGACCGCCGCCCTGGTGCTGCCCATCCTCGCCTTCGGCCTCACCAAGGGGCTCGGCGAGTCCGGCACCCAGATCCTGATCGTCGCCTTCCTCGTCGTCGGCATCGGCCTCTCGCTCGGCGGGCCCACCGGCTACGCCATCAACCCCGCGCGTGACCTCGGCCCGCGCATCGTGCACCAGTTCCTGCCGATCCCGAACAAGGGGACGTCGGACTGGAGTTATGCCTGGGTTCCGGTCGCCGGGCCGCTGATCGGCGGACTCCTCGCGGGTCTCCTCTACAACGCAGCCTTCTGAGCAGCCTTCCTCCAAGGGGTAGCCATGACGGACAGCTCCGTGAAGTACGTCGCCGCAATCGACCAGGGCACCACCTCGAGCCGCTGCATCGTCTTCGACCAGGACGGCGCGATCGTCGCCGTGGACCAGCGCGAGCACCGGCAGATCTTTCCCAAGCCCGGCTGGGTGGAGCACGACGCCACCGAGATCTGGTCGAAGGTGCAGGCGGTCGTGGCGGGCGCGCTCGCCAAGGCGGGCCTGCGCGCGGACCAGCTCAGCGCGCTCGGCATCACCAACCAGCGGGAGACGACGGTCCTGTGGGACCGCTCCACCGGCAAGCCGGTGCACAACGCGATCGTCTGGCAGGACACCCGGACATCGGCGCTCTGCAACGAACTGGGCGGCTCGGACGGCCAGGACCGCTTCCGCGAGCAGACCGGACTGCCGCTGGCGAGCTACTTCTCCGGGCCCAAGGCGGCCTGGCTGCTCGACAACGTCCCCGGCCTGCGGGCGCGCGCCGAGCGCGGCGACATCGCCTTCGGGACCATCGACTCCTGGCTCATCTGGAACCTCACCGGCGGCACGGACGGCGGCGTGCACGTCACCGACGTCACCAACGCCGGGCGCACGATGCTGATGAACCTGGAGACCCTCCAGTGGGACTCCTCGATCCTGTCGGCGATGCGTGTCCCGGAGGCGGTCCTCCCGGAGATCAAGTCGTCGGCCGAGGTGTACGGGACGGCCGTCGGGCAGCTCTCGGGCGTCCCCGTCGCCTCCGCGCTCGGCGACCAGCAGGCGGCGGTCTTCGGACAGGCCTGCTACGACACGGGGACGGCCAAGAACACCTATGGCACGGGCAGCTTCCTGCTGCTCAACACCGGCAACCGGCCCGTGGTCTCGAAGAGCGGCCTGCTCACGACCATGGGCTACAAGATCGGCTCCGAGGCTCCGGTGTACTGCCTGGAGGGCTCCATCGCGATCACCGGGGCGCTCGTGCAGTGGTTCCGCGACCAGCTCGGCATCATCCGCACCGCGGACGAGATCGAGACGCTCGCGGCGAGCGTGGACGACAACGGCGGCGCCTACATCGTGCCCGCGTTCTCCGGCCTGTTCGCGCCGTACTGGCGCTCCGACGCGCGCGGTGTCGTCACCGGCCTCACGCGGTACGTCACCAAGGCGCACCTCGCCCGCGCGGTCCTGGAGGCGACGAGCTGGCAGACCCGTGAGGTCGTCGACGCGATGTACCAGGACTCCGGGGTGCGCATCACCACCCTGAAGGTGGACGGCGGCATGACCAAGAACAACCTGCTGATGCAGCACCAGGCCGACGTGCTCGGCGTGCCCGTGATCCGGCCGCGGGTGTCCGAGACGACGTGCCTGGGCGCCGCGTACGCCGCGGGGCTCGCGACGGGCGTGTGGAACGACCTGGACGAGCTGAAGGCCCACTGGCAGCGCGACGCCGAGTGGACGCCGCAGATGGCGGAGGGCGAGCGCGAGCGCGAGTACCGCAACTGGCGCAAGGCGGTGGAGCGCAGCTTCGGGTGGCACGAAGACGGCACTGACGGCGCTGACGGCGCCGCCGGGGAAGGCGACGGCGGAAGCTGAGGCGCTTGCCGCGCGGCCCCGGCCCTCGCCCCGCCCGAGGCCCGCGGGGCAGGCACGCGCGCGTGGACGGTCGCCCGGTCGCACGCGCGCGTGGCCGATACGCGGCCCGTACCCCGGTCGGCGAGGGTACGGGCCGTGACCGCCGGCGTCAGGTGGCGACCGGTTCCCTGGCCGCCGCCCCGATGGCCATCGCGTGCTCCACGACGTCGATCAGGACCTCCTTGACGGACTCCTTCTCGCGCGCGTCGCACAGCACCACGGGGGTCTTCTCGTCGAGATCCAGGGCGTGGCGTACCGCGTCGGAGGGGTAACGCGTCGCTCCTTCGAAGCAGTTGACGCCGACGACGAACGGTATGGAGCGGCGTTCGAAGTAGTCGACGGCGGCGAAGCAGTCCTCCAGGCGGCGGGTGTCGGCGAGCACCACGGCCCCGAGCGCCCCGGTGGCCAGCTCGTCCCAGAGGAACCAGAAGCGGTCCTGTCCGGGGGTGCCGAAGAGGTACAGGACCAGGTCTTCGCGCAGTGTGATCCGGCCGAAGTCCATGGCCACGGTGGTGGTGTGTTTCCCCGGGACGCCGTTGGTGTCGTCGACGGGCCGCCCGGCCTCGCTGAGGTTCTCCTCCGTGCGCAGTGGCTTGATCTCGCTGACCGCGCCGACGAGGGTCGTCTTGCCCACGCCGAAGCCGCCCGCCACCAGGATCTTCAGCGTGACCGGCTCGACGGGGGCCGTACCGCGCTCAGAACGCTTGAAGATCATTGCTCTCTTCTCCTGCATCAGTCATCAGTGGTGTCGCGTACGTCGGTCGGGGCGTGGTGCGTCGGTGCCGCGTGTGCGCCGGTGGGTGCAGGGGGCGGTGGTCCGTATCCGCCGCCGCCCGGTGTTTCGATCACGAGTACGTCGCCGGGTCCCGCGTCGGCCGAGTCGCTGCCGTCGAGCAGCACGACGCCTCCGTCGGCGCGCTCCACGCGGCCCGAGCCGAGCGCCCCCGGCTCGCCGCCCGCCATGCCGTAGGGCGGCACCACGCGGTGCTGGGACAGCGTGGAGACCGTCATGGGCTCACGGAAGCGGACGCGCCGTACGGCGCCGTCCCCGCCCCGCCAACGGCCCTTGCCGCCGCTGCCGTGACGTACGGCGAACTCCTCGAGGACGACCGGCAGCCGCCACTCCAGGACTTCGGGGTCGGTGAGCCGCGAGTTGGTCATGTGGGTCTGCACGACGGAGGCGCCGTCAAAGCCGTCGCCCGCGCCGGAACCGGAGGCCACCGTCTCGTAGTACTGGTACCGGTCGTTTCCGAAGGTGACGTTGTTCATGGTGCCGGAGCCCTCGGCCTGTACACCGAGCGCTCCGTAGAGGGCGCCGGTGATCGCCTGTGAGGTCTCCACGTTGCCCGCGACGACGGCCGCCGGCGGCTCCGGCGACAGGAAGGTGCCGGTCGGCACGATGATGTCCAGCGGTCGCAGACAGCCGTCGTTGAGGGGGATGTCGTCGTCGACCAGCGTGCGGAAGACGTACAGGACCGCGGCGTTGACCACGGCGAAGGGCGCGTTGAAGTTGGTGTCCAGCTGGGGCGACGTCCCGGTGAAGTCCACAGTGGCCGTGCGTTGTTCGCGGTCTACGGAGACACGTACCTGGATGATGGCCCCCGAGTCGGTCTCGTAGGTGAACTCGCCCTCTTCCAGGGCGTCGATGACGCGGCGTACGGAGTCCTCGGCGTTGTCCTGGACGTGCCGCATGTAGGCCTGTACGACGTCGAGCCCGAAGTTGTCGATCATGCGGCCCACTTCGTCGACGCCCTTCTGGTTGGCGGCGATCTGGGCGCGCAGGTCGGCGAGGTTGGTGGCGGGGTTGCGCGAGGGGTAGCGGGTCTCGGTGAGCAGGCGCTGGGTCTCGGCCTCGCGGAGGCGGCCGGCTTCGACGAGCAGCCAGTTGTCGAAGAGGATGCCCTCTTCGTCGATGGTGCGGCTGTGCGCCGGCATGGAGCCGGGCGCGATGCCGCCGATCTCCGCGTGGTGGCCGCGCGAGGCCACGTAGAAGAGGATCCGCTCTCCGGAGGTGTCGAAGACGGGCGTGATGACGGTGACGTCGGGGAGGTGCGTGCCGCCGTGGTACGGGTCGTTGACCGCGTAGGCGTCGCCCGGCCGCATGGTGGTGCCGCGGCGGCGGATGACCTCCTTGACGCTGGTGCCCATGGAGCCCAGGTGGACGGGGATGTGGGGAGCGTTGGCGACGAGGTTGCCGTCCGGGTCGAACAGGGCGCAGGAGAAATCGAGCCTCTCCTTGATGTTGACCGACTGGGCGGTGGACTCCAGGCGGGCGCCCATCTGTTCGGCGATCGACATGAAGAGGTTGTTGAAGACCTCGAGGAGGACCGGGTCGGCCTCCGTCTTGGCGTCGGAACCCGCGGGCGCCGCCACCCGTTCCATGACCAGGTGCCCGTCGTCGGTCATGGCCGCCCGCCAGCCGTCGTCCACGACGGTCGTGGCACTGGCCTCCGTGATGATCGCGGGCCCGGTGACCCGCTCGCCGGGCGGCAGTTCCTCACGCCGGTGCAGCGGCACTTCGCGCCAGGAGCCGCCCGTGTGCAGGCGCACGGTCCGCGCGGTGCCGTGCCGGGCGGCGCCGCCGAGCACCGAGAGGTCCGGGGGCTCGGTGAGTCCGGTGGCCTCCACGGAGAGCGCTTCGACGACGACGGGCCGGTCCAGGGTGAAGGAGTAGGTGGCGCGGTGGCTTTCCTCGAAGGCGCGGGTCATGGCGTCCGGCTCGGTGAGCTCGACGGTGAGCGTGGTGTCGGTGCCGTCGTAGCGCAGGTGGGCGCGGCGCGTGACGCGCACGCGGTCGGCCGGCACGTCCTCCGCGGCGAGCTGGTCGCGGGCCGCGGCCTCCAGGTCGTCGGCCGTCTTGTGCACGCGCGGCATCGAGGAGGCCTCCAGGGGCGCCTCCACGGACTGCTCGCGCATCGCCGTCGTGTCGGCGAGGCCGATGCCGAGCGCGGACAGGACGCCCGCCATGGGCGGTACGAGGACGGTGCGGATGCCGAGCGAGTCGGCCACCATGCACGCGTGCTGGCCGCCCGCGCCGCCGAACGTCGTCAGAGCGTAGCGCGTGACGTCGTGGCCCTTCTGGACCGAGATGCGCTTCACGGCGGCGGCGATGTTGGCGACCGCGATCTGGAGGTAGCCCTCGGCGACCTGCTCCGGGGTGCGGTCGTCGCCGGTCTGCTCGGTGATCTCCCGGGCGAGGTCGGCGAAGCGGTCGCGGACGAGCGCGTCGTCGAGTGGCTGGTCGCCGTCCGGGCCGAACACCCGGGGGAAGTGGGCGGCTTGGATGCGGCCGAGGGCCACGTTGGCGTCGGTGACCGTCAGCGGGCCGCCGCCGCGGTAGCTCGCGGGGCCGGGGTCCGCGCCCGCCGAGTCGGGTCCCACGCGGTAGCGGGTGCCGTCGAAGTGCAGGACGGAGCCGCCGCCCGCGGCGACGGTGTGGATGTCGAGCATGGGGGCACGCAGGCGTACGCCCGCGATCTGGGTCGTGAAGACCCGTTCGTACGCCCCTGCGTAGTGCGACACGTCCGTGGACGTACCGCCCATGTCGAAACCGATGACCCGGTCGAACCCGGCGAGCCTCGACATGCGGGCCATCCCCACGATGCCGCCTGCGGGCCCGGACAGGATGGCGTCCTTGCCACGGAACTGGCCGGCCTCGGCGAGTCCGCCGTTGGACTGCATGAACATCAGCCGCACGCCCTGGAGTTCATCGGCGACGTGCTCTACGTAGCGCCGCAGGACAGGCGACAGATAGGCGTCGACGACGGCGGTGTCGCCGCGCGGGACGAGCTTCATCAGCGGGCTGGCCTCGCTGGAGAGCGAGACCTGCGGGAAGCCGGTCCGGCGTGCGAGGTCACCGGCCGCCTGCTCGTGGGCGGGATACAGATGGCTGTGCATGCAGACGACGGCGACGGCACGGATCCCGTCGTCGTAGGCCTGTTGAAGGGCTCCGGCGAGCGCGTCGAGGTCGGGCGTCCGCAGGATCTCGCCGTCGGCGCCGACGCGCTCGTCGAACTCGATGACACGCTCGTAGAGCTCTTCGGGGAGGACGATGTCACGGGCGAAGATCCGCGGCCGGTTCTGATAGGCGATGCGCAGCGCGTCGCGGAAGCCACGCGTGATGACCAGGGCGGTCGGCTCGCCCTTGCGCTCCAGGAGGGCGTTGGTGGCGACGGTGGTGCCCATGCGCACCGCGTCGATTGGTACGTCACCCGCGCCGCGCGCGGCCCCCGCGTCCAGCGCGCCCGCCCGGACGAGTAGTTCCCGGATGCCCGCGACGGCCGCGTCGGCATAGCGCGCGGGGTTGTCCGACAGGAGCTTGTGCGTGAGCAGGCCGCCGTCCGGGCGGCGTGCGACGACATCCGTGAACGTGCCGCCCCTGTCGACCCAGAACTGCCAGCCTGTCACGTCTCAATCCCCGCTTTCGCGCTGTTCAGAGCGCCCGGAGGCCATTGATCACGTCGCGCAGAATACTCTCGTCCGGCAGCTCGGCGGGCGGTACGGGGCGGGTCACGTGCACCAGTCGGTCGTCGACCAGATCACCGATCAGGACGCGGACCACGCCGATCGGAAGGTCCAGTTCCGCCGCGAGTTCCGCGACGGACTGCGGAGTGTCGCGACAGAGGCCGACGATGTCCACGTGCTCCGGGGACAGCGTCTGGTCGGCCTCCGTCTCCTCGGCACGCGACTCCGCGATCACCACCGCGATGAGGTCGAGGCGGTGCTGGGCCGCGCTGGTGGTGCGCCCGCGCGTCATGGCGTACGGGCGCACCACCGGACCGGCGTCGTCGTCGAACCAGTGGCGCAGTTCGGCCTGACCGTCGTCGTCGCTCATGCCCTCCCACTACCCTCCCGTGGGCAGGTCGGTGCGTGGCGCCGAACCCAGATGCACACCCACCCTCTTGACCAGCAGCGTCATCTCGTACGCGACCAGACCGACGTCGGAGTCCGCGTCCGAGAGGACGGCGAGGCAGCTCCCGTCGCCCGCGGCCGTGACGAAGAGGAAGGCGTCGTCCAGCTCGACGACCGTCTGCCGGACCTTGCCCGCGTCGAAGTGGCGCCCGACGCCCTTGGCGAGGCTGTGGAATCCGGACGCGACGGCGGCGAGGTGCTCGCTGTCCTCGCGCGTCAGATTCTTCGACACGCCCGTGGGCAGGCCGTCTCCGGAGAGCACGAGCGCTTTGCGGATGCTGGCGACGCGCTCCACCAAGTCGTCGAGGAGCCAGTTCAGCTCTCCCGATCCCCCGGTCGCGGTGGTGCGTGCGTCGGCCTTCGGTGCGGTCATCGACCGTCCCCCTCAGATGTCGTTCCTGGTGCTGCGCCGTCCGGGACGTCGTCGCCCGAGGCGTTCTCTTCGCGGCCGCGCTGCCAGCCACGCTGGAGCGAAGCCATCCGGCTGCGTACCTCGTCGGCGTCGCGCTCCTCCGCTCCGGCCCCCTCGGCGGGGGCCGCGTCGAGCTCCGTGCGGCGGTCCGGGCTGTCCTTCAACTGCGGGGCGAGACTCGCCTGCCGGACCCGGCGGGGCAGGCCGCCCGCGGCGGGTGCGGCCGGTTCCTGGGCTGCCGTGCGGGGCGGCGTCTCCGTGCTGCCTGCGGCCCGGTCCATGGGTCCTCTGTCCGTCCTTGCCGCCCGGTCCGCACCGGGCGCTGTCTCCGTACGGGTACGCGGCGCCGGCTCCGTACGGGTGGTGGTCCGCGGTGCGTCCGACATAGGGCGGCGCCGGGGCAGGCGAGGCTGCGCTCCGGCCGTGGCGTCCGTGCCCAGCGGACGCGGCGGGGTCAGATCGGGCCAGCCCGCGTCCGAACGGCGGCGGATCGGCAGACCGAGATCGGCGTCTCCGGAGGAGTCGACGGTATCCCGCGCGGAGGGCCCGAAACCGTCACCCCCGCCTCGGACATCGGCCCCGCGCGCGAGGCCGCGGCCGGGCCGTCCGGCACCGTTGTCGCCGCGGCGCGCGCGGGCGTCGTCGCCCTCCGGGTCGGCGGCTTCGGTGTCGCGGGTGCGCGTGGGGCCCACGCGGCGACCGTGCGAGGAGACCAGCTTCGGCGCGCGGCGGCGAGCCAGGGGCGTGGTGCCGTCGGGGGCGAGCTCGTCGTCCACGGGCTCTTCGGAGTGCAGGGCGTCATGGCCGGCGGAGTCGGTTGCGCGGGCCGGTTCGTCGAGGTCGGACTCGTGCGCGTCGCGGGCCTGCTGGTGCTGCTCGCCCGCGGTCTCCGCGACGCGGCGGCGCGGGCGGAACAGTCCGCCGCGCTCACTGTCCTCGTCCTCCAGGGCGCCCGGGAAGCCGTCGAGCCCGGCCATGCCGACCGGCGCCTCGAGCTCGACCGGCCCGTCCAGGAGGGACGCGGGCAGTCCGGGCAGTTCGACGGGCACCTGCGCGAGCGCCGCAGCGCGGTCCTTGTCGGCGGCGCCGCCCACCGACTTCTGCGGCTGCGGCCGGTCCAGACGGAATCCGACGCCTCCGGTGTCGGGTACGTCGTCGGTGAGCAGCGACTCCGGTATGAACACGACGGCGGTGGTGCCGCCGTACGGGGAGGGCTGGAGTGACACCCGCACGCGCTGGCGCTGGGCCAGCCGACTGACTACGAAGAGGCCGAGGCGATCGGTGTCGGACAGCTCGAACTCGGGGGTCTCGGCGAGGCGGAGGTTGGCGTCGAGGAGGGCTTCGGAGGCCATGCCGAGACCGCGGTCGTGGATCTCCAGGGTGAAGCCGTTGGCGACGTGCTCCCCGAGGACCTGCACCGCGGTGTGCGGCGGCGAGAACACCGTGGCGTTCTCCAGGAGTTCGGCCAGCAGGTGCGTGAGGTCGGCGACCGCGGGGCCTGTGACGGCGATGCGGGGCAGGCGGCGCACCTCGATGCGTTCGTAGTCCTCCACCTCGGCGACGGCCGCGCGGACGACGTCCATGAGCTGGACGGGCTTGCGCCACTGCCGCGAGGGGGCGGCACCGGAGAGGATCACGAGGCCTTCGGCGTGCCGCCGCATGCGGGTGGTGAGGTGGTCCAGGCGGAAGAGGTCGGCGAGTTCGTCGGTGTCCTCGGTCCTGCGCTCCATGGAGTCGAGGAGCGTGAGCTGCTTGTGCAGCAGGACCTGGCTGCGGCGGGCGAGGTTGACGAACACTTCGGAGACGCCGCGGCGCAGGTCGGCCTGTTTGACGGTGGCCTCGACGGCAGCGCGCTGCAGGGTGTTGAGGGCCTGGCCGACCTGCCCGATCTCGTCCTTGTCGTAGGTCAGGCGGGGGGCCTCGGTCTCCACGTCGACCTGCTCGCCGGACGCGAGGCGGCGCAGCAGGCCGGGCAGCCGCACGCCGGACGCCTCGTGGGCCTCCAGGCGCAGGCGGCGCAGGTCGCGGATGAGGCTGCGTCCGACGCGTACGGAAAGGAAGACGGAGACGAGTACGGCGATCAGACCGAGCACACCGGCCACGGCGAGTTGCACGATGACGCCTACGGCCTCCGGGCGGGCCCGGTCGCGCAGGCGCTCGACGGCGTCCTCGTTGCGGTCGGAGAGGCTCGTGAGGACCTTGTCCGCCTCACGGTTCCAGTCACTGGAGGTGACCGCGCGGGGGGTGCCCGCGCCGGACTCCATCAGGGTCTTCTCCGCGTCCCGCAGCCGGCTCGTCTCGGCGCCGTTCCAGAAGCGCTCGTAGCGGGCGCGCTCGTCGTCGGGGAGCTGCGCGAGGCTGTTGTCGAGGAGCATGGTGCGCTGCGCCACGAGGTCGGAGACCTGGCGGATCTCCCCCTTGGTGACGGTGCCCGCGACCAGGGCGGAACCGATCAACGCGTCCTCGCGGGACAGCAGTTCGCGGGCCTGGCCGATACCGACGAGCGCGCGGCCCTCTGCGGTGACGCCCACGTCGTCGAGGGCGTTGAGCGTCATCAGGAAGCCGAAGCAGGGGTCGGTCAGGCGCGTGTACATCTTCAGCGCCTTGTCGCGGCTGATCGTGCCTTCCTCGACCGTGCGGCGCAGCGCGTCGAGCCCCTTGAAGGCATCGAGGGCGACGGTCAGGCGCTCCTCGGACCGGCCGTCGAGGGCATCACGGGAGTCGGAGCTCTTGGCCTTGGACTCGACTACGGCCACGTGTTTGTCGGTGGCCTCGCGGCTGCGGCGCAGTGCGGCGAGGGCGTCCGAGGCGCGGGGGTCCGCCAGGTAGACGAGGGTCTGGCGGCGTTCTTCCTGGACCACCTGGGCGGTGTCCTGAACGGGTCTGGCCAGGTCGTCGATGATGTAGGCGGTGTCGATGAGCTTGTTCGCCTCGCGCCCGGTGAGGAAGGTGGCAAAGCCCCAGATCGCCGTGAGGGACACGAGCGGCACGAGCAGCAATGCCACGATCTTCCGGCGGATGGACTTCCCGCGAAAGCGCATGGCCTCCCCCAGATCGGTCCCCTGACAGCCGCGCAATGGCCTGGGGCACACATGTGCGTCAATAAACGGCGCGAGCCTACTACTGACACACGGGCAACTCGAAGGCACGTCCGGACGCTTTTCGGCCGTGACGCGAAAGGGGCGTCCCCAGTTGTCCGCCCATTGGGGGAGATTGTCTCCCGCATGCGGCACATGCCGGACGGCTCCATCACCCGTGCCACCGGGCCCAGTTGGCCTGAAGTGTTCGTCAGATGGAACCGTTCGGGCCGAAAGGGGATCTCTCGTCCCGGGACGGGAATCTTCCGCGGCGCCCATTCGTCGATCAGTACGAGGGTGGTGCGCGCGGGGACGGAGCGGCACGGGGGCCGGACGGCACGAGAGTCGGCGGTAGAGCGGTACAAGCGGCGGAGGCCCTGGCGGCGCGGCCTAAAGCAGCGTAAAACGGGCAGCAAGTGGAGAGTCGGACATGAGAGCTCTCGACGGGCCGGCCGCGACACAGGGGCAGAACAGCGGCACAGGCAAGGCAGCGGGGGGAGTGACGAGTTGATGGGCACGACAGAGCGCCACCGGGCTTCCCGGGACGTGGCGTCCGGGCAGGGGGCGCCCGGGAGCGGAAAGTCCAAGAGCGGGAAGCTCGCGAGCGCCGGTGTGGCGCGCACGGAAGATGTGGCGCGCATGGAAAAGGAGTTGGGCGAGAAGCGGATGGAACGGCGGACCGCGGAGCCGAGGAGGGGCATGGCCCTGCAGGAGGGGGCGCGGCTCGCGGAGGACGCAGAGGACGCGGCGGACGCGCGGCTCGCGAAGAGGGAGGACTCGCGGCTCGCGAAGAACACGCGGCTCGCGAAGAGTTCGAGGCGTGCGGGCACCACGGCGCCGGACGGCCGGGAGCACTCCAGGGCGCCGGAGCGGCGCGAGTACGCCGAGGCGCTGGACGACGGCGATGATACGGAGCGGCGGCCCTTGTGGGTGGAGGAGCCCGCCACCCGGCGGCGGCTGCCGGACCCCGTGCGCACGGCGGCCGTCCGCGCGGTGCTCATAGTGTCGTTGACGCTCATCCAGGCGATGACGGCATTCTTCTGCGCGATGGCCGAGTCCTGGCTGGCCTTCCCCATGGTGCTGAGCAGTGTGGCCAGCACGGTCGTCGCCACCTGGGCCGTGTGCGACGTCTGGGTGACCCGCCAGGTCTGGAACCAGCGCAACGGCGTGGTGTCGGTGCCCAGCAGCACGGCGCGCCGGCTGCGGCGCGAGCGGCGCAAGGCCCGCCGCGAGGCGCGGGCGGCCGCCCGCACGAAGGAGGGCATACGGAGCCCGGGCGGGGCAGGGCAGTTGTCGCACTCCTGACTTCCGGTCCCGCCCGGGGGCCCGAGTTCGGCGGCGCGTCCTGCGTGCCCTGCCTGGGCCCTGGTCCGACGGCGTCGGGACCGTGGCCGCTTTCATGTCTGGACCACGGCCGCTTGCATACGGCCACTGTTTTCCTCAGACGGCGGCGGCTACCTGTCGCGCCCGCAGTTCGCGTCGCACCTTCATGAAGGGGCGCGGGCAGTTGACAGCCAGGGCAGCGGTGACGCGGCCCGCCTGTTCGTACACGGCCAGGAAGCTGCCGTCGTCCGGACTGCCTTCCGCGATGCGTACGACGGCGTCGGCGGGCCGGTGTCCGGCGAACTGGATGCGGCAGCCGTACTGGTCGGACCAGAAGTACGGCAGCGCGGAGACGGTCTCCACGGTGTCGGCGGCGAGCAAATTGCGTACGGCGACGCGCGGTTGCTCCGTCGCGCTCGTCCAGTGTTCGGCGCGGACGCCGCCGACGCGGGCGACGTCACCGACGGCGACCACGTGCGGAAGGGTGGTGACGCAGCCGTCGTCGCAGAGGACACCGTCGCGTACGGCGAGCGATGTGCCCGTGAGCCAGGCGGTGTTGGGGGCGGCGCCGATGCCGACGACGACCACGTCGGCGGGCAGGAGGCGGCCGTCGGACAGTTCGACGGCGGTGACACGTCCGGCGCCGTCTGGGCGTCCGCGCAGGCCCGGGGTGTCCGGACCGGCGGCGGTGGCCGCGCCGACGAGCGGTGCCGTGTCGGCGGAGGCCATGTGGTGCATGCTCGCCACACCCGTCCCGGTCAGCAGCCGGGCGCCGCCCTGCCGGTGCAGGTCGGCGCAGAAGGCGGCCATGTCCGGGCCGAGTTGGGGCAGCAGAGGCAGGGAGGCGGCCTCGACGACGGTCACGTCGTGGCCGAGGGCGACGCACGACGACGCCGTCTCCGCGCCGATGAAGCCGCCACCGATGACCACGACCCGCCGTGGGCCGTGGGCCAGGTCGGCACGCAGGGCGCGGGCGTCGTCGAGCGTGCGCAGGGTATGGACGCCCGCGGGGCGCGGGCCCGGCAGGCAGCGGGCCGACGCGCCGGTCGCGACGACCACGCCGTCGGTGACGACGGTCCGGCCGTCGTCGAGGAGGACGGCACGGCCGTGCTGGTCGAGGCCGGTCGCACGGACGCCGAGCAGCCATTCGGCGGCCAGTTCGCCGATCTCCTCGGAGTCGGTGAGGGCGAGCGTGTCTTGTGTGAGGGCGCCGGTGAGAGGGTCGATGGAGGTGAGGAAGTTTTTGGAGAGAGGAGGGCGGTCGTACGGCAGGTGGGACTCGGCGCCGACGATCACCAGACGTCCGTCGAAGCCCTGGGCGCGCAGCTCGCGCGCCGCGTACAGCCCGGCGAGGGAGGCGCCCACCACGGTGACGGTATTCATGCGGCGGAGCCCTCACCGGTCAGCAGGCTCCGCCCGGAGCCGGAGACGGAGACCACCGCCGGGACCGAGGCGCACGCGCCCGCTGAGACGGCGGCGGAAGCCGCGGCGGGCACCGGCACGGGGACGGCCGCCGGGTCGGTCAGGTGGACATGGATGGTTCCGTCGACCACGCTCACGCGATGGGTGCGCACCGGACGACGGGCGGGCAGGCAGGTCGGCTGTCCCGTGCGCAGGTCGAACGACGCGGCGTGCAGCGGGCATTCGATCAGGCAGCCTTCGAGCCAGCCCTCGGAGAGGGAGGCGTCCTGGTGGCTGCAGGTGTCGTCGACGGCGTACAGCGCGCCATCGGCGTTGAACACCGCGACGGGCGGCGTGGTGTCGAGACGGACGGACTCGCCCACAGGGAGGTCTTCAAGGCGGCAGACGGGAATCACGGACCCTCCTCTGGATGTGCCGGCCCGGAAAGGGCCGTTTCGGCCAGGGACTCTTCGGTAACGTGGAGTTTCATATGGCGCACCAGAGAGCGCTATGCGCAACAGAATCCGGTGGGAAGCCCATCGCGTCAAGGGGCTCCCTGGGACGCGGCTTGAAGCGGCCGCCGAGTGGTGAGAGTTGAGATATGACCCGCACGCGGAAAGAGCCTGGCCAGAACGAGGAGCCGCACCAGGGAACGCCCCGTGGGCAGCACGATGAAACGCACCCGCAGCAGCCCGCGAAGCCGCGCGAGCCGCAGGCCAAGGCGCCCCCCGGTTCCGTCCAGTCCGTGGACCGCGCGGTGAGCGTCCTCGAGATCCTCGCCCGGCACGGCGAGGCCGGGGTCACCGAGATCGCCGACGAGCTGGGGGTGCACAAGTCGACGGCGTTCCGGCTGCTCGGCGTGCTCGAGAACCGCGGGCTCGTCGGGCAGGCGAAGGACCGCGGCAAGTACTTCCTCGGCGCGGGCGTGCTGCGGCTCGCCGGGGCCGCGGCCGTGCGGATGGACGTCTCCCAGGAGGGCGGCCCGGTCTGCCGCGAGCTCGCGGACGAGCTGGGCGAGACGGTCAATATCGCGGTCCTCGACGACGACGCCGCGGTCAACATCATGCAGGCCCGCGGCCCGGCCTCCGTGACCGCGCAGAACTGGCTCGGCCGGCGCACCCCGCTGCACGCCACCTCCAGCGGAAAGGTGCTCCTCGCCCACCTGCCGACGACCCTGCGCGAGGGCCTGATCGCCCGCACGCTGCCGCGCATCACCGAGCACACGGTGACCGGCACGGTGGCGCTGCGCCGTGACCTGGAGACCGTCGTCCAGCAGGGCTTCGCCATCGCCGTGGAGGAGCTGGAAGTCGGCCTCGCCGCCGTGGCGGCACCGGTGCGCGCGCACGACGGCAAGGTCATCGGCGCACTCAGCGCCTCCGGGCCGGTGTACCGGCTGACCGAGGACCGGCTCACCGAGCTGGCCAAGCGCACGGTCGCGGCGGCGATGGAGCTGTCACGCCGGATGGGCTACGGCTTCTGACACCCACGGAGCCGCGGCCCCACCGCGCCCCAAGATCCCTCGAAGACACCCAAGATCCCCCGGGGACCGCCGAGGACACCCGAGGACACCCGAAGGCCCTCGTCGGACGCCCGGAGTCAGCGCGACCCCGGAGAACCCGCCCCCGAGACCACGAGACGCCCGAGAGCGCGGAGCCGGACCTTCCCGGCTCCGCGCTCCGTCGTGTTCCGGGCCCGTTTCACGGCGCCGCAGCGTTTTGCCAAGCGTTCACTCCTGCCCCTTGACGGCCCCTTGATGCCGATCCCACGATGTCTCTCATAGCGCAACCGATCGTGGAGTACGCAACAACGACTCACAGTCGAGGAGCCTGGCCGTGCCACACGAGGTCCGTGGCGTCGTCGCCGCGAAGAAGGGCGCACCCGTCGAGGTGCAGACGATCGTCGTGCCGGATCCCGGACCGGGAGAGGTACTTGTCTCCGTGCAGGCCTGCGGGGTCTGCCACACCGATCTGCACTACCGGGAGGGCGCGGTCTCCGACGACTTCCCGTTCCTGCTCGGGCACGAGGCCGCCGGCACCGTCGAGGCGGTCGGCACCGACGTGGGCGGCCTGATGCCCGGCGACTACGTGGTCATCGCCTGGCGCGCCCCCTGCGGAACGTGCCGCTCCTGTCTGCGCGGCCGCCCCTGGTACTGCTTCGACTCGCGCAACGCGGCACAGCCCATGACGCTCCTCGACGGCACCCCGCTCAGCGCCGCGCTCGGCATCGGCGCCTTCGCCGAGAAGACGCTCGTCGCCGCGGGCCAGGCCGTGAAGGTCGACCCGGCGGCCCGGCCGGAGGCGGCCGGCCTGATCGGCTGCGGAGTGATGGCCGGGTACGGGGCGGCGGTGAACACCGGGAACGTGGGCCGCGGCGACACCGTCGCCGTCATCGGCTGCGGCGGCGTCGGCTGCGCCGCGATCGCCGGTGCCTCGCTCGCCGGGGCGCGGCGCGTGATCGCCGTCGACATCGACGACGCGAAGCTCGACGGCGCCACCCGCTTCGGGGCCACCCACACCGTCAACTCCCGGGGCACCGACCCCGTCGAGGCGGTGCGCGGGCTCACCGGCGGCTTCGGCGTCGACGTCGCCATCGACGCGGTCGGCGTCCCGGAGACGTACAAACAAGCCTTCTACATGCGCGACCACGCGGGCGTGCTCGTCCAGGTCGGCGTGCCCGATCCGGCGATGGCCGTCGAGCTGCCGCTGATCGACCTGTTCTCGCGCGGCGGCGCGCTCAAGTCCTCGTGGTACGGCGACTGCCTGCCCACGCGCGACTTCCCCCTGCTCGTCGACCAGTACCTCAGCCGCAGGCTCGACCTCGGCGCCTTCGTGACGGAGAAGATCGCCCTCGACGAGGTCGAGGAGGCGTTCGCCAGGATGCAGCGCGGTGAGGTGCTGCGATCGGTGGTGGTCCTGTGACCGGCGTACGACACGAACCGCACTCCCCCAGCGTGCGCGACACCACGACCCACGCACCAGCACCGGCCACCGTGCCAGCACGCGCACCCACACCCGCCCCCACACCCCCACCCAGCGTCGTCGTCATCGGTGCCGGAATCGTCGGCTGCTCCCTCGCCGACGAGCTGACCGCCCGCGGCTGGACCGACGTCACCGTCCTCGAACAGGGCCCGCTGCCCGCCCCGGGCGGCTCCACCTCGCACGCGCCCGGGCTCGTCTTCCAGACCAGCCCGTCCAAGACGCTGAGCGAGTTCGCCGCGTACACCGTGCGGAAGTTCGGCGAGCTCACCGTGGACGGGCTCTCCTGCTTCAACCCGGTGGGCGGCCTGGAGCTGGCCACCACGCAGGAGCGCTGGGCCGACCTGCACCGCAAGGCGGGCCTCGCCGCGTCCTGGGGCATCCGCGCCGAACTGGTGGACGCCGCGCACTGCAAGGAGCTGTGGCCGCTGCTCGACACCGGCCAGGTGCTCGGCGGCCTGTACACACCCGACGACGGCCTCGCCCGCGCCGTCCTCGCCTGCCGCGCGCAGATCGCACGCGCCACCGGCCGCGGCGCCCGCTTCCTGGACCGGCACACCGTCACCGGCATCGAACGCGCGGAAGGCCGCGTCACCGGCGTCGTCACCGACCGCGGCACCTTCCCCGCCGACCACGTCGTGTCCGCGGCGGGCTTCTGGGGCCCGGTGATCGGGCGGATGGCAGGCGTCGACGTACCCCTGCAGCCGCTCGCCCACCAGTACGCGCGCACGCTCCCGCTGCCCGAGCTCGCCGGCGTGAACGACCCGCGCACCGAGGCCTCCCGGCCCATCCTCCGCTTCCAGGACCGGGACCTGTACTTCCGCGAGCACACCGACCGCATCGGCATCGGGTCGTACGCCCACCGGCCGCTGCCCGTCGACCCGTTCGCCGTGCCCGCGTACGACGAGGCGACCGCCGGCGGTCTGGCCATGCCGTCGTCGTACCCGTTCACCGAGGAGGACTTCGCGCCGAGCTGGCAGGACTGCTGCGGACTGCTGCCCGCGCTCAAGGAGTCGGCCGTCGAAGAGGGCTTCAACGGCGTGTTCTCGTTCACGCCGGACGGCATGCCGCTGCTCGGAGAATCCCCCGCGCTGCGCGGCTTCTGGCTCGCCGAGGCCGTGTGGGTCACGCACTCCGCGGGCGTGGCGAAGGCCGTCGCCGAGTGGATGGTCGACGGCCGGCCCGCCATCGACGTCCACGACTGCGACCTCACCCGCTTCGAGGAGGCCCAGCGCTCCCCCGCGTACATCACCGACCGCGGCGCGCGGCAGTTCGTCGAGGTGTACGACGTCATCCACCCGCACCAGCCCATGGACGAGCCACGTCCCCTGCGTGTCAGCCCCTTCCACCCTCGCCAGCAGGAGCTGGGCGCGGTCTTCCTGGAGGGCGGTGGATGGGAGCGGCCCCACTGGTACGAGGCCAACGCCGCGCTCGCCGCCGACCTGCACGTGCCCGCGCGGGACGCCTGGTCGGGTCGGTACTGGTCGCCCATCGCCGCCGCGGAGGCGCGGGCCACCCGCGAGCGGGTCGCGCTGTACGACATGACGCCCTTGCGCCGCCTGGAGGTCACCGGCCCCGGAGCCCTCGGCTTCCTTCAGCGCATGACCACCAACAACCTTCGCAAGAAGCCTGGTTCGGTCACCTACACCCTCCTTCTCGACGAGGCGGGCGGCATCCGCTCCGACCTGACCGTGGCACGGCTCGCCCCCGCCCGCTTCCAGGTCGGCGCAAACTCCCCCGCCGATCTCTCCTGGCTACAGTCGCACGCTCCCGACGACGTGCACATCAGGGAGATCACCCAAGGGACGTGCTGCGTCGGCGTGTGGGGGCCGCTGGCCCGCGCGCTCGTTCAGCCGCTGACCCGCGACGACTTCTCGCACGAGGCCTTCGGGTACTTCAAGGCCCGCGAGACCTACCTCGGTCATGTGCCGGTGACGGCGCTGCGGCTGAGCTATGTCGGCGAGCTGGGCTGGGAGTTGTACACCAGCGCCGACCTGGGGCTCCGGCTGTGGGACACGCTGTGGGAGGCGGGCCGGGAGCTGGGCGTGGTCGCCGCCGGGCGCAGCGCCTTCAACAGCCTGCGCCTGGAGAAGGGTTATCGCGCCTGGGGCCAGGACATGACCGCCGAGCACGACCCGTACGAAGCGGGTGTCGGCTTCGCCGTCCGCATGGACAAGGACGACTTCGTGGGGCGCGAGGCGCTCGCACGGCGCGGCCCGCTCACGCGCAAGCTCACCGCGCTGCTCCTCGACGACCCGGCCGCCGTCGTCCTCGGCAAGGAACCCGTGTACGTCGATGGAGAAACCGTTCGCCTCAGCGGGGGAGCCGCGCGCTCCGGCGACGAACCCGTGCACGCGCCGGGCGCGGACACCGCCGTCGGCGGCGCACCCGCCGGATACGTCACCAGCGCCGCGTACGGCTACACGCTGGGCCGCTGCGTCGCCTACGCCTGGCTGCCGCCGCTCACCACGGGCACCGGCGTGCACATCGAGTACTTCGGCGAGAAGGTCGCCGCGACCGTCGCCGACGAGCCGCTCTTCGACCCCGAGATGGCCCGAATCCGGAGGTGACCCCATGTCCCCCACCACCCCCAGCTACGACGTGATCGTGATCGGCCTGGGCGGCATGGGCAGCGCCGCCGCCCATCACCTGTCCGCGCGCGGGGCCCGTGTCCTCGGCCTGGAGAAGTTCGGCCCGGTGCATCAGCGCGGCTCCAGCCACGGCGGCTCCCGCGTCACGCGACAGTCGTACTTCGAGGACCCCGCGTACGTACCCCTGCTGCTGCGCGCGTACGAGCTCTACGAAAAGCTCGAACAGGACACCGGACGCGAGATCGCCACCCTGTGCGGCGGCGTGATGGTCGGCAGGCCGGACGGGCGGGTGGTCTCGGGAGCGCGGCTCTCCGCCGAGACCTGGGGTCTGCCGCACGAGATGCTCGACGCGCGGGAGATCCGCCGCCGCTTCCCGACGCTCACGCCGCGCGACGACGAGGTGGCCCTGTATGAGGAGCGCGCAGGCCTCGTACGGCCGGAGAACACGGTTGCCGCGCATCTGCAGCTCGCCACCCGCCAGGGCGCCGACCTGCACTTCGAGGAGCCGGTGACGCGCTGGGAGCGGTACGGGGGCGGGGTGCGGGTGCACACGGCCGACGACACCTACACCGCGGGGCAGTTGGTGATCTGTCCCGGTGCCTGGGCGCCGCGGCTGCTCGCGGACCTCGGGGTTCCGTTCACCATCGAGCGACAGATCATGTACTGGTTCCAGCCGACGGGCGGCGTCGGCCCGTTCCTGCCGGAGCACCATCCGATCTACGTCTGGGAGGACGCGGCGGGCGTCCAGGTGTACGGCTTCCCCTCGATCGACGGTCCTGACCTCGGCGTGAAGGTCGCCTTCTTCCGCAACGGCAACGTGTGCACTCCGGAGACCATCGACCGCACGGTCCATCCGCACGAGGTCGCGGCGATGGCCGCGCACATGACGCGGCACATCCCGCTGCTGCCCGGGCGCCTGCTGAAGGCCTCGACCTGCATGTACACGACGACGCCCGACGAGCACTTCGTCATCACGCGCCATCCGGAGCACCCGGAGTCGGTGACGGTGGCCTGTGGCTTCTCCGGGCACGGGTTCAAGTTCGTGCCGGTGGTGGGCGAGATCCTCGCCGACCTGGCGCTGGACGGCACCACCGGGCATCCCATCGGCCTGTTCGACCCGCGCCGGATCACCGGCCCGCTCGATCCCGCGCCGACTGCGGCTCCCGTCTGATCGATCCCCCGCCCACCGCGGCGCCCCCGCGCCCACCGCGGCGCCCGTCTGAGGAGTACGGACGTGACGACAGAGGTCTCCGCGAGCCTCATCGCGACGCTGCCCGGCCACTACTACACCGATCCCGACGTCTTCCGGCAGGAGCAGGAGCGCCTCTTCGAGTCCCTGTGGTGCTGTGCCGTGCGCGCCGCCGACCTCGCCAAGCCCGGCGCGTACCGCACCGTCCAGATCGGCCGCGAGAGCGTCCTGATCACCCGTGCCCGCGACGGCGGCCTGCGCGCCTTCCTCAACGTCTGCCGGCACCGGGGCGCGCGCCTGTGCACCGACGAGGCGGGCGAGGTGCGCCGCAGCCTCCAGTGTCCGTACCACGCCTGGACGTACGGCCTGGACGGCCGCCTCGTCGCGGCCCCCAACCTGACGAGCATGCCGGACGTCGACCGCGCCGCGTACGGCCTGGTCGAGGTCGCGCTGCGGGAGTGGCTCGGCTATGCCTGGGTGTGCCTGGCCGAGCAGCCACCGTCCTTCGAGGACACCGTGATCGGCGAGGCCGTGGAGCGCCTCGGCGATCCCGCGTCCATCGAGCGCTACCGCACGCAGGACCTGGCGCTCGGCCACCGCGTCCGCTACGAGGTGCGCGCCAACTGGAAGCTGATCGTCGAGAACTTCATGGAGTGCTACCACTGTGCGACGATCCACCCCGAGCTGACCGATGTCCTGCCGGAGTTCGCCGACGGCTTCGCGGCGCAGTACTACGTAGGGCACGGTGCCGCCTTCGGGGAGGACGTGCACGGCTTCACGGTCGACGGCAGCGTGGGCTTCGGGCGGCTGCCGGAGGTGGCCGACGACCAGGACCGCCGCTACTACGCGATCACCGTGAAGCCGACCGTCTTCGTCAATCTGGTGCCCGACCACGTGATCCTGCACCGCATGTTCCCGCTGGCCGTGGACCGCACGGTCGTCGAGTGCGACTGGCTGTACGCACCCGACGTCGTCGCCTCCGGAGTCGATCTGTCGAAGTCGGTCGAGCTGTTCCACCGGGTCAACGAACAGGACTTCGCGGCCTGTGAGCGCACGCAGCCCGCGATGGGCTCACGCGCCTACCGGGGCGGCGGCGTACTGGTGCCGACCGAGCACCACATCGGGATCTTCCACGAGTGGCTCACCCGGCACCTGACACCGTGAGCGCCCCACCCGGCGACCGCCCGCCTGCACGGCTCACCCGGCGACCGGCTTCTTGAACATCCTGGTCGCGGTGATCTCGCCGTGCACCGTCTCCCCCGCCGGGGCCTGCTGCTCCTGCGGCAGGCCCGGCCGCAGGTGCTCCTCGACGCTGATGTACTTCAGGCCCGCGCGCAGGTCCGCGTCGTTGCGCAGCCGGATCACCAGCGGGAACTCCGCGAGGGCGGTGGTGTCGAACAGGCCGGTGGTGTACAGGAGCTGGACGCCGAGCGCGTCCGACACGGCGCGCTGGAGTTCCAGGAGGTACGTCGCGTTGGCGCGGCCGATGGGGTTGTCGAGGAACAGCGTGCCCGCGTGCCGGTGCTTGTCACGGCCGCGGTCGTTGGAGCGCAAGGCTGCCATCGTGCAGTACAGGGCGATGGCGGCGGTGAGCAGCTGGCCTCCGGAGAACACGTCTCCCATCTGCCCGACGGGCACGCGCTCGGCGCGCAGCACGGCGTCCGGCTTGAGGATCTCCACGGCGACGCCGCGCGGCTCCAGGGCGGCCTGAACTCCCCTGAGGAGCAGGGACATTCCGTCCCTTCGCAGGTCGGAGTTCTTCTTCACGGCCGCGCGGGTGGCCTCGTCGATGACCTCGCCGAGGCGTTCGGTGAGCGTCGCCTGGTCGGGCTCTTCGAAGCGGACGCGCAGGAACTCCTGGCCGGACCACTCCCCCAGGCCTTCGGGCAGCCGGGAGAGCCGCTGGGCGGAGCGGAGCGTGGCGAGTGCCGACTCGACCAGGCCGCGCAGCCGGTCGACGATGCTGTCGCGGTTGCGCTCCAACTGCTCCAGCTCGTCGGTGAGCACGCGCAGGCGGGGCGCGAAGGCGTCGGCCCACTTTTTGGCGTGCTCGGGCAGGGCGGAGGCGGGCAGTTCGCGGATCTGCTGGCGGGCGGGGGTGCGGACCTGTTCGTACCGGGTGGAGTTGGCGTGCCGGACCAGGATGTCGCTGGCCTCGCGGACGGCCGACTCGGCGGCGGAGAGGTCGGCGGCGCAGCCGCGCAGGGAGCGGCGGGCCTCGGCGGCGGCCTGGCGGGCCTCTTCCAGGGTGCCGGGGTAGGGCTCGGGCTGCTCGTCGTCTTCGGTGTCGTGGTGCTCGCGCAGCAGGTCGCGCAGGAGGGCCGCCGTCTCGTCGAAGCCGCCGGCCGCCTCCTCCGTGGCGCGGTGACTGTGCAGGAGCGCCGCGTGGGCCTCCTTGGCCTGGCTCAACGCCTCCGTGTGGGCGGCCAGTTCGCCCGTGGCGGTGCGCAGGAGGGTCTGGGCCTGCTCGGCGTCGGCGGGGACGAGGTCTTCGGGGAGCTCGGTGTGCGCGTCGCCGTCTTCGGGGGCGTGCCGTTCCGCCTCGCCGCGCAGCCTTCCGAGCTGTTCGCTGGCGGTGGAGGCGCGGGACTCGATGAGCTGGACCTGGGCCTCCGCGCGGGCGGCGGCGGCCTGCCGGGAGGGCCCGTCGGCGCCGTCGGTGCCTTCGAGGAGCTGGGCGGCGCGCGTGCGCACCTTGTTGCTGAGCCGGTCGAGCTCGGCGAGGGCGGCACTCTCGTCGCTCTCGGCGCGGGCCTGCTCGGCGCGCAGGTCGGCGCCGACGCCGACCTTCTCGTAGAGCTGCGACGCGGCGCGGTAGGCCTCACGGAGGGCGGGCAGCGAGGTCTTCGGGGCGTCCTGGTCCAGGGGGACGTCTTCGGGGGCGCCCGCGATCTCGGCGCGCTCCGCGCGCAGGGCACGCGCGGTGCGACGGGCGTCGTCGGCGGCGCGCTGGGCGGCGCGGCGGTCCTCGTCGGCGGCGCGGGCGCGGTCCAGGCAGGACTGGGCGCGGGCCTCCGACTCCACGGCGTCGTCGGCCAGTTCCCGCAGTTTCGTCTGCCAGCCGGCGCGCTCGCGCAGGCGGAAGGCGAGTCCGGCGAGCGCGTCGGCGGCGCGCCGGGCCCGCTGGGCGGCCTCCTGCCGCTCGTCGCGCACGCGGGCGGCGTCGGCGGCGGCCTCGTCGGCCTCCGCGCGTGCGGTGCGGGCCTCGGCCAGCTCGGCCTCGGCCTCCTCGGCGAAGGCGCGCGCGTCCCTGGCGGCGGTGGCGAGCTCGGCGAGACGCCCGGCAGGGCAGCCGGACCGCCAGGAGGCGAGCCGCGCGGCCAGCTCCCGGTCCTTGGCGAGGCGCTGGGCCAGCGCGCGGATCTCGTCGTCGCGCCGGGTGGCGCGGGCGCGCAGGGCCTGGCGCTCCTCGTCGGCGGCGTGCTCGTCGTGCATGGCCGGGTTCGGCGGTACGAGGAAGACGTCGTCGGCCGGTCCTGTGGCGCCGTCCGGCACCGGGGCGAGGAGGGCGGCGGCGGTGCCGACGGCGACTGTGGAGCGCGGCAGCAGCGCGGCGCCGGCGAGCGCTTCGCGCGCGCGGGCGTGCGTGTGCGGGTCGGTGATGACGACGCCGTCGACCAGTTCGGGGCGGGCGGCGAGCACGCGCGCGTGGTCCGCGGGATCGACGGCCTGTGCCAGATAGCGCCACCCCGGAAGGGCCGGGATGCCGTGCTCGCCGAGGAACTCGACGGTGGCGAGGACGTCGGGGCCGGGCGGCAGCAGACCGCCGTCGCCGAGCGCGCCGAGGATCCGGGAATCGTCCGCGGCGGCGGTGCGCAGTTCGAACAACTGCCGTTCGGCGGCAGCCACTCCGTCGTCGAGCAGGGTCTTCAGGTCGTCGGTGCTGCGGTCGAGCTCGTCCGGGGAAAGCGGGGAGCCGGGGGCTCGCCGGGTCTCGGCCGGGGCCACGGCGGTGCCGGGCGACGTGCCGGTGTCCGCGTGCGCGTCCTCGCGGGGCGCCCCCTCAGCGGCCGGGTCGTCGCCTTCGACGCTTCCATGGGCGCGTGGTCCCCGACCGCCGTCCGCCGCCGGCGCACCCGCCGCACCGGAACCGGCCGTTCCTGTTCCTTCACTCTGGACATCCGCCGGGGAACCGCCGCCGGCGTCCCCTGAATCGGCCGCCGCGTGCCGGGGCTGCGGCACCCCGCCCCGGAAACCCCCGCTCGGGCTGAGGCTCCCACCGGATACGCCCGGCAGGCCCAGGAGTTCAACAAGACGGTCGTCCTGCGCGAGGGAGTCCGCCGTGCGCCGCTCGGCGTCGTACGCCTGCTCCGCGGCCGTCGCCGCGTCCGCCGCGCGGGCCGCCGTCAGCTCGGCGCGGGCTTCGGCAGCGGCGGCCTCCTTGGCCTGGTCGGCGGACCGGCGCGCGGCCTCCCGTGCCTCGTCCCAGGCGGCGACCGCCGTCTTCTCGGCGTCGCTCGCGGCGAGCGCGGCGCGGGCCGGGTCGGCGTCGGGAGCGCTGTCGTCGAGCCAGCCCGCACGGACCGCCTCGGCGGTCTCCTGCTCGACCTCGGTGAGGCGCTGGCGCAGGTGACCGGCCTCGCTGCGGGCGCGCTGCGCCTCGGTCGCGGCGGAGGTGGCGTCGCGGTGCGCGGCCTCGCCGGTCTCCTGGAGGGCCGCGGAGCGCTCCTCCTCCTCGTTGGCCTGGGACTCGGCGCCTTCGGCTGCGGTGTGCAGGGCCCGGACGAGATCGGCGGCGGCCTTCGCGCGGGCGGCGAGCGCGGGCGCGGCGTCGCGCTCGGCCTCGCGGATCGCCGCGGCCACGCGCGCGGAGCGGTCGGCGGCGGCGCGGTGGCGCAGGACGGCCTCGGCGGCCTGCCAGGCCGAGTGCAGGGTGCGCGCGTCGGCGAGCTCGCGGCGCTGCGCGGCGGCGGCCTTCTCGGCGACGGTGAGGGCCAGCGAGGCGTGCCGATAGGCGAGTTCGGCGGCGATCAGCGCGGAGCGGCCGCGGGCCTGCTCGGCGGCCGTGACGGTGTGGGCCGCGGAGGTGACCTGCTCGGCGAGTTCGGCGGCGCGGCCGCGCTCCTCGACGGCGCGGGCGGACAGGCGGCGGGCGAGCGTGCGGGTGCGCCGCTCGGCACCCGCGTGCACGTCACGCGCGCGTGCCCGCGTCTCGGCGGCGTCGACGATGCGGCCGAGCAGGTCGACGGAGCCGGCGGTGAAGTCCCGCTCGGCGATCAGCTCGGCGCGACGGCCCAGCTTGTTGCCGAAGCCGTGCACGAGGTCGGCCAGGCCGTCCGTGTCGCGGGTGTCGGTGACGGCGCGCAGCAGCAGGTCGGTGAAGTCGGAGTCCTTCTTGACGGCGAACAGGCCGGCGGCCTCGCCCTCGTCGGCGTTCATCTCGCGCTGGTAGCGGAACAGTTCGGGGTCGAGACCGAGGTCCCCGAGGTGTTCGTTCCAGCGGTCGTGGATCTCTTCCCAGTGCACTTCGAGGTGCGGATACGCCTTCGTGGCCTCCATGAGGGCGTCCCGGAAGCCCTTCATGGTGCGCCGCCGCCCCTGCGCGCCGGACACGCCCTCGACGGGCGGCCGCACGGCGGTGGACTCGGCGACCGGCAGCGAGTCCAGGCTCAGGCCGGGCCCGGGCCGGAAGGAGTACCAGGCCTCGGCGAACTTCCGCGGGTCGTTGGAGACCTGCCGCCCGCGCCACTCGCTCACCTTGCCGACGACGACGCACTCACCGGTCAGCGTGTGCTGCCACTCCAGGGCGACGTGTCCGCAGTCGTCGGCCAGGAGGAACTTGCGCAGCACGCCGGAGCTGGCGCCGCCCAGCGTGTTCCGGTGGCCCGGCAGCATCACGGAGAAGATCAGCTTGAGGAGGACGGACTTGCCGCCGCCGTTCTCCAGGAAGAGCACGCCGGCGGGCGCCGGGCGGCGCGGCGGGCCGACGGGCTCCTCCTCGAAGAACTCCGCCTGCGCGGGCGCGGGGTCGGGCACCACGTCGCCGACGCCGCGCAGGTCCAGCACGGTGTCGGCGTAGCGCGCACCGGCAGGGCCGATGGAGTAGAGGCGGACCCGGGACAGCTCGTACATGGCGGCGGACTCTCGTCGTAATTCGTGCGGAACGTGAGGCGTAAGTCGTGCGGAACGTTAAGTCGTGCGGAATGTGGGGTAGTTCGGGGCGGCGGTCGGTGACCACCGGCAGGCGGGTCAGGAGTGGAACGGCAGGCCCGCGTCGGCCGCCAGCTCCAGGTCGTCGGTGTCGTCGGGAGGCAGCAGCGTCGCGGAGCCGTCGGTGACGGGCACGACGCCGAGCTCCAGGAGCTCGGCCATGGCGGCGGTGCCTGCCATGTCGCGGACCTGGAGCTGATAGCGCGCGGTCGTGCGATACGTCCCTCCGGAGTCGTCGCCCGTGCGCTGGAGGAAGCCGGAGTCGGTCAGGAACGCGACGGCCTTGCCGACGATGCCGGTGGTCGAACCGGCGAGCCTGCGCGCGTCCTTGGTGGCGCCGGTGGAGCTGCGGCGCGCCCAGATCCGCCAGGCGGACTCCAGGCCGGGCGCGTCCGTCGCCGGGTCGGTGTTCTCGCCCTGCTCCGCGGCGCGCTCCTCCAGGCGACGGCAGGCCTGCCGCACGAACGCGTCGACGCCGTTGACGGTGACGCGCCCGATGTACCCGTCGTCGGCGAGGTCCTCGGGGCGTGGGAAGGCCATGGCGGCGACGGCGAGATGGGCGAAGCCGTGCAGGAAGCGGTCGGTGGAGTCGGCGGCGGCGCGGCGTGCGTAGTCGCCCATGCGGACGGCGAACACGGAGTCCTCGGCGGCGGTCACCGCCATCCCCGCGCGCGGGGACACCTCCAGGACGACGAGGCCGAGCCCGGCCGCCACTGCGTCGGCGAGCCGGGCGAACGGCGGGTCCTCTCGATACCGGCGGAGCAGTTCGCCGTACTCCTGGTCGCGGGCGGGCTGGAGTTTGGGCTGGAGCCCGAACGCGACGAGCCGCGCCGCGTCGGCGGCGTCGGCCGGCGTGACGGCGGCCCCCACGGCGGCTGCCGCCGGGGCCGCGGCGGCGTCCGGCTCGCCCCACGCGGCGTGCTCTGCGGGGTGATCGGTCACGGCTGGGGCTCCTTGGTGCGGTCAGTCGGTCGTACGGGTGCAGGGGCGGGGCGGGCGTCGTCCTGGACGGTGCGTACGCCTCCGAGGGGGTGGACGGTGCGGACGCCTCCGAGGGACTGGACGGTGCGTACGTCCCCGGGGGCGGCGGAGGCCAGGGCGGCGGCGCGGGTGCGCGGAGGCGGGGCCATCAGGGCGGCCTCTGTCCGGGTGGCCATCACGCGGCCTCCGTCCGGTCGGCCGCCATCCCCGCCGCATCCAGCAGGGCCGTGCCGACGATGAGGTCGGCGCCGCCGAACTCCGGGTCGTCCAGTTCCGTGCCGTCGTCCACGGCGAACAGGAGCTGCTGTTCGCCCTGGCGGTAGGCCGTGCCGACCGGCGGGCTCGCGGCGTGGACGGCCAGCAGGGCCACCAGATACGGCAGTTCGGGGTCGCGGCGGCGGGCGTCGGCGAGCAGCCCGGAGAGCCTGCGCGGCGCGTCGGACGGCAGCGCGAGCAGCTCCATCGCGCTCGCGAGCTGATCCTCGCTGAAGCGGCTGTCGTCGGGGGTGGCGATGAGGTCGGGCTCGGGCATCTCCGCGCCCAGGTGCTCGCGCTCCTGCGGCGGCGTGAGCAGTATGTCCACGAGGTCGCCGACCCGCACCGAGACGGGGGTACGCAGGCCCGTCCCGCGCGCGAAGAAGGCGTCCGTCACGCGCGTTGCCTGTTCGGCGGGGAGCGGCAGGATCGGGGCGACCAACTGGCCGTACAGATCCAGTCCCGCGCGGGCGGTGGGCGTCGCGAAGGCCTGCCGGTCCTGCTCGGCGCGGAACAGGGGGCCCGCTTCGAGGAGCCGGGACTGGAGCTGGGTGTGGCGGCGGATGCAGTCCTTGACGATGTCCACGAGCTCGGCGGCGCGGCGCTTGTGCTCGCCCGCCTTCGAATGGGAGACCGCCTCGGACTCGTCGCGTACCTTGCGGATGTTCGTCAGGATGGCGTTCTCGTGGCGATACCGGTCGGCCACGTGGTCCAGGGCCTCGGCGATCATGTCCGGCACGGTCTGGAGCCAGTCCACCGCGCGGACGTTGCGCCGGGTCGCGTCCAGGGCCTTGCGGAGGGTCTCCGAATACTGCACGGTGCGATACCGCGCCTGCTCGGCCGCGAGCTGGGCGTCGGCGAGCCGGCCGCGGCTGATCAGGACCTCCAGCTTCACCTCGGCGGCGATCTGGGCGCTGGTGACGTCCGTGTCGAGGGCGCCCACGAGGACGTTCACGGCCTCGTCGGTGGTGCGCAGATAGACACCGCCGCCGTACCCGGGCACCTCTTCGATGAGCTTGAAGTCGTAATCACGCCGGGCATATGTCCCGTCCGGACCGAAGGTGCCGTACACCGCGCGGAAGCCGCGGTCCACGCTGCCCACGTTGATCAGGTTCTCCAGGACCCAGCGGGCGACGCGCTCGTGCTCGGCGGCCGGGCGGCGCGGGGCCTGGGCGGCGACACGCGGCAGCAGCCGGGCCACGATCTGCTCGTGGTCGGCGCCCGTGTCGAAGTCCATGTTCAGCGTGACGAGGTCGATGGCGGAGAGGGCCACCTCCGCCATCGCGTACACCGAATACTCCCCCGCGAGGTTCGCCTTGCGGGTGTCCAGGTCGTGCAGCGGCGCCGTGCACGCGAGCGCGCGCAGGCGCCGCGCCAGACCCTCGTCGGCGGCCGGGCCCGGAGCGGGCCGCGGCCCCGCGCTGAGCTGGGGCGGAACGAAGTCCGGTACGGCAGGCGAAGTCACGGTGCACAGACTAGGTCCTCGGTCTGACAACGGTCGAAACGGCGCAGATGCCCCGGGCTCAGCCCGCCCCGGACCCGCCTGCCGCCACCCGCCGCGCGTACGTGTCGACCAGGCCCTGGAGCGAGTCGTCCAGGTAGACCGCGAGGAGCCGCTCGGCCTTCGGGCCGAGACCCGCCTGCAGGGCGTCCAGAATTTCCTGATTGCGCACCAGGTAGGGCTCGTGGAGGCGGCGCGGGTCGTCCACCACGTGGAAGGCGAGCCGCAGTTCGGCGAAGACGCTGCGCATCAGCTCGTCGGTGCGGGCGCTCCCGGCGAGCGCGACGAGCTCCCGGTGGAAGTGGATATTGGCCGTGGAGACGCCCTTCCAGTCCCGCCGTCCGGCGGCCGCCCTGCCCTCGGCGACGGCGCCGGCGAGCGCGTCCACGACGTACGGCGGGCGCCCGAGGCCGTGCACGACGGCGCACTCGACCAGGCGCCGGGTGCGGTAGATGTCCTCGACGTCGTCGACGGTCAGGACGCGCACGAAGACGCCGCGATTGAGCTCGTGGACGAGCAGCCGCTCGTGCGTGAGCAGCCGGAAGGCCTCGCGCAGGGTGTTGCGGGAGACGCCGAGCGCGCCGCCGATGCTGTCCTCCGAGAGGCGGGTGCCGGGCGGGAAGTATCCCTCCGCGATGCGGCTCCGGAGAATGTCCGCGACGCGCTCCGCGGTGCTCGTACGGCCCAGCAGCGCGCGGTCGTCGGCGAGACCGGTCAGTTCAACCATGATCAGCCATCCCCTCAGCCATGCCCGGATTCAATCGCAGATACAAGAACGAGACAACATGGGTATTGAGGGATCGTTGAACGATCCTCTACGTTGTCCGGCAAGCGACGTCCCCGTTGCCCGACAAGCGCTCTCCCCGCTCCACCCCCGCACCACCGCGCACCGCTCCCGCACTACCGCGCACCGCTCCCGCACCACCCCCGCTCCTCAGAAGCACCCTCCAGCACCGCCGACTCCTCTGCGAGGTGCCCATGAGTACGACTCCACCGCCCTCCGCCATAGAGCTGGACGACCAGCCGCGCGCGGACCAACACCCCGACGACGACGGCGCGTTCGGCTGGCTGCGCGCGCTCGGCCCGCGCGGCCGCCGCGCGTTCGCCGGCGCCTTCGGCGGGTACGCGCTGGACTCCTACGACTACTTCACGCTGCCCCTGAGCATGGTCGCGCTGTCGGCCTACTTCGGCCTGAACAGCGGCCAGACGGGGCTGTTCACGACCGTCACGCTCGTCGTCTCCGCGGTGGGCGGCGCCGTCGCGGGCGTCGTGGCGGACCGCATCGGCCGGGTCAAGGCCCTGATGATCACCGTGATCACGTACGCGGTGTTCACCGTCGCCTGCGGCTTCGCGCCCAACTACGAGACCCTGCTGGTCTTCCGCGCCCTCCAGGGCCTCGGTTTCGGCGGCGAGTGGGCGGTCGGCGCGATCCTGGTCGCCGAGTACGCGACCGCCAAGAACCGCGGCCGTACGCTCGGCGCGATCCAGAGCTCCTGGGCCGTGGGGTGGGGGCTCGCCGCGATCGTCTACACGCTGGTCTTCCAGTTCATGGACGACGACGTCGCCTGGCGCGTGATGTTCTTCACCGGGGCGCTGCCCGCGCTGCTCGTGATCTACGTACGCCGCAATGTGCACGACGCCCCCGAGGCGGCCGCCGAGCGCGAACGGAGCACGGAGAAGGGCTCGTTCACGGCCATCTTCAAGCCGGGCCTGCTGCGCACGACGTGCTTCGCGGTGCTGCTGTCCACGGGTGTCCAGGGCGGCTACTACACGCTCGCCACCTGGGTGCCGACGTACCTCAAGGAAGACCGCGGGCTGACCGTCGTCGGCACCGGCGGCTATCTCACGTTCCTCATCTCCGGGGCCTTCATCGGCTATCTGACCGGTGGTTATCTCACCGACAAGCTGGGCCGCAAGCGCAACATCACGCTCTTCGCGTTCCTGTCCGCGGCCAGCATCGCCGCGTACACGAACATCCCGGACGGCGCCAACGGCGTTCTCCTGGTGCTCGGTTTCCCGCTCGGCTTCTGCATGTCGGCGATCTTCAGCGGCTTCGGCTCCTTCCTGAGCGAGCTGTATCCGGCGGCCGTGCGCGGCACGGGACAGGGCTTCACGTACAACACCGGTCGCGCGGTGGGCGCCGTGTTCCCCACGACCGTCGGCTTCCTCGCCGACAGCTGGGGCGTGGGCGGTGCGCTGATCTTCGGGGCGTTCGGCTACGCGCTCGCCGTGATCGCCCTGTTCGGACTGCCCGAGACGCGCGGGAGGGAACTTCTGTGAGCCACATGCAGGAAGGAACTCGGGAGGGAACTTCTGTGCGCCCCCGGGCCGTTGAGAGCAGTGGAGCCGCCGGGACCCTGGAGGTCGCGGGAAGCCACGGAGCCGCCCTGAGCCCCCAGGAGGCCCGCGCGGCGTTTCGCTCGGGCCTCAGCGGCACCACGGCCGGCTGGGCGCCCGGGCACACCCAGGCGAACCTCGTGTCCGTGCCCGCCGACTGGGCGTACGACATGCTCCTGTTCTGCCAGCGCAACCCCAAGCCCTGCCCGGTCCTCGACGTCACCGACGCGGGCTCCTGGTCCACGCCGCTCGCCCCGGACGCGGACCTGCGCACGGACCTGCCGCGCTATCGCGTGTGGCACGACGGCGAGCCGGTCGAGGAGCCCACCGACGTGCTCGCGCACTGGCGCGACGACCTGGTGTCGTTCCTCATCGGCTGCAGCTTCACCTTCGAGTGGGCGCTCGCGGCGGCGGGCGTGCCACTGCGCCATGTCGAGCAGGGCCGCAACGTCGCCATGTACGTCACCGACCGCCAGTGCCGCGAGGCGGGACGGCTGCGCGGGCCCATGGTGGTCTCCATGCGCCCGGTGCCGCCTGGCGGCCTGGCCGCGGCCATCCGGGAGACCGCCCTGCTGCCCGCGGTGCACGGCGCGCCGGTGCACTGCGGCGACCCGGCCGGCCTCGGCATCGCCGACCTCGACAGGCCCGACTTCGGCGACGCGGTGGCCGCCGAGCCCGACGACATCCCGGTGTTCTGGGCCTGCGGCGTGACCCCGCAGGCGGCCGTGACGGCCTCGCGGCCGCCGTTCGCGATCACGCACGCGCCGGGTCAGATGTTCATCACCGACGCCCGCGACGAGCAGTACCGCGTCGCTTGAGGGCACGCGAGAGACACGGGAGCGACACGTACATGACCTGGGCCTCGATCGATCTCAACGCCGACCTCGGCGAGGGCTTCGGACGCTGGCGGCTCACCGACGACGAGGAGCTGCTCTCCGTCGTCACCAGCGCCAATGTGGCCTGCGGCTTCCACGCGGGCGACGCGGCCACCATGCGGCGCGTGTGCGAGCGCGCGGCCGAGCGCGGGGTGCGCGTCGGCGCCCAGGTGTCGTACCGCGACCTGGCGGGCTTCGGGCGGCGCGCGATGGACGTGCCGCCCGCGGAGCTCGCGGCCGAAGTGGCATACCAGATCGGCGCCCTGGAGGTGTTCGCGCGGGCGGCGGGCACGCGCGTGGCGTACGTGAAGCCGCACGGGGCGCTGTACAACCGCGTGGTCCACGACATGGAGCAGGCGGGCGCCGTCGTCGAGGGCGTGCTGCTCGCCGACGACCGGCTGCCCGTGCTCGGGCTGCCCGGATCGCGTCTCCTGGAGGCGGCTGAGAAGGCCGGACTGCCGGTGGTGACGGAGGCGTTCGCGGACCGGGCGTACACCGATGAGGGCACGCTGGTGCCGCGCGGCACCGATGGGGCCGTCATCACGGAGGCGGACGCCGTCGTCGAACGGTCCATCGGGCTCGCCCGGTTCGGCGCCGTCACCTCGCACGCCGGGCGGCGGATCGCGGTCCGGGCGCGCTCGCTGTGCCTGCACGGCGACACTCCCGGGGCGGTGGGGCTCGCGCGGCTGGTGCGGGCGCGCCTGGAGGCGGCGGGCGTGCGGGTGGAGGCGTTCGCATGAGCGTCTCGCCGCCGAGGATCCCGCCCGCCCGGGTCCCGCCCGTGACGGCCCCGCCCAGGACCGCCCTGCCCGCGGCGGCCCCGTCCACGGCCTCCCTGTCCACGCCTGCCCCGTCCACGGCCGATCCGTCCATGACCACCCTGTCCACGGCCACCCTGTCCACGCCCGCCCCGTCCACGGCCTCCGCGTCCACGGCCGATCCGTCCATGAAGGTCCTTCCCATGGGCGAGCGGGCGCTGCTCGTCGAGCTGGCCGACGGCAGCGCGGCCGCGGCCCTGCACGCCGAGCTGCTGCGCCGCCGCGCGGAGGGGGACCTCACGGTGCGCGAGATCGTGCCCGCCGCCCGCACGGTGCTTCTCGACGGCCTCGACGACCCGCTCCGGCTCGCCGCGCGGCTGCCCTCCTGGGAGATCCCGCCGTTGCCCGCGCGCGCGGAGGACGTCCTGGAGATCCCGGTGCGGTACGACGGCCCGGACCTGGCCGACGTCGCGGCGCTGTGGGACGTGCCGGTGCGGGATGTGGCGCGGATCCACTCGGCGGCCGAATTCCGCGTCGCCTTCTGCGGGTTCGCGCCGGGCTTCGGCTATCTGACCGGCTCCGGCGGCCTGCCCGAGGTGCCGCGCCGCGCGACTCCGCGCACGACGGTGCCCGCCGGCTCCGTCGCCCTCGCCGGGCCGTACACGGGCGTGTATCCGCGGCCCTCGCCCGGGGGCTGGCAGCTCATCGGCTCCACGGACGCCGTGCTGTGGGACCACGCGCGCGTGCCGGCCGCGCTCCTGACGCCGGGTGCGCGGGTCCGCTTCGTGCCGGAGGCCGCATGACCGACCGGGCCTTCGCGGTCGTCAGGGCCGGGGCGCTCACCACCGTGCAGGACGAGGGTCGGTCCGGACACGCCCACCTCGGGGTGCCCCGCTCCGGGGCCCTCGACCGGCCCGCCGCGGCCCTGGTGAACCGTCTCGTCGGCAACCCGCCCGACGCGGCCGTCCTGGAGACCACCCTCAACGGCTGTGCGCTGCGGCCCCGTTGCGCGGTCACCGTGGCCGTGGGCGGCGCGCCCTGCCGGGTGACGGTGGACGGGCGCGCGGCGGCCTGGGGTGCGCCGGTCCGGGTGCCGGCAGGCGCGCTCCTCGATGTGGGTCCCGCTGTCTCCGGAGTACGTGGGTACGTCGCCCTCGGCGGTGGGATCGCCGTCGAACCGGTGCTCGGCAGCCGCTCCACCGACCTGCTGTCCGGGCTTGGCCCGCCTCCGCTCACGGACGGCGCGGTCCTGCCCCTCGGTGTCGTACCCGACGTGCACGCGCGCGTGGACACCGTTCCGCAGCCGGGCCCGCCGCGCGAGCTGATCCTCCGGGTGACGCCCGGGCCCCGCGCGGACTGGTTCACGGCCACGGCTCTGCGCACGCTCACCACGCGCGCGTACCGCGTGTCGTCCGCGAGCAACCGCATCGGTCTGCGCACCGAAGGGCCTCCTCTGGAGCGAGCGGTACGCGGTGAACTGCCCAGCGAGGGGATGGTCCTCGGCGCGGTCCAGGTGCCGCCCGACGGCAGCCCCGTGGTGTTCCTCGCCGACCACCCGACGACCGGCGGCTATCCCGTGGTGGGCGTCGTCAGGGAACGCGACCTCGCGGCGGCGGCCCAGGCGGTGCCGGGGACGGTGGTGCGGTTCGTGGGGGCGGGGGGTTGGCCGGGTCCGCGAGGGTGAGGCAACGGGCGTGTGGGCGGGCCGCCGCCGGAGGGCGGGCACGTGGAGGCCGTGGTGTCGGCCTGCCGGGCGCTGGGCCCACGGGGGTGAGGCGGCGAGGCTTCGAGCGTCCTCGCCGGAGGCGGGCACGAGGGCCGTGGCGTCAGCCTCCCGGGAACGGGGGCCCTACGCAGGTGAGACCGCGAGACTCCGGGCGGTCCCACCACCGGAGGCGGGCACGCGGGGGCCGTGGTGTCGGCTGCCGGGCGCTGGCCCCACGGGGGTGAGGCGGCGACACTTCAAGCATCCTCGCCGGAGGCGGGCACGCGGGCGTCGGCCTGCCGGGCCCTGGCACCACGGAGGTGAGACCGCGAGACTCCGAGCGGCCCCGCCACCGAAGGCGGGCACGCGAGAGCCGCGGTGTCGGGCTGCCCCGCCGCAGCCTTCGCTCGGCGGCAGCCCGGCGCAAGCCGCCCCTCACGCCGCCTCCACCTGCCGTTCTCGCGCCCCGAGCCCGGCGAGCGCGGCCGTCGCGGCGTGGGCGGACCGTACGTCCAGGCCGCCGCTCGTGCCGCGTACCCGGTGGCGTGCTTCCTCCGCGGCGAGGCTGAGCAACTGTGGCAGCAGGTCGGTGCAGCGCCGGGCGAGCCAGCCGGTGCCTGCCGTGGCCAGCCAGAGCAGGCTCGCCGAGCGGGTGGGCGGCGGCAGTTCGGGGGCGAGGCCGGGTGCGGCGCCGGGTGCAAGGCCCTCGGCGGCGAGCAGGGCGTGGAAGCGGGCGGCGAGCACGCGGTGGCCGCGCTCGCCCGGGTGCAGCCGGTCGGCGCTCCACAGCGTGCGGTCCGCGACCCACTCCTCGTCCGCGGCGTGCAGATGGACCGCGCCGTACCGCTCCGACAGCGCGTGGACGACGGCGTTGACCGCTCGCTGCCGCCGCGCCAGCGGGCGCCCGAGCGCGCCGGGCAGCCCCAGCATCGCCCCGGGATCGGGCAGGCAGGCGGTGAGCAGCACCGCGCCGTCCGCCGTGACGGCGCCGTAGACCTCGTCGAGGCGCGCGGCGACGGCATGGATGTCGAAGGTGCAGCGCAAGGTGTCGTTGACGCCGACGACGACGGACACGATGTCGGGCCGCAGAGCCAGCGCACGCGGCGTCTGGTGTCCGTGCACGTCGCACGTCTGCGCCCCGCCGGCCGCCAGGTTGTGGAATTCCACGGGCTGTTGGGGCGTGCCGAGCCCCGCGGCGAGCAGCGCCGCCCAGCCCCGCCACGCGCCGTCCACGGGGTCCCCCACGCCTTGCGTGAGGGAGTCCCCGAGCGCGACGTACGTCACCGGCTTCATCCGCCACCGCTCCCGTCCGGCACCCCGCCGGTCCCCGCCGCAAGCGGCAGCGCACGGTCCCGCCCTACTGCTGGAACCACACTGGCCCCTGCTGCTGGAGCCGTGGCGCGGTGCTCAGCCGCTGCCGCCGGAGCGACCTGATGCGCGGCCAAGAACGCCCCCACAGCCACGTCCCACCCAAAGCGCTCCGCACGCGCGCGTGCCGTCGCGCGCCTCGTGGGCTCCGGGCGTTCGAGGACCGCGCGGACCGCGTGGGCGAAGGTGCGCGGGGTGTCGGCCGCCGCCGCGCCCGCGCCGCCCACGATCTCCGGGAGGGCGGACGACGCGCTGGCCACCACCGGGGTGCCGCAGGCGAGGGCTTCGAGGGCGGCGAGGCCGAAGGTCTCGCAGGGGCCCGGCGCCAGGCACACGTCGGCCGTGGCCTGGAGGGCCCCGAGCGCGGCGCGGTCGGCGACATGGCCGAGGAACGTCACCGGAAGGCGCCGCTCCCGTGCCCGTTGTTCGAGCCGCGCGCGCAGCGGCCCGTCGCCCGCGACGACGAGGACGGCCGGTACACCGCGCCCCCGAAGCGTCTCCAGCGTGTCGAGCGCCGTACCGGGCCGCTTCTCCACGGACAGCCGGGAGCACAGCAACAGGAAAACGTCGCCCTCGCGCGCGTAGCGGTCACGTATCCGCCGGTCCCGCAGCCCCGGGTGGCGGTCCGTCAGGTCGACGCCCAGCGGGGCGCGTACGACATTGCCCGCGCCGATGCGTACGAACTCACGCTCCGCCCATGCCGTGGTGCACACCACGCGCGCGTAGGCGTGCGCGGTCCGGGAGTTGAGCGCGTCGGCGGCGCGGCGAGCCAGGCCGGGCGGCAGCCCCCACGTGCGCATGACCGCGTCCGCCGCCTCGTGGGAGACCATCACGGCCGGGACCCGGGCGCGCCGGGCCCACTCGCCGGTCCACCGGAGTGTGGTGCGGTCGGACACTTCGAGGCGGTCGGGGGCGAGGCGTTCCAGGAGACGGGTCACGCGCCGCCGGTCGGCCAGGACGCGGTAGCCGCCGGTGCCGGGCAGCACGCGCCCGGGCAGGGTGATGACGAGCCCCTGCTCGGTCTCGGCGGCCCCGGCCCGCTCGCCGGGGACGACGAGCACGGGCTCGTGGCCGGCGGCCAGATACCCGCGCCCCAGCTCCCGCAGCGCGGTGCGCAGTCCGCCCGAAGAGGGCGTTACGAAGTTGGCGAGGCGTACGATCCGCAGCGGTCCCGTGGTCCGCGCGGCCCGCGCCGCGCCCAGCGGGCTCATGCCCAGGGCCGCGGTCATGCCGCCACCGCCGTGCGTTCGGAGAGCACTTCTTCGTAGTGCTCGATGAGTTGGTCCCCGACGGCGTCCCAGGTGCGCCCCTGGACGGCGGCGCGCCCGGCCTCTCCGTAGGCGGCACGCAGGCCGGGGTCGGCGGCCATCGCCCACACGGCGTCCCGCACGGCGCCGGCGTCACCGGGCCGGACGAGGCTGCCGGTGCGCCCGGGGACCACCAGGTCGAGCGGTCCGCCCACGGCGGGCGCGACCACGGGCACTCCGCTGGCCATGGCCTCCTGCACGGTCTGGCAGAAGGTCTCCAGGGGCCCGGTGTGCACGAAGACGTCCAGCGAGGCGAAGATCCGGGCGAGTTCGTCGCCGGTGCGGCGCCCGAGCAGCGTGGCCCCCGGGAGCGCCGCGCCCAGCGTGCCCGCGCTCGGCCCGTCGCCCACGACGATGACGCGGACACCGTCGAGACCGCACACCTCCGCCAGGAGTTCGACGTGCTTCTCGGGGGCGAGCCGTCCTACGTAGCCGACGATGAGTTCGCCGTCCGGGGCGAGTTCGCGGCGCAGCGCCGCGTCCCTGCGCGAGGGCCGGAACCGGTCGGTGTCCACGCCGCGCGGCCACAGCCGCACCCGGGGTACGCCGTGCGACACCAGGTCGGTGAGGGCCGCGGTGGAGGGCGCGAGGGTGCGGTCGGCGGCGGCGTGCACGGCGCGGATGCGGCGCCACGCGGTGGCCTCGCCCATCCCCATGTACGTACGCGCGTAGCCGCCGAGGTCGGTCTGGTAGACGGCGACGGTGGGCAGGTGCTTGCGCGCCGCGGCGGCCATGCCGCGCGCGCCGAGGACGAAGGGGCTCGCCAGGTGGACGAGGTCGGCCTGGTGCGCGGTCAGCGCCGCCGCCAGCCGTCGGCTCGGCAGCGCGACCCTGACCTGCGGGTATCCGGGGAGAGGCAGGGACGGCACGCGGACGACGGGGCACGGGGAGAGGCTGTCGGTGGTGTCGTCGGCGGCGCCGGCCGTGGTGGCCGGGGCGACGACGAGCGGATCGTGACCGCGCGCGACGAGCTGCCGCGCGGTCTGCAGGGCGCAGTGCGACACGCCGTTGATGTCGGGGGGAAAGGATTCGGTGACGATGACGACACGCATACCCGTGTTGTCGTCAGACGGGGCGTGCCCACGTCAACGTGGATCTTTCCTGACGTGGAACGTCCCATGAGCGTTGCGCACCACGGGATCCGGCCATTTCGGCGCACGCAGGGGCGTTCCGCAATGGGCGGGGCGGTGTGGGGGCCTCTGGCACCGTGCCGGTGGGGCGTACGCGGTCGTCGGCACCGTGGCCGTGTGCGCCGTAGCGGTGTGTGTTCCGCCCCCGCCGAGTCGGCGCCGCGTGCGGGACGTCGCCCGTGCCGGGGTGCAGCGAGACCCGTACCGGGGTGCAGCGAGAAGGGGCGTGCCACACCGCTGCGGGCCCGTCGGCCCCCGGCGTTCCGCACCGCGCGGCGGGCGGGGGCGGCAGGCGCGCTTCGGGCCGCCGGCCCACCCGGGCATTCGGTCCGCCCGGACAACCGGCCCACCCGGGCATTCGGTCCGCCCGGACAACCGGCCCACCCGGGCATACGGTCCGCCCGAGCAACCAGCCCACCCAGGCATTCGGTCCGCCCGCAAGCGCCCGCCAGGCAAGCCGAGGCAAGGCTCAAGCGCCCGCCTCCCCGCCGTGCGCGTCGTTCACACGGCGGGCGCGTCCGGCCCGATACGGCTGCGTACCGCCGACTGCACGTCGTCCTCCTCGGCGGGGTCGGCCGCCAGTCTCCGGAGGCGGTTGACGACGCGGGCGTCGCCGGTCTCGGCGTGCCGGGCGGCGACTTCGCGGGTGGACTCCTCGCAGTCCCACAGGCACTCGACGGCGAAGCCGGCGGCGAAGGAGGGGTCGGTGGCGGCCAGCGCGCGGGCGGCGCGGCCTCTGAGGTGGGAGGAGGCGGTCTCGCGGTAGACATGGCGAAGGACGGGCGCCGCGCAGCCGATGCCGAGGCGTCCCGCGCCGTCGACGAGCGGCCACAGGGTCGGCGCGTCCGGGCCTTCGCCGCGCACCGCCTCGCGCAGCGCGGTGAGCACGAGCTGGCTGTCCTGGGCGCCGCCGCGGCAGGCGAGCACGCGTCCGGCGGCCGCGCCGAGCGCGTCGGGGCGTCCGGCCCACTGCCGGGCCCGCTCGACGGCGGCGACGGAGCGCATCCGCTCGAATGTCTCGGCCGCGATGTCGACGACGACGCGCGACGGGCTCTGCGCCGCTTCTTCCAGGAGGTCGAGCGCGTCGGGATCGTGGGTGTCGGCCAAGTACCGCAAGGCGGTGCCGCGTGCGCCGTCCGTGCCGTGCCGGGCCGCGCGCACGATCTCGGCGCGGTCCTCTGGCCCGGCGACGGCGGTCAGACAGCGGGCGGCCGGCACGTGCAGCGCGGCCCCTCGGTCCAGCCCCTCCTGGGCCCAGTCGAACACGGCCTGGACGCTCCAGCCGGGGCGCGGCCCGGCCGGCTCCATCTGGCGCTGCCAGCGGTCGAAGGAGCCCCGTTCGGCTGCGGCGCGCACGCGGGCGCCGATCTCGGGGCGCGGATCGTCGGCCCACAGCCGCCAGGGCCGCGGCTCGAAGGCGTCGCGCACGGCGACGGTCAGGGCGGCCTCGCCCTCGGCGTCGGCGGGGAATCTGGCGAGCACGGGTCCGGCGAGGGCGCGCAGCCCCGCGTCGTCGTCGCGCAGGGCCAGCTCGTCCAGGGCCCAGGCCCAGTTCGCGCCGTGCTCGGCGTACCCGCGCAGCAGCCGCAGCGCGTCCAGCCTGTCGTACGAGGCGAGGTGCCCGAGCACGGACAGCGCGAGCCCGGTGCGTGAGTCGTCCGGGTCGAGCGTGTCCTCGGGGTCGAAGAGGTGGCGCTCGATGGCGCCGAGCCCGCCGTTCAGATCGAGGTACAGCCGGGCGTAGTACAGGGAGCGGTTCTCCACCTGCCAGTCGTGCCGCGGATCGTGCAGCACACAGTGGTCGAGGGCGGAGAGCGCCTCGGACCGTGGCGCGGTGAGGGCGTGCAGCGTGCCGTCGCCGCGGCCCCGCTGCAGCAGGCCGAGCAGCGTACCGCTGGGCGCTATGACCGGTTCGAACATGGGAAACAGCCTCATATCAAGCGTCGACGCAACCGGGAATCCGCACTACCTGGCCGTGCGCCAACACGTCGGGCCGCCCGCCGTCTCTTGCTTGCTGAAGACCATCTTCCTCTGCCTCTCGTCGGTGACCCGGAGGTTCCCGGACGCCAAGTCCGGGGTCGGGCCGCTCACGGTCCGCGCGCTGCGGCAACACTTGCCCCGACGTCGCGTCCGTGAATCACGTCGTCATGATGACCCAGCGGTTCTGCCCGCCGCGACCACATTTCCGGCGCCCCCGTCGTGCCAGGTCGCGTACCCCGCTCAGGCGGCCCCGAACAGCGCGAGCAGGTCGGCCTTCCCGAACATGCGGGCGGTGTCGATCGCCGACGGTGTGCCCGCGGCCGGATCGGCGCCGCCGTCGAGCAGCGCCCGCACCACGTCGTCGGAGCCCTTGAAGACGGCACCGGCGAGCGGCGTCTGCCCCTTGTCGTTGATGCGGTTGGCGTCCGCGCCGCGCTCGATCAGGGCGCGCACGGCGGCCGCGTGACCGTGATAGGCGGCGAGCATGACAAGCGAGTCACCGCTGTCGTTCGTGAGGTTCGCGGGCACGCCCGCGTCGACGTACGAGGCGAGCGCGTCGGCGTCGCCCGCCCGGGCCAGATCGAAGATCTTGCCCGCCAGTTCCACGACCTCGGGGTCGGGGGCGTCCGTCATGGTGTGACCGCCTTTCGCGCTAGGGGAGTGGCGTGAGCGCACCCGCACCGCCGCCGAGCGCGGCCGTACGAGTGAATCGACAGGGTACTGCCCGTCACGGCACATGACCGACCGCATCTGAGGCAAAGATCAGCGCGGCCGGACGACACGGCCCGGACCCGCCCGTACGCGCACAACGACCCGCCCCCCATCTGGGCGAAATAACGAAAATGTCCCCCATTTGCAGCTTTTATCGCATGGATACATGCTGTGAGCCTGGAAGTACTGATGGTGACTGTCCCCTCACTCAGGAGAACTCCCATGGTCCTGTCCATCTCGGGCGTCGTGCTGCTGGGCATCATCGCCTTCCTGTTCTTCCGCAAGGACGGGCTCAAGGCCTCGCACGCGGTGGTCTGCGCGCTGTTCGGCTTCTTCCTCGCGGGCACGGCCATCGCTCCGAGCATCAAGGCGGGGAGCGCGAGCCTCGCGAGCCTGCTCGGCGGGATCAAGTTCTGACGGTTCCCCCCACCACCCCTTGACGGTTCCTCTCACGACCGACGGTTCCCCGCACCACACCACTTCCAGGAGACCGACGTGGCCCGGCGCCCCCTCCCCCGCATCCTGAGCACCGGCACCGCCCCGCTCGCCCGGAGCCGGGAGCTGGCCCGGTCGGCCGCCGACGGCGCCACCGACGTCCTCCACCCGCTGATCACCATCACGCGCGGGCTGCGCCGACTCGCCGGAGCCGGGCGGCGCAAGTGGTCGGCGACCCCCAAGGAGCGGCGCGGTTCGCTGCTGTTCCTGGTCGCCTCCGTGGTCCTCGTCGTGGCGCTCATCCCCTACGGTCCGCTGCTCGCCGCCATCTGCCTGATGGCGGCCGCCGCCTGGACCGGGCGTGAGCGCACCGCGCCGGCCCCCTCCGGCCCGGACGACGCGCAGGTCCAGCGGCTGCAGTCGCTCTACGAAGCGCTCGTGCCGTACTTCTCCGTGCCCGAGGACCCGAGCCCGCTGTTCGCCCACGGGGGCGAGTGGGACAAGGCCTTCACCGCGTACGCGTTCGACGACGACGGCCGGATCGCCCACCTGGTGGTGCGCTATCCCGCGTACTTCACCGACGGCGAGGCGGCCTCCCGCGCGCGGATCGAGCAGGTGCTGCACGCCAAGTCGGGGCGCGGCCGCGAATATCACTTCGCGTGGGACGAGGAGGGCACCACGCTCACCGTGACCGTGCTGCCGGCGCTGCCCACCGACATCGCGGCCCAGCGCTTCGTCACCGCGCCCGGCGAGACCGTGCTCGGCTTCACCGACCCGACGGCCGTGCAGCGCACCCTGCCCGTGGCCGATGGCGACGAGCAGCGCGACGTGCCGCCCGTCGTGTGGCGCACCGGCGTCCGCTCCACCGAGCCGCACCTGCTGGTCCTCGGCCGGCCCGGCAGCGGCGCCACGACCCTGCTGCGCTCCGTCGCCCTGCAGGCGCTCCAGCATGGCGACGTCGTCATCGTCGAGGGCAGCGGCAGCGGCGACTACGCCTGCCTGGCCGGGCGCACCGGGGTCCTCGCCGTCGAATGCGGGCTCGCCGGGGCGCTGGGGAGCCTGGAGTGGGCGGCGCACGAGACGGAGCGGCGGCTCATCGCGGCGAACCGGGCCCGGCAGGCGGGCCACCCGCCGCCCGACGACACCAAGCGGCCGCTGTGGATCCTCCTCGACCGCCCCAGCGTCCTCGGTCACCTGGCCGCGGCCGACGGCCACCGGGATCCGCAGTCACTGCTCCAGGTGCCGCTGCGGCACGGGCGTGCGGCGGGCGTCACCGTCGTCGTCGCCGACCAGCTCGACGGCATGGATGGGCTCACCGACACCGTGCGTCAGCACACCCGCGCGCGCGTGCTGCTCGGCCCGGCGACCGCCGACCAGGTCGAGGAGGTCCTGGGCGTGGCGCCGCAGACGACCCCCACGGCGGACATGCCCCCGGGCCGCGGCTACGCCCGCCTGGGCACGGGCCCGGTCCTGCGTCTCCAGGTCCCGGCGACCCCCGACCCGTACGACGACGCCACGAGCGACACGCACCGGCAGGCCGTGCTCGACCTGCTCCCGGACCGCACGACACCGGCGGACGCGACGCTGGCCCCGGCGGCGGTCGCCGAGGGCTGAGCCCGTCGCGTACGGCGTGCCCGTCACACCCGTCGCGTACGGCACGTGGGGCACGTACGCCACACCTCACGCCACGAACGTGTGCGGCCCCTCCGCCCCCGACCCCGCGCCCGTCCCCGCCTGAACGAGCCGGGCCGCCGCCGCGAGCCGGACCGCCGCCTCTTCCGCCAGCGGCCCGCCGACGGTGAACGGCAGCCGTACGTACCCCTCGAAGGCGCCGTCGACACCGAAGCGGGGGCCCGACGGCACCCGGACGCCCACGCGTTCGCCGACCTCGGCGATGCGGGAGCCGGACAGGCCGCCGGTGCGGACCCACAACGTCAGCCCGCCGCGCGGCACTTCGAACTCCCAGTCGGGCAGCTCGCGGCGCACGGCGGTGACCAGGGCGTCACGGTTGTCGCGCGCCTGCTGCCTGCGTACGTCCACGGCCTGCTGCCAACCGCCGGTGCTGAGCAGCCAGTTGAGGGCCAGCTGCTCCAGGACGGGGGTGCCGAGGTCGGCGTACGCGCGCGCGGCGACCAGGCTGCGGATCACGTCGGGCGCGGCCCGCACCCAGCCGATGCGCATGCCCGCCCAGAAGGCCTTGCTCGCCGAGCCGACGGTGATGACGGTGGCGCCCGCGGGGTCGAAACCGCAGACGGGGCGCGGCATGTCGAGGTCTTCGTCGAGGCGCAGCTCGCTCATGGTCTCGTCGACGACGAGGACGGTGCCCGCGTGCCGGGCCGCGTCGACGAGGCGGCGACGCTGGTCCTCGTCGGCGAGCGCGCCGGTCGGGTTGTGGAAGTCGGCGACGACGTACGCGAGGCGGGGTGCGGCGTCGCGCAGGACCTGGCGCCAGCGGTCCATGTCCCAGCCGCCGAGGCCCTCGGCCATCGCCACGGGGACCAGGCGTGCGCCCGCCTCGCGCATGAGCTGGAGGATGTTGGCGTAGCTCGGCGACTCCACCGCGATGCGTTCGCCGCGGCCCGCGAAGAGGTGGCAGATGGCGTCGATGGCGCCCATCGCGCCGGTGGTGACCATGATCTGTTCCGGCATGGTCGGTATCCCGCGCGCGGTGTAGCGCTCGGCGAGCATGGCGCGCAGGGCGGGCAGTCCGGCGGGGTAGTCGCCGTGCGTGTGGGCGTAGGGCGGGAGTTCTTCGAGGGCGCCCTGCACGGAGCGGGTGAGCCAGGGCTCGGGCGCGGGCAGGGCCGCACAGCCGAGGTCGATCATGGAGCCGAGCGCTTCGGGGGGCAGCGGTTCGAGGCCGCGCGCGGGCAGCGGGTTCCCGGCCGGCACGGCGGTCCAACTGCCCGCTCCCCTGCGGGACTCCAGGAACCCCTCACTGCGCAGCGCTTCGTAGGCGGCGGCGACGGTCGTGCGGCTCACGGCGAGCGCCACGGCCAGCTCGCGCTCGGCGGGCAGACGGGCGGCCACGGGAACGCGGCCCTCCAGGACGAGCAGCCGGATGCCGTCGGCGAGGGCGCGGTAGGCGGGCGGGCGGCGAGTGCCCGCGCCGGCGGGTCGCGCCTGCTGGGAGGTGAGCAGCCGGGCGAGCTGGGCCGAGCCCACCGCTGATGTCCACTGAGCCATGATCCCAGTCCACCTTCATCGAATTGGCCATGGTTGGCGTCTTACACCAAGCCACAGAGTGTCATGTGTCAGGCCACTACCACCACGGGGGGCTTCTCTTGTCCAGGGCGAAATCAGGTCGGCCCGCCACAGAACCGCACACGGAGCGGCGCACCACGGACCCGTCCGCGGACCGGCCACAAGCCACGGAGTCAGGCAGCGACCGGCACCTCACACGTCGGCTGATCCAGCTCTACGTAGGCCTCGCCCTGTACGGCGCGAGCTCCGCGCTGCTGGTGCGCTCGGGCCTCGGCCTGGAGCCGTGGAACGTGCTGCATCAGGGACTGGCCGAGCGCACCGGGATGTCGATCGGCGTCGTGTCGATCTTCGTGGGCGCCGCGGTGCTGCTCCTGTGGATCCCGCTGCGGCAGCGCCCGGGGCTCGGCACGGTCTCGAACGTCTTCGTCGTCGGCCTGGCGATGGACGGCACGCTCGCCCTCGTACCGGACGCGCACGGTCTCGGCATCCGCGTTCCGCTCATGGTGGCGGGCATCGTGCTCAACGGGGTGGCGACAGGCCTCTACATAGCGGCCAGGTTCGGGCCGGGCCCGCGCGACGGCCTGATGACGGGCCTGCACGAGCGCACGGGCCGCTCCATCCGGCTGATGCGGACGCTGGTGGAGGTGGCGGTCGTCGTCACCGGCTTCGCTCTCGGCGGCACGCTGGGCGTGGGGACGGTCGTGTACGCGCTGGCCATCGGGCCGCTCGCCCAGTTCTTCCTGCGCTTCTTCGCCATGCCCGCTCCATCCGCGGGCCGCGTCGTGGCCTCCGGCGAGCCCTCGGAACAGGCGATACTGCGAGAGTGACCTCGCGCGTACGCCATCCCTACCTCGACCACCCCGGCCCCCTCGCCTTCGCCCACCGCGGCGGGGCGGCCGACGGTCTGGAGAACACCGCGACGGCCTTCCGCCGCGCCGTGGAGGCGGGCTACCGCTACATCGAGACGGATGCGCACGCCACCTCGGACGGCAAGCTGGCGGCCTTCCACGACGCCACTCTCGACCGCGTCACGGACGCCACCGGGAAGATCGCGGACCTGCCGTGGAGCGAGGTGCGCCGGGCACGCGTGGCGGGCAGCGAACCGGTGCCCCTCTTCGAAGAGATGCTGGAGGCGTTCCCCGACGTCCGCTGGAACGTGGACGTCAAGGCCGAGCCCGCCCTGCTGCCGCTCCTGGACCTCATCGAGCGCACCCGCTCCTGGGGCCGCGTGTGCGTCGGCTCGTTCTCGGAGGCCCGCGTGTCGCGCGCCCAGCGCCTCGCGGGACCGCGCCTCGCCACGTCGTTCGGCACGCGCGGCGTGCTGGGGCTGCGACTGCGGTCCCTGGGCGTGCCCGCAACCCCGCGCGTGTCCGCGGTGTGTGCCCAGGTACCGGAGGCCCAGTCGGGGGTCCGGGTGGTCGACCACCGCTTCGTACGCACGGCCCACGCGCGCGGGCTGCAGGTCCACGTGTGGACGATCAACGACGCCGAGCGCATGCACGCCCTGCTCGACCTGGGCGTCGACGGCATCATGACGGACCACATCGAGACGCTGCGCGACGTGCTCAAGGACCGGGGGACCTGGGTCTGACGCGCTGCTCGCACGCGTTCCCGTACGGCGTGCGGGACGCGACGCGGGCAATCCCGTACCCCGCCGGATTTAGCAACTGACGGCGAAGGCCGGTAGTGTACGCGTTTGGCCTGCCAGGCGGACCGTTACTGCGCGCTGAGGATTCAGAAACGCTGGGTGACATCTGCTGCCAGATGTGACAAACCGGGCGCTGGTGGGTACAACAAGGGGCGGCATACGACGGCGACGCATGACCCTGAACGGGAATCTTTACCGCCGACCGGACGTTGACCGGATGACGACGACAGCGACACCTGTCCTGTGGGCGACAAGCCCGGGAGGCACGATTCATGAGTGAGCGAGCTCTTCGCGGCACGCGCCTCGTGGTGACCAGCTACGAGACCGACCGCGGCATCGACCTGGCTCCGCGCCAGGCCGTGGAGTACGCATGCCAGAACGGACATCGTTTCGAGATGCCGTTCTCGGTGGAGGCGGAGATCCCGCCGGAGTGGGAGTGCAAGGTCTGCGGGGCCCAGGCACTTCTCGTGGACGGCGATGGACCTGAGGAAAAGAAGGGGAAGCCTGCGCGTACGCACTGGGACATGCTCATGGAGCGCCGCACTCGAGAAGAGCTCGAGGAGGTCCTTGAGGAGCGCCTCGCGGTTCTCAGGTCCGGTGCGATGAATATTGCGGTGCATCCGCGCGACAGCCGCAAGTCCGCGTAAGCGCGCTGGACCGCGGAGCGGAGACACGACGAGGGCGGGCCCACTGCTTCGGCAGTGGGCCCGCCCTCGTCGTGTGCCCGGGGGTGGACGACGCGGGGGCTCCGCCCCCGGAACCCCCGCTCCTCAAACGCCGGAGGGGCTATATCCCCCACCCACCCGCCCTTTCGTCGCGCTTACGCGCTCGTCCTCAAGCGCCGGACGGGCTGAATCTCCGCCGGCCCGGCTGTTCCGGCAGGTAGTGAGGGTGGGCGGGTGGGAAATAGCCCGTCCGGCGCTTGAGGACGAGCCGCGGAGCGGCGACAGCGGGGGTCCGGGGGCGGAGCCCCCGGTAGGGCACCCCCTCAGCGCGGAAGCTGAGGATCGTCCGGCCCCCGGCCCGGCCCCGGCGGCGTCGGGGGCTGGTCGTCACGGATCACCTCGCCCTGGACCACCTTGCCGTCAGGACGGTGGATCCGGGACTGCTGGAAGGCGTCACCGAAGCCGCCGGGCGAGGCCGCCGCGGCCTCGCGGACCTTGCGCTCGAAGGCACGCTCGGCGGTGCGGCTCAGAGCCTTCTGCAGCGGCGGCACCAGCAGAAGCAGTCCGAGCACGTCCGAGACCAGACCGGGCAGGATCAGGAGCAGGCCACCGAGCATCGTCAGGGCGCTGCCGCCACCGGACTCCGGGGCGGGCGCGATCCCGCTCTGCTGCTGTTGCAGCGCCTCGCTCAGGTTCTTGAAGGCGCGGCGCCCGGCCCGCTTGATGACCACGGAGCCGAGCACAAGGCCGCCCACGAGCAGCAGGAAGACCACCAGGCCGCTGCTGGCCCCCGCCACGACGATCAGCAGCCAGATCTCCAGGACCAGCCACGCGGCGATACCGAGCGGCAGGAACCTGAGGACGCGCGAGCGCCGGGGGCGGGCGGGCTGGGTGGGAGGCGGTGTGCCAGTCGTCATGCTCCCAGTGTGCCTGGGCCCGCCTCAGACCGGCATAAGCGGGTGATCAAAGCCGGAGGTCAGGACGTCAGGCGCCAGGCCGGAACAGCAAGGACGGCACGCGCGCGGCCGGAACGTCAGGACGGCACGCGCCCGGCCGGAACGTCAGGACGACGGCCTGCGGCCCAGGACCCTGCCGACCCGCTCCCCCACACCCCACGCCGTGACCCGCCACAGCGCCTCCGCGACGATGTCCCGGCTCATCTTGCTGTCGCCCAGCTCCCGCTCGACGAAGGTGATGGGCACCTCCACGACGTGGTAGCCCGCCTTGATGGCGCGGCGCGCCAGGTCGACCTGGAAGCAGTAGCCCTGGGAGGCCACGTCGCCGAGGCCGAGGCCTTCGAGCGTCTCGCGGCGGAAGGCGCGGTAGCCGCCGGTGACGTCGCGGACCGGCACGTCGAGCAGCAGCCGCGAGTAGGTGCTGCCGCCGCGGGAGAGGAACTCGCGGGACTTGGGCCAGTTGACGACGCGGCCGCCCGGCACCCAGCGCGAGCCGAGCACGAGGTCGGCCCCCTTGAGGGCGGTGAGCAGGCGCGGCAGTTCCTCGGGCTGGTGGGAGCCGTCGGCGTCCATCTCTACGAGAACTCCGTAGCCGTGCTCGAGGCCCCAGGTGAAGCCCGCGATATAGGCGGCGCCGAGGCCTTCCTTGCCCTTGCGGTGCAGCACGTGGACCTGCTCGTCCTCGCCCGCGAGCTCGTCGGCGATCTTTCCGGTGCCGTCGGGGCTGTTGTCGTCGGCGACGAGGACGTGCGCCTCCGGCACGGCGGTACGCACCCGGCCGACGATCGCCTGGATGTTCTCCGCCTCGTTGTAGGTCGGGATGATCACCAAGGCCTGGCCGAGCGGGCCGAACTGCCGCTCCGAGTCCGCTGCTTCGCTGATCCCGCCGCCGTTGCTCACTACTGCCCCTTCGTTCGTACGCAGGGGACCACCATAGTGGGCCGGGCCTGGGGTGTTGCGACGCCACGGACGTCGGCAGGAGCGATACTGCGGATCGGGCCCGGCGCCCTTCGGGCCGGCCTGGGACCCGCTGGCTGCGGATCGACCGAGAGCCGTTGTCTACTGAGCGTCCGGGCCCCACCCGGGTCGCACCTCCCCCGCGCTCCGGGGAGCAGGAGGGACGACCCCCTTCCGGCGGATACGTTCCCGCGTCGATGCGTCGTGGGCGCTGGACCTGGCTCCCAGTGGCGGTGTGCCGGGATGGCGCACCGCCCGTGATCCAGCGGCGGTCGACGACTGCGTGCGGGTTCGCCGGTCGGACGTCCTGTGGTGGACGCGGCCGAAACTACCCGCCGACGGAGGCCGTCTGTCAATAGCCGTTTGACCTGCGATCTTTGCGCAGATCAGCAGGTCAGTGGCGAGGACCCGCAGGTCGCGCGACGCGCCGTGTGGCCCCGTTCGGAGCCGCGCCGCCCCGGTACATCACTCGTTGGGCCGTACGAATACCGGCTGGCCGCCGACCACGGTCCGCAGGCAGACGGGCAGGTCCGCGCCGGGGCCGAGGTCGGGCAGGCCGGGGGTGCCGGAGCGCGGGTCGGTGGACCAGCGGGCGACCCGGTCGTCGGGGGCCTGGACGAGGAGTTCGCCGGTGCGCCACACGGCGTAGTCGGCCGGTGCGCCGGGCACCAGGACGCCCGCGTCGTCGCGCCCGACGGCCCGCCAGCCGCCGCGCGTGTGGGCGGTGAACGCGGCGCGCACGGACACCCGGTGCTCGGGCGTGCGGTGGAAGGCGGCGGCGCGGACGGTGCCCCAGGGGTCGAGGGGCGTCACCGGGCTGTCGGAGCCGAAGGCCAGCGGCACGCCGGCGCGGAGCAGGGATGCGTACGGGTTGAGGGCGCGGGCCCGTTCGGTGCCGAGGCGTTGGGCGTACATGCCGTCCTCGCCGCCCCACAGCGCGTCGAAGGCGGGCTGCACGGACGCGGTGAGGCCGAGCTCGGCGAACGCGGCGATCGTCTCGGGGGTGAGCATCTCGGCGTGCTCGACGCGGTGCCGGGCGGCGCGCACCCGGGCGAGGCCGACCTTCTCGGCGGCGGCGCGCACGCCGTCCACGACGGCCGTGACAGCTGCGTCGCCGATGGCGTGGAAGCCGGCCTGGAGGCCCGCGTCCGTGCAGGCCGCGACGTGCGCGGCGACGTCGGCGGCGGTCAGGTAGGAGTTGCCGCACGGCCCGCCCCCGATGCCGCCGGCGCCCTCAGTACCGCCGGCACCCTCGGCACCTGCGTCTACGTAGCGCTCGCTCAGCCACGCCGTGTGCGAGCCGAGCGCGCCGTCCACGAACAGGTCACCGGCCGCGCCCGCCGCGCCCAACTCCCGCGCGCGGGCGACTCCTTCGGCGCCCTGCTCGGCCCAGTAGCCGACGACACGCGGCCCGGCCTCCTCCTCGGCGAGGCGGAGCAGCGCTGTGAAGTCGTCCTCTCCGGAGATGGTGGGGCCCGCGCACTCGTGGACCGAGCCGATGCCGAGCGACGCGGCGTGCCGGAGTGCCGCGCGCTGGGCGTCGGCCCGCTGCCGGGGCGTGACCGCCGCGTGCGCGGCGGCGCGCACGGCGTGGTGGGCGTCGGCGGTCAGGGGCGCGTCGGCCCGGAATCCGGCCGCGTCGGCGACCCCGGGGACGAGGTCGAGGAGCGCGGTGGTGACGACGGCCGAGTGCACGTCGATGCGCGACAGGTAGAGCGGGCGGCCGCCGGCGGCCTCGTCGAGCTCCGCGCGCGTGGGCGGACGGCCGCCGGGCCAGCGGGCGGCGTCCCAGCCGTGGCCGAGCAGCACGCGGTCACCGGGGCGCGCGATGACGTGTTCGCGTACGAGAACGAGCGCTTCGTCGAGGCTCCGGGCCCCGGACAGATCAAGCCCGGTGAGCGCGAGTCCGGTGGCGGTCGTGTGCACATGGGCGTCGGTGAACGCCGGGGTGACCAGGGCCCCTTCGAGGTCGACGACCTCGTCGACACCGTCGGCGAAGGCGTCGGCGGCGCCCTCGGACCCGACCCAGGCGACATGCCCGCGCTCGACGACCATCGCGGTCGCGAAGGGGTCGGCGGGGCTGTGGACTTCTCCGCCGCGCAGCAGGACGGTGCGGTGTCCGCTTTCGGGGGTGATGCGCTCACTCATGGGGAACAGTCTCGCGCCCGCCCGGGGGACGGCCGCCCGCGGGGTCTCCCGGGCACACCCCGCCCCCGCCGGGCGGTGTCGCCCGCCGTGCCGGATGCGGGTGGCCGCGCCGTGTCAGATGTGCGGCGGCCGTGCCTCGTACGGCGTCGAGAGGACCACCGTCGTATGCGTCGAGACACCGGCGAGCGTGCGCAGCCGGGCCAGCAGGTTCTCCAGTTCGTGCGGGGTCGCGACGCGCACCTTGAGCAGGTAGTTCTCCGCGCCGGCGACGCTGTGGCAGGCCTCGATCTCGGGCACGGGGGCGAGCCGCTCGGCGATGTCGTCGGGGGCGCTGGGGTCGAACGGCTTCACCGCGATGAAGGCCGTGAGCGGCAGGCCGACCGCCTCGGGGTCGACGACCGCGGCGTACCCCCGGATCACTCCTCGCTGCTCCAGCCTGCGCACCCGCTGGTGCACCGCCGACGTGGACAGGCCCGTGGCCTTGCCCAGGTCGGTGTAGCTCATCCGCCCGTCCTTGACGAGCAGCTCCACGATCTGACGATCCAGCTCCTCCATGCGCCGAACCTACAGGTCCCTTGATCCTCATCGATACCTGAGCGGCGCACGGGATGAGGCAAAAGCGGTGTCTTCGGAGTCCGGAGCGGAGTGGCACCTTCATCCGGCATGTGACGAACGCCACAGACCTATAACAGTGTCTGCGGGGCAGGAGCGATTACCCCCAGGACCGGACGGGAAGTGCTTGCTGTGGTCGAGGCCGCAGTGCCTTGTCGGCCCACCCGAGGGGGAGATTCCCATGCAGAACCTGAAGCGCCCCGGTCGTTCCGCGCGCCGCAAGCAGCAGTCCGTCGAGCTCGAGCCCGCACCGGAGGGCGTCGAACAGACCGACACCGCCGACGACGAGCCCGACGCGTACGACACCTTCGAGATGTACCGCGTGCTCTGCCCGGACTGCGGGCAGCCCATCGCGCTCCTGGCGGACGAGGACGTCCTGCCCGAGCACGCGCTCTGCCCCACCCCGTGGAACCCGTTCGGGCTCACGGTCTGCGCCGGCACCGGCCGCGCCGCGTCCGAGGCGCGTGCCGCGGACGAGTCCCTGGAGGCCCAGGAGCAGGACACCGCACTGCTGCTGACGCTCCCTCAGGAGCTCGACTGGCGCACGCAGCCGTTCTCGCACGTCGGCGGTCCGGGATCCCGGCCGATCCGGGTGCCCCGGCAGTCCCACCGCGCGGCCGCCTGACCAGGCGCCGACGACCGGCACCCGTCACCAGTAGCTGCCCTGCACCATCGCCGCGAGGCTGGCGTGGTGCAGGATCAGCGTGTCCGGATCCTCCGGCACCGTCGCCTCCCCGAAGTGCACCTGCCGGTAGGCGACCCGCAGCATGACGACGGCGTGCCGCAGCGCGGCGTACAGCGTGTAGAAGTCCATGTCGCGCGGCCGGTGCCCGGTGAGTTCGGCGTAGCGCTCCTCGACCCGCTCGCGGCGCAGGAAGCCGGGCAGCCCGCTCTGCCCGAAGCTCACGGTGAGGTCCTGGAAGAACCGGTGCAGGTACACGGTCCAGCCGATGTCGACCTCGCACGGGGCCAGGCAGGCCATCTCCCAGTCGAGCACGGCGGCGGGTTCGAAGCCGTCGTAGATGACGTTGCCGATGCGCGCGTCACCCCAATTGAGGACCGGCGCGCCCTCGTCGCGCGGCCACAGATCCTCCAGTTTCGCGAAAGCGCTTTCGACGAGCGGGGACCGCGGCAGGCCGTCGACCACCCAGGCGTAGTAGGCGCGTTGGGACGCGACATGCCGGCGCAGCGCGCTGCCCTCGCCCGGCAGCGCGAGGAACCCGGCCTCGGCGGCCGGGACTTGGTCGTGCAGCCGCGCGAGGACCCGGACCGTCGCGTCCTCCAGGTGCGCGCGCTCCGCGTCGCTCGCCGCGTGCAGCCAGTTTCCCTCGTACGTGTAAGGCATGACGTCCGGCGGGACCCGCCCCGCGACCCGCTCCATGACGAAGAACGGCGCGCCGAGCGGCCCCGGATCCTCCTCCAGCCACAGCACGCGCGGCACCGGCACGTCGCTGTGCTCGGCGACCAGGCGCAGGGTGCGGTGCTGGCGCGCCATGTCGTACACGGGGAAGACCGTGTACGCGGCCGGGTCCGCCGCAAGCCGCAACGCGCAGGCGCGCAAGGGTGGTTCGGGGTGCTCGATGTCGAAGAGGAGCGTCTCGCTGGACATGCCGTTGGACTCCGGCACGGACACGTCGACGGCCCGCGCGCCGGGCAGGTGTCCACCGAGCCAGGCCGTGAGGCGGCGGGCCAGCTCCTCCGGTTCGCGGGTCGTGGTCCGAAGCCGGGGCTGCCGGGGTGCCGTTGCCATGTGCGTACTCCTCCCTCGGGGCGCGCGGCGGGTCAGGGCGCCACGGAACCGAATCCGGTGAAGCCGCTCGGGTCGTGGCGGCCGAAGGTGCCGTGCTCGAAGATCCCGTGGCCGACGCGGCCGTCCAGGGTGAAGCGGGCCGCGTGGTCGATGACGCCGTACGCCGCGCGGGGGTGGGCGGCCGGGTCGGAGAGGTCGTAGGTGCACCGGTCGACCCAGTCGCGGCCGCGCCAGGTGCCGTGCTGCCAGTCGTCGGCGGGCGGATAGCCGGCGCCGACGGCGAGCGGCAACGAGGTGAGCGGCTCGACGCCGAGCTCCAGGGGCTTACGCGTGCCGGGCTCGGTGAGGTGGACGACGGCGCGCTCGGGGTGCCGGGTGCCGGAGCGGTAGGTGATGTCGGCCTGGGGCCAGCCGAGTTGGCGGTCGGGGTGGCCGGGGCGGACGAGCGTCGCGTCGTTCAGGGTGCGGTAGCCGTCCGCGTCCTCCTGGGCGATGACCATGAGGAAGCGGTCGTCGAACCGCACCGGGCACCAGATCCAGTGGAAGCCCTCGGTCGGGAACTCCTCGCCGAGCCGGCCCCCCTCCTCGCCAGGGATGGGCCGCACGCCCCAGCTCCGGTCGCGGGTCGCCGTCCACTCCCCCGCCGTCACCGCGATCTCCGCACCGCCCGCGCGGATCACCCCGGCACAGCCGCCCGCCTGCACGAAGCGGCGGCCTTCGAGGGTGAGGCGGCCGCCGCGGCGCTGGATGTGGTGCGGCTCCCACAGGGCGGGGAAGGAGGCGTTCCACTCGATGTCGTACGCGAGCGAGTCGGCGTCGTCCGGATCGGCCGCGCAGGTCAGGCGCAGCCTGCGCAGCGGCTCCTCCACGAGGACGCGCAGCGGGCCCACGGACAGGTTCATCCGGTCCTCGCCCAGGGCGTCGGAGGCGCGTACGGCGTGCAGCGTGTCGCCGGTGCGCAGGGTGGCGTAGGCGTCGATGACCCCGGTGTTCGGGTAGACGCCGAGCCCGACGATGAGCAGGGTGTGGCCTTGGTGGTCGAGGAGGTGGAAGATGCAGCGGTCGTAGGCGTTGCGGTCGCCGGTCGCGACGTGCTTCATCGACAGCGGCACCTGGTGGACGGGGTACTCGTCGAGCGGTACGGGACGGTCCTGAAGCACGGCACACCTCCCTGGGCGCAGGGGAAGCCGGCGCCGCCCGGTGTGCGGCGGGGTCCCGGCGCGGAGATGACGGTACGTCAGATGCCGTGCGGGGGCCATATGCGCGGCAGGGCGCGTGCGGCAACACGCGTCGGGCCGGGTGCCACCGGTGGCGCTGGTGCCGTGCGCCGTGTGCGCCGCGGCCGGACGGGGCATGAACGCACGCACGATTCGACCCGATGGTGACCTGGCCCTCGCGCCGCGCGTTGGCCCGGCATGACCACCCCCACACACGCTCCGGCCGGCCACCGCAGGCGCCCCCTCAACACCGCTCCTGCCGCAGCAGAATCGGTTCCTCACCGGCCGCAGTACAACCACTACACACAGCCGCCGCAGTACTCACAACAGCCCTCGTACCCGCAGCAGACACAGTCGGTCCCGCCCCCGCCGCAGCCGGTCCCGCAGCAGGACCCGCCCATCTACCGCGCCCTGCTGCGCCACTGGGCCGAGCGCGGCAGGACCCTGCCGGGACGCCACGACCCGGAGTGGGTCAGGCTCGCGGCGCCGACGGTGCGCAGCGGGCAGTTCGGCGGGCATTACGGGGCGGGCGGGGAGGGGGCGTTCGGCGCGAGTGCGGAGGGGGCCTTCGGCGCGCGCCCGGACGGGGCCTTCGGCTCCGGCGGGGACGACCGGTTCGGCAGGGACTCCCGGTTCGGCGCGGACCGGGAGTGCTCGTTCGGCACGGACCGGGACCGCCGGTTCGGCACCGATCAGGACCGCCGGTTCGGTGCGGAACAGGACCACCAGTTCCGCACGGTCCCCGGCGCGCCCCCCGACCCGCGGCTCAGCGTGTGTCGGGTCCCGCGAGATGGCGGGCGATGACCATGCGCTGGATCTGATTCGTGCCCTCGACGATCTGCAGCACCTTGGCCTCGCGCATATAGCGCTCGACCGGGAAGTCGGCGGTGTAGCCGTAACCGCCGAGCACCTGCACGGCGTCCGTGGTGACCTTCATCGCGGTGTCCGTGCACAGCAACTTGGCCATCGCCGCCTCCTTGGAGAACGGCCTGCCCGCGTCCCGCAGCCGGGCCGCCGCCAGATACAGCGCCCGGCCCGCCTCGATCTGCGTCGCCATGTCCGCGAGCATGAAGCGAAGCCCCTGGAAGTCCGCGATCGGGCGCCCGAACTGCCGCCGCTCGGTGGCGTACCGCAACGACTCGGCCAGCGCCGCCTGGGCCACGCCGATCGCGCACGCCGCGATGCCGAGCCGCCCCGAGTCCAGCGCCGAGAGCGCGATCGCGAAGCCCTGCCCCTCGTCCCCGATGCGCCGCGCGTCCGGCACCCGCACGCCGTCGAAGTGGAGCTGCGCCGTCGGCGAGCCCTTCATACCCATCTTCTTCTCCGGCGCCGCGGCCTGCAGCCCCTCGGCGTCGCCCGGCACCAGGAAGGCCGTGACACCGCGCGCGCCCTCGCCGCCGGTGCGGGCCAGGACGGTGTAGAAGTCGGCGATGCCGCCGTGCGTGATCCACGCCTTCGTACCCGTGATGACCCAGTCGTCGCCTTCGCGCACGGCCTTGGTGCGCAGCGAGGCGGCGTCGGAACCGGAGGAGGGCTCCGACAGGCAGTAGGCGCCGAGCAGTCCGCCGCCGAGCATGTCCGGCAGGTGCTCGGCCTGCTGCTCCTTGGTGCCGTAGCCGGCCAGGCCGTGACAGGCGAGCGAGTGCACGCTGACGCCGAGGCCGACCGTCAGGCGCGCGGCGGCGAGTTCTTCGAGGACCTGGAGATACACCTCGTACGGCTGATCGCCGCCGCCGAACTCGGAGTCGTAGGGGAGGCCGAGGAGGCCCGATGCGGAGAGCAGCGTGAAGAGTTCGCGCGGGAAGTGGCCGGCTTCCTCCTCCGCGGCCGCGTGCGGCGCGATCTCGCGCTGGATCAGTTCCCGCACGAGCGCGAACAGATCCCGGGCCTCTTCGGTGGGCAGCTGACGCTCGACCGGCTGTACGGCTCCCTCGGACATGGCGCTCTCCTCTCCCTGTAGGGCGCTTCGGCGGGCGCGCGCACGGGGTGTGGCACCGCCGCCGGGGACACTGCCAAGCCGATGCTGCCCCTCCGGATCGCGGAGGCGGCTGACCAGCGACTGTGGCGCGTTGAGTATGCCCGATCGGCGGCACGCCGTCACGGCTTCACCGGGCCCATCGGCCGATCTTCATCGGCCCGTGTCCGGCCGGGCTTCATCGGCCGTGTCCGGCCGGGCTTCATCGGCCGTGTCCGGCCGGGCTTCATCGGCCGTGTCCGGTCGGGTGGTACGGGCACCGGACCGCGCGGGAATTGGTCCGAACCATTGACGCAATGGTCTAGTCCTCCTAGAGTCCAGCGGCACAAGACGTCTTCGCGTTCATGCCAATTCAACGCGCGACTACGCACCACCCCCACATGCTCCCCTCCCCCACGAGGAGACAGCGATGCCAAGACCGATCCGTCCCCGCGCCCGTCTCAGGGCGCTCCTGGCCACCGCCTGTTGTGCCGTACTCGGCGCCGGTCTGCTCGCCGGCGCGGGCACCGCCACGGCCGACCCGAACTCCGGCGCCCCCCGGGCGGCCGCCTCCGACGCCGACGCGAAGGCCGGCTCCCGTGTGGTCGGCTACTTCACCGAATGGGGCGTCTACGACCGGAATTACCACGTCAAGAACATCGAGACGTCCGGCTCGGGCAGCAAGCTCACGCACATCAACTACGCCTTCGGCAACGTCCAGGGCGGCAAGTGCACGATGGGCGACAACTTCGCCGCGACCGAGAAGTCGTACACCGCCGACCAGAGCGTCGACGGCGTCGCGGACACCTGGGACCAGCCCCTGCGCGGCAACTTCAACCAGCTGCGCAAGCTGAAGAAGAAGCACCCCAACCTGAAGGTCCTGTGGTCCTTCGGCGGCTGGACCTGGTCGGGCGGCTTCACGCAGGCCGCGCAGAACCCGGCGGCGTTCGCCCAGTCCTGCTACGACCTGGTCGAGAACTCCAAGTGGGCCGACGTCTTCGACGGCATCGACATCGACTGGGAGTACCCCAACGCCTGCGGCCTGACCTGTGACACCAGCGGCCGGGCGGCGTACAAGAACCTGATGTCCGCGGTGCGGGCGAAGTTCGGCTCCACCAACCTGGTGACGGCGGCCATCCCGGCCGACGCCTCGTCCGGCGGCAAGATCGACGCCGCCGACTACGCGGGCGCCGCCCAGTACGTCAACTGGTACAATCCGATGACGTACGACTTCTTCGGCGCCTGGGACGCCAAGGGGCCGACGGCGCCGCACTCGCCGCTGAGCTCCTACTCGGGCATCCCGAAGGCGGACTGGCACTCGCAGGCGACGATCGCCAAGCTCAAGGGCCTCGGCATCCCCTCCGACAAGCTCCTGCTCGGCATCGGCTTCTACGGCCGCGGCTGGACCGGCGTCACGCAGAAGGAGCCGGGCGGCACCGCGACCGGCCCCGCGCAGGGCACGTACGAGGCGGGCATCGACGACTACAAGATCCTCAAGACCAAGTGCCCGGCCAACGGCACCGTCGGCGGGACCGCGTACGCCCACTGCGGCAACAACTGGTGGAGCTACGACACCCCGGCCACCATCGCCGGGAAGATGAACTACAAGAACCAGCAGGGCCTGGGAGGCACGTTCTTCTGGGAGCTCAGCGGTGACACCGGCAACGGTGAGCTGATCAAGGCCATCAACTAGCGGTCACCGTAAGGCAGTCGTGGGGGCGGGAGCCGGCGGGCTCCCGCCCCTTCGTCGTGCGCGCGGCCGGTCAAGTACGCGGCGGAGCGGGGAACTCCGGCTCGAACTCCTCGATGACGGTCAGCGTCTCGCGCAGCGTGCGCACCAGGAAGTCGCGCACGGTGTCGCGCGCCAGGGCCTCGGCGGCGCCGATCCAGTCGAGCGTGACGCCCTCGACGCTGCACAGCCAGCCGAGCAGCGCCATCCGCACCAGGGGCGGCACGTCACGGCGGCCGTAGGCCCCGTCGGCGATGGTGCCGATCATCGCCTCGCGCACGCCGTCGCGTATGGCGTGCACCTCGGCGTCGAAGCCGACGCCGCCGCTGATGATGGTGCGGTAGGCCGCCTGGTGGTGCTCGGCGTAGCGCAGATAGCCGTCGATGGTGCGCTGCACCCGCTCCGCGGGCGGGAGTTCGGTGTCGCTGCCCGCGCGTTCGACCAGGTCGGCGACGGAGTCCTCGATGATCGCGAGGTAGTAGCCGCGTTTGGACTTGAAGTAGTAGTAGATCAGCCCCTTGGCGACGCGCGCCTGGCGTGCGATGTCGTCCATCGACAACGCGTCGTAGGACGTGTCGGCGAACAACTTCCGGCCGATGACGATGAGTTCGGCGCGGCGCGCCACTGAGCGGTCGGTGCCGCGTGCCTGCGGGCGTTCCGCACCGTGGGAACGATCGGTACCGCGCTGTTGACTATTATTCAATTTCGGCCCTAGTCTCCAACTGCCTCGGAATCAGCCGCAGTATGGCAGACCCACGTCGCCTGCCCGGACCGGCGCGAGACCCGAAGGCGCGTCGTCACGCACTCCCCTTACGCACCGGAACGACGTACGGGAGGAAGACAGTGAGCACGGCGAAACGAGCCTTACGCGAAGGCAGAACCAACTGGAAGAAGACGGCTGTCGTCGCGCTGCCCGCGGTCCTCGCGGTCGGCGCGATGGCGTCCGTGATGGCCGAGGGCGCGCTGGCCGCGTCCTTCGCGGTCTCCGGCACCAGTTTCCAGGTCACCTCGGGCAAGCTGACCAGCGAGGGCCTGGCGAGCTATGTGCAGGTCGACCGGGCCGTCGACGGCAAGGGCCACCCCGTGTCGCTGCTCGGCATCGGCGACGCGACGCTGTCCGACATCTGCCAGGCGGCCGAGGTCAAGACGCCGGTCGGCACGGTGGTGTTCAAGCTGACGGCCGGCGGCGACGCGGGCAACGTCACCGCGAGCAACCTGGTGATCGACAGCGAGGACCTGGTGGGCGACGCCCGCTTCGGCACCGCGCAGATCGGCCGGGACGCCTCGACGCTCGACGAGGTGCCGGGGGTCAAGGGCGAGCGGGGCAAGTTCGGCCTGCAGGCCGGTGACATCGAGGTGTCCAAGGTCCGCTCCCACGCCTGGTCGGCCACCGGCGGGAACTTCCGCCTCAAGGGCATGAAGCTGGACGTCAGCCTCGGCGGCAAGAAGTGCTTCTGAGCGGACCGGGCGCCCCGCGCGCCGGGGGCTGGCTCGACGAACGACTGCCGCTGCGGGACCTCCGGCGCGTCCTGCGCAAGTGGCGGCGCACCCGGCCCTTCTGGGGTGGTCTGCTGCTGATCCTGGGCGGGGCCGAGCTGCTGCTCGTGCCGCTGTCGCCGCTGACGGTGCTGGTGAGTCTGGGGCTCGGCGGGATCGCCGCGATCGGCATCGGGATCGCACTGATGGTCGCCGGGTTGTTCCTGTGGCTGCTGCCGCACGCGCACCACTACGTGTCCGTCAACGCCCTGATCCTGTCGGTGCTCTCGTTCGCGGCGACGAATCTCGGCGGGTTCCTGATCGGCATGCTGCTCGGCATCGTGGGCAGCGCGATGGGCTTCGGCTGGACCCCCGTCCCCGACGACGACCAGGAGGCGGCCGGACGGCCGAGGGTGCGCGACGGACAGGGCACTCGGACACTGGCGGTACTGCTGCCGGTGGTGCTCGCCGGGGCGGTGCTGTGGGGCGCCGCCCCGGCGAAGGCCGCGAAGGCCGCGCCCGGCGACCGGGAGATCGTCGCGCCGCGTACGCCGCCGACGGTCACCACGACGCTGTTCGCCCCGCAGGGCTTCATCGTCGCGGGAGTACGCGACGTACCCACCGCCGACGGCCCGTTGAAGGTGATGGTGCTGCGCATGAAGGCGGCCTCGCTCACCGACTACCGGCTGACGACCCGCGACGGCAGCCGTGAACTCGCCCTGGGGGCTGACACGTTGGACCTGAGCGGATCGGTCACGCTCTATCTGACCAAGTTCAAGGGCTGCATCGAGGGCATCCTCTGTCTGACCTTCACGCCGGACCGGCTGCCGGTGCCGCCGCTCGTCCCGCCGTTCGTCTTCATGACGGAGGTGAGCGCCGAGCAGGCGCTCGTCACTTCCGACACGATCGTCGCGGGCGGGCTGAGGCTGGAGGCGCGGGCGTGATCCAGATCCAGGCCGCGCTGTTCTGGGCGTACGCGGCGGGCGCGACGTTCGCGCTCGCCGCGGGCCGCCAGCTCCAGGTGTGGGAGCGGATCAACGCGGGCGAGGGCCCGCGCACCCGCAGCCGCGCCGCCAACCCCTATCTGGCGCTGACGGTCCTGTTCGCGGCCGTCCTGATGGTGCCGACCGGACTTTTCCTGTTCTGGCAGAACCCGTCGTGGGCGACCATGCACGTGGCCCACGGCCACGACGACGTGTGGGCGGGCTTCGTCCTGTTCTACGCGGGCGGCATCCCCGTCGCCGCGATCCTCGGGTTCCTCGCGGCGCAGGTCCTCGTGCTCGTGGGCGCGGGCTACTGGGCGTACCTGAACTGCGTGGGCGGTTACTTCCTGCTGTTCGGCACGCTCGTGCACGGGTGGGACGGCAGCGGCTACGAGCGGTTCCTGTCCCCCGGCGCGCGCGACTGGGCGGACTGGCCGCACGACAGCGTCGTCAACAACACCCTGGACTTCCTGACGTCCGGCACGTTCCTCGCGCTGCTCGTGTTCGGCGCGGCCGTCATCGGGACCATGCTGATGACGGAGATCGGCTGGCTCCTCGAGGGCTGGTCCCTGCCCGGCGCGGACGAAGACCGCAAGGTCCACCGCGTGCTCGCGATCGCCATCGCGGCCGCCGGGGTCTACGGCCTGCCGTTCCTCGGCGCGGTCACCGCGAGCGTGCTGGTGCGACTCCTTGGCGGCTGGCTGGGGCTGCCGCTGTTCGCGGTGCTCGCCGGGGTGGTGCTGCTGCCGGGGCGGTCGCCGGTGCGGCGGCTGTACGGCCTGGTGGGTGTGCCGCACCGGCACTGGCGGGCGGATCTCGACCTCGCGGGCGGGCCCGGCCCGTCGGCGTCCGGACCCGGTTCCTCCGGACCCGGCGCGGCCGGACCTGGCAGTGAGACTCAGGTCACAGAAGACCGGTCTGGCTGACGAGCATCGCGAGCACGACGACGAGGGTCCATCCTGCGAGGTGCTCCAGGACGTTCGGGCCGTCCTTGGGGCCGCCGGTGCGGGCCTTGGGGCGGACAGCGGTGGCAGAGGTCGCGGTCATATGGCTTCTCGCTGACGTTCGTCGGCGGCGCAGGGCCTCGCCCGGCCGCGCCGGCAGTGGACATTCCCCCCACTGGCTCCTACCACCATGCCAGCCGTGCCCGGAATCGTGAGCGAGACGTTGGTCACCCGTCACCACAACTGCGGCGGATCGCCGTGCGTCTAAGTCGGCGTACGTCCGCGCAGCATCCGACCGAAAGGTTTCCGATGAGCACGATCAGGACGCCCCGCCGCAGAAACCGCAACGCGCGGCTCGCCCTCGCGGCGGCCGTGACGGCGGCGGCCGCCCTCACCGGACCGGTCTCGTACGCCACTCCCGCGGCAGCGGAGAAGCCGGCACCCGGGGCTCCCGGGCTCGGCGACCCGATGTTCCCCCTCGACGGCAACGGCGGATACACCGTCGACCGCTACTACCTGGACTTCGACTGGCAGGCCCCGAAGACCCCGTTCGGCGCGTCGGCCACCATCAAGGCCACGGCCACCCAGTCCCTGTCCCGCTTCAACCTCGACTTCGGCGGCAACACGCTGCACGCGGTCACCGTGGACGGCAAGGCGGCCGGCACCTCGCGCGAGGGCGACGAGCTGACGATCACGCCCAAGTCCCCGATCGCCAAGGGCCGTTCCTTCACGGTCAAGGTCACGTACACCGCCGACCCCACGCAGACCCGGCACCGCGACGACGCCATCGAGGACTACGGCTGGATCCCCACGCCCGACGGCACGGTCGTCTACCCGCAGCCCAACGGCGCCCGCCTGATCTTCCCCGCCAACGACCACCCGAGCCAGCGCGCGCCGATCACCTTCCGGATCACCACACCGAAGGACCTGACGGCCGTTGCCAACGGCAGGCTGACCGGCAAGGCCAAGGTGTCCGGCGACCGGGTGCGCTGGACGTACGACTCCGAACAGCCGCTGTCCACCCAGCTCGTGCAGCTCGCCGTCGGGAAGTTCACGATGGTCGACAGCACCGGCCCGGGTGGCCTGCCGCTGCGCGACATCGTCCCGGACGCGCTGGTCGAGCCGACCGCGAAGTACCGCAAGCTCACCCCGGACCACCTGACCTGGCTGGAGCGGAAGCTCGGCAAGTACCCCTTCAACCGCTACGGCATCCTCGTCGGCGACACCGACCTGGCCGTCGCCCTGGAGACCCAGACCCTCTCCCTCGTCCCCAAGGCCGACCTGCTCGGCACGCAGGTCGACGCCGAGCGGAACCTGGTGCACGAGCTGACCCACCAGTGGTTCGGCGACAGCGTCGCCCTGAAGAGCTGGTCCGACCTGTGGGTCAGCGAGGGCCACGCCCGCTTCTACGAGCGCATGTACTCCGAGGAGCACGGCGGCGACAGCTTCGAGGCCGCCATGAAGGCCGCGTACAAGGCGCACGACCAGTGGCGCCGCGACTTCGGCGCGCCCGCGGAGCCCACCGAGCCGAACCTCTTCAAGCGCATGCGCTACGACGGCTCGGCGCTCGTGCTCTACGCGCTGCGCGAGAAGGTCGGCGACGCCACCTTCCAGAAGATCGAGCGGGCCTGGGTCAGCGAGTACCGCGGGAAGACCGCGAGCACCCAGGACTACATCGACCTGGCGTCGAAGGTCGCGGGCGAGGACCTGGAGGGCTTCCTCAAGCCGTGGCTGTACGGCCCGAAGACACCGCCGATGCCGGGACACCCGGACTGGGTGGTGGATCCGGCGACCTGAGCGGGATCCTGCCCCCCGGATTCCTGAGCGAGGGGCCCGTTGGGTTCCTGTGCAAGGGGCCCCGTCCCGTCTCGCCTGGACGGGGCCCTCCCCTCAGCGCACGCCGACGGCCAGCAGCGCGCGCACCTGCTCCTTCGTGGGGTTCACGGGGAAGTACAGGTAACAGACCCCGCCGGTCCCTGACACCACCGTGCCCTGGGCGTTCCTGCGCTTGGTGCGCAGCCAGATGTTCTCCCACTCGCGCCGCTTGTAGACGCGGCGCACCGCCGGATTGTTCGGCGAGGCCGGGTCGTTGGCGATCACGTCGCCGCTCTGGGTGAAGCCGATGACGGTCATCAGATGGCCCGCGGTGCCGTAACCGGCGCCGGTCAGCTCCTCCTTGAGGAAGGACTGCGAGGTGATGGCCGGGATGCCCGCCCGGATCAGCGTCTCCAGGTCGGTGAGCGAGCCGAGCCGGGTGACGACGGCCTGCATGTCCTTGTACGTCGCCGCGTAGGCCGCGTTGAACGGCCAGTTGCCGCAGCCGCCGTACTGGTAGTCGTAGGTGAAGCGGGCCGCGTGGCACACCTGCGGGTCGGCGAAGTCGGGGTCGACCCAGGCCAGCTCGTTCGCCGTCGGCTTGCGGCCCCAGTACTCCAGGATCATCTGCGACGACGTGGGGCTGCACCAGGCCTCGCCGCCGTTGTCGTACTCCGGGTACTGCCCCTTGTGGATCTCCTGCGAATAGCGCGGCACCGTCAGCTCCTTGGCGAGCCCCGGCTCGGAGGCGGGCACCGTGAAGCGGTCGGGAACGGCGGAGGCCATCGCGCCGAGCCGCCACACCGTGGGCGTGAGCGCGGTGCCCGGCTTGCGGTACAGCGTCAGCCGCAGCCGGTACGAGACCACGCGCAGGCCGCTCGCGGTGTCGTCGACGGACAGGGTGTCCGTCCAGACGGTCGTCTTTCCGTCGGACTGGTCGTCGACCGACGTGCGCCTTATGACGGCGGCCGCGGCCTGCTGCCGGTCGTCGCCCGAGTTCCAGCGGCCGAGGACGTACCAGGGGGAGGTGGCGCCGTCGGAGTACGTGGCCTCCAGCTCGACCTGGATCCAGGTCCCGGTGGGGGTGCGGGCGTTCCAGGAGGCGATGACCTCCGTGGCGGGCACGGCCGGGCGGTGCGCGGGGCCGGTCCACCGGGCGTACTCCCAGGTGGCGGCCTTGCCGGTGTGCGGGTCGGTGTAGTCGGACGTGCCGGCGGGGGTGGCGATCTCGACGCCGGGGCGGCCCTTGGGGACGGGGCGGGTGCCGCTCGCCGTTCCGGAGCTCCAGTCCGTGGCGGAGGTCCAGAAGCGGTTGTCCACCGGGCGGTCGGCGCGGGGCGGACGGCGGCGGGCCGCGGAGGAAGTGGTGGCCGCGGGGGCCGCCCCCGCGGGGGAAGTGGTGGCCGATGTGGCTGCCGCGGCGGATGTGGCCGGTGTGGCCGCGACGGCGGCCACCGCCGCCGCGCCCGCCGCCGTGGCGAGGAGTCTTCTGCGGGACATGTCTTCAGCTCGGTCCATGGACGGGAACCCCCGGTCGATGGTTTCCGGCCGCAGCCGGACGGTGATGGTCAGGTGCACGACAGTGCGCCAACTATGGCCGGTCGCCGACGGGTTCTGCCAGCGATCCGACCCTGCCGACGCCCACCAATATTGGCCTCTACCACTGGTATGACCTGGGACGGCGCGCTGAACCGCACACACGGGGCGCGAACGCCACCGCGCGCGCCCCGGGCCCGTAGGCTGACCGGCGATGACCGATACGCACCGCCCCGCGCCCCTCCCACGCCCCACGGCTCTCCCCCGCCTCGCCCGCACCCTGCGCCGCCTGCCGCCGTCCTGCGGACCCGTCCGGCTGATCGCCGTCGACGGGCACGCGGGCTCCGGCAAGTCGACCTTCGCCGCGCGGCTCGCCGAGGCGCTCGGCGGCGCCCCGGTGCTGCGGCTCGACGACATCGCGAGCCACGCCGAACCGTTCGACTGGACGGACCGGCTGCGGCGGCAGGTCGTCGAGCCGCTGACCCGCGGTGAAACGGCGCACTACGCGGCGTACGACTGGCACGCGCGCCGCTTCGGTCCTGCCGATCGCCCCCTGCCGCCCGAACCCGTGGTCCTGTTGGAGGGTGTCGGCGCGGGCCGCCGGATGCTACGGCCGTTCCTCGCGGGGCTGCTGTGGATGGACCTGCCCCGCGAAGCGTCCTGGGCCCGCGGGCGGCGGCGCGACGGACCGGAGCTGAGTGGCTTCTGGGACACCTGGGAGGCCGCCGAGCGGCGTCATTTCGCCGAAGACCCGTCCCGCCCCTTCGCCCAGCTGCTCGTACGCGAGTTGCGGGAGGGATACGAGGTGCTGCCGGGGCCCGACGGGACGGCAGCGCTGACCCAAATCATCACTCAGGGTGAAGACCCGTCGGCAGTGCGCTGAACCCGCGGAAACCCGCTTCCGGGCCGCGTGGCCAGTTTTCGCGAGTGCCTCAACTCGGCTTGACCCAGGGGCCTTACAGGACTTACGTTCTCAATGTGCGGCCTTTCGGGTCGCCCACACACGCGAAGCCCCCGGTTGTTCCCCCGTGATCGGGGGCTTCGTTCTGTCCTTCCCCCCTCCACGCCGGGCGCCACGAGCCGCCGGTCGCTCACCCTGGGTCACCATCGGGGCCCTTCCTGCCCTGGTCCCGGCCGGGGCCCGCGCAAGCCCCCAGCAGCGATCCCACGCTGCGGCACCCTACGGCCGGACGCTCCCACGCAGGTACGATGCATCTCGGTGCGCATTCGGACGGCTGCTCCGCGCACCGGGGCAACTCCCGTCCGCAGCACGGCGGTTCAGCTCAGTTGCCGGCGGGCACCGGCCCGGTGGTACCAGCGGGGGCACGGTTTGTGGGGGACGTGATGGACTTCGGCACCCAGGGCGCCACCGCCCCGGCCGACCTCGCCTGGCTGCGGGGGGTCGACGCCTACACGATGGGCGCCTATCCGCAGGCCGAGGAGGAGTTCCGGGCCGCGGTGCGCATGGACCCGGGCATGGCCGACGGCTGGCTCGGGCTGCACGCGCTGCGCATCGACACGACGACGGCGCTGCTCCGGATGTTCCAGCACCGCGACCGCTTCGGCGAACAGCGCGCCCGCCATGTGCGCACCCTCAACTCCTGGTACTGGCTGGGCTGGTGGGTGCAGCCCGTCCTTGAGTCCACCCGCGACCTGCTGCTCGCGCACGCCTCGCACTGGCTGGACGGCCGCCATGTGCCGGAGCTGGACCGGGCGCTCGCCGGACTGCCGCCCGTCGACGCCGACGTGCAGGTGCGCTTCCTGCACGCCTGCCGCGCCTATCTGGTCAAGGACTGGGAGCAGTTGGTGCGGCACACCGACCCGCTGATCGACGACGCGATGCTCGGCATCGAGGCGGGCCTCTTCGGCGGCATGGCGCGGGTCCGCCTGGAGATGTACGGACAGGCCGAACCGCTGCTCTCCGCCGCGCTGATGCGCTGCCGCAGCGAACAGCCCCAACGCAAGGAGCTGCGCTACTGGCTGGCCCGCGCGCACGAGGGCACCGGCCGCTCCGCCGCCGCCCTGCCGCTGTACCGCGCGGTGCACCGGGTCGACCCCGCCTTCATGGACACCTCCGCGCGGCTCGCCGCGATCGCCGAGGGCGACGGGTACGACGACGGCACCGACCTGGCCGCGATCGCCCTCACCGGCATGGGTCAGGACGCGCTCGACGGACCCGACGGCGTGGACGCCCTGTTCGGCGCCGAGGGCCGCGACCTGAAGGTCACCGACCCCGAACTGCCGCCCGGCGGCGTCCCGTCCGACGCCGACACGGTGCGCGAGAAGGCCGTCATCCCGATCAAGCCCGCTCCACCGCAGCTCCCGCCCGGTCCCACGGACCCGGCCCTGCTGGAGCAGGCGCTCGCCGAACTGGAGCGCATGGTCGGCCTCGAACCCGTCAAACGCCAGGTCAAGGCGTTGTCCGCGTAGCTCAACATGGCGCGCCTGCGCGCCGCGCAGGGGCTTCCGGTACAGCCGCCGAAACGACACTTCGTCTTCTCCGGCCCCTCCGGAACCGGCAAGACCACCGTGGCCCGGATCCTCGGGCGGGTCTTCTACGCCCTCGGGCTGCTCGGCGGCGACCACCTCGTGGAGGCCCAGCGGGCCGATCTGGTCGGCGAGTACCTGGGCCAGACCGCCGTGAAGGCCAACGAGCTCATCGACTCGGCGATCGGTGGCGTCCTCTTCGTCGACGAGGCGTACTCCCTGTCCAACTCCGGCTACGGCAAGGGCGACGCGTACGGCGACGAGGCCCTCCAGGTGCTCCTCAAGCGGGCCGAGGACAACCGCGACCACCTCGTGGTGATCCTCGCGGGCTACCCCGAGGGCATGGACCGGCTGCTCGCCGCCAACCCCGGCCTCTCCTCCCGCTTCACGACCCGGGTCGACTTCCCCTCGTACCGCCCCCTCGAACTCACCGCCATCGGGGAGGTCCTCGCCGCCGAGAACGGCGACGCGTGGGACGAGGAGGCGCTGGACGAGCTGCGCTCCATCAGCGGACACGTCGTCGACCAGGCGTGGATCGACGAACTGGGCAACGGAAGGTTCCTTCGGACGCTGTACGAGAAGAGCTGCGCCTACCGGGACCTGCGGCTCTCCGGATACCCCGGGGCGCCGACCCGGTCCGACCTGTCGACGCTGCGGCTGCCCGACCTCATGCAGGCCTACGGCGAGGTCCTCTCGGGGAGAGGACCGACCGACCCTTCCGGGATCTGAGCCGCACCGCCCGGGCGTGGCCCGGGGTGCGCCCGGGGGCGTGACCCCGGAAGCGAACCCACAGCGTGCGCCGCCGAGCCGCTTTGTCATCCCTTCGAGGCGTTTGGGCGCCACCGCGTTCGGACCGGGAGCCGGGTCCGGGAATCTTGCCGTGAGGGCGGACGCGGTGGGGGTGCGCGACGGTGACCACCTGGCTGGCATGGGGATTCTTCGCCGCCGTGGCGGGCGCGGTGGGCACCGGCGTGGGGCTGTGGATGGAGTGCGGCCTCACCTTCCGGCTCGCGGTCGACAGCTTTCTGGTGACGGATCTCGTGCTGGCCGCCGTCTTCGCCGCCTGCGGCCTCCCCGTCGCCTGGCGCAGGCCGCGCAATCCGGTGGGCTGGCTGCTGCTGTGCGGCGGCGCGGCGCACGCCGTCACCGTCATGACGGTCGGCCTGCTCGCGCTGGGCCTGCGGGACGGCTGGAGCGAGCCGACGCTGCGCGCCGTGGTTACCGTGGCGCTGTCCGCCTGGCCCCTGGGCCTGCGCCTGTTCGTGCCGCTCGCGCTGCTCCTCTTCCCGACCGGCCGACTGCCGGGTCCCGGGTGGCGCCCCGTCGCCTGGGCCACCGGCGCGATCGGCGTGCTGTTCTGGCTGTGGTGCGCGACCACGCCCCTTCCGTACGCGGTGGGCGGTCCCGTCGGACACCTGCACGTCCTGTCGGTGCCAGCGCTCGAGCCGCACCGCACCCAGATCGTCCTCGCGGGCATCTTCGTACCGATGCTCGTCGACCTCACCGCGCTGCTCGTCCGCTACCGGTGGGGCGACGACCTGCTGCGCCGGCAGTTGCTGTGGCTGATGCTCGCCGGCCTGTGCGCCGTGCCCTGGTGGCCGCTGGGCATGCGGGCGGAGGCGCTGCAGGTGCTCATCATCGCCCAGCCGGTGGCGATGGCCGTGGCGATCCTGCGCCCCCAACTGCTCGACATCCAGTGGGTGGTCTCCCGTGCCCTGCTCTATCTGGCGCTTTCGCTGTCGGTCCTCGGCGTCTACGCGGGCGTGGTGCTCTGCCTCGACCAGGTGCTGCGGGACACCTTCCACCTGGGCGGTGCCGCGCTGGTCGCGGTGGGCGTCGCGATCGCCTTCCATCCGGTGCGGACCCGGCTCCAGCGGCTCATCGACCGGTTGCTGTACGGCGACCGCGGCGACCCGGTGCGGGCGCTCGACCGGCTGGGGGCGCGGCTGTCCGCCGAGTCCGGCCTGGACGGGCTGCTGCTCGCGGTCCGGGACGCGCTGCGGCTGCCGTACGCCGCGTTCCGCCTGGAGGGGCGTCCGGTGGCGGCGTCCGGCACCGAGCGGCCCGGCGGCCTGGTGATCGCGCTGCCCACCCCCGGCACCAAGGAAGCGGAACTGGTCGTGGGCACCCGCCGCGGGCAGGCCCGCCTCGACGCGGAGGACCTGCGGACCCTGAAGGCCCTGGTGGTGCCGCTCGGCGTCGCCGTGCGGGCGACCGTGCTCTCGGCCGAGCTGCAGTCCTCGCGGGAACGCCTTGTGTCCGCCCGCGAGGAGGAACGCCGACGGCTGCGCCGCGATCTGCACGACGGGCTCGGCCCCACCCTCACCGGCCTCGCCTTCACCACCGACGCCGCCCGCAACCTGGTCCGCTCCGACCCGGACACCGCCGAACAGCTCCTGGACCAGCTGCGCGGGCACGCGACGGGGGCCCTCGACGAGATCCGGCGGCTCGTCGAGGGCCTGCGGCCGCCCGCCCTCGACGAGTTGGGCCTCGTCGCCGCGCTCACCCGGCAGGCGGAGCGCCTGAGCCACCGCGTCGGCGGGGCGCCGCTGGCCATCACCATCGACGCGCCCGGCAGGCTCCCCCCGCTGCCGGCCGCGGTCGAGGTGGCGGCGTACCGCATCGCGACGGAGGCGCTGACGAACGCCGCCCGGCACTCGCGGGCCGACCACGCCCTGGTGCGGCTGCGCATCGACCACGCGCTGCGCGTCGACGTCAGCGACAACGGCGGCCCGTCCGCCCTGCCGTGGCAGCCCGGTGTGGGGCTTTCCACGATGGCGGAGCGGGCCGCCGAACTGGCCGGACGCTGCCGGTCCGGGCCCGGTCCGGAGGGCGGCGTGGTCAGCGCCGTCCTCCCCCTGAGACCGGGCCCGCGGGAGGACACCCCCGTGCGGCCCCCTTGACCGGCAGCGCCCTTCAACCCCGGCGCCGGTGCTGGTGACGACACCGGCGCGGGGGCCCGTCGCCGCGCGGGCGGCCGAGCCAACAGCCCTGGCGCAGCCGTCCGTTGCCGCCTCCCCCGAGAAGCGGGCAGGCGCGGCGCGGCATCAATGGAGGAGGACCCGGGCCGGAACGGGCCCGGTCTGCCGCGGCGGTGGGCGCCGCCGACGGCGAACCGGCGACGGGAGCGGCGACGGCGTGCACGGCGTGGTGGACGGCGTACGGGTCCCGGTGGGCGACGGTGTACGGGGGCTGGTGCTTGAGGTGCTTCATGGGGAGTCGGCCTTCCTCGGGACATCCACCCCGGCGGTGAGCGGGGGGCCGGCCACCGCCGGGGGTCCGGCACACGGCTGGAGCACCGGCCGGGCCCGGGAGAGTTCGGGCCCGGCCGGGGGGGGCGCCCCGAGGAGGGGAGCCCCGCTGGGTCTCAGCGAGGGGAGAGCCCCGCTGCTTCGCCGTGACCACAGGGTGTCGCTCGCGCACCCCCGCCGGTCAGGGCGCGCGGCCCTCGTCCGGGCGGGAAGAACTCCCGCCCGGAGGGGGTGCAGGCACCCGGGACAGGGGGGTCCGCTCCCGTGACGATGGGTAGATACGGACGGGCGGGCACCGCCCATGGCCTCCGTGCCCACCTGCTGTCCTCGTGTGACCTTCGTGCCGACCTGCTGTGGGGAGCCGCGCCTTGACGACGCCCGCCGAGTCCCCGGAGCCCGCCGAGCTCACCGTGGTCATCGCCGACGACCATCCCGTGGTGCGCGGCGGGCTGCGGGCCCTGCTCGGCTCCATCGCGGGCATCACGGTGGTCGGCGAGGCCTCGGGCGGCCGGGAGGGGGTGCGCGAGACGCTGCTGCACCGGCCGCGGGTGCTCGTCGTCGACCTGGAAATGCCCGACCTGGACGGGGTGTCGGCGACCCGCGAGGTGGTGGCCGCGGCGCCGGAGACGGCCGTCCTGGTCCTGACGATGTTCGAGGACGACGAGTCGGTGTTCGCGGCGATGCGGGCGGGCGCGCGCGGCTACATCCTGAAGGGCGCGGGACAGGACGAGATCGTCCGGGCGGTACGGTGCGTCGCCGCCGGCGAGGCCATCTTCGGGCCGCGGATCGCCCGCCGGGTGGCCGAGTGGATGGCACGCCCGGCGGACGCGGCGGCGCCCTCGCCGTTCCCGGAGCTGACGGCCCGTGAGCTGGAGGTCCTGGACCTGATCGCGGCGGGCATGGCCAACCCGGCCATCGCCCGCAGGCTCCGGCTCGCGCCCAAGACGATCAGCAACCACGTCTCGGCCATCTTCATGAAGCTGCGAGTGGCCGACCGCGCGACAGCGATCGTCCGGGCGCGGGACGCGGGGCTCGGCCGCCATCCCTAGGGCGTGTCCGATGGGTCGGCGCGGCGTCGCGGCGACCCATCGGACACGCCCTGGACGCCTCGCCTCAGCCCACGAGCTCCTTCCCCCGCAGGTCCTCCGCGCTCTCGCCGCCCTGGCTCCCGCTCCCCGCGGCGCGCGCCGACCGTGGCACGGCCACCCGGTGCGCCGGGTCCCGCACCTCGCCGACGAGGAGTTCGAGCACGTCCTCCAGGGCGACCAGGCCGAGCACCTTGCCGGACGCGTCGGCGACCTGCGCCAGGTGCGTCGCGGCGTGGCGCATCACCGTCAGGGCGTCGTCCAGGGGGAGTTCGGCGCGCAGCGTCGTCATCTGGTGCCAGACGTGCTGCGGCACCGCGCGGTCGGTGTCCTCCAGGTCCAGTACGTCCTTCACGTGCAGGTAGCCCATGAAGGCGCCGTTCTCCGCACGGACCGGGAAGCGGGAGTAGCCCGTGCGGCCGGTCAGTTCGACGACCTGGGCCGGGGTGACCGACGGGCCGACGGTGACCAGGGACGCGCGGTCGAGCAGGACGTCCGTCACCGGGCGCGAGCCCAGCTCCAGGGCGTCCTCCAGGCGCTCCTGCGCCCGCGGGTCGATGAGGCCCGCCTGGCCCGCGTCCTCCACGAGCCGGCCGAGCTGGACGCTGGTGAAGACCGCCTCCACCTCGTCCTTGGGATCGACCTTGAAGAGCCGCAGGATCAGCCGGGCACAGGCGCCGAGGGCCACCGTGACCGGGCGGCACAGGCGGGCGAACGCGACGAGGCCCGGGCTGAGCCACAGCGCGGTCCGCTCGGGCGCCGCCATCGCGAGGTTCTTCGGGACCATCTCGCCGATGACGAGGTGGAGGAAGACGACGGCGGCCAGCGCGATCACGTACCCGAGGGGGTGGATCACGCTCTCGGGCAGGTGCGCCGCGTGGAAGAGCGGTTCGAGGAGATGCGCCACGGTCGGCTCCGCCACGGCGCCGAGCGTCAGCGAGCAGATGGTGATGCCGAACTGGGCGGCGGCCATCATCTGCGGAAGGTGCTCCAGGCCGTAGAGGACCTGGCGCGCCCGCTTGGCGGTCAGCGGCTCGATCTGGCTGCGCCGCACGGACACGAGCGCGAACTCGGCCCCCACGAAGAAGCCGTTGGCGAGCACGAGCAGGAGGGCGAAGAGGAGTTGCAGCGCGCTCATCGCACGGCCTCCGCGACACCCGCACCGGCCCGGTCCCCGGCGTCGGCCTCAGCACCGGTACCGGCCCGGTCCCCGGCCTCGGCCTTGGCACCGGCCCTGGCGCCGACCCGCCGCCCGGCCGCACCGGCCGCACCGGCCCCGGCACGCTCACCGGACTTGGCCCGGCCACCGACTCCGGCACCCGCACCCGCACCGACTCCGGTGCCGGTGCCGGTACGCACCAACCGCACCCGTTCCGCCCGGTAGTGCCCGACCTGGCGCACCGAGAGCCGCCAGCCCGGGAGTTCGGCGCGGTCGCCGGGGGCCGGGATGCGGCCGAGCAGGTCGGCGACCAGGCCCGCCACGGTCTCGTACGGACCCTCCGGCACGTCGAGTCCTATGCGCTGGAGCGTGTCGACGCGGCAGCCGCCGTCGGCGTCCCACGCGGGCCGGCCGTCCTCGGGCGGCGCGGCGGCGAGCTCGGGCGGTCCCCCGGGGTGGTCGTGCTCGTCGCGGACCTCGCCGACGAGTTCCTCGACGATGTCCTCCAGGGTGACCACTCCGGCCGTGCCGCCGTACTCGTCGACGACGACGGCGATCGGCTGCTCGTTGCGCAGCCGCTCCAGGAGGGGCTGCACGGGCAGCGTTTCCGGGACGAGCACGGGGGACTTGGCGATGCGGCCCACGGGGGCGCGCAGCCGCTCGTGGGCGGGGACCGCGAGGGCGTCCTTGAGGTGGACCATGCCGACGACCTCGTCGATCCGGTCCCGGTAGACCGGGAAGCGGGACAGGCCGGTGGCGCGGGTCAGGTTGACCACGTCCTCGGCGGTCGCGGACGACTGCAGGGCGCTGACCTTCACGCGAGGCGTCATCACGTGCTGCGCGGTGAGCTCGCCGAGCGAGAGCGTGCGCACGAACAGGTCGGCGGTGTCCTGCTCCAGGGCGCCCGCCCGGGCCGAGTGCCGGGCGAGGGAGACGAGTTCACCGGGGGTGCGGGCGGAGGCGAGCTCCTCGGCGGGCTCGACACCGAACGCCCGCACGAGTCGGTTCGCGACGGCGTTCAGGGCGGCGATCACCGGCCGGAAGAGGCGCGAGAACGCGTGCTGCGGGCCCGCGACGAACCGCGCGACCTGCAGCGGCCGCGAGACCGCCCAGTTCTTGGGCACCAGCTCGCCGATCACCATCTGCACGGCGGACGCGAGCAGCATGCCGACGGCCACCGACACCCCTGGAACTGCGCCTTCCGGGATGCCCGTTGAGGTGAGCGGGCCCGCGAGGAGGTGCGCGAGGGCCGGCTCGGCGAGCATGCCGATGACGAGCGAGGTGAGGGTGATGCCGAGCTGGGTGCCCGACAGCTGGAAGGAGAGCTCCTTGAGGGCGCCGACGACCGTGCGCGCCCGGCGGTCGCCGTCGGCGGCGGCCTTCTCGGCGTCGGGCCGCTCGACGGTGACGAGGCCGAACTCGGCGGCCACGAAGAAGCCGTTGGCGAGGATCAGCAGGAAAGCCGCTCCGAGGAGCAGCAGGGGGATGGTCATGATGCCGCCGCCTCGACCGGTGCGGTGACCGGATGTCGGGAGGGGGCGGCGCAGGTACTACAGGACGATCCGTCCATCGCCGGGGGGTGTCACTCCTCGGGTAGTCAGAAGCCCCGTGCGGGCCGCGCCGGCCTTCCGGGGCGGGGCCGGCTCATGCTGCCTGCCCCGCCACCAGATTAATCAAGACGGACGCCGGTGCGTCTGTTCGGGATCCCCGAGTCCTCCCGGATTCCGGCCCGGGATGAACCCCTAGTCGGCGGTCTCGCTGCCCGAGTGCGCCTCGACCAGGGCGCGCAGCGCGCGGGCGTCGCTGATGGCGCGCTGCTTGGCGATGCCGGGCTGGATGCCGAGGGCGGCGAGGCTGGTGCCGTCGGTGAGGTCGAGGAACACCCAGGGGTCGCCCGGGCGCAGGTTGACCCGCACGATCTCGGCCCACTCCAGGCGGCGGCTCGTGGCGATGTTGACGACGGTCACGCCGCTGTCGTCGGCGACCACCTTGGGCCTGCTCAGCAGGACGAGCACGCCGAGCAGCAGCGCGCCGGTGAAGACGAAGCTGGTCCGCTCCCCCGGGCTGAGGTTCGGGAGCAGCACGGAGATCACCGCGAGGGCCACGAAGACCGCGACCCCGGCGGTGAGCAGGACCGCCCGGGTGCGGGCGGGCCGGAAGGTGACGGGCAGGGCGGGCGTGGCCCCCGGTGCGGGCTGCCCGGGCAGGTCGGACATGGCGGCGGCCTCCGGCGCGGTCACAGGCGGCAGGCGTGGATGGCCGTGGTCAGGATGGCCCGCGCCCCGATGGCGTACAGGTCGTCCATGACCCGCTGGGCGTCCTTGGTGGGGACCATGGAACGCACGGCGACCCAGCCTTCGTTGTGCAGCGGCGAGATGGTCGGCGACTCCAGGCCCGGGGTGAGCGCCACGGCCTGTTCGAGGTGCTCGGCGCGGCAGTCGTAGTCCATCATCACGTACGTCCGGGCGACCAGGACGCCCTGGAGGCGGCGCAGGAACTGCTGCACCTTGGGGTCGTCGGCGTCGGCTCCGGTGCGCCGGATGACGACGGCCTCGGACTTCATGATCGGATCGCCGAAGACCTCCAGGCCGGCGTTGCGCAGGCTGGTGCCGGTCTCGACGACGTCCGCGATCACCTGGGCGACGCCCAGCTCGATGGCGGTCTCGACGGCGCCGTCGAGGTGGATGACGGAGGCGTCGATGCCGCTGTCGGCGAGGTGCTTGGCGACGATGCCCTCGTAGGAGGTGGCGACGGTGCGCCCTGCCAGGTCGTCGATGCCGAGCGCGGTGCCGGGCTTCGCGGCGAAGCGGAAGGTGGACCGGGCGAAGCCGAGCGGCAGGATCTCCTCGGCGTTGGCGCCGGAGTCGATCAGCAGATCGCGTCCGGTGATGCCGATGTCGAGCTTGCCGGAGGAGACGTAGATGGCGATGTCGCGCGGGCGCAGGTAGAAGAACTCGACCTCGTTCTCGGGGTCGACGAGGACGAGCTCCTTGGACTCCTTGCGCTGCTGGTATCCGGCCTCATGCAGCATCGCCGACGCAGGTCCGGACAGTGAACCCTTGTTGGGGACGGCGATGCGCAGCATGAGGTCGGATTCCTTTGCGTGAAGAGTGACGGGAGCGAGGAGAACGTTCGCTCTAGAGGTGGGCGTACACGTCGTTGAGGGAGATGCCACGGGCGACCATCATCACCTGCACGTGGTACAGGAGCTGGGAGATCTCCTCGGCGGCGGCTTCCTTGCCCTCGTACTCGGCGGCCATCCACACCTCGGCGGCCTCCTCGACGACCTTCTTGCCGATGGCGTGGACGCCCTTGTCCACCAGTTCCGCGGTGCGGGAGGTGGCGGGGTCGCCGTTGGCGGCCTTGTGTTGGAGCTCGGTGAAGAGCTCCTCGAAAGTCTTCTTGGACATGATGTTGCGTACTCTACGCGCCCGCGCGGGAGCCCTGGCGCCAGGGCTCCGAGACCGTGCGCAGCGTGGCCGCGGTGGCCACGGCGGCCGTGACCGCCTCGTGGCCCTTGTCCTCGGTGGAGCCCTCGATGCCCGCGCGGTCCAGGGCCTGCTCCTCGGTGTCGCAGGTCAGGACGCCGAAGCCGATGGGCACACCGGTGTCGACGGACACCTGGGTGAGCCCCTGGGCGACGCCCTGGCACACGTACTCGAAGTGCGGGGTGCCCCCGCGGATGACCACGCCGAGCGCGACGATCGCGTCGTAGCCGCGGCCCGCGAGGACCTTGGCGACGACCGGCAGCTCGAAGCTGCCGGGCACGCGAAGAAGCGTGGGCTCGTCGATGCCGAGCTCGTGCAGGGCGCGCAGCGCGCCGTCGACGAGGCCGTCCATCACCTGCTCGTGCCACAGGGCGGCGACGACGGCGACGCGCAGGTCGCCACAGTTCTTCACGCTCAGTTCGGGGGCACCCTTGCCGCTCACGCGCTTCTCCTTGGGGGTTTGCTTCGGGCGTCTGTCTGGTGAGTCGTACGTCTACTGGTTGCCGCAGGCCGACATGTCCGGGGTGTCCAGCCAGGGCAGGTCGTGACCCATGCGGTCCCGCTTGGTGCGCAGATAGCGCAGATTGTGCTCGCCGACGGTGACCGGCATGGGCTCCCGCGCGGTGACCTTCAGGCCGTGCCGGGCGAGCGCGTCGGTCTTGTCGGGGTTGTTGGTGAGCAGCCGCAGGCTGCGTACGCCGAGGTCCTCCAGGATCTGCGCGCCCGCGCCGTAGTCGCGGGCGTCGGCGGGCAGGCCCAGTTCGAGGTTGGCGTCCAGGGTGTCGCTGCCGCGCTCCTGGAGTTCGTAGGCGCGCAGCTTGGACAGCAGGCCGATGCCGCGCCCCTCGTGGCCGCGCAGGTAGACCACGACACCGCGCCCGGCGTCGGTGACGCGCCGCATGGACTCCTCGAGCTGCGGCCCGCAGTCGCAGCGCAGCGAGTGGAAGACGTCGCCGGTCAGGCACTCGGAGTGGATGCGGACGAGGACGTCCTCGCCGGTGCCGATGTCGCCGTGGACGAGGGCGACGTGCTCGACGCCGTCGACGGTGGAGCGGTAGCCGTACGCGGTGAACTCGCCGTAGGTGGTGGGCAGGCGGACCTCGGCCTCGCGGCGCACGGTGGGCTCAGCGGTGCGGCGGTAGGCGATCAGGTCCTCGATGGAGATGATCGTCAGGCCGTGCCTGCGGGCGAACGGGACCAGCTCGGGCAGCCGCAGCATCCGGCCGTCCTCGCCCGCGATCTCGACGATGGCCCCGGCGGGACGCAGCCCCGCGAGCCGGGCGAGGTCGACGGCGGCCTCGGTGTGGCCGTCGCGCACGAGGACGCCGCCCGCCTTGGCGCGCAGCGGGAAGATGTGCCCCGGGCGCACGAAGTCGCCCGCGTCGGCCTTGCCGCTCGCGAGGAGCTGGAGGGTGGTGGCGCGGTCGGCGGCGGAGATGCCGGTGGTGACGCCGTGGGCGCCGCTCGCGTCGACGGAGACGGTGAACGCCGTGCTCATCGACTCGGTGTTGTTCTCGACCATCTGCGGCAGATGGAGGCGCTCCAGTTCGTCGCCCTCCATGGGTGCGCAGATCAGGCCGCGGCACTCGCTCATCATGAAGGCGACGATCTCGGGGGTGGCCTTCTCGGCGGCGATGACGAGGTCGCCCTCGTTCTCGCGGTCCTCGTCGTCGACGACCACGACGGGCCGTCCTGCGGCGATGTCGCGGATGGCCATCTCCACCGGGTCGAGGCGCAGGTCCTCGGTGGGGTCGGCCGTACGGAGGTCCGCACGCGCGGGGTTGGGCTCCTCGTCCACGGGGGCGGGAGTGGGGTGGGCTGTCATGCCGGGGCTCCTTCCAGAGCGGGCTGCGGCCGGCCGACGGGCTGCCGCGAACGCAGCCACCAGTCGCGCAGGCCCCACAGGACGAGGGCGAGATAGACGACGTACACAAGACCGGAGAAGGCGAGGCCGCTGGAGAACGCGAGGGGGACGCCGACGATGTCGACGAGCAGCCAGGCGAACCAGAACTCGACGAGGCCGCGGGCCTGGGCGACCATCGCGGCGAGCGTGCCGACGAAGATGTAGGCGTCCGGCCAGGGGTTCCAGGACAGCTCGGGCCGGGCGGTGAACAGCGCCCCGACCGCGAGGGTGCCGACGGCGGTGCCCGCGAGCAGGACACCGCGCTCCTTCCAGGTGGCGAAGCGCACGGCGATGCTGCCGTCCTGCGCGCGCCGGCCGCCCCGGCTCCACTGCCGCCAGCCCCACACGGCGACGCCGATGACGAGGAGCTGCTTGCCGACGCCGCCGGACAACTGCGCGGAGGCGTACGCCGCGACGAGGACGAGGCCGGACAGGAACTGGGCGGGCCAGGTCCATATGGAGCGCCGCCAGCCGAGCGCGAGGGCGATCAGGCCGATGCTGTTGCCGACCATGTCGGACCACAGGATGTGCTGGCCGAAGGCCGTGAAGGCCTCGGAGTTCAGCCAGTCGAAGGTGCTCACCGCCCGGCCTCCTCGGCGACCGCCGCGGCCTCGGCGGGAGCGGTCGGCGTGGCCTCGGCGGAAGCGACCGGCGTGGCCTCGGCGGAAGCGACCGCCCGGGCGCCGAGCAGCCGCTCGACGTACTTGGCGATGACGTCGACCTCCAGGTTGACCGGGTCGCCGGGCTGCTTGATGCCGAGCGTGGTCAGGGCGAGCGTCGTGGGGATCAGGCTGATGGTGAAGTAGTCGGGCCCGGCGTCGACGACGGTCAGGCTCACGCCGTCGACGGTGATGGAGCCCTTCTCGACGACGTAGCGGGCGAGTTCGTCGGGCAGCGAGACCTTGACGATCTCCCAGTTCTCGGAGGGCTTGCGGTCGACGATGGTGCCGGTGCCGTCGACGTGGCCCTGCACGATGTGTCCGCCGAGGCGCGCGCCGACGGCCGTCGGGCGCTCCAGGTTGACCTTCGAGCCGGGCACGAGGGCGCCGAGGCCGGACCGGTCGAGCGTCTCGGCCATGACGTCGGCGGTGAACTCGTCGCCGTCGTGCTCCACGACCGTCAGACACACGCCGTTGACGGCGATGGAGTCGCCGTGCTTGGCGCCCTCGGTGACGACGGGGCCGCGCAGGCGGAAGCGGGACGCGTCGTCCAGGTTCTCGACGGCGGTGACTTCGCCCAGCTCTTCGACGATTCCGGTGAACACTCAGTGCTCCTTCGTTCCGGGGGCCGCGACGGCCGCGGTGATACGCAGATCGGGTCCGAGCGCGACGCATTCGCGCACGTCGAGGCGGAACGCCTCGGTGATGGTCGTGATTCCGCCGCCGCTGAGGGCGGCGGGTCCCGCGCCCAGCAGCGCGGGTGCGAGGTAGCCGATGACGCGGTCGACGGCGCCGGCGGCCACGAAGGCGCCGGCCAGCGTCGGACCGCCTTCGAGCAGCACGGACCGCACGCCACGGGCGTGCAGTTCGGCGAGCAGCGCGTCGATGTCGAGGCCGCGCGCGGCGGTCGCGGGCCGCGCCGGACGGCTGTCGGCGCGGGCGGCCGGGCGCTGCGCGCGGTAGGCGCCGCCGCTGGCGGTGAAGCGGTGTTCCAGCCGGTCCTCGGCGTCCGCGGCGCCCGGCCGCCCGGCCGGTACCGGCGCGCCGCCGCCGTTCTCGCCCGCGCGGAGCGGGCGCGGGGCGCGTGCCACGTACGGCAGGTGTTCCGCGTCCGTGTGCCCGTCCGCGTACGGAAGGTGCACCGTCTCCACGCCGGGCAGCGGCTCCACGCCCTCCGCGACCGCCACCAGCGTGGGCGCCGCGTCGTCCAGGACGCGGGCGCCCGGCCGCACGGCGGTGCCGTGGGTGTCGACGACGACCCGCAGCGGCTGGACGGCGCCGTCGATGCCGCGCACGGCCAGGTGCGGGTCGTCGGCGCGCTGGGTGCCGGAGCCGACGACGACGGCGTCGCACTCGGCGCGCAGCCGGTGCACGTCGGCGCGGGACGCGGCGGAGGTGATCCAGCGGCTGCTGCCGTCGGCGGCGGCGACGCGGCCGTCGAGGGTGGCCGCGTACTTCCAGGTGACGTGCGGGCGGCCGGTGCGGACCGAGGTCAGCCAGGCGGCGTTGACCGTCTCGGCCTCGTCGGCGAGCAGGCCGGGCTCGACGTCGACGCCGGCCGCGCGGAGGGTGGCCGCGCCGCCGGTGGCGTCGGGGGTGGGGTCGGCGACGGCGTACACGACGCGGGCGACGCCGGCGTCGAGGAGGGCCTGGGCGCAGGGGCCGGTGCGGCCGGTGTGGTTGCAGGGTTCGAGGGTGACGACGGCGGTGCCGCCGCGGGCCTTGTCGCCGGCCGCGCGCAGCGCGTGCACCTCGGCGTGCGGTCCGCCCGCGCGCTGGTGGTAACCCTCGCCCACGGTCTCGCCGGTGGCGTCGAGGATGACGCAGCCGACGACCGGATTGGGGCTGGTGAAGCCGAGTCCGCGCGCGGCGAGCGCGAGGGCGCGTCGCATGGCGGCTGCTTCGGCTGCGGTGGCCACCGGGTCCTCCTGCCTCTTCGGGCACGGACTCCGGGGCCTGTCGATGACGACAGAAATTCACGAGCAGGGACACCGGCATCGCTCATCGCCGGGACCGCCGACGCCGAAAGAGACCGGTCCCCTGCGGAACCGAGCCACTACGACGAGGCGCCACACATGACACATGTGTCCGCTCGCCGCGCACTGCCTCCCATCCGGACTTTCACCGTCGGTCCAGGAGTTTCACCTGGTCAACCGGCCGCTGGAGGCGGCCGGGTCGCGGACTGTAACCGCCGGTTCGGAATTACACCGACCCCGGAGTGCGCTGCTTCTGGTACCAGGCCAGTGTGCCACGCCTGGTCACGGCCGTGCGGGCGAGGTCCTGTGGGCTGGCTCACAGGCACCTCCCCGGCCCCCTCGGCCCCTCCGGCCCGCACGGCCTTCAACGACCCGCAACAGGTTTGGTCCATACCTATTGACGCACTGGTCTAGTCCTTTTAACGTCTGCGTCACTCCGAGGAGAGGCCCGCCCGGCGTGCGCACGCCGTGGGCCGCCGTCCCCGTTCGCTGTGCGACACCGAGCCTCCCCAGGAGGAACCGACGTGCCCACCCCCACCCGAGCGAGATCCACGCTCCTGGCAGTAGGCGCCGCGGTCGCCGGACTGCTGATGAGCACCCTCTCCGCGACGACCTCGCACGCCGCCGACAACGAGTCCTGCCGGCCCGACGGCCTCTACAGGACCCCCGGCGTCGACGTCCCCTACTGCTCCGTCTACGACGCCGACGGCCGCGAAAAGATGGGCGCCGACCACCAGCGCCGCGTCATCGGCTATTTCACCGGCTGGCGCACCGGCAAGAACGGCGAGCCCGCCTACCTCGCGTCCGACATCCCCTGGGACAAGGTCACGCACCTCAACTACGCCTTCGCACACATCGGGAGCGACAACAAGATCTCCGTGGGCGGTGACGGCGAGAAGAACGCCGCCACCGGAATGACCTGGCCGGGCGTCGCGGGCGCGGAAATGGACCCCGCGTACTCCTACAAGGGTCATTTCAATCTGCTGAATAAATTCAAGAAGAAGCACCCGAACGTCAAAACCCTTGTCTCCGTGGGCGGTTGGGCCGAGACCGGCGGATACTTCGGCGACGACGGCAAGCGGGTGGACTCGGGCGGCTTCTATTCGATGGCCACCAACGCGGACGGCTCGGTGAACCAGGCGGGCATCGAGACCTTCGCGGACTCCACCGTCGCGTTCATCAAGAAGTACGGCTTCAACGGCGTCGACATCGACTACGAATACCCGACGACGATGAAGGACGCGGGCAACCCGCTGGACTGGCAGCTCGCCAACGGCCGCCGCGCGGGCCTGGTCAAGGGCTATGCGGTGCTGATGAAGACGCTGCGCGAGAAGCTGGACCGGGCGGGCGACGCCGACGGCAGGCACTACCTGCTCACGGTCGCCGCGCCCTCGTCCGGATATCTGCTGCGCGGCATGGAGACGTTCCAGGTCCAGAAGTACCTGGACTACGTCAACATCATGTCGTACGACCTCCATGGCGCCTGGAACGAATACGTCGGCCCGAACGCCTCGCTGTACGACGACGGAAAGGACGCGGAACTCGCGGCGGCGGGCGTGTACGGCAGCCAGCAGTACGGCGGGGTCGGCTATCTCAACACCGACTGGGCCTATCACTACTTCCGCGGTTCGATGCCCGCGGGCCGCATCAACATCGGCCTGCCGTATTACACCCGCGGCTTCAAGAATGTGCAGGGCGGCACGGACGGGCTGTGGGGCAAGGCGGCCTCGACGAACTGTCCGGCCGGCTCCGGGCTCACCAAATGCGGTGACGGCGCCGTCGGCATCGACAACCTGTGGCACGACAAGGACGACAACGGCAAGGAATCCCCGGCCGGTTCGAACCCGATGTGGCACGCGAAGAACCTGGAGAAGGGCGTCGTCGGGGACTACGTGACGAAGTACGGCTTCGCCGCCGACACCAAGCTCACCGGCATCTACGCGCGCAAGTACGACTCGACGCTCGTCGCGCCCTGGCTGTGGAACGCCGAGAAGAAGGTCTTCCTGTCCACCGAGGACGAGCAGTCGGTGAAGGCCAAGGCCGACTACGTGGTCGACAAGGGCATCGGCGGCACGATGGTGTGGGAGCTCGCCGGTGACTACACGTACAACGCCGCGAAGGGCCAGTACGAGATCGGCGACACGCTGACGACGGCGATGTACGACAAGTTCAAGTCCGCGTCCCCGTATGGCGCGAAGGTCGCGGGCAAGGAACTGCCCGCCAAGGCCGTGGACATCGGCGTGGAGTTCGGGGAGTTCAAGCTCGGCGACTCCAACTACCCGATCACGCCCAGGCTGAAGATCACCAACAAGACGAGGACGACGCTGCCGGGCGGCACGGAGTTCCAGTTCGACTACGGGACGTCGGCGCCCGCCAACGCCTCCGACCAGTCCGGCTACGGCACGAAGGTGATCAGCAGCGGCCACAACGGCAGCAACGTCGGCGGCCTGAAGGGCGACTTCCACCGGGTCTCGCTGAAGCTGCCCGCCTGGCAGACGCTGGCTCCCGGCGCGTCCGTCGACCTGTCGTTCAACTACTACCTGCCGGTGTCGACGCCGTCGAACTGGACGGTGAACATCGCCGGTACGACGTACGCGCTGGCCGGTGATCTGGCGCGCGGCACGACCGTGGTCGAGCCCGGCACGGGCCCCGGGCCCACCGACCCGCCGGACCCGACCGACCCGCCCGGCGAGTGCACCGCGGCGGCGTGGAACGCGACGTCCGAGTACGGCTCCGGCACGACCGTGTCCCACAAGTCGCACCACTGGAAGTCCAAGTGGTGGACGAAGGGCGAGGAGCCCGGCACCACCGGAGACTGGGGAGTGTGGCAGGACCTGGGCACCTGCTGACCCCCTGAGCAGGCGCCCCCCCCAGACGCCCGGCGGCGGGAAGAAGTGCCCTTGCCCCGCCGCCGGGCTTTCCACACGCTCTGCCGCCACCGGGGCTCGGGTCGCCGTCGAAACAGGCGGTACGGGAGCGCCCCGCAGGGGCGCGGGGCCCTGTCGACATGCGGCTCCGCCGCGCGGGCGCGCTCAGCCAGAACGCAGCCGCAGACGCCATTCCAGCCCGCCCCCAACGGCGCTCACGTACTGAAAAGCTCCTCCTGCGCCGCGTCCCGGGCAGTGAGCAACGCCCCCCGCAAAACCGCCGCGCCGCCCAACGCACTGGCGCGCACCTCCGTCCGCAGCGGGGACATCGCGGCCACCCGCTCCCCCACCCGCCCCGCGAGCACCTCGCCACCGGCCCGCCCGAGCTCGCCGCCGAGCACCACGCACCCGGGGTCGAGGACGGCCGCCACGGACGCCGCGCCGATGGCCACGCGGTCGGCGAGGGTGTCGAGGAACACGGCGTGGCCCTCCTCGACGGCGTGGCGGACCAGTGCGGCGGCGGGCAGTTCGTGCGGTTCCGGCGACTCCTTCAGGCCGTGCTCCGCGGCGAGGTCCTCCACGGCCGCCGAACCGGCGAGCGAGTGGAAGCCACCGTCGCAGGCGGTCGCCGAGGGCAGCCCGCCCGTGCCGGGCACGGGCAGGAAACCGATCTCGCCGGTGCCGCCGGAGGCACCGCGGCGCAGGGTGCCGTCGAGGACGACGGCCGCGCCGGTGCCCGCGCCGAGCCACAGCAGCACGAAGGTGTCGCGGTCGTGCGCGGCGCCGTCGCGCTGCTCGGCGCGCGCGGCCAGGTTGGTCTCGTTCTCCACCAGGACGCGCGCGGGCAGCCGGTCGGTGAGGGCCGCGACCAGGCGGCGGTGCCAGGCGGGCAGGCCCGCCGAGTCGCGCAGGTCGCCGGTCGCCGGGTCGATGAGGCCGGGGGCGCCGACGCCCACCGTGTGCAGCCGGTCGGCCCCGCCCGCGCGGGCCGTGCGCTCGACCAGGGCCACGGCCCGCTCCACGGCCGGTCCAGTCCCGGTGCCGCCGCCGATCGGCACGGACGCCTCCGCGAGCGGCTCGCCGAGCAGATTGGCGACGACCACCGACACGCTCTCGGTGCGCACGTCGAGCGCGGCCAGGTGGGCCCGGTCGGCGACGATGCCGTACACCCGGGCGTTCGGGCCCCGGCGCCGCTCCCCCGTCTCGCCCACCACCGCGATCAGACCGGAGCCCTGCAGGCGCTCGACGAGGTCGGCGACGGAGGGCCGGGACAGCCCGGTGAGCTCCTTCAACTGCCCCGCCGTCAGGGGCCCTTCGCGCTGCAGCAGACGCAGCGCGAGCCGGTCGTTGATGGCCCGAGCGGTGCTCGGTGATGCGGGCATGGCGGGATCCTTCCACAGCGCTCGCGCCGGTCCGTCGGGGCGGCGTCGGCGAAGCGCGCGCTATTCGGTTCCCTGATCCTCTTCTATCAGGCAGGGTTCCTGATAGTTTACTGCGGCGGTCCCGGAGGGGACTGTGAAGGGGCGGAGCGGATGAGTGAGGGGCAGGGCCAAGTGGTTTACGGCAAGCCGCAGTTGAGCCGGGCGCGGCTCGCGGTCGCGGTCATCTTCTGCGTGCACGGCTCGGTCGCCGGATCGTTCGCGACCCGGGTGCCATGGGTCCAGGACCACGCTGACCTGAGCGCCGGCATGCTCGGTCTCGCGCTCGCGTTCCCGGCGATCGGCGCCTCGGTGGCGATGCCGCTCGCAGGCTGGGTGAGCCACCACTTCGGCGCCCGCGCCGCACTGCGCGGGCTGCTGGTGCTGTGGACCCTGGCGCTCACGCTTCCCTCGCTCGCGCCGAACCTGGTCACGCTCTGCGCGGCGCTGTTCGTGTACGGCGCCACGTCCGGCATGGCGGATGTGGCGATGAACGCGCTCGGCGTCGAGATCGAGACCCGCATGGACAAGTCCATCATGTCCGGCCTGCACGGCATGTGGAGCGTGGGCGCCCTGCTCGGCTCGGCGGGCGGCACGGTCGCGGCGCACCTGGGCACGGACGCGCGCGTGCACCACGCGCTGGCCGCCGCGGTGCTCACCGTGGCCGGTCTCATCGCCTGCCAGGGCGTGCTCGACCTGCGCAGCGCGCCGGAGGAGGAGCCGCCGCCGCGCTTCACGCTGCCGCCGAAGTCGGCGCTGCTCATCGGCACGGTCGGCTTCTGCGCCGTGTTCGCGGAAGGGGCGAGCCTGGACTGGTCCGCGGTCTATCTGAAGGACGTGCTCGACTCCTCGGCGGGCCTGGCCGCCGCGTGCACCACGGGCTTCACGCTGACGATGGCCATCGCCCGCCTCGTCGGCGACAAGGTGGTGGACCGGTTCGGCGCGGTACGCACGGTGCGCGTGGGCGGGGCGTTCGCCGCGCTCGGCGGCCTCCTCGTGGTGACGGCGCCGCACGCGGCCCTCGCCATGACCGGCTTCGCGCTGATGGGCCTCGGCATCGCCGTCGTCGTGCCGCTGGCCTTCGCGGCGGCCGGGCGCAGCGGCCCCAACCCCAGCCAGGCCATCGCGGGCGTGGCCACCATCACGTACACGTCGAGCCTGATCGCGCCGTCGGCGATCGGCGCGCTCGCCGACGCGACGAGCCTGGTGGCCTCCTTCGGTCTGGTCACCGTGCTCGCGTGCGGGCTCATGGCGTTCGCCGGGGTGCTGCGCACGGAAGGGCGGGCGTCCGCACAGGCGCCCGCCCCTCAGGCGACGACGGTCGACCGGAAGGGCTGAGGCGGCCTCAGCCCGTGATCGAGTCCAACTGCTCGGCCGCCGGACGCAGCGCCCACAGGTCGCCGCCCGGCGGTGTCTCCAGCTTCGGCACCGCCGCCCTGGCCGCGGCGGAACCGGCGTCGGCGGCGGCGTGCACGATGTCGCTCGCCGCGTACCGCCGGAACTCCAGCTCGGGGTGCGGCCACTTCGCGGCGCCCGTCGCGGCGGGCAGCAGATAGTCGACGGCCTTGAACAGGCTCTGCCCGTCAGGACCTTCGTACGCCCACAGGTTCACGCCGACCCGCCTGCCGATGTCGGCGAGGCGCGCGTACGCGACCAGGTCGAACGTCGAGTAGTGCCAGCTGCGGGTGCGGGTCAGCTCCTGCGGCTGGCTGCCGTCGGCGGCGATCTGCGGGTCGATGCGCTGGGCGCGCGCGTTCAGGACGGTCCTGCGCGCGAGCCGCTTGTCGCCGTTGGCGTACGCGAGGGCGGCGAGCTGCATGTCGTAGAAGGTGCCGTGATTGTTCTTCGCGGCGGCCTCCTGCTTGCCGAACTCGCTGTTCACCAGCCACTTCTGGAAGCTCTTGGTCCAGGCCGACATCGTCGCGCGGTCGGCCTTCGTCCAGCCGGGCGCGCCGGTGCCGAGGATCGCGACGGCGTCGACCACCGACGTGTAGGACTGCGAGAAGTCGATGATGCCGATGGCCCGCCCGTCGTACTTGCAGGGGATGAACTGCCCGTGGTTCAGGTGCGGGTTCATCCGGGTCGCCGGGTCCAGGAACCAGGTGCGCAGGATCTTCGCGGCGTGCTCGGCGTACTTCTTGTCGCCCGTGTAGTACCAGGCGAGGGACAGCTCGTACGTCGAGTCGAAGACGTTCTCCACGTCGCGGCGGTCGGTGCCGGTGTCGACCTCGGGGTTGCGCTCGCCGTCGCGCTGCTCGTACGGACAGCCCCAGGGGTTGTCGGGGGTCTTGGGCTGGGTCGGCCACCAGTAGGGGGCCTGGCTCAGGTAGTCGTGGGGGTCGCCGCTCGGCGCGGGCTTCGGCTTGTCGACGACCGTCCACGGGCCCTTGTCGAGCCATCTGTCCGCGCGGGCCGTCAAGTCCCCCAGGGTCCGGCGGAGTTGGGGGTCGCCCCGGTCGAGCCGCCGTTTGGCGTCGGCCAGGCGCCTGCCGTCGAGGACGGCGGTGTCGGGGACCATGGGCTTCGCGGCGGCCGGGGGCGCCGGGGCGGGAGCCGCCGGGACGGCCGTCACCAGGACGGCGGCGACGGCGGCCGCGGCGGTGAGCAGGGCGCCGATGCGGGTGCGGGCACTCATCACGCTCCAATCAGATACATGAACTCCGTTCAGTGATATGGCCATGTCAACGTACCGCAAGAGCGCCGGAAAGAACCCACCCTGACGTCGCATTAACATGTCGACGCTGATCGTCGACATGACGACACGGCCCGCCCCCTCGACGACCTGGCTCGTCCCTGCGACGACACAGCTCGTCACCCGCGCACAGAAAGCGAACTCACCATGGACCTCGGCGTGCGCTGGAGACTGCACGGGGACGGGCGCACCCCCGCGCCCGGAGCCGTCGTCCGCCCCGATGAACGGCTCTCCTGGCCCCGCACCTTCGGCCTCGGCGCCCAGCACGTGGTGGCGATGTTCGGGGCGTCGTTCGTCGCCCCGGTCCTGATGGGCCTGGACCCGAACCTCGCGATCATGATGTCGGGTGTCGCGACCGTCATCTTCCTGCTCGCGACGCGCGGCCGGGTGCCCAGCTACCTCGGCTGTTCGCTGTCCTTCGTGGGCGTGGCGGCGGTGATCCGGGCGCAGGGCGGCTCCAGCGCGACGGTGACGGGCGCCGTGTTCGTGGTCGGCGCGGCGCTGTTCCTGGTGGGGCTCGCGGTGCGGAAGTTCGGGGCGCGGATCATTCACGTCGCGATGCCGCCGATCGTGACGGGCGCGGTCGTGATGCTGATCGGCTTCAACCTGGCGCCGGTGACGGCCGCGACGTACTGGCCGCAGGACCAGTGGACGGCGCTGCTCGTGATGCTGTTCACCGGTTTGGCCGTGGTGTGCCTGCGCGGTTTCTGGTCGCGCGTCGCGATCTTCCTGGGTCTGATCTTCGGGTACGCGCTGTCCTGGCTCCTGGATGCCGTCTTCGGCAAGATCCACTCGGTGGACGGCTCCGGCAAGCTGACCGACCACTGGCGGCTCGACCTGTCGGCCGTCGGCCACGCGGACTGGATCGGCCTGCCGTCCTTCCACGCGCCGAGCTTCGAGTGGTCGGCGATCCTCGTCGCGCTGCCCGTCGTGATCGCGCTGGTCGCGGAGAACGCGGGCCACGTCAAGGCCGTCGGCGAGATGACCGGCGACCCGCTCGACGACAAGCTCGGCACCGCGATCTCCGCGGACGGCGCCGCGTCGATGCTCTCCACGGCGGTCGGCGGCCCGCCCAACACGACGTACTCGGAGAACATCGGCGTGATGGCCGCGACCCGCGTCTACTCCACCGCCGCCTACTGGGCGGCGGCCGCCTTCGCCCTCCTCTTCGGGCTGTGCCCCAAGTTCGGCGCGGTCGTCGCCGCGATCCCCGGCGGTGTCCTCGGCGGCATCACGGTCATCCTGTACGGCATGATCGGTCTGCTCGGCGCGCAGATCTGGATCAACGCCAAGGTGGACCTGCGCAATCCGCTGAATCTGGTCCCGGCCGCCGCGGGCATCATCATCGGCGTCGGCAACGTCTCGCTGAAGTTCACCGACAACTTCTCCCTCAGCGGCATCGCTCTCGGCACGATCGTCGTCATCACCGGCTACCACGTCCTGGGCGCGTTCGCCCCCGCCCACCTCAGGACCCAGGAGCCACTCCTGGACGAGGGCACGTCCAAGTACGACGACGAGGAGGCGGACAGCCCGTCGAGGGGGTCCCTCCCTGCTCCTTAAGAGCTTGGGGGAGTTTGAGGACGAGGCCCGGAGGGCCGAAAAGGGGGAGAGGGGCGAAGCCCCATAAGGAAGGCGGCCCGCCGCCATCCCCCGTTCCGGGGAAGCGCCAGCCAGCCACCCCCACACGTCGCCCCGCGGCTGGGACCCTGCCCCCATGGCGCAGACCGAGGGGTTGGCCGAGTACGCGCACGCGGTGCGGAAACCCGACGCGGGGCGGGGAGTGGAAGCGGTAGCGGCACGCATGCGTGCCTTAGACGCCTCGTGGCCGCGCGACGACGGCGTCGCCGTCTTCAACCGCGTGTATCTGGCGGTCACGCGCGAGGTCGGCCGGAGCATCGCCGTCGGCCGGTTCCCGGACGCCAGGGCCGCCGTCACCCTCGACGTCCGCTTCGCCGAGCGCTACTTGGCGGCCGTGGACGCGGCCACGGCCGACCGGCTCCCGCCCGCGTGCTGGCGCCCGCTGTTCCAGCTCCGCCGCCACCCCGGCGTACGGGCCCTGCAGTTCGCGCTCGCGGGCATCAACGCGCACATCGGCCACGACCTGGCACTCGCCGTCGTCGACACCTGCCACGCCCTCGGCTGCGAACCGGCGGATCTGGAGGACGAGTTCGACCGGGTCGGCGACATCCTGGTCTCCCTGGAGGAACGCATCCGCGAGGACCTGATGCCGGGCCCCGACCTCTTCCAGGTCGCCGACCCCCTCACCCACCTGCTCGGCTCCTGGAGCCTGGACCGCGCCCGCGACGGGGCGTGGTCGGCGGCCCGCGTGCTGTGGACGGTGCGGGACTTCCCGGGTGTGGCGGAGGAGTTGCGGGGGCGCCTGGACGACGCGGTGGGACTCGTGGGGCGGATGCTGCTCACGCCGCTGCCGGACTGACCGCGGGAACTCCGGTGCCCGTGTGGCACGTTGCCGATCAAGACCCCGTACGCGAAGGAGCCCCGCGATGGCGACCCGACTCGGCCTGAGCCTGCCGCAGATGAAGCACTTCGACCTCGGCCGCGACGTCCCGCTGGTGGCGCGCTGTGCCGAGGAGACCGGATTCGACAGTCTCTGGGTCTTCGAACGCGTCCTGTTCCCCGACGCCCCGGCCCAGGGCTTGTACGGCATCCCCGGCAGGCCCTGGCCCGAGAACTACCGCTCGGTCGCCGATCCCCTGGTCGCACTCACACTCGCCGCCGCGGTCACCGAGCGCGTGCGCCTCGGCACCAGCGTCCTGGTGGCGCCGCTGCACGTACCCTTCCAACTCGCCCGCTCCCTGGCCTCGTTGGACGCGGCGAGCGGCGGGCGCGTGGTCGCGGGCCTCGGCACGGGCTGGTCTCTGGACGAGTACGCGGCGGCGTCGGTGGCGCCGTACGAGGAACGCGGCAGGTTCCTCGACGAGGTGCTCGACGTGTGCCGGGCGGTGTGGGGTCCGGACCCGGTCGCGTACGAAGGGACATGGACGACTATCACCCCGTCCGAGGTCGGGCCGAAGCCGGCCCGGCCCATCCCCGTGCTGCTGCCCGCGAGCAGCCCGCGTGCCGCACGCAGGCTTGTGGACCACGCCGACGGCTGGATGCCCGTCGCGTCCGGCGCCGCGCGCCTGGCCGAGCAGTCGCGGCAGCTCGAGGACCTGGCCGCCGAGCGCGGCCGTACGTCCCCGATCAGCAACGTCCTGCGCGCCAACACGCGGTACACGCCGAAGGCGTACGACGGCCCCGACCGCTCCCCCTTCCAGGGAAACGTCGAGCAGATCGTCGACGACCTGGTGGCGCATGCCGAGGCCGGAGCGGAGGAGATCCTTGTCGACCTCCAGGCGAGCGTGCGCGACGCGCGGGAGCTGAGCGACGTGGCCGCCGAGGTGCACGCGGCGGCGCGAGCGGCCGGGATCTGAGGGCCCGGGGCCCCGCGGCGGGGCCCCGGAGTCCGCTCAGTCCTCCGGCAGCTCCACCGGCGCGATCTCGTCGTACAGGTCGCCGGGCCCGGGGTTCGTCGCGTCCGTCCCGCCGCCGAGGTGATGCATGACGCCCCACACGGCGTTCAGCGCGGTCGTCACGGCGCCCTCGGCCCAGCCGGCCGTCCAGGAGATGTCGTCGCCCGCGAGGAAGATGCCGCGCTTGTCCTCGGGGAGGCGGTCCTGCATGAAGTGGGTGAACAGGCGCCGCTGGTAGCGGTAGTGGCCCGGCAGGTTCGCCTTGAAGGCGCCCATGAAGTAGGGCTCGTTCTCCCAGGACACCGTCACCGGGTTGCCGATGATGTGCTTGCGGATGTCGACGTTCGGATAGATCTCGCCGAGCGACTTGAGCATGACTTCCATGCGCTCGTTCGCCGACAGCGGCAGCCACTTGAGGCTGTCGTCGCACCAGGTGTAGGAGAGGCAGATGACGGCGGGCTTGTCCGGCCCGTCGTCGAGCAGGTAGGTGCCGCGCGTCATCCGGTCGGTGAGCGTCATCGACATCACGTCACGGCCCGTCTCCTCGTCCTTGTCCAGCCAGAACGGCCGGTCCACGGGCACGAAGAGCTTGGAGGACTCCATGTAGTGGGTCCGCTCCATCGCCGTCCAGTGGTCGATGGGGAAGAGCGAGTCGTCGCACTCGATCTTGGAGAGCAGCATCCAGGACTGGGCGGTGAAGATCGCCGCCTGGTAGGTGCGGATGTCGCCCGACGCGTCGGTGATGGTGACGCGGTTCCCCGCGGTGCGGTCCAGGCGCGTCACGGCGGGCTTCGGCTCGCCGCCCTCGTGCAGGGACTTCAGCGACGTACCGAGCGGCCAGTGCACGATCTTCTGCGGCTCGCGGTCCCACAGGCGCAGCGGGAGCTGCTGGCTGCCGCCGACGATGCCGCGGTGGTGGTCGTCGGCCTCGGTGTAGACGACGCGCAGGATCTCCAGGATGGAGTTCGGGAAGTCGGTGTCCCAGCCACCGGTGCCGAAGCCGACCTGGCCGAAGATCTCGCGGTGCCGGAAGGACTTGAACGCCTCGGACTCGCAGAGGAAGCCGTAGAAGGTCTGGTTGTCGAGCTTCTCGACGAGCTGCGACCAGATCTCGCGGATCTTCGGGACGTCGCGCTCGCGCAGGGCGCGGTTCATGTCGGAGAAGTCGGCGCCCTCCTCCAGACAGGCGTTCCAGGCGTTCATCACGTCGCGGTAGACCTGCGGAAGGTCGTCGACGGACGTCGCGTAGTGGGACTCGCCCTTGAGGTCGACGACCGTCGAAGGGGTCGACTCCGCGAGCGGGTTGGGGAAGGGCCGGGTCTCGAGGCCCACCAGGTCGATGTAGTGCTGCAGCGCCGTCGAGGACGGCGGGAACCGCATCGCGCCCATCTCGGCGGTCAGCGACGGGTCGCAGCCCTCGAAGCCGACGGTGCGCAGCCGGCCGCCGATCTGGTCGGCCTCGTACACGACGGGCTTGAGGCCCATCTTCATGAGTTCGTACGCGGCCACGATGCCGGACAGGCCGCCGCCGATGACGGCGACTTCGGTGCCGTGCTCGGTCGCGGGTATCTGGCCGAGGCCCGCGGGGTGCGCGAGGAAATCGTCGTACGCGTAGGGGAAGTCCGGCCCGAACATGGTGATCGGCGGCTGCGCGTCGGTGTGCTGGACGGCGTTGGGCACCGTGGACGTCATGGGGTACGGACTCCTTGCGGGAACGGCAGATCAGGGGAAGCAGAAGAAGAGGGGCCGCTCGGGCCACCCTCAGGTCAGGGACCCGTACAAGCCGGGGCGGCGGTCGCTCAGATAGGGGTTGGCCGCGCGCGAGGCGGCCAGGAAGGCCGGGTCCGCGTCGGCGAACACCAGCTCCTCGCCACGCCCGGCACGCGCGCGGGCGACCCCGTCGGGCCCGGCGAGCGCGGACAGGCCGACGAACTCGAACTCGCCCTCGGGGCCGACGCGGTTGACGTACGCCACGTACAGCTGGTTCTCGAAGGCGCGCACCGGCACGACGGACTCGGCGACGAACTGGAAGGGGTGCATCTGCGCCGTCGGGACGAGCAGCAGGTCGGTGCCCGCGAGGGCGTGCGCGCGGACGTTCTCCGGGAACTCCACGTCGTAGCAGATCATCAGGCCGATCCGCAGACCCTCCAACTCGGCCTGGACGACGGCCTGTTCGCCGGGCGTGAAGTGGTCGCGCTCGAAGCAGCCGAAGAGGTGGGTCTTGCGGTAGTTGGCAAGGCGTGCGCCGTCCCCGCCGATGAGCTGGACGGAGTTGAAGACCTGCTCGCCCGCCCGCTCCGGGTAGCCGTACGCGACGGCGAGCCCGTGGCGTACGGCGATGTCGGCGATCGCGTCCGCGGCCTCGCCGTCGGCGGGCTCGGCCAAGCGGGGCACGTCGTCGCCGATCGCGTAGCCCGTCAGGAACATCTCGGGCGTCACGAGCAGCCGGGCGCCCGCCGAGGCGGCACGCTCCGCCGCTTCCTCCAGAACCTTGAGGTTGGCGGCGACGGAGCCGGGACGCCCCGAGCTCTGGAGCAGGGCTGTGCGCAGCGGCGGCATGGCTGACCTCAGGGCGTGTGCGGAGGGGCAGGGAGGGGCGACAAAAGGCGTCAGGGGTTCGCAAAGACGGTACGTTCCGCGGCCGTGACCCGGCAAGGCGCGACCGTTGCGCCGCTCCGGGCGATCTGTTGCGCGTGGGGCGGTGGCGGCGGCGATTCATTGCGTGCCGTCCACGGCCCTGGTGGTGCGGGGTGGCTCAGTCCCCGGGGGCATGCCCGGCGGCGGCTCCTCCCCCGCGCGGCGGAAGCACAGAGCAGCCCTGGGCCGGACGCCCGAAGGCCCCCTGCCACGGGATGGTGATCTCACCCGGAAACGCCGGGTGAACAGCCCGAACGAAAGACGGAGGGCTTCCCGTGAGCCGCATCACCTTCACCCGCAACCGTGCCCTGGCCGTGGGCGCCGCGCTTCTGATCACCGCCGGCGCGGCCGGAATGGCCGTGGCGTCCGGCGAGGACGTCACGCACCCCGGCAAGAAGGTGGGCAGGCACGCCTCAGACAAGGCCGAACCCCGCGAGGCGGCCGCGCTGACCGGCAAGGCCAAGCTGTTCCGCAAGACGACGGAGGACGTGACGTTCACGTTCGACGCGCATCTGGCCAAGAAGGACGTGAAGCGTCCGGACAAGGCGACCGGCACCTTCAAGTTCGTGCACCTGGACAAGCCGGGCGGCAAGGGCGGCTGGGCCAAGGGCCGCATCGACTGCCTGGTGACCGGCGGCAAGGTGGCCACGACGACCGGCGTCATCACCGAGACCAACCTGAAGGAGATCAAGGGCGGCCGCGTCGGCTTCAGCGTCCACGACCAGGGCAAGCACGACCGCGTCGGCTACAGCTGGGCGGCGACGGGCGCCCCCACCGGCGACAAGAAACTGACGAAGTGCAACAGCGCGGCCCCGTTCGAAAAGGTCAAGAAGGGCACGGGCGACTTCAAGGTGCTGCCGTGGCACCCGGTATACCCGACGAACTAGCCGAACCTGCCGGCCGGGGCCAGGCTGGCGCCAAAGGGGCGCGGGGCTGTGTCGATATGCGGCTCCGCCGCGTGGGCGCGACCAGCCCCCACGCACCCGCAGCCGCGAGGCAACCGAACCACGCACCCCGCTAGGCGGGCGACCCCGAAGAAAACCTCCGCATAAGCGGCGAGAGAACCAGCACAGACTTGGTGCGCTCAACAAACGGCTCCCCAGCAATCCGCTCAAGCACCCGCTCGAAGTGCCGCATGTCCGAGGCGAAGACCTGAACGATCGCGTCCGCCTCACCGGTAACGGTGGAGGCGGACGCGATCTCCGGGTAACGCTCCAGACCCCGCTGAATCGCCTCCGGCGAGGTATTCCGGCGACAGTAGATCTCGATGAACCCCTCGGTCTCCCAGCCGAGCGCGGCCGGATCGACGCGGACCGTGAAGCCGGTGATCGCTCCGGTGGCCCGCAGCCGGTCCACGCGCCGTTTCACGGCGGGCGCGGACAGGCCGACGAGCTGGCCGATGTCGGCGTAGGAGCGGCGGGCGTCCTCGGCGAGGGCGTGCACGATGCGTTCGTCGAGATCGTTCAGTCGCACAGGGGGTCGTTCACTTCTCTGCGTGTCACTTCACCGCGGGAACCTCTGCGGTCTCAGTGGTCCCGGCAGTCTCCAGACGGGAGCGGCGCATCCCGTACAGGAAGTAGAACACGAGGCCGACGGCCATCCAGACACCGAAGACCACCCAGGTGACGGAGTCGAGGTTGAACATGTTGTACGCGCAGAAGCCGAAGCCGAGGACCGGGAAGAGCCAGCCGAGCGGCACCCGGAAGGTGCGCGGCATGTCCGGCCGGGTCCGGCGCAGCACGATCACGGCGATGTTGACCAGGCCGAAGGCGAAGAGCGTACCGATGCTGGTGGCGTCGACGAGCTTGCCGAGCGGGATGACGGAGGCCAGCGCGCCGCAGAACAGCGACACGATGACGGTGTTCACGCGGGGCGTGCCGGTCTTGCCGCTGACCTTGGCGAACTGCTTGGGGACGAGACCGTCGCGGGACATCGCGAACAGCACGCGGGTCTGGCCGTAGAGGACGGTCAGGACGACGCTGGCGATGGAGATGACCGCGCCGGCCGCGAGCAGGGTGCCCCAGAAGGTCTGGCCGCTGACGTCGTTCATGATCGCGGTCAGCGAGGCCTCGGAGCCCTCGAAGTCCTTCCAGTTCCAGGCGCCGACGGCGACGGCGGCGACCAGGACGTACAGCGCGGTGACGATGATCAGCGAGAGCATGATCGCGCGGGGCAGGTCGCGCTGCGGGTTCTTGGCCTCCTCACCGGCGGTGGAGGCGGCGTCGAAGCCGATGTACGAGAAGAACAGGCTCGCTCCGGCGGCGCTGACGCCGGCCACGCCCAGCGGCATGAAGTCGGCGTAGTTGCCGGACTTGAAGCCGGTGAAGCCGACGGCGCAGAACAGCACTAGGGCCACGATCTTCACGATGACCATGATCGTGTTGGCGCGGGCGGACTCCTTGGCGCCGCCGAGCAGGAAGACCATGGCGAGCAGCACCACGATCAGGCCGGGCAGATTGATGATCGCGCCGTCGACCTCGCCGGGCGCCGCGGAGAGAGCGTCCGGGATGGTGACACCGATGGTGCCGTCGAGCAGCTCGTTCAGGTACTCGCCCCAGCCGACGGCGACGGCCGCGACCGACACGCCGTACTCGAGCACCAGGCACCAGCCGCAGACCCAGGCGACGAGTTCGCCCATGGTTGCGTATGCGTACGAGTACGAGGATCCGGCGACCGGTATGGAGCCGGCCAGCTCCGCGTACGAGAGGGCGGAGAAGAGCGCGGTGAGGCCGGCGATGACGAACGACACCGTCACGGCGGGGCCGGCCTTGGGGACGCTCTCGCCGAGCACCACGAAAATGCCGGTGCCGAGCGTCGCACCGATGCTGATCATGGTCAGCTGCCACATGCCGAGGGTCCGCCGCAGCGAGCCGCCCTCGCCCTGGCCGCCCTCGGCGACCAGGCTTTCCACCGGCTTGCGCCGCATCAGTCGAGTGCCGAGGCCCACCGTGCCCGGAGGGCTGGGGCGGGTCTGCGGGGGTGCGCCCTGATCGAGCACGCGCTGGCTCCTTCATTGCTGCCGGTCGAGGTGGCAGGGAGCCGCGGCGGTCCACACAGAAAACGGGAACCACCGAGCAGGCAGTCCCCGCCACGCCACGTACAGCGCCTGACTCTATGAGGTGCGGTTCCCGCCCGTAATGCAGCAACGTTGCGCATCCACACAAGATCGTTGCGTACGACGCGACTGAGCGCGTGTTCGTTGCGCCGTCCGTTTAGTCCGTTGCGTTCCAGAGGGAAAAGACGAAGCGGCGGGCCGCGCCCCAAAAGGGGCGCGGCCCGCCGCTTCGCTTAAGGGGCGCGGGGCTGTGTTCATATGCGGCTCCGCCGCGTGGGCGCGACCAGCCCCCACAACCCGCAGCCAAATAACGGCCCCGCACAGCGCAGCGCCTAGCTCCAGCTGGCGTGCAACGGCTTACCCTCGGCGTAACCGGCGGCACTCTGAATGCCGACGGTCGCCTTCTCGGCGAACTCCGCCAGGGAGGCGGCGCCCGCGTAGGTGCAGGAGGAGCGGACGCCCGCGATGATCGAGTCGATCAGGTCCTCGACGCCGGGCCGGGCCGGGTCCAGGAACATCCGGGAGTGCGAGATGCCCTCCTCGAACACCGCCTTGCGGGCGCGGTCGTAGGCCGACTCCTCGCTGGTGCGGTTGCGCACGGCGCGGGCCGACGCCATGCCGAACGACTCCTTGTACAGGCGGCCGTCGGCGTCCTGCTGGAGGTCGCCCGGGGACTCGTACGTCCCCGCGAACCAGGAGCCGATCATGACGTTCGACGCGCCGGCGGCCAGCGCCATGGCGACGTCGCGCGGGTGCCGGACTCCGCCGTCGGCCCACACGTGCTTGCCGAACTTCTTGGCCTCGGCGGCGCATTCGAGGACCGCGGAGAACTGCGGGCGGCCCACGCCGGTCATCATGCGCGTGGTGCACATGGCGCCGGGCCCGACGCCCACCTTGATGATGTCGGCGCCGGCCTCGATCAGGTCGCGCACGCCCTCGGCGGCGACGATGTTGCCCGCGACGATCGGCACCTGCGGGTCGAGCGCGCGTACGGCCTTGACCGCGGTGATCATCGACTCCTGGTGGCCGTGCGCGGTGTCCACGACGAGCGTGTCGACGCCCGCGTCGAGGAGCTGCTTGGCCTTGCCCGCCACGTCGCCGTTGATGCCGACGGCGGCCGCGATGCGGAGCTTGCCCTGGGCGTCCACGGCCGGGGTGTAGAGGGTCGCGCGCAGGGCGCCGGTGCGGGTGAGGATGCCGGCGAGGCGGCCGTCCTTGTCCACCGCGGGGGCGTAGCGGCGGTTGGCGCCGTCCAGCTTGTTGAAGGCGTCGCGCGGGTCGATGTCCGCGTCGAGGAGCAGCAGGTCCTTGGACATGACCTCGGAGAGCTGCGTGAAGCGGTCGACGCCGGTCAGGTCGGCGTCCGTGACGACGCCGACCGGCCTGCGGTCGCCGTCCACGACGACGCCCGCGTTGTGGGCGCGCTTGGGCAGCAGCGCGAGGGCGTCCGCGACGGTCTGCGTGGGGTCGAGGACGATCGGGGTGTCGAGCACGTGGTGGCGCGTCTTCACCCAGGTGATGACGTCCGTGACCACCTCGATCGGGATGTCCTGCGGAATGACGACGAGGCCGCCGCGGCGGGCGACGGTCTCGGCCATGCGGCGGCCCGCGATCGCGGTCATGTTGGCGACGACCAGCGGGATCGTCGTGCCCGTGCCGTCCGGCGACGCGAGGTCGACGCCCTGGCGCGAGCCCACGGCGGAACGCCTCGGCACCATGAAGACGTCGTCGTACGTCAGGTCGTACGCGGGCTGGATGTCATTGAGGAAACGCACGTGCTGCTCATCCCAGTCGATCAGAGGTGGCCCCCGAACAGGACAGCCGGGGGAAAAGCACGTACTTCATTGTCCCATGCCGCGGGGATTGCACCGCCTGGGACGATCCCCCAGACGACCCGCGAAGGCGCTGGTCGGATCCTCCAAGCACGCACAGCGAGTGCCTCAGCCGGCCGACGGCCCCACCACGAGCACGACCTCCAGGCCCGCCTCCGGCCCCTGCCGCTGCTTCCCTTGCGCCTGCTCCCGCCAGTACGCGACCGCGTCGGCGAACACCTCCTGCGCGACGGCCCACTCGCCGGGGGCCTGGTCCGCGTACTCCCGCCAACCGGAGACGACGAGCAGCCGCCCCCGCTCGCCGGGCGCCCAGGACAGGTCGGCGAGGCAGTCGGCGAGCGCGTCCCAGTTGCGCCCGAACCAGTCGGGCAGCGTCAGCGCCGTGGCGCACCGGTCCATGAAGGCCGCCTTGTCGCGCACGCCGGTCAGGTCGAGCGCGAGCGTGGACCAGCCGGTGCCTCGCACGGCGTCGAGGACGGGCGCGAGCGCCCCGCCCTCGGGTACCTGATCCGCACTGTCAGCCGTCGTCACGGCGTCGCCTCCCTCGTCTCAGCACCGCTCATCTCAGCACCGTCGTCTCAGTACTGCTCGGTACCGCTCATCTCAGCACCGCTCTGAACGACGCGTAATGATCGTCCGTGTAGTACGTCTCGCCCTCGCGGCCGGTCACGATGCGCCGGGCCCCGCGGTCGCGCTCTCCCGGTGTGCGGACGGTGTACTCGCGGTAGTAGCCGCGCGCCTTGCGCGGCAGCTCGCCCTCGAAGTTGCCGAAGACGCTGCCGTCCTTCCGGTACGGGAAGGGCCCGCCCTCGTCGATGAGGCGCAGCGTCCGCCGTGCCTCGGCGGGCAGCCGACGGGCCTCGACGGTCTCCATGCCGCGCGCCCACGCGGGCGTCGACGCCGCGTCGCCCGTGGCGCTCCGCTCTTCCGTGCCGCACCCCGTCACCAGGACGGCGAGGCAGATCAGAAGTGCGCCCAGCGGACGGCCCAGGGACCGGAAGATCATGCGCCCGATGCTGTCACAGCTTCCGCGCACCGGCGCGCGCCGACGGCCACGCGCCGGTCACCACCCTCACCGTCCGCACCCACACCGTCCGCACCCCACCGCCCGCCCGCACCCCGTGCCTCGTACCCCCGCCGCGGACCAGCGGACCAGCCACGGACCAGCGAACTAGTCGTCCGGATCCGCCCGGTCCAGCGCGGGCCGCGGCGCCGACCCCGCGACCAGGAGCTGGTCCGCCGCGGCCGTGTCCGTGACCAGGCTGGTGACCAGACCGGACCGCAGCACCGCGTCGATCGCGGCGGCCTTGCGCTGGCCCCCGGCGATCGCGACGACCTCTGGGATGCGGCGGAGCCGGTCCGCCTCGACGGTGATGCACCGCTCTCCCAGGTCGCGCCCGACCCGGCGCCCCTCCGCGTCGAAGAGGTGCGCCGACATCTCCGCGGCGACGCCGAGCGAGGCGTAGTGCGCGCGCTCCTCGTCGGTGAGCATGTCGTGGACCGTGGAGATGCCCGGCTCCCAGGAGCCGATGGACACGGCGGCGACGGTGACCTTGTCGAAGTACTCGAAGGCCCGCGCGATCCCCGTCTGGTGGCGCAGCGCGGTGGCCGTGGCCGCGTCCGGGAGGAGCATCGGCGCGTAGATCGGGTGGGCGTCGCCGCCGGAGACCTGCGCGGCCCGCCGGACCGCCTCCACCGAGCCGCGCTCCGCGGTCCCGGCGTCGTACACCCCCGTGAGCTGCACGACCGTGCACGGCGGCAGCACATCGAGCGCGGCCGCCATGTGGATGGTCGAGCGCCCCCAGGCGAGGCCGAGCACGTCGCCCTCGTTGACCAGCTCGCCGAGGAGGCCGGCCGCGACCTCGCCGAGGTTCTCCGGGTCGGGCGAATCCTCGATGTCCTCCGTGGCGGCCGGGGACTCGACGACGACGGCGTGCCGCAGGCCGTAGCGGGCGCGGAGCGCGTCGGAGCGCTCGGCGTCCAGCTCCGCGGGGACGCGGATCTCGATCCGTACAAGGTCACGTTCGAGAGCGGTCTCCAGGACCCGCGCCACCTTGAAGCGGCTGACGCCGAACTCCTCGGCGATCTGGATCTTGGATTTGCCCTCGAGATAGAAGCGGCGGGCCATGGCCGCCGCCTGCACCAGCTCCGCGGGTCCCATCCGCATGGCTGACCGACCCGCCGACATGGCCGACACGGCGCTCTCCTCACTGCTGTTCACAACATACGTACACCTGGATTCGCTGTTCATCCTTGCAGATCCGGCGTACTTGATCAGCCCTGATGGGCCGCGTTCACGTTCCCGTGGCCAAGCCGTCGGCCGCGCGGCGGCCCCGTCGTGCCCGCCGTACGGCTCAGTGGCCGCACGCCCACCCGGCGGACGCCGTGGCCGACTCGGCCTGGGTGCGCAGTGCACGTACCGCCTCTGCCGGGTCGTTCGCCCCGTACACCGCCGATCCGGCGACGAAGACGTCGGCGCCCGCCTCGGCGCAGCGCTCGATGGTGGCGGCCGAGACCCCGCCGTCGACCTGGAGCCACAGCTCAAGCCCGTGCTTGCTGATGAGCTCACGGGTGCGGCGGATCTTGGGGAGCATGATGTCGAGGAAGGACTGGCCGCCGAAGCCGGGCTCGACGGTCATGATCAGGAGCATGTCGAGCTCGGGCAGCAGGTCCTCGTACGGCTCGATGGGCGTCGCCGGCTTCAGTGCCATGGAGGCGCGGGCGCCCTTCGCCCGGATCTCGCGCGCCAGCCGCACGGGCGCCGCGGCCGCCTCCACGTGGAAGGTGACCGATCCGGCGCCCGCTTCGACGTACTGCGGCGCCCAGCGATCTGCGTCCTCAATCATCAGATGGCAGTCCAGGGGCGTGTCCGTCGCCCGTGCCAGGGACTCTACGACCGGCACCCCCAGGGTGAGGTTCGGTACGAAGTGGTTGTCCATGACGTCGACATGAAGCCAATCCGCGCCCTGAACGGCCCGCGCCTCCTCGGCGAGGCGGGCGAAGTCGGCGGAGAGGATGCTGGGGTTGATCTGCACGGCCATGCCCCAAGCCTGCCATGCCCCGCGGTGGTTGCCCCCTGCGGTCCCGCCAAGGTCACGTGGGGGCGCACTCGGGGTGTGAAAGCGACCTCCCCGGCCCGCGCACCCCGTGCCATGCTGGCCGTCCACCGGCAGCGCGTAGGGCGGCAGGGGGACAGCCATGCCCAGGACTCGGTCTGGTACTCGATCGGACGAGAAGCGGCAGGCACGCCAGGGAGTGGCCTGGCTGGTCTGCGGGCGGCGCACCAAGTGGCTGGTGCTCGTGTTCTGGCTGGTGGCCCTGGTCGTGGCCGCCCCGCTGGCCCAGAAACTCACCGACACCCAGGACAACACCACCTCGTCCTGGGTGCCGCGGTCCGCCGAGTCGACCCAAGTCCTGGACGCCTCCGAGGGGTTCAGGCCCGAGACCATGCCCATGGTCGTCCTGTACGCCCGCGAGGACGGCCCGCTGACCGGCGCCGACCGGGAGCGGATCGCGGACGGCGTGAGCGGGATCAAGCAGCTGCGCTCGCACTGGATCCGCGGCGACGAGACCCGCGGCCCGGCCTTCGACAAGACGGGCGACGCGGCCGACCGGGCGCAGGCGGCGCAGGTGTACGTGCCGCTCACCATGAACAACGACACCTGGAACGACCTGCCGGACGCCGTCGACGACGTCAAGGACGAGGTGGGCGGCGACAAGGACGGCCTGGACGTGTACGTCACCGGGCCCGCCGGCGTCTCGGCCGACCTCGCCGAGGCCTTCGCCGACATCGACTCGACGCTGCTGCTCGCCGCGGGCACGGTCGTGGTGGTGGCCCTGCTGATCACCTACCGCAGCCCGATCCTGCTGTTCGTCCCGCTGATCTCGGTGTTCGTGTCGCTGTACGGCGCGCAGGCGCTGATCTATCTGCTCGCCGAGCACGCGGGCCTCACCGTCAACGGCCAGAGCGCGGGCATCCTCACCGTCCTTGTCTTCGGCGCGGGCACGGACTACGCGCTGCTCCTCGTCGCCCGGTACCGGGAGGAGCTGCGCCGGCACGAGGACCGGCACGAGGCGATGGCCCTGGCGCTGCACCGCGCGGGGCCCGCCGTGCTCGCGTCGGGCGCGACCGTCGTACTGAGCATGCTGGTGCTGCTCACCGCCGAGATGAACTCCACGCGCGGGCTCGGTCCCGTCGCGGCGATCGGCGTCGGGGTGGGGCTGCTCGCCATGCTGTCGCTGTTCCCCGCCCTGTTGGTGATCTGCGGCCGCTGGCTGTTCTGGCCGATGATCCCGCACGTCGGCTCGTCCGACCCGGCCGAGCGGGGCATGTGGGCGCGCATGGGCCGCCGGATCGCCGTCCGCCCCCGGCTGACCTGGGTCGCCACCTCCCTGGCGCTCGCGGTCCTCGCCCTCGGCCTGATCCAGTTGCGCGCGGCCGGGGTCAGCAACGAGGACGCCTTCATCGACAAGCCGGACTCGGTCACCGGTCAGGAGGTGAAGGCCGACTACTTCCCGGCGGGCACCGGCGATCCGCTGGTCGTCGTCGCGGACAAGGCGCAGGCGGCCGACGTCCGCCGCGCCGTGGCGGACACCCGGGGCGTGCAGCGGGGCACCGTCGGCGTACCGCCGGGGACGAAGGCCGAACACGACGGTCAGGTGCTGTTCGAGGCGACCCTCACCGATCCCTCGGACGGCCAGGACGCCAAGGACACGGTGGAGCGGGTGCGTGACGCCGTGCACGCCGTGCCGGGCGCGGACGCGCGGGTGGGCGGCGGCACGGCGACGCTGCTCGACATGGACAAGGCGACCATCCACGACGACAAGCTGGTCATTCCGCTGGTCCTGCTGGTCGTGCTGCTCATCCTCGGCGTACTGCTGCGCGCCGTGGTGGCTCCGCTGCTGCTGATCGGGACGGTCATCGTGTCGTTCTCGGCGGCCCTCGGCATCAGCGCGCTCGTGTTCCGCCACATCTTCGACTTCCCCGGCGAGTCCACGGACTTCCCGCTGTTCGTCTTCGTCTTCCTCGTGGCGCTCGGCATCGACTACAACATCTTCCTGTCGACCCGTATCCGCGAGGAGGCGGCCCACCAGGGCACCCACCGCGGCGTGCTGACCGGCCTGGCCGCGACCGGCTCGGTCATCACCTCGGCGGGCCTGGTCCTCGCGGGCACCTTCGCCGTCCTCGGCACGATCCCGATGGTGGCATTCGTAGAGATCGGCTTCGCGGTCGCACTCGGCGTCCTCCTGGACACCTTCATCGTCCGCTCGATCCTGGTCACGTCCCTGTTCCTGGACGTGGGCCCGAAGGTGTGGTGGCCGAACAAGCTGGCACGCAAGACCGACGCCGGTATTTCAAGCCCGTCCGGCGATTGAGGACGAGGCCGTTCAGGCCGATGGCTCACCCCGTACGCCGAATGACCGCCAGATACATCGCATCCGTACCATGCACATGCGGCCACAACTGCACATCGGGCCCGTCCCCGAGCGCCGGCACCCCGGGCATCAACTCCCGCGCGTCCACCAGCTCCACGGCGGCCCCCCACTGCTTGAGCACGTCGTCGACGACGGCCCGCGTCTCGGCGAGATGCGGCGAACACGTGGCGTACCCGACGACGCCCCCGACCCGCACGGACTCCAACGCCGTCCGCAACAGCGCACGTTGCAAAGGCGCGAACCCTTCCAGGTCCTCCGGCCGTCGCCGCCACCGCGCCTCCGGCCGCCGCCGCAACGCCCCAAGTCCCGTGCACGGCACGTCCATCAGCACCCGGTCAAAGGTCCCCGGCTGCCACGGCGGCCGGGTCCCGTCGGCGGCGACGACCTGGTAGGGGCCGGGGTTTCCGGCCAGGGCCTGGCCCACGAGGCGGGCCCGGTGCGGCTGCTTCTCGGCGGCGAGCAGCACGGCCCCGCGCTCGGCCGCGAGCCCGGCGAGCATGGCGGCCTTGCCGCCGGGCCCGGCGCACCCGTCGAGCCACTTCTCGTCGCGTCCTTCGAGCGGAGCGTTCGCGAGTGCGACCGCCACCAACTGGCTTCCCTCGTCCTGGACCCCGGCCCGACCCTCGCGGACCAGGTCCAGGGATCCCGGTTCGCCGCCCTCGCTGAGCCGTACGGCGTACGGCGACCAGCGGCCCGGAAGCGCCGAGTCCGCGTCCAGCGAGCCGAGCAGCTCGTCGGCGGTGGACCGCCCCGGCCGCGCCACCAGCGTGACCTCGGGACGCTCGTTGTCGGCGTCGAGCAGGTCCTCGATCCCGGCGCGTCCGCCGCCGAGCGAGTCCCACAGCGCGGAGACGACCCAGCGCGGATGGGAGTGCACGATCGCGAGATGGTCCTCGGGGTCCTCGTCGTAGGGCGGCGCGACCTTCTCCAGCCAGCCGTCGAGGTCGTCCTGCGCCACCTTCCGCAGCACCGCGTTCACGAACTTGGCCCGCCCGTCGCCGAGCACGACCCGCGCCAGCTCCACGGACGCGGACACGGCGGCGTGCGAGGGGATGCGGGTGCCGAGGAGCTGGTGGACGCCCAGGTTCAGTACGTCGAGGACGGGCGGGTCGACCTCGCGCAGCGGCCGGTCGATGCAGGCGGCGACGATCGCGTCGTACGTCCCCTGCCGGCGCAGCGTCCCGTACACGAGCTCCGTGGCGAGGGCCGCGTCCCGCGCGTCGAACTTCTCCGGACCCTCCTTCTCGCGCGCCTTGCGCAGCAGGGGTGGCAGCACGAGGTTCGCGTACGCGTCGCGCTCGTCGACGGCCCGCAGCGCCTCGAAGGCGAGGATGCGGACGGGGTCCTTCTGCGGGCGGCGGTACGGCTTGTGAGGCTTGCCGGACTTCCCGGGGCCGCCTTGGGATCCGGGCCTGCCCTGGCCTCCGGACTTGCCCTGGGTACGGGGACGCCGGCTCGGCTGGTCGTTCAAAGGTGCTCCGCTGCTGGTGATGGGGCGAACCATGCCAGCGTACGTCGCCCGCGCGGTGGCACGCGCTACGCCCCGAGCCGCTCCCCGGAGGTGATCCGCGCCCCGCGCGCCCAGTCGGCGGCGGCCATCGGCTTCTTGCCCTGCGCCTGGACCCACAGCAGTTCCACGGCGTACGAACCCGTGCCCACGTACAGGTTCTTCTTGCCGGCGGCGATCTCGCCGGGCGCGAGGTCGGTGCGGTCGGGCACGGGGGTGGCCTGGATCAGCTTGAGGCGCTCGCCGCGGAAGACGGTCCACGCGCCCGGCGCGGGCGTGCAGCCGCGGACCACGCGGTCCACCCGCAGCGCGGGCGCCGACCAGTCGATGTGCGCGTCCTCGACGGTGATCTTCGGCGCGATGCTGACGCCGTCGGCGGGCTGCGGCACGGCGGTCAGCGAGCCGTCCTCGATGCCGTCCATGGTCGCGGCGAGCAGTCCGGCCCCCGCGAACGCGAGCCGCGTCAGCAGGTCACCGCTGGTGTCGGTGGCCCGGATCTCCTCGGTGACCGTGCCGTACACCGGGCCGGAGTCCAGGCCCTCCTCGATCAGGAAGGTGGAGGCACCGGTGATCTCGTCCCCGGCCATGATCGCGTGCTGCACGGGTGCGGCACCGCGCCAGGCGGGCAGCAGCGAGAAGTGCAGATTCACCCAGCCGTGGGCCGGGATCTCCAACGCGGACTTCGGCAGCAGCGCGCCGTAGGCCACCACCGGGCAGCAGTCCGGCGCGATCTCCCGCAGCCTCGCCTGGAACGCCTCGTCGCGCGGCTTCGCGGGCTTCAGGACCTCGATCCCGGCCTCCTCCGCGCGCTCGGCCACCGGGCTCGCGACCAGCCTGCGGCCACGGCCCGCGGGGGCGTCGGGGCGGGTCACGACGGCGGCCACCTCGTGCCTGCCGGAGGCGATCAGGGCGTCCAGGGCGGGGACGGCGACCTCGGGGGTGCCTGCGAAGACCAGCTTCACTGGTGGGGTACTCCGGTTCTCTGGGGGTCCGTGGGCGGCGACGCACCAGTCTATGGGCCCTGCCCAGAGGTTTCCCGGGGGCGTACGCATGGGTGTGCGCCCTGTGCATATGCGCATACGCCCCTGGACCGTGACCCCTCACGACGTAGCGCGTTGGTCAAGAAAAAGTTGACCACAACGGGCCGCACACGCGGCCCGCTCCTCATTGCACAGGACCGCCGACCCCCGCTCCCCGTTTCTTCCCGGTCCCCGTCCCCCGTTCCCCCCGTTCACTCATCCAACCCGATCCCTCAACCCCCGATCCCTCAACGCCGGTTCGAGAGGCTTGTTCATGGCCGACCACGCAACCCACGACGCCCAGGCACGGGCCAGCCTGCACCTGCTGGTGCGGGACATCGAGCGGGTCCGCCGGCAGGTGGACGCACTGCGCACCCTCACCGCCCAGCTCGGCAACGTCTACCGCCCGCGCCGCTCCAGCCCCTCCGCGGGCTTCGTCGTGTACGGACGCGCGCCCGCTCCGACCGTCCGCCTGGCCCAGGAACTGCGGGACAGCGTCGAGACGCTGGTGACCGCGGCAGTCGACTTCGACCGCTCACTCGGCTTCTCGTGGGACGCGGTGGGCTCCGCGCTCGGCGTCACCAAGCAGGCCGTGCACCGCCGCTACGGCGCCCGCCGCGCCACCACGGCCCAGACCGCCGCCGAACCCGAGCGCGCGGCCGAGCCGACCCCCACCGCCACCCGCACGGTCCCCGTGGGCGCCCCCATGCCGTCCGTCCCCGCGGCCCGCGCCATGCCGACCCAGCCGACAGCGGGCAGCACCGGCCTCCGCGACGACATGCGGCCCGGCGCCTTCCCCGGCCCGCGCAACGGCTGACCCCCGGCGGCTGCCACCTGCCCCTTGCCCGCAACGGGCGGGGGCAGCCGCGTTTTCTGGCGGGGCGCCTATGTGAGCGTGCTGTGCCCGCGGGCCGGGCACGGAGGCCCACGGAGGCCGCTTATGCGCTTCGGTGGATGTGCGATGCGAAATCTGCGGGCCGGTGGGGGCTGGTCGCGCAGTTCCCCGCGCCCCTTCGGGGCGCTCGTACCTCAGGACCTGAGAGTGGTCAGGCCCGAAGTCCCCCCGCCCCTCCGGCAAGCCCGCTCACCCGATGTCCAGGGGATCAATCCGCACCCGCACCGCCGCCTGCTGCCCCAATCCCCGTGCCATCCGCGCGGCCTGCGCCGTCTTCAGGGCGTGGGCCAGGGCCGCGCCGCTGCCGGGCGGGACCCGCACCAAGGCTCGCGACCAGTGCTCGCCGGGCGGTGCGTCCCCGGCCCGCCGGGGCCGGCCGGTCTCGGCGGTGGCGACCGGCACCGGACCCAACACCTCGGCGTCCGGCGGCAGTTCGGCGGCGCCCAGGAACTCCGACAGCGCGTCCGGTGGCCCCGTCACCGACGCCATCCGCGACACCGGCGGAAACCCCAGCTCCGCCCGCTCGGCCAGCTCCCGCACCGCGTGCCCCACCGGATCCCACCGCACCAGCGCCTGCACCGGCCGCAGCGTGGGCTCAGCGACGATCACCACCGTGCCGCCCGCGCCCTGGTCGCGTACCAGCGCAGCGGCGCCGATCCAGCGCCGCAGCGCGTCCTCACCCGCCCGCAGATCGGGTCGGCCGAGCATCGCCCAGCCGTCGAGCAGCAGCGCGGCCGCGTAACCACCCTCGGCGACCGGCTCCGCGCCCGGCGTGCTCACCACGAGCGCGGGCGCGCCGCCCACCGTGTCAAGGACCTGCTCGCGCCCGGACGTCCGCACCGGCACCGCGGGAAACGCCCGCCCCAGCTCCTCCGCGGTCCGGCGCGCCCCCACGACCTGCGCCCGCAGCCGGAAACCGCCGCACTCGGGGCAGTGCCAGGCCCCCTCGCCACGCCCGCACCACGCACAGCGCAGCGTGCCGTCGTCCCGGGCCTCCAGCGGCCCCGCGCACTGCCGGCACCGCGCGGGCTCCCGGCACCGCTCGCACGCGAGCCGCGGCACATACCCACGCCGGGGCACCTGCACCAGGACGGGCCCGTGCTTCAACCCCTCGCGGGCGGCCTGCCACGCCAGGGTGGGCAGCCGGGCGGCCCGCGCCGCCTCGTCGCGCGCGAGGTCCCCGTCCCCCACGGTCCGTACGAGCGGGGCGGCGGCCCGCACCTGATCGCGGCCGGCGACCATCGGCGCCGCCCAGCCGCTCTCCACGAGCTGCGCGGCCTCGACCGTGCAGCCCCAACTGCCCAGCAGGAAGCCGCACTTGTCACGTGAGGCACGCAACTCGAGCACTTCGCGCACATGCGGAAACGGAGCGTTCTCATCCGCATGGCTCGCGTCGCCGTCGTCCCACACCACGACGAGCCCGAGGTCGCGCACCGGGGCGAACATGGCCGCGCGCGTCCCGACGACGGCCCGCACGGCACCGCGCCGCACGGCCAGCCACTCCCGATACCGCCGCTCCTGCCCCGCGTCGGCGGTCAGGAGGGCGTGCTGCCCCTCGCCAAGGCGCTCCCGCAGGGCCGCGTCGACGCGCGCGGCGGGCCGCCCCGCCGGCACGACGACGAGGGCGCCGCGCCCCGAGGCGAGCGTGGCCTGCACGGCCAGGGCGATCTCGTCGGCCCACTGCGGCCCCGGCAGCGCCGTCCACACGGCCCGCGGCGCACCGCCCGAGGCGAGCGCCGCCACGAACTCCGCGCCGCGCGCGTACCGCCGCCACGATCCGGGCTCGGGGGCCGGGGGCGGCGGGCCCGCGGGAGGCGAGGGGCGGGACTCGGCGCGGGCGTGCCGCGGCGGCACCGCCAGCTGCAGCACGTCGGCGAGACTGCCCGCGTACCGGTCGGCGACGGCGCGGGCGAGCCCCAACAGCTCTTCGTCCAGGACCGGTTCCGGCGAGACGACCTGGGCGAGGGCTGCCAGCGGCCCGCCGTAGTCCGACTCGGCGCACCGCTCGACGACGAACCCGTCGATGAGCCCGCCGCCCTCGCGCCGCCCGCCCCGCACATTCCGCGACCCGGCCCCGAACCGCACCCGCACCCGCACCCCCGGCTGCGCGGCCTCGTCCAGCTCCTCCGGCACGGCATAGTCGAAATACCGGTCGAGATGCAGCACGCCCTTGTCGACGACGACCCGCGCCACCGGCAACTCCTTGGCCAGCGCGGCCCCCCGCCACGTACGCGGCTTCGCCTTGGGCGCCTTGGCCTTCCGCACACTCTCCCGAATGAGCGCAAGCTGCTCGGGCACGGCGCCCTCCGCACCACCCGACTGACCGTTCTCGCTGCTCACAGCCAAATTCCTACCAGACGCGACTGACAGCGCCGACCTGAGCAGGGACGATCGCCGGCCCGCCGGTCCTGCCGACCGGACATGGAACGAGGCCCGGCCCTCCCCGCAGGGAGCGCCGGGCCTCGCCCGATGCACGAGGTGCCGCGGGACCTACAGCCCCACAGCCTTCCGCAGCGCCTCCACCCGGTCCGTCCGCTCCCAGGTGAAGTCGGGGACGGCCCGGCCGAAGTGGCCGTACGCGGCGGTCTGGGCGTAGATGGGGCGGAGGAGGTCCAGGTCGCGGATGATCGCGGCCGGGCGGAGGTCGAAGACCTCGGCGATGGCGGTCTCGATCCGGTCCGTGTCGACCTTGGCCGTGCCGAAGGTCTCGACGAACAGGCCCACCGGCTCGGCCTTGCCGATCGCGTAGGCGACCTGGACCTCGCAGCGGGCCGCGAGGCCGGCCGCGACGACGTTCTTGGCGACCCAGCGCATGGCGTAGGCGGCCGAGCGGTCGACCTTGGACGGGTCCTTGCCGGAGAAGGCGCCGCCGCCGTGGCGGGCCATGCCGCCGTACGTGTCGATGATGATCTTGCGGCCGGTCAGGCCGGCGTCGCCCATCGGGCCGCCGATCTCGAAGCGGCCGGTGGGGTTGACCAGCAGGCGGTAGCCCTCGGTGTCCAGCTTGATGCCGTCGTCCAGGAGCGCCTTGAGCTCCGGCTCGACGACGAACTCGCGGATGTCGGGGGCCAGGAGCGAGTCCAGGTCGATGTCCGACGCGTGCTGCGAGGAGACGACGACCGTGTCGAGGCGGACGGCCTTGTCGCCGTCGTACTCGATGGTGACCTGGGTCTTGCCGTCGGGGCGCAGGTAGGGGATGGTCCCGTTCTTGCGGACCTCGGACAGGCGGCGCGAGAGGCGGTGCGCGAGGTGGATCGGGAGCGGCATGAGCTCCGGGGTCTCGTCGCAGGCGTAGCCGAACATCAGGCCCTGGTCGCCCGCGCCCTGCTTGTCGAGCTCGTCCTCGTCGCCCTCGACCCGCTTCTCGTACGCGGTGTCGACGCCCTGCGCGATGTCCGGGGACTGGGCGCCGATGGACACCGACACGCCACAGGAGGCACCGTCGAAGCCCTTCTTCGACGAGTCGTAGCCGATCTCGAGGATCTTCTCGCGCACCAGCTGCGCGATCGGCGCGTACGCCTTGGTCGTGACCTCACCGGCGACGTGCACGAGGCCGGTGGTGATGAGCGTTTCGACGGCGACACGTGAGGTCGGGTCCTCGCGCAGAAGCGCGTCGAGGATGGTGTCGCTGATCTGGTCGGCGATCTTGTCGGGGTGACCCTCGGTCACGGACTCCGAGGTGAAGAGACGGCGGGACACATCGCTCCCTGTGGTTGCAGCGGCTGCTGGCTGATCATTGGCGGACGGGCCGAGAGCTGCGCTCGGCGTCGTCCTGGACCAGTTTATCGGTCACGCTCCACCGCGTGGTCACTTGTCTCGCCACATGAGCCCTGTGACCTGCGGCACTGCATTGTGCGATACGACGTTCGGTCTGCACCAGAGGGCCTGCCGCCCGAATTCACAGGGTTTGAGCCCTCCGATCGAGGCGGAAGTGACGTTCGCCCCACTTTTCGGACGGCGTCCGCCCACTCTCCGGACGGACGCCATGGAGACCCCGGGAGTCACACCAGGCGCTGAACCACCAGGTCCCAGATCGTGTCCGCCAGATCCTCCTTGGGCCCGTACGGCACCGGCGTCTCGCTACCGTCCGCGCCGAGCACGATCGCCTCATTCTGCTCAGAGCCGAATGTCTTGCGTTCACCGACTTCGTTCACCACGAGCAGGTCGCAGCCCTTGCGGGCGAGCTTGGCGCGGCCGTTGGCCAGCACGTCGTCCGTCTCGGCGGCGAAGCCGACGACGATCTGGTCCGCGCGGGGGCGGTCGCCCGCGATCTCGGCCAGGATGTCCGGGTTGCGGACGAGGGCGATCGGGGCCGGGTTCTCGCCGTCCTTCTTCTTGATCTTTCCGGTGGCGTACGTCTCCGGGCGGAAGTCGGCCACGGCGGCGGCCATCACCACGGCGTCGGCGTCCGCCGCGGCCTTCAGGACGGCCTCGCGGAGCTGTACGGCGGTGCCGACGCGCACGATGTCGACGCCCGCCGGGTCCGGCAGCGTGGTGTTGGCCGCGAGGAGGGTGACGCGGGCGCCGCGGGCCGCCGCGCTGCGGGCGAGCGCGTAGCCCTGCTTGCCGGAGGAGCGGTTGCCGAGGAAGCGCACCGGGTCCAGGGGCTCGCGGGTGCCGCCGGCGCTGACCACGACGTGACGTCCGGCGAGGTCCTGGACGGCGTCGACAGCGTCGCCGCCCCGGGCGAGGACGCGGCGTACGACGTCGAAGAGCTCGGCGGGCTCCGGGAAGCGGCCCTTGCCGGTGTCGACGCCGGTGAGGCGGCCGACGGCGGGGTCGACGACGAGGGCGCCGCGGCGGCGCAGCGTGGCCACGTTCTCCTGGGTGGCCGGGTGCTCCCACATCTCCGTGTGCATGGCCGGGGCGAAGACGACCGGACAGCGGGCGGTGAGGAGCGTGTTCGTGAGGAGGTCGTCGGCCAGGCCGTGGGCGGCCTTGGCGAGGATGTCGGCCGTGGCGGGCGCGACGATCACGAGGTCGGCGCCCTGTCCGATGCGTACGTGCGGCACTTCGTGGACGTCCGACCAGACCTCCGTGGAGACCGGGTGGCCGGACAGCGCCGACCAGGTCGCGGCGCCGACGAAGTGCAGCGCGGACTCGGTGGGCACGACGCGCACGTCGTGGCCGGACTCGGTGAGCCTGCGCAGCAGCTCGCACGCCTTGTAGGCGGCGATCCCGCCGCTGACCCCCAGAACGACCTTCGGCTTGTGCACCGTGCCTCCCCGCACTCGTAAACGTACGACTCCATGACACACCACGGGCCCGGCAGGTGCTCTGCCGGGCCCGTGGTGAAGGACTGCGTGCTTACTGCGCGGGGGCCTCGACGGCCTCGGACGTCAGCAGGCCCGCGTTGATCTCGCGGAGCGCGATCGACAGCGGCTTCTCGTGGACGTGGGTGTCGACCAGCGGGCCGACGTACTCCAGGAGGCCCTCGCCGAGCTGCGAGTAGTACGCGTTGATCTGACGGGCGCGCTTGGCGGCGTAGATCACAAGGCTGTACTTCGAGTCGGTTGCCTCGAGCAGCTCATCAATCGGCGGGTTGATGATGCCCTCGGGCGCGGTGATGGAAGAGGACACTCTCTGCCTTCCGAAGGGGATGGAGATCAAACAACTTTCATCAAGGCTAGCAGCTCGCGAGCCACGTCCTCGACCGAGGTGTTGACCAGGGTGGTGTCGAACTCGGCCTCCGCGGCCAGTTCGACGCGTGCGGCCTCGAGCCTGCGCTCGATCACCTCGGGCGGTTCCGTGCCCCGGCCGGTGAGCCGGCGCACCAGCTCCTCCCAGCTCGGCGGGGCCAGGAAGACGAGCTGCGCCTCGGGCATGGACTCGCGCACCAGGCGGGCACCCTGCAGGTCGATCTCCAGCAGGACGGGGACACCCGACTCCAGGTGCTCCAGGACCGCGCCGCGCGGTGTGCCGTAGCGGTTGCCCGCGAATTCCGCCCACTCCAGGAGCTCGCCATTGGCGATCAGCTTGTCCATCTCGTCGTCGGTGACGAAGAAGTAGTGGACACCGTGGCGCTCGCCGGGGCGCGGCTTGCGGGTCGTCGCCGAGACCGAGAGCCAGACCTCGGGGTGTTCCTTGCGCATATGAGCGACGACCGTGCTCTTGCCGACCCCGGAGGGGCCGGAGAGCACGGTCAGCCGCGGACGTACGTCCGGGGGTACGGGGGACGTCCCCCGGGGTGAAGCAGCCATGCAGCGATTATCCAGCCTCTCGGGACTGCCTGGGACCAGGTGCCCCCAGGAAGCCTGAGACGTCAGGCCCCGCTGCCGCCGAACTCGCGCTCGAGCGACGCGATCTGGTTGGAGCCGAGCCCGCGCACGCGGCGGCTCTCGGAAATACCGAGGCGCTCCATGATCTGCTTGGCGCGGACCTTGCCCACGCCCGGCAGGGACTCCAGGAGGGCGGAGACCTTCATCTTGCCGATGACGTCGTTCTCCTGGCCCTGCTTGATGACCTCGTGAAGGGAGGCGCCGGAGTGCTTGAGTCGATTCTTGACCTCGGCCCGCTCCCGGCGAGCCGCGGCGGCCTTTTCGAGCGCGGCTGCGCGCTGTTCAGGGGTAAGGGGCGGAAGAGCCACGCCTACGTCACCTCGGATGTCGAACTGTCGGATACGGACCGGTGAGGAACCTAGTCGCCCCACACCAGGGGAGCAACGTGCAACGCGCTTGCCCGTTAGCTCTCGTCGGAGACTAGCGGCCATGGCCGCTGGAGTCAGCGAGAACAGACGAAAAGTCCTGGTCAGCCTCGACCGAGCCTGGCATATCGGGCATTTCTCCCCGGATTTGGCCGGGTGTCGCGTAAGCAACGCGTCAGTTCGGCGGGTGTACGCCGTCGTCCGCGTCCTCCGGAAACGCGAATCCGCACCCGGAAATCCTCCGGAACCGCGTCTTCCCCTCCCCGACGTGCACCCCGTCGTGATCGCGGCGTGCGCTCACGACGAGGCGGAGACGAGACAGATCCGCGCGGACCTACGCGGCGTCCACCGCGGCCCGCACCTCGTCCGCGAACCGCGTCGCCGCGTCCCGCAGCGCGCCCGCGTCGGGCCCCGCCTTCAGGACGCCCCGGCTGACGTTCGGCACGACGTTGCGCACGGCAGCGCCGAAGACCCGCGGCAGGTCGGCCGGCGTCGCGCCCTGCGCCCCGATGCCCGGCGCGAGCAGCGGCCCGTTGATGTCGAGGTCGAACGTCGACAGATCCCCGAGCGTGGCCCCGACGACCGCCCCGTACGACCCCATGGGCGCCGCTCCGGCGTTCTCGGCCGCGAGGTGCCCCAGCATGGTGGCCCCGATGCTCCGGCCGTCCTCGCGCACCGCGCGCTGCACCTCGGCGCCCTCCGGGTTGGAGGTGAGGGCGAGCACGAAGAGGCCCGCGCCGTTCTCCCTGGCCAGGTCTACGGCGGGCTGCAGGGACCCGTACCCGAGGTAGGGCGAGACGGTCAGCGCGTCCGAGAACAGCGGCGCGTCCTTGCGCAGGAAGGTCTCCGCGTACGCGGCCATGGTGGAGCCGATGTCGCCGCGCTTGGCGTCCATGACGACCAGGCCGCCCGCCGCGCGCAGGTCCGCGACCGCCCGCTCCAGGACCGCGATGCCCCGCGAGCCGAAGCGCTCGAAGAACGCCGACTGCGGCTTGAAGACGGCCACCTGGCCGGCCAGGGCGTCGACGACGGTGCGGGTGAAGGTCTCCAGGCCCTGGATGTCGTCGTTCAGGCCCCAGGCGGCGAGCAGGGAGGCGTGCGGGTCGATGCCGACGCACAGCGGGCCGCGGGTGTCCATGGCGTGGCGCAGCCGGGCGCCGAAGGGTTCCAGGGGGCTCGTGCTGCTCATGCTGCGGAGGCCTTTCGGGTGTCGGCGCCGACCGCTTCGGCGAGCGTGGCGTACGGCGACGCGGCGAGGCGGGCGGCGAGGCCCTTGTGGACGGCGCGAGCCCAGAAGGGGCCTTCGTAGATGAACGCGCTGTAGCCCTGCACGAGCGTCGCGCCCGCGAGGATGCGCTGCCAGGCGTCCTCGGCGTTCTCGATGCCGCCGACGCCCACCAGGGTGATCCGGTCGCCCACGCGCGCGTAGAGGCGGCGCAGGACCTCCAGGGAGCGCTCCTTCAGGGGCGCGCCGGACAGGCCGCCGGTCTCCGCGACGAGCGCCGGGTCGGAGACGAGGCCGAGGCCCTCGCGCGCGATGGTGGTGTTCGTGGCGATGATGCCGTCCAGGCCGAGCTCGACCGCGAGGTCGGCGACGGCGTCGACGTCCTCGTCGGCCAGGTCGGGCGCGATCTTCACGAGCAGCGGGACGCGGCGGCCCTCGACGCTGCGGTGCGCGGCCTCGCGCACGGCGCTGAGCAGCGGGCGCAGCGACTCCGTGGCCTGGAGGTTGCGCAGGCCCGGCGTGTTCGGCGAGGAGACATTGACGACCAGGTAGTCGGCGTGCCGGGCCAGGCGCTCGGTGGACTTCACGTAGTCCGCGGCGGCCTCGGTCTCCGGCACGACCTTCGTCTTGCCGATGTTGACGCCGACGACGGCCCTGAAGACGGGCGTGCGGGCCGCCAGGCGGGCCGCCACGGCCGCGGAGCCCTCGTTGTTGAAGCCCATGCGGTTGATCAGCGCGCGGTCCGGCACGAGGCGGAAGAGGCGCTTCTTGGGGTTGCCGGGCTGCGGCTCGCCGGTGACCGTGCCGATCTCGATGTGGTCGAAGCCGAGCATGGCCATGCCGTCGATCGCGACGGCGTTCTTGTCGAACCCGGCGGCGAGCCCGAAGGGGCCGTGCATGCGCAGGCCGAAGGCCTCGGTGCGCAGCTCCTTGAAGCGCGGGGCGAGGGCGGCGGCGGCGAACGTGCGCAGCACCGGGACGCGGGCCGCGAGGCGGATCCAGCGGAACGCCAGGTGGTGGGCCCGCTCGGGGTCCATCCGCTTGAAGACCAGGCGGAAGAAGAGTTTGTACATGGGTGGTGTCCTCGGTGTCCTCATGAGGCATGAGGAGGGGGACACCGCTTCCGGTGTCCCCCTCGTGGGCTGCTAGTCGCGGGCCGCGGTCAGGTGCTGTGCGTGTTCCTGGAGCGAGCGCACGCCCACGTCTCCGTGGTTGAGCGCGTCGATGCCCTGGACGGCGGCGGCGAGGCCCTGCACGGTCGTCAGGCACGGCACGGAGCGCGCCACGGCGGCCGTGCGGATGTCGTAGCCGTCGAGGCGGCCGCCGGTGCCGTACGGGGTGTTGACGATGAGGTCGACCTGGCCGTCGTGGATGAGCTGGACGATGGTCTTCTCGCCGTTCGGGCCCTCGCCCTCGGACTGCTTGCGCACGACCGTGGCGTTGATGCCGTTGCGCTTGAGCACCTCGGCGGTACCGGAGGTGGCGAGCAACTCGAAGCCGTGGGCGACCAGTTCGCGCGCCGGGAAGATCATCGAGCGCTTGTCGCGGTTGGCCACCGAGATGAAGGCGCGGCCCTTGGTCGGCAGCGGACCGTACGCGCCCGCCTGCGACTTGGCGTACGCCGTGCCGAACACCGAGTCGATGCCCATGACTTCACCGGTGGAGCGCATCTCCGGGCCGAGCACGGTGTCGACGCCGCGGCCCTGGATGTCGCGGAAGCGCGACCAGGGCATGACGGCCTCCTTGACGGAGATCGGCGCGTCCAGCGGCAGCTCGCCGCCGTCGCCGACGGCCGGAAACAGGCCCTCCGCGCGCAGTTCGGCGATGGTCGCGCCCAGCGAGATGCGGGCGGCGGCCTTCGCGAGCGGCACCGCGGTCGCCTTCGAGGTGAAGGGGACGGTGCGCGAGGCGCGCGGGTTGGCCTCCAGGACGTACAGGATGTCCCCGGCCATCGCGAACTGGATGTTGATCAGGCCGCGGACGCCGACACCCTTGGCGATGCCCTCCGTAGAGGCACGAAGGCGCTTGATGTCGTGGCCGCCGAGGGTGATCGGGGGCAGTGCGCACGCCGAGTCGCCGGAGTGGATGCCGGCCTCCTCGATGTGCTCCATGACGCCGCCGAGGTACAGCTCGTGGCCGTCGTACAGCGCGTCCACGTCGATCTCGATCGCGTCGTCCAGGAAGCGGTCGACGAGGACCGGCCGGGACGGGCTGATCTCGGTCGACTCCTGGATGTACGCCGAAAGACGGGTCTCGTCGTACACGATCTCCATGCCGCGCCCGCCGAGGACGTAGGAGGGGCGTACGAGGACGGGGTAGCCGATCTCGTCGGCGATGGCCTTGGCCTCGGCGAAGGTCGTCGCGGTGCCGTGCTTGGGCGCGGGCAGGCCCGCCTCGGCGAGCACGCGGCCGAAGGCGCCGCGGTCCTCGGCGGCGTGGATGGCCTCGGGCGAGGTGCCCACGACCGGGACGCCGTTGTCCTTCAGTGCCTGGGAGAGGCCGAGCGGGGTCTGGCCGCCGAGCTGGACGATGACGCCCGCGACCGGGCCCGCCTGCGCTTCCGCGTGCACGATCTCCAGGACGTCCTCCAGGGTGAGCGGCTCGAAGTAGAGCCGGTCGGAGGTGTCGTAGTCCGTGGAGACGGTCTCCGGGTTGCAGTTGACCATGACGGTCTCGTAGCCCGCGTCGCTCAGCGCGAACGAGGCGTGCACGCAGGAGTAGTCGAACTCGATGCCCTGGCCGATGCGGTTCGGGCCGGAGCCCAGGATGATCACGGCGGGCTTCTCGCGCCGGGCGACCTCGGTCTCCTCGTCGTAGGAGGAGTAGAAGTACGGCGTCTTGGCGGCGAATTCGGCGGCGCAGGTGTCGACCGTCTTGTAGACAGGACGGACGCCCAGGGCGTGCCGCACCTCGCGGACGACGTCCTCGCGCAGGCCGCGGATCTCGGCGATCTGGGCGTCGGAGAAGCCGTGCCGCTTGGCCTCGGCGAGCAGCTCCGGCCCCAGCTTCTCGGCGGCCGTCAGCTCGTCGGCGATCTCCTTGATGAGGAAGAGCTGGTCGACGAACCAGGGGTCGATCTTCGTGGCGTCGAAGACCTCCTGCGGTGTGGCGCCCGCGCGGATGGCCTGCATGACGGTGTTGATACGCCCGTCGGTGGGCCGCACGGCCGCGCGGAGCAGCGTGTACTTGTCGCCGGGCTTGCCGGTGAAGGAGAACTGGCTGCCCTTCTTCTCCAGGGAGCGCAGTGCCTTCTGCAGGGCCTCGGTGAAGTTGCGGCCGATGGCCATGGCCTCGCCGACCGACTTCATGGTCGTGGTCAGCGTGGAGTCGGCCTGCGGGAACTTCTCGAAGGCGAAGCGGGGGGCCTTGACGACGACATAGTCGAGGGTCGGCTCGAAGGAGGCCGGGGTCTTCTCGGTGATGTCGTTGGGGATCTCGTCGAGCGTGTAGCCGACGGCCAGCTTCGCGGCGATCTTCGCGATGGGGAAGCCGGTGGCCTTCGAAGCGAGCGCCGAGGAGCGCGAGACGCGCGGGTTCATCTCGATGACGATGACCCGGCCGTCTTCGGGGTTGACGGCGAACTGGATGTTGCAGCCGCCGGTGTCGACGCCGACCTCACGGATGATCGCGATGCCGACGTCCCGCAGGACCTGGTACTCACGGTCGGTGAGCGTCATCGCGGGCGCGACGGTGATGGAGTCGCCGGTGTGCACACCCATCGGGTCGAAGTTCTCGATGGAGCAGACGACCACGACGTTGTCGTGCTTGTCGCGCATCAGCTCCAGCTCGTACTCCTTCCAGCCGAGGATGGACTCCTCCAGGAGCACCTCGGTGGTCGGCGACAGCGTGAGGCCCTGGCCGGCGATGCGGCGCAGCTCGTCCTCGTTGTGCGCGAAGCCGGAGCCGGCGCCGCCCATGGTGAAGGAGGGCCGTACGACGACCGGGTAGCCGCCGAGCTCGTCGACGCCCTTGATGACGTCGTCCATGGAGTGGCAGATCACGGAGCGTGCGGACTCGCCGTGGCCGGTCTTGGCGCGGACGGCCTCGACGACCTCCTTGAAGAGGTCGCGGTCCTCGCCCTTGTTGATGGCTTCGACGTTCGCGCCGATCAGCTCGACGCCGTACTTCTCCAGAACACCCTGCTCGTGCATGGAGATGGCCGTGTTGAGGGCCGTCTGGCCGCCGAGGGTGGGCAGGAGCGCGTCGGGGCGCTCCTTGGCGATGATCTTCTCGACGAACTCCGGGGTGATCGGCTCGACGTACGTGGCGTCGGCGATCTCCGGGTCGGTCATGATCGTCGCCGGGTTCGAGTTGACGAGGATGACGCGCAGGCCCTCGGCCTTGAGGACGCGGCATGCCTGGGTCCCGGAGTAGTCGAACTCCGCGGCCTGGCCGATGACGATCGGGCCGGAGCCGATGACCAGGACGGACTGGATATCGGTGCGCTTAGGCACGCTGGGCTCCTTGTTCTGCCATGAGCTGTACGAAGCGGTCGAAGAGGTACGCGGCGTCGTGCGGGCCCGCGGCCGCCTCGGGGTGGTACTGGACGCTGAACGCGGGCCGGTCGAGGAGCTGGAGGCCCTCGACGACCTGGTCGTTGAGGCACACGTGGGAGACCTCGGCGCGGCCGTAGGGGGTGTCGGAGACCCGGTCGAGCGGCGCGTCGACGGCGAAGCCGTGGTTGTGCGCGGTGACCTCGACCTTGCCCGTGGTGCGGTCCTGCACGGGCTGGTTGATGCCGCGATGCCCGTACTTCAGCTTGTACGTGCCGAAGCCGAGGGCGCGGCCGAGGATCTGGTTGCCGAAGCAGATGCCGAACAGCGGCGTCCCGCGCTCCAGGACCTCCTGCATGACGGCCACGGGGCCGTCGGCGGTGGCGGGGTCGCCGGGGCCGTTGGAGAAGAACACGCCGTCGGGGTTCACGGCGTACACGTCCTCGGCGGTCGCGGTGGCGGGCAGCACGTGCACCTCGATGCCGCGCTCGGCCATCCGCTGCGGGGTCATGCCCTTGATGCCGAGGTCGACGGCGGCGACCGTGAACTTCTTGGTGCCGATCGCGGGGACGACGTACGTCTCCTTGGTGGCGACCTCCGCGGAGAGGTTCGCGCCCTTCATCTCGGCGGCCTGGCGGACCTCAGTGAGCATCGTGCCCTCGTCGGGCAGCGCGTTGCCGGAGAAGATGCCGACGCGCATGGCGCCGCGCTCGCGCAGATGGCGGGTGAGGGCGCGGGTGTCGATGCCGCTGATGCCGACGACGCCCTGCCGCTCCAGCTCCTCGTCCAGGGAGCGCTTGGCGCGCCAGTTGGAGGGCACGCGCGCGGGGTCGCGCACCACGTAGCCGGAGACCCAGATCCGCTGCGACTCGGGGTCCTCGTCGTTGACGCCGGTGTTGCCGACGTGCGGGGCGGTCATCACGACGACCTGGCGGTGGTACGACGGGTCGGTGAGGGTCTCCTGGTAGCCGGTCATGCCAGTGGAGAACACCGCCTCTCCGAAGGTCTCCCCCACGGCCCCATAGGCACGCCCGCGGAAGATGCGGCCGTCCTCCAGGACGAGTACGGCAGGGGTCTTGCTGGCTCCCCTTGTGGAGGTCGTCATCGTGCGCCTTCCGTTTCCGTCGTGCTGCCGGTCTCGCTGTCGGACCGGGCATTGTTGATCATGTGGTTCAGGGTCTCGACCCACTCCGCCTGCTCGGCGGCGTGGTCCGAGCGGAAGCCGGAGTCCAGCAGCTTGTCGCCGTGCGCCCAGGTGACGATCAGCAGACCGCCCTCGGCGAGGACCTTGCCCGCGATGCCCTTGTCCAGGCGGGCCTCGCGCAGCGCCTCCTTCGGGATGAAGAAGTCCCGCGCCCCGGGGCGTACGACGTCCAGGCCCGCGTCGGTGAGGCTCAGCTCCACGCGGCTGCGGGTGCCCAGGCCGTGCGCCACGATCCGGTCGAGCCACTGCCCGGCGGTGGTCGAGCCGTGGTAGCGGCCGGTCATCTCAAGTTTCGCCGGGCCGGGGTCGGACGGCGCGCCGGGGAGCTCGGGCAGGTCGCCCTGGAGGGTGCCGCGCCACTTCCAGCCCTGCCGCATCAGCCAGTAGACGAGCGTGATGAAGAGCAGCAGGCCGACGACCCAGCCGATCCGGGCGGCCCAGTCGGTGACCTCGGCCGACTTCTCCTCGGCGGCCAGGTGGGTCAGGTGGGGGCTGGCAAGAAGGTGCGTTGCAGTCACTGGAGCTTCCCGTCGACGAGCGTGGCCCGGCCCCGCAGCCACGTGTGCGTGACGCGTCCCGGCAGCTCACGGCCCTCGTAGGGGGTGTTACGGCTGCGGGAGGCGAATCCCGCGGGGTCCACGGAGCCACGGTATGCCGGATCGACGAGGGTGAGGTTCGCCGGCTCGCCTGCCGAGACGGGGCGGCCGTGGCCCGCGGCCCGGCCGATCCGCGCGGGCGTGTGCGACATGCGCTCGGCGACGCCCGCCCAGGTGAGCAGGCCCGTCTCGACCATCGTGTGCTGCACGACGGACAGGGCGGTCTCCAGGCCGACCATGCCCATGGCGGCCGCACCCCACTCGCAGTCCTTGTCCTCGTGCGGGTGCGGGGCGTGGTCGGTGGCGACGATGTCGATGGTTCCGTCGGCCAGGGCCTCACGCAGCGCCATGACGTCGCGCTCCGTGCGCAGCGGCGGGTTGACCTTGTAGACGGGGTTGTACGTCCGTACGAGCTCGTCGGTGAGGAGCAGGTGGTGCGGCGTGACCTCCGCGGTCACGTCGATGCCGCGCGACTTGGCCCAGCGCACGATCTCCACGGAGCCCGCGGTCGACAGGTGGCAGATGTGCACCCGCGAACCCACGTGCTCGGCGAGCAGGACGTCCCTGGCGATGATCGACTCCTCGGCGACCGCCGGCCAGCCGCCCAGCCCGAGCTCCGCCGAGACGACGCCCTCGTTCATCTGGGCGCCCTCGGTGAGCCGCGGCTCCTGCGCGTGCTGCGCGACGACACCGCCGAAGGCCTTCACGTACTCCAGGGCGCGCCGCATGATCACGGCGTCGTCGACGCACTTGCCGTCGTCGGAGAAGACCGTGACGCCGGCCGCCGACTCGTGCATGGCGCCCAGCTCGGCGAGCTTCTTGCCCTCGAGGCCGACGGTGACGGCGCCGATGGGCTGCACGTCGCAGTAGCCGGACTCCTTGCCGAGCCGCCAGACCTGCTCGACGACGCCCGCGGTGTCGGCGACGGGGAAGGTGTTGGCCATCGCGAACACGGAGGTGAAGCCGCCGCTCGCGGCGGCCCGGGTGCCGGTGAGGACGGTCTCGGAGTCCTCGCGGCCGGGCTCGCGGAGGTGGGTGTGCAGGTCGACCAGGCCCGGCAGCAGAATCTTGCCGTCGGCCTCGATCACCTGGGCGCCCTCGTCGCTCAGCCCGGCGCCGACCGCCTCGACGACCTCACCGTCGACGAGTACGTCCTGCGTCTCGCCGCCCAGCACCCGCGCCCCACGGATAAGGATCTTGCTCATGGTCTTCACTTCTCCTCGGTACGGGTGTGGGTGACGGCGGGCTCGTTGCCGCCCAGCAGCAGGTACAGGACGGCCATGCGGATCGAGACGCCGTTGGCGACCTGTTCGACGACCGTGCAGCGGTCGGAGTCGGCGACCTCGGCGGTGATCTCCATGCCGCGGACCATCGGGCCGGGGTGCATCACGATGGCGTGCTCGGGCATCTTCGCCATGCGGTCGCCGTCGAGGCCGTAGCGGCGCGAGTACTCGCGCTCGGTGGGGAAGAACGCGGCGTTCATGCGCTCGCGCTGCACCCGCAACATCATCACGGCGTCGGACTTGGGCAGCACGCGGTCGAGGTCGTACGACACCTCGCACGGCCAGTGCTCGACGCCCACCGGCACCAGGGTGGGCGGCGCGACGAGGGTGACCTCGGCGCCGAGCGTGTGCAGCAGGTCCACGTTGGAGCGGGCGACGCGGCTGTGCAGGATGTCGCCGACAACGGTGATGCTCTTGCCGGCCAGGTCCTGGCCGAGCCCGGCGTCCCGGCCGACCAGGCGGCGGCGCATGGTGAAGGCGTCGAGCAGAGCCTGGGTGGGGTGCTGGTGGGTGCCGTCACCGGCGTTGATGACGGTGGCGTCGATCCAGCCGGAGGTCGCCAGGCGGTAGGGCGCGCCGGAGGCCCCGTGGCGGATGACGACGGCGTCGACGCCCATGGCCTCCAGGGTCTGGGCGGTGTCCTTCAGGGACTCGCCCTTGGAGACGGACGATCCCTTGGCGGCGAAGTTGATGACGTCGGCGGAGAGGCGCTTCTCGGCGGCCTCGAAGGAGATCCGGGTCCGGGTCGAGTCCTCGAAGAAGAGGTTGACCACGGTGCGGCCGCGCAGCGCGGGCAGCTTCTTGATCGGCCGGTCGGCGACGCGGGCCATCTCCTCCGCGGTGTCGAGGATGAGAACGGCGTCGTCGCGGGTGAGGTCGGCGGCCGAGATGAGGTGTCGCATCATCTGGTGGGCTCCGTAAGGGAATTCAGGTGTGCGGGTGCCCGGGCGGAGGTGTCCCCGGGGGCACGGCGGGCATGCGGGCGCGCGTCAGCTCGCGCACGGGCAACGGGCCCCGAAGGGCCGGCCGTACGGGAAGGAGCTAGCGCTCGCCGGCCGGAGCGGTCGGCTTGGCACCGAGCAGCACGGCGTCGCGGCCGTCCTCCTCGGCGAGCTGGACCTTGACCGTCTCCCGCAGCGACGTCGGGAGGTTCTTGCCGACGTAGTCGGCGCGGATGGGCAGTTCTCGGTGGCCGCGGTCGACGAGGACGGCAAGCTGCACCGCGCGCGGGCGGCCGATGTCGTTCAGGGCGTCGAGGGCGGCGCGAATCGTGCGGCCGGAGAAGAGCACGTCGTCGACCAGGACGACCAGACGGCCGTCGATGCCGTCACCGGGGATATCGGTGCGGGCGAGCGCGCGCGGGGGGTGCATGCGCAGGTCGTCGCGGTACATCGTGATGTCGAGGGAGCCGACCGGGATCTTGCGGCCGGTGATCTCTTCGAGCTTCGCGGCGAGCCGCTGGCCGAGGAAGACACCACGAGTGGGAATGCCGAGCAGGACCACGTCCTCCGCGCCCTTGGCGCGCTCGACGATTTCGTGAGCGATACGGGTCAGCACCCGTGCGATGTCCGGGCCTTCGAGAACGGGCCGGGCGACACCGGAGTCTTGCGAGTCCATGAAAAACGGACCTCCTTCTCCGCCTCACGGGACGGACTTTAAAGGACGTCTAAATTGCGCCAACTGCGTCAGCAGCGTCATTCACGGTACCAGCAACGGCAACGCGCGCCGTCACCACCCCCACGGAAGAGGCCCTCGGACTCATTCGGCTTGACGCGGCCAAGTAACGCTGCGTAACCTCACAGTGAGTCACCAGCCGCGCGGCGGAGCCGCACGTTGTCACAGCGTCCGGGGAGCTATATGTCCAGCGAATACGCCAAACAGCTCGGGGCCAAGCTCCGCGCCATCCGCACCCAGCAGGGCCTTTCCCTCCACGGCGTCGAGGAGAAGTCCCAGGGTCGCTGGAAGGCGGTCGTGGTGGGGTCGTACGAGCGCGGCGACCGTGCCGTGACCGTGCAGCGCCTCGCCGAGCTGGCGGATTTCTACGGCGTTCCGGTGCAGGAACTCCTTCCGGGCACGCCGCCCGGTGGTGCCGCCGAGCCCCCGCCCAAGCTGGTCCTCGACCTGGAGCGGCTTGCCCACGTCCCGGCCGAGAAGGCGGGCCCCTTGCAGCGCTATGCGGCGACGATCCAGTCGCAGCGCGGCGACTACAACGGCAAGGTGCTCTCCATCCGCCAGGACGACCTGCGCACCCTCGCCGTCATCTACGACCAGTCGCCCTCGGTGCTCACCGAGCAGCTCATCAGCTGGGGCGTCCTTGACGCGGACGCGCGCCGCGCGGTGGCCCACGAAGAGGTCTGAATCCCCCCAAGGGAGACTTGAGCAGAAACGTGCCGCCGGGGTGGCCGGAACCCATAGTGTTCCGGCCACCCCGGCGGCTTTGTGCGTGCACTCCGGAAAACCCCTGGAGGGTTACCCCTGGAGGGTTCCTGCGCTCCGGAAAAACCTGGAGGGCCCACAGCCAAACGGCTGTGGGCCCTCCAGGAACGGAAAAGTCCGGCGGGAGCCTACTCTCCTCGGCGAAGACTCGGCTTCAGGTCCTTGAACCGGCCGAGCAGGCCATTGACGAAGGCCGGCGACTCGTCCGTGGAGAATTCCTTGGCGAGCTGGACGGCCTCGTCCAGAACCACCGCGTCGGGCGTCCCGTCGACCCAGACGAGTTCGTACGCGCCGAGCCGCAGGATGTTCCGGTCGACGACGGGCATCCGGTCGAGCGTCCATCCGACGGCGTACTGCGAGATCAGCTCGTCGATGCGGGAAGCGTGCTTCTCGTACCCCTCGACGAGCTCCATCGTGTACTCGCTCACCGGCGGCTGCCGGGTGTCGGTCCGCGAGTGGCGTACCCAGTCCGCCAGGACGGTCAGGACGTCGACACCACGCTGGTCGGCCTCGAAGAGGATCTGAAAGGCGCGCTTGCGGGCCGTATTACGGGCGGCCACGGTTAGCTGTTCACCCGGCCGAGGTAGTCGCTGGTGCGGGTGTCGACCTTGATCTTCTCGCCGGTGGTGATGAAGAGCGGCACGTTGATCTGGTGGCCGGTCTCCAGGATGGCGGGCTTGGTGCCGCCCGTGGAGCGGTCGCCCTGGACGCCCGGCTCGGTCTCCTGGATGGTCAGCTCGACGGCGGCGGGCAGCTCGACGAAGAGGACCTCGCCCTCGTGCTGCGCGACGGTGGCGGTGAAGCCCTCGACCAGGAAGTTCGCGGCGTCGCCGACGGCCTTGCGGTCGATGTGGAGCTGGTCGTAGGTCTCCATGTCCATGAAGACGAAGTAGTCGCCGTCCATGTAGGAGAACTGCATGTCGCGCTTGTCGACGGTGGCCGTGTCGACCTTGACGCCGGCGTTGAAGGTCTTGTCGACGACCTTGCCGGAGAGCACGTTCTTGAGCTTGGTGCGCACGAAGGCCGGGCCCTTGCCGGGCTTGACGTGCTGGAACTCGACGACGGACCAGAGCTGGCCGCCTTCGAGCTTGAGCACCATGCCGTTCTTGAGGTCGTTCGTGGAAGCCACGGTTGCGGAATCTCCTGGACTGACGTGGACGACCCCGGGGCACGTGCACGCGCTAGAGCGCGAGCAGCTCCTTGGTCGTAATGGTGAGTAGCTCGGGTCCGCCGTCCGCTTCGCAGCGGACGACGAGCGTGTCATCGATCCGGACCCCGCCCCGGCCCGGGAGGTGGACCCCCGGTTCGACGGTGACCGGCACGCAAGCGTCCAGTTTACCCATGGCCGCGGGCGCCAACTGCGGGTCCTCGTCGATTTCGAGCCCGACACCGTGTCCGGTGAGCGGAGCGAGGCCGTCCGCGTAGCCCGCGGCGTCGAGTACGTGGCGTGCCGCGCGGTCCACGTCACGGTAGGCGGCGCCCGGTGCGAGGGCCTCGCGGCCGGCCCGCTGAGCGGCGAAGACGAGGTCGTACAGCTCGATCTGCCAGTCCGCGGGCGAGGTGCCGATGACGAAGGTGCGGCCGATCTCGCTGCGGTAGCCGCGGTAGCAGGCGCCCAGGCACACGGAGAGGAAGTCGCCCTCCTCGACCCGCCGGTCGGTGGGGCGGTGCCCGCCGCGCCCCGAGTTGGGCCCGGTCGCGACGGATGTGGCGAAGGCGGGCCCGTCGGCGCCGTGGTCGACCAAGCGGCGCTCCAGCTCCAGCGCGAGGTGCCGCTCGGTGCGCCCGACCAGGATCGACTCGAGCAGCTCCCCCAGGGCCTGGTCGGCGATCTCGGCGGCGATCCGCAGGCAGGAGATCTCCTCCTCGTCCTTGACGAGCCGCAGCTGCTCCACGCCCCGCGCCAGGTCGGTCAGGCGCAGCGTGGGCGCGACCGAGGCCAGTGCGCGATGCCGGGCGACGGTCAGATGGTGTTCCTCGACGGCCAGCGTCTCGGCCCCCTGCGCCGCCGCCCGCCCCGCCCCCGCGACGGCCGGGTCACCGCCCGGCGTCTCCAGGACGTGCGTCCGCAGCGCTCCGTCGGGCCGCTCCGCACCGGGTTCCTCCCCCGGCGGTCGCGCGCACACCAGTACGTCCTCGGTCCCGCCCAGCAGGAGTACGGCATCGCTGGGCGCCGCGCCCGCGAGATAGCGCACATTGGCGGGCCGCGACACGAGCGCGGCCGCGCTGCCGCCGCCCGCACAGCGCTCCCTGAGCCGCTCTCTGCGCGCGGCGTACACCTCTGACATGGGGCGAGCCTATGAGGGGCCCGGCGGCCCGGCCGGTTCAGCGCGTCCGGACGGGCGGCTGCGCGCCGGGCGGTGACAGTAAGGGTGCCCCAGGCCGACTCCCGCCGATCGCGCTGCGCGCTCGTCCTCAAACGCCGGACGGGCTCTTTCCCCCACCCGCCCCCCCTTCCTGGGGCTCCGGCCCCAGACCCCGCTCCTCAAACGCCGGAGGGGCTATATTTCCCCGCCCACCCACCCCATCACGCCCGAAGGGCGAAGCCCCGCCCGCCCCCACTCCGCCCGAAGGGCGATGCCCCTCCCACCCACCCCACTCCGCCCGAAGGGCAAAAAGGGCGGGCGGGTGGGAAGAAGCCCGTCCGGCGATTGAGGACGAGGTCGTTCAGGCCGATACGGGGGTCTGGGGGGGCGGAGCCCCCAGTTACGGGAAGGGGCGGGGTTGGGGATTCACCACTTCGGCGGGCTCGCGATCGCGCGGGCCAGGACGTCGTCCAGGAGGGCGGCCGTGGCGGGAACGTCGAGGTGGGAGTTGTCGATGATGGGCAGGCCCGAGCCGTACCAGCCGGCCATGCGGCCGTGGATGCGGGCGACCTCCTCGTCGGTGAGGCGCCGGTTCCCGCTGCGCTGGGCGTTGCGCTCCAGGACGATCTCCAGGCCGGGGAGCAGGACGACGGGCAGCAGCCCCGGCCCCACGTGCCGCTTCCAGCCGCCCAGGCCGACGACCGGCCGATCGGGGAACACGGCGTCGTCCAGGATGCAGGAGATGCCGTTGGCGAGGAAGTTCCGCGCGGCGAAGCCGCAGGTGCGGCGGGCCAGGCGGTACTGCGCCTCGGAGTTGTCGTTCCAGCCCGACTGGGGGTCGGCGAAGCCCGAGCGCACCCATTCGCGTACGTCGTCGAGGCTGATGTGCGCCGTCGGCACCCGCCGGTGCTCGGCCCAGAACTTCGCGACGCTCGTCTTGCCCGCGCCCGCGGGGCCGATGAGCAACACGGCCAGCGTGGTGGAGCCCGTGTCGGCCCGGGCGGTGCCGGGCGGCGGGCTCGGCATCGCGACGGGGCCGCCGGGCGGGAGCTGGATGTGCCCGGTGGTGTCACGGGCCGGCGGGGCGGCGGCCGAGGCGTGCGTGGCGGTGCCGGGGCCGGTCTGGGCGTGCGCCACCGCGGGGCTGTGCGGGGCGTGTGGCGCGGAAGGGGCGTGGGGGGCCGCGGGGCCGTGGGCTGCTCCCGGCGCGTGCGGAGCCGCTCCCGGCGCCTGTGGCACCGGCGCGGGGCCCGGCTGATGCGCCGCGGCGTGCTGTGCCGCGGCGCCGGTCAGCGTGAGCGTCGGCGCCGGTTCGGACGGCGCGCCCGCGAAGCCCGGATGCGAGGCGGCCGGGGGGCGGGCGGACGGGGCGGGGCCCAGGGGTGGGGAGCTCGGTGCGGCGCCCGACGGCGGAACGCCCGGCTGGTGTGCGGCCGAGGACCAGCCGGTGGCCGGTCCGTGCCCCGGCTGAGGGGGCGGCGGCAGCGGCGACCCCACTGCGTGCTGCATCCGGTGCCACTCCGTCTCGTACGACTGCTGGTGCGGGCGGCGGCCGGGGCCACCCCTACCGAACGGTACCGTCCCCGGCCGATGTTGTGTGAACGGCCGGGGCGGTCACGGAGTGCCCGTGGCTTGTTCGGTCCGCCCCGTAACGGGGCGGACCGGGCGGTCAGTCGGCGACTTCGCCGTACGCGGCGAGCAGAACCGCCGGGTCCGGTCCCTCCAGGACGGTCGGCTTGGCGAGGCCGTCGAGGACGATGAAGCGCAGCAGGTCACCGCGGGACTTCTTGTCGACCTTCATGGTCTCCAGAAGCTTGGGCCACTGGTCGTAGCGGTAGGTCAGCGGCAGCCCGACCGATTCGAGGACCGTGCGGTGCCGGTCGGCCGTCGCGTCGTCCAACCGCCCCGCCAGGCGCCCGAGTTCGGCCGCGAAGTGCATGCCGACGGCGACGGCCGCACCGTGCCGCCACTTGTAGCGCTCGTTCTTCTCGATGGCGTGCGCGAGTGTGTGGCCGTAGTTGAGGATCTCGCGCAGGCCCGACTCCTTCAGGTCACCGGAGACGACCTCCGCCTTGACCTTGATGGAGCGTTCGATGAGCTCCGCCGTGTGCGGCCCCTTGGGCGTGCGGGCGGCCTCCGGGTCGGCCTCGATCAGGTCGAGGATGGCCGGATCCGCGATGAAGCCCGCCTTGATGATCTCCGCGAGCCCGGAGACGTAGTCGTGCACCGGCAGCGAGTCCAGCGCCGCCAGGTCGCACAGCACGCCCGCGGGCGGATGGAAGGAGCCCACCAGGTTCTTGCCCTCGGCGGTGTTGATGCCGGTCTTGCCGCCGACCGCGGCGTCCACCATGCCGAGCACGGTCGTCGGCACGGCGATCCACCGCACCCCGCGCAGCCAGGTCGCCGCCACGAATCCGGCCAGGTCGGTGGTGGCGCCGCCGCCGACGCCCACGATCACGTCGGTGCGCGTGAACCCGGACTGCCCGAGCGCCTTCCAGCAGTACGCGGCGACCTCGGCGGTCTTGGCCTCCTCCGCGTTGGGCACCTGCACGGCCACGGCCTCGTACCCCTGGTCGGCCAGGTCCTGGCGCAGCGCGTCGCCGGTCTCGGCGAGCGCCTCGGGGTGGACGACGGCGACCCGCTTGGCGGCGTCGCCGATCAGAGCGCCGAGCTCACCGAGCAGTTGCCGCCCGACGAGCACCTCGTAGGGCTCGGTGCCCGCGGTGCCGCCGACGTGGATCCTTGTTACCTGGCTCGCCATCGCGTCCTCCGGCCGGGGGTCCGGGGGTTGTCCCCCGGGAACTGCGGTCAACTCCAGTGCGTCGAGGACCGCTTGCGCGACCTCTTCGGGGGTGCGGTCGTCCGTGGCGACGACGGCGCGGGCGACTTCTTCGTACAGGTGGCGGCGCGCGTCCATCAGCTCGCGCCACTGCTTGCGCGGGTTGACGGCGAGCAGCGGGCGCGCCGCGTTCAGGCCGGTCCGCTTGACCGCCTCCTCGACGTCCATCGAGAGATAGACGACCGGGTGGGCGGCGAGCAGCTCGCGGGTGCCCTCGTCGAGGATCGCGCCGCCGCCGAGCGCGAGGACGCCCTCGTGCTCGGCGAGCGCGGCGCGCACGGCCTGCCGCTCCAGCTCACGGAAGTACGGCTCGCCGTCCTCGACGAAGATGTCGGAGATCTCGCGGCCCTGGGCGGCCACGATGTCGGCGTCGGTGTCGCGGTACGTGGTGCCGAGCAGCTCGGCGAGGAGCGCGCCCACCGTGGACTTGCCGACCCCCATGGGCCCGACGAGAACGATCTCCGGGCCGCTCACCGGATCTGGAGGTTGTCGAGGTACGACCGCACGTTGCGGCGCGTCTCCGTCACGCTGTCGCCGCCGAACTTCTCCGCGACGGCGTCCGCGAGCACCAGCGCCACCATGGCCTCGGCCACGATCCCGGCCGCCGGGACGGCGCACACGTCGGAGCGCTGGTGGTGCGCCTTGGCGGCCTCGCCGGTGGTCACGTCGATGGTGGCGAGGGCGCGCGGGACGGTCGCGATGGGCTTCATCGCGGCGCGCACGCGCAGCAGCTCGCCCGTCGTCAGGCCGCCCTCGGTGCCGCCGGAGCGGCCGGTCGCGCGCTTCACGCCGTCGTCCGTGGAGATGATCTCGTCGTGTGCCTGGGAGCCGGGCACGCGCGCCAGGTCGAAGCCGTCGCCGAGCTCGACGCCCTTGATGGCCTGGATGCCCATGAGCGCGGCGGCGAGCCGGGCGTCGAGGCGCCGGTCCCAGTGCACGTGCGAGCCGAGCCCGACCGGGACGCCGTACGCGAGCACCTCGACCACACCGCCCAGGGTGTCGCCGTCCTTGTGGGCCTGGTCGATCTCCGCGACCATCGCCTTCGACGCGTCGGCGTCCAGGCAGCGCACGGGGTCGGCGTCCAGCTTCTCGACGTCGGCGGGCGTCGGGTACACGCCGTACGGAGCCTTGGCCGCGGCCAGCTCCACCACGTGCGAGACGATCTCGATCCCGGCCGTCTCCTTCAGGTACGACCGGGCCACGGCGCCGAGCGCCACCCGGGCCGCGGTCTCCCGCGCGGAGGCACGCTCCAGGATCGGCCGGGCCTCGTCGAAGCCGTACTTCTGCATGCCCGCGAGGTCGGCGTGGCCGGGCCGGGGCCGGGTCAGCGGGGCGTTGCGGGCCAGTTCGGCGAGCACGTCGGGGTCGACCGGGTCGGCCGACATGACCTGCTCCCACTTGGGCCACTCGGTGTTGCCGACCATGACCGCGACGGGCGAGCCCATGGTCAGGCCGTGCCGCACGCCGCCGATGAAGGTGACCTCGTCGCGTTCGAACTTCATGCGAGCGCCGCGCCCATAGCCGAGGCGCCGACGGGCGAGGTGGTCCGCCACCATGTCCGTGGTGATCGGGACGCCTGCCGGAAGGCCCTCCAGCGTCGCCACCAGTGCGGGTCCGTGGGACTCCCCCGCGGTCAGCCAACGCAACCTGCTCAACGGTGCTCCTCGATGCTCGCGCCCGGAACTGCTTGCGGCGCGACCGGGTGCGCGGCCCTGGCCCGCCACCCCCGATCCTCCCATGTCCGGCGGAGAGGCCCGGCGCCCGGTCCACCTGACGGACTCAGCGCTCCGCCAGCGCCCGCTCCCCCGCCTTCCGCATGACATCCAGTGGCGCGGGCGAGCGTCCCGTCATCTGCTCGACCTGGAGCACCGCCTGGTGCACGAGCAGGTCGAGCCCGCTGACGACGGCGCCGCCGTACGCCGACCAGCGCGCGGCGAGCGCGGTGGGCCACGGGTCGTACAGGACGTCGAAGAGCGTGGCGGGCCGTTCCGGCACCACGCGGGACAGCTCGTCGGTGGTGCCGGCCGGGGTCGTGGCGATGACCAGCGGGGCGTGCAGGGCCCGCTCGGCGTCCGCCCAGTCGGCGGTGCGCACCTCGACGCCGAGCCGTTCGCCCCACTGCCGCATCTCGGCGGCCCGGGCCTCGCTGCGTACGTACGCGACGACCTCGCCGGTGCAGACGCGGGCGAGCGCGGCGAGGGCGGAGGACGCCGTGGCGCCGGCGCCGAGGATCGCGGCGCTCTCGACCTGTTCGATGCCGCGCTCGCGCAGCGCCGCGACCATGCCGGGGATGTCGGTGTTGTCGCCGAGGCGCCGGCCGTCGTCCGTGCACACCACGGTGTTGACGGCCTCGACCGACGCGGCGGTGTCGCTGATTCCGTCGAGCAGCGGAATCACCGCCCGCTTCAGCGGCATGGTCAGCGAGAGCCCCGCCCATTCGGGGCCGAGCCGCCCGATGAATTCGGGCAGCCCCGCTTCATCGATCTCGAAGCGGTCGTACGACCAGCCGTCCAGGCCCAGTTCCCGATATGCGGCGCGGTGCAGCACCGGCGAGAGCGAATGGGCGATGGGAGAGCCGAGCACTGCAGCTCGGCGCACGTGTGCGCTCATTGACCGTTCTGTTCGTCGAGGTACTTCTCGTACTTCTTGCGGTTCCGGTTCTGCTCTTCATTCGTTTCCGCGAAGAGCGTCTCGTCCTCGTTGACGGAGACGAAGTAGTACCAGTTGCCCTTCGCCGGATTCAGCGCGGACTTGATCGCGACTTCGCCCGGGTTGCCGATCGGTCCGGGCGGCAAACCCTTGATCTTGTACGTGTTGTACGGGTCCTTGAGATTGCGCAGTTCGTCGACGGAACCGATGGCGAGCTTGGACTGGCCCTTCAGGTAGTTGACCGTCGAGTCGAAGTCGAGCAGGCCGTACGTCTCGGTGTTGTCGGGCTTCAGGCGGTTGTAGACGACCGTCGCGACCTTCTCGAAGTCGTGCTTGTACTTGCCTTCGGCCTGGACAAGGCTCGCGACCGTGACGACCTGGAGCGGGTTGTCCAGGTCGAGCTGCTCGGCCTGTGCCTCGACGCCCATGGAGTCGTACTTGGCGGACGCCTCGGCCACCATCTTGCGCAGGACGTCTTCGGGCTTCTGGCCCTTGGCGACCGGATAGCTGGAGGGGTAGAGGAAGCCTTCCAGCGGGTCCTTGACCTCGCCGGACATATTGGCCACGGCCCACTTGGGCAGGCCGAGCTTCTTCCACTCGCGGTGGGCGATGTCCTTCGTGGTGCCCTTTTTGAGCTTGAGCCGCTCGTCGATCTGGTTGTACACCCACACATTCCGCTTGCCTTCCGGAATGATGAGGTTGTTGCGGCTCTTCGGGCTGAGCATCAATTCGACGGCGGAGGCCGCGGACATCTGCTTCTTCAGGGTGTAGACGCCCGCCTGGATTTTCTGGCCGTCCGGGTTCTTGCCCTGCGCGGAGACAAAGGCGTCGACGCTCTTGACGACGCCGGCTTCCTTGAGTTTGTTGCCGATGTCGTAGCCGCCGGCGCCCTTGTCGATGGTGACGGTGGCCGTCGACTCGATGCCGTCGCCCGAATAGTCCGGCGCCGTGCCGAAACGATCCTGGTAGAACTGGTAGCCGAAGTAACCGACGCCGCCGAGCCCGCCCGCGAAGACCAGCGTCACGACCAGGCAGGCACAGCCGCTGCGGCGCTTCTTCGGTTTCTTGCCGCCGCGTCCGCGCCGCTCACCGCGGCCGCCGCCGCGCCCCGATTCGTCGTAGTCGTCGTCCTCGTCATCGCCCCCGCCCGCGAAGAAGGCGTGCTCCCCCTGGTCGGGGCCCGGGTCCCAGTCGGTCTCCGGCTCCGCTTCGGGCGTGGGGCGCCGCCGGCCCGGAGGCTCGGGCGGCGGGTAGGCGTCCGGCGTGCCGTAGTAGTCGGGGCCCTCCTCGGCGTAGCCCGCGGGCTGCCCGCCGTAGGGGTCGGCCGGGTCACCGCCGTACGGGACGTGGCCGTGCTGACCGGTGTCCCAGCCGCCGTCGTGCGGCTGGCCGCCCCCGCCGTACTGCGCCTGCGCGGCCGCATGGCCCTGCTGGTCGTAGGCCTGCTGGCGGCCCGTGTTCCAGTCGCCGTACGGAGCCTGCTGCTGGTGCTGGTGCGGGTGCTGTGCGTGCTGAGGGTGTGGCTGCTGAGGGTGCTGCTGGGGGTGGGACTGCTGCTGGTAGTGCGCCTGCTGGGGATTCGGCTGGTGCTGCTGCTGAGGATGCGGCTGCTGAGGGTGGTACTGCCCCTGGCCGCCGTAGGGGGACGGGCCGTCGGCCTGCTGTCCTCCCCATCCGCCGTCCCCGTACAACGGGTCCTCCGGATGCCACGGTTCGGAGCCTGGGCCCCGGCCATACTCAGTCATCGATCCCCTACGAGCCGCGAGGCGGGGGCCGCCGACTGGATATCAGGGCAACCGTTCCGCCTCTTGATGCCGTGCGGCGGCTGTTCGAACGCCGCCGCATCGCGCGGAACGTTACCGTATCGCGATCAGATGACCACTTCGACGCCCTCGCCCGGGGCTTTGCCTGACGCCCGTTCGGACTCCAGCGCCTGCTGAAGAATGATCACGGCCGCCGCCTGATCGATGACAGACCTGCCCTTTTTGGACTTCACGCCGGAGGCGCGCAGGCTCTGACTGGCCGTCACTGTGGTCATCCTCTCGTCCACGAGTCTCACCGGAACGGGCGCAATCCCGGCGGCGAGCTCCTGGGCGAAGCCGCGGACCTTGACGGCGGCCGGGCCCTCGCCCCCCTTGAGGGAGCGCGGGAGCCCGACGACGACCTCGATCGGCTCGTACTCCTCGACGAGTTGCCGCAAGCGCCGCTGGGCGGCCGGGACGTCGCGTCCCGGCACGGTCTCCACCGGTGTGGCGAGGATCCCGTCGGGGTCGCACGAGGCGACCCCGATCCGGGCGTCCCCGACGTCGATCGCGAGCCTGCGCCCGCGGCGGATGCCTTCGGCCATCGGGCGGGCCTCAGGCCGTCTCGGTGACGAGGCGCTCGACGGCGGCGATGGCGTCGCCGATGGCGGCCGGGTTCTGGCCGCCGCCCTGGGCGACGTCCGGCTTGCCGCCGCCACCGCCGCCGAGGGTCTTGGCGGCGGCGCGCACCAGGTCACCGGCCTTGAGGCCACGCTCGCGGGCGGCCTCGTCGGTGGCGATGACCGTCAGCGGGCGGCCGTTCGCCGTGCTGAACAGGGCGACCACGGCCGGGCGGTCGCCCTGGATGCGGCCGCGCACGTCGAGGACGAGCTTGCGCAGGTCGTCGGCGGAGGTGCCGTCCGGGACCTGGCCGGTGACGAGCGCGACGCCACGTACGTCCTTGGCGCCCTGGGCGAGACCGGCGGCGGCCTGCAGGACCTTCTCCGCGCGGAACTTCTCGATCTCCTTCTCGGCGTCCTTGAGCTTGGCGAGCATGCCGGAGACCTTCTCGGGCAGCTCCTCCGGACGGCCCTTGACCAGCTCCTGGAGCTGGGCGACGACCGTGTGCTCCTTGGCCAGGAAGTTGTACGCGTCGACGCCGACGAGGGCCTCGATGCGCCGCACGCCGGAGCCGATGGAGGACTCGCCGAGCAGCTTCACCAGGCCGAGCTGGGCGGTGTTGTGCACGTGCGTGCCGCCGCACAGCTCCTTGGAGAAGTCGCCGATCGTCACGACGCGCACGCGCTCGCCGTACTTCTCGCCGAACTCGGCGATGGCGCCCTGCTTCCTGGCCTCGTCGATCGACATGACCTCGGCCTGGACGTCCAGTTCCCGCGAGAGCACGTCGTTGATCCGCTGCTCGACGTCCGTCATCACGGTCGTGGGCACGGCGGACGGCGAGCCGAAGTCGAAGCGGAAGCGGCCGGGCTGGTTCTCCGAACCGGCCTGGGCGGCCGTCGGGCCGAGCGCGTCGCGCAGCGCCTGGTGCGTGAGGTGCGTGGCGGAGTGGGCGCGGGCGATGGCGCGGCGGCGGTGCGCGTCGATCGAGGCCCACACCGGGGCGCCGACGGTGATCTCGCCGACCTGCACGACGCCCTTGTGGACGTGCACGCCGGGCACCGGCTTCTGTACGTCGCGGATCTCGACGACGGCGCCGCTGTCCAGGCGGATGCGGCCGGTGTCGCCGATCTGGCCGCCGCCCTCGGCGTAGAACGGGGTGCGGTCGAGGACGATCTCGACCTCGTCGCCCTCGGTGGCGGCGGGCGAGGACACGCCGTCGACGAGCAGGCCGACGATCACGGCCTCGTTCTCGGTGAGGGAGTAGCCCGTGAAGTCGGTGGCGCCGGAGCTGTCGGCGATCTCGCGGTAGGCGCCGAGGTCGGCGTGGCCGGTCTTCTTGGCCTGGGCGTCGGCCTTGGCGCGCTCCCGCTGCTCCTTCATCAGGCGCCGGAAGCCGTCCTCGTCCACGGTCAGGCCCTGCTCGGCGGCCATCTCCAGGGTGAGATCGATCGGGAAGCCCCAGGTGTCGTGGAGCAGGAACGCCTTGTCGCCGGGCAGCACGGTGGAGCCGGCGGCCTTGGTCTCGGTGACGGCGGTGTCGAGGATGTTGGTGCCGCCCTTGAGGGCCTTCAGGAAGGCGGCCTCTTCGGCGAGGGCGACCGTCTCGATGCGCTTGCGCTCGGTGAGCAGCTCCGGGTACTGCTCGCCCATGGTCTTGATGACCGCGTCGACCAGCTCGGCCACGACCGGTCCGGTGGCGCCGAGCAGGCGCATGTTGCGGATGGCGCGGCGCATGATGCGGCGCAGGACGTAGCCGCGGCCCTCGTTGCCGGGGGTGACGCCGTCGCCGATGAGCATCACCGACGTCCGCATGTGGTCGGCGACCACGCGCAGCGAGACGTCCGAGCCGTGCTCGGCGCCGTAGCGCACGCCGGTCAGCTCGGTGGCCTTGTCCATGACGACGCGCAGGGTGTCGGTCTCGTACATGTTCTGTACGCCCTGCAGGATCATGGCCAGGCGCTCCAGGCCGAGGCCCGTGTCGATGTTCTTCGACGGCAGGTCGCCGAGGATCGGGAAGTCCTCCTTGCCGGTGCCCGCGCCGCGCTCGTACTGCATGAAGACCAGGTTCCAGATCTCCACGTAGCGCTCGTCGTTGACGGCCGGGCCGCCCTCCTCGCCGAACTCGGGACCGCGGTCGTAGTTGATCTCCGAGCACGGGCCGCAGGGTCCCGGCACGCCCATGGACCAGAAGTTCGGGCCCATGCCCAGGCGCTGGATGCGCTCGGCGGGGACGCCGATCACGTCGCGCCAGATGCGCTCGGCCTCCTCGTCCTCCTTGTAGACGGTGATCCACAGGCGCTCGGGGTCGAGGGCGTAGCCGCCGTCCGCCACGGAGCTGGTGAGCAGCTCCCAGGCGAGCTTGATGGCGCCTTCCTTGAAGTAGTCCCCGAAGGAGAAGTTGCCGCACATCTGGAAGAACGTGCCGTGCCGGGTGGTCTTGCCGACCTCTTCGATGTCCGGCGTGCGCACGCACTTCTGCACGCTGGTGACACGGGGGGCGGGCGGCTTGGCCTCGCCGAGGAAGTAGGGCTTGAACGGGACCATGCCCGCGGGGACGAGGAGCAGCGTCGGGTCGTCTGCGATCAGCGACGCCGACGGCACGACCTTGTGCCCACGCTCCTCGAAGAAGCGCAGCCAGCGGCGACGGATTTCAGCCGACTCCATCAGTGGTCCTCATTCCGGTTGTACGAGTTCGTGGTGCTCGTCGTGTTTGTGGTGATCTCGGGGGACTTGGCGCTCTTCGTGCGGTGGTTCTCGATCACCGTGAAGCGGCGCTGGGCCGGCAGCTCGGGCCCGGTCGGGGCGTTCAGACCGAGGGCGTCGTCCAGCTCGGCCTCGCGTTCGGCCATGCCGTCGCGGACGTCGAGCGCGAAGTCCTTGAGCCGGTGCCCGGCCTCGAGCGCCTTGTCGGCGGCGCGCGCCGCGAGGCTCTCCGGGGTGAGCTGCTTCAGCTTGCGGTTGACCTTCGTGGTGGCCCATACACCGGCGGCCGCGCCCGCGGTGAACCAGAACGTACGTCGGAACATCGCTGCGTCAGTCCTTCTTCCGCTTGCCCCGCCGTGCGGAGGGGAGGGTGCGGCCCACGATCACCGTACGACGTGACGGTTTGGCGGGCACTTCCTTACGACCGATCGCCCGGCGCACTCCATAGCCGAACGCCGCCACCTTGACCAGCGGGCCGCCGAAGGTGGAGGCCACGGTGGTGGACAGCGCCGACGCGTTCGACGTGACTTCCTGGACGTCGCTCGCGATGGCGTCGACGCGGTCGATCTGGGTCTGCGCGGAGCGCACCGCCGTCGAGGCGTCGGCGAGCAGCGGGACGGCCTGTTCGGTCACGTCCGCGACGAGCTTGGTGGTCGCCCTGAGCGTCTGCGCCAGCCTCGCCAGCGCCACGGCCAGGAAGGAGACCAGAATCGCCCAGAAGACGGCCACCAGGATCCCGGCCACCTCTCCACCGGACACTGCGCACCGCTCCCTGAGACATCGCCCTGGAATCCAGGGTCGTCGAACGTCGAAAAGTCGTGCTCCGACCCTATCGCGCCGGGGCCCCGGCTCCGTACCGCATTACGACCCGCATTACCGCACCCGGCACTTGGCCGTGGCAGTACGCGCGAGCCGGATCGAAGTGATTGTACGGAATGCGTACGCCTGAGTACGCTCCGTACTTCATGCGACGCTCTCAGCGCCCCGACGACCGTCGGAACGATTCCTCCGCCCGCCCCCGCGGCTGTCCGCCCGCGCCGGGGAACCTCCCGGCCGAGCTCACCGCCTTCGTCGGGCGCGCCACCGAACTGGCGGCGCTGCGCTCGGCGTTGGCGTCCGCGCGCCTGGTCACCGTGACGGGCGTCGGTGGGGTGGGCAAGTCGCGCCTCGCCGCGCGGGCGGCCGCCGAGATCGGCCCGCGCGACGGTGCCTGGCTGGTGGAGCTGGCGCCGGTGCGCGATCCCGAGCTGGTCGAGCATGCCGTGGCCAGCGCCCTCGACCTCACGGACCACACCCGCCGTTCGCCCCGGCAGGTGCTCCTCGACCGGCTGGCCGGGCGTGAACTGCTGTTGATCGTCGACGGGTTCGAGCACCTGGTGGACGCGACGGCCTCGCTGGTGCGGGACCTGCTGCTGCGCTGCCCGGGGCTGCGCGTGCTCGCCGCGGGGCGCAGGCCGCTGGGCACGGCCGGGGAGCGCGTCCTGCCGCTCGCGCCGATGCCGGAGCCGGACGCCGCGGAGCTGTTCACCGACCGGGTCGCGGCGTGCCTGCCCGGCTTCGCCCCGGCCGGCCGCGACCGCGCCGACGTCCTCGAGCTGTGCCGCCGGCTCGACGGCATCCCGCTCGCCCTGGAACTGGCGGCGGGACGGCTGCGGGCGCTGTCCCCCGGACAGCTCCTGGCCCGCCTGGACGACCGTTTCCGGCTGCTCGCCGGTGCGCGGCGCGACGTGCTGCCGCGGCACCAGACGCTGCGTACGGCGATCGGCTGGAGCCATGAGCTGTGCACGGCGCGGGAGCGGCTGCTGTGGGCGCGGCTCTCCGTCTTCTCCGGGCCGTTCGACCTGGAGGCGGTCGAGTACGTGTGCAGCGGCGACGGCCTGCACGCCGACGACGTCCTGGACGTGCTCGACGAGCTGCTCACGCAGTCCGTGGTCTCCCGCGAGGAGAGCCCGACGGGCGTGCGCTACCGCATGCTGGACACCGTCAGGGCATACGGCTCGGAGTGGCTGGAGGCGGCCGGCGACGCGGAGCGGATGCGGCGCCGCCACCGCGACTGGTACATGGGGCTCGCCACCTGGTGCGAGCTGGACTGGTTCTCGCCCCGGCAGACGGAGGTCGCGACCCTCGTCGAGTGCGAGCTGCCCAATCTGCGGGCGGCGCTGGAGTTCTGTCTGACCGATCCCGAAGAGACGCACCTGGGTCAGTACCTGGCGGGCACGCTGTGGTTCTGCTGGGTCGGCTGCGGGCGGCTCGCGGAGGGCAGGCACTGGCTGGACCGGGCCGTGGAGCTGGACGGCACGCACGAGGACTCGCGGCTCAAGGCACTGTGGGTGCTCGGCTATGTGGCGATCCTGCAGGGCGACACGGTGCCCGCGCTGTGCGCGCTCCAGGAGTGCCAGGACACGGCGGAGCGCACGGGCAGCGCCGTCGCCACGGCGTACGCGGTGCACCGGCTGGGCTGTCTCGCGCTGGTCACGGACGACATGCCGCGCGCGGAGCGGCTGCTGCGCACGGCCCTGGAGCAGTACCGCCAGGTCGGCGAGCTGAACAGCAATGTCCTGATGGGCCAGGTCGAGCTGGCGATGGCGCTGGCCTTCCAGGGCGCGCTCGGGGACGCGGTGGAGCTGTGCGAGGACGCCCGCCAGGTCTGCGAGGACCACGGCGAGCGCTGGGCACTGGCGTACGCGCTCTACGTCCTCGGCTACGCGGCCTGGACGCGCGGCGAGCACGACCGCGCGCGGGATCTGGTCACCCGGTGCCTGGACCTGGACCATGCCTTCCACGACCTGCTCGGCACGGCGCTCGCGGTCGAGCTGCTCGCGCTGTTCACGGTGGCGGAGGGGGACGCGGCGGAGGCGGCGGTGCTGCAGGGGGTGGCGGCGCGGATCTGGCCGTCGGTGGGGCTGCCGCTGTTCGGCTCGGAGCACTTCGGCGGCCCGCACGCGCTGTGCGAGGCGCGGGCGCGCGGGCGGCTCGGCGACGAGCGGTACGAGGCGTACGTACGGGCCGGTGCCGAGCTCGCCCCCGACGTGGCGGTGTCGCGGGCGCTGCGCCGGCAGCGCGTGACGGCAGCCGCGGCGGGCCGCCACGCGGGCCGTGGCGAGGTGACAGCCCCGCCGGAGGACCCGGAAACGCGCGAACCCGCCGTCTCCCCCACCACGCGGGGCGGGGAGACGGCGGGCTGAGCAGGAAATTCCTGCGATACCTGCGCCGCAGGCGAGGATTTACGTCCGGGTCAGCGGGCGTAGTACTCGACGACGAGCTGCTCGTCGCAGATCACGGGGATCTCCTTGCGGTTCGGCTCGCGGTCCAGGCGGAAGGCCAGGGCCTTCAGGTTCACCTGGAGGTAGCGCGGGGTCTCGCCGTCGGCGGCGAAGCCACCCTCGCGCGCGACCTCGAACAGCGGCTTCTGGCGGCTGCGCTCGCGGACCATGACGACGTCGTCCGGCTTGACGCGGAACGACGGCTTGTCGACCTTGTGGCCGTTGACCTCGATGTGGCCGTGCACGACCATCTGGCGGGCCTGGTAGATGGTGCGGGCGATGCCCGAACGCAGCACCAGGGCGTCGAGACGACGCTCCAGCTCGATGATCAGGGCCTCACCGGTCTTGCCCTGGATCTTGGAGGCACGCTCGTAGGCGCGGACGAGCTGACGCTCGGACACGTCGTACTGCGCGCGCAGCCGCTGCTTCTCGAGCAGACGGACCTTGTAGTCCGAGTTCTGCTTGCGGCCACGGCCGTGCTCGCCCGGCGGGTAGGGGCGGGCCTCGAAGTACTTGACGGCCTTCGGGGTCAGCGCGATGCCAAGAGCACGCGACTTCTTGACCTTGGGGCGGGACTGGTTCGGCATGAACCAAACACCTCTGTTTTCTGTACGGATTCGGCTTCACCAGGGTTAGGGGAGGTCACATCCGCAGCCTGGGAAACCGGGTGGGTCCGGTCGGTCGGACTCACCTGGCAGCCGCTCCCTGGTCTGGGCACTATGTGCAGCACGCGAGTGGCCCACCGACCGTTTCCCGGGATCCGGGAGGGTGGTGGGCTGCCCGCGACACCTTCGACGGTGCGCGACGCTCCTGGAACTCCCCGCCCGGGGGCGGGGGCTCCGGCTGGATGTCCCGTTCTGGTGGTGCCGGTACGAGACCGGACACGGGACGCAGCACTCCGAGGGATTCTACAGGGCGCTCAGGACCGCTTGCGACCGAGGTGTTTCCTGGTCCACTCGACGGCGTCGGCGTACCGGGCCTCGGCGCCGTGCCGGGTGGGGGTGTAGTACTCGCGGTCCCGCAGGGCGTCCGGGGCGTACTGCTGGGGGGCGATGCCCTCGGGCAGGTCGTGCGGATACACATAGCCCTGGGCGTGCCCCAGCTTGGCCGCGCCCTTGTAGTGACCGTCGCGCAGGTGGGGCGGGACTGGGCCCGCGTGGCCCTTGCGGACGTCTTCGAGGGCGGCGCCTATGGCGGTCGTCGCGGCGTTCGACTTGGGGGCCAGGGCGAGGGCGATCGTGGCGTGGCTGAGGGTCAGGGCCGCCTCCGGGAAGCCGATCATGGCGACGGCCTGGGCGGCGGCGACCGCGGTGGGCAGGGCCGTCGGGTCGGCGAGGCCGATGTCCTCGCTGGCGGAGATCATCAGGCGGCGGGCGATGAACCGGGGGTCCTCGCCCGCCTCGATCATGCGGGCCAGATAGTGCAGGGCCGCGTCCACGTCCGAGCCGCGGATGGACTTGATCAGGGCGCTCGCGACGTCGTAGTGCTGGTCGCCCGCGCGGTCGTACTTCACCGCCGCGCGGTCGACCGACTCCTCCAGGGTCTGGAGCGTGATCTCCTTCTCGCCCTTTGCGAGGGCCGAGCCCGCGCCCGCTTCCAGCGCGGTGAGCGCGCGGCGGGCGTCGCCGCCCGCGATGCGCAGGAGGTGGTCCTCGGCCTCTTCGGACAGGGTGACGGCGCCGCCGAGGCCGCGCTCCTCGGTGAGGGCGCGCTTGAGCAGGCCGCGCAGGTCGTCGTCCGTGAGCGGTTCGAGGGTGAGCAGCAGGGAGCGGGACAGGAGCGGGGAGATCACCGAGAAGTACGGGTTCTCGGTGGTGGCCGCGATCAGCGTCACCCAGCGGTTCTCGACGGCGGGCAGCAGGGAGTCCTGCTGGGCCTTGCTGAAGCGGTGGATCTCGTCGAGGAAGAGGACGGTCTCCTTGCCGTGGCCGCCCATCGCGCGGCGGGCGCCGTCGATGACCGCGCGGACCTCCTTGACGCCCGCGGTGATTGCGGAGAGCTCCACGAAGCGCTTGTTGGTCGCCTTGGAGACGACGTACGCGAGGGTCGTCTTGCCGATGCCGGGCGGGCCCCACAGGAACACCGACGACGGCCCGGCAGGGCCGCCACCGCCCTCGACGAGGCGGCGCAGCGGCGATCCCGGCCGCAGCAGATGCTGCTGGCCGACGACTTCTTCGAGCGTGCGCGGGCGCATCCGGACCGCCAGCGGACTCGCGGACGGGTCCTTCTCCTGGCGGTCTTCTGCTGCGGCGGTGAACAGGTCGGGCTCCACGCCGAAAACCCTATGTCACCCCACTGACAATCCGGCCGGGGCGGCCGGAGGGGGCGGTCAGGCCCAGAGGTCGGCGCCCCAGCGCGTGAGGATCAGCACGGCGACGACCCCGAGGTGCATGACGGGCAGCGCCCACGTGAAGTCCTCGAAGAACGTCTTCACCCAGCGCGGCGCGGGCAGGAAGCCGTTGCGGACATTGAAGGACGTGACGTACCAGAACATGAGGATGGTGGCCGCCCACGCCAGGCAGCACCACAGGCACAGCGCGTTGATGCGGTACAGCGACTGGAACATCAGCCAGGTACAGAACCCGACCCCGAAGAGCGTGCCCGCGTTGAACGTCAGCCAGTACCAGCGCGGGAACCGCGCCCGCCCCAGCAGGCTCATCCCCACACCGATCACGACGGCGTACGTGGCGAGGCCCAGCATCGGGTTCGGGAACCCGAACGCCTCCGCCTGCTCGCTCTTCATGATGCTGCCGCAGGCCACGACCGGGTTGATGCTGCAGCCCGGCTGGAAGTCCGGGTCCTTCAGGAGCTCGAACTTGTCGAGCGTGATGATCCAGGAGGCGAGCAGTCCGGCCGCGCCGGTGATCACCAGGAGCAGCGCGAGCCCCCGGCTGCCGCCGGCCGCCCCCGGCGCGTCCTCACGACCCTCGCCGGCCGCGGCGCCGTCCTTCACTGACATCGTTTTGCTCATCACGCCGTTCCGTCGCTCGAGGTGGCCTGGGGCAGGGTCATTGTGCCGTACGTGACTGTGTGTCCACCGTTCGGTGGACATAAGCAGGTACGTACGCGAGTCACGGGGCGTTCGGTTCCCGCGGGACACTCGACCGCGTCAGGCCAGCTTGCTCTTCAGCACGTCCACGACCGCCGCCACCGCAACCGCCTCCTGCTCCCCGGACTCCATGTCCTTGAGCTGGACGACGCCCTCGGCGAGGTCGCGTTCGCCGGCGACGACGGTGAAGCGGGCGCCGCTGCGGTTGGCGTTCTTCATCGCGCCCTTGAGGCCCTTCCCGCCGTACGAGAAGTCGGCCGCGATGCCGGCCTTGCGCAGCTCGGTGACCTTGGTGAAGAGGACCCGCCGTGCCTCCTCGCCGAGGGGCACCGCGAACACGCTGGTCGCCGGGGGGAGGTCCAGGGTGACGCCCTCCGCCTCCAGGGCGAGCACCGTGCGGTCCACGCCAAGGGCCCAGCCGACGGACGGCAGCGCGGGGCCGCCGATCATCTCGGAGAGGCCGTCGTAGCGCCCGCCGCCGCCGACCGCGGACTGCGAGCCGAGGCCGTCGTGGACGAACTCGAAGGTGGTGCGGGTGTAGTAGTCGAGGCCGCGGACCAGCTTCGGGTCGTCTTCGTAGCCGACGCCCTCGGCCGTGAGCAGCTCGCGGACCTGCTCGTGGTACGCCTTGCAGGCGTCGCACAGGTAGTCGCGCAGCATGGGTGCGCCCACCAGCTGCTTCTGCACGTCGTCGCGCTTGTCGTCCAGGACGCGGAGCGGGTTGATGTCGATACGTCGACGTGTCTCCTCGTCCAGGTCGAGCCCGCGCAGGAAGTCCTGGAGGGCGGCGCGGTAGACGGGACGGCACTCCTTGTCGCCGAGCGAGTTGAGGAGGATCCGGAACTCGCGCAGGCCGAGCGAGCGGTACGCCTGGTCGGCCAGGATGATCAGCTCGGCGTCGAGGGCCGGGTCCTCGGCGCCGATCGCCTCGGCGCCGACCTGCGAGAAGTGGCGGTAGCGGCCCTTCTGCGGGCGCTCGTAGCGGTAGTACGAGCCCGAGTACCAGAGCTTGACCGGGAGGTTGCCGGCCTTGTGCAGGTTCGCCTCCAGGGCAGCGCGCAGCACGGAGGCGGTGCCTTCGGGGCGCAGCGCGAGCCGGTCGCCGCCGCGCGTGGTGAAGGCGTACATCTCCTTGGTGACGATGTCCGTGGACTCGCCCACGCCGCGCGAGAACAGCTCGACGTTCTCGAAGCCGGGCGTCTCGACGTATCCGTACCCGGAGTTGCGCAGCGGTGCCGCGATGGCCTCGCGCACCGCGAGGTAGGTCGCGGAGTCCGGCGGAAGCAGGTCGTAGGTGCCCTTGGGGGCCTTGAAGGTGCTCACTGGGGGTTCTCTCGTCACATTCCTCGTCGAGGGGCGAACGCGCCGTCCGCTCCCAGGCCGGCGGCCACCTCCCGCAGATACGGGTTGGTGGCGCGCTCCTGGCCGATGGTCGTCTGCTGGTTGTGCCCGGGCAGCACCACGGTCGAGTCGTCGAGAGGCAGGACCACGCGGGCCAGCGAATCGCGCATGTCGTCCATGGAGCCACCGGGGAAGTCGGTGCGTCCGATGGAGCCGGCGAAGAGCAGGTCGCCCGAGAAGAGGATCGGAGGGATGTCCTCCGCCTCGGGCAGTCCGAACGTCACCGACCCCTTGGTATGCCCGGGCGCGTGCGCCACGGTCAGCTCCAGACCGGCCAGCTCCAGCTTCGCGCCGTCGCTGAGTTCCTTCAGGTCGTCCGGCTCACCCACCGTGAGCTCGCCCATGAGCTGGGCGCCGAAGGCGCGCCCGATGGCCTTCTCCGGGTCGCTCATCATGTACCGGTCCTCGGGGTGGATCCACGCGGGCACGTCATGCGCTCCGCAGACCGGGACGACTGAGGCGACGTGGTCGATGTGGCCGTGCGTGAGGACGACGGCGACGGGCTTGAGCCGATGCTTCCTGAGCGCTTCCTCGACTCCCGCGGTGGCCTGATGCCCCGGGTCGATGATCACGCACTCCTCGCCCGCGGCGGGGGCGACCAGGTAGCAGTTGGTGCCCCAGGCCCCGGCGGGAAACCCGGCAATGAGCACGATCGTCCTTCGTTTCGTCGTCCGGCGGAGTCCGGCCGGTGTGCGGCGGAACCGGCCGGAACCGGCAGTGGCGGTGGCAGCGGAGATTGCGGCAGATCAGAGCCTACCGGCGCTGCCGATTCCACAGCCAACCCATATACGGTACGGGGCACACGCGGCCGGTCACGCCGCGCGACGACGACCCAGGCGACGTACGAGGCCCTCGCGCGGCCCGTACCGCCGAAGACGTACAAGGAGTGCACCCGGTGGTCAGCCAGGAACAGCGGCGCAAGCAGCTCGCGCGGGAGAAGTTCTTGCGGCAGCAGCAGCGGCGGGAGGCCGCGCGGCGCCGGCGTCGGATGCGCAACGCGGTGATCGCGGGCGCGCTCGCCGTGGTCGTGGCCGGCGGAGCGGTGTCGTACGCGGCGGGCGCCTTCGACGACGGTGGCTCGACGAAGGACGACGCGGCCCCGGAGCCGACTCCCAGCAAGCCCGAGGATCCCTGCCGGAAGCCCGCGCCCGGCAAGATCAAGCCGCTCAGCTTCAAGAAGGAGCCGGCGCTCACGATCGACAAGTCGGCTTCGTACGCGATGAAGCTGGCCACCACGTGCGGCGACATCGACATCGACCTGGACGCGGCGAAGGCCCCGCACACCGTCAACTCGTTCAATTTCCTGGTGAACAAGGGGTACTTGGACCACACCAAGTGCCACCGGCTCACCGCGGGCAAAGTCAACGTCCTGCAGTGCGGCGACCCGAAGGGCACCGGCGAGGGCGATCCCGGGTACTCCCTTCCGGACGAGAACCTGAAGGACGAGCGGCTGCGGGGCAATGTGTATCCGGCGGGCACGGTCGCCATGGCGAACCGGTACGACCCGCAGAAGAAGAAGGGCCGCGACACCGGCGGCAGCCAGTTCTTCCTCGTGTACCAGGACTCCCAGTTGCCGCTCGACTACACACCGTTCGGCACCATCTCGGCCACAGGGATGACGGTCCTGAAGAAGATCGCCGCGGCCGGTGAAAGCAGCGGCCAGGGCGACGGGGCGCCCCACGCGACGGTGGTCATCGACAAGGCCACCGTCCGTAAATCCTGACCTCCGGCAGGCGAATTTCGCTCGTGCTGGATGCGGACAGCCGCCCCGCCGGTCGCCTATGTTGGCGGTGACGAAACTGTGGACGATGCCGGGGGCCTGTGGCCCTGCGCAGGCATCATGTGGAGGAGGCGCTGTGAGCAGCGACCCGTGGGGCCGCGTCGACGAGACGGGGACCGTGTACGTGCGTACGGCCGACGGCGGCGAGCGAGTGGTCGGATCGTGGCAGGCAGGTTCTCCCGAGGAGGCCCTGGCCTATTTCGAGCGCAAGTACGACGGTCTGGTCGTCGAGATCGGACTTCTCGAGCGCCGGGTGAAGACGACCGATCTGTCGGCCAAGGACGCGACGACCGCCATCGACCACCTGCGCCAGCAGGTCGACGAGGCGCATGCCGTCGGCGACCTGGACGCGCTGAGCAAGCGGCTCGACAAATTGGTCGAGACCGTCGAGGCGCGGCGTGAGGAGCGCAAGGCCCAGAAGGCCAAGCAGTCGGACGAGGCACGCCACGCCAAGGAGGCGCTGGTCGCGGAGGCCGAGGAGCTGGCGCAGAGCGAGCAGTGGCGCGCGGCCGGCGAGCGCCTGCGGGCCCTGGTGGACACGTGGAAGGGGCTGCCCCGCCTCGACCGCAAGTCCGACGACGAGCTGTGGCACCGCTTCTCGCACGCCCGCTCGGCGTTCTCCAAGCGCCGCAAGGCCCACTTCGCGTCGCTCGACGCGCAGCGCGAGGAGGCCCGCAAGGCCAAGGAGAAACTGGTCGCGGAGGCCGAGTCGCTGTCCGGCTCGACGGACTGGGGCCCGACGGCCGCGCGCTACCGCGAGCTGATGGCCGACTGGAAGGCGGCGGGCCGCGCACAGCGTGAGCACGAGGACGACCTGTGGAACCGCTTCCGCGGCGCCCAGGACGTCTTCTTCGCCGCCCGCAGCTCGGTGTTCGCGGAGCGCGACGCGGAGCAGGCGGAGAACCTGAAGCTCAAGGAGGAGCTGGCCGAGGAGGCCGAGAAGCTCGTCCCGGTGACGGATCTGAAGACGGCCCGCGCCGCCTTCAGATCCATCAACGAGCGCTGGGAGGCCATCGGCCACGTCCCGCGCGACGCCCGCCCGAAGGTCGAGGGCCGGATGCACGCGGTGGAGCGGGCGCTGCAGGAGTCCGAGGAGGCCGAGTGGCGCCGGACGAACCCGGAGGCACGGGCCCGGGCCGAGGGCCTCACCGGCCAGCTCCAGGCCGCCGTCGACAAGCTCCAGGGCCAGATCCAGACGGCGCGCGCGGCGGGCAACAACGCCAAGGCGGACAAGCTCCAGAAGGAGCTCGACGGCCGCCAGGCGCTCCTTGACCAGGCGCTGAAGGGCCTGCAGGAGTTCGGCGGTTAGCCAGGTTCACGTGCTGAGGGGCTTGCGTACGGTGCGTACGCAAGCCCCTCAGCATGTGCGGGCCACCCCGACCTGGGCTCTGCGGGCCGCTTAAGGCCGCCGCGCCGACGTCACCCGATACACGTCGTACACACCCTCGACTCCCCTGACCGCCTTGAGCACATGGCCCAGGTGCTTGGGGTCGCCCATCTCGAAGGTGAAGCGGGAGGTGGCGACGCGGTCGCGGGAGGTCTGGACGGCCGCGGACAGGATGTTCACGTGCTGGTCCGAGAGGATGCGGGTGACGTCCGAGAGCAGCCGCGAGCGGTCGAGGGCCTCCACCTGGATGGCGACCAGGAAGACCGACGACTGCGTGGGCGCCCACTCGACCTCGAGGATGCGCTCGGGCTCACGGGACAGCGACTCCACGTTCACGCAGTCGCTGCGGTGAACCGATACGCCGCTGCCGCGCGTGACGAAACCGATGATGGGGTCCCCCGGCACCGGCGTACAGCAGCGCGCGAGCTTGACCCACACGTCCTCGACGCCCTTGACGACCACGCCCGGGTCGGCGCTGGAGCGGCGCTTGGAGCGGCCGCGCGAGGGCGGCGCGCTCTCGGCGATGTCCTCGTTGGCGGCCTCCTCGCCGCCGAGCGCCTGGACGAGCTTCTGCACGACGCTCTGCGCGGTGACGTGGCCCTCGCCGATCGCCGCGTACAGCGACGAGATGTCGGGGTAGCGCATCTCGTGCGCGAGGGTGACCAGCGAGTCGCCGGTGAGGATGCGCTGGATCGGCAGGTTCTGCTTGCGCATGGCGCGCGCGATGGCGTCCTTGCCCTGCTCGATGGCCTCCTCGCGGCGCTCCTTGGAGAACCAGGCGCGGATCTTGTTCCGGGCGCGCGGCGACTTGACGAAGCCGAGCCAGTCGCGGGACGGGCCCGCGCCCGCGGCCTTGGAGGTGAAGACCTCCACCAAGTCGCCGTTGTCCAGGGTCGATTCGAGCGGCACGAGCCGTCCGTTGACCCGGGCGCCTATGGTGCGGTGGCCGACTTCGGTGTGCACCGCGTACGAGAAGTCGACCGGGGTCGCGCCCGCCGGGAGGGCGATGACGTCGCCCTTCGGCGTGAACACGAAGACCTCGTTGCGCGACAGGTCGAAGCGCAGGGACTCCAGGAACTCGCTGGGGTCCTCCGTCTCCTTCTGCCAGTCGAGCAGCTGGCGCAGCCACGCCATGTCGTTGAGGTGGTCGTCCTTGCCGGACTTCTTCGGCACGTCCGTGCGCACCTTCGAGGCGCCGGCGACGGCTTCCTGCTTGTACTTCCAGTGCGCGGCGATGCCGTACTCGGCGCGGCGGTGCATGTCGAACGTGCGGATCTGCAGCTCGACGGGCTTGCCGTTGGGGCCGATGACCGTCGTGTGCAGCGACTGGTACATGTTGAACTTCGGCATCGCGATGTAGTCCTTGAACCGGCCGGGGACCGGGTTCCAGCGCGCGTGCACGGTGCCGAGTGCCGCGTAGCAGTCGCGGACGGTGTCCACGAGGACGCGGATGCCCACCAGGTCGTAGATCTCCGCGAAGTCACGGCCGCGGACGATCATTTTCTGGTAGACGCTGTAGTAGTGCTTCGGCCGGCCGGTGACGGTGGCCTTGATGCGGGCGGCGCGCAGGTCGGCCTGGACCTCGTCGGTCACTATGGCCAGATACTCGTCGCGCTTGGGGGCGCGCTCGGCCACCAGACGCACGATCTCGTCGTACATCTTGGGGTAGAGGATCGCGAAGGCGAGGTCCTCCAGCTCCCACTTGATGGTGTTCATGCCCAGGCGGTGCGCCAGCGGAGCGTAGATCTCCAGGGTCTCGCGGGCCTTCTTCTCCTGCTTCTCCCGCTTGAGATAGCGCATCGTGCGCATGTTGTGCAGGCGGTCGGCGAGCTTGATGACCAGGACGCGCGGGTCCTTGGCCATGGCGACGACCATCTTGCGCACGGTCTCGGCCTGGGCGGCCTCGCCGAACTTGACCTTGTCCAGCTTGGTGACGCCGTCGACGAGCAGGGCGACCTGGTCGCCGAAGTCGCGGCGCAGGGTGTCGAGGCCGTACTCGGTGTCCTCGACGGTGTCGTGCAGGAGGCCCGCCATCAGCGTCGCCGGGTCCATGCCGAGCTCGGCGAGGATCGTGGTGACGGCGAGCGGGTGGGTGATGTACGGATCGCCGCTCTTGCGCTTCTGGCCGCGGTGCCAGCGCTCGGCGACCTGGTAGGCGCGCTCGATCTGGCGCAGCGTCGCGGTCTCGATCTTCGGGTCGTTGCTGCGCACTATCCGCAGCAGCGGCTCCAGGACCGGGTTGTACGGATTCGAGCGCTGGACGCCGAGACGGGCGAGGCGGGCGCGCACGCGGTTGGAGGAGCCGGAGCGCTCCGTCTTGCCGGTGACCGGGGGCTTCACCGGGGCGGGAGGCTTGACCGGGGCAGGGGGCTTGACCGGGGCGGGGGCCTTCACGGGGGCGGGGCGGACCGGTGGGGCGGCGTGGGTGGCCGCCGCGGGGCGCTCCTGCGGGGTGGGGCGGGACTCCGGCGGCGGCTTGGGGCGGGGCTGCTCGGCCGGCTTGCCGTCACGCGCGGTGTCGCCACCGGGCGCGCGCTGCGCGTCCGTGCCACCGGGCGCACTCGTCCCGGAATCCCCGGGCTTCACGGGCGCGACGGCGGGCGCCGCGGCCCGCTCTGCCTGCTGGGCGGACTTGGCGGCGGCAAGTGGCTGGGACTCGTCTGGCAAGAGCGCTCCCTGTGCGCGATCGGGTCCCCCGGTCAGGTCCCGAAGTGCCCATGGTATCGATCCTGGGCCGACGGCTCGTCCTCGGCCGGTGAGACGGCTCTGTACTGGAGAAACACCAGAGGCGGGCGCCGGATTCCGCCGGGCCCGCCTCCTTGTCCTGCCGGGGTGTCCAGAACCGTCTGCCGCGGCCGTCCCACCGCCGCACCGGCTCCAGAAGGTGCTCAGACCTTGAGCAGCGCCTCCAGGGGAGCGCCGTCCAGGGCGGGAACCAGCCGCTCGCGGCCGCCCAGGAAGCCGAGCTCCATCAGCACCGCGACGCCGGCCACCTCGGCCCCGGCCCGGCGGACGAGCCGGAGCGAGGCCTCGGCGGTGCCGCCGGTGGCGAGGACGTCGTCGATGACCATGACGCGGTCGCCCGCGGCCAGGTCCTCGGCGTGCACCTCGATCTCGGCGCTGCCGTACTCCAGGTCGTAACGCTGGCTGAGGGTCGCTCCGGGGAGCTTGCCCGCCTTGCGTACGGGAATGAAGCCGAGCCCGGCGCGCAGCGCCACCGGGGCGCCCAGGATGAAGCCGCGCGCCTCCAGGCCGACCACCTTGGTGGCCCCGCAGCGCACGCTCATGTCGGCGAGCGCGCCGGTCAGGGCCGCGAACGCCGCCGGGTCCGCGAGCAACGGCGTGATGTCCTTGAACAGCACGCCCGGCTCGGGATAGTCCGGCACATCGCGGATGCGGCTGAGCAGCAGCGCGTTGATCTCGGCGGTGTCGGTCATCGGCGCTTCCCCGACGGACGGCCGCGGCCGCGGTTGCGGGCGGGCTGGGACCGCGGTCCCGAGCGCGGGCCGACCACGGCCGGGGCCGCGTCCTGCTCGGCGCCGTCCTGCGAATCGTCGCCGTCGCCCTGCGGCTCCGGGGTCTCGGCGGACTCGCCCTTGGCGGCGGCCGCCCTGCGCTTGGCGAGCACCCGCTTCTTGAGCGCCTTCATCTTCGGCTCGGTCTCCTTGAGATCGGCGACCAGCGGGGTCGCGATGAAGATCGAGGAGTACGCGCCCGCGGCGAGGCCGACGAACAGCGACAGCGAGATGTCGTTCAGCATGCCCGCGCCGAGGAAGCCGCCGCCGATGAACAGCAGACCGGCGACCGGCAGGAGCGCCACGACCGTGGTGTTGATCGACCGCACCAGGGTGCTGTTGATGGAGCGGTTGGCGACCTCGCTGTACGTGAAGCGGGTCTGCTTGACGAGGTCCTTCGACTGTTCCTTGAGGCTGTCGAAGACCACCACGGTGTCGTACAGCGAATAACCGAGGATGGTCAGCAGACCGATCACCGTGCCCGGTGTGACCTCGAAGCCGACGAGGGCGTACACACCCACGGTGATCGTGATGTCGTGGATGAGCGCGACGAGCGCGGCCAGCGCCATCCGCCACTCGAAGGCGATCGCCAGATAGATCACGACCAGGACCATGAAGATCGCCAGGCCCTGCCAGGCCTTGTTGGCGATCTGCTCACCCCAGCTCGGACCCACCAGGTCCGCGTTGATGTCGTCCGCCTTCATGTCGAACTCGTCGGCGAGCTCGGCCTTGATCTGGTCGGACTTACCGGTGTCCACGCCGGCGATCTGGATGCGCAGGGTGTCGTTGCCGAGCTTCTGTACGAGCGCGTCGTGGCCGGAGGCCTTTTCCGCGACCTCTTCCGCCTTGGCGACCGACACGCTGGTCTTCGGCGTGTTGAAGACGGCGCCGCCCTCGAACTCGATGCCCATGTTCAGGCCGCGCACCGCCAGGCCGACGATGGCCGTGATGGTGATCAGGATCGAGATGCCGTACCAGATCTTGCGCTTGCCGACGAAGTCGTAGCCGACCTCGCCGCGGTAGAGCCTGGCGCCGAGATTGCCGAGCTTCGACATCTCACGCCTCCTTCGGGGTCGAGTCGACGGGGGCGGTCGCGCCGGGGCGGCGCGAGCGGCGCAGCGGCGGTTTGGCGCCGAGCCGCTTCGGGTCGAGACCGGACCACTTGCCGCCGCTCGCGAAGAACTTCTTGCGGGCCATGATCGTCATCAGCGGCTTGGTGAAGAAGAACACCACCACGACGTCGAGGAGCGTCGTCAGGCCCAGCGTGAACGCGAAGCCCTGGACCTTGCCGACGGTGACGATGAAGAGCACCGCGGCGGCGAGGAACGACACGAAGTCGGACACCAGGATGGTGCGCCGGGCCCGCGGCCAGGCGCGCTCGACGGCGGGCCGCAGCGTACGGCCCTCGCGGACCTCGTCCCTTATGCGTTCGAAGTAGACGATGAACGAGTCGGCGGTGATACCGATGGCGACGATGGCACCACAGACCGCCGGCAGGTTCAGGGCGAACTTAATCGTCGGGCCGAGCAGCGTCATGATCGTGTACGTCAGCGCCGCGGAGACGCCGAGGGACGCGATGGCGATGAGCGCCAGGCCGCGGTAGTACGCCACCAGGTAGATGATGACCAGCGCGAGGCCGATGGCGCCGGCGATGAGACCGGCGCGCAGCTGCTCGCCGCCCAGGGCCGCGCTGACCGTCGTGACGCTCTGCTCCTTGAAGGTCAGTGGGAGCGCGCCGTACGACAGGATGTTGGCCAGGTCCTTGGCCTCGTCCTGGGTGAAGCTGCCGGAGATCTCGGCCTCGCCGGTGGTCAGCGCCTGCCGGACGTACGGCGCGGAGACGACCTCGCCGTCCATGACGATGCCGAACTCGTTCTGCGGCGGCTGCTGGCTGGCGAGCTTGCCGGTGATGTCCGCGAACTGCTTCGTCCCCTTGCCGGAGAAGCTCATCGTGACCTTCCAGCCGGCGGCACCCTGGGTGTCGTAGACGGCCTTCGCGTCATCGACCTCCTTGCCGTTGACTTCGGAGGGTCCGAGGATGAACTTGTCCCAGCCGTTCTCGTTCTTGCCGCAGGCCACGACCGGGTCGGACGGCTTGACGCCTTCCTTGACCTTCAGGCGGGCCTTCTCGTTGGTGCAGTCGAGCTTGGTGAACTGCTCCTGGAGCTTGGCGGTGGCATCGCCGCCGGGCGGCGTGGGCGACGGGTCCTTCTTGCCGTCGTCCTTCTTGCCGTCCTTGGCCGGGTCGTCCTTGGCGTCGCCGGTGGGCGTCGCGGGCGGGGTGGCGTCGGCCTTCAGGCCGTCGGTGACGGAGCGGCCCTGGGTGGTCGGCGTCGCGCTCGGCGAGGTCGCCCCGTCCGTGGGCTTGTCGCTCTCCTTGGGCTTGTCACCCTGGTCGCCCTTGTCACCGCCCTTGCCGGAGTCCGACGGCTTGGGCGTCGGCTTCGGCTTCTCCCCCGCACCCGTGCTGGGCTGCTGGGCGAGGACGGGCCGGAAGTAGAGCTGAGCGGTCGTGCCGACCTGCTCCCGCGCCTGCTTGGCGTTGGTGCCCTTGGGGATGTTGACGATGATGTTCTTGTTCCCCTGGGTCTGCACCTCGGCTTCGGAGACGCCCAGGCCGTTGACACGGTTGTTGATGATGTCAACAGCCGTGTTCAGGTTGGTCTGGTTGATCGCGTTCTTCTGGCCCGGCTCGTTCTTCGCCTCGAGCGTGATGCTCGTACCGCCGGCGAGGTCGATGCCGAGGCGCGGCGTGGTGTGACCGGAGAGGAACATCCCTCCGGTGAGCGCCACCAGGGCGATCATGATCAGGACCAGGGTGCGGCCCGGTTTCCCCTGGGCGGCCTGCCTGCGGCCCTTCGTGGGTGCTGCCACCTTCTCGTTCTCCCTGTCCAACCGTCCGGCCTGCGGGGTGCCTCGCCGTCACCTGCGCTGAGCGGAGGCCTGCGGTGGAGGAGACCCGGGCGGGCGGCCATGAAGTTGTGTCGAGACGTGGCGCGAAATCACCTGCGGCGGGGGCCGCGCTGCGCGAGCGGGCGCAAGGACCCCCGTCCGTGACTACTTCGCGCCGGACTCGCCGTCGGTCTTCTTCGGCTCTGCGTCGGCTGCCTCGGGGGCCTCGTCGGCCGTGTCCTTCTTGCCGAGGTCGATGCGCGCGTCGTCCGAAGCGTCCGCGGCGGCGTCGGCGGGCTCGCCGGTTCCGGTGAGGGAGGAGGCGTCGTCGGGCACCACCGGGGTGTCGTCGGACTTCAGGTCGTCGTCCTCGGTGGTGCCGTGCACGATGCGGTTGTACTCGTCGTCGTCGAGGACGGCGCCGATGGAGTTCTTCGCGTACACCGCGTGGACGCCGGGGGCCACCTCGAGGAGGACCGCGTCGTCGTGGACCTCCTTGACGGTGGCGTACATGCCTCCGATCGTGCGGATGCCGGTGCCAGGCGTCATGTCGCTGCGCATCTGCGCCGCCGCCTGCTGCTTCTTCTTGGCGGACCGGGTCATCAGGAACATGGCCCCGATGAGCACGATGAAGGGGAGGAGGGTCACGATATTCACGGGACGGAGTTTCCTTCGCACGACCGCGTACGTGTGCGGCCTGATGGATGGGGGTGGGCGGCGCCGCCCACAAGGGCGGCATCGGCGGAGTCTAAGCGAGTCCGCACCTAAGGAACAACGCTCAGCATGGCACCGCAGTTCCTGACGGTGCGACTCTCCGCGCCGGTGCGCGCCGCGTCACGACCCGAACAAGTCCTGTTGTCCAGTTCCCGCTCCCTGCCGGGGCGGGACGAGACCCAGATGGGCCCATGCGGCGGGCGTCCCGACGCGGCCGCGGGGCGTGCGGGCGAGCAGCCCCTCCCGGACGAGGAAGGGCTCGGCCACCTCTTCCACCGTCTCACGCTCCTCCCCCACCGCGACGGCGAGGGTGGACAGGCCGACGGGGCCGCCGCCGAAGAGCTTCAGGAGGGCTTCGAGGACGGCGCGGTCCAGGCGGTCGAGGCCGCGGGCATCGACTTCGTAGACACTCAGGGCCGCGCCCGCGATCTCGCGGTTGATCACGCCGTCGGCCTTGACCTGCGCATAGTCGCGTACGCGGCGGAGCAGACGGTTGGCGATGCGGGGGGTGCCGCGGGATCGTCCTGCGATCTCGGCGGCGCCGTCGGTGTCGATTTCTACGTCGAGCAGGTGCGCGGAGCGGTGGATCACCCGTTCCAGTTCGGCGGGCTCGTAGAACTCCATGTGCGCGGTGAAGCCGAAGCGGTCGCGCAGCGGCGGCGGCAGCAGGCCCGCGCGCGTGGTGGCGCCGACGAGCGTGAAGGGCGGCAGCTCCAGCGGGATGGCGGTGGCCCCGGGGCCCTTGCCGACGATCACGTCGACGCGGAAGTCCTCCATGGCCATGTACAGCATTTCCTCGGCGGGCCGTGACATGCGGTGGATCTCGTCGAGGAAGAGGACCTCGCCCTCCTGGAGGGAGGACAGGATCGCGGCGAGGTCGCCGGCGTGCTGGATGGCCGGGCCGCTGGTGATGCGGATCGGGGCGCCCATCTCGGCGGCGATGATCATCGAGAGGGTGGTCTTGCCGAGGCCGGGGGCGCCGGAGAGCAGCACGTGGTCGGCGGTGGCGCCGCGCGCGCGGGCGGCGCGCAGGACGAGGTCGAGCTGCTCCCTGACCTTCTCCTGGCCGATGAACTCGCCCAGGTCCTTGGGGCGCAGGGCGGCCTCGACCGCCTGGTCCTCGCCGTCGGCGGACGCTCCGACGAGGCGCTCGGCCGCACCGGCTGCGGCCGTGGTCTCGTCGGTCGTGTCGTCCCAGTTCATGCGGTGTGCCTCGCGGTGGTCTGCCCGTTGCCGGGCTCGGTGTACGGGCTGCGGTGTACGGGCTGCGGCTAGCGGGTGCGGTTCAGGGTCTGGAGCGCGGCCTTGAGGAGCTGTCCCACCTGGGGGGTGCCCTCGACGGCCTCGGCCTGCGGGGTGACAGCGGTGACGGCCTCGTCCGCCTCGCGCGTCGCGTACCCCAGGCCGATCAGTGCGGCGTGCAGCTGGTCGCGCCAGCCGGACGTGACGGCCGTGCCGATGGCGGGGCCGCCGGTGCCGAGCGGTTCGCCGAGGCGGTCCTTCAGCTCCAGGAGCAGCTTCTGGGCGCCCTTCTTGCCGATGCCGGGCACGGCGGTGAGGGCCTTCTCATCGGCCGTGGCGACCGCGCGGCGCAGCGCGTCCGGGCTGTGCACGGCGAGCATCGCCTGGGCGAGGCGCGGGCCGACGCCGCTCGCGGTCTGGAGCAGCTCGAAGGTCTGCCGCTCGTCGTCGTCCGCGAAGCCGTAAAGGGTGAGGGAGTCCTCGCGGACGACCAGGGACGTGGCGAGCTTGGTCTGGTGACCGATGCGGAGTCCGGAGAGTGTGTTCGGCGTGCAGTGGACGGCCATGCCGATGCCGCCCACCTCGACCACGGCGGTGTCCGGGGCGAGGGCGGCGACCGGGCCGCTGACGAAGGCGATCATGCGGGTCGGCCTTTCGATGCTTGCTGGGCTTGCTGGGCTTGCTGGGCTTGCTGGGCTTGCCGGACTTTCCGGATGTGCTGCGTCTGCTGGGCCTGTTGTGCGTGCTGTGCGTGCTGGGCCGCCGCCTGCTGGAGGCGGTTCTGGGCCACGGCCTGCTGGAGGCGGTTCTGCGCGGGGGCGCGCCAGATGTGGCAGATGGCGAGGGCCAGGGCGTCGGCGGCGTCGGCGGGCTTGGGCGGCGCGTCCAGCCGGAGCAGTCGGGTCACCATCGCGCCGACCTGGGCCTTGTCCGCGCGGCCGCTGCCGGTGACGGCGGCCTTGACCTCGCTGGGGGTGTGCAGGGCGACGGGGATGCCGCGGCGCGACGCGCACAGCATGGCGACGGCGCTGGCCTGGGCGGTGCCCATGACCGTGCGGACATTGTGCTGGCTGAACACCCGCTCCACGGCGACGAATTCGGGGCGGTGGTCGTCCAGCCAGCGCTCGATGCCCTGCTCGATGGCCACTAGGCGGTGGCCCAACTCCACGTCCGCGGGCGTGCGTACGACACCGACGCCACGCATGGTGAGCGGTCGTCCGGCAACGCCTTCAACGACCCCGACACCGCACCGGGTAAGCCCCGGATCGACCCCCATCACGCGCACCTGGCCCCTCCAATCGCCTGTCTGTGCAGGCTATCGGGTCCCTCTGACAACGCGACGGGCCGACGAGGGTGTGTCCCGTCGGCCCGTTCGCGCCCCAAAGGGGCGCGGGTCTGCATCGAGTTGCGGCTGCGCCGCGGCGCGCGAGCAACCACGGACGGCCGACAGCCGCCGGATCGCGGAAACCCAGCGGAGCGCTTACGCGTCGACCTTCGCCATGACGTCGTCCGACACGTCGAAGTTGGCGAAGACGTTCTGCACGTCGTCGCTGTCCTCGAGGGCGTCGATGAGCTTGAAGATCTTGCGCGCGGCGTCCTCGTCCAGCTCGACCTGCATGGTCGGGACGAAGTTGGCCTCGGCCGAGTCGTAGTCGATGCCGGCCTCCTGGAGCGCGGTGCGCACCGCGACCAGGTCGGTGGCTTCGCTGATGACCTCGAAGTTCTCACCGAGGTCGTTGACTTCCTCCGCACCGGCGTCCAGCACCGCGCCGAGCACGTCGTCCTCGGTCAGCTCGCCCTTGGGGACGATCACGACGCCCTTGCGGTTGAAGAGGTACGACACCGAGCCCGGGTCGGCCATGGAGCCGCCGTTGCGGGTCATCGCGACGCGCACGTCGGAGGCGGCGCGGTTGCGGTTGTCGGTGAGGCACTCGATGAGCACCGCGACGCCGTTCGGGCCGTAACCTTCGTACATGATCGTCTCGTAGTCGGCGCCACCGGCTTCGAGACCGGCGCCGCGCTTGACCGCGGAGTCGATGTTCTTGTTCGGTACCGAGCTCTTCTTCGCCTTCTGAATGGCGTCGAAGAGCGTCGGGTTGCCGTCCACGTCGGCGCCGCCCGTACGCGCCGCGACCTCGATGTTCTTGATCAGCTTCGCGAAGAGCTTGCCGCGCTTGGCATCGATCACGGCCTTCTTGTGCTTCGTCGTAGCCCATTTAGAGTGGCCGGACATCTGCCTGTCTCCTTCGCGTAACCAACCTCAGTACGAACGCCAGAGATCCTACAAGGACCTCGGCGCCTGCTTCGCCCGCACCATCTCCACGAAGAGGGCGTGCATCCTGTGGTCGCCCGTCAGCTCGGGGTGGAAGGACGTGGCGAGCGCGTCGCCCTGGCGTACGGCGACGATGTGTCCCTCGTGCTCGGCGAGCACGTCGACCTCGGCACCGACCGACTCCACCCAGGGGGCGCGGATGAAGACGCCCTCTACAGGGTCGCCCTCGACGCCTTTGACGTCCACTGCCGCTTCGAAGGACTCGTTCTGCCGCCCGAAGGCGTTGCGGCGCACGATCATGTCGATGCCGCCGACCGTCTCCTGCCCCGAGCGCGGGTCGAGGATCTTGTCGGCGAGCATGATCATGCCCGCGCAGGTGCCGTAGACCGGCATGCCTTCGCGCACGCGCGCGCGTAGCGGCTCCAACAGGCCGAACAGCGCTGCCAGCTTGGAGATGGTGGTCGATTCGCCGCCGGGGATGACCAGGCCGTCGACCTCGGCGAGCTCTTCGGGGCGCCGCACCGGCCTGGCCACGGCGTCGGCCGCGGCCAGGGCGATGAGGTGCTCCCGCACGTCGCCCTGGAGAGCCAGGACGCCGACTACGGGGGTGTCGTTCATGGGTTACCAGCCACGGTTCGCGTAGCGCTCGGCCTCGGGCAGGGTGTCGCAGTTGATGCCGACCATGGCCTCGCCGAGGTTGCGGGACGCGTCCGCGATGATCTTGGGGTCGTCGAAGAAGGTGGTGGCCTTCACGATGGCGGCGGCGCGCTTGGCCGGGTCGCCGGACTTGAAGATGCCGGAGCCGACGAAGACGCCCTCGGCGCCGAGCTGACGCATCAGGGCGGCGTCGGCGGGGGTGGCGACGCCACCGGCGGAGAAGAGCACCACCGGCAGCTTGCCGAGCTCGGAGACCTCCTTGACGAGCTCGTACGGGGCGCGCAGCTCCTTGGCCGCGGCGTACAGCTCGTTGTTGTCGAAGCCGCGCAGCTTGGCGATCTCGTTCTTGATCTGGCGCAGGTGGCGGACGGCCTCGACGACGTTGCCGGTGCCGGCCTCGCCCTTGGAGCGGATCATGGCCGCGCCCTCGGCGATGCGGCGCAGGGCCTCGCCGAGGTTGGTGGCGCCGCAGACGAAGGGGGTGGTGAAGGCGAACTTGTCCGAGTGGTTGACCTCGTCGGCCGGGGTGAGGACCTCGGACTCGTCGATGTAGTCGACGCCGAGCGACTGGAGGACCTGGGCCTCCACGAAGTGGCCGATGCGGGACTTGGCCATCACGGGGATGGACACCGCCTCGATGATGCCCTCGATCATGTCCGGGTCCGACATCCGGGCCACGCCGCCGTCCTTGCGGATGTCCGCGGGGACGCGCTCCAGGGCCATGACGGCGACGGCGCCCGCGTCCTCGGCGATCTTCGCCTGCTCCGGCGTCACGACGTCCATGATCACGCCGCCCTTGAGCTGCTCGGCCATGCCGCGCTTCACGCGGGCGGTGCCGGTCGCGGTGCTGTCGGCGGGCTGGGGGCTGCTGGAGAGCGTGCTGGACACGGGGTGACCTCACTCGGTACGAAGGCGGTGGCGGTCGGCGGGCACGGCACGTGGGCGCGGGCCGCCGAGCGGGGACGGCGGGCGGAAATCGGCTTCCGCCCGGCTTCCGTCGCGTCTCCGCTGGTACCGAGGAAACGTCCTGGGACCAGTCCACAGCAAGGGCCAATGGTGAGGCTGTGGATCGTTTTCGCCGCGATGAGGGTGCCACGAGGGGGGCGGTGACGGCCCCTGCGGGGCGCTGAGGGAGCCTACGTCCCCGGCCGGTCCGCCAGCGCCGCCGGCGCCACGTCGTCCATCTCGAAGGCCATGGGGAACGGTGCGTGCCCGGCCAGCCGGAACCAGCGGACCTTGCGGTGGCGGCGCAGGGCGCGAGCGGCGCGCACGGCGTCGTTGTGGAAGCGGCGGGCCATGGGGACCCGGCGGACCGCCTGGGCCAGTTCGTCCGCGGCGCCCTCGCCACCGGGGGCCGCACGGACCGCCTCGACCTGTCCCGTCTCTTCAAAGACCGCGCGCAGCGCCTGGCTCAGCTCGCTCTCGGCGACCTCGCGGTGCTCCTCCTCCGCCTGCCGGGCCGCGTGCGCCGCCTCGTACAGGACGATGGAGGCCGCCGGGTCGAGCACTCCGGAGGTGGCCAGTTCCTGGGCGACCGACGCGCGGCGCAGCAGCTGCGCGTCGAGCGCGGCACGGGCCGCGTCGATCCGCGCGTGCAGCCGGTCGAGGCGTCCCGCGGTCCAGCTCAGGTAGAGGCCGATCGCGAGGAGGGCTACGGCGATCCAGATCAACGTGGAGGTCACCCGCGCAAAGGTACCCGGAGTGGGCTCCTTGAACGGGGGGTGGTTCGGGGGCCGCCCCTTGGCCTCGGGGCTGCGCCCCCCGGGGTGGCCGTTTTATCGGCCTTCGGCCTCGTCCTCAAGCGCCGGACGGGCTGTTATCCCCCCGTCGGCCGTCAGTTGATCGGCCTTCGGCCTCGTCCTCAAACGCCGGACGGGCTACCACCTGCTCGTCCTCAGGTGCCGGGCGGGCTGTCTGATGCTCCCGTCGGGCTTTCGGCGCCCCCGGGCAGGCCGCCGCTTGCGGTTACAGCTTGTCCTTTGCCAGGCCGAATCTTGCTCGCAGGCCCGTGCGTTCGTCCGTTGCCACTGCGGCCGCGCCCACCGCGACCGTCTCGTACACGGACAGGATGTCCGCGCCGACCGTCGACCAGTCGAAGCGGCGTACGTGCTTGCTGCCCCGGTCGCGCAGTTCCTCGCGGCGTACGGGGTCGCGCAGCAGCCGGATCGCCGCGTCGGCCAGCGAGTGCGCGTCCTCGTTGGCGAACAGGTCGCCCGCCGCGCCCTGGTCGAGGACCTGGGCGAAGGCGTCGAGGTCGCTGGCGAGGACGGGGGCGCCGGCCGACATCGCCTCGACCAGGATGATCCCGAAGCTCTCGCCGCCGGTGTTCGGGGCGACGTACAAGTCGACGCTGCGCAGCAGCCGCGCCTTGTCCTCGTCGCTGATCATACCGAGGAACTCCACGCGGGAGCGCAGTTCGGCGGGCAGGGAGGCGACGGCCTCCTCCTCGTCGCCGCGCCCGGCCACGAGGAGGCGGGCCTCGGGCCGTGCCTCGAAGATCTGCGGGAGCGCCTTCATCAGCACCGGCAGGCCCTTGCGGGGCTCGTCGATGCGCCCGATGAAGCCGATCGTCTCCCCTTGCCACTCCGGCTTGGGCTCGGCCCGGGCGAAGAAGTCGACGTCGACGCCGTTCGGGATGACGACCGCGTCGCCGCCGAGGTGCTCCACCAGCGTGCGGCGCGCGTACTCGCTGACCGCGATGCGCGCGCTGATCTTCTCCAGGGCGGGCTGCAGGATCGGATACGCCGCGATCATGGCGCGCGAGCGCGGGTTGGAGGTGTGGAAGGTGGCGACGATCGGCCCCTGCGCGGCCCAGCACGTGAGCAGGCCGAGCGACGGCGACGTCGGTTCGTGGATGTGGATCACGTCGAACGTGCCGTCGTGCAGCCAGCGCCGCACCCGCGCGGCCGACAGGAAGCCGAAGTTGAGCCGTGCCACCGAGCCGTTGTACGGGACGGGAACGGCCCGGCCCGCCGATACCACGTACGGCGGAAGCGGGGTCTCGTCGTCCGCGGGGGCGAGGACGGAGACCTCGTGTCCCAGGCGGATGAGGTGCTCCGCCAGATCGCGGATGTGGAACTGGACGCCGCCCGGCACGTCCCACGAGTAGGGGCAGACGATGCCTACCTTCACGGTGTCCCCTCATCGGCCCGGCCGCCCGGCGCCTTCGCCGGATCCAGGTCCGCGAGCCACAGCCGCTGCAGCATGTGCCAGTCCTGCGGATGCTCGGCGATCCCCGTGGCGAAAGCGTCTGCGAGGGCCTGTGTCATGGCGGCCGTCTTCTCCGTCCGCGTCCCCGTCTCGGGCACGTCGACCGGCGGGTGGACCCGGCCCCGCATGACGGGCGAGTCGTCGTACCAGAGCGTCACCGGGAGCAGCAGCGCGCCGGTCTGCTGGGCGAGGGCGGCGGGCCCGGCGGGCATCCGCGCGGTCTCGCCGAAGAACTTGACCTCGACGCCGGACGCCGACAGGTCCCGGTCCGCGACCAGGCAGACGAGGCCGCCCGCGCGCAGCCGGCGTGCCAGCGTGCCGAAGGCGGAGCCGCCGGTGTGCGGCAGGACCTCCATGCCGAGGCCGCTGCGGTAGGCCACGAAGCGGTCGTACAGGGACTCGGGCTTCTGCCGCTCCTGCACGGTCGTGAAAGGCGTGTCGAGCTTCGTGGTCACCCACGCGCCCGCCAGGTCCCAGTTGCCGAGGTGCGGCAGCGCGAGGATGACGCCCTTGCCCGCCTCCAGGCCTTCGGTCAGGTGGTGCAGGTCCTGGGGGGTGAAGCCGTTGCGGATGCGGTCCTTGCTCCAGGCCGGCAGCCGGAAGGACTCCATCCAGTACCGCATGTACGACCGCATGCCCGCCTTGGACAGCTCGGCGAGGCGTGCCGGGCTTGCGTCGGGCACCACGCGCGCGTAGTTCGCCTCCAGGCGGAGCACGCCCTTGCCGCGCCGCTTCCACGCGAGGTCGGCGATGGTGCGGCCGAGGCTCGCGGCGGTGGACTCGGGAAGCTTCTTGACCGTGCTCCAGCCGAGGCCGTACAGCGCGTCCGTCAGCTTCTCCGTGGCCGGGCTCATGAGGCCGTCTCGCTCTCCTGGGGTGCCTCCCGCGCGGCCTCCTGGTCCGCTTCCTCGGACTCGCGGCGTACGGTCACCACGCGCTGCACGAGCGTGACGAGGCTGCCGACCGCGACGATCCACAGGGCGACGGGCAGCAGCACGTCGATGCCGGGGACACCGAACTTGTGCAGCCCGGCGAAGCCCGCGGCGACCAGCGAGATCACCAGACGCTCGGCCCGCTCCACCAGGCCGTTGACGGCCACGGGCAGGCCGATCGCCTCACCGCGCGCCTTCGTGTACGACACCACCTGGCCGCTGGCCAGGCAGAAGATGGACACCGCGCACAAGATGTTGTTGTCGCCGGCACCGGCGTACCAGAGGGCGAAGCCGCCGAAGATCGCGCCGTCCGCGACCCGGTCGAGCGTCGAGTCGAGGAACGCGCCCCACCTGCTGGAGCGGCCGAGCTGGCGCGCCATGTTGCCGTCGACCAGGTCCGAGAAGACGAACAGCGTGATGACGACCGTGCCCCAGAAGAACTCCCCGCGGGGGTAGAAGACCAGCGCTCCCGCGACGACACCGGCCGTGCCGATGAACGTGACCGTGTCGGGGCTGACCCCGCGGCGGATGAGAAACGCGGCGAACGGTGTGAGGACACGCGTGAAGAATGCACGCGCGTACTTGTTCAGCATGGCCTTCCCGAGGGTCGGTGCGCATGGCGGCCCCGTTGGCCACCGGCTGGCCCATCGTAGTCACGCCCGCGACACACCGGCTCGCCCCCTCACGATCGCGTACGACGTATGGACGCACCGTGACACGAGTGGAAAGCTCGGAAGCACCGCGGGCGTCGCCGGAGCCGCCCCCGCACGCGGGTCCCGTGCGTCCGCGCACAGCCAGCATCCCTGAGGGGGCTGCGCCTCCTCAGCCATGCGCGTAACCGGGAGGCAAGGCATGGGCGACAAGGCGAATGCACACCCCGGAGCCGCCGGCAGGGCAGCGACGGCCGACCATCCCGCGTCCGTACGGAATGTGGTGCTGGTCGGCCACAGCGGATCGGGCAAGACGACTCTGGTGGAGGCCCTCGCGCTGACCGCGGGGGCGGTGAACCGGGCGGGCCGGGTCGAGGACGGCACCTCGGTGTCGGACTACGACGACATCGAGCACCGTCAGCAACGTTCCGTACAACTGTCACTGGTTCCCGTCGAATGGGGCGGATACAAGATCAATATCCTGGACACCCCGGGATACGCCGACTTCGTCGGGGAGCTGAGGGCCGGTCTGCGCGCCGCGGACGCGGCCCTTTTCGTCGTCTCGGCGGCCGAGGGCGCCGAGGGCATCACGGGCGCGACCCGCATGGTGTGGGAGGAGTGCGCGGCGGTCGGCATGCCGCGGGCGATCGTGGTCACGCACCTGGAGGCGGCGCGCGCCGACTTCACGGAGATGACCCGCTGCTGCGCCGAGGCCTTCGGTGCCGACGACCCCGACGCCGTACTGCCGCTGTACCTGCCCCTGCACGGCGAGCCGGGACCCGACGGGCACGCGCCGGTGACCGGCCTGGTCGGACTGCTCTCCCAGCGGGTTTTCGACTACGCGTCGGGCGAACGCAAGGAGTCCGAACCGGGCGAGGACCAGCTGCCCGTCATCCAGGAGGCGCGCAACAAGCTGATCGAGGGGATCATCTCCGAGAGCGAGGACGAGTCCTTGATGGACCGCTATCTCGGCGGCGAGGACATCGACTACAAGACACTCGTCGAGGACCTGGAACGGGCCGTCGCGCGCGGCATCTTCCACCCGGTGCTCGCCGCCGCGCCCGCCGCTGAGGGCGCCCGCCAGGGCATCGGCACCGTGGAACTCCTCGAGCTGATCACGGGCGGCTTCCCGACCCCGCTGGAGCACCCCGCTCCGGCCGTCACCACCCCGGCGGGCAAGCCCCGCCCCGCCCTGACCTGCGACCCCGAAGGCCCCCTCGCCGCCGAGGTGGTGAAGACCGCGTCGGACCCGTACGTCGGCCGGATCTCGCTGGTCCGCGTCTTCTCCGGCACGCTGCGCCCCGACGAGACGGTGCATGTGTCCGGGCACGGCCTGGCCGACCGCGGGCACGAGGACCACGACGTCGACGAGCGCGTGGGCGCCCTCTCCTCGCCGTTCGGCAAGCAGCAGCGCACGCTCTCCCGGGCCATCGCGGGCGACCTGGCCTGCGTCGCCAAGCTCAGCCGCGCCGAGACCGGCGACACCCTGTCGGCCAAGGACGACCCGCTCCTGATGGAGCCCTGGGACATGCCCGACCCGCTGCTCCCGCTCGCCATCCAGGCGCACAGCAAGGCGGACGAGGACAAGCTCTCGCAGGGCCTGTCCCGGCTCGTCGCCGAGGACCCGACGATGCGGCTCGAACAGAACCAGGACACCCACCAGGTGGTCCTGTGGTGCCTGGGCGAGGCGCACGCGGACGTCGCCCTGGAGCGACTGCGCAACCGCTACGGCGTGCAGGTCGACCTCGTGCCGCACAAGGTCTCCCTACGGGAGACGTTCGCGAACAAGTCGGCCGGGCGCGGCCGCCATGTGAAGCAGTCCGGCGGCCACGGCCAGTTCGCGATCTGCGAGATCGAGGTGGAGCCGCTGCCGGGCGGCAGCGGCATCGAGTTCGTCGACAAGGTCGTGGGCGGCGCGGTGCCGCGGCAGTTCATCCCGTCCGTCGAGAAGGGCATCCGCGCGCAGGCGGCCAAGGGCATCGCGGCCGGCTACCCGCTCATCGACGTACGCGTCACTCTGCTCGACGGCAAGGCGCACTCCGTGGACTCCTCCGACGCCGCGTTCCAGACGGCCGGGGCGCTCGCGCTGCGCGAGGCGTCGGCCGCTGCCACCATCCACCTGCTCGAACCGGTCGCCGAGGTGCAGGTCCTGGTCGGCGACGAGCACGTGGGCTCGGTCATGAGCGACCTGTCCGGACGGCGCGGCCGCGTCGTCGGCACCGAACAGGCCCCGGGCGGGCGCACGTTGGTGCGGGCCGAGGTGCCCGAGATCGAGATCGGCCGGTACGCGGTGGACCTGCGGTCCCTGTCGCAGGGCACCGCGCGGTTCAGCCGGAGCTACGCCCGGCACGAGCCCATGCCCGCGCAGCTCTCCCAGAAGATCCGCGAACAGGCGCAGGACACCGCCTAGTTGACGTGTCCGGCCGGGTGCCGCCCGCTCAGGAACCGCTCGTGCGGGCGGCATTCGGCCGCCCCCTGCCGGATGTCAGTGCGCACCGATACGCTGATGACCTGATCAACAGCCGTACCGGCCAGGTCACCAGGTGTGCCGGGCCACGCGGTCGGGAATTTCGGGAAACAGCACGGTCGGCATTCGGGAACAACGCAGTCGGAAAGAGCCGCGGCGCCAGGGGCGGTGCGGCGTGGGGGGCGGCAGGTGGCGGACGACGTATTCGACTTCAGGCCCGGGGCGCAGGTCCCCTTGTCGGGCGCCGCGGGACAGACGGCGGCGACGCATGCCCTGGCGTCGGCGGCGTATCGCGACGGCGAGGTCGACGACATCCTCAAGGCCAACAGCGACTGGCACAAGTCCGTGGTGAAGCCCGGCCTGTGGTCGCTGTGCAAGCCCAGCCTGGGCGAGGCCTTCTCCCGGACCGTGCAGGTGCGGATGCTCGGCGGCGCCCGTTCGCCGCTCATCCAGTCTTTCGGCACGGAACCACAGGCGGTCGTCGAGCACTGCCTCGCGGCCAACCGCATCCGCAGGCAGCGCGACAGCTGGCTCACGGCGGTGACGGCCCTGTGCGGGCTGCTCTTCCTGCCCGGCCTGCTGGCCTGGCTCCTGGTCTTCACGGCCCGCAAGTGGATCTCCAAGCAGGGGGACAAGCGCACCCAGGCGGTCGCCACCGCGGTCCTCGTGGCCGTCGGCGTGGTCGTGGTGGTGCTGTTGATCAAGCTGCCCTTCGGCGGCTTCTGGGCCTGGTATCTGCGGCTCTGCCCCGTCGTGCCCGTGCTCGGCTGGTTCTGGGCCAAGCACATAGCCGAAGGCACCGCCAAGGACCTGCGGGAGCGCTGGAGCGGTCTGCTCGCCGGCGGCGGCGTCGGCGCGAAGATCCCCGAGGCGGTTCCCGGCAGCCCCGGCGAGACGGCGGCGGAGCGGCTGCGCCAGGGCCTCGCGCGGCTCTCCGCGGAGCAGCAGTCCAACAGCGTCTTCTACGCGGGCCCCAAGGGGATACTGGGCATGGGCACCCGCTGGGGCAGCTGGCAGCTGGCCGAGGAGCTCGTCCCCCGCGACGAGGACAAGGAGATCAACCCGTTCCGCAGCTGGGACGTCGTGCGCGCGGTGCACGACCAGCTCCGCATGCTGGAGCGCGGCCCGCTGCACACCGGCGGCTTCCCCAAGCCGTCGATAAGGCACTGGATCGTCACGCCCATCGGTGAGAACGCGGGGTCGGTGTCCCGCCCGTCCGGCACGGACGTCGACGCCTTCCAGATCAAGGGCCACGAGATACAGCGCATCTGCAACGAGCAGCAGTTCGGCAGCGGCGACCGGCACTACCTGGGCGTTCAGTTCACGCTCTGGGACGGCCAGTTGGTGATCACGATGCTGATCACCGTCACGGTGCTGCACGAGACGCTGCGCATCGAGGTCACCGGCCACGCCCTCGGCCCGGTGCACTCGCTGTTCACCAGCAAGCCCTCGCCCAAGACGAAGACGGTCAGCAAGACCGTCAAGTTCTGGGAGACCAAGACGCAGCAGCTCCCGCTCGTCGACGCCCAGGAGGTGGTGCGCCTCGCGGTCCGCGCCCCCTTCACCTGGTATCCGCCGATGCTGGACTACCTGGGCGGCAAGCTGGTCCTGCCCGAGCCCTTCGGTCTGCGGCATGCCTGGGCGGACAAGCCGTGGCGGCACCGCTTCATGGCCGACGACGCGCTGCGCGCGGCCACACCGGTGCTGCGGGTCGTGCACTCGGCGGCCCTGAAGGTCCTCGAGGAGAACGGCGTGAACACCGACCGCTTCGGCGCCCGCGCCGGGTTCCTCAGCGGCGCGATCCAGGACCCGATGCCGCGCCAGGCGGACGTGTACAACACGTAGCGGCTACAACACGTAGCGGCCCGGTGGGCAGGGAGCAAGGGGGCTCGGCTCAGGGAGCAGGGGGCCTGGCTCAGGGGAGCAGAGCAGGGGGCCTGACTAGGCCGTCGTCGGCCAGGCCTCCGCGAGCATCTTGCGGGTGTCGGCGAGCAGTTGGGGCAGCACCTTGGTGTGGCCGACGACCGGCATGAAGTTCGTGTCGCCGCCCCATCGCGGCACGATGTGCTGGTGCAGATGCGCGGCGATGCCCGCGCCGGCCACGGTGCCCTGGTTCATGCCGATGTTGAAGCCGTGCGCTCCCGACGCGGCGCGCAGCGCCGTCATCGCCTGCTTGGTCAGCTCGCCGAGCTCCAGGGTCTCCGCCGCGGTCAGCTGTGTGTAGTCGGCGACGTGACGGTAGGGCACGACCATGAGGTGCCCGCCGTTGTACGGGTAGAGGTTGAGCACCACGTAGGCCTGTTCGCCGCGCGCCACGACCAGCCCGTCCTCGTCGGATTTGGCCGGGATGGTGCAGAAGGGGCAGCCGTCGTCCGCCCCCGGACCGGTGGGCTTGTTCTCGCCCTGGATGTACGCCATCCGGTGGGGCGTCCACAGGCGCTGGAACGCGTCCTGCGTCCCCACTCCGATCTGCTGCTCCGGCTCAATCGTCATGTTGTGCAGCATATGACTTCGCCCGTTCGGAGCGTGCCGCCGGGGCGGGGCCCCGGCTGGGACTCGCCGTCCGTCACCAGCGGTGACAGCATGCGTCGGCCCCCGGGGTTCTCACCCCGGGGGCCGCGCTGAAGCGTCACGGCGGCGTACGCAACACCTGGACGCGTGCGCCGCATCTGCGACGCGTACGCCGCACCTGGACGCGTCCGTCAGACCTGGACGCGCTCCTCGACCACCTTCACGATCTTCGCGATGGCGTCGTCGACCGGAATGCCGTTCTCCTGCGAGCCGTCGCGGTAGCGGAAGGACACGGCGCCGTGCTCCATGTCCTCGTCGCCCGCGATGACCATGAAGGGCACCTTCTGCTTCTGGGCATTGCGGATCTTCTTCTGCATCCGGTCCGAGGACGAGTCGACGTCCACCCGCAGCCCGTGCTTCTTCGCCTTCGCAGCGAACTCCTGGAGGTACTCGACGTGCGCGTCGCCGATCGGGATGCCGACCGCCTGCACCGGCGCCAGCCACGCCGGGAAGGCGCCTGCGTAGTGCTCCAGGAGCACCGCGAAGAAGCGCTCGATCGACCCGAAGAGCGCGCGGTGGATCATGACCGGGCGGTGCTTGGTGCCGTCGGGGCCGGTGTACTCCAGGTCGAAGCGCTCCGGCAGGTTGAAGTCAAGCTGCACGGTCGACATCTGCCAGGTACGGCCGATGGCGTCCTTGCACTGCACGGAGATCTTCGGCCCGTAGAAGGCAGCGCCGCCCGGGTCCGGAACGAGCGGGAGACCCTGCTTCTCAGCCACCTCCTGGAGCGTCGCGGTGGCCTCCTCCCAGATCTCGTCCGAGCCGACGAACTTCTCCGGGTCCTTGGTGGACAGCTCCAGGTAGAAGTCGGTCAGGCCGTAGTCGCGCAGCAGGTTCAGGACGAAGGTGAGCGTCTTGTCGAGCTCGTCCGCCATCTGCTCCTTGGTGCAGTAGATGTGCGCGTCGTCCTGGGTGAATCCGCGGGCACGGGTCAGACCGTGCACCACACCCGACTTCTCGTACCGGTACACGGTCCCGAACTCGAAGAGGCGCAGCGGCAGTTCACGGTACGAACGCCCGCGCGCGTCGAAGATCAGGTTGTGCATCGGGCAGTTCATGGGCTTGAGGTAGTAGTCCACGCCCTCGTCGAGCTGCATGGGCGGGTACATGCCGTCGGCGTACCAGTCCAGGTGGCCCGACTTCTCGAAGAGCTTGCCCTTGGTGGCGTGCGGCGAGTAGACGAACTCGTAGCCCTCTTCCTCGTGCCGCTTGCGGGAGTAGTCCTCCATGACCCGGCGGACGACGCCGCCCTTGGGGTGGAAGACCGCGAGGCCGGAGCCGATCTCCTCGGGGATGGAGAAGAGGTCCAGCTCGTTGCCGAGCTTGCGGTGGTCGCGCTTCTCGGCCTCGGCGAGGAACTCCAGGTGCTCCTTGAGCTCGGCCTTGGACGGCCACGCGGTGCCGTAGATCCGCTGGAGCATCGGGTTCTTCTCGCTGCCGCGCCAGTACGCGCCGCCGGTGCGCATCAGCTTGAACGCCGGAATGTTCCGGGTGGTGGGCAGGTGCGGACCCCGGCAGAGGTCCTTCCAGCACAGCTCACCGGTCTTGGCGTCGAGGTTGTCGTAGATGGTCAGCTCGCCGGCGCCGACCTCGACGTCGGCGCCGTCGTCGCTCGACGCGGAACCCTTGATCCCGATGAGCTCCAGCTTGTACGGCTCGTCGGCCAGCTCTTCGCGGGCGGCCTCGTCGGTCACGACGCGGCGCGAGAAGCGCTGTCCGCGCTTCTGGATCTCCTGCATCTTCTTCTCGACGGCCTTGAGGTCCTCGGGCGTGAACGGCTTCTCGACGTCGAAGTCGTAGTAGAACCCGTCCCGGACCGGCGGGCCGATACCGAGCTTGGCCTCAGGGTGCAGCTCCTGCACGGCCTGCGCCATCACGTGTGCGGTGGAGTGCCGCAGGATGTTCAGGCCGTCCTCGGAGGAGATCTCGACGGGCTCGACGACCTCGCCGTCGGCGACCGCGTACGCCAGGTCCTTCAGCTCGCCGCCCACCCGGGCCGCGACGACGGTGCGCTCGCCGTCGAACAGTTCGGCGGCCGTGGTGCCCGTGGTCACCACGCGCTCTTCCCGCTCGGAATCGCGTTGGATGATCACACGGACGTCTGACACCGGTCTCTCCTGCCTGAAGGGGGGCCGCCCTGACTGAGGGGGCTGCGGCAGATCTGCTCCTGCACGCGCAACGAATCGTACCGAGCCATGGGGTCCCATAGCGAAACGGTTATCCCTGGCCCCGGGCCCGGGCGGCCCCCCGCCGCCCGATCCCGCGGCCTCACCCCCGCCGCCCCCGCGGGCGTCAGTCCCCGCTGCACGCCTCCTCGAAGAAGTCCAGATTCTCGTGGAGCGACTTCATCAGGCGGTCCCGCTCGGCGTCGTCGACCTGCACCGGCACCACCTTCGCCGCCTCGGTGAGCCTGCGGAAGCCGCCCCGGCTCTCCAGCCGCCCGTGCACGCGGATCGGCAGGCCGACCAGATGCGCGTGCCCCGCGATGCGGTAGTCCTCCTCGTCCAGGGACATCCGTACGTGCGGGATCTCCGCGCCCGCGAGCACCCGCACCCGCACCGTGCCCGCCCCGCGCGGCGCCGAGCGCCGCATGCGCACCACGGTCCCGGTGATCCGCACCGGCACCGACGGCTCCTCGCGCAGATAGCGGGCGCTGGCCTCGCGCAGCACGGGCAGGTCGCCGGGCGAGAACTCGACGGGCTCCGCGGCCGCGGCGCAGCCCTCGGGCACGCCGTCGGCGGGCGACCACCGCACGCCGACACGGGCGCCCTCGGTGCCGCGGACGAGGGCGACGACGGCCTCGATCAGCTCGTGGCTGACGCCCGCGCCGACGGCGCCGTCGAAGGCGTCCATGCCGCCGGTGGCCCGCTGGTAGTCGACGGCCTCGCGGGCGGCGTACAGCGCCTGGTGCAGCCGCACGGCGAGCGGCCGCCCGGCCGGCACGGGCACGAAGGCGGTCAGCCGCCGCCCGCCGGGGGCGGGCCCCACCAGGATGCTCTCCAGCGAGGCGGCCGCCGGGCGGCGGTGCCGCGCGCCGTAGTACCCGGCCCGTGCGCGGGCGGCGAGCGCGCCCGCGAGCAGCATCTGGCGTGCGGCGGCGCGCAGTTGCTCCTCGACCGTCCAGGCGGCGGCGCCGGCCGGGCCGCTCGGCACGTCGCGCCACCAGCGGATCTCGTCGCTGGGTACGGCCAGCGAGACGAGCACTTCGCGGGCGGACGGCGTGGAGCTGCGGGCCAGCGCGGTCAGGGCCTCGCCGATGAGGTCCTCCCAGTCGGGGAAGGCGCGGCTCTCCGGCACGAGCAGGCTGGTCCCGGCGTGGCCGGGTCCCGGCGGGGTCCAGCGGGAGTAGCGTCCCGCGGCGCCGCCGCGGCGCCGCCAGCCGTGCCGGTCGAGCAGGGCGCCGAGGACGGCGGGGTCGACCTGGGCGGGCTCGGGCGGGTCGGACCACAGGCCGGGGGCGTCGACGGGGTGGGGGCGCGGGCCATGTGGTGGCACGGGTTCGCCGATCGGGCGGTGCATCACGGTTTCCCTCCCGTCCCGACGCGCGTCATGATCTCGCAGAGCGCCCGGTCGTCGAAGATCCGCGAGGTCGGTACGCGGACGGTGGTCCTTCGCCTGCCCGACACGGGGTGTCCGGCGAGGTTGGTCCAGTAGCAGCAGTGCCGCAGGTCGAGCCGGTCGTGACCGGCGCGCAGCCAGTCGTCCTGCGAGCGGGGCACGATCATCACCACCAGGATCTTGTGCACCGACACCGGCGTGCGGGCGAGCTTCTCCAGGTGCGCGTTGTCCAGGGTGAAGGAGAAGGCGGGCCCCGCCGGCCGGGGAGGGATCTGGTACGTGCACTTGAGCTGCACCTTGATGGTGACTTCGTCGTCGACCGTGTGCCCGGGGGCGCTGTGGCTGACGTGCCAGTCGATGCCGTTGTCCGGAAAGGGCTGCGAGAGCGAGCACCCCGCCGCGGCGGCCACGGCGTGCAGATAGCCCACCTGAAGGGTCTCCATGCAGGCGGTGGTGGCGAGTGTGCCGCGCGGCGGTGCGATCCGCTCGGGCAGCAGCCCACCCTGTTCGGGCCGCGCGAGCGCCATGTCCAACTAGCCTTCCGAACCAGGGGTTTCCCCGCTCGGGCCGGTCGATGTCCGTGCCTCGTACCTGTGTTGTCTCCGTGCCGGGTTCGGCGCAAACGGCCCGGGTATCACCAGCGTGGGCAGTTACGCAGGTCAACTGCCGGAGCTGAACGAGGAGTTGCGTCAGGATGACGTGCTGGTACGAGGGGCCATTGGCAGCATTCGACACGGAGACCACGGGTGTCGACGTCGAGACCGACCGGATCGTGTCGGCCGCCGTCGTCGTCCAGAACGGCGCGGGGGCCCGGCCCCGCGTCACCCGCTGGCTGGTGAATCCGGGCGTTCCGGTCCCCGCGGCCGCCACCGCGGTGCACGGACTCACCCAGGAGCATCTGGAGCGCAACGGCCGCTGGCCGGCTCCAGTGATGGAGGAGATAGGGCGCGAGCTGGCGGAGCAGGGCGCCGCGGGGCGGCCCCTGGTGGTGATGAACGCGCCCTTCGATCTGACGCTCTTCGACCGGGAGTTGCGCAGGCACCGAGCCTCGTCGCTCGCGCGCTATCTGGAGAGCTATCCGCTGTGCGTCCTGGACCCGCGCGTCCTCGACCGGCAGTTCGACCGCTACCGCAAAGGCCGCCGCACCCTGTCCGACCTGTGCGAGCACTACGGCGTGGAGCTGGCGGGCGCCCATGACGCGGCGGCCGACGCCCAGGCGGCGCTCGATGTCGTACGCGCGGTGGGGCGCCGCTTCTCCGCCCGCCTGGAGCGCCTGTCCGCCGCCGAGCTGCACACGTTGCAGGCGGTGTGGCACGCGGCCCAGGCGCGCGGGCTCCAGGCGTGGTTCGCGCGGAGCGGTGCGCCGGAGGCGGTCGATCCGGCCTGGCCGCTGCGTCCCGAACTGCCCGCGGCCGCCTGAGCGTTGCCGCGCGGCCCGCCGGGGCGGGCAGCACGCCACGGGTGCGGCGGGCATGAAAAAACCGGTCCGTCGACGACGGACCGGCATTCTCCCGGTGGGCGATACTGGGTTCGAACCAGTGACCTCTTCGGTGTGAACGAAGCGCTCTCCCACTGAGCTAATCGCCCGGGAACGCACTGAACAATACAGGTCGCGGCGCCCTTCGTTCAAACCGCCCACCCGTCACCCGACCACCGCCCCTCACCGACGCGCTACGCGCGGCCCCTTTCAATCAGGTGGGACACCAACCCCCGCCGCCCCGCCCGCATCATCAGGGCGTGGTTGAGGAGGAACAGCGGCCGGCCGGGCACCGCGAGGCGCCGCATCAGGGGTTTGCGGACGTCAACCTCCTGGTCGTAGCGCACCAGGGTGCCGCCCTCGGCGGCCGTCAGGGTCCAGCGCGCCCAGCCTTCGAGGTCCCCGGTCATGGCGATCTCCAGGATGCCGCGATCCGGGTCGTGACGGATCTCCTCGGCCGTGATCCAGAGGTCGTACGGGAGCAGCGACCGCAGCCGCGCGGTGCCGCTCTGCTCGCCGAGGGGGGTCACGGCGCGCACCTGGGGCCACCACCGCGGGTAGTCCTGGGCCTGCTCGAGGACGGCGTACACCGCCTCGGGGGCGGCGCGCAGATTCCACACGCTCCGGAAGCGGTAATGGCACCAGTCCATGGTCCCAGTCTGCCGCCGCGCGGATATCCGCGCGAGAGAACGACCGCGGCAGAACGGACGGATCGTCAACTCGCGGAAATAGGAACGAGTTATTCCGGAAGGGCCCGCGCAGGGGCGAATTTCCATGAAAGACCGTCACATACAGCTGCCGCATACGCCGGCCACGGCCGCGCGGGTTCCGGATACGACAGTGGCCCGGAGGCTGTTTCCAGCCTCCGGGCCACAATCCCGGGTGGGCGATACTGGGTTCGAACCAGTGACCTCTTCGGTGTGAACGAAGCGCTCTCCCACTGAGCTAATCGCCCGGGCGCACAGAGAACATTACCCCATGTCAGAGGGTGCCCCCGACCACCCCGACCGGGGCGGCGACCACCCCGACGGAGCCCGCCTCACTGATCGTTGATCTTCCAGGGCATCTGGATGCCGAACTTCCACAGATAGATCCCGCCGAGGGCCGCGACGATCACCAGGGCGATGCTCGTGAGGATGATGTTGCGGCGGCGCACCCGTGGGTCGAGGGCACGCTGCGCGGCCTCGGTGACCTTCCGCTTCGTCCAGCGGAGCACGAGCTGCGCCCAGACGAACTCCGTCGCCCAGATCGCCATGCCGCCGAAGATCACCACCCAGCCCGGTCCCGGCAGGGGCAGCATGATGATGCCCGCGATCACCACGGCCAGGCCCACGATGAACACGCCGACCTGCCAGCTCAGGTGCAGCGTCCGGCGGGCCTTGATGAACTCCGGCGCCCGGGATCCGAAGGGCTTTTCGGCTTTGACCTGCTCCGCCACGTCGTCGACGGCGGCGGCCATCTTCGACTCGTCACTCCCCGTATTCATGCAGCCAAACCTTACCGGACGGAAACCCGTCACCGGAATGGCCGTACGAACGAAACGGACAAGCCGCCATACGGGCCACCTAAAGACACCCAAAACTCCCAGAGGGGTTTACAACGGCACCGTAGGTGGCATGTCGATTTCGCCGACGTGCGAATCCCCGAGCGCACACTGAGCGAAAGGCCCTGGCGCTTATGAACACCACGGTCAGCTGCGAGCTGCACCTGCGCCTCGTTGTGTCGAGCGAGTCCTCACTGCCTGTACCCGCAGGACTGCGGTATGACACGGCCGATCCCTATGCCGTGCACGCCACCTTCCACACCGGAGCCGAGGAGACCGTCGAGTGGGTGTTCGCCCGCGACCTCCTCGCAGAGGGTCTGCACCGGCCCACCGGCACCGGCGACGTCCGCGTCTGGCCGTCCCGCAGCCACGGTCAGGGCGTCGTCTGCATCGCCCTGAGCTCCCCGGAGGGTGAGGCTCTGCTCGAGGCCCCGGCGCGGGCCCTGGAATCGTTTCTGAAGCGTACCGACGCGGCCGTGCCGCCCGGCACCGAACATCGTCACTTCGATCTCGACACGGAGCTGTCGCACATTTTGGCCGAAAGCTAGACCGGTCACGGTCCGGGAGCCGCGGGGCGCCGTCCGACTCGGGGAGACGGCGCGGGCACACCCACGACGAGCGACGACAGGGACCGACCAGGACGTCGGCGGCCACCGAAGGCCGCCGACGCACAACGACACAACGGCAGGCAGCAGGCACCGGCGCCGGTGTCGCGGAAATCCGCGGCACCGGCGCCGTGGCGCGCGCGGCGTGAGCCGCTAGCATCGGCCAGCATCGGGCGGGCGCCGGCCCGACCCCCAGGCCAGGGAGCGAATCGTGCTGATCACCCACGACACCCGGTGTGCGCTCGAAGCCGTGGTCGATCTGGTGAACTCCGCGCCGGACGAAGAGAGCGGCGACAACGTCGAAGGGCTCGCGGACGTGGCGGCTCTGAGCGAGTTCGTGGAGAGCCATGCGATCAGCGACGTCGGCGTGCTCACGGAGCGGGATCTGGCGGGCGTGCTCCGCATCCGCGGCCGGTTCGCCGAGGTCTTCGCCGCCAAGGAGCCGCATGTGGCGGCGGCCCTGATCAACGAGCTGATCGCGGCGGCGGGCACCACTCCGCGGCTGACCGACCACGACGGCTACGACTGGCACGTGCACTACTTCGCACCCGGCGCCTCCGTCGCCGACCATCTGGCGGCCGACTGCGGGATGGCGCTCGCCTTCTTCGTCGTCGCGGGCGAGCAGGAGCGGCTGCGCCGGTGCGAGGCGCCGGACTGCCGGCGGGCCTTCATCGACCTGTCCCGCAACCGCTCGCGCCGCTACTGCGACAGCCGCACCTGCGGGAACCGCCTGCACGTCGCCGCCTACCGGGCCCGTCGCAGGGAGGCCGCGGGCCTTGAACAGGACCTGGAGGGGCAGAAGGTCGTCTAGCCGACGGGAGCGGCGACTGGAGCTGCGTCTCGGCCTACGGGAGCAGCGACTGGCGCGTCGTCTCCGCCCACGGGAGCGGCGGCTGGAGCAGGGGCGGCCGACGGGAGCGGCGACGGGAGCAACGGCGGTCGGCCGACGGCTAGAGCAGCAGCAGATCGTGCAGCGACGCCATGAGGAGCAGGCTGCCGATCACCGCCAGAAAGATCATCAGCGGTGGCTGCGAGAGCGCGAAGAGGCAGCCTCGCGGTTCGTCGGCGGTTCCGCGCTCGGCGGCGGCGGTGCCCCGCTCATCCGGCGGGGCGGGGTCGCTCTGTGGGGTGGTGTCAAGCATCTCGCGGTGATGATGACGCAGGGCGGAGACCCCCACGTACCAACACGCACGGTCCGCGCGGGAGTTCGCCGCATTCCGTGACCTTGGCGGGCCCCGCGCGGCGCACCTGCGAACGGTGTCCGCCGATACGCTCGAACGTGATCTCGGAATGCGGGACGACGTGCCCCGGAGCGCCGGGGCGACGCCCCGCGGGCGTCAGATGCCGTGCTTCTTCAGGATGGCCTCGATGTCGCTGAAGTCCTCCGCCGGCGCGGCCTTCTTCTGCTTGGCGGCCGGGGTGGCCTGGGGGCGCGTGGCCGGGCCCAGGGAGGGGGCGGACGCGGCGGGGGCGACGGCGTCACGCTGGGCGGCCTTCGCCGCGGCGCGGCGCTCCTTGCGGGTGCCGCCGGAGCGGCGCTCCACCGCGCGGGTCGCCAGGAACAGCAGCCAGGCCGCGCCGAGCACGCCGAAGCCCGCCCAGGCCACCGGGCTGAAGGCCGTCTCGGCGGCCCACTCCACCGCCCCCGTCATGACCAGTCCTATGGGGACCAGCGCATACGCGGCGAGGCGCGCCGCGGCGAGGAAGCGCTTGCGATATGCCGTCACGGCCGCGATGCCAAGGCCGGCCGCGGCTACGGCAGAGCAGATGGTCTCGGCAATCATCCCGGTCCTCCAGGCGTGCGGGCGCGGTGCGGTGTCGCATGTGTCCCTTCCATCCTGCACCGGGTGGGGTCCCAGAAGCCACGGCCGTAGAACACATCAGGGAGATATCCGGGTCACGGCTCCTCCCCAGGTGCCGGTCGGCCGCGCCACCGACCCCGGCTGGGGGTGCGCCGCCGATCCAGGCCGGGGTGCGCCGCAGGTCCCGGCCAGCGTGCGCCGCCGGTCCCGGTTGGGGTCCGCGTCCGGCGGCTGGGAGACTGTGCGCATGAGCGACTCCTCCCCCGCGGGCCCCGCCGTCCCCCTCGTCATCGACGTCTGGTGCGAACTGCAGTGCCCGGACTGCCGCACCGCCCTGGACGACGTGCGCGCCCTGCGCGCCCGCTACGGCGACCGGGCCGAGCTGCGCCTTCGCCACTTCCCCCTCGAGAAGCACAAGCACTCCTTCGCCGCCGCGCAGGCCGCGGAGGAGGCCCTCGTGCAGGGCAAGGGCTGGGAGTACGTCGAGGCGATCCTGGGCCGGGTCGAGGAGCTGGACCGTAAGGGCGAACCCTTCCTGGTCGAGGTGGCGGGCGAACTCGGCCTGGACGCCGAGGAGTTCGACACCGCCCTGGTGGACGGCCGGCACATCCTGATCGTCGACGCCGACCAGGCCGAGGGCAAGGCGATCGGGGTCACCGGGACACCCACGTACGTCGTCGACGGGGAGCGCCTCGACGGCGGCAAGACCCAGGACGGCCTGCGCGAGCGCGTCGAGGAGATCGCCGACCGCGCCCTCGCGGGCTGAGGCCGACGGCGGCGCGGGCCGGAGCAACTGCTTGCGCGCGTAAGGACACGCAATACGCGTAAGTACAGGCAATACACGTAAGTACACGTAACTACAGCAACTGCTTGTACAAGTAGTACGTACTCGCCTCATAGCCCAGCGACTCGTACAGCCGCAGAGCCGGTGTGTTCCCCGCGAAGACGTTCAGGCCGATGCGGTCCTTGCCGGCCTCGAGGCACTGGCCCTCGGCGTGGAGCATCAGGCTGCGGCCGTGTCCCCTGCCGCGGTGCTCCTCACGGACCTCGATGTCGTACACGAAGCACTCGCCGCGACGTTCCGCGACCCACAGGATGCCGACGACCTCGGCGTCCTGGACCAGCACGCTGAATCGGGCGCCGGGCGTCGCCAGGCCGTCGGCCAGCGAATTGCGCTGATCCGCATCGACCTTGGCGTATGCCTCCGCCGCCGGCACGCCGCGGTCGATCCAGTCCTGGGCGTAGACGTCCCTGGAGCGGGCGGCCCACTCCGCGTACTCCTCGTCCGTCATCGCCCGCGCCCGCACGTCCCCCGGCAGCTCGGGCGGGCGCAGCGGAAGCGGCTTGGACATCCGGCGGTTGCGCTCCACGTAGCCGAGCGCCGTGGCCAGGGGCAGCACCCCGGGGGCGGCCGCGGGCACGGCCGCCTCGATCCGGGTGCAGCCCCAGCCGCGCGCCACCTCCTCGGCGGCCAGCGCGGCCACGGTCGCGCGGCCCCGACGACGGTCGGGGGCGTCGATGCGCAGGTCCAGGATCTCGGCGACGCGGGGGCCGAAGACGGCATGGGTGGCCAGCTTGATCCGGCCCACGGGGCGGCTGTTCACGCAGACGTCGTAGTCGCGCGACTTGGCGCCCTCGGTGCTCTCGTGGAGCGGCCCGGAAGGCCGCAGGGTCGTGGTCATCACGGGAGTTGTACCCACTGGGCGCCCCCCGCGTCATCCGCTTTTGCACTCCCCGCGCTCCCCGAACCGTCCGGGAGCCCGCCCTGGCCTTTCGGCCGATCCCTAAGGATCGAGGTCGTCCCCCGCGCGCTCTTCGAAGACCCGCATCGCCTTGGCCGTCACGGGGCCCGGGGCGCCCGGAAGCCGGCGGTCGTCGACGCGGTGCACGGCCTGCACGTCGCGCAGCGTCGAGGTGAGGAAGACGTCGTCGGCGCGGTCGAGCACGTCCAGGGGCAGGTCGGTCTCGTGCGCGCCGGTCCACTCGACGGCCAGCGCGCGCGTGATGCCCGCCAGGCAGCCGGAGGAGACCGGCGGCGTGTGGATCTCGCCGTCGAGGACCACGAAGACGTTCGATCCGGTGCCCTCGCAGAGCTGCCCCACCGTATTGGCGAACAGCGCCTCCGTAGCGCCCTGTTCGGTGGCGCGCGCAAGGGCGACGACGTTTTCGGCGTACGAGGTGGTCTTCAGGCCGGTCAGCGCGCCGCGCTCGTTGCGGGTCCAGGGGACGGTGATCACGGCGGTGGAGTCGGGCCGTCGCGTGGTCTCGCCGAGGGCGACGACGAGGGTGGGGCCCTGATCGCCGCGGTCGGAACCGAGCGGCGAGAGGCCCCCGGTGTACGTGATGCGCAGCCGCCCCAGCTCCATCGGGTTGGCGTCGATCACGGCGGCGCAGGCGCGGCGCACCTCGTCGAGATCCGGCTCGGGCAGGCCGAGACCGCGGGCCGAGCGGGCCAGGCGGTCCAGGTGGCGGGTCAGCGCGAACGGCCGCCCTGCGACTGCCTTCACGGTCTCGAAGATGCCGTCGCCGACGGTCAGTCCGTGGTCGAACACGGAGACGCGAGCGGAATCGAGGTCATGCAGGCCGCCGTTGAGCCATATCTTCACTGAGTCTCACCTTGCGATGTCGGTCCGCGGCCCCCGTCCCGCCCGTCTGCCCGGCCGGGGGTCCGCGGGTTGTCCGCCGGAAAAGCACAGCACGAGCGAGATCATTCGCCTGGTGCGTACGTTCCCGAGGCTACCGCCAGCAGCCGCCCGGCCTTCAGCTCCGTCTCGCGCCACTCGCCCTCGGGGTCCGAGCCCCAGGTGATGCCCGCCCCCGTACCGAACCGCAGCACGGCGTCACCCCGGTCGGTCCGGTCGATCCAGAACGTGCGGATCCCCACGGCCAGCTCGCCGGTGCCCCGGTCCGCGTCGACCCAGCCGATGCCGCCGCAGTACGGGCCGCGGGGCGCCGTCTCCAAGGCATCGATGATGCGCAGCGCGCTGGACTTGGGGGCGCCGGTGACGGAGCCGGGCGGGAAGGTGGCGGCGAGCAGGCCGGGCCAGCCGGCGTCGGCGCGCAGTTCGCCGCGGACGGTGGAGACGAGGTGGACGAGGCCCGGGTGCTTCTCGACGACGCACAGATCCGGGACGGTCACCGTGCCGGTCGCGCAGACCCGCCCCAGGTCGTTGCGGACCAGGTCCACGATCATGACGTTCTCGGCGTAGTCCTTCTCCAGGAGGTCCGCCTCGGTGCGCCCGGTGCCCTTGATGGGCCCCGACTCGACGACGCCGCCCGTCCGGCGCAGGAACAGCTCGGGCGACGCCGTGGCTATCTCGACGCCGTGTCCGGGCAGGCGGATCGTTCCGGCGTACGGGGCGGGGTTCCCGCGCGCGAGGAGTGCCGTCAGGGCGTCCACGTCGGAGTCGGCGGCGACCGGCGCCGACAGCACCCGGCAGAGGTTGGCCTGGTACACGTCGCCCGCGGCGATGTGTTCACGTATCCGCCGCACGCCGTCCGTGTACGCGGCGCGGTCGAGCGACGACGTCCAGTCACCGGCCGCCGGTCCGCGCCAGGCCCCTGGCACCGGCGCGGGCACGGCTTCTTCGCGCACGGCGGCGAAGCGGGCACACACCAGCCGGCCCTCGAAGTCCGCGGACACGGCCCAGAAGCCGGCGGAGTCCAGGGCGGAAGGGTCGCTGGTCACGTCCCGGAGGTCGGTCGCGACGAGGCCGCCGAAGCGTGCCATGGGAGACAGGTCGTGCACGCCAGCGAGTCTATGACCGGCGTCCCGAGCGTGCCCCGGGCCTCTGGTGAGGAGGCGACAGCGCAGCACGCTGCGCAAACGCGTTTTTGTACTGGCCCGGGAATCCGCTAGAGTTCAACACGTCGCCGGGACGCGGAAGCGGGCCGGAAAAGACACGCGGACGTAGCTCAGTTGGTAGAGCGCAACCTTGCCAAGGTTGAGGTCGCCAGTTCGAACCTGGTCGTCCGCTCGCAGGAACCGCGGGGGATCTTCCCGAACCCCCGTAACTCCTGGTGGAGTGGCCGAGAGGCGAGGCAACGGCCTGCAAAGCCGTCTACACGGGTTCAAATCCCGTCTCCACCTCCAAGGACGATTAGCTCAGCGGGAGAGCGCTTCCCTGACACGGAAGAGGTCACTGGTTCAATCCCAGTATCGTCCACTGGAATCTCTGATCGATCAGAGGTTTCCCCGCGCGATTAGCTCAGCGGGAGAGCGCTTCCCTGACACGGAAGAGGTCACTGGTTCAATCCCAGTATCGCGCACGCGGCGGCCCCATCAGGTGCTGCACTTGCAGGTTGACCTGCGCGATTAGCTCAGCGGGAGAGCGCTTCCCTGACACGGAAGAGGTCACTGGTTCAATCCCAGTATCGCGCACCAGCTCCACGAAGCCCCCGGCCGTCTCCACGGCCGGGGGCTTCGTCGTGTGCCGCTCAGGAAGAGAAGAGCATGTGCCCGAAGCTCTTGTGCCTCTTGTGGCCGTGGTGACCATGGTGACCGCCGTGACCGCCGTGCGGGGCGCCCCAGGCGGGCGCGGGCGCCGCCGGGTAGGCCGGGGCCGCCGGTGGTGCCTGCGGGGCCTGGTGACCGTTCCACTGCCCCTCCAGACGGGTCAGCGCCTCGAGCTCGCCGTAGTCGAGGAATATCCCGCGGCAGCCGCTGCACTGCTCGATCTGGACGCCATTGCGGTTGTACGTGTGCATCGGTGCGTGGCACTTGGGGCACTGCATGGTCGGCTCAACTCCTCGCCGGTCGTGACTGCTTGGCCGGATCTCTGCCCCGGCTTCGGTGCAGTGCACCCTACTTCGTACCGGTCGGTGCCAAGTCCGGCGGGACGGCGGCCATGCGGCGGCAGGCGTCCACGAATGTCTCCTCGACCTCGTCCAAGGCGCGTTCCGCCGCCACCGCCTTGGTGATCGCGAGGGCCGCCGTCTGCACGGTCAGGGCGCGGGCGGGTACGTCGAGAACCGGCCAGGGATCCGCCCCGTCGGCGGGGACGGCCGGACCGCCCGCCGCGCGGTAGGCGTTCAGGAAACGCGTCCACTCCTCGGGCAGGAGGAGCCCGCAGGCGTACCAGGCCGCGGGCCGGGCCAGGTCCCAGGCCGGGTCGCCGGTGCCCAGGTCGTCGACGTCGATGAGCAGCCACTGGTCCGCGGGGGTGCGCACGAGCTGGCCCAGGTGCAGGTCGCCGTGGCACAGGTGCGGCCGGCCCGGGTACGGGGCCTCGTCGCGGGCCCAGGCCGGCAGGACCGCCCACGCCCGCTCCACCGGGGACGCGGCGGGGTGCGGGGCCGCCGCCCGCAGCCGGGCCACGGCGCGGGCGGCCTTCTCCGGGCCGCGCATCGGCGGGAGCTGGTGCGGGAACCGGTCCTGCGGGGTGCGGTGCAGGCGGGCCAGGAGGGTGGCCGCCGCCTCCCAGGGGGCCGCGTCCGGGTCGTCGCGGTCCACCGGGGCGCCGTGCGGCCAGAAGGTGACGAGGCGGTCGTGCAGGAGGGTCGGGCGCCCGGACAGCGGGGCGAGGAGGGTGTCGGCCAGGCCGGGGTGGGCGGCGACCGCGAGGCGGGCGGTCAGGGCGGGCTCGGGGGTGCCGGGGGCGTGGGCCTTCGCCACGACCTCGGCGTGCCGGACCACCAGGGCGTCCGGGCGGTCGGCGAGGACGCCGGGCGGGGGGCTGCAGGCGCAGTCGGGGGTGCGGTGTGCCCTGAGCTTGGCCTGGGCGGTCAGGGCGGGCAGCAGGGCGGTCACGGGTCCCCCGGGATGTGGCTGTGGGTCTCGCGTGAGCGTACGGGACGGCCCGGCGCCGTCGACCGGCCCTGGGCCCCGTGAAGAATCCGGCCTTCGGCCCACAAGGAACCGGCCCTCAGCCTCGTACGCGAACTCCTCCGAGCCCACCGAAAAAGAAACAGCCCGCGCAGCTCCCCAGCTGCGCGGGCTGTCGTGCCGTCCGCCGCACCCCCGTCCCCACGGGGTTTCATGGCCGGATGTCCCCGCCCGGACCGCTCTTCCGGGCCTGGGGCGCCGCTCAGCGCCCCAGCATCACGCCCACGGACGACGCTTGTGTGACCACTGCCTCCCAGCCGCCGAAGGCGACCGTGAGCAGGGCTGCCAGAGGGAGGACCATGAGCGTGGCCACCAGGGGGTGGCGCGTTCCGGACGGCCGGACGCCCAGGGTGGAGAGCTTCCGTCCCTGTGTGCGGATCACTGTCCGCGGCGCGGTGTCCGCCATGGTTCTCTCCCTTCCTGACTTTGTTGCTTCTTCTGTTGGCTCTGGTGTTGTCGGTTCTGCTGGTGAAGCTGGCAGCGGCGGGTGTCTGACCTCGGGGGACGAGTGCTGCACCCGCCGCTTGACCTCAAATCTAGGTCCGCCGGGGACTTCGGGCGTCATGCCCTCGTACCGATTGGCGGGCCTCCCGGAGGATGAGCGGCCGTCACACAAGTACTCCCGTGGGTGGAGACGGGGACCTAGGACTCAGGGTCTTCCCGGAGGGGACGTCCGGGCCGTTCGGAGCTGTCCTCCCTCGGGACGGGCTGCTCCACGAGGGCGAGGACTCGCGTCGCCATGAAGCGCGCGGTGCGCACCACGGAGCCGCTGCGGGTGACTTCGCTCACTTCCACCACTCCCCTGCGGACGGCCGTCTCCACGCGGCGGCCTGCCCGGCTCGCCACCACTTCGTACGTACGCGTCGTGTCGCCGGCGTCCACGACTATCTCCACGCGGTCACCCTTCACGCGATCAATCCCCCTTCAGCGACAGGTGGTTGAGCGGTCGGGCGGCGGGAAATGCCCCGTGTCCCGCGGTGCCTGACCACTTTTCAAGTTTCCCACCCGGCACTGACAATCGATCGGCCCGCGAGGGCGCGGCCTCTGCACGTGCCCGGCCACGGAAACGTAAGCTGTGGCTCGTCAGACGGACCGGGCAGCGGGGATGAACATGGCGATGATGCGCCTGAGGCGCGAGGACCCGCGTGTCGTCGGCTCGTTCAGGCTGCACAGGCGGCTGGGCGCCGGCGGGATGGGCGTGGTCTATCTGGGCTCCGACCGCCGTGGCCAGCGCGTCGCCCTGAAGGTGATCCGGCCGGATCTGGCGGAGGACCAGGAGTTCCGCTCGCGCTTCGCCCGCGAGGTGTCGGCCGCCCGGCGCATCCGCGGCGGCTGCACGGCCCGGCTCGTCGCGGCCGATCTGGAGGCCGACCGGCCCTGGTTCGCCACGCAGTACGTGCCCGGCCCCTCGCTGCACGACAAGGTCGCCGCCGAGGGCCCGCTGTCCGCGGCCGAGGTGGCCGTCGTCGGCGCCGCGCTGTCGGAAGGGCTCGTCGCGGTGCACGAGGCCGGGGTCGTGCACCGGGACCTCAAGCCGTCGAACATCCTGCTGTCCCCGAAGGGCCCCCGGATCATCGACTTCGGCATCGCCTGGGCGACGGGGGCCTCGACCCTGACCCATGTCGGCACGGCCGTCGGCTCGCCGGGCTTCCTCGCGCCCGAGCAGGTGCGCGGCGCCGCCGTCACGCCCGCGACCGACGTGTTCGCGCTCGGCGCCACGCTCGCGTACGCGTCCATGGCCGACTCGCCCTTCGGGCACGGCAGTTCGGAAGTGATGCTGTACCGCGTCGTGCACGAGGAGGCCCAGCTCCAGGGTGTGCCCGACGCGCTCGCCCCGCTGCTGCGGGCCTGTCTCGCCAAGGACCCGGAGGAACGTCCCAGCACGCTCCAACTGTCGCTCCGGCTCAAGGAGATCGCGGCCCGCGAGGCGCAGGGCCTCAGCGAGGTGCGGCCGCCCGCGCCGCGCCAGGACCAGGACCGGGCGACGGGCCGGCTCGCCGACACGTACGAAGGACCCGACACGTACGCGGACGAGCGCACGCAGCGCCGCACCGCGCCGGGCACTCCCCTGCCCCGGACCGGCGGCTCGTCCCGCCCCGGGGCCCCGCGTACCGGCGGCCAGCGCACGGGCGACTCACGGGCCAGGGACTCCCGCACCGGTGGCTCACGGACCGGCGACTCGCGCACCGGTGACTCCCGCACCGGTGGCTCACGTACTGGTGGGTCCCGTACGGGTGGGTCGCAGTCCGGCTCGCGGCCTTCGGCGCCGCGCGACGGCTCGCGTTCGGGCAGCAGGCCCGCGCCTCGCAGCGGGGCCGGGCGGCAGGGCCCGCGCACGACGGGCACGGGACGGCGGCCCGCCAATCCGCGGCTGCTGCGGCAGCGGCTGTTCGTGTTCGTCGTCGTGACGCTGCTGGTCGCGCTGGGGATCGCCGCGGCGCAGGGGTGCCAGGGGCCTGCGCGGGGACTCGGCGACGTACGCGACGGGCACCGTGCGGTGCGGGTCGTGCCAGAGCCCGTACGGGTCGTACTGGCGCAGCCCGAGGGGCCGGAGGTCGGGGCCGAGGCCGCGGGCGGGGCTCAGGGCTGACGCGGGCGTGTGCCCTGGGCCGGGCGGCGTGCCCCCTGAGCCGGGTGCAGTCCCCCCTCGGCCGGGCGGCCGGATCCCGGGACCGGAGGGCCGAACCCCGGGACGGCGAAGGCCGGTTCTGTCGGACTCAGGAGTGCGGGCGGCCCGTCGCCACCGCGTAGAACGCGACCGCGGCCGCCGCGCCCACGTTGAGCGAGTCGACGCCGTGCGCCATCGGGATGCGGACCCATTCGTCGGCCGCGACCAGGGCCTGGGTGGACAGGCCGTCGCCCTCCGCGCCGAGCATCAGCGCGACGCGGTCCATGCGGTGCGGCGCCGCCTCGTCGAGGGTCTTCGCCTTCTCGTCGGGGGTGAGGGCCAGCAGGTTGAAGCCCGCCTCGCGGACGCCTTCGAGGCCCTTCGGCCAGGAGTCGAGGCGTGCGTACGGCACGGAGAAGACCGCGCCCATGGAGACCTTCACCGAGCGGCGGTAGAGCGGGTCCGCGCAGTCCGGTGAGAGCAGCACGGCGTCCATGCCGAGGGCGGCGGCGGAGCGGAAGATCGCGCCGATGTTCGTGTGGTCGTTGACCGCCTCCATCACCACGACGCGGCGGTGCGACTGGAGGAGTTCCTCGGCCGTGGGCAGCGGCTTGCGCTGCATCGACGCGAGGGCGCCGCGGTGTACGTGGTAGCCGGTGACCCGCTCGGCGAGGTCGGGGCTGACCGCGTAGACGGGCGCCGGGACCTCGTCGATGACGTCGCGCATGACGTCGACCCACTTCGCGGAGAGCAGCATCGAGCGCATCTCGTAGCCCGCGAGCCTGGCGCGCCGAATCACCTTCTCGCCCTCCGCGATGAACAGGCCCTCGGCGGGCTCGCGCTTGCGGCGCAGCTCGACGTCGGTCAGGCCCGTGTAGTCGCGCAGGCGCGGGTCGTCGGGATCTTCGATGGTGAGGAGATCGGCCACAGGGTGATACTGCCTTGTCCGGGATGAGGTGCCAACGGCTGGGAACCAGTTCCGTTACCGGTGGTTACGTTGGTGAGGTGCCGGGTGGTCGCGGGCCCGCCCCGGGTGTCGGCGGGCGGGCCGCGGGGCGGTCAGTCCTTGTGCACAGGGTGCACGGGGTTCATCCCGGCCACCGCGCCGATCACGATGACCGCCGGGGGCTTCACCTCGTGGGTGCGCACGGCCTCCGCGACCGTCGCGAGGGTCGCGTCGACGCGGCGCTGGGCGGCCGTCGTGCCTTCCTGGATCAGCGCCACCGGGGTGTCCGCCGGCTTGCCGTGGGCGGTCAGGGTCTCGGCGATGCGGCCGATCTTGTCCACGCCCATCAGGACCACCAGGGTGCCGCGCAGCCGGGCGAGCGCCGGCCAGTCGACCAGGGACCGCTCGTCGTCCGGCGCGACATGGCCGCTGACCACCGTGAACTCATGGGCCACGCCCCGGTGCGTCACCGGGATGCCCGCCGCCCCCGGCACCGAGATCGAGCTGGAGATGCCGGGCACCACCGTGCAGGGGATGCCCGCCTCGGCCAGCGCCTCGACCTCCTCCATGCCGCGGCCGTAGACGAAGGGGTCGCCGCCCTTGAGGCGCACGACCGACTTGCCCTGCTTCGCGTGCTCGATCAGGGCGTTGTTGATGGCCTCCTGGGCCATGAAGCGGCCGTACGGGATCTTCGCCGCGTCGATCACCTCGACGTGCGGCGGGAGTTCGCTCAGCAGGTCGCGCGGGCCGAGCCGGTCGGCGATGACCACGTCGGCCTCGGCGAGCAGGCGGCGGCCGCGGACCGTGATCAGGTCCGGGTCGCCCGGGCCGCCGCCGACGAGGGCGACGCCGGGGGTGCGGGTGCGGTGGTGCGGGGCGACCAGGGTGCCGTCGCGCAGGCCCTCCACCACCGCGTCGCGGATGGCGGCCGTGCGGCGCGGGTCGCGGCCCTTGGCCTCGGTGGTGAGGACGGCCACGGTGACGCCCTCGCTGTGGCCGGTGGCCGGGGTCCAGGCCGTCGCCGCGTCGGCGTCGTCCGAGCGGACGCACCACACGCGGTGGCGCTCGGCCTCGGCGGAGGCTGCGGCGTTGGCGGTGGGGTCGCTGGTGGCGATCAGGGCGTACCAGGCTTCGGCGAGGTCGCCCTCCGCGTACGGGCGGCGGTGCCAGGTGATTTCGCCCGCGTCCGCCATCGCCTCCACCGAGGCGGTCGCGGAGGGCGACACGAGGTGGATGTCGGCGCCTGCGGCGATCAGGGCCGGGAGACGGCGCTGGGCCACCTGGCCGCCGCCGAGGACGACCGTGCGGCGGCCGGTGAGGCGGAGGCCTACGGGGTAGGCGGGGTGTTCTGCGGCCATGGGGGCTCCTTGTGCGCCTTTCCTGGGGTGGGGCGGGGGGCGGGGGCGGTGGGGGGTGGCGGCCCTGCCGGGGGCTCCCCAGTCCCACCCCTTCCCGAAACCGGGGGCTCTGCCCCCCGGGCCCCCGCTTTTCGGCTTGGACGGCCTCGTCCTCAAACGCCGGACGGGCTGAGATTCACCGGCCTTCGGCCTCGTCCTCGAACGCCCGACGGGCTTAATACTTGCCGGGGCGGGCTGACTGGGTGCTGCCGGAGTCGCTACTTCTCCGTTACGCCCGCCGAGTCGAACGTCGCCACCTCGTGCATCGCCCTTGCCGCGCTCTGGACCACGGGCAGGGCCAGGAGGGCGCCGGTGCCCTCGCCCAGGCGCAGGTCCAGGTCGACCAGGGGGCGCAGGCCCAGTTTGTTGAGGGCGGCCACGTGGCCCGGTTCGGCGCTGCGGTGGCCGGCGATGCAGGCGGCGAGGACCTCGGGGGCGATGGCGCGGGCGACCAGGGCCGCCGCGCCCGCGCTCACGCCGTCCAGGATGACGGGGGTGCGCAGCGAGGCGCCGCCGAGGAGGAGGCCCACCATCGCGGCGTGTTCGAGGCCGCCGATGGCCGCGAGGACGCCGACGGGGTCGGCCGGGTCCGGCTGGTGCAGGTCCAGGGCGCGGCGGACCACCTCGACCTTGCGGGCGTGCATCTCGTCGTTGATGCCCGTGCCGCGGCCGGTGACCTCGGCGGCGTCCGTGTCGGTGTAGACGGAGATGAGGGCCGCGGACGCCGTGGTGTTGGCGATGCCCATCTCACCGGTGAGCAGCGCCTTGTTGCCCGCCGCGACCAGGTCGCGGGCGGTCTCGATGCCGACCTCGATGGCGGCCTTGACCTCGTCGCGGGTGAGCGCGGGGCCGGTCGTCATGTCGGCCGTTCCGGCGCGCACCTTGCGGGGCAGCAGGCCCGGCGTGGCGGGCAGTTCGCTCGCTACGCCCACGTCGATGACGCAGACCTCGGCGCCGACCTGGTTGGCGAAGGCGTTGCAGACGGCGCCGCCGCCGAGGAAGTTGGCGACCATCTGGCCGGTCACCTCCTGCGGCCAGGACGTGACGCCCTGGGCGTGCACGCCGTGGTCGCCCGCGAAGATCGCGACCGCGGCGGGCTCCGGGATCGGCGGCGGGCACATCCGGGAGAGGCCGCTGAGCTGCGCGGAGATGATCTCCAGCATGCCCAGCGCGCCCGCGGGCTTCGTCATGCGCTTCTGGCGTTCCCACGCCTCGCCGAGCGCCTTCGCGTCCAGCGGGCGGATGTTGCCCACGGTCTCGGCCAGCAGGTCGTGCGGGTCCTCGCCGGGCAGCGCGCGACGGCCGTACGTCTCCTCGTGTACGACCCAGGACAGCGGGCGCCGCTTGGACCAGCCCGCCTGCATCAGCTCCGGCTCGTCCGGGAACTCGTCCACGTACCCCACACAGAGGTAGGCCACGACCTCCAGGTGTTCGGGCAGACCGAGCGCGCGGACCATCTCGCGCTCGTCGAAGAAGCTGACCCAGCCCACGCCCAGGCCCTCCGCGCGCGCGGCGAGCCACAGGTTCTCGACGGCGAGCGCCGAGGAGTACGGGGCCATCTGCGGCTGGGTGTGGCGGCCCAGGGTGTGGCGGCCGCCGCGGGTGGGGTCGGCGGTGACGACGATGTTCACCGGAGTGTCGAGGATGGCCTCGATCTTCAGTTCCTTGAACTGCTTGGCGCGGCCCTTGGGCAGCGACTTCGCGTACGCCTCGCGCTGGCGCTGGGCCAGTTCGTGCATCGTGCGCCGGGTCTCGGCGGACTTGATGACGACGAAGTCCCAGGGCTGGGAGTGGCCGACGGACGGAGCCGTGTGGGCCGCCTCCAGGACGCGGAGCAGCACCTCGTGCGGGATGGGGTCGCTGCGGAAGCCGTTGCGGATGTCGCGGCGCTCGCGCATGACGCGCAGGACGGCTTCGCGCTCGGCGTCGGCGTAGCCCGGAGCGGGGGGTTCCATCGGGGCGTCGGCCGCCGCGGAGAAGGGCTCGGCGAGGTCAGGACCGGCGTCCGGGTCGTCGTCGAGCAGTATGGGCCTGGGCAGGCCGTCCGCGTCCGCCGGCTCGGCGGGCGTGGACAGGTCCTCGGGCCCGTCGGCCTCGATGAGGGCGGCCGCCGGGGGCTGCTCGGACTGGCTTGCGGGGTCGGTCGGTCCGGCCGGGTGAGGTACGTGCATCGGCTCGTCGGGGTCGGTCGTCTCCGGGGCGGACGGGAACGGGGTGCCGTCCTCCGCCGCGTCGACGGGTGCGGGTGCCGCCCCGGCGGGCGCGGCCGTGGGCCGCCCTCCGTCGCGGGGTGCGGGCACGGTGGCTGCCGGCTGCCCGGCGTCTTGGAGCGTACCGGGCGCGGGGTCCGCCTCCGGCGTGGCGCCGGGCGCCGTGTCGGCCTGCTCCGGAAGTCCCTGTGCCGGTACGGCTGATACGGCTGGTACGGCAGCGGGGTCCGGGGTGGGCTCGGCGGACCGGGGCGCGGGGGCGTCGGGGGCCGTGGTCTCTTCCGGCTGTTCGGGGCGCTGTTGCGGCTGCTCCGGCTGCTGCGACTGCTCCAGTTGCTGGGGCTGCTGCAGTTGCTGCGGCTGTTCCGGCGCGAAGTACTCCGGCGGTACGGAGAGGGGGCGCGGCGGAGTCGGTGCGAGGTGCGGCGTGGTGGGCACCGAGCCCTCGACCGGCACGAACTGGCCGATGGGCGCGGGCACTTGGGCGCCCGCGAACGGCTGCCCGGACCCTGCGGCGTCCTGGAGGAGCGTGGCACCCGCGAGGTGTGGTCCCTGCACGGCGTGCGCCTCGGGCCACGGCTGGGCGGCGTCGGGGGCCTGCGGGGCCACGGCGGCCATGGGCTGCCCGGCGGCGTGCGCCACCGCGGGGTGCGCCACCGCGGGGTGCCGGGCGTGGGTGGCCTGGCCGTCGGCGGGCGCGGCGGGGAAGGGCGTGCCGGTGGCGGGCGCGCCGAGGGCTTCGGCCGCGGGGGCGGTGCCGGGCTCGGCGGTGGCTGCCGCGGGTGCGGTCTGCGGCGCGGCTTCCTGGGCGGGCTCGGTCGGGAGCTCGGGGCCGGGTGCCGTCAGGGACTCCGGGGCGGAGGGGGGCGCCACGGCGTCCGGAGCGGCGTCGGCCGAGCCGGGCCGGTCCGTTCTCGGGGGTCGCTCGACGGGGGTGGCCGGGTCGGCCGGGGGTGGCTGGGTGGCTGCCGGGGGCAGTTGGGTGGCGGAGGCGTCGGTGGCGTCACCCGCGCCTGCGGGGGCTGTGCTTTCGGGGGTGGGGGTGCCGAGGGCGGGGGCGGCGTGCGCACCCGCGCTGGAACCCGCACCGGCACCGGCGCCCGCATCTGCGGCTGCCGCGTGCTTGGCCGCGGACGCCTGGTCGGCGACCGGCGCCTCCGGTGCGTCCGCCGCACTCGGCGCCGAGGCCTCCGTACCCCCAGGAATGCCCGGAGCGGGCGTAGTGCCCGGCGCGTGCGCCGGCGGCCCCGCGTGCGCCTCGGTGGACTCCGGCGCATCCGCAGGCGCGTGCGGAGCGTCCGCGGCGTCGAGTGCACCCGATGCCTCCATCACGCCAGGGGCGCTCGGCGCGGACGTGGGTGCGGAGGCGTCCGAAGGGCCCGATGCGTCGGCCGGGACCGGAGCGTCGGACGCGGCCGGAGCGACGGAAGCGACGGCGCCGTCGACCGGGGCGGAGCCGTCCGCCGGGGTCGAAGGGCCGGACTGGGCTGAGGAGTCGGACGGGGGCTGAGCGCCGGACGGGACCGCCGCACCGGACGGGAGTTCAGCGCCGGACGGGTCCGGAGCGAGCCCCGAGCCGTGCGGCGCGGGTGTGCTTTCTGTGGCCTCAGGGACAGCCGCGCCCTCTGGGACGACCGTTTCTGCAGGTGCGCCCTGAGGTTCCGCGGATGTCCTCTGGGGGTTCTGCGGCTGCGGGGTCCAGGGGGCCGCGCCCTGCGGCGGGATCTCGCCGAGCTGCGGGCCGGGCAGCGCGGCGGCGGCGTCGCGCGGGATGTCGAGGTACTCGGGGCCGCTCGTCGGCGGACCCGCTTGCCGGACGGGCATCGGGTGCGGCGTACCTCCCGCGGGGCCCCGGTCGGCCAGCGAGCGGACGGGGCTCGCGGCGCCGTCGGGCACGGCGGGGGCGGCCGGGCCGCGGTGCAGGGGGCGGCGGTTGGGGCTGTGGTGCGAGGTGGGGGTGCCGTGGCTCGCGTGCAGGGGGACGCCGGTGAGGTCGACGGAACCGCTGTCCCTGCCGGACGTCTCGTGCGGTCCGGGCTGGTGGGCGACCCTCTCCTGACCGAGCGACGCGTGCTCCTGGGCGGCCGACGCCTGCCCCTGGCCGACCGATGCCTGCTCCGGACCCGACTGAGCCTGGGCGAACACCGGCTGCCCGGCCTGGGCCGGGCCGGCCTGCGCCTGCGCCTCCGCAGCCACGGGCCGGCCGACGGCTCCCTGATCCGGCGCGTGCTGCGCCGCCGGGGCGTCCTGCGCTGCCCGGGCATCCTGAACCGGCGCGTCCTGGCCCGCGACGTCCTGGCCGAACGGCACCTGCCCGACCGGCGGCTGCGCGAACTGCGCCGCCTCGGCCCCGGGCTGCACCTGAGTCTGTCTCTGCGCTCCCTGTGCCAGGCCCGGCTGTCCCGCACCGTCCTGAACGGCGGGCGTCCCGGCAGGCGTCCCGACGGGCCCCCCGCCCGGCATCGGTCCGCCCGGCATCGATCCGGCGGCCGCCTGGCCGCCCGGCGCAGGCTGCCCGGTGCCCGGCTGCGCGGTCTGCGCCTCGCTCCACGCGCCCTGGGCACCCGGCATCAGCAGCAGGTCGTCGTCCTCGGCGGGGTTCTCGGAGGGGTCCAGGAAGGTGTACGCGGCCGGCGCGGGGACGCCCGGCTGCTCCACCCTGCCTGCGTTCTCCGGCAGTCCCTCGCCCGGGACCTGGCCGGTGTCGGTCATGCGTACCCCTCGCCCATCGGTTAGTCCTTCTTTGACCGCCCGTCATCAACAACGAGCGCACGTGCCGCGCGGCACGCACCGCGTACGGACCACAGCTCACCGCGTACGGACCACAGGCATTCTCGCGGTAGCACCGCTGCCGTGGCAGCTTGATCGGCCACGGTCCGCTGTGGACTGCGCCACGTCGCGCGTCCCGCGGTCCGCCGTACCACACGCACCCCCCAAAACGGGCGAGCTTTCCGGACTTTGACTGACACAGACCAACGAATCGCCGGGTGCCCAGGTGCGGTACAACGATCGGCCAGCCTACCGCGCACGGCGCGGCGGCAGGGTCGCCAGGGTCACGCCGTCCGGTCGAGGAGCAGCGCCGAGACCAGGAAGACGACGGTCCGCTTCCGCTCCGTCCAGGCGCGGGTGTCGAGTTCGACGGACTGGAGGAGGGCGCACTCCACCGCGTAGCCGTGCTCCGTCAGGTCCCGGCCGAGGAGTTCGGCGTCGTCGCGGTTCGCGGCGTGCGTGACGATGCGCTCGGGGCGGCGGTCGGCGACGGCGGAGACCACCGCCGCTCCCCCGCCGCCGACGCGTACGACGTCGGGTTCGGGCAGGTCCTCCAGGATGTGCGGCGCGGTGCCGTGCACGATCTGGGCGTGCACGCCGAAGCGGCGGGCCGCGGCGGTCGTGCGGGCGCAGGCGTCCGGGTCCCGGTCGACGGCGATGACGGCGGCGCCGAAGCGGGCGGCCTCGGCGGTGAAGGCGCCGGTGCCGCAGCCGATGTCCCAGACGAGGTCACCCACGCGCGGGCCCAGGCGGGCGAGTTGGGCGGCGCGGATGCGGTCGGTCTCGCCCTCGCCGAGCTCCTGCTCGCCGCCGTAGGCGGCCGCGGGCAGGGCCCAGCCGCGCGGGCCGGTGCCGGGATCGCGGCCGGCGATCCAGCCGGTGTCGTGGGCGGCGGGGCCGCCCGTGCCGCCGATGGCGCCGGTGCCGCCGATGACGATGACGACGTTCGGGTCGCGCCAGGCGTGGTCGGCGGCCTTGTCGGAGGTGACGACGGTGACCTGTTCGCGTTCGGTGCCGAGTTCCTCGCAGATCACGAAGGTGCGGTGGACGCCTTCGAGCAGCAGGCCGAGTTCGGCGGGGCCCGCGCCGGGCGAGGTGAACACGGCGACCTTGCTGTGCGCGCGGCAGACGTTCACCGCGCGGCGCAGGGTGCGGCGGTGGGCCACCACGATCTGGGCGTCGTCCCAGGGCATGCCGGCGCGGGCGAAGGCCTGGGCGACGGAGGAGACCGCCGGTACGACCTCGACCTCCAGGCCGAACTCGGGGGCCCGGAGGGTGCGTACGACGCCGAAGAAGCCGGGGTCGCCGTCCGCGAGGACGACCGCCGTGCCGCGGTGGGCGGCGATGCGGCGGGCCGCGAGGGCGACGCTGCCGAGGCGGATGCGTTCCGCGGTCGGCGGGATCTCGGGCAGGGCGAGGTGGTGGGCCGCGCCCGCGACCAGGGTGGCGGCGCTCAGTGCCGAGCGTGCCGCGGCGGTCAGCGGCGAGCCGTCCCAGCCGATCACCGTGACCCGGTCGGCCATGGTCGTCTGTCTCCTGGGGTCTCGGGTCGTACGGTGCGGGGGCCGCGCCGCGGGCGGCCAGGGGGAGCGTACCTGGTGCCCCGCCGGGGGCCTCCCCAACCCCGCCCCTTCCCGAAACTGGGGGCTCCGCCCCCAGACCCCCGATCGGCCTGAACGGCCTCGTCCTCAATCGCCGGACGGGCTAAAAGATGAAGGGCGGGCGGGTGGGTGGGGGAAGAGCCCGTCCGGCGTTTGAGGACGAGCCGCGGAGCGGCGATGAGCGGGGAAAGGGGCGCAGCCCCATAGGCAGGTCAGTTCCAGTCGGAGAATGCGGTGTAGCCGCTCTCCGCGAGCTGCTCCGAGACCCCCTCCAGGTCCTCGGGCAGCAGGCTCCACACGATGAGGTCGGTGCGCTGGTCGATCCAGCCGCCGAGCGGGTCGCCGCCGTTTCTGACGCGTGCTATCCAGGCGCCGCGCAGGACCCCCTCGCTGATGCACCCGATCTTCTGGGCCACCTGCTGCGCGGCGGTGTTGTCGGCGGCCGTACGCAGCTCGATGCGCTCGAACTTCTGGTCGTGGAAGAGCCACTGGGCGGTGGCGAGCGCGGCCTCGGAGGCGTAGCCCTCGCCGCGGGCCCATGGCGCCGTCACATAGCTGAGCTCGCTGGCGCGCACGCGCCAGTCGGTGCGGCGCAGCCGCACGGAGCCGACCAGGCGCTGGGTGAGGAACTCGGTCACGGCGAGCACGATCCCGCGGCCCTCGGCCCGCTCGGCGGGGGCGAGTTCGGTGATCCAGGCGCGGGCGTCGGCCTCGGTGTAGGGCTGGGGCGCGGCGGTCCAGGCGGTGACGAGCTCGTCGTTCATCATCTCCGCGTACGCCGTGATGTCCGCTTCCTCGAACGGGCGCAGCACCAACCGCTCCGTGCTGATGGAGATGTCGGGAAACCCGGAGGAGCCCGAGGAGGCTGTGGTCATGCGCCGCTCCGTAACCTTCATGGGCCTGTCGCTCCGTGAATCGTCAACGTCCTCAAGGACCTCCAGGCCTGCTGAAGTGCCAAGCATGCAGCATGGGGGCGCGCAGACGCACCACGGGGTCCACTCCGGCGTGTGGAGCGGACCCCGTGTGCGGGGGACGGGACAGCGGCGGGCCAGGGGGTGCGTCAGGACGGGACAGGAGGTGCGTCAGCCGGCCGTGACCGGCAGCACAGACCCCTTGTACTTGTCCTCGATGAACTTCTTCACCTCGGGCGAAGTCAGCAGCTTGGCCAGCTTCTTGACCTTCGGGTCGTCCTCGTCGCCCTTCTTGACCGCGAGGACGTTGTTGTACGGGTTGTCCTTCGCGGATTCGAGCAGGACGGCGTCCTTCTTGGGGCTCAGGCCCGCGTCGAGCGCGTAGTTGTTGTTGATGACGGCCGCGTCGACGTCCTTGAGGGAGCGCGGCAGCTGCGCGGGCTCCAGGGGCTTGATGGTGAGCTTCTTCGGGTTGGCGGCGATGTCCTCGGGGGTGGCCTCGGCACCCGCACCCTTCTTGAGCTCGATCACGCCCTTGGAGGCGAGCAGTTGGAGCGCCCTGCCCTCGTTGGTGGTGTCGTTGGGGACGGCGACGGTCGCACCGGGGCGCAGGCCGGTCACGTCCTTGAGTGCCCCGCGGCCGCCGTCCACGTACACGCCCATCGGCGGCAGATAGACCTCGGTCACCGGCACCAGGTCCGTCTTCTTGGACTTGTTGAAGTCGTCGAGGTACGGGGTGTGCTGGTAGAGGTTGGCGTCGAGGGAGCCCTCCTGGAGCGCGGTGTTGGGCGTCACGTAGTCCGTGAACTCCCGCACCTGGAGGTCCAGGCCCTCCTTCTCGGCCAGGTTCTGCTGGATGTACGCGAGGACCTCACCGGCCGGGGTGGGGGTGGCCCCGACGACGAGCCGGTCGCCGTCGGAGCCGGAGCCCGCACCGCAGGCGGTCAGGCCGAGCGACAGGGCGAGGGCCCCGGCCGCGGCGGCGATGACGGCCCTGCCCATGTCAGAAGGCCGCGACGACGGCGCCGTCGTACTTGTCGTCGATGAACTTCTTGACCTCGGGCGAGGTGAGGAGCTTGGCGAGCTTCTGCACGCGCGGGTCGTTCTCCTCGCCCTTCTTCACGGCGAGGAAGTTGCCGTACGGGTTGCCCTTGGCCTTCTCCGCCACGAGGGCGTTCTTGGCGGGGCTGAGGTCGGCCTCCAGCGCGTAGTTGCCGTTGATCACCGCGGCGTCGACGTCGTTGATGGAGCGCGGCAGCTGGGCGGCCTCGAGCTCCTTGAACTTCAGGCCGAGCGGGTTGGAGACGACGTCCTTGGGGGTGGCGGCGAAGCCGACGCCCTCCTTGAGCTTGAGGATGCCGTTGTCGGCGAGCAGCTTGAGGGCGCGGGCCTCGTTGGTCGTGTCGTTCGGGACGGCGACCGTCGAGCCCTTCTTCAGCTCGTCGAGCTTCTTGATCTTCTTCGAGTAGACGCCCAGCGGCTCCAGGTGCACCGTCGCGCCCGGGACCGGAACGATGTCCGTCTTGTTCTTCTTGTTGAAGTCGTCCAGGTACGGCTTGTGCTGGAAGTAGTTCGCGGAGACCTCGCCCTGCTGCACGGCGGTGTTCGGCGTGACGTAGTCGGTGAACTCCTTCACCTCCAGGTCGAGGCCCGCCTTCTTCGCCAGGTTCTTCTGGACGTAGTCGAGGATCTCGCCCTGCGGCGTCGGGGTCGCGGCGACGATGAGCGGTCCGTCCTTGTCGGCGGCGGAGCCCTTGTCGGAGCCGCATGCGGTGAGCCCGAGGGTGAGGGCTCCGGTGGCCAGGACGGCAGCGGTGATCTTGATGGTGTTACGCACGAAAAGTGCCTTTCTCCATGGGTGGTACACCCCCGCGGTGGTGGTGCGGGGTGGTGCTGGGGGGAACTCAGGAAGCCTTTGGGGAACTCAGGAAGCCTTGACGGGCTCCGGCTCGGCCGCGCCGGCCGGCGCCTTCTTGCCGCGCAGCAGCCTCAGCCGGGGCGCGGCGCCGGAGCCGCCGCCGCGGCGGTGCATGCCGCGCGCCGCGTAGTCGCCGGCGAACTGGATGACGGAGATGACCACGGCGAGGATGCCCACGGTGATCCACATCAGTTCGTTCTCGAACCGCTGGTAGCCGTAGCGGATGGCGAGGTCGCCGAGTCCGCCGGCGCCGACGGTGCCCGCCATCGCCGAGTAGCCGATGAGCACGACGATCGTCGTGGTGACGCTGGAGATCAGCGACGGCAGCGACTCGGGCACGAGGACCTTGCGTACGACGGTCCAGGTGTTGCCGCCCATCGACTGCACGGCCTCGACCAGGCCGTGGTCGACCTCGCGCACGGCCGTCTCGACGAGCCGGGCGAAGAAGGGGATGGCGCCGATCGCGAGCGGCACGATGGCCGCCTCGCGGTTGATGGTGGTGCCGACGACCCAGCGCGTGAAGTCCATCAGGGCCACGATGAGGATGATGAACGGCATCGAGCGGGCGATGTTCACGACCTGCCCGATGACCTTGTTCACGAGCCTGTTCTGCAGCAGCCCGCCGCGGTCGGTGAGGACCAGCAGGATGCCGAGCGGCAGACCGCCGACGACAGCGATGAGCGTCGACCAGCCGACCATGTAGAGCGTGTCCCAACAGGCCTGCTCCAGCAGGGGCTGCATCTCCGACCAGGTCACTTGGCACCTTCCTTCACCAGCGCGGCGGCGGTCGCGGGCGCGTCCTGCGCGGGGATCCCGGCGGGCCCGTCACCGGCCACGTCGACCTGCAGGCCCTGCTCGCGCAGGAAGCCGATCGGGACGACGTTCTCCTCGAAGCGGCCCGGCAGCTCGATGCGCATCCGGCCGACCTGCTTGCCGCCGACGGTGTCCATGGCGGCGCCGAGGATCGAGATGTCGATGTTGTACGTGCGCGACAGCTGGGAGATGACCGGCTGGGTCGCGGCCTCGCCGTGGAAGGTCACGTCGACGACGGTGCGGTCGGCGCCGGTGGCCTCGCCGCTGACCGGGAAGAGCGCGGAGGCGAGCTGCGAGCCGGGGGTGGCGAGCAGTTCGCTGACGGTGCCGGACTCCACGATCCGGCCCCGCTCCATGAGCGCGGCCGAGTCGCAGACCGTCTTGACGACCTCCATCTCGTGCGTGATCAGCAGGACGGTCAGGCCGAGCTGGCGGTTGAGGTCGCGCAGGAGCTCCAGGATGGAGCGGGTGGTCTCCGGGTCGAGGGCGCTGGTCGCCTCGTCGGAGAGCAGCACCTTCGGCTCGCCGGCCAGCGCGCGGGCGATGCCGACGCGCTGCTTCTGGCCGCCGGAGAGCTGTGCGGGGTAGACCTTCGCCTTGTCGGAGAGGCCGACCAGGTCCAGGAGTTCGAGCGCCTTGCGGGAGCGTTCCTTGCCGGACAGGCCGAGGATCTCCAGCGGCAGCTCGATGTTGTCCTGGACCGTGCGCGAGGACAGCAGGTTGAAGTGCTGGAAGACCATGCCGATGCGGCTGCGGGCCGCGCGCAGTTCCCTGCCCGCCCGCGGGCCGCGCCCGGCGAGCGCGGTGAGGTCCTGGCCGGCCACCGTCACCGTGCCGGAGGTGGGGCGCTCAAGGAGGTTGACGCAGCGGATCAGCGAGGATTTGCCGGCGCCGGACTGGCCGATGACGCCGTACACCTCGCCTTCCCGCACATGGAGATCGACTCCGTCGATGGCGGTTACTTCACGACCGCGTGAGCGGTAGACCTTGGTCAGGCCGGAAGTGGTGATCACTGGGGTTTCCGTCACTGTCGAGTGCACGGCGCGGTGGCGCCGGGGCACGGGGCATTCGTTCGGAACGCGGCACGGTTCTCGCGATGTCGGAGAAGAACCGGAGGACGTGTGCGCGGGGCAGGCTCGCTTCCTACGGATCCGTACGTGACTCCTGCGGGTGCGTACGTGGCGTAGGGGCGCGGCACAGCGGCTTCGCTTCGGGGCGCGAGGCTCTCAGTGGTGCGGGGGCCCTCAGAAGGCGCACATTCGACACATACAACGAGCACCGGGCGTCGTGATCGCCTCGGTCGCAAGGGTGCGGCTGCTCGTCGTGGTCATGCGGAACAGTAAAACACGCGTGCGGCCGCGTCCCGCCACCGCTGTCCGAATAGCGGACGCCCGTGGGACGGCGGCGGACGCCGCACGTCACTCCTTGTACGGCGCTCAGGCGCCGGTGACGATCTCCACGCCACCCGCCGTGGCCTGCGCGGACACCGCCGAGAGGTCCCGCACGACGACGTCCGCGGACAGCTCGGGCGCGGTGTGCGTTGTGGTCAACGCCACGGTGGTCATCCCGGCGGCCCGGCCGGCGGTGAGACCCGCGGGGGCGTCCTCGAAGACGACGCAGCGCGCGGGGTCCACGCCGAGCGTGCGGGCCGCGAGCAGGAAGGGCTCGGGGTCGGGCTTGCCGCGGGTGATGTCGTCGGCGGCTATCAGCGTCTTCGGGCGGATCCCGACCTCGGCGAGGCGGGCCTCGGCAAGGCGGCGGGTCGCGGAGGTGACGACGGCCCAGCGCTCGGGCGGCAGCGACGCGAGCAGGTCGAGGGTGCCGGGCAGCGCGACCACGCCGCCCGCGACGTCGGAGACCTCCAGTTCGTCGATCCGGGCCACGGCTTCGTCGACGCGTTCGGCGGGCAGCAGGTCGGCGACGATCTCGACGGCGGGACGACCGTGCAGCTCGACCTTCTGGAACTCCTCGGCGGTGATCCCGTACTCCCCCGCCGAGGGGGTCCCCCCGCGCCCTTCAGGCGTGGGGGAGGGTCCAGCAGCGGTGGACGGACTCGAGGGAGGAGACGAGGGTGCCGTCGTTGTCGAACAGGAGCGCTTCAGCCTGGATCTTCATGGCCTCGACGATACGGGGGCACCCGCCTGCCGATCCTGGGCCCCGGGGCCGAGCACACCGGGCCTTTTGGCCCGTAATAGGGTCTCGGCATGCTTGTTGCCCTGACCGTCACGACCTCCGTGGCCGCGCTCGCGCTCGCGGCCTGGTGCGGTCACGCCGCGTACCGGGACCAGCCGACGAAGGACTGGCACTTCATCGGCATGGGTGTGGTCACCCTGCTCGCGCTGGTCCAGCTGATCGTCGGCATCGTGCAGCTGGCGCGGGGCGAGGATCCCGAGCAGGGCACGACGATCTTCGTGGCGTATCTGATCGGCTCGTTCGCGTGCGTGCCCGCGGCGGGCTTCATGTCGCTGGCCGAGCGCACCCGCTGGGGCTCGCTGACCGTCGCCGCGGGCGGCGTCGTCCTCGCCGTCCTCGAAGTGCGGCTCTATGACATCTGGGGAGGCTGAGGTGACGGTGACCGACGACGAGCCCCGCACGGAGCAGAAGCAGCAGAAGCCGCCGCGGCAGAAGCTGATCACCGGCCCCGGCATCCTGCTGGTGTGGCTGTACGGCGTGATGGTCGTGGGCGCCGTGTCGCGCTCCGCCGTCCAGATCTCCACCGACTTCGGCAAGGCCCCGCTCGCGTACACGCTGTCCGCGATCGCGGGCGTCGTCTACGGCTTCATCACGTACTCGCTCGTACGCGGCGGGGAGACGGCCCGCAAGGCGGCGCTGGTGTGCTGCGCCGCCGAGTTGGCCGGGGTGCTCGCCGTCGGGGCCTGGACCCTCGCGGAGCCCTCCGCCTTCCCGGACGCCACGGTCTGGTCGGACTTCGGCATGGGCTATCTGTTCATTCCCGTACTGCTGCCGGTGACCGCGGTGTTCTGGCTACGCAAGTCCCGCGAGCACATCGGGGCCGCCGGAACCGGCAGCCCCGACGAGGCCTAGGCGCTCGTTACGTACGCCCCCGCCTCGGCGTCCTTGGAGAGGGTCACCACCGTCAGGCGGTCGTCCACGCGCCGGGTACTCACGGGCGCGTATCCGTGCTTGCGGTAGAGCTGGAGGTTGCTCTCGCTGCGGTGGCCGGTGAACAGCTCGAAGCGCTGGGCGGTGCCGCTCTCGCCGAGACGGCGCTCGATGGCGTCGAGGAGCCGGCCGCCCAGGCCGTGCCGCTGCATCCGCGGGTGCACGATGAGCTTGCCGATGCGGGCCGTGCCCGACGTGTCGACCGTGCCCCGCACGGACGCCACGACCTCCTCGCCGAGGCGCGCCACCAGGACGCTGCCCGCGGCCAGCTCGGCCTTGATGGAGTCGAGGGTCTGCGTCAGCGGCTCGATCGAGTAGTCGCCGTACAGCTCGGCCTCGCTCTGGTAGCAGAGGTACTGCAGTTTGAGGATCTGCTCGGCGTCCGTGTCGGCCGCCTCCGAGATGGTCACGCTCATGCCCATGTGTGCATGCCTCCCGCTCACCTGCTCCGCCGGTTGTCCCTCACTCCTTTCCCCATGGGTCCGGAGTCGCAACCTCTTGCGCGAGCATTCTGCGCAGGCATCCCAGGCATCGGGAACGTTCCGGCCCCAAAGATCCTTGTGACATTCCCAACTCCCCTGCGATTTCCCGGTAGGTGAGGTCTTTGGGCGACAGAAGCGCAGCCACAAGACGCGGACAGCGGCCCGGCAGTTTCCGGACGGCGGCGTACAGCGTGCGGTGCCGGTCGGCCCGCAGCGCCCGCTGTTCGGGGCCGCCGCGCGGGTCGGCGGGCTCCGTCGCGTAGGGCCGCTCCCGGCGGATCGCGCTGCGGGTGCGGTGCGCCTCGTCACGGACGGCGGCGCGCAGCCAGGCGGCGGGGTCGGCGGGCGGGCCCCCGACGTCCAGGTGTTCGAGCAGGCGCAGCCAGACGGCCTGCTCCAGGTCGCCGGGGTCGGCACCGCAGCCATGCGCCTCGGCGGATGCCTCGGCGGCGAGCAGCGGGCGGAGGGTGGTGACCAGGTCGTACGAGAGTGACGACGGCCGCGTGCGGAGCGGCGGTGGCGGTGGGGTCATGCCGATGTGGACGCGGCCGTTCCGGTGGTGGGTTTCCGGAACGGCCGCGCCTCACCCCAACTGGGGCTTCCGGCGGACCCGTTGACGATGCGGGTCAGCAGCGATGCGGCGGGCGACTCAGTTGTCGGCGAAGTCCGCGGCGGCCAGCAGCGCGGTGTCCGGGTTGTCGGAGAAGATCCCGTCGATGCCGGTGGCGAAGTACACCTTGAACGCGCCGAAGGCGTCGCCGTACGCGCTGGGGTCCGTGCCCTTCTTGAAGTCGGCGGGCAGGAAGGTGTTCTCGTTGCGCATCGTGTACGGGTGCAGGATCAGGCCCTCGGCGTGCGCGTCACGGACCAGGGTGGTGGGCGTGCCCAGCTTGCCGTCGGGGCCCTTGGGGATGATCAGGTCCAGCCAGGGGCCGATGCCCTGCGCGAACGACGCGATCCACTTCAGGCCCTCGGGCTTGACCAGGTCGTCGACGGTGCGCGGGTCGCCCGCCTCGACGAAGTCCCACGGGCGGGTGCCCGGACCGTCGAGCAGCAGCACGAGCGGGTTGCCGACGAGCTTGTCCAGGCGCTGGAGGCTGCTCGGCTCGAAGGACTGCAGGAAGGTGTGCCCGTTCTTCTTGTGCCGGCCGTAGCGGCGCAGCAGCTTGGCGAGCGGCTCCTCCAGACCGAGGCCCAGCTTGCGGAAGTACGTGGGGTGCTTGGTCTCGATGTGCAGCCAGACGCGGCGGCCGCGCTTGCGCCCTTCCTTCTCCGCCCAGCGGAAGACCTCTTCGAGGGTGGGGACCTCCCAGCGGCCGTCGTAGAGGGTGTTGCGCTGACGGGTGCCGGGGATGCGCTCCTTGGCGCGCAGCGTCTTCAGCTCGGCGAGCGTGAAGTCCTCGGTGAACCAGCCGGTCAGCTTGGTGCCGTCGACGGTCTTGGTCGTCTTGCGGCCCGCGAACTCGGGGTGCGCGGCGACGTCCGTCGTGCCGGTGATGTCGTTCTCGTGACGGCATACGAGATGGCCGTCCTTCGTCGGCACCACGTCCTGCTCGATGACGTGCGCGCCCATGTCCAGGGCGAGTTGGTACGAGCCGAGCGTGTGCTCGGGCCGGTAGCCGCTCGCCCCGCGGTGCCCGACGACGGTCGGCACGGGCAGGTCGTGATGGCTGCCGCCCCCGTGCCCGTGCCCGTGCTTCTCGTCTGCTGCCGCCGTGCCCGGCGCCCCGACGACGGCCGTGCCCGCCCCGAGCACCGCGGCCCCGAGCACCGCGCGCCGCCCCGGGCTCGTTCCCGTCCGCCGCCGACCCGATTCCTGCGTCGCCATTGAGCGCTCCCTCTGTGTGTACCGCCGTGTGCCGCCTTGCACCTGACAAAGCGGCACCGATCGTAGAGGGCCGCAGGTGGCGGGTGGGAGACCTGGGGCCGAACGGGCGGGTGACGCGGTGTGTCCAGTGCGGATGGTTCCGCCGGGCGGGTACGGGTGACTCCGCGGGGCGGGTGCGGACGACTCCGCCTGGTGGGTGCGGCGCGCGGGGGCCCGAAGGGGGCGGCCGGGTGCGATCGGCGTGCGCGCCCCGGCTCGCGGGCGCCAGAGGACTTCCGGCCGCGGGACGCGTCCCGCGTGAGAAGCACCACTCGGACAAGCCACGCAGTTCGCACAGCGATACCGTCGTCACTGTGGGGTCCTCGCGGGGGCAACAGCGGGCAAAACCAGGTCAACTCTGCGTATCGGTCGCATGAACCCGATGTGCAATCGACGGGGGCCCGCGAGTATGGTCCTCACCTGCACAGACTCGTCGTCGACCCGTTGACACCGGAGGACCTGTTGTCCCGTCTAGCGCTCATCAAGGCAGTGCTTGGACCCATCTTGCGCCTGATGTTCCGCCCGCGGGTCGAAGGCGCCGAGAACATCCCCGGTAGCGGTCCCGTCATTCTGGCCGGAAACCATCTGACGTTCATCGACTCGATGATTTTGCCTCTGGTGTGCCACCGGCCCGTCTTTTTCATCGGCAAGGACGAGTACGTCACCGGCAAGGGCCTCAAGGGCCGCCTCATGGCGTGGTTCTTCACCGGCGTCGGCATGATCCCCGTGGACCGCGACGGCGGCCGCGGTGGTGTGGCCGCGCTGATGACCGGCCGCCGCATCCTCGACGACGGCAAGGTCTTCGGCATCTACCCCGAGGGCACCCGCTCCCCCGACGGCCGTCTCTACCGCGGCCGCACCGGTATCGCACGGCTGACCCTGATGACCGGCGCGCCCGTCGTCCCCTTCGCGATGATCGGCACGGACAAGCTGCAGCCCGGCGGCAAGGGGCTGCCGCGGCCCGGCAAGGTGACTGTCCGCTTCGGGGAAGCGATGGAGTTCTCTCGGTACGACGGTATGGACCGGGACCGCTATGTGCTGCGCGCGGTGACGGACTCCGTGATGACGGAGGTCATGCTGCTGTCCGGGCAGGAGTACGTGGACATTTACGCCACTAAAGCCAAGGCGGCGTAGCCCGGGCTCGGTTGTTTACGGTGCGCCCGCACCGGGGCTGGGGTTTTACCCCCGGCACCGGAGCGGGCGTTGCCGTTTCCGCACCCGGCACGTGGGGCTGTGCCCACCCGTGCCGCCCTGCGGCACGATTGCCCACAGCGGTGAGCGGTCGCAGTCCCGTCCCGCCCCTGCGGCGCGATTGCCCCACAGCGGTAGTGCAGCGAAGAAGTCCGCTGCGGTACGGAGCGCCCCGTAAGGGGCGCGGGACTGTGTCGACATGCGGCTCCGCCGCGGGGCGCGACCAGCCCCCACCGGCCCGCAGGGAAAGCACCGCCGGCGAAGCGCTCAGTGCTCGACGCCGTCCTCTAGCTTCTGGCCCTTCAAGAGGAACCATGCCGCCACCGCCGTGGCGAGCAGCACCGCCGCGCCCACGCCCGCGGCCAGGCGCAGGCCGTCCACGAAGGCGTCCTGGGCCGCGGCGAGCAGTGGCTCGGCCGTGTGGGCCGGAAGGCCCGCGCCCGCCTCGACCGCGCCGCCCAGCGAGTCGTGTGCCGCCGACGCGGCGTCGGCCGGGGTGCCCGGCGGGGCCGTGAAGTCCCGGTACACACCGGTCACGATGGAGCCGAGCAGGGCGATGCCGAGGGCCGCGCCCAGTTCGTACGCCGTCTCCGAGACCGCGGACGCGGCGCCCGCCTGTTCCTTCGGGACGCTGGAGAGGATCACGTCGGCGGTCACCGTGAAGGCAAAACCCGCGCCGACGCCGACGACGAGCAGCGCCGCGCCGAGCAGCGGATAGCCGGTCTGCTGGCTCAGCACGGTCAGCGAGGCGAGCGCGAGACCCACCGCCGCGAGCCCGCCCGCGACCACCGCGCGCACCGAGTACCGGCGCGCCACCGTGCCCGCGATCAGACCCGCCGTCACCGCGCCCACGGCCGCGGGCAATTCCGCGAGACCTGCCTCGAACGGCTGCCTGCCCTGCACCAGTTGGAGGAACTGGGAGAGGAAGAAGACCAGGCCCGACAGGCCGAGGATGGTCAGCAGGTCGGCGAGGACGGCCGCCGAGAACCCGCGGTTGCGGAACAGCCGCATGTCCAACAGCGGTGCGGGCAGCGTGAGCTGACGACGTACGAACCAGACGAGCGCCGCCGCACCGATGGCGCCGGACGCCGCGACGTCCCAGCGGAAGCCGTGCGCCGCCGCCTCCTTGATCGCGTACACGATGCCGATCATGCCGATGAGCGACAGGGCGACGCTGATCAGGTCCCAGGGCCCAGGCGCCGGATTCTTCGACTCGGGCAGCATCTTGATGCCGACGAGGACGAGGACCGCCATCACGGGCAGGTTGATCAGGAAGACCGAGCCCCACCAGAAGTGTTCGAGCAGGAAGCCGCCGACGACCGGGCCGACCGCCGCGCCCGCCGACGCCATCGCGCCCCACACGCCGACGGCGATGCTGCGCTCGCGCGGGTCGTGGAAGATGTTCCGGATCAGCGCGAGCGTGGACGGCATCAGGGTCGCGCCCGCGACACCGAGCAGGGCGCGCGCCAGGATCATCAACTCGGGCGTCGTCGCATAGGAGTTGAGCACGGACACCGCACCGAACGCGACGGCACCCGTGAGCAGCAGCTTCTTGCGGCCGATGCGGTCGCCGAGGCTGCCCATGGACACCAGCAGACCCGCGATCACGAACGAGTAGACGTCGCCGATCCACAGCAGCTGGGTGCCGGAGGGCTTCAGATCCTCGCTGATGTACGGCGTCGCGAGGCCGAGGACGGTCGCGTCCACCGCGACGAGCAGCACGGCCAGCGCGAGCACCGCGAGGGCGAGCCAGCGACCTGGGTGCCGCTCCACCTCCGCCTGCCGTATGCGCTGTTCGGTGCTTGTCATGATTCCACTCTCCGTTGTGCGCCGCCGATCAGCAGTTCGGCGATCATGTACGAGAAGTCCTTGCCGGCCACGCGGCCGTCCAGTACGGCCCAGGCGGCGGAGGAGATGAGGCCGTACAGCGCCTCCGTGAGCCAGGCCGGGGTGAGGTCGATCCGGAATTCGCCGCTCTCCTGGCCGCGCTTGAAGAGGGCGGCGACACGGACGTCGAGCCGGCTCCAGCCCTCGTGCTGCGCGTCGCCCTCGAAGAGCTGGTTCTCCGTGACGAGGAACGCGAGCAGGCCCGCGGCCGGCTCGATCTCCTTGATCAGGCGCCGCAGCGCGTCCCCCGCGCTGCCCTCGTCGAGCCGGGCGGCGTTCAGCGCCGCCTCGCACTCCTGGAGGCCGAGCTCTTCGAGCGCGCGGACCAGCGCGTCCCGCCCGGCGAAGTGGCGGTGCAGGGTGGCGCGGCTGATGCCGGACGCCTTGGCGACCTCGTCCATGGTCGAGGAGCCCTTGCGGGTGAGCTGGGCGGCGGCGCTGCGCAGCACCTGATCACGATCGACTGACATGAGACAACCATAGCCCACATGAGACATATTTGTCTCATGAGCGGTATCGCAGTCTCACCAGAGGCAGATCGAGGAGGTGGGAGGCAGAGGAGGTAGAGGGAGGTTGTGGAGACGTGTGCCGGAGAGGGTCCTAGTGCCAGGGCAGCGCCGCCCTCGTGCTCCAGTACGCGGCGGGCTCCTCCGCCAGCTCGGTGAGGCGGTCGAGCCGGTCCGCGTCCAGGTCGACGGCCGTCGCGTGCAGATTCGACACGAGCTGTACGGAGGTGACGGCGCCGGAGAGGACGACGCCCGCCCAGGGCTGCCGCAGGACCAGGGCGAGGGCCACCGCGTCGCAGCCGAGGCCGGCCGACTCGGCGGCGGCGCGGACCTCGGCGGGCGCGTGCGGCCCGGCGAGGCGGCCGTTGGCCATGGCCTCCTTGACCAGGACGGTCAGGCCCGCGTCGTGCGCCTCGGCGAGCGCGGGCCCGGCCGAGGTCTCCAGGGCGTTGTAGGTCGCCTGGACCGTGCGGAACAGCCGCTCGCCGCGCACGGTGACGTCGAGGGCGGCGCGGATCGCGGCGGCCTGCTCGGGGCCGCTCACGGAGAGGCCGACGGTCACGCCGCTGTCGGCCAGGTCGGCGAGGCGGGCGTGCAGCTCCTTGTCGGTGAGGGCCGGGCTGTCGGGGGTCACCGAGTGGATCTGGTAGAGGTCCAGCCGGTCGCCGAGGAGTTCGGCGGTCTCGGCGCGCTGCCGGTCGTACGCGGTGACGCTGTGGTCCTTGACCTCGTGCGCGTCGGCGTCGGTGCGCCAGTCCGCCGTGTACGTGTAGCCCCACTTGCTGCCGATGACGACGTCGCGGATGTCGGGGCGCGCGTGCAGCCACTCGGCGAGGAACTCCTCCGAACGGCCGTAGGAGCGGGCCACGTCGACGTACCGCACCCCGAGCGCGTAGGCGGCGTCGAGGAGTTCGAGCGTGCGTTCGCGCAGGGCCTCGACGCTGCGCGACGGCGGCAGGTCGGCCTCGCGGTCGAGCGTGATGTAGCCGGGCCTGCCGACGGCGGCGAGGCCGATGCCGATGTGCGCGGTCGGCGTGGTCGCGGCGGTGAGTCGGGCGAAGGGCATTGGGGCTCCACGCTTTTTTTGGGAGGGACGCCGAGGGGGGGGTACGCGGGTCGCGTACCCCCCTCAACGTAACCCTCGATGGGCGCCGTGGCCCGGGCGCGTAGCCCTCGCGGGGCGCCCCAGGCCCGCCCCTTCCCGTACCAGGGGGCTGCCGCCCCCTGGACCCCCGCTGTCGGCGCTTCGCGCCTCGTCCTCAAACGCCGGACGGGCTGAAATCCTTCAGCCGTTCGCCGTCGACCACTCGCGCTGGGTGGCCACATCCCTCTTGATCTCGGCCAGCTGAGTGGCCACCGCCGACGGCGCGGTGCCTCCCCTGCCGTCTCGGGACGCCAGGGCGCCCGGGACGTTCAGGACCGTGCGGACCTCGGGGGTCAGGTGCGGGGAGATCTTCGCGAACTGTTCGTCGGTGAGCTGGTCGAGCTCGATCCCGTGCGTCTCGCACTCCTTCACGCACTCGCCGGCGACCTCGTGCGCGACCCGGAACGGCACGCCCTGCTTGACGAGCCACTCGGCGATGTCCGTGGCGAGCGAGAAGCCCGCCGGGGCCAGCTCTTCCATGCGCTCGCGGTGGACCGTGAGCGTCGCCATCATGCCGGTGAAGGCGGGCAGCAGGACCTCCAGCTGGTCGCAGGAGTCGAAGACGGGCTCCTTGTCCTCCTGGAGGTCGCGGTTGTACGCGAGCGGGAGGGCCTTCAGTGTGGCCATGAGGCCCGTCAGGTTGCCGATGAGGCGGCCCGACTTGCCGCGCGCCAGCTCCGCGATGTCCGGGTTCTTCTTCTGCGGCATGATCGACGAGCCGGTCGAGAACGCGTCGTGGAGCGTGACGAAGGAGAACTCCTTCGTGTTCCAGATGATGACCTCTTCGGCGATCCGGGACAGGTTCACGCCGATCATCGCCGTGATGAAGGCGAACTCGGCGACGAAGTCCCGCGAGGCCGTGCCGTCGATGGAGTTGGCGGCGGAGCCGTGCTCGAACCCGAGGTCCTTGGCCACTGCCTCCGGGTCGAGCCCGAGGGAGGATCCGGCAAGGGCGCCCGAGCCGTAGGGCGAGACGGCCGTCCGCTCGTCCCACTGCCGCAGCCGCTCGGCGTCGCGCGACAGGGACTGGGCGTGGGCGAGCACATGGTGCGCGAAGAGCACCGGCTGGGCGTGCTGGAGGTGCGTGCGGCCCGGCATGGCGACGTCCGGATGGGCTTCCGCGAGGCCGATCAGGGCCTCCTGGAGCTCAGCGATCAGGCCGCCGATGATCCGGGCGTGGTCGCGCAGGTACATCTTGAAGAGCGTCGCCACCTGGTCGTTGCGGGACCGTCCGGCGCGCAGCTTACCGCCGAGGTCCGGGCCGAGCCGCTCGAGCAGGCCGCGCTCCAGGGCCGTGTGCACGTCCTCGTCGGCGATGGTGCCGACGAACGAGCCGTCGGCGACATCGGCTTCGAGCCGGTCGAGCCCGGCCAGCATGCGCGTCAGCTCGTCCTCGGTGAGCAGCCCGGCCTTGTGGAGCACGCGTGCGTGGGCGCGGGAGCCGGCGATGTCGTACGGGGCGAGTCGCCAGTCGAAGTGGACCGATGCGGACAGTTGCGCCAGCGCTTCTGCGGGGCCGTCGGCGAAGCGTCCGCCCCAGAGGCGGACTTCGCCGGTGTTGCTGCTCACGATTGCTCCTTGGTGTGCCGGTGGCGGGACGAGGATCTCTCCCCCACCCCGCCCCTTCCCGAAACCGGGGGCTCCGCCCCCGGACCCCCGCTCCTCAAACTCCCCCAAGCTCTTAAAGAGCAGGGAGGGACCCCCTCGAGGGGCTGAATCTGTTACGCCAGGTCCCGCCGTGCGGCGATCTTCGACGACAGGGCGAAGATGTCGATGAAGCCCTGGGCCTTCGACTGGTCGAAGGTGTCGCCGGTGTCGTACGTCGCGAGGTTGAAGTCGTACAGGGACTGCTCGGACCTCCGGCCGGTGACGACGGCGCGGCCGCCGTGCAGGGTCATCCGGATCTCGCCGCTGACGTGCTGGTTGGCCTCGTTGATGAAGCCGTCGAGGGCGCGCTTGAGCGGCGAGAACCACAGGCCGTCGTAGACCAGTTCGCCCCAGCGCTGCTCGACCTGCCGCTTGTACCGGGCCAGTTCGCGCTCGACCGTGACGTTCTCCAGCTCCTGATGGGCGGCGATCAGGGCGATCGCGCCCGGAGCCTCGTACACCTCACGGGACTTGATGCCCACGAGCCGGTCCTCGACCATGTCGATCCGGCCGATGCCCTGGGCGCCCGCCCGCTCGTTGAGCTGCTGGATCGCCTGGAGAACCGTGACCGGCCTGCCGTCGATGGCGACCGGGGCACCCTCCTTGAAGGTGATGACGACCTCGTCGGCCTCGCGCGGGGTCGCGGGGTTGGAGGTGTACTCGTAGACGTCCTCGATGGGCGCGTTCCAGATGTCCTCCAGGAAGCCGGTCTCGACGGCCCGCCCGAAGACGTTCTGGTCGATGGAGTACGGCGACTTCTTGGTGGTCGCGATCGGCAGGCCCTTGTCCTCGCAGAAGGCGATGGCCTTGTCCCGCGTCATCGCGTAGTCCCGGACGGGGGCGATGCACTTCAGGTCCGGGCCGAGCGCCTGGATGCCGGCCTCGAACCGCACCTGGTCGTTGCCCTTGCCGGTGCAGCCGTGGGCGACGGTGTCCGCGCCGTGCTTCTGGGCGGCGGCCACGAGGTGCTTGACGATGGCGGGCCGGGAGAGGGCCGACACCAGCGGATACCGGTCCATGTAGAGGGCGTTGGCCTTGATCGCCGGGAGGCAGTAGCCCTCGGCGAACTCGTCCTTGGCGTCCGCGACCTCCGCCTCGACCGCGCCGCAGGCGAGCGCCCGCTTGCGGATCACGTCCAGGTCCTCGCCGCCCTGGCCGACGTCCACGGCGACGGCGACGACCTCGGCGCCCGTCTCCTCGGCGATCCAGCCGATGGCGACGGAGGTGTCCAGACCGCCCGAGTAGGCGAGTACGACGCGCTCGGTCACGGGATTCTCCTCACGGTGCTGTCGCTCGCCCAGTGCGACGCGGTGCATTCACTGTCATGCATGAGTATGCATTGCGGCGCATGATTCGTCAATCCATCGAAGTTATTAGACAGGCGAACTAAAGACGTCCATAATCCTTAGGCATGGGAAAGACTTATGAGCGCATCGACGGCCGGCTCCGTACGTTCATCGAGGAGCAGCCGATCTTCTTCACCGCGACCTCGCCACTCGCCGCCGACGGAACGATCAACCTCTCCCCCAAGGGAGTCACCGGTTCCTTCGTCATCCTCGACGAACTCACCGTCGCCTACCTGGACTTCGCGGGCAGCAACGCGGAGACCATCGCCCACCTGCGGGAGAACGGCCGCATCACGCTCATGTGGTGCGCCTTCCAGGGCCCGCCCAACATCGTCCGGGTGCACGGCCGCGGCGAGCCCGTCTTCCGCGACGACCCGCGCTTCCCTGAACTCCTCGCCCGCTTCCCCGACGTCGACCCCACCCCGCACGGCCTGCGCGCGATCATCGTCGTGACGGCCGAGCTCGTCCGCGACACCTGCGGGTACGCGGTGCCCTTCATGTCGTACGACGAGGACCGCGATCTGCACGCGAAGCGCTTCGCCCGCGAGGACGACGCGTCGCTGGACGCGTACTTCAGCAAGAAGGAGGACATCGCGACGAGCATCGACGGGTTGCCGGGGTTGCCGCTTCCGTTGCCGCCGACCCCGGCCTGAGCCCGGATGACGTACGCCCGACAACACGTGTAGCGACCACATACCGAGACGGGGTTGCGTCGCCGCCCCGCCGGGACGTTGCATCGCCGGGTGCAGACCGAACAGACAACGCCCGGTCCGGCGGCGACGGGTGCCGCTCCCCCGGACCCCGCCGACCGGGCCGCCCGTCGTGCCGTCACCGTCTTCCCCGTCCTCGTCCTGGGCGCGGGCGCGCTCGGGCTCCTCGTGCCGGGCGCCTTCGAGGGCTGGGGCGCGAACGTCCCGTATCTGCTGGGCGTGGTGATGTTCTGCATGGGGCTCACCATGACCCCGCTGGACTTCCAGGGCGTGGTGAAGCGGCCGTGGGTGGTGGCCCTCGGCCTCGTCGCGCACTACGTCATCATGCCGGGCCTGGGATGGCTCATCGCCCACGCCCTGGGCCTCTCACCGCAGTTGGCGGCCGGGGTGATCCTCGTCGGCTGCGCGCCGAGCGGTACGGCGTCGAACGTCGTGACCTACCTCGCGCGCGGCGACGTGGCCCTCTCGGTGTCCGTCGCGACCGTCTCCACGGTCCTCGCGCCGCTCGTCACGCCGCCGCTCACGCTGCTGCTCGCGGGCGAGTTCCTGCCGGTGGACGCGGGGTCGATGGTCACGGACATCCTCAAGACCGTGCTGCTGCCCGTCGCCGCCGGGCTCGTCGTGCGGCTGTGCTTCGGGAGTTACGTCGACCGTGTGCTCGGCGCGCTGCCGTGGCTGTCGGCCGCGACCGTGGCCGTCATCGTCGCGGTGGTCGTGGCCGGCAGCGCGGCGGCCATCAAGTCGGCGGCCGCGCTCGTGCTGGTCGCCGTCGTGCTGCACAACGGCCTCGGCCTCGCGCTCGGCTACGGCGCGGGAAAGCTGGCCCGCCTGGGCCCGCCCGCCTCCCGCGCGATGGCCTTCGAGGTCGGCATGCAGAACTCCGGCCTCGCCGCGTCCCTGGCCACCGCCCACTTCAGCCCGCTGGCGGCGCTCCCGGCGGCGGTGTTCTCCGTGTGGCACAACGTGTCGGGGGCGCTGGTGGCGGCATGGATGTCGCACCGGGCGCGGCGCACCGGCTGACGGAGCTCTGCGCCGGCGTCAGTGCACGTTCGCTCAGTGCTCGTTCGAGGCGAGCCGCAGCAAATGGTCCGCCAGCGCCTGGCCCCCCGTCGGCTCCCGGCTGATCAGCATCACCGTGTCGTCGCCCGCGATCGTCCCGAGGATGTCGTGCAGTTCGGCCTGGTCGATGGCCGAGGCGAGGAACTGGGCGGCGCCGGGCGGGGTGCGCAGGACGACGAGGTTGGCCGAGGCCTCCGCGGAGATGAGCAGTTCCACGGAGAGGCGCCGCATGCGCTGCTCCTTGGCCGACTCGCCGAGGGGGGCGCGGGGCGTGCGGAAACCGCCCTCGCTGGGCACGGCGTAGATCAGGTCGCCCTCGGCGTTGCGGATCTTGACGGCGTTGAGCTCGTCGAGGTCGCGGGAGAGCGTCGCCTGGGTGACGGTCAGACCGTCGTCGGCCAGGAGCTTCGCCAACTGGCTCTGGGACCGCACGGGCTGCCGGTTGAGGATGTCCACGATCCGGCGGTGGCGTGCGGTGCGGGTCTGCGGCACGGCGGGTCCCGCGTGCTCGGCCGGCCCGTTGTCCTGCGCGTGGCTCATCGTCGTCTCATTCCCCGGATCGTCCTTCCCCGTTGGCCCCGTCGGCCCCATCACCCGCATGGGCCCCGTCGGCCGCGACGGCCTGGTCGAGGACGCCGGGCAGGGCCCGGAGGAAGGCGTCCACCTCGACGTCGCGCACGTTCAACGGCGGCATGAGCCGTACGACATCGGGGGCGGGCGCGTTCACCAGGAAGCCGGCGTCCTGAGCCACCTGCTGCACCTGCGCTGCCAGCGGCTCGGTGAGCACGATACCCAGCAGCAGGCCCGCGCCCCTGACATGGTCGACCAAGGCGTGCCCGGCTGACTCGATTCCGTCGCGCAGCTTCTCGCCGGCGCGCTTGGTGTTGTCCAGGAGCCCCTCGGCCGCGATGGTGTCGACGACGGCGAGTCCGGCGGCGCAGGCCACCGGGTTGCCGCCGAAGGTCGTGCCGTGGTGACCGGGCCTGAGCAGGTCGCCCGTCGCGCCGAAGGCGACGGTCGCGCCGAGCGGCAGGCCGCCGCCGAGGCCCTTGGCGAGCGTGACGACGTCCGGCTCCACGCCCTCCTGCGCGAGGTGGGCGAACCAGTGGCCGGTACGACCGATTCCGGTCTGCACCTCGTCGAGGACGAGCAGGGTGCCGGTGGCGCGGGTGATGTCGCGGGCCGCCTTCAGATAGCCGGCCGGCGGGACGACCGCGCCGTTCTCGCCCTGGATGGGCTCGATGATCACGAACGCGGTGTCCTCGGTGACGGCCGCGCGCAGCGCCTCCACGTCGCCGTACGGAACGTGCGTGACGTCGCCGGGCAAGGGCAGGAACGGCTCCTGCTTGCCGGGCTGGCCGGTGAGGGCGAGGGCGCCCATGGTGCGGCCGTGGAAGCCGCCCTCGGTGGCGACCATGTGCGGGCGGCCCGTCAGCCGGCCGATCTTGAAGGCGCCCTCGTTGGCCTCCGCGCCCGAGTTGCAGAAGAAGACGCGGCCGTCGCGGCCGAAGAGGTCGAGCAACCGCTCGGCGAGGGCCACCGGTGGCTCGGCGACGAACAGGTTGGACACGTGGCCGAGCGCGTTGATCTGCCGGGACACCGCCTCCACGACGGCCGGGTGACCGTGGCCGAGCGCGTTCACGGCGATGCCGCCGACGAAGTCGGTGTAGCGCTTGCCGTCCGCGTCCCACAGCGTGCTGCCCGCGCCGCGCACCAGCGGGATGCGGGGCGTGCCGTAGTTGTCCATCAGGGCGCCCTGCCAGCGCCGGGTCAGGTCCTGGTTGGACGTCATGCCGGGTCCCCCTCGGTCAGCTCGTCCGGCACGACCATCGTGCCGATTCCTTCGTCGGTGAAGATCTCCAGCAGGATCGCGTGCTGGACGCGCCCGTCGATGACGCGGGCGGTGTGCACGCCGTTGCGCACAGCGTGCAGGCAGCCCTGCATCTTGGGCACCATGCCGCTGGACAGCTCCGGGATGAGCTTCTCCAGCTCGGTGGCCGTCAGCCGGCTGATGACGTCGTCGCTGTGCGGCCAGTCCTCGTAAAGACCCTCGACGTCGGTGAGCACCATCAGCGTCTCGGCACCAAGCGCCGCAGCGAGTGCCGCAGCCGCCGTATCAGCATTGACGTTGTAGACATGCCCCTTGCCGCCTTCGTCCTGGGAGCGGGCGATCGAGGAGACGACCGGGATGCGGCCGTCCGCGAGCAGCGCCTCGATGGCGCCCGTGTCGATCTCGGTGACCTCGCCGACCTGGCCGATGTCGACCAGCTCGCCGTCGATCAGCGGCCGGTGCCGGGTCGCGGTGATGGTGTGCGCGTCCTCGCCGGTGAGGCCGACGGCGAGCGGTCCGTGCTCGTTGAGCAGGCCCACGAGCTCGCGCTGCACCTGCCCGGCGAGGACCATGCGGACGACGTCCATGGCCTCGGGCGTCGTCACGCGCAGGCCCGCCTTGAACTCGCTGACCAGGCCCTGCTTGTCGAGCTGGGCGCTGATCTGCGGGCCGCCGCCGTGCACCACGACGGGCCTGAGGCCCGCGTGGTGCAGGAACACGACGTCCTGGGCGAAGGCGGCCTTCAGCTCCTTGTCCACCATGGCGTTGCCGCCGAATTTGATGACGACGGTCTTGCCGCGGTGGCGGGTGAGCCAGGGCAGCGCCTCGATCAGGATCTGTGCCTTGGGCAGTGCGGTGTGCTTGCGGGTGCTCATGGGGCTTTCCAGGTGGGGACGGACGTACCGCGCGGTGACGTACGTCCTGTGAGACGGCGTACGCCCTACGAGGAGTACGCGCTGTTCTCGTGGACGTAGTCGGCGGTGAGGTCGTTGGCCCAGATGACGGCGGACTCGGAGCCGGCGGCGAGATCGGCGGTGATGCGCACCTCGCGGTAGCGCATGTCCACCAGGTCGCGGTCCTCGCCCACCGAGCCGTTCTTGCAGACCCAGACGTCGTTGATGGCGACGTTCAGGCGGTCCGGCTCGAAGGTGGCGGCGGTGGTGCCGATGGCGGAGAGCACGCGGCCCCAGTTGGGGTCCTCGCCGTGGATGGCGCACTTGAGGAGGTTGTTGCGGGCGATGGAGCGGCCCACCTCGACGGCGTCGTCCTCGCTGGCCGCGCCGACGACCTCGATGCGGATGTCCTTGCTCGCGCCCTCGGCGTCGCCGATGAGCTGCCGGGCCAGGTCGTCGCACACCTGCCGGACGGCGTCGGCGAACTCCGCGTACTCCGGCGTCACTTCGGCGGCGCCGGACGCGAGCAGCAGCACCGTGTCGTTGGTCGACATGCAGCCGTCGGAGTCGACGCGGTCGAAGGTGAGACGGGTCGCCTCGCGCAGCGCCTTGTCCAGGTCGGCGGCGGGCAGATCGGCGTCGGTGGTCAGGACGACCAGCATCGTGGCGAGGCCCGGCGCGAGCATGCCCGCGCCCTTGGCCATGCCGCCGACCGTCCAGCCCGCGCCCTCGGCGACGGCCGTCTTGTGCACGCTGTCCGTCGTCTTGATCGCTATGGCGGCCTTCTCGCCGCCGTGCCCGGACAGGGCGGCGGCGGCCGTCTCGACGCCCGGCAGGAGCTTGTCCATGGGGAGCGTGACGCCGATCAGGCCCGTCGACGCGACGGCGACCTCGGCCGCGTTCACGCCGAGGACGTCCGCCGCCTTCTCCGCGGTGGCGTGCGTGTCCTGGAAGCCCTTCGGGCCCGTACAGGCGTTGGCGCCGCCGGAGTTGAGGACGACCGCCGAGACCTGGCCGCCCTTGAGGACCTGCTCGGACCACAGGACCGGCGCCGCCTTCACGCGGTTGGACGTGAAGACTCCGGCGGCGGCGCGGCGGGGCCCGTCGTTGACCACGAGGGCCAGGTCCGGGTTCCCGCTGTCCTTGATCCCGGCGGCGATGCCCGCCGCCCGGAATCCCTTGGCTGCCGTGACGCTCACGGTGCGACTCCGATCGTGGATAGGCCCAGCTCCTCCGGGAGCCCCAGGGCGATGTTCATGCTCTGCACCGCGCCGCCGGCGGTGCCCTTGGTGAGGTTGTCGATGGCGCTGATGACGATCACGCGGCCGGACGCCGGGTCGTGGGTGGCCTGGACGTGCACGGCGTTGGAGCCGTACACCGACGCCGTGGCCGGCCACTGGCCCTCCGGGAGCAGCCGCACGAACGGCTCGTCGGCGAAGGCCTTCTCGTACGTCGCGCGCACGCTCTCGGCGCTCACGCCCGGCTTCGCCTTGGCGCTGCAGGTGGCGAGGATGCCGCGCGGCATGGGGGCCAGCGTCGGCGTGAAGGAGACCGTGACGCGCGAGCCCGCCGCGGCGCTCAGGTTCTGGATCATCTCCGGCGTGTGCCGGTGCGCTCCGCCGACGCCGTACGGCGACATGGAGCCCATGACCTCGGAGCCCAGCAGATGCGGCTTGGGCGCCTTGCCCGCGCCGGAGGTGCCGGACGCCGCGACGATCACCGCCTCGTCCTCGACGAGCCCGGCGGCGTACGCGGGGAAGAGCGCCAGCGAGACCGCCGTGGGGTAGCACCCGGGCACCGCGATGCGCTTGGTGCCCGCGAGCGCGGCCCGGCCGCCGGGCAGCTCGGGCAGGCCGTACGGCCAGGTGCCCGCGTGCGCGCTGCCGTAGAACTTCTCCCAGTCCGCCGCGTCCCGCAGGCGGAAGTCGGCACCCATGTCGACGACGAGCACGTCCGGGCCGAGCTGCTCGGCGACGGCGGCGGACTGGCCATGCGGCAGGGCGAGGAAGACGACGTCGTGACCGGCCAGGCTCTCGGCGGTGGTCGGCGCGAGCACGCGCTCGGCGAGCGGGGCCAGGTGCGGCTGGAGCGCGCCCAGGCGCTCACCCGCGTTCGAGTGGGCGGTGAGTGTGCCGATCTCGACCTCGGGGTGCACGGCCAGGAGCCTCAGCAGCTCCCCGCCCGCGTATCCGCTCGCTCCCGCGACCGCTGCGCGTACCGTCATGGAATCCTCCTGCGTGAATGGCATGAATATACATTGCGCCGCACGTTTATACAACGGGGATCCGGGCCGCCCGCCGCGGCCGACTGCTGGTGAGGCGTCGCCGGAGCCGACGAACCGGGCTCCATCCCACATCCCCCAAGGTGATCGACGCTCGGCCCATGATGGCACCGGAACCGCGACCGCCCCGGCCGACGACTGCCGACCGGGGCGGGGACACGCGGTGCGCGTCGGACGCGTGCGCGCCGGGTGCGTCAGGCGAGCGAGGCGATCGCCTGGTTGAACGTGGCCGACGGACGCATGACCGCAGAGGCCTTGGCCGCGTCGGGCTGGTAGTAGCCGCCGATGTCGGCCGGCTTGCCCTGGACGGCGAGGAGCTCGTCGACGATGGTCTGCTCCTGCTCGGCCAGCGTCTTGGCGAGCGGGCCGAACGCCTCGGCGAGCTGCGCGTCGTCGGTCTGCTTGGCCAGCTCCTGCGCCCAGTACAGGGACAGGTAGAAGTGGCTGCCGCGGTTGTCGATGCCGCCCAGCTTGCGGCTCGGCGACTTGTTCTCCTCCAGGAAGGTCGCCGTCGCGCGGTCCAGGGTGTCCGCGAGGACCTGGGCACGCGCGTTGCCCGTGGTCTGCGCGAGGTGCTCGAAGGAGACCGCGAGCGCGAGGAACTCGCCCAGGCTGTCCCAGCGCAGGTAGTCCTCCTTGACGAGCTGCTGCACGTGCTTGGGCGCGGAGCCGCCGGCGCCGGTCTCGAACAGGCCGCCGCCGTTCATCAGCGGGACGACCGAGAGCATCTTGGCGCTGGTGCCGAGCTCCAGGATCGGGAACAGGTCCGTCAGGTAGTCGCGCAGGACGTTGCCGGTGACGGAGATCGTGTTCTCGCCGCGGCGGATGCGCTCCAGGGAGAAGCGGATCGCGTCGACCGGCGCCATGATCTCGATCTGCAGGCCCTCGGTGTCGTGCTCCGGGAGGTACTGCTCGACCTTGGCGATGAGCTGCGCGTCGTGGGCGCGGCCCTCGTCCAGCCAGAAGACCGCCGGGTCGCCGGTGGCGCGGGCGCGCGAGACGGCGAGCTTCACCCAGTCCTTGATCGGGGCGTCCTTGGTCTGGCACATGCGGAAGATGTCGCCCGCGGCGACCTGCTGCTCCAGGACGGCGTTCCCGGCCTCGTCGACGACGCGGACGGTGCCCTCGGCCGCGATCTCGAAGGTCTTGTCGTGGCTGCCGTACTCCTCGGCCTTCTGCGCCATCAGGCCGACGTTCGGCACCGAGCCCATGGTGGCCGGGTCGTAGGCGCCGTTGGCGCGGCAGTCGTCGATGACGACCTGGTAGATGCCCGCGTAGGAGCTGTCGGGCAGCACCGCGAGGGTGTCGTGCTCGTTGCCGTCCGGGCCCCACATGTGGCCCGAGGTGCGGATCATCGCCGGCATGGAGGCGTCGACGATGACGTCGCTCGGTACGTGCAGGTTGGTGATGCCGCGGTCGGAGTCGACCATGGCGAGCTCGGGGCCCTCGGCGAGCTCCGCGTCGAAGGACGCCTTGATCTCGGCGCCGTTCGGCAGGGCCTCCAGGCCCTTGTAGATGCCGCCCAGGCCGTCGTTCGGGGCCAGGCCCGCGGCGGCGAGCGCGGCGCCGTGCTTCTCGAAGGTCTTCGGGAAGAAGGCGCGCAGCACGTGACCGAAGATGATCGGGTCCGAGACCTTCATCATCGTGGCCTTCAGGTGCACGGAGAACAGCACGCCCTCGGCCTTGGCGCGGGCGATCTGCGCGGTCAGGAACTCGCGCAGCGCGGCGACGTGCAGGACGGAGGCGTCCACGACCTCGCCCGCGAGCACCGGCACCGACTCGCGCAGGACGGTGGTGGAGCCGTCCGCGGCGGCCAGCTCGATGCGCAGCGAGCCCGCGCCGCCGATGACGGCGGACTTCTCCGTGGAGCGGAAGTCGTTCTCGCCCATGGTGGCGACGTTCGTCTTGGAGTCGGCCGTCCAGGCGCCCATGCGGTGCGGGTGCTTGCGGGCGTAGTTCTTGACCGACGCGGGGGCGCGGCGGTCGGAGTTGCCCTCGCGCAGGACCGGGTTGACGGCGGAGCCCTTGACCTTGTCGTAGCGAGCGCGGATGTCGCGCTCCTCGTCGGTCTTCGGGTCGTCCGGGTAGTCCGGCAGCGCGTAGCCCTGCTTCTGCAGCTCGGTGATCGCGGCCTTCAGCTGCGGGATGGACGCCGAGATGTTCGGCAGCTTGATGATGTTCGCCTGCGGCGTCCTGGCCAGCTCGCCGAGCTCGGCCAGCGCGTCGTCGATGCGCTGGGCCTCCTTCAGGCGCTCCGGGAAGCTCGCGATGATCCGGCCCGCCAGGGAGATGTCACGGGTCTCGACGCGCACACCCGCCGTCGAGGCATACGCCTGGATCACGGGCAGGAAGGAATGCGTCGCGAGGGCGGGGGCCTCGTCAGTGTGTGTGTAGATGATGGTCGAGTCAGTCACCGGGTGCTCCGCTCCACGTCTGCAACATTGCTCGACATCAAGATATCTCGTGCGGGCGGGGGTACTGACAGGGCCCTCGTCCGAGGTTCTGGACCCGGCGCGCGGGCGCGGCCCCGGCGTCCGGTCACCGGGACGGTGCGGGCGCCCACACCCCCGCCGCCGTGCCCTCGCGGACATGCTTCTCGTACGCGGCGACCTTGCCGTGGATGATCTCCAGGCTCGCCTCCAGCTCGGCGATCCGCGCGCGGACGGCACGCTCGTGCTCCTGGAGCAGGGCGAGCCGTTCGGCCTCGTTCCCCGGACCCGAACGGACAAGCCCGGCAAACCGCTTCAGTTCGGCAATCGGCATCCCGGACGCCCGCAGCCGGTTGCAAAGGGCGAGCCACTCCACGTCGGCGGGCGCGTAGACGCGCCGCCCGCCGCCGGTGCGCGGGATCGGCCGCAGAAACAGTTCCTCGCGCTCGAAGAACCGCAGCGCGTGCACGCTCAGGCCGGTCGCCTCGGCGACCTCGCCGATGGACAGTCCGGCGTGCTTGTCGTCGTCCCCGTTCCCCACGCGCACCTCCCCTTCCGGGCCGAGCTTGATCTAGATCGCAGTCTAGGTTCTAGCGTCCTGCCCATGACCACCAAGAACCCCGACCGGCGCCCGCTCGGCTCCGGCCACGACGCCCGCAGCACCGCCGACGACGTACTGAAGGGCATCGACCTGACGGGCCGGACCGCCGTGATCACCGGTGGCTATTCCGGGCTCGGTCTGGAGGCGACCCGCGCGCTCGCCCGCGCCGGGGCCCGCGTGATCGTCCCGGCGCGCAGGCCGGAGACGGCGGCGGCCGCCCTGCGCGGCACCCCCGGCACGGAGGTCGCCGCGCTCGACCTCGCGGACCTCGACAGCGTCCGCGCGTTCGCCGACGCGGTGCTGGCGGGCGGCCGCGCCGTCGACGTGCTCATCAACAACGCGGGCATCATGGCCTGCCCGGAGACCCGGGTGGGCCCCGGCTGGGAGGCCCACTTCGCGGTCAACCACCTCGGCCACCACGCGCTGGTCAACCGCCTCGCCCCGACCTTCACGCCGGGCCGCGCCCGCGTCGTGTCGGTGGCCTCGTCGGGCCACTTCCTCTCCGGCATCCGCTGGGACGACCTCCACTTCCGCCGCGAGCCCTACGACCGGTGGCTCGCCTACGCCCAGTCCAAGACGGCCAACGCCCTGTTCGCCCTGCACCTCGACACCCTCGCGGGCGACCGCGGCCCGCGCGCCTTCGCCGTGCACCCGGGCAGCATCCTCACCCCGCTCCAGCGCCACATCCCGCGCGAGGAGCAGGTCGCGCAAGGCTGGATGGACGCCGACGGCAAGCCGGCCCCCGGCTTCAAGTCCCCGGCCCAGGGCGCGGCGACCGCCGTGTGGGCGGCGACCTCGCCCCTGCTCGCGGAGCACGGCGGCGCCTACTGCCAGGACTGCGACATCGCCGAGCCCGCCACCACGGACGACATGCTGATCGGCGGCGTCAAGCCCTGGGCGGTGGACCCGGCCGCGGCGGCCCGGCTCTGGCGGCTGTCCGCCGACCTCACCGGCCTCGACGCGTTCGCGTAGCCGCCGGGTGCTCGCTGGCGGTCGACGGCCGGGGCCGGGGCCAGGGCTGAGGCCGGAGCCGGGGCCGGGCACTCCACATCCCGCTCCGGCAGCGCGCCGCCGCCGAGGTAGGCGTTGACGGCCCGGTCCGCGCACGGCACCCGCGTCAGGCCGTCGACCTCGCGGCCGTACACGCCGTGGGCGCGGATGTCGGTGGCGACCAGGCGGGAGCCGCGCAGCGCGCGGTGCATGGCGAGCGCGTCCGCGAACCGCGTGTGGTCGCGCTTCGCCTGGAGCATCAGGACTGGCACGTCGTTGTCGACGGTCACGGCGGGCTCGCGCGGCGACTGCTCGAAGAACAGGCAGGGCGCGGTCACACCGTTCACGAACGGTCCGAAGACGGGCTCGGTGGCGCGGCTGCGCACGCTGTTCTTCCAGTACGTCTCCGTGGAATCGGGCCACCCACCGGCGGGCCAGCCGCCGTCGCCGCACATGAAGAGCGTGCCGCCGAGCATGCTGTCGCCGGCCTCGGGCGAGTTCAACATCTTCAGCATGGCGGCGAGTTCGGGCCCCGGCTCCGTCAGCTCACCCTGGTCGGCGGCGACCAGGTCGCGCACCAGCGAGGCAACCAGGGCGTCGTTCTCCCACTGCGTGAGCGGCTGCTTGAGGACCATCCGCAGCAGCGGCGCGGTCAGGCGCTGCCCGGCCACGGCCGTCGGCCGCCGCTCCGCGTGCGCGATCACCTTCTCGACCCGGGCGCGGACTTGGGCTGCGGTGCGGCCGAGCCGGTACGTCGTGTGGTGCCGCGCCGTCCACGCGGCCCACTCGTCCAGGGCGCGCTCGGCGGGCGCGCCCGAGCGCCGGAACTGCTCGTACTGCGTGGCGGCGGGGTCGGTGACGGAGTCGACGACGAACCGGTCGACGCGGCGCGAGAACAGCTGCGTGTACGTGGCCCCCAGGTCCGCGCCGTACGAGACGCCGTAGTACGACAGCTTGCGCTGCCCCAGGGCCGCGCGGATCACGTCCATGTCGCGGGCGACGTTGCGGGACGAGGCGTGCGGCAGCAGCGCGCGGTTGTCGCCGTGCTCGTGGCAGCGGCGGGCGTCCTCGCGTCCGGCGCGCACCGACGCCTCGAAGTCCTCGCGGGGGCTGGTCGTCGGTCCGGGCGGCGCGGGCTTTCGCGCCGGGTCGCAGACGATCGGCGTGCTCTCGCCGAGGAAGCGCGGGTCGAAGCCGATGAGGTCGTAGCGGCCCGCGACGTCCTTCAGGGCGGGGCGCAGGGCGAGGGTGTAGGCGAGGCCGAGGCCACCGGGCCCGCCCGGGTTGGTCAGCAGGGCGCCGCGGCGCTCGTCCGCCGGGGCGGTGGCCTTGATGCGGGAGACCGCGATCTTGATCGTGCGGCCGTCCGGGTGCGCGTAGTCGAGCGGGACGGTGACGTGGGCGCAGCGCGCGCCCGCCGCGTTCAACTCCTTCTGGGCGGCCGGGCACGGGCCCCACGTCAGGCGCTGCTGCTCGTACTTGGCGAGGCCGACCGTCCGGGCCGGTGCCGCGGGCCGCTCGGACCAGGCCTGCGCGGGTAAGGCCTGCGCGGGCAGACCGCCCGCGAGGACAGCGGCGAGGCCGAGCCCGGCGGCGGTCGTGGTGGTGGCGCGCATCGTGCTCCTTGAGGTCGTGCGGGGGCCGCTGGCGGTGAGGTCGTGCGGGGGCCTCTGGCTCCTTGATGTCGTGCGGGGGCGTGGCGGTGCCCGGAGTGCGGTCATGACGCTAGGAAGGGCTGCGCTGCGCGGCCATCCGGCCAGCAACAGCTTCGTACGGGGGACAGCCCCCGTTGCGCACCCGTCGCGCCGCCGTCTCCGCGCAGCCCGCTCCCGCCGGGACCGCGCGCCCCTGCCGGGGCACCGCGCGCTTGCCATGGAGCACACTTCAACTCCTAGGGTCACGCCCAGGATCACCGCACCACCAGGAGGCACCACCATGACCGGCATACCCACACGCAGGCTCGGCGCCCTGACGGTCTCCGCCCAGGGGCTCGGCTGCATGGGGATGAGCGACGCCTACGGCGCCTCGGACGACGCCCAGTCGACCGCCACCCTCCACCGCGCGCTCGACCTCGGCGTCACCCTCCTCGACACCTCCGACTACTACGGCGGTGGGCACAACGAGGAGCTGCTCGGCCGCGCCCTCGCGGGCCACCGGCGCGAACAGGCCGTCCTGGCCACGAAGTTCGGCTTCGCCAACCGGCTCGGCGAGCCCACGGCGATCCGCGGCGACGCGGCGTACGTACGCCAGGCCTGCGACGCCTCGCTGCGTCGGCTCGGCGTCGACCACATCGACCTCTACTACCTGCACCGCGTCGACCCGAACGTGCCCATCGAGGAGACCGTCGGCGCGATGGCCGAGCTCGTCGCCGCCGGAAAGGTGCGCCACCTCGGCCTCTCGGAGGCGAGCGCCCGCACGATCCGGCGTGCCCACGCCGTGCACCCGATCGCGGCGCTGCAGAGCGAGTGGTCGCTGTGGACGCGGGACCTGGAGGACGAGATCGTGCCGGTCTGCCGGGAGCTCGGCATCGGCATCGTGCCGTTCTCGCCGCTCGGCCGGGGCTTCCTGACCGGCCGGGTCACCTCCGTCGACACCCTGGAGGCGGGCGACATGCGGCGCACCCAGCCGCGGTTCGCGGACGGCAACCTGGAGCGGAACCTCGCCATCGTCGACGCCCTCAACGACCTCGCCGCGCAGCGAGGCGTCACGGCCGGCCAGCTCGCGCTCGCCTGGGTGCAGCACCGCGGCGCCGACGTGGTCCCGATCCCGGGCACCCGCCGCCAGAAGTACCTGGAGGAGAACCTGGCCGCAGCCACCCTCGACCTGTCCGCCGACGAGCTGGCCGCGATCGACGCGGCGGCGCCCGCGGGCGGTGTCGCCGGGACCCGCTACGACGAGGGGAGCATGGCGGTCGTCGACAAGTAGGCCGACGGCACCGGAGGTGCCCGAGCCCGGCCGTGTCGACAAGTCGTCCGCCGAGTAGCCTGCGGGTATGTCGGTTCCCTATGGCTCCCATGGCTCCCATGGGAGCCATGGCCCCCATGGCCCCGATGAGCGCGCCGACACCGCGCGGGCCCTCGTGCACGCGGTGCCGGACGCCCTCGCCCACCTGGCCGGGGACTGGCACGTCGAGCGGACGGTGCGGAACTTCGCGGACGCGGCGGGCGGGCCGGTGGCGGGGTGGTTCACCGGGACCACACGGTTCACGCCGATCGACGGCGCTGCGCGGGACGGCGCGGCGCAGGATGACGCGGCGCTGGACGGCACAGGGCTGCTGCACCACGAGTCCGGCACGTTCACCTGGGACGGCGTCGCCCGGCCCGCCGAGCGCACGCTCCGCTTCCTGCCGGGCACGCCCGCCGGCACCGTACGCGTCCACTTCGCCGACGGCCGCTTCTTCCACGACCTGGACCTGCGCTCGGGCCGCCACACCGCCGACCACCCGTGCTCGCTGGATCTGTACCGGGGCGAGTTCGAGGTGTACGACGAGGCGCGCTGGCGCACCCGGTGGCGGGTGGCGGGCCCCGCCAAGGACCTGCTCCTGACGACGGACTACACCCGGCTGCCCTGACTGGCACGGCCGCCCTGACCCCTGCCCGGAACGGGCCGACGAGCCGAACGCCCTACGCCGCCGCCTCGATCCGCAGGTTCCACCGGCCGCCGTGCCCGGCAAGGGTGACCGTCGACAGCGGCCGCACGTCGATGTTCCAGAACGTCGCCGGGGGCGCCTTCAGGGCGTACACGAGCGCGGCCCGCACCACGGACGGCTCGGCCACGGCGACGACGCGGCCCCCGTCCCCGACGGGCCGGGTGTCGAGCCAGCCGCCGACCCGGGAGATGAACCCGAGCAGCGACTCGCCGCCGTGCGGGGCCGATCGCGGATCGCGCAGCCAGGCCTCCACCCCGTCGGGCTCGCCCGCGGTCACCTCGGCCAGCGTGTAGCCGCGCCAGCGCCCCATGTCGCAGTCGCTCAGGGCGGGTTGGGCCAGCGGCGCGAGGCCGAGCGCTTCGCCGGTGGCGCGGCTGCGCGGGGTCGGCGAGCAGTAGCGCAGCTCGGCCACGCCCAGCGGCAGCAGCGCGGGGGCGGCGCGCCGCACCTCGTGCCAGCCCGCCGCGTCCAGCGGCCGGTCGTCGTCGAACCGCTCGGTGAGCAGCGCGGTGCCGCGCGCGGCCGATATCAGCGTCACGCGAACGTGCATGCGGTGATCGTGGGGCGCGTGGTGCCCGTGGTCAAGGGGTGCCCGGGGCCAAGGGCTGCCCGCGGTCAAGGGGCACCCGGCAGCAGGGAGTCACTGCGCGCCGAGCACCATCCAGTTCCCCGGGTTCTCCAGCACGGCGAACCCCACCTTCGCGTACACCTCGTGCGCGTCCCCGGTCGCGAGCAGGATCCTGCGCAGCCCGTACGGGGCGAGGTGGTCCCGCACCCCGGCCGCGAGCGCGGTGCCGAGCCCCTTGCCGCGCACCGAGCGGTCGACGTACACGTCGCAGAGGTAGGCGAACGTCGCGTGGTCGGTCACCACGCGGGCGTACGCCACCTGTGCGCGCGAAGCCTCCTCGTACACGCCGAAGTTGAGCGATCCGGCGATGGCCGCGTCCTGTGTCTCGCGGGATCTGCCGAGGGCCCAGTAGGCGTCCTCGGAGAGCCACGCGTGGATGCGGGCGGGGTCGAGGCGGGCGGGGTCGGTGGACATCTCGTACCCGGCGGGGAAGGTGTACTCGGTTCCGTCAGGGGCTACGTACTCGTTGGTCATGACGTGAGACTCCCAGGGGCGGCACCCGGCGTCGAGCGCCTTTCACCACTCCCGCACGCCCCCCGCCACTCCGGCACCCGCCGCCCGCCCCCGGTCACCCCAGCACCTCGTCGCACGCCACCCGCAGCCTGCGCACCCCCTCGGCGATCTCCGCAGCCCCCGCAAGACCCGCGAAGCTCAGCCGCACGTGCGCCGCCGGCGGCTCCGCCGCGAAGTACGGCCGCCCCGGCGCCACCGCCACCCCGGCGCGCAACGCGGCCGCCGCGAGGGCGAGTTCGTCGGTGCCGTCGGGCAGCCGCAGCCACAGGTGGTAGCCGCCCGCCGGGACGTGCGGCAGCGCCAGCTCGGGCAGGCGCAGCCGCAGAGCGGTCGCGAGTGCGTCCCTGCGGTCCCTCAACTCGCCTGCCACCGTGCGCAGATGGCGCGGCCAGGCCGGTGAGCCGACAAGTTCGAGCGCGGCCTCCTGGAGCGGCCTCGGCACGAAGAAGTGGTCGACGACCTGGATGGCGCGCAGCCGTTCCAGGACGGGCCCGCGCGCGGCGAGCGCGCTCACCCGGAAGCTCGGCGAGGTCGCCTTGGTGAGCGAACAGACGTGCACGACGACGCCGTCCCGGTCGTCGGTCGTGAGCGGACTCGGCAGCGGTCCCGCGTCCTCGTGCACGAGGCGGCGTACGAAGTCGTCCTCGACGACGAACGCCCCCGCCTCGCGGGCGATCCGCAGCACCTCGGGGCGGCGCTCGGCGGAGAGGACGGCGCCGGTCGGGTTCTGGAACAGCGGCTGGCAGACGAACACGCGCGCGCCGGTCGCCCGGAACGCGGCCTCCAGCAGCTCCGGCCGCACGCCGTCGGTGTCCACGGGCACCGGCACCGGCCGCAGTCCGGCGGCCCGCGCGATCGCCAACAGGCCGGGATACGTGGGCGATTCGAGCAGAACCGGCGCGCCGGGCGGGGCGAGCGCCCGCAGCGTGGTCGTCAGGGCGCTCTGCCCGCCCGCGGCGACCAGGACCTCCGCGGCCGTGATCGCGCCGCCCATGCCGCGCGCGAACCACTCGCGCAGCTCGGGCAGGCCCTCGATCGGAGGCCGGTCCCAGGCGCCGGGGCGCCGGCCGGCCCGCGCGAGCGCCGCCGCCATGGCGCGCTCGGGCTGCAGCGAGGCGTGCAGATAGCCGCTGTTGAACTCGACGACGCCGGGCGGCGTCGCCGCGAGCGTGGCGAGGACGCCGGTGGCGTCGACGGAGCGCGGCACGACCTCCGTGGCGGCGTCCGCGCTGAGCGTCACCTCCTGCCAGGAGGTGTCCCCCACGTCCGCGGCGGCCGCGCTCGCCGCCGGCGGCCGCGCCCGGAAGGCCCCGGCGCCGGGCCGCGTGACGACCAGACCCTCCGCGGCGAGCTGCCCGAGGGCCCGCGACACGGTCACGGGGCTCACCCGGAACCGCTCGACAAGGGCCCGACTGGACGGCAGCTTCCCACCCGGAGAGTAGCGGTCCAGCTCTCCCCGCAGCTTCTGCGCCAACTCACCCACACTGCTACGCTCTTGCATGAGAGCACAGGATAGCGCTACTGGTTCACGAGGGATAGCAGTCCGGACATCTACCGGGCCCATCCGGCCCACCGGGGCTGCCGAGGCCGCTGGCGCCTCCGGGACAGCTGGGGCCACCGGGACCACCGGGCGCTCTGGGGCCACCAGATCCACTGGGCCCATCGGGTCCACCGGATCCGTCGGCGCCGCGGCGACCACCGAGCCGCCTGCCGCCACACCCGCCCCGCCCTCCGCGCCCTCCGCGTCCCCCGACGCCGCGCACCCCGCCCAGGACCGGCGCCGCCGCGCCGGCACCGCTCAGGCCGCCCTCGGCGTCATCGCCTTCTCGCTCACCTTCCCGTCCACCGCCTGGGGCCTCGAAGGCATCGGCCCCTGGTCCTTCGTCGCCCTGCGGTGCGTCCTGAGCGCGGTCATAGCGGGCGGCTGCCTGCTGGCCCTGCGCGTCCCGGTGCCGCCGCGCGCGCACTGGGCCGGGCTCGCCGTCGTCGGCGGCGGCGTCGTGATCGGCTTCCCGCTCCTGACGTCGCTCGCCCTGCAGACGTCGAGCACGTCGCACGCGGCCGTGGTCGTCGGGCTGCTCCCGCTGACGACCGCCGTGTTCTCCTCGCTGCGCACCGGCGCCCGCCCCTCGCGCACCTTCTGGGCCGCGGCGCTCGCGGGCGCCGCCGCGGTGCTCGCGTTCACCGCGCAGCAGAGCGGCGGCTCACTGTCGACCGCCGACCTCTACCTGTTCGGCTCCCTGCTGGTGTGCGCCGCGGGCTACACCGAGGGCGGCCGGCTCGCCCGCGAGATGCCGGGCTGGCAGGTCATCGGCTGGGCCTTGGTCCTGTGCCTGCCGCTGACCGTCGTCTGGGCGGCCATCGCCCTGCCGCACGAGCCCTTCCAGCTGACGGCGCACAGCTCGATCGGGCTGCTGTACTCCGCGATCGGCTCCCAGTTCCTCGGCCTGCTCATCTGGTACCGCGGCATGGCCGCCATCGGCATCCCGAAGGCCAGCCAGCTCCAGCTGGCCCAGCCGCTGCTCACTCTCGTCTGGTCGCTGTTCCTGCTCGGCGAGGAGCTGCCCCTCGCGGCGCCGCTGACCGCCGTGGCGGTCCTCGTGTGCATCGCCGTCACCCAACGGGCGCGCGGGTAGGCGCCAACGGCCACCACCGGTCGTACACTGACGGCCACGCACCGCCACCACTGTGATCGGACGAGGAGGGCACTCCCCATGCAAGCATCCGTGGGCGACCGGCTGCTGATCCACGGCAGGATCGTCGGCCAGCACGACCGGACGGCGGAGGTCATCGAGGTTCTCGGCGAGGACGGCACCCCGCCCTACCGCGTGCGGTTCGAGGACGGGCACGAGACCGTCATGTCGCCGGGCCCCGACACGGTCGTACGCCACTTCGTGGACGACGAGTGAGCCACGACGAGTGAGCCACCGGGCCCGGGTCCACCGACCCGGGCCCGGGCCTCCGCTCAGCCGGCGCGGTACGTGTAGTGGTCGTCGACGACCCGCTGCATCGCGCCGATCCGGTCGGCGACGACGTGCTTCGCCGAGTAGAAGACGTGCCCGCGCACCCGCGGGTAGTCCTTCGCGAACGTGAGGTGCCGGGACAGCTCGGCGGGGTCCTGCCACGCGGCGGGCTGCGCCGGATCCCCCGCCTTGTACAGCGCCTCCCCCACGTACAGCCGTACACCCGTGCCCCGCGCCACGTCGTCCCACCAGGGCACGAGCTTGGCGTAGTCGGCCGCGGGCAGGCCGATGTTCCAGTAGAGCTGCGGGCAGATGTAGTCGATCCAGCCCTTCTTCACCCAGCCCCGCGTGTCGGCGTACAGATCGTCATAGGTCTGCACGCCCGCGCGCGTGTCCGAGCCGGTCGGGTCGGTGGCGGCGTTGCGCCACACGCCGAAGGGGCTGATCCCGAACCGCGTCCAGCGGCGCACCTTCTTGATCCGTACCCCCATCTCCCGCACCATCCGGTCGATGTTGTCGCGCCGCCACGACGCCCGGTCCGGGAAGCCGCCGCCGTACCGCGCGAAGGCGGCGTCGTCGTCGAAGGCCTGCCCCGCGACCGGATACGGGTAGAAGTAGTCGTCCCAGTGGACCGCGTCGAGGGGATAGCGCCGCACCGCGTCGAGCATCGAGTCCTGCATGAAGCGGCGCACCTCGGGCAACCCCGGGTTGTAGTAGAGCTTCCCGCCGTACGGCACGACCCAGTCGGGGTGCAGACGTGCCGGGTGCGACGGGATGAGGCGCGCGGGGTCAGTGTGCATGGCGATGCGGAACGGGTTGAACCAGGCGTGCAGCTCCAGGCCTCTGCGGTGCGCCTCGCGCACGGCAGTGCCCAGCGGGTCCCAGCCGGGGTCCTTGCCCTGCGTGCCCGTGAGGTACTCCGACCACGGCTCGAACCGCGACGGCCAGAACGCGTCCGCCGTGGGGCGCACCTGGAGGACGACCGCGTTCAGGCGGCGGCGCACCGCCTCGTCCAGATACGCGATCAGCTCCGCGCGCTGCGTCTCCGCCGACAGGCCCGGCTTGGAGGGCCAGTCGATGTTGACGACCGTCGCCACCCACATGCCGCGCAGCTCGCGCCCCCGGTGCCGGGCCCCCGGCACCGCCGCCGCGTCCCCCGCCATGGCGAGCCCGGCGGCCACCGAGGCCGCCGCCATCGTGAACGCGCGACGTGACACCTGACGTGACCTACGCCTCATGAAGTCGCCCCTCGAGTCCGGATTCCACCGACAACCGCCGACCGTGCGGCAACAGCATGCCCGACCCGGCCCCCAAAGGACCGGAGGTTGCGGAGTAACGTTCACCGGCGAGGCAGGGACCGGACCTTACGGGGGAACCTGCCGGACCAATGGATCAGCGAAAGGCACGAGGTGACCGACTCTATGGCCGACATTGCGCGCGTCGGAGTGGTGGGCTGTGGCCAGATGGGCGCGGGTATCGCGGAGGTCTGCGCCCGCTCCGGCCTGGACGTCATGGTCGCGGAGACCACCGGCGAGGCCCTGGAGATCGGCCGCACACGGCTGTACAACTCCCTGACCAAGGCGGCCGAGCGCGGCAAGATCTCCGACGAGGAGCGGGACGCCACCATCGAGCGGCTCAGCTTCACCACCGACCTGGGCGAGTTCGCCGACCGGGACCTCGTCATCGAGGCGGTCGTCGAGAACGAGCAGATCAAGACCGAGATCTTCCAGGTGCTCGACCAGGTGGTGACGCGCCAGGACGCGATCCTCGCCTCCAACACCTCCTCCATTCCGCTGGTGAAGCTGGCCGTGGCGACGTCTCGCCCGGACCAGGTCATCGGCATCCACTTCTTCAACCCGGCCCCCGTGCAGCAGCTCGTCGAGCTGATCCCGGCGCTGACCACGTCGGAGGGCACGATCAGCCGGGCACAGTCCCTGGTGGAGAAGGTGCTCGGCAAGCACGCGATCCGCGCCCAGGACCGCTCGGGCTTCGTGGTGAACGCGCTCCTCATCCCGTATCTGCTCTCGGCCATCCGGATGTTCGAGTCGGGCATCGCGTCCCGCGAGGACATCGACAACGGCATGGAGATGGGCTGCGCCCACCCGATGGGTCCGCTGAAGCTGTCCGACCTGATCGGCCTGGACACCGTGGCGTCGGTGGCGGACAGCATGTACGAGGAGTACAAGGAGCCGCTGTACGCCGCTCCCCCGCTGCTCCAGCGCATGGTCGACGCGGGCCGCCTGGGCCGCAAGACGGGCTCGGGCTTCTACACGTACGCCTGACCGGCCGCCCCCGAGACCGGCTCGCCGGGACGCCCGGCGCACCGCCCGGCGCGTTCCGCTTGGGCCGATCCGCCCCGCGATCCGGTTACGCTCCGTACCTGAACTCAAGTCAATTTTCGGCCAGTTCACGGGCCCGGCACTCTTTGAGTGCCGGGCCCGCGCCGTTCACACACCGTGTGCGCGGGGGGCTCGCATATGCCCTGCGCACACGCTCCCGCCGCGACCACCAGGCGAGTTGACTTTCCGTGCGCACAGGGGGGATGTGACCACTACAGAAAGGAGCGGACTCGTGACCACCGACCCCGAGCGTCCCGTGGTCCCGGAAGAACTCGCAGAGTTACGTCGCAGCCTGGACGTGGGCCTCGCTCGCGTCGACGGACGGCTCGCGTTACTCACCCAGAGCGACGCACAGCACACCAAGGACCAGGACGACCTGTCCCTCCGGATCACGGCCCTTGAGCACAACCGGTGGCCACTGCCGGCCCTCGCCGCCCTCACGGCAATCGGGGCGCTCGCGGTGGCGGTCTGGCAGGTCCTCGGGCACTAGTTCCGGGGCCGGCGCGGACCGGCTAACGTGCGTCCTGGCCAAGGCGCAGATGGTGCAGCAGGAGGAGTGCCGCCGCCATGTTGGCGGCCGGGACCTCGCCCCGCGCCACCATGTCGGGGACGAGCTTCAGCGGGACCCACTCACGGCGGTCCGACTCGAAGTCGTCCTCCGGGTGGCCGATGTAGGTCCCTTCGTCCGACCAGTAGATGTGGTGCCGGGCGTCGGTGAGACCGTTGGACGGCTCCACGCTCATCAGGTGCCGCAGGGGTCCCGGCCGCCAGCCGGTCTCCTCCTCCATCTCGCGGGCCGCCGCGTAGGCGATGTCCTCGCCGTCCTCGACGACCCCGGCGGCCAGCTCCCAGCCCCAGCTGTCGGTGATGAAGCGGTGCCGCCACAGGAGCAGCACCTCGTTGGCCTCGTTGACGACCGTGGCGATCGCGACCGGCCGCAGCCGTATCAGGAAGTGGTCGAGGTGTCGCCCGTCCGGCAGCTCCACATCTGCGAGATTGACGGTGAACCATCGATTTCCATACACAGTTTGTTCGCTCTGTTTCGTCCACTGCACGGTTCTGCCACCTTCCGCCGAGTAGATGGCAATATCGCAGCAGGAGGGTGTCCAGAGCACTCCGCGCACGGCAGAGCGAAGTAGCACGTGTCATGCGTGCTGGAGCCCCCGCCCCCGGCAGCACGGCACCTCGCGCGGCATCGCGCCGAGCGGTTACAGCGGCACGCGCAGCGCCCCGTCGATCAGTTCGGCGGCCTCGGCCGTGCCCGCGCAGTCGCTGCGCACCAGGTGCTCGCGCACCGCCCGCAGCCGGTCACGCAGCCGCTGTGACTCCATCCCCCGCGCCTGTTCTGCCATCTCCACCGCCGTGGCCACCGCCTCGTCGGTGTTCCCCTGTCGCAGTTCGATCTGGCTGAGCATGGCGAGCCGGTGCACCCGGCCCCGGTCGTGCGCCGGAGTGTCCACGGCCGCCGCGGCGTGTTCGTGCGCGCCCGCGAGATCACCGAGGCTGAGCAGCGCCTCGGCCACCTGTACGTTCACCAGGCCGGGCTGGACATAGCCCGTCTCGTCCGGTTCGCGCCCCCTGCGGATGCGGTCGGCCGCGGCCTCGGCGCGCCGGATGCACGACAGCGCGCTGCTGCCGTCGCCCAGGTGCGCGTACGACTTGGCCTGCATCGCGTACAGATCCGAGGCGAGCGCCGGGGTGATGTCGCGGCCCGCGGCCCGCAGCGCGGCCTCCGCGAAGGCGACCGCCTGGCGGTATTCGCGCATGAACAGCGACTGGTTGACGAGCAGCGCGATGACGTACGCGCCGAGCCCCCGGTCCCCGCTGGCCTTCGCGAGCCGCAGTGCCTGGTGGAAATAGCGCTGCGCCAGGCCGTGCGCGTCCGAGTCGTACGCGCAGATCCCGGCGATCGCCACCAGGCCGCCCGTCGCGCGGTGCAGCTGACGCCCCATCGCGTCGGTGTAGCTGCCCCGGAGCAGCGGCGCCGCCTCGGCGTTCAGGAAGCCGACGATGCGGGTGCGCGTCGCGATGCCGCCCGTCTTGCGGTACATCTGCTCGTAGTGCGTGCGGGCCGCGCGCATCATTTCTATGTCCGCCATGCTGACCGGGTGGCGTCCGCCGCGGGAGACGTCCACGTCCTCCGGCGGGTTCTCCCACTCCCAGACGGGCATCACCGCGGGCGTGCCGGTGACCGCGGGCGCGCCGAGCAGATGCGGGCGCTGCTGTTCGTCCGAGCGCCACAGGGCCGTGGCGCGCTCGACGAACCCGGAGAGCGTGGAGGCCATCGAGCCCTGCCGCGCGGCCGGGAGTCCGGGCACGCCGAGGCCGATGTCGTCGAGCGTGACCGTGCGCTGCAGGCGTCCTGCGAGCACTTCGCAGATGAGGTCGGGCACCTGGCCGCGCGGGCGCTGGCCCTTCAACCAGCGGGCCACGGCGGTGTGTTCGTATCTCAGCGAGAGGCCTCTGGCCTTGCCCGCCTGGTTGACATGGGCGGCAAGTCCCGCATGCGAGATGCCGGCTTCGTCGAGAATCGCGTCGAGCAGGGTGTTGGGCTGCATGGATGCCCTCCGGTGGCTCGGTGCGCCCAGCCTAATGGAGTCACGCGCACACGGGGTGTGAACGGAGTGCTCGCATCCGGAGGGTGTGCGCTCTGCCGCGCGGGGCGCGAGGTCGGTTGACTGAGAGCCCTCACCAAGGAGGCGGCCGGGCCGCCGGCTCCCCCTCATATACAGTGCGGCGGCCCCTCTGTGGCGCCGTCCGTCGGCCGTCGTCTGCCCGGCAGTTCCGCGACGGCCCGGACGGCGCAGGCCGCACCACACCGGGCGGTGTTCAGCTCATGGTGCGGGCGCGCCGCCCGGTCTCCGCCTGCTGCGACGGCACTCGGTGCCGGTCGTTGCGCAGGACGAGGAGCGCGGCGTCGTCCGACGTCAGCCGGCCGATGTGGCGCAGCAGTTCGCCGTACACGGTGTGGATCACGGCCTGCGGCGACACCGGCCGGGTGCGGGCGGCCTCGCTGAGCACGGACTGCAGCGGGAAGAACTCACCGGCCACGTTGCGCGCGTCCTCCATGCCGTCCGTGTGCAGGGCCAGCGCGTCGCCGGGGAGCAGCCGTCCGCAGTGTGCCAGGGGCAGTTCGGCGGGGAGCGGGAACGGTCCGAGCGGCGGCAGCGGGTCCCCGCCCACCATCGGTTCGGCCCGGCCGCGCAGCCGATAGGGCCAGGGATGGCCGCAGTTGAGCGCCCACACGTCCCCGGCCCGGCTGATCTCGACGAGCAGGACGGTCACGAACTCCTCGGCGAGCGGGCCGTCCGGCGGGGCGGCCCCGCTCGCGGCGTGCTCGGCCGCGAGGTGCTCGGCGAGATGCCCGGCGGCGGGATGCCCGGCGGCGGGGTGCCCGGCCGCGAGCTGCTCGGCGCGGGAGCGCTCCCTCATGTGCCGGGCGAGCGCGCGCTCAAGACGTCTGAGGACGAGGGGCAGTTCGGGTTCCTCGTGGGCGGCCTCGCGGAAGCTGCCGAGGACGGCGGCCGCGGTGCCGATCGCGGCGAGCCCGTGCCCGCGCACGTCGCCCATCACGAGCCGCACGCCGTGGTCGGTGGCCGCCACCTCGTACAGATCGCCGCCGACGGACGCGCCGTGCGTGGCGGACAGCCGGCCCGCGGCGAGCGCGAGGCCGTCGACGCAGGGCGGCAGCGGCCGGAGGAGCACGTTCTGCGCGGCGCCCGCGACCTCGCGGAGCTGCCGCAGCTCGCGCAGCAGCGCGTGCCGCACGTGCAGCACCAGGCCGGTGCCGACGGCGAAGAAGACGGCGCTGGTGACGATCCGCGCGCCCAGGCTGTGCTGTTGGGCGAGCGGGCAGGCGAGTTTGTACGTGATGGCGACGGCGCCCCACACCGTGGGCAGGCCGAGCGCGAGCGCGCGGCGCAGGCGGCGGGCGCGCGGCCGCTCGAACGCGGCGCCGGCCCCGTGGCTCGCGCCTCTGGGCTGCCGGGGGGTCCGCGCGCGCAGGCTCACTCCGCGGTGGACCCCGGCGCCGCGGCGGGGCGCGCGAGGCTTGATCCGGATCATGCCGACGGCCCCCCTAAGGCACGGTTCAGCGTGCGGGCCGTGTGCGGGCCGGCCCCTGCGGCCGCATTGATTCTGTCGACCGCATGGCCGGATCGGGTCAGATCGCCGGGCGTTGTCACCCCAACGAGTGAGGGGCGCATCCGCGTCCACGGATACGCCCCTCAACTGCGCCTTCGCGCACCGGGATTCGGCGGGGGCTAGGCCCCGCGCAGCACCGCCCCGGTGACCTCGGCGGCGCGCGCCACGGCCGCGTCGCGGGCGGCGCTGGCCTCGTCGACCGTCAGCGTGCGGTCGGCGGCGCGGAACCGCAGGGCGTACGCCAGGGACTTCTTGCCCTCGCCGATCTGCTCGCCGGTGAAGACGTCGAACAGGCGGATGTCCTCGAGGAGTTCACCTGCGCCGTCGCGCAGGAAGGCCTCGACGACGGCCGCGGGCACGTCCTCGTCGACGACGAGCGCGACGTCCTGCGTGGCCACCGGGAAGGCCGAGATGCGCGGCGCCCGCAGGGTGCCCTCGCCGGCCTCGGCGAGCACGTCGAGGTTCAGCTCCATCGCGCAGGTGCGGGCGGGCAGGCCGAGCGCCTTGATGACGCGCGGGTGCAGCTCACCGGCGTGGCCGATGACGACGATCTCGCCCTCGCTGCCGTCGGCGGCGACGCCGTCGGCGTGCTCCAGGAACACGCACAGCTCGGCGCAGCGGCCCGGGTGCCACGGGCCGTACTGGCCCTGCTGGACGATGAGTTCGGCGCCGGCCTCGCGGGCCACGGAGCGCGCCGCCTCGATCGCGTCCGCCCAGTCGGCCGGGCGGCCCTTGCCCCACCAGCCGGCCTGCTCACGGGCGCCGGTGAGGACGGCCGCGACGTGCCGGGGCTGCTCGGGCAGGACGGCGTTGAGCGCCGCGATCTCCTCGTCCGTGGGACGGCGGTCGACGGGCGGGTTCTCGGCGAGGACGGCCTCCCCCGCGGCGCGCGGGTGGAACACCAGGCCGGTCTCGAACAGCGCCAGGTCGTGGCTGCCGCGGCCGTCGTTGCGCCGCAGCGTGGCGAGCAGGCCCGGCAGCAGCGTCGTACGAAGAGCGGGCTCCTCGTCGGACAGCGGGTTGACGAGCTTGACGACGCGGCGGTTCGGGTCGTCCTTGTCGAGGCCGAGCTGGTCGAAGACCTGCTCCGCGACGAACGGGTAGTTCGGCGCCTCGACGTAACCGGCCCCGGCGAGGGCGCGGCCCACGCGCCGGTGCAGCCGCTGCCGCTCGGTCAGGCCGCGCCCGGCGGGGGGCTTGGGCAGCGTCGAGGGCAGGTTCTCGTATCCCTCGAGGCGGATGACCTCCTCGGCGAGGTCGTTGATCTCGGCGAGGTCGGGCCGCCAGGACGGCACGGTGACGGTCAGGGAGTCCTGTCCGTACACGTCGCAGCCGACCTCCTGGAGGCGGCGTACGACGGTCTCGCGGCCGTAGGCCACACCGGCGACCTTGTCCGGGTGGTCGGCGGGCATCGTGATGGTGTGCGGCGCGGAGGGCGCGATGACCTCCGTGACGCCGGCCTCGGCGGTGCCGCCCGCGAGCAGCACGAGGAGGTCGACGGTGCGCTGCGCGGCGGCGGACGCGGCCTGCGGGTCGACGCCGCGCTCGAAGCGCTTGGCCGCCTCGGAGGACAGCTTGTGGCGGCGCGCGGTGCGGGCCACGGTGACCGGGTCAAAGTGCGCGGCCTCGATGACGACGTCGGTGGTGCCGGCCTCGGTCTCGTGGTCCGCGATCTCGGTGTTGGCGCCGCCCATGACGCCCGCGAGGCCGATCGCGCCTCGGTCGTCGGTGATCACCAGGTCCTCGGCGTCGAGCACCCGCTGGGCGCCGTCGAGGGTGGTGAACTTCTCGCCCTGCTCGGCCCGGCGGACGCCGATGGCGCCCTGGACGCGCGAGCGGTCGTAGGCGTGCAGGGGCTGGCCGAGCTCCAGCATCACGTAGTTCGTGATGTCGACGGCGAGCGAGATCGGGCGCATGCCCGCCTTCTGCAGGCGGCGGCGCAGCCAGATCGGCGAGCGGGCGTCGGGGCGCAGGCCGGTGACGGTGCGCGCGGTGAAGCGGTCGCAGCCGGTCGGGTCGGCGACCTGCACCGGGTAACCGAAGGAGTTCGGCGCCGGGACGTCGAGCAGCGCCGGGTCGCGCAGCGGCAGGCCGTACGCGGTGGCGGTCTCGCGGGCGACGCCGCGCATCGACAGGCAGTAGCCGCGGTCGGGCGTGACGGCGATGTCCAGGACCTCGTCGACCAGCTCGAGCAGCTCGATGGCGTCGGTGCCGGCCTCGTGCTCGGGCGGCAGCACGATGATGCCGCCGGAGCCGTCGTCGCCCATGCCGAGCTCGTCGCCGGAGCAGATCATGCCGTGCGAGGTCTTGCCGTACGTCTTGCGCGCGGAGATCGCGAAGTCGCCGGGCAGCACGGCGCCGGGCAGGACCACGACGACCTTGTCGCCGACGGAGAAGTTCCGGGCGCCGCAGACGATCTCCTGCGGCTCACCGGTGCCGTTGGCCGTGCCGACGTCGACGGTGCAGAAGCGGATGGGCTTCTTGAAGCCCTCCAGCTCCTCGATGGTGAGGACCTTGCCGACGACGAGGGGGCCCTTGAGGCCCGCGCCGAGCTGTTCGACGGTCTCCACCTCGAGACCTGCCGAGACGAGCTTGGCCTGCACATCGCGGCCGGTCTCGGTGGCGGGGAGGTCGACATACTCCCGCAGCCAGGAAAGCGGGACCCGCATCAGATCTCCATCCCGAACGGCCGGGTGAAGCGCACGTCACCCTCGACCATGTCTCGCATGTCTTCTACGTTGTGGCGGAACATCAGCATCCGCTCGATGCCGAACCCGAAGGCGAATCCGCTGTACTTCTCGGGGTCCACGCCACAGGCGGTCAGCACCTTGGGGTTGACCATGCCGCAGCCGCCGAGCTCGATCCAGCCCTCGGAGGAGCAGGTGCGGCAGGGGCGGTCGGGGTTGCCCACGGACTCGCCACGGCACACGTAGCAGACCATGTCCATCTCGGCGGACGGCTCGGTGAAGGGGAAGAAGTTCGGCCGCAGCCGGGTCCTCATGCCCTCGCCGCCGAAGAGCTCCTGCACCATGTGGTCCAGGGTGCCCTTGAGGTCGGCCATGGTCAGGCCCTCGTCCACGGCGAGCAGCTCGACCTGGTGGAAGACCGGGGTGTGGGTGGCGTCCAGCTCGTCCGTGCGGTACACGCGGCCGGGGCAGATCACGTACACCGGCGGCTCGCGGTCGATGAGCGAGCGGATCTGCACGGGCGAGGTGTGGGTGCGAAGGACGACACCGGAGCCCTCGGCGTCCGCGGCGGACGCGTCAGCCGCGCCGAGGGACGCGGCGTCGACGAAGAAGGTGTCCTGCTCGCCGCGGGCCGGGTGGTCGGGGCCGATGTTCAGGGCGTCGAAGTTGAACCACTCCGCCTCGGCCTCGGGGCCCTCGGCGACCGCGTAGCCCATGGCCACGAAGATGTCCTCGATGCGCTCCGACAGCGTGGTCAGCGGGTGCCGGGCACCGGCCGGTACGCGGTCGTGGGGCAGCGAGACGTCCACGGCCTCCTCGACCAGGACGCGCGCGTCACGCTCGGCCTCGAGCTCGGCCTGGCGGGCGGCGAGCGCCTTGTTCACCGCGCCGCGGGCCATGCCCACGCGCTTGCCCGCGTCGGCCTTGGCCTGCGGGGGCAGCGCGCCGATCTCGCGGTTGGCGAGCGCAAGCGGCGAGGCGGTGCCGGTGTGGGCGGTCTTCGCCTCCTGGAGCTGGTCGAGGTCGGCGGCGGCCGCGAAGGCGGCGAGCGCCTCGTCCCGCATGCGCTCGATCTCTTCAGGTTTCAGTGCCTCGACCTCGACAGGGTCGTACGACTTGTTCGGTGCCGACATCTCTTCCCGTGCTTCCGGTTGGCTGGCGGATGGTCCCCGTCAACGAGTCGGAGACGAGTTGTCCCGAAATTGGGGACACAAAGGTGCCAACGACCGAGTCTAACGGGGGTGTGGTGAACGCATGCGCCCGCGGGCGGCTCAGGCGGTGATCGGTGGTGACCGGCGGGGTCCCGGCGGCTGCGCGCCGAGTCCCGGCCGATGATCACTGAAGGTACGCCGGAGCCCCTACGGGCAACGTAAATCGGAACTGGGCGCCGCCGGTCGCCGCGCGGCCCACGGTGATCGTGCCGCCGTGTGCTTCGACGATGCCCTTCACGATGTACAACCCCAGTCCTGTCCCGCCGCGTTTGCTGCCCCGCCAGAAGCGGGTGAAGACGCGGCTCATCGACTCCTCCGGAATGCCGGATCCCTCGTCGCTGACAGTGACCGCGGTGTCGACCGCTCCCCGCACCCGCAGGGACGGCGAGGGTGCCACATCGATGGTGACCGTTCCTTCGCCGTGCCGCACCGCATTTTCCAGGAGATTGCTCAGCACCTGATCGATCTTGTCCGGGTCGGCCCACAGGTCGGGCAGCGGCTGCTGGAGCCGGACGAGGAAGCGGTCGGCGTCCTGGCCGGCGGCGACATGGGCCTGGATGTGCCGCCCCACGGCGGCGCCGATGTCGACGGGCTGCCGTCGCAGTTCGAGCCGTCCGGAGTCGATCCGGGAGATGTCGAGCAGCTCGGCGATGAGCCGGGTCACGCGGTTCGCGTCCGCGTCCACGGTCTCCAGCATCAGCTTCTTCTGGTCGTCGGTGAAGCGCTCCCACTTGGCGAGCAGCGTCGCCGTGAAGCCCTTGACGGACGTCAGCGGCGAGCGCAGTTCATGGGCGACGGTGGCGATCAGCTCGGCGTGGCTGCGTTCGGTGCGGCGCCGGGCCTCGGTGTCACGCAGGGAGACGACGAGGCGTCGCAGCGGCCCGGTCGGCCGCGTCCGGACGTACCGCGCGGACACCAGCACTTCGCGGCCGCCGGGCAGCAGCAGATTCCGCTCGGGCTGGGCGACGCGGATGGTGAGCCCGCCGTACGGATCGGTGATCTGCCACCACCGGCGGCCTTCGAGGTCCTCCAGGGGCAGGGCACGCTCGATGGAGATGCCCAGCGCGTCGGCGGCGCGGACGGCGGTGATGCGGGCCGCGGCGGCATTGAAGCAGATCACGCGCCCGCTCTCGTCGGCCACGACCAGGCCGTCGGGCAGGTCGTCCGGGTCGATGCCGAGCTCCCCCGGGCCCGGGCCTGCCGGTCCCGCGTGGCCCGCGGGCGGGCACAGAAGGTCCCGCACTCCCGGTGGTCTGCTCGTGCCGACGCTCATTCCCGCTATCCCCGCCTCTCGGAACCGGCGCAGTGAGCCTCCGAGCCCGACACACTACTAGCCGAGGGTGACGGAGCGGCACCCTCCGGCGGCGCGCTGTGCACGGGCGGACGCATAGAGGCATACGGCCGCGGCCGTCGCGAGGTTCAAACTCTCGGCACTTCCGTGGATCGGAACGCGCACCACCGCGTCGGCGAGTGCGCGGGTCTCCTCCGGGAGCCCCCAGGCCTCGTTGCCGAAGATCCAGGCCGTCTCGGTGCCCATGGTGCCCTGGTCCAGCTCGGCGTCGAGGTCGTCCTCGCCCGCGCCGTCCGCGGCCAGCACCCGCACGCCCGCGCCCTTCAGGCCTCGTACGGCGTCCTCGACGGGAACGCCCACGGCCACCGGCAGGTGGAAGTGCGAGCCGACGGAGGCGCGCACGGCCTTGGGGTTGTAGAGGTCGACGGAGGCGTCGGTGAGGACGACGGCGTCGGCTCCGGCGGCGTCGGCGCAGCGCAGCACGGTGCCCGCGTTGCCGGGGTCGCGTACGTGCGCGAGCACGGCGACGAGCTTGGGCCGGGCCGCGAGGATCTCCGCCAGCGGCACGTCGAGGAACCTGCACACGCCGACGAGACCCTGCGGGGTCACGGTCGTCGAGATGTCGGCGATGACGCTCTCGTCCGCGAGGTGCACGCGCGCGCCGACGTCACGGGCGGCGCCCACGATGTCCGCGTACCGCTCGGCGGCCTCGACGGTCGCGAACAGCTCCACGAGCGTGGGCTCCCCGCCCCCGCGATGCGCGGCGGCCTCCCGCACGGCCTGCGGCCCCTCCGCGAGGAACAGCCGCTCCTTCCCCCGGAAGTTCCGCTTGGCGAGCCGCCGCGCAGCGCTGACGCGCGGCGAACGCGGGGAGATCAGTTCGGGGCCGTTGACCATCGAGTCGCTTTCGGGTTCGCAGAGGGGAACGGTGCTTTTACTTCCGCCGCGACGGCGCTCAGCCGGGACGGCGCGGTCCGGCGGTGCCGAACGGACCGCGAGCCGAACGTGATTGGACCCGCAGGCTCAGTCGGCCTACGGGTCCAATCACGGCTCAAGCTCAGTGCAACGTCACGCGGCCTTGGGGGCGTTGACGTCGGAAGGCAGCGCCTTCTGCGCGACCTCGACCAGCGCGGAGAACGCGTTGGCGTCGTTCACGGCCAGCTCGGCGAGGATCTTGCGGTCCACCTCGATGTTGGCGGCCTTCAGACCCTGGATGAAGCGGTTGTAGGTGATGCCGTTGGCGCGGGCAGCGGCGTTGATGCGCTGGATCCACAGCTGACGGAAGTCGCCCTTGCGCTTCTTGCGGTCGTTGTAGTTGTAGACGAGGGAGTGGGTGACCTGCTCCTTCGCCTTGCGGTACAGGCGCGACCGCTGGCCGCGGTAGCCGCTGGCCTGCTCGAGGATCGCCCGACGCTTCTTGTGGGCGTTGACTGCCCGCTTGACGCGTGCCACTTGTTAACTCCTTGTAGCGGGGCCGTGGTTGGACTCACACGACCCGGTATCGATTGGGTCCCGGTCAGAGATCAGGCGCGCGGTGCGCGCCCGGACTCACTTGCCGAGAAGCTTCTTGATCTTCGCGGCGTCGCCCGGGGCCATCTCGGCGTTGCCGGTGAGGCGACGCGTCAGACGGGACGACTTGTGCTCGAGCAGGTGGCGCTTGCCGGCGCGCTCACGGAGCACCTTGCCGGAGCCGGTGATCTTGAAGCGCTTCTTGGCACCGCTGTGCGTCTTGTTCTTCGGCATAGCGCCGTTCTCTCCTCGTCAGTGGCACTCCGATGCCCGGTCCTGAAACCGGGCATCCGGGAGCGTCATGTGTTCGGTTGGCATCCCTGGACTCGCGTCCGGGGATCAGGCCTCGGCGGAAGCCTCGGCCGGGGCCTCGGCGGGGGCTTCGGAAAGCTCCTCCTCGGCGGCGTTCTGCGACTTGCCCGGGTTGGCCTTCGCTTCCGCCTTGCGAGCCGCCTGGGCCTCACGGGCCTCGGCCATCGCCTCGGTCTTCTTCTTGTGCGGACCGAGAACCATGATCATGTTGCGGCCGTCCTGCTTCGGGTTCGACTCGATGAACCCGAGGTCCTGGACGTCCTCCGCGAGCCGCTGCAGCAGCCGGAAGCCGAGCTCCGGACGGGACTGCTCGCGACCACGGAACATGATCGTGATCTTGACCTTGTCGCCCTGCTTGAGGAACCGGACGACGTGACCCTTCTTGGTGTCGTAGTCGTGCGGGTCGATCTTCGGCCGGAGCTTCATCTCCTTGATGACCGTGTGCGCCTGGTTCTTGCGCGCCTCACGGGCCTTCATGGCCGACTCGTACTTGAACTTCCCGTAGTCCATGAGCTTGCACACGGGCGGACGGGCGTTCGCCGCGACCTCGACCAGGTCCAGGTCGTACTCCTGCGCAAGCTCCAGGGCCTTGGCAAGCGGAACAATCCCGACCTGCTCGCCGCTGGGACCGACAAGTCGCACCTCGGGAACGCGAATCCGGTCGTTGATGCGGGGCTCGGCGCTGATGGATCCTCCTCGGTAGCACCACGCGACCGTCTGGCGGACAGCCGCGTTACGTCTGTTATCTGGACCAACCGCACCGGGACGCAAAAAATGCCCCGGACCGATCACAGAAGGGGCTCCACATACCTACCGGAGCACCTCCGCGGTGATCGCGGGGCGCATCGGGCGGTCCATCGCGCGCTGCGCGGCGTCCGCCTGACCGGTGACCCGCCGCTCCAAGGAGCGGCCAGGTGGGAGATCGGAGCCTCCACTTGTGGGCCGGATCCCTCGTTCGCACATGGGTGTCCGGCCGGTCGTTACACAAGGTTAGCAGGTCCCGGGGGGTGGGGCGAACGGCCCGGACGCGGCTCTAGGGTGAGGGGCATGAGTGACACGAGCCCCGCGGCCACCCCCGCACCCCACGACGCACCCCAGAGCCCCGGCTTCGACGCCATGACCCGCGACATCGCGGACGTCCCCGCGGTCGAGGTGATCACGACGGTCGCGGTGCACCTGATGAGCGCGGCGGCGGTGAACCTGGGCCTCGCCGAGGAGGGCGCGGCCCACAAGGACCTGGACGAGGCCCGCAAGCTGATCCAGGCCCTCGCCGGTCTGATGGACGCGAGCGCGACGGAGATCAGCTCCTTCCACGCGGCGCCGCTGCGGGACGGCCTGAAGTCGCTGCAGCTCGCGTTCCGCGAGGCGTCGCTGGTGCCGGACGAGCCCGGTCAGGGCCCCGGCGAGAAGTACACGGGGCCGGTCTTCGGCTGACGGCCCGCGCACCGCTCTTCGTCCGCGTACGAAGACGCGCCGCTCTCAGTCGCGTACGTAGAGGGGTTCGCCCGGTGGCGTCGCCTCGGCGGGCAGGAGTGCCAGGTCGAGGCCGCGCACCAGGCGGGCCCTGAGTGTTTCGTCGGCGGCGAGGGCTTCGGCGACGCGCTGGGCGGCCGCGGCCGGGGCGGCGGCCGGGTCCAGGACCAGCGCCAGGGTGCCGTCGGCGTCGCCGGGGCCGAGGTGGGCGCGGAGCACGGCGGGCTCGGCGGCGACGGCGGCGCGGACGGCGGTGGTGACGGCCGGGTCCGTCAGCGCGTCGGAGCTGCGGCGGCCCTCGGCGAGGGCGATCAGGGCGGGGCGGTTCAGCTCGTACGGGACGGGTCCGGCGAGGTCGAGGACGATCGTGTCGGCCTGCTCGTGCGCCGCCGCCTGGAGCACCTGGTGCAGCGGTACGGCGACGGGGCGGGCCTCGGGGTCCCACAGGGCGAGGGCCTCGGTGGAGGTGAAGGCGGGCAGGGCGGTGCGGTGGCCCGCCTTGAGGGTGGGGACCGCCATGTCGCTGTTCTTCTCGCGCCGCAGCCCGTTCTCGTCTTCTTCCACCTCGCCCAGCATGGCGACGACGGGGACGAGGAGCCGTGCTCCGGCGAGGGCCTCCAGGACCGGGCCGTCGGCGCTCCGGTCGTCGGCCCAGGCGGCGAGTGCCGCGCTCAGGGCGGGGTCGGCCGACCCGTCGTCGTCGGAGAAACCGGGGTCGGGGATGTTCTTGTTCGCCACGGCACCGACCCTAACGTCAGCGCGCGGACGTGCTCCGACGCCCCCGCCACAGCACGATGCCCGCCGCCAGCAGGGCCACGCCGAGCCCTCCGGCCACGGGTCCGATCCAGCCGGCGGGCTCCTCGTCGTCGGAGTGCTCGTCCGGGCCCGGGCCGAAGTACTTGTTGGCGTGGGCCGTCGTCCGCAGCGACTCGGGCTTGATCTTCCCGGCGCGGGCGAGCGCCGCGACCGGGTCGATGAGGCCGAAGCCCCGGGAGTCGTCGCGGCCGCCGGCCGGGGCGTCCCGCGCGGTGTCCCGCAGGAGCTCCTTGATCTCGGCGGGGCCGAGTCCGGGGTGGGCGGCGCGGATGAGGGCGACCGCCCCGGACACGAAGGCGGACGCCGCGCTGGTGCCCCAGCCCTCGTAGTACCTGCGGTTGGGGTCGGCGATCACGATGTCGTCGCCGGGCGCGCTGACGGTGGCGTACCAGCGGCGGGTGGAGAAGGAGGCCCGCGCGCCGTTGTTGTCGACGGCCGTCGCGGCGATCACTCCGGGGTACGCGGCGGGGTACGAGATGTGGTCGCCGCGCTCGCCGCCGTTGCCCGCGGAGGCGACGACGACGGCGCCCTTCTTCAGGGCGTACTGGACGGCGGCGTCCTCCGTCGGCTCCGGGTGGGCGGACTTGGAGTCGTCGCCGAGGGAGAGGTTGATGACGTCGGCGCCGTGGTCGGCGGCCCAGCGGATGCCTTCGGCGAGGGCGTTGCCGCGGGTGGAGCGGGCCTTCTTGCGGGCGGGGTCGCCGTCTTCGAGGATCACCCGGACCGGCAGGATCCGTGCCTCGGGGGCGATGCCGAGGACGCCGTCGCGGCGGCCCGCGCCGTGCCCGTGCCCCGCGACGATCCCCGCCATGGCGGTGCCGTGCCGGGCCCAGGACCGGTCGCCCTTGCGGGCGCCGAAGCCGACCATGTCCTTGCCGGGCAGGACGTTGCCGGTCAGGTCGGGGTGCGAGGCGTCGACGCCGGTGTCGAGCACGGCGACAGTGACGCCCTCGCCCTTGGTGGTGCGCCAGGCCTGGTCGGTGCCCATCACGTCGAGGGCCCACTGCTGGGCGCGGATGCCGTCGTCGGCGTACGCGGGGGTGGCGGCGGGCAGCAGGGCGAGCGTCGCGGCGAGCGCGGCGACGGCCGCCGTGCGCGTTCCCTTGCCGACCGCCGTGCGCGTTCCCTTGCCGACCGCCGTGCGCGTTCCCTTGCCGACCACCGTGCGCGTTGCCTTGCCGACCACCGTGCCCATTCCCCTGCTGGCTGCTCCGTGGCGGCTGTTCGTGCCCCCGTCGCCGTGGCCGCTCCTCACGACGCCTTCTCCGTGGCCGCGTCGACGGTCTTGCGCAGGCCGCGTTCGACGCGGTCGGCGATGCCCTTCGCGTCGTTGCCGAGGCCGGCCTGGGCGGGGGCGGAGGTGGCGCCCGTCTTCATGGCATCGGCGGCGGGCTCCGGGTCGGTGACGACGCGGCCGTCGGCGAAGCCGGAGACGGCGTAGGCGACGACGGGCGCGTCGGGCAGCACGGACAGGGTCCAGGTGGCGCGCTGGAGGTCGCCGAAGTCCGCGGCCGGGGTGCCCTTGGCTGCGTACGGACGGGGCATCAGGTCCGTCCGGGTGTCGAGGCCCTCCTCGGTGAACCGAGTGCGCAGGGCGCGCATCGCCTCGGCGTCGGCCTTCGTGAACAGCAGGCCCACGGTGGTGACATGGCTGCGGGTCGCGTCCGCGTACGTGGCGCGCAGCAGGCGCAGGCAGCCTGCGGGGGCGAGGGCCTTGCGCAGGAGCGGGTCGAAGGCGTTCTTGCAGGTGCTGTCGGGGGCGACGGCGACGCGGTTCCAGGTGCGGTCGGCGCCGCCGGGGCCCGCGCCCTCGCCCTTGATCGAGGGCGGGAACAGTTCGTCGACGGGCACGCTGTGCCAGAGCTCGCCCGCCTCGACGTAGGCGTTCCTTGAGCCGCCGGCCGCGTCGGACTCGCCGGTCAGCCAACTCCCGGTCACCGCACCGCCGATGAGCCCGAGGCCGAGCACCACGCAGGCCACGGCGGCGGCCGCGCGTGGCCGCGCCCAGGCGCCGACGGGGCGCAGCCGGGTGGTGGTGTCGTCGTACAGCGCGGGCCTCGCCAGAAACACGAAGGGACGGCCGGTGTCGGCCCCCGGCGTCAGGTCCACCGCGCCAACAGGCCGCCGCACGGCGGCAGTCCGCCGCGCCGCGAACCCTCGCGCGGCGCCCTTCCTCTCCGGCCCGCCACCACCACGCGGCGCACCGGCCGGCCGCGGCGGGACACCGGGGCGGGGCGGTGCCCCGGCCGACCGGGCACTGGCGGCCCGCGCCCGTGGGAGCGCACTTGGGGGCGGAGGAACGTCCAACGGACGTGCGAGCTCGGTGGTTTCGGCGCTCGTGCCCTTGTCCTGGCCGACGTCCGGGGACGTGCCCCCGGGCGGGGCCGGAGCATGTGACGGCCGTGCGGGCACCGTGTCTTGGGCAGCCGTTGCGCGCGCCCGTGGGTCCGGGACTGCCCGGGGTGTGGTGGACGGCGCCGCAGCTTCGGCGCCCCGGGCTATCGCTGACCGCGGGCACGAACTCGCCCTGGCCGAGGGCGAGTTGGGGGCATGCGGCGGCGGAAGCACCGTGCCCTCGGTGGTAGCGCCCGCGGAGGGTGCGCGTGGCGGCCTGGCCGGTACGTGTGGTGCATCGGGGCGGCCTGCCTCCGTGGGCCGGGGTGTGCCGGGCGGCGCGACCGACGGCGGCGCGTCCGGCAACCGGGCTGAGGCAGGCGGGGGCGGGGGGATGTCCGGCACCGGCTCCGTCGGGATGTTCTCCGGTGCGGCGGCCTCTGTTGCGACGTCCGCCGTCGCAGCCTCCCCCGTTGCAGCGGCCTGCGGTGCGGCGGCTCCCATTGTGGCGTTCCCTGTCGCGGGGGCATCCGTCGCCGGGGCATCCGTCGCGGCGGCTTCCGTTGCCACGTCCGCCGTCGCGGCGCCCTTCGTTGTGGCGTTCCCCGTCGCGAGGGCATCCGCCGCGGCGACCTGCGGTGCGGCCGCTTCTGTTGCCGCGCTCCCCGTCGCGGCCTCCCCCCTCGCAGCCTCCCCCGTTGCAGCGGCCTCCGTCACGGGTGTCTCCCCCGCAAGCCTGGGCAGCCGCACCCGGTCGAACGGTGCCAGCAAGTCCTCGACCATGGAGCCCAGGTCGTCGCTCGCCGACGCGTCGTCGGCCAGGTCCGTACCGTCGACGGGGTCGGCACCGTCAGCCGAGTCGCCGCCCGCGCTCACGCCACGCGCGTGACCCGCGCCCAACTCGCCCGAGCCGTCCGCCGTCCCCCGCAGTGACGTATCGCCGCCTGCCGCGCCCGCCGCACCGTCGTCCTGCCGACGCTCCCGGTCCCGCGCCAGCGGCGGGCGGACGTCGGGGAAGCGGGCAGTCGCGGGCGGAGGCGGCGGCTCCGACGGGGCGTCAGGGCGCTCCTCGGGGGCCGGCCGGGGCGGCGTCCCGGGCGCGTTCCGCGAGGGGGCCGGCACCCGTGGCGGGGTGCCGGGACGTGGGGGGACGGGGGGCCGTCGCGCCTCCGTGCTCATGCACCCCCCGTTCCGTCGCGTCGCGCGCTCCCTGCGTGCGCGTCACTCTACGGGCTGACACGAGGCCCACGGGAACCCAGTCCGCAGGCCGGGGTGATCTGCCCGGATCATCCCCCTACCCTCGGGTAGCGACGTCTGGCAGGCTGCCGTCATGAGAGGCCGAGCCGCAGACCGGGCCCGCTACGACCGGGCCACCGCGCACCTCGACGCCCCGCTCGCGATGGTGGACGTGGAGGCGTTCGACGCCAACGCCGACGATCTCGTGCGCCGGGCCGGCGGGAAGCCGATCCGGGTGGCGAGCAAGTCCGTGCGGTGCCGCGCGCTGCTGGAGCGGGTGCTCGCGCGGGACGGATTCGCGGGGGTCATGTCGTTCACGCTCGCGGAGTCGCTCTGGCTCGCCCGCTCCGGCTTCGGTGACGTCCTGCTCGCGTACCCCTCGGCGGACCGCGCCGCCTTCGCGGAGCTGACCGCCGACCCCAAGCTGGCCTCGGCCGTCACCGTGATGGTCGACGACCCGGCGCAGCTACGCCTCATCGACGACGCGCGCGACGGCGGCCGCGAAGAGGTGCGGGTCTGCCTGGAGTTGGACACCTCGCTGAAGCTGCTCGGCGGCCGGGTCCGCGTCGGCGCGCGCCGCTCGCCGCTGCACGAGCCCGCCCAGGTCGCGGCCCTCGCCCGCGCGATCGGCCGGCGGCCGGGGTTCCGGCTCGTGGGCGTGATGGCGTACGAGGGCCATGTGGCCGGGGTCGGCGACGCCGTCGAGGGACATCCGGCCAAGTCGCGGGCCGTACGCATGATGCAGGCCACCGCCCGCAAGGAACTCGCGGCCCGCCGCGCCGCCACCATCCGGGCGGTCCGCACCGCCGCGCCCGATCTGGAGTTCGTGAACGGCGGCGGCACGGGCAGTGTCCAGCACACCGCCGCCGAGTCCGCGGTGACCGAGATCGCCGCCGGGTCGGGACTCTACGTACCGCGTCTCTTCGACAACTACACGTCGTTCAGCGGCCGTCCGGCCGCCCTGTTCGCTCTGCCGGTCGTGCGCAGGCCGGGGCCCGGCGTGGTCACGGTGCTCGGCGGCGGCTATCCGGCGTCGGGCGTCGCGGGCGCCGACCGCTCCCCGGTCCCGTACCTCCCGGACGGGCTGCGCTACGACCCGCAGGAGGGCGCGGGCGAGGTGCAGACCCCGCTGCTCGGGCCGCCCGCGGACGAGCTGCGCGTCGGCGACAAGGTGTGGTTCCGGCACGCCAAGGCCGGTGAGCTGTGCGAGCGGTTCGAGAAGCTGTACCTGGTCGAGGGCGAGCGGGTGACGGGCGCCGTGCCGACGTACCGCGGCGAAGGCCACACCTTCCTCTAGCGGCACGCCTCCCTCTAGCAGCACGCCCGCGTCCGGCTACGAAGGCCCGACGCTGCTCCCCACTCCCCCGCCCGTCTCGCTGTCCCCGACCGGCCTGATCCCCTCGATCACCTTGTCGATGTCGGACAGCGGCGGCGCGCCCTTCCCGGCGTCGATGGTGAAGCGGACGACGACCATGGCCTCGGAGCCGGTGCTGGAGGGGAAGGCGAGGGACTGGACGTACCCGCCGGAGCCCTTGTTGGTGTGCACGCGCCAGCGCACGAAGTAGCCGCTGCGGCCGCCGACCGTCACCGTGCCCGCCTTGACCCGCTCGTGCCGGGTCATGCCGCCGAACGGCTTGCGGTTGATGCTGTCCTCGTCGTACGCGGCGTCGGCGGCGTCCTTGATGTCCGCCTCGGCGAGCTTCTTGGGCGAGCGCTCGTCGGTGCCGGTCGCCGTGCTCGACGTGATCTTGCCGTGGCGGCAGAGGCCGGGATCGCCCGGGCAGTCGTAGGTGTCCGGGGTCTGCAGGGCGAGTTCGTTGCCGACGGTGTTGTCGGCCTTCTCCCAGCCGTCCGGCACCGGCAGGGTGATGCCGTTGAGCTGGTCGACGAGGGTGTCCGGGTCCGCGTCGGGTGTGGAGGTCTCCGGCGCGGGCGTGGACGTGGAGGGCGCCGGGCTCGGTTCGTCGGCGGTGGAGGCCGTGGGCGCGGGGCTGCCCTGCGGGTCGCCGTCGTCGTCCTGGAGCACGACGACGCCGGTGACGATCGAGGCGACCAGGACGGCACCGGCGACGGAGAGCGCGACGATCTTCGCGCGGCCACCGCCCGCCGGGGCTGCCCGCGGACCCGGCTGCTGCAGCACCGTGGTGCCGAACCCCGGCTGCGCCTGCGGGGGTTGGTACGCGCCGGTCACGGCGGCGGGCGTGCGCCGGTGGTCGGTCCACGCGGCCCCGTCCCACCAGCGCTCGGTGCCGGGCGTCGACGGGTCCGGGTACCAGCCGGCAGGGGGCGTCATGCTCATCCCGGCACTCTAGGACGTGGCCCGAACTTCCGCGCAATCAGCTCGGGCCCGCCCCATCTGCTCGCCCGGCCCTCTAGTACACCGAGTCCCGCTGGTCCGGCACGACGGAGCCGTCCGGGCGCAGCACCGGACCCCTGCTTCCGTCCGGCTCGTTGTACGCGGACGTCGAGCACGGGTACGTACCGGCCTTCTGCGGCAGCGGCTCGATGAACATCGGGTTCACGACCCACCGCCCGTCGGCGTTGTCGTAGGCCCGGCACATGAACTCGCTCTTGTTGCGGTTGAGCACGAGGTGCGCGCCCGTCGCGTCGCCGACGAACGTCACGTCGGTGTCCGCGTCACCGCCGCCGAGCGCGATCCGCCGGTCCCAGCGCTGCTTGTGCCAGGCCGCCTTGCCCTTGACGCCGAAGATCTCCTGGTTGATCCAGCAGCGCTTGCCGTCGATGTACGGGATGGCCTCGCCCTTGCTGACGGGAACGCCGCCGCAGCCCTGGTTCCAGGTGGTGATGCGGCCCTTGCGGTCGAGGACGGAGCGGATGGCGATGGTGTGCTTGCGGTCGATGCCGACGCCGCTCTTGCCGCCCGCCCAGACTTCGGCGACCGGCTCGGAGCCCGCCGAGACGATGTAGACGTCGAACCCGGCCTTCTTGAGGGTGCGGATCAGGTCGTGCTGCTGCTCGTAGTAGCGCGCGTAGCCGGGGATGGTGTGCGTGCCGACGGTCTGCGTGGCGCCGACGGGGGCCGCGAGGGCCTCCTTGCGGGCCTTGCGGGCGTAGCTCTCGACTTCGCGCACGGTATGCCCGGCGAAGATCTGCGGCACCCAGGCGTACTGGGGAACGGTGCGCCGGTGGTTCCAGGTGCCGGCGAAGGCGGCCGCGCCGCTCATCGTCTTGCCGTCCTCGCGGATCTCGAAGATCTCGTCCGCGCAGGCGGTGTCGGTGGAGGTGGGCAGCGGCCTGCCGACCGGGACGGAGGTGCCGCAGGCCTTGGTGAGGGCCCGGTGGGCGGCGTCCGTCATCCACTTGCTGGTGGACTTCCAGCTCTTGGGCCGCAGGATCTTGTCGTGCCTGAGCGCCCAGGCGATGGTCACGTCGGTGACGTCGTTCTTGACGACGGTGTTGTCCCAGTCGAAGGCGGCGACGGGCCGCTTGTCGCCGTGCCGGAGACCGGGGTTCGAGCAGGTGCCGCGCTCGTCGATCATTCGCTGGAGGCGGGCGCGGTTGTCGCCGTACCAGGTCAGCTTGTGCGAGAGCTGCGGGCAGCGCTCGGTCGCCTTCGAGGAGGCGGTGCCGGGGGTCGCGGCCGTGGCGGCGGCCGCGGGGAACGACGTCGCCACGGCCGCCAGCGAGGTGGCGGCCGTGGCGAGCGTCAGCGCCAGTACATGTCGGTTACGCATGTGAGTGGACCGTACAGCAAGGTGAGGGTCACCAGGTCAGAGGCCCGCGGGGGAAGTTGGCCCCGCCCCGGGACCTGACCTGCGTGACCTACAGGGGCGTGACGTACGCGCCCGCGATGCCGCCGTCGACGAGGAAGTCCGTGGCGTTCACGAACGACGAGTCGTCGCTGGCGAGGAACGCGACCGCGGCGGCCAGTTCGTCGGCCTCGGCGAAGCGGCCCACGGGGATGTGCACGAGACGGCGGGCGGCGCGCTCGGGGTCCTTGGCGAACAGTTCCTGGAGCAGCGGGGTGTTCACCGGGCCCGGGCACAGCGCGTTCACGCGGATGCCCTCGCGCGCGAACTGCACGCCCAGCTCGCGCGACATCGCGAGGACGCCGCCCTTGGAGGCGGTGTACGAGATCTGCGAGGTCGCCGCGCCCATGCGGGCCACGAACGAGGCCGTGTTGATGATGGAGCCCTTGCCCTGGCGCCGCATGTAGGGGATGGCGGCCTTGCAGCACAGGTACACGGAGGTGAGGTTGACCTCCTGGACGCGCTTCCAGGCCTCCAGGCCGGTGTCCAGGATGGAGTCGTCGTCGGGCGGCGAGATGCCCGCGTTGTTGAAGGCGACGTCGACGGAGCCGTAGGTGTCGTACGCCGTCTTGAACAGCGCCTCGACCTGCTCGGCGTCGGTGACGTCGACCTTCACGAAGGTCCCGCCGACCTCCTCGGCCGCCTTCTTGCCCGCGGTCTCGTCGATGTCGCCGCAGACGACGTTCGCGCCCTCGGAGGCCAGGCGGCGCGCGGTGGCGAGGCCGATGCCGCTGCCTGCGCCGGTGATGACGGCCGTGCGGCCGACGAGGCGGCGGCAGACGGGGGTCTGGGGGGTCCCCCCAGAAGGAGCAGTCTGGTCGGTCATGTGCTTCAGGCCTCCGTGCTCTCGGTGCTGATGAAGACGTTCTTGGTCTCGGTGAAGGCGGTGAGGGCGTCCGGGCCGAGCTCGCGGCCGAGGCCGGACTGCTTGTAGCCCCCGAAGGGGGTCCAATAGCGCACGCTGGAGTGCGAGTTGACGGACAGGTTGCCGGCCCGTACCGCCCCGGACACGCGCAGGGCGCGGCCCACGTCGCGGGTCCAGATGGAGCCGGACAGGCCGTACGGGGTGGCGTTGGCCAGCCGCACGGCGTCCTGCTCGTCGGTGAAGGGCAGCAGGACCGCCACGGGCCCGAAGATCTCCTCCACGGCCGCGCGCGAGTCCGGCCGCTCACCGGTGAGGACGGTCGGCGGGAACCAGAAGCCGGGCCCTGTGGGCGCAATCCCGCGGATCGCGGCAGCATCCTCGGGCACGAAGTCCCGTACCCGGTCCAGCTGCTGACGGGAGATCAGCGGCCCCATCTGCGTCTTCTCGTCCAGCGGATCGCCCACCACGACGGCCCGCACGGCCTCCGTCAGGAGCGCCGCGTACTCCTCGTACACCGACTCCTGCACGAGGATGCGGGTGCGGGCGCAGCAGTCCTGCCCCGCGTTGTCGAGGAACGCGAAGGGGTCGGCCGCCGCTTCGAGGTCGGCGTCGGCGAAGACGACGTTGGGGCTCTTGCCGCCGAGTTCGAGGGTGACGCGCTTCATCTGCGCGGCGCAGCGCTCCATCACGTCGCGGCCCGTGCCGCTCGACCCGGTGAAGACGATCTTCGCGACGCCTTCGTGCTCGACGAGGGCGCGGCCCGCGACCCGGCCGTGGCCGGGCAGCACCTGGAAGAGGCCTTCGGGCAGGCCCGCCTCCAGGGCGAGTTCGGCGAGGCGCAGCGCGGTGAGCGGTGTCGTCTCGGCGGGCTTGAGCACCACGGCGTTCCCGGCCGCGAGGGCGGGCGCGAAGCCCCAGGCGGCGATGGGCATCGGGAAGTTCCAGGGCGCGATCACGCCGACGACGCCGAGGGGCTCGTGGAAGGTGACGTTCCAGCCTCCGGGGGCGGGAATCTGCGCTCCGTTGAGGCGTTCGGCGCCCCCGGCCGCGTACAGCAGGAGATCCCGTACGTTGCCCGCCTCCCAGCGGGCGTTGCCGACCAGGTGACCCGCCTCGCGCACCTCCAACTGGGCGAGTTCCTCGACGTGTTCGTCGATGACGGCGGCAAAGCGGCGCAGGAGCCTGGCGCGGTCGGCGGGGGCCGCGGCGGCCCACCGCACCTGGGCCCGGGCGGCGCGCGCGACGGCCGCGTCGACGTCGCCCGCAGTGGCCGCGGGGACCGTGGCGACGACGTCCTCCGTCGCCGGGTTCAGTACCTTCAGTGACTCAAGCAAGAAACTGCCTCACATGCGTTCGAAGGAGCGGCGGAGCTCCCAGTCGGTCACCGCGGAGTCGAAGGCGTCCAGTTCGACCCGCGCCATGTTGCGGTAGTGCGCGACGACCTCGTCGCCGAAGGCGGCCTTGGCGACGGGGCTGTTCTCCCAGAGCTCGGCGGCCTCGCGCAGTGTCGTCGGGACGTGCTCGTAGTCGCCGGTGTAGGCGTTCCCCGTGCAGGCGTCGGGGAGTTCGAGCTGCTGCTCTATGCCGTGCAGGCCCGCGGCGATCAGTCCGGCGACGGCCAGGTACGGATTCACGTCGCCGCCGGGCAGCCGGTTCTCGAAGCGCAGCGAGCGCCCGTGGCCGACCACGCGCAGCGCGCAGGTGCGGTTGTCGTAGCCCCAGGCGGCGGCCGTCGGCGCGAAGGAGCCGGGCTGGAAGCGCTTGTAGGAGTTGATGTTGGGCGCGTACAGGAGCGAGAAGTCGCGCAGCGCCGCGAGCTGTCCGGCGAGGAAGTGCCGCATCACCGGGGACATGCCGCCGGGCCCGTCACCGGCCATGACGTTGGTGCCGTCGGCGTCCTGGAGCGAGAGGTGGATGTGACAGGAGTTGCCCTCGCGCTCGTTGTATTTCGCCATGAAGGTGAGCGAGACGCCTTCCTGCGCGGCGATCTCCTTGGCGCCCGTCTTGTAGATGGAGTGCTGGTCGCAGGTGACGAGGGCCTCGTCGTAGCGGAACACGATCTCGTGCTGGCCCGGGTTGCACTCGCCCTTGGCGGACTCGACGGTGAGGCCGGCGGCCGCCATGTCGTTGCGGATGCGGCGAAGGAGCGGCTCGATGCGGCCCGTACCGAGGACCGAATAGTCGATGTTGTACTGATTGGCAGGCGTCAGGCCCTTGTAGCCCGCGTCCCACGCCTGCTCGTACGTGTCCTTGAAGACGATGAATTCGAGCTCCGTGCCGACGTGGGCGGTGCAGCCGAGTTCGGCGAGCCGGTCCAGTTGGCGGCGCAGGATCTGGCGCGGGGCGGCCACGACGGGGGCGCCGTCGGTCCAGGCGAGGTCGGCCATCAGCAGGGCCGTGCCCTCGTTCCAGGGGACGCGGCGCAGCGTGGCGAGGTCGGCGTGCATGGCGAAGTCGCCGTAGCCGCGGTCCCAGGAGGACATCGCGTAGCCGTCCACGGTGTTCATCTCCGTGTCGACGGCGAGGAGGTAGTTGCAGCCCTCCGTGCCGTGCTCCAGGACCTCGTCGAGGAAGAACCGGGCGGCGAACCGCTTGCCCTGGAGCCGCCCTTGCATGTCGGGGAAGGCCAGGACGACAGTGTCGATCTCACCGCTCGCCACGAGAGCACGCAGCTCCTCGATGCCGAGCGGGGGTGTGCGGTCTGCCACGGGAAAAGCCTCCTTGGGTCAGCCGAGTGGCCATAAGGTATTGCCGAGAACCATTGCTTGGGAAGGGGGTACGGGCAGATGTCGCACACGGAGGCGGACACCGGGCACACGCGGGGTGCCGAACGGCCGCGGGACACCGCGCGGTCGCGGGACGCCGCGCACGTGCCGGGCGACGACCGGCTGACGCAGGTGCTGCGCCCGGTCCGGGCGGGCAACGGCTTCGAGGAGGCCCTGGAGCAGATCCTCCAAGTGGTCCGCCTCGGCCTGGTGCCCGGCGGGGAGCGGCTGCCCGCCGAACGGGAGCTGGCCGACCTGCTCGGGATCAGCCGGGTCACGCTGCGCGAGGTCCTGAAGGTGCTCCAGGACCAGGGGCTCGTGGAGTCACGCCGGGGGCGCTACGGCGGTACGTTCGTGCGCCCGCGCCCCACGGCGGCGGGCGAGGACGAGCTGCGCCGCCGGATCGCGGACGTGGACGTGGAGGACGCACTGCGCTTCCGCGAGGTCCTGGAGGTGGGCGCCGCGGGGCTGTGCGCGGCGCACGGGCTCGACGACGGGCAGGCGGAGCGGCTGCGGGCGGCGCTCGCCCACACCCACGACGCGCCGCTCGCCGAGTACCGCCGCCTGGACACCCTGCTGCACCTCACGCTGGCCGAGCTCTCCGGCTCGCCCTCGCTCACCGCGCAGTACGCGGCGGTCCGCGCCACGGTCAACGAACTCCTGGACTGCATCCCGCTCCTGGTACGCAACCTGGAGCACTCGCAGCGCCAGCACACCGCACTCGTGGAGGCCGTGCTCGACGGCGACGCGGACGGCGCCCGGGAGATGATGCGCGAACACTGCGCGGGGACGGCGGCGCTGCTGCGGGGGTTCCTCACGTGAGGTGATTAACCACGGCGTAACGCACGGGTCTTGCTTTCTCACCCCTGCGCCCGCAAAGGTATGGCTCCATTCCATTGAACGCCCGCATGCCGCCGCAGGGAGCCCTGTCATGAGCCTGGAGTCCACAGAGCCGTCGAAGGCCCGCGCCTCCGAGGAACCGGACGACTACCTGGAACGGCGCGCGCTGCGCCGCGGCAACGCGGGCTGGGTGCTGCTCACCGGCCTCGGCGTCGCCTATGTCGTCTCCGGCGACTTCTCCGGCTGGAACTCCGGCCTCAAGGAAGGCGGCTTCGGCGGCCTGGGCATCGCGATGGCGCTCATGGGCGTCATGTACGCGTGCATGGTGTTCTCGCTCGCCGAGCTGTCGTCCGTCCTGCCGACGGCGGGCGGCGGCTACGGCTTCGCGCGCCGCGCGCTCGGCCCCTGGGGCGGCTTCCTCACCGGCACCGCGATCCTCATCGAGTACATCCTGGCGCCCGCCGCGATCGTCATCTTCATCGGCGACTACGTCGAGTCGCTGGAGCTGTTCGGCCTGGAGTCGGGCTGGCCGGTGTACCTGGCCTGCTTCGCGATCTTCATCGGCATCCATCTGTGGGGAGTGGGCGAGGCGCTGCGCTTCAGCTTCGTGGTGACAGGCATAGCCGTGGCCGCGCTGCTTGTGTTCGCGGTGGGCGCGTTCATGGACTTCGACGCCTCGCACCTGAACGACATCACGGTCGACCACGACGCGTTCGGCGCCAACTCCTGGCTGCCGCTCGGCCTGCTGGGGATCTGGGCGGCCTTCCCCTTCGGCATGTGGTTCTTCCTGGGCGTGGAGGGCGTCCCGCTCGCCGCCGAGGAGACCAGGGACCCCGCCCGTACGCTGCCGCGCGCCATCCGCTGGTCCCTGTGCATCCTGGTCGCCCTCGCCCTGATCACCTTCTTCGCCTCGGCCGGGGCGCGCGGCTCCGCGGCGATCCAGGACACCGGCAACCCGCTGGTGGACGCGCTGCAGCCGGACGGCAAGGCGACGGGTCTGAGCCGGGTCATCAACTACGCGGGCCTCGCGGGCCTGGTGGCGTCGTTCTTCTCGCTGATCTACGCGGGCTCCCGCCAGCTCTTCGCGCTCTCCCGCGCGGGCTACCTGCCGCGCTTCCTCTCCCTCACCAGCAGCCGCAAGGCCCCCTACCTCGGCCTGCTCGTCCCGGGCGCCATCGGCTTCGCGCTCGCCGCGGCGACGGGCGACGGGGCGCGGATGCTGAACGTGGCGGTGTTCGGCGCCACCATCTCGTACGCCCTGATGTCCCTGTCCCACATCGTCCTGCGCCGCCGCGAGCCGAACCTGCCGCGCCCCTACCGCACCCCCGGCGGCGTCCTGACCTCGTCGGTCGCCCTCGCCCTCGCCTGCGCGGCACTCGTCGCGACATTCCTCGTGGACGTCACGGCGGCGTTCATCGCGCTCGGCGTGTACGTCGTGGCGCTCGCGTACTTCGGCCTCTACAGCCGCAAGCATCTGGTGGCACGGGCGCCGGAGGAGGAGTTCGCGGCGCTGGCGGAGGCGGAGGCGGAGCTGGAGCGGGGCTGAATCTGGAGCACGGCGGAATCATGGAGAACGTGGCGAACACGGTGAACGTGGAGAATCGGGTGAACGTGAAGGTGAACAAACCCCTGATCGGCATCAGCACCTACCTGGCGGAGAAGGCGAGTTGGGGGGTGTGGGAGCTCCCCGCCGCCCTGCTCCCCGCCGGCTACCCGCGCCTGGTCCAGGCGGCGGGCGGCCTCGCGTCGATGCTGCCGCCCGACGAGCCTTCGTACGCCGCCGAGGTCGTCGCCCGCCTCGACGGCGTCGTCATCGCGGGTGGCCCCGACGTGGAGCCGTCCCACTACGGCGCCCCGCGTGATGACCGCACGGGACCGCCCGCGCCGGAGCGGGACGCGTGGGAACTCGCCCTGATCCGGGCGGCGTTGGACTCCGGTACGCCGCTGCTCGGCATCTGCCGGGGCATGCAGCTCCTGAACGTCGCGCTGGGCGGCACGCTGGTCCAGCACCTGGACGGCCACGCGGCGGCGCCCGGCGTCTTCAGCACCCACACGGTGACGCCGGTCCCCGGCACGCGGTACGCCGACATCGCCCCCGCCCCCACCGCCGTCCCCACCTACCACCACCAGGCCGTGGACCGCCTGGGCCACGACCTGATCCCCTCCGCCCACGCGGCCGACGGCACGATCGAGGCACTCGAACTCCCCTCCCCCGGCTGGGTGCTGGGCGTGCAGTGGCACCCGGAGATGGGGGAGGACGTGCGGGTGATGGGGGCGTTGGTGAGGGCAGCGGGGGAAGGGGGGTGAGCCGCGTCCGACCGGAGCGGGCGCCGGAGGGCGCGGGGCCCACCCTGCGTCCGACAGCAACGGGTGGGCGGGTGGGAGAAGCCCAGGCCGCAGGCCAACAGCGCCACGCGGACGACAGGGGACCGCAGGCCCGGCGGGGGCGCGGGGCCCACCCCGCGTCCGAGAGAGCCGGGTGGGCGGGTGGGAGAAAGCCCAGGCCGCAGGCCGACGGCGCCACGCGGACGACAGGAGACCGCAGGCCCGGCCAGGGCGCCCAGGCCCACAGCACCCAGAACGACTAGGGCACCCCACGAGTCAGGCTCAAAAGCTCCCGCACCGGCCCCGCCGGAACAAGCCCCACCGGCCAAACGGCCCGCAGCGCCCGCTGCAACCGCACCCCCTCCACAGGAATCCGCACCAGCCGCCGCGCGGCCACCTCCTCGCCCACGGCGAGCTCGCTCAACACCGCGGGCCCGGCCCCGCTCACCGCGGCGGACTTGACGGCGGTGGTCGAGGACAGCTCCAGGAGAGGCCGCGCGAGCTCCCCGAGCGCGGCCTCCAGCACGGCTCGCGTACCCGACCCCTCCTCCCGCAGGATCAGCGGCGTGGCCGAGAGCTCCGCGGCCCGGAGCGGCGCCCGCCGCCGCGCCCACGCGTGCCCCGGCGCCACCACCACGACAAGCCGGTCCTGCGCGACGACCACGCCGTCCAGTCCGGCCGGCAGCCCGACGCCCTCCACGAAGCCGACATCGGCCTGCCCGCCGAGCAACTGCCCGGCGACCACGGCGGAGTTGCCCGCGCTGAGCGACACCGCCGTGTCCGGCAGCCGCGCGCGCAGCGCGATGAGCCACCCGGGCAGCAGATACTCGGCGATGGTCATGCTCGCCGCGACCCGCAGCCGCGAGTCCCGCCGGTCCCGCAGCGCCTGCGCCCCCGCGTCGAAGGCCTCGGCGGCCTCCACGATCCGCCGCGCCCAGTCGGTGACGAGGGCACCCGCCTCCGTGAGCCGTGACCCGCGCGGGGAACGGTCCACCAGGGCGACGCCGAGCTGCCGCTCCATGGACCTGATCCGCCCGCTGGCGGCAGGCTGCGTGATGCCCACCTCGCGCGCCGCCCGGCCGAGACTCCCGAGCCGCGCCACGGCCAGCAAGAGCTCAAGGGCACCCAGGTCCGGCACCCGATGCGCGAGCGGCGCCCCCGTCGACGTACCCCCGCCACCGGCTCCGCCCCCACCACCAGAAACACTCATAAGTCCAGGTTATGCCCTCATAGCCGAGAGATCCCTGGTGGCCGGGCCCGACCGGGCGCACCGTGGAGTCATGGTCACAGTCGCCCACTCCCCCGCTCCGGCCCGCCCGGCCACAGGGCCCCGCTCCGGCGCCGTCCGCCACCTCGGCCCGAACTGGTACGCCTCCGTCATGGGCACCGCCATCATCGCCAACGCCGGGGCCGCCCTGCCCGCGGACGTCCCGGGCCTGCGCACGGGCGCGACCGTGGTGTGGGCGCTGTCGCTGCTGATGCTGGTCACCCTGCTCACCGCCCGCGCCGTCCACCTGGTCCACCACCGCGACCAGGCCCGCGCCCACCTCGCCGACCCGGCCATGGCGCCGTTCTACGGCTGCCTGTCCATGGCGCTGCTCGCCGTGGGCGGCGGCACGATGCTCGTCGGCGCCGACTGGATAGGCACCACGGCGGCGGTCGCCGTCGACACGGTCCTCTTCACCGCCGGTACGGCCATCGGGCTCGCCGCGGCCGTCGCCATCCCGTACCTGATGGTGGTCCGGCACCGCGTGGAGCCGGGCACCGCCTCGCCGGTGTGGCTGCTGCCCGTCGTGGCGCCCATGGTCTCGGCCGCCCTCGGCCCGCTGCTCGTCCCGCACCTGCCCGCGGGGCAGGCCCAGCAGACCCTGCTCTACGGCTGTTTCGCGATGTTCGGCCTGAGCCTGCTCGCCACCCTGGTGATGCTGCCGCTGATCTTCGCGCGCCTCGTGAACGGCGGCCCGCTGCCGCTCGTCCTCACCCCCACTCTCTTCCTGGTGCTCGGCCCGCTCGGCCAGTCGACCACGGCCGCCAACAAGTTCGCCGACGTCGCCCCGGGCGTGCTGCCCGCCCCGTACGACCAGGGTTTCGCCGTCTTCGCCGTGCTGTTCGGCGTGCCCGTGATGGGCTTCGCGATGATGTGGCTGGCGCTCGCGGGCGCGATGGTGCTGCGGGCCCGGCGGCGCGGCATGGGCTTCGCGATGACCTGGTGGGCGTTCACCTTCCCCGTCGGTACGTGCGTGACGGGCGCCGAGGGCCTCGGCAAGCACACCGGTCTGGTGGCGTACGACTGGCTGGCCGTGGCGCTGTACGCGCTACTGGTGTCGGCCTGGCTGGTGGCGATCGTCCAGACCGTGCGCGGCGTGGCCAACGGCAAGCTGCTCGCGGCCCCACGCTGAGCGCCGCCCCGGTCCCCGCGCTGAGCACCGCCTCGCGCGAACGTCAGCGGCGGGCCGCCCGCAGCGCCTCCCCCAGCACCGCCGGGGCTTCGGCGAGCGACGGCCCGTACCACGTCAGATGCCGTCCGCTGACGAGCGCAACCGGGACCGTCGTGGGAAACGCCTCCGGTCCGTCCTCCCGCGTGAACCGGTACGGCTCGTCCGGCAGGACCACCAAGTCCGGCTCCGCGGCCCGCAGTTCGTCGAGGGGGACGCGCGGATAGCGCTCGGCGTGCGCCGCGTACGCGTTGTCGACGCCCAGGCGGGCCAGCAGGTCCCCCGCGAAGGTGTCCCGGCCGAGGACCATCCACGGCCTGCGCCAGATCGGCACGGCGGCCCGCGGGCGGATCGACGGGCACGGCGGGTCGAGCCACACGGTCTCGGCCCGCTCCAGCCACTCCGGACGTCCCTTCGCCCCGCACGCGGCCAGCACCCGCTCCAACTCCCGGAACGCCTGGTCGAGCCCGCGCACCTCGGTGACGAGGACCTCGATCCCCGCCGCCCGCAGCGCCTCGATGTCCGGGGCGCGGTTCTCCTCCTCGTTGGCGATCACCAGGTCGGGTGCGAGCGCCACGATCGCCGGCACGTCGGGATTCTTGGTGCCGCCGACGCGTACGACATCGAGGTCGGCCGGGTGCGTGCACCAGTCGGTCGCGCCGGCCAGGGCGCCCGGCACGGTCGTGGCGACGGCCTCCGTCAGCGACGGCACCAGCGAGACCACCCGGATGTCCGCCATCAGCCCGTCACCCCTCCTCCCCCTGCATCAATGCATCAGCCCTCAAGCGGTCCTCAAGCGCTCGTGAAGCACTCCTCAGCGACTTCTCGGCCACTCCTCGGCGACTTCTCCACGGCCCCTCGGCGGCTTCTTCAGTGCCGCCCGCCGTCGACCGCCTCGATGTGGTCCCCGACCGCGACGACGAGCACGCGCGCGTCGGCCGCCGTGGCCCGCCAGCGGTGCCGCACCCCACCGGTCAGATACAGGCTGTCGCCGCGCCCGAGGCGGTAGGCCCGACCCTCGGCCTCGACCTCGACGGTGCCGCCGATGACGTACATCAGCTCGTCGTTGCGGTGCTGGAACTCGCGGCCTTCGTCGTGATCGCCGACGTACTCGAAGACGTGCAGTTGGTGGTGGCCGCGCACCAGGTCCCGCACGTGCGTCTCGGGGGTGCCGCCCGCGAGACTGACCTGGTCGGCGGCGCGCACCACGTCGACCGTGCAGGCCGGGTCGGCGGCGGCGAGCAGCTCCACGGCGGTGGTGCCCAGCGCGTCGGCGACCCGCTCCAGGGAGCGCATGCTGGGCCGGGCCCGCTCGTTCTCGACCTGGCTGAGGAAGGGCACGGACAGGCCGCTGCGCCCGGCGACGACGGCAAGGGTGAGTTCGAGCTGGCGGCGGCGGCGCCGCACGGCCGAGCCCACCCGGAGGGTCTCCTTGTGCTCGTCCATGGCCCCGGCTCCCTTCTTCCGCTCCGAGTCATCACCCTGAAGGGTTTTCTGCACCCTACGCATGTTCGCCAAACGGTTTTACCCAGTCCGGCGCTCCGGGCGCCGGTTCCGGCCCCCGCAAGCCCCCGCGCACCCCGTACGGACCGTACGCGGGCGGTTACAGCTCACGCCAGTAGATCAGTTGTCCGGATTCTCCGGGGGCCGCCCCCTCGCGCGGTATGAAGAGGCTGACGAGCAGCGCGGGCCTGCCGCGCGGGTCGGTCAGGAGGGTGGCCGAGGGGTTGGCGAAGGCGTGGCTGCCGCCGTGGGTGCGCGGGGCGAGGCGGTCGGCGCGGCCGCCGGCCGGGTCGTAGGCGTAGACGCGCCAGCTCCCGAAGTCCGCGCGCCGCCCCTGCCCCTCGACGAGCAGCACGCGCCGCCCCGCGAGCTCCACCGGCGCCCGGTCGCCGAGGTTGCCGCCGTTGCCCCAGGCCGTCAGCGCCCAGTCGAGGCGGCGGTCGGGCTCGGCACGCCAGGTGCGGAAGTCCGTGAGCGTCGCCCGCAGTTGCCGGTCGGTGTCGCATCCCGCCCGGTAGTGCCCGGTCAGCTCGATGGTGCGGCCCCGCACCGTGGTGATGCTCGGCGTGCCCTCCGCACAGCGGGAGAGGGTGCGGGGCGCGTCGTACGCCCGGTGCGCGCGCCCGTGCAGGAGCGCGCGCAGGTCCGTGTACGCCCGTACGGCGATGTGGTTCCGGGGGTCCTTCTCGTACGCGAGGACATAGCCGCCGCGGCCGTCGTGCGCGAGGGAGGCCTGGTGGGTGCCGGGGCCGAAGTCGTGGCGGCGCTGCCAGTGCAGCAGGTCCGTGGAGGTGGCGACGGCCGCGTGGAAGCGGCCGTCGTCCAGGAGGGTGTGGTAGACGGCCAGGTATGTGCCGTCACCGGCCTGCGCGAGCTGCGCCGCGTCCATGGTGCGGCCGGTGTCGTCGCGGGCGTCGTAGCGGTGGCCGTCGGCGGCCGTGACGTCCTCGGCGAGCGCGGCGAGCCGGGCGGTGCCGGGTGACGCGGGCGCGGCGTCCGCCCGCGTCAGCGGCGAGACGAGCAGGGCGGCGGCCAGAACCAGCACGGCGGCGGCGAACAGCGCCGTCCTCGGCTGCCTTGCGGTCACGGGTGGGGGCTCACGTTCAGCTGTTCAAGAGGGCGGGGACCCCGTCGAGGTTAGGGACCGGGGCGGCCCGCCGGAACGCCCCGAGGGGTGGGCTTCGCCACAAGGCGAGGCCCACCCCTCGGGAGTGCTGACCGCGTGGACTACTTCGCGGCCGTCATCTTCTCCTCGAAGCCCGGGTTCTTCTTCAGCCAGGCGTCGACGGCCTTGGGCTCGTTGTTCTTGCCCGCCTTGTTGATCTCGTTCTCCAGGTCGCCCAGCTGCTTCTCGCTCATCTTGAAGTTCTTGAGCCACTTCGTGAGCTGCGGGTACTGGCTGGGGAAGTCCTTGCTGGAGAGCGTGCGGATCGTGTTGCCCTTGCCGAAGCCGCCCTTGGGGTCCTTCAGCTTGGTCAGGTCGTACTCGCTGTACGCCCAGTGCGGCGACCAGAGCAGGACCGCGATCGGCTCCTTCTTGGCGTACGCGGACTTCAGCTCCGAGAGCATCGCGGGCGTCGAGCCCGCGGCGATCTCGTACTCGTCCTCAAGGCCGTACCCGGGCATGACCTTGTCCTTGAGCGCCTGCATCACGCCGGTGCCCGGCTCGATGCCGATGATCTTGCCGTTGAACTTGTCGCCCTTGCCCTTGAGGTCCTCGAGCGACTTCACGTCCTTGACGTAGGACGGGACGGCGACCTCGAGGGACGTCGGGCTGTACCAGGACCCGAGGTCCTTGAGGTTGGCCTTGTTCTTCTCCCAGTACGTCTTCTGCGCGGTGGGCAGCCAGGCGTCGAGGTTGAGGTCGATGTCGCCCTGCGCGAGACCGGTGTAGGCCGGACCGACATCGGCCGGGGTGAGCTCCATCTTGTAGCCGCGCTTCTCCAGGACGCGCTTCCACAGCTGGGTGACGGCGATGTTCTCGTCCCACGCGAAGTACGCGGCCTTCAACGGACGCTTGTTCTCGTCGCCGCCGGAGTTCTTCGGCAGGGGCGCCATCTTGTCGAGCACGCCCGGGTTCTTCTTCAGCCAGGTGCGCACGGCGTCCTGCTGCTTGCCCTTGCCCGCCTTGTTGATCTCCGCCTCAAGATCGGTGAGCTGCTTCTCGCTCATCTTGAAGTTCTTGAGCCACTTGCCGACCTCGGGGTTCTCCTTCGAGAAGCCCTTGCGCGCCAGGGTGTGCACGCCGTCGCCCTTGCCCCAGGCGCCCTTCGGGTCCTTGAGCTTCTTCAGCTTGAAGTCGCTGTACGCCCAGTGCGGCGACCACAGCGTGGTGACGATCGGCTCCTTCTTGGCGTACGCCGCCTTCAGCTCGGAGAGCATCGCGGGCGTCGAGCCGTCGACGACCTTGTACTCCTTGTCGAGGCCGTACTCGCCGAGGACCTTGTCCTTGAGCAGACCCATCATTCCGGCGCTCGTCTCGATGCCGGTGATCTTGCCCTTGAAGGTGCTGCTCTTGCCCTTGAGGTCCTCGAGGGAGTTGATGTCCTTCATGTACGCGGGCACGGTCAGCTCCAGCGACGTGGGGCCGAACCAGGCGCCCAGGTCCTCGAGGTCCTTGCCGTACTTCTTCCAGTACGAGGCGTGGGTCGTCGGCAGCCAGGAGTCGGTCTGGAAGTCGATGTCGCCCTGCGCCAGGGAGGTGTACAGCGGACCGGCCTCCAGCTGGCTGGTGGTCACCTTGAAGCCTCGCTGCTCCAGGACTTCCTTCCAGAGGAAGGTGGAGGCGACGCCCTCGTCCCAGGGGATGTAGCCGATCTTGACTTCCTTGCCCTGGCCGACGTTCTTCGTGTCGGCCACGGACTCGGAGTCGCTGCTGCCGAAGATCCCCATGCCGCCCGCGACGAGCGCGAGCACGACGACGCCGACCATTGCGACGACGGGCCGGGGGCGGTAGTTCCACACGTTCAGGCCCTGCTTGGCCCGCAGCTTGGCGAGCGCGCGACGGCCGAGCGGGGAGACCTGGCCGCCCAGGCCGCTGGTGACGCGGTCCAGGTAGATGGCGAGGATCACGATGGAGATGCCCGCCTCCGCGCCGAGACCGACGTCGAGCTGGCCGATGGCCGCGTTGACGTCGGCGCCGAGACCGGGGGTGCCGACCATGCCGGTCAGGGCCGCCATGGAGAGGCCGAGCATGATGACCTGGTTGACACCGGCCATGATCGTCGGCAGGGCGAGCGGCAGCTGGACCCGGAAGAGGGTGTTGCGCGGCGTGGTGCCGAACGCGTCGGCCGCCTCGACCAGTTCCTTGTCGACCTGGCGGATGCCGAGCTCCGTCATGCGCACACCGGGGGCGAGCGCGAAGACGATCGTGGCGACGATGCCCGCGGGGGCGCCCATCCGGAAGAACAGCAGCGCCGGGATGAGGTAGATCATCGCGGGCAGTGTCTGCATCAGGTCCAAAACCGGCCTGACGATGCCGCTGACCGTCTTGGAGCGGGCCGCCCAGATGCCCACGGGCACGGCTATGACCAGCGCCACGAAGGTCGAGACGAGCACCAGGGACAGCGTCATCATCGCGTTGTCCCACAGCTCCAGGGACACGATGAAGGCGAAGCCCACGAAGGCGAGGGCACCGCCGAGCAGGCCGCGCAGCCAGAACGCGACGACGGCGAAGATGCCCGCCATCAGCAGCGGCTCGGGCCCGGAGAGGACGTCGTAGACGCCGTCCCACATGTTCTGGAACAGCGTCTTGATGAAGTCGAACAGCCAGTCCATATGGGTTCTGAGCCATTCGACCGAGTCATTGACCCAGTCGCCGAAGGGAATCCTAGGCACCGCTGCTCACCTTGCCCACGCTCTTGCCGCCGTTGTCCATGGCCTGCTTGTCCTTGGCCTGCTGTACGGGAACGACCGCGTCCTGCGGCTCCGACGGCGCCGGTTCACCGAGCACGGCGAGCAGCCGCGCCCGCGGTACGACGCCGACGAGCTCGCCCTCGCCGTCGACCACGGCGACCGCCACACCGCTGGTGGAGCAGGGCGTGAACAGGTCGATGATGGGGGTGTCCTCGGTGACCGTCGCGGGGGCGTCGGCCTGCACGAAGTCCTTGTCCGGGTCGGCCATGATGGCGCCCGCGGTCAGCACCCGGGAGCGGTCGACGTCCTGCGTGAACGCGGCGACGTAGTCGTTGGCCGGGGTGACCAGGATGTCCTCGGAGGTGCCGATCTGGACGATGCGGCCGTCGCGCATGACGGCGATCTTGTCGCCCAGGCGCATGGCCTCGTTCAGGTCGTGGGTGATGAAGACGATGGTCTTCTTCAGCCGCTTCTGCAGCTCCAGGAGCTGGTCCTGCATGTCGCGGCGGATCAGCGGGTCGAGCGCGCTGAACGACTCGTCCATGAGCAGCAGGTCGGCGTCCGTGGCGAGCGCGCGGGCCAGGCCCACGCGCTGCTGCATGCCGCCGGACAGCTCGTCGGGCCAGGACTTCTCCCAGCCCTTGAGCCCGGCCAGCTCCAGCGCCTCCAGCGCCCGCTTCTCGCGCTCCGCACGCGGCAGCCCCTGCACCTCAAGGCCGTACGCGGCGTTCTCCAGCACGCTGCGGTGCGGGAACAGCGCGAAGTGCTGGAACACCATGCTGATCTTCTTCGAGCGCACCTCGCGCAGTTCGCGCGCGCTCAGCTTGGTCAGGTCCTGCCCGTCGAAGAGCACCTGTCCGGCCGTCGGGTCCGAAAGCCCGTTGAGCATGCGCAGCAACGTGGACTTGCCGGATCCGGAGAGACCCATGACGACGAAGATCTGGCCCGGTTCGACGGTGAAGGACGCGTCGATCACCGCGGCGGTGGTTCCCTCGGCACGCAGCTCTTCACGGTCGGCTCCGTGGCGGAGCTTCGCCACGGCGTCATCGGGTCGTCTGCCGAATACCTTGTACAGGCGTTCGGCTTGCAGCCTGGACACATACACCTCTCGGGTTGAACCAAGACGGCCCGCCTCCCCCGCCGGCGGGCCGTGGAGCGGCGCGGGGTCTGCCCGCTCGCCCGTCAAGAAGTTGAAAACTCGACCGGGTTCGCTCCGGGTGCGCGCCTGCCCTCGCTTACAGAAGCCAAACCCAGGAGTGCCGCAGGTCACATTCCCCCACCTCGGTCACGGCCCGCTGTCGGTGCCGTGCGGCATGATGCGAACGTGACTCAAGCAACGCGGCGGCTGATGCTGCTCGACACGGCGTCCCTGTACTTCCGGGCCTATTTCGGGGTCCCCGAATCCGTGCGGGCCCCGGACGGCACCCCGGTGAACGCGGTGCGCGGCCTGCTCGACTTCATCGCGCGCCTGGTCCAGGACCACCGCCCCGACGACCTCGTCGCCTGCATGGACGCGGACTGGCGCCCGCACTGGCGCGTGGAGCTCATCCCCTCGTACAAGGCGCACCGCGTCGCCGAGGAGGCCCCCGAAGGCGCCGTCACCCCCGACACCGAAGAGGTCCCGGACACCCTCTCCCCCCAGGTCCCGGTGATCGAGGAGGTCCTGGACGCCCTCGGCATCGCCCGCGTGGGCGTCACGCCGTACGAGGCGGACGACGTGATCGGCACCTTCGCCGCGCGCGCCACCGGCCCGGTCGACGTCATCACGGGCGACCGCGACCTGTATCAGCTCGTGGACGACGCCCGCGGCATCCGCGTCCTCTATCCCTTGAAAGGAGTCGGCACCCTCCAGGTGACCGACGAGGCGTGGCTGCGCGAGAAGTACGGCGTGGACGGCCCCGGCTATGTGGATCTCGCCCTGCTGCGCGGCGACCCGAGCGACGGGCTGCCCGGCGTGCCCGGCATCGGCGAGAAGACCGCCGCCAAGCTGCTCGACGCCTTCGGCGACCTGGCCGGGATCATGGCCGCCGTCGACGACCCGCGCTCCAAGCTCACCCCGTCGCAGCGCAAGCGCCTCGACGAGTCCCGCGCCTATGTGGCCGTGGCGCCGAAGGTGGTCCGGGTCGCGGACGACGTCCCGCTGCCGGACGTCGACGTCGCGCTGCCGCGCGAGCCGCGCGATCCGGCCGCCCTGGAGGAACTGGCCGCGCGCTGGGGGCTCGGCGGTTCGCTGCACCGGCTGTTGACCACACTTCAGGAGTGAGGTGCTAGGTTAGGTAAACCTAACTAATAGTGGATCAGGGGAAGGCCGACGCCATGGCAGAGCGACCCGCACGCAAGACTCCCAAGCCCCACATCGCGCAGGTCGTGCGCACCGAACGCCTGACACCCCATATGCAGCGTGTGGTCGTCGGCGGCGACGGCCTGGCGGAGTTCACCGCCGGGGACTGCACGGACCACTATGTGAAGCTGCTCTTCGCGCCCGAGGGCGTGAGCTATCCGGAGCCCTTCGACATCCAGCGGATCCGCGAGGAGATGCCGCGCGAGCAGTGGCCCGTGACGCGGACGTACACGGTGCGCTGGTGGGACCCCAAGGCCCGGGAGCTCGCCCTCGACTTCGTGATCCACGGCGACGAGGGCCTCGCCGGGCCGTGGGCGCGGCGCGTGCGGCCGGGCGAGACGGTCCGCATGCTCGGCCCCGGCGGCGGGTACGCCCCGGACCCGGCCGCCGACTGGCACCTGATCGCCGGCGACGAGAGTGCGTTGCCCGCCATCGCCGCCGCCCTCGAGGCCCTGCCGGAGGGCGCCGACGTGCGCGCCTTCGTGGAGGTCGAGGGCCCCGAGGAGGAGCAGCCGATCGACACGCACGCCGCAGTCGTCTGGCTGCACCGCGCCGGCCGTCCCGTCGGCCAGGCGCTGGTCGAGGCCGTGCGCGCGCTGGACTTCCCCGCGGGCGACGTGCAGGCCTTCGTGCACGGCGAGGCGGGCTTCGTGAAGGAGCTGCGCCGCGTCCTGCGCGTGGAGCACCAGGTCCCGCGCGAGCGCCTCTCCGTGTCCGGCTACTGGCGCCTCGGCCACAACGAGGACGGCTGGCAGGCGTCGAAGCGGGAGTGGAACGCGACGGTGGAAGCGGAACAGGAGACTGCCGCGTAACGCTGCGCTTGGGCGGTGGGGGTTGGCGGGCGCCCTCCGCGCGGGGGGGGGCACTTCACCTGCGGCTGGGCAGGGGCTGCCGCTTGTGGTGCCTTGCAGGCCGCGGGTTTCGCTGTGGCTTGGCGCGCAGTTCCCCGCGCCCCTACCGGGGCGCTTCGTACCACAGCGGCTCAGCCGACCCCAGTACGGCGGGCCCCGTGTCGGCGGCGCCTAGCTCATCCCGTCCCCCTTGATCCGGGCGTGCAAGTGCATGTCGTGCCAGCCGTCCTCGTGGAGTACGGCGCTGCGCTTGGTGCCCTCCGGTGCGAAGCCGGTTTTCAGCGCCACTCGGCACGACGCCTCGTTGGCCGTCGCGTGGGTGAGCTCGAGGCGGTGCAGACCCACGACGTCGAGCGCCCAGGCGGCCAGGGTGGTGACCGCGCGCGGTGCGACGCCCCGGCCGCGGGCGCGCAGCAGGGTCCAGTACGCCATCTCCGCCTGGCCCTCACCGAGGTTGATCTCGCGCAGCGCGACCCGGCCGAGCACTTCGCCGGTGTCCGCGTCCGCGACGGCCCAGTGCGCGTTCCGCTCCTCGGCCCACGCCGCCCGCCAGCCCTCGATCCACTCGCGGGCCTCGTCCTCGTCGTCGGCCACGCGCGCGTGCCAGCGTTGCAGCACCGGGTCCTGGAACGCCTCGTACACGGCGGGCGCGTCCGGCGGCGACCAGGCGCGCAGGATCAGGCCGCCGGGGGCGGGCAGGGCGGGCTGGTCCTGATCGGCGAAGGTTCCGGGCTCGACCACGTTCGGGATCTTGAAAGGCATGGCCCCATCGTGCAGCGCGGCCGACGCGCGGGACAGCGGTTTTCCCACGGCGGCGGCCGGCCACACGCCCCGCGGGCACAGCCTCCGTCCCGCAAGCGCGGCGCCCCGTACCCTTCCCGCTGTGACCCGAAGACGCCGCGTTCCGCCCGCTCCCTTGCCGCAGCGCGACGGCGTCGACCCCGTGCGGGTCCGGCTGCCGGACAGCGAGGCGTGGGCCCAGGTGCGGGACCACCTCGTCGACCGGCTCGCGGCGCCGCCCGGCCTCGTCGACGCGATGCTGCGCGACGGCCGGATCGTCGGCGCGGACGGGGTGCCGGTGGCGCCGGACGCCCCGTACGCGCCGGGCGCGTATCTGTGGTTCCACCGGGACCTGCCGGACGAGCCCCCGGTCCCGTACGCCATCGACGTCGTGTATCACGACGAGCACATCGTCGTCGCCGACAAACCGCACTTCCTCGCCACCATGCCGCGCGGCAGCCATGTGGCGGAGACCGCGCTCGCGCGGCTGCGCGCCCGCCTCGGCATCCCGGCGCTCGGCGCCGCGCACCGCCTGGACCGGCTCACCGCGGGGCTGCTCCTGTTCACCGTGCGGCCCGAGGAGCGCGGCGCGTACCAGTCGCTGTTCCGCGACCGCCGGGTGCACAAGGAGTACGAGGCCGTGGCCGCGTACGACCCCGGGCTCGACCTGCCGTGCACCGTGCGCAGCCACATCGTCAAGGAACGCGGCGTCCTCGCGGCGTACGAGGTGCCCGGCGCCGAGCCGAACAGCGAGAGCCGCGTCGAACTCGTCGAGCACGACGGCCGGTTCGGGCGCTACCGGCTCCTGCCGCACACCGGCCGCACCCATCAGCTCCGCGTCCACATGAACGCCCTCGGCCTGCCCATCCTGGGCGACCCGCTCTACCCCGAGGTGCGCCCGGCGGCGGCGCCGGACGACTTCCGGCGCCCCCTCCAACTCCTGGCCCGTGTCCTGGAGTTCACCGACCCGGTGACCGGGACCGCGCACCACTTCGTGAGCGGCCGCACCCTGGAGGCCTGGTCGGCGTACGACGACTGGGCTCAGTAGCCGCGCCCCGTAAGGGGCGCGGGGCTGTGTCGACTTGCGGCTCCGCCGCGGGGCGCGACCAGCCCCCACCGGCCCGCAGGACACCGCACACCCAGGCGAAGCACTCAGTACCCCCGCCACCACTCCAGGAAGCGCCGCCACGCCCCCTTGCGCCGGACCGGCGCGGCCGTCGGGGCGGCGAGTGGCTCCGGCTGCGCGGCCGGGGCGGCCGGTTCGGGGAACGGCTGCGGCATCGGCGACGACACCTCCCAGTTCCTGCGCGGCGCCGGCTCGTGCGACATCGGCCTGGCGGTGACGTCCTGCGGCGGCCGCTTGCCGAACTGCACCGGCAGCTCCACCAGGTGCCGCGACAGGATCGACGAGCGCCAGCGCAACTCCCGCTCGTCCACGGCGAGTTCCACGTCGGGCAGCCGCATGAGCAGCGCGTCCACGCCGGTGTCGGCGATGGCGCGGCCGATGTCCTGGCCGGGGCACTCGTGCGGCCCGCCGCTGAACGCGAGGTGGGAGCGGTTGCCCTGCATGTTCGCGGACAGGTCGGGGCGCACGACGGGGTCGACGTTGCCCGGCTGGATGCCGAGGAGCAGGCCGTCGCCCGCCTTGATCTCCCGCCCGCCGAGCTGGGTGTCCTGCTTGGCGAAGTAGCCGACCATCGCGCTGAACGGCGGCTCGTCCCACAGCGACTGCTCGACCGCCTCGGGCACGGTCATCTGGCCGCCGCTGAGCTGGGCGCGGAAGCGCGGATCGGTCAGCACCATGCGCAGCACGTTCGCGATGAGGTTCGCCGTGGCCTCGTACGCCGCGATCAGCACCAGGCGCAGATGGGCGGCGACCTCGTCGTCGGTGAGCTGCTGGGGCTGGGCGATCAGGGCGCTGGTGAAGTCCTCCTCGGGCTGCGCGCGGCGGCGCACGACGTGCCGGGTGAGGGCCTCCATCACGTACGCGTTGCTGGCGATGGCCGTCTCGGTGCCCTTGATCATGTCCCGGGCCGCCTGCACCATGCGCTCGCTGTAGTCCTCGGGCATGCCGAGGACGTGCAGCATCACCATCATCGGCAGATGCTCGGCGAACTGGCCCACCAGGTCGGCCCGGCCGACCTCGCAGATGTCGTTGAGGAGTCTGTTGCTGTAGCGGTTGATGTGGCGGCGGATGCCGCGGTGGTCGAGGCCCGCCATGGCGCCGGTGACGGCCCCGCGCAGCCGCTGGTGCTCGGCGCCCTCGGCGAAGGTGCACATCGGCTGCCAGGTGAAGACCGGCGCGAGCGGGTGGTCGGCGCCCGCGGTGCCGTCCCGGACGGCGCTCCACACGCGGGAGTCGCGGGTGTACTGCGAGGGTGTGCGGACCATGTGCAGGTTCTCGCTGTGGCCGAGCACCGCCCAGACGCGTACGTCGTTGTGGATCAACGCCGGGGCCACCGGGCCGTGTTCGGCGCGCAGCTTCTCGTACACGCCCGCGAGGTCCTGGTCGGCCTCGGGGCCGAACAGGCGGCGCAGGCCGCCGGCGCCGATGCCGGAGGGCTCGTGGGCGGGGCAGCCGGGTGGTGGCGCGGTGGCCGCGTCGGTGCCGGGTCGGGAGGAGGAGGGAGTCGTCACGGTGGGTCGCTCCGGGGTCGCGAAAGGTCCGGGGTGTGAGGTGTGGCGGGGGTGAGGTGTGGCGGGGGTGAGGTGTGGCGGGGGTGAGGTGTGGGGGGTGAGGTGTAGGGGTGTCGTGGCGCGCTCAGGTCCTTGCCAGGGCCAGGGCGTGCAGATAGCGCATGAGCGTCATCAGCGTGTCCTTGCTGGAGACCCGCTGGCGAGCGTCGCAGTGCACTATCGGCACGTGCTGGTCCAGGTCGAGGGCCTTACGCAGGGCGTCGACCGGGTGGCGTGGCGCGTCCGGGAAGTCGTTGACGGCGATGATGAACGGCACGCCGCGCTCCTCCAGGCGCCCGATCACGTCGAAGCTGACTTCCAGGCGGCGGGTGTCGATGAGGACGACGGCGCCGAGGGCACCTTCGAAGAGGCCGTTCCACAGGAACCAGAACCGCTCCTGGCCCGGGGTGCCGAACAGATACAGCACCAGCTCTTCGGAGATGCTGATCCGGCCGAAGTCCATCGCGACGGTCGTGGCCGTCTTCGTCTCGGAGCCGTAGTTGTCGTCGACGCCGATGCCGGCCTGCGTCATGGTCTCTTCGGTGGTCAGCGGACGGATCTCGCTGACCGCGCCCACCATGGTCGTCTTGCCGACTCCGAACCCGCCCACGATGACGACCTTCACGGCGGCCGTGGCCGTGGCGGGCAGGACGTCCTGCTCACTGGGCCCGGTGATCGCGCCGGAGGTGAGCGTGTCAGAGCTTTTGAAGTCCATGCATCACCGCTTCGAGAAGGGAACGGTCGGGGAGCGCGGAGCGCACCACGGGGGCGCGTGCCTGCACTAAGTCCGCCGCGAGCAGGTCCGTGACGACCACGGTCACCACGCTGACCGGCAGCGCCAGATAGGCCGAGAGCTCCGCGACGGACAGCGGTGTCCGGCACAGCCGCAGCACGGCGGACTGCTCGGGCTGTGCCGTCGGGGCCGGGGGGCCCTTGGCGACGATCAGCGTGACCAGGTCGAGCGGTGCCCGCTCCGAGTCGTCGCCGGTGAGGATGTACAGCCTCTCCGGGTTCTCGGGGCTGCGGCGCTCACGCCGGACGGGCACCTCCGCCTGGAAGCGGGCGTCGAGACGGTCGAGGTCATCAAGGCCGCCAGGGCTACCAGTGCCACCAGTGCTACCAGTGCCCCCAAGGCCATCGGGAACAGGGTCTTGCGGGGGGTCTTGCGGATGAGTCATACGGCCTGCCCGTCTCGCCGGGGCGGGCTCGTGAGGTGCGCGCCGATCCGGACGACCAGGTCACGCATGCGGTTGCCGATCAGCCCGGCGTCGACGGTCTCCTCGGCCAGCACGGCGAGATAGGCGCCCGCACCCGCGGCCATCATGTAGAAGTAGCCGCAGTCGACCTCGATGATGACCATGCGCATCGTGCCGTCGCTCTCCGGGATCTCGGTGGCCACGGCGGCGGCGAGGCTCTGCAGCCCCGCGCAGGCGGCGGCGAGACGGTCGGCGCCGTCGGGGTCGCCGCCGTGGCGCGCGATGCGCAGGCCGTCGGCGGAGAGCACCACGATCTGCCGGGTTCCGTGCACGCCGTCGGCGAGTTCCTTGAGCATCCAGTCGAAGTTGGCCCGCTGCTGGATCACTTCCAGCCCCCCTCGTCGGCGTTGTCGGTGCTGCCGTGGTCGTTCTGGTTGCGGGCCTGCTGCGGGGCCGCCGGGTCGTGCGGGCGCTCGCCCGCGGCCGGGTCCTCGCCGTTCACGCCCTTCATGAAGGCCTCGATCCACAGACCGGGCTCCTTCTCCTCCTTCTGCGCCGGCTGCGGCGGCGGAGGTGGTGCGGCGGCCATGGCCGCCTCGGCGCGGCGCTGGGCCTCGGCCTCTTGCGCGTAGCGCTCGCTGAGCGACATCTTGACGCGACTCCTGCGCTGCGGAAGGCCGTTGGCCGTCCACTCGGTGACTTCTGGGATCTCGTCCTCCATGGACGCCTTGAGCGGCATGGAGGGGCGCGGCACCGTGGTGACCTTGCGCGGCTTCTTGCGGCGGATGTCGCGGGCCTCTTCGATGATCGTGCCGTCGGCGTTCACGCGCGGCACGGCGGAGGCGCCGATGCCGTGGGCGAGGCCGGGCGCGGGCTCCGAGGTGAGCATGTCGCGCGGCACGATGAGGACGGCGCGCACGCCGCCGTACGCGGACTGCCTGAGCGACACCTGGAGGTTGTACATCTGCGAGAGCCGGCCCACGACGGCCATGCCCAGCCGGGGCGTCTCACCCAGCTCGTTCAGGTCCATGCCCTGCTGGGCCTTCTCCAGCATCCGCTCGGCCCGGGAGCGGGCCTCCTCGCTGAGGCTGACGCCGCCGTCCTCGATCTCCACGGCGATGCCCGTCTGCACCTCGACCGCGGTGACGTGCACCCGGGTCTGCGGCGGCGAGTAGCGCGTGGCGTTGTCGAGCAGTTCGGCGCAGGCGTGGATGAGCGGCTCCACCTTGGTGCCGTGGATGTTGACCTTGGCGATGGAGTGCAGGTCGACGCGCTGGTACTCCAGGATCCGGGACATGGCGCCGCGCAACACGCTGAACAGCGGCACGGGCTTGGGCCACTGGCGGCCAGGACGGGCCCCGCCGAGCACCGTGATCGAGTCGGCGAGGCGGCCGATGAGGGCCGTGCCGTGGTCGATGCGGAGCAGGTCGTCGAAGACCTCGGGGTTGCGGCCGTGGAACTCCTCCATGTCGCGCAGTTCCGCGGCCTGTTGGTGGACGATGGACTGCACGCGCCGCGCGATGTTGACGAAGGCGCGCTGCGCGTTCTCGCGCATCGCCTCCTCGCGGTCCAGGGTGTCCAGGATGGAGCGCAGCAGGACGCGCTGGGACTGCGGCAGGCGGCGGTTGGTCTCGTCGCCGTCGATGACGTGACGGATGACCTCCGAGGGGGCCTCGCCCTGCCGGACCCGGTACAGGGTCTCGGGCAGCAGCTCGCGGCCCAGCCGGACGGTGTCCTCGTCGTGGGTCGCGATGCGGTGCTCCAGGTGGGCGGTCTGCGCCGCGTGACTCCTGCGCAGGTCCCGCAGCGCGCGGCCGCGGCGGGCCGCCTCGCCGCCGACGGCGAGGACCACGAGCGTGGCGATGGCGCCGCACCAGCCGACCGCGATCCGGGCCGGCTCCGTCACCGCGGCGACGGCGGCTCCCGTGGCCGCCGCCATCACCATGGCGGGCACCAACAGCACGCGTGCGTAAGGGACTTCTCGGCCACCGGGAGGCGATTGAACACTCACCATGTATGCCCTCTGAACACTCGTCTTGGGGGAGGAAGTTGGGGACGTCGGTTACGTGGGGGATGTGGGGGATGTGAGTAACGCTGAAGAACAGAACGGGGGTGACTCTGGAAACGCATGTACTGGATGTGGTGGTACGAGGGGTTCGCCGGGGGTTCGCCCCGCGCGAAGAAAACGAACTATCGAATATCCGGGAACAAGCGCGCGAATCTGTCGCAACTCGTTCAACTCGCCGCGCTCCGGGCGAGCTTAGTCCGCTCGCATCACGCTGGAGTCATATTCGGCAACCCTCTGCGAGGGCCCGCCGAGAGGCCTACACTCTGCTCCATTTGCACGTGTGGCGACCGCCTGACCTCATGGAGTCACCGAGGTGGCGCGTTTCAGCCAGAGCGTCGCCCTGGTGGGGGACACCGGATCCGGGTACGGCAGCGGCCCCCGCCGGTTCACCCGACGGGGGCCACTTGATCGCCGTGTACGTCAGCCCACCGAGCTGTACGCCACCACTCCGTGCAGGAGTTGGTCCACGGCCTTGCGCGCGTTCTTCCCGACCGTGCTGCCCTCGCGCGGTGCCGCCGCCGAGATCTGCCCGAGCACGTCGATGACCTGCTTGCACCAGCGCACGAAGTCCCCGGCCGGCATCTCCGCCTCGCGCAGCACCTCGTCGAGGCCGCTGCCGCCCGCCCACATGTACGCCGCCCAGGCGAAGTTCAGGTCGGGCTCACGCTGCCCGACGCCCTCCGTCTGACTGATCCGGAATTCCTCCTCCAAGGCGTCCAGACGCCCCCAGATGCGCACCATCTCACCGAGCGCCGCCTTGGCCCTGCCGGAGGGCAGCTTGGGCGCGAGCGCGTCGTCGCCGACCCGGGCCTCGTACACCAACGCCGAGACGCACGCGGCCAGTTCGGCGGGCGACAGGCCCTCCCACACGCCCGCGCGCAGGCATTCGCTCGCCAGCAGGTCCAACTCGCCGTAGAGCCGGGCGAGGCGCCTGCCGTGCTCGGTGACCTCGTCGCCGCGCAGATAGTCGAGCTCGGTGAGGAGCGCGACGATGCGGTCGAAGGTGCGGGCGATGGTGTTCGTACGCCCCTCGATGCGGCGCTCCAGCTGCGCGGTGTCGCGCAGCAGCCGGTGATAGCGCTCGGCCCAGCGGGCGTGGTCCTCGCGCTCGTCGCAGCCGTGGCACGGGTGGGCCCGCAACTCGGCGCGCAGGCGGGCGATCTCGCGGTCGTCGGCGGCCACCGAGCGGCCCTTGCGGTGCCGCTCGGGCACGATGTGCCCGGCCTTGGTGCGCAGCGCGGAGGCGAGGTCGCGGCGCGACTGGGGCGAGCGCGCGTTGAACGACTTCGGGATGCGCATCCGCTCCACGGCCTCGACGGGCACCGGGAAGTCCATCGACGCGAGCCGCTTGACCTGCCGCTCGGCGGTGAGCACCAGCGGGCGCGGGCCGTCCTGGTGCTCGAAGCCGCGGTGGCCGTTGGCGCGGCCCGCGGGCAGCCCGGGGTCGAGCACCAGCGCGAGGCCCGCGTACTTGCCGGTGGGCACGTGGATCACGTCGCCCGGCTTGAGCTTCTCCAGGGCGGCCGCGGCGGCGACCCGGCGCTGGACGGCGCCCTGCTTGGCGAGCTCGGTCTCCCGGTCCTTGAGCTCGCGGCGCAGCCGCGCGTACTCCTCGAAGTCACCCAAGTGGCAGGTCATGGAGGCCTTGTAGCCCTCAAGACCTTCCTCGTTCTTCTGCACCTGCCGGGAGATCCCGACGACCGACTTGTCGGCCTGGAACTGCGCGAAGGACGTCTCCAGGAGCTCGCGCGAGCGGTGCCGGCCGAACTGCTCGACCAGGTTCACCGCCATGTTGTACGACGGCTTGAAGCTGGAGCGGAGCGGATATGTGCGGGTGCCCGCGAGGCCCGCCAGGTGCTCGGGGCTCATGGCGCGCTGCCACAGCACGACCGCGTGACCCTCGACGTCGATGCCGCGGCGGCCGGCGCGGCCGGTCAGCTGGGTGTACTCGCCGGGGGTGATGTCGGCGTGCTGTTCGCCGTTCCACTTCACGAGCTTTTCGAGGACCACGCTGCGCGCGGGCATGTTGATGCCGAGCGCCAGCGTCTCGGTGGCGAAGACGGCCTTCACCAGGCCGCGCACGAACAGCTCCTCCACGACCTCCTTGAAGGTCGGCAGCATGCCCGCGTGGTGGGCGGCGATGCCGCGCTCCAGGCCCTCCAGCCATTCGTAGTAGCCGAGGACGTGGAGGTCCTCGTTCGGGATGGAGGCCGTGCGCTCCTCGACGAGTTCGCGGACCCGCAGGCGCGCCTCGTCGTCGTTCAGGCGCAGGCCCGCGTACAGGCACTGCTGGACGGCGGCCTCGCAGCCGGCGCGGCTGAAGATGAACGTGATGGCGGGCAGGAGCCCTTCGGCGTCCAGGCACTCGATGACTTCGGGGCGGCCCGGCGTCCAGATCCGCGACCGCGATCTGCGCTCCCGCTCGCGGTCGGCCTCGCGGACCATCTTGCCCTTGCGGCGATCCCGAGGGTTGTACGAACGGCTGGCCTCCAGGCGGGCCATCCGCGTCAGGTCCGGGTTGACCGTCTTCTTGCGGCCCTCGCCCTCCTCGAAGAGGTCGTACATCCGGCGGCCCGCGAGCACGTGCTGGAACAGCGGCACGGGGCGGTGCTCGGAAACGATCACTTCGGTGTGACCGCGGACCGTGTCGAGCCAGTCCCCGAACTCCTCCGCGTTCGACACAGTGGCCGAGAGGGAGACGAGTGTGACCGACTCCGGGAGGTGAATGATCACTTCCTCCCAGACGGCGCCGCGGAAGCGGTCCGAGAGGTAGTGCACCTCGTCCATCACCGCATAGCCGAGGCCGAGCAGGGACTGCGAGCCCGAATACAGCATGTTCCGCAGGACCTCGGTGGTCATCACGACGATCGGCGCCTCGGAGTTGACGCTGTTGTCGCCGGTGAGCAGGCCGACCTGGTCCGCTCCATAGCGCTTGGCCAGGTCGGCGTACTTCTGGTTGGAGAGCGCCTTGATCGGCGTGGTGTAGAAACACTTCTTGCCCTGCTGGAGGGCAAGGTGCACGGCGAACTCGCCGACGATCGTCTTGCCGGAGCCCGTGGGGGCGGCCACGAGCACGCCCTTGCCGGATTCGAGCGCCTGGCACGCCTCGATCTGGAAGGGGTCGAGGCCGAATTCGTACATCTCGCGGAAGTCCGCGAGCGCGGTGGCCTGCTCGGCAGCACGCTGACGCGCTGCCGCATACCGCTCGGCCGGTGAGAGGTCCTCTGTCATCGTGCTTTCGAGCCTACCGGCCGCCACTGACAACGGACGATCTTTATCGGGACCGAGGAGAAATCGCAGGTCACGGGCGTGCGGGCGGGTGGGACGCCGCCGCGGACGCGGAGGCGGGGCCGCGTCAGGGCCCGAGGATCCGCACCGCCCCCGGCACACACCGCGCGGTGAGCGGCAGCTCCCCCAGCCGTTCGCCGTCCGCGTATCCGGCGGTCCCGGGCGCCGCGAGCTCCACCTGCGCCGCCCGGTGCACGGTGACCTTCGGGTGGTCCAGGTGCGTGCCCTTGTAGACCCGCGGAAAGACCTTGAGCAGCGTGGTCCGGCTGCAGTCGCCGACCACCGTGACGTCGAAGAGCCCGTCGCTCATGTCGGCCCCGGCGCAGATCTTCATGCCGCCGCCGTACGACGACCCGTTGCCGATCGCGACCAGCGTCGCCTCGACCTCGCGCGCGTAGCCGCCGTCCAGCGTGATGCGGTACGGGACCGGCTTGAACGCGGCCAGCTCCGCGAGCATCGCGAGGTCGTACTTGAAGCGTCCGCTGGGCCAGCGCATGCGGTTGCCGCGGTCGTTGACCCGCGAGTCGAAGCCGGAGGCGAGCACCGTCCCGAACCAGGTGGCGCCGACCCGCCCCAGGTCGATGTCCCGTATCCGCGTCTCCTTCAGTGCGGCGGCCACGACGGCCCCCGCGGCGGCGGGCTCCCGCACGGGCAGGCCGAGGGCCCGCGCGAAGTCGTTGCCGGTGCCCACGGCGATCACGCCGAGCGGGGTTCGGGTGCCGGCGACGGCCTGCAGGGCGAGGCTCGCCATGCCGTCGCCGCCGACGGCTATGAGTGCTCCGGTGCCGCCGTCGACGGCGGCACGGGCCCGGCGCAGCGCGTCCCCGGCGTCCTCGCCGATGACGGTGCGTACGGAGAATCCGGCGGCGCGCAGGGCGGCGGCGGCCGGCTGGGCGGCGTGCGCGCCGCGGCCTCGGCCCGCCGTGGGATTGACGAAGAGAGTGATCTCGCTGGTCACGGGCGGACCCTACAAGGCGGTGCGGCGCGGCAACCAGTCGCGGGCCCGGTGCGGGCCCGCGCGGCGGGGAGCCTCAGAGGTGTCCCGGGGGGGTGGCTCGGGCCGGGCTCAGGTGACGTCGTCGTACCCGTTGTACCGGGAGGTGCGGGCCTCGGAGCCGCTGCCGTTGGGCTGTTCCGGGAGCGCCTTGGACGCGGGGACCGCCTCGATCTCGTCGACCGGGTCCGGGGTGAGGTCGAGGTCGGAGGCCTCGTCGTCGTCGAGTTCCGCGTCCGGGTCCGCGCGGCGGCGGCGCTTGTCGTTCAGCATCGAGAAGCCGACGGCGAGGAAGTAGAGGACGACGATGGGTCCGGCGAGCGCCAGCATGCCGACGGGGTCGGTCGTGGGCGTCGCGACCGCGCCGAAGACGAAGACGCCCATCACGACGCCGCGCCACCAGCCGAGCATGCGGCGTCCGGTGACCATGCCCGTCATGTTGAGCATCACGAGCAGCAGGGGCAGTTCGAAGGAGGCGCCGAAGACGAGGACCATCCGGACGCTGAAGTCGAGGATCTTGTCCATCGGCAGGATGTTCTCGGAGCCCTCGGGCGTGATGCCGAGGAGCACGCGAATGCTGATGGGCATGATTTCGTACGCGAGCCAGGCGCCGCCGAAGAACAGCGGCACGGCAGCAGCCACGAAGGCATACGTGTACTTGCGCTCGTGCTTGTGCAGTCCGGGCGCGACGAACGCCCAGAGCTGGTAGAGCCAGACGGGGCTGGCCACGACGATGCCGACCATGAGCGACACCTTCACCGTGGTGGTGAAGGGCGAGAGCAGGTCCATGTACGCGACCTTGGCGCAGACGCCGCCCGTGGTGGACTGCCCCTCCTCGCAGCGCGGCACCGGGTCGGCGAGGAACCTCATCAGCTCTTCGCTGTAGAACGCGGCGACGATCGAGACGATCGCGATCGCCAGCATTCCCTTCGCGAGCCGGTTGCGGAGCTCACGCAAATGGTCCGCGAGCGGCATCCGCCCCTCGGGGTCCCTCTCCTTGCGGGCAGACTTGAGCAACCCACGTCCTCATCTCGTGCGGCAGGCCGGCCGTCGCAACCGGCCTTGGATCAGCGCTTCGTCGTCTGGTCGGTCGGCTCGGTGACGGGACGGGAGCTGGTCACGTCGCCGGGGGCGGCCTGGATGGTGCGCTGCTGCGGAGCGGACTGGTCGGTGGGCGCGGGCGGGTCGGCCGGGGCCTCCTCGTCCTTCTTGCCGTCCGACTTCATCGCCTTGGCCTCGCTCTTGAGGATCCGAGCCGACTTGCCGAGGGACCGGGCCATGTCCGGCAGCTTCTTCGCGCCGAAGAGCAGGACCAGGATGACGAGGATCAGGATGATCTCGGTGGGGCCGAGCCTACCCATAGCTGTCTACCTTCTTCACCGAGGCGTCAGATTTCGGGACCGGCTGTCGGACAGTCGTCCGACCACCGGGCTTGGCAGCGATCGTAACCCCCTGGAGTAAACGCAGGGCAATCCCCGTGCATACTCGCAGTTGCGGCCCGCGCCTCACATTTCGGGCCGCTTCAGCAGCGTACCCGCCTGATAAGGGGAGTTGACAGGCCGCACCGCGCCACGCGCCGCGAGCGATCGGACGTCATCGCCCGGCGCCGGCCGGAAGGCGCCGCTCAGCCGAGGTCCTGACCCGCCCGGGCGACCCCGGCCGCCGCCTTCTCCAGATCCTCGGCGGCGCGGTTGATCTGCCGTGTGGTCTCGGTCACTTGGCGGCCGAGCCGCTGGGCCTCCACGAAGACCTTGATCGCGAACACACTCAGCACGGCGAGACCGAAGAACCCCGCGCCCACCGCCAGCATCGCCCAGAACATGTGCCGAGCCTAGACGGTCGAGTGCAGCCGCAGTGTCCGCACCCCGCCCCCGGTGAGGAGTTCGACGATGCGCTCACCGGCGGGCTTGCGCACGGCGTTGCCGCACTCCGGGCAGGTGAAGGAGTAGAAGGTGGTGCGCCGGCTGGCGCCGATGGCCAACCGCAGCGCCCCGGCGGACAGTTCGAAGCGTGCGCGGCAGTCGGGGCAGGCGGCCTTGAAGAGGACCGCGGCCACTGAGTGGGACGAACGGGGCATCAGTGACATACTGGGCAAACTCCTCAGCTCTGTTCTCCCGGCACCGCGGGGCCGTCCTCGTACGTCTCCGCCGTCACCCCGTCGTACGCCGCCAGCGCCTCCCGTGCCGCGCGGCGGGCGCTGTCCGCCAGGTCCTGGGGCGACACGATGTGGCCGTCGCGGCCCAGGCGCAGCGCGAGACGGCGCAGGAGGGCGGGTTCGGGGGTGCGCAGCGTGATGCGCAGGCCGCCCTCGGGGAGCTCTTCCGCGCTGTCGTGCGGGTAGTACTCGGCGACCCAGCGGCCGCCGGGGCCGACCTCCACCACGACCTCGGGGTCCTCGGCGGCGGGCTGCACCAGGCCCGCGGAGAGGTCCCGCAGCTCGACCTCGGGCGGCGCGGACGGCTCGTCCAGGATCTTGATCTCGGCGACCCGGTCGAGCCGGAAGGTGCGGCGCGCCTCGGAGCGGCGGCACCACGCCTCCACATAGGTGTGGCCGACGCTGACCAGCCGGATCGGGTCGATCTCGCGCTCGGTGACCTGGTCACGGGCCGGTGAGTAGTAACGGATCCAGAGTCTGCGCCGCTCGGAGATGGCGCGGTCCACATCGGCGAAGACGCCGCCCTCGGACTCGAAGGTGACCGAGAGCCGCGAGCTGGCGCCGGCCGCCTCCCCCGCGGCCTCCTCCAGCTTCGCCGTCGCGCGCAGCAGCGCGAGCCGGTCGCTCTCGCGCAGTCCCGGCAGCGTGGACACCGCGCGGGCGGCCACGAGCAGCGCCGTGGCCTCGTCCGCTGCGAGCCTGAGCGGCTCCGCGACGTCGTCCGGGTTGTGCCACCAGATCCGGTCGCCGTCGGTGTCGATGTCCAGCAGGTCACCGCCGCGGAAGCTCGTCCCGCACAGCGGCAGCACGTCCAGGTCGGAGATCAGCTCGTCCTGGCTGATGCCGAAGGCCCGCGCGACGTCATCGACGCGGGCACCCGGCCGCTCGCGCAGATACGTCACCAGGGACAGCATGCGCCTGGTCTGGTCGATGGCGTTCGTGGCCATTGCTTGTTCCGTCCCCCTCAGCCCTTGGCCACGGCGCGCAGCCGGTCCACGACATCGGCCCGCAGCTCGGCGGGCTCCAGGACCACCACGTCGGGCCCGAACTCCACCAGCCAGGCGTCGAGCCCGTGCCCGTACGGAATCTCCAACTCGTCCCAGCCCCCGCCGAGTTCCCGGGAGCCGACGGCCTTCGCGCGCAGCGGATAACCGGCGCCCGCGCGCAGCCGGATCAGGGCGGTGCGGTCCGCGCTCTCCCCCGCCCAGCTCGCCACGGTCTCGCGCACCGTGACCACGTCGGGCACCTCGGCCCGGAACTTCCCCGCGCGCGAGCGGACCTTGCCGGTGATCCGGGAGAGCCGGAAGACCCGCTCGGCCTCGCGGTCGCGGTCCCAGCCCGCCAGATACCAGTGGCCGCGCCAGCACTCCAGGGCCCACGGCTCGACATGGCGCGGCTCGGGGCGCGCGGCGGTGGCCTTGCGGTAATCGAAGACGACGGGGCGCCGGTCGCGGCAGGCGAGCATCAGCGGCTCGAACGACGCCTCGTGCACGGGGATGCGCGGCTCCAGGGCGCCGTGCGCCTCGTACGGGTCGACGTCCTCGGGCAGTCCGGCGGCGCGCAGCTTCTGCAGCGCGCCGCTCGCGGCGCCCGCGAGCCGGGCCTGCTGCCAGACCTTCGCGGCCAGGCCGAGCGCGGCCGCCTCCTCGGCGTCCAGCGTGATGGGCGGGAGGCGGTTGCTGTCGCGGCGGGCAAGATAGCCGACCTCGCCGTCCAGGTTCTCCACCGTCTCGATGACCAGGCCCAGTTCGCGCAGGTCGTCCTTGTCGCGCTCGAACATGCGGTTGAAGGAGTCCTCGGACCCGGTCGACGCCCCGGAGAGCGCGCCCCGGCCCGGCCCGAAGGCCGCACCCGGGCCCGGCCCGAAGGCCTCGACGTACGCCTCGATGGACTCGCGCAGCTCCCGCTTGCTGAGCGGCCGCCTCGTCCCGAGCAGACACAGCGCCAGATTCATCAGCCGCTCGGCCTTGGCAATGGCCATCGACGCCCTTTCTCTCTCCCGATCGACGACCGTACCGCTACGGGGTGTCGTGGCAAAAGCCGGAGGCAAGCGGAGGCAAGCGGGAGGGCCCACGCCAGAGCAGGCATGGGCCCTCACCGGACACATCCGGTCGGACGCGGACGCGCCCGGGGTGGCTCAGACGGAGACCAGGTCGCAGACGAAGATCAGGGTCTCGCCCGGGGCGATGCGGCCGCCACCGGCACCGCGCTCGCCGTACGCCAGGTGCGGCGGGATGGTCAGCTTGCGGCGGCCGCCGACCTTCATGCCCTGCACGCCCTGGTCCCAGCCGGAGATGACCTGGCCGGCGCCGAGCTGGAACTCCAGCGGGTTGCCGCGGTTCCAGGAGGCGTCGAACTCCTCGCCGGAGGAGAAGGACACTCCCACGTAGTGGACCTTGACGAAGTCGCCCGCCTTCGCCACGGCGCCGTCGCCCTCCCAGATGTCCTCGATCTCAAGGGCGGAGGGGGCCGGACCGTCGGGGAAGTCGATCTCGGGCTTGTCGATACTCACGAATAACTCCTGCTCATGTGCGTGATGGGCAACCGGGACAGTCTCGCATCCATCCCGCGCGGGTCACATCTTGGCGAGGATGTCCACGGAGAAGACCAGCGTGGAGTCCTTCTTGATGGGGCTGCCCTGCGGCGGCTTGTCGCCATACCCCTCCTTGGGGGGCACGACCACCAGGACGCGGCTGCCGACCTTCTTGCCCTTCAGGCCCTCGCGCCAGCCGGGGATGACCTGCGCGAGCTGGAACTGCGCGAGCTGACCGCTCTTGTACGAGGAGTCGAACTCCTTGCCGTCCGCCCACAGCACGCCCTCGTACTGGCAGAGGAGCGTGTCGCTCTCCTTGACCTCGTCGCCGTCGCCCTCGATGACGTACGCCGCGGCGACCTTCTTCGGGGCGTCCTTCTTCGGCACGTCGATCTTGGGGGCCTTGCCGTCGGTGTTCGTCCCGATCTTCGGCAGGTCCATGTTGTCCTGGGCGACGTCCTTGCCCTTGGCGGAGCTCGTCTTGCTGTACGTGTTCACGATGTCGACGACGAACACCAGGGTGTCCGTGCCCTTGATGCCGGCCTGCTTGTTGCCCTGCTTGCCATAGCCCAGCTCCGGCGGGATGGCGAGCTCGACGCGGCTGTCGATCTTCTTGCCGACCAGCGCCTGGTCCCAGCCCGGGATGACCTGGCCGACGCCGATCGGGAAGATCGTCGGAGCCTTGCGGTCGTACGAATTGTCGAAGACCTTGGCCGTGTCCCAGATCTGCCCGAGATAGTGGGCCTGGAGATAGTCGCCCTTGGCGACCTCGGCGCCCTTGCCCGCGATGAGGGTCTTCACGGCGAGGTCGGACGACGGCTTGCCGGAGCCCTTGGCGACCGTGGGCTTCTCGCCGAACTTCGTGCCCTTGGTCACGGCGGGCACGGGTCCGTCGACGATCTTCGCCTTCGGCGGCGTGGAATTCGACGGGGACGGGCTGTCCTTGGACTTCGCCTTGTCGGACTTGTCGTCGTCGCCGCATCCGGCCAGGGTCAGCAGGCCGGCCGGAACGGCCAGAAGAAGTGAGCGTCGGCGCACGGTGGGGGCCTCGTATCGATCGATCTTGTGGTTGGCGTGCGCGCAACTCTACGCAGTGAGAAGGGCGCCGTACGAGGAACGTACGGCGCCCCGCGTTGCGTTCCCGCAACGCCCCGGCGTCTCACCGGCCACAAACCGCTCTCTCACCGACCACGATTCGGTCATCCGGCGGCCGGCCGCCGCTCACATTCCGGCGATCAGCTTCTCCACCCGGTCGTCGACGGAACGGAACGGGTCCTTGCACAACACGGTGCGCTGCGCCTGGTCGTTCAGCTTGAGGTGCACCCAGTCCACCGTGAAGTCCCGCCGCTGCTCCTGGGCACGGCGGATGAAGTCGCCGCGCAGCCGCGCCCGGGTGGTCTGCGGCGGCACCGACTTGCCCTCGAAGATCTTCAAGTCGTTGCAGATCCGGGCGGCTTGGCCCTTCTTCTCCAGGAGGTAGTAGAGACCCCGGCGGCGGTGGATGTCGTGGTACGCGAGGTCTATCTGCGCGACCCGCGGGTGCGACATCGTCATGTTGTTCTTGGCGCGATACCGCTCGATGAGCTTGTACTTCATCACCCAGTCGATCTCGGTGGCGATGCGGTCCAGGTCTTCGGTCTCGATCGCGTCGAGCGCCCGGCCCCAGAGCTCGAGGACCTGCTCGACGGTGCCGGTGCGGATGCCGCGGCGGTCGACGAAGTCGACCGCCTTCTCGTAGTACTCCCGCTGCACCTCGAGGGCGGAGGCCTCCCGGCCGCTGGCCAGGCGGACCTTGCGGCGGCCCGTGATGTCGTGGCTGACCTCGCGGATGGCCCGGATCGGGTTCTCCAGCGTCAGATCCCGCATCACCGTGCCCGCTTCGATCATCCGCAGCACGAGATCGGTCGCGCCGACCTTCAGGAGCATGGTCGTCTCGGACATGTTCGAGTCACCGACGATCACATGCAGCCGGCGATAGCGCTCGGCGTCCGCGTGCGGTTCGTCACGCGTATTGATGATCGGCCGCGAGCGTGTCGTCGCCGACGAGACGCCCTCCCAGATGTGCTCCGCGCGCTGGCTCACGCAGTACACCGCGCCGCGCGGGGTCTGCAGCACCTTGCCGGCGCCGCACAGCAACTGACGGGTGACGAGGAACGGAATGAGGATGTCCGCGAGACGCGAGAACTCCCCGTGCCGGGCCACGAGATAGTTCTCGTGGCAACCATAGGAGTTTCCCGCCGAGTCGGTGTTGTTCTTGAAGAGATAGACGTCGCCCGCGATTCCCTCCTCGTGCAGGCGGCGCTCGGCGTCGACGAGCAGGCCTTCCAGAATGCGCTCGCCGGCCTTGTCGTGGGTCACCAGCTCGGTCACGTTGTCACACTCGGGTGTCGCGTATTCCGGGTGTGAGCCCACGTCGAGATACAGGCGGGCGCCGTTCCGCAGAAAGACGTTGCTGCTGCGGCCCCATGACACAACACGGCGGAAGAGGTAGCGCGCCACTTCGTCAGGCGACAGACGGCGCTGTCCCCTGAACGTGCACGTGACGCCGTACTCGTTCTCCAGCCCGAAAATGCGGCGGTCCATGCCTGAACATTACGCCCGATGCCCCGCACTGAAACCGGGTTCGGCGGCACCGTTTCGATCAGTTTCCGATGAACACTCAACAGTCCCGCCCATGTCAGCACCCGCGCCGGCGCCCGTGTCGGCACCCGCGGCGAGCACGCGCCCCGTGGCGAGCAGCACGACGAGCGCCGCCGCGCCCGCGAACCCGGGCACCGCGAACCCCCACACCGTCCCGCCCCACTCAACGACCGGACCCGCCCCGGCCGTTCCGAGCGAGGAACCGACCATGAACGTGGTCACCAGCCAGGAGAACGCCTCCGTCACCGTGCCCCGCGGAGCGTGCCGGTCGACGACGATGAACGCGCACGCCAGGGACGGCGCGAGGAACAGCCCCGCGATCCCCGCGAGCACCGTCATCGCGACCGCGCCCGGCGTGAGCGTCAACGGCAGGTAGCAGACGGCGAGCAGCGCCACGAGCACCGTCAGCCGCTTCTCCGGCACCCCGGCCCACTGCCGCGCCCCGTACAGCACGCCGCCGACCAGGCCGCCGAGCCCCAGTGCCGCGATGAGCCACCCGTACACGGTGTCGCCGCCGTGCCCGTCCGCGTACGACACACCGGCGACGTTGATGGAGCCGATCGCCACCCCGACGAACAGATACACCCCGAGGAGCACGAGCAGGCCCGGGGACCGCAGCGCCCCCAGCCAGTGCGCCTCGCGCGCCTGCGAACGCCACTGGCGCGAGGGCTTGGACAGCACCACCGACAGGGCGCCGAGCACCCCGACCACGTTGACGACGAGCAGGGCCGCGCGCTCCGACCACAGCGCCACACACCCGGTGACGAGCAACGGCCCGACGGTGAACATGACTTCCTGGGCCACCGCGTCCATGGCGTACGCGGTGTGCACCTGCTTCTCGCCGCGCAGGACGTTCGGCCACAGCGCGCGCAGGCCGCCCTCCAGGGGCGGCGTGGACAGGCCCGCGACGGCCACCGCGCCGTACGCGAGGGCCACCGAGTCCGGGCCCGTGCAGGCCAGCGCCACCATGGCCAGGGCGGACACCACGGCGGCGGGCAGCTGCACGCGCGGCTGGCCGTAGAGGTCCACGAGCCGGCCGAGCAGCGGCTGGCCGACGGCGTTGGCCACGCCGTACACGGCGGCGAGCGCCCCGGCCAGGCTGTACGAGCCGCCCTCGGCCCGCACGAACAGCACGACGGCGATCGGTGCCGTCGCGTTCGGCAGGCGGCCCACGAGCGTGCCCACAAGCAGCCGCGTCGCGTACCGCGCACGCAGGATCTCGCCGTATCCGGAAGCCATCAGTGAGCCTCTCCTCGCCCCGCCCGCGCGCCGCCGCGCCTCACGTTGTACGTATAACGCCGCGGGTCATACGTACCATGTGCGCTGTCCACCCGTCCATCGGTCCACGGGGCCGACCCGCCCCACAGGGCCCACCTCGGACCACCGCCCCGGCCACCCACCGGGGCCCACAGCGAGCAGGAGGCGTCCGTGGCCGGACCCCAGCACGAGACCTCGGCCCCCCGCCCCACCAGCCGCGACGTCGCCCGTGCCGCCGGCGTCTCGCAGGCCACCGTCTCCCTCGTGCTCGGCGACAAGTGGCAGGGCCGCGTCGCCGAGCGCACCGCCGAGCGCGTCCGCGCCGCCGCCCGGGAGCTCGGCTACCGCCCGAACCTCGCCGCCCGCAACCTCCGCCTCGGCCGCACCCGCACCGCCCTCCTCGTCGTCCCCGAGCTCACCAACGAGTTCTTCGCCCGCGTGCACACCGGCGCCGCCCGCGTCGCCGCCCGGCACGGCTTCGGCGTCGTCCTCTACCCCACCCCGGACCTCACCGCCCCGGCCCGCGACCCCTTCGACTCCGCCCGCGCCTCCCTCGACGGCGTCCTGGCCTCCTCCATGGCCTCCGAAGCCCTCGCGACGATCCGCGGCGACGAACTCCCCCTCGTCATGCTCGACAGCGACCCCGCGCACAGCCTCGGCGCCGCCACCGTCAACCTCGACATCGCCGACGGCATGCGCCAGGCCGCGGAACATCTGCTCTCCCTCGGCCACCGCGACCTCCTGCACCTGGCCGCGGACATCAGCTCCTGGACCTTCGACGTGCGCCGCAATGCCCTCGCCGCCGCGCTGGCTGGCACCGGCGCGACCGTACGCACCGCCAGGGCCGCCCTCGCCGTCGACGACGCGCGCACCGCCACGGAAGCCGCGCTCACCGCGCCGGGGCCCCGCCCCACCGCCGTCATCTGCGACGACGACGTGCTCTCCGCGGGCGCCTGCAAGGCCGCGCGCCGACTCGGCCTGCACGTGCCCGACGACCTCAGCGTGACCGGCTTCGACGACCTCACCCTCGCCACCGCCGTCGAACCGGAACTCACCACCGTCGCCCTGCCCGCCGAACGCTTCGGCGAACAGGGCATGGCCACCCTCATCGCCGTCCTCGGCGGCCACACCCCCGAGCCCGAACCGCTGCCCGTGCGCCTCGTCGTCCGCGGCTCGACAGCACAGAGCCCCGCGTCCCGGCGCTGAACGCCGGGACGCGGGGCCACGCAGGCACCGACCTGCTCCGTACGGGAGCCAGGCCGCTCCTGGACTACTTCTCCTTGTCGGACGAACCCTTGCCGGGCTCATCCTTGCCGGACGAACCCTTACCGGGCTCATCCTTACCGGGCGCATCCTTGCCGGAGGCACCAGAACCCGAACCGGAATCCGAGCCCGAACCGGCAGCGGAGTCCGCGTCTGCGCCGGAGCCGGTGTCCGGCTCCGCGCCGTCCTCCGCGTCCTCGGCGTCCGCCGCGCTGTCCCCACCGAGGAGCCGCTCCAACTGGCGGCCCACGATCCGCTTGAACTTCCGCTGCTGCGGCCGCGTCCGGTCCAGGACCGCCACCTCCAGGCGCTCCGCGGGGATCTCCCGCTCGCTGCCGTTGGTGTCCCGCGACAGCGCCTGCACCGCGAGCTTCAGCGCCTCGGCGAGCGTCATGCCGTCACGGTGGCGCTGATCGAGATAGGTGCTGATCTGTTCCGCGTTGCCGCCCACCGCGACCGAGCCGTGCTCGTCCACGATGGAACCGTCGTGCGGCAGCCGGTAGATCTGGTCTCCGTCGGGCGTCGTGCCGACCTCGGCCACGACCAGCTCGACCTCGTAGGGCTTCTCCGCGTTGCTGGAGAAAATCGTGCCCAGCGTCTGCGCGTACACATTCGCCAGGCCACGGGCCGTGACGTCGTCACGGTCGTACGTATACCCCCGCAGATCCGCATATCGGACGCCGCCAATACGGAGGTTCTCGTACTCGTTGTACTTACCGGCCGCGGCGAAACCGATCCGGTCATAGATCTCGCTGAACTTGTGCAGCGCTCGGGACGGGTTCTCACCGACGAACACAATGCCATCGGCGTACTGCAGCACGACCAGACTGCGACCGCGGGCGATGCCCTTCCGGGCATATTCCGCCCGGTCGGCCATGGCCTGCTGGGGTGAGACATAGAACGGCGTCGACACCGGCTATCCGTCCCTTTCTGTCAAAAATTCCACAACAACAACGGGGCACTCAGAGCAGCGCGGCCCGCGGGCCGTCCGGCTGCTCAAGACGCCGCGCCAGAATCGAGCGGGCGATCTCGGAGGACTCCTCCTCCGTCAGCCTCCGGAAACCCTCCTCGGAGATCACCGTGACAATCGGATAGATCCGCCGGGCGACATCGGGACCACCCGTCGCCGAGTCGTCGTCCGCGGCGTCGTACAGCGCCTGCACGACGAGCGTCGTCGCCTGCTCCTCCGTCAGGTCGTCGCGGTACAGCTTCTTCATCGCTCCGCGCGCGAACACCGAGCCGGAGCCCGTCGCCGCGAAGCCCTGCTCCTCGCTGCGGCCACCCGTCACGTCGTACGAGAAGATGCGGCCCTTGGCGCGGTCCACGTCGTACCCCGCGAAGAGCGGGACCACCGCGAGGCCCTGCATCGCCATGCCCAGATTCGACCGGATCATCGTCGACAGGCGGTTGGCCTTGCCCTCCAGGGAGAGCGTCGCCCCCTCGACCTTCTCGAAATGCTCCAGCTCCAGCTGGAAGAGCTTCACCATCTCGACGGCGAGACCGGCCGTGCCGGCGATGCCGACCGCCGAATACTCGTCGGCGGGAAAGACCTTCTCGATGTCACGCTGCGCGATGACATTGCCCATCGTCGCCCGCCGGTCCCCGGCGAGCACCACGCCACCGGGATACGTCGTCGCGACGATGGTCGTGCCGTGCGGCGCCTCGATCACACCCTGGGTCGGGGGCAACTGCCGGTTGCCGGGCAGCATGTCCGGCTGATGCCCGGAGAGGAAGTCCATGAACGAGGATGATCCGGGAGTCAGGAAGGCAGCCGGTAGACGCCCGGTGCTACGAGTGTTGGCTTCCACGCGTTTCCTTCCAAGTAGCTGATGGCCCGACGGAGGGTGTCGGGATCATCTCCCAACTTGCCGATGGCCGAATTGCAGTTGAAGCACAGTACGCCACGGACCCTACCCGTCTCGTGACAGTGATCCACATGCGCGGGCGGGGCCTTGAGACAGATCACGCAGACCCCCATCTGGGAGGCGATCATCTCGTCACGCTCGGCTTCGGTGAGGCCGTACTGCCGCTTGAGGTGGCCCTCTCGGCCCTGGATGGCCCGGCATGCCTTGCAGCGCGTCGACAGCCCGTCGGAGGCGGTCGCGTTGCGGTACCACTCGCTGTGAGGCTTGATCTCATTGCATGTCCGGCAGAGCTTGTGGCCAGGAGGCACGTCCACCTTCTCCCTGACCGGCTTGCCGACTGCGGCTCTGCGACGCCGATAGTGCGTGGAACTGTATTCCGCCACACACTCCCGGCATCGTGTTTGGAGACCGTCACGCCGATTCTTGTCGCGGGCGAACGAAGCAGTCGGCAGTATTCGCTTGCAGCCTGCGCATTGCTTCTCGACCGAAGAACCGGACATTTCGGTTATTCTCCGCCTTTCTGCACGAAACTCCGCACGAAGTCCTCGGCATTCTCCTCGAGTACGTCGTCGATTTCATCCAGAACCGAGTCCACGTCGTCGCTCAGCTTCTCCTGGCGCTCCTTGAGGTCTTCCGAAGCCTGCGCGTCCTGCGCCTGCTCCTCGACCTCCTCGGTGGAGCGCGTCGCCTTCTGCTGTCCGCCGCCGGTGTCCTTGGTCGCCATCTAGCTCACCCCGCTCGGTTCGACGTTTCTTGATCAGACCTTACAAGCCGGGTCTGACATCGGCCCCGCACTTCTTCAACGTGCGGGGCCCACCTCTGTGATTCCCCGGCCGTCGGGCTTTCAGCCGCCTTTCAGCCCCCGGACAGCACTCGGACCAGATCCTCCGCCGTGCGGCACCGGTCGAGCAGTTCCTTGACGTGATTACGCGTTCCGCGTAGCGGCTCCAGGGTCGGGACGCGCTGGAGCGAGTCCCGTCCGGGCAGGTCGAAGATGACCGAATCCCACGAGGCCGCGGCGACGTCGTCGGCGTACTGCTCCAGGCAGCGGCCGCGGAAGTAGGCGCGGGTGTCCTCGGGGGGCTTGGTGCGGGCCCGCTCGACGTCGCCCTCGTCGAGGAGGCGCTTGATCTTGCCGCGGGCCGCGAGGCGGTTGTAGAGGCCCTTCTCCGGGCGTACGTCCGCGTACTGGAGGTCCACGAGGTGCAGGCGCGCGGCGTCCCAGTCGAGGCTGTCGCGGCGGCGGTAGCCCTCCATGAGCTCTCGCTTGGCGACCCAGTCGAGCTCTCCGGAGAGGCTCATCGGGTTGTTCTCGAGCCGGTTGAGGACGTCTTCCCAACGGGTGAGGACGTCCTTGGTCTGGTCGTCGGCGTCCGCGCCGTACCGCTCCTCGACGTATTTGCGGGCCAGCTCGAAGTACTCCATCTGGAGTTGGACCGCGGTGAGTGTGCGGCCGCTACGCAGTGTGACCAGGCGCTGCAGGGTCGGGTCGTGCGAGACCTGGTGGAGGGTGCGGACGGGCTGGTCGACGGCCAGGTCGACCGCGATGAAGCCGTCCTCGATCATGGCGAGGACCAGCGAGGTGGTGCCGAGTTTCAGATAGGTGGAGATCTCCGAGAGGTTCGCGTCGCCGATGATCACGTGCAGGCGGCGGTACTTCTCGGCGTCGGCGTGCGGCTCGTCCCGGGTGTTGATGATGGGCCGCTTGAGGGTGGTCTCCAGGCCGACCTCGACCTCGAAGTAGTCCGCGCGCTGGCTGAGCTGGAAGCCGTGCTCGTGGCCGTCCTGGCCGATGCCGACGCGGCCGGCGCCGGCGAAGACCTGCCGGGAGATGAAGAAGGGCGTGAGGTGGCGCACGATGTCCGAGAAGGGGGTCTCCCGCTTCATCAGGTAGTTCTCGTGCGTGCCGTAGGAGGCGCCCTTGTTGTCGGTGTTGTTCTTGTAGAGGTGGATCGGCTGGGCGCCGGGGAGCGCCGCGGCCCGCTCGGCGGCCTCGGCCATGATCCGCTCGCCGGCCTTGTCCCAGAGGACGGCGTCGCGGGGGTTGGTGACCTCCGGCGCGCTGTACTCGGGGTGTGCGTGGTCCACGTAGAGGCGTGCCCCGTTGGTGAGGATCACGTTGGCGAGGCCGATGTCCTCGTCGGTGAGCTGGCTGGCGTCGGCGGCTTCGCGGGCGAGGTCGAAGCCCCGCGCGTCCCGCAGCGGGTTCTCCTCCTCGAAGTCCCAGCGGGCGCGTCGCGCCCGGTGCATCGCCGCGGCGTAGGCGTTGACGATCTGGGACGAGGTGAGCATGGCATTGGCGTTGGGGTGGCCGGGGACGGAGATGCCGTACTCCGTCTCGATGCCCATTACTCGCCGTACGGTCATGCGGCCCTCCTTGCCCGGCGGCGCCCTCGGTCGGGGGCACCGCTCAAGTACCGCTGGTTCTCCGGTGCGTGTGCGGTGCCCGTCCCCGCACTGCGCGACTCGGCGGTACGGAAGAGCCTAGAACGCCTTTGCGCTGGTGGGGAGATCATTTCCTGCTTTGCTCTCGCTGGGTTGGTGACGCGGCTGCGAGGCGCCCGCGACCGGCGGAAAACAGTCGGCTGCGGGTACCCGTGGAGGGCACCCGCAGCCGCCCTGTCGCCTACAGGTACTGACCGGTGTTGGCCACCGTGTCGATGGAGCGTCCGGTGTCGGCGCCCTGCTTTCCGGTGACGAGCGTGCGGATGTATACGATCCGTTCGCCCTTCTTTCCGGAGATTCGGGCCCAGTCGTCCGGGTTGGTGGTGTTGGGCAGGTCCTCGTTCTCCTTGAACTCGTCGATGCAAGCCTGGAGGAGGTGGGAGACCCTGAGGCCCTTCTGGTTCTGCTCGAGGAAGGCCTTGATGGCCATCTTCTTGGCGCGGCCGACGATGTTCTCGATCATGGCGCCGGAGTTGAAGTCCTTGAAGTAGAGGACTTCCTTGTCGCCGTTGGCGTACGTGACTTCGAGGAAGCGGTTCTCCTCGGATTCGGCGTACATCTGCTCGACGACGGACTGGATCATGGCGTGCACCGTGGCGCCCTTGTCGCTGCTGTGTTCGGCGAGGTCGTCGGCGTGCAGCGGCAGGCGCTCGGTCAGGTACTTGGCGAAGATGTCCTTGGCCGCCTCGGCGTCCGGGCGCTCGATCTTGATCTTCACGTCGAGGCGTCCGGGCCGCAGAATGGCTGGATCGATCATGTCCTCGCGGTTGGAGGCGCCGATGACGATGACGTTCTCCAGGCCTTCCACGCCGTCGATCTCGGCGAGCAGCTGGGGGACGATGGTGTTCTCCACGTCCGAGCTGACGCCGCTGCCGCGGGTGCGGAAGAGGGATTCCATCTCGTCGAAGAAGACGATGACGGGGGTGCCCTCGCTCGCCTTCTCGCGTGCGCGCTGGAAGACCAGGCGGATGTGGCGCTCGGTCTCGCCGACGTACTTGTTGAGGAGCTCGGGGCCCTTGATGTTGAGGAAGAAGCTCTTCCCCGCGGGCTGCCCGGTGACCTCGGCGACCTTCTTGGCAAGGGAGTTGGCGACGGCCTTCGCGATCAGTGTCTTGCCGCAGCCGGGCGGGCCGTAGAGGAGGACGCCCTTGGGCGGCCGCAGTTCGTGCTCCTTGAAGAGGTCGGGGTAGAGATAGGGGAGCTCGACCGCGTCGCGGATCATCTCGATCTGGCCGCCGAGGCCGCCGATCTTGTCGTAACTGATGTCCGGGACCTCTTCGAGGACCAGTTCCTCCACTTCGCTCTTCGGTACGACCTCGTAGACGTAGCCGGAGCGGGGTTCGAGCAGGAGGGCGTCTCCGGGGCGGATGGTGACGTCCAGGAGTGGCTCGGCGAGCCTCACCACCCGTTCCTCGTCGGTGTGCCCGATCACCAGGGCGCGTTCGCCGTCCTCGAGGATCTCCTTGAGGGTGACGATGTCTCCGACGCTCTCGTACTCCATGGCCTCGACCACGTTGAGCGCTTCGTTGAGCATGACTTCCTGGCCGCGCCTGAGGTCGTCGAGTTCGACGCTCGGGCTGACGTTCACACGGAGCTTGCGGCCGCCGGTGAAGATGTCGGCGGTGCCGTCCTCGTTCGCCGTGAGGAAGACTCCGAAGCCGGCCGGCGGCTGCGCGAGCCGGTCGACCTCTTCCTTGAGGGCCACGATCTGGTCGCGGGCCTCGCGGAGCGTGTTCGCGAGCCGTTCGTTCTGTGCGGATACGCCTGCCAGGTTGGTCTGCAGCTCGACGATCCGCTCTTCGAGAATCCTCGTATGACGCGGAGAGTCGGCGAGCTTGCGTCGCAGGACGGCGATTTCCTGCTCGAGATAGGCAACCTGACCGGCTGGGTCTTCAGACCCTCGCCCCGGCCGGATGCCGCGGTTGATGTCGTCGTCGTGGGCTGCCACGGTCCTCACCTCCTCCAAGGGGAGCTGGACGCTTCCTGACCCTACCTGGGTGGGTGCTGATTGAAACCCCTAGATCACAAAGACGGTGGGGGTGTGTCCGATCTTCACCCTTGCGCTCTCCCTCACGCCAGGGGAATACCCACCCAACAACATCGGAAAGCTGCCGGTTGTAGGGTCGAACTGTTCAACACCCGTCAGGGCTGGCCGGACTTGCAGCAAAGTCCGCCCTGCTCGACGCAGTTTCGGCAGGAGAGATGACCGTGCAGCACGAGGCGGAGAGCCCCGGCGAAAGCCATGATCTGCTCGAGGTCTGGATCGATCAGGACCTGTGTACCGGCGACGGCATCTGTGCCCAGTACGCGCCCGAGGTCTTCGAGCTGGACATCGACGGCCTGGCCTATGTGAAGAGCGCGGACGACGAGCTGCTGCAGGCGCCCGGGGCGACAACGCCCGTGCCGCTGCCGCTTCTCCGCGATGTCACGGACTCCGCGAAGGAGTGCCCGGGTGACTGTATTCACGTACGTCGAGTTTCGGACAGGGTGGAGGTCTACGGACCCGACGCAGAGTGACCGAATAGTGTCGCTGAGTGAGCGAAGTGGGGCCCGTGGTTACCGTCCGAAGGTAACCACGGGCCCCACTTGGTGTCTGCGGAGACCTCGCGCCGTCGCGTGGGCGGCGCGTGGGGCACGCGGGGCGTCAGGCCCGGTGCGCCTCGGTGGGTGTCGAGCGGGTGAACGCGCCGTTCTCCCACCGCCACTTGACTTCCTCGCGGAGGTCGGGGCGGTAGCGGGGCACGTCGGGCGAGGAGTAGCCGAGCAGGGTCGCGGTCACGGCGCCGCCGCGTACCGCGAGGGTGTCGACCGTGCGGCGGTCCTTGGCGTCGAGGAGGGTGGCGACGACGCGCGGCTTGCCTTCCCGGGGGCGGGTGATGACGTACACGGCGTCCGGCGGGGTGCCGGAGCCGGCCTGGCAGTGCACGGCCGCCACGCTCTCGGGGCGGCCGTCGCCGTCGAGGTCGCCGGTGGCCTTCTTGGCGACGACGGGCTTCACGGGGCCGCACTCGAGCGGGTACGTGACGGCGGCCGGGTCGGGAGCGGGCGCCGGGGCGCTCCTGGGCTGCGGCTTGGGGTCGGTCTGGGCGGCGGTGGCGTGGTCGGGCTGCAGGAAGCCGGAGGCCGCGACGACGGCGGCCAGTGCGGCGGCGGTGGCCACCCAGTGGATGGGGCGGGTGGCCCACGGCCGGTCCGCCGTGTGGGCCAGTTCCGGGACGGCGGGGTGCTGCACGAGGAGCGTCTCCTGTGAGGGCTGTGCCGGTGGGGTGGGGTGGCCAGCATGGTGCCACACCTCACACCGCCGGGGAACACCGGGGTCCGGTGCGGTGACACGCGCCCAACAGGACGGCGCCGCCGCCGAGTTCCGCGTGGGTCTGCGGGAACTCGGCGGCGGCGCCGGTGCGTTGTGTGTACGCCGGGCGTACCGGGGGTGCGGCCCGGGCGTGCGGGGTCAGCGGGGGCTGCCGCCGTCGGCGTTCGGGCCGGTGTAGTCCTCGCCGTAGGCGCCCTTGGCGGGGCGGCGGCGCCGCATGGGCGGCTCGACGCCGTCCGCGAGGCGGCGGGCGGTGAGGAGGAAGCCGGTGTGGCCGATCATGCGGTGGTCCGGGCGGACGGCCAGGCCCTCGATGTGCCAGTTGCGGATCATCGATTCCCAGGCGGTCGGCTCGTTGAAGCCGCCGATCTCGCGGATCGACTCGACGGTGCGGGCGAGCTGCGTGGTCGTGGCGACGTACGCGCACAGGATGCCGCCGGGCACGAGGGCCTTGGAGACGGCCTCCAGGCACTCCCAGGGGGCCAGCATGTCGAGGATGACGCGGTCGACCTCGGTGTCGGACAGGTTGTCCTGGAGGTCGCCGACGGTGAGCTGCCAGGCGGGGTGGGGGGCGCCGAAGTAGCGCTCCACGTTCTGCTGGGCGATCTCGGCGAAGTCCTCGCGGCGCTCGTAGGAGTGCAGCATTCCGTGGTCGCCGATGGCGCGCAGCAGGAAGGCGCTGAGCGAGCCGGAGCCGACGCCCGCCTCCACGACGCGGGCGCCGGGGAAGATGTCGGCGAAGGCCAGGATCTGCCCCGCGTCCTTGGGGTAGACCACGGCGGCGCCGCGGGGCATGGACAGGACGTAGTCGGGGAGCAGGGGGCGCAGCGCGAGGTAGGCGACGTTCCCCGTGGTGCGGACAACACTGCCCTCGGGAGCACCGATCAGCTCGTCGTGCGGGAAGGAACCCTTGTGGGTGTGGAAGTTCTTCCCGGCCTCGAGCGTGAACGTGTAGTGGCGTCCCTTGGGGTCGGTGAGCTGGACCTGGTCCCCGACCTTGAAGGGCCCGCGTCGGCGGGCGGCACCGGTCGGTTCGGACATGTGACCAGCCTACCGGCCGTGGCGGGGGCCGCCGACCACCGTGCCGGGACGGGGCTCGTCGCAGCCGGTCGGGCCCGCCTCGCCGTAGCCCCTCAGCTGGGCCTCGCCATGGCCTTGACGAAGGCGCGCTCGACGTCCGCGGCGGACAGGACGCCGTAGATCTCGCCGGAGGTCTCGACGACGAGGTACTCCGTCGCGGGGGTCGAGCGCAGCCGGTCGAGGAGTTCCTCCCCGGCCAGCTCCGCCGGGATGCGCATGCCTTCGGTGATGTCCTGGGCGAGGCCGCTGACGGCGACCCAGGGGCGGCGGTGCTCGGGGACGCCGACGATCGCGGCCTCGCGGACCACGGACAGCGGGTCGCCGTCGGAGTCGACGACCACGAGGGCGCGGGCGCCCGCGGCGTTGGCGCGGCGCAGGGCCTCGGAGAGCGGGGTGTCCGTCTCCACGGGGACCGCACGCCGGGTCAGCGCGCGGGCGCGCAGCTCGGGCAGGTGCTCGCGCAGGCGGGCCATGCGCAGGCTGTTGCCGGCTCCCGTCCAGATGATCGCGGCGAGGATCGCGGCGAGCAGGGCGTCGGTGACGGTGTCCATGCCGCCGATGTCCTGGGTCTCGCCGCCGAGGGCGCCGGACTGGTTGAGGATCGGCAGGCCGACGAGCACGGAGATGGCGAGCGCGCGGCCGACCCAGGCGGCGGCGATGGTGCCGCTCATGGGCTTGCCGGTGATCTTCCAGACGACGGCGCGGAGCATACGGCCGCCGTCGAGCGGGAGGCCGGGCAGGAGGTTGAAGGCGGCGACGATGAGGTTGGAGATCATCAGGCCCGCGAGCAGGACGCCCGGTACGGTGCCGGGTTCCACGGCCTGCATGCCCGCGTAGAAGACGCCCGCGAGGACGAGGGAGAGCAGTGGGCCGACGAACGCGAGCACGAACTCGCGTCCCGGGGTCTCGCTCTCCTTCTCGATCTCGCTGACGCCGCCGAAGAACTGGAGCTGGATGCGGCGCACCGGCAGCTTGAAGCGGAGGGCCGCGACGGTGTGGGCCAGCTCGTGCACGAGTACGGAGGCGTAGAAGGCGACCGCGAAGAACAGTGACACGAGATAGCGGGCGCCACCGAGCTCGGGCAGCACGCGGTCGAGCTGGCCGCCGAACACCCAGGTGATGAGCGCGGCGACCAGGAACCAGCTCGGCGCGACGTACACGGGCACACCGAAGGGCCGCCCCATGAGCAACCCGCCACCGGGGTTCTTCGGCTCCTCCTTGGGCGGCTCGCCGGAGTGGTGGGCGTGCGCCCGCGGTGGCGGGGCACTCTCGCGCCGGTCGACGCCGCCAGGTCCGTCACTGCGGTGCTCTTTGCGCACGGAGACGGGGGTGGTTGGGCGGGTGGGGGTGGCGGGGGCCGCGGGGGCGGCGTGATCGTCTGACGGGGGCGCCGCCGGGCCGGCGTGATCGGGCACCGAGGGCACTGCTGAGTCGGCGTGATCGGCCGCCGAAGACGCCGACGAACCGGCGCGATCGGGCACCGAGGGCGCTGCCGAATCGGGGTCACCGGCTGCCGGAGGCACCGACGAGCTGGCGCGATCGGGCGCCGAGGGCGCCGTCGCGTCGGCGCGATCGGCTGCCGGAGGCACCGACGAGCCGGCGTCGGTGCGACGGTCGTCCGCCCCGGGCCGGGGCCTGTTCGCCGTCGGACCGCCGGGCTCCTTGCCGGTGCTGTGGGCGGCTTCGGCGTCGGCTTCAGGGCCCGTCGGGCTCTCTGCCGGGCGGGGGGCGTCGCTGCGGTGGTCGGGCGCGGACCGGGACGTGCTGGGCGGCGCGTCCTCCGCCTCGGCGGGCGCGTTCTCCGCCTGGGCGGGCGCGTGCTCGGACTGCGGCCTGCCGCTGCCGCCGCTTTCGTCCACGATGTCCCCTCGTTCGAAGCGTCCCCCGCTCCTGCAGTCGCGCGGTACACGCACGATCATGCAGGGCGAGAGGGTCTGTCGTCGATGGTATGCGGCCGATGTCAGTGGCGGGTCGTAGGGTCTGTCGTCATGGAAACCAGGACCCACGACGTCGGGGTGGCCGCGCGCCCGGCGTCCCTGTCGCCCTCGCGCGCGAGCGACTTCATGCAGTGCCCGCTGCTGTATCGCTTCCGGGTGATCGACAAGCTGCCGGAGAAGCCGAGCGAGGCCGCGACGCGCGGCACTCTGGTCCACGCGGTCCTGGAGAGACTCTTCGACGCCCCCGCGACGGAGCGCACCGCGCCGCGGGCCAAGGCGCTCGTCCCGGGCCAGTGGGACCGCCTGCGCGAGGCCAAGCCGGAGCTGGCCGAGCTGTTCGCCGACGACGGCGGGGGCGAGCGCGTCACCCAGTGGCTTGCCGACGCGGAGAAGCTGGTCGAGCGGTGGTTCACGCTGGAGGACCCCACGCGCCTGGAGCCCGCCGAGCGGGAGCTTTTCGTGGAGGCCGAGCTGGCCTCGGGCCTGAAGCTGCGCGGCATCATCGACCGGGTCGACGTCGCCCCGACCGGCGAGGTCCGCATCGTCGACTACAAGACCGGAAAGGCCCCCCGCCCCGAGTACGCGGAGGGCGCGCTGTTCCAGATGAAGTTCTACGCCCTCGTGGTGTGGCGCCTGAAGGGCCTGATCCCGCGCCGCCTGCAGCTCGTCTATCTCGGCAGCGGCGACGTGATCACGTACGACCCGGTGGAGGCCGACCTGGAGCGGGTCGAGCGCAAGCTGCTCGCGCTGTGGGAGGCCATCGTCCTCGCCACGGAGACGGGCGAGTGGCGGCCGCGCCCGACGAAGCTGTGCGGCTGGTGCGACCACCAGGCCGTCTGTCCGGAATTCGGCGGCACTCCCCCGCCGTATCCGCTTCCGGTGAGGCCGCCGGAGTCGCGCGCCGATGAGCAGGGCAGAATGGGCCCGGGCTAGGCGAAGGAGAGTTACGTGGCCATCCGCGTCCTACTGGTCGATGACCAGCCGCTGCTGCGCACGGGTTTCCGAATGATTCTGGAGGCCGAGCAGGACATCGCGGTCGTCGGCGAGGCCGGAGACGGCCTGCAGGCTCTCGACCAGGTGCGGGCGCTGCAGCCCGATGTGGTCCTGATGGATATCCGTATGCCCCGGATGGACGGGGTCGAGGCCACCCGGCAGATCACCGGGCCGGGCCGGGACGGCCCCGCGAAGGTCCTCGTCCTGACCACCTTCGACCTCGACGAGTACGTGGTGGAGGCGCTGCGCGCGGGAGCCAGCGGGTTCCTGCTGAAGGACGCGCCGGCGAACGAGCTGGTGCAGGCGATTCGTGTGGTCGCCGCGGGTGAGGCGATGCTCGCGCCGAGCATCACGCGGCGGCTGCTCGACAAGTACGCGGGGCATCTGCCGTCCGGGGACGAGCCCGTGCCCGACACCTTGCACACGCTGACCGAGCGTGAGGTGGAAGTCCTCAAGCTCGTCGCCCGCGGCCTGTCCAACGCGGAGATCGCCGCGGATCTGTTTGTCAGCGAGACCACGGTGAAGACGCACGTGGGGCACGTCCTCACGAAGCTGGGGCTCCGTGACCGGGTGCAGGCGGCGGTGTACGCCTACGAGAGTGGCCTGGTCCGGCCGGGGGCGCAGTAGCCCCCGGTACCCCAGTTTGGAACTGCACCGTCGGCCTGGGGCTGTGCCCACCCGTGCCGCCCCTGGCGGCCCAGCTGCCCACAGCAGGGAACGGAACGGTCGGCAGCGGCCCAGCTGCCCACAGCAGGTGCGGGGAGCGGGGGCCAGACAGCAGGAGGGGGTATCCCGCACGGGATACCCCCTCCTTTCACGCTCAGCCAAGCGCAGCGGCTAGCCCTTGCTGATCTCCCAGAAGCGGAACACCGTCGACGCGTCCAGGCAGTTCTCCAGGCCGTAGACGTTCTCGCGGACGACCGCGTACTGCTTGGCCTGCCAGACCGGGAGGATGGGGAGCTCGTCGGCGACGATGTCCTGGAGCTTGCCGTAGTCCGCGTCGGTCGTGGTGCGGTCGCTCTGCGCGGCCGTGGTCGGGATGATCTTCCCGGTGATGGTGTTGTTCTCGTAGTGGTTCTGCAGGACGTTGTCCTTGCCGAAGAACGGCTGCGTGAAGTTGTCCGGGTCCGGGTAGTCCGGCACCCAGCCCTTGACGTACACGCCGTACTTCCCGGCCTTGATGTCCTTCTCGTACTGCTCGAACTCGACGGACTTCACGTCCGCCTCGAACAGGCCGCTGGCGTTGAGCTGCTTGGCTATCGCGCGCAACTCGTCGTCGGTGGCCGGGCCGTAGCGGGACGGCGTGGACCACAGCGTCAGCTTGGCCTTGCCGTCGACGCCGGCCTCGCGCAGCGCGGCGGCGGCCTTGTCGCGCTGCGGGCGCGCGCCGTAGGTGTCGAAGAACGCGGTGTTGTGGCCGCCGATACCGGCCGGGACGATCGAGTACAGCGGCGTCGCCGTGCCCTGGTACACCTGGTCGACGAGGGCCTCGCGGTCGAGGAGGTAGGCGATGGCCTTGCGCACGCCGGGCTTGCCGGCCACCGGGTCCTTCATGTTGAAGACCAGGTGCTGCACCTCCGCGCTGGTGCCCTCGACGATCTCCATCTTGTTGTCGGAGGTGCTCTTCTCGATGTCGGCGATGTCCGCGCCGGCCAGGCCTCGGTAGGCGACGTCGACCTCGTGGTCGGTGATCGCCTTCTTCAGGCCCTTGCGGTCGTCGTGGAAGAAGCGCAGGGTCACGCCGTCGTTGCGGGTCTTCGCGGTGCCCTTGTAGCCGGAGTTGACGGAGAAGACCGCCTCCTCCTTGTCGAACGAGTCGAGCTTGTACGGCCCGGAGCCCACGGCCTCGCCGTCCGTGCGGAGCTTGTCCATCGGGTACTCGCGGTGGTCGACGATGGAGCCGGCACCGGAGGCGATCTTGCTGGGGAAGGTCGCGTCGGGGTACTTCAGCTTGAAGACGACAGTCTTGGCGTCCGGCGTCTCGACCGTGTCGAGCATCGGCAGCATGGTCGCCGGGCCCCCGTCGACGTCGATCTTCCGCATGCGGTCGAAGGAGTACTTGACGTCCTTCGAGGTGAGGTCGTTGCCGTTGCTGAACTTCAGGCCGTCCCGCAGCGTGCAGGTGAAGACCTTCGTCCGCTGGTCCGTGAAGCCGCACTTCCGGGCGGCCTCGGGCTCCGGCTCGGTGGCGCCCTTGGGGAAGCTCAGGAGCGATTGGAAGACGTTGTTGAACAGCAGCCACGAACCCGGGTCGTAACCGGCCGCCGGGTCGGTGGCGAGGACGTCGTCGGACATCCCCACCACCACGGAGTCGCTGTCCTTGGCGGAGCCGCCGGACTCCGATCCGCAGCCGGTCAGCAGGGTCGCGGCCAGGCCGGAGGAGAGGGGCAGGGCCAGCCACTGGTTGCGCATTTTCACTTGCGTGCCTTGTCGTTGTTTCCGTACTCGGGTGCGGCGCCGGTCAGTCGCTCACACCGCGGGCGAGCTCCCACAGCTGCAGATTCGAAGCGGAGTTGAGAGCCCACTCGACACCCGTGATGTCGTCTCGGGCGGCTATGTACTGCTTGCCCTGCCACAGCGGGAGCACCGGGACGTCCTCGGCGACGATGTCCTGGATCTTCTCGATGCTCTTGATGGCGCTGAGGCGGTCGGCCTCGCGGCGGGAGGTGGGGATCAGTTCGTTGTTGATGGTGCGGTTGCGGTAGGGCGAGCCGAGGAAGTTGTCCTCGTCGAGGAACGGCGCGAGGAAGTTGTCGGCGTCGGGGAAGTCCGGGAACCAACCCATGCCGTAGACGTCGTACTTGCCCTCGCGCTCCGCCGGGCGGAAGGTGTTCCAGATCTCGCCCTTGATCTGCACGTCGAAGAGGCCGGTGTCGTTCAGCTGCCGCTGCAGCGTCTCGAACTCCTTCTTCGTGGCCGGGCCGTAGTGGTCCGTGGTGTAGTGCATGGTCAGCTTGACCGGCGTGTCGATGCCCGCGTCGTCGAGCAGCGACTTGGCCTTCTTCGGGTCCGGCTCCTCGTACTTGTTGAAGAACGAGTTGGAGTGGCCCGTGATGGTGGTCGGCACCAGCGAGTACAGCGGGTCGGCCGTCGCGCCGTACACGCTGCTCGCGAGCGCGCCGCGGTCGACGATCTGCGCCATGGCCTGCCGGACGGCCTTGTCCTTGACGGTCGCCGCCTCCGTGTTGAAGGCGAGGTAGCGGATCTCCAGGCCGGGCATCTCGACGAGGTCGATGTCCTTGCCGGGGCTCTCGTCGAGCTTCTTGATCTGCTGCGGCGACATGGTGCGGGTCATCAGGTCGATGTCGCCGCTGTCGAGCGCCTTCCCCATGCCGGCGGCGTTCACGAACGTCCGCAGCTCGACCTTGTCGTTCTCCGGGGTGAACGAACCCTTGTAGTGCGGGTTCTTGGAGAAGACGGCCTTGACGACCTGGTCGTTCTTCACTTCCGACTTGACGGTGTAGGGACCGGAACCGTCCACCTCGAAGCCGTCACGCAGCTTCGTCTTGCTGTAGTGGTCGGGGCTCACGATGCCCGCGGTCGGCGTGGCGAGCTTGTACGGGAACGTCGCGTCCGGGCTCTTGAGGTGGAAGACGATGCCGCGGTCGCCCTGGACCTCGATGGTCTCCACGTTCGACACGAGGCCGCTGGAACCGCTGGGGTCGGCGATCTTCATGTCGCGGACGCGCTCGATGGAGAACTTCACGTCGGCGGCGGTCAGCGCCTTGCCGTCGGCGAACTTCAGGCCCTTGCGCAGGGTGCAGGCGTACCGCTCGTTGCCGGTGTCGGTGAAGCCGCACTTCTGGGCGGCCTCGGGCTCCGGCTCGCCGCCCCCGCGCGGCAGGGCCATGAGCGTCTGCAGGGTCTGCCGCAGTACGTTCCAGGTTCCCGCGTCGTAGGCGTACGCCGGATCGAAGGGAGCCGGGACCTCCTTCGACACCGCGAACCGGTCCGTGGTGCCCACCCCGATGGGGCCGTCGCCGTCCCCACTGCCCGAACCGCCACACGCGGCGAGCGTGGAGGCGAGCAGACCTATCAGGGCCGGCAGCACCAAAGTCTTGCGGTTCATGCTGGACGTTCTCCAGAACTCTTGATCCCGTGTTTCCGGCAACGGCGGGGTGGGGTTGATGGGGCACGGGGGGGTGGGGCGATGTTCTCGCGACGAGATTAGTCCGCACCACCAGAGGCGCTGGAGGAGACCGGAGTTGGGGTTCCATCACGCAGTGATACGGGGCGTGGACGCACCGATAACCCGACACCGGAAGGTTTCGTGCACGGGCGGCCCAATCAGGACACAAGGTCCTGCCCGCACCCGGGGGTAAGGGCTCTCCTGCACAGGATCGAACCCCTGTCGACCCTCTTCGAAGTGGGAAACGTCACACTTTCAACTGGCCTTGCGGCCAGGGGATTTCGGCCACCGGCGGCCGGTTCAGGCGCTCATCAGGCCGTGCAGGAACCGCAGGTCGACATGTTCGAGCGAGGGCACGACGGTCCGGCCCGCGGCCGGGGCTATGGGTGCGACGGACGGCACGGCCACCACGCGGCAGCCCGCGGCCTCGGCGGCGGCCACGCCGGTCGCGGTGTCCTCGATGACGGCGCACCGGGCCGGGTCGGCGCCCAGGCGGGAGGCGGCAAGCAGATACGGGTCGGGGTGCGGCTTGGTGCGGGGCACCTCGTCGCCGGCGACGGTCAGCCGGAAGTGGTGGGCGCCGATGGAGTCCAGGACCCGGTCGATGATGCGCCGGTGCGAGGCGGACACGAGCCCCGTCGGCACCTCGTGGGCGGCGAGTTCGGTGAGGAGTCTCCCGGCCCCGGGCATCAGCGGCAGGGCGCGGCTGATGCGGTCCTCGAAGCCGTCGTTGAGCAGGACGGTCAGTTCGGGGAGTGTGATGTCGGCGCCGGTGGCCTCGATGAGGAAGCCGGCGCTGCGGGTCATGGGCCCGCCGACCACGACGTCCCGCCAGGCCTCGTCGAGCGCGTGCCCGAGCGCGGCGAAGACCTCCACCTCGGCGTCCCACCAGAAGCCCTCGGTGTCCACGAGGGTTCCGTCCATGTCGAGGAGAACGGCCTGCAGGGCGGAGCCTTCGGCCGTTCGGGTACCGAGCGCGGGAACCGTACTGGTCATCCGGGCACACCTCCGTATAGGGACGAGAAGGCCGGCCCCCAGAAGGGGACCGGCCTGAGCTGGACCGTCCAGTGTACGACTGCCCGGATCGAAGCGCCTCTCAATACTGCCGCACGCCGCCCCTGCAGCTCAGCGGGCGTTGAAGTACTTCGCCTCAGGATGGTGGATCACGATGGCGTCCGTGGACTGTTCGGGGTGGAGCTGGAACTCCTCCGAGAGTTCGACGCCGATCCGCTCCGGGCGCAGGAGTTCGGCGATCTTGGCGCGGTCCTCCAGGTCGGGGCAGGCGCCGTAGCCGAGGGAGAAGCGGGCGCCGCGGTACTTCAGCGCGAACATGTCCTCGACGTCGGCCGGGTCCTCGCCGGCGAAGCCGAGCTCGGAGCGCACCCGCGCGTGCCAGTACTCGGCGAGCGCCTCGGCCAACTGCACGGACAGGCCGTGCAGTTCGAGGTAGTCGCGGTAGGCGTCGGCGGCGAACAGCTCGGCCGTGGCCTCGCCGATCTTCGAGCCGACGGTGACGACCTGCAGGCCCACCACGTCCTGCTCGCCCGACTCCTCGGGGCGGAAGAAGTCCGCGAGGCACAGGCGCCGGCCGCGGCGCTGGCGCGGGAAGGAGAAGCGGGTCCGCTCGTTGCCCTGCTCGTCCAGGATGATCAGGTCGTCGCCCTTGGAGACGCACGGGAAGTAGCCGTAGACGACGGCCGCTTCCAGCAGGTTCTTGGTCTGCAGCTCGTCGAGCAGACCGCGAAGCCGCGGCCGGCCCTCGCTCTCGACCAGTTCCTCGTACGTCGGTCCGGCGCCGGTACGGGCCTGCTTCAGGCCCCACTGGCCCTTGAACAGCGCGCCTTCGTCCAGCCAGGAGGCGTACTCCTTGAGCTGGATGCCCTTGATGACGCGGGTGCCCCAGAACGGCGGCGTGGGCACGGGGTTGTCGGTGGCGACGTCGGAGCGCGCCGGGCCCTCGGGCTCCTTGACCGCCTCGGCGGGAAGGTCCTTCTTCGGTACGCGGCGCTGCTTGAGCTCGGGCAGGGTGGCGCCGGGGACGCCGCGCTTGACCGCGATCAGGGCGTCCATCAGGCGCAGTCCCTCGAACGCGTCGCGGGCGTAGCGGACTTCGCCCTCGTAGATCTCGTGCAGGTCCTGCTCGACGTACGCCCGGGTGAGGGCGGCACCGCCGAGGATGACCGGGTAGTCGGCGGCCATCCGGCGCTGGTTGAGCTCCTCCAGGTTCTCCTTCATGATCACGGTCGACTTGACCAGGAGGCCGGACATGCCGATGACGTCGGCCCGGTGTTCCTGGGCGGCGTCCAGGATCGCGGCGACGGGCTGCTTGATGCCCAGGTTGACCACGTTGTAGCCGTTGTTGGACAGGATGATGTCGACGAGGTTCTTGCCGATGTCGTGGACGTCGCCGCGCACCGTGGCGAGCACGATGGTGCCCTTGCCCTCGGCGTCGGTCTTCTCCATGTGCGGTTCCAGGTAGGCCACCGCGGTCTTCATGACCTCGGCGGACTGGAGCACGAAGGGCAGCTGCATCTGGCCGGAGCCGAAGAGCTCGCCGACGACCTTCATGCCCTCCAGGAGCGTGTCGTTGACGATGTCCAGGGCCGGACGGTCCGCGAGGGCCTCGTCGAGGTCGGCCTCCAGGCCGTTCTTCTCGCCGTCGATGATGCGGCGCTGCAGCCGCTCGTCCAGCGGCAGGGCGAGGAGCTCCTCGGCCTTGCCCGCCTTCATGGACTTCATGTTGACGCCCTCGAAGAGCTCCATGAGCTTCTGCAGGGGGTCGTAGCCCTCGGCGCGGCGGTCGTAGATCAGGTCGTGGGCGGCCTTGACCTGCTCCTCGTCCAGGCGCGCGATCGGCAGGATCTTGGAGGCGTGCACGATGGCGGAGTCCAGGCCCGCCTTGACGCACTCGTCCAGGAAGACGGAGTTGAGGACGACGCGGGCGGCCGGGTTGAGGCCGAAGGAGATGTTGGACAGGCCGAGCGTGGTCTGCACGTCCGGGTGGCGGCGCTTGAGTTCGCGGATCGCCTCGATGGTGTGGATGCCGTCCTTGCGGGACTCCTCCTGACCGGTGCAGATGGTGAAGGTCAGGGTGTCGATGAGGATGTCCGACTCGTGGATGCCCCAGTTGGTCGTCAGGTCCTCGATGATGCGCTCGGCGATGGCGACCTTGTTCTCGACGGTGCGGGCCTGGCCCTCCTCGTCGATGGTCAGGGCGATGAGCGCGGCGCCGTGCTCCTTGGCGAGCGCGGTGACCTTGGCGAAGCGGGACTCGGGGCCGTCGCCGTCCTCGTAGTTGACGGAGTTGATGACCGCGCGGCCGCCGAGCTTCTCCAGGCCGGCCTGGATGACCGGCACCTCGGTGGAGTCCAGGACGATGGGCAGCGTGGAGGCGGTGGCGAAGCGGCCGGCCAGCTCCTGCATGTCCTGGACACCGTCGCGGCCCACGTAGTCGACGCACAGGTCGAGCATGTGGGCGCCCTCGCGGATCTGGTCGCGCGCCATCTCCACGCAGTCGTCCCAGCGGCCGTCCAGCATGGCCTCGCGGAACTTCTTCGAGCCGTTGGCGTTGGTGCGCTCACCGATGGCCATGTACGAGGTGTCCTGGCGGAACGGGACAGTCTGGTAGAGCGAGGCGGCGCCCGGCTCGGGGCGCGGCTCGCGCGCGGTCGGGGTGAGCCCGCGCACCCGCTCGACGACCTGCCGCAGGTGCTCGGGCGTGGTGCCGCAGCAGCCGCCGACCAGGGACAGGCCGTACTCGCGGACGAAGGTCTCCTGGGCGTCGGCCAGCTCGGGGGCCGTCAGCGGGTAGTGCGCGCCGTCCTTGCCGAGGACGGGCAGGCCGGCGTTGGGCATGCAGGCCAGCGGGACGCGGGAGTGCCGGGCCAGATAGCGCAGGTGCTCGCTCATCTCGGCCGGTCCGGTCGCGCAGTTCAGGCCGATCATGTCGATGCCCAGCGGCTCCAGGGCGGTGAGCGCGGCGCCGATCTCCGAGCCGAGCAGCATGGTGCCGGTCGTCTCGACGGTGACGGAGCAGATCAGGGGGAGGTTCGTGCCGGTGGCGTCCAGGGCGCGGCGGGCGCCGAGCAGGGCGGACTTGGTCTGCAGCAGGTCCTGGGTGGTCTCGACCAGGAGCGCGTCGGCGCCGCCCGCGATCATGCCTTCGGCGTTCTGCTGGTAGGCGTCGCGCAAGGTGGTGTACGGGGCGTGGCCGAGGGTCGGCAGCTTGGTGCCGGGGCCCATGGAGCCGAGGACCCAGCGCTGCTGCCCGGTGGAGGCGGTGAACTCGTCGGCGACCTCGCGGGCGATGCGGGCGCCGGACTCGGAGAGCTCGAAGACGCGCTCGGGGATGTCGTACTCACCGAGGGCCGCGTGGTTCGCGCCGAAGGTGTTGGTCTCGACGCAGTCGACACCCGCGGCGAAGTACTCCCGGTGTACGGCGGCCACGATGTCGGGGCGGGTGACGTTCAGGATCTCGTTGCAGCCCTCGAGGTTCTCGAAGTCCTCGAGGCTGGGGTCCTGTGCCTGCAGCATGGTGCCCATCGCGCCGTCGGCGACCACCACGCGGGTCGCCAGTGCTGAGCGGAGGGCGTCGGCCCGGCTTCCGGCGGAGGCGTCCGCTGCGGAATCGGATGAGGGGGTCGGCGACGAGGCCATGAATGAGCTCCCTGGAGTGCGACGGCTGTCGGCTTTGCGGTTTCCGGTGGAACCCGCACGCCGCCAGGGTAGCCGGGACCTCGTCCGTCCGTGAGAGCGTCCCAGCGGGCGGACGGGCGGATGAGTGGCCGGAAGTGGTCGTTCGGCCGTACGCGGCGGGAATCGCCGCGTACGCACCCTTAGCCACAGGTCGGCAACGACCGATAGTGTTCAGCATTGTCGAACGGTGAAAGCGTTCTTGAGTTCGCTGCGGACGGTGTGCGCGGCACGGGATGGAGGACAGGGCTGCGATGGCACGGAACATCCAGTCGCTCGAGCGGGCCGCCGCGATGCTGCGGCTGCTCGCGGGCGGCGAGCGCCGGCTCGGCCTCTCGGACATCGCGTCCTCCCTGGGGCTCGCCAAGGGCACGGCGCACGGCATCCTGCGCACGCTGCAGCAGGAGGGCTTCGTCGAGCAGGACGCGGCGTCCGGGCGCTATCAGCTCGGCGCGGAGCTGCTGCGGCTGGGCAACAGTTATCTGGACGTGCACGAGCTGCGCGCCCGCGCGCTCGTGTGGACCGACGACCTGGCCCGCTCCAGCGGCGAGAGCGTGTACCTGGGCGTGCTGCACCAGCAGGGCGTGCTGATCGTGCACCACGTGTTCCGGCCCGACGACAGCCGGCAGGTCCTGGAGGTCGGGGCGATGCAGCCGCTGCACTCCACGGCGCTCGGCAAGGTGCTCGCCGCGTACGACCCGGTGGCGCACAGCGAGGCGCTGGAGTGCGACCGGGAGTCGTTCACCGCGCGCACCGTCACCGCGCAGGAGAGCTTCGAGGAGGTCCTCGATCTCACCCGCGCGCGCGGGTACGCGGACGACGCCGAGGAGACGTGGGAGGGCATCGCGTCCGTGGCCGCGCCCATTCACGACCGGCGGCGGATGCCGGTGGGGGCGGTGGGGATCACCGGGGCCGTGGAGCGGGTGTGCCCTTCGGGCGAGATGCGGCCCGAGCTGATCGCCGCGGTGCGGGACTGCGCGCGGGCGGTGTCGAGGGACTTGGGCGCGAGCCGGTTCTGACCTGGGCCCCGGCGGGGATCCGCGCGTTTCTGGTTGCGAGTCCGGCGATAACCCAGAACGATCAATAACGATCGTGTTTTCAATTACAGAAGTCTTGACGTGTTGGTAACCCCACAGCCAGACTCGCGTCCACCGGTCGGCATTGTCGAACACCTAACGGCATTACGCGTTACAGTGGGGCAAGCCAGGGCCGGCAACGCCCTCACCTGAGGGCGCGGACCACCGGAGGGACCCGGGGTTCGCCTTCCCCTGGACGAAGGACAAAGGAGTCGCGGGTGTCCAGCTCCGACATCTTCATCGGCGAGACCATCGGTACCGCCCTGCTCATCCTGCTCGGCGGCGGCGTCGTCGCCGGCGTCGTACTCAAGCGTTCGAAGGCCAAGGACGCCGGGTGGCTCGCCATCACGTTCGGTTGGGGCTTCGCCGTCCTGACCGGCGCCTACATGGCGGGGGGCGTCTCCGGCGCCCACCTCAACCCGGCGGTCACCATCGGTCTCGCGATCGAGGGCGGCACCAAGTGGAGCGATGTTCCGCTCTACCTGGCCTCCGAACTGCTCGGCGCGATGATCGGCGCCTTCCTGGTGTGGGTCGCGTACATGGGCCAGTTCAACGCCCACCTGACCGATCCCGAGATCCTCGCGGCGCAGCCGGCCGAGGAGGGCATGGTCGATCAGAAGGCCGCGCCCAAGGCCGGCCCGGTGCTCGGCATCTTCTCGACGGGCCCCGAGATCCGGAACTACGTCCAGAACGTGCTCACCGAGATCATCGGCACGTTCGTCCTGGTGATCGCCATCCTCACGCAGGGCCTGAACGACGAGGGCAACGGCCTCGGCGTCCTCGGCGCCCTGATCACCGCGCTCGTCGTGGTCGGCATCGGCCTCTCGCTCGGTGGCCCCACGGGCTACGCGATCAACCCGGCCCGTGACCTCGGTCCGCGCATCGTGCACGCCCTGCTCCCGCTGCCCAACAAGGGCCGCTCGGACTGGACGTACGCCTGGGTGCCGATCGTCGGCCCGCTGGTCGGCGGCGCCCTCGCGGCCGGTCTCTACAACCTCGCGCTCAAGTAGGAGCGCGACAGCGACCGAAGACCGCCTGAGACAGACCGCCGAGCAAGAACATGGAGCACACCGTGACCACCGACGCACACACCGCCGGCCCCTTCATCGCGGCCATCGACCAGGGCACCACGTCCAGCCGCTGCATCGTCTTCGACCGGGACGGCCGCATCGTCTCCGTCGACCAGAAGGAGCACGAGCAGATCTTCCCGAAGCCGGGCTGGGTCGAGCACAACGCCACCGAGATCTGGACCAACGTCGAGGAAGTCGTCGCCGGAGCCATCTCCAAGGCCGGCATCACCCGCGACGACATCAAGGCCATCGGCATCACCAACCAGCGTGAGACCACGCTGCTCTGGGACCGGAACACCGGCGAGCCGGTGTACAACGCCATCGTCTGGCAGGACACCCGCACCGACGCCCTCTGCAGGGAGCTCGGCCGCAACGTCGGCCAGGACCGCTTCCGCCGCGAGACGGGCCTGCCCCTCGCCTCCTACTTCGCCGGCCCCAAGGCCCGCTGGCTGCTCGACAACGTCGAGGGCCTGCGCGAGCGCGCCGAGGCGGGCGACATCCTCTTCGGCACCATGGACTCCTGGGTCATCTGGAACCTGACGGGCGGGGTGAACGGCGGCAAGCACGTCACCGACGTCACCAACGCCTCGCGCACCATGCTGATGAACCTGCACACCATGGAGTGGGACGAGCGCATCGCCGAGTCCATCGGCGTGCCGATGCAGATCCTCCCCGAGATCCGCTCCTCCGCCGAGGTCTACGGCGCGGTCACCGGCGGCAAGCTCGGCGACCTGCTCGGCGGCATCCCGGTCGCCTCCGCGCTCGGCGACCAGCAGGCGGCCCTGTTCGGCCAGACCTGTTTCGAGGAGGGCGAGGCCAAGTCCACGTACGGCACCGGCACGTTCATGCTCATGAACACCGGTGAGAAGGCCATCAACTCCTACTCCGGGCTGCTGACCACCGTCGGCTACCAGATCGGCGACAAGAAGCCGGTCTACGCCCTCGAGGGCTCCATCGCCGTCACCGGCTCCCTCGTGCAGTGGATGCGCGACCAGATGGGCCTGATCAACTCCGCCGCCGAGATCGAGACGCTCGCGTCCTCGGTCGAGGACAACGGCGGCGCCTACTTCGTACCGGCCTTCTCCGGCCTGTTCGCCCCGTACTGGCGCTCCGACGCCCGCGGTGTGATCGCCGGTCTCACCCGGTACGTCACCAAGGCGCACATCGCGCGCGCCGTCCTGGAGGCCACCGCCTGGCAGACCCGCGAGATCACCGACGCCATGACGAAGGACTCCGGCGTCGAACTCGCGGCCCTCAAGGTCGACGGCGGCATGACCTCCAACAACCTGCTGATGCAGACCCTCTCGGACTTCCTGGACGCCCCCGTGGTGCGCCCGATGGTCGCCGAGACGACCTGCCTCGGCGCCGCCTATGCCGCCGGTCTCGCCGTCGGCTTCTGGTCCTCCACCGACGACCTGCGCGCCAACTGGCGCCGGGCCGCGGAGTGGACCCCCCGCATGGACGCGGACACCCGCGCCCGTGAGTACAAGAACTGGCTCAAGGCCGTCGAGCGGACCATGGGCTGGCTCGAGGACGAGAGCTGACGAGAGCTGAACCGCACTCAGCTCGGCTGATGAGGAGTTAAGCAATCATGACCACCCTGCAGAGCGGCCCCGCCATCCCGGCTCTGGGCACGCCCCCGGCCGTCGGCAGCGCCCCGAGCCGCGCCGAGACCCGGGAGCGTCTGTCCAAGGCGTCCTACGACCTCCTGGTGATCGGCGGCGGAATCCTGGGCATCTCCACCGCCTGGCACGCCGCGCAGTCGGGTCTCAGGGTGGCCCTGGTGGACGCCGGCGACTTCGCCGGCGCCACCTCCTCCGCCTCCTCCAAGCTGCTCCACGGCGGTCTGCGCTACCTGCAGACCGGCGCGGTGAAGCTGGTCGCGGAGAACCACTTCGAGCGGCGTGCGGTGTCACGCCAGGTGGCACCGCACCTCGCCAACCCGCTCACCTTCTACCTGCCGGTCTACAAGGGCGGCCCGCACGGCGCCGCCAAGCTCGGCGCGGGCGTCTTCGCCTACTCGGCGCTGTCCGCGTTCGGCGACGGCGTCGGCCACCTGCTCTCCCCCGCCAAGGCGGCGCAGGACGTGCCGGAGCTGCGCACGGACAACCTGAAGGCCGTGGCCGTGTACGGCGACGACCAGATGAACGACGCGCGCATGGCCCTGATGACGGTCCGCGCGGCCGCCGAGGCGGGCGCCGCCGTCCTCAACCACGCCGAGGTCACCGGCCTGCGCTTCACCAACGGCCGGGTCACCGGCGCCGACCTCAAGGACCGCATGGACGGCGCCGAGTTCGGCGTGAACGCCCGCCTGGTCCTGAACGCGACCGGCCCCTGGGTCGACCACCTGCGCAAGATGGAGAACCCGGACGCGGCCCCCTCCATCCGCCTGTCCAAGGGCGCGCACCTGGTCCTCAAGCGCACCGCCCCGTGGAAGGCCGCGCTGGCCACGCCGATCGACAAGTACCGCATCACGTTCGCCCTGCCCTGGGAGGACATGCTGCTGCTCGGCACCACCGACGAGGAGTTCGAGGGCGACCCGGCGGACGTCCGTGTCACCGAGTCCGACACCGCGCAGATCCTGGACGAGGCCGCGTTCTCCATCCGCGACCAGCAGCTGTCCCGGGACCTGATCACGTACTCCTTCGCGGGTCTGCGGGTGCTGCCGGGCGGTCCCGGCGACACCTCCAAGGCCAAGCGCGAGACGGTCGTCACCGAGGGCCGCGGCGGCATGCTGTCGGTCGCGGGCGGCAAGTGGACGACGTTCCGCCACATCGGCCGTACGGTCATGAAGAAGCTGGAGTCGCTGCCGGGCCACCCGCTCGGTGACGACTACGAGCCGATCTCGGAGCTGCCCAAGAAGCTGCCGCTGCCCGGTATCGCCAACCCGCGCGCGGTCGCCCACCGCCTGCTGGTCGACGGCCCGGCGCCCGGCCCGCGCATGGCGCCCGAGACCGCGCGGCACCTGGCCACGCACTACGGCTCCCTGTCCTTCGACATCGCCCGCCTGGCGAACGAGAACCCGGAGCTGGCCGAGCGCGTCCACCCCGACGCCCCGGAGATCTGGGCGCAGGTCGTCTACGCGCGCGACAACGAGTGGGCCGAGACGGCCGACGACGTGCTGCGCCGCCGTACGACGCTGACGATCCGCGGCCTCGCGACGGACGAGATCCGCGGCAAGGTCGAGGACCTGCTGGGCAAGAAGAGCTGAGCCCACGGCAGTTGGTGCAGTGAGTCACGGCAGTTGGTGCAGTGCGTAAGGGGCGGCCGCCATTGCGGCCGCCCCTTACGCATGCCCGGGCGGGTGTCGCTCCCCACTCCCCCTGACCACGGTGACCCGTGCCGGGCTACGATCCGCACAGGCGTCCGGCCAACGCCCCGAACCGCAGTCTGCCTCTTGGGAGCGACCGATGACTCTCCTGACCACCTGGCCGGAGTCCGGCCCCGAAGCCGTCGTCCGCCGCACCGCGGACCCCGCCGAGATCGCCGCCGCGCTCGCCCCCCTGGGCGTCCGCTACGAACAGTGGCCGGTCCGCGCGGACGTGCCCGCCGACGCGGACAGCGACACCGTGTTCGCCGCGTACCGCGGGGAGATCGACCGGCTCAACGCCGAAGAAGGCTTCCGGACCGTGGACGTCGTCGCGCTGCACCCGAGCGACGACCCCGGCTGGCCCGAGAAGGCGAAGGCGGCCCGGCAGAAGTTCCTCGCCGAGCACACCCACGACGACGATGACGAGGTCCGCTTCTTCGTCGCGGGCGCCGGCGTCTTCTATCTGCATGTGGCGGGCGAAGTGCACGCCGTGTACTGCGAGAAGGGCGATCTGCTCGGCGTGCCGCGCGGCACCACGCACTGGTTCGACATGGGTACGTCGCCGTCGTTCACCGCGATCCGCTTCTTCCACGAAGAAGACGGCTGGATCGGCAACTTCACCGGCAGCCCGATCGCCGAGCGCTTCCCCGACTTCGACTCGATCCACGCCGGTCACGCCGACGACGCGGGGTCCGCCGCATGAGCCTGCGCTTCGACGCGGGGTCCGTGGACGCGGTGGTGCTCGACATCGAGGGCACCACGAGCGCCACCGGCTTCGTCGTGGACGTGATGTATCCGTACGCCCGCGAGCGGTTCGGCGAGCTGCTCACGCGGCGGGCCCACGAGCCGGTCGTGGCGCGGGCGATGGCCCAGGTGCGCGAGGAGATCGGCGAGCCCGACGCGGACGCGGCGCGCGTCGAGAAGGTCCTCGGCGCGTGGGCCGACGCCGACCGCAAGTCCACACCCCTGAAGACCCTTCAGGGGGTCCTCTGGGCGGAGGGCTTCGCGAACGGGGACCTCGTCTCGCACTTCTACGAAGACGTCGTTCCGGCACTGCGGCGCTGGCACGCGGCCGGGCTGCGGCTCTACGTGTACTCGTCCGGGTCGGTGGCCGCGCAGCGCGCGTGGTTCACGCACTCCGCCGAGGGCGATCTCATGCACCTCGTCAGTGGTCTGTACGACACCGAGAACGCCGGGCCGAAGCAGGACGCGGCCTCCTACCGCGCCATCTCCGCCGCGATCGGCGTGCCGCCCGGCCGCACCGTCTTCCTCTCCGACCGGCTCGGTGAGCTGGACGCGGCGCGGGACGCCGGGTGGCGGACCGTGGGGATACGGCGGGCCGGGGAGCCGTACTTCGACGCCGGGGTCGGGGGGCATCCGGAGGCGGGGGGGTTCGGAGATATTGGGCCGACGCGTCTGGAGGGTGACGTGAAGTTGGAACTGGATCTGGAGGAGGCCGGGGCCGTGCTCGCCGGCGAGGCGGCTCGGTTCGCGTCCTTCGGCTGGATGCGGGGCACGTCCGGGAACCTGTCCGTCGTCGTCTCCCGCGACCCCCTCCGTCTGGCCGTCACCGCCAGTGGGCGCGACAAGGGCGAACTGACCTCCTCCGACGTGGTGTTGACCGACGCGTACGGTGCCGCGCTCGGGGCCGGGCGGCCGTCGGCCGAGGCCGCGCTGCACGCGCGTGTCGTGCGGCTCACCGGGGCCGGGGCCGTCGTGCATGTCCATACCGTCGCGTCCGTCGCCATGGGGCGGCGGGTGCCGGGTGGGATCCCGTTCCGGGATCTGGAGATGCTGAAGGGTCTCGGGCATCCCACGCACGAGGTGTCCGTCACCCTGCCGGTGATCGCCAACAGCCAGGACATGGGGGAGCTCGGGGATCGGCTGGAGGCCGCGTTGGCGCCGGGGATGCCGGCGGTGGTGGTGGCGGGGCACGGGCTTTATGTGTGGGGTGCGGATCCGCGTGAGGCGCGGCATCGGACCGAGGTGGTGGAGTGGCTGCTGGAGCTGGGGCTGGCCGGGGGGTGAGCCCTGGCGGGGCTTTCCCCAATCCCGCCCCTTCCCGAAACTGGGGCTCCGCCCCAGACCCCGCTCCTCAAACGCCGGAGGGGCTGGAACTCAGCCGCACATGATCAGCCCGTCCGGCGTTTGAGGACGAGCCGCGAAGCGGCGATACGGGGGTCCAGGGGGCGGAGCCCCCTGCCCGCGGCGGAGCCGCTAATCAACACAGCGGGAAGGGGCGGGCTTGGGGAAGTTCTCCCGCCGCAACCTCCCGCACCCCCCGCTCCGTCACCAACGCCGACACCAGTCCCCCCGGCGTCACGTCGAACGCCGGATTGTGCCCGCGCGAGGCCCCCGGAGCCGTCCGGACCCCGCCCCACGCGAGCACCTCGTCCTCGCCCCGCAGCTCGATGCGGATCCCGTCACCGGTGGCGGTCGCCAGATCCACCGTGGTCGTGGGCGCGGCGACGACGAACGGGATCCGGGCGTAGGCGCAGGCGAGCGCGATCCCGACGGTGCCCACCTTGTTCGCGGTGTCGCCGTTCGCGGCGATCCGGTCGGCCCCGACGACGACCGCGTCGACCTCGCCCCGCAGGATGGTCCCGGCGGCGGCGGAATCGGCCTGCACGAAGTGCGGGATGCCTTCCTGGGCGAGCTCCCAGGCGGTGAGCCGGGCTCCCTGGAGCAGCGGCCGGGTCTCGTCGGCGTACACGGTCTCCAGGCGCCCGCGCCGGTGCAGTTCACGTATGACGCCGAGCGCCGTACCCCAGCCGGCCGTGGCGAGGGCGCCGGTGTTGCAGTGGGTGAGCACGCGCAGCGGGCGGTCGACGCCGACGCGGTCGAGGAGCCAGTCGGCCCCGTACGCCCCCATCGCGTGGTTGGCCTTGAGGTCCTCGTCGACGACGGCGTGCGCCTCGGCGAGCACGGCGTCGAGGCCTTCGTCGACGCGCGGTGCGACGCGGTCCACGCACGCCATCAGGTTCACGGCGGTGGGCCGCGCCGCCCGGACGCGGGCGATCTCCGCGTCGAGCCGGGCGCGGGACCAGCCCTCCCGCCCGCCCTGGGCCAGGGCGAGCGCCACGCCGTACGCGCCCGCCGCGCCGATCGCGGGGGCGCCGCGCACCACCAACCGCACAATCGCGTCGACGAGTTGGTCGACGGTGCGCACTTCGAGGCGCTCCAGCGAGTGCGGGAGCGCCGTCTGGTCGATCAGGGACAGGGCGGGCGCGTCCGCCGTGGCCGTCCAGACGACGGCGCGCAGATCCTGGCTGCTCATGATGCTCAACTCCGAAGGGTCCACGGGGACATCGGGGCGATTGAGGGGTGCCGCCACCGTACCTGACCTGCTCGAACCACAATTCGAGACGTCCGCGCGGCCGTCCGAATCCTGGTGTTAGCCTCACTCCCCGCGCGCGTACTGTGCGGGCTCGCGGGGGCGCAACTCGCCCTCGGCAATGTGACGTTGTTCTCGGAGAGGAATCGGAGAGCAAGGCCGACACCGGTCTCGGAGAGCAAGAAGGCCGACACCGTTCGGAGAGCAAGGCCGAGACCGAAGCCGTCCGCCCCCTGCTGGCCCCCTGCTAGCCCCCTGCTAGCCCCCTGCTAGGAGCCCCCTGATGACCACGCCGACCCCCACCGACCCCCTGCCCGTCTCCGGAGTCCCGCGCTCCGGCCTGCCCCCGCACGCCGTCGTCGTCGGCGACCCCGCGCGCGCCGCGGCCGTCGCCGACCTCCTGGACGACGCCAAGGAGGTCTCGTACCACCGCGAGTACCGCACCTTCACCGGCACCTGGCAGGGCCTGCCCGTCGTCGTGTCCTCGCACGGCGTGGGCGCGCCCGGCGCGCTGTGTCTCTTCCAGGAGCTCGCCGAGGCCGGTGTGACGCACTTCATCCGGCTCGGCACGGCGGGCGCGATCCGGCCCGGCGTCGGGGACGGCGACCTGGTCGTCGCGGACGCGGCGGTGCGCGACGACGGCGTGACGCAGCAGCTGATCCCCGCCGAGTACCCGGCGTTCGCCGCGCCGGAGGCGGTGCTCGCCCTCCAGCGCGCGGCCCGCGCGGCACGGGCCCCGTACCACCGCGGCGTGGTGTGGACCCGGGCCGCCTTCCAGCCGGGCTTCCTGCCGCTGCCCGCCGACGCCTACGAGCGGGCCGGGGTCGCCGCCATCGAGATGGAGCTGTCGGCGCTGTACGTGTTCGCCTCGACGCACGGCCTGATCGCGGGCGGCGCGCTCGTCGTCGACGGCGCCAACGCCGACGAACTGGTCGACAAGGAGGCCACCGGCGGCTACGACCCGCACCGCACCGTGGTCGCCGACGGAGTCACCCGCGGCGCCCGGATAACCTTGGACGCACTGTGCCTGCTGGCCGCCGAGGACGCCGGGCTGCCCCACCAGGTCCCCGGTCCCGCACCCACCGCATCCACCGCACCCCTTCGCACGGAACGGAACGCATGACTCCCATCGATCTCCTCGTCCACGGCGGCGACGTCCTCACCGTCGACGCGTCCGGCACCGTCGTCCCCGACGGCGCGGTCGCCGTGCGCGCCGGTGAGATCGTCGAGGTCGGCCCCGCCGCGCGGCTGCGCGCCGCGTACACGGCGGCCGAGGAGATCGACGCGCGCGGCTGTCTGGTCCTGCCGGGGCTCATCAACACCCATACGCACCTGGCGATGACGCTGCTGCGCGGCTCCGCCGACGACGTGACGCTCCAGGGCTTCCTGGAGCGCGTCATCCCGCGCGAGGCCGCGCTGCTGTCGCCGGAGACGGTCGCGGCGGGCATCCGGGCGGCGATCGCGGAGTCGGTACGCGGCGGGGTGACGGCCGCGCTCGACATGTACTGGTTCCACGAGGCGGCCGAGGAGGTGGCGCGCGCGGCAGGCTGGCGGCTGCTGACCGGGCCGACGTTCATGGACGTGCCGGGGCCGCCGGACGGCCGCCCCTACGCGGACCGGCTCGGCTGGGCCGAAGCCCACCTGGCCGCCCGCACCCCGGCGCCGGGCACCCGGCCCGTGGTGTTCGCCCACTCCGCGTACACGCTGGTGCCCGAGCAGCTCACCGCGATCGCCGCGCTGGCCCGCGCGCACGGCGCCCTGCTGCACCTGCACGCCGCCGAGAACACCACCGAAGTGGCCACCGTCACCGAGCTGCACGGCATGCGGCCCGTCGAACTCCTCGACGCGCTCGGCGTGCTGGGCCCGGACACGCTCCTCGCGCACGCCGTCGACCTGACCGACGCCGAGATCGCGGCGCTCGCCCGCACGCGCACGGCCGTCGCGCACTGCCCGGTGTCCAACCTGAAGCTGGGCTGCGGCATAGCGCGGGTGCCGGACCTGGCCGCGGCGGGCGTCACCGTGGGCCTGGGCACCGACGGCGCGGTGAGCTCCAACACGCTCGACCTGCTCGGCGCGGTGCGGATGGCCGCGCTCGTGCACAAGGCGGGCGGCGACCCGACGGCGGTGGGCGCCGAGCAGGCCGTACGGATGGCGACCATCGACTCCGCGCGGGCCCTCGGGCTCGGCGAGCAGCTCGGATCCCTGGAACCGGGCAAGCGCGCCGACCTGATCGTCCTCGACCTGGACCGGCCGCATCTGGCACCCCGGCACGATCCGTACGCGACGCTCGCGTACGCCGCCGGGGCCGCGGACGTGCGCGACACCGTCGTGGACGGCCGCGTCCTGATGCGCGGGCGGGCCCTGCTCACCGTCGACGAGCGCCGAGCCGTGCGCGGCCTCCAGGACGCGGTGTCCGCCCCGGTGCCCCGCCCCCGTACGACCACCGAGCACCTGACCGGAAACGTCAGCACATGACCTCCGAACCCACCCGCGGCTTCACCGGCCGCGCCCGCGCCGCCGACCGCGACCCGCGCCTGCCCCCGGGGCAGTACGACGCCCGCGACGGCTGGCCCGTGCTTTCCGCCGAGGTGACGCCGCGTCTGGCCGCCGCCGACTGGACGTTCCGCGTCGACGGCCTCGTCGCGCGCCCGCGCACCTGGACCTGGGACGAGGCGCACGCCCTGCCCGCGTCGGAGTACCGGGGCGACATCCACTGCGTGACGAGCTGGTCCAAGTTCGGCGTGCGCTTCGGCGGCGTGAGCCTGGACGCGTTCCTCGCCGCCGCCGGGCCGACTCCCGCGGCCACGCACGTCGTCGCCCACTCCCACACCGGCTACACCGCCAACCTGCCGCTGGCCGACGTGACCGGCGGCCGGGCCTGGATCGCCTGGGAGTACGACGGCGCGCCGCTGCCGCCCGAGCACGGCGGGCCCGCCCGGCTGATCGTCCCGCACCTGTACTTCTGGAAGAGCGCCAAGTGGATCGCGGGCCTCACGCTCCTCGACCACGACGAGCCGGGCTTCTGGGAACAGAACGGCTACCACCACCGGGGCGACCCGTGGCGCGAGCAGCGATATGTGGGGGACTGACATGCAGACCGCCTTCGCCGTCCCCGGCCGCATCGCCGTCAGCAACCGCTCGGCCGCCGTCTGGCAGCCCGCCCTGATCACGGAGATCCGCCGCGAGACGCCCGCCGCCTCGACGTTCCGGCTCAAGGTGCCCGACTGGCAGGGCCATCTGCCCGGCCAGCACCTGATGCTGCGGCTCACCGCGCCGGACGGCTATGTGGCCCAGCGCCACTACTCGCTGGCGTCCGCGCCCGACGACAGCGGCGAGATCGAGCTGACCCTCGACCACGCGCCGGGCGGCGAGGTGTCCGGGCATCTGCACACCGTGGCCCGGGTGGGCGACACCGTGGAGGTGCGCGGCCCGCTGTCCGGATTCTTCGCCTGGCCCGGCGACCGGCCCGCGCTGCTGCTCGGCGCGGGCTCCGGCGTCGTACCGCTGATGTCGATGATCCGCCACCACCGCCGCGCGGGCCTGACGGTGCCGCTGCGCCTGATCGTCTCGGCCCGCACCCGGGAGGACCTGATCTACGCGGACGAGTACGGCGACGAGACCACGGCCGTCCTCACCGGCACCGAAGGCCGCCTGCACGCCGGGCACTTGGCGCCCTACCTCAGCGACGAGCACGGCGCCGGGCAGCCCGACGGCGGCTGGGAGGCGTACATCTGCGGCTCGAACGGCTTCGCCGAGCACGCCTCGCGGCTCCTGGTGGACGGCGGGCAGCCGGTGGACCGGATCAGGATCGAGCGCTTCGGCTGAACCCCCTGCTCACGGGCGGCCGCAGGGGACATAATGAGCCGATACATCGGATGTCTATTTCCGCCGGTCCGTACCGGTCCGCACACTGAGGCGAGGTCCCCATGGCTGTCACGGACGAGGCCATCGAAAAGATCAAGGGCATGATCGTCTCCGGCGCGCTGCGCCCCGGCGACCGGCTGCCCAAGGAGAGCGAGCTGGCCGCCGAGCTGGGCCTCTCCCGCAACTCGCTGCGCGAGGCGGTGCGCGCCCTGTCGCTGATCCGCATCCTGGACGTGCGGCAGGGCGACGGGACGTACGTCACGAGCCTGGACCCGCAGCTCCTCCTGGAGGCGCTGAGCTTCGTCGTCGACTTCCACCGCGACGACACCGTCCTCGAGTTCCTCGCGGTGCGCCGGATCCTGGAGCCCGCGGCCACGGCGATGGCCAGCACCCGCATCACCGAGTCCGAACTGGACACGCTCACCGAACAGTTGGACGCGCTCGGCGCCGCGCCGAGCGTGGAGGAGCTGGTGGCCTGCGACCTGGAGTTCCACCGCGGCATCGTGCAGTCGTCCGGGAACTCGGTGCTGTGCTCGCTGCTCGACGGCCTGTCCGGACCGACCACCCGGGCCCGCATCTGGCGCGGCCTGACCCAGGAGGACGCCGTCAGCCGCACCCTGCACGAGCACCGGGCGATCCTGGCGGCGCTGCGCGACCGGGACGCGGAGGCGGCGCGGTCCTGGGCGACGGTGCACATCGCGAGCGTGGAGCAGTGGCTGCGCTCCACCCTGTGAACCATGCGTGACGGGCAGTTGACCTGGGCAGTGATCCCGGCACTCGGCGCCGCCGGGGGGCTGCGGAGGGCCCCGCGGGACGCCGTAAGGTTGGGGCGTACTTAGAGGAGAACGTCGGAAGGAGGCCTGGGTGATCGAGCTCGAGGGGGTACCCGAGCTGATCGACCCGGTCATGGTGGCCGCGTTCGAGGGCTGGAACGACGCCGGCGACGCCGCCTCCACCGCGGTCGCGCATCTCGACAAGGAGTGGAAGGGCGAGGTGTTCGCGGCGCTGGACGCCGAGGACTACTACGACTTCCAGGTCAACCGGCCCACGGTGTGGCTGGACGGCGGAGTGCGCAAGATCACGTGGCCGACGACCCGGCTCTCCGTGGTCCGCGTCGGCGGCGACAAGCCGCGCGACCTCGTCCTGGTGCGGGGCATAGAGCCGTCCATGCGCTGGCGTTCGTTCTGCAACGAGCTGCTCGGCTTCGCCCACGAGCTGGGCGTGGAGCTGGTCGTGATCATGGGGGCGCTGCTCGGCGACACCCCGCACACCCGCCCGGTCCCGGTCAGCGGCGTCACCTCCGATCCGGATCTGGCGCGCACCATGGACCTGGAGGAGACCAAGTACGAGGGCCCGACGGGCATCGTCGGCATCCTCCAGGAGGCGTGCACGCACGCGGGCGTCCCGGCGGTCAGCCTGTGGGCGGCCGTGCCGCACTACGTCTCGCAGCCGCCGAACCCGAAGGCGACGCTCGCCCTCCTGAACCGCCTGGAGGACCTGATCGACGTCAGGATCCCGCAGGGCGAGCTGGCGGAGGACGCGCGCGCCTGGCAGCTCGGCGTCGACCAGCTCGCCGCCGAGGACAGCGAGGTCGCGGAGTACGTCCAGTCCCTCGAGGAGGCGCGGGACACCGCGGAGCTCCCCGAGGCGTCCGGCGAGGCCATCGCGCGCGAGTTCGAGCGGTATCTGCGGCGGCGCGACGGCGGCGGGCCCGGTCCTGTCGCCGGGACCGGCCAGGTCGGCGGTGGCCCCGTCGGCGGCCCCGGCCAGCCGGGCGGGCACGCCACGGACGGCGGCGACGGAGCGGCGTATCTGCGCGATACGCCGAGCGGGCGCACCCGCCCGCCGAAGCCGCAGCCGCGTCCGGAGGGCGACGCCAAGGACGGCAAGGACGCCGAGGGCGGCCCGGCCGCGTCAAGCCCGGAGTCCGGCTCGGCCGACGACGAGCGGCCGAGCGACGCCGCCGACACCGGCACAGCCAAGGGCAACAGCAAGGGCAACGGCAAGGGCGACGATTCCGAGCCGGGGGATTCCTCCGAGGACTGAGACGGGCTGAGACAGACTGAGACGGGCTGCGACAAGCCTGGACGAGGACGCAGCGAGCACCAGGGGCGGCACCCGCGAGGGGGCCGCCCCTTCGCGTTGCCCAGGTCTCAGGAGGCACGCCCGCCTCCTCCACCTCGTACACCTTTGGCCGGTATGGGACGTGACACGGGTTTCTTGATGAAATGCACACGGTTCCCAACTCAACTTCTTTTCAAACACAGTTGGGCGAAAGAGGTCTGGACGACCGGGCCCGGCAGTAGCAGGGTGGGCAACGACCGGAAGGCAGGCGAGGCGCGGGGCTCAGGAATCGACAGGGATGCGAAGGGAGCGGTGGAGCGATGACCGACCAGGTGCAGCGGGGCAGCGATCCCGGAGGCAGTGGCCCCGGACCCGACGGGGCGGGGTTCACCTACCGGGCCGCCGAGCAGGAACTGATCGTCGTCGCCCGGCCGGAGGCCCGGCTGCGCGCCCAGGAGCAGGGCGTCCGCTCGGCGACGGGGGCCGACGTGTCGGCCCTGAACATGTTCCTCAGCGATGAACAGCTCGTCCTGGAGCCGCTGTTCGGCAGCGAGGACCGGCTCCGGGCCGCGACAGCGGAGACGACGTACGACGTACCGGACCTGACGCTCTTCTACCGAGTGCGCGGCGGCGAGGACCGCGCCGACCAACTGCGCGCGCGGATGGCCGCGCTGCCCGGCATCGAGACGGCGTACGTCAAGCCGGGCGCCGTGCCCGCCACGCTCGGCCCGGCCGGGCAGCAGGCGGGCACGGGCGAGCCGGACGAGGCCCGCCGCCGCAAGGAGGGCATGCCCGCGACCCCCGACTTCAGCGGCCGCCAGGGCTACCTGAGCCCGGCGCCCGAGGGCGTCGACGCGTACTGGGCCTGGCAGCGGCTCGGCGGGGGCGGCGACGGCGTGACCGTCATCGACGTCGAGGGTGCCTGGCAGCTCAGCCACGAGGACCTGTCGGCGAAGCTCGCCGGCGTGGTCATCGGCACCCCCATCCAGGATCTGTCGTGGCGCAACCACGGCACAGCGACGATCGGCGTCATCGGCGCCGACCGCAACAACCAGGGGATCACCGGCATCGCGCCGGACGCCGTGACCGCGGCCGCGTCCTTCATGCCGGCCGGTACGGCGGCGACGATCCACGCCGCGGCGGACCGCCTTGTACCGGGCGACATCATCCTGATCGAACTGCACCGGCCGGGGCCGGAGTTCGAGTTCGAGGAGCGCGACGACCAGAGGGGGTACATCGCCCTCGAGTGGTGGCCGGACGACTTCGCCGCGGTCCGGTACGCGACGGCCAAGGGGATCATCGTCGTCGGCGCGGCGGGCAACGGCGCCGAGTCCCTGGACGACGCGGTGTACGAGCGCCGTCCGGACGAGTTCCCGTCCTGGTGGCGCAACCCCTTCAACCCGTCCAACCCGTCGTCCGACGCCGTCCTGGTCGGCGCGGGCGCGCCACCGCCCGGCACGCACGGCCGCGACCACGGCCCGGACCGCTCGCGCCTGGCGTTCTCCAACTACGGCGCGCGGGTGGACGCACAGGGCTGGGGCCGCGAGACCACGACGACCGGCGGCTTCTGGAACCAGCCGGGCGACCTGCAGGGCGGCGTGGACGAGGTCGCCTGGTACACGGACACGTTCTCCGGCACGTCGTCGGCGTCCCCGATCGTCGTCGGCGCCGTCGCCGCGCTCCAGGGCATGCTCAAGGCCGCGGGCCAGCAGCCGATGACGTCGTCCCGCGCGCGGGCGGTGCTGCGGGCCACGGGGTCGCCGCAGCAGGACGGTCCCGGCCGCCCGGCGTCCCAGCGGATCGGCAGCCGCCCCGACATCAGGGCGGCGGTCACCAAGCTGCTGCCGGCGGCGGTGGGCTCGGGGCGCGCCGAGCGCTACTGGGACGAGCTGATTCCGTATCCGCCCGAACTCCCGCCGCGGCTGCGGCTCTTCGTGGCCGGTCAGTGGCGGAACCTCAACAACCCCTCCCCCGAGACCCGGCAGGCGGTCCACTCCGCCTTCGCCGGCGGATCACCGGACGTACGTGTCTGGTTCTCGGACGACGAGGTCATGGGCCTGGTCGTCACGGGCTGAACCACGGCACGTGACGGAACGCAGCACATCAGGCAGCACATCAGGCAGCACATCACGCAACGCGACAGGGAACACATCAACGGACCGACCATTGACGGAAGGTGGCACCCGCATGAGCACCACCCCGCAAATGAGTCAGCTGGGCCAGCAGCAGGGCCAGCAGTACGGCCCACAGCAGCAGTACGGCCGGCAGCAGCCGTTCGGCCAGCAGGGGCAGCAGTACGGCCAGCAGATCCCGGGGCAGCAGGGCCAGCAGGTCCCGGGTCAGCAGGGCCAGCAGCCCTTCGCCCCGCAGCAGTTCGGCCAGCAGGGCCCGAGCACCGCGCCGCCGCAGCCCGGCCAGATGGGCCAGATGGGCCAGCAGCAGCCGTTCGGCCAGCAGGGCCAGCAGGGCCAGCAGGGCCAGCAGCAGCTCCCGCAGCACCTGCGCCAGCAGATGCAGCAGCTCGGCCAGCAGCAGCCGTTCCAGCAGCTGCTCCAGCAGCTCGGCCAGCAGCAGATCCCGCAGGCGCAGGCGCCGCAGATCTCGACGCAGGCGCTCGCCGCGAACATCGCGGAGAGCTTCTGGGACGTCGTCCAGCCGCTCCCCGGCCAGGCCTCGCTCCTCCATCTGTACGTCGACGGCGACTGGCGGGTGTACGTCAACCCGAGCGAGCGCACCCGCGACCAGGTGCAGGAGGCCTTCGCGTTCGGGCTGCCGGTGATCGGCTACTACGACACCAACAACCCGGGGCTGCTGCTCGCCATCGTGATCACCAGGTGACGCTCAGGGCCATGTGAGACACCCGTGGAACGGCGGCGCCGGACAGAGTCCTTCCCGTCCGGCGCCGCTGTCGTCGCGTGCGGGCGGCTACAGCGCGACGCCGAGCAGCGCGTCCACGGCGCGCGAGACGACGCCCGGGGCGCCCTCGTCCGTGCCGCCCTCGGCGGCCTGGCGGGCGGCCCAGCGGTCGACGGCGGCGAGCGCGGTGGGCGCGTCCAGGTCGTTGGCCAGCGCCTCGCGCAGTTCCTCGACGAGGGCGTCGGCGGGCGGACCGTCCGGCCGGGACACCGCGGCGCGCCAGCGGGCGAGCCGCTCGACGGCGTCCTGGAGCACCTGGTCGGTCCACTCCCAGTCCGCGCGGTAGTGGTGGGCGAGCAGGGCGAGCCTGATGGCGGCCGGGTCGACGCCGTCACGCCGCAGCTTGGAGACGAAGACCAGGTTGCCCTTGGACTTGGACATCTTGGCGCCGTCGAGGGCGACCATGCCCGCGTGCACGTACGCCTTCGCGAAGGGGTACTCGCCGGTCAGGGCCTGGGCGTGCGAGGCGCCCATCTCGTGGTGCGGGAAGGCCAGGTCGGAGCCGCCGCCCTGGACGTCGAAGCCCATGCCCAGGTGGTCGAGGGCGATGGCCACGCACTCGATGTGCCAGCCGGGCCGGCCGCGGCCGAGGGAGCCGCCGTCCCAGCTCGGCTCGCCCTCGCGGGCGGCCATCCAGAGCATCGGGTCGAGCGGGTTCTTCTTGCCCGCGCGGTCCGGGTCGCCGCCGCGCTCGGCGGAGAGCAGCCGCATGGCGGCGGCGTCGAGCCCCGACACCTCGCCGAAGTGCGGGTCGGACTCCACGGAGAAGTAGACGTCGCCCTCGAGTTCATAGGCGGCGCCCAGGTCCCGCAGCCGCTCGACGAGCGGAACGATGCCGGGTATCGCCTCGACGGCGCCGATGTAGTGCTGCGGCGGGAGCAGGCGCAGCGCGGTCATGTCCTCGCGGAACAGCGCGGTCTCGCCCTGTGCCAGCTCGACCCAGTCCTTGCCGTCGCGCTTGGCGCGCTCCAGGAGGGGGTCGTCCACGTCGGTGACGTTCTGGACGTAATGAACCTGCCGCTTGGTGTCGAGCCACACGCGCTGCACGAGGTCGAACGCGTTGTAGGTCGCCGCGTGACCCATGTGGGTCGCGTCGTACGGAGTGATGCCGCAGACGTAGATACGGGCGACGGGACCGGGGGCGAGGGTGACGAGTCCACCGGTCGCGGTGTCGTGGATCCGGAGGTCGCGGCCCTTGCCGGACAGGACGGGAACCTCAGAAGCGGGCCAGGCATACATGCCTTGAGCCTAACCGGACGCCCCGTCCACATACGACCCAGGGCAAGGAGTTCTTCCTGGTCCGTTTGCTCCCCGCTGTGGGCAGCTGGGCCGCCAGGGGCGGGACGGGTGGGCACAGCCCACGCCGACGGCGCCATTACGCCAAGGGCAGGGAACTCACACCGGCGGCCACGGAATGGCCGGCCACTCCCCCGACGGCCCAGGATGCCGCCCCGCGGCAAGCAACGCGGCGACCCGCTCCCGCACGGCGTCGACCTCCGCGGAGGTCAACAACTCCCCGAGCCGCCCGGCAAGCGGCTCCCCCACCGCCAAGCCCTCCCGCAGGGAACCAAGCGCCTCCACCGCCTCCTCTGGCAGCTTCTCCCCCGCCCACCCCCACAACAGCGTCCGCAGCTTGTCCTCGACGTTGAACGTGACCCCGTGATCGATGCCGAACAGCCGCCCGTCCGCGTCGAACACCAGGTGCCCGCCCTTGCGGTCGGCATTGTTGATCACGGCATCGAGCACGGCGAGCCGCCGCAACCGCACGTCGTCCGCGTGCACGAGCAGCGCCCGCCGCCCCTCGCCCACCTCGGCGAACCCGACGGCCTTCCAGCCGTCCCCGGGCTCGTCGCCCTCGACGAGGGCCAGCAGCTCCGCGCCACCCTCCGCACCGCCGTCCTCGGCGCCGTCCCCCGGCTCGACCCAGAGCTGGACCATCCCCTCGCCGTAGGGCCCGTCCCGCAGCACGGTGGGCGGCACGAGCCCCCAGCCGAGCGCCTCGGACACCTCGTACGCGGCAACCTCCCGCTGCGCGAGCGTGCCGTCGGGAAAGTCCCACAGGGGCCGCTCCCCGGCGACGGGTTTGTAGACGCAGGCGGCGCTCCGCTCCTCGTACGCCACCGTGCAGTACAGCACCGCGTTGGACGCCTCCCGGATCTGCCCGCGCACGGTCAGCTCACCGCGGGTGAGCAGTTCCACGGCGGTCAGGCTCCCCGCCGGTATCCGTTCTGGCGCGGGCATACGTGTCCTTCCGGGTCGAGCGGCAGGCTGCACAGCGGGCACGGCGGCCGGCCCGCGTTCACGACGTCGAGGGCGCGCTTGGCGAAGGCCCTGGCCTGGGCGCCGGTGAGCCGCACGCGCAGCATCGGCGGGCCGTTCTCCTCGTCCTGCAGAAGCCTTTCCTCGGCCTCCGCGAGGTCCTCCTCGGAGTCCGCGTCCAGCTCGACGAGGGCCTGCGCCTCGACGATCATGCGCTCCTCCTCGCCGTCCCAGGCGAGCGCCATCGTGCCGACCCGGAACTCCTCCTCGACGGGCGAGTCCAGCGGTGCGCTGTCGGTGATCTCGGAGGGGGCGACGGCGGGCACCGCCGCGCTGCCCCCGCTGCGCCGCACGACCTCGTCGAGCAGCTCCTCCATCCGCTCGGCGAGCGCGGCCACCTGCGTCTTCTCCAGGGCGACGCTGGTCACGCGGACCCCCGCGGAAGCCTGGAGGAAGAAGGTACGCCGTCCGGGGAGCCCGACCGTTCCGGCCACGAAGCGTTCCGGCGGGTCGTAGAGGAACACCTGACGGGACACGTCCTGTCTCCATTGGAATCGACTGCATGTACTTCACGCGACGACTGCACCCTACTGCGGCCGACGATCACGGTGCGCCCGCATCGCCCCCCACCTGAGCATCGTCGCCCGGGGGCGCCTCGCGCGGGGCCAGGGACCCGAAGTCGCCGGTGTCCCCGAGGCGTACGAGGAAGGGGCGCAGCCGCGTGAAGCGGATCGCCGTGACGGAACAGGGCTCTACGGAGATGCGCTGGAAGAGGTCGAGGTGCAGCCCGATGGCGTCCGCGACAAGGGACTTGATGATGTCGCCGTGGGAGCACATCAGATAGACGGCGTCGGCGCCGTGATCGCGCTCCACGCGCGCGTTCCACTCGCGTACGGCCTCCGCGGCCCGTGTCTGCATGGCCCGCAGGGACTCGCCGCCCGGGAAGGCGGCCGCGGACGGGTGCTGCTGGACGACCTCCATCAGGGGCTCGTCGGCGAGCTCGGCGAGCTTGCGGCCCGACCAGTCCCCGTAGTGGCACTCCCCGATGCGTTCGTCCGTGTGGGCCCGCAGCTCCGGGCGGGCGGCGAGCAGCGGCGCGAGGGTCTCCTGGCAGCGCTGCAGCGGGCTGGTGACGACTTCGGCCAGGGGCAGCGCGGCGAGCCGCCCGGGCAGCGCGGCGGCCTGCTCCGAGCCGCGCTCGTCGAGGCCGACGCCGGGCGTCCAGCCGGCGAGCAGGCCCGCGGTGTTGGCGGTCGAGCGTCCGTGGCGCACAAGGATCAGCGTGGGCATGCGGGCCAGCCTAAGCCGGAGACCGGGTGCGCCCGCAGCGAAGGTTCGGAAGAATGCGCTGCGTGATCGTTGACTGCGCCATCTACCGGCACGGGCTGCGCACCGAGGGTCCCACGGACTTCTCCGAGGCCCTGGACGAGGCGCGCGCGATCGGCGACGCGTTCGTCTGGATCGGTCTGTACGAGCCGACGGAGGACGAGTTCGACCTGGTCACCGAGGAGTTCGCGCTGCATCCGCTGGCCGTCGAGGACGCCTTGAAGGCCCATCAGCGGCCCAAGCTCGAGGTGTTCGACGACTCGCTCTTCGTGGTCCTGAAGCCGGTGGTGTACGAGCCGGACAGCGACTCCGTCACGTCCGGCGAACTCATGATCTTCATGGGCGACTCCTTCGTGGTGACCGTCCGTCACGGCGAGGGCGCGCCGCTCGGCACCGTACGCCATCGCTTGGAGGCGGAGCCCACGGTGCTCGAACACGGGCCGACGGCGGTGCTCTACTCCATCGCCGACGCCGTGGTCGACCACTACCTGGAGGTCGCCGCCGAGCTGCAGACGGACCTGGAGGTCCTGGAGGCGGAGGTCTTCTCTCCGGGGGGCGGCGGCTCGCGCAAATCCGCCGCCTCCAGGATCTACCGGTTCAAGCGCCAGATCCTGGAGTTCCGGCGCGCCTCCGGGCCCCTTGCGATGCCCGTCGCCCGGCTCGCGGGCGTGGGCCCCTTCGGCCGTCCCGTGCCGTTCGTGAACGAGTCGGCGCAGCCGTATCTGCGGGACGTCAGCGACCACCTCACGCGCGTGAACGAGTCGGTGGAGGGCCTGGACCGCCTGGTCACGGACATCCTGTCGGCGCATCTGGCGCAGATGAGCGTGCGGCAGAACGACGACATGCGGAAGATCTCCGCGTGGGCGGCCATGGCCGCGGTGCCCACGATGATCGCGGGCATCTACGGCATGAACTTCGACCACATGCCGGAGCTGCGCTGGTGGTGGGCGTATCCGGCGGTGATCCTGCTGATGGTCGCCCTGGAGGTCGGCCTGTTCCGGCTGTTCAAGCACCGCGGGTGGATGTAGGCCCCGCGGGGGCGCGGGGCCTGCGTCTCCGTACGGGCTGCGTCAGTCTCCGTACGGGCTGCCTCAGGTGAACACCCTCAGCGGCCTCCTCAGGCGAACTCGGGCGCGGACGTGGCCGGTCCGCCCAGGGCGTCGCGCCGCTCCGGCATCTTGAGGGACACCATCCGCCGCCAGCCGCCGGCGCGTTCGTACGCGTACATCGCGTGGATGCCCGCCGCGAGCGTCTTGGACTTGGTCGGGGACCAGCGCAGGATGCGGCCCATGTGCTCCATGACGGCGAGGCTGACGTCGCGGTAGATGCCGATCTCGACGAGCGAGCACTCGCGCAGCGTCCGCTGGATGGTGCGGCCGTGTCCGGCGTACGCGAAGCCCAGCAGCTCCTCGTGGCAGTACGCCAGGTGGTTGTCCTCGTCGTTCGAGATCATCTTCACGGCCTTGCCGACCTCCGGGTGGTTCCCGAAGTACTTGCGCAGCATGACCATCTGGTCGGCGGCGCGCTGCTCGGTGACGCGGCTGTGCGACAGGTACGTGATGATGTCCTGCTCGGTGAGCGGCTCGTCGGCGCGGAGCTTCTCGTGCGCGAGGCCGATGCCGTGCTTCTCGAGCAGCATCGTGTAGTCGGTCTCGTGCGGCACCTCGACCGGGTCCAGACCGCGCTTCTTCAGGAGCGCGTTGAAGATCCGCCCGTGCTTGTCCTCGTCGGCGCCGTGCCGGGTGATCTTCGGCGCCATCTCGCGCTGACTCGCGGGGACGAGCGCCGCGATGCGCCCGTTCTCCCAGCCGCCCTGGGTCTCACCGCTCGCCGCGATGGAGCAGAACAGCCGGAACGACTCGTCGTTGTCGAGGATCTCCTGGAAGAGACTCCTGGCCGAAAGCATCGCAGGCACCTCCATGCCGTCACTGACCACACAGACTTCCGCAAAGAACGAGTCAAAGGGGCAGCGCGGCATCAGGCAACAGGTGTACGCGACAGCTCAGCCGAACGAAGGAACCGGACCGCCGAACGGGGTGCGTGGCGGGCCCCGGTTACGGCCGCCGGGAGCCGTAACCGGAGGCGCCCTCGGGGCGTTGTGCTCCGTGACGGCCGTGGCGGGGAAGACCCCCCGAGCCCCCACCACGGCCGCGGAACTTCTTCTTGCGCCTCAGCGAAACTTCTTCTTGCGCCTCATCCGAGACCGGCGCGCTCCAGGGCCTCGGTGCCCGCCCGCAGCGAGGCGAGCCGCTCCTCCAGCGTGAAGCCCGCGGGCGCCAGCGTGAGCGTGGTGACACCGGCCTCCGCGTAGGCCCGCATCCGGTCCGCGATGCGGTCCACGGAGCCGAGCAGCGTCGTGGAGTCGATCAGGGAGCGCGGTACGGCGGCGGCCGCGCCGTCCTTGTCCCCGGACAGGTACTTGTCCTGGATCTCGGCGGCCTCCTTCTCGTACCCCATGCGCCGCGCGAGCTGGTTGTAGAAGTTCTGCTTCCGGCTGCCCATGCCGCCGACGTACAGCGCCGTGTACGGCCGGAACATGTCGGCGAGCACGTCGATGTCCCCGTCCTTGCCGAGGGCGAGCGGCAGCGTCGGCACGACGTCGAAGCCCTCCATGGTCTTGCCGGCCTTCTCGCGCCCGGCGCGCAGGTGGCGCAGCGCGGTCTCCTCCAGGTGCTCGGCGGCCGGGAAGATCAGCAGGGCGCCGTCGGCGATCTCGCCGGTCTGCTCCAGGTTCTTCGGCCCGATCGCGGCGACGTACAGCGGGATGTGCTCGCGCTGCGGGTGGACGGTCAGCTTGATCGGCTTGCCCGGACCGTCCGGCAGCGGCAGCGTCCAGTGCTCGCCCTCGTAACTCAGGCGCTCGCGGGTCATGGCCTTGCGTACGATCTCGACGTACTCGCGGGTGCGCGCGAGCGGCTTGTCGAACTTGACGCCGTACCAGCCCTCGGAGACCTGCGGCCCGGAGACGCCGAGCCCGAGCCGGAAGCGCCCGCCGGACAGCGAGTCGAGGGTGGCCGCCGTCATCGCGGTCATCGCGGGCTGGCGCGCGGGGATCTGGAAGATCGCCGAACCGACGTCGATCCGCTCGGTCTGGGACGCCACCCACGCGAGCACCGTGGCCGCGTCCGAGCCATAGGCCTCGGCCGCCCAGCACACCGCGTAGCCCAGCTTGTCGGCCTCCTTCGCGACGGCGAGATTGTCCGCGTCCATCCCGGCGCCCCAGTAGCCGAGGTTGATCCCGAGCTGCATGGCCGAATCCCCTTACTCATGAGTAACGTGCCTGTGCCGGGACTGTAGCGCGCGGGCGCGCGATCCGTCAGGGGCGGACGGCGGGGTGGGGGCGGGCGGTGGCGTGGGCCGGGTGCGGGGTGGGGGCGGACCGGGTGCGAGGTGGGTGTGCCGGGGCGGGTGGCGATTCCCCGCAGGGGTCGGTGAGTTGTCCACAGTCGCTGCTTTGTCCACACGCGCACCAAGCGCTCAGGCGTGGCCAGTAATCTCGCGCCATGGAGCAGAGGCATCTCGGCCGAACAGGTCTGCGTGTGTCCCGGATCGGACTCGGCACCCTCACATGGGGACACATGGACGAGAACGACGCCGCCGACCTGTTGAAGGCCTTCTGGGAGGCGGGCGGCACCCTCGTGGACACGGCCGATGTGTACGGCGACGGGGAGGCCGAATATCTCCTCGGCCGGCTCGTCGAGCGCCTCGTGCCGCGGCGCGATCTGGTCATCGCGTCGAAGGCGGGCAGCGTGCCCGACCCCTACCGCCGCTTCGACGGCTCGCGCGGCCATCTGCTGTCCGCCCTCGACGCCTCCCTGGCCCGCCTCGGCACGGACCACGTGGACCTGTGGCAGATCCACGCCTTCGACCCCGAGACGCCCTTGGAGGAGACCCTCCAGGCCCTGGACATCGCGGTCACCAGCGGCCGCGCGCGCTATGCGGGCGTCTCCAACTTCAGCGGCTGGCAGCTCGCCAAGGCCGCGACCTGGCAGCTCGCCGCGGCGGGCGCCCGCACCCGCGTCGCCAGCACCCAGATGGAGTATTCGCTGCTCCAGCGCGGCGTCGAGCGCGAAGTGCTGCCCGCGGCCGTCGATCTGGGCGTGGGCCTGCTGCCGTCCTCGCCGCTCGGCCGCGGCGTCCTCACCGGCAAGTACCGGCACGCGACGCCCGCCGACTCGCGCGGCGCCTCCGAGCAGTTCGCACCGTTCGTCGCGCCGTATCTCGACGACCCGGCGAGCCGGGTCGTGGACGCCGTGGCGATAGCGGCCGACGGCCTCGCGGTCACGCCCCTCCAGGTGGCGCTCGCCTGGGTGCGCGACCGCCCCGGAGTGACGGCCCCGATCATCGGCGCGCGCACCGCGCAGCAGCTCACGGCCGCGTTGTCAGTGGAGACCCTTAGTCTTCCTGACGAGATCTGCCAGGCGCTCGACGACGTGTCAGCGCCCGTGCACCGCTACCCAGACCAGGACTGGAGCACGCTGTGAGTACGGAGTCCGCTGCCGCGGAGGTCGCCGAGCCCGAGGCCCCGGAGGCCGGGCCGGCCCCCGCCGCAGGCGACGCGCCGGAGGCCGGGGCCGACTTGGCCGCACCGGAAGCCGGGGGTGAGGGCGGCTCCGGCGGGGCCGCCAGGGGCGACGCCGGGGGTGCGGACGGGGATGGGCCCGGTGCCGGGGGCGGGGGCCAGGCTGCGGACGGGAGTGAACCCGGTGCCCGGGGCGGCGGCGAGGCTGCGGGGCGGGGCGGGGCCGAGGCGGTCGGCGCGGACGCGGGTGGTGGCGTTGCCTCGGGGCAGGGCTCGCCCGATGCGACTGGCGCTGCGGCTGACGCGGGCGAGGGCGCTGCCGGGACCCCGGGGCGGGGCTCCGCCGAGCCGACGGGCACCGCGGCGGACGCGGGCGATGCCGACAGCCCAGGGCAGGACTCGCCCGAGGCGAACGGCGCTGCGACCGACGCCGACGGGGGCGCAGCCGAGAGCCCGGAGCAGAGCTCGCCCGAGGCCACCGGCTCGGCGGCCGACGCGAACGCGCGCGACGCCGAGACGCCAGAGCCGACCGGCACCGCGGCCGACGCCGACGGGGACACAGCCGAGACCCGGGAGCAGAGCTCGCCCGAGCCGACGGGCACCGCTGCCGACGTGAACGCGCGCGACGCCGAGACGCCGGAGCCGACCGGCACCGACGCCGACGGGGACGGGGACGGGGACGCTGGCGAGACCCCGGAGCAGGACGCGTCCGAGGCCACGGCGGCCGACGCGGGCGGCGGTCAGGGCAGCGCGGACGGCGGTCCCTCCGAGGCCGAGGCCGAGTTGGCCGCGCAGCGGGAGTTGCGGGAGCGGATCGAGCAGCGCAAGGCCGCCAAGCAGGGCCCCCTCGAAGCGGGCACGAAGCTTCAGGGGACGGCCGCCGACCTGCTGGCGGCGGTGCGGGCCGTGGAGAGCGGGGAGAAGCCCGTGGCCTCGGCGTTCCGCGAGGCCGAGCCGGTCGCGCCGCGCAGGCCCGCCCCGGCCCCCGAGCCGGTGCGCCGCCCCGCACCCGAAGCCCCGATCGGCGCGAGCGAACCCGCGCCGGAGACCACCGAAGCAGTGGCGGCCGTGCTGGCCGAAGGCGGCGCGCCCGCCGCACTCGCGCCCCGGGCCGCGGCCGCGCTCGGCGAGGGCGCGGCCGACCGGCTGCGCGCCGACCCCTGGCAGTTGCTGCGCGTCGCCGGGGTGCGGCCCGAGCAGGCCGACGGATTCGCGCGGGCGCTCCTCGGCCCGGACTGCGGTCCCGGGGACGAGCGCAGGGGCAGCGCCCTCACCGTGTGGCTCCTGGAGCAGGCCGCGCTCGCCGGGCACACGGCCCTCGAGTCGGCGGCGCTCACCGCCGCGCTCGGCCAGCGCGGCGTGCCGGAGCCGGACGAGGCGGTGCAGGCCGCCATCGCGGAGGGCGACGTGCTGGTCTTCCAGGACGCGCTGGACGACGTGCCGGGGACCGCACCGGCGCCGCCCGCCACGGCAGGCGAGGGCGCCGAGAACGCCCCGGAGGCAGCGGCTCCCGTCCGCGTCCTGGTCGGCCTGGAGCGGTACGCCCTCGCGGAGGAGAGCCTGGCCGACGGCCTCGCCCGCATCATCAACTCCCTGCCGAAGGACGGGCAGGGCGACGCTTCGGGCCCGTCGGCCGCCGCCTGGGACGCCGCGGCGAGCCGCGCCTCCGGCTCTGCCGCCGACCTGATCCGCGCCGTGGCGGGCCACGGTCTCGTACTGCACACGGGCGGCGAGGCGGCCCGCGCCGAGCCCACCGCGCTGGTGGCGGCGGCACGTGCCCTCGGCCTGCGGGTGTGCGCGGCGACGCACAGCCCGGACGGGCAGCGGAGGCTGGCGGAACGCCTGGGCGGGGACGCCGACGGCGCCGTGGCGGCCCCCGGAAGCGCCACCCGCCAGGACGGCACCGGCCCGGACGCCCGAGCGGCCGGGCACGCGGGCCACGGAGCCCCCGGCGGACCGGCCGCGCACACCGGCCACGAGGCCGACCGCGGTGACGGCACTCCCCCGGACGCCACCGCCGGTGAGCGCACCGAGGGCGGGCCGGCCGACGGGACCACCACGCGTACCGGGCACACACCTGACGACCGGACCGGTACCGGCCACACACCTGACGACAGGACCGATGCAGGGCACACACCCGGCGACGGGACCGACGGGGGCACCGCCACCAGGGACGCCGACGGGACCACCACCCCCACGGCGGCCTCCGCCTCCGGTGACACGCCCATCGCCGTGACCGTGGCGGGCCTGCTGTCCGGACGGCAGGGGCCGGGCCGCGACGCGGACGGCGCGCTCGCCGTCGACCTGCTCGTGGTCCTCGACGCGCCGCAGCTCGACGTGGAGACCGCCGCGATGCTCGTGGAGTCGCTGCCGGACGGCGCCCGGCTTGTCCTCAGCGGCGACCCCGGTGTGCTGTGGTCGGCGGGCCCCGGCCGGGTCTTCGCGGACCTGCTCACGGCCCGCTGCTGCCCGCAGGTCGTCTCGCGCACGCCGGACCCCGGCCCCATCGGCGAGCTGGTCTCCGGCATCGGCATCGGCGAGCTGGCCCAGGTCGAGGCGCCGGGCAAGGAGGTCGTGATCGTCCCGGTGCGGGACGCGGCCGACGCGATCCACCGCACGGTGCAGCTCGTCGCGGACTCGGTGCCCCGCGCCATCGGCGTGCCCGCCGGGCAGACGCAGGTCATCACGCCCGGTCACGGCGGCGCGGCGGGCACCCGCGCGCTGAACGCGGCGCTGAAGGAGCGGCTGAACCCGGGCCCGGGCCGCTTCGGCGGCTTCGATCCGGGCGACCGCGTCGCCTACGCCCCCGTGCCGGGCCGCACGGCGCTCGGCCGGGTCGTCGGCGCCGACGCGCAGGGCCTGCGCCTGGAGTGCGAGGGCACCCCCGTCGTCGTACCGAAGGAGCGGGTGGAGCAGGCCGTGCGGCACGCCTGGGCGGTCACCGCGCACCAGGCCGCGGGCCGCCGCTGGCCCGCCGCGGTGGTGGTGCTGCCCGGCGACGCGGCGTCCACCCTGACCAGGCCCTGGGTCTACACCGCGTTCAGCCGCGCCGAGCGCCATCTGTCGGTGGTCCAGGGTGTCGCCCAGTCCTTGCCCCAGGCGGTGGCCGAACGCCCCGCCAAGGAGCGCACGACGCGCCTGCGCACCCTGCTGCGCCCGCAGCCACCGGAGGCCGGCTGAGCCCCACGCACGGCGCGCCCGGCCCGACCCCCGGCCGAGAGGTCACCGGGCGCCGGGCGCGCCACAGAGGTACTCCAGCTCCCGGGCCCCTGTCCGAGGCCGCACCCGGACACCCCCAAAGGGCGCCGAAGCGAGCCGAAGCGCGCGAAAGGGCGGCCCCTAACCCCCAGCTCCGCCCTTCCCTCGCTCGACGACCTCCACGTCGTCCACCTCATCGAGGGACACCGCCTCGTCCGGATCGAAGTCGAGGTCGGTATCGAGGTCGGTGTCGGTATCGAGATCGCCGTCGAGATCGGCGTCGACGCCGGGAGCCGATCTCCGGCGGGCCGCGCCCACGGGCCCCGCCCCCGCGTCCAGGTCGTCGTCGAGCCCGTCGTCCGCCTCGTCGTCGAAGACCGCGCTGACGTCGAAGCGGCAGACCACCCGCTGGGCGTCGGGCTGGTCGAAGGGGGACTCCAGCCACTCGCCGGGCTCCGCGGGCTCGCCCGCCGCGGTGACCCACAGCGTGGAGTCGCCCTCCTCCAGGCCGAATTCCTTGTGCCGAGAGGCGATCTCGTCCGGTTCGAACTCGCCGAAGAGCAGTCCGAGCGCACCCGGCACGGTTCCCGCGAGACGATCCGACTCGATGGCGTCGTCCTCCTCCTCAGCGGCCTCGACCCGCGCGGCCTGGGCCAGCAGTCGCTGCGGCTCCACGACGGCGTAGTCGCGTCGGATCAGCACGCTCAAGGCGTTCGGCTCCGCGGGCCCCTGGTACGGCGGCAACGCCTCCTCCGCCGCGGGGATCTCGAAGGGGGTGACCTCGTCATAGCGGTCGTAGAGCAGCTCGTCGTACGCCTCGGCCGCGGCGGCCAGCTCGTTGAACGCCTCGTAGACATCGGGATCGTCCTCGCCCGACCTGCGTTCGACCGCCGCAAGGTGGCGGTCGAGGGCGGTCTTGACCGCCTCGGCGGCGGCGCGTACCTCGGCAGCGGTGGGCTGCGCAGCATCAGACATAGTGCAGACGCTATCCGTACCGGGCCGGTGCCCGCACAATAGATGCGATGCCGGAATACGAATTTGTCGACGTGTACGTTCCGCGCGGGGTGTCCCGCAAGGAAGCCACGCGTCTGCTGACCGACCACGCAGAGTACGGACACTGGGAGTTGGACCGCCTCAGTCTGCACGCCGACGGCAGTCGGCGGGTGCGGCTGCGACGGCGCATCATCCGCCAGGTACGGGCCACTTGGTGACGGGCGGACGGTGCGAAGGGCGGGAACGCAGGAACGCAGGAAGGACAGCGCGGGAAAGACGGCGCAGGAAAGACAGCCCAGGAAAACGGAGCGGGCCCCGCGATCGCGGGGCCCGCTCCGTTTCACTCGGTGTACACGAGTTCACCCGGTGTGCGCGAGATCAGGCACGCGCCTTCCGGTACAGGACGGTGCCCGCGAGCAGCATGCCCGCGCCCACCGGCAGCGCGACGCCGACCGGCAGTGAGCCGCCGGTCTGCGCGAGCTGGTCCTTGCCCTCGGGGGGCGTGATCATGTGCGCCTCCGGCACGTTCGGCACGGTCGAGCGCTCCGACTCGTGCTGCACGGGCGTGACCGGCTGCCCCGGCTTGCCGGGCGACTGAGGCTTCCCGGGTGCCTGAGGCGTGCCGGGCCGCTCGGGCGTGCCGGCGTTGCCGGGATCCTGCGGCTTGCCGGGCCGGTCCGGCTTGCCCGGGTGGTCCGGCTTGCCCGGGTGGTCGGGCTTCGTGGGCGGCTTCTCACCGGGCGGGGTGCTGCTGTGCCCGGATTCGTTGGCGCACTCGTTGCCGACGGCGGCGTTGCCCGCGCCGCCGAGGCTGACGCTGTTGCCGCAGACGTTCACGGGCACGTTCACCGGCAACTGCACGTGGTTGCCGGAGCCCACGCCGGGTGAGTTGCTCGAGTCGCCGTCGGCCGTGGCGCCGCCGCCGGAGGGTTTGCCTCCGTGGCCCCCATGGCCGTCGTCGCCGTAACCGCCGCCACCGCCAGGGGCGTCGGAGGTGTTGGCGCAGTGGTTGCCCGCCGCGGGGTTCAGCGCCCCGACGACGTTCACGGTGTTGCCGCAGACATTGACCGGTACGTCCACGGGAAGCTGGACGGAATTGCCCGACAGCACGCCGGGGGAATCCGAACTGCCGCCCCGGGCGCCCGAGTCGGCCTGGGCGTAACCACCAGAGACAGCGATTACGCCAGTGGCGGCCGCCACGGTGATCAGGCCTTTGCGCGTGACCTGTCGCATAGCTTGTTCCTGCCTTGCCTTCCGGAAATGCGCACGAGCCCAGTGCACCGTGCGCCCAATGCCCGTCGGCCCCGGAGCGCATGGCACGCACTCCGGGGCCGACGGGTTTTCAGACCCTCATGGGGTGAGGCCCCTTTACGGGGTGAGGCACAGTGGCGTCACGAGTTGGTGCAGGTGTTCCCGAAAGTGGGGTTGAGCAGCCCAACCACGGAGATCGTGTTGCCGCACACGTTCACCGGCACGTGCACGGGCGCCTGGACGACGTTGCCCGAGGCGATGCCCGGGGAGTTCACGGCGGCACCCTGCGCACCGGAGCTGGCGGCGGCGACGCCCGCGCCGGCGAGCACCAGACCACCGGTGGCTACCGCCGCAGCGACGACCTTCTTGATCATTGTTCCTCCTAGTTGGAAATGCGGTCCCAGCCGCGGACCGCACCACCTGTAACGAAGGGGAAACGTGGGGGCTACGTGAACATGCGTACTTTCACTCTTTTCGGTCAATTACGCACGCGCAGGCGATTATTGGAGTGTCGTTTCGGCTCGCGCCCGCGCGTTTCGGCAGCCGTATACGTACGGAAACGCGCCGAACGCACCACTCCGCGCCCTCCGTTCAGCAGCCGCCGATGAACCGGTCTCAGCAGGCGCCGACGAACCGGTCTCAGGAGGCGTCGATGAACCGGTCGAGGACCCGGACCCCGAACTGCAGGCCGTCCACCGGCACCCGCTCGTCGACGCCGTGGAACATGCCCGCGAAGTCCAGCTCCGGCGGCAGCTTCAGCGGCGCGAAGCCGAAGCCGCGGATGCCGAGGTCGTCGAAGGACTTGGCGTCCGTGCCGGCCGAGAGCATGTACGGCACGGCCCGCGCGATGGGGTCCTCCGCCTGGAGGGCCATCTGCATGGCGTCCACGAGGGCGCCGTCGAACGTGGTCTCCAGTGCCTTGTCCGCGTGCACGTCCTCGCGCTTGACGTTGGGCCCGAGAATCCGGTCCAGATCGGCGAGGAACTCCTCCTCGTACCCCGGCAGGAAGCGCCCGTCGACGTGCGCGGTCGCCTGCCCGGGAATGACGTTCACCTTGTAACCGGCGCCCAACTGCGTCGGGTTGGCGGTGTTCTGGAGCGAGGCGCCGATCAGCTTGGCGATGCCGCCGAGCTTGGCGAGCGTCTCGTCCATGTCCTCCGGGTCGAGCTCGGTGCCGAGGGCGTCGCCCAGCTCGTCGAGGAAGTGCCGCAGCGTCTTGGTGACCCGCACCGGGAACTTGTGCCGCCCGAGGCGCCCCACGGCCTCGGACAACTCGGTGATCGCGTTGTCCTTGTGGATCATCGAGCCGTGCCCGGCGCTGCCGTCGACGGTCAGCTTCATCCAGTGCATGCCCTTCTGGGCCGTCTCCACGAGATACAGCCGCAGCTGCTCGTTGACGGTGAAGGAGAAGCCGCCGACCTCGCTGATCGCCTCGGTCACGCCCTCGAAGAGGTCCGGGTGGTTGTCGACGAGATACCGCGCCCCGTACGTCCCTCCCGCCTCCTCGTCCGCGAGGAAGGCGAGCACGATGTCACGCGGCGGCTTGCGGCCGCTGCGCAGCCGGTCGCGTACGACCGCCAGGGTCATCGCGTCCATGTCCTTCATGTCGACGGCGCCCCGGCCCCACAGGCAGCCGTCCGCGATCTCCCCGGAGAAGGGGTGGTGCGTCCAGTCCTGGGCATTGGCCGGTACGACGTCGGTGTGGCCGTGGATGAGCAGCGCGGGCCGCGACGGGTCCTCGCCCGCGATGCGCGCCACCGTGGACGCGCGGCCCGGATGCGACTCGAAGATCTTCGGCTCGAGCCCCACCTCCGCAAGCTTCTCCGCGACGTACTCGGCCGCCTTGCGCTCCCCCGGACCGGAGTGATCGCCGTAGTTGCTGGTGTCCATCCGGATCAGGTCCCGGCACAGGTCGACGACCTCGTCCTCGCCGGAGACGGCCCGCGCCCCGTTAGCCCTGCCGCCCGTGGTCGGCTCGCTCACGCTGTTCCTCCCGCTGTTGCACTCTGGGTCCCTCCCATCCTCCCGCGCCAACCGCCCGGACCCAAGGCCAGGCGGCCCTCGTCATACGCCGTTCACCCCCGGACCAGCGTGATCAGGTGCCCCCGAATGTTTGCTATGGTTTTCCACGTCGCCGCGGGAAACCGCGACAGACCACCGGTCCGGGTGGCGGAATGGCAGACGCGCTAGCTTGAGGTGCTAGTGCCCTTTATCGGGCGTGGGGGTTCAAGTCCCCCCTCGGACACAATCAGTACACCAACGATGACCCCAGAGTTTCTGGGGTCTTTCGTGTTTCTAGGTGGCGCCGTTGCCTGTCGGTGGGACCTGGCGCCAAGGGGCGAAGGCTGTGCCGGTGCGGGGGAGGAGGGCGGCGAGGTCGGGGCAGTGGCGGAGGATTACGGAGTTCATGCCGCCTTTTTGGACCCAGTCGATGCCCAGGGGGGTGTAGATCTCGGGGCGGAAGTCGACGGTGAGGAAGCGGTCGCTCTGGAGGCGGCGGGTGGCCATCAGGATGAAGACGCGGAACGCGGTGTCGCTGAAGCCGAAGCCGGTGGGCGGGTTCTCGGCGAAGAGGCCGACCATGGTGTCGATCTCGTCGACGGAGTTGTAGACGTCCCTGAGGCGGGCCAGGGTCTCCGGGTTCTCCGTGAGGTCCTCGAAGTCGCGGATGCGCTGCTTGTGCAGGCCCGCGCGGAAATCGTTGTAGCGGGGCACGCCGCGACGGCGGGTGCGGACGAGGTCGACGACGGAGAGGTCGATGAGCTCGCCCTCGCGCTCGAACTTCTGCAGCGCGCGCGGGAAGTTGTGCAGGGTGATCGCGCCGGGGTGCGCGATGCCGAAGGAGTACAGGGTGTTGGCAAGGCCCGTCTTGCGGAGGGCGCCCTCCGCCGCGCCGCCGTTGATGTCGGGGAAGCCGAGGGTCTCCAGGCGCCGCCCGAAGTGGTGCTCGCGCAGCTCGAAGTCGTCCGGGATGAGCGGGTGCATGCGGTAGACGGTGACGAAGTCCTCGGTGAGGGAGTACGGGGTGCCGTGGTGGTCGGGGAGGGTGTTCGGGATGCCCGTGAGTGAGTGCGCTTCCAGGAGCCACAGGCCCAGTTTGTTGAGCCAGTTGTCGGGCGGGCCGTCCCAGTTGGTGTGCAGGCCGAGGTCGAGTGCCTCGGTGGCGAGGATCGCCGGGGTCCACTCCACCGTGTGGATCTTCGCGATGAGGGCGGAGACCACCAGTCGGGCCGTGTGGTAGACGGAGTCCTCGCTCATGGAGGGGTACGTCCGGCGCAGCGCGGCGCAGACCGCGTTGTGCTCGCGGGCGAACAGGGTGTGCATCACGCTGAGGCCGAGCCACCAGCTGTCGGTGAAGCCGGACAGCGGGACGCCGTTCTGGCCGATGGGGAGGTGTCCTTCTTCCAGACGGAGGTCGGCGCCGCCGTCTGGGGCGCGCAGGAACCTCGCCGTCGCCTCGTCGGCGCCGTACACCTCCGAGCCGTCCCACCAGTGGGACGCGGTGTTGCCGAAGAGGATCGGTGGCCGGCCGTCGGCCACGGGGATGCCCTCGTTCTCGGCGAACCGCATGACGTGCTCGGCGGGCCCGTCCGGCGTGTTGTGCCAGGCCGAGCCGGGCGGCAGCGGCACCTCTACGGTCTTCGTGCCCGCGGGATGGCGGCGGTGGTTGACCCAGTCGTGGACCTGGAACTGGATCCAGGCGGCCGCCAGGACGTTGAGGGAGGTGGCGGGCAGGAAGGTCTCGCGGTACAGGAGTTGGCGGCTCACCGTGACCGGGTTCGGGGTGTCGAAGAGGTCGGGGCGGTAGTCGGGCTTCAGGTTGCGCCCGAAGGCCGCGCCGACGGCGCCCATGGCGGGTGCGGACAGGTCGTTGTACGTACCGTCGTAGGAGCGCGACGTGCGCAGGCTCTCGTGCGGGAGCAGCGGCACCGGCACGGCCTTCGGCGGCGCCTCGTGCACGTCGGTGTCGATGAGGTTGAAGCGGCGCAGCGCCTTGCGCAGGAACAACAGGTTGAGCAGGCTCGCCTGGAGCGGCAGCCGGTGCCAGGGCACGACCCGGTTCAGCAGCCGGAAGGCGGCGCCCACGGGCACGCCGAGCACCCGGTTGCGCAGCGGCTCCTCGGTGCTGAAGCGCAGGCCCTGGCGGTGTGCCGCGCTCGCCTCGTACGCGGCCTTGCGGGCGCGGTTGAGGTTGCCGAGGGGGCGGAACTCATCCGTGGTGTACCAGGGGTTGAAGGCGAGCTCCTCCACCCGCCGGGCGGCCGAGCGGGCCCCGGCGGTGTCCAGGTCCTGGCTCGGGATCGTCAGCCGGGCGACGGGCACGGCGGGCGCGATGGCCTCGCGCCACTCCACGGAGCCGTCCTCGACGGGCGTACGCGTCTCGTCGACGTACCGCTGCAGGCACAGGTCGAAGGCGACGTCGGCGGTGGCGAGGCGGTGCGAGAGATCGCGGTGCAGGTAGTTGGGGTCGCGGCGGTCGGGCCGTGGGGACGGGGCCGCGCCGCCCGCCGGGCGCAGCAGATAGCGCACGGGTCCGGCGGCGCCCCACAGGATGGTGCCGCGGCTGAAGTACGTCTCGCCGACGAGGCTGTTGACGGTGTGGCGGGTCGCCGCCTGGACGTTGCGCCGCATGCGGTTGGCGGTGGAGAGGCCGACGGCGAGCGGCAGCTTCACGAAGAGCCCGAAGGCGACCTGGAGCGGGCTGCGGGCGCCGGCGAGGGCCTTGGCGAAGGCGACGAACTCGCGGGCGTCCTTGGCGTGCGACACCGGCCAGTTGGTGGCGAGCAGGTCGTGGCTCTCCTCCGCGGACACCTCCACGCGCACGGCGGCGCCGCGCAGGTCGGGCGCGCCGTCGGCCCGCCGCATGCCGTTCGCGTTGGACAGCCGCACCGTCGCCGGATACTCGGCGCCGGGCTGCGCGAAGCCGCAGCGCAGTTCCTCGGGCAGGTCGTCGCGGAAACGCAGGCGCGCGTTCTCCACGCCGAGCGCGGGCTTGGCGTGCTGCGTACGAGCCAGTGAACCGGCGCCCGCGGCGCGCATCTGGGCCCGCTGCACCTTCATCAGCTCGCGGGCGAGCCGTTCGAAGACGACACGCTCCGCCTCGGGGCTGCCGCCCTGGAACCGCTCGTAGCTCCGCTCGTACTGTCCTGACTCGTACTGTCCTGACTGTCCTGAAGAGGCCATCGGGCGCTTCCTTCGTACGGAGAGGAAGAGGGGACGGAGGAGCAGTGCGTACGCGGCACTGGGGGGCGTCGACGCTACTGGCGGCGCCGGACGGGCCGCAGCGGGCGATCCCGCCTATGTACGCGGATGACTCCCGGCCTCGAACTGGCGGGCGGACAGCGGAGTTTGGGCCCGTCAACGGCTCGTCAGCGGCGCGTACGCGGCACCGCGCCGAAGGACCGTACGTCCCGTGCGTGTCTCCCTCTCCAGCAGCCCCACCCGCCCGGCCCGCCGGATGGCCGGGTCCCGACGGGTGGTACCTACGCCCGCCGGGCCCGCCCGGGGCGGGGTCAGTCGATGAAGTCGCCGTCCACGTACACCCAGGCCCCGTCGACGCGCTCGAAGCGGCTGCGCTCGTGCAGGGAGTCGGGGCGGCCGCCGTCGGTGTAGCGGGCGCGGAAGGTGACGGTGCCGGTGGTGTGGAAGGCCGTGCCGTCGGTCGTCTCCTCGACGGCGAGTCCCGTCCAGCGCATCGCCGGGTCGAACTCGACGCGCGGCGGCCGGGTCCGCGGGTGCCAGGTGCGCAGCAGGTACGCCTCGTCGCGCCGGGCGAAGGCGCTGTAGCGGGAGCGCATCAGCTCCTCAGGGGTGGCCGCGGCGGCCTCGCCCCGGTGCAGTCGGCCGCAGCACTTCTCGTACGGCTGGGGGCGCCCGCAGGGGCAGGGCTCGGGGCGCGTGGTGGTGCGTCGGGACATGGGGCCCATTGTCCCCTCGGCCCCGGCGGCGGCGCTCGCCCGGTGGCGGGCGGTGGCACTCGCCCGCTCGCGGGCGCCGGCGCTCACCCGGTCGCGGGCGGCGGTGCCAGGATGTCCAGCTCCCGCAGGGCGCCCTCGGCGATCTCGCGGGTGAGGGCCTCGGCGCGGGGCGCGTCGCCCTCCCGCACCGCCTCGGCCACCCGGACGTGCAGGGTCACGGCCGCCGGGTCGGGGTCCTCGAACATCACGTCGTGGTGGGTGCGGCCCGCGAGCACCTCGGCGACCACGTCGCCGAGCCGGGCGAACATCTCGTTGCCGGAGGCGTCCAGGACGATGCGGTGGAAGGCGATGTCGTGCACCAGATAGCCCTCCAGCTGGCGGCCGCGTGAGGTGGCGACCATGCCGAGGGCGCACTCGGTGAGGGCGGCGCACTGCTCGGCGGTGGCGTTCCGCGCGGCGAGGCCCGCGGCGACCGGCTCGACGGCGGAGCGCAGCACGGTCAGCGAGCGGAGCTGGCGCGGGCGGTCGGCGCCCGCGAGCCGCCAGCGGATGACCTGCGGGTCGTAGACGTTCCACTCCTCTGCGGGCCGCACGGTCACGCCGACGCGGCGCCGCGAGGCGACCAGGTGCATGGACTCCAGGACCCGCACCACCTCGCGCATCACCGAGCGCGACACCTCGAAGCGCTGCGCGAGCTCGTCCGTGCGCAGGACGCTGCCGGGCGGGTACTCGCCCGCGGTGATGGCGGGCCCGAGGCTGTCGAGTACGCGGGCGTGCAGCCCCCGGGCCTGTGCGGTCATGACGTCAGCGTACGAGGGGAGCAGTGTGCTCAAAAAGTCAGACTTTTGCGCCACAGCCTCTTGAATTCATCTGACCTAATGGGTTTCAGTGACGTGAACCGATCGATGTCGACGAGGACAGCGAGGCAGTACCAGCGATGAGCACCACCCACGTCGTCGTAGTGATGGGCGTAGCGGGAACGGGCAAGACCACGGTCGGCCCCCTGCTCGCGGCCCGGCTCGGCGTCCCGTACGCCGAGGGCGACGACTTCCACCCCGAGGCGAACATCGCCAAGATGTCGGCCGGCACCCCGCTGACCGATGACGACCGCTGGCCGTGGCTCGACGCCATCGGCGAGTGGGCCCACGGCCGCGCCGGCCTCGGCGGCGTGGTCAGCAGCTCCGCGCTCAAGCGCGCCTACCGGGACCGGCTGCGGGCCGCCGCCCCGGGCCTCGACAGCCTCGTCTTCGTACACCTCACCGGCGACCGCGCCCTCATCGAGGAGCGGATGCGGCAGCGCAAGGGGCACTTCATGCCGACCGCGCTGCTCGACTCGCAGTTCGCCACGCTCGAGCCGCTCGGCCCCGACGAGGCGGGCGTCGACGTCGACGTCGCGGGCACGCCGGAGGAGATCGCCGACCGGGCGGCGGCGGCCCTGGCCACGCTCGACGGCTGACCGGTCCTCGCTTCCCGCAGCTCGGTCCCACCCCCCCCACGCGTCCACGTACCTCCCCCTCACGTCCACGTACAAGGAACCCACCGTGACCAGTCTCAGCGTCGAGATGCTGGCAGCGGATCCCGTCGAACCGATCACCTCGGCGGGCCATGCCCAGCTCGGGATCGCCGTTCTCGCGGGCATCGCCGTCATCGTTCTGCTCATCACGAAGTTCAAGGTCCACGCCTTCCTGGCGCTGACCATCGGCTCACTGGCGCTCGGCGCCTTCGCGGGCGCCCCGCTCGACAAGGCGATCACCAGCTTCACCACCGGGCTCGGCTCGACCGTCGCGGGCGTCGGTGTACTCATCGCGCTCGGTGCCATCCTCGGCAAGCTGCTGGCCGACTCGGGCGGCGCGGACCAGATCGTCGACACGATCCTGGCGAAGGCCGGACGGTCCGGCGGGCGTGCGATGCCGTGGGCGATGGTGCTCATCGCCTCCGTCATCGGGCTTCCGCTGTTCTTCGAGGTCGGCATCGTGCTGCTGATCCCGGTCGTGCTGATGGTCGCCAAGCGCGGCAACTACTCGCTGATGCGCATCGGCATCCCGGCGCTCGCCGGTCTGTCCGTGATGCACGGGCTCATCCCGCCGCACCCCGGGCCGCTCGTCGCCATCGACGCGGTGAAGGCGAACCTCGGCGTGACGCTCGCGCTCGGCGTGCTCGTCGCCATTCCCACCGTGATCATCGCGGGGCCGGTGTTCTCGAAGGTCGCCGCCCGGTGGGTGGATGTGGCGCCGCCGGAGAAGATGATTCCGGAGCGGCCCTCCGAGGACCTGGAGCAGCGGCCCGGCTTCGGCGCGACCGTCGCCACCGTGCTGCTGCCCGTCGTCCTCATGCTCTCCAAAGCCCTCGTCGACATCGTCGTCGACGATCCGGAAGCGACCGTGCAGCGCGTCTTCGACGTCGTCGGGTCGCCGTTGATCGCGTTGCTCGCCGCCGTCATCGTGGGCATGTTCACCCTCGGGCGGGCCGCCGGGTTCACCAAGGACCGGCTGTCGTCCACCGTCGAGAAGTCGCTCGCCCCCATCGCGGGTGTGCTGATGATCGTGGGTGCGGGGGGTGGCTTCAAGCAGACCCTCATCGACGTGGGGGTCGGGCAGATGATCCTCGACTTCTCCGAGGACTGGTCCATTCCCGCGCTGCTGCTCGCCTGGCTCATCGCCGTCGCGATCCGGCTCGCCACCGGGTCGGCGACCGTCGCCACGATCTCCGCCGCCGGGCTGGTGGCTCCGCTTGCCGCGGACATGTCCACCTCGCATGCCGCGCTGCTCGTCCTTGCCATTGGGGCCGGGTCGTTGTTCTTCAGTCATGTCAACGATGCGGGGTTCTGGCTGGTGAAGGAGTATTTCGGGCTTGATGTGGGGCAGACCATCAAGACGTGGTCGGTGATGGAGACGATCATTTCTGTGGTGGCTTTGGGGTTTGTGTTGTTGCTGTCGGTGGTGTTGTAGCTGGGGGGTGGGCCCTGCGGGGCTTTCCCCAGTCCCGCCCCTTCCCGTAACCAGGGGGCTACCGCCCCCTGGACCCCGCTATCGGCCTGAACGGCCTCGTCCTCAAACGCCGGACGGGCTGAAATGTGCCGGGGCGGACTGGAATGTCGCGGGACGGGCCAGAGGGTTGCCGTACGGGCCGGAGGGTTGCCCTACGGCCGGGTGGGTTGGCTGATGTGCCGACTGCGTGCCGTAGGGGTGGATAGGGCGGGTGGGTGGGGAAATAGCCCCTCCGGCGTTTGAGGAGCGGGGGTCTGGGGGCGGAGCCCCCAGTTACGGAGCCCCCGGCGGGGGCCACTACCGCCGCCACAGCGGATGCTCCCGCTCCGCCCACCCCGGGTCCACCGACCCGCTCCGCATGCCGCGCCGCGCCTCCGGGTCCCGCAGGGCCAGGGCGACATGGCCGAGCAGCGCGACGCCGAGCGCGAGCGCGAGCCAGTCGTGGACGAAGGTCGAGCTCGTGCGCCAGAGGAGCGGGAAGAGATCGGTCCGCCACATCACAAGCCCCGTACCGAGCATGACCAGCACCGCCCCGCCGACCCACGCGGCATACACCTTCTGCCCGGCGTTGAACTTCCCCGCCCAGCGCGCCTTCCGGCGCGGACCGCGGCGGCGGACGGCGGCCAGCCAGCGCCGGTCGTGCGCGCCGTAGCGGTTCAGGAGCCGCAGGTCCGCGCGGAAGGCGCGGGAGGCCAGCCCGGCCAGGAACGGCACGGGCAGCAGCAGCCCGGACCACTGGTGCACGTCCACCACGAGGGCCCGGCGGCCGACGAGTTCGGCGAGCTGGGGCACGTACAGACACGCGGCACTCAGCACGCACACCGTCATCAGCCAGGCGGTACTCCGGTGCACCCACCGCTCGCCCGCGCTGAAGCGCGGCACCCGCCCGGGCTCAGGCGGTCGGGTCATCGCTGCGCCCGTTCGACCGGCCGACCCAGGCGTCCACGTCGTACCCCTTGCGTTCCCAGTAGCCGGGCTCGACCCGGGCGGTGAGTTCGATGCCGGACAGCCATTTCGCGGACTTGTAGAAGTACATCGGTGCCACGTAGAGGCGGGCGGGGCCGCCGTGGGCGTGGTTCAGGTCCTTGCCCTGCATGCGCAGGGCCACCAACACGTCGCCCCTGCGGGCCTGTTCGAGGGTGAGGCTCTCGCTGTACGTCCCGTCGAAGCAGGTGAAGCGGACGGCTCGGGCCTCCGGGCGCACCCCGGCGGCGTCCAGGAGGCGGGAGAGCCGGACGCCTTCGAAGGGGGTGTCCGGCACTCGCCAGCCCGTCACGCACTGCACGTCCCGGACGATCCGCGTCTGCGGGCGGGCGCGCAGCTCGGCGAGGGTGTACGTGGCGGGGCGGTCGACGAGGCCAGTGACCGTCAGGCGGTAGGAGGAGGCGTTCTTGCGGGGTACGGAGGAGGCGACCGAGTAGTAGCGGAAGCCGCCGCCGTTGGGCAGGAGCCGGGTGAGGCCGGTGGGGTCCTTGTCGGACGCGGCGCCCAGGAACGCTTCGAGGCCGCGCTGGAGCGGGGGCGCCGCGGCCACGCCGAGGGCGCCGAGCGCGAGGGTGCCGAGGACCAGACGGCGGCCCACGGGGGCACCGTCCGCCTCCGGCTGGGCCGTGGGGTCCCGCTCATCGGTCGTCACACGTCGATTCGAGCACCCGCGAGGGCGGGGGGCCAGGGCCCGCGGGTGTCCGTCAGCGGTTCGTCATACGTGCTGTCGGCAGACGACGGGAGCCCGCTCAGGCCCCCCGCCCCGCGTCCTCCGCCGCCTTCTCCAGCTGGAACGCCTCGTTGCCGAGCCCGATGCGCGCGTGCGCCGCCGGGCGGGCCGACTTCAGATACGCCCCATAGGCGAGGCCGACGACCGCCGCGACGCCTATGATGCCCGGGAGCACCCAGCTCAGCGAGGAACCGGGGCCCGCGCCGACGAGGACGTCGAAGTCCTTGACGGTGTAGCCCGCGATGGCGAGCAGCGCGGCCGCGGCGAGCGCGGACGCCGTGATCCGCCAGGCCTGGGCGCGCGCGGCGCCGCGCCGGACGAAGAAGACGATGACGGCGACGGACGCGGTGGCCATCAGGAGCAGCACGCCGAGGGCGCCGACGTTGCCGCCCCAGGTGAACAGGTGCAGGACGGGCGCGGTCGGGTCGCCGGCCGGGGCGTCGTCCGTGACGGCGAATCCGATCACGACGACGACGGACACCACGGTCTGGAGCAGCGAGCCCGTGCCGGGCGCGCCGCTCGCGCTGTTGGTGCGGCCGAACGCGGCGGGCAGCAGGCCCTCGCGGCCCATGGCGAAGGCGTAGCGGGCGACGACGTTGTGGAAGCTCAGCAGGGCCGCGAACATGCCGGTCACGAACAGGACGTGGAGGACGTCGGTGAAGGTGCCGCCGAGGCGGGACTCGGTGAGGCCGAACAGCAGGCCCGCGCTCTGCTCCTGGGCGGCGGGCACGATGCCGGAGGGCCCGGCGGCGACGGTCAGGGCCCAGGAGCTGAGGGCGAAGAAGACGGCGACGAAGCCCACGGCGAAGAACATCACGCGCGCGACCACGACATGGGGGCGGCTGGTCTCCTCCGCGTACACGGGCGCCTGCTCGAAGCCGGTGAAGGCCGCTATGCAGAAGCACAGCGAGGTGGCGACGCCCGCGCCGGTGAGCGTGTCGGGGTTGAAGGCGTGCAGCGACAGGCCCTCCTTCGCCGGGTCGGCGACGGCGGCGATGTCGAAGATGACGACGAGCGCCACCTCGATGAGCAGCAGGACGCCGAGCAGGCGCGCGTTGAGGTCGATCTTCAGCCAGCCGAGGACGCCGACGATCGCGACGGTCACGAGCGCGGGGATCCACCAGCCGACGGTGACGTCGAAGTACTTGGCGAGCAGCCCGGACACCTCGAAGCCGAGCATGCCGAACAGGCCCGCCTGGAGGGCGCTGTAGGCCACGAGCGCGACGGCGGAGGCGCCCGCGCCCGCGGTGCCGCCGAGGCCGCGCGAGATGTAGGCGTAGAAGGCACCGGCGTTGTGGACGTGCCGGCTCATCTCCGCGTAGCCGAAGCTGAACAGGGCCAGGACGACGCCGAGGATGAGGAAGAGCAGGGGCTGTCCGACGACGCCCATCACGCCGTACGTGGTGGGCATGACGCCGGCGACGACCATGAGCGGTCCGGTGGCGGCAAGCACGGACAGCAGCAGGCCCGCGGTGCCGAGGCGCCCGGCGCGCAGGGCCCGTTCCTGGCCCACGTAGGTGTTGATGCCGCCCTGATGCGGGACGGTCCTGCCGCGGGATCCCGTGCCGGCCCCGCCCGCGCTGGTCGCACTCGTTGCACTGCTCCTTGAACTGCCCGTCGCCATGGCGCGGTTGTCCTTTCCGCCCATAGTGGGCCGTTGGTCGTGCGTCTCGCGTGACAGATGGTGCGTCGTGCGTTTCACGTGCCCGTGGTGCGGAGTCCCGGTGGGGGCGGAGTCCCGGTGGTGCGCGGGGTCAGGCCGTGCCGAGTGCCGTGCCGCGCGCGGCGAAGTAGGCCTGGTGCGGATCGCGGTCCGGATACGACCAGGGGACTTCGGTCGCGTACCGGCCGATGCGGTGGAACAGCGCGGCGGCCTCGGCCGCCCGGCCCTCGCAGTAGGTGGCGTGCGCGAGGAAGTTGAGGTCGACGAAGCCGCGCGGGTGCACCGACTCGTGCGGCATCTCCCACTCCAGCCACCAGTCGAAGGACGCCTTCATCACCTGCCGGGCGCGGCGGCTCACCCAGTGCCCGGAGACGACCGGGTCCTTGTTCTCGCTGCCCGCGGTGGCGAGCACGCGGTAGCGCTCGGCGTGCGCGACGACCGGAAGCACGGCCAACGGCGAGTGGTCGGGGGCCTGTTCGGCGGCCCAGGACGCGAAGTCGTACACCTCGTGCAGCGGGTCCTGGCCGGCGCCGGGCCGCCGTTCGGCGAGCCTGGCGACCATCAGGTGGTGGGCGTGGTGGTGTTCGGGATGCCGGTGCCGCACTTCGTCGAAGAGGCGTACGACGTCCTCCTCGTGGCCGAGCGAGCGCTCCAGGAGCAGCAGCGCGAGCAACGGGGTGGGGTCGGCGGGGACCAGCGCGGCCGCCTCGCGGCAGGCCGCGCGGGCCTTCTCGGAGCGTTCCTTGCCGCGCAGCGCGCGGTGCACGGCGGCGTGGGCGAGCAGGACGGCGGCGTCGGCGCTCTCCGGTTCCGCGAGCCGCCAGTCGCGGGCCCAGGCGGTGGTGGAGGGCTCGCGCGCGAGGACGTCGACGCGGTGGCCCCTGCGGTCCCAGTCGTCGCCGGTGGCGGCGAGCAGCGCGCGTACCTCGGTCCAGCGCCCCTGCGTCAACGCCGCGCGGGCGGCGACGAGTTCGACGTCGTCGAGGGCGGCGTCGAAGGTGTGCGCGGCCTTCTTCTTCCGGGAGCGGCCGAGCGGCGGGGGCGGAGGTGGAGACACCGCAGAATGTCCTCCCCGACGCGTTGGGCGAGCGTGTGATCACGCACAGCCAACCGGCAGGCCGCACTCCGCGTCAAGGTCTCGTTACCGTCGACCCCGCACAGGACCCCTTACGCGCGGCCAACTTGACGCTATCCCGCTCCTTCACGGCCGACTTGGTGCCATCCGACCGACTCACGGCCGACTTAAGGCTGTCCGGCCGACTCACGGCCGACTTGACGCCGTCCGGCCCGCCCACGGCCGACTTGGCGCTATCCGACCGACTTCGCCGCCGCCCGTCCGGCCGCGCGCCCCGAGAACAGGCAGCCGCCGAGGAACGTCCCCTCCAGCGAGCGGTAGCCGTGCACTCCCCCGCCGCCGAATCCGGCGGCCTCCCCCGCGGCGTACACGCCCGGCAGCGGATCGCCGCCCTCCTGGAGCACCCGCGAGGACAGGTCGGTCTCCAGGCCGCCAAGTGTCTTACGGGTGAGGATGTTGAGGCGTACGGCGATGAGCGGGCCGGCCTTGGGGTCCAGGATCGGGTGCGGCGGCACGGTCCGGGCGAGCCGGTCGCCGACGAACTTCCGTGCTCCGCGGATGGCGTTGACCTGGAGGTCCTTGGTGTACGGATTGACGATCTCGCGGTCGCGGGCGGCGAGGGTGCGGTGCAGGGCGGCCTCGTCGATGAGGGGTTCCTTGGTGAGCGCGTTCATGCCGCGCACCAGCGCGCCGAGGTCCCGCTCGACGACGAAGTCGACGCCGTGGTCCATGAACGCCCTGACCGGGCCCGGCACGTCGGCCCGGGCCCGCTCGACGACCCCGCGCACCGACTTGCCGGTCAGGTCGGGGTTCTGCTCGGAGCCGGAGAGCGTGAACTCCTTGCCGATGATGCGCTGGTTGAGCACGAACCACGTGTAGTCGTACCCGGTGTGCATGATGTGGCTCAGCGTGCCGAGCGTGTCGAAGCCCGGGAACAGCGGTACGGGCAGGCGGTTGCCGCGGGCGTCCAGCCACAGCGAGGACGGTCCCGGCAGGATGCGGATGCCGTGCTTGTCCCAGATCGGGGCCCAGTTCTCGATGCCCTCCGTGTAGTGCCACATGCGGTCGCGGTTGATCAGGTGGCCGCCCGCGCGTTCGGCGATGCCGAGCATCAGGCCGTCCACGTGCGCGGGCACGCCCGAGATCATCTTCTCCGGCGGGCTGCCGAGGCGCTTCGGCCAGTTGGCGCGTACGAGGTCGTGGTTGCCGCCGATGCCGCCGGAGGTGACGATCACGGCCTGGGCGCGGAGCTCGAACGTGCCGGTCACGTCGCGGTTGCTCGCCTTGCCGCGCTCGATGCCGGACGGCGCCAGGACCTCGCCGGTCACGGTGTCGACGGTGCCGCCGGTGCGGGACAGGCCGGTGACCCGGTGGCGGAACTTGAACTGCACCAGGCCGCGGGCCGCGCCCGCCTGGACGCGGCGGACGAACGGGGCGAGGAGGCCGGGGCCCGTGCCCCACGTGATGTGGAAGCGGGGTACGGAGTTGCCGTGGCCCTGGGCGTCGTAGCCGCCGCGCTCGGCCCAGCCGACGATCGGGAAGAAGCGGACGCCCTGGGCGTGCAGCCAGGCGCGCTTCTCGCCCGCCGCGAAGTCCACGTACGCCTCCGCCCACTTGCGGGGCCAGTGGTCCTCCTCGCGGTCGAAGCCGGCCGTGCCCAGCCAGTCCTGCAGCGCCAGTTCCCTGTGGTCCTTGATGCGCATGCGGCGCTGCTCCGGGGAGCCGACGAAGAACAGGCCGCCGAAGGACCAGTGGGCCTGGCCGCCCAGGGACTGCTCCGGCTCCTGGTCGACCAGGATCACCCTGCGGCCGGCGTCGACGAGCTCGGCGGTCGCCGTGAGCCCGGCGAGGCCCGCCCCGATCACGATCACGTCTGCGTCGTAGGCCATGGGGCGCTCCTCTGGGTGTGTGCGGCTGCCGCGGGGTGGGTTACCGGTGAGTCAGATCCTGGTTTCGGCGGGGGGCGGAGTCAACCGTCGGGGGTGGATCGGTCGTGGCCCTGCCGGGGGCTCCCCAGTCCCACCCCTTCCCGAAACCAGGGGCTGCCGCCCCCGGACCCCCGCTGTCGGCCTGAACGGCCTCGTCCTCAATCGCCGGACGGGCTGGGGGTGGGGTGGGGGTCCCGGGGCGGGTGGGGCAGACCCCCACCGGGGTGGGGGTTCCGGGTGGGTGGGACAGGCCCTCGCTGGGGTGGGGGTTCCGGGTGGGACAGGCCCCTGCCGGGGTGGGGGTCACGGGCGGGCGGGACGGACCCCTGCCGGGGTGGGAGTTCCGTGCGGGTGGGACAGGCCCCTGACCGGGTGGGGGTTCCGGGCGGGTGGGACGCGCCCCCGCCGGAGTGGGAGTTCCGTGCGCGTGGGACGCGCCGCCGCCGATCGCCGCTTCGCGGCTCGTCCTCAATCGCCGGACGGGCTGAAAATGTGCCGGGGCGGGCTGGAATGTCGCCGGGCGGGCCGGAGGATTGCCGTTCGGACCGGAGGGGTTGTCGTACGGGATGGTGGGCTGCCATACGGGCCGGAGGAGTTGCCCTACGGGCTTGGAGGGTTGCCGTACGGGGTGGTGGACTACGGGCCGGAGGGATTGCCCCACGGGCTGATGGGTTGCCCTTCGGGCTGGAGGGTTGCCGTACGGGGTGGTGGGTGCCGTGCGGGGTGGTGGGTTGGCTGGTGTGCCGACTGCGGGGCGTTGGACTGGGTGGGGCGGGTGGGTTGGCTGGTGTGCCGACTGCGGGGCGTTGGACTGGGTGGGGCGGGTGGGTGGGGAGATAGCCTCTCCGGCGTTTGAGGAGCGGGGGTTCGGGGGCGGAGCCCCCGTGGCGTGAGGTTGGATGGGGGGATGAGTACGGAGGGGCCCGCCGATCCGGCGGACGAGGTGCTGGTCGTGGTCGACCAGGACGACAACGTCGTGGGCGCGGCACCGCGCGGCGAGGTATACGCCCGCGGCCTGCGCCACCGCTGCGTGTTCATCGAGGCAAGAAACGCCCAGGGGCGAGTCTTCGTGCACCGCCGCACCCCGACCAAGCTGGTCTTCCCGTCGCTGTACGACATGTTCGTCGGCGGCGTCGTCGCGGCAGGCGAGTCGTACGACGACGCGGCGCTGCGCGAGGCCCAGGAGGAACTCGGCGTCACCGGCCTCCCCCGCCCCGTCCCCCTGTTCAAGTTCCTGTACGACGACGGGGCGGGCCGCACCTGGTGGTCGTCCGTGTACGAGGTGCGCTGCACGACCCCGGTCAGCCCGCAGCCCGAGGAGGTCGCCTGGCACGACTTCCTCACGGACGAGGAACTGGCCCGGCGGGCCGGCGAGTGGGAGTGGGTGCCGGACGGCCTCGACGCGTACGAGCGGCTGCGGGCGTTCCGGGCCACCGGCCAAGAGCCGAGAACTGAGAGCTGAGAACTATCGTGCAACGGTGAGCACCTTCGTACAGAGCCTCCGGCTGTGGTTCGCCCCCGAGCGGATCCGGCAGGAGGGCGACACCCCCGACTACCGCTTCTCGCTCGCCAACGAACGCACCTTCCTCGCCTGGCTGCGCACCGCCCTCGCGCTGATCGGCGGCGGCTTCGCCGTGGACCAGTTCCTGCCCGACCTGCGCTGGGGCGTACGCGTCGGCCTCGCGCTCGCGCTGCTCGCCGCCGGGGTGCTCTGCTCGCTGCGCGCGGTCAACCACTGGGTGCGCTGCGAGCGGGCCATGCGGCGCGGCGAGGACCTGCCCGCGTCCCGCTTCCCCGCCCTGCTCGGCGCGGTGGTGGCCGTGGTCGCGCTCGCCATGGTGGTGATCGTGGTGTTCGGGTGGGAGGGGTGAGGGGCCGCGCCGCGGACACGCCCGGGGCGGGCGGGGGTGACGGCGCCGGGACCCAGGCGCCCGTGCCCCGGGACCCGGGGCTCCAGCCGGAACGTACGCGCCTCGCGTGGCGGCGTACGACACTGGCCTGCACGGTGGCCGCAGTGCTCGGCGCGCGGTCCGCGCTGTACGACGGCGCCTCCGCGGCGGACGTCGTCGCATGCGCCCTGTGCCTGCTGCTGTGGCTGGGTTTCCTGGCCGTCGCGCACCGCAGGATGACGGCCCTGACGACGGCACGCCCGCACGCGATCGGCCCGCGCACCGCCGCGGCGGCGGCCCTGTGCACGACAGCGCTCGCGGTGTGCGCGATGACAGTGATCTTCTAGCGGGCCTCGCCCGGGGCGGTCCCGCTCAGTTCCCCCCGTCCTCCCCCCAGTCCACCGTCACCACGATCTTCCCGCGCGTACGCCCCTCCTCGCTCAGCCGGTGGGCCTCCGCCGCGCGTTCCAGAGGGAAGACATCCTGGACGTTGACGGTGAGGACGTCCTGTTCGGCCAGTTCGGTGAGGCGGTTGAGGTCGGCGGCGTCGGGGCGTACGAAGCAGTACTCGCCGCCGAGGCCGATGACGGAGCCGTCCGCGACGGAGGCGAGGCGGCCGCCGGGGGCGAGGAGGTCCGCGGAGACGCGGAGCGTCTCGCCGCCGACCGTGTCGAAGGCGGCGTCGACGCCCTCGGGGGCGAGGGCGTGCACGCGCCCGGCGAGACCCTCCCCGTACGCGACCGGCTCGGCGCCGAGCTCGCGCAGATAGTCGTGGTTGCGCTCGCTCGCGGTGCCGATGACGCGGGCGCCCGCGTGCCGGGCGAGCTGCACGGCGAACGAGCCGACGCCGCCCGCGGCGGCGTGCACGAGCACGACGTCGCCCTCGGTGACGGCCAGCGCCCGGTGGAGCACCTGGTACGCGGTGAGCCCGGCCAGCGGCAGCCCCGCGGCCTCCTCGAAGGTCAGATTGCGCGGCTTGCGGGCGAGCGTGCGCACGGGGGCCGCCACGTACTCGGCGAAGGTGCCGCGCGAGAGGAAGTCCTCCCGTACATAGCCGATGACCTCGTCGCCGACGGCGAATTCCGGCACGGCGGCCCCCGGCTGCACCACCACGCCCGCCACGTCCCAGCCCGGGATCACCGGGAAGGCGGCGTCGAGGATCGCGTCGAGGTGCCCCTCGCGGCACTTGTGGTCGACGGGGTTGACGGCCGCGGCCCGCACCTTCACCAGGACGGTGTCGGGGCCGACCTTCGGGTCGCGCACATCGCCGTACTCGAGGACCTCGGGCCCGCCGTACGCGTGGTAGCTGATCGCTTTCATCGGGTCGCCTCACGGAGTCATGGAAGTATGCGAAACGCTTTCACAACGGGATTAAACAGGCATCGAGTACTAGCCTGAGAGAGTCACCCGGCACGGCCGGGGAGAGACCACCCGCAGAGCGACCCCGCACAGAAGGTGTCCGTCATGACCACGCTTCACCAGGAACACCCGGCCCACGACCACACCCACGGCCCGGCCTGCGGGCACACCGAGGTCCCGCACGGCGACCACGTCGACTACGCGCACGACGGCCATCTGCACCGCGCGCACAGCGACCACTACGACGAGTGCGAGCCGAGCACGCACGTCGCCCACGAGGGCCACGAGCACCGGCACGGCGAGGGCTGCGGGCACCCGGCCGTGACGCACGGCGACCACCTGGACTACGTCCACGACGGCCACCGGCACGCCGAGCACGACGGCCACTGGGACGACCACTGAGCCCTGCCCCCGCGGGGGCAGCCCCGCATCCAACCCCCCAGAGGCGCCCGGTCACCCCTTCCCCGGCCGGGCGCCCACTCATGTGCGCACCCGCGCCCGGCGCCCCCCGGCGGCCGGGCGCGCCGCGATCCTGATCACGTTCGGGGCGGGCCCCCTGGACGACATACCGACTGGTCGGCATCATGAACGCCAGCGCGTTGCATCACCGTCCGCAGTCCGTCGTCCGCCGTTCACGATCAGGAGCGATTCGCCCATGAGCCCAGACCGTCCCGCCGGCCCGCCCGGCCTCGACCTCGACCGGCTGCGCGGCCACCTCGACCGCGAACGCCCGGGCCTGCTGGGATCCGGGCCGCTCACGGCCCGGCTGATCGAGGGCGGCCGGTCGAACCTCACGTACGCCGTCTCGGACGGCACCGGGCGCTGGGTGGTGCGCCGCCCGCCGCTCGGCCACGTCCTCGCCACCGCGCACGACATGAAGCGCGAGCACCGGGTCATCAGCGCCCTGCACCCCACCGACGTGCCGGTGCCGCGGCCGGTGCTGCTGTGCGAGGACGAGGAGGTGCTCGGCGCACCCTTCTACGTGATGGAGTTCGTGGAGGGCACGCCCTACCGCACGGCCGAGCAGCTCGCGCCGCTCGGCCCTGAGCGCACCCGCGCGGTGGTGCTCGGTCTGGTCGACACGCTCGTCGACCTGCACGCCGTGGACCCGGAGTCGGTCGGGCTCGGGGACTTCGGCCGGCCCGAGGGGTTCCTGGACCGCCAACTGCGGCGCTGGGGCAAGCAGTTGGCCGCCTCGCGCGGGCGCGAGCTCGCGGGCGTCGAGGAGCTCCACGCGGCCCTCGGCCGGGCGCTGCCCACCTCGCCCGCGGCCACCGTGGTGCACGGCGACTACCGCCTCGACAACGTCCTCGTCGACTCCGTGGACGGGGCCGACCGCATCACGGCCATCCTCGACTGGGAGATGTCCACGCTCGGCGACCCGCTCACCGACCTGGGCCTGCTCGTCATGTACAGCGTGCGCCTGGAGGTGCCCGACTCCCCCGTCAGCACCACGGCGGGCGCGCCCGGCCATCCGGACCCCGCCGAGCTGATCGAGCGGTACGCGGCCCGCTCGGGCCGGGACGTCTCCGCCATCTCCTGGTACACCGCGTTCGCGTGGTTCAAGCTCGCCGTGATCCTGGAGGGCATCCACTACCGCTACACGCTCGGCCAGACCCTCGGCGCGGGCTTCGACCGCATCGGCGAGCTGGTGCCCGTCTTCATCGAGCACGGCCTGACCACCCTGAACGAAGGCTGAGAGGACCCGGACACCATGGACTTCGCCTACGACACCCGCACCGAGGAACTGCGCGCCAGGCTGCTCGCCTTCATGGACGAGCACGTCCGGCCGGCCGAGCGCGTGGCCGAGGAGCAGCGCGCCGCGCTCGCCTCGCCGTGGGACACGCCCGCCGTGGTCGGCGAGCTCAAGGCCGAGGCCCGCCGCCAGGGCCTGTGGAACCTCTTCCTGCCCGACGCCGAGTACGGGGCGGGCCTGACCAACCTCCAGTACGCGCCGCTCGCCGAAATCACCGGCCGCAGCCCGCAGTTGGTGCCGACCGCCCTCAACTGCGCGGCGCCGGACACCGGCAACATGGAGGTGCTGGCCCAGTTCGGCACCGACGAGCAGAAGAAGCAGTGGCTGGAGCCGCTGCTCGCGGGCGAGATCCGCTCGGCGTTCGCCATGACGGAGCCCGAGGTGGCCTCGTCGGACGCCACGAACATCACCACGCGCATCCGGCGCGAAGGCGACGAGTACGTCATCTCCGGGCGCAAGTGGTACATCTCCGGGGCGATGAACCCCGACTGCAAGATCTTCATCGTGATGGGCAAGACCGACCCGGACGGGCCCGACATCCGCCGCCAGCAGTCGATGGTGCTGGTCCCGCGCGACACCCCCGGCGTCGAAGTGCGCCGCGCCATGCGGGTGTACGGGTACGAGGACCACTACCACGGCGGCCACGCGGAGGTGGTCTTCGACGAGGCGCGGGTGCCCGCGTCGAACCTCGTCGGGGAGGAGGGCGGCGGCTTCGCCATCGCCCAGGCGCGGCTCGGGCCCGGGCGCATCCACCACTGCATGCGGCTCATCGGCATGGCCGAGCGGGCCATCGAGCTGATGTGCCGCCGGGCCGTGGAGCGCACCGCCTTCGGCAAGCCGCTCGCCCAGCAGGGCGTGGTGCAGGAGTGGGTCGCGGACGCGCGGGTCGCCGTCGAGCAGGTGCGGCTGCTCGTCCTCAAGACGGCCTGGCTCATGGACACCGTGGGCAACAAGGGGGCGCACACCGAGATTCAGGCCATCAAGATCGCCACCCCCCGGACCGTCGTGGACATCCTCGACCGGGCCGTCCAGCTCCATGGCGCGGGCGGCGTGAGCCAGGACTTCCCGCTGGCGGAGTTGTGGGCGGCGGCCCGCACCCTGCGGCTGGCCGACGGGCCCGACGAGGTGCACCAGCGGTCGCTGGCGCGGCGGGAACTGAAGAAGTACGTCTGACGGTGCGCGTGGGGGGTGCCCGCCGTGGTGGCGGGCACCCCTCCCCACGACGCCTAGGGCCGCAACGCCCTCAGCAGCAAGTCCGCCAGGTGGTCCGCGACCTGCTGCGGGGTCAGGGGGCCGTCGGGGCGGTACCACGTCGACAGGTGGTGGACCGAGCCGAAGTGGTAGTCCACGACCAGGTCGGCCGGGGTCGCCGTGGAGAAGACGCCGGACTCCTGGCCCTCCTCGATCAGCGCCCGGAACCGCTCGTGGTAGCGCCGCCGCTCCGCCCGCACCTGCTTGTGCTTCTCGGGGCTGAGGTGGTGCATCGAGCGGAAGAAGATCGCGGCGTCGTCGAGGTTCGCGATGGTGGTGACGACGACGTCGGCGGCGGCGTCCCGCAGCCGCCGCTCCACTGGCGCGTCCGCGTCGGCGAACGCGTCGAGGCGCTCCTGCTGGACGCGCAGCATCCGCGCGTACACCTCGTGCAGCAGGTCGTCCTTGGACCCGAAGTAGTGGTACAGCGCGCCCTTGGTGACGCCGGCCGCCTCGACGATCTCCTGCACGGACGTGCGGTCGTAGCCGCGGTCGGCGAAGAGCCGGGTGGCGGCGGCGAGCAGCCTCTGCGGGACGGGCGTACCGTCACCGTCCGTCGTTCTGGCCACTGCCGCCACCTGCCTTCCGTTCATGGTCCTCGGTCTTCTTCATGAGTGCCTGCCGACGAGTACTCGTTCGCCGAGTGCTCATTCATGGGCGAGAACGCAGTTCCCGCCGGAGGATCTTCCCACTCGCGGTCTTCGGCAGCTCCGCGAGGACCTCCACCGCTCGGGGGAAGGCGTGCACTCGTTCACCGCCCGGACGCCTCCCACTTCTGCTGGATGTGGTTCATGCCGGTGAGCCACTTGTCCGGTGTCGCGGCCCGCGCCTGGTAGTACGCGGCGACGTCCGGGTGCGGCAGGATCAGGAAGCGGTCCTCGGCCATGCCGGCGAACAGCGCCTCGGCGACGTCCTCGGGCTCGATGGCGGTGGGCGCGAGGACGAGTTCGCCCGCCGAGCCCGCGGCGGTGAGCATGTCCGTGCGCACGCCCTGCGGGCAGATCGCGTGCACCTTGAGGCCGCGGTGACGGTACGTCAGCGACAGCCACTCGGCGAAGGCGTACGCCCCGTGCTTGGTGACGCTGTACGGCGCGGCGCCGACCATCGTGAGCAGCCCGGCCGCGGACACCGTCGACACGAACCGGCCCTCGCCCCGCTCCAGCCAGCCGGGCACGAGCGCGTGTGCGGCCCGCACGTGCGCCATCACGTTGACGTCCCAGGCGTCGGCCCACACCCGCTCGTCCGCGGCCTCGGTGCCGCCGGACGCCAGGCCCGCGTTGGCGCAGTACACGTCGACGGTGCCGTCGAGCGCGGCGAGGGCGTCGGCGACGACCGCCGAGGCGTCCCCCGGCACGGCGACGCCGCCCACCTCGTCGGCCACGGCCTCCGCTCTGGCGGCGTCCAGGTCGTTGACGACGACGCGCGCCCCGGCCGCGGCGAAGCGGCGGGCCAGCGCGGCCCCTATCCCGCTCCCGGCACCGGTGACGACGACTCCCTTGCCCTGCAGGCTCTCCACGGGCGGTCTCCTTCGGCCTCGAACACGCTGCGGTCGATGTCGCTCTGGGCGATCACACTCCACGGCAGACTAACCGGTCGGTATGTCGGGCGGAAGGGGGCACCCGGCCGCGTGGTGGGGCCAGCCCCACCCCAGGTCGGGGAGTCTTCCGGATGGCCCGGGCATGCCGTCGTCCGGGATCGTGATCTTCCGTGAGGGCACACGATCCCAGGAGGACGAACATGGCACGGACCGCTCCCTTGCGGGCCTCGTTGGTACTGGTCACCGCGGTCGGGGCGGGGTCGCTGATCGCCCCGGCGGCCGCCCAGGCGGCGCCGCGCGCGGACGACCCGGTGCGGGCTATCGAGAGCGCCGCGCACCCGCTGCGCGCCACCGGGCCCGGCGGCTCGACGAAGGATCTGCGCCCGCTCGGCCGGATGGTGGGCGACGCCAAGGTCGTCGGCCTGGGCGAGGCCACCCACGGCACGCACGAGTTCTTCACCATGAAGGACCGGCTGTTCCGCTACCTGGTGGAGGAGAAGGGCTTCAGGACCTTCGCCCTGGAGGTGAGCTGGACGACCGGGCTGCGCTTCGACGCCTATGTGCGCGGCGGCCCGGGGGACGTGCGCGAGCTGGCCCGCAAGGAGCTGTCGAAGACCCCCTGGTACAACGAGGAGTACATCAAGCTGCTCACCTGGATGCGCCAGTACAACGAACGGCACCCCGACCGTCAGGTGCGCTTCCTCGGCAACGACCTCAACAACCCGGAGATGGGCAGCGAGCTGTTCGACGCCGTGACCGACCACGTGCGCCGGCACAAGCCCGAACTGCTCGGCCGCATCAAGGCGTTGTACGCGCCGCTGCGCAAGGTGACCGACGGCGACACCCACATGGGCCTGCCCCTGGCCGAGCGCAAACGGCTCGCGAAGCAGGCCAGGACGGCGTACGAACTCGTGAAGGGCCTCCAGCCGGAGCGCAAGGGCACGAAGTTCGCCCGGGTGCTCCAGGACGCCCGCTCCGTCATGCAGACCGCGGACATCTACGCCTTCGACACCGACACGCCCGAAGGCGTGAGCGGCGCGATGCTGTACCGCGACCGGATCATGGCGGAGAACACGGCGTGGTGGCAGCGGCAGACCGGCCACAAGGTGCTCGCGTCGGCGCACAACGCCCACGTCGGGTACGAGTCGCGCGACGCGAACTACCCGAAGATGCAGGGCGCCTTCCTGCGGGACACCTTCGGGCCGAAGTACCGGAGCATCGGGTTCACCTTCCACCAGGGCTCGTTCATGGCGACGGGCACCCAGGACCAGAACTGGAAGCCCCGGACCGTGGGCGCGGCCGGGCGCGGCATGAACGAGCACACCCTCGACAAGGTGTCGTACGACGACTACTACGTGGACACCCGGAACGCGCCCGCCGCCGCCCGGAAGTGGCTGGACAAGGCGCGCCCCACGCGCAGCATCGGCACCGCCTACCCCGACGGCCCGTACCCGGTCCGGCTCGGGGCCACGCACGACATCCTCATCCACCTGCACAAGACCACGGCCGCCCACCGGCCCAAGTGACGGGAGCCGGTGGCCCGGCCGGTCAACGGCTGAGCCACCAGCGCTCGTTGTCCTTCGCCAGGGCGTCCCACAGCAGGTTCAGCGGATGGCTCGCGCCGTACGAGGCACGGTCGCCGCGCCGGGTGAAGACGCCGACGAGGACCTCGGTGCGCGGGCCGACGTCGCCGATCACATCGAGCCTGCGCAGGCCGCCGGCCTCGGGGAGGCTGCCGGACTCGGCGGCCTCCGCGATGCCGCGGGTGACCAGCATCGCCCCGCTGACCAGGCCGGAGCGCAGCAGCTCGAAGCCGTAGTGCGCGGCCTCGATCTCGGCGGCGATGGTCATCACCTTGCGGAAGTCGGCGCCGTACCAGGCGGTGAGGAAGCGGGCGATGAGGCCGCCCGCGGAGACCACCAGGGGCAGGCCCGGCAGCTCGCTGGCGTTGACGGTGCCGGCGGAGGGCCCCGGCAGTTTCTCCGGCGGCAGGTTCGTCAGGATCGACAGGCCGCTGCGGCGCCACTCCACGATCTCGTACGGATCCAGCTCGTCCTCCTGCCCCTCGGTGACGACGATGCTGCCGCACACCAGGTCCAGCTCCTTGGACTGCAGGCGGGCGAAGAGGTCGCCGGTGCGCACGTGCGTGACCTTCAGGTCGACGCCGCGGCGTTCGTAGGCGTCGCTGACGCGCTCCACGGCGTCCAGGAGAAAGCCCAGCGTGTAGCGGGTCGAGCCGACCGAGAGGGTGCGCCCGAGGCGGCGGCGCGCGTCGTTGATGCCGTCCGACCAGGCGGACAGCGTGCTACGCGCCAGCTCGACCAGATGCTCGCCGGTGGCGGTGAACAGGACGTCCTTGCCGCGGCCCCGCTTGAGCACCAGCGCCTCACCGCACAGCGCGCCGAACGTGCGGTTCATCGTGTCCAGTTGCTTCTGCACGCTGGACTGCTCGCGGCCGAGCTGGCGCGCGGCGGCGAGCGCCGTGCCGGTCTCGTGCACGGCGAGCAGCGTCCGTAGCTGATCCATGGTGGTGTCCAGCAGCTCCGCGGGGTACTGCGTGGGACCTGTTAAGGCCATGCTGACTTACTCTCTCCAACTCCCTTTGAGTTTTCCGGCATTGCAGCATAGCCGCCGCGGAAACTGATCCACGGATCACCCGAAATTATCTGGGGATTTCTTCCAGAAAATACTGGCTGCGTTCGAGGTACCCATGGAAAGGTCGAGCCAATCCCGCTCGAACCACCATCTCTGCAAGGAGAGTTGTACCCGTGAGTCATTACCAGGCCGCGCCCGCGCCGCCGGTCGGTCCCCGCAGCGCGGCCCGCGCGTCCCGCGCGGCCCGGCGGCCAGGCTCCCTCACCGCTCTGGTCTGGACCTCTGTCATTTCTATGGTGTCCGCCGTCATCGGTGCGGTACTCGTCTTCGCCGGCGGCAATGACATGGCCGACGAGAACATCAGGGATGTCATCGACGACCACCCGGATGTCGTCGGACTCCCGTCGAATACGACAGCGGCCGACATCAAGACGCTGTCCGGACCCATCTGGGACGAGCTCGTCAGTGACCGCGCCGGCACCCTCTCGGCCCGCGCCGGATTCGCCATTTTCACCGCTGTCTGCGTGCTCATATTCACGCTCTGCGTCCGCAAGAACGCGGCCACTTGGGCGCGCGTGCTCATTACCATTTCGGGCGTCGTCGCACTGTTCCCCCATATCCTCATCTTGGGTGACTACGAACCCGAAACCGTCATGGCGTGCAGCTTCGTGGCGCTGCTCGCGACGCTGGTGGCGATCGTGCTCTGCTGGCTGCCGCCGACCAACCGTTACGCCCGCGAACGCAAGGCGCCGCAGGCGCCGCACATGCCGCAGCCGCAGGCCCCGCAGGTCTACTGACGGCGCCCGCCCCGCAGACGCACGCGTGAGCCGGTGCCGCCGCCCGGGGGACGGCACCGGCTCACGCGTGTTCCGGCGCGACGTCTTCTCAGCGTGCCCGGCCGGCAGGACGATGCGGTCGTGCAGCCCTACTGGGAATTGACCTTCGACGCCGGCGGGGACGTCGACGCCGCGCAGCGTGACCGGCTCCTCTCCGGAGCGGAGACCGAACGCGTCACCGACCTGCTGGTGTTCGCGCACGGCTGGAACAACGACCAGCGGATGGCCCGGAGCCTGTACCGGCGCTTCTTCGAGCCGTTCGACCGGCTCGCGGGCCCCGGCGTGCGCCTCGGCTACACCGGGATCCTGTGGCCCGCGATCCGCTTCCCCGACGAGCCGATCCCCGACTTCGAACCCTCCGCGGGCCCTCCCCCGGCCGGTGCCGGCGCACCGCCCCCCACCGTCGATCCGGCGCTCGACGAGCCCACCCGCCACCTCCTGGAGGTGGTCTTCCCCGGCGCGGCGAACGCCGCACGCCTCGACCGGCTCGCCCACCTGCTCCGGGAGCGCGCCGAAGTCCGCTCGCGCCTGGACGAGTTCGCGCGGCACGTCCGCGACCTCGTGGCCGTGCGCGAGTCGAGCCCGGCCCACGAGTTCGGCGACGACCTCGGCGCGGGCGAGCCCGCCATGCTCACCGACGACGCCGTCGAGGTCTGCGAGGTGTTCCTCGCCGCGCTGGCGGACACCGGCGGCCTGGAGTTCCTCGACGGCGTACGCGGCCGGCTGTGGAACGGTGCGAAGGAGCTGCTGCGGCAGGCCGCCTACTACGCGATGAAGCGCCGCGCCGGTGCCATCGGCCAGTTGGGCCTCGGCGCCACTCTCGGTCTGCTCGCCCGCGACGTGCCGGACATCCGCGTGCATCTCGTCGGGCACAGCTTCGGCGCCCGCCTGGTGTCGTACGGGCTGCGCGGCATGCCCGCCGGGGTGCGCTGCGTGAAGTCCACGACGCTCCTCCAAGGGGCCTTCTCGCACTACGCGTTCAGCGCCCGGCTGCCGCACGACCGCTCGCGCGGCGGCGCGCTGAACGGGGTGCAGCGGCGCGTCGACGGCCCGCTGATGTGCTGCTTCTCACGCCACGACGACGCGCTCGGCAAGTTCTATCCGCTCGCCTCCAAGCTCGCCGGGGACTCCTCGAGCTTCCTCGGCCTGTGGGAGCGGTGGGGCGCCCTCGGATTCGACGGGATCAAGGCCGTCGACGGGGCGCGGCGGGTGAAGCTGGGCGAGGCGCTGCCGGCCCGCGGGTGCGTGAGCGTGGACGCGGCCGCCGTGGTGCGGCGGGGCGGCCCGCCCGACGGCGCGCACAGCGACATCTGCCACGAGGAACTGGCACGCGCCGTGTGCGCCGCGGGACGGATCGCCCGCGCCGCCCGGTGACGGCGCGGGCGTTCACCCACCGCTGACGTGGGCGTTCACCCGCGCCTCCCGCTCACCGATGCCGCGGGAACTCCACGACCTGCTGGTACGTCGGCCGGTTCTGCCACTGCACGGCCCGGTGCGTGATGCCGCCGAGCGCGCGGTGGATCACGGCGTCCGCGCACCACTGCTCGCCCGCCTTGCAGCTGGCGTCACCGGGATAGACCTCTGATGCCGGTGTGGCGACGGCCTGGCCCAGGGTCTTCAGGAGCGCGTCCCGGCAGGCGTCGAGCTTGCCGTCGCCGCAGTACGCGGCCTTCGTCCAGCCCTCCACCGGCTGCCCGAGCACGGTCCGCAGGTCCTTGTCCGCGTAGCCCCACCAGCCGTACTGGAAGGCCGACCCGGCGTGCGCCCCGGTCGGTCCGTGCCCGGCCGACGGCGACTCGTCCACGCCGAGCTGCGCCGTCAGCGCCCCGTAGAGATCCGTCCCGAGCCCGGGCTTGAACGCGGCCTCGACGAGCCGCGGCCACCAGGCGTCCATGACGCGTACGGCGTCGGGGTGCGCGTAGGCGTGCGAGCCCTGCGCGGTCTCCTTGCGCTGCGCCCCCGCCTTCCGCCAGGCCTCCAACTGCTGGACGGCCTTGGCGAGTTGCGGGTCGTCGATCGGCTTGCTGCGCACCACCTTCAGGAGTTCCGGCAGGACCTGTTCGCCGCGCAGGTCGGTGACGGCGGCCTCCGCCATGGCCTGCGTGAGGGAGGAGCGGGTGACGCCGCCCTCCTCGACGAGCTTCTTCACCCGGTCGTCGAGCAGGTCACCGCGGTGCACGGCACCCATGCCGAAGCCGGCGGCGCTGAAGTCCTTCGCCTGCTTGTTGTTCCAGGAGATGTAGTAGTCCTGGTTCACGGAGTTCGGGTGCTCGGCGGGCGGCGTCTGCGCCGAGGTGTTGTCCTTCGGGTCGAAGTCCCGCCATTCGTAGGCCTCTTGGGCCTTGACGGGGAAGGACGGGTCGATGTCCTTGGCGCGCTCGGGGTTGGCGCCGCTGTTGTAGTACGCGACGTCGCGCGAGTCGGCGTAGAACCAGTTGAAGGCGTAGGAGATGTGCTGGGCCGCCTTCTTGAACGACGCGGCGTCCTTGACGTACGAGGGATCGTTGAGCATCTGGAAGCCGATGATCGAGTCGGCCTCGTGCCGGTAGGTGGAGCGCAGCGAGACGTACGCGACGGGCTTGCCGTCGATGGTGGCCCGGTGCGTGACGATGCCGTAGTTCGTGCGGAAGACCTGCATGCGGTAGGAGCCTGCCGGGGTGGAGTCCGCGACCGTGGGCTTCCAGGCGTTCTTGCGCTCCAGCTTCTCCATCGGGGTGCAGGTGCCGCGGTACAGGTAGTGGGTCGCGTCCTTGCCCGGGGTCCCGCCGCCGGGCGCGCACAGCTCGACGGCGTACGTGTCCGTGATGTCCTGGCCCGCGGACGTCGCCGACCACGCGTAGTCCTGGCCGCGGCCGAGCTGGACGTACATGCCGACGCCGGCGAAGGAGACGCCGCGCGCGCTGATGCCCGGGCCCTGGAGCTCCTGCTGCATCAGGAGCTGCGGCGCGAAGTAGCCGGTCTGCGGCCCGAAGACGGCGACGGGGTGGCCGCTCGCGGTGTGCTTGCCGGACACCACCAAGGCGTTCGACATGCCCTTCTTGTTGGCGGGGTTGCCCGCGCCGGGGGTGCCGGGCGCGCCGCCGAACAGGTCGGCGGGCAGCACGCCGTCGTCGAACATGCCCTGCAGCGGCTTGAGCTTCTTCGGCGCCTTCACCGGGTCCTTCGGCAGCTTCGCCAGGTCTTTGGCTGTCGCTGCCTTGGAAGTCGCCGCCTTGGCCGTCGCGACCGCGCCGCCCTCGCGGTCGTACACAAGCTGCTCGCGCTGTACGGACCCGGCGTCGGGGAGGGCGGTGCCGCGCGCCTTCTCGGGCTTGCCCGCGTAGGGGAAGCTGCTGCCGTCGTGGAGGGTCTGCACGGTCTCGGGGTCGTTGCGGCTGCGGAAGGTCTCCCAGACCTCGGTGCCCTTCTCGACGCCGTACTTCTGCTGCGCCGCGAGCAGGGAGAGCGCGGACTCGACCTCTCCCCCGCCGCCGTTGCCGAACAGGCCGCCGACCACGGAGGCGAGGGCGATCATGTCGGTGACCTTGAAGGGCTGGATCTCGCCGACGTTCGTGACCGCGTCGATCTTGCCGGTGAGGACGTACTCGCCGGGGAAGTAGCGGCCGTTCTTGGACTTCTCGCGGTAGGCGTTGAGGCCGTCGACGTAGGCCTGCGCGTCCTCCATCGCCCGCTGCCCGCGCTCGCCCTGCGTCGACTTGATGTAGTCGATCTGCCGCTGGAGGTCCTGCTCGGTGTACGGGGCCTGCGGCCAGAACTGCTGCTCCAGGCCCTGGTTGGCCGGGGCGCCGCCCGCGAACGAGGTCAGCTCGCCGCGGCCGATGTGCCGGAACAGATCGATGAGCCACAGCCGGTCCTGCCCGGCGGCGAAGCCCGCGCCGAACTCGGTGCCGTAGCGGGTGGTGCCCTGGATGTGCGGGATGCCGTACTTCTTGTCACGGGTGATCGTGACGTCGTCGCGGGGCTTGGTCACGGAGGCGACCTGGTCGGGCTCGACACCGAAGGAGGCGTCGTTGAAGAACTCGGTGAGCTTGTCGTCGGTGAGCGAGGGATAGCCGGACGACAGCGCGTCGTAGGGGCCCAACTGGTCGTCGGCGTGCGGGGGCTGGGTGCCGAGGAGGCGGTGGCTGAGGATCTCGGCGAGGGTGGCGTTGCCGTTCGCGCCGGGCGGCAGGATGTCCGCGCAGTTGTCGCCGCAGTAGTCGGTGACGGGCGGGGGCTCGGCCGCGGCGGCGCCGGGTCCTGGCGCGAGCAGCAGAGAGGCCCCGAGGACCAGGGCCGCTGACGTGGTGAGGGTTCTGAGCCGTGCGATGCGTCGTCGCATAGGTGCTCCTCCGGAAGGCCGTCGCGGCGGAGGTTACTGTCGGGTTGCCGAACCTGAAAGATGAACAACCGTCGCTTTTTCACAACCACCACATGCATCTCCGCTGACCTGCGGGGAACCCGCTGATGGGAAGCCATCGAAAATCGGATGGCACCAAAACGTGAGCCGATACGTCTACTCGATGCCCCTTGGGTCCAAGGCGACGTCCGAGAACGTGTGACGGAGGTGCAGGGCGATGGCCGGATTCCGGAGTCTCGCGAGACAGGTGCGCGACCCTCACAGCGATCTGGCACTGCGGCGGTACTCACTGCGCAAGTGCCTGGAGAGATTCGCCCCTTATGGCCACCGGGCGACCTGGGACCACCTGTGCTCCCGTGCGGGTTTCGGTCCCGAGGACCGCTCGCCCGACCCGGCGCGGCTCGTGGCCGCGCTCGACGAACTGGAGGCGGCCCGCGCCGTGTGGCTCGCCTACGAGGAGAGCTTCGCGCGGCGCCGCCGCAAGGAGAAGCACGACGGGCTCCGCCGCCCCGGCAGCGACGACGACTGGCACCGCTGCACCTGGGGCGGCTGCGGGGTCGTCTGGTGCGACGACCCCGGCGTGCACCCGTCCGCGCCGCTCGCCGACGTGCTGCGCAAACTCATCACCGCGCTGGAGCGAGAGCCGGGCGCCGCCTGCCCCGTGTGCGGCGACACGGCCCTCGAGTGGCGCTACGGCCTGGCGCACGAACCCTCGTCGGGCCCCGTCTGCACGAGCTGCGGCATCGTGGTCCCCGCCCCCGTCCTCACACCCGAGGCGGTGCGGCGGACGCGGATGCGGCCGTCGCGTGCGCTTGTCTCGGCGTGAGGTGGGTGCCCGGCCTCATCAGGGCCTGACGACGTCCGTCTGTATGGCCAGCTTCAGCTCGGCCATGATCAGCGGCGCGGCGATCTTCACGTCGCCGGGCCCGCGCGCGGATATCTTCAGGCCCACCGGGGTCCCCGGGTGCACGAACATCTGCCAGGTGTACGAGCGGTACTGCCCGCCGCGGGTGGGGACGGTGTCGGTGGTGGCCGTGGAGTCGTAGCCCGTCGACAGGTTCAGCGGATCGCGCACGAAGCGCGAGCGGTACTCCGTCGGCCGGCCGTCCGGCTCCCAGAAGACCAGCGCCGTCAGCGTGCCCCACCCGTCGTGGCTCGGCCAGACAAGACCCGAGCGGGCGTCGGGGAACTTCGACGGGCTGGTGCCGCCGTGCGCCGGGTCGTGCATCTTCCAGGGGTCGTACGCCTCCTCGCCCACGGTGTACGGGAAGCGCACGAGGTGGTACCCGTCGCGGTCGTACGTGATCTTCTGGCGTCCGCTGTTCGCGGCTTCCCATTTCAGCGAACAGATGGCGATGCTCATCCGGTGCCTCCCCCGTGCTGTGATGGACCGATGCAGGTATGTCTGAACGGTGCCCGGGGCGCGGACGACGGCGCGGCCGTGCCGCTGTCGCCCGGTGCCCTGGCGGCGTCGGCGGCCGAAGCGGTCGGCGCCGGCGCACTCGATGTTCATGTACACCCCAAGTCCCCTTGTGGGGAAGACTCCTTGGCGCCCCGCGTCGTCGCGGCCGCGCTGGAGGCGCTGCGCGCTGCCGTCGCCGTGCCCGTCGGGGTGACCACCGGCGCGTGGGCCGAACCCGACCCGGCGGCGCGGGTCGCGCGGGTGCGCGCGTGGACCGTGCTGCCCGACCACGCGTCGGTCAACTGGCACGAGCCGGGCGCGGAGGACGTGGCGCGGGCCCTCCTGGAGCGCGGTGTCGGCGTCGAGGCGGGCCTCTGGTCCGGCACGGACGGCGCCGAGCGGTTCGCGGCCTCGCCGCTCGGGCCGCGGGTGCTGCGGGTCCTCGCGGAGGTCACCGACCACGACGCGGCGACGGCCGAGGCGTCGGCCCGGGAGCTGCTCGCGCGGATCGGTGGCGCACACGGGCGTCCGGTGCTGCTGCACGGCGAGGAGGGCGGGGCGTGGCCGGTGCTCGCGCTGGCGGGGCGGCTCGGTCTCGCGCGGCGGATCGGCCTGGAGGACACGCTGGTGCTGCCGGGCGGGGAACGGGCGCGGTCCAACGCGGAGTTGGTGGCGGCGGCGCTGGGGCGGTGGCCGTCCCACGGCGGGCAGGCGTGACCGTACCAGACGGATATTCGGTGGTCAGCGCGTTTTCCCGACAGGACAGTTGGGGGCGATGAAACACGACTGAGCCATCACCGGGCTCCGCGCGGCGCACGCTGCGGAGCCGTCCCGAGGAGTACGAACATGTCGACGCTGCGCGTCACCGCCGAAGTGCTGACCGTCCACGAGCATCCCAACGCCGACGCCCTCGAACTGGCCCAGGTGGGCCTGTACCGGGCCGTCGTCGCGAAGGGCGCCTACCGCACCGGCGAGCGCGCCCTCTACATCCCGGAACAGGCCGTCCTGCCCGCCGGCTTGATCGACGAGCTGGGCCTGACCGGGCGCCTCGCGGGCGGGAACGCGGACCGGGTCAAGGCGGTGCGGCTGCGCGGCGAGCTGTCCCAGGGCATCGTGTGCCGGCCGCGCGCGCTCGCCGGAGTGGACCTGGCGCGGGCGGCGGCCGACGGCACGGACTTCGCGGAGCGGCTCGGCATCACCAAGTGGGTGCCGCCGATACCGCCCACCATGAACGGCGACGTGGAGTCCGCGCCCGACCTGCTGCCCTGGGTCGACATCGAGAACCTGCAGCGCTACCCCGACGTGTTCGCCCCCGGCGAGCCCGTCACCGTCACGGAGAAGCTGCACGGTTCCGCGTGCCTGATCACGTACGTCGCCGACGAGGACCGCGTGTACGTCTCCTCCAAGGGCTTCGGGTCCAAGTCCCTGGCCCTCAAGGAGAATCCGCTGAATCTGTACTGGCGTGCGGTCCGCGGCCACGACGTGCCCGGAGTGGCCGCGCGCCTCGCCGCCCGGCTGGGGGCGCGGCGCGTCGGTGTCTTCGGCGAGGTGTACGGCGCCGGGGTGCAGGATCTGCACTACGGCGCCGACGGCCGGCGCGACACCCTCGGCTACGCCGTGTTCGACGTCGCCGTCGAGGTGGACGGCGCCGTGCGCTGGCTGGACGCCGCGGACGTCCTGGCCGGTGAACTCCCCCTCGTGCCGCGGCTGTACGCCGGTCCGTACGACCCGGCCGCCGTCCTCGACCTGGCCTCCGGCCGGGAGACCGTGTCCGGCCGCGAACTCCACCTCCGCGAGGGCGTGGTCGTCCGGTCGGCACCCGAGCGGTACAGCCCCGTGACCGGCGGCCGGGCGATCGCGAAGGCGGTGAGCGGCGCGTATCTGACCCGGAAGGGCGGCACGGAGTACGAGTAGGCCGGGGTGCAGTACCGCGCCCCCAAGGGGCGCGGGGCTGTATCGACATGCGGCTCCGCCGCGGGGCGCGACCAGCCCCCACCGGCCCGAGGATTAGCACCGCGCATACAGCGAAGCGCTCAGCGACGTTCACCCATCAGGCGGGAGCCCACAATGCGGTCGCCGAAGACATCGTCGGGGTTGGAGAGGACACACGTCTGCAGGGAGAGACAACCGCAGCCGATGCAGTCGGTGAGATGGTCCCGCAGCCGCCCGAGCTGCTGAATGCGCTCGTCGAGCTCGGACCGCCAGGTCTCGGACAACCGCGCCCAGTCCTCCCGCGTCGGCGTCCGCCCCTCGGGCAGCTCGGCGAGCGCGTCATGAATCGTGGCGAGCGGAATCCCCACCCGCTGCGCGGCCCGGATGAACGCGACCCGGCGCAGCGTGTCGCGGTGGTACCGCCGCTGGTTGCCCGAGGTGCGCCGGCTGCTGATCAGCCCTTTGGCCTCGTAGAAATGCAGGGCGGACACCGCGGCGCCACTGCGCGCGGCGAGCTGTCCGACCGTGAGCTCGTGGATCTTCTCTGGGATCTGGGGCACTCCTCGAAGCCTACTGGCTGCTCCGTTGACAGCGGTCGGCGGCACCCAGCATGCTGAGCAAGCGCTTAGTACACCTACGTCCGGAAGGCCGGGGACATGGCAGAGCCGAGGATCTTCACGTCAGCCGACGAGCTGCGCGCCGCGGTGGGCGAGCAGCTCGGGTACAGCGACTGGCTGGAGATCGACCAGAAGCGGATCGACCTGTTCGCGGACGCCACCGGTGACCACCAGTGGATCCATGTCGACCCGGAGAAGGCGGCCGCGGGCCCGTTCGGGACGACCATCGCGCACGGCTATCTGACGCTGTCCCTGCTGCCCGCGTTCGTACCGCAGGTGATGCGGGTCGAGGGCATGAAGATGGGCCTCAACTACGGGACGAACAAGGTCCGTTTCCCCTCGCCGGTGCCCGTGGGCTCGCGGGTGCGCGCGACCGCCGTACTGACGGAGGTCGAGCCGACGAAGGACGACGGCGTCCAGGTGACGACGACCGTGACCGTGGAGCGCGAGGACGGCGGCAAGCCGGCCTGCGTGGCGGAGTCGGTGTCGCGCTACTACTTCTGAGGGCTCGCGCCCACGTCTGAGGCCTCGCCTACTTCTGCGGGCTCGCCCCCACCATCCGCAGCACGAGGTCGGCGTACAGCGCGCCGACCTCGTCCGGCGTCCGGCGCCCCGCGACGTTGAACCAGCGGGCGACGTCGATGCACAGGGACAGCACGGCGAGCGTCGTGCCGGGCACGTCGGGGACGTCGAACTCGCCCGCCCGCACCCCGTCGTTGATGATCTCGCGCACCGCGGCGTCGGACTGGCGGCGCAAGGCCACGATCTCGGTGCGGTGCTCGTCGCCGAGCGCGTCGAGTTCGTACTGCACGACGCGCGCGGTCATGTGGTGCCCGGCGTGCCAGCGGACGAAGGAGCGTACGGCGGCGGAGAGCCGCTCGGCCGCGGTGCCCTCGCCGTCGGCGGCCGTGCGCAGGATGGTGAGCGCCTTGTCGTGGCCCAGCCTGCTGATGCGGTGGAGGAGCTCTTCCTTCGTCTTGTAGTGGATGTAGAGCGCGGCCGGGCTCATGCCGGCGCGGCCCGCGATGTCCCGCGTCGTCGTGGCGTGATAGCCGCGCTCGGCGAAGGCCTCGACCGCCGCGACGAGCAGCCGCCTCGCCGCGTCGGGACTGACCTCGGCCCACGGCTGTTCCTCGCCGAGGGTCTCCTGCGCCGCACCCATGCGCGCTCCTTCCACCGTTCAGGACAGACACCCTACCCTGTAGGTGAGCAAGCGCTTAGGCAAGTGGGCGTCCGTCAGAAGGCGGACACGCCCGTCAGGGCCCGCCCTATGACCAGCTTCTGAATCTGGCTGGTGCCCTCGTAGAGGGTCATCACGCGGGCGTCACGCAGCAGTTTGCCGACGGGGTACTCGTCGATGTAGCCGTAGCCGCCGAAGACCTGGAGGGCGTTGTTCGCGGCGCGCACCGCGGCCTCCGAGGCGAACAGCTTGGCCTTCGAGGACTCGGTGGCGAAGGGCTGCCCCCGGTCGACGAGGTCGGCGACCCGCCAGGTGAGCAGCCGGGCCGCGTCGACGTCCACGGCGATGTCGCTGATCAGTTCCTGCACGAGCTGGTGCCGGGCGATGCTCTTGCCGAACTGTTCGCGCTCGCCCGCGTACGCGACGGCGGCGTCGAGGGCGGCCTGGGCGATGCCCACGCACCCGGCGGCCACCGACATCCGCCCCTTGGCCAGGGCCGACATCGCGACCGAGAACCCCTTGCCCTCGGGCGCCAGCATCGCGTCCGCAGGGACGCGCACGTCCTCGAGCACCAGCTCGGCGGTGGCCTGGCCGCGCAGGCCGAGCTTGCCGTGCACGGCGCGGCGGGTCAGGCCGGGGGTGTCGGTGGGCACGAGGAAGGCGGAGACGCCCTTGTGACCGGGGGTGTCGTTGGTCCGCGCGAAGAGCAGCACCACATCCGCCCAGGTCCCGTTCGTGATGAACATCTTGGACCCGTTGACGACGTACGCGTCCCCGTCGCGGACTGCCCGGGTGGCCAGATTTCCCGCGTCGGATCCGGTGCCGGGCTCGGTCAGGCCGAAGCAGCCGACGTACTCCCCGGAGGTCAGGCCCGGCAGCCAGCGCCGCTTCTGCTCCTCGCCGCCCCAGGCCGCGACGGACTTCGCCACCAGGCCGAGCGAGACGGACACGATGCCGCGCACCGAGGAGTCGCCGCGCCCCAGCTCCTCCGTCACCAGGCAGTACGCCAGGTGGTCACCGCCCGAGCCGCCGTACTCCTCGTCGATGGTCAGACCCAGGAAGCCGACGTCGCCGAGCTGCCGCACGATCGACTTGTCGATGCTCTCGGCGCGGTCCCACGCGGTGACGTGCGGAGTGATCTCACGCTCGACGAAGTCCCTGGCGAGCCGCCTGACGTCGGCCTGCTCCTCGCTGAGCTCCAGATTCATCGCGGGCACCCCACCGTCTTCCGCCAGCGTTGCGCACGCTGTTCCAGACTTAAATTACCACTGCTAGTTTCTGTCGGCAGCCCCTACTATGTGCCGCATGGCCCGACCGCGCAAGCCCCTCCTCAGCCGAGATCGCATCGTCGACGCGGCGCGCGCCCTCGTGGACGCGGAGGGTCTGGCGGCGCTCTCCACGCGCCGGCTCGCCGCCGAGCTGGGTGTCAGCGGGCCCTCGCTCTACAACCACTTCCGCACCAAGGACCAGATCCTGGAGGCGGTCGCGGACTCGGTGAGCGCGCAGGTCGATCTGTCGATGTTCGAGGACGGCCGCGAGTGGCGTGCCGCGCTGCACGACTGGGCCGTCTCCTACCGCGCCGCCCTCACGCTGCACCCGAACATCGTGCCCGTCCTGGCCCGCGGGCCCGGGCGGCGGCCCGCCGGGCTCCGGCTCGCCGACGCGATGTTCGGCGCCATGGTCGACGCGGGGTGGCCGCCCGCCCAGGCCACGTCGATCGGCGCGCTGATGCGGTACTTCATCATGGGGTCCGCCCTCGGCTCCTTCGCCGGCGGCTTCGTCGACGACGAGACGGCGTACGATCCCGCCGACTATCCCCACCTCGGTCAGGCCCACCTCCTCGCCGAGCATCAGCAGCTCGTGGACGAGAGGGCCTTCCAGGCGGGGTTGCAGGCGCTGTTGGACGGCTTGGCCGTCCAGTACGAACGCCTCGCCGCGACGCGGGCGGGGTGACCGTCACGGGGGCTCCGCCCCCGGACCCCCGCTCCTCAAACGCCGGAGCGGCTATATCCCCCACCCACCCGCCCTATCCAGCCCTACGGCACCGAGTCGGCACACACCGGCACACACTCAGCCCGCCTCGGCGACGTTTCAGCCCGTCCGGCGATTGAGGACGAGGCCGTCCAGGCCGATAGCGGGGGTCCGGGGGCGGCAGCCCCCGGTTACGGGAAGGGGCGGGCTTGGGGAGCCCCCGGCAGGGCCCCTCAGAACACCACCAGCGCACGGCCCCCCTTCCCCGCCAGCATGTTCTCGAACGCCGTCGGGATGCCGTCGAGGCCGATGCGGTCGGTGACTAGGGTGGTGAGGTCCAGGCGGCCCGCGCGGACGTGGCCGGCGAGGACGGGGAGGTCGGCGGCCGGGTCGGAGTTGCCGTAGACGCAGCCGGACAGGGTGCGGCCCCAGTGGAAGATCTCCAGAGCGTTGAAGGTGACCTGCTGGTCCTTCCCGCCGATGCCGACGACGGTGGTACGCCCGCCGCGCCGCGTCGATTCCCACGCGGCGCGAATCGTGACGGCACGACCCACGCACTCCACGGCCACATCCACGCCGTGCCCTCCGGCCAGCTTCCGCACGTCGCGGGCAGTGGTCTCGGAGGCGACCACGTACTCCGTGGCCCCCGCCGCCCGCGCCAACTCCTCCTTCTCCGGGGACACATCGACCGCCACGATCTGCGCCGCCCCGGCGATGCGGGCCGCCTGCAGCGTGGCAAGGCCCACCCCGCCGACGCCGAACACGGCCACAGTCTCGCCGGTGCGCACGCGGGCCGAGTGGTGTACGGCCCCGTACCCGGTGAGCACCGCGCAGCCGAGCAGCGCCGCGTCGGTGAGCGGGATGCCGTCGGGCACCGGAAGCACGCAGTTGGCCGCGACCACCGTCTCCTCCGCGAACGCGGCCACGTTCAGGCCGGGGTGCAAGTCGGTGCCGTCCGCCCGCCGCGCGTACACCGCACCCGCACCCGCGAGCGCGCTGCCGCACAGCCACACCTCGCCGAGCCCGCAGGCATGACAACTGCCGCAGGACGGGGCCCAGTTCAAGACCACGCCGTCCCCCGGGGCGACATGCGTGACGCCCTCCCCCACGGACACCACCGTGCCCGCGCCCTCATGCCCGAGCACCGCCGGCACGGGCACCCGCATCGTGCCGTTGGTCAGCGACAGGTCGGAGTGGCAGACCCCGGCGGCGGCCAGGCGCACCCGCACCTGGCCGGGGCCCGGCTCGGGCAGGTCGATCTCGGCGATCTCCAGGGGAGAGCCGACGGCGGGCAGGACGGCGGCGCGGACGCGGACCACGATGGCGTACTCCTAGCGGGGTGGGGCGGGGCAGAATTGCGGCGAGTGCAGAACTGCAGCGGCGTTCAGAACTGCAGCGACTTGGTCTGGAGATACTCGGCGAGCCCGTGCGCACCCAGCTCCCGGCCCACCCCCGACTCCTTGTAACCGCCGAACGGCGCCAGCGGGTTGAAGGTGCCGCCGTTGATGTCGACCTGCCCGGTCTGCAGGCGGCGGGCGAAGGCCACGGCCTCCGCGTCGTCGGCGGCCCACACCGCGCCCGCGAGGCCGTACACCGTGCCGTTGGCGATGGTCTCGGCTTCGGCCTCGTCCTCGTACCGGATGAGGGAGAGGACCGGGCCGAAGATCTCCTCCTGGGCGATGGTCATGCCGGGGGTGACGTCGGCGAAGACGGTGGGGCTGACGAAGTAGCCCTGCTCGCGCGGCGCTTCGGGGCCGCCCGCGACGAGGCGCGCGCCCTCCTCGACCCCGCGCTCGATGTAACCCCGCACGCGGGCCTGCTGCTTGGCGCTGACGACGGGGCCGATGCGGTCGCCGTACTTGGCTGCCGCCTGCCGGGCCAGCTCCACCGCCTCCTCGTACCGCGAGGTGTGCACCAGCATGCGGGTCCAGGCGCTGCACGTCTGGCCGGAGTTGGCCATGACGTTCGCGACGCCGACGTTCACGGCCTTCGCGAGGTCGGCGCTCGGCAGGATGACGTTGGCGGACTTGCCGCCGAGTTCGAGGGCGACGCGCTTGACGGCGGCGCCCGCGGTCGCGCCGATCTGCTTGCCGACGGCCGTGGAGCCGGTGAACGAGACCAGGTCGACGCCGTCGTGCTCGGCGAGGGCCTGGCCCGCGACCGGCCCGAGGCCGGTGACCAGGTTGAACACGCCTGCGGGCAGGCCCGCTTCGTGCACGATCTCCGCGAACAGCTGGGCCGTCAGCGGGGTGTCCTCGGCGGGCTTGAGGACCACCGTGCAGCCGGCGGCGAGGGCGGGGGCCACCTTGGCGACGATCTGGTGCAGCGGGTAGTTCCAGGGCGTGATCGCGCCGACCACGCCGACGGGCTCGGCGTAGACCGTGGAGTTGCCGACCCTCTCCTCGAAGGGGTACGTCGCCGCGAGGTCCGCGTACGAGCCCGCGACCAGGATCGGCACGCCCGCGTGCACCGCCTCCGAGAACTTCAGGGGCGCGCCCAGCTCGGCGGTGACGGTCTCGGCGATCTCGTCCTTGCGGGCGATCAGTCGGTCACGTACGGCGGCGAGGTTCGCTGCGCGCTCGGCGGGGGCGGTCTTGGCCCAGGCTGGGAAGGCCTCGCGGGCCGCGTGCACCGCCGCGTCGATGTCTTCGGCTGTGCCCGCCGGGACGTGGGCGATGAGCTCTTCGTCGGTGGGGTTCACCACGGGGATGGTGTCCGTGGTGGTCGCGGGGCGCCACGCGCCCGCGATGTACATGGCGTCATGGGCCTTCATGTCCCCCAAACTAGCGCCGATAGTTTTTCTGCGCCAGGGTTGTTTTCCCCTACCCGCCCGCCCTTCACCCCGGGCTGTACCCGTATGGGGCTTCGCCCCTTTCCCCCTTTATCGGCCCTTCGGGCCTCGTCCTCAAACGCCGGACGGGCTGATTCCCCGGAGGCCTGTCGGCGCCTCGGCCTCCGGGGAACGTCCTTGCGTTCAGGCGGACCAGCCGAGTGCCTCCGCTATGCCGTAATACGCGGGCTTGGGGCGGAAGCTCTCGTCGTACGGAGTCGCCGCGCCCTCGCCCGGGAAGAAGTCGGGGATCCAGGAGTCGGAGTCCGTGAAGCCCCAGACGGTGATGCCCTTGCAGCGCGCCACCGCGAGGCAGGCGCCGGTGACCGCCTTGTAGTCGGCCCTCTGCTGGGCGAGTTTGGCGGCGGTGGCCGGGACCTGCATCCGGATGTCGAGCTCGGTGATGACGACGTCCACGCCGAGATCGGCGAACCGCTTGATGTTGGCCTGGAGCGTGGACGGCACCTGGCCGAGGATCAGATGCGCCTGGAGGCCGACGCCGTCGATCGGAACACCCTGCGCCTTCAGGGACTTGACCAGGTTGTACAGGGCGTTCGACTTCGCGTTGACGCCCTCGACGTTGTAGTCGTTGACGTACAGCTTGGCCTTCGGGTCCGCGGCGCGGGCGGCGGTCAGCGCCTCGGCGATGTAGGAGTCGCCGAGCTTGGTCTGGAAGATCGACTGCCTGCGCGAACCGTCCTCGTTGAACGGCTCGTTGACCACGTCCCAGTGGTCGATGCGGCCCTTGTAGCGGCCCGCTTCGGCGGCGATGTGGTCCTTCATGATCGTACGCAGCTCGCCGGCGGACCAGTTGCCGTTGTTCAGCCAGGACGGGAGCTGGCTGTGCCAGACCAGCGTGTGGCCGCGGACCTTCTGGCCGTGCCCTTCGGCGAACTGTACGACCCGGTCCGCGCCGGACCAGTTGAAGCTGCCGCGCTGCGGTTCGACCGACTCCCACTTCATCTCGTTGCCGGGAGTGATCGAGTTGAACTGGTCGGCCGCGACGGTGGCGTAGGTGCCGTTGAGCTTGGAACCGGTGACGGCTGTTCCGTAGTAGATGCCCTTGGCTGCGGCGAGTGTCTTGAGTTGGGGGTCGGCTTTCCGCTGCGGGTCAGCTTTCCGCTGCGGGTCGGCGGCGGTTTCGGTCGCCGGGGATGCGGTGCCCGTGCCCGTACCTGCCAGGATCAGCGCGGCCGCGGCCGACAGGGCGAACGCGGCTCTGCGTAAGCTCGATAGCTTCATGGGTGTCCCTCTCCTCTAGGCTTCACGTCAACTCCGATATTCCGGAAGACTTCTGCAAAGTTTCGAGAGTGCGTCCGGAACGGTAGAGGCGTGACGGGGACTCGTCAATGGAGGTGGGGAATTGGAGCAGTCCAGGAACAAGGTGACCATCACCGAGATCGCCCGGGAGGCCGGGGTCTCGGTGCCGACCGTGTCGCGTGTGGTCAACGGCCGGTCCGACGTGTCGCCCCGGACCCGGGCGCGGGTCGAGGACCTGCTGCGGCACTACGGCTACGAACGGCGGACGGGCGCGCCCGGCAACCGCGCCGCCCTCGTCGACCTGGTCTTCAACGACCTGGACAGCCCCTGGGCCGTGGAGATCATCCGCGGCGTGGAGGAGGTGGCGCACGCGGCCGGGATCGGCACGGTCGTCTCCGCGATCCATGGCGCGTCCGGCTCGGCCCGCCAGTGGATGAAGAACCTGCGGGCCCGCGCCTCTGACGGCGTGATCCTGGTGACCTCCGTCCTTGAACCGGTCCTTCACGACGAGTTGCGGCGGCTCGGCGTGCCGCTCGTCGTCGTCGACCCGGCCGGCTCGCCCGCCCTCGACGCGCCGACCGTGGGTGCCACCAACTGGGCGGGCGGGATGGCCGCGACGGAGCATCTGCTCTCGCTCGGTCACCGTCGGATCGGCTTCATCGCGGGGCCGCCGCGGCTGCTGTGCTCCCGGGCCCGGCTCGACGGCTACCGGGCCGCGCTGGAGAGCGCGGGCGTGCCCGTCGACGACGCGTTGATCACGCAGGGGGACTTCTACCACGCGTCCGGGTTCAGCGGGGCCGGTGCGCTGCTCGATCTGGCCGAGCCGCCGACCGCGCTCTTCGCCTCCAGTGACCAGATGGCGCTCGGGGCGATCGAGGCGTTGCGGCGGCGGGGGCTTCGGGTGCCCGAGGATCTGAGTGTGGTGGGCTTCGACGATCTGCCTGAGGTGAGTTGGTCGGCGCCGCCGTTGACCACTGTGCGGCAGCCGTTGGCCGACATGGGGAAGTTGGCGGCTCGTACGGTGTTGCGGCTCGCGCTGGGCGAGGAGCCGGTGTCGCCTCGGGTCGAGTTGGCGACGGAGCTTGTTGTGCGGGCGAGTACGGCGGGGCGGGGCTGAGGTTGGGGCCCTGCCGGGAAGCTCCCCAATCCCGCCCCTTCCCGTAACCAGGGGGCTGCGCCCCCTGGACCCCCGTATCGCCGCTCCGCGGCTCGTCCTCAAACGCCGGACGGGCTATATGCGTCAAGGGCGTTGACACGTCTCGACGTCGGCCGTAACTTCCGTGCGCATCTACCGATAATTTTCGGATCTCTTCCGGAAGGTGTGCGATGCGATGCCTACCACTCGACTGCGCCGGCGCTTAAGGACTGCCCTTGCCACCGCTGTACTGACGTTCGCCGCCACCGGCCTCGCCGCCTGCGGGACCGGGGGGCCGGAGGGCGGCGGGGGTGGTGGTGGCGGTTCGCTCGAGGCCTGGGTGTACGGCGATCCGTCGGCCGCCGTGCAGCGCAAGGTCGTCGACCGCTTCAACGAGAACTCGGACGTCAAGGTGAAGCTCGTCGAGATCCCCGGCGAGGGCTACCAGGACAAGATGCGTACGGCCATGGGTACCGCCGGCGCCCCCGACATCTTCTTCAACTGGGGCGGCGGCTCCATCAGCGACTTCGTCGCGAAGGACATGCTGGTCGACCTCGGCCCGTACCTGGAGAAGGATTCCGCGCTGAAGAAGGCGTTCATCCCGTCGATCCTCGACGCGGGGCGCGTCGACGGGAAGTACTACGGCGTCCCGATGCGCGGCATGCAGCCGGTGATCCTCTTCTACAACAAGGAGGTCTTCCAGGAGGCGGGTGCCCGGCCGCCGTCCTCCTGGGACGATCTGCTCGGGCTCATCGACACCTTCAAGGACGAGGGCGTCACGCCCTTCGCGCTCGCGGGTGCCGATCCGTGGACCGAATTGATGTGGCTGGAGTATCTCCTCGACCGGTTCGGCGGCCCGGAGGTCTTCCGGAAGATCGCCGAGGGCGACGCGTCCGCCTGGCGCGACCCCGCCATGATCAAGGCGGGCGAGACCATCCGCTCCCTGGTCGGCCGCGGTGCCTTCGGCAAGAACTACAAGTCCGTCAACTACACGGCGGACGGCGCCTCCACGCTGTTCGCCCGCGGCAAGGCCGCCATGCATCTGATGGGCAGCTGGGAGTACGCCAACCAGAAGGCCAACCAGCCGGACTTCGCCAAGTCGGGCCTCGGCTGGACCGCCTTCCCCGCGGTGCCCGGCGGCAAGGGCGATCCCAAGGACGTCGTCGGCAACCCCACCAACTACTGGTCCATCAACGCCTCCCAGGTGAAGAAGGGCGAACGGCGCGACGCGGCGGTGAAGTTCCTGGAGTTCGCCTCCCAGGAGAGCTACGCCAAGGACCTCGTCGCCAACGGTGACGTGCCGACGACGGCGGACGCGAAGGCGCAGCTGTCCGCGCACGAGAACCCCGAGTACGCCACGTACCAGTACGACATGGTGAGCAGGGCCCCGGCCTTCACGCTCTCCTGGGACCAGGCGCTGCCCGCCAAGTTCACCGCCCCGCTCCACAACAACCTGCAGAAGCTGTTCAACGGCGATCTGAGCCCGAAGGGCTTCGCCGACGCGATGGGGGAGGTGAAGTGACTCCGGCCGGCGGTCCGGTCAGTCAAGTGAAAGGCCGCGGTGGCCGTGGCTCCGGGCGGGCGGCTCGCGGGCCCGGGCGTCCCGGGCTCCTCTGGGCCCTTCCCGGCGTCCTGTTCTTCCTCTGCTTCGCGCTCGGGCCGCTCCTCCTCGTCGGCTATCTGTCCTTCACCGAGTGGGACGGGCTCGGCGGTCTGCCCTCCTTCAGCGGCGCCGGCAACTGGCGCCGCCTGTGGGAGGACGCCACGATGCGGAACGCGGTGGTCCTGAGCCTGCTGCTCACCGCGCTGACCTGGCTCGTCCAGACGCCGATCGCGCTGCTTCTCGGGGTCTGGGCGGCGGGCCGCCAGAAGAACCGCGCCGTGCTGGGCGCCATCTTCTTCCTGCCCCTGCTGGCCTCCTCCGTGGCGCTCGCGCTGCTCTGGAAGACGCTTCTCGACCCCAACTTCGGGCTGATCGCGGACGTCGGGCCGTGGATCGGCTTCGAGGACGGCGACGTGCTCGGCTCCTCGCGCGGCGCGTTCGGGGCGGTCCTCTTTGTGGCGGCCTGGCAGTTCATCCCGTTCCACACGCTGCTCTACCAGGGAGGTGCCCGGCAGATCCCGCGCTCCCTCTACGACGCGGCGGCGATCGACGGGGCGGGCAGGGTGCGGCAGTTCTTCCACATCACGCTGCCGCAGCTGCGCAACACCGTCGTCACCTCGTCCGTCCTGATGGTGGTCGGCGCGCTGACGTTCTTCGACACCGTGCTGATCCTCACGGAGGGCGGCCCGGGCACGGACACCACCATCGTCCCCTACTGGATGTACGAAACGGGCTTCGTCTCCCGCGACATGGGCTACGCGAGCGCGATCGCCACGGCGCTCGTCGTGGTCGCGACGGGCGTCTCGCTGCTCCTCGTCCGGCTCACCGGGTTCGCGGCGATGCGCTCTACCAGGGAGGGCCTGTGACCGGCACGCTGGAACGGACCACGGCGACACGTCCCGCGGGTACGCCGCCGAAGAGGGCCCGGCGGCGGCGCGGGCGCCCCAACCTGCCCGCCGGGGCGGCCGCGCTGATCTGGCTGGTGATCATCGCGCTGCCGCTGTACGTCCTGCTCGCCACGACCCTCCAGTCGCGCGACGCCTACTTCGACCGCGGCGCGCTCTCCGTCCCCACCGACCCGACGCTCGACAACTACCGCCGCGTCCTGGACAGCAGCTTCTTCACCTATCTCCTCAACACCGCGGTGGTGACGGTCTCCTGCGTCGCGATCGTCCTGGTGCTCGGGGTGTGCGTCGGCTACACCGTGGTGCGCGCCCGCGGCCGGGCGGCCAGCCGCCTCTTCCAGCTGTTCCTGCTCGGCCTCGCGATCCCCGCCCAGGCGGTGATCATCCCGGTCTTCCTGCTGATCACCAAGTTGCAGCTGTACGACTCGCTGCTCGCCGTGATCCTGCCGACGGCCGCGTTCTCGCTGCCCGTGAGCGTGCTGATCCTCGCCGGTTCGATGCGGGACATCGACGAGGAGCTGTACGAGTCGATGGCCCTCGACGGCGCGGGCCCGGCCCGCATCCTGCTGCGCCTCGTCGTGCCGATGTCCCGCGCGGGCATCTCCACGGCCGGCGTGTACACGGCCCTGCAGGCATGGAACGGCTTCCTCTTCCCGCTGATCCTCACCCAGTCCCGCGAGTCCCGGGTGTTCACGCTCGGCCTGTACGACTACGTCGGCGAGTTCCGCGTCGACGTACCGGCGCTGCTCGCCGCCGTGGTCCTGTCCATCGTGCCCATCTTCGCCGTGTACCTCTTCGCCCGCCGTCAGCTCGTCGACGGTCTGATGGGCGCGGGCGGCCGCTGACTTGAGGAGTTCCATGGTCCACCCCTGGCAGGACACCACGCTGCCCGCGTCCGTGCGGGCCGCCGATCTGCTCGCCCGGATGACCGCGCGGGAGAAGCTCGCCCAGCTGTACAGCGTCTGGATCGGCGCGGAGGAGGAGGGCGAGGATGTGGCGCCGCTCCAGCACGAGGTGACGGAGCTGGTCGACCTGGCGGAGCTTCTCCCTTACGGCCTGGGGCAGTTGACGCGCCCCTTCGGCACGGCGCCGGTGGCACCGGCCGAGGGCGCCGCCCGCCTCGCCGCCCTCCAGGAACGCGTCCGCGCCGCGAACCGCTTCGCGCTGCCCGCCGTCGCGCACGAGGAGTGCCTCACCGGCTTCGCCGCCTGGCAGGCGGCGATCTTCCCCACGCCGCTCGCCTGGGGCGCCTCCTTCGACCCCGACCTTGTGGGCAGGATGGCCGAGGCCATCGGCACGTCGATGCGGGCGGTCGGCGTCCACCAGGGACTCGCCCCGGTCCTCGACGTCGTACGCGACCCGCGCTGGGGCCGCACGGAGGAGTCGATCGGCGAGGACCCCTACCTGGTGGCGACCATCGGCACGGCGTACGTCCAGGGCCTGCAGTCCGCGGGGATCGTCGCCACGCTCAAGCACTTCGCGGGGTACTCGGCGTCGCGCGGCGCCCGCAACCACGCCCCCGCGTCGCTCGGCCCGCGCGAGCTGGCGGACGTCATCCTGCCTCCCTTCGAGATGGCGGTACGTGACGGGGGCGCCCGCTCCGTCATGGCCGCGTACAACGACGTCGACGGCCTCCCGGCGCACGCCCACCACGCCCTGCTCACCGGGGTCCTGCGCGAGGATTGGGGGTTCACCGGCACCGTCGTGTCGGACTACTTCGGGGTGTCGTTCCTGGAGTCGGCCCACGGGCTCACGGACTCCCGTGCGGGGGCGGCCGCGCTGGCTCTCGCGGCGGGCGTGGACGTGGAGCTTCCGGCGGTGCGGTGTTTCGGGGCGGGGGCCGCCCCGAAGGACGCGGTGGGCCTGGCGGAGGCGGTGGACCGGGCGGCCTTGCGCGTGCTGACCCAGAAGTGCGAGCTGGGACTGCTCGACCCCGACTGGGCGGCGGCCTCTGCCACGACCCCCGTGGATCTCGACCCGCCCCATATGCGGTTGCTCGCACGCGAGTTGGCCGAGGAGTCGGTCGTCCTGCTCGCCAACGGGGCCCCCGGCGGCTCCGGGCTTCCCCTCGCGCCCGGTGCGCGGATCGCCGTGGTGGGGCCGCTCGCCGACGACCCTGCGGCGATGCTCGGCTGCTACACCTTTCCGCGCCATGTGGGCGTCGAACACCCGGAGTTGCCGATGGGGGTCGCGGTGCCCACGCTCCTTCAGGCGCTGCGCGCGGAGTTCCCGGAGGCGACGTTCGTGGCGGACCCGGCCGACGCGGACGTGTGCGTGGCCGTGGTCGGCGACCGGTCCGGGCTGTTCGGGCGCGGCACGTCGGGCGAGGGCTGCGACGCGGCGGACCTCGAACTGCCGGGCGGGCAAGGGGCGTTGCTCGACCAGCTGCTCGGCTCGGGCACCCCCGTCGTCCTCGTCCTGCTCACCGGCCGCCCCTATGCCCTCGGGCGGTGGGCGGACCGGCTCGCCGCGGTGGTGCAGGCGTTCTTTCCCGGCGAGGAGGGGGGTGCGGCGGTCGCGGGCGTGCTGTCGGGGCGGGTGAACCCGTCCGGACGCCTTCCGGTCAGCGTGCCGCGGGATCCTGCGGGCCAGCCCTGGACGTACCTCGCTCCCCCGCTCGGCCACCACGGCGAGGCCAGCACGCTCGACCCGACGCCGCTGTTCCCCTTCGGGCACGGGTTGTCGTACACGACGTTCGCGTGGGAGGCCTCCGGGTTCCCCGCGGAGCTGTCCACGGACGGTGAGGCGACGCTGCGCGTCACGGTCACGAACACCGGCTCCCGGTCCGGGACGGAGGTCGTGCAGCTCTACCTCCACGATCCGGTGGCGCGGGTCGCGCGGCCCGTGGTGCGGCTCGTCGGGTATGCGCGGGTGCCGCTCGGGGCCGGGGAGTCGGCGGAGGTGCACGCCACGTTCTTCGCCGACCTGGCGGCTTATACCGGGCCCGATGGGCGGCGGGTGGTCGAGCCGGGGGCTCTGGAGCTGTGGGTTGCCGCTTCCAGCTCGGCCGTGCGGCATCGGGTGGGGGTGACCCTGACGGGTCCGGAGCGTGTGGTGGGTCCGGGCCGTCGTCTGCGGTGCGAGCTGCGGGTCAAGTAGGGCGGGGCCTACCGGCGGTCCCCAAGCCCACCCCTTCCCGAAACTGGGGGCTCTGCCCCCAGACCCCCGCTCCTCAAACGCCGGAGGGGCTATGGATAGCCCGTCCGGCGATTGAGGAGGAGCCGCGAAGCGGCGATCAGCGGGGGTCCAGGGGGCGGCAGCCCTCTGGTTTCGGGAAGGGGCGGGATTGGGGAGAGCCCCCGGCAGGGCGCCTCAGCCCCAACCCCGCCGCACCCACCAACAGAACCCCGAGCATCACAAAAGGCGCCGCCACCCCCGCCACCCCGGCGATCAGCCCCGCCCCCGCGGGCGCGGCGACCTGCCCGAGGCGGTTGCCGGTGAGGCGGAGCGCGAGGGCCGTGGAGCGGGCCTCCGCGGGGGCCGCCTGGACGACCGTCGTCATGGACAACGGCTGCCCAACGCCGAGGCAGAAGCCGAGCAGAACGAGCATCACGCCGAGCCCCCACACCGGCACCGGCAGCGCGACCCCGGCACACAGCACGGCGGCCAGCGCGCACGTGACCGCGATCAGCACCCGCCGCCCGAGCAGCCGGATCAGCGGCGTCATCACCAGGCGGCAGGCGATGGTGGCAGCGGCCCGCAGGGACAGCAGCACCCCGACGGTCGCGGGCGCGATCCCCCGGTGCTCGCCGACGACCGGCAGGTACGCGGTGAGGATGTCCGTCGCGGACAGCACGGCGAGGCTGATGAAGATCCCGGCGGGTACGCCACGTGCGCGCAGGATGCCGAGCACCGGCACCTTCGCCGCCCGCGCCGGCTCGCGGCCCCGGGAGGGCGGCGTACGGACGTGCTCGATGCGCCACAGCGAGGTGCAGGCGGCGGCCGCGACGGCGGCCGCCACGACGAGGGCGAGCGCGCTGGTGCGGCCCGTGTCGCCGCCGATGAGCGCGCCGGCCGCGAGCGGGCCGACGAGCTGGCCGAGGGAGGCGCCGATGGTGAAGTGGCCGAAGTTCCGGTCCTGTTCGGCGGGCGCGGACTGCCGGGCCACGATGGACTGGGCGCCGATGACGAAGCAGAGGTGGCCGAGCCCCATCACGCCGCTCCAGGCGGCGAGCGCGGCGAGAGAGGAAGCGGTGCCGCTCAGTGCGCAGCCGCCCGCTATCAGCGCGACGCCGACGGGCAGCAGCGGCGCACAGCGGCCGTGGTCGGTGCGGCGGCCGAGCGGCACGGCGGCGAAGAGGGGGAGCAGCGCGTACACGCCCGCGATGACGCCGATCGCGCGCTCGTCGGCGCCCAGCGACAGGGCCCGGTAGGACACGGCGGGCCGCGCCATCGACACCGCCCCCTGCGCGAAGCCGAAGGCGATGACGAGGCGCAGCAGCCAGCCCCTGCCGTACGTCACAAGCAGTCCCCGCCCCGCGTCAGATGATGCCGAAGAGGATTCCGGCCCCGAGTACCACCAGCGACGTGAGAACCGCCCACTTCACCGTGAACCGGGTGTGGTCGCCGAACTCGACCTTGGCCATGCCCACGAGGACGTACACGGCGGGCACGAGCGGGCTCGACATGTGCAGGGCCTGGCCCGCGATGGAGGCGCGGGCGATCTCCAGGGAGGAGACGCCGTGCGCCTGGCCCGCTTCGGCGAGGACCGGCAGCACGCCGAAGTAGAAGCCGTCGTTGGACATGAAGTAGGTGAGGGGGATCGACAGCAGGCCGGTGACCAGGCCCATCTGGCCGCCCATGCCGTCGGGGATGGTGCCGACGAGCCAGTCGGCCATGTGGTCGACCATGCCGGTGCCGGTGAGGACGCCGGTGAAGACGGCGGCGGCGAACACCATGCCGGTGACGTTGAGTACGTTCTCGGCGTGGGCGGCGATGCGGGCCTTCTGGTCGGGCATGTGCGGGAAGTTGACCGTGAGGGCGAGGGCCGCGCCGAGCAGGAACAGGACCGGGATCGGCAGCCACTCCATGATCATGGCGGTGAGGAGGAGGACCGTCAGCGCCGCGTTGAACCAGTAGAGCTTGGGGCGCAGGGTGGCGCGGTGGGGGTCGAGCCCCTGGAAGCCGTCGTCGTCCTCGTCGTCGGTGTCATCGGCGTCATCGGCGGCCGTTCCGGCGGAAGCTGCCGTTCCGGCGGAGGCCTCCGCTCCCGCGCCGCCCGAGCCCTTCGTGAAGTTGACCCCCTTGGTACGACTGTCACCCCCGGCGCCCACCAGCACCGCCTCGTCCGCCGTACGCGTCTCGCTCTCGAGCACCTCGTCCAGCGACAGCACCCCGAGCCGCCTGCGCTCGCGCAGGCCGAGGACGTACGACAGGACGAAGACGGCGACGAGTCCGCAGGCGAGCGCCGGGATCATGGGGACGAAGATGTCGGCGGCGTCGACCTTGAGCGCGGTGGCCGCGCGGGCCGTGGGGCCGCCCCAGGGCAGCGTGTTCATCACGCCGTTGGCGGTGGCCGCGACGCCCGTCATCACGACGAGGCTCATCTTCAGCCGCTTGTACAGCGGATACATCGCCGAGACCGTGATCATGAAGGTGGTGGAGCCGTCGCCGTCCAGCGAGACGATCGCGGCGAGGACCGCCGTGCCGACCACGATCCGCATCGGGTCCGCCTTGCAGAAGCGCAGGATGCCGCGGACGATCGGGTCGAAGAGGCCGACATCGATCATGACGCCGAAGTACACGATGGCGAACATGAGCATCGCGGCCGTGGGGGCGAGGTTGCCGATCCCGTCGAGGACGTAGTCCCCGAGGTGGGCGCCCTTTCCTACGAAGACGCAGAACAGCGCGGGGATGAGCACCAGTGCCGCGATCGGCGACATCTTCTTCATCATGATCAGCACCAGGAACGTGGCGATCATGACGAATCCGAGGATTGTCAGCATGGGGGCTACCTATCGTTCACCATCGAACTACCACCAGGTCTGGCGGTTCGGATGACCGTAGGACCCGCTATCGAGCGTTAACAAGGTGTTGACGTCCGAGCAATAAGCGCAAAACTCCAGGTCAGCGGGTTTGTGCTAGGGGCCCCGAGGTCAACGGAGGGCCGGCGGGGGCGAGGGACACCGGGAAGCCGTTGAGCACGGCGGTGCCGGAGAGCGGGTCGAGGAGCGTGCCGTCCAGAAGCTGGTTGACGTTCGCTCCCGGGTCGGCGGCGGCCACGCTCAGGCGGGTGCCGGGCCGGTCGTGGCCCCAGCCGTGCGGCAGGCTCACGACGCCCGGGCGCACGGCGTCGGTGATCTCGACGGGGACGGCGATCTCGCCGCCGGCAGCGCTCACGCGCGCGTGGGCGCCGTCTTCGAGGCCGAGCCGGGCGGCGTCGTCCGGGTGGACGTGCAGGGTGCAGCGGTTGGAACCGCCCATGAGGGCGGGGACGTTGTGCATCCAGCTGTTGTTGGAGCGCAGATGGCGGCGGCCCACCAGGACGAGTCCGGCGCCCGGGTCCGCAGCCGGGTCCGCCGCGTCCAGCGAATGGGCCAGGCGCGGCAGGTCCGCGGCGATCGGCTCCGGCAGCAGTTCGACGCGTCCGCTGCGGGTCTTGAGGAGCTGCGGGACGCGCGGGCCGAGCGGGCCGAGGTCGATGCCGTGCGGGTGGTCGAGGAGGCGCTGGAGGCTGAGTCCGTCGGGGTCGGCGCCGAATCCGTCGCCGTACGGGCCGAGGCGCAGCATCATGTCCAGGCGCCGCTCGGGGCCGTCCTCCCCCGTCAGCTGCGCCGCGAGTTCCTTGGGGTCGCGGCCGTGCACGCGCCCGTGCGGTTCGGTGACGGCCTTGCCGAGCGTGCGGTCGATCGCCAGGGCGTCCACGGCGGCCGGGTCGGCGCCGTGCTTCCCCAAGCTCTCGGCTTCGCTCGAGCAGGGGAGACCCCACTCTGTGGCGGCGAGGACCAGCCGGGCCAGGATCTCGGTCTCCGCCATCCGGCCCTCCTCCAGGGGGACGGCGGCGCGGTTGTAGCGGACTTGGTTGCGGACGGCGAAGGCGTTGAAGGCGAAGTCGTGGTGGGCGCTCTGGGAGGGCGGGGGCGGCGGCAGGACGACGTGCGCGTGGCGTGAGGTCTCGTTCAGGTACGGATCCACGCTGACCATGAAGTCCAGGGAGGACAGGGCCTTGTCGAGGCGGTCGCCGTCAGGGGCGGACAGGACGGGGTTGGTGGCGACGGCGACGACGGCGCGGATGGGGCTCGCGCCGAGCCCCCCGTCGTCGTCGCGGGGCGGGGTGTCGATCTCCTCCGCGAGCGCCGCGATGGGCAGCTCCCCCTTCGCCTCCGGGTGCCCGCTCACCCGGCTGCGCCAGCGCCCCAGCGCGAACCCCTTGCCCGGCCCGGCGGGCCGCGGGGCCTTGTCCGTGGCGGCGAGGGGGAACATCGCGCCGCCGGGCCGGTCGAGGTTGCCGGTCAGGACGTTCAGTACGTCGACCAGCCAGCTGGTGAGCGTGCCGAACGCGACGGTGCTCGCGCCGACGCGTCCGTACACGGCGGCGGTGGGCGCCGCGGCCAGTTCACAGGCCAGTTCGCGGATGGTGGCGGCGGGCACGTCGCAGGCGGCGGCGACGGCTTCCGGGGTGAAGTGCCGTACGGCGTCCGCTACTTGCTCGACGCCCGTCACGTGCTCGCCGAGCGCGCCCAGCACCACGAGGCCGTCCGCGAACAGGACCTGAACCATCGCCGCGAGCAGCAGCGCGTCCGCGCCGGGCCGGATCGCCACGTGCCGGTCGGCCAGCTTCGCGGTGCGGGTGCGGCGCGGGTCGACGACGGTGAGCGTGCCGCCCCGGGCGCGCAGCGCCTTCAGCCTGCCGGGGAAGTCGGGCGCGGTGCACAGACTCCCGTTGGAGTCCAGGGGGTTGGCGCCGAGCATCAGCAGGTGGTCCGTGCGGTCCAGGTCCGGCACGGGGATGGCGAGCGCGTCGCCGAAGAGCAGCCCGCTGGAGACGTGCTTGGGCATCTGGTCGACGGTGCTCGCGGTGAACAGGCTGCGGGTGCCGAGCCCGGCGAGCAGCAGGGGCGGATAGAGGGCGCCGGCCATGGTGTGCACGTTCGGGTTGCCGAGCACCACGCCCACGGCGTGCGGACCGTGCCGCTCGACCACCGGCCGGATGCCCGCGGCGACGGCGTCGAACGCCTCCTCCCAACTGGCCTCCTCCAGCGCCCCGTTCTTGCGTACGAGCGGTCGCCGCAGCCGGTCCGGGTCGGCGTCGGCCGCCCCGAAGGAGGCGCCCTTGGGGCAGATGAAGCCGTGGCTGAACACGTCGTCCCTGTCCCCGCGCACCCCGGTCACGCGGGCGTCCTCGACGGTGAGGGTGAGTCCGCAGGTGGCTTCGCAGAGGGGGCAGACGCGCAGGGCGGTGCGGGGCATGGGGGCCTCCAGGGCGGCAGCGGCGGCGCGGACAGGGTGAGCATACCGACCGGTATGCACGCTGGCGAGGGTATGAGAGACCCCATGAGAGGCCCTGTGGGAGGCCTGCATGGGAGCCCCCATGAGAGACCCCCATGGGAGACCCCTCAGTCCAGCGTGCGTGCCAGATAGGCCCGCAGCAGCACCCGCACCTCCGCGACGACCGCCTCGTCCCCGGCCGGGTCGATGCGGAAGGCCAGGCGGAACAGCGCGTCGGCGGTCTCGACGGCGACCAGGAACGTGCGCCGCAGGGCCGGGTCGGGGGTGCGGCCGAGGTAGGGGGAGAGCAGGTCGGTGAGGCGGTCGGCGACGCGGTGGTTGGGCGCGGCTCCGGGGTCGCCGACGGGGATCTGGGTGCCGAAGTCGACCAGGGAGAAGCCGGGGGCGGTGCGCTTCATCGTGAGGTACTCGTCGAGCACCACGTCGAGGGCCGTGCGCCAGCCGGCCGGACCGGCCGTCGCGAGCCGGCGGGTGACCCGTTCGGCATAGCGCTCCAGGTTGCGCTGGGCCAGCGCGCCGACCAGGGCCCGCTTGTTGCCGAAGAAGCGGTAGACGGAGCCGATGGGGACGCCCGCGCGCTCCGCGACGGACCGGGTGGTCAGGCTCTCGTAGCCCGTCTCGTCGAGGAGGTCGGCGCAGGCGTCGAGGATGCGGGTGAGGCGCTCGGCGCTGCGGCGCTGGACGGGGGCGCGGCGCAGGACGGGGGGTGCGGGCGGGGACTGGGGGGCACGCCGTTCGGCCATCCCGGGAGAGTAGAGCACCGGCCACATGTGATCGATCCTCTTGCGCGAGGAAATCGCGAATCCTACGGTGTTCCATAGGAATCAGGAGCCGGGGATCAGGGATCGCCGGCCGGGGAGCCGAGGGAGCTGTCATGAGCGGGGACCACCCGAGGGACGACGCACGCAAGACCGCCGAGGGACTGAGCCACCTCACCGGCTTCGGCAACGAACACAGCTCGGAGGCCGTGCCCGGCGCCCTGCCGCACGGCCGCAACTCGCCCCAGCGCGCCCCCCTCGGGCTGTACGCGGAGCAGCTCAGCGGCAGCGCGTTCACCGAGCCGCGCGCCCACAACCGCCGCTCCTGGCTGTATCGCATCCGCCCCTCGGCCGCGCACCCGGCGTTCACGCGGATCGACAACGGCGCGATCCGCACGGCTCCCTTCACCGAGACCGTCCCCGACCCCAACCGGCTGCGCTGGAACCCGCTGCCGGAGCCCGCGCCCGGCACGGACTGGCTCGCGGGCCTGTGGACGCTCGGCGGCAACGGCGACGCCACCCAGCGCACGGGCATGGCGGTGCACCTCTACCACGCCAACTCCTCCATGAAGGACCGGGTGTTCAGCGACGCCGACGGCGAGCTGCTCGTCGTCCCCGAGCACGGCGGCCTGCTCCTGCGCACCGAACTCGGCCTGCTGCACGCCGAGCCCGGCCACGTCGCCCTGATCCCGCGCGGCGTCCGCTTCCGCGTGGAGCTGCTCGACGCGAGCGCCCGCGGGTACGTGTGCGAGAACTACGGCGCGCCCTTCCAGCTCCCCGACCTCGGCCCCATCGGCGCCAACGGCCTGGCGAACGCCCGGGACTTCAAGGCCCCGGTGGCGGCGTACGAGGACGTCGAGGGCCCGGTCCAGGTGGTCAACAAGTTCTGCGGCAACCTGTGGTCGGCGACCTACGACCACTCCCCGCTGGACGTCGTCGCCTGGCACGGCAACCACGTCCCGTACGTGTACGACCTGCGCCGCTTCAACGTCATGGGCACCATCTCGTACGACCACCCGGACCCGTCGATCTTCACGGTGCTCACCTCGCCGTCGGACACCCCGGGCCTCGCGGGCGTCGACTTCGTCGTGTTCGCGCCGCGCTGGCTGGTGGGCGAGGACACCTTCCGGCCGCCGTACTTCCACCGGAACGTGATGAGCGAGTACATGGGCCTGATCGAGGGCGCGTACGACGCGAAGGCGGAGGGCTTCGTGCCGGGCGGCGGCTCGCTGCACAACATGATGTCGGCGCACGGACCCGACCGTGAGACCTTTGAGCGGGCGAGCGCCGCCGAGCTGAAGCCGCAGAAGATCGACGACGGGCTTGCCTTCATGTTCGAGACGCGCTGGCCCGTCACGGCCACCGAGCAGGCGGCGACGGCGGACCACCTGCAGCGCGCCTACGACGACGTGTGGCAGGGTCTGGAGCGTCATTTCCGGCCGTAGTACGACCACTTCCGGCCGCTGTCCGCGTCCTCACGGAAGTACGGGGTTCCTCGTGACCGCTTTCGCACCGGACTCGATCGTCCTGAATCGAAAGCTGCCGCTCTGGTATCAGGTGTCGCAGTCGCTGCGCGCCTCGATACTCGGCCGGGCGCCGGACGCCCCGCTGCGCCTGCCCACCGAGGAGCAGCTGGCGGGGCATTACGGCGTCAGCGTGCTGACCATGCGGCAGGCGCTCAAGGAGCTGGAGGACGAGGGCCTGATCACCCGGCACCGGCGGCGCGGCACGTTCATCGAGCCGGCGGCGCAGCGCGGCTCGCCGGTGCGGCTGCTCGGCTCCGTGGACGCCATCGTGGCACAGCAGTCCGGCATGGACACCAAGCTCCTGTCCCACGGGCAGGAGCAGGTGCCCGCCGAACTCGCCGAGTACTTCCCGGACGTGGACCGGGTGGCGACGTACCACCGGCTGCGCAGCGACACCGAGACCGGCGAGCCCACCAACCACGCCCGCAACCACATCCGCCCCGACCTCGCCGACCGCGTCGACCCGGCCGACCTGGAGCGCTGGCCGATGACGAAGGTGCTGCGGGACGTGGTCGGGGTCGCGATCTCCCGCATCACCGACACCGTCGAGGCCCGCCTCGCCGACCCGGAGACCGCCCGCCTCCTCCAAGTGCCCCTGCTGAGCCCGATCCTGCACTACACGGGGATCACGTACGACGAGCAGGGGCGGGCGCTCGACGTGGCGCGGATCCACTACCGGGGCGACCGGTTCTCCTTCACGGTCACGCTGGACGCGACCTGATGACCGGATCCGGGACCGTCGTACGATGCCGGGCGTGACGCACGACGAAGCGCCGCTGCTCGCGGATCTCATGCCGTGGTCCGTCGCGCCGCTCAGGCCCGGGCGCGGGTGGCCGATGGCGCCGGACGCCGCATCCCTGAAGGCCCGCTGGAACGCGTTCGTCCGCGTCGACGCGGCCGAGCGCGAGGTGCTGCTGCGGCCCACGCGGTCCCGGACGCTGCACACCTCCGTGGCGCAGCTGCCGGGCCATGACGTCTCCACCGTCCGCCTCGCGCGCGAGGCCGGGCCGTGCCCCGAGCCCGTACGCGTGCTGCACGGACCCTTCGACGAGCAGTGGCTGATCCCCGACCACCGGCTCATCGACGTCGCCCGGCCCGAGCTGTGGCGCGTCCTCGGCGCCGGGCAGCTCTTCCTCACCGAGCAGGGGTACGTCGCCGACGCCGGCGCGGGGCCCCCGGTCCTCGCGTCCGCGGTGCTCCCCGACGGCCGCTCGCCCGCGGGCCGGCCGGGCCGGATCCGCCCGCTGTTCCGGCGGCCCGGCGGGGCCGAACCCAACCTGGCGCCGGGCCTGTTGCGGTATCTCGCGCAGGCGTACGGGGCCGACGTCGCCGCCGAGGACGTGCCGGCGTGGGTGCTTGCCGCCGCGCGGGCCTCGGCGGCGGGGTGTGTGGTGCCGCTGCCGTCCGACGGCCGCGTGTGGGCGCGCGGCGTGGCGGCCGGGCGGCGACTGCGGTGGCTGCACCTGCGCGGGGCGGGCGGCGAGCGGCCCCGGCTGCCGGGCGGGCGGCGGCCCTATGTGCGGGCGCCGCTGCCCGCGTGGCCCGGCGAACTCGCCTACGACCCCGACGAGGAGGCCCTCTTCGTGGGCGACGGCGGGGTCGTCTCACCGGTGCCCGCGGGGGCCTGGGACTTCCGGGTGAGCGGGGTGCGGGTGCTCGAGCTGTGGTTCGGGCGACGCGTCGCGGTGCCCGAACCGGGGTCCCTGGAGGCCGTCCGCCCGGCCACCTGGCCGCAGGCGTGGACATCCGAACTCCTGGAACTGATCACGGTGTTGGCGCTGCTCGCGGAGGAATCGCCGTTCGCTCTGGGGGACGGCGACGGCCTGATCACCGCCGCGGAGCTGCGGGCGGCCGGGGTCCTTCCGGTGCCGGGGTGGGCGCGGCGGCCCGCGTCCGTCCTGGACCACCACGAGGAGGGCCCGGAGGGCCAGTTCGCCCTGCTCTAGCCCTCGGCTTGTGGCGTAACGGCCTACGGTTCACCCTGGTCCGTCGCCTTGCCGCCCCGGGGCAGCAGCGCCAGCAGGCTGAGGCCCTGGAGGGCCGCAAGGACCACGACGCCCGTGCGGAACCCCGCCTCTCCCCCGCCCCCGATCCCGTACGCGAGAGCGGCGATCGCCGGGCCCACCGTGAACGCCAGCGTGCGCGACGTGTTGCCGACCCCGCCCGTCGTCCCGACCAGATGCGGGGGCGTCGCCGCGAGGATCCCGGAGTTGACGGGCGTACCGAACAGGGCCTGCCCGACGCCGGCCACGGCGAGCCGCCAGCCGATGTCCCAGAGCCCGGCGTTGGGGCCGAGGGTGAGCATGCTCAGCACTCCGGCACCGCACAGCGCGGCCCCCACCGCCCCCACAAGGCGGGCTGGCAGCCGGTCGGCGAGCGCCCCGCTGACCGGCGCCGTCACCGCGACCGCCCCGATGAAGAAGACCATCGCCACGCCGGTCAGGGACGCCCCGGCGTCCAGCACGTCGGCGACGTAGAACGGCAGCAGGAAGTAGGACAGCCCCACGAACGTGCCGCTGAGGAAGAGGGAGAGGACGGGCAGGCCCACTTCGCGGCGGCGCAGCAGGTCGAGCACGGGCCGCGCCGTGCCGAGCCGCGCCCACCACGCCCCGCCCCCGACGGCCGCGAGCCCGAACAGGGCGGCGGCGACGGGCGCGTCCGCGTCGATCCGGTCGAAGGCCAGCAGCAGCCCGGTCACCGCAACGCCGAGCACCACCCCGTCGCCGACCAGTGAACGGCCGGGCGCCGCAAGGCCCTTACTCGTACGCGGGATCAGCCGCGCCCCCAGCCAGAACACGACCAGCAGCACCGGGATCTTGAGCAGGAACACCGGCCGCCAGCCGTACGCGTCGGCCACCACGCCGCCCAGCGACGATCCGCCCATCGAGCCGATCGGCATGATCGTGGCGACGAACCCCATGGCCCGCCCCCGCTGCTCGGGCCGCACGCTCGCGGCCACCACCGGCAGATAGAGCGCCCCGACGAGCGCCCCCGCCACGCCCTGGAGCACGCGGGCCGCGAGCAGCACCGGCAGGTTGGGGGCGACGGCCGCGAGCACACTGGTCAGGCCGATCGCGGGCACCGCGAGAAGGAACAGCGCACGCAGGTCCACGCGGTCGCTCCAGCGTCCCGCGGGGATCGCGAGCGCGGCGGTGGGCAGCGCGTAGGCGAGCAGCACCCATTGCGCGGTGGACGAACCGACGTCCAGGTCGTCACCGATGGCGGGCAGCGTCACCGCGGTCAGGCTGATCTCCAGAGTGACCATCAGCAGGGCGAGGGCCATCACGGCGACGGGCGCCCAGCGGGTGCGCGGGGCGTCGTCGTCTTCGGGTGGCGGGGTGCGGGTGGATCGAGGAGTGCGCTGAGTCATGCCGCCGACGCTAGGAACGGGTTGCGGCCCGCCGCCTCTGTCGGACGACTGGGGTGCGACCGACGTGCGGGCCCACCCCAGTCACGCGACAGAGGCGACCGAACTCCCGCCCCGCCTAACGTCCTGGACGTCGGCACCACCGACTCCGACTGGATAGAACGTTCGTTTCAGTCCACGTATAGGTAAGGACGCCCCCATGCACGCCATCCGTATCCACACCTTCGGCGGTCCCGAGCAGCTTCGCTACGAAGAGCTCCCCGACCCCGAGCCGGGACCCGGCCAGGTCCGCATCTCCGTACGGGCCGCGGGAGTCCACCTCCTCGACACCGCCCTGCAGCGCGGCGCGGGCGACGAACTGCCCTTCACGCTGCCGGATCTGCCCGTCACGCCGGGCCGCGAGGTCGCCGGAGTCGTCGACCGGCTCGGCGCCGGGGTCGGCGAGGAGTGGCTCGGCCGCCGCGTCGTCACGCATCTCGGTCTGGTCAACGCGGGCTACGCCGAGCTGGCCGTGCGCGAGACGGAGGCGTTGTTCCCGCTGCCCGACTCCCTTTCGTACGAAGCCGCGATCGCGATGGTCGGCACCGGCCGGATGGCGCTCGGCGTCCTGGACGTGGCGGCGCCCGCGGCGGACGACGTGGTCCTGGTGACCGCGGCGGCGGGCGGCATCGGCACGCTCCTGGTGCAGGCGGCGAAGAACCTCGGCACGACCGTCGTGGCCGCGGCGGGCGGCCCGGACAAGGTGGCGCGGGTGCGGGCGCTCGGCGCGGACGTCGCCGTCGACTACGACCGGGCGGACTGGGCGGACGAGGTGCGGGCGGCGCTCGGCGGCCGGGACGTGAACGTCGCCTTCGACAGCGTGGGCGGTGCCGCGGGCCGGGCCGCGCTGGAACTCCTGGGCCACGGCGGGCAGTTCGTCGTCTACGGCTGGTCGTCCGGCACGCCCACCGAGTTCACGTCGAAGGACCTGCACGACCGGCTCCTGACGGCCACGCACGCGCTCGGCCCGCGCATCCTGCGGGTGCCCGGCGGGCTGCGCGGCCTCCAGGAGCGCGCGCTCGCCGAGGCCGCGAACGGCACGCTGGTGCCGGCCGTCACCACGTTCCCGCTGCGGGACGCGGCCGCGGCCCACACGGCGCTGGTCGGCCGCGCGACGACCGGCAAGGTGGTCCTGATCCCGGACCCCAACACCCACACCCACACACTGAACGCGGAGGTGGCGTCGTGAAGATGCGTGCGATGGCCCTGAAGGAGTACGGCGCCGCCGACGTGCTGCGCCCGGTGGAGCTCGACGTCCCGGAGCCCGGCCCCGGGCAGGTGCGGGTGCGGGTCCGCGCAGCGGGGGTGATGCCGTTCGACATCGGCATCCGCAAGGGGCTGATGCGGCCGCCGGGGACGGAGTTCCCGATCGTGCCGGGCAACGAGTTCGCGGGCACGGTGGACGCGGTGGGCGCCGAGGTCACGGCGTTCGCACCCGGCCAGGGCGTCCTCGGGTTCTCGCTGCTCGACGCGTACGCCGAGTACGTCGTCGTCGGCGCCGATCAGCTCGTCGCCAAGCCGGACGCCATGGACTTCACCGTGGCGGGCGGCTTCTCCGGCAACGCGCAGGGCGCGCACATGGCGCTGGGCGCGCTGCGCGTGGGGCCCGGCGACACGGTCCTCATCAACGGCGCGGCGGGCGGCCTCGGCACGCTGTCCGTGCAGCTCGCCAGGGTGTGGGGCGCCACGACCGTCATCGGCACGGCGAGCCCGCGCAACCACGACCACCTGCGGGCGCTCGGCGCGATCCCGGTGGCGTACGGCGAGGGCCTGGCGGAGCGGGTCCGGGCGATCGCCCCCGACGGCGTGGACGCGGCCCTCGACGCCGCGGGCGCGGAGGCGCTGCGCGCGTCGGTCGCGGTGGCGAAGGACCGCTCCCGCGTGCGGTCGATGGTCGACGACGAGGAGGCGGAGCGCCTGGGCCTCCCCCTCCTCCGCGGCACCCGCACCACCCAACGCCTCACCGAGGTCACCGCTCTGTACGCCAAGGGCCTGCTGCGGGTCCACGTCCGCGCCACGTTCCCACTGCCCGAGGCAGCATCCGCCCACCGAGAGATCGAGTCGGGCCACGGGAGGGGAAAGGTGATCCTCACGGTGCCGGAGTAGGGCCGGGAGGCACGCACGCGAGCGCCCGCAAAGACCGCTCAAACCAGGCAAAACGTGAACCCCACAAACCGGCAGACGCCGACGGCGAGACCCGGATCGGGAAGCCGGTGCAGCCGGAGGGGCGGGCCGGGGGCAGGCGCCTTGCCGGACGTCCACCGGGATGTTCGAGTAAACGGGAAGGGGGTCCCCCCCTGCTCTTTAAGAGCTTGGGGGAGGGTGGGGAATATCCGCCGCGAAGCGGCGGCTCAAAAAACCATGCTCCAAGGCCGCACAAAAGAACGATCCCAGCTGGAAGCCCTCCTAAGCCAAGCCCGGCAGGGCCACAGCACCGCCTTGGTGCTCCGCGGCGAGGCAGGCATAGGCAAGTCGACCCTCCTCAAGGAGACAAAGAGAACCGCGGAGGCCCACCGCTTCAAGGTGCTCTCCGCGACCGGCATGGAGGCGGAGAGCGAACTACCCTTCGCGGCCCTGCACCTGCTCCTGCACCGCGAGACGGACAGAATCACGCACCTCCCCGCCCCTCAGGCGAGGGCCCTCCGCGCGGCCCTCGGCCTGGCGGAGGGCGGGGACACCGACCCGTTCCTCACCGGCCTCGCCGTCCTGACCCTCCTGGCCGAACTCGCCGAGCAGGCCCCCCTCCTGTGCGTCCTCGACGACGCCCACTGGCTGGACCACGCCTCCGCCCAGACCCTGCTCTTCGCGGCCCGCCGCCTCGCCGCCGAGCGGGTGGTCCTGCTGTTCGCGGTCCGCGAGCCGCACGCGCCCCGGTTCCCGGCCCCCGGCCTGCCGGAGCTGCGCGTCACCGGCATCGACGACGTGGCCGCCGCCGACCTCCTCACCGAACACGCCGGTGACCTGCCCCCGTACGTACGCCGTCAGATCCTCACCGAGTCACGCGGCAACCCCCTGGCTCTGCGCGAGCTGCCCGCGGCCCAGCGCGAGGGCCACCTCGCGACGCACGGCGGCCCGTACGTGCCGCCGCCCGGCCACTCCCACGTCCAACGGACGTTCACCGACCGCATCGCCGCTCTGCCGGAGGCGACCCGCACGCTCCTCCTCGTGGCGGCGGCGGAGGGCACCGGGGACCTGGAGGTGACGACGGCCGCGGCGGGCGCGCTGGGGGCGACCGTGGCCGACCTCGAACCGGCGGAACGCAGGCAGCTGTTGAGCCTGGAGGCGGGGAAGCTCACGTTCCGGCACCCGCTGATCCGTGCCGCGGCCTACCAGTCGGCCCCGCTCGCCGCCCGCGTCGCCGCGCACCGCGCGCTCGCGGACGCACTGCCGCGCGTGGGCGGCACCGACCGCCGCGCCTGGCAGCTCGCGGCGGCCAGTACGGCGCCGGACGAGTACGTGGCCGCCGCCCTGGAGGAGACCGCACGGCACGCCCGCGCCCGCGGCGGGTATGCGGCCGAGGCCGCCGCCCGCGAACGGGCCGCCCAGCTCACCCCGGACGGCACCGAGCGCGCCCGGCGGCTCGCGCTCGCGGCGGTGGCCGCGGCGGACGCGGGCCAGAGCGAGCACGCGGCCGGCCTCGCCCTGCGTGCCGCCCCGCACCTGACCGACCCGGCGCTGCTGGCGCGGCTCGCCCGCGTCCGCGCGGGTGTGGCGCGCGAGCGGGACGAGTTCGACGCGGCCCACAAGGTGCTTGTGGACACGGCGTCGACGATCGCGGAGCGGGCCCCGGACACGGCGGCGCTGCTGCTGTACGAGGCGATGACGGCGGCCTGGGTGGCCGGGCACCACCCGTCCGTCGAGGACGTGACCGGCCGCGTCACGGCACTCGGAATCGGGACGCCGCCCGGCTCTCCCCCGTATCTGCCCGCCGTAGAGGGCCTCGCCCGGCTCGCGGCGGGCGACCCGGGCCGGGCGCTGCCGCCGCTGCGGGAGCTGTTCACGTATCTGCGTACCGAAGACCATGGGCTCGGCCTGCGGGAGCGTGCCTCCATCGCGGCGTGGTTCGCGCCGCTCGGCGATCTGGAGAACGGCGTCGCGCTCGCCGCCGAGCTGGAGCGCGAGTGCCGCGAGCAGGGCGCGATCGGCCCGCTGCCGCTGGTCCTGCTGCTGCGCGCCCGCGCCCGCATCCTGCTCGGGCGGCACGGCTGCGCGCTCGCCGGGGCGGCCGAGGGCGTGCGGATCGCCGAGGACAGCGGGCAGCGCCACTACGCCGCCCAGTTGACCGGCATCCTCGCCTACCTGGCGGCGCTGGCGGGCGACGAGGCCCGCGTCAAGGAGCTGGCGGGCGCGATCGGCTCCGGGCAGGCCCCACCGGGCCGGGTGTGGAGCGCGGTCGCCCAGCCCCTGCTCGACCTGGGCCTCGGCCGCCACGAGGCGGCGCTGCGCGGCTACCAGGACCTGGCCACGGGCCCGGCCGCGCACACGACCGTCGCCCTGTACAGCGTCCCCGACCACGTCGAGGCCGCCGTCCGCACCGGAAACGCCGACGCGGTACGGGAGTTGGCCGGCCAGTACGCCCTGTGGGCCGGGCATACGGGCGCGCCCTGGGCCCGCGCGATCGCGGCCCGCTGCCGCGCGCTGCTCGCGGAGTCGGCGGCGACCGGTGCGGAGTCGGCGGCGACCGGCGCCGAGGCCGTGCAGGCGGCGTACGAGGAGGCCCTGCGGCTGCACGTCGACGACGGCCGACCCTTCGAGCGGGCACGCACGCGGCTGCTGTACGGCCAGTGGCTGCGCCGGGCGGGCCGCAGGAGCGAGGCACGGGCGCCGCTGCGGGCGGCCCTGGAGGCGTTCGAGGTGCACGAGGCGCCGCCGTGGGCGGAGCGGGCCCGCGCCGAGCTGCGCGCCACGGGCGAGAGCCGTACCCGGCGGAACTCGGGGGGTCTCGCGCTCGACCGTCTCACCCCGCAGGAGCGGCAGGTGGTGCGTCTCGCCGCCGCGGGGCTGACCAACCGGGACATCGGGGCTCAGCTCTTCCTGTCGCCCCGTACGGTCGGTTACCACCTGTACAACGCGTATCCGAAGCTGGGTGTGTCGTCCCGCGGCGACCTGGCGCGCCTGGGCCTCCAGGCCGAGGCGGAGCACGCGAGCGGCTAGCGGGGAGTCACCGGTGGGCGGGGCGGGGTGGCCGGGAGAGGGGCCCGCTGCAGGAAGAGCCGGAAGAGGACGGGCGGATGCCGCCCGGGAAGTGAAGGGGGTGGCCCCTGCCCCGGGAGGGCGGGGGCGGAAAAAACCGCCGTGTGGCGGGAGAAAGCCGCCGTGCGACGGACGCCACAGGCCGAGGCGAGGGGCGCCCGCGCCCGGTCAGTGACTGCCGAAGAGCGAGCGGCGCAACCTGCGCAGCGGTGCGAACAGCGAGACCCGGCGTACCCGGGCACGCCTGCCGCTGCCGCGGTCGTGCGCGGCACCACGCGAGGTGAGCTCACGCATCAGCAGTGTCGCCTCGGCCGACTCGCGCTGCGGGACGGCGGGGCCGCCCAGCACCGAGAGATGACGGTCGAGACGCGAACTGCTCGCGCCGCTCCCACAAGTGATCGCAGGGACCCTCGCCCTGCTGCGCACTGTTATCTGTTCCATGTCACTCCCCACCCGTACGAGGGCACCCGGCCCAGGGCAGGTTAACCCTATCGCCCCACCAGGACACCCGTGTATCCCGGTCGCAGGATTCACCTTCCCCGCAAGGAGGTTGACGATTACTCTCCGAATCCGACTGATTCCAGGGTGAGTTGGACAACCGGCGTGGTCGTGGGCCGGGCCGAGCCGCCGGCGGGCTCGACGGTGACAGCGAGTGATGTGGCACGCGCGTCGAGGCCGTCTGCAATGATCGGCGTTTCGCCGTCGAGAAGGCCGAGCGAGCGGGGTGCCGCCCCGGCGCGCATCGCCCAGAGCTGGTGCGCCCGGCCGCCGGGCGGCCCGTCGAGGCCGGTGACGGTCACCACGGCCTGTCGCCGGGAGCGCGAGGCGACGACGCCGAGACCGCGCCCGCGCGCGTCCCGAGCGTCGGCGGCGCGGGCGTCCGGTGCGGTCAGGACGTGGGCGATCTCACGTGCGGCGGCCCGCTCCTCGTCGAGCCGGTCTTCGGTACGGACCAGGGCGAAGGCGAGGATTCCGGCCGCGACGAGGGCGAGCACGGCGGCGGACGCGGCGAGCGCGACGAGAACGGGGGCGCGGCCGCGTGCCGGGGCGTCCCGGCCGTCCCGCGCCCCGGCCCGCGGCCGCGCGCCCGCCTCCGGCACGGGCTCCGGCGCCTCCTGCTCGGTGGCGCGTACGGCCGTCAGGATCCGCTCCCGCAGGTCCGGCGGCGCCGGTACGGAGGCGGCGCGTGCCAGGCGCACGGTGTCGGCGGCGAGCGCGCGGACCTCGTCGGTGCAGCGCGGGCAGGTCTCCAGGTGCCGCTCGAAGCGCCGCGTCTCGTGCGGGTCGAGGGCGTCGAGGGCGTACGGCACGGCAAGGGAGTGCAGGGTGCGGCCGACGCGCAGGCCGCCCGCGTGCAGCCGGATGCGGGCGAACAGGCCGGTGCCCGGCTGTCTCATGTGGCGGCGCCCAGACAGTCCCGCAGCCGCAGCAGTCCGTCCCGCATGCGGGTCTTGACGGTGCCGAGGGGCAGCGAGAGGCGCCGGGCCACCTCGCGGTAGGTGTAGCCGTCGTAGTAGGCGAGCGTCACGGCCTGGTGCTGGAGTTCGGTGAGGCGCTCCAGGCAGCGGCGCACCCATTCGCGCTCCAGGCTGCCCTCGACCTCCTCGGCGACCTGGTCGAAGGCCGGCGGCTCGGCGCGCTCGGCCGCGCGCCGCTCCCGTTCGCCGGCGGCGCGGGCGCTGCGCACCCGGTCGACGGCTCTGCGGTGGGCGAGCGTGAGGATCCAGGCCTGGGCGGTGCCGCGCGCCGGGTCGAAGCGGGCGGCGGTGCGCCACAGTTCGAGGAGGACCTCCTGGGCGACCTCCTCCGACTGGGCGCGGTCGCGCAGGACTCTGCGCACGAGTCCGTACACCGGCCCGGACACCAGTCCGTACAGCTCCTCGAACGCCTTCTGGTCACCGCGGGCCACCAACGGCAGCAGCTCGTCCGCGTCCATTTCTTCGGGCCCCCCTTCTCGTGCCTCTCACCCCACTCCCCCACTCCCCCGCCCCCGGGCGCCCAATTCTGGACGTGCCGGGGATCCGGTGCGAGACCCCGGACCGGGATTGGTGTTCAAGGGGGCCGCAACCGCGCTCGGTTGAGCTACTTTTGTGGAGAATCGCACGCCTGCGAATGGGGGGCTCGTGACCGACGAAGCACGAGTGATCGCGGGGCGCTACCGCCTCCTTGCTCCGCTCGGCGAGGGCGGCATGGGCACCGTGTGGCGGGCCCGTGACGACGTCCTGGGCCGCGAGGTGGCCGTGAAGGAGGTCCGCGCGCCCGCCGGCCTCCCGGCGAGCGACGTCGACCGGCTCTACGCCCGCCTGGAGCGTGAGGCCTGGGCCGCCGCCCGCATCCCGCACCGCAATGTCGTGACGGTGTACGACGTCGCCATGGAGGAGGGCCGGCCCTGGATCGTGATGGAGCTGGTGCGCGGCCTGGCCCTGTCGGACGTCCTGGAGTCCGAGGGGCCGATGCCGCCGCAGCGCGCCGCGCACATCGGCGCCGAGGTCCTGGGCGCCCTGCGCGCCGCCCACGGCGCGGGCGTGCTGCACCGCGACGTCAAGCCCGGCAACGTCCTGCTGTCCAACGACGGCCGGGTGGTCCTCACCGACTTCGGGATCGCGATGGTGGAGGGCAGTTCGGCGCTCACCATGACCGGAGAGGTCGTCGGGTCGCCCGAATTCCTCGCTCCGGAGCGGGCGTTGGGGCGCAGGCCGGGACCGGAGTCGGACCTCTGGTCGCTGGGCGTGCTGCTGTACGCGGCCGTGGAGGGCGTCTCGCCGTTCCGGCAGGACACGCCGCTGAGCACGCTGCGCGCCGTCGTCGACGAGGAACTGCCGCCGCCGCGCAACGCGGGGCCGCTGACGCCGGTCATCGCGGGGCTGCTCCGCAAGGACCCCGCGGAGCGCTCGCTCGCCGCGGACACGGAGCGCGATCTGCGGCTGGTCGCGGAGGGCCAACCGCCGCGTACGGAACCGTCGTTCCTGAACCAGCCGACCATCACCTCCTCCTCGCGGCCCGACCCCACAACCCCGCCCCCGCCGCCCGCAGGTTTCGCCGCGGGCGCGCCGACCGGCGGCACCCCCCTGCCCGGCACCACCACGACCAGCACGCCCACGGCCCGCTCGCGCCGTGCGAGCGCCGTCCTGGTGGCGGGCCTCGCCGCCCTGGCCCTGGCCATCGGCGGCATCACGTACGCCCTGGTGAACGACGACTCGGGCGACGGAGGCAGCAGCAGCGGGAGCGGCACCGGGGACGACGCCGGCGGAGGCGGCGGCAGCGGTTCGAACGGCGGGAGCGGCGGCGACGGCGGGTCCAAGGGGGGCGGCGGCAGCGACGGCGGATCCGGCGACAGCGGCGGCGGCAACGGCGGATCCGGCAACGGCGGCGACAACGGCGGTGGGGGCAACGGCGGTTCGACCAACGGGGGCGGGAACGGCGGCGGCACGACGACGCCCGTGCAGTACGTGCGCGTCTCCGTCGCCGCCCACCGCGCCTCGTACACCGGCCCGTGCCCGCCGCTGCCCGACCGGGCGCCGTCGTTCACGGCGACCTTCACGGTGGGACGCGTGCCGGTGGACGTGCGGTACCGCTGGGTCACCGCCGAGGGCACGTCGAGCGACCCCGACTGGAAGACGCTGTCGTTCCCGTCGGGCGGCGGGAAGACCAAGCAGGTCAACCATGTCGAGGTGCCGTCCTGGACGGAGCCGGGCACGCACCGCAACAGCATCCACGTCGAGGTCCGCAGGCCCGCCAACATCACGTCGGACGCGGTCGGTTACTCCGTGACGTGCGAAGAGGAGCCCCCGCCCACGACCGGCGGGAGCTCCTCCTCGACCTACGCGCCCTGAGGCCTAGGCGCCCTGAGACCTACGCGCCCTGACCCGTCGCCCGCGTCGTAAAGCAGGCGACCCCGTCGTCAGGCGACCCCGCGGTCGTCAGGAGACGGCCCCGCGGAACACGGGGAGGTAGCCGCCGGACTGTCCCGCGGCGGTCGGGTGGTACGACTCGCCGATGTTGCCCCAGTTGACACTGTGCAGCCACGAGTCGCCGGAGCAGATCTCGTGCCCGGCGAACGTGGTCGTGACGTCGCCGAAGGTGAAGCCGTGGTCGGCCGCGCGCTTGGCGGTGGCGGTGTTGAGGTGGTCGGCGGCGCCGTTGATCGCGCGGCGCTCGCCCTCGGTCAGGCCGGCCAGGCAGTTGCCGTTGAGCTTGTAGAAGCGGGGATAGCCGAGCACCACCACGCGGGCGGACGGCGCCTTGCCCTTGATCGCCGAGTACACCTTGTCGAGCTGGCCGGGCAGCGTCGAATCGACGTACCCCTTGGCCTGGTTGACGCGTGCGACACAGCTCGACTCGGACTGCAGGACGCAGGTCGTCATGACGTCGGCGAAGCCCGCGTCGTTTCCGCCGACGGAGACGGACACCAGTCCGGTGCCGGAGTTCAGGGGCCCGAGCTGGTTCGCGACCACGTCACCCGTTCGAGCGCCGGAACACGCCGTGAAGCTGAAGCTGGCGGGCGAGTTCGCGGCCGCCCACAGGGCCGGGTAGGCGCGGGTGCTGCGCTTGCAGTCGCCGCTGCCGCCGTCGTAGTTGCCGGCGCCGACGCCGGAGGAGTAGGAGTCGCCGAGCGCCACGTAAGCGGGAGCCGCGGCCTGGTCGTTGCCGGAATCCGCATGCGCCGCCGTGACCCCGGTGAGGGTGCAGGCGGCGGCGAGGAGGAGCGAGGAAGCGTATGCCGTGAAACGGGACAATCTCATGGAACCTCCCTTAGCAGGATTTCTGCCTCGACAGTGGTAGCACGCAACACACGTCGTCGATAGTGTGCATGTCAATCAATTCTTCAGTAATTCCCTTGCCCACCCGGACAGTTCACCGATCGGACGACAGTCCGACAACGAACATCTCCACAGACCCTCCGCATCTTGACGATTGCCGCGGACTGGGCCACATTGAAGCCCGGCATCCGGCGCTTCGGGGGGCAAAGTCGCCCATGCAGACCATCAGCACCAAGTCGGCGTCGTCCGGGGCTGAACGGCCCGAGCAGGACCCCGACAACGGCCCGCGCGCCTTCGCGCCCGCGGACCTCACACCGCTGCTCGCGGGCGCGGCCGTGGCCGCCGGGTGCGTGGGGGCGGCCTTCGCGCTGCTCGACCTCACCTCGCCGCTGCGCGCCCCCTTCGTGCTCTTCTTCCTCCTCGCCGCCCCCGGCTTCGCGCTCTCCCACTGGCTGCGCGGGCTCGACGGGTGGAGCCGGGCCGTCGCCTGCGCCGGCGGGGCGCTCGTGCTCGATCTGCTGGTCGCCCAGGCCATGCTGGCCCTGCACGTGTGGTCGGTCCGCGGCGGTGTCGCGGCGGTCGGCGGCGTCAGCGTGCTCGTCTTCCTGTCGGCACTGGCGCGGCGACTGCGTCACCGCGCCCCGAGTAGACGGACTTGATGACGTGGAGATCACCGTGCACCGCCCCGGCGAACTCACCGGCGCCGACCGGGTGGCGTGGACCGCCATGCAGTCCAAGGCCCATCTGAACGGCTCGCCCGACCTCTCCAACCCGTTCCTCTCACCGGAGTTCACGCTCGCCATGGCGCGGGTGCGCAGGAACGTGCGGGTGGCCGTCGCCCGCGAGGCAGGCGAGCCCGCCGCGTACTTCGCGTTCCAGAGATCCAGATCCGGCATAGGCCGGGCCGTCGGCCTCGGCGTCTCCGACTGCCAGGGCGTGGTGCACCGCCCCGGCTTCACCTGGGACGCGCGCCGGTTCCTCCGCGACTGCGGGCTCGTGCTGTGGGAGTTCGACCATCTCGCGGCCGGCCAGGGCCCCTTCGAGACCGGCGCGTCCGGCTTCTTCCCGTCCCCGGTCATGGATCTCGAGCAGGGGTACGAGGCCTACCTCGGCCAACTCCGCGCCCGCTCCCCCAAGTTCCTCCGCTCCACCCTCGCCAAGGGCCGCCGCCTGACCCGCGACCACGGCGACATCCGCTACGTGCACGACGAGCGCGACCCCGAGGCGCTGCGCACGCTGATGGGCTGGAAGTCCGCGCAGTACCGCAGGACCGGCCGCAGCGACCGCTTCGCGCACGACTGGATCACCCGGCTCGTGGACCAGCTCTTCCACACCCGCGGCGACACCTTCGCGGGCGTGCTCTCCGTGCTGTACGCCGGGGGCGCGCCGGTCGCCGCGCACTTCGGCCTGCGCAGCGAGCGCGTGCTCGTGAGCTGGTTCCCGGCGTACGACCCGGACTTCGCGCGCTACTCTCCGGGGCTGCTGCTGCACCTGCGCATGGCCGAGGAGGGTGCCGCCGAGGGGATCGCGCACCTCGACCTCGGGCGTGGCCAGAAGCGGTACAAGGACTCCCTGAAGACACGCGAACTCACCGTGTCCGAGGGGTGGGTGGCGTCGCGCCACCCGATGGCTCTCGGCCATCGTGCGCACCGGGCTCCGGTCCGGGCGTTGCGCAACACCGTCGTAGGCCGACCGGAATTGTTCGGTCCTGCAGATCGCCTGCTCAAGCGCCTGGGAAAGATCCGATACGGGCGCAAAAACGAGTAAGAAGCGCACAGGAAGCGCCAAGGAACGGCGCCGGAGAACACCAAAGGAACGGCAAGGAACGCCAACGGATCAGGGAATCGGACACTCTCGGGGTGTCCGAAGAGAACGGTCAAATATCCGAAAACGTGAGACCCCGTTCCAGGTCTTGCCATACGGTCGCAAGCATCAATACCGTCGTACATCCACCCGCATCGGTCCATCGGCAGTCGGCCTGGGGGAGGGCTCAAGGCCGCGGTGGTTCGGCGCGGGGCGCGGTAGGGGGGTGCCCGTGTCCGGTGATCGAATTTCTGCCGGATCACGTGCCGCGCAGTCATGCCAGCTCACTCGGCATGCCCGGAGATCCATTCCGTCATGCCCGCAGTGAGAATCCCCCCTTTCGAACCGGATCCACAACCGGACCGCCCGGGGGCGGGCGGTCCACCGGACGAGAGGGAACAGACTCGTGAGTTCAGTAGTGCGTCAGGTGGGTTTGCCCGCCATTCCCAGCCAGCATGAATACCGGCCGGTTTCCTCGCACCTGGCGATTGCGCCACCGGTGAGCATCGTGATTCCCGCGATGAACGAGGCAGAAAATCTTCCGTACGTGTTCAAGACACTGCCGGAATGGATCCATGAAGTCGTCCTGGTGGACGGAAACTCCACCGACGACACGGTCGCCGTGGCCCGTGAACTGTGGCCGGACGTGAAGGTGGTGCGCCAGCTCGGCAAGGGCAAGGGCGACGCGCTCATCACCGGCTTCGAGGCCTGCACCGGCGACATCATCGTGATGGTCGACGCGGACGGCTCCGCGGACGGCCACGAGATCGTCAGCTACGTCTCCGCGCTCGTCTCCGGCGCGGACTTCGCCAAGGGTTCCCGCTTCGCCAACGGCGGCGGCACCGACGACATGACCTTCATCCGCAAGCTCGGCAACCACGTCCTGTGCTCCGTCGTCAACGCCAAGTTCGGGGCCCGCTACACGGACCTGTGCTACGGCTACAACGCCTTCTGGCGGCACTGCCTGGACAAGATCGAGCTCGACTGCACCGGCTTCGAGGTGGAGACCCTGATGAACATCCGGGTCGTCAAGGCCGGGCTCAAGGTGCAGGAGATCCCGAGCCACGAGTATCTGCGCATCCACGGCGTGAGCAATCTCAGCGCCGTGCGCGACGGCCTCCGGGTGCTCAAGGTGATCCTCACCGAGCGCTCCAACAGGCGCAGGAAGCAGCAGAGTTCACGCACCGCGTCGCTGCCGCAGCACCGGGGAGAGGTTTCTTGATCTCCATTTCGGTGGTCGTCTGCGTGTACACCGAGGACCGCTGGGAGGACATCCTCGCGGCGGTCGCCTCGGTGCGCACGCAGTCCCACGCGGCCCACGAGACCCTGCTCGTGGTCGACCACAACAGGCCGCTCCTGGACCGCCTGGCCAAGGAGTACAAGGAGACGCGGGGAGTGCGGGTGCTCGCGAACGCGGGCCCCCGCGGCCTGTCCGCGGGACGCAACACCGGCATCGCCGAGTCCAGCGGCGAGATCATCGCCTTCCTCGACGACGACGCCGTCGCCGAGCGCGACTGGCTGCGCCGCTTCGCCGAGGGGTACGACGACCCGCGGGTGTTCGCCGTCGGCGGCCGCACGCTGCCCGCCTGGGCGTCGGGCCGCAGACCCGCCTGGTTCCCCGAGGAGTTCGACTGGGTCGTCGGCTGCATGTACCGGGGCCATCCGACGGGCCGGGTGCCGGTGCGCAACGTCCTGGGCGGCAACGCCTCCTTCCGGCGCACCGCCTTCGCGATCGCGGGCGGCTTCGCCAACGGCATCGGCCGCGACGGCGACAAGCTCCCGCTGGGCTGCGAGGAGACCGAGCTGTGCATCCGCCTCACCCGCGCCCGGCCGGACGCGGTGCTGCTCATGGACGACCGCGCGATCATCCACCACCGGGTGCCGAGTGCCCGGGAGCGCTTCGGCTACTTCCGCACCCGGGCGTACGCCGAGGGGGTGTCCAAAGCCCTCGTGTCCCGAAGTGTGGGCGCGGACAAGGGACTTGAGTCCGAGCGGCGGTACACCACCCGGGTGCTGCCCGCCGGGGTCGGGCGCGGCCTGCGGGACGCGCTGCTCGCCCGGCCCGGCGGCGCGGGCCGCGCGGGGGCGATCGTGGCGGGCGTGGTGGCGGCCGCCGGTGGGTACGTCGTCGGGAGCGTCCGCGCGCGCCGGTCGGGCGCGACGTTCTCCGTCGTGGACGTGACCGGCGCCGCGTCCGGGACGAAGGGCGCCGAGGACGCCGAGGGCGGGGGCGAGGAGGCCGCGGCATGAGCACGGGAGGCATACCGATCCTGATGTACCACTCGGTCGCGCGGCTGCCGAATGAGGCCACGCACGAGTTGTCCGTCTCGCCCGAGGCGTTCGCGGACCAGATGGAAGTGGTGCACGCGCTCGGCTGCACCCCGCTCACCACCGCCCAACTCGCCTGGCACTGGCGCCATCCCGGGCGCCCGCTGCCGACCCGGCCCGTCCTGATCACCTTCGACGACGGCTATGAGGGCGTGCACCGGCACGCCCTCCCGGCGCTCGCCCGGCACGGCTTCGCCTCGACGCTGTTCGTCGCGACGGGCTGGCTGGTCGGGAAGTACGACACCGGCGGCGGCCTCGACACCATGCTCAGCTGGGACCAGGTGCGCGAACTGGCCGCGGTCGGCACCGAGATCGGAGGACACAGCCATACGCATCCGCAGCTCGACCAACTCCCCGACGACGCGCTCTGGTTCGAGCTGGTGCGCTGCCGGGAGATCCTCGCCGACGAACTGGGCACGCCGCCGACGTCGTTCGCCTACCCCTACGGCTACTCCAGCCGCCGGGTGCGGCGCGCGGTCCGGGTCGCCGGCTTCGCGCAGTCGCTCGCCGTGGGCAACAGCCTGGCGCGGCGCCGCCAGGGGCCGTACGCGCTGCGCCGGGTGACGGTGCGGCGCGGCACGAGACTCGGCGAGTTCGAGCGGCTGCTCCTCGGCCGCTCCCTCACCCGGTCCTTCGCCAGGGACCGGGTGCTCAGCAAGGGATACGCCATCGTTCGCAGAGCCCGACAGGCCCGCCGGAAGGCAGCTCGCGCCCGTGTCTGACACGACCACCGCACAGGCAGAGGTCACTGGGACCGACGCAAGGACGGGCGGCGCGCCGTCGTCCGGCAAGTCCGGCAGGCCGCGAAGAATGCGGCTGTCGAAGGCGGGGAAGGGCGGCGGCAGCCCGCTGTTCCGCAATGCCTACGCACTCATGCTCAACACCGGCATCTCCGGTCTGCTCGGCCTCGGGTTCTGGCTGGCCGCCGCGCGGTACTACTCGGAATCGGCGGTCGGCCAGGGTTCGGCGGCCATCGCGGCGATGAAGCTCCTCGCGGGCATCACCGCCGTCACCCTCATGGGCGCGCTCGCCCGCTTCATCCCGGTGGCGGGCCGCCACACGGGCAGGCTCATCTTCCATACGTACGCGGGCAGTTCGGTCGTCGTCACCTGCGCGGCACTGATCTTCCTGTTCACGCTCGACCTGTGGGGGCCCTCGTACCGCTTCCTGCACGGGCCGCTGGCCGGGATCGGCTTCGTCGGCGCGGTCGTGGCCTGGTCGCTCCTGACGCTCCAGGACGGGGTGCTCACGGGGCTGCGCAGCGCGCTGTGGGTGCCGGTCGGCAACACGGTGTTCTCCATCGTCAAACTTGGCTTGCTGATCGTGATGGCGGCGGCCATCCCCACGGCCGGGGTGTTCGTGTCGTGGGTGGCCGCCATCGCCTGCTCGGTGGTGCCGCTGGGCTGGCTGGTGTTCCGCCGCCTCGTGCCGCGCCATGTGCGGGCCACGGAGGGCAGGGCCCGGCCGCCGTCGCTGCGCGAACTGGGCCGCTTCCTCGCGGGCGACTACACCGGTTCGCTGTGTTCGCTCGCCGTGGTGTACCTCGTTCCGGTGATCGTGGCCGCGCAGGTCAGCTCCGAGGACAACGCGTACTTCTACATCGCGACGACCATCGGCGGCACCACGAACCTGCTCGCCATCAACATGGGCGCGTCGCTGACCGTCGAGGGCGCGCACGACCCGGCGCGGCTCGCCGCCAACACCCGCGCGGCGCTGCGCCGGATGACGCGGATCATGCTTCCGGTGTGCGGGTTCCTCTTCCTGGGCGCGCCGTACATCCTGCAGGTGTTCGGCCAGGGCTATTCGGAGGCGGCTACTCCGCTGCTGCGCTGGTTCGCGGTGGGCGCGGCGCTGCGGGTGGTCATGGAGACGTACTTCGCGGTGCTGCGCGCGCAGAGCCGCACGTCCGGTCTCGCCTGGCTGCAGGGCCTGTTGTGCGTCCTCGTGCTCGGCCTGACGCTGGTGCTGCTGCCGCGGATGGGGCTGACCGGGGCGGGCGTCGCGGAGGTCTTCAGCCTCGCGGTGATCGTGACGATCGCGGCGCCCAAGCTGTACGCGATCACGCGCGTCGGCACGTCCGCGCCCGCCGAAGGTGCGGCACCGGACGGCGATCTCGCGGACCTGGGCGCCAAGGAGGTGCCCGCGTCGCGCACTCCCGCGGCCGGGACGGAGGCCGTGCGGCCGGGCGACACCCAGGGCGGGGAGCGCCGGCACGGCCCCGCGTGGGCGCTGCGCGAGTCCCTCGACTCCGACACACTGCAGCTGGCGGTCCTGATCGACGTGGACCATCAGGAGCGCCGCCCGGACGTGCGTCCGGGCCTGGTGGCACGCGGGCCCGTGGGGGCGGGCAAGGAGGACGACATGCAGGGGCACCGGCCGACCTGGGCGGCGGTTTCTGGCGGGGCGCCCGCCGCGGTGGCGCCGGAGGCGGACGGGGTGGACGAGGCGGCGGGGTCCGCCACGAAGGCGGAGCCCGGCGAAGGAAACGCCTCTGTTGAAGCGCATGGCCCCACCGTGGAGGGCGTAGCGGACACCGAGGAAGAGCGGCCCGCGAAGGAAGCCTGGCCGACCGTGTCGCCCCCGGCCCCGGTTGCCGCCGCGCCGGTCGCGGGCCCGAAGTCACCCGCCCCGGCCGCCGGTTCAGCGGGGGCGACAGCTTCCGGTTCGGCGGGGGTGACGCATCCCGCGGCCGGTCCAACCGCCGCCGCTCCCCCGGCCGGGCCCGGCGCCCCGCCCACCACGCCCCCGGCCCCCGCGGCGCGCCCCCGCACGTACAAGACGCCCCGCAAGACCCTCGTCCTCACCGCCCTGCTCGTCGCGGCCCTCGGCCTGTACTGGGTACCGGCGTTCGGGCTCGGCGAGGGTGATCTGGACCGGATGGGCGGGCTCGGTCTTGTCTCCGTGTTGCCGCTGCCGACCCTTGTCGGGGCCGCGCTCCTCGTGGTCGTGTTCGCGTCGCTGCTGTGGCTGGAGCGGCCGAACCGATGGCTGCTCCTGCTGACGCTGGTCGCCACCGTCGTGTCCCTGCACGCGCTGCCCGCCGTCATCGAGACCGAGCCGCGGTTCGCGACGGCCTGGCAGCACCTGGGCTTCATCGAGTACATCGACCGGACCGGCACGGCCGTGCCCGACCTGGACGCGCGCTGGAGCTGGCCCGGCTTCTTCGCCGCCGCCGCGTTCGTCGCGAAGGCGTGCGGCGTCTCGGACATGACCGAGGTCATCCGCTGGTGGCCGACGGCGATCCAGGTCCTCTACCTGGCCCCGATGCTGCTGCTCACCCGCTCCCTGCGGGCGAGCTGGCGCGCCAAGTGGGCGGGCCTGTGGATCTTCGTCCTGAGCGGCTGGGTCGGCCAGGACTACTTCTCGCCGCAGGGCTTCACGTATCTGCTGTACATCGTGTTCGTGGCGATCCTGCTCGTGTGGTTCCGCGCGCCGCGCGTGGTCTGGACGAAGCGGCGGCCGGGCGAGGCCGAGGTGGAACCGGCGAACCGCCGTCAGCAGGCCGTGCTGCTCGTCGTGCTCATGGGCCTGTTCGCGGGCACGGTGCCCGCGCACCAGCTCACGCCGTTCGTGATGCTCGGCGTCCTGACGGTCCTGGTCGTGGTGCGCCGCTGCGAACTGCGCGGGCTGCCCCTGCTGTGCGGGGTCCTGGTCGCCGTCTGGCTGGGCTTCTTCGCGGAGCCCTACTGGTCGGGCCACTTCGACGAGCTGTTCGGCGGTGTGGGCGGGGTCGGCGGCAATGTGTCGTCGTCGGTCTCCGGCCGGATCGAGGGCGGCAGTTCGACGCACAAGCTCGTGCTGTACGTGCGCGTGGCCCTTGCCGGTTCGGTCATGGCGCTCGCCTGCTGGGGCTGGCTGCGCCGGCGCGAGCACAAGTACCGCGAGGTGTCGCTGCTCGTCCTCACCTTCGTGCCGTTCCTGGGCTTCGGCATGCAGAGCTACGGCGGCGAGATGGCGCTGCGCGTCTTCATGTTCGCGCTGCCGGGCGCCGCCCTGCTCGCCGGGCTCGCGCTGTTCCCGCGCACCGGCGTCACCGCCAAGGAGCGCGACCGCGACCGGGTGAGCCTCGCGCCCCTCGCCGCGCTGCTCGCGGGCCTTGTCCTCATCGGCGGCTTCCTGGTGGCGCGCTGGGGCAACGAGCCCTTCGAGCGGGTCAGGACCGGCGAGGTCGCCGCCATGGAGTACGTGTACGCGCACGACGACCCGACCGCGCGGCTGCTGTGGATGAGCAACGACACCGTCAACAACGTGACGCCCTCGATCCCCTGGGGCAAGCAGGACGCCGAGAAGGTCGAGTACGTGCCCACGCTCGCGCCGCCCGACCCGGTCCTGGTGTCCGGCCTGGTGAAGGCGCTCAAGGACGCGGGCCCGAACTCGTACCTGATGATCAACCGCAGCCAGACCGTCTATCTCCAGATGGACACCGGCTATCCGGAGAACTGGGACACCCGCCTCACCCACAACCTCGACCGGCGCTCCGAGCTGAAGAAGGTCTACGCCAACGCCGACGCGACGCTGTACGCCCTGCGCACACAGCCGGACGGCCCGGTCGCGAAGGCGAACCCGGGTCCTGCCGGGCCGAAGGTGACGTGGACGCCGTGGACGGTGGTGGGCGCCCTCGCGGTGCTCGCGCTGATCGTGCTCCTCGCGGTGCGCGAGGTCGTGCGGGTGGCGGCCGCGCCGAGCGTCTGGCAGCAGCGCTGGCTGCAGAGCAGCTTCTGGTTCTCGCTGCCGCTGCTCGCGGTGTTCGTGGCGTCGCTGATACAGCGGTTCCTGACGATGGCGTAGGCCCGGCGGCGTCGGCGCGGCCCCGGCGTCGGGTGAAGTGGCTTACGGCTGGGCTGGGGTGAAGTGGCCTACCGCTTGAGCCACTTCACCTCGTACCCGGCCATGTCGAACCGCTTGCCGTCGATCTTCGCGCTGATCTTCCGGTCGAGGATGTTCACCACGAGGACGGTCTTGTCGTCGGCGAGAACGCGTACGTTCGGTACGTCGTCGGCGGCGACGGACACCTTCTCGTACCGCGTGCCGGGCGGGAAGGCGTCGGCGAAGCGGGCGAGCAGGCGCAGTATGGGACGCTCGCGGCCGCCGTCGGCGAGGTGCGTCGGGCTCCACAGGCAGCCCGCGCACTTCTCGCCGCGCTTGTCGCCGCGCTTCTGCGGATTCCAGTAGAAGCCGCTGGTCGCGCCGCCGCGGGCCATCGCCATCAGGCCGGCGGCGTGCACGGCGACGCGGTGCGCCTCGGACCAGTCGTCGCGGTTGTCCTGGCCGTCGCCCGGCTCCACGTAGTACTCGGCCCACCACAGCGGCAGGCCGCCGGTCCGCTCGCGCGCCCAGCGGCCGACGGCCGTGAGCTTGTCGGTGGCGCGGAACTCGTCGGGCAGCAGCTCGTCGTCCACGGTGTAGCTGGAGCCGTCGACGACCACGAAGTCTGCGCCCGCCTTGTGCCTGTTCCAGTAGTCGAAGGCGTCGAGGGCGCGCTGGTCCAGGCGGCCCCAGGGGCCCGCGACGTCCTTCGAGGCGTTCTCGGTCTGGCGGGGGTCGAGGCTGTCCATGACGAGGTAGGGACCGCCGACCTGGATTTTCTTGTTCACCTTCTTCAGGGCTTTGTAGACCAGGTTGTAGAGCTTGGTGTAGCCCTCGTGGTCCCAGCGGGCCTCGGCGGTGTTCCAGAAGCCCTTGAACTCGTTCCAGACGATGAAGTGCCGTACGTCCGGATAGCGCTTGGCGACGGTCGCGGCCAGGGCGGCATAGTCGTCGAAGTGCTCGGGGCGGGGCGCGGTCTCCAGGGCGGCCTGGGTCCAGTTCGTGTTGTCGGAGCCGGACTTGCCGCCCTTCATCCAGTCCGGGGCGCAGCACAGGGTGACGACCGGGGTGCCCTTGGTGGCGCGGATGAAGTCCATGCGCCGGTCCATCGCCTCGAAGTCGTACCGCCCCTTGACCGGCTCCGGGTTGCCGGCGCCCCAGCCCATGACGTGCTGGATCTGCGGCAGCGGCCGCCGCTGGTCCTTCAGGAGCCGCTGGGCGCGGGCGACGGCCGGGGCCTCGCCCTCGTCGGCGCTGTACTGGGTGTGGGTGAAGCCCCAGCCGACCCGCGGGTCGGGCGCGCCGGGCGGGCGCGCGGGGGTGCCGTGCACCTTGTCGCCGTCCGGGGTCGTGCCCGCCGTGCTGCCGCCGTCGTCCTCGGGCAGGGCGAGGACCGTCACGACCAGGGCCAGCGCGGTCAGGCCCACACCGATGAGGGCGGTGAGACGCCACCGCCGCGCATCCGCATTCCACCCATGACGTCCCATCAAGGGCCAGAGTAACGGCGCACCTTGGCGGTAGGGGTGGTTCCGCGTGACGGCCGGGTCACGGCGCGTTGGGCGGCGCAGTGGGGAAACCGCGTGCACGAGGGCGCATGCGTGACGGATCATGGCGGCATGTCTGCGAACCCTCAGGACGCCCTGCCGATCCGGCTCAACGTCGACGACAGCGACTCCCCGTCCGACGTCGTGGACGCGCTGTTCCTCGGCCGCTTCGCCACCGGCGAGCAGCCGTTCTCGCACAGCGCCAACATCGACCGCGTCAAGCCCGGCTCCGCGCTGCTGCCACCGGACGCGACGGTGCTGCGGGCCGCCCGCGACGACGACCGCAGCGCCACGCTCGCCGAGGGCGAGGGGTGGACGCTGCTCGTCTCCCGCTGGAACCGCGGCGCGGACGTCACGGTCACGGCCACCACCGCGGAGCTCGCCGAGGAGGTCCTCGAGCAGGCCACGGCCGGGGCGCAGGACGACCCCGAGCCGCAGCCGGAGAACGTCACCATGGGGTTCTGGTACGTCTCGCCGCGGCGCGGGCCGCACCGCACGACGCGGCAGATCTCCGCGGGTACGTGGGACGAGGTGCGGCAGAACTACACCGCGCCGGTGGCCGACGCCATGGACAAGCTGATGAAGACGACTCCGGAGGACATCTCGGGGCGGCTGCTGCTCCTGCACGGGCCGCCCGGCACCGGCAAGACGTCCGCGCTGCGCACGCTCGCGCGGTCGTGGCGGGACTGGTGCCAGGTGGACTGCGTCCTCGACCCGGAGCGGCTGTTCTCCGACGTCGGGTATCTGATGGACATCGCCATCGGGGAGGACGACGGCACGGCGAAGGGGCGGTGGCGGCTGCTTCTCCTCGAGGACTGCGACGAGTTGATCCGCGGTGAGGCCAAGCACACGGCGGGCCAGGCGCTCTCGCGTCTCCTCAACCTCACGGACGGGCTGCTCGGGCAGGGCCGCAATGTCCTCGTCGGTGTCACCACCAACGAGGACCTGGAGCGGTTGCATCCCGCCGTGGTGCGGCCCGGGCGCTGCCTCGCCCGGATCGAGGTCGGTCCGCTCACCCTCGCGGAGTCGGTCGACTGGCTCGGTACGTCCGAAGGTGTCTCCCGCGAGGGCGCGACGCTGGCCGAGCTGTACGCGCTGCGGCGGGGTTCCACCCCGACCGCGGTCCCGTCCGCCCGGGACGGGGCTGACGCCGGCTTGTACCTGTAGGCGGCTGCCCTACCCCGCCGCTCCGCGGCGGAACTCTCCCACCCGCCCACCCGTTTCCAGTCGGCCAGCAGGCTCAGGCCGCCAGTGCCACGAAAGGCCGCCCGGCGTCCGCGGGTCGTGGGGGGGGACCCGTTCGCCCCCTGCTGCTGCAAGCAGCGTTCCGCCCTCCCGCTGCGGGCAGCCACACGCCCGCCTCCACCGCTGTGAGCAGCCACACGCCCGCCTCCACCGCTGTGGGCAGGCGTTCCGCACGGCGGAACGGGTGGGCACAGCCCAGGCCGACGGGCCCGTTATGTGTGGGGAGGGCCCCCGCTGTGGGCAGTCGTGCCGCAGGGCGGCACGGGTGGGCACAGCCCAGGCCGACGGTGCCGATATGTGCGGGGAAGGGCACCCCCAGGCCGACGGGACCGTTACACCAAGCGGGCCCCGCCCGGGGGCAACCCCGGTGCCGGGTCAGCCAGACGAGCCGTACGCCGCGCGCAGTGCGTCCCGAACCGCCGCCGCCGCGGCCTCCTCGGAGAGGCCGAGGCGCCGGACCCGCTCGGCGTAAGCCTGCGCCGCCCCCGCCGCCCCCCGAGCAGCCGCGTCCCCCGCCGCGGCCACGAACGTCCCGTTCCGCCCCCGCGTCTCGATCACCCCGTCCTCCTCAAGCGCCCGATACGCCTTGGCGACGGTATTCGCGGCGAGCCCCAGCGCCTCCGCGAGCCCCCGCACGGTCGGCAGCTTGTATCCGACCGGCAGCGCACCACCCCGCGCCTGCTCGGCGATCTGCGCCCGCACCTGCTCGTAGGGCGCGGGCACGGCCCGGCCCCCCGCACCCTCATCGATCACGATCTTCAACGTCACGCGCCGATTGTCCCGCACCCGCCCGGGAAAGCCGGGAACCCCGGAACCCGGAAGCCCGGGAACCCGGGAAAAAGGAGAGGCGGCCCGCCGCGCACCCCGCGTACCGTCCGCACCATGACGGAAGTCCTGGTCCGCGCCCTGCGCCCCACCGACCCCGCGGACACCACGGCGTTCGCCGCGATCCGCCGCGCCTGCCTGCCCGCGATGCTGGCCACGTCCGCCTCCGTGGCGTTCGACGCGGCGCACGCCCATCCCGACGCGCACTACCGCCAGTTGGTCGCGGAGGCCGACGGCGAGGTGATCGGCACCGCGCAGACAAGCGTCGCGTACGACAGCCCGGAGCCCGGCCAGGGCTCCGCCAACATCTACGTCCACCCGGAGCGCCGCGGCCTCGGCGCGGGCTCGCTGCTGCTGCGCACGGCGGAGGAGTATCTGGCGGGCAAGGGCGCGACGACCCTCTACTCCTGGGTCCTGGACACCCCGCAGAACCGCGCGTTCGCCACCCACCGCGGCTACCGCGCGAGCCGCTCCGCGCACTTCCTCCGCCTGGACCTGGCGAAGGCCGACCTGCCGCCCCTCCAGCCCCCGCCGGCCGGCGTCGAGCTGCGCACCGCCGCCGACTTCGCCGCCGACCCCCGCCCGGTCTTCGACCTGGACGCGGAGACGGTCGCCGACGAACCGAGCGATGTGGCAACCGAGTTCACCGACTACGAGCACTGGCTGGCGGAGACCTGGCACCACCCCCTGGTGAACCACGAACTGACCACCGTCGCCGTCGTGGACGGCCGGCCCGCCGCGTTCAGCGTGGCCCGCACGGACGACGCGTCCCGCTACTCCAGCGGCATGACGGGGACGGCGCGCGCCCACCGCGGGCGCGGTCTGGCCAAGCTCGCCAAGAACGACTCACTGCACCGGGCGCGGGCCGCCGGGTTCACGGAGGCGTTCACCGGCAACGACGCGGGCAACGAGCCGATGCTCGCGATCAACAGGTGGTTCGGCTACGAGATCTGTGACACGGAGGTACGTCATGTCCGCACCCTCGACTGGGGCTAAGGCCGAGCCGTCCGACATGGAGGTCGTCCTCCTCAAGGCGGGCCGCACGAAGATGCGCTATCCGGCACGCCTGCTCGCGGACGACGGCACCCGCGTCACGGTCCGCGCGCCCTGGGCGGGCGCGGGCGTACGGGACTTCGGCTTCGTCCGCTTCGAGCCGGGCGACGTGTTCGTCGAACACTTCTGGCGGGACCGCTGGTACTCCGTCAAGGAGGTGTACGCCGCCGACGGCCCCCTCAAGGGCTGGTACTGCGACGTCACCCGCCCCGCCGTGCGCGAGGGCGCGCTGCTGACCGTGGAGGACCTCGACCTCGACCTGTGGTGCTCCGCGGACGGCACCACCATCGTCCGCCTGGACGAGGACGAGTTCGCCGCGAGCGCCTTGCCCACGACGGACCCCGAAGCGGCGGCTGCGGCCCGCGCCGCCCTGGACGATCTCGAAGCCCTGGCAAAGGCAGGCGACTCCTTCCCCCGCACCCACAACTGACCACCACCGCACGCCGTCACAACGTCATGCCGTCGGTCATGCCGTGACGCCGTCACGCCGTCACGCCGTCACGCCCACCACCGCGTACCGCTCGTCCTCCACCACCCGCCCCCACAACCGCGCGTCCCCCGACAGCCGCTCCGAGCGGGTGTGCGGGACCAAGGGGGCCAGCGCGCGTATGAGGTCGGCGGCCGGGATGCCGACGGGGCTCAGGGTGCCCCAGACGCCCTCGATGAGGATCAGACGGCCGCCGGGGCGCAGCAGTGCGTGCCAGTGGCGCAGGGTGGCCTCCAGGTCCGGCAGCATCCACAGCACGTGGCGGGCCAGGACCACGTCGAAGCGGTGCTCCCCGACGGGCGGCCGGGCCGCGTCGCCCACCAGGACCCGCGCCCCGTGCCCCGCGAGCTTCACCCGTGCCAGCGCCACCATCTCCGGGGAGAGGTCGACCGCGGTCACGCGGTGCCCCCGCGCGGCCGCGAGCAGTGACAGGCTGCCCGTGCCGCACCCCACGTCCAGGACGTCGCCCGGCTCGTCCGGCAGCCAGTCGGCGAGGCGGTCCGCCCAGGCAGCGCGCACCAGCGGGTCCCGCAGCCCGTGGTCGGGCTCCTCGTCGAAATCCGCGGCCTGCGCGTCCCAGTCGATGGCGGAGCCGTCGTCGCCCTCACAAGTACCCACGTCAAACGTCATGCGCCGATCGTGACACCCGCCACTGACAATCGGCCCGCGATGAGAAACGCTCGCCGGACTGGTCTACCGCTGTGTCGCCGAGCTGTTCGGTGGGTACGGCAGGACGGGTAGGCAGGGAGGCCGTCATGCGCCGAGTGACCGTGCACAAGACCGTCGTGAAGTCCGCCGCGCGCCGCGCGCGGGAGAGCCGGGAGGCACTGGAGGGCCGGGAGGGCACGGACCGGCGGGCCCGGGAGCGGCCCGAGGTCCGCAGAGACGTCCAGCGCGTCTGGTGGCCCACGGAATAGCCGGGGCGGCCGGGACAGTCGGCTGGTTCAGTCCGTGAGTCTTCAGTCCGTGAGTCGCTTGCGGTAGTGGAAGCGGTCGTAGATTCCCTCTACGCGCCGCTCCACGAACTCGTATCCGTACCGGGGATAGATCTTCTGGTTCTCCCACATCATCGCGTTGGTGTAGAGCCGGATCTCCGGCAGCCCCAGGGCGCGCGCCCGTGCGTCCACGAAGGCCAGCAGGCGGCCGCCGATTCCCTTGCCGGCCGCGTCGGGGTGGACGGCGATGTTGTCCAGGTAGAGGTGGTCCTCGTATGCATAGAGGACCACCAGGCCGACGACTGTGCCCTCTGCGTCCCCGGTGACGTACACCCGCCCCGCCGCCACGTTCTGCGCGTGGTCCGACTCCATGGGGGCGGGCACGCGGCCTATGCGGGCGATGTAGTGGTGGTACGCCGCGTCGGTGACCGCCTTCACGGCGGGCACGTCGGCGGCTTCGGCGAGGCGGATCTCGTGCGTCATTCCGCCACATTACGGCGGGACTTCAGCAGGCCGCGCGCCAGTTTCCGCAGCAGCGGCCACAGCATGATCAGCGCGACCACGACGTACACGGACACCGAGAACGGCGTGTCCACGAGCCCGCGCACGCTGCCGTCGCTGATCTGCAGGGCGCGGCGGAGCTGTTGCTCGGCGTTGGGGCCGAGGATGACGCCGATGACGGCGGGCAGCACGGGCAGTCCATAGCGCCGCATGCCGAACCCGATCAGGCCGATGACCAGCAGGATGACCAGGTCGAGCGCCTCACCGCCGACGGCGTAGGCGCCGACGGCCGCGAAGAAGAGGATGCCCGCGTAGAGGTAGGGGCGCGGGATGCGCAGGAGCTTCGCCCAGAGCGGGGCGAGGGGCAGGTTGAGGGCGAGCAGCAGCACCATCCCGACGAACAGGGACGCGATCAGGCCCCACACCAGCTCCGATTCGCGCTCGAAGAGCAGCGGGCCCGGCTGGATGCCGTACTGCTGGAAGGCGGCCAGCATGACGGCCGCGACGGCGGTCGTGGGCAGGCCGAGGGTCAGCATCGAGACGAGGGTGCCGGCTGCCGATGCCGAGGACGCGGACTCCGGGCCCGCCACGCCCTCGATGGCGCCCTTGCCCCACTCGTCCTTGTGCTTGGAGAGGCGTTTCTCGGTGACGTAGGAGAGGAAGGTGGGTATCTCCGCGCCGCCCGCGGGAATCGCGCCGAACGGGAAGCCGATGAGCGGGCCGCGCAGCCAGGACTTCCAGGTGCGCTGCACGTCCTTCTTGCCGAGCCAGGGGCGGCCCACGGGGATCGCGCGGCCGGCGGTGCGGCGCAGATGCGCGGCCACCCACAGCGCCTCGCCGATCGCGAACAGACCCACCGCGACGATCACCACGTCGATGCCGTCGGCGAGTTGGAGCGAGCCGAAGGTCAGGCGCTGCTGGCCGGTCATCTGGTCGAGCCCGACCAGGCCGAGGGTGAGGCCGATCAGCAGGGAGGCCAGGCCGCGGATGCGGGACGAGCCGAGCACCGACGTCACCGCGATGAACGCCAGCACCATGATGGCGAAGTAGTCGGGCGCGCCGATGTCCACGGCCAGGTCGGCGACCTTCGGGGCCAGCGCGACAAGCAGGATCGTGCCGATCATGCCGCCCGCGAAGTGGCCGATGGCCGCGGCGGCGAGGGCCTGCGCGCCGCGCCCCGCCTTGGCCATCGGGTTGCCCTCCATGGCGGCCACGACCGCGGCGCTCTCCCCCGGTGTGTTGAGGAGGATCGACGTCGTGGAGCCGCCGAACATCGCGCCGTAGTAGATGCCCGCGAACATGATGAACGCGCCGGTGGGTTCGAGCCCGTACGTCACCGGGAGCAGCAGCGCCACCGCCATCGCGGGGCCGATGCCGGGCAGCACGCCGATGGCCGTGCCGAGGAGGACGCCGACCGCGGCCCACAGGAGGTTGATGGGGGTGAGGGCGGTGCCGAAGCCGTCAATCAGGGAGCTGAAGGCGTTCATGTCACAGCACTCCCATCAGGGGGCCGCCGGGCAGCGGCACTCCGAGCAGATTGTTGAAGACGGCGTACGTGACCAGGGAGAGCCCGGCCGCGATGAGCGGGTCGCGGTGGACCGCGCGGCTGCCGAGGGCGTAGGCGGCGCCCCAGAAGAGCAGGGCGCCGGCGACGGGGAAGCCGACCGGCTCGATGAGGACGGCCGTGGCGAGGAAGACGCCCGCGAGCAGCAGCACGGTGCGCCAGTCGGCGGGCTCGGACAGGTCGATGTCCTCGCCACCCTCGGCCTCGCCGCGGCCGCCGCGCAGCACGTCGACGGCGAGCAGGACGGAGACGACGAGCAGCCCGATGCCGACGGCGACGGGGACGGTCTTCGGCCCGATCGGTCCGCGCTGGGCGATCTCGACGTCCATGGTGAGGGCGTCGGTGAGGACGACGACGCCGAGGGCCAGCAGCATGACGCAGACGCCGAGTTCGGAGTGCTCGCGCAGCCAGGTCCGCCAGGAGCGGGGCTCCGGGGCTTCCTCGGCGTGCCCGGTGGGCTCGGTGGGCTCGGCGGTCGTCACAGGCCCAGCTCCTTCAGTACGGATACGACGCGTTTGTCCTGGGCGTCCAGGAAGTCGCCGAATTTGTCGCCGGTGAGGAAGGCGTCGTCCCAGCCGTTCTTCTTCAGGGAGTCGCGCCACTCCGGGGAGTCGTGGAGCTTCTTGATCAGCGCGGTGAGCTTGGCGCGTTCGGCGTCGGAGAGTCCGGGCGGTGCGACGATGCCGCGCCAGTTGGTGAAGTCCACGTCGTAGCCGGACTCCTTGAGGGTGGGCCCGTCGAGTCCCTTGACCCGCTTCGGTCCGGTGACGGCGAGCAGCCGCAGTTCGCCGGACTTGATCTGGTCCAGGTATTCACCGACGCCCGAGACGCCGAAGGCGACCTTGCTGCCGAGGATCGAGGCGAGGAGTTCGCCGCCGCCGTCGAAGGGCACGTAGTTGACGTCCTTGGGCGGGATGCCGGCGGCGCGGGCCATCAGCATGGGGGCGATGTGGTCGGGCCCGCCGGGCGAGGAGCCGCCGCCGACGGGCATCTTGCCGGGCCTCTTCTTCCAGGCGTCGATGAGCTGCCCGATGGTCTTGTACGGGGAGTTCTTCGACACCACGACGACGTCCTGCTCCTCGGTGAGGCGGGCGATCGGGGTGGTGTCGGCGAGGGTCTTGGGGGCGTGGTTGGAGCGGGCGGCGCCCACGACGCCGAGGCCCATGGACATCGCGAGCTTGCCGTTGCCGTGCTCGCCCACGAGGCGGCTGAGGCCGACGGTGCCGCCGGCGCCGGGCAGGTTGAACACCTCGATGTTGTGGGTGAGTCCGGCGTCCTCCGCGTTCTTGGCGGCGGTGCGGGCGGTGATGTCGTAGCCGCCTCCGGGGGTGTTGGGGACCATGAGGCGCAGGCCGGGGATCCGGGTGCCGGTGTCGTCGCCGCTGCCCGTGGTGAGCAGCGGCGGCCCCACGAGCACGAGGAGCGCGGCGCCGCACAGGGCCAAGGGGGTGCGTAGTCGCACGGGTGCCACCGCCTGTCTGAGCGGATACGTGGGTGAAGTGGCCCACATGTTGCCCGGGCGTTAAGAACCTGTCTCTGTTCCGGAATCAACGGACGTTGTGGTCCTTGTGGTCACGCTCATAGCCTGCGGCGATGACGAAGGTGCGGGTCCGATGACAAGGGTGCTGGTCGTCGACGACGACTTCATGGTCGCCAAGCTGCACAGCCGTTACGTGGCCACGGTGGCCGGATGCACGGTGGCGGGCGTGGCGCACAGCGGGGCGGAGGCGTTGCGCGCCGCGGAGCTGCTGCGGCCCGACCTGGTGCTGCTCGACGTATATCTGCCGGACATGGACGGCATCGCGGTGCTGCGGGAGCTGCGGGCGGCGGAGGAGCGGGATCCCGGGCGGGCGCCGGTGGACGTCCTGTTCATCACGGCGGCGCGGGACGCGGAGGTGGTGCGTGCCGCGCTGCGTGCCGGGGCCCTGCACTATCTGATCAAGCCCTTCAACCAGGCGGCCCTGCAGGAGCAGTTGCGGCACGTCGCGGCCCTGCGCGCCCGCCTGGACGGCCTGGCCGAGGCCCGCCAGGAGGACGTCGACCAGATCTTCGGCCCCCGCCCGCCCGGCTCCCGCGAGCTCCCCAAGGGCCTCGCCGCCCACACCGCGGACCTGGTGGAACACACCCTCCGCGCCCACCCCGCCGGCCTCTCCGCCACCGAATGCGCTCAGGCGGGCAAGCTCTCCCGGGTCAGCGCCCGCCGCTACCTGGAGTACTTCGCGGACACGGGGCGGGCGGAGGTGACGCTGCGCTACGGCGGGGCGGGGCGGCCGGAGCGGCGGTATCGGTGGGTGGGGGTGAGGTGACCTGAGGGCAGTCTGAGGGGGTCCTTAACGCGAGCATAAGGATCGCCGTCACCCGCTCCCAGCAGGCGAATTCGGGGGTTCCGGGGGCTAGTTTGCTGATCGCCGCGGGGTTCGCGCCCCGCCCGCCCCCACCTGATCGTCGCCCTAGGAGAGATCCCCCCATGACTGCTGCACGCAAGGTCGCCGCGATCGCCACCGCGGGTGTCGCCCCGCTCGCCCTGACCGTGTTCGCCGCGGCGCCCGCCACCGCGCACGGTTCGATGACGGACCCGGTGAGCCGGGTGTCCGCCTGCTTCCAGGAGGGGCCGGAGGCGCCGAAGTCGGCGGCGTGCAAGGCGGTCGTGGCGGCCGGCGGGACGCAGGCCCTGTACGACTGGAACGGCGTCAACATCGCCAACGCCGCGGGCAAGTCGAAGGAGATCATCCCGGACGGGAAGCTGTGCAGCGCCGGGAACGACAAGTACAAGGGGCTCGACCTGCCGCGCGCCGACTGGCCGTCCTCCAAGCTCTCCGCCGGTGACCACACCTTCAAGTACCGTGCCACCGCCCCGCACCGGGGCTCCTTCGAGCTGTACATCACCAAGGACTCGTACGACCCGACGAAGCCCCTGAAGTGGTCGGACCTGGAGGCGCGGCCCTTCGCGAAGGTCACCGACCCGAAGCTGGAGAACGGCAGTTACGTCTTCCAGGGGAAGGTGCCCGCCAAGTCCGGCCGCCACCTGGTCTACTCGATCTGGCAGCGCTCCGACTCCCCCGAGGCCTTCTACACCTGCTCCGACGTGGTGTTCGGCAAGGACAGCGGCGGTTCGGGGGCGGGCGCCGGGGCCGCCGCGCCCGCCGCCTCCGCGCCCTCCGAGAAGGAGATAGCGGACGGTGCGGGCAAGTCGTCCGTGGAGCACCGGGGCCACGGCGACAGCGACGCGAAGACCGGGCCGAAGGTCACGGAGGCCGGGCCCGCCGAACCCGCCGAGGACACCGGGGACGACGCGGCGGCCGCGCCCGGCGAGTCGGCCGGGTCCGCGGGCTCCGGGAACCAGCCCGAGGTGAAGGGCGCCGCGGGCGAGCCCGTCGCCGCCGACGAGAACCTCGCCGAGACCGGCGGCGACAGCGACACCGCGTACATCGCGATCGGCGGCGCCGCGGCACTGGCGGTCGGCGCGGCCGCGATGTTCGCCACGACCCGCCGCCGCGCGGCCACCGGCGGCCGCCACGGCCGCTGAGCGGGCAGTCCGCCCGACGATGTCCACCGACGCCAGTGTCATCTCCATCAGTTGGAGGGCACTGATCGTCACCCCTCGCGGCGGGAGGCCGTCCGGGCGCCCGCCAGTGTCCCCGGCACGATCGCGCCCGGGCCGAACTTCTCCCGGGCCCGGTCGGCCGCCGCCTCGATGCGGCGGGCCTTCTCGTCGGCGGGGTCGAAGGTCAGCTGGCGGGCGGCGAGTGCGGCGGGGGTGAGGCCTTCGGCGCGCAGGGCGAGGGCGCGCACCCGGGCGCGCTGGAGGCCGAGCGCCTCGTACATCCGGTACGCGGCCGCCGTCAGCGCGGCCGCGTGCGCGGTCGGCTCGGGCAGCGCCCGGGTGCGAGTGGTGACGGAGCGGTCGGCGTAGCGCACGGTGAGCGTCAGGGAGCGGCACACCTGGGCGTCGCCGCGCAGCCGGACGCCCAGCTCCTCGGCGCCGGAGAGCAGCGCGCGCCGGTGCCGGTGCGGGTCCAACTCGTCGCGCGGGAAGGGCCGTTCGACGGCGAGGGAGCGGGTGACCGCGTTCGGGGCGACGCGGGCGCGGTCGACGCCGTGCGCCCTGTCGTACAGCTCGCGCCCGGCCCGCGCGCCGACGAGCCGCTGCAGCGTGGACAGCGGCGCGGCGGCGACCCTGCCGACGGTGTCGAGCCCGTACTCGCACAGGGTGCGGGCGCCCGCGCGGCCGACGCCGGGCAGCTCGGCGACCGGCCTGCCGTCGAGGAACTCCGCGACCGCGTCCGGGGCCGCGGGCACCACCCGGGTCACCCCGGGCGCGGCGTCCCGCGCGGCCATCCGCGCCAGCATCGGCCCGGGCCCGGCGCCGATCACGCAGTCGACGCCGTACAGCGCGAGCGCCCGCACCCGGATCAGGGCGGCGATCCCGGTGACGTCCCGGTCGAAGTAGCGCCGCGCCCCGCTCACGTCGGCGAGCGCGGCGTCGGGCGGCAGGGCCTCGACGACGGGCGTGAACTCGCCGACGACGGCGAGGAGTTGGGGCAGCAGAGCTTCTTCGCCCGAGGTCAGGAAACGTACGTACAACGTGTTCATCCCGCGCTCCCCGGACTCTGGTGCCACAACTTCCGTCCCGTGGCGGCCCGTTCGCCGGGCGGCTGGAGGTCGGCCCAGGGGTGCATCTCGTATCCGGTCTCCATCCGGATGCGCCGCCCGTTCACGGGATCACCCTGGCCGGGCTCCGGAGCACCCTCCGCCGCCGGGGCACCCTCCGCGTCCGGGACGGCCTCCGCATCCGGCCCCGCCACCCCCCGCTCGGCCAAGCGCAGCGCCACCGCGTCGAGCCCGCCCTCGCGGCGCAGCTCCACGAGCTCCGCGAGGTTCCACGCCGCCGAGCCGACGACGCTGAGGCTGCGCGGACCGCGCCGCTGCACCACGCCGCGTACGAGAAGCAGCCAGGAGTGGAAGACGGTGTGGGCGCAGGCGGCGTGAGCGTCGTCGAAGAAGGCCAGGTCGACCAGGCCGGTGCCGTCGTCGAGGGTGGAGAAGATGACACGCTTGCCGGAGCGGATCGGCGGGGTCTGGGTGGCCGCCTTGGCGCCCGCGACCAGGACCGTGTCGCCGTGCCGCGCCGTGCGCAGGCGGCGCGCGGAGACCACGCCCAGCTCGTCGAGGAAGGCACGGTGATCGTCCATCAGATTCCGGGACGCGTCCATGGAGAGCACGCCGAGCTCGGCGCTGAGGCGTTCCGCGTCGTCGAGGTCGGGCAGTCCCGCGGAGGCGGTCTGCCGGCCGCCGGAGAGCGGGAGTTGGGGGCCGCGCCCGCCCCGGGCGCCGCGCTGCAGCTCCGTCAGGTGCAGTTGCAGATCACGGCGGTTGGCGCCGAACGCGTCCAACGCCCCCACCTGGGCAAGCCTTTGGGCGAGCGGGCGGCTCGGCCGGGCCCGCTCCCAGAAGTCGAGCAGCGAGGCGTACGGCTGTCCGGCCGCGACCCGCTCCGCCTCCGCCTCGCTGATGCCGTGCACGTCGGACAGCGCGAGCCGCAGGCCCCACTTCCCTGATTCGGACTCCAGTTCGATGCGATGGGCGACCGCGGACCGGTTCACGTCGAGCGGAAGGACCGGCACCCCGCGCCGCCGCGCGTCCGCGAGCAGCAGCCGCTTGGGGTACATGCCGGGGTCGTGCGTGAGCAGCCCCGCGTAGAAGGCCGCCGGATGATGGGCCTTGAGCCACGCGGACTGGTACGTCGGCACGGCGAAGGCCACGGCGTGCGCCTTGCAGAAGCCGTACGAACCGAAGGCCTCGACGATCTCCCAGGTGCGCGTGATCGTTTCTGCGGAGTACCCCTTGGCGGCGGCCGCCTGCGCGAACCAGACGCGGATGCGCCCCTGCGACTCGGGGTCGGAGAGCCCGCGCCGCACCCGGTCGGCCTCGTCGCGCCCGCAGCCGGTCATGAGGTGCACGATGTCGATGATCTGCTCGTGGAAGACGACGACTCCGTAGGTCTCCTTCAGCGGTCCCTCCAGGTCGGGGTGCGGATAGCGGATGGGCGCACGGCCGTGCCGGGCCTCGATGAACGGCCGCACCATGTCGGCGGCGACCGGCCCGGGGCGGAACAGGGAGATGTCCACGACCAGGTCGTGGAAGGTCGCGGGCTGCAGGCGGCCCACCAGGTCGCGCTGGCCGGGCGATTCGATCTGGAAGCAGCCGAGCGTCTCGGTGGAGCGGATCAGCCGATACGTCGACGGGTCGCCCGGCGGGATCGCGTCCAGGTCGAGCGGAGTGCCCGTGGCCCGCTCGACCTCCGCGGCCGCGTGCGCCATCGCCGACTGCATCCGCACCCCGAGGACGTCGAGCTTGAGCAGGCCGAGGTCCTCGACGTCCTCCTTGTCGAACTGGGACATCGGGAAGCCCTCGCCGCTGGTGGGCATGACGGGGGTGCGCCGGAGCAGCGAGGCGTCGGAGAGCAGCACGCCGCACGGATGCATGGCGACGCCCCGGGGCAGCGCGTCGAGCCCTTCGACCAGCTCCCAGAGGCGGCCGTGCCGCTCCGCCTCCGCCGCCACCGCGCGCAGTTCGGGCAGTTCCTCCATCGCTGCGCGGGCGTCGCGCGCGCGGATGTGCGGGAAGGCCTTGGCGATCCGGTCGATGTCGGCGGGGTCCATGGACAGGGCGGCGCCCACGTCGCGGATCGCGTGCCGCACCCGGTACGTCTCCGGCATCGCGACGGTCGCCACGCGCTCTTCGCCGAACCGGCCGATGATCGCGCGGTAGACCTCCAGGCGGCGCGCGGACTCCACGTCGATGTCGATGTCCGGCAGGACCCGCCGCCGCACGGACAGGAACCGCTCCATGAGCAGGCCGTGCTCGACCGGGTCGGCGTGCGCGATGCCGAGCAGGTGGTTGACCAGGGACCCGGCGCCGGAGCCGCGCGCCGCGACCCGGATGCCCAGGTCCCGTACGTCGTCGACGACTTGAGCGACCGTCAGGAAGTAGGAGGCGTACCCGTGATACGCGATGATGTCCAGCTCGTGGTGCACCCGCTCCCAGTACGCGCGGGCGTCCGGGCGGCGGTCGTAGCCGCGCAGCACCATGCCGGCCGCGGCCCGCGAGGCGAGGACGCGCTGCGCGGTGCGGCGCCCGGCGCCGACCAGGCCCGGCTCGGGGAAGCGCACGGAGCCGATACCGATGTCGTCCTGGGGGTCGACCAGGCACTCGGCGGCGGCCGCCCGCGTCTGTTCGAGCAGGCGGTACGCGGTGTCGCGACGGAAGCCCGCGGCCTCCACGACGCGTTCGGCGACGCCCAGCATGGCGGCCTCGCCCTTCAGCCAGCGCTCGCCGGTGTCGAGCGGCCCGGTCGGGTCGATGGGCACGAGGCGGCGCGCGGCGTCGAGGACGTCGGCGACAGGGCCCTGGCCGGGGTCGGCGTAGCGGACGGCGTTGCTGAGGATGGGGCGAAGGCGCTGTTCGGCGGCGAAGCCGACGGTGCGGGCGGCCAGGCGCAGGGAGCCGGGTCCGGTGCCCGAGCGGCCGTGCCAGACGGCTTCGAGGCGCAGCGCGTCGCCGTACCGCTCGCGCCAGGGGACCAGGAGGCGGGCGGCGCGGTCGGGGCGGCCCGCGACGAGGGCGCGGCCGACGTCGGAGGCGGGGCCGAGCAGCACGGTCAGGCCGTCGCCGCGGCAGTCCTCCCAGGGCAGCACGGGCGGGCCCTCACCGCCGCGGTGCGCGGCGCTGACCAGGTGGCACAGCTCGGCCCAGGCGGTGGCGCCGTCCCGGGCGAGGAAGGTCACGCGCGGGGTCGACTCGTCGATGAAGGCACCACCGCGCACCGGAGCCCGGCGCCGCGCGGTCCGCCCGTCCTGCTCCGGAGCCACCGGCGGCTCGACCGCGAGCTCCGCCCCGAACAGCGGCCGCACCCCCGCCTTCTCGCAGGCCTTGGCGAACCGGACCGCGCCCGCGAGGGTGTCCCGGTCGGTGAGCGCGAGCGCGTCCATGCCCCGCTCCGCGGCGCGCTCGGCCAGCCGCTCCGGATGCGAGGCCCCGTACCGCAGGGAGAACCCGGAGACGGTGTGCAGATGCGTGAACCCGGGCACACGCACCTCCTGAACCTTCCGCTCGCTCGTCCCCTCCTCCACCATAGACCAACTTTCGAACCAACGTTCGATACCCGTGTGTGACGCCTCTCCCGCCCCTCCCGCCCCGTCATCCATTCGGCCCACCCCGCCTGCGTGACCCCCGGCCGCCTCGGAGCGTGGGGGCATGACCTTCGCCGACGAGTTGAAGAACGCCGTCACCCCGCGAGCAGCCCTGCTCGTCATCGGTGTGCTCGCCCTGCAGCTGCTGTTCATCGCCTCCTACGTAGGGGCGCTGCACAACCCGAAGCCGACGGACGTGCCCTTCGGAGTCGTCGCCCCCGGCGAGGCGGCCGCACAGGCCAAGGACCAGCTGGGGAGGCTGCCCGGCGAGCCGCTCGACCCGCGCGTGGTCAAGGACGAGGCCGAGGCGCGGAAGCAGATCATGGACCGGAAGATCGACGGTGCCCTGATCGTCGATCCCCGGGGCGCGACCGACACCCTCCTGGTCGCCTCCGGCGGCGGCAAGGCCCTCGCCAACGCCCTGGAGACGATCACCACCCAGGCCGAGGGCGCCCAGAAGCGCACGGTGAAGACCGTCGACGTGGCCGCCGCCTCGTCCCAGGACTTCAACGGGCTCTCGTCGTTCTACCTGGTCGTCGGCTGGTGCGTGGGCGGCTATCTGTGCGCCTCGATCATGTCGATCAGCGCGGGCTCGAAGCCCGCCAACCCGCAGCGCGCGGCGATCCGCCTCGCCGCCATGGCCCTGCTCTCCCTCGCGGGCGGCCTCGGCGGCGCGGTCATCATCGGCCCGATCCTGGGCGCCCTGCCCGGCTCGATCATGGGCCTGTGGGGCCTGGGCGCCCTCATCACCTTCGCGGTCGGCGCGTTCACACTCGCCCTGGAGGCACTCACCGGCGTCGTCGGCATCGGCCTGGCCGTACTCGTCATCGTGGTGGCGGGCAACCCCAGCGCGGGCGGCGCCTTCCCCCTGCCGATGCTGCCCCCGTTCTGGGAGGCGATCGGCCCCGCACTACCCCCCGGCGCCGGCACCTGGGTGGCCCGCTCCATCGCGTACTTCAAGGGCAACGCGGTGACAGGCCCCCTCCTGATCCTTTCGGCATGGGCGGTGGCGGGAACGGCGGTGACACTACTGACGGCGATGCGGAAGCGTAATAGCCCGTCCGGCGCTTGAGGACGAGCCGCGAAGCGGCGAAAGGGGGGCCAGGGGCGAAGCCCCGTGAGAACCCCACGCCCAGGGCAACTGTCAGACCCGTCTGCGAGCCTGAAAGACATGATCCGCACACTCGCCGTCGAGAACTACCGCTCCCTGCGCAAACTGATCGTCCCCTTGGACCGCCTGAACGTCATCACAGGCGCCAACGGCACAGGCAAGTCCAGCCTGTACAGAGCCCTACGCCTATTGGCGGACTCCGCAAGCGGAGGCTCAGTCGCAGCCCTGGCCCGCGAAGGCGGCCTGCAATCCGCCCTGTGGGCGGGCGAGGCCAAGGCGGAGGCGACAAGCATGCGCCTGGGCTTCGCGGGCGACGAGTTCGGATACGCGGTCGACTTCGGGCACCCCCTGCCCACGTCGGGAGTGGGCGCGGCCCCGTCCCTGTTCAACCTGGACCCGGAGATCAAGCGGGAGTGCACCTGGGCGGGCCCGGTGCTCCGCCCCGCCGCGCTGCTCTGCGACCGCGCGGGCCCGGCGGTGCGCACGCGGACGGCGGACGGCGGCTGGCACCGCACGCAGGGCATCCGGCCGTACGACAGCATGCTGAGCGAGCTGGCCGACCCGCAGCTCGCGCCCGACCTGCTCCGGCTGCGCGAGCTGATCCGCTCCTGGCGGTTCTACGACCACGTCCGCACGGACGCCGAGGCGCCCGCCCGCGCCGCCCGCATCGGCACCCGCACCCCGGTCCTCGGCCACGACGGCGCCGACCTGGCCGCGGCCCTGCAGACCATCCGCGAGATCGGCGACACCGATGCCCTGGACGCGGCCGTGGCCGACGCCTTCCCGGGCACGCGGGTGCGGATCGCCGACAACGGCGGACGGTTCGAACTCCAGCTGCACCAGGCGGGGTTGACCCGCCCCCTCGGCGCCGCCGAGCTGTCCGACGGCACGCTGCGCTATCTGCTGTGGGCGGCCGCGCTGCTCACGCCCCGGCCGCCCTCGCTCCTGGTCCTGAACGAGCCGGAGACCAGCCTGCACCCGGACCTGCTGCGCCCCCTCGCGGACCTGATCCTCACCGCGGCCGAGGACACCCAGATCGTCCTCGTCACCCACGCCGACCCGCTGGCGGAGGCGGTGGCCAAGGGGGCGCGCCGCCACCGCGTGGACGTGAACTCCATAGAGCTGGTCAAGCAGTCGGGCGAGACGACGGTGGCGGGCCGCGAAAGTCTGCTCGACGAGCCTCTCTGGTACTGGCCCAAGCGCTGAGCGCACCGCTCAGCAAGCTCACAAAATCGTTCCCGCGCTCCGGATCCGGCCATTTCCACCCCACCCGGGAGGCCCAACCGGAGTGCCGCACCCCACTCCCCCGGACCCTCGCCGCACATTCCGGCTATCCGGGAACTTCCCCCCGATTCCCCCTTCCCGCCGGTCACACGTGGTGCACGAGACGCCGACCGACCGTGAGGGCCCCTTCCTTCACGCCACTACACACAGTTTTCAACCAACGACTGAAAGTAAGTGATCGACGTGCTTTCGGTGTCGCCCTGAGCAAGACTCCGATCCGTTCCGTTCGTTATCCGTAACGACAAGCAAGGGAGTGTTCGAAATGCGGTACATCTCTGGGGGGATCGCTCTGGGCGCCACCCTCGCGCTCGGCGGTCTGGCCACCGCGGCCACCGCCGCGCCCGAGGCCACGCCTCCGGCCGCCGCCACCACGAGCGGCTACGCGCCCTCCGAGCTCGTGCTCACCATCGGCTACGGCGACAAGGCCGCCACCGCCTCCATCCAGCGGGCCGTGACCCTCGGCTGCTCCTCCACCGGGGTCGGCAGCCACCCCGACGCGCCCGGCGCCTGCGACCAACTGCGCGCGGTGGGCGGCAAGTTCGACAAGGTGACCAAGGCGCCGTCGAACCGCGCCTGCACCAAGGAGTGGAACCCGATCGTGGTCACCGCCCAGGGCGTCTGGGAGGGCCGCCGGGTCAACTACGAGCACACCTTCGCCAACCCCTGCGCGCTGACGGTGGGTCAGGGCCAGGTCTTCAACTTCTGAGCACGCGAAAGGGCCCCGGAAGCCACACGGCTTCCGGGGCCCGTCGTGCGTCGAACCAGGCGTCAGCCGATTTCCGCCCCGAAGGCCTCCAGGGCCTCCGGCACCGGCTGGAAGAACGTCTCGCCGCCGGCGGAGCAGTCACCGCTGCCGCCGGAGGTCAGGCCGAGGGCGGTGTCGCCCGCGAAGAGCGCGCCGCCGCTGTCGCCGGGCTCGGCGCAGACGTCGGTCTGGATGAGCCCGTTGACGACGTCGCCGTTGCCGTAGTTCACGGTGGCGTCCAGGCCCGTGACCTTGCCGTCGTGCAGCTGCGTGGTCGAGCCGCTGCGCTGCACCTCCTGGCCGACGGTCGCGGCACCGGCCTTGGTGATCTTCTGCGTGCTGCCGTTGTAGAGGTTCACCTCGCTCGGGTGGGCGGTGTCGCCGCTGTACTTGACGATGCCGTAGTCGTTGTCGGGGAAGCTGGAGCCCGCGTTCTCACCGATGGCCGGGCCGCCCTGCTTCTCGGACCAGCTCGTGACGGCCTCGGTGCAGTGGCCCGCCGTCAGGAAGTGCGGCGCACCGTCCTTGACCACGTTGAAGCCGAGCGAGCAGCGGCTGCTGCCGCCGAAGATGGCGTCGCCACCGGCGATGAAGGGCTTGAACTCCCCCTTGGACTGCTTCAGTTCGGCCTTCTCGCCGAGGCCCTCGACGACCGAGGTCAGCTTCTTCAGGTCGGCGCCCTTGACGGTGCGGTCCGCGGTGACGACGACCTTGTTGGTGGCCGGGTCGGTGGCCCAGGACGTGCCCGGGATCGAGGCCTTGTCGGTGAGCGCCGTGTGGGCGCCCTTGAGCTCGGCGAGGGAGTTCTCCACCAGTCTGGCCTTGGCCCCGGCCGACTCGACGGCGTCCTTGGCGCTGTCGTCGAGCACGTTCACGACGAGGTTCTTGGCCTGCGCGTCGTAGTACGTGCCCGCGGCATCGGCGCCCAGCTCCTTGTCGAGCGAGGAGGCGAGCTTTCCGGCCTTCGCGACGGAGAGCGTGTCCGGCTTGGGGGTGGGGGTGTCCTCGCTCGCGTTCGCAGTCTGGAAGGTGACGGCCGCGCCGATGAGGGCGACGACGCCCGCGCCTGCCATGGCGGCCCGGCGCTTGGGTATGCGGCGGTGCTTCAACTGACGTCCTCCTGTGGGGGGTCCGGTCCGCTCCGGTGTGGGGGCCTCGGCGGCCGAAAGGCGTACGCGCATGGGGAAGCGACGCTGGATAAGCCGCGTCCATGCCAATAGGACGTCGCCCACTATTCCCAGCGTGCACGGTCGCACACAAGGTCTACTTCAGGACGCCCGCCCGACAATGACCTTTCGGCCGCGCCCTGTTGACCGTCCGTGGTCTCACCACGTCGGTTCCCGCTGCAAACACCGCGTGCGAGCGGCGGACGGCAGCGGGTGAGGACTAGTCCTGTCCGGTTCTCGACGCCGCCAGGACGCTCCGGAACGCCGCCGGAACGCTCCGGTACATCGGCGGGGAGCTCCCGGAACGCTCCCGGGACAGCGAAGAGCCCCCGCCCGGGAGTTGGGCGGGGGCTCCTGTTCCGTTTTCAGCGGGGCACCGCGCGGGGCCCTGCCAAGTGCCGTGTGCGGCGTACGAGGATCAGTACACGCTCACGTTGTACGCGCGCAGCGCCTCGGTGACCGGCTGGAAGAACGTCGTGCCGCCGGAGGAGCAGTTGCCGCTGCCGCCGGAGGTCAGGCCGAGCGCCGTGGTGCCGGAGTAGAGCGGGCCGCCGCTGTCGCCGGGCTCGGCGCAGACGGTGGTCCGGATCATGCCGTACACGATGTCGCCGTTGCCGTAGTTCACCGTCGCGTTCAGGCCGGTGACGCGGCCGGAGTGGGTGCCGGTGGTGGAACCGCGGCGCGTGACGGACTGGTTGACCGTCGGGTCGGCGGCCCGGGTGATGTCCTGGCTGCCCACGGTGCCGGACTTGGTGATGGAGCTGTTCGTGTAGCGCACGATGCCGTAGTCGTTCGTCGGGAAGCTGGAGCCGTGCGTGGTGCCGAGCACGGTCGTCTTCGCCGAGTTGGCCCACCACGTGCCCGCGCCGTCGGTGCAGTGGCCCGCGGTGAGGAAGTAGTAGGTGCTGCCGTTGCGGACGTTGAAGCCGAGCGAGCAGCGCCAGCTGGACGCGTAGGTGGCGTCGCCGCCGGAGATGTACTTCTGGAACTTGCCGGGCGTGCGCTCGATCTTCAGGGCGCCGGCGTTGTCGCCCGCCGCCTGCTTCAGTTTGGCGATCTCCGCCTTGGAGACCGTGGTGTCGGCGGTGACGACGACCTGCTTGGTCTTCGGGTCGACGTTCCAGGCGGTGCCCGCGACGTCCGCCTCGAGGACGGCGTCGCTGGCCGCCGTGAGGTCGGAGGCGCTGTAGGTGCGTGCCTCGTCCGCGCTGGCGGCGGGCACGGCGAGTGCGGCGGCGGCCACGAGCCCGGTCGCGATGGCGACCGTGCGGGCGTGTCTCGCTATACCGCTGCGGGGGGTGGTGCGCTTGATCCTCACTGCTGGTTCCTCCCGAGGGAAGTCAGGGGGCCCATGTGGGTTGGGGGCCCGTGAGGCGCAGCCAAGGACAGGACGGATTCCGGTTACGCCGTGCCCCTGACAAGCGCTGCTCGGGAGTATTGGCTGCCGCCCGACCCCGCACAAGGGTGCCTTTCGGCCGCACCGACGGATACACGCCAACCGGCCCCGGTGGATCGCACCTGCGTACGCCACCGGGGCTCTGGGTCATCGGCTCTCCGTCAGACGTCCCGACGCGCCGAAAGGTTCCGTTCCCCGGCCGCGATCTCGGCGGTGAGGGTGTTGCCGGGCGGCGGGAAGGGGCAGATGAAGTGGTCGGCGAAGGCGCACGGCGGCAGCAGCGACCGGTTGAAGTCGACCGTCGTACGGCCCTGTTCGTCGGGTGCGGCGGGCCGCAGGAAGCGGAAGCGGTAGCTGGAGACGCCGCTGGTCGCGTCCGCGAACACCGCCCACAGCGATCCGTCGCCCTCGACGCTCACCTGCAGCGTGTGCTCGCGCCCGGCGAGCGTGAAGGCGAGTTCCCCGCCGAGCCCGAGCCCGCGCTCCACACCGTCCGCGTTGCCGACGCGCACGGTGCGGTCCTGCGCGTACGGGGTGAAGCGGCCCTCGACCGCGAAGCGCGGGTCGTGCCCGGTCACGTCGATCCCGGCGAAGGCGCGCCGCGCCGGGGCGTCCGGGTCGAAGTCCCGCACCGCCCACAGCCCTTCGCGGCGCAGCACGACCAGGCGCCGCTCGCCGAGCCCGAGCCGGGCGGCGGTGACGGGTCCGGGGTCGGGCGCCAGACGGGCCGTACCGGCGAAGGGCTGACCGTCGAGGGTGAGCCCGTCGCCCCGCGCGGCCGTCAGGACCACTTCCTCTCCGTCCTCCGCCCAGTGTCCGGGCAGCCCGGGCAGCGTGCCGTCGGGGTGGTCGGCGAGCCAGTGCGTGCCGGTGAGGGTCAGCGGGCCGTAGGGCGCGGAGACGGTGGCGGTGCGCTGCTCGTGCCACTGCTCGAAGTCCCGCACGGCGGCGTCGAGCGTGTCGTCGGTGGTGCTCATGGTGATCAACCCTTCCATACGGGCTCGGGCAGCCCGAGGTGTGAGCGCAGCGTCGCGCCCTCGTATTCCGTGCGGAACGCGCCGCGCTCCTGGAGCAGCGGCACCACCCGATCGACGAACTCGTCGAGCCCGCCCGGCGTCAGGTGCGGGACGAGGATGAAGCCGTCGGCGGCGTCGGCGCGCACGAACTCGTGGAGCTGCTCGGCGACCGCGGCGGGGGTGCCGATGAAGGACTGCCGGGAGGTCGTCTCGATGACGGTCTGGTGGATGGACAGGCTCTTGGCCCGGGACAGGGCGCGCCACTTCTCGGCGACCGCGAGGGGATCGCCGACCTTCACCCGGCCCTGCACGAGCGTCGATTCCGGGTCGGGGTCGATGTCGGGCAGCGGCCCGTCGGGGTCGTACGCGGACAGGTCGACGCCCCACACCTGCTCCAGGGCGAGGATCGCGTTCTGCGGCGAGACCTGCTGGCGGCGGATCTCGATGGCGCGCTCCTGAGCCTCGGCGGCGGTGTCCCCGAGCACGAGGGTGACACCCGGCATGATCTTCAGGTCCTCCGGCGCGCGTCCGTACGCGGCGAGACGGCCCTTCACGTCGGCGTAGAAGGCGCGGCCCGCCTCCAGGGTCCCGTGCCGCGTGAAGACGACATCGGCGGCGGAGGCGGCGAACTCGCGGCCCTCCGGCGAGTCCCCGGCCTGGATCACGACGGGATGCCCCTGCGGCGCACGCGGCACCCCGAACTCCCCCGCGATGTCGAAGTGCTGCCCGTGGTGCGCGAAGGGTCGCGGCTCACCCACCTGGCTGCCGGTACCGTCAGGTCCGCCGGGCGTCCAGGAGTCCCACAACTCCCGTGCGGTGGCGACGAATTCGGCGGCGCGGGTGTAGCGGTCGGCGCGGTCCAGGAAGCCGCCGCGGCGGAAGTTCTCGCCGGTGAAGGCGTCCGACGAGGTGACGACGTTCCAGGCGGCGCGCCCGCCGCTCAGGTGGTCGAGGGACGCGAGCCTGCGGGCCAGTTCGTACGGCTCGTTGAAGGTCGCGTTGACGGTGGCGGCCAGGCCGAGCCGGTCGGTGACGGCGGCGAGCGCGCTCAGGACGGTGAGGGACTCGGGCCTTCCGACCACGTCCAGGTCGTGGATGCGGCCCTTGTGCTCGCGCAGCCGCAACCCCTCCGCCAGGAAGAAGAAGTCGAAGAGCCCGCGTTCGGCGGTGCGGGCCAGGTGCTCGAAGGAGGCGAACTCGATCTGGGAGCGCGAGCGGGGATCCGCCCACACGGTGGTGTTGTTGACGCCGGGGAAGTGGGCGGCGAGGTGGATCTGCTTCGGACGCGGACGGTGCGTCGTACGGTGCGTCATGCCGGGTCCCCCGCGAGTGCGGCGTATCGGTTGGCGGGCCGGGTGAGGCCGAGGTGCTCCCGGAGCGTGGCGCCGGGGTAGAAGGTGCGGAACAGGCCGCGGTGCTGGAGCAGCGACACGGTGCCGTTGACCAGGCGCTCCAGGTCGCGGCGCGGCTCGACGAGGGTGAGGTGGAAGCCGTCGACGGCGCCCGCCGCGTGCCAGGCGGCGATGAGGTCGGCCAGGTCGACGGGGCCGCCGCGGTAGAGAGGGCCTTCGGCGGTGGGCAGCGGGCCGCCGCCGTGGCCGGGCTGGGCCGCGCATTCGCCGCCGCCGAGGTCGACGACCAGCGCGGCGAGCACCCGCAACTGGCCCGGGTCACGGCCGAGTCCGGCGGCACGGCGGTGCAGCTCGGCGCGTGCGGCGCCCGCCTGGGCCGGGCTCGCGGCCCGCACCAGGGCGACGTCCGCGTGCCGGACGGCCATCTCCCGGGCGGGGCCGCCGGTCGCGTCGACGACGACCATCGGGTTGCCCTGCGGGGGCCGTGGCACGATCGAGGGGCCCCGCACGGAGAAGGAGCGGCCCTCGAAGTCGACGTAGTGCAGCTTGTCCCGGTCCACGAAGCGGCCGGTCGCCACGTCCCGTATCTCCGCGTCGTCCTCCCAGCTGTCCCACAACCGCCGGGCCACGTCGGCGACTTCGCCCGCCTCCTGCCACAGCGCCTCGCGGGGCGCGGCCCGGCGCCGCCCGAACAGCTTCGCCTCGGCCTCGGTCGCCGACACCTCCACCGCCCAGCCGGCCCGGCCGTGGCTCACCCAGTCGAGGGTGGCCACGGCGGCCTGCACGTGGAAGGGCTCGGTGTGCGTGGTCGTGACGGTCGGCACCAAGCCGACGCGCGCGGTGGCCGGGGCGGTCCGCGCGAGCACGGCGAGGGCGTCGAGCCCCCGGTGCGCGAAGGAGTCGCCGAGCGTGACGAAGTCGAGCGCGCCGCGCTCGGCGAGCCGCGCGAGCTCGGTGTACGGGGCGGCGTCATAGGCGCCGGGCTGGTCTATGGCGGCGGCGAGGTGCAGGGGGACACCGCGGCCGGTGGGTGGTGGTGTGGTGGTCATGAGGGGTGAACCTCTCTCGCGTGGGCTCGACAAGGCTTGGGGCAAGGGAAGTCGGGGACAACGGCCGCGTGCGGGGCGGCCTCGCGCCCGTGTCGGGTGACCGCTCGCCTCACGGCGTCACCGCGTCCGCGAGGAAGGCCAGCACCGCCCGCGCGGTGGCGTCGTTCTGGCGGAACGACGGGCTGTTGGTGCGTGGCCGGGTGAAGGCGCCGGCGCCGCGCGCGTCGGTGCCCGGGCCGAGGGCGAAGCGGCGCGGGTGCGGGGTGCCGGAGGGGTCGCGGACGCGGCCGTCGGCGGGGTCGACGGACAGCAGGCCGTCGGGTGTCTCGGCGACCCCTTCCGCGTGCAGCGCGCGCAGCAGCGGGTCGCGGGTGCGGGCGAGCGTCGGCCGCGGCAGCCGCGCCTCGACCAGCGCGCGGGCCGTGACGCCCGCCCCGGGTACGGTCGCGCTGCGCGCCCGGAACACTCCCCCGCTCGCCGCCACCGTCATCCCGGCGCCGAGGAACCGCACGACCCCGGCCCGCGACAGCGCGAGCAGTTGCCGAAGGCGCGGCCCCGGCGGCCCCGACGCCAGATAGCTGAAGTAGCCGTGCCACCACGGCCCGATGTCGCCGAGCCGCACCAACTGCCCGTACACGGACAGGAGTCCGAGGAAGACGGCCAGGTCCGGGCTGTGCGCGGGGTCGTGGCGGCGGGTGAGGTCGGCGGTGATGTAGGCACGCAGGCCCTCCTGGAGTTCCTCGTACGAAGTGTGGCGGACGCCGTCCAGGGGGTGGTCGAGCGCGGTGAGGTCCAGGCGGTCGGCGGGGTCGGGCACGGCGGAGGAGACGAGCGCGGCGAGCTCGGGGCTGCCGGGCGGGCAGGCCGCGTACTTCTCTTCGAAGTCCCGCCAGGCCGTGGTGGTGCGCTCGGGGTGCGCGGTGAACAGCCGGTGGTAGTGGGCGAAGCCCAGCTCCTTCTCGACGAGCGGCCACACGTCGCGGGCGAAGTCGTAGCCGTCCGGCCCTGCGAGGAGGGCGTCGATCTGCTCGGGCCCCAAGTAGCGTGGCAGGGGCGGCTGTTCACCGCCGTCCCAGGTGTAGCCGATCTTGGAGTGGTAGGGCACGCCGCGCCGCGACCCGACGTACAGGACGGGTTCGCGCCCCGACGGCACATAGGTGTCCCCCTCGTACCGGCCGCCGCGCCCCTCGGTCAGGAGCACCATCAGGTCGACGAAGGCGAGCCCGAAGCCGCGCACGAGGACGGGCTCGCCGGCTTCGAGGGCGCTCAGGTCGGTGTCGGCGGTGAAGTCGGGCGGCAGGTGGACCAGGCCGTGGCGGCGGGCGTAGCGCCGCAAGTGCCTTTGCTCATCGTCGAGTTCGGCGTCCAGGTGGCCCTGGGCGAGGATGACGAGGTCGGCGACGAGGGGGCGGTCGGAGCCTTCGAGCCACACCTCCTGGCGGGCGCCCGGAGGGCCGGTCAGGCGCAGGGCGCGGCGGGGGTGGTGGTGGACGGCGATGCCGGGCGGCAGGGCGGCCACGGACTTCTCGTACACCCAGCGCAGATAGGCGCCCTGCCGCTGCCGCCCGGCGAAGGTCCGGCCGTCGACGCCCGCCCATTCGTGCAGGGCGGGCCCGGGCAGCACGGGCCCGGCGATCTCGACCGTGTCGTCGGTGAACATCGTGACGTCCCGCGCCTGCGAGTTCATCCACAGCAGCGGCGACTGCTCCTCGCGCCAGATGCGGCCGGGGCCCGGCGGGTAGGGGTCGACCAGGTGGATGTCGAGCCGCGAACCGCCGTACAAGGAGGGCGCGTTGGCCGCGATGCGCTCGATGAGGCCGGTGGCGCGGGGGCCCGCGCCGACGATCACCAGAGCGGGCACGCCGGACAGGGCGGGCGGGCCCGACGGGCGGACGGCGACAGGGGCGAGGGTGTCGGATGGCATGCGAAGGCTCCGTCAGTACGGGTGATGCCTTCACATGGGCCACACGGGCCGTCGGACCGAGCCCCTCAGCACGGGTCCGCGCCTCGAGATTACGGGGCACTTCGCACGTCTTGTCAAGGCTGTCCAGGAGCAGCCCAGGCCGATGTCCAGAATATGAGCCGTACGTCTCAGGGCAGTTGACGCGGAAACGGATGCCTGTTCCACTTGTCTTCATGCATCCACAGCAGTGGCTGGTCACGCGCTCCCACATCGACTTCGGTCGCGTGTGGTCGGCGTCGTGTCGATGCACTTCGCCGTGCTGACGCACGCCTGAGCCGACCGGTCACGCCCGCGCATCCGGGCCCGTCGCCCTGCGCGTCCCATCATGCGGACGGCCGTCTCACATTCCCCGAACTCCCGGACTTCCGGACTCCCGTGCGCCCACGCGCCGTTGCCCCGCCTTCACATGCGTACGTGTACGCCCCCCTCCCCTCGCACGATCAGCACGCCCGCCCGGACAAGGACCGACTAGAGCCCGCAGTCACAGCAGGAACAGCACTCGCAACAGGAGCAGCAGCCGCTGTCTCCGCAGTTGCTGCAGCACCCCTCGCGCTTCTTGCGGGACCAGGGGCCCTCGTAGTGGTCGGCGCAGCACACCTTGCAGGTGCAGCACAATCCGATGGCAACGGCGCACCCCGCCCAGAAGCCCCGCCTGCCGGGCTTCGGCGGCTGCGGCTCGAAGGCCGGACCGCCGCCGAAGCCACCGGGACCACCCGGTCCACCAGGCCCGACCGGTCCACCGGGCCCACCCGGCCCACCGCCTCCGTACGGATTGCCACCCCCGTACGGATTCTGCGGGCCGTACGGACCACCGGAGTGCGGCCCGTACGGCCCGCCCTGCTGACCCGGAGGCGGCCCGAACGAGCCGCCCTGATGAGCCGTCACCTCACGTGTGTGCCCGCACCCGTCGGCGCCGAAGGCCCGGTCGATCGACCTGCCCAGCTCGTGCGCGAGCAGCATGTGCGCGAGCTTGCCGTCGGTGAACTCGGCGTCGCGCAGCGCGAGCCGGATGCCGTGCAGCGCGTCGTCGGCGAGGCGCCGCGCCTCGGCCAGGGAGGTGCCGGTGGCGGTGAGCGGGTTCCACGCACCCGACGCGGCGTCGGCTTCCTTGTCCTCCACGGCGTCGAGCAGGTGCGCGAGCCTGCCGAAGAGCCGCCCGGCCTCGGCCAGCGGCTCCGCGTTGGCCGGCCGGCCTGCGAGTACGGCGGTGTGCGCGAAGGCGGCGGCGGTCGCGGTCTCGGTCGGCTCGGTGACCGTGAGCAGGGAGGTGCCGGGGCCCGCCGCGGCCTCGATGCCCTGCTGCCGTTCGACGGCGTCCACCAGGACCGCCGTGTCGAAGCCCACGCCGGCTCCGGTGCTCGCGCCCGCGCGGTCCCACTTCCCGGCGACCCGGCGCGCGGCCGCGGCCACCGGCCTGCGCGCCAACAGGCCGTCGCCGTCGACGACGTGGTCCCGCACCTTCGCGGAGGCGAGCACGAGCGAGACGGCAGCGGCGAGCCGCGCGCCCTCGCCCTGCGCGACGGACGCGGTGCGCATGCCGCGCAGCGGGCAGGGGCCCGCGGTGCGCCGCCACCCGGTGGTCCGCTCGGCCTGAGCCTCCGTCAGAACCGAGATGATGAGCCCGTCGTAGTTGGTCACGACGCGGGCGAACTGCCCGTGGTCACCGCGCAGCGCGAGACACAGCCCGCACAAATGCGCCATCCACTGGGTCTTGAGCCCTTCGCCGAGGCGATGACTGCAGGGCCTGACGATTCCGAACAAGACGACTCCCCCGTGAGCCCGATGAACCACGCGATCCGCGCGGCCGGGACGGCTCGGACGGCCCGCGAGGCGAACTCCGGCATCGTAACGACCACTCCGTTCACCCGTACGCACCCCCCGTCACCCGTACGCCGCGAAGAATCATATTTCACTCTCTGTCAGCAGCCGTATACGGCACGACCCTTGAAGAATCACGCGCGTCGCCGTATTGACTGTGTGCCAGTACCGTCACGAAAACCCCGCGCGGCGACTATCCCCTTGGCGCACCATCCGCATCATGGACGACCATAGGGATGCGGAACGCAAGCAGACCGCTGCGAGAGGAGGCGTCCATGGGATCGGTGCGCAAGGCGAGTGCCTGGCTTGGCCTCGTCGACGACAACAACGACGAGCGCTACTACGACGGATACGAAGACGACGGGGCCGACGGCCCCGAGGCGGCCGAGGCCTGGGTCACGGACCCGCGCGTGAAGGTGGCTGCGGACGTGGCCGAGGACAAGGGCCGGATCGGCACGGTCACGCCGGACAGCTTCCGCGACGCCCGCGCCATCGGTGAGCTGTTCCGGGACGGCGTGCCGGTCATCATGAACCTCACGTCGATGGAGCCGGCCGACGCCAAGCGCGTCGTCGACTTCGCGGCCGGGCTCATCTTCGGCCTGCGCGGCTCCATCGACCGGGTAGCGCACCGCGTGTTCCTGCTGACGCCCGCCAACACGGAGATCGTCAACGGGGAAGCCACGCCGCACCGCACGGACGGCTTCTTCAACCAGAGCTGAGGCAGGGCCGCTCGCCGTGCCCCCGCCCGCCGCGGCGCGCCCCGCGCGCTCAGCGGAAGGCGTCGAGTCCGGTGAGCGCCTTGCCGAGGACGAGCTGGTGCATCTCGACGGTGCCCTCGTAGGTGAGCACCGATTCGAGGTTCGTCGCGTGCCGCATCACGGGGTACTCGAGCGAGATGCCGTTGGCGCCGAGGATCGTGCGCGCGGTGCGGCAGATCTCGATGGCCTCTCGTACGTTGTTGAGCTTGCCGAAGCTGACCTGCTCGGGCCGCAGGCGGCCGGCGTCCATGCGCCGCCCGAGGTGGTGCGCGAGCAGGACGCCCTTGTGGAGTTCGACCGCCATGTCGGCCAGTTTGGCCTGGGTGAGCTGGAAGCCGCCGATGGGCCGGCCGAACTGCTCGCGGGTCTTGGCATAGTCCACGGCCGCGTCGAAGCTGGCGCGGGCGGCGCCCATCGCTCCCCAGACGATGCCGTAGCGCGCGTGCGACAGACAGCTCAGCGGGCCCTTGAGCCCCGTGACCTCGGGCAGCACCGCGTCGGCGGGCAGGCGCACCTCGTCCAGGACCAGTTCGCTGGTGACACTCGCCCGCAGCGACCACTTGTGCTTGATCTCCGGTGCCGAGAAGCCCGGGGCGTCCGTGGGCACGGCGAATCCCCGGATCCCGTCGTCGGTCTGCGCCCACACCACGGCGACTCCGGCGACCGACCCGTTCGTGATCCACATCTTGCGCCCGGTCAGGACCCAGTCGGTCCCGTCCTTCTTCGCGTACGTCCGCATGGACGCCGGGTCGGAGCCGTGGTCGGGCTCGGTGAGGCCGAAGCACCCGATGATCTCGCCCGCGGCCATCCCCGGCAGCCACCGCTGCTTCTGCCCCTCGGAGCCGAAGCGGTGGATGGCGTACATGGCGAGCGATCCCTGCACGGAGACGAGGGACCTGATGCCGGAGTCGGCGGCCTCCAGCTCCAGGCAGGCGAGCCCGTACTGGACGGCGCTCGCGCCCGCGCAGCCGTAGCCGGTCAGCGACATGCCGAGGGCGCCGAGCGCCCCGAGCTCACGGGCCAGCTCGCGCACGCCGGGCAGCTCGCCGCTCTCGTACCACTCCGCGATGTGCGGCAGGACGCGGTCTGCCGCCCAGGAGCGGACGGTGTCGCGGACCGCGAGATCCTCCGCGTCCAGCAGGTCGTCGAGGCCGAGGGGGTCGGCGGGGTCGAAGGGCGGCGGGGTGTTGCTGCTTGCGGACGACATGCGGTGGCCTCCGGCGGACTTAACTAGCGCTGGTAGTCAGGTACGACTCGGCTTGACGCTACGACGCGGGGTCCCGCACGTCCAGCTTGCCCGGGGCCTTGCCGGGGGCTCCCCAACCCCACCCCTTCCCGAAACTGGGGCTCCGCCCCAGACCCCGCTCCTCAAACGCCGGAGGGGCTGGAACTCACCGGCACATATTCAGCCCCTCCGGCGTTTGAGGAGCGGGGGTCCGGGGGCAGAGCCCCCGGTTACGGGAAGGGGCGGGACTGGGGCGCCCCCGCGAGGGCCCACGCACTCAGCGGAGGGACTCCACAGGAACCCCCGCCCGTTCGCGGGCGGCCCCGCCGACGGCGCCGTCGGCGGGCGCTTCGCACGCCGCAGGCGCACCACAGTCCATGACCCGCGGCAACCGCAGCGCAGCCAGCGCCCCGAGCAACAGCAACCCCGCGCTGACCAGCAGGGTCACATGCAGCCCGTGCACGAAGGAGTCCCGCGCGGCGGCCCGCAGGGCCTCGCCCTGGCCACCGCCGAGCCGGGCGGCCACTTCATAGGCCTCCCCCAGGGAATGGCTCGCCGCGGCGCTGTCCGCCGCCGGAACACCCCGCACGGAGGAGAGCCCGGGCGCATACGCCGCGTTCATGACGCTGCCGAGCAGCGCGATGCCGATGCCGGCGCCGAGCTGGTAAGAGGTCTCGCCGATCGCGGCGGCCCCGCCCGCCTGGGTCTGCGGGGCCTCGCTGAGCATGGACTCGTACGCCCCGAAGAGCGTGGTCTCCAGGCCGAAGCCGAGCAGCACGAAGCCGGTCAGCATCAGCGGAGCGTTGTCCTCGCCGCCCATGGCGGTGAGCGCGGTGACGGCGAGCGCGGTGAGGCCGAAGCCGGTGGCGACCATCGCGCGCGGCCCGAAGCGCTGGAGCATCCGGGATCCGGCGAGGCCCGCGGCCATCGCGGCGATGGTGAGCGGCAGCAGCCGAAGCCCGGTCTCCAGCGGGGACAGGCCGAGCACGAGCTGGAGGTACTGCGCGGCGATCAGCTCGAGGCCGACCAGCGCGAGCATCGCGAGCACGATGCACCCCACGGACGTACTGAACGCGGGCCGCGTGAACATGGCCAGGTCGACCAGCGGATACCGTCTGCGCCGCTGCCGGCGCACGAAGGCGATGAGCAGCCCGGCGCCCACCGCGAGCGCGAGGAGCGTGGTGGCGCCGAGCGGCGACTCCCCGCCGCCGAGCCGCTTCACGCCGAGCACGAGGCCGAACAGGCCGCCGGCGGCCATCAGCGCGCCGACCACGTCCCACGGCCCGTTGCGCGCGCCCGTCGACTCGGGCAGGAGCCAGCGCCCGACGGGCAGGCTGATCAGCATCAGCGGGATGTTGATGAGGAAGACCGAGCCCCACCAGAAGTGTTCGAGCAGGAAGCCGCCGAGCAGCGGCCCGCAGGCCGCGCCCACGGCGGCGACGGCGCTCCAGATGCCGATCGCGAGGGCGCGCTCGCGCCGGTCGGGGAAGACCTGGCGCAGGATCGAGAGCGTCGCGGGCATGATCATCGCGCCGCCGACGCCGAGCAGCGCGCGGGCCGCGATCAGGATGTGCGGGGTGTCGGCGAGCGCGGCGACGGCCGAGGCCACGCCAAACAGGCCGTACCCGAGGAGCAGCACGCGTCTGCGGCCGACGCGGTCGCCCAGGGTGCCGAACAGGATGAGCAGCGAGGCGCAGACCAGCGGGTAGATGTCGACGATCCACAGCAGCTCGATCGCGCCGGGCTTGAGGTCTTCGGTGACGGCGGGCACGGCGACGTGCAGGACGGTGGCGTCGACGGCGACGAGCAGCAGGCTGACGCAGAGGACGACGAGCACCACCCAGCGGTTCGCACCCGCGCCGGGGGTCCGACGGCCGGATGGAGCGGCGGCCGTGGTCGTCCCGGACATGTGCGTACCTCCCAGTGATTCCTCGCGAGTGCGGCGCCCAGCGGGAGCCGGCGGGACCCTGGGGATCCGGGGGGATCCGGTCGTCCGGCTGTGGCGGCTGTGAACGGCGAGTGGCCGTCAGCGTACGCGAGTCCGTCGCCGCCTCGCGTGGCGGACCTCTCATGGTTGCCCTGCGGGGGTGTGGCGTGCGCCACGTTCGCTCGTGCCGGTGAAGTTCGCGTGGGCACGACCAGTCGGGTGGACAGCCGATAATCGAGCCCGTGACGGATCTTGATCAGCGCCCCGCGACGGGGCACCGGGCCGGCGACGCGCTGCGCCGTGCGGCGCCCGCGCTCTTCGTGTACGCGGGGGTGCGCGCGCTGGGGCTCGCGGTGCTCGCCGTCTGGGGCGCCGCGGCGGGCAAGAGCCCGCACACCCTGCTCACCGCCCGCTGGGACTCGCTCTGGTACACCCGTGTCGCCGACTTCGGCTACGGCTGGGAGACGCGGCTGCCCGACGGCAGTGTGCACTCGAACCTGGCGTTCTTCCCGCTCCTGCCGTGGCTGGAGCGGGCCGTGTCGGCGATCAGCCCGCTGTCGTACGCGGACGCGGGCCTGGTGGTGAGCTGGGTCGCGTCGCTGTGCGCGGCGGGCGGGATCTTCGCGATCGCGGATCACTTGTACGGCAAGCGGGTCGGCGCCTGCGCGGTCGCGCTGTGGGCCGTGCTTCCGGTCGGTGTCGTGCAGTCGATGGCGTACAGCGAGTCGCTGTTCACGGCGCTCGCGGCCTGGTCGCTGTACGCGGTCCTGACCGGGCGCTGGGTGACGGCGGGACTGCTCGCCTCGCTGGCCGGTCTCACCCGGCCGGTGGGCGCGGCCGTGGTCGCCGCGGTGTGGGCGACGGCGGCCCTGGCGGCGTACCGCAGGAAGCGGGCGGGCGAGCGGCCGCTGGTAGTGCGGCGCGACGGGCGGATGCTGCTCGGGGTGCTGCTCGCGCCGCTGGGCGCGGCGGGCTACGTCCTGTGGGTCGGGCACCGGACGGGCGACGGCCTGTTCGGCTATCTCGACGTCCAGAAGCAGTGGGGCAACGGCTTCGACGGCGGCTACGCCTTCGCGACGTTCGTCGCCGAGAAGTTCACGTCGGTGCCGGGGGCGCTCGCGGGGCTCGGGCTGATCCTCGGGGTGGCCGGGGTGATCTGGCTGTACGTCGTGGGGGTGCGGCAGGGGCAGCCGCCGGCGCTGCTCGTCTACACCGGGATCGTCGTCGCGCTCGCGCTGTGCGCGTCCGGCTATTTCGGCTCCAAGCCGCGCCTGCTGATGCCCGCCTTCCCCCTCCTGCTGCCCCTCGCGGTGGCGCTGGCGCGGCTGCGGACGAGCAGGTCGGCGCTGGTCCTGGGGGGTGTGGCCGTGGTCGGCGCGGTGTACGGGGCATTCTGGCTGCACGGCTCCGGGCCGCCTTGATCTGGCCATGATCACCCCATCAAGATCATTTCCAGGGAGCGCACGGCGGGCCGACGGTGAGCACCGGGAGAATTCTGCACCAGGTCCCGGTGAACGAATTCATAAGCAGCCTAAAACCGCGTGCGTAAAGATCAACGCATTGGGTAAAGCAGGCATCATTGAATAGGGATTCCGGCCGGAATAAACCGGGGCCTGAGATCAATGCCACATCACATCGTCATCACAAAGCCTTCGATTCGACCTAGTGGGGCACTCACTCGCTGTAACGTCGATTGGGTGCGTACCGAACGAAACCTGACCCGTCTGGACCGGCTCTTCGCCCGGCTAGACCGTGAGCCGGAACGGCCGGCCCACCTCGACGTGCCGAGGATGAGCCCGCACCGGGTCGTTCTCTTCGGCGCGACGCTGGCCTTCTATCTGGCCATCGTGGTCGCCGTCGTGGCCACCTCGTGGCTCGTCCGGTTCGACTGGCAGGTCATGTTCTTCCGGCCCTACCAGCAGTGGCCCGAGATCCACGGCTTCCTCGACTACTGGGTGGTGCTCGGCCAGCGCGGCCCGACCGCCGTGATGGTCGCAGCCTGGCTGGGCTGGCGCTCCTGGCGGCAGCACACGCTGCGGCCGCTGCTCATGTTCGGCGCGGCCCTGCTGCTGCTCAACGCCACGGTGGGCGCCGCCAAGATCGGCATGGGCCGCCTCGGCCCGCACTACGCCACCGTGATCGGCTCGAACGAGATGTGGCAGGGCGGCGATATATTTCCTTCGGGCCACACCGCCAACGCCGTCGTGACCTGGGGAATCCTCGCCTATCTGGCCTCGACCCCGCGCACCCGCCGCTATCTGTCGGCGCTCTCCGCCGTGGTCTCGCTGAGCGTGGGCCTCACCACCGTCTATCTCGGTACGCACTGGCTGAGCGACGTCCTCCTCGGCTGGGCGGCGGGCCTGCTGATCCTGCTCGCGCTGCCCTGGGTCGAGCCGCTCCTCACCCGCGTCGAGGCCTGGATCCTCGGCATCCGGGACGCCTTGCGCAACCGCCGCACCGGCGCACCGGCCCCGCTGCCCGCCCCGGCCCTGGTCCCGCAGCGCGGCCCCAGCGGCCCCGGCGAGGAGCAGCCCGTGCGCGAGCCGGTCGCCACCGCCCGCCCCCGCACCCCGGCCTACCTCGCCCCGGGCCCGCACACCGCCCGCTGCGAGCGCACGCCGGTCACCCCGCAGGGCCCCCCGCCGCCCGCCGCACCCGGAGCGGGTGCGCGGCACGTCGGCCCGGCCGCTCGCCGGCGGCTGAGCCGCCCCCCCCCCCGACCGCGGGACCGGTACGCACAGACTGACTCCCGCACGACGAAGGCCCCGGACACCTCTCAGGTGCCGGGGCCTTCGCATGTCGCGTGGCCGCCCGGTTCTCGCGCGGGGCCGGTGGGGCCGATGGGGTCAGCCCTTCCAGCAGCGCTTCACCGTGCCGTCCGCGACCTCGAAGTTCAGCCGCCCCGCGAGGTACTCCATCGTGATGAACGTGCCCGGCGGCAGCGACCTGACAGTGGACCAGCCGCGCTCACGGGCCCGGCGCTCGGCGTCCTCGGCGGGGAGGCCGACGTAGGAGTCCGGGCTGTCCTGGGGCTCGGCGGCGGGTGTCGGTATGGGTGCCATGTCGGCCACGTTAGGCGGCCGGTGTCCGTCGGGGAAGCCCGGGAGCCGTGCACCATGCGTCACCGGTTCCCCTCCGGTCACGCTTGTGTCACAGGATCACGACGCTGGTTTCGCCCCGACTTCGTCACACGTACGAGCGGTTCGGCGCTTGCGGGGGATGAATTCAGAGAGAACTCCGGCGCACTCGGCACCCCCTTGAGCGTGCACCGGAAATCGAACTCGACACCGCTCTCAGGTTCCTGCCCGACCGCGCGCGAATACCCCCGGAAACCCTTTACCGATCCTCCGCATTTCCGATTACCGGGTGCTTCGCAGGATGTGACAGGTCATGGGGAATTCCCGGCTCCGGCCCGGCGGCCGGCACCGGGGCCACGCCACGCCGCCCCCGCACGCCCTCTGTCGGATCGGGGTCGGCGGCGAGCATCATGGCCTGTGCTTCGGGCAAGCCCAGGACGCGACCGCGAAGGGGCAGCGATGGGGACGCAGACGGCACCGGCGGCTGCGCGGCCGACACGAGAGCGGACGCCCGGCCGGATCATCGTCGACTGGCTGACCACGACCGACCACAAGAAGATCGGTCATCTGTATCTGATCACGTCGTTCGCGTTCTTCCTGATCGCCGGCCTCATGGCCCTGATGATGCGGGCCGAACTCGCCCGCCCGGGGCTGCAGCTGATGTCCAACGAAGAGTTCAACCAGATGTTCACCATGCACGGCACGATCATGCTGCTGCTCTTCGCGACGCCGACGTTCGCGGGCTTCGCCAACGAGATCATGCCGCTGCAGATCGGCTCGCCGGACGTGGCGTTCCCGCGCCTGAACATGCTCTCGTACTGGCTGTTCCTCTTCGGCGGCCTGATGGTGCTCGGCTCGCTGCTCGTGCCGGGCGGGCCCGCGGCCTTCGGCTGGTTCGCGTACGCGCCGCTCAACAGCCTGGAGCGGTCCCCCGGCATCGGCGCCGACCTGTGGATCATGGGGCTCGCGCTGGCCGGGTTCGGCACGATCCTCGGCGCGGTGAACTTCCTGACCACCATCATCGGCATGCGCGCGCCCGGGATGACGATGTTCCGGATGCCCATCTTCACCTGGAACGTCCTGTTCACGTCCATCCTGGTGCTGATGGCGTTCCCGGTGCTCGCCGCCGCCCTGCTCGTCCTGGAGGCCGACCGGCGCTTCCACTCGGTGGTCTTCGACGCGCAGTTCGGGGGTGCGCTGCTGTGGCAGCACCTCTTCTGGTTCTTCGGGCATCCGGAGGTCTACATCATCGCGCTGCCGTTCTTCGGCATCATCACGGAGATCATCCCGGTGTTCAGCCGGAAGCCGATCTTCGGCTACATCCCGCTGATCGGCGCGACGATGGCCATCACCGGTCTGTCGGTGGTCGTGTGGGCGCACCACATGTTCGCGACGGGCGCGGTGCTGCTGCCGTTCTTCTCCTTCATGTCGTTCCTGATCGCGGTGCCGACGGGGGTGAAGTTCTTCAACTGGACGGGGACGATGCTCAAGGGGTCCCTGTCGTTCGAGACGCCCATGCTGTGGTCGGTCGGCTTCCTGGTGTCGTTCCTGTTCGGCGGCCTGACGGGGGTGATCCTGGCCTCGCCGCCGCTGGACTTCCACGTCACCGACTCGTACTTCGTCGTGGCGCACTTCCACTACGTCGTGTTCGGCACCGTCGTGTTCGCGACCTTCGCGGGCTTCTACTTCTGGTGGCCGAAGCTCACCGGCAAGATGCTCGACGAACGGCTCGGGAAGATCCACTTCTGGACGCTGTTCGTGGGCTTCCACACGACGTTCCTCGTGCAGCACTGGCTGGGCGCGGAGGGCATGCCGCGGCGTTACTCGGACTATCTCGCGGCGGACGGCTTCACGGTGCTCAACACCATCTCGTCCATCGGCTCGTTCCTGCTCGGCCTGTCCACGCTGCCGTTCCTCTACAACCTCTGGAAGACGGCCAAGTACGGCGAGAAGGTCGAGGTCGACGACCCCTGGGGGTTCGGCCGCTCCCTGGAGTGGGCGACGTCCTGCCCGCCGCCGCGGCACAACTTCCTCACACTGCCCCGGATCCGCTCGGAGTCCCCGGCGTTCGATCTGCACCATCCGGAGTACGCGGCGCTGCGGGCGCCGGACGACCAGACCGCTCACCCCGGTCCAGGGCCCGGGTGAGCCGGTCCCGGACCGACCGCATCTGCTCGCTGAGCCCCTCGGGGTCGAGCACCTCGAACTCGAAGCCCAGAAACATCAGATGGAAGACCATGAACTCCGGGCTGCCCGCACCCGTGCGCAGCAGACAGGTGCTCTCGGTCTCGGCCTCCAGGGTGCCGTCCGACGGCGTCACCCGCTGGGCCGCCTCCGCCAGCGGCACATGGAGGCGGACGGTGGCCTGCTCCGCGTACGCGCGTGTGGAGACGCCGCGCGAGACGAACGCGGCCAGGTCCTCGGCGGGCGGCGTGCGGGGCGCGCAGCGCGGGCCGTGCGGGGGCCGGGGCGTGACGCGGTCCACGCGGAACGTACGCCAGTCGGCGCGGTCCAGGTCCCAGGCGACGAGGTACCAGCGGTGCTCGGTGCACACCAGGCGGTGCGGCTCCACGGTGCGGCGGCTCGTACTGCCGCCGTGGTCGCGGTAGTCGAAGCGCAGCCGCTCCGAGTCCCGGCAGACGGCGGCCAGTTCGGTCAGTACGGACGGGTCGACCTGTCGCCCGCGCCCGGTGTGCAGCATCGGCACGGTGAACGCGTTGAGCGTGCCGACGCGGCGACGCAGCCGACCTGGCAGCACCTGTTCGAGCTTGCCGAGGGCGCGCACCGAGCTCTCCCCGATGCCTTCGATGCCCTGCCCGGCCGCGGTCCTGAGGCCCACCGCGACGGCGACCGCCTCATCGTCGTCCAGGAGCAGCGGGGGCAGCTCGGCGCCCGCCCCGAGCTGGTAGCCGCCGCCCGTGCCGGGGCTGGCGTTGACGGGGTAGCCCAGCTCGCGGAGCCGGTCCACGTCGCGCCGCACGGTGCGCGGCGTGACGCCGAGCCGCTCGGCGAGGTCGGCACCGGACCACTCCCGGTGGGCCTGCAACAACGAGAGCAACTTGAGCAGCCGCGCGGAGGTCTCCAACATGTCGGCGATTCTCCCTCGCCTTGCGGCCAGCCACGGTCCGCAATGGCGAGCGCTGCGCGCTCGCTTCCCCACCCGCCCGCCCTTCAAAAGGGCGGGCGGGTGGGGAAAAGCCCGTCCGGCGTTTGAGGACGAGGCCCGGAGGGCCGACAAGGGGGGAGAGGGGGCGCAGCCCCCATAGGAAGCCCCCGGCCCCGGGGCCTACGCCGTGACCCGGACCGACAGGTCGTTGTCGTTGGTGTAGTACGGCGCCACCTCGACGGAGCCGACCCGCGTCACCGGATAGGTGAAGATCGGCTTCTTGTCGGCGACGTCGTCGAGGAGCCGGGCGAGCCGAATCCGCGGCCCACCTTCCCCGGCGGGCCGCAGCCACAGGTCCCAGGGGCCCACGCCGCCGGCGAGCCCGGAGTAGGCGAGGTCGAAGCGGAACTCGGGGGACGCCGTGGACGCCCCCGGTGCCGCGGCCGTCACCGCCGCGCGCAGAGCCCGGCCGGGTTCGGCGCGCAGGACGGCCTCCACGTACGCGGCGCCGGTCAGGGCGGTGCCGTACACCCGCCCGTGCCCGCTGAGCCCCGCGTCCTCGATGGACAGCTCACCGACCTCCGCGTGCGGCGCCCGCAGCCAGCTCCGCACCGACAGGTTGCCCTGCTTGGTGGCGTACGGAATGCGCACCGCGACATGCCCGCGGCTGCCGCTCGGCGCCCGGTCGACCAGCGACCGCAGGTCGTTCACGCCGGGCACGAGGCGGCGCGGCTCACCGCTCTCGACCTGGGCGTACGCGTTCCAGCGGCCCTCGGGCAGCTCGACGCTGCTGGGCAGCGCGGCGCGCAGCCGGCCGTCGGCGGCCGGGGTCAGCGGCAGCCGTACCTCGACGGCCGGGTCGGAGTCCCGCAGCCGAAGCAGCAGATGCGCGGCGCCCGCCTCGCCGGGGTCGGTGACGTCGAAGGTCAGCCCGCCCGCGGAGTCCGCGATGCAGTCGGCACGCGGCGCGGGCGCCTCCGCCCCGCCGGCCGCGGCCTCCTGCGAGCCGTCCAGCGTGCCCCGTGTGAACACGGCCGTCATGCCAAGCGCCCCTTCGTCGGTACGGTCCGTCGGGCGTCCCGGACGGCGTACGCGCCGCCGAGCAGGGCCCCCCTCGCGCGGTGCATCGAGCCGCGCACCCGGCCGCTCAGCGAACCGCCCCGCGTGAGCATGCCGTTGAACATGTCCTCGTAGCGCTCGGCGATCCGGGTGGGGTCGAAGCGCTCGGAGTCCTCGAGCGCGGCGCCCGCCATGCGCTGCCGCAGCGCGTCGTCATTGATGAGTTCGAGCAGTCCGCCCGCGATCGCGTCGGCGTTGCCGACCTCGACGAGGCGGCCGTCGACGCCGTTGGCGATGATCTCGCCGGGCCCGTGCGGGCAGTCCGTGGCGACCACGGGCAGCCCGCAGCGCATCGCCTCCACGATCGTCATGCCGAACGATTCGAGACTGGAGGTGACGGCCGCGATGGAGCCCTTGGCCCACTCCGGCTCGATGGGGTGCGCGGGGCCCATGAGGAACACGTGGTTGTACAGGCCGAGATCGTCGATCAGCTTGCGCAGCTTGTCCTTCTGCTTGCCGCCGCCGTAGATCCGCAGCCGCCAGTCGGGCCGCTCCCGCCGCACCTTGTCGAAGGCGCGGATCAGCAGGTCGTACCGCTTGACGGGGGCGAGCCGGCCGGCCGCGACGACCCACTTGTGGGAGCCGTCGGCGGGCTCGATGCCGGGCGCGGGCACCGGGTTCGGCACCGCCTGCACATGCACGCCGGGCAGCCGCATCCGCCGGCGGTAGTCCTCCGCGTCGGCCTCGGTCGTCGTGGTCAGGACGTCCAGGCGCGGGTACACGCTGCGCAGTTGCAGGCGCAGTTCCTTGGTGTGGCTGTCGAGCGTGAGGTGCTCCTGGCCGACGCGCAGCACGCCGCGCCGGGCCTGGCGGGCGATGTGCACGTTCAGGCCGGGACGGGTGCCGATGACGACGTCGGACCTCAGGGCGGAGAGATGGGCCTCGATGCGCTCGTCGGTCAGGGCGCTGTACTGGCCGTAGCGCCCCTCGGCGCTGGGGAAGACCTTGGCGGGGGTGCGGTAGGCCTCGCTCTCGCCCTCGTATCCCGGGCTGTCCTTGCGTATGTCGACGAGGTGGCTCAGCCTGATCCGCGCGTCGGGGGTGAAGACCGGCTCGTCGCGGTGGCGCAGCACCGACACGATCTCGACGTCATGGTGCTCGGCGAGCGTGTTCGCCAAGTTGTACGTCGTCCGGATCGTCCCTCCGATCCCGTACGCGTTGTGAATCAGGAAAGAGATATGCATACGTCCCCGTATTCCGCGCTTCCCTGCGGACAGTCCGTCTCGTCCGCCTACCGAGGGGTTAGACGGGAATCCAGGGCCAAGGGTTGGGTCGAAAATCCGTCTTGTTCTGAAACGGATGCCTGATCGAGAGGCGGAACGAGGAACTCCGTGACTGGTACATAGATCAGGGCTGGTAGGAGAGCTGTGGTACGTCGAAACAGGTGCGGTTCATGTCGCCCTGTGTGACCCAGCCCTCATCGTCCTTCCAGCGGGCCACGGACACGCAGGTCTCGCGCTTCTTCGGTGGCTCGGACCGCCGTTCGTACGTCACGGGCAGCAGCAGACCGTCCGCGTCGTAGGGTTCGCCGCGGCTCATGAAGCGGTCGACGCAGGCCCGCGTGGCATCGCCCGCGGACGCCAGGCAGGACTTCGCCGCGTCCGTGAACCACATCGCGGCGGCCCAGCCCTCCAGTTGCCACTGGGAGTGCGTCTCCTCCCCCTTCGTGGCGTCGCGGAACGCGCGCACCGCCGGGTGGCCGGTGTCCTCGTAGTTGCGGCTCGCGCCGGTGGCCCACAGGGCGTTGCGGCAGCGCGGCGCGTCCTTGTAGTCCTCGGCGACCGTGGACGACCAGTTCTGGACATTGGTGACCTTCGCGGTGACCTCCGCGCCGACGTCGTCCATCGCCTTGCAGAGCTGCGCGTTGCCGTGGGTGTCCATCGCGTCGAAGACCAGGTCGGCGCCCCGGTCCTTGAGGTCGGCGGCGACGGCCCGGAAGTTGGGCAGCGAGAAGTCCACCTGCTCGGTGACCACCTTGTAGCCCTCGGCCTGAAGGCCGCGCTTCACCAGGCGGGCGTACGCGGCCGACGCGGCCTGGTTGTAGGAGACGACGGCGGCGGTGCGGGCGCCCTGTTCGCGCTTGAAGTAGCGGTAGACCTCCGTGCCGCCGACCAGCTTGCCGTCCCAGCCCGGTTTGCCGGTGCGCGGGGCGAGGCTGCCGTAGATGCCGTACAGGTGCGGATAGGTGTCGTAGGCGGAGCCGACGGGCTGGCCGCCGATGTCGGGCACGCCCGCCTTCGAGACGCGCGAGGCGCCCGCGTAGTCCAGGACGGTGGTGGCGACGAGGGCGACGACCTTCTTCTCGTCGAGCAGCTTGTGCACGCACTCGTTGTTGCCGACGCCGCTGCCGCCGTCGTCGCAGGTGTGCACCTCGACCTGGCGGCCGCCGACGCCGCCGCGGTCGTTGAGCCGCTCGAAGTAGGCCTTGGCGCCGTCGCGCGGGCCGGTGAAGGCGGAGCCGCCGACCGGGCTGGTGGCGCTGGCGATGATGCCGACCCTCAGGGGCGGCCCCTGCTGGGTGCCGCGCGGCGCGGGCGGCCGCTCCTCGAAGTCGCTCTCCGGCAGGCGGCTGCCGCAGGCCGGGGCGGCAAGGAGCGCCGCGATCGCGAGGACGGCGAGCGCCGGGCGCCGGGCCCGGCCGCCCGGGACCTCAGCAGCCCGGGCCGGGCGACGCATTGCCGCTCAGCTTCACCAGCGCGCACAGCGTCTTGACGGACACCTTCCAGGTGTCGTCCTGGTTCACGGCCGTACCGCTGGCGGTGGGCAGCGCGGTCTGGCCCTTCAGCGTCAGCGCGTACGTCACCTCGGCCTCGGTCGCCGAGGTGAACTCGACCTTGCCGACCTTCGCGCCGACCTGCTTGCCGCGCTCGTCCCCGCTGAAGCTCTGCAGCACCTCGCGCATCTTCGGGCCGTTCTCCAGGACGGCCTCCTTGTCCCGCAAGGAGGTGGCCGGGTCGAAGAACTTCTCGAAGTTCCGCCGCACCTCCTTCTCGGCGGCCGCGGGGTCGGCGGGCTCGTCGGCGCCGCCGGGCGCCTCGCTCTCGGACGCGGTGTCCGCCGGTTGCTTCTCCGTCGTCTCCACGGAGGGCTTCGGCGGCGCGCTGTCGTCACCCCCGCTGTCGTCTCCGCAGGCCACGGCGGCCGGGGCGATCAGCAGGACGGCGGCTGCCGCCAGGGCCGTGCTCCGCACCCTCCCCCGCCGAAGATCGCTCCCCCGCCTGGGGCTGGTCCAGAGAACCATCTGGCTCACCACCGGGTGTCGGTCCGGGCGAAGAGCGCCCGGTGCTTTCAGGGTCAGCTTCCAGAAGGCATAGTGCAAGCCATTGGCTGACATGAACAGACCTGTCAGTAACAGACCTGTCTGACTTACGACGTCTCCCAGGGGGCCTCGATGCGGGCGGCACGGACGGCTCAGCGATCTCCCACGGCGTCTTCGGCCGCCTCACGCGCGGCCAGGCTGCGGGCGGTGCATCCGATGCTGTGGGCGGCGTTCGCGGCTCTCGCGACGGGGGCGGTGCTCTGTGTGATCGGCTGGTACGGCATCTCCGGCGAGCGCTTCGCCGAGCGCCAGCTGCCCTACATCGCCTCGTGCACCGTGCCGGGTGCCGCGCTGATCGTGGCGGGCGCGGTGCTCCTCGCGCACGGCCGCGGGGCGCTCGCGGCGGCGCGGGTGGAGGAGCTGTACGGGCTGCTGGTGGCCGTCGAGGGCCAGGATCCAGCGGCGGTGCGCGCCGAGCGGGCCGCGGCGCCGGTCGCGAGCAGCGGAGAGTTCCTCATGGTCCCCGGCGGCACGCTGTGGCACCGCGCGGACTGTCCGCTGGTGTCCGGCAAGCCCGAGGCGGTGCCCGCCGACGCGAGCATGCTGCGGGACGGGGATCTGGACCCGTGTCCGATCTGCCTGCCGGGGGATCCCGGTCGACCGCCGCGGGGCCCTGTGTCCGCTGAGTCCCCTGAGTCCCCTGAGTCTCCTGAACCCCCGCAGCCCCCGAACTCCCCGAACTCCCCGCAGGACTGACCCGGTGGCCTCCCTGAGCTACGACCTCACGCTGGCCGGGCTCTCCGTCGGCAGCGCCGCCGCCCTCACCGGAATCGGCCTGATCGTCACCTACCGCGCGACGGGCGTCCTCAACTTCGCGCACGGCGCCATCGCGATGCTGTGTGCCTATCTGCTGCGGCAGTTCACCGTCGAGTGGGACTGGCCGCTCTGGCTCGCCGCGGCGGTCACCCTCCTCGTCGTGGCGCCCGCGATCGGCCTGGTCCTCGAACGCGCCGTCTTCCGGCCGCTCGCCGTGCTCGGCGGCGACCCGGCCCAGACGCTGGTCGCGTCGATCGGGGTGTTCGTGCTCCTGGTCGGCGGGGCGGCGCTGCTGTGGGGGCAGGGCGCCCGCGCCGATGTGCCGACGCTCGTGTCGGCGGACCCCTGGGGGCAGTTGGCGGCCGCCGTGGTGCTCGCGTTCGCCGTGTGGGCCGTCACGCGCTTCACCCGCTTCGGCGGTGAACTGCGCGCGGTGGTCGACGACCGCCGCCTCGCGGTGCTCGCCGGGATCGACGCGGACCGGGTGGCGGCGGCGGGCTGGGCGTTCGGCTCGTTCACGGCGGGACTGACCGGCGTGCTGCTCGCTCCGTACGTACGTCTCGATCCGTACGGCATGCCGCTGCTCGTCATGGAGGTGGTGGCCGTCGCCGTGGCCGCCCGGATGCGGAATCTGCCGGTGGCCGTCGTCGTGGCGCTCGGCGTCGGCGTGGCCCAGAGCCAGCTCACCCGGCTGCACCCCGCGGGCTGGCGCGAGCCGCTGCTCCAGGCCGTCGGCGCGAACCTGTTCGTGGTGGCGCTGCTGATCGCGGCGCTCGTGCTTCCGGGCATCGGCAAGGGGGACGCGCTGCCGCGCACCGCGACGGCCCGCGTGCCGACGCCGCCGGGGGCGTGGATAGTGGCCGTCGTCCTCTTCCTCCTCCCTCTCGGCCTCGCCGGTTCGGACCTCACCACGTCCGTCCAGGTGCCCGCGCTCGGCGTCATCCTCCTCTCCCTGGTGGTGGTCACCGGCCGGGGCGGGCAGATCTCCCTCGGCCAGGCCGCGTACGCGGGCCTCGGCGCTCTGTTCACGGCGCTGCTCACGAACGGACGCTTCCCGGGCCTGCCCGAACTGCCCGCGCTGCCCGCCCTCGCCGTGGCCGTGCTGCTCGTCGCCCCGCTCGGGCTGCTCACCGGCTGGCCCGCGATCAGCAGGCACGGCCTGGCGCTCGCCCTCGCGACCTTCGCCGTCGGGGTCGGCGTCAGCCGCTTCGTGTTCGCGCAGCCGTACGCCACGTCGGGCCTCTCCCTCGGCCGGCCCGCGGGCTTCGGCGGGGACCGCGCGTACTACCTGCTCGAACTGGTCCTGCTCGGCGGCGCCCTGCTGCTCGTGGCCGCGCTGCGGCGGGGGCGTACGGGGCGTGCGCTCGCCGCGATGCGGGATCACGAGGCGGGGGCCGCGGCGGCCGGGGTGCCCGTGCGCACGCTGAAGCTCGCCGCATTCGTCATCGGGGCGGCGCTGGCCGCGCTCGGGGGCGGCATGCTCGGCATGGGGCTGCGCGCCTTCGACCCCGGGGCGTACGACCCCGTGCGGGGGCTGCTGTGGTTCGCGGCCGTCGTCGTCCTCGGAGCCGACAGCCTGCTCGGCGCGCTGCTCGCGGGGGCGTTGCTTGTCGGCCTCGACGCGGGTACGCGAGGCGGGGTCGCGGCGGCGGTCATCGGCATCCTCGCCATCCTGATCGGCCGCTTCCCGGGCGGCCCCTACGAGGCACTGCGCGCAGCGACACACCACCTTCGAAGGCACCCACGACTCACCCCTGCCGGGGTACGGGCCCGGACGGCTCTGGCCGGCGCCGACCTGACGGGCACCGTCGGCCGGGGGCTGCTCTTGGGGCGGGTGCCGCCCTGCGGCACGACTGCCCACAGCGGCGGGGGCGGGGACGCCGGCGGCGGGGGCGGCAGCGGCGGCGCCACCAACGGAGGCAGCGGCGGTGGCAGCCGCAGCGATGACGTTGGCGGCCACGGCAGCAGTGGTGACACCGGCGGCGGTCACGGCGGCAGCGGCGGCAACGGCCGTGATAACGGTGACGGTCGCGGCAGCAGCGCCGGTGATGACGGCCCTGGTAGTGGCGGCAGCGGTCGCGGCGACGGCGGCTGCCGCGGCGGCAGTGGCGTCGACGACGGTGACGGTCGCGTCGGCGATGACGGCGGCGGTGGCGCTGGCAGCGGCAGCGGGCAGCGCGGAGGCCGGGAGGCAGGTACCGAACCCGCTCCCGCTGTAGGCAGTCGTGCCGCAGAGCGGCTCCCGCCCCAAGAGCAGCCCCCGGCCGACGGCACCGGCACGACCGGCGCAAGCAGTGGCGGTGGCGACAGCAAGCAGCGCGAGGGCCCGGAGGCAGGGAACGAACCCGCCCCCGCTGTGGGCAACCGTGCCGCAGAGCGACTCCCGCCCCAAGAACAGCCCCCGGCCGACAGCACCGGCGCAAGCGGCGGCGACAGCAGCCATCCCGACGACAGCGGGCAGCGAGAGGGCCCGGAGGCAGGGAACGGACGACCCGCTCCCGCTGTGGGCAGTCGTGCCGCAGGGCGGCTCCCGCCCCAAGAGCAGCCCCCGGCCGACGGCACCGGCACGACCGGCGTGAGCGGTGGCGGGAGCAGGCAGCGACAGGGCCCGGAGGCCGGGGCGGAGGAGCCCGTGCTTGAGGCCCGCGGCCTGTGGCTCTCGTACGGCGGGTTCACCGCCCTGCGGGACGTGTCCCTCGTGGTGCCCCCCGGCCGCATCACCGCCGTGGTCGGGCCCAACGGGGCAGGAAAGAGCAGCCTGTTCCACTGTCTGGCCGGGACGGTGCGGCCGGACCGGGGGCGGGTCACGTTCGCGGGGCGGGACATCACGCGGCTTCCGGCGCACGCCCGCACCCGGGTGGGCGTGGCCCGCACGTTCCAGGAACTCGCCGTGTTCCCGACACTGACCGTCGCCGAGAACGTACGAGTGGGCGCGGAACAGGGCCGGGTGCGCGACCCGGCGGCCCTGGACCGGGCGCTGCGCCTGTTCGAGCTCACCCCCGTGCGCGACCACCCCGCCGCGGACCTGCCCACCGGTACCCTGCGACGGGTCGAGCTGGCCCGCGCGCTGGCGGGCGACCCGCACGTCCTGCTCCTGGACGAGCCCGCGGCGGGCCTGGACACCGCCGAAGTGGCCGCCCTCGCCCGGATCCTGCACGCGCTCGCGGCGGACGGCACGGCCCTGCTGGTGGTGGAGCACGACCTGGACCTGGTGGCGGGCCTCGCCGACTCGGTGTACGTGATGACGGCGGGCCGCGTCGTCGCCTCGGGCCCGGCCGACCAGGTCCTGGAGGGCCCGCACACCGAAGGCCCGCACACCGAAGGCGGCGGCACCCGATGAGCCCCCTGGAGCTACGGGCGGCCCGCGTCCGCTACGGCCCCCTGGAAGCCCTGCACGGCGTGACCCTCGCCGCACCCTCCCCCGGCCTGACGGTCCTGCTCGGCCGCAACGGCTCCGGCCGCACCACCGTGCTGCGCGCCCTGGCCGGCACCGTCCCGCTGTCCGGGGGCGCCGTCGTCTGGGACGGCACCGACGTCACCCGGCTGCCCGCACACGAACGCGCCCGCCGCGGACTGTGCTTCGTGCCGGACCGAAGGGCCGTCTTCGGCACGCTCACCGTCCGCGAGAACCTGGAACTGGCGCACGCCAAGGGCGACTTCGCCCCCGCCCTGGACGCGTACCCCGAACTGCGCCCGCTGCTCGGCCGCCGCGCGGGCACACTGTCGGGCGGCGAGCAGCGCATGCTGGCGCTCTCCCGCGCCCTGCTGGCACGCGCGCGCGTGGTCCTGGTCGACGAGCCCGCCCAGGGCATGTCCCCGACGGTGGCGTCCCGTACGTACGACCTCCTGACGGGCCTGAACGCGTGCGTGGTCGTCGCCGAACAGCGGCTGCCGCCCGGACTGCGCGAGCGCGGGGGCCGGGCGGAGGTGGTGTACGAACTGCGCCGCGGCGAGGTCGCCTTCGCCGGGGAGGCGGCGGAGCTGCCGCCGGGAGGTCACACCGCCTCACCGGGGTAAGAGGGTGTCACTCCGCGGGGACCACCAGCACCGTGCCGGGCGTGAGCCGGTCGGGAAGCGGGCCGACCGTCTTCCGGTTGGCCTGGTAGAGGGCCTGCCAGCCGCCCTTGAGCTGGTGGCGGCGGGCGATCGAGCTGAGGGTCTCGCCGCGCTGGACGACGTGCGTGATCCGCACCGGCAGCAGCGCGTCGCCGTCGAGGTCCGCGTCCTTGACCTTCTTGGAGCAGCCGGGCCAGGCCTTCCAGCCCTGCTTGCGCAGCACCTTCTGGGCCACCAGGATCTGCTCCTCACGGGTGGCGAGGTCCGCGCGCGGGGCGTAGGCGAGCCCGCCGAACTCCACCCAGGTGGGCTGGTGGAACTGCAGCCCGCCGTAGAAGTTGTTCCCAGTGTTGCTGTCCCAGCGGCCGCTGCTCTCGCACTGGGCCAGACAGGCCCAGGGCCCTTCGGCGCGGGAGCAGTCGTACGTATACCTGGTCATCTCCGCACCCGGCAGCGGCGGCGGGCGCTCCGCCGCCGCGGCGGCCGACGGCGCCAGGAGCGAGAAGGCCGCCGCGGCGAGCAGAGCCCCGGACCGAGGACGAAGACGCGTACACGACTTCGGACGCGTCGGCCGCGTCGAATCCATCGGCCGCGTCGGGCGCATCGGCTGCGTCGAATGCTTCGGGTGCGTCGAATGCATCGGGCCACGCTAGGCACCACCCCGGCAGGCCAGAGCCTGCCGCGCCGCCGCCGAGGCGGCCCCACCCGGTCGGACGACGGGGCGGGGCCACCACGACGGGACCGTCAGAGCACGAGCCGCTGCCCGGGCACGATCACGTCCGGGTCACCGCCGATGACAGCCCGGTTGGCCGCGAAGATCTGCTGCCAGCTGGTGCCGTGCACCGCCGCGATGCGGCTGAGCGTGTCACCGGACCGGACGGTGTAGCCGCCCGAACCCGTCTCCCCGCGCGTGCCCCGGTCACTCCGGGCGGGCACGCGGTACTGCGGAGCGGGCTGCTCCGGAGCCGCCTTCGGGGCGGCCTGCCGGGGCGCCGCCTGCTTCGGGGCGGCGGGCCGCTCTGGAGCGGCCGCGCCGGGAGCGGTGCCCTGCGCGCCTGCCCGTGCCGAGCAGGACGGCCAGGCACCCCATCCCTGGGCGCGCTGCACCTTCGCCGCGACGGCGATCTGCTGTGCCTTGGACGCCTGGTCGGCGGTCGGCGCATAGGCCGTGCCGCCGTACGCCCGCCAGGTCCCGGCGGAGAACTGCAGTCCTCCGTAGTAGCCGTTCCCTGTGTTGATCTGCCAGTTCCCGCCGCTCTCGCAGCGGGCGATCCGGTCCCACACTCCGCTGTCCGCGGCGGCCTGGCCGCTCGCGGCGAGCAGTGCAAGCGGCGCGAGGATCGCGGCCGAACCGAGCACTGCAGCCCTGCGAATGTACTGGGGACGAACGGACATGAATTTCCCTCTCCACGAACCCGGGCTCCCCCTGACTCCGCGGGCCCCACGCGCTTCCGACGCCGGGGTCCCGCCGAGCCCCGCCCGCCGAACAGCAGCGGACGTACCCGAGCGGTGCTCGCTGCACACGGCGGTGGAATCTATGAGCCCGCTCGCCCCGATATCAACCAGGTCCTTGTCATTCCAGGCCAGTTGACTGTTACCTGGGGTATCGTCGAGTTTCGGACACCCACTTAATTCCCCGATTTCCGCATTTACGAGCCCATCACCCAATTGATCTGTGACTCACTTCACCGGTCCAACTTCCTTGCAGTGGGCACCAGTTGGCGCGGAGTGACAGATTCCGCCCTACAACTCACGCTCTGCTTCGGATAGTTCAATTCCGTTCGCCCGCGTGCGTGACTTGCGCCACTGATCGCCCGTTGTCTCCTTTATGAGCCGGGCACCACCCGGACACCCCACGCATCGATTCCGAGGAGCCACCCGTGCCGCGCATGCTCGACCTCAGCGACGAGGTACGCGCCGAGATCGGCGATGAAGAAGCGGACCGCCTGCTCGCCGGGGAGAACGCCCCGGGCGCCTACGACTGCACCTCCTGTCGCACCCCGGGCGACTCGGAGCGCGAGCGCACCAGCACGGTCCTGTTCGTCGGCGACGAGACCGCCGTGCTCGCCTTCGCCCATGCCGCCTGCCTGCCGTCCCAGATCGTCGAGGTCGCCGAGGAGCAGCTCCAGGGCGCCGTCCGCGCGATCACCGGCTCCGCCGACGAGGGCGCCCCGGGCCCCGGCGGCTCCCGGAGCGCGCCCGAGCAGGCCGTGCTCGGCGTCACCAGCGGCCTCGTCCTCATCGAGGGCGAGCTGCGGCCCGCGCTGGTCGTCGAACCGACCGGACCGATCGCCCGCCCCGGTGCCGCGCCCGGCGGCGGCGACGAATTCCTGCCGCTCCTGATCGAGCAGGGCTTCCTGCCCGTGACGTCCCTGGACGGCGTGCCGCCGACGGTGCACGGCTGGTCGGTGCTGCTCGCCATGGGCCAGCTGCACGCCATCCTGCAGCCCGGCACCGGCGGCGGCCCGCAGGTCGCCTGGTGGCAGGCGCACCAGCCGCTCCAGGTCACCGAGGGCTGGCGGGCCGCGGCCAACAAGACGCAGTCGGTGCTCCTGTTCGCGGCCCCCGCGGGCGCCATCGGCCGCCAGCCCCGCGAGGACCTGCTGCGCGACGCCCTGGACCGGGCCGCCGCGCGCGGCCAACTGGTCGCCTGCGGCATGCCGTTGGCCGGCACGTGAGCGCCGTCCGCGCCGCCGGGTGCGCGACCGGCATCCGGCGGCGCGGACGGCAGCCCGGCAGCCACGGACGACAGCCCGGCGGCCACGGACGGCGGCCCGGCCGCAATGGACGGCAGCCCGGCAGCGGTGCCGCCTACCAGGCGAATGCGGCGATTTTCCCGCATCCGTCCGGCTTCGGTGTCGTTGGCCCAGACGTGCACGCATATGACGCCTCACCCCACCGGCCGTACCAGAGCCCCATCCCGTCCATGCGCACCGCGCAGGACGCCTCGGGCGCCCCCTCGGCCACGCCGATCTACGACGCGCTGTATTCGGAGTATCTGAGGGCGTTCCGCGCCCTGCCCGGCGACCGGAGCGGCGAGGAGGACCTGCGGTTCGACGCCTTCGGCAGCAGGTCGCACGGCGGGCAGCACGGCACCGGACAGCACGACGCGCGACACGACCCCCGCCACCCGCCCCGGCACGACGCGCACCACGAGCCGCACCACGACCCGCGGCACAACGCCTTCCACATCGCCCGCTACGGCCAGCCGGCCCAGGCCGACCACACCGGCTACGGCCGGCTCTTCCCGGCCGCGCTCCCGCCGGGCCCGCGCCGCGAGCGCTGACCGCGGGCACCGCGGCGCTCCCCCATATGCCGATGCCCGGCCTTCCCCGTGGAAGGCCGGGCATCGTCACGTTCGCACACGCGGGGCCGATCCGCCCCGGAGCCGTCGCTACTTCTTCTTCTGGTTCTTCTGGCCGCGCTTCTCGCGCACCCGCACCGAGATGTGGATCGGGGTGCCCTCGAAGCCGAACTCCTCGCGGAGCCTGCGCTCCACGAAGCGGCGGTAGCCGTGCTCGATGAAGCCCGAGGCGAACAGCACGAACCGCGGCGGCTTCGTGCCCGCCTGCGTGCCGAAGAGGATGCGCGGCTGCTTGCCGCCGCGGACCGGGTGCGGATGCGCGGCGACCAGCTCGCCGAGGAAGGCGTTCAGGCGGCCCGTCGGCACGCGCGTCTCCCAGCCCGCCAGGGCCGTCTCGATCGCCGGAACCAGCTTCTCCATGTGCCGGCCCGTGCGCGCCGAGACATTCACCCGCGGCGCCCAGGCGACCTGCGCGAGCTCCGTCTCGATCTCACGCTCCAGGTAGTAGCGGCGCTCCTCGTCGAGGGTGTCCCACTTGTTGTACGCGAGGACGACGGCGCGGCCCGCCTCCACCGCCATCGTGACGATGCGCTGGTCCTGCACGCTGATCGACTCGCTGGCGTCGATCAGGATGACCGCGACCTCCGCCTTCTCGACGGCGGCGGCGGTGCGCAGCGAGGCGTAGTAGTCGGCGCCCTGCTGCAGGTGGACGCGCTTGCGGATGCCCGCCGTGTCGACGAACTTCCAGGTGACGCCGCCGAGTTCGATCAGCTCGTCGACCGGGTCGCGGGTCGTGCCCGCCAGTTCGTTGACGACGACGCGCTCTTCGTTCGCCACCTTGTTGAGCAGGGACGACTTGCCGACGTTCGGGCGGCCGATGAGGGCGATGCGGCGCGGGCCGCCGATGGCCGTGCCGAAGGTCTGCGCGGGCGCCTCGGGCAGCGCCTCCAGGACGGCGTCCAGCATGTCGCCGGTGCCGCGGCCGTGCAGCGCGGAGACCGGGTGCGGCTCGCCGAGGCCGAGGGACCACAGCGTCGCCGCGTCCGCCTCGGCGGAGGGGCCGTCGACCTTGTTGGCGCACAGCACGACGGGCTTGCCCGCCTTGCGCAGGAGCCGGACGACGGCCTCGTCGGTGTCCGTCGCGCCGACCGTGGCGTCCACCACGAACACGACGGCGTCCGCCGCCTCGATCGCGTACTCCGCCTGGGCGGCCACGGACGCGTCGATGCCGAGGACGTCCTGCTCCCAGCCGCCGGTGTCGACGACCTTGAAGCGGCGGCCCGCCCACTCGGCCTCATAGGTGACGCGGTCGCGGGTGACGCCCGGTTTGTCCTCGACGACGGCCTCGCGGCGGCCGATGACGCGGTTCACGAGCGTCGACTTGCCGACATTGGGGCGGCCGACGACGGCGAGCACCGGCAGCGGGCCGTGCCCGGCCGCCTCGATGGCGCCTTCGACGTCCTCGATGTCGAAGCCCTCTACGGCGGCGAGCTCCATGAACTCCGCGTACTCGGCATCGCCAAGCGCACCGTGGTCGTGCTCGGCGTGCTCGGCCGAGCCCTCGCCCTCGGGCTGGATGTGGTCGTTCATGAAGTCCGTACCTCGTCGTTCATCGTGGTGATCGGTGGCCCGCCCCACGGGGGGCCACTACTGCTGCATTCTCCCGGGGGATAACCCCCGGACCCCCAGCCGGACAAGCAGGTCGGCCAGGGTGACCGGAACGGACGCCGCGCGGTGCGCCTGAGTAGAAGTGTTACTCAGCGCCCGGTCAGGCGCCTGGCGTTTTCCAGGTGGGCGGTGAGCCGCTCCTGGATGCGCACGGTGGCCTCGTCGAGCGCCTTGCGCGTACGCCGCCCGCTTCCGTCGCCCGCCTCGAAGGGGTCTCCGAAGACGACGTCCACGCGGCTGCGCAGCGGCGGCAGCTGCCGTATCAGCCGGCCGTTCCGCTCCGTGCTGCCCAGTACGGCCACGGGGACGATCGGCGCCCCGGAGCGCACCGCGAAGTACGCGAGGCCCGCACGCAGCGACGCGAAGTCGCCGTCGCCCCGGGTGCCCTCCGGGAAGATCCCGAGGACGCCGCCCTCGCGCAGCACGGCCAGCGCGTCCGTGATCGCCGTGCGGTCGGCCGTCGAGCGGTCGACCTGGAGCTGGCCGATGCCCCGCAGGAACGGGCCGAGCGGCCCGACGAATGCTTCCTTCTTGATCAGGAAGTGCGTCGGCCGGGGCGCCACACCCATGACCATGGGGCCGTCGACGTTGTGCGAGTGGTTCACGGCGAGGATCACCGGGCCGGCCGCGGGGACCCGCCAGGCGCCCAGGACGCGCGGCTTCCACAGGCCGTACATGAGGCCCACCCCGATGCGGCGGCCGACGTCGGCGCCACGCTCGGAGGGAGCTCCGCGCTCGGCCGAATCCGCGCGCGCGGAGGCCGCCCCGCGCTCACCGGGAACCTGGCTCACTTTCCGGCCCGCTTCTCCTCGACGAGCGTGACGACGCACTCGATGACCTGCTGCAGCGTGAGCTCGGTGGTGTCCACCTCGACCGCGTCGCCGGCCTTGGCCAGCGGGGAGGTCTTGCGGCTGGAGTCGGCGGCGTCCCGCTTGATGAGGGCCTCGCGGGTGGTGGCGACGTCGACGCCCTTCAGCTCGCCGGAGCGGCGGGCGGCGCGGGCCTCCGGGGACGCCGTCAGGAAGATCTTGAGGTCGGCGTCGGGCAGCACCGTGGTGCCGATGTCACGGCCCTCGACGACGATGCCGTCCTGCGCGCCGCGCGCGATGGAGCGCTGCAGCTCGGTGATCCGGGCGCGCACCTCGGGGACCGCGCTGACCGCGCTCACTTTGGACGTGACCTCGGCCGTGCGGATCGGGGCCGCGACGTCCGTGCCGTCCACGGTGATCGTCGGGGCGGACGGGTCCGTGCCCGAGACGATCTCCGGCTTGCCCGCCGCGGCGGCGATCGCGGAGGGGTCCGTGAGGTCGATGCCGTTGTGCACCATCCACCACGTGATCGCCCGGTACTGGGCGCCGGTGTCCAGGTAGCTCAGGCCGAGCTGGGCCGCGACGGCCTTGGACGTGCTGGACTTCCCCGTGCCGGACGGCCCGTCGATGGCGACGATCACGGGAGCCGGGCCTGCGGCGGCGGTGTTTTCCACGGATTCCACGGGGAGCGGACACCTTTCTCGGTGCGGGGGACGGGGTGGGCGCCGTTTCGGCGCCTCGCACAAGGTTACTGGCTCCCGGCGTTCCCTCTTGCGGCCCCTCGGCGGGGCCCTTCCCAGCCCCGCTCACCGCGGCGGGGAGCACCCGCTCACCGCCGCGGGGACCGCCCGCTCACTGCCGCAGGGACCACCCGCGGTCCCGCAGCGCCGCCGCGAGCACGGGCGCGGCCTGCGGCTCGACCATGAGCTGGACGAGGCCCGCCTGCTGGCCGGTGGCGTGCTCGATGCGGACGTCCTCGACGTTGACCCCGGCGTGCTCCGCGTCGGCGAAGATGCGGGCGAGCTGGCCGGGCTGGTCGCTGATGAGCACGGCCACGATCTCGTACGCGGTGGGCCCGGTGCCGTGCTTGCCGGGCACCCGGGCCTGCCCGGCGTTGCCCCGCCGCAGCACGCCCTCGACGCCCGCGGCCCCGTCAAGCCGCTTGGCCTCGTCGGCGGACTGCAGGCCGCGCAGCGCGGTGACCGCCTCGTCCAGGTCGGCGGCGACCTCCGCGAGCAGGTCGGCCACCGGGCCGGGGTTCGCGGAGAGGATGTCGATCCACATCCGCGGGTCGGACGCCGCGATGCGGGTCACGTCACGGATGCCCTGGCCACAGAGCCGTACCGCCGTCTCCTCGGCGTTCTCCAGGCGGGCCGCGACCATGCTGGAGACGAGGTGCGGCATGTGCGAGACGAGCGCGACCGCCCGGTCGTGGGCGTCGGCGTCCATGACGACGGGCACCGCCCGGCACAGCGCGACCAGTTCGAGCGCGAGGTTGAGGACCTCGGTGTCGGTGTCCCGCGTCGGGGTGAGCACCCAGGGCCGCCCCTCGAAGAGGTCCGCCGAGGCCGCGAGCGGTCCGCTCCGCTCGCGGCCGGACATCGGGTGCGTACCGATGTACGCCGTGAGGTCGAGCCCGAGGGACTCGAGCTCGCGCCGCGGCCCGCCCTTGACGCTGGCCACGTCGAGGTAGCCGCGCGCGACCCCGCGCCGCATCGCGTCGGCGAGCGTGGCGGCGACGTGCGCCGGCGGCACCGCGACCACGCACAGGTCGACGGGCCCGCCCGGCGCCTCGCTCGTGCCCGCCCCGAGCGCGGCCGCGGTGCGCGCCTGCTCCTGGTCGTGGTCGGCGAGGTGGACGGTGACGCCGCGGCGCGCGAGGGCCTGCGCGGCCGAGGTGCCGATCAGGCCGGTGCCGATGACGAGGGCGGTTCTCACTGGGCGATGTCCTTGCGAAGGGCGGCGGCCGCGCCGAGGTAGACGTGGGAGATCTCGGACCGGGCGCGGTCCGACTCGATGTGGGCGAGCAGCCGCACGACACGCGGCATGGCGCCCTCGATGTCCAGCTCCTGCGCGCAGATCAGCGGTACGTCGGCGAGGCCGAGGCCGCGCGCGGCGGCGGCCGGGAAGTCGCTGTGCAGGTCGGGGGTCGCCGTGAACCAGATGGAGATCAGGTCGTCGGCGGTGAGCCCGTTGCGTTCGAGGACGGTCGTGAGCAGCTCACGGACCTGCTCGCTCATGTGGTCGGCCGTGTCCCGCTCCAGTTGGACGGCGCCCCGCACCGCTCGTACCGCCACCGTGCTGCTCCTCGCTCGTGTGCGCTTGCCGTGCTGGTCGCGCTCTCGTGGTCTGTCGTGCCGTACGGCAAGGGTAGTCAGCGCCTCCGACACACGTGTGCGGCGCCCGCCTGGCAAGACGGCCGCCGCACACCACACACCCGCGTCAGAGCTGCTGCTGGCGGATGATGTCATCCAGTGACGCCGGCAACTGGCCGTTCGGCGTCAACTTGTCGACAGCGCTCGGCAGCTCCTGGGCAATCGTGTCCGCGGCCTGCTCGGGCGAGACCCCGGCGTCCTTGGCGACCTGCTGGAGCGTGTCGTCGGGCACCGCCTGCCGCACCTGCTCGCCGGTCACCGGCTTGTTCTCGCCGGTGCTCACCCACGACTGGGCCTGGTCGGTGAGACCGGCCTTGGTCAGCCCGTCCAGGAGCCCGCCGAGCGGGTTGCTGCCGCCGCTCTTGTTCATCAGCGCGCCGAGCAGGGCGCCGAGGAGGGCGCCACCGCCTCCGGATCCACTCCCGCCCTGCTGTCCGCCCCCGCCGAGGAGTCCGCCCAGAAGACCGCCCAGATCGTTACCCGCCATGGTCCCGCTGCCTTTCGGTTCAGTGGCCGGGCCCCGCCTTCGCCGGCAAGGGCCCCGGACCCTGCCAATGTCACCCGGAGCGACGCACCCCGCCACTCGGAGCAACCGGCGCGAGGCCCGCCGCACCACGGGCGCACAGCCTCCGTGCGCCCCTGGACGCCAAGGTGCGGGTCGGCTTGCATGGAGAGGCAGGCCACGCGCCTCGGGGGGCACGCATGAAGCGCTCAGGACCCTTGTTCACGCTGTTCGCGGGGCTGGTGCTGGCCCTGTTCATGCTGTCGGTCAACGAGACGACGGGGACGGGCAGTTCGTCGTACTCGGACTCCTCGTCCGGCACGGCCGAGCCGACGGCATCGCCCACCGCGAGCGCCCCCGCGGACCGCCCGAGCCCCACCGGCACGCCCTCTCCCCCGCCCACGAAGAAGCCCCCGTCCGACGGGCGCTACACGGGCCGTACGGACGACGACTCGGCCTCGGTCGCCATCACCCTCCGTGACGGCGAGGCGGTCGCGTACTTCTGCGACGGCCGCGCCACGGAGTCCTGGCTGAAGGGCGACGTCGAGGACGACGGGTCGATGCGCCTGACCGGCAAGCACGGCGCGAAGCTCGACGGCCGACTCGCGCCGGACCACGGCGAGGTCCGCGGCACCGTCGAGATCCGCAAGAAGTCATGGGCCTTCACCGCACCGAAAGCCGAGAAGCCGTCCGGGGTGTACCGCGCGACCGTCGAGGCGCGGGGCGAGCGGCTCGACGGCGGCTGGATCGTCCAGCCCGACGGCAGCCAGGTCGGCATCCTCAACCGCGACGGCGAGCCCACGAAGGCCCCCCGGCTCGACCCGGACACCGGCACCGTCGTCCTGGACGACGGCGGCCGCCTCACCGCACGCCCGGTCGTGCCCTGAGCACCCCCGCCGGCCGTGCCCCGAGCACCCCGGCCCGCACCCGCCCGCCCCCGAACCGGGAGGCCCCATGAGCGTCGACCCGAACGCCCCCACCCAGGGCGGTTTCCCCGTGCCGCCGCACGCGGGCGGCCCGCGCCGCCCGCACCCCGCCCGCTACCTGGTGCCCGCCCTGGTCGCGGCCGCCATCGCGGTGGGCCTCGGGGCGTACGGACAGGTCCACGACCCTGCGGGCACCGCCTTCAACCTGGCGGGCTTCAGCAGCACCGGTGCCGTCAAGTCCTGGCTCGGCACGACGGCGCTCGGCTTCGCGCTGCTCCAGGTCGTCTCGGCCCTCATGGTGTACGGCAGGCTGCCGGGGCCGTCCTGGTCGGCGGCGCTGCACCGCTGGTCGGGCCGGATCGCGTTCCTGGTGGCGGTGCCGGTCGCGGTGCACTGCCTCTACGCCCTCGGCTACCAGACGTACTCGGCGCGCGTGCTGTGGCACTCGTTCCTCGGCTGCTTCTTCTTCGGGGCGTTCAGCGCCAAGATGCTGCTGCTCCGCTCGGAACGGCTGCCCGGCGGGCTGCTCCCGGTGGTGGGCGGGCTCGTCTTCGCGGTGCTCACGGTGGTGTGGCTGACGTCGGCGCTGTGGTTCTTCCGTACGTTCGGGGTGACGACGTGAGCGGCCAGGGCGGGGGCGGAGGTGGCCGGGGCCAGGACGCGGGCGGCGGGCGGCCCGTGGGGCGCCCCACGCGGCGTACGGCGCTCGTGGCCGGTGCGCTGGGCGCCGCCGCGGCGGCCGGGTGCGCGGAGTACGGCGACGGGGGCGCGGACTCGGAGCCGCCCAGCGGCCCGGACGGCTCCGCCTCGCCCGCCTCGCCTGGTGCGAGCGGCGAACGGCCGCCCGCCGGGCCGGAGCTGGCGAAGACCGGCGACATCCCGGTCGGCGGCGGCAAGGTCTTCGGCGCCGAGAAGGTCGTCGTGACGCAGCCCGCCGAGGGCGAGTTCAAGGCCTTCTCGGCGGTGTGCACACACCAGGGCTGCGCGGTGCGCGAGGTCGACGGCGGCACCATCAACTGCCCGTGCCACGGCAGCCGGTTCCGGGTCGCGGACGGGGCGGTCGCGGGCGGCCCGGCTCGACGCCCGCTGCCGCCGCGGGCCATCGACGTGCGCGGAAATTCGATCAGGCTCGGCTGAGGAACGCCGTACGCTCCCGGCCATGGACACACCGCCGGGCCCGCAGCACACCGTCGATCCCCAGGACACCCTCGACCCCCTGGACCTGGTGCGCGACCACACGATCTACGCCTGCGTCATGGGTTCGCGGGCCTTCGGTCTGGCCACCGACGACAGCGACACCGACCGCCGTGGCGTCTTCCTCGCGCCGACCCCGCTGTTCTGGCACTTCGAGAAGCCGCCGACGCATGTGGAGGGACCGGCCGACGAGCAGTTCAGCTGGGAGCTGGAGCGCTTCTGCGAGCTGGCCCTGCGCGCCAACCCGAACATCCTGGAGTGCCTGCACTCCCCGCTCGTCGAGCACCTCACCGACACCGGCCGTGAACTGCTCGCGCTCCGCGGCGCCTTCCTGTCCCGCCAGGCCCACGAGACCTTCGCGCGCTACGCCTTCGGCCAGCGCAAGAAGCTGGACGCGGACGTACGCCGCCACGGCGCCCCGCGCTGGAAGCACGCCATGCACCTGCTGCGCCTGCTGATGTCGTGCCGCGATCTGCTGCGCACCGGCGAGCTGACGATCGACGTCGGCGAGATGCGCGAGCCGCTGCTCGCGGTCAGGCGCGGCGAGGTGCCGTGGGCCGAGGTGGAGTCCTGGATGACGCGGCTCGCGGCGGAAGCCGACGCGGCGGCGGCCCGCACTCCGCTGCCGCCGGAGCCGGACCGCCGCCGCGTGGCGGACTTCGTGTTCCGGGTGCGGCGGGACTCGGCGCTGGGACGCTGAGCCGCCGTACCCGTGAGTCCTACAGGTCGACTTCCTTCATCAGCATGCCGACCTCGGTGTTGGAAAGGCGGCGCAGCCAGCCCGACTTCTGGTCGCCCAGCGTGATCGGGCCGAAGGCGACGCGCACCAGCTTGTCGACGGGGAACCCGGCCTCGGCGAGCATGCGGCGCACGATGTGCTTGCGGCCCTCGTGCAGGGTCACCTCGACCAGGTAGTTCTTGCCGGTCTGCTCGACGACGCGGAAGTGGTCCGCGCGGGCGTACCCGTCCTCGAGCTGGATGCCGTCCTTGAGCTGCTTGCCCAGGTCACGCGGGATCGGGCCGACGATGTGCGCGAGGTAGACCTTCTTCACGCCGTACTTGGGGTGGGTCAGGCGGTGCGCCAGCTCGCCGTGGTTGGTGAGCAGGATGACGCCCTCGGTCTCGGTGTCGAGCCGCCCCACGTGGAACAGCCGCGTCTCGCGGTTGTTCGTGTAGTCGCCGAGGCACTGCCGCCCTTCGTTGTCCTCCATGGTGGAGACGACACCGGCGGGCTTGTTCAGGGCGAAGAACTGGTACGACTGCGTGGCCACGGTCAGGCCGTCGACCTTGATCTCGTCCTTCTCGGGGTCGACGCGCAGGCCCTGCTCCATGACGATCTCGCCGTTGACCTCGACGCGGGCCTCGTCGACCAGCTCCTCGCAGGCACGCCGCGAGCCGTAGCCCGCGCGGGCGAGGACCTTCTGCAGCCGCTCACCCTCCTGCTCGGCGCCGGGGAAGGTCTTGGGCGTGCTGACCTTGGGCCGGCCCGCGTACCGCTCGCGGTTGCGCTCCTCGGCCCGCGTCTCGTACTCCCGGGACCGTGCGGGGGCCGGGCGGCCGCGCCCGGTGCCGCGCTGGTCCTGGCCGCGCTTGGGGCCGCCCTTGGCCCCGCCGCGCGCCGAGGCGCCGCGGCCCGACTTCGGGCCGTCCTGGGTGCCGCCCGGGCCGACGTCGTAGCGCCGCTCCTCGGGGCGGGGCTTGCTGGGGCGGCCGCTGCCCTGCTTGTCGTCGCGGTTGCTGCCGGCACCCCGGAAGCTTCCGCGGCCACCGCCACTGGCGCCGCTCCCGCGGCCGCCGCCACTGGCGCCGCTCCCGCGGCCGCCGCCACCGGCGCCGCTCCGGGGGCCGCCGCCTCCGCGGCCGCCGCTGCTGCCGCGGCCGCCGCTGTTGCCACCACGGCTCCCGCCGTTGTTTCCGCTGCTGTTCCTGCCGCTGCTGCTTCGCATCAAATGTTCCGTCTAGTCGTCTGCGTCCTCGGCATCCGGCGCATCGGGTGCGTCCGGATCGAACGACGGGATCCCTTCCTGCGTCTCGCCCTCGATCGCGTCCGCCTCGGGGAGGAAGGGCGCGAGCTCGGGGAGCTCGTCCAGGCCGCGCAGGCCCATCCGCTCCAGGAAATAGTTCGTCGTCCTGTACAGGATCGCACCTGTTTCGGGTTCCGCGCCCGCCTCCTCCACCAGACCCCGCTGCAGGAGGGTGCGCATGACCCCGTCGCAGTTCACTCCGCGCACCGCCGAGACCCGCGAGCGGCTGACCGGCTGGCGGTAGGCGACGACGGCGAGCGTCTCCAGAGCCGCCTGGGTGAGCCGGGCGTGCTGCCCGTCCAGGACGAAGCCCTCGACGGCCGGCGCGTACGCGGGGCGCGTGTAGTACCGCCAGCCGCCCGCCACCAGGCGCAGCTCGAAGCCCCGGCCCTGCACGGTGTACTCGTCGGCGAGCTCCCGCAGCGCGTCGGCGACGGCCCGCCGCGGCCGCCGCAGGATCTTCGCCAGGTGTTCCTCGGTGGCGGGCTCGTCCACGACCATGAGGACGGCCTCCAGGGCGGGCTTGAGGTCGAGCCCGGCGACGGCCGCCCCCAGGTCGCCCGCGGGGCTCCCGGATCCGTCTTCCGTTTCCGTTTCCGTTTCCGCAGGCACTGCGCTCACGGCTTCTTCTCCTCCTCCGGCTCGGGCGCCCGGTCGAACTCGTCGGTCACGGTCGGCTCCGCGTCGCTGTCCCCGCCGGTCCAGCGCACCAGGAGGTCGCCGAGGGCCTCCTCCTGCTCCAGGGCGACGGCCTTCTCCCGGTACAGCTCCAGAAGCGCCAGGAAGCGGGCGACGACGGTGAGGGTGTCGTCGGGGCCCAGTTCCTCGATCAGGTCCCGGAAGCGGGCCTCGCCGCGCTCCTTGAGCCGCGCCACGACGACGCCCGCCTGCTCGCGCACGCTCACCAGCGGCGCGTGGATGTGGTCGACGTACACCTGAGGCTTGGGCTTGGGCAGCATCGCCTTCACGGCGAGCTTGGCGAACCCTTCGGGGCCGATGCTGATGACGACTTCCGGCAGCAGCTCGGCGTGGTGCGGCTCCAGGCCCACCGTCCGCGGATAGCGCCGCGCCTCCTCGTCGAGCCGCGCGGTGAAGATGTCGGCGATCTGCTTGTACGCGCGGTACTGCAGCAGCCGCGCGAACAGCAGGTCACGGGCTTCGAGCAGGGCGAGGTCGGCCTCGTCCTCGACCTCGGCGGCGGGCAGCAGCCGCGCCGCCTTGAGGTCGAGCAGGGTGGCGGCGACCACGAGGAACTCGGTCGTCTGGTCCAGGTCCCAGTCCGGCCCCATGGCCCGGATGTGCGCCATGAACTCGTCGGTCACCTTGGAGAGCGCGACCTCGGTGACGTCCAGCTTGTGCTTCGAGATGAGCTGAAGCAGCAGATCGAACGGCCCTTCAAAGTTCACAAGCCGAACCGTGAACCGCCCGTCACCGGGCTCGGCCAAGGGCTCCTGTGAAGTGCCGCCGCGGTTGTGGGCAGGCGTCCCCGACGCTCCCGGTTCCCCCGGGTTGTGGGCAGGCGTCCCCGGCGCTCCCGGTTCCCCCGGGTTGTGGGCAGGCGTCCCCGGCGCTTCCAGTTCCCCCGGGTTGTGGGCAGGCGTCCCCGGCGCTTCCAGTTCCCCCGGGTTGTGGGCAGGCGTTCCGCACGGCGGAACGGGTGGGCACAACCCGCCACGGTCCGCAGCATCAGAACCGGCCTCGGCCGAAGAAGGCTCCGCTCCGGGGCCACGCCCCAGAGCACGGCGCCGGACGGGCGGTGCGGAATCGTCGTTCAGGGGCATCGGCGGGAAGGCTACCGCTACCGCCCACGCAGCCGTCGTACGAGAATGCTCGCGTCCCCACGCGATTCGAGGTCGGCGAGCACCACGGCCACCGCCTCCCGCACGATGCGGCCACGATCCACCGCGAGCCCGTGCTCGCCACGCAGCACGAGACGCGCGTGCTCGAGGTCCATGAGCTCCTCGGCGGAGACGTACACGGTGATCTTCTCGTCGTGCCGCTCGCGGCCGCTGGGCCGCCGGTTGGCGGCACGGGCCCGGCGCCGCGCCTGCGCGGGCGTGTTGCCGGACGCGTTCGCGGACTTGCCGCCGGCCGACGCGGAGCTGGCAGAACCTTCCTGCGCCGCCCGCCGCCCGGCCCCCTTCTCGGCGTCCGTGCCGGACGCGGAGCGGCTCCGCGAACCCGCGCCGGACTCCGCGTCCGCCGCGGTGTGTTCGGCGTTCCCGGAGGCCTCGCCGTCCCCCCGCGGGGCGGCGGGGGACTCCTCAGCGGCCGTGTCGCTCTCGCCCGCGGGTGCGGGCACCCTCGCCTCGCCATTCGCCTGGCGCCGCGGCGTCGACGCCTGCAGCGCCATTCCCCCGGTCGTACGGAACAGTTCGTCGGCCCCCGGCAGACTCACTCGGCGTGACACCGGGCGAGCACCTCCCTGGCGAGCTGGCGATAGGCGGCCGCGCCCACCGAGTTGGAGGCGTACGTCGTGATCGGCTCACCGGCGACCGTGGTCTCCGGGAAGCGCACGGTGCGCCCGATGACCGTGTGGTAGACGTGGTCGTCGAACGCCTCGACCACGCGCGCGAGGACCTCGCGGCTGTGCACCGTGCGCGAGTCGTACATCGTCGCGAGGATGCCGTCGAGCTCCAGGTCGGGGTTGAGCCGCTCCTGGACCTTCTCGATGGTCTCGGTCAGCAGCGCGACACCGCGCAGCGCGAAGAACTCGCACTCCAGGGGCACGATCACCTTGTGGGCCGCCGTGAGCGCGTTGACCGTGAGCAGGCCGAGCGAGGGCTGACAGTCGATCACGATGTAGTCGTAGTCGGCCATCAGCGGCTTGAGCGCGCGCTGGAGCGTGGACTCGCGCGCGACCTCGCTGACCAACTGCACTTCGGCGGCCGAGAGATCGATGTTGCTGGGCAGCAGGTCCATGTTGGGGACCGCGGTCTTCAGCAGCACCTCGTCCGCCGACATGCCCCGCTCCATGAGCAGGTTGTAGACGGTGAGGTCGAGCTCCATCGGGTTCACACCGAGGCCCACCGAGAGCGCGCCCTGCGGGTCGAAGTCGACGAGCAGCACCCGGCGCCCGTACTCCGCGAGCGCCGCGCCCAGGTTGATGGTCGACGTGGTCTTGCCGACGCCGCCCTTCTGGTTGCACATCGCGATGATCTTCGCGGGGCCGTGGTCGGTCAGCGGCCCCGGGATCGGGAAGTACGGCAGCGGGCGTCCCGTGGGGCCGATGCGCTCGCGGCGCTGGCGGGCAGCGTCCGGCGCGAGCGTGGCCGCGTACTCGGGATCGGGCTCGTACTCCGCGTCGGGGTCGTAGAAGTGACCCTGGGGCAGTTCCTCGTAGTCGGCGAGGGGGGTGGGGGTGGTGTTCTCGCCACTCCGGTCGCCGGCCATGGCGTTCACGTGATGGCCATCCATGCTCTGGGGTGCTGACGGTGTCGGCTTCGGACTCTGGCGGGCTTCGAAGGTGCGGACAGCGACGGAGCCGACAGCCTGGAGCCCGACGGGGCCTTGGCCTCGTCCAGACATTCCTGGTTGACCACCCCCGGGAGCAAATGTCGACTCATTCACAAGTCGTCTTACCTCCTTGGTGACCAGGAAATTTCTAGATAGGTCAGCGTGGCACCATGCCGACGGTTGGCGACTCTATGGCGTGTCACCACTCCGCAGCAACACAATCCGCCGGACCCGGCCCGATGTGTCGGCAATGGAACATCCCGATGTCAAGGGTGCACTGCATCGCATCGCCGCGTTTGCCTGGGGGACGAATCGCCCAAATGTTTACGTTCAAGGCGAGTTGAGCGAGTGTACGCCCAACCGCCCGCGGCCGGACCCCTCGCAAGGTCCGGCCGCGGGCGTGAGATTGACGACTCCCGTTGACCGGGGTCAGCCGAGCAGCGACTCGATCTCGACGTGCTCGAGGCCGTGGGCCTCGGCGACCTCCTTGTAAACGACCTTGCCGTCATGGGTGTTGAGACCCAGGGCGAGCGCCGGGTCGCGGCGCAGGGCCTCGGCCCAGCCGCGGTTGGCGAGCTCGACGATGTACGGCAGCGTCGCGTTGGTCAGCGCGTACGTCGAGGTGTTGGGCACCGCGCCGGGCATGTTGGCGACGCAGTAGAAGACCGAGTTGTGGACCGGGAAGGTCGGCTCGGCGTGCGTGGTCGGGCGCGAGTCCTCGAAGCAGCCGCCCTGGTCGATCGCGATGTCGACAAGAACACTTCCCGGCTTCATGCGCGAGACCAGCTCGTTGGTGACCAGCTTCGGGGCCTTGGCGCCCGGGATGAGCACGGCGCCGATGACGAGGTCGGCCTCGAGGCAGGCCTTCTCCAGCTCGAAGGCGTTGGAGACGACGGTCTGGATCTTCGTGCCGAAGACCTTGTCGGCTTCCTTGAGCTTGTTGATGTCGCGGTCGAGCAGGGTCACGTGGAAGCCCATGCCGATGGCGATCTGCGCGGCGTTCCAGCCGGAGACGCCGCCGCCGATGACGACGGCCTTGCCCGCGGCCACGCCCGGGACGCCGCCGGGCAGCACGCCGCGGCCGCCGTTGGCGGCCATCAGGTGGTAGGCGCCGACCTGCGGGGCCAGCCGGCCCGCGACCTCGGACATCGGGGCGAGCAGCGGCAGCGCGCGGGTGGGCAGCTCCACCGTCTCGTACGCGATGGCGGTGGTGCCGGACTCCAGGAGCGCGTCCGTGCACTCCTTGGAGGCGGCCAGGTGCAGGTAGGTGAAGAGCGTCTGGTCCTTGCGGAGGCGGTGGTACTCCTCGGCGATCGGCTCCTTGACCTTCAGGAGCAGGTCGGCCGTGGCCCACACCTCGTCGGCGGTCTCCAGGATCCGGGCGCCGGCGGCGACGAATTCGTCGTCCGTGATCGAGGAGCCGACACCGGCATTGTGCTCGATGACGACCTGGTGGCCGTGGCGCACCAGCTCGTGCACGCCGGCGGGGGTGATGGCCACCCGGAACTCGTTGTTCTTGACCTCGCGGGGGATGCCGACCTTCACGTCGATCACGGTCCTTGGCTCTGGGGGGTTCGGGCATTGGAGTACATACCGGTACGCAGGCGAGCGCATCGGAAGACACCACGAAAGCACGCGGCGGAGCCAGTCTAATGAAGGATTTCTCGCTGTCCAGCCTTTCAAAGCTTCAATCTTGGCCGGATGCACTACGGATTTCGTAGGTGGAGGTGGTAGCTCAACCTCGCTATTGATCTCCCTCGTGGTGCGTCGGCGCAGCCCCTGCGACCTCGGTGAACTCCCCTCCCAGCATGCGCTCGGCCGCGGCCCGGTGCAGCCCGGCGGCGGCCGCGTCGCCCAGCCGCTCCAGGGTGTCCGCGAGCCGCACCTGAAGCGCCGCCTGCAGCCGCACGTCCGCCGCCTCGCGCGCCCACTCGGCGGCCTCCTGGCAGGTGCGCAGCGACTCCTCGGGGCGCCCCGCGTACTCCTGGACGCGGGCCATCTCGCTCAGCGCCCGCGCCCGCCCCGCCACGTCGCCGGTCTTGCGCAAGCCCGCGACGGCCGAGCGCCAGTTGCGCAGGGCCTCGCCGTAGCGGCCCGCGTAGGTGTGGGCGGTGGCGATGCGGCCGTGCAGCCGGGCGGCGTCGGCGCGCTCGCCGCGGGCCAGGCGCTGGGCGAGGGCCCTGCCGTACCAGTCGGCCGCCCGCTGCCAGTCCCCCAGCTCCTGGTAGGCACCGCCTACGGATTCCATCGCGCGGCCGGTCGCGTACGGATCGCCGGCGGCCCGGCCGCAGTCGAGTGCCGCGCGGTAGCGGGCCAGCGCCTCGTGCGTACGTCCCGTCTGCGCGTCCAGATCCGCGAGGTTCAGCAGCGCCGCCGCCTTCTCGCGCGGCAGGTCGCGGCGCTCGGCGACGCCGAGGACGAGCTGGTGGATGCCGTACAGCTCGGGCGCCGCGTCCCGGGTGCCGCGGTGCGCGACCAGGGCGCGGGCCAGGGCCGCCATCAGGCGCCGGGCGAGGGTGTCCAGGTCGCCGTCCGCGACCGCGAGCCGGGCCGCGGCGAGCAGCGCGGGCTGCCGGATCCGCAGCCACTCGGCGGCGGCGTGCGGGTTCGGGAAGCGCAGGGCGCGAGGCAGTCCGGCGAGCTTCTTGCGCGCCGCCGAGCCGTCGGGCTCGGTGACGGCCCGGCAGGACTGGAGCAGCCGCACGGTCCGCTCCAGCATCCGCGCCCGCGCCAACTGCACCTCCCCCGGCCGGTCCTGATCCTGCGTCAGCTCCCGCAGGAGCGGCACGAGGCAGCCCGGCACCTCGTACTGCGGCAGCGCCGAGTCGACGGTCCGCAGCAGGCCGAGCGCGACGAAGTCGTCGAGCGCGGCCCGCGCCCCGTTCACCGAGCAGCCCGCGAGCGCGGACGCGGTGTGCGGGTCGACGTGGCCGGCCGGGGCGAGGCCGAGCAGCCGCAGTATCCGGGCGGAGGGTGAGGGCAGCCCGGCGTAGGTGTGCTGGAACACCCGGGCGAGTTCGGATTCGGCCGCGCCCTCCTCGGGGCAGTCGCGGACCTGCTTGGCCAGATCGGCGACGGCGGCCTTGGGCCGGGCGGCGAGCCAGCCGCCGGCGATGACCAGCGCGGCCGGGTTGCCGCCGCACGCCTCGACCAGGCTCTCCGCGGAGCGCGGGTCGACGGTGATGCGCACCGACCCCGCGCTGCGGGCCAGCAGGTCGAGCGCGGCCTTGGTGTCCAGGCCGCCCAGGGTGCACGGGCGGACGTCGGGGATGCCGGTGAGCGGGCCCGCGGACACGGCCACGACCAGGCAGTCGGGGGTGTCCGGGAGCAGCGGGTCAACCTGCTCCGCGGTGGCCGCGTCGTCGAGGAGGAGCAGGGCGCGGCGGCCGTCGAGCGCGGTGCGCAGGGCCGCGGCCAGGTCGTCCTCGTCCGCCCCGGCGGGCGCGGACTCGCCGAGCGCGTCGAGGAGTTCGCGGGCGGTGCGCTCGGTGGGCACGGGGATGCCGTCGGGGTCGGTGAGGCGGGCGCGCAGCACGCCGTCGGGGTAGGGGTCGGCGAGTTGCCGGGCGAGTTCCTCGGCGAGCGCGGTGCGGCCGGAGCCGGGGCGTCCGGCGATGAGCAGCACGCGGGCGCGGGGTGTCTTGCGGCCGGAGAGGGTGTCGAGGCCGGCGCGGTCGATGTCGGCGCGGAGTTCCTTCAACTCCCGGTGGCGGCCCACGAATCGGCCGCCGTCCCCGGTGGCCGCCGCACTGGTGGCCGCCGCGCTGGTGGGCGATGGCGCGCCAGTCACCGAACCGTCCGTGTCGACCGCCTGATCCGTCACGGGTAACGCTCCCGTCCGCCTGCGCACGAACCCGCCGGGACTCCGGTCGGGACGCTTTCAGAGCCTAGTTCAGGCCCTGCCGCGTTCCTGGCCGCACGGGGCCCACAAGTCGCCCGATCGGATCAAGAGATCGTCGGACCGCACGCGGCCGGACGGGCTACGCCGCAGCCGCCCCGTCAGGCCTCGAACGGCCGTGCGGGCCACGGCGCGTCGGCCGGGCGCAGCGACTCCACGCCGTCCCCCTGGAGCGCGGCGACGAGGGAAAGCACCCCCACCACAAGGCAGTTGTTGTGCAGTTCCCCCGCGAGCACCCCGCGCACCAGTTCGTCGACCGGCACGCGCGCGAGCTCCATGTCGGACTCCTCCTCGAAGACCTCGAAGCGCTCGCCCTCGGCCTCGGCGAGGTCCCGGGCCAGGAAGATGCGCACGGCCTCGTCGCAGCCGCCGGGCGTGGTGTACACGTCGGTGAGCACGCGCCAGTCCTCGGCCTTGACGTGGGCTTCTTCGTACAGCTCGCGCTGGGCGGCGTGCAGCGGGTTCTCGCCGGGCACGTCGAGCAGGCCGGCCGGGATCTCCCAGAGCTTGTGGCGCACCGGGTGGCGGTACTGGCGGATGACGAGGACGCGGCCCGCGTCGTCGAGCGCGAGGACGGCGACCGAGCCGGGGTGGACCTGGTAATCGCGGCGGACGACTGTCCCGTCCGGCATGACGACGTCGTCGGTGCGCACCGAGGTCTTGTTCCCGACGAACGGGGTGTCGCTCGTCGTGACCTGCCACTCCTCGGCGGTGTCCTTGATCGTCATGTCGGCCGTCCTCCCACGCGCACAAACAGAAACCGGGGCACGCGCCTCGAAAGGCTCGTACCCCGGCAACCGTATCTCTCGTGTGTGACCGGCCCGTGACCGCTACCGGGCCACTACGGGACGGCCACCCGGCCCCTTACTTGCCGGCGGCCTGCTGGCGCTGCACGGCGGCCTTGACCAGGCCCGCGAAGAGCGGGTGGGGGCGGGTCGGGCGCGAGCGCAGCTCCGGGTGGGCCTGGGTCGCGACCAGGTAGGGGTGCACCTCGCGCGGGTACTCGACGTACTCGACGAGCTTGCCGTCGGGCGACGTGCCGGAGAAGAGGATGCCGGCCTTCTTCTCCAGCTCCGCGCGGTAGCCGTTGTTCACCTCGTAGCGGTGGCGGTGGCGCTCCTCGACGTACTCCTTGCCGTCGTACACCTCGCGCACGATGGAGCCCTCGGCGAGCTTGGCGGGGTACATGCCGAGCCGCATGGTGCCGCCCATGTCGCCCTCGCCCGCGACGATGTCGAGTTGCTCGGCCATGGTGGAGATGACCGGGTGGGAGGTGGCGGCGTCGAACTCGGTGGAGTTGGCGTCCGGGATGTCCGCGAGGTTGCGGGCCGCCTCGATCACGATGCACTGCAGGCCGAGGCAGAGGCCGAGCAGCGGGATCTTGTTCTCGCGGGCGTACTGGATCGCGCCGACCTTGCCGGACACGCCGCGGTCGCCGAAGCCGCCGGGGATGCAGATCGCGTCGACGTCGCCGAGCTGCTTGGCGGCGCCCGCCGGGGTCTTGCAGTCGTCGGAGGTGACCCACTTGATCTTGACGCGGGCCTTGTTGGCGAAGCCGCCGGCGCGCAGCGCCTCGGTCACCGACAGATAGGCGTCGGGCAGGTCGATGTACTTGCCGACGAGGGCGATCGTGATCTCGTGGTCGGGGTTGTGGACCCGGTCGAGCAGGTCCTCCCACTGCGTCCAGTTCACATCGCGGAACGGCAGGTCCAGCTTGCGGACCACGTAGGCGTCCAGGCCCTCGGTGTGCAGCACCTTCGGGATGTCGTAGATCGACTTGGCGTCGATGGCGGCCACGACCGCGGCCTCGTCGACGTCGCACATCAGCGAGATCTTGCGCTTGATGGCGGTCGGCACGTCGCGGTCGGCGCGCAGCACGATCGCGTCCGGCTGGATACCGATGTTGCGCAGGGCGGCGACCGAGTGCTGGGTCGGCTTGGTCTTCAGCTCGCCGGACGGGCCGATGTAGGGCAGCAGCGAGATGTGCACCACGAAGACGTTGTCCCGGCCGACCTCGTGGCGGACCTGGCGGACGGTCTCCAGGAACGGCAGCGATTCGATGTCGCCCACGGTGCCGCCGACCTCGGTGATGACGACGTCGACGTCGTCGGTCGCCATCCGCCGGATGCGGTGCTTGATCTCGTTGGTGATGTGCGGGATGACCTGCACGGTGTCGCCCAAGTACTCACCGCGCCGCTCCTTGGCGATGACCTGCGAGTACACCTGGCCTGTAGTGACATTGGCGGAGCCGTCCAAGTCGACGTCGAGGAACCGCTCGTAGTGTCCGATGTCGAGGTCCGTCTCGGCGCCGTCGTTGGTGACGAACACCTCGCCGTGCTGGAAGGGGTTCATCGTGCCCGGGTCGACGTTCAGGTACGGGTCGAGCTTCTGCATCGTGACGCGCAGGCCCCGGGCCTTGAGGAGCGCACCCAGGCTGGAGGCCGTCAGGCCCTTGCCGAGGGAGGAGGCGACACCCCCGGTGACGAAGATGTGCTTGGTCGTCGATGATTTGGGCGGCATGGCCAAGGGGGGGCTCCCGTGCGTCGCGGTCTGAAGGTGCGTACCGGCGTCCGCTCCGGGCTGGGTTTGCTGCTCGGAGGGAAGTGCCGTCGCTGCGGTTCGGGGGTTCGATGACCACCGGCTCACGGGCTACCAGGGTATCAGCGACAGGAGGGGGCTGCTTCCGGCCACGTCTTGACACGCGCTTTCACGTCGCGTACACGATCTTCACCGCGCAGGCACCGTACGGGCACCGGCTGACCCGGAACTCGTTCGGCGTAGTCACTTCGCCGGTACGAGCGGGCGGATTTCCGGGGCGTCGATGTATGTTGCTCGGACACTTGCTGCCGAGCCGTGCGCACGGGCGGAACCACCCCCCGTCGGCACTTCTGGAGACCACCGGAAACATTCGGGCCCGGCAGTTCGTTTTACAGCGAACCCTTGACCGTAGTACGAGCGCCCCGTGAGCGGGCGAACGTGGCCGTTTGAATGGGGATGCACGTGGCCGGGCGCATCGAGGATTACGCACTGATCGGAGACATGCAGACCGCAGCACTGGTCTGCCGGGACGGCACGGTCGACTGGCTGTGTCTGCCCCGCTTCGACTCCCACGCCGTCTTCGCCGGCCTGCTCGGCACCGAGGAGCACGGTTTCTGGCGCCTGGGCCCCGCCCCCGGTCCGGGCGCGCGGCCCGCGACGGCGGCCCGGCGCAGGTATCGCGGGGACTCCCTGATCCTGGAGTCCGAGTGGGACACCACGCGCGGCACCGTCCGGGTCACGGACTTCATGCCGCCGCGCGACACCGACGCCCCGCAGCTCGTGCGGATCGTGGAGGGCGTCACCGGCCGGGTGCCGATGCGCTCGGCCCTGCGGATGCGCTTCAGCTACGGCCGCGTGACGCCCTGGGTGCACAAGGTCGACAGCCGCACGGTGGCCGTCGCCGGGCCCGACTCGGTGTGGCTCGACACCACCGCGGCGACGTTCGGCAAGGACCTGACGACGTACTCGGACTTCACGGTCGCCCCCGGCGAGCGCATCGCCTTCACGATCTCCTGGCAGCCCTCGCACAAGGGCCAGCCCGCCCACCCCGAGCCGGAGAACGCTCTCACGGCGACGGAGGACTTCTGGCGCGAGTGGGTCGAGCAGTGCACGTACCACGGGCCCTACCGCGAGGCCGTGGTCCGCTCGCTGATCACCCTGAAGGCCCTGACGTATGCCCCCACGGGCGGCATCGTCGCCGCGCCCACCACCTCCCTGCCGGAGGACATCGGCGGCTCCCGCAACTGGGACTACCGCTTCACCTGGCTGCGCGACGCCGCCATCACGCTCTCCTCGCTGCTTCGCACCGGCTATCGCGAGGAGGCCCGCGCCTGGCGCGAGTGGCTCCTGCGCGCGGTCGCGGGCGACCCGGAGAACCTGCAGATCATGTACGGCATCGCGGGCGAGCGCGAGCTCGGCGAGGCCGAGCTGGACTGGCTTCCGGGGTACGAGAACTCGGCACCGGTCCGCGCGGGCAACGGCGCGGCCCACCAGCTCCAGCTCGATGTGTACGGCGAAGTCACCGAGGCCCTGCACCTGGCGCACATGACGGGCCTGGCCCGCAACGACTACGCCTCGCTCCTCCAGCTCAAGCTGATCCGCTATCTGGAGGCGCACTGGGACCAGCCCGACGAGGGCATCTGGGAGGTGCGCGGCCCGCGCCGGCACTTCGTGCACTCCAAGGTGATGGCCTGGGTCGCCGTCGACCGCACCATCAAGCTCATCGAGTCCGGCGACGCGGACGGCCCGCTGGACAAGTGGCGCGAGCTGCGCGACGACATCCACCGCGACGTCTGCGAGCGGGGCTACGACAAAGAGCGCAACACCTTCACCCAGTCGTACGGCTCCAAGGAGCTGGACGCCTCCCTGCTCCTCATCCCGCAGGTCGGCTTCCTGCCGCCGGACGACAAGCGCGTCATCGGCACCATCGAGGCCATCCAGCGGGAGCTGTCCACCTCGGACGGCTTCATCCTGCGCTATCCGACGGCCGGTGAGGACGAGGGCGTGGACGGCCTGGAGGGCGACGAGGGCGCGTTCCTCGCCTGCTCCTTCTGGATGGCCGACGACCTGGCGATGATCGGCCGCGTGGACGAGGCCCGCAAGCTCTTCGAGCGCCTCCTGGCCCTGCGCAACGACCTCGGCCTCCTCGCCGAGGAGTGGGACCCGCGCCTGCAGCGCCAGGTCGGCAACTTCCCGCAGGCGTTCAGCCACGTGCCACTGATCGACACAGCCCTGCGGCTCACGGCCTCCGGGGCGTACGGGGGCTAGCAGCGCCCGCGTACGCACGAGGGGGTGCCGGAGGGCGCGGCGGGAGGGCGTGGCCCCGCCGCGCAAAGTCCCGGCGGCCAGGACACGCCGGGGCGCCCGGACTCCCGGCCTCCGCACGGCCACCGGCACTCCCGTGCTGGTCGGGTAGCGTCCGCCCCATGGACAGTCAGGACTCTCAGGGCGGCATCACCGTACAGCGGGCGCTGGAGCTCCCGGGGCTGCGCGGCGGGCTGCCGGAGGTCGTGGCGGGCGCCGAACGGCTGCAGCGGACGGTGCGGTGGGTGCACGCCGGCGAGGTGCCCAACATGGCCTCGCTGCTCAAGGGCGGCGAGCTCCTGCTGACCACGGGCCTCGGCCTCGGCACCCGCCCCGCCGAGCAGCGCGCCTTCGTCCGCGATCTCGCCGAACGCGGCATCGCGGCCCTGGTCGTCGAGCTCGGCCCGCGCTTCGGCCGCCTCCCGGCCGCGCTGGTGGACACCGCCCGCGCGGCCGGTCTGCCGCTGGTGCAGCTCCACCGCGAGGTGCCCTTCGTGACGGTCACCGAAGAGGTGCACACGGAGATCGTCAACGGCCACTACGCGCTCCTCCGCCGCGCCGAGGAGGTGCACCGGCGCTGCACGGACGCCCTGCTCTCGGGCGGCGGCGTACCGCAAGTCCTCGCCGTCCTCGCGGAGTTCAGCGGCAATGCGGTGTTCCTGGAGACGGCCGACGGCCAACTCCTGTACGCCGCCGGGGCGGACAGCGCGTGCGCGGATCCGCTCCAGGTCTGGGAGGGCCTGCGCGGCCGCCCCGAGGACCGGGCCGAGCCGCCGGCCGACGCGGTCCTCGTGGACGTGCCGGGCGGCGGGCCCGGCGCCGGTTCGGTGCGCGCCCGACTGGTCCTGCTGGCCGTGGAGTCCCCGCTGCTTCCCGTCCACCGGATCGCCGCCGAGCGGGCCGCGGGCAGCCTCGCGGTGGTCCTGATGCAGGCGAGACAGGAGGAGGAGCTGGCGGCGCGCGGCCGCGGCGACTTCCTCACCGACCTCGCCGAGGGCCGGATCACCGCCGACGACGCGCCCGCACAGGCACGCGTGCTCGGCTTCAAGCCGGGGGCGAGCCCGCTGCTCCCGGTCGTGATGCGGATCCCCGACGGACTGCCGACCGGCGGCGGGTGGGCGGTCCTCGCCCGGGCGGTCGCGGAGGAGCTGGCGTCGGTGGGGGTGCCGGCGCTGCTCGGCGTACGCCCCGTGGAGGGGAGAGTTCCGCTTCTGCTCGGGCTGCGCGCCGAGCCGGAGCGCGCGGCGGTCGCGGACCGGGTCGCGGCGGCGCTGCGGGCCGGGGTGGAGCGGGCGGGCATGCGGCGGGCCGGGGCGCCGCCGCCGATCGTGGTGGTCGGCGTGGCGGGCGGCTGGGCGGCGGCCGCGTCGGGGCTGCGGCACGCGGCGGAGACGGCCACGGCGGCGCAGGGCCTGCCGGACCGGGCCTGGTACGACGCGCGGCGCCTGGACATCGACCTGCTCCTGTGGCGGCTGCACCAGCACGACGGCACCGCGCTCGCCGCGTTCGTGGACCGCGCGATCGGCCCGCTGCGCGATCACGACCGGCGCTCCAAGCCGCCGCTCCTGCCCACCCTGCAGACGTATCTGGCCCACGCGGGCCGCAAGGCGGAGACCGCGCGCGAGCTGCATCTGAACCGCCAGACGCTGTACAACCGCCTGGCCCGGATCGGCGAACTGCTCGGCACGGACCTGGACGACCCGCAGACGGTGCTCGCACTGAGCCTGGCGCTGCGGGCGCGCAGGCATGTGGCGTAGCCGGGGCGGCTCACTACCTGTGGGGAAGCGTTCGTACGAGATGGGCGGCTGAGGCAGCTCCGTACGAGGTGAGGGGCTGGATCAGCTCAGTACGAGGTGAGGGGCTGGGTCAACTCGTCGTAGACACTCAGCACTTGGGCGACCGTTTCGTCCTCGGTCGGCCAGGTCGCGGCCTGGGCGGTGCCCCTGTCCTTCAGCTCCTGCCGGCGTACGTCGTCGGCGAGGAGGCGGACGACGGCGTCGGCGAGGGCCTGGGCGTCGCCGTAGGGAACGAGTTCGGCGGCGTCGCCGACGAGTTCGGGGATGCCGCCGACGGCGGTGGCGACGAGCGGCACGCGCGCGTGCAGGGCCTCTTGGGCGAGCAGGGAGCGGGACTCCCACTGGCTCGGCAGCACTACGAGGTCGGCGGCGGCGAGGAGTTCCGGGACGTCCTCGCGCCGTCCGATGAGCCGCGCGGGCAGGCCCTCGGCGTCGATGCGGGCCTGCAGTGCGGCACGCAGCGGCCCCTCCCCCGCGACGGCGAGCAGCGGCAGCGGTTCGCGACCGCTCCAGGAGTGCGCGGCGTCCAGCAGGACGTCGTAGCCGCGGTGGCCGTCCAGGGTGCCGACGGCGAGCAGCAACGGGCGGTCCACGGCGCCGAGTTCGGCGCGGACCTTGTGGCGCGGCCCGTCGGGCTCGGCGTCCGCCCCGTCGCCGCGGCGTGGCGCGGGCAGCGCGACGGGGGCGAGGCGGGCGTCGCGGGCGCCCCGGCCGCGGGCCCGGTCGACGAGGTCGGACGAGGTGCCGAGGACCACGGCGGCGGCCTTGGCGACACGCCGCTCCAGGACCCGCAGGACGTGGGCGCGGGCGCCGCCGGCCTGGGTGCGGGTATGCCAGGTGACGACGAGCGGGGTGCGGCGGCCGGTCAGCGCGAGGGCGGCACGCAGCCCGGCGTGCAGCCCGTGGGCGTGCACCAGGTCGGCGTCCGCGCAGGCAGCCCGGAGCGCGGCGACGGACGCGGGGTCGCTGCGGCGCGGCACGGGGACGTGGTGGGCGCCGGTGCCCGCGAAGTCGTACGCCTCGTCGGCCTCGGCGGGGGCGCACACGGTGACGCGCACGCCGCGCGCGGCGAGCCCTGTCGCCAGGGACCTGACGTGCGCGCTGCTTCCCGCGCTGCCGCCGCCCAGTACCTGCACGGTGTGCAGCGGCGGCTGGCCTTGCGGTGCGGGGGTGCTCACGTGGCTCACGTGGCCGGGGCTCCTGGGTCGGGTCGGCGGCTGGGCGGCGCGCCGAGGGGTGGGTGGGCGCCGAGGGCGCGGGCGGTCGGTCGACCGGCCGTGCGCAGCGCCAAGAATGCCAGTACGTACGCCCGTTCCGGCACCGCAGAAAGGTCCCTTCCACGTCGGACGGGACAACTCCGCGCACCGGATCACCCACTCGGGTGAGCGCGGGCGCCGCCGAACGTGTCTTCTGCTCGGCTGCCGCGTTCTCGCGCCAAGTGCCCGTCGGCCCACGCATCTTCGCAACTCCGGGGGCACGATCGAAAGTCTTCGGCGGGTCTCGGCGGGTCTCGGCGTGGCTGAAGCGGCCGGGAACGCCACCGGGCACGCCCCCCTACGCGAGGGCGGACCGGGCGACCCGGCTCACCGTGTCCCCGCAGGCCGCCGCGGCCACCAGTCCCACCGCGTGCGCGGCGAGGCCCGCCCGCCCGTTGCCCGCGACGACGGCCGCGCCCAGGGCCGCCCCCAGGGCGTGCGCCCCGGTGTCGCCGATCATCGTGCGCTGCCGCACGTCGTCGGGCAGCACGGCGGCCGCGGCGCCCATCGACGCGGCGGCGAGCGCGGCGCCCGGCCCCGGCCGCAGCAGGCCCGGCGCGCCGAGCGCGAGCACGGTCGCCGCGGCGCGGCCGGGCCGTACGTCCACGAGGTTCACGAAGTGCGCGGTACCGGCGATGACGACGCCCGCGAGCACCTTGTCCACCGGCCGCTCCTTGAGCAGCGCGCCCGCGGCGAGCGCCGCCGCCGAGACACCGAACAACTTCACGGCGCCACTGGTCACTTCACCCGCGCGCAACGCCCCCAGATGTGCCCGGAACCCGCGCCGGGGGTCCTCCGCTCCCGCCACGTCGTCGTACGCCCCGCACGCGCCCGCCGCCAGCACGGCGAGGCCCGCGGCGGCGCGGGGCCGGGGGGCGAGCGCCGCCGCCCCGAAAACCGCGCCGACGGCCGTCGCGGGTCCCCCGTACAACTCGACCGCGCGCCCCGCGAAGTTCGTCCGCTGCCAGCGGGCGGGGCCGCCCGGCGGGCGCGTGCGCAGCGCCGTCAGAGCGGCACGGGTGACGGTGGCGGCGGCGAGGAAGGGGGCGATCATGGGGGTCAGGGTACGGGGCCCTGCCGGGAGGCTCCCCAGTCCCGCCCCTTCCCGTAACCAGGGGGCTCCGCCCCCTGGACCCCCGTATCGCCGCTTCGCGGCTCGTCCTCAAACGCCGGACGGGCTAGATATAGCCCCTCCGGCGTTTGAGGAGCGGGGTCTGGGGCGGAGCCCCAGTTTCGGGAAGGGGCGGGACTGGGGAAAGCCCCGCAGGGCCCCGAGGCTCAGCGGTCCCCGCGCGCCGCGGCCAGCAACTCCTCCGCGTGCGCCCGGGCGGTCTCGGAGTCCTCCTGCCCGGCCAGCATCCGGGACAGCTCCCGCACCCGGTCCTCCCCTTCGAGCACCTGCACCCCGGACCGCGTCACGGACCCGTCGTTCGTCTTCTCGACCAGCAACTGCCGATCGGCGAACGCGGCCACCTGCGGCAGGTGCGTGACGACCACGACCTGCGCGGACTTGGCGAGCCGCGCGAGCCGCCGCCCGATCTCCACGGCGGCCTTCCCGCCGACCCCCGCGTCGACCTCGTCGAAGAGATACGTGGGTACGGGATCCGTACCGGCGAAGACGACCTCCACGGCGAGCATGACGCGCGACAGCTCACCGCCGGAGGCCCCCTTGGCGATGGGCCGGGGCGGCGCGCCCGGGTGGGGGGCGAGCAGCAGCTCGACCTCGTCGACACCGGCGGGTCCGTACGCGACCGTACGCCCGTCGATCTCGACCCCGTCGGGGTCGTCGGTCTGCCGCACATCGATCGTCACGCGCGCGTGCGGCATGGCGAGCGAGGCCAGCTCCTCGGTGACGGCGGCGGCGAACCGCGAGGCGGCCTCCGCACGGGCGTCCGTGAGGGCCCGGGCGAGCCCGGACAGCTCGGCCCGCAGCGCGTCCCGCTCGGCGGTCAGCTCGCCCAGCCGGTCGTCGTCGCCCTCGAGTTCGGTGAGCCGCGAGGCACCGTCCTCGGCCCAGGCGAGCACGGCGCCGACGTCCTCGCCGTACTTGCGGGTCAGCTGCGTGAGCGCGGCCCGCCGCTCCTCGACGGCGGCGAGCCGCAGCGGGTCGGCGTCGAGGTCGTCGGCGTACCCGGCGAGCTCGCCCGAGACGTCCGAGAGCAGGATCCCGATCTCGCCGATGCGGTCGGCGAGGGCGGCGAGGGCGGGGTCGTGGGTCCGGACGGCCTCCAGGGCGCGGTGGGCGCCCGCGGCGAGGGTCGTGGCGTCCACGCCCTCGGGGTCCTCGGGGTTGCCGGCGAGCGCGGCGTGCGCGGCCGCCGCGGCGGAGGCGAGGGCTTCGGCGTGGCCCAGGCGCTCGGCCTCGGCGGCGAGTTCGGTGTCCTCGCCCGCACGCGGTTCGACGGCGGCGATCTCCTCCAGGCCGAAGCGCAGCATGTCGGCTTCCTGGGCGCGCTCGCGGGCGCGCGTGGTGATCTCGTCGAGCTCCAGGGTGACGGCGCGCAGCCGGCGGTACGCGGCCGTGTACTTGTCGAGCGGTACGGCGACGGACTCGCCCGCGTACCGGTCGAGGGCGCCGCGCTGCCGGGCGGGCTTCAGCAGGCCCTGCTGGTCGCTCTGCCCGTGTACGGCCACGAGGTCGTCGGCGAGCTCGGACAGCACGCCGACGGGCACGGAACGCCCGCCGAGGTGGGCGCGGGAGCGGCCCTCCGCCGAGATCGTACGGCTGACCAGGAGCGCCCCGTCGTCCAGTTCGGCCCCGGCCTCCTCGGCGCGCACGGCCGCGGAGGCGCCCGCGGGGACGGCGATGCGCCCCTCCACGACCGCCGACTTGGCGCCGATCCGCACCAGGGCGGGGTCGGCGCGCCCGCCGAGCAGCAGGCCGAGGCTGGTGACGACCATCGTCTTGCCCGCTCCGGTCTCGCCGGTCACGGCGGTGAAGCCGGGCGACAGTTCGACGACAGCGTCGTCGATGACTCCGAGCGACCGTATCCGCATCTCCTCCAACACGCCCCTGACCATACGAGGTTTTCCCGGCGCGCCGCGACGCCGCCCCACTCCCCGCTGTGAAGGCGCTGGTCGGTGCGCCGGGCGGCGGACGCGGTTCCGTCACTCCCCGTGGCCCGTTCCGTTGACCGTCGGGGTGGGGTTCTGAGCGTCGGGGTGGGGTTTTCCCCAGCAAGATCATGCGGTCGCCCTCATGGTGGGGGGTGTATCTGCCGCCCCATCATGATCGGTATGAGTACTGGACTGGCTCGGGCGGCGCTGCACGCGCACCGCCCGGCATTCATCGGCACGGCCGTCGCGGCGCTGTTCGCGGCGACCGTCGTGAGCGCGTCGACGATGATGCTGCGGACGACGAGCACGGACAGCCTTTCGGCCCGGGCACGCGCACAGCTCACCGAGAACGCCGTGGGCGACATGGCGGCCGTGCTCCTGATCGGCTCCATCTACATGTCGATATTCGTGGTCGTGTCGACGATGGGCACGGCCGTCGTGCAGCAGCACCGCGAGCTCGCGCTGGTCCGCTCCATCGGCGCCAGGCCCCGGCAGGTCCGCCGCGCCGTGGCCGTCCAGGCCCTCGCCGCGTCCGTTCCCGCCGCCCTGGCCGGCTTCGCCCTCGGCGGCGTGCTGGCCCGGGTGTGGTTCCGGGGCATGGTCACGCACGGCCTGGTGCCGGCCGAAGTGCCCTTCCGCTTCAGTTGGCTGGCGCTGCCCGTGTGCCTGGGGGTCGCCGTGGTCACCTCGACCCTGGCGGCCGTGCTGTCCGCGCTGCGCTTCTCGCTGCTGCGCCCGGCACGCGCGCTGGACGAGGCGGCGGCCGGGCGGCGCGGCCTCGGCCTGCTGCGGGCCCCGCTCGGACTGCTCGCGGTCGCGGGCGGCGTCTTCCTGTCCGTGCTGCTCTCGCGGCAGCCCGCGGACGAGGCGAACGAAGGGGCGTTCCTGGTCCTGATCCTGTTCTGCGCGGGCGCGGGACTGCTCGGACCGCGGCTCATCGGGCCCGCGGCCTGGCTGGTGTCGGCAGCCGTGGGGCGCCTCGGCGGCAGCGCGGCGCGCCTGGCGATGCTCAACGTCCGCTCCCAGCCCCGCCGTTTCGCCGCGGCGGTGGTGCCGCTGCTCCTTGTGGTCGGCTTCGGCCTCACGAAGATCGCGATGCATACGACGGCCGAGCACCACACCGGCTCGGCGGGCAGCACCGGCGAGGTCTGGATGGACTACATGGGCACGTCGCTGTACGCGGGCTTCGCCGCGATCGCCTCGGCGAACACCCTCGCCATGATCTCCTTCGAGCGCCGCCGCGATCTGGCCCTGCTGCGGGTCGTCGGCTCCCAGCGCCGCCAGGTGCGGGCCATGGCGGCGTGGGAGGCGGTGGTCGTCGCCGGGACGGCGCTGCTGCTCGGAGGCGCGATCGCCCTCGCGACGCTCGCGCCGATGCTCAGCACGGCCTTCGGCTCGGCGGTGCCGTATCTGCCGTGGGCGGTGCCGACGGGCATAGGCGCTGGCACGCTGCTCCTGACCCTCGGCGCCACGGGGCTGCCCGTGATGGCAGTGCTGCGGCGCCGCGCGATAACCGTGGTCAGCGCGACGTAGCGTTGCGGAGCGCGACGTGGCGACGGTCAACGCGACGCGGCGACGGCCGGCGCGACATGGCCGCCTTGGTCGGCGCAACGACGTGACGCGCCGTCAAGGAGCCGCCCGGCACAGGGGGGCGGCCCCGGCCACGCCTAGTGCGGCGCGCCCCGCCACCCGGACACCGGCAGGGCGAACTTGGCCACCAGCCGGTCCGTGAACGACGCGTGGTGCAGTCGCGCGAGCCGCACCGGCACGGCGCCCCGGCGCACCTCCACCCGCGCCCCGGCGGGCAGTTCGACGGTCCGCCGCCCGTCGCACCACAGCACCCCGTGCGGCGTGTGCGGCTGCACCTCGACGGCGAGGACGGAGTCCGGCGAGGTCACCAGGGGCTTGGCGAAGAGGGCGTGCGCGCTGATCGGCACCATCAGGAGCGCCTCGACCTCCGGCCACACCACGGGCCCGCCCGCCGAGAAGGCGTACGCCGTCGAGCCGGTCGGTGTCGCGCACACGATGCCGTCGCAGCCGAAGCCGGTCACCGGGCGTCCGTCGATCTCCAGGACGACTTCCAGCATCCGCTCGGCCGACATCTTCTGCACGGCGGCCTCGTTCAGGGCCCAGTCGCGGTGCACGACGTCACCGTTGCTGTGCACGACGACGTCGACGGTCATGCGCTCCTCGACCTCGTACGCCCTGGTGACGACGCGGTCCACGACCTTGTCCAGGTCGTCGCGTTCGGCCTCGGCGAGGAAGCCGACGCGGCCGAGGTTCACGCCGAGCATCGGCACGCCGGAGGCGCGGGCGAACTCGGCGCCGCGCAGCAGCGTCCCGTCACCGCCGAGCACGACCAGGAGCTCACAGCCGTCCAGGCAGGCGGGCGTCGCCTCCTTGACCAGCTCGACCGAGGGCGGCAGCGGCAGGTCCGCCGCCTCCGCCTCGAGCACCCGCACACCGAGGCCGCTGCGCAGCAGCCCCTGTACGACGAGTTCGGCGCTGCGGATGGCCGCGGGCCTGCCGGTGTGCGCAAGGAGAAAAACAGTACGAGCTCGGGTCTGACTCAACGGGGCCCCTCCGCCACGGCACGGTCGACGTCCGCCGGGTCGAGTTCCGGCGCCCCGGCGCGCAGCCACAGAAAGTACTCGACATTCCCGGAGGGCCCGGGCAGCGGGCTCGCGGTCACACCGCGCACCCCGAGACCGAGCCCCCACGCCTGCCGTGCCACGGTCCGCACGGCGTCGGCCCGCAGCTCGGCGCTGCGCACCACACCGCCGCTGCCGAGGCGTTCCTTGCCGACCTCGAACTGCGGCTTGACCATGAGGACCAGGTCCGCGTCCGGGGCGGCGCAGCGCACCAGAGCGGGCAGCACCAGGCCCAGCGGGATGAAGGAGAGGTCGCCGACGACCAGGTCGACGGGGATGCCGTCGATGAGGTCGAGCGTCAACTCGCGTACGTTCGTACGGTCCTTGACGGTGACCCGGTCGTCGCTCTGCAGCGACCAGGCGAGCTGGCCGTAGCCGACGTCGACGGCGACGACGTGCGCGGCCCCGGCCCGCAGCAGCACGTCGGTGAAGCCGCCGGTGGACGCGCCCGCGTCGAGAGCGCGCCGCCCCTCGACGGCGAGGCCTTGCGGCACGAAGGCCGCCAGCGCGCCGGCGAGCTTGTGGCCGCCGCGCGAGACGTATTCGGGGTCGCTGTCGTCCTGGGTGACGACGATCGCGGCGGCCGTCTCCACCTGCGTGGCCGGCTTGGTCGCGAGGGTCTTGCCGACGCTCACCCGGCCGGCGGCGATCAGCTGGCTTGCGTGCTCGCGCGAGCGCGCGAGCTTCCTGCGCACCAGCTCGGCGTCGAGGCGGCGGCGTGCCACTCCTGCCACGTTCGGTTCAGCTCCTGTCGTACGAAGTGTGCGGCGCCCCCGAAGGCGCGGGGGGCCCGGGGCGTGCGTCGAGCGCGGTCAGCGTGTCGCGCAGGCCCCGGTGGACATCCTCGTACACCTCGATGTGGCCGTCCGTGGCGAGGTGGTCGGCGTCGGCGAGACGCTGGAGCTGCGCGTCGACCTCGGCGTTGCCGGTGGGCGTGCGGACCACTTCCAGCGGGGCGGGCTCCGAGGGGTCGGCTTCCGGGCCGACCAGGGCGTCGGCGTCGGCATCCGCGCCCGCCTCCGGGCCCACCGGAGCGTTGGCGTCCGCCTCCGCCGGAATCTCGTACTCCGCCTCCGTGGGCTCGGGCTCGCGGCCCGGCGTCCAGTCGCTCATGGCACGACGCTACATCGAAGCCCTGCGGTACCGTCGATCACGATGGCGACCATGGCGGAGTGCCGCGACGCACTCGACAGACTCTCGGACAATCTCGCGGGGGCCGACGGCGACGTACGCAGTGCGGCGGCGCTCGACCGCTCGCTGAGCTGCCACATCAAGGACCTGGACGCCACTTTCACCGGCCGTCTGAAGAACGGCCGGATCGAGGTGCTCGACCAGCGCCCCGGCCCACCGCGCGAGAAGGCCCAGATCCGCCTCGCCATGACCGGCGACGACCTGCTCGCGATGGTCGACGGCAACCTGAACTTCACCAAGGCATGGACCTCCGGCCGCGTCAAACTGGAGGCGGGCCTCCGAGACCTCCTGCGCCTGCGCTCCCTGCTGTAGCGCCCAGCCCCGCGGCGGCCGACGGCGAGAATTCAGCCCGTCCGGCGCTTGAGGACGAGCCGCGAAGCGGCGAAAGAGGGGGAAAGGGGGCGAAGCCCCCATAAGAGCCCCGCATCACGCGCCCACGCGAGCCTTCCGCGCAGCGGGCACCACAAGCGGCGTCCCCGTCTCCGGATCATCGATCACCTGACACTGGATCCCGAAGGTCTCCCGAACCAACTCAGCGGTGACAATCTCACGCGGCGGCCCCTCGGCCAGAACTTCGCCGTCGCGCAACGCGATGAGGTGCGTGGCGTAGCGGGCGGCGTGGTTCAGGTCGTGAAGGACCGCGACCAGCGTGCGCCCCTGCTCCTCGTGCAGGTCGGCGCAGAGGTCAAGGACGTCGATCTGGTGCTGGATGTCGAGGAACGTGGTCGGCTCGTCGAGCAGCAGCAGCGGCGTCTGCTGGGCGAGTGCCATGGCGATCCACACGCGTTGCCGCTGGCCGCCGGAGAGCTCGTCGACGTACCGGTCGGCGAGCTCGGCGACCCCCGTCGACTCCATGGACTCGCGCACGATCCGCTCGTCGGCGCCCGACCACTGCCGCAGCAGACCTTGGTGCGGGTAGCGGCCGCGCGCCACCAGGTCGCCGACGGTGATGCCGTCGGGGGCGATGGACGACTGGGGCAGCAGTCCGAGTGTCCGCGCGACCTTCTTCGCGGGCATCGACTGGATGACCTGCCCGTCCAGGAGCACCCGGCCCGCCGAGGGCTTGAGCATCCGGGACAGGGCGCGCAGGAGCGTCGACTTGCCGCAGGCGTTCGGGCCGACGATCACGGTGAAGGAGTTGTCGGGGATCTCGACGGACAGCTTCTCCGCGATGACGCGCTGGTCGTAGCCGATGGTCACGTCGTCGGCGATGAGCCGGTTCACAGGGGCACGCTCCTGGTCGTGTGTGTCTTCGTACGAGGACGGGGTCCTGGTCCTCATATCCGCCCCGCCTTCCGCTCGGTGACCAGCAGCCACAGCAGATACACGCCGCCGAGCACACCGGTGACGACGCCGACGGGCAACTGGTCGGCGCCGAAGGCCCGCTGCGAGGCCCAGTCGGCGACGATCAGCAGGGTGGCGCCCATGCACATCGCGGGCAGCAGATTGGGGCCGGGCGAGCGGGTCAGGCGGCGGGCGAGCTGCGGCGCGGTGAGGGCGACGAAGCTGACGGGCCCGGCGGCGGCGGTCGCGGCGGCGGTGAGCAGCACGGCGGAGCCCATCAGCACGACGCGGGTGCGCTCGACGGGCACCCCGAGGGCGTACGCGGTGTCGTCGCCCATCTCCAGCATCCGCAGCGGCCGCGCATGGGCGATGACCAGCGGAAGCAGCACCGCGCACAGCGTGAGCAGCGGCCACACCTGCTCCCAGTCGCGGCCGTTGAGGGAGCCCGTCATCCACACGACCGCGCGCGCGGCGTCGACGAGGTCGGCCTTGGTCAGCAGATAGCCGTTCATGGCGACGGCGAAGGCGTTCACGCCGATGCCGACGAGGACGAGCCGGTAGCCGTGGACGCCCTGCTTCCAGGCGAGGAGATACATCGCGGCACCGGTGACCAGGCCGCCGACCAGCGCACCGCCGGCGACCTCGTTGGCGCTGCCCTGGAAGATCACGATCATGAGGAGGGCGCCGGCGGTGGAGCCCTGCCCGATGCCGAGGACGTCCGGACTGCCCAGCGGATTGCGGGCGATGGACTGGAAGAGCGCGCCGCCGAGACCGAGCGAGGCGCCCACAAGGAGGCCGACGACGACCCGCGGCAGCCGCAGGTCGTTGATGATGAACTCCTGGCCGGGGTCGCCGTTGCCGAGCAGGGTGCGGATCACGTCGGCGGTCGGGATGTCGAAGTCGCCGGTGCCGATGAGCACGACGCTCGCGGCGAGCGCGGCGACCACGAGGACGGCCACGACGACGGCGGCGCGGACGTCGAAGCGGACGGAGAGCCCGCCGCCCGTACGGATAGCACGGGTACGCATCGCACGGGTACGCATCGCACGGGTACGGATCGCGCGGGCACGCATCGCCGGGGTACGTGTCGCGCGGGTACGTATCGCCTTCACAGCTGGGCCGTCCTCCGCCGTCGTACGAGCAGGATGAACACCGGGGCGCCGACGGCCGCGGTGACGATGCCGACCTGGAGTTCGGCGGGGCGCGAGACGACCCGGCCGAGCACGTCGGCGCCGAGCAGCAGGACGGGCGAGAGGACGGCCGCGTACGGGAAGATCCAGCGCATGTCCGGGCCGGTGAAGGACCGCACGATGTGCGGCACCATGAGGCCGACGAACATGATGGGCCCGCACGCGGCGGTCGCGGCGCCGCAGAGCAGCGTCGCGGCGACCATGGACAGCGCGCGGGTGCGGGTCAGATGGGCGCCGAGGGCGCGGGCGGTGTCGTCGCCCATCGCCACGGCGTTGAGCGGCCGGGCGAGGGCGAGCGCGAGCAAGGTGCCGACGGCGAGAAACGGCAGGACCTGCTGGATCGTCTCCATCTTGGCGGAGGCCAGCGAACCGACCGTCCAGAAGCGCATCTTGTCGAGCGCGGCGTTGTCCGTGATCATCACGGCCTGGAGATAGCCGGTGAGCGCCGCGGTCAGCGCCGTGCCGGCGAGCGCGAGCCGCACGGGTGTCGCGCTGCGGGTGCCGCCGAGCGCGTACACAAGGGCACCGACGACCGCCGCGCCCACGAAGGCGAACCACACATAACCGCTCAGCGAGGTGACGCCGAAGAAGCTGATGGCGGTGACCACGGCGGCGGACGCGCCCATGTTGATGCCGAGCAGCCCGGGATCGGCCAGCGGGTTGCGGGTCAGCGCCTGCAGGACGGCGCCGGACAGGCCGAGCGCCATGCCCGCGAGCAGGCCGAGCAGCGTACGGGACACCCGCTCGCCGACCACGATGTCGGTGTACGTCCCCGAGTCCTCGAACAGGCCGTGCCAGACCTGGTCCATGGAGAGCGGTTTGGCGCCCACGGCGATGCTGGCGAACACCAGGGCCAGCAGCACCACTGCGGAGAACAGGAGCCCGGCGCCGCGTATCGCTCGGCGGCCGGGTGGCGCGGGAGCGGTCTCCGCGCTGGGTTCAGGGGGACTGTCGACCAACACGTGGTTAGGTTAGCCTACCCTCCCATTGCTCTTCGACGAGAGAAGCACCACGTATGCCCGGGTCACGCCCCTCTCCCGAGTCCCCCTGGTCCCGGCCGTCGCGGCGCGCGATGCTCGGCGCGGGCGGCGCGCTGGGCATCGGCGGGCTGCTCGCGGCGTGCGGTGGCGGTGGCGGCGAGGGCGGCGAGGGCGGCAAGGACGACGGGGACGGCGCGGGCGGCGCGGGCGACAACTCCTCGAAGGCGGGCGGAGCCTGGGCCTTCAAGGACGACCGCGGCAGGACCGCGAAGGCGTCGAGCCGGCCCCGCCGCATCGTCGCCTACATCGGCGCGGCCGCCGCCCTGCACGACTTCGGCGTCGAGTGCACCGGCGTCTTCGGCCCCACCAAGTTCAAGAACGGCGAGCCGGACGTGCAGGCCGCGGATGTCGATGTCGACAAGGTGACGATCATCGGCAACGCCTGGGGCGAGTTCAGCATCGAGAAGTACGCGAGCCTGCGCCCCGAACTCCTCGTCAGCACCATGAATGTCTCCCCGACTCTCTGGTACGTCCCCGAGGAGTCCGCCGGCAAGATCCTGCCGCTCGCGCCCAGCGTCGGCATCCTCACCGGCAAGACGTCCCTGACCAGGGCCATCGGCCGCTTCGCCGAACTCGCCGAGTCGCTGGGCGCCGACCTGAAGGCGCAGCGGGTCACCGCGGCGAAGAAGCGCTTCGAGGCCGCGTCCGAGCGGCTGCGCAAGTCGGCCAAGGCGGCCAAGTCCCGCGGCGGCATCAAGGTCCTGGGGATGTCCGGCCAGGCCAACACCATGTACGTGGGCGATCCGGACGCCTTCACCGACCTGCGTCACTACCGCGACCTCGGCGTCGAGTTCGTCACCCCCACCAGCGTGATCAAGAGCGGCTTCTGGCAGAACCTCAGCTGGGAGAACGCCGATCGGTACGAAGCCGACCTGATTCTCGTCGACAAGCGGACGGGCAACCTCCAGCCCGACGAGCTCAAGGATTCCAAGCCGACCTGGGCCCAGCTGCCCGCGGTCAAGGCAGGCCAGGTCATCTCCTGGCACAACGAAGCCCAGTTCAGCCACGCCGGGTACGCGCCGCTCATCGAGCAGCTCGCCGAGGCGTTGGACAAGTCGAAGAAGGTCACCTGATGCCCGCGCCCCACCTCTCCCGCCCCTCTCGTCTCTCTCACTCCTCCCGCCTCTCCCGCCGCGGCCTGCTCACCGCCGGCGGCGCCCTGGGCCTCGGCGCCCTCCTCACGGCCTGCGGCGACGACAACGACAAGGACAAGGCGTCGAACACGGGCGCCGACGGCAAGGCCTGGAGCTTCAAGGACGACCGCGGCAAGACCGTGCGCGCCAAGTCGACCCCGAAGAACATCGTCGCGTTCATCAGCACGGCCGCCGCCCTGCACGACTACGGCGTCGAGTGCACCGGCGTCTTCGGCCCGTCCAAGCCCGTCGACGGCAAGCCCAACCCACAGGCCGGCGAACTCGATGTCGACAGACTGACGAGCGTCGGCGAGAACTGGGGCCAGTTCAACATCGAGAAGTACGCGTCCCTCGAACCGGACTTGCTGATCAGCAACATGTTCCCGCCGCCGAACCTCTGGTTCGTCCCCGAGGAGAGCAGCAAGAAGATCGCCGCCCTCGCCCCGACGGTCGGCATCAACGGCGCCCGCGCCTCCCTCCTGGAGCCGCTGAAGCGCTATACCGACCTGGCGGTCGCGCTCGGCGCCGACCTGGAGGCCGAGAAGGTGCGCGCTGCCAAGTCCCGCTTCCAGAAGGCCGAACGGACCCTGCGCAAGGCCGCGAAGGCGAACGGCGGACTGAAGGTCATGGCGATGACGGGCGACGCCGACCAGATGTACGTCGCCGTGCCGGACTCCTACTGCGACCTCAACTACTTCAAGGACCTCGGCGTCGAGTTCGTCGAGGGCAAGAAGAGCGACGAGTGGGGCTTCTGGGAGTTCCTGAGCTGGGAGAACGCCGACAAGTACCACGCCGACCTGATCATGGTCGACAACCGCTCCTCCGCCCTGACCGAACAGCAGCTCGCGAAGAAGCCCACCTGGACCAAGCTTCCCGCCGTCAAGGCCGGCCAGACGGTCCCGTGGTCCATGGAGGAGCGCTACAGCTACGCCGGCTACGCGCCCGTACTCGAACAGCTCGCCGCCGCCATCGAGAAGTCCAAGAAGCTCAAGCCCTAGCAGCTCGCCAAGGGAACCAGAACTCGCCACGGGAACCAGAAGACGCCACAGGAACCAGAAGACGCACAGGGACACAGGAAAGAGGCTCACCATGACCGACGCCCCGTTCCAGTTCTTCGACACCCACGTCCTGCGCACCGAACGCCTGACGCCGTCGATGATCCGCGTGGCCCTCGGCGGCTCCGACGTGGCGCGGATGGCCTCGGGCGGACGCGACCAGCGCGTCAAGGTCTTCCTGCCGCAACCGGGCCAGAGCGCGCCGGTCATGCCGGACACCGACTCCCCGGACTGGTACGCGGCCTGGCGCGCCCTGGACCCCGCCGTACGCGGCATCATGCGCACGTACACCATCCGTGAACTGCGCCGCGACCCGGACGAGTTGATCGTCGACTTCGCCGTGCACGAGGCTGCCCCGGACGCGCCTGCCACCGAGGGCCCGGCCTCGCGCTGGGCGCGCACGGCCGCCCGTCCCGGCACCCGCGTCGGCGTCCTCGCCCCGGTCGAGGAGGAGAACGCGGCGTACGACTTCAGGCCGCCCGAGGACACCGACTGGATCCTGCTGACCGGCGACGAATCGGCACTGCCCGCCGTCGCCGGCATCCTCGAATCGCTGCCGCCGTCGACGCGGGTCCTCGCGTGGCTCGAACTCCACGACCCCGCGGACCGCCAGGAACTGCTCACCAAGGCGGACGCCGACATCACCTGGCTCACGGGCGAGGGCACGACGACGGACGCGATCCGTGCCGCCCGCCTCCCCACCGGCACGCCCTACGCCTGGATCGCGGGCGAATCGGCAACGGTCAAGTCCGTACGCCGCCACCTCGTCGGCGAACGCGGCATCGACCGCAAACGCGTAAAGTTCACGGGCTACTGGCGCAAGGGCACAACAGAGGACCAACTCCTGTCGAACAACGAGCAGGCCTGACCGACGCCTACCGGCTCAACCGCCCGGCGCTGCCACCGCCCGGTGCGGCCCACCACCCCAGCCCTATCTCAGCCCGTCCGGCGTTTGAGGACGAGGCCGTTCAGGCCGATAAGCGGGGTCCAGGGGCGGCAGCCCTTGGTTACGGGAAGGGGCGGGACTGGGGAATGCCCCGCAGGGCCCTATACCCCCAGCCGAGCCAACACCTTCCCCCCGTCCAACCGACACACACCATCCCCGGCCCACGCCCAAGCGACCGCACACAACGCCCGAAGCCCATCCAAAGCCTCCCCCTCCCCCTCAAGCACCAAAGCATCACCCCGCACGGAAACGGAAGCAGTCCACCCCCCACAGACGAACCCCCCCTCCCCCGAGGTCACTTCAGGCTGCCCACCCAACATCCCCCGCAAATCCGCGTCCACATACGTGGGCCGATGCTCAGGCCGAGCGGCCAGCAACTGCGCCCCATCGGTGACCCCGGTCAACACGAGCAACGAATCCACGCCCCCGTTGAACGCCCCCTCGATGTCCGTGTCGAGCCGATCCCCCACGACCAGCGCCCGCTCCGCCCCGGTCCGCAGAATCGTCTCCCGGTGCATGGGGGGCAACGGCTTTCCCGCCACCTGCGGCTCCGCTCCCGTGGCGATCCGCACGACCTCGACGGCCGCCCCGTTCCCCGGCGCGATGCCCCGCCCGCTCGGAATCGTCAGATCCGTATTGGAGGCGAACCACGGCACCCCACGCGCGATCGCGTAACAGGCCTCCGCGAACCGCCCCCAGGCGAGCTCGGGCCCGCCATACCCCTGCACCACGGCCGCCGGATCGTCGTCGGCCGACTCCACCGGCTCGAGACCACGCTCACGCAGCGCGACCCGCAGCCCCTCACCGCCCACCACCAACACCCGTGCCCCGGCGGGCACTTGCTCGCTCACGAGCCGCGCCACGGCCTGCGCCGAGGTGATCACGTCCGACGGCGCGGTCGGGATGCCGAGCTCCGTCAGATGTCCGGCCACCGCGTCCGGCGTACGCAGCGCGTTGTTCGTCACGTACGCGAGGTGCATGCCGCCCGACCGGGCCGCCTCCAGTGCCTCGACGGCGTGCGCGATGGCCTTGCCGCCCGCGTACACCACGCCGTCCAGGTCGAGGAGCGCCGTGTCATAGCTCTCGCTCAGCGCCCGCGCGCTGCCCGCGGGACGGGTCCGCACGGGCCGGCTTCCGCCCCCGCTGCCGGTCTGGCTCATTACGCATCTCTCCTCGCTAATTCCACTCCCCCGATCATCGCTCATGCCACTGACACACATACGATGCACCAATGAACACAGCGGGTCACACGGACGTCCACGGCCTCGACCTGATCCCGTTCAGGGGGGTGCGCTACGACTCCGAGCGGGTCGGCTCCCTCGCCGCCGTGACCTCACCGCCGTACGACGTGATCGTCCGGCCCGACGGACTCCTCGAACTGGAGTCGTCCGATCCGCACAACATCGTCCGCCTGATCCTGCCGCAGGCGACCACTCCGGCCGCCCGCAACCGCCAGGCCGCGGACACCCTCCACGACTGGCTCAGCGAGGGCATCCTGGCCCCCGATCCGATCCCCAGCCTGTACGTGTACGAGCAGCGGGACGACGTCATGCTGCAGCGCGGCATCGTCGGCGCCCTGCGCCTGTCCGAACCGGATCAGGGCGTCGTCCTGCCGCACGAGGACGTCATGCCGCACGTCGTAGAGGACCGCGCGGCCCTGATGCGCGCGACGGCCGCGAACTTCGAGCCGCTGCTCCTCACCTACCGCGGCGACGCAGCGGCGGGCCACACATCGGGTGACAGCGCGGCCGGTCCGGAGGGCGGTGTCGCGGTCGGCACCGCTGCCGTAATAGAGCGCGCCGCGCAGCACAAACCGCTGCTCTCCACGACCACGGAGGACGGCTTCAGCCATCGTCTGTGGGCGGTGACCGACCCGGCGGAGATCGCTGAGATCCAGTCAGATCTCGCCCGCCACCAGGCCCTCATCGCCGACGGCCACCACCGCTGGGCCACCTATCTGCGGCTGCGCTCCGAGCACTCCTCGCCGGGCCCCTGGGACTTCGGTCTGGTCCTCCTCGTGGACACGGCCCGCTATCCGCTGCGGGTGCGCGCGATCCACCGCTATCTGCACCGGCTGCCGGTCGCCGAGGCCCTGAGCGCCCTCGCGGACTCGTTCCGGGTACGCACCCTGCGCTGCTCGCTGTCCGAGGCGCGGGCCGCCCTCGCCGACGCCGCAGCCGAGGGCAACGCCTTCCTCCTGGCCGGCGACGGCTCGTACCACCTCGTCGACCGCCCCTCCGCCGACCTCCTGGCCCGCACGGTTCCCCTGGGCCGGCCCGACGCCTGGCGCACCCTCGACGCGACGGTCCTGCACGCCACGCTCCTGGACCACATCTGGCGCATCCCGGACGACCCGGAGAACATCGCGTACATCCATCACACGGAGCCGACGGTCGAGAAGGCCGAGCGCGAGGGCGGCACGGCGGTCCTGATGCACCCAGTCCGCGAGGAGGTCGTACGCGACCTGGCCCGCCAGGGCGTCACGATGCCCCGCAAGTCGACGTCGTTCGGCCCGAAGCCGGCGACGGGCCTGGTCCTGCGCGACCTGGCGTTCTGACCTCGCGTACGACGAAGGGCGGGCCTCCACTGGGAGACCCGCCCCTTCGATCACCTAACTGACGCTGCCGTCAGTTCTCGTCACGCTCGATCTCATCGCGCTCGACGACGTCGGCACCGGCGTCGCCTGCGTCCCCGGCATCGGCGTCAGCCTCGGCCTCGGCCTTGGCCTCAGGAGCCGCTGCTTCCTCGGGCTCGACGTCATCGATGTGCAGGGCGTCGACGAACTCGACGCCGTCCAGCTCCGCGAGCCGGTCGGACGCGTCGGTGGTGCCGTCCTTGTCGGCCTCGATGGCCTTGGCGAACCACTCGCGCGCCTCGTCCTCCCGCCCGGCGGCGAGGAGCGCGTCGGCGTAGGCGTACCGCAGGCGCGCGGTCCAGGGCTGCACCGAGTTGGACGCCAGCTCGGGGCTCTGCAGCGTGACGATGGCGGCGTCGATCTGGTCCATGTCGCGCCGCGCGCCGGCGGCGACGAGCCGCATCTCGACCTGGCCCGCCTTGTCGAGCTTGTGCACCTCGGGCGCCCCGGCCATGTCGAGCGCCTTCTCGGGCCGCCCGAGCCCACGCTCGCAGTCGGCCATGACCGGCCACAGCTCGACGCCGCCGGTCATCCGGCGCGCGGCCCGGAACTCGGCGAGCGCCTCGCTGAACTTCTGGTTGGCGTACGCGGCGAAGCCCGCCGCCTCACGCACGGCGGCGACGCGCGAGGCGAGCCGCAGCGCGATCTTCGCGTACTCGTAGGCCTGCTCGGGGTCCTCGTCGATGAGCTTGGCGACCATCACCAGGTTCCTGGAGACGTCCTCCGCGAGCCCCTTGGGAAGGCTCTGCAGCTCCTGTCGTACGTCCTTGTCAATCTCGTCGCCCGTGACGTCGTCCGGGATCGGCAGCCGCTTGATCGGCTCGCGGTCCCGCTCGCGGTCGTCGCGACGGAACCCACCGCGGTCGTCGCGCCGGTCGTCGCGCCCACGGAACCCGCCGGGCCGGCCACGGCTGTCGTCGCGGCGGGGCCCGCGCCCACGGTCGTCGCGGCCGCGGTCGTCCCGGCCTCGGTATCCGCCACCGCCGCGGCTGTCGTCGCGCCGGAAGCCACCGCGGTCGCCGCGGTCACGGTCGTCACGCCGATCATCGCGCCGGTCGTCACGACGGAACGCGGGCCGGTCACCGTCACGACGGAAACCACCACGATCACCACGATCGCGATCACCAGGCCGGTCATCACGCCGGAAACCACCACGGTCACCGTCGCGCCGGTCATCACGGCGATCGTCACGCCGGTCGTCGCGCCGGAAGGCGGGCCGATCGCCGTCACGACGGAAACCACCGCGATCGCCGCGGTCGTTGTCACGGCGGAAGCCGGGACGATCACCGCCACGGTTGTCGTCGCGGCGGTCACCGCGGTCATCGCGCCGGAACCCACCACGGTCACCACGGTCGCCGCGGTCACGGTCATCACGCCGGTCGTCACGACGGAACGCGGGCCGGTCACCATCACGACGGAAACCACCACGATCACCACGATCGCGATCACCAGGCCGGTCATCACGCCGGAAACCACCACGGTCACCGTCACGCCGGTCATCACGACGATCGTCACGCCGGTCATCGCGCCGGAAAGCGGGCCGATCGCCGTCACGACGGAAACCACCGCGATCGCCGCGGTCTCGGTCGTCACGCCGGTCGTCACGGCGGTCATCGCGGCGATCGTCCCGGCGGAACGGGGGGCGTCCGCTGTCGCGGTCGTCACGGCCTCGGTATCCGCCACCGCCACGGTTGTCGTCACGCCGGAAGGCCGGCCGGTCCCCGTCGCGGCGGTCGTCGCGCCGGAACCCGCCACGGTCACCGCGGTCGCCCCGGTCGTTGTCACGGCGCTCATCGCGCCGGTCATCACGGCGGAAGCCGGGACGATCACTGCCACGGTTGTCGTCGCGGCGGTCACCGCGGTCATCGCGGCGGAACCCGCCACGGTCGCCGCGGTCGTTGTCGCGACGCGGCCCACTGCGGTGTCCGCCCCGGTCGCCACCATCCCGGCGGCGCTGGTCGCGCTCCGGGCGCTCGTCGGGAGAGTTGGTGGACATGGGTGACTCCTAGTCTTCGGTACCGCAGTCATTCTGACGCAGCCGCGTAGTCGGCGCTCTTCGAGCAAAAATAAAAAGGACCCTTGGTCCCAGCGTGAACGCTGGGACCAAGGGTCCTCCAAAGATAGTTCGGCGGCGTCCTACTCTCCCACAGGGTCCCCCCTGCAGTACCATCGGCGCTGTAAGGCTTAGCTTCCGGGTTCGGAATGTAACCGGGCGTTTCCCTCACGCTATGACCACCGAAACCCTATGAAATATCCCGCCGTAGAACGGGATCTCAAACAGGGCAGCGAACAAGCACACTCTTCAATTGATTAGTAGAGCTGTTCAGCCAGCACAACTGTTCGTTGTTTCAGAACCAACACAGTGGACGCGAGCAACTGAGGACAAGCCCTCGGCCTATTAGTACCAGTCAACTCCACCCGTTACCGGGCTTCCATATCTGGCCTATCAACCCAGTCGTCTACTGGGAGCCTTAACCCCTCAAAGGGGGTGGGAGTCCTCATCTCGAAGCAGGCTTCCCGCTTAGATGCTTTCAGCGGTTATCCTTTCCGAACGTAGCCAACCAGCCATGCCCTTGGCAGGACAACTGGCACACCAGAGGTTCGTCCGTCCCGGTCCTCTCGTACTAGGGACAGCCCTTCTCAAGACTCCTACGCGCACAGCGGATAGGGACCGAACTGTCTCACGACGTTCTAAACCCAGCTCGCGTACCGCTTTAATGGGCGAACAGCCCAACCCTTGGGACCGACTCCAGCCCCAGGATGCGACGAGCCGACATCGAGGTGCCAAACCATCCCGTCGATATGGACTCTTGGGGAAGATCAGCCTGTTATCCCCGGGGTACCTTTTATCCGTTGAGCGACGGCGCTTCCACAAGCCACCGCCGGATCACTAGTCCCGACTTTCGTCCCTGCTCGACCCGTCAGTCTCACAGTCAAGCTCCCTTGTGCACTTACACTCAACACCTGATTACCAACCAGGCTGAGGGAACCTTTGGGCGCCTCCGTTACCCTTTGGGAGGCAACCGCCCCAGTTAAACTACCCATCAGACACTGTCCCTGATCCGGATCACGGACCCAGGTTAGACATCCAGCACGACCAGACTGGTATTTCAACGACGACTCCACACACACTGGCGTGCATGCTTCACAGTCTCCCAGCTATCCTACACAAGCCGAACCGAACACCAATATCAAACTGTAGTAAAGGTCCCGGGGTCTTTCCGTCCTGCTGCGCGAAACGAGCATCTTTACTCGTAGTGCAATTTCACCGGGCCTATGGTTGAGACAGTCGAGAAGTCGTTACGCCATTCGTGCAGGTCGGAACTTACCCGACAAGGAATTTCGCTACCTTAGGATGGTTATAGTTACCACCGCCGTTTACTGGCGCTTAAGTTCTCAGCTTCGCCACCCCGAAGAGTGACTAACCGGTCCCCTTAACGTTCCAGCACCGGGCAGGCGTCAGTCCGTATACATCGCCTTACGGCTTCGCACGGACCTGTGTTTTTAGTAAACAGTCGCTTCTCGCTGGTCTCTGCGGCCACCCCCAGCTCACCGTGTAAAACGGATCACCAGGTGTGGCCCCCCTTCTCCCGAAGTTACGGGGGCATTTTGCCGAGTTCCTTAACCATAGTTCACCCGAACGCCTCGGTATTCTCTACCTGACCACCTGAGTCGGTTTAGGGTACGGGCCGCCATGAAACTCGCTAGAGGCTTTTCTCGACAGCATAGGATCATCCACTTCACCACAATCGGCTCGGCATCAGGTCTCACCCACATGCCATCCGGATTTACCTGGATGACGGGCTACACCCTTACCCCGGGACAACCACCGCCCGGGCTGGACTACCTTCCTGCGTCACCCCATCACTCACCTACTACCAGATCGGGCCGGCGGCTCCACCACTTTCCTTTCCCCGAAGGGTCCGGAACGGCTTCACGGCCTTAGCATCACTGGATTCGATGTTTGACGCTTCACAGCGGGTACCGGAATATCAACCGGTTATCCATCGACTACGCCTGTCGGCCTCGCCTTAGGTCCCGACTTACCCTGGGCAGATCAGCTTGACCCAGGAACCCTTAGTCAATCGGCGCACACGTTTCTCACGTATGTATCGCTACTCATGCCTGCATTCTCACTCGTGAACCGTCCACCACTCGCTTACGCGGCAGCTTCACCCGGCACACGACGCTCCCCTACCCATCACGATCCCCGTTGGGGGTACATATCGCAATGACACGACTTCGGCGGTACGCTTGAGCCCCGCTACATTGTCGGCGCGGAATCACTAGACCAGTGAGCTATTACGCACTCTTTCAAGGGTGGCTGCTTCTAAGCCAACCTCCTGGTTGTCTCTGCGACTCCACATCCTTTCCCACTTAGCGTACGCTTAGGGGCCTTAGTCGATGCTCTGGGCTGTTTCCCTCTCGACCATGGAGCTTATCCCCCACAGTCTCACTGCCGCGCTCTCACTTACCGGCATTCGGAGTTTGGCTAAGGTCAGTAACCCGGTAGGGCCCATCGCCTATCCAGTGCTCTACCTCCGGCAAGAAACACACGACGCT
>NZ_CM160048.1:5577500-7275000 GCF_056712025.1 Streptomyces sp. Y309 | reverse complement strand
GGTGCCTACGTGACCGAGGTCAAGAGGCCGCCGCTGCCCCATGACTTCCACCCGACCGTGCCGTCGTTCACGGTGGTGAGCGCGGACTTCGAGCCGGGTGCGGTGCTCAAGGACGACCAGGTGCACGCGGCCGGGAACACCTCGCCGCACCTGCGGTGGGAGGGTTTCCCGCCGGAGACGAAGAGCTTCGCCGTGACGTGCTTCGACCCGGACGCCCCCACGGGGAGCGGGTTCTGGCACTGGTCGGTGTTCGACATCCCGGCCTCGGTGACCGAGCTGCCGACGGGCGCGGGCAGCGGCAAGTTCGAGGGGCTCCCGGAGGGCGCCGTCCAGGTGCGCAACGACTACGGGACGAAGGACTTCGGCGGTGCCGCCCCGCCGCCGGGTGACCCGGCGCACCGCTATGTGTTCACCGTGTACGCGGTCGACCTGGAGAAGCTCGGCCCGGACTCGGATGCCTCGCCCGCCGTCGTCGGCTTCAACCTGCGGTTCCACACGCTGGCCCGGGCCCAGGTCGTCGCGGAGTACGCGGCGGTCGCCGACAGCTAGCCGCGCCCCGTAGCCGTATCCCGCACGAGTTCGCGTCAGCTCAGCGTTCATTGAACGTTTGCCCGCCTCTGGTCTTGGAAGTGATCAGGGGCGGGCATCTTTTATTGCGTTGTCCTACCCGGCGTGCCCGGCCAGAGTTGATCCAAGCCCGCCAGGGGGTGGGCCGGTGCACACGGGAGGTGGGCGAGATGCGGGACACGCTGGTGCTGAACGCGAGCTTCGAGCCGCTGTCGACGGTGACGCTGAATCGCGCCGTCGTCCTGGTTCTGCAGGACAAGGCCGTCGTCGAGCAGGCCCACCCCGCGCTGCGCGTGCGTGCCGCCGCCGTCGAGCTTCCGGTGCCCCGGGTGATCAGACTGTGCAGGTATGTCCGGGTGCCCTTCCGAAGACGGGCTCCGTGGTCGCGGCGCGGTGTCCTGGTGCGTGACCAGCACCGGTGTGCGTACTGCGGCAGGCGCGCGACGACCGTGGACCACGTGGTGCCGCGCTCCCAGGGCGGCGCCGACTCGTGGCTGAACACGGTGGCGTCGTGTGCGACGGACAATCACCGCAAGGCGGACCGCACTCCGGAGCAGGCCGGTATGCCGCTGCTGCAGCAGCCGTTCGAGCCGACGCCGGCGGACGCGATGCTGCTGACGCTGGGGCGCGAGGACCTGGCCGCCCTGCCGGACTGGCTCGCACAGCCCGCTGCTTGAGTACGTGACTGACGCTGGGGCCGCCCTCCGAGTGGAGGGCGGCCCCAGCCTCGTACGGAAAGCCTTGTCGCGTCAGTCGATCGGCGGCTGCTCGCGGCGCTCGACGCCGCCCGGGTTCTTGGCGCCGCCGCCTCCCCCGCCACCGCCGGCGAGCGGGCCGAAGTTGCCGAGAGCGCCGCCGAGGCCCTTGAGGGCGTCGCCGATCTCGCTGGGGACGATCCAGAGCTTGTTCGCGTCGCCCTCGGCGATCTTCGGGAGCATCTGGAGGTACTGGTAGGAGAGCAGCTTCTGGTCCGGGTCGCCCGCGTGGATCGACTCGAAGACGGTGCGGATGGCCTGGGCCTCGCCCTCGGCGCGCAGGGCCGCGGCCCTGGCCTCACCCTCGGCCCGCAGGATCGCGGACTGCTTCTCACCCTCGGCCCGCAGGATCTCGGACTGGCGGACACCCTCGGCCTGGAGGATCGCGGCGCGCTTGTCGCGGTCGGCGCGCATCTGCTTCTCCATCGAGTCCTGGATGGAGGTGGGCGGCTCGATCGCCTTGAGCTCGACGCGGTTGACGCGGATGCCCCACTTGCCGGTGGCCTCGTCGAGGACGCCGCGCAGGGCCGCGTTGATCTCCTCGCGGGAGGTGAGGGTCCGCTCCAGGTCCATGCCACCGATGATGTTGCGCAGCGTGGTGACGGTGAGCTGCTCGATCGCCTGGATGTAGCTGGCCACTTCGTACGTCGCGGCGCGGGCGTCGGTGACCTGGTAGTAGATGACCGTGTCGATGTTCACGACCAGGTTGTCCTGGGTGATCACCGGCTGGGGCGGGAAGGGGACGACCTGTTCACGCAGGTCGATGCGGTTGCGGATGGAGTCGATGAACGGGACGACGATGTTCAGGCCCGCGTTCAGGGTGCGCGTGTAGCGGCCGAAGCGCTCCACGATCGCGGCGCTGGCCTGCGGGATGACCTGGATCGTCTTGATCAGGGCGATGAAGACCAGCACCACCAGAATGATCAGGACGATGATGATTGGTTCCATCGTGGTTCCCCGTACCCTTCATGCTTCGGTGTTTCCGCAAGTTGCTTCGGTGTTCCCGGAAGATCTTGGGATCTCGCCGGTCGAGTCTGTCAGAACGACGCGCGGACCGTGGGGTGTTCGGATCACCTGACGTCACGGGCCGTCAGCCACACGACTGTTGCCCCCCTGACGGGGCATCACATGACGACGGCCGTCGCCCCGTCGATCTCGACGACGTCCACCTCCTGGCCGGCCTCGAAGCTCTGCTCGGTGTCGAGCGGCCGCGCCGACCAGACCTCACCCGCGAGTTTGATGCGCCCTCCGGAGGAGTCGACCCGCTCCAGGACGACCGCGGATCTGCCCTTCAACGCCTCGACGCCGCTGACGAGTTCGGGGCGCTGCGCGCGGTGCCGGGCGGCGATCGGGCGTACGACCGCGATGAGGGCGACCGACACGGCGGCGAAGACCACCGTCTGCATCGCCACTCCCCCGCCGAGGCTCGCGGTCACGGCGGCCGCGACCGCGCCGACGGCGAGCATGCCGAACTCCGGCATCGCGGTCATCACCAGCGGGATTCCGAGGGCGACCGCGCCGATCAGCCACCACACCCATGCGTCCATGTCCACATGGTCATGGTAGGACCGCCGGTCCCGATACCGACAGGGCGTGCGCGATCAGCCGAGCGGCAGGCCCTGCGCCGACCAGCGTTCGCCCCGCTGCTCGACGAGCAGCGGCAGGCCGAAGCAGAGCGAGAGGTTCCGCGAGGTGAGCTCCAGCTCCAGCGGGCCCGCGGCCATGACCTCGCCCTGACGGATCATCAGGACGTGGGTGAAGCCGGGGGCGATCTCCTCGACGTGGTGCGTGACCATGACCATCGAGGGGGCGATGGGGTCGCGGGCGAGGCGGCCGAGGCGGCGGACGAGGTCCTCGCGGCCGCCGAGGTCGAGGCCCGCGGCGGGCTCGTCGAGGAGCAGCAGCTCGGGGTCGGTCATCAGGGCGCGGGCGATCAGGGTGCGCTTGCGCTCGCCCTCGGAGAGGGTGCCGAACTTGCGGTCCAGGTAGTCGCTCATGCCGAGGCGGTCGAGGAAGGCGCGGGCGCGCTGCTCGTCGATGTCCTCGTAGTCCTCGTGCCAGCCGGCGGTCATGCCGTACGCGGCGGTGAGGACCGTCTGCAGGACGGTCTGGCTCTTGGGGAGCTTGTCGGCCATGGCGATGCCGGCCATGCCGATGCGCGGGCGCAGCTCGAAGACGTCGACCTTGCCGAGCTGCTCGCCGAGGATGGTGGCGGTGCCCTTGCTCGGGAAGAGGTAGCTGGACGCGACATTGAGGAGGGTGGTCTTGCCGGCGCCGTTCGGGCCGAGGATGACCCAGCGCTCCCCCTCCTTCACCGACCAGGAGACCTGGTCCACCAGAGCCCGGCCCTCTCGGACCACGGATACGTCCTTAAGCTCCAGTACATCGCTCATGAGCGCGTTGTCTCCCATTGCAGTCTCGGCTGTCGCTCGTGTTGCCCGCGTCGGTGGACGCGGCCCCCGGATAAAACCTACGCCACCGGCCGACCGTTCCCGTGCGGAGCCCGGTCCTTAGGCTGTGTGCATGCTCTCGGAACCTCGTTCAGGACGCTTGGCCGCTTGGGGAAACGCCCTATTGGCCGGACTTGTTTCACCCGATGACGCGGTGCACGCGATCGTGGGCGGCGACGCGGTGCACCGGGTCGAGGGGCTGCCCGGCGAGGCGGCGCCGGTCGGCCTGACGCTGGCGCTCGGGCGGCTGCGCGCGCTCGGTGTGACGGGGCTTCGGGTGGCGTTGCCCGCGCCGGGGCATCCGCTCGGCCTGAGCGGGCCGCCGGCCTTCAACGAGCGGGCCCTGGAGGCGGAGGAGGCGGTCGTCGCGACGGGCGCTCCGTACGGGCTCGTGCCGGAGGTGTACGAGGCGGGGCCCGAGGGGGCCGCCGACGCCGAGGACGTCCATGTGGAGGTGGTGTGGCACTGTCTGCCGGTGCGGGAGGCGCCGCCCGCGGACGTGCCGTCGCTCGGTGAGGCGGAGCGGGAGCTGGCGGACGCGCTGCGGGAGGCGACGGAGGTGCTTGCGCGGCTCGACGTGGCGGCGTCGGGGCCGGTCGCGGAGGCCGCGATCGACGCGTACCGGGCGCGGGCCGAGCGGGGGCGCGAGGTGCTCGCTCCGGGGTATCCGCCGCGCGCGGTGCGGGTGTTGGAGCTGGCGCAGCGGGTCGGGCTGCTGATCTCGGTGGCGTACGAGAACGGGCACGGCGGGGCCGTGAGCGCCTCGGAGATGGGGGCGCGGGCGCAGGCCTTGCGGCCGGTGGAGCGGGTCGCGCGGCGGGCGCAGGTGGCCGCGTACAACGCTTACGTGGAGGAGCGGGAGCGGGGTGGGCGGTGAGGCGGGGGGAGGACGGCCGGGCGTTCCCGTTCTGTGCCGGTGGGAGGACGGCTGGTCGTTGCCGTTCGGTGGGTGAACCCGAGGGCCCCGCGGACCGTGCGGTCCGCGGGGCCCTCGGGTGGGGGTTGAGCGTCAGTGGTTCACCGCGTGGTTGCCGTGCGCCGGGTTGAGGATGCCGACGACGTTCACGCTGTTGCCGCTGGCGTTGACGGGAACGTGGACCGGGGCCTGGACCAGGTTGCCGGAGCCGATGCCCGGGGACTTCACGGCCTTGCCGTCGGCGTGCGCGCCCGAGGTGGCGGACGCGACTCCGGCGGAGGCGCCCGCGGCGAGTCCGGCGGCGACGACGGCCAGGGCGGCCTTCTTGCTGATGTTCATGGGACGTGTTCCTCCAGTGACGGGTGACCCGGTTAGGGGGTCTGGGGGGATGTACGGCGCGGCGGCGGTGATGCCGGGGAGGCCGGGTGGTGCGGGAATCCGGAGAACGCGACCGGCCCTGCCCGCGAGTGCGCTGCGGGGCCGGTCGCCGCGACGCCGACCGCATGACCGTGATCGGCGGATCGCGCGGAGTGCGATCAGACGTTCTCGCAGTGGTTCCCGAACGCCGGGTTCAGGACGCCGACGACGCTGAGGGTGTTGCCGCAGGCGTTGACCGGGATGTGGACCGGGGCCTGGACCAGGTTGCCGGAGGCGATGCCGGGGGAGTGCTTGGCCACGCCGTCGGCGTACGAGCCACCGTGGGCGGAGGCGATGCCGGCACCGGCCGCGACCAGGCCACCGGCCACCATCGTGACAGCAGCGGCCTTCTTCAGGTTCTTCACTTCTAAGTTCCTCCTGAGCGGAAGCTGCGGCCAGCCGCCGCAGCACGCACTGGAGAACGGCGGGGCGCCGTGGGGGATGCGCCAAACGGGGGACATCCACACGACGGTATGAATCTCAGCCCGGAACGCGACGGTCCGTGCTGACATCCACCCCGGCAGCCACTCCGGCCCTTCGCCGCCGCGAGGACCTGCGCGATCAGCCGGTGACGCCGTGCCGCACGGCCCACAGGGCGGCCTGGGTGCGGTCGGCGAGGTCCAGCTTCATGAGGATGTTCGACACGTGGGTCTTGACGGTCTTCTCGGAGAGCACGAGCGCGCGGGCGATCTCGCGGTTCGACCGGCCGTCCGCGATCAGGCCGAGCACCTCGCGCTCCCGCTCGGTGAGGGAACCGCCTCTCCCCTGCGTGTTGTTGGCCTCCTCCTGGGACAGCAGGGCGCCCGCCACCTCGGGCTGGAGCAGGACGTGCCCGGCGTGCACGGAACGGATGGCTCCGGCGAGGGCTTCCGGATCGACGTCCTTGTACACATAGCCCGCCGCGCCCGCGCGCAGGGCCGGGACGACCGTGCGCTGCTCGGTGAAGCTGGTGACGATCAATACGCGCGCGGGGTTGGCCAGTTCGCGGAGCTTGCGGAGCGCCTCGACGCCGTCCATGCCGGGCATCTTGACGTCCATCAGGACGACGTCCGGCCTCAACTCCTCGGCGCACGCGACTCCTTCGGCGCCGTCGGACGCCTCACCGACGACCTCGATGTCGTCCTGGATCTCAAGGAACGTACGCAGACCGCGGCGGACCACCTGGTGGTCGTCGACCAGCAGCACCCGGATCCCTGTCTTCGGATTGAGCTCAGAGTCAGCCACCGGGGACCTCCATCTCGATCGTCGTGCCCTTGCCGGGCTCCGACTCCACGGTCAGCCGTCCGCCGACCCCGCCTGCCCGGTCCCGCATGGAGACCAGGCCCAAGTGCCGCCCGGCGCGCCGGATCACGCGCGGGTCGAATCCCTTGCCGTCGTCCGTGACGCGCAGCACCGCTCCAAGGCCGCGCTTCTGCAGGGCGACGGCGACGTGCTCCGCCTCCGCGTGCCGCAGCGCGTTGTGCAGGGCCTCCTGGGCGACGCGCAGCATGGCCTCCTCCTGGGCTGCGGGCAGGGCGCGCACGCCGCTGCTCTCGAAGGTGACCGTGGCGGAGTGGGCGCGGTCCAGGACCTGCGTGTGCGTGCGCAGCGTGGCCACCAGGCCGTCCTCGTCGAGGGCGGCGGGGCGCAACTCCACCACGGCGGCGCGCAGTTCGTCGGCCGCCTCGGCCGCGAGCGCCGCCACCTGCTGGAGCTCGCCCTTGGCGCGCGTGGGGTCCCGGTCCACCAGGGCGGCGGCGGCCTGGGCGGTCAGGCGCAGGGAGAACAGCTTCTGGCTGACCGCGTCGTGCAGTTCGTGGGCGAGGCGGGAGCGCTCCTCGGCGATGGTCAGCTCGCGGCTGCGTTCGTACAGCCGGGCGTTCGTCAGGGCGATCGCGGCGTGCTGGGCGAGGATCGACAGGAGTTCCTCGTCGTCCTCGTCGAAGCCGCAGCCGCCGGCGGGCTTGGGGCACTTCTTGTTGGCGAGGAAGAGCGCGCCTAGCGTCTCCTCGCCGTACCGGATCGGGAGGCCGAGGAAGTCGGACATGTCCGGGTGGGCGGCCGGCCAGCCCTCGAAGCGGGGGTCCTCGCGCACGTCGGCGAGGCGCTCGGGCTCGGCCTTCCGCAGCATCGCGGCGAGGATGCCGTGCTGGCGGGGCAGCGGTCCGATGGCCTTCCACTGCTCTTCGCTGACGCCGTCGACGACGAACTGGGCGAAGCCGCCGTGGTCGTCCGGGACGCCGAGGGCCGCATACTCCGCGTCCAGCAGCTCGCGGGCGGAGGCGACGATTGTCTTGAGGACGTCGCGCACCTCCAGCTGGCTGCTCATGGCGAGCAGCGCGGAGCTGACCGCGTACAGGCCGGATCGGGGTCCTTGACTCATGGGCCAACCGTACCGGCGGGGTGTGACAGCGCGTATCCGACCTGTGGCGGCAGGGCTCTAGGACCGGGGGCCTAGGCCCAGCGGACGGCCTAGGGCAAAGGGACCTCGCACGGTGCTTCCGCCGTACGAGGCGCCCGGCGGGGGCCGTTCCTAGCGTGGAGGCCGTACTGCCACTGAGGCACGGCCCGTACGGCCCGCGAGGGCACGGAGGGTCACGAGGGGACGGTTGTCATGCCGGTAGCGATCATCACGGGGGCTTCGAAGGGTCTGGGGCGCGCGCTGGCCGCGGCGCTCGCGGGGCGGGGCTGGGACCTCGTCCTCGACGCGAGAACGGAGGCGGTGCTCGACGACACCGCGCGGGAGCTGGCCGGGCACGGGGGCCGGGTGCACGCGGTGGCCGGGGACGTGACGGACGCGGGGCACCGCGCGGAGCTGGTGGCGGAGGCCCGCGCCCTGGGTGGCCTCGATCTGCTCGTGAACAACGCGAGCGCGCTCGGCGCGGAGCCGCTGGTCCGCCTCGACGAGCTCGCCCTGGAGGGGCTGCGGCGGGCCCTGGAGACGAATGTGGTGGCCGCGCTCGGTCTCGTACAGCAGGCGCTGCCGCTGCTGCGGGCCTCGCGCGCGGGAGGTGCGGTGATCAACGTCAGCTCCGACGCGGGCGCCGAGGCGTACGAGACGTGGGGCGGGTACGGGGCGTCCAAGGCGGCGCTCGACCAGCTGTCCGCGGTGCTCGGCGAGGAGGAGCCGGGGCTGCGGGTGTGGGCCGTCGATCCGGGCGACATGGGCACGGATCTGTACCGGGCCGCGGTGCCCGACGACGCGGATCCGCGGCCGCTGCCCCGGACGGTGGTGCCCGCCTTCCTGCGGCTGCTCGACGAGCGGCCGGCGAGCGGGCGCTATGACGCTCCTTCTTTGCTGGTGTCGTCATGACGGTCGCGGTGCGGGTGCCCGAGGGGCTGCACGCGGCGCTGCCGGTCGAGCAGCGCGGCAGGGGGCTGCGCAGGGACTCGGTGCGGCTGCTGGTCTCGCGCGGTACGGAGGTGTCGCACCACGGCTTCGGGGAGCTGCCGCAGCTGCTGCGCGCCGGGGACCTGCTCGTGGTGAACACCTCCCCGACACTGGCCGCCGCCGTCGACGGGCGGCTGCTGCACGCGCGCGGGGACGAGCGGCTCGCGCACGCGCGCGGGGACGAAGAGAAGGGGCACGCGCGCGTAGTGGTGCATTTCTCGACGCTCGGCGAGGACGGCCGGTGGGCCGTCGAGCTGCGCGATCCCGATGGACGCGGTACTACGCGCGCGCGTGCGGGCGGGCCCGCGGGGACAGAAGTGGAGCTCTCCGGAGGCGTGCGTCTGGTGTGCGAGGAGCCGGTGAGCGCGGGCAGCGGGCGGCTGTGGTGGGCGCGGGTGCCGGCGGATGTGCCGCGGCTGCTGCGGCGGCACGGGCGCCCGATTCGTTACTCCTATACGGAGCGGGACCAGCCGCTGTCCGTCTACCAGACGGTCTTCGCGCTGCCGTCCGCCGACGGCACGGGCAGCGCGGAGATGCCGAGTGCGGCGCGGCCGTTCACCGCGCGCCTGGTGGCACGCCTGGTGAGCCGCGGTGTGCAGTTCGCGCCGATCCGGCTGCACACGGGGGTGGCGTCGCCCGAGGCGCACGAGCCGCCGTATCCGGAGCGCTTCGAGGTGCCGGAGACGTCGGCGCGGCTGATCAACGCCGCGCGGGCGGGCGGGGGCCGAGTGGTGGCGGTGGGGACGACGGCCGTGCGGGCCGTGGAGTCGGCGGCCGGTCCTGACGGGGTGGTCCGTGCGGCGGCGGGGCGTACCGATCTGGTGGTGACGCCGGAGCGGGGGGTGCGGGTGGTGGACGGGCTGCTCACGGGCCTGCACGAGCCGGAGGCCTCGCATCTGCTGATGCTGGAGGCGGTGGCGGGGCGGGCCGCGGTGGAGCGCGGTTATACCGAGGCGGTACGCCATCTCTACCTCTGGCACGAGTTCGGCGACCTGCACCTCATCCTGCCGGACGAGTTTGCTCACCGAGAGCATTGCTGTCGCAACTGATGGTGAGACTGTTACACGTCCGATGTGAGCCCGCGCATAGGACGCACATCACGTACGAAGCCCCCTAGTGGACGCGAGGGCCCCGTAAGGGAGGGTTAAGCGCGGGCATCGGGGACGGCGGCGCACCCCCTGATCCACTACCCGGCATCGTACGTCACTCCTTTGCCACACAATTTTGCGCCCGCTAAGAATTGCTCCCGTCGCTCGAACGCCGCGGTCTCGTACCGCGGCGTTTTGCCGGAAGCAATCTGTCCCCCGCCGGCGCAGAGCGGCCTCCCGATTTACGAAGAGGTCCATCTCCCATGTCCAAGCACGCCACCTCTGGTCATAGTCGCTCCACTCTGACCAAGACCCAGAAGTTCTCGATCGCCGGTGTCGCCACCCTCGGTGCCGCCGCCCTCGCCTTCTCGATCGTGCCGGGCAGCTCCGAAGCTCAGACCGAGGCGCTGGGCACCCACTCGGCTGCCTGGTCCGTGCCCGTGGACGCGCAGCAGAGCGTCAGCAAGCAGCAGTCCAACGCCAGCAAGCAGGCCAAGGACGCCGCTGCCGCGAAGACCGCCGCCGACAAGAAGGCCGCCGCCGACGCCGCGGCGAAGAAGAAGGCCGACGCCGAGGCCGCCGCGAAGAAGAAGGCCGAGGCCGACCGCAAGGCCAAGGAGACCGCCAGCCGCGCGGCCGCCCGCAAGCCGGTCTACGCCAACAACCTCGACGGCTGGATCCGCCAGTCCCTCGACATCATGAAGTCCAAGGGCATCCCCGGCTCGTACGACGGCCTGCACCGCAACATCATGCGCGAGTCCACGGGCAACCCGAACGCCAAGAACGGCTGGGACATCAACGCGATCAACGGCACCCCGTCGATCGGCCTGCTCCAGGTCATCCAGCCGACGTTCGACGCGTACCACGTCGAGGGCACCTCGACGAACATCTACGACCCGGTCGCCAACATCACGGCCGCGGCCAACTACGCCGCCGACCGCTACGGCTCGATCGACAACGTGAACGGCGCCTACTGAGTCGTACGACCCGGACCTCTTCAACCGAGGCTCACTGACGCCGAAGGGCGGCACCCCGCACGGGGTGCCGCCCTTCTCGTACTTCTTGATGCGCTGACTCGTACTTCTTGTACGCGCTTACTTGCGCATGACCTCCGGCTCGTGGCGGCGCAGGAAGCGGGCCACGAAGAAGCCGCAGAGGGCGCCGAGGGCGAGCAGGGCGGCCATGTCCATGCCCCAGGCCGCGGCCTCGTGGTCCCAGAGCGGGTCCGTGCTGCCCGGGTCGTCCGGGTTCGGGCTGATCTTGTTGAAGTCCAGCGTCGTACCGGCGGCGGCAACCGCCCAGCGCGAGGGCATCAGGTACGAGAACTGGTTGACGCCGACCGTGCCGTGCAGGATGAACAGGCAGCCGGTGAACACGACCTGGATGATCGCGAACATGACCAGCAGCGGCATGGTCTTCTCGGCGGTCTTCACCAGGGCCGAGATGATCAGGCCGAACATCATCGAGGTGAAGCCGAGCGCCATGATCGGCAAGGAGAGCTCGAGGAGCACCCCGCCGCCGAAGACCAGGCCCTTCTCGGGGATCTCACGGCTGGAGAAGCCGATCGCGCCGACCAGGGCGCCCTGCAGCACCGTGATGAAGCCGAGGACGATGACCTTGGACATCAGGTACGCGGAGCGCGACAGGCCGGTCGCGCGTTCCCGTTCGTAGATCACCCGTTCCTTGATCAGCTCGCGGACGGAGTTGGCGGCACCCGCGAAACAGGCGCCGACCGCGAGGATCAGGAGCACGGTGGTGGCCGTGCCGTTCGGGAGGATCTTGCCGGTCTGCGGGTTTACATTCGGCAGCAGACCCTTGTCCGGGTCGATGAGCAGGCTCACCGCGCCGAGCACCGCCGGCAGGATCAGCATCAGCGCCATGAAGCCCTTGTCCGAGACGATCACGGACACATAGCGGCGGATCAGCGTGATCAGCTGGGAGCCCCAGCTCTGCGGCTTGGGCGGGCTGATCGCCTGCGGCGGCGGCATGTGTACGGACTGCGCGGCGACGGCGTCGATGTCCGCGGCGTACATCTGGTAGTGCTGCGAGCCCTTCCAGCGGCCCGCCCAGTCGTAGTCGCGGTAGTTCTCGAAGGCGGAGAAGACGTCGGCCCAGGTGCTGTAGCCGAAGAAGTTCAGGGCCTCCTCGGGCGGGCCGAAGTACGCCACCGAACCGCCCGGCGCCATCACGAGCAGCTTGTCGCAGATGGCCAGCTCGGCCACCGAGTGCGTGACGACGAGGACCGTACGGCCGTCGTCGGCGAGGCCGCGCAGGAGCTGCATGACGTCGCGGTCCATGCCCGGGTCGAGGCCGGAGGTCGGCTCGTCCAGGAAGATCAGGGACGGCTTGGTCAGCAGCTCCAGGGCCACCGACACGCGCTTGCGCTGGCCACCGGAGAGCGAGGTGACCTTCTTGTCCTTGTGGATGTCGAGCTTCAGCTCGCGCAGGACCTCGCCTATCCGCTGCTGGCGCTCCTGCTCGCTGGTGTCGGCGGGGAAGCGCAGCTTGGCCGCGTACTTGAGCGCCTTGTTGACGGTCAGCTCCTTGTGCAGGATGTCGTCCTGCGGGACCAGACCGATGCGCTGACGCAGCTCGGCGAACTGCTTGTACAGGTTCCGGTTGTCGTAGAGGACGTCGCCCTGGTTGGCGGGCCGGTAGCCGGTGAGCGCCTTGAGCAGGGTGGACTTGCCGGAGCCCGAGGGGCCGATGACCGCGATGAGTGACTTCTCCGGGACGCCGAAGGAGACGTCCTTGAGGATCTGCTTGCCGCCGTCGACCGTGACGGTCAGGTGGCGCGCGGAGAAGGAGACGTCACCGGTGTCGACGAACTCCTCGAGGCGGTCGCCGACGAGGCGGAACGTCGAGTGGCCGACGCCCACGATGTCGTTCGGGCCGATGAGGACCGTGGACGACTTCGCGATCGGCATGCCGTTGACGTACGTGCCGTTGTGCGAGCCCAGGTCGCGCAGCTCGAAGCGGCCGTCGGGCGACGCCGTGAACTCCGCGTGCAGACGCGAGACCTGGAGGTCGGAGACCACCAGCTCGTTCTCCAGGGCGCGGCCGATGCGCATCTTTCGGCCAAGCGAGAACTGGTGGTACGTCGTCGGGCTGCGGTCGCCGTAGACCGGCGGGGCCCCCGCCGCGCCGCCGGATCCCACGCCCGCGCCCGGGCCCTGCTGCTGCGGGACCTGGCCCTGTTGCTGGTGTTGCTGGCCCTGCTGCGGCCAGGCCTGCTGCTGCGGCATCTGCTGCTGAGGCGCCTGCTGCTGCATCTGCTGCTGGGGCGCCTGATAGTGCGGCGCCTGGTGCTGCGGTGCCTGCTGCGGCTGCTGGGCCTGCCCGGCCCAGCCCGGCGCGCCCTGCTGCCCCGCCTGGCCGGGTGCGTGCTGCGGCGGCGCGTGCTGCGCCTGCTGCTGCGCTCCCGGCGCGGACATGGCGGCGGCGCCACCGGAGAGGATCAGTTGCGGACCGTCGGTCGCGTTGCCCAGGTGGACGGCCGATCCCGGGCCGACTTCCATCTGATGGATCCGCTGCCCCTGCACAAAAGTGCCGTTGGTGGAGCCGTGGTCCTCAATGACCCAACTGCGGCCGCCCCAGCTGATCGTCGCGTGCCGCCAGGAGACCCTGGCGTCGTCCAGCGCGATGTCACCCTGCGGATCACGCCCAAGGGTGTATGCCCTGGACGAATCGAGCGTCCAGGTCCTGCCATTCAATTCCAGTACGAGTTCCGGCACTCCATGCCCCACTGAGTTGTCCCCCGAGTTGCCCCCATCATGGGGAGTCTAGGGATGTCGAACATCGGGAGGAACTATTTCAGGCGGAGGCCTCTGACCGAAAGTCGGGCCTTGTGAAGACTGCGTACGGGCCACTATGACTGCCCCGTTGACGGGGCAGAAACCGCCCCGGAGAGTAGTAAGGGCTCTCAGCGAGTACGGATCACGTGCATTGTGCGCATAACGCTCATGTCGACGATGCCAGCCATGTCTGCCATGCCAGTCATGTCATTCATGTCTTCCATGCGTCCTACGGGTTCCTTCACGCGCATCCGTACCGAGAGGGCGATGCGCGCTGCGAGCTCGGGGGGTCCCATGGAGACCGGCCGGTACGAGGATGTGCGGCAGGGTGTGCCGCGGCGGGTGCCCTGGGGCGACGTGCTGCTCTCCGCGATCGCCGCGGTGAGCTGGGCGCTGATCGGCATGGCGGGCACGGCCGCGCTGGGGCTGCATCTGCTGGGCGCGGACGCGGCGGGGTCGCTCGGGCCGATGACCGCGGCGGCCGTCGCGCTGGGCGTCGGCGGTTCCGTCACCCCCTCCGGAGACGTGTCGGCCTTCGGCCTCGAGGGCGCGGAGGCGACCACGGCCATCGACGTCACCCCGCTCGGTGTGGGGCTCGTGGGCGCGGTGCTGCTCGCGTTCTTCTTCTTGCGTTCCTTGCGCAGTGCGGGAGTTGTGATCTCACCGGCCGAACTCGCCGCCCGCGCGGGCGCGGTGTTCGCGCTTTTCCTCGCCGTGCTCGGCGGCCTCGCCTGGGCGGGACACGATGTCATCACGATCGACGGCAAACAGCTCGGCATCGACAAGGGAATCGACAAAGGCCTCGACAAAGGTCTGGACGATCTCCCCGGAGGTATCGGCGACCGGATTCCCGACGGCCTGAAGGACATCGGCGGCATCGGGGACATCGGCGGACTGCTGCCCGACCGGCTCGGCGACCTCGTCGAGGCGGAGGCCGCGGTGGGCTTCACGGTGGACACGGGGGCCACGCTGCTCGGCGGCGCGATCTGGGTGGCCGCCGTGCTCCTCATCGCCCTGCTCGCCTCGCGCCGCACGCCGCTGCCGCCCGGTCTCGGCGCCCTGCACCGCGTGGTGCGGCCGGCCGCGTCCGCGCTCGTGACGGTGGTTCTGGTGGCCGTGCTCGCCGGGGTCGCGGCGGCGGGGTACGCGATGATCGGCGACGCCCACCCCAAGCGGATCGCGGGCGGTGCGCTGCTCGGCACGCCGAACGGTGTGTTCCTCGGCCTGCCCGTGGGGCTCTTCGTGCCCTACAACGGCGAGGTGTCGGGCCCGCTCGCGCGGTTCCTGCCGGACCCCGTCGACGATCTCCTGAGCGGCGACACGAACAAGCCCCTCACGGTCGGGCGGCTCGCCGAACTCGACGGCCGGGTGTGGCTGCTCGCGGTGGCCGCGGTGCTGATGATGCTGTTCGCCGGGGTGCTGACGGCCGTACGGAGTCCGCTGGTACGGGACATGGGCGCCGTCGGCTTCGCCGTCCGCTGCGGGCTGCGGCTCGGGCTCGTCACGGCGGTCGCGCTGCCCCTGATGGCGTGGCTGACGGGGGTGTCGGCGGACGCCTCGATGTCGGTCTTCGGCTTCGACGCGTTCGGGGCGGGGCTCGAGCTGCACGGGGAGCTGGGGATGGCGGTGGTCCTCGGGGCCGCGTGGGGCGCGGCAGCCGGCGCGGCCGGGGCGCTGCTGGCCCGGGCCACCGGGGCGGCAGGGGGGCGTGCGGCGGCGCTGGCGCTGGACGGGGCGGTGGCCCCGGCCGCCGGGGCGGGGCGGGAGGCGGAGCCGGTGCCTGGGCCCTACCGGGAGAGCACGCCGTATCGGCCGCCTCGGGCGGAGACGAATCCTTATCTGCGGCTGCCGGGGGAGGTACGGGGGCGGGGGTCTCGCGGGGGCGAGGCGCCTCCGCCGGGGGGCGGTGCGCCTCCGCCGGGGGGCGGTGCGCCTCCGTCGGCGGGTGGTACGCCTCCGTCGGCAGGGGGTGCGCCCTCCTCCCGGGCGGGTGGGGTGCCTCCGCAGGTGAGCGGGGCGCCCACGGTTGCCGGGCCGGTGGTGCCGCCGCCCGGGGGTGCGCCGAAGCGGGGCCGCCGCCGGGGCGAGGCGGACTGGCCTCCGCCTCCGCCGCCTCCTCCACCACCTCCGCCGCCCCCGGGGCGAAAGGGCTGAACGCGGGCAGAGGGCGTACCGCCAGGCTGGGCTGTCCTGCCCCACGCAGCACCTGCACCGTCGGCTGGGCTGTGCCACCCCCACCCCGTAACGGCACCGTAGGCCTGGGCTGTGCCCACCCGTGCCGCCCCTGGCGGCCCAGCTGCCCACAGCGGTGGGGGGCGGAGCCGACCGGTCATCCACGGCATAGGGCCCGACAGGCGCGCACAGCGGGAACGGCACCGACCGGCCACCCCAAGCCGGAAGCACGACGGCTGCCCACAGCGTGGGCGGGTGGGAGATATCCGCCGCGACAGCGGCGGGACAGGAACGCGCCCCACCCCGCCGCAGGCAGCGGCACCCCCTGGCAGCCCCTTCACCCGCCAGGTGAACAAGCCGCTACCCACCGGAATCCGCAGGGCAAAGGGACCCCCAGCCTCCGGGGCAAGGCCGTCCGAGGGCCGGACAGCCCCACCGCCCCCCAAGCGCGGCCAGCTACCGTGGGGATCACCATGAGTGCCTCGACGCCACCCACGCCCCCCGACGCGCGCACGCCGGAACCCACCCGCGCCCCCACGCCGGAAGGCGCCCCCAAGCCCACCCCTGCCACGACCCAGGAAGCAACCCCGACGGCCACCCCGAAGGCCACCGCAGAAGGCGCCCACGCCAGAGAAGGCGCCCACGCCAGCATGCCCACGCTCCTGGTCAAGATCTTCGGCAAGGACCGCCCAGGAATCACCGCCGGCCTCTTCGACACCCTCGCCGCGTACTCCGTGGACGTCATCGACATCGAGCAGGTCGTGACCCGTGGCCGGATAGTGCTGTGCGCCCTGGTCACCGCCCCGCCGACCGGCCTGGAAGGCGATCTGCGGGCCACCGTCCACAGCTGGGCGGAGTCCGTGAAGCTCCAAGCCGAGATCATCTCGGGCCGTGGCGACAACCGCCCGCGCGGCCTCGGCCGGTCGCTGGTCACGGTGCTCGGCCACCCCCTCACGGCCGAGTCGACGGCGGCGATCGCCGCCTGCATCACGGGCACGGGCGGCAATATCGACCGCATCTTCCGCCTCGCCAAGTACCCGGTCACAGCGGTGGAGTTCGCCGTCTCCGGCACGGAGACCGAGCCCCTGCGCACCGCGCTGGCGACCGAGGCGCACGCCCTCGGCGTGGACGTCGCCGTCGTGGCGGCCGGCCTGCACCGCCGCGCCCAGCGCCTGGTCGTGATGGACGTCGACTCGACCCTCATCCAGGACGAGGTGATCGAGCTCTTCGCCGCGCACGCGGGCTGCGAGGAGGAGGTCGCCGCCGTGACCACGGCGGCCATGCGCGGCGAACTCGACTTCGAGGAGTCGCTGCACGCCCGCGTCGCCCTCCTCAAGGGCCTGGACGTCTCGTCCGTGGACAAGGTCAGGACCGAGGTCCGGCTGACCCCGGGCGCCCGCACCCTCATCCGCACCCTCAAGCGCCTCGGCTATCAGGTCGGCGTGGTCTCCGGCGGCTTCACCCAGGTCACCGACGACCTGAAGGAACGCCTCGGCCTGGACTTCGCCCACGCCAACACCCTGGAGATCGTCGACGGCAAGCTCACCGGCAAGGTGACCGGCGAGATCGTGGACCGCGCGGGCAAGGCCCGGCTGCTGCGCCGCTTCGCCGCCGAGGCGGGCGTACCGCTGGAGCAGACCGTGGCGATCGGCGACGGCGCCAACGACCTGGACATGCTCAACGCCGCCGGCCTGGGCGTCGCCTTCAACGCCAAGCCGATGGTCCGCGAGGCCGCCCACACCGCCGTGAACGTGCCCTTCCTCGACACCGTCCTGTACCTCCTGGGCATCACCCGCGAAGAGGTCGAAGCCGCGGACATGCACCTGGACCACGACTAAGCGCTTCGCTGGATGTGCGGTGTTGGTCCTGCGGGCCGGTGGGGGCTGGTCGCGCAGTTCCCCGCGCCCCTTCGGGGCGCGGTACCGCACCCGGCGCCCTTCGGCGCCGGGCCCGCTCTCATCGGTCTGCACACCACCGGTCCGGCGCTATTCCGACGGCGCCCAGTAGTCCACCAGGGTCGCCGTGCCCGGCTCCAGGGCCTTCCACGATCCCGCGTACGTCAGGACGGCGAAGGCCGACGTCGGGAAGCCGCGGCGGTTCATCCGCACCTGGGCGTCGCCCTCGGCGTCACCGGCCAGGACGTCGGCGAGGCCGTGGACTCCCGGGTTGTGGCCGATCAGGATCACGTTCTGCGCGTCGTCCGGGATTTCGTTGAGCACGGCGATCAGCTCGCCGGGTGAGGCTTCATAGACCCGCTCCTCGTACACCGTACGAGGCCGCTGCGGGAGCTCCTGGACGGCGAGCTTCCAGGTCTCGCGGGTCCTGGCGGCGGTCGAGCAGAGGGCCAGGTCGAGGGCGATGCCGCTGTCGGCGAGTCTGCGGCCGGCGACGGGGGCGTCCCTGCGGCCGCGGTCGGCGAGCGGGCGCTCGTGGTCGGCCACCTGGGGCCAGTCGGCCTTCGCATGCCGGAAGAGGACAATCCTGCGGGGTTCTGCGACGCTCATGCATCCCAGCTTCGCATGAAACACGCCACGGAGCGCAGGGAGTTGGCGGGCTCCGCCAGCACGGGTGACGGGGCTTTCACCGCGTGACGCACGAGGTCGGGGGCGCTGTCGGGGCAGGTCAGGCCGCGATGCTCAGCAGGGCCCTGACGCGCTCCAGCAGGTCCGAGACCACGGGCTCGCCGCTCGCCGCGTGGGCGTCCGCCGGGTTCAATATCAGCAGGAGCAGGGCCGCGAAGGCGATGGCGGGCAGGGCGATGGCCCACCACGGAAGCTGGATCTCGATACCGGCCGGCTCCGCCTGGTCCGCCGGGTCGCGTCGAGTGTGCGAACGGGCCGACATGCCGCCTCCATGATCTTCGAGTGCTCCGCGCCGCGTCTTCGCGGCCACATCTCGAAGGTACGGAGTCCGGCCCCTTCAACCCATCCGGTGATCCACCCAGTTAACCCTGACACTGGCCCCCTAGGGGATGGTGGTGCTAGCCCCACCATCCGGGCGACACGGGGACCCGCCCCGCCTGTTGAGGGGGCGTCAGGGCGAGGCCACCGTCGCGACGATTCCGATGATCACGGTGATGGCCAGCATCGCGCCGAGCACGATCAGGAGCTTCTTCTGGCCGTTCTGGGGGTTCGGGTCGAGCACTGGCATGCGCCAAGTCTCGCACCCCGCGCGCGGACCGCGGCCGTCGGGGTCAGGCCCCCGCGGGCGCGGCCGCCGCCTTCGCCGCCACCTCGTCCTCGACGGTGCGGTCGCGGCCCGCCAGGATGCCGACGGCGATCTGCGGCACCATCAGGCCCGCCATGAGCGCGATGGGCAGGCCCCAGCCGCCGCTGTGCTGGTAGAGCATGCCGACGAGCAGCGGGCCGGGGATCGAGATCAGATAGCCGGTGCTCTGCGCGAAGGCGGACAGCTTGGCCACGCCCGCGCTGCTCCTGGCGCGCATGCCGACCATCGTGAGGGCCAGCGGGAAGGCGCAGTTGGAGATGCCGCACAGCAGCGCCCACGCCCAGGCGCCGCCCGCCGGGGCGAAGTACAGGCCCGCGTATCCGGCGAGCCCGCAGGTGCCGAGGGCGACCACCACGGGACCCTGGTGGGACAGCCGCGTCGCCACGCGCGGGATGACGAAGGCGAGGGGCACACCCATGGCCATCGTGGCCGCGAGCAGCACACCGGCCTCACCGGCCGGCACGCCCGCGTCCCGGAAGATCTGCGGGAGCCAGCCCATGGTGATGTACGCGGCGGTGGCCTGGAGGCCGAAGAAGCAGGCCAGCGCCCATGCGGTGCGGCTGTGCGTGATGCGCAGGCCCTCGTCCTCCCGACCGGCGGTGGCCGACGGCTTCCGCCCGGCGGCGCCCCGCTCCTGCCCGGCGGCGGCCGGGTCCGTGCCGCGGTGGCGGGCCAGCGGGATCCACGGCACGACGGCGGCGACGGCGACCACCGCCCATACGGCGAGCCCGGTGCGCCAGCTGCCGCCGAGCGCGTCGGTCATCGGCACCGTGACGGCGGCGGCGAGCGAGGTGCCAATCGCGAGGGCCATCGAGTACAGGCCGGTCATCGAGCCGACGCGGTCCGGGAACCAGCGCTTGACGATCACCGGCATCAGGACGTTGCTGACGGCGATGCCCATCAGCGCGAGCGCGCTCGCGGCCAGGAAGCCGACGGTGCCGCCCAGGAAGGGACGTATCAGCAGACCCGTGGCGATGGCCGCCATGCCCGCGCACACCACGGCGTTGGGGCCGAAGCGCCGGGCGAAGCGCGGCGCGAGGCTCCCGAAGACCGCGAAGCACAGCGGCGGCACGGAGGTGAGGAGGCCGGCCAGAGTGCCGCTCATGCCCAGCCCGTCCCGCACCTCTTCGAGGAGCGCGCCGAGGCTGGTGATGGCGGGCCGCAGGTTGAGGGCCGCGAGGACGATGCCGACCACGACCAGACGCGTCGCCCACGCGCGCGTGGCGGCCTGTTTCTCCGCGGCGACCGCTGTGGCCCTCTGCGCCTGTCCGTTACCGCTCCCGGTACCGACGCGGGTCTCCGGGGCCTCCGGGGCTGTCGTCGTACTCGTCGTCTTCGCTTCCTCGCTGGCCATGAGAGCCATCATAGAATCATGGGATGATTGGCTGTCCAATCCATTGTTCGTGCGGCCGCCGGCCGCATGCTCCGCCCGACCGCTCGCCCGAAGGAACGTCATGCCCTTGACCACCCCTCGCCGCTCGGCGCTCTCCGAGCAGGTCATCTCCGAGCTGCGCAACCAGATCTCGTCCGGCGAGTGGCCGGTGGGCTCCCGCATCCCGACAGAGCCCGAGCTGGTCGAGCAGCTCGGCGTGGCGCGGAACACGGTCCGCGAGGCGGTCCGCGCCCTGGCGCACAACGGCCTGCTCGACATCCGGCAGGGCTCGGGCACCTATGTGGTCGCGACCAGCGAGCTGGCGGGCGTGATGCAGCGCAGGTTCGCCGACGCCAGCCCCCGCCACATCGCGGAGCTGCGCGCCACGCTGGAGTCGAGCGCCGCGAAGCTGGCGGCCGAGCGGCGCACCGAGCGTGACCTGCGCCAGCTCGACACACTCCTTGCGCGCCGCGAGGAGGCGTGGGCGTCGGGCGACGCCGAGGCGTTCGTGGCGGCCGACGCGACGCTGCACCTGGCCGTGGTCGCCGCGTCCCACAACGACGTCATGACGGCCATGTACGCGGACCTGGGCGAGGTCCTGCGCGACTGGCTGCGCGAGGACATCGGCCGCGAGCTGACCCCGGAGTCCCACATGGACCACGGCCGGCTCGTCGAGGCGATCCGCGCGCGGGACGCGGAGGCCGCGGCGGCGGAGGCGGCGAGCTATCCGTACCGGTGCCGCCCGGAACGCCTCGCGGCCGACATCTGACGGCCGTCCGCCCCACCGCTTCCCGGCCTCAGCGCTGGTGGCTGACCCACACCGAGCGGATCTCCTTCCAGCACCGCCCGGTGAGCCGCACGGTCATGGCAGGACCGGCCGCGACCGGATGGCTGTCGCTGTCGACGTCCCACCAGCGGTCGCACTCGATGTGCAGCCGGACCCGGTCGGTCTCGGGGTAGGGGTTGTGGCAGTACGCGACGGCGGTGGACCCCTGGACGCTGCTGCGGCACTCGGCGCCGAACGGCCGGTCGTCGGGCGCCGGTTGCGTCGATTGTGCCGTCTTCACCGGTTGACGGGTCACGGCCCCGCCGGCGCCGTGGGACGCGGCGTCGTAGGGCAGGGCGACCAGGAGGGCGAGGGCGGCGAGCACCGCACCAGGTGACCAGCGCACACTTCAGGGTGCGTGGTCCGGGCCCGCCCCCGCCCGGTCAGGCGGCCGAACGGGCGACGCCCCGCCTCCCGCGCACTGCGGGAAACGGGGCGTCGGCCACGTACAAGGAACACGCATGAACAAGGAAGACGTACGAAAACGTACGAGGACCTGCTCAGGCACCCGTCATGTGGACGTCAGGCACCCATCATGTGGACGCCGCCGTCGACGTGCACGACCTCGCCCGTCGTCTTCGGGAAGAAGTCCGACAGGAGGCCGACGACGCCGCGGCCCGCGGGCTCCGGGTCGGTGAGGTCCCAGCCGATGGGGGCGCGGTGGTTCCACACGTCCGCGAGCTCCTCGAAGCCCGGGATGGACTTGGCGGCCATGGACTTGATCGGGCCGGCCGAGACCATGTTGACGCGGACGTTCCGGCCGCCCAGGTCACGCGCCAGGTAGCGCCCGGTGGACTCGAGGGCGGCCTTGGCGACGCCCATCCAGTCGTACTTCGGCCAGGCGATCGAGCCGTCGAAGGTGATGCCGACGACCGAGCCGCCGCCGCGCTTCTCCATCAGCGGGAGCAGCGCCGTGGTGAGCGACTTCAGGGAGTACGCCGAGACCTGGAGGGCGGTCGAGACGTCCTCCCAGCTGGCCTCCAGGAAGTTGAAGGCGCCCTGCGGACCGAAGGCGATCGAGTGGACGATGCCGTCGATGCCCTCGTCGTCGCCGAAGTACTCGCTGACCTTCCCGGCCAGGGAGTCCAGGTGCTCCTGGTCGGTCACGTCCATCTCGATGACCGTGGTGGGCTTGGGCAGCCGCTTGGCGATGCGCTCCACGAGCGTGACACGGCCGAAGCCGGTGAGGACGACCTCGGCGCCCTGCTCCTGGGCGACCTTGGCCGCGTGGAAGGCGATGGAGCCCTCCGTGAGGACGCCCGTGACAAGGATGCGCTTGCCGTCGAGAATTCCGCTCATGGTGATCAGTGACCCATGCCCAATCCGCCGTCAACCGGGATGACGGCTCCAGTGATGTACGAGGCGTCGTCCGACGCGAGGAACCGCACCGTGGCGGCGATCTCCTCGGGCTTGGCGTAACGGCCGAGCGGCACCTGCGACACGATGCCCGCGCGCTGCTCGTCCGTCAGCACCTGGGTCATGTCCGTGTCGACAAAACCGGGCGCGACGACGTTGAAGGTGAGGTTGCGCGACCCGAGTTCCCGGGCGAGCGAGCGCGCGAAGCCGACCAGGCCCGCCTTGGAGGCGGCGTAGTTCGCCTGGCCGGGCGAGCCGTAGAGGCCGACGACGGAGGAGATGAGGACGACGCGGCCCTTTTTGGCGCGCAGCATGCCGCGGTTGGCCCGCTTCACGACGCGGAAGGTGCCGGTGAGGTTGGTGTCCAGGACGGACGTGAAGTCCTCCTCGGACATGCGCATCAGGAGCTGGTCCTTGGTGATGCCCGCGTTGGCTACCAGGACCTCGACGGCCCCGTGCTTCTCCTCGATCTCCTTGTAGGCCTGCTCCACCATCTCCGGGTCGGTGATGTCGCACCTGACGGCGAGGACGCCGGCCGCGGTGAGGTCCTTGGGCGGCTCACCCGAGCGGTAGGTGATGGCGACCTTGTCGCCGGCGTCGGCGAACGCGCGGGCGATGGCGAGGCCGATGCCCCGGTTTCCTCCAGTGACGAGAACCGAGCGGCTCAACGGATCACCCTTCTCCTTGGCGGTGTGGTCTCCCGAAAACCTATCGGTACCGTGCGCCATACGGAGAATCGGCGACCAACAGTGGCGTAGATGAGTCGCTGTTGGATCCCTACAGAAAGGTGTGGCCTCCGTCCGGTTCGCGCGCCATGATCGGACGGACCGGCGGCAGACACCTGGCAGCACAGGCGACAGCAGGGAGACATTCCGTGCCTCATTCCATCGATGAAGCCTTCACGGCGTTGCCGCTGAGGGCCCTCGCCGACGCCGCGCTGGCCCGCGCGCGGGCGCTTGGCGCCCAGCACGCGGACTTCCGCTTCGAGCGGGTGCGCTACGGGGCCTGGCGACTGCGGGACGCCAGGCCGGCCGCGTCCTCCGACACCACGGACCTGGGCTACGCGGTGCGCGTGGTGCACGGCGGGACGTGGGGCTTCGCCTCGGGCGTGGACCTGACGATGGACGCGGCGGCGCGCGTCGCCTCCCAGGCCGTCGCGATGGCGAAGCTCTCGGCCGAGGTGATCAAGGCGGCGGGGTCGGACGAGCGCGTCGAGCTGGCCGACGAGCCGGTGCACGCGGACCGGACGTGGGTGTCGTCGTACGAGATCGATCCCTTCTCCGTGCCGGACGAGGAGAAGACGGGGCTGCTCGCGGAGTGGAGCGAGCGGCTGCTCGCCGCCGAGGGGGTCGCGCACGTCGACGCCTCACTGCTCACGGTGCACGAGAACAAGTTCTACGCGGACACGGCGGGCACGGTGACCACCCAGCAGCGGGTGCGTCTGCATCCGCAACTGACGGCCGTCGCCGTCGACGAGTCCAGCGGCGAGTTCGACACGATGCGCACCCTCGCGCCGCCCGTCGGCCGCGGCTGGGAGTACCTCACCGGCCCGACCTGGGACTGGGCGGGGGAACTCGCCCGGATTCCGGAGCAGTTGGCGGAAAAGATGCGGGCGCCGAGCGTCGAGCCGGGCCAGTACGACCTCGTCGTCGACCCCTCGAACCTGTGGCTGACGATCCACGAGTCCATCGGCCACGCCACGGAGCTGGACCGCGCGCTCGGCTACGAGGCGGCGTACGCGGGCACCTCGTTCGCGACCTTCGACCAGCTCGGCAAGCTCGCGTACGGCTCCTCACTGATGAACGTGACGGGCGACCGCACGGCCGAGCACGGGCTCGCGACCATCGGGTACGACGACGAGGGCGTGGCCGCGCAGTCCTGGGACCTGGTCAAGGACGGCACCCTCGTCGGCTACCAGCTGGACCGGCGCATCGCGAGGCTCACGGGCTTCGAGCGCTCCAACGGCTGCGCGTACGCGGACTCCCCCGGGCACGTCCCGGTGCAGCGCATGGCGAACGTCTCACTGCAGCCGGATCCCGGCGGGCTCTCCACGGAGGACCTGATCAGCGGCGTCGACCGGGGCATCTATGTGGTCGGCGACCGGTCCTGGTCGATCGACATGCAGCGCTACAACTTCCAGTTCACCGGCCAGCGCTTCTACAAGATCGAGAACGGGCGGCTCGCCGGGCAGCTGCGCGATGTCGCGTACCAGGCGACGACCACCGACTTCTGGGGCTCGATGACGGCGGTCGGCGGCCCGCAGACGTACGTCCTCGGCGGCGCCTTCAACTGCGGCAAGGCCCAGCCGGGCCAGGCCGCGTCCGTCTCGCACGGCTGCCCCTCCGCCCTCTTCAAGGGCGTCAACATCCTCAACACGACGCAGGAGGCCGGGCGATGAGCTCTCGTACGAACGGGACGAACGGCGCGAAGGGCTCGAACGGTACGTCCAAGCCGCACGAGATCGTCGAGCGTGCCCTGGAGCTGTCCACCGCGGACGGCTGCGTGGTGATCGCCGACGAGGAGTCGACGGCGAACCTGCGCTGGGCGGGCAACGCGCTCACCACCAACGGCGTCACCCGCGGCCGCACCCTCACCGTCATCGCCACCGTCGACGGCAAGGAGGGCACCGCCTCCGGCGTCGTCTCGCGCTCCGCGGTGACCGCGGACGACCTGGAGCCGCTGGTGCGGGCCGCTGAGGCCGCGGCGCGCTCGGCCGGGCCCGCGGAGGACGCGCAGCCCCTCGTGACCGGCACCACCGCGTCGCCGGACTTCACGGACGCGCCCGCCGAGACGTCGTCGGCGGTGTTCGCGGACTTCGCGCCCGCGCTCGGCGAGGCCTTCGCCCTCGCGCGGGCGGGCGGGCGCGAGCTGTACGGCTTCGCCAACCACGAGCTGACCTCCAGCTACGTCGGTACGTCGACGGGGCTGCGGCTGCGCCATGACCAGCCGAGCGGCACGCTGGAGCTGAACGCGAAGTCGCCGGACCGCACGCGCTCGGCGTGGGCCGGGCGGGCGACCCGTGACTTCAAGGACGTCGACCCGGGGGCCCTGGACGAGGAGCTGGCGCGGCGCCTGGCCTGGGCGGAGCGGCGGGTGGAGCTGCCGGCCGGGCGGTACGAGACGCTGCTTCCGCCGACCGCCGCCGCGGACCTGCTGATCTACCAGCTGTGGTCGTCGGCCGCGCGGGACGCCGCGGAGGGCCGCACGGTGTTCTCCAAGCCGGGCGGCGGCACCCGCGTCGGCGAGCGGCTCGCGGAGCTGCCGCTGACGCTGCGCAGCGACCCGCACGAGCCGGGCCTGGAGGCGGCGCCCTTCGTGATCGCGCACGCCTCCGGCGACGACGCGTCGAGCTTCGACAACGGCCTGCCGCTCGTGCCCACCGACTGGGTGCGCGACGGTGAGCTGAAGCACCTGATCACGACCCGGCACAGCGCCGCCCTGACCGGCCTGCCGGTGGCCCCGTCGATCGAGAACCTCGTCCTGGAGGGCGGCTCGGACCGCTCCCTGGACGAGATGGTCGCCGCCACCGAGCGTGGCCTGCTGCTCACCTGCCTGTGGTACATCCGCGAGGTCGACCCGGCGACGCTGCTGCTCACGGGCCTGACCCGGGACGGGGTGTATCTGGTCGAGAACGGCGAGGTGGTCGGCGAGGTGAACAACTTCCGGTTCAACGAGTCGCCCGTGGACCTGCTGTCGCGGGCCAGTGAAGCGGGCCGCACGGAGAAGACGCTGTCCCGCGAGTGGAGCGACTACTTCACGAGGACGGCCATGCCCCCGCTGCGCGTGCCGGATTTCAATATGAGTTCGGTCAGCCAGGGCGTATAACCTCGGACACTGCACCCCGAGGTGCACGAACCTCGGACATCGCACCCCCGAGGTGCACGGTCGAAGCACACCCAAGGAGACACGAGACCCGTGACGGACATCGTCGACGAGCTGAAGTGGCGGGGTCTTTTCGCCCTGTCCACCGACGAAGAGGCACTGCGCAAGGCGCTCGCGGACGGTCCCGTCACGTTCTATTGCGGCTTCGACCCGACCGCGGCGAGCCTGCACGTCGGGCATCTGGTGCAGGTCCTGACCGTGCGCCGCCTCCAGCAGGCGGGCCACCGCCCGCTCGCGCTCGTGGGCGGCGCCACGGGCCAGATCGGCGACCCGCGGCCGACCGCGGAGCGCACCCTGAACGACCCGGAGACGGTCGCGAACTGGGTGTCCCGGCTGCGCTCGCAGATCGAGCCGTTCCTGTCCTTCGAGGGCGAGAACGCCGCGGTCATGGTCAACAACCTGGACTGGACCGCGGGCCTCTCCGCGATCGAGTTCCTGCGGGACATCGGCAAGCACTTCCGCGTGAACAAGATGCTCACGAAAGAGTCGGTCGCCCGCCGCCTCGAGTCGCAGGAAGGCATCAGCTACACCGAGTTCAGCTACCAGCTGCTCCAGGGCATGGACTTCCTGGAGCTGTACCGGCGCCACGGCTGCGTGCTGCAGACCGGCGGCTCCGACCAGTGGGGCAACCTCACGGCGGGCATCGATCTGATCCACCGCCTGGAGCCGGAGGCGACGGTGCACGCCGTCGCCACGCCCCTGATGACCAAGGCGGACGGCACCAAGTTCGGCAAGACCGAGGGCGGCGCCGTCTGGCTCGACCCCGAGATGACCACGCCGTACGCGTTCTACCAGTTCTGGCTGAACGTGGATGACCGGGACATCTCGACGTACCTGCGCATTCTCAGCTTCAGGTCCCGCGAGGAGCTCGAGGAGCTGGAGAAGCAGACCGAGGAGCGGCCGCAGGCGCGCGCCGCGCAGCGCGCGCTCGCCGAGGAGCTGACCACGCTGGTGCACGGCGCCGACCAGTGCGCGGCCGTCATCGCCGCGTCGAAGGCGCTGTTCGGCCAGGGCGAGCTGGACGGGCTCGACGAGGCGACGCTCGCGGCGGCGCTCTCCGAGCTGCCGCACGTCCAGGTCGCCGAGCTCGGCCCGGTCGTCGACCTGTTCGCCGAGGTCGGCCTGGTCGCGAGCAAGTCGGCCGCGCGCCGCACGGTCAAGGAGGGCGGCGCCTACGTGAACAACGCGAAGGTCGCCTCCGAGGACGCCGTGCCGGCCCGCGAGGACCTGCTGCACGGGCGCTGGCTGGTGCTGCGCCGCGGCAAGAAGAACCTGGCGGCGGTCGAGGTCACGGCCTGACGGCCGAGGTCAGGACCTGCAGCACACGCATGCGGGAGGGGCCGGTCCGCCCGGACCGGCCCCTCCCCACCGCGACCGCCGTCAGGTCGTCTGTTTCTTCCCCTTGATCATCTTGTACGCGGCGTCGCCGAGGCCCACGACCACCAGCGCCGCCCCCAGCTGGAGGGCATGGCGTCCCCAGTCGATTCCCTTGGTCTCGTCGATGCCGAATCCGGCGGCCATCCAGTTGCCGAGTACGGCGCCGATGATGCCGAAGATGGTCGTCAGCCACAGCGGACTGTGCTGCTTGCCCGGGAGGATCGCCTTGGCGATCAGGCCCAGCACGAATCCCACGATGATCGCCCACAACCAGCCCATAGCTGCCTCCTCAGACGGCTCGACATGAGCATTACGCTCAGTGTCGGCCCATCAGCCATACGGCGCATGTCGGGCACCTCCATACGTGCCGCGGCGCACGCCCCACTGGGAGGTGGACCTGCCCCCGGTCTACGCGTCTGCGCATGCGAGGCGTAACGTTGAAGAGCGTCCAGGCCGGGGAGAGCCTGGCAAAAAGGGCAGGCGGTGGAACGTGATGCGGAAGCACAGCAGCGCCGAGGTTTTCCGGATCACGGGGGCGCGGCAGGGCCTCGCGGAGGACGTGCGCGGGCGGCAGCGGCGGTATGTGATCTCGATGTCGGTCCGAACTGTTTCAGTCATTGCCGCGGCGGCGCTCTGGAACGTCGAGCGGCACGTCGCTGTGGTCGCCCTGGTGCTCGGCATCCTGCTTCCGTACATCGCCGTGGTGATCGCCAACGCCGGTCGGGAGAACGCTCCCTCGCTGCCGTCAACCTTCGTACCGGCACCGTCGCGCCCGATGCTGCCCCCGACGGCGTCCCGCGAACAGGACGCGGAACCCGTCCCGGAAGAGGCGACGGGGGCCACGCACAAGGCGTCGGGCACACCGTCACACAAGCAGAACTGACCGTCGACCTTACGCCAAGCTCAAGAAATGCTCAGATCAATCATGTAGTTCCGGTGCCAGGCGGCCACTTCCCCGTGACATACTTCGTACGCGCTCCGCATCCCCCGTCGGAGCGACAGACCGACGCCGGGCAGCTCCCCCCGTGGCTGCTCGGCGTCGCCTTGTTTGGGATGAATACGTGAGCGACGAAACACCGATCTGTTCCGCCAAGGGCTGCCGCGACGCCGCGGTATGGGTGCTCGCCTGGAACAACCCGAAGATCCACACCCCGGAGCGGCGCAAGACGTGGCTCGCGTGCGACGAACACCGCGAGCATCTGTCCCAATTCCTGGGCGTACGGGGCTTCTTGAAGGACGTCGTGCCGCTCGCGGAGTGGGAGAACCCCGAGCCCTCGGCCGGCTAGCCGCCGATCGCCGACATCGGGCGCTCCGGCTGCAGGAACGACGGATCATCCAGGCCCGAGCCCGCCTTCTTGCCCCACATCGCGAGCTTCCAGATACGGGCGATCTCGTCGTCCGCGCTGTCGTCCGCGCGCAGCGCCGCCCTCAGGTCGGTCTCCTCCGTGGCGAACAGGCAGGTGCGCACTTGGCCGTCGGCGGTGAGGCGGGTGCGGTCGCAGGCGGAGCAGAACGGGCGGGTGACGGAGGCGATCACGCCGACGCGGTGCGGGCCGCCGTCGACGAGCCAGCGCTCGGCTGGGGCGGAGCCGCGCTTCTCGGAGCCCTCCTCGGTGAGCTCGAAGCGGGTGCGCAGCGAGGCCAGGATGTCACCGGCTGTGATCATGCCGTCGCGCTTCCAGCCGTGCTGGGCGTCCAGGGGCATCTGCTCGATGAAGCGCAGTTCGTAGTCGTTCTCGACGGCCCAGGCGAGCAGGTCGGGGGCCTCGTCGTCGTTCAGGCCCGGCATCAGGACCGAGTTGACCTTGACGGGGGTGAGGCCTGCCTCGCGGGCGGCTTCGAGGCCTTCGAGGACGTCGCGGTGGCGGTCGCGGCGGGTGAGGGTCTTGAAGACGTCCGGGCGCAAGGTGTCCAGGGAGACGTTGACCCGGTCCAGGCCCGCCGCCTTCAGGGCCTTGGCGGTGCGCTTGAGGCCGATGCCGTTCGTCGTCAGGGACATCTTGGGGCGCGGCTCCAGGGCGGCGCAGCGCTCGACGATGCCGACCAGGCCCGGGCGGAGCAGCGGCTCACCGCCGGTGAAGCGGACTTCCTCGATGCCGAGCCGGGTCACCGCGATCCGGATGAGGCGGACGATCTCGTCGTCCGTCAGCAGATCCGGCTTGGCCAGCCATTGCAGGCCTTCCTCAGGCATGCAGTACGTGCACCGCAGGTTGCACCGGTCGGTCAATGAGACGCGCAGATCGGTGGCCACTCGGCCGTACGTGTCGATGAGCACGTGGGCCCCCTCCCCGGTCCGGATCGGCAGTGGCGTTGGTACGCCCTTTGACCATGAGCCTACGTGACGGCACTGACATCGAAAGGGCCTGATCCACCAGGAGCGGCGCGGCCGCGTCGTAGAGATCTACGACGATCTCCACGGCGCGGCCGCGTGCGGACCTCCGAGTACCCCGTGTGCCCAGGTCAGTGCGCCCCGGTGCCGGTCAGGGACCGGACCTCCAGCTCCGCGTACTTCTCCTTGTCCGGCTCCTCCTTCGACAGGAGGGTGCCGAGCCAGCCGAGCAGGAAGCCGAGCGGGATCGAGATCAGCCCGGGGTTCTCCAGCGGGAACCACGCGAAGTCCACGTCCGGGAACATCGACGTGGCCTTGCCGGAGACGACCGGCGAGAACAGCACGAGGCCCACGGACGAGGTCAGACCGCCGTAAATGGACCACAGGGCGCCCTGCGTCGTGAACTTCTTCCAGAACAGGCTGTAGAGGATGGTCGGCAGGTTGGCGGAGGCGGCCACCGCGAAGGCGAGGGCGACCAGACCGGCGACGTTCAGGTCGCGGGCGAGCGCGCCCAGCGCGATGGAGACGACACCGATGGCCACCGTGGCCCAGCGGGCGGCGCGTACCTCTTCCTTCTCCGTGGCCTTGCCGCGCCTGATGACGTTGGCGTAGATGTCGTGCGCGAACGACGACGAGGATGCCAGGGTCAGGCCCGCGACCACCGCCAGGATGGTGGCGAAGGCGACCGCGGAGATCACGGCGAGCAGGATCGCGCCGCCCGCGGAGTCGCCGCCGCCGCCGATCTCCAGTGCGGCGAGCGGGGCCGCCGTATTGCCCGCCTTGTTGGAGGCGATGATCTCGCCGGGCTTGAGGAGCGCGGCGGCGCCGAAGCCGAGGACGATCGTCATCAGGTAGAAGGCGCCGATGATGCCGATCGCCCAGTTCACGGACTTACGGGCGACCTGGGCCGTCGGGACGGTGTAGAAGCGGATCAGGATGTGCGGCAGGCCCGCGGTGCCGAGGACCAGGGCGACGCCGAGCGAGATGAAGTCGAGCTTCGAGGTGCTGGTGACGCCGTACTTGAGGCCGGGTTCCAGGAACGCCGAGCCCTTGCCGCTGTTGGAGGCCGCCGTACCGAGCAGGTCGGACAGGTTGAAGTTGAACTTCAGCAGGATCAGGAAAGTGATCAGCAGGGCGCCCGCGATCAGCAGGACGGCCTTCACCATCTGGACCCAGGTGGTGCCCTTCATGCCGCCGATGGTGACGTACACGATCATCAGGACGCCGACGAGGGCGACGATCAGGATCTTGCCCGCGTCGCTGGTGATGCCGAGGAGCAGCGAGACCAGCACGCCCGCGCCCGCCATCTGCGCGAGCAGATAGAAGATCGACACGACGATGGTCGAGGTGCCCGCGGCGGTGCGCACCGGGCGCTGGCGCATGCGGTAGGCGAGGACGTCGCCCATGGTGTAGCGGCCGGAGTTGCGCAGCGGCTCGGCGACGAGCAGCAGCGCCACCAGCCAGGCGACCAGGAAGCCGATGGAGTACAGGAAGCCGTCGTAGCCGAACAGGGCGATGGCGCCCGCGATGCCGAGGAAGGACGCCGCGGACATGTAGTCGCCGGAGACGGCGAGGCCGTTCTGGAAGCCGGTGAACTGCCGCCCGCCGGCGTAGAAGTCGGCGGCACTCTTGGTCTGCCGGCCGGCCCACACGGTGATGATGAGGGTGGCGACGACGAACACGGCGAACAGCGAGATGATCAGCGGGCGGTGCTCGCTGGCCTCGTTCGCGGCCAGGACGGCGCTCTGGGCACTCTGGGCCGAGTGCACGCTCAGGGTACTCACGCGCCGCCCTCCATCCGGGACTTGATCGCTTCTGCCTTGGGGTCGAGCTTGGTGGCGGCGTGCCGGGAGTACCACCAGGCGATGAGGAACGTGGTCAGGAACTGGGCGAGGCCGAACACCAGGGCCACGTTGATGTTGCCGAACAGCTTGGTGTCCATGAAGCCGCCGGCGTAGTTCGACAGCAGGACGTACAGCAGGTACCAGGCGATGAACGCGATGGTGAGCGGGAACGCGAACGAGCGGTGGGCCGTGCGCAGTTCACCGAACTCCGCGCTCTGCTGCACCTCGACGAACTCCTCCGTGGAAGGAGCGTGGGGCGTAGGAGTGTGGGGCGTGGGCTCTGGGCCGCCCTTCGATAGTGGCGGCGGTTCGGTGGCCACGGAGTCTCCTCGTGCTGCGGGGGCGGTGGGGACAGAAGTGGTGCGGTCCATGCGATCGGCGCGCTCTCTGCTCAGGAGTGACACGGATCACGTGGGCCGCGGATGGTGATGCTAAGCCCAGGGGGACGTGATCCGACAGGGGGTTGATATTGGTTCTGTCCACTGTTCAACGTCACGACGGCACGCCCGAAGCGGTCGAACTCCCCGCTTTTCCCGCTTTCTTCAGGAAGCCATTGCTGGCCTGGGAGTTCGGGGGATAGCTTCGCCCTGCACCACTCGTCATGCACCTGCCCGAGCACCAGCAGTGTTCGGGCAGTTCCGTATCCGGATGATGTGGAGATCCCATGGCTCATCTGCGCTCCTCGCGCACATCGCGCTCCAGACGCCTGGCGCTCGCGCTGCCCCTCGGTGTCGCGCTCGCCGCGGCGGTCGGCTTCGCGCCCGGCGCCGCGACCGCCGCCCCGCTGGACGCCCCCGGTGCCACCACCGCGCGGGCCGCCGACACCCCCGCGGCGGGCAAGCTGGCGTACGTCGTCAACACCCGGACGGACGCCAAGACCATAGCCGCCGTGAAGAAGGCGATAGCCAAGGCCGACGGCACGGTCGTCGTCACGTACGCGAAAATAGGCGTGATCGTCGCCCACTCGGCCAATCCGGACTTCGGCAAGCAGCTGCGTGACGTGCGCGGCGTGCACTCCGCAGGCGCCACCCGCACCTCCCCGCTCACGCCGGCCGCCACGACGCAGGAGGGCGCGCCGTCCTTCCTCCCGAAGTCGAAGCAGCGGGCCGCGACGGAGCAGGCCTCCAAGGAGCAGGCCGAGGCCCTCCAGCAGGGGGCCGCTGCGGGCAAGGGCGCCGCCCCGGCCCAGGAGCCGCTCGAGGCCGACCAGTGGGATCTGCGTTCCATAGGCGCCGACAAGGCCGCCAAGATCAACCCGGGCAGCAAGAAGGTCACCGTCGGCGTCATCGACACCGGCGTCGACGACACCCACCCCGATCTCGCGCCCAACTTCTCGGCCTCGCAGTCCGCGAGCTGCGTCGGCGGCAAGGCGGACACCTCCGCCGGCGCCTGGCGTCCGGCGAAGAAGGAGCACTACCACGGCACGCATGTCGCGGGCGAGATAGCCGCCGCCCGCAACGGCGTCGGCGTCGCGGGTGTGGCGCCCGGCGTGCAGGTCGCGGGCATCAAGGTGGCCGACCCGGTCAGCGAGCTGTTCTTCCCGGAGAGCGTCGTGTGCGCCTTCGTGTTCGCCGCCGACCACGGCATCGAGATCACCAACAACAGCTATTACGTGGATCCGTGGCTGTACAACTGCAAGGACGACCCGGACCAGCGGGCCATCCTCGACGCGGTGAACCGGGCCCAGTTGTACGCCCAGAAGAAGGGCACCCTGAACCTCGCCTCCGCGGGCAACTCCAACCACGACCTGGACGCGGACGAGATCGTCGACGACTCCAGCCCCGACGACTCCACGCCGGTGACGCGCACCATCGACCCGAGCGAGTGCCTCGACCTGCCGACCCAGCTCCCGGGCGTCGTCACCGTCAGCGCGACGGGCGTGTTCAACGCCAAGTCCTACTACTCCACGTACGGCAACGGCGTCATCGACGTCGCGGCCCCCGGCGGTGACCGGCGCTACCAGAAGCCGACCGACACCCCCTCCAAGGACGGCGGCATCCTCTCCACGATGCCGGGCGGCGAGTACGCCTGGCTGCAGGGCACGTCCATGGCCTCCCCGCACGCGGCGGGCGTCGCGGCGCTGCTGAAGTCCACGCACCCCAAGGCGGGCCCGGCGCAGCTCCAGTGGCTGCTCAAGCGCCAGGCGGACAACCCCGGCTGCCCGACGAAGCCGTACGACCCGGACGGCGACGGCAAGGTCGACGCGGTCTGCGAGGGCGGCAAGAACAAGAACGGCTTCTACGGCCACGGGATCGTCGACGCGCTCGACGCCGTGAAGAAGTGAGGGACAGCACGATGAACAGTCACTCCACTCACTCCAGGCGCCTCGCGCGGCGCGCGCTCGCCCTCCCGCTCGGTGTCGCCGTCGTGTCGGCGCTCGCCTTCCTGCCGGGCACGGCCTCGGCGCAGCCCGACACTCCCGCGGCTCCGGCGGCCGCGGGCGCCGGGGTCCTCGCCGCCGCCGCGGACGGCTCGACGATGAGTTATGTCGTCAATGTCCGTACCGGTCAGGGCGGTTGGGCGGCCAAGTACGTCAAGAAGGCCATCGCCAAGGCCGGCGGCAAGGTCGTGATCTCGTACGACCGGATCGGTGTCGTCGTCGTCCACTCCGCGAACCCCGACTTCGCGAAGACGATCCGCAAGGTCAAGGGCGTGCAGTCGGCCGGTGCCACGCGCACGGCGCCGCTGTCCGCGCAGACCAGTGACGACATCGACGCGTCGCGACCGCTGTCCGCGAAGGAGGCGAAGGCGGCGAAGGCCGCCGCGGGCCAGGCCGCCGGTGACCAGGACGAGCTGGAGCCGCTGCAGTGGGACCTGCCCGCCATGAAGGCGGACCAGGCCCACAAGGTGTCCCTCGGCAGCCCGAAGGTGACCGTCGGCGTCCTCGACTCCGGCGTCGACGACACGCACCCGGACATCGCGCCGAACTTCGACAAGCGCGCGTCCGCGAGCTGTCTGGGCGGCGTGCCCACGCAGAAGGACAACGCGTGGCGGCCGGTGGCCAAGGAGAGCGACCACGGCATGCACGTGGCGGGCTCCATCGCCGCCGCGAAGAACGGCACCGGTGTCACCGGCGTCGCGCCGGGCGTGAAGGTCGCCAGCCTGAAGGTGGCCGAGCCCGCGACGGGTCTCTACTACACGGAGGCCGTCGTCTGCGGCTTCATGTGGGCGGCCGACCACGGTGTGGACGTCACGAACAGCAGCTACTACACGGACCCGTGGCTGTTCAACTGCCGTACCGACGACGACCAGAAGGCGCTCGTCGACGCGGTCGGGCGCGCCACCCGCTACGCGGAGCGCAAGGGCGCGGTGAACGTCGCCGCGGCCGGCAACGCGGAGACGGACCTCGCCCAGGACGAGATCGTCGACGAGTCGAGCCCGAACGACACGACTCCGGTGAAGCGGACCATCAAGACCGCGGACTGCTTCGACATACCCTCGCAGCTCCCGGGCGTGGTGACCGTGTCCTCCACGGGCGCCAAGCACATCAAGTCGTCGTTCTCGAACTACGGCAAGGGCGTCATCGACAGAGCGGCGCCGGGCGGCGACTCCACGGCGTACCAGAAGCCGCAGCCGCCCGCCACCAGCGGTCTGATCCTGTCGACGCTGCCGGGCAACAAGTTCGGCTACAAGGCCGGTACGTCGATGGCCTCGCCGCACGCCGCGGGCGTGGCCGCGCTCATCAAGTCGTCGCACCCCAAGGCCTCTTCGGCCCGGGTGAAGGCCCTGCTGTACAAGCAGGCCGACGCGATGGCGTGCACCGACCCGTACGACATCGACGGCGACGGCAAGGTCGACGCGGTGTGCGAGGGCGGGAAGAACAAGAACGGCTTCTACGGCGTGGGGATGGCTGACGCGTTGGATGCCGTGCGGAAGTGATGTCTCTTTGAGGTGCGTTGGGGCCGGGCGGTCAGCAGACTGCCCGGCCCCTCGGCGTGCCGGTCCGTGGGGCCCGTGTGCCGGTCCTGGCGCCGGGCCCGGCATAGTGAGTGCATGACGCAATCATCTGTGGGTGTGCGCACCGAGGCGCCCTCCCCGTTGCTCGGTGCCGCTGCCGCCTGGGACGCGCTCGGCGGGGAGCCCGCGCTGCTGTCCCGGCTCTCCCCTGTCGTACGCGAGGACACCCTCCCCGCGAGGCTGCCCGTGCGGGCGCTGGCACGGTCCTGTGTGGGCGTGTGCGCGCTCGCCGCGGCCGAGTTGGCCGCCCTGCGCACCGGGCGGGACGTCCCGCACGCGCGCGTGGACGACGGTTCCGTGGCCGCCGCGTTCACCAGTGAACGGCATCTGCTCGTGAACGGGCGCGCGCCGGTCACGTTCGCGCCCCTGTCGCGGTTCTGGCGCACCGCCGACGGCTGGGTGCGCACGCACGCCAACTACCCGCACCACCGGGCCCGTCTGCTGTCCGCACTGGAGCTCGTTGGCTCCGAGGCATCCGAGGCGTCCGTGGAGTCCGTCGCCGCGCGGCTCGCGGAGCTGTCCGCCGCCGAGGTCGAGGAGTCGGTGTACGCCGCCGGGGGCCTGGCCGTCGCCGTGCGCACGCCGGACGAGTGGGCCGCGCACCCGCAGGGCTCCGCGGTGGCCGGGCTCCCCCTGGTGGGCCGGGAGCGGCTCGGCGGCGAAGCCGCGGCCACGGTGCCGCCCCCGCCACCCCTGCCGCCCCTGCCGTCGTCCGGCGACGCGAGCCCCCTGCTGCCCGCCGCCGGGCTGCGCGTCCTGGACCTCACCCGGGTCATCGCGGGACCGGTCGCGACCCGCACGCTCGCCCTGCTCGGCGCCGACGTGCTGCGCGTCGACCCGCCGCACCTGCCCGAACTCCCCGACCAGCACGCGGACACCGGCTTCGGCAAGCGCTCCACCGCCCTCGACCTCACCGACCACGCGGACCGGCGCGCCTTCGAGGACCTGCTCGCCGGGGCCGACGTGGTGGTGACGGGCTACCGGCCCGGCACGCTCGACCGGTTCGGCCTCTCCCCCGAGGCGCTGGCCGAGCGTCGCCCCGGCCTCGTGGTGGCGCAGCTCTCCGCGTGGGGCACGAGCGGTCCGTGGTCGGGCCGCCGCGGCTTCGACAGCCTGGTGCAGGCGGCGTCCGGCATCGCGGTCGCCGAGGGCGCGCCGGACCGCCCGGGCGCTCTGCCCGCGCAGGCGCTGGACCACGGCACGGGCTATCTTCTGGCCGCGGCGGTCCTGCGGTCGCTCTCCGAGCGGACGGCGGGCGACACGGGCGGCACCCGCCTCGTGCGGCTCGCGCTGGCGCGGACGGCGGCGTGGCTGACGGGGTGGCCCGCCTACGCGGCGGACCCGTGGCTCACCGGGATGGAGGGTCCCCTGGGGCGGATGCGGTACGCCCGTCCGCCGGTGTCCTTCGCCGACGGCCCCGTGAACTGGGAGCACCCGCCGGGCAGTTGGGGCGCGGATGCTCCCGTGTGGCGGTGAGCGGGCCTCTTTGGCCGGAATGACACTCCTCCAGTTGTTTGCCCGGACTTGCCCAGGAGTGGGACGACTGGTGAAGATCTTGTGGTGAGCTCCATACCGTCAGTGGAACCAGGAGGCGAGACGGCAGCCGACCAGGCCGCCGCTTCCCCGCACGCGGCCACCGCCGAGCAGGTGGCCGTCTCCCCGCCCGTGCCCGCCACGCACCGCCGCCCGCCCTCGGGCGGCCGGGCCGTGGCCGTGCTCGTCCTCGTGGTCGTGGCGGCGGTGGTCCCGCTGTTCGGGCCCGCCGCCGTCCTGGACGGCACCGGCGAGGCCGAGGCGCCGGGGACGCCGGGCATCACCTTCCTGCGGACGGTGCTGTTCGCGGCGCTCTGCGTGCAGGCGGGCGAGATCTTCGTACGACGGCTCGCGCGCCGCGTGCCGGGGGCGCCGGCAGCGGTGCCGCCCGGGTGGGGGTGGTGGGCCGCCGCCGCGGGCTGCGTGGCCACGCTCGGTCTCGCCTCCGTCGTGGCCAGCGGCAACCTCGTGCCGCACCAGCTGTCCGACCTGGACGTCGGCGGGCTCTACCAGTCCCGGGACGGGCGCCTCGCGCTCCTGGAGGTCAACGCGTTCGTCGTGGCCGCCCTCTGCGCGCGCTCGCGCCGCCCGGACAGCGCGGTGCTGCCGCTGGCCGCCGTGGTCGTGGCGGAGGCGCTGCGCGCACACCCGCCGACGGAGGACACCCCGCTCGTCGGTTCCGGGCTCACCCTGGTGCACCTGACGTGCGCGGCGCTGTGGGCGGGCGGGCTGCTGTACGCGCTGCGTACGCTGCGGCGCTGGCGAAGGACCGCCCCGGAGGCGGGCATTGCCGTACTGGGCCTCTACGCGCGCGTGGCCGCCGTCCTGTTCGCCGCGATCACCGCGACGGGCGTCCTCAGCACACTGCGCCGCATGCCGCCGGACACCGTGACCGACCAGCTCACGGACACCGCCTACGGCCGCACTCTGCTCGCCAAGGTGCTGCTCGTGGCCGTCGTCGCCGTCCTCGCGCTGCTCGCCCGCCGGCGGCTGAAGCGGTCCGCGGCGACGGGCTCGCTCACCGCGTACGCGCCCGCGCGGGCCGAGGTGGTCGTGCTCGGCGCGGTGGTGGCGGTGTCGGCGCTGCTCACCGCCGTGCCGCTGCCGATCCGCTGGTGAGCACGCCGCGGGTCAGCAGGGTCTGCGCCGCGAGATAGGTCAGCATGATCCAGAAGTCGGGGCGGGGCGCCTGCGGCCAGTCCGCCACGTCCGTGGCGATGAGGGTGTCCGACAGCAGGAACAGGCCGCCGCCCGCCGCGGCCGCGAGGCCGAGGGTGGTCGCGCCGAAGGCCATCGCCGTGAGGAGCAGGCTGTACGCCGCGACCGGGATCCGCATGTCCGGCGGGAGGTCGGGCCACAGCAGCGCCACGGTGACGATCAGGGCGGAGGCGTATGTCCCGATGACGAAGGACGCCCGGGGGCGGGCCGTGTTGTCGCGCTCCGCGTGCCGGCGGAACAGCGCCAGGTAGCAGACGTGGCCCACGGCGAAGGCGCCCATGCCCGCCAGGAAGGCGGGGTCGGCGTTGGCCAGGAGGAGGGTGTCGCCTGCCCAGCCGCAGAGGAGCGCGGCGGTCAGGAGGCGGGGGCCTTGCCTGAAGGTCACGTATGCCGCCAGCAGGGGCATGAGCAGCGGCTTGAGGACGACGTGGCCTGCGTCGGCCCCGGCCGCGAGGCTGGCGAGGTCGCCGGCCGCCGCGAGGCCGAACGCCACCAGCGCCAGGGTGCCGTAGCGGTGCCTCATGGGCGTAGTCGTATCGGTGGTCGGAACCGTGGGCTCTACTTGGGACGGGAGCCACCCTGCGGCACGATTGCCCACAGCGGTAGGAGCGGGAAGAGGCGGCTCGGCGCCCGCAGCGGGAGCGGGAGAGGCAGCCGTCGGCTCGCTGCCCGCAGTGGGGGGCGTCATGCTGCTCGCTCCGGTGTCTGCTGTTCCAGCTCCACCACCGTGGAGGGAACCGGCTGCCAGCCCGGTCCGCGGAACAGCCTTCCCGCGCGTTCGCTCCAAGTGGAGGCCCCCTTCAGCTCCTTGGCGATTGCCGCGTACTCGTGGGTGGCTACGCGCAGGGGGTTGTAGGTGTGGATGTTCTTCGTCAGGCCGTACACGGGGCGGTCCGTCTCGGGGACCCAGGAGCCGAACATCCGGTCCCAGATGATGAGGATGCCGCCGAAGTTGCGGTCCAGGTAGCCGCCCTGGGAGGCGTGGTGGACGCGGTGGTGGGAGGGGGTGTTGAAGACGTACTCGATGGGGCGGGGCAGCTTGCCGATGCGTTCGGTGTGGATCCAGAACTGGTAGACGAGGTTCGTCGCGGAGCAGAAGGCGAGCGCGGCCGGGTGCACGCCGCAGGCGATGAGGGGCAGGTAGAACGGCCACACCGTCAGGCTGGTCCAGGGCTGGCGCAGCGCGGTGGTGAGGTTGAACTTCTGGCTGGAGTGGTGCACCACGTGGCAGGCCCACAGGATGCGGATCACGTGGTGGCCGCGGTGCGACCAGTAGTAGAAGAAGTCCTGCGCGAGCAGCATCAGCGGGACCGTCCACCACAGGACGGGCACGTGCAGCGGTGTCACCGTGTACAGCGCGGTGTAGATCGCGACGATGGGGATCTTCCAGAGGAAGTCGAAGACGAGGCTGCCGAGCCCCATGGTGATGCTGGTGGCGGCGTCCTTGGTCTCGTACCCGGCGGCGTCCTCGTCGGGGTGGACCCGGTGGCTGATGATCTCGATGACCGTGAGCAGCACGAACGCGGGGATGGACCACAGCACGACATCGGGCAGGTTCGGGGACATGCGTGCACCGTAGAACGGCCGTTGAGCCGCCGCTAGGGGTTGTTACTGCTAAGTATTACCGCGGGTACGGCCCCGGTTTTTGGCGATCTCCACCAATGCGGGGCGTGGGCCCGGGCCGCCGCGTCACACCCCGGCCGCGCCCAGCAGCGCCCCCGCCCCGTACGTCACCGCCATCGCCAGCGCCCCGCCCGCCATGTTCCGCACGACGGCGGGCCGCACCGCTGCCGCGCCGAGCCGGGCGCTGCTGAAGCCGGTCAGGGCGAGGGCGCCGAGGACCGAGAGGACGGTGACGCCGAGGCGCCAGGAGGCGGGCGGCAGGACGATGGCGAGCAGCGGGAGCAGCGCGCCCGCGGTGAAGGCGAGGAAGCTCGCCCACGCGGCGTGCCAGGGGTTGGTGAGTTCGTCGGGGTCGATGCCGAGCTCCACGCGCGCGTGGGCGCGCAGGGCGTCGCGTTCGGTGAGCTGTTCGGCGGCCTCGCGGGCCACGTCGCGGCTGAGGCCGCGCGCGGCGAGCATGTCGGTCAGCTCGGCGAGTTCGGCCTGCGGCTGCTCGCGCAGTTCGCGCTTCTCCGTGGCCAGGGCGGCCTTCTCCGAGTCGCGCTGGGTGGACACGGAGACGTACTCGCCCGCGGCCATCGACATGGAACCGGCGAGCAGCCCCGCGAGGCCCGCCGTCAGGATGGTGCCGCGCTCGCTCGTGGCGCCCGCGACGCCGACGACGAGGCCCGCGGTGGACACGATGCCGTCGTTGGCGCCGAGGACGGCGGCCCGCAGCCAGTTGAGCCGGGTGCCGAGCGCGCCGCCGTGCGGCTCGTCGTGGTCGGGTGCGGTGGTACCGCCCTCGCCGGGTGCCTGATCGCTCACCCGGGGAGGGTCTCACCCGCGCGGCCACGCACGGGGCAGCGGCGCACCGGTGCCAGCCACCCCGGCCGCCCCGGTCACCACACCCGCGCCCCTCCCCCCGGCGCGAACACCGGGCTCGTCGCCCCGGCCGGCGGTTCCTTCAGGGGTTCGGCGATCTCCCCGACGGTGGGCCCCACCCGCGCCGCGATCGCGTCCAGGCGCCGCAGGTCGAACCCGTACACCCGGGCCGCGTTGCCGCCCACCATCGCCGCGACCTCGGCCGCGGGCAGGCCCGCGTAGGCGGTGCGCAGGCCCTCGCGCGAGTAGGGGTGGGTGCCCTCGTCGTGCGGGTAGTCGCTGCCCCACATGATCTTGTCGAGGCCCACGCGGTCGCGCAGGGCCGCCTCGTGCGGTCGCATGAAGCTGGCGCCCACGTAGCAGTTGTCCCGCCACACCTCGGAGGGTCCCTTGCCCATGGCCTCGGCGAGACCGGCGCCGAACTTGGACTCGGCGGTGTCCCGGCGCGAGACGGCCGCGACGAGCCGGCCGTGGTAGTAGTCCAGCATGGCGAGCACGCCCGGGATCCAGCCGGAGCCCTGCTCGGTGAGGACCAGCTTCAGCTCCGGGTGGCGCCGGAACGCGCCGCCGAACATCAGGTGCCACAGCGCCCGGTGCGAGAACCACGTCGTCTCCACCATGAACACCGCGCGCGCGGCGGGCTCTTCGCCGAGCGGCGGCGAGGCCGAACCGGCGTGGTGGTTCACCGGCACGCCCAGCTCCGCGCAGACGGCCCAGAGCGGATCGTACGTCTGCGAGTACAGCTCGGGCAGCCCCGACCCCGGCGGCGTACCGGGGATGAGCACCCCGCCGGTGAGCCCCGCGCCGACCGACCGGCGGATCTCCTCGACGGCCTCGTCGACGTCGTTGAGGAGGATCTGGAAGACGCCCGCCCTGCGTCCGGGCGCCGCCGCGCAGAAGTCGGCGAGCCAGCGGTTGTGCGCGCGCAGGCCCGCCCAGCGCTGCTCGTACTCCTCGCGGGTCGGCGCCGGGGCCATCAGGGACGCCGACGGGAAGAACGGCGGGATGGTGTTCGGGAAGACGACCTCGGCGACGATGCCGTCCGCCTCCAGTTCGGCGACGCGGCGGTCCGAATTCCAGTTGCGGTCGGCGGTGTCGGCGAGCAGGTCCTCGTACGGATTGACGTAGGTGGCCGCCCAGGCGTCGAAGGCGTCGTGGTGGCGCTTCTCCAGGTACGGCTTGTAGTCGAGCAGGTCGGCGCCGGCGTGGCAGTCGGCGGAGATGACGGTGTAGCGGTCGGTCGCCGCGTAGGTCCTTGGGTACGTCATGGGGTCACCCCGAGCGTCGGGAAGTCGTGGTCGGTCAGCCAGTGGCGGCCCACCTCGCGCGAGCGCGCCCAGGACGCCTCCACAGCCTCCTGGTCGTCCGCCTGGCCGAGTTCGACGGGGGTTGGGCCGATGCGGCGGGCCAGCGAGGTCAGCTGCGCCACGTCGAAGCCGAAGACCTCGGCGGCGGCCAGGCCCAGCATGCGGCGGGTCTCCGCCACGGGGATGTCGTGGAAGGCTTTCGCGAGCCACGCGCGCGTGTCGGGCCAAGTGCCCTCGGGGTGCGGGAAGTCACTGCCCCACAGGATGTTGTCGACGCCGATCTCGTAGCGCTGGGCCAGCTCACGGCGCTTGGTGTTGGTCGCGCAGACGAAGATCTGCCGGTCCAGGTACTCGTGCGGCGGGCGCTTCAGCTCGGCGAACGGCGACAGCTTCTTGCCGCCGTGCGCGCCCAGGTAGAGGCGGTCCATGAACCACAGCAGGTTCGGCAGCCACCAGCAGCCCGACTCCGCGACACCGAATTTCAGCCCCGGGTGCCGCTCGAAGACCCCGGACCACAGCAGGAACCACAGAGGGCGTGCGGGCCACCACGTCACTTCGGAGACGTAGATCCCGAGATGGTCGCCGTACTCCTCGCGGGGCGCCGCCCCGGAGTGCGTGAGCACGGGCATCGCGCACTCGGCGGCCGCGGCCCACACGGGGTCGTAACGCCGGTCGTGGTAGGGCGCCTTGTCGACCCACATGGAGGGGATCATCAGGGCACCGAGGCCCGACTCCTTGGCGCGGTGCACCTCCGCGACGACCCGGTCGACGTCCCCGGTGACGGGCAACAGGGCGACACCGCAGTGCCGTTCGGGATGCTGGGACACGAAGTCGGCGAGCCACCGGTTGTGCGCCTGCGCGCCCGCCATGCCGAGCTCGGGATCCTGGTCTCCGGAGAGGCCGAGTCCCACTCCGAAGGGGGCGGCCGTCTGAGAGTCCACGGCGTCGGCGTCCGGGAAGACGACCTCGGCCGCCACCCCGTCGCCGTCCAGTTCCTTCAGCCGCTGCCCGGCGTCCCAGCCGCCCTTCAGGCCCTCCTCGTTGTCGCTGAACCACTTGGCGGCGAAGGCCTCGTTGCGGATGCCGAGCCGGGTCATCTCCTCGCGGCGCCGCTCGCGCCCGGCGAGGAAGTCGTCGAAGTCCCGGTGGAACCGGGCGTCCAGATAGGGCCGGTACTCCTCGGTGGGCAGGCCGGCATGGCAGTCGGAGGAGATGATCACGTACGGGTCGTGCTGAGCCGTGTCGTGCTGAGCCGTCATCGTCAACTCTCAATCCAGGATGAAGCTTTCGAGGTACGACGGGTTGGCGCGCTCCAGCATCGAGCGGGAGCGCGCGCGGATCTGCCGGTCGCTGTGCTCGCTGTCGGGGAGCATCCAGAAGCGGTCGGCGCGGATACCGTCCACGACGTGCTCGGCGACCTCCTCGACCGGGGTGAAGGCCACCTCGTGCCCGGCCTCCCGCATGGCCGCCTCCCATTGGCCGAGGCTGCGGTAGGGCGTCCTGCGGGGGCGGGACTTGGCGTACCGCTCGGGGCGGTTGCGGTGCGACTCCCACAGGCCGGTGCGCAGCATGTGGGGGCCCGGGAACAGCACGGAGGCGCCCACGCGCGCGTGCTCCGCCCGCAGATGCGCGTACAGCGACTCCGTCATCGTCACGACGGCCGCCTTGGTGACCGCGTACACGGAAGCGGTGGGCAGCGGGGCGATGCCGCCGTCCCCGGACGAGGTGTTGACGACGTGGCCCTCCTCGCCGCCCGCGAGCATCCGCGGCACGAACGCCTGGATGCCGTGGAAGACACCCCACACGTTGACTTCGAAGGCCCACCGCCAGTCGTTCGGCTCGTGCTCCCACATCCGGCCCTCGGCGCCGGAGCCGACCCCGGCGTTGTTGCACAGGACGTGGACGGCGCCGAACCTGTCGTACGCGTCGTCGGCGAGCGCGAAGACCTGCTCGCGCACGCCGACGTCGACCACGCGCGCGTGCACCGCCGCCCCGTCCGCGCGCAGCCCGGCCGCCGCCTTCTCCAGGGCGCCCTCCTCGACGTCGGCGAGCACCACCGCCAGGCCGTCCGCCGCGAACCGGCGCGCGAGCGCGAGCCCGATGCCGCTCGCGGCGCCGGTGACGACGGCGACCTGTCCCGCGCGCAGCTCCATCTCAGACGCTCCCCTCGGGCGGCCCGTCGAGGACCTGCCGCGGGTCGTCGTAGCGCTGGTGGATGTACGGGAGCAGCGCCTGCGCGCTCACCCGCTCCACCACCCGGCCGCGCTGGTCGCTGGTCTTCTCGCCGATGGTGATCTCCACCAGACGGCGTACGGGCAGGTCCGCGACCGGGTCGTACATCGACTCCCGAAGCACCACGTCCCCGGTGACGCTCTCCAGCTTGCGGACCCGCTCATTGCGTACGCAGTGCACGAGCACCGGATCCGCGTCGAAGCCCGAACCGTCCACCCCGGGAAGGAACTTGAAGTAGAAGTCGGTCCGCTGCGCGGGCTCCGGCAGCGGCAGAGCACCACTGACGGCCCCGCGCACCTCCACGAACGCGATGCCGTGCCGGGCCATGGCGGCCCGCACCACCAGGCCGTCCCGCTCCACGGTGACCTCGCCCAGCTTCTTCGGCTCCCCGAAGACCTCACGGCCGCCGGTCAGAGCCCGCTCGTGCGTCATCGGCATCACCAGCGGATACCAGCCCGCCACCCCGCCGTGCTCCGCGGCGACGGCCACCGAGCCCGCCCCCAGGGGATAACCGGCAAGGTCGACCTTGCTGATGTTGGCCCGCACCAGGGGGCGTGCCGTGGGCTTCAGGGGCGGCGGCAGGACAGCCGCCACCACGTCCGGGTCGCTCTCCCACACGGCGACCACACCCGTGGACCAGATGTCGGGGAGCTTGCTGCTCGCGGTGCGCGTCGCGACGATCTCCGCCTCGGTGCGCGCGCCATAACGTACGCGTGCCATGCCGTACCACCCTTCGCCGAAGGAACCGGTCGGACTGAACAGAGCTGACCGGAACTGGACGGAACTGCCAGGTACTTGCGGGCGTTCTGTAACACAGTTACAACAGGAGCCGTGAAGGGTAAAGGGACGCGCACCACCCTGGATCGCGAACGGGTCCTCGCCGCCGCGGCGGACCTCGTCAAGCAGCACGGCCCCGCCGCCCTGACCATGCGCAAGCTCGCCGCCGAGCTCGGCACGGCCGTCACCTCGATCTACTGGCACGTCGGCAACCGCGAGTCGCTCCTCGACGCCCTCGTCGAGCGCACCGTCGCCGACCTCGGCGAGATCCGCCCGGCGGGCCGCACCCCCGCCCGGCGCGTGGCCTCCGTCGCGCGCGCCCTGCGCCGCCAGCTGCGCGACCACCCGCACCTCGTCGCGATGGTCCACGAACGCGGCCTGACGGAACGGATGTTCCTGCCCGCACAGCAGGCCCTGGCCCGCGAGATGCACGCCGCCGGGCTGCGCGGCGCCCGCGCGGCCGACGCCGTGCGCGCCGTCCAGGTCCATGTCGTCGGCCATGTCCTGGTGGAGCGCAACCGCGAGCGCGCGCCGGTGCAACGCCCCGACGAGCACCAGTTGTGGGAGGCGCGGACGGCCGGCCACGACCCGGCGCTCGCCCGCGCGCTCGCCCGGCCCCTGGACGCCGAGCGGCTGTTCGCGCTGTCGGTGCGGGCGTTGGTGTCCGGCCTGCTCGGAGCCGGTGGCGAGGTGCCGGTGGGGCGCGGCGGGGAGAGGGCGAGCGGACGCGGCGGGGAGGCGACGGCCGGACACCGCGACGACGCCGCCGGAGTCGACGCGGACGCGACCGCGACCGGCCCTGGGAACTGACTGTCAGTCGCGGCCCGTATCCTCATGGACCATGCTCGAAGACCGCACGACCGCATCCCTGACAGAGGGACCGGCGACGCCGACGGCGGCCGCAGGGACGGGGACGACCGACGCGACACCGCCGGGACCCGGGACCCCCTGGCCGCCGGCCTACCCCTCGGGGTACGCGGTCGTCGACGTCGAGACCACCGGCCTGTCCAGGGACGACCGGATCATCTCGGCCGCGGTCTATCGCCTGGACGCCACGGGCGAGGTCGAGGATCACTGGTACACCCTGGTCAACCCGCAGCGCGATCCCGGCCCGGTGTGGATCCACGGCCTCACGAGCGACAAGCTGGCCGACGCCCCGCTCTTCGCCGACATCGCCGAGGAGTTCGCCGCCCGCCTCGCGGACCGCGTCCTCGTCGCGCACAACGCGGTCTTCGACTGGTCGATGATCGCCAGGGAGTACGCCCGCGCGGAGCGCACCGCCCCCGTCCGCCAGCGCCTGTGCACCATCGCGCTCTCCAAGGAGCTCGGCCTGCCGCTGCCCAACCACAAGCTGGAGTCCCTCGCCGCCCACTTCGGCGTCGTCCAGCGCCACGCCCACCACGCCCTGGACGACGCGCGCGTGCTCGCCGAGGCGTTCCGGCCGAGCCTGCGCGCGGCGGCCGGCGGGGGTCTGCGCCTGCCGCTCCTGGAGTGCCGCCCGCTCACCGAGTGGTCCGACGGCGGGGCCCGCGTCGGCCGCCAGGGCACGGGCTCCTGGGCGCCCAACTCCTCGTACCAGCCGGGGAATTGGCGCGCCTCCCGCAAGCGCCCCGCCTGCCCCTTCCCCAACCCCGGGCGGTGGGAGGACGGCAAGCCCCTCAAGCAGGGCATGCGCGTCGCCTTCTCCGGGGACACCTCCGTGGACCGCGAGCTCCTGGAGGACCGCGCGTTCGAGGCCGGCCTGCACATCGCGACGAGCGTGTCCCGGCTGACGAGCCTCCTCGTCACGAACGACCCGGACTCGGGCACGTCGAAGACGACGAAGGCCCGCGCGTACGGCACCCCGGTCATCGACGAGGCGGCCTTCGGGCAGCTCCTCCAGGACGTGGCTCCGGCGGACGGCGCCGCGAGTGCGGCCGGTGCCGCGAGCGCCGACGGGGCCGCGAGTGCCCCCAGCGCCCCCGGTGCCCGAACGGACGTGCCCCGTCCCGGCGGGCCCCCGGCGTCAGACGGGTGATTGCCGGGCGACTCGCCCGCCCACCGCTCGCCCCGCACCGCCGCCGCGTCCCACCCTGTGGCGCATGGCACGTTGCGAGGTCTGCGGAAACGACTACGGCATGTCCTTCGAAGTGCACGCGCAGGGCGCGGTGCACGTCTTCGACTGTTTCGCCTGCGCCATCCACCGCATGGCGCCGATCTGCGAGCACTGCCGCTGCCGCATCATCGGGCAGGGCGTCGAGGCGGGGGGCCACTGGTACTGCGGGGCGCACTGCTCGCGGGCGGAGGGGCAGGTGGGGATCGTCGACAAGGTCTGAGCCCCACCCCCTGCCCGACACCCCACGACCGAGTTGTACCGTCGTGGGGTGTACCGCTTCCTGTTGACCCGCCAGTGGGTGATTCTCACCCTCATCGGTCTCGTCCTCATCCCCGTGATGATCGAACTGGGCTTCTGGCAGCTGCACCGCCACGAGAACCGCGTGGCGCGCAACGAGCAGATCGGCAAGGCGCTGGAGGCCCCGCCGGTCCCCGCCGAGCGGCTCACCGCGCCCGGCCGTGAGGTGCCGGACTCCGCCGTGTACCGCCGGGTGACGGCCAAGGGCACGTACGACGCGAAGCACGAGGTCGTGGTGCGGCGCCGCACCAACTCCGACGACGAGGTCGGCTTCCACGTCCTGACCCCCTTCGTCCTCGACGACGGCAAGGTCCTGCTCGTCAACCGCGGCTGGATCCCCGCGAACGGACCGCAGACCGCCTTCCCCAAGATCCCCGCCCCGCCCCGCGGCGAAGTCACCGTCACCGGCCGCCTCATGCGGGACGAGACGTCCGCAGCGAGCGGCATCAAGGACGTACGCGGCCTGCCCGACCGCCAGATCATGCTGATCAGCAGCGGCCAGCAGGCCCACGCCCTGGGCAAGCAGGTGCTCGGCGGCTACATCCAGCAGACCGCGCCGCGGGCCGACTCCCCGCAGCTCCTCGACGAGCCCGACCACAGCGGCATCGGACCGCACATGGCGTACGCCGTGCAGTGGTGGCTGTTCGCCGCAGGGGTCCCCGCGGGCTGGGTGGTCCTGGTCCGCCGCGAACGCAAGGACCGCCTGGCGGCGGCAGCGGCGGCAGCGGCGGCCCCGGCCGAACCCGCGGAAGCGTCACCCGCGACGGCCTGACGCGGGCCGTTCGGCGGACAAGCACGAGGACCCGGACCGTCCCCCGGACAAGCACGAAGACCCGGACCGTCCCGCGGACACGCACGAAATCCCGAACCGTCCCGCGGACACGCACGAAAACACCCCCGATCGCGGACAAAAGCGACCCCACCCCCGATTGACGGCTCCCCGAACCGGGAAACCGTCACCCGTGCCGCGACGCCCCATCGAGGACTACGCCCTGATCGGCGACCACCAGACCGCCGCCCTGATCTCCCGGACCGGGTCGGTGGACTGGCTGTGCCTGCCCCGCTTCGACTCGGGGGCCTGCTTCGCCGCGCTCCTCGGCGACGACGAGCACGGCCACTGGCGCATGGCGCCCAAGGACGCCGACGTCTGCACCCGCCGCGCCTACCGCCCGGACACCCTGGTCCTGGACACGGAGTGGGACACTCCGGACGGCTCGGTGCGGATCACCGACTTCATGCCGCAGCGCGACCGCGCCCCGGACCTCGTACGCGTCGTCGAGGGCCTGGCCGGCGAGGTGACCGTGCACAGCACGCTGCGGCTGCGCTTCGACTACGGCTCGGTCGTGCCGTGGATGCGCCGCGCCGACGGCCACCACGTGGCGGTCGCGGGCCCCGACTCCGTATGGCTGCGCACCGATCCGGAGGTCCGCACCCGGGGCCGCGACTTCGCCACGCACTCGGAGTTCACCGTGGCCGCGGGCGAACGCGTGACGTTCGTCCTCACCTGGCACCCCTCGCACGAACCGCGCCCCCCGCTGATCGACGCCGACCGGGCCCTGGCCGACAGCGTCGAGGACTGGCGGGCCTGGGCGGCCCACTGTCGGTACGACGGCCCGCACCGCGACGCGGTGGTCCGCTCCCTGATCACCCTCAAGGCCCTCACATACGCCCCGACCGGCGGCATCGTCGCCGCGCCCACCACGTCCCTGCCGGAGGAGATCGGCGGCGTACGCAACTGGGACTACCGCTACTGCTGGCTGCGCGACTCCACGCTCACGCTCGGCGCGCTGCTCACCGCGGGCTATCTGGAGGAGGCCGAGGCGTGGCGCGACTGGCTGCTGCGCGCGGCCGCGGGCAAGCCGGCCGACCTGCAGATCATGTACGGCCTCGCGGGCGAGCGGCGGCTTCCCGAGTACGACGTGGAGTGGCTGCCGGGGTACGAGGGCTCGACGCCGGTGCGGATCGGCAACCGGGCGGTTCGCCAGCGCCAGCTCGACGTGTACGGCGAGGTCGTGGACTCGCTCGCGCTGGCCCGCCGCTCGGGCCTCACCACCCGCCCGCACGGCTGGAAGCTCCAGCTCGCGCTGATGGAGTTCCTGCGCCGGAACTGGCACCGGAAGGACGAGGGCCTGTGGGAGGTGCGCGGCCCGCAGCGGCACTTCGTGCACTCCAAGGTGATGGCGTGGGTCGCCGCCGACCGCACCGTGCGCGCCCTGGAGGACGATCCCGGGCTGCCCGGCGACGCGGACCGCTGGCGGCGGCTGCGCGACGAGATCCACGCGGAGGTCTGCGAGCGTGGCTACGACGCGGAGCGCAACACCTTCACGCAGTCGTACGGCTCGTCCGAGCTGGACGCCGCGCTGCTGCTGATCCCGCGCGTGGGGTTCCTGCCGCCCGACGATCCGCGCGTCGTCGGGACCATCGACGCCGTCCGCGAGGAGCTCGGCACCGGCGACGGCCACCTGCGCCGCTACAGCTCCGACGGCACCACTGTGGACGGCCTGCCCGGCGCCGAAGGGACCTTCGTCGTCTGCTCGTTCTGGCTCGCCGACGCGCTGCACATGACGGGCCGCAGCAAGGAGGCCCGCGCACTCTTCGAGCGGCTGCTCGCGCTCCGCAACGACGTGGGACTGCTCTCCGAGGAGTACGATCCGGCGGCCGCGCGCCAGTTGGGCAACTTCCCGCAGGCGTTCAGCCATGTCGGTCTCGCGGGTACGGCCCTCGCCCTCTTCGGGACCGACGCGGCAGGATAGGGCCATGGATCTTGGACTGAACAACCGTGTGTACGTCGTCACCGGCGCCACCCGTGGCCTCGGGAACGCCGCCGCCCGTGAGCTCGTGGCCGAGGGCGCGAAGGTCGTCCTGACCGGACGGGACGAGAAGGCGGCCGCCGCCGCGGCCGCGGAGCTCGGCCCGAACGCGGTGGGCGTCGCCGCGGACAACGCCGACGCGGACGCCGCGGAGCGGCTCGTCGCGGCCGCGCGCGAGCACTTCGGGGGCCTCGACGGCATCCTCATCAGCGTCGGCGGGCCGCCGCCCGGTTACGTCGCCGACAACACCGACGAGCAGTGGCGGGCGGCCTTCGAGTCGGTCTTCCTCGGTGCCGTGCGCCTCGCGCGGACCGCGGCCGCCGAGCTCGACGAGGGCGGCGTCATCGCTTTCGTCCTGTCCAGCTCCGTGTACGAGCCGATCCCGGGCCTGACCGTCTCCAACGGCCTGCGCCCCGGCCTCGCGGGCTTCGCCAACTCCCTCGCCGACGAGCTGGGACCGCGCGGCATCCGCGTCCTCGGCCTGCTGCCGGGCCGCATGGACACCGACCGCGTCCGCGAGCTGGACGGCCTCGCCGCCGACCCCGAGGCGGCCCGCCTTGCGGCGGAGTCCCGCATCCCCCTCCGCCGCTACGGCACCCCCCAGGAATTCGCCCGCACCGCCGCGTTCGCCCTCTCCCCCGCGGCGTCGTACATCACGGGCGTGATGCTGGCGGTGGACGGCGGGGCGAGGCGGGGCTTCTAGGCCTTCCTGGGGGCTGCTCTTGCCGAGGGCTGCTCTTGCCGAGAGCTGCTCTTGCCGAGAGCTGCTTGGCTGCGGGCGGTTGGGGCCCCGCCGCTACCGCGGCGGGACTTCTCCCACCCGCCCACCCAAGGCGGAGCTTCCTCCACCCGCCCGACAGTGCCACCTCGACTGGCCCCTGTGGGGCGACGCCGGGCCCCACAGCAACGGGTGGGCGGGTGGGAGGAGCCGTCGCGCAGCGGCGGCGGACAGATTCCGCCCCCGGCCGGGGTCAGCTGACGCGCTCGGCCCGGTGCCTAACCGCCCGCAGCTCCACCGTCGCCGGCAACCGCTCGAGCCCCGCCGAGTCCCGCGCGTGCGCGAGCGCCTCCTCGCAGGTCCGCCGCAGCGCGTCCGCCGGGACGGCCTCCGCCTCCAGGAGGAGCCCGACCCGCGCCTCGGGCGCGTTGCGCCGCCCGGTCAGGCGCACGCTGGCACGCTCCACGCCGTCGAGGGCGGACGCCTCGCTCGCCAGCACACTCTCCATCGCCCGCCCCCGCAGCAGCGCCCCTTCCCCGTCCCCGGTCTCCACAAGCACCTCCGCCAGCCGGCGCCGCCGGAGCTGCGCGGTCAGCCACCACAGGGCGAGCAGCACGATCAGGGCGAGCACCCCGATGACCGTCGGCCACCACCAGCCGTCGTCGCGCCACCGCGCCCGGTCGGCGTCGCTGAGCAGCACGTCGTCACGGCCGTCTTGCACCCACCACGACGGCGGCTCGGCACCGAGCCCGACGGCCAGCACGGACCCGCCGACCAGCACGAGCACCAGACCGATCAGGCCGAGCAGTACGCGGTTCACCGTCCGCAGCATGCCCGTTCACCCTTCCCCAAGCTCTCGGCTCCGCTCGAGCAGGGGAGACCCCACTCGGCCGGGCCGCGCCACATGCACCGACAGCGCGGGCGGGCTGCCGAGTCCGAGGACACGGATGGTCTCGGCGAGCGTCGTGTCCAAGTCGCCGCGTACGTCGTCGAGTTCACGGAAGTGCGACACGGCCCGCACGTCGACCTTGGACCTGCTCATCCGTACCCGTACCGACCGCACCCCCGCCACGTCCATGGCCCGGTCCCGCAGCACCATCGCGGCGGCCCCGCGGTGCAGCCCGGCCCGCACGTCCTCGTGCGTACGCCGCATCGGCAGCACGGCGCGCAACCCGGGGGTCACCGCGAGCACGAACAGCCACAGCCCGATCGCGGCGGCCGCGGCGGCCCCGGCGAGCACCGCCGTGTTCTCCAGCGGCCGTTCGGCCAGCTCCCGCGCGAGCTCGCGCCGCCACCGCATCGCGGGGTGGTCGGCCCGCACGGCGACGATGTCGTACAGAAGCAGCCCGGCCCCGCCGAGGATCAGCAGGGCGAGCAGCCCGGCCGGCACGCGCCGCGCCGACCAGAAGCGGGGCGCGCGGCCGTCGTCGCCGCTGAGCGTGGGCAGCGGCTCATAGGCGGCCGCGGACGCCGACTGGCCGAGCTCGGGCTCGGACTCGGGCCCGGCGGCTTCCATGACCGGCACCGCCTTGGTCAGGTCCGGCTTGGTCAGGTCCGGCCCGCCGGCCTGCTGGGGCTCGCTCATCGGATCCTCCCCTGCGCCGCAGCCCGCGCCTGCGCCGAGTGCAGCCGCTCGACCTGGACCGCCACCTCGGGCACTTCCATGCCCGCCAACGCCCTTACCCGCTCGGCGACTCGGCGACGCACGGCACCGCACTGGCGGCCGATGTCGCTGGGGTAGTCCAGTTCGAGGCTGACGCGGACGCGGGCGGTGTCGTGGCGCAGGCTGACCGTCGCGTGCGGCGGCGCCGCCTCGGCGGGCAGCACGGGCAGCGCCTCACGCGCCGCGCGCGCGGCGATCTTCGCGACGACGCGGTCGGCGATCCGGGTCGCGCCGCGCTCGCCGGGCGGTACCTGCCCCACGACCTCGGCCGCCACCGCTCATCGCCGCCGGTCGCCGCGGGGACGGAAGAAGTCGCCGGGCTCCAGGTCCCCCTCCAGGAACCGCCCGGCGACGAAGCCGACGGCGCCAAGCGCGGCCACCAGCAGGAAGGCCCCGAACCCGCCGAAGTATCCGGCGAAGCCGAGGGCCATTCCGGCGATCATGCCGATCACGGCAAAGCTCATCGTGCGCTCCTTCGCTCCTGCCCACCCGGTGCTCGCCCGCGGCCACGCCCGCCGCCGCGCGGCGGCTCCTGCTTCACGCATACCCAGGCCGCGCGCCGACGCCGCCTCGCGGCGGGTGCGAGCCCGGTGGCCGCGCGGGCCCGTGGTCCGGCCCCGCGCGGGCGGCTACTGCAGCCGCCCCGGCTGCTCCTCGTCCTCCTCGTCCGGCAGCTTCACGTCGCTCACCGCGATGTTCACCTCGACGACCTCCAGGCCCGTCATGCGCTCGACCGCGGCGACGACGTTCTCGCGTACGTCCCGGGCGACATCGGCGATCGACACTCCGTAGTCGACGACGATCTCCAGGTCGAGAGCCGTCTGTACCTCGCCGACCTCGGCCTTCACCCCGCGCGTGACGGATTTCGAGCTGCCGGGCACCCGGTCGCGCACGGCCCCGAAGGTCCGGGCGAGCCCGCCGCCCATGGCGTGCACGCCGACCACGTCGCGCGCGGCGAGCCCGGCGATCTTCTCGACCACGCCGTCCGCGATGGTGGTCCGCCCGCGCGTCGCGGGGTCGCCTCCCCCGCGCCGCTGCGGTCCGCCCTTCCCTGGGGCCTCGGGCGACTCCTTGGCGAGCGTCTGGGACGTCGTGCGCTCTCCGGTGTCGGTCATCACGATGGTCCTTTTCAGCAGGGGATCTGCTCTTTCATCCACATTAAGCGCGGCCCCGCACCGGCGCGCCCGGGATGCGGCAGGCTGGAGCCATGACGGGTGACGGATGGACCTCGGCGGTACGTCGCCAACTGGGCCTCGGCCGGGTGCTGCCGCTGGGCGGCCCGGGCGACGGGGCGTGGCTCGCGGAGTCGGCGGCCCGCACGGTGCTGCGGGGCTCGGCCGAGCGGGTGGCCGGGGTGCGCCTGACCGGCCTGCGGGTGTCCCTCGCGGATGCGGGGCGGCCGGCCCCGGACGCGTACGTCTCCACGGTGCCGTCGCCCCCGAGCGCGCTGCCGCCGGGCCCGCTGCGGATCAGCGCGGACTTCACGGCCACCACGGCCGAACCCCTGCCCACGGCCGCATCCCGGCTGCGTACGGCACTCGGCACGGCGGCGGTCGAGCGGCTCGGTCTGGTGGTGGCGGAGGTGGACCTGCGCGTGACGGGGCTGCTCGACGGGGACGATGCCGGGGCAGCCACGGATGCCGCTCAGACAGAGGCGGCCCCCGACGCCGGCCCGGTCCCCGGCGACGTACCCCTCGAAGAGCGGCGAGACGACGTACGCCCCGAAGAGCGGCCGGATCAACCGCACCCAGCGGACGAACCGATGGCCGCCGAGTCCGACGAGGGGCGTGTGGCGCGGGCCGTCCTCGCGGTGCCGGGTGTGACCCGGATGGCGGGCACCCTCGGCGGCCTGGGCCGTGCCGTCCACATCGAGGAGCACGCGGCGCCGCACGCGCTGCCGCGCCGCCACATCCGCGTGGAGCTGGCGGCGGACGCGCGCCGGTGCACGCTGGACGTGACCCGCGCGGTCCGCGCGGCCGTCGCCGAGGCCCTGCCGGACCGGCCGTCGGTGGCGGTGCTGGTCACGGCCGTGGACTGACACGCCCCTGCCACCCGCCACCAACCGGCATACGGACGTACGTAATTGACGGGGCGCCAGGCACTTCGGCGCCCCAACCTCCGTACGCACGAGGGAACTTGTCAGTCCCCGATCCCCGCGAGGTCCCGCAGCCTGCGCGCCTGTGCGGCCCTCTCCGCGCGGCGCTGCTCCTCGTACGAACGGCCCGTGACGCCCTGGAGCAGGGCCTTGGTCTCGATGACCGCGTCGCGCGGCGCGGCGAGCAGGGCCGCGGCCAAGTCCTGGGCGGCGGCGTCGAGTTGGTCGCCGGGCACGACGAGGTTGGCGAGGCCGATGCGCTCGGCCTCGGCCGCCTGGACGAAGCGCCCGGTGGCGCAGATCTCCAGGGCGCGGGCGTACCCGACGAGGGAGACGAGCGGGTGCGTGCCGGTGAGGTCGGGCACCAGGCCCAGGCTGGTCTCGCGCATGGCGAACTGCGCGTCGTCGGCGGCGATCCGCAGGTCGCAGGCGAGGGCGAGCTGGAACCCCGCACCGATCGCATGACCCTGGACGGCGGCGATGGACACGATGTCGCCGCGCCGCCACCAGGTGAACGCGTCCTGGTACTCGGCGATGGTCGCGTCGAGGACGTCGTCCGCGCCGCGCGCCAGGTCGAGGAACGACGGCTCGCCGTCGAAGCCCTCGGGCGTGAAGGCCTGCCGGTCCAGGCCCGCGGAGAAGGACTTGCCCTCCCCGCGCAGGAGCACCACGCGGACACTGCCGGGCAGCGCCCGGCCGGCCTCGGTCAACGCCCGCCACAGCGCGGGAGACTGGGCGTTGCGCTTGGCCGCGTTGGTCAGTGTCACCGTGGCCACGGCGTCGTCGACCGTGAGACGTACGCCGTCCTGGTCGAGAACCGGTGCCGTTGCGCTCGGACCGCTCGCGGACGAACCGCTCGCATCGCTCGAAACGCTCGAACCGCTGTCGGGCGAAGCCATCAGTGCCTCCGGTGGTGAGTGCAGTCGTCTTCAACGGGCGCGTCGACGCAGCTCAGCGCTTGTGCGGACGCAGGTCCACGTCCGCACGGCGCATGTCGACGCACCGCTTGCGGGCGCTGGGTCGCGCCCACAAGTGACTGCACAGTAACCACCCGGTCGATCAGCCGATCGACCGGGTGGCCACACCGGCCCACCGGAGCCGGACGGCCGCGAGACGCCGGTTAGCTGGAAGCGGCCTTCTTGCCTCGCGTCGCCCCGCCGCGTCCCCGCAGCGTGACTCCGGACTCACTGAGCATCCGGTGGACGAACCCATAGCTACGGCCGGTCTCTTCGGCCAACGCCCGGATGCTCGCACCGCCGTCGTACTTCTTCTTCAGGTCTGCCGCGAGCTTGTCGCGCGCGGCGCCGGTCACCCGGCTGCCCTTCTTCAGAGTCTCGGCCACCCGTGCCTCCTCATGGGAAGTGCGCTCTGGACTTCTCATGATCACCCCTCCCGGGCCTCCTGGCCACCCATTCGGCAAGGTCCGTGCGACTTGATTGGCCGCGAGTCAAGCGGCGACCACGACCGGAATTAACGATTCCGCACCTCGCGGCACGTACCGCCGAATGGGTTCTGCAAGGAAGGGGCAGGTCAGCGACGTGCCGGGGAAAGACGGGCCTGCGGGTCCCGTGTGACGGAGAACTCCGTGTATCGCACACGTCGGTACGAGGACGACTCACGCAGATGAAGGATCACGGATCGGCCGAATGATCCATACGCAGTGGATCAGTCAATCGATCAAGCGCGCTGGGCGTCGCCCGCAGTCGGCCACCGACACGACCGCCGCCGGGGCGGCGGGCGCGTCAGGCGAGGGCGACCAGGTCCGCGTAGTCCGCGCCCCACAGGTCCTCGACGCCGTCCGGCAGCAGAATGATCCGCTCCGGCTGGAGCGCCTCGACGGCGCCCTCGTCGTGGGTGACGAGGACGACGGCGCCCTTGTAGGTGCGCAGCGCGCCGAGGATCTCCTCGCGGCTCGCGGGGTCGAGGTTGTTGGTGGGCTCGTCGAGGAGCAGGACGTTGGCCGAGGAGACGACGAGCGTGGCGAGGGCGAGACGGGTCTTCTCGCCGCCGGAGAGCACGCCCGCGGGCTTGTCGACGTCGTCTCCGGAGAAGAGGAACGAGCCGAGCGTCTTGCGCACCTCGACCAGGTCGAGATCGGGCGCCGCGGAGCGCATGTTCTCCAGGACCGTGCGGTCCGGGTCGAGGGTCTCGTGCTCCTGGGCGTAGTAGCCGAGCTTGAGGCCGTGGCCCTCTATGACCTGGCCGGTGTCGGGCTTCTCGGCGCCGCCGAGGAGGCGCAGGAGGGTGGTCTTGCCCGCGCCGTTGAGGCCGAGGATGACGACCCTCGACCCCTTGTCGATCGCGAGGTCCACGTCGGTGAAGATCTCCAGCGAGCCGTACGACTTCGAGAGGCCCTCGGCCATGAGCGGCGTCTTGCCGCACGGCGAGGGCTCCGGGAAGCGCAGCTTGGCGACCTTGTCGCTCTGGCGCACGTCTTCGAGGCCCGCGAGGAGCTTGTCGGCGCGGCGCGCCATGTTCTGCGCGGCGACCGTCTTGGTGGCCTTCGCGCGCATCTTGTCGGCCTGCGAGTGCAGGGCCGCGGCCTTCTTCTCGGCGTTCTGCCGCTCGCGCTTGCGGCGCTTCTCGTCGGACTCGCGCTGCTGCTGGTAGAGCTTCCAGCCCATGTTGTAGACGTCGATCGCCGAGCGGTTGGCGTCCAGGTAGAAGACCTTGTTGACGACCGTCTCGACGAGGTCCACGTCGTGGGAGATCACGATGAAGCCGCCGCGGTACGTCTTCAGGTAGTCCCGCAGCCAGATGATCGAGTCGGCGTCCAGGTGGTTCGTCGGCTCGTCGAGCAGCAGCGTGTCCGCGTCCGAGAACAGGATCCGGGCCAGCTCGATGCGGCGGCGCTGACCGCCGGAGAGCGTATGCAGGGGCTGGCCGAGCACGCGGTCCGGGAGGTTCAGGGCGGCGGCGATGGTGGCGGCCTCGGCCTCGGCGGCGTATCCGCCCTTGGTGAGGAACTCCGTCTCGTGGCGCTCGTACTGCTTCAGGGCCTTCTCTCGGGTGGAGCCCTGGCCGTTGGCGATGCGCTGTTCGTTCTCGCGCATCTTGCGGATCAGTACGTCGAGTCCGCGGGCAGAGAGGATGCGGTCGCGGGCGAGCACGTCGAGGTCGCCGGTGCGCGGGTCCTGCGGGAGATAACCGACCTCTCCGGAGCGGCTGATCGTGCCCCCGGCCGGGATGCCCTGGCCCGCCAGGCACTTGGTGAGCGTCGTCTTGCCCGCGCCGTTGCGGCCGACGAGGCCGATGCGGTCGCCCTTGGCGATGCGGAACGAGGCGTTCTCGATGAGGATGCGGGCGCCGGCACGCAGCTCGATACCGGAGGCGGTGATCACGGTCAGACTCCTGGACAGGGAAAAGGACGGCGGGAGGGAGGCAAGGACGATGCACGATGCGCTGTCGCGCGGAGCGCGCCGCTCAGCCGTCTAATGCAGGAGGAGAATGGCCATGCGGCAATTCTAACGGGGCGCCGCAACCCATTTTTCCGCGCGGGCGGCTCGGGGGTGCTGGGCGGTCCCGCCCAGGGGCGGGAGTGCCCTCCCCCGGGATTACGGTTTCGGCTCCGGTTTCGACTTCGGCTTCAGCTCCGGCTTCAGCTTCGGCTTTGCGTGGGCCAGGGGCCGGGCGGGCGGCTCGGGTGCGCCCGGGAGGTCGTTGCCGAGGGGGGTGCGGCGCGGGGTGACGCGGCCCAGGTCGTCCACGGCGACGAGCTGTGCGGTCCACGCCGTGGCGCGGTCGCGGCAGGGCTGGGCGACCAGGAGGGTGTGGCCCCGCCGGACGGCGCGGGCCGGGTCGAAGGCGCAGTCCTCGCGCGCGGGCAGCGTCCAGCGCAGGTCGCCGTCGGCCGTGCGGTAGGCGGCGATGCGGTGCGGGGTGATGACGGCGAGCATGCGGGCCCCGGGGTCCAGCGGCCGCAGCACCCCGGCGCCGCCGTGCGAGCCGAGCCGACGGGCGCTCGCCGGGACGGCGCGGTGCCAGCGGACTCCCCCGCGCGCGGTGTCGGTGACCAGGCCGTCGTCCCAGAGCGCGACGGCATGCCCGGAAGCCGAAAGCAGCCCCACCGGCCGCCGTCCCTCCCGCGCGTACGTCCACTCCACCCGGCCACTCACCGCGTCGTACGCCTCGACCGACCGTCCCGTCGTACGCAGCGAGGCCCGCGACGACGCGGCCGCACCGTCGTCCACGCGCGCGTGGACAGTGAAACGGTCTCCGTAGGGCACCGGCCGCGAGTGGTGCACCACGGTGAGGAGCGGCAGGGCGAGGACGCCGAGGGCGACGGAGACCGCGAGGCGGAACCCTCGACGGCGGGTCGGGGGGTTGAGGGCTGTGGGGGTGCGCGGTGTCGCCTCGGCGGCAGGGGTGGGCGGGGCCGTCTCCGCGTGGACGGTCGGCGTCGCCCCGGCCCGCACGGCAGGCACCGTCTCGATCGGCTCGGCAGGCGACGGCTCAGGCCGCACAGTTGGCACCGTCTCGGCCCTCGCGGGCGCCGCGGACCCGGCACGGGTGGGCGTCGCGGAGCCGACAGGGGCAGGCGGCTCGGACCCGGCACGGGTCGGCGGCGTGGTCTCGGCGTGCGTGGGTGGTGCGGTGGTCATGGGCGCCCCCTTCGCTCCCTCCGGCAGCGGTACCGGTACCCCTGGCCACGGATCAGGCGCAGAGCGTAGTCGCGGGGTCGCGGGGAGGGGTCCCGGGTGGGCGCGACACGGCGTGGTGGAGCGGCCGCGTCGCCCGTTCGGACCTCCGTCCGGGCCGAGCGGCGGGTGGCGTACCAGGATGAAGTGGCCGGATGTCCGGCGCGCAGGGCGGCGCAGCGTCGTCCCGCAGGACGAGGCGGCGGTGTCGTTCCGAGGCCGTGGTCTCGTCCGGAGACGGTGGTCTCGTCCCCGAGGCAGCCGTCTCGTCCGGAGACAGCCGTCTCACCCCGAGACAGCGGCCTCACCCCGAGGCAGCCGCCTCGTCCGGAGGCAGCCGTCTCACCCCGGGACAGCGGCCTCACCCCGAGGCAGCCGCCTCGTCCGGCGAGAGCCGTCTCGTCCGGAGACAGATGTCTCACCCCGAGGCAAGCCGTCTCGCCCCCAAGGCAGCCGGTCCCGCACGCGAGGCAGAGCTCTCGTACGCGAGGCAGAAGGTCTCGCACGCGAGGCAGAGGGTGGTGCGCCCATGCAGTTCGACGACGACGCGGATCTTGACACCTCGGAGGTGCAGGATGTGCGCGGCAGTCGCATCCCCGGCGGCAGGGCGACCGTCGGCGGCGGCATCGCGGGGCTGATCGCGCTGCTCCTGGGGCTGTTCTTCGGCGTCGGGCCGGACCAGCTCGGCCTGACCGACGGCGGCGACGAACCCGCGGCCTCGTCCTCCTCGCTCGCCCAGGTCCAGCAGAGCTGCCGTACCGGCAAGGACGCCAACGCCCGGGAGGACTGCCGCACCGTGGCGGTCGTCAACAGCGTCCAGGACTACTGGCGCCAGGAGTTCCCGCGCCGCCAGGGCCGGTACGCGCCGGCGCCGACCGTGTTCTTCACCGGCCGGGTCGGCACGGCGTGCGGCGCCGCGTCGTCGGCGGTCGGGCCCTTCTACTGTCCCGGCGACCGCAAGGTCTATCTGGACCTCGGGTTCTTCGACGAGCTGCGGACGAAGTTCGGCTCCAGCGGCGGCCCGTTCGCGCAGGCGTACGTCGTGGCGCACGAGTACGGGCACCACGTGCAGAACCTGATGGGCACCCTCAGCCGCTCCCAGGACGGCCGCACGGGCCGGAACAGCAACGCCGTCCGCGTCGAACTGCAGGCCGACTGCTACGCGGGCGTATGGGCGCACAACGCGACGCGGACCCCCGACGAGTCGGGCAGGCCGCTGATCACCCGGCTCACGGACGCCGACATCCGCGACGGCCTGGACGCGGCGGCCGCGGTCGGCGACGACCGGATCCAGCAGCGCTACCAGGGCCGCGTGACCCCCGAGTCCTGGACGCACGGCTCCGCGCAACAGCGCCAGGACTGGTTCCACCAGGGCTTTCGCACCGGCGACATGGCGCAGTGCAACACCTTCCGCTGAGCTCGCCGCGAGGGCCCGGCCAGCGCCCGCGGGCCGTTGTCAGACCCGGGTGCAAGACTGTGGAACAGGTCACGTTCACAGGCATCGCACGGAAATTCCGCAGACTCACGGACGCGGACTCAGGACTCACGGAGACAGACTCACGGACGAAGGAGTGATCGGCATGGCAGGCGCTGTCAGGGGACGTCCCAGCATCTTCCCGACGCTGCTGTACGCGGACGCCAAGGCCGCGATCAAGCAGCTCACGGAGGCTTTCGGCTTCACGGAGATGAGTGTGTACGAGAGCGAGGACGGCAAGATCCTGCACGCCGAACTCGCCTATGGAAACGGCGCGGTGATGCTCGGTTCCAAGGGCCGCGGCGGCCTCTTCGCCGAGATCATGGACAAGGCGGGCCCCACCGGGACGTACATCGTCGTGGACGACGTCGACGCCCACCACCAGCACGCCGTGGAGCACGGCGCGGACATCGTGATGCCCCCGACGGACCAGGACTACGGCTCGCGGGACTACATGGCGCGGGACGCCGAGGGCAACATCTGGAGCTTCGGTACGTACTCGCCCGAGATAACCGGCTGACCCGCCCGGCCCTGCGGCGCCGCGGGCGGGACGGGCGCGGCGCTCACATGCCCCCGGTGTGCACCTGGAACGCGGCACGCCGCACGGCCTTCGCGAGCGCCGGGTCCGGGTGCGCCGCGGCGAGTGCGACGAGCACCTGCACGGTGCGCGGATGCCCGACGGTGCGCACCTCGTCGATCAGCGCGGGCACGGTGGGCTGCGGCGCCGACTCCAGGTGGCGTACGAGGAGTTCGGCCTCGCCGTGGTCGGCCACGGCGGCCGCGGTGTCGACCCACAGCCAGGTGGACTCCTCCCGCGTCAGGACGAGGTGGACGTCCTCGGGGTCGGTGCCCTCGTGCTCGGCGAGCCACAGCAGGGCGTAGGGGCGCAGCGAGGTCTCGTCGACGACGGCGCGCACGTCGGGTTCGGCCGGGGCGCCGACGACCCGCAGGGCCTCGAAGGCGAGGCCGCGCAGCAGGGCGTCCTCGCCGCGGGCGGCGTCGAGGAGTTCGGTGACGGCGCTCCCGGCGTCGCGGGCGGCGAGCCACGCGCGGTACTCGGCGCGGGCGGCGTTGGGCCGCAGGCGGGCGCAGCCGCGGAGCATGTCCTCGGCGGACTGCTCGATGTGCCCGGCGGGGCTCTGCGCGGCGACGCAGATCTGCTCCAGCTTGACCCACACGGCCCAACTGCCCAGCGGGGTCAGCGTGGCCTGGCCGTCGGCACAGGTGAGGGCGCCCACGGCGGACAGGGCGCGCAGGGCCCAGTCGAGCAGGGCGGGCAGCGGCGGTTCGGCGCAGTCGTCGGGTCCGGTGACTTCGGCGGGCGGCGAGGTGACCTCAGGGGGCGGCGCGGCGGCATCAGCGGGCGGCGCCGTCGAGGAGGCGGGTTCCGCCTGTGGTCCGTAGGGGATTTCGCAGCGTTCGGTGCGCAGTTCCCGGACGCGCTGCTCCAGCAGGTCGAGGAGCTGCGGCACAGGCACGGGGCCCGCCGACAGCTGGAGGAAGGAGAGGAGCTGAGGGACGGCCTCGACGGTTTCCGCGACGGTGGCGGGCGGCAGTCCGGCGGGGGCCGCGTGGACGAGCGACCAGGCGTCGAACAGGGCGACCCAGCCGCGCAGGACGGCGGCGTCGTCCCGGTCCCAGGCGCGCAGCCGCCAGCCGGGGCGCGCGGCGGAGCCGTGCACCTCGACGAGTCCGGCCAGGCGCGCGGTGTCCCAGTCGGAGCGGACCTGGTGGACCGTCACGTCCAGTTCGGCGGCGGCGCGTTCGGCGACGGCGTCGGAGAGGGCACCGCCGGTCCCTTGGCCCGCCCCCGCATCGGCGTCCGCGGGCGTGCCCGCCGCCCGGGGCCGCTTTCCGCCTTTCGTGCCGCCCGGCCCACCCTTCGTGCCGCCCGACGCACCCTGCGTGTCGCCCGACGCGGCGCCGGCCCGCGGGCCGCTGCCGCCGCCCTTGCCGGTGCCGCGCAGCGGGCCGGTGCCCGGGCGCAGCGCGTGGTCGGCCCAGCGGGCGACGCGCACGGCGTCCGCGAGGCCCGCGCGCGCCATGCGGGCCAGCTCGGCGGGCGCGGGCGTGCCCTCCGGCGGCGGGGGCGCGGGACGGCGCGAGCGGCGCTGGGTCACCGCGCCGGGGGCGCCGAGCGGACTGCGCGGTCGGCCGCGCTCCGCCTCCGTTCGCCTTTCGGCCTTCGGGGACGGCGTGCGGACGAGGTGGAGCCGGGAGTCGCGCGGGATACGGGACGTCACGGGAGCAGTCTTCCTGCTGGTGGTCCGAAAACCCAAACGGAATCCCGGCGGCGCCCCGGCGCACGCGCGCCACGACGGTCGCGGACCGTCAGGCCCAAGGGTGAGGAGGCGGTCGCATCGGCTACATCAAGGGGGTGAGGAAGCGCCGCAGTGCCTCTTCGTACCGTGTGGGGTCGGCGTTCCACATGGCCCCGTGGGGCGCATCCGGAACGGTGTGCAGGGTGACTAGGTCGGGGCGTTTTCCGGCCAGTTGACGGGAGAGGCCCCAGGGCGCCACGGCGTCGCCGGGCCCGTGCAGGAGGAGTGTCCGCACCTTCAGGGCGGCGGGGTCGGCGGAGCCGCCGATGGCGGCGGCGCGGCCCCCGCGCAGACCGGTGCGGCCCTGGGCGGCGCGCACGGCCAGCGGGAGCAGCGGGCCCGGGGTGCGGCGTGCGGCGGCGAGGGCGCGCAGCGTGGTCTGCCAGTCGAGCACCGGCGAGTCGAGGATCAGGCCTCTGACGCGGTCGCGGAGCCCGGAGTGGGCGGCGGCGTGCAGGGCCATCGAGGCGCCGGTGGACCAGCCGTACAGGACGACGTCGCGCGCGCCGTAGCGCACCGCGTAGCGGATGGCGGCGTCCAGGTCGCGCCACTCGGTCTCGCCGAGGTGGCCGAGCCCGTCCGGCGAGCGGGGCGCGCCCAGGTCGCCGCGGTAGGCGAGGTCGAGCACCGGCAGCCGCAGGTGGCGCAGGAAGTCCATGACGACCATCGGGTGTTCGCGCGTCGTGCCGAGGCCGTGCACGGTGATCACCCAGGTGTCGCGGGCGCCGGGCACGAACCAGGCGGGCAGGGGGCCGAGTTCACCCGGGATGTCGATGTCGGCGTGGTCGATGCCGAGCGCCGCGTGCGGGTCGCCGATGTGGACCTGCGGGGTGAGCCAGACCCGGGCGCCGGGTTCCAGGGTGCCGTGGGTGACGCGTTCGAGGCGGCGTACCACCGAGTCGGCCTCGTGCGGGGCCGCGTCGAGGACCGGGCCGACCACGGCGTGGCAGCCGTTGCCGCTCAGGCCGTAGAGGCCGGGGCGCCGCGAGGCCAGGGCGCGGGTGAGGGTGACCTGGCCGGCGGCCGTGGAGTGCACGGTCAGGCGCGGCTCCGTCGGCAGCGGGCGGCCCGCGGGGGCCTTCAGGGCGGCGTCGCTGGCGTAGCGGCCGGCCGCTACGGCCAGCGCGGCGGTGGCGCCTAGGACGGCGGTGGCGGTGGTGACGGCGGCGGCTGTCGCTTTGGCTGGGCGCACGGAAACAGTGTCCGCGGGGTGGGTGGGGGTGGCCAGTGGGCGGGTGCCGGTGGGGTGGGTTTTCCCCCATCCCGCCCCTTCCCGAGACCAGGGGGCTGCCGCCCCCTTGACCCCCGCTCATCGGCCTTCGGCCTCGTCCTCAAACTCCCCCAAGCTCTTAAGGAGCAGGGAGGGACCCCCTCGACGGGCTGAGACGTCCTGCCCGTATCCGGACAGTTTCTCTTTTGCTTCGTGTACCTGGCTCGCGGACAGGATGGTCGGCGCGTGGCCCGGCACCGCGGTCGCCGTGAGCCACAGGCGGCACATCCACTCGAGCTGGGCCGTGCGGTCGAAGGCCTGGGAGAGCGTGTCTCCGTAGGCGACCGTTCCGTGGTTCTGCAGCAGGCAGGCCGAGCGGCCGCGCAGGGCGTGCAGCATGTTCTCGGCCAATTCGTCGGTGCCGTACAGGGCGTAGGGAGCGACACGGACGGGGCCGCCGAGGGCGCCGGTCATGTAGTGGATGGGCGGGAGTTCCGGTACGAGGGTGGAGACGGCGGTGGCGTGCACGGCGTGGGTGTGGACGACGGCGCCGGCGCCCGTGCTGCGGTAGACCGCCAGGTGCATGGGCAGCTCGCTGGTCGGGGCGAGGTCGCCGATGACGGGCCCGCCGGCCAGGTCGACGCCGAGGACGTCCGCGGGCGTCAGCTTGTCGTAGGCGATGCCGCTCGGGGTGACGAGGACGGTGTCGCCGACGCGCACGGACACGTTTCCCGAGGTGCCGACGACCAGGCCGTCCGCCACGGTCCTGCGGGCGGTCGCGACCAGCTCGTCCCAGGCCCGCGCGACCGCCTCGCGCCCCGGGCCCGCCGTGGTGTCGTGCCGCTGCTCAGTCATGCGGAGATCCTGCCAGGTGATCAGGATCTCTTCCACGGGTCGAACGACCAGCTCAAGCAGTTCGTCCGGGGCCGGCCGGAGGGGACCCGGACGGCCTAATTCCGGGCCCACTACGGGCTCCCGCCAAGACCCCGTCGCGCCGGCCGGTGTATGCCGGAAGGATGTGGATTGGCGGCAACCCACTTCGAGTCACCGCGCAGCCCAACCCAGTTCACTTTCCGTTCACTCAGGTTGCCTACGTTCCACGAGCCACTGACGTCCAACAGAAGCCTGGGTAAATGGAACACATCACGCTTCTCCTCGGGATCGTGATCGTTACCGCTCTCGTGTTCGATTTCACGAACGGTTTCCACGACACTGCCAACGCGATGGCGACGACCATCTCGACCGGCGCTCTCAAGCCCAAGACGGCGGTGGCCATGTCCGCCGTGCTGAACCTCGTCGGAGCGTTCCTCTCCGTCGAAGTCGCCAAGACGATCTCCGGCGGCATCATCAACGAAGACGGTCTGAAGACCGAAGTGATATTCGCGGCCCTGGTGGGCGCGATCCTCTGGAATCTGCTGACCTGGCTGCTCGGCCTGCCGTCCAGCTCCTCGCACGCCCTGTTCGGCGGCCTCATCGGCGCCGCCGTGATGTCCATGGGCTGGTCGTCGGTCAACGGCGGCACCGTCGTCACCAAGGTGCTGCTCCCCGCTGTGGCCGCCCCGCTCGTCGCCGGTATCGCCGCGACGCTCGCGACCCGGCTGACGTACAAGATCAGTGGCCGCGCCGACGAGAAGGCCACCTCGAAGGGCTATCGCGCGGGCCAGATCGCCTCCGCCGGACTCGTCTCGCTCGCCCACGGCACGAACGACGCGCAGAAGACCATGGGCATCATCACGCTGGCCCTCATCACCGGCGGCGTGCTCAACCCCGGCGCGAACCCCCCGATGTGGGTCATCGTCTCGGCCGGTGTCGCCATCGCGCTCGGTACGTACCTCGGCGGCTGGCGGATCATCCGCACCATGGGCAAGGGCCTCACCGAACTGGCCCCGCCGCAGGGCTTCGCCGCGCAGACGTCCGCCGCGACCGCCATCCTCGCCTCCTCGCACATCGGCTTCTCGCTCTCCACCACCCAGGTCTGCTCCGGCGCCGTGATGGGCGCGGGCCTCGGCCGCAAGGGCGGCGTGGTCCGCTGGTCCACGGCGACGCGGATGTTCGTGGCGTGGGGCCTGACGCTGCCGGCCGCCGGCCTGGTCGGCGCGGGCGCCGAGCTCCTCACCAAGCAGGGCACCTGGGGCATCGCCACCACGGCCGCGCTCCTGATCGGCGGCTCCGCCGTCATCTGGTCGCTGTCGCGCCGCCAGCCGGTCGACCACACGAACGTCACGGCCGACAACATCGGCACCCCCGGTGCCGCCGGTGCCGACGCCGAGCCCGCGGGCGTCGTGACCACCGCCATCGCCGCCGTCACCCCACCCCCGGCGGGTCCGGTGGCCCCGGCCGCCGCCGAGGACACCACCGCCGGCGGCGACGCCGATGCCGCTGTCCGGACGACGACCCTCTCGCCCGCGTCCGCCGCGCCCGCCACGGCTGTGGCGGACTCCGCCCGGCCCGCCACGGTCTAAGGAAGAAGCAGCATGAAGATCGACTGGGCAGCTCTGGGCTCCGTCTTCGGAGTCAGCCTCGGGGTGACCGTCGCCCTCGTGGGCCTGTTCACTCTCGGCATCGTCGGCCTCTCCAAGCAGGAGCAGGCCAAGGAGGCGCGAGCGGCCGGCGGCGCCACGGCCGCGCTCCCCGCGCGCGTGGGCGCGTACGCGTGCTTCGCGCTGTGCGCGGGGGCAGTGGCGTACGGGATCTCGCTGATCGTCGCCTGACGCGGCGGCAAGTCGCCCGACGCGGCGGCACCACGTCAAACGCCCTGTGGGCGGCGAACGTTCTCTCAACGTTCGCCGCCCACAGGGCGTTCGGCATCCCTGTCGGCCGACCGTCCAACCGGCCACCATGTGTACCTCCACACACTCTCCCGTCGCAGGTCAACAGCGAGTTGACGGGCGTCGCGGGCCATGGTGGACTGCCGGAGCCAATTACGGCGGCAGGAGAGGAAGCCGGTGCGAATCCGGCGCGGTCCCGCCACTGTCACCGGGTGATCCGAACACGGTCCCCGGGAGCCAGGAACTCTCGCCGCCGGTCTCGTCGAACCAGGGCGCGGACACCCTGAGTGAGGACATATCGCCATGCGCGGCCGCCCGTTGCCGGTCCCTGCCCTGTCGCGGGTGCCATTTCCCCCGCTCACTCCGCTCGGCGTGACGGCGGGCTGACCCCATGCGTGCCGATCGCGACTTCGCGTACGGCGCCGCCGCCGGCCTCCTCGGTGACCTGCTGCTCGGCGATCCTCGCCACGGGCATCCGGTCGCCGCGTTCGGGCGGGCGGCGGGGGCCGTCGAGCGAGTGCTGTGGCGCGACCACCGGGGGTGGGGCGCGCTGCACACACTGGTGTGCGCCGGGGGCGCCGTCGGTGCCGGTGCGCTCGCCTCTCTTGCCGTACGCCGGTCCCGTGCCGCGTCCGTCGGACTGACCGCCGCCGCGACCTGGGCCGTCGTCGGGGGCACCTCCCTCGGCCGTGAGGCCCGTGCCATCGGGGGCGCGCTCGCCGCCGGGGACGTCGACGTCGCGCGGGAGCGGCTGCCGCACCTGTGCGGGCGTGATCCCGAGGCGCTGGACGCCGACGGGATCGCCCGGGCCGTGGTGGAGTCCGTCGCCGAGAACACGTCCGACGCCGTCGTGGGGGCGCTGGTGTGGGGTGCCGTCGGGGGTGTGCCGGGGCTCGTCGGGTTCCGGGCGGTCAACACGCTGGACGCGATGGTGGGGCACAAGTCCGCCAAGTACCGGCGGTACGGGTGGGCTGCCGCCCGGCTCGACGATCTGTTGGGGTGGCCCGGGGCCCGGCTCACCGCCGCCCTCGCCGTGGTCGCCGGGGGGTGCCCTCGTGGGGCGGTGCGGGCCTGGCGGGACGATGCCGCCAAGCATCCGAGTCCCAACGCGGGCGTTGTCGAGGCCTCCTTCGCGGGGGCGTTGGGGGTGCGGCTGGGGGGCACCTTGGCCTACGCAGGGCGCGTTGAGCATCGCCCCGTCCTCAACGGCGAGGGACGTGCCGTCGGCGTGGGGGACATTGAGCGGGCCGTGAAGTTGTCCCGCAGGGTTGGGTGGCTTGCCCTGGGAGTTGCGGTGGCCGTCGACCTGGCACGGGGTGGACGTGTGACCAAGGGGCACCCGGCGCGGTGGGCTGTGCCCACCCTTCCCCAAGCTCTCGGCTTCGCTCGAGCAGGGGATGCCCCACTCGCCCTGCGGGACGATTGCCCACAGCAGCAGCGGCACGAGTCGACTGGCTGCCGCCCACAGCGCCCGGAGTCGAACTCGGCGCCCCGCCCACAGCGGCACCGGCCGGATCGGCACGAGTTGGCACACCGCCCACAGCGGTGCAGGCAGCAGCAGCCGCGGCTCGGGGGGCGCTCATGAGTGGCGGGCTGCTCGTTGCCGGGACCACCTCTGATGCCGGGAAGAGTGTGGTCACCGCCGGGATCTGTCGGTGGCTCTCCCGTAAGGGAGTCTCCGTCGCGCCGTTCAAGGCGCAGAACATGTCGCTGAACTCGTTCGTCACGCGGGAAGGTGCCGAGATCGGGCGGGCGCAGGCCATGCAGGCGCAGGCCGCCCGGGTCGAGCCCACCGCGCTGATGAATCCCGTGCTGCTCAAGCCGGGCAGCGACCGGTCGAGTCAAGTGGTGCTCATGGGGAAGCCCGTGGGCGAGATGAGTGCCCGGGGGTATCACGGGGGTCGGCAACAGGCGCTGCTCGACACCGTCGTGGGATGCCTGGAACAGCTTCGGGGCACGTATGACGCCGTGATCTGTGAAGGGGCGGGGAGTCCCGCCGAGATCAACCTCCGGCGTACCGACATCGTGAACATGGGGATCGCCCGGGCTGCCCGCTTCCCCGTCGTGGTCGTCGGTGACATTGATCGTGGGGGTGTCTTCGCTTCCTTCTTCGGGACCGTCGCGCTGCTCGGCCCCGCCGACCAGGAGCTCGTCGCGGGCTTCCTCGTCAACAAGTTCCGCGGTGACGTGTCGCTGCTCGAACCCGGGCTCGACATGCTGCGTGACCTCACCGGGCGGCGCACCTTCGGCGTGCTGCCGTTCCGGCACGGGCTCGGCATCGACGAGGAGGACGGGCTTCGGGTCTCGCTGCGCGGGACGGTGCGGGAGTCCGTCGTGGCGGCGCCCGTCGGCGAGGACGTGCTGCGCGTCGCCGTGTGCGCGGTGCCGCTGATGTCCAACTTCACCGACGTGGACGCGCTGGCCGCCGAACCCGGCGTCGTGGTGCGCTTCGTGGACCGCGCCGAGGAACTCGTCGACGCGGACCTCGTCGTCGTACCGGGCACGCGCGGGACCGTGCGCGCCCTCGAGTGGCTGCGCGAGCGCGGGCTCGCCGACGCCCTCGCGCGGCGCGCCGCGGACGGGCGGCCCGTCCTCGGGATCTGTGGCGGTTTCCAGGTGCTCGGGGAGCGGATCGAGGACGACGTCGAGTCGCGGGCCGGGACCGTGGACGGGCTCGGGCTGCTGCCCGTACGCGTGCGGTTCCACCAAGACAAGACCCTGGCGCGGCCCGTCGGGTCGGCTCTCGGTGAGCACGTCGAGGGGTACGAGATCCATCACGGCGTCGCCGAAGTCCTGGGCGGGGAAACCTTCTTGGACGGCTGCCGGGTCGGGGCCGTGTGGGGCACCCACTGGCACGGCTCACTGGAGAGCGACGCCTTCCGGCGGCGCTTCCTCGCCGAGGTCGCGCGCGCCGCGGGCCGCCGCTTCGTGCCCGCGCCCGACACCAGCTTCGGGGCGCTGCGCGAGGAACAGCTCGACCTCCTCGGCGACCTCATCGAAGAACACGCGGACACCGACGCGCTGCTGCGCCTGATCGAGACCGGCGCTCCGTCCGGTCTCCCCTTCATCGCACCGGGGGCACCCTCATGACCGTCCTGCTTCTGTCCACCGCCGACACGGACCTGCTCGCGGCCCGCGCCTGCGGAGCGGCGTACCGCATCGGCAACCCGTCCCGCGTCGACGTGCGCGAGGAACTGCCCGCGCTCCTCGACGGCGCGGACATCGCCGTCGTACGCCTCCTCGGCGGCAAGCGCGCCTGGGAGGACGGGCTCGCCGCGCTGAAGGCGGCCGGGATCCCGACCGTGCTGCTCGGCGGCGAGGCCGTGCCGGACGCCGAGCTGATGGCCGAGTCGTCCGTCCCGGCGGGCGTGGTGGCCGAGGCGCTGCGCTATCTCGTCGAGGGCGGACCCGACAACCTCGTGGAGCTGGAGCGGTTCCTCTCCGACACCGTGCTGCTCACCGGCCACGGCTTCGCCGAGCCGCGGAAGATGCCCGAGTACGGGGTGCACGGCGAGCGTGCGCACATCGAGGGGCGGCCGACCGTCGGCGTGCTCTTCTACCGCGCGCACCAGCTCTCCGGGAACACCGCCTTCGTGGACACCCTGTGCGACGCCATCGAGGCCAAGGGCGCCAACGCCCTTGCCGTGTACTGCGGTTCGCTGCGCGGCGCCGACGCGGGCCTGTACGAGATCCTCGGGCGCGCCGACGCGCTGGTCGCCACCGTCCTCGCCGCGGGCGGCACGCACGCCTCCGACGCCAGCGCGGGCGGCGACGAGGAGGCCTGGGACATCGGCGCGCTCGCCGACCTCGACATCCCCGTCCTGCAGGGCCTCTGCCTCACCTCGTCCCGCGCCGCCTGGGAGGCGTCCGACGCCGCCCTCTCCCCCATGGACGCCGCCATGCAGGTGGCCATCCCCGAGTTCGACGGCCGCATCGTCACCGTCCCGTTCAGTTTCAAGGAGCAGGGCCCCGACGACGTACCGGTGTACGTCGCCGACCCCGAGCGGGCGGCACGCGTCGCCGGAATCGCCGTACGCCACGGCCTGTTGAGGCACAAGCCGAACGCGGAGAAAAGACTCGGCATCGTCTTCACCGCCTACCCGACCAAGCACAGCCGCGTCGGCAACGCCGTCGGCCTCGACACCCCCGCCTCGGCGGTCCGCGTCCTCGACGCCCTGCGCGACGCGGGGTATGCCGTCGACGGCCACCCCGACAACGGCGACGAGCTGATCCACACCCTCATCAACGCCGGTGGCCACGACGTCGAATGGCTCACCGAGGAACAGCTCGCCGCCGCGCCCGCGCGCGTGCCGCTGGCCGACTACCGGGCGTGGTTCAGCGCCCTCGACCCCGAGCTGCGCGACGGCATGCTGGAGGCCTGGGGCGAGCCGCCGGGCAGCCTGTACGTCGACGGCGGCGACATCGTGCTCGCCTCGCTCCAGTTCGGGAACGTCGTCGTGATGATCCAGCCGCCACGCGGCTTCGGCGAGAACCCCATCGCCATCTACCACGACCCGGACATGCCGCCGTCCCACCACTACATGGCCGCGTACCGCTGGCTCGACAACACTTTCGGCGCCGACGCCATCGTGCACATGGGCAAGCACGGCACCATGGAATGGCTGCCCGGCAAGGGACTCGGGCTGAGTGGCGGCTGCGCGCCGGACGCCGTGCTCGGCGACCTGCCGCTCGTGTACCCCTTCATCGTCAACGACCCCGGCGAGGGCACCCAGGCCAAGCGGCGCGGGCACGCCACGGTCGTGGACCACCTGGTGCCGCCGATGGCCCGCGCGGACACGTACGGCGACCTGGCGAAGCTGGAGCAGCTCCTCGACGAGTACGCGCTCGTCAGCGACCTCGACCCGGCGAAGGCGCCCGCTGTGCGCGCCCAGATCTGGACGCTGGTGAAGGCCGCCGAGCTGCACCACGACCTGCACGTCGACGACCAGCCGGACGACGACGCGTTCGACGAGTTCGTGATGCACATCGACGGCTATCTGTGCGAGATCAAGGACGTGCAGATCCGCGACGGCCTGCACATCCTCGGCGGCGGGCCGGTCGGCGAGGCGCGCGTCAACCTCGTCCTCGCGGTGCTGCGCGCCTCCCAGGTGTGGGGCGGCACCGCCAACGCGCTGCCGGGCCTCCGTGCATGCCTCGCGGAGCACTTCGGCCTGAACGAGAAGGAGTTGCTCGGCGAGCCGGGCGCCGCGGTGAAGGTCGCCGATGGTCTGACCGCCCTGGTCGACGGACCCGCGCGGACCGGCGCGGACGCCATCGATCTGCTTGAGCAGCTCTGCCGTCGGCTTGCCGAGGGCATGGAGGAGCGCGGCTGGGACCTCGCCGCCGTGCGCGGCCTCGTCCGTGACGTCGTCGGCGTCGAACTGCCGCCCGCCGTCGCCGTCCTGGGCTTCGCCTGCGAGGAGGTCGTGCCCCGGCTCGCCCGCACCACCGACGAGATCGGGCACATCCTGCGGGCCCTGAACGGCGGCTACGTGCCCGCAGGCCCGTCGGGTTCGCCCACACGCGGGCTCGTGAACGTGCTGCCGACCGGCCGCAACTTCTACTCCGTCGACCCCAAGGCCATCCCGTCCAGGCTGAGTTGGGAGGTCGGCCAGTCCCTCGCGGACTCGCTGATCGCGCGCTATCTGGCCGACACGGGCGCGTACCCGAAGTCCGTGGGCCTGACCGTGTGGGGCACCTCGGCCATGCGGACGCAGGGCGACGACATCGCGGAGATCCTTGCGCTGCTCGGGTGCCGGCCCGTGTGGGACGACGCGTCGCGGCGCGTCACCGGCTTCGAGGTCGTGCCCGTCGCTGAGCTGGGGCGGCCCCGCATCGACGTGACCGTCCGCATCTCCGGCTTCTTCCGCGACGCGTTCCCGCACGTGGTGGGCTTGATCGACGATGCTGTGCGGGCTGTCGCCGAGCTGGACGAGGACGCCTCGGACAACTACGTGCGCGCCCACGTCGACGAGGACGCCGCCGAGCACGGCGACCGGCGGCGCGCCACCGCCCGCATCTTCGGCTCGAAGCCCGGCGCGTACGGGGCCGGGCTGCTGCCGCTCATCGACGCCCGCAACTGGCGGTCGGACGCCGATCTGGCCGAGGTGTACGCGGTGTGGGGCGGCTACGCCTACGGGCGCGGGCTCGACGGGCGGGCGGCCCGCGGGGACATGGAGACGGCGTTCAAGCGGATCGCGGTCGCGGCGAAGAATGTGGACACCAGAGAGCACGATCTCGTCGACGCCGACGATTACTTCCAGTACCACGGCGGGATGGTCGCCATGGTGCGGCATCTGACGGGAGCGTCCCCCGAGGCGTACGTCGGGGACTCCGCCGTGCCGGATCAGGTGAAGACGCGGACGTTGGGTGAGGAGACGCATCGCGTGTTCCGTGCGCGGGTCGTCAACCCGCGATGGATGGCCGCCATGCGGCGGCACGGGTACAAGGGCGCCTTCGAGATGGCCGCCACCGTGGACTATCTGTTCGGGTACGACGCGACGGCCGGGGTCGTCGATGACTGGATGTACGAGAAGTTGTCGGCGGAGTACGTGTTCGACCCGGAGAACCGGGCGTTCATGGAGAAGTCCAACCCTTGGGCGCTGCGAGGGATTTCCGAGCGGTTGCTCGAAGCGGCCGAGCGGGGGCTTTGGGCTGCGCCCGACGCGGAGACGTTGGAGCGGTTGCGGGCCACGTACCTCGAGCTCGAGGGGCAGCTTGAAGGGGGTGCGGAGTGAGGCCCTGCGGGGCTTTCCCCAGTCCCGCCCCTTCCCGAAACCGGGGGCTCCGCCCCCGGACCCCCGTATCGCCGCTTCGCGGCTCGTCCTCAAACGCCGGACGGGCTGAAATATCCGCCGCCCAGGCACAGTTGGAGGCTGCCCCATGACCGCCCCCTACCCCTTCACCGCCCTCGTCGGTCAAGACGATCTGCGGCTCGCGCTGCTGCTCAACGCCGTGTCCCCCGCCGTCGGCGGCGTGCTCGTACGCGGCGAGAAAGGCACTGCCAAGTCCACCGCCGTGCGGGCGCTCTCGGCGCTGTTGCCCGAGGTCGACGTCGTACCGGGATGTCGGTTCTCGTGTGCTCCGGGGGCGCCCGATCCCGCCTGCCCGGACGGGCCGCACGAGGTCGGTGGCGGGGTCGCGCGGGCCGCGCGCATGGTCGAGCTGCCCGTCGGGGCCTCCGAGGACCGGCTCGTGGGGGCGCTCGACATCGAGCGGGCGCTCGCCGAGGGTGTGAAGGCCTTCGAGCCGGGGCTGCTCGCCGACGCGCACCGCGGGATTCTGTACGTCGACGAAGTGAACCTGCTGCACGACCATCTGGTCGACCTGCTGCTCGACGCCGCCGCCATGGGGGCCTCGTACGTGGAGCGCGAAGGCGTGTCCGTGCGGCATGCGGCGCGGTTCCTGCTCGTGGGGACGATGAACCCCGAAGAGGGTGAGCTGCGGCCGCAGTTGCTCGACCGGTTCGGGCTGACCGTCGAGGTCGCCGCGTCCCGCGAGCCCGACCAGCGCGTGGAGGTCGTGCGGCGGCGGCTCGCCTACGACGACGATCCGGACGGGTTCGCGGCGCGCTGGGGCGAGGACGAGGCAGCCGTACGGGCCCGCATCGTCGCCGCCCGCGCGCTGCTGCCGCGCGTGCGGCTCGGGGACGGCGCGCTGCGGCAGATCGCCGCGACCTGCGCGGCCTTCGAGGTGGACGGCATGCGCGCCGACATCGTGATGGCGCGGACCGCGACCGCCCTTGCCGCCTGGGCGGGGCGTGAGGACGTGCTCGCCGAGGACGTCCGGCAGGCCGCGCTGCTCGCGCTGCCGCACCGGCGGCGGCGCAATCCCTTCGACGCTCCCGGGCTCGACGAGGACAAGCTCGACGAGACGCTGGAGGAGTTCGGGGAGGACGACCCTGACCCCGAGCCCGACCCCGATGGGGGTGGTCCGGACGGCGGTGGCGGGCAGCCGCCGCAGGACTCCGGGCCCGAGCAGCCCGGCGACGGCGGTACCGCCGCGCAGACCGAGGCCGCCGACGACGGGCAGCCGCAGGGCGGCGGCACGGGCGAGCAGCAGGCCGTGCGGGCCGGTGAGCCGTTCCGTACGAAGGTGCTGAGCGTGCCGGGCCTCGGTGAGGGTGCTGCGGGGCGGCGGTCCCGGGCGCGCACCGAGCACGGGCGTACGACGGGTGCGCGGCGGCCCCAAGGGGCACTCACGAAGCTGCACTTGGCGGCGACCGTGCGGGCCGCGGCGCCCCATCAGCGGGCGCGCGGGCGGTCCGGGCGCGGGCTCGTGGTGCGGCGTGACGATCTGCGGCAGGCGACGCGGGAGGGGCGCGAGGGCAACCTCGTGCTGTTCGTCGTGGACGCGTCCGGGTCGATGGCGGCGCGGCAGCGTATGACCGCCGTGAAGGGCGCGGTGCTTTCGTTGCTGCTCGACGCCTATCAGCGGCGGGACAAGGTGGGGCTCGTGACGTTCCGCGGGACGGGTGCGGAGGTGGCGCTGCCGCCGACGTCGTCCGTGGACGCGGCGGCCGTGCGGCTGGAGTCACTGCCGACCGGTGGGCGTACGCCGCTCGCGGCCGGGCTGCTGCGCGCACACGAGGTGCTGCGGGTGGAGCGGCTGCGGGATCCCGCGCGGCGCCCGCTGGTCGTCGTGGTGACCGACGGGCGTGCGACCGGCGGCGTGGAGCCGGTGGCCCAGGCGGGGCGCGCCGCCCGGCTGTTCGCCGCCGAGGGGCATGCCTCGGTGGTCGTGGACTGCGAGTCGGGGCCGGTGCGGCTCGGGCTCGCGGGGCAGTTGGCCGGGGAGCTCGGCGGGACCACGGTGACGTTGGACGAGCTGCGGGCCGACTCGATCGCCGGGCTCGTCAACGATGTCCGGGAGTCGTACGGCTCAGGTTCAGTGCGGAGGGTGGCCTGATATGCCTCAGGGACAGCCGAGTGTGGTGCCGGACGATGGGCTGACGACACGTCAGCGGCGTAATCGGCCGCTGGTCGTCGTCCACACCGGGATCGGCAAGGGCAAGTCGACCGCCGCCTTCGGGCTCGCGCTGCGGGCCTGGAATCAGGGGTGGCCCATCGGCGTGTTCCAGTTCGTGAAGTCCGCGAAGTGGAAGGTCGGCGAGGAGAACGCGCTGCGGGTGCTCGGCGCGAGCGGGCAGGGCGGGACCGTCGACTGGCACAAGATGGGCGAGGGGTGGTCCTGGGTTCAGCGGGACGACCAGATGGACAACGAGGAGAAGGCCCGCGAGGGCTGGGAGCAGGTCAAGCGGGACCTCGGCGCCGAGACGTACAAGCTGTACGTCCTCGACGAGTTCGCCTATCCCCTGCACTGGGGGTGGATCGACGTCGAGGAGGTCGTGGCCGTGCTGCGGGCGCGGCCCGGGACACAGCATGTGGTGATCACCGGGCGCAACGCGCCGGCCGCGCTGGTGGAGTACGCCGACCTCGTCACCGACATGTCCAAGGTCAAGCACCCCATGGACGCCGGTCAGAAGGGGCAGCGGGGCATCGAGTGGTAGCGCGTCTGGTTGTCGCGGCGCCGTCTTCCGGGAGCGGGAAGACGACCGTCGCCACCGGGTTGATGGCCGCCTTCGCGGAGGCCGGGCTCGCCGTGTCCCCGCACAAGGTCGGGCCCGACTACATCGATCCCGGATATCACTCGCTCGCCACGGGGCGGCCGGGGCGGAATCTGGACGCCTATCTGTGCGGGCCGGAGCTGGTCGCCCCGTTGTTCGCGCATGGGGCCGCCGGGTGTGATCTGGCCGTCGTGGAAGGTGTGATGGGGCTGTACGACGGGGCCTCGGGGCAGGGGGAGCTGGCTTCCACCGCGCATGTCGCGAAGCTGTTGCGGGCTCCCGTCGTGCTTGTCGTCGACGCCTCGTCGCAGTCGCGGTCCGTGGCGGCGCTGGTGCACGGGTTTGCCTCGTGGGATCCGGGGGTTCGGGTCGGTGGGGTGATTCTGAACAAGGTGGGGTCGCCTCGGCACGAGGAGTTGCTGCGGGAGGCGCTGGATTCCTCTGGGGTGCCGGTGCTCGGCGCGCTGCGGCGGGTGCCGCAGGTTCGGGCGCCCTCGCGGCATTTGGGGTTGGTGCCTGTTGCCGAGCGGCGGGCTGAGGCGGTGGCCTCCGTGGCTGCGTTGGCCTCGCAGGTGCGGGATGGGTGCGACCTGGAGGCCCTGTTGGCGTTGGCCCGGGGTGCTGCGCCGTTGTCGGGTGCGGGGTGGGATCCCTGCGGGGCTTTCCCCAATCCCACCCCTTCCCGAAACTGGGGGCTCCGCCCCCAGACCCCCGCTCCTCAAGCGCCGGAGGGGCTGGGTGGGGGGTCGCGGGTGGGTGGGTCGACCCCCGCCGGTCGCGCTTCGCGCTCGTCCTCAAACGCCGGACGGGCTGAGTTGTTGCCGGAAGCGCCTGGCAGCAGCGGACAGGGCGAGCGAGATCGGCCCGTCGTCGCCATGGCTGGTGGAGCTGCCTTCTCCTTTTCCTACGCGGAGCACGCCGAACTGCTTGCCGCCGCCGGGGCCGAGGTCGTGGCCTTCGATCCGCTGCGCGACGAGGAGTTGCCCCCGGGCACCCGGGGGCTCGTCATCGGTGGCGGGTTCCCCGAGGTGTACGCGCCCGAGTTGTCCGCCAACGAACCGTTGCGGAAAGCCGTGGCGGAGTTGGCTGACAGTGGGGCGCCGGTGGCCGCCGAGTGTGCGGGGCTGTTGTATCTGGCGCGGGAGCTGGACGGGAAGCCGATGTGCGGGGTGCTCGACGTGCGGGCGCGGATGTCGGAGGGGCTGACGTTGGGGTATCGCGAGGCCGTCGCCGTGTCGGACAGTGTGCTCGCGGCGGCGGGCACACGGATGCGCGGGCACGAGTTCCACCGCACCGTCGTGGAGCCGGGCGCGGGGGCGGCTCCCGCCTGGGGGCTGCACGCTCCTGAACGGCGCGTCGAAGGTTTCGTACAAAAGGGTGTGCACGCGAGTTATCTGCACACGCACTGGGCCGCCGAGCCCGGGATCGCCCGTCGGTTCGTGGAGAGGTGCAAGGCATGAGCGGCAGCAGCAGACTGATCGGCGTCGGGGTCGGTCCCGGTGACCCCGAGCTCGTGACCGTCAAAGGCGTGAACGCGCTGCGCGGCGCCGATGTCGTCGTCGTGCCCGTGATGGACACGGGCGAGCGCGGGCGCGCCGAGGCGACCGTGCTGCACTACGTGCCCGAGGACCGGGTCGTACGCGTGGTGTTCGCGCTGAACGAGCGCACCGACCGGGCGCGCCGCGAGGCGGCCTGGGACGCGGCCGGGCAGCGGGTCGCCGAGCTGCTGCGGGAGCGCGGCACGGTGGCGTTCGCGACGATCGGGGACCCCAATGTGTACTCGACGTTCACGTATCTCGCGCAGACCATCGAGGAATTGGTGCCGGGCGTCGGCGTGGAGACGGTGCCCGGGATCACCGCCATGCAGGACCTCGCGGCGCGCAGCGGGGCCGTACTGACCGAGGGCACCGAGCCGCTGACGCTGGTGCCGGTGACGGCCGGGGCGGCCGTGCTGAAGGACGCGCTCGCCGGGCCCGGGACCGTGGTGGCGTACAAGTTCGGGCGGCTCGCGCACGAAGTGGCCGCCGCGCTGCGGGAGACGGGGCGCACCGAGGACGCGGTGTGGGGGTCGGCGCTCGGGCTGCCCGAGGAGTCCATCCGTACCGCCGGGGAATTGGGCGACGCGGCGCTGCCTTATCTGTCGACGCTCATCGCGCCCGCGCGGCGCGACGGCGGGCGGGGCGGGAAGCTGTGAGGTTCAGGGGGTTCAGCCGGGTCAGTGGGTTCACCGGGTTCAGTGGGCACCGCTCACTCGGCGATGCCCACCACCAGCCAGATGAACGCCGCCCCCGCCACCGTGCACAGCAGCGTCGAGCGCGCGGGGTGGTCGTGGTGCGCCTCGGGCAGGATCTCGGCCGCCGCCAGGTAGAGCAGGGCGCCGCCGAAGAAGCCCAGATAGCCGCCGAGCAGTTGCTCCGGAATGGTGAAGGCCAGCGTGGTCGCCGCGCCCACGACCGGGGCCACCGCGTCCGCGAACAGCATCGCGACGGCCTTGCGGCGCGCGTTCCCGTACAGCCGGGTGATCGTGTACGTGTTGAAGCCGTCCGCGAAGTCGTGGGCGATGACGGCGACCGCCACCGCCGCGCCCATGCCGCCGCCCACCTGGAAGGCGGCGCCGATCGCGACGCCGTCCATCATGCTGTGGCCGACCATCGCCGCGGCCGCCGTCAGGCCGACCTCCGGGACCCGGCCGCCGTTGTGCTCGGCCGCCCCGTGCGCCGACCGGCGCAGCGCGAGCAGCCGCTCCACCACGTGCGCGAACAGGAAGCCCGCGACGGCGAGGAGCAGCGCCGCCGGTACGCCGAAGACCGGGCCGCCGGCCGCCTCCAGTGCCTCCGGCAGCAGATCGAGGCCGACCACGCCGAGCATCAGGCCGCCCGCGAGACCGAGCACCAGGTGACGCCGGTCGGTGACCCGCCCCGCGGTCCAGCCGCCGACCAGTGTCATCACGAACGCGCCGAGAGCCACGAACACCGCCATGCGCTCTTGCTAGCCGATTGACCCCGCCCACGCATCGTGCCCCGCCCCACGGCCGCACCGGCCACTCCCCCGGCCCCGTCCCCGGGCCGCGGCACCGCTCTTCTTCAGTTCAGTTCGTACGAGAGGAACTCCCCCATGGCCGACGCCGTCCCCACCGGCAAGGTGACCTTCGTCGGCGCCGGACCCGGCGCCGCCGACCTGCTGACCTTCCGGGCCGCCCGGGCCATCGCGGACGCCGACGTGGTGATCTGGGCGGCCAGCCTCGTGCAGGCCGAGGTCCTGGAGCACGCGCGGGACGGCGCCGAGATCCTGGACTCGGCGGTGATGTCCCTGGAGGACGTCGTGGCCGTGTACGAGCGGGCCGCCCGGGACGGGCTGAAGGTCGCGCGCATCCACTCCGGTGACCCGGCGCTGTGGGGCGGCACGCAGGAGCAGTTCGACCGGTGCGCCGAGCTGGGCGTCGAGACGGAGATCGTGCCGGGCGTCTCGTCGTTCTCGGCCGTCGCCGCCATCGCCGGACGCGAGCTGACCATCCCGGAGGTCGCCCAGTCCGTGATCCTCACCCGGCTCGGCGGCGGCAAGACGCCGATGCCGCCCGGTGAGGAGGTACGGGAGTTCGCGCGGCACGGCACGACGATGGCGCTGTTCCTGTCGGCGGCGCGCAGCGGCCAGCTCGTGCGGGAGCTCCTCGAAGGCGGCTACCCGACGACGACGCCCGTCGTCGTCGCGTACCAGGCCACCTGGCCGGAGGAGCTCGTCCTCACCTGCACGATCGAGACGCTGGAGGAGACGGTGAAGGAACACCGGCTCTGGAAGCACACCCTGTTCCTGGTCGGCCCCGCCCTGGCCGCGCACGGCACCCGCTCGCACCTCTACCACCCCGGCCACTTCCACGGCTTCCGCAAGGCCGACCCCGAGGCCCGCGCGGCCCTCCGCGCGGAGAGGCCCCGCCCATGATCACGGTCATCGGTACGGGGACGGGGGCGCCCCTGGACGCGGCGGCACGGGCCGCGGTGCGGGGCGCCGCCCTGGTGGTGGGCGGACGCCGCCATCTTGAGGCGGCTGATGTTCCGGAGGGAGTGGAGCGGGTGGTGCTGGGCCCGCTGGCGCCGGCGCTGGCCGCAATCGAGCGGTGCGGAATTAAAGCCCGTCGAGGGGGTCCCTCCCTGCTCATTAAGAGCTTGGGGGAGATTGAGGACGAGGCCGAAGGCCGATCGGCGGCACCACGGACGCGGAGCGTGGACTCCTCCTGCACCCCGGCACGGGTGGTCGTCCTAGCCTCGGGGGACCCGGGCTTCTTCGGCATAGTGCGCGCCCTGGCGGACCGTTTCGGGCCGGACGCCCTGGACGTCCGGCCCGCCGTCTCCTCCGTGGCAACGGCATTCGCGAGGATCGGACTCCCGTGGGACGACGCAGTCGTGGTGAGCGCACACGGCCGCGCCCTGCGTACGGCGGTGAACGCATGCCGCGCCCACCCAAAGGTCGCCGTACTCACGGGCCCCGGCAGCGGCCCAGCCGAACTGGGCACCGAACTGGCCCGCCGCACGGCGAACCGCACCCTCGTCGTGGCCACCGCACTGGGCGACCCCGCCAGGGAACGCGTCGAGCGGGTCACGCCCGCCGAGGCCGCCGCCCGCGACTGGGGCACCGCGGTCGGCGTCGTGCTGTGCCTCGACGAGGACCGGGCGGTCACCTCCGCCGCCCGCACCGTCGCGGGGCCGCGGACCGGGCCCGGCCGGTGGGCCCTGGACGAGGACGAGTTCGCCCACCGGGACTCGATGATCACCAAGTTCGAGGTGCGGGCGCTCGCGCTCGCCCGGCTCGGGCCGCGCGTCGGCGACCTGGTGTGGGACATCGGCGCGGGCTCCGGCTCCGTCGCCGTGGAGTGCGCCCGGCTCGGCGCCGCCGTGACCGCCGTGGAGAAGACCGCCGACGGCATCGAACGCATCCGCGCCAACGCCGCCGCGCACGGCGTCGACGTCCTCGCCGTGCACGGGGCCGCGCCCACCGTCCTGTCCGACCTCGCCGACCCCGACGCCGTGTTCGTCGGCGGCGGCGGGCGCGAGCTGCCCGCCATCGTGACCGCGTGCGCGCGGCGGGCGCGGCGGGCCGTCGTGGTGTCGCTGGCCGCGCTCGACCGGGTGCCCGCGGTGCGCGCGGCGCTGCTCGGGGCCGGGTTCGACTGCGACGGGGTGCTGTTGCAGTCCTCGCGGCTCGCGCCGCTGCCGGGGGAGGTCACGCGGCTCGCCGCGACGAATCCGGTGTTTCTTTTGTGGGGGACGCGGTCGGCTGCGCCCGGTCCCGCGCTCTCTGCCTCAACTTCCTTGAACGAAGGAGCAGTTCAGTGATCGGCCTGATCTCCGGCACGAAGTCTGGCGGGGGCGCCTGTGGGCGGCTGGCCGCGGCTTGGCCCGCGCGTACGCGGGTGTACGAGGGTCCCGTACGGGAGGCATTCGAACGGGCCTTCCGTGAGTGCGAGCAGGTGGTGTGCTTCCTTGCCACCGGGGCCGTGGTGCGGTTGGCTGCGCCGCTGCTCGCGGGGAAGGGGGTCGACCCGGGGGTCGTGTGCGTCGATGAGGCCGGGCGGTTTGCTGTTGCCCTGCTGGGCGGGCATGCCGGGGGCGCGAATGCGCTGGCGCGGGAGGTCGGGGAGGTGCTCGGGGCCGAGCCGGTGATCACCACGGCCACCGATGCGGTGGCCGTGCCGGGGCTTGACATGCTCGGGTTCCCCGTGGAGGGGGACGTTGCCGGGGTGACCCGGACCATGTTGGACGGGGAACCCGTCGCCCTGGAGGCGGAGTTGGCTTGGCCCCTGCCTGCCCTTCCCTCGAACGTCATGGCACCGTCGGACTGGGCTGTGCCCACCCGTCCCGCCCTGCGGGACGATTGCCCACAGCAGGGGCCGGCAGACGGCGGCAGCCCCGCCGGACAGGGCGAAGGCTCGCGGCAGGAGCAGCCGACGGTGCGGGTCTCTGATCGCACCCTTGAGCCCGCGCTTCGCGAAGTCGTGCTGCGGCCGCCCTCGCTCGTCGTCGGGGTCGGGGCCAGCAAAGGGGCGCCCGTCGATGAAGTACTGGGGCTTGTGCGGGAGTCCTTGCGGGAAGCCGGGCTCTCGGCCCTCTGCGTGCGGGAGTTGGTCACCGTTGACGCCAAGGGGGAAGAGCCCGGGATCGTCGAGGCGGCCTCGCGGCTCGGGGTGCCGTTGGTGACGTACGCCGCCGAGGAGCTGGCCGGGGTCGACGTGCCGAACCCGTCGGGCGCGCCGCTCGCCGCCGTCGGGACGCCGTCCGTCGCCGAGGCGGCGGCACTGCGCGGCGGGGGTGAACTCCTCGTGCCGAAGCGGAAGTCGGAGCGGGCGGACGGAAGGCCCGCCATGGCCACGTGTGCGGTCGTGCGGCGGCCCGCGCGCGGGCGGCTCGCCGTCGTAGGGCTCGGCCCCGGGGCCCGGGACCTGCTCACGCCCCGTGCCCGTGACGAACTGCGGCGCGCCGCCGTCCTCGTGGGGCTCGACCAGTACGTCGACCAGGTCCGGGATCTGCTGCGGCCGGGGACGCGGGTCGTCGAGTCGGGGCTCGGCGCCGAGGAGGAGCGGGCCCGTACGGCAGTCGCCGAGGCCCGCGAGGGGCGGGCCGTCGCGCTGATCGGGTCGGGGGACGCGGGTGTGTACGCGATGGCGTCACCCGCGCTCGCCGAGGCCGGGGACGACATCGACGTCGTCGGCGTACCGGGTGTGACCGCCGCGCTCGCCGCCGGCGCGCTGCTCGGGGCGCCGCTCGGCCACGACCACGTGTCCATCAGCCTGTCCGACCTGCACACGCCGTGGGAGGTCATCGAGCGCCGGGTGCGCGCGGCGGCCGAGGCGGATCTGGTCGTGACGTTCTACAACCCGCGCAGCCGGGGCCGCGACTGGCAGCTCCCGAAGTCCCTGGCGCTGCTCACCGAGCACCGGGCGCCGACGACGCCCGTCGGTGTCGTACGCAACGCCTCCCGCCCCGACGAGAGCGTGCGCCTGACCACGCTGGCGGCGCTCGACCCCGACAGCGTCGACATGATGACCGTCGTGACCGTCGGCAACACCGCGACCCGCGCGATCGCGGGCCGCATGGTGACACCGCGCGGCTACCGCTGGCAGGGGGTGTGACCGCCGTGCAGAACGCAGCACGTGTCGTGCATCCCATCGAGCAGGAGTCGTTCCGGCGGCTCCGCTCCCGGCTCGACACCTCGCACTTCCCGCCGCTGACGCGGGCCGTCGTGGAGCGTGTCATCCACTCCGCGGCGGACCTGGAGTACGCGAAGGACCTGGTGACGGACGAGGAGTCGCTGGTACGCGGCCACGCCGCCCTGCACGCGGGCGCGCCCGTCGTCGTGGACGTGGAGATGGTCGCGGCCGGCATCACGCGGCGCGAGACCGTGTGCCGGTTGAAGGACGCCAAGTCCGGTGCCGGGCTTACCCGTTCGGCGCACGCGGTGCGGCTCGCGTACGAGGAGGTGGGTCCGGGCGCGCTCTGGGTGATCGGGTGCGCGCCCACCGCCCTGGAGGAGCTGCTGCTGCTCGACGCCCGGCCCGCGCTCGTCATCGGGCTACCGGTCGGCTTCGTCGGCGCCGTGGAGTCCAAGGAGGCGCTGCGGGCGAGCGGGCTTCCCGCCGTCAGCAACGTGTCCGAGAAGGGGGGTTCGGCGGTCGCGTCGGCCGCCTTGAACGCCCTGCTGTACCACCCCGCGGCGGCCGTCGCCGCAGATCGAACCGAGGAGAACGAGTGACGACCCCGCCCGCACTGCTGATCGCCGGACACGGCACCCGTGACGACGCAGGCGCCGCCGCCTTCCGCGACTTCGTCCAGGAGCTGGCGCGCCGCAACCCCGAACTGCCCGTCGCGGGCGGCTTCATCGAGCTGTCGCCGCCACCGCTCGGCGAAGCCGTGGGCGAACTCGTCGAACGGGGCGTGAAACGGTTCGCGGCGGTGCCGCTGATGCTGGTGTCCGCCGGGCACGCCAAAGGCGACATCCCGGCCGCGCTGACCCGCGAGAAGGAGCGGCACCCCGGCATCTCGTACTCCTACGGCCGTCCGCTGGGGCCGCACCCGCTGATCCTGAAGGTCCTGGAGCGGCGGCTCGACGAGGCGCTCGGCGACTCGGTGCGCACTCCGGAGGACCGGGCGGACGTGACCGTGCTCCTGGTGGGGCGCGGGTCGACGGACCCCGACGCCAACGCCGAGGTGTTCAAGGCGGCGCGGCTGCTGTGGGAGGGCCGCGGGTACGCGGGCGTGGAGACCGCGTTCGTGTCACTGGCCGCGCCGGACGTGCCGTCGGGGCTCGACCGGTGTGTGGCGCTCGGCGCGCGGCGCGTCGTGGTCCTGCCGTACTTCCTGTTCACCGGGATCCTGCCGGACCGGGTGCGGCAGCAGACCGAGGGCTGGGCGTCCGCGCACCCCGGGGTGGAGGTGCGGTCCGCCGATGTGATCGGGCCCGAGGAGGAGCTGGTCGAGCTGGTGATGGAGCGCTACCGGGAGGCGGTGGGCGGGGATCTGCGGATGAACTGCGACACCTGCGTGTACCGGGTGGCGCTGCCGGGGTTCGAGGACAAGGTGGGGCTGCCGCAGCAGCCGCACTTCCACCCCGATGACGACGGGCACCATCACCACGGTCATGGGCACGGCCACGGTCACGGTCACGACCACCACGGAAGTCATGCGCACTCCCACTGAGGCCGGTTCCCCGGCGGCCGCCGTCGCGGCCGAGGTCGATCTGCGGCATCACGGGGACGCGGAGGTGCGGGGGCGGGACGAGCTCGTGGATCTCGCCGTCAATGTCCGTGCCGGTACGCCGCCTTCGTGGCTGAAGCAGTGTGTCGCCGCGTCGCTCGACGGGCTCGCCGCCTACCCCGACGGGCGGGCGGCGCGGGCCGCGGTGGCCGCGCGGCACGGTGTGCCGCCGGAGCGGGTGCTGCTCACGGCGGGCGCCGCCGAGGCCTTCGTGCTGCTCGCGCGGGCGCTGCGGGTGCGGCGGCCGGTCGTCGTCCATCCGCAGTTCACCGAGCCGGAGGCCGCGTTGCGGGATGCCGGGCACACGGTGGGGCGGGTGCTGTTGCGGGCGGAGGACGGGTTCCGGCTCGATCCGGGCGTGGTGCCCGAGGATGCCGACCTGGTCGTCGTCGGCAACCCGACGAATCCCACGTCCGTGCTGCACCGCGCGGCGGACCTCGTCCGGCTCGCCCGGCCGGGGCGGGTCCTCGTGGTGGACGAGGCGTTCATGGACGCGGTGCCCGGTGAGCGGGAGGCGTTGGCTGGGCGGGTCGACGTGCCGGGGCTCGTCGTGCTGCGGAGCCTCACGAAGACGTGGGGTCTCGCGGGGCTGCGCATCGGCTATGTCCTGGCCGACCCGGCCCTCGTCACCGAACTCTCCCGTGCGCAGCCGCTGTGGCCGGTGTCGTCGCCCGCGCTGGCCGCGGCGGAGGCGTGTGTGTCGCCGCGGGCGCTGGCCGAGGCGGGGCATGTGGCGCACCGGGTCGCCGCCGAGCGGCGGCATCTGGTGGCCGGGCTTCTGGAGTTGCCCGGGGTGAGTGTGGTGGGGCCTGCGGAGGGGCCGTTCGTGCTGGTGCGGGTCGCCGGGGGCGGCGGGGTGCGGGAGGGGTTGCGGGAGCGGGGGTTCGCCGTGCGGCGGGGCGATACGTTTCCTGGGCTGGGGCCTGAGTGGGTGCGGGTCGCTGTGCGGGACCGTGCGACGGCGGACTCGTTCCTGTCGGCCCTGCAGGGGCTCTGTCGGTAGTTCCATTCGCCGTCCGGCCGGTGGGGCGGGCACGTGAGAACAGTCCCGCCGCTTGGCGGCGGATATCTCCCACCCTCCCCCAAGCTCTTAAAGAGCAGGGGGGACCCCCTTCCCGTTCACCGGAACAGACCGCTTCGGGCCGAAGCGCAAGCCCTCCCCGCCGCCCTGCCCTGCGGGCGGCCGTGCCACCCGGTGCGGGGGAAGGCCGACTGGCGTCGACGGGACGAGTGGATGCGTGAGGCTACGTTCCCTCTCCCGCTGTGGGCAGCTGGGCCGCCAGGGGGTGCGTGCGTGAGGGCCCGTCCCGTCGTCCCCCGCTGTGGGCAGCTGGGCCGCCAGGGGCGGCACGGGTGGGCACAGCCCAGGTCGACGGGGTCGTCAGGGCGGGGGTGAGGTGGTCCCCGGCCGACGGGGGGCGTCACGGGGCAGGGTGAGGTGGTCCCCCCCCGGCCCACGGTGGCGGCAGTGGCCCCGGCCGGGGATCGGCGGCCCCGGCCGGGATCACTGGTCAGCGGCGGCGGCTGCGGCTGCGGGTCACCGCCAGGGTGGCGCCTCCGGCGAGGAGGAGGGCCGCGGCGCCCCCGGCCACGTACGGAGTGGCCGAACTGCCCCCGGTCGCCGCGAGGTTGTCGTCGGGGGCCTCCTTCGCGACCACCGGCTCCGCCACCTTGCCCTGCGGCTCGGGCAGCGGCTTGGCCCCGGGCCCGGGGGCCGAGCAGTTCGCCCCGCCCAGCGTCACGGCCCCCTCGACCGCCGCGACCCCGAGCTTGAGCGGGTCCACGGACACCTTGAGCCGCAGCGCGACCGCGGCCGCCGTACGGGACGTCGTACGCGTCGACGACAGGTCGAGCCGCACCTCACCGACGCCGGGCACGGACACCCTCGTCGTGCCCGCGGCCTTCACTGCGACCCGCTTGCCGAGCACGGTCACCCCGCCGAGCAGCTTCGACTCGGCCACGGGCCGCTTGCCCGACACGCACACGGCCTTGGACGTCACCTGGTCCACTGCGAGGAGCGGCAGCATCGGCAGGCCGGGCACGTGCACCTTGGCGCGCGCGAGGTTGCTGTACCCCTCCGCCGTGCCGCCCTTCACGGTGGCCCGCGCCGTCGCCACGTCCGCGCGCAGCACGTGGAAGGGGCGCCCGCCGTCCACCCCGTCCAGCTTCGCGGTGAGCGAGGTCTTCTCGGCGCTCGCGGGCGCGGACACCTCGTTGAGGGCCACGTTCAGCGGGAGGTTCGCGGTCTTGTTGAGCAGGGACACGTCGAGGCCGGTGCGGAGCACGACGGCGTCGGCGCTGCCGCCGCGGTGGTCGTCGGTGGCGTGCGCGGCACCCGCGGAGGCGAGCGCCGCGGACCCCGCGGCGACCACGGTCGCGGCGGCGAGGGCGCCGACGCGGCGGGCGGGGAGTCTGCGGAAGGCGTTTCTGGCCGAGAAGGCGTTGCTGGTCAAAGTGGTGGAACCCCCACATGAGTCACGGAGGCACCGACCGCGCACGCCACACGGGGACATCGCGTGCGCGGGGCACCAGGGAAGCCGGGGTGCGCCTGGCGGCGCCGTCCCGACTCCGGGAATTTTTACGCACTGAGAGTGAACGGGCAGCAACCTGGCGTGAGTTCACTCCAAGGAGAGGTTTCCGTCGGTGTATTCGAATCCGGCGGCACGGGCGTTCCCCCAGACCTCGTGCACCACGTCCGTGCCGGTGACGAGCGTGATCGCCGCGTTGACAGCCGGGCCGCGGCAAGGTCACGTACAACGAGCCGGACCCCGCCGCGTCACTCTCCGTCAACAGGAGCAGTGGCTCACCGATGGGGTTACGGATGTCCTGCCGGAGGCTCCCCAGCCCCGCCCCTTCCCGTAACTGGGGCTCCGCCCCAGACCCCGCTCCTCAAACGCCGGAGGGCTGTACCTAGCCATAGCTAGCCCGTCCGGCGTTTGAGGACGAGCCGCGAAGCGGCGACCTCAGCCCACCACCCTCCCGTTCAGTACCACCGCCGAAGGCGCCGTCAGCACCCGCACATCCGCCCGCGGATCCTCCTCGTACACGACGAGATCCGCCGGTGCCCCCTCCACGAGCCCGGGCCGCCCGAGCCACGCCCGGGCCCCCCACACGGCCGCCGAGATCGCCTCGACCGCCGGAATCCCCGCCTTGGTGAGCTCGGCGACCTCCCCGCCGACGAGCCCGTGGGCCAGGGAGCCGCCCGCGTCGGTGCCGGTGTACACGGGCACGCCGGCGTCGTAGGCGGACCGCACGGTGTCGTAGCGCCGGGCGTGCAGCCGCCGCATGTGCGCGGACCACCGGGGGAACTTCTTCTCGCCGCCGGCGGCGAGCTGCGGGAAGGTGGCGATGTTGACGAGGGTGGGCACGATGGCGACGCCGCGTTCGGCGAAGAGGGGGATGGTGTCCTCGGTGAGGCCGGTGGCGTGCTCGACGCAGTCGATGCCCGCCTCGACGAGGTCGCGCAGCGAGTCCTCGGCGAAGCAGTGGGCGGTGACGCGGGCGCCGAGACGGTGGGCCTCGGCGATGGCGGCCTCGACGGCGCCCCGCGGCCAGCAGGCGGTGAGGTCACCGGCGTCGCGGTCGATCCAGTCGCCGACGAGCTTGACCCAGCCGTCGCCGCGCCGCGCCTCCTGGGCGACGTACGCGACGAGGTTGTCGGGCTCGATCTCGTGGGCGTAGTTGCGGATGTAGCGGCGGGTGCGGGCGATGTGCCGGCCGGCCCGGATGATCTTCGGCAGGTCCTCGCGGTCGTCGATCCAGCGGGTGTCGGACGGCGAGCCCGCGTCGCGCAGGAGCAGCGCGCCCGCGTCCCGGTCGGTGAGCGCCTGCTTCTCGGCGACGTCCGGTGTGACGGGGCCGTGGGCGTCCAGGCCGACGTGGCAGTGGGCGTCGACGAGGCCGGGCAGCGCCCAGCCCCGCACGGTGACCGTGTCCCGGGCGGCCGCCGCGGCGGGGCGCCGGAAGGTCACGCGCCCGCCGACCACCCACAACTCGTCCCGTACGTCCTGGGGCCCGACGAGCACCCGCCCCTTCACGTGCAGCACCGTGCGATCGCTCATGGACAGCAGCTTAGACAGCACCGTGGGAGGCGACAGGGCTGACTTCGGGGGTGGGTACGCTCGTTGCGCAGGCCCACGATCCACGGTCCACGACGACATGAGCGAAGCGAGCAGCAGCGTGACCCATCCCTTCCTTGACCTGGCGCCGCTCGGCGCCGCGCACTTCGCCGCCATCGAGGACCGGGTGGCCCGGCTCCTGGACACCGAGCAGGACGTCGTGATCATGCAGGGCGAGGCGCTGCTGCCCCTGGAGGGCTGTATCCGGGGTGCCGCGCGCCCGGGGACGACCGCCCTCAACATCATCACCGGGCCCTACGGTCAGACCTTCGGCGACTGGCTGCGGGACTGCGGCGCGACGGTCCACGACCTGGCCGTGCCGTTTCACACCGCCGTGACGGCCGCGCAGGTCGAGGAGGCCTTCGCGGCGCACCCGGAGATCGACTTCGTGTCGCTCGTGCACGCGGAGGCCGCGACCGGCAACACCAACCCCGTCGCGGAGATCGGCGAGGTCGTGCGCGCGCACGGCGCCCTGTTCATGCTGGACGCCGTCGCCTCGGTGGCCGCCGAGCCGCTGCGCCCGGACGCGTGGGGCGTGGACCTGTGCGTGATCGGCGCGCAGAAGGCGATGGGCGGGCCCGCCGGGGTGTCGGCGGTGTCGGTGAGCGAGCGCGCCTGGCAGCGGCTCGCCGCCAACCCGCGGGCGCCGCGCCGCTCGTACCTCTCCCTCCTGGACTGGAAGGAGCGGTGGATCGACGGCGGCCGGAAGGCACTCCTGCACGCTCCGGCGCAGCTGGAGATGCTGGCCCTGGAGGCCTGCGTTGAGCGCATCGAGGCGGAGGGTCTCGCCGCGTTGATGGGGCGGCACGCCACGGCCGCGGCGGCGACCCGGGCGGGGGCGCTCGCCCTGGGCGGGGGCCTTGAGCCGTACGTGTACGAGGCCTCCGACGCCGCGCCCGTCGCCACCACGCTGCGTGCCCCGCGGGGTGTCTCCGCCTCCGAGCTGGTCGCGCGCGCTCTGGCTGCCGACCCTGTGCTTCCGCTGGTCGCGGGCGGGGGTGCGCTGGCCAAGGAGATGGTCCGTGTCAACCACTACGGCCCGGATGCGACGCGGGGCGTCGTGCATGCCTCGCTGGCCGCGCTTGGCGCCGCGATGGGCGAGTCTGGCCTCGCGGTCGACTTGGAGGCCGCCCGCCGTGCGGTGACGTCCGCCTGGCTCTAGCCCCACGTCCCCTCATGGGGCTTCGCCCCTCTCCCCCTGTCGGCGCTCCGCGCCTCGTCCTCAAACTCCCCCAAGCTCTTAAGGAGCAGGGGGGACCCCCTCGACGGGCTGGAACTGCTTGCCGTCGCCGACAGGTGCCGGAGGTTGCCCGGCCGCGCCGCGGCGGTGAATCCAGCGTGAAATACGGGGCTCCGCAGCAATTCACGCGGGACTTCTCATGAATTCCTTATCAGCGCAGCTTCCCGTATTCTTCTGCCCGCTTTCCGGGGGCCTAAACACTAAGGTTTCGCCAGCGCCAATCGCCGTAATTCGGACACGTCTCGTGGGAGTTACGTCGCTGTGACGTACTCCACATCCCGTCCGTTTTGCCGGATGTAAGCCGGGCAAATCCCCACAAACAAGCGCCCATTCATGCGGGCGCCCGCGCCTGCGTGATAACACATGGGCGCGCTGCGCGTAACCCCTTCCCCCGATGCAATCCGAGAAATTGCTCGGTAAATTCAATACGCATGACCGCTGCACAAGCCGATCTACCGACCGACCTGCAAGCGAAATTCCTTGAAATGCCCGAGGGGCTGCGGCTCGACACCCCCGGCGTCGCCGACGGCGCCGCGATCTGGCGGATCGCCCGCGACTCGAAGGTCCTCGACCTCAACTCCTCGTACAGCTACCTGCTGTGGTGTCGCGACTTCGCCGCGACCTCCGTCGTGGCCAGGGACGGCGACGGCGAGCCCGCCGGGTTCATCACCGGCTACATCCGCCCCGACAAGCCGCGCACCCTGGTGGTCTGGCAGGTGGCCGTCGACCACGCGCACCGTGGCCGGGGCCTCGCCGGTGCGCTGCTCGACGGCCTGGCCGCGAAGGTGTCCGCGCAGCGCGGACTCGACGCCCTCGAGACGACCATCACGCCGGACAACAGAGCCTCCGAGCGCCTGTTCACCTCGTTCGCCGAGCGGCACGGGGCGCGCGTCGAGCGGACCGTGCTGTTCGACGCGGGACTGTTTCCCGGCGACGACGGCGGGCACGAGCCCGAGGTGCTGTTCGACATCGCGCCGTTGTCCTTCTGACCGGCGGCTGCCGCGACCCCGGTCCGGTCCCGAGACGCCTGACACGTCGTCAACCGCCTTCGGCACAATCCCAGTCCACTCAACCCCTCACGATCAATCCATCTCCCAGGAGATTCGCTGTGACCATCACCCAGCCCGACCTGAGCGTCTTCGAGACCCTGGAGTCGGAGGTGCGCAGCTACTGCCGCGGTTGGCCCACTGTCTTCGACCGCGCGCAGGGCAGCCGCATGTTCGACGAGGACGGTCACGAGTACCTCGACTTCTTCGCGGGTGCCGGCTCGCTCAACTACGGCCACAACAACCCGGTCCTCAAACGCGCCCTCATCGACTACCTGGAGCGCGACGGCGTCACGCACGGCCTCGACATGTCGACGACGGCCAAGCGCGCCTTCCTGGAGTCGTTCCAGAACCTGGTGCTCCGCCCGCGCGACCTGCCGTACAAGGTCATGTTCCCCGGCCCGACGGGCACCAACGCGGTGGAGTCCGCGCTGAAGCTGGCCCGCAAGGTCAAGGGCCGTGAGTCGATCGTGTCGTTCACGAACGCCTTCCACGGCATGTCGCTCGGCTCCCTCGCGGTGACCGGCAACGCCTTCAAGCGGGCGGGCGCCGGCATCCCGCTGGTGCACGGCACGCCGATGCCCTTCGACCACTACCTGGACGGCAAGGTCCCGGACTTCCTGTGGTTCGAGCGGCTCCTGGACGACCAGGGCTCGGGCCTGAACAAGCCCGCCGCCGTGATCGTCGAGACCGTGCAGGGCGAGGGCGGCATCAACGTCGCGCGCGCCGAGTGGCTGCGTGCCCTGCAGGAGCTGTGCCACCGCCAGGACATGCTCCTGATCGTCGACGACATCCAGATGGGCTGCGGCCGCACCGGCGCGTTCTTCTCCTTCGAGGAGGCGGGCATCGTGCCGGACATCGTGACGGTGTCCAAGTCCATCAGCGGCTACGGCCTGCCCATGGCGCTCACCCTGTTCAAGCCCGAGCTGGACGTGTGGGAGCCGGGCGAGCACAACGGCACCTTCCGCGGCAACAACCCGGCGTTCGTCACGGCCGCCGCCGCCCTGGAGACGTACTGGGCCGACGGCTCGGCGATGGAGAAGCAGACCCAGGCCCGCGGCGAGCAGGTCGAGCAGGCGCTGGTCGCGATCGTCGACGAGAACACCGACGCCATCGAGGAGTACCGCGGCCGCGGCCTGGTGTGGGGCATCGAGTTCCGCGACAAGCAGCGAGCGGGCGCCATCGCCAAGCGCGCCTTCGAACTCGGCCTGCTGATCGAGACCTCGGGCCCCGAGAGCGAGGTCGTCAAGCTGCTCCCGGCCCTGACCATCACGGCCGACGAGCTCGACGAGGGCCTGCGCACGCTCGCCCGGGCGGTCCGCGAGACCGCCTGAGCAAGGCGCCGCGCGGCGCCCCCGTCCACGTACAGAACACAGACAAGGAATCGACTTACCGTGATCGTCCGCTCGTTCAAGGACATTGAAGGCACCGACCGGCACGTCAAGGCCGCGTCGGGCACCTGGGAGAGCAAGCGCATCGTGCTCGCCAAGGAGCGCGTCGGCTTCTCGCTGCACGAGACCGTGCTCTACGCGGGCACGGAGACGTCCATGTGGTACGCCAACCACATCGAGGCCGTCGTCTGCACCGAGGGCGAGGCCGAGCTGACCAACGACGAGACCGGCGAGAAGTTCACCATCACGCCGGGCACGATGTACCTGCTCGACGGGCATGAGAAGCACACGATGCGCATCAAGAAGGACTTCCGCTGCCTGTGCGTGTTCAACCCGCCGGTGACGGGCCGCGAGGACCACGACGAGAATGGCGTGTACCCGCTGCTCACGGAGCCGGAGTCGGTTTGACCCACGCCTGACGGAGGAGACATCCCGCACAGGGCCGTACGAGAGGAGAGGCAGGCACCACCATGACCACCGCAGCCGAACGCACCGCCGACCTGTACCCGACCCGAGGCGCCGAAGAGGTCCTCATCGAGCGCAAGGACCCGGTGGTGTGGTCCGCGCCGGGTACGCAGGGCCCCTGCACGGGCGAGGACCTGGCGGGGTTCGAACGCGACGGTTTCCTGGCCATCGAGCAGCTCATCACGCCCGCGGAGGTGGCGGAGTACCACGACGAGCTGGAGCGGCTGATCAACGACCCGGCGATGCGCGCGAACGAGCGCTCCATCGTCGAGCCGCGCTCCCAGGAGATCCGGTCCATCTTCGAGGTGCACAAGATCAGTGAGATCTTCGGGCGCCTCGCGGCCGACCCGCGCGTGGTCGGCCGGGCCCGGCAGATCCTCGGGTCCGACGTGTACGTCCACCAGTCCCGGATCAACGTCAAGCCGGGATTCGGGGCGTCGGGCTTCTACTGGCACTCGGACTTCGAGACCTGGCACGCGGAGGACGGCCTGCCGAACATGCGGACCGTCTCGGTGTCGATCGCGCTCACGAAGAACCACGACACCAACGGCGGGCTCATGATCATGCCCGGCTCGCACAAGACGTTCCTCGGCTGCGCGGGCGAGACACCGAAGGACAACTACAAGAAGTCGCTGCAGATGCAGGACGCGGGCACGCCGTCCGACGGGGCGCTGACCAAGCTGGCCTCCGAGTACGGCATCCGGCTGTTCACCGGCGAGGCGGGCTCGGCGACCTGGTTCGACTGCAACGCCATGCACGGCTCCGGCGACAACATCACGCCCTACCCGCGCTCGAACGTCTTCCTGGTGTTCAACAGCGTGGAGAACGCCGCGGTCGAGCCGTTCGCGGCGCCGGTGCGGCGGCCGGAGTTCGTCGGGGCGCGGGACTTCACGCCGGTGAAGTGACCCTGTTCCACCTGTGAGTTGGCCCGGCATCCCGTGGGATGCCGGGCCGACTCATGTGCGCCCGCTCCGGGTTGGTTACGCCGACTGCAGCGTCGGGTAGTCCGTGTAGCCCTTGGCGTCGCCGCCGTAGAACGTGGACTGGTCCGGGGTGTTGTACGGGCCGCGGGTCTTCAGGCGGGCCGGCAGGTCGGGGTTGGCGAGGAACAGGGCGCCGAAGGAGAGGATGTCGGCGGTGCCGTCCTCGATCAGGGCGAGGTCGTCGTGGCCGGTCGGGCCCTCGGTCGCCGGGTTGAGGACGAACGGGCCGCTGAAGGTCTTGCGCAGGGTGGTGACCAGGTCGCGGACCGGGCCCACCTCCATGATGTGCAGATACGCGAGGCCGAGCGCGTCCAGCTCCCGCACCAGGGCCGGGTAGGTCTCCTCCGGCTCGGGCTCGGAGATGCCGTTGAAGGAGTTGCCGGGCGAGAGCCGGATGGCGGTGCGCGCGGCACCGATCTCGGCGGCCACGGCCTTCGTGACCTCGACCGCGAACCGGATGCGGTGCTCGGGCGAGCCGCCCCACTCGTCGGTGCGGTGGTTGGAGCCCGGTGCGAGGAACTGGTGGATGAGATAGCCGTTGGCGCCGTGCAGCTCGACGCCGTCGAAGCCCGCGTCGATCGCGTTGCGGGCGGCGGCGACGAACTCGCCGATGGTGGCGCGCACCTCGTCGCCGGTCAGCTCACGGGGAGTGACGAAGTCCTTCGGTCCCTCGTGCGTGTAGACCTGGCCCGCGGCGGCGATCGGGGACGGGCCGACGTTCACCAGGCCGTCGGGCAGCAGCGAGGGGTGGCCGATGCGGCCGGCGTGCATGAGCTGGGCGAAGATCCGGCCGCCCTTGGCGTGCACGGCGTCGGTGACGTTGCGCCAGCCGGTGACCTGCTCGGCGCTGTGCAGGCCCGGGGTGTCCGGGTAGCCCTGGCCCACCGGCGACGGCTGCACACCCTCGGTGATGACCAGGCCGGCGGTGGCGCGCTGCGCGTAGTACTCGGCGACGAGATCGGTGGGGACGCCGCCCTCACCGGCCCGGCTGCGGGTCATCGGCGCCAGGGCGATGCGGTTCGCGAGAGAGACGCCGGACAGGTCGATCGGGTCGAATGCGGTGGTCATCACAGCTCCAGGAAGTATGACGTTTGGTCGGCCAAGTAATTCAACCGAGAGCCACTGTAGCGCATTCCTTGGCCGACCAAGTTAATCTCGGAAGGGAAGCTCGGACGAGACTCGAGGCGACCCGTACGAGACTCGACGACACTGGTGCACGACGGCGACGGCGGACAGGGCCGGGCCACGCGAAGGCAGGAGTTCCGATGAAGGCCGACACAGGGACGGCGGGGGCCGCGCAGGACGACCCCGCGTGTAGCGGGCACCTGCCCCTGGCCGCGCGGAACGGGCCGGTCTCCCTGCTGGTCAGCCGGGTCGCCCGGCTGCACCGCATCGCGGCGGGCAAGGTCCTGAAGGGGCTCGGCCTCTACCCCGGCCAGGAGTTCCTGATGATGCACCTGTGGGACGCGGGCCCGGTGCGCCAGTCCGAGCTCATCAAGGCCGTCGACCTCGACCCGTCGACGGTCACGAAGATGCTGCAGCGCCTGGAGCAGGCCGGGCACGTGCGGCGGCGGTCCGATCCGGACGACCGGCGGGCGGTGCTCGTCGAGGCGACCGACTCCAGCTGCGGGCTGCTGAGCGAAGTGCAGCGCGCCTGGGGCGAGTTGGAGGAGCACACGCTCGCCGGCCTGGACGCCGACGAGCGCGCGCAGCTCGCGCGGCTGCTCGGCCGCGTGGAGGGCAACCTCTGCACGGAGACGGCGGACTGCCCGGAGGCGGCGCGGCGGGAGGCGTTGCGCTGAGCGCTCCGCGGGGGGCCGCGCGGCCCGGGCGGCGGTCGCGCGTGGCCCGGGTGGCTGGTCCGCCCGTCCGCCGCGGGCCTCGCTCAGGCGGTCCGCAGTTCCTCCAGGAGGCGGTCGACGTCCGCGTCCGTGTTGTAGAGGTGGAAGGCCGCCCGCAGATTGCCCGCGCGGTCCGACACCTCGATGCCCGCCGCGCTCAGCTCCGGCTGGCGGGCGCCGAGTCCGGGCACGGACACGATGGGTGAGCCGGGAGCGGCCACCGGCTCGTGGCCGAGCTCCGCGAGTCCGGCGCGGAAGCGGTCCGCGAGCGCCAGGTCGTGGGCGCGGATCGCGGCCACGCCCAGTTGCTCGATCACGGCCAGCGAGTGCCGCGCGCCCGCGTACGCGCACAGGCTCGGGCTCTCGTCGAACCGGCGCGCGGAGCGGGCGAGTTCGGTGACCGGGCCGTAGCAGCTGTCCCAGGGCCGCTCCCCCGCGACCCAGCCCGCGAGGAGCGGGGGCACGCCCTCGAAGCCCTCGCGGTCCTCCGGTACGACGAAGAACGCGACGCCGCGCGGGCAGGTGAGCCACTTGAAGGCGACCGACGTCAGATAGTCCACGTCCGCGATGTGGTCCGCGAGGCCCAGCCAGCCCGTCGCCTGCGAGGCGTCGAGGTAGAGCCGGGCGCCGTGCGCGCGGACGGCGGCGCGCAGTGCGGGCAGGTCCACGACCCGGCCGTCCGCCGACTGCGCGGCGGAGACCGCGACCAGGGCGGTGCCCGGGCGCACGGACTCGGCGACGCGTTCCAGCGGCACGGTACGGATCTTCAGGTCGCCGCGTACGTGGAAGGGGGTCACCGTCGAGCTGAAGTCGCCCTCCGCGGTGAGGACTTCGGCGCCCGGCGGCAGCGAGGCGGCGATCAGGCCGCTGTACACGGCGACCGACGCGCCCGCCGCGACCCGGCCCGGGGCCACCCCGACCAGGCGCGCGAAGGCGGCGCGGGCCGCCTCCACGTCCGCGAACATGTCGTCGGGGCTGCCCTGCGCCACGGACAGCGCCGCCTCGTGCATCGCGCGGACGGCGCGCGCCGGCAGGAGACCGGTGCTCGCGGTGTTCAGGTAGGTGGTCCTGGGGGCGAACTCGGAGCGTACAAGGGCCCGGAAGCCCTCGGAAGCCGAGACGGTCGAGGCGGTAGCGGCGGTCGAGACGGTCATGGCGGTGCGGTCGGGGCCCTGGCCTGGAGTCTCCATGAGGTCACTGTGCCGCCTCGGCCGGGCGGGGTCCATTGCGGATGACTGACCCGTACCGCTAAGTGATGCTTATCCGTGGCCCCTGACCAGGCTTGTTCCGACCAGGACCGGCTGGGCCGGGGTCAGCTCCCCGGCACCGCGCAGCCGTCGGGGCCGCAGGCGTCGCCGCCGGCGCTGTCGTCGGCGCCGTCGCTGTCCTGGGCGATCACCGTCAGCGGTGAGCGGGCCGCCCATGCCTGCTCCAGGGCCTGCGTGAAGACCTCGGCGGGCTGGGCGCCGGAGACGCCGTACTTCCGGTCGAGGACGAAGAACGGGACGCCGTTCGCGCCCAGCTCCGCGGCCTCGCGCTCGTCCGCGCGGACGGCGTCGGCGTACGCGGTGGGGTCGGCGAGGACCTCGCGGGCCGCGTCGGCGTCCAGGCCCGCCTCGGCGGCGAGGGCGGTCAGGCGCTCGTCGTCGTCGAAGACGGACTGTTCCTCGGCGAAGTTGGCGCGGTAGAGCGCGGCGATCAGCCGGTCCTGGGTATGCTGCCCGCCCTGTTCCCTGGCGAAGTGGAGCAGGCGGTGCATGTCGAAGGTGTTGCCGTGGTCGCGGCCCTCGGTGCGGTACGCGAGGCCTTCGGCCGCCGCGTTGTCGCCGAGGCGCTGCTCGGCCTCCTTCGCCTGGGTCTCCGTCATGCCGTACTTCTGCGCCAGCATCGGGATCACGGGGGCCGTGTCGCCCTTCGGGCGGTTCGGGTCCAGCTCGAAGGAGCGGTGGATCACCTCTACGGCGGCCTGGTGCGGGAAGGCCCGCAGGGCCTTCTCGAAGCGGGCCTTGCCCACGTAGCACCAGGGGCAGGCGATGTCGCTCCAGATCTCGACGCGCATGGGTTTTTTCCTTGGGTCGTACGAAGCGGAGACTCCCTCCGCGCCTTGGTCCAACCCGAGGCCGGGGCCCTTTCATTCCCCGCCGCTCCGCGGCGGGATCTCTCCCACCCGCCCGCCCGTTTCCACTGGGCCAGCAGCTTCGGGCCGGAGCATGGCCCCGCCGACCGCGACGGCTCGGCAGGCGTACCTCGCGGTGCCGAGCAAGGTCGTTCGGCGTCGACGGGGCCGGTTCGCCCGCTCCTGCTGTGGGCAGGCGTTCCGCACGGCGGAACGGGTGGGCACAGCCCAGGCCGACAGTGCCGTCACGACGGCGGTCACCCCGTTGGCAACCCGAAGTGGCGGGTGTTCGCGCGGATCCATGTGCGCAGGTGGGACAAGGGAGCCAGCGCGCCCTTGCCCAGGGGTGTGAGTTCGTACTCGACGCGGGGCGGGACCTCCGCGAAGACCGTGCGGTGCACCAGGCCGTAGTCCTCCAGGCGGCGCAGCGTCTGGGTGAGGACCTTCGGGCTCACCCCCTCCAGCTTCGAGCGGAGTTCCCCGAAGCGTCGGGGGCCGTCCGCCAGGGCGGTGATCGCGAGCCCGGTCCATTTGTTGGCCAGGAGCTCGAAGATCTCCCGGCCGGGGCAGAGGAGACCGTAGATATCGTGCCGCTGCGCGGCACCCTCCGCGGCCTCCGATGTCGGCGTAAAGCGGCTCTGAGCTGTCATGGTTTCCAGAATATAGTTGGCGCCCTTGCGGGTGATCGGCCCCGGGGGCGTACGTTCCCGGCATGATCCAGAACGCACCCGCCCCCACCCCCGTCCGCACCGGCATCGTCGGCCTCTCCGCCCGCTCCGGCTGGGCCCCGCAGTCCCACGTCCCGGCCCTCACCCGCCTGCCCGGCTACGACCTGCGCAGCCTGGCCGCCTCCACCCCGGAGTCGGCCCGCGCCGCCGGCGAGAAGTACGGGATCGCGTACACCTACGGCAGCGCCGCTGAGCTGGCCGCCGACCCGGCCGTCGACCTGGTCGTCGTCAGCGTCCGCGTCCCGCTGCACCGCGAGGTGATCCTGGCCGCGCTCGGCGCCGGCAAGCACGTCCTGTCGGAGTGGCCGCTCGGCAACGGCCTCGCCGAGGCCGAGGAGCTGGCGGCGGCCGCGGCGCGCGCCGGGGTGCGGACCTTCGCCGGGCTCCAGGCACGCTCCGCGCCCGCCGTACGCCACGTACGCGACCTCGTCGCCGACGGTTTTGTGGGAGAGGTGCTTTCGACGAGTCTGATCGCGTCCGGGCGGCGCTGGGGGGCGACCTTCGAGCCGGGCGGCGGCTATCTCCTGGACAAGGACAACGGCGGCACGATGCTCACCATCCCGTTCGGCCACACCGTGGACGCGCTCGCCATGGTGCTCGGCGAGTTCACGGAGGTGTCGGCGACGACGGCGACGCGGCGGCCGGTCGTACGCGACGAGGGCAGCGGGCGCGCCGCCCCGATGACCGTGGCGGATCAGCTCGCGGTCAGCGGGCGGCTCGCGTCCGGCGCCGTCGCCTCCGTGCACTTCAGGGGCGGCCTTTCGCACGGCACGAACTTCCACTGGGAGATCAACGGCACGGACGGCGACCTCGTCGTCGCCGGCGACCACGGGCACCTCCAGCAGGCCCGGCTGAGCGTGCGCGGCGCGCGGGGCACGGACACCTCGCTCACCGAACTGCCCGTCCCCGAGCGGTACTTCGACGTGCCCGAGCTCGACGGGCTGCGCGGCGAGGCGGCGTACAACGTCGGGGTCCAGTACGCCCACGTCCTGCGCGACCTGCACGACGGTACCCGGCTGGTGCCGGACTTCGAGCACGCGGCCGGGCGGCAGCGGCTGCTCGACGCGGTCGAGCGTGCCGCTGCCACGGGGGTGCGTGTTGCGCTTTGACCGCAGACTGCGGGCCGTCCGTGGCTGGGCGCGCCCACGCGGCGGAGCCGCATGTCGACACGGCCCCGCGCCCCTTCAGGGCGCTTCTCTTCGGGACGCTTTTATGACCCGTCCCTAAGGCCCTTCGGCCAGTTCGGGCGGAATTCGATCCGCTCGAACGTCACCACGCACCCCTCCCCCTGCGGCGACTGCGCGAGGAAGCCGACGAGCGCGGCGGCGGCCGCCTCCTCGTCGCCGAGCTGGAAGATCCGGACGAACGTCCAGCGCTCGCCGTCCGTCGAGGCGTGGAAGGCGAAGGCCGTGCCGGTGCGGCTGATCCGCAGCCAGACGCTGGAGCCGTCCACGACGAAGGCGTTGGCGTCGTCCGAGCGGCCCCGGGTGACGACCGTGCAGATCGTGGGGCGGTCCGGGGAGCGCTCGAAGCAGAGCTTGGCCCATTCGCGCTCGCCCACGTGCAGGTAGAGCACGCCCGCGTCGAAGGCGGCGGCGAAGCCGACCGTGACGCGGGCGAGCAGCTGGAAGTCCCCCTCGGGCGCGCCGAGCAGCCGGGGCGCGTCGGACGCCGGGTCCAGGGCTTCGCCCGTGGGCGGGACGAAGCGGTCCTGGCGGGGGCCGGCCCAGCCGGTGAGGACACCGGCTTCGTCGTCGTACGACCAGTTGCCCTCCGGGCCGTACGGCCGCAGCGGGAAGGGCAGTTCGGGCAGGGTCAGGCTTCCGGTCCGCTTGGCGTTCATGGCGTCAGTGTTCCAGGCGGCCGTCGCGGCGGCGCGGCAGACCGAGGGGATTGGCGTCGTGGAGTTCGGGCGGCAACAGCGGCTCGGGGGTGTTCTGGTAGACGACCGGGCGCAGCCAGCGTTCGATGGCGGTGCCGCCCACGGACGTGGAGGTGCTGGTCGTCGCGGGGTAGGGGCCGCCGTGCTGCTGGGCGGGGGCGACGGCCACGCCGGTGGGCCAGCCGTTGACGAGGACGCGGCCCGCGAGCGGGGTCAGTTCGGCGAGGAGCCGCGTGCCGCGGTCGTCCCCGGCGGCCCCGGCGGCCTCGTCCTCGGAGAGGTGCACGGTCGCCGTCAGGTTTCCGGGGAGCCGGGAGAGCACCGCCGTGATCTCGGCGTCGTCCGTGTACCGGGCGACGACGGTGACCGGCCCGAAGCACTCCTCCAGGAGCAGGTCGTGGGCGCCCGCGGCGGCCAGGCGCGCGGCCGGGACGGTGAGGAATCCGGCGGTGACCGTGTGCTCGTCGGCGGCGCCCGGCGTCACCGGGGCGCTCACGTCGGGCAGTTCCGCGCGTTCGGCGACCCCGGCGACGAAGTTGTCGCGCATGCGGTGGTCGAGGAGCACCCCGGCCCCGGTGGTGCCGACGGCCTCCGTCAGGGACTTCAGGAGGCGGTCGCCGCCCGCGCCCGCGGGGGCGAGGACGAGGCCCGGCTTCACGCAGAACTGGCCGACGCCGAGGGTCATCGAGCCCGCGAGCCCGGTGCCGATCTGCTCGCCGCGCTCGGCGGCGGCGGCCTCGGTGACGACCACCGGGTTCAGGGAGCCGAGTTCGCCGTGGAAGGGGATCGGCACGGGGCGCGCGGCCGCCGCGTCGAACAGGGCGCGTCCGCCGCGTACCGAACCGGTGAAGCCCGCCGCCGTGACGAGCGGGTGGCGGACCAGCTCCACGCCCGCCTCGAAGCCGTGCACCAGGCCGACGACGTCCTCGGGGAGGCCGTGCCGGGCGGCGGCCGCGCGCAGCACGGCGGCGACGCGCTCGGACGTCGCGGGGTGGTCGGGGTGTGCCTTGACGACGACGGGGCAGCCCGCGGCGAGGGCGCTCGCGGTGTCGCCGCCGGGCACGGAGAAGGCGAAGGGGAAGTTGGAGGCGGAGTAGACGGCGACGACGCCGAGCGGGACCTTGTAGCGCCGCAGGTCCGGGACGGGGGGTGTGGCGGTGTCGTCGGGGTGGTCGATGACGACGTCCAGGTACGCGCCTTCGTCGACGATGTCCGCGAAGGCCCGCAACTGGTAGCAGGTGCGGGCGAGTTCGCCGGTGAGGCGGGCGGTGCCGAGGGCGGTCTCCGCGTCGGCCGCGGCGACGAGGTCGTCCTTGGCGCCGTCCAGGAGTTCGGCGGCGCTCCGCAGGAACGCGGCGCGGACCGTGCGGTCCGCGAGCGCGCCGCGGGCGGCGTGCGCGGCCGTGACGGCGCGGTCCACGTCGGCCGCGGTGGCTTCCGTCGCGACCTGCTCGCGCTGCTTCCCGTCTCGGGGGTCGACACTCCAGACTGGTGCTGCTGCCACCGCGGATTCCTCCAGATTTGACGCGTCTCGGTGCGCGCGGCTCCGTGCACACGGCTCGGGTGCCGCGACCCGGCCGCCGCGCGTCGGATTGCTGTCACTCATCACTGCCACTCATCAGGCGCGTTCGATATACTGAACGCCGTCTCCGTTGGTGAATTCGCGGAGACAGTGGAGACTATTTCTCGTCGGACGTGAGGGGTCAAGGGCGATGTCGGCTGGGGAGACGGGCGGGGGCGCGCAGGTCAAGTCCGCGGTGCGCACGGTGGAATTGCTGGAGTTCTTCGCCGGCCGGCCCGGCATGCACGCGCTGGCCGACGTCCAGGAGGCCGTCGGATATCCCAAGTCCAGCCTCTACATGCTGCTTCGCACCCTCGTCGAGCTGGGCTGGATCGAGACGGACGCGACCGGCACGCGGTACGGCATCGGGGTGCGCGCGCTGCTCGTCGGCACGTCGTACATCGACGGCGACGAGGTGGTCGCCGCGGCCCGGCCCACCCTCGACCGGCTCTCGGACGACACCACGGAGACCATCCACCTGGCCCGCCTCGACGGCACGAACGTCGTGTATCTCGCGACCCGCCAGTCCCAGCACTATCTGCGCCCCTTCACGCGCGTGGGGCGTCGCCTGCCCGCGCACTCCACGTCGCTCGGCAAGGCGCTGCTCGCCACCCACACCGACGAGCAGGTGCGCAAGATGCTGCCGGAGACGCTGCCGTCGCTGACCGAGAACACGATCACCGACCGCGAGAAGCTCATCGAGGAGCTGCACGCGGTGCGGGAGCAGGGCTTCGCCGTGGACCGCGAGGAGAACACGCTCGGCCTGCGCTGCTTCGGCGTCGCCATCCCCTACCGCACGCCCGCGCGGGACGCCATCAGCTGCTCGGTGCCGGTGGCCCGGCTCACGCCCGCCCACGAGCAGATGGTCAAGGACGCGCTGTTCGACGCGCGGGACCGGCTGACGCTGGCGACGCGGCGGCTCTGAGCCGTCCCTGAGGGCCCGTGCTTGAGGCCCGTCCTTGAGGCCCGCCCCCGGGTGGGCTCGTCCCGGTCCCGGTGTCTCCTCCCCCGCGCGGCGGAGGAGGTTCACCGGCAGGCAGGAGGCGCCGCCTCGGCGAGCACGCGAGCGTGGAGGCATGACTCAGGCAGACCTCCCCGCCCGCACCGCGGGCAGCGCCACCCGCACTTCCCCCGCCGAGCACCTCGGCGGGCCGCGACGGCTGCTGCGCGCCGTCGCCGTCGCCTCCTGCGTCCCGTACCTGTCCCTCAAGGTCGCCTGGATCGCGGGAAGCCACATCGGCATCCCCGAAGGCAGCTCCCTCCTGGAGCATCGCGCCCTGATGGCCGCGGCCAACAGTCTCACCGTCCTCATGGACGGCGCCGTCATCGTCCTCGCGCTGCTGCTGACCCGGCCCTGGGGGCGCCGCGTCCCGGCCTGGCTGCTCGGCCTGCCCATGTGGGCCGCCACCGGGCTGCTCCTGCCGATCATGGCCGGGTTCCCGGCGCAGCTCGCCGTGCGGGCCCTCGGCGGGTCCGTGAACAGCGCGGAGGACTCCGGCGGCGAGGCGTTCCTCGACGACTGGGTCTTCGGGGTGGTGTACGGCGGGTTCATCCTGCAGGGGCTCAGCCTGGGGCTGCTGTTCGTCCTGTACGCCCGTGACCGGTGGGGGCATGTGTGGCGGGGCCGGGTGTGGGACCTGCCCACGGCCGCGGTGGGCGGGCGCGCGGTGCGGGCGGGCGCCGTGGCGGCGGCCGTGCTCGCGCTGTTCCCGGCCGGGCTGCGGCTGCTGTGGGTGGCCGGGTCGACGTTCGGCCTGAACGAGACGCGCGTCGCGGAGCACACGACCGACTTCTCCGTCCTCTCGGTCCTCGAACTCGGCTACCTGGCGGCGGCCGCGGCCGGTGGTCTCGCCCTCGCGTTCCGGCGGCCGCCCGCGCTGCCGGTGAAGGCGGCGCTCGCGCTGGCCTGGGCCGGTTCGGGCGCGGTGGGGTGCTGGGGCGCGTGGCTGTTCGCGACGTCGTTCGCGGGCACGGCGGACGTGGCGGAGCGGCCCACGACCGTGATGCTTCTGGCCTACGCTGTGCAGATGATCATCGGCGTACTCGTGGCGGCTGTCGGCGTGCGCTTCCTCAAGGAGCGCGCGGCCGGGGCCCCGCGGCCCTCGGCGTGAGACGGATCGCGGCCGCCCTCGGCGTGAGACGGATCGCGGCCCCCGGCGTGAGGCGTTTCGTATCCGCCCTCGTCGGGCGGCGGACGCGGCGGCGGTGGATCCATCTGATCCTCGGCGGCGCGCTCGCCATGCCGTACGTCCTCGTCGGCTCGACGATGGCCGGGCCGCTGCTCGGCGAGACCACGATGCTCGGTTCGTTCCGCGCCCAGCTCCTGTCGTTCGCGATCGGGCTCCCCCTCGCCGCGATCACCGCGCTGTTCCCGCTGACCCGGCCCATGTCGGTGGCGGCGGTGCGGGCGCTGTGCGAGGTGCCGGACGAGTCGCTCGCCGACGGGCCGCCGCGGTCACGGGCCGCGCGCGGGCGCACCGTGGCCTGGTTCACGCTGCACCTCGGCTTCGGCGGGATCATCAGCGGGATGACGCTCGGGCTCGTGCCGTTCGCGGTCTTCCAGATCGTCCTGCCGGTCTTCGTGGGCCTGGGGGACTCCTGGCTGGGCCTCCCCGAAGACCTGCGGGAACCCTGGGTGCTCGCGATCGCGCCGGTCACGGGCGTCCTGTTCCTCGTCGCGCTCGCCGCGTGCGTGGCGGGCTCGGGCGCCCTCCTCGCGCGCTGGGCGCCACTGCTGCTCGGGCCCACGCCCGCCGACCGGCTCGCCGACGCCGAGCGCCGCGCCGCCGACCTCGCCGTGCGCAACCGGCTGGCCCGCGAGCTGCACGACTCGGTGGGCCACGCGTTGAGCGCCGTCACGCTCCAGGCGAGCGCGGCCCGCAAAGTCCTGGACCGGGACCCGGAGTTCGTCCGCGAGGCGCTGGCCGCCATCGAGGACACCACCCGCCGCACCGTCGGCGAGCTCGACGCCGTCCTCGGGGTGCTGCGCGAGGGCGGCGAGCGCGGGTCCACCGCCCCGGCGCCCACGCTCGGCGGCGACCTGGACGGACTCCTGCGCCGCACCCGCGCGGGCGGCCTGCGCGTCGACGCCGCCGTCGGCCTCGGCGCGCTGGGGCCGGAGGGCGCCGACGCGCTGCCGCCGCTGGTGTCCCGCGAGGGCTATCGCATCGTGCAGGAGGCCCTGAGCAACGCCCTCAAGCACGCGGGCCCCGACACCACGGTGACGCTGCGGATCGGGCTCGACGGATGCGGCGCCGGCCTGGAGATCATCGCCGAGAACCCGCTCCCCGACGCCGCCCGCGCCGAGCCCGCGCCCGCCCGCACCGGCGGCGGCCACGGCCTGCGCGGCATCGCCGACCGGGCCCGCCTCCTCGGCGGCACCGCGGCGGCCGGCCCCGCCGACGGCACCGACGGCGCCCGCCTCTGGAGACTGCACGTACGCCTGCCCTTCACGGGCCACGCATGACGCCGCACGACCACGTACGAAGGGACCCGACCCCATGACAGACCCCGCCCCCGCCCCGCTGCGCATCGTGCTCGCCGACGACGAGCGCATGGTGCGCACGGCGCTGCGCGCCATCCTCGCCGCCGAGCCCGACCTGGAGATCGTCGGCGAGGCGGCGACGGGCGCCGAGGCGGTGTCCGTCGTGCGCGAGCTGAAGCCCGACGTGGTGCTCATGGACGTACGCATGCCGGAGATCGACGGCATCCGCGCCACCGAGCAGATCCTGCGGGCCATGGACACGCCGCCGCGCATCGTCGTCGTGACGACCTTCGAGAACGACTCCTACGTGTACGAGGCGCTGCGCGCCGGAGCGTCCGGCTTCCTGCTCAAGCGGGCCGAGGCCGAGGCGCTGGTGCAGGCGGTGCGGCTCGTCGCACGCAGCGACTCGCTGCTGTTCCCGGCGGCCGTGCGGGCGCTCGCCGCCGAGCACGCGCGCGGCGGGACCGCGCAGGCGCCCTGGATCGCCCGGCTCACCGGGCGCGAGAGCGAGGTGCTGCGGCAGATGGCGGCCGGTCTGACCAACGCGGAGATCGCCGAGCGGATGGAGGTCGGCCCGGCGACGGTGAAGACGCATGTGGCGGCGGTGCTCGCGAAGACGGGGGCGCGGGACCGGACGCAGGCGGTGATCGCGGCGTACGAGGCGGGGTTCATGAAGAGCTCCTGAGAAAACGGGCACATCCGCGCAAGCGGGGAACGGAACACCGTCGCGCACTCGTCCTCCCGTGGGATGAACAAGACGATCAGGCACGCCTCGGTCTTCGCGCTGCTCCTGGTGCTCGCCCTGCTGGTGCGGGCGACCTGGGTGCAGTTCCACGACTCGAAGGCTCTCGCGGACGACAAGCTGAACCGGCGCAACGCGATCGAGCAGTACGCGTACCCGCTGGGCGACATCATCGTGGGCGGAGACGCCGTCACCGGTTCGAAGCGGACGAAGGGCGGTGACCTGGCGTACCAGCGCACGTACAAGAACGGGCCGCTGTACGCCGCCGTCACCGGCTACAGCTCGCAGGTGTACGGCGCCACGCAGCTGGAGGGCATCTACAAGGACCTCCTCGACGGCACCGACAACCGCCTCAAGAACCCCCTGGACACGCTGACCAACAAGCGTGCCGACCCCGGTGACGTCCTGACGACCATCGACCCGGACGTGCAGAAGGCGGCGTACGAGGCGCTCGGCGACAAGAAGGGCGCGGCCGTCGCGATCGACCCGAAGACCGGGAAGATCCTCGGCATGGTCTCCACGCCGTCGTACGACCCGTCGAAGATCAGCGGCTCCGCCGACGGCGCGGAGTGGAAGGCGCTCACCTCCGACGAGGACAAGCCGATGGTGAACCGCGCGATGCGGCAGCCGCTGCCGCCCGGTTCGACGTTCAAGCTGGTCGTGGCCGCGGCCGCGCTCGAGGACGGGCTTTACGGCTCCGTCGACGAGAAGACCGCGAGCCCCAATCCGTACACACTGCCCGGGACGCGGACCGTCCTGAAGAACGAGAGCGCTTCGGCGCCCTGCGAGAACGCGACGATCCGTACGGCGCTGCAGTACTCCTGCAACAACGTCTTCGCCAAGATGGCCGTCGACCTCGGGCAGGACAAGGTGAAGGCGCAGGCGGAGAAGTTCGGCTTCAACGCCGACAAGCTGGATGTGCCCGTGCGGGCGTCCGAGAGCGCCTATCCCTCCGACATGGACAAGGCGCAGACCGCGCTCACCGGCATCGGGCAGTTCGACGTGACGGCGACGCCGTTGCAGATGGCGATGGTGTCCGCCGCGATCTCCAACGGCGGGGAGCTGGCCTCTCCGCACATGGTCTCGAAGGTCACGGACTCGGACGGGAACGTGCTCCAGGACTACGGCGACGCCGACGCGCAGCGGGTGCTGAGTTCCTCCGCCGCCGAGGAGTTGCAGTCCGCGATGGAGACCGTGGTCGAGAAGGGGACCGGGACGAACGCGCGGATCAGTGGGGCCACTGTGGGCGGCAAGACCGGTACGGCTCAGCACGGTGAGAACAACTCCAAGACGCCTTACGCCTGGTTCACGTCGTACGCCAAGGGGGGTGACGGCAAGGAGGTTGCTGTCGCGGTGATCGTGGAGTCTTCGGACGCTGCGCGGGCCGAGGTCAGCGGGAACGGGTTGGCTGCGCCTGTTGCTGCGTCGATGATGCGCGCGGCGCTCCGGTAGCGGTTTTACGGCACCGCCGCTTCGCGGCGGATTACTCTCCCACCCGCCCACCCGTTTCCAGTCGACCGCCAGGTCCGGGCCGCCTGTGCCACGGAAGGTGGTTCGGCGTCTGCTGGCCGTCACATGGTTCACTCCGCCGCTTCGCGGCGGATTACTCCCCCACCCGCCCGCCCGTTTCCAGTCGGCCGCCAGCTTCGGGCCGCTTGTGCCATGGACGGTAATTCGGCGTCCGCAGGCCGTCACAAGATCCGTTCCCGCTGCAGGGAGCTCGCCCCACCCCTTCCCGCTGCGGCCCACTGCCCCGGCGGGACCGTCCCGTTCCCGCTGTGGGCAGCTGGGCCGCCAGGGGCGGCTCCCGACCCTTAAAGCAGCCCCAGGTCGACGGGCAGGTTCAAGGACGGCGGTCGCGCCACAAGCGGGTGGCCAGGTGCGCGGCCAGCGGGATTGTGCCCCCGGCCAGGAGGCCCGCTGTGAAGCCCAGGCCGGTGGTCGACTCGTCGTCGCGGAGGGTCGTGGCGAGGGCGGACGCGGTCAGGGCGGTGAGGGCCAGGGCCAGCAGGGCGTAGAAGCGGCGGCTGAGGAAGTTTCGGCGGGAGGGTGCCGCCGGCACGGCGGACAGCTCCGCGGCGGGCCCGAGGCTCGCGGCGCGCGGCCGCTTGAACCACGCGTACACCACCCAGTTCCCGCACGCCTCCCACCCGTCCGGCGCGAGCCGCCCGTCCAGCCCCTCACGCCCCCGCGTGACCAACTCCCGCCGGTACTCCCACCGCTGCGGCCGAGCGAGGTCCCGGCGGCACACGAACCTGCCCAGCGCGTCCACCCGCTCCACCTCCCAGCCCTCGTCCCCGAACCGCCCCAGCAACTCCTCGTCGACGAACGTGTCGGCGGTCCACCGCCAGGTCTCGACCCCCGGTTCGGAGGCTGGGGCGGCGGTCGGCGCGGCCCTTCCCGCCCTCGGCGCCAGCTCCCGCGCGAACTCCTCCACCGGCCCGAACTCCTCCTCCGGCACACCCCCGCACTCCGCGAGATGCGCCCCGAGGTCCGCCACTGTCACCCGGACATGCTCTGCCGGCAGCCCGAGTTCTGCCAGGCGTGCCCCCAGGGCTTCCAGGTACAGGGATTCTCCCTTGTCAGCCGCGTTCGTCGCGTTCGTCGCGCTCATCGCACTCCCGCCCTCGCCAAGACCTCACGTACCGAACCGTCGAACGCCAGCCACAACTCCCCCTGCTCGGCCAGCACTTCGCGGCCCGCCGGGGTCAGGGAGTAGTAGCGGCGGCCCGGCCCCTTCTCCGTGGCGCGGAACTCCGCCGCGACCAGGCCCGCCTCCTCCAGGCGGTTCAGGACCGGGTACAGCGTGCCGCCCTTGATCTGCCCGAAGCCCGCCGCGCCGAGCCGCTTGGCGATCTCGTAGCCGTAGCTCTCGCCGTCTGTGAGGGAGGCGAGGACGAGCAGGTCCAGGACGCCCTTGAACCAGCTCGCGCGCCGGTCCGCGGTCACGCCGTGCCGCCCTGCGCCCGCGGGAGTTCGGGCGCGGGGATCAGCAGGTCCCGCACGGTGAGCATGGCGTGCACGGCGATGGGCAGGAGCAGGCTGCCCGTGGCCAGGTAGAGGCTGGTGAGCAGCGCCCCGAAGAGGGCGAAGACGAGCACGCCGGAGCCGCCCTGGTACCAGCCGGCGAGGGCGTACACGGCGAGCGCGAGCGCCGCCGCCGCGTGGAGAGGGAGGCCGAGGACGCCGACGCCGAAGGCGATGAGCAGGCCGCGGTACACCAGCTCCGAGCAGACGCTGTCGGTGACGGCGGCCGCCATCGCGAGGCGGCGCTCCGCCGCGGTGCGCGGCAGCATGGCCTCGATGGCGGCGCGGCCCGGGATGTGCTTGCCCTCCCTGGCCATCGCGCGGAAGGCACGCCCGGACACGACGGCGACGACCGCGAAGAGCAGGACGGCCGCGACCACGTACAGCGGATCCTCCGGCGCCGTGACGCCGAAGTCCGCGGCGGTGGCGCCGGGCGAGAGCAGCAGGACCGTCACGGCCAGCGCGGCGAAGGCCCACCAGAGGACGATGACGAGCGTGAAGTAGCGCACGAGCGCCCGCGGTTGGGTGGCGCGGCGGCGGGCGAGCGAGGCGTACGTCCGGCGGCCGAGCCACGGCTCGACGAGCAGCAGATAGCCGCCGAGCGCGCCCGCGACGGCCGTGGCGGCCACCGAGAAGTCCGGCGACATGGTCGAGATGGTCATGAGGTCCCCCTGGGCAAGCTGACTACCTAGAACGTAGAACGACCTAGGTAGGAATGCAACCTACCGACCGATCCACCGACGGGACCCGTATCTCCTGATCAGGGGCGCCAGTTCGGGTCGCGTCCGCTCAGCGCCACCACCTTCTCCAGGAGCGGGGCGTCCTCGGCGACCGGCCGCGGCGGGCCGAACAGAGTGCCGGACCCGTCCGGCGACTCCCCGGCCGTGGCGGACACCATGGCGTACGAGACGCCGAGGCTCGCCTCGTCCGGCGCGTACTCCTGCCCGGTGGCGCGGGCCAGGTCCCAGCCGTGCACGACGAGTTCGTTGAGGGCGACCACGCCCGCGACGTCACCGGTGAGCTCGACGCCGCCCGCCCGGGTCTCGCCGGTCCACGCCGCCGGGTCCCGCCACACCTCGGCGAGCTCGTCGAGCACGCGCGGGAGCTCCTCGCGCCAGTCCGCGCCGACGTCCGGCAGTGCGCTCGACGGGTCCGTGTCCGTGGTCGGCCCGAGCCGCTTCCGCCCGGCGTCGGCGAAGGCGACGGTGAGGCCGACGATGTGGCCGAGCAGATGGCGTACCGCGTAGTCGGGGCAGGGGGTGGGGCCGTCGAGCTGGTCGTCCTTGACGGCTTCGGCGAGGCGCGCCATGAGCCGCGTCTGCGGTCCGAAGTCCGGCAGTTCGTCCGTGCTGTTCGGGCTGTTCGCGTCGTTCGCGTCGTTCGCGTCGTTCGGCATGAGGTTCTCCTTCGTCCCCCGCAGGGGGTTTCCGTCGTCCGCGTACGGGGACTGCTCCACGGGCCCACCCGTGCGCGCCTCTCCTCAGAGAGACTCCCGCCGCGCCCCGAACTCATCGGCACCGGGTAAGGCATGTGCCCGATCCCCGCCGGGGGGCCTCAGCACCAGCATCGGCCGCATGGCAACGACGATCGGACGCGTCCTGCGGGACCGCAACGCGGGGCTCTACCTGGGAGCGGTCGTGGTCTCCGGCTTCGGGAGCTCCGCGATGACGCTGGTGGCGGGCATCTGGGTGAAGGAGCTGACCGGCTCCGACGGCCTCGCCGCCCTGTGTACCCTCGCCCTGTGGGCACCGCTGCTGTGCGGCCCCCTCCTCGGCACGCTCGCCGACCGCACCCGCCGGCGGCCGCTGCTCGTCGGCGTGAACGCGGGGCTCGGGGTGCTGCTGCTCGCGCTTCTCTGGGTGGACTCGGCGGCGCGGCTGTGGCTGCTCTTCGCGGTGCTTCTCGTGTACGGGGCGTGCGGCGTCGTCACCGACGCGGCGGAGGCGGCGCTGGTGGCCGGGGCGGTCGGCAGGGATCTGCTCGGCGACTTCAACGGCCTGCGGATGTCGGCGAACGAGGGCATGAAGCTGCTCGCGCCGCTCGCCGGGGCCGCCGTGTTCGCCGCCTGGGGCGGGCCGCGCGTGGCGCTGCTCGACGCCGTCACGTTCGTCCTGGCGGGTGGCATGTTCGCGCTGCTGCGGGTGTCCGAGGGCCGCCCGGCGCCGGACGCCGAGGGGTGGCGGGAGCGCACCGTGCGGGGTGCCCGCCGCCTGTGGAGCGACGCGCGGCTGCGGCCGCTGGTGGTCGCGGGCGGGCTCACCATGCTGTCGTCGGGGCTCGGCGGCGCCCTGGTGTACGCGATCGTCGAGGCGCTGGGTCACTCCCCCACGTACACGAGCGCGCTGTACTTCGCGCAGGGCGCCGGGTCCGTCGCCGTCGGGCTCGCCTCGGGTGCCCTGATGCGGCGTCTTGGCGCGCGGCGGTTCGCGGGCGCCGGGATCGCGCTGACCGGGGGGTCGGCGGTGCTGCACGCGCTGCCCTGGGACGCGCTGGTCCTCGCGGGCAGCGTCGCGAACGGCGTGGGGCTGCCGTGCGTGCTCGTCGCCGCGCTCACGGCCGTGCAGCGCGGGACGCCCGGGGAGCTGGTGGGGCGGGTGGCCGCCACCGCTAACACGCTGATGTTCACGCCGACGGCGCTCGGCATCGCGCTGGGCGCGCTGCTCGTCGAACTCGTCGACCACCGGCTGCTGCTCTGCGTCCTGGCAGGGGCGCGGCTGCTGATCGCCGCACCCCTGCTGCGGGCGGTCTCCGTGCCCGCTACTTCACGTCTGCCCGGTGCGTGATCGTCACGTGTGTGACCGTCACTTCACGTCCGCCCAGCGCTTGATGGTCGCGATGGCGCGCGACTGCTGGGGCTCGGGCAGCTTGGCGATGCTCGCGCCGTGGTTGGCGCCCGGCACCTCGTAGAGGTAGGAGTCGCGGTGGCTCGGCGTGAACCGCTCCGCGCTCCACGGGTCGTTCTCGCCGTACACGAACATCATCCGCTGGCCGCGGGTCTTCACCCAGCGGTCGACGTCGGCGATGGTGCGGTTGTTGTACGAGCCGCGCATGTCGGGCGGGAGCACCGAGTTCGGCTGGTAGATGTCCGGGTGGTGGCGCACGTCCTTGAGGTGCTTGAACTGCAGGTCGGCCCAGCCGAGTTGGGTGGCGGCCTGGCGGTAGTAGGGTCCGGTGCCGTTGGCGCCGAGCTCCGCGTCGTGGTAGACGCTCAGGCCGTGCTTCTTCGACCAGTCGTACAGCTCGTCGTCGCTCGCCTTCTCGGCGTCGGGCACGGTCGGGCAGTCGGCGGCGGTGCCGGACTGCCAGAAGTTCCACACCTGGTCGAGGACGGCGAACTCGTAGGCCCGGTCGGTGGTGCCGAGCGTCTCGTGGAAGGTCTGGCCGTTCGCCTTCGCGTCCGCCTCGAACTTGGGGAGGAGCGCGTCGCGGCGCACCAGCATCTCGCGCTGGACGGCGTTCAGGGCGGTGCGGCACTCCTTGGTGCCGACGGTCCGGAAGAACCGCTCGTAGCCGCTGTCGTCCCTGTTGTTCGCGTCGTTGGGCGCCACGAACGCGACGACGGCGTCCAGGTCCTCGGGGTAGAAGCGCTCGTGGTACGTGGCGGTCATGCCGCCCTTGCTGCCGCCCGTGCCGAGCCACTTGCCCTTCTCGACGGTCCGCAGCGCCTGGGTGATGCGGTGCTCGTCGGCGGCCTCCTGCTGGACGGTGAGCTTGGTCCAGTCGCGGCCGGCGGCGCCGGTGGGGCGGGACTGCTCGAAGTAGCGGTGTTCCAGGCTGACTTGGTTGGCGTCGATCAGCTTGGTGAGGGCCGTGGTGTTCTGGGCGAGGGTGTAGCCGCCGGTGTAGAGGACCGTGGGCTTGTCGGTGGCCTTGTGCCACAGCGACAGGCGCTGGGTGAAGGTCTGCCCGTGCGGGCGCCAGTGGTCGACGGGCTGCCGGTAGGTCAGGGAGTAGAGGGGGTGGCCCTCCTTGTCGGTGACGGACACGACCGTCATGCCCGGTATGTTCTCGAGCTGTTCGCGGATGTCGGCGGCCTTGTCCGGGTGGTTCCCGGCGGCCGCGGCCGGGCGGCTGCCGTCCGCGCCGGACGGGCGGGGGCCGGTCTGCGCGGCCGCGGGCGCGGTGGTCGCGAGCACCGCCGCTCCCGCCGTGAGGCCGGCGCAGACCAGCGCGGATATCCCCTTGTTGCGCACCTTGTCTCCTCTGAGTCCTGCCGCGGGAGCGTGGGTCGTGCCCGGTCGTGCCCCGGGAGCGGCGTGTGGTGCGCGGATCGTAGCCGTTGTCAGGCGCTCTGCGACAGAGCTCTCCCGACGAGTGCGAGGTCGTCGTCCGAGGCCAACCCTGCGTGGTAAAGCCGCAGTTCAGTGGCGCCGAGCCGGGCGGCGTGGCGGGCGTCGGCGGCGAGCGTCGCGGGGCTGCCGCCCATGCCCGTGACGACCGTGAGGTTGGCGGCGAGGACGGTGCGCTCCCCGGCGTGGGCGGCGAACGGAGCCAGCGCGTCCGGGCCGCCGGTGCAGGGCACGACCACGCCGTCGGCGACGGCCAGGATGTGGCGCGGATCCACTCCGGCGTTCGCGCCGCAGTGGTACGTCACCGGGTCGGCGTGCAGGAGCACTTGGAAGCCGTCGGGAGCCGCCGCGCGCACGGCGCCGACCGCGGCCTCCTGGAGCGCGCGGGCGCTCTCCTCGCGCCAGGCCCGGGTGGCCGCCGCCGTCTCGGCGCCGAGGAGCTTCTCGACGCCCGCCCAGCCGTGCATGGTGTCCGCGCCCCGCCACACCGGGTCGAGCGCGAGGCGCACGGCGGCGGCGAGCTCGTCCGGGTCGTGGCCGTGCCGGGCGTATCCGGTGCGGCAGTCGGCGCAGAAGCACAGCGACATCAGGTACTGGCCGGCCTCGCCGAGGCCGACGCCCGCGATCTTGTCGTGGGCGTGCAGGTGCGCGAAGCCGTACCAGCCGCACGACTCCAGTTCGGTGCCGCCCGCGCCGGGCCGGGCGGCGGCCTCCGCGGCGAGGGCGGCCAGGTAGGCGCGGGTGGCGGGCTGCGCGACGCAGGGCGCCCACGGGTAGCGGTCGCCGTAGGCGTTCACGACGGACGTGCCCGGATGCTCGGCGCCCATACGGGAGTTGTGGGCGAGGACCACCCAGGAGTGCACGTCGAGCCCGGCCGCGGCGAGGGCCTCGGCGGCCTGCCCGTAGGCGTCACCGGGGGCCCAGTCGCCCGCCGGGTACGGGCGCAGGGCGCGGTCGCGCCAGCGGTCGTCGGGCTCGTACAGGACGGCGGCGTGCTCGGCGGTGACGACGCGGTGGCGCGGGTGGCGGGGGGTGAGGGCGCGGGTGGAGTGGTAGGCGGCGGCGAGCGTCACCTGCTCCACGCCGAGGCCGGCGATCCGCTCGGGCGCGGCCGGGTCGCCGACGACGTCCCACGGGTAGAGGAACGCGGACGCCTTCACGCGCCCTCCCGCAGCAGTGCCCGGCCGCGCTCGACGAGTTCGGCGAGCCGCTTGAGGTGGTCGTCGGACGGCTCGTGCAGCGGCGGGCGCACCCCGCCCACGTCGAGCCCCGTGAGGCGCACGCCCGCCTTGACCAGCGAGACTGCGTAGCCGCGGCCCTCCATGCGCAGCTCGACGAAGGGCCGGTAGAAGCCGTCGACGAGCCGCTCGGCCGTGTCGTCGTCGCCGGAGCCCAGCGCCTTGTGGAAGGCGAGCGCGAGGTCGGGCGCGAAGCAGAAGACGGCCGACGAGTAGAGGCTCACGCCGATGCCGCGGTAGGCCAGGCCGGTGAGTTCGGCGGTGGGCAGGCCGTTGAAGTAGAGGAATTCGCCCGGGACTTCGGTGCGTACGGCGCTGACGATGCGCTGCATCAGGTCGAGGTCGCCGAGGCCGTCCTTGAACCCGATGATCCCGTCCGTGCGGGCGAGCTCGACGACCGTCTCGGGGGTGAACACGGCGTTGTCGCGCTGGTAGACGATGACGTCGAGCGAGGTGGCCGCGGCCAGTTCGGTGTAGTGCCGGATCAGGCCCTCCTGCGCGGCGAGAACGAGGTACGGCGGCAGGGCGAGCAGCCCGTCGGCGCCCGCCTCCTCGGCGAGCCGCGCGTACCGCACGGCGAGCGCGGTTCCGTACCCGGCGCCGGCGACCACCGGGACGCGGCCCGCGGTCTCCTCGACGGCGGCCTCGACGAGCAGCCGGAACTCCTCCGGCGTGAGCGCGTGGAACTCGCCGGTGCCGCAGCAGGCGAACACCGCGGCCGCGCCCGCCTCCACGCCCGCGCGCACGTGCGTACGGAACGTCTCGATGTGCACGGAGCCGTCGGCCCCGTACGGAGTGACGGGGAAGAACAGCGGCCCGCTGGGAACGCGGAGCCGAGAGGCGAGAGGGGCTGACGTCACGGGGCGCTCCCTAGCGTGCACGTTTCTGATTCATGTCTATATCCCTGAACGCGCCCACGCTAAGGCGCCGGACCGGGCCGGTCAAGCACGCAAACCCGCAACTCAGGAGCGGATTCACCGCGCCTGCGCCACACTTGACGCCGACGGGCGGAGCTCCCTAGCGTGTCCACGAATGTGAATCTCATACATGAACGCGTACGAGGAGATCACCGGATGCCCGCTCCCCGCACTGTCCTGCTGACCGGCGCCGCCGGTGGCCTCGGCACCCTGATGCGGGGACTCCTGCCCGCGTACGGCTACGACCTCAGGCTGCTCGACCTGCGGCCCGTCGACGGCGAGCCCGGCGCGCTCACGGCGGACCTCGCCGACCGGGACGCCCTGCGCGCGGCGGTGCGCGGCGTCGACGCGGTCGTCCATCTCGCCGGGATCTCCCTGGAGTCCACCTTCGACAAGATCCTCAAGGCGAACATCGAGGGCACGTACCACCTCTACGAGGCGGTGCGCGAGGAGGGCGTCCCGCGCGTCGTCTTCGCCTCCTCCAACCACGCGGTGGGCTTCACGCCGCGGCCGGAGGGCGACGAGCCGCTGATCCCGGTCGGCACCCCGCGCCGGCCCGACACCTTCTACGGCCTGTCGAAGTGCTTCGGCGAGGACCTGGCGCAGTTCTACTGGGACAAGCACGGCGTCGAGACGGTGTCCGTGCGGATCGGCTCCTGCTTCCTGGAGCCCACCGACGTCCGGATGCTGTCGGTGTGGATGTCGCCCGGCGACGGGGCGCGGCTCTTCCACGCGGCGCTCACCGCGCCGGACGTCGGACACACCGTGGTGTACGGCTCGTCGGCCAACACCCGGCTGTGGTGGGACCTGTCGTCGGCGCGGGCGCTCGGCTATGAACCCCAGGACGACTCCGAGCAGTTCGCCGGGAAGCTGGTCGCCGAGCACGGCGAGCTGGACCCCGCCAACCCCGAACACGCGCATCTGGGCGGCCGCTTCTGCGTGAACCCGCCGGTGTGGCCTTATTGAGCTCCTCCTGGGGTCTGCTTGGGGGCTCCTCCTGGGGTCTCTTCGGAGTTGCCGGGCTCCTCCTTGGAGTTGATGGTTCCGTACGCCTTCGGGCGCGTGCGGGTCAGCCCGCGGGGCGACGTGCGCCGACCTGCCGCTGGCTAGCGTGAGTTGCCATGACGACAAGCCGAACGATCCTGCGCGGGCGCGTGGTTGCTCCCGTGCTCGCGCTGGCGCTCGCCCTGCCGGTCGCGGCCACGGCCACCGCGCAGGCCGCGCCCACCGCCCCGGCCGCCTTCTCCGCCGAAGCGCCCGTCACCCGGCCCGAACTCCCGCGGCCCACCGGCCCGTTCGCGGTCGGCCGCGACACCCTGCACCTGGTCGACAAGAGCCGCAAGGACCCCTGGGTGCCCTCCGCGGGGGCGCGGGAGCTGATGGCGTCGATGTACTACCCGGCGCGGGGAGCGGGCGGGCGGCCCACCGCGTACACGTCCGAAAAGGCGGCCCGGGAGCTGCTGAAGGGCGCCGAGCTCGACGGGCGGGTCCCGGCCGCCGCCTACAGCTCGACGCGCACCTACGCCCGCACCGGCGCGCCCGCCGCGCGCGGCAGGTTTCCCCTCGTCGTGCTCTCGCCGGGCTTCACCGCGCCGCGCTCGACGCTGACGCACCTCGCCGAGGACCTGGCGAGCCGCGGGTACGTGGTCGCGACCGTCGACCACGCCTATGAGGCGAGCGGCGCGGAGTTCAGCGGCGGGCGCGTCCTGCCCTGCGTCGGCTGCAAGGAGGGCGGGGGCGACTCGGGGCCGCGCATCACCGCGGGCCGGGCCAAGGACCTGTCGTACGTCCTGGACCGCCTCGTCGGCGGCACATCGGGCAAGGCGACCTGGCGGCACTCGGGCCTGATCGACGCCAAGCGGATCGGGATGGGCGGACACTCCATCGGCGGCGCCGCCACGGCTGCCCTCATGAACACCGACCGGCGGGTGCGGGCGGGCATGAACATGGACGGCGGCTTCCACATCGGGCCCCAGGGGCTCGACCGCCCCTTCCTGCTGCTCGGCACCGAGTCCACCGTCAAGCCGGACGGCCCTTACAACTGGGCCGAGGCATGGTCCGGCTTCGCGGGCTGGAAGCGCTGGCTGACCGTGGCCGGGTCCGGGCACTACACGTTCACCGACGTACCGGTCGTGTTCGGTCAGCTCGGCGTGGACGACCCCGAGGCGCCGATCTCGGGCACGCGCGCCGAGCGGATCACCCGCGCCTACATCGGCGCCTTCTTCGACCGGCACCTGCGCGGCACCGGTCAGCCGCTCCTGGACGGGCCCACGCCCGCCCACCCCGAGGTCGGCTTCCACCGGCCCTGACGAGAACCCGGCGCCTGACGAAAGCCCGGGGCCTGACGGAATCCCGGCGCCCGACGAAATCCCGGCGGCACGACTGTCGATTTCCGGCCGCCCGGCCCCCAACCGGGCGGCAAACGGGCACCACGGGCCGATCAACGGGCACATGATCGGCCCGTTCCACAGGCAGTCGCCCCGGAAAACGGGCAGATGCGGGCATCATCGGGCCCGCCACGCGCCTGGTCACCCCCTTCCCCCGCGCTGTAGAACTTCCCCACAGGCCCGAACGGGCAGCAAAGTGGAACTGAAGTCTCCGGGGAAGAGGTGGCGTCCATGACGGCGGAGGAACGTCAGCGGCAGATCGTGCGCGCGGCCCGCCGCTCCGGGTCCGTCGACGTCACCGTCCTCGCGGCCGAGCTCGGCGTCGCCAAGGAGACCGTGCGCCGCGATCTGCGCGCCCTGGAGGACCACGGCCTGGTCCGGCGCACCCACGGCGGCGCCTATCCGGTGGAGAGCGCCGGTTTCGAGACGACGCTCGCCTTCCGCACGACGATGCACGTGCCCGAGAAGCGCCGCATCGCGGCCGCCGCGGCCGAGCTGCTCGGCGACGCTGAGACCGTCTTCATCGACGAGGGCTTCACCCCGCAGCTCATCGCCGAGGCCCTGCCCAAGAACCGGCCGCTGACCGTGGTCACCGCCTCGCTCGCGACCGCGGGCGTGCTCGCCGAGGCGGAGCACGTCACCGTGCTGCTGCTCGGCGGGCGGGTGCGGGCCGGGACCCTCGCCACCGTCGACCACTGGACGACCCGCATGCTCGCGGGCTTCGTCATCGACCTGGCGTACATCGGCGCCAACGGCATCTCCCGCGAACACGGCCTCACCACCCCCGACCCCGCCGTGAGCGAAGTGAAGACGCAGGCCATCCGGGCCTCACGGCGCACCGTGTTCGCGGGCGTGCACACCAAGTTCGGCGCGACGAGCTTCTGCCGGTTCGCGAACGTGAGCGACCTGGAGTGCATCGTCACCAGCGCCCAGCTGCCCGCCTCCGAGGCGCACCGCTACTCCTTGCAGGGGCCGCAGGTCATCCGGGCCTGACCGCCCGGGCAGCGGCCCGACAACCGATCCCGCCCCACCCCGCCCCGCCCCGCACACCGGCTCCCCGCGCGGCCGCCGGTGCGGCACCGCACACCCTCAACTGCCCTGTATCACCGACTTTGCCCCCTTTGTTCAGGAGCGATTCATGCGAACCCAGAGCCGACGGAGGCCGCGGCGCCTGCTCGCCGCGACCGCCGCAGGGACGCTGCTCGCCCCGCTGCTCTCCGGCTGCTGGGCCGGGGCGGGCGGGACCGGTTCCGGCGGCGACTCCATCAACGTACTGATGGTGAACAACCCGCAGATGGTGGAGTTGCAGAAACTCACCGCCGAGCACTTCACCAAGAAGACCGGCATCAAGGTGAACTTCACCGTGCTGCCCGAGAACGACGTCCGCGACAAGATCAGCCAGGACTTCGCCAACCAGGCGGGCCAGTACGACGTGGCGACTCTCAGCAACTACGAGATCCCCATCTACGCCAAGAACGACTGGCTGCGCGAGCTCGGCCCCTACACACGCAAGGACCGCGCCTTCGACCAGCGCGACATCCTGCCGCCGATGCGCCAGTCCCTCACCGGCGAGGACGGCAAGCTCTACGGAGAGCCCTTCTACGGAGAGTCGTCCTTCCTGATGTACCGCAAGGACGTCTTCGCGAAGAAGGGCCTGACCATGCCGGAGAAGCCCACCTGGCGGCAGGTCGCGGCCCTCGCCGCCAAAGCGGACGGCGCCGAGAAGGGCATGAAGGGCATCTGTCTGCGCGGGCTTCCCGGGTGGGGCGAGGTCATGGCGCCGCTGACGACGGTCGTCAACACCTTCGGAGGCACCTGGTTCGACAAGGACTGGAAGGCCCGCCTGGACTCCCCCGAGTTCGAGAAGGCGACCCGCTTCTACGTAGACCTCGTGCGCGAGCACGGCGAGTCCGGAGCGGCCCAGGCCGGGTACGCGGAGTGCCTGAACAACCTCACCCAGGGCAAGACCGCCATGTGGTACGACGCCACGGCCGCGGCCGGCTCCCTGGAGGCCGCCAAGTCCCCGGTCAAGGGCAAGATCGGCTACGTACCCGCGCCGGTGGAGAAGACGGAGAGCTCCGGCTGGCTCTACACCTGGGCGTGGGGCCTGCAGAAGGCCTCCCGGAACCCCGACAAGGCCTGGAAGTTCATCTCCTGGGCGTCCAGTAAGGAGTACGAGGAACTCGTCGGCGAGAAGATCGGCTGGTCCAACGTGCCCGCGGGCAAGCGCGCGTCGACGTACGAGAACCCGGAGTACCGGAAGGAGGCGGCCGCCTTCCAGAGCGTCATGCGGACCGCGATCGCCGACGCCCGCCCGCGCGACCCGGGCGTGCAGCCCCGGCCCGCGCCCGGCATCCAGTTCGTCGGCATCCCCGAGTTCACCGACCTCGGCACCCGCGTCTCCCAGGAGATCAGCGCGGCCATCGCCGGACGCCAGTCCGTCGAGTCCGCCCTGAAGAAGTCCCAGAAGCTCGCCGAGAAGATCTCCGAGGAGTACGAGGGACGATGACCGCCACGACCACCACCACCGTCACGCCCTCCGCGCGCGTGCCCGCGTCCACCCGGCGCCCCTCCGGACGGCTGCGCGCCTGGGCCACCCGGGCACCCCTGATGCCCGCCCTGATCTTCATGATCGCCGTGACCCAGCTCCCCTTCGTGGCCACGCTGGTGATCTCCTTCTTCGACTGGAACGCCCTCTACCCGGACGCCCGCAGCTTCACCGGCTTCGCCAACTACGAAGAGGTCCTCACGGACGCCGACCTGCGCAAGTCCGTGTGGACGACGATCGTCCTTACGGCGACGGTCGTGCTCGCGAGCCTCGTCATCGGGCTCGGCCTCGCGCTGCTGCTCGACCGGAGGTTCCGCGGCCGGGGCGTGGTGCGCACGCTGCTCATCGCGCCGTTCCTGCTGGTGCCGGTGGCCGCGGCGCTGCTGTGGAAGCACGTGCTCTACAACCCCGAGTACGGCCTGTTCAACGGCATCCTGCACTGGGTCGGCGGCGACGGCGCCACCCAGCCGGACTGGATCTCCAACACCCCGCTGATCGCCATCGAGCTGTCCCTGATCTGGCAGTGGACGCCGTTCATGATGCTGATCCTGCTCGCCGGGCTGCAGAGCCGCGACACCGAACTCATCGAGGCCGCCCGCATGGACGGCGCCGGCAACTGGCAGGTCTTCCGCCACCTCACGCTGCCGCACCTGCGCCGCTATCTCGAACTGGGCGCCCTGCTCGGCTCGATCTACATCGTGCAGAACTTCGACGCGGTCTTCACCATCACGTCCGGCGGCCTCGGCACCGCGAACCTGCCCTACACCGTCTACCAGAGCTTCTACCAGGCCCACGAGAACGGCCTGGCGTCCGCCGCCGGTGTGCTCGTCGTCATCGGCTCGATCATCATCGCGACCTTCGCGCTCCGCGTGGTGTCGTCCCTCTTCCGCGAGGAGGTGTCCCGCGCATGAGCGCCGACGTACGGAGCGTACGGGCCATACGGAGCGTACGGAGCATACGGGCCAGGGGAATCGGCCTGGGGCTCGTGGCCTGGCTGGCCGGGCTCCTGTTCTTCCTGCCCATCGCCTGGATGGCGCTGACGTCCTTCCACTCGGAGGAGGACGCGGCGACCAATCCGCCCTCGGTCGCGGCGTCCCTCACCCTGGACGGCTACCGGGAGTTCTTCGGCGCGGGCGGCGGCGCGAGCCCCTGGCCCTCGCTCATCAACTCCTTCGTGGCGTCGACGGCGTCGACCCTGCTCGTCCTGATCCTCGCGCTCCCGGCGGCATACGCCCTCTCCATCCGCCCGGTGAAGAAGTGGACGGACGTCCTCTTCTTCTTCCTGTCGACGAAGATGCTGCCGGTAGTGGCAGGCCTCCTCCCCATCTATCTCTTCGCCAAGAACACCGACTTCCTCGACAACATCTGGCTCCTGGTCATCCTCTATACGTCGATGAACCTGCCGATCGCCGTCTGGATGATGCAGTCGTTCCTGTCCGAGGTGCCGGTGGCGATCATCGAGGCCGCGCAGATCGACGGCGCCCGCCTCCCGACGATCCTCACCCGCGTCGTCGCGCCCATCGCACTCCCGGGCATCGCGGCAACGTCCCTCATCTGCTTCATCTTCAGCTGGAACGAACTGCTCTTCGCCCGGGTCCTGACGGGGGTGGTCGCGCAGACGGCCCCCGTCTTCCTGACCGGCTTCATCACCAGCCAGGGCCTGTTCCTGGCCAAGGTGTGCGCCGCGTCGCTCGTCATCTCCCTGCCGGTGCTCGCCGCGGGGTTCGCCGCCCAGGACAAACTCGTCCAGGGCCTGTCGTTGGGAGCCGTCAAGTGAAAGCCGCCATCATCGAGTCCGTCGGCAAGGCCGTGGTCGGCGAGGTGCCCGACCCCACGCCCGGGCCGCGCGACGTGGTCGTCGAGGTCGCCGCGTGCGGGCTGTGCGGGACCGATCTGCACATCCTGCAGGGCGAGTTCGCGCCGACGCTGCCGGTGGTGCCGGGGCACGAGTTCGCGGGCGAGGTGGTCGGCGTGGGCAGCGCGGTCACGGAGCTCTCCGTCGGCGACCGCGTGGCCGTGGACCCCTCCCTCTACTGCTACGAGTGCCGCTACTGCCGCGACGGCCACAACAACCTGTGCGAGCGGTGGGCCGCGATCGGCGTGACCACGGCGGGCGGCGCCGCGCAGTACGCGGTGGCGCCGGTCGCCAACTGCGTGCGGCTGCCCGAGCACGTCCGCACCCAGGACGCCGCCCTCATCGAGCCGCTGTCCTGCGCGGTGCGCGGCTACGACGTGCTGCGCACCCGGCTCGGCGCGCACGTCCTGATCTACGGCTCCGGAACCATGGGCCTGATGATGCTGGAGCTCGCCAAGCGCACCGGGGCCGCGAGCGTGGACGTCGTCGACCTCAACCCGGAGCGGCTCGCCACCGCCGCGCGGCTCGGCGTCACCGGCGCCGGCGCGAGCGCCGACGAGCTCGACCGCCCGCAGGGCTGGGACGTCGTCGTCGACGCCACCGGCAACGCCGCCGCCATCCAGGACGGGCTCGGGCGGGTCGCCAAGGCGGGCACGTTCCTCCAGTTCGGCGTCGCGGACTATGCGACGCGCGTGACGATCGATCCGTACCGGATCTACAACCAGGAGATCACCATCACCGGCTCCATGGCCGTGCTGCACAGCTACGAACGCGCCGCGGAACTCTTCGCCGCCGGTGTCCTGGACCCCGACGTCTTCATCAGCGACCGGGTGCCGCTGGCGCAGTATCCCGAGGCGCTGGGGAAGTTCGCGGCGGGGGTGGGGCGCAAGATCGTGGTGGTGCCGTAGGGGGGCCTCGCGGGTGCGCCCCAGTCCCGCCCCTTCCCGAAACTGGGGGCTCTGCCCCCAGACCCCCGCTCCTCAAACGCCGGAGGGGCTGAAATGTGCCGGTGCGGCAGGGTTTTAGCCCGTCCGGCGATTGAGGACGAGCCGCGGAGCGGCGATATGGGGGTCCGGGGGCGGAGCCCCCGGTTACGGGAAGGGGCGCCCGCGCGCGGAGCGCGCTAATGGACGCAGCGGGGAGCCCCCGGCAGGTCCCACCCACCCGCAGAAAAACCCCGAGGTAAGGGAACGGCAAAGTGGCCCCGCTCGTTACCTCAGGCATGACAGCTATGACCCCCGGCTCGAACATCCCCCTGACCGCGGCCCGCGTGGCGGTGGACGTCACCGCCCCCGTGCGGCTCGACGTATCGGGCCTGCTGCTCACCGCCGACGGCAAGGTGCGCTCAGACGACGACTTCATCTTCTACAACCAGCCCACGGGCCCAGGCGTCACACACCGCTCCGGCGGCGGCACGACCCCGGACGCCATCACGGTGGACACGGCATCCGTCCCGCCCGGCATCGAGAAGATCGTCGTGACGGCGAGCCCGGACGCGGCAGGCCAGTCCTTCCAGGGCGTCGAGCCCACGGCCACGATCCGCAACGCGGACGACGGCTCGGTCCTCGCCACCTTCACCCCGCCCCGGCTCGGCACGGAGACGGCCCTCGTCATCGTCGAGATCTATCTGCGCAACGGCGCCTGGAAGGCCCGCGCGGTCGGCCAGGGGTACGCCAACGGCCTCGCGGGCATCGCCACGGACTTCGGCGTCACGGTCGAGGAGCCCGCGCCCGCCCCGGCCCCCGCCCAGCCCGCGGCCCCGGCGGCGCCCCTGGCACCCCCGACCGGCCCCCCGGTCCAGGCCCCCGCCCCCGCCGATGGCCCAGCCCCCCGCCCCGCCGGCCCCCGCGGCCCCGGCCGCCCCCGCCCCCGGCGCCGGGAAGATCAACCTGGACAAGGGCCGCGTCAGCCTCCAGAAGAACCAGACCGTGTCCCTGGTCAAGGGCGGCCGCCCGCTGCTCTCCCAGGTCAAGATGGGCCTCGGCTGGGAGCCCGCGTTCCGCGGCAAGGACATCGACCTGGACGCCTCGGTCATCGCGTACGGCCCGCAGCGCAACCACATCGACAGCTGCTATTTCGGCAAGCTGAAGATCCTCAAGGGCGCCGTCAAGCACTCCGGCGACAACCTCACGGGCGAGGGCGGCGGTGACGACGAGGTGATCGTGGTCGACCTCGGCGCCCTCCCGCAGGAGGTCACCGGCCTCGTCTTCACCGTCAACTCCTTCTCCGGCCAGAAGTTCACCGAGGTCGCGAAGGCGTACTGCCGCCTGATCGACGGCGCCACGGGCGAGGAGCTGGTCCGCTTCGACCTGACGAACGCCGAGGCGCAGACGGGCGTGATGATGGCCAAGCTGATCCGCCAGTTCACGGGCGAGTGGGACATGACGGCGATGGGCGACTTCGTGAAGTCCCGCACGGTGCGGGGCATGGTGAAGCCGGCGGCGCAGGCGCTGTAGCGCGGGGCGGCTCCGGCAGCGGGGAGGGGGCGCGGCGGCGGCCACAGGTGTGCCTGCCACGCCCCCTCGCCCTCCGGGCTCGGCCCAACCTGGCTAGTCGAACAACGCGCTGTACGCGTTCAGCGCGGGCTGACCGCCCAGGTGTGCGTACAGCACGGTGGAGTCCGGCCCGATCTCGCCGCGGCGGACCAGGTCGATGAGGCCCGCCATCGACTTCCCCTCGTACACCGGGTCGGTGACCATGCCCTCCGTGCGGGCGGCGAGCCGCATCGCGTCGAGGGTGGCTTCGTCGGGGATGCCGTAGGTACCGGCGTGGTAGCGCTCGTCCAGCTCCACGTCCGCGTCCTCGATCTCCCGCCGTACGCCGATGAGTTCGGCCGTGCCGCGCGCGATCCGCAGGGTCTGCTCGCGGGTGCGATCGGGCTCGGCGGAGGCGTCGACACCGATGACGCGGCGCGGCCGGGCGCCCCCGGCCACCCGCTCGTCGGCCCCGGCGTCCCCGTCAGCCCCGGCGGCCTCGGCGAGCGCGGCGAACCCCGCGACCATCCCGGCCTGCGTGGACCCCGTGACCGAGCACACCACCACGGTGTCGAAGAAGACGCCCGACCGCCGCTCCTGCTCGGCGACCTCCGCGGCCCAGCCGGCGAAGCCGAGGCCGCCGAGGCGGTGTTCGGAGGCGCCCGCCGGGATGGCGTACGGCTTGCCGCCCGACTCCTCGACCTCCCGCACCGCCCGCTCCCAGCTCTCCTTGACGCCGATGCCGAACCCGGCCCGCACCAGGCGGACGTCGGCGCCCGCGAGTCGGCTGATCAGGATGTTTCCGACCTTGTCGTACACGGAGTCGGGCCACTCGACCCAACTCTCCTGGATCAGCACGCACTTGAGCCCGGCACGGGCCGCGACGGCCGCGACCTGCCGGGTGTGGTTGGACTGCACCCCGCCCACCGACACCAGCGTGTCGCAGCCCTGCGCGAGCGCGTCGGCGACCAGGTACTCCAGCTTGCGGGTCTTGTTGCCGCCGTAGGCGATGCCCGAGTTGCAGTCCTCCCGCTTGGCCCACAGCGTCGCGCCGCCGAGGTGACGGGTCAGGCGCTCCAGGGGGTGGACGGGCGAGGGGCCGAAGAGCAGCGGGTAGCGGGGGAAGGACTGGAGCGTGGTGGCGAGGGACACGGGGCCTCCTGGGGTCCTGTGTGGCCGGTCGGCCCGCAGCGAAGTGCCGACCGGCCCGGGTGCCTTGCGGTCAGCAGCCAGCCTGCGGTCCGGCCGAGTAACGATCAACCCCCAAGCCCGGCCCGCCACACGTCACCACACCCATATCTGACCCACCGAACGTCACCCCACCCACGGCCAGTCCGCCGCCCGTCCCGCCTCCAGCAGCTGCACCATCCGGAACGCCGTGTCCGAAAGCCCGCCGAAGACATGACGGCCCGCCGAGCCGGACGCGCCGTGGCCCGCCCGGTAACCGGCCAGGTTCCAGGTGTAGACGGGGATGTGCGCCGGGATCTGGTCGGTCGGGTCGCCGTGGTGGCTGTACGCGGCCTGCTCGTCGGTGACGATCAGGACGCGGTCGTGCCGCCGGTAGTGCCGGCGCACCGCCTCCGTGGTGTTCGTGCCACCGAGGCTGCCGAACCGGCCCAGGACCTTCAGGACCGACTCGCCCGTGCGGTGCTTCACCACGGCGCTGGACGTGCCGAACTCGACGAGGTCCGCGTCGGCCGCCCGCAGGGCGAGCGCCGTGCCGAACACCGCGGCGGCGTCCGCCCGGTTCAGCTGCGAGCGCTGCGACAGCGGCGACCACATGGAGCCGGACCGGTCGACGAGGATCAGCGAACGGCCGGGCAGCGCGGGCACGTTGGCCAGTGAGTGGCCGAGCGCCCGCTCCAGGGCGTACGACCAGCGCAGGGACGGCGCGTGCTGGTACGCGGCGAGGTAGCGGAACGGGAACTGCCGGGACCGTGCGACCTCACGCGGGTCGGCGATCTTCGCCGCCACCCGCTCGGCGACCTCGTCGGAGACGCCCGCCTCGTCGAAGTTCCGAAGGTTCCGCACGAGCGCCATCGCGCCCATCGACGGAATGACCGCCTCCCAGGCCGCCTTGTCCATCGGGCCCTGCAACCAGCCCGCTAGCGCCTCCCAGGTCATGCCCGCGGCGGCGAGCCGCTCGGCGCCACCGGGTCCGGTGACGACCGCGCGCCGCTCGGCGACGGGCAGCGCCATCAGGTCACGGTGCGCGGCAAGCACCGGCAGCGAACCCGGCACCTCGGCCGCGTCCGGGTGGTGGCGCCGGTCGAGCGCGTACCGGAACAGGTCGCCCTGCCACGGCTTGGCCGGGTCGGGCGCGGCGTGCACGAGGTTGAGGATGTCGCCGAAGCGGTACCCCTTGGCGGCGGTGTCGTACTTCAGCAGGGACTTCTCGTGGAACAGGCGGCGTACGGCGTCGGCGATGCCGCGCTTGACGGGCTTCGGCACGGCGCGGCCGTACGTCGCCGTCCAGTAGCCGAGCAGTTCGCCGGGCTCGTCGGGGCGGCGCAGGACGGAGGCGACGACCTGGCGGTTGGCGGGGCCTTCCGTGACCCCCGCGTCCAGGCGGGCCCGCACGTACTCGGCCGCGCCCACGATCGACGCCGTGCGCATGTTGCCGTCGCCGCGCAGCCATCCGAGCAGGCCCGCGGTCCACTCCGGGTCCTCGACGGCGAGCTTCCGCACGAGCGCGGCGAACCGGTCGTCGCGGTCCGCGCCGCCCTCGTAATACGTCTCCTGCGTCACGAAATTCGCGACCGCGAGCAGAAAGAGCTCGGAGCGCGCGTCCCGGAGGTGCCCCCGGCCGCCCTCGTGGGTGCGCGCCGGGCGCCCGGAGGGCGCGGTGGACTTCACGGGCGAAGTGAGCAGAGCGGAAAGGGACTTGGAGTTGAAGCGGGCCATGAGTGTGAATTCCCCCGAATTCTTTGGGCCTCCCGAGATCTCATCGGCGGCGGCGTGATTTCAGTCGAAGAAGTAGCCGCTGCCCTCGCACCGGGAGGTGCAGGTCATGCGTGTGTCCAGAGGTCGAGGTCGGCGGAACTGACGATGGCGCTCTGGCCACTGAGCTACACCGGCGTGAAGTACCGGCGGCGGGATTCGAACCCGCGACCTCCCCATTAAGAGTGGAAGTAAGTCCTGCCTGCGCACCTGGACACGCATCACTTTAGGAGAGCGAACTCGGCGAATGCCAAAGGTTTTTTCGCGCGCGGACGCAACCGTACGATGACTCGCAGGCGTCGCACTGTGAGGTCGAGTCGGGGAGGGGCTGGCGGCATGGCAGGGGCCACGCGTGGGGCGGCCGGTGAGGTCGGGGGGTATCGGCTGATCGCGCAGCTCGGCGTGGGCGGCATGGGGCGGGTGCAGTTGGCGCGGTCCGCGTCCGGGCGGCCCGTCGCCGTGAAGACCGTGCACGGGCACCTCGCCGCCGAGCCGGAGTTCCGCGAGCGCTTCCGCCGCGAGACGGCCGCCGCGCGCGCCGTCACCGGCCCGTACACCGCGGCCGTGCTCGACGCCGACCCGGACGCCGAACAGCCCTGGCTGGTCACGGAGTTCTGCGCGGGCCCGGTCCTCACGGACGCCGTGGCCGCGCACGGCGCGCTGTCCGCCGCCGACCTCGCGGCGCTCGGCGCCTCCCTCGCGGAGGCACTGGCCGCGGTGCACGCGGCGGGTCTGGTGCACCGCGACCTGAAGCCGTCCAACGTGGTCGTCACCCGCGACGGCCCCAAGGTCCTCGACTTCGGCATCGCCAAGAGCGCCGCCGACGACAGCCTCACCGCCACGGACGAGGCCATCGGCTCCCCGGGCTTCATCGCGCCGGAACAGCTCGCGCGCGGCGCCGACGACGCCCGGCCGGGTCCGCCCGCCGACGTCTTCGCGCTCGGCACCCTGCTCGCCCTCGCCGCCACGGGCCGCGCCCCCTTCGGCGCGGACGGCGCCGCCCGCGTCCTGTACCGCACCCTGCACGAGGCCCCGGACCTCGACGGCCTCCCGGACCCCGCCCTGCACACCTTCCTGACCCGCTGCCTGGCCCGCGCCCCCGAGGACCGCCCGACGGTCGGCGAGGTGCTGGCCTGGTGCGGGGCACGGGCGCGGGAGGTGCCGTGGTGGGAGCGGGGCGCCGTCGCCGGGCTGATACGGCGTCATGAGGACGACGTGGCAAGGTTGTTGGGGCAGGAGCAGGAGGAGACGGCGGCTGCGGGCGGCGGCTGCGAGCCTGGCGATTCCGTGCCCGACGCCGACGCCGACGCCGACGCCGACGCCGACTCCGACTCCGACTCCGACTCCGACGGTACGGACACCCTCGCACCGGCGCCCGTCGGCGTACCGTCCGCCGACGCGCCCCACCCCACCGCCACCGCGCCACCGGTCACCTCACCGCCGACCACCCCCGCGCCCACCACCCCCCTCCCGGCCCCCGAGGACCGCCGCTCCTCCCGGCGTCGGGTGCTCCTGTGGAGTGGAGGTGCCCTCGCCGCGGCGGCGGGCACCACCGGGGTGGTCGTCGCGGCCCTCGGCGGGCGCGAGGGCGGGGCGCGCGGGGGCTCGCGGGGGCGGCGGACGGGGACGGCGGCGCGAGGGCGGGTGCTGTGGAGCCGGGACGTGGGCGGCCTCCGGTCCGGCGGTGGTCTGGTGCGCCGCGGCGACGCTCTGTTCCTGCTCGGCTCCTCCGCCCTGACCTGCGTCGAGGCGCGCTCCAACACGGTGCGCTGGGTGTACTCCGAGGAGCAGTTGCAGGGCGTCGACCGCTACCGCGACACGGTGTACGTCCTGCGGGACGACCTGTTCGAGCCGGAGCTGCGCGCGCTGAACGGCGCCACCGGCCGCGAGGTGTGGAAGTCGCCCTATCCGCGCCTCAACCCCAAGCGCCGCACGGCCGCGCCGCCCGGCTTCGACGCCGACTACAGCGCGCTCGAAGGCAACCAGGGCCAGTTCCTGCTGGCGGGCGACGTGGTGTGTCTCCTGACGTACGCCCCGTACGACACGATCTGGACGCGGCGCAGCGCGTGGGGCCGGCACTGGCGGGCGTACGGATTCGACGCGCGCACCCGTGAGGCCCTGTGGTTCCACGAGGGCGCCGCCGCCGGGGTGATCGGCGTCGACCAGGCGGGCGGCCGCATCGCCGTGGCCGCGTCGGCCAACCCGGGCAGCCCCGGCACGGACGACTACGCGCGGCGGGACCCGCTGGTCGTGCTGCGGGCGGCGGACGGAAAGGTGGAGCGGACGGTGCGGAACGGGGCGCGCCATCCGCGGGCGCACCCGGGCGCGAAGGGCACGGCCTGCTACGCGAACCGCGCCGCGATCCGCGCGGTCGACCTGACCACGGGCCGCGTCCGCTGGACCCGGCGAGTGGAGTCGGCCACGGTGACCCCGCTGCCCACGCGCGGCATGCTGCTCGCGGCGGCGTCGGAGGGCTTGAGCGCGTACGATGCCGCGTCCGGCGGCGGGCCCCGGTGGACGCGCGCCGACGTCGGCGAACTCACCGCCGCCGACGGCTCGTTGCTGACCGCGGGCGGCCTCGTGTTCGTGTCGGGCCCCGAGCCGGGCACGAAGGGCAAGCCCGGCTGGGGTCTGCACGCCCTCGACGTCCGCACGGGCCGCACGGTCTGGGCCGCGCCGTCCGACACCGTCGCGTCGGCGAAGGCGGCGTCCGCCGCGGCGGACGTGGTCCATCTGTACGCCGACGGGACCGTCGTGGCGATCGCGCCCCCGGAGCGGTCGTGACGGGAACCGGTCGTGGCGAGGACAGGTACCGGCGCCGTGCCGGGACGGGCGGCGGTGACCCGGCATGACCTCGCCGCTCCTCGCGGAGGATCCCAGAAGCCTGGGCGGGCACCGCCTGTTGTCCCGTCTCGGGGCGGGCGGTATGGGGCAGGTCTATCTGGCGCGGAGCCCCGGCGGCCGGCTGCTCGCGGTGAAGACGGTGCACGAACACCTCGCGGAGGACGCGCGGTTCAGGGAGCGTTTCCGCAGGGAGGCGACGGCCGCGCGGGCCGTGACCGGCGCCCACACGGCCGCCGTCGTGGACGCGGACCCCGACGCCGACCGGCCCTGGCTCGCCACCGCGTTCCTGCCGGGCGTCACCCTCCGCCAGGCCGTCGCCGCCACGGGCCCGCTGTCCGCGGAGGTCGCCCGCGCGCTCGCCGCGGCCCTCGCGGAGGCCCTGGCCAGCATTCACGCCGCGGGCATCGTGCACCGCGACCTGAAGCCGTCCAACGTCCTGCTCACCGCCGACGGCCCCCGCGTCATCGACTTCGGCATCGCCCGCGCCACGGGCGGCGAGTACGCGCACGGCCCGCTGACCGCGACGGGTTCGATGCTCGGTACGCCCGGCTACATGGCGCCGGAGCAGATCCTGGGCGGCGCGACGGGGCCGGCCACCGACGTGTTCGCGCTCGGCGCCGTCCTGGCCTTCGCGGTGACCGGCGCCAGCCCGTTCGGCTCCGGACCGGTCGCCGTCCTGCTGTACCGCGCGGCCCACGAGGACCCGGAGCTCACCGGCGTCCCGGACCGGGCGGGCCTGCGGGAGCTGGTCGCCGCCTGCCTGCACCGGGATCCCTCCCTGCGCCCCGCCGTCGACGCCGTCCTGCGGCGGACCGCCACGCCGGACAGCCCCCTGTGGTGGCGGGACGAACCCCTCCGGTCCCTCATCGCGGAGTCGGCTCCGCGGGTTCCGGAGGGCGGGACCGCCGCGGCCAGGGGGACTGCTGTGGTCGATGGGGCCACTGTGGTCGACAAGAAATCCCCCACAGACCGCCTCACCGCCCGCGCTGCCAACGCCGACCTCGCCGCCCGCGACCGCGCCATCCGCGACCGCGCCACCCGCCGCCGCACCCTCACCCGCCGCTCCGCCCTCACCGTCGGAGGCGCCGGGCTCGCCGCCCTCATGGGGTGGGCCATCCGCACCGCACCGGGCGCCGGGCCCCCGGACCCGGCCGACGAGAGCACCCTGAGCCTGCGCAAGGGGCGCCGCACCCCGCGCGCCACCCGGTGGACGCTGACGCTGGACGACGCGCTCGGCGGCGGAGGCCTGAGCGGACTACTGCTCCAAGACGGCACCGTGTTCGTGCACGGCCCCGACCGCAGCACCTCCCTGGGCGGCGAGGTCCACGCCGTGCGCGCCGCCGACGGCAGCGAGCGGTGGCGGCGCGAAGGCGGCACCCCGGCCGCGCCCACGCTGTGGGGCGTGGCCGACGGGCTTCTGGTCGCGCCCGACGTCCTGGCGGCGGCCGTGGACGTACGCACGGGAAAGCCGTGGCCCGTGAAGGACGCCTGGCCGTCGGGGACCACCCAGTGGTACGCGGTCGCGGGCAGGCGGCTCGTGACGCTGCACACGACCGGCTCGGCCAAGGACCCGGAGCTGCGCCTGCGCACCCTGTCCGACGGCGCCTCGCCCGGCGCCCGCAAGGACGTGCCCACCTGGCAGCCTCCCGCCGTCTCCGGCTCGTCGCTGCTCCTCGCGCCGGAGCCCGCGGACCTCGACGAGGGCGCGTCCTGCCTCGACGCCCGCACGGGCGACACGCTGTGGACGTACAAGGGCCTCCGCTCCGACGACCGGGCGGTGACCGCTCCCGTGACGCTCCCTCAACAAGGCCCGCGCGGCCCGAGGTTCGCGCTCCTGACCGAGGAGTCCGAGCTGCATCTGATCGGCGTACGCGACGGCGAGCGCCTCGTACGCAGGGACCTCAAGGTGGTGGCGGGGCGGGGCGCGACGGCCCTCGGACAGGCCGACGGCACCGGCCTGGTGCTCGGCGGCGGCAAGCTCGTCGGCTTCGACCCGGACGACGGCAAGGAGCTCTGGCGGCACGACTCGGCCGGGCTCGACGCGAGTTGGCCGCGGCAGGCGGGCGGTGCGCCGGGGGCGGTGACCGCCGACGGCGTCCTGGTGCACTGGACGGACACGAACACCGTCCAGGCCGTCGACGTCCGCAAGGGCGGCAAGGAGCTGTGGAAGGCGTCGTTCGAGGCCACCGGCCAGCGCCCGCCCGCCATCGGCGGCGGCACCGTCTACGTCACGGCGGGCCGCGAGGTCCGCGCGCTCGGCCTGCGTGACGGGAAGGAGCGGGCACGGTGGCCGCTGGCCGGCACGGCCACCGCGCTCGCCGCCGACGCCGACGGCTGGTACGCGCTGATCGGCGGGACGAGCGTCCGGGCCGTCAACGCACCAGCCCTGTAAGGGTGTTGATGACTTGGTTGACGACCAAGGCGCGCCCCGTTCGGCTCAGGGGCGCTGGCGCCGCCACGGCCCCGTGATCGCCAGCATGATGCCGGGCGTCTGAATGCTGGCGTACAGCGTCCGCCCGTCGGGCGAGAAGGTGACGCCCGCGAACTCGCTGTAGGACGGCTTCTCGGGCGTGCCAACGTTCAGTTCGTTGCGGGCGATGGGGTACGTGCGCCCGCGCTCCGTCGCGCCGAACAGGTGCTGGACGCCCTCGCCGTCCTCGGCTATGACCAGGCCGCCGTAGGGCGAGACGGTGATGTTGTCGGGGCCGTCGAACGCGCCGTCCTTGCCCGGGTCCGCGTTGACGCCGAGGAGCACCTTCAGGGTCAGGGTGCGGCGCCCGGGGTGGTAGAACCACACCTGCCCGTCGTGCTGCGCGCCGGGGCTCTCCGCGCGGGCGTACGAGGAGACGATGTAGGCGCCGCCGTCGGCCCACCACATGCCTTCGAGCTTGCGGGCGCGGGTGACGGCGCCGAGGTCGAACTGCTTGCGGACGGGGACGTCACGGGCGTCGCGGTCGGGGACCTCCACCCAGTCCACGCCGTACACGGTGCCGATCTTCGTGGCGCGCGAGAGGTCGTCGACGAAGCGGCCGCCGGAGTCGTAGCACTTGGGGGCCTTGAGGACACCGGCGTCGTCGGCCAGGGTGCGCAGCCTGCCGCGGCCGTGCCGGAAGCCGCCCGGCGGGGTCCAGCGGTAGAACAGGCCGTTGGGTCCCGAGGCATCCTCCGTCAGGTAGAGGTGGCCGCGCTTGGGGTCGACGACGACGGCCTCGTGGGCGTAGCGGCCGAGGGCCTTGATGGGCTTGGGGTTCCGGTTGGCGCGCCGGTCGTAGGGGTCGACCTCGAAGACGTAGCCGTGGTCCTTGGTCATGCCGTTCTGGCCGGCCTTGTCCTCGGTCTCCTCGCAGGTGAGCCACGTGCCCCAAGGAGTGCTGCCGCCCGCGCAGTTGGTGGCGGTGCCCGCCACCCCGACCCATTGAGCCACCTCGCCGCCCCGGCGCACCTCGACGACCGTGCAGCCACCGGCCGCGGCCGGGTCGTAGACGAGGCCTTCGGTGAGCGGCACCGGGTGCTTCGCCTTGGCGCGGGGGCCGCCCAGCTCGTGGTTGGTGACGAGCAGGGTCACGCCGCGCGGGCCCGCGAAGGTGGCGGTACCGTCGTGCTTGGACGGCGTGAACTCGCCGGTCTCCAGCTTCGTCTTCCCGCTGTGGGCGATGACGCGGTACGAGAACCCGGCAGGCAGCGCGAGCAGGCCCTCGGGGTCGGGCAGGAGCGGGCCGTAACCGGGCGCGCCGTGGCCATGTCCGTCCTGCCCTTCGGCGTCGGCCGCCCCGGCGACCTCGAGATCCTGCGCGGCGAGCGCTCCGGGCGCGGTGGCCAGCGCGCCGACGCTGCCGGCCAGGGCGACGCCCGCCCCGGTGACCGCTGATCGTCTGGCGAAATCCCTACGAGTGAGCGTCGACATGATGTCTCCTGAGGGAGCGAATGAGGGCGCGTACGGCCGGGCCTGCTGTCGGCGACAGATTCCCGCTCACGTATAAACGGCAGTTGAACGAAGACCGACTTCGGCGGTCGACTTCCGGACGCCCACGTTCCGCCAGGAGGCGCTGCCATGAGTACGACCACGGGGACCACCGGGACGGCCGGGACCACCGGAACCGCCGCGAGCCCGTCCACGAGCACGCCCTTTCCGGCCACCGGCCGCCGCGTCCTGGTCAGCGGCGCCTCACGGGGCCTCGGCCGGGCCCTCGCCCGCGCCTTCGCGGACAACGGCGACCGGGTCGCGGTGCACTACGGCTCCCGCGAGGAGGAGGCGCGGGCCACGCTGGACTCGCTGGCCGGGGCCGGGCACGTCCTGGTGGGCGGCGATCTGGCGGACCCGGCCGGGGCCAAGGACGTCGCGGACCGCGCCGCCGCCGCGCTAGGCGGCATCGACGTCCTGGTCAACAACGCCGCCGTGAACCTTCCGCACCCGCCCGCCACCACGTCGTACGAGGACTGGTCCGCGCTGTGGCAGCGGCACGTGGCGGTGAACCTGCTGGCCACCGCGAACCTCAGCCACCTCGCGGCACACCGCATGACGGACCAGGGCACCGGCGGCCGGATCGTCAACATCGGTTCGCGCGGCGCCTTCCGGGGCGAGCCCGATCACCCTGCGTACGGAGCGACGAAGGCGGCGGTGCACGCGCTCGGCCAGTCCCTCGCGGTGGCGCTCGCGCCGCACGGCATCGCGGTGGCGTCGGTGGCGCCCGGCTTCTTCGCGACCGAGCGCGTGGCGCACCGGCTCAGCGGCGCGGAGGGTGAGGCGATCCGCGCGCAGAGCCCGTTCGGCCGCGCGGGCACGGCGGAGGAGATCGCGGCGGCGGCGGTGTGGCTGGCGTCGCCGATGGCGGTGGGGTCTCCCCTGCTCGAACGTAGTTGAGAGCTTGGGGAAGGGCCTCGGGGGCGGTCCTGGACCTCAACGGCGCGTCGCATCTGCGCACCTGAGCCCGGTCGCGTCTACGCGAAGCGGCGTACGTTGCGGACACCCGCGCCGGACGCCTTGACCGGCGATGGTCCCGGCAATAGACACGCAAGTACCGCATCCCGCAGGGCGACCTGCGGAACCGCATCACCCACGCGGGGAGGCGAGCCGGAGTGGACGCACACCAGGCGCGCAGCCTCCATGAGGACCGGCTGATGAGGCTGGCCAATGTCACCGGGGTCGGCACCGGCAGGGACGAGGACTCGGGCACGGACGTGATCGTCGTGTTCGTCACCCATCGAGTGCCCCGCGACCGGCTCCGTGACGAGGACGTGGTTCCGGACGTACTCGACGGCGTGCCCGTGCGCGTACTGGCCATCGGCGACGTCGGCGCGCAGGGCGAGGCCTGAGACGCGCACCGGAACCCCGTGACTTATTCAGCACAGGGGAAGAGGTGGTCTGGCGTGAGCCAGCCCGAATTGATGCGAGGACCCACCGGCGGCACGCTGAGCGACAGCTCCCGCCAGCAGGCGATGACCGACTTCATGCGCCGCGAGCAGCCGCTCGCGAACGTCGTCGGCTTCGGCCACGGCGTGAAGTGGAGCGACGGCCGGCCCACCGGCGAGCCCGCCGTGCTCGTGTTCGTCACCCAGAAGGTGCCCGAGTCACTGCTCCCGGAACGGGACGTGATCCCACGTCAGATGGATGACGGCACCCCCACCGACATCATCGCCGTCGGCCACGTGGCCGCCCAGCGCCAGCAGCGCAGGCCCGTGCGCGGCGACGACCGCTCGCAGCTCTCGTACGACGTCGGGACGACCGCCGGCGAACAGCTCGCCGCGGGGCTGTCCCAGCCGCGCCTCGAAGAGCCCGGCGGGCTCGCCGCGTTCGAGCCGCAGCTCCTCAAGCGCCGGATGCGGCCGAGCCCCTCGGGCTTCTCGGTCGGCAACGTCCGGGTGACCGCGGGCACGCTCGGCAGCGTGGTGTACGACTTCCTGCCCGGCGCGTCCGTCGACCCGCCCGGCGCGGGGCTCGGCGTCCCGGCGAAGTTCTACATCCTGTCGAACAACCACGTGCTCGCCGACTCCAACCGGGCGCAGTCCGGCAGCGCGATCGTGCAGCCCGGCGTGTTCGACGGCGGCCAGGACCCCGCCGACCGGATCGCGACCCTGGACCGCTTCATCACGATCCAGTTCGCCCCGCAGATCCCGCTGGAGCGGCACAACAACGTGGTGGACGCCGCTCTCGGCACCGTGGACTTCCAGGACGCGACGCGTGAGCAGTACTTCAGCGGCGCGCCCCGGGCCTGGCGCCGCAAAGCCAACGTCGCCGTCGGCGACCTCGTCAAGAAGTCCGGCCGCACCACGAACATCAGCTTCGGCCGGATCATCTCCGTGGACGCCACGATCGACGTCAACTACGGCACCGCGGGCACCGCCCGCTTCAAGGACCAGATCCTCACCACGAACATCTCGGCGGGCGGCGACTCCGGGTCCCTGGTGACCTCGCTCGACAACGTCGCCCTCGGCCTGCTGTTCGCCGGTTCGTCGACGGTCACGGTCATCAACCACATCGAGAACGTCCGCGCGCTGCTGCGCGTCGAGATCGCGGAACAGCTCGCCTGACGCACGACTTCCCGGAGGGAGGGTTCCATGACCACACAGGCACGCAAGCAGAAGGGCCAGGCCCGCGCGGAGCACCGTTTCCACAATCCGCAGGGGGCCGAGGTCAAGACGCGTGACGAAGCCTTCGCCACGCGGATGGACGTCTCGGCGGAGGCCGTCGCGGCGGACTGCAAACTCACGCTCCACAACGGCCAGGTCACGTTCGGCATCGAGGTGAAGTACCACCCCAACACCTACCCGCACGTCGTGACCGGCGGCCGGATCACGTCCGGCATCTGCGGTGCCCCCTGGGACATCACGGGCGGCTTCGTCGGCGAGACGATCCGCCTCGACGCGAAGCGGGCCGGGCAGGGGTCCTGCGCGACCACGATCACCATCGTGGGCGAGTACCAGAACCCGCCCGCCTATCGCGGGACGTACGGCTTCGACGGAGCGACGTCGTCGTTCAAGCACACGACACGCTACGAGTGCTGAAGCCTCGGGCCGGCCGGGGGAACCGCCCTTCCGCGGCCTCCGGCCCGGCTCGTCCTCACCGCCGGACGGGCTCTTTTCTCCCACCCACCCGCCCTGACTTGCCCTACGGGACGTAGTCGGCACATCAGCCAATGCGTCCGGCAACCCCTTCCAGCCCGTCCGTCACGTGAGGACGAGACCGCCCAGCCCGCCGCCCGCGCCTTCCAGCCCGCCCGGCCCCTCTAGCCCGTCCGGCGATTGAGGACGAGGCCGTTCAGGCCGATACGGGGGTCCGGGGGCGGAGCCCCCGGTTTCGGGAAGGGGCGGGGTTGGGGAAGCCCCCGGCAGGGCCCCGCCTAGGCCTGTTGCGACCTGGCCTTGAAGGCTGCCTTGCGGGCCTCCTTCGCGATCTTCTTGTCGGGGTGGAGGCGCCCCATCGCCTCGAGAACGTCCGCCGTGGCGGGATGCTCGACCCGCCACGCGGCGGCGAAGAACCCGCTGTGCTGCGCGGCAAGCCCCTCCACAAGCCCCTGCAACTCCTCGGAGTTCCCCTCGGCGGCAAGCTGCGCGGCAATCGTGTCGATGGTGAGCCAGAACACCAGCTCCTGGGACGGCGCGGGCACATCGGAGGCCCCCTGCTCGGCGAGCCACACCCGGGCGAGGCCCCCGAGCTCGGGGTCGTCGAGCACCTCGCGCAGCGCGGGCTCGGCCTCACCCCCGACGAGCGACAGCGCCTGCTGGCACCGCAGCCGCCGCAACGGCGCCCCCTCGTCCCCGCCCCGCGCGGCGGCCAGCAACTCCCGCGCCGCGCCGAGCGGTTCACGCCGCGCGAGCCACTGCTCGATCTCGGCCTGCGCGGCGGTCTGCGGGAAGCCGGCGGTGCCGTCGAGCAGCGTGTCGGCCCCCTTGTCGGCGAGGTCGCCGACGGCGGGCGCGTCGAGCCCGGCCTCCAGCATCCGCGCCCGGATCCCGTACAGACCGAGCGGCGTCAGCCGGACCATCCCGTACCGCGTGACGTCCTCGTCCTCGTCGTCGGCGGCCGGCAGCGGCTCCTCGCTGTCGATGTCGGCCATCAGGGCCTCGTCGACGGGCCGGTACTCGACGAGCCCGATCGGCTCCAGCATCCGGAACTGGTCGTCGAGCCGCATCATCGCGTCCGACACCTGCTCCAGGATGTCGTCCGTGGGCTCGCCCATGTCGTCGGGCACGATCATCGACGCGGCGAGCGCGGGCAGCGGCACCGCGCCGTCGTCCCCGGCGCCGTCGCCGACGGTCAGCAGGTACAGGTTGCCGAGGACGCCCTCCAGGAAGTCCGCCTCGCCCTGCGGGTCCCAGCCGAGTTCCTCGAAGTCGATCTCACCGCCGTCCTGGATCGCGTCGACGAGGTCCTCCAGGTCGGGCACCGTGGCGTCGGCGAACACCGCCTCCAGGGCGGCGAGCCAGATGCCGAGGACGTCCTGCGGCCCGCCCGAGGTGAGCAGCGCCAGCTCCTCGCCCGCGGCGACGGTCCCGTCGGCGTCGTCGGAGTCCGCGTCCTGGACCTCCACCAGACCGGTGTCGACGGCGACCCGCCAGGCCTCGCTCGCGTACGCCGCCGCGTCGCCCCCGTCCGCGTCCGTCACGTCCGTCACGTCCGTGCCGTCGGCCGTGCCGCCGGTGAGCCCCAGCTCGGCCGCCGCGGCCGGGAGCTGCTCGTCGACGAGCTCACCGCCCGCGCCCACGCGGGTCTCGGGCCCGGCCCAGCGGGCGAGCCGCACGGCGCGGGCGAGCAGGGGCGTGGCGAGCGCGTCCCGCGCGAGCTCCGCTTCGGAGTGCAGCAGCACCGGCGGCAGGGTGGCGGGGCTTTGGGACATCGGCTGGTTCTCCTGACGGACGTGCGGGTCTGCTGCCCTGGCGGGCGTACGGTCTGCGGCCCGGCGGGCGTACGGTCTGCGGCCCTGACGGGCGCAGGGGTCTGCCACCCCCACGGGCGTGCGGGTCTGCTGCGTGAAGCCTAGACGGATTTGACCGTTTGCCGCCTGCTTCATGTCCCCGTCAGGAGACGTACAGATCACGCACACCCGCAGAACCTTGACAACTTCCCCGCCCGCACAAGAGATTGACGCGCGTAGAGCGCCACGCCACTCCCCAGGCCGCGTCCCCGTTCCCCGTCCTCACCCTCACTCCGGAGTCCCGATGCCTCACATACCGAGATCCGCCGCCGTCGGCGCCGTCGTCGCCACCGCCCTCGCGGCCGGGCTGCTCGCCACCACCGCCGCCGGCGCGTCCGGCACCTCCGCCGACCAGGTCCGGGTGCACGACATCCAGGGCACGACCCGCCTGTCGCCGCTGGCGGGGCAGCAGGTCGACGGCGTACCGGGCATCGTCACGGGCGTGCGCGGGTACGGCTCGAAGGGCTTCTGGATCCAGGACACGCGGGCCGACGGCGACCGCGCGACCAGCGAGGGGATCTTCGTCTACACCTCATCGGCGCCGACCGTGAAGACGGGCGACGCGGTCCGGGTCTCCGGCACCGTGACCGAGTACGTGCCCGGCGGCGCCTCCTCCGGCAACCAGTCGCTGACCCAGATCACCAAGCCGACGGTGACCGTGGAGTCCTCCGGCAACGCCCTGCCCGCGCCGGTGACCGTCGGCGCCAAGTCCGTGCCCTCCGCGTACGCGCCCGCGGGTGACCCGGCGGCGGGCAACAGCGTCAACGCGCTCCCGCTGAAGCCCCGTTCGTACGCCCTGGACTTCTACGAGTCCCTGGAGGGCATGAACGTACGCGTCGGCTCCTCCCGCGTCGTCGGCGCCACGGACCCGCACTCCGAGCTGTGGGTGACCGTGAAGCCGCACGAGAGCGCGACGCGGCGCGGGGGCGCGCTGTACGGCTCGTACGCCTCGCAGAACACCGGGCGGCTGCAGATCCAGCAGCTCGCGCCGGTCTCCGAGCAGCCGTTCCCGAAGGCGGACGTCGGCGACGTGCTGACCGGCGGCGCCGAGGGGCCGCTCGACTTCAACCAGTTCGGCGGGTACACGCTGACCGCCCGCTCGCTGGGCAAGGTCGCGCACAAGGGGCTGCAGCGCGAGAAGACCCGGCCGCAGCGCACGGGCGAGCTCGCCGTGGCCACGTACAACGTCGAGAACCTCGACCCGGGCGACCCGCAGGCGAAGTTCGACGCGCTCGCCTCCGCCGTGGTCACGAACCTGGCCGCGCCCGACATCGTGGCCCTGGAGGAGATCCAGGACAACAACGGCGCGAAGAACGACGGCACGGTGGCCGCCGATCGGACGCTGCAGAAGTTCACGGACGCGATCGTCGCGGCGGGCGGGCCGCGCTACGCCTGGCGGACCGTCGACCCGGAGAACAACAAGGACGGCGGCCAGCCCGGCGGCAACATCCGTCAGGTGTTCCTCTTCAACCCCGAGCGGGTGTCGTTCACCGACCGCGGCGCCGGTGACGCGACGACCGCGACGGGCGTCGTGCGCGCCGGGAAGCAGGCCGCGCTCACGCACTCGCCCGGCCGGATCGCCCCCGCCGACGCGGCGTGGACCAACAGCCGCAAGCCGCTCGCCGGCGAGTTCAGCTTCCGTGGCCGGACGGTCTTCGTGATCGCGAACCACTTCGCGTCGAAGGGCGGCGACGAGTCGCTGACCTCGCACCACCAGCCGCCGACGCGTTCCTCGGAGACGCAGCGGGTGCGCCAGGCCGAGGCCGTGAACTCCTTCGTGCGGGAGATCCGGGACGTGCGGAAGGACGCGGACGTGCTCGTGGTCGGCGACATCAACGACTTCGAGTTCTCCGCCACGACCGAGGCCCTGGAGGCGGGCGGCGCGCTGCGCGCCGGGATCAGGACGCTGCCGCGCGCCGAGCGCTACTCGTACGTCTTCCAGGGCAACTCCCAGGTGCTCGACCAGATCCTGGTCAGCCCCGGTGTCGGCCGGTTCCACTACGACAGCGTGCATGTGAACGCGGAGTTCGCGGAGCAGAACAGCGACCACGACCCGCAGGTGGTGCGGTTCCGGCCGTAACAGGTCCGCTCCCCGCCAGGTCAGCCGTAGAGGCGCGTCAGCCAGTCGCGCCAGGCGAACTCGGTGCCCTTGGCGTCCGCCTGCGGCGCGAAGTCGTGGATGCTGACGCCGACGGGCCCGCCGAAGTGGTTGCGGCCGAAGAAGCGGTAGAGGGCGTCGTCGGTGCGCAGGCCGATGAAGTACGGCGTGCGGAAGTCGACCACGGCGTCCAGCTCGGCGCCGGCCGCGCCCAGGCGGACGCGGGCGCCCTCCGACGCGTCCGTGGGGAGGCCCAGTTCCCGGGCCAGCTTCGCGAAGGCGTCGGCGGTCGCCGAGGCGGCGGGGGCGTCGAGGGCGAGGAAGGTGACGGGGCGGCCCGCGAAGTACGTCAGGTACTGGCGCAGGGTGTGCAGGTGGAAGTCTGTGTGCCGGGCCGCCGCGTCGTACTGGTTCACCGCGTCCTCGGCGTTCCCGGTGAAGATCCCGCTGTGCGCGTACCGGACCCAGGAGCGGCGGCCGCCGTCGCGGGGCGCGACCTCGTGCTCCAGCTGGTACAGGCTCTGCTCCGGGGGGAGCGCGTCCGGGTCGTCCGAGCGGACTGTGAGGCGGCGCGGCGGGTCCCAGACGGTGACGACACCGCCGAAGGGCCCGGCGCCGCCCTCGCGCGGCTCGTACTCCATGGGCCACAGCCACCCGCCGGTGCCGGTGGTGAACGCGTCCCACACCTCCCGCGGCGAGGAGCCGAGCTCGAACTCCCGGACGATCTCGAATGCCCTGCCGCTCCCGCTGCCGCCGCCTCGGCTGCCACCGCGGCCGCCGCCTCGGCCGCCGCTGGACTTGGTCATGGGGACTCCTCGGGGTTCACCCCTCATGACCCCACCGTACGGGCCGCCGGTAAAGCCCCCGGGCGCGACGACTTGGGCTACTCGGGCACCACCCCGAACACGCGCCGGTAGCGCCGCACGTCGCCCGCCTCGACCGTACCGGGGAACTCCCGCACCCGCCGCCAGGCCTCCTCGACGGTGCCGATGCCCTCGCCCGGCCCCTCGAGGGCGCGCGCGTGGTGCTCCGCGGTCTCCCACTCCGCGTAGTTCACGATCCGGGTGCCGTCGGTGCTCAGGTGGAAGTGCGCCGCGAGCAGGCCCGGCACGGGGCGGGTGTCGAGCGCCGCGAGCACCGTGTCCACCCAGGCCCGCTGCCGGTCGGCGTCCGGCCCGTCGAATTCGACGTCGACGGTCACGAAGGCCTCGGGCACGGCGCCGGTCCCGGAGCCCGGCGTCACGCTCTTGTACCGGCTGGTCTTGGTCAGGCCGAGCCGTTCGACGCCGGGCACCGCCGCGTCGATCTCGGCGTTCCGCTCGTCCCGGCCCCGGGCGAAGAAGTCCTGGTAGGCCTCGTCGTCGCGCCACTGCGAGTGGTGCATCAGGGTGGCGCCGTCCTCCCCGGCGTACACGTGGTAGGACAGCAGGCCCTCGTGCGGCCAGGGGCGGCTCTCCCAGGCCTTGGCGATGGCGTCGGCGGTCGCCTCCTGCCGCTCGGGGGTGCCGACGTGCCAGGTGCTGAAGAAGGCGAGGCCCACGTCGGAGCGGGTCGGGTCGGGGTGGGTGGTGGCGCGCTGCGTCATGGGGCTCTCCACAGTCGTGAGGGCGTACGCGGCCGAGGCACGGCGGCGTACGCGCTGATCGTGAGTGATGACGTACGCCGTGCCCGGGCCCGTGCTCCTGCCGTTGCCCGTGCGCCGCGTACAGCCCCTACGTTCCAACCTGAACCTTGGTTGAAGTCAAGCCCGTTCGGGTTCGGGCCGCACCACGTCGAGTCCCGGCCGCTTCGCACGATGCCCGCCGCGTCCGCCGCCGAGCGCCCCCGGCCGCCGCACCCGCGACATCCGCCGCCCCACCCACGGCGCCACCGCCCCGGCGAACCAGCGCATCTCCTGCGCCGCGCCGCCGAGCGCCGACACCGGGGCGGGCGCGGGCAGCGGGCGCGCCCAGTCCGCGTAGCCGCTGAGGCCGAGCGCGTCGGCGACACCGGCGGCGATGCGGGCGTGGCCGACGGGGCTTGCGTGCGTGCGGTCGCGGCTCCACAGCCGCGGGTCGGCGGTGAACCGCCGCGGGAACAGGTCGAGGACCACGACGCCGTGCCGGTCGGCGGCGGCGCGGATGCGGGCGTTGAGGTCGATGACGCGGGGCTGGGCCCGGCGGGCCAGCGGGGCGATGCGGCCGATGTCGGGGAAGGTCACGGTGACCACGCGCGCGCCCGCCCCGGTGAGTTCGGCGAACATCTCCTCGACGGCGCGCGCGGTGCGGGCCGCGTCGTAGCCGGGCCGGACCAGGTCGCCGACGCCCGCCACGACGGTCGCGAGGTCCGGCTTGAGCTCCAGGGCCGGCCCCAGTTGCTCGTCCCTGACCTGCTCCGCCAGGCGGCCGCGCACGGCCAGGTTGGCGTAACAGAAGTCCGGGTGGCCGACGGCGAGTATCTCCGCGAGCCGGTCGGCCCACCCGCGGTAGCCGTGCCGTTCGTCGCCGTCGCCGATGCCCTCGGTCTGGCTGTCTCCGACGGCGACGTAACGCTCGTACGGATGCGTGGTCATGGCCCGAGGGTCCTGCGCCCGCCGGAGCCCGTCAACGAGGCCTCCGCGACACGTGTCACACTCCGGCCATGCCGGCCCCAGCGGCGCTCCCGCGCCCCTACAGCAGGTGGCTGCCGCCCGTCACGAGGAGCACTTCGCCGGTGATGAAGGAGGCGTTCGTGAGGTCGGCCACCGCCTCGGCGATGTCCTCCGCGCGGCCCACGCGGCGCACCGGAAGCCGGTCCGCGACCGCCGCCATCTCGGCCTCGATGCCCTCCAGGCCGTCGAACCACGGGGTGTCGATCATGCCGGGCGCGACCGCGTTGACCCGGATCTCGGGGCCGAGGGTCTTGGCGAGCAGCAGGGTCATGTGGTTCACGGCGGCCTTGCTGACCGCGTACGGGATCGAGCTGCCGACGGGGCGCACGCCCGCCGCCGACGAGATGGTCACGACGCTGCCCGCGCCGCTCGCCCGCAGGTGCGGCACGGCGGCGGTGATGGTCTGCCAGACGCCGACGACGTTGATGTCGTACAGCTCGCGCCACACGTCGGGGCTCGCGGCGGCCAGGTCGTCATGGGCGATGAACCGGGTGGCGCCCGCGCAGTTGACCAGGATGTCGAGGCGTCCGTACGCGTCCACGGCGCTCTGGACGAGGCGCTTCGCGTCGGCCTCGACGGAGACGTCGGCCTGGACGTAGACGGCGTCGGGCAGTTCGGCTGCCACCTTCTCGCCCGCCTCGACGGAACGTGCCGAGTTCACGACGACACGGACGCCCGTGGCGGCGAGGCGCCGGGCGACGGCGGCGCCGATGCCGGACGACGATCCGGTGACGACGGCGACGCGCTGTTCCCTTCGGCCGGGCCGTTCCTCGCTGCCGAGCGCTTCCTCGCCGGTGCGCTGCTCCTCGCCGCCGATGTCCTTGCTGCTCATTAGAGGACCATCCCTTCTGCAGCCCTCACGAATAGGGTTGTGACCTCTCGGTCCCGGTGGGTGCACGGCCATTGCTGCGAGCCGCTTGACGGCCAGCATGAGTTCCGCCGGCCCCGCCGGGCCGAGGCCGTCTGATCGGCTTCAGGGACACGCCCCTTCGAGGGCCGATTAATGAGCTTCCGGCAGACGTCCTCACCACCGAGCAGGTGCTCCGCGTACGACACAGGAGTACTTCTTCCGTGTACATCGGATGGGACTGGGCGACCGATACCCACGACGTCACCGTCATGGACCACCTGGGCACCCGCGTGGACCGGTGGGAACTGGCCCATACCGAGGAGGGTTTGACCAAGACACTGGCCCGCCTGGCCACGTACGGGGCTCCGGCGGATCTTCCGGTGGCCATCGAAACCACCCGCGGCCTGGTCGTCGACCGGCTGCTGGCTGCCGGGCATCCGGTGGTGCCGGTGCACCCGAACGCCTTCCACGCGATGCGGCCGCGCTGGGGCGCCGCCAAGGCCAAGACGGACGCGGGCGACAGCATGAAACTCGCCGACTACCTGCGCACCGACGGGCACTTCCTGCCCCGTCTGGAGCCCACCGACCAGGCCACCCTGGACCTGCAAGCGCTCACCCGACAGCGCGCCGACCACATCGAGGCCAAGGTCGCCGCTGTCAACCAGCTCGCCGCGCTGCTGGACGCCCACTGGCCCGGTGGCAAGTCCGTCTTCTACGAACTCGACAGCGACATCGCTCTGGTCTTCCTTGAGCGCTACCCCACCCCGGCCTCCGCCGCCAAGCTCACCGCCGGGCGGCTGAAAGCCTGGTGCAACCGCCACGGCTACTCGGGCAAGAAGCCCGGCAGCGTGCTCATCGAACGCCTGCGCTCGGCACCGTCCGCGGCGTCCCGGCTCAGCCCGGCCGCCGTCGCACAGCTCGTCCGCGTCCAGGTCCAGCTCGTCCAGGGCATCCGCGCCACCATCCGCACGTTGGACAAGGCCATCACCGAGGCAGCCAAGGCCCACCCCTACGCACCGCTGTCCGCCACCATGCCGCGGATCGGTAAGGTCAACCTCGCCCAGATCATCGGCGAGCTCGGCCCGATCCTCGAACGCTCCCAGACCTGCGAGCAGTTCATCGCCGAAACCGGGGTCGTCCCCGTCACGAAAGCCTCCGGCAAGTCCCGCACGGTCGCCTTCCGCTACGCGACCAACCGCCGCGCACGCCTGGCTGTCACCACATTCGCCGACAACAGCAGACACGGCAGCGACTGGGCCGCGAAGATCTACACCGATGCCCGCGCACGCAAGAAGCGGCACCCCCATGCCATCCGCATCCTTGCCCGGGCATGGCTCCGCGTGATCTGGGCCTGCTGGCGCGACGGGACCTGCTACGACCCCGACACCCACCAAGCCAACGAAAAGATCAACACGGCTGCCGACACCCCCATGGCCGCATAGAGGTTGACTCAGGAAACTCATGCGGTACTTCTCCTCGGGTAGACCCGCCGCGCCCGCGCCGATCATACGCAGCCACCCAGGGCCGACCGGTCGGCCGGTCTAAGCAGTGGCGAGGTCTGCTGCGGTTCGGCAGCGCCCCGAAGGGGCGCGGGGAACTGCGCGACCAGCCACGACGGGCCCGCAGACGAGCGACGGCCAATCGCGGCACTTCCCGCGGAGCGCTTAGTCCGGTTCCCGCAGCCGTCCCAACTGGCTCTGGAACCAGTCGAGTCGGGCCTGGAGCAGCGCCGCCTCCGCCGCCAGCTCGGGCAGGCCGAGCCCGGCCACGACGGGATCCGCGGACACCGGCGGCTCCGCCATGACGCGCAGCCCTTCCCCGGCCACCGCCGCGAACCGGCCCAGGCTCACGGCCGTGCGCCCGCCGCCGCGCCCGCACGTGCCGCACACCCCTTCCAGGGCGCGCCAGCCCGGCCTGCCCCACCCGGCGTCCGCGAGGCGGGTCGCGGCCGCGCCGCAGCCGCAGGGCTGCACGGTCATCGACCGCACCCGCTGGCGCGCATACCGGAAGCCCTGCTCGAAGCGGATGTACGCGCCGAGCACCGTCACCTGGAGCAGCGCCGCCGCGCGGTGCTCGGCAGTGCACAACAGCCCTTCCGCGGCCGCGCGTTCGTGCACGCAGTGGAAGCCGCAGTCGCAGCGCCGGTGCGGCGCGCGGTGCCGTCTGCCGTAGGCGCAGTGGGCCTCGTCGAGCGCGCCGTACGGCAGCGAGCCGCCCAGGGAGACGCCGGTGAATCCGGCCCGGGTGCCATCCTGGGAGAGCACCGGGTGGGCGATCTTGTATCCGGTGGGCGGCTCCTCGGGGCGTTCCTCGGGAAGCCGGAACCTCATCGGCCCGCCGGCACCTCGACGGGCGCGGGAGCGGCCAACTCCTCAGCTTCCAGGGTGAGTTCGGGGTGGATCTCCTCCACCGCCGGGAGCTCCTCGACTGCCGCGAGCCGCTCGGGGCCCTCCTCGGCGATTCCGGTGGCGACTGCCCTGCCCAGCCTCATGGTGCCTCCTGTGAACGACCGACCGACGTCCCGGCGCCTGCGCGTCCGGCTCCCGCCATGGTGACGTATTCCGGGGCGAGTTGGTACGGTCCCTGGCCTGCTCCCCCGGCCTCCCTCTCGTACGTCGTAGCGGACCTGCGCATTACCTCGTAGCAGAATTAAGTGGAGCTTCACCACGAGCGCGCCGAGACTGCCCTTATGACCGCGACCTCCCTTCCAGACGCGGCTCCACCCGGCGCCGCGTCCGCTTCCGCCCCGTTCGGCCGCGCCCTGTGCGCGATGATCACGCCCTTCACGGCGTCCGGGGCCCTCGACGTCGACGGCGCCCAGCTCCTCGCCGACCGCCTGGTCGCGGACGGCTGCGAGGGGCTCGTCCTGTCGGGCACCACCGGGGAGTCCCCGACGACGTCCGACGCGGAGAAGGCGGAGCTCGTGCGCGCGGTCCGGGAGGCGGTCGGCGACCGGGCCGCGATCGTCGCGGGCGTCGGCAGCAACGACACAGGGCACACCGCCGAACTCGCCCTGGGGGCCGAGAAGGCGGGCGCGGACGGCCTCCTCGTGGTCACGCCGTACTACAGCAAGCCGCCGCAGGACGCGGTCGAGGCGCACTTCCGCGCGGTCGCGGACGTGTCGGGCCTGCCGGTGCTCCTGTACGACATCCCGGGCCGCACCGGCACCCGCATCGAGCCGGACACGATGCTGCGCCTCGCGGAACATCCGCGGATCGTGGGAGTCAAGGACTGCGCGTACGACCTGCTCGGCTCCGCCAAGGTGATGGCGCACTCGGACCTCGCGTACTACACGGGCTGTGACGAGTTCGTCCTGCCGCTGTACGCGCTCGGCGGCGCCGGGTACATCAGCACCGTTGCCAACGTCGCGCCGCGCACCCTACGGGCGATCGTGGACGCCTTCGACGCGGGCGACACGGCCGCCGCCGCACGCGGCCAGCGGCAGCTCACGGAACTCATCGAGCTGGTGATGGCCTCCGGCCTGCCCGGCACGGTCACCGTGAAGGCGCTGCTCAACGCGCTCGGCCTGCCCGCGGGCCCGGTCCGGCCACCGCTGCTGCCCGCAGGCCAGGACGTGGTCGACGGGCTGCTGGCGGCGTACGAGGCGCTCGGCGGCGCGGTGCCCGCGGGGGCCGTTCAGCGCGTGGTGAGCATCGGCGACCACGCCGTCTTGTAGCCCTCGGGTGGGCCACCGCCGTGATGACGGGTGGACTCAGCGCTTGGCCGGGAATCCGCCCGCCTTGGTCCACTTCAGCGTGTCCCCGCCGCGCTTGAACGTGACCTGCTTGCCGGACGCGGAGACGAGGGCCTTCTCCCAGCCGTCGAAGTCCTTGGTGAGGTGGTGGTCCCACGTGGTCAGGCGCCCGGTCGCGACGGCGGCGACCGACTCCGTCGGGGGCTCGCCGTCGGCGCAGTAGTGCCCGAAGTCGGCGATCGCGGCGACGGTGCCGGACCTGGCCTTGAGCGTGATGCCCTGGCAGGCGTCGGTCTTGGCGCGGTAGACGACGGCGGGCTTGGACCAGCCGCGCGCCCTGGGGCTGTAGTCCTGGACGTAGAGGCGCTTGTCCTTGAGGTAGTGCATGGCCACGCGGCGCCCGTCCGGGAGCTTCACCTGGGACTCGAAGGGGCTGGGGCTGCCGCTCCAGGGGATGTCGCTGTGCCGGAGCTTGTACGTGTGGCCTCCGGCGGCCGCGCGGTCCACGTCCGCGCGTGCGGCCGCGTCCCGCCCCACGCTCTGCCCGCACCCCGCGAGCAGCACGACCACCGCGGCGGCACCCGTGGCAAGGGCGCGCGTTCCGGTCCTGTTCATGTCGATCTCCCCTCCGTTGCGCGCAGCATACGCACGAAGGACGCCCCTCCTCGCCGGAGGGGCGCCCTTCGTGCTCGTTGCGTTCTGGATCAGTTGTGGCTGTGCAGCACGTCGTTGAGGCCGCCCCAGACCGCGTTGTTCGGGCGGGCCTCGACGGCGCCGGTGACCGAGTTGCGGCGGAAGAGGATGTTGGAGGCGCCGGACAGCTCGCGGGCCTTCACGATCTGGCCGTCGGGCATCGTCACGCGCGTACCGGACGTCACGTACAGGCCCGCCTCGACGACGCACTCGTCGCCGAGCGGGATGCCGACGCCGGCCTCGGCGCCGATGAGGCAGCGCTCACCGATGACGATGCGGACGTTGCCGCCGCCGGACAGGGTGCCCATGGTGGAGGCGCCGCCGCCGATGTCCGAGCCGTCGCCGATGACGACACCGGCCGAGATGCGGCCCTCGACCATGGACGTGCCGAGCGTGCCCGCGTTGAAGTTCACGAAGCCCTCGTGCATGACGGTGGTGCCCTCGGCGAGGTGCGCGCCGAGCCGCACCCGGTCGGCGTCGCCGATGCGTACGCCCTTGGGGGCGACGTAGTCCGTCATGCGCGGGAACTTGTCGACGGACGTCACGGCCAGGTGCAGGCCCTCGGCGCGGGCGTTCAGGCGCGCCTTCTCCAGGTCGTCGACGGCGACCGGGCCGAGCGAGGTCCAGGCGACGTTGGCGAGCAGCCCGAACATGCCGTCCAGGTTCTGGCCGTGCGGCTTGACCAGCCGGTGGCTGAGCAGGTGAAGCCGCAGGTAGACGTCGTGTGCGTCCAGCGGCTTGTCGTCCAGGGACGCGATGACCGTGCGTACGGCGACGACCTCCACGCCACGGCGGGCGTCGGCCCCGACCGCCTTCGCGGCGCCCTCGCCGAGCAGCTCCACGGCGCGCTCGGCGGTCAGCCGCTCACTGCCGGAAGGCCCCGGCTCGGCGACGAGCTCGGGCGCGGGGAACCAGGTGTCGAGCACGGTGCCGTCGGCGGCGACGGTGGCAAGCCCGGCGGCGACGGCGCCGGTCGTACGGGAAGTGTCAGGAGAAGGCGTCTCGGTCATGAGTGAAACCTAACCGGGCCGACCCGACAGAGGCTAACCGGCCGGGGCACCTGTCTCACACACCGGGCGGCACACGCCCTCCGACCCGCTTCCCACCGCCCTCGTCCTCGCTGTGGGCAGGCGGCGATCCGAGCCCCACCCGCCCCTCCCCGCTGTGAGCAGTCGGCAGAGCCCCGAGCTCCGCCCGCTCCACGCTGTGGGCAGTCGTTCCGCAGGGCGGAACGGGTGGGCACAGCGCCCCGGTGCCGGCCACCCCTGGTCGAAACACCCGCCCCGCTCCCAGGAGCAGCACCCCGGCCAGCCCGGCCAGCACCGCACAAACAGGCCACAAAGCCCCCGGCGCGGCGGTGTACAGCGCCCCACCCAACGGCGCGGACAACACCACCCCACTCACGGAAACCCCCGAGTACAAACTCTGGAACCGCCCCTGCACATGCGCGGGCGCACTGTCGGCGACGTACGCCGCAGCCGGCGTCTTGTAAAGAATCTCCCCGGCGGTGAGCAGCGCCATCATCACGACGGCAGCCCCCGCCCCGACCCCGAACGCCAGCACCCCATACCCGGCCCCCACCAACAGCACCCCACCCCCGACGATCAGCAACGGCCGCCGCCCCCGCAGCGCCAGAGTCACCGGCAGTTCGAGCAGCAGAATGAGCCCTCCGTTGATCGCGAGGAGCCACCCGTAGAACCCGGTACCGAGCCCGTGCCGATCAAGATCAGTCGGCAGCGTCGAGTACTGCTGGCGATAGACGAGATCGGTGACGAGGATCGCGCCGAGCAGAGCCACGACAGCCGGACGCGCCCGCAACGCGGCGAACACCCCGGGCGCGCCCGGGACCTCCACGGCCGCGTGGACGACCCCCCGCGCAGGCAGCACCCGCGCAGCGTACGCGGCGAAGACAAGCGTCCCGACCCCGTCCACGACGAACAGCACGCCGTACGAGAAGTGGGCGATGACCAGCGCCCCCAACGGCGGCCCCACCGTGAACCCGGCATTCCCCGCGAACCGCATGACGGCGAAGCCCTGCCGCCGCGCCCCCTCCGGCACGGTCACCGCGACGAGCGCGCCGTTGGCGGCCCGCACGCACCCGCCCGCGTACTGGCTGAGCACGGGCACGACGTACAGCAGCGCCACCGGCAGCACGGGCAGCAACAGCACCCCCACCCCACTGACCAGCGAACCGACGAGCAGCACCCGCCGGTGGCCGTACTTGTCGCCGAACCACCCGCCCGTGAAGTTCCCCGCGACCTGCCCCGCGCCACCGATGCCGCTGATGAGCCCGGCCTGCGCGACGGACAGACCGCGCTCGTGCGTCAAGTAGACGAAGAAGTACACAAAGGTGAAGGCCACCACCATGTTGAAGAACTGACCCGCGGCGAGCAGCCACACGGTCCTCGGTACGTCGCGCAGCCCGCGCAGCATGCCACCCCCGGCGAAGCAGTGAAGCACTGAAACAGAGAAGCAGTGAGTTCCCTTTGGGAACGGACTATGACAGCATGCGAAGCTCCGGGTCAACGCCCCACCGACCCGGGGAGAGTGTGAGGGACATGCCACGCCGTACGAGCCTCGGCGACGCCCACTGCGCCATCGCGCAGGCCCTGGACGTCGTCGGCGACTGGTGGACGCTGCTGATCGTGCGCGACACGGCCCGCGGGGTGCACCGCTTCGACGGGCTCCAGCGCGAACTCGGCCTGTCGCGCAAGGTGCTCACCGAGCGCCTGCGCCTCCTGGTGGACGCGGACGTCCTGGCCCGGGTGCCGTACCAGGACCGCCCGCCGCGCCACGAGTACCGGCTCACGCCGCGTGGCCGCGCACTGCTGCCGGCGCTGATCGCCCTCCAGGACTGGGGGGACACCTGGGTGCTGGGAGAGGGAGAGATGACGGCGACGGCTCCGGCGGAGGCCTCGCGGGAGGCACAGCGCGTACACGAGCTGCTCGGCACGCGCGTGCCGGAGCTACAACTCCTCGCGGACGACGGAGAGTTGAGGGACCCGCTGGCGACGGAGGCGACGCCGGGAGCACCCGGAACCGCCCCGTTCACCGTCCTGTACTGCTTCCCGGGTGCCTACGCCCGCAAGGACGCCTACCCGCCCGGCTGGTCCGCGATCCCGGGCGCGCCCGGCTGCACGCTGGAGTCGTGCACGTACCGCGACCGCCTCGCGGAGTTCACGGCGGCGGGCGCGGCCGTGCGCGGCGTGTCCACCCAACGTCCCGACGAACAACGGGCGTTCGCCGAGAAGGAGGGCCTGCGCTTCCCGCTCCTGTCGGACGCGGAACTCACCCTGACGGCCGCCCTGCGCCTGCCGACGTTCCGCGCGGCGGGCGTGAGCCGCCTCAAGCGGCTGACACTGGTCGTGGACGCGGGCCGGGTCGTACGCGACGTGCAGTACCCGGTCACGGACGTCACGGCGAGCGTGGACGCGGCCCTGGCGACGGTCAATCGCCTGCGGGGCGCGGGCAGTTGAGGAGTCGCGCGATCATGTCCCGCGCATAGGCCTCGTCGTAGGTGTCCCCGGCGACCAGCACCTGAAGGCAGATGCCGTCCATCAGCGCGCTGAGTCCGTGCGCGGTGCCGGCGTCGGCGCGCTCGGCCAGGATGTCGACGAGGCCCGAGCACCACTCGGCCGCGACCGGCTTCAGCGCGGGTCTGCGCAGGGCGGCCAGATACAGCTCGTACTCCAGCTCGACCCCCGTGCGATCCCCGGCGAGCCAGTCGCCGAGGAGCGACGCCAGCTCGCCGGCGAGGTCGACGTCCGGGTCCCGCAGCGCGGCACGGCTCCTCGCGACCTCGGCGAAGCCCTCATTGGTCTGCCGCAGGGCGGCCACCATCAATTCGTCGAGGGTCTTGAAGTGGTACGTCGTGGACCCGAGCGGCACATCGGCCTCGGCGGCGACGGACCGGTGGCTGAGCCCTCCGATGCCCTTCTTCCCCACGACCCGGATCGCCGCGTCGATGATCCGCTGCCGTCTCTCCGGGTCGTACCGCCGCACCACTAGTGGGCTCCGCCCAGGTTCAGCACGACGACCCCGGCGATGACGAGCGCGATCCCCGCCACCTTGACCAGGTTCGTCGACTCCCCGAGGAACAGCATCCCGATCCCGGCGACCGCGGCGGTCCCTATCCCCGCCCAGATCGCATAGGCGGTCCCCACCGACAACGTCTTCAGCGTCTGTGCGAGCAGCGCGAAGGCCAACAGATACCCCGCGACGGTGACCAGCGACGGCCAGAGCCGGCTGAACCCTTCGCTGTACTTCATGGCCGTCGTCCCGGCCACCTCCGCCGCGATCGCCGCGGCCAGCAGTCCGTATCCCATGCGTACGAGTGTACACATCGATGCGTACAGGTGTACATAGTCGTGGGTGAGCGCGTGCAACGTGGGTGAGCGCACGCAAAAAGGGCCCGCACCGACCGGTGCGGACCCTCATGGGTTGCCTCAGGCAGCCCGCAGCGGGCTCCCGAGCCAGAAAAAATCAGACGTTGAACCCCAGCGCCCGAAGCTGCTCGCGGCCGTCGTCCGTGATCTTGTCCGGGCCCCACGGCGGCATCCAGACCCAGTTGATCCGGAGCTCGTTGACGATGCCCTCCGTCGCGGACTTTGCCTGGTCCTCGATGACGTCGGTCAGCGGGCAGGCCGCGGACGTGAGCGTCATGTCGATGGTGGCGATGTTGGCGTCGTCGATGTGGACGCCGTAGATCAGGCCCAGGTTGACGACGTCGATACCCAGCTCGGGGTCGACGACGTCGTACAGCGCCTCGCGGACCTCTTCCTCCGAGGCCGGCTTCGTCGTCAGGGTCTCGTTCTCGCTCATGCCGTCTTCCTTTCGGCCTCTTCGGCCTCGACGTCGGCGCCGAGTGCCTGCGCCGTCGCGTCCTTCCACGCCATCCAGCTCAGCAGAGCACACTTCACGCGCGCGGGGTACTTCGAGACCCCGGCGAACGCGACCGCGTCCTCCAGGATCTCCTCCATCGCGTCGTCCGGCTCCAGCCTGCCCTTGGACTGCATCAGCTCCAGAAACACACCCTGGATCTTCTGCGCCTCGGCGAGGTCCTTGCCGACGAGCAGCTCGTTCAGGACGGACGCGCTGGCCTGGCTGATGGAGCAGCCCTGGCCCTCATAGCTGACGTCCTCGATGCGCGAGCCGTCGTACTTCACGCGCAGCGTGATCTCGTCGCCGCACGTCGGGTTGACGTGGTGCACCTCGGCATCGCCGTCGCGCAGACCGCGCCCGTGCGGATGCTTGTAGTGGTCCAGGATCACGTCCTGGTACATGGAGTCCAGCTTCACCAGTCAGCCCCGTCCTCAGCCGAAGAAGTTCCGTACGTGCTCCAGGCCCTCGACGAGTGTGTCGATCTCGCCGGGCGTGGAGTACAGATAGAACGACGCTCGCGTGGTCGCGGGAATTCCGTACCGCAGGCAGACGGGGCGGGCGCAGTGGTGGCCGACCCGGACCGCGATGCCCTGCTCGTCGAGGACCTGGCCCACGTCGTGCGGGTGGATGTCGCCGAGCGTGAAGGAGATCGCCGCGCCGCGCTCCTCGGCCGTGGCCGGGCCGATGATCTTGAGGTCGGGGACCTCCAGGAGGCGCTTGACCGCGTACTCGGTGATCGCGTGCTCGTGCTGGGCGATCTTGTCCATGCCGATCGAGGTCAGGTAGTCCACCGCGGCGCCCAGGCCGACGGCCTGCGCGACCGGCGGGGTGCCCGCCTCGAACTTGTGCGGCGCGGGCGCGTACGTCGACGAGTGCATCGAGACCGTCTCGATCATCTCGCCGCCGCCCAGGAACGGCGGCAGGTCCTCCAGGAGCTCCTGCCGGCCCCACAGCACGCCGATGCCCGTCGGGCCGCACATCTTGTGGCCGGTGAAGGCCACGAAGTCGGCCTGCAGGGCCTGCACGTCCAGCGGCATGTGCGGCGCGGCCTGGGAGGCGTCGATCAGGACCAGGGCCCCGACCTCCTGGGCGCGGCGCACGATCGCCTCGACCGGGTTGACCGTGCCCAGGATGTTGGAGACCAGGACGAAGGAGACGATCTTCGTCTTCTCCGTGATGACCTCGTCGATGTTGGACAGGTCGAGCCGGCCGTCGTCGGTGAGGCCGAACCACTTCAGCTTCGCGCCCGTGCGCTGCGAGAGCAGCTGCCACGGCACGATGTTGGAGTGGTGCTCCATCTCCGTGATGACGATCTCGGTCTCGTGGTCCACGCGGTAGGGCTCGTCGGCCCAGCCGAGCATGTTGGCCACGAGGTTCAGCGACTCGGAGGCGTTCTTGGTGAAGATCACCTCGTCGCGGCTGGGCGCGTTGATGAACTCCGCGACCTTGTCACGGGCGCCCTCGTAGAGCGCGGTGGCCTCCTCGGCGAGGACGTGCACGCCGCGGTGGACGTTGGCGTTGTGCTGCTCGTAGTACTCGCTGAGCACGTCGATGACCTGGCGCGGCGTCTGGGACGTCGCCGCGTTGTCCAGGTAGACGAGCTTCTTGCCGTCGTGGAGCGTGCGCTCCAGGATCGGGAAGTCCTTGCGGAGCGCCTCGGTGTCGAGGAGGCCGGTAAGCCCCTGGTGGGCCACAGTCACGCTGATACGCCACCCTTCGTGTAAGCCTCGTAGCCCTCGGCCTCCAGCTTGTCGGCGAGCTCGGGGCCACCCGACTCGGCGATCCGGCCGTTCGCGAAGACGTGGACGAAGTCGGGCTTGATGTAGCGCAGGATGCGCGTGTAGTGCGTGATCAGGAGCGTGCCGACCTCGCCCGTCTCGCGGACGCGGTTGACGCCCTCGGAGACCACGCGCAGGGCGTCGACGTCCAGGCCGGAGTCGGTCTCGTCGAGGATCGCGATCTTCGGCTTGAGGAGCTCCATCTGCAGGATCTCGTGGCGCTTCTTCTCACCGCCGGAGAAGCCCTCGTTCACGTTGCGCTCGGCGAAGGCCTGGTCCATGTGGAGCGCGGCCATCGACTCCTTGACCTCCTTCACCCAGGTGCGCAGCTTGGGGGCCTCGCCGCGGATCGCCGTCGCCGACGTGCGCAGGAAGTTGGAGACGGAGACGCCGGGGACCTCGACGGGGTACTGCATGGCGAGGAACATGCCCGCGCGGGCACGCTCGTCGACCTCCATCTCGAGGACGTCCTCGCCGTCGAGGGTGACGGTGCCCTGCGTGATCGTGTACTTGGGGTGGCCCGCGATGGAGTAGGCGAGGGTCGACTTGCCGGAGCCGTTCGGGCCCATGATGGCGTGCGTCTCGCCCTGCTTCACGGTCAGGTCGACACCTTTGAGGATTTCCTTGGTGCCGTTCTCGACCTCGACGGTCACGTGCAGGTCGCGGATTTCAAGCGTTGCCATGGGTGCCTCAGGACTCCTGGGTGAGGGAGACGAGCACGTCGTCCCCTTCGATCTTTACGGGGTATACGGGGACGGGGCGCGTCGCGGGAAGGCCGGACGGCTTGCCGGTGCGGAGGTCGAAGCTGGAGCCGTGCAGCCAGCACTCGATCTGACAGTCCTCCACCTCGCCCTCGGAGAGGGAGACGTTCGCGTGCGAGCAGATGTCGTAGATCGCGAACACCTCGCCCTCGGTGTGGACGACCGAGACCGGCGTGCCGTCGAGTTCCACCCGCTTCGGGGTGTCCTCCTCCAGCTCGCTCAGGCCGCAGGCGCGTACGAATGTCATCAGACTGACGCCTCCAGCTCCTCGTCGATCTTCACGAGAAGCCGCTCTTCGATGTCGTCGACCGCGATCTGCTGGACCAGCTCGGCGAAGAAGCCGCGGACCACCAGTCGGCGGGCCTCGTCGGCGGGGATGCCGCGGGCCATCAGGTAGAAGAGCTGCTCGTCGTCGAAGCGGCCGGTGGCGGAGGCGTGACCGGCGCCGACGATCTCGCCGGTCTCGATCTCCAGGTTCGGTACGGAGTCCACGCGGGCGCCGTCCGTGAGGACGAGGTTGCGGTTCATCTCGTACGTGTCCGTGCCCTCGGCCTTGGCCTCGATGAGGACGTCGCCGATCCACACGGCGTGCGCGTCGTCGCCCTGCAGCGCGCCCTTGTAGACGGCGTTGGACTTGCAGTGCGGGACGTTGTGGTCGACGAGGAGGCGGTGCTCCTGGTGCTGGCCGGCGTCCGTGAAGTACAGGCCGAAGAGCTCGGCCTCGCCGCCGGTGCCCGCGTACGTCACCCGGGGGTGCAGGCGCACGAGGTCGCCGCCGAAGGTGACGACGAACGACTTGAAGGTGGCGTCCCGGCCGATCAGCGCGTTGTGCTGGCCGACGTGCACGGCCTTGTCGTCCCAGTCCTGGACGGAGACGACGGTCAGCTTGGCGCCGTCGCCCAGGATGTAGTCGACGTTGGCCGCGAGCACCGCGTCGCCGGTGTGGTCGATGACCACGACGGCCTCGGCGAAGGCGCCCAGCTCGATGATCTGGTGGCCGTAGGCGACGCCGCCCTCGCCGTGCACGGCGATGCGGATCGGCTCGGTGAGCACCGTCTCCTTGGGGACGGTGACGACACCGGCCTTCTCGAAGGCGGAGTAGGCCTGGGCGGCGACGCGGTCCACGGGGACGCCCGCCTTGCCGAGCCGCGCGTCGTCACGGCCGACGGTCTCGACGACGACGGCCTCGGGGGCCTCGATGTCGATCCGCACGCCGTCGCCGGTGGCGACCGCGGTGCCGTCGTGCAGCCCGCGCAGCCGCTCCAGCGGCGTGAACCGCCACTCCTCCTCGCGGCCGTGCGGGACCGGGAAGTCCGCCACGTCGAAGGACGGGGGCGCGCTCATGCGCGTGGCGACGGTCGACTCGGCGGCCACCGCGATCTGGCCCGCGGTGGTCGAGCCCACGGGGATGTTCTGAGCCTCAGCCATGGCTGTCGGTCTGCTCTCTTCCTACGTCAAGAAATCTGGCGACTGCTTCGGAGGGCGGGTCCTAACCGACCGCGCCTTCCATCTGCAGCTCGATCAGCCGGTTGAGCTCGAGGGCGTACTCCATGGGCAGCTCCTTCGCGATGGGCTCGACGAAGCCGCGCACGATCATCGCCATCGCCTCGAACTCGGTGAGGCCGCGGCTCATCAGGTAGAAGAGCTGGTCCTCGGAGACCTTGGAGACGGTCGCCTCGTGCCCCATGGAGACGTCGTCCTCGCGGACGTCCACGTACGGATACGTGTCGGAGCGGGAGATGGTGTCGACGAGCAGCGCGTCACAGAGCACGTTCGACTTCGATCCGGCCGCGCCCTCGCCGATCTCGACCAGGCCGCGGTAGGAGGTACGGCCACCGCCACGCGCCACCGACTTCGACACGATGTTGGACGAGGTGTTCGGCGCCATGTGGACCATCTTGGAGCCGGCGTCCTGGTGCTGGCCCTCGCCGGCGAAGGCGATGGACAGGGTCTCGCCCTTGGCGTGCTCACCCATCAGGTAGACGGCGGGGTACTTCATCGTCACCTTGGAGCCGATGTTGCCGTCGATCCACTCCATGGTCGCGCCCTCGTACGCCACGGCGCGCTTGGTGACCAGGTTGTAGACGTTGTTCGACCAGTTCTGGATGGTCGTGTAGCGGCAGCGGGCGCCCTTCTTGACGATGATCTCGACCACCGCGGAGTGCAGGGAGTCCGACTTGTAGATCGGCGCCGTGCAGCCCTCGACGTAGTGGACGTAGGCGTCCTCGTCGACGATGATCAGCGTCCGCTCGAACTGGCCCATGTTCTCCGTGTTGATGCGGAAGTAGGCCTGGAGCGGGATCTCGACGTGCACGCCCTTCGGCACGTAGATGAACGAGCCGCCGGACCATACGGCGGAGTTCAGCGAAGCGAACTTGTTGTCGCCGACCGGGATGACCGTGCCGAAGTACTCCTTGAAGAGCTCCGGGTGCTCCTTCAGGGCCGTGTCGGTGTCCAGGAAGATGACGCCCTGCTCCTCCAGGTCCTCGCGGATCTGGTGGTAGACGACCTCGGACTCGTACTGCGCGGCGACACCGGCGACGAGGCGCTGCTTCTCCGCCTCGGGGATGCCGAGCTTGTCGTACGTGTTCTTGATGTCCTCGGGCAGGTCCTCCCAGGACTCCGCCTGCTTCTCCGTGGAGCGCACGAAGTACTTGATGTTGTCGAAGTCGATGCCCGAGAGGTCCGAGCCCCAGTTCGGCATGGGCTTCTTCTCGAACAGGCGCAGGCCCTTGAGACGGAGCTTGGTCATCCACTCCGGCTCGTTCTTCTTCGCGGAGATGTCCCGGACGACGTCCTCGTCGATGCCGCGCTTGGCAGAGGCACCGGCCGTGTCGGAGTCGGCCCAGCCGTATTCGTACTTACCCAGGCCCTCGAGTTCGGGGTGGGCAGTCTCCGTGGGGAGAGTCATGCGGGGTTCCTCCCGGCCGTGCTTGCTGAAGTGTTGTCGGTGGTCTGTGTGGTCGCCTTGGGGATGTACGTCGTGCAGACGCCGTCCCCGTGGGCGATGGTGGCCAGGCGCTGGACGTGCGTCCCGAGCAGCGCGGAGAAGATCTCCGTCTCCGCCTCGCACAGCTGCGGATACTGCTCCGCGACGTGGGCGACCGGGCAGTGGTGCTGGCAGAGCTGCTCGCCCACCGGCGCGCTGCGCGCCGTAGCAGCGTACCCGTCGGCGGTCAACGCCTTCGCCAGGGCGTCGGTGCGCTGCTCCGGGGGCGCCGCCTCCATCGCCGCGCGGTAGGCCTTGGCCTGCTCGGCGATGCGGGCGCGGGCGAATTCGGCGACCGCGGCCTCGCCGTGCGTCTGCTCGATCCAGCGCATGGCGTCGGCCGCGAGCTTGTCGTAGGACTGGTCGAAGGCGTCGCGGCCGCAGTCCGTCAGGGCGAAGACCTTGGCCGGGCGGCCTCGGGTCCGGGCGCCGTAGACCCGCTTCTCGCGGCCCTCGACCACGTTCTCGTGCACGAGGGTGTCCAGGTGGCGGCGGACGGCGGCCTGGGTCAGGCCGAGCCTGCCCGCCAGGTCCGCCACGGTGGACGGGCCGTGGTCCAGGATGGATCGCGCGACCCGGTTGCGCGTGGACCGCTCCCCGGTCGCGAGCTCTTCCTGCGGGGCGGCCCCCGTGGGGGTCTCCCGAGCCTCGCCGACGTTTTTCACAACGCCATTGTTGCGTAATTCCTCAGAGCCTGACAAGCCGCGTCCGGATCACTGTTCGGTGCCGTGCATCACTTAGGCAAACCTAAGCTGACCTGCGGAAACGATCATCGATCGATCAATTCGGTGGCGCGTTCCCGACCCCTCCGGGAGACTCCCTGACCATGCCGACACCCCCTCCCACCGGCCCTTTGTGTACCCGCGACTCCCTCGCGGAGGAATTGCGCACCCTCGGCATTCGCACCGGTGACACCCTCCTCGTGCATGCGTCCCTCAGCTCCCTCGGCTGGGTCAGCGGCGGCGCCGAAGCGGTCGTTCTGGCCCTGTTCGACTGTCTGGGTGACGAGGGGACCCTCGTGGTGCCCGCGCAGTCCGGCGACAACTCCGATCCGGCCGGCTGGGAGAACCCGCCCGTTCCGGCCGCCTGGTGGCCCGCCATCCGCGCCTCGATGCCCGCGTACGACCCGCGCACCGCCCGCACCCGCGGCGTCGGCGTCGTCCCCGAGACCGTGCGCACCTGGCCGGGCGCCGTCCGCAGCGCCCACCCGCAGACCTCCTTCGCGGCCGTCGGCCCCCGCGCGGGCGCCCTCATGGACGGCCACGCGCTCGACTGCCGGCTCGGCGAGCACAGCCCGCTGGCCCGGCTCGAACAGGCAGGGGCGCGGGTGCTGCTCCTCGGCGCGGGCTTCGACTCCTGCACGGCCTTCCATCTGGCGGAGTACCGCGTTCCGGCGCTGCTCGCCGAGAACTCCTTCGCCGTCATGACGGACGAGGGCCGCCGCTGGATGACGGTGCGCGAGCCCTCCATTACCGACGACCGCTTCGACGAGCTGGGCGCGGACTTCGAGCGGGAGCGGCCGGTGGCGCGCGGCAGGGTCGGGGCGGCGACGGCACGCCTGTTCCCGCTGGCGGAGGCGGTGGCGTACGCGCAGGGGTGGCTGGCGGAGCGTCGGCCCCGTACGGGCTGACGCATCGGGCCGGACGAGGCCAGCCGCATCGGGCCGGACGAGGGCCGGACGCATCGGGCCGGACGAGGGCCAAGGGCCCCCTGGCCACAGGCCCCGGAACCCTCTCTAGACTTCCCGGCATGGGAAATGAGTCCGTCGTCCAGGCCATGGGTCTGGTCAAGCGGTACGGGACAAAGACCGCGGTGGACGGCCTCGACCTGGAAGTCCGCGCGGCCGCCGTCACAGCCGTCCTCGGCCCCAACGGCGCTGGCAAGACCACCACCATCGAGACCTGCGAGGGCTATCGCAGGCCGGACGCCGGGGAGGTCCGCGTCCTCGGCCTCGACCCGGTCCGGCAGGCCGCCGCGCTGCGGCCCCGCATCGGCGTGATGCTCCAGTCCGGCGGCGTCTACTCCGGCGCCCGCGCCGACGAGATGCTCCGGCACGTCGCGAAGCTGCACGCGCACCCCCTCGACGTGGACGCCCTCATCGAACGCCTGGGCCTCGGCTCCTGCGGCCGGACCACCTACCGCCGCCTCTCCGGCGGCCAGCAGCAGCGCCTCGCGCTGGCCATGGCCGTCGTCGGCCGGCCCGAACTGGTCTTCCTCGACGAGCCGACCGCCGGCCTCGACCCGCAGGCCCGCCGGGCCACCTGGAGCCTCGTCCGCGACCTGCGCCGCGACGGCGTCTCCGTGATCCTCACCACGCACCACATGGACGAGGCCGAAGAACTCGCCGACGACGTCGCCATCATCGACGCCGGCAAGGTCATCGCCCAGGGCAGCCCCGAGGCACTGTGCCGCGGCGGCGCCGAGAACACCCTGCGCTTCACCGGCCGCCCCGGCCTCGACGTCGGCTCCCTCCTCAAGGCCCTGCCCACGGACTCCGCCGCCGCCGAACTCACCCCCGGCGCCTACCGCGTCAGCGGCACCGTCGACCCCCAGCTGCTCGCCACCGTCACCTCCTGGTGCGCCCAGCACGGCGTCATGCCGGACCGGATCTCGGTCGAACGCCACACCTTGGAAGACGTGTTTCTGGAGCTCACCGGCAAGGAGTTGCGCTCATGACGCAGGCCCACCCGTCTTTCGGCCGGGGGTCCGGGGGTCGTCCCCCGGGAAAACACAGCTTGGAGCTCACGGGTAAGGAGCTGCGGTCGTGACCAGCACCACCGACACATCGAGTTCTACGTCGAGTACGTCGAATGCATCGGGCACTCCGGGCACGTACACGCCCAAGCCGGGTGCCGCCCCGCTCCCCCGCATGATCGCCGCGCAGGCCGCGCTCGAGACGAAGATGCTGCTGCGCAACGGCGAACAGCTGCTGCTCACCGTCGTCATCCCCACGCTCCTGCTCGTCCTGTTCAGCGCGGTCGACATCGTCGACACGGGCGACGGCAAGGCGGTCGACTTCCTCGCCCCGGGCATCCTCGCCCTCGCCGTCATGTCGACGGCCTTCACCGGGCAGGCCATCGCGACGGGCTTCGAGCGGCGGTACGGCGTGCTCAAGCGGCTCGCCGCGTCGCCGCTGCCGCGCTGGGGCCTGATGGCCGCCAAGACGCTGTCGGTGCTCGTCACCGAGGTGCTCCAGATCGTGCTGCTCACGGCGATCGCCTTCGCGCTCGGCTGGTCGCCGGACGGCAACCCGCTCGCCGTCCTGCTGCTCCTCGTGCTCGGTACGGCCGCCTTCTCCGGGCTCGGCCTGCTGATGGCCGGCACCCTCAAGGCGGAGGCGACGCTGGCCGCCGCCAACCTGGTCTTCCTGCTCCTGCTGGTCGGCGGCGGTGTCATCGTGCCGCTCGACAAGTTCCCCGGCGGAGTCGAGACCGCGCTCGGGCTGCTGCCGATCTCGGCGCTCTCGGACGGCCTGCGGGACGTCCTTCAGGACGGCGCGTCGATGCCGTGGGGGGACCTCGGAATCCTGGCGGTGTGGGCGGTCGTTGGGCTCGGCGCGGCGGCGCGGTTCTTCCGCTGGGAGTAGCAACCAGTTCCGCTGAGAGTAGTAACGGGCGTCACAGAAGCACCGGATACGTCCCCCTCGTGAAGCCGTGCACAAGCGCACCCCTACGATGGGGCGCGTGCCAAACGTGACCCGGGCCGACGTGGCTCAAGCAGCACGCAATCCGCTCGCCTTCATCGCGGAACGCTGGACTCCGACCGAACGGACCGTCCAGCGCGCGGTGCTGGCCTCGCTCGTGATGACGTGCGTCATCGTGGTCACCGGCGGCGCCGTCCGCCTCACCGGCTCCGGCCTCGGCTGCCCGACCTGGCCCAAGTGCACCGACGAGTCCCTCACCGCGACCAGCGAGATGGGCTTCCACGGAGTCGTCGAGTTCGGCAACCGCATGCTGACGTACGTGCTCTGTGCCGCCGTCGGCTGGGCCATCATCGCCGTACGCTCGCAGAAGCCGTGGCGGCGAAGCCTGACCCGCTACGGCTGGGCCCAGTTCTGGCTGGTCATGGGCAACGCGGTGCTCGGCGGCATCGTCGTGCTCGTCGGCCTCAACCCGTACACCGTCGCGGCGCACTTCCTGCTCTCCACCGCCCTGATCGCGGTCGCCACGGCGATGTGGCAGCGCACCCGGGAGGGCGACGCGGAACCGCGCCCGCTCGTCGGCAGGGCCGTCGCCCAGTTGGTGTGGGTCCTCACCGGCGTCACCGTGCTGCTCATCGCGGTCGGCACGGTCGTGACCGGCGCGGGGCCGCACGCGGGCGACTCCAGCGACGTACCGCGCATGAACGTCGGTGCGGTGGGCCTGGACTGGGAGGGCGTCACCAAGGTGCACGCCGTCCTGGCGTGGGTCGTGGTGACGCTGACGTTCGCGCTGTGGTTCGTCCTGAAGGCGGTCGACGCCCCGCGCGGCCCGCTGGCCCGCACCCGGGACCTGTTCCTGATCCTGCTGGCGCAGGGTGCCATCGGCTACGTCCAGTACTTCACCGACCTGCCGGAGGCCCTGGTGGCCGCGCACATGCTCGGCTCGTGCCTGGTGTGGATCGGGGTGCTGAGGGTGCTGCTTTCCCTGCGCGAGCGGCCGCAGCCCAAGGCGGACGTACCCACGCAGGTGGACGACTCCCAGCTGTCGTCGGTCTGACGCACCACGGACTGGCCGTCCAGAACCACGGACTGACCGTCCAGACCCGCAGACCGGCCGCCAGAACCGCAGCCCGGCCGTCCAACCGTCAGTCGTCCACCAGCCCATAGACCCGCCGCGCGTTCCCCGCCGCGATCAGCCCCGCCACCCGCTGCGCGTCCGCCAGCGACCACGCCCCCTCGGCCACCCACGTGCCGAGCACCCGCCCGAGCGCCTCCCGGAACAAGTGCGCCCCCACCACGTGCAGTTCGGGCAGCCCCTGCGCGCCGCTGGAGAACAGCAGCTTGCCGAACGGCGCGAGTTCCAGGATCTCCGCGAGGACGGCGGCCGCCCGCGCCCCGGTCCGTACGAGCGCGGGGCCCAAGTCGGCGTACACATGCGGGAAGACGCCCGCGAGGTGGGCCGCGGCGCGGTGGTGCGGATAGCCGTGCAGCAGCACGAGGTCGGTGCCGAGCCCGGCCGTGGCCCGGGCGAAGTCGCCGAAGGAGCGCTGCGGGTCGGCGGCGCCGGTGTGCAGTTGCAGGGGCAGGCCGGAGGCGACGGCGATCCACAGCAGGTGCCGCAGCAGCACCGGGTCCGCGAGCTCGCCGCCCACCTGCCGCCCGGCGAGCCAGCGCCCCGCCGCGCCGCGCACCTCCCCGGGCCCCGGCGGTTCGGCCGCGAGCGCGCGGTGCCTGCGCACCCCGGCGACCGACGTGAAGGCGACGGCCCCGTTCGCGGCGCCGTGCACGGACTCGGCGAGATTGGCGAGGAAGGAGTCGACGGTGCCGGAGGTGTCGGCGACCTGCTCGGCCAGTAATTCGAGGCGGACGATCTCGTGGGCCTCGGCGGCGCCGGTCGTCGCCAGTTCGCCGGGCCCGGTGAGATCGCCCGGCAGCCCGGTGTCGACGAGGTACGTCGTGATCCCGCTGCCCCGCAGCAGCCGTCGCCCGGCCTCGAGCACCCCCAGCTCACGGCGGCGCGCGAGATAGCGGGCGGGCGGGCAGTGCGGTTCGAGGCCGAGCAGCGGCGGGCACCAGCGGCGGACGGCGAAGCCGGTCTGGGTGTCGAAGAAGGTGGTGCCGGGGGCGGGCGGGCCCTCGCCCCGGCCGAGGTGGGCCTCGAAGGTGCCGAGTCCCAGCTCCGTACGCAGGACTCCGTGGCAGTGCTGGTCGACCAGGGACGGCGTTTCGATCATCCTGGCTCCCCTGCGTGGACCGTGTTCCTACGGTCCTAACGGGTGACCCCGGTGTCAGGTGTTGCTCACCGTGTCACTCCGTGCCCGCCCCGCGCGTGTCTCAGCCGCCCGTCGGGCCGCCGATCTGGATGCCCGCCATGCGCGTCCATTCGTACGGTCCGGTCTTCACCTTGGCCGCGAAGTCACCGTCGAAGTCCTCGTGGACGGTGATTCCGGCCTTCTCCACGGCGTTCGTCGCGATCGCGTGGCTCGGCGCGACCAGGTCGCCCCAGCCGCCGTCGTCGCCGACGAGGACAATGCGCGCGCCCCGTTCGCCGAGGTACGCGACCTGTCCCTCCGCGCCGCCGTGCGCCCGCGCGAACGCGGTGATGTGCTTGGCCAGCTTGGCGGCCGTGCGCTCGGCTCGGGCGGCCTCCTTGGCCGCCTTGGCCGCCGCGTCCGAGGACGCCGTGTCCGCGCCGCCCGCGCCGCCGTCCGCGCCGGGGCCGCCCTGCTCCGTCACCTGCTCCGTGTCTGCCATGGCACAGGATGCTACCGACGGGTAGATCGTTCGGCGACGCCCGGGTGACGTGGTCTCGGCCACGGTTCGCCCGCGGCTCGCGGGGCCGTTCCGCCCCGCGCCGCCCCGTGGTAGGACCAGGAGGCATGCCCGGTCTGCTGCTCGGCGAGGTCTTCCGGTCCGCCGCCCGCGCCGTCCCGCACCGTACGGCCGCGGTGCTCGGCGAGCGCGAGCTCACCTTCGCCGAGCTGGACGCGGCGGCCGACCGGGCCGCCCGGTTCCTGGCCGCCCACGGCGTGCGGGGCGGCGACCGCGTGGTGTGCCTGGCGGGGGCGTCCCTGGATGCGGCGGGCTTGTTCGCGGGGGCCGCGCGGGCCGGGGCGGTGTTCGTGCCGGTCGACCCCGGCGCCGGGGAGGCGCGGGTGACGGAGGTCGTGCGCGCGGCCGGGCCCCGCCTGCTCCTGACCGACGCGGCTCGTGGGGAGGCGGGGGCGCAGGCGGCGCGGGCTGCGGCGGTGCGTCATCTCGTACTCCCGGAAGATCAATTCGTGCTCCCGGAAGGGCATGCCGCGCTCCCGGAAGCGGACGACGAACCACGGCTGGAGGAGGACGAACCACGGCTGGAGGAGAAGGAGACGGCCCTCGCCGAGTCGCCGGACGAGGCCGACCCCTGCGTGATCGTCTTCGCCGCTTCGCGCGGTGCCCGAGGCATCGTCCTCTCCCACCGGGTGTGCGTGCTGCGCACCCACCCCGGCTGCCGGCCGGAGCCGTGCACCGTGCTGGTCTGCGGATTTCCGCCGGGGCAGTGGTCCACGTGGGCCGCCCTGCTGCGGCAGTGGCAGGCCCGGGGCACCGCGGTGCTCCTGGAGCAGCCGGACCCGGTGGCGATCTGCGCGGCCGTGCGGGGGCACCGCGCGGAGCGCCTGGTGTGCACGCCCGAGACCTGGCAGGAAGTCCTGGACACGGCGCCGCACCAGCTGGCCCCGCTGCGCTTCGCGGACGTCGAGGCGACCGGCACGCCCGCCGCCCCCGAGCTCCTGGAGGACATCCGCACCGCGACCCCGCACGCCCGGGTGCGTGCCTTCCTCACCTCGCCCGAGACGGGTGACGTCGCCGTCCTGGACCACGCGGACGCACGCCACCGGCCGGACAGCTGCGGACTGCCCGCGCCCGGCACCGAGGTACGGGTGGCGGACGGCGAGCTGTACGTGCGCGGGCCGCTGCTGTTCGAGGGATACGCCGACGCGAAGGAGGCCACGGCTGCCGCGCCGCGCGACGGCTGGTTCCGCACGGGGTGGCCCGCGACGTCCGACGACGACGGCCACCTGCACGTACTGCCTTGGTGAAGTCCGCGCCCCATAAGGGGCGCGGGGAACTGCGCGACCAGCCCCCACCGACCCGCAGGGGATTCATCGCAGTCCAGCGAAGCACTCAGCGAAGGAAGGGGTCCACAGCCACCGCCACAAACAGCAGCGAGACATAGGTGATGGACCAGTGGAAGAGCCGCATCTCCTTGAGCTTGCCGCCGGTCACCTCGGCCTTCGCGCGGTTCTGCAGCCCGTGCGCCTCCCACAGCCACCAGCCGCCGGTGGCCAGGGCGACCACGGTGTAGAACCAGCCGGTGTAGCCGAGGGGCTGGAGCAGCAGCGAGACGGCGACCATGACCCAGCTGTAGAGGACGATCTGCCGGGCGACGACCTTGTTGGAGGCGATCACCGGGAGCATCGGCACGCCCACGCGCGCGTAGTCCTCCTTGACCCGCATGGACAGCGGCCAGTAGTGCGGCGGCGTCCAGAAGAACATGACCAGGAAGAGGATGATCGGCGCCCACGACATCGAGTTGGTGACGGACGACCAGCCGATGAGGACGGGCAGACACCCGGCGATGCCGCCCCAGACGATGTTCTGGGAGGTGCGGCGCTTGAGGATCATCGTGTAGACGATCACGTAGAAGAGCAGCGCCCCGAGCGACAGCCAGGCGGACAGCCAGTTGACGGCGAGGCCGAAAAGCAGCGTGGAGACGACCGCGAGCGCGATGCCGAAGACGAGGCATTCACGGGGGCTGACCATGCCGGTGACGAGCGGCCGCTGCGAGGTGCGCTCCATGAGCGCGTCGATGTCGCGGTCGATGTACATGTTGAGGGCGTTGGCGCCGCCCGCGGAGAGGTAGCCGCCCACGCAGGTGAGAAGCACCAGCTTGAGGTTGGGCACCCCCTGCTCGGCGAGGAACATCACCGGAACGGTGGTGATCAGCAGCAGCTCGATGATCCGCGGCTTGGTCAGCGCCACGAACGCCTTGACTCGGGCCCCGAACGGCCGGTTGCTCGGGTTCTGGCTCGCCCCGATTACCCCCGCTGGACGGGATTCAACGGCCGTCACGCACACCCCTGACAGAGACTCCCAGCAAGCCCTGCGTCGGACGTTCGGACATGAAGATCCGGTAAAGGCTCGCGCGTACCACGCCACTGTAGACGTTGCCCATACCTCGCCCTTCGCGGGGGTGGGTTCGTGTTGAGGGGCCGGATGAGCGGTGTTCGAAAGCGGTGGATGCCGGTGTACGAGGTGACCAAATGAGCAGTCCCGTTTTCACATGGTGAACGAGGCAGGGCCCTTTCGGGAGGCGGATCGCGACGGGCCCCTGCAGTCTGGAATCACTCGAAAAAATGCACGTTCCCACAGCGGTAGGCTCGTCAGCGGCCGGTGCGATTCATACGCCGCCGGCATTCGACATGTGGAGAGGAGCCCTGACCCAGGGTGAGCATCAAGCCGACCACCACAGACCTCGAGTGGACCGATCTGGACCAGCGGGCTGTCGACACCGTCCGCGTCTTGGCCATGGATTCCGTACAGAAGGTCGGCAACGGCCATCCGGGTACGGCCATGAGCCTCGCGCCCGCCGCGTACACCCTTTTCCAGAAGGTGATGCGGCACGACCCGGCGGACGCCGACTGGACCGGCCGCGACCGTTTCGTACTGTCCGCAGGACACTCGTCCCTCACGCTCTACATCCAGCTCTATCTGGCCGGTTTCGGCCTTGAGCTCGACGACCTGAAGGCCTTCCGCACGTGGGGCTCGAAGACTCCGGGCCACCCGGAGTACGGCCACACGGTGGGCGTGGAGACGACGACGGGCCCGCTCGGCCAGGGCGTCGCGAACGCCGTGGGCATGGCGATGGCCGCGCGCTACGAGCGCGGTCTGTTCGACCCGGACACCGCGGCCGGCGAGTCGCCGTTCGACCACCACATCTACGCGATCGCCGGCGACGGCTGCCTCCAGGAGGGCATCTCCGCCGAGGCGTCCTCGCTGGCCGGGCACCAGAAGCTCGGCAATCTGATCCTGCTGTGGGACGACAACCACATCTCGATCGAGGGCGACACGGAGACCGCGATCTCCGAAGACACCATGAAGCGGTACGAGGCCTACGGCTGGCACGTGCAGCGCGTGGAGCCGAAGGGGAACGGCGACCTGGACCCGGCCGCGCTGTACGCGGCGATCCAGGAGGCCAAGGCCGTCACGGACCGGCCGTCGTTCATCGCGATGCGCTCGATCATCGCCTGGCCCGCCCCGCACGCGCAGAACACCGAGGCCGCGCACGGCTCGGCGCTCGGCGACGAGGAGGTCGCGGCCACCAAGCGTGTCCTCGGCTTCGACCCGGAGCAGTCCTTCGAGGTGTCCGACGAGGTCCTCGCGCACACCCGTGAGGCACTGGACCGGGGCCGTGAGGCCAAGGCGACGTGGGAGAAGGGTTTCGCCGCCTGGCGCACCAAGGAGGTCGAGCGCGCCGCGGAGTTCGACCGGATCGCCGCGGGCGAGCTGCCCGCGGGCTGGGAGGAGAAGCTCCCGGTCTTCGAGGCGGGCAAGGGCGTCGCGACGCGTGCCGCGTCCGGCAAGGTCCTGCAGGCGCTCGGCGCGGTGATCCCCGAGCTGTGGGGCGGCTCCGCCGACCTCGCGGGCTCGAACAACACCACGATCGACAAGACGTCGTCGTTCCTGCCGGCGGGCAACCCGCTGCCGGAGGCGCACCCGTACGGCCGCACGATCCACTACGGCATCCGTGAGCACTCCATGGCCGCGGAGATGAACGGCATCGCGCTGCACGGCAACACCCGCATCTTCGGCGGCACCTTCCTGGTGTTCTCGGACTACATGCGCAACGCCGTGCGCCTGTCCGCGCTGATGCACCTGCCGGTGACGTATGTGTGGACGCACGACTCCGTGGGCCTCGGCGAGGACGGCCCGACGCACCAGCCGGTGGAGCACCTGGCCTCGCTGCGCGCCATCCCGGGCCTGAACGTGGTCCGCCCGGCCGACGCGAACGAGACCGCCATCGCCTGGCGCGAGATCCTCAGGCGCTGGACGAAGGAGTTCGGCAAGGGCGCCCCGCACGGCCTGGCGCTGACCCGTCAGGGCGTGCCGACGTACGAGCCCAACGAGGACACGGCCAAGGGCGGTTACGTCCTGTTCGAAGCCGACGGCGGCAAGCCCGAGGTCGTCCTCATCGGCACCGGTTCCGAGGTGCAGCTCGCCGTGGAGGCGCGCGAGCAGCTGCAGGCGGCGGGCGTGCCGACGCGTGTTGTCTCGATGCCTTCGGTGGAGTGGTTCGAGGAGCAGGAGCAGGGGTACCGGGACTCGGTGCTGCCGCCGTCGGTCAAGGCACGGGTGGCGGTCGAGGCCGGCATCGGTCTGACCTGGCACCGCTTCGTCGGGGACGCGGGCCGCATCGTTTCGCTGGAGCACTTCGGCGCTTCGGCGGACGGCAAGGTCCTCTTCCGCGAGTTCGGCTTCACTGCCGACGCGGTGGCCGCGGCGGCCCGGGAATCGATCGCAGCCGCTCAGCGCTGACGCCCATATACGACCAAGTAGGAGATGTAATTCCATGACAGACGCACTCAAGCGCCTCTCCGACGAAGGCGTCGCGATCTGGCTGGACGACCTGTCGCGCAAGCGGATCACGTCCGGCAACCTCGCCGAGCTGATCGACGAGCAGCACGTCGTGGGCGTCACCACCAACCCGTCGATCTTCCAGAAGGCGATCTCGTCCGGCGACGGGTACGAGCAGCAGCTCGAGGACCTCGCCGCGCGCAAGGTCACCGTCGAAGAGGCGATCCGCATGATCACGACGGCGGACGTCCGTGACGCCGCCGACATCCTGCGGCCGGTGTTCGACGCGACCGGGGGCCAGGACGGCCGGGTGTCGATCGAGGTCGACCCGCGCCTGGCGCACAACACCAAGGCGACGGTCGCCGAGGCCAAGCAGCTGGCGTGGCTGGTGGACCGGCCGAACACGCTCATCAAGATCCCGGCGACGAAGGCGGGACTGCCGGCGATCACCGAGGTCATCGGCCGGGGCATCAGCGTGAACGTGACGCTGATCTTCTCCCTGGAGCGCTACCGCGAGGTCATGGACGCCTACCTCGCGGGCCTGGAGAAGGCGAAGGCCGCGGGCCTGGACCTGTCCAAGATCCACTCGGTGGCGTCGTTCTTCGTGTCCCGCGTGGACACCGAGATCGACAAGCGCATCGACAAGCTGGGCACGGACGAGGCCAAGGCGGCGCGCGGCAAGGCCGCTCTGGCCAACGCCCGGCTCGCGTACGAGGCGTTCGAGGAGGTCTTCTCCTCGGACCGCTGGGCGGCGCTGGACAAGGCCAACGCCAACAAGCAGCGTCCGCTGTGGGCGTCGACGGGCGTCAAGGACAAGGCGTACAAGGACACGCTGTACGTCGACGACCTGGTCGCCCCGGGCACGGTGAACACCATGCCGGAGGCCACGCTCGAGGCCACCGCCGACCACGGCCAGGTCACCGGCAACACCATCGCCGGGACGTACGACCAGTCGCGTGCCGAGATCGAGGCCGTCGAGAAGCTCGGGATCTCCTACGACGAGGTCGTGCAGCTCCTGGAGGACGAGGGCGTCGAGAAGTTCGCCTCGTCCTGGAACGACCTGCTCAAGTCGACCGAGGCCGAGCTCAAGCGCCTCGCCCCCTCGGAGGGCTGAAACCTTGTCGAGCAGCAATCCGCTGCGTGACGCCGCGGACCGACGGCTCCCGCGTATCGCGGGGCCGTCGGGCCTCGTCATCTTTGGCGTCACGGGCGATTTGTCCCGTAAAAAGCTGATGCCTGCTGTCTATGACCTCGCCAACCGGGGTCTGCTGCCGCCGGGCTTCTCGCTCATCGGTTTCGCCCGCCGCGAGTGGCAGGACGAGGACTTCGCGCAGGAGGTGCACGACGCGGTCAAGCAGCACGCGCGCACGCCCTTCCGCGAGGAGGTCTGGCAGCAGCTCATCCAGGGCATGCGCTTCGTCCAGGGCAACTTCGACGACGACGACGCCTTCGAGCAGTTGAAGGCGACGATCCAGGACCTCGACAAGGCGCAGGGCACGGGCGGCAACTTCGCCTTCTACCTCTCGGTGCCCCCGAAGTTCTTCCCGCAGGTCGTCCAGCAGCTCAAGAAGCACGAGCTGGCGGACGCGCCCGAGGGTTCCTGGCGCCGCGCGGTCATCGAGAAGCCGTTCGGCCACGACCTGAAGTCCGCCAAGGAACTGAACGCGATCGTGCACGAGGTGTTCGCCCCGGACCAGGTGTTCCGGATCGACCACTACCTCGGCAAGGAGACCGTCCAGAACATCCTGGCGCTGCGCTTCGCCAACCAGATGTTCGAGCCGATCTGGAACCGCTCGTACGTCGACCACGTGCAGATCACGATGGCCGAGGACATCGGCATCGGCGGCCGCGCCGGGTACTACGACGGCATCGGCGCCGCACGCGACGTCATCCAGAACCACCTCCTCCAGCTGATGGCGCTGACCGCCATGGAGGAGCCCGCGTCCTTCGACGCGAACGCGCTGGTGGCCGAGAAGGCGAAGGTCCTCGGCGCGGTGAAGCTGCCCAAGGACCTCGGCAAGGACACCGTGCGCGGGCAGTACGCAGCGGGCTGGCAGGGCGGCGAGAAGGCCGTCGGCTATCTCCAGGAAGACGGCATCGACCCCAAGTCGACGACCGACACCTACGCCGCCATCAAGCTGCAGGTGGACAACCGCCGCTGGGCGGGCGTCCCGTTCTACCTGCGCACCGGCAAGCGCCTCGGCCGCCGCGTCACGGAGATCGCGGTCGTCTTCCAGCGCGCGCCCCACTCCCCCTTCGACCACACAGCCACCGAGGAGCTCGGGCAGAACGCGATCGTCATCCGCGTCCAGCCGGACGAGGGCATCACGGTCCGCTTCGGCTCGAAGGTGCCGGGCACGTCGATGGAGATCCGGGACGTGTCGATGGACTTCGCGTACGGCGAGTCCTTCACCGAGTCCAGCCCCGAGGCGTACGAGCGCCTCATCCTGGACGTCCTGCTCGGCGACGCCAACCTCTTCCCGCGCACGGAGGAGGTCGAGCTGTCCTGGAACATCCTCGACCCGATCGAGGAGTACTGGGACACGCACGGCAAGCCCGCGCAGTACCTGGCCGGAACCTGGGGCCCGGTCGAGGCGGACGAAATGCTCGCACGAGACGGACGGAGCTGGCGTCGGCCATGAAGATCGACCTGACGGACACCACGGCCAGCAAGATCAACAAGGCGCTCGTACAAGGCCGCCGCGCGATCGGCTCACCTGCCGTCGGCATGGTGCTGACCCTCGTCATCGTCACCGACGAGGAGAACGCCTACGACGCGCTGAGGGCCGCGAGCGAGGCCTCCCGCGAGCACCCCTCGCGCACGCTGGTCGTCATCAAGCGGGTCTCGCGCTCGCCGCGTGACCGCACGTCGTCGCGCCTGGACGCCGAGGTCCGGGTCGGCGCGGACGCGGGCACCGGAGAAACGGTCATCCTGCGCCTCTACGGCGAGGTGCTCAACCACGCCCAGTCGGTGGTCCTGCCGCTGCTCCTGCCGGACGCGCCGGTCGTCGCGTGGTGGCCGGTCAACGCGCCGCTGGACCCGGCGCAGGACCCGTTGGGCGCGCTCGCCCAGCGCCGCGTCACGGACACGTACGCCGCCGAGCAGCCCATCCACGAGCTCACCGCGCGCGCCGAGGCCTACCACCCCGGTGACACGGACCTGTCCTGGACCCGCATCACGCCGTGGCGCTCGATGCTGGCCGCGGCCCTGGACCAGGTGGCGTGCGAGGTCACCTCCGCCGAGGTGGAGGGCGAGGAGTTCAACCCGAGCGTCGAACTGCTCGCGATGTGGCTCGCGGAGCGCCTGGACGTGCCGGTCAAGCGCACGCTGTCGCCGGGCCCCGGCCTGACGGGTGTGCGCATGGAGACCAACTGCGGCCCGATCGTGCTCGACCGCGCCGACGGCTCCCTCGCGACGCTGTCCATCCAGGGCCAGCCGGACCGCGCGGTCGCGCTCAAGCGCCGTGAGACGTCCGAGCTGATCGCGGAGGAGCTGCGGCGCCTGGACCCGGACGACACCTACGCGGCCGCGCTGAAGTTCGGCGTGGACCGGCTGGGCGAGCCCGTGGTGCACGGGGCGGGGGCGTCCTCGGGCGGCTCTTCGGAGGCGTCGGGTTCCGCCGCGGACGGCGGGGCTTTGCGGGGCGACTCGGGCTCTCGGGGCGACTCGGGCTCGCAGGGCGATTCGGGTTCGCAGGGGGATTCGAGCTCGCAGGGCGACGGGGCGTCGAAGGAAGGCGCCGACAAGTCGGGTGCCGCCAAGAAGGCCTCGGCGAAGGCCCCGGCCAAGAAGGCGACCACGAAGTGAGTGCGGCTCCGCAGCTCGTCGTCCACCACGACAAGGAGCTGATGGCACAGGCCGCCGCGGCCCGGCTGATCACGAAGATCGTCGACGCCCAGACGGCCCGCGGCTCCGCCTCCGTGGTCCTCACGGGCGGCCGCAACGGCAACGGCCTGCTCGCGGCGCTCAGTTCGGCGCCCGCGCGCGACGCCGTGGACTGGTCCCGGCTCGACCTGTGGTGGGGCGACGAACGGTTCCTGCCGGAGGGCGACCCCGAGCGCAACTACACGCAGGCCCGCGAGGCCCTGCTCGACTCGGTGCCGCTCGATCCGGCGCGGGTGCACCCGATGCCCGCGTCCGACGGCGTCTACGCGAAGGGGGCCGACGCGGACGGCGCGGACGCGGCGGCGGAGGCGTACGCGGCGGAGCTGGCCACGGCGGCCGGTCCCGAAGACCATGGCCCCGTGCCCGCGTTCGACGTCCTGATGCTGGGCGTCGGCCCGGACACGCATGTGGCCTCGCTGTTCCCGGAGTCGCCCGCCGTGCGGGAGACGGAGCGCACGGTCGTCGGCGTGCACGGCGCACCCAAGCCGCCGCCCACGCGCATCTCCCTGACGCTGCCGGCGATCCGGTCGGCCCGCGAGGTGTGGCTGCTCGCGGCGGGCGAGGACAAGGCGAACGCCGCGGCGATGGCCCTGTCCGGCGCGGGCGAGATCCAGGCTCCGGCTGCGGGCGCGTACGGCCGCTCGCGCACGCTGTGGCTCCTGGACGCGGCGGCGGCCTCGCAGTTGCCGCGGGATCTGTACCCACCGGCGTCGCCCTGAGGCTTCGCACCGGGGCACTGCGGTGCACGCTTCCTCATACGACGGCCCGGTACGCCGCACGGCGTACCGGGCCGTCGGCGTGTCAACGCCCGCGCAGCTCCCGGTACTTGGCGACCAGGGCCGTCGTCGACGGGTCCAGGCCCGGCACGTCCGCGCCCTCCGTCAGGGCGGGCTCGACGCGCTTGGCGAGGACCTTGCCGAGCTCGACGCCCCACTGGTCGAAGGAGTCGATGTTCCAGATGGCGCCCTGGACGAACACCTTGTGTTCGTAGAGAGCGATGAGCTGGCCCAGGACCGACGGGGTGAGCTCGCTCGCGAGGATCGTCGTCGTCGGGTGGTTGCCCTGGAACGTCTTGTGCGGCACGAGCTCCTCGGGCACGCCCTCCGCGCGGACCTCCTCGGGCGTCTTGCCGAAGGCCAGCGCCTGCGTCTGCGCGAAGAAGTTGGCCATCAGCAGGTCGTGCTGCGCGACCAGGCCGGGCCGCAGGTCGCCGACCGGCTCGGCGAAGCCGATGAAGTCCGCCGGGATGAGCTTCGTGCCCTGGTGAATGAGCTGGTAGTACGCGTGCTGCCCGTTCGTGCCCGGCGTGCCCCACACCACCGGACCGGTCTGCCACTCCACCCCGTCGCCGTCACGGTCCACGGACTTGCCGTTGGACTCCATGTCCAGCTGCTGGAGATACGCGGTGAACTTGGACAGGTAGTGGGAGTACGGCAGGACCGCGTGCGACTGCGCGTCGTGGAAGTTGCCGTACCAGACGCCGAGCAGGCCGAGCAGCAGCGGCACGTTCGACTCGGCGGGCGCGGTGCGGAAGTGCTCGTCGACGAGGTGGAAACCGGCGAGCATCTCGCGGAAGCGGTCCGGCCCGATGGCGATCATCAGGGAGAGGCCGATCGCCGAGTCGTACGAGTAGCGGCCGCCGACCCAGTCCCAGAACTCGAACATGTTGGCCGTGTCGATGCCGAAGTCGGCGACCTTCTCCGTGTTCGTCGACAGCGCCACGAAGTGCTTGGCGACCGCGCTCTCGTCGGCCCGCAGCTCGGTCAGCAGCCAGTTCCGCGCGGATGTGGCGTTCGTGATCGTCTCGATCGTCGTGAACGTCTTCGAGGCGATGACGAACAGCGTCTCCGCCGCGTCCAGGTCCCGGATCGCCTCGTGCAGGTCGGCGCCGTCCACGTTCGACACGAAGCGGACGGTCAGGTCGCGGTCGGTGAACGAGCGCAGCGCCTCGTACGCCATGGCCGGGCCGAGGTCGGAGCCGCCGATGCCGACGTTGACGACGTTCTTGATGCGCTTGCCGGTGTGGCCGGTCCACTCGCCGGAGCGGATCTTGTCGGCGAAGGCGGACATCTTGTCGAGGACGGCGTGCACGCCCGGCACCACGTTCTCGCCGTCGACCTCGACGACCGCGCCCGCCGGCGCGCGCAGCGCGGTGTGCAGGACCGCGCGGCCCTCGGTGGTGTTGATCTTCTCGCCGCGGAACATGGCGTCACGCAGGCCGAAGACGTCCGTCGCCGCCGCGAGGTCCCGCAGCAGCGCGAGGGTCTCGTCGGTCACCAGGTGCTTGGAGTAGTCGATGTGCAGGTCGCCGACCTGGAGGGTGTACCCGGTGCCGCGCGCAGGATCAGCGTCGAACAGCTCCCGCAGCCGCACCTCCCCGAGCTGCTCCTTGTGCTTGGCCAGCGCCGTCCATTCGGCCGTCTGAGTCAGCTTGGTGCGGCCTTCTGCGTTCATCTCGGACTTCAGCCTCTCTCGTACAACCTGAGTACCGTTGCGTTCGCCCCGCTGCCCTCCCAACCTAATTGATCAGCGAGCGGTTTGAGTTGTCTGTCCGCTGTCGGCCGACTTAAGCGCCGGTGTGAGGGCGGTGACGGAGAGCACGAACAGGGCGGCGGCGAGCAGCATGGGGGTGTTGGGGCCCCACAAGGCGGCCGCGGCCCCGCCGAGGACGGCTCCGAGCGGCGCTCCGGCGACCGCCAGGGTCCGGAACGCCGAGCTGACGCGGCCCAGCATGGCGGCGGGCGGACGCTCCTGCATGAGCGTGTGGGTGCTCACGTTCCACACCATCCCCATGGCTCCGAACAGCATCATGCTCACGACCAGCGCCACGATGTCGGGGATCGTGCCCATCGCCACGAGCGCGGCGACCTGCGCCGTTCCGGCGGCGAGGATGCTCCGGACGCGTCCGAGCCTGCGCGCGAGCCATCCGGCGAGCGCCCCGCCCGCGATGCTCCCGGCGGCGTACGCCGTTATGGCCGCCGCGTAGCCCCCGCTGCCCGCGTGCAGCCAGCCGGTGACGAGGACGACGAGGGTGGCGAGGAGCGCGCCTATGCCGACGTTGCCCAGCGCGGTCGCCGCGCACAGGCCCCGCAGCACCCGGTCCCGCCACAGGGCCCGCAGGCCGTGCGCGATGTCGGACCGCAGGGTGGCCCCGGCGGGTCTGGGCGGGTGCTCGGGCGCGGGCATCCGCAGGGAGGCCACGAGGGCGGCCGCCAGCAGATATGTGGCCGCGTCCACCGCGTACGGAAGGCCGGGGCCCGCGGCCATCAGGAGGGGCACCACGGGCGCGGCGAGGAGGCCGCCCGCGAACTGCTGGCCGGTGAGCAGCCGAGCGTTCGCGCTGCCCAGCGTCGCGCGGTCCACGAGGGCGGGCAGCAGGGCCGTGGCGGCGTTGTCGAACAGGGTCTGGAGCGTCGTGAGCACCAGGGCCAGCGCGATGAGCAGGCCGATCGAGGCGTGGCCGAGCGCCACGGCGAGGGCGAAGGCCGCCACGAGCAGACCGCGGGCGACGTCCACCGTCCACATGGCGCGCCGCTGGTCCACGCGGTCGGCGACGGCCCCGCCGACGAGGCCGAAGACGAGCCACGGCAGATATCCGCAGGCGGTCACCGACGCTATGAGCAGGGGGTCGTCGGTGAGCGACACCGCGAGCAGCGGCAGCGCGGCCTTGCGCAGCGAGTCGCCGAAGCTGGAGAGCACCGCGGCGCTCCACAGCCGTCCGAACCCGCCGCGCCACGCGACGCTCCGCGCGTCCGTGCCCGCCGTCTCGACCGCAGTCGTCACAACTCCCCCTCCCGGCCCCGTGGTTCACGGCCTCGCCCGGTGTTTTCCCGAGCACGATCAACCGTAGAGGTCACCACTGACAATGGGCCGAGCAGGCCGCTGACCAGCAATGCGGCGGTCACGGAGGAGATACGGCTCCGGCCGGGCACCTCACGGTGTCCGGCCGGTTCTCAAGTCCTAGATTTCGCCGCGCAGTTTGGCGAGCGCCTCCGCGAGGATGGCCTCGCCGTCCGCGTCGCTGCGCCGCTCGCGGACGTACGCGAGGTGCGTCTTGTACGGCTCGGTGCGCGGCGGGTCCGGGGGGTTGTCCCGGTCCTGGCCTGCCGGAAAGCCGCAGCGGGGGCAGTCCCAGGTGTCGGGGACCTGCGCGTCGCTGGCGAAGCTGGGCTGCGTCTCGTGCCCGTTGGAGCACCAGAAGGAGATGCGCAGTCGCGGCGCGGACTCGCCGCGCTCGGCCTCGCCCATCGGCCCCGCCCCGACCCGGCTACCTCGGATCGCGTTGCCACTTGCCACGGTCGTAACTCCCTGCGTGATGGTGCTGCCTGTGTCGAACGGCGGCTGCGCCGCGGGGTCGACTGCCGGCTCCGCTGCGGGTGCCTCAGTCTACGTAAGGCCCAACGCGCGTCCAGTGTTGGGAGTTACACCCCACCCCGACACGCAAGCCCCATGATAAGCCGCGCACGGGGGCGCGTACTGAACATGGGGCTATGAGCGGGACAGCGAACCAAACCGCCGCCGAAATGGCAAGCGGCACGCGTCTGCTGTCAGTTGTTGACCTTCATCAGGATGCCGAGCACGACAATGCTCGCGAACCACAGCAGACCGACCACGACCGTGATGCGGTCGAGGTTGCGCTCGGCGACCGAGGAGCCGCCGACGGACGACTGCATTCCGCCACCGAACATGTCGGACAGGCCGCCGCCCTTGCCCTTGTGCATCAGCACCAGCAGCATCAGCAGCAGGCTGAAGACGATCAGGGCGATCGAGAACCCCATAACCACGGCTGGACCAACTTCCTCGGATCTGAATCTCGGATCTGAAATCGACGACGGGGCCCGAAGCCCTGTTTCGTGAGCGGAATGCTCAGAATGCAAGCCTCGGACCCCGCAAGGGTACGACGTATCGCCGCTAGCGCATACTCACTGGTCGCGTCACTGGTCGCCGAAGCGAACGATCTTGACGAACTCCTCGGCGTCGAGCGCCGCGCCGCCCACCAGGGCGCCGTCGACGTCGGGCTGCGCCATGATGTCGGCGACGTTCTTCGCCTTCACGGAGCCGCCGTACTGGATGCGGACCTTGTCCGCGAGCTCCTGCGAGTACAGCTCGGCGAGGCGGCCGCGGATCGCGCCGCAGACCTCCTGCGCGTCCTCGGGGGTCGCGACCTCGCCGGTGCCGATGGCCCACACCGGCTCGTAGGCGATCACGATGGACTCGGCCTGCTCGGCCGGGACGTCCTTGAGGCCGCCGTCGAGCTGGCTCAGCGTGTACTGGACCTGCTGGCCGGCCTTGCGGATGTCCAGGCCCTCGCCGATGCACAGGATCGGCGTGATGCCGTGCTTGTAGGCGGCCTTGACCTTGGCGTTGCAGATCTCGTCGGTCTCGTTGTGGTACTGACGGCGCTCGGAGTGGCCGACGGCCACGTACGTGCACTTCAGCTTGGAGAGCATCGGGCCCGAGATCTCGCCGGTGTAGGCACCGGAGTCGTACGCCGAGATGTCCTGGGCGCCGTACTTGATCTTGAGCTTGTCGCCGTCGACCAGGGTCTGCACGGAGCGCAGATCGGTGAAGGGCGGCAGGACGGCGACCTCGACGGCCTCGTAGTCCTTGTCGGCCAGCGCGAAGGCGAGCTTCTGGACGTGTGCGATGGCCTCGAGGTGGTTGAGGTTCATCTTCCAGTTGCCCGCCATCAGCGGCGTGCGAGTGGTCTGATTCGTCATGAGGGGGTCAGTTCTCCAGTGCGGCGAGGCCGGGGAGCGTCTTGCCCTCGAGGTATTCGAGGGAGGCGCCGCCACCGGTCGAGATGTGGCCGAATGCGTTTTCGTCGAAGCCGAGGATGCGCACGGCGGCGGCGGAGTCGCCGCCGCCGACGACCGTGAAGGCCGACGAGTCGAGGAGTGCCTGGGCGACCGCCTTGGTGCCCTCGGCGTAGTCGGGGTGCTCGAAGACGCCCATGGGGCCGTTCCAGAAGACGGTGGCGGCGTCGGCGAGCTTCGCGGCGTAGAGCTTACGGGTCTCGGGGCCGATGTCGAGGCCCTCCTGGTCGGCCGGGATGGCGTCGGCCGCGACCGTGGTCGGGTTGGCCGGGGCCTTCGTCTTCAGGTCCGGGAACTCCCCGGAGACCAGGACGTCGACGGGCAGGACGAACTCGACGCCGCGCTCCTCGGCCCGCTTCAAGTAGCCCTGCACGGCCGGGATCTGGTCCTCCTGGAGGAGGGAGACGCCGACCTCGTGGCCCTGCGCCTTCAGGAAGGTGTAGGCCATGCCGCCGCCGATGAGGATGCGGTCGGCCTTCTCCAGGAGGTGCTCGATGACGCCGAGCTTGTCGGAGACCTTGGCGCCGCCGAGGACGACGGCGTACGGCCGCTTGACGTCCTCGGTGAGCTTCTTGAGGACGCCGACCTCGGTGGCGATGAGGTACCCGGCGTAGTGCGGCAGGCGCCCCGGCAGGTCGTACACCGAGGCGTGCTTGCGGTGCACGGCACCGAAACCGTCGCCTACGTAGACATCGGCCAGGGCCGCGAGCTGATCGGCGAAGGCACCGCGCTCGGCGTCGTCCTTGGCGGTCTCGCCGGCGTTGAAGCGCAGGTTCTCGACGACGGCGACCTGGCCGTCGGTGAGGGCGGCGACGGCGGCCTTGGCCGACTCGCCGACGGTGTCGGTGGCGAACTGGACGTCCGCGCCCAGGAGTTCACCGATCCGCCGCGCGGCCGGGGCGAGCGAGAAGGCCGGGTCCGGGGCGCCCTTGGGGCGGCCCAGGTGCGAGGCGACGACCACGCGGGCACCCGCGTGGGCGAGCGCCTTGACGGTGGGCAGGACCGCGCGGATGCGGCCGTCGTCGGTGATGGTGGTGCCGTCGAGCGGCACGTTGAGGTCGGCGCGGACGAAGACCCGCTTGCCTGCGACACCGTCGGCGAGAAGTTCGTCGATCGTCTTCATGAATAGGACTCCGTGACTGGGACTTCTTGAGGGGAGCTCACGCGCGACAGGGTCCGAACTGCGCCACGCTGCGCTGTCCGGACCCTGTGCTCACATCGAGATGCCTGGCTCTGAGACGCTGACCGCTTAGAGCTGGCCGCCGACGAAGACCGTGAGGTCCACGAGGCGGTTGGAGTAGCCCCACTCGTTGTCGTACCAGCCGAGGATCTTCACCGACTTGCCCTCCTGGACCATGGTCAGGGAGGCGTCGAAGGTGCAGGAGGCCGGGTCGCTGACGATGTCCGAGGACACGATCGGGTCCTCGGTGTAGAACAGGACGCCCTTGAGGGCACCGTCGTCGGCGGCCTTCTTGAACGCGGCGTTGACCTCGTCCTTGGTGACCTCGCGCTGCAGCTCGACGACCAGGTCGGTGGCGGAGCCCGTCGGGACCGGCACGCGCATGGCGATGCCGTCGAGCTTGCCCTTGAGCTGCGGCAGGACGAGGGCGGTGGCCTTGGCGGCACCCGTCGTCGTCGGGATGATGTTCTCCGCGGCGGCGCGGGCGCGGCGCAGGTCCTTGTGCGGGAAGTCCAGGATGCGCTGGTCGTTGGTGTACGCGTGCACGGTCGTCATCAGGCCCTTGACGATGCCGAAGCTCTCGTCGAGAACCTTGGCCATCGGCGCCACACAGTTGGTGGTGCAGGAGGCGTTGGAGATGACGTGGTGGTTCGCCGGCTCGTACTTGTCCTGGTTGACGCCCATCACGATGGTGATGTCCTCGTCCTTGGCCGGAGCCGAGATGAGGACCTTCTTCGCGCCACCGGCGATGTGCTTCTCGGCGTCCGCCTTCTTGGTGAAGATGCCGGTGGACTCGATCACGATGTCGACGCCCAGCTCGCCCCACGGAATGTCGGCGGGGTTGCGCTCGGACAGCACCTTGATGGTGTGGCCGTCGACCGTGATGGTGTCCTCGGTGTGCGACACCTCGGCCTTGAGGCGGCCCAGGATGGTGTCGTACTTGAGCAGGTGAGCCGTCGTGGCGGTGTCACCCAGGTCGTTGACAGCCACGATCTCGATGTCCGCACCCTGCTCGAGCAGCGCGCGGAAGTAGTTGCGCCCGATGCGGCCAAAGCCGTTGATGCCTACGCGGATCGTCACGAACCGATCTCCTCGTTGGTACGCCGGTCTGAGACGCCGGCGAGTTGTATGGGATGTCCCCGACCGCCTCCGACCCTACCTCTCTGACGGCGCTGAGGTGACATCGAGAGGGACCGTATGCGGCGTTGTGGCCCGTACCTCGGAGTAAGAACACGGGCCACCGGGATCTGGATCCTGATTACGCAGCGTCATCCGCCCAGATGTGCCGGGGAGGCGCCCATAAGAGCGGCCCTCTCGGCCTTTCCGGCTACCTGCTCGAACCCGGGGCCGAGCAGCGCGCTGTCACGCGCTGTGACCGCCGCGTGGGGTCGGCAGGAGGCATGAAGAAGCCGCCGGTGCCCACGGGCGTCGGCGGCTTCTGGGGGTCCGTGGTGATGTGGTGTCAGACCACCATGTTGTCGGCGAGCTCCTCGCTCAGGTTGGACTCCGTGCCCGGGATGCCCAGGTCCTGCGCCCGCTTGTCGGCCATGGCGAGCAGGCGGCGGATGCGGCCCGCGACGGCGTCCTTGGTCAGCGGCGGGTCGGCGAGCGCGCCCAACTCCTCCAGGGAGGCCTGCTTGTGCTCCATGCGCAGCCGTCCCGCGGCCGCGAGGTGCTCGGGCACCTCCTCGCCGAGGATCTCCAGGGCGCGCTGCACGCGGGCGCCCGCGGCGACGGCGGCGCGGGCCGAGCGGCGCAGGTTGGCGTCGTCGAAGTTGGCCAGGCGGTTGGCGGTGGCGCGGACCTCGCGGCGCATCCGCCGCTCCTCCCAGGCCAGCACCGACTCGTGGGCGCCGAGCCGCGTCAGCAGGGCGCCGATGGCGTCCCCGTCACGGACGACGACGCGGTCCACGCCGCGTACCTCCCGGGCCTTCGCGGCGATCTGCAGCCGGCGCGCCGCGCCGACCAGCGCGAGCGCCGCCTCCGGGCCCGGGCAGGTCACCTCCAGGGAGGAGGAGCGGCCGGGCTCGGTCAGCGAGCCGTGCGCGAGGAACGCGCCGCGCCAGGCGGCCTCCGCGTCGCAGGTGGCCCCCGAGACCACCTGCGGGGGCAGGCCGCGGATGGGCCGGCCGCGGCCGTCCACCAGGCCGGTCTGCCGGGCCAGCTGGTCGCCGCCCGCGACCACCCGCACCACATAGCGCGAGCCGCGGCGCAGGCCGCCCGGAGCCATCACGATCAGCTCCGAGCTGTGCCCGAAGATCTCCAGGATGTCCCGCTTGAGCCGGCGGGCCGCCATCGCCGTGTCCAGCTCCGCCTCGATCACGATGCGGCCGCTCACCAGGTGCAGGCCGCCCGCGAAACGCAGGATCGCCGAGACCTCTGCCTTCCTGCAGCAGGTCCGGGTGACGGGGAGCCGGGAGATCTCGTCCTTCACCGCTGCCGTCATCGCCATGGGCCGATCCTTCCATGCATCCGAAAAATACGGTCGTACGCGGCGGCCAGCAGCTCCGGGTCGTGCCTGGGGCTGCCGTCCTGCCGGGCCACCGGCGCCAGCTCCACCGTGGCGCCGAACCGCTTGGCGGCATCGGTGAGGGATCCACGGTCGGGCACGGCGGCCTCGTCGGCCAGCACCACGTCCAGGGCGAGTTTAGGGGCGTGTCGGGCCAAAACCTCCAAATGACGCTGCGGAGAGAACCCTTCGGTTTCTCCGGGTTGCGGCGCGAGGTTGAGCGAGAGGACCCGGCGGGCCTTGGTCTCCGTCAGGGCGTCGAGCAGCTCGGGCACGAGCAGGTGCGGGATCACCGAGGAGAACCAGGATCCGGGGCCGAGAACCACCCAGTCGGCGTCCAGGACGGCGGCGACGGCCTCCGGGACGGCGGGCGGGTCCTGTGGGACGACGTGCACGGACTGCACCTCGCCCGGGGTGAGCGCGACCGTGGCCTGGCCGCGGACGGTGTCCACGTCGTCCGGGCGCTCCGGGTCGTGGCCCCTGACCAGCGCCTGCAACTCCAGCGGCACGGCGGACATGGGCAGCACGCGCCCGTGCGCGCCGAGCAGCTTGCCGACCAGGTCCAGGGCCTGGACGTGGTCGCCGAGCTGCTCCCACAGGGCGACGATCAGCAGATTGCCGACCGCGTGCTCGTGCAGGTCGCCCTTGGACTGGAAGCGGTGCTGGATGACGCGCGCCCAGGTCTGGCCCCAGTCGTCGTCGCCGCACAGCGCGGCGAGCGCCTTGCGCAGGTCGCCGGGCGGGAGCACGCCCAGCTCGTCGCGCAGGCGGCCGCTGGAGCCGCCGTCGTCGGCGACGGTCACCACGGCGGTGACGTCGCCGGTGATGCGGCGCAGCGCGGCCAGTGAGGCCGACAGGCCCATGCCGCCGCCGAGGGCGACGACCTTGGGCTGGGTGCCCCGCTTGCGGCCCAGGCGGTTCAGGCGGAGCACCCGGCGGTTGGGGTTCATTCGCGCCCCATGTCCCGGTGGACGAGGACGGTCTCGATCCCGGCGGCGGTCAGGCGGGCGGCCAGCTTCTCGGACGTGGCGACGGAGCGGTGCTTGCCGCCGGTGCAGCCCACGGCGATGGTCACGTACCGCTTGCCTTCGCGGCGGTATCCCGCGGCGATGAGCTGGAGCAGCTCGGTGTAGCGGTCGAGGAACTCCTTGGCGCCGGGCTGGTTGAAGACGTACGCCGACACCTCCTCGTTGAGCCCTGTGTACGGCCGCAGCTCGGGCACCCAGTGCGGGTTGGGCAGGAAGCGCATGTCGACGACGAGGTCCGCGTCGACCGGCAGGCCGTACTTGAACCCGAAGGACATCACCGTGGCCCGCAGCTCGGGCTCCTCGTCGCCCGCGAACTGGGCGTCCATCTTGGCGCGCAGCTCGTGCACGTTCAGGCTGGAGGTGTCGATGACCAGGTCGGCGTCGCCGCGCAGCTCGCGAAGCAGCTCGCGCTCGGCCGCGATGCCGTCGACGATGCGGCCGTCGCCCTGCAGCGGGTGCGGGCGGCGCACCGACTCGAAGCGGCGCACCAGGGCCTCGTCCGAGGACTCCAGGAACACGATGCGCCGGGTGACCTGCTTGGACTCCAGGTCCGCGAGGGACTGGCGCAGGTTGTCGAAGAAGCGGCGGCCGCGGACGTCGACGACGACCGCGATGCGGGCGACGTTGCCCTGGGAGCGGGCGCCGAGCTCCACCATCGTGGGGATCAGGGCCGGTGGCAGGTTGTCGACGACGAACCAGCCGAGGTCCTCCAGGCACTTGGCGGCCGTGGAGCGGCCCGCGCCGGACATCCCGGAGATGATCACCAGTTCGGGGATGGCCGCCTCGGCGGCCTCGCCCGGTTCGATGGTCGTGCCCGTGCTCACTTGCTCTCCGCCTTCGTCGTGCTCGCTCATGTCTCCATCCCCCGTCGTGTCTCCGTGGCGCCCACACGCGTGGGCGCCTCGCTGTCGCTCGGGGCCCCTGTCGTGCCGGGCCCGTCGCCGTGCTGCGAGTCCCCCGTCCCCGCGGGCTCCTCGCCGTGCTGCGAGTCTCCCGCCCCCGCGGGCTCCTCACCGTGGTCCGAGTCTCCCGCCCCCGTGGGCCTCTCGCCGTGGTCCGAGTCACCCGCCGTCGCGGGTTCCTCCTCTTCCATGATCTCTCCGGTGGCGGTGTTCACGGCGGGTGCCGCCGGGGCGGCCTGGGCGAAGGCGGCGACGACGGCCTCCGCCGTCTTGCGGCCTATGCCCGGGACCTCGCAGATCTGGTCGATGGTGGCGGCCCTGAGCCGCTTCACCGACCCGAAGTGTTTGATCAGCGTCTGCTTGCGAGCCTCGCCCAGGCCGGGCACGGCGTCCAGCGGGCTCGCCTTGAAGCGCTTGGCCCGCTTCGACCGCTGGTAGGTGATCGCGAAACGGTGCGCCTCGTCCCGGACCCGCTGGAGCAGGTACAGCCCCTCGCTGGTGCGCGGCAGGATCACCGGGTCGTCCTCACCGGACACCCAGACCTCTTCGAGGCGCTTGGCGAGGCCGCACACCGCGATGTCGTCGATGCCGAGCTCGTCCAGGGCCCGCTGGGCGGCGGCGACCTGCGGCTGGCCGCCGTCCACGACGACGAGCTGCGGCGGGTACGCGAACTTCTTGGGTCGCCCGTCCTCCTCGGTGAGACTCTGCTCAGCCTCCTCCGGAGACCACTCCCCCGTCTTCTCCTTCTCGGCCAGATAGCGCCGGAAGCGGCGGGTGATCACTTCGTGCATGGACCGGACGTCGTCCTGCCCTTCGAAGCCCTTGATCTGGAAGCGGCGGTACTCGCTCTTCCGGGCGAGGCCGTCCTCGAAGACGACCATGGAGGCGACCACGTCGTCGCCCTGGAGGTGCGAGATGTCGTAGCACTCGATGCGCAGCGGCGCGCTGTCGAGCTCCAGGGCGGCGGCGATCTCCTCCAGGGCGCGGGAGCGGGTCGTCAGGTCGGAGGCGCGCTTGGTCTTGTGCAGCACCAGGGACTGCTGCGCGTTGCGCGCGACGGTCTCCATGAGGGCCTTCTTGTCGCCGCGCTGCGGGATGCGCAGCGACACGTTCGACCCGCGGCGCTGGGTGAGCCACTCCTGGACCGGCTCCGCGGGGTCGGGCAGCGCGGGGACGAGGACCTCCTTGGGGACGGCGTCTCCCGTCTCTTCTCCGTAGAGCTGCTGCAGCGCGTGCTCGACGAGGTCACCCGTGGTGACCGCCTCGACCTTGTCGGTGACCCAGCCGCGCTGGCCGCGCACGCGCCCGCCGCGCACGTGGAAGATCTGGACGGCGGCCTCCAGCTCGTCCTCGGCGACGGCGATCAGGTCGGCGTCGGTGGCGTCGGCCAGGACGACGGCGCTCTTCTCCATCGCCTTCCTGAGCGCGTCTATGTCGTCGCGCAGCCGGGCCGCGCGCTCGTACTCCATCTCCTCGGCGGCGTCCGTCATCTGGCGCTCCAGGCGCCGGATGTACGTCCCCGTGCGCCCGGCCATGAAGTCGCAGAACTCCTCGGCCAGTTCGCGGTGTTCCTCGGCGGAGACGCGGTCCACGCAGGGCGCGGAGCACTTGCCGATGTAGCCGAGGAGGCAGGGGCGGCCGGTGCGGGCGGCGTTCTTGAAGACGCCGGCGGAGCAGGTGCGGACGGGGAACACACGCAGCAGCAGGTCGACCGTGTCGCGGATCGCCCACGCGTGGCCGTACGGCCCGAAGTAGCGCACGCCCTTCTTCTTCTGACCGCGCATCACCTGCACGCGCGGGAATTCCTCGTTCATCGTCACCGCGAGGTACGGATAGCTCTTGTCGTCGCGGTACTTCACGTTGAACCGCGGGTCGTACTCCTTGATCCAGGTGTACTCGAGCTGGAGCGCGGCGGTCTCCGTGGCGACGACGGTCCACTCGACGGACGCGGCCGTCGTCACCATCGTGGCCGTGCGCGGGTGCAGGTTCGCCAGGTCCTGGAAGTAGCTCGCGAGGCGCTGGCGCAGGCTCTTGGCCTTCCCGACGTAGATCACCCGGCGGTGCTCGTCGCGGAATTTGTAGACCCCCGGCGAGTCGGGGATCTGTCCCGGCTTGGGGCGGTAGCTGGAAGGGTCGGCCATGTCGGACAGCCTACTGGCGAGCGGTGACAGTCAGTCGCGGCGGCGGGGGCACTGGCGGACCGCCCGTGTCTCTCCCCCACCGGTGCCGCCGGGCTGCGCGCCGGAAGCGCCCCACCCGCCCGCCCTGTACAGGGCGGGCGGGTGGCGGATGTCCCGGCCGAAGGCCGGGACGACCTCAGCCGAGACGGCGAGAACGCCGCCGCACGAGAGCGACCCCGGACAGCCCGAGCGCGACCAGCGCCCCCGCTCCGGCCACGGAGGAGGCAACGGTCACCGCCCCGTCGGAGGAGGCCGACGCGGACTCGGGCCGGGCGTCGGACTTGGCACCGGAAGCCGCGCCCGCCCCGGCCGCCCGGCCCGCGGGCTCCTGGGCGAAGCCGCCTGCCTTGCCGGACTTCGCGTACGCGGACCCCGGAAGCTTGTCCCCGTACGCCTTGTGGACCCGCTTCTGGTAGGTGGCGACGCCGATCCCCTCCGCGCCGACCGCGCGCCTCGCGTCCTTGTCGAGGGGAAGCACACGCGTCCCCTTGGTGACGTACCAGCCGTTGATCTGCGGCTCGTGGAACACGGTGCCTCCGGGGGCCTTGTCGGCGCCCACGCGCGCGTAGTGGGTCTCGTCGTCCCCGGTGGCGATGTTCACGATCTGCCAGGACCCGCCCTGCCGGACGGCCCAGAGCGACGCCTCCTGGCCGTCGGACGAGACGGCTTTGCTGGCCAGGAACTGCATGCGGGCGACGGGCGCGTCCTTCTTGCCGGCGACGAAGTCGGGCGACAAGTAGTAGACGGGTACGGCCTTGTCGCCCGCCACGCGCGGCTCGGCCGCCGCCTTGGTGACGGCCCCCTCGCGGGCGAAGAAGCGGGAGAGCGTGTCGAGGGTCTTCGGTGCCTCGGCCGCGTCGTGGGCGGCGCTGCGGGAGGCCTCGGAAGGCGCGCTGGGAGCCGGCGGTGCGGCCGGACCGGAGTCGGCCGTGGCCTGCGGCACCGCGACGCCGAGGAACAGCGCGGTGGCCGACCCGGCGAGCACGGCCTTCAGCACACGACCGGACGTACGCGGGGTACGGGACGTACGCGAAACGTGACGGTTCATCGCTCTCACGCCCCGATCCGGTACAGCGAGTGGGTCCAGGAGAAGGTGTTGTTGTTGACGTACCAGGAGTGGGACGCCCAGTTGTAGCGGTCGCTGGAGGGCCACGGGTCGCCCCAGTACACCCAGTCGTTGGCCGTGTCGTAGCCGTAGATGGTGTGCATGTGGCCGCCGCCGTTGGACCACAGGATGCGGGTCTCGATGGGGCGGTTGGCGTTGATCTCGGTCTGCACGGTGGGGTAGCGCAGCCAGCCGGTGACGTACGAGCCGCGGTTGATGCCCATCCAGCCCAGGGCGTTCTGCACATTGCCCAGGGTGGCCTGGTTGTTGGGGCACTCGGTGTTCTGGTTGCGGCCGAAGGCGGCGTTGCAGAACTGGTTCTGGCTGTAGTTCTTGCCGAGGTACGTGGCGATGGTGTTGCCCGCCGCGGCCCAGCACCAGTTGGTCTTCTGCTGTGCCTGCATGGTGATGTTCAGGCGCTTGGCGGCGAGGACCGACGGGTCGGCCGCTCCCGAGGCGGCCGGAGTGACGGTCGACGACGTGTCGTGCGGCGCCGCGACGGCGGTGGTCGCCGGTATGGCGAGGAAAGCCGCCACCGCGACGGCTAGCGCGGACAGCCGTCTGCGACGGCTCGATCCGCTGGTGGTGTCGTGCATCGCGTTCCTCCCGAGCAGGGGGGTGGGGGTGGGATGTGGAGGAGCGCGTCCGGACGCTGCGATTGAGCATCAGGTGTTGTCGGGTGCAGGTCAACACGCTTCAATGCGGGCTAACTTGAAGCGTGAACGAGGGCGTACCCGTGTGAACACCGGTCGTACGCTCACCTGGCCACCCGCTCCGACCGGGGCGTACACCCGCGCGGCCGGAGTGAACGTTCACAGAAAGGACCTGCGGTGCGGAACGTCTCACCCCCCACGACGGCCCTCGCGGACGACGCCCCGGCCGACCTCGCCACCGCCCTGCGCACCGGCCCGTTCCACGTCGCCCTGCGCGCCGCGATCGCCGCCCGCCGCCTGCCCCTGCAACGGGTACGCCATCATCTCGCACGCGCCGGCGTCCACGTCGGCGTGACCAGTCTCAGCTACTGGCAGCAGGGCGCGCGGCGCCCCCAGCGCGCCGAGTCGCTGCGCGCCGTACGCGCCCTGGAGGAGATCCTGCGGCTGCCGGAGGAATCCCTGATCCGGCTGCTCGCCCAGGCCGACGGGCGGACCGAGACCGAGCGGCCCGCCGCTCGTTCGTACCGCTCCCTGGTGGAGGCCTCCGACGTCCTGCAGTCCCTGATCGCCGACCTGGAGTCGCCGCTCGACGGCGGCCTGCACACCATCGGCCACCACGAACGCATACGCATCGGCCCGCACCGTGAACTCCTCGGACGCGACTCCCAGCACGTCGTGCGGGCCCACGCGGACGGCATCGACCGCTACCTGGCCATCCACCACGGGGACCCCGGCTGCGCCCCGGAGCGCATGGAGGTGCGGGCCCTGGAGAACTGCCGCACCGGGCGCGTGCGCTGGCACCACGACACCGGTGTGCTGGTCGCGGAGCTCCTCTTCGACGCCCGGCTGCGCGCGGGCGACACCCATCTGTTCTGCTACGGCTTCGAGGACGGCACGGCCGGCGTGAGCGCCGAGTACGTACGCGGCTTCAGTTTCACCGGCGGCCAGTACGCGCTCCAGGTGCGCTTCTCCGAAGAGGCCCTGCCCGTGCGCTGCCACCGTTTCACCCAGCGCTCGGCGGCCGCGCCGCGCCTCGGCCGCCGGGAGCTGACGCTGAGCGGCAGCCACCGCTCGGTGCACCTGGTGGAGCCGCAGGTGCGGGCCGGGCTCATCGGGATCGGGTGGGACTGGGAGTGAACGGCGGGCCCTGGGGCGGGGCGGCCGGGAGTGAGCCGGCTGGCGGATCGGCCATGCAGCGGCTGGGGCTGGGGCCGGGAGTGAGCCGACCTCGCCGGTCAGGCGGCGCCCGGGCCCGCCACGATCTTGCCGCCCGTCACCTTCACCGGCAGCTCCTCCAGCGGTGACACGGCGGGCTCCCGCAGCACTTTGCCGCTCTTCGCGTCGAACTGGCTCCCGTGGCACTGGCAGGTCAGCTTGCTGCCCCGCAGCTTCTCGATGGGGCACTGCGCGTGCGTGCAGATGGTGCTGAACGCCTTGTACTCGTCGTCGGCGATCCGGCTGACCACCACGTTCTCGTCGGTGTAGAGCTTCGATCCGCCCACCGGCACCTCGTCGGCCGCGCCCAGGTCCACCGGCTTCGTCGGCGCCGAACGGCTGCCGCCGTCCCCCGACGAACAGGCGGTGAGCCCGAGCCCGGCGGCCGGGACGAGTGCGGCCGCGCGCAGCACGGTACGGCGGGCGGGGGACGTGCCGGACATGAAGTCTCCACAGGTCAAGGGGGTTCGGCGATGGTCAGACCCTACCGGGGGGCCGATCGGTGACCGGGTGGGGCGGGGCGGTGCCCGAGTGCCGCCCGCTTCGGCCGCGCCCGCCCGGTCAGGCTCTAGCCTGTGCGCAGGCGGCCGCCCGGAGCGCCGCCGAGCGCGGGGCGAACGCGGGAACGCGGGAACGCAGGAAAGGAACCGTCAGTGATAGTCGTCGCAGGAGAGGCCCTCATCGACCTCGTTCCGCAGGACGTCGTTCCGCAGGGCGCAGTCTTCGCTCCGCGGGACGCGGTCGCCCCCTCACGTGGAGCCGCCCCGGTCGCGCATGGAGCCGCCCCGGTCTCGCAAGGAGCCGCCCCGGTCTCGCGTGCAGCCGCCCCGGCGCTGCCCGCGCTCGCCCCGCGGCTCGGCGGCGGGCCGTACAACACGGCGGTCGCGCTCGGCCGCCTCGGCTCCCCCACCGCCTTCTGCTCCCGGGTCTCGCTCGACGCGTTCGGCGAGGCGCTGCTCGCGGGGCTGCGGGCCGCGGACGTCGACGTGTCGTACGTCCAGCGCGGCGCCGAGCCGACGACGCTGGCCGTCGCCTCGATCGGCGCGGACGGCTCGGCCGGCTACTCCTTCTACGTCGAGGGCACCGCCGACCGTCTGTTCGCCGTGCCGCGCCGGATCCCGGACGGCGTACGGGCGCTGTCCTTCGGGACCTGCTCGCTCGTCCTGGAGCCGGGCGCGAGCGCGTACGAGGAACTGCTGCGGCGCGAGGCGGCGCGAGGCGTCTTCACGGCCCTCGACCCCAACATCCGCTCCGTCCTCATCCCCGACGCCGACGCCTACCGCGCCCGGTTCAAGAACTGGCTGCCGTCGGTGGCGCTCCTGAAGGTGTCCGAGGAGGACGCGCGCTGGCTGGGCGGCACACCCGAGGAGTGGCTGGCGTCGGGGCCCGCGGCCGTGGTGGTGACGCGGGGCGGCGACGGCCTGTCCGTCTTCACGCGCGACGGCGGCGAGGTCTCCGTGCCGGGCGTCCCGGTCGACGTCGTGGACACGATCGGCGCGGGCGACACGGTCAACGCGGCGCTGCTGCACGGCCTCGCCGCGCGGAACGCGCTGTCGGCGGACACCGTGGCGCGCCTCGGCGGCGACGCCTGGGCCGAGGTGCTGCGGTTCGCGGCGCGCGCGGCGGCGATCACGTGCTCGCGCGCGGGGGCGGAACCGCCGTACGCACGGGAGTTGAGCGCGGACAGCGGGCTCGACGGCTAGGGCACGGGATATGGCGTACGGCGGCCCGGGCGCCGCGAACGGCGGCCAGCCGCTCGCCTAGCCGCCTAGCCGCTTACCGCGCGGAGGCCGCCCGGCTGGCGCCCGTTCAACCGGTCGAGCGCGGCGGAGGTCGCGTCGTCGGCCGGGAGGTGGACCAGGAGCCGCTGGCCGTCGACGTCCGGCAGGGCCAGCGACTCGTACGACAGCCGCAGCGCGCCGGCCTCCGGGTGGGCCAGGCTCTGCACGCCGCTGCGGCGCGGCACGCCGGGGACCGCCTTGACGCGGTCGGCGAACGGCGCCCCTGCGAGGACCGTCAACTCGTCGACGAGCTGCAGCACATGAGGGTCGATCATCGGCGATTCGCTTCTCAGGTGCGCGATCTGCTCGTCGGCGACGCGGTCCCACTCGGTGAAGGCGGTGCGGGCCCGCTCGTCGGTGAAGACGAACCGCAGCAGGTTGGGCCGGTCGCCGTCGAGCAGGCCGAGGGGGCGGACGATCCGTTCGTACCCCGTCGTGTACGCGAGGACGTCGCTGAGCCGGTTGAGCAGCACGGCCGGGGTGGGTTCGAGGCGCTCGACCAGGGCCCGCACGGTGGGACGCACGGACAGGGCGGGCGGCGGGGCCGCGGCGCAGCAGGGGTCGTCGGCGCCGTTGGTCGCCTTTTCCAGGCGGCGCAGGTGGAGGCGCTCCTCCATGGACAGCCTCAGTACGTCGGCGAGCGAACCGAGCACGGACGGCGACGGGTTGCGGTCGCGGCCCTGCTCCAGGCGGGTCAGGTACTCGACGCTGATGCCGGCGAGGGTGGCGACTTCGGAGCGGCGCAGTCCGGGGGTGCGGCGGCGCGGGCCGCCGGGCAGGCCCACTTCGGTGGGCGTGACGGCCTCGCGGCGGGCACGGAGGAAGGCTCCCAGCTCGTTGTCGCTCACCGTTCGAACGTATCAGGGTGGTCCCGAGGCCGGCCGCCCCTCATGGTGTCCCTGCCACTACCAGTCTCCGCCCGGCCTTCCTCGCACCTTCGCCCCGCCCCAGAGTGGACGGCATGAGCTTCGAGACCAACACCGCCCACTCTGCTGACGCCGCCACCGCCCTGCCTCTTCCGGCGGGCCGCTGGGCGCTCGACCCGCTGCACTCCGCCGTGAACTTCACCATCCGCCACCTGGGCATCTCCAAGGTGCGCGGCCGTTTCACGCAGTTCGACGCGGAGCTGGTGGTGGGCGAGACCCTGGACGGCACGGCGGTGAACGCCACGATCGCCCTCGCCTCGATCGACACCGGCAACGCGGACCGCGACGCGCACGTCCGCGCCTCCGACCTGCTCGACGTGGAGAAGCGCCCGACGATGGCGTTCCGCTCCACCGGGATCACCGGCTCCGGCGAGGAGTGGACGATGGCGGGCGACCTGACCATCGGCGACGTCACTCGCCCGGTGACGCTGGCCGTGGAGTTCGGAGGTCTCGGCGAGTTCGGCGACACCCGGCACGCGGGCTTCGAGGCGACGGGCGAGATCCGCCGCAGTGAGTACGGCCTGACGTTCGCTCCCGGCATGCTCGGCGAGGTCGTGAAGATCCAGCTCGACATGCAGTTCCTGGAGCCGGGGAAAGCCACGGCGTAAGGCGCGCCCCGTTAGGGGCGCGGGGCTGTCTCGATCTGCGGCTCCGCCGCGGGGCGCGACCAGCCCCCACCGACCCGCAGGGGGCACCACCGCACAGCCAGCGAAGCGCTCAGGCGCCGTGCCGTCCCGCCCCCGCGGCGAACCGCGCGGCGCCTTCGGCCGCTTCACCGAGCGCGTGCAGACCGTGGCTCAACTCGCCCGCGAGCGCCTGCCGTTCGGACAGCCCGTGCTGCTCCCGCGCGGAGAGCCGGTCGTGCCGCAGGCAGGTCTGCGGGAACGCGGCGATCTCGGCGGCGAGCCGCTCGGCCGCCGCGCGGGCGCTGCCCTTCGGTACGACGCGGTTGACCAGGCCCATGCCCAGCGCCTCCGCCGCCTCGACCGGGCGGCCGGTGAGGATCAGGTCCATGGCGCGCCCCTCCCCGACGATCCGGGGCAGCCGCACCGTCCCACCGTCGATCAGCGGCACGCCCCAGCGACGGCAGAACACCCCGAACACGGCGTCCTCCTCGGCGACCCGCAGATCGCACCAGAGCGCGAGTTCGAGGCCGCCCGCGACGGCGTGACCGGAGACCGCCGCGATCACGGGCTTGGACAGGTTCAGCCGGGTGGGCCCCATCGGCCCGTCGTTGGCACCGCTCTCGCCGCCCTCGGCGTTCGCGCCGTTCACCTCGGCGACCACGTTGCCGTCCGGGGTGCCCATCGCCTTGAGGTCGGCGCCCGCACAGAAGGTGCCGCCCTCGCCCCACAGGACGGCGACCGACGCCTCCGGGTCGGCCTCGAAGGCACGGAACGCGTCGGCGAGGGCGCGGGCGGTGGGCCCGTCGACGGCGTTGCGCACGTGGGGGCGGGACAGGACGACGGTGGTGACGGGTCCCTGGCGTTCGGTCCGCACGGTCACATCGGCTGCTGCGGGCATGTCGTACGTCTCCTAGGTCGTCGTACGTCTGCTGGGGCGGCGTACGACGTCTCGGTCGTCGTACGCGTTCCCTGATGCCGGGCACGTCCTGCGCGTGGTGATGCGGGCACGTCCTGCCCGCGCCACCACCCGATCACGTCGGCGCACCCCTCAACAAGCCGACAGCGCGCCGCCCTTGGCGCGGGCGGCGCGCTGCGGTGGTTGATCGGACACCGTGATCAGGCCTTGCGCGCCCTGGTCGCCGTCTTCTTCGCGGCACCCTTCTTGGCGGCCGTCTTCGAAGCCGCCGTCTTCGTGGACGCCGCCTTCGTGGACGCCGCCTTCGTAGTGGCCGTCTTCTTGGTGGTCGTCTTGGCAGCCACCGTCTTCTTGGCGGTCGACGTGGCCGCCGCGACCGTCTTCTTGGCGGGGGCCTTCTTCGCGGCCTTGCGGGCCGGCGGCACCGCGGCGTCGCTGATCCGGTCCGCGGCGATGATGTCCCGCAGGAACTTGCCGGTGTGGCTGGCCGGGACCCCGGCGACCTGCTCGGGGGTGCCCTCGGCGATGACGAGGCCGCCGCCGCTGCCGCCCTCCGGGCCCATGTCGACGACCCAGTCCGCGGTCTTGATCACGTCGAGGTTGTGCTCGATGACGATGACCGTGTTGCCCTTGTCGACGAGGCCGGACAGGACGCTGATGAGCTTGCTGATGTCTTCGAAGTGCAGACCGGTGGTCGGCTCGTCGAGGACGTAGACCGTGCGGCCCGTGGAGCGCTTCTGGAGCTCGCTGGCCAGCTTCACGCGCTGGGCCTCGCCTCCGGAGAGCGTGGGCGCGGACTGGCCGAGGCGCACATACCCGAGGCCCACGTCGTGCAGCGTCTTCAGGTGGCGGGCGATGCCGGGCACCGCCTCGAAGAAGCCGAGGGCCTCCTCGATGGGCATGTCGAGGACCTCGGCGATGGACTTGCCCTTGTAGTGCACGTCCAGGGTCTCGCGGTTGTACCGCGCGCCGTGGCAGACCTCGCACGGGACGTACACATCCGGGAGGAAGTTCATCTCGATCTTGATGGTGCCGTCGCCGGAGCAGTTCTCGCAGCGGCCGCCCTTGACGTTGAACGAGAAGCGCCCGGGGAGATAGCCCCTGACCTTCGCCTCCGTGGTCTCCGCGAAGAGCTTGCGGACGTGGTCGAAGACTCCGGTGTACGTCGCCGGGTTCGAGCGCGGGGTGCGGCCGATGGGCGACTGGTCCACGTGCACCACCTTGTCGACGAGGTCGTCGCCGTCCACGCGCGTGTGCCGCCCGGGGACGGACCTGGCGCCGTTCAGCTCGCGGGCCAGGTGGGTGTAGAGGATGTCGTTGACCAGCGTCGACTTGCCGGATCCGGAGACGCCGGTGACTGCGGTGAGGACGCCGAGCGGGAAGGAGACGTCGATGTCCTGCAGGTTGTTCTCGCGGGCGCCGTGCACTGTGAGCCGGCGCGTGGGGTCGGCGGGGCGGCGGAGGTCGGGGACGGGGATGGCCCTCTTGCCCGCCAGATACTGGCCCGTGACCGACTTCTCGTTGTCGAGCAGTTCCTTCAGAGAGCCGCTGTGCACGACCTTGCCGCCGTGCTCACCGGCGCCGGGGCCGATGTCGACGACCCAGTCGGCGACCTTGATGGTGTCCTCGTCGTGCTCGACGACGATCAGGGTGTTGCCCATGTCGCGGAGGCGGACCAGCGTCTCGATGAGGCGGTGGTTGTCGCGCTGGTGCAGGCCGATGGACGGCTCGTCCAGGACGTACAGCACGCCGACCAGGCCGGAGCCGATCTGGGTGGCCAGGCGGATGCGCTGGGCCTCGCCGCCGGAGAGGGTGCCCGCGGCGCGGTTGAGCGACAGATAGTCCAGGCCGACGTCGACCAGGAAGCGCAGCCGTTCGTTGACCTCCTTCAGGACCCGCTCGGCGATCTTCTTGTCGCGGGCGCCGAGCTTCAGCTCGGCGAGGAAGTCCGCGCAGTCGCTGATCGACATCGCGGAGACCTCGGCGATGGACTTCCCCATGACCGTGACGGCCAGGACGATCGGCTTGAGGCGCGTGCCCTCACAGGTCGGGCAGGGCACCTCGCGCATATAGCCCTCGAAGCGCTCGCGGCTGGCGTCGCTCTCGGCCTCGCTGTGCCGCCGCTTGACGAAGGGGACGGCGCCTTCGAAGGCGGTGGTGTAGACCCGCTCTCTGCCGTACCGGTTGCGGTAGCGGACTTCGATCTGGGTCTTGTGGCCGTTCAGGAGGGCCTTCTTGGCGCGCTGCGGCAGGCCCGCCCAGGGCATGTCCGTGGAGAAGCCGAGCGCGTCGGCGAGGGCTCCGACCAGGCGGCCGAAGTAGTCCTTCGTGTGGCCGTGCGACCAGGGGTGGATGGCGCCCTCGTCGAGCGACTTCTCCTCGTCGGGGACGATCAGCTCGGGGTCGACCTCCATGCGGGTGCCGATGCCGGTGCAGTCCGGGCAGGCGCCGAAGGGCGAGTTGAAGGAGAAGGAGCGGGGCTCCAGCTCTTCGAAGGACAGGTCGTCGTACGGGCAGTAGAGGTGCTCCGAGTACATGCGCTCGCGCTCGGGGTCGTCCTCGGGGAGGTCGACGAAGTCCAGGACGACCATGCCTCCGGAGAGGCCGAGCGCGGTCTCCACGGAGTCCGTCAGGCGGCGCTTGGCGCTGTCCTTGACGGTGAGGCGGTCGACGACCACCTCGATGGTGTGCTTCTCCTGCTTCTTCAGCGTGGGCGGCTCGGAGAGCTGGATGGTCTCGCCGTCCACCCGGGCGCGGCTGTAGCCCTTCGTCTGGAGGTCGGCGAAGAGGTCGACGAATTCGCCCTTGCGCTCGCGCACCAGCGGCGAGAGGACCTGGAAGCGGCTGCCCTCGGGCAGCTCGAGGACCTTGTCGACGATGGCCTGCGGGGACTGGCGGGTGATCGGGCGGCCGCACTCGGGGCAGTGCGGCTTGCCGATGCGGGCGAAGAGCAGGCGCAGGTAGTCGTAGACCTCGGTGATGGTGCCGACCGTGGAGCGGGGGTTGCGCGAGGTCGACTTCTGGTCGATGGAGACCGCGGGCGAGAGGCCCTCGATGAAGTCGACGTCCGGCTTGTCCATCTGGCCGAGGAACTGGCGGGCGTACGAGGACAGGGACTCTACGTACCGTCTCTGCCCCTCGGCGAAGATCGTGTCGAACGCGAGCGAGGACTTGCCGGAACCGGACAGACCGGTGAAGACGATGAGGGAGTCACGCGGGAGGTCGAGCGAGACGTTCTTGAGATTGTGCTCGCGCGCGCCACGGACGATGAGACGGTCGGCCACGCCGGTCCGCACCTTTCTTGAGAGAAGTGACAGGGGCGGGGCCCCCGTCCTTCACAGACTAGGGCGACCCACTGACAACGCCGGGCCGGATTCTCTGGTCGATGAACCGATGAGACTCTGCCTACACAAGAGTGCCCGATGCCGCTCCCGAGCGTATAGCACGGACATTCGATTTGCGGGGGTGGTCCACTGCCTTCACCCGAACGTGTGGCGGAGCTATCGTCGGGCCCATGATTGATCATGTGCGCGACCTGGCGTCTGTACGTGACGCGACCGAACGGCTGCTCGCCGCAGCCGCCGCATTGGACAACGTTTCGATGGCCGAGCCGTCACGGCTTCCCGGCTGGACGCGCGGGCACGTCCTCGCGCACGTCGCGCGGAACGCCGACGCGCTCGTGAACGTGCTGGCCGGGCGGCCCATGTATGTGAGCGGGGAGGCGCGGGACGCGGACATCGAGCGGGATGCGTCTCGGCCGGCCGAGGTGCAGCTCACGGACCTGCGGGAGAGCGCTGCCCGCCTGGAGGCGCAGGCCGCGCTGCCCGCCGACTGGTCCCGCACCATCACGATGCGCAACGGCGTCACGGACTCGGCCTCCCGGGTGCCGTTCCGGCGCTGGGTCGAGCTGGAGCTGCACCACGTCGACCTCGGGGTCGGCTATGAGCTGGAGGACGTGCCTGCCGACTTCCTGGAGCGGGAGATCGGCTTCCTCACCGACCGCTTCTCCGGCAACCCGGAGCTGGCCGCGACAAACGTCACCGACGGCACGCGCGCGTGGCTGACGGGTCGCGCCGCGGACAAGCCGGAGGTCACCGTGAGCGGACCCGCTCCGGCCCTCGTCGGCTGGCTCGCCGGCCGCCGCGATCACCGCGCCCTCGCGGCCCAGCTGACCGTCGACGGCGGCCCCCTCCCCGCCCTCCCCCCGCTATAGGCTGGACGGCATGACGTACAGCGGAGCGGTGAAGGTCGGCGGACCCGCGGACGTGCACGAGTTGCAGGATCTGATGATCTCGAAGGTCGCGGTCGGGCCGATGGACAACAACGCCTATGTGCTGCGCTGTCGGGCCACCGACGAGCAGCTCCTGATCGACGCGGCGAACGAGCCCCGGACGCTGCTGCAGCTCATCGGTGACGACGGCATCACGGCCGTCGTCACCACCCATCAGCACGGCGACCACTGGCAGGCGCTCGCGGAGGTCGTCGCGGCGACGGGCGCGCGGACGTACGCGGGCCGCGAGGACGCCGAGGGCATTCCGACGCCGACGGACGTCCTCGTCGACGACGGCGACACCATCACCTTCGGCCGGATCTCGCTCACCGCCCGCCACCTCGTGGGCCACACGCCGGGCTCGATCGCCCTCGTGTACGACGACCCGCACGGCCACCCGCACGTCTTCACCGGCGACTGCCTCTTCCCCGGGGGCGTCGGCAACACCTGGAAAGACCCGGAGAAGTTCGCGAGCCTCATCGACGACGTCGAGACGAAGATCTTCGGCACGCTGCCCGACGAGACGTGGGTCTACCCGGGCCACGGCAACGACACGACGCTCGGCGCGGAGCGACCGCACCTGCAGGAGTGGCGCGAGCGCGGCTGGTGACCCCGGTCGGTGGCGCGGGCCTAGCCCCGCGCCACCAGCGCAGCCACCCGCTCCACCGCGAACACGTACCCCTGCACGCCGCACCCCGCGATGACGCCGTCGGCGCGCTGGGAGACGTACGAATGGTGCCGGAACGCCTCGCGCTGGTGGATGTTGGAGATGTGGACCTCCACGACGGGCATGCCGTCACAGGTGTTGAGCGCGTCCAGGATCGCGACCGACGTGTGTGAGTACGCGGCCGGGTTGATGACGATGCCCGCGTGGTGCTCGCGCGCCTCGTGGATCCAGTCCACCAGCTCACCCTCGTGGTTGGACTGCCGCAGGTCGACCGTCCCACCGTGCGCGGCGGCCGCCTTGGCGCACATCGCCTCGACGTCGGCGAGCGTGTCCGTGCCGTAGATCTCTGGCTGGCGCTTGCCCAGGAGGTTCAGGTTGGGCCCGTTGAGGACCATGACCGGAGCGGTGGCGAGAGTGTGGGGCACAGGGACCTCCGTGCGTCGGACTGCTGCTCACAGACGGTCTATCACGGTGCGGGCGCGGTGAGCCGGGCCGTACCCGGCCGGGCATGACCGTGGGCGGGCGCGCCACCGGGTCCCCCGACGCGCCCTCGGCCTCCCGCGCGCCCCCGTAACCGCCTGCCACACCGGGTATTTGACGCACCGTGAGCAACAGTGACTCTCCGTCAGACTCCCCGCCCGTGGCCCCTTCGCTGCCGCGGCTCGCCGCCGCGTCGCTCGCCGGGACGGCCATCGAGTTCTACGACTTCTTCATCTACGGCACCGCGGCGGCGCTCGTGCTCGGGCCGCTGTTCTTCCCGACGTTCTCCCCGCTGGCGGGAACTCTCGCCGCGTTCGCGACATTCGGAGTGGGCTTCGTGGCCCGGCCGCTCGGCTCCGTGCTCTTCGGGCACCTCGGTGACCGGCGCGGCCGACGGCCCGTCCTGGTGCTCTCGCTGCTGATGACGGGCCTGGCCACGGTCGCCGTCGGCTGCGTACCGACGTACGAGTCGATCGGTGTGGCCGCCCCCTTGCTGCTGCTGGTGCTGCGCTTCGTGCAGGGCGTGGGGCTCGGCGGCGAGTGGGGCGGAGCGGTGCTGCTCACCGCCGAGCACGCGCCGCCCGAGCGGCGCGGGCTGTGGGCGAGCTTCCCGCAGGTCGGGCCGGCGATCGGGTTCCTGCTGGCCAACGGCGTAATGCTGGTGCTCTCGGCGACGCTCACGGACGCCCAGTTCGCGTCCTGGGGCTGGCGGATTCCGTTCTGGGGCGCGGGGCTGCTCGCGGTGGCCGGTCTCGCGCTGCGCGCGTCGCTCGCGGAGAGTCCGGACTTCCTTCAGGTGCGCGAGCACGCGCGCGTGCCGCTCGTCGAGGTGGCACGCGACCACTGGCGCCTCGTCCTGCTGACGGCGGGCGCGCTCGCGGTCGGGTACGCGGTGTTCTACGCCGTCACGACGTGGTCGCTGTCGTACGGCGTGGAGCGGCTCGGCGTGAGCCGCACGGTCATGCTGGCGTGCATCATGGCGGCCGTCGTCGTGAAGGGCGCGCTGACACCGGTGGCGGCGCTGCTGGGCGACCGGTACGGGCGGCGACCGATGTGTCTGGTGGGGTGCTCGGCGGTCGCCCTGTGGATGTTCCCGATGATCGCCCTCCTGGCGACGGGCGAGCCGCTCCTGATGTTCCTGGGCTTCCTGGTGGCGATGCTCGCGTTCGTCACGATGTTCTCCGTGGTCTCCGCCTATCTGCCGGAGCTGTACGAGCCGCGGGTGCGCTGCACGGGCGCGGCGGTGGGCTACAACCTGGCCGGGGTCCTCGGCGGCGCGCTCACCCCGATGGTGGCGACGGCGGCGGCGCGCGGCGAGGGCACTCCGTGGGGTGTGGCCGCGTATCTGACGGCGGTGGCGGCGCTGAGCCTCGGCTGTTTCGCGCTGCTGCCGGAGACGCGGCCCGCGCGGGAGGAGGCGGTGGTGCCGGTGACGGGGTGAAGCGGCTGCCGGGCATGCCGGGTGATTCCGCGGGCCGCACTCCCGTTGGCCCGATCACCTCCGTCGGCGCGCGCTTACCCCGTCGGCCCGCGTCAGGGATTGCCCGCGTCAGGGATTGATCGCGAGCTCCAAGTACGCCGCGAACAGCACCAGATGCACGCCGCCCTGAAGGGGTGTGGCGCGTCCGGGCACGACCGTGAGGGTGCCGACGAGGACCGTCAGGACGAGCAGCACCATGTGGGTCGAGCTGAGGCCGAGGACGAGCGGTCCTGACAGCCAGACGGAGGCGATGGCGACGGCGGGGATGGTCAGGCCGATGCTGGCCATCGCCGACCCGAGGGCGAGGTTCAGGCTCGTCTGGACGCGATCGCGGCGGGCCGCGCGCACGGCCGCGATGGTCTCCGGGAGCAGCACGAGCAGGGCGATGATCACGCCGACGACGGCGTGCGGCAGGCCCGCGGACTCGACGCCCGACTCGATGGTGGGCGACACGCCCTTGGCGAGCCCGACGACGCCGACCAGCGCCAGCGCCAGCAGGCCGAGGCTGACCAGGGCGGTGCGGGCGGAGGGGCCATGGGCATGCTCGTCGGCGTCGACGACCCCTCCCTCCTTGGTGACCGGCAGGAAGTAGTCGCGGTGCCGGACGGTCTGGGTCGCGACGAACAGGCCGTACAGGACGAGTGAGGCCAGGGCGGCGAAGGTGAGCTGCGCCGTGGAGAACTCCGGGCCCGGCTTGGACGTCGTGAAGGTCGGCAGGACCAGGCTGAGCGTGGCCAGGGTGGCGACGGTCGCGAGGGCGGCGCCGGTGCCCTCGGGGTTGAAGACGGCGACGCGGTGGCGCAGGGCGCCGGTCAGCAGGCAGAGGCCGAGGATGCCGTTGCAGGTGATCATCACGGCGGCGAAGACGGTGTCGCGCGCCAGGGTGGAGCTCTTGTCGCCGCCGTCGGCCATGAGGGTGACGATCAGGGCGACCTCGATGATGGTGACCGCGACGGCCAGGACGAGCGAGCCGAAGGGTTCGCCGACGCGGTGCGCGATGACTTCGGCGTGGTGCACCGCGGCGAGCACCGCCCCGGCGAGGACCGCCGTCACCAGGGCGACGACCACGCCCGACAGGTCCCGCCCCCAGGTGAGGGCGAGGAGGACGACTCCGAGCACGGGCACGGCGGCCGTCCACCGCGCGGCGACTGCCCGGAGCTTGGGGATCATGTCTTCGATGCTGCCCCGCGCGCGGGAGGGCCGCGACTTCATGTGTGCCTTTCTACGCGGGAGCGGTGCACGGTCGAGGACCGTGCACCGCTCCGGATGGTGCTTCACGCAGCCTCACGTCGCGGGCCGATGCGCCCACCACGCCGCTCCGTAGAGTGCCGTTACGCCTCGATGCTGTCCTTCTGGGCGTCGTCCTTGTCGGACTCCGCGGCCTCGGCCGCCTCGCGTTCCGCCTGCTTCTTGGAGGCCATCAGGCTGGTGATCGTCGTGACGATCAGGACGCCGCAGATGACGCCGAGCGAGACCGGGATGGAGATCTCGGGGACGTGCACGCCGTTCTCGTGCAGGGCGTGCAGGACCAGCTTCACGCCGATGAAGCCGAGGATCACCGACAGGCCGTAGCTCAGGTGGACCAGCTTCTTGAGCAGTCCGCCGATGAGGAAGTAGAGCTGCCGCAGACCCATCAGGGCGAAGGCGTTGGCGGTGAAGACGATGTACGGATCCTGGGTGAGGCCGAAGATCGCGGGGATGGAGTCCATCGCGAACAGGACGTCGGTGGTGCCGATGGCGAGCATGACGACCATGAGGGGCGTCATGATCTTCTTGCCGTTCTTCTGGATGAACAGCTTCGTGCCCTCGTACCGGTCCGAGACGCCGAACTTCTTCTCGATGGACTTCAGGAGGCGGTTCTCCTCCCAGTCCTCTTCCTCCTCGTCGGCACGCGCCTCCTGGATGAGCTTCCAGGCGGTGTAGATCAGGAACGCGCCGAAGATGTAGAAGACCCAGGAGAAGTTGGCGATGACCGCGGCGCCGGCGGCGATGAAGATCGCTCGCAGGACCAGCGCGATCAGCACACCGAAGAGCAGCACGCGCTGCTGGAGGTGCAACGGCACCGAGAACTTCGCCATGATCAGGATGAAGACGAAGAGGTTGTCGACGCTCAGCGACTTCTCGGTGATGAAGCCCGCGAAGAACTCGCCGGACGCCTGACTCTCGCCCGCGATCAGCAGGCCTATTCCGAACAGCACGGCGAGCACGATCCAGACGATCGTCCACGTGCCGGCTTCCTTGATGGACACTTCGTGCGGCTTGCGCCCGATGAAGAAGTCCACCGCGATCAGGGCACACAGACCAAGAACGGTCAGGGCCCACACGGTCATTGAAACGTCCACTGCGCCTCCGGCGTCGTACGGCTACTGATCAGCGTCGTCGCTGCCGGAGGTCTCTTCCACCCGGGCGCCGTCTCCGCGCCCCGGGCCGACGCCCCGGGACCGATGGCGGTCCGTATTGACGGGCACGTCGCGTACGGGAGTACTCCCCTCCGCTGCCAGTAGAGTACGCGAAAGACCAAGGTTAGGTAAAGTCAACGGCAAAAGAAGGGCAAATAACCAGGTCAGGAAGGGCCCTTGGCGCTCGGGAAGTCACCAGGTCGACTTGACGGCGCAGGGGGCTGCGGGACGCACGGGACATAAGTCGACTTGGTGATGCTCAGGGCTTTGGTGACGCGCAGAGCGTACGGAACCCGGCGGCCGGCAGGGCCCCGCCGGAGGACGCTCAGCGGCTCCCGGTGCGGCGGGCCTCGCCCACGCGCCGCAAGACGTGGCTGAGGACCTGGCTGCCGGGCGGGACCAGGGGCGGCTCGTACGTCCACGCGTGGCCGACCCAGGGGTCCGCGAGGTGGTCGTCGGGCACCGGCGTCACCCGGAGCAGCGCACGCCACAGCGGGTCGAGCAGCGGGCCGTACTCCGAGGCGTCCTCGCGGTCGGCGACCATCATCAGGTGGACGCCGACGGCGGGGCCCTCGTCGGCGAGATAGCGGAGCTGGGTCACGGCGCGGTCGTCGAAGCCATGCGGGAAGTCGTTGACGACGAGCAGCTGCTCGCCCGTGTCCAGGTCCGCCGGCAGCGCGTCGGCGACGCCGCCGCGGACCGCCATCTGCACCAGGTCCACGCGCTGGGTGAGCCGGGTGAGCGCGGCGGTGACCCCCGCGGCACCGGTCGCGGGCGGCCCGGCCAGGACCCCGGTGTCCACCAGGGGCGCGAACGCGCTCGCGCCGGTGCCCGCGGCGTCGATGACGTGCACGGTGAACTCGCCGGGCGGATACGAGGCGAGCAGCCGCGCGGCGTGCGCGACGGCGCTGTCCAGGGCGAGGCGGCGCAGCTGGTCGGCGTCGGCGAGCGAGTCCGTGCCGGAGCGGCCGCTGTCGATCCACAGGCCGCGCTCCAGGGGCAGCCGGACGAGCATGGGGATGCGCAGGTCGGGCCGCTCGGGCAGGTGGAGGCCGCCGAGGCGCAGTGCCATCGGGATCTCCATGGGCGCGCGGTAGGCCTGCCAGACGGGGCTCGACCAGTCGGCGAACGCCGGGGGCAGCGCGGGCTCGACGACCTCCGCCTCGGCGGCGAGCTGGGCCAGGTCGCGGTCGAGGGCGGCGCGCGCCTGGTCGACGAGGTCGCCGTGGCGGGCGCGGGCGGCCGCGCGTGCCGCGTCGCCGGTGTTGCCGATGCGGCTGCGCGGGTCGGAGAGGACCTTGTCGAGCTCCTGCTCCATGCGGGATTCGGCGAAGTCCACGGCGCTGCGGTACGCCGCGGCCGTGCGGGCCAGGTCCTCGAACATGCCCCAGACCTGGTTGTACAGCCGCTCCTCCAGCGACCAGCCGGTGGCGTCGCCCGCGACGGGCTGGGCGGGCTGCCCGGGCGCCGCCGTGGGTGCCGTGGGTGGGGGCGGCGGGGGCACGCTGGTCTGGCGGCGCGGGTGGGTGTAGTTGACGGAGCCGTCGCCGGGCTGCTGCGGCGAGCTGCCCTCGCCGGGCTGGGGCGTGGGAGCGACCGGCTGAGCGGCGGGGTCGGCCGCCGGCTCGGGCGGGGCCGACTGCTGGCCCGGCCCCGTGTGGCCCTGGGCTGCTGCGCGCACCCGGGCCTCGTCCGCGGGGCGGGGCGGGGGCGCGGCCACCGAGCGGGCGAGGCCGCGCGCCACCGCGTCGTTGATGCTGGTCGCCAGCTCGTGGGCCTGGGGCAGGCCCTGGTCGGCGAGCATGTCGGCGAGGCCGCCCGCGTAGCCCTGGCCTACGGCGCGGACCTTCCAGGCGTCCTGCCTGCGGTACAGCTCGAGGGCCACGACGGCCGATTCGGCGGACAGGTCCGTGATCGTGTAGCTGGCGATCTCGGTGCCGTCGAGGCCGGTGACGGCGACGAAGGGGGCGGCGACGGAGCCGAAGGTGCCCGGCCCCGCGGCGCCCACGGGCAGCGCGAGCAGCACATTGACCTGATGCGCGCCGTCCGGCAGCGCGCCCAGGTCGACGGCCAGGCGGTGGTCGGCCGCCGCCTGCCGGGACACTTCGAGCCCCGGCAGCGTGGGCGCGCCGGGGTGGGCGACCCAGGCGGTGCCGCGCACCGTGCGCCGGTCGTCGCAGAGCGTGGCACCGGCGACGATCGGCTTGCCGGCCGATACCCGGATCTCAAGGCGGGTGCCGGGAAGCGGATGGTTCTGCCCCCTGACCAGCTCGGCCGTCATCGCGTTCGTTCCCCCTTGGTGTCGGCCCCCTCACCGGGCCTGCGTACGGACCGCCGTGTTCGACGGCCGGTCGGCGGTGTCTGTGGCGGCGCTTACAGGTGCGGCAGGATCGCCGGCATCAGGTCCTGGAAGGTGCGGCCGTTGGCGGGATTGCCGAGAGCCGTCATCTGCCAGCCGGTGCCCGCGCGGTGGACCTTCGCCATGATCTGGGCGGTGTACTGGCCGCCGCCGTCGAGGGTGTAGCGGGCGAGCTCCTGGCCGTTGGTCTCGTCGACCAGGCGGCAGAAGGCGTTCTGCACTTCCTGGAAGGTCTGGCCGGTGAAGGAGTTCACCGTGAAGACGATCTGGTCGATGTGGACCGGGACGCGCTGCAGGTCGACGAGGATGGCCTCGTCGTCGCCGCCCTGGCCGACGCCGCCGACGAGGTTGTCGCCGGTGTGCCGCACGGAGCCGTCGTCGCTGACGAGGTGGCGGAAGAACACCACGTCGACGGGCTGCTTGTCGGCGAACAGGACGGCCGAGGCGTCGAGGTCGACCTCGCGCGTGCGCGTACCGAACAGGCCGCGCCGCGGGGCGGCCTGCCAGCCGAGCCCCATGCGCACCGACGTCAGAGCGCCCCCGTCGTTCTTCTGCAGGCTGATGGCCTGGCCCTTGGTCATGTTGACCGTCACGCGCTGTCCCCTTCTCGAACTGCCCTGGGCAACCGCCCGTTGCGGCGGTTGCCCATCACCCTATGCAGCGCTGTCCACCGCGACGCACCCTGCCGGGCCTTTTGTGTCGGTGTTGCAACACTGCGCTACGCCTGGCCGGCCTCCTTCATCTGCCGCAGTTCCTTCTTCATCTCCGACACCTCGTCGCGCAGCCGGGCCGCGATCTCGAACTGCAGGTCCGCGGCGGCCGCGCGCATCCGCTCGGTCATCTCCTCGATCTGCTCGGCGAGTTCGGCGGCCGGGCGGTCCGTGGGCACCGTCCGCTCCGCCTTGCCCTTGGCGGACTTGGCCGCCTTGGCGGGAGCGGTGCCGCCCGCGGTGCCGAGGGCGGGCACGGGGGCCTTGGCGGCCTTGCCGTCCTTCGACTTGCGGTAGTTGCTGCCGAGGAGCTGCTCCGTGTCGACCTCTTCGCGCGCGATGGCCGACACGATGTCGTTGATCTTCTTGCGGAGGGGCTGCGGGTCGATGCCCCTCTCCTTGTTGTACGCGATCTGCTTCTCCCGGCGGCGGTTGGTCTCGTCGATGGCCTTCTCCATCGCCGGGGTGATCTTGTCGGCGTACATGTGGACCTGACCCGAGACGTTGCGCGCGGCGCGGCCGATGGTCTGGATCAGTGAGGTGCCGGAGCGCAGGAAGCCCTCCTTGTCGGCGTCGAGGATCGCCACCAGGGAGACCTCGGGGAGGTCCAGGCCCTCCCTGAGGAGGTTGATGCCGACCAGCACGTCGTACTCCCCGGCGCGCAGTTCGCGCAGGAGCTCTACGCGGCGCAGGGTGTCGACATCGCTGTGCAGATAGCGGACCTGGATGCCCAGTTCGAGGAAGTAGTCCGTGAGGTCCTCGGCCATCTTCTTGGTGAGCGTGGTGACCAGGACGCGCTCGTCCTTCTCGGTGCGCTTGCGGATCTCGTGCACCAGATCGTCGATCTGGCCCTCGGTGGACTTGACGACGACTTCCGGGTCGACGAGGCCGGTGGGGCGGATGATCTGCTCCACGTGGCCGTCGGAACGCGAGAGTTCGTACGCCCCCGGGGTTGCCGACAGATAGACGGTCTGGCCGATGCGCTGCTGGAACTCCTCCCACTTCAGCGGGCGGTTGTCGAGCGCGGACGGCAGCCGGAAGCCGTGGTCCACGAGGGTGCGCTTGCGGGAGGCGTCGCCCTCGTACATCGCGCCGATCTGCGGGACCGTGACGTGCGACTCGTCGAGGACGAGCAGGAAGTCGTCCGGGAAGTAGTCGAGGAGGGTGTGCGGCGGGGTGCCGGGGTCGCGGTCGTCGAAGTGCATCGAGTAGTTCTCGACGCCGGAGCAGGAGCCGATCTGGCGGAGCATCTCGAGGTCGTACGTCGTGCGCATGCGCAGGCGCTGGGCCTCCAGCATCTTGCCCTGCTTCTCCAGCTCCGCGAGGCGCTCGGCGAGCTCCTTCTCGATGCCGTTGACCGCCTTCTCCATGCGCTCGGGGCCCGCTACGTAGTGGGACGCCGGGAAGACGTACAGGTGGTCGTCGTCGGTGATGACCTCGCCGGTGAGCGGGTGCAGGGTGGAGAGGGCCTCGATCTCGTCGCCGAACATCTCGATGCGGACGGCCAGTTCCTCGTACACCGGGAAGATCTCGATGGTGTCGCCGCGGACCCGGAAGGTGCCGCGGGTGAAAGCGAGGTCGTTGCGCGTGTACTGGATGTCGACGAAGCGGCGCAGGAGCTGGTCGCGGTCGATCTCGTCGCCGACCTTGAGCGGCACCATGCGGTCCACGTACTCCTGCGGGGTGCCGAGGCCGTAGATGCAGGAGACGGAGGCGACCACGATCACGTCGCGGCGGGTCAGCAGCGAGTTCGTCGCGGAGTGGCGCAGGCGCTCGACCTCCTCGTTGATCGAGGAATCCTTTTCGATGTACGTGTCCGACTGGGGGACGTAGGCCTCGGGCTGGTAGTAGTCGTAGTACGAGACGAAGTACTCGACCGCGTTGTTCGGCAGCAGTTCGCGGAACTCGTTCGCGAGCTGGGCGGCCAGCGTCTTGTTCGGTGCCATGACGAGGGTGGGGCGCTGGAGCTTCTCGATCATCCACGCGGTGGTGGCCGACTTGCCGGTGCCGGTCGCGCCGAGCAGGACGACATCCTTCTCACCTGCGCGGATGCGCTTTTCCAGGTCGGCGATGGCCGTGGGCTGGTCGCCACTGGGCTGGTACGGGCTGACGACCTCGAAAGGCGCCACCGTGCGTTCGATCTTCGATACGGGCCGCATGCAATCCACCGTACGACCCCGCACTGACAACGCCGACCCGCTCGCCCGTTCCCGCCGGCCGTCTCACCACTTCTGCGGTGCCCGCGCCCCTGGCCTGCGGCGGCTCCTGCGGCCCGGACGCGGCGGGACCCGGCGGGTCACGTGCGCGATCTGGCGGTCTCCGGGGCGGGGCACGGAGTACACGGGGGTGCGCGGGCGGGCGGCGGCCTTCAGGTCGGCCTTGCCCATCATCATCAGCGGGTCGAACATCACGACGACGCCCGAGAGCAGCAGGAAGGCGAGCGGGCCGATCATGAGGGGGGCGAGGATCTCGGCGGAGGAGTCACCGGGCGGGGCGGTGGCCGGGCCGTGCAGGTGGACGGTGAGGGCGGCCATGCCGGTGTAGTGCATGCCGCTGACGGCGAGGCCCATGACGAGGCTGGCGCCGAGGCTCCACAGGAAGCCCCGCACCTGTCCGGCGGCCCACAGGGCGGCGATGGCGGCCACGACGGCGATCACTACGGAGGCGGCGACGGTCAGGGTGTTGTACCGGAGAGTGCCGCCAAGGCGCATACCGGCCATCCCCAAGTAGTGCATCGACGCGATGCCGAGCCCGGTGACGGTGCCTCCGGTGAACAGCGCCGCCCCTCTGGCACCGCGGTAGCCCACGATGAAGATGCCGATGCCGACCATGACAATGGCGACGGCGAGGCTCGCGAAGGTCGTCGCCCGGTCGTAGTGGATCGGGGCTCCCTCGACGGTGAAGCCCATCATCGCGATGAAGTGCATGGTCCAGATGCCGGAGCCGATGGCGGCCGAGCCGAGGGCGAGCCAGCCGGGCCGCCAGGAGTGCGCGACAAGGAGCGATCTCGTGGTGCAGCGCAGGCCGAGCGCTCCGCCCAGACAGGCCATCAGATAGGCGACCACCGGGGTGACGAACCCGTAACTGAAGCCGTCGACCGTGCCCTCCATGAGCGGTAGCCCTTCCGCCTGTCGTACCTGGATGTCCCGGAACGCCCCGTCCATCTCTGCCGACGGCCGGGTGACGGGCCGTCGGCTGAGGTGAGAGTAGGGCTCAGCCGTGAACGCTCGAACGATTTTCCGGCAAAGAAACACGGCATCCGCGCGCGGGGTCCCAACTTGGGTGATTGGCGTTCAACGTGTGTCCATCCTGTACCTGTCTGTAGTTGGCCGTGGACTGTCATTCTCAAGCGACCGTGAGCTCATGACGCGAGGAGAACCCGTGTACGCACGCGCCGCCGCTGCCACGACCGCCGCTCTTCTGGGAGCAGGCGCACTCGCCCTCCCCTCCACCGCCGCCGCGCAGACACCGGCCGACGCACGCGTCGCGCACAAGTCCGACACACCGCTCGCGCACAAGGACCCGACAGTCGTGGCGCACCGCGGGGCCTCCGCGTACGCGCCCGAGAACACCCTCGCCGCGATCGACAAGGCCGCCTGGATGGGCTTCCGCTGGGTGGAGAACGACGTCCAGCGCACCAAGGACGGTGTGCTCGTCATCGTCCACGACGACAACCTGAAGCGGACGACGAACGTCGAGGAGGTCTTCCCCGACCGCGCCCCGTGGAAGGTGAAGGACTTCACCGCCGCGGAGATCGCCAAGCTGGACGCGGGCAGCTGGTTCGCGGAGAAGTACAAGGGCGCGCGCGTACCGACGCTCACGCAGTACATGAACCGCGTCTCGCGCAACCACCAGAGCCTGGTCCTGGAGATCAAGAAGCCGGAGCTGTACCCCGGGATCGAGAAGGACACCCTGCGCGTGCTGCGCAAGACGGGCTGGCTCGACCACCACCACGTGAAGAACAAGCTGGTCGTGCAGAGCTTCAGCGCGGACAGCGTCAAGAAGGTGCACGCCCTGCGGCCCGACATCAAGACCGGGTTCCTGGGCACGCCCGCGGCCGCCGACCTGCCGACGTACGCGAAGTTCTCGGACCAGATCAACTCGACGCACACGTCCATCTCCGCCGACTACGTCTCCGCGATCCACCGGCTCAAGGGCGCGCACGGCAAGCGCCTGGAGATCTTCACCTGGACCGTGGACGAGGCCGCCGCCGCGCGGCGGGTCGCGGACTTCGGGGTGGACGGCATCATCACCAACAAGCCGGACGTCGTGCGCAAGGCGCTCAGGGACTGACACACGTGCGCGGCGGGACGGCCTCCGTCCCGCCGCGTTGTCAGTGCCCGGCCGTACCCGCGTTGTCAGTGCCCGGCCGTACCGTTGTCCGCATGAACGCCATGGGGCACAACGAGCAGGAGCGGGACGGGCGCCAGGAGCAGGCCGCGCGGTCCCGTGCGGTGTGGGCCGTCGTCGCCAGTGACATCGGGCCGCTGCTGCTGGCCGCGACCGACGCCGGCCTGGTCACGGTCGTCTTCCACGCCACGGACGGCGTGCGCGACAAGACCCTGGAGCGCCTTGCCTCCCGCCTGGGCGCCGAGCCGGTCGAGGATCCCGCGTCGCCGCTGCTCGCCGAGCCCATACGCCAGCTCAGGGCCTATTTCGCGGGCGAGCGCCGCGACTTCGAGCTGCCGCTTGACTGGTCGCTGATCTCCGGCTTCAACCGCCAGGTGCTGCGCGAACTGGCCACGGGCGTGCCGTACGGAACGGTGGTGGGCTACGGAGACCTGGCCCACCGCGTCGGCCAGCCCGGCGCGGCACAGGCGGTCGGCATGGCGATGGGCGCGAACCCGCTGCCGGTCGTGGTGCCGTGCCACCGGGTGGTGGAGAGCGACGGCGGCATCGGTGGTTTCGGCGGCGGCCTGGAGACGAAGCGGCAACTGCTCGCCCTGGAGGGAGTGCTGCCCGAGCCGCTGTTCTGAGGGCTCGGGGCGGGGTGCCTCAGGGTGGGGCGCGGGTGCGGACGCGGTGCTGGTGCGGCGAGGAGCTAGAGCTGTCTGCCCGACACTATGTCGGCTCGACGTCATGTCGCCGTGACGTCATGTCCTGGCACACTTCGCGCGTGGACATACCCCCCTCGCCCCCGCCCGCCGCAGCCGCGTCGTCCTGCGCAACCGCCGCGCCCGCTCGGCGCCCCCGCGGATCGCGATGTGACGGATGAGCGCGACCGAGCCCGCGGTCGTCGCGCCCGTCACGGCCGACGAACTGCCCGCGCTGCGCCGCCGGATCACGGCGATACTCGTCGCGAGCCAGATACTCGGCGGGCTCGGCGTGGCCACCGGCATCGCGCTGGCCGCCGTCCTGGCGAAGGAGGTCAGCGGCACGGAGTCGCTGTCCGGGCTCGCGCCCACCGCGACCGTCGCCGGGACGGCGCTCCTCTCGGTGCCGCTGGCGGCGCTGATGACGGCGCGCGGCCGGCGCCCCGGTCTCGTACTGGCGTATCTGATCGGCGCGTTGGGCGCGACCGTCGTGGTCGTGGCCGCGGCTGTCGGGAGTTTTCCGCTGCTCCTGGTGGGCATGGCCGGGTTCGGCGCGGCGTCGTCGGCCAACCTGCAGGCGCGCTTCGCGGCGGCCGACCTGGCCGAGCCGGGGGCCAGGGCACGCGCCATCTCCAACGTCGTGTGGGCCACGACGATCGGCGCGGTGCTCGGCCCCAACATCGCGGCGCCCGCGGGTCGCAGCGTGTCGGGGCTCGGGATCCCGGAGGCGTCGGGGCCCTTCGTGTGGGCGGCCGGGGTCTTCCTGATCTCGGCGCTCATGGTGGCGGTGCTGCTGCGCCCCGACCCGCTGCTCACCGCCCGCGCCCTCGAACCGGCCGGTGAGCAGACCGCCGCGAGCCGCTCCCTGCGGGCGGGCGTCGCCGCGGTGGCCGCCTCGCAACGGGCGCGACTCGCGCTGGTGACGGTCGCCATCGCGCACACGGCCATGGTGTCGATCATGTCGATGACGCCGGTCGACCTCGGCCACCACGGGGCGAGCATCGATCTGATCGGCCTGGTCATCAGCGGCCACATCGCGGGCATGTACGCGTTCTCGCCGGTGATGGGGCGGCTCGCGGACCGGCTCGGGCGGCTCGCCGTCATCGCCCTGTCCGTGGGCCTGCTCGGCTTCGCGGCGCTGCTCGCGGGCACGGCCGGGGGCAGCCACGGGCAGACCGCGGCGGGCCTGTTCGTGCTCGGCCTCGGCTGGTCGGCGGCGCTCGTGTCGGGTTCCGCGCTGCTCACGGACGCCGTGCCGCAGGCCGCGCGCGCCGCCGCCCAGGGCCTCTCGGACCTGACCATGAACACCGCCGCGGGCGTCGGCGGCGCGGTGGCGGGCCTGGTGGTCGCGCGGGCGAGCTACGGCTGGCTCAACCTGATCGCGGCGCTCCTGCTGCTGCCGCTGGCCGCGCTCGCCCTGTTCACGCGCGGCCCCAAGGATCCGTCTCCGAAGCGGGCGGTCAACCGCCGAGCGTGATGTGGTACGCCTTGCGCAGCGTCTCGTGCACGGTCCACGTCGTGCGGTCGCCCTCGCGCAGGACGGCCGCGTCGCCGGGGCCGATCTCCAGGACGTCGCCGCCCTCCACCTCGACGGTGGCGCGGCCGCTGACGACCACGAAGAGCTCGTTGGCCTCGGTGTCGGTCACCACGCCCGGGGTGATCTGCCAGATGCCGCGCAGCTGCTTGCCGTCGGCGGACTCCCACAGGACCTTGCCGGTGACGACGGGCTCTCCGGAGATGATCTGCTCCGGGTCGAGCGGCTCCTCCTCCAGCTCGACATCCGGAATGTGCACGGCAAAGGACGCGGCGTTCTGATCTTTCGTGGTCATGGCCGGTCACCCTAATGGGTCGGCCGTCTCGCCCTGCCGGACGGGTTTGCCGTCGCGCCGCGCCCGCCAGGGATGAAGGAAGACCCGACTGGCAGGAGGCAGACCGTGTTGGTGGTGTCCGACGAGGTACAGGCGGCTCTCGCGCGGCGGCGGCCGGTCGTGGCCCTGGAGTCCACGATCATCGCGCACGGCCTGCCGCGCCCGCGCAACCTGCGGGTGGCACTCGAACTCGAAGAGGCCGTACGCGGCGAGGGCGCCGTGCCCGCGACCATCGCCGTCCTGGACGGTCGCCCCCATGTCGGCCTCGGCAAGGAGCAGTTGGAGCGAGTCGCCGGGGAGGACGGCATCCGCAAGCTGGGCCACCGGGACCTGCCGCTCGCCGTCGCGGCGGGCGCGAGCGGGGCGACGACGGTGTCGGCGACGGCGCTGCTCGCCGCCCGCGCGGGCCTGCGGGTGTTCGCCACGGGCGGGCTCGGCGGGGTGCACCGGGAGTGGACGCTCACCCAGGACGAGTCGGCCGACCTGGGGCTGCTCGGCCGTACCCGGATCACGGTGGTGTGCGCGGGCGTGAAGTCGATCCTGGACGTGGCGGCGACGCTGCAGCGCCTGGAGACCCTGGGCGTGGCGGTGGCCGGCTACGGGACGGCGCGCTTCCCCGGCTTCTACCTCTCCGACTCCGGGCACGACGTGGACTGGACGCTGCGCACGCCGGACGAGGTCGCCGCGGTCATGCGCGCACAGGACGCGCTGGCCGGACCGGATTCGGCGCTCGTCGTGGCCAACCCGGTGCCCGAGGCCGAACAGCTCGAACCCGCACTCCACGCGCGCGTGCTCGACGAAGCCCTGCGGGAGTGCGCCGCGCGCGGCGTGACCGGCCAAGCGGTGACGCCCTTCCTCCTCGACCACCTGACGCGGCACACCGACGGGGCGTCCCTGGAGGCCAACCTCGCCGCGGTGCACGGGAACGTACGGCTCGCGGCGCGGATCGCGACGGCGTGGGCACAGGCGTGACGGCACCCGGTGAACCGCCGGACTCCGGCGAACCGGACCGCCCCCGGGCCACTCCCCGGGACGGCACCGGCGCCCTGCTGGCCCCTGACGGCACCGACACCCCGCCGAGCCTGGCCGGCACCGGCGCCCTCCTGGTCGTGGGTGACGTCGTCACCGACATCGTCGCCCGGCACCGTACGCCCCTCGCGCCCGGCACCGACACGGCGGCCGCCATCCGCACCGTGCCCGGCGGCGCGGGCGCCAACGTCGCGTGCTGGGCGGCCCACTGGGGATGCGCGGACGTACGTTTCCTGGGGCGGGCGGGCGCCGACGCGGCGGCGTGGCACGAGGAGCTGCTGCTGCGCGCTTCGGTACGTCCCCACCTCGCCGTCGATCCCGACGCCCCCACGGGCACGGTGATCAGCCTGGTCGACGCGGCCGGGGCAACGGCCGAGCGGACGTTCCTCACGGACAGCGGCGCGTCCCTGCGCCTCTGCCCCGCCGACTGGGAGCCGTCGCTGCTCGACGGTGTGAGCTGGCTCCATCTGTCCGGCTACCTGTTCTTCGCCGGGCCGAGCCGGGCGGCGGCGCGGGCGGCCCTCGCGTCGGCACGCGCGCGTGGAGTGACGGTGAGCGCGGACCCGGCGTCGGCGGGGTTCCTCGTACGGCACGGTGTCGACCGCTTCCTGGCGGACGCGGCGGGCGTGGACGTGCTGCTGCCGAGCCGCGACGAGGCGGAGCTGCTCACGGGGCGGCCCGGGCCCGGGGACGCGGCGGCCGAGCTGAGCCGCCGCTTCCCCGAGGTGGTGGTCAAGCTGGGCGGGGACGGCGCGCTGGCCGCGCGGGACGGACGGGTGCGGGTCCGCGTCCCGGCGGTGCGGGCCGACGCGCGGGACTCCACGGGGGCGGGCGACGCGTTCACCGGGGCGTTCGTCGCGTCGCGGATGGCGGGGGCCGGGTTGGGGGCGGCCGTGGCCGAGGGGTGCCGGGCCGGTGCCCTCGCGGTGTCCCGGGTGGGGGCCCGGCCGGCGCCGCGGGCCCCGCTCCGCGGGAAGACTTGAGGGTCCTGTGGTCCTCAGGCTGCCGGTTCCTGAAGGTTCTGACGGCTTGCCTGAAGGTTCGGACGGCTTGAAGGTCCTGGTGTCAGGGCTTGCGGGCCCAGGCCGAGACCAGCGGGGCCGTGGCCGGGTCGACGGTACGCCCGGCGACGTGGGCGAGGTGCCGCTCGATGTCGTCGTGCGAGGCCAGGCCCGCGGCGACCAGGTCCGCGCGGGCCTGCTCGACGGTGGCGGTCTCCAGGGCCGCGCAGGCCGGGGAGGCGAGCGGGAAGTACGCGTCGGCCTCCACCTGGCGCAGCCCTGCCGCGCGCAACAGCCGCGGCAGCGCACGGCCGTACGCGAGGTCGGCGCCGCGTTCGGCGAGCAGCGTGCGCACCCCGTTCCGCAGCCGGTTCGCCAGCTCCTGCTCGGGGCCGTACTCGTCGGGGCAGGCCAGCGGCTGCAGCTCCGGGTCGGCCTCCTCCACCAGGAGCCGGCCGCCGGGGCGCAGCGCCTTGATCATGGAGTGCAGGGCCCGCTCGGGGTCCGGTGCGTGGCTGAGCACGAGGCGGGCGTGCACGAGGTCGAACGCCTCGGCGGGCGGCGCGTCGGCCGCCACGTCGTGGGTACGCACCTGGACGGGCGGGCGCGCGGCTGGCATCAGCGGCGCCGTGTCGGTGGCGGTGGCGAGCACCCGCCCGGTGGGTCCGACCCGCTTGGCGAGCCAGGACACCACGGACGTGCTGCCGGCGCCGACCTCCCAGCAGCGCCAGCCGGGCCCGAGGCCGAGCCGTTCGATGTGCCGGAAGGTGGTGGGGTCGAAGAGGGCGGCGAAGGCGGTGAAGCGGGGCGCCGCCGCCTCGCCGGGCCGGCTGTCGAGGAGATAACCGTCGGTTCGCGTCATGTGGCGATCATTACAGTTCCGGAGCGGAGTCTTCCGTTCCCACAGGCCTCGTCGTGGTGTCGGACCGGACTGGCAGACTTGCTCATCAAGTCCAGCGCCAGGGCGTGTCCGATGGGTCCGGCCGACCATGTTCGGAATGCCCTTCATCGAGGCCGAGCGGCGTCTGGTGCGTGCGGCTGCAAGGCGGAGGAGGGCGTCGACGCGGAGCGTCGGCAACCGACGACAACGCAGCAGATGTGCGTGCCAGACACCGCGACGTCGGCAGGACCCATCGGACACGCCCTAGGAGCTGCACATGTCGATGTCGGGCAACCTGCGGAAGGTCGGAGGCCTCCGCAAGGTCGGGAATCTGCGGGGTGTCCGCGGACTGCGGAAGGTGGCGTCGCTGGCCCGGCGCGGCCCCCGCGTCGACCTGAGCCACCCCGCCCGCTCGCCGCTGGGCTCGTCGGTCGTGAAGTGCGTGACGTATCGCAAGGGCGTCCGCCAGACGCCCGGCCGCGACGGGGATCTGGTCGAGGCCGTGGAGCAGGTCCGCAAGAGCGACGACGGCTTCGTGTGGCTGGGCCTCCATGAGCCCACGGAGCGGGAGTTCGCGGGCATCGCCGACCTCTTCGACCTGCACCCGCTGGCGGTCGAGGACGCGGTGCACGCCCACCAGCGGCCGAAGGTCGAGCGCTATGGCCAGACGCTGTTCGCCGTGTTCAAAACGGTCTGCTATGTCGAACACGCCGAGCTGACCGCGACCAGCGAGGTGGTGGACACCGGCGAGATCATGGTCTTCGTCGGCAAGGAATTCGTGATCACCGTGCGGCACGGCAGGCACGGCTCGCTGGGGCCGCTGCGCGAGCAGCTCGAATCGACGCCCGAGCAGTTGGCGCAGGGCCCGGCGGCGGTCCTGCACGCCATCGCGGACCAGGTCGTGGACGACTATCTCGGCGTGGCGGACGCGGTGCAGGCCGACATCGACGAGGTCGAGGCGGCGGTGTTCGCCCCCGAGGGCGCCCGCGGGACGGACCCCGGCCGGATCTATCAGCTCAAGCGCGAGCTCCTGGAGCTGAAGCGGGCCGTGGTGCCGCTCGGCCGCCCGCTCCAGATCCTCGCCGCGAAGCCGATGCGCCTGGTCGCCCCCGAGATACAGGCGTACTTCCGCGACGTGGACGACCACCTCAAGCGGGTCACCGAGCAGATAGCGGCCTTCGACGAACTGCTGAACTCGATCCTCCAGGCGCATCTCGCCCAGGTGACGGTCGCGCAGAACGAGGACATGCGGAAGATCACGGCCTGGGCCGCGATCGTCGCCGTGCCCACGATGGTCTGCGGGGTCTACGGCATGAACTTCGACCACATGCCCGAGCTCCGCTGGCAGTACGGCTACGGCATGGTGATGGGGTTGATAGCCACGGCGTGCTTCACGCTGTACCGCGGATTCCGGCGCAACGGCTGGCTGTGACGGCACCGGGCGGGCAGCGCCCAGCGCTGCCCGGTCAGAGCCCGAAGCCGCCCGGGCAGGACGTGTGCCACGCGGTCAGGACCTGGCGTAGACGCTCTCGACCCAGCCCGCGAGCTGTTCGTCGCTGAGGTGCTTGGCGAGGTCGGCCTCGCTGATCATGCCGACCAGGCGCTTGTTCTCGATCACGGGCAGCCTGCGGATCTGGTGGCCCTGCATCTCGTTCAGCACCTCGTCGACGTCCGCGTCCGACGCGATCCAGCGCGGTGTGCCCTGTGCCATGTCGCCCGCGGTGACCTTGGCCGGGTCGTGCCCCATGGCGATGCACCCGACGACGATGTCGCGGTCGGTGAGGATGCCGCAGAGCCGCTCGTTCTCGTCACTGATCGGCAGGGCGCCCACGTCGAGCTGGCGCATGAGCTGGGCGGCGCGGTCCAGCGTCTCGTGAGCGGGGATCCACTGGGCACCCCGGTGCATGATGTCTCCGGCGGTGGTCATGGGTACCTCCCGGTGCCGGACGGCCGGCGCGGCGCGGGGGCGCCGCCGGGTCCCGGCTGGTCCCGGCCTCCTCATTCTCGTCGCAGCACGGGTGGAACGCACCCGCAGACGGCGGGGTCCGGAGCGGGGTGCGCGGGGCGACCGATCCGCCCGCGCGGCCCGGTGTCGGCCTCAGCCGGTCCAGGCCGGGTGGCGGGGGTCGTCGGCGCGGATCACGACGTCGGCCGCGGACGTGGGGGCGGCCTCCGTCTCGTACCGCTCGAAGGCCGGCAGGGTCCACCGCTCCTCCGCCGGTGTGCGCCGTCGCAGGGCACCGGGTGAGAGGTGTGTGTGCACCGTCAGATCGAAGGGGAACCAGTGGCCGAGAAGGAGGGGGCCGTGCAGCAACAGCAGGGCGCCGGGCGGGAGTTGGACGTGCGGGGTGCGGGTGGCGCGGTCGGTGCGCGGGTCCCAGAGGTCGGGCAGGACCCGGCCGGTGCCGTCCGCCTCGAGCGGGCCGAAGACCTCGCGCCATAGGGCGCCGGTGTCGAACCAGCCGCTGTAGTACGCCTCGACGTCCTCGTGTCCGTACTCGAGGCGCAGCGAGGCGGGCCGCAGGAAGCCCTCGGTGCCGACGACGAGCGAGGGCCGCCCGCGCACGCGCAGCGCCTCGCCCACCCGCCGGGCCAGTTCGCCGGTCCGGGCGGCGGGCGCCCCGTCGAAGGCGACGCGCGGCCAGGGGGCGCCGTCCTTCGGCTCCAGGCCGAGGAGCCGGTCCGCGAGGGTGTCCGTGAGCCGTTCCCAGGTGATCGCTTCGAGTCGCACGGGCCCATGATGCCGCGCGGGGTTCCGGGCCCGACGGCCGCGTGCGGGGTGCGGCCGGGCGGGAAGGAAACGGACATGGCCGTTCCTCCCGTGCGCACCGGACCCGTCGTCATCCAGCCGCTGAAGCGCAGGCGTTGCGCGGAGTGCCGGGGCGGGCCGTTGACGCTGCTGGTCCTGGAGGGCGGGCAGCCGCGCTGTCTGGACTGCGCCGACCTCGGGCATCTGGTGTATCTGCCGCGCGGGGACACGGCGCTGACGCGGCGGGCGCGGGAGGGCAGTGCGCTGTCGGCGGTGGTCGTGCGGTTCAACCGGCGCGGGAGCCGGTACGAGCGGCAGGGCGTCCTGGTCGAGGAGGCGGCGCTCGTCCGGGCCGAGGAGCGGTGCCTCGCCGACGCGGACGCGCGGGCGCGGCGGCGCGCGCGGGACGCCGTGCGGCGGGCCGAGCAGGACGTGCGGTTCGCGGCGGCGTTCGCGGCGGAGATACGCCGGCTCTTCCCCGGCTGCCCGCCGGGCCGGGCCCGGGAGATCGCGGCGCACGCGGCGGCGCGGGGCAGCGGCCGCGTGGGGCGCAGCGCGGCGGGCCGGGCCCTGACGCCCACGGCGGTGACGGCGGCGGTGATCGCCGCGGTGCGGCACACGGACACGGAGTACGACGCGCTGCTGATGCGGGGCGTGCCGCGGGGTGAGGCGCGGCGGGCCATCGCGGGGGCGGTGGCGGAGCGGTTGCGGGGGTGGGAGCGGGACCGGGACCGGGCGGGGCCGGGAGGCGAAGCCCGCGCGGGGTGAGGCAGGGCCCCCGGAGCAGCCGCCGCCAACCGGAGGGCGCCACAGCCTCGGGGCACGCCCGCCACCCCGCACCCGCCACCGCACCCGCCACCGCACCGGCCACCGCGCCCGGCGCAGCCTCGCCCTCCAGAGGAGCCGACACCAACCCCGAGACTCCGCCGCCTCGGGGCACGCCCGCCACCCCGCACCCGCCACCGCACCGGCCACCGCGCCCGGCGCAGCTTCGCCCGGCGTATCGCCCCACCCCCTGAGACGTCGGCGTATGGGTCTGCGGGGGCCGCGTATGGCGTCGTACGCGCCGTGGTCATTGACTTGTCTCAGACAGTCGCGCCGTGCCGGAGCGGTGCGGTGCCCCGACCCGCCCGAGGCCGGACCCACCCAGGGAGTTGCCATGATCGACGGACCCTACTTCGTGCTCACCGTTCTCGGTGCGGTCGCCTGCGGCCTCGTCGCCGGGGTGTTCATCGGCTTCTCCACCTTCGTGATGAAGGGCATCGCCGCGCTGCCGCCCGCCCAGGGCATCGCCGCGATGCAGGCCATCAACGTCGCGGCGGTCAAACCGGCGTTCATGGCCGTGTTCCTGGGCGCGACGGGCGTCAGCGCGGTGCTCGCCGTGGTCACGTTCGTGGTGTGGCCGGACGAGGGAACGGTCGAGCTGCTGCTCGGCTGCGCGCTGTATCTCGTCGGCTGCTTCGGCGTGACCATCGCCGCGAACGTGCCGCGGAACGACGCGCTGGCGAAGGTCGACGCGGCGTCCGAGCACGGCGCCGAGTACTGGCGTACGTACGTGACCGAGTGGACGATGTGGAACCACATCCGCACCGGCGCCGCGACAGCCGCGACAGTGTCCCTCATCCTCGGCCTGACCTGAAGCCCGCACCGGCCCCTCGCCGGACCTGAAAGCCCTCGCCGGCCCCGCGCCGCCCCCTTGCCGATCCCCCGCCGGTCCACATGCCGCCCCCACCGCCCCGACGTACCGTGGCGTAAAGACGCGCCCTTCGCGTAGGGAGACGGCCATGGCCGACCCCAAGGGATTCCTGCGGCATCCGCGCCGCGAGTGGCCGCGGCGGCCGGTGGGTGAGCGGGTCAAGGACTGGGACGAGGTGTACGTCCCGGGGGCGCTGCTGCCCCTGGTGGAGCCGCAGGCCGAGCGGTGCATGGACTGCGGGGTTCCGTTCTGCCACGAGGCCTGCCCGCTGGGGAACCTGATCCCCGAGTGGAACGATCTCGTCTCGCGCGCCGACTGGCACGCCGCCGCCGAGCGGCTGCACGCGACGAACAACTTCCCCGAGTTCACCGGGCGGTTGTGCCCGGCGCCGTGCGAGCCGGGTTGCGTGCTCGCCATCAACCAGCCCGCGGTGACCATCAAGAACGTCGAAGCCGCCATCGCCGACCGCATCTGGGAGGAAGGCCTCGCGCCGCCCCGGCCGCCGCAGCGCCTCACCGGCCGGACGGTGGCGGTCGTCGGGTCGGGGCCCGCCGGGCTCGCGGCGGCGCAGCAGTTGACGCGGGCCGGGCACACGGTCGTCGTGTACGAGCGGGACGACCGCGCGGGCGGCCTGCTGCGGTACGGGATCCCCGCGTTCAAGATGGAGAAGCGGCACCTGGAGCGGCGGCTCGCGCAGATGCGGGCCGAGGGCACGAAGTTCCGTACGTCGACGGAGGTCGGCCGGGACATCGGCGGGGCGGCGCTGCGGGCCCGCCACGACGCGGTCGTGCTGGCCGTCGGGGCCACGGCGTGGCGGGAACTTCCGGTTCCGGGACGGGAGTTGGACGGGGTGCGGCAGGCGATGGAGTACCTGCCGCAGGCCAACCGGGTGTGCGAGGGCGACCTGGACGTCTCCCCGCTGTCCGCCGCCGGCAAGCACGTGGTGATCGTGGGCGGCGGCGACACCGGCGCGGACTGCCTGGGGACGGCGGTGCGGGAGGGCGCCGCGTCGGTCACGCAGGTCGACATCCGCACGCTGCCGCCGGCCGAGCGCGACGAGGAGACCGATCCCTGGCCCTCCTACCCCACGGTCTACCGGGTGTCCCCTGCCCACGAGGAGGCCGGTGAGCTGGGCTTCGCGCAGGAGCGGGACGCCGACGCGCGCCTGTTCGCGGCGTCGACGCTGCGGTTCGCCGGGGACGCGGCGGGCCGGGTGCGGGCCGTCCACCTGGGCGCCGTGGACGCGGGGCGGCGTCCGGTGCCGGGCGCGGAGCGGGTGCTGCGGGCCGATCTGGTGCTGCTTGCGCTGGGCTTCCGGGGGCCCGAGGTGACGGCCGGCGGCACGGTCGCGGACCTGGGCGTGCCGGTGGCGCCGGACGGCACGGTCGCCCGGGACGAGGGGTACGCGACGGACGTGCCCGGGGTGTACGTCGCCGGGGACGCGGGCCGCGGCCAGTCCCTGGTGGTCTGGGCGATCGCGGAGGGCCGAGCGGCCGCGGCGGCGGTGGACCGCCACCTCATGGGCACGACGTCGCTGCCGTCCCCGGTGACGGCGAAGGACCGCCCGCTCAGGCCGTGAGCGCGCCCGCGGTACCAAGCCGCTCGAAGCCCGGGCATGAGCGCGCTCGCAGTACCGAGCCGCTCGAAGCCCGGGCATGAGCGCGCTCGCAGTACCGAGCCGCTCAAAGCCCAAGCACGAGCGCGCCCACAGGCCGAGCCGCTCAGGCCCCGCGCGGCGAGCGCGACCATCAGGATCCGGCCAATCTCACGGCGCGGGCAAGCCCACCAGGAACCCGCCACTCAGCGCCTGAGCAACACCCGGTACACCCCTGAGCAACCCCCGGGACACCGGGGACACCGTGGACGCCGCGGACACCCGGGCATATGCCCGCCCGGGCGCCCTACCCACCCAGCCCGCCGCCCGCGCGGCCAAGCGCCCCTCACTCCTTGTGAGCGACCCCGCCGAATATGGGCAGCGGCCCGTCCCCCACGGGCGACGTCCGTTCACCCAGGTCCGGGTGCCACTCGTCAGCCACCGTCACGCCGGGCGGCACCAGGGTCAGGCCGTCGAAGAAGCGGGTCACCTCGGCGCGGTCGCGCAGGGCCAGGCTGAGGGCGCGGGACTTGTAGAGGTCGCCCGCCGTCCGCGCCCGGTCGGGGGTGAACTCGCCGGTGCCGTGGGACAGCATGAGATAGCTCCCGGACGGCAGCGCGGAGACCAGCTCGTCCACCACCTCGTACGCACCGTCCTCGTCCGGGACGAAGTGCAGGAGCGCCACCAGGGACAGGGCCACCGGCCGCGTGAAGTCGAGGGTCTTGCGGGCCCGGGCGAGGATCGCGGCGGGGTCACGGGCGTCGCCCTGGATGTACTCCGTGGCGCCTTGCGGCGTCGACCGCAGCAGCGCCTCGGCGTGGGCGAGCACGATGGGGTCGTTGTCGCAGTAGACGACGCGGGTGTCGGGCGCGATGCCCTGGGCGATCTGATGCAGGTTGGGCTCGGTCGGGATGCCGGTGCCGATGTCGAGGAACTGCCGGATCCCGGCCGTGGCGAGCCACCGCGTCGCGCGCTGCATGAACGCGCGGTTGGCTCGCGCGACGGCCGGAATCCGCGGGTCCATGGCGACGAGCTGACGGCCCATCTCCTCGTCGACGGGGTAGTTGTCCTTGCCGCCGAGCCACCAGTCGTACATCCGCGCGGGATGCGGCTTGCTCGTGTCGATGTACGACGATTCGCCGTACGACGAGCCGCCCGCGTCGCCCTGGGCCTGCCCCGTCCCGGTCATCTGTGGCTCCCTTGCCCCTTCACCGACGTACAAAGTCCCCGACGTACAGAGCTTCACCGACGTACAAACTCACCGGACTCACCGAGCTCAGCGCCGTAAAAAGCTCACCCCGACACGTGTCACGACAGCAGGAAGTCCGCCTCCCCCGCCTTCGCGCCCTGTATGAACGCCCTGATCTCACCGTCCGTGTAGATCAGCGCGGGTCCGTCGGGGTCGGAGGACTGGCGGACGGCGACCCGCCCGTCGGCCAGCTTCATGGCTTCGAGGCAGTTGCCGCCGTTGCCGCCGCTCCACGGCTTGTGCCAGCCCTCGACGCCGAGTTCGCGCGCGGGCATGCCGTTGTAGATGCGGGTCCCTGGGGGCCGGGAATCGGCGCGGGTGTCGGGCCGGGACGCGGGGCCCGTGCCCGCACGGTGTCGATCTCGGTCCATTCACAGCTCCTTGCGGACATCCCGGAGGATCTCCTTCGTGCGTTGTGCGGTCGCGGCCTGTGCCGCCATGCGGTCCATGACCTCAAGATGGGTCGCCACCTCGGTACGCGCGTCCAGGTAGACGGCGCCGGTCAGGTACTCGCTGTAGACCATGTCCGGCAGCTCCGCCATCGCGAATCGGAAGAGCACGAACGGTCCGAAGGTGCCCGGGTGCGGGCCCGCCGCGAACGGCGCGACCTGCAGCGTCACATGCGGCAGCTCCACGGCTTCGAGCAGGCGGTCGATCTGGGCGCGCATCACCTCGGGCCCGCCGACGGGACGGCGCAGCGCGGTCTCGTCCATCACGACCCACAGCCGCGGCGCGTCCTCGCGGCTGAGCAGCGCCTGGCGCTCCATGCGCAGCGCCACGTACCGCTCGATGTCCTCGGGCCGGGTCTGGCCGATGGCCCCGGAGCGCAGCACGCCACGCGCGTAGTCCTCCGTCTGGAGCAGTCCGGGCACGAAGTGCGGTTCGTAGGACCTGATGAGGCTCGCGGCGCCCTCCAGGCTGACGTACATGCTGAACCAGCCGGGCAGGATGTCGTGGAAGCGCTGCCACCAGCCGGGCTTGTTCGCCTCCTCGGCGAGCAGCACGAAGGCGTCGGCCTCTTCGTCCGTGACGCCGTACGCCTTCAGCAGGAGCTGGAGGTACGGGATCTTCAGCGCGACCTCGGCCGTCTCCATGCGGCGGACCGTGGCAGGGGCCACGCGGAGTATCCGCGCGGCTTCGTCGCGTTTGAGGCCCGCCCGTTCGCGCAGGTCCTGCAGGCGACGACCGAGAACGACCTGTCCGACGGTCGGCGCCGACCGCGGTTCGCTCACGTCCTACCTCCACCCACTTCGCGTCGCTCTCTGCATCGCTTCCGTGCGACTCGCGTTACCGTGCGTCACCGCACTTCACCGCGCGTCGCGCCAAGTCACGCCGCTAGGTGAGGCGTTGCGAGAAGTGTGCCATGCGCCGTCTCAAAGGAACACGTCACTGTGCACTTTTCAGAGTGGGTCTTGCCAAGGTGTTCGCGGCGGGGCGATAGTGGAGAGCGTGACTCCGCCCGCATCGTTAGGAACTGAAGCCACCCGAGCCCGACTTGGCGTCTTCGCCGAGGGTCGGGCGGAGGGTGGCGAGCCTTGTGTCACCTTCACCCTGGACGCGATGCCGAGTTCCGTGGCACGGGCCAGGCGGTTGACGCGCGACCGGCTCAGTTCCCTCGCGGTCGGCGACGACGCCTGCGACACCGCGGCGCTCGTCGTATCGGAGCTGGTCACCAATGCGATCGTGCACACCGCGAGCCGCACCGTCGTCTGCGAGATCTGTACGGGTGCCGACACCGTGCGGATAGCCATACGCGACGAGGGGCACGGCGCGGGAGTGCCACGGCCGGGCGGGCTGCGGGGGCCCGACGAGGAGCACGGGAGGGGATTGCTTCTCGTGAGTGCCGTGAGCAGCGCATGGGGTGTCCAGGACTCCGGAACCGGCCTTTCGGTGTGGGCGGAGCTGCCGAGATCACCCGATCCGGCGGCGTGTGCCGTCGGTTTGGAGGGTTGGGAGGGTTTCGACGCCGACGGTGTCGACGGTTTCGAGACAACGACCGGCGGCGTGGACCGCGGATTGACCGACGGCCTTTGAGCCGACTGACGGGGATGCGAGTGCGACAGTGATGCGGTCGGGGGACATGTGAGCACGGGGACAGCGCGACTGTTGGAGCTTGACACCTTGGTACGGCTCTCGCGAGAGCGGGAGCGGGCGACCGGACGGCGAGTCGTGAGTGTGCAGCCAGTGGCACGGCTCGCCGTCCCCGCCGGAATGCGGCAACCCCTCGGCTGCGACGCGGTCGCGATGCCCGCCGAGTTCGGGCCGCGGCTCCTTGAGCGGCTGCCCCGGGTGGGTTGTGTGTACGAGGACGGGCCTCGCTGGTGGTGGATCGTGCCGGCGGACTCGGATGTGGCCCTGGAGTGGCCCCCGTCGGCGTTCTACTCACCGGGGGCGGTGGTGCCGGACGCGGTCCGGGAACCCGTCCTGGTGCACCGCCCCGACGGCACCATCCCCTATACCCCGCCGATCCCCCTCTATCTGGCCCTGTGCCGGATGGCCGGGGCCGTCCCGGGGTGGGCGGGGGCCGTCCGGGCCTGAGCCCGGTTCACCTCGGCTGCCGGCGCCGGGCCGATACCGGCTGCCCGGCCGATACCGGCTGCCGGCGCCGATACAGGCTGTCGGTGCCGGGCCGACGGCACATGTCCGTCGGCCCGGCGCCCGGTCAGGCGGCGGCGCACTCTCCCGCCTCCTGACCCCGCACGATCACCAGGAACGCGTCGGTCGTCAGGTCCATCACGACCTCCGCCCGCTGCCCCTCGCTGCGCCGTGCCCTGGCGAACTCCTCCGCGGGCCACGACCCGCGCGGCCCGCCCGCAGGAAAGCGCTCCAACACCACTCGTCCGTTCATCATGACCTTGATCCCCCGTGCGAAGTGCGACTCGGTACTCAGTACTCAGTACTCAGTACTCGGTACGAAGCCTTCGAAGGTGAAGACTCTGCACTGAAGAGAACGCGCGAAACACCCCCAGTGGCTCGCAACGTGACGCAACCGACACGGAGTTGGGGCCGATTCAGCAGACTTCAGTACCCGAAGTCTTCGTATTCGTCGTGGTATCGCACCCCTTCGCTGCCCGCCGGGGCTCCCAGCGCCGAGGCGCGCCCCTTGGGCTCCTCCCACTCCTCCTGCCGGCCGAGCGCGGTGAGGTCGAGCAGGCTGGTGGTGGAGCCGATGCCGTCGAGACCGCGGTCGAACGTCGAGTACGTGTGGAAGACGCGGTCGCCGTCGCGCAGGAAGCAGCTCAGGCCCGGCCGGTCGTGAACCTGGCCGTCCGCGGCGGCGTACGACGCGGCGAAGTCGCGGTTGAACTCGCCGCCGCACGCCGAGAACCAGGGCACGACCCAGCCCATGCGGGCCTTGAAGGGCAGGATGCGGGTGAACGGGGCGCGCGAGACGGCGACGAACGTCGTGCCGCGGGCCCGCAGGTGCGCGAGGTGCCCGATCTGGTCGAGGAACGCCGAGCAGCTGCGGCAGCCCTCGTCCCACTCGGGGGCGAACATGAAGTGGTACACGATCAGCTGGACGCGGCCGTCGAACAGGTCGAGCAGGGTCGCCTTGCCGTCCGCGCCGTCGAACAGATAGTCCTTGTCCACCTCGACCATCGGGAGCCCGCGCCGCTGGGCGTTCAGCTCGTCGCGGGCGCGGGTGGCGGCCTTCTCCTTGGCGAGCAGCTTCTCGCGCGCGGCCAGCCACTCCGCGCGCGTGACGATGTGCGGCAGTCCCATGGCACATTCCTCCGGATCCGGTCCGCGGTTCGCGGTTCTCGGGAGGGCTGACTGGACGTCTCACAAGAACTCATCGGTCCCGTACGGGATTTCCCTGAGTTTTTCTCAGCGCCCCTGCGGAAGTGCCGCCGCCGCTGCGGAAGTGCCGCTCAGAACACGACCGGCAGTTCGAGCAGTCCCCGCGCCCGCATCGAGGGCCGCCACCGCAGCTCCTCCTCCGGCACGGCGAGCGCGAGGTCCGGGAAGCGGTCGAGGAGCGCGCCGATCGCGGTCGTCATCTCCAGGCGGGCCAGCGGCGCGCCCACGCAGTGGTGGATGCCGTGGCCGAGGGCGAGGTGGCCGCCGGCGTCGCGGGTGATGTCGAGGCGGTCCGGGTCGGGGAAGCGGTCGGGGTCGCGGCCCGCGGAGCCGAGGCCCAGGAACACGGTCTCCCCCGCCGGCACGCGCACACCCCCGATGGTGAGGTCCTCGCGCGCGAACCGCCGGATGGAGAACACCGCCGACGTGTCGTACCGCATGAACTCCTCGGCTGCGCCCGGCAGTCGCGCCGGATCGGCCCGCAGGGCGGCGAGCTGCTCCGGGTGCCGCAGGAGTGCGAGGACGGAGTTGCCGATGAGCTGCACGGCGTTCTCGTACCCGGCGAAGTGGAGCAGGAAGGCGAGCGACGTCAGCTCGTCCTCGCTGAGCCGGTCGCCCTCGTCGCGCGCCGCGATCAGGTCGGACAGCAGGTCATCGCCCGGCTCCTTCCGCTTGTCGGCGATGAGCCCGGTGTAGAAGCCGAGCATGGCGACGACGGCTTCCTTGGCGAGGTGGGGCCGGGTGGGATCGGGCGCGATCAGCGCGTCGGTCCAGGCGGTGAAGTCGAGGCGGTGCGTGGCGGGCACGCCCAGGAGGTCGCAGATGGTGATGATCGGCAGCGGGGCGGCGTATGAGGCGACGAGGTCCGCGCGGCCGTGGGCGCCGCCCGCGTCGCGGCCTTCGCCCTCGACGATGTGGCCTTCGCCCTCGATGGCGTCGAGGAGTTCGTCGGCCGTGCGCCGGATGGGCTCGCGCAGGCTCTCGACGCGGTGCTTCGTGAACGCCTTGACGACCAGGCGCCGGATGCGGGTGTGGTCGGGCGGGTCCATGTTCAGCATGTTCGCGTCCAGCGCGGGCGGCAGGGAGAAACCGCGGTAGCTCCCGGGCAGCGCGTGCCTCTTGTCCACCGACAGGCGCTGGTCGGCGAGTGCCGCGCGGACGTCGGCGTAGCGCGTGACGAGCCAGGCCGGGGTGCCGTCAGGACCGGCGATGCGCCGCACGGGGGCGGTGTCGCGCAACTGCGCGTAGGTGCCGTAGGGGTCGCTCATGAGCCCGTCGAGGGGCTCGGGTGCCGCGGGAGTTGCCATGGCCTCCACCCTAAGGAGCGCGGTGGGCCGGTGATCGGCGGGCCCAGCCACGACGGCGGCGGGCTCGCGTGGCCTTGAGGCGAAAGACTCGCCTCACCCGTCGTACTCCTGGATCCGCCCCCCGTGCCCCCGCTCCACCAGCGCGGGCAGCCGCTCCCCCAACTCCCGCACCACGGCGGCCACATCGACCGTCAGCAGCTCCCGGTCCCGCATCAGGACGCGGCCGTCGACGATCGTCGTCCGTACGTCGCCGCTGCGCGCGCTGTGGACGAGGGTGGCGGCGAGGTCGTGGACCGGCTGGGTGTGCGGTCCGGTGAGGTCGACCAGGATCAGGTCGGCGCGGTGGCCGGTGGCGATGCTGCCGATCTGTCCGCCGAGGCCCACGGCCCGCGCGCTCTGGAGCGTGGCGTGGTGCAGAGCTTGACGGGAAGTCAGCCACCGTGGGTCGCCGGTCGTGGACTTCTGGACGAGCGCGGTGAGCGCCATGGCCTCCCAGACGTCGAGGGAGTTGTTGGAGGCCGCGCCGTCCGTGGCGAGGCCGACGGGGATGCCGAGGCCGGCGAGGTCCCGCACGGGGGTGGGGTCCCAGGCGAACTTCAGATAGCCGCGGGGCGCGCTCGCGACGCCGACGCGCCCGGTGGCTCCGGCAAGGACGGGCAGGTCGCGGTCGACGATGCCGGTGCCGTGGGCGATGAGGACGTCGACGTCGAGGAGGCCGGTGCGGTGCAGGATCTCGATGGGCGTGGCGCCGTGCCGGGCCAGGCTGTGCTCGGTCTGGGCGCGGCTCTCGGCGGCGTGCAGATGCACCAACAGGCCGTGTTCCCGGGCCAGTTCGGCGGTGGCGGCGAGGTCCGCGTCGTCGACGGTGTACGGCGCGTGCGGGGCCAGGCAGGTGGTGACGCGGCCGTCGGCGGTTCCCCGGTGGCGCAGCGCGAAGTCCAGCGACGCCGCGCGCCCTTCGGGCCCCTGGGAGGAGAAGTACGCCTGTCCCAGGTTGGCGCGCATGCCGGTGTCGGCGACGACGTCCGCGACGGTGTCCATGGCGAAGTAGTGGTCGGCGAAGGTGGTGACGCCGCCGCGGATCATCTCGGCGCAGGCGAGCCGCGCGCCCAGTTCCACGTCGCGCTCGGAGAGGTTGGACTCGATGGGCCAGACGTAGTCGTTGAACCACTCCTCCACGGGCAGGTCCTCGGCGACGCCGCGCAGGGCCACCATCGGGGAGTGGGTGTGGCAGTTGATGAGGCCGGGCAGGGCCGCCTGGCCGTGCGCGTCGATGCGTTCGGTGGCTTCGACGTGAGCGGCGGCGCCGGTGGTGGTGACGTCGGCGATCACCCCGTCGCGTACGACGATCGCGGCGTCCTCCGCGAAGCCGACGCGCTCGGCCGAGTCGTGGACGAGGGCCGTGCAGCCCATAATGATGAGGTCGGCGGGGCCGGATGCGGCAGGCTCGGTCATCCGTTCACGGTACGGGGAGTAGGTCCGCCGTAGCCCTGTCACAGCAGACGTTTCGGGAGCACTCTGGCGTCAGCCGCCCGCCGCCCCGGGTGGCATCGGCCGCCCGCCACCCGCGGACCCGCGGGGAGACGTCACGACGCGTCACGAAACCGCACGCCACCTCACGATGACGGTGAAGGAGCCCCAGCATGCTCCTCGGCACCTGGAACCTCGAGAACCTCTTCCGTCCCGGCGGCCCGTCCGGGCCGAGCGACAAGACGGCGTACGAGGCCAAGCTGGCCGCGCTCGCGGAGACGGTGCGCGCGCTCGACCCGAGCCTGCTCGGCGTGCAGGAGGTCGGCGATCCGGCCGCCCTCGCGGACCTGGCCGGGATGCTCGACGGCGACTGGCACACCGCGGTGTCGGAGCACGCGGACGACCGGGGCATCCGCGTCGGCTTCCTGAGCCGGCTCGACCTGGAGGTCATCGCCGACGTCGAGGCGTTCCCGCCGAAGCTGCGGCCGGTGCAGGGCGACGACGCGGGCCACCAGGTCGGCACGACGGGCCGCGGCCTGTTCGCCGTACGCGTCGTCAGCCGCGCCCTCGTCCTGGACGCCGCCGTCTGCCATCTGAAGTCGAAGCTCCTGACGTATCCGGGCGGCCGGTTCCAGCCGCGTGACGAGGGCGAACGGGCCCGCGTCGGGGCGTACGCGCTCTACCGCCGCACCGCCGAGGCCGCGACGCTGCGCGCCCTGGCCGACCAACTCCTGGCCGGCGCGGGACAGTCGCGCGACGTGGCCGTCCTCGGCGACCTCAACGACGAGGCGGCGGCCGCCACCACCCAGATCCTGCTCGGCCCGCCGGGCTCCGAGCTCGGCACGCCCGGGCACGGCACGCCGGACAGGGGCGACGCGACGCGGCTGTGGAACGTGGCGCCGCTGATACCGGCCGAACGGCGCTTCTCCCGCGTCAACTTCGGCCGCCGCGAACTGATCGACCACGTCCTGCTGAGCCACCGTCTGACCGGCCGGGTGGTGGCCACCGGTGAGGCGGGCACGGGCCTGCCGGACGGCACGGCGGTGCTCGACCTGCCGTCGGTGGGCGCGGATCCGCAGGAGCGGCGGGACGCGCCCGGGTCGGACCACGCGCCGGTGTGGATACGGTTCCAGCCGTAGCGCCCCCGCCCTCCGGAGCCGACCCGGGCTAGCCGCGCGGCAGCACCGTGGAAAGCACCCCTGGCAGCGGATACCAGTCGGACGACACCACGCTGGCGTGGCGGCCCGCGAGGAGGGTGACGCGGTCGCGGGCCTGGGCCTCGGTCGGGTTCGTGGCGCTGATCGCGGGCGGCACGTTGTGGGCGTCGGACATGACGACGAGATAGCGCCGGTCGGCGTACCACTTGGTGTCGACGGACCCGCCCGCGTACACCGACGCGTCCCCGTCGAACAGCACGAACCACGGCCGGATCGAGGCGTCCTGGTAGCGCGTGCGCGGGTCGCCGGACGCGGCGCCGAGGACGGCGGGGAAGGCGGCGGCATCGCCCAGGCGGCCGGCGGCGGCCAGGTCGCGCAGGTGCGTGGCGTACTCGCGGTCGGTCCACAGGGTGTCGGCCGGGTTGCCCTGCTCGACGGTGCCGGGGATGAGCTCGACGACGAACTTGCCCGCGAGCTCGGACCGCGTGGGCCAGCCCTTCTTCTGCACGGCCTCGTCGAGGCTGCCGCTGCCCTCGGCCAACTGGCCGGGCCGGTACAGGGCGTCGCCCAGCTTGCTCCGCAGCAGCGCGTCGAGGTCGGCGGGGCCACGGCCCGCCCGCCCCTGGAAGCCGTCCTTCAGCTCGACCTTCACGAGTATCGGACGGTGGCCCGGATGCGCGTCGTGCCAGGCCTTCATGTCGGCGAGGCACCCGTCGAGCCGCTGATTGCGGGCCTTGGTGCGCAGTTCTCCGGGCCGCTGCGCGTTCTCGCAGTTGTTGTCGTTGCCGACCGGGTTGCTGTGCGAGACGCGCCAGCCGCCGCCGAACACATTGGTCCACACGTCGAGTTCGAGCATGGCGGCGCCGGAGTCGAGGGCGTCCGCGAAGTAGGGGTACTTCGTCTTCTCGTACGCGTTGTGGACACCGACGCCGGTGGTGGCCGCGTACGAGGCGTCGGCGGCGGGCACCGGCGCGGGGCCGCCGTCGGCCACGGCGGCCGGGGCGAGCGCCGCCACGCACGCCAGGGTGCCCGCGCCCGCGATCCCCGCCACTCTCGCCCGCGTACGCCGCGTCACCCGCGTGCCTGCCGTCACCCTTTTGCCTGCTGCCGCTGCGCGCACCGTCGTCCCCTCCACCACACCCGTCAAGTCCCGTGAAACGTACGGGATTCGGGTGACGGGACGGAAGACGGCGACTTACGGCCAGCCCTCGTGGCGCGGCGTGTCCGCGTTGTCCGTGTCCTCTACTGTTTACGGCCGTTGACGCTCCGTGGATTCACCGCACGAAAGGCAGTCCTTCATGGCCCTCACCCTCACGCTCACCGGCCCCCGTCTGGCCCTGGCCGCGGCGGCGGCCGTCCTCGCGATCGGCGCGCCCACGGCGTACGCGGCACTCGACTCCGACGACACGCGCCCCGCCGCCTCCCAGGCCACGCCTCCGCGCGGTGAGCCCTTCGTCGAGACCCGCCTCTTCTTCGGCACCGAACGCCCCGACGGCGGCCCGGACGTGACGGACAAGCAGTTCATGAAGTTCATCGACGACGAGGTCACGCCCGGCTTCGCCGACGGCCTGACCGTCCAGCAGGGCCGGGGCCAGTGGAAGGACAGCAACGGCAAGATCGAGCGGGAGCGGTCGTACGAGCTGATCCTGCTGTACCCGACGGCCGAGGCGAAGAAGCGCGACGTACTGATCGAGGAGATCCGCTCCGACTACGAGAAGAAGTTCGCGCAGGACTCGGTGGGGCGGTTGGACGACCGGGCGCGGGTGGATTTCTGACGGGCTGTTGCTGGTGCCGGGCCCAGGCCCGGCACCACCGTGTCCTCGCTCCGGCTACGTGAGCCGGACATCCCCCACGGTGTGGGCCTGGATCACGTTCCCGTGCTGCACGCCCCCGCTGATGGTGTTGCGCACGCCGCCACCCGCCGCCTTCCCGTCCCCATCGGGCGTCAACTCGTCCAGCAGCACCTGCAGTTCAGCAGCTGCCTCGGGATCGGCGCGCAACGCCCGCCGCATCCGGTTGCGCCACTCGGCCTGCACGTCCGCGGCGGTGTCCGCGTCCTCCGCGTCCCGCGCGGCGACGAACTCCTCGCGCGCCTCGTCGAGCTCCCCCGCGACGGTGTCCTCCTCCCCGGCCGGGCGCCGCCGCGAGAAGAACCCGACGGCCCGGTCCCGCGCGTGCGCCCACCCGTCCCCCACCATCGACTGCACGAGAGCCGTGGCTCCGGCCGCCGCGAGGGCGGTCAACTCTGCGTCCATGGGTCTCCTTCGTCGCCGCTTCACCACCGTCGGCTCAACGGTAGCGGGCGCGTGAGCCGCAGGTGTGCCAGGCAGCCGCAGGATGCCTCAGCCCGCCGCGGGCAACCCGAAGTCCGCGCCCGAGATCCCGCCGAGCCCTTCGGCGATGCGCAGCAACGGCTCTCGCAGCAGGGTGAGTTCGGCACGCATCGCTTCGGCCTCGCTCCAGGCCGCTTCGTGGTCGAGCGGTGCGGTCTCAGCAGGTCGGCAGGCCTCGTGGGCGGCAAGGCGTGGATGCCACGTGGCCGTGAAGGGGCGGATGACGCGATTGACGAGGTCGTACGACAGGGACTGGACGGTCGCGGCCGCGGGTGCCGGTGACACCTCCGACGCGACGGAATTCTCCGCCCCGACGCCGGGCCGACGATCGGCGAGGCCGATGCTGTACGTGTGCAGGGTGGTGCGCGTGAAGTCGATCAGCGACTTAAGCGAGCTCAGTGCCTCACGCAGGCTGCCGGTGCCCGGTGCCAGTTCCTGCACACCGATCCGGGTGCCGAGCTCCACCTGGAGATCGAAGGCGGCCATACGCTCAGACTCGCTGGGTGCCGACATGGGAACCTCCCTACGGCCTGCGGTGGGAAAGGCCAGAGTAGCGGCGCCATGCTGCCCGCACAGCGTGCGCAGGGCCGCGTGCCGCAGCTCTTCCGCGCGCGAGGGGGCGGGGTCGTGATGACGCCAGGCGTGCAGCGTCATGGGGTGGGCCTGCCAGCGGTCGCCGTCGGCGGGCGTGAGGAGGCTTCGTACCCGCAGCTCTGCGAGGCCGTTCGCGGCGCGCCGTCGGGCGACGACCATCGGCGTGGCGTCCTCCGCCGCCAGGACGGAGGCCACGTTGTCGGCGGTGACCGGCAGCGGATGGAGCGCGACGGCGCAGCGCAGGATGTCGGCGGCGTCCGGCGTATCCACATCCCGGACGAGCGAGGCCGTCACGTCCTCGCCCGCGAGAGTGTCGAACAGCGAACGTCCCGGAGCGTGCAACCGCTCGTACAGGGAGGCCGGTTGATGCCCGGCCCGCACGGCCCGGGTGAGCAGCCCGCACGCTAGTGGGTGCCCGCCGACGGCACGGGCCAGCACCTCACCGACGGCCCCGCGCGCGTACCGTACGTCCAGCGGCCCCAGGTCGATCGGGGTGGCAAGCCCTTCGTACGCACGACTGCGGGTGGTGAGAAGAGTCCGGCCGAGCGGATGCGGGGCGGCGAACCGTGCCGCCTCCCGTGTGGGCAGCCGTCCGGGAACGCCGTCGACGACGAAGAGGAAGGGCTCGCCGACGGCTGCGAAGTAGGCGTACAGATCATCCATGTCACCGACGCCCAGGTGCCGCCGCAGAGCGAGCAGTTGCCGGTCGTAGCTGCCACGAGCGCCACTGCCGCCCCGCCCACCCAGCCCGCCCTGATCATCGCGGGCGTCGAGCCAGTACACGCCCCCTGGATAGGCGGCCCCGTACCGGAGCGCGTACTCCCGGGCAAGCAGCGTCTTGCCGATGCCTCCCATACCCCGGATCTGTACGGCGCGGGCGGCGGTCCGCCCCGTCACCAGCGGCGCCGCGTGCTCATGCAGCGCCGAGTGCACCCGCCACAACTCGGGAAGCCGCCCGGTGAATTCGGCGTCGGATGAGGGCTGCGTCCCGGGAAGCCAACGCGGGACATCCCCGTACTCGGCAATGGGCATGGGCCCGGCCGCACCGAGCCCATCGACGTGCGCGCGTACCTCGGCGGCCAGGACATCCACGTCGTCCGACCCGTGCCGCGCGTCTCGCAGCTCAATGGGATGGATGTGCCCGCTGCCGGGCTCGGGGTTGACGACGAGGACCCGGCGCAGGGGGTCGCCCTCCCCTAGACCCGCGAGAAAGGCGGCGGTGAGCTCCCACTGGCAGGCTTCCCGTTCCGGATAGCCCGTGGAGTAGTAGGCGAGCAGCACCCGGGACCGGGCGAGTTCGCGCCGGATCGTCGCGCTGATCCCGGCAAAGGACGCCACCCCGGCCTCGTCGACGAAGACGGCGAGGCCGGCCGCGCGCAGAGCTCGCGCCAGCGGCCGTACATGTTCCGCGTCACTGCGGCTATAGCTGAGGAAGACGTCCCACACGGCGACTTACCCTACTGTGGGCACGGGGAGGGCCGATCATGAGACACAGGCAGCGGAAACGCCCGGGCTCGGGCCCGGTACAGGTGACGGCTCGGCTGACGATTCCCTTCATAGGGGAGATCTCCGGTACCTGGGAGCCGGCCGACGCGGAGCGCCGCGCGGCCTGGGAGCTGTACCTGGAGCTGGCCAGCCGTGTCTCAGTGGTCGAACTGGACAGAGAGGAAGGCTTCTTACGGGAGGCCTTGTCGTCCCTCTACACCCTCTTCGGCACCACCCGCGAAATCCTCCGCCGCCACGGCCCGGCCGTCGCCCCACCCGTGGAACCGGGCCACGTGAGCTTCGGCGTCCTGGCGATGACGGTACTGAACCGCGTGCTTCGTCCCTTGCTGGCGACGTGGCATCCCCGGCTGGCCGCGTACGAGTCCCAGCGCCCGGCAGCGACGGATCCGGTGGCATACGAACGTGCGTGGGAGCACACGGAGACGTTGCGCCGGGAGATCGCAGCAGTGCGGGAGTCGCTCGTCTCGCTGGCTGGGACGTTGCGGGAGGTGGCGGGGGTGAGCGACCTGATTGACCTGCCGGTGCCCAGGGCGCCTCGAGGTACCCCCCCCCGCCGGTCAGAGGGGTAGTGGCAGTTCGTAGGGCGCAGCGGGACGGTGCCCGGGCTTGGCGCTTGACCACGGACGCCAGGAAATCCCTGGGGCACGCCGCGCAGCATGCCGCCTAGCGGGCTCCGCTTCACCACTCGACCCGCAGCGCAATCCTGCTGCCGTCGGTGACCGTGAGACCGTGCACCTGTGCGCCCGCGTGCGCTCTCCTGAAGCATTTCCTCCCCGCATATGTTCGCCTGTCATGAACTGGCGGAAGATCCTGCCCTATTGGGGGCTCGTCCTGCTCGTCGTCGCCGTCGCAGGGTGGCTCACTGCGGACATCGGCCCGGTCGGGATCACCGCTCTCTTCGCCCTGAGTCTGCAGTGGTTCCTGCTTCAGGCCCCGGTCCCGTGCGGCGCGCCGATCCGCAAGCAGGGGCAGACGTGCAGGAAGAACGCCCGTGGTCTGCTGCGCGGCTGCAGCTATGAACAGCACAAGTGGCAGCGCATGCGCGCTCTCGTCGTGCGCCCGGAACTCAGGCAGGCGAGCCGCGAACTCTTCCCGGACCACAAAACTGCCCTGACCAGTCTCGGAGCCATCGTCGCACTGGTGTGCACGCTCGCCACGACCACCATGGCAGTCCTAGGTAAAGGAGGCGCTTGACCATGGGCACGTCGACTCGGTGGAGAGGGCCGGGCGGCGGCAAGAACGCCCCCGGCAAGCCGTGGACAAACCTGGGCCAACGATTGGCGAGGCTCGATGAGGGCAGTGAGCGCCGCCAAGTGGCCGCAGCGGATGCTTGCCTCACCGTCCTCCGAGAGACCGCACACACTGATCCGTATGCCTTCGGCCTGTCGACCGTCTGGCAGCGTGCAGGCGGACACGTCACCGATGTGCTGGGCGAGTTGAGTGAGCAGGGATCTGGGGCGCTGATCGCCAAACCCCAGCTCGACTTCAATGATCCGGCCACCTCGTTCATCGCCGAGTTCAGCCGCCGGGTGGCGGGAGACGGCACCACCCTCGTCGACGCAGCTGTACGCCGAGCTGCGGCCCAGTGTGCTCAGCGGTTCGTCACAGAGCAGCTACAAGCAGCGCTCTCCACCGAGAGCAAGTTCTCCGGCGACCTGCTGTGCCTGCTGTACCGGTGGTTCTTCGCCGACCTCGTGACAGAGTTCCTACGCTGTTTCGTCGCGGAGCACATCAAGCTCGCCGTCCCGGTGCTGCCGGTCTTCGACCCCAGCGGCAAGGTGGCCGACACGGTCGCCGAGCGGATTCTGGAGCTCGTGCCTGATCCATGCGAAGAGGCGATCGGCCTGGAGCCACCTCTTCCGCTCCCTCAGGTGGCGCAGGCATTGGTTCCCGGCACAGTCGACAAGCTGCTGGGACTCGCCTCGGACCCGTCCGCCGAGCCGGAGAGCACCACATGAGCAGCGAGAGGGGCACCACATGAGCCGCGATAGGCCACACCGGTTCTGGTGGCAGTCGTACGACGGTGAAGCCCCCACCTCGCCGGGATGGCGTGTGATCGGTGAGGCAGGATTCCGGGAGCGCGAGGTGCGCATCACCGGTCACCAGTACCTCGATGCGATGGCGCCGGATTGGGCGGACGACCTGCTCAGGCTGGCACGTGCCGTCTTCCTCGCCGACAAACTCGCCTCCCGGGCACACGGCTTCGACCGCTGGACACGACGCATCTCCCTGTCCTTACCCGTCAGCGACCCCTACCGCTGGACAGGGACATCCGCCGGTCTCGCAGCCGCACTCCTGCAGATGCTCACCGGTGACCACTGGGACTTACGCCCGCGCGCCCTGCCCGCCTTGCCGAAGCAGCCACCGATTCCCTTGGGGAAGGACTGGAGGGCGACGGAAGTGGCGCTGTTCTCCGGCGGGCTCGACTCGCTGAGCTGGGCAGCTCAGCGGGCCACATCCCAAGGCGGGCTGCTGCTCCTGGTGACCTTCGCGGAGCCCAAGCTCAAGGCCCAGCAGCGTGGTGTCTTCAGAACGGTGGAGCGTCTGGCCAAGAAATCAGGGCGCCAGGTCAAGCGTGCCAACCCGCGGCAGGTCCTGGGCGGTGGGCACGGCCCCTCCGTGGAGTCTTCGTCGCGCTCCCGGGGCCTGCTGTACATGGCCACCGCCGTACGTGCCGCCGCTGCCAGCCGCAACTCGATCGTCCACATCCCCGAGAACGGTCAGCTCGCTCTCAATCCTCCGCTGACCGCCTCCCGCGCCTCGGCCCTGTCGACCCGCTCGGTCCACCCGTGGACCCTGCACCTGCTCAACCGGCTCATCCTGTCCCTCACCGGCACCGAAGAAGCTGTCACCGTGGTCAACCCCTTGGCCCATCTCACCAAGGGGGAGGTCTGCGCAGCGGCGGCCCGGGTCCGTGGGCTGTCGTCAGCCGATCTGGAAGCGACACTGAGCTGCGGCGCCCCGCCCCGGCAACGCCGCAATCTTCCCTACGACAACTGCGGCGTCTGTTACCCATGCCTCGTGCGCCGCTCCGGCCTGCTGCACGCGAATTCCGGCGACGGCACCGAGTACGAGACCTCACCGGTCTCTCCGTCGCTGCGCCGCGAGCGCACCCGCGACTGGCAGGCCTTGCGCTGCTGGCTGGACGGCTCGTACGGCTTCATTGATCTGATCGCCGACCAGCCCTTGCCACCCGGCACAGAGACACAACCCTGGCTGGAGGTGATCAACCGCGGCCGCGCCGAGCTGCGCGCGCTCGTCACATCCCTTTGCACCGAGCCATAGCCAGCGGCGCAAGACCTGGCACCGGCCCCCTACCCCGTCAATCCGGCTGTCTCGCCGACGCCTCCCACGCCATCCGCACCCGTTACGATCTGAGCTGGGATTTCTGCAGCCTGAGCAGGCACAAACCAGCACAGACCGATATCAATGCGAAGCGGGGACGGCACATGCGGGACGGCCGGTGGGAGACGGTCACCGAATCCGAGTTCCAGCATGAGCGCCGGGGCCTGGAAGCGATCCGCAGGGAGCTTCCCGATCATGACCCGTGGCACGCCTGGTCGAATTTCACGTTCACGGCGAACACCGGGCATGTCCGGGAAGTGGACCTGCTGGTGGTTGCCCCGGGTGGGGTGTACCTGATCGAGCTCAAGGACTGGCACGGCTCGATCGAGTCGCGCAACGGCACCTGGCTGCAGACCCAGCCCAGCGGACGGCAGATCTCCCACGGCAACCCGTTGCATCTGGCGAACAAGAAGGCCAAGGAGCTGGCCGGGCTGCTGCAGCAGAACGGCGAACGGGTGTGGGTGTCGGAGGCGGTCTGCTTCACCGACTCCTCGCTGAAGAACCGGCTGCCCGCCCACGACCAGCACGGCGTCCACACCGTCAGGCAGCTGATCGAGCTGCTTCACACACCGCCGCTTGACGAGCACCGCCGGATCGACGCCTCCCGCTCCCGCAAGATCAAGAAGGCTCTGGGGGACGTCGGCATCGCGCGCAGCGACGCGGAGTACAAGGTCGGCCCGTATCTCCTGAACCGAAAGTCCTTCGACTCGGGCCCGACCTGGGCGGACTACCTGGCCCGGCACAGTGAGCTGCCGGAGGCTGCCCGGATCCGGGTCTATCTGCGTGAGCGCGGCTCGGACCCGGGTCTGCGGGCCTCGGTGGAGCGGGCCGCGCGCCGCGAAGCCGCGGTTCTGCGGCGCTTCAGGCACCCCGGTGTCGTACAGCTGAAGCAGTACGACCCGTCCGGACACTCGGCGGGCCCGGCGCTGATCTTCGACTTCGATCCGCGCACGCTGCGCCTCGACGAGTATCTGGCCCAGTACGGCGAGAAGCTGGACGTCCTCAGTCGCATAGCGCTGGTGCGCCAGCTCGCCGAGACCGTGCGGTCGGCACATGGCAGGCGTATTTATCACCGCACGCTCGCAGCCCACGCGATCCACGTCATGCCGCGTGCCCGGGGCCGGGCCCCAGGGACGGACGGCGAGGAGGCCGGCTGGCTCAGCCCGCATCTGCAGATCTCCGACTGGCAGGTCGCTGTGCAACGCGGGCCGGAGCGAAGCGGCGAGCGGTTCGCGCCGACAACATTCTCGCGCGCGGGGGTACATCTCGCGGAGGCGTCGGACCCGTATTTGGCTCCGGAGCTGACCGCGCTGAAGGCCGACCCGGTCGCGCTGGATGTGTACGGCCTCGGCGTCCTCACCTACCTCCTGGCCACCGGCAAGGCCCCGGCCGCGAGCCAGGCCGAGCTACTGGCCCGCTTCGAGGCAGGCGAGGGTCTGCGTCCCAGCGCCGTGGTGGACGGCTTGTCCGAGTACATCGACGAGCTGGTGCAGGCCTCCACCGCCTACAGCGTCGACGACCGTCTGTCGTCGGTGGACGACTTCCTGGAGATGCTGGAGGTCGTCGAGGAAACCCTGACCGAGCCCGCCGCTCCCGCCGAGCCCGCCCGCCCGGCTGACGCGCCGGAAAAAGATCCGCTGGAAGCAGTGGCCGGCGACGTCCTCGCGGGGCGCTGGGAGGTGCGGCGCCGCCTCGGCACGGGTTCGACGAGCCGAGCATTCCTGGTACGGGACCTCAGTGCCGGACCAGAGGTCCGCTTCGCGAAGTCGCTCGCCGTCCTGAAGGTCGCGTTGTCGGACAGCCGGGGCGAGGTTCTCCAGCACGAGGCCGAGGTGATGGGGCGGCTGCGTCCGGACTCGCGCATCATCCGCCTCGTCGAGCCGGAGCCTCTGCGCATCGGCGGTCGTGCTGTCCTCGCCCTTGAGTACGTGGGTGACGAGCGGGAAGCGGATGCCGAGCCTTCAGTCCCCGGGGCATCCAGGCACCGGCGCCGCGAGGAGACGGTCGCCCGCCAGCTCCGGGAGTTCGGCCGTCTGTCGGTGGACCAGCTCGAAGCGTACGGCGACTACTTGTTCGGCGCGGTGGACTTCCTCGAGGGCGAGGGCGTCTGGCACCGCGACATCAAGCCGGACAACATCGCGATCCGCATCCGCCCGAACCGCACCCGCGAGCTGGTCCTGATCGACTTCTCGCTGGCGGGTTACCCGGTGAAGGAGACCGGGGCGGGCACGGACGGCTATCTGGACCCGTTCATCGGCGGACTCACCGACCGTTCGGTGTACGACGCGCACGCCGAGCGGTACGCCCTTGCGGTCACCCTGTACGAAATGGCTTCGCGTGAGCTGCCGGTGTGGGGCGACGGCAAGGTCTCGCCGCGCCAGACAGACCCGGAGAAGGAGCCCTACCCGAAAATCGCGGCCGATGCCTTCGACCCGGCGATTCAGAAGGGCCTCGTCGCGTTCTTCCAGCAGGCCCTGCACCGCGACGCGACGCAGCGCTTCAGCGATCTCAAGCCGATGCGGGACGCCTGGAAGAAGATCTTCCTGGCGATGGACGAGGCGAAGCCGTCGTCGCGGCGTCCCCGGCATGGGGCGGTCGCCGCGGAGACCGACGCGTCAAAGGCTCAGGACGCCCCGATCGCCGAGGCCGAGGAGGAGAGCGCCGAACAGCAGCGTGACCGGCTGGCAGCGCAGGCCGACCGCGATACGCACATCTCGGCAGCAGGCCTGAGCCCGGCAGCCGAGTCGTTCGTGTACGGGCTGCATGTGAACAAGGTCGGCCAGCTCCTCGACTACAGCCAGCGCCAGCTCGTGAACGCCCCCGGTCTCGGCGCGAAGACCCGCAAGGAGGTCCTGGGCCGCATCAAGGAGTGGCGGCAGCGCCTCGCCGAGCAGCCCGCCGCACCCCTGACTCCGCAAGGCCGCAGGGCCGCGAAGGAGGAACTGTCCGCCACCGAAGCCGCAATCGCGGTCGCCATGGGCGCCGACGGCGACACGGGGGCGCTTCCTGAGCGGGCGCTGCGAACAGTCAGCCTGGACACGCTCGCGACGTTGTTCGTACCGGAGTTGAAGAAGGACGGCTCGAACCACAACGAGTGCGAGATGGTGCGGCTGCTGCTACGCCTCCCCGACGAGCGGGGCGTGCTGCCCGACATCGGCGTCTGGCCGAAGCAGAAGGACGTGGCGGACGCGCTGGGCCTGTCGGCGGGCAGAATCCCGCAGATGCTGAAGACCCAGCGCGCCAGATGGAAGAAGCACACCGCTGTACGGGCCCTGCGCGCCGAAGTCCTGGACGTGCTCGGCGGCTTGGGCCGTGTGGCCTCGGCGGCCGAGGTCGCCGACGCGCTGGCCGTGCGGCGCGGCACGGGTCTGCAGGAGCGCGAGCAGCGGCGGGCGCTGGCGCTGGCAGCGGTTCGGGCCGTGGTGGAGGTCGAGCAACTCAACCCGGACGAGGCCGAGTTCCAGCACGCGGCGAACCGTGATGCCGCGGACGAAGGCATGGGGGCAGGCCTGCTTGCCCTGGAGGTCGGCGAGGACGACGCTCCCGACACGGCATCGGCGCCGGGCCTGCTCAACTACGCACAGCGCCTGGGCAAGGTGGCCGACCGCTTGGCGAAACTGGACACGCTGCCGACCGCGGCGACGGTCCTAGTCGAGCTGGGCGCGATCGCCCCGCCGAGCGGGACCGTGGAGTGGGACGACCGCCGGATGGTGGAGGTCGCGGCGGCGGCGTCCCGCAATGCCGCGGCAACACCCCGCCTCGAGATCTATCCCCGCAACTTGCCACTGGTACGGGCGCTCCGCCTGACCCAGGCCGGCCTCGTGCGCCTCATCCCCGGCATGCCGGAAGCGCGCCAACCGGGTCTGACGAGCGCGGAAGTACACGAGCGCGTACGAGCACGATTCCCGGAACTGCTCGACAAACGCGGCGGCCACTCCCTGCCAACGGGCGGACCGCTGACGCGGGCCCTGCAGGAGGCGGGTTTCGACCTGGAGCTGAAGACACGGGACAGCACACGGACGCTGCGCTATCTGCCGCGCCGGACGGGCTTCGATTCCACGTACCTGTCCTCGGGAGCGGGGCGCCAGCCGACGGGCATGCTGCCGCCGACCGCGCATCGCTACTCCGACAACCAGGAGCTCGCGGAAGCCGCGGCATCCGAGGACCGGCTCCTCGGCTCGGCCCGCCGGGACGGATTCCGCGTCCTGACGGTCCGCACGGAGCTGGCGCCGCGGGCCGCACGAGAGTTGGCGACCGAGCGCTTCGAGGCAGGCACACTGTCGGTGACGGACCTGTTCCTGCGGGCGCTGCACGACCTGGTCGACGCCCGGCCGAAGCCGACGTGGGAGACAATCCTGCGCGCCGACGTGGCGGAGCCGGGCTCCAAGGCGGCGATGAAGTTCGCGGAGTACGCGCGGACGGCGTGGGGGGCGGTAGAGCCTCAGGTGAGCGAGCGGTTGGCGGTGCCGGGTGGCGGCACGCGCACCCCCCTGCTCCTTACGGACGCGGGAGTCTTCGCTCGGTACGACGCGATGGGCGTCCTGGAGCGCCTTGCCGAGCAGGCACGGAGCGGTGGACGCGGCCTTTGGCTGCTGTGCCCGCAGAGCGATCCGACGCGGCCGCCGCGCCTTGGGAGGACGGCGGTGCCGTACCAGGCGGGGCTCGGCGAGTGGATCGTGCTGGCGGAGGCGTGGGTGCACAACGCGCATCGGGTGGGTTTGGCGGGGACTTTGGGAGCGGGCGACGACGAGCCTGGCGCCGGCGCCGGCGAGTAAGCGCAACCACGGCTGCGACCGAGGCCGTGACTATGGCTATGACTGTGACGGGTACGACGGGAGACGTGACGAAGTGATCGACCGCAAGCGGTTGTTGGCTGACCTGATCAAGCAGGTCAAGGCGGTCGAGGCGGACCTCGGCAAGCAGGTCAAGGCGGTGCCCGAGGTCCGGGAGCGGCTGCGGGCGGAGTACGACCAGGCGTTCAAGCTCGGGCGTACTGGGGCGACGTGGAGCGCGTGGCTGGGCGAGCGGGTCACGCAGGTCGCTGTGGCGTGGGTCCTCGGCACGGTCTTCGTGCGTTTCTGCGAGGACAACCGCCTGATTCCGGAGCCGTACCTGACGGGGGCGGAGCCGGAGCGCCGGGACTTGGCTGAGGCTCGGTACGCGCAGTACGTGGACGAGGACGAGGACCCGACGTATCGGGGCTGGCTGGAGAAGTCATTCAAGGAGCTGGGCGCGGGGCAGGCCGGGAAGCTGCTGTTCGATGAGCGGCACAACCCGCTGTATCAGATTCCGGTTTCGCATGACGGTGCGCGGGCGTTGGTGGAGTTCTGGCGGGAGCGGGACGAGGCGGGCGAGGTCCTGGTCCACGACTTCACGGACCCTCTGAACGCGGACGGCACGGAGGGGTGGGACACGCGGTTCCTGGGTGACCTGTACCAGGACCTGTCGGAGGCGGCGCGTAAGACGTACGCACTGCTCCAAACCCCGGAGTTCGTGGAGGGGTTCATCCTCGACCGGACGATGGATCCGGTGGTCCGGGAGCTGGGCGGACGCTTCGGTGAGCTGAAGATGATCGACCCTACGTGTGGGTCGGGGCACTTTGTGCTCGGCGCGTTCCGGCGGATGGTTCGGCTTTGGGCTGAGCGGCAGCCGGGGCGGGATGTGCATGAGCGGGTGCGGGCGGCGTTGGACTCCGTCCATGGGGTGGACGTCAATCCGTTTGCTGTGGCTATTGCTCGGTTTCGGTTGCTGGTGGCGGCGATGGCTGCGTCCGGGGTGCGGACGCTGGCGGGGGCGGCGAGGTACGACTGGCCCATCCACCTGGCGGTGGGCGACTCGTTGATCAAGGCTCGGCAGCTTGAGCTGGCCTTGGGGGACGAGGAGTCGGGGGATCCGCTGGCGGAATTCTCGTATGCGACGGAGGACGTGCACGAGCATCCGGGGATTTTGGAGCAGGGGCGGTATGACGTGGTGGTGGGAAATCCGCCATACATTACGGTAAAGGATCCAAGACTCAACGCACTGTATCGCGGTTTGTACGCATCCTGCTCCGGAGCATACGCCCTATCCGTCCCATTCGCTGAGCGGTTCTTCCAGCTAGCGAAGGTGGGGTCACCAGACGGACATGGTTACGGCATGGTTGGCCAGATCACCGCAAACTCCTTCATGAAGCGAGAGTTCGGAACCAAACTGATTGAGGAGTACTTCGCACACAAGGTTGAACTAACTGAAGTCATTGACACTTCGGGCGCGTATATTCCTGGACACGGAACGCCGACTGTAATTCTCGTAGGAAAGCGTCGCGCCGGCCGCAGTCGCTCACAGACCATCCGCACGGTTCGCAGCATCCAGGGTGAGCCTTCTGCACCCGACAAGGCGGAGGATGGATTGGTATGGAACGCAATTGAGGCCCAGATCGATTCACCTGGATCCGCAGGTCAATGGGTATCGGTAGACGATCTGGAACGAGAGAAGTACTTCAGTAAGCGACCATGGATCCTCACCGATGGCGGCCTCGAAATGGTCGAACTCCTCGGTAGCCAAGCCCAGATGAAGCTATCAGCAGCGGTTGCTGACATCGGCGCTGGCGCTGTAACCCGCGAGGACGGCGCATATATGATCGGTGGCGGAGCATTGAACCGCCACCGAATCCCCGAGAATCAGCAGCGTCCACTGATTGAGGGTACTGAGGTACGAGACTTTGGCCTATTGAATCCTGTCACATCACTATGGCCGTACGACCCCATCACCTTGAGCGCAAAAGCATCCTCCGATACCGAGAAGTTCCTGTGGCCTTATCGCGTACTACTACGGGACCGCACCGCCTTCGGAAGAACCCAGCTGGAGCATGGACTGAAATGGTTTGAATATTCCATGTTCTTCAAACAGCGCTATCAAGTTCCACTCTCCATCTCATTTGCATTTGTCGCATCTCACAATCATTTTGCGCTCGGCAGAGGTGGGAAGGTATCTAGTCGTTCAGCTCCAGTCATCAAGTTGCGAGAAGGCGCGAGCGAGGAAGAGCACCTTCGACTGCTTGGGCTACTAAACAGCTCCGCGGCATGCTTCTGGCTCAAGATGGTCAGTCACGACAAGGGAATTCGCGGCGAAGGAGGAGGCTTCACTAGTGACGACTGGGAACGCTTCTATGAGTTCACAGGAACGAAGCTTCAAGATTTCCCCCTGCCTTCCGAATTCCCGGCTGCCCTTGCCACCTCGCTCGATACCCTCGCTCAGCAACTCAACCTCACAGGCCCATCAGGCGCCCTAGATTCTCAGCCCCTCACCGCTCTTCCCCTCCGCGAAGCCCGCACCAAGTGGCACTCCACCCGCGCCCGAATGATCGCCCTCCAAGAGGAACTCGACTGGCAGGTCTACTCCCTCTACAACCTCCACGCCGAAGACCTCCGCGCCCCCGAATCCGAGGTTCCCGAACTCGCCCTCGGTGAGCGGGCCTTCGAGATCGTGCTCGCCCGGCGCGTGGAGAAGGGCGAGGCCTCCGACGAGTGGTTCAAGCGGCACGGGTCCACCCCCATCACCACACTCCCCGATCACTGGTCCGACGCCTACAAGGCCACCGTCCAGAAGCGCATCGACGCCATCGAGTCCTCCCGCGCCATCGGCATGGTCGAACGCCCCGAGTACAAGCGCCGGTGGGCAACCGAAGGCTGGGACGCCCTCCAAGAGAAGGCCCTCCGCTCCTGGCTCCTCGACCGCATCGAGTCCCGCGACCTCTGGTACCAGGACGGCCAGCCCACCATCCTCACCCGCGCCCAGCTCACCTCCGCCCTCTCTCTCGACGAGGACTTCGTCTCCGTAGCCGCGCTGTACGCCCCCCGCAAGGAGCTGGCGACCGTCATCGCCGACCTCCTCGCCAACGAACACGTCCCCTTCCTTGCTGCCCTCCGCTACAAGCCCGCCGCCCTGAAAAAGCGCGCCGACTGGGAGCACGTCTGGGACCTCCAGCGCCAAGAGGACGCCGCTCCGGACGAGCCCGCCAAGCGCAAGATCCGGGACACGATCCCGGTCCCTCCGAAGTACACCTCCGCCGACTTCCTCAAGCCCTCCTACTGGCGTGCCCGAGGAAAGCTCGACGTCCCGAAGGAGCGCTTCATCTCCTACGCCACCGGCCCGATCTCCGGCACCCCGGACCTCTTCGGCTGGGCAGGCTGGGACCACCGCGAGCAGGCCCAGGCCCTCAGCACGTACTTCACCAACCACGACGAGCTCTCCTCCGAGGAACTCACCCCGCTCCTCGCCGGCCTCCTCGAACTCCAGCCCTGGCTCAACCAGTGGCACAACGAGTTCGACTCGATGTACGGCGGCTCTCCCGCGTCCTTCTTCGCGGGTTACCGCTCCGCCAAGCAGGGCGAGCATGGCCTGACCGACGACGACTTGCGGGAGTGGCGCCCCGCGTCGGCCGCCCGTCGCGGTCGCCGCCCCGCCTCCGAGGGCTGATCACCCGGGCGCGTCCTCCTCGCCCTCCCGCACGGAGGGCGCGCCCGCATCCCGCACCGCCAACGACACGTCCTCCTTCCCGTCCGGCTCGACCGGCAGGTCCGGCGCCTTCAGCTCCGCCCACACCGTCTTGCCGATCCCGCCGACACGCTCCTCAACTCCCCAGCGGTAGGCAAGCGCCTCAACGAGCATCAGCCCGCGCCCACGCGTCTCATCCTCATCAGGCTCCCTCACCTCGGGCCTGCCGCCTCCGGCATCACTCACCTCGAGCCGCAGAAGGCCATCCCCCAGCGATCGCACGATCCGCACACTGACCTGCCGGTCACTCGGCACGCGGACACGCAGCGCATTGGTCACCAACTCTGAGAGCAGCAACTCCGCCGAGTCCAGGGCATCTTGGCTGACGTCCCACTCCCCCAGTACGGCGTGCACCAGCGCCCGCGCTCTGGGAACGCTGAGGCGGCAACGGGGCAGCCGGAAGGCGACTTCTCGTGGGTCTAAGCGCTTTGCCATGACGTCTCCTCGCGCTCGGCATCCAGTCATCACGTCCCCGTGGTGCGGCGGGCGTTAGGAGTCTCACTCCGCCTCTGCAACACACCGCAGCATATGTATTGGCGCAATGTTGCATGAGTCGATGGATCCTGATTCACTCCTTCGAGTAGCTGGCAGTTCTGCACACACTCGGCCTCTGGTAGGGAGTTGCGCATGCCTACTGTCAAACCGTCCACCGTGCTCGGCCGCCAACTCGGCGATGAGCTGCGTCAGCTCCGCGAGGCCGCGCGCGTATCCATGGCCGAAGCCGCTGAATTGCTCGACTGCACCAAGGGCAAGATCAGCCGCCTGGAGAACGGACATGTGCCTGTCCGTACACCGGACTTGAACGCGCTCATGCACGCTTACGAGATCGAAGACCCAGAAACGCGGGAACGCCTCAGCGCCCTGGCTCGCAGGGCCAACCGGCGCCGCCGCGACGGCTGGTGGCACCAGTACAGCTCAGTTCTCGGCGATTCTTACCGCGACCAGATCGAGCTGGAGGCTATCTGCGACAGCGTGCGCACGTACGAGATGCAGCTCGTACCGGGCCTCCTCCAGACCGCCGAGTACAGCCGAGCAGTCACGGTCGCTTCACGTTCTTGGCAAACAGCCGAGGAGATCGATCAGTTCGTCCAGGTACGGCTCGCCAGGCAACAGCGACTCACAAGCGAAGCGCCAATGGAACTCTGGGCAGTGCTCGCCGAGGGGGTGCTGCGGCAGCATGTCGGCGGTTCGGCAGTGATGCACGCGCAACTGGAACACATGGCAGCCATGGCCGAACGCCCCAACATCACCGTCCAAGTCCTGCCGTTCTCGCGCGGTGCGCACTCGGGTATGTTCGGGCCATACCTCCTGCTGAGCTTTCCGCAGGTGACGTCGCTGGACCTTGCGCTGACGGAGACCCCAACCGGAAACATCTGGATGGAGCGGGAACCCGAAGTCGCCTACTATCGCGCCCTCTTCGACGACGCGCGCACCGCCGCACTGCCACCGACGGAATCACTCGCGTTGATCCGCCGCATCGCCAAGGAGTTCAGACCATGAGCCAGGAACACCACATTCGGACCTCCCACGCGAGAGCAGTGTGGCACGCGAGCAGCTATAGCGGTGGACAAGGGAACTGTGTCGAAGTCGCCCACAACATCCCCCGAACCATCTCTGTCCGCGACAGCAAGCACCCCACCGGCCCGGTGATCACCTTCTCCCCTCCAGCCTGGCAAGCGTTCGTCACCCACGTCCGCTGAGCGGCACGGATCCCTCCAGTGCCTCCAGGGGACACCCCACCCCGGTCGCCCAGAGCGACCGCACCAACACTCGCATTCGCCATACTATGGCTCACTTGAGTATGTTGAACGCGAGCTAGAGCACCAATACGTCCCGAGGTGACCCATGGCAGGCTTCGTAGGCCGCACAGCAGAGCTGGCCACCCTGGAGCGCCACCTGGCCTGGGTCCGAGAGGGCCGAGGCGACCAGCGCGGCCGGGCCCTGCTCCTCCGCGGCCGACGCCGGGTCGGGAAGTCACGCCTCGTCGATCTCTTCTGCGAGCGCGCCCAGGTGCCGTACGTCGTCCACCAGGCAACACGCGGCGAGGACGCCCTCCGGGAGCGGGCCCGGTTCCTCTCGGAAGTACGGCACGCGCCCTTCCCGGACACAGCCCTCCTCTCCGGCGTCACGACCGTCGCCGACTGGGACACCGCCCTGCGCCAGCTCGCCGCCGTGCTGCCGGACGACAGTCCCAGCATCGTCGTACTCGATGAGCTGCCCTGGATGCTCGAAGGGGACTCCGTCCTGGAAGGGACCCTCCAGACGGTCTGGGACCGGGTGCTCAGCCGCAAGCCGGTGCTGCTCATCCTCATCGGCAGCGATCTCGCCATGATGGAACAGCTCTCCGCTTACGGCCGCCCCTTCCATCAGCGCGGGGTCGAGATGGTCCTGTCAGCGCTGTCCCCGCACGAGGTCATGGAGATGACCGGGCTCCCGGCCGCCGACGCCTTCGACGCCCACCTGATCACCGGCGGTCTGCCGCTCATCTGCCAGGAGTGGCGCGATGGCGAGACCCGCGCCGACTTCCTTGCCCGGGCCCTCGATGATCCGACCTCGCCGCTGCTCGTCTCCGGCGAGCGCATGCTGGCCGCCGAATTCCCCACTGCCCTGCAGGCCCGGCACGTCCTGTCCGTGATCGGAAGCGGTGAGCGGACCTTCGGGACGATCGCCGCGAAGGCCGGCGCAGCCGATCGGCCGCTTCCGCCCGGCTCCCTCAATCCCGCCCTGCGGACCCTCGCGGACAAGCGGCTCGTCGCCATCGACACGCCCCTCTCCGTCCGGCCGGGCGACCGGGACCGTCGCTACCGCGTCGCCGATCCCTACCTCCGCTTCTGGCTGGCTTTCCTGGAACAGGGCATCGCCGAGATCGAGCGCGGGCGCGGCCGGGTCGTCGCCGATGCCGTCGAGCGAGGCTGGACCTCGTGGCGGGGGCGGGCGATCGAGCCCGTGGTTCGGGAGGCGCTCGCCCGGCTCCTCCCGGACGACACCTGGCCGCAGGTGCGCGAAGTGGGCGGTTGGTGGCCTCGTACCAACAATCCCGAAGTCGATCTCGTGGGCGCCGACCGGTCGCCCGCGCGCGCGATCTCCTTCGTCGGCTCGGTCAAGTGGCACGAGCACGGCTCCTTCGACAGCCGCGCGCTGGCCGCGCTGGCCAGGGATGCCCAGTCCGTGCCAGGAGCGGATGAGGACGTGCCACTCGTCGCGGTGTCCCGGTCCGGATTCAGCGTCGACGGGCTCGCGGCCACGTACGGTCCCGAGCAGTTGATGTCCGCATGGGGCTCCCCTACGTAAGACCAGCTGAGTGCCCACCCCCGACACCTCCTTACTGTCGTATGCACCCGTTACGATCGACGACGGACTGCAGCCGAAAGGGCAGTCGGTAAGAACACGGACTGCAGCCGAAAGGGCAGTCAGTAAGAACAAAGCGGCGGGAGAATACTCCTCAGCCGCACACACCAGGCACGCGCCGCCCCGAGGACGCCGGACGTAGCCAGACGCAGTACGCAAACAGTAGGAGAAGCGAGACAGAGATGGCCCCCACCGCCGCCACGGCACCCCTCCTTCGCGATGTCTTCGACATCAAGACGTCCATCTCGACGTCCGACTTCGTCCTGAAGCTCGCCGAGGCGGTTTCCGAAGAAGGCGCGGCGCAGGCTCTCGACCACTACGTCGTCACCGAGCGTCTCCTGGAGAACTTCGACGAGGCGCTCGGACTGATCAAGGCCGCGCTCGACGGGCATACGTCGAAAGCGGCCTATCTCCACGGCTCCTTCGGTTCCGGTAAGTCGCACTTCATGGCCGTGCTGCACGCCCTGCTCCGAGGTGATCAAGCCGCACGCGCGCGTACCGACTTCGATCCGATCCTGGCCAAGCACGAGTGGCTGGATAGTGAGCGCAAGCGGTTCCTGCTCGTGCCGTACCACATGCTCGGTGCGAAGTCCCTGGAGCAGCGGGTTCTCGGGGGGTACGTCAGTCACGTAAAGGCTCTGCATCCGGAGGCCGCGACGCCCCAGGTGTATCGGACCGACTCGCTGTTCGAGGACGTCCGCTCGCTGCGACAGCGGATGGGCGACAAACAGTTCATCGAGGGGCTCGCCGGGGCGGACGACGCGTCCGGCGACGATGCCGATGACGAGTGGGGCGACGCCTTCTCCTGGTCGCCCGCGCTCCTCAACACTGCCCTGACCGCCGAAGAACTGGACGGCGAAGAGACCAACCTGAACCTGGTCAATCCGAGCACTCCAGCGGAGCTGCGCGCCAAGCTGGTGCATGACGCCAGTGCCACCTGGTTCCCCGGCTTCGCCAAACACGCCGCCGAGGACGAACACGGCTTCATCTCGCTCGACGCCGGCCTCGCCGTGATCGCCGAGCATGCCAAGTCACTCGGCTATCACGGGCTGATTCTCTTCATGGACGAGCTGATCCTGTGGCTCGCCAACCGCATTCACGACCCGAAATTCATCTCCCGTGAATCCGACAAGATCACCAACTTTGTGGAAGGCGCCGACTCACGGCGGGCCGTCCCGATCGTGTCGTTCATCGCCCGCCAGCGCGACCTGCGCGAGTTGGTGGGTGAGGAGACGTCCGGTGCCGCTGAGGCGGCCATCCAGGCCAGTCTGAACCTGGCCTCGGGCCGCTTCGACAAGATCACACTGGAGGACAGGAACCTCCCCCAGATCGCTCACACCCGGCTGCTCAAGCCGAAGAACGATGAGGCCGCCACCCAGCTGGAAGCCGCATTCGCCAAGATCAAGCGCGTCGGACCGAAGGTCTGGGACGTGCTCCTGGGGTCGGACGAGGGCACGACCGGTGCGGACGAGGCATCCTTCCGGCTGACGTATCCGTTCTCGCCCGCCTTCATGGACACGCTCGTCCATATCTCGTCCGCGCTGCAGCGCTCGCGTACTGGCCTGAAGCTGATGGGGCAGCTCCTCGCCGACCACCGGGACGACGCGACGCTGGACCAGCTGATCCCGCTCGGCGATCTCTACCCGGTGATCGCGGACGGCGGTGACAAGCCGTTCGTGGACGCGCTGAAAGTGGAGTTCCAGGCTGCGGACAAGCTGTACCGGACCAAGCTCCGGCCGCACCTCCTGGCGACGTACGAGATCACTGAGGAGGATGTCGAGCGCTATCGGCACCGCCGTGAAACCGTTGCCGATCAGCGGCTCGCCGATCGCTGCAAGGGGTTCATCGGCGACGACCGGCTGATGTGCACCCTGCTCCTGTCCGCGCTCGCGCCCAGCGTGCCCGCCTTGCGGGATCTGACGATTCACCGCCTCGGCGCGCTCAACCACGGCTCCGTCACCACGCCGATTCCCGGTGCCGAGGTCGGCGTCATCAAGGCGAAAGTCGACGAATGGGCCGCGCGGTTCGCCGAGATCAAGGCGACCGGCACGGACACTCGGCCGGGTGTGCGGCTCGAACTGGCCGGTGTGGACGTCGACTCGGTCCTCGCCAACGCGGACGTGAACAACAATCGCTCCAACCGTCGCGCTCTCGCCAAGCGGCTGCTGGCCGAGGAATTGGGGCTCGAGCTTCAAGAGCGCCTTGTCGCCGACGAGTTGAAGCTCGTCTGGCGCGGGTCGAACCGGATGGCGGAAATCGTCTTCGGCAATGTCGCCGACCGCGAAGAGATGCCCGATCACGAGTTCCAGCCCAGCCAGGACGACCTGTGGCGGCTGATCATCGATCTGCCCTACGACGAGGGCGAGTACGGGCCCCGCGACGACGCCAACCGCATGCGCACCCTGCGGGAAATGCCCGGCCCCAAGCCCCAGACCGTGGCGTGGATCCCCACCCACCTGTCCGCTGCGCGATTCCAGGACTTCCAGCGCCTGGTCGTCATCGACTACGCACTCGCCGACCAGCGCCGCTTCGACACCGTGTACGCCCAACACCTCAACGCGGACAACCGGGCACGCGCCAAGGCGCTCCTCGAAGGGCAGCGGGACTCACTCACCAAGACGGTGAAGGCAGCCTTCAAGCAGGCGTACGGCTGCGCGGACAAGAAGCCCGGAGACGTCGACATCGCCTTCAGCGACCACTTCGAGTCGCTGCCCGATGTGCCCGAACTCCGCGTCTCCATCGGCCAGTCGCTGCGCGACGCGGCGCGGCACGTGGCGGGCAAGCTGCTGGCCCACCAGTTCCCCGCTCACCCTGATTTCGACCCCGATGGCACTCACACCGCTGTGAAGCCCAGCGATGTCCGGGTGGTGTTCAAGAACATCAAGGCGGCGGTGGAGGCGGGCGACCGGCAGACCGAAGTGGACGGCAAGGAGCGGGGCGCTATGCGCCGCATCGCGGCACCACTCGGGCTCGGGCAGCAGAAGGAGGCGTACTTCCGCCCGTCCACACGCTGGGTGGACCACTTCGCACTGCAGGCCCGCGAGGAGGGTGGCCCCGGCGACCTGAGTGTGGTGAAACTGACCGAGTGGCTCGACCGGCCCGAGCGGATGGGGCTCGAGCCATTCCTGGCCAACCTCGTCATCGCCTCGTACGCGGAGATGGACGACCGGGTGTGGGTGCAGGGCGGGGCGCCGCTCGAGCCCGCGCCCGAGCCGTCGGGCGTCAAGCCCCAGTACGCATTGCGCTCGCAGCCACTGCCGGAGGAGTCGGTCTGGGAAGAGGCCGGGCGACGGTACTGGGACATCTTCGGTGATCCGCCGCCGAAGCTCCGCCGCGGCCGGCTCGTGAGCCAGTTCGCGCGGCAGATCACAGGCAAGGCCCGAGTGTTCCAGCCACATGCGATCGACCTGGTCAAGCAGTTGGAGAAGCACTCCGGGCTGCTCGGCCTGGATGGGTCCGACGAGTCCGGCAGGCTCGCGCTCGCCCGGCGTGCCCGTGATCTGCTCGACGAGCTGCTCGGACTTGAGCAGAGGGCCGGGGGTGGTTCGGCGGCGGCCAAGCAGATCATCACCGCCTTCGCCTCGTTCGATCTCGGTGAGGTGTCCGCCAGCCGGTACGGAGCCTCGATCAAGCAGGCAGAAGACGTCGCCAAGGCACTGGCCACTGCCGCATGGGACATGCTGAAGCTCGCTCCCAGCTACGGCCCCAGCGGTGAGGTCGTACTGGAGGAGCTGCGGGGAGCGGCACGCGTCGATCAGCGCACGCTGGACCTCAAGGACGCTCTGCGGGACGCCCGGCGCTCCATCGTCGCTGTCATCGAGCGCAGCCAGGCGGCAGCCACTCCCGCCAAGCCCGCTCCCCTCGCCGAGCCGTCGACCGCCCCCCTCACCACTCCCGACGCGGTGAGCCTCAGCACCGACACCAGCCAGCCGCCCGTGCCCTCGGTCCATCCGGTCCGCGGCCGTTCGCCGCGCCGCTCGGGCGGCGGCCGGACCACGGCAGCCAAGGTTTTGGCCGAACTGCGCTCCGAACTTGCCGAGTTGACGGCCACGGAGCCCAACGCGACGATCGAGATCAGCTGGCGGGTCGTGGAATGAGGCATGTGAAGTGAGTACGGCGACCACGACGAGCGCGGTGCGTCTCAACGCCGCCACGATCACCCAGTACCTGGCGTCGCAGTCCGGCCTCGTGTCGAACAAGCGCAGAGCTGTTCTGCTGCGCGCCGCGCCCTCGTGGGACGGTCCGGACGAGCTGTCCTGGGGCGAGCAGCGCAAGGCGCGGATCGAGACCGCGCCCTCACCGCTCGCCGCATACGAACTGGTGCTGGCCCATCTCGCGCGTGACGCAGTCGGCCCCGAGGTGCTCGTCGTTCTCACTGACCGCGAGGAGTCCGAGCTCGGGCCGGACCTGCTGGGCAAGGTGCACCGGCAGCGCGTGAACGCCGTCAATTCCTGGGACGTCGTACGCGAGGCCTTCGGTGCGAGCGGTACCGACCCCCGGCTGTTCAGCGAGAACTGGGCCGCCGAGGCACTCCTGGACGCCACGCCACCAGGACGGTGGCCGCGGACGGGCGGCGGCATGCTGTCGCGGCGCGAGGCACTCACAGCGCTGGCGATGCGACGCCTGGGCATCGGGCGGTACGACGTCGACCGCGTTCCGCGCGATTCCTCAACCGGCGCATCCGGCGACGTGCTCGACGTACCCACGCTGCTGCAGTGGTCGCTGACGTCCGGCGGTCCCGACCGTTATCTCGCGCTGCGCGCACCCGAGCGGGCCGGGCTCGCACGGTTCCTCGCCGAGGAGGAACAGGGCGGGGCGACCGGGCGGGCCCTGCTCGCTCTGGTCGAGGCCGAGCACGGGCCGGACGCCGTCCCGTTCGGCCTCGTCTGCGCGGTCCTGTGGGGTCACGCCGACGCGGAAGCCGATGCCGAGGTCTATCGCGCGCGTGGACGGGCCGAGCGCTGGTTCGGTGAGGAGCCGCCGGGACTCGGTGAAGCGTTGGACAAGATCGCGGCAGCTTTCGGGCGGTCCTGTGAGGAGTTCGTCTCCGGGCTGCTGGTAAGCGCCCGTTCCGAATTCGACGAGAGCGCTGGGGCGGCGCGCCGTCTGACGGGTATCGTCCTGGACCGTGCGGCAACGCTGGCGCAGCAGTTCGGCGCCTCGCAAGCCATCCGCACAAGTCCCGTACTCGCAGCGGGGCTTGAGGAACGGTTCACTGCGGTTGGGCGAGCGCTCCAAGGGGGTGACCCTGCGCGTATCGCAGCGGCAGTGAAGGTACTGAGCAAGCACCGGATCGCCCGGGACAAGGACGCCCCCGTCCGCATTGACCGGGCCCGCATGGCCCAGCGGCTCTCCCAGTGGCTGGCGACCGGCCCGTCGGCCGAGAGTGAGAATGTGGGCGCCGGAATCTCCCGCCACATCTCCGAAACCGGCTGGGTCGATCTGGCGTTGGAGCACATCGAGGCGGGCGGGGATCCTGACCTCACACTCAAGTCCGCGTACGACTCCCTGTGCGCCTCTGTGCGCGCACGTCGTCGCGAGATCGACTGCGCCTTTGCCCAGCAGCTCGCCACCTGGACCGCGGGCGGGAACGCCCCAGGCGTGATGCTGACGGTGGAGACCTTCCTGCGGGAGATCGTCGCCCCAGTCGTGAAGGCCGACGAACGCCGCGTACTGCTGCTCGTCCTGGATGGCATGAGCGCAGCGATCGCTGCCGAGCTGGGAGAGGAGCTGCGCAAGCACTGGCTCGAGTTCGACCCGCTCCCCAAAGCGAAGGACGCCCCGCAGCGCCGTGCGATGGCTGCCGCACTGCCTACCGTCACGGCGGTCTCCCGGACCTCGCTGTTCGCCGGCCGGCTGATGCAGGGCACACAGGCCGACGAGAGACGGCTGTTCCCCGGTCATCGCTTCTGGGACGGTCACGATGTGGCGGTGTTCCACAAGGACGACCTGCGCGCTGAGAGCAGCGGTGCCACCTTCGGCCCCAAGCTGCACGACGCATTCGCCGACGACCGCAAGCATGTCGCAGTCGTCCTCAACACCATCGATGACCGTCTTGCCACGGAACAGAAGCTCGGTGACGGCGCCTGGCGGCTCGATGAAATAGGGCAATTGCAGGCTCTGCTGAGGCTTGCCGCCACACAGGGCCGCGCTGTGATCCTCACCAGCGACCACGGTCATGTCATCGACCGGCACGGCGTGAGGGTGACGGCCGATAATGCGCAGTCGGCCCGGCATCGCGGCCCTGGAGGCCCGCTGTCCGAAACGGAGATCGCCCTCTCCGGCCAGCGTGTCGTCGCGCCCGCTCCTGGGGGCGAGATCGTCGCACTGTGGGACACCGATTCGCGCTACACGTCGCAAAAGGCGGGCTATCACGGCGGCGCGTCCCTGGCCGAGTTCGCCATCCCTGTGCTTGCCTTCCTCCCGTTCGGGGCGAAGCCACCGGCGGGCTGGCGGGAGCTGGGCAGTCCCCAACCGGATTGGTGGGCGCTGGCCCCACAGGCACCCGAGGAACCGAAGCAGCAGCGTACGGCCGCCGCTCCGGCAGCGAAGAAGCCCGCCAAGCAGACCCCGAAGCAAGCCGAACTCGCCCGGAGCCACGACTCGCTCTTCGAACTGAGGCTGGCCCCGTCCGAGAAGGACGACGGTGCTCTACTCTCCGCTGAACTGGTCCCCTCCGTCGACCCTGTCGGCTCCTTGATCGGCGGGCTGCTCTCGTCCGAGATCTTCCTGGCACAGTTGGACCTGATGGTGTCCGCCCGCAAGCTCACACCCCTCCAAGTGGAGAAGGCCCTACGCGCCCTCCTGGAAGCAGGAGGCACGCTGCCCGTGACAGCGCTGGGACAGCGCATCGGCCTGCCTCCCACCCGGCGCCCCGACGGCTTCGCGGCCGTACTGCGACAACTGCTCAACTACGACGGCGAGCAGGTCCTGGAAGTGTTGCCCGACGGCCGCACCCTGCGGCTGAACCGGGATTTGCTGCGGGACCAGTTCGAGCTGGAGTAACGGCTACAGCCTGAGCCGTAGCCGCCCCAAACAGTCAGGCGAGCTGTCTGAGCAGCCTCGCGAACTGCCGTAGCTCGTCCGTCAGTTGCTTCGACAGCGGGTCTGGATCAAAGTGCGCGATCTTGTTACGGATCTTCCGCACCCGGTCGAGCTGGTGAACGAACTGGACACGGTCCACACCGACCCAGCCGAGTGCAAGCCAATTCTGGTCTGCTCTGGCGCACAACGTCTGGCTGTCCTGGTCGCCCTTGAGCAGTTTGACGTAGTCGCCGAACATCAGGTCAGCGATCTGACCGGTCCGCCGCTCCGGCCTGTTCGGCTGAACGCAGCGGATGGCATCTGGATCGAGCGCCGCACCGAGGCACTTGCGCAACAGGAACTCGATCTCACCCACGACGAAGAAGGGCCACGCTGTCGCCTCGAAGCGCTGCGTAATATCCGCAGTCGTCACGATCCCGGTGAACTGGCCATTGTTGCCCCGGACAAGCAGATAGCCGTGCTCGCTGACCCTAGGCAGCAGGGAGAAGAAGTCCTGGTGCACCTCGGCGACCGGCGGGTCGTGGACCATGGCGTTCGCCAGGATCGACGCCACGCCGGTCTCGTACATCTTGGCCACCGAACTCCAGGTGACGACACCCCGCAAGGTGGATCGGCCGTCGATGACGGGGAGTTGGGAGTAGTCCTTGGTGCGCATGAGGTAGGTCGCCCCGGTCACCTGAGCACTGGAGCTGACCGACTCAAGACCACTGCGGGCGGCCGGCAAGTCGCCGATCTTGAAGGAGTGCTGCGGCAGCGCTCCAGGTGACAGCCCCTCGTCCTCGTCCCCTTCGCCGACAGTCCCCGGGCCGGAAGCAGCTTCCAGGGCAACGACATGAACCTCGGTCCCGCTGTTGCACGTGGCGAAATACGGGAGGGTGGAGAGGCCGACGTCTTCAAGCCTCTGCGAAATCGTCAGCACCGCCTGGTCGTTGCGCACTCGGGTGCCAAAGAGCCCGAGAAGCTCACGCACCGGGATTCTGGAGTCCTTGAGGGCGAGCAGCTGCTGCTCGGACGGCGTCTCTGACACGAACTGCTCACCAGCCCGAGGTGTCGCGGAAGACGGTTCGCTTGCCCATGGCCGACCTCACCAGCTCCAGGAGCTGCTTGGCACGATTGGCGTAAAAGGCGTCGAAGTCGCCCTCGTGCAGCGCGATCGGATCCATGAGGTGGGTGGCGATGACGTCGTCGAACCACTCGGGGCGCATGCCCGACTCGAGCGTGAGCGACTTGAGGTAGGAAGCCGGAGACCCGGTCATGCTCCGGCTCGCCCGGAGAGACAGCGGGGTCTTGTTGACGATCGAGTTCGACTGCGGGGCGTACTGGGGGTAGTTCCTGGAGATCCACCCCTTGGGGAAGATCTGCCGTACGTCGACGCTGTGCTCCACCAGCCGAGCCGGTTTGAGCGGCGCGTCGGTGAAGTACCAGTCCACCGCCCCCTGCTTGACCAGAAGCGCGTAGATCCCCTTGTACGCTGCGCTGTTGCGCGTGGTGAGGGAGTCAAGCCGGTCGGAGAGGAACGCGGCTTCGCCCACGGTGTCTGGCACTCCCCCTTCCTCGCCGCGGATCCAGCCGATCAACTGCTCCACGTCACGGGTGAACCGGCTCTCCGTCGACCCGCCGTACATCTCGCCGAGCACACCGCACCAGTACCACTGGCTGATCCGCTCATCACCCCCCGGTGCGTCGGTGCGGTCTCCGAGGATGGCCCTGACAGCAGCGAGTGGGACGAGCTGCGTGCGATACGGGAGGTCAGAGCTACGGACGATGCACTGCTGTTCCAGAAAGGCTCCCACCCATCCAAAAGCATCGGCCACACGGGGTGCCAGACGCCGGAAGTCGGCGAGCGGCAGTCCGAGCAGGTCGCGCCGCTTGCACGAAACCGCCGTCCCGGGCCCTTGCTGCTTGAGCTCCCACGTGCGAACCAGGGCAACAGCCTGCAGGAAGTCACTGCTGCTCAGTCCGTCCTCGACACCAGCTTCCAAACGCCCGAACACCGGGTATGTCGAGGTCAGCTCCTTCTTGATCCTCTCCCACTCCTCGGGGAGTCGGTAGTACCCCCCGCGCTCCTCTACATGGTCGCGATTTCCCGCGTACGTAGCAGTGAGCAGCTCGAAGACATTCAGGGGAACGCCGCCCGTGTTCACCCGCTCGAAGACCGCACACACGGCGTCTATGGGGGTGGCAGCAGCGAGCTTGATCATCGGTACTTGGAACGCCTGCACATGGTTCAGGACATGCTCTTCGAACTGCGACCAGAGATCCCAATGTGCGTCGTCGACCTTCACAAATGCCCGTTGCCAGGCATTCACCCGCTGGGTGTCGAAGACAAGGTGCAGGGGAAAGTATCCCGCCGCACACTCCCGCTCGATCGTGCTCAGGTCGAGAACAACCTTGCGCGCGAAATTCGACTTGAGAATTCTGTCCTCGGGCACAGAAACGATCGCTTCGTCGCGGTCCGAGGGCGACCCGACTGCCTTGGCGATGTCGACGTAGTACCAACGCTTCAGGTCCTTGCCACGGGCATCGACCGTTTCGACGGGCCGTTCCCTGTGGAGTGCCTGGAAGAGCGAGGTCAGTCGCTGCTGCCCGTCCAGAAGCAGCAGGTCGGGGACCCTGTCCTCCGCATCCTCAGCGCCCTTCAGCGCCCTGGCCTTGAAGGGGGACGTTCCTCCGGTCTCGAGCGCCATCACCACGCCGAGCGGATAGTCGAGCGTCACGGTTGCGATGAGCGCCCTGATGCGCTCGTCGTCCCACTTCCACTCGCGCTGGAAGTCCGGGAGCTGCAGGATCCCGGACGCGACATCCTTGAGGACGTCTTTGAGCCTTGGACTGTCGAGCGCCACGCTGCGTGATCCCCCACCTGGGCCTGAATGTGTAATGGGCAATTGCACCAAGCTGATCAGATGGGCGTCAAGCAGTTCACCTGCTTCTCCTCACACACCGAAGAGATCCAGCCACGGAGCGGCGTGTAACGCCCTGCGACCAAGGACAGTCGGCGACTGCCCGGCTCGGCCACCGGGACACCTGACCAGATGGAAGACTGGCGGCGTGAGTACAGACCGCCCCAACCGAACCGCCCTCGTCAGTGCCGCCCGGCGCCGTGACGTGCTCGACGCCCTGCGGCGCGGGGCCGTCCCGGAGAGGGGCCTCGACCTGCTCGCCACCGGTCTGGGCCGGTTCCAAGCCGCGCTCGACGCCGAACTCGACGCCGTGACGTCGGGGGCCTCGGTCTTCAAGGCGGTACGAGGCGAATACGGATCCGGCAAAACATTCTTCACACGGTGGCTCGGGGAGCGCGCCAAGCGACGCAACTTCGCCGTCGCCGAAATTCAGATCTCCGAAACCGAAACCCCGCTGCACAAACTGGAAACCGTCTATCGGCGACTCGCCGAAAGACTGTCCACACCGGGATTTCCGCCGAGCGCACTACGTCCCGTCGTGGACGCCTGGTTCTATGCCTTGGAAGAGGACGCTCTCGCCGCCGGAGCTCCGGAGGAGAAACTGCCGGACGACGTGGAACAGCTGATGACGGCGCGGCTCACCGAGGTGTCCCGCCACGCCCCGTCATTCGCGACAGCCCTGCGTGGCTACCGAACCGCTCTCACCGCAGGTGATGAAGCCACGGCCTCGGCTGTCATGGCCTGGCTCGCCGGCCAACCGCACGTCGCTGCCGCCGCACGGCGAGCCGCCGGCGTGCGCGGCGATCTCGACCACTTCGGCGCTCTCGGGTTCCTGCAGGGTCTGCTCACCGTGCTGCGCGATTCGGGCCACCCGGGACTCTTCGTCGTACTCGATGAAGTGGAAACTCTGCAGCGGGTACGGTCCGACGCACGCGACAAGGCACTCAACGCGCTGCGACAACTCATCGACGAGGTGCATTCCGGCCGATTCCCCGGTCTCTACCTGGTGATCACGGGGACACCGGCGTTCTTCGACGGCCGACAGGGCGTGCAGCGGCTGGCTCCGCTGGCCCAACGGCTGGCCACCGACTTCACGACCGACCCGCGCTTCGACAATCCGCGGGCGGTGCAAGTACGCCTCTCGGGCTTCACGCTGGACTCGCTCGTCGGTCTGGGGCTCACGATTCGCGATCTGTACGCTGAAGGCTCCTCGGCTTCCCAGCGGATCAGGACGGTCGTGGACGACGCCTACGTCGCCGATCTGGCCAAGGCCGTCGGCGGGGCGTTGGGCGGGAAGGTGGGGGTAGCGCCGCGCGTCTTCCTCAAGAAACTCGTAGGCGATGTCCTTGATCGCGTCGATCAGTTCGAGGACTTCGCGCCCCGGCAGCACTACGCCCTGACGGTGCGCACCGCCGAGCTGAGCGAAGTCGAGCGAAACGCTGCCTCGGGGCCCGACGACGTCGACCTGGACCTCCCGTGACCGGCGGCCCCGAGCCGCTGGACCGGCTGCACCCCGGGCTGATCCATCACATCGTCAATTCCCTTGGCTGGCCCGGCCTGAGGCCGCTCCAGGAGGAAGCGATCACGCCACTCCTGGACGGCTCGGATGCCGTATTGCTCGCCCCGACCGCCGGCGGGAAGACCGAAGCAGCCTCTTTCCCTCTTCTGTCGAAGATGGCGCAGGAGAACTGGACCGGCACCTCGGTTCTCTACGTCTGCCCGCTCAAGGCCCTGCTGAACAACCTGCTGCCACGCCTGGAGACTTACACCTCCTGGCTGGGACGTACCGCCGCGCTCTGGCACGGGGATGTATCCCAGTCCCGCCGCAAGCGCATCCTGCGCGAGCGGCCGGACCTGCTGCTGACCACTCCGGAATCCCTGGAAGCGATGCTGGTCAGCGCGAATGTCGACCACCGGGCCTTCTTCTCCGGGCTGCGTGCGATCGTCGTCGACGAGGTGCACTCCTTCGCGGGGGACGACCGGGGCTGGCATCTGCTGGCTGTGCTCGAGCGCTTGGAGCGAGTGGCAGGGCGACCGGTGCAGCGCGTCGGGCTCTCCGCCACCGTGGGGAATCCTGAGCAGCTGCTGAGCTGGCTGCAGGGGTCAGGCGCGGGCAAGCGCACAGCGCACGTCGTGGCACCGCACCTGCGCGAGGAGTCACCGGCCACGCCACCGCCCGGCGACGTCCAACTCGACTACGTGGGTTCGCTGGCCAACGCGGCCACGATGATCGCAGCGCTGCACCACGGTGAGAAGCGTCTGGTGTTCTGCGAGTCCCGCAAGCAGGTCGAGGAGCTCGGCCAGAGTCTGCGAGCCAAGGGCGTGACCACCTTTCTCTCCCACGCATCGCTGTCCGTCGACGAGCGGCGCCGAGCCGAGGAAGCTTTCGCCGAAGCACGCGACTGCGTGATCGTGTCCACGAGCACCCTCGAACTCGGCATCGACGTGGGTGACCTGGACCGCGTCATCCAGATCGACGCGCCGGGGACGGTCGCCTCGTTCCTGCAGCGACTCGGGCGCACAGGGCGGCGCCCCGGCTCGACTCGCAACTGCCTCTTCCTCACCACCGACGAGAGTGGCCTCCTTGCTGCGGCGGCCCTCCTGCTGCTCTGGTCGCGCGGGTGGGTGGAGCCGGTCGTGCCCCCACCCGAGCCCCGGCACATCGCCGCTCAGCAAATCCTGGCTCTCTGTCTACAGGAGCACCAGGTCGGCGACCGGTTGTGGCAGGAGGGGTGGGGTGGGCTCGGACCGTTCGGACCTTCCGCGGAACCCGTCGTGCGCCACCTCGTCGACGAGGGCTATCTGGACCAGGACAGCGGGATGCTGTTCATCGGGCCCGAAGCCGAACGCCGCTTCGGCTACCGGCACTTCATGGATCTGACCGCCGTGTTCACCGCGGCTCCGGAGTTCACCGTGCTGTCGGGCCGTACCGAGATCGGCACGACGGATCCCGCCTTGCTGACCGACGACGTCGTGGGCCCGCGGCGGTTGTTGCTCGCCGGACGCAGCTGGCAGGTGACGTACATCGACTGGTCGCGGCGCCGCTGTTTCGTCGAACCAGTGGACGGTGGAGGGCGTGCCCGGTGGGGCGGAGTCGGACTCAGCCGCACTGCTTCGTACGAACTGACGCGCGCCGCCCGGGAAGTCATGCTCGGCGCCACACCAGCCGTCGAACTCACTCGGCGTGCCGAAGGCGCTCTCGCCCAGGTTCGCGAGGACGGCGCCGAGATGGTTCACGCCGACGGCACGGTGATGGTGCGGGGCGGACGCGACACGAACGTGCGCTGGTGGACCTGGGCCGGTCACCGGGCGAACGTCACTCTGGCGGCTACGCTCACCACCATCGCCGATCCTCTCCAGCGCCCCACAGACACCTACGTCCGGCTGCGCGAGGACATCACGCCCCAGGGGTGGAAGAAGGCCGCCGCCGACGCTGCCGATCGTCTGTGCCTGCCCGCCGTGGACCCCCGCGCGCTGACGGGCCTGAAATTCAGCACCGCACTTCCCCAGCGACTGGCTGAGACCACCCTCGCCGCCCGGCTGGCCGACCTCAATGGCGCAGCTCTGTCGCTGAGCGAACCGGTCAGACTCGTTGTATCCGGCGGGTGACAGACATCGCGTCACGGCCTATGCGGCCACAGCGATAACTCGATGTTGTCTGTGTGCAGTTGTCGCTAGAGTATTCCCACGCCGCACGCCCCTCCCCGGAGGGTGTACGAGCCGTGGTCGCGGGATGGACGGATGACAGTGGAGCCATGCACTGCATGGCGGCCTCACCTCATCGGTGAGAACGGATGCCCGGTGGGCTCCCCACCAAGTCCGAGATCCCGACTCCGTGAGGAGATGCTCCGCATGACCCCTGTCGAGTACAAGCCCGAGCGCCGCACCTTGTTCCGCGACATCCTCGTCGGTGTCGCCTCAGCCCTTGGGGTGGAATTGGTGCGGACTGCCGTGCAGTGCGCGGCGCACCTTCTCGGCTGACGCCGGGAGGCGGGGCGGGCCCGGGGGCCCGCCATCACCGCCGTCTCCGCCACATACTTCTCCGTACGCAAACATCGTGGCGCGATCGCAGAGCAGACATCTCAGAGTCGGGCTACTGTACTACCAGTCATCGCGGCCCGACGGGCTTCCTCCGCAGGACATGCCCCCACCCGCACGAGATCTGTCGTGCCTTGGGGAATTCCTCTTGCTGCTCCGGAAGTCTGCTGCCGAACTTCGCCCACTCATAACGCCCGTTGGCCAGGAGCACCTGCCACTCACCCAACGGCTGATCAATGAGTACGTGCAGTCGCATCCCCGTAAGAAGCAGCCCGGTAAAGGTCTCATCGAATCCTGGAACCACAGCCTTCCCGAGGTCGTCGAAGGACTGCTCGCTTCCGGTCTCGACGATGTCGAACTGCTCATTGAGTACTCGACCCCTGGAATGGCGGGCGAGGCAGATGTGATTCTGGCCGGTCAGCATCCCGCGACCGGCGATCTGTCATACGTCGTCGTGGAACTCAAGCAGTGGCACAAGGCAGTGGTATCGGCGACCAACCCCATCGCCGTGGACGCTGGAATGGGGAAGCCGAAACTCCACCCGGTACGCCAGGTGCAGCGCTACTGCGAGTACCTCGTCCATCACCTCGCACCCTTGCACGGAAAGCGCGGCCGAATCGCTGGGGTCGCTCTGATGCACAACGCAAGTCACGAGGTCTCGTCACTGCTCGAGTTGAATCAGAGTGACCACGGCAGGCTGTACACGAGGGACCAACGCGATGAGTTCAGGGCCTTCCTTGCGGCCCGCCTCGCGTCCGGAGTGCCCGGCGCCCGAGCCGCGGACGTGCTGTGCCAAGCACAGCGGTATGAGGCCCCCTCGTCCAGTGAGGCTTTCAGCCGCGTAGGAAGTCCACACCCCGTCTTCGCGCTCCAAAAGGAGCAGGAGATCGCGTTCCAGGAGGTCCGCCAGAAGGTCCGCGCGGGCGGAGGGACGGCAGGACGCAAGAAGGTCATCATCATTCAGGGCGGCCCTGGGAGCGGGAAGACCGCAGTGGCAGTGGAACTACTGCGTTCCCTGCGACAGGAAGGCCACAGCGTCGTGCACGCCAGCGGTTCTCGTTCGTTCACCAAGAACCTGCGCCAAGCCGCCGTCGACGCCGCTCCGTACCGCAGGAAGGGCGCCGCCGAACGGCAGGCCCGCAAGGACTATCGGTTCTTCCAGCAGTTCGGACACCTGCCGGAAAACTCACTGGAAGTTCTCATCTGCGACGAAGCCCACCGCGTACGGATGAAATCGGACGGCCGTGACGTCAAGAGATGGGTCAAGGAACGCGGCCTGCCGCAGGCCGACGAACTGATTCAGGTCGCCGAGGTTCCGGTATTTCTTCTCGATGACTGGCAATCCCTGCGCCCGAAGGAGGTCGGCACGGTCGAGTACCTCATCGAGCGTGCCATAGCGTGCGGATGCGACTACGAGGTCGTCGAACTCCCGGGCATGTTCCGGGCAGAGGGCAGCGCAGAATTCCGCGAGTGGGTAACGAAGCTACTCAGCCTCAAGTCCACGACGGCTTCTTCGTGGGTCCCGGACGGTCGTATTGACGTACGTCTGGCGGAGAGCCCGGAGGAAATGGAGACGTTCCTCGAACGCCGCATACTCGAAGAGAACGCCCAGGCTCGCATGACCGCAGGCTTCTGCTGGGAGTGGAAGACCCCGCAGAACGGTGAACTCTTGGTCGAGGTACAGATCGGCGACTGGCACCGCCCTTGGAACGCGAAAGAGGGAGTCCAGCTCGCCGATGTACCAGATGCAAGTCAATGGGCCACCGACCCACGCGGATTCGGCCAGATCGGCTGCATCTTCACCGCGCAGAACTTCGAGTTCGACTGGACCGGAGTGATCATCGGCCCTGACCTTGTATGGCGCGACGGACGCTTCACCGTCGACCGGACGCAAACACATGACAGCAAGCTCAAAGAGAAATGGGTGCGTGACGAGCAGGTCGACCGGCTGGTGCGACACGCGTACCACGTCCTGCTGACCCGTGCACGCAGCGGCATCGTGGTCTACTCCGCGGACGACGCCACCCGCAACGCGCTCCGCCGACTGATCACCGGCACGGTCGCAGACTCGCCTCTGGCCAAGCCACTCAAGAAGAAGCTCCCGCCGCCGACAACCCGGGCCGAGAAGGCTGTGGCGGAACAGCTCGCGATAGAGTTCGAGTAGTCATCAATGCGGCCCGACGGGCTTCCGTCCCGCTTCGGCGGGGTTTCGAAGGACATGCCCCCACCCGCACGAGTCTCTTCGTGCTGCCTGGGAGCATCCGTTGCTGTTCCGCGCCTCCGCCGCCGCGGTCGCCGCCGAGTGTCTTTCCGGTTCCCTCTATCTCCGTCTGACCGAGCAGTTCGTCCAGATGCACGGCCACAAGCCCAGTCCGTCCGAGGTCCGTTCCTGGGAACGCAGCCTCCCTGTCTTGGCGAGCGCGCTCAACGACTCGAAGCTCGGCCAGGTGGAGATGCTCATCGAGTACGGCCTGCCGCTCACCAGCAGACGGGCCGACGTCGTACTCGCCGGGGTGCATCCCAGGACTGGACAGCCCTCCTACGTGGTCGTCGAACTCAAGCAGTGGAGCAGCGCCGAGCCGGATGATGGCGATCCCTCGTTGTGCCGCGTCGATTACGCCCCACCCGTACTCAATCCGGTCGACCAGGTCCGCGGGTACTGCCAGTACCTCGTCTCCTTCAACGGAACGCTGGCCGGCCATCCTGAGCGGCTGAGCGGTGCCGCCTATCTGCACAATGCCACCGAGTTCGGAGTCAGCGGACTCTTCGAGGCCGAACAAGACGAGTACGGACGCCTCTTCATCGGAGCCAGACGCGGCGAATTCCTCGATTTTCTGCGGTCGAAGCTCGATGGCGCGTCCAGTTCCGAAGCAGCAGAACAATTGCTGGCCGGAAAGATCGGCCCTTCAAAGCAGTTGATTGCAGTTGCCGCGCAAGAAGTCCGGGAGCGCGAGCAGTTCGTGCTGCTGGACGAACAGAGGGTGGCCTACCGCATGGTGTTGAACGCCGTGCGACGGGCGGAACAGGCAGCCCACAAGGAGATCGTGGTTGTCACCGGTGGCCCGGGTACCGGTAAGAGCGTCATCGCGATGTCACTGCTCGGCGAAATGTACCGGCAGGGCATCACCGCGCTGCACGCAACCGGCTCCAGCTCCTTCACCACCACGATGCGCAAAGTCGCCGGCGCACGCAAGCCGCAAGTGCGAGACCTCTTCAAGTACTTCAACAGCTTCATGACTGCCGAGCGTGACAATCTGGACGTATTGATCTGCGACGAGGCGCACCGGATACGCCAGACGTCGGCGAATCGGTACACACCGGCCGCGCAGCGCAACGGCAAAGCGCAGATCGAGGAACTCATCGACGCGGCGCGGGTCCCGGTCTTCCTTCTCGACGAGCACCAGGTCGTGCGGCCCGGAGAGATGGGCACCGTCGCGGAGATCGAGGCGGCTGCCGCCGCCAAAGGCGCGCGGTGTCAGGTCGTGGCTCTCGACAGCCAGTTCCGGTGCGGCGGCAGCGACGCCTATCTGCACTGGACCGTACGGCTGCTAGGGCTCGAGCCAGGCGGGCCGGTGGCGTGGGAACCCGACGACCGGATGCGGCTCATGGTCGCCGAGACCCCCGCGCAGATGGAGGAGTTCCTCGATGGACGCCGCGCCCAGGGGTATAGCGCGCGCTTGTCCGCGGGCTACTGCTGGAAGTGGACCAAGAAGGTCCCTCCGGGCCAGGCCTTGCCCCCGGACGTCGTCATCGGCGAGTGGCGACGGCCCTGGAATGTCTACGGCGACCGGGCGGTCGGCGGCGCCCCGCCAGCTGCGCTCTGGGCCACTGATCCGGCGGGCTTCGGCCAGGTGGGGTGCGTATACACGGCCCAGGGCTTCGAGTATGACTGGAGTGGCGTCATCATCGGGCCCGACCTGGTCTGGCGTGGCGATCAGTGGGTCACCGACCGTACAGCTTCGAGGGACCCTGTCTTCAAGAAGACGACTGCCGACGCGGATGTGGACCGGCTGATCCGCAACACGTACAAGGTGCTCCTGACCAGAGGTATGGTCGGCACGGTGATCTATTCGACCGACGCCGAAACCCGCGCCAAGCTACGCGAGTTGGTCCGCGCAAACGAGGCGGTTGCTCTCACCTGCTGAAGCCCGGCGGCGGTCCGTCCCGCGGCGGCACCCGGCGAATCCGACGTGACCGCCGCCTGACGCGGAGCAGCGCCTGACCGCGGCAACCGGTCAGGCGCCGAGCAAGCCCGTGAGGGCGCCCACGGGATCCTCGTCCGCCGGGCCCTCCGGCCACCAGTCCGTGCGGCCCGCGTGGGACTCGCCGCGGTACGGGTACCAGCGGCCGTCGTGGCCGTAGCGGAGTTGGAGGGTGGCGGTGGGGTCCGTGAGGTGGTTGTGGTGGATGGTCATGCGGGGGAGGTCCGCGGCGGCGAGGGCGCCGCGGGCGCGGTCGAAGGGGCCCGCCGGTGGGTCCCAGGGGGACTCCAGGACCGCCAGGCCCTCCTCTCCGCCCTGCCGCCAGGCCGCCGCCGCGCGGGACAGGTCCGTGGGGGTGCGGCCCACCGACTCCGCGAGCGCGGCGAATTGGCGGCTGAAGGTGCGGCGGCCCGTCAGGCCGGGGTGGGAGGCGGCCAGACGCACCGCGTCGTGCCACGGGTCCGGCGCGGCGAAGGCCGGCGCGCCCCGCGTCAGGTACGCGTGCGCCCGCGCCGCCGCGTCCGTCGCCAGGAACTCCAGTGCCATGGGGTCGGGGGCGCCGGGCAGGGCGGGGAGGAGGGGCGGTTCGCCCGGGTGCGGCGGGACGGGGAGGGGTGGCGGGAGCGGGGGGCGGTAGTCCGTGGCCAGGGCCTCTCGGGCGGGGGTTCCGGGGAGGTCGGCGGCCTCGTACTCCTCACCGGCCGGGGCTGGGGCCGGGGCTGGGGCCGGAGCCGAAGCTGAGGCTGGGGCTGAGGCTGAGGCCGGGGTCGAAGCTGAGGCCAGGCGCTCCGAGGCCGCCACCGGCCTGCCGGTCACCTCGCCCTCCGCCTGCCTGCTGGCCACCTCACCCGCCACCGGCCGGTGGACCACCTCGCCCGCCGCCGCGTTCGCGTTCCGGCGCGTCAGTTCCTCCAGTACGCGCGTCTCCTCGCCGCCGCGTACGAGGAGCAGGACGAAGGGGTCGGCGTCCAGGATGCGGGCCGTCTGGTAGGTGAGGGCGGCGGCGTGTTTGCAGGGGTGGCCGCGGTCGGGGCAGGTGCAGGAGGGGATCAGGTCGCCGCGGCCGGGGAGGAGGGGGACGCCGCTGTGGTCGGCGGTGGCCGCCAGGGCGTGGGGCATGTCCCGGGTGAGGAGGGCCGTGAGGTGCGCGGGGTCCGCCGTGGCCGCGTCGAGGAGGCGGTCCCAGTCGTCGGGGGTGAGGGTGCGCATGCGGAGTTCGGCGCGGTAGGGGCGGGGGCGGCTGCCGTGGACGTACGCGACGATGCGGCCCGGCTCGACGGTGATCGTGTCGACGTGGCCCTCGCGGGCGTACGCGCGGCCCCGCGCGAGGCGGGCCGGGTCAAGGGCCGAGCCCTCCAGGGCGGCGATCCACGCGTTGCCCCACCAGGAAGAGGCGAAGGCGGCGTCGGGGGTGGTGCGGGGCGGCAGGGGCGGGAAGATCCGGGGGCGGCCGCCGCCTCCGCGCAGTCCGGGGCTCATCGTGCCCTCCGCAACGTCACCAGGTCGGACAGCTCCGCGTCCGAGAGCTCCGTGAGCGCCGCCTCGCCGCCGTCGCCGAGCACCGCGTCCGCCAACGCCTGCTTCGCGGCGAGGAGTTCGGCGATGCGGTCCTCCACCGTGCCCTCGGTGATGAGGCGGTGCACCTGGACGGGCTGGGTCTGGCCGATGCGGTAGGCCCGATCGGTGGCCTGGTCCTCGACCGCGGGGTTCCACCAGCGGTCGTAGTGCACGACATGGCCCGCGCGGGTCAGGTTCAGGCCGGTGCCCGCCGCCTTCAGGGAGAGGAGGAAGACGGGTGCTTCGCCCGCCTGGAAGCGGTCCACCATCGCTTCCCGCGTGGCCACCGGCGTACCGCCGTGCAGGAGTTGGGTGGGTACGCCGCGCTCGGTGAGGTGGGACTCGAGCAGCCGCGCCATCTCCACGTACTGGGTGAAGACGAGCACCGAGCCGTCCTCGGCGAGGATCGTGTCGAGGAGTTCGTCGAGGAGTTCGAGCTTCCCGGAGCGGTGGCGGCCGGACCCGGTACGGGTGGCGCCGTCCTTCAGATACTGCGCGGGGTGGTTGCAGATCTGCTTGAGCACCATGAGCAGCTTCATGACCAGGCCGCGGCGCGCGATGCCGTCCGCGGCCTCGATGCGGGCGAGCGTCTCGCGCACCACCGCCTGGTAGAGCGCGGTCTGTTCGCGGGTGAGCGGCGCGGGGTGGTCGGTCTCGGTCTTCGGGGGCAGTTCGGGGGCGATGCCCGGGTCCGACTTCTTGCGGCGGAGGAGGAAGGGGCGTACCAGGCGGGCCAGGCGTGCCACCGCCTCGTCGCTCTCGGCGGAGCCGCCGGTCTCGGCGAGGCGGGCGTGCCGGGCACGGAAGGCCTTGAGCGGGCCGAGGAGTCCGGGGGTGGTCCAGTCGAGCAGGGCCCACAGCTCGGAGAGGTTGTTCTCGACGGGCGTCCCGGTGAGCGCGACCCGCGCCGCCGCGGGGATCGTGCGCAGCGCCCTGGCCGTGGCCGCGTGCGGGTTCTTCACGTGCTGCGCCTCGTCGGCGACGACCAGGTCCCAGTCGCGCGCGGCCAGTTCGGCCGCGCTGGTGCGCATCGTGCCGTACGTGGTGAGGACGATGCCGCCGTCGGGGACGGCGTCGAGGCTGCGGCCGGTGCCGTGGAAGCGGCGGACGGGGACGCCCGGCGCGAAGCGCTCGATCTCGCGCTGCCAGTTGCCGAGCAGCGACGTGGGGCAGACGACGAGGGTCGGTTCGGGGCGCGCCCGGTGCAGGTGCAGGGCGATGAGGGTGACCGTCTTGCCGAGCCCCATGTCGTCGGCGAGACAGCCGCCGAGGCCGAGCGAGGTCATGCGGTCGAGCCAGGCGAGGCCGCGGAGCTGGTAGTCGCGCAGGGTGGCCTTCAGGGCGGGTGGCTGCGGCACGGGACGCGGGTCGCCGGTGAGGCGTTCGCGTACGCGGGCGAGGGCGCCGGTCGGCACGGCCGCGACGCGTTCGCCGTCCACCTCGGCGGCGCCGGTCAGCGCGACCGTCAGGGCGTCCACGGGGTCGAGCAGACCCAGGTCGCGCTTGCGGGCCTTGCGTACGAGGGCGGAATCGACCAGGACCCACTGGTCGCGCAGCCGCACGATGGGGCGGTGGGCCTCGGCGAGGGCGTCCATCTCGGCCTCGGTCAGCGGGGTGCTTCCCGGACCGTCTTCACCTTCGCCCCCTTCGCCGCCGCTCAGCGCCAACTGCCAGCGGAACTCCAGGAGTTGCTCCGTCTTGAAGAAGTCGAAGTTGTCGGCGGCGGTGCCCGGGGCGGGGCGCACCACGGCGGTCGCGGTCAGCTCGCGGGCCAGCTCCCGCGGCCAGTGCACGGCGACCCCGGCCGCGCCGAGCCGGGCCGCGGCGGCACCCAGGAGGTCGTACAGCTCCTGCTCCGCCAGCGGGAGCACGTCCGGGCGCGGCCGGTCGAGGAGGCGGCCGAGCGGCGGCCAGACGCGGGCGGCACGGCGCACCGCGAGCAGCGTGTGGGCCTGTGCGCGCGGCCCGAAGTGCTCGGCGCCCGACCAGAGTTGCGCGGCGTCGACGACGAGGGTGGGGTCGGCGAGGCTGTGCACCTGGAGCACGGCGGCGGCAGCGCCGGGCGCTCCAGCGTCCCCGGAGCCGCCGGTGCTCCCGGCCCAGTCGGCACCGCCGGACCCGTCGGCGCTCCCGCCCGCCCCGGCCTCCACGTCGAACAGGTCGGACGCCCGCAGGTCCACCCGCAGCGACACCCGCACCCCCGCGTCCTGCCCGGCCGCCACCTCCGCCGCCCACGCGCGCGCCCCGGGCAGCCGCTGCGGCTCGCGCGCGGCGAACGGCGCGCCGACGGCGTACGCGGCGGCGGGCGTGCGCGGCAGGGTGTCGACGACGGCGTCGACGAACGCCCTGACCAGCGCGTACGGCTCGGGCAGCAGGAGCGGCGGGCGGCTGCCGGGCAGCGGCACGGCGTGCGCGTCGGCAGGCATGGCGGCGGCGACGGCCCGCAGGTGCGCGACGTCCTCGGCCCCCAGCGGCCCGGCCCGCCACGCGTCGACGTCCGCGCCGGCAAGCCCGGGCAGCAGCTTGCCCCGGGCGACGAGGTGCAGGGCGTGCCGGGCGGCGGCGGCCCAGCAGGCGGTGGCGGGATGCGCGGCGCCGGGGGCGGCAGCACGGGCCACCCCGCCCCCCGGGGCACCCGCGAGCAGCACCTCCACCGCATCCCCCACCGGCGCGAGCAGCGCAGGCACGGCACGCCTGCGCACCCCCTTGCCGTGCCGGCGTACGACCGTGATCTCACCCCGGACCCAGGCCCCCGCGCCCGCACCACCGGGCACGCCAGGTTCACCGAGCACATCCGGCAGCTCCCCGCCGTCCGGCCGCCACCACGCGATCCGCCCCTGCCGGGGCACCTCCGCCGGAAGGAACACGGCAGCACAGGAACGTACGAGAGCAGCGGCGGCGGAAGCGCCATCAGCGGCAGCCACGGCACCCACAGCCGTCATCACCACCACCTCACACGTCGCTCACTGTCCGCCCGGGCCACCCGGCCACCCGGCCACCCGGCCACCCGGCCACCCGGCCACCCGGCCACCCGGAAGCCTGTCTCACCGCCACCCTAGGCGAGCCCACAGACGCAAAATCACTCTCCTCGGCGCCGAGCCACTCCAGTAGGAAAGTTTCCTAACAATAATCCGTCCGGATCCTTGACGCGCTCATGTCGGCTCGCCACGATGCCTGAGACGGCCCTCCCGCACCCCCCACCACGCGCCCAGGAGGCAGACATGCCGCCCACCCCCACCGCAGCCTCTGCCAACCCCCGTACGCGCAAAGCCCGTTGGGTGATACCGGCCGCCGCGGCCACCGCCCTCGCCACCGTCGGCGGCGTGCTCCTGTGGTCGCCGGCCGGCGAGGCCGACGCCTCCCCGACGCCGAAGGCCGCCTTCACCGCCGTCGCCGCGGGCGACATCGCCGAGCAGTGCACGAAGAGCGACAGCCGCTGCGCGCACCCGAAGACCGCCGCGCTCGTGCAGCAGATCAACCCGCAGTTCGTGCTGACGATGGGCGACAACCAGTACGACGACGCCCGCCTGAAGGACTTCCAGAAGTACTACGCGACCACCTGGGGCGCCTTCAAGGACAAGACGAAGCCGGTGCCGGGCAACCACGAGACGTACGACCCGGCGGGCCCCCTCAAGGGCTACAAGTCCTACTTCGGCTCGGTCGCGTACCCCCAGGGCAAGAGCTACTACAGCTACGACCAGGGCAACTGGCACTTCATCGCCCTGGACTCCAACAGCTTCGACGACAGCGCCCAGATCAACTGGCTGAAGAAGGACCTCGCCGCCAACACCAAGAAGTGCGTGGCCGCGTACTGGCACCACCCGCTGTTCTCCTCCGGCGAGCACGGCAACAACCCCGTCGGCAGGCCGGTCTACAAGCTCCTCGACGACGCGAAGGCCGAGCTGGTCCTCGGCGGCCACGACCACCACTACGAGCGGTTCGCCCCGCAGGACGCGAACGGCAAGGCCGACTCCGAAGGCATCGTCGAACTGCTCGCGGGCACGGGCGGCGCGAACCCGTACAAGATCGAAGAGGTCCAGCCCAACAGCCAGAAGCGGATCACCGACACCTACGGCGTCGTGAAGCTCGACTTCACCGACAACGGCTTCTCCTGGAAGCTCGTCGGCACCGACGGGGCGACCAAGGACACCAGCCCGTCGTACTCCTGCCACTGACCCCCGGACCCGGGTGTCACGCGCATGTACCTGGCCACCACCGACGCGGTCGCCACGGCCGCCAAGCGCGGCCGCACGCCTCGCCGCACGCGCGGCCGCGTCACCGGTCCCGTCCTCGCCCTCGGCGCGGTCAGCCTCGTCACCGACATCTCATCGGAGATGGTCGCGGCGGTGCTCCCGCTCTACTTCGTCCTCGGCCTCGGCCTGTCCCCGCTGGCGTTCGGTTTCCTCGACGGTCTCTACAACGGCGCCACGGCCGTCGTACGGCTCCTCGGCGGGTACGCGGCCGACCGCGGCGGGCGGCACAAGCTCGTCGCGGGCTCGGGGTATCTGCTCTCCGCGCTGTCCCGGCTCGGGCTGCTGCTCGCGGGCGGCGCCACGGCCGGGATCGGCGCGGCGATCGCGGCGGACCGGTTCGGGAAGGGCGTGCGGACGGCGCCCCGTGACGCGCTGATCTCGCTGAGCAGCCCGCCGGACGGGCTCGGCCGGGCGTTCGGCGTGCACCGGGCGATGGACACGACGGGCGCGCTGCTCGGCCCGCTCGCGGCGTTCGCACTGCTGTGGATCACGGCGGACGCGTACGACGCGGTGTTCGTCGTGAGCTTCTGCTTCGGCCTGTTCGGGGTGCTGCTCCTGGTGGCGTTCGTGCCGGGGCGGACGGCGCTGCCGCAGGCCGGGGCGTCCGCGGGCCCGGCCGGCCCGTCGAGCGCCCAGTCACGACCGCGCCCCCGCCCGCGCAAGGCCCTGACCCTCCTCCGTGTACCCGCCTTCCGCCGCGTGTGCGCCGCCGCCGCGCTGCTCGGTGCCGCGACCGTCGGGGACGCCTTCCTGTATCTGCTGCTCCAGCGGCGCCTGGACTTCGCGGAGAGCTGGTTCCCGCTGCTTCCGCTCGGCACCGCCGCGGTCTATCTGCTGCTGGCCGTTCCGGTCGGGCGGCTGGCGGACCGGGTGGGCCGCCGCGTGCCGTTCCTCGCGGGGCACGGCGCGCTGCTCGTCGCGTACCTCCTGCTGCTCCTGCCGACCGGCGGCCGCCCGCTGCTCGTCGGGGTGCTGCTCGCGCTCGGCGTCTTCTACGCCGCGACCGACGGCGTCCTGATGGCACTGGCCACGCCCTGTCTCCCGGCGGAGCGGCGGGCGAGCGGGATGGCCGTGCTGCAGACCGGCCAGGCGCTCAGCCGTCTGGTGGCCGCGGCGGGGTTCGGCGCGGCGTGGACCCTGTGGGGCGTCGGCGCCGCCCTGGCCAGCGCGGTGCTCGCGCTGACGGTGGCCGTCGCGGGCGCGGCGGCGCTGCTGCGGCCCACCGAACGTCCGCCGGCCGCCGAGCAGCCGCAGCCGCCCGCCACGATCCCGGAAGGGACCGCATGACCCTCACCCTGCCCGAGGCCTCCACCCGGCTGCGCGTCATCGCCGTCGTGGCGGCGGCCGCGCTGCTCGCCGCCGTCGCCGTCACGTACACGGTGCGCGCCGTCCACCGCGCCGAACCAGTCGCGTCCGACTCGGAGTTCGCCCTCGACCGGGGCCATCTCTACTTCCGCTCGACGCAGTCGGGAGCGGGCCGCGTCGCCCGCGTCCCGATGTCCGGCGCCGGCCACCGCACCCCCAACGGCCCGTCCTGCGAACGCTTCTACGCCGCCGGGGGCACCGCCCTGTGCCTGCTGCGCCGCCCGGGCATCCCGCCGAAGTCGTACGCCGTCGTCCTCGACGAGCGGCTGCGCGAGAAGCGGCGCGTCGCGCTCACCGGCATCCCGAACCGGGCGCGGGTCTCGGCGTCCGGGCGGATGCTGTCGTGGACGATGTTCACCACCGGCGACTCCTACGCGGGCGGCGGCTCGTCGTTCTCCACCCGCACGTCGATCCTGGACACCCGCACCGGCTATCTGATCAAGAACATGGAGGAGATCCCGCTCACCGTCGACGGCCGCCGCTATCACTCCCCCGACGTCAACTACTGGGGCGTGACCTTCGCCCGCGACGACAACCGCTTCTACGCCACCGTCTCGACGAAGGGCCGGACGTATCTCGTCGAGGGCGACATGCGGAAGTGGTCCGCGCGGGCCCTGCGCGAGAACGCCGAATGCCCGTCCCTGTCCCCCGACAACACCCGCATCGCCTTCAAGAAGCGCGTGCGCGGCGGCGCCAAGGACCCGTGGCGGCTGTACGTCCTCGACCTGCGCACCCTGCGCGAGCACCCGCTCGCCGAGCGCCGCAACGTCGACGACCAGGCGGCGTGGCTGGACGACGGCACGCTGGCGTACGCGCTGCCGGGGCGCGAGGGGCGCGACACCCGGAAAACGGACATCTGGACGGTGCGGGCGGACGGCGCCGGACACCCCAAGCTCCGCGTACCGGGCGCCAGTTCACCGGCCGCGGTGCGCTGAGACGACGTAAGTACCGTACGGAACAAGCCACGCGACACCCGAAATCCGGATGCACGCGCGAGGCCCCGCCCCGCACGATGCCTCCATGACCACACACCCCACCTCCGTCCACCGCACCGTCGTCCCGACCCTCTTCCCGCCCCCCGGATACGCCCACGCGGCCGTCGTGGAGGCCGGCACCCGTCTCGCGTTCATGGCCGGTTCCGTCCCCCTCGACGCCGACGGAAAGCTCGTCGGCGAGGGCGATCCGATCCAACAGACGCGGCAGGTCGTCGCGAACCTCGACGAGGCGCTGCGTGCCATCGGCAGCGATCTGTCGCAGGTGGTGGCGAGCACCGTGTACGTCGTCGGGCACGAGCCCGGCGTGCTCTCCGAGGTGTGGGACGTCGTACGCGCCTCCGGGCTGCTCACCACCCAGCCGCACACCTCGACGCTGCTCGGCGTGACCGTGCTCGGCTATCCCGGCCAGCTCGTGGAGATCACCGCCACCGCCGTCGTACCGGAGGAGACCGCGGCCTAGCCGCCCTGCACGGCCTGGGCCCTGGTGGCGAGGCCCAGCGCGTAGTCCGGCCACCACTCCCCGGCGGGCGGCCCGCCCCGGCAGGTGCCGTCGGACTCGCCCGGCCGCTTGACCCACAGGTAGGCGTCGATCGCGGGGTCGCCGGTGCGGGTGGTGGGCGGGGTGCCCAGCGCGCGGCCGGGCGGGTTGCACCAGGCCTTGTCGCCCTCATAGGGGCCGTTGCCGTTGCGGCTGGTGTCGATGACGAAGTGGGTGCCGCCGCCGAGGGCGCGGGCGAGCCGGTGGCCGTACTCCTCGCTCTCCGCGGTCGTGCGGTAGTTGGAGACATTGAGGGCGAAGCCGTCGGCCTGCTCGATGCCGGCCAGGCGCAGGGGTTCGACCAGGCGGCGCTCCTGCGGGATCCAGCTCGCGTTGCCGGCGTCGAGGTACACCTTGGCGGCCGGCTGCCGCTTGAGGCGGGTGACGGCGTGTGCGAGCAGCGCGTACCGCTCGGCGGCCACGGTCCGGTCGCAGCCGGCGATCTGCTGGGCGACGGCGTCCGGTTCGACGACGACGTACGCGGCGTGGGTGCCGATTCCCGCGGCGAGGGCGTCGATCCACGCGCGGTAGTGGGCCGCGTCGCGGGCGCCGCCCGCCGAGTAGTCGCCGCAGTCGCGGTGCGGGACGAAGTACGCGACGAGGACGGCGGTGCGGCCGGCCGCGGCCGCCTTCTCGACGTGGGCGCGCACTACGGCCCCCGGGTCGTCCTCGATCAGCCACTCCGCCTGGGCGCGGCGCGCGATGCGGTCGATGAACCAGGCGTCGGCGGTGCGGCCGCCCGCGCGCCAGTCGGCGGCCTGGCGGGCGGCGTGGGAGTCCGGGTTCACCCAGAACTCCACGGCTTCCGGCGGGGCGCCCGCCGCAGGGTCTCCCGCGCCGGTGAGGGTCGTGGCCAGCGCGGCGGCGCAGGTGAGGGCGTGCCGCAGCCGGTGTCCCCGCCTGCGGCGGGGGTGGGCCGTCGGGACGGTCGACAGGAGCACGGGGCGACTCCGCTCTCTCGGCACCGGGGTCCCCCAGCGTCCCCCGCACGGGGGCCGACCGGCCTCCGCCGCCCCGGAAGGGTCACCCCTACGGCGGGCGCACCCCCTCGGCTCGCCGCGGTCACAGCAGGTCGCGCGGGATCGTCTCGTCCCAGTTCGCCGCATGGATCCGCTGCTCGCCCTCGTACGCGTCGAGCTGCGCGTGCAGCAGAAACGCGTCCGCGGAACCTCTCAGGACGGTGCGCGTGACGGTCCGTACGTCCCAGTCGCCCCGCTTGAACCGGCGCGTCGACTCCACCTCGCCGCGCGCCGAGAGGGGGTCGTCGGCCTTCGAGCTGTAGCACTGGCGCTCGGACCGCGTCACTTCGAGGTCGATGTCGTCGAACCGCACGGTGCCGTTGTCGGCGACGACTTCGAGCGTGGACCCGTAGTCCACCAGGTCACGGGAGACCCGCCACTCCTGGCGGCCGGGGCGGACCTGCGTGGTGGACAGCGGGGGCGCGCCCTCCGGTTCGTCGAAGGGGCGCAGGCTCACCTCGTCGGACTCGGCCAGGGGACGCACCGGAAGGACCAGGCGGCTGGCGCCGGTGAACACCGCGACGCGGGCCGGGCGGGGCGGCGGCCAGGCGAGCGGCCAGTAGGACGTGGAGAGGGAGAGGCGGATGCGGTGGCCGGGCGGGAACACCTGGGCCACGCCGTTGAGTTGTACGTCGACCAGGTAGCGGCGGCCGGGTTCCAGGGGCTCCGGGTGCTCGTGGCTGTCGCGGTGGGTGAGGTTGAGAAGGCCGTAGGTGACCCGGGTCGCCTTGCCGTCCGCGGCCACGTCGGAGAGCCTGGCGGCGATCATCGCGACGCGTTCGCTCGCCTCCAGCTCCAGACGTACGGCGGGCGCGCCCAGGATCTCGCAGGGTTCGGTGAGGACGCCGGTGTCGAAGACCAGGGAGCCGCCGTCCTCCTCCCGCTGGTCGTAGGGCAGATCGGGCGGTGCGCTGTAGGAGCACCACTTGCCCGCGAACTGGCCGACGGACAGCGGGGATTCGAGCGTCAGCTCCGTGTCGTCGTCGCCCGCGGGTGCCGGTGCGTCGAGGCGGCGCAGCCGGTGCGGGGCGAGGGCGAGGGCGGTGGGCCGGGTGTGCGGGGAGGGCCAGGAGGGCTCGCCGACCCAGCGGCCGGGACGCTGCTCGTAGGAGGTGGAGGGCGGCACGCTCTGCTGCATCCACACGCGCAGCATCGGCTCGTCCATCACCCCGTTGTCGGTCTTCTTCAGCCAGCGGTCCCACCAGCGGACCAGTTCCTGCAGATAGCCGATGGCGGGGCCGGGTTCGCCTTGGTGGGGGTACTTGTGCGACCAGGGCCCGATCAGCCCCTTGCGCTCCACGCCGAGGTGTTCCATCAGCCGGAAGACGGCGTTGGAGTAGCCGTCGGCCCAGCCGCTCACGGCGAAGACGGGGCAGCCGACGTCCTGGTAGTTCTCGCAGACCGAGCCGTGTTTCCAGTAGTCGTCCCGCCGTTGGTGGGCCAGCCACGTCCGCAGCCACAGGCCGCTCTCGCGCAGCCGCCGCAGCCACATGTCGCGCCAGCCCTCGCCGACGAGGGCGGGGTCGGGGGGACAGGACGTGGCGGCGAACATGGCCGACGCCCAGGAGAGGTTGTCGGACAGGAGACAGCCGCCCATGTGGTGGATGTCGTCGGCGTAGCGGTCGTCGGAGAAGGACGCGACAGCGATGGCCCGCAGGGTGGGCGGGCGCCGGGCGGCGACCTGCAGGGCGTTGAAGCCGCCCCACGAGATGCCCATCATGCCGGTGTGCCCGTCGCACCAGGGCTGTCCGGCCAGCCAGTCGAGGACGTCCTCGGCGTCGCGCAGCTCCTGTTCGAGGTACTCGTCGGTGAGGACGCCCTCGGACTCGCCGGTGCCGCGCAGGTCGACGCGGGCGCACGCGTAGCCGTGGCCCGCCAGATAGGGGTGGTGGACGGAGTCGCGCACCGCCGTCAGGTCCCGCTTGCGGTACGGGATGAACTCCAGGACCGCGGGCACCGGCTGCTCGTCGGAGGTCACCGGGCGCCAGACGCGGGCGGCGAGCCGGGTGCCGTCCGAGACCGGAATCCAGAGGTGCTCGTCCTCCCTGACGTCGTGGGGCAGCGACGTCACCTCACGCACGTCCTGTCTCCTCTCCCGTGCCGCCCGCCCCGGTCCAGAGGTCGTCGTCGAAGCGCAGGTCGAGGGCCGCGACGGCGCGCGCGTACTTGTCCCGCAGCTCCCTTTCGCCGGCGGCCGCCGTGTAGACGTGGGCGAGTTCGTAGCTGTAGCTGTCGGTGGCCTGCGGTACGTCGCTCAGCCGCGTGTCCGCGTCGACCAGGGGAATCACCTTGACTCCCGGGATCTCCCCGCACAGCCGCTCGATGGCTTCGTCGTCCGCCCGGTGCGTGACCCGCCCGTCGGCGAAGCGGCGCAGGAACCACTTGGCGGCGATCGCGTACGGCCCCTGACGGCGGGGCAGTCGCGGGTCCTCGCCGAGCGCGATCGAGATCAGGCAGTAGTGATTGGGGATGCCGTCGACCTGCTCGAACAGCTCGGCATGCGACTGGGAGTGGCGCGGGTTGACCTCAAGGAGGCCGATCCGCCCGCTGTCCGGGTCGCAGAAGTACTCGATGCAGAACGTCGAGTTGTCGAGGCCGATCTGCGCGATCACCCGCCGGGAGATGTCCGCGAGCCGCTCCTGCACGCTGTCCGGCAGGGCGGACGGGTACTGGTAGCGCAGGAAGCTCGACGTACCGGGGTAGTTGACGGAGTCGACGACGCCGTACACCTCGACGCGTCCGTCGGTGCTGTAGCCCTCCACCGTGACCTGCTCGCCGGTCAGCGACTCCTCCGCCAGGCAGGCCTGGCCGCCGGCCTCGGCTATCTCGGGCGGCAGGTCGAGCCGGCCGAGCACGCAGTCGAAGGGTTCGCCGAGCCGGCCGATGCCCTCGCGCACCGCCGCCACCGCCTGCGCGTACTGCGTGTCGTCGGCGACGTGGAAGGCGAGTTCGGAGGAGTACGACTTCACCGGCTTGATCCACATCGGGTACCGCAGGCCTTCGGGAGGCTTCGCGGGGCCGTCCAGGTCGAGCAGCGCGAACCGCGGGTACTCCTCGATGACCTTCTGCTGCTCGAGCCTGCTCCAGTACTTGTGCTCGCACTTGACGACGGCTTCCAGGTCCGGCCCGCGCAGCCCGAAGCGGCGGCAGAGGATCGGCACGACGGTGCTCACCGGGAAGTCCCAGTAGCCGACGACGGCGTCGATCCGTCCGGGGAACGCCTCGAGCTTCCGCTCCATCCGGCCGAGCAGCTCGGGCAGCGGCGCCTCGCCGCCGTCCTGCATCTCCTCGTGGCCCGACAGCGCGTGGAACCGGTACCGCTCCGCGAACGGCTGCGCGCACAGCACGTCCAGGTTCTTCTCGTCGAGCCCGACGATGAAGACGTTCGCCGGCTCCATGTGCGACCTGCTTTCGTCGTCCCGGTACTGAGGCCCTGGCGACAGGCGTCCCGGTACTGACGCCCTGGCCACGGGCCGGGTATCCACCCGGACGGCGATCAAACGGCGCGCCCCCGCCGCGACTGCCCCAGCCGCGGACTACCCCCGCCGGGACTACCCCCGCCGGAACCCGTCTGTGGCCGCCACCAGCGCCGCCGCGATCCCCGACGCCCCCGCGTCGTGCCCGGCGTCGTCCACGACGACCAACTCGGCGTCTTCCCAGGCCTGCTGCAGGCGCCAGGGCACGCCCAGCAGGTTCCCGAAGTCGAGGCTCCCCTGCACGATCACCCCGGGGATGCCCCGCAGGGCGGGCGCGTCCCGCAGCACCACGCCGTCCTCCCCCAGCCAGTGCCCCTGGGCGAAGTAGTGCGTGACGGTGCGCGCGAACCCGGCGCGGAACACGGGGTCCTCGTAGCGCGCGACGGAGCGGGGCGCCGCCATCGCGATGGCCGTCTCCCAGTCGGTCCAGTCCCGCGCGGCCCGGGCCCGCACCGCCGCGTCCGGGGATTCCAGCAACCGCAGGTAGGCGGCGGCCAGATCCCCGTCCCGGTCCGCCTCCGGCACCCCGGCCCGGAAGGCCTCGAACGCGTCGGGGAACACCCGCCCGAGCCCCCGCGTGAGCAGGTCGACCTCGGCCTGGCTCCCGGTGGCGAGCCCGGTGAGGACGAGCTCGGACACCCGGTCCGGGTACGTCTGGGCGTACCGCAGCCCGAGCGCCGACCCCCACGAGACGCCCCACACCAGCCACCGCTCCACCCGCAGGTGCCGCCGCAGCAGTTCGAGGTCGGCGAGCAGGTGCTTGGTGGTGTTGACGCCCATGTCGGTGGCGGGGTCGCTCGCGTGCGGCGTGGAGCGGCCGCTGCCGCGCTGGTCGAGCAGCACGATCCGGTACGCGTCGGGGTCGAAGCAGCGCCGGAATCCCGGCGTGCAGCCGGACCCGGGCCCGCCGTGCAGCAGCACGGCGGGCTTGCCCTGCGGGTTGCCGCAGACCTCCCAGTACACGCGGTTGCCGTCGCCGACGTCGAGCATGCCGTGGTCGTACGGCTCGATCTCCGGATACAGACTCATCCCGGCACCGTAACCGCCCTCAGGTGACCGCCGCGCCCACTGCCACGAAGCCGCAGATCAACACGAACAGGATGGCGAGCAGCGGCCACACGAACCGCAGGTACTTGTCGTAGCCGACCTTGGCGAGCGCGACCCCGCCGATGGTGACGGCCGTCGTCGGCACCCACAGGTTCATCCAGCCGCTGGCCGCCGCCCACGCGGTGACGACCACGGACCGCGAGACGCCCGCGAAGTCGGCGAGCGGCGCGAGGATCGGCATGGCGAGGGTGGCGTGCCCGGAGGTGGACGGGATGAGGAAGGCCAGCGGCAGGTTCACCAGGAACACGATCACCGCGAACACGCCCGACGACGTGCCCTTCACGACCCCCTCGATCGAGTGCAGCACGGTGTCCGTGATGCGCGAATTGTTCATGATCACGGTGACGCCGCGCGCCAGCACGATGACCAGCGCGGGCGAGATGAAGTCCGCCGCGCCCTGGGTGATCGTCGCGCTGAGCCGCTGCTCGCTCATCCGCGCGACCAGGCCCACGAGCACCGCCGCGCACAGGAACAGAGCGGCCAACTGCGGGAAGGACCAGCCGAGTTCGAAGCCGTACGGCTCGGCGTCCGCGTCGCCCGTCAGCGCGCTGGACCACGGCACCACCGAGAAGATCATGAACGCGAAGACCAGCGCGACCACGCCCAGGATCGCCTTGTGCAGCCGCGTCAGCTCGGGCACCTCCTCGGCCTCGCCCGCCGCCCGCTCCCGGTCGCCCGGCAGGAATCCGCTCAGGGAGCGCCCGGGGTCCCGCTGGACGCGCCTGGCGTACCGGATGACGTACGCGACCGTGACGGCCGTGAGCACCAGCCACATCACGAACCGCAGCACGATGCCGTCGCCGAGCGAGATGTCGGCCGCCGCCGAGGCGACGCCCGTGGCGAAGGGGTTGACGGTCGAGCACAGCACGCCGATGCCCGCGCCCAGGATGATCGCGCCGACGGCGGTCATCCGGTCGTAGCCGAGGGCCAGCATCAGCGGCACGATCAGGCCGTAGAAGCCCAGCGTCTCCTCGGCAAAGCCCTCCACGGTGCCGAGGACGGAGAAGACCACCATGACGCCGGCGATGAGCATGGCGCCGCGCTCGCGCAGCCGGTGGGCGAGCCGCCCGATGCCCCGGTCGAGGGCGCCGGTGGCGAACACGACGGTGATGAACGCGCCGATGGCTAGGACGAAGAGGAACACGCCCGCGCTGCCGTACAGCTCGCCGGTCAGGTCGGGGCCGACCTGACCGGACTCGGTGTCCTGCACCCCGTACAGGCCGTTGACCGGCGCGAGGAAGAGGTCGTTGAGGCGGTCGACGAAGGACTGGTCGTCGGGGACGCGGTGGTAACTGCCCTGGACGGGCGCGCCCTTGCCGTCGCGGTCGTAGGCGCCGGGCGGCACCAGGAAGGCGAGCAGCCACACCGCGACGGTGACGATCGCGAGGACGGTCAGGGCGCTGGGGAAGGCGAACTTGCCCTTGGGCGCGGGCTCCTGGGTCTCCGGGCCGGTCGCGGTGGTGCTCATGAGCGGCTCTCGTCGCCAGGCACGGGGAACGAGGCCGCGTACTCGCGTACGAACGCGCCGAGAGCGACCACCGTGTCGCGCAGCTCGGACAGCAGCACGCGTTCGTTGGGCGCGTGCAGGTTGCACATGCTGTCCTGCGCGCCGAACAGCAGGACCTCCGCGCCGGGCGCCGCCTGCGCGAGCCCGTTGACGAGCGGGATGGACCCGCCGGTGGCCACGTACGAGGCCTCCTCGCCCCAGGCCTCCTTGAGCGCGGTGAGCGCGGCGCCGTAGGCGGGCCCGCCGGTCGCGGCCTCGTAGCCGGGGCCGGTGTCGCCGGGCGTGACGGTCAGCGGGACGCCGAAGGGCCGCAGCGACCGCAGGTGCTCGACGAGCCGCGCCCGCGCCTCGCTCGGGTCCTGCCTGGGGTGGAAGCGCAGGTTCAGCTTGGCGCGCGCGTACGGCACGACCGCCGACGCCGCGTGCTCCACGCCCGGCGCGTCCAGGCCGATCACGGTGATCGCGGGCCCGCTCCACAGCCGCTCCCCGAGGCTCCCGCTGCCGATCAGCGGCATCCCCTCGCACACTCCGGCGAGAGCACGGAACTCCTCCTCCGTGTACGAGGTCCCGCCCCACTCCTCGCGGCGCAGCCCCTCCACCGCGACGTCGCCGTGCACGTCGTGGAGGGTGGCGAGCGCCTTGAGGAGCACGAGCAGCGCGTCCGGCGCGGCGCCGCCGAACTCGCCGCTGTGGCGCGGCTCGTGGAGCGTGCGCACCTCGACGACGACCTCGGCGGCGCCGCGCAGACCTGTGGTGAGGGTGGGGGTGCCGGGGCGGAGGTTGCCGAGGTCGGCGATGACCATGGCGTCGCAGGCGAAGCGCTCGGGGTCGGTGGGCGGGTAGCCGTCGAAGGCGCTGCCGTACTCCTCCTGCCCCTCGACGACGATCTTGACGCCGACGGGCGGCCGCCCTCCATAAGCGCGCAGCAGCCCCACATGAGCGATGACGTTGGACTTGTCATCAGCGATGCCGCGCGCCCGCAGCGCCCCGCCGTCACCCGCGTCCTCGACGGGGGTGGGCTCGAAGGGCGGCGACTTCCACAGCTTCTCGTCGCCGGGCGGCTGGACGTCGTAGTGCCCGTACAGGAGCACGGTCGGCGCGGCCGGGTGCGGGGGCGGGATCTCGCCGTAGACCACCGGGGCGGTGTCGGGCAGGTCGAGCCGTTCGACGGTGGGTACGCCCGCGTCGCGCAGCAGCCCCGCGACCACGTCGTGGGCCTCCTGGACCGGCCCGTCCGGGAAGCCGGGGAAGGCGATCGAGGGGATCTCGGCGAGCCGGACGAGGTCGGCGCGCAGGCCGTCCATCAGTCCGTCGACCGTGGTGGCGAGCTCTTCGGGCGTCATGGGCAGCACCCCTACATGAGGAAATTTGCGTCGAATTGCCGTGAACAGCCCGAATTATCGAGTGCGGTCGCTCGCGGATTCCGGACGGCTCGCCGGTCGGCCGGGCCGCGCGCCCCGATGCCGCACTAAGGTCGGGTGCATGGCTTCGGAGACTTCACCCGGCACGGGCGGCGCGGAGGGCGGCACCGTGCGCGTCGACAGCTGGATCTGGTCCGTACGACTGGTCAAGACCCGCTCGATGGGCGCGGCGGCCTGCAAGGGCGGCCACGTCCGCGTCAACGGCGAGCGCGTGAAGCCCGCGCACGGCGTGAAGCCCGGCGACGAGGTCCGGCTGCGCCAGGCCGGCGGCCGCGAGCGCGTGGTCATCGTCAAGCGCGCCATCCGCAAGCGGGTCGGCGCCCCCGTGGCCGTCGAGTGCTACGTCGACAACAGTCCCCCGCCGCCCCCACGCGAGGCAGTGGCCCCGGCAGGCATCCGCGACCGCGGCACGGGCCGCCCCACCAAGCGCGACCGCCGGGAACTGGAACGCCTACGGGCCCTCAACAGCCGTTCGGGCCCGGGCAAGGTTCAAGCCCGTCCGGCGCGTGAGGACGAGGCCGAAGGCCGATAGCGAGGGTCCCACCTCGCAGGTGATCTCCATCCCCTTCCGTTCGACCCGTGCCGGGTGGACCCTGGAAGGAGGAGATGACGTCCGATGCGCACAGGCAGTGAACCCGTGACCGCGCGCAGCCCCTTGCGCATGCGCTTCTGGTTCAGCGTATGGGGGCTGATCTGGGCCACGTTCGGAACGGTGGCCTTCGCGCTCGCCGGGCGCCCGCAGTGGGCGGTGGCGTGCGGGGTGCTGTGGCTGGTGGTCACCGTCGACATGGCGCTGGTCGTGCGCCACATCCGCCAGGGCCCGCACTACCAGCCGGGCCCCGACGTACCGCCGTACGAACCCCCGAAGACCTGACGGCCTCCCCGCCGCCCGGTACGCGCCCTGCCTGCACCCGGCGTAGCTGTCCGCGTCCTACACGTCGCCCGCCCGCGGCTGCCCGCCACCGGCGCCGCCCTCGTCGAACCGCGCCGCCGCCAGATAGTCCGGCTGCGGGTCGAGCGCGGCCGCGAGCCGGAAGTGGCGCCGGGCCTGGTCGGGCCGGGCGGCGCGCTCGTAGGTGCGGGCTAGGGCGAAGTGCGCGAACGCGTTGTCCGGCTCGCGCTCCAGGACGATGCTGAACTCCAGCTCGGCGGCGCGCAGTTGAGCGGAGGCGAAGAAGGCGCGGGCCCGCAGCAGCCGGGCCGCGGTGTTCTCCGGGTGGGCGGCGATGACGGAGTCGAGGAGCTTCACGGCACCTCGCGGATCCCGGGCGGCAAGCAGCTGCTCCGCCGCACGGAAGTCGATGACATGGCTCTCCGGGCTGCTTTCGGGCACGCCGAACTCCTTCCCTTGCTCCTCGTCGTCAACACACTTGCCGCTCCGCCGTATTCCAGGGCCGGAACGTGTCCGGGGCGAGGCGGCGGCCCCGGGCTCACCCCGTCATCGCCAACGCGAGACCCACGACCACCAGACATGCCCCCGCCACGACGAACGACCAGTCCAGGCCGCGCCGTTCCCCGCCGAGGAGCACGATCTCACGCGGGTCGTCGGTGTCATAGGCGATGCGCACCCGCTCTCCCGCAGGCAGCGGCCGCCGTCGGCTCACGGGCACCGGCGAGACGACCTCGAGGACCCGCCCGTCCGCCGTCTCGAACTGCAGCGTCGGCCGGTCGGCCCCTTGCCGCACCGCCTTGACCAGCGCCTCCGTCACCTCTCCCGCTTCGGTGATGCGCCGGGTCTGCTGCAGGCCGTAGGCACCGGCGAGCAGCGCGACCAGTCCGCCCAGCGTGGTGAACGCCGCGAGTACGACCACGAACCCCGCCCTTCCTTCTCCCACCCCGCTCGGGCTATGCGGCCCGGGCCCGCCGCCGCAGCTCCCGCCACACCTCGTCCACGCGGGGCGCGAGCTCCTCCAGGGGGCCGTCGTTGTCGATGACGATGTCGGCGATCTCCAGGCGCTTCTCGCGCGTCGCCTGCGCGGCCATGCGGGCGCGGGCGTCGTCCTCGGTCATGCCGCGCAGCCGCACGAGCCGGTCGAGCTGGGTCTCGGGGGTGGCGTCGACGACGACCACGATGTCGTACAGCGGCGCGAGGCCGTTCTCCGCGAGCAGCGGCACGTCGTGCACGACCACCGTGTCCTCGGCGGCTTCGGCGGCGGCCCGTTCCAGCTCCGCGGAGCGCGCGCCCACCAACGGGTGCACGATCGCGTTGAGGGCGGCCAGCTTGGCCGGGTCGGCGAAGACCATCGCTCCGAGCTTCGGTCGGTCGAGGGAGCCGTCGGCGGCGAGGACCTCTTCCCCGAAGGTCTCGACGACGGCGGCGAGGCCTTCGGTGCCGGGCGCCACCACCTCGCGCGCGATCCGGTCGGCGTCGACGAGCACGGCTCCGCGCTCCACGAACAGCCGTGACACTGCACTCTTGCCGGCACCGATTCCGCCGGTCAGCCCCACTTTCAGCATGACCGGCAGCTTAGGCGCCGCCTCCGCCGCTGTCTGCCCGAGTATCCGGAACGCCAGGACCCCGGCACCGGCGGCCCGCTAGCCGTCGCCCTCGCGCTCGGCGAGGAAGCGCTCGAATTCGCGGCCGATCTCGTCGGCCGACGGGATGTCCACGGGCTCGGCGAGCATGTTGCCGCGCGCCTCGGCGCCCGCCGCCGCGTCGTACTGGTGCTCAAGTCCCTGGACGAGGGCGACCAGTTCCTCGTCGCCCTCCTGGACCTGCCGGTCGATCTCGGTCTGGGTGCGGTGCGCCTCGGTGCGCAGGGCGTGCGCGACGCCCGGCAGGACCAGGCCGGTGGCGGCGGTGATCGCCTCCAGGACGGTCAGGGCCGCGTCGGGGTAGGCCGAGCGCGCGATGTAGTGCGGCACGTGGGCGGCGACGCCGAGCACGTCGTGGCCGGCCTCCGCCAGGCGGTACTCGACCAGCGCCTCCGCGCTGCCCGGCACCTGCGCCTCGTCGAAGGGGCTGGCGTGGCCCGGCACCAGGTCCGTGCGGTTGCCGTGCGGGGTGAGGCCCACGGGGCGCGTGTGCGGTACGCCCATGGGGATGCCGTGGAAGTTCACGGAGAGCCGCACGCCGAGGCGTTCGACGATCTCCCTCACGGCCGCGGCGAAGCGCTCCCACTCGATGTCCGGCTCGGGGCCGGAGAGCAGCAGAAAGGGCGCCCCGGTGGCGTCCTGCAGGAGGCGCACGTCCAGCGTCGGCACCTCGTAGTCGCTCCAGCGGTCGCGCCGGAAGGTCAGCAGCGGGCGCCGGGCGCGGTAGTCCACGAGCCTGTCGTGGTCGAAGCGGGCCACGATCTGCCCGGGAAGACTGTCCACGAGCCGCTCGACGACCTGGTCGCCGGTCTCGCCCGCGTCGATGTATCCGTCGAAGTGGTAGAGCATGACCAGACCGGCCGACTCCTGGGCGAGCGCCATGTCGACAACAGCGAGGCCCTTCGGCTCCCATGCGTACAAACCCTGCGGATCAAGCACCGCTCCTCCTCGTGTTCTCTGAGCAGAACGCGCCTCATGGGGCGGGCATTCCCTTGCGCCGCGCATTCACAGCCAAGACCGCCCACCGCACCCTGGTACAGACCTTGACGCGAACATGCTCCCCCCTTAACGTCTCGGTTCACTTGAACGTTCAGAATGACGCCCTTAGTTCACATACAGGAACCCAGGAACTCATCGACAACGGAACCCGACGGGAAGGCAACCCCACGATGCGCACCCGCTCCCACCCCGACCCCCGCCCGTACGCACGCAACAATCGCCGGAGGCTGCTCACCGCCGCGCTGGCCGCCGTCACCGCCACGGGCGGCCTCACGGCAGCCGCGTACGCCGCTCCGGCGCCCTCGGCCGCGGGCCCCGCCGACACCATCGAGGTCTCCACGGCCGCGGAACTGAAGTCGGCGCTCAGTGAGGCCGGCCCCGGCGACACGATCCACCTCGCCGACGGCTCGTACTCGGGGAACTTCAAGACCACCGTGGCCGCGAGCTCCGGCTCCCGCATCACCCTGACCGGCTCCCCCAAGGCGGTGCTCACGGCGGGCGGCGGCTACGGACTGCACCTCAACGGGGCCTCGTACTGGACCGTCAAGGGCATCACCGTCACCGGCGGCCAGAAGGGCATCATGATCGACTCCGCGAAGGGGGTCGTGGTGGACGGCGTGACGGTCCACGGCCTCGACATGGAGGGCGTCCACTTCCGCAAGTCGAGCCCCGACGGCGTGATCAAGAATTCGAAGATCTACGACACGGGCAACGACAACCGGGGCATGGGCGAGGGCGTGTACGTCGGCAGCGCCAACACCCTCTCCGACAAGAGCGACAACGTACAGATCCTGAACAACGTCATCGGCCCGGACGTCGGCGGTGAGGCGATCGACCTCAAGGAGGGCACGAAGGGCGGCAAGGTCGCGGGCAACACCTTCGACGGCAAGGGCCTGACCGGCAACAACTACGACGACTCGTGGATCGACGTGAAGGGCAACAACTACGTCATCGAGGGCAACACCGGCAAGAACACCACGAACAACGGCTACGAGACCCACACCCGGCAGTCCGGCTGGGGCTGCGGCACCGTCTTCCGCGCCAACAAGTCCGACCTGACGGGCGCGACTGGCGCCAACCAGCTGGCGATCAACGTCACGAACAACAGCACCACCTGCAAGACGACGGTCTACGCAAGCAACACGGTAAAGGCAGGCAAGGGCCTGACGAATGTCCCGGTAACCCCGTAGTTGTTAAGGGGCGCGGGGAACTGCGCGCCCAGCCCCCACGCACCCGCAGGGGCCATGGAACCCCCGGGCGCGAAGCGCAAAAGAAACACTGTGGGCCCGCACCAACAGGTGCGGGCCCACAGTGTTCAGCTACCGCCTAGGAGAGCGGCGCGCGGTCAGCTCTGGCCGCCGGCCAGCTTCTCGCGAAGAGCGGCAAGCGCCTCGTCCGAGGCAAGCGCGCCGGAGTTGTCCGGGCCCTCGGAGGAGTAGGAGCCGCCGCCACCGCCGCCCGAGGCGGCCGGAGCCGCACCGGCCGGAGCCTCGGCACCCTCGGCCGCCGCCTGGGCGTCGGCCTCGCGGGACTTGATGACCTGGGCCTGGTGCTGCTCGAAGCGCTGCTGCGCCTCGGCGTACTGGGTCTCCCAGGCCTCGCGCTGGGTCTCGTAGCCCTCGAGCCAGTCGTTGGTCTCGGGGTCGAAGCCCTCGGGGTAGATGTAGTTGCCCTGGTCGTCGTACGACGCGGCCATGCCGTACAGGGTCGGGTCGAACTCGACGGCCGACGGGTCGGCACCGAAGGACTCGTTGGCCTGCTTGAGGCTCAGCGAGATCCGGCGACGCTCGAGGTCGATGTCGATGACCTTGACGAAGATCTCGTCGTTGACCTGGACGACCTGCTCCGGGATCTCCACGTGGCGCTCGGCCAGCTCGGAGATGTGGACCAGGCCCTCGATGCCCTCGTCGACGCGCACGAACGCGCCGAACGGAACGAGCTTGGTGACCTTACCGGGAACGACCTGCCCGATCTGGTGCGTCCGGGCGAACTGCTGCCACGGGTCTTCCTGGGTCGCCTTGAGCGACAGGGAGACGCGCTCGCGGTCCATGTCGACGTCGAGAACCTCGACGGTGACTTCCTGGCCGACCTCGACAACCTCGGACGGGTGGTCGATGTGCTTCCAGGAGAGCTCGGAGACGTGGACGAGACCGTCGACGCCACCCAGGTCCACGAAGGCACCGAAGTTGACGATCGAGGAGACGACGCCGGAGCGGACCTGCCCCTTCTGCAGGGTGGTGAGGAACGTCTGGCGGACCTCGGACTGGGTCTGCTCCAGCCAGGCACGGCGGGACAGGACCACGTTGTTGCGGTTCTTGTCCAGCTCGATGATCTTGGCCTCGAGCTCCTTGCCCACGTAGGGCTGAAGGTCGCGGACGCGGCGCATCTCGACCAGGGAGGCCGGGAGGAAGCCACGGAGGCCGATGTCGAGGATGAGACCACCCTTGACGACCTCGATGACGGTACCGGTGACGATCCCGTCTTCTTCCTTGATCTTCTCGATGGTGCCCCAGGCACGCTCGTACTGGGCGCGCTTCTTCGAGAGGATCAGGCGGCCTTCCTTGTCCTCCTTCTGAAGGACAAGGGCCTCGATCTCGTCACCAACAGCGACGACCTCGTTCGGGTCGACGTCGTGCTTGATGGAGAGCTCGCGGCTCGGGATGACGCCTTCGGTCTTGTAACCGATGTCGAGCAGGACCTCGTCCCGGTCGACCTTCACGATGACGCCGTCGACGATGTCGCCGTCGTTGAAGTACTTGATCGTCTCGTCGATCGCGGCGAGGAAGGCTTCCTCGTTACCGATGTCGTTGACCGCTACCTGCGGAGTGGTGGCGGTGGTCTCGGTGCTGCTCGTCATGTGGGAAAGGGCTCCGGTACGGACATTGAAGTCGTAGGTACTGCTTACGCCGGAGCCCGTTTCGCTCTGAAGAAGCCGGACAGCCTAGGAGACGCCGATCCAAGGTTCCCGAAGGAAACGGAAAGCGCCTCGACAACCGAGGGGACATACAACAGACGCGAGCGCAACCTGCTATGTCTGAGGAACGCAGGCCCGCAGCGCAACTTGTAGCATACGGGGGCCGTCGTACAGGGTCAATGCGCGAAGGCGCACACCCGGGGCGGATCGCCGCATTCCCGGCACAAAAGCTGTTACATGAGGCCACACGGGCCGCATCGCGCTCTGTCGCGCCGCGCCCGGGCGACCCGAAAAGGGCACAGTACGACGATGGAGCGGATCATCCAAGAGCCGGACGCACCCGAGCCGCAGGCCACCCGGCGTGACGCCGACGTCACCGAGAGCAGCCGCGCCAATCGCGGCTGGTGGGACCGGAACGCCGACGAGTACCAGATCGAGCACGGCACGTTCCTCGGGGACGACCGTTTCGTGTGGGGTCCCGAGGGGCTCGACGAGGTCGAGGCGGAGCTGCTCGGCCCGCCGGAGGAGCTGAAGGGCAAGGCCGTCCTGGAGATCGGCGCCGGCGCGGCCCAGTGCTCGCGCTGGCTCGCCGCGCAGGGCGCCCGGCCGGTGGCCCTGGACGTCTCCCACCGCCAGCTCCAGCACGCGCTGCGCATCCAGGAAGGCGGCGGGAGCCGGGTGCCGCTGGTGGAGGCCGACGCGGGCGCGCTGCCGTTCGCGGACGGCTCCTTCGACCTCGCCTGCTCGGCGTACGGGGCGCTGCCGTTCGTCGCCGACCCCGTGCGGGTCCTGCGGGACGTGCACCGCGTGCTGCGCCCCGGCGGCCGCTTCGTCTTCTCCGTCACGCACCCCGTCCGCTGGGCGTTCCCGGACGAGCCGGGCCCCGAGGGCCTGTCGGTGGCGGCCTCCTACTTCGACCGCACTCCGTACGTCGAGCAGGACGAGCAGGGCCGCGCGGTGTACGTGGAGCACCACCGGACGATCGGGGACCGGGTGCGGGACGTGGTCGCGGGCGGGTTCCGCCTGGTGGACCTGGTCGAGCCGGAGTGGCCGGCGTGGAACACCCAGGAGTGGGGCGGGTGGTCGCCGCTGCGCGGCCATCTGATCCCGGGGACGGCGATCTTCGTGTGCGAGCGCGACTGAGTCTTCGCCGTTGCGGGCGCTCACGGTGACTGAAGGCCCCGTCGGCCCCCTCTCTCGTACGCGTACGAGACTGAGTACGTGACCGCTGAGCCCCGTGACACCGCCCTGAACCTGCCCGTACGCGACGCGCTGCCCTCCCTGCGCGAGGCCCTGGACGGGCCGGGGGCCGCGGTGCTGTGCGCGCCGCCCGGCACGGGCAAGACCACGCTCGTGCCGCTGGCCCTCGCGGGGCTCGTGGGGCTCGGAGGGCTCGTGGGCGAGGGCGGCGGCTCCGGAGAGGGCGGTCCGGTACGCCGTGTGGTCGTCGCCGAGCCCCGGCGCATCGCCGCGCGGGCCGCCGCCCGGCGGATGGCGTGGCTGCTCGGCGAGAAGGTCGGCCGGAGCGTCGGCTACACGGTGCGCGGGGAGCGCGTGGTGGGGCCGCACGCGCGCGTGGAGGTCGTCACGACCGGTGTCCTGCTCCAGCGCCTCCAGCGCGACCAGGAGCTCGCGGGCGTCGACGTCGTCGTGATCGACGAGTGCCACGAGCGGCATCTGGACGCCGACACGGTCGCGGCCTTCCTGATCGACGTACGCGAGGCGCTACGGCCGGAGCTGCGGCTGGTGGCGGCGTCGGCGACCACGGACGCGGAGGGGTGGGCGCGAGTCCTCGGCGGTGCCCCCGTGGTGGAGGCGGCGGGGACCGCGCACCCCGTGGAGGTGGTGTGGGCACCGCCCGCGCGGGCGGTGCGGCCGCCGCACGGGATGCGGGTCGACCCGGTGCTGCTGGCGCATGTCGCGGCGACGGTGCGGCGGGCGCTGCGGGAGCGGGACGGGGACGTGCTGTGCTTTCTGCCCGGGGTCGGGGAGATCGGCCGGGTGGCGGGGCAGTTGGGGGATCTGGGCGGGGTCGAGGTGCTTCAGGTGCACGGGCGGGCGCCGGCGGCCGTGCAGGACGCGGTCCTCGCGGGCGGGGAGCGGCGCCGGGTCGTGCTCGCGACGGCGGTGGCCGAGTCGTCCCTGACGGTGCCGGGGGTGCGGGTCGTGGTGGACTCCGGGCTTGCGCGGGAGCCGCGGGTCGATCATGCGCGCGGGCTGAGTTCCCTCACCACGGTGCGGGCCTCGCAGGCGGCGGGGCGGCAGCGGGCGGGGCGGGCCGGGCGGGAGGCGCCGGGGGCGGTGTACCGGTGCTGGGCCGAGGCGGAGGACGGGCGGCTGCCGCGCTTCCCCTCCCCCGAGATCAAGGTGGCCGACCTGACGGCGTTCGCGCTGCAGGCGGCGTGCTGGGGGGATCCGGGGGCGCGCGGGCTCGCGCTGCTCGACGCGCCGCCCGCCGGGGCGATGGCCGCCGCGCGGGACGTGCTGACGGCGATCGGCGCGGTGGACGGGGCGACGGGGCGGGTCACGGAGCGCGGGGTTCGGCTGTCCCGGGCCGGGGTGCATCCGCGGCTCGCCCGCGCGCTCCTGGACGCGGCGCCGCGGGTCGGGCCGCGGCGGGCCGCGGAGGCCGTCGCCCTGCTGAGCGAAGAGCCTCCCCGTGAGTACGGGGACGACCTCGCGTCGGCCTTGCGGGCCGCCCGGCGGGGCAGCGACGCGTACGCTGCGCGCTGGCGGAGCGAGGTGGGCCGCCTCACCCCGGCAGCGGGGGCCACGCTCTCGACCGGCGCCACGTCGGCCGCGGGGGCCGCGCCCTCGGCCAGCCACACGTCGGCCGCCCATGCCGCGCCCTCGGCCGCTGCCACGTGGGCCGTGGCCACCGCGTCGGCGCCCGCGCCTTCGGCGCGGGACATTTCCCACCCACCCGCCCGTGACTCGGAACCGGGGGCACCGAGCGCCGACGCTCCCCAGGGCGGTGACGCCGGGGACCGGGGCGGGGACGGCACCGTGCGGGCCCGGCGCCCGGAACTAGCGGCACCGGGCGCCGACGCTCCCCAGGGCGGTGACGCCGGGGACCGGGGCGGGGACGGCACCGTGCGGGCCCGGCGCCCGGAACTAGCGGCACCGGGCGCCGACGCTCCGCAGGGCGGTGACGCCGGGGACCGGGGCGGGGATGGCACCGTGCGGGCCCGGCGCCCGGAACTAGCGGCACCGGGCGCCGACGCTCCTGAGGGCGGTGGCACCGGGGCCGGGACAGGGGACGGCCGCGCGCGGGACGGTGGCGGTGCCGTGCGCGGCCAGGCCCCGGAACCGGGGGCGGAGCACGCCGATGCTCCCGAGGGCCGTGTGCCTGCCGTCGGCCCTGCCCCCGGGGCCTTGGTCCACGGCCCCGGTTCGCGCGACGATCTCGTCGTCGGGCTCGTTGCCGCGCTGGCGTTTCCCGAGCGGGTGGCTCGGCGGCAGGGGGACGGGACGTATCTGATGGTCGGGGGGACGCGGGCCGAGGTGGGGAGGGGGTCCGGGCTCGCGGGGGCGCCGTGGGTCGCGGTGGCGGTGGCCGACCGGGCCGCGGGGGCGGGGCACGCGCGGGTGCGGCTCGGGGCCGCCGTCGACGAGGACGTCGCCCGCGCGGCCGCCGCGTCGCTGCGCGCCGAGCGGGACGAGGTCGCCTGGGCCGACGGCGACCTGCTCGCCCGGCACGTGGAGCGGCTCGGCGCAGTGGAGCTGGCGGTGCGGCCGCTGCGCGACCCGGACCCCCGTCTCGTACAAGAAGGACTGCTGGAAGGGCTGCGGCGCGACGGGCTCGGGCTGCTGCGGTGGGACCGGGACGCCGCCACCCTGCGCGACCGGCTCCGGTTCCTGCGGCGGCACCTGGGCGAGCCCTGGCCCGACGTGTCCGACGAAGCGCTGCTCGGGCGGGCCGACGCCTGGCTCGAACCCGAGCTCGGCCGCGCCCGCCGCCGCGCCGACCTGGGCCGTATCGACGCCGGGCAGGCGCTCACGCGGCTGCTGCCCTGGGCCACCGGCGAGGCGGCCCGCCTCGACGCGCTGGCGCCGGAGCGCGTGGAGGTGCCGAGCGGGTCCCGGATCCGCGTCGACTACACGGACCCCGAACAGCCCGTACTCGCCGTGAAGTTGCAGGAAATGTTCGGGCTCCACGACACCCCGCGCGTCGCGGGCGTACCCCTGCTGGTGCATCTGCTGTCCCCCGCGGGACGCCCCGCGGCCGTCACCGCCGACCTCGCCTCCTTCTGGCGTGACGGCTACCGCTCGGTGCGCGCCGAACTGCGCGGCCGCTACCCGAAGCACCCCTGGCCGGAGGACCCCGCGACGGCCGCGCCGACCCGGTACACGAAGGCCCGGCAGGCCCAACGGGGCGCTAGGCCTTGACCGGCTCGGGTTCCGGGTCGTTCTCCGCAGCGGGAGCCGGATCGCCCGGCCCCCGGCTGCGCGCCTCCAGCCAGAGGGAGAGCGCGAGCAGGAGCGTGCCGAGGATCAGGAGGCCCCACGGGAGGTACGAGGTGAGCAGGAGGACCAGGACACGCTGGGACTTGACCAGGTCGACGGTGTCCTTGATGTAGTCCTCGCGCATCTTCACGTGCCCGGAGAACGCCGTGACCTTGTCGCGGTCCCCGAGCAGCGTGCCGCCGCGCAGCTCCTCCCTGTGGATCTCCTCGCCGTACACCGGCGCCCCGGTCGTCGGTTCGATCCAGAACTTGCGGACCGTGCTGTACCAGCGTGTCGTACCGGTCTTGGAGATGGACTCCGGAGTGATGCCCTTGACCGGCAGCGTCTTGGGCATGGGGACCTTGGTCCAGGGGATGGTCTGCTCGAAGTAGTAGACCTCGACGCCGCGGAACTTCTGGGTGCCCTTGTAGTGGATGGGCTTGGTGACGCGGGCCTGCGCGTCGAAGTACTCGTAGTCCCGCTTCTCGGTCAGGAAGGGCCACTTGAACTCGATGCCCGCGCGCTTGACGGGGTCGCCGTCGACCATCTCGCCGCTCGCGTGGACGGGTTCCTGGCTGTGGGCGTCGAAGATGTAGCGCTCGGGGATCTTGGAGACCATCTTGCCGTCGGGGCCCTGTACGTAGGAGAGGGTGTCCCAGACGACGACGTCCCGGTCGGCGCTCTTCTCGATCTTCTCGGACTCCTCCACGTTGCCCTTGAGGGTCTGCACGATGGTGACCTTCGGGACCTTCTTGGCCTTCATCGTGCCGTAGTCGATGAGCGTCGCGGGCTTCGCCTCCAGGACCATCGTCTGGTACTGGCTGGGCGGGATCTTGACCAGGCGCGGGAAGGCGTACCAGCGCAGCAGCGGGGACATGGCCGCGCAGAACACGGCGAAGGCGAGCAGGACCAGGCTGGCCTTGCGGCGCATCTCGGCCCTCCCTACGGGTGCTTGGGGACGGTGGTGAGCAGGGGCTTGGGCGAGGTCTCGCCGGGCGGGGCGCCGATCGCCGTGATGGTCAGTACGAGGGCGAGCGCGACGGCGAGGCCGGTCGCGGCGGCGATGAGGGCACGCATACGGGCCTCCCGAGGCGGCCGGAAGCCAGGAACTGACTGTTCGTCAGGGCGGGGGCACCGTAGCAACGCCGGGGCGAGATGAGAACACGTCGCACACGCACCGGGGCGTATGACGGCGTATGACGGCGTACGACGACTGACGACACATGAGGACCGCCCCCTGCCGTGGGTGGCGCGGGGCGGTCCTCGTACGAGCGGCCGGTGGGCCGGTCAGCTGGTGGGCGTCGTGCTGGGCGTACCGCTCGGGGTGCCGCTGGGCGTGGTGCTCGGCGTACCGCTGGGTGTGCCGCTCGGTGTGCCGGTGGGCGCCTTCACCTCCAGCTTGACGGTGAGCGTGGCGCCGCCGTTGGTGACGACGCGCAGCAGATACGTGCCGGCCGCGTCGTCGGCGTACATCTTCGGCAGCAGCAGCTTGCCGTTGGCGTCCGTCTTGAGGCCCTTGAGGGTGCGGACCGGCTTGCCGTCCGCGTCCTTGAAGTAGGGGCCCTTGTCGTTCGGGGCCGGGTTGGCCGCCGACTTGATCATCGTGGCGGTGGCGGCGACGCCGGCGACGCTCTCGCCCTCGTACGTCGCCTTGACCGTCAGCCGGTCGGCGAAGGCCTTGCCCGGCTCGCAGGTCAGCGGCTCGTCGCCGATGCGGGCGAGCGCGTCGGCCTTGCGTCCGGTGACCGTCCCGGGAACCTCGACGCGATCGAGGGAGCGGCCCACGACCAGGGCGCGCACGGTGAACGCGCCGGTCTGCTCGCCCGCTCGCAGCTCGGGCGACGTGACCGCACCCGAGCCGCTCGTCGTGAGGGTGACGCTGCGGGCGCCGCTCTTGAAGCGCGTGTCCGTGTCACCGCTGATCGTGAACCGGACCTTGACCTTGGCCACGCCCTTGCCCGAGCGGCTCTCGGCGCGCACGGCGACCCGCTCGTCGAAGGCGTCGCCCGCGGTCGCGGTGACCTCGTCCGGGCCCGCGTTCTCCAACCGGGCGACCTGATCCTTGGGCTCTTGGGGCCCGGGCGGCTCGGGCTTCTCGGAGCCGTTGCCTTCCTCGCCCGGCCTGTGCCCTTCCTTCGGCGGCAGCTTGCTCGGCGGCTGCGGCTTGGGCAGCTCCTTCGGCGGCGTGGTGGACGGCGGGGTGGACGAGGGCGGCGTGGACGGGCCGGGCCGCCGCGGGGTCCGCTCGTCGCTGCGGTCGCCCGGGAGCGCGCCGGTGCCGTCGGGGATCTCGTGGGTGCCCTTGCGGTAGTACTCCAGCCACGACAGGACCGTGTTCAGGTACTCCGTCGAGCGGTTGTAGCTGAGGATCGCGGCGTGCAGGTCGTCCTCGACGTCGAGGTCGCGGTCGTTCGCGCACAGGTAGTGGGCGGCGCCGAGCGCGGCGTCGTAGATGTTGTTCGGGTCCTTCTTGCCGTCGGCGTTGCCGTCCTGCTGCCAGTTCGCCCAGGTGGAGGGGATGAACTGCATGGGGCCGACGGCGCGGTCGTGCGTGGTGTCGCCGTCGAAGGAGCCGCCGTCGGTGTCGGTGATCTTCGCGAAGCCGTTGCCGTCGAGGACCGGGCCGAGGATCGGCGTGAGCGTCGTGCCGTCGGCGTCGACGCGGCCGCCGCGGGCCTGGCCCGACTCGACCTTGCCGATGGCGGCGAGCAGTTCCCAGGGCAGGTTGCAGCCGGGCCGGGACGTGCGCACGGCCGCTTCGGCCTTCTTGTACGCGTCCAGGACCGTGGCGGGCAGGCCCGCTTCGGGGTCGCCGGTGCCCACGCCGCCGCCACCGCCGGGCTTGGCGCTCGGCGGGACGGGGCTCTCCAGGGGCGGGAGGTCCGTGTAGTACGGCGAGTTGCCGGTGGCGGAGTCGCCGCCGTCCGGCGAGGGCGAGGAGCCGGTGGCGCCCGACCGGTCGTCGCGTGCCTGGTCGGTCGTCACGCCGGGGGCCTGGGAGGCGGCCAGCGCCGCCACCGCCGCGGCGGCGACCGCGGTGGTCACCGCGGTCCTGCGCATCCGCTTGCCGAATACCGCCGCCATGTCCGTGTATCCCTCCCCTTGACGACCCCTGCCGTGCCGTCCCTGCGCTGCGCGCCCGCGCGCCCTTTGGGGACGACTCAGGCGACACTACGACAACTTCCGGAGCCCAGACACCTGTTCGTGACCGATTTTCCCGGGTTGGCGCGTCACAGACCTGTCCCGGTTCCCGGTTGTTCCGCCCCGGATCCTTCTCGTTCACCGAAGGCTTGTCCAGGCCGCACCAAGCGCTTCGCTGGATGTGCGGTGCTTTTCCTGCGGGCCGGTGGGGGCTGGTCGCGCAGTTCCCCGCGCCCCTTCAGGGCGCTTCGTACCGCAGCGGTCTTCGTCGCGCCAGCAGCCCCGGGGCACCCCGAACAAACCCCCGGCCGGAGGCTAGTGGGCCGCCGATTCCCAGTCGGGGCCGACGCCCACCGAGACATCCAACGGCGCTCGAAGCGAAACCGCTCCCGCCATCTCCCGGCGGACCAGCTCCTCCACCGCCGCACGCTCGCCGGGGGCGATCTCCAGGACGATTTCGTCGTGGACCTGCAGCAGCATCCGCGACGTGAGCTTCGCCTGCGTCAGCGCCCGGTGCACGTTCAGCATGGCGATCTTGACGATGTCCGCGGCCGTGCCCTGGATCGGCGCGTTCAGCGCCATCCGCTCGGCCATCTCGCGTCGCTGCCGGTTGTCGCTGTTGAGGTCGGGCAGATAGCGGCGACGGCCGAGCATCGTCTCCGTGTACCCCGTCGCGCGGGCGTCGTCGACGACGCGGCGCAGATAGTCGCGTACGCCGCCGAAGCGCTCGAAGTACGTGTCCATCAGGGCGCGCGCCTCCGCCGCCTCGATGCCGAGCTGCTGGGAGAGGCCGAAGGCCGACAGGCCGTACGCAAGGCCGTACGACATGGCCTTGATCTTGCGGCGCATCTCCGCGTCCACACCGGAGCGCTCCACGCCGAACACCTGGGAGGCGACGGTGGTGTGCAGGTCCTCGCCGGAGGCGAACGCCTCGATGAGGCCCTCGTCCTCCGACAGGTGGGCCATGACGCGCAGTTCGATCTGGCTGTAGTCGGCCGTCATCAGGGACTCGAAGCCCTCGCCGACGACGAAGCCGCGGCGGATGGCGCGGCCCTCGTCGGTGCGCACCGGGATGTTCTGCAGGTTCGGGTCCGTCGACGACAGGCGGCCGGTGGCGGCCACCGTCTGGTTGTACGTCGTGTGGATGCGGCCGTCCGCGGCGATCGACTTGACCAGGCCCTCGACGGTGACGCGCAGCTTGGCCTGCTCGCGGTGGCGCAGCATGATCACGGGCAGTTCGTTGTCCGTCTGGGCGGCGAGCCAGGCGAGCGCGTCGGCGTCCGTGGTGTACCCCGTCTTGGTCTTCTTCGTCTTGGGCAGGCCCAGCTCGCCGAAGAGGACTTCCTGGAGCTGCTTGGGCGAGCCGAGGTTGAACTCGTGGCCCGCGGCCGCGTGCGCCTCCTTCACCGCCTGCTGCACGGCGCCCGCGAACTGCTGCTCCATGGACTCCAGATGGGCGCGGTCCGCCGCGATGCCGTACCGCTCCAGGCGGGCCAGGAGGGTGGACGTGGGCAGCTCGATGTCCTTCAGGAGGTCGGCGGCGTTCACCTCCTTCAGGCGCTCACCGAAGGCCGTGCCCAGGTCGAGGATGGTGCGGGCCTGCACCATCAGCGCGTCGGCCTCGGCGCCCTCCTCGTCCTCGGTGCCGAACGCGAGCTGGCCGTCGGCCGCCCCTGCGGGCACCAGCTCACGGCCCAGATACTCCAGGGACAGCGCGTCCAGGTCGAAGGAGCGGCGGCCGGGCTTGACCAGATACGCCGCGAGGGCGGTGTCCATGGTGATGCCGTCGACGCTCCAGCCGTGCTCGGCGAAGACCCGCATGGCGCCCTTGGCGTTGTTCAGCACCTTGGGCTTCTTCGGGTCGGCGAGCCAGGCCGCGAACGCGTTCTCGTCGGCCTCGTCGAGCTGCGCCGGGTCGAACCAGGCGGCGGCTCCCCCGGCCGCGGCGAGCGCGACCTCGGTGACCGAGCCGGTGCCGAGCTGCCAGGTGGCGACCGTGGCCAGGCCGAGCACCGCCTTGCCGTGCTCGGCGAGCCAGGGCGCGAGCTCGCCGGAGCCGAGCACCGCGCCGTCCAGGTCGATGCCCTCGGCGGCCGGGGTCTCCTCGGCCTCCTCGGCGCCCGGGTCCACGGCGAGCAGCCGCTCCCGCAGCGAGGGGTTGCGGATCTCCAGGGTGTCCAGGACCATCGCGACGCCCTTGCGGTCGTACGCCGCGCGCGCCAGGTCCTCGACCGTCTTCGGCAGCTCCACGTCACGCACCATCTCCGTGAGACGGCGGTTCAGCTTCACCGCCTCCAGGTGGTCGCGGAAATTCTGCCCGGCCTTGCCCTTGACCTCGTCGGCGCGCTCCACCAGCTCCGCGAACGAACCGAACTGGTTGATCCACTTCGCGGCCGTCTTCTCGCCGACACCGGGGATGCCCGGGAGGTTGTCCGACGGGTCGCCGCGCAGCGCCGCGAAGTCCGGATACTGGCTGGGGGTGAGGCCGTACTTCTCCTCGACCTTCTCCGGGGTGAAGCGCGTCAGCTCCGAGACGCCCTTCGTCGGATACAGCACCGTCACGTGGTCGCTGATCAACTGGAAGGAGTCACGGTCGCCGGTGACGATCAGGACCTCGAAGCCGGCCGCCTCGGCCTGCGTGGCCAGCGTGGCGATGACGTCGTCCGCCTCGAAGCCGTCGACCGCGAAGCGCACCGCGTTCATCGCGTCGAGCAGCTCGCCGATCAGCTCGACCTGGCCCTTGAACTCGTCGGGGGTCTTGGAGCGGTTCGCCTTGTACTCGGTGAACTCCTCGGAGCGCCAGGTCTTGCGCGACACGTCGAACGCCACCGCGAAGTGCGTGGGCGCCTCGTCGCGCAGCGTGTTCGCCAGCATCGACGCGAAGCCGTAGATCGCGTTCGTCGGCTGGCCCGTCGCCGTCGTGAAATTCTCCGCGGGCAGCGCGAAGAACGCCCGGTACGCCAGGGAGTGCCCGTCCATCAGGAGCAGGCGCGGACGCTCGCCTGCTCCGGCGGGCGCCGCCTTCTTCGCGGTGCTCGCGGCGGGCGCGGACTTCTTCTTCGATGCTGTTTCTGCCACGCCCCCGATCCTGCCACGCCCCACTGACACTCAGCTCCGCCGCGGCCCCGCAGCCCTCGTGTCAGTCGTGCGTGGGAGGATCGGAGACGTACGTCACGTATGCGCTCGAAGAGGAGCAGGCCATGGCAAGCAAGCCGCCCAAGGGTGATCCGGTCCAGGACGCGCCGCAGGTCACGGACGCCCCGCACGCCGCGGCCGGCCTGCCCGCCATCGGCCACACCCTGCGCGTCGCCCAGCGGCAGATGGGCGTGCGGCGCACGGCGCTGACGCTGCTGCGCGTCAATCAGAAGGACGGCTTCGACTGCCCCGGCTGTGCCTGGCCCGAGCCGGAGCACCGGCACAAGGCGGAATTCTGCGAGAACGGCGCGAAGGCCGTCGCGGAGGAGGCCACGCTGCGCCGCGTCACGCCGGACTTCTTCGCCGCGCACCCGGTCTCGGACCTCGCCACCCGCAGCGGGTACTGGCTGGGCCAGCAGGGCCGCCTCACCCACCCCATGTATCTGGCGGAGGGCTCCGACCGCTACGAGGCGGTGCCGTGGGAGCGGGCCTTCGACATCGTCGGCGAGGAACTGGCCGCCCTCGGCTCCCCCGACGAGGCCCTCTTCTACACGTCGGGCCGCACCAGCAACGAAGCGGCGTTCCTGTACCAGCTGTTCGCGCGCGAGCTCGGCACGAACAATCTGCCCGACTGCTCGAACATGTGCCACGAGTCGTCAGGATCGGCCCTCACCGAGACCCTCGGCGTCGGCAAGGGCAGCGTCCTCCTCGAAGACCTCTACAAGGCGGACCTGATCATCGTCGCCGGGCAGAACCCGGGCACGAACCACCCGCGCATGCTCTCCGCCCTGGAGAAGGCGAAGAACAACGGCGCGAAGATCATCACGGTGAATCCGCTGCCCGAGGCCGGCCTGGAGCGCTTCAAGAACCCGCAGACCCCACAGGGCATGCTCAAGGGCACCGCCCTCACCGACCTGTTCCTGCAGATCCGCCTCGGCGGCGACCAGGCCCTCTTCCGCCTCCTCAACAAACTCATCCTGGAGACAGAGGGCGCGATCGACGAGGCTTTCGTACGTGAACACACCCATGGGTACGAGGAGTTCGTCGCCGCCGCCCGCGCCGCCGACTGGGACGAGACGCTCACGGCGACCGGCCTGGACCGCGCCCGCATCGAGGAAGCCCTGCGCATGGTGCTCGCCTCCAAGCGCACGGTCGTGTGCTGGGCGATGGGCCTGACCCAGCACAAGCACGCGGTGCCCACGATCCGCGAGGTCGTCAACTTCCTGCTGCTTCGCGGCAACATCGGCCGCCCCGGCGCAGGCGTCTGCCCGGTGCGCGGGCACTCGAACGTGCAGGGCGACCGCACCATGGGCATCTTCGAGCGTCCCGCACCCGCGTTCCTGGACGCCCTGGAGAAGGAGTTCGGCTTCGCGCCGCCGCGCCACCACGGCCTGGACGTCGTGCGCGCCATCCGGGCGCTGCGCGACGGGGAGGCGAAGGTGTTCTTCGCCATGGGCGGCAACTTCGTGTCCGCGTCGCCCGACACCGAGGTCACGGAGGCCGCGATGCGGCGCGCCCGCCTGACGGTGCACGTGTCGACGAAGCTCAACCGCTCGCACGCCGTCACCGGAGCGCGCGCCCTCATCCTGCCCACCCTCGGCCGCACCGAGCGCGATCTCCAGGGCAGTGGCGAGCAGTTCGTGACCGTCGAGGACTCCATGGGCATGGTGCACGCCTCGCGCGGCCGCCTCGACCCCGCGAGCCCGCACCTGCTGTCCGAGCCCGCCATCGTGTGCCGCCTCGCGCGGCGCGTCCTCGGCCCCGAATCGGCCACGCCCTGGGAGGAGTTCGAGAAGGACTACGGGGCGGTGCGCGACCGCATCGCGCGCGTGATCCCCGGCTTCGAGGACTTCAACGCGCGCGTGGCCGAGCCCGGCGGCTTCGCGCTGCCGCACGCCCCACGCGACGAGCGCCGCTTCCCCACAGCCACCGGCAAGGCCAACTTCACGGCCGCGCCCGTCGAGTACCCCACGGTCCCCGAGGGCCGGCTGCTGCTCCAGACCCTGCGCTCCCACGACCAGTACAACACCACGATCTACGGCCTCGACGACCGCTACCGAGGCATCAAGAACGGCCGCCGCGTCGTCCTGGTCAACCCCGACGACGCCCGCGAACTCGGCCTCGCCGACGGCTCGTACACCGACCTGGTCAGCGAGTGGCAGGACGGCGTCGAGCGGCGCGCCCCCGGCTTCCGCGTCGTGCACTACCCGACGGCGAAGGGCTGCGCGGCGGCGTACTACCCGGAGACCAACGTGCTGGTGCCCCTGGACGCCACGGCCGACACGAGCAACACCCCCGCCAGCAAGTCCGTGGTCGTGCGCCTGGAACAATCGGCGACCGACTGAGCGTTCGCTCAGCAACCGGCGCGCCACCACGGTGGCCGCCGCCGTTGTTGTTGTCAGGTGTCGTCGACGAACGGAGCCCGGCCCCATGGGTGAGCAGCACACGACCAAGTTCCCGCAAGAGGTCATCGACGAGTACGCCGCACTCGGCGTCGACCTGCCCGCCCTGTTCTCCGCCGGCCACCTCGGCAGCCGCATGGGCGTGCAGATCGTCGAGGCCTCCGCGGAGCGCGTGGTCGGCACCATGCCCGTCGAGGGCAACACCCAGCCGTACGGCCTGCTGCACGGCGGCGCCTCCGCGGTCCTCGCCGAGACACTCGGATCGATCGGCTCGATGCTGCACGGCGGCAGCGAGAAGCTCGCCGTCGGCGTCGACCTGAACTGCACGCACCACCGCGGTGTGCGCTCCGGTCTGGTCACCGGCGTGGCCACACCGGTGCACCGGGGGCGGTCCACGGCGACGTACGAGATCGTCATCAGCGACGAGAACGACAAGCGGGTGTGCACCGCCCGCCTGACGTGCATGCTGCGGCCGGTCGACGCGACGACGGACCCGACCGGCGGCTCGGCGGCCTGAGCCCGGCGCTGGGCGCCCTGCCGGCTGCGCGGTGATGAACCTGCGGCCCGGCGGGAGCTGGTCGCGCAGTTCCCCGCGCCCCTACGGGGCACGGCCCTCCCGCCCGAAGCCCCCCAAGGCGATGCCCGGATAACGAACACCAGTCGTCACCATCCGTATCCAGGGCGTGCCGCCCAAGCCGTACCCCCTCCGCAGCCCCCCACAGGGCCCCGCACCCGTGCGGGGCCCTGTGGTCTTCACGGCAAAAACAGGAGTGCTCCGCAATAACACTCCTGACCGCGCACATTCGCGAAAACGGAAAAGTGCCACGGAATGCCGGACTCCTTTTCTCCGCGGTAACGCTGCGTAATGCGCGCGCAATCCTCCCGCGACCCATCGGAAGCATCCGGAACACACGGAAGATCATTTCCGCTTACGCGGCTCCGCATACGCCCCGAACACCGCTGTCATGAGTAAAACTGCTTAACGGTCCTGCCACTTCGGAGCGGGCGGGATCTGCCGAAGCGTACGCATTCCGCCACAACCGCCCCCTGAGTTCCGCCGCGGAATACTCCGCGGCATAACAAGAGCGTCACAGCCTTGCTCCGACCACTCCACCTGGATCAAATGCCCCCTTAGAGTCACGGCCAGTCACCGCGCCGCCGGGCGCGAACTGAATTGCACGGCCCTGTACCACCACCAGTACGGCCCGGCGATCTTCACGGCACCTCCGCCGAGGCGCCGCGCCAGGGAAAGGACCCATCGTGCGAAACCGTTCCGCGCTCATCCTCACCACGGTGCTGACCACAGGGGCACTCACCCTCACCGCCTGCGGGTCGCGCGACAAGGACAAGGACTCCGGCGACAACGGCGGGGACAAGACCACCGTCACCATCGGCTTCGACGCGCCCCTCACCGGCGACCTGTCCGCGCTCGGCATCGGCATGCGCAACTCGGCCGAACTCGCCGTCAAGACGGCCAACAAGGAGAACACGGTCGACGGCGTCGAGTTCAAGCTCCAGCCCCTCGACGACCAGGCCCAGCCCTCCGTCGGCGGCCAGAACGCCCAGAAGTTCATCAGCAACAACGACGTCATCGGTGTCATCGGCCCGCTGAACTCCAGCGTCTCGCAGTCGATGCAGAAACCCTTCAACGACGCCAACCTCACCCAGATCTCGCCCGCCAACACCGGCACCGAACTGACCCAGGGCGACGGCTGGAAGAAGGGCGACAAGAAGCGCCAGTTCAAGACCTTCTTCCGCACCGCCACCACCGACCAGGTGCAGGGCCAGTTCGCCGCCCAGTACCTGTTCCAGAAGGCGAAGATCAAGAAGGTCTACCTGATCGACGACCAGAAGACCTACGGCGCCGGCCTCGCCGCGTCCTTCAAGGACACCTTCACCGACCTCGGCGGCAAGATCGTCGGCCAGGACCACGTCAACCCCGAGGACCGCGACTTCAAGTCCGTCGCCTCCAAGGTCAAGGGCAAGGGCGCCGAAGCCGTCTACTACGGCGGCGAGTATCCCGCCGCGGCTCCGCTCAGCCAGCAGATCAAGGAATCCGGCGCCAATATCCCGTTCATGGGCGGCGACGGCATGAAGAGCGACGAGTTTCCCAAGCTCAACAAGAAGGCCGAAGGCGACCTCGGCACCTCCGTCGGCGCCCCCGTCGAAGAACTCCCCTCCGCGAAGAAGTTCATCGCGGAATACAACAAGAACTACAAAGAAAACATGGAGACCTACGGCGGCGGCACCTACGACGCCACCTGGGCCATCATCGAGGCCGTCAAGCTCGCCGTCGCCGAAAACGACGGAAAGCTCCCCTCCGACGCCCGCGAGAAGGTCCTCGCCAGCATGAGCAAGGTCAAGTTCGACGGCGTCACCGGCAGCGTCTCCTTCGACGAGTTCGGCGACACCACGAACACGATGATGACCGCGTACGAGATCAAGAACAACAAGTGGGAATCCAAGTTCAGCGAGGCCTACAAGCCGCGCTGAAACCCCACGCACAGCCATTGACTCCAAGACCGCGCGGGAAGCGCCACCAGCGCTCCCGCGCGGTGCCATATCCGAACCAACGGAGGCCCTGCGGTGAACGAACTGCCGCAACAGCTGGCCAATGGACTCATCCTCGGCGCGATGTACGGTCTCATCGCGATCGGCTACACGATGGTCTACGGAATCGTCCAGCTCATCAACTTCGCCCACGGCGAGATCTTCATGATCGGGGGCTTCGGCGCCCTCACCGTCTCCCTGTGGCTCCCAGACGGATTCTCCCTGCTCGCCGCGATCCCGCTCATGATCATCGGCGGCGTCATATGCTCCGTCGCCGTCGGCACCGCCGCCGAACGCTTCGCCTACCGCCCCCTGCGCGGCGCACCACGACTCGCCCCCCTCATCACCGCCATCGGCCTGTCCATCCTGCTCCAGCAGGCCGTCTGGAAGTGGTACCCCGAAGCCAAGAAGGACCGCACCTTCCCGCAGTTCAGCGGCGAACCCGTGCACGTCTTCGGCGCCGACGTCCAACGCGGCGACTTCTTCCTCATCATCGCCGCCCCCCTCTGCATGCTCGCCCTCGCCTACTACGTCAACAAAACCCGCACCGGCCGCGGCATGCAGGCCACCGCCCAAGACCCCGACACCGCCAAGCTCATGGGCATCAACACCGACCGCATCATCGTCATGGCCTTCGCCATCGGCGCCGCGTTCGCCGCCGTCGCAGCCGTCGGATACGGCCTCCACAACGGCCAAGTCGGCTTCAAAATGGGCTTCATCATGGGCCTCAAGGCCTTCACCGCCGCCGTACTCGGCGGCATCGGCAACATCTACGGCGCCATGCTCGGCGGCATCGTCCTCGGCGTCGCCGAAGCCCTCGCCACCGGCTACATGGCCGACGTACCCGGCATGGAACAGTTCGGCGGCGGCGCCTGGAAGGACGTGTGGGCCTTCGCCCTCCTCATCCTCGTCCTGCTCCTGAGGCCTCAAGGCCTACTCGGCGAACGCGTCGCGGATCGGGCGTGATACCCATGACAACCAACACCACCAAGAACTCGGGGAACCCGGGAAGCGCAGGGAACACCGGCGACACAGCCAAGACCCCCGCCGCCGTTCCCACCTCCACCCTCCCCCTCCCGCCGGCCGCCGCCCGCATCGCCGTCCTCGCCGGCTCCGCCGCGGCCCTCATCGGCACCTTCCTCGCCTGGACCTGGACCACCGAATTCCCCGGCGACCTCACCGTCACCGGCTACCCCGGCGGCCTCCAGGTCATCACCCTCGTCGGCGCCGCCCTCACCCTGCTGTTCGCCCTCGCCGGACACGGCGTCCGCGGCCTCGGCTGGCTCATCCCCGGCGGCACCAACAGCCCCGTCATCCTGCTCAGCCTCGGCGTCCTCGGCTCCACCGGCTACACCATGGGCGCCATCGCCGAACACCTCGGCGGCATCGTCAACCTCGAACCCGGCGCCTGGATCTCCGGCATCGGCGCCCTCGTCGCCACCATCGGCGCCCTCGGACTCCCCTCCGACCTGCCCGCCGACGAACCCCACGCCAGCCCCTGGCAGCGACTGCGCGCCAGCCTCAAGGCACCCGCACCCCCGCGCGCCAAAGAACTGCCCGACTGGGTCGAAATCCTCATCATCGCCGCCTCGTTCGGCATCGGCCTCTACGTCCTCGCCTACGGCATCGAGGCCTACTCCGAACTCTTCATCGGCTTCCTCCTCACCACCATCTTCGGCGCCACCGCACTCAACCGAGCCGGACTCATCCCCCGCCTCAACACCCTCACCGCCAAACACCGCAACGTCACCTTCACCGCCGCCATCGTCGCCGCGGCCCTCTTCCCCTTCACCCAGACCGATGCCAGCTACGCCCTCATCGGCGTCAACATCCTCATCTTCGCCACCGTCGCCCTCGGCCTGAACGTCGTCGTCGGCCTCGCCGGACTCCTCGACCTCGGATACGTCGCCTTCCTCGGCGTCGGCGCCTACACCGCCGCCCTCGTCTCCGGATCGCCCGCATCCACCTTCGACGTCCACTTCCCCTTCTGGGCCGCCGTCCTCACCGGCGCCGCCGCCTCCCTCATCTTCGGCGTCATCATCGGCGCCCCCACCCTGCGACTGCGCGGCGACTACCTCGCCATCGTCACCCTCGGCTTCGGCGAGATCTTCCGCATCACCATGAACAACCTCAACGGCAGCGCCGGACCCGACCTCACCAACGGCGCCCAGGGCATCCCCAACATCCCCGACCTCGAAATCCTCGGCTGGAACCTCGGCATCGAACACGACGTCCTCGGCTTCACCCTCAGCAGGCCCGCCAACTACTACCTGCTGATGCTCCTCTTCACCGCCGTCGTCGTCCTCGTCTTCCGCCGCTCCGGCGAATCCCGCATCGGCCGCGCCTGGGTCGCCATCCGCGAAGACGAAACCGCCGCCACCGCCATGGGCATCAACGGCTTCCGCGTCAAACTCATCGCCTTCGCCCTCGGCGCCACCCTCGCCGGCTTCGCCGGCACCGTGCAGGCCCACGTCTCCTACAGCATCACCCCCGAGCAGTACCTCTTCGCCAACACCGTGCCCCCCAACTCCGCCTTCCTGCTCGCCGCCGTCATCCTCGGCGGCATGGGCACCATCAGCGGCCCCCTCATCGGCGCGGCACTGCTCTACCTCATCCCCGCCAAGCTCCAGTTCCTCGAGGACTACCAGCTGCTGCTCTTCGGCCTCGCCCTCATCCTGCTCATGCGCTTCAGGCCCGAAGGCCTCGTCGCCAACAAGCGCGCGCAGCTCGAATACCACGAGACCGACCAACTCGACGTACCCGACCAGCAGAAACTCCCCGAAGGAACCGTCGGCGCAAGCAAGGCGGGGGCGTGACCACCATGACCACCACAACCACCACGACCACCGTCCTCGAAGCCAGCGGCGTCACCATGCGCTTCGGCGGCCTCACCGCCGTACGCTCCGTCGACCTCGCCGTCAACACCGGCGAAATCGTCGGCCTCATCGGACCCAACGGCGCCGGCAAGACCACCTTCTTCAACTGCCTCACCGGCCTGTACGTCCCCACCGAAGGCAAGGTCTCCTACAAGGGCACCGTCCTGCCCTCCAAACCCCACCTCGTCACCGACGCCGGCATCGCCCGCACCTTCCAGAACATCCGGCTCTTCGCCAACATGACCGTCCTAGAAAACGTCCTCGTCGGACGCCACACCAGGACCAAAGAAGGCCTCTGGTCGGCACTGCTGCGCGGCCCGGGATTCAAGAAGGCTGAGGCCGCTTCTCATGCGCGGGCCATGGAGCTGTTGGAATTCATCGGCCTCGCCCACAAGGCCGACCACCTCTCCCGCAACCTCCCCTACGGCGAACAACGCAAGCTGGAAATAGCCCGCGCGCTCGCAAGTGAGCCTGGCCTGTTGCTCCTCGACGAACCCACCGCAGGCATGAACCCGCAGGAGACGCGCGCCGCCGAAGAACTCGTCTTCGCCATCCGCGACCAAGGCATCGCCGTCCTCGTCATCGAGCACGACATGCGGTTCATCTTCAACCTCTGCGACCGCGTCGCCGTCCTCGTCCAGGGCGAAAAACTCGTCGAAGGCACCTCCGCGATCGTCCAGGCCGACGAACGCGTCATCGCCGCCTACCTCGGCACCCCCTTCGAAGGCGCACCCGGCGCAGCCGAAGTCGCCGAGGTCGAGGCAGCGGAAGCCTCAGCGGACACCCCGGCGGAAGGAAAGACCCCGTGACCACACTGCTCGAGGTCGAAGACCTCCGGGTCGCCTACGGCAAGATCGAAGCCGTCAAAGGCATCTCCTTCAGCGTCGAAGCAGGCCAGGTCGTCACCCTCATCGGCACCAACGGCGCCGGCAAGACCACCACCCTGCGCACCCTCTCCGGACTCCTCAAACCCCTCACCGGAAAGATCATGTTCGACGGGCAGCCCCTCAACGGCGTCCCCGCCCACAAGATCGTCGCCCTCGGACTCGCCCACTCCCCCGAAGGCCGGCACATCTTCCCCCGCCTCACCATCACCGAGAACCTCCAGCTCGGCGCCTACCTCCGCGACGACAGAGCAGCCATCGACAAAGACATCCAACGCGCCTACGAGCTCTTCCCCATCCTCGGCGAACGCCGCAAACAAGCCGCCGGCACCCTCTCCGGCGGCGAACAGCAAATGCTCGCCATGGGCCGCGCCCTCATGTCCCGGCCCAAGCTCCTCATGCTCGACGAACCCTCCATGGGCCTCTCACCGATCATGATGCAGAAGATCATGCAGACCATCACCGAACTCAAGGCCCAGGGCACCACCATCCTGCTCGTCGAACAGAACGCCCAGGCCGCGCTGTCCCTCGCGGATCACGGGCATGTGATGGAGGTCGGCAACATCGTGCTGTCCGGGACCGGGCAGGATCTGCTGCACGACGAGTCGGTACGCAAGGCGTACCTAGGCGAGGACTGATCCGTAAGGGGGTGGGCCCCGTCAGGGGCGCGGGGAACTGCGCGCCCAGCCCCCACCAACCGGCAGCCGAAGGAAACAGCGAAGAGGGCGGTAACCCCGAAACCGGGGTTACCGCCCTCTTCGCTGCTCAAGGCCCAGGGGCCAGCAGGCTCAGCCCTTGGCTGCTTTCTTTTCCTCTGCGTCCTCGATTACCGCCTCCGCGACCTGCTGCATCGACAGGCGGCGGTCCATCGACGTCTTCTGGATCCAGCGGAACGCGGCGGGCTCCGACAGGCCGTACTCCGTCTGGAGAATCGACTTCGCGCGGTCGACCAGCTTGCGGGTCTCCAGGCGCTGCGTGAGGTCCGCGACCTCCTGCTCCAGAGCCTTCAGCTCCGTGAAGCGGGACACCGCCATCTCGATGGCGGGCACCACGTCGCTCTTGCTGAACGGCTTCACGAGATACGCCATCGCGCCGGCGTCGCGGGCGCGCTCGACGAGGTCGCGCTGCGAGAAGGCGGTGAGCATGAGCACCGGGGCGATGGACTCCCCGGCGATCTTCTCCGCCGCGGAGATGCCGTCCAGGACGGGCATCTTCACGTCGAGGATGACGAGGTCCGGCTTGTGCTCGCGGGCGAGCTCGATCGCCGCCTCGCCGTCACCGGCCTCACCCACGACGGTGTAGCCCTCTTCCTCGAGCATCTCTTTGAGGTCGAGCCGGATGAGGGCCTCGTCCTCGGCGATGACGACGCGGGTCGTCAGCGGCGGGACGTGCGACTGCTCGTCGGACACGTCAGCGGGCTCGGGCGACTCGGGGGTGGTCACGGGGGCTCCTCGTTCGTGGCAGGTGCACTGCTTCGTCAGGGTACCTAGCTGCGACGCTGTGCGGTGACCCGGTATGCTTCCGGGGTGCCTGGCCGGGTTGGTGGAACGGTATACACGGAGGTCTCAAACACCTCTGCCTGAGAGGGCTTGCGGGTTCGAATCCCGCACCCGGCACCTAGGAAGAAGCGGATGTTCACGTTCTCGTGAATATCCGCTTTTTGCTACGCGGCGCCACGATCAGTTGCACAGAGTGGTCGCATGAACTTCCACGGCACAGAGGTGCGACAGAAGGCACTCACCCTGCTACGCGGCGGCGCCAAGAACGCTGATGTCGCCCGCCACCTGAATGTCCCGCTCGGCACGATCGGGTACTGGCGCCACATCGACCGGGCCAAACGCGGAGATTGTCCAGGCAGGCCCGATCCGAAGTGTCCGCGGTGCGACGACCGCGAGCTGGACGCGGGAGCGTACTCCTACCTCCTGGGGCTCTACCTGGGAGACGGGCACATCATCCAGTACTCGGGCCACCGAGTCCCCAGTCTCATGATCACTTGTACTGAGTCCTGGACAGGCCTCATGGACCTCTGCGAACAGGCCATGCGCGCCGTGTTCCCCGACAATTCCGTCTGTCGCGTCCGCAGGACAGGGTGCAGCAACGTCAAGGTCTACTCCAACCACCTGTGGTGCATGTTCCCCCAGCACGGCCCCGGCAAGAAGCACGAGCGCACCATCGCCCTCGAACCGTGGCAACAGGAGATCGTGGACGCCCATCCGTGGGCATTCATCCGCGGGCTCATCCACTCCGACGGCTGCCGGATCACCAATTGGACGACCCGGCTCGTCGGCGGCGTACCCAAGCGCTACGAGTACCCCCGGTACTTCTTCACCAACAAGTCCGACGACATCCGGAAGCTGTTCACTGACACTCTCGACAAGGTCGGCGTCGAGTGGACCACGCTCGCCCGAGGCAGCGATCCCTTCAACGTGTCCATCGCCCGCAAAGCATCCGTCACCCTCATGGACACCCACGTAGGCCCGAAGTACTGAAGCCCGCAATAGGACACGTCACCGTCCTCCCCCACCCCCGTTGGGACTCGCCCCAAATCCATGCACGGGCGTTGACCAGGAAGAAACCCCGCTGCGATCTTCGGGCGCATGACTCCGCTCAGTCGTCGCGGCTTCGTGGCCGCAGCAGCAGGGGCCGCCGCGGCGGCCGTCGCCCTCAGTCCTGAGGTCGCTTCGGCGGCCGGTGGGGAGGGGGAGGAAGACTTCGCCGATGCGGACCGGGGGTTCGTGGCGGCGTTGGCGCCGGGGGTGGTGAAGAACGCCAAGGGGCAGGTGGTGTACGACGCGGACGCGTACGGGTTCCTGCAGGGGGCCGCCCCGGACTCCGTGCACGAAAGCCTTTGGCGGCAGAGCAAGTTGGTGGCCAGGCAGGGGCTTTACCGGGTCACGGACCGGGTTTATCAGGTGCGGGGGCTCGATCTGTCGAACATGACGGTCGTCGAGGGCGAGAAGGGGATCGTGGTCATTGATCCGCTGATCTCGGCGGAGACGGCGGCCGCGGCGTTGAAGTTGTATCGCGCGCACCGGGGCGAGCGGCGGGTCACGGGGCTGATCTATACGCATCCGCATGTGGATCACTTCGGGGGGTGTCGTGGCGTGCTGCCCGAGGGGGCGGGGGACGGCGTGCCCGTGCTGGCGCCGGACGGGTTTCTGGAGCACGCGGTGTCGGAGAACGTGTACGCGGGGACGGCGATGCAGCGCCGGTCGGCGTACATGTACGGGGCGTTGTTGCCGAAGTCGGCGGTGGGGCAGGTGGGTTGTGGCCTCGGCCAGACCGTTTCGGTGGGGTCGGTGGGGTTGATTCCGCCGACGCGGAGTGTGGAGCGGACCGGGCAGGTCGAGGTCGTGGACGGGGTGCGGTTCGAGTTTCAGATGACGCCGGGTACGGAGGCTCCGGCGGAGATGAATTTTCTGCTGCCGGATCTGCGGGCGTTGTGCATGGCGGAGAACGCGACGCACACGATGCACAACATCATTACGTTGCGCGGGGCGCAGGTGCGGGATGCGCGGCAGTGGGCGCGTCATCTGGGTGAGAGCGTGACCCTGTTTGAGGGTCGTGCCGACGTGGCGTTTGCTTCTCATCATTGGCCCACGTGGGGCGGCGAGTTGATCGTGGAGCTGTTGGAGCGGCAGCGGGATCTGTACGCGTATATGCATGACCAGACGTTGCGAATGATCAATGCGGGGTTGACGGGGCGGGAGATCGCGGAGGAGTTGGAGTTGCCGCCGGCGTTGGTGGAGGTGTGGGCGAATCGGGGGTATTACGGGTCGTTGAGCCATAACGTGAAGGGGATTTATCAGCGGTACATGGGCTGGTTCGACGGGAATCCGGCGCATTTGTGGGAGCATCCGCCGGTCGAGGAGGCCAAGCGGTATGTGCGGGCGCTGGGGGGTCGTACGGCGACGGTGGCGAAGGCGCGGGCGTTCGTGCGGGACGGTGATCTGCGGTTCGCGGCGACGTTGTTGAATCATGTGGTGTTTGCGGATCCGAAGTACAAGGCGGCCAGGGCGGAGTTGGCGCGGGTGTATACGCGGCTGGGGCAGGGCTGTGAGAACGCGGTGTGGCGGAACTTCTATCTCACGGGCGCTCAGGAGTTGCGGGCGGGGGTGAAGGAGGCGGAGACGTCCGTCGTGAGTTCCGATTTGTTGATGGCTCTCGATGTGGACCAGCTCATCGATTCGGTGGCGGTACGTGTGAATGGGCCGCGGGCGTGGGATGTGCGGCTGACAATGGACTGGCGTCTTCCTTCACTCGGGAAGACGTGGCATTTGACCTTGCGGCACGGCGTGTTGACGTATCGCAGTGATGCGAAGGCCGATCCGGGTGCCGGTGTCACGCTGACGATGACGAAGCCTCAGTTGCTTGCCATGCTGGCCGGGAAGGGGCTCGGGGGCATCGAGGTCGACGGTGATGTGTCGCTGCTGCACACGTTGCTGGGTGTCGTGGACAAGCCTGATCCGAATTTCGCGATCGTGACGCCGTAGGCCCGGGCGGGCTGTAGTCCCGGGTGGCACATGTCGAGGGCCGCTCCCCCCGCGGGAGCGGCCCTCGACCTGCGGTGGTGCGTGGCCCCCTTACCGGGGGGTGTCGTCCTCGCCGATGTGGTGGACGCGGACGAGGTTGGTGGAGCCGGGGACGCCGGGGGGTGAGCCGGCGGTGATGACGACGATGTCGCCCTTCTGGCAGCGGCCGATCTTCAGGAGTTGTTCGTCGACCTGCTGGACCATGGCGTCGGTGGATTCGACGTGCGGGCCGAGGAAGGTTTCCACGCCCCAGGTGAGGTTGAGCTGGGAGCGGGTGGCCGCGTCGGGGGTGAAGGCGAGCAGCGGGATGGGTGAGCGGTAGCGGGAGAGGCGTCGTACGGTGTCGCCGGACTGGGTGAAGGCGACGAGGAATTTGGCGCCGAGGAAGTCGCCCATGTCGGCGGCGGCGCGGGCGACGGCTCCGCCTTGGGTGCGGGGTTTGTTGCGTTCGGTGAGGGGCGGGAGTCCCTTGGCGAGGATGTCTTCCTCGGCGGCTTCGACGATGCGGCCCATCGTGCGGACGGTTTCGATGGGGTATTTGCCGACGCTGGTTTCGCCGGAGAGCATGACGGCGTCGGTGCCGTCGATGACGGCGTTGGCGACGTCGGAGGCTTCGGCGCGGGTGGGGCGGGAGTTGTCGATCATCGAGTCGAGCATCTGGGTGGCGACGATGACCGGTTTGGCGTTGCGCCTGGCGAGTTTGATGGCGCGCTTCTGGACGATCGGGACTTGTTCCAGGGGCATTTCGACGCCGAGGTCGCCGCGGGCGACCATGATGCCGTCGAAGGCGGCGACGATGTCGTCGATGTTGTCGACGGCCTGGGGTTTTTCGACTTTGGCGATGACGGGGAGGCGGCGGTTCTCCTCGTCCATGATGCGGTGGACGTCGTCGATGTCGTGTCCGCTGCGGACGAAGGACAGGGCGATGACGTCGAAGCCGGTGTTGAGGGCCCAGCGGAGGTCTGCTTCGTCCTTGTCGGAGAGGGCGGGGACGGAGACGGCGACGCCGGGGAGGTTGAGGCCTTTGTGGTCGGAGACCATGCCGCCTTCGACGACGGTGGTGGTGACGCGGGGTCCTTCGACAGCGGTCACTTCGAGGGTGACTTTGCCGTCGTCGACGAGGATGCGCTCTCCGGGGGTGACGTCTTCGGCGAGGCCGTCGTAGGTGGTACCGCAGAGCTGGCGGTCGCCTTGGACGTCGGGTTCGACGGTGATGGTGAACTCGTCGCCCCGTTCGAGGAGTACGGGTCCTTCGCGGAAGCGGCCGAGGCGGATCTTCGGGCCTTGAAGGTCGGCGAGGATGCCGACGCTGCGGCCGATCTCGTCGGCGGCCTTGCGCACGCGCTGGTAGCGCCCCTCGTGGTCGGCGTAGGTGCCGTGACTGAGGTTGAAGCGTGCCACGTCCATTCCGGCTTCGACCAGGGCCTTGATCTGGTCGTAGGTGTCGGTGGCGGGTCCCAGGGTGCAGACGATTTTTGCTCGGCGCATGGTTTCGACCCTAGGCCTTACTGGTGGGTAGAGAATTGGTTGGGCGTGACTACTCAACAACCTTTGCATGAAGGGCTATTGACAAGTGTTGAAGTGTGCGGGGGCTTGCTCCGATGAGCATGCTCAGAGTCGCGGTGGTGCCATGGTGAAGCGCGCGTTCACCTGGGCGTAGACGGACTGGCGCTGGGGTTCGAGGTCGAGGGCGGGGGCGGCTTCGGGGGCGCCGCCGTATGCGGCGCGGGACATGCCGGGGGCGGCGGGGCCGCCGAACGGCGGGTAAGGGGCGTTGTCGGCGCCGATGTCGGCGATCTCGACGAGGGCGGCGAGGCTGGTGCCGAGTGCTTCGGCGTATTCGCGGGCGCGCTGGACGGCTTCCTTGACGGCTTCCTGGCGGGCGCGGCGGTGAGAGGGCGAGTCGGGGCGCAGGGACCACCAGGGGCCGTCGATGCGGGTGAGTTCCAGGTCGGCGACGCGGGTGGTGAGTTCGCCGAGGGCGGTGAAGTCGGTGAGTTCGGCGGTGATGTGGACGCGGCCGTGGTAGGTGCGGACGCGTTCGCCTTTGCCGCGTTTGGTGAGTTCGGGGGTGATGGAGAAGGTGCCGGTCTCGACGCGTTCGACGGCTTCGCCGTAGGACTTGACGAGGTCGATGACGGCGGTGTTGCGGCGGGTGAGGTCGCCGAGGGCGTCGCGGCGGTCGCTGCCGCGGGCGCTGACGGTGATGCCGATGCGGGCGATCTCGGGGTCGACTTCGAGGCGGGCTTCGCCGCGGACCGCTAGGCGCGGGGCCTCTGGGGTGCCGTAGGGGACGCTGGGTGTGGCTTCTTGGGTGGTCATGGGGTCCACTGTCGCACCGGGCACCGGCGGTGGGCCCGGTCTGTCGCGGATCCGGGGTGGTCATCGGATCGCAACCTTGCGGGGGTGTTCCCGTGAGGGCCTTGTGGGCCAGAATCTACGCGCGTCGCGAGGTCGCGCAGATCATGAAGGTTCACGAGGGAGACAACGAATGCCGCTCGACAGAAGGTCGTTCCTGGGGAGCTCCGCCGCCGCGGGAGCGGGTGTCGCGCTCGCGGGCCCGGCGGTGGCGGCCGAGGCCGCCCCCGCCTCGCCGCGCGGCAAGCGGCCCAAGCGTTACTCCTTCACCGTGATGGGCACCACCGACCTGCACGGCAATGTCTTCAACTGGGACTACTTCACGGACAAGGAGTTCGACGACAAGGACCACAACGACGTGGGCCTGGCGAAGATCTCCACGCTGGTGACGGCCGTCCGCAAGGAGAAGGGCCGCGGCAACACCCTCCTGATCGACGCGGGCGACACGATTCAGGGCACGCAGCTGTCGTACTACTACGCCAAGGTCGACCCGATCACCGCCGCGCGCGGCCCGGTGCATCCGATGGCGGAGGCGATGAACGCGATCGGTTATGACGCGGCGGCGCTGGGCAATCACGAGTTCAATTACGGCATTCCGGTGCTCAGGAAGTTCGAGGAGCAGTGCGACTTTCCGCTGCTGGGGGCGAACGCGCTGGACGCGACGACGCAGCGGCCGGCGTTCGCGCCGTACAGCATGCATCGTCTGCGCACGCCGCACGGTCGTGATGTGCGGGTGGCGGTGCTCGGGCTGACCAATCCAGGGATTGCGATCTGGGACAAGGCGCATGTGCAGGGCAAGATGACGTTCCCGGGTCTGGAGGAGCAGGCGGCGAAGTGGGTGCCGCGGCTGCGGTCGATGGGTGCGGACGTGGTGATCGTGTCGGCGCACTCGGGGTCGAGCGGTACGTCGTCGTACGGGGATCAGTTGCCGTACATCGAGAACGCGGCGGCGCTGGTGGCGGAGCAGGTGCCGGGTATCGACGCGATTCTGGTGGGGCACGCGCACACGGAGATTCCGGAGTATCTCGTCGAGAACAAGAAGACGGGGCAGAAGGTGGTGCTGTCCGAGCCGTTGAAGTGGGGGCAGCGGTTGACGCTGTTCGACTTCGATCTGGTGTGGTCGAAGGGCCGCTGGCGGGTGGCGAAGGCCGGCGCGAAGGTCCTGAATTCGAATACGGCGGCGGAGGACCGGAAGATCACGCGGCTGCTCGCGGACGAGCACGAGAAGGTCGTGGCGTACGTGAACCAGGTCATCGGCACCTCGAAGGAGGCGATGAGCACGGCCGAAGGCCCGTACAAGGATGTCGCGATCATCGATCTGATCAATCATGTGCAGGCGGAGACGGTGAAGGCGGCGCTGGCGGGTGGCGCGTACGCGAAGTTGCCGGTGCTGTCCCAGGCTTCCTGTTTCTCCCGTACGGCGAAGATTCCGGCGGGTGAGGTGACGATCCGGGACGCGGCGGGCCTGTATCCGTTCGAGAACACCCTCGAAGCGCGGCTGATCACGGGTGCGCAGCTCAAGGACTATCTGGAGTTCTCGGCGCGCTATTACGCGCGGACGGCGCCGGGCGCGCCGGTGGATCCGGCGAAGCTGACGAACGCGGACGGCATTCCGGATTACAACTATGACGCGCTGTACGGGGTGACGTACGAGATAGACATCGCGCAGCCGGCCGGGTCCCGGATCGTGAAGCTGCGATTCGACGGCAAGGACCTGGATCCGAAGGCGGAGTTCGTGCTGGCGGTGAACAACTACCGGGCGAGCGGCGGCGGGAATTTCCCGCATGTGGCGGGCGCCAAGCAGGTGTGGGTGAATTCCGACGAGATCCGCAACACGATCATTTCGTGGGTGAAGGCGAAGGGCACGGTGGATCCGGCCGAGTTCGCTTCGGTGGGCTGGCGGCTGACCCGCGAGGGTGCGCCGGTGTTCTGAGGTCCGGAGGGCACGCCGGTGTTCTGAGGTCTGGCGTTCCGGAAGCTTTGTGTATGCCTGTGGGCCCCCGGCGGGGCCCACGGCCTACCACCTCGCACCTCACCCTCACAAACCTCCCGCTCCCCAATACCCCTTTCGGGTCCCGATCGTTGGGCTCTTCGGGCGAGCCAGGCGGCACGCCGACATGCTGGTGTCCCCACTCGCGTATCCGGAGGACACCGCCATGAGCAGCCCGCCGCCCCTCGCCGGAGGCCCTCGGGGGCCCCACGCCCTGCGGCCGCTGCTCGACACCGCCCTCGGCGCCCTGGCCGAGGGCGCCGCGGAGCGTGGTGGACCACTGCCGCGCGGTGGCCCGGTGGCCGTCGAGGCCCGTGTCCGTGAGGCGGTGGGTGACCTGCTGCCCGCCCAGGGCGCCGGCGCGGACACCGCGCTGCGTACCCTCGTCGGTGCCGTCGCCGGGGGCGCCGCGGACCCGGCGGACCCCCTGTGCGCGGCGCACCTGCACTGCCCGCCCCTGGCCCTGGCCGCGGCCGCGGACCTCGCCGCGTCCGCGCTCAATCCGTCCATGGATTCCTGGGATCAGGCGCCCGCGGCCTCCGCGCTCGAAGCCCTGCTCACCGCGACTCTCGCGGCCGAAGTCCACGGCGGCCCGAACGATGCGCCCGACGCGCTGATCACCACCGGCGGCACCGAGTCCAACCAGCTCGCCCTGCTCCTCGCCCGCGAGCAGGCCGCCGCCCACGGCCACCCCCTCCGCGTCCTCGTCGGCGCCAACGCCCACCACTCCCTGCGCCGCGCCGCCTGGCTCCTCGGCCTGCCCGAACCCGTGACCGTGCCCGCGCCCGCCGGTGTCCTCGACCCCGCCGCTCTCGACGAGGCGCTCACCGAACTCCCGGGTCCGTCAGGGCACTTCCTCGTCACCGCCACCGCGGGCACCACCGACGCCGGTCTCATCGACCCCCTCACCGACATCGCCGACCTGTGCGCCGCCCACGGGGCCCGGCTGCACGTCGACGCCGCCTATGGCGGGGGCCTGCTCTTCAGCGACGTACACGAGATAAAGCTGCACGGCCTCGACCGCGCCGACAGTGTCGCTCTCGACCTGCACAAACTCGGCTGGCAGCCGGCCGCCGCCGGTGTCCTGACCGTCCGCGCCGCCGCCGACCTCGACGTCATCGGCCACCGCGCCGACTACCTGAACGCCGACGACGACACCGAAGCGGGCCTGCCCGACCTCCTCGGCCGGTCCCTGCGCACCACCCGCAGACCGGACGCCCTGAAGATCGCCGTCACGCTCAGGGCCCTCGGCCGCACCGGGCTCGGCGCCCTCGTCGACCAGGTCTGCGACCGCGCGCGGGAGTTCGCCGACCTCGTCGCCGCCCACCCCGGCTTCGAGCTCTACGACAAGCCCGCCATCAGCACCGTCCTGTTCCGGCCGACCCGCGCCGACGACGACCACATCGCCCACGTACGGAGGACACTCCTCACCGACGGCACCGCCGTCCTCGGCCGCGCCCAGCTCGACGGCCGCCGCTGGCTCAAGGCCACCCTGCTCAACCCGCACATCCGGCCCGAAGACCTCGCGGCCCTGCTCACGCTCGTGGAAGGAACAAGCCCCGATGAAGGACGCGTCGGCCACGCCCGATATGCCTGACAAGCCCGCTCAGGCGCCCACCGCCGCCGAAGGCCCCCGCGACCTGGTCGGCATCGGCATCGGCCCGTTCAACCTGTCCCTCGCCGCCCTCGCCCAGCCCCTGGACGGCGTCGACGCCGCCTTCTACGAACAGCGGCCGTCCTTCCAGTGGCACCCGGGCCTCCTCATCGACGGCGCCACCCTCCAAGTGCCGTTCCTCGCCGACCTGGTGACCCTCGCCGACCCCGCGAACCCCTGGTCGTTCCTCAGCTATCTGCGCGCCCGCGAACGCCTCTTCCCGTTCTACTTCGCCGAGCGCTTCCACATCCCACGCGCCGAGTACGACGCCTACTGCCGCTGGGTCAGTGAAAATCTGCCCGCCCTGCACTTCGGGCACCAGGTCGACGCCGTCCGCTGGAACCCCGAACGCTCCCTGTTCGAAGTCGACTTCACCCAGCTCGACGCCGACGGCGAAGCCGAAGCGCTCGGCCGCACCCACGCTCGCAACATCGCCCTCGGCGTCGGCACCGCCCCCTACGTCCCCGAACCCCTCAGGCCCCTCGCCGACGCCCCCGCCGTCCCCGTCGTGCACGCGGCCGACTACCTGTCGCACCGCGACCGCTTCCTGACCGCCGAGCACATCACCGTCATCGGCTCCGGACAGTCCGGCGCCGAGATCTTCCTCGACCTGTTCAAGCACCGCCCCGCCGGACGCGAGAAGATCCACTGGCTGGCCCGCAGCGAGGCCTTCGCGCCCATGGAGTACTCCAAGCTGGGCCTGGAGCACTTCACCCCCGACTACACCCGCTACTTCCACGCCCTGCCCGAGGCCGTACGCGACCGGCTCGTCCCCGCCCAGTGGCAGCTCCACAAGGGCATCGACGCCGACACCATCGCCGCCATCCACGACGAGCTGTACCAGCGCACCCTGCACGGCGGCTGGCCCGACGCCGTCCTCACCCCCGGCGTCACCGTCCGCACCGCCGGGCGGGTCGCCACCACCCGCGTCGAACTCCACCTGGAACACGTCCAGCAGGGCACCCGCTCCCGCCTCACCACCGACGCCGTCGTCCTCGCCACCGGCTACCGCGAACGCCCCCTCGACCAGCTCCTCGCCGGCCTCGACCCCTACATGCGCCGCGACTCCTCCGAACGCCCCCGCATCGACGAGCAGTACCGCCTCGTCCTCGACCCCTCGGTCACCGGCACGGGCAGCAACGTCTACGTACAGAACGCCGAACGCCACACCCACGGCGTCGGCGCCCCCGACCTCGGCCTCGCCGCCTGGCGCAGCGCCACCATCCTCAACACCCTCACCGGCAAGGACCCCTACCCCCTGCCGGACCGCACCGCCTTCACCCGCTTCGGCCTCACCGACCCGGGCGCCCGCACGCCGGCGGCCCGCGGCGAGCAGCCCACCAACCTCGTCCGCCTCAAGAGCTGACCCCGCGGCGCCCGCCCCGCGCCCGCCCCAGTTCCGCGAGCGCGCCCACCGGCGCCACCGGCCGCCGCGACCGGGGGCACGACCACACCGCCGTGCCCCCGGCCACGTCCGCGTCCAGGGGATGCGAGCCCGGATGGTCGGGGCACTCCGGCCACGTCGCGGGCAGCAGCCGCGAGGCCAGCGCCTCCACCGCCCAGTCCTTGACCTGCTCCGCGAGATCCGCCACCTGCTCGGCGGGGGCCGCGCCCTCGGGCACCGACACCCCCACACCCGAACCGTCGGCCTCGTACAGCATCACCAGCGGAGCGTCGTCGAAGTCCAGCTCCTCACGGACGATCGGCTGTATGGCACACGTCGCCCGCAGATCACGCTGGACGACCGCCAGCGCCGCGGCCAGTTCCTCGTTCATATTCGAGAGGCTATCCATGGCGGGGTCCCGGGGTCCCGCGGGCCCTACCCCAGCCGTACCTCCCGTTCCTCCGCCGTGGCCCCCTCCACTTCCAGGACCCACACCTCGTTGGCGCCCTCGCGCAGCACGGGGCCGGGGACGTACAGCTCGTACTGTGGGCCTATGGCCCAGTAGCGGCCGAGGCAGAAGCCGTTGAGCCAGACGAATCCCCGGCCCCAGCCGGGCAGTTCGAGGGTGGCGTCGCCCGGGCCGCGCACGTCGACGGTGCCGCGGTAGAGCCCGGCCCGGCCCTGGGAACGGCTGTCGGCGGCGAGCTCCCGTACGGCCTCGGCGTCGTCGAAGGCGCCGAGGGGCAGCCCGACGGCGCGCACCCCGTGCGCGTACTGCCGCTCGTGCAGCACGCCGCCGGTGATGCCCTTGGGCTCCCCCGTGCGCGGGCCGTAGTTGACGCGGCCGAGGGACTCCGTCCACAGCGTGACGCGGGCGGGTGCGGCGACGGGCTCCGGCAGGGTGGGGGCGTCCTCGGTGAGGATGCCGGCCGGTTCGCCGTCGACGTACACGACGGCCCGGTCCCGCAGGCCGCGCACGGTCAGGGGGTAGGGCTCGCGCGGGCCGGGGAGGTCGAGGTTGTAGCGCACCAGGCCGCGGTCGACGTCGAGGTCCTCGAAGGTGGGCGGGACGGCGTGTTCCGTCTCGGGGGTGCCGAGGGCGTCGGCGACGGTGTCGAGGGGCACCCAGTCGGTGAGGCGGGCGGAGGCGGGGGCGGCGAGGGTGGCGGGGGGTGGGGGCGGTGCGGGCAGGGGGGCGTCGGCGTACGTGGCGAGGATCGCGCGGAACAGCCAGAACTTGTCGGTGGGGCGGCCGTGTTCGTCGATGGGCGCGTCGTAGTCGTAGGAGGTGATGTCGGGTTGCAGGCGGCCGTCGTGGAGCGCGCCGCCGGCCCGGTTGGCGCCCGCCCAGCCGGCGAAGTTCGTGCCGCCGTGTGCCATGTAGATGTTGACGGACGCGCCGCAGTCGAGGATCTCGCGCAGCGCGTCCGCGGCGTCCTGGGGGTCGCGGACGACGGGCTCCGCGCCCCAGTGGTCGAACCAGCCGCACCAGAACTCCATGCACATCAGCGGGCCCTTGGGGCGGTGGCGGCGGAGCGTGGCGAAGCCGTCGCGGGCCTGGGAGCCGAAGTTCACGGTGGCGAGGACGCCGGGGACGCTCCCGCCGGTCAGCATGTGGTCCTCGGGGCCGTCGGAGGTGCACAGCTCCGCGGTGACGCCGTGGGTACGCAGCAGGTCGGCGAGGCGGCGCAGGTACACCTGGTCGGAGCCGTAGCTGCCGTACTCGTTCTCGACCTGCACCATGATCACGGGGCCGCCGCGGTCGTGCTGGCGGGAGACGACCTGGGGCAGCAGCCGCGCGAACCAGCGCTCCACGTGGGCGAGGTACGTCTCGTCGCGGGTGCGTGCGCGGGTGCCCACCTCGGCGGTCAGCCAGTACGGGAGGCCGCCGTTGTCCCACTCGGCGCAGATGTAGGGGCCGGGGCGGACGATGGCCCACAGTCCGGCGGCGTGCGCGGCGTCGAGGAAGCGGCCGAGTGCCGTCACGTCGTGCAGTTCGCCGGGGCGGGGTTCGTGCACGTTCCACGGGACGTACGTCTCCACGCAGTTGAGGCCCATGGCCCGCAGCATCGCGAGCCGGTGCCCCCACTGTTCCTCGTGCACCCGGAAGTAGTGCAGGGCCCCCGAGAGCAGCCGTACGGGCCGCCCGTCCAGTTCGAAGTCGTCCGCGCCCACCCTGAAGCTGTCGCCGCGCGCGCCGAGACCGTCGTCGCTCGCGCTGTAGCCGCCGTCCATCGTGTCCCCTCCCGATCATCTGCGGCCACGATTGCCTCTGGCGGGCGGCACGGTCCATGGACAAAGATCGAGCCGGGTTGGACGCAGCGAACCGGCGGGCACGGGCACGGGCGCGGATACGCACGGGCACGGACTCGGATACGCACGGACGCGGATACGAGAGCGGATACGAGAGGGGCGGCGGCGGATGTATCACACCTGGATGCGGTATTTCACGCCGAGCCCGGTCCATCACCGGCTGGGCCTGGTCTGTCTCGGGGTCGGTCTGCAGCACGGCACGCTGCCCGCCGTGGGGCCGCGCAGCCTGGACCATCACGTCGCGCTCGTCATCAGCTCGGGCTGCGGCTGGTTCCGCGCCCCGGACGGACGCCGCAGGGCCGTGTCCGCTCCGGCTCTCATCTGGCTGTCGCCGGGGGTGCCGCACCACTACGGCGCGGATCCGGAGACCGGCTGGGACGAGTGCTTCGTCGACTTCACCGGGCCCGCCACGGCGACGTACACCGAGCTCGGCTACATCGAGCCCGACCGGCCCGTCGTGCCGCTGGCCGACCCGGACGCCGCCCGGGCCGTCGTGGGCCGCATCGCCCGCGCCGCCCGCCGGGACAATCCGCTGCTCGAGGTCGAGACCAGCGCGGCCGTGCACGAGCTGCTCGTCACGCTGCGCCGGGCCCGCGCCGACATCGCCCCGGACGGCGATCCCGTCCTGCAGTCCCTGGCGCGTGACGCCTTCAAGCCGCTGTCGGTGACGGAGCACGCCGCGCGGCACGGCATGACGCCCGCCGAGCTGCGCACCGCCGTGCGCCGGGGCGCCGGGTGCAGCCCCAAGGACTACCTGCTCGGGATACGCCTCGGCCGCGCCAAGGAGCTGCTCGCCGCCACGGAGCTGCCCGTCGCGGCGGTGGCGCGGCGCGTCGGCTACGACGACCCGGCGTACTTCTCCCGGCTGTTCACGCGCCGGGTCGGCATGGCGCCGGTGCGCTTCCGTGAGCAGCAGGGACGGACCGTGCCGGGCGGCTGGTCCCAGCAGGTGCCGGACCCCGAGCACCCGCCGACCCTCACGTCCCTCGCGTCCCTGGACGGCCCGCCCGTGTCGGGCGGCGCGGGCGGGGACACGTAGGCTCGACTGCCATGACCACACGCCACACCAGTGACGACGACGGCGCGGCCGGGACGAGTGCGAAGGGCGCCGCCGGAGCCGGTGCGGGGAATGCCGTTGCCCCCGTGGACCCCGCTGTGCGCGCCGAGCTGTCCCGGCTGCGGGACAGCATCGACAACATCGACGCCGCGGTCGTCCACATGCTCGCCGAGCGCTTCAAGTGCACCCAGCAGGTCGGCCACCTCAAGGCCAACCACCGGCTGCCGCCCGCCGATCCGGCCCGCGAGTCCCGCCAGATCGCCCGCCTCCGCGAACTGGCCGAAAACGCCAAGCTGGACCCGGCTTTCGCGGAGAAGTTCCTCAACTTCATCATCGCCGAGGTAATCCGCCACCACGAAGGCATCGCGGACGGTTCTCGCTAAGCGCTTCGCTGGATGTGCGGTGATGATCCCTGCGGGTCGGTGGGGGCTGGTCGCGCAGTTCCCCGCGCCCCTTACGGGGCGCGGTACCGACGCACAACCCACCCACCCTGTGGGCGGCTGGGCCGCCCACAGGGTGGCTCCCGTCCCTCAAGGCAGCCCAGGCCCACGGTGCCATCACGGCAGGGCCCACCCCGCCTCCGGGGGCCAGCCCCGTCCCACGGCGCGAGTGGGCCAACCCGAACCCCGCCCCCGGCGGCACCCCCTGCCAGGCGCCCCGCCAGATCAGGCACCATGGCGGAATGCCCGTACTCACGCGCGACGAAGCGCAGACCCGAGCCCAGCTCCTCGATGTCCAGCGGTACGAGATCAGCCTCGATCTCACCACCGGCGAGGAGACCTTCGACTCCCGCACGGTGATCGCGTTCACCGCCGCCGCGGACGGCGACACCTTCGTCGAGCTGAAGCCCGCCCATCTGCGTTCGGTCACGCTGGACGGCACCCCGCTGGACCCGGCGGGCCTGGAGGACAACCGGCTCGCGCTGCGCGGCCTGACGGCGGGCGAGCACGAGCTGCGCGTCGACGCGGCCATGCGCTATTCCCGTACCGGCGAGGGCATGCACCGCTTCACCGACCCCGCCGACGGCGAGGCGTACGTCTACACGCAGTTGTTCTTGGAAGACGTGCAGCGCGTGTTCGCCGCCTTCGACCAGCCCGACCTGAAGGCGGTGTTCGCGCTCACGGTCACCGCGCCCACGGGCTGGACGGTGCTCGCCAACGGCGTCACCGAGCACGTGGGCGAGGGGCGCTGGCAGGCGGCGCCCACGCCCCCGCTGTCGACGTATCTCGTGGCCGTCGCGGCCGGGCCCTGGCACTCGGTGCGCACCGAGCACCGCGGGCTGCCGTTCGGCATCCACTGCCGCCGTTCGCTGGCGCCGTATCTGGACGCGGACGCCGACGAACTGCTCGACATCACGCGGGCGTGCTTCGACCGCTACCACGAGAAGTTCGCCGAGCCCTACCCCTTCGACTCCTACGACCAGGCGTTCGTCCCGGAGTTCAACGCGGGCGCCATGGAGAACCCGGGCCTGGTCACGTTCCGCGACGAGTACGTGTTCCGGTCCGCGGTCACCGACACCCAGCGGCAGACGCGCGCCGTGGTCGTCGCGCACGAGATGGCGCACATGTGGTTCGGCGACCTGGTCACGCTGAAGTGGTGGGACGACATCTGGCTGAACGAGTCGTTCGCCGAGTACATGGGCTACCAGACCCTCACCGAGGCCACCCGCTTCGGCGACACCTGGGTCGACTTCGGTGTCGCCCGCAAGTCCTGGGGCTACGACGCCGATCAGCGCCCCTCCACGCACCCGGTCGCGCCGGACCCGGACGCCGTGCCCGACACGGCGTCCGCGATGCTGAACTTCGACGGGATCTCCTACGCCAAGGGGGCGAGCGCGCTGCGCCAGCTCGTGACCTGGCTCGGCGAGAAGGACTTCCTCGCGGGCATCAACACGCATTTCGCGCGGCACAAATTCGCCAACGCGACGCTCGCCGACTTCATCGACAACCTCGCGTCCGCCACGGACCGCGACGTGCACGGCTGGGCGGAGGCGTGGCTGCGTACGACGGGTGTGGACACGTTCACGCCGTCGGTCGCGCACCGCGGACGCGAGTGGACGCTGACCCTGGACCGCGACGGCAGCCGCCCGCACCGGGTGGCGGTGGGTGTGTACGACCGTGATCTGTCCGACGGGCGTTCGCTGGTGCTGCGTGAGCGGTACGAGACGGACGTGCCGCAGCGCGACGCCGTGGCGCGGGACGGCGGCCGGCCCGCGCTGATCGTGCCCAACGACCAGGACCTGACGTACGCCAAGATCCGTCTGGACGAGGTGTCGCAGGAGACCGTCCTCGCGTCGCTGTCGGGGGTTCCCGGCGCGCTCACCCGGGCCGTGCTGTGGAACGCGCTGCGCGACATGGTGCGCGACGGCGAGCTGGCGCCCGGCGCGTATCTGGGGGCGGCGCGCGCCCATCTGCCCGCGGAGAGCGACCTCGCGGTCGTCTCCGGTGTCCTCACGTTCGCCGGGACGGTCGTCGTCGGGCGCTACACCCCGCAGGACGGCCGCAACGCCGCCCTCGCGACGCTCGACGCGCTGTGCCAGGACGTGATCCGCCGTACCGAGGACGGTGCGCAGCCGGGCCTCAGGCTCATCGCCGTGCGCGCCCTCATCGACGCCGCGACGCAGCCCGAGCCGCTGGCGACGTGGCTGTCCCAGGGCGCCGTGCCGGGCGGGCCCGAGCTCGACCCGGAGCTGCGCTGGCGCGTGCTCGCCCGGCTCGCCGTGCTCGGTGCGACGGACGAGGACGCCATCGCCGCGGAGCTGCGCCGCGACCCGAGCGCGACCGGCCGGGAGGGCGCCGCGCGCTGCCGTGCCGCGCTGCCGGACGTGGACGCCAAGCGGCGCGCGTGGGAGGCGATGTTCGGGTCCGACGAGCTGTCCAACTATCTGTTCACGGCCACCGCGCAGGGTTTCTGGCAGCCCGAGCAGGACGCTCTCGTACGGCCTTATGTGGCGCGCTACTTCGAGGATTCCGTGGCGCTGGCCGAGCGGCGCGGGCCCGCCATGGCCGAGGCGGCCGGGCGGCACGCCTTCCCGCTTTTCGCCGTCGACGACGAGACGCTGCGCCTGGGCGAGCGCTGCCTGGACCACACCGACGTGCTGCCCGCGCTGCGCCGCCGCCTCGCCGACCAACTCGACGACCTGGAGCGGGCGTTGCGGGTGCGCCGGAAGGCCGCGTCGGCGTGAAGGGCGCACAGGCGTGAGACCCGCAGGCGTGAGGGCAGTGGCCGGGGACCCCGGGCCGGGGGCCTGGGCCGGAGGGCTTAGGGCCCCGGGCCTAGGCCGTCGCGGGCGATCTACTTCCTGGTGACGATCCGGCGGATGCCGGCCGCTGCCTAGAGTCGATCTTGACGAACGGTGGACCGGGGGCACCCGCTCCCGGCCCGCCGCCGTCCCGACCCCAAGGAGTCCCTGTGATCGTCGTGACCGGTGCCACCGGAAACGTGGGCCGCGCCCTCGTCACCCAGCTCACCGCCGACCAAGTGCCCGTACGCGCCCTGACGCGTGACCCGACGCGCGCCGGTCTGCCCGTCGGCGCCGAGGTGGTCCGCCTCGTCGCGGCGGCCGAACCCGCCGCGATGGCCGCCCAGTTCGAGGGCGCGACCGCACTGTTCCTGCACGTGGCCGCGGGCGGCGAGCACACCCCGGAGCTACTCGCGGCCGCCCGGGACGCCGGTGTGCGGCACGTCGTCGTACTGTCGTCGATCATCGTCGACCACGACGACGCCGCCGCGCACCCGATCCACGTCATGCATTCCCGGCTCGAGCAGCAGGTCCGCGACAGCGGCCTCGGCTGGACGTTCCTGCGGCCCGGCGCGTTCAGCACCAACTCCCTGCAGTGGGTGCCGCAGGTCCGCGCCGGCGACACCATCCGCTGGCCGTTCACCCAGTCCGTGACCTCGCCCATCCACGAGGCCGACATCGCGGCGGTCGCCGCCCGCGCCCTGCGCGATCCCGACCGGCACGCCGGCGCCGTCCTCAGCCTCACCGGGCCGACCGCCGTGACGGCCGAGGAGCAGATCCTGGCCGTGGGCCGTGCCCTCGGCCGGGACCTCACGGTCGTGGAGATACCGCCGCACGAGGTGACCCCGGACATGTTCCCGCACGTCACGCCGGAGATGCTGCCCGCGCTCCTGGAGTCCTTCGGCGCCGCCGTCGGCTCCGAGCCGGACCTGACGACGACGGTGGCGGACGTCACCGGCAGCCCGGCGCGGACGTTCGAGCAGTGGGCGAAGGACCACGCGGACGACTTCCGCGCGGCCTAGGCCTCCCGCACCTCGAAGCGGGCTAGGCCTCCCCTCGAAGCGCTCAGGCCTCCCGCACCTCGAACGCGTCGAGGACGAATTCCGCCTTCCCGTCGTCGCCGACCTTCCGCAGCCCCACCCACGCCTCGCCCTCGCCCGGAGCGGTGAACTCGTAGGAGAGCAGGGTGGGGGCGGTGGCCACGGGCAGGGCCTCGCGGGACAGTTCGCGCGCGGCGGGCTCGTCGACGGCGGTCACCCACGCGTACTGCCCGGCCTTCTCGTTCTCGTAGCGGAACGACACCCGGTAGCGCTTGCCCGCCTCGAAGCGGACGGTGTGGGGCACGGTGCGGTAGACGAGGCCGTCGTTCTCGCCCCGGGACTTCAGGGACTGCGAGCCGTCCACGACGTCGTCGACGGCCTTTCCGTTCCAGCCGCGCTGGGTGTACGGGGCGTGCCGCTGCGCGATGTGGGTGCGCGGGTCGGTGGCGCCCCCGGCGTCGCCCTTCACGAAGGGCCCCCAGCCCTGCGGTACGTCCTCGAAGTCCTCGTGGGCGAGCACGCCCCGGCCGAGCGCGGGGCGCCGTCCGACGGCGACGACGCGCACGTTGTCGAACCGCACCCGCGCCTGACCGGCGGCGGCCCGCAGCGCGAGCCGCACCGGGCCGCCGCCCTCGGGCACGGTGAAGTACGTGAACAGGCGCTGGAAGCGGGTGCCGTGCTTGCGGTCGGCGGCGACGTGGTTGCCGGCGGTGGAGGTGTGCGTCCAGTTGGCGGCGGTGACGCCGTCGGCGGTGCGCACCTCCAGGCTCGCCCGGCGCCGCTGCCCGGCCTTCTCCCCCACTTCGACCTGCACGGACGCGGCGTACGTACCGGGCTTCAGGCGGCGCAGGCGCTGGCCGACCGAGGCCGCGCCGCCTCCGGCGACGACGAGTTCGTAGTCGCCGAGCGCGCTGCGTTCGACGGAGGCGGGGCCGCTGACCTGCCAGGCGTCCAGGGATCCCGAGTGGAAGCCGGGGTCGCGCAGCGCGGTGCCGTGGCCCCAGTCGGGGTCGGGCGCGGCCCGCCGGACGCGGGAGCGGTGGATGACGTAGGGCTGCTTGGCGGCGGCGTCGAGGGTGATCTTCCCGTCGCGTACGGGTACGTCGGCGACGAAGGCGCGGCCCTGGTCGGTGAGCCGGTACAGCGCGACCTTGCGGGCGCCCGCCCAGCCGCGCGGCAGGGCCCAACTGCTCTTTCCGCCCTGCGGGTTGAAGTGGTACAGCTTCGCCGGGTCGGTGGCCTTGCGCGGTTCCCAGGGCAGCAGGTAGCTGCCGTCGTCGTAGACGAGGCGGCCGTCCGTGGTGATGCGGCGCTTGCCGCCGTCGGCGTCCGACACGGAGGTGGCGCCGGCGCCGAAGAAGGTGATCTCGTGCTCGGTCCAGGACTTGATGGGCTGCGCCTGGAGGTACTTGGCGGGCAGCGCGTGTGTCCAGATCAGTTCGTAGAACGCCGTCCAGTCGGTCTTGCCGGTCCAGCCCGTGAAGTTGCCCATGCGGGGGATGCCGAGGAGGGTGGGCCACTTGTCGGCGAAGACGTCCTTCTGGTGGTTGCGGATGAAGCGGATCAGCCGGGAGTTGATGCCGCGCGAGGAGTCGGGGCCGTAGTCCGTCTCTGTCGCCCAGTGCGACCACAGGGCCGAGCGTTCGAAGCCGTGGCCCCATTCGCTCGTGACCATCCAGCCCTGGTCGCGCAGGGTGCGCTGGAGGCGGTCGGAGGTCCAGCCGGACTCGCGGAACACGTCGATGTAGAGGGTGTTGAGGGCCGGGTGCGCGTCGCGGCGCAGGTCGGCGAAGCGCTTGACGATGTCCCCGGAGACCAGGTCGCGGCGCTGGTCGATGCGGTAGCTCTGGTCGAGCCAGTCCCACTGCTCGTTGCTCTTGTCGACGAGCTTCTCGGAGAACGCGTTCGCCACGGGGTACGACTCGGTGGCGTTGACGTGCACGCCGAAGTCGCTGTTCCACTTGGCGCCCTCGCGTACGAGGGTGTTGAGGTCGTCGAGGCCGCCCGCGCGGGTGTTGTAGTTGCCCGCGTAGTCGGGGTGCGCGGAGTCGTGGCCCTCGGACTGGTAGCCCTTGAGGAGCGTGTACTGGCGCAGTCCGTCGGTGGCGAGGTGGACGCGCTTGACGTCGTCGAGGGTCGCCAGGAACGGGTTGGTGGCCTGCGAGGCGAAGTTGAAGGGGATGTGCGGGACGACCCGCAGGTGCTGCTCGTCGGCGCCGAGCGGGGTGACCATGATGTCGCGGAAGGCGATCGCGGCGTCCTGCCAGTCGATCTTGCCGTCGCCGTTGCGGTCGCCGGTGACGACGACCGTCGCGTACGGCAGCGGCTCGGTGGCGTCGACGGGGGAGGTGGCGGCGCGGTGCGTCCACTGGCCGGGGGTCAGCCGCGCCTCGACGTATCCGTCCTTGCGTACGGTCTGCCGCCACAGGCGGCCGTTCTCCCAGCTCGTCTCGGCCGTGGGCTTGTCGTAGCAGGTGTTCGTCTCGATGGCGCCGCCCAGCTTGTCGTGCGCGAGCACGGCGTACGCGCAGCCGCTCGCCGCCTCGGCGGGCGTGTCCGGGGCGAGCCGCACCAGGGTGTCGCCGCTCTTGGCCTTGTCGAGCTGCACCTTGGCGGCGAGCAGCGCGGCGCCGGGCTGGTCGCTGCGGACGCTGAGCAAGGCGAGGCCGGGGACGCGGAGGGTGCCGACGCGCAGCGCGGCGGTGTCGGCGATCTTCGTGACGCGCCAGTGGACCTGGCGGCCCTTGACGGCTATCTCGACGTCGATCCGGGTGCCGCCGTCGAGGGTGAGGGTGTACGTGGCGCGGTCGCCGCCGACGGTCGCGGTGACCTTGGGCGTGTGTTCCTTCTCGTCGACGAGGAGGGTGGTGACGGGGTCGGCCTGTGCGTGCAGGACGGCGCGGCTCGCGCGGTCGGTGTACGACACGATCCGCGGGAAGCCGGTGGCGACGCGCACGTCGAGGGCCGCGGAGCGCAGGATCGCCTCGTCCGCCGCGGGCTCGGCGGCGGACGAGGCGGACGGGGCCGCGTACGCGGTGCCGGTGCCGGCGCCGACAGCGGCCCCTATCCCTGCGATCGCTCCCGAGGCGACCACGGCTCTGCGGCTCGGCCCGGAACCGGACGTCTGTGACGGCAGCATGAATGAACGCACCCTCCGTGGAACGGAATTTGTGACGGTCACGATGCGCCGCGGGGGACGAGGGCGCCCATGGACAAAGGAGGGAGAGGTGTTGGACTAACGTCGGCGCCGCCTGCTCACCCCTATCCCGCCGCCCCCTGCCCGTACGGCAGCACCGCCCGGACCTCCCAGCCGCCCTCCGTGCCCGGTCCCGCCGTCAGCGTGCCGCCGAGTGCCGTGGCGCGTTCCTCCAGGCCCGCGAGCCCGAACCCGCCCCGCTCGCCGTGCCGTTCGCCCGCGCCCGGCCCCCGCCCGAGCCCCGCCGCCGGGCCCGACGCGGACGGCGGCTGCCTGCCGTCGTCGGCGACGCGGACCTCCAGGCCGCCCTCGACGATCCGCACGCCGACGCGCACGGCCGTGGCGCCGGAGGCGTGCTTGCGTACGTTGGTCAGCGCCTCGCGCACGATGTGGTGTGCGGTGGCGGCGAGATCGGCCGGAAGCCGCTCCTGAAGGCCGTGCTCCACATGCACCGTGACCGGTGGGCCGGTGGCGGTGAACGCCGCGGCGAGATCGCGGAGTTCGGCGAGCCCGGCCACCGGCACGGTGCGGGCCTCGCCCTCGCGGAGTACCCGCACCAGGCGGCGCATCGCGCCGAGCGCCTCGTCGCCCGCGTCGGCGATGCGGGCGAAGGTGCCGGCCGCGGCGTCGGCGCCGACCGCGGTGAAGGACGCGGCGCGGGCCTGCACGACGATGCCGGTGACGTGGTGGGCGACGAGGTCGTGCAGCTCGCGGGCGAGTTCGAGGCGTTCGGCGGCGCGCACCGCCTCCATGTCGCGCACGCGCTGGGCCTGTTGGGCGCGCAGGAGCAGCGAGAACGCGCTGACCACGGCGGCGAGCGCGGAGAACAGCAGCGTAAAGCGGCCGGGTGAGGCGTCCCGCACCGGCGCGGCCACGCAGGCCAGGGCGAGCAGCGTGCCGAGCACGGCGGCGCGGCGGGCGGGCAGCCGCAGCAGGACGCCGGTGAGCAGTACGAGCAGCGCGATGGCCTCGCCCATGCCCCAGACGATCTGCGGCCGCGCGCTGACGAAGACGTACAGGGTGGCCGCCCAGGAGACACCGGCCGCGAGCCAGGCGCGGGGGGTCAGCGGGAGCCGGGCCCACGGCACGGCGCACAGGCAGCAGAGGATGCCCGCGGTCCACACGGCGGCGCGCGGCCCGGTGGGCTGGCGGGCCAGCGTCAGGCCCTCGACGCTGACGAGGAGGACGAGGACGGCGGCGAGCAGCAGGCGGGCGGCGGTGCGGCGCGCGGGGTGCCGGTCGAGCAGGCGCGCGTACCGGTCGAGGATCTCGGTGGTCACGGCGTGCGGGTGGCGAGGCCGCTCTCCCAGGCCCAGGCGGCGATCTCGACGCGGTTCCTGGCGTCCAGCTTGGCCTGGACGTTGGTGAGGTGGGACTTGACCGTGGACAGGGAGACGAACAGTTCGGCGGCGATCTCGTTGTTGGTGCGGCCGCGGGCCAGGGCGCGCACGACGTCCTGCTCGCGCTGGGTGAGGGGTTCGGACGGGGCGCGGGTGCTGCTGCCGCGGCCTGGGGTGTCGGCGGCGCCGGGTGCCAGCTCGCGCAGCAGCCGCACGGTGATCGCGGGCGAGACGAGCGCGTCACCGACGGCCGCGGCGCGCACGGCCTCCACCAGCATGGCGGGGCTTGCGTTCTTCAGCAGGAAGCCGCTGGCGCCGGCGCCCAGCGCCGCGTGCACGTACTCGTCGAGGTCGAAGGTGGTGACGATGACGATGCGGGGCCGCACTCCGGCGCGGGCGGCCAGGCGGCGGGTGACTTCGAGGCCGTCCAGGCGCGGCATGCGGATGTCTAGGAGCAGCACGTCCGGGTCGTGGCGCGCGACGGCGGCGAGGGCGGCCTCGCCGTCGGTGACGTCGGCGAGGACCTCGATGTCGGGCTGGCTCTCCAGGATCATGCGGAAGCCGGTGCGGACCATGTCCTGGTCGTCCGCGATGACCACCGTGATCGCCATGTGCTGCCGCCCGCCCGTGCCCGAAGCCTGTCTCGTACGCCCCCGAGTGTCCCATATGGGGGGATACGAAGCGGGGCCGGGTCGTGATCGACCCGGCCCCGCCCCTCGAGCGGCTCACCGCGTGGGCACCCCGGGGTGCCCGGTGCGTCAGAGCTGGTTGGCGTGCTTGGTTATGTCGGCCGCGAAGGTCGACACCTCGGTGTAGACACCGGGGAACTTCGGGCGGGCGCAGCCGTTGCCCCAGCTCACGATGCCGACCTGGATGTACTGACCGGCCTCGTCCTTGCGGAACATGGGACCGCCGGAGTCGCCCTGGCAGGTGTCGACGCCGCCCACGTTGAGCTTGCCGGCGCAGATCTCCTCGCCGGGGATGATGTCGCCGCTGTAGGCGGCCTGGCAGTCGGCGTCGCTGACGAACGGAACCGTGGCCTTGAGCAGGTAGCGCTGCTGCGCGCCGCCCTCACGGTCGGCGCCCCAGCCGGCGACGGTGAAGTCGCCGTTGTTGTACTTGCTCGTGGTGGCGATCTTCAGCGTGGGCTGGTTGATCGGCTTGGCGAGCTTGATGAGCGCCCAGTCCTTGCCCTTGCCGTTGTAGCCGGGGGCCTGCAGGACCTTGGTGGACTTGACCTTGATGGCGCTCGGGCTCTGCAGGTCCACGACGCCGCCGGTGGCGGTGATCGAGGTGTTGTTGCCGGAGCCGTCGACGCAGTGCGCCGCGGTCAGGACGACGTCCTGCTTGAGGAGGGAGCCGCCACAGCCCATCGAAAGCCGGACCATGAACGGGAATTCACCCTGCTTGGCCTTCACGCCGCCGACGACACGCTCGCCCGGGTTCGGGCCGGGGTGCGGGGCCGCCTGGGCGGCGACGGGCTGCAGGCTGACGACGCCGAGTGCGATCGACCCGAGGACGGCGGCTCTCTTGGCTCCACGGAACTTCGTCTTCAACTTCTGCTCCTTCATGGGAGTTGTGGGGGGTTGCGCACGCGGCGGGCCCACACCGCACGCGCCGAAACACTGCCCCGGAGCGCTGCATGGCATGAGCCCGCCAAGCGTTGTTGGATTATGAGGAGGCCCGTACGCGGGCGACAAGGGGCGGTTTTCGGCCACCCGTCGGCGTGTGGGCTGGTAACCAGCGCGAACAACCCCCGTACAGTGGGGACGAATTGGACCCTGAAGCAGGGGTCCGGCGGACCCGGCGGATCTACGGCTCAGGGGGTGGCGGCGTGGCGGACGGCGGCCCCGTGGAGCACGGGTATCCGCATCTGGAGACCGTGCGCGCGGCCATCACGGCGCTGTACCGGCGGCTTTCGTACGACACCGTCCACACCTTCGACACCAGCGTCGCCCCGGCCGACGTGGCCTTCTGCGACCAGGACGACCTGTATCTGGGCGTGCAGCGGGTGGCCCGCGAGATGGTCAGGCACCTGCGCCTGCCGGACGCCCGCATGATCGTGTCGTTCCGCGAGATGGAGCACGCGGCGTACGTCGAACTGGCCGCGGGACCGGAGTACTTCATCGAGCTGAACGACCGGTTCCGCAGCCACCGCAGGGACATCGGCGCGGCCCTCGCACACGAGGTGATGCACGTCTATCTGCACCGGCTCGACCTGTCGTTCCCGGGCACGCGCGCCAACGAGATCCTGACCGACACGGCGACGACCTACCTGGGCGCGGGCTGGCTGCTCCTGGACGCCTACCGCGAGGACCGCGCCTCCTCGCAGAAGCTCGGCTATCTGACGCCGGAGGAGTTCGGCTACGTCCTCGCCAAGCGGGCCATCGCGTTCGGCGAGGCACCCGAGACGTGGTTCACCAGCCCGCAGGCGTACACGGCGTATACGAAAGGCCTCGCGCAGGCCCGCCGGGACGAGCAGCAGCCCCCGCTGACGGCGGCGGGCTGGGCGGGGCGGCGGCGGTACGCCAAGGACCGCCGGTACGCCCAGGACCACGGCACGGCACCGGGACGCGGCCCCGGGCGCGCAGACGGCCCGTACTCCTTCTCCCGCTCCGACGGCACGGGCCCCCTGCGGGTGTCCTTCCCCTGCCCGACCTGCCACCAGCGCATCCGAGTCCCGGCACGCGGCCGCATGCGGGCACGGTGCGGCCTGTGCAGGACGGTGCTGGAGTGCGATACGTGAGCGGGCGCGATGACGCCTGCGGTTCGGTGGCGCGCCCTGAAGGGGCGCGGGGAACTGCGCGACCAGCCACGACGGACCCGCAGGCGAACCAGGACCTGATGCGGCACATCCAGCGAAGCGCCTAGCTCCAATGCCCGGGCCGGGCAACCCGCAGCGGCAGCCGGGTCGCGCCGTCGCCGCGGGCGGCGTTGATCTGCGTCTGGGTAAGAAAGACGGCACCGGTGAGGTCGGCGCCGCGCACATCGGTGTCGCGCAGATCGGCACCGATAAGGTCGGCGGCGCGCAGATCCGCCCCGCGCAGGTCGGCGCCGATGAGGTAACTACCGCGCAGGTCCGCCCCGCGCAAATCCGCGCCCTTGAGCCGGGCGCCGATGAGATCGGCACCGCGCCGGTCCTTGCGCTTCCCCTTGCCGTGCGGGCCGCGCACCAACTCGCTGACCCGCAGCAGCAGGACGTTGACCTCCTGGCGGCGGGCGGCCACGTCGAGGTCGGCGAGTTCCTGCGGGGTGCCGTCCGCGAGCCGCTCGACGCCTTCGAGGGCGCGCCGCAGCTCGCCGCGCATCGCCTTGGCGACGGGCAGCTCCACGGCCTCGCTCAAGTACCAGAGCAGTTCGTGCAGTTGGCGTACGACGGGGAAGACCGCGAACATCTCCTTCGCCCGGTCCGGATCGCCGCGCCAGCCGTCGCCCGCGTACGTCTGCTGCGACACTTTCTGGCCCGCGCCGAAGCAGTCGTACACAGTGCAGCCGCTGTACCCGCGCTGCCGCAGGTCGCGGTGGATGCCGCAGCGGTGGTCCTCCTGGAGGTTGCCGCAGGGCTCCCCGGCCCGCTTGTCGACGGCGAAGTCGGACGAGGCGGTGAAGGTGAGGGCCACGCAGCACAGCCCGAAACAACTGCCGCAATCGGCCCGCAACTCCGTCGTCATGCCACCCTCTCCGACCCGCGCGGCCGGCCCGTTCTCCGTCATGCCCGTCGCGTCTCCGTCATGCCCGTCGCGCCGTCCCGCCTCGCTCACGCCGCCGCGCTGCCACCCCTGCCGCCACGCCGGCCACGTCCGCCGCGGCGCCGGGCCGCGCCGCCCGTACCGCCCGTACCGCTCGCTGCGCCCGCGCCGCGGTTTCCGCGCGCGCCGCTGTTCCCGCGCCCGCCGCCGGACGGGGCCTTGCGCTGGGCCACGACCTGGACGGGCGGCGCGATGACGACCGGCACACCGGACGGCTCGCGCGCCCCAGTGATCGTCACCAGTTCCTCGGAGGACGAACGGACCGCCACGGCCTGCGGCTTGATGCCCGCGTCCGACATCAGCCGGGCCACCTCACGCTTCTCGTCGGGCAGGACGAGCGTGACGACGCGCCCGGACTCCCCCGCCCTGGCGGTACGGCCGCCGCGGTGCAGGTAGTCCTTGTGGTCGACGGGCGGGTCCACGTTCACGACCAGGTCCAGGTCGTCGACGTGGATGCCGCGCGCGGCCACGTTGGTGGCGACGAGCACGCTGACCTCGCCGCTCTTGAACTGCTCCAGGGTGCGGGTGCGCTGCGGCTGGGAGCGCCCGCCGTGCAGGCCGGAGGCGCGCACGCCGTTCGCGAGGAGCCGCTTGGTGAAGCGGTCCACGGCCCGCTTGGTGTGCAGGAACAGGATGACGTTGCCCTCGCGGGCGGCGATGCGCAGGGCGACCGCCTTCTTGTCCGTCTCGTCGGCGACGTACAGGACGTGGTGCTCCATCGTGGTCACCGCACCCGCGGAGGGGTCGACGGAGTGCACGACGGGATCGCTGAGGTAGCCCCGGACGAGGCGGTCCACGTTCCGGTCCAGGGTCGCGGAGAACAGCATGGTCTGGCCGCCGGGCTCCACCTGCCCGAGCAGCGCGGTGACCTGCGGCAGAAAGCCCATGTCGGCCATCTGGTCGGCCTCGTCGAGGACGGTGACGCGCACCCGGGAGAGGTCGCAGTCGCCGCGGTCGATGAGGTCCTTCAGGCGGCCCGGGGTGGCGACGAGCACCTCGACGCCGCGGCGCAGCGTCGCGGCCTGCTTGTTGATCGACAGGCCGCCGACGACGGCGGCGACGCGCAGGTTCACGGACGTGGCGTACGGCGCGAGCGCGTCGGTGACCTGCTGGGCGAGCTCACGCGTGGGGACCAGGACGAGGGCCAGCGGCTGGCCGGGCTCGGCGCGGCGGCCCGCGGTGCGGCCGAGCACGGCCAGGCCGAACGCGAGGGTCTTGCCGGAGCCGGTGCGGCCGCGGCCGAGCACGTCACGGCCGGCGAGGGAGTTCGGCAGGGTGGCGGCCTGGATCGGGAAGGGCGTGGTGACGCCCTGCGCGGCGAGGGTCTTCAACAGCGCCTCGGGCATGTCGAGGTCGCCGAACTCCTCGACGGCGGGCAGCGCGGGGGTGCTGCTCTCGGGCAGCGCGAAGTCGGCGGGCGCGGTGCGTGCCGGGGCGGGGCGTGCCGTCTTGCGGCCGCCTCGGCCGCCGCCGTTCACCGGTCGCTTACCGCCGGCGTCGCCCCCGCTCTTCCTGCCGGAGTCGGCCGTGCCCTGGCCCTGTCGACTGGGCGACGAGCCTGCCGTGCCGCGGGTGGCCGAGCCTGCCGTGCGGGCATTCGATGAGCGCCGGCGGGCGGGGCGCGCGGGACGGTCGGGGCGATTCATGGGGCAAGCCTTCCTGGCCGGTGACAGCACAAGCCGGGACCCGCACCGTGGTGGTGCGGGCCCCGGCTGCGAGGTTCGCGATGCGCGACGCTCAGGCGGGAACGATGTTCTCGGCCTGCAGGCCCTTCTGGCCCTGGGTCACGTCGAAGGAAACCTTCTGGCCCTCCAGGAGCTCACGGAAGCCCTGGGTGGCGATGTTGGAGTAGTGGGCGAAGACGTCGGGGCCGCCGCCGTCCTGCTCGATGAAGCCGAAGCCCTTTTCCGAGTTGAACCACTTCACGGTTCCAGTTGCCATGTCAATCTCCTCAACAGGGGCAGATTAAGGAGAGCCACGGAATTGTGGTCCTCCCAGCGCTGCAAGGACCCCCATCCGGAGAGACCGGGGTCCGGCCCGTGATTGAGCCGGAAAAACAAAATAATGCGCCCTCGGAAGCATCCCGTCAGGCGCACATAAAGTTCATGGGTACCAAAACTGCAACGGTCAACACTAACATGCGCCCGGTCCCCGGAAGCGGGGGGCTTCCGGGAACCGGTTCGCGGGGACGTACGCGTCAGGCGGGTCCACGCGGACGTACGCCCTACTCGGGTCCACGCGGACGTACGCCTCACTCCGCGTGCGCCGCCGCCCGCCGCGGCAGCGCCAGGCACAGCACCGCGCACAGCGCGAACCCGGCCACCACCCACGGCATCGCCGCGCCGAGCGCGTCCGTGAGGCCCGACGACGTACCGGAAGGGCCGTGTCCCGCGGACGGGACATGATCGAAGAAGACCGTCCCGATGGCCGCCGCGCCGAGCGCCCCGCCGAACTGCTGGGCCGTGGAGAAGATGCCGGACGCCCCGCCCGCGATGTCGCCGGGCACGGCCGAGAGGACCACGTTCACCAGCGGTACGACCAGGAATCCGAGCCCCGCGCCCGCCACCACGAGCCCCGGCACCAGCGGCCACGCCCCGGTGTGCGCGGTGCTCGATTCCGCGACCGCCGACCACACCCAGGCGAAACCGCCCGCCATCATTAGCGACCCGGCGACGAGCACAAGCCGCCCGAAGCGCACGGCGAGCCCGTCCGCGGCGGGCGCGGTCAGGAAGCCGCCGACGGAGAAGGCGACGGTGACGACGCCGGCCTGCATCGGCGTATAGCCCTCGCTGCCCTGCAGCCAGATCGCGAAGACCAGGAAGAAGCCCTGCATGCCGACGGAGAACAGGAGCTGCACCAGGACGCCCACGGAGAACGCGGGCAGCTTGAAGGCACGCGCGGGCAGCAGCGGCACGACCCGGTGGGAGCGGCGGCGCCCCTCGACGACGCCGAGCCCGGCGAGCGCGGCCACCCCGGCGCCCAGGCACACCCAGCCCCACACCGGCCAGCCGTTGGCGCGGCCCTGGACCAGCGGCAGCACGACGGCGACGAGCGCCCCGGCCAGGACCAGGCTGCCGAGCACGTCGGGCCGCCCGGCGGAGCGCTCGCGCGTGGCCGGCACGAGGACGGCTCCGGCGACGAAGGTGGCGACGGCCACCGGGATGTTCACCAGGAACACCGAGCGCCAGCCCCAGCCGAACAGGTCGGCGTCCGTGAGCAGCCCGCCGAGCAGCAGCCCGATCGCGGAGGCGAAGCCGGCCACGGCTCCGTACATCCCGAAGGCCTGGCCGCGCTCCTTGCCCCGGAACAGCGTGCGGAAGGAGCCGAGCACCTGGGGCATGAGGAGCGCCGCCATGACGCCCTGCACGGCGCGCGCCGCCACGAGCTGCCCCGGTGACTGCGCGATCCCGCAGGCCAGGCTCGCGAGGCCGAAGCCCGCGGTGCCGGCCAGGAAGAGGAGCTTGCGGCCGTACCGGTCGCCGAGGTGTCCGGCGACGATCAGGGTGGCGGCGAAGCCGAGCAGATAGGCGGAGACGATCCACTGCAGCGCACTCTCGGACGCGCCGAGGTCCCGCCCGATCGACGGGATCGCGACGTTCACGATCGTCACGTCGAGCAGGTCCATGAGGGCGGCGACCATCATCACGACGGCGGCGGCCCAGCGTCGCGGGTGCGGGGCGGCGGCCGCGCCGTCGGCCGGCGGGGTGGTCAGGGTGGCGGTCATGTCGGCTCCAGGTCTCCCTCGGATTTATTTCGTTCGGCCGAACGAAACAGTTGCACGGGCCGCCCGGTGATCGCAAGTCTTTCGTTCGACCGAACGAACTTCTTGCTAGGCTCGATCCATGCCGAAGAGCCGCACGCCACAGGAGCCGGACGGGAAGTCCGGGCAGGAGCCGGGGCGGGAGAAGCCGCAGGACCCGGAGCGCGCCGAGGTCATGGCCCGCCTGGCCGCGTCGGGCCGGGCCAACAGCGCGGTCACCGTGATGTTCCACTCGGCCGTCGCCGCCCGGCAGGGCCTGAACGCCACCGAGAGCAAGACCCTCGACCTGCTCATCCGCAAGGGCCCGCTCACCGCCAAGGACCTCGCCGCCGAGACCGGCCTCGCTCCCGCGTCCGTGACGGGCCTCGTCGACCGCCTGGAGTCCAAGGGCTACGTACGCCGGGTGAAGCACCCCACGGACAAGCGGCGGGTCCTGGTGGAGATCCGCATGGAGAAAATGGCGGGCATGACGGAGGTCTTCGCGGACTGGGCACGCGAAGTGGAGGAACTCTGCGAGGAGTTCACCACCGAGGAGCTGGAGACGGTCATCCGCTTCCTGGACGGCGCGGCGGAACGCCAGCGGCGGGCGGCGGCGCGGCTCTCGCAGTAGCGGCCGATTTCCCCGGGGGCCTCACCCGCCACCCCGATATTGACGCTCCGTCAAATAACCCGCGTACGCGCCTTCCTCCTTCACGCGGCCGTCGTTACCGTCCCACCCGATCCCGGCCGGACAATCGCTCGGCCGGACGGTGACGGTACGGAAAGGCGGCCCGATGCGCAGCAGCACTCGTACTCGCCCACGCACCCGTACGGCGGCGGCCGCGGCCGCGGTCCTCGCGCTCGTCCTGGGCGCCGCGCCCGCTGCGACGGCCCACGCCGCACCGGCGGCACCCCACTCCTCGTACAGCAAGGCGTACACCAAGACCACGCACGCCAAGGCCGCCGACGCGCCCCGGCAGATACCCCTCCAGGGCGCCGTCAACGTCCGTGACGTGGGCGGATACCGCACCTACGACGGGGAGCCGGTCCGCCACGGCAGGGTCTTCCGGGCGGACGCGCTGAGCAGGCTCACGGACGCGGACGTCGCGAAGGTGGCGGGGCTCGGCCTGCGGAAGGTGGTGGATTTCCGGGTCGCGGAGGAGGTCGCGTACGACGGCCCGGACCGGCTGCCCGCCGGTCGGGCCGTGACCTCGCGCCCCGTCACCGACAACGGCCTGTTCCGCCAGCTCATGACCGTGATCGGCTCCCGGGACCCGGTCAAGCAGGAGGAGATGCTGGGCGGGGGGAGGGCCGAGGCATTCATGCGGGACGTGTACCGCACGTTCGTCACCGACGCCACGGACCGCGCGCAGTTCGGGGCGACGCTGCGCGACATCGCGGCGGGCGGCACTTCCACACCGCTGCTGTACCACTGCACGTCGGGCAAGGACCGCACGGGCTGGACGACGTACGTGCTCCTGCGCGCCGTAGGCGTGCCCGAACGCACCGCCGTGCAGGACTACTTGGCGTCCAACACCTTCCGCGCCGCGTACGACGCGAAGCTGCGCGAGACGCTCAAGCAGACCGGCATGATGCAGAACCCCGACCTGCTGATCCCGCTCCAGGAGGTCCGCACCGGCTACCTGGAGGCGGCGCTCGCCGAGGTGAAGCAGCGGTACGGGAGCTTCGGCGGCTACCTGACGAAGGGCCTGGGCGTGGACGCGGGGACGCTGGTCGAGCTGCGGCGTGCGCTGGTGACGTGACGGTGCGTCAAGTGGCCAAGGCGGCGGCCGCCCGCGAGCCGGGCGACGACGACGTGACGATGCCGCGCTCGCGTGCCGCCGCCAGCCACCGCGGGAACTCGCCGACCAGCCGGTCGTACAGGGCGTCGTCGGGCAGCGCGAGCGGGTCCTTCCCCGCGTGGAAGAACCCGGCGTTGTCGACGACGCGCCTGGCCGGGACGGCGAGTTCGTCGAGCCGCCGCAGATAGTCGAACTGCTTGCTTCTCGGGTCGCCGAACCCGACGAACTGCCAGAACAGCGGCAGCTTGGCCGCCTTGCACAGATAACGTTCGGCGGCGGTCCTGCTCAGCGGACCGCCGTCGGTCTGGAAGACGACGAGCGCGGGTGTGTCCGCCCCGCTGTCGAGATAGTGGTCGATCACCGCGTCCATCGCCGCGTGGTAGTTGGTCTGCCCCATGTGCCCGAGCCCGGCGGCGATCTCCTCGATGCGACCGTGGTGCCGGGCCAGCTCGATGTCGGCGACCGCGTCCACGTCGGTCGAGAAGAAGACGACGGGTACGACACCGTCGTCGTCCAGGTGCGCGGAGAGGCCGAGCACCCGGTCGGCGAGGCCCTGCACGCTGCCGTCCGTGAAGTACGGCCGCATGGACCCGGAGTGGTCGATCACGAGATAGACCGCTGCCCGCTCGCCCTCAAGACCGTGGGCGCGGAGCCGTGCTCCGGCCGACTTGTAGAGGCTGACCAGCGCGGGCGCCTCCGCCCGCACCTTCTCCAGACTGATGGCCGCCGCCCCCATCAGGTCGCCGGGGCGGTGAGGAAGTCGACGGCGAGGCGCTGGAATTCGGCGGCCTTCTCCACGTACGCCAGGTGTCCGCAGCGCGGGAACACGTGCAGCCGGGCGTCGGGCATCGCCTTGAGCGCGACGAACGCGCCGTCGACCGGGTTGACCCGGTCCTCGCGCCCCCACGTCAGGAGCGTGGGCCGGCCGACCCGGTGCGCTTCGCGCCACAGCATGGCGTCCTGCGGCCACTTGGCCATCGCGGCGCCGATGCGCTGCGCGCCGAGCCGGGCCTCGGGGGCGATCGCCTGCGCGTACCGCTCCTCGACGAGGTCGTCGGTCACGAACGAGGGGTCGTGCACGAGGGAGGTGAGGAAGGCCCGCAGGTGCTCGCGGGTCGGTTCGGGGGCGAGGTTGAACTCGACGAGCCGCTTGACGCCCTCGGTGGGCTCGGCCGTGAACAGGTTGAGCGCGAGGCCCGCGGGCGCCGTCAGGAGGAGCCGGTCGACTTTGTCCGGGTGGTCGAGCGCCAGGCGCACACACACGCCGCCACCAAGCGACGCCCCCGCGAAGTGGGCCTTGCCGATGCCGAGTTCGTCCAGGAGCGCGGCCACGGCGTCCGCGCTGAAGGAGAAGAAGTCCTTGTCGAGCTCGGGCTTGTCGGACCGGCCGAAGCCGGGCTGGTCGACGAGGATCGTACGGAAATGGGCGGCGAAGCCCGCCAGCGCCGCCCCATAGGCCGACCAGGCCCCGGCCCCCGGCCCGCCCCCGTGCAACATGACCAACACCGGCGCGTCAGGGTCCGCGGGCCCCGCCTCGTGATAGTGCAGGGCAAGCCCCGCTGTCCGCGCGACACGGGAGGTGCTCTCGTACGTCATAGTCACGCCCCTATGCTCCCTCACCCACCACCTCCCCCGACCACCCACCCCAATCGCCGCCGCGAACGAGCGGAGAAGAAGCCGAAAGGGCGGGTGGGTGGGGAATTAGCCCGTCCGGCGATTGAGGACGAGCGCGCAGCGCGATCGGCCCGAGCCTAGGCCGGCCGGTCCTCGAAGGCGGGCAGTGCGAAGATCCTGACCTTCGCGTCGTCGGACATGAGCTCCACCAGGGGCAGCACCAGCTCCCAGAGATCCCGCTTGCCGACCTCGCGCACGAGGGCATCGAGTTCACCGTCGGACAGCTCCGCGGCCCGCGCCGCCACGACCTCGCGGGAGCCCTCGGGCAGCACCTCCACGAGGGGCAGGAACTCGCCCCACAGCCCCGTGGCCACGACAGCCGGCACCACCCCGCCGAGAACGTCGGCGTCCCGCAACGAAGGCAGCCCCGCCACCGTACGCAGTTCGCTCTCGTCGAGCAGCGCGACCAGCGGCAGCAACGACTCCCAGAGCCCCTGCTCGGCCACGGTCACCACGAGCGGGTCGAGCCGTTCGGCGGGCTGCGCGGCGGCCAGCGCCGCGATCCGCCCGCGCTGCTCCCCCGTCACCATCCCGGCGACGGCCAGCGCCTCGGGCCACAGCCCCTCCGCGGCGGCCGTCGCGATGACGGCGGCGAGCCGCTCCTCGCCCATCAACTCGACGATCTGCCCGAGCCGTTCGGGAATGTCGACGAAGAAGCCGGTGCGCAGCACCACCGCGTCCGCGACCTGCGGCAGGATCCGCCGCAGCGCGCTGTCGCGCAGATGGCCGACGAAGCGCCCCATGGTGATGTGGTCCTCGCGCTCGGCGAGGGCGACGGCGATGCGGACGAGCAGGTTCTCGTCGAGGCGGTCGACGATGCCGCTGATCCGCCGCGGGTCGAGGTGCCCGCACGACTCGGCCGTGAAGGACACCGGCAGCTTCTCGATGATGTCGGCGGCCCGGGCGGGTTCGAGGCGCCCGGCGACGGCGGCGGCGAGCCGGGGCCCCAGCGCCTTCTGGGAGATCGCGGCGGCCACCCCGGCGGGCACGAGCTTCGTCGCGGACGCGATCCGGTCGAGCATCTCGGGCGCCCGGTCGTACAGCGCCGCGACGCAGTCGGCACGGAAGCGGCGTACGTCCTCGACGGGCAGTGCCCCCAGGAACGCGAGCTCGTCCGGCTCGACGCCCAGGAGGCGGGCGGTCTTCAGGGTCTCGGCCCTGCCGCGCAGCTTGTCCATGCTGTCCTCGCCCCCGGCCTAACGGAAGAGAATCCGGCGTACGGGCCCGCGGGCCAGCGCGGGCACCAGCTTCAGGGCCTCCTCGGCCGCCTGGTTCAGGCCGGACGCCCGGCTCTCGCGCTCGCGGCGCAGCGCGTCCGCGAGCAACGCGAGCTGCTCGGGCGCGAGTTGGGCGAAGGACTCCGGGGGCCGGGCCCCCAGCTCCGTCTTCAGTTTCTCCAGTGCTTCGGTGCTCACGGGACCTCCCGAGGGGTGCGGTGGCCTTCAAGGTCCCGAGCGTGGAGCGAAATTGAATATTAGTCAATAGCGATGGCAGTGCAAACGAAAGGGGGTACGGGACCTGTGCCGTGCCGTGGCACAGGTCCCGTACCCCCTCGCGCGGATCAGCCCTTGACCGCTCCCGCCGCGAGCCCCGACCCGAGCCTGCGGTGCACGATCACGAAGAAGAGCATGACGGGCACGGTGACCAGCGTGGAGCTGGCCATGACGGGCCCCCAGGACGTGGTGTTCTCCCCGAAGAACTGGAAGATGCCCACCGCCGCCGTGTACTTGTCGCTGCCCTTCATGAAGGTGTACGCGAAGACGAACTCGTTCCACGCCGTGATGAACGCGAAGATCGAGGTCGCCACCAGGCCCGGCGCGACCAGCGGAAGCAGCACCGACCAGAACATCCGCGGCCAGGACGCGCCGTCGATGTACGCCGCCTCCTCGACCTCCTTGGGCACCGCCGCGACGAACCCGCGCAGCGTCCAGATCGCGAACGGCAGCGACAGGGCGATGTAGACGATCGACAGGCCGAGCAGCGAGTTGAGCATCTCGTAGTCCCGCATCTGGATGAACAGCGGGATGACCAGCGCCTCCAGCGGCACCATCTGCACGATCAGGATCATGATCAGTACGGAGGTGCGGAACCTGAACTTGAAGCGGGCCACCGCGATCGCCGCGAACAGCGAGAGCAGCGCCGCCGCCAGGATGGTGCTGATGCCGACGACGGCCGAATTCAGCAGGTACTGGCCGAAGTTGCCCCGGTCGAAGACGAACTCGAAGTGCTCGAGGCTGATGCCGCTCGGCAGCAGGTCCGAGCCGCGCGTGAGCGCCTTCGGGTCGAGCGCGGTGGAGACCATCCAGTAGACGGGGAAGAGGGTGAAGACGAGCAGCGCGGCCACCGAGAGCGGCAGGCCGATGCGCGAGGCGAGCGAGGTGCGACGGGTGCTCACAGGTCCTCCTCCCCCTGCCGGAACAGTGTCCGGATGTAGACGATGGTGATGGCGAGCAGCAGCAGCGTCAGGAGGACGGCGGCCGCGGCGCCCGCCCCGTAGTCGTTCTTGGCGAACGCCTCGATGTACGAGTACACGCCGAGGTTGTAGACGTCCGGGTTCTCGCCGGCGCCTCCCGGCATCAGGAAGACCTGGGTGAAGACCTTGAAGTCCCAGATGGTGGAGAGGATGGTCACCACCAGGAAGACGGGCTTGATGGTCGGCACGGTGATCTGCCAGAACCGCTGCCAGGCGTTGGCGCCGTCGATCTCCCCGGCCTCGTACAGCTCCTTCGGAATCGTCAGGAGCCCCGCGAGGACGGTGATCGCCACGAACGGGAAGCCGTGGTGCACCACGTTGATCGTGGCGATGGCGTAGAACGGCAGGCGCTCGGTGAACCAGTTGGTGGTCTCGGCGTCGATCAGGCCCATGGAGTCCGCGAGCTGGCTGACCATGCCGTCCTCCGGCGAGAACAGCCAGATCCATACGTACGTCCCGGTCACCGCGGGCATCGCCCAGGCGGCCAGGATCGACACGGAGCAGATCAGCTTCCAGGTCGGGCCGAGGCGGTTGAGGAGCAGCGCCACGGCCGTGCCGAGGGCGACGGTCAGGCCGACGCAGGCGAACGCGAAGAACACCGTGTTCGGCAGGACCGTCTTCCACAGCAGGTCGCCGGTCAGCAGGTCCTTGTAGTGGTCGAAGCCGGTGAACGTGGCCTCGCCGCCGCCGAACTTGACCTTGTAGTCCTGCAGCGACAGCTTGCCGACCTGGATCAGCGGCCACAGCAGCAGACCCGCGAGCACGATCAGCGAGGGGGCCAGCAGGAGCCAGGGGCGGGTGAGCGTGGTCCTTCTCTTGCGGCGGCGCGCGGCCTCACCGTCGTCGGAGGAGCGGGAGCGAAGGCTCGAAGAGCCGGAGGAACCGGCCTTCGAGCCGTCGTCGACGAGAATGTCTTTCACTGAGCGACTCGTCCCTGTGTGGCTACTTGTCCTTGGCGAAGATCTCGTCCATGTCCTTCGCCGCCTTGTCCGCGGCGTCCTTCACGGACGACTTGCCGGTGAGGATCGACTGCACCATTCCGGGGATGACCTTCGACGCCTGGATCTCGCCGTACGCCTTCGTCTTCGGCACCGTGGCGCCGGCCTCGATCATCTGCTTCGCGAACGGCTCGACCAGCGGGTCCTTCTGGCCCTCGATCTTCTTCAGCTCGGAGTTCTGGCCGGGGAAGTAGTTGGTCTGCTTGGCCCACTTCGCGGCGAACTCACCGGTGGTCATGAGCTTGACCAGCTCCCAGGCGAGGTCCTTCTTGTCCGTGTTGAACGCGGACAGGTAGGAGCCGCCGAGGAAGGACTTGCTCATCCCGCCGTTCTGGCCCGGGATCGGCACGGCGCCGAGCTTGCCCTTGAGCTTGGGGTTCGCGTCGGTGATGGCCTTCGGCGTCCAGTTGCCGCCGATCGCCATGGCGATCTGGCTCTTGTTCCAGGCGTCGCCGACCTCCTTCTCGGTCCAGGTGTTCACCTTGGCCGGGGAGACCTTGTCCTTGGTGGCGAGGCCCGTGTAGAACTCGATGCCCTTGATCGCCTCGGGCGAGTTGATGGCGGACTTCCACTCGTCGCCGTCCTGGGTGGCGAGTTCACCGCCCGCGCCCCAGATGAAGGGGGTCGCGAACATCTCCGCGCCGCCCGCCACCGGGAACGGGATGAGACCCGGCTCCTTCTCCTTCAGCGTCTTCGCCGTGGCCTGGAGCTCCTTCCAGGTCGTCGGCGGCTTCAGGTTGTGCTTCTCGAAGATGTCCTTGCGGTAGACGATGGACCGTACGCCCGCGTACCACGGCATGCCGTACTGCTTGCCGTCCAGCGTGCCGGCGTCCTTCAGGCCCTCGACGAGGTCGTTGTTGAGCCCGGCCTTCTTCACGTCGTCCGTCACGTCGACGAGTGCTTCCGTCTCCGCGAACTGCGGCACCCAGGTCGTGCCGACCTCCGCGACGTCCGGAACCTGGTCCTCGCCGCCCTCGATGGCCGTCGTGAACTTCTTCTGGGCGGTGGCCCACTGCTGGTACTCGACCTTGATCTTGGCGCCGGTCTTCTTCTCGAAGGCAGCGCCGACCTCCTTGAAGAAGGGCCGGGGGTCGGGGTTGGTGCCCTCCATGATCCATACGGTGAGCGTCTTGCCCTTGCCCTCGACCTTGCCGCCGTTGTCGCCGCTGTCGCCGCCGTCATCGCCGCCGCACGCGGTTGCGGTCAGACCGAGCGCCAAGGCGATACAACCCGCCGCGATGACACGTCGCTTCATGCCGGCCCCCTTCAGGTTCCTTTGGTGAAAGCGATTCTGGTCACACAGAGTGTGGGCGGTCTAGACCCTTTCGGCGAAGCGGCCGAACCGTAATCACCATTGCGCGGTGCGCTGCGCTGTGTTTGAGCAGTTGACTACACCGCCGCTTCGCGGCGGATTTTCCCCCACCCACCCACCCTTTTGCCCTTCCCGCTGTGGGCAGCTGGGCCGCCAGGGGCGGCTCCCGACCCTTAAAGGCAGCCCCAGGCCGACGGGGCCGATACGGACAGCGGTCACCTCGCAGCCAGGCGCCGGGCACGCAAAACGCGACGCCCGCCCAAGTGTCCGGTCGGGGACAAGCAGGGCAGGCGTCGCGCCAGTTCCGTACGCCGTTGTACGGGACGTATGAAGGGGCCGTACGGGTTACACCGTAAGCGCACGGTCCGTCGGGCGAATGGGTGCGGGAAGATCACTCGCACCGGTGAGGAACCGGTCCACGCCCCGCGCGGCCGAGCGCCCCTCGGCGATCGCCCACACGATGAGCGACTGGCCGCGGCCCGCGTCACCGGCGACGAAGACGCCGGGGACGTTGGTCTGGAACTCACGGTCACGGGCGACGTTGCCGCGCGCGTCCAGTTCGAGCCCGAACTGGTCCACCAGGCCGTTCTCGCGGTCCGTGCCGGTGAAGCCCATGGCGAGGGTGACGAGCTGGGCGGGGATGCGCCGCTCGGTGCCGGGCTCCTGCGTGAGCTTGCCGTCCACGAACTCGACCTCGACCAGGTGCAGGAACTGCACGTTCCCGTCCTCGTCGCCCTCGAAGTGGGTGGTCGAGACGGAGTAGACGCGCTCGCCGCCCTCCTCGTGGGCCGAGGTGACCTTGTAGAGCATGGGGAAGGTCGGCCAGGGCTGGCCGGGGGCGCGCTCCTCGCCCGGCCGGGGCATGATCTCCAGCTGGGTGACGGAGGCCGCGCCCTGCCGGTGGGCGGTGCCCACGCAGTCCGCGCCGGTGTCGCCGCCGCCGATGACGACGACGTGCTTGCCCTCGGCGGAGACGGGCGTGGTGACGTAGTCGCCCTCCTGGACCTTGTTGGCCAGGGGGAGGTACTCCATCGCCTGGTAGACGCCCTTCAACTCCCGCCCGGGGACGGGAAGATCGCGGGCGGTGGTGGCGCCGGCCGCGATGACCACGGCGTCGTACCGCTTGCGCAGCTTCGCCGCGTCGATGTCGCGGCCGATCTCCACGCCGGTGCGGAACTTGGTGCCCTCCGCGCGCATCTGCTCGATGCGGCGGTTGATGTGCCGCTTCTCCATCTTGAACTCGGGGATGCCGTAGCGGAGCAGGCCGCCGATGCGGTCGGCGCGCTCGTACACGGCGACGGTGTGCCCGGCGCGGGTGAGCTGCTGCGCGGCGGCGAGGCCCGCCGGGCCCGAGCCGATGACGGCGACGGTCTTGCCGGAGAGCCGCTCGGGCGCCTGCGGCTTGACGTCGTTCGCGTCCCACGCCTTGTCGATGATGGAGACTTCGACGTTCTTGATGGTGACGGCGGGCTGGTTGATGCCGAGCACGCACGCCGACTCGCAGGGGGCCGGGCACAGCCGCCCGGTGAACTCCGGGAAGTTGTTCGTGGCGTGCAGCCGCTCGGAGGCGGCGGACCAGTCCTCGCGGTAGGCGTAGTCGTTCCACTCGGGGATCAGGTTCCCGAGCGGACAGCCGTTGTGGCAGAACGGGATGCCGCAGTCCATGCAGCGCGAGGCCTGCTTGGAGATGATCGGCAGCAGGGAGCCGGGGACGTAGACCTCGTTCCAGTCCCGCACGCGCTCGCCGACCGGGCGGGTCTCGGCGACCTCGCGGCCGTGGTTCAGAAAGCCCTTGGGATCAGCCATTGGTCGCCGCCTCCATCATCTTCTCGGTGATCTCGGACTCGGAGAGTCCGGCTCGCTCGGCGGCGTCCTTGGCGGCGAGCACTGCCTTGTACGTGCTGGGGATGATCCTGCTGAAGCGGGTCACGGACGTGTCCCAGTCCGCAAGCAGCTTCTCGGCGACGGTCGAGCCCGTCTCCTCCTGGTGGCGGCGCACGACGTCGTGCAGCCACTGCTTGTCGGTGTCGTCCAGCGGCTCCACGGCCGCCAGGTTCCCGGCGTTGACGTTGTCGCGGTCCAGGTCGATGACGTACGCGATGCCGCCCGACATGCCGGCCGCGAAGTTGCGGCCGGTCTCGCCGAGGACGACCGCGTGGCCACCGGTCATGTACTCGCAGCCGTGGTCGCCGACGCCCTCGGACACGACGAGCGCGCCGGAGTTGCGCACGCAGAACCGTTCGCCGGTGCGGCCGCGCAGGAACAGCTCGCCGCCGGTCGCGCCGTACGCGATGGTGTTGCCCGCGATGGTGGAGTACTCGGCGAGGTGGTCGGCGCCCCGGTCCGGGCGGACGACGACGCGGCCGCCGGACAGGCCCTTGCCGACGTAGTCGTTGGCGTCCCCTTCGAGGCGCAGGGTGACGCCGCGCGGCACGAACGCGCCGAAGGACTGGCCCGCCGAGCCCGTGAAGGTGATGTCGATGGTGTCGTCGGGCAGGCCCGCGCCGCCGAACTTCTTCGTCACCTCGTGGCCGAGCATGGTGCCGACCGTGCGGTTGATGTTGCGGATGGCGACCTGGGCGCGGACGGGCTGGGCGTCCTGCTGCGAGTCCGCCGCGAGGGCATCCGCGGCCAGCTTGATCAGCTCGTTGTCCAGGGCCTTCTCCAGACCGTGGTCCTGGGCGACGAGCTGGTGGCGTACCGCGCCGCCGGGCAGGTCCGGGACGTGGAACAGCGGCTCCAGGTCGAGGCCCTGGGCCTTCCAGTGGTTCACCGCCCGCTCGGTGTCGAGGAGTTCGGCGTGCCCGACGGCCTCCTCGATGGAGCGGAAGCCCAGCTCGGCGAGGAGCTCGCGGACCTCCTCGGCGATGAACTGGAAGAAGTTGACGACGTACTCGGCCTTGCCGCCGAAGCGGTCGCGCAGCGTGGGGTTCTGCGTGGCGATGCCGACCGGGCAGGTGTCCAGGTGGCAGACGCGCATCATCACGCAGCCGGAGACAACCAGCGGCGCGGTCGCGAACCCGAACTCCTCGGCGCCGAGCAGCGCGGCGATGACCACGTCGCGGCCGGTCTTGAGCTGGCCGTCGGTCTGCACGACGATGCGGTCGCGCAGGCCGTTGAGCAGCAGGGTCTGCTGGGTCTCGGCGAGGCCGAGCTCCCAGGGGCCGCCCGCGTGCTTCAGCGAGGTCAGCGGGGACGCGCCCGTGCCGCCGTCGTGGCCGGAAATGAGCACCACGTCCGCGTGCGCCTTGGAGACACCGGCGGCGACCGTGCCGACGCCGACCTCGGAGACCAGCTTCACGTGAATCCGCGCCTGCGGGTTCGCGTTCTTCAGGTCGTGGATCAGCTGGGCCAGGTCCTCGATGGAGTAGATGTCGTGGTGCGGCGGCGGCGAGATCAGGCCGACGCCGGGCGTGGAGTGCCGGGTCTTGGCGACCCACGGGTAGACCTTGTGGCCTGGGAGCTGGCCGCCCTCGCCGGGCTTGGCGCCCTGGGCCATCTTGATCTGGATGTCGTCGGCGTTGACCAGGTACTCGGACGTGACGCCGAAGCGGCCGGACGCGACCTGCTTGATGGACGAGCGGCGCGCCGGGTCGTAGAGCCGGTCCGCGTCCTCGCCGCCCTCACCGGTGTTGGACTTGCCGCCCAGCTGGTTCATGGCGATGGCGAGGGTCTCGTGCGCCTCCTTGGAGATGGAGCCGTACGACATGGCGCCCGTGGAGAAGCGCTTGACGATCTCGGAGGCGGGCTCGACCTCGTCGACGGAGATCGGCTCACGCCCGCTCTTGAAGCCGAAGAGGCCGCGCAGCGTCATGAGGCGCTCGGACTGCTCGTTCACGCGGTCCGTGTACTGCTTGAAGACGTCGTAGCGGCCCGTGCGCGTGGAGTGCTGGAGACGGAAGACCGTCTCGGGGTCGAACAGGTGCGGCTCGCCCTCGCGGCGCCACTGGTACTCGCCCCCTATGTCCAGGGCGCGGTGCGCGGAGGGGACGCCGGAGGCCGGGTAGGCCTTGGCGTGCCGGGCGGCGACCTCCTGGGCGATGACGTCGATGCCGACGCCGCCGATCTTGGAGGTGGTGCCGTTGAAGTACTTCTCGACGAAGGACTCCTCCAGGCCGACGGCCTCGAAGACCTGCGCGCCGCGGTAGGAGGCGACGGTGGAGATGCCCATCTTGGACATGACCTTCAGCACGCCCTTGCCGAGGGCGTGGATGAGGTTGCGGATGGCCTGCTCGGCCCCGCCGTCGGTGGCGGGCAGGAACGTGCCCGCGCGGACCAGGTCCTCGACGGACTCCATCGCCAGGTACGGGTTGACGGCGGCCGCGCCGAAGCCGATGAGCAGCGCGACGTGGTGCACCTCGCGCACGTCGCCCGCCTCGACGAGCAGGCCGACCTGGGTGCGCTGCTTCGTACGGATGAGGTGGTGGTGGACGGCCGCGGTGAGCAGGAGCGAGGGGATCGGGGCGTGCTCGGCGTCGGAGTGCCGGTCGGAGAGCACGATCAGGCGGGCGCCGGCCTCGATGGCGGCGTCGGCCTCGGCGCAGATCTCGTCGATGCGGGCGGCGAGGGCGTCGCCGCCGCCGCTGACCCGGTACAGGCCGGACAGCGTCGCGGCCTTCATGCCCGGCATGTCGCCGTCGGCGTTGATGTGGATGAGCTTGGCCAGCTCGTCGTTGTCGATCACCGGGAAGGGCAGGGTGACGGACCGGCAGGAGGCGGCGGTCGGATCCAGGAGGTTGCCCTGCGGGCCCAGCGAGGAGCGCAGCGAGGTGACGAGCTCCTCGCGGATCGCGTCCAGCGGCGGGTTGGTGACCTGCGCGAAGAGCTGGGTGAAGTAGTCGAAGATCAGCCGCGGGCGCTCGGAGAGCGCGGCGATGGGCGTGTCCGTGCCCATCGAGCCGATCGGCTCCGCGCCGGCCTTGGCCATCGGCGCGAGCAGGATGCGCAGCTCCTCCTCGGTGTAGCCGAAGGTCTGCTGGCGGCGCGTGACGGAGGCGTGCGTGTGCACGATGTGCTCGCGCTCGGGCAGGTCGGAGAGCTCGATCTCGCCGGCCTCCAGCCACTCCTCGTACGGCTTCTCGGCGGCGAGGGCGGCCTTGATCTCGTCGTCCTCGACGATGCGGTGCTCGGCGGTGTCGACGAGGAACATCCGGCCGGGCTGCAGGCGGCCCTTGCGGACGACCTTGGCCGGGTCGATGTCGAGGACGCCGACCTCGGAGCCGAGCACGACCAGGCCGTCGTCGGTGACCCAGTAGCGGCCCGGGCGCAGGCCGTTGCGGTCGAGGACCGCGCCGACCTGGGTGCCGTCGGTGAAGGTGACACAGGCCGGGCCGTCCCAGGGCTCCATCATCGTGGCGTGGAACTGGTAGAAGGCGCGCCGCGCGGAGTCCATGGAGGCGTGGTTCTCCCAGGCCTCCGGGATCATCATCAGAACCGAGTGGGGCAGCGAACGGCCGCCGAGGTGCAGGAGTTCGAGGACCTCGTCGAAGGAGGCCGAGTCGGACGCGTCCGGCGTACAGACCGGGAAGATCCGCTCCAGCTGCTCCTGCGAACCGCTGTGCCCATTGTCGGCAGAGCCGAACAGATCCGAGACCAGCTGCGACTCGCGGGCCCGCATCCAGTTGCGGTTGCCCTTGACCGTGTTGATCTCGCCGTTGTGCGCCACGAAGCGGTACGGGTGCGCGAGCGGCCAGCTCGGGAACGTGTTGGTGGAGAAGCGCGAGTGGACGAGCGCGATGGCCGTGGCGAAGCGGCGGTCGGACAGGTCCGGGAAGAAGGGCTCGAGCTGGCCGGTGGTCAGCATGCCCTTGTAGACGATCGTGCGGGCGGAGAGCGACGGGAAGTACGTGGCCGCCTCGCGCTCGGCGCGCTTGCGCAGCACGAACGCCTTGCGGTCCAGGGCGAGCCCGCTGCTCGCGCCGTCGGTCACGAAGAGCTGGCGGAAGACGGGCATCGTCGAGCGGGCGGTGGCGCCGAGCAGCGTCGGGGCGACGGGCACGTCGCGCCAGCCGAGCACGGTGAGGCCCTCTTCGGCCGCGATCGTCTCAATCTTCGAGACGGCTTCGTCGGCGGTGTCCTGCGGCAGGAAGGCGATGCCGACGGCGTACTCGCCCGCCGCGGGGAGGCCGAAACCGGCCGCTTCGCGCAGGAACGCGTCCGGGACCTGGAGCAGGATGCCGGCGCCGTCACCGGAGTCGGGCTCGGATCCGGTGGCACCGCGGTGTTCGAGATTGCGCAGTACGGTCAGCGCCTGCTCGACGAGCTCATGGCTCGCCTCACCAGTGAGGGTGGCCACGAACCCGACGCCACAGGCGTCGTGCTCGTTACGGGGGTCGTACATCCCCTGCGGGGCGGGGCGGCCATCCATGGGCGACCAGGCGTCGGAACGCATCGGCACTCCCGTCGTCGTGATGGGGGCAACCTCCCGGGCGCTGTGGGGCTCCGGGGGCGCGAGCGGCGATAGGGACGACGTTGGCCCTGGCGAAATTTCGTGCAGGTTACATGATGGACCGCTTCTCGAAAAGCGGATACTTCATTCCAACATGTGGACAGCGCTCTGGGGGGTGGAGAGCGGTGCGGAAGGGACCCGAGCGGACAGATCGATGGCCGCGGACCCGGAGCGCCGCAGGCTTCATTGCCCGCAGCGCTTACGGCTCATGCCCAGCGGTCAAGGAATCGAAACCGCACGGTAACGACTACTTATGCAGAATCCTGCATACACCTGCAAAGCCTTATCCTACGGCCGTCCCGAACAAGCCGCCCAGGGCGTACGTCACACCGGCCGCCGCGCCGCCCAGAGCCAGCTGCCGCAGCCCGCTGAACCACCACGACCGCGCGGTCACCTTCGCCACGACCGCCCCGCACGCGAAGAGGCCGACCAGCGCGAGCAGCAGCGCGGGCCACAGGGCGCTCGCGCCGAGCAGATACGGCAGTACGGGAAGCAGGGCGCCGAGCGCGAAGGCGCCGAACGAGGACACCGCGGCGACCAGCGGCGAGGGCAGATCGCCCGGGTCGATGCCGAGCTCCTCGCGGGCGTGGATCTCCAGGGCCTGCTCGGGGTCCTTGGACAGCTGCCGGGCGACCTCGCGCGCCAGGCCGGCCTCGACGCCGCGCGACGCGTACAGCGCGGCCAGCTCCTCCTCCTCGTCTTTGGGGTGCTTGCGCAACTCCCGGCGCTCCACGTCGAGTTCGGCCTCGACGAGCTCGCGCTGCGAGGCGACGGAGGTGTACTCGCCGGCCGCCATGGAGAAGGCGCCGGCCGCGAGCCCCGCGAGGCCGGTGATGACGATGGTCTCCCGCGACACCGCCCCGCCCGCGACACCCGTCATCAGGGCGAGGTTGGACACGAGGCCGTCCATGGCGCCGAAGACGGCGGGACGCAGCCAGCCGCCGTTGACATCACGGTGGGTGTGGTTGTCCCGGTGCGCCTCGTGCAGCGCGGCCTCGGTCTCAATGATCGCCATAACAGCCTGGAGCTCCTCTCACACACGCAATGGGGGCATACGTCACCCATGGACGGGGCGCGTGAACCCCGGCCCCTCCCCCTCGGACAACATCGAAAGTACGCGCGAAAAATCTCTCTCGCCAGCAAGGAAGGCCGTACTTACCTGCGAAAACGCGCCTCGCAGACCCCTCGTGAGGACCGTCGCGCGGAGCCCCGCCGACATGCCGAAGGGGTGACGCTGAGCGCGCGGATGCTCACATGAGTGCCGTCGCGTGGCAGGGATGCTCCAACGCACTGCAACCCGGCAGTCGGCGTGACAGGGAGGCACGGCATGGCATCCGTCGCATGTGTTCCCTCGGTCCCGGCGCCCGGTGACGCCGACGGCCTCCGCGAGCGGGCCCGCGGGGCGATGCTCGGCCTCGCCGTCGGCGACGCGCTCGGCGCGCCCGCGGAGAACATGAAGCCCTCCGAGATCCGCCGCCGCTGGGGCCGCATCACGGGGTACGTGGCCGAGCATCCGTCCGGCACGGACGACACGGAGTACGCGATCTTCTCCGGCCTGCTGCTCGCCCGGCACGGCTCCGCGCTCACCGTCGCGCACGTCGAGACGGCCTGGCACCAGTGGATCGCCGACCTGGACGAAGGCCCGTTCCGCGGCGCCGGGTTCAGCGAACGCGGCACCCTGGAGAACCTGCGCCGGGGCCTCGCGGCACCCATCTCCGCCCAGCACCGGCACGCCTGGAGCGACGGCCTCGCCATGCGCGCCGCCCCCTTCGGGGTGTTCGCCGCGGGCGCCCCCGGCGAGGCGGCCCGGCTCGTCGCCATCGACGGCACGGTCAGCCACGAGGGCGAGGGCATCTACGGCGGCCAGGCGGTGGCGGCGGGCGTCGCGGCGGCGATGGCGGGCGCGCCGGTGGAGTCCGTGGTCACGGCCGCGCTCTCCGTCATCCCCGCCGACAGCTGGACGTCCCGCTCGCTGCGCCGCGCGGTGGCCGCCGCCCACCGCGGCGAACGCGCGGTCCGCTCGGCCGTCGTCATCGGCGGCTACCCCTGGACCGACCTGGCGCCGGAGGCGGTGGGCCTTGCCTTCGGCGCGTACGCGGCCGCCTGCGGCGACTTCGCGACGGCGGTCCTGACGGCGGTGAACATGGGCCGCGACGCGGACACCACCGCGGCGGTGGCGGGCTCCCTGGCAGGCGCGACCTGCGGCGCGAGGGCGATCCCCGAGAAGTGGTCCACAGCAATCGGCCCGGCTCGGGGCACGTGCCTGCCTTCCATGCGGGGCCACCACGTCCTGGACATCGCAGAGTTGCTGACGCCGGACGGGGAGGAGTGATGAGCGCAAACCATCCCGCCCCCACTGCGGGCAGCCTGTCCGCCGCTCCCCCACCCACTCCCGCTGCGGGCAGCCTGTCCGCCGCTCCCTCACCCACCCCCACTGCGGGCAGCCTGTCCGCCGCTCCCCCACCCGCCGCCGCTGTGGGCAGCTGGTCCGCCCAGAGGGCGGAACGGGTGGGCACAGCGGACCCCCGCGGCGCCGGGCCACGCACTCGCCCTGCCTCAGCCCCGGTACCGGCCACCGTAAAGAGCACCCGCATCGAAGGCCTCCTGCTGGGCCTAGCCGCAGGCGACGCCGCGGGCTGGCCCGCCGCACGGCACAGAGCGGCCCGCATGCCCGACTGGACCCGCCGCCTCACCCGCGAACTGGACACCTTCGCCGAGCTCAACGCGACCACCACCCTCCCGGTCCCCATCGCCCTGAACCAGCCCCCGGAACCTCTCCGCCTGGGCCCGTCCGACGACGCCGAATGGGCGGCGTTCACCGCCGAGTCCGTACTGAAGGCAGCGGACCGCACCCTGGACCCCACCCTCACCAGGGACCACCGCACCCGCGCCATGGTGGCCCTCGCCTGGGACGCCCTGGCAGGCGAGGTTGCGGCAGCGGCGGCCCACGCGCCGGAGGTGGAGTCGGCCGTGCTCCCGCTGCGCGCCCGCATCTCCGTCCGCGCGGGCCTCGGCAACCTCGCCACGGGCCTGTGCCCACCCGCCACCGGCCACGACAACCCCCACTTCTTCGACGACGCCGCCTGCGTACGCGCCTGCGTCCTCGCCCTGGTCCACCCGGGCTCCCCCGAACAGGCCGCCGCCCTGGCCGAGTTCGACGCCCGCTACACCCAGGACGGCGACGGCGTGCACGGCGCCCGCGCGATGGCCGCGGCGATCGCGGCCGCCCTGGCCGGCGCGGTGCCCGAGGACGCGGTGGCCGCCGCGATCGACCAGCTCCCCGAGCACACGGAGATCGGCCGCAACGCCCGCCACGCGCTGGCGCTGGCCCACGACTGCGGCCGGGGCCCCGACGGCGTCTTCGCCCTGATCCCGCTCCTGGAGCACCAGATCGTCGACCACGTCTACAGCTACGGCATCGCCGCCGCCGAGACCGTCCCGGTCGCCCTCGCCCTGGCCCTCGCCTCGCGCGGCCGCGTCCGCGAGGCGGTACCGGCCGCCGCCTGCCTGTCCCGCGTCGCGGACTCCGCGCCCGCGCTGGCCGGAGCGCTCACCGGCGCCCTCGCCACGGCCACCGCCATCCCGTACACCTGGCGCGAGACCTGCCGCAGGCTCTCCGGCTGCGCCCTGCCGCGCCTCGCGGGCACGGACCTGGTGGAGCTGGCCGGACACCTGACGCGGGCGGCGCACCCCGAACCACCCACCCCAGAGGAGGACTTGGACCATGCCACCACTGGACCCGACACCCACACCCCAGAACACCACCCGCACCCATCCGACCGCCCCGACCACCCCGGCCCTCACGGACCGCATCACGGGCAGCCTGGTGGGAGCGGCCGTAGGTGACGCGCTCGGCGGCCCCGTCGAGGGGTGCAAGCCCGAACAGATCGCGGAGCGCCACGGCGGCCGCGTCCAGGGAATCGTCGGCCCCTGGTACGGGGACGACTGGCGCACGGCCCGCCCCATCGCCCCGTACCACAAGGGCGACGGCCACGTCACCGACGACACCTTGATGACCCACGCACTCGTCCGCGTGTACGCCACGGTCCGCGACCACCTGGACGCGTACGCGGTGGCCGACCACCTGGTCCCCGACCTGATCACCACCCCCCGCTGGATCCCCGAACTCGAAGCCGACGCCCTCCCCGTCCAACGCCTCTTCCTCGCCGAGAAATGGCTCGTGGCCCGCATCCACTACGGCCACGTCGACCCGCGCGAGGCGGGCACCGGCAACATCGTCAACTGCGGCGCGGCGATGTACATGGCGCCGGTCGGCCTGGTCAACGCGGCGAACCCGGCGGGCGCGTACGCGGAGGCCCTGGACGTCGCGGGCGCCCACCAGTCGTCGTACGGCCGCGAGGCGGCGGGAGTCTTCGCGGCGGCTGTGGCGGCGGCCTGCGTCCCCGGCGCGACGCCCACCACCGTAGTCGACACCTGCCTGACCCTGGCGAAGGACGGCACCCGAGCGGCGATCGAGGCAACGGCCGAAGCAGCAAGCAGCCACCGCGACTTCGAGTCGGCCCTCACCCCTCTCCGCACGGCGATCGCCCCCTTCGACACCGTCGGCCCCGACTACCGCTCCCCCTCCCTGGGCGCCCGCCGCCCCTCCCGCCTGCACGCCATCGAGGAACTCCCCATCGCCCTGGCCATGCTGCTGATCGCCGACGGCGACTACCGCCACGCGGTCCTGGGCTCGGTGAACTACGGCCGCGACTGCGACTCGATCGCCACCATGAGCGGCGCACTCGCGGGCGCCCTGCACGGCGCGTCCGCCGTCCCCCAGGACTGGTCGACGACGGTCGCCGAGGCCAGCCGCCTCGACCTGCACACCCCCGCCACCACCCTCGCGAAGGTCACCCAGGAGATCTTCACCAAGGACCGAACCCGCCGCCGCACCCACGAGTCGGCGTTCACCACCCTGACGGGCGCCCCCGAATGATGCGCCTGACCTGGCTACAACCCGAGGACCTCCTCCCCCACGAACTCCGCCAGGCAGAGGAGGAGGGCAGAGACATCACGTCGGCCCGATCCCGCTGGCGAGCGGCAGGCGGCTCCCCCACGCCACCAAGGTCGGGCGCCTCCCCGAACCAGGCTTCACCAGAGCTACGAGCCCTGGCGGAGAGTCTCTTGACGGAACTGGGACTGGAAGACGAGACCGAAGCCACGATCCAGCCCGTCCGGCGTTTGAGGACGAGGCCGTTCAGGCCGACAGCGGGGGTCCGGGGGCGGCAGCCCCCGGTTTCGGGAAGGGGCGGGACTGGGGAATGCCCCGCAGGGCCACCCCACCGCACCCGCCTACACGCAGCCTGGCTAGGCCGAGCCGCAGGCTGCCTACTCGGCAAACCAGTCGAAAAACTCCCCCTGAAAGCCATCCGCGCCCTGGCGAAATCCACCGGCAACTGGCCCCTGCACACCTGGTTCACAGCAAAGGGAGTCCCGCCCGACCTGAGGGCAACGTACCCCTGGAACAAACGCTCAGCGCACACCTCCCTCGCGGAGAACATCGACGGCATGCCGGAGGACGACGACCTCAACTACCCCCTCCTGAACCTGCTCCTCCTGCAACGCCACGGCAAAACGTTCACGACGCACGACGTGGCCACCCTCTGGCTGGAGGAACTCCCCGCGGCAAGAACGTTCACCGCGGAACGCGTCGCGTACCGCAACCTCCTCAACGGCATCCCCCCACCTCGCACGGCCCGCCACCACAACCCGTTCCGCGAATGGATCGGCGCCCTGATCCGAGCGGACGTACACGGCTGGACGAATCCGAACGACCCACCGGCGGCAGCCGAGCAGGCGTACCGGGACGCGTGCCTCACGCACACGGCGAACGGCGTGTACGGAGCGATGTTCGCGGCGGCGACGATCGCCCGGGCCGCGTCCGGCACCGCCGACGTGCACGAGAGCCTGGCCGCGGGCCTCACCGTCGTCCCCGAGGACTCCCGCCTGGCAAGGGCGGTCCGGCACGGCATCCAACTCGCGTGGAAACACGAGGACTTCGACGACGTCGTGGACGGCCTGCACGCGGCGTACGGCACGTACCACTGGGTCCACGTCGTCCCCAACGCGGCGCTGCTCGCCGCGGCCCTCACGCACGCCGACGGCGACTTCACCGGCTCCATCACGCGCGCGGTCTCCGGCGGCTGGGACACCGACTCCAACGGGGCGACCGCGGGCTCGGTCGCGGGCCTGCTGGCCGGCCACCCGGACGCGCTCCCGGACCGCTGGACGGCCCCGCTCAAGAACCGCCTGGCCACCTCGGTCGGCGGCTTCCACGGCACCGGCTTCGACGAACTCGCGCACCTGACAGACGAACTCACGTACCTGACCGCGGACTTGACGGGCCTCCACCCCACAGAGGAGACACCCCACCGATGACCCCGCACATCGTCGTCCTTGGCAGCATCAACATGGACCTGGTCGCGTACGTGGCCACCGCGCCGCGGCGCGGCGAGACCGTCACCGGCCGCGAGTTCCGCACCTTCCCCGGCGGCAAGGGCGCCAACCAGGCCGTCGCCGCGGCCCGCGCGGGCGCCACCGTCTCGATGATCGGCGCGGTCGGTACCGACACCTTCGGCACACAGCTGCGCGGCACGCTCGACCACTCGGGCGTGGACACGGATCTGCTGCGGACCATGGAGGGCGCCACGGGCACCGCGCACATCGTGGTCGACGACGAGGGCGGCAACGCGATCGTCGTCGTGCCCGGCGCGAATGCCGGGCTCACCGGCCTGACCCACGGCGACGAGGCCCTGATCGCCTCCGCCGACCTGCTGCTGCTCCAACTCGAGACCCCCCTCGACGGCGTCGCCGCCGCCGCGCGGTACGCCCGCGAGCACGGGGTGCGCACGGTCCTCACCCCGGCGCCCGCGCGCCCCCTGCCACCCGGACTCCTGGCCGCCGTCGACCTGTTGATCCCGAACGAGCACGAGGCCGCCACCCTCACCGGTGCCGTGGAGCCACGCGCGGCGGCCCGCGCGCTCCTGGACCAGGTGCCGGAGGTCGTCGTCACGCTCGGTGCGGACGGCAGCCTGTACGCGGCACGCGACGCCGAGCCGGTCACGGTGCCCGCGCCCCGGGTCACGGCGGTGGACACCACGGGCGCGGGCGACACGTTCGTGGGCGCGCTCGCGGTGGCGCTCGGCGAGGGCAGGCCCACGCCGGACGCGCTGGCCTGGGCGTCCACGGCGGCGGCGCTCTCCGTGCGGCGCCCGGGGGCCGCGGCCTCCATGCCGTACCGCACGGAGATCGACACGGAGGCGGAGGCCCTGCGATGACAGCATCCCCGCCCCCGCTGACCGGCCTGCGCGTCCTCGACCTGGCGACCCTCTTCGCGGGCCCCCTCGCCGCCACCCTGCTCGGCGACTTCGGCGCGGACGTCGTCAAGGTCGAGCACCCGCGGCGCCCGGACCCGTCCCGGGGCCACGGCCCGGCGAAGGACGGCGTCGGCCTGTGGTGGAAGCTGCTCGGCCGCAACAAGCGCACGATGACGCTGGACCTCTCCACCCCCGGCGGCCGGACCACCCTCCTCCGCCTCGCCGCCGACGCGGACGTGATCGTCGAGAACTTCCGCCCCGGCACCCTGGAGAAGTGGGACCTCGGCTGGGACGAGCTGAGCGCGGCCAACCCCCGCCTCGTCCTGGCCCGCGTCACGGGCTTCGGCCAGTTCGGGCCGTACGCGCGCCGCCCCGGATTCGGCACCCTCGCGGAGGCGATGAGCGGCTTCGCCGCCGCCACCGGCGAGCCGGACGGACCGCCGACGCTCCCGCCGTTCGGCCTCGCGGACTCCATCGCGGGCCTGGCCACGGCGTACGCGGTGATGACGGCCCTCGCGGCGCGCGACAGCACGGGCCGGGGCCAGGTCGTCGACATGGCGATCATCGAGCCGATCCTCACGGTGCTCGGCCCGCAGCCGCTCTGGTACGACCAGCTCGGCCACGTACAGCCGCGCACCGGCAACCGCTCCACGAACAACGCGCCCCGCAACACCTACCGCACGGCGGACGGCACGTGGGTCGCGGTCTCCACCTCCGCCCAGTCGATCGCGGAGCGCGTGCTGCGCCTGGTGGGCCGCCCCGACCTGGCCGCCGAGCCGTGGTTCGGCTCCGGCACGGGGCGCGCCGCCCACGCGGACGTCCTCGACGAGGCGGTCGGCGCGTGGATCGCGTGCCGCACCCGCACCGAGGTGATCGAGGCGTTCGAGAAGGCGGAGGCGGCGGTCGCGCCCGTCCAGGATGTACGCGACGTCATGACCGACCCCCAGTACGCGGCCCTGAACACCATCACGACCGTCCCGGACGACCCGGAGCTCGGCACCCTGCGGATGCAGAACGTCCTCTTCCGTCTCAGCGAAACCCCCGGCGCGATCCGCTGGGCGGGCCGCCCGCACGGCGCCGACACGGACACGATCCTCACCGAGCTCGGCCTCAGGGACGGGGAGATCCTCTCGCTCCGCAAGGAGGGAGCCTTGTGAGACCCATCCCCCTGACCTGGCTGTACGTTCCCGGGGACCGCCCCGACGTGGTGGCGAAGGCCCTCGTGGCGGGCGCGGACGCGGTCGTGATCGACCTGGAGGACGCGGTGGCCCCGGCCCGCAAGGAGTACGCGCGGGCGGCCACCGCGGAGCTCCTCTCCGCGCCCCGGCCGGGCCCCGGCCCCGCCCTGCACGTCCGCGTGAACGCGCTCGGGACGCCGCTCTCGGACGCGGACCTGCGGGTCATCGCCCCGCTGCCCGGCCTCGCGGGCCTGCGGCTGCCGAAGGTCACCTCACCGGACGACGTGATCCGTGCGGCCGAGCAGGCGGCCCCGCACGACGGCGGCGCTCCCGCCCTGCACGCGCTGCTGGAAACCGCCCTCGGCATCGAGCGGGCCCACGCCATCGCCACCGCCCACCCGGCGCTGCGCGGCCTGTCCATCGGCGAGGCGGACCTCCGCGCCGACCTGGGCGTACGTGACGACGCGGGCCTGGACTGGGCGCGCTCCCGGGTGATCGTGGCCGCCCGCGCCGCGGCGCTGCCCGCCCCGCCCCAGTCGGTCTACCCCGACACCCGCGACACGGCGGGCCTGGCGGCCTCCTGCGCGCACGGCCGCACCCTCGGCTTCCTAGGCCGCGCGGCGATCCACCCCCGCCAGCTCCCGGTGATCGAGCGCGCCTACCTCCCCACCCCGAAGGAGATCGAACAGGCCGAGTCCGTCCTCAAGGCAGCGGCATCGGAAGAGGGCGCCCAGGCCCTCCCCGACGGCCGCTTCGTGGACAGAGCGGTGGTGAGGGAGGCCCGTAGAACCTTGGCCCTGGCGGAGGGCGGAAGATAGCTGTGCCACAGGCCGCAGGCCAAATCTCCGCCGCAACGGCGAGCAACCCAGCCGAACGATCCCGGCGGTGCCGAGCCCTGCTCAGCCCTTCTCGGCAGCGGACTCAGCCGCACCCTTGGACTTGGCGTCGCCGGACCCGGAGTCGACGTCGGCGTCACCGTCAACGGAGTCCGAGGGCTCTCCCTTGTCCAAGGCGACCCCGCCAGCACCCGCGCCCCCGCCAGAACCCGCCCCGGGTTCAACAATCTCCTCGCGCCCCGGCCGCGTCCTGGCGGAAATGACCAGATAGACCACCGCGAGGACGAAGACAAGCAGCGCCGTCCAGTTGTTCAGCCGCAGGCCCAGGAACTCGTGCGCGTCGTCGACACGCATGTACTCGATCCAGAAGCGGCCCACACAGTACGAGGCCACATAGAGGGCGAACGCGCGGCCATGGCCGAGCTTGAAGCGGCGGTCGGCCCAGATGACCAGGACGGCGACGCCGATGCACCACAGGGACTCGTACAGGAAGGTCGGGTGGTAGGTGCCGGGCACCCGCCCGTCCTCCGCGGACGTGATCTCCAGGGCCCACGGCACATCGGTCTTCTTGCCGTACAGCTCCTGGTTGAACCAGTTCCCCCAGCGGCCGATGGCCTGGGCGATGGCGATGCCGGGGGCCAGCGCGTCGGCCCACGCGGGCAGCGGGATCCCGCGCCGGCGGCAGCCGATCCACGCGCCGACCGCGCCGAAGGCGATCGCGCCCCAGATGCCGAGCCCGCCCTCCCAGATCTTGAAGGCGTCCACCCAGTCACGGCCGTCGCTGAAGTACAGCTGGTAGTCCGTGATCACGTGGTAGAGGCGGCCGCCGACGAGGCCGAAGGGCACGGCCCAGACGGAGATGTCGGCCACGGTGCCGGGCCGGCCGCCGCGGGCGATCCACCGCTTGTTGCCGAGCCACACGGCAACGAAGACGCCGATGATGATGCAGAACGCGTAGCCGCGCAGCGGAATGGGGCCGAGGTCGACCACTCCGCGCGACGGGCTGGGGATGTAGGCAAATTCCATGGCAGGGTCGACGCTACCGTGCCGGGCGGCGGCGACGGCAGCCAGCCCGGCAACGGGTCAATAACGGGGCCCGGCGGGCGCTGCCGGGCCGGGCCTACTGGTTGGCCTTCTCCACCAGGGCCTTCAGCTTCGGTGGGGTCACCGGATTCTGCTGGTCGGCGAAGATGTCCTTGCCGTCGAGCAGGACCGTGGGCGTGCCGCGGAGCTTGGCCTTGCCGAAGGCCTCCTGGGACTTGGCGACCCAGCTGTCGTGCATGCCGTCGTTGACGCACTTCTTGAACGTGTCCGTCACCAGGCCGTCGACCTTGCCTGCGAGGTCGATCAGCTTGCCGTTGTCGGCGAAGGCGTCGTCGGGCTCCGGGGGCTGGTTCTTGAACAGCTCGTCGTGGTACGGAGCGAACTTTCCGGCGTCCTGGGCGCAGGCCGCGGCGTTGGCGGCGTGCAGGGAGCCGCTGCCGCCCATGTTCCCGTCGATGAGGGTCGCGAGGTGATACTCGACCTTCAGCTGACCCTTGTCCGCCAGCTCGTTGATCGTCGAGCGATAGCCGTCCTCGAACTGCTTGCAGGCCGGGCAGCGGAAGTCCTCCCAGATGGTGAGCCTGGACTTCGCGCTGTCCTTGCCCAGAGGGATGGCCAGCTTGTCGTCGCCGCTCGCCCCCTTGGGCGCGACGACCGGGCCCGAGGTGTCCTTCTTCTCGTCGTCGCCCGCGTTGGCCGCGAGGATGCCGCCGACGGCGGCCAGGGCGAGCACGCCGACGACGGCCGCGCTCACCAGGATCACGCGGCGCTGCTTGTCGCGCGCCTTCTGCCGCTCTCGCTCTTCCGCAAGCCGCTCGCGGGCCGTTCGCTTACCTTCTCGGTTCTTCTCGCTCACATCGGGGCAAACGAACCGGGGAGGCAGCAGCGTGCCTCCCCGGTCCCAGGTCCACCCTTAAGGATTACGCGGATCCACGTACGCCGTGGGCGAGTTCACTCGCAAGCGCCCGGACCGCGGCGAGACCGGCCGCCTCGTCGTCGGCGTCCAGCATCCGCTGGACGAACGCGGAGCCGACGATGACGCCGTCGGCGAAGCCCGCGACCTCCGCCGCCTGGGTCGCGTTCGAGACCCCGAGGCCCACGCAGACCGGCAGGTCGGTGGTGGCGCGGGTGCGCTCCACCAGCGCCTGGGCCTGGGCGCCCACGGACGCTCGGGTGCCGGTGACGCCCATCAGCGAGGCCGCGTACACGAAGCCCGAACCGGCCGCCGTGATCGTCGCGAGCCGGGCGTCCTTGCTGCTCGGCGCGACGACGAAGACCGTCGCCAGGTCGTGCTTGGCGGCGTGCTCGCGCCACAGCGCGGACTCCTGGACCGGCAGGTCGGGCAGGATGCAGCCCGCGCCGCCGGCCTCGGCGAGCTCGGCGGTGAACCGCTCGACGCCGTAGCGGTCGATGGGGTTCCAGTACGTCATGACGAGCACCGGCTTGCCCGTGGCCGCGTGGGCCTCGCGCACCGTGCGGAACACGTCGGCGATCTTCACGCCGCCGCGCAGGGCGATGTCGTCGGCGGTCTGGATGACGGGCCCGTCCAGGACGGGGTCGCTGTGCGGGAGGCCGACCTCGACGACGTCCGCGCCGCCGTCGAACGCCGCCTTCACGGCCGCGATGCCGCCGTCCACGGTGGGGAAGCCCGCCGGGAGATAGGCGATGAGGGCGGAGCGCCCCTCGGCCTTCGCAGCCGCGAGGGTGTCGCCCAACAGCTTGATGTTCCCGCTCACTTGGCGTCCCCCTCGATCTCGGCGTTCTCACCGGCGGCGTCCGCCGCGACGGTGGCGTCGGCGCCGGTGTCGTACAGATTGAAGTAGCGGGCGGCGGTGTCCATGTCCTTGTCGCCGCGCCCCGACAGGTTGACGATGATCAGCCCGTCCTTGCCCAGCTCCTTGCCGACCTCCAGGGCGCCCGCGAGGGCGTGCGCGCTCTCGATCGCCGGGATGATGCCCTCGGTGCGCGAGAGCAGCCGCAGGGCCTGCATCGCGGCGTCGTCGGTGACCGCGCGGTACTCGCCGCGGCCGCTGTCCTTGAGGTGGGCGTGCTCGGGGCCGATGCCCGGGTAGTCGAGCCCCGCGGAGATCGAGTACGGCTCGGTGATCTGGCCTTCCTCGTCCTGGAGTACGTAGCTCCGCGAGCCGTGCAGGATGCCGGGCTCGCCCGCGGTGAGGGTGGCCGCGTGCTCGCCGGTCTCGACGCCGTGCCCGGCGGGCTCGCAGCCGACGAGGCGTACGTCCGCGTCCGGGATGAACGCGTGGAACAGGCCGATGGCGTTGGAACCGCCGCCGACGCAGGCGATCGCCGCGTCCGGCAGGCGGCCAGCGCGCTCCAGGATCTGGCGGCGGGCCTCGACGCCGATGACGCGGTGGAAGTCGCGGACCATGGCGGGGAAGGGGTGCGGGCCCGCCACCGTGCCGAAGAGGTAGTGCGTGTGGTCCACGTTGGCGACCCAGTCGCGGAACGCCTCGTTGATGGCGTCCTTGAGCGTGCGGCTGCCGGACTTCACCGCGATGACCTCGGCGCCCAGCATGCGCATACGGGCCACATTCAGGGCCTGCCGCTGGGTGTCGATCTCGCCCATGTAGATGGTGCAGTCGAGGCCGAAGAGCGCGCAGGCGGTGGCGGTGGCCACGCCGTGCTGGCCCGCTCCGGTCTCGGCGATGACCCTCGTCTTGCCCATCCGCTTCGTGAGCAGCGCCTGGCCGAGGACGTTGTTGATCTTGTGGGACCCGGTGTGGTTCAGGTCCTCGCGCTTGAGGAACACCCGGGCGCCGCCGGCGTGTTCGGCGAACCTCGGCACCTCCGTGAGGGCGCTCGGGCGGCCCGTGTAGTTCACGAGCAGGTCGTCCAACTCGCGGGCGAATTCCGGGTCGGTCTTCGCCTTGTCGAACTCGACGGCGACCTCGTCCACGGCGGCGACCAGCGCCTCCGGGATGAACTTGCCGCCGAACGCGCCGAAGTAGCCCTCGGCGCTCGGGGTCCGACCCTCCGGGTCGGGAATGAAGTACTCGCTGGGCATGTGGATACCTCGCGTGGCTCAGGGTGGTCTATCGGTCACCGTATGCGCGATCGCCTCTGGCCGGCCGGGGGTGCGGGTGCGGCAGCTGTTCCCGCCGCTCCGCGGCGGGGTCTCCCACGTCGCCCCCGGGGTACGGGAGGGCCGTAGCCCTCGGCCGCGGGTGCGGGTGCGGGTGCGGGTGCGGGTGCGGAAACCGTCCCGCCGCTGCGCGGCGGATTGCTCCCACCCGCCCGCCCGTGACTGTGGGCCCCGAGGTGCGGGAACAAGCCCGCCGTGCGGCGGGTGCCCCTCCCGTGAACCTCGTCCCCAGCCGCCCCGCCGCTTCGCGGCGGATTGCCCCACCCGCCCACCCGTTGCTCCGTGACTCGGAGTACGGGTCCGGGGCTCGGCCCCGTCTTCGGGTGCGGGCCCGCCCAGGGTCCGGAGCACAGCTCCGGGCTCCGTGTACGGTGCCCCATCCACCCGGAGGTCCAGGGGGCAGAACCCACCCGGGGGTCCGGGGGCGAAGCCCCCGGTCTCGGGAAGGGGCGGGCTTGGGGAAGACAAAGATCCGCCGCGACGGCGAGCAACCCCCGCGGCGCGGCCCGGCGGTGCCGGACCAGCCGCAGGCGGGCCGCAGGCAGAGCTAGGCGTGCCGCAGGCAAAGGCGATGGCGCGCGTTGCGCCGGCGCCATCGCATGCCGTTCACCTGGCCGGGCTCGTCCCCGATGACGTACCGCACCCGCCGCCCATGCACGCGCCGCGCAGGCGCCCTGCACCCGCGCGGCCGGCACCCCCGCGCCAGCCGGGCATAGGGATCCCGGGCGGCCGAGGACTCCAGGACCGGCGCGGCCGACCGCACGCACACCCGACCGCCGTCCGGGCGCGAACCCGGGCGGTCGGTGCGGAAGGCGGCGAGGTCGGTACGCATCGGGACGGGATCAGCTCCTGCCGTGCCGCAGCGCGGGGTGCGCCCCCGCGGCGACGAGGTCGGAGACGGCCGCCTTCGGGTCGCGGCCGGTGACGAGGGACTCGCCCACGAGGACGGCGTCGGCGCCCGCGTTGGCGTAGGCGATGAGGTCGTGCGGCCCGCGCACCCCGGACTCGGCGATCTTGACGACGGAGTCGGGCAGCTCGGGCGCGACGCGCTCGAAGGTGGCGCGGTCGACCTTGAGGGTCTTCAGGTCGCGCGCGTTGACGCCGACGACCTTCGCCCCGGCGTCGACGGCCCGCTCGGCCTCGTCCTCGTCGTGGACCTCCACGATCGGGGTCAGGCCGATGGACTCGGCGCGCTCGATCAGCGACTCCAGGGCGGGCTGGTCGAGGGCGGCGACGATCAGCAGGGCGAGGTCGGCGCCGTACGCACGGGCCTCCCACAGCTGGTACGAGGTGACGATGAAGTCCTTGCGGAGCACCGGGACGTCGACCTTGGCGCGCACGGCCTCCAGGTCGGCGAGCGAGCCGCCGAAGCGGCGCTCCTCGGTGAGCACGGAGATGGCGGCGGCGCCGCCCGCCTCGTAGTCGGCGGCGAGCGCGGCGGGGTCGGCGATCGCGGCGAGCGCGCCCTTGGACGGGCTGGAGCGCTTGACCTCGCAGATGACCTTGACGCCGTCACCGCGCAGCGCGGCCACCCCGTCCTTGGCCGCGGGGGCCTTCGCCACGCGCTCCTTGAGCTCGTCGAGGCTGACGCGCGCCTGCCGCTCTGCGAGGTCGGCACGGACTCCGTCGATGATCTCGTCGAGCACACTCACGCGAGCGGCCCCCTTCCAGGACGGTTGAATCTACGTTCAAGCGGTGTTCAGAGCGGTGTTCAAGCAGTACAGCGGGGTCCGGTCCGCCCTCGGCGGCCTTTCCCATGGTCACTGCGATGGTATCCGCAGGAGGGCGTAGGACCCGCATCCGGTTGACGCGGGTCCCACCACCTGGACATTTGTCAGGCGCCCGGCGCAGTGGTGGCGGGTGCTAGGGGGTCAGCCAGGCACCGAACGGCAGGTTTCGTACGAGGGTGAAGAGCGCGACGACCGCGCCCACCGCCCAGAGCTGTGCCCGGCCCAGTTCGAGCCGCACCGGCCTGCCGCGCGCGGCCCGCACGGCCCACAGCGTCCACCCCACCGCGAAGAGGCCGAAGCCGACGACGGCCAGCGCGTTGGCGCCGAGCGCCGCCGGCAGGTCGCCGTGGGCGACGGCGTGGGCGCTGCGCAGCCCGCCGCAGCCGGGGCAGTACACGCCCGTGTAGTACAGCAGCGGGCAGGCCGGGTAGTGCCCCGGTTCGTTCGGGTCGACCGTGGCGACGTACGCAAAGGCCGCGGCGACCGAACCGAGCACACCGAGCGGCACGGCGAGGCCGCGAAGCCCGCTGTCCGGGCCCGGCGGCGCGATGGTCTCCGGTTCTGGATTCACACGGCCATTCTCCCCCGGCCGGGGCCCGGGCGCCCGGGTGGTACGCCGATGGAGGGCCCAAGTGGTATGCCCCGGGCGCGGGAGTGGTCGTGGGGCGGGGGTATGCGGACGGGGCGGCCGGAAAGGTTCCCGGCCGCCCCGTCGGCGTACGTGTCCGCCTCGCGGCGCGCGTGTCCGTGTCCGCGTTTTCGTGTCGCGGTCAGCTCTCGGAGCCCGCCACCTGGGTCCGGTGCGGCTTCTGGCCGAGGCCCGCGAGGCGCATGGCGCCGCCCACGACGCCGCCGGCGAGCGTGAGGGCCATGCCGGCCCAGAAGCCGATCGGGTTGTCCATCACCATGAAGGCGCCCGCGACACAGAAACCGATGAAGGCGATGATGACGCCGGTCCAGGCGGCCGGGGTGTGACCGTGTCCGTGGCTGCTGCCCGCCATGACTTGCTCCTCGTAGCTATGCGTGTGGGGTGGTGACCCGGTCCGGGCGCATCGCCGGTCCCGTGCCACCGTGAGTCGGACGCTCGGCACCATTGTCCCGTACCCGCGCGTATGCCGTGAGAGGGGGTCGCTGGTCCGTGCGGTGGTGTCAGGCCTCGCGGGTCGGGTCCTCGCCGCGGTCGATGGCCTTCCACAGGTCCTCGGGGCGGTCCGGGTCGGGGGCGCGGCGCGGAGCGCGCGGCCGGGGGGCGCCGTCGCGTTCGTAGCGCCCCGACATCGCGGGCCAGCCGCGGCCGCAGATGAGGGCGAGCAGCCCGGCGGCGAGGATCAGGGCGCCCGCGGCCGCGGCGGCGTAGGGCCAGCCGGTGTGGCTGAGGTCGGCGATGCGGGACGCGGCGTCGCCGGAGGTGTCGGCGGCCTTCTCGTCGAGGGCGCCGCTGTCGTTCGCGCCGAGCAGCGCGGCCACGATGATGCCCACGCCGCTGAGCGCGAGCAGCAGTGACACGAGCAGGCGGCCGGTGCGGCGCACCGCGAAGACCGCGACGAGCGCGGCCAGGCCCACTATCGCGAGGGCCGCGGGCACGCCCGTGACGTCGCTGCCCTTGGCGGTCAGCGGGAAGTCGCCGCCCGCCACGGCCGCGGTGCCGTGCGCCCAGGACTGCCGGGACGCGAGCAGCGCGAGGGCCGCGCCGGCGGCGCCGAGCAGCAGGGCGGCGGCGAGGCTGCGCCGGCCGCCGCGCGGGGCGGGGTCGGCGGCCACCTGCGGCGCCCCGTCGGAACGGGGCGACGCGCCGTCGGTACGGGGTGTCGGCACTGCAGAAGTCACCCGTCCACTATCCCTCACGGCTCGCGGGGGCGTGCAGCCGGTTCGCGGTATGGATGGCGCGGAGCACGGCGGCGGCCTTGTTGCGGCACTCGGTGTCCTCGGCGACGGGGTCGGAGTCGGCGACGACCCCGGCTCCGGCCTGCACGTACGCCGTGCCGTCGCGCAGCAGCGCGGTGCGGATGGCGATGGCGGTGTCGGAGTCTCCGGCGAAGTCGAGGTAGCCGACGCAGCCGCCGTACAGACCGCGCCGGGACGGCTCCAGCTCGTCGATGATCTGCATGGCGCGGGGCTTGGGGGCGCCGGAGAGGGTGCCCGCGGGGAAGCAGGCGGTGAGCACGTCGAAGGCGGTGCGGCCGTCGGCGACGCGGCCGGTGACCGTGGAGACGATGTGCATGACGTGCGAGTACTTCTCGACGGACATGAAGTCCACGACCTCGACGGAGCCCGGCTCGCAGACCCGGCCCAGGTCGTTGCGGCCCAGGTCGACGAGCATCAGGTGCTCGGCGCGTTCCTTGGGGTCGGCGAGGAGTTCGTCGGCGAGTGCCTGGTCCTCCCGCGGGGTGGCGCCGCGCGGCCGGGTCCCGGCGATGGGGTGCACCATGGCCCGCCCGTCCTCGACCTTGACCAGCGCCTCCGGCGAGGACCCGACGACGTCGAAGGTCTCGCCGTCCTCGTGGGGGAACCTGAGCAGGTACATGTACGGCGAGGGGTTGGTGGCCCGCAGCACGCGGTAGACGTCCAACGCGCTTGCCCCGCACGGGGTTTCGAAGCGCTGCGACGGCACGACCTGGAAGGCCTCGCCCGCGCGGATGCGTTCCTTGATGTCCTCGACGGCGTCCTGGTACTGCTTGCCGCCCCACAGCGCGGTGTACTCGGGCAGTTCGGACGGCGGGAGCGCGGCCGGGGGCTGGGAGACGGGCCGGGAGAGGTCGGCCTGCATGGCGTCGAGGCGGGCGACGGCGTCCCGGTACGCCTCGTCGACGCCGGTGTCGAGGTCGTTGTGGTTGATCGCGTTGGCGATGAGCAGGACAGAGCCGTCCCAGTGGTCGAGGACGGCGAGGTCGCTGGTGAGCAGCATGGTCAGCTCGGGGAGCCGCAGGTCGTCCCGCTCCCCGGGGCCGATCTTCTCCAGGCGGCGCACGATGTCGTAGCCGAGGTAGCCGACCATGCCGCCGGTGAACGGGGGCAGGCCCTCGGCGCCGGCCAGATCGCGCGGGGTGTGCAGGGTGTCGATGGTGGCGCGCAGGGCGTACAGGGGGTCGCCGGTGGTGGGCACGCCGACGGGCGGGGTGCCGAGCCAGTGGGCCTCGCCGTCGCGGGTGGTGAGGGTGGCGGCGCTGCGGACGCCGACGAAGGAGTAGCGGGACCAGGACCGGCCGTTCTCCGCGGATTCCAGGAGGAACGTGCCGGGGCGCTCGGCGGCGAGCTTGCGGTAGAGCCCGACCGGAGTGTCGCCGTCCGCGAGGAGTCTGCGGCTGACGGGGATCACTCGGCGGTCGGTCGCGAGCTTGCGGAAGGTCTCGAGATCCATGGCAGCAGACCCTACTGACCCGGTGCCGGGGCGCCGGTCACCGGAAGCACGTCGGAGTCGAAGCAGGTGCGGGTGCCGGTGTGGCAGGCCGCGCCGACCTGGTCGACCTGGACGAGGACGGTGTCGGCGTCGCAGTCGAGGGCCACGGACTTCACGTACTGGAAGTGCCCCGACGTGTCGCCCTTGACCCAGTACTCCTGACGGCTGCGCGACCAGTAGGTGCAGCGGCCCGTCGTCAGGGTGCGGTGCAGCGCCTCGTCGTCCATCCAGCCGAGCATCAGCACCTCGCCGGTGTCGTACTGCTGGGCGATGGCGGGGACCAGGCCGTCGGCGCTGCGCCTGAGGCGCGCGGCGATCTTCGGGTCGAGGCTGCTGGGCTGGGGCGATGCGGTCATGGGGCCATTGTGCCGCCCGCGCGGCGCGCACCCGGCGGATGTCCACTGTCCGGACCGGGCACCCGGTCGTAGGCTGGCTTCATGTCGACCCATGCCAAGCGTGAACGGCTTCTCCTCGCCGATCTGTTGGAAGCCGCCGGTCCGGACGCGCCGACCCTCTGCGAAGGCTGGAACGCCCGCGACCTCGCGGCCCACGTGGTGGTGCGCGAGCGGCGCGCGGACGCCGCGGGCGGAATCCTGATCAAGCAGCTCGCCCCGCGTCTGGAGCGGGTGCAGGCCGAGTTCGCCGCGAAGCCGTACGAGGAGTTGATCCAGCTCATTCGTACGGGGCCGCCGCGGTTCTCGCCCTTCAGTCTGAAGCAGGTCGACGAGGCGTCGAACGCCGTGGAGTTCTATGTCCACGCCGAGGACGTGCGCCGGGCGCAGCCCGACTGGACGCCGCGCGAGATCGACCCGGTCTTCGCCGACGCCCTGTGGTCCCGCCTGGAGCGGATGGCGCGCGTCATCGGCCGCAAGGCGCCGGTCGGTCTTGTCCTGCGCCGCCCGGACGGGCAGACGGCGGTGGCGCACCGCGGCACCCCGGTCGTCACGGCGACGGGCGAGCCGGCCGAGCTCCTGATGTTCGTCTTCGGCCGCCAGGAGGCGGCGGACGTGGAGCTGGAGGGCGACAAGGACGCGGTGGCGCGGCTGCACGAGGCGAAGCAGCTCGGGCTCTGACGGTCGGTCCGGCCGGATCGGCCTCCGGGACCGTGAGCCCGGCCTCCAACAGCCCGGCCTCCAGCAAGGAACGCCGGACGGCCGCGGCAGGCGCGGTGAGCGTCTGCCGCGGCCGTCCCACGTATGCGGCACGGGGCCGCAGCGGGCGTCAGAGCCGCTGTTCAGCCGCGATGGGCGGGGGCAGCGTCACGGCTGGGGCGGGTTGTCCTGCCCGCGCTCCTGGTCACTGCCAAGCTGCTGCTTGAGCTTGTCCTGGGCCGTGTCGACCTGGCTGCTGTACTTGCCCTGAGTCTTGTCGTCGACAAAGTCACCGCCCTTGTCGATGCCCTTCCCCGCCTGGTCCTCGTGACCCTTGAGCATCTGCTTCAGCTTGTCCATCACAGACATAGCCGGCCTCCTTGCTTTCGTCGGTCACTTCCAGCATGGGCGCCGAACACGCAGCTCGCATCCGCAGAAACCCGCCGTCACCGTCACGGCCCGGACAGCTCCGCGCCCCGCAGCCACCGCAGCCCCACCACCGCCCCCGCCCCGGTCACCACGGCCCCCGCCACGAACACGGGACCGACACCCCACGTACCGATGGCGGCGCCGGTGAGCGGGTAGCACAGCGGCGGCACCCCGAGCGTGAGCAGGCTCGCCACCGACATGACCCGCCCCATGTACGCGGCCTCGGTGACGGTCTGCACCAGCGCCCCGCCCAGTGCCCCGCCGAGCCCGAGCAGCAGCCCCACGAGCAGCGCCGCGAGTACCGCCCACGCGACCGTCGGCACGTACGCCACGGCCGCGAGCGCCGCCGCCCCCGGCAGCGCCGTCCACGACAGCACGGCCCCCGCCCGCCGCATCCGCCCCCGCACGGCCACGGCGAGCGCGGCAAGCGCCGCCCCCGCGCCGAACCCGGAGACGACCCAGCCCATCCCGGCCGCGCCCCAGCCCCGCTCGTCGGCGAGCAGCACGATCCCCACGTTGCCGGGCCCGGAGAAGCCCATCTCGGTCACCGCGATCACGACCATCAGGGGCGCAAGCACCTTGTGCCCGCGCACGTACCGCAGCCCGCTCAGCAACTGCCGCCGGGCGGATTCCGTGCCGTCGGTCCGGTCGTCGGCGGGCAGCTCCCGCACCTTCACGGCGAGCAGCAGCGGCAGCGAGACGGCGAACAGCACACCGGCGACGGCGAACCCGGCCGCGGGCCCGCCCACGGCGACCGCGGCCCCGCCGAGCGGCGCGGCGGTGATCGTGGCCGCGCGCTGGGCGAGGCTCCGCATGCCCTGCACCCGGGCGAGCTCCCCCGGCACGGTGATGCGCGGCGGCAGGGCACCGACGCTCGGCAGGAACAGGGCATCCACCACGCCGAAGACGAGGGCGCCGGCCGTGAGGAGCCAGACGCCCGGCGCCGACACCGCGATGAGCCCGGCGACCGCGAGGATCACCACGCAGCGGGCGGCATCGCTGCCGATCACCACCCGGCGCGGGCCGAACCGGTCGGCGACGACTCCTCCGCCCAGCATCAGGAGGGCGCGCGGCACGGCACCGACGGCGAGCACGAGGCCGGTCTGCGCGGCGCTGCCGCCGCGCGCGGCGGCCCAGGACAGAGCGACGAAGTAGACGCTGTCGCCGATCATCGACGCGGTGTACGCGGCGAGCCAGCGCAGGACGTTCCCGTCCCGGTGAGCGGGCTTCCCGGCGGTCCGGGCGGTGGCGGTGCGCGGCTCGGTGGCGGTCACGCCCGTCAGTCCTTCAGGTCCGGAACGGGAAGCTGTAGAGGTGCAGCGCGACGTTCTCGCGCCCTTCGTCGTCGTCCGCCTCGTGCGCGGCGTTGCCGGAGTCGACGTACTTCTTGATGACGGCGCGCAACTCGCCGGAGAGCTCGGCGAGTTCGGCGGCGGTGAGCCGGAGCAGATAGTCGGAGCAGGCCACCGCGGCCTGCCACTCGGGGCTCCAGGCGGCCTGCTCGTCGAGATAGCGCCGGTAGGCGTCGGTGCGCTGGTCGACGATCGTGCGGGACACGGCGGCGTGCGCGGCGAGCTTCTCGGGGGCGTCCTCGAAGTCCCGCCGGTGCAGGCTCAGGCCCTGCTGCGCGGGCTGCCACCAGCGCTCGCGGCCGTCGCCGCGGTGGGCGCCGGGGGCCTCCTCGATGAGGCCGTGCTCGGCGAGTTTGCGCAGGTGGTAGCTGACCAGCGAGACGGCGCCGTCGACCTCCTCGGCGAGCTGCGAGGCCGTGGCCCTGCGGCGCACGTACAGCGCGCGGTACAGCTTCAGGCGCAGCGGGTGGCCGAAGGCCTTCAGGGTGCCCAGGTCGGTGATGCGGCGGTCTTCGGGCATGGCCCCCGTGCCCTGCTCGGGCTTGTCGCTCAGGCCGTTCTCCGGCTTGTCGTTCATGCCCTCACGCTAGATAGGAAGGAAAAGTTGCGCAACCAATATTGCGCAACTTTTCTTTCTCATCGGTGCGCAACAAGGCCCCGGCCACCCTGAGGTGAACCGGGGCCAAGCTGCCAAGCCCTACCGGACGGGGTGCCCCGCCACCCGCAGCGTCTCCTTCACCTCGCCGATCCGCAGGTCGCCGAAGTGGAAGACGGACGCGGCGAGGACGGCGTCCGCACCCGCCGCGACGGCGGGCGGGAAGTGGTCCAGGCGGCCCGCGCCGCCCGACGCGATGACGGGGACGGTGACGTGCTTGCGGACGGCTTCGATCAGCTCGATGTCGTAGCCGTCCTTCGTGCCGTCCGCGTCCATCGAGTTCAACAGGATCTCGCCCGCGCCCAGCTCGGCGGCGCGGTGCGCCCACTCGACGGCGTCGATCCCGGCGGACTTCCGGCCGCCGTGGGTGGTGACCTCGAAGGAGCCAGGAGAGCCATTGCGGGAAGGGGCCCGGCGGGCGTCGACCGAGAGGACCAGGACCTGCCGCCCGAAGCGTTCGGCGATCTCGCGGATCAGGTCGGGGCGGGCGATCGCGGCCGTGTTCACGCCGACCTTGTCCGCGCCGGCCCGCAGCAGCTTGTCGACGTCCTCGGCGGTGCGGACGCCGCCGCCGACCGTGAGCGGGATGAAGACCTGCTCGGCGGTGCGGCGGACCACGTCGTACGTCGTCTCGCGGTCACCGGAGGACGCGGTGATGTCCAGGAACGTCAGCTCGTCGGCGCCCTCGGCGTCGTACACCTTGGCCATTTCGACGGGGTCGCCCGCGTCGCGCAGGTTCTGGAAGTTGACTCCCTTGACGACCCGGCCGTTGTCCACGTCCAGGCAGGGGATGACCCTTACGGCGAGCGTCATGCGGGGGCTCCTCGGAAAGCTTCCAGTTCCACTTCGACCAGGATGCGCGAGTCGACGAAGCCGGAGACGACCACCATGGTCATCACCGGGCGCACGGAGTCGAAGACCTCCTTGTGCGCGCGGCCCACCGCGTCGACGTCCCGCGCGTGGGTGATGAGGAGACGCACGGCGGTCACGGACTCGGGGCCGAGCCCGAACTCGGCGATCGCCGCGAGGGCGTTGGCGATGGCGACCCGCGTCTGCTCATAGGGGTCGCCCTCGCCGTGCAGGACCGGGCCCTTGAAGGAGGTGGTGCCACCGACCACGACCCGGTCGCCGGCCTCGACCGCGCGGGCGAAGCCGAAGGCCTCCTCCCAGGGACTGCCGCTCTGCACGCGTCGTACGCCGCTCATGAGCGCACGGCCTCGAGGGCCGCCTCCAGCGTGAACGCCTTCGCGTACAGCGCCTTTCCGACGATCGCGCCCTCCACGCCCTGCGGCACGAGCCCCGCGATGGCGCGCAGGTCGTCCAGGGACGAGACGCCGCCGGAGGCGACCACCGGGCGGTCCGTCGCCGCGCACACGTTGCGGAGCAGCTCCAGGTTCGGGCCCTGGAGGGTGCCGTCCTTGGCGATGTCGGTGACCACGTAGCGCGCGCAGCCCTCGGCGTTCAGGCGCTCCAGGGTTTCGTAGAGGTCGCCGCCGTCGCGGGTCCAGCCGCGGCCGCGCAGGGTGGTGCCGCGCACGTCGAGGCCCACCGCGATCTTGTCGCCGTGCTCGGCGATGACCTTGGCGACCCACTCGGGGGTCTCCAGGGCTGCCGTGCCGAGGTTGACGCGGGTGCAGCCGGTGGCGAGGGCGGCGGCGAGCGAGGCGTCGTCGCGGATGCCGCCGGACAGCTCGACCTTGATGTCCATGGCCCCGGCGACCTCGGCGATCAGCTCGCGGTTGTCGCCCGTGCCGAACGCCGCGTCCAGGTCGACCAGGTGCAGCCACTCGGCACCCGACCGCTGCCAGGCCAGGGCGGCCTCCAGCGGGGAGCCGTAGGACGTCTCCGAGCCGGACTCGCCGTGGACGAGGCGCACGGCCTGGCCGTCGCGGACGTCGACGGCGGGGAGGAGTTCGAGGGTGCTCACAGGGTTCCGATCCAGTTGGTGAGGAGCTGGGCGCCGGCGTCGCCGGACTTCTCGGGGTGGAACTGGGTGGCCCACAGGGCGCCGTTCTCCACGGCCGCGACGAACGGCTCGCCGTGCGTGGACCAGGTGACCTTGGGGGCACGCATCGCGGGGTTCGCGACTTCGAGGGACCAGTCGTGGACCGCGTACGAATGCACGAAGTAGTAGCGCTCGTCCGCGCCCAGGCCCTTGAAGAGCTCGGAGTCCGCCGGGGCGGCGACCGTGTTCCAGCCCATGTGGGGCACTATCTCGGCCTTCAGCGGCTCGACCGTGCCGGGCCACTCGTCCAGGCCCTCGGTCTCGACGCCGTGCTCGATGCCGCGCGCGAAGAGGATCTGCATGCCGACGCAGATGCCCATCACCGGGCGGCCGCCGGCAAGGCGGCGGCCGACGATCCAGTCGCCGCGCGCCTCGGTGAGGCCCTTCATGCAGGCGGCGAAGGCGCCGACGCCGGGCACCAGGAGGCCGTCGGCGTTCATGGCCTTGTCGTAGTCACGCGTGATCTCGACATCGGCGCCCGCGCGCGCGAGGGCACGCTCGGCGGAACGGACGTTCCCGAAGCCGTAGTCGAAGACCACTACGCGCTTGGCCGCGCTCAATTCCACACCTCCAGGCGGACGATGCCCGCGATCAGGCACATGGCGGCCCCGACGGACAGGAGCGTGATGAGGCTCTTGGACTGCTTCTGCTTGACGAAGGAGTAGACGCCGCCGAGCAGGAAGAGTCCGACGAAGAGCAGCAGGGTGGAGATGCCGTTCATGGCTTAGAGGGCGCCCTTCGTGGAGGGGAGGATGCCGGCCGCGCGCGGGTCGCGCTCACTGGCGTACCGCAGGGCCCGGGCGAGGGCCTTGAACTGGCACTCCACGATGTGGTGGGCGTTGCGGCCGTACGGCACGTGGATGTGCAGGGCGATCTGCGCCTGGGCGACGAAGGACTCGAAGATGTGCCGGGTCATCGTCGTGTCGTACTCGCCGATCATCGGCGCCATGTTCTCCGGCTCGGTGTGCATCAGATACGGGCGGCCGGAGAGGTCGACGGTCACCTGGGCGAGGGACTCGTCGAGCGGGACCGTGCAGTTGCCGAAGCGGTAGATGCCGACCTTGTCGCCGAGGGCCTGCTTGAAGGCGGCGCCGAGGGCGAGCGCGGTGTCCTCGATCGTGTGGTGCGAGTCGATGTGCAGGTCGCCGTCGGTCTTGACGGTGAGGTCGAACAGGCCGTGCCGGCCCAGCTGGTCGAGCATGTGGTCGTAGAAACCGACCCCCGTCGACACGTCGACCTTGCCGGTGCCGTCGAGGTCGATCTCGACGAGGACCGAGGTCTCCTTGGTGGTCCGCTCGACTCTGCCTACGCGGCTCATGCCAACTGCTCCTTTTTGAGTTCGCGTACCGCATCGAGGAACGCGTCGTTTTCGGCGGGAGTTCCCGCGGTGACCCGCAGCCAGCCGGGCACGCCGTTGTCCCGGACCAGGACGCCCCGGTCGAGGATCTTCCGCCACACCTCATGGGCGTCGGCGAACCGTCCGAACTGCACGAAGTTGGCGTCCGACTCCGTGACTTCGAAGCCGATCGCGCGCAGCTCGTCGACGAGGCGGTCGCGCTCGGCCTTGAGCCGGCTCACATAGCCGAGGAGCGTATCCGTGTGCTCCAGGGCGGCGAGCGCGGTGGCCTGGGTGACAGCCGACAGGTGATACGGCAGGCGGACGAGCTGCACGGCGTCGACGACCGCCGGGTGGGCGGCGAGATAGCCGAGGCGCAGCCCGGCCGCGCCGAAGGCCTTGGACATCGTGCGGGAGATGACGAGGTGCGGGCGGCCCTCGAGCAGCGGGAGCAGTGACGCTCCGTGGCTGAATTCCACGTACGCCTCGTCGACGACGACGATGGACGGCTTGGCGGCCTGCGCGGCGTCGTACAGGGCGACGACCGTGTCGGCCGAGACCGCGTTGCCCGTGGGGTTGTTGGGCGTGGTGATGAAGACGACGTCCGGCCGGTTCTCGGCGATGGCCCGCGTGGCCGCTTCGGGGTCGATGGTGAAGTCGTCGCGGCGCGGGCCCGAGATCCAGCCGGTGCCGGTGCCGCGCGCTATCAGGCCGTGCATCGAGTACGAGGGTTCGAAGCCGATCGCCGTGCGGCCCGGGCCGCCGAAGGTCTGCAGCAGCTGCTGGATGACTTCGTTCGAGCCGTTCGCCGCCCACACGTTGGTGAGCGTGACCTCGTGGCCGCCGGTCCGCGTCAGATACTCGGCGAGCCGGGTGCGCAGCTCCACCGCGTCCCGGTCCGGGTAGCGGTTGAGGTGCCGGGCGGCCTCGCGCACGCGCTCGGCGATGCGCTCGACCAGCGGCTCGGGCAGCGGGTAGGGGTTCTCGTTCGTGTTCAGGCGGACGGGGACGTCCAACTGGGGCGCGCCGTAAGGGGACTTGCCCCGCAGCTCGTCCCGGACGGGAAGGTCGTCGATGCCCGAGATGCGTGCGTCGCTCACTGGCCCGGCACCTTCCATCCGAACCTCGCCTTGATGGCGGCGCCGTGCGCGGGCAGGTCCTCGGCCTCCGCGAGCGTCACCACGTGGTGGGCGACCTCGGCCAGGGCCTCGCGGGTGTAGTCCACGATGTGGATGCCGCGCAGGAAGGACTGGACGGACAGGCCGGACGAGTGGCACGCGCAACCGCCCGTCGGCAGCACGTGGTTGGAGCCCGCGCAGTAGTCGCCGAGCGAGACCGGCGCCCAGGGGCCGACGAAGATCGCGCCCGCGTTCTTGACGCGGTCGGCGACGGCCGCGGCGTCGCGGGTCTGGATCTCCAGGTGCTCGGCGCCGTACGCGTCGACGACCCTGAGGCCCTCCTCCACGCCGTCGACCAGGACGATCGCGGACTGCCTGCCCGCGAGGGCCGGGACGATCCGGTCCTCGACGTGCTTGGTGGCGGCGACCTGCGGCTGCAGCTCCTTGGCGACGGCGTCCGCGAGCTCGGTGCAGTCCGTGACGAGGACGGCGGCGGCCAGCGGGTCGTGCTCGGCCTGGCTGATCAGGTCGGAGGCGACGTGCACCGGGTCGGCGGTGTCGTCGGCGAGGATCGCGATCTCGGTCGGCCCGGCCTCGGTGTCGATGCCGATGCGTCCCGTGAAGTACCGCTTGGCGGCGGCGACCCAGATGTTGCCGGGTCCGGTGACCATGTTGGCGGGCGGGCACTCCTCGGTGCCGTACGCGAACATCGCCACGGCCTGGGCGCCGCCGACCGCGTACACCTCGTCGATGCCGAGGAGCGCGCAGGCCGCGAGGATCGTCGGGTGCGGCAGGCCCTCGAAGTCGGCCTGGGGCGGCGAGGCGAGCGCCATGGAGGCGACGCCGGCCTCCTGCGCGGGCACCGCGTTCATGATCACGGAGGACGGGTAGACGGAGCGGCCGCCCGGTGCGTACAGACCGACGCGCTCGACCGGCACCCACTTCTCGGTGACGGCGCCGCCGGGCACGACCTGGGTGGTGTGCGAGGCGCGGCGCTGGGCGCGGTGGACGGCGCGGGCGCGGCGGATGGACTCCTTGAGGGCGTGGCGGACGTCCGGGTCGAGCCACTCCAGGGCCTCGGCGAGGGCGGCGGCGGGCACCCGGACCTGCTCCAGCTTCACGCCGTCGAACTTCTCCGCGTACTCGATCAGTGCCGCGTCGCCGCGATGATGCACGTCTTCGCAGATCGGACGCACCTTCTCCAGGGCGGCCGCGACGTCGAAGTCGGCACGGGGCAGCAGGGCGCGCAGAGCGGGGCCCTCGGGGAGGGCGTCGCCGCGCAGATCGATTCGAGAGATCACATGTCCAATTCTCGCAGACCGCCACGGGCGCCCGGTCGCCCGTATCAATGGCTGATACAAGCCGTCCGGACGTTTACGGTTCGCCCGGCGAATTAACGGAAGACCACGTTCACCACTAGCGTTCAGCCGGTCACGGAGCGGGCATGAACAGGTGTACGAGGCACGCGTGCGCCGCGGGAACGTACGGGAGGAAGTCAGCAGTGGTCGACGACACCGGCATCGGGGACCCGCCGGACGGGCTGACCGCCGCGGAGATCGGCATGTGGCAGGCGTTCCGCAACGGCAGCGTGTACGACCTGAGGTCGGGGGACGCGGCGGTGGACGACCCGCACGGCGGCCACCCCTGGGGCCCGGGGCGCAGTGTCCGGGCCCGCATCGTGTGCTGGCTGCTGCTGGACGGTCCGCCGGCGCTGGCCGGGCGGGTGTCGTCGCTGAAGCTGGCCGGGGTGCAGATCACCGACGTGCTGGACCTGGCGGGCGGCGTGGTGGTGCCGTACGCGGAGCTGAAGGGCTGCCGCTTCGAGAAGGAGGTCCTGCTCCCCGAGGCGCGCTTCACCACGCTGCGCATGGTCGACTGCTCGATCCCGCGCCTGGAGGGCGCCCGGCTGCACACCGAGGGCGACCTGCATCTGCCGCGCTGCCGCGTCCACAACGGCATGCGGCTCACGGACGCCCACATCGGCACGGACCTGCTGCTCAACCAGGCCGTGGTGTACCGCGACCGGCGCGGCCGCTCGATCATGGGCGACGGCATGACGGTCGGCCAGGACCTGCAGGCCGAGATGCTGGAGTCGCACGGCGAGCTGAGCCTGCGCGGCGCGAAGGTCGGCGTCAGCCTGAGCCTGCGCGGGAGCCGCCTGGCCAATCCCTACGGCCGCCGCGCCCTGAACGCGCCCCAGCTCACCGTCGAGCGCACCCTGTATCTGACCCCGGCGGGCGTCGGCAATCCCCCGCAGACCAGCGGCACGACGCCCGCGCGCGGGACGCGGGTGCAGCGCTTCGAGTGCGAGGGCGGCATCCGTCTGGACGACGGGCGCTTCGGCGACGCGGTGGATTTCGGCCAGGCCAGGTTCACGCTGCAGAACGACCAGGAGGTGTCGCTGCGCCGCGTCCAGACGCCCGAGCTGCGCTTCCTCTCCGAGGCCCCGCGCCGCGGCAGGATCGTGCTGTCCGGCGCCCGGGTGGTCAACCTGATGGACAGGGCGGCGAGCTGGCCGGGCCCCGGCGGCCTGCAGATGGGCGGCTTCACGTACGAGAACCTCATCCCGCAGGGCAGCTTCCCGCTGTCCCGCCGCCTCCAGTGGGTGGCCGCCGCCACCGCCGAGTACAACCCCGAGCCCTACGAGAAGCTCGCCACCGTCCTGCGCAACGGCGGCGAGGACGCCGACGCCCGCGAGGTGCTGCTCGCCAAGCAGCGCCGCCGCCGCGAGACGCTGCCCCCGGCGGCCAAGCTGTGGGGGTACGCCCAGGACTGGACGGTCGCGTACGGCTACCGGCCGGGGCGGGCCGCGCTGTGGATGGCGGTCCTGTGGGCGGCGAGCGCCATCGCCTTCTCGCGGGCCGACCACCCCCCGCTCAAGCCCGGCGAACACCCCAACTGGAACCCCTCCCTCTTCGCCCTCGACCTCCTCCTGCCGGTCATCAACCTGGGCCAGGACAGCTACTGGCAGCTCCGCGGCGGCTGGCAGTGGCTGGCCGCGGCCCTGATCCTGCTCGGCTGGATCCTGGCGACGACGGTGGCGGCGGGGGCAACGCGATTGCTGCGCAGAAGCTGAGCCCCGCTGCGGAACCGTTACCTGGCGATGGGCAACCATCGCCCCGCCTCGCCCGTCAAGACACAACGACCGCCAGAGACCATCCACGCGCAAGGGGGGAACCACCATGCCGCTCCTGCGTGCCCTCGTCCGCACCGCCCGCATGGTCCGCCACACCCCACGCCTGGCCACCGGCCTCACCCCCGACGACGAGGTGCTGCTCGACGTCCCGGACGACCGCCTGGGCCCGGCCCTCGTCGCCGCGGGCCGCGGTGAGTACGGCCCGGCCGCCAAGCTGCTCGCCACCACCCGCGAGGCCGCCGAGTGGGAGAACCGCGACCGGTACGCCACCCGCCTCGCCGCGTTCGCCCGCTCCCGCTCCGAGTGGTTCGACGACTGGCTGTCCGCCGCCCCGCACGACCCGGACGCGGCGCTGCTCAAGGCCGAGCTGGCGGTCGTACGCGGCTGGGCCTCCCCCGCGCGCGCGGAGCTGCTGCGCGAGGTGAGCCCGCTGCTCACGGCGGCCGCCGACGCCGACCCGCGCGACCCGGTGCCGTGGCGCATCGCGCTCGACCACGCCCGCGGCACGCACGCCTCGCACTCCGAGTTCGAGGCGCTGTGGGCGCAGGCGGTGCGCCGCTCCTCGTACCACTACGGCTGCCACGCCTCGGCGCTGATGTATCTGTCGGCGGACTGGTACGGCTCGCACGCCGAGTGCTTCCACTTCGCGGAGCGGGCGGCGGCGGACGCGCTGCCCGGATCGCTGATACAGGCGCTGCCGGTGCGCGCCGCGTTCGCGTATCTGACGAGCGCCGCCGGAAATCTGCCGCGCGAGCGCCTGGACAGCGCCGCCGACCTGGCGGTCGCCCTGTCCGGCGAGTACGCCGCCGCCGACCCCTGGCCGGCCGAGGTCCGCAACCTCCTCATGTACGTCCTGATCCGCCTGGAGCGCTGGCACGACGCGTTCGACCAGCTCCGCCTGATCGGTCCGCACGCGACGTCGTTCCCCTGGGACCGGCTCTCCGACGACCCGCTCGGGCAGTTCCTGGAGCTGAGGGACGGGGTGCGGATAGAGGTCGCGGCACGCACACCGCTGCGCGGCGGGCGCGCGCACGCGGACGGTCCGGGCTCCGGTGGCCGTTAGGCTTTCGGATCGTGACGACCGTCCGGCTTCCGCTCTTCCCGCTCAACTCGGTGCTGTTCCCGGGACTCGTGCTGCCCCTGAACGTCTTCGAGGAGCGCTATCGCGCCATGATGCGCGAACTCCTGAAGGTTCCCGACGAGGAGCAGCGGCAGTTCGCGGTCGTGGCGATCCGTGACGGCCGGGAAGTCGCGCCGAGCGCGCCCGGTCTGCCCGACCAGACCGCGCAGCCCGAGCAGGGGCCCGCCGCGGGCTTCGGCGACGACCCGATGAAGGCCTTCCACGAGGTGGGCTGCGTCGCGGACGCGGCGACCATCCGGGAGCGCGAGGACGGCGGCTTCGAGGTCCTGGCCACGGGCACGACCCGGGTGCGGCTGCGCTCGGTGGACGCGTCCGGGCCCTTTCTGACCGCCGAGCTCGAACCGCTGGAGGAGCAGCCGGGCGAGGAGGCGGGCGCGCTCGCCCAGGGCGTGCTGCGGGCCTTCCGCTCGTACCAGAAGCGGCTCGCGGGCGCGCGGGAGCGCTCCTTGTCGACCAGCGCGGAGCTCCCCGACGAGCCGTCGGTGGTGTCGTACCTGGTCGCGGCGGCGGCCGTGCTCGACACCCCCACCAAGCAGCACCTGCTCGAAGCCCAGGACACGGCGTCCCGGCTCCGCGAGGAGCTGAAATTGCTGCGCACCGAGACCGCGATCATCCGTAACCTGCCGTCGTTGCCCGCGACGGAGCTGACGCGCGGCACGACGAGCCTCAACTGAGGTACGCAACGGCCGTACGAAGCAGGAAAGCGACGAGCAGCGTGGCGAAGAAGCAGAAGAAGACGCAGGCGGGCGGCACCCCCGCGACGGTGGCCCTGACCGCGGCGGGCACGCCCTTCACGGTCCACTCCTACGACCACGACCCCTCCCACTCCAGTTACGGCCAAGAGGCCGCGGAGGCGATGGGAGTCTCGCCCGACCGCGTCTTCAAGACGCTGGTAGCGGACGTCGACGGCGAACTGACCGTGGCCGTGGTGCCGGTGGCGGGCACCCTGAACCTGAAGGCCCTGGCCACGGCGGTAGGCGGCAAGCGCGCGACGATGGCGGACCCGGCGGCGGCCGAGCGCACCACGGGCTATGTACGCGGCGGAATCTCGCCCCTGGGCCAGCGCAAGAAGCTCCGTACGGTCCTGGACGACTCGGCCTCCGCACACCCCACGATCTGCGTCTCGGCGGGCCGCCGCGGCCTGGAGGTCGAACTGGCCCCCGCCGACCTGGCGGCCCTCACCGCCGCGGTACTCGCCCCGATCGGACGTGAATGACCCCTCGACGGGTCCCCGGTCCTCGACTAGGACCACACCCATGTCGAAAAAAACACGCAAGCGGAAATGGCGCACAAGAAAGGGCAAGTCGAACCACGGAAGGCGCCCGGCGTAGCTTGAGGTTGTTCAAGCCCGTCCGGCTGCCGGTTGTTCTTTCAAGCCCGTCCGGCGTTTGAGGACGAGGCCGAAGGCCGATTCGGCGGGAGCTGTCCCACCCACCCAAGAATCCCACCCACCCGGGGGGTCCAGGGGGCGCGAGCCCCCTGGTTTCGGGAAGGGGCGCCCGCGCGCGGAGCGCGCTAGTGGACGCAGCGGGGAAAGCCCCGCAGGGCACCCCTACCGCTCAGGCGGCGCCCCATACGCATCGCGATACCCCTCGTCGTACGACGACAACGACTCAGGATCCCGAGGCCCAAAGAACCCCGTCAGCGCAAGCTGAACGACCATCGCGGCAACGGGCCAAGCCAACAGCACCCCCTTGGCCTTCAACTCCATGGGCGCGTCGAAGACAACCCCGCGCCCCACAGACTTGGCGTGCGCCACGACATCCGTCTCGGGCCCGACCCACACCCCCACCCGCCAAGCGAGCACCGCACCCAGCAGGGACCCCACGGCCAGCCCGACGACCAGCGGAATCCCACCCCGCCGCCGCACGAGGAACACCACGAGCGCGCTGACGAACCCGAACGCGAGCCCCAGCAGAGTGAACGTTCCGTCGACCCCGATGGCCTGCTCGCCCTCGGTGTCCTTGAGGTACACCGCCTCGTTGTCGGCGATCAGCGGCACCCGGGGCGCCAGCCACAGCCACAGCAGCCCGAGCAGCACTCCGCTCACCGCCACCGCGATCATGATCACTACGGCGTCCCGCACCTCGGCCTTCATGCCGGGCCCACCCTCCTCCTGCGCTGTCTCGGCCCCGGGCCCCGAGGGCTTCGCGGGTCCCTGCCAGGGATTCTGCCCGGGCTGGTCGTGCGGCGGTTGGGAGGGAGTAAGCGGTGCGGTCACGCACACATGGTGCCAGCTCGACCTGAGATGCGCCCCACCGGACGGCGGATCGGCGTCAGCGGACGGCGGCCCGCCGGTAGGCCCAGGTGGCGACGGCCAGCGAGACGACGCCGACGCCCGCGCAGACCGCGAGGTCGAGCAGCACGGCCGCCCAGTCGGGGTCGGGCCGGAAGGTCCGGGCGAGGGCCTCCACGCCGTACGTGGAGGGCAGCAGGTCGCGCGCGTACTGGAGGAATCCGGGCATCCGGTCGGCCGGGAGCACCCCGAGAAGGAGCGCGGCGGACATGCCCATCTGCCCGAGCAGGGTGGCGAGTTCGGGCCGCGGCGCGAGCAGGCCAAGGGCGGCGCCGAGCCCGGCGAGCGCGGCACCGGCGAGCGGGATCACCGCGGCGAGCACCCACAGGTGCGTCAGCGGCAGGCCGAAGAGGCCGCAGCCGACGACGGCCGTGACGATGGTGCCGGGCACCGTGAAGGAGGCGTACGCGGCCGCGGCGCCGAGGACGACGGCGGCGGGCGGCACGGGCAGCGTGGCGTAGTGGTCGAGGCCGCCGTCGCCGCGGAGCTGGCCGAAGTACTGGGCGAGCAGGTTCAGCGCCACGAACGCGACCACGAGCACGGAGGACCCGGCCACGACGGCGTGCGCCTCCCCGCCCCCGTCCACCACGCCCCGCATCAGGATCATGATCCCGACGGACTGGAAGGTGGCGACGAAGAGCAGCGGGATCCGCGCGACGCGGGCGCGCGAGAGCTGCGCCCGGTACACGGCGCCCAGGGCCGGCAGGAGCCGCGCCCGCGCCCCGAGCGGCGCCGCGACGTCCGGCACCGGTGCGACACCGTCCTCGGCGCGCACGACGGCTTCCAGGGGAACGGCACTCAACGGACAACCTTCCTGCCGACTGGCCTGACAACACCACGCCTCACGGGCGCCCCACAACTCGGCCCACGTCCGCGCGGCCTGCGCCCACCAGACTCACGTGCCTGGGATTCACGCTTTCACCAACCCGTCGCCGCCCCGCCCGCCCAGCGCGAGATACACGTCCTCCAGGCTGGGCGTGGCCAACGTGAAGTCGTCCAACGCGGCAAAGGCGCCCCCGCCAGTAACCGCGGCGACGGCCGCCCGCGCCTCCTCCGGCGCGAGCCGCAGCGTCCACTTGCGCCCGGACTCGACCGCGGAGGACCGCAGCGCGGCGACCTCCGGCACGTCGACAGGCGCCCGCTCGCGCCAGACGAGCTCCACCCGGACCTCCCCGGCGACCTGTTCCTTGAGCCCGGTGGGGGTGTCGCAGGCGATCACCCGGCCGTGGTCGAGCACGGCGACGCGGTCGAGCACCGTCTCGGCCTCGATGACGTTGTGGGTGACCAGCAGGACGGTCGTGCCCTGCTCGGCGCGGCGCCGGTCGACCGCGCCCCACACGGCGCGCCGCGCCACCGGGTCCATGCCGGTCGTCGGCTCGTCGAGCACGAGCAGGCGCCGCTCCCCCACCAGCGCGGTGGCGAAGCAGGCGAGCCGGCGCTGACCGCCGGACAGCTTCTTCAGGGGGCGCGAGGCGAGGGCGGTGAGCCCCAGCTCGTCCAGGACGTCGTCGCGCTCGGCCCGCGCGCGGGCGGTGTCGAGCCCGCGGAGCCGCGCGGTCGTCTCGACGGCGAGGGAGACCGTCAGCTCGTCGAGGGCCGTGGATTCCTGCCCCAGATAGGCGAGGAGCCGGGCGGCCCGCTCCGGATGGCGCACGATGTCGTGGCCGAGGACCTGGACGCTGCCGCTGTCGGGCCGCATCAGCCCGGTGAGCTGGCGTACGAGGGTGGACTTGCCGGCGCCGTTGGGCCCGAGGAGGCCGAAGATCTCGCCGCGGCCGACCTCGATGCCGAGGCCGTCGCTGGCCCGGACCTCGGGCGTAGCGGGCCTGCCGCGCCTGCCGCGGGCGGCCGGATAGACCTTGACCAGGTCACGCACGACGCAGACGGCATCGCTGCCGTGCCCCTGCCGGAGCCCCTGTCGGACTGCCTGTGCCGCGCGCGTACTCACGAAGGACGAGGGTACGGGGTCCGATGTCCGGTATGGCGCGCGGGGCGGCCCTCGCGCCCCCTCATCACACTGAAAAGGGCGCTCACTTCTCCGTACGCTTCTTCGGAACTTCCCCGAAAAGGGGCCGTACCTCCGCCTCATTCCCCCGCGGGAGCGTGCTCGGCGGCGGTGCGGACGTCGATCTCGCGCCAGAAACCCGCCCGGATCGCGTACCGGTCGTGCTCGTCGATCTGGTCGTCCTTGTGGGCGAGCAGCCCGAACCGGGCCGCGTACCGCAGCAGTTCGCCGTCGATGCGGTGCGGGATGCGCGGGTACATCGCGCCGAGCTTCTGCAGGTTGTGCTGCTCGGGCAGGCGGGCCATCCAGCGGCGGGCGAAGACCTGGCCGACCTCGTAGGGATCGCCGCCGACCGTGGTGATGTCCTCCTCGCGGTCGGCCCAGCGCTGCTCGGCCGTGGTGAGCTGGGCGAGCGTGGGCAGCGCCGCGGCCTCGGCGGATTCGGCGGGGGTGCCGGGGCGGTCGACCCAGCCCTTGTCGGACGACCAGCGCAGGGTCGCGTTGGCGGCCTCCTTGACGGGCTGGGTGCCGGGGCCGCGCAGGGCGGCGAGGTCCTTGGGGGTGGGGACGCCCTTGGCGGCCGGAATCCGCTCCCCGTTCTCCTGACCGCGAGGGGCCGACGCGGGGTGCGGGGCGGGGGCCGGGCGGGTCTGGTCACCGCCGGTGGCGAGCGCGGACTCGGGCAGCGGCGCGGAGAGGATCGCGGCGATCTCGGGGCGCGGCGCGGGCGGCGGGGCGCAGACGCCGGTCAGTTCCTTGGCGCGGACGGCCTTGGTGATCCACGCGCGGTCGAGGACCCGCCGCTCGTCGGCCTCGGCGACCAGGTCCTCGGACTGGTTGTAGTCGCCGTCGGCGGCCTGCACGGCCCAGAGGTGGACGGCGACACCGTGCTCCTTGGCTGCCATCATGCCGGGCAGCAGGTCGCCGTCGCCGGTGACGAGCACGACGTCGGAGCAGGCGCGGTTGCGGGCGAGCTCGGTCAGCTCGGCGTGCATCGCGGCGTCCACGCCCTTCTGCGCCCAGCGCCCGTCGCTGCGGGTCAGGGCGCCCAGGCGGACGGTGACGCGCGGCATCACACGGAGCCTTCGGTGCTCCGGCTGGGGTACGCGGTCGGGGGCGCCGTCGAACCAGTAGATCCGCAGCAGGGGGCGCTCCGTATCGGACTCGGCGCGCTCGCGCAGGCCATGGATCAGGGCGGTGTGATCGACCGTGATCCTGGACCGGGAGGGCTCTCCCGCGAGGAGGCTCGCGGCGGCTCCCAGCAGATACCCGGCGTCCACCAGGACGATGCAGCGGTCCACGCGATCCACCCTCTTTCCCTGGAAGATTCCTGAAGGTGCCCGAAGGTCCCACAGATCCCGGACGGGGATCAGGAGATTCAAAGGATCGGGAGATCCAGAGGATCCTGGAGGTTACTTCGGGTTTCCTTCGAGTCTGCCCGACCTCGGGGAGGTTAACGGCCCGAACTCGATCTTCGGCGTGGCGTATCCGCTCTGTACCCATCGACAGCCCTTATTACGCACGGTAATTATCCGAAATGCGCGTTCTGTGGACCTATGTGAGTCTGGTCGCGTCCTGGCCCCCAGATCACCCCAGGAGGAAGATCACCATGGCCAAGAACAAGAACCGCAAACAGGCCGCCCAGCAGAGCCGTGCCTCGCAGGCCGAGAAGGCCCAGGAGGAGGCGAAGTCGGCGGCGACGGAAGCCCAGCAGGCCATGCAGTCGCAGGCCCAGGGCAGCCCGGCGGATGTTGCCCGTAAGCACCAGCGTCGTTTCGGCCACAACTGACGCAACTGACGCCTGCACAGGCACACATGAGGGGCGCACCCGAACCGGGTGCGCCCCTTGGCCGTGCGGCGCTCCTGAAGCCGTTGTCCAGGAGGCGTGCTCCAGAAGCCGTGATCCAGAAGGTCAGCCCGCCAGGCAGGACGGGCCGAGCAGCACCTTCAGGTCGCCGAAGAGCGCCGGGTCGGGCTTCACGCGGTGCCGGTCGAGCCGGAGCACCGTGGTCTTCTGCGCGCCCTGGAGCTTGATCCGCACCTCGCTGTTGCCCTTGTGGTGGCTGAGGATCTCGCCGAGGCGGGTGACCATCGGCGGGCTCACCTTCACGGTCGGGATGGTGATCAGTACGGGCGCGTTGGTGCCGGCGTTCGACAGGTCGGGGACCTGCATCTCCATGGCGACGAGGCGGGGGACGTCCTCACGCTTGTCGAGGCGTCCCTTGACGAACACCACCGCGTCCTCGACCAGTTGCGTGGACACCAGCTGATACGTCGCGGGGAAGAACATGCACTCGATCGAGCCCGCCAGGTCCTCCACCGTCGCGATCGCCCACGCGTTGCCCTGCTTGGTCATCTTGCGCTGCAGCCCGGAGATGATCCCGCCGATCGTCACCACCGCGCCGTCGGAGAAGTCCCCGCCGGTCAGCTGCCCGATCCCCGCGTCCGCCTTGTCGGACAGCACATGCTCGAGCCCGAACAGCGGGTGGTCCGACACATAAAGGCCCAGCATCTCCCGCTCCTGGGCCAGCAGATACGTCTTGTCCCACTCCTCCTCGGAGAACTCCACGTCCAGGCCGAACCCGGGCTCACTGGAGTCGTCCTCGCCCATCCCGCCGAACAGGTCGAACTGCCCCTCGGCCTCCTTGCGCTTGACCGCCACCACATTGTCGATCATCGGCTCGTACTGCGCGGTCAGACCCTTGCGGGTGTGCCCCATGGTGTCGAACGCGCCCGCCTTGATCAGCGACTCCGTGGTCCGCTTGTTGCAGGCGGCCGCCTCCACCTTGTCCAGGTAGTCGGGGAAGGACACGAACTTCCCCTTCGCCTTGCGCGAGCGGATGATCGACTCCACGACGTTCGTGCCGACATTGCGCACCGCCTCGAGCCCGAACAGGATCACGTCGTCGCCCTGCGCGGCGAAGTTGTGCACCGACTCGTTCACGTTCGGCGGCAGCACCTTGATGCCCATGCGCCGGCACTCGTTCAGATACACCGCCGACTTGTCCTTGTCGTCCTTCACCGACGTCAGCAGCGCCGCCATGTACTCGGCCGGATAATTCGCCTTGAGATACGCGGTCCAGTAGGTGACAAGGCCGTACGCGGACGAGTGCGCCTTGTTGAACGCGTATCCGGCGAAGGGCACCAGGACGTCCCAGAGGGCCTGGATCGCCTCGTCGGAGAAGCCGTTCTTGCGGGCGCCGGCCTGGAAGATCGCGAAGTTCTTCTCCAGCTCCTCGGGCTTCTTCTTGCCCATCACGCGGCGCAGGATGTCGGCCTCGCCGAGCGAGTAACCGGCGACGATCTGGGCGGCCTTCTGCACCTGCTCCTGGTACACGATCAGGCCGTAGGTGAGGCCCAGGGTCTCCTTCAGGGGCTCTTCGAGCTCCTTGTGGATGGGGGTGATCTCCTGGCGGCCGTTCTTGCGCTCGGCGTAGTTCGTGTGCGAGTTCATGCCCATCGGGCCCGGCCGGTACAGGGCCGAGACGGCGGAAATGTCCTCGAAGTTGTCGGGCTGCATCTGGCGCAGGAGCGAGCGCATCGGGCCGCCGTCGAACTGGAAGACGCCGAGCGTGTCACCGCGGCAGAGCAGTTCGTACGTCTTGGGGTCGTCGAGGGGGACCTCGAGCATCTCCAGCTTGATGCCCTTGTTGGCCTCCACCATCTTGACGGCGTCGTCCATGATCGTGAGGTTGCGCAGGCCCAGGAAGTCCATCTTGATCAGGCCGAGCGACTCGCACTGCGGGTAGTCCCACTGCGTGATGGTCACGCCGTCGGTGTGCCGCACCCAGATCGGGGCGTGGTCGATGATGGGCTCGCTGGACATGATCACGCCCGCGGCGTGCACACCCATCTGCCGGACCAGGCCCTCGACGCCCTTGGCGGTGTCGATGACCTTCTTCACGTCCGGCTCGTTCTCGTACATCCCCCGGATCTCGCCCGCCTCGCTGTAGCGCGGGTGCTCGGGGTTGGTGATGCCGTCGAGGTCGATGCCCTTGCCCAGGACGTCGGCGGGCATGGCCTTGGTGAGGCGGTCGCCCATCGCGTACGGATAGCCGAGGACGCGGGCGGAGTCCTTGATGGCGTTCTTCGCCTTGATCTTGCCGTACGTGCCGATCATGGCGACCTTGTCCTCGCCGTACTTCTCGGTCACGTACCTGATCACTTCGACGCGCCTGCGCTCGTCGAAGTCGATGTCGACGTCGGGCATGGAGACGCGCTCGGGGTTGAGGAACCGCTCGAAGATCAGTCCGTGCTCGATGGGGTCGAGGTCGGTGATGCCCATCGCGTACGCCACGATCGAACCGGCCGCGGAGCCTCGGCCCGGGCCCACCGCGATGCCGTTCTTCTTGGCCCACATGATGAAGTCGGCGACCACGAGGAAGTAGCCCGGGAACCCCATCTGGATGATGATGTCCATCTCGTACTCCGCCTGCTTCTGGCGGTCGTCCGGGATCCCGTTCGGGAAGCGGCGGTGCATGCCGCGCCGCACTTCTTCCTTGAACCAGGTGACGTTGGTGTAGCCCTCTTCGGGGATGTCGAACTTCGGCATGAGGTCGCGCTTCTCGAACATGCCGGTCGTGTCGATCTGCTCCGCCACCAGAAGGGTGTTGCGGCAGCCCTCCTGCCACGCGTCCGAGGAGTCGATCGCGTACATCTCGTCCGTGGACTTCAGGTAATAGCCCGTCCCGTCGAACCGGAACCGGTCCGGATCCGAGAGGTTCTTGCCCGTCTGGATGCACAGCAGGGCGTCATGCGCCGTCGCCTCGTGCGCGTACGTGTAGTGCGAGTCGTTGGTGACCAGCGGCGGGATGCCGAGCTTCTTGCCGACCTCCAGCAGGCCGTCGCGGACCCGGCGCTCGATCTCGATGCCGTGGTCCATCAGCTCCAGGAAATACCGGTCCTTGCCGAAGATGTCCTGGTACTCCGACGCCGCCTTCAGCGCCTCGTCGAACTGGCCGAGCCGCAGCCGGGTCTGCAGCTCACCCGAGGGGCACCCCGTCGAGGCGATCAGACCCTCCGACCACTGGGAGATGGTCTCCTTGTCCATTCGCGGCCACTTCTGCAGCCAGCCCTCCGCGTACGCGTCCGAGGACAGCTTGAACAGATTGTGCAGGCCGGTCTTGTTCGCCGCCCAGATCGTCTTGTGCGTATAACCACCCGAACCGGACACGTCGTCCCGCTTCTGGTGCGGCTGGCCCCACTGGATCTTGCGCTTGTTGCGCCGGGACTCCGGCGCCACATACGCCTCGATGCCGATGATGGGCGTCACGCCCGCCTTCTGCGCCGAGTGGAAGAAGTCGTACGCCCCGTGCAGGTTGCCGTGGTCGGACATCGCGATGTGCGTCATGCCCATCTCATTGCACGCCTTGAACATGTCCTTCAGCCGCGCGGCACCGTCCAGCAGCGAGTACTGGGTGTGGACGTGCAGGTGCGTGAACGGCGGCTTCGACACGGCTGGGGCCTCCAACGAGAACACTGGGCGACAGGCTGCGGGCAGTCTGGGGGGACAGCGTGGAAGTCTAGTCCGGCTCACTGACAGCGGGCGGGCACTCGGGAGTACGGTCGGGCGTTGAAGGGGGCGGAGGCCGTCCCAGACCAAAGGGGCGGAAGACCGTCCCCTATGTCATGCACCAGGAGGCACCCCGCGATGTCGGTCCCGCAGCCCACCGCCGAGCAGCGCGGCGAGGAGATCCTCGCCGTCTTCGACACCGCGTTCGGCGAGCTGCTCGCCGCCGACCCCGCCGCGTTCCGGGTGAAGTTCCGGAAGATGGCGGCCTCGGCCTTCGCGTTCTACCGCGGCACGGCAGGCCTCTTCTACCACGACCTGGAGCGCGAGCAGCACGACGGTGCGTACGTGGACGACCGCACGGGCCGGGTGTGGATCCACGGCGACCTGCACGCGGAGAACTTCGGCACGTACATGGACTCCCAGGGCCGCCTGATCTTCAACGTGAACGACTTCGACGAGGCGTACGTGGGCCCCTTCACCTGGGACCTCAAGCGCCTGGCCGCCTCCCTGGCCCTGATCGGGTACACGAAGGCGCTCAGCGACGAGCAGATCACCCGCCTCGTGCGCACGTACGCCGCGGCGTACCGCGAGCGGATCCACGACCTGGCGACGGGCGCGAAGAGCGACGAGGTGCCGCCGTTCACGCTGGACACGGCCCAGGGCCCGCTCCTGGACGCGCTGCGCGCCGCCCGCTCGCTGACCCGCTTCGGGCTCCTGGAGTCGATGACGGAGATCCGCGACTTCGAGCGCCGCTTCGCGCCGGGCGGCGGCTCCATCGAGCTGGACGCGGCCACGAGGTACAAGGTCCTTGCCGCCTTCGACGGCTATCTGGAGACGCTTCCGGAGTCCTCGCTGTCCCGCCCGGACTCGTATCGGGTGAAGGACGTGGTGGGCCGCCGCGGCATCGGGATCGGCTCGGCGGGCCTGCCCTCGTACAACATCCTTCTGGAGGGCAACAGCGACGCGTTGGAGAACGACGTCGTGATCTATCTGAAGCAGGCCCAGACCCCGGCCGTGTCCCGGCACATCACGGACCCCGCGGTCCGCGGCTACTTCCAGCACGAGGGCCACCGCACGGTCATCTCGCAGCGCGCCCTGCAGGCGCACGCGGACCCGTGGCTCGGCTGGACCGAGCTGGACGGCGCCGGCCAGCTCGTCGCCGAGGTCTCGCCGTATGCGGTGGACCTGGACTGGTCGGACATCGACGACGTGGAGGAGATCTCCGCCGTGGTGGCCGACCTGGGCCGGGCCACGGCGACGATGCACGCCGCCGCGGACGACGAGTCCGGGCACTCCGACCTGGTGCCGTTCTCCACGGAGCGGGCCATCGACGCCGCCATCGCGGCCGACGAGGGCGGCTTCGCCGAGCTCCTGGTCGACTTCGCGCACAGCTACGGCGCACGCGCCCGCGCGGACCACCAGATCTTCGTCGACCTCTTCCGCAACGGCCGCATTCCCGGCCTCTGACAGTCATGTGATTCATAGGGACCCTTTAGGGGTCCCTTACGACGGCTCATGGCACACTCGCTTGCGCGATGGACATATCCGGGACCCAGATGAGAGTGGTGCGCGCGGCACTGTTCACGGCGCTCGTCGTGATGCTGTCCGCCGCGTCGCACATTCTGCTGTCCCGGGCCCCGCTGCCGCTCACGACCTGCCTCGCCGTCACTGCCGTCGTCTATGTCATCGCCTACGCGCTGGCGGGGCGCGAGCGCGGGTTCGGCCGCATCGCCGCGCTCCTGATCCCGCTGGAGCTGGCCGCCGACACCGTCTTCACCTCGGGCCAGCACGTCTGCTACGGCCAGGCGGGCGGCCCCGTCACGGGCCCGCTGCGGTCCTTCGGCGTCGACGTGCTGTGCGGCGGCGGCAGCGTCGGCTCCCCGCTGGCCCGGATGGCGGGCGGCGAGGGCCACGGCGCCGCCGCGCTGTTCGCCGACGGCGGCCCGGCCACGGCCTGGCTGCTGCTCGGCGCGCACGTCGGCGTCGGGCTGCTCGCCGCCGTCTGGCTGGCCCGGGGCGAGCGGGCCATCGCCGCCCTGCTGCGCGCCGCGGCCGCCTCGACCTTCCGGCCGCTGCTCATCGCCGTCGCCGTGGTGAGCGCCCGGACCGCTCCCGCGCGCCGGCTGCCGCGGCCCGTCCGGCGGACCCCCGCGGTGCGGTCGCGGCTGCTCGTGCACTTCGTGGGACGGCGTGGACCGCCGTGCTCGGCACTACACGCCTGAGCACAGCACCTTCCACCTGCCACACCCACGGAGAAGAATCATGAGCAAGCGCAACAGCCAGGCCGCCAAGCAGGCCGCCCGCGAGCGGATCCGCGCCCAGCAGGAGGCCGAGCGCAGGCGCGAGAAGCGCAAGCGGTCCATCATCGTCGGCACGTCCATCGTCGGCGTCCTCGCCCTCGCGGGCGGTGTCTCGTACGCCGTCATGCAGAGCAACAAGCCCGGCTACTGGGACGAGGCCAAGGACAAGAAGCTCGTCAAGCCCGCGAACACCTCGGGCAAGGACGGCACGACCGTCGTCATCGGCAAGGACAGCGCGAAGAAGACCCTGAAGGTCTACGAAGACCCGCGCTGCCCGATCTGCGCGAGCTTCGAGCAGGCCGTGGGCCCGACGGTCGAGAAGGACCTCAAGGACGGCAAGTACAAGGTCCAGTTCGTCGGCGCCACGTTCCTCGACCGGAACATCCCGGGCGAGGGCTCCCGCAACGGCATGAGCGCGCTCGGCGCCGCCCTGAACGTCAGCCCGGACGCCTTCCTCGCCTACAAGAAGGCGCTGTACTCGAAGGACAACCACCCGAGCGAGCAGGACGACAAGTTCAAGGACGACGCGTACCTGCTCAAGATCGCCGACCAGGTGCCCGAGCTGAAGAAGAACGCGGGCTTCAAGAAGGCGGTCAAGGACGGCACTTACGACCGCTGGGCCCTCGCGATGGGGCAGGCGTTCCAGGACGACAAGGACGGCGTGGAGGGCACCCCGGCCTTCGTCATGGACGGCAAGCAGCTCAAGGGCTCCGACAAGGAGAACGCGCCGATGACGGTCCCGGACTTCAACAAGGCCGTCGATGAGGCGCTGAAGGGCTGATCTGAACGGTGCAGGCCTGAGCCGGGAGTTGCCCGAAGGCCTGAGCCGGGAGCTATCACGCAAGCGCAGTAGACGCGTTGCGGAAGAGCGGGCGAACTTTCGGGGATCGCCCGCTCTTCGCCGTTACCGGTCCGTAGGGTGCCTGTTCGTGACCAGTCGAATAGACAACTCCCTTACGCCGCCGAGTGATCCCGACAGACAGCCGGGCACCTCACCCGCCCCCGTCGCCCCGGGCACCTCGCTCACGCCGCGCCGCCGCACCGTCGTCAAGGCCGCGGCCGCCACCGCCGCCCTCGCCGCCCCGCTCGCGGCGACTCCCCTCGCCCGGGCCGCCGCCGGCCCGGCCTTCCTGCACGGCGTCGCCTCCGGTGACCCGCTGCCCGACGGCGTCCTGCTGTGGACGCGGATCACGCCGACGCCCGACGCCGTGCCCGGATCCGGCAAGGGCTCCGACGTCGAGGTGCGCTGGGAGATAGCCGAGGACAAGGGCTTCAGCAAGGTCGTGGGCCGCGGCTCGACCACCGCGAAGGCGGCGAGCGACCACACGGTCAAGGCCGATGTAAGGGGCCTGCGCCAGGCGACCACCTATTACTACCGCTTCTCCGTAGGCGACGGTTCGCCGGTGCACTCCCCCGTCGGCCGCACCCGCACCACGCCCGCCCACGAGGCCTCCGCGCCCGGCGTCCGCTTCGGCGTCGTGTCGTGCTCCAACTGGGAAGCCGGCTACTTCTCCGCGTACCGCCACCTCGCCGCCCGCACCGAACTCGACGCGGTCCTGCACCTCGGCGACTACCTCTACGAGTACGCGTCCGGCGGCTTCGCCTCCTCCGGCGACGTCGTACGCGAACACCGGCCGAGGCACGAGATCCTCACCCTCGCCGACTACCGGCTCCGGCACGGCGCCCACAAGACCGACGCCGACGCGCAGGCGATGCACGGCACGCACCCGGTGATCGCGATCTGGGACGACCACGAGGTCGCCAACGACGCCTGGTCCGGCGGCGCGGAGAACCACACCCCGGAGACCGAAGGCCCCTGGGCCGCGCGCGTGGCCGCCGCCAAGCAGGCCTACTTCGAGTGGATGCCGGTGCGCCCGGCCACCGAAGGCACCGTCTACCGCAGGCTGCGCTTCGGCAAGCTGGCCGACCTGCACCTACTCGACCTGCGCTCGTTCCGCTCCCAGCAGGCGGGCGTGGGCAGCGGCGACGTCGACTCGCCGGACCGCACCATCGCGGGCCGCGCCCAACTCGACTGGCTGAAGGCGGGCCTGGCCGCGTCGGACGCCGCGTGGAAGCTGGTCGGCACGTCGGTGATGGTCTCGCCGGTCGCGTTCGGCTCGCTGCCCGCGTACCTCCTGAAGCCCCTCGCGGAGCTGCTCGGCCTGCCCGAGGGTGGCCTGGCCGTCAACACCGACCAGTGGGACGGCTACACCCACGACCGCAAGGAACTCATCGGACACCTGCGGGACAAGGGCATCCGGAACACCGTCTTCCTGACCGGCGACATCCACATGGCGTGGGCCAACGACGTGCCGGTGACCGCCGCCACGTACCCGGCGTCGCCGTCCGCGGCCACGGAGTTCGTGGTCACGTCCGTGACCTCCGACAACGTCGACGACTTCCTGAACGTCGCGCCGCACACCCTGTCGCTGGTCGGCGTCGCCGCGATCAAGGCCGCCAACCGCCATGTGAAATGGCTGGACATGGACTCGCACGGATACGGCGTCCTGGACGTCACGGCCGAGCGCTCGCAGATGGACTACTACGTGATCTCCGACCGCGCGGACCCGAAGGCGACCTCGTCGTGGGCACGCTCGTACCGCACGCTCACCGGCACGCAGAAGGTGGAGCGGGTGCAGGCGCCGGTGCGCTGAACGGGCCCCGCACACCGGTCCGATCCACGCCCGCCGACCCCTTACGCTGTCGCCCATGAGCGACCAGGGGGACGTACTCGACGGGCGGTTCGAGCTGCTCGAGCGGCTCGGCAGCGGAGGCATGGGCACGGTGTGGCGGGCGCGCGACACCGTGCTGCACCGCGAGGTGGCGCTGAAGGAAGTCCGGCCTCCGGGGCCGGAGTCGACCGGCGACGCCTCGCGGGTGCTGCGGGAGCGGGTGCTGCGCGAGGCCCGCGCCCTCGCCCGCGTCAATCACCCCCATGTCGTGACGATCCACCACATCGTCGACGTGGAGCCGCATCCGTGGCTGGTGATGGAGATGCTCCCGGGCCGCACCCTCCAGGACCTCCTGGAGGAGCGCACCCTGCCGCCGCGGGAGGCGGCGCGCCTGGGCCGGGAGCTGCTCTCGGCGCTGCGCGCCGCCCACGCCGCGGGCATCCTGCACCGCGACATCAAGCCCGCCAACGTACTCCTTCGCGAGCCGTCCCCGGACCGTCCCGACGGCGTCCCGCCCGCCGTCCTCACCGACTTCGGCATCGCCGCCCTCCAGGGCTCCACGCGGCTCACCGCGACCGGCGACCTGATCGGCTCCCCCGAGTACATCGCGCCCGAGCGCGTCCGGGGCACCGGCGAGGGCCCGGCCGCCGACCTGTGGTCACTGGGTCTGGTGCTGTACGTCGCCGTGGAGGGCGTGAGTCCGCTGCGCCGCGCGTCGACCCTGGCCACGCTGGCCGCGGTGCTCGACGACCCGGTGCCGCCGCCGGTGCGCTCCGGTCCGCTCGCGCCGGTCCTTCAGGCACTGCTCGTACGGGATCCGGCGCTGCGGCCCGAGGCGGCCCGCCTGGACGCGATGCTCGCGGCCGTGGCGGACGGCGTCGAGTGGCAGCCCACGGAGACGGCGCCGCGCCCGGCACCTCCCCCACCGGGACCGCTCGCACAGACTCCGCCCGCACCGCTGCCGTATCCCGGGCCGCCGCCGCGCCCCGAGTCACGCAGACGTACACCCGTGGTGGTCGCGGCCGTCTCGGTCGTGCTCGCGCTGGTGGCGGGGGCAGCGTTGGTCCTCGCGCTGCGGGACGGGTCCGAGCCGGACGGCAAGGCAGGCGGGGAGACCACCACCGGCGCGGGGCCTTCAGCGAGTCGTACGCCTACGGAGACTGGCTCCAAGGCCCCTTCCGCGACGCCCACGACAGGGGAGTCCCCGTCCCGCGGCACACCCCCGACGTCCCCCACCCCGACGGCTTCGTCCGCCCCGCCCGCGTCCGGCCGCTGGATCGCCCAGCTGCACTCCGAGCCGGGCACCTCGTCCGCCGCGACCCGCGACCGCAGGCTCGCGGCCGTGCGCAAACAGGTCCCGGAGGCGCAGTACCTGCGCAGCGACGACTACGCCTCGCTGCGCCCGGGCTTCTGGGTGTTCTACGCGCCGGGGCCGTTCGCCGACGGGCGCGCCGCGCTGCGGTTCTGCGCGGAGCGCGGCCGGACCTCGGGCACCACGTGCGTGGGCCGCTATCTCAGCGACAGCAGCGGCGACTACGCCCTGCAGTGCAAGCCGCCCGCGAGCAGTCCGGTGGGGCGCTGCACCCGCCCGTGACATCCGTGTGCCGGGCCGGGCCTACAGCGAGTCGAGGAACCCCAGCGCCGTACGCCACGTGGCCTCCGCCGCCTCGGCGTCGTAGTCGTCCAGGTCCGGGTCGGTGTACAGGTGCCCGGCGCCCGCGTAGCGGTAGACCTCCACATCGGCCCCGGCGCGGCCCATCCGCAGATACCAGGCGCTGAGCCAGTCGTCCGTCTCGAACGGGTCGGGCTCGGCGACGTGCAGCTGCACCGGCAGCTCGTCCACGGACGCGTTCTCCGCGATGTCCGACGTGCCGTGCAGGAGCAGCAGGCCGCGCGCCTTCTCGTCGCCGAGGGCGAGGGTCTGCGCGGTGGCGGCGCCGAGCGAGAAGCCCGCGTACACCAGGCCCCGCTCGGAGTAGGGCGCGGCCGCCAGGATCGCGCGCTTGAGCAGTTCGTCGTTGCCGAGCCCGTCCTTGAAGGCCAGCCCTTCCTCGACGGACTCGAAGGTGCGGCCGTCGAACAGGTCGGGGGTCCACACCTCGTGCCCGGCCGCCCGCAGCCGGTCGGCCGCCGCGCGGACCGCGGGCCGCAGCCCGTACGTCGAATGGAAAAGCATGATGTTCATGGGGCCATCGTGCCATTTCCCCTCGGAGGCCCACCTACCCTCGGAGGCATGGAGAACGTCCTGCGTCCGTTGATCGTGGTCGGCGGCTCGGTCGTGCTCACGCTCGCCGTCGGCTGGCTGGCCGACCGGGTGCTGCGCCGCGCCGACGCCCGGCAGCCCGAGCAGCCGCTGTGGGCGCTGCTGCGTCGCTGCCGGCTGCCGCTGCAGGTGGTCATGTGCACGGCTCTGCTGCGCGGTACGTACGAGCGGGCGGAGGTCTTCGAGGGTCACTCGGTGGGCATCGGCCGCACGCTCACGCTGGTGCTCATCGGCTCGGTGGCCTGGCTCGCGGTGCGGATCTCGGCCGCGGTGGTGGAGTCCTCGTACGCGCGCTACGCCTCCGCGCACCGCGACCCGGCCCGCGTCAGACGCGTACGTACGCAGGTCACGCTGATCCAGCGGGTGGTCGCGGCGGTCGTCGGCGTGGTGGCCGTCGCCGCGATGCTGCTGACCTTTCCCGCCATGCAGGCGGCCGGGGCGTCGCTGCTCGCGTCGGCGGGCATCCTCGGCATCGTCGCGGGCGTGGCCGCGCAGTCCACGCTCGCCAACCTCTTCGCGGGGCTGCAGATCGCCTTCGGCGACATGGTGCGGATCGGGGACACGGTGGTGGTGGACGGCGAGTGGGGCGTCGTCGACGAGATCACGCTGACGTTCCTGACCGTGCGGACCTGGGACGAGCGCCGGATCACGATGCCGGTGTCGTACTTCACGTCGAAGCCCTTCGAGAACTGGTCCCGCGGCGGCGCCCAGATGACCGGCACCGTGTTCCTCCAGCTCGACCACACGGCCCCCATCGAGGCGATGCGCGAGAAGCTGCACGAGATCCTGCGCGAGTGCGCCGCCTGGGACGGCCGCGACTGGGGCCTCGCCGTCACGGACACCACGCCGAACACCATCCAGGTGCGCGCGCTGGCGACCGCGAAGGACGCCGACGACATCTGGACGGTGCGCGTCACGGTCCGCGAACAGCTCGTCACCTGGCTGACCGAGCACCATCCGTACGCGCTGCCCCGGGTCAACACGGCCTGGGCGGTGGAGCCACCGGACGGCCACCATCCGCAACCGGCGACGCCGCACGTGCCGCGCACGGGGCGGGGCTGAGGCAGGGCGGCCGGTGGGCCGCTGCGGTACGGGAGCGCCCCCGAAGGGGCGCGGGGAACTGCGCGACCAGCCACGACGAGGCCGCAGACAATCGACGGCCCATCGCGGCCCTTCCAGCGGAGCGCCTAGCGCAGGCTGCGTACGTCGAGATGGTGCAGCACCCGGTCCACGATCTCCGGGTCGTAGCCGGATTCGCTGCGGGCGGCCAGCACCTCGTGGCGCGCAGCCGACATCATCTCGCGCTGGATGCGCTGGACCGCCTTGATCCGGTCCACGCGCTTGCTGTACCGCTCGCGCCGTTCGTCGTCCACGATGTCCGGGCTGATCCGCGCGCCGATGTCGAAGGCGCCGCGCAGCAGCCGCTCGGCGACCTCCTCGGGCAGTTCCTCGACGTCCTCGATCTCCTTGAGCCGCGCCTTGGCGGCCTTGGCGGCGCGCACGGCGAGTTCGCGCTCCAGGGCCCGTTCGGCGTCCGTGTCCGCGCGCACGCCGAGCCTCTTGACCAGCCACGGCAGGGTGAGCCCCTGCGCGACGAGCGTCGCGATGATCACGCAGAAGGCGATGAAGATGATCTCGTCCCGGGCGGGGAACGGCGCCCCGTCGTCCGTCTTCAGCGGAATGGCGAGTGCCAGCGCGACCGACGCCACGCCCCGCATGCCGGACCACCACATGACGACCGTCTCGCGCCAGGTCGTCGGGATCTCCTCGTCGTAGTCGCGGAGTCTGTGCAGCCGCTTGGCGAGCCAGGTGGCGGGCAGCAGCCACAGCAGCCGTACGCCGACGACGACCGCGACGACGGCGCCGCCCCAGCCGACCATCTGCCACTCGCGCCCGTCGGCCGTGCCGAAGACGTTGTGCAGTTCGAGCCCGATGAGCCCGAAGGCGACACCGGTGACGAGCGTGTCGACGATCTCCCAGAAGGACTGACCGGTGATCCGGCCGAGCACGTCGTCCGCGTCGGTGGCGTTCTCCGCGAGGTAGAGCGCGGTGGTCAGGACGGCGAGGACGCCGGAGCCGAGCAGCTCTTCGGCGAGTACGTACGCGACGAACGGCACGAGCAGCGTCAGGCCGGTCTGCAGGGTGGCGTCGGCGAGCAGGCTCATCAGCTTGTTGGAGAGCCAGCCGAGTACGAGACCGACGGCGACGGCGACCACGGCGGAGAGCACGAGCTGGCCGGCGGCCTCGGGCCAGGAGAAGGTCCCGCTGACGGCGGCGGCGATGGCCACGTGGTACAGCACGATCGCGGTGACGTCGTTGAAGAGGCCCTCGCCCTCCAGGATCGACACCAGGCGGCGGGGCAGGCCGAGCGAACCGGCGACGGCGGTCGCGGCCACCGGGTCCGGCGGGGCGACGAGCGCGCCGAGCACGACGGCGGCGGCGAGCGGCAGCCCCGGCACGACGGCGTTCGCGACGGCCGCGACGGCCGCCGTCGTCACGAACACGAGCGCCACGGCGAGCAGCAGGATCGGCCGGATGTTGGCCGTGAACTGCCGCCAGGACGTGCGCTGTACGGACGCGTAGAGCAGCGGCGGCAGGACCAGCGGGAGGATGAGGTCCGGCGGGACCTCGACGTTCGGCACGAACCGCAGGAAGGCGAGGACGCCCCCGAACAGCGTCATCAGCACCGGCGCGGGCAGCCCGATCCGGTCCCCCAACGGCACGGTGACCAGGGCACCCAGCAACAGCACGAGCAGCAGCGCCAGTTGATCCACGGGGTGCCCTCCGGCGGGTCGGATGCGAGGAAGATCAGCACCTCAACCTTGCCACGCACCCACCCGAAACCAGCCAAACCCGACTTCTGGCGACGGTCTGCGACGCGCCGTACCCGCTATGGGCAGACCGCCGTACCCGCTGTGGGCAATCGTCCCGCGGGGCGGGACGGGTGGGCACAGCCCACGGTGCCGGATGCCGCCGACGGTCTCAGCTAGCGCAGCGCCTTACGCATGGCCAGGTGCGGGATCCCCGCGTCGAGGAACTCCGCCCCGTACGCCTCGTACCCCAACCGCTCGTAGAACCCCAACGCGTGGGTCTGCGCGTGCAGATCCACCGCGTGCAGCCCCCGCTCACGGGCGGCGTCCTCGATGGCGGCGACAAGCCGGGCACCGACCCCAAGCCCTCGGGCGGACCGCAGCACAGCCAACCGCCCCAAGGCGCCCACGCCAGAATCCGCGTCGCCGTTCTTCACGGCGGCCGCGTCCCCCATGAGCAGCCGCCCCGTGCCCAGCGGTGTCCCCTCGTCGGCGCGCACCGCGAGCACGTGCACGGCCACGCCGTCGTACTCGTCGTACTCGAGGTCCTCGGGCACACCCTGCTCGGCGACGAAGACGTCCTTGCGCACGGCGAAGCAGGCGTCCAGGTCCTCCTGGCCCACCGCGACCCGGCAGGTCACCTCGTCCCGGCGCCCGGTGGCCGCGGCGCCCGCCGCGGTCACGCGCTCTCCGCGCGCACCCGGTCCAGCGCCAGCTGGAGATCGTCGGGGTAGGCGCTCTCGAACTCCGCCCACTGCCCGTCCCCGGGGTGCTCGAAGCCGAGCCGGACCGCGTGCAGCCACTGGCGCGTGACGCCGAGGCGCTTGGCGAGCGTGGGATCGGCGCCGTACGTCAGGTCGCCCACGCAGGGGTGGCGGTGCGCCGCCATGTGCACGCGGATCTGGTGGGTGCGGCCGGTCTCCAGCTTGATGTCGAGCAGGGAGGCGGCGCGGAAGGCCTCGATCAGGTCGTAGTGCGTGACGGAGGGCTTGCCCTCGGCGGTGACCGCCCACTTGTAGTCGTGGTTCGGGTGGCGGCCGATGGGGGCGTCGATGGTGCCGGTCAGCGGGTCCGGGTGGCCCTGCACCAGCGCGTGATAGCGCTTGTCGACCGTGCGCTCCTTGAACTGGCGCTTCAGCGAGGTGTACGCCCGCTCGGACTTGGCGACGACCATCAGGCCGGAGGTGCCCACGTCCAGGCGGTGCACGATGCCCTGGCGCTCGGCGGCGCCGGACGTCGAGATGCGATACCCGGCGGCGGCGAGGCCGCCGATCACGGTCGTGCCGGTCCAGCCGGGGCTGGGGTGCGCGGCGACGCCGACGGGCTTGACGATCACGACGATGTCCTCGTCGTCGTGCACGATCTCCATGCCCTCGACGGGCTCGGCGACGATCTGCACCGGGGCGGGCGCCTGCGGCATCTCCACCTCCAGCCAGGCCCCGCCGTGCACGCGCTCGGACTTGCCGGCCACCGCGCCGTCGACCAGCACCTTGCCTGCGGCCGCGAGCTCGGCGGCCTTCGTGCGGGAGAAACCGAACATGCGCGAGATGGCGGCGTCTACGCGCTCGCCCTCAAGGCCGTCCGGTACGGGCAGGGTGCGGATCTCGGGAATCGTGCTCACCCCACGAGTATGCAGGAGGGGTACGACACCGCCGTACCGAAGGCCGTACTCGGCCCCTCCCGGCATGGGGCATCGGGTCCTTGCCGGAGGGGCGTCAGTCCTTGTGGACGGTGCCGTCCGGGTCGAGCCCGCGGAAGGAGAGCAGCACGATCAGGATGCCGCCGCAGACGATCGCGGAGTCCGCGAGGTTGAACACCGCGAAGTTCTTCGGCGCGATGAAGTCGACCACCGCGCCCTTGAAGATGCCGGGCGAGCGGAAGATCCGGTCGGTGAGGTTGCCGAGCGCGCCGCCGAGCAGCAGGCCGAGGGCGATCGCCCAGGGCAGGCTGTAGAGCTTGCGGGCGAGCCGGGCGATCACCACGATCACGGCCGCGGCGATCACCGTGAAGATGATGGTGTACGCCTCGCCGAAGCCGAACGCGGCGCCCGCGTTGCGGATCGCGTTGAAGCGCAGCAGATCGCCGACCACGTCGATCGGCTCGTGGTGCTCCAGCTTGGCGACCACGATCATCTTGCTGATGAGGTCGAGCGCGTACGCGAAGAGGGCCACGCCGAACAGCACGGCGATCTTGCGCCTGCCCTTGGGCTTCGGCTCGTCCTCGGACGGCTGCCCGCCGTCGGGCCGCTTCCCGCCCTCGGACGGCTCCCCGCTCCCGGCCGGGCGGCCGTCCGCCGGTGTCCGCCCGTCCGTGGAGCCGGAGTCGGAGTCGGACTGCTCCGGTCCGGCTCCCGCCGCCTCAGGGATGTCCGGCGTACCGATGATGCGCTCCGCCTCTGCCACGTGAGTCCCTCGACCTAGGTACCTGACTGGGGACGAGGGTACGGCACACACGTACGGACCAGGACGCGCAGGCCACGCTCAGTAGCGCCGTTCCTGCTTCTGCTTGCACTCGACGCACAGGGTCGCGCGCGGGAAGGCCTGCATGCGCGCCTTGCCGATGGGGTTGCCGCAGTTCTCGCAGAGGCCGTACGTCCCCGCGTCGAGGCGCTCCAGGGCGCGCTCGGTCTGCTCCAGCATCTCCCGGGCGTTCGCGGCGAGCGCCATCTCGTGCTCCCGGGTGATGTTCTTGGTGCCGGTGTCCGCCTGGTCGTCGCCCGCGCCGTCCCCGGAGTCCCGCATCAGGCCGGCGAGCGAGTCCACGGACGCCTGGATCTCGGTGCGCAGCCGCAGTGCCTCGGACATCAGCTCGGTACGTGCCTCGGAGACCTCTTCCGGGGTCCATGGATCCTCGCCGGGACGCACCGCGAGCTCGCCGGGTGCCGCCGCGGCCCGCGCCTTGGGCACCGCACCGGCCTTCTTCGCCGCTGTCGCCGTGCCCGGAGTCTTCTTCGCAACCACCGTCGTGGCTCCCGTCGTCTCCGCGGCCTGAGCCGCACCCTCGACCGCGGACGCGGCCGACTTCTTGGCCGAACGTTTTCTGGCCCCTGGGCCCTTGGCGGCACCCGTCGCCCTCTTGGACGCACGCACCCCACCGTCCGCCTCCCTCCCCCGCCCGCCCTCCCCCTCGGCGACCGCCCCCGCCGCGGCGGCACTCTCCGAAACAGCAGCCGCGGCGGCTGCTTTGGGGGGCGGCTCCTTGGGAGGTGCCTTCGTAGTGGGTGCCGTGGTCTTCTTGGCGGCCGCTTTCTTGCTGGCCACCTTCTTGGTGGTCGCTTTCTCGGCGGTCGCCTTCGTAGTGGTCGCTTTCTTGCCCGCGGCCTTCGCAGTGGCTGACTGCTCCGGGGCTGCCTTCTTGGCCGTGGCCTTCTCGGCGGTCGCTTTCCTGGCGGTCGTCTTCTTGGCGGTCGTCTTCTTGGTCGTGGCCTTCGCCGCCCTTGCCTGGGCCGTCTTCTTGGCGGACGCACCCTTGGCGCTCGCCTCCTTGGCGGCCGACTTCGTGGCCGCGGTCTTGGCAGGCACCTCCTTGTCGGACTCGCCCCGGGCGGCCGTCTTCTTGGCGGACGTGGTCTTCGTAGCTGCCTTCTTGGCGGACGTGGTCTTCGTCGATGTCTTCTTGGCAGCCGCCTTCGCAGGGGCCTTCTTGTCGGGCGCCTTCTTGTCGGGGGCCGCCCTGTCGGTAGCCGTCTTCTCGCCGGCCGCCGTCCTGGTGGACGACTTGCTGGCCGTCTTCCTGGCCGCCGCCCCGGCAGCCGCCCCCTTGGGGGCGGTCTGCCCCGAGCCGGCCCTCTTGGCTCCCGTCTTCGCAGAGACCACCTTCTTGGTGGCCGCCGCAGTGGCCACCACCTTCCCGGCCACACCGTTCGCGGCCTTCCGCGCAGCGGACGTCCCGGCACTCCTCACCGGAGCCCTGCCCGTGGGTCTGCTCGACGCCGACTGCTGTACGGCGGTCTTCTTCGCCACCATGGCCGCGGCCCCTTCACATATTGTGATCTTGCACGCGAATCGTGCTGGGACGATAAATCGACTCCAGGCCCGCGGCAACGGGGCACGCCGCCCGATTCGCCCACCCCCCGGGGCCGCACGGCGAGCCTGCATGCGTTGTGCCCAGCTCCCCGCCGGGTAATCCGCCGACCAGGGCGCACCGGGACACGTCGGCGCGCGTCTGGCCATTCGGGTCAGTACGCGCACGGACCCCGCACCGCCGGGCCGCCGCCGAAAACCGGTCGGCCGCCCCCGCCCCGGCGCCGTACACTGACCGGAGCGAGAAGCGTGGATGGGGACGAGTAGCGGCGTACGCAGCCATGAGCGACCCGGGGACGGTGTGAGCCCGGGGGCGAGCGCGACGTGAAGATCACCCCGGAGCCGCCGGAAGAAAGCCTGACCCAGCCCCTGCGGGACGGACCAGGCCGGTAGACCCGGCATCGCGACCCCAATGAGGGGGCCTTCCCCGGCGCCGACCGCGCCAGGAGGGCCAAGGAGGGTGGTACCGCGGGAGCGAGCGCAGCAGCGCGACTTCTCGTCCCTCCGACGGAAGGGAAGAACGTCCGCCGGAGGAAGCGCGAACATGACACCGCCGCCGCAGTACCGCCAGGTGCCAGCCCAGGTCGACCTGCCCACCCTCGAGCACGCCGTGCTCGACTTCTGGCGCGAGCAGAAGATCTTCGCCAAGAGCCTGGAGCAGTCCGAGGGCCGCCCCGAGTGGGTGTTCTACGAGGGCCCGCCCACGGCCAACGGCATGCCCGGCGCGCACCACATCGAGGCCCGCGTCTTCAAGGACGTCTTCCCGCGCTTCCGCACCATGCGCGGCTACCACGTCGCCCGCAAGGCCGGCTGGGACTGCCACGGCCTGCCCGTCGAGCTCGCCGTCGAGAAGGAGCTCGGCTTCAACGGCAAGAAGGACATCGAGGCGTACGGCATCGCCGAGTTCAACGCCAAGTGCCGCGCGTCGGTGACCCGCCACACGGACGCCTTCGCCGAGCTCACGACCCGCATGGGCTACTGGACCGACCTCGACGGCGCCTACCGCACGATGAACCCCGAGTACATCGAATCGGTCTGGTGGTCCCTGAAGGAGATCTTCAACAAGGGCCTCCTCGTCCAGGACCACCGCGTCGCCCCCTGGTGCCCCCGCTGCGGCACGGGCCTGTCCGACCACGAGCTGGCACAGGGCTACGAGACGGTCGTCGACCCGTCCGTCTACGTCCGCTTCCCGCTGACCGGTGGCCCCCTCGCGGGCCAAGCGGCCCTCCTGGTGTGGACGACCACCCCGTGGACACTGGTGTCCAACACGGCCGTCGCCACGCACCCGGACGTCACCTACGTAGTGGCGACCGACGGCAAGGAGAAGCTGGTCGTCGCCCAGCCCCTCCTGGAGAAGGCCCTCGGCGAGGGCTGGGAGGCCACCGGCCAGACCTTCACGGGCGCCGAGATGGAGCGCTGGACGTACCAGCGCCCCTTCGAGCTCGTGGAGTTCCCCGCCCCGGCGCACTTCGTCGTCAACGCCGACTACGTGACCACGGAGGACGGCACCGGTCTGGTCCACCAGTCCCCCGCGTTCGGTGAGGACGACCTCAAGGTCTGCCGGGCGTACGGCCTGCCGGTCGTGAACCCGGTCCGCCCGGACGGCACCTTCGAAGAGGACGTACCGCTCGTGGGCGGTGTCTTCTTCAAGAAGGCGGACGAGGCCCTCACCAAGGACCTCGGCGACCGCGGCCTGCTCTTCAAGCACATCGCGTACGAGCACAGCTACCCGCACTGCTGGCGCTGCCACACCGCGCTCCTCTACTACGCGCAGCCGTCCTGGTACATCCGCACCACGGCCGTCAAGGACCGCCTCCTCCAGGAGAACGAGAAGACCAACTGGTTCCCCGACTCGGTCAAGCACGGCCGCTTCGGCGACTGGCTGACCAACAACGTCGACTGGGCGCTGTCCCGCAACCGCTACTGGGGCACCCCGCTGCCCATCTGGCGCTGCGAGGAGAACCACCTCACCTGCGTCGGCTCCCGCCAGGAGCTCACCGACCTGACCGGCACCGACCAGTCGGACCTCGACCCGCACCGCCCGTTCATCGACGACGTCACGTTCCCGTGCCCCCAGTGCGAGCGGACGGCCACGCGCGTGCCGGAGGTCATCGACGCCTGGTACGACTCGGGCTCGATGCCGTTCGCGCAGTGGGGCTACCCGTACAAGAACAAGGAGCTCTTCGAGAGCCGCTACCCCGCGCAGTTCATCTCGGAGGCCATCGACCAGACCCGCGGCTGGTTCTACACGCTGATGGCCGTCGGCACGCTCGTCTTCGACAAGTCGAGTTACGAGAACGTCGTCTGCCTCGGCCACATCCTCGCCGAGGACGGCCGCAAGATGTCCAAGCACCTGGGCAACATCCTGCAGCCGATCCCGCTGATGGACCAGCACGGCGCCGACGCGGTCCGCTGGTTCATGGCGGCCGGCGGCTCCCCGTGGGCGGCCCGCCGCGTGGGCCACGGCACCATCCAGGAAGTCGTCCGCAAGACCCTCCTGACGTACTGGAACACGGTCGCCTTCCAGGCGCTCTACGCCCGTACGTCGAAGTGGGCCCCCTCGGACACCGACCCGGCGCCGGCCGACCGCCCGCTGCTCGACCGCTGGCTGCTCAGCGAGCTGCACGCCCTCACCGACCAGGTGACGCAGGCCCTGGACGCCTACGACACCCAGCGCGCGGGCAAGCTCCTGTCCGCCTTCGTCGACAACCTCTCCAACTGGTACGTACGCCGTTCGCGGCGCCGCTTCTGGCAGGGCGACGCGGCCGCGCTGCGCACGCTGCACGAGGTCGTCGAGACGGTCACGCGCCTGCTCGCCCCGCTGACGCCGTTCATCACCGAGCGCGTCTGGCAGGACCTGGTCGTGCCGGTCACGCCGGACGCTCCGGAGTCGGTGCACCTGGCCTCCTGGCCGGAGGCGGACCTGTCGGCGATCGACCCCGAGCTGTCCCGGCAGATGGTGCTCGTCCGCCGCCTCGTCGAGCTGGGCCGCGCCTCGCGCGCCGAGTCCGGCGTCAAGACCCGTCAGCCGCTGTCCCGCGCGCTGGTGGCGGCCGCCGAGTTCGAGACGCTCGACGCCGAGCTGCGCGCCCAGATCACCGAGGAGCTCAACGTCTCCTCGCTGGCGTCGCTCTCCGAAGTCGGTGGTTCCCTGGTCGACACCACCGCTAAGGCCAACTTCCGTGCCCTCGGCAAGCGGTTCGGCAAGGGCGTCCAGGCGGTGGCGAAGGCCGTCGCGGAGGCCGACGCGGCCGCGCTGTCCCTCGCCCTGCGCGAGGGCACGGCGTCGGTGGAGGTCGACGGCGAGACGGTGACTCTCGCCCCGGACGAGGTCATCATCACCGAAACCCCGCGCGAGGGCTGGTCGGTGGCGTCCGACTCCGGCGCCACGGTCGCCCTCGACCTGGAGCTCACGGACGAGCTGCGCCGCGCGGGCCTGGCCCGGGACGCGATCCGCCTGATCCAGGAGGCCCGCAAGAACAGCGGCCTGGACGTCGCGGACCGCATCGCCCTGCGCTGGACGGCCACCGACCCGGCAGTGGTCACGGCCCTGACCGACCACGCGGCCCTCATCGCGGACGAGGTCCTGGCCACGGACTTCGCCTCCGGCGAGGCGGACGACACGTACGGCACGCCGTTCGAAGACCCGTCCCTGTCCCTGACGTTCCGCCTGCGCAAGGCGTAACTCCCCCGCCCGGAAAGCCCGAAGGCCCGGTCCCGCCAAAAAATCTTGGCGGGACCGGGCCTTCGGCGTTGCGTGCCCGCGCACAGGTGAACGTTTCTGCGGCAGCAGTTGGTGCCACTGTGCCCCCGGCACCCGGCCCCCCGCTCCCCGCTCCCGGCTCCCGGCTCCCGGCTCCCGGCTCCCGGCTCCCGGAGCAGCGCAAAAGGGCGGGGCCCCCGGAATTCCGGGGGCCCCGCCCTTTACGGCTGCCGACGCCTAAGGCGTGGTGACGCCCGTCAGTTGTCGTCCTCGTCGATGAGGAAGCCGCGCATCGGCGAGGGCGCCTGCTGCATGGGCTGCTGCCCCTGCGGCCGCACCGGCGCCATCGGCTGCGTCATCGCGGGCGACATCTGCTGCTGCCCGCCGTAGGACGGCGCACCCTGCGACTGGTTGCCACCCATCGACTGGTTGCCGCCGTAGGACGGGGCACCCGCGCCGGCCGACGCCATGGAAGGCGCGGGGGACGGCGGAAGGGAGGCGGTCGCCGGGGTCCGCGGCGGGGCCAGCGAGTCGTCGGCCTGGGTCTCCAGCTGGCGCAGCTGCGACTCCAGGTACGACTTCAGCCGCGTGCGGTACTCGCGCTCGAAGCCGCGCAGGTCCTCGACCTTGCGCTCCAGCGTGGCGCGGGCGGACTCCAGGGAGCCCATCGCGACACGGTGCTTCTCCTGCGCGTCCCGCTCCAGGGCGTCGGCCTTGGCACGGGCGTCCCGCTCCAGACCCTCGGCACGCGAACGCGCCTCACCGACGATCTTGTTGGCCTCGGAACGGGCCTCCGCGATCGCCTGGTCGGCGGTCTGCTGCGCGAGCGAGAGCACGCGCGCGGCACTGTCACCGCCGGGACCCTGACCGGGCTGGGGCATCTGCGGACCGTGGCCACCCATGGGACCGCCCATGGGGCCACCCATCGGACCCTGACCCATCGGGCCCGGGCCCTGCGGGCCTCCCTGCGGACCATGCCCACTGGGGCCCGCGGGAAGCTGCGGCGCGCCGCCCGGAAGCTGCGGCGGGCCGCCCATCGGGTGCTGCTGCTGCGGCGGCACCGGCTGCGGACCCGATATAGCGGCGGGCACAGGAGCGCCCGGACCGCGCTGGTCCTGCGGCCCGTCGGGGCCACCGGGACCGCCGGGGCCCTTGCGCATACCGCCCTGCTGCTGGTTCTGCGCGGCGGCGCGCGTGGCGGCGGCCAGCTTGGCGCGCAGGTCCTCGTTCTCGCGGAGCAGGCGGGTCAGTTCGGCTTCGACCTCATCGAGGAAGGCATCGACCTCGTCCTCGTCATAGCCTTCTCGGAGGCGGACGGTCGTGAACTGCTTGTTCCGCACGTCCTCGGGGGTCAACGGCATCTCTTCACCTCAACGTAGTCGTCGGCATTCGGCAAGACCGTATCGTTCACAGCCGGCTCACGACGGAGATCAGGATGTAGACGATGATCATCAGTACGAAGAAGGACAGGTCGAGCGCCACGCCCCCGAGACGCAGCGGCGGAATGAACCGCCGCAGAAGCTTGAGCGGTGGATCGGTGACAGTGTAGGTGGCCTCCAGAACGACCACCATCGCCTTGCCGGGTTGCCATGAGCGGGCGAACTGGAAGACGTAGTCCATGACCAGTCGGAAGATCAGCACGATGAGGAAACACATCAGCGCGATGTAGATCACTTGCAAGACCACGCCCATGTTCGCGTTTCCCTCTCCCCTGTTCTCAGTCGAGTCTGTGCTGTGTCGATCCGGTAACTGCCGTCTACTGCACTTGCGTCTCAGCTCTGGTTGAAGAACCCGCCCTCTGCGATGCGGGCCTTGTCCTCCGCCGTGACATCGACGTTAGCAGGCGACAACAGGAACACCTTCTGCGTCACTCGCTCGATACTGCCATGCAGACCGAAGACGAGACCGGCGGCAAAGTCGACAAGTCGCTTCGCGTCCGTGTCGTCCATCTCCGTCAAGTTCATGATCACCGGGGTGCCTTCGCGGAAGTGTTCCCCGATGGTACGGGCTTCGTTGTAGGTCCGGGGGTGGAGCGTGGTGATGCGGTAGGGCTCACGCTCGGACACGACCTTGGGCATGATCACCGGTGCGTTCTTCTCCAGGCTCTGGCGTTCAGGTGTGATGGATGCCACGGGGGCGATTCGCGCCGGTCGTCCCGATTCGGCGGGAACTGAAGCGGCGCGGGGCGCCGGGTCGCGCGGCGCCGGAGGCTGTACCACTCGTACCGATTCATCCCGATCCAAGTCCCGGTCCGACAAGTGGGACTGGTGCGACTGGTGGGGCGGTTCGTGCCGCCTGCGGTCGCGCTCGGGCTCCGGCTCGGGCTCGAAATCGTCATCGGGGTCGAATCCCCGACCGTCGTAACCGTCGTCCTCCACGAGGCCGAGGTAGACCGCCATCTTGCGCATCGCGCCGGCCATGCTCTGAGTCCTCCGCTCTGTGGTGGATCGAGAGGTCCGTCGTCATCAACTGCCCGCGATCCACGAGGCATCCCCGCCGAACTGCGGGAATGACCATATTTTCTGCTGTGGTCCGACTTCCTGGCGACGTTACCCGAGCCCGCGTCGGACTCCGAGTACCGCCGTACCGACGCGCACATGTGTCGCACCGGCCGCCACGGCCTGTTCGAGGTCCGCACTCATCCCTGCCGACACCATGTTCGCAGCCGGATGGGCCACGCGCAGGGCAGTCGACAAATCCATCAGCCGCTCGAACGCCGCCTGTTGCCGTCCCGCGTACTCCCCGGTGAGCGGCGCGACCGTCATCAGACCGTCGAGCCGCAGCCCCGGAGCGTCGGCCACGAGACCTGCCAACTCCTCGATCCCGCCCGGCCCGACGCCGCCGCGGTCGCCCCGTCCACTGGCCCCCGCGTCCAGCGCGACCTGGAGCAGACAGCCGACCTCGCGCCCGGCGCGCACGGCGGCCGCCGACAGGGCCGTGACCAGCTTCGGCCGGTCGACCGACTGCACCACGTTCGCGTAACCGACCACGGAGCGCACCTTGTTGGTCTGCAACTGGCCCACGAAGTGCCAACGCAGGGGCAGATCCGAGCAGTCCGCGGCCTTCGGCGCCGCGTCCTGGTCGCGGTTCTCGGCGACGTCGCGCACGCCGAGTTCCGAGAGAAACCGCACATCGCTCGCGGGGCAGGTCTTGGTGACCACGATCAGGGTCACTTCTTCGCGCTTGCGACCCGCGGCGGCGCAGGCCGCCGCGATGCGCTCTTCCACTTTCGCCAGATTTCCGGCGAGTTCCGCCTTACGGTCCGTCATGCCCCATCAGTCCAGCCAGACATAGCCCGCGAGCCGACCGGTCGTGCGGTCGCGGCGGTACGAGAAGTGGTCGCCCGACTCCAGCGTGCACACCGGCGACTGCTCCCGGTCGCGCACCCCGAGCCGGTCGAGCTGCGCGTGCACCCCGGCGGTCACGTCGACCGCGGGCGTGCCCCAGCTCGTCTCGGCGTACGCCGCGGGTTCCACGGCGGCGACATCGGCGCGCATGTCCGCGGGCACTTCGTAACAACGGCCGCAGACGGCGGGCCCGGTGCGGGCCACGATCAGCTCCGGCCGGGCGCCGAGGCGCACCATGGCCTCGACGGCCGCGGGCACCACCCCGGCGACCAGGCCCGGGCGGCCCGCGTGCGCGGCCGCGGCGACTCCCGCGGCCGGGTCGGCGAGCAGCACCGGGGTGCAGTCGGCGGTGAGGACGGCGAGGGCGAGCCCGCGCCGGGCGGTGACGACCGCGTCGATGGCGGGGATGACCTCGTCGGCGTCCCACGGCCCGTCGACGACGGCGACGTCCCGGCCGTGCACCTGGTTCATCCAGACCACGCGCGCGGGGTCGATGCCGAGGTTCTTCGCGGCCAACTCACGGTTGTGCCGTACGGCTTCGGGGTCGTCGCCGACCGCGCCGCCGAGATTGAGCTTTTCGTACGGAACGGCGCTCACCCCGCCCCACCGGTCGGTGAAGGCGAAGTGGGCGCCGCTCACGGTGCTCGTCGCGGAGCGCTCGTCTATCACTTCAGGAAGTCCGGCACGTCCAGCTCTTCGGCCTGGCTGTCCTGGTGCAGACGGGTCGAGGGGACCTGCGGCGGCGTGACCGGCGTGGCCGGGGGCTCGCTCGCCGGGGCCGGCTCGGGCTTCTCGGCCGGGGCCGGGTCCTCGCGCGTGACGCTGCCGAGGCCGCCGAAGGCCGGGGCGGGGCGGGACGATTCGCTCGGGCGGGCCGGGGTCGCGGGTTCCTCGCGCTTGCCGGACGCCGAGCCGAGGACGGTGTCCCGCTTGGACGGAGGCTGACCGCCGTCGAAGCCCGCCGCGATGACGGTGACCCGGACCTCGTCGCCGAGCGCGTCGTCGATGACCGCGCCGAAGATGATGTTGGCCTCGGGGTGTGCCGCCTCGCTGACCAGCTGGGCCGCTTCGTTGATCTCGAACAGGCCGAGGTCGGAGCCGCCGGAGATGGAGAGCAGGACGCCCCGGGCGCCGTCGATGGACGCCTCCAGGAGCGGCGAGGAGATCGCCATCTCGGCGGCGGCCACCGCGCGGTCGTCGCCGCGGGCCGAGCCGATGCCCATGAGTGCCGAACCGGCCTCCGACATGACCGACTTGACGTCGGCGAAGTCGAGGTTGATCAGGCCGGGCGTGGTGATGAGATCGGTGATGCCCTGCACACCGGAGAGGAGCACCTGGTCGGCCGACTTGAAGGCGTCGAGCACGCTGACCTGGCGGTCCGAGATGGACAGGAGCCGGTCGTTGGGGATGACGATGAGGGTGTCGACCTCTTCGCGGAGCTCGGCGATGCCGTCCTCCGCCTGGTTCGCGCGGCGGCGGCCCTCGAAGGTGAACGGTCGCGTGACCACACCGATCGTCAGGGCGCCGAGCGATCGCGCGATGTTGGCGACCACGGGCGCGCCGCCCGTGCCGGTGCCGCCGCCCTCACCGGCCGTCACGAAGACCATGTCGGCCCCCTTGAGGACCTCCTCGATCTCCTCGCGGTGGTCCTCGGCGGCCTTGCGGCCGACGGCCGGGTTGGCTCCTGCGCCGAGTCCGCGGGTGAGTTCACGGCCCACGTCGAGCTTGACGTCGGCGTCGCTCATCAACAGGGCTTGCGCGTCGGTGTTGATGGCGATGAACTCGACGCCCTTGAGACCGACCTCGATCATCCGGTTGATGGCATTGACACCACCGCCGCCGACACCGATGACTTTGATGACTGCGAGGTAGTTCTGCGGTGCTGCCACGTCGAAGGCCTCTCGCCTCGAGTTACGTGTCGCCGTCTCGCGTTGGAGCGATACGACGACTGATGCCGAATGGGACGGTCCGAACGCCGACCCGAACCCTAACGCTGAAGTTTAGGGTTACCAGTGTGTCTGTTCCCTGGACTCTTCCGAACAGGACACTAAGTCGACAAGTGGCGCACGTTCAACGAACACGCCGAACCTCCCGTTTTTCTTTTCACCCTATGTGATCAGGCGCGGGGCTGCCCATCCAGGGTGCTGGCCTGCGCTGATGTACGTCAACTGGCTGATGACGCAGGGGCGGTGGGGACACTCACGTCGAAGTGCCGTGCCTTCGGGACTGCTTTCATCAGCGCGGTGAGCGCCTCGGCCTTTGCGCGCCCCTTCTCACCGCTCCCCCACATGACCGTGCGCTCGTCGCGCAACTCCAGCGAGATGGAGTCGTACGTACGGACCTTGACGGTACGGGTCTGTGCGGCCACCGCGCCGGGCAGCGCGGCGACCACGCGCACGGCCTCGCGGCGCAGCCGGTCCGCGTCGAAGCGGCGGAGGCTCGCGGCGGCGCCGCCCGATGGGCTCGTCGCCATTTCCAGGAGCGGGGTGCCCTTCGGGGCCTTCTCGACCGTGGCGAAACGAACGCCCTTTGCGTCCACTTCGATGAACTTTCCGCCCTTTTTCATGAGCAGAACCGGAGTGCGCTCGGTCACTTTCAGTGCGATTCCGTGGGGCCATGAGCGCACGACATCAACCGAGTCAATTCGGGGCAATTTTCTCAGCAGCCGGTCCTCGATGGCTCCGGAGTCGACCGAAATCAGCGGTCCGCCGAGCGGGACGTCCGCGGCCTCCCGCACCTCCTGCGGCTTGAGCGCCATCGTCCCCGACGTCGTCACCTGCTCCACCCTGAGCCAGGGCGAGCCGTAGAGCACCCAGGCGCCGCCCCCGGCGAGCACGGCGAGGGCGGCCACGGCGGCGATCAGGACGCGCGGTCGGGGCAGCCGGAGGCGGCGTGAGCGGGGGCGGGGCGGGCCGGACTTGGCCCCTCGCCGTTCGGCGGTCCTCGGTCCGGCCACGGTCCCCTGCCTTCTCTCACGCGCTGCGGCGTGCCGCGATCGCCTCGTACACCATGCCGACGAGCAGGTCGTCGGCGTCCCTGCGCCCGAACTCCGAAGCGGCGCGGGACATCTCGTACAGCCGGTGCGGGTCGGCGAGCACGGGCAGGACGTTGCCCTGGACCCACTCGGGAGTGAGCTCCGCGTCGTCGACCAGCAGCCCGCCGCCCGCCTTGACCACCGGCTGGGCGTTCAGCCGCTGTTCGCCGTTGCCGATGGGCAGCGGGACGTAGGCGGCCGGGAGTCCGACGGCGGAGAGCTCGGCGACGGTCATCGCGCCCGCGCGGCAGAGCATCATGTCGGCCGCGGCGTACGCGAGGTCCATCCGGTCCACGTACGGTACCGGGATGTAGGGGGGCATCCCGGGCATGTTCTCCACGTACGGCATTTCGTTCTTCGGGCCGACGGCGTGCAGGATCTGGATGCCCGCGCGCTGCAGGACCGGGGCGACCTGCTGGACGACCTCGTTCAGGCGCCGGGCGCCCTGGGAGCCGCCGGAGACGAGCAGCGTGGGCAGGTTCGGGTCGAGGCCGAAGGCCGCGCGGGCCTCGGGGCGGACCTTGGCGCGGTCGAGCAGCGCGATGGTGCGGCGCAGCGGGATGCCGATGTAGCGCGAGCCGCGCAGCTTGCTGTCGGGCGTGGAGACCGCGACCGCGGAGGCGTACCGGGAGCCGATCTTGTTGGCAAGGCCGGGGCGCGCGTTGGCCTCGTGCACCACGATCGGCACCCCCGCGCGCTTGGCCGCGAGGTAGCCGGGCAGCGCCACATAGCCGCCGAAGCCCACCACGCAGTCGGCCTTGGTGCGCTCCAGGATCTGCTCGGCCGCCTTGATGGTGCCCCGCAGCCGGCCCGGCACCGTGATCAGCTCGGGCGTGGGCTTGCGCGGCAGGGGTACGGCGGGGATCAGGGCGAGTTCATAGCCCCGCTCGGGTACGAGTCGGGTCTCGAGGCCGCGCTCCGTGCCCAGGGCCGTGATCCCCACGGTCGGGTCCTGCCTGCGCAGGGCGTCCGCGAGGGCAAGCGCGGGCTCGATGTGGCCGGCGGTCCCCCCACCGGCGAGTACGACATGCACCGAAATTCACCGCTCTCCGGACGAACGCGCCTTGACGCGCCGTCGCATCGTGTTCCATCTCACCCGAGGTTGCCGCATGGCCAGGGCCGCCTTCGCCGCGGGGTCCTCACGCGCGAAGGCGATGAGGAGCCCGATGGCGAACATGGTCGGCAGCAGGGCCGAGCCCCCGTAGGAGAACAGCGGGAGCGGGACACCGGCGATCGGCAGCAGACCGAGCACCGCACCTACGTTGATCACGGCCTGGGCCGTGATCCAGGTGGTCACGCCTCCCGCGGCGTACCTCACGAAGGGGTCCTCCGTGCGTCCGGCCACGCGGATACCCGCATAGCCTAGAGCCGCGAACAGGGCGAGCACCGACAGTGTCCCCGCCAGACCGAGTTCCTCCCCGGTGATGGCGAAGATGAAGTCGGTGTGCGGTTCGGGCAGTTGACCCCATTTTTCCACACTGGCGCCGAGACCGGAACCGAAGAATCCGCCGGAGGCCAGGGCATAGATGCCGTGCACGGCCTGCCAGCACTGATCGCTGGGGCCCGGCTCGGTCTCGCCCAGGCAGGCGAGCCTGGCCATGCGATTGGGGCTCGTTTTGATGAGAATCACACCGAGTACGGCCGCGATGCTCAGGACGCCCGCGAACAGCCGCGTCGGCGCGCCCGCGAGCCACAGCAGACCGAAGAGGATCGCGGTGAGGATGATCGCCGTGCCCATGTCGCCGCCCAGCATGATCAGGCCGAGCAGCATGAAGGTGACGGGAACGAGCGGCACCAGCATGTGTTTCCACTGCGTGAGCAGGCGCTTGTCCTGTTTGCGCGCCAGCAGGTCGGCGCCCCACAGCACCAGCGCGAGCTTGCCGAACTCACTGGGCTGGAGCTGGAAAGGGCCCCCCAAATAGATCCAGTTCTGATTGCCGTTGACGCTGCGCCCTATCCCGGGAATCTGCACGAGCACCATCAGGAACACGGAGGCCGCGAGAATCGGATAGGACAGCGCCCGGTGCAGCTTGACCGGCATCCGCATGGCGATGAGCAGCAGCCCCGTGCCCAGGACCGCGGCGACGAACTGCTTGCGGAAGAAATAGGAGGCGGGCAGGTTGAGCTGCAGCGCCTGGATCATCGACGCCGAATAGACCATCACCAGGCCGAGCGCGGTGATCAGCAGGCTGCTGCCGAGGATCAGGTAGTACGCGGTCAGCGGCCGGTCCCAGGCCTTGCGGGCCCGGTCGTAGAGCCGCCGCAGCGAGTTCTCGCGCACCACCGGGGTGGCCCGCGGCCGCGGTGGCCGCTTCGGGGTGCGCGGGGTGCGCACGGGCGCCCGCCCGGCCATCAGTGCCGCCCCGCGCCGGCGCACACGCATCCCGTACCGGCGCCCGGCCGTCCACGAAACCCCCGCCACGACGGCGTTCCCACGGCTGCCACGTGCCCTCCTTCGGGTGCCGGGCGCCCCCGGACCACGCAGGGCCCGCCGTCAGGCGCTCGCGCCGAGTTCGCGGACGGCTGCCGCGAACGCGTCACCACGCTTGTTGTAGTTGGTGAACATGTCCATCGACGCACAGGCCGGAGCCATCAGGACGGTGTCCCCCGGCCGCGCGAGCCGCGCCGCCTGCCGTACCGCCTCGGACATCGCCCCAGTGTCCGTCCGGTCGAGGTCCACGACCGGTACTTCGGGCGCGTGTCGCGCGAGCGCTTCGCGGATCAGCGCGCGGTCGGCGCCGATCAGGACGACGCCCCGCAGCCGCTTCGCCGCGCCCGCGACCAGCTCGTCGAAGGTGGCGCCCTTGGCGAGGCCGCCGGCGATCCAGACGATTCCCTCGTACGCCGCCAACGACGCCTGCGCGGCGTGGGTGTTGGTGGCCTTGGAGTCGTCGATGTACGCGACGCCGTCGACGTCGGCCACGTGCTCGATGCGGTGGGCGTCCGGGCGGAAGGCCCGCAGGCCCGCGCGCACCGCCGCGGCCGGTACGCCGAAGGCGCGCGCGAGGGCCGCCGCGGCCAGGGCGTTGGCGACGTTGTGCGGGGCGGGCGGCGAGACGTCCGCGACCTCGGCGAGCTCCTGGGCCTGCTGCTGGCGGTCCGGCACGAAGGCACGGTCGACCAGGATGCCGTCCACGACGCCGAGTTGGGAGGGGGCGGGCGCGTTCAGCGTGAAACCGATGGCGCGGCAGCCCTCTTCGACGTCGGCCTCGCGGACCAGGTCCTCGGTGGCCTTGTCGGCGGCGTTGTACACGCAGGCGACCCGATTGCCCTCGTAGATCCGGCCCTTGTCGGCGACGTACGCCTCCATGGAGCCGTGCCAGTCGAGGTGGTCGGGGGCCAGATTCAGGACGACCGCCGAGTGGGCGCGCACGGAGGGCGCCCAGTGCAGCTGGTAGCTGGAGAGCTCGACCGCGAGGACGTCGTACTCCTGCTCGCCCGTGACGACGTCGAGGAGCGAGACGCCGATGTTGCCGACGGCGGCGGTGCGCAGGCCCGCGGCCTCCAGCATGGCGGCGAGCATCCGGACGGTCGTGGTCTTGCCGTTGGTGCCGGTGACCGCGAGCCACGGGGCGGCATCGGGGCCGCGCAGGCGCCAGGCCAGCTCGACGTCGCCCCACACCTCGACGCCGGCCGCGGCGGCCGCGGCGAAGAGCGGCTTGTCGGGCTTCCAGCCGGGCGTGGTGACGACGAGGTCGGTGCCCTCGGGCAGGGTCGCGCCGTCGCCGAGGCGGACGGCGATACCTTCCGCCTCCAGCTCGGCGGCCTGCGTACGGGAACGCTCGTCGTCGCCGTCGTTGACGACCGTGACGGCCGCGCCGAGGCCGTTCAGGACCCGGGCCGCCGGGATGCCGGAGACGCCGAGGCCCGCGACGGTGACGTGCTTGCCCTGCCAGTCGGTGGTCACTTGGTGGCCGCCCACCCTGCGTAGAAGAGTCCGAGTCCGACGATCACGCACATGCCCTGGATGATCCAGAAGCGGACCACGACAAGGACTTCGGACCACCCCTTGAGTTCGAAGTGGTGCTGGAGTGGCGCCATCCGGAAGACGCGTTTGCCGGTGAGGCGGAAGGAGCCGACCTGGATGACCACGGACATGGTGATCAGGACGAAGAGGCCGCCGAGGAGCGCGAGCAGCAGCTCCGTGCGGGAGCAGATCGCGAGACCGGCGAGCGCACCACCGAGGGCCAGCGAGCCGGTGTCGCCCATGAAGATCTTCGCGGGCGAGGTGTTCCACCACAGGAAGCCGAAGCAGGCGCCCATCAGCGCGGAGGCCACGACCGCGAGGTCGAGCGGGTCCCTGACCTCGAAGCACGCCTCCGGGTTGGTGAGCGTGTTCGCGTTGGCGCAGGACTCCTGGTACTGCCAGACGCCGATGAAGGTGTAGGCGCCGAAGACCATCACGGAGGCGCCGGTGGCGAGGCCGTCGAGGCCGTCGGTGAGGTTCACGCCGTTCGACATCGCGAGGATCATGAACAGCGCCCAGACCACGAACAGGACCGGGCCGATCGACCAGCCGAAGTCCGTGACGAACGACAGCTTGGTGGAGGCCGGGGTCTGGTTGCGGTTGTCCGGCCAGTTCAGCGCGAGCACGGCGAAGCCGATGCCGACGATCAGCTGTCCTGCCATCTTCGCCTTGGCGCGCAGACCCAGCGAGCGCTGCTTGACGATCTTGATGTAGTCGTCGAGGAAGCCGACCAGGCCCATGCCCGCCATCAGGAAGAGCACCAGCAGGCCGGAGAGCGTGAACTCCCCGCCGGTGATGAACTTCGTGAGGAAGTACGCGATGAGCGTGGCCAGGATGAAGGCGATGCCGCCCATGGTCGGCGTACCGCGCTTGCTGTGGTGCTCGCGCGGGCCGTCGTCCCGGATGAACTGGCCGTAGCCCTTGCGGGCCAGGAGCTTGATCAGCAGGGGCGTACCGACCAGGGTCAGGAAGAGCCCGATCACACCCGCGAAGAGGATCTGCCTCATCGGCCGGCGACCTGCCCCTCCGAAGACGCGGCGGAGTCGTCGAGCAGCGCCAGGGCGACCCGTTCGAGACCGACCGATCTGGACGCCTTCACCAGCACGACGTCTCCTGGGCGCAGCTCGCTGCGCAGCAGGTCGATCGCCGCCTGTGCGTCGGACACGTGCACCGACTCCTCACCCCACGAACCCTCGTTGTATGCGCCCAGTTGGAGCCAGGACGCTTCCCTGCCCCCGACTGCCACGAGCTTGTTCACGTTCAGCCGGACGGCAAGGCGCCCGACCGCGTCGTGCTCGGCGAGCCCGTCGTCACCGAGCTCGGCCATGTGACCGAGCACCGCCCACGTGCGCCCTCCCTCGGCCTGTGCGGCTCGGCCCATGGCCGCGAGCGCGCGCAGGGCCGCTCGCATGGACTCGGGGTTCGCGTTGTAGGCGTCGTTGACGACCGTCACGCCGTCCGGGCGCTCGGTGACCTCCATCCGCCAGCGGGACAGCGTGCCCGCCTCGGAGAGCGCGAGGGCGATCTCGTCCACGGACATGCCCAGCTCATGGGCGACGGCGGCCGCGGCGAGCGCGTTCGACACGTGGTGCTCACCGTACAGGCGCAGCCGCACGTCGCTGCACCCGGTGGGTGTGGTGAGCGTGAAGGCGGGCTGTCCGTTCTCGGTGAGCCGGACATTCTCGGCGCGTACGTCGGCGTCCTCGGCCTCTCCGAAGAGCAGCACCCGGGCCTTCGTACGAGAGGCCATCGCGCGTACGAGGGGGTCGTCGGCGTTGAGGATCGCGGCGCCGTCGGCGGGCAGCGCCTCGACGAGCTCACCCTTTGCTTGCGCGATCTGCTCGCGGCCGCCGAACTCGCCGATGTGGGCGGTGCCGACGTTCAGGACGAGGCCGATCCGCGGCGGCGTCAGCTCGGTGAGGTAGCGGATGTGGCCGATGCCGCGGGCGCCCATCTCCAGGACGAGGAACTTCGTCTCGTCGGTGGCGCTCAGCGCGGTCAGCGGCAGGCCGATCTCGTTGTTGAGCGATCCGGGCGTCCACACGGTGGGTGCCTTGCGGCCGATGACCTGGGCGACGAGGTCCTTGGTGCTGGTCTTGCCGGCGGAGCCGGTGAGGGCGACGAGGGTCGCGCCGAGCCGGGCGACGACGTGCCGGGCGAGGGCGCCGAGCGCCGTCTGCACGTCGTCGACGACGATCGCGGGCACCCCGCACGGCCGCGAGGCGAGCACGGCAACGGCGCCCGCCCCGACGACCTGGGCGGCGTAGTCGTGCCCGTCGACGCGCTCGCCCACGAAGGCGGCGAACAGGCCGCCGGGCCGCACCTCACGGGAGTCCCGGACGACCGGCGCGGTCACCCGGACCTGCGGATCCGGTATGTCGTACGTCTGCCCGCCGACAACGGTGGCGATCTCGGCGAGGGAGAGGGCGATCACAACTTCATCCCTGGGTTTGCTCGATAGCTTCGCGAAGCACTTGGCGGTCGTCGAAGGGACGGACCACACCGGCGATGTCCTGGCCCTGCTCATGGCCCTTGCCCGCGACGAGAACGGTGTCGCCGGGTTCGGCGCGGGCGACGGCCGCGCGGATGGCGGCGGCCCGGTCCTCGAACACGGCGACGTCGCCGCGCTCGTGGGCGGGCACCTCGGCGGCGCCCGCGAGCATCGTCGCGAGGATGGCGAGGGGGTCCTCGCCGCGGGGGTTGTCGGAAGTCAGTACGGCGCTGTCGGCGAGCCGGGCCGCGGCGGCGCCCATCGGCTTCCGCTTGGTCTGGTCGCGGTCGCCGCCGCAGCCGAGCACGATCGTCAGCCGGCCCTCGGTGACCTTGCGCAGTGCGCGCAGGACCGATTCGACGGCGTCCGTCTTGTGGGCGTAGTCCACCACCGCGAGGTAGGGCTGCCCTGCGTCGACGCGCTCCAGGCGGCCGGGGACGCCCGGCACCGCCGCGATGCCGTCGGCGGCCTGCTGCGGGTCGATCCCGGCGACGGCGAGGGTCACGATCGCGGCGAGGGTGTTGGCGACGTTGAAGGGACCGGCGAGCGGCGACGTGGCGGCGATCCGCTCGCCCTTGGGGCCGACGGCGGTGAACGTCGAGTCCATCGGCCCGACTTCGACGTCCTCGGCGCGCCAGTCGGCGTCCGGGTGGCCCTCGGCGGAGAAGGTGGTGACGGCGATCTCGGACTCGGTGACGAGCCGGCGGCCGTACTCGTCGTCGAAGTTGACCACGCCGAGCCGGGCGCGCCGCTTGGTGAAGAGCTGCGCCTTGGCCCGGAAGTAGTCCTCCATGTCGGAGTGGAACTCCATGTGCTCCGGGCTGAGGTTGTTGAAGACGGCGACGTCGAAGACGCAGCCGTCGACCCGGCCGAGCACGAGGGCGTGGCTGGAGACCTCCATCGCGACCGCCTCGACGCCGCGCTCGCGCATCACCGCGAACAGCGCCTGCAGGTCGGTGGCTTCGGGCGTCGTGCGCTCCGACTTGATGCGCTCCTCGCCGATGCGCATCTCGACGGTGCCGATGAGTCCGGTGCTGCGGACGGCCTTGAGGCCGCCCTCGATCAGGTACGCCGTGGTGGTCTTGCCGGACGTGCCGGTGATGCCGATCTGCAGCAGGTCGCGGCCCGGGTGGCCGTACACCGTCGCGGCCAGCTCGCCCATGCTCGCGCGCGGGTCGGCGACGACGAGCACCGGCAGCCCCGTGGCGGCGGCGCGGTCGGCGCCCGTCGGGTCGGTGAGGATCGCGGTGGCACCGAGGTCGGCGGCCTGGGCGACGAAGTCGGCGCCGTGCATGCGGGCGCCGGGCAGCGCGGCGTAGATGTCGCCGGGGCGCACCGCGCGCGAGTCGTGGGTGATCCCGGTGATGGCGGCGTCCGTGCCCGGGGCCGCGGCCCCCAGCTGATCGGCGAGCTCCACGAGGGGGGTGGCGGAGACCTGGGTCGGCCTCGGCGGTCCCGGGTAGATCACGGGAGCGTCCTTCTGGGTGGTGTGGGACTGATCAGCGTGTGGCACGGCGGTGAGCGTACCGGGCGCGACCCGTCCGGAGCGAAGCGGGCGGTGTGGCGGGGGGCGGTTCCCCGGGTGGGGCGTGATGGTCGTCACGGGCTGTTCCTGTTCGGATCTCCGCTGCGGGCCGGACCTATCTGCCGTTCGGCGGGCGGCCGGGGGTGTCCGGCCTGCCGGGGTCGAACGTCACCGGCAGCCGTGCCGGGGCCTTGCCGGTGGGCGGTGCCTGGAGCGTCTTGAGGGCGAACTGCATGACCTTCTTGTAGATGGGCCCGCAGATCTGGCCGCCGAAGTAGCTGCCCTTCGTGGCGTTCTGGATGGCGCAGTAGACGGTGACGCGCGGCTTGTCGGCGGGGGCGAAGCCGGCGAAGGACGAGGTGTAGCCGTGGTAGCGGCCGGTCTTCGGGTCGACGCGGTTGGCCGTGCCGGTCTTGCCTGCGACGCGGTAGCCGGGGATGCGGGCCTTGGTTCCGGTGCCTTCCTCGTCGTCGACGACGGACTCCAGCATCTGCGCGACGGTCCGCGCGGTCTTGGTGCTGACGACGCGGGTCTTCTTCGGCGCGGGCGCGGGCGTGAAGCGGCCGTCGGGCCCCTTGGTGCCGCGCACCAGGGTCGGCTCGACGCGTACGCCGCCGTTGGCGATGGTCGAGTACACGGACGCCGCCTGCATCGCGTTGATGGACACGCCCTGGCCGAAGGGGATCGTGAACTGCTGGGAGGTCGACCACTTCTCGGGCGGCGCGAGGATGCCGGAGGTCTCGCCGGGGAAGCCGAGCCCGGTCTCCTTGCCGATGCCGAACTTCCGCAGGTACGAGTGGAGGACCTTGTTGGCCTGCTTCTGCGTCTTGCCGAGTTCGCCGGTGGCCAGGATGGTGCCGATGTTGCTGGACTTGGCGAGCACGCCGTTGAGCGTCAGATACCAGGTCGGGTGGTCGATGTCGTCCTGGAAGAGGCGGTCGCCGCGGTGCAGTCGGTTGGGCACGGTCACGCGGGTGCCGGGGGTGGCCGCGTTCTCCTCCAGGACGGCGGCCATCGACATGACCTTGGCGGTGGAGCCGGGCTCGAAGGCGTCCTGGAGCGCGGCGTTGCCGAGGCTCGTGCCCTGGGCCTGCGAGAGGTCGTTGGGGTCGAAGCCGGGCGCGTTGGCCATGGCGAGGACCTCGCCGGTCCTGGTGTCCTGCACTATCACGTAGCCGCGGTCCGCCTTGGACTTCCTGACCTGCTCGGCGATGGCGTCCTGCGCGGCCCACTGGATGTCGCGGTCGATGGTCAGCTCGACGTCCGAGCCGGGCACGGCGGGCTTCTCGGACCTGCCGGCGGTGGGCACCTGCCGGCCGCCGGACTGGGCGTAGCGGATCTCGCCCTGTTTGCCCGCGAGTTCCTTGTTGAGCTGCTGCTCGATGCCGCCGCCGCCCTTGCCGTCGGCGTTGACCCAGCCCAGTATCCCGGCGCCCAGGCCGTCGTTGGGGTACACGCGCTTGCTGGTGGGCACGGCGAAGACGCCCGAGAGGACGTTGACCGCCTTGGGGTCGGCGCTCGCCTTGTCCGCGAGGGTGGCGCGCAGGTCCCTGATCTGCTTCCAGACCTGCGGCGTCTCGCGGCGGGCCAGCAGGGTGAAGCGGGTGTTGGGGGTACGGAGCTTCTCGGCGAGCTTGTCGGCGTCCGCGCCGAGGATGGGCGCGAGCAGCCCGGCGGCCTGCTCGGGCGCGTCGCCGGTCTTGGTCTCCTTCGGCGTGAAGAGCGTGGGGTCGGCGGTGATGTCGTACGCGTCCACGCTGGTGGCGAGTTCGACGCCGCCGCGGTCGGTGATGGCGCCGCGCTCGGCGGCCAGCTTGTGGCTGGAGTACCGGTTCTTCTCGGCCTTGGCGGCGTACGCGTCGGCGTCCACCGCCTGCACCTGGAACAGCCGCACCACGAAGGCCAGCATCACCAGAGTCAGGCCGAGGCTGACCATGCGCAGCCGGGGGCGTGGGCTGCCCAGGCGGATGGTCTTGGGCTTGGCGGGCTTGGCGGGCTTGGGCGGCCTGGCGGACGGGCGGGGGCCGCGGGCGGCGGGCGGGCGTGCTCCCGAATTCGGCCGCCGCCGTGCCGCGGGGCGTTCGGGGCGTGCCGGGCCGGGGACGCGGCGCCGCGGGGGTGGCGGTTGGCGGTCCGTCACTTACGTCACCTGCCGGGGGTCGAGGGGGCGGGCTTCGCGGAAGCGGCCGGGGGTGGGGGTGCGTCCGGCGCGGCGGGGGCGCCCGCCGGGCCGGTCGGGGGCGCGGGCGTCGGCGGGGCGGCGGGCGCGCTCGGGGAGCTTGCGGTGGCGGGCTGCGGCGAGGGCGTCGGCGGGGCCGGTGGGGCGGCAGGGGCCGAAGGGGCCGGCGGGACCGGCACGGGCGGGCGGGCCGCGGACTCGCGCAGGGTGGAGACGCCGGGAGCGGCGCCGGGGACGCCCCGGACGCGGCCGTCGGGGCTGAGGAAGGCGGGGTCGCCGCCGGGGACCATGCCGAGCTCGCGGGCGCGGCGCTGCAGGGCGTCCGGGGCGGCGTACTCGTCGACGTCCTTCTGGAGCTCCTGCTCCTCGTCGGTCAGCTCCTGCGTCTCCTTCTTCAGCTTGGTGAGCTGGAACGAGCCCTCGTTGAGCGAGGAGTTGAGGATCAGGAGCGTGATCAGGCCGCCGCCGAGGAGCAGGACGACCAGGAGCACGAAGGGGGTGCGTGCGGCTTGGCTCGGCCCGGCGGGCAGCAGCCGCGCGAGCCGCGCGGCCCTCCCCCGCAGCTCGGGCTTCTTGCTCATGCGGCCTCCTCGCGGACGCGGCTCATGGGGCCTCTCCGGAGAGGCCGCTCACAGGGCTTCCTCCCCGGACGCCCTTCACAGGGCTTCCTCGCGGATGCGCTGCGCACCCCGCAGCCGTGCCGGTGCGGCCCGGCGGTTCTCGGCGACCTCTTCCTCGGTGGGCAGCTCCGCGCCGCGCGTGAGCAGCTTCAGGCGCGGCTGGTAGCGCTCGGGCACGACGGGCAGGCCGGGGGGTGCGGTGGTGGCGGCGCCCGCCGCGAAGACCTGCTTGACCAGGCGGTCCTCCAGCGAGTGGTACGAGAGGACGGCGATGCGGCCGCCCACGGCGAGCGCCTTCACGGCGGCCGGAATGGCCCGCTCCAGGACGCTCAGCTCGCCGTTGACCTCGATGCGCAGGGCCTGGAAGGTGCGCTTGGCCGGGTTGCCGCCGGTGCGCTTGGCGGCCTGCGGCAGCGCGTCGCGGATCACCTCGACGAGCCGGGCGCTGTTGCTGAACGGCTCCTTCTCGCGCTCGCGCACGACGGCGGACACGATCCGCTTGGCCTGCTTCTCCTCGCCGTACGCCCGCAGGATCCGCACCAGCTCACCGGCCGGGTAGGTGTTGAGCACCTCGGCGGCGCTCATCCCCGTCGTCTGGTCCATGCGCATGTCCAGGGGCGCGTCCTGCGCGTAGGCGAAGCCGCGGTCGGCCTCGTCGAGCTGCATGGAGGAGACGCCGAGGTCGAACAGGACGCCCTGCACGCGCGGGACGCCGAGCCGCTCCAGTACGTCGGGCAGCTCGTCGTAGACCGCGTGCACCAGGGTGGCGCGGTCGCCGTAGGGGGCGAGCCGCTCGCCGGACAGGCGCAGCGCTTCCTTGTCGCGGTCGAGGGCGATGAGGCGGGCCGAGGGGAAGGCGGCGAGCAGCGCCTCGCTGTGGCCGCCGAGTCCGAGGGTGCAGTCGACGACCACCGCTCCCGGCTCCGCGAGCGCCGGGGCCAACAGGTCCAGGCACCGCTGGAGCATCACCGGGACATGTCGGGCAGAACTCAATGCACCCTCTCAGGGTCCGGCGCGGATGGCGTACGCACGGCCGGGTCCCCGCCCGCTCATGAAGGGGAATCCGGCCCGCCGGCGCCGGGGAAGGGGCGTCGGCCGACCGGGAGCGGGAGGAGGCCGAGCCGTACGTACGCGCCGCGCACGTGGGGGGACTTAAGGAAAATCTCCGGAACGGTCCAGCGGGAAGCGGACTCCTCTCCCGCTTCGCGTCACTTTAGTCCACCCTGTCTCGCGGTCAATCAACCGGCCTGCGCGGCGCGGCCCGGCCCGTCACGAACGCGCGATCCGCACGTCGTCACCTGTTCGGACGTGGTCCACCCACTCCTGTGGGTTAGCTCACAACAACGCCCAATGACGTTCTTTGTCCGCTCTCACAGCAGGCCCGCACAGTCCGTGACCATTACCGTCATAGTCATGACGACTTCCGCATCCCTTCCCACTGGTCCCGAAGACGCCATACGCACCGGCGGTGCACGTGAGAGCGGTACGGTCACCGACCGTCTCGTCGAGGCCAACGAGCGCTACGCCGCCGTATTCACCGACCCGGGCATGGACGCCCGCCCCGTGCTGCGCGTCGCCGTGGTCGCCTGCATGGACGCCCGTCTCGACCTGCACGACGCCCTCGGCCTGGAGCTGGGCGACTGCCACACGATCCGCAACGCGGGCGGCGTGGTCACCGACGACGTGATCCGCTCCCTGACCATCAGCCAGCGGGCGCTCGGCACCCGCAGCGTCGTCCTCATCCACCACACCGGCTGCGGCCTGGAGTCCCTCACCGAGGAGTTCCGGCACGACCTGGAGATGGAGGTCGGCCAGCGTCCCGCGTGGGCGGTGGAGTCGTTCCGCGACGTCGACCAGGACGTGCGCCAGTCCATGCAGCGCGTGCGGACCTCACCGTTCCTGCTGCACGCCGACGACGTGCGCGGCTTCGTCTTCGACGTGAAGACGGGACTCCTGCGGGAGATCGACCCTGCGTGACCGCCGGATGCCGGGTACCGGACAATCTCCGGTACCCAAAAGGCGGCAAGACCTGACATAACGCCGCCAGTTATCCACAGGCGAGTGACACGAACCGGTAAGCCCAACAAGAATGCGTGTGTGGCGTCGCGCTGAACCATTCACGCGTGGTGTCCGTGTTTCGGGGTGGGCCGGTCCGCACGCGAGCGTCGGCCCGGGACAAGAGGAAACCTGTGCTCCTTGCCGAGCGTGGGGAAGGGCCGAGGAGGGCCGGGTGACGACCTATGACGATCGAGCGAGCCTCACAGATCTGACCACGACCGCGGAGCGTGTCCGCAGGTCGGTCGAGGGCGTGATCGAGGGCAAGCCGGAGGTCGTACGGCTTTCGCTGACCGTGCTCCTGGCGGAGGGGCACCTGCTCATCGAGGATGTGCCGGGCGTGGGCAAGACCATGCTCGCCAAGGCGCTTGCGCGGTCCATCGACTGCTCGGTGCGGCGCATCCAGTTCACGCCGGACCTGCTGCCGTCGGACATCACCGGTGTGTCCATCTGGGACCAGCAGCGCCGTGACTTCGAGTTCAAACCGGGAGCGATCTTCGCGCAGATCGTGATCGGCGACGAGATCAACCGCGCGTCTCCGAAGACGCAGTCCGCGCTCCTGGAGTCCATGGAGGAGCGCCAGGTCACCATCGACGGGCAGACGTACGAACTGCCCAGCCCGTTCATGGTGGTGGCCACGCAGAACCCGGTCGAGATGGAGGGCACGTATCCGCTGCCCGAGGCGCAGCGCGACCGCTTCATGGCCCGCGTCTCGATCGGCTATCCGGGCCCGGAGGCCGAGCTGCAGATGCTGGACGTGCACGGCGGCGTCTCGCCGCTCGACGACCTCCAGCCGGTGGCGCACGCGCACGACATCGTGAAGCTGATCGACGCGGTCCGCACGGTCCACGTCGCTGAGGCGGTGCGCAGATACGCGGTCGACCTGGTGGCGGCCACCCGCAACCACCCGGACCTGCGTCTGGGCGCGTCCCCGCGGGCGACGCTGCACCTGCTGCGCGCCGCCAAGGCCTCCGCCGCGCTCAGCGGCCGCGAGTTCGCCCTGCCGGACGACGTGCAGGCCCTGGCCGTCGCGGTCCTCGCGCACCGCCTGCTGCCCACGGCCCAGGCACAGCTCAACCGCCGCACGGCCGAGTCGGTCGTCCTGGAGATCCTCCAGCGCACGCCCGTCCCGGCGGGCAAGCAGCCCGGCGACGGCTTCTTCGGCCAGCAGCCGCCCGGCGCCCGGAGGCTGTGATGACGGCCGGGGGGAGGCCGACGGCGGGCGGCGAGGACGACCGGGGCGGTCTGCGCACGGCGCTCGCCGGCCTCACCACCCGGGGGCGGTCCTTCTTCGCGGCGGGCATCGCCGCGGCCGTGTGCGCCTATGTGCTCGGACAGGGCGACCTGCTCCGGGTCGGCCTGCTCCTCGCGGTGCTCCCGCTGGTGTGCGCGGCCGTGCTCTACCGCACCCGCTATCGCGTCGCGGGCAGCCGCCGGCTGTCCCCCGCGCGCGTGCCGGCCGGTTCGGAGGCGCGCGTGCACCTGCGGATGGACAACGTCTCGCGGCTGCCCACGGGCCTCCTGATGCTCCAGGACCGGGTTCCGTACGTGCTGGGTCCGCGCCCCCGCTTCGTGCTCGACCGGGTCGAGGCGGGCGGCCGCCGCGAGGTGTCGTACCGCGTGCGCTCGGACCTGCGCGGCCGCTATCCGCTGGGACCGCTCCAGCTCCGCCTGACCGACCCGTTCGGCATGTGCGAGCTGACCCGTTCCTTCTCGACGTACGACACCCTGACCGTCATCCCGCGCGTGGAGGCGCTGCCGCCGGTGCGGCTGACAGGCGAGGCCAAGGGGTACGGCGACGGGCGGCACCGCTCGCTGGCGCTGGCCGGCGAGGACGACGTGATCCCGCGCGGGTATCGCTACGGCGACGACCTGCGCCGCGTCCACTGGCGCTCCACCGCGCGCTACGGCGAGCTGATGGTGCGCCGCGAGGAGCAGCCGCAGCGCTCGCGCTGCACGGTGCTCCTGGACACCAGGGACGTGGCCTACCAGGGCGCGGGCCCGGACTCGGCCTTCGAGTGGGCGGTGTCGGGCACGGCCTCCACGCTGGTGCACATGCTCGAACGGGGCTTCTCGGTACGGCTGTTGACGGACACCGGCAACTCACTGCCCGGTGAGGGCGGCGACGGCTTCGCGGGCGCGAGCCAGGAGTCCGCGGACGCCGCCGGGCTCATGATGGACACGCTCGCCGTGATCGACCACTCGGACAACGCCGGGCTCTCGCGCGCGTACGACGTGCTGCGCGGCGGAAACGAGGGCCTCCTCGTGGCCTTCCTCGGCGACCTGGACGACGAGCAGGCCCAGGTCGTCGCCAAGATGCGGCAGCGCAGCGGCGCCGCGGTCGCCTTCGTGCTGGACGGCGCGTCCTGGACGCAGGGACCGGGAGCGCCCCCGTCCGCGGCGGCGCAGCACCATCTGCGGCTGTTGAACGAGGCGGGCTGGACGGCGGTCGTGGTGCCTCCGGGGGTCGCGCTGGTCGACCTGTGGCGGCAGGCGGACCGCCTGCGCACCGGCGCGGGACCGGCGGCGGGGACGGCGACCGGGGGCTGGTCATGAGGGGGCGGGACCATGCGGGCAACGGGTGGGAAGAGGGGTTCGCGGTGAGCCCGGGGGGTGCTTCATGAGTGGGCGTACGCGGCTGGCGCTGTGTGCCGCGGCCGCCACGCTGATGGCGTCGGGCGCGCTGCTGCCGCTCGTCGACACGTCGGGCTGGCTCGTCCAGGCGGCGATCCTGCTGGCGCTGCAGAGCGGGGTGGGCGGGCTCGCGCGGCGGGTGCCGCTGGCGCGGCCGGTGACGGTGGCCGCGCAGGCCTTGGTGTCGCTGCTGCTCCTGACGCTGGTCTTCGCGCGGGAGCAGGCGCTCGCCGGGGTGCTTCCGGGGCCGGAGGTCTTCCAGCACTTCAGCATGCTGCTCGAGGCGGGCAGCGACGACGTCGGGCGGTACGCGATTCCGGCGCCGCTGACCGACGGCATCCGCCTGATGCTGGTCGGCGGCGTGCTCGTGGTGGGCCTGGCGGTGGACGCGCTGGCGGTGACGTTCCGTACGGCGGCTCCGGCCGGGCTGCCGCTGCTGGCCCTGTACTCGGTCGCGGCGGGCCTCTCCGAGGACGGCGCGGGGTGGCTGTGGTTCCTGCTGGCCGCGGCGGGCTATCTGCTGCTGCTCCTCGCGGAGGGCCGGGACCGGCTCTCGCAGTGGGGCCGGGTGTTCGGGGGCGCGGCGCGCGCCCCCGCGCGGGTCTCGGGCGGCCTGGAGACGGACGGCGGCGCCATCGCGCCGGTCCGCACGGGCCGCCGCATCGGCGCCGTCGCCCTGGGCATCGCGCTGGTCGTGCCGCTCGGTCTGCCCGCGCTCGACGGCGGGCTGCTCGACGGCTCGGGCGGGCCCGGGGGCGGCGACGGCGACGGGGGCGGCACGATCTCCGCGGTGAACCCCCTGGTCGCGCTCCAGGACAGCCTGAACCAGCCGGAGGACCGCCAGGTCATCTCGTACCGCACGAACGCGAAGAACACCCAGGACATGTACCTGCGGATCGTCTCGCTCGACCAGTTCGACGGCACCACCTGGAAGACCACCGTCCGGGACATCACGGACGTGCCGGCCCGGCTGCCGGACCCGCCGGGCCTGTCCCCCTCCGTCCGCAGGACGGAGATCCAGACGAACATCTCGGCCGACGACCGCTACGCGCAGAACTGGCTGCCGATGCCCTATCCGGCCAGCCAGGTCCGCATCGACGGCCGCTGGCGGTACGAGCCGGTGGGCCGCGCGGTCGTCGGTGACCGCGGCCAGACCACGCGCGGTGCGCAGTACAGCGTGAACAGCCTGGTGGTGGAGCCGACCGCCGAGCAGCTCGCGGCCGCGCCCGCCGCGCCGTCGGGCCTGGCCCGGGAGTTCACCAAGGTGCCGGACTCGCTGCCGTCGGTGGTGTCGTCCAAGGCGCGCGAGGTCACCGAGGGCGCGGCGAACGACTACGAACGCGCGGTGAAGCTCCAGGACTGGTTCGCCTCGGACGGCGGCTTCACGTACAACACGCAGGTCCGCGCGGGCAGCGGACCGTCGGCGATCGCCCGCTTCCTGGAGCAGAAGGAGGGCTTCTGCGTCCACTTCTCCTTCGCCATGGCGTCGATGGCCCGCACGCTCGGCATACCAGCGCGGGTCGCGGTGGGCTTCACGCCGGGCTCCGCGCAATCGAACGGCACGATGTCGGTCGGCCTGCGGGACGCCCACGCATGGCCCGAGCTGTACTTCGAAGGGGTCGGCTGGACTCGTTTCGAGCCGACACCGAACCGCGGCTCGGTGCCCGAGTACACCCGTGAGGACTCTCCGTCCGAGGACTCCGAAGAGTCGGCCGTGCCCGCGCCGTCCTCGTCGGCGGCGCCGTCGCCGACGCCCTCGCCGTCCTCGGACTGCCCGCGCGACATGCAGCAGCAGGGCGGCTGCACGAGCGCGATGCCGCAGCTCACGGGCGCTTCCGACGACGGCGGGCCGCCGATCGGCTGGATCGTCGGCGGAGCGCTGCTCGCGCTGGTGATCCTCGTCGTGCCGTCGTTGCCGATGCTCTGGCGGGCCCGGGTGCGCGCGGTGCGGCTCGGGAGCGGCGGGCGTACGGAGGCGGACGCGGCCGCGCGGACCCTGGCGGCGTGGCTGGAAGTCACCGACACCGCCTGGGACCACGGCATCGCGCCGGACGAGTCGCAGACACCGCGCAAGGCGGCCGCCCGGATCGTCCGCGTCGGGGAGCTCGGCCCGGGCCCGGCGGAGTCGGTCCACCGGGTGGCGGCGGCGGTGGAGCAGGTCCTGTACGCGCCACGGCCGCAGCCCGCGCAGGGCCTCGGGGACGATGTGCGGCGGCTGCGGGAGGGGCTGCGTGCCTCTGTCGGCCGTTCGGCGCGGCTGCGGGCGACGGTCGCACCGCGTTCGGCCGCCCGGGTGGTGTGGGCGGCGTCGGACCGCTGGTCGGCGGTGCGCACCCGCTGGTCGCGGTGGGCGGCCAAGCGCTGGGCGGCTCTGCGGAGGCCGGCCCGGCAGGAGGGCTGAGTCCGGGCCCGCACCGGGCGGGCCCGGACATGCGAGTGGGGGGTGACCGCCGGGGCGGTCACCCCCCACTCGTGTGCGTACGTGGCTCGTGTGCGTACGTGGGCGTGCGTTGGTGTCAGAGACTTTCAGGCGGCGTGGCACGGAGGACGGCCGGGCGGCCGACGAACGGCTGCCGGGCTCCCCGGACGTCGGGCGGCGTCAGGCGGCGTCGGGCGCGGCGGCCGAACGGGCTACTGGCCGCCCTGCTGCTCGTCCCTGCGGCGCTGCCAGCGCTCTTCGATGCGGTCCATCATGGAGCGCCGCTGCCGGGGCTGATGCCGGCGGCCGGGTGGTGCGCCGGTGCCCGTGGTCGCGGCGGTGCCGGGGGCCTGTTCACCCGGCTTGGGCGCTTTGCGCCAACCAGTGACGGCGAGCACGGCACACCCCAGCATGACGAGGAAACCCACTACGCTCACCCAGATCAGCTGGGCGACCATTCCGGCCATGAGAAGGGCAATGCCCACCAGGAAGCCCGCGACCGCTTGGTAGACCCGCTTCCGGGTGTACGTACGCAGCCCGCTTCCCTCAAGCGCTGTCGCGAACTTGGGATCTTCGGCGTACAGCGCTCGCTCCATCTGCTCGAGCATGCGCTGCTCGTGCTCCGAGAGCGGCACGGAGTCCTCCTCATCGTGCAGTCGCCGGGGCGACCGGGGGGTCCCCTTCAGGATAGGCAGGGAATCGCCCCCGTGAAACCCGCCCCTCTGCGCCAACTTCGCCAAACCGGACCGCCAGGTCGCTCCGGCTCGCTGAAGCCTGCATTCCCCAGCGGCCGGTCCGTCATGCCGGACGGTGTCCCTCGATCATACGGCGCCGGTAGCCCGTTCGGGGGGCCTGTGGCGTACTCCATGTGCGGCTGCGTCGCTGATCAGCGAGCCGGTCCCACCTGTCACACGCGTCCCGCGGGCCCGTCGGGGCTCAGGCCTCGGCGGTCGCGGGTGCCGCGGTGGCCTCTGCTGCCCCGGGTGTCTCACCGAGCACGTGCAGTTGCGTGGCCACGGAGTGGAACGCGGGCAGTTCCGCGGCGGCGGCCTCCAGCTTGAGCAGCGCCTCCAGGGCGCCGGGCTCGGTGTCCACCAGGACGCCGGGGACCAGGTCGGCGAAGACCCGCACGCCGTGCACGGCCCCGACGCGCAGGCCGGCGCCCTGGACCAGCTCGGTCAGCTGCTCGGCGGTGAAGCGGCGCGGCACCGGGTCGCCCTCGCCCCAGCGCCCGGCCGGGTCGTCAAGGGCGCGGTGGGCCTCGCTGAAGTGCCCGGCGAGGGCGCGGGCCAGGACGGCGCCGCCGAGGCCCGCGGCGAGCAGGCTCACCACGCCGGCGGGGCGCAGCGCGCTGACGACGTTCCGCATGCCTTCGGCCGGGTCGTCCACGTACTCCAGGACGCCGTGGCACAGCACCGCGTCGTACCCGCCGCGCTCGACGACGTCGAAGAGGCCGTGCACGTCGCCCTGCACGCCGCGCACGCGGTCGGCGACACCGGCCTCGGCGGCGCGGCGCTCCAGGGCGAACAGCGCGTTCGGGCTGGGGTCGACGACCGTGACGCGGTGGCCGAGGCGGGCGACCGGCACGGCGAAGTTGCCGCTGCCGCCGCCGGTGTCGAGCACGTCGAGACCGCCGCGGCCGCCGCGGCCTTCGGGTGCGGTGTCCGGCTCCTGCGCCGTGGCCTTGACCCGGCGGTCGAGGGCGTCCTTAAGGACGTCCCAGACCACGGCTGTACGGAGAGAAGCGCGGGGGCGCATCGGGTCCGACACGGCAGTTGACTCCTCGGCGGGGGCTCCGCCTGATCTATGGCGGGCTGTTCGGGTGCGGGCGCTCCCCACCCTATTGCCTTCGCGACCACGCCCCGTCATCCGTCGGCGCCGACCGCTCCGCCCGCCGACCCCCGTCGCCCCCCCCGTCCGCCCCGCGCGAGCAGCCGGGCCGCCCGCGGGGCGACGGGGGTCGGCCGGGATCAGCCCGCGTCCGGCGGCTCCTTTCTCGGCTGGGGCAGCACGGGCTGGAGGACGAGCATGCGCTCGACCAGGCGCAGGAACATCGCCACGTCACGCAGCAGGTCGTCGGCGTCGCGGAGGCTCGCGGCGCCCTGGATGCCCGCCTCGGCGCGGGCCCTGCGGGCGGCACCGGAGGCGAACAGGGCGCTCCACTCGGTCAGTTCGGGGGCTATTTCCGGGAGCACTTCCCAGGCGCTCCGGATGCGCTGCCTGCGGCGCGGGCTGAGCTCGGGGCGGCCGCGGGCGGCGAGGACCGCGGCGGCGGTGCGCAGGGCGGCGAGGTGGGCGGTGGCATAGCGCTCGTTCGGAGTGTCCAGGTGCGCCGCCTCGTCGAGTCCGGCGCGGGCCTGGGCGAGCAGTTCGAGGGCGGCGGGCGGGGCCGTGGCCCGGCGGAGCACCGGGTGGACGTCGCTCGCGGGGCCGGTCAGTGAGGGGGCAGGGCCGAGGGCGCGGCGCCGGCGTGCGGCTGCGGCGTGAGTACTGGCCATGACGAACCTCCTGTCGTCTGTGTGACGGCGCAGTGGCCGTATGTGCCCATCGTGGAGTACGCCACTGACAATCCGCGCTGACCTGCACCTTTGCCTCGATCGAAGGTTCGAGATAACTTTTGCACTGACCAGTCAGTTCAAAAGCAGTCGCAAGGCGATACGAGGGGGGACCGTGGACGGTCCGCACGGCACCGCCGTCAGCGCGGCGGACTTCGGCCTCAAGGGACCGCGGGGCTGGGCGTTCCGGGGGATCGGGATCAAGGCGGAGCCGGGCGCGCTCATCGCGCTCGAAGGCCCGTCGGGCTCCGGCCGCACCTGTCTGCTGCTCGCGCTCACGGGACGTATGCGCGCCACCGAGGGCACGGCGTCCGTGGGCCGCTTCCGGCTGCCCAAGCAGCTCGCGGCGGTGCGCGGGATCAGCGCGCTCGGGCCCGTCCCCGGCGTCACCGACCTGGACCCCGCCCTGACCGTCGCCGAGCACCTGCGGGAACGCGCGCTCCTGGAGCGGCGGTTCGAGGGTTCGCTGCGCGCGCTGCTGCGGCCGCGGTCCGAGCGGGCCACCGCGTCCCGGCTGCGCGTCGACACCGCGGTGCGGGCCGCCGGGCTCGACATCGAGGCACTGCCCAAGGGCTCGCGGACGTCCGTGCGCGACCTGGACCGGCTTCAGGCGCTGCGGCTGTCCGTGGCGCTCGCGCTGATCGGCCGGCCCCGGCTCCTCGGCGTCGACGACACCGACCTGAAGCTCTCGGACGCCGAACGGGACGAGGCCTGGGCCCTGTTGCGGTCCATCGCCGCGCGCGGGACCACCGTCGTGGCCGTGTGCAGCGAGGCCCCCGAGGGGGCGGTCGTCGTACGCACTGAAGAAGTCGTGCGCACCGAAGAACGCGAAGACCCCGAAGAGTACGAAGGCGCCGGAATCGACGACAAGGAGACGGCGGATGCGGTCGCCGAAGCTCGCCGCGCTTGAGCTCAAGCGTTTCGGCAGGGGCAGGCTCCCCCGCGCGGCCCTGGTGGCGCTCATGCTGCTGCCCCTGCTGTACGGCGCGCTGTACCTGTGGTCCTTCTGGGATCCGTACGGCCGCCTGGACAAGATCCCCGTGGCCCTGGTGAACGACGACAAGGGCGCCACCGTCGACGGCAAGAAGCTCACGGCGGGCGACGGCATCGTCGACGGGCTGCGTGACAGCAGGACCTTCGACTGGCACGAGGTGAGCGCCGCCGAGGCCCGCGAGGGCGTCGAGGACGGCACGTACTACCTGTCGCTGACGATGCCGTCCGACTTCAGCGAGCGGGTGGGCTCCAGTTCGGGTGACTCTCCGGAGACGGGCGCTCTGCGGGTCCGCACGAACGACGCCAACAACTACATCGTCGGGCAGATCTCACGGACGGTCTTCTCCGAGGTGCGCACCGCCGCGTCCACGAAGGCGTCGCGGGGCATGCTCGACAAGATCTTCATCTCGTTCTCCGACATCCACGGCAAGACCCAGCAGGCCGCCAAGGGCGCGGACCGGCTCGAAGGCGGCATCGGGAAGGCCAAGAAGGGCTCGGAGAAGCTCGTCGACGGCCTGAAGGACGCCAAGGACGGCAGCGGGGACCTCGCCTCGGGCGTCAAGAAGCTGCACACCGGCGCCGGCGACCTGGAGGACGGCTCACGGCGCGTCGCGGACGGCACCCAGAAGCTGGCCGACCGCGTCAACGGCGACGCGGCCAAGGTCCGGCCGTACCTGAAGGACAACGGCAAGGTACTCGGTGACTCCGCGCAGCTCGTCGCCGACTCCTCCCGTGCGGTGCGCAACAACCTGGACACCCTCGTCGAGAAGGCTCCCAAGGCGGCGACGGACGCCAAGGAGGCGTCGGCCGCCCTGAACGGCCTCTACGAAGAGCAGTGCCAACGGCTCCCCGACCCCGCCGCCTGGTGCCCGAAGCTGAAGAAGGCCAAGGAGGTCGCGGCCGACGTCTCGGTCATCGCCGGAGACGTCGACACCCTCGTCAAGGACCAGAACGGCGACCTGAAGAGCCTCGACACCAACCTCGCCACCCTCCAGAAGAAGGCTCAGGGCCTCGCGGACCGCGCCCCGCACCTGGACGAGAACCTGGAGAAGACCGTCAGGGACGTCAACGCGCTCAACAGGGGCGCGGGGAAGGTCGCCACGGGCGCCAAGAAGCTGCACACGGGCCTCGGCACGGCCCAGACCGGCGCCACGGACCTGGACACGGGCGTCGGCAAGCTGAAGACGGGTGCCGACGACCTCGACGGCGGCATGTTCAAACTGGCCGACGGCTCCCAGGAGTTGGCGGGCGGACTGCACGACGGCGTCAAGAAGATCCCCGACTACGACAAGCAGGACCGCGACCGGCGCACCGACGTCATGGCCGACCCAGTGCAGCTCGCCTCCCAGTCGCTGCACAAGGCGCCCAACTACGGCACCGGTTTCGCCCCGTACTTCATCCCGCTGTCCCTGTGGGTGGGCGCCATGGTGGCGTACATGCTCATCCAGCCGCTCAACCGGCGCGCGCTCGCCGCGGGCGCCCCCGCCTGGCGGATCGCGCTCGCGGGCTGGCTCCCGGTCGCCGCCCTCGGAGTGCTGCAAGTGGGGGCACTCATGTCGGTCCTGCACTGGCGGCTGGGCCTGCAGATGGAGCGGGCGGCCGGGACGATCGGCTTCCTCGTCCTGGTGACCGGCTGCTTCGCGGCGATCGTGCAGTGGCTGAACGCGCGCTTCGGGGCGGCCGGACGGATCCTCGTCCTCGCCTTCCTGATGCTCCAGCTCACCTCGGCGGGCGGCACGTATCCCGTACAGACCAGCCCGAAGTTCTTCGAGGCGATCCACCCCTACCTGCCGATGAGTTACGTCGTCGACGCCCTGCGCAGACTCATCACGGGCGGTGGCCTCGGCCCGGTGTGGACGGCGTGCGCGGTCCTGCTGGCGTTCACCGCGGGCGCGCTGGCGCTCACCGCCGTCTCCGCGCGCCGCAAACAGGTGTGGACTCTGGACCGGCTGCACCCGGAGCTGAGCCTGTGAACGGGTCGGAACCTGTGAAAATCAAGCCCATGGAAAGTAGCGCGAGCAGCACGCGGCGTGAGGCCACCCGGCAGAAGCTCTACGAAGCCGCCGTCACCCTCATCGCGGAACAGGGGTTCTCCGCCACGACAGTTGACGAGATCGCCGAGCGGGCGGGAGTCGCGAAAGGCACGGTCTACTACAACTTCGCCAGCAAATCAGTCCTCTTCGAAGAGCTGCTGCGGCACGGCGTGGGGCTGCTCACCGCCTCCCTCAAACAGGCCGCGGACGAAGCCGCCCTGGAGGGGGGCCGGCAGGTCGACGCGCTGGACGCGATGATCCGCGCGGGCCTCCTCTTCATCGACCGCTATCCGGCCTTCACCCAGCTGTACGTGGCCGAGCTGTGGCGCACGAACCGTGCCTGGCAGTCCACGCTCATGGTCGTGCGCCAGCAGGCTGTCGCGGTCGTCGAGGACGTCCTGCGCGAGGGCGTGCGGAACGGCGAGCTGAGCGAGGAGATCGACATCCCGCTGACGGCGGCCGCGCTCGTCGGGATGGTCCTGGTGGCGGCGCTCGACTGGCAGGCCTTCCAGCCGGAGCGCTCGCTGGACGACGTGCACGCGGCGCTGTCGCGGCTGCTCCAGGGGAGGGTGAGCGGCGGGAGGTAGCGGGCGGCACCCAGAGCGGCCCCGTTCACCCGTTCGCAGTCGTCGCGCGGCGCGGGTCCGGTGGCCTGGAACCCCAGGCCACCGGACCCGCGCTTCTTGCATTCCCCCGCACGACCCCCGTGGTCGTCCCCCGGTCACCCCCGTTCCTCCCTCCCGACAGAGGCGGGAGGAGCGGCAAGGGCGCCGCCCCGTTCCGCCGCCCCGTGTCGGCGGTGCCGGTACCGCGCCCTTCTCCGTGCCCTCACTCTTCCGTCCCCGCAGGTCGGGGCCCATCCGCGCGCGTACTCATCTCCTTCACTAGGTACGGATACTCAGGCCTGAGTGCTCACCCCCAGGCAGGCCGACCTGGATGCTCATGCCGGGCTGGAACGGTCCCCGCTGGTTACGATCACGTCCGTGTCCGTACTCCCCCTGGTGTTCACCAGTGGCTGGGCGAGCGGGATCAACGCCTACGCGGTGATCCTGCTGCTCGGTGTCTTCGGGGCCACGGGGCTGTCCGACGAGGTCCCGGAGTCGCTGCAGAGCCCCGGCGTGCTGATCACCGCGGGCGTGCTGTTCGCCTGCGAGGCCGTCGCCGACAAGATCCCTTACGTCGATTCGGCGTGGGACGCGGTGCACACCGTCGTCCGGCCGGTGTCCGGCGCTGTGGTTGGGGCGCTGCTCGCCGGGCAGAGCGGTTCGCTGCCGGACGTGGCGGCGGGCGCGGTCGGCGGCTCGACGGCCCTCGCGAGCCACGCCGTCAAGGCCGGGACGCGGATGGCGGTCAACACCTCCCCCGAGCCGTTCAGCAACCTCGTCCTGAGCACCGCCGAGGACCTCGGGGTCGGCGGAATCGTCAGCTTCGCGATGTTCCACCCCGAGGCCGCGGCGATCATCGCGGCCGTGCTGCTCGTCGCCGGTCTCGTACTGCTGCTGTTCCTCGCACACCGGATCCGGCGGTTCCTGCGGCGCAGGGCGCAGCGCCGGGAGGAACGGCGGCTCGCGGCGGCGGCAGGGCGGCCACCGGACTGAGGCGGCGGGCGTTCACCGGACGGAGAACGGGACGGTGCCGGGCACCCGACAACACTGTCAGTGGCGGCCGATACAGTCCCTGGCATGGCACGGATTGTGGTGATCGGCGCCGGGATGGGCGCCATGACGGCCGCCGCCCGGCTGGCCGTCGCGGGCCACCGGGTGGTGGTGCACGAGCGCGCGGCGACGTACGGCGGCGCGCTGGGCCGCGTGGAGCGTGACGGCTTCGGCTTCGACACGGGCCCGGCCGTGCTCCATCTGCCCGCGGTCTACCGCGATCTGTTCGTGAAGACGGGCAAGCAGCCCCTGGAGGAGTGCGTCGAGCTGACCCAGGTCGAGCCGGCCGTGCGGCACGTCTTCGCGGACGGCACGACGACGGACCTGCCGAACGCCTCGCGCGCGGGCGTCGGCGAGGCCCTGGACGCCGCGCTCGGCACCGGCGCGGGCGCGCGCTGGGCGGCGCTCATGAACCGCGCGCGGGAGGCCTGGGACCGCACCCGCCGCCCCCTCCTGGAAGAGCCCCTGTGGCCGAACTGGCAGGTGCTCGCCGAGCGCGAGCCCTATCCCTCGGTCGCCCAGAAGCGCCTGCTGCGCCGCGAGCGGCGCGCGACCACGCTCGCCGAGATCGCCGAGTTCGAGCTGGGCGGCGAGCCCCGCCTGTGCGCTCTCCTCGGCCACTACGCCCTGGCGCACGGCCTGGATCCGCGCACGGCCCCGGCGAGCGCGGCAGTCCTGCCGTACATGGAGCAGACCTTCGGCACCTGGTCCGTGCGCGGCGGCATGAGGGCCCTCGCGACGGCGGTGTACGAGCGGTGTCTGGCCCGCAGGGTCGAGTTCGCGTTCGACTCGGCGGTCGTGCGGATCGTGGAGAAGGACGGCCGCGCGGCGGGAGTCGAGCTTGCGGACGGGACCGTCGTGGACGCCGACTTCGTGGTGGCCGGCGTCGCCCCCGAGGTGCTGGCCCGGATGCTGTCAGGGACGGCCGCCCGCGCTCCCCAGGACGTCCCCCCGCAGTCCGGCCTGCCCAGCCGCCTCACGGTCCTGCTCGCCCTGCGCGGGCCCCGCCCGGAGGGAGCGCCACACAAGACGGTGGTGCACGCAGCCGACGGCGCGAAGGAGCTGGACGGCCTGTTCGGCGATCACCCGGCCATGGTGGCGCAGCCCACGATGACGGTGACGCGGCCCGACGACAGCACGTCGGTGCCGGACGCCGGCCACGAAGCGGTCACGCTGACCACCACAGTGCCCGCGGATCCCGGCGGCCCGGACCGGCCATCGCCCGGCGGCCCGGACCGGCCGTCGCGCGACGTCTTCGCCGTACAGGCCGAAAGCCTGATCACCCACGCCGAACGCGCGATACCCGACCTCCGTGACCGCCTCCTGTGGCACGAGGTCCGCGCCCCCGCGGACGTCGCCGAGAGCACCGGCGCCGACGGCGGCGCGGTCCCGCCCCCGGCCCTCGCGGCCGCCGGCGGGCGGCGCCTGCACCCGGCCAACAGCACGGCGCTGACGGGGCTCTACACGGTCGGCGGCTGGTCGCACCCCGGCGGCGGACTGCCGCACGCGGGCATGTCCGGGACGCTGGTCGCCGGACTCGTCGTGGAGGGCCCGGAGTTCCGGGGGTCGCAGTGACCGCGGCTCAAGAGCCGATCGCAGTGACCGCTGCTCAAGAAGAGATCGAAGTAACCGCTGCTCAATACCGGTACTGCTGCTCCCCGTTGAACCCGGACTCATAGCCGAACGTGTCCCCGGGCTGCTGCGGCACCTCGCCCGGGAACGGCGGATAGCCGGGCTGCTCGGGCGGGAGTTCGCCCGGCAGGCCGCCGCCGTACGGCGGCGCGGCGTCGGTCGTGCGCTGCTGCGGGACCCACACGCCGCCGGGCGGGGTGTCCTGGTAGCCGCCGCCGTAGGTGTCGCCCCCGTAGGGCGCGTACGGCGGCGGGTCGCCGTAGGTGTCGTAGCCCGGCTGCGCGCCGTAGGTCTGCGTGCCGATGTACGGGTCGGAGTAGGCGGCGTACCGCTGCTCGCCGGTCTCGCCGTAGGCGAAGTGCAGCGAGTCCTGCTGCTCCTGCTGAGCCTGCCCGCCCTGCGGGTCGTACGCGGCGTAGGTGTCGAAGCCGTAGTTGTCACCGGCCGGGGGCTGGGCGTACGCCGCGTCGCTGTAGACGCCGTACTGGCCGGTGTCGTCGGGCATGGGCTCGGGCGCGTACACGCCGGTGCCGGTGTTCTCCTGGGCGAGGACGTCCGGCGGGGGCGCGCCGGGCTCGGGCGGCGCCGCCGCGTACTCGAGGTCGGACACCTGGAGCGTGGGCTCCGGGGCCGCGCCGCGCGCGCCCGCGCCCTTGCGGCGCCTGCTCGCGCCCGGCTGCCCGCCGAGCGCCCAGCCGGTGGAGAAGCCCCGGCGGAATGACAGCGTCACGTACGTCTGTCCGGTCGCGAACGCGATCGCGCCCACCGCGATGACCGCCACCGACGGCATCAGGACGCCGGCGACGACGCCGAGGAAGCCGACGAAGGCGAGCAGCCGCCAGCGCAGCCGTGCCTTGTACTGCAGCAGCACCTCGCCGAGCAGCCACAGCGCGACGATGCCGAACGCGATGTAGAGGACCGTCCAGCCCATGTACGCCCCTCTCCCCTGCGGCCGCGGCCTCAGGGGTACGACCGGTCAGGCCTGCTGGTGGTGCAGGCCCAGATTTTCGTAGATCTCCAGCGTCGCCGTGGAGTTGTTCAGCGTGATGAAGTGCAGCCCCGGCACTCCCTCGGCGAGCAGTCGCGCGCAGAACTCCGTCGCGAACTCGATGCCAATGGAGCGTACAGCGGCGGGATCGTCTTTGACCGAGAGGATCCGCTCTTTCAGTTCGGGCGGGAAATCCGCGTTGCTGAGCTGCGGCAATCGCTCCAGCTGGCGCACATTCGTCACCGGCATGATCTCCGGGATGATCGGCGTCTCGCAGCCTGCCGCCTCGACGCGGTCGCGCAGGCGGAGGTATTCCTCCGGGTGGAAGAACATCTGGGTGATCGCGTAGTCGGCGCCCGCGCGGCACTTGTCGACGAAGTTCCGGACGTCGGACTCCCAGTCCGCCGAGCGCGGGTGCATCGCCGGGAACGCGGCCACGCCCACGCAGAAATCGCCCGATTCCTTGATGAGCCGTACCAGCTCGGCGGCGTAGGTCAGCCCCTCGGGGTGTTTGACCCACTCGCCCATCGGGTCGCCGGGCGGATCGCCGCGCAGCGCGAGCATGTTGCGGATCCCGGCGTCGGCGTACTGCCCGATGATGTTGCGCAGTTCGGCGACGGAGTGGTCGACGGCGGTGAGGTGGGCGACGGGCGTGAGGGTCGAGTCGGCGACGATCTGCTGGGTCTCGCGCACCGTGCCCGCGCGCGTGGAGCCGCCGGCGCCGTACGTCACGGAGACGAAGCTGGGCGCGACGGCCTCGACCCTGCGCAGCGAGTTCCACAGGATCCGCTCGCCCTTGGGAGTCTTCGGCGCCGAGAACTCGAAGGAGTACGTGGTTTTGCCGGTCGCGAGCATGTCACGCACGGTCCGTGCGCGGTCAGTCCTGGTGGAAGCAGTGCCTAGGGCCATACCGGCAGGTTAGCCAGGCTGGGGCGGTCCCCCAACCGCACGTTGGTCATTTGTCCTGTTAGTCGGTTTGTTGTCCACGCATCGGACACCATGGGGGTGTTGATCAAACGGGTGTACGTATATGAAAACGGGCCAAAATCGCGACCGGGCCGCAGGGAGAGCTCGGCCCCTCAGGCCGTACGCAGCCGCTTGGCGAAGTCCGCGGCGGCGGCGCCGGGGTCGTCCGCCTCGGTCAGGGCGCGGACGACTACCACCCGGCGTGCGCCGGCTTCGAGGACCTCGTCCAGGTTGCCCGCGTCGATGCCGCCGATCGCGAACCAGGGGCGGTCGGTGCCGAGCGAGGCCGTGTACCGGACCAGGTCGAGGCCCGGGGCGGGCCGGCCCGGCTTCGTGGGGGTCGGCCAGCACGGGCCGGTGCAGAAGTAGTCCACGCCGTCCTGGACGGCGGCCGCGGCGGCCTCGTGCTCGGCGTGCGTGGAGCGGCCGATCAGGACGTCGTCGCCGGTCGGGCCGAGGATGGCGCGGGCCGCGGGCACGGGCAGGTCGCCCTGGCCCAGGTGCAGCACGTCGGCGCCGATGGCATGCGCGACGTCCGCGCGGTCGTTCACCGCGAGGAGCTTGCCGTGCCGGCGCGCGGCCTCGGCGAAGACCTGGAGGTGCTCCAGCTCCTCGGCGGCCTCCATGCCCTTGTCGCGCAGCTGCACGATGTCGACGCCGCCCGCGAGGACGGCGTCCAGGAACTGCGGGAGGTCCCCCTGGCGCTTGCGGGCGTCCACGCACAGGTAGAGCAGGGCGTCGGCGAGCCGGGCGCGCGCGGACGCGCCCGCCGTGTCGGTGGCCATGGAGAAGTCCCCCCGTGTCGGTGGCGTACGGGCCGCGGGTGCGGCCCGTACGCCGGACGGTTGTTTCAGGTCAGACGGCGAGCGCCTGCGCGCGGCGCTTCACCTCCGTCCCGCGATTCTCGCTCAGGGCCTGCGCGGGGGTGCCCGGCAGGGTCGGGTCGGGGGTGAAGAGCCACTCGAGCGCTTCTTCGTCGGTGAAACCGTCGTCCCTCAGGAGCGTCAGGGTGCCGGAAAGGCCCTTGACCACCTTGTCGCCGTCGATGAAGGCGGCGGGCACCTGGAGCGCGCGGTTCTCACCACGGCGCACGGCGATGAGCTGGCCCTCCTTGACCAGCTGGCGCACGCGCGTCACCTCCACACCGAGCATCTCTGCGATGTCGGGGAGGTACAGCCAGGCGGGGACGAGAGCATCGGTCTTTGCGTCAATCTCGGTCACGGATCAAGCGTGCCATTTCTGGCCGGGGGCCGGAAGCGGGGGTGTGGCCCTGGTGGGTCCCAGGGTGCCCCCTGGGGGTACATGGGTCCCTGTGGTCCTTGGAGTGGCCGGAACCGGGGCTGTGCCCGCCCGTTCCGCCCTGTGGGCGGCCCAGCCGCCCACAGGGGAACCGGTCGGGCCGCCCGCAGGGGTGGGCAGCACCGGTCCGGTGCAGGGCGGGGGATCCGCCGCGCAGCGGCGGGGCAGGGTGAGCGGTGTCACCCACCGGACGGCCGTAACGGGCGGGTGGGTGGGAAAAGACCCCCGCCGCGAAGCGGCAGGGGGTCAAGAGGCGACGGCGCGCTTCAGGGGGATTGCCGGGTCCGCGGTCAGGGTGGGGTCCAGGCGGGTCGCGGACTCGATCAGCTTGCGGGCCTGGGCGAGGTCCCGGGGGCGGCCCACCGCGAGAAGGGCGGTGAGTGCTCCGTCACGGAGCCAGCAGACCGTCCACGCGGGCGTCGCGGGGTCGCCCCGCCAGATCAGCTCGTCGCCGGGCGAGTGGTGGCCCGCGTACTGGACGAAGCGCCCGAACTGCTCGGACCAGAAGTACGGCACGGGGTCGTACACCGACGGAGTCTCGCCGATGATGTTCGCCGCGACCGTGCGCGGGCCCTGGATCGCGTTGTCCCAGTGGTGCACGAGCAGCCGCTCCCCGTACCGCCCCGAAGGGAACGACGCGCAGTCGCCGACCGCGTACACATCGGGCGCGGACGTGCGAAGCCGCTCGTCGGCCAGCACCTCGCGGTGGGCGCCGAGCGCGATGCCGGAGCCCACGAGCCACGCCGTCGCGGGCCGCGCGCCGATGCCGACGACGACGGCGCCCGCGGGCAGCCGCGTGCCGTCGTCGAGGAACACCGCGCCGGGCTCGACGCGCTCCACGCGCGCGTGGGTGCGCAGTTCGGCCCCGGCGTCGGCGTACCAGGCCGCCATCGGCGCCGCGACCTCGGCGGGCAGCGCGCCCGCGAGCGGGCGGTCCGCGGCCTCCACCACGGTCACGGAACAGCCCGCGTCACGGGCCGCCGTGGTGAACTCGGCGCCGATCCAGCCCGCGCCGACGACCACGACGTCGTGCTGCTCGGCGAGGACCGGCCGCAGCCGCTCGGCGTCGTCGAGCGTGCGCAGCAGATGCACGCCGGGGACGCCCTCGGAGCCGGGCAGCCGAATCGGTTCGGCGCCGGTCGCGAGGACCAGGGTGTCGTACCCGACCGGGCCCGCCTCGGTGTCCAGTTCGTGGTCGGCGGGGCGGACGCCGGTGACGTCGAGCCCCAGCCGCAGTTCGATGCCGAGCGCCTCGAAGTCGATGTCGAAGGCGGAGCCCTCCGCCTTGCCGAGCAGCACCGCCTTGGACAGCGGCGGCCGGTCGTACGGCTGATGGGGCTCCGCGCCGATCAGCGTGATCGTGCCCGTGAAGCCCTGCTCACGCAGCGCCACTGCGGACTGCACCCCGGCCATCCCGGCGCCGACGATCACCACGCGCCGCCCCGCCGCCACCCTCTTCTGCTCGTCGCTCACCCGATCAACTCTAGGGCGACGCCCCCGGCCGCGGACACGACGGGCTTAACTCCCCGCCGGGCGACGGGCTAGGCTGACGGTGCAGAGCACTCGCGGGAGCCCGGACGCACCGGGCTGAGAGGGAGGCTGGGACGGCCTCCGACCGTACGAACCTGATCCGGGTCATGCCGGCGAAGGGAGGGGCTGGACGCCCATGCGTTCCCGTACGAATGGCGATTCCCGTGCGACCCGTGCGACCCGTACGGCCCGTACGAATGGCGATACGAAACCGACACCATCGTCCCCAGAAGGCCCGCCTTGTGACGTTCTCGTCGTCGGCGGCGGCGTCATAGGGCTGGTCACCGCCTGGCGGGCGGCGCAGCGGGGCCTCGCCGTCACCGTCGTCGACCCCGAGCCGGGCGGCGGCGCGGCGCAGGTCGCGGCGGGCATGCTGGCCGCCGTCACCGAGCTGCACTACGGCGAGCAGACCCTGCTCGGCCTGAACCTGGCGTCGGCGCGCCGCTATCCGGACTTCGCGGCCGAGCTGACGGAGGCGTCCGGCGAGGACATCGGCTACCGCGCGTGCGGCACGCTCGCCGTCGCGCTCGACGCCGACGACCGTGCGCACCTGCGCGATCTGCACGCCCTCCAGGTGCGGTCGGGGCTCACATCGGAGTGGCTGAACGGCCGCGAGTGCCGGCGTCTGGAGCCGATGCTCGCTCCAGGGGTACGGGGCGGGCTGCGCGTCGACGGCGACCATCAGGTCGACCCGCGCAGGCTCGCGGCCGCCCTCGTCGTGGCGTGCGAGCGGGCCGGGGTGCGGTTCACGCGCGCATGGGCGCGGGCGCTGTCGGTCGTACGCGACCGGGCCGCCGGTGTCGTCCTCGCGGACGGCACCGCGCTTTCGGCCGGGCAGACCGTGCTTGCCGGGGGCAGCCTCAGCGGGCGGCTCGAAGGGGTACCCGAGGGCGTGACGCCGCCGGTCAGGCCCGTGAAGGGGCAGGTGCTGCGGCTGACGGTGCCGGGGCGGTACGCGCCGTTCCTGAGCCGCACCGTGCGGGCCGTCGTGCGCGGCAGCCACGTCTACCTGGTGCCGCGGGTCAGCGGCGAGCTCGTCGTGGGCGCGACCAGTGAGGAGCTGGGCTGGGACACGACGGTCACCGCGGGCGGCGTGTACGAGTTGCTGCGCGACGCCCACGAGCTCGTACCGGGCATCACGGAGCTGCCCCTCACGGAGACGCGCGCCGGGCTGCGGCCCGGCTCCCCCGACAACGCGCCGCTGCTCGGGCCGACCGCGCTGGCCGGGCTGCACCTCGCCACCGGGCACTACCGCAACGGCGTCCTCCTGACGCCCGTCACCGGGGACGTCATGGCGCACGCCCTGACCACCGGCGAACTGCCGGACGAGGCCGCCGCGTTCACGCCGCGCCGCTTCGCCGCTGCCCCCTCGCCCCGCCCGAACTCCCCCAAGCACCTCACGGAGCTGTCCGCATGACCACGCCCTTCGCCGTACTCGCCGTCTCCGTCAACGGGGAGGTACGAGACGTGGCCGCCGGGACCACGCTCGACGCCGTCGTCGCCCAACTGACCGCCGCGCCCGCCGGAGTCGCCGCCGCGCTCAACGAAACCGTCGTCCCGCGCGCGGAGTGGGCCGCCACCGCGCTCAGCGACGGCGACCGCGTCGAGGTCCTCACCGCCGTCCAGGGAGGCTGACGCACATGGCGGACGATCCCTTCGTCATCGGCGGCCTCACGCTGTCGTCGCGACTGATCATGGGTACGGGCGGTGCGCCCAGCCTGGACGTGCTTGAACGGTCCCTCGTCGCCTCCGGTACGGAGCTGACCACCGTCGCGATGCGGCGGCTCGACCCCGGCGTACGGGGGTCCGTGCTGTCCGTCCTGGAGCGGCTCGGCATCCGGGTGCTGCCGAACACGGCCGGGTGCTTCACCGCGGGCGAGGCCGTGCTGACCGCCCGGCTCGCCCGTGAGGCCCTGGGCACGGACCTGGTGAAGCTGGAGGTCATCGCGGACGAGCGCACGCTGCTGCCCGATCCGGTGGAGCTCCTGGACGCCGCCGAAATCCTCGTCGACGACGGCTTCACCGTCCTGCCGTACACCAACGACGATCCCGTGCTCGCCCGGAAGCTGGAGGACGTCGGCTGCGCGGCCGTCATGCCGCTCGGCTCCCCCATCGGCTCCGGGCTAGGCATCCGCAACCCGCACAACTTCCAGCTCATCGTGGAGCACGCGCGCGTGCCGGTGATCCTGGACGCCGGCGCCGGCACCGCGTCGGACGCCGCGCTCGCCATGGAGCTGGGCTGCGCCGGGGTGATGCTCGCGTCGGCCGTGACGCGGGCGCAGGAACCGGTGCTCATGGCCGAGGCGATGCGCCACGGAGTCCTGGCGGGGCGCCTCGCGTACCTGGGCGGCCGCATCCCGCGCCGCCACTTCGCCGAGGCGTCGTCCCCCACGGAGGGGCGGGCGGCCCTCGACCCGGAACGACCGGCGTTCTGACGACCGCGAGCGCGGCAACCGTCCCCGCCGCTGCGCGGCGGGTTTCCCACCCACCCGCCCGTGACTGTGGGCCCCGGGGTGACCGCCGAGGGCAGGGGCGGCAACGGTTCCGCCGCTGCGCGGCGGCTCCTCCCACCCGCCCACCCGTATCTGTGGGCCCCGAGGTGACCGCCACGGGGTGAGCCGGGGCAAGGGACCCGGACGGGCGGGCGGTTCGGCAGCGATGGTCGCGGGTTACTCAGGGGCGGGGAGCCGCCGGGGCGAGGGTCGCGAGCGGGGGGCGGGAAGCCCACAGCGCAGCCGGGGCACCCCGGCGACCACAGCCACGGGCGGGCGGGTGGGAACCCGCCGCGCAGCGGCGGAACGGCTGCCGCCCAACGACAACGCCCACCCGACGGTCGAGGGTCGGCGAGGGTCTGGGGCACCCCGGCGACCACAGCCACGGGCGGGCGGGTGGGAGAACCGCCGCGCAGCGGCGGGACAGCTGCCGCCCCACGACGACGCCCACCCGACAGTCGAGGGCTGGCGGGGGCCGCGGGCACCCCGGCGACCAGAGTCACGGGCGGGCGGGTGGGAAACCCGCCGCGCAGCGGCGGGACAGCTGCCGCCCCACGACGACGCCCACCCGACAGTCGAGGGTCGGCGGGATCCGCGGCACCCCGGCGACCAGGGTCACGGGCGGGCGGGCGGGTGGGTGAGCCGCCGCGCAGCGGCGGGACGGTGGCCGCCGGTGCGGCAACGGTCGGTCACAGGTGCGCTGCAGTCTCGCAGGCCGGGCGCCCGCGGGGGACGGTGCGCCGGTGGGGGCTCGTAGACTCCCCCCGTGGACACGACCCTCAAGGACCCCCTCGTCGGGCAGGTGCTCGACGGCCGTTATCGCGTGGACGGGCGGATCGCGGTCGGCGGGATGGCCACGGTCTACCGGGCCGTGGACACCCGCCTCGACCGCGTGCTCGCGCTGAAGGTGATGCACCCCACGCTCGCGGCCGACACCTCCTTCGTCGAGCGCTTCATCCGCGAGGCCAAGTCGGTGGCCCGCCTGGCGCACCCGAACGTGGTCGGGGTCTACGACCAGGGCACCGACGGCCCGTACGTGTATCTGGCCATGGAGTACATCGCGGGCTGCACGCTCCGCGACGTCCTGCGCGAGCGCGGCGCCCTGCGCCCCCGCGCCGCCCTGGACATCCTGGAGCCGGTCCTCGCCGCCCTCGGCGCCGCGCACCGCGCCGGGTTCGTGCACCGCGACATGAAGCCGGAGAACGTCCTCATAGGGGACGACGGCCGCGTGAAGGTCGCCGACTTCGGCCTCGTACGGGCCGTGGACTCCGTCACGAACACCACCGGCACGGTGCTCGGCACGGTCTCCTACCTCGCGCCCGAGCAGATCGAGCACGGCACCGCGGACACCCGCGTGGACGTGTACGCCTCCGGGGTCGTGCTGTACGAGATGCTGACCGGCGCCAAGCCGCACGGCGGCGATTCGCCCGCCCAGGTGCTCTTCCAGCACCTCAACGAGGACGTGCCACCGCCCTCCGCCGCCGTGCCCGGCCTCGCCTACGAGCTCGACGAGCTGGTCGCGTCGGCCACCGCCCGCAACCCGGACCTGCGTCCGTACGACGCGGTGGCCCTGCTGGCGCAGCTCCGCGCGGCCCGGTTCGCGCTCACCGACGCGCAGCTCGACGTGGTCCCCCCGCAGGCGCGCGGCACGGAGCGGGACGGTCACGACACCTCCGACGACCGCACCAGCGTCATCCCGCGCGCGACGCGATCCGTACAACTCCCCCTGCCCACCACGCAGGAACCCCCGCACACGGAGGAAACGCGGGGGAACCGGCAGGACGGGCTCAGCCACACCAGCGTGCTGCGCACCCCGCCCCCCGTGGCCGCGCCCCCTGCGGCCCCGAAGTCGGCCGCGGCCCGCCTCCGCCAACGCCTCAACACCCGCCGCGGGATATCCGCGACGATAGCCGCCGTCCTGCTGGCCCTCTGCCTGGGCGCGGGCGTCTGGTACATCAACTCCGGCCAGTTCACGAAGGTCCCGCCGCTCCTCGCGAAGACGGAGGCCCAGGCCCGCGAGCGACTCGACGGCGCCGGACTCGACGTACGCAAGGTCAAGCGCGCCTACAGCGACACCGACAAGCGCGGCACCGTCATCGCGACGGACCCCGGCGTCGGCGAACGCATCCGGCACAACGGCAAGGTGACGCTGACCGTCTCCCTCGGCCCGGAGACCGTGAAGGTGCCGAACCTGAAGGGCACGCCGCTGCCCGACGCGAAGGACAAGCTCGACGACCTGGGGCTCGGCGCCGGCATGGTCACCAGGGCCTTCAGCAACGACGTCGCGAAGAACGCCGTGATCAGCACCGACCCGAAGCCCGGCCACGTCCGCAGGGCCGGCTCGGCCGTCGCGCTCGTCGTCAGCAAGGGCCGCGCGGTGGAACTGCCCGACGTGACCGGCGAGTCGGAGGACGACGCCCGCGCCGAGCTGGAGGAGGCCGGTCTGAAGGTGAAGATCGCGCCGTCCCGGGTCTTCTCCGACGAGGACAAGGGCGACGTCGCCAAGCAGTCCCCCGACGAGGACGGCAAGGACGTTCCCGAGGGCACGACGGTCACGCTGACGATCTCCAAGGGGCCGCCGATGGTCGAGGTCCCGGACGTGGAGGGCATGAAGGTCGACGAGGCCAAGGACGAGTTGCGTGCCGCCGGCTTCGACGTCAAGGAGGACCGGGGGCTGCTCGGGCTCTTCGGCGACACCGTCAAGGACCAGTCGGTGGATCCCGGGGACGAGGCCCCCAAGGGGTCGACTATCACCATCGAGATCCGCTGAGAACGGGGCCCTGCCGGGGGCTTCCCCAATCCCGCCCCTTCCCGAAACCGGGGGCTCCGCCCCCGGACCCCCGTATCGCCGCTCCGCGGCTCGTCCTCAAACGCCGGGCGGGCTAGAAGGGTGGGCGGGCGGGAGGGCAGAGCCCCCAGTTCGGGCCCCGCCCCGGACCGTGCCACCCTGGTCCGAATGAGCAGCAAGAAGTCCCCCATCGGCAGCCACGTCCCCGTCGCCGGCGGGCTCGCCTCCGTCGGTCTGGCGTACGCACGCGACATCGGTGCCGAAACCGTGCAGGTCTTCGTCGCCAACCCGCGCGGCTGGGCCACCCCGCCCGGGAACCCGAAGCAGGACGAGGCGTTCCGCGCCGCCTGCGCGGCCGAGGGCATCCCCGTGTACGTGCACGCGCCCTACCTGATCAACTTCGGCTCGCACACCGAGGCGACGGCGGAGAAGTCCGTGGAGTCGCTGCGGCACTCGCTGCGCCGGGGCCGCGAGATCGGCGCGCTCGGGGTCGTCGTGCACACCGGTTCGGCGACGGGCGGCCGGGAGCGCGAGGTGGCGCTGCGCCAGGTACGCGAGCGGGTGCTGCCGCTCCTGGACGAGCTGACGCACGACGACGACCCGTTCCTGCTGCTCGAGTCCACGGCCGGGCAGGGCGCGTCGCTGTGCTCGCGGACCTGGGACTTCGGGCCGTACTTCGAGGCCCTGGACGCCCACCCGAAGCTCGGTGTCTGCCTGGACACCTGTCACATCTTCGCGGCCGGGCATGACCTGACCGGCCCCAGCGGCATGAAGCAGACCCTCGACCTGCTGGTCGACACGGTCGGCGCGGGCCGCCTCAAGCTGGTGCACGCCAACGACTCCAAGGACGTGGTCGCCGCCCACAAGGACCGTCACGAGAACATCGGCGCCGGGCACATCGGCGCCGACCCCTTCCGTGAGCTGCTCACCCACCCGGCGACCGACGGCGTACCGCTGATCATCGAGACGCCCGGCGGCAAGGTGGGGCACGCGACCGACGTGGCGCGCCTGAAGGAGCTCAGGGACGCTTGATCCTTTCCTCTGGTCCTTGAGGTGATCCTTCCCGCTTGAGGAATACCCCCCGGGGGTATACGGTTCTGCTGAGTGGCAGGAACCGCTATCTGACGTTGGGGGATTTCTCATGCAGCACGACGCGCACGCGGAACACGAGCAGCACGCGGGACACCAGCACCACGCCGGGCACCAGCACCAGCACGACGCCCAGCACGGCATGGGCAAGGTGAGCTGGGCCATGGCCGCGCAGGCGACGCTGCACTGCCTCACCGGGTGCGCCATCGGCGAGGTGCTCGGCATGGTGATCGGCACCGCGCTCGGCTGGGGCAACGTGCCGACGATGGCGCTCGCGATCGTCCTCGCGTTCTTCTTCGGCTACGCGCTGACGCTGCGCGGCATCCTGAAGTCGGGCGTCGATTTCCGGACAGCCATCAAGGTCGCGCTCGCGGCCGACACCCTGTCCATCGCCGTGATGGAGCTGATCGACAACGGCGTGATCGCGCTGTGGCCGGGCGCCATGGACGCGCACCTCGCGGACGCGATGTTCTGGATCGTCCTCGCCATCGCGCTCGCCGCCGCCTTCGTGATCACCACCCCGGTCAACAAGTGGATGATCGGCCGCGGCAAGGGCCACGCGGTGGTGCACCAGTACCACCACTGACCAGCACAGACGGTGGCGCCAGGACTCAGAGCTCGGGGCCGTCCCCGGGCTCTTCCTGGTACGAGTAGCGCTGCTCCCGCCAGGGGTCGCCGATGTTGTGGTAGCCGCGCTCCTCCCAGAAGCCGCGGCGGTCCGCCGTCATGTACTCGACGCCGCGGACCCACTTCGGGCCCTTCCAGGCGTACAGATGCGGGACCACGAGCCGGAGCGGGAAACCGTGCTCCGCGGTGAGCAGTTCGCCGCCCTTGTGCGTGGCGAAAATCGTGCGCTCGGCGGCGAAGTCGTCCATGCGCAGATTCGAGCTGAAGCCGTACTCCGCCCACACCATGACGTGGGTGGCCTGGGGCGCGGGCGGCGCGAGCGCGAGCAGATCGCGGGCGAGCACCCCGCCCCACTCGGCGCCGAGCATGCTGAACTTCGTGACGCAGTGCAGATCGGCCACCACCGAGGAGTACGGCAGGGCCGAGAACTCCTCATGGGTCCAGCAGTGCTTCTCGCCGTCGGCGGTGGCACCGAAGACCCTGAACTCCCAGCGCTCGGGGCGGAACTTGGGCACCGGGCCGTAGTGCGTGACCGGCCAGCCGCGCTGCAGTCGCTGCCCCGGCGGAAGCTCCGATTCCGCTACTTCTCGAGATGTGCGACCCACCGGCTGACCCATGCCTCCATCCTGACAGACCGCACGAGGTGGACGTGACCAGGTATGCACGGATTCGGGCAACTCCTACTAAGCGTGCACTTACTGGACGCCCCCGGATGCCGATGCAAAGATGCGCGCTACCTGCCCAGTCACCCGCTTGGAAGGAGCCTCTGCGATGCAGGGCGACCCCGAGGTCATCGAATTTCTCAATGAGCAGCTGACCGCCGAGCTGACGGCGATCAACCAGTACTTCCTGCACGCAAAGATGCAGGAGAACTTCGGCTGGACGAAGCTCGCCAAGTACACCCGGTCCGAGTCGTTCGACGAGATGAAGCACGCGGAGGTGCTGACCGACCGGATCCTGTTCCTCGACGGTCTGCCCAACTACCAGCGGCTGTTCCATGTGCGCGTGGGCCAGACCGTCACGGAGATGTTCCACGCGGACCGGCAGATCGAGGTCGAGGCGATCGACCGCCTCAAGCGCGGCATCGAGGTGATGCGCGCCAAGGGCGACATCACGTCCGCGAACATCTTCGAGTCGATCCTCGAGGACGAGGAGCACCACATCGACTATCTCGACACCCAGCTGGAGCTGGTCGAGAAGCTCGGCGAGCCGCTGTACATCGCGCAGGTCATCGAGCAGCCGGACAGCTGACGCACCCCGTAGGGGCGCGGGAAACTGCGCGCTCGGCGACAGCGAGTCCGCAGCCGCGACCGTGCGGAGAGCCCCGAGCTCTCAGGCGGCTTCAGCCACATCGGAGAGCACCGGCTCGCCCTGGTCCGCGAGCTCCCGCCGAGGACAAGCACTCCGGCCCAGGAGCGCCTGAATGCGCCGCACGCACGACCCGCAGTCGGTACCCGCCTTGCAGGCCGACGCTATCTGCCGGGGCGTACAGGCGCCGTCCTCCGCGTGCTGCTTCACCTGCGCCTCGGTCACCCCGAAGCAGTTGCAGACGTACACGCGGTTCACCTCCCGGTACAGGATCCATCGGTAGCGCCGTCCCGATTGATCGGTGAGGCTAACCTAACCTTACCCGCGACCCCGGACCCACAAAAGTCCCGGGTACGCCGGTGGGGCACGGATCACATGGATCCGCGCCCCACCTGTACGTAGGTACGTGCCGTGGCTACTGGTCCCGGTACATCTCCGCCACCAGGAACGCCAGGTCGAGCGACTGGCTGCGGTTGAGCCGCGGGTCGCACGCCGTCTCGTAGCGCTGGTGCAGGTCGTCGACGAAGATCTCGTCGCCGCCGCCCACGCACTCCGTGACGTCGTCGCCGGTGAGCTCGACGTGGATGCCGCCCGGGTGCGTGCCGAGCGCCTTGTGGACCTCGAAGAAGCCCTTGACCTCGTCGAGCACGTCGTCGAAGCGGCGGGTCTTGTGGCCCGATGCCGCCTCGTAGGTGTTGCCGTGCATCGGGTCGGTGATCCAGGCGACGGTCGCGCCGGAGGCGGTGACCTTCTCGACCAGCTCGGGGAGCCGGTCGCGGATCTTGTCCGCGCCCATCCGGACGATGAACGTCAGGCGGCCGGGCTCGCGGTCCGGGTCGAGGCGGTCGATGTACTGCAGCGCGTCCTCGGCCGTCGTCGTCGGGCCGAGCTTGATGCCGACCGGGTTCCGGATCTGCGAGGCGAACTCGATGTGCGCGCCGTCCAGTTGGCGGGTGCGCTCACCGATCCAGACCATGTGGCCGGAGACGTCGTAGAGGCTGCCGGTGCGCGAGTCCACGCGGGTCAGCGCCGACTCGTAGTCGAGCAGCAGCGCCTCGTGCGAGGCGTAGAACTCGACGGTCTTGAACTCCTCCGGGTCGGCCCCGCAGGCGTGCATGAAGTTCAGCGCCTGGTCGATCTCGCGCGCCAGCTGCTCGTAGCGCTGGCCCGACGGGGACGACTTCACGAAGTCCTGGTTCCAGGCGTGCACCTGGCGCAGGTCCGCGTAGCCACCGGTGGTGAAGGCGCGCACCAGGTTGAGCGTCGACGCGGAGGCGTTGTACATCCGCTTCAGGCGCTCGGGGTCCGGGACGCGGGCCTTCTCGGTGAAGTCGAAGCCGTTGACGGAGTCGCCGCGGTACGTCGGCAGGGTCACGCCGTCGCGGGTCTCGGTCGGCTTGGAGCGCGGCTTCGAGTACTGCCCCGCGATGCGGCCGACCTTCACGACCGGCACGGAGGCGGCGTACGTGAGGACGGCGCCCATCTGGAGCAGGGTCTTCAGCTTGTTCCGGATGTGATCGGCGGACACTCCGTCGAAGGCCTCGGCGCAGTCGCCGCCCTGGAGCAGGAACGCCTCTCCCTTGGCGACAGAGGCCAGTCGGGCGCGCAGCTGGTCGCACTCGCCCGCGAAGACGAGCGGCGGATACGACTCGAGGTCCGCGATCACATCGCGCAGAGCCTCGGCATCGGGGTACTCGGGCTGCTGCGCCGCGGGCAGGTCTCGCCAGGTGTTGCCAGCGCTCGCGCTGGTCTTAGCGTTCACGGTCACGCGTCAACCCTACGGGGTCCGCACCGCCGTCCAGTCATCCGCTCACAAAGTGAGACGGTCCGACAGCAGGCGCGCGGCCTCCCGCTCGGCCGCGTTCGGCGCCCTCAGGGCCAGGTCACGGTGGGTGCGGCGCAGCATCAGGCGGGCCATGAAGGGGTGGGCGAGCCGGACCACGGACCAGTAGAGGCGGCCGCGGCGGGTGTCGGGGCGGGCGAACGTGCTGAGCGTGACGTGCTCGTCGTCGACCAGGATGGAGGCGCGTGCCGTCAGTCCTGCGATGTCGATCTGGAGCAGCAGCTCCCCGTCCGCGCAGCCGAGGACGGGGAAGTCCTCGCGGAGCATGCGGGACCAGGCGCGCGGGTCGCGGGGCAGCCCGGGGAGCATCCGCATGCGGTACGCGTCCTCGTACGCGGGCCGGTCGAGGGCGCCGCGGAGCAGCCGGGCCCCTTCGGGCACGGGGACCGTCTCGGGCCGGTCCCAGTCGAGGGCGTTCAGCAGCCGCACCCGCCGCGACCAGCGCACGGGGTGCGCGCAGCCGCCCGTCGCCATCCGCTCGACGTTGTCGAGGACCTCCTCGACCATCGTCCCGTGGACAGGACGGACGACCGTCGGCCACAGGATCCGCTCCATGCCGCGCGGCTCGGTCTCCAGGACGTGCCGCACACGGCAGCGCCGCTCCCCCAGCGGCTCGACGGAGATCTCGTGGAAGCCGCCCGCCGGCTCGGTGAAGTCGAAGCGCACGCGGCGGCCCGGTTCGTACTCCGTGACGCGATACCGCACCGGGCCGTGGCCGCCGGTGGCGCCGACCGCGAGCGGCCGGTCGAAGGTCATCGCGGGCCAGGCCGGGGTCGGGAAGATCGGGTCGTCCGCGGCGGAGAGCCGGTCGAACAGCGCCCCGACGGCCGCCGCCGGGGCCTCGATCACTCGCTCGTGTTCATTGCGTACGACACTCACGACGCACCTCCATACGCTGGCGTATGGTCAACCGTACGGTACCGTACGGTCATGGCGCAACGGCAGAAGAAGACGGCGGCCGCGGACGCGCGGAAGGGCCCGGCGAAGTCCCGGCTCTCCGCGCAGGACTGGGCCGACGCCGCGCTGGTGGCCATCGGTGAGGGCGGGCTCGCGGCCGTCGCCGTGGAGCCGCTCGCGGTCCGGCTCGGCACCACCAAGGGCAGCTTCTACTGGCACTTCGCGAACCGTGACGCCCTGATCGAGGCGGCCCTCGACCGCTGGGCGGAGATCAACACCGAGGGGATCATCAGCGAGGTCGAGGCGGAGCCGGACATCCGCGCGCGCGTCCGGCTGCTGTTCGCCGAGGCCGTCAGCTCGGCGTCCGCCGACCCGCTGGAGGTCTCGCTGCTCGCGACCGCCTCGCACCCCAAGGTCGCGGCGGCGCTGCGCCGGGTCACCGAGCGCCGGGTGGCGTACGTCGCCGGCCTCTTCGCCGACCTCGGCTTCCCCGCGGCCGAGGCGCGCCGCCGCGGGCTGCTCGCGTACACGGTGTATCTGGGCCACGCCCAGCTCGGGCACGCGGCGCCGTCGGTGCTGCCGGGCGAGGACGAGTTCGGCGCCTATCTGGACGAGGCGCTCGACGTCCTGATGAGGCGCTGAGGCCCACGGCCGCGGCGCTGAGGCCCACGACGATGCGCTAGGGTGCGGGGCATGTTCGCGCATTCGACCCGCACCTGGTGGTGGCCCGCTCTCCCGGCGGCCCACTGACTGCGCGTACCAACGCATCGAGAAGGCCGCCCGAGGGGCGGCCTTCAGTGTTTTCCGGGGCACTCCGGAAGCGCACCGGGCCGGGCCGTTCCTCTCGCACCGCTCACGAGAAGGAACGACACCCATGGACCTGCGAAATCTGCTGACCGACGACCGCCCCTTCGCCCTGCTGCGCCGCCGCACTCCCGGTCGCGACCACGACACGGTGGAGGTCCTGCTCGGCCCTGTGGCGGCGTACGACCGCCTCGCCGACATCCCCGAAGGGCTCGCGCTCGTGCCCTTCCGGCAGATCAGGGAGCGCGGCTTCGAGGCGACGGACGACGGCACGCCGCTCGCCGTCCTCACCCCCGAGGAGTCGTACGAACTGCCGCTCGCCGAAGCCCTGTCGGCGCTGCCCCGCCACGACGTGCGCGTCGAAGCAGGCGCCTTCGACGTGAGCGACGAGGCGTACGCGCACACCGTCGGCCGGGTGCTGCGCGAGGAGATCGGCAGCGGCGAGGGCGCGAACTTCGTGATCCGGCGGACGTACGAGGGCCGGATCCCCGGGTTCGGGCGGGCGGACGCGCTCGCGCTGTTCCGGCGGCTGCTCGTCGGTGAGCGCGGGGCGTACTGGACGTTCGTCGTGCACACCGGGGACCGCACGCTGGTCGGCGCGAGCCCCGAGGTGCATGTGCGGATGTCCGGCGGGACGGTCGTGATGAACCCGATCAGCGGGACGTACCGCTATCCGCCCGAGGGCCCGACGGCCGACGGCCTGCTGTCCTTCCTGGCCGACGGCAAGGAGACGGAGGAGCTGTCGATGGTCGTCGACGAGGAGCTGAAGATGATGTGCACCGTCGGCGACCGGGGCGGGGTGGTCGTCGGGCCCCGGCTGAAGGAGATGGCCCATCTGGCGCACACCGAGTACGAGTTGCGGGGCCGCTCGACACTGGACGTGCGGGACGTGCTGAAGGAGACGATGTTCGCGGCGACGGTCACCGGCTCGCCGGTGCAGAACGCGTGCCGGGTCATCCGGCGGCACGAGTCGGGCGGGCGGGGCTACTACGCGGGCGCGCTCGCCCTGGTCGGGCGGGACGCCAACGGCGCGCAGACCCTCGACTCGCCGATCCTCATCCGCACCGCCGACATCGACGCGCGCGGCGGGCTGCGGGTGCCGGTCGGGGCGACGCTGGTGCGCGGCTCGGACCCGGCCGGCGAGGTGGCGGAGACGCACGCGAAGGCGGCGGGCGTGCTTGCCGCGCTCGGGGTGCGGCCCGGGCGCCCGCGGCACGAGGGCGCGCGGCCCGCGCTCGCCGACGATCCGCGGGTGCGGGCGGCCCTGGACGGGCGGCGGGCGGGGCTCGCGCCGTTCTGGCTGCGGATGCAGGAGCAGGCGGACGAGCTGTCCGGGCACGCGCTCGTGGTCGACGGGGAGGACACGTTCACGGCGATGCTCGCGCATGTGCTGCGCTCGTCGGGCCTGACGGTGACCGTGCGGCGGTACGACGAAGGGGGCCTGGCGGACGCCGTGTTGAGGCACGAGGGCCCGGTCGTGCTCGGCCCCGGCCCCGGCGACCCCTCCGACACCGGCGACCCGAAGATGCGGTTCCTGCGGGCGCTCGCGGCGGAGCTGATCCGCGGTCACCGGCATGCGGTGCTCGGGGTGTGCCTGGGCCACGAGCTGATCGCGGCCGAGCTGGGCCTGGAGATCGTACGCAAGGAGGTCCCGTACCAGGGCGCGCAGACGGCCGTCGACCTGTTCGGGCGCACGGAGACCGTCGGGTTCTACAACAGTTTCGTGGCGCGCTGCGACGACGAGGCCGCGGCGGAGCTGGCCGCGCACGGCATCGAGGTCGGCAGGGACCGGGTGAGCGGTGAGGTGCACGCCGTGCGCGGGCAGGGGTTCGCGGGCGTGCAGTTCCACCCGGAGTCGGTGCTCTCGCTGCGCGGGACCGGGATCGTGCGGGAACTGCTCGGTCAGCTCGTGGCCACCGCGGGGACGAGCACGTTCTCGGAGCGGCGGCCCGCCTGATAGTCTAGGACGTTCTGGACGGTGGTCTCGACGATCTGGCTCACGGCGTCGACGGTGTAGTACGCCTGGTGCGAGGTGACCACGACGTTCGGGAAGGTGACGAGGCGGGCCAGGGTGTCGTCCTCGACGGCCTCCAGGGACTTGTCGAGGAAGAAGAGCCCGGCCTCGGCCTCGTACACGTCGAGGCCGACGCCGGTGAACCGGCCCGCGCGCAGCTCGCGCACGAGGGCGTCGGTGTCGATCAGGCCGCCGCGGCTGGAGTTCACGAGGATCGCGTCGTCCTTCATGGCGCGCAGGGCGCTCGCGCCGATGATGTGCCGCGTCGCGGGCAGCAGCGGTACGTGCAGGCTGATCAGGTCGGACTCGGCGAACAGCCGCTCCTTCTCGACGTACTTCATGCCGAGCTCGGCGCAGGCCGGGTTCTGAGCGACGTCCCAGCCGAGCAGATTCATGCCGAAGCCGTGCGCGATCCGGGTGAAGGCCTCGCCGATCTTGCCGGTGCCGAGGACGCCGGCGGTGCGGCCGTGCAGGTCGCGGCCCATCAGGCCGTCGAGGCGGAAGTCGAAGTCGCGGGTGCGGTTGCTCGCGCGGACGATGCGGCGGTTGACCGCGGTCGCCAGGGTCCAGGCGAACTCCGCGACGGAGTACGGCGAGTAGTACGAGACCCGGGCGACCGTCAGGCCCAGGCGCTCGGCCACCTGGAGGTCGATGTTGTTGAAGCCGGTGGAGCGCTGGGCGATCATCTGGGTGCCGCCGGCGGCGAGCGTCTGCAGGACGCGGTTGTTCAGGCTGGCGTTGACGCTGGTCGAAATGATCTCGTAGCCGGCGGCGATGGGGGCGGTGTCCTCGTTCAGGAAGACGTCCAGGCAGCGGATGTCGTGGTGCGGGGCGAAGGCCTTCTCGATGAGGGGGCGCTCGTCCGCCTGGACGCCGAAGGCGAGGATCTCCACGGGGTCACTCCCGTTTGGGGTACGCAGGTCCTGTACAGGGCGAATATACGTTTCCGGAGGTTCCGGCGCCCCACGAGACCGCTTGCCCGGCGCCGTGGGCTGTGCCCACCCGTGCCGCCCCTGGCGGCCCAGCTGCCCACAGCGGGGAACGGCGCACTGCCTGGAAACGGGTGGGTGGGTGGGAAGAAATCGGCGTCAGCCGAAGAAGACGCCCACCTCCTCGTAGAGGGTGGGGTCCACCGTCTTGAGGCGGGCCGTTGCCTCGGCGATGGGGACGCGGACGATGTCCGTGCCGCGCAGGGCGACCATCTTGCCGAAGTCCCCGTCCCGGACGGCGTCGATCGCGTGCAGGCCGAAGCGGGTGGCGAGCCAGCGGTCGAAGGCGCTGGGGGTGCCCCCGCGCTGGACGTGACCGAGGACCGTCGTACGGGACTCCTTGCCGGTGCGCCGCTCGATCTCCTTGGACAGCCATTCGCCGACACCGGAGAGCCGGACGTGCCCGAAGGAGTCGAGCGTGCCGTCCTTCAGGACCATCTCGCCGTCCTTGGGCATCGCCCCCTCGGCGACGACGACGATCGGCGCGTACGAGGCCTTGAAGCGCGAGGTCACCCAGGCGCACACCTGGTCGACGTCGAAGCGCTGCTCCGGGATGAGGATGACGTTGGCGCCGCCCGCGAGCCCGGAGTGCAGCGCGATCCACCCCGCGTGGCGGCCCATGACCTCCACGACGAGGACGCGCATGTGCGACTCGGCGGTGGTGTGGAGACGGTCGATGGCCTCCGTGGCGATGCCCACGGCGGTGTCGAAGCCGAAGGTGTAGTCCGTGGCGGACAGGTCGTTGTCGATGGTCTTCGGTACGCCGACGACGGGCACGCCGTACTCGTCGGTCAGGCGCGCGGCGACGCCGAGGGTGTCCTCGCCGCCGATGGCGATGAGCGCCTCGACCTCGTGCTTGGCGAGGTTCTCCTTGATGCGCCGGATGCCGTTCTCGACCTTGAGGGGGTTGGTGCGCGAGGAACCGAGGATGGTGCCGCCGCGGGGCAGGATGCCGCGGACGGCCGGGATGTCGAGCTGGACGATGTCGCCTTCGAGCGGTCCGCGCCAGCCGTCGCGGAAACCCAAGAAGTCGTACGCGTACTCCTGAACGCCCTTGCGGACGACGCCCCGGATGACGGCATTGAGCCCGGGGCAGTCGCCGCCTCCGGTCAGAACTCCGACCCGCATGGAAATGTCCCTTCGCCACAGTTGCGCTGACGCGGGCCACGCTAATGGTGATCCGCGTCACTCCGGCATGGGACGAACGGTGAATTCCGGGACGAGATCCGGGAGTTGTGGTGGAGAGGGCGGGTCGGGTTCACCCGAAGGAGGGCACGCCCCCGGCGCACGCGGGCCCGGAGCGTCACGCTCCGGCGGACTCGTCGGTGTCGAGGCCGCGCTCGATGGCGTACCGCACGAGCTCCACGCGGTTGTGCAACTGGAGCTTGCCGAGGGTGTTCTGGACGTGGTTCTGCACCGTGCGGTGCGAGATGACCAGGCGCTCGGCGATCTGCTTGTAGCTGAGGCCCTTGGCGACCAGGCGGAGCACCTCGGTCTCGCGGTCGGTCAGGCGCGGGGCGCCCGGCTCGTCGGGCGTGGCGGGCGCGGGCTCGGAGGCCAGGCGCCGGTACTCGCCGAGGACCAGGCCCGCGAGGCCGGGCGTGAAGACCGCGTCGCCGACGGCCGTGCGGCCCACGGCGTCGATCAGCTCGGCGGTGGACGCCGACTTCAGGAGATACCCCGTGGCGCCGGACTTGACGGCCTCCAGGACGTCCGCGTGCTCGCCGCTGGCCGACAGGACGAGGACGCGCAGCGCCGGGTTGGCGCCGACGAGTTCCTTGCACACCTGCACGCCGGGCTTCAGCGGCAGGTTCAGGTCCAGGACGAGGACGTCCGGCGCGGCGGCCTGCGCGCGGCGCACCGCCTGTTCGCCGTCGCCCGCGGTCGCCACCACGTCGAACCCGGACTCGGCCAGGTCCCGGGCGACGGCGTCGCGCCACATCGGGTGGTCGTCGACGACCATCACCTTGACGGGCGCGGCGGCGCCCGCCGGGTCCACCCCGTCCGTGTGCTGCTCGTGTTCGCTGCTCATCGCGTTGTCTCCGCCTTCCCCCGTACGTCCTCCCGCGCGGCGCGCGGCACTCTCAGTTCCACTTCCGTGCCCTGGCCGGGCACCGAGATCAGCTCGGCCGTGCCCCCGATGTCCCGCAGCCGTCCCCGGATGGACAGCGCGACGCCGAGCCGCCCCTCCCCCTCGGCCTGCGCGAGCCGCCCCTCCGGGATGCCGGGGCCGTCGTCGCGCACCGTCACGACGACGGCGTCCGGCTCGTCCTCGACCAGGATCCAGGCGCGGGCGTCCGCCCCGGCGTGCCTGCGGACATTGTCCAGGGCGGCGCCGACGGCGGCCGTGAGCTCCCTGGCCGCGCGCGGCGCGAGCGGCACCACGGCGCCGGGCTCCGACAGGGTGACCAGCGACCCGGCGTACGGCGCGAGCAGGGCGCGCAGGTCGCACGTCGCGGCGCCGGTGAGGCCGTCGCCGGGTTCGTCGGCTTCCTCGACGGCGCGGACGACGGCGCCCTCGGAGACGTCCTCCGAGGCGTACGAGGTGCGGACCAGGCCGCCGGCGACCAGGGTGCGCAGGGCGACCTCCTGCTCGCCGGCCATCCGGCCGAGCTCGGCCGCCTCGCCGCCGATGGCGGTGCCGCGGCGCTGCACCATCGCGAGGACCTGGAGGACGCTGTCGTGGATGTCGCGGGCGAGCCGCTCCCGCTCGCGCGTCGCGGCCTCGATCTCCAGGGCGCGGGCGAGGGTGCGCTCCGAGGCGCGGGCGACCTCCACGACGTATCCGATGGCGATGGAGGCGATGCAGACGAGGAGGACGTTGTGGACGGTGTCGCGGCTGAACGCGCCGCGCTGCACCACGTTCGCGACGCCCACGAGCAGCGAGGCGAAGGCCGCCCAGCGCCAGCCGCCCTTGATCGCGAAGGCGAGCACGGAACCGGCCGTCCATATGGACGGCAGCGTCGGCCCGCCGTCGACGACCCGCCAGTGCTCGACGGCGACCGGCGTCAGCAGGATGCCGGTGAGCGCCACCCCGAGGTCGACGGCGAGGAACCGCTTGGTGCAGCTCGCGGCGCCCGCGACCTTGGGGATGGTGGCGAGGGTCCAGACGGCGAGCACCGCGTAGTAGGCGATGGCCAGCCAGGGACGGGCGAAGGTCTCGTACGTGGCAACGAAGAGGCCGATGGCGTACAGCATGGTCAGCACGCGGTACGCGGTCAGGGCACGCCATAGAGGCTGCTCGACCGACATTCTCATGACTCTCTCGCGCCTGGCCATCAACCCACCCCACAGGGCGCGCTCGTGCGCCCCTCTCACACCGACGCGGCTACGAGCCGGACCGTTCCCTGTCGGCCCGGCCGGTGCCCGGCGCGTCGTCGCGCTCGTCGTCGTCCAGCGTGCCGTGCGGGACGGCGCCGCCCTCGATCCGCTGCCTGGCGGCCGCCGCGGCCTGCTTGGCCGCGGCCTCCTTCTTGGCCGCCTCTTCCTTCTTCGCCGCTTCCTTCGCGGCTTCCTTCTCCGCCTTGGCCGCCTCCGTGAGCTGACGCTTCGCGGCGGTCGCGTAGATGTCGACGTACTCCTGGCCGGAGAGCTTCATGATTTCGTACATGACCTCGTCGGTCACGGCCCGCAGCACGAAACGGTCCTGCTCCATGCCCTGGTAGCGGCTGAAGTCCATGGGCTTGCCGATGCGGATGCCGGGCCGCATCAGCTTCGGCATCACCTTGCCGGGCGGCTGGATCTTCTCGGTGTCGATCATCGCGACGGGGATGACGGGCGCGCCGGTGGCGAGCGCCACGCGCGCGAGGCCGCCGGGCTTGCCCCGGTAGAGCCGCCCGTCGGGCGAGCGCGTGCCCTCGGGATAGATGCCGAAGAGCTCGCCGCGCTCCAGGACGTCGATGCCGCTCTTGATGGCGGCCTCGCCCGCGCCGCGCGCCCCCGAACGGTCCACCGGCAGCTGGCCGACGCCCTTGAAGAAGGCGGCCGTCATGCGGCCCTTGATGCCGGGCGTCGTGAAGTACTCGGCCTTGGCGATGAAGGTGACCTTGCGGTCGAGGACCGCGGGCAGGAAGAAGGAGTCCGAGAAGGACAGGTGGTTGCTGGCCAGGATGGCGGGGCCCTCGGCGGGAATGTTCTCGAGGCCTTCCACCCAGGGCCTGAAGGCGAGCTTCAGGGGCCCTCCGATGGAAAGCTTCATTGCGCCGTAGATCAAACCGAGTGCCTCCTGTGTCTGTGGATCAGACCATAACCCGAGCGGCGCCCGCGCTCCTCCGGGAGCCGGTCCGGCGGCCCCCGCCGGTGGCGGTGCCCGCGGTGTCCGGTGTGGGCGACGGCCCTGGTCGGTGTCAGTCCGGTCGCGTACCGTGAAGTACCTCCCGTACCCGAAGTACTGATCCCACGAAGGAGACCGAAGGTGCCGGTCCTCCCTGGAGCCGAGCCGTACCGCCACGAGGGCGGCGAGGTCGGCGTCCTGCTGTGTCACGGCTTCACCGGATCCCCGCAGTCGCTGCGCCCCTGGGCGGAGCACCTGGCCGGGCGCGGCCTGACGGTCTCGCTGCCGCTGCTGCCCGGCCACGGCACACGCTGGCAGGACATGCAGGTCACAGGCTGGCAGGACTGGTACGCGGAGGTGGACCGCGAGCTGTGCGCGCTGACCGAGCGCTGCACGGAGGTGTTCGTCTTCGGCCTTTCCATGGGCGGCGCCCTCGCGCTGCGCCTCGCGGCCCGGCACGGCGACGCGGTGCGCGGCGTGGTCGTGGTCAACCCGGCGAACAAGATGCACGACCGGGCGGCGGCCGTCCTGCCGGTGGCCCGCTTCCTGGTGCCCTCCACCAAGGGCATCGTGAGCGACATCGCCAAGCCGGGCCCAGTGGAGATCGGGTACGACAGGGTGCCGCTGCACGCCGCGCATTCGCTGCGCCAGTTCTTCCGGCTCGTGGACGGCGAGCTGCCGCAGGTCACGCAGCCGCTCCTGGTCCTGCACAGCCCGCAGGACCATGTGGTGCCGCCCGCCGACTCCGCCCGCGTGCTCAGCCGGGTGTCGTCCACGGACGTCACGGAGATCCTGCTGGAACAGAGCTACCACGTCGCGACGTTGGACCACGACGCGGACCGGATCTTCGAGGAGAGCCTCGCGTTCATCGGCCGGCTCGCCCCCAGCGCAGGCAAGGAAGGGACGGCCACCGGTGGCTGAGCAGCAGGACAAGTCGGGCCCCGACCACGAGGGGTCCCGCGAGGACGGCGGCCCGGAGCCGGCGGAGCAGCCCGTTCCGATCGACGAGGACGCCGCGTGGCGCGCGATCGTCGCGGGGTACGGCGAGGAGCCCGCGGACCCGCCGGGCGCCAAGCCGTTCAAGTCCGTCGAGGACCTCGCGCTGCTCGAGACGGAGACCAACGGCCCGGCCGACGGCGACGCGGGCGACACCCTGACGGACAAGGGCGGCAAGGCCGACCGGGACGGCAAGGGGGCCGACGGCGACTCCCCGGACTCCCCGGGGAAGCCGCTCGGCAGCTCCGTGTCCTTCGCGCCGGGCGTGGCCAGCGGGGGCCCGCGCGACTACAGCGCGCCCGAGGCCTCCGAGGACGACTTCGACGAGGGCGACGAGGGCCACTTCGTGCCGCCCGAGCCGCCGCCGCTGCCGGAGGGCGACGTCACGGCCAAGTTCGCCTGGCTCGCCGTCATCGGCGGTCCGGTGCTGCTGTTGCTCGCGGTGCTGCTCGGCTGGCAGATGACGTGGTGGCTGACGACGCTCGGCATCGGCGGCTTCCTCGGCGGCTTCGCCACGTTGGTCGTCCGCATGAAGGCGGACGACGAGGAGGATGACGATCCTGGGCGCGGGGCCGTCGTCTGAACCCCGGCCGGGGTTGCCGCCGATCGCCGCTGCGCGGCTCGTCCTCAATCGCCGGACGGGCTGAATGGTGCCCGCCCGGCGCTTTATGCAGGCACCCTGAGCACTGCCAGCACCGGCAAGTGGTCCGTCGCCGCCCTGAGATCCCCTTCCGTCACGCCCGGGTGGTCCAACGGGACTCCGCAGCCCAGGACTTGGATGCCCTCCGTGGCGAAGATGCCGTCGATGCGCTGGTGCGGGTCGGCCGGGGTCGAGGTGTATTCGCCGCCCCAGGGCGCGGTGGCCCAGCAGTCCTGAAGCCCGCCGGCGAGGCGGCGGAACGTACGCCCGTCGGGGCGGTCGTTGAGGTCGCCGCCCGCCACCGCGTGCGGCACGCCCATCGCGTCGAGCCGGTCGAGCAGCATCCCGCCCTGCTCGTACCGCTCCTCGCTCTGCAGGCTCAAGTGGCAGCTCAGTACGCCGAGCCGGGCACCGCCGAAGCGCACCACCGCCGTCGCGAAGCCGCGCCGGTGCAGCCCGGGCGTCAGCGGGAGCAGCACGTCCTCGGTGCGCTCGACGGTGGCCCTGAGCGAGCAGAGCAGCGCGGGCCCGGCCGCCGTGCCGCCGCCGGAGAGCGTCACCAGATCGGCGGCGCGGGCGAGGCGCGCCAGTTTCTTGCGCCAGCGGAAGAAGCGCGGCGCTTCCTGTACGAGGACGAGATCGGGCGCGCATGCGGCGATGACGCGGGCGAGCGCGTCGGTGTCGTCGCGCATCGAGCGGATGTTGTAGCTGAGCACCCGCACGACGGCCGAACCGTCCGGTTCGGTGCGGGAGTTGGGCAGCGTACGCGTCGGGTCGGTCGACATGGCGATCAAGATACGTCAGACACGCACGCCGTATGTACGGCCACGCCAAACGCCGGACGGGCAAGAAATAGCCCGTCCGGCGTTTGAGGACGAGCCGCGAAGCGGCGATAAACGGCGCCCCACGCGGGGGCTCACATAACGGGGTCGGGCTCCCGAGCCAGGTCAGCGGCACCGACAAGACCGGCTTTGTTCCCCAGCCGCGCAGCAAGAACTTCCGCCTGCGGACGCCACTGCGCCCCGACAAGCCACCGCTTGAAAGACTTACGGATCGGGTCCAACACGAGCTCACCCTCGTCGGAGAGCCCCCCGCCGACGATGAACGCCGACGGGTCGAACAGCGAGGCCAGGTCGGCGAGTCCGGCGCCGACCCAGCGTGCCAGCTCGCGGTAGGAGTCCACGGCGACGAGGTCGCCCTGGCGGGCGGCCATGGAGATGTGCTTGCCCTCGATGCCGTCCGGGGTGCCGTCGCCCAGGGAGAGCAGGTACTCGGCGTTCTCCGGGGTGGCGTTGGCGCGCTGCTTGGCGTACCGCACGAGGGCGCGGCCGGAGGCGTACTGCTCCCAGCAGCCCTGGCTGCCGCAGCCGCACAGCAGGCCGTCCGGGACCATCCGGATGTGGCCGAACTCGGCGGCGACGCCGAAGTGGCCGCGGCGCAGCTTGTTGCCGATGATGATGCCGCCGCCGAGGCCGGTGCCGAGCGTGATGCAGATGGCGTTGCGGTGGCCCTTGCCGCCACCGAACTTGTACTCGCCCCAGGCGGCCGCGTTGGCGTCGTTCTCGACGACGACCGGCAGGTTCACCCGACGCTCGACCTCGTCCTTGAGCGGCTCCTGGCGCCAGTTGATGTTCGGTGCGAAGTAGACCGTGGAGCGCTGCCGGTTGACGTACCCGGCGGCGCCGATGCCGACGCCGATGATCTCGTGGCCGGCCCGCGCCCCCTCCACCGCGGAGGCGATCGCGTCGACGATGGCCTCGGAGGTGCCGGGGGTGGGCACCTTGAACGTCGACAGGATGTGACCGTCCTCGTCGACCACTCCGGCCGCGATCTTCGTGCCGCCGATGTCGACGCCGATGGTGAGTCCCATGAATCCCTCAGTTCGATCGAGCCCCGCTACGGCCCACCGTACCCGAGGGGGGTCAGTCCAGATCGATGCGTTCCCCCGGTCCGGGGCCCTCGTCGCGGCGATCGGAGCCGCTCGGAGGGGTGGGACCGGCGTCGTCGCGCGTCCAGCGGCCCTCCTGCCGGGTGACCGCGCTGCGGTAGGCGGCGAGCAGTTCGGAGCCGGCCGCGGCGAGGTGGTCGAAGACGTCGGGGTTGCGCTCGATGACGGGCTCGACGGCGGCCTTCGCCTGCCGGACGACCTGCTGCACCGTCTCCTGCACGGCGCCCTGGGCGACCGCGCCGAGCAGCGGCGACTGCAGCCCCGACAGCTTGTCGGACACGGCGTCGACGAGCTTGCGCAGCTCCTCGGCGGCGGAGCCGGCCGGCGGGCCGTACTGGGCGCGGCGGCGGGCCTTCTCCGCGGCGAGGTCCTCGGCGCAGGCCGTGGCCCACGCGTCGGCGTCGGCCGCGGCGGGTTCGGGGCGGGGCGCTTCCCGCTCGGCGCGCGGCGCCGCCGGCGCGGGGCTGTGTGCTGCCGCCGCGGGGCGGGGTGCTTCCGCCGCGGGGCGGGGTGCTTCCGCCGCGGGGCGGCCGCTCCCCTGCTCAGGGCGCTCCGGCTCGGACGCGTCGCGCTCGGTGGCATCGCTCATGACGGGCTGACTCCTGCGCAGGGCCGATGAATTCGTACTCTCGACGTTACCCGAATGGCGGCAGACCGTTCACGGGGTCCGCCGCCACGGATCCCCGCGCGGGACCGGCCCCGGGCGCTCAGCGGCTCTGCGGCCAGAGGTCCGGGTCGGGTGTGAAGCGGATCCGCAGGGTGCCCTCGCGCAGGCCCGCGCCCGTGACGGCGCAGCGGCGCAGCGCGGAGGGCAGCGAAACGATCCGCCGGAACGGGCCCGCGGTGACGACCAGTTCGTCGCCGCGCCGGATCAGGTCCAGGTCCTCGCGTACGACGCCGGGCAGCGGGACGGACCAGATCAGCAGGGAGTCCGTGGCGAGCGCGTCGGTGACGGGCCAGTCGACGGGGTCCGGCGCGGGTCCCGGGCCCGGCACGCGGAGGGCGGCGAGGTCGTCGATGCCGCGGGGGTCCTGGCCGAGGTGGGTGACCTCGTGCGTGCGGTACGTCTGCGCCCACTCGCCGAGCGTCTTGTGCTGCTGGGCGCGCAGGGCGGCGAGCCAGGGGGTGTCGGCGTGGGGCGTCGGCAGGACGCGGTTGGCGACGACGGTGTCGAGGGCGAGGGCGCCCAGGGCGAGGCCGGTGGCGGTGCGGGCCACGGCGTCGGCGCCGGCCGGGCCGGGCTCTGCGACCAGGCGGACGCTGGTGCCCGGCGCCTCGATCACGGCCTGCGCGGCGGCGAGCCGCTCGTCCCAGCGGGCGGCGGCCTCGTACAGCGATCCCGCCGGGACGGGGACGCCCGCGAGGCGGCCGAGGACGGGGCGCAGGGCGCGGGCCGCCCGGCGCTCCGGGGGCAGCAGGCGGCGCAGGTAGCGGCGCAGTTGTCCGGGCAGGGCGAGGAGGGCGAGGGCGCGGGGGGCGGCGGGGAGGTCGACGACGACGGTGTCGTACGCGTTCGTGTGCGCGGCCGTGCTCAGGGCGGCGAGGAGGGCGAGGTCCTCGGCTCCCGGGAGGGGGGTGAGTTCCTCGTCGTCGAGGCGGTCGGCGCCCAGCAGGTCGAGGGCCGGGCGGGCGTGCTCCTGGAGGGCGAGGAGGCCCGTGCGGAAGCCGGTGTCCGGGTCGGGGCGCAGGGTGGTCAGGCCCGTCTCCACGTGTTCTGGCCGGGGGCCTGTGGGGGTGCCGAGGGCGGCGCCGAGGGTGTCGGAGCGGTCCGTGGACAGGAGCAGGGTGCGGGTGCCCTCGCGGGCGGCGGTGAGGGCGGTGGCCGCCGCGAGGGTGGTGCGGCCGGCTCCGCCGGGGCCGGTTACCAGGAGGGTGCGCATGCGGTGGCACTCTACGTTGGGGGCGGTTGCGTGGTCCGCGCCGGACTGACTGTGGCCGTCGGCCTGGGGCGTGCCCCTCCGCCCACATAGCGGCACCGTGGGACTGGGCTGTGCCCACCCGTTCCGCCCTGCGGAACGACTGCCCACAGCGGGGAACCGGCGGCGGGCGCCCGGGCTCAGGCCTGGGGGCCGGACTCGACTCGCTTTTTGAGGCCTGCCAGGGCGCGGTCGATGATGACCTTTTCTGCCTTGCGCTTGATCATGCCGAGCATGGGGATCTTGACGTCGACCGTGAGCTGGTAGGTGACCTCGGTGCCGCCGGCGCCGGAGGGCTTCAGGAGGTAGGAGCCGTCCAGGGAGCGCAGCATCTGGGACTTGACGAGGGTCCAGGAGACCTCGTGCGCGCCGCCCCAGGTGTACGCGAGCGTCTGGTCGTCCTTGATCGCCCCGGCGTCCATGACGAGCCGGACCTGTTCGGCGCGGCCGGAGTCGTCGGTCGCGAGGACCTCGGCCTCCTTGACCTCGCCGGTCCACTCCGGATAGCGGGCGAAGTCGGCGATCACGCCCATGACGTCGGCCGGTGCCGCCTCGATCGTGATGCTCGAGCTGGTGTATTCCGCCATCGCCGTGGCTCCTCCAGATGCGGTCCGGTGCGGGTGGTGCGGCTGCTGTGCTGCCGCGTGCAGGCTACCGCGCACGCGGCCCGCGCCGGTCACCCCGTCCACTCACCCCGTCCACTCACCCCGTCCACCCGTCCGCTCACCCCGTCCACTCCAGGGCGAAGGGCCGCCCGGACCCCGCGAAGTGCCCGACGTTCACGCACTCGGTCGACCCGATCCGCATCCGGCTCACCAGCGGCTGGTGCACATGCCCGAAGAGGGCGTACCGCGGCCGGGTGCGCCGGATCGCGTCGAGGAGCGCGCGGCTGCCCCGCTCGAAGCGGCGCGCCACGGTGTCGTACACCAGGTCCGGCACCTCCGGCGGGATGTGCGTGCACAGCACGTCGACCTCGCCGACGGCCTCGACCTTGGCGGCGTACTCCTCGTCGCTGATCTCGTACGGCGTACGCATCGGGGTCCTGAGGCCGCCGCCGACGAAGCCGAAGACGCGGCCGCCGATCTCGACGCGTTCGCCGTCGAGGACGGTCGTGCCCGCACCGGCGTATTCACGCCACAGCTCCGGCATGTCGACATTGCCGTACGTGGCGTACGTCGGGGTGGGGAAGGCGGCGAACAGCTCGGCGTACTGCTTGCGCACCGCGCCCTCCACCGCCGGGCCGCGGTCCAGGCCGGCCCAGAGGGAGGCGCCGAACGCGCGGGCCTCCTCGAAGCGGCGGGCGGTGCGCAGTTCGACGAGCCGGGTGGCGTTCTCCTTGCCGAACAGATCGGGGAAGATGCCGCGCGCGTGATCCGCGTAGTCGAGGAAGAGCACCAGATCACCCAGGCAGATCAAGGCGTCGGCGCCGTCGCCCGCGTGGGCCAGGTCCTTGGCGTTGCCGTGCACGTCACTGACCACATGGACCCGGAAACCTCGCATGCCGGTCACCTTAGGACGGCGGGTGCCCGACCGACCAGGGCGGGGTGATCAGCGGGGCGTCGCCGGGCCCGAGCGGCGGACCTGCGGATACGCCGGCGGTTACTTCCGAGTCAGGAAGGGCGTGGCGTACTGTGCGGTTCAGACCACAACGTCGTGTGACGCACGGAACATCTGGCCCGGCCCCCCTACCGAACCAGCCATACCGATGGGTAACGTCCGGGCAGTCCAGTAGTGCTCAGCCCCTCAACGAAACCCCGAGGGACCCCCGAACCCCCAGACTGAGCACCTGCCCGACCTTGGACCGCACCGTCGCATCGCACAACGTCGTGGCGTCGGCGCCCTATGTAGGAGCAGCAGTCTTGCGCGAGTTCAGCCTTCCGGCCCTGTATGAGGTCCCCGCGGACGGCAATCTGACCGACATCGTGCGCAGAAACGCCGCGCAGCACCCGGACGTGGCGGTCATCGGCCGCAAGGTGAACGGCAGTTGGCAGGACGTCACGGCGACGGTGTTCCTCGCCGAGGTGCGCGCCGCCGCGAAGGGCCTGATCGCGGCGGGCGTCCGGCCCGGCGACCGGGTGGGCCTGATGTCCCGTACGCGCTACGAGTGGACGCTGTTCGACTTCGCGATCTGGAGCGCGGGCGCGGTCAGCGTACCGGTGTACGAGACCAGCTCGGCCGAGCAGATCCAGTGGATCCTGGGCGACTCCGGCGCCGTGGCCTGCGTCGTCGAGTCCGACGCGCACGCGGGGGCCGTGGAGTCGGTGCGCGACCGGCTGCCGTCCCTCACCCATGTGTGGCAGATCGACAAGGGCGGCGTCGAGGAGCTCAACCGGGAGGGCGCGGAGGTCTCCGACGAGACCGTGGACGAGCGCTGTGCCGTCGCGGGCGCCGACGACCCGGCGACGATCGTCTACACCTCGGGCACGACGGGCCGCCCCAAGGGCTGTGTCCTCACCCACCGCAGCTTCTTCGCGGAGTGCGGCAATGTGGTGGAGCGCCTGAAACCGCTGTTCCGCACCGGCGAGTGTTCGGTCCTGCTCTTCCTGCCCGTCGCGCACGTCTTCGGCCGCCTGGTGGAGGTGGCCGCGCTGATGGCCCCCATCAAGCTCGGCCACGCGCCCGACATCAAGCACCTGACGGACGAACTGGCCGCGTTCCGGCCGACGTTGATCCTCGGTGTGCCGCGCGTCTTCGAGAAGGTCTACAACGGGGCGCGCGCCAAGGCGCAGGCCGACGGCAAGGGCAAGATCTTCGACAAGGCGGCGGACACGGCGATCGCGTACAGCCGCGCGCTGGACTCCGCGGGCGGTCCCTCGATCGGCCTGCGCGTCAAGCACAAGGTCTTCGACAAGCTGGTCTTCAGCAAGCTGCGGGCGGTCCTCGGCGGGCGCGGCGAGTACGCCATCTCCGGCGGCGCGCCGCTCGGCGAGCGCCTCGGCCACTTCTTCCGCGGCATCGGCTTCACCGTCCTGGAGGGCTACGGCCTGACCGAGTCGTGTGCCGCCACCGCCTTCAACCCCTGGGACCGGCAGAAGATCGGCACGGTCGGGCAGCCGCTGCCCGGCTCGGTCGTCCGCATCGCCGACGACGGCGAGGTGCTGCTGCACGGCGAGCACCTGTTCTCGCACTACTGGAACAACGAGGCCGCCACCGAGGAGGCCCTCGCCGACGGCTGGTTCCACACGGGGGACATCGGCACCCTCGACGAGGACGGGTATCTGCGGATCACCGGCCGCAAGAAGGAGATCATCGTGACGGCGGGCGGCAAGAACGTCGCCCCTGCCGTGATCGAGGATCGCATCCGGGCGCATGCGCTCGTCGCGGAGTGCATGGTCGTCGGGGACGGGCGGCCGTTCGTCGGCGCGCTCGTCACCATCGACGAGGAGTTCCTGGTCCGGTGGGCCGAGGAACACGGGAAGCCCGCCGGGGTCTCGGCCGCCTCCCTGCGGGAGGACGCCGATCTTCTTGCCGCCGTGCAGCAGGCCGTCGACGACGGGAACGCGGCGGTCTCCAAGGCCGAGTCCGTCCGCAAGTTCCGCGTCCTGCCCGCCCAGTTCACCGAGGAGTCCGGGCACCTCACGCCGTCCCTGAAGCTGAAGCGCAACGTGGTCGCGAAGGATTACGCCGACGAGATCGAGGCGCTTTACCGCGGGTAGCGGGGGCGGGGCGCCCACTCGCCGTGGGGGCCTGTGCCGTCGTGCGGCTGCGGGTCCGTGGCTGGTTGCTCGCGCCCACGCGGCGGAGCCGCATATCGACACAGCCCCGCGCCCCTGAAGGGGCGCGGGGAACTGCGCGAGCAGCCCACTGCGACGGTCAGTCGCGCAACAACCCCCACCCGCCCCCCCATAAGGCGCTACAGCAACTCCCGCAACTGCTCCGCCAGCAGGTCCCAGCGCCACCGTTCCTCGACCCACTGCCGCCCCCGCTCCCCCATCCGCTCCCGCAACTCCGCATCGCCGAGCAACGCGAGAATCCGGTCGGCGGAATCCTCGGCGGAGCCGCCGCGGACGACCCACCCGGTCTCCCCGTCGAGGACGGCGTCCGGAGCGCCTCCGGAGTCCCCGGCGACGACGGGCAGCCCGGTGGCGGAGGCTTCCAGGTAGACGATGCCGAGGCCCTCGACGTCGAGCCCGCCGCGCCGGGTGCGGCAGGGCATGGCGAAGACGTCCCCGGCGCCGTAGTGCGCGGGCAGCTCGGCCCAGGGCACGGCGCCGGTGAACACCACGGAGTCCGCGACCCGCGTCTCGGCGGCGAGCTTGCGCAGCTCCTTCTCGTAGGGCCCGCCGCCCACGACGAGCAGCACCGCGTCGGGCTCCCGCGCCAGGATCCGCGGCATGGCGAGGATGAGGGTGTCCTGCCCCTTGCGCGGCACGAGCCGCGAGACGCACACGACCACGGGCCGGTCGGTGAGCCCGAGCCGGGCCCGCACGGCGTCGCCGCCGGAGCCGGGGTGGAAGGTCTTCTCGTCGACGCCGGGCGGGAGTTGGACCATGCGCCCGGCCGCGGCGGGGGTGAGCGCGGCGGCGATGCGGGACCGCGTGTACTCGCCGAGATAGGTGATCGTGTCGGTCGACTCGCCGATCCTGCGCAGGAGTTGGCGGGAGGCGGGCAGCTGCGCCCACCCGGCCTCGTGCCCGTGCGTGGTCGCCACGGTCCGCCGCGCCCCGGCCCTGCGCAGCGCGGGCGCCATCAGCCCGAGCGGCGCGGCCGCCCCGAACCACACCGACGTACAGCCGTGTTCCCGAAGGAGCGAGACGGCGCGGCGGGTTACGCGGGGGGTGGGGAGCAGCATCGTCGTGGGGTCGCGGACGACCGGGAAGGGCTGGTCGGCGTCGAAGGCGGCGGTGGCCTCGGCGCCCTCGCGGCCGCGCTTCCAGGTCGAGGCGTAGACGACGATCTCGGACGGGTCCAGGCGCAGCGCCATGTTGTGCAGGAACGCCTGGATGCCACCGGGCCTGGGCGGAAAGTCGTTCGTGACGATCAGGGTCTTGTGCATCGCCGCAGACAGTACCGGCCCCGCCTCGTCCCCTCACGCCGCCCCTCCCGGCATCATGATTTCCCGGACCCTACTCATATAGGCAAAAAGCGGCGAGGCGCATATGACGGGCACGGGGACGAAGCCGACGGCGACCACTACCGAGCTGCGGATCCTCGCCCTCTGGGCGCCCACCCGGGCCCTGCTCCTGCTCTGCGTCTTCCACGTCGTCGTCCCCCCGGGGCCGGACGTCACCAGCGACGTCTCCTTCATCTACCAGGGCTGGTACGAGGTCCTGCGCACCGGCACGTTCCCGCTCGACGACGTCACCTGGCAGTACCCGCCCGCCGCCGCGCTCGCCGTCCTCGGCCCGGCCGCGCTGCCGTTCCTCGGCTATCCCGCCGCCTTCTTCCTGCTGTCGTTCCTGGCGGACGCGGTGGTGACGGGGCTGCTCGTGTACGCGGGCAGGCGGCCCGGCAGGACGCTGCGGGGGGCCTGGGTGTGGACGGCCGGGGTGGCCCTGCTCGGGCCGACCGCGTACGCGCGCTACGACCTGATGGTGACGGCTGTCGCCGTCGCCGCCCTGCTCGCCGGGGCGCACCGCGCCCGCACGACGGGGGTGCTGGCGGGGTTCGGCGCGGTGGTGAAGGTGTGGCCGGTGCTGCTGCTCGTCGGCATTCCGCGGGCGCGGGCGACCCGGCGGGCGTGGGGCGCCGCGGCGGTGACGGCGGGGGCCGTCACGCTGCTGTTCGTGGTGGCGATGCCGGGGGCGCTGGCGTTCCTCACCTTCCAGCGGGACCGGGGCACGGAGATCGAGTCGCTCGGCGCGCTCGTCTTCCACGTGGCACGGCACCTCGGCTGGCCGGGCACGGTGCAGCTCAACTACGGCTCGGTGGAGTTCCTCGGCCCGTACGTGCCGTTGGTCAGCGCGGCGGCGCAGGCCCTGTCGGTGGCCGCCTTCGGGTGGCTGCTGCTGTGGCGGGTCCGGGCCCGCGTCTGGTCGGCCACGACGCCCGCGGACGCGGCGTTCGCGGCGGTGCTGTTGTTCACCACGACGAGCCGGGTGATCAGTCCGCAGTACATGCTGTGGCTGGTCGGGGTGGCCGCGGTGTGCGTTGCCTGTCGCGGCAGCCTGATGGTGTGGCCGGCCGGGCTCGTCCTCGCGGCCACGTTCGTGACGTTCCTGGAGTTTCCCGTGTGGTTCTCCCACGTGGTCGCGAGTGACGCGCTGGGGGTCGCCCTGCTTGTCGTACGCAATGGGCTGCTGGTCGCGGCGACGGTGGTCGCTTGCCGCGTGCTGTGGCGGCAGACTGTCACCAAAGCTCCTGGTGAGCGTCCGGGGGCCGCGCCCCCGGACCCCCGCCGATCGCCGCTCCGCGGCTCGTCCTCAACCGCCGGACGGGCTTTGACTTAGCTCGTCTCTCACGTACTGCCGCCACCTCGCCGTGAACTCCTCCTCCGTCGTGCCGAGTACGTCCCGCAGCGCGCCCTCGACCGCCCCCGCGCGCCGGTCGTGCGCGCCGACCGCCGTGTAGAACCGCGTCAGCTTCTCCTCGCCCCACTCCTCCGCGATCATCCGGCAGGCCAGCCACGCGCCCTCGTACGCCCGCGCGAGGCCCCCGGCGTCGCCGCTGAAGCCGAAGGCGTCGTCCTCGGGCAGCGCCGCGGGCAGGCGGCCGTCCAGGACCGCGCGGCGCAGTTCCGGGGCGGCCTGCCGCGGGGCGCGGTCCGTGCCGCGGTAGCCGACCCAGTCGGCGAAGCCCTCGGAGAGCCACAGCGGGGTCGCCTCGGACGTGACGGAGCGGGTGGCGACGTGGGTCGTCTCGTGGGTGAGGACGACCTGCTTGCCCAGCTCGCCGAGGACGCCGTACGCCTCGGGGTTGACGACGATCCGGTCCGCGGGCGCCTTGCCGGAGCCGCCCGCCTCGCCCGTGGTCACCGCGGCGATGCCCTGGTAGCCGGACGCGGGCGCGCCGAGCAGGTCCGCCATGCCGTCCAGGGACCTCGGCACCAGAACGACGACCTTGCCCGGCCACGGGCCGCCGCGCCAGGCGTCCCGCACGGCGGGCACCGCGCGGTCGGCGAGTTCGGCGTACCGCCGCAGTTCCGCCCGCTCGCGGCCGACGCCGAGCACGAGGCTGTGGGTGCCGCGCACGGCGTCGACGCGGCCCTGGTCCCAGAGTTGTTCGGCGGCCTTCTTCGCGGGGCGCTCCGCGGTGACGTACCAGCGGCCGTCGCGCCGCTCCAGCGACAGCGTCCGCTCGGCGGTGAGGGGGGCGCGGTCGTAGCCCGCGACGCGGTAGCCGAGGTCGGCGGTGGCGGTGGCCCGCGCGCCGTCGCGTTCGAAGTGCTTGAGGCGGTACGTCCAGGACTTCAGGGGGACGTCGCGCAGGTTGTCGTAACCGGCGCGGGGGCCGCCGGTCGCCCGGTACGCCCGCGCGTCGCGCTCCAGGACGGCCTCCGCGCGCCGCTCCAGGAGCCGTCGTACGTCGCCGGGTGCGGCGTCCGCCCCGTCCCCGGCGGCGCAGCCGGCCAGCGCGGGGGGCGCGAGCAGGGCGAGGCACGCCGCCACGCCCGCCGCCGTCCGCCTGCCCCGCCCGTGCCCCTGCCCTCGACCAGCCACGTTCCCGATCGTACGGGGGCGCGCGGCCGCCCTCTTCGAACCTGCGGCCGAAGACCGCGGGATCCGGACGCCGGGCGGCCCCGCTCAGGGCACGGTCGGACCCGCGTCGATCGGATTCGCGTCCGCCTCTGTCAGACCCGCGTCACCGACGAGACCGGCATCATCCCCACCGGGTCGTAGCGCACGGCGGCGCCGGGGTAGGGCGCGTGCACCACCTGGCCGTTGCCGACGTACATCCCGATGTGACTGGCGTCGTCGCGGTAGGCGATGAGGTCGCCGGGCTGGGCCTGGGAGAGCGGCACCCGCCGGCCCGCGCCCGCCTGCGCCTGGGAGGTGCGCGGCAGGCCGACGCCCGCCCGCGAGTACGACCACTGGGTCAGGCCCGAACAGTCGAACCCGGCGGGCCCGTTGGCGCCCCACACGTACGGCTTGCCGACCGCCGAGCGGGCCGCGGCGATCGCGGCCGCCGCGCGGCCGGACGCCGGGACGCCCGCGCCGGCGAGGTCGGGCAGCCCGCCCCGGTCGGAGCGCGAGGACCTGTCGTGCGCGTCGCGCTCCTCCGGCGGCAGCGAGTTGAGCAGCTGCCGGGCCTTGGCGAGCTTGCTCTCGACGGTGCGCTTGTGCCGGGCGACGGTCTTGCGGCTCTTCTCCAGCTCGGCGAGTTTGCGGGTGGCCTCCGCGCGTTCCTGGGCGAGGGCGCGCTGGGCCCCCTGGAGCTTGGTGAGTTCGCCGCTCTGCCGGGCGCTGAGCCGGTTCAGGGCCGAGGCCTTGTCGAGGTAGCCGTCCGGGTCGGAGGACAGCATCAGGGCGAGCGCGGGGTCGATGCCGCCCGCGCGGTACTGGGCGCCGGCGAGCGAGCCGAGGGCGCCGCGCATCGTGTTGATGCGCTCCTGGCCGCGGGCGACTCTGTCCTTGGCCCGGTCGACCTGTCCGCGCAGGGTGTCCGCGCGCTCATCCGCCTTGTTGTACGCCTCCGTTGCCTGCTCGGCCTGCTCGTACAGGCGGTCCACCTTGGCCTTGACGTCGGACCGCGGGTCCTGCGGGGCGGCGCCCGCGGGTGTCGCGGCCAGCGCCGCCGCCGCGGTGGCCGCGGCGGACAGGACGGTGATGGTGGCGGTGCGTACGCACCGGTCGGGACCGGTGGGTGCTGCGGGACGGCGATGGGACCCCACGGGTAGCCGCTCTCCCTTCCGCTGAAACTTCACCCCCGCCCGAGGCGGAGGACTGCCGGTCCCCCGCGCGGGGCGGGGGCTGCGCCCCGGAGTGTCGGGGAACGCGCGCGACAGTAGCGGCGTGATCACGTCGCGGCCAAAGACCCTTGCCGCGTGCGCACAGTGACGCCCCGCCTCTGACGCAGGTCATCGACGGGGCGCGGGGTCAGCGGAAGTTACCGGAATTCGCCCGATCGGACGGTGCGGCGGCGGCCACTCGGGGTGGTCCGCCGCACGGCCGGACGGAAACGGGGCCGGGATCGGCGGCAGGTCAGATGCGGACGCCGAACTGGAACGGCATGTTGTTGATCGACTCGTAGCGGACCACGGTGCCGCTGCGCGGCGCGTGCAGGACCTGGCCGTTGCCCGCGTAGAAGCCGACGTGGTGCAGGTCGCCGTAGAAGATGACGAGGTCGCCGACCTTGAGGTCGCTCTGCGAGGCGATCCGCGTACCGGCGTTGGCCTGGGCCTGCGAGGTGCGCGGGATGGTCATGCCGGCCTGGGCGTAGGCCCAGGAGGTGAGGCCGGAGCAGTCGAAGGAGCTCGGTCCGGTGGCGCCGTAGACGTACGGCGAACCTATCTTGCTCTGCGCGGCGGCGTACGCGGACGAGGCCCGGCCGGAGCCCTTGGGGGCCTGGCCCGTCGAGGTGTCGGTGTCGGGCTTGTCGAGGGCCTTGCGCGCGGAGTCGCGCGACGCGCGGTCCTCCTTGGCCTTCAGGGCCGCCCGCTCCTGTGCGGACAGGGAGTTCAGCAGGCGCTGCGCCTCGCCGAGCTTGCCCTGCACCTCGCGCTTCTTCTTGCCGAGTTCCGTGCGCGTGGTGGCGAGGTCCTCGAGCTTGTCCGCGGCCTCCTTGCGCTGCTGCGCGAGCGTGCGCTGCTTGGCCTGGATCTTCTTCAGGGCCTCGGCCTGCTTGGTGCTCAACTGGTCGAGCGCGGAGGCCTTGTCGAGGTAGTTGTCCGGGTCGGAGGAGAGGAAGAGCTGCAGCGAGGGGTCGATGCCGCCGGAGCGGTACTGCGCGCTGGCGAGCGAACCGACGCCGCTGCGCAGGTCGTTGAGGTCGTCCTGGCCGCGGGCGACCTTGTCCTGCAGGGTGTCGACCTGCTTCTCCAGCTTCTGCTGCTTCTCCTTGGCGCCGTTGTACTTCTCGGTCGCCTTCTCGGCCTCTTCGTAGAGCTTGTCGACCTTGGACTTGACCTCGTCCTTGCTCGGCTTCTCGCTCGGAGCGGCGTTCGCGGCCTGCGACGTGAGGGCGACGGCAGCGGCGGCGGTCGCGGTGAGCACGGTCACACGGGCGCGGCCCGGCTGCTTGGGTCGACGGTGGGACGCCACGAAGGCGGCTCCTTCGATGAGTGATCAACAGAGCGGAGGTCTGGGCGCGACCCTAGTGACCCTCATGTGATCAGATCAAATCCTGACCATGAAAAAGTCGGTCAACGAGCGTTTTCTTTACGGAGAATCGACGGCCGGTAACGACTTCTTGACGCTCCGTCGCGCGCAACAACGGACCAATTCGGTCATAGGGAACGGGAGTTGCGTACGCCGACCAGCCGCGCGAAAGCCCGCCCAGCCGCGCGAAAGCCGACTAGCCGCGCGAAAGCCGCTTCAGGAGCACCGCGGACGCCACCGGGCGCGCGCCCGCCTTGGCGATCCCGTCGGCCACCTCGCGGTCGGTCGACACGACGATGACGGGGCGGCCCGGCGGCTCGGCGCGCACGAGCTGACGGATCAGCTCGTCCGCCGTCACGCCGGGCTTGGAGAACAGCACCCGGACCCCGCGCGGCGGCGCGAGCAGCACCGGCGCCGCCAGCTCGGCACCGTCGAAGACGCAGGTCACCTCGGCCCCGGTCTGCAACGCGAGCTGCGATAGCGAGCCGAGGAGCCGCAGCCGCTGCTTCTCCAGCGGCATCGTGGGATAGCCGGTCTTGGTCACGTTGTAGCCGTCCACGACCAGATGAGCCTGCGGCAGGGCGAGCAGTTGGTCGAGAATGGCCGGATCGTTTTCGGACAGCGCGCGGGCGGCGATGTCCTTCGGCGTCATCCGTCCCGGCTCGACCGCGTCGACGGTCTCGGCGGGCCGCACCGACACCGGCGGCAGGGCGAGTTCGCGGCGCAGCCCCTGGGCGGCGTCGAGCACCGTGTCGAGCAGCAGCCGCACCCGCATGTCCTCGACGCTGCGGCCCTCGCGGGCGGCCCTGCGGGTGGCCTCCAGGGCCGCCTCGGTCTCACCGAGGCGTGCCTTGAGGCGGCGTGCCTCGCTCTCGGCGGCGGTGAGCTGGGCCTGGCTCTCGGCGCGCGCGCTGTCCATCTCGGCGGTGGCCTTGCGCAGCGCGGCCTCGCCGCGCTTGACGTCGCTCAGCGCGCCGCGCAGCTTGCGGTGCGCCGACTCGGCCTCCTTCTTCGCCGCGTCAAGATCGGCGCGCAGCCGCTCGGTCTCGGCCTTGGTGTGGGCGCGGGCGGCGGTCAGCTCGGCGCGCAGCCGCTCCAGTTCGGCCCGGGCCTCCTCGTCGGCCCGCTCGGCGTCGGCGCGCTGGGCCTCCTCGCCGGCCGCGGTGACCAGCTTCACCCAGCCGGGCGGGCGCAGCACATAGGCGGCGGCCGCCACGTCCAGCGGGTCCGCGGCGGGCGGCGGGGTGCCCGCGTCGAGGGCACCGGTCAGCTCGGGCTGGGCCTCGCGGAGGCGCTCGCCGATGCGCTGGCGGAACAGGGGGTCGCTCTCCAGGGCGGCGGCCATGGCGTTGGCGGCGAACTTCACCCGCCTGCTCGGGGTGAAGCGCGCGTACTGGCGCAACTGCGGCGGCAGTTCGGCGACCGTGAGGCCCCCGAAGCCGTCCGACACGATCTGCACGACCGCTCGCCGCACGCCGTCGGGCAGCGGACGGTCGAGCACCTCAGCGGCGCCGTCCTCCGGCGTTCCGCCCGCGCTCTCCACCATCGGTCACCCCACTAGCTGTGCGGGGCCCGCTCCCTTCAGGAGCCGGCCCCGGGCCTGTCCACGAGTTCCACCTGGTCCACCGCGTTGCACCAGCGGCAGCGGACCGACTCGATGGTCTCACTGACCACCTCGCGTTCCTCGACCTTGGGCGCTCCGGCCAGGTCGAGGTGCACGTACTCGACGACCTTCGACGATCGGGTCACGTCGAAGCGCGTGAGGTTGCCACAGAGGGTGCAGCGCCATCGGGTGGTGTCGGTCGGCAGGGGAACCGTCATCGTGACGTTCGCTTTCCTTGGGGAACCGTGGTGCGTATTGCCCGTAACCCTAAGGCCTGGGTAAGGGGCTCCGTACGCACACGAGTGGGCGAGGCGGTCCGGTCTGTTTGCCCTCGTTACGTCATGCTCTGTCCATGATCGCTGCGTGGGTGCGGGACGCGGGCCGGAAGGCCGGACAACAGGCGGCTCCGGTGACGTACGCGCTGATCGCCGCGTGCTGCGTGATCTTCCTGATCTCTCCGGGCTCCGGGCTGAACCCGGCGTACGGCAGCGGCGACGGGCTCATCGCCGCCCAGCAGGCCTACTTCGAGCGCTGGGGCGTCGTACCCGTCGAACTCCTCAGCGGCAAGCCGCGGGCCGCGCTCACTCCCGTGACCGCGCTGTTCGTGCACGGGAGCTGGCTGCATCTGCTCGGCAACATGCTCTTTTTGTACGTGTTCGGGATGATGGTCGAGGAACGCATGGGCCACCTCCAGTACGGGCTCTTCTACCTCGGCTGCGGATGTCTCGCCCTGCTCGCCTACGCGATCGCGCACGCGGACTCCCGCCAGACCCTCGTGGGCGCCTCGGGGGCGATCTCGGCCGTGCTCGGCGCCTTTCTCTATCTCTTCCCGAAGGCGCGGGTCACCAGCCTCTTCCCGTTCCTGTTCTTCCTGCCGCTGCGGTTTCCGGCATGGGTGGTGCTGCCGTTCTGGGTGGCGCTGCAGTGGGCGGCGGCGGGGCAGGAGGGGCAGGGGGCGGGGGTGGCGTATCTGGCGCACCTGGTGGGGTTCTCCCTGGGGTTCGTTTACGCATGGGGGTGCCGGCACACGCAGATGGGAAGGCGCGTAGCGCGGCCTTGGAAGGGTGGTGGTGGGAGACGGGCGGGCTAGAGTGAAAGCCTCTGGAACGGCCACCGAGGGAGACAGTCAGCCGTGATCACCGCGATCGTGCTCATCAAGACCAGCGTGGACCGGATCCCCGAGATCGCCGAGTCGATCGCCGCCCTCGACTGCGTCAGCGAGGTCTTCTCCGTCACCGGTACGTACGACCTGATCGCCATGGTGCGGGTGGCCCGCCACGACGACCTGGCGGACGTCATCCCGGGCAGGATCAGCAAGATCCCCGGCGTGGAGGCGACGGACACGCACGTGGCGTTCCGTACGTACTCGCAGCACGACCTGGAAGCGGCGTTCGCGATCGGCCTCGACTCGTAGATCCCGTCATCCCGGGTCCGGATCCGCCGCCCTTGATGAAGGATCGCCCTTGATGAAGGATTCTTCATCCGCGGCTCATCCTGATGAATCGGTACGCCGCCCACCATCGCTGCCATGGTCTTCTCCCATCGCATCGCGGCCCTGGCGGCCGTCGTGGCGATTCCGCTGGGCATCGCCGTGACGAGCTACGCCCTCACCGACAGCCCCTCGTCCCCCAAGGTGCCGCCCAAGGTCGAGCTGGACAGCGGGTCGCCGTCGACCGCGCCGGGCAAGCCGCGGCCCACCCCCAGCGATCAGGTGGTCTCCCCGCCGCCGGTCGGCGAGAACTCCACGGACGGCACGGGCCGTCCCGGCAACGGCGACGACCAGGGCGACTCGGGTGACTCGCGTGACGATGACGACGGATCAAGTGACGACGGCGCCGACGACGGACCGGGCGACGACGGCTGAGCCGCCCGGTGCCGCGCGCCGCCGCGTCTCCGCGCGCGTCCGCATCCTGCTGTGGCTGCTCCTGGTGATGGCCGTGGCCCTCGCGGCGGTCGCCGCTACCACCCGCTCGATCCTGCTGCGCGACGTCGACCACCGCGTCGACCGGCTGCTCACGCAGGAGACCGGCGAGTTCACCAACTTCGTGGACCGGGGCCTCGACCCGGACACCGGCAAGCGCTTCTCCGATCCGCGCAGACTGCTCAAGGTCTTCCTGGAGCGCCAGTACGCGGACCCGGGCGAGGAGCTGATCGGTCTCGTACGCCGCGAGGGCGCGGGCCCCGCCCAGTACACCCAGCCCCGCGAGCTCTCGGTGCGCCACCCGCTGCACCGCGACCCCGGGGCGCGCCGCGCGATCTTCGCGGCGGACGGCTCCACCGGCACCCTGGACCGCCCGTCCGGCGAGCTGCGCTGGGCCAAGGTCGAGGTGGCCCGGCACGGCGACGAGCCGGAGGCGGCGTTCGTCGTCGCCTTCCACCCGGCCGCCGAACAGGCCAAGGCGGACGACGTGTTCCGTATCCTGCTCGCCATCTCGGGCGTCGCGCTCGTCCTGACGACGGGCATCGCGTGGGCCGTGGCCGGCCGCATCCTCAAACCCGTACGGGTGGTGCGCACCGCCGCCGCCCAGCTCACCGAGCAGGACCTGACCCGGCGCATCCCCGTGCACGGCAACGACGACATCGCCGCGCTCGCGGACACCTTCAACGGCATGCTGGACCGCCTGGAGCGGGCCTTCGCCGCGCAGCGCGAGTTCGTCGACGACGCCGGGCACGAGCTGCGCACCCCCATCACCATCGTCCGCGGCCACCTGGAGCTGATGGGCGACGATCCGGCGGAGCGCGAGGAGACCGTCCGGCTCGTCACCGACGAACTGGACCGGATGAGCCGCATCGTCGAGGACCTGCTGCTCCTCGCCAAGGCCGAGCGCCCGGACTTCATCAGGCCGGAGCCGGTGCAGCTCGCCGAGCTGACCGCCGACGTCTTCGTGAAGGCCCGCACCCTCGGCGAGCGCCGCTGGGAACTGGCCGAGGTCGCCGACAGCGAGGCCCGGCTCGACCCCCAGCGCATCACCCAGGCGATGGTCCAGCTCGCCCAGAACGCCGTCCAGCACACCGTGCCCGGCCAGCGCGTCCGCGTCGGTTCGCGGGTCACGGACGGGCGGGTCGAGCTGTACGTCGCCGACAGCGGCCCCGGCGTCCAGGCGCAGGACGCCGAGGTCATCTTCGAACGCTTCCGGCGCGGCACGTCCCGGCGCGGGGCGCGCACCAGCGGCGCGGGGCTCGGCCTGTCGATCGTGCGCGCGATAGCCCACGGCCACCACGGCGAGGTCCGGCTGCGCGCCACCGAGGGCGGCGGCGCCACTTTCGTACTCGTACTGGAGGACCACCGGACGTGAACCGCATCTTGATAGTGGAGGACGAGGAGCGCATCGCCTCCTTCGTCGACAAGGGACTGCGCGCCAACGGCTTCACCACGGCGATCGTGGGCGACGGCGACGCGGCGTACGACTACGCCCTCACCGGCGGCTTCGACCTGATCCTGCTGGACATCGGGCTGCCGGGCCGGGACGGCTTCACCGTGCTCCGGGAGCTGCGCGAGGCGCGGGTGTCGGCGCCGGTGATCGTGCTGACCGCCCGCGACTCCGTGGGGGACACCGTCGCCGGTCTGGAGGGCGGCGCGGACGACTGGATGACCAAGCCGTTCCGCTTCGAGGAGCTGCTCGCGCGGGTCCGGCTGCGGCTGCGCACGGCGGCCCGGGCGCCGGAGGTGACGGTGCTGCGCGGCGGCGAGGTGACGCTCGACCTGCGCACGCGCAGGGCCCGCTCGGGCGAGCGGACGGTGGACCTGACGGCGCGCGAGTTCGTGCTCCTGGAGCTGTTCCTGCGCCACCCCGGGCAGGTCCTCTCCCGCGAGCAGATCCTGTCCCACGTGTGGGGCTACGACTTCGACCCGGGCTCGAACATCGTGGACGTGTACGTGCGGGCGCTGCGCAAGAAACTGGGGGCGGAGCGGGTGGAGACGGTGCGGGGGATGGGGTACCGGCTGCCCGCGTGAGACGGGGCCGCCACGGGGGCGGGGGCCTCGTGCCCCGGTGAAGTTCCCTTCATCTTCGGCTCATTGAGGGCTCACGGCGCACCTGAACGCTGAATGCCGTGACCCTGACCCTGCGGCAAACGATCCTGCTCTGCCTGGCCCTGAGCCTGTGCGCGCTCCTCGTCGTGCCGGGCAACTTCCCCGGCCTGAGCGGTGACGCCCGCCTCACGCTCGCCGTCTTCGCGCTGGCCACCTGCGCCTGGATCGGCACGCCGATCGACGACACGTACATCGCCCTCGGCGCGGGCCTCGCCCTCACCGCGACCGGCGTGATCAGCAGCGACACCCTCTTCGGCACCCTCGGCGACGAGACGGTGTGGCTGCTGATCTGCGCGTTCGTGCTCGCGGCCGCCGTGGCACGCAGCGGGCTCGCGGGGCGGGCGGCGGCGTTCCTGGTCAGCGGGGCGCGCAGCGTGCGGCAGTTGACGCACCTGACGACCGCCGCCCTCGTCGTCACGGCCTTCGCGGTACCGGCCACCTCCGGCCGGGCCGCGCTCGCGCTGCCCGTCTTCCTCGCGCTCGCCAAGGTCCTGGCCGACCGGAAGCGGCTTGTGGTGATGCTGGCGCTGCTCTTCCCGACCGTGATCCTGCTGTCCGCGGTCGCGACCCTGATCGGCGCGGGCGCGCATCTGATCACGGTGTCCGTCCTGTGGGAGAGCACCGGGGAGCGGATCGGCTTCACGCAGTGGCTGCTGCTCGGCCTGCCGCTGGCGATCGCGTCGTCCCACCTGGCGGCGGAGGCCGTGCTCTGGACGACGACCCGCCGGGCCGACCGGCGGGGCCCCGTCCACATCACCGCCGAGGACATACAGAAGCACAGCGACCACCCCGTCACCGGCCCCTGGGAGCCCGCCGAAACCCGCTGCGCCCTGCTCCTGGCCACCGTCGTCGCGCTGTGGTGCAGCGAGCCCCTGCACCAAGTGCCGCCCGCCGTGGTCGCGTTGATCGGCGCCGTCGTCGCCTCCTCCCCCGCGCTCGGCACCGTACGCCTGAAGGACGCGCTGAAGACCGTGCCGTGGTCGCTGCTGCTCTTCATGGCGGCGACGATGGCGATGGGCGTGGCGCTCGCCGACTCGGGGGCGGCGAAGTGGCTGGTGTCGGGGCTGCCCGTCGACTTGTCGCCCTGGCTGTTCCTGGCCGTCGTCATCGCGGTCAGCACGGCGGCGCACCTGGTCCTGCAGTCCCGCTCGGCTCGTTCGTCGGTCCTGGTGCCGCTGGTGGTCGCGGCCGCGGTGGGCGCCGGCGTGAACCCGGTCGCGGCGGCGCTCGCGTCCACGGCGGCCGCCGGATTCTGCCACACGCTGCCTGCGTCCGCGAAGCCGGTCACGCTCTTCGCCGAGATACCGGGGACGCCCACCTACACACCGCGCGACCTGCTGCGCCTGTCCGCCGTCCTGGCTCCCCTGACGGCCGCCCTGGTCCTGCTGTTCGCGCTCGCGGTGTGGCCGCTGCTGGGCGTGCCGGTCGTCCGCTGAGCCTCTTTGCCTTCCTGTGCGCGCCCTTCACCTTCCTGCTCGTCCGTGCCACTCAAGGAGTACGTCCATGCCTCTGACCCGTTTCGCCGTCGCGCCCAGCGGCTTCAAGGAGTCCCTGTCCGCCCAGTCCGCCGCCGAGGCCATCGCCGACGGCGTGCGGCGCGTCGTGCCGGACGCCGAGGTCGACCTGATCCCGCTGGTCGACGGCGGCGAGGGCACCGCGCAGGCGCTGGCCGCGGCGACCGGCGGCCGCCTGGTGGCGCTGCCCGCGACGGGCCCGGTCGGCGAGCGCATCGGCACCCACTTCGCGCTGCTGGGCTCCGGCACCGCCGTCGTGGAGATGGCCGCGGCGGCGGGCCTCAGCCTGGTCCCGCGGGACCTGCGCGACCCGGGGGCCACCACGACGTACGGCGTGGGCGAGCTGATCCGCGCCGCCCTCGACACGGGCGCGCGCCGCATCCTGGTGGGCTGCGGCGACTCAGGCACCTCGGACGGGGGCGCGGGCGCGCTGCAGGCCCTCGGCGCCCGGCTCCTGGACGCGGACGGCTGGGAACTTCCGTACGGCGGGCGGGAGTTGATGCGGCTGCATCACATCGACACCACCCGTCTCGACCCGCGTCTCGCCGAGACCGAGCTGCTCGTCGCCTGCAACCCGCACAACGTGCTGTGCGGCGAGCGCGGTGTGGCCCGCGTCTTCGGCCCGCAGAAGGGCGCGACGCCGGCCCAGGTCGAGCAGCTCGCGGCCGGCCTGGAGCACTGGGCGTACGTCCTGACCCGCGATCTGAACGTCACCGCCGACCTCTACGGCGGCGTCGGAACCGGCGCCTCCGGAGGCCTCGGCGCGGGTCTCGCCGCGCTCGGCGCCCGGCTCCTGCCCCGCTTCGACGTGCTCCTCGACCACCTGGACCTGGACGCCAGGCTCGCCCGCGCCGACCTGGTCGTCACCGCCGAGGGCGCCCTGGACCACCAGACGCCGCACGGCAAGGTGCCGGCCGAGGTGGCCCGCCGGGCGAAGCGGTTCGGCCGCCCGGTCCTGGTGCTCGCGGGCACCATCGGGGACGGGGCGCAGGCTGTGCGGGACCTGGGCGTGGACGCCTACAGCGCGATCCTGCCCGCCCCGGTGTCGCTCACGGAGGCACTGAACCGGGGCGGCGAGTTCCTCACGGACGCGACGGAACGCGCCCTGCGCATGATCGTCCTGGGCTCCCGGCTGCGTCAGGCGGCCGTGACCTCGGTGGCGGCCCCGGCGTCCGCCACCCCGGTGTCCGGCACGCAACGCCCGTCCTCCGTGCGGTAGTTCCACCGCGCCCCGTCCGTCACCAGCTCCCTGACGGCGCGCACGAAGCGCTCCACGTGCTCGTCCGGGGTGCCCGCGCCGAAGCTCACCCGGATCGCGTTCAGCGAGCGCTCGCCGGGCGCGGCCTCCGGGGCGCCGCACTCGCCGGGCTCATCGGACTCGCCGCCGAGCAGGGTGCGCACGAGCGGGTGCGCGCAGAACAGGCCGTCGCGCACCCCGATGCCGTACTCGGCGGACAGCGCGGCCGCGAAGTGCGAGCTGTTCCAGCCGTCCACGACGAACGAGATGACGCCCACGCGCGGCGCGTCGTCCCCGAACAGCGAGAGCACCCGCACCTGGGGCACCGCCGCGAGCCCCGCGCGGACCGTGCCGATCAGCTGCCGCTCCCGCTCCACGAGCGCGTCGAACCCGGCCTCGTCCAGGGCCTTGCAGGCGGAGGCGATGGAGTACGCCCCGATGACGTTGGGCGAGCCGGCCTCGTGCCGGGCGGCCGTGTCGTGCCACTCGACGTCCACTCCCCCGTCGGCGCGCCGCGCGACCTTCCGCGAGGCACCGCCGCCCGCGAGGTACGGCTCCGCGCCCTGCAGCCAGTCGGCCCGGCCCGCGAGCACTCCGGAGCCGAAGGGCGCGTACAGCTTGTGCCCGGAGAAGGCGACCCAGTCGACGTCCAACTCCCGTACGTCCACGGGGTGGTGGGGCGCGAGCTGGGCGGCGTCGAGCACGATGCGGGCGCCGTGCGCGTGCGCGGCGGCGGCCAGCTCGCGCACCGGCCACAGCTCGCCGGTGACGTTAGAGGCGCCGGTGACGCACACCAGGGCGGGCCCGTAGGGGTCGCGGTCGGCGAGGGCGCGCTCCAGGGTGTGGACGGCCTCGTCGTGGGTGCGCGGGGCGTCGAGGTAGGTGACGCGGGCGTCGCGCCAGGGCAGCAGCGAGGCGTGGTGCTCGGTCTCGAACACGAAGACCTGGCAGTCGGCGGGCAGCGCGGCGGCCAGCAGATTCAGCGAGTCGGTGGTCGACCGCGTGAACACCACCTGGTCGCCCTCGCGGCACCCCAGGAATTCGGCGACGGTCTTCCGCGCGTTCTCGAACAGGTCCGTCGAGAGCTGCGACAGGTACCCCGCGCCGCGGTGCACGCTCCCGTAGTACGGCGCGTACGCGGCCACGTCGTCCCACACGCGCTGCAGGGCCGGGGCGCTGGCGGCGTAGTCGAGCGCGGCGTACGTGACCTCGCCGCCGGTGACGAGGGGCACGGTGACGTCGCGGCCGAGGACGGGCAGCGGGGCACAGACGGAGGGGTCGGCGGCAATGGTGGTGGCAGGCATGACGAACTCCCGTACGAGGCAGGCGAGATCACTGCGCCGGACGTCGGTCGGTACGACCGGTCAACGGCACAGGAAAAGTGAAAGGGGTGCGGAGAAGGGGGCCTTCGGCCCTATCGCATTCGCTTGCTCACGAGACTGCTCCCTCGACAACCAGGACCCCTGGTGACGCGAGGGGTCCGCGCTTGCGATGAACCTTGCTGTCCACCGCCTGGTCTTCACCCGGGGCACCCCGCCACGGACGGAGGGTTGCCGGACAGCGGGCCGGGGCCTCATCGCTGTCGCTCATGACCTGCCGAGAAGTATGCCAAATGATCGCGCAGACGCAACTGACCGTCCGAATCCCGGACGTCGGGGCTGCGCCGGCACGGCACCGCCGGGAATGGCCGGTGGGGGCTGAGCGCCGCCGCGGCGGAGGAAGGAGACCGCAGGCCTCCTTCCGACCGCCGCGCACGCTACTTGTTGCTGGCCGCCACCCAGCGCGCCAGCGCGGTCTTCGCCGCGCCCGAGTCGATGGCCTCGGCCGCCTTGGCCATCCCCGCGCGGATCTGGTCCGCGAGCGGGCCCTCGCCCGGCGACAGGGCGACCAGCGCAGCCGCCGCGTTGAGCAGCACCGCGTCCCGCACGGGACCCGTCTCGCCGTCCAGGAGGCGGCGCGCGACCTCCGCGTTGTACGAGGCGTCGGCGCCGCGCAGGGTCTCGACGGGGACGAGGTCGATGCCGACGTCCCGCGGGTCGAAGGCCTCCTCGCGGACGGCCCCGTCCCGTACCACCCACACCCGCGACGTGGCCGTCGTCGTGAGCTCGTCGAGCCCGTCGTCGCCGCGGAAGACGAGCGCCGACGAGCCCCGCTCGGCGAGCACGCCGGCGAGGATCGGCGCCATCCGCGCGTCCGCGACGCCGGTGGCCTGCGCCCGCACCTTGGCGGGGTTGGTCAGCGGACCGAGGAAGTTGAAGGTGGTCCGGATGCCCAGCTCGCGCCGCGCGGGCGCGACGTGCCGCAGCGCGGGGTGGAACTTCACCGCGAAGCAGAAGGTGATCCCGGCCTCCTCGGCGACCTCCCGCACTCGCTGCGGGGTCAGCTCCAGGTTGACGCCGAGCTTCTCCAGGACGTCGGAGGCGCCGCTGGCGGAGGACGCCGCGCGGTTGCCGTGCTTGACGACCTTCGTGCCGGTCCCGGCGACGACGATCGCCGCCATGGTGGAGATGTTCACGGTCTTGGCGCCGTCGCCGCCGGTGCCGACGATGTCGACGCTCGGCCCGGGCACCTCGATGGTGTGGGCGTGCTCGTACATCGTGCGGACGAGACCGGAGATCTCCTCGACCGTCTCGCCCTTGGCCCGCAGCGCCACCGCGAAGCCCGCGATCTGGGCGTCGGTGGCCTCGCCGCGCATGATGCGGTCCATGGCCCAGGCCGTGTCGTCCGCGCTCTGGTCGCGCCCGTCGAGCAGCCCGTTCAGCACGTCGGGCCAGGAACGGGCCGCCGCGGTGTCGCCTCCTGCGGGGGTCACAGCGCTCATAGCCGCTCCTGGGTTCGTGGACGTACGTAAGAGACGTACGTAGCCGATGGCCACCCCGGCACATGGGGGTGGCCACCACCCTATCCAGCCCGGGGGACGGCAAAGAGCCCCGTCCATGCCCTGGACGGGGCTCCTGCCGTGGCGACCTTCGGGTCAGCGCGTCACCGCGCTCGGGCGATCAGTGGTGGCCGTGGCCGCTCGTGATCTCCTTGTACTCCTCGGCGGTCGGCTTGGGGATCTGGCTGTCCTCGCCGTACATGCCCTTGGAGAGCTTGGCCCGCAGCTTCTCCGAGCCCTTCACCTTGCGCTGGACGCCGTTCTCGTCGACCGTCGGGCCGATCGCGACCGGCTCGTACTGCTCGTGCGCGGTGAGGGTGTGGAGCTGGTCCTTGTCGAGCGGCTCGTGCACCTCGATGAACTCGCCGTGCGGCAGCCGCTTGATGAGGCCGGACTCGCGTCCGTGCAGCACCTTGTCCTTGTCGCGCCGCTGCAGGCCGAGGCAGATCCGCTTGGTGACGATGAACGCGATGACCGGTCCGGCGAAGAAGAAGATCCGGACGAACCAGGTGATGGCGTTGATCGACAGGTGGAAGTGCGTGGCCCAGAGGTCGTTTCCACCACCGACGAGCAGCACCATGTACCAGGTGATCCACGCGACGCCGAAGGCCGTGCGCGTCGGCGCGTTGCGCGGGCGGTCCAGGATGTGGTGCTCGCGCTTGTCGCCGGTGACCCAGGCCTCGACGAACGGGTAGACCGCGATGGCGACCAGGACCAGCGGGAAGATCACCAGCGGGATGAACACGCCCAGGACGAGCGTGTGGCCCCAGAAGTTGACCTCCCAGCCGGGCATCACACGGATCAGACCCTCGGAGAAGCCCATGTACCAGTCGGGCTGGGCGCCGGTGGACACCTGGTCCGGACGGTAGGGGCCGAGCGCCCAGATCGGGTTGATCGTGGCGATCGCCGAGATGGCCGCGATGATGCCGAAGACCAGGAAGAAGAAGCCTCCGGCCTTGGCCATGTAGACCGGGAGCAGCGGCATGCCGACGACGTTCTTGTTGGACTTGCCGGGGCCCGCGAACTGCGTGTGCTTGTGGTAGAAGACCAGGATCAGGTGCGCCACCACGAGGCCGAGCATGATGCCCGGCAGCAGCAGGATGTGCACCGAGTAGAACCGCGCCACGAAGTCGCCGCCGGGGAACTCCCCGCCGAACAGGAACATCGACAGGTACGTGCCGACGATCGGCACCGACAGGATGGCGCCCTGCATGAAGCGGACACCGGTGCCGGAGAGCAGGTCGTCCGGGAGCGAGTAACCGGTGAAGCCGGTGAACATGCCGAGGACGAACAGCAGGAAGCCGAACAGCCAGTTGACCTCACGCGGCTTGCGGAACGCACCCGTGAAGAACACGCGCATCATGTGCACGAACATCGCGGCGAGGAAGATCAGCGCGCCCCAGTGGTGGATCTGCCGGATGAGCAGACCACCGCGCACATCGAAGGAGATGTGCATGGTCGAGTTGAACGCCTCGGACATCAGCTGTCCCTGCAGCGGGACGTAGCTGCCGTGGTACTCCACCTCGTTCATCGACGGGTGGAAGAACAGCGTCAGGTACACACCCGTGAGGATGACGACGATGAAGCTGTAGAGCGCGACCTCACCCAGCATGAAGGACCAGTGGTCCGGGAAGATCTTGCGCATGTTGGCCTTGGCCAGGGAGTAGATCCCCAGGCGGCCGTCGGCCCAGTCGGCGACCCGCTCGCCCGCGGGTGCCTTCTTGCGGCTGTCGGTGGCCGTCGTCGCCGTGGGCGACGTGGTGTTCTCGGTGCTCATCCGCGCTCCCAGAAGGCAGGACCGACGGGCTCTTCGAAGTCGCCGAGCGCCTCGAGGTAGCCCTCCTCGTTCACGGCGATGCGCAGCTGCGGCAACGCGTGACCGGCCGGGCCGAAGATCACTCGGGCACCGTCGGAGAGGTCGAAGGTGGACTGGTGGCACGGGCAGAGAGCGTGGTGCGTCTGCTGCTCGTACAGGGAGATCGGGCAGCCCACGTGGGTGCAGATCTTGGAGTACGCGACGATGCCGTCGTGGGACCACTCGAGCTCACGCTTGTCCTTGATGTTGTCCGGCTGGATCCGGACGATCATCAGGGCCGCCTTGGCGATCTGGGTCTGGAAGTCGTGGTCGTGCTCCTCCAGGCCCTCGGGCTTGGCGAAGGTGAGCGAACCGACCGGGACGTCCGAGGGGCGCAGCGGCTCGTTCGTGTTCATGTTCACGAGCAGCTTGCCCTTGGACCACAGGGTGTGCCGCAGCTTGTCCTCCGGCAGCGGACCGAGGTCACGCAGCAGGACGACACCGGACAGCGGGACCATGGCGAGCGCGCCGAACATGGTGTTGCGGATCAGCTTGCGCCGGCCGAGCTGGGACTCCTTCGCGCCGGCCGCGAAGTCCGCCATCACCTTGGCCTTGACCTCGGGCTCGGCCTCGATGGGGTGCCGCTCGTCGGCGATCTCCACGTCGGACATCAGGGTGCGGGCCCAGTGGACCGCGCCCGCGCCGATGCAGAAGAGCGCCACACCGAGGGTCATGCCCAGGGAGAAGTTGAGCGCGCTGATGTGGCCGATGGGCCAGATGTAGACGCTCTTGTCGACCGGGAAGGCCACGAACGAGGCGATGAAGCCGATGGTGGCCAGCATCGAGATGGTGAACAGGAGCGCGACCGTGCGCTCGGAGCGCCGGGCGGCCTGCTCGTCGATGTCCTGGACGCGGTTCTCGTGGGGCGGCAGCCCCGGGTCCGCGAACGGATCGGCGTCCTCGGCCACGGCTACCGTGCCGTGCGCGGATTCCTGCTCGCTGGGCAGGTTCTCTTCTGGATTCTCTTGGCTACTCATGACTTCTTGGCCTTTGCGGTCCGGGCGGCGACCCACACGGCGACCGCGATCAGCGCGCCGAGGCCGAAGATCCAGGCGAACAGGCCTTCGCTGACCGGTCCGAGACCGCCCAGCTTGAGACCGCCGGGGCTCTCGGTCTTCTCACCGTTGACCGCGTCGAGGTACGCGATGATGTCCTTCTTGCTCTTCTCCGGCATCGTCGTGTCGGGGAAGGACGGCATGTTCTGCGGGCCGGTCTGCATGGCCTCGTAGACATGCTTGGGGCTGACGCCCTCCAGGCTCGGAGCGAACTTGCCGTGCGTCAGTGCGCCGCCTTCACCGGTGAAGTTGTGGCACTGGGCGCAGTTGGTACGGAAGAGTTCGCCGCCCTTGGCGATGTCGGCGCCCTCGGGGCTGACCTGCTTCTCCGTCGGGATGTTGGGTCCCGCGCCGAGCGAGGCGACGTACGCGGCGAGCTGGTCGATCTGGGCCTGGTTGTAGATGACCTTCTTCTTGGGCGCCTGGGCGCCCTGCTGCTGGAGCGGCATCCGGCCGGTGCCGACCTGGAAGTCGACAGCGGCGGCGCCCACGCCCACCAGGCTCGGACCGTCGGACGTGCCCTGACCGCCGGTTCCGTGGCAGCTGGAGCAGCCCACGGCATAGAGCTTCTTGCCCTCGTCGATGGCGAGGGACTGAGCGGTTTCGTCGGCCTGCGCCTTGTCCGCCGGCGCGAACGCGGCGTACAGCCCCCCGGTGGCCGCCAGCGCGAGGAGTAGGACGACGACCGCCGCCAGCGGATGGCGTCGTCGTGCGGAGAGCTTTTTCACGGATTACCCCGGTGTCAGGATCTTCTGCGTCGGTGCTTCTGGAATGTGTCGGTACGTCGGGTCCGGCGCCTGAGCCGGTGACCCCGCGCCGATTACTTGATCATGTAGATCGTGGCGAAGAGGCCGATCCAGACGACATCGACGAAGTGCCAGTAGTAGGACACGACGATGGCGGCGGTCGCCTGCTCGTGGGTGAACCTCCGGGCCGCGTAGGTGCGGCCGAGGACCAGCAGGAAGGCGATGAGTCCGCCTGTCACGTGCAGTCCGTGGAAGCCGGTGGTCAGGTAGAACACGGATCCGTACGGGTCCGACGAGAGCGAGAGGCCCTCGTGCTTGACCAGCTCCGTGTACTCGAAGACCTGACCGCCGATGAAGATCGCACCCATGATGAAGGTGACGATGAACCACATCCGGAGCTTCTTCACGTCCCCGCGCTCGGCGGCGAAGACGCCGAGCTGGCAGGTCAGGGAGGAGAGCACCAGGATGGTGGTGTTCGTCGCCGAGAACGGGAAGTTCAGGCTTGACGCCATTTCCTTCCAGTGATCGGGACCAGTCACCGATCGCAGGGTGAAGTACATCGCGAAGAGGGCCGCGAAGAACATCAGCTCGGAACTCAGCCAGATGATGGTTCCGACGCTGGTGAGGTTCGGTCGATTGACCGGCGGGTGCGCGTGCCCGGTATCTACTGTCGTTGCTGTCGCCACGACCGACATTATGTCGGTCGCTTATCCCGCCCTCACCCCGGGGGGTGCCGTTCGGAGTGTCTGCGGCGTGTGTGCTGCCCGTATGGCCCATCGGAGCGGTGTCCGAACCGGTGTTGACGAGGTGTCGGGAGGAGTAGCATCCGCGCGAGATCACCTCGACGAAGCGGAGGAACCATGCAGCCGACCGCCACGGTCCTTGTCTACAGCGACAACGCGAACACCCGTGAGCAGGTCCGTCTGGCCACCGGGCGCAGGCCGGCCTCCGATGTCCCGGAAGTCACCTTCATCGAGTGCGCGACGCTCCCGGCGGTTCTCCGGGAGCTGGACAAGGGCGGCATCGACGCGTGCGTGCTCGACGGGGAGGCCGTCCCCGCGGGGGGCATGGGCGTGTGCCGGCAGATCAAGGACGAGGTCTTCCACGCCCCGCCGGTGCTGCTGCTCATCGGGCGGCCGCAGGATGCCTGGCTGGCCACGTGGAGCCGTGCGGAGGCCGCGGTGACCTTGCCGGTCGAGCCTGTGGAGTTTGCCTCCGCGCTGGCCGGCTTGCTGCGCAGCAAGCCGGCCCTCAGCGCTTGAGAGCCCACTGGCTCGGGGCTTTCTGCCGTTCGGCGGGTGCGGGTGGGTTGTGGCTTGTCGCGCAGTTCCCCGCGCCCCTGCGGGGCGCGCCCGCCCGCCCGCGCCCGCTCGCCGCGTTTACGCTGATTCAGGGCGCAGGCGGGCCGTGTCCGCGGGGGTTGGGCCCTCCTTGGCGGCCCTGAGCAGGGCGCTGCCCTTGCGCCATTTGTCCCAGCTCACGTTCCAGTCTCCGAAGCCGTTCCCGAACGGGTCCATGTCTGCGCCGTAACTGTTGACGACCTTCACGATGTCGCCCTGGCGGACGGTCTCGTAGAACCAGGCGGCGTTGCCGGTGCTCATGCCGGTGCAGCCGTGGCTGGTGTTCGCGGAGCCCTGGGAGCCCACCGACCAGGGGGCCGCGTGCACGTACTCGCCGCTGTCGGTGACCCTGGTCGCGTAATAGACCATTTTGTCGTAGAAGTCCGAGGCGCCGATGCTGGCGCTGGTCATGCGGACGACGTACTCCTTGCCGAGGACCACCTTGATGCCGTTGCGCGTGGCGTAGCCGGGCTTGCCGGTGGTCACGGGGATGGAGTTGATCTCCTGGTCGTTGCGGTAGACCGTCATCCAGTGCGAGCCGGCGTCCGTCACGGCCACGACCTTGTCGCCGGTGGTGAACTGCAGGGGCTTGGCCGCGGCGCCCCAGAGCTTGTCGGTGACCTTGATGCCGTCCAGGTTGCTGTGGACGTCGACGGTGGCGTTGGTGGGCCAGTAGTCCTTGGGGCGGTAGTGCAGCGTCCTGCTGTCCACCCAGTGCCAGGTGCCCTCCGTGGCGGGCCTGGAGCGCACCTTCAGCGCCCGCTCCACGGTGGCCCGGGCCTCCTTGCCCTCGACCTTGGCGCTGAGCTTCGCGGTGACGGGCTGGCCGACGCCGTACTTGCCCGCCTGGGGGCCGAAGGTCACCTTGAGTTGCTTCTTCTTGGCCGCCTGGTTCGTGGCGAACGTCAGGACCTTGCGGCCGGGTGAGCCCTCGTCGTCCTCCGTGCTGACCCGCACCGTGTAATGGGCCCCTGCGGCCAGCGGGGCGGTGCTGTGCCACCGGGAGCCGTCGGCGGCGAGTTCGCCCGCCACATAGCGGCCCATGGCGTCGGTGGCGGTCACGTCGGTGATGCGCCCGTCCTCGCCCTGCGCGGTGACTTCGAGCGGTTTGTCGGGGTCGGCCTTCTGGCTGCCCGCGGGCCCGTTGAACGCGATCTGGCTCGCCGCGTCGTACGGCTTGGCCGAGAGCGGATGGCCGTCGTTGCCGCAGGCCGTGGCCCCCGCACCGAGGGCGACCACCAGCGACGTGCAGCTCAGTACCGTGCGGATACGCGGTGAATTGCTCATAAAGCACACGGTATGAAGGTTCATCAAGTACGGCGCGCCGAGTGACCCGTACGAGTTCCCCCGGACGGCCCAACGAAAAGGCCCCGGGGCCCGGACTCTCCGTCAGGAGCGTCCGGGCCCCGGGGCCCTGCGGTGCGGGGAGACCTACTGGGTCTGGTTCTCGCCGCGGTAGTACTCGAACACCCAGCCCCACAGGCCGATCAGGATGATCGGGGCCGAGAAGTACAGCAGCCACCAGCCGAAGACGACGCCCATGAAGGCGAGCGCGCCACCGACGGCCAGAGACAGCGGCTGCCAGCTGTGCGGGCTGAAGAAGCCCACCTCGCCGGCCTCGTCCGCGACGTCGGCCTCCTTGTTGTCCTGTGCCGAGGCGTCGACCCGCCGGGCCGTGAAGGCCAGGTAGTAGCCGATCATGATGCACAGGCCGAAGGCCAGGAAGAGCGCGGTGGTACCGGCGGGCTCCTTCGACCACCAGCCATAGACGATCGCCATGGCCAGTACGAAGACGCTCAGCCAGATGAACATCTTGCCCTGGATCTTCACTTGCCGGCCTCCTTGCTGCCAGCGAGGGCGTTGTCGCCTTGCTCGATGTTCTCGAGCTGGTCGATCGCGGAGATCTCCGGGTGGTGCAGGTCGAACGCCGGGGATTCACTGCGGATGCGCGGCAGCGTGAGGAAGTTGTGCCGCGGCGGCGGGCAGGACGTGGCCCACTCCAGGGAGCGGCCGTAGCCCCACGGGTCGTCGACCTCGATCTTCTTGCCGTACTTGGCGGTCTTCCAGATGTTGTAGAAGAACGGCAGGATCGACAGACCGAGCAGGAACGAGCAGATCGTCGAGATCGTGTTCAGGGCGGTGAAGCCGTCGGCGTCCAGGTAATCCGCGTACCGGCGCGGCATGCCCTCGGCACCCAGCCAGTGCTGCACCAGGAACGTGCCGTGGAAGCCGACGAACAGCGTCCAGAAGGTGATCTTGCCGAGGCGCTCGTCGAGCATCTTGCCGGTGAACTTCGGCCACCAGAAGTGGAATCCGGAGAACATCGCGAACACCACGGTGCCGAAGACCACGTAGTGGAAGTGCGCGACCACGAAGTACGAGTCCGACACGTGGAAGTCCATCGGCGGCGAGGCCAGGATGACACCCGTCAGACCACCGAAGGTGAAGGTGATCAGGAAGCCGATCGCCCAGAGCATCGGGGTCTCGAAGGACAAGGACCCCTTCCACATCGTTCCGATCCAGTTGAAGAACTTCACGCCTGTTGGCACGGCGATGAGGAACGTCATGAAGGAGAAGAACGGTAGGAGTACGCCGCCTGTGACGTACATGTGGTGCGCCCACACCGTCACCGAGAGACCGGCGATGGCAATGGTCGCGCCGATCAGGCCCATGTAGCCGAACATCGGCTTGCGGGAGAAGACCGGGATGACTTCGGAAATGATTCCGAAGAATGGCAGGGCGATGATGTACACCTCTGGATGGCCGAAGAACCAGAAGAGGTGTTGCCATAGCAGGGCCCCGCCGTTGGCGGCGTCGAAGATATGGGCACCGAATTTACGGTCCGCCTCCAGGGCGAACAGCGCGGCGGCCAGAACCGGGAAGGCCAGCAGGACCAGCACGGCGGTCAGCAGCACGTTCCACACGAAGATCGGCATGCGGAACATCGTCATGCCGGGCGCGCGCATGCAGATGATGGTGGTGATGAAGTTGACCGAGCCGAGGATCGTGCCGAAGCCGGAGAACGCCAGACCCATGATCCACATGTCGGCGCCGATGCCCGGCGAGCGGACCGCGTCCGACAGCGGCGAGTAGGCGAACCAGCCGAAGTCGGCGGCGCCGTTCGGCGTGAGGAAGCCACCCACCGCGATCAGCGAGCCGAACAGGTACAGCCAGTAGGCGAACATGTTCAGACGCGGGAAGGCGACGTCGGGAGCACCGATCTGGAGCGGCATGATCCAGTTCGCGAAGCCCGCGAACAGCGGCGTCGCGAACATCAGCAGCATGATCGTGCCGTGCATCGTGAACGCCTGGTTGAACTGCTCGTTCGACATGATCTGCGTACCCGGACGGGCGAGCTCGGCGCGCATGAAGAGCGCCATGACGCCGCCGATGCAGAAGAACGCGAACGACGTGACCAGATAGAGCGTGCCGATCGTCTTGTGGTCCGTGGTGGTCAGCCACTTGATGACGACGTTGCCCGGCTGCTTGCGCCTGACCGGCAGCTCGTTCTCGTACGAGTCTTCCGCTGCCGCGGCACCCTGGGGTTCGTTGAGGATGCTCACAGGTTGTTCGTCTCCCGGTTCTTCTCGTGGCCCGTCTGCTCGATGCCGGCCGGGATGTAACCGGTCTGGTTCTTCTTCGCGAGGTCCTCGAGGTGCTGCTTGTAGCGCTCGGGAGAGACGACCTTGACGTTGAAGAGCATCCGGGAGTGGTCGACGCCGCACAGTTCGGCGCACTTGCCCATGAAGGTGCCCTCCTTGTTCGGAGTGACCTCGAAGGCGTTGGTGTGGCCCGGGATGACGTCCTGCTTCATCAGGAACGGAACCACCCAGAAGGAGTGGATGACGTCACGCGAAGTCAGGACGAAGCGGACCTTCTCCCCCTTGGGGAGCCAGAGGGTCGGGCCCGGGTTGCCGTTCTGCGGGTTCCGCTCGCCGGGCGTACCGACCTGGTAGACGCCGTTGGCGTTGGCCGGGAAGTCCTCGCGGAACCGCTTCGGAATGGCGTCCAGGTCCTTGGACGTCTTGGCGTTGTCCTTGCCTGCGCCCGGCACGTTCTCGATGTAGTTGAAGCCCCAGCTCCACTGGAAGCCGACCACGTTGATGGTGTGGGCGGGCTTGTCGTCGAGCGCGAGGAGCTTGGACTCATCACGTGCCGTGAAGTAGAAGAGCACCGAGACGATGATGAGCGGGACCACCGTGTACAGCGCCTCGATGGGCATGTTGTAACGCGTCTGCGGAGGGACCTCCACCTTGGTGCGGCTGCGCCGGTGGAAGATGACGCTCCACAGGATCAGGCCCCAGACCAGCACGCCCGTGGCGAGCGCAGCCGCCCACGAGCCCTGCCAGAGGGAGAGGATCCGCGGGGCCTCCTCCGTGACCGGGGTCGGCATACCAAGGCGGGGAAAGTCCTTGTATGTGCAACCGGTGGCGGTTACCAGGACCAGGCCCGCAGTCAATGCCTGCAGCAGCTTCCGCCGCATCGGGCGCCGCGGCGAGCGGTCGGAGCCGTTGGGACTCACGTAGCGCCTTCCCGAGAGTCTCGCCCGCGCTGTTGGCTGCGGCCTTCTCGGTGGTCGGTCGCCGCCCTGCGTCGGGCAGGGGTTTGGATGTTTATGCGGACCAAACCCTACTGGACGCTATTTGGGGTCGCGCGGGGAGGGTGCCTAACGCGCCGCGGGTCACTCTGTCGGGGTGGGATGCGCCTCCGCCAGCCGGTATCTGACGGAGGCTTGGGTCGCCTGAGAGCTCGGTCGGGACTCTTTGTCGGCGGCTGCGGGTTTGGTTTGGTTGCTCGCGCAGTTCCCCGCGCCCCTTAGTGGGTTGCCTCGCCGGAAGCTTTGGCGCCCCTGAGGTGGGCCGTCTCGCCGGAAGCTTTAGCGTGGGCCTGTGGCCTACTTCGATGTTGCTTCGTCCGCCCCGCTCCATCCCGTTGCTCGGCAGGCGCTGGTTGCTGCGCTTGATGAAGGGTGGGCCGATCCGGCGCGGCTGTATCGGGAGGGACGACGGGCTCGGCTGCTGCTGGACGCGGCGCGGGAGGCGGCCGCGGAGGCGGTGGGGTGCCGGCCGGACGAGCTGGTGTTCACCTCATCGGGGACGCGGGCGCTGCACGACGGGGTCGCGGGCGCGCTGGCCGGGCGGCGGCGGGTCGGCGGGCACCTCGTGGTGTCGGCCGTCGAGCACTCGGCGGTGCTGCACGCGGCGGCCACGCACGAGCGGGCGGGCGGCACGGTGACCGAGGTCGGCGTGGACCGGGCGGGCGCGGTGTCGACGGCAGCGTATGGAGCCGCGCTGCGCGAGGACACCGCGCTCGCGTGTCTGCAGTCCGCCAACCACGAGGTGGGCACCGAGCAGCCGGTGGCCGAGGTGGCGGACGTCTGCCGGGCGGCCGGGGTGCCGCTGCTCGTGGACGCGGCGCAGTCGCTGCCGTGGGGGCCGGTGGACGGCGACTGGTCGCTGCTCGCCGCGAGTTCCCACAAATGGGGCGGGCCCGCGGGGGTCGGGCTGCTCGTGGTGCGCAAGGGGGTGCGGTTCGCGCCACACGGGCCGGTGGACGAGCGGGAGTCGGGGCGCGCGCCCGGCTTCGAGAACATTCCGGCGGTCGTGGCGGCCGCCGCGGCGCTGCGGGCGGTGCGGGCCGAGGCGGCGGCGGAGGCCGGGCGGCTGCGCGAGCTGACGGAGCGGATCCGGGCGCGGGTGCCCGGCCTGGTGCCGGATGTGGAGGTCGTCGGCGATCCGGTGCGGCGGCTGCCCCACCTCGTCACCTTCTCCTGTCTCTATGTCGATGGAGAGACTTTGCTGCACGAGCTGGACCGGGCGGGGTTCTCGGTGTCGTCCGGCTCCTCCTGCACCAGCAGCACGCTGACGCCGAGCCATGTGCTCAAGGCGATGGGCGTGGCCAGCGAGGGCAATGTCCGCGTGTCGCTGCCGTTCGGCGCCGACGCCGCAGAGGTCGAGCGGTTCCTGGAGGTGCTGCCGGGCGCGGTCGCCGGGGTGCGCGAGAAGCTCGGCGCGCCGGTCGCCTCCGCCGCCACCGGCACCCTGGACGAGCTGACCGTCGACGCCCTGGGCGAGCGCTGCCCGCTGCCCGTGATCGAGCTGGCGAAGGCGCTCCCCCGGGTCCGCGTCGGCGGCACGGTCACCGTCCTGTCGGACGACGAGGTCGCGGCCGTGGACATCCCGGCGTGGTGCTGGACGCAGAAGCAGGAGTACGTCGGCGCGCGGGAGCGGGAGCACGGGGTGGCGTACGTGGTACGGCGGCTGGTGTAGCGGGGCGGTCCCCTTGCCGGGGCGCGTGGTGCGGCTTGCCCGCTCGCGTGGGGCGGCTCATCGGTCCGCCTGGTGCCGCGTGGTGCGGCCGGGTGCGGGAGCGGTCCGCCCCCGCACCCGGCCGAGAGACCCGCGCTACGGCAGGTGGGACTTGACCTCTTCCGCGGCCTCGTCGCCGTACTGCTTGGTGAAGCGCTCCATGAACTGGGCGCGGTGCAGCTCGTACTCCTGCGTGCCCGTGGTCTCGATGACCAGGGTGGCGAGCATGCAGCCGATCTGGGCGGCGCGCTCGTGCGAGACGCCCCAGGACAGGCCGGAGAGGAAGCCGGCGCGGAACGCGTCGCCCACGCCCGTCGGCTCGACCTTGGCCTTCTCCTCGGGCACGCCGACCTGGACCGGGTCCTGGCCGTCGGCCTCGATGCGCACGCCGTTCGCGCCGAGGGTGGTCACGCGGTGGCCGACCCTGGCCAGGATCTCGGCATCGCTCCAGCCGGTCTTGGACTCGATGAGCCCCTTCTCGTACTCGTTGGAGAACAGATACGTCGCGCCCTCCAGGAGGTTGCGGATCTCGTCGCCGCCCATGCGGGCGATCTGCTGGGAGAAGTCCGCGGCGAACGGGATCTTGCGGGTGCGGCACTCCTCCGTGTGGCGGAGCATCGCCTCCGGGTCGTCGGCGCCGATCAGGACGAGGTCCAGGCCGCCGACGCGGTCGGCGACCGTCTTGAGCTCGATGAGGCGGGCCTCGCTCATCGCGCCGGTGTAGAAGGAGCCGATCTGGTTGTGATCGGCGTCCGTGGTGCACACGAAGCGGGCCGTGTGCAGCGTCTCCGAGATGCGGACCGAGGCGGTGTCCACCCCGTGCCGGTCGAGCCAGGCGCGGTATTCGTCGAAGTCGGCGCCGGCCGCCCCGACGAGGATCGGGCCGGTACCGAGCTGGCCCATGCCGAAGCAGATATTGGCGGCGACGCCGCCGCGGCGGACGTCGAGGGCATCGACCAAAAAGGAGAGGGAGACCGTGTGGAGCTGGTCTGCGACCAATTGGTCGGCGAAGCGACCAGGGAAGGTCATGAGGTGGTCGGTGGCGATGGAGCCGGTGACTGCGATTCGCACGGCTGGAAGCTCCTGCAGCGAGGTAGCGGTTGACGGTTAACGCTATCCGGTCGAACACCCCTCGTTGAAGTGGCCAAAAATACCCAATAGTAGGTCTTTCTTCGTCGGGCAAGCGGTGCATACGGTTCCGTTATGGCCGTCATCGCGAAACACACCGTTCCGCAGTACTCCGCCGAGCCCGCCCCCGAGACCCTGGAAACCCTGGAATCACTGCGCGGCGACTGCGTCCGCATGGTCCCGCACTGGGTGGTGCCCGCCGTCCCGGCCGCGCCCGTGCCGCCGTCGCTGATCCACGGGGTCACGGTCCCGGCCGCCTCCGCCCGCGTCATCGACGGCATGGCGGAGTACGGGGACTGAGTACGGGACCGAGTACGGGGACGCAGACCGGCCACTCCGCGGTGACCGGCCGCGTACACCCCGGCGTGTGCCGAGGGAACCGCGCGCTCCCCCGCCGCGTCCCACCGCTGTCCCCTACAGAGGGGATGCGGTGTACGCCGAAACCTCATGGGTGGGGTTTCCGGGACGGCTGGGCGTTCTAAGGAGCGATGCGGTGAGCAGCGAGCAGACGCAGGACGGACAACGGCGGCGGTCACCGCTGGTGATCGCCTCGGTCGCGGCCGCGGTGCTGCTCGCGGGCGGCGGCGGGGCGTATCTGGCGGCGTCGTCCGACGACACGGGCCGGGACACCTCGGCGCGCGACGGGGGCGAGCCGCCTCCGCTCACCCTCGACGCGTACGCGGGCGACCGCGACGGCCGCTCCGACCAGGGCCCCGACGGGGACACCGAAGGCATCGCGCCGGGTGAGCCCGACCCGAACGGCGCGACGTACAAGGCCGTGGGCGAGCTGCCCGACGGGCCCGGCTCGGCGGCCGTGCACCACGTGCGCGGCGACGTCACCCGGGACCGGGTGAGCCGCCTGGCGAAGGCCCTGGGCCTGTCCGGCACCCCGGTCGCACGGGACGGCGCCTGGCGGGTCGGGCCGTCGAACGACGGCGCGGGCCCCTCGCTCCGGGTCGGCCAGGAGGCACCCGGCACCTGGACGTACACCCGGCACGCGGCGCCCGGCAGCGACAACTGCCTGAAGGGCAAACGCTGTCCGGGGACCGGCACCCGCGCCCCCGACGACTCCGGCGACGCCGTGAGCGAAGCCGCGGCGAAGAAGGCCGCCGCCCCCGTCCTGAAGGCCGCCGGCCTGGACGACGCGAAGCTGGACGCCCGCCAGCTCATGGGTTCCGTACGGGTGGTGAACGCCGACCCCGAGGTGGGCGGCCTTCCGACGTACGGCTGGTCGACCGGTGTCCAGGTCGGCGCCGACGGCCAAGTGGTGGGCGGCAGCGGCCACTTGACCGAGCCGGAGAAGGGCGCGACGTACCCCGTCGTGGGCGCGCAGAAAGCACTCGATCTGCTGAACAAGTCCGGCAGGGGTGACGGACGCGGAGGCATCGGCGGCTGCGCGACTCCGGTGCCGCACGCGGACGGCGGAGGCCCGGGCGGCGGCAAGGACGCCCCGTGCGAACCGGCCCCCACGCCGCCGAAGCCGCAGCCGGTCGCCGTCGAGGACGCCGAGTTCGGCCTCGCGGCCCAGTTCGTGGACGGCCGCACCGCGCTCGTGCCGTCCTGGCTGTTCCAGGTGAAGCCGGAGGGGGCGCCGGAGGCCTACACGGTGACGCACCCCGCGGTGGACCCGAAGTATCTGCGGGCGCCCGCGCCCGGGACCGTCGGCCCGTCGCAGGGCCCGACGGTCAAGCCCGGCGATCCGGACACCCGCACCAGCGAGGTGAAGGCCGACGGCTACAGCACCGAGGGCCGGACGCTGACCGTCCACTTCACCGGCGGCGTGTGCAGTACGTACGCGGTGTCGGCGGACGAGCGCGGCACGGAGGTCGCCGTGAAGATCACCGAGACCGTGAAGAAGGGCACCATGTGCGTCGCGATGGCGCAGTTCTACGAGCTGTCGGTGACGCTGGACGAGCCGCTCGGCGACCGGAAGGTCGTGACCGGCGACGGCAAGGCGGTGCCGCGCGACGACGGCACCCGCGAGGGGATTCCCGCACCCCGTAAGTAATCCGCAAGCAGCAGCCGGCAGCGGAGCGCCCGGGCCGAAGGGGGCCCGGGCACAACGAAGGCGGCGGCGCCCACGAGGGGTGCCGCCGCCTTCGTACGTAGACAGCCTTCGCTCAGCTGAAGGAGTCGCCTAGCTGAAGGAGTCGCCGCAGGCGCAGGAGCCCGAGGCGTTCGGGTTGTCGATCGTGAAGCCCTGCTTCTCGATGGTGTCGACGAAGTCGATGGAGGCACCGCCCAGGTACGGAGCGGACATGCGGTCGGTGACGACCTTCACACCGCCGAACTCCTTCACCACGTCGCCGTCCAGCGAGCGCTCATCGAAGAAGAGCTGGTACCGCAGGCCGGAGCAGCCGCCCGGCTGAACGGCCACGCGCAGCGCCAGGTCGTCCCGGCCTTCCTGGTCCAGCAGGGCCTTGACCTTGGCCGCGGCGGCGTCGGACAGGAGGATGCCGTCGCTCACGGTGGTGGTCTCGTCCGATACGGACATCTGCTTCTCTCCCGGGTTGTACGGAGACTGCTTGCCGACGGTTGCAACCGGCGGGGCCGCGTGTTCATTCCCATGCTCGCACACAGGCCCGCACGGGGGATGCGTCACATCGACACTATGGCCATCGTCAAACTGACGTGAAGCGGTTATGATAGATAACGTCAATTCGACGAAAAGGATCCGTGGTGCCGGTACCCGGCCCACTCGAAACGCGGCTTCGGCCGCGTTCGTCACAGAAGAAAGGGTGTGTGTCGTGACCACCGCCCAGACCGCCGTGGACCCCTCCGAGCTCGACGTACAGCCGACCCCGCTCGCCCTGCTGCTGCTCGGCCGCGAGGCCGACCCCAGGAGCGAGCGCGGCGTGGAGTGCCCCGGCGACCTGCCCTCGCCGTCGGACCCCGGCCTGGTGGAGCGCGCCCGCGCCGCCAAGGAGAGGCTCGGCGACAAGGTCTTCGTGCTCGGCCACCACTACCAGCGCGACGAGGTCATCCAGTTCGCCGACGTCACCGGTGATTCCTTCAAGCTGGCCAAGGACGCGGCCGCCCGGCCGGAGGCGGAGTACATCGTCTTCTGCGGCGTGCACTTCATGGCCGAGTCCGCGGACATCCTGACCGGTGACGAGCAGAAGGTCGTGCTCCCGGACCTGGCCGCGGGCTGCTCGATGGCCGACATGGCGACGGCCGAGCAGGTCGCGGAGTGCTGGGACGTGCTGACCGAGGCCGGCATCGCCGAGCGGGTCGTCCCCGTCTCGTACATGAACTCCTCCGCCGACATCAAGGCGTTCACGGGCAGGCACGGCGGCACGATCTGTACGTCGTCGAACGCCAAGCGGGCCCTGGAGTGGGCCTTCGAGCAGGGCGAGCAGGTGCTGTTCCTGCCCGACCAGCACCTCGGCCGGAACACCGCCGTGCGCGACATGGGCATGTCCCTGGAGGACTGCGTCGTCTACAACCCGCACAAGCCGAACGGCGGCCTGACCGCCGAGCAGCTGCGGAACGCGAAGATGATCCTGTGGCGCGGGCACTGCTCCGTGCACGGGCGCTTCTCGCTGGAGTCGGTCGAGGACGTGCGGGCCCGCATTCCCGGCGTGAACGTCCTCGTGCACCCGGAGTGCAAGCACGAGGTGGTGGCCGCGGCCGACTACGTGGGCTCCACGGAGCACATCATCAAGGCCCTGGAGGCGGCCCCGGCCGGCTCGAAGTGGGCGATAGGCACCGAGCTGAACCTCGTCCGCCGCCTTGCGAACCGGTTCGCCGCCGAGGACAAGGAGATCGTCTTCCTCGACAAGACGGTCTGCTTCTGCTCGACCATGAACCGCATCGACCTGCCGCACCTGGTCTGGGCCCTGGAGTCGCTGGCCGACGGCAAGCTCGTCAACCGCATCGAAGTCGACCGCGAGACCGAGCAGTTCGCGAAGCTGGCCCTGGAGCGGATGCTGGCGCTGCCGTAGCCCTGACCGCTGACGACGGCCGCGCGCCCCGCGCTCAGTCGCCCCGCGGCCGCACCAGGCCCGACTCGTAGGCGATGACGACGAGTTGGGCCCGGTCGCGGGCGCCGAGCTTGGCCATCGCCCGGTTCACGTGGGTCTTCACGGTGAGCGGGCTGACCTCGAGGCGTTCGGCGATCTCGTCGTTCGAGTGGCCGCCCGCGACCTGCACCAGGACCTCGCGCTCGCGGCCGGTGAGCGCGTCCAGGCGCTCGCTGCGGGCGGGCGCGTCGCTGTCGGAACCGTCGCCCTGCGCGAGGAACTTGGCGATGAGCCCCTTCGTCGCCGCGGGCGAGAGCAGCGCCTCGCCCGCGGCCGCGATGCGGATCGCCCCGAGCAGTTCGTCCGGCTCGGCGCCCTTGCCGAGGAAGCCCGAGGCCCCCGCCCGCAGCGACTGCACGACGTACTCGTCGACCTCGAAGGTGGTCAGCATGACCACGCGTACGTGGGACATGGCCGGGTCGTCGCTGATCATGCGGGTGGCGGCGAGACCGTCGGTGCCGGGCATGCGGATGTCCATCAGGACGACGTCCGCCGACTCGGCCTTCGCGAGCCGCACCGCCTGCGCCCCGTCGGACGCCTCGCCGACGACCTCCATGTCGGGTTCGGAGTCGACGAGGACCTTGAACGCACTGCGCAGCAGCGCCTGGTCGTCGGCGAGCAGCACCCGGATCGTCACGCGGTCGTCCCTCCCTTGACCGGGGAGTGCCCCCGGTCGGCCTGTTTCGCGGTCGCGACCGGCAGGATCGCATGGACGCGGAAGCCGCCGCCGTAGCGGGGCCCCGCGCTGCACCGCCCGCCGAGGGCGCTGACGCGCTCGCGCATGCCGAGGAGGCCGTGCCCGCCGCCGCGGTCCGGGTCGTCGGCGGCCTGCGCGTCGTCGCCGGTGCCGTCGTCGAGGACGGTGATCTCCAGGTTCGGGCCCACGCGTACGACGCTGACCTCCGCCTTGGCGTGCTCCCCCGCGTGCTTCTGCACGTTGGTGAGGGCCTCCTGGATGATGCGGTACGCGGCCAGGTCGACGGCGGCCGGGGGCGTCAGGTCGGCGTCGCCGCGGGCCACGTCCACGGGCAGGCCCGCGTTGCGGAAGGTGTCGACGAGGTCGTCGAGGCGGCCGAGGCCGGGTGCCGGCTCCGTGGGGGCCTCCGGGTCCCCGGTCTGGCGCAGCAGGCCGACGGTGGCGCGGAGTTCGCCGAGCGCGGAGCGGCTGGCGTCGCGGACGTGCGCGAGGGCCTCTTTGGCCTGGTCGGGCCGTTTGTCCATGACGTGCGCGGCGACTCCGGCCTGCACGTTGACCAGGGCGATGTGGTGGGCGACGACGTCGTGCAGATCGCGGGCGATGCGCAGCCGTTCCTCCGCGACGCGGCGCCGGGCCTCCTCCTCACGGGTGCGTTCCGCGCGCTCGGCCCGCTCCCTGATGGCGTCGATGAAGGCGCGGCGGCTGCGGACGGCGTCGCCCGCGGCCGCGGCCATGCCGGTCCAGGCGAAGATGCCGAGGTTCTCCTGCGCGTACCAGGGCAGTGGGCCCGCCAGCATGGCGACGCCGGTCAGGCCCGCCATGGTGACCAGGCCGATGCGCCAGGTGGTGGGGCGGTTGGTGCTGGCGGCGACCGTGTAGAGGGCGATGACGGCGCACATCACGACCGGGGCGCGGGGGCCGCTCGTCACGAGCTCCACGATGGAGAGGCCGGAGGTGGCCGCGAGCACGGTCCACGGGGTGCGGCGGCGGAAGACGAGGGTGGCGGCACCGAGTGCCATGAGGGTGAGGCTCAGGGCGCCCGGGGCGTGCACGTTCCAGGTGGAGCCCCGCTCGCCGTACGGCTCGGCGAAGGAGCCGATGACCATGCAGAAAAGGGCGGCGCCCGCGAGGATCGCGTCGACGGCCAGCGGGTGCGTTCTGGCCCAGCCGCGGGACCGTTCAAAGTTGGTCACGTGCTAAAAGGTACGGCGCCGCTCCGGCAGGCGGAACGGAAAGGGGATTCCCTGGACCGGGGTTGACGCGCCGGCTTGACACGCCTGCCGCCGGAGCCGGGTGACCCGGCGGCGCCCCGGGGGCTAGCCCGGGATCAGGCCGTCGTCGGAGAGCATCTCGCGGACCTCGTCGAGGGTCGCGTCGGGCGCGGGGAGGATCAGCTCCGAGGGTTCCAGCGCGTCGTCGGCCAGTGGCTCGCCGAGCTGTCGCACCGTGTCGAGGAGTGCGTGCAGGGTCCGGCGGAAGCCGGCCTCGTCCCCGCTCTCCATTTCCTCGAGCAGCTCGTCGTCCAACTTGTTCAATTCGGCGAAGTGGCTGTCTGCCAGCCTCACCTGCCCCTCCCCCATGATCCGTACGATCATGACGCCCTCCTCGGACGTGAGCGGTTCGGTCCCAGCGCTTCTGGATACTGCGTGCCCTGCTGCGTGCTGCGTGCTGCCTGCTGCCTGCTGCCTGCTGCCTGTCGAAGCTTGCCTGCTGCTTTCGAAGCTGCTTACTGCTTGTCGAAGCGGGGGGTGTCCTGCGGCTGCGCCTGCTGGCTCTGGCCGCCCTGGCCGCCCTCGATGGCCTGCTGCGACGTGCTGGAACCGCCGGCCAGCTCGGCCTTCATGCGCTGCAGCTCCAGCTCTACATCTGTACCACCGGAGAGGCGGTCCAGCTCGGACTGGATGTCGTCCTTGGCGAGCCCGGAGGAGTCGTCGAGGGCGCCGGAGGCGAGCAGCTCGTCGATCGCGCCGGCCCGCGCCTGGAGCGTCGCGGTCTTGTCCTCGGCGCGCTGGATCGCCATGCCGACGTCGCCCATCTCCTCGGAGATGCCGGAGAAGGCCTCGCCGATCCGGGTCTGGGCCTCGGCGGCGGTGTACGTCGCCTTGATGGTCTCCTTCTTCGTGCGGAAGGCGTCCACCTTGGCCTGCAGGCGCTGGGCCGCGAGAGTGAGCTTCTCCTCCTCGCCCTGCAGCGTCTGGTGCTGGACCTCCAGATCGCTGACCTGCTGCTGGAGGGCGGCGCGGCGGGACAGGGCCTCGCGGGCCAGGTCCTCGCGGCCGAGGGCCAGCGCCTTGCGGCCCTGGTCCTCCAGGGTGGAGGACTGCTTCTGGAGCTGGTTGAGCTGCAGCTCGAGACGCTTGCGGGAGGTCGCCACGTCGGCGACGCCGCGGCGCACCTTCTGCAGCAGTTCCAGCTGCTTCTGGTACGAATAATCGAGGGTTTCGCGCGGGTCCTCGGCCCGGTCAAGGGCCTTGTTCGCCTTCGCGCGGAAGATCATCCCCATACGCTTCATGACACCGCTCATGGGCTTCGCGCGCCCCCTTCTGACGGACTTCCAGCTCCAGCTACTGCAACAGAACCCACGGTACGGGGTCTGTATCCATTACCGCACTGTTCGCGAGCGGATGCGCTCATCCCCAAGGACGACTGCTCCACCCGACTCTCCGGCGCAAGGAGTAGGTGCGCCCCTGGGAAACTGCCCGCAAGGCCCCTTTAGCCACATAATCAAGACGCTCGGCGTTGCGGGATCGTTCCCCGTACGACGGTCATCCATACCCCCGTACCCCGTACCCTTTGTTTGTGTTCCGTAGCCGATCCAAGGACGACAAGGCCCCGGCAGCCAAGGCCCCGGTGACCGACGACTCGTCCGCGCAGACCCGTGACCCGCAGGCCCCCAAGGGCCGCCCCACCCCCAAGCGCGCCATGGCCCAGTCCCAGCGCCGCACCGTGATGAACGCGCCGACCTCGCGCAAGGAGGCCGCGAAGCGTCAGCGCGAGGAGCGCCGCACGCAGATGGCGAAGCAGCGCGAGGCGCTGGCCAGCGGCGACGAGCGGTATCTGCCCGCGCGGGACAAGGGGCCGGTGCGCAAGTTCGCCCGCGAGTTCGTGGACTCGCGGTTCAACGTCGCCGAGTTCTTCCTGCCGATGGCGGTGGTCATCCTCGTCCTGAGCATGGTCCGCATCCCGCAGCTGCAGAACATCGCGCTGCTCCTGTGGCTCGTCGTGATCGTCCTGATCGTCGTGGACTCTGTCGCCAACGTCATCCGGCTGAAGAAGCGGCTCGCGGAGCGCTTCCCGGACGAGAACAAGAAGGGCGCTGTCGCGTACGCCCTGATGCGCAGCCTCCAGATGCGCCGGCTGCGGCTGCCGAAGCCGCAGGGCAAGCGCGGAGCGCGGCCCTGAGCGAGGACCGGGGCGCGAGCCCTGGGGCCCGTGAGGCCGTCCGGCTCGAGCTGGTCGGGCGGCAGCTCGACGAGCGGATCGCGGCGCGGTTCCCGGTGGGAAAGCGGCTGCGGGTGCTCGACGTCGGCATGGGCGGGGGGACACAGGCGCTGCGCCTCGCCCGGGGCGGGCACGAGGTCACGGGCGTCGAGCGGGACCCGGATCATCTCGCCGCGGTGCGGGCGGCCGTGGGCGATGAGCCGGAGGGCATCCGGTCGCGGATGCGGGTCGTCGAGGGCGACGGGCGGGACACCGGGGTGCACTTCCTGCCCGGGAGCTTCGACGTCGTGCTGTGCCACGGCGGCCTGATGCACGTCGAGGAGCCCGACGCGCTGCTCGCGGGCCTCGGGCGGGTGCTGGCGCCCGGCGGGCTGCTGTCCGTGGTGGTGCGCAACGCCGACGCGCTGGCCATGCGGCCCGGGCTGCGCGGCGACTGGGGCGGGGCACTCGCCGCCTTCGGCGCGGACACGTACCGCGACGAGGCCGGCGCCGAGGTGCGGGCCCACCGGCTCGACGCGGTCGGCCAGGCCCTGGCGGGGATCGCCGCGCCCCTGGTCGCCTGGTACGGCGTCCGCGTCTTCTCCGAAGCCACCGAGATCCCGGGGCCGGGCCCCGGACTCGACGCGCTGCTCGCCGCCGAGGAGCGGGCCGGGCGGGTCGAGCCGTATCGGCGGGTGGCGAGCATGTTGCATCTGTGCGGAGGGCGGGACTGACCCTGCGGGTCCGCGTTCCCGCTGTGCGGGGCTGAAGCGTGACCCCTGTTTGGCGGGTCTGCGCAGGACCGGGGCGCGGGCGGGGGCTGAGACTCGGCGTATGAGAGTGCTGCGTACGCGTGTGATGGTGACGTCGGTGGCCGTGGCCCTGGTCGGGCTCGTCTCGGGATGTTCCGGCAACGGGGACGGAGACGGCACAGGGGCGGACCGTTCGACCACGCAGGCCGCCCCCGCCGCGGCGAGCGACCTTCAGGAGGACTACCAGAAGGTGATCAAGGACGTGCTGCCGTCCGTCGTACAGATCGACGCGGGCGACAGCCTCGGCTCCGGCGTGGTGTACGACGACAAGGGCCACATCGTCACCAACGCCCACGTCGTGGGGAACCAGAGGACGTTCCGGGTGACCACGGCCACCGGCGAACAGCCGCTCGGCGCGAAGCTCGTCTCGGCGTACCCCGAACAGGACCTCGCCGTCATCAAGCTGGACACCGCGCCGAAGAGCCTGAGGGCCGCGGAGTTCGGGGACTCCAAGAAGGTCGAGGTCGGCCAGATCGTGCTTGCGATGGGCTCGCCGCTCGGCCTGTCGTCGAGCGTCACGCAGGGCATCGTCTCGGCGACCGGACGCACGGTCAGCGAGGGCCGCGCGGGCGGCGGCACCGGCGCGACGATCGCGAACATGGTGCAGACGTCCGCCGCGATCAACCCGGGCAACAGCGGCGGCGCCCTCGTCGACCTCGACGGCCGGGTCATCGGCATCCCGACGCTCGCCGCGACCGACCCCGACATGGGCGACAGCGCCGCGCCCGGCATCGGCTTCGCGATCCCCGCGTCCATGGTGAAGACAGTGGCCGACCAGATCGTGGAGAGCGGCCGGGTCACCGACTCGGGCCGCGCCGCGCTCGGCGTCACCGCCCGCACCGTGCTCGGCGACGACTACCGCCCCGCGGGCGTGGCGATCGTCGAGGTGCGCAAGGGCGGCGGCGCGGACAAGGCGGGCCTGCGGCCCGGCGACATCCTCACCGCGCTCGGCGACACCCCGATCACGACGATCACCTCCCTGTCCGAGACCCTGGCGGCGCTCAAGCCGGGCGACAAGGAGCGGGTGACGTACGTACGCGACGGCGACGAGCACACGGCCGAGGTCACCCTCGGCGAGATGTAGGCCGACGGCCGGCCGGAGCACGTCGGGAAGGCCGTGGACGGCGAACGGCGGAGACGACGCAGGCGGGAGCCGCAGACCGCGGAGCCGACGAACGGCGCGAACATCACGCCCCGCGCACCGCAGGCGGGCGGCGGGCGGTGCACGGCGCAAAGCGGGCGGCGGGGGCGGCGTACGGCGCAGCAGGCGCAGACGGGGAACCGCAGACCGCGCAGCCGACGAACGGCGCCGACATCTCGCACGGCGGGCGGCGGCGTACGGCGCAGCAGGCACAGGCAGGGAACCGCAGACGCGCAGCCGACGAACGGCGCGAACACCGCGCACCGCGGGCGCCAGGCGGCGGGCGGCGGACGCGGCCGACGCAGCCAGCGCGGGCGACGCGGACGGATCGCCCCGCAAGACCGGCGGCGCCGGCAAACGGCCGGCGGGGGCGGCGCACCGCGCCGCCGCCCCCGCCGGAACCCTCGTCTCACGGCATCCCGGGCCCCGCCCGAGCCGCCCCCGCCGAAGCCGAACCCGCCGTCTCACGGCACCCGGGCCCCGCCCAAGGCGCCCCGCCAGAAAAAAGCGCCCACGCCAGAACTACGCCTCCTGAGCGTGCAGGCTCATCGGCCCATAGATCTCCGTGGTGTCCTCGAAGAGCGTCACCTGATCCGCGCCGCCCTCGGCGAGATCCTTCCAGTGTTCGCCGATCCAGGACTCCGCGTCTCCCTGGGTGGTGAACTCCTCGGGCTGCACGGCAGGCTGGACCTCCGTCCCGTCCGCCTTCTCGAACCGCCACGTCCATGCCGCCATGTCAGCCTCCCGAGGTCCAGTGGGTGTCCCGGCAGCCGCCCGGAGCGGGAGCCGGAGCCGCTTGAAGCCTAGCCGGGCGCGCGGCACCGGGGGCGACGCGGGAGGATCTTCCTGTGGAACTGACTCTGCTCGGCACCGGAGCCCCCGAAGGGCTGCCGCGCCCCGGCTGCCCCTGCGCCGTGTGCGCGACCGCGCTCGGCGACGACGCGCGGGCCGCCACGGCGCTCCTGGTCGACGGCGTCCTGCTGCTCGACCTCACGCCCGGCGCCGCCTTCGCCGCCGCCCGCGCCGGGCACTCCCTCGGCGGGGTGCGCCAGGTGCTGCTCTCGCACCCGCACGACGGCCCCGCCGTGGAGGTGCCGGCCGGGCTGCCGCAGCCCGGCCGCGTGCCCGACGGCCGCGAGCTCGCGCTCCTCACCGGCCACCGGGTGCGCGCGATCGCGACGGACGCGCCCGGCACCGGCTACGAGGTGACCGGCCCCGAGGGCGACCGGCTGCTGTATCTGCCGCCGGGTGCCGCGCCCGCCGGTTTCCCCGAGGAGCAGGCTCCGTACGAGATGGTCCTCGCCGACATCGTCGGGCGCCCGGACGGCCTGGCCCGGCTGCGGGCGGCCGGCGGCGTGACCCCGACGACGGACGTCCTGGCCGTCCACATCGGCCACGAGGCGCCCGCCGGGCCCGAGCTGACGCGCCGGCTCGCGGCGGCCGGCGCGCGTGCCGTCCCGGACGGCACGACGCTGGAGGTCGGCGCCTACGAGGACGTACCGGACCTGCCGCGCCGCACCCTCGTCCTGGGCGGCGCCCGCTCCGGCAAGTCGGTGGAGGCGGAGCGGCGCCTTGAGGCCTTCCCCGATGTGCTGTACGTGGCCACGGGCGGGAGCAGGAACGGTGATTCCGAGTGGGCGGAGCGGGTGCGGGCGCACCGCGAGCGGCGCCCCGGTTCCTGGCGGACCACGGAGACCTGCGACCTCGTCCCGCTGCTCACGGAGCCCGGGCCGCCGCTGCTCGTGGACTGTCTGTCGCTGTGGCTCACGCAGGTGATGGACGAGGTCAACGCGTGGGACGACGCCGAGTGGGCGGGCGGCGGGGAGCGGGCGCTGCGCAAGCGGGTCACGGAGCTCACGGACGCGGTGCGCGCCACCCGGCGCACTGTCGTCGCGGTGTCCAACGAGGTCGGCTCGGGCATCGTGCCCGCGACCGCGTCGGGCCGCCGCTACCGCGACGAACTCGGCCGCCTCAACGCCGCGTTCGCCGCCGAGTGCGAGCATGTGCTGCTCGTGGTGGCGGGGCAGGCCCTGACGCTGCGCGGCTGACGCGTTCAGGCCGCGTCGTGCTCCTTGCGGGCGATGACGCGGTACGCGTTGGCGAAGCCGGTGCGGGTGAGCAGGGGTGCGAGCAGGACGTCGGCCGCGTACGCGAGCGCGAGGAGCGGGGCGGACGCCCACGCGGCCGCCTGCCGCAACCAGCGCCGCCGGCGGCGCGGCGGCTCGGATCGCCAGGGCACGTCCGCCTCGGGCAGCAGCCGGTTGAGGAGGAGCGCGCACGCCGTGCCCAGGTCGGACGGCTCGTGCGGGGCGCGGCGGTCGACGTCGACGACGGTGAAGCCGAGCTCGTCCAGCTCGCGGCAGAGGTTGGCGAGCGGCACGAAGTGCGGATGCCACGGCTGGCGGTAGGACGCCCACCACTTGCCGAGCAGCCTGGCCGAGCGGCTCTCCGGGTCCGGGGCCTCGACGAGCAGGTGCCCGCCGGGGCGCAGCACGGTCGCGGCCGCCCGCAGTTCGGCGCGCGGGTCCGGCCGGCGTTGCAGGTAGTGGACCATGCTGAGCGCGTCGTAGCGGCCCGCGAGGTGCCCGGCGAGGTCGGTGAGACGGCCATGGTGGGCCTCCTCGACGCGGCCGCGCCGGGCGCCCTCCGCCAGGCCGGGGTCGCTGTCGAGCCCGTCGAAGGCCGTGTACGGCAGGACCTCCTTGGCGTCCGCCGGGAAGCGGGCGCGGCCGCTGCCCACGTCGAGCCAGCTCTCGGGCTCGACGAACCGGCTCAGCGCGCGGACACCGGCGAGACGCCGGGAACGGCCCGCCCCGGCGCGGGCGAGGATCGCGGCCGCGCCGCCGCCGAGCGCGTGGCAGAGGTCCTGCCGCCAGAGGTCCCGGTGGCCGAGGTCCTGCCCGCCGGAGCCCGGGCGGTAGAAGTCCAGGCCCGCGGCGCCGATCCGGGGGTTCTGGAAGGTGTGGGCGCAGTCCGCGCACCGCTCCAGCGTGAAACTGCCCGGCTTGCGCCGGATCAGGTCGGCGGTACGCAGCCGCACCCGCAGCCGGGTCGAGCCGCACCAGGGGCAGTCGTCGCGGCGCGGCTCTTGGAGGGTGCCGGTTCCTCGGGCCAGCCGGGCGAGGTGGGCCTGGCGGCGTTCGGCTGTCTGCTGCGCGAGGTCCATGACGTACTCGAAGTCCATGACGTACTCCTGGATGCGTGCGGCCAGCGATACGACGACGCGGTACGTAAAGGCGATACCGGCAATTCGGTACAAACAGACGATACGGACCGTAAGGGATGCCTCACGCCGATTCAATGACGTCCCAGAGCGCCGCGGCGCGCCTGCCGCGCATGGCCCGGGCACGCGGGGCCGTTCGCGCGAACGTCCGGGCACGCCGGTACTGTTCGCCGAATGAGCTCGCTGATTCTCGACGACTTCACCGACCTGATCGAGCGGCCCGACGGCGGGGTGCGCCGTGACGCCGAAGAGCGCAGGGAGCGCCAGGCCGTGCCGCCCGGGTCGCTCGGCCGCCTCGACGACCTCGCCGAATGGCTGTCGGCGGCGCAGGCCGCGGTCCCGGTCAAGCCGATCGAGCGGCCGAAGGCCGTGCTGTTCGCCGGCGATCACGGAGTGGCCGAGCTCGGCGTCTCCGCGCGGGCGGCGGGCGGCGCGGCCGAGCTCGTACGCGGCGTGCTGACCGGCGCGAGCCCCGCGGCCGTGCTCGCGCGGCGGCTCGACGTGCCCGTGCGGGTCGTCGACATGGCGCTGGACTGCGACGCGGACGGGCTGCCCGCCGAGGTCGCCGGGCACCGGGTGCGGCGTGGCTCCGGGCGCATCGACATCGAGGACGCGATGTCGGCGGAGGAGGCCGAGCGCGCGGTGCAGGCGGGCGTCGCGCTCGCCGACGAGGAGGCCGACTCCGGCACGGACCTGGTCGTGCTCGGCGACGTCAGTGTCGGCGGTACGACACCGGCGGCGACGCTGATCGCGGCGCTGTGCGGGACGGACGCCTCCGTCGTCACCGGGCGGGGCGGGGCGCCGATCGACGATCTGGCGTGGATGCGCAAGTGCGCGGCCGTGCGGGACGCGCTGCGGCGCGCGCGGCCGGTGCTCGGCGACCAGATGCAGTTGCTCGCGGCCGTGGGCGGGGCCGACCTGGCCGCCATGACCGGGTTCCTGCTGCAGTGCGCGGTGCGGCGCACGCCGGTGATCCTCGACGGGGTCGTGTCGGCGGCCGCGGCGCTGGTGGCGCAGCGGGTCGCGTTCCGGGCGCCGGACTGGTGGCTCGCGGGGCACGACAGCGGGGAGCCGGCGCAGGCGAAGGCCCTCGACCGGATGGCGCTGGAGCCGCTGCTCACGCACGGCGTGAAGGTCGGGGAGGGCGTGGGGGCGTTGCTGGCGGTGCCGTTGGTACGGGCCGCTGCCGCTCTGTCTGCGGAACTTCCTGCCGAGCAGGCCGGACAGCCTGAGCACAGCCCCGAGCAGGCCGGACAGACCGAGCAGAGCTGACGACAGCGAGCTCCGCAGCCGCATATCACATCACAACGCCCCATAAGATCCCTTTTTATGGGAGATGTGCGGGCAGGGGAAGAGCGGGTTCGGGCGTCCACGGTGGCCTCGCGGCGGGGGGCGGCCGTGGCCGTCTGGTATCTGCGTGCCGTCACGTTCGTGAACTTCCTCAGTGCCGTGTGGGTCTCCCTCGGCCAGGACCTGCGACGCCACAACACGGAGAACTTCTTCACCCCGTACCTGCTCACCGCGGGCTTCGCCTCCGGCGTCTTCACGATGTTCCTGGCGATCACCATGCGGCGCCGGAAGCGGGCCGCCTGGATCCTCAACCTCGTACTCAGCGGCCTCTTCCTGCTGCTCTTCGCCTTCGCGATGGGCTTCGCGGAGATCAGGCAGTACGCGCAGAACTGGATCTCGCTCGGCCTCACCGCGCTCTTCGTGGCCGCGCTCCTCATGGGGCGCCGCGAGTTCTACGCGAAGGGCGACCGCTCGAACCCCAAGCTCGCGGCGGCCGTGGCGGTCGGCGGGCTGCTGGTGACGTCGCTGCTCGCCGCGTTCCTGGTGACCGTCACCAACCACGCCCACGACGAGTACCGCTCGACGTTCCTCGACCGCTGGCGCTACGGCACGATGCGGCTCGTGTCGCTGGCCGCCGACGACTCCCGGTTCGCCGGGATCGCCACGCCGGGCTGGGTCAACGTCAGCATCAACGTCCTGAGCACGGTGCTGCTCTGCGCCGTCCTGTACGCCGCGTTCCGCTCCCGCAGGGCCGTCGACCCGCTGTCGGAGGACGACGAGGCACGACTGCGCGCGCTGCTCGACCGGCACGGCGAGCGCGACTCGCTCGGGTACTTCGCGCTGCGCCGCGAGAAGAGCGTGGTGTGGTCGCCGACGGGCAAGGCTGCGGTCGCGTACCGGGTCGTCAGCGGGGTGTCGCTCGCCTCCGGTGATCCCATCGGCGACCCGGAGGCCTGGCCCGGCGCCATCGAGCCGTGGCTCGCCGAGGCCCGCGAACACGGCTGGACCCCCGCCGTGATGGGCGCGAGCGAGGAGGCCGGCACCATCTACGCCCGGCACGGACTCGACGCCCTGGAACTCGGTGATGAAGCGATCGTCGAGATCGCCGACTTCACCCTGGAGGGCCGGGCCATGCGGACCGTCCGGCAGGCCTACAACCGGGTGAAACGCGCCGGGTACGAGGTCCGCATCCGCCGCCACCACGACATCCCCGCCGACGAGATGGCGTACCTCCTGGAGCGTGCCGACGACTGGCGCGACGGCGCCACCGAGCGCGGCTTCTCCATGGCGCTCGGCCGGCTCGGCGACCCCGCGGACGGGGAGTGCGTGATGCTGGAGTGCTGGTCCAGCCGCGCGGGGGAAGGTGCGGGCGAACTGCGGGCGGTGCTCTCCTTCGTGCCGTGGGGGCCGGGCGGCCTTTCACTCGACCTGATGCGGCGCGACCGCGACGCCGAGAACGGCCTGATGGAGTTCATGGTCATCGAGCTGCTCCAGCGCGCCGCAGAGATCCAGATCACGCAGGTGTCACTGAACTTCGCGATGTTCAGGTCGGTCTTCGAACGTGGCTCACGGCTCGGCGCGGGCCCGGTGCTCCGGCTGTGGCGCTCGCTGCTCAGCTTCTTCTCCCGGTGGTGGCAGATCGAGTCGCTGTACCGCGCCAACGCCAAGTACCGGCCCATCTGGGAACCCCGCTTCCTCCTCTTCGAGAAGAGCGGCGACCTGCTGCGCATCGGCATCGCCGCCGCCCGCGCCGAAGGCTTCCTCGAAGCACCCGGCCTGCCGAAATGGCTGCACCGCACACATCTGGAGTCCCGACGATGAGCACCCTGTCCCGGCCGGCCCGTGCCGAGTGGGGGCTCCTGTACCGCACCGTGCGCGACGGGCTCGCCGCCCGGCGCTGGCGCGCGATCCCGATGACGCTGGCGGCCGTCTGCCTGACGGCGGTGTTCCAGTACGTGCAGAACCAGTCCTGGGGCTATCAGTTCATCCAGAACATCGGCTGCGTACGGGCCGAGGACCCGCTGTGGCTCGCCCTGCTGCGCACCCCGCTGTCGCTCTTCGTACCCGCGCTCGACCTGCCGGTGTGGGGCGCGCTCGCGCAGATCCTGCTGGTCTTCGGCATCGCGGAGATCTGCCTGGGCTGGTGGCGCACGCTCGTCATCGGGTACGTGGCGACGCTGGCGGGCACGATGTACGCGCGCGTGGGCATCGCGTTGGGCTACGACAACTGGTTCGGACTGCCCGCGTCGGACGCGCGGGTCGTCGACACCGGCCCCTCGGCGGCGGTCGTCGGGCTCGCGGTGTTCGTGTGCTGGCGCTACCGGGCGTACTTCACGGCGGCGCTGGTGGTCGTGCTGATGGTGGTCGAGGTGCTGTTCAAGAACAACCTCGCGGGCAAGGAGCACCTGGCGGCCATCGCGGCGGTGCTCGTGCTGTGCCTGGTGTCCGAGGTACGTCACCGGGGGCGCGGCGGAAGTTCCGGTTCCGGCCGCTCGGGCGCCACCGGGTCCGGTTTGCCGCCGATCAGGTCCTGAAACCAGCGCCGCGGCCCCGTCCAGCGGCGGTCGTGGCGGAACGCGCGCAGGCCGGCGCGGGCCCGCGCGCGGGGGCGGTTGCGGTAGAACCGCCGCGCCCACGCCGAGCCGGGCCGGGCCAGCCGGATCGCGCCGACCAGCGCGACGAACGGGACGACCATGCCGATCAGGGCCGTGCGCAGCTTGCCCTTGGCCAGCGCGATCACGGCGAAGCCGCAGTTCAGGGTGATGTTCAGGGCGAACGCGACACGGTCGTGGCGCTCGTCCGCGGAGAGCTCGTTCACGCCGAGCGGGCTGAAGCCGGTGAGGATCAGGACGACCAGGGCCGTCGTGAGGATCACGACCTCCACGCTCTTGCGGCCCTGCTCGCTCCAGTAGACGTCGTCCAGGTGCAGGATCAGGGCGAACTCGTCCAGGACCAGGCCCGCGCCCAGGCCGAAGATGACGGCCGCGCACATCGACCCGACGCTGTGCCGTCCCGCGGCGACCGCCCAGAAGCCGCCGACCAGCGTCAGGAAGATGCCCGGCACGACATGGTGGACGTGGACGTCGCCCGTACTGATGTTGCGGAACGGGCCCTTTCCGGCGCGGATGAGGCGCGTGATGGTCCTGGTGACCAGGAAGGACCCGACGAAGGCGACCAGCGCGAGCAGCAGGGGCAGCTTCCCCGGCTCCACGATGTTCCGGTACCACCAGTCGCTCATGGGGCCATCTTCCGTTTCGCCGCAGGCTTTCGCAGGGTGGACCACGCCCGCGCCCCGGCCCCCGGGTAACCTCACCGGATGCCCAGACCCACCCCCGCCGACGGCCTCCGGTTCGCCTTCGGGACACTGACCGTGGTCCCGGTCCGGGTCCGGAGGTGGGACCGGGAGGCCGCCCGCGCGGGCATGCTGTGCGCCCCGCTCGCGGGGCTCGCCGTAGGACTGGCCGCCGCCGCGGCGGGCTCGGCCCTCCTGGCCCTCGGTGCGAGCCCCCTCGTGGCCGCCGTCGCCGCCGTCGCCCTGCCGGCCGCGGGCACCCGCGGCCTCCACCTGGACGGCCTCGCCGACATCGCCGACGGCCTCGGCAGCGGCAAGGACGCCGAGGGCGCCCTGCGCGTCATGAAGCAGTCCGACATCGGCCCGTTCGGCGTCATCACCCTCGTACTCGTGCTGTTCGCCCAGGTGGCGGCCCTCGCCGAGCTGTACGACGAGAGCTGGACGCACGGCGCCACCGCCACCCTGCTCGCCGCCACCACGGCCCGCCTCGCCCTCACCCTCGCCGCCCGCACGGGCGTACCCGCGGCCCGCCCGGAAGGCCTGGGCGCCGCTGTCGCGGGCACGGTGCCGGGCCGGGGCGCGGCCGCCGTCCTCGTCGCCGTCACGGCCGCGGCGGCCGCGGCGGGCCTGCCCGGCGGAGCGCCCCGCATGGTCCAGCACGCCGCCGCCGTCCTGCTGGCCTGCGCCGCCGCCCAGCTCCTCCTGCGCCACTGCGTGCGCCGCTTCGGCGGCGTCACCGGCGACGTCTTCGGCGGTCTCGCCGAAACCGCCGCCACCACCGTCCTCCTTGTGCTCAGCCTCGGCCAACACTCACAGTGAGGCGCACCGCAACACTTACGGGCGTAGGCTCGCGACGGGCTTACCACCCCAAAGCCCGCCAAGAACTCAAGAAAACCTCCAAAGAAAGAGGGACTTCAGCACCGTGACTGCTCTGACTCTCAGCACCGCCGCCGCGCCCGGCCTGCGCGCCGACGCGATCGTCGTCGGTGTCGCGAAGGGCGCCAAGGGACCGGTCGTGGCCCTTGGCGCCGAGTCCGTGGACAAGGCGTACGACGGCAAGCTCGCTTCCGTCCTGGAGACCCTCGGCGCGTCGGGCGCCGAGGGCGAGGTGACGAAGCTGCCCGCGCCGTCCGGTTTCAAGGCGCCCGTCGTCCTGGCAGTCGGCCTCGGCGCGGTCCCGCAGAAGGACGCGGCGTACGACGCCGAGGTGCTGCGCCGCGCCGCCGGTGCCGCCGCCCGGGCCCTCGCGGGCACCAAGAAGGCGGGCTTCGCGCTGCCCGTCGAGGACGCCGGCCACGTGGGCGCGATCGCGGAGGGCGCGCTCCTCGGGGCGTACTCCTTCGACGCCTACAAGGGCAACGGCAACAGCGACACCAAGGCCGCCAAGACCGCCAAGGGCAAGGGCGGCAAGGCCGACAAGGACGAGAAGGGCGCCAAGGCGCCGCTCGCCGACGTCGCCCTGCTCGGCGCCAAGCCGCGCGACAAGGCCCACAAGGCCGCCGTCGAGCGCGCGATCGCCGTCTCCGAAGAGCTCAACCGCTGCCGCGACCTGGTCAACACGCCGCCGAACGACCTCAATCCGGAGGCCTTCGCGGCGGTGGCCAGCGCCGCCGCCAAGGAGCACGGCGTCAAGGTCCAGGTCCTGGACGAGAAGGCGCTCGCCAAGGGCGGCTTCGGCGGCATCGTCGGCGTGGGTGTGGGCTCCGACGCCCCGCCGCGGCTGGTGAAGCTGTCGTACACGTCGTCGAAGGCGAAGAAGCACCTGGCCTTCGTCGGCAAGGGCATCACGTACGACTCGGGCGGCATCTCGCTGAAGCCCGCCGGTCACAACGAGACCATGAAGTGCGACATGAGCGGCGCCGCCGCCGTGTTCGCGGCCGTGATCTCCGCCGCCCGGCTCGGCCTCGAGGTCAACGTCACCGGCTGGCTCGCGCTCGCCGAGAACATGCCGTCCGGCTCCGCCACCCGCCCCGGCGACGTCCTGCGGATGTACAGCGGCAAGACGGTGGAGGTCCTGAACACCGACGCCGAGGGCCGCCTGGTGCTCGCCGACGCGATCACCAAGGCCTCCGAGGACAAGCCCGACGCGATCGTCGACGTGGCCACCCTGACCGGCGCCATGATGATGGCCCTGGGCGGCCGCACCTTCGGCATCATGGCCAACGACGACGCCTTCCGCACCTCGGTCCACGAGATCGCGGAGGAGGTCGGCGAGCCGTCCTGGCCGATGCCGATGCCGGAGCACCTGCGCAAGGGCATGGACTCCCCCACCGCCGACATCGCCAACATGGGTGAGCGCATGGGCGGCGGCCTGGTCGCGGGCCTGTTCCTGAAGGAGTTCGTGGGCGAGGGCATCACCTGGGCCCACCTGGACATCGCGGGCCCCGCCTACAACGATTCCGCCCCCTTCGGCTACACCCCCAAGGGCGGCACCGGTTCCGCGGTGCGCACCCTCGTGCGGCTCGCCGAGCGCACGGCCGCGGGCGACCTCGGCTGACCAGCACGCCGCGTGTACGGCCCCGGGAGGCCCTCGTCCCCGGGGCCGTACGCGTGGACCCACTCATCGACGTACGAAGATTTCGCTGTCAATGAAATCCGTACGTTCGTACGTGGCCCTGACCCCCCGGTACGGGCGATCAACCGCCCCACAGCCCGGCCCGGCGTCCCGCCTGTCGCCGACAAGTGCGAAGATGGGTTCTCGGCAGGACAGGGCCCCCACCAAAGGGCCGAAGAAGAGCGGCCGAATACCAGCCGACCGACCGGTCGTCCCCGGTAAGAGGGGTCCGGCGCACGGCGCACATGCATGGAGGACGTGACGTGGCGAACGACGCCAGCACCGTTTTCGACCTAGTGATCCTCGGCGGTGGTAGCGGCGGTTACGCCGCGGCCCTGCGCGCCTCGCAGCTGGGTCTCGACGTCGCACTGATCGAGAAGAACAAGCTCGGCGGCACCTGCCTGCACAACGGCTGCATCCCCACGAAGGCCCTGCTGCACGCCGGCGAGATCGCCGACCAGGCGCGCGAGGCCGACCAGTTCGGCGTCATGGCCACCTTCGAGGGCATCGACATCAAGGGCGTCCACAAGTACAAGGACGACGTGATCGCCGGCCTGTACAAGGGCCTGCAGGGCCTGGTCGCCTCCCGCAAGGTCACCTACATCGAGGGCGAGGGCCGCCTGTCGTCCCCGACCTCCGTGGACGTGAACGGGCAGCGCGTCCAGGGCCGCCACATCCTCCTCGCGACCGGCTCCGTGCCGAAGTCGCTCCCGGGCCTGGAGATCGACGGCAACCGCATCATCTCCTCCGACCACGCGCTGGTCCTGGACCGCGTGCCCGAGTCGGCGATCATCCTCGGCGGCGGCGTCATCGGCGTCGAGTTCGCCTCCGCCTGGAAGTCCTTCGGGACCGACGTGACGGTCATCGAGGGCCTGAAGCACCTCGTGCCGGTCGAGGACGAGAACAGCTCCAAGCTTCTCGAGCGCGCCTTCCGCAAGCGCGGCATCAAGTTCAACCTCGGCACCTTCTTCGACAAGGCCGAGTACACCGAGAACGGCGTGCGCGTCACCCTCGCCGACGGCAAGACCTTCGAGGCCGAGGTGCTGCTCGTCGCCATCGGCCGCGGCCCGGTCTCCGGGGGCCTCGGGTACGAGGAGCAGGGCGTCGCCATGGACCGCGGCTACGTCCTGGTCGACGAGTACATGCAGACCAATGTGCCGACGATCTCGGCCGTCGGTGACCTGGTTCCGACGCTCCAGCTCGCGCACGTCGGCTTCGCCGAGGGCATCCTGGTGGCGGAGCGTCTGGCCGGTCTCAAGACCGTCCCGATCGACTACGACGGCGTGCCCCGGGTGACGTACTGCCACCCCGAGGTCGCCTCCGTGGGCATCACCGAGGCCAAGGCCAAGGAGATCTACGGCGCGGACAAGGTCGTCGCTCTGAAGTACAACCTCGCGGGCAACGGCAAGAGCAAGATCCTCAAGACCGCGGGCGAGATCAAGCTCGTCCAGGTCAAGGACGGTGCCGTGGTCGGCGTCCACATGGTCGGCGACCGCATGGGTGAGCAGGTGGGCGAGGCCCAGCTGGTCTACAACTGGGAAGCGCTGCCCGCCGAGGTGGCCCAGCTCATCCACGCCCACCCGACGCAGAACGAGGCGCTCGGCGAGGCCCACCTCGCCCTCGCCGGCAAGCCGCTGCACTCCCACGACTGAGCCTTCAGTCACACGGGCGCGACGACCACATACGTACGTAGTTAAGGAGCAACAGAAACCATGTCGGTTTCCGTAACCCTTCCGGCGCTCGGCGAGAGCGTCACTGAAGGCACTGTCACCCGCTGGCTGAAGGCCGAGGGCGAGCGCGTCGAGGCCGACGAGCCGCTGCTCGAGGTCTCGACCGACAAGGTCGACACCGAGATCCCCTCCCCCGCCGCCGGCGTGCTCGCCTCCATCAAGGTCGCCGAGGACGAGACCGTCGAGGTCGGCGCCGAGCTGGCCGTCATCGACGACGGCTCCGGCGCGCCGGCCGCGGCTCCGGCCCCGGCTGCCGAGCCCGCCCCGGCCGCCGAGCCCGCCGCCGAGGCCCCGGCTCCGACCCAGGCCGCCCCCGCCGAGGCCCCCGCCGCAGCCCCCGCCGCTCCGGCCGGCGGCTCCGCCGAGGGCACCGAGGTCACCCTGCCCGCGCTCGGCGAGTCCGTCACCGAGGGCACCGTCACCCGCTGGCTGAAGGAGGTCGGCGAGTCCGTCGAGGCCGACGAGCCGCTGCTCGAGGTCTCCACGGACAAGGTCGACACCGAGATCCCGTCGCCCACCTCCGGCGTTCTCCTGGAGATCGTCGTCGGTGAGGACGAGACCGCCGAGGTCGGCGCCAAGCTCGCCGTCATCGGTGCGCCCGGTGCCGCCCCCGCCGAGGCCCCGGCTGCCGCCCCGGCCGCCCCCGCCGAGGCCCCGGCCGCGGCTCCGGCTCAGGCCCAGGCTGCCCCCGCGGCTCCGGCCGCTCCCGCTGCCCCCGCGGCTCCGGCCGCCCCGGCGCAGCCCGCGGCCCCGGCTGCGGCCCCGGCCGCTCCGGCCCAGCCCGCCGCCCCGGCCGCCCCCGCCGCCCCGGCCCCGGTCACCCCGGCCGACGACGGCGCGTACGTCACCCCGCTGGTGCGCAAGCTCGCCACGGAGAACGGCGTCGACCTGAGCTCGGTCAAGGGCTCCGGCGTCGGCGGCCGCATCCGCAAGCAGGACGTGCTCGCCGCCGCCGAGGCCGCGAAGGCCGCGGCTCCGGCCGCTGCCGCCGCCCCGGCCGCCGCCGCTCCCGCGGCCGCTTCGAAGGCTCCGGTCATCGAGGCGTCCCCGCTGCGCGGCCAGACGGTCAAGATGACCCGCATGCGCAAGGTCATCGGCGACAACATGATGAAGGCGCTGCACGGCCAGGCGCAGCTCTCCAGCGTGGTCGAGGTCGACATCACGAAGCTGATGAAGCTCCGTGCCCAGGCCAAGGACGCGTTCGCCGCCCGCGAGGGCGTCAAGCTGTCCCCGATGCCGTTCTTCGTCAAGGCGGCGGCGCAGGCGCTGAAGGCCCACCCGGTCGTCAACGCCCGCATCAACGAGGACGAAGGCACCATCACGTACTTCGACTCGGAGAACATCGGCATCGCCGTGGACTCCGAGAAGGGTCTGATGACGCCGGTCATCAAGGGCGCCGGCAACCTGAACCTGGCCGGTATCGCCAAGGCGACCGCCGACCTGGCCAACAAGGTCCGCACCAGCAAGATCAGCCCGGACGAGATGTCGGGCGCGACGTTCACCATCTCCAACACGGGCTCGCGCGGCGCGCTGTTCGACACGATCATCGTGCCGCCGAACCAGGTGGGCATCCTCGGCATCGGCGCCACCGTCAAGCGCCCGGTCGTCATCAACCACCCCGACCTCGGCGAGACCATCGCGGTGCGGGACATGACGTACCTGACGCTGTCCTACGACCACCGTCTGGTGGACGGCGCCGACGCCGCCCGCTATCTGACGACGGTCAAGGCGATCCTGGAGGCCGGCGAGTTCGAGGTCGAGCTCGGCCTGTAGCACCGCTCGTACGGCTGTAACACTCGTCTCATCAGCGAGTACGCCCCCGCCCGGAGGTTTCCGGGCGGGGGCGCGGCCGTATTGTCTAAAGGTCGCCGCCCTTCCTTGAGGAGCCCACATGACCGCCCCCGTCATTCACTCGCTGCGCGAACAGATTCGCGAGCACATCGTGGAAGGCATCGTGAGCGGGCGCTGGAAGCCGGGCGAGCGGATCGTGGAGCGCCGGATCGCCGTCGAGCTGGAGGTCAGCCAGACGCCCGTGCGGGAGGCGCTGCGGGAGCTGGAGTCGCTGCGGCTGATCGAGTCCGCGCCCAACAAGGGCGTCCGGGTACGGAACTTGACCGCCGCCGACCTGGAGGAGAGCTATCCCGTCCGGGCCGGTCTGGAGGCCATCGCCGCCGAGCTGGCGGCCGACCGGCTCGCCGAGGACTGCTCGGCCCTCGAATCCCATGTGGCGGCGCTGTACGAGGCCGACCGGGCCTCCGACGGCACCGGCCAGGTGCGGCACACCGTCGCCTTCCACCGGGAACTGGTGCGGGCCGCGCACAACTCCGTGCTCCTGCACACCTGGGAGGGGCTCGGCATCGAGGTCTTCACCGCGCTGTCCATCCGCTGGCTGGGCACCGTGCAGCAGTCGTACGCGGAGGAGCACGAGGAGCTCGTCTCGGCGTTCCGTCGACGGGACCCCGCGATCGCGGAGCTGGTGAAGGCCCACGTGCTCGGCTGCGCGCCGCGCGCGTGACCCTTCCCGGGGGCGGCGCTCATTCTCCGGTCACTGTGCTCATACGTCGCCCCACCTGCGTAAACCCTTCAAAACGAAGGCACTGCGTGCCCCTCGGCGCGGCACTCTGTGCCCACTTTTGTCGATCTGGGGAAGTTTTCCCTTCAAGGCTTTGATCGATCATCGATCGCGGGCTTACAGTCGATGGCGGCCCTGTGGCGGAGCCACACACATGATTCCGCCCGGAGCCCACCGCCCTGTCCTGCCAAAGACCAAGGGCACCCCCGACCCTTTCCGTTAAGGGACCCCCGCCCGACCAGGCATGGGCACCCCCTCCGACTCAGGAAGGCGGCGTAATGACCGACCCCTCCCGCATCCAGCCGAGCGAGCTCGACCAGCTCCCGGACCGCGACCCGGAGGAGACCGCCGAATGGCAGGCCTCCCTGGACGCCGTGACCAAGGCGGCCGGGCCGCACCGTGCCGCGTACCTGATGCGCCGCACGCTGGAGCGCGCCGAGGGCGCGGGCCTGGCGCTGCCCAAGCTTCTTGAGACGGACTACGTCAACACCATCCCCACCGCCACCGAGCCCGTCATCGACGGCGACGAGGCGATGGAGTCCCGGATCACCGCGTGGAACCGCTGGAACGCGGCCGCGATGGTCACCCGCGGCGCCAAGCACGGCGTCGGCGGCCACATCGCCACCTTCGCCTCCGCGGCCTGGCTGTACGAGACCGGCTTCAACCACTTCTTCCACGGCAAGGAGGGGGACGGCTCCGGCGACCAGCTGTACATCCAGGGCCACGCCTCCCCCGGCATCTACGCCCGCGCCTTCCTCGACGGGCGGCTGAACGAGACTCAGCTCGACAACTTCCGGCAGGAGGCGGGCGGCAACGGCCTGCCGTCCTACCCGCACCCGCGCCGCCTGCCGTGGCTGTGGGAGTTCCCGACCGTCTCCATGGGCCTCGGCCCGCTGTCGGCGATCTACCAGGCCCGCTTCAACCGCTATCTGACCAACCGCGGCATCAAGGACGTCTCGTCCTCGCACGTGTGGGCGTTCCTCGGCGACGGCGAGATGGACGAGCCGGAGTCGACGGCGGCCCTCGCACTGGCGGCGCGTGAGGAGCTCGACAACCTCACCTTCGTCATCAACTGCAACCTGCAGCGCCTCGACGGCCCGGTGCGCGCCAACTTCAAGATCGTGCAGGAGCTGGAGGCCCAGTTCCGCGGCGCCGGCTGGAACGTCGTGAAGTCGCTGTGGGGCAACGCCTGGGACGAGCTGTTCGCGCTCGACACCACCGGTGCGCTGGTCCGCCGCCTGCGCGAGGTCCCGGACGCGCAGGTGCAGACGTACCAGACGCGTGACGCCGCGTACATCCGCGAGGACTTCTTCGGGTCCGACCCGGCGCTCGTCGAGATGGCGAAGCTGCTGAGCGACGACAAGATCCTCGAGTGCTTCCACCTCTCCCGCGGTGGCCACGAGCCGCGCAAGGTGTACGCCGCGTACAAGGCCGCCCTGTCGCACAAGGGCGCGCCGACCGTCATCCTGGCGCAGACCGTCAAGGGCTTCACCCTCGGTGAGGGCTTCGCGTCCAAGAACGCGAACCACCAGATGAAGAAGCTGACGACGGACGAGTTCAAGAACATGCGGGACCTTCTTGAACTGCCGATCAGTGACAGTCAGTTCGTGGACGGGGTCGTGCCCTACGGCCACCCCGGCGCCGACTCCCCCGAGGTCCGCTACCTCCAGGAGCGCCGCGCGGCCCTCGGCGGCCCGGCCCCGGCCCGCCGCACGCACGCCCTCGCGCCGCTGCCCGCCGCGGCCGACAAGGCCTTCGCCGCCTTCGACAAGGGCTCCGGCTCCCAGTCGGTGGCGACGACCATGGCGCTCGTACGGCTGGTCAAGGATCTCGTACGCGACAAGGAGACCGGCAAGCGCTGGGTCCCGATCGTCCCGGACGAGGCCCGCACCTTCGGCATGGAGTCGCTGTTCCCGTCCCTCGGCATCTACTCGCCGAAGGGCCAGACGTACGAGCCGGTCGACCGCGACCAGCTCATGTACTACAAGGAAGCCAAGAACGGCCAGATCCTCAACGAGGGCATCACCGAGGCCGGTTCGATGGCGGACTTCATCGCCGCTTCGTCGTCGTACGCGACGCACGGCGAGGCGATGATCCCCTTCTACATCTTCTACTCGATGTTCGGCTGGCAGCGGACCGCCGACCAGATGTGGCAGCTCGGCGACCAGCTCGGCCGCGGCTTCCTCATCGGCGCCACCGCCGGTCGTACGACGCTGACGGGTGAGGGTCTGCAGCACGCCGACGGCCACTCGCCGGTGATCGCCGCGACGAACCCGGCCGCTCTTTCGTACGACCCCGCGTTCGCGTACGAGATCGCGGCGATCGTCAAGGAGGGTCTGCGCCGGATGTACGGCGAGGCCGCGCCGGGCGAGGACCAGGACGTCTTCTACTACCTGACCGTCTACAACGAGCCGATGCCGCAGCCCGCGAAGCCCGCGGGTGTGGACGAGGGCATCGTGAAGGGTCTGTACCGCTTCAACACGGCCGAGACGGCGGGTCTTTCGCCCGCCGCCAACGCCGCGCGGATCCAGCTCCTCGGCTCCGGTACGGCCATCCACTGGGTCCTCAAGGCCCAGCGGATGCTCGCCGAGGAGTGGGGTGTGGCCGCCGACGTGTGGTCCGCGACCTCCTGGACCGAGCTGCGGCGCGACGCCCTGGAGGCGGACGCGGCGCTGTTGCGCGGCGAGGAGCGGGTGCCGTACGTGCGGCAGGCGCTCCAGGGCGCCGAGGGTCCCGTCCTCGCGGTCTCCGACTACATGCGGCAGGTGCCGGACCAGATCGCCCAGTGGGTCGAGCAGGACTACTCCTCGCTCGGCGCGGACGGGTTCGGCCTCTCCGACACGCGTGACGCGGCGCGCCGCCACTTCGGTGTCGACGCGGAGTCCGTCGTCGTCGCGGCGTTGGCTCGGCTCGCCGCGCAGGGGGTCGTGCCTGCGGCCGCGGTGAAGGAGGCTCGGGCCAAGTACGGCCTGTAAGCCTCCGGCTCGGTACGGGGGTAAGCCTCCGGCTCGGTACGCAGTGTGGGGCCCCGTCGCTGTGACGGGGCCCCACGCCTGTGTTGCCGTGCGGCAGCCCTCCCCCGCCGCTCCGCGGCGGGTTTTCCCACCCGCCCGCCCGTGACCGTCGGCCCCGGGGTGCTCCCCTGGGCTGCGCCCTTGCCCCGCCTCGCCTCCGCCTGTGGGCAGCTGGGCCGCCCAGGGGGCGGCACGGGTGGGCACAGGCGGCCACCCCGGCGCCGGGCAACCCACCCGCCCCTGCCCCAGCCCCGGTGCCGGGCGCGCGGCATCATGGGGGCATGCGCGCTGCCCGGCTCATCAAGATGGTGCTTCTGCTTCAGGCGCGGGCCTCCATGACCGCGGCCGAGCTCGCGGAGGAGCTCGAGGTCTCGGAGCGCACCATCACGCGGGACGCCCAGGCCCTCTCGGAGGCGGGCGTGCCGGTGTACGCCGACCGCGGGCGGACGGGTGGCTACCGGCTCATCGGGGGATACCGGACCCGTCTGACGGGGCTGGCCCGCAGCGAGGCGGAGGCACTGTTCCTGTCCGGAGTACCGGGCGCCCTGCGCGAGATGGGCCTGGAGGACGCCGCGTCCGCCGCCCGCCTGAAGGTGTCCGCCGCCCTGCTCCCGTCCCTGCGCGACGCCTCCCAGAACGCCGCCCAGCGCTTCCACCTGGACGCCCCGGGCTGGTTCAAGGAGGCCCCGGCCCCGGCCCTGCTGCCCGCCGTCGCGGACGCCGTGTGGGACGACCGCCGTCTCGTCGCCCGCTACCGGCGCCAGGACTCCGAGGTCGACCGCGAACTGGAGCCCTACGGCCTCGTCCTGAAGGCCGGCGTCTGGTACCTGTGCGCCCGCGTCCCGGAATCCGGCTCCTACCGCGTCTACCGCATCGACCGCTTCACCTCCGTCGAACCCGCCGCCGACGAGCACTTCGTGCGCGACGAGGAGTTCGACCTGCCCGCCTTCTGGGAGGAGCGCGCCGCCCAGTTCGCCCGCGCCATCCTGCGCGAGAAGGCCGTCCTCCGCCTGTCCCCGGACGGCGCCCGGCAACTCCCCTACGTCACCGACCGCGCCGCCGCCCGCGAGGTCCTCGCCGACGCCGAACCCGACGACCAGGGCCGGGTCACCGTCACCCTGCCCGTCGAGTCCAGCGTGGTCGCGTACTCCCAACTCCTCATGCTGGGCCCGGAGGTCGAGGTCCTGGAGCCCCCGGAGCTGCGCGACCGCCTCGCCGCGACGGCCGCCCGGATGGCCGCGCTCTACCGGTGACCCCGGGGGCCGCCGGGGCCCGACGCTCTAGCCGGGCCCCGCCGCTCTACCGGTAGCCCGTCACGTCCGCCGGCTTGCCCTCGTGCTCCACCTCCGTGATGTACCTCCAGGCGTCCGGCGCCGAGCCGTCCACGTCCGTGAAGCCGTACTCCTGCGCGAGGCCGCCGCTGGACAGGGACGCGCCGTTCCACCGCGCCACCTCGGGGTCCGTGGCCAGCGCGACCAGCGCCCGGCCCACGAACGTCGGCGTCTCGGAGATCGCGAAGTGCGGGTCCTGCTCGCAGCCGGCCATCCAGTTCTCCTCGGTGACCTTGAAGTACGTGTCGAGCATGGCCTCCGAGCGCAGCCAGCCCGGCGTCAGACACAGCGCCGTGCAGCCGTACTCCTTCAGCTCCTCCGCGAGCGCGCGGGCCATCCGCAGCGGGGCCGCCTTCGCCAGGTCGTAGTAGAACGGCTTGCGGTAGCGGCGGTTGAACTCTTCGGTGCCGTCGGTCACTTCGACCACCAGGCCGCCGGGGTTTTTGATCAGCAGCGGCAGCGCGAACCGGCTGGTGACAATGTGGCTCTCCATGCCCAGGCGGATGATCCGCAGGCCCTTGTCCAGGTCGTGCTCCCACATCTTCTTGTCCCACTCGACATGGACGTCACCTCCCCAGATGTCGTTGACGAGGATGTCGAGGCGGCCCTGCTCCGCCTCGATCCGCTCGACGAGCGCGCGCACCTGCTCGGGGTCCAGGTGGTCGGTCGGCACCGCGATCCCCGTGCCGCCCGTGCCCGCCTCGGCGCCTGCGGCATCGACGAGTTCCGCCGTGCCCTCGATCGTCTCCTTGGTCCGGCCCACCTCGCTCGTGTGCTCCCGGGTCGTCCGCCCCGTCACATAGACGGTCGCCCCGGCGCGGCCCAGCTCCACCGCCATGGCCCGCCCGGCCCCGCGCGTGGCCCCGGCCACCAGCGCGATCTTCCGTGTGTTCTCCGTGTCCGGCCCCTGCTTCTTCTCCATGCGTGGAGCCTCGCAGCGAAAGCCGACACCTTCTGTCGGTCTTTCCACGGGCATGTGCACGCATAACGACACAGCCGCATTCCGGCGCACTCCGCGTGCGCCCCCACCCCCCAGGACGGATGCTTGACCCGTGATGGACGAGACGGAGTTCTGGGAGATCGTGGACAGCACCCGCGAGGCCGCCGAGGGCGACCCCGAGGACCAGGCCGAGCTGGTCGTCGACAGACTGCTGGAGTACGACCCGGACTCCGTCCTGGACTTCGCGCGGCACTTCGAGGCCCGCTACAACCGCGCCTACCGCTGGGACCTGTGGGGCGCCGCCTGGATCCTGCTCGACGGGGCGAGCGACGACGCCTTCGACTACTTCCGGTGCTGGCTGATCGGGCAGGGCCGGGAGGTCTTCGAAGGCGCCGTGCACGACGCGGACTCGCTGGCCGACCTCCTCGACGACTTCGACGACGAGATCGACGGCGACGGCGAAGAGCTGGGCTACGCGGCCGACGAGGCCTACGAGCGGATGACCGGAACCGTCGCCCCCGACCTCGGCATCGCCCCGGCACCGCCCGAGCCGGAGGGCACCTCCCTCGACTTCGAGGACGACCGCGTCCTCGCGGAGCGCTACCCCAAGCTGTGGGAACGGTTCGCGGCGCGCTGACCCTCCTCTCACATTTCAATGTACGCCCTCGTGGCACGTTTTGCCATACCGTCAATTCATGAATTCCTGTGTGTTCGCGCGTAGGCTTCGAACGTGAGCACCCAACCGTCGCAGCCCACGCGAGCGCCGCAGTCTGCCCGCCCCTCGCTGACCGAGCGCCGCAAGGCGGCCACGCAGCTCGACATCGCCCGCGCCGCCGCCGAACTCTTCGCCGAGCACGGCCCGGACGGCACCACGGCCGAGGAGATCGCGCACCGGGCCGGCGTGGCGCTGCGCACCTTCTACCGCTACTTCCGCAACAAGCAGGACGCCGTCGCCCCGCTCCTGGCCGGGGGCGCCGCCGCGTGGCGGGCGCGGCTCGCGGACCTGGACACCGCGGTGCCCACCGCTCTCGAGCGGTCCATCGCCGAGGCCCTCACACCGGCGGACACGCGGGCCGACGAAGCCCTGGAGTGGACCCGCGGCCTGCTGCGCGCCGCGCAGGACGACCCGGCCCTGCGTGCCGTCTGGTACCGGGTGAACCAGGAGTCCGAGGAGCAGCTGGTCCCGATACTCGCTCACCTCGCGGGCGACGGCGCGGACGAGCTCGAGGTGCGCCTCGCCGCCGCGGCCGCGACCGACGCGATCCGCATCGCCCTGGAGACCTGGGCCGCCACGGACGACCCGCCGAGCGGCCCGCGCTCCCCCGCCGAGCTGGCGGTCCGCTGCCTGCGCGAACTGACCGGCGGGCTCAGGCTGCTGGCGAGCTGAGACCGTCCGGCGCCGCCGGGTCCGCGGGGTCCGCCGGGCCTGCCCCATCCTCCGGGTCCGCCGCCCGCTCCTCCACCACGAACACCAGCAGCGCCACGTCGTCCCGTACCCCTCCGGAGAAGCGGACCAGGTCACTCCAGATCGCGTCCGTGAAGGCGGCCGGGTCGCTGCGCTCCTTCTCGAAGAAGGCGGGCAGCCGCTCCGCCAGCGGATAGAACTCTCCCGAGGCGTCCCTCGCCTCGGTCACCCCGTCGGTCACGGTCAGCAGCCAGTCGCCGGGCTCGAGCTCCACGACGACCGGTTCGGGCGGCGTCACCCCCGCGATGCCGAGGCCCAACGGGGCGCCGGGGGCGACCTCCAGTTCGGTGACCGTGCCGCCGCGCAGCAGCAGCGGCGGCGGGTGGCCGCACGAGACGAGGCGCAGTTCACGGCCCGTGTCGTCGACCTCCAGCAGGACGGCGGTGGCGAAGAGCTCGCCGGGCTCGCCCGGTGCTGTTCCTTCCGCTCCTTCCGCGCCCTCGGAGTCGATGACGAGGCGCCGCTGGAGTTCGGCCTCCGTGGAGTCGATGACCAGGCGCCGGTCGAGACGCGCGGCGACGCCTTCGAGGTCGCCCTGGTCCAGGACCGCCTCCCGGAAGGCGCCGAGCAGCGCCGCGACGGTCCCCACGGCCGCGAGCCCGTGCCCCTGCACGTCCCCCACCAGCGCCCGCACCCCGCAGGGCCCCCGGCGTACGTCGAAGAGGTCGCCGCCCACCAGCGTGCCGCGCTGCGCCGCCCGGTACAGGCCCGCGCAGCGCACCGGACCCACGCGTTCCGGCAGCGGCGGAAGGACCGCGAACTGGGCCGCCTCCGCGACCGTACGGACCGTGACGAGCTGGGCGTCGCGCCGGCTGCGCACCCAGGCGAAGAGCACGCTGAGCAGCGCCACGAAGCCGACGGTCGCCGTGTCGCTCTCCCCTGGGCGCCCCAGGTCGAAATTCGGCAGGGAGAGCATCAGCAGCACGATGCCGCCCAGGAGCGCCGTGGCGGCCGGACCGTAGGCGAGCGCGGCCAGCGGTGGCACGGCGGCGAGGAAGAAGCTGAGGTCGAGCGTCTTCGGGGTGAGCAGTTGGACGACGCACGTCACGACCAGGAGCACGGGCGCGGGCCAGCGCGCCCAGGGAGGTGTGGGCGCGCGGCGGGGCCAGCCGGCCTCCCCCACGTCCCGCCGCCTGGCCGCGGCCCTGATCATCGGTGCTCCTTCCCGGCGGACCGGAGAACGTGTCCACGCTCCTACGCGCGCGGGGCGGGCGCACGCCGGGCCGGTCCGTCGGGTGCGCGCCGGGCGGGCGCACGACCGGAGCGGCCGCACACGCGGCCCCGGTGTCACAAGGGGCGGCGTAGGAGGGTCACAGAGGGCGGCCCATGAGGACGTCGTCCACGTACTCACCGTCCAGGAGGAACTCGCCGGGCAGCACGCCCTCGGTCACGAACCCCTCCGACTCGTAGAGCGTGCGGGCCGCGGTGTTGTGCCCGAGCACCCGCAGCGTGATGCGGCGGGCGCCCTGCCGGCGTGCCTCCTCCACCACGGCCTGGAGCAGCCGCCGCCCCACGCCCTTGCCGCGCGCCTCGTCGGCGACGACGAAGCCGAGAATCTGGCGTACGTGGGCGTGCACGGCGAGCGGAGTGGGGAACCCGAGCCTGACGTAGCCGACGACATGTCCGTCCACCTCGGCGACCAAGTGGTCGCGGGGGCCGAACCGTTCGGAGAAGAACGACTCGTAGGGCGCCTGCGGACGCGGCTGCACGGAGTGCAGGGTGGACCAGTTGTCGCGGTCCATGCGGGCCAGCACGTCATCGTCGTCGGCCCGCGCGGTGCGTATGTACGTCTGCTGCATGAGCGCCACTGTACGGCGGACGTATGACAGCGGAACCGTCCTTTTCACGGCAGGATGGCCCCATGGAGCAGCCCGACCAGCCCGAGCGGCCCGCACAGTCCGAGGGGCCCGAGCAGCCCGACCAGCCCGAGCGGCCCGCACAGTCCGAGAGGCCCGCACAGTCCGAGAGGCCCGAGCGGCCCGAGCGCGCCGCCGAGCCCGCGAAGCAGCGCGTCGCCGTGGCAGGTTCCTCCGGCCTCATCGGCTCGGCGCTCCGGCGCTCGCTCGCCGCCGACGGACACGAGGTGGTACGTCTCGTGCGCCGGGCCCCGCGTGCGCGCGACGAGGTGCGCTGGGACCCCAAGGAGGGGCACGTGGACGCCGCCGGGCTCGCGGGCTGTGACGCCGTGGTGAACCTGGCGGGCGCCGGCATCGGGGACCGCCGCTGGACCGACGCGTACAAGCGCGAGCTGCGCGACAGCAGGGTGCTCGGCACCAGGACGCTCGCGGCCGCCGTGGCCGCCCTCGACGAGCCGCCGCGGGTGTTCCTGAACGCGAGCGCGATCGGCTACTACGGAGACACCGGTCAGCGCGCGGTGGACGAAACCGCCCCTCCCGGAGAGGGCTTCCTGCCCACCATGTGCGTGGAGTGGGAGCAGGCGGCGGCCGCGGCCCAGGACGCGGGCGTACGCACCGTGTTCACGCGCAGCGGTCTGGTCGTCGCGCGCGAGGGCGGCGCCTGGGGGCGGATGTTCCCGCTCTTCAAGGCGGGCCTCGGCGGGCGGCTCGGCGACGGGCGGCAGTACTGGAGCTTCATCGCGCTGCACGACGAGGTGGCCGCGATGCGGCATCTGCTCGCGCGGGACGAGTTGTCCGGAGCGTTCAACCTGACGGCACCGCAGCCGGTCACCAACCGCGAGGTGACGGCCACGATGGGCCGGGTGCTGCGGCGTCCGACGGTGTTCACCGCTCCCGCGCCGGTCCTGCGCGTCGCCCTCGGCGAGATGGCGGGCGACGTCCTGGGGAGTCAACGGGTGCTTCCCGCACGCCTTTCGGAGTCGGGGTTCACCTTCGCCCACCCCGGCATCGAGGACGCGATCCGGGCCGCGCTCAGGTGACGCAGGCGGCCGGACGCGTGGCGCTCCGCCCCGCCTGACGACCGTTCCCGATCGCTTCCGTCCACGTGTGCGACCGTCGTGCGACCATGCCCGGTGCATGCGCGACTCCCGCCGACCGTTTCGGCTCCTACCCTCAACCGGAACTCGGGGATTCCGGGGGCCTGTCGAGGGCATAAGGCTCCCCAGCAGCCGAGCGAGCCGCGCAACCTCCGGGAGGAGCACGTGCCAGAGCCTGCGCACCATGTGGATGTCGTCATCGTGGGGGCCGGGGTCGCGGGACTGTCGGCCGCCCATCGGCTGACCAGCGCCGGTGTAACGACCGTCGTCCTGGAAGCCGCCCCTTATGTCGGCGGCCGGATGTCGACCGAGAAGGTGGACGGATTCCGGCTCGACCGGATCGGGCAACTGCTGACCACGTCGTATCCGGAACTGCGCCACACCCCCGGACTCGACGCACTCGTCCTACGTCCCTTCGCACCGGGACTGCTGGTACACAGCGCCGGACGGCACCACCGCGCGGCCGAGCCGGCCGGCGGCAAGGGCACAGGGGGCGCAAGGGGCGCACTCACGGCGGCGCGCGCCCTCGCGAGCGCCCCCCGAGTGCCGCGGCCCTCGCGCGGGGCACCGGGTTCCCCGCCCCGCTCCCCGTCCAGGACCACGCCCCGGCCGTGCAGGCCGCCGTCCCGTACCGCTCCCCTGGGCGGCGCACTCGACCAGGCCCGCCTCGGCGCGGCGCTCGCCCGTATCGCGGCGACCCCCGTGCGGCGGCTCCTCGCGCGCCCCGAACTGCCCGCGGTGGCCGCCCTGTCGGCGCGCGGGCTGCCCGCGCGCACCATCGACGGGTTTCTGCGCCCGCTGCTCTCGGCGCTGCTGTGCGACCCGGACCTGACGACGTCGAGCCGGTGCGCCGACCTCGCCCTGCACGCCTTCGCGCGCGGCCGCCTGTGCCTGCCCGAGGGCGGCGCCGACGCCCTGCCCGAACTCCTCGCGGCCGCGCTGCCGCCAGGGACCGTACGCACCGGCGTACGCGTCACCTCGGTGGCCGCGAACCGCGTCAGCACCGCCGAGCACGGCGAGCTGTCCTGCGGCGGCGTGCTGCTCGCCACCGACGCCCGCGCCGCCGCCGAGCTGCTGCCCGGCCTGCGCGTGCCGTCCTTCCACCCGGTCACCGTGGTGCACCACGCGGCGCCGGAACCGCCGCTCGCCGAACCCGCGCTCCTGCTGGACGCCGACCGCCGGGGCCCGGTCGCCCACACGGCCGTCGTCAGCCACGTCGACCCCACGCGCGCGCCCGCGGGCCGCACCCTGGTCTCCTCGACCGTCCTCGGCCCGCCCCCGGACGACTTGGAGGACACCGTCCTCGCCCACCTCGCGGAGCTGTACGGCACTCCCACCGACCGCTGGGAACTGCTCGCCGTCCACCACACGCGCGAGGCGGTGCCCGCGATGCCGCCGCCGCACGATCTGCGCCGTCCCGTACGACTGTTGGCGGGTCTCTACGTGTGCGGGGACCACCGGGACACCAGCACGGTGCAGGGCGCGCTGCACTCCGGGCGCCGGGCGGCGCAGGCCGCGCTGGCCGACCTGGGGGTCGAACCGGCCTGCACGGAAGAGGTGTTGCCCGCCGCCGCGTGAGGCCATCCGGCCTCGGCCACAGCACACCACCGCCCACCCCGCACAGCGCTCCGACCTTTCATCTACACGGGCCAGCTCCCCCAGAGCCCCCGCGCCCCCCACGCGGGGGCTCCTCCCGTCCCGTGGTCCCGCCGCACAGCCTTGTCACCGCCTCAGGACAGCACTACGGTCCCACCGGACCCGGCCACCGGGTCACCGAGCCGCGGGAGGACTGACGTGCGTCGCACCTTGCCGGTGATCACCCTCATCTTCGGACTGTTCTTGAGCCTATTCATGGGATCTCTGATGGTGCCGACTGCGCGCGCCGAAAGTCGGGCCGACCTCGACGGGCCGGCCGTCGTCCCCCGCCCCACCGACTGGACCGCACTCCCCGGACGCACCGAACTCACCCACCGCACCCGCATCCTGATCGACCCGCGCCAGACCTCGGTCACCGCGCTGCCGTCCGGCCGCGCCGAATTCCCGGGCCCCGCGCACCAGTCCGTACGCGGCCTCGCGGCCCAACTGCGTACGGAGATCGAGCAGGTCACCGGCCTCACCCCGCGCGTCGTCACAGGCAGCCGTCCGGACCGGGGCGACATCACCCTCACCCTCACCGCCGACCGGACCCTCGGCCCCGAGGGCCACCGCTTCGACAGCACCGGCCCCGTGCGCGTGGCCGCCGCCTCCACGCACGGCCTGTACTACGGCACCCGCACCCTCCTCCAGCTCCTGCGCACCACCGCCCCCGACCACCGCGCCGTCCCGCGCGCCCGCTCGGCCGACCGGCCCACGCAGCCGGTCCGCATGGTCCACCTGGACGCGGGCCGCAAGTTCTGGCGCATCCCGTACCTGAAGAACCTCGTCCGCAGGATGGGCGACCAGAAGCTCAACACCCTGTTCCTGCACCTGTCGGAGTCCGAGGGCTTCCGCCTGGACAGCCCGCGTTTCCCCGGCCTCGCCGACCCCGCCCACAGCTACAGCCGCGCCGACATCGAGGACCTGAAGGCCTTCGCCGCCCGCCACCATGTGCAGGTGATGCCAGGTCTGGAGCTGCCCGGTCACGCCACCGTGATCAGCGAGGCGTTCGGCATCGGCTTCGGTTCCGGGCCCGGCGCGTGCACGGCGGCGCACACGCACTCCCATCTGACGCCCGACTGGATCATCGACATGACCAGCGAGAAGGCGATCGGCAAGAGCAAGGAGATCGTCGACGAGTTCGCGGGCTGGTTCGACGCGCCGCTGTTCTCCATCGGCGCGGAGGAGGTGCCGGGGCAGCTCGCCGAGTGCCCGCGCGTCAAGGACCACCTGGCCGCCGCGCCCGACGTCTCCACCCTCGGCGACCTCCTCAACCGGTACATCAACACCCTGGACGATGTGGTCACTTCGCACGGCAAGCGCACCGCCGTCTACAACGGCTCCGAGCACCTCGCCGCCCCGCAGCAGCGCGTGCACGCCCCGGTCGTCTTCATCACCTGGGAGGGCACCGGAGCGGAACCAGCCATTCCGGGCCACGACGAGATCGCCATCGGCCCCTTCTACAACACGCCCAACAACTACCACCACAAGTACCCCGACGAGCCCTGGATGTACGACACCTGGGCGCCGAGCACCGCACCCGACATGCTCGGCTCCGGCGTCGTGAACTGGGCGGACTACAACTTCTGGGCCGACGACGCGTACTTCGAGCAGCACATGGCGGGCGCCCGCGCGATCCTCGCCGACCGCGCCTGGAACGGCTCCCCGACGCCGGACACCCTGACCGACTTCCGCGCGCGCGTGCGGCGCGTCGGCGATCCTCCGGGCACCACGCCCGCCTGGACCCGGCCCCGGGTGTCGGACCGGCCGAGCCATCACTGGACCTTCGACGACGCCGCGTACCCGAAGGGCTGGACGTACGCGGGCAGCCCCGGCAACACGATCTTCGCCGAGGACGTCGCGGGCGACCTGCCCGGCACCTCGTACATCATCGACAACCCCACGCCCGTGCCCGGCGTGCGCGGGCAGGCGTGGCGGTTCGACTCGGACCGGGACGGGGTGGGCTTCGGCGGCGTGGACGTGGCGGAGCCGTGGACGGTGTCGGTGCGGGTCCGTGCGACGGCGCGGACGGGTGACCAGGTGCTGCTGAGCTCCAAGGCGGCGGCCTTGAAGCTCATGCAGCACGGCACGGGACGTGTGGGCTTCACTCGGTACGGAGAGGCCGACTTCAGCTTTCCGTACGTTCTGCCACTGGACCGGTGGGTTCGGCTGACGTGGGTGGCCTCGCCGGGTCGCACGGTTCTGTACGCCGACGGGGAGCGGGTCGGGGCCGTGCCCGCGTCGATTCCGTTGCCGATGCGGTCCATCGGCACGGAACGTGCCGGGCTGCGCGGGGACTTGGACGACCTCGTCACGTGGGACGTGGCGTTGGGGGCCTCGGCTGTCGCCCGCTTGCGGTGAGTTCGGCACCGCCGGAGGGGTTCGTTGTGGTTGTTCGCCGTCGCGGCGGAATTCAACTGCCGTTGCGGCAGGGGGCGGACCTGGTGTGGCCGCCCCCAACCCCCAACTACCCCAGCGCCGCGACCCTGTCGCGATACCCCCGTACCGGAGCCGCGTCCCGGTACGGCTCCAGGCGGCGTTCGAAGTCGCGTACGTACTCCACCGCGCGGACCGAGCGCATCTCGCCCGCCGCCTGGGCCGCGTCGGCGCCGAGCTGGCAGGCCTGTTCCAGTTCGCCGAGGCCGAGGCGCGCGGAGGCCAGGACGACGCGGCAGAAGAGGCGGCTGCGGGCGTAGCCGGGGGCGCGCAGTTGCAGCGAGCGCTCCGCGTGCTGGGCGGCCGCGCGGTACTGCTGGAGGTCGCGGTTGCAGTGCGCGAACTCGTCGGCGAGCTGGGCCTCGTCGAAGAAGCGCGCCCAGTACGGGACCTCGTCGCCGGGCCGGGCCGTCTCCAGGGCACGCTCGGCCCGCACCATGGACGCCGAGCAGGCCCGCACCTCCCCGAGCACCCCGTGCCCGCGCGCCTCGACGGCGTGCAGGAGCGCCTGGACGACGGGCGGCGCCGAGGAGCCCACGCCCTGCTGCGCGACCCGTGCGAGCTGCACGGCCTCGCGTCCGTGGCCGAGGTAGACGGCCTGGCGGCTCATGGTGACCAGCACGTACGAGCCGTACGCGCGGTCGCCCGCGGCCTGCGACAGGCGCAGCGCCTGCACGAAGTACCGCTGGGCGAGTCCGTGCGCGGCGATGTCGTACGACGTCCAGCCCGCGAGCCGGGTCAGGTCGGCGGCGGCCGCGAACAGGCGCCGGCCCGCCTGCTCGCCGTAGGTGCCGCGCAGCATCGGCTCGGCCTCGTGCTCCAGATAGCGGACGAGGGCCTGGCGGGCGTGGCCGCCGCCGTACGCGTGGTCGAGGGCGCGGAACAGCTCGCCGACGGAGCGCAGGGCCGCGATGTCGCCGCCGGTGACGCGGTGGCCGGGCCCGCGGTCGGTGTCGCGGCGCTGGCGCGGCACCACGGGGCGGCCCTGGGCGGGCACGCGCGGGGTCTGCTGGGGCTCGCCGCGGGCGACGCGATCGTCGGCGCGGCCGATCAGCCAGTCCCGGCTCGGCACCACAAGACCGGCCGGGGTGAAGGCGATCTTGCGCAGTTCGGCGTGGCTGCCGGAGTCCTTGCGCCACAGGCCGCCGACGATGTCGATGGCCTCTTCGGGCGAGGCCGCGAATTCCAGGCCCGCGTAGACGGGCGCGCACGCGTCGAGCCCGAGGTCCTGGGCGGACAGGCGGCGGCCGAGGCGCCGGGTGAAGACCTCCGCGATCAGCGCCGGGGTCGTGCCGCGCGGCTGCTGGCCTCTGAGCCAGCGTGTCACCGATGTCTTGTCGTACCTGAGATCGAGACCGTGCTCGAGCCCTAGCTGATCGACGCGGCGCGCCAGGCCCGCATTGGAGAACCCGGCTTCCGCGATGAGCGCGGCTAGCTGGCGGTTGGGGGTGCGCTGCGGGGGTCGTTCCGTCATCAGCTGTGCGGTCTCCTGCCTTCCGGGCCTGCCTTGAGCAGCCCTTATGGCCTCGTGAACGGCGCGAATGTAGCGGCGCTGAGGGTCCTCATCGCGACCTTCAAGCTCCATTCATCCGATCGTGTGAGGATTGGCGTAGAGCTGACGGGATTCCGCCGGACGTAGAGTGGCCGGGGCGCAATCCGTGCACGGTGAAGGTTTCCGTGCCCGGTGCGGGTCCGGTGCACGGGGATGGTTCTAGGGAGGCACGTGCCGTGGGCGAGATGCGATTCAGCCGGCTGGGTTTCGGCCCGGACTTCGTCGAGTACCAGGAGGCCTGGGACGAGCAGCGCCGGGTGCACGCCGCCCGGTTCGCGGACGAGGTCCCGGACACCTGTCTGCTCCTGGAGCACCCGCCGGTGTACACGGCGGGCCGCCGGACCGAGGACAGCGAGCGTCCGCTGGACGGCACTCCGGTCGTGGACGTGGACCGCGGCGGCAAGATCACCTGGCACGGTCCGGGCCAGCTCGTGGGCTATCCGATCCAGAAGCTGCCGCGTCCGGTGGACGTCGTAGCACATGTACGCCGCCTGGAAGAGGCACTTATCCGAACGTGTGCCGAGTTCGGTCTCGAAACCACGCGCGTCGAGGGACGCAGCGGCGTATGGGTTCTCGGCGATCCGCTGGAGTCCAGACCGGCCCTCGGCGGGCTCAGTCTCGACTTCGACCCGCGGCTCGAGGACGAGGAGTTCGACGCCCGTCTGAACGGCCCGGAGTACGCGCCCTCCAACGCCGGCCAGCGCCGTGAGGACCGCAAGGTGGCCGCGATCGGCATCCGCGTGGCCAAGGGCGTGACGATGCACGGCTTCGCGCTGAACGTGAACCCGGACAACACCTGGTTCGACCGGATCGTGCCGTGCGGCATCCGCGACGCGGGTGTGACGTCGATCGCGCACGAGCTGGGCCGCGACATCACGATCGCCGACGCCCTGCCGGTGGTCGAGCGGCACCTGCGGGACGTACTGGAGAACGCGGAGCTGAAGCCGCGGGAGGTCGAGAAGCCGACGGACCAGGAGGCGAAGGCCACCGAGGAACCGGCGGGGCCGGCGGAGCCCACCGAGCGGGCGCTCGCCTGAGCCGTCGGGGCCTGCCGGACCGGCCTGGCAGGGGCCCCGGGGCGCGTACGGGAATGCGCCCCCTGGGCCAGAGGTTGGCCAGAAGTAAGCCCACAGACATCACGGGCGTACCCTGGGGTGCGCCGAAGAATCGAAGCTACAGGGAGCCGATGTGTCCGCAGTCGCACCCGACGGACGCAAGATGCTGCGCCTGGAGGTCCGGAACGCCCAGACCCCCATCGAGCGCAAGCCCGAGTGGATCAAGACCCGGGCGAAAATGGGCCCCGAGTACAACGCCCTGCAGAAGCTCGTGAAGAGCGAGGGCCTGCACACTGTCTGCCAGGAGGCGGGCTGTCCGAACATCTACGAGTGCTGGGAAGACCGCGAGGCGACGTTCCTCATCGGCGGCGACCAGTGCACGCGGCGCTGTGACTTCTGCCAGATCGACACCGGCAAGCCGCAGGCCCTCGACCGCGACGAGCCCCGCCGCGTCGGCGAGTCCGTCGTGAAGATGGACCTGAACTACGCCACGATCACCGGCGTCGCCCGCGACGACCTGGAGGACGGCGGCGCCTGGCTGTACGCGGAGACGGTCCGCCAGATCCACGCGATGACCGCCGAGCGCGAGAGCGGCCACACCAAGGTCGAGCTCTTGATCCCCGACTTCAACGCGGAGCCGGACCAGCTGGCCGAGGTCTTCTCCTCCCGCCCCGAGGTGCTCGCCCACAACGTGGAGACGGTGCCGCGCATCTTCAAGCGCATCCGCCCCGGCTTCCGCTTCGAGCGCTCCCTGAAGGTGATCACCGAGGCCCGCGAGGCCGGTCTCGTCACCAAGTCGAACCTGATCCTCGGCATGGGCGAGGAGCGCGCGGAGATCAGCGAGGCGCTGCAGCAGCTGCACGACGCGGGCTGCGAGCTCATCACGATCACGCAGTACCTGCGCCCGTCGGTGCGCCACCACCCGGTGGAGCGCTGGGTCAAGCCGCAGGAGTTCGTGGAGCTCAAGGAGGAGGCCGAGGAGATCGGCTTCTCCGGCGTGATGTCGGGCCCGCTGGTCCGCTCCTCGTACCGCGCGGGCCGGCTGTACCAGATGGCGATCGAGCGGCGCGGGTCGTACGTGGCCTCGCAGGCGGTCTGAACCCCGGGCTCCGCGCGTTCCGCTTGTTCGCGCCCCGTGGGCCCGGAAGCTCCGCGTCCGCGGACCCGGCAAGCGTGTGAAGCTGCGCACAAGCAACTACCGCCCGGTAGCGCCCAGTACGACGCGGCCCATACCTTCCTCGCAGGTGAAGAGGAACGTATGGGCCGCGTCAGCGTTTTGGGGCTCCGCGTCAAGGCTTCATCGGCGTTTGACCGCTCGGTCACGCCCTGGTAACACCAATCAGTAACCCTGGAATTACCGCACGTGCACCCTTGCCCAGAGCCAGGCACCCCCTCGTAGCGCTCCCCCGTCCACTGTCGCTTCCCGGAGGGCATCACCATGCAGGCCGCGCCCGTTCGCGCCACCGCCATCCCGTCCGTCACCGACGCGCTGCGCGCCGTCGAGTCGCTGCTCATGAGCGGCGGCCAGCGCACCGCGCGCCGCAACGCCTGGACGTCCGTCCTCGAGGACCGGCGCCGCGCCAAGGACCGGGTCGAGGCACAGCGCGTGCTGGAGGAGGCGGGGGCAACCCGCACGTCGTAGTCGCCTCCCGGGCCACGTAGACTTCAAGGCATGGCGAGGAAGGAAACCACCGCGGCGGATGCCGCCGCGAACCCCGGGCGACTCAAGCAGATTGCCCTGACCTACAAGATGACCCGGCGGGCCGACTCCAAGATCGGTCTCATCATCGCGGCTGTGGGAATCGTCACCTTCGGTGTCTTCCTCGCGATCGGCTTCTGGCTCGGTCACCCCATCTATCTCGGCATTCTCGGCTTCCTCCTCGCCTTCCTGGCGATGGCGATCGTCTTCGGACGCAGGGCCGAGCGTGCCGCCTTCGGGCAGATGGAGGGCCAGCCCGGTGCGGCGGCCGCGGTGCTCGACAAGATCGGCCGCGGCTGGACGACGACCCCCGCGATCGCGATGAACCGCAGCCAGGACGTGGTGCACCGCACCGTCGGCAAGGCTGGCATCGTCCTGGTCGCCGAGGGCAACCCGAACCGGCTGAAGCCCCTGCTGGCCGCCGAGAAGAAGCGCATGGCCCGGATCGTCTCCGACGTCCCGGTCCACGACGTGATCGTCGGCACCGGCGAGGGCCAGGTCGAGCTCAAGAAGCTCCGCACCACGCTGCTGAAGCTCCCGCGGGTCCTCCAGGGCCCGCAGGTCACGGCGACGAACGACCGCCTGAAGGCGATGGGTGACCTGATGAGCAACATGCCGTTGCCGAAGGGGCCGATGCCGAAGGGCGCCCGGATCCCGCGGGGCGGCCCGAAGATGCGGTGACGCTGCCGCTGTTCCTTCGAGTGTGATGTGAGTGCATACGTTGATGGGGCGCCCCGAACCGAGTGGTTCGGGGCGCCCCATCAACGTATGCGGGTCAACGTGTGCGGGCCATCAACGGACGCGGGAGCCTAGATCCGCACCTGGATCGCGCGGGCGAGGCGGTCGTGGAGGCCGCGGCCGTCGCGGTCCCAGATCAGCGCCGGGATGCCGATGCACAGCAGCGCGCTGCGGACGAGGACGCGGACGAAGCCGAGGCGGCCGCCCTCCTCGCTGACCACGCGCAGGCCGAGCAGGCGCTTGCCGGGGGTGCTGCCGACCGTGCCGACGGTCAGCACGCTCATCACGAAGAGCAGCCCGAGCGCCCAGTTGCCCATCGCCTGCGGGTTGCCGCGGGCCAGCAGGCCGTATGCGATGACCAGGCACAGCCCCCAGTCGATGGCGATGGCGCCGACGCGGCGGCCGGGCCGGGCGATGGAGCCGGGGCCCTCCTCGGGCAGGCCGAGCCGCTCGCCGCGGTATCCGAAGTCGACGCCCGCGTCCTCGGCCGCCGCGCGGGGGCCGGAGAGCCACGATCCGATTGCTTGCCTGTTGTCCACCCGTCCACGGTACTGCGCCCGTTTTCGTACGCGGAGAGGTGGGTCTCGTCCGTACGCGGAGAGGCGCGGAGAGGTTTGGTCCGTACGCGGAGAGGTGGGTTTCGGCTGCGTGAAGAGGCCGGTCCCGGCGGGGTCCGGCACCCGGGCCGGTTAACTTCGGCGAAACAAATGGGTCACGCTTGAGAAATGCCCCGTCCCTATGGTCGGGTCCCAGCGTGTGCCACCGCACTGGCCGCACGACCGAGCTGCAACCCCGCTCCTTTCCCGGGCGGGAACAGGAGGAGCTGGATGTTCCAGAACGCCGACGAAGCCAAGAAGTTCCTCGCGGACGAGGACGTGAAGTTCGTAGACGTCCGCTTCTGCGACCTGCCGGGCGTCATGCAGCACTTCACGGTCCCGGCGGAGGCGTTCGATCCGGCCGAGCAGCTCATGTTCGACGGCTCCTCCATCCGCGGCTTCCAGGCCATCCACGAGTCGGACATGGCGCTCGTGGCGGACCTGACGACGGCCCGCGTGGACCCCTTCCGCCGCGACAAGACCCTCAACGTCAACTTCTTCATCCACGACCCGGTCACCGGCGAGCAGTACAGCCGCGACCCGCGCAACGTGGCGAAGAAGGCCGAGGCGTACCTGGCCTCGACGGGCATCGCGGACACGGCGTACTTCGGTCCGGAGGCGGAGTTCTACGTCTTCGACTCGGTCCGCTTCGAGACCACGGCGAACCGCTCGGTGTACGAGATCGACTCCGAGGCGGGCGCCTGGAACACCGGCGCGCTCGAGGACAACCGCGGCTACAAGGTCCGCTACAAGGGCGGTTACTTCCCGGCTCCGCCGGTCGACCACTTCGCCGACCTTCGCGCCGAGATCTCCCTGGAGCTGGGCCGCTCCGGCCTCAAGGTCGAGCGCCAGCACCACGAGGTGGGCACGGCGGGCCAGGCGGAGATCAACTACAAGTTCAACACGCTGCTCGCCGCCGCCGACGACCTGATGCTCTTCAAGTACATCGTGAAGAACGTCGCGTGGCGCAACGGCAAGACCGCGACGTTCATGCCGAAGCCGATCTTCGGCGACAACGGCTCGGGCATGCACGTCCACCAGTCCCTGTGGCAGGGCGGCGACCCGCTCTTCTACGACGAGCAGGGCTACGCGGGCCTCTCGGACACCGCCCGCTACTACATCGGCGGCATCCTCAAGCACGCCCCCTCGCTCCTCGCCTTCACCAACCCCACGGTGAACTCCTACCACCGCCTGGTGCCCGGCTTCGAGGCCCCGGTCAACCTGGTCTACTCGCAGCGCAACCGCTCCGCGGCCATGCGCATCCCGATCACGGGCTCCAACCCGAAGGCCAAGCGCGTGGAGTTCCGCGCCCCGGACCCGTCCTCGAACCCGTACCTCGCCTTCTCGGCCCTCCTCCTCGCGGGCCTCGACGGCGTCAAGAACAAGATCGAGCCGGCCGAGCCGATCGACAAGGACCTGTACGAGCTCGCCCCCGAGGAGCACGCGGGCGTCCCCCAGGTCCCCACCTCCCTCCCCGCGGTCCTCGACGCCCTCGAGTCGGACAACGAGTACCTCCAGGCGGGCGGCGTCTTCACGTCCGACCTCATCGAGACGTGGATCGACTACAAGCGCACCAACGAGATCGCCCCGATCCAACTGCGGCCGCACCCGCACGAGTTCGAGCTGTACTTCGACATCTAAACCGCAGGGTCGGGCGGCCTGGGACGAAGTTCTGGGCACCTGCTGTGACTTGCGGAAGGACTTGCTGTTGAGGGCCGCCGTCCCGACTCCCGGGGCGGCGGCCCTCAACGTTCTGGGTGCCCGTCCATCAAGGGCACTCGGCGACAACCTGGTAGAGGCCAGGGCTGGCGCCGGCGATTCGTTCGGCTTGGGAAACAGAAGCGAGCACGGTGGGGTTGGCGCCGGCTGCCTCGCATGCTTCGGCGCTGTCCCAGTGTGCGATGTTGACGAGCTGGAATCGCGCGTCCGGCAGCAGCGCGCGGTGCAGCCGGACGTCGCGGAACCCAGGCGCTGTCCTCATCAGGGCCACGCGTTCGCGCCACTGCTCGATGAATTCGTCGACTTGGTCGGCGGATATTTCGATGACGTTGATGAAAGTAACGGCCTGATCAGTCATAGGAGGATTCCTTTTCTGTGAGGACGCCCTGCCGGCGCTGTCAGCACTGTCTGCTCACTGCTACTGCACGGATCCTCTCTCAGTCGCCCCAGCGGCTCGCGTCGAGAGTCATCTGCCAGGTGGTGTAGGGAAGTTCGGGGTGGAGCTGGTGGAGGATCTCGCCCGGCAGGGTCATCGGCGGGGCCGTGGCCGGGTCGGAGAGGCTGCGGGCCTCCAGGGTTTCGCTGAGGGCGCGAGCCCCTCCGAGGCGGGGGTAGACGGCGTGCACGTGGGAGGCGTAGCCGGGCGGCAGGTCGTCGGGGCCGCCTTCGATGTCGAGGAGGATGCCGCGCTGCCCTATGCCGATCTCCGGCGGGCGGCGGTGCCGGTGGACGGGGGAGGCCGCGAATCCGGGCGAGGTGTGCAGCGCGATACCGTCCCAGACGGTGTCCACGCGGCTGTCGGTGACGCCGTTGTCCTCCAGGAAGCGCGCCGCCAGGTCGGCCCCCGCTACCTCGAACCGCTGCCGATCGTCCGCCGCCCGCGCGGTCAGTCCCATGTCGTGCAGCGCGCAGATAAGGAACAGCACCTCCTCGTCGTAGTCCTTCCCCGGCCGACGCCCGGCCTGCGCGGCAGCGGCGCGGCCGAACAGGAAGGCCCGCAGGCTGTGATTGCGCAGGTACGGCCGCGCCGCCTCGTCCACGAAATCGCGGACCTTACGGACCAGGGCCGTGCCCGGGAACGACAGGCCCTGGGTGGCGTCGGTGTCGTCGTCGGCGGCGGCATCTGTGGTGATGGCCGGCGCTGACAGCGCGGCGGCACCAGTGACCAGCGCGTCGCGACGCGACGGGTGCGCAGGCATCAGTTCTCTCCTTGGTCTGTTGACACTGGGCAAGGTTCCGGGAAGGGCGCCCCGTGCCCAGCAAGGTCCGTCGGGACCCGCTAGGCGGAGGAGGTCGCGCGGAATCGCGCGCGGTACACCGCGGGCGGCGCCCCGAGCACGCGCAGGAACACCCGCCGCATCGTCTCGTCCGTGCCGAACCCGCAGGTGCGGGCAATGGTGTTCACACCGGCGTCGCAGGATTCGAGCATCGCCTGCGCCGCCTCCACGCGGACGCGTTCCACGTACTGCCCGGGGGTGCCGCCGACTTCGCGGCGGAAGAGCCGGGTGAGGTGCCGTTCACTGACGGCGAGCCGCCCGGCCATGGCGGCGAGGGTGTGGTTCCCGCCGGGGTCGGCCACCACGGCATCCAGTTCCCGCCGCAGCCCGGCGTTGCGGGGCGGGGTCACCGCGCTGCGCACGCTGAACTGCGACTGGCCGCCGGGGCGTTGGAGGAAGACGACGAGATGCTTGGCCGCGGTACGCGCCACCTCGGGGCCGTGGTCCTCCTCGACCAGCGCCAGTGCCAGGTCGATGCCCGCCGTCACCCCGGCGGAGGTGATGACCGGCCCGTCACGTACGTAGATGGCGTCGGGCTCCACCCGCACCCGCGGCAAGCGTCTCGCGAGCGTTTCGCACTCGGCCCAGTGCGTCGTGGCCCGCCGGCCGTCGAGCAGTCCGGCCTCCGCAAGGAGATACGCGCCGGTGCAGGCCGACGTCGTACGACGCGCGCCCGTGCCGAGGCGGCGTACGTGCGCGACCAGCTCCGGCGGATGCCCGTGGCCGTTCACCGTCGGATAGCCCGGCACCATCACCGTGTCCACGGTCTCGGGGACGTCCTCCAGCGCCAGTTCGACCCCCAGCGGGATCCCCGTGTCGCTCACCACCGCTCGCCCGGCGGGCGAGGCGAGCCGGACCCGGTAGCCGGTCCCGTGCAGCACCTGCGCCGGACCGGCCACATCGAGCAGCACCACTCCGTCGCCCACGACCACGACCACATCGCTCTCGGTCTTCACGCTCCTCAGTCTCGGCGCCCGGCCGGTATGTCCTCAAGGACAAGCAGCCCACACATCCGGACATCCCCTTCCGCGCTCCTCCGGCCCGAGGGGACAGTCATCTGGCCCGCGTTCCGCAGCCCGGAACCAGCGCATTCCTGACACTGGCCAACTCACTCCGCCACTCCCCCGACACCGACCGACCCAAGGAGCACAGGACATGCAGCGCCGACACATTCTCCGTACGGGCGCCGCGGCCACGGCCGCGACCACGCTCGGCCTCGGCACCTCATCCACCGCCGCTTCTGCCGCCGCCCCCGCCGCCGAGCGGAAGCGCGAGCGCACCCGCGAACTGCGCGTGCACACAGTTCTGTTCGACGCCGTCGAGGAGCAGGACTTCGCGGGCCCCATCGAGGTGCTCGGCATCCTCGCGGACGCCGACAAGCGCCGGATCAAGCAGAGCTTCGTCACCGCCGACGGCCCCCGCACCGTACGGACGTCGTCCGGAATGCACATCGACGTACGCGATCCCTGGGCACCGGAGGACGCGGACGTCCTGCTCGTGCCGGGCGGGGGCTACGGAAAGGGGTCAGGGGTCGATGACGAGATCAAGCGCGGCGTACTGCCGCGCGCACTGGCCAAGGCCGAGCGGGCCGGGCTGATCATGGGCGGGATATGCACCGGCGTCATGGTCATGTCGGCGGCGAAGATCACCCGCGGCAGACCGTGCACGACGCATTTCGCTGCCCGCGAGGATCTCGCCAAGGAGGGCGGGAAGCTCACGTACGGGCGTGTCGTGGACGACGGGGACCTGATCACCTGCGGAGGCGTCACCTCGGGCCTCGACCTGGCCCTCTGGCTCGCCGAGCGCCTCTACGGCCCCCAGGCCGCGCTGCGTGCCGAGATGATCCTGGAGTACGAACGCCGGGGCACCGTCTGGCGCGCGAAGAGCTGACCGCAGCGGGCAAGTTCTTCGCCGGGTGGCGGTCTCGTCCGTGTCAACTTGGTGGCGGTGTACGCGGCCATCATGTCGTAAGCGTTGCGGCCGTTCAGCGAGAAAAGCTGTGAGGGCCGTCATCCCTGGTCAGGGGTGGCGGCCCTCATGACGTTCACCGGGGTTCACCGCCGGTTGACCGCTTGATGTGATCCGGAGCGGGCAGGCCGGGCCGGGTGTGGGAGTGGGCCGACTGCTTTGGTCATGCGGAGGATGGGGGCGGTCTCCAGGGTGTGGATGGCTTCCAGGGCGCCCAGCTTGTCGGTGAGGTAGCGGTGCAGGGCTGTGGGGTCGGGGGACAGAGCCTGGGCGACTAGGTTGTTGGGACCGGTGACGGCGGCCACGTAGGCGAGTTCGTGGTGACCGGCGAGGGTCCGGGCGACGTGGTCGAGGTGGGCGGGGGCTACGGCCATCCACATCATGGCCTGGGTGGTGACGCCCAGCAGGGTGTTGTCGAGCTCGACGTCGAAGAAGAGTTCGCCGCCGGCCCGCAGGTCGGCCAGGCGGCGCGCGACGGTGGCGGCCGACCAGCCGGTGGCCGCGGCGAGGTCGGTGAGGCCGGCCCGGCCGTCGCGCCGGAGGGCGGCCAGGAGGTCGCCGTCGGCCGGGGTGAGGGCCTGCTGTGCGGGCCGGGCGGGCGCGGTGGCGGGCCGGAGGCGGCGGCGCTGCTCGGCGTCGAGGCCCTGTTCGCGGCCGGGCCAGGCGGTGGGGCCGCCGAGGTAGGTGTGCAGCACGCAGTGCGCGGAGACGGCGGTGATGCCGGCCGTGCGCGGGATGTCGTGCAGCAGCAGCCCGTGCCCGGCCGGGCCGTCGGCCGTGGACGTGTGCACGACCGCGACGATCTCGGTGCCGCCCGAGGCCAGCATCACCCAGGAGGTGTCCGCGCGGCGGGCGAGCGCGGCCGCGAGGTCCTGGGCGGAGTGCGGGACGGCGGTGAGCCGCAGCAGCCACTGGGTGCGCCCGGCCCGGTGCGGGTCGGGCAGGCCCACCACGCGCAGCGACGCCTCGGCGCACAGCCGCCGGTAGCGGCGGGAGACGGTCTGCGTCGAGACGCCGAGGACGTCGGCGATCGTGCTGAACGGCGCCCGGCCGTCGATGTGCAGGGCGTGGATGAGACCGCGATCGATGTCGTCCAGCATGTGAGAATCATGCACTGGGAGCAGGCATCTGGAAAATTCGTTCACTCTGGCGGCGAAAGTGGAAGCAGGGGCGTGGCTCGGCCCACCGTCGACCCATGCGTGACGAATTCTCGACCACACCCCATCCGCACCGGTGGGCCGCCTTGGCGGTGCTCCTGCTCGCCGAGGCGATGAACCTCCTCGACGCCACGGTCATGACCGTCGCCGCGCCGGTGATCCGCGCCGACCTCGGCGGCTCCGACGCGGCCATCCAGTGGTTCAGCGCCGCCTACACACTGCCCTTTGCCGTCTTCCTGATCACCGGCGGACGCCTGGGCGACATCGCGGGCCGTCGGCGGGTCTTCCGCGTCGGCATGGCCGCCTTCACGATCGCCTCGCTGGCGTGCGCCCTGGCCCCGTCCACCACTGCGTTGATCGCGGTACGGGCCGTGCAAGGGGCCGCCGCGGCGCTCGTCATCCCCCAGACCATCGGCATGATCCGTGCGCTGTTCGACGGCCGCGAGCTGGCTCGGGCCATGGGCTGCGTCGGCCCCGTCATGGGCCTGGCCGCCGTCACCGGTCCCGCGCTGGGCGGCCTGCTGACCCACGCCGATCTCTTCGGCTCCACGTGGCGCGCGGTGTTCCTCGTCAACGTCCCCCTCGGCGCCGCGGTCCTGGCGGCCTGCCGCCTGCTGCGCGAGGACCGCGCCGCCCGGCGGCCGCGCCTCGACCTCACCGGCACGGCACTGGCGGTCCTCGGCACGGGCCTGGTCGTCTACCCCTTGATCCAGGGCGACGCGCTGGGGTGGCCGGTCTGGTCCTTGGCACTGTCGGCCGTCGGCGGCGCGCTGCTGGCCGGTTTCGCCGTTCACCAGCGGTGGCGCGGGCGCGGCGGCCGCAGCCCGCTGGTCGAGCCGAGCCTGTTCCGCGACCGCGGCTTCCCCGCCGCCCTGATCGCGTCCGTGCTCTTCTTCGCCGCGGTCAACGGACTGATGCTGGTGATCGTGGTGCAGCCGCAAGTGGGGCTGCACAGCGACGTGTCGACGGCGGGCCTGACCCTGCTGCCGTGGTCGGTCGCGATGGCCCTGTCGTCCTGGTCCGCGGGCGCCTGGCTCGTACCGCGGTACGGCGCCCGCGTCATGCCCGCCGGTCTGCTGGCCCTGCTCGCCGGCACCGTGGCCGCGGCGGCGGTGTACGCCACCTGCGCCACCGGCCGGCCCGGCTCCTACCCGTGGCCGCTGCTCCCGGCGCTGGCGGTGGCCGGGCTCGGCCAGGGCCTGTACGCCGTGCCGTTCTTCACCACCGCCCTGCACCACGTCCGCCCGCACGAGACCGGCTCGGCGGCCGGCCTGCTCAACGCCGTCCAGCAACTCGGCGCCACCCTCGGCGTCGCCCTGCTCGGCAGCGTCTTCTTCCACGCCACCACGTCCGGCGCTCCCGCGTCGGCAGGCGCCCGGAACGCCTTCTGCGTCGCGGCCGGGCTGGTCCTCGCCACGGCTGCCGCCACCGCCTTCATGCGCCCACGCACGCCGCAAGGGCCGGTCCTGGCTCAGGGTTCCTCGGTGGACGGCGGGACGGGTCCCGGGGTGTGTCGGTAGCCTCGCGGTGTGTTGTCGTACGCCAAGTGCCGGTCGGGAGCGGGGGTTTGGATGTCGCGCAGGTGCGTGCCGGTGCTGTGCGCCGTGGTTCTCCTCGGGGTGGCCGGGTGCACGGAGTCGGCTGCGGACAAGGCGAAGGCGGCGCGTACGGGTCGTACAGGCTCGTCGGCGACGTCGTCCGCCACCGCCGAACGTTCCGCCGACCCGCGTCCGTCGCCCACCGGGCGCACCGGCTGTGGAACGTTGTTCCTGCTGGGACCGGTCAAGTTCCCCAACCCAAAGGCGCCCGCCTACTCCGGCCCCGGGCCGCACCCGGTCGTGGCCGAGGAGGACCTGTCGGCGGCGTCGGATTCGCTCATCCGGCATCCGTTCACCACGTACTCGCTGCCCACCGAGTGGCAGGCGCACAACAAAGAGAAGTACAAGGAGGATCCGGCACTGGCCGAACTGCTCGTCTGTAAGACCGGGTTGCATCGGCGGAGCGGGAAGTCGGTGGGCGAATGCAACGGGGGCACGGTCTATCCGGCGTCGCACACCTTCGAGGTGTACGTGATGAAGACCGGCCGCCGGCTGGCGAAGGTCACGGTCGACGGTGACGCATCCGCCAAGCGCTCGTGCCCGTTCACCTATCAGTACCGGATCGGGCAGGCCATCGAGATGGCGCAGGACGTCACGGACGAGACGCTGAACCGTCGGCTGCGGCCGTGGGTCATGGGCTCACCCCGGTGAGGAAGTCGTGGGCCCCGCCCGGTGAGCAAGTCGTGGGCCCCGCCCGGTCGAGGGGTCGAGGGAACAGCGGCGGCCCGGGTGCGCGGAGATCCGCGTGCCCGGGCCGCAGGTGGGGCCGCCCGCCGGGGGCCCCGCCTTCTCAGTGACGGTCGGTCGTCAGCAGGTGCGGCCGACGTAGTGCGCGCCCTGGATCTTCTCGTCCGAGCCCAGCCACGTGATGCCGGGGCGGACGCAGCGCTCGTAATCGGGCGCCAGGGCGACCCGGACCTTGATGACGACGTGGGAGCCGTCCGATGTGCAGTGGTTGTAGTAGGCGTCGGTGCTGGTCTCGTAGAAGCCGCACGGGGCCGCGGCCGCGGGGGTAGCGGTGACGGTCACCGCACCCAGGGACGTGAAGGCGAGGGCGGTGGAGGCGAGGGCGGTGGTCACCAGGCGACGTACGGACACGGGCAACTCCTTCGTCAGGGGGAGGAGATGGGCCCGGGGCGGTACGCGGTCCGGGCGAGATGTCGGCCTGAGAATCGCAGTCCCGCGTACCGCCCTGTGCTCGAACGCCGTGCCATTCACCTGCAGGAACGATCCCCCGTACGCCAATCGGATGGAACTCCTCCGTTTACCTCTCGGGAGTCGGTGAAACCTGCCGCGCCGGGGCTGTGACCTGCCCCATGACCTGGGCCGCGAGCCGCTTCGGGGCCTGAGCGCAGTAGCTCTCGGTGAGGAGTTCCGCCACCTCGGACCAGTCCGTGTCCGCGTCGAGGCGCATGCCGACCACGTTCGCGCCCCAGGAGAGGCGGAAGAACGGCGCGCCCGCGTTGGTCAGCGCCTCGAACTCCTCGCCGTGGGAACGGAAGGTGAGGGTCGTGGTGAGTCCCTCGGTGGCGATGGCGCGGGCGGAGGGGGAGGCCGAGCGGGTCCAGTCGGTGAGGTAGACGTGGGCGAAGGTGTGGGTGCGGACGCGCCAGCGGATGCCCGTCCACGCCGGTTCCTCGTACGCGTCGGGGAGGTTGAGGCAGACCGCGCGGAGGTGGGTGAGGACGTCCAGGGGGACTTCGGCGTCGACCATCCGGCGAGTCTAGGACGCGGCGGATCCGGGGCGGGGCGACCGCAGGAAGCGGACCGACGGGTGGTCCAGCGGGTCGGCGGGGTCCGCCGCCGGTGTCACCCGCGCCCGCACCCCGTACACGTCGGCGATCAGCTGTTCCGTGATGACCTCGGCGGGAGTGCCGTGCGCGTACGCCCTGCCCTCCTTCAGGACCAGGATCTCGTCGCAGAACATCGCGGCCAGGTTCAGGTCGTGCAGCGCGATCACCGTCGTCACGGGGAGCGAGGCGATCAGGTGCAGGAGGTCCAACTGGTGCTGGATGTCGAGGTGGTTGGTGGGTTCGTCCAGGAGGAGTTCGCGCGGGGCCTGGGCCAGGGCGCGCGCGATGTGGGCGCGCTGGCGCTCGCCGCCGGAGAGGGTGTGCCAGGACTGGTCCGCCCGGTCGGTCAGGGAGGTGCGGTCCAGGGCTTCCCGGACGGCGCGCTCGTCCGCGGCCGTGGTGGCCGACCACGGCCTGCGGTGCGGTACGCGGCCCAGCGCCACCACGTCCCGTACGGTCAACTCCACCTGTGTGGACGCGTGTTGGTCGACCACCGCCAGCCTGCGCGCCGTCTCTCTGCGGCCGAGCCGCGGCAGCGGGGTGCCGTCCAGGGTGACCACGCCCGACGCGGGCGCGAGGACGCCCGACAGGAGACGCAGCAGCGTGGACTTGCCGGAGCCGTTCGGGCCGAGGAGGCCGAGGGTGCTGCCCGGGCGCGGGGCGAGGGTGATGCCGTCGACGATGAGGCGGCCGCCCGCAGCGTAGGCGACGCGCCCCGCCGCGAGGCCCGTCGCGGCTGCGCTCTCTTCGTACGTCACGTCGTCTTCGTACGTCTCGTCGTACGTCACGTCGTCTTCCTCGTGCGATACAGCACCACCACGAACGCCGGTACGCCGATCAGCGACGTCACCACGCCCACCGGTACCTCCTGAGGGTCGAGGACCGTGCGGGCGAGGGTGTCCACCCAGATCAGGAAGACCGCGCCCGCGAGTGCCGTCACCGGGAGCAGGCGTGGATGGCCCGCGCCCACCACCGCCCGTGCCGCGTGCGGCAGTACGAGGCCCACGAAGCCGATCGCCCCGGCGCTGCTGACCAGGGTCGCCGTGAGGAGTGCCGTCGTACAGAGCAGGACCAGGCGCACCCGCGTCACCTGGACGCCGAGGGAGGCCGCCGCGTCCTGGCCGAACGCGAAGGCGTCCAGGGTGCGGGCGTGCAGCAGGCACACGGCGAGGGCGGCGAAGACGACCGCCGCGCACAGCCACACGTCCGTCCAGGCCGCTCCGCTCAGCGAGCCGAGGAGCCAGAACAGTACGCCGCGTGTCGTCTCCGCGTCCGCGGCCGTCAGGACGACGAAGGAGGTCAGGGCGGAGAAGAGCTGCATCGCGGCCACGCCGGACAGGATCACCCGGTCCGCCGTGTCGCCGAGGGTGTGGCTGAGGAGGAGGACGAGGGAGAAGGACAGGACGGCGCCGATGAACGCCCCCGCCGAGACGGTGAGGACTCCCCCGCCGACTCCGAGGACCACGACGGCCACCGCGCCCGTGGACGCCCCGGACGAGACGCCGAGCACGAACGGGTCCGCGAGCGGGTTGCGCAACAGCGACTGGAGCACCGTCCCGCACACCGCGAGGCCCGCGCCGCACACCGCCGCGAGGACCGTGCGCGGCATCCGCAGGTTCCACACGATGCCGTCGCGGATCGGCGTCAGCTCGGCCTCGCCCCAGCCGAGGTGCGCCGCCACGGCCGACCACACGTCGGGCACGGAGATGTCGGCGGGGCCGATGGTGATCGCGAAGGCGATGGACAGGAACAGCAGGGCCAGCCCTGCCAGGGCGAGGAGGGTTGCGCGCAGGCGTCCGCGCAGCCGTTTCCGGGCACCCTCCGGCCCGTCAGACCGTACGCCGCCGGGCTTGTCGTCCCGTACGCCGCCAGGCCCGTGATCCCGTACGCCGCCAGGCCCGTCGGGCCGCACGCCGCCAGGCCCGTCACCCCGTACGCCGCCGGGCACGGCCGCACCACTCACTTCGCCAGGCCGAACTCACGCAGCGCCGCCGCCACTTGTTCGATGCCGTCGACGGTCCGGATGCCCGGGTTGAGGGCCTGGCCGCTGAGCAACACGTACCGCTTCTTCTTCACGGCCGTGAGGTTCTTCGTGGCCGGGTTGGACTCCAGAAACCTGATCTTCTGGCGGGCGCTCTCGGCGGACTGGGACTTGCGGGTGAGGTCGCCGATGACCAGCACGTCGGGGTCGCGGTCGGCGATGGTCTCCCAGTTGATCTGGGGCCACTCCTCGCGGGTGTCGGCGAAGGCGTTCTTCACCCCGAGTTCGCGGGTGATGACGCCGGGCGCGCCGCAGCAGCCCGCGATGTACGGGGCCTCGGAGTTGGCGAACCAGTACATGACGGTCGTGCCGGAGGCGTCGGCGGACTTGATGGACCTGGCGGCCTTCGCGGTGCGGGACTTGAGGTCCGCGATCAGCTTCTCGCCGCGCTTCTCCACGTCGAAGACCCGCGCGAGGTCACGGATCTCGCCGTACACGGTGTCCATGGTGAGCGTCTTGGTGCGGGTGCCGTCGCCGTCACCGGCGTTGTCCTTGCCGGCGCAGTCGGTCGGCGAGACGTAGACGGGTACGCCGAGTTCGGTGAACTTGGCGCGGTCGGCGACGCCGCCCTTGCCGACCGTATAGAGGAACGACGCGCTGACGAAGTCCGGTTCCTTGGCGAGGACCTTCTCCAGGGACGGATAGCGGTCGGCGAGGCGCTCGACCTTGGCGTTGGCCTTCTTCAGGTTCGGGCGGACCGGGTCGGTCCAGGTGCCGGTGCCCGCCATGCGGTCGGCGAGACCGAGGGAGAGGAGGATCTCGGTGGAGCCCTGGTCGAGGGAGACGGCCCGCTGCGGCGGGGCCTGCACGCGGGTCTTCTCGCCGCAGGAGGTGAGCGTGACCGGATATCCGGCACGCGCCTTGTCCGCCGGTTCGGCGGCGGAACCGCCGCATGCGGTGAGCAGGACGAGCCCCGCGCCGATCAGTGCGGCGGAGCGGACACGAACGCGTCGCGTGGTCGAATGCACACGTCTTCCCGAGTCTCAGGGCTCATGCGCGGAGCCTGGTCTGCGAACTCCGCCGCCCGAGCGGGCGGCGGTGCCAGCAGGTCTTCGGACTCGGGTTCGTCCGGTCGGGGCCGCCTTCCCGGGGGTCCGTGGACTCCCAGTGGCCGCTGGCCCCGCCCGTCCCCCTCACCGCTGCGCGTCAGTTCCGGACTTCCACCGGATTCCCCGACCCTGGTACGGGTACGACTGGCGTGCGCAAGCTATCACCCCGGCGGGGCGTCACGGCTGGTCGGGGCGGGGCTCTCCGGGGTAGGTGCCGAAGGACCACAGGTTGCCCTCGGGGTCGGCGATCGTGAACTCCCGGCTGCCGTACGGCTGGTCCTCGATCTCGCGGACCACCTTGACGTCCGCGCCGGTGAGGCGGCGGTAGAGGTCGTCGACGCGGTCGGTGACGACGTACGCCCCGAACGTGCCCGGTTCCCGGCACCATTCCGCGGCCTTCGGGTCATGGCTGCCGAGCATGACCCCGCCGCCCTCGGGCCAGTCGAGCTGTGCGTGGGCGACGCGGTCGCCGTCCTCGTAGACGGCGGTGCGCAGGAAGCCGACCGTGTCGACGAGGAAGCCGATCAGGGCGGGGGCGTCGTGGGCCTGGAGGGTGGGCCAGACGTCGGGCGTGCGGCGATTGGTGGCGGTCTGAGTGCTCTGCATGGTCTGGGTGCTCTGTGGGGTTTCGTTGGTGTTCATGTGTCCCAGTCTTCGCCGTTGGCGTGGCCTCCGGCTTGGATATTCCGGCACTCCTCGGCCACCCAGGCGCTCGGGCTCGCGTCCGTGTACTGACGGAAGTCCCGTACCAGGTGGGAGTGGTCGTAGTAGCCGCAGTCGGCGGCGATCCCGGCGAGGTCGGGGCGCGTGTCCGCGACGACCGCGCGCACGACGGCGGCCTTCGCGTGCTGGAAGCGGATGAGGCGCGCGGCCTGCTTGGGGGTGACGCCGGTCTCGGCGCGGAAGAGCGCGGACAGCCGGCGCTCGCTGAGCGCGACGTGCGCGGACAGGCCGCGCAGGGTGCCCGCACCGCGGTGCCGGGCGAGCCAGGCCCAGGCCTCGCCGACCTCCGGGCGCACTGCCCCGGCGCGTTCGGCGTCGGCCGCGCGGCGGGTCAAGTAGGCGTTCAGGAAGGCGAATCGGTCGTGCCAGTCGTCCTGCTCGCAGAGGCGTTCGCGTACGTCGGCGGCGAGACGGCCGAGCACGTCGGTGCCGTCGGTGACGAGCTGCCCGGTGAGCTCGGCGGCGGGCAGGCCGAGGAGCGAGCGGGCCGCGAGGGGGTGCACGGCGAGCTGGATGCCCGCCTCGTGCTCGGGCTGGGCGACATACGCGGGGCTCTGGTGCAGGCCGCCGACGACGATGTCCGTGCGGACGGCGTCGGGTCCTGTCGCCTGGGCGGGGGTGCGGCCGGTGATGACGGGGCCGTCGAGCGAGAAGATCAGCGTGAGGAACGGGGACGGCAGGCCGCGGTGCAGGGCGGGGCGCTGGCCGCGCGTGCGGTAGCCGACGGCGGAGACGACCAGGCCGCCGGGCGGGGGCGCGGCGCGGACGAACTCGCGGTGGGGGGCGTCACCCATGACCCCATTGTGCGCGGGCGCGGGCGGGACTGTCGTCCGGTGCGGTGCGGTCCCGTGCGGCTACCCGCGTCGGGCGGTCCCATGCCCGCCACGCACGGTGACCTCGATCATGGGAAGCGGGAAGGTGGACCTATTAGCATGGCGCGCCGCTCCGGACGGGTCGGCGCAGCGCTTTCAGGGAACGGGAACCATGGCAATTCGGGCAAAGAGCAGGCTGGCGGTCGTCGGAGCGGCGGGGGCGCTCGCGGCGGCGGTGTTCGCGGGCGGCGCGCTGTGGCCGTCGGCCGACGCCGCCGACGCGAAGGGGTCCGGCGCCGCCGCCCGCGCCGCCGCGACCGGGCTCAAGCACTGGCCCAAGCCGGTGGCGGCGAAGCTCGGCAAGGTCATCGCGGAGAACCAGGGGAAGGGCGCGTACGCCGTCTTCGACGCGGACAACACGACGTACCGCCACGACCTGGAGGAGGCGCTGCTTCCGTTCCTGGAGATGAAGGGCGTCCTGACCAGGAAGTCGATGGACCCGTCCCTGAAGGTCATCCCGTTCAAGGACACGGCCACGCACAAGGAGAGCCTGTACAGCTACTACAACCGCCTCTGCGAGGTCGACGACCAGGTCTGCTACCCGTGGGCGGCGCAGATCTTCTCCGGCTTCACGCTGAAGCAGTTGAAGGGGTACGTGGACGACCTGCTCGCGTACGACAAGCCGATCCCGGCGACGTACTACGACGAGCACGGGAAGGTCACGAAGACCGAGGTCGAGCGGCCCGAGTTCTTCCCCGGCATGCGGGAGCTGTACAAGTCGCTGCGCGCGCACGGGATCGAGGTGTACGTCGTGAGCGCGGCGAGCGAGGACCTGGTGCGGATGGTGCTCGCCGACCCGAAGTACGGGTACGGGGTGAAGCCGCAGAACGTCATCGGCGTCGGCATGCAGCTCAAGGACCCGAGGACGGGCCAGGTCACCAGCTCCCGCAAGGAGATCGCCGAGGGCCGCTTCGGCCCGAAGGACCGCGCGAAGCTCGCGAAGTACGAGCTCACGCCGAACCTGTGGGCGCCGCTGACCTGGTACCAGGGCAAGCCCGCCGCGATCTCCACGTACATCGACGAGTGGAAGAAGCCCATTCTTGTGGCCGGGGACACGCTGGTGAGTGATGGGCCGATGCTGTTCCACTCCGCGGACGTACGGCACGGGGGCGTCCGCGTGTGGGTCAACCGCAAGGACAGCTACATGAGGCAGTTGGACAGCATGAAGCGGAAGAACGCGGCGCGGCAGCGGGAGTTGGGGCAGCCCGTGACGGCGGACAAGCGGTGGCTTACGGTGACGCCGGAGCAGATCGGTTAGGCCGGGCAGGACCTAGCCCGCCCTAGCCCGCGCGGAAGCGGTCGAAGGCCGCCGTCGTCGTCGCGCGGTCGGCTCCGTCGGCGAGCAGGGCGTACAGGAGTACGCGGGCCTTCGGCGCGTCCAGGTGGCCCGCGGAGATCAGGCCGCGGGCGAGCAGGTCGGACTCCGAGCCCGGGCCGTTGTAGGTCTCGCTGAGGAGCGGGCCCGCGCCGGTGCGCGACGCGAGGACGACGGGCATCCGCGCGGCCACGGCGGTCAGCGGTTCGACCAGCCACTTCGGTGCGTGGCCCGCGCCGAAGGCCGCCACGACCAGGCCGTCGAAGCGGTCGTCCACGGCGTCGAGGAGTTCGCCGCGGTCGCCCAGGGTGAGGGTGAGCAGGGCGACGCGGGCCGGGGCGCGCAGCCGCAGCGGCCGTTCCACGGTGGGCCGCGCGGGGCGGAGCAGGATGTGCGGGACGCCCTCCACGACCCGGCCCAGCGGGCCCGCGCCCGGCGAGGCGAAGGTGGTCACGGACGTCGTGTGCGCCTTGCGTACGTGGCGGGCGGCGTGGATCTCGTCGGCCAGGACCGTGAGGACGCCCAGGCCTCGGCAGTTCCTGTCCGCCGCCACCGCCAGCGCCGCGGACAGGTTCGCCGGGCCGTCCGCGCCCGGCTGGTCGGGGCGGCGCATCGCGCCTGTGACGACCACGGATTCGCGCGGCGCGCAGGCCACGTCCAGCAGGAACGCCGTCTCCTCCAGGGTGTCGGTGCCCTGTACCACGACCGCGCCGTGGCCGGCCGCGGTGGCCTCGTCGACCTTCTCGGCCAGGTCCCTCAGGTCGTCCAGCGTGAGGGAGGCGCCGGGGAGTTGGCGGACGTCGTTCAGCTCCACCTCCACTCCGGGCGGGATCGGGGCGGAGGCCAGGGTTTCGGCGCCGGTGAGGCGGGTGGTTCCGCCGCCCGCCTGGGCGGAGATGGTGCCGCCGAGGGTGAAGACACTGACGATTTTGGGCATGGGGTGGGCTCGATTCTGTTGGGGGTGCGGGTTGGGGCCCTGCGGGGCTCTCCCCAATCCCGCCCCTTCCCGAAACCGGGGGCTCCGCCCCCGGACCCCCGATCGGCCTGAACGGCCTCGTCCTCAAACGCCGGACGGGCTGGGTGGGTTGGGCTCCGCAGGGAGGATTCCTGCCGCTATCGCCCCGCGCAGGGACTCGTGGTCCTGAGTGGTCTGGGTCGCGTATCTGACGGCGAAGTCCGCGATCGCCCGGTCGAAGGTGTCGGCTCCGCCGAGGTACGCGGCGATGGCGATGCGGTCGCCGGAGCGGGCGTGGGCGCGGGCCAGGGCGGTGCCGCAGAGGCGGGCGTAGGCGTGGAGTCCGGCGAGGTCCACGGTGGTGAGGTCGAGGGAGCCCTTCATGTCGCGGAGCTGACGCCAGTAGTAGGCGCGGCCCTGGGGGCCCGTCATCCAGCCGAGGAAGATGTCGCCCGCGGCCTGGAGCAGCCGCTGGCCCGCGACGACGCGGTGGCCGGGGTGGACGTGCGGCCCGGACGGGAGGTGTTCCTCCAGGACGGAGTGCACCGCTTCCTTGATCTGGAGGAAGAGGGGGTCCCCGGAGTCGCGGCCGGCGAGCAGGACGATGAAGCAGCGGGTGCCCACGCTGCCGACGCCGACGACCTTGCGGGCCGCGTCGACGAAGCGGTACCGGTCCAGGAGGAGGCGGCGTTCCTCGGCGAGGGTCGAGCGGTAGTCGCCGAATATCTTGCGCAGGGCGGCCATGTCGGGCGACCCCACGGGGTCGAGGAGCGGCGGGTCGTGGATGATGCGGCGCCGTCCGTCCACGAGTTCCGTGAGCTTGCCGAGGGCCTGCAGGCTGGTGCGGCGGCGAGCCCGGTCCAGGCGGGCCTCGGCGCGTTTGCGGTGGCGGGCCGAGTCGATGAGCGGCAGCAGGTCGTCGGTGTCCATGCGCTCGTACCAGACGTCGAGTTCGCCCTTGCGGGCCAGGCGCCGCATGCCCTTGCGGTACGCGGCGGTGGCGGCGAGCGCCGCGGCGTGTGCCCTGTCCTCGCGGTGCCCGTGCTCCCCCGCGGCCACGGCGACGCTGGCGGCGAGCCGTTTGACGTCCCACTCGAAGGGGCCCGGGTACGTCTCGTCGAAGTCGTTGAGGTCGAAGAGGAGGCTGCGTTCCGGGGAGGCGAACACGCCGAAGTTCAACAGGTGGGCGTCGCCGCAGAGTTGGACGGTGAGGCCAGTGTGGCGCTGGGTGGCGAGGTCGCCCGCCATGACGGCGGCCGCGCCGCGCAGAAAGGCGAACGGCGAGGCGGACATCCGGCCGTACCGGATCGGCAGCAGCTCCTGGACGCGGTCGGCGGCCTGCCGCTCCAGGACGGTCACCGGGTCGGCGCGGTCGGCCGACGGGATCCAGACCCCGTGCGAGGAGCGGGAGGCACGCTTGCGGGCCGCCTTGCCGCGTTCCGCGCGCTCGGCCGGCGTGGTCATCGGCGAACCCCTCTCGGACGGCGGCGGACGGACGGCGTACGGACGGCGGCAGGCGGCAGCGGGCGGGCCGGACGGCACCGGGCGGATCGGGCCCGCCCGGGAGCGGGGCCCGCGCCCCGCGCCCGCGCCGGCCGCCACGGCCTCCTCTGAGAAGCAGCCAAAGCGGCGACGGGGTGCGGCGCATGCCAGGTACGCCGAACGGGTGAACAGGCGACGCCCAAGGGCGTGGCGTCACGCCGAGTCCCGGCCGAGTCCGGGGAGGGCCCGGCCGCGTCCGGGAAGGGCTGCCACCCACTCCGCCACCCCTCGCGCCAGCGCCCCGCCCGCACGGGTCCAGGCGAAGTGGTCGAGGCGGCCTCCCGCCTCCTGTTCCGTGTAGGGGCGGCGGGTGACGTGGGCGCGCGGGGCCTTGGACACGAGGTGGGTCACGGCGGACGCGGGGGCGTACGTGTCGTTCTCCACGGAGACCGCGAGTACGGGGACGGCCAGCGCGCGCAGGGCGGACTCGTAGTCGAGGGTGGAGCCCGCGGGGCGGTAGCGGCCGGTGCGGCCCTGGCGCGCCCAGTCCCGCACGGGGCGGTAGCGGCCGGTGCGGCCCTGGCGCGCCCAGTCCCGCATGACGCCCTTGGACTGGTCGCCGCCGAAGCCGAAGCGGGTGCCGGGCCAGCGGCCGAGCAGCGTCGCGGCCGCCGCGATGAGGGTCGTCCCGGCCAGCAGGCCGGGGGCACGCAGCGCCCCGTACGCCCGGTACCAGACGGAGCCCGCGGCGACGAGCACGACGCCGTCGACGGCGGGCCCCGGCTCGGCCGCCGCGTACAGCAGGCCCAGCTGGCCGCCGAGGCTGTGGCCGAGCAGGAACAGCGGCGGCCCGGAGCCGAACTCGGCCCGCACGGCGTCGAGCACCGCCACGAAGTCCTGCTCCAGGAGCGTACGGAAGCCGTGGTCCCGCGCGGCCCGGTCCGCCGCACGGGGAGTGCTCTCGCCCTGACCGCGCAGGTCCGCGGTGACGACGCTCAGTCCGGCGGCGTGCAGCTCCCGGGCGAAGTGGCGGTAGAAACGGGCCGGGGTGCCCATGGCGGGCAGGACGAGAACGACGGGCGCGGCGGGCTCCGCCGAGGCGGCGGGCCGGGCACCGGAGGCGGGCTCGGAGGTCGATGCGGGCCCGGCGGAAGCAGCCCCGGCCGACGGCCGCCCGGCAGAAGCAGTCGCGGTCGCGGTCGTCGCTTGCGCGGCGCGCAGCCCCCGCACCGGGATGCGGGTGCCGTCCGCCGTCTCCACCGTGGTGAGGAGCGGCAGCTCCCCCTCGGGCCGCTCGGGTCGCGCCGCGGCGGCCATGGCATGTTCCGGCTGATTCATGGGCGCCAGCATGTCCCATGGCCCCGGCCCTTGCGTAGGGCCGGGGCCCGCCTCAGCGGCTGTAGCGCATCAGCGCCCGCACCATGTGGCACGTGGTGTCCGACGGCGGGTGGATGCCCACCGTCTCGGCCATGGCCCGGATTCGGACGTTGCTCGCCTGGTTGGGGACGAGGACGCCCGAGTCGAGCAGGGCGATCGCCAGGCGCATGGCCTTGAGGCGGCGGTTGTGCGTGACGTACCAGTCGCGGGGGCGGCCGGGGGGCAGGGGGCGCTTCTCCAGCGGGACATACGGCACCTCGCAGAGCGCGGGCCGGTCGGGGCGCGGCTTGCGCGACGAGCGCGCGGAGCGCGGGGCGGGAGACGTGCGGGAGCGGGTGACGGCGGACTTCGACGGCAGTGCGGCAGCGGGCACAGGCATCCTCCTGTCGCGGTTCAGGAACCCTCGCGGGCACCTTCGAACATTGCTTCCATTCTACGTCCCGGCACTGACAACGGCCGCTCTCACAACCGTCAATCCTCCCTGGCCAGAAGGGGTTTGAGGAGGGATCCAGGGGTGGGCGCGAGGGTACGCGGACCGGTGGTGCGGGTGGGGCGCGGGTAGCTTGTGCGGCATGGAGATCTGGATCAATCCCGCCTGTTCGAAGTGCCGCGGCGCCCTCGCCCTGCTCGACGCGGAGGGCGCCACGTACACCGTGCGCCGCTACCTGGAGGACGTACCGACCGCCGACGAGATCCGCGCCGTGCTCGACCGCCTCGGCCTGGAGCCCTGGGACATCACGCGCACCCAGGAAGCCGACGCCAAGGAGCTCGGCCTGAAGGACCGCGAGCGCTGGCCGCGCGACGCGTCCGGCCGCCAGGCCTAGATCGAGGCACTCGCCGCCCACCCGAAGCTCATCCAGCGACCCATCATCACGGCGGCCGACGGCACGGCGGTGGTGGCGCGCTCCGAGGAGGCGGTACGGGACGCGCTCTCCCGGTAGCGGCATCTCGCGGTAGCGGTCGCCCGCCAACCGATCGACGACAGCAGGCAAAACGTTACAAACCGGCCCATAGGGTTGAGCGCTCCATCTGCCAAAGGCAGGACCCCGGGGAACGACACCGGAGGAAGGAGCGCACCGTGCGGAACTGGCTGTCCGGAGGCGTATACGGCACCGTCCTCGCGAGCGCGCTGCTCGCGGCCCTGCAGTCCGAGAGCGAGCCGTTCACGCCGTACTACGACGCGGCCTGGGTCATGGTCACCGCGGGCACGGCCGCGCTCGCCCACGGCTACGCCCACCACATGGGCACCCACCGGCCGGGCAGCGGAATGCACCGCTGGCGTCAGCTCGCGTGGACGCTGGCCGACGAGTGGCCCGTGGTGATCGCCTGCTGGCCGACCGTCGCCCTCCTGGTGCTCGCCGGGATCATGGGCTGGCCCGAGAAGAACGTCACGTACGCGGGACTGGCGCTGAACGCGGCGCTGCTCTTCGCCTGGGGCACCTTCGGTGCGCTCCGCGTGGGCTACCGCAGGCGCTCGGCCGCGCTCATCGGCGTCGCGGACGCGGCGATCGGGCTGCTGATCGCGGCCGCCAACGCCGTCATCAAGTAGCCGCAGCAAGTCGTATGACGTGACACGGGCCACTAACGCCCCAGGTAACACGGGGTTCACAAACGGGCAACGGACGGGAAATCGCGTGTTGGCAGTCTGCGGAGCATCACCACGGACCGCAGCACCCGCACGTCTGCGCCGTACCAAGTGTCAAAGGATGAGGCCCGTGACCTTCAAGGCTGAGTACATCTGGATCGACGGCACCGAGCCGACGGCCAAGCTCCGTTCGAAGACGAAGATACTGGCCGACTCCCAGCGCGCCGCCGCGGTCGCGGACCTGCCGATCTGGGGCTTCGACGGCTCGTCGACGAACCAGGCCGAGGGCCACGCCTCCGACCGCGTGCTCAAGCCCGTCGCCAGCTACCCGGACCCGATCCGCGGCGGCGACGACATCCTCGTCATGTGCGAGGTCCTCGACATCGACATGACGCCGCACGCGTCCAACACCCGTGCCGCGCTCGCCGAGGTCGCCGAGCGGTACGCCGCCCAGGAGTCGATCTTCGGCATCGAGCAGGAGTACACCTTCTTCAAGGGCGCGCGCCCGCTCGGCTTCCCCGAGGGCGGCTTCCCGGCGGCGCAGGGCGGCTACTACTGCGGCGTCGGCGCGGACGAGATCTTCGGCCGCGACGTCGTCGAGGCGCACCTCGACAACTGCCTCAAGGCGGGCCTCGGCATCTCCGGCATCAACGCCGAAGTGATGCCCGGCCAGTGGGAGTTCCAGGTCGGCCCGCTCGCCCCGCTGGAGGTCTCCGACCAGCTGTGGGTGGCCCGCTGGCTGCTCTACCGCACCGCCGAGGACTTCGGCGTCTCCGCGACGCTCGACCCGAAGCCGGTGAAGGGCGACTGGAACGGCGCGGGCGCGCACACCAACTTCTCGACGAAGGCGATGCGCGAGGGGTACGACGCGATCATCACCGCGTGCGAGTCGCTCGGCGAGGGCTCCAAGCCGATGGACCACGTCAAGAACTACGGCGCGGGCATCGACGACCGCCTCACCGGCCTGCACGAGACCGCCCCGTGGAACGAGTACAGCTACGGCGTCTCCGACCGCGGCGCCTCTGTGCGCATCCCGTGGCAGGTCGAGAAGGACGGCAAGGGCTACATCGAGGACCGCCGCCCGAACGCCAACGTCGACCCGTACGTCGTGACGCGGCTGCTCGTCGACACCTGCTGCGCGGCGCTGGAGAAGGCCGGCCAGGTCTGACCCGTTCCGTACGTTCCGTCGGAATCCGTCCGGGGCGCCCGCCGATGTGGTGGGCGCCCCGGACGCGTTGCCCCACGCCCCTTACGGGAAGGGCCACTTCACGCCATGCGTGCGCCAAGGCTTCGTATCAACGTGCGAGAGGGATCCGCCGGAGCCGCGCCCATCTGCTTCAATGGGGCCATGGGCAGCTTCCGGAACACCGCGACGGGTCACCGTGACCTCGAGCTTTTCTGGGACCTCGAATCTTTCCGGGACCTCGAGCCCTTCTGGCCCTCCCGGCAGCACCACGACTTCGACCGGGTGTGTTGCCGCGCGCTGACCGCGCGGGCCCTCTGAAGCCGTTACCCCGGCTTCCTGCCTGACGCGCACGACGTACGTCCTCGACGACTCCTTCGCGCGAAAGAGCTGACGCATCTCATGGCGAACTCCCGTTCCTTCTCCGCCGCATCCGTCCCCACCGCCGCCCGTCCCGCCGCGCCCTCGGCGCGGGGGCGGCTGCGGGCCGTGTCCCCCGACGAAGTGGTGCGGGGCTCCGGCCTCGCCGACTTCTCGGGCTTCCTGCCGCCCGGCGCGACCCTGCTGCCGGCGCCACAGCACACCCTGCCCACGCTGCCCGGGCAGCCTCCGATGATCGGCTATCTGGTCCTCCTGCCCGCCGAGGAACCCCTCGCCGGTGAGCCCTTCAGCGGTGAGACCCTCGCCGGTGAGCCGACGCTCCGGGCGGACGGCCACGGGCCCGTGCGCATCGACACCGCGCGGCGCTCCGCGCACGTCGACGGGCGGCCCCTGGACCTCACGTACCTGGAGTTCGAACTCCTCGCCCACCTCGTCGCGCACCCGCACCGGGTGCACACCCGCGATCAGCTCGTGACGACGGTGTGGGGGTACGGACACGTGGGCGACGGGCGGACCGTCGACGTCCACATCGCCCGGCTCCGGCGCAAGCTGGGGGCCGAGCACCGGCAGGCGATCCAGACGGTGCGGCGGGTCGGGTACAAGTACGCGCCGCCGAGCGGTTCTCCTGCGAGCTAAATCCCATTCCCCCGCAGGTGGTGGCCGGGGCAGAGTCGGTCCCATGAAACTTCTGATGCTGGGTGGTACGGAGTTCGTGGGGCGGGCCGTCACCGAGGACGCGCTCGCGCGCGGCTGGGACGTGACGGTCTTCCACCGGGGGCGGCACGCGGCGCCGGACGGGGCCCGGGCCGTCCACGGGGACCGTACGACGGCCGAGGGGCTCGCGGCGCTCGCCGACGCGGGCGGTGCGTACGACGCCGTCGTGGACACCTGGTCCGGGGCGCCGCGTGCCGTCCGGGACGCGGCGCGGCTGCTCGCCGGGCGGGCCGGGCGGTACGCGTACGTCTCCAGCGGGTCGGTGTACCGCTACCCCGGGGCGGCCGGGTCGGACGAGTCCTACCCCGTGGTGGCGGGGGATCCGGACGCGGAGGCCGTCGCGTACGCGGAGGACAAGCGCGGCGGGGAACTGGCCGCGGAGGCCGCCTTCGAGGCCGGGCGGACGCTGCTCGTGCGGGCCGGGCTGATCCTCGGTCCGTACGAGAACATCGGGCGGCTGCCGTGGTGGCTGAACCGGGTCGCCCGGGGCGGGCCGGTGCTCGCGCCCGGACCGCGGGACGCCGCCGTCCAGTACGTGGACGTGCGCGACCTCGCCACCTGGACGCTGGACGCGGTGGCGGCCGGGCTCTCCGGGCCGTACAACCTCGTCTGCCCCAAGGGGCACGTGACGATGGGCGAGTTGCTCGACGCGTGTGTTTCCGTGGCGGGGGCGCCCGGGGTTGAGCTGGTGTGGACGGAGCCCGAGGTGATCGCTAAGGCGGGGGTCGAGCCGTGGAGCGAGCTGCCGGTGTGGCTGCCGCCGGGGGAGCTGTACGACACGATGCACGACACCAGCTCGGAGAAGGCCCTGCGGGCGGGGCTGCGGTGCCGTTCCGTCGGGACGACGGTCGCTGACACATTCCACTGGCTCCGGAGCCTTGGCGGGGTGGCCCCCCAGCGTCCCGACCGGCCCGTCGTGGGGCTCGACCCCGCGCGGGAGGCGGCCGTCCTGGGGCTGTAGCCACCGGCCCCGTGGTGAGCGCCGAACCAGGCACACCGTCGGCCGGGGCTGTGCCCACCCGTGCCGCCCCTGGCGGCCCAGCTGCCCACAGGGGTAGCGGCACACATCACCCGCACCCGCCAACGGTGGACGCCCCCCGCGGGAGACGCCCACCCCACGGCCAACTGGAAACGGGCGGGTGGGTGGGAGACATCCGCCGCGGAGCGGCGGTGGCACCATCGAAGCCGCACCCGCCAACGGTGGGCAACCCCCACGAGAGACGCCCACCCCACGGCCGACTGGAAACGGGCGGGCGGGTGGGAGACATCCGCCGCGGAGCGGCGGGACAGGATCGGCCCCCACCGCCCCGCACACGGGGAAACCCCACCCACCCCCGGAGGGGCGAGTGGGGCACCCCGGCGCCCGGCCGGGTCAGACGTGTTCCCGGACGGGGAAGGACGTCGGCGCCACCGGCGCCGGTACGTCGTGGGAGACACGCGGCAGCCACCGCAGGCACCGCGGAGTGTGCCAGTTCCGCTCACCGAGCAGACTCATCACGGAGGGCAGCAGCACCATACGGACGACGGTCGCGTCGAGCAGGACGGCCACTCCGAGGCCAACCCCCATCTGCTGCATGTCCTGCATGGACAGCGTGCCGAAGACGGCGAACACGGCCACCATGATCACCGCGGCCCCGGTCACCGCACCCGCGGTCCGCGTGATGCCCTCCCGGATGGCTTCGCGGTTGCCCAGCCCCTGGTCCCGCGCCTCCCGGATCCGGGACACCACGAACACGTGGTAGTCCATCGACAGCCCGAAGAGGACCACGAGGACGAACAGCGGCATCCAGTTCTCGATGGCGCCGACCTTCTCCGAGCCGATCAGCGAGGCACCCCAGCCGTGCTGGAAGACGGCGGTCATCACGCCGTACGCGGCGCCCACGGACAGCAGGTTGAGCGCGATGGAGGTCACGGCGATCACCACGGACCGGAAGCTGAACAGCATCAGCAGGAACGTGACGGCCGCGATGAAGGCGAACACCGGCACGATGCCCTTGCCGAGCTGGTCGGTGAAGTCCTCGGACTCGGCCAGGTCCCCGCCGACGTACGCGTCGACGGCGCCCCCGCCCCGTACGTCCCGTACATCGTCACGCAGCGAAGCCAGCGCCTTCTTCGCGTCCGCGCCGGTCCCGCTCCCGGGCAGCGGCACCGCGATCTGCGCGACGTTCTGCCGCTCGTGGACGGTGAGTTCGGCGTCCTTGCTGGCCTTCTCGGTAAGCGCCCGCAGGGCCGCACGCGCCGGCGCGGAGTCGATGTCGTCCGCCTTGGCCACGACGAGCGCGGGCGCGGGACCGCCCGGGAACTCACCGGTGATCTCGCGGAAGGAGACCGAGAGCGGCGCGTCGGAGCCGAACTGCTTCTCCAGGCCGAGCTGTTCGGTCTTCATGCCGAGCGCGGGCGCGGCCAGGGCGAGCAGCAGCGCGGTCGCGGCGACCGCGAAGAACGCGGGCTTGGCGAGGACGGGCTTGAGCAGCGAACCGGCGACGGAACCGCTGGCGTGGGCGCCCTTCTTGGAGCGGCGGTTGAGGAAGGGGATGCGCCCGGCGTCGATGCGGTCGCCGAGCCAGGCGAGCAGCGCGGGAAGCACCGTCACGGAGCCGAGCATCGCCACGCACACCACCATGATCGTGGCGACGGCGAAGCCCTTGAAGAGGAGCAGGCCGGACAGGAACATGCCGGCCATGGCCACCATCACCGTCAGCCCGGACACCAGCACCGCGCGCCCGCTGGTGGCGGCGGCGATCCGCAGCGCCGTCTCGGCGTCGTGCCCGGCGGCCCGCTCGTCGCGCTCGCGCCGCAGGTAGAACAGGCAGTAGTCGACGCCGACGGCGAGGCCCATCAGGAACATCACCGAGTACGTGGTCTCGAACAGGTGCAGCGAGTGGCTGGCGAGCGAGAGCAGGCCGAAGGCGGCCACGCACGCGGTCAGCGCGAGCCCGACGGGCAGCAGCGCGGCGACGACGGCCCCGAAGGCGACGAGCAGGATGCCGAGGGCGAGGGGCACGGCCGTGAACTCGGCCTTCTTCAGGTCGTCGGCGAGCAGGTCGTTCAGCTGCTTCTCGGAGCTGGCGTCGCCGAACTGGTGGACGGTGATGCCGCGTTCCGCGCCCGTATCCTTGGCCTTCGCGACGGCGTCGAGCACCGGCTGCACCTGGTCCGCGGCGTCGTCGGACTTGCCCTTCATGTCGAAGCGCAGGAGTGCGTCCTTGCCGTCCTTCGAGGCCAGCGGCGGCTGGATCTTGTCGACCTTCCCGGTCGCGCCGAGCGCCCGGGACAGGTCGGCCGCCGCCTCCCGCCAGCCGTCGGCCGACTTCGCGCTCACCATGACGAGCTCGCTCGCGGGCTCGTCGATGCCGGCGTCGTCGAGGATCTTCGAGGCCCTGGCCGAGTCGCCGGTGCCCATCTCGTCGTCGGTCGCCGTGACCGTACCGGTGGCGCCGCCGATGACCGTGGCGAGGACCACGAACACCAGCCAGCCGAGAATCGCCGTCTTGCGGTGGTGCGCGCTCCACACCCCGAGTCGTGCCGCGAGGTTCTGCCTCTTGGCGCTCATGTCCTTCGCCCCCAGTTGAGTAAGCGTGAAATAAGCCGAGCTGACGTGGATCACGCTAGAAAGGAGCGGCGCGCCGCCCCAGCCGCCGAGACCCCCTCTCGGTGAAGCACAGGGCGAGGCGCGGGGGTGGTGCTGGCAACACCCCCGGCCGGGGGTGGGGCCCCATGACCTGGGCCGCCGTGACCAGGGAGACTGTGAGGGTGCCGCCGATTCGGCCGCGTACGAAACGCTCGGACCGCCGGGACGTGGGACTGCTTGAGGAGAGGGACACCATGAAGACGTCGAGAGTGCGCGAGGCACTGCTCGCGGGAGCACGCGGCCTGTATCTGGCGATCGTCTCGCTGGCCGGATCGATCACGCTCTTCGTGCTCTCGGTCCTGTCGATCGTGTTCATCGTGCTGGGGATCGGCGTCTTCACCACGCCCGTGGTGCTCACCGCGGTGCGCAAGTACGCGAACCTGCGCCGCGTCCAGGCCGGTGAGTGGTCGGACGTCCACATCCCGGTGCCCTACCGGCAGTACCCCGCCGACCTGCGCTCCGGTGTCACCGGTCGGGTCGAGCGCTGCTCGCTGATGCTGAAGGACCCGGCGACCTGGCGGGACCTCCAGTGGCTGATGGCCGACATGACGGCGGGCTTCGTCGTCGTGATCTTCGCGCCCTCCCTGGTGCTCTACCCGGTGTACGGCTGGGTGCTCGCCCTCGGTGTCTGGAAGCCGATCTACAACGCGGGCGGCGGCGAGTGGTACGGCTTCATCCACGTCAACTCGCAGATGGCGGCGAACGGCGCCGCCGCGCTCGGCACGGCGCTCGCCGTCGTGGCCCTCTTCGCCAACCCGGCGATCGTCCGCGGCCACTTCCTGCTCGCCCGCACCCTGCTCGCGCCCACCGCCTCCATGCGGGAGCGCGCACTGGCGCAGCGCGTGGACCGCCTGGAGGAGACCCGGCACGACGCGGTGGACACCTCCGCCGCCGAGCTGCGCCGCATCGAGCGCGATCTGCACGACGGCGCGCAGGCCCGCCTGGTCGCCATGGGCATGGACCTCGGCACCATCGAGGCGCTGGTCGAGAGGGACCCGGCCAAGGCCAAGGAGATGCTCGCCAAGGCCCGGCAGAACTCCGGCGAGGCGCTGACCGAACTGCGCGACCTGGTCCGCGGCATCCACCCGCCGGTGCTCGCCGAGCGCGGCCTCGGCGACGCGGTGAAGGCGCTCGCGCTGCGCCTGCCGGTGACCACCGACGTCGACGTGGACCTGCCGGGCCGGGCGGAGGAGCCGGTGGAGGCAGCCGCGTACTTCGCGGTGAGCGAGACCCTGACGAACGCGGTGAAGTACGCGGACGCGGACCGCATCTGGGTGGACGTGCACCACGAGCACGGCATGCTCCGCATCGCGGTCACCGACAACGGCAAGGGCGGTGCGGCCGTGGGCACCGGGTCCGGGCTGAGCGGGATCGAACGGCGACTCGGTACATTCGACGGCGTACTGGCCGTCAGCAGTCCGGTTGGCGGCCCGACCATGGTGACCATGGAGATCCCTTGCGAGTTGTCCTAGCCGAAGATCTCTTCCTGCTGCGCGACGGCCTCGTGCGGATGCTGGAGGCATTCGACTTCGAGATCGCGGCGGCCGTCGAGACGGGGCCCGAGCTGACCAAGGCCCTGGCCGAACTGCAGCCGGACGTCGCCGTGGTCGACGTCCGGCTGCCGCCGTCGCACACGGACGAGGGACTCCAGTGCGCGCTCGCCGCCCGCCGGGCCCGGCCGGGCCTGCCGGTGCTCGTGCTCTCGCAGCACGTGGAGCAGTTGTACGCGCGCGAGCTGCTCGCCGACGGCAACGGCGGGGTCGGCTATCTCCTGAAGGACCGGGTCTTCGACGCGGAGCAGTTCATCGACGCGGTCCGCCGGGTCGCCGCGGGCGGCACCGCGATGGACCCGACGGTCATCCAGCAGCTCCTGTCACGCCGCGCCACCGACCAGCCGCTGGGCGCGCTCACCCCGCGCGAGCGCGAGGTGCTCGAGCTGATGGCGCAGGGGCGGTCCAACGCCGCGATCGCGGGGCAGCTCGTGGTGACCGAGCGGGCCATCGCGAAGCACACCTCCAATATTTTCGCGAAGCTCGATCTGCCGGTGTCGGACGACGACAACCGCCGTGTCCTCGCGGTTCTCGCCTATCTCGATCAAGGGCGTTGATTCGTACGGGAGTTGGCGGCGAGAATTTCCGGGCGCCGTTGAACGACGCGGACCACTGATGCGTACGTAGTCCCATGGGACGCACCTCACGACGCACGTCACGAAAACGATCAAAGCTGGCCGGCCGGGCGATCGCCGCTTCGGCGGCGCTCATCCTGGGCGGCGGCGGACTTGTCGCGGTGAATGTCTACGCGAACGCCGACGAAAGCGACGGTCCGCCGCCCAATAGCCAGGAACAGATCCAGAATCAGAACGGCGGCGGGCAGCAGGCGAGCACCATCAGCTGCCCCGACGTCGGCAATCAGCTCCCGGACGTTCCGGACGGGGCGCGTGCCGATGTCGACCGCGAACTCGCCGCCCTCGACAGCCAGATCACCGACGCCTACGCGCGGTTCGCCGAGGCCGAGGACAAGAATTCCGTACTCGGCCCGCTGGAGGAGCAGCGGCGGCCGACCATCGAGAACATCCGGTCCGCGCTCGACCGGGGCGGTCAGGCGCCGGAGAACCTGGACGGCATGGCGCCGTGCACCCTGCGCGCCGACGACGACGGCCCCCCGCAGGGCGGTGACCAGGGCCAAGGTGGCCAGGACCAGGGCGGCGGCGAAGGCGACCAGGGGCAGGACGGCGGCCAGGACCAAGGTCAGGGTGACGGGGACCAGGGCCAGGGCCAGGGAGGCGACCAAGGCCAAGGTCAAGGACAGGGGCAGGGTCAAGGCCAGGCCGGCAACGGACCCGAGGCCGGTGACTTCGTCGACATCACGACCGTTCAGCCCAATGTCCAGAAGCCGCGCAAACAACGCGGCGCGTCACGCGGCACCTTCACCACGAACTGCGGCACGAACGAGAACGGAAAGTTCAATCCGGACAATGTCATCGTCGCGCCCGGTGTGAGCAATGGCGCCCACCATATGCACGATTACGTCGGAAATCAGGAGACGGACGCCTTCTCCGATGACGACGATCTCGCGAACGGCGACACCAGCTGCCGCAATCAGGGCGACAAGTCCACGTATTACTGGCCCGTCCTGAGGCTGCAGAACGGAAACGACGAGAACGACGCGGACGCGGACGGCGGCGGCCGGGACAAGAACGTCGGCGAGATCCAGACACCGGACCAGGTCACGCTGAAGTTCGTCGGAAGTCCGGTGAGCAAGGTGACCGCGATGCCGCGTTTCCTGCGCATCATCACCGGTGACGCCAAGGCGTTCACCAATGGTGACGCGAATGCCAACGCGTCCTGGAGCTGCACAGGATTCGAGAACCGGCAGCTCAAGGACAAATACCCGATCTGTCCCGAAGGCAGCAAGGTCGTCCGCACCTTCAACTTCCAGAGCTGCTGGGACGGGCAGAACACCGACAGCGCCAACCACCGCACCCACGTCGCGTTCGCCGACGCGCGCAGCGGCGCCTGCCCGCAGGGCTTCCGCGCCATCCCGCAGCTCGTGCAGCGCATCGTGTACGACGTGCCGCCGGGGCCCGGCTTCGCCGTCGACTCCTTCCCCGAGCAGCTGCACAAACCCATCACCGACCACGGTGACTTCATCAACGTGTTCGACGAGAGGCTGATGCAGCGCGTCGCCAAGTGCGTAAACGACGGGCGTCGCTGTACTTAGTGCTTCGCCAGAACTGCGGGCCGTCCGTGGCTGGTCGCGCCCGCGCGGCGGAGCCGCATGTGTCACGGCCCCGCGCCCCTTCGGGGCGCTTGCCCCACCCAAGACTGCTGCGCGGTCAGCTCGCGCGGTGACCGGAGTGCCCTATGTGCCCAGGGCCCGGACCTCGCTCCCCCCCACCACGCCACTCGTCAGGAGTGGTGCGAGGCCCGCTCCACCGTCCCGCCGAGCCGGCCGCGCAGCGCGCCGACCACGGCCGGGTCGCCGACCGCGACCCACTTCCTGCCGACCAGGTACGTGCCGCCGTAGTCCTTGGCCGAGTTCAGCCAGTCGCGTTCGCCGCGGTCGGTGGCGAAGGTCGCGAGGACGAAACGGCCGTCCTCGTTCTGGCAGTTGGCCTGCCGCAGCTCGGCGGCGTCCGTCTGGATGTCGGGCGCGCACTCGGCCTTCGCGGCGAGCTGCTCCAGGGTGCCGGTGGCGGTCTTCGGCGCCGCGGTCCTCCCCCCGCCGTCCGCGGCCCCACCGTCGTCGGCGCTGAGCCCCGCCGCGATCACCAGCCCGATCACCGTGGCCGAAACGGCGCCCGCCGCCCACACCATGCTCCTCATCACTCACTCCCGTCTCGTCCGGCGATGTGAACTCGCCTTGTGCGTAGGCACCGTTGAGCGCAGAGGGCCGCCCGGATACCGTGCGCCGCACGCATTCGACGCAGGGGGTACACGTGAACGGTCCGTCGCGACGCTCGGTGCTCAACACGGCCGGGGCCATCGGCCTCGGTACGGCCCTCGGCGGGGTGGCGCTCCCGGCCCATGCCGCCGAGGAGCCCGCCGAGGGCCCTGCCCTCGATACGGATGCCGCGCGCTCCGTGCTCAATCGGCAACTCCCGCACCACGCGGATCAGTTCAGACTGAGACTCGTCCCGGCTCAGGAAGGCCGGGACCGTTTCCGTGTGACCGGCACCTCCGGGCGCGTCGAGGTGTCGGGCACCACTCCCGCCGTGCTGCTCACGGGAGTCCACTGGTACCTGAAGTACGTGTGCGGCGCGCACATCGCCTGGAACGGCAGCCAGCTCGACCTGCCGCGCCGCCTGCCCGCGCCCGCGCGCCCCCTGGAGCGCTCCACCGCGCTTCCCCACCGATTCGCCCTCAACGACACCAACGACGGCTACACCGCCCCGTACGCCGACTGGCCGTACTGGGAGCGCATGATCGACGTACTGGCGCTGCACGGCTGCAACGAAGTCCTGGTCATCGCGGGCACGGAGGCCGTCTACCACCGCGTCCTGAAGGACTTCCACTACACCGACGCGGAGTCCCGCGCCTGGCTGCCCGCGCCCTCGCACCAGCCGTGGTGGCTCCTGCAGAACCTGTCCGGGTACGGCGGCCCGCTCTCGCCCGAGATCATCGACCGGCGCGTGGAGCTGGGGCAGAAGATCGTGGGTCGGCTGCGCGAGCTGGGCATGGCCCCGGTGTTCCCCGGCTACTACGGGCACGTCCCGGACGGCTTCGTGGCCCGCAACGGCGGTGACGCGCGCGTCGTGCCGCAGGGCACCTGGCACGGCTTCAAGCGCCCCGACTGGCTGGACCCGCGCACCGACGCCTTCGCGCAGGTCGCTGCGGCCTTCTACGGCCACCAGCGTGAACTCTTCGGCGCGGCACGGCACTTCAAGATGGACCTGCTGCACGAGGGCGGCACCGCGGGCGACGTGCCCGTGCCGGACGCCGCGCGCGGCGTGGAGAGCGCGCTCCAGAAGGCGCACGCGGGCGCGACCTGGGTGATCCTCGGCTGGCAGGAGAACCCGCTGCCCGCGCTCCTCGACGCCATCGACAAGAAGAAGATGCTGATCGTCGACGGCGTCTCCGACCGCTACCGGAGCGTCACCGACCGCGAGAAGGACTGGGGCGGCACGCCCTACGCCTTCGGCACCATCCCGAACTTCGGCGGCCGCTCCACCATCGGCGCCCGCACCCACCTCTGGCAGGAGAAGTTCTTCGCCTGGCGCGACAAGGAGAACAGCGCGCTCGCGGGCACCGCGTACATGCCGGAGGCCACCGACCGCGACCCGGCGGCCTTCGAGCTGTTCTCCGAACTGGCGTGGCGGGACGAGGAGTTGGACCGGGCAGACTGGTTCTCGTCGTACGCCGACTTCCGCTACGGCGGCCGCGACCGGGACGCCCGCGCCGCCTGGCGGGCCCTGCACGACACCGCGTACCAGCACAAGGCCGTCGAACGCAGCGACCCGCACGACTCCCTCTTCGCCGCGCGCCCCGACCTGGCCGCGAACCGCGCCGCCGAGTACGCGCCGCGCGCCCTCACCTACGACCCGGGCCGCTTCGACGCGGCGCTCACCGGCCTGCTCGGCGTCGCGGGCGGACTGCGGCGCAGCGCGGCCTACAAGCACGATCTCGTCGACGTGGCCCGCCAAGCCCTGGCCCACCGCAGCCGCCAGCTCCTGCCGCAGCTCAGGACGGCGTACGAGCGCAAGGACCAGGACACCTTCCGCGCCCTGTCGAACTTGTGGCTGCGCCTGATGCGGCTCTCCGACGACGTCACGGGCACGCACCCGGCGTTCCTGCTGGGCCCCTGGATCGAAGACGCCCGCCGCCTCGCCACCAACGACACCGAACGCACGGAGTTCGAGCGCACGGCGAAGGTCCTCATCACGGTGTGGGGCGACCGGCCCACGTCGGAGGGCGGCAACCTGCACGACTACGGCAACCGCGAGTGGCACGGCCTGACCGCGGACTTCTATCTGCCGCGCTGGCAGAAGTGGCTCGACGAGCTGGCGGACGCGCTGGCGGCCGGGCGCGCCCCCACGCCCGTGGACTGGTTCGGGACGGTGGAGGAGCCGTGGACACGCGAGCGCAAGGACTACCCACTGCGGCCCGTCGCCGACCCCTACCGCACCGCTGCGCGGGTCCGCGACGTACTCGCCCGCGCCCCCTACCAGGGCTCCCTTGAAGTCACCGCCGAGCCGCCCGCGATCCCACCGGGTGGGCGGGCCCGCCTGGAGGCCCTGTTCCGCAACGTCAACGGGCTGCGCGCCACCGGCCGCGTCGACTTCACCCTCACCGGCATCGACGCCGAGCCCGAAGGCCCCACGTCGCTGCCCCGGGTGCCCGCCGCGGGCACCGGCACGGTGGCCTGGCGGGCGAGCGCCCCGGACACCCCGCTCGACCGGCCGCTGCGGCCGCTGCCGTACACACTCGCCGTGCGGTACGGCCCGCAGGGCGAGAAGCGGGTGCGGACCGTGCACGAGGGAACCCTGTTCGTGGCGGGCCCGATCTCTGCCGAATGGAAGACATACACGAACAACGCGGCCGTCTTCGGCGAGCTGGACGGGCGGTACGCCATCGACGGGGCGGGCGCGGATCTGTGGCGGGGCACGACGGAGTTCGGGACCCTCTACCGGCCAGGGGCGCTGCGGGACGGCGTGTCCGTCACGCTGAAGGTCGACTCCCAGGCGAACACCGGCCCCTGGGCCCGCGCCGGCATCATCGCCCGCAACTCCCTCGCCACACCCGGCTCCCCGGGCTTCCTCAACCTGGCCGTCACGCCCGCCAACGGCGTCGTCCTCTCGTACGACACGAACGGCGACGGGACGCTGGACACCTACAAGCGCATCACCGGGGTGAAGGCGCCGGTGCTGCTGCGGCTTTCGCGGGCGGGGGGCGCGTTCACCGGCGAGCTGTCCACCGACGGCGGCGGCACGTGGCGCACGGTCGCCACGGCGCCCGTGGCCGGGGCCGCCGACGTCCAGGACGTCGGGCTGTTCATGACGGCTACTAATGGGGGTGGCGGGGCGCGGGGGACGGTGGAGTTCAGCGGGTGGGGGGTGGGCCGCTCCGCGGCTCGTCCTCAAACGCCGGACGGGCTGAAACCCAGCCGCACCGGCGAAGTATTCAGCCCCTCCGGCGTTTGAGGAGCGGGGGTCCGGGGGCAGAGCCCCCGGTTTCGGGAAGGGGCGGGGTTGGGGACCACGCGGTAGCGCCCACCCACCCATGCGAAAGTGTCCGCATGAACGAGGACTGGGAAGCGCGCACAGCCGCCGCATGGGGCACCATCGACGCGTACGGCGACGAAAGGGCCGCAGAGTTCCGGGAGCTCATCGGGAAGCTGGCCGACGAGCTTCCGGACAACAGCCCCGTCGCGCCGTTCGAGCGCGCCTGCGCCTACGACTCCACGGGCCACTCGGACAAGGCGGTCCCCCTCTACCAGGAGGCCCTCGCCCGCGGCCTCACCGGCTACCGCCGACGCCGCACCGTCATCCAACTGGCCAGCTCCCTGCGGAACATCGGTCGCGTGGAAGAGGGCATCGCCCTGCTCACTCCTGAACTGGACGCGGAGCACGACGAATTGGACGACGCGGTGCGCGCCACGCTCGCCCTCTGTCTCGCCGACGCGGGCCGCGCCCGCGAGGGCGTGGGCGTCGCGGTCGGCGCCCTGGCCCGCCATCTCCCGCGCTACCAGCGCTCGATGACGAACTACGCGCGCCTCCTCACCGAGCCCGAGTGACCCCGGCATAGCCGGTGCGCCCACCAGCGTGAAGTGACCGGAGGACGATTCGCTCGTTCTGCTGAACGTGTCGTCATCGCAGTCCACGAAAACCGCCGCCCCCCACGGCGCCGCCACCATCGTCGACGTCGAGCAGGCCGAGGCCGCCCTCGTCGAGCACTACCCGCGCCTGGTCCGCCTCGCCTACCTGGTGCTGCCGCCCGGCCTCGGCCGCAACCGCCGCGTCCTGAGCGCGCACGCCCTGGTCCAGCGGGCCCTGCCGCGCGGCCGCGCCACCGCCCCGGCCGTCCCCGACCAGCGCAGGCCCGCGGGCCGCGGCACCGACCCCGGCTACGCGTACGTACGCTGCCAGGTTCTGCGCGCCGCCCTCGACGCCGGGCTTCCGCTGCGCAGGGCCGCCTGGCCCAAGCGGGCCCAACTGCCGCCGCTGCTGCCGCAGGTGTGGGGCCTGCGGCTGTTCCCGCGCTCGGGCGGCGCCGACGAACTCGCCCTGGACCAGCGGCTCGCCGCGCTGTCCGGGCCCGGCCGCGCCGCGTACGTGCTGCGCGGGCTCGAACGGCTCACGGACGACGAAGTGCGGCGCGTCCTCGACGCCATCGGCGTCGACACCGGAGGCACCAAGGACACGGAGGCCGACGGCATCGACGCCGCGCTCGCCGAAGCCGGCGCCGCGACGGCCGACGGCCGGAGCACGGCCGCACTCCTCGAATCGCCCGAGTTCGACCCGTGCTCCCTGCAGGCCAGGCCCACGGACCTGATGCGGCGCCGCCAGCACCTGAAGGCCGCGGGCATCGCCGCCGTCGCCGCCCTCGTGTGCGGCGCGCTGCTCGGCATGCCCGGCGACGGCTGGGGCCCGGACGGCGCCGCCGCGCCCCCGTACGCGAAGAACCCCGCCGCGGAGGCCGCCCTCGACCCCGGCCGGCTGACGAAGGCCGCGCCCACCGCCTGGAAGCAGTCCGCGCGCACCGACTTCTCCGTCTGGCCCGCCCGCGGCGAACTCGTCGACGACCAGGCGCTGTTGCGGCGCGCGCTCGCCGTGTGGGCGCGGCCCGGCAAGTCCGTGCGGGTCTCCGCCACACCCGGCACCCCGTCGGGCGCGCCGCCCGGGCCCGCGCAACTGCTCTTCGCGGGGCCCGTCGACGGGGCGCGCGTGGTGCTTCTGTACGACGGCATGCGCGTCGTGCGGTACGCCGAGCCGCAGGAAGGGACCGGCGGCGCCGCCCTCGACTTCGCGCGCGTCGACGGCGCGGACGCCGCCGACGCCGGGGCCGTCGTGGTCGGCCGCGCCGACGGCAACGTGCGCTATCTGACGGCCCCCTGGGTGCGGACCGCCGCCGTGCGGGACCTGTTGAAGACCGACGGCGACGCCATGGCGCTGCGGCGCACCACCGACGGCGTCACCGACCCCTTCGCCAGCCCCGCCCTCGCCCGTGAGTGCCGCTCCTGGAACGCCCTCCAACTGCGCGACCACACCGGCGCCGCGCGGCTCACCACCGACCTCGGCGAGCTCACGCCCGCCCACCTCACCGCCGGCCGGCCGGACGCGCCCCGCGAGGCCGCGCCCAAGGACTGGTCGCGGACCGCGTGTTCGCTCGCGGCGGCACGGTCGCACGGGGTGCGGGTCGTGAACGCCTGGGCGTACGCCCGTCAGGACCTGCCTGACGGCAGCGGGAGCGCGGAGTGGGTGTGCACGCGGGCCGAGACCTGGCGCGGCGGTGCGGGTCGGGTGCTCGCCCAGTTCGTCGCCCCCGGGGGCCGGGCCGGGGCCGTTGCCGCCAAGTCGGAGGGGAGTGCCGCATGCGGGGTGCGGGAGCCGCGGGTGCTGGCCGGGGTGCTGTGGAAGTCCCCTGCCGGGGGCTGGTATCTCCTCGCCGCGGGCAGCAAGGACCTGTCCTCGGTCTCCGTGGCCGGGGGCGAGCGGGGGTCCGGCAACACGCTTGCCGTACGCAGCGAGCAGGGGGCCCGGCCCAGGGTGACGGGCCACCTCCCGAACGGCACGAAGGTGCAGACGCTGCGCTAGAGACAGCCCGTCCGGCGTTTGAGGACGAGCCGCGGAGCGGCGACAGCGGGGGCCAGGGGCGGCAGCCCCTGGTTACGGGAAGGGGCGGGGGTGGGGGATGAAAAAGCCTCTGCCAACACCTGTACCCCACCCCTACCCGCCAGTACATTGACGCCATGTCTAATACGAAGGCCCGGCTCCCGCAGCCCGTCGCGGAGGAGCGCATACCGCTCAAGGCCCGCAACGTCTCCTTCTCCTGGGAGAGCACCCCGCTCCACTGGCTCCCGGGGGACCCCTTCACCACGCACACCATCAACGTCCTGCACCTGCTCCTCCCGGCCGGCGAACGCTGGTTCGTGCACGTCTACAAGCAGGTCCTCCCGCACATCCGCGACGAGCGGCTGCGTGAGGACGTCATCGGGTTCATCGGCCAGGAGGCCATGCACTCCCAGGCCCACGACGAAGTCCTCCCGCATCTGCGGGAGCAGGGCCTCGACCCCACGCCGTACACCGCCCAGGTCGACTGGCTCTTCGAGAAGCTGCTCGGCGACCGCACCCTGCCGCCGGGCAGGCCCCGCCACTGGTGGCTGATGGAGCGCGTCGCGATGATCGCCGCGATCGAGCACTACACCGCGTTCCTGGGCGACTGGGTGCTCAACGCCGAGGAGCTGGACCGGCGCGGCGCCGATCCGACCATGCTCGACCTGCTGCGCTGGCACGGCGCCGAGGAGGTCGAGCACCGCGCGGTCGCCTTCGACCTGTTCATGCACGTCGACGGGGGCTACCGCCGCCGCGTCCGCACCTGGGCCACCGCCTTCACCGCGCTGGTGTTCCTCTGGCAGCGCGGCGCCCGGTTCTTCATGGAGAACGATCCGACTCTCGCGAACGGCAAGGCCTCCTTCCGGGACTTTCATCGCAGTGGCCGTGCGGGCACCCTCCCCACCACCGGCGACATGATCCGCTCCATCCCGCGCTACCTCAGCCGCGCCTACCACCCCTCCCAGGAGTGCAGCACGGAGCAGGCCGTCGCCTACCTCGCCTCCTCCCCCGCGGCCACCGCCGCCGAAGCCCGTACCAACACGAACGGGGCCGCCTGACATGACGCTGCCCCGACTGAGGGCCACCGCCCGCACCGCCGTTCTCGTCACCAGTGCCGTGCTGTTGACTCGCCGCGCCCTCCGGCGCCGCATCCACGCCTCGCCGCTGTGGCCGCTGCCCGCTCTGGAGGAGCCCGTCTCCGGGCAGCCGCGCTCGCGTGCGCTCACGCTGCGCGTCGCCCGGCACGAGCGCGTCGCCGACGGCGTCGTACAACTGCGCCTGGAAGGCGGCCCCTTGGCGGGCCTGCCCGCCTGGGAGCCCGGCGCGCACCTGGACCTCGTCCTGCCGTCGGGGCGCGTACGGCAGTACTCGCTGTGCGGGGACCCCGAGGACACGTCCTCGTACACCGTCGCGACCCGGCTCATCGGCCCGGACGAGGGCGGCCGCGGCGGGTCCCGCGAGGTGCACGAAGTGCTGTGCGAGGGCGCGGAGGTGGAGGTGCGCGGGCCGCGCAACCGCTTCCCGCTCGTCGGCGACGCGGCGTCGTACGTCTTCGTGGCGGGCGGGATCGGGATCACGCCGATCCTCGCCATGGTGCGGGCCGTGGACGCGGCGGGCGCCGACTGGCGGCTGCTGTACTGCGGGCGGTCCCGTGCCTCCATGCCCTTCCTGGAGGAGTTGGAGAAGTTGGGCGGGGGTGGAGGAGGGCGGGTGTGTGTCGTTGCCGAGGATGTGAGTGGGCGGCCCGATGTCGGCGCCTTCCTCAGCGAGGAGGAGCGGGGAGCCGCCGGTGCCGCCGTGTACGTGTGCGGGCCCGAGGGGCTCATGGACGCCGTCGCCGACGCGCTGCCCGAGGGCTGCTCGCTGCATCTGGAGCGGTTCGCGCCCGCCGCCTCCACCGGCGGCGAGTCCGCCTTCGAGGTCGAACTGCGGCGCACCGGCCGCACAGTGGCCGTCGGCGCGGACACCACGGTGCTCGCCGCCGTCCGCACGGAGCTGCCCGACGTGCCGTACTCGTGCGAGCAGGGTTTCTGCGGGACCTGCCAACACCGCGTCCTGGAGGGCGAGATCGACCACCGCGACGAACTCCTGACCGACGGCGAGCGCGGTGATTCGATGCTGCTCTGTGTGTCTCGGGCGCGCGGTCCGCGGCTCGTCCTCGACCTGTAGCCCCGCCGCCGCGGGCGGCCTCCGCGAACAGGCGGAGCGGGGGCGTCCGTTCACGGCCTGATCGCATCGGTAGAGTGTTCGCATGACTACCGGGATGCGCCGCAGGATGGGCGTCGAGGAGCGGCGGCAGCAGCTCATCGGGGTCGCGCTCGAGCTGTTCAGCCATCGCTCCCCCGACGACGTCTCCATCGACGAGATAGCGTCGGCCGCGGGCATCTCACGCCCGCTCGTGTACCACTACTTCCCCGGCAAACTCAGCCTGTACGAGGCGGCGCTCAAGCGGGCCGCCGACGAGCTGGCCGGGCGGTTCATGGAGCCGCACGAGGGGCCGCTGGGGGCGCGCCTGCTGCGGGTGACCGGGCGTTTCCTCGGCTTCGTCGACGAGCACGGGCCCGGCTTCTCCGCGCTCATGCGCGGCGGTCCGGCCGTCGGGTCGTCGACGACGAACGCGCTCATCGACTCGGTGCGGCAGGCCGCGTACGACCAGATCCTCGCGCACCTCGGGGTCACCGCGCCGCCCGCCCGGCTCGAACTGGTCGTGCGCTCCTGGATCTCGCTCGCCGAGTCCACGGCGCTCATCTGGCTGGACGGCCGCCGCATCCCGCGCGCCGAACTGGAGCTCCAACTCGTCCACGACTTCGCCGCGTTGGCGGCCGTGAGCGCCGCCTACGACGACGAGATGGCGCTCCTGCTCGGCGGCATCCTCGCGGGCGAGCCCGCCGACGGGCCGTTCGCGGACCTGCTGGCCCGGCTGTCCGCGCTGGCTCCGGCGGCGGCGCTGCCGTAATAGCCCCGTACTGATACGCCCCGCACGTCAGGCTTCCTGGGCGAACTTCCGGTAGGAGGCGTCGAGTTCACGGATCTCGGCGGAGGCGTGCAGGGTGCGGCCCGCGACCGGCTTCACGTATTCCCGTACGAGCTTCAGGGCGGCGTCCGAGACCCGCGCCTTGACCTCGGCGGAGCGGCCGGGCAGCAGCCCGATCAGGACGTGCACGACGTCGTGGTCCGCCGTGGCCGCTCCCACCACGGTGTGGTCGGTGGCCACGAAGCGGGACTTGCAGGTGTCGAGGGGGACGTTCTCGACGGTCTCGTGGAGCAGCGTGTGCAGCGCCAGCGCGAAGCCGCGCCGGTCGAAGGAGTCGGCGAGCGGCTCGGAGTAGTCGACGGTGATCTGCGGCATGGGGCGCCCTCTCTCACGTATCCGGTGTACGTGATCATTCTCCCCTACTGTTCCGCGGCCGCCGCGGTGGCGGTCAGGCGCAGCGCCAACAACGCGATGTCGTCGTCCCGTTCGCGGCCGAAGCACTCCAGGAGCGTGTCGCACAGAGCCGTCACGCCCGGCGGGGCCGCGGCCGCCGCGACGCGCAGCTGCTCCATCGACACGGCGAGGTCCGTGCCGCGCGTCTCGATCAGCCCGTCGGTGACCATCAGCAGGCGGTCCGTGGCGGTGAGCCGGGTCTCCGCGGGCGGCGGGCGGTCCAGGCCGAGGCCGAGCAGCGGGCCGCTCGCCTTGACGTACGCGGCCGTGCCTTCGTCGCGTACGACGAGCGGCGGGATGTGGCCCGCGTTGGCGACGCGGACGCGGCCCGAGGGCGGATCGACGAGGGCCAGGCACATCGTGGCGGTGACGTCGGGGTGGTAGTGCTGGAGCATGCGGTCCAGGCGGCTGGTGAGGCGGCCGGGGTCGGGGTCCTCGATGCAGTACGCGCGCAGGGCGTGGCGCAGCTCCACCATCACCGTGGCCGCTTCGAGCGAGTGGCCCACGACGTCGCCGATGCCGGTGAGCACCCCCGCGGGCGTGGGCAGCGCCGCGTAGAAGTCGCCGCCGATCTCGGCCTGCCGGGACGCCGGTTCGTAGCGGACGACGATCTCCGTGCCCGGCAGGTGCGGCAGGGCGACCGGCAGGAAGCTGTGCTGGAGCGTCAGCGCGACGTGCCGCTCCTTCTCGTACATCAGCAGCCGCTCCGCGACCCGGGCGGTGGCGTGTGCCAGGCGGCCGAGGTCGGCGGCGGAGTCCTGCGCGTACGCGGCGGTGGCCAGGCACACCGGCGCGAGGTCCTCCCGGGTGCGGGCCAGCGCGAGCAGCGCCCCCTCCCCCGGCCCGGGCAGCACGGCGCCGCCGCCCGCGGAACCGTCCGCCCGGGCGCCGCCCGCCGGTCCGGGCGCGTCGCCTCCGTTCACGTCGGCCGCCCACGGCGCCATCCCCACGAACCCCGTGGGCCACAGCGGTCCCGGCACTGTCGTCGTGTGCACACCGGTCCTGCCGGACATCAGGCGCCACATCAGGTGGACCACGCTCTCGAGCGCGTCCGGTTCCGGCAGCCTGGCGGGCAGCCGGCGGTGCGAGCGGCCGCAGTGGATCTCGCCCTCCTCGCCGAGGACGAAGGCCGCGGCGGGGGCGCCGCTGAGGCCCGCCGCGTCGGCGGCCGCGGCGTCGACCAGTTCGCGGACGCAGCCGACGGACTGCACGTCGAGGACGGCCTCCGCGAGCCGGCTGAGGCGGCCGGCCCGGGTCTGCGCGGCGCTGCGGCGCCGGGCGCCGCGCGCGGCGGCGCGGACCACGGCCGTGATCTCCTCGGGCTCGGCGGGCACGGTCAGATAGGCCTCGCCGCCCGCGTCGAGCCCGCGGCAGCGGTCCGCGGAGCCGTGCGCGGCGGCGGAGAAGTGGACGACGGGCAGGCCCGCGGTCGGCGGGGACTCCTTCAGGCGGCGGCACAGGTCGTAGCCGCTCATGTCGGGCAGGCCGACGTCGACGAGGGCCACGTCGGGCAGTTCGCCGGCGCGCAGCCGCACGTCCAGCTCGATCAGCGCCTCGCCCGCGCTGGCGGCGAGCACGACGCGGTGACCGGCGCGGCGCAGCACCGCGCCCAGCGCGTACCGGCTCGCGGGCGCGTCGTCGACGACCAGGACCGTGGTGGCACCAGGCCCGGCCTCCCCTGCTGCGCCTACTGCGTCTTCCTTGTCCCTGACGCCCACGTGGACAGCCCCCAGGACCTGCGGACGGAACGGGCCTCCTCGGGCTCGCGCGTCCACGCTAGCGCTCTAACACACCACCTGGGAGTGCGAGGCCGGGGTACGACCTGGAACGGTGGAGATCATCCAACCTCTCCCGGCCGCGACGGGGTTGACGCTAGGATCCGCCCCTCCTCGGCGAGCCCCGCACGGCCGTTCGTGGCCTTCGTCCCGTTCGTGACCTTCGTCGCGCGCCGGACGTTCACTCCAGTGCCCGGCTCCCCCGGCGCGACACACTGACGCGACACTGTGGGGACAGCAGGAAATCCCCGTACCGGCAAGGGACTTCATGACGCAGCACACCACCGACGTCCGTACCGAACAGCATGACGCCAGCACCGCGGCCGCCACGGAGCGCCCCGACTGGTGGCGCGACGCGGTCATCTACCAGGTCTATCCGCGCAGCTTCGCCGACTCCGACGGCGACGGCATGGGCGATCTTCCGGGCGTCACGGCCCGGCTGCCGTATCTGCGCGGGCTCGGCGTGGACGCCGTCTGGCTCTCGCCGTTCTACGCGTCGCCGCAGGCCGACGCCGGGTACGACGTGGCCGACTACCGCGTGGTCGACCCGGTGTTCGGCACCCTCGCCGACGCCGACACACTGGTACGCCGGGCGCACGAGCTCGGCCTGCGGGTGATCGTCGACATCGTGCCCAACCACTGCTCGGACCAGCACGAGTGGTTCCGGCGGGCGCTGGCCGGGGGTCCGGCATCGGCGCTGCGGGAGCGCTTCCACTTCCACCCCGGCCGGGGCCCGCGCGGCGAACTGCCTCCCAACGACTGGGAGTCCGTCTTCGGCGGCCCGGCCTGGACCCGCACCACGAATCCGGACGGCACCCCCGGCGACTGGTATCTCCACCTGTTCGCCCCCGAACAGCCCGACTTCAACTGGGAACACCCCGCGGTGCACGCGGAGTTCCGGTCCATCCTGCGCTTCTGGCTCGACCTCGGCGTCGACGGCTTCCGCATCGACGTGGCGCACGGCCTGATCAAGGCCGCGGGGCTGCCGGACGTCGGCCACCCCGAGCAGGTCAAGCTGCTCGGCGCCGCGCCCGTGCCGTACTTCGACCAGGACGGCGTGCACGAGATCTACCGCGAGTGGCGGGCCCTCCTCGACTCCTACGACGGCGAGCGCATCGCCGTCGCCGAGGCCTGGACGCCGACGGTGGAGCGCAGCGCGCTGTATCTGCGCCCGGGCGAGCTGCACCAGGCCTTCAACTTCACCTATCTGATGACGGGCTGGGACGCGGCGGCGCTGCGCGCCGTCATCGACCGCTCGCTGGCCGCCATGAACACCGTGGCCGCGCCCGCGACCTGGGTGCTCTCCAACCACGACGTCGTACGGCACGTCACGCGCTTCGCCGACGGCGACCCGGCCCTGGGGCTGCGCCGGGCGCGCGCGGCGACGCTCCTGATGCTGGCGCTGCCCGGCTCGGCGTACCTCTACCAGGGCGAGGAGCTGGGCCTGCCCGAGGTGACGGACCTGCCCGACGAGGTGCGCCAGGACCCGGCGTTCTTCCGGGGCGCGGGGGCGGCGGGTTCGGGCCAGGAAGGTGCGGGCCAGGAGGGCACGCGTGACGGGTGCCGGGTGCCGCTGCCGTGGTCCGGCACGCGGCCGCCCTTCGGGTTCGGGCCCGCGGAGGACGGCCCGAGCTGGCTGCCGCAGCCCGCCGCGTGGCGGGACCTCACGGTCGCGGCACAGGAGGGCGATCCGGCGTCGACCCTGGAGCTGTACCGGTCCGCGCTGGCGCTGCGCCGCGCGCATCCGGCGCTGGGCGCGGGCCGGGAGGTGGAGTGGCTCCCGGCGCCGGAGGGGGTGCTGGCGTTCCGCAGGACGGCGGAGGGGCCGGGGGACGCGAGTGCTTGTGCGGGCGCGGGCGGCGGCCCAGGGAGTGCGAGCGCGGGCCGCGGGCCAGGGAGTGCGGGCGCTCAGTCGAGCGCGAGCGGCCCCGCGGGCGCGGGCGGCACCGCCCAGCACCCCGGCCACGCCCGCTCGCTCGTCGTCACCGTGAACCTGACCGGCCGCCCCGTCACCGTCCCCGCCCCCGGCACCCCGCTCCTGTGCAGCCTCAACTCGCGTGCGCCGGACGCCGACTTGGACGGGCCCGGCTCCGACGCCGTACTGCCGCCGGATTCAACCATCTGGTGGGCAGTGTGAGAGACGACCGGTACAGTCCGGTCCTGTGACCGCGCGACTGGCCGACATCGCAGCACAGGCGGGGGTCAGCGAGGCGACCGTGAGCCGGGTCCTGAACGGCAGACCCGGCGTCGCTGCGGCCACCCGCCAGTCCGTGCTCGCCGCGCTCGACGTCCTCGGCTACGAACGGCCCGTACGGCTGCGCCGACGCAGCGCGGGCCTGATCGGCCTGATCACGCCGGAGCTGGAGAACCCGATATTCCCCGCCCTGGCGCAGGTGATCGGCCAAGCCCTGACCCGGCAGGGGTATACGCCGGTGCTCGCCACCCAGACGCCCGGCGGCTCCACGGAGGACGAGCTCACCGAGATGCTGGTGGACCGCGGCGTCGCGGGCATCATCTTCGTCTCGGGCCTGCACGCGGACACCACCGCCGACGTGCGGCGCTATGAACAGCTTCGCGCGCAGGGCGTGCCGTTCGTCCTCGTGGACGGTTTCTCGCCGAAGGTGCGGGCGCCGTTCATCTCGCCGGACGACCGCGCGGCGATGCGTCTCGCGGTCACGCACCTGACCTCGCTCGGGCACACCCGGATCGGCCTCGCGCTCGGCCCGCGGCGCTTCGTCCCCGTACAGCGCAAGATCGAGGGCTTCACGCGCACGATGGGCGAGCGGCTCGACCTGTTGCCGGAGGAGATCGAGGCGGATCTCGTCCAGCACTCGCTGTACACGCTCGAGGGCGGACAGGCAGCGGCGGCCGCGCTCATGGAGCGCGGCTGCACGGCGGTGGTGTGCGCCAGCGACATGATGGCGCTCGGCGCGATCCGGGCGGCGCGCGAGCGGGGCCTCGAAGTGCCGGACGACATCTCGGTCGTCGGCTTCGACGACTCGGTCCTGATCGCCTTCACCGATCCACCGCTGACGACGATCCGCAAGCCGGTCCCGGCGATGGGGCAGGCGGCGGTGCGCACGCTCCTGGAGGAGATCGGCGGGACCCCCGCGCCGCACAGCGAATTCGTCTTCATGCCGGAACTGGTGGTCAGGGGCTCCACGGCCTCGTGCCCCTAGGGGACGGCCCCGCGGGCGGCCCCTGAGGCTCCCCCTGGAGTGCCTCGTCCCTGGGGCGTAGGGAATGCGGCCGGAACCCAACCGGGGGATGATCTGAAGAGCGGTGGGCATCTGGCAGACTCTGTCCCTATGGGTGAGACGACTGTGACGACACTGGAAGGCCGACAAAGGCCCACCACCACATCACCCATCGCGGGCGAGGAAGATGACCGCAATGGGCGGAATTTTCTGCGTCGACTGCGCACCCCTCGGCGCCCCAGGCTGTGGTTCGAGATCCTGCTGATCGCGGTGAGTTACTGGACGTACTCACTGATCCGCAACGCCGTGCCGGAACAGAAGTCCGCGGCCCTGCGCAACGCGGACTGGATCTGGCGCGTGGAGCACGATCTCGGCCTGGCCTTCGAGCGCTCGGTCAACCACGCCGTGGACTCGGTGACATGGCTCATCGTCGGCATGAACTACTACTACGCGACGCTGCACTTCATCGTGACCCTCGGCGTCCTGGTGTGGCTCTACCGCTGGCATCCCGGCCGTTACGCGGCGTTCCGCCTGGTGCTGTTCGCGACGACGGCGGTCGCCCTTGTCGGTTACTACCTGTATCCGCTCGCGCCGCCCCGGCTGATGCCCGGCGGGGACTTCATCGACACGGTCGTGGTCCACAACACCTGGGGCTCGATGGCCTCCGGCGACCTGAAGAACATGTCGAACCAGTACGCGGCCATGCCGTCGATGCACATCGGCTGGTCCCTGTGGTGCGGCCTGACCATCTTCGCGCTGGCGTCGGTGCCGTGGGTGAAGGTCCTCGGCCTGCTGTATCCGACGGCGACGCTGATCGTGATCGTCGCCACCGCCAACCACTTCTGGCTGGACGCGGTGGGCGGCATGATCTGCCTGGCGTTCGGCTACACGGTGGCGCGGCTCTGGTACGGAAAGCTGCCGTACCAATTGCCCCAGCTGGTACAGGAATCTACGCCCCGTAGAACTTCTCTTCGACGACAGCGCGAGCCCGTCGCGTGATCCGCCGGTAGTCGTCCAGCATCACGCCCACCGTCCCCGCGTCGTACCCCAAGTAACGCCCCACGGCGGCCAGCTCCCGGCCGCCCGACGGGAACGTGTCGCCGGCGCGGCCGCGCACCAGCATCACCGCGTTGCGCACCCGGGTGGCGAGGACCCAGGCGTCGTCGAGGATCGCCGCGTCCTCCGCCGTGAGCAGCTCCGCCGCGCACGCCGCGTGCAGGGCCTCACGGGTGCGGGTGGTGCGCAGGCCGGGCTCGGCCCAGCCGTGCTGGAGCTGGAGGAGCTGGACCGTCCACTCCACGTCGGAGAGGCCGCCGCGGCCGAGCTTGGTGTGCAGGGTGGGGTCGGCGCCGCGGGGCAGCCGCTCGGACTCCATGCGGGCCTTCAGGCGGCGGATCTCACGGACCGCGTCCTCGCCGAGGCCCTCGGCGGGGTAGCGCAGCGGGTCGGCGAGATCCATGAAGGCCCGGCCGAGTTCCGGGTCGCCCGCGACCGGTTCGGCCCGCAGCAGCGCGTGCGACTCCCAGACCTGGGACCAGCGGCGGTAGTACGCCTCGTAGGACTTCAGGGTGCGCACCAGCGGCCCGGTCTTGCCCTCCGGGCGCAGGTCCGCGTCGATCAGCAAGGGCGGGTCGGCGCTCGGCAGTTGCAGCAGCCGCCGCATCTCGGCGACGACCTGGTTGGCCGCCTTCGCCGCCTCCTGGTCGTCGACGCCCTCGCGCGGCTCGTGCACGAACAGGACGTCCGCGTCCGAGCCGTAGCCCAGCTCCCGGCCCCCGAACCGGCCCATGCCGATCACCGCGAAGCGGGTGGGCAGCTCGTCGCCCCAGCCCTCGCGGACGACGGCACGCAGCGTGCCCGCGATCGTGGCCGCCGTCAGGTCGGACACCGCGAGGCCGACGCGGTCCACCAGCGCGCCCACGTCAGCCTCGACGGGGCTCCCCTCGGTGCCGTACGACGCGATGATGTCGGCGGCCGCCGTGCGGAACAGCTCGCGCCGCCGCACCCCGCGCGCCGCCGTCACCCCTTGTTCGGCGCCGTCCGCGCGGCCGACGGCGGCGAGCACCTCCTGTTCCAGGTGGGCGCGTGCGCGCGGTTCCAGGCCGCGTTCGTCGCCGAGCAGCGCGACCGCCTCGGGGGCGCGCAGCAGCAGGTCGGGGGCGAGCCGGCCGGCCGAGAGGACGCGGGCCAGGTTCTCCGCGGCGGCGCCCTCGTCGCGCAGGAGCCGCAGGTACCAGGGGGTCTTGCCGAGCGCGTCGGACACCTTGCGGAAGCCGAGGAGGCCCGCGTCCGGGTCGGCGGAGTCGGCGAACCAGCCGAGCAGGACGGGCAGCAGGGTGCGCTGGATGGCGGCCTTGCGGGTCACGCCGGAGGCCAGCGCCTCCAGGTGGCGCAGGGCCGCGGCGGGGTCGGCGTACCCGAGGGCCACGAGCCGTTCGCGCGCGGCCTCGGTGCTGAGCCTGCTCTCGCCGGGGGCGAGTTGGGCGACGGCGTCGAGCAGCGGGCGGTAGAAGAGCTTCTCGTGCAGGCGGCGGACGACGGAGGTGTGCCGTTTCCAGGCGCGGGCGAGGTCGGTGAGCGGTTCGGTGCGCATGCCCAGCGAGCGGCCGATGCGGCGCAGGTCGGCGTCGTCGTCGGGCAGCAGGTGGGTGCGGCGAAGCCGGTAGAGCTGGATGCGGTGTTCCAGGGAGCGCAGGAAGCGGTAGGCGTCGTCGAGCTGGGTGGCGTCCACGCGGCCCACGTACCCGCCCGCGGCGAGCGCGGCCAGGGCGTCCAGGGTGGTGCCGCTGCGTAGTGAGGCGTCCGCGCGGCCGTGCACCAACTGCAGGAGCTGGACGGCGAATTCGACGTCGCGCAGGCCGCCGGGGCCGAGCTTCAGCTCGCGGTCGACCTCGCCCGCGGGGATGTTCTCGACGACGCGGCGGCGCATCTTCTGCACGTCGGGCACGAAGTTCTCGCGCTCGGCTGCCTGCCACACCAGGGGCGCCACGGCGGCGACGTACTCCGCGCCGAGCTCGGGGTCGCCGGCGACGGGCCTGGCCTTCAGCAGCGCCTGGAACTCCCAGGTCTTCGCCCAGCGCTGGTAGTACGCGAGGTGGCTGGAGAGGGTCCGCACCAGCGGGCCGTTCCTGCCCTCCGGCCGCAGGTTGGCGTCGACCGGCCAGATGGTGCCCTCGACGGTCGTCTCGGAGCAGATCCGCATCAGGTGCGAGGCGAGCCGGGTCGCGGCCCGCAGCGCCTTGTCCTCGTCGGCGCCCTCGACCGCCTCGCCCACGAAGATCACGTCGACGTCGGAGACGTAGTTCAGCTCGTGGCCGCCGCACTTGCCCATCGCGATCACCGCGAGGCGGCACTGCGCGGTGTCGGCGGGCGCGTCCCTGCGGGCCATGGCGAGCGCGGCGCGCAGCGTGGCCGTGGCCAGGTCGGCGAGTTCGGCGGCGGTCTCGGCGATGCCGGTGGTGCCGCACACGTCGCGGGCGGCGATGGACAGCAGGCAGCGGCGGTAGGCGACGCGCAGCGAGACCGGGTCGGTGGCCTCGGCGAGGCCGCGCTCGAACTCCTCGACGCCCGGGTGCAGATCGGCGGCTTCGTACGTGACGAGGGCCCGCCAGTCGCCGGGGTGCCGGGCGAGGTGGTCGGCGAGGGCCTCGGAGGCGCCGAGGACACCGAGCAGCCGGTCGCGCAGGGGCTTGGCGCTGATCAGGGTGTCGAGCAGCTCGCGGCGCGCGGTCTCGTCGGGCTGCGCCTCGGCGAGCCGGACCAGGCCGAGCAGCGCCAGGTCCGGGTCGGCGGTGGCGCCGAGGGCGTCCAGGAGCACCGGGTCGGTGCGGACTGCGGCCAGCTCGGCCGCGGCGAGGAGGCGCTCGGCGGCGGACGGGTCGGTGAACCCGTGCCGCAGCAGCCGCGTGAACGTACTGCTCCTGCGCCCCTGCGGCACCGTCATCCCCGCGCCTTTCGCTCGTCCGTTCCTGGGGCCGAGCCTACCCAGGGGGCGGCGGATGAGTTCGGTGCGTGTGCGGAGCCCTTCGCGGCGTACACCGTACGCGTCCAGGCGGCCGCGCTGCCTGCGCTTTTCCCAGGACAGGGCGCCCGATCGCTGCTGTACTCGTCGCATGGAATACACACTCGAAGTGATCGGCGTGCCCGTCAGCGACCTGGACCGGGCCAAGGAGTTCTACGAGTCCAAGTGCGGCTTCCACGTGGACATCGACGCGGAGGTCATGCCGGGCGTGCGGCTGCTCCAGCTCACCCCGCCCGGATCCGGCTGTTCGATCATGCTCAGCATCGCCATCTGGGAGACCACCCCGGGCCCCACCCCGAAGCCCGGCTCCCTCCAGGGCCTGCAGCTGTGCGTCCCCGACATCAAGCAGGCCCACGCCGAACTGACCGCCCGCGGCCTGAACGTCTCCGAGCCGGTCCAGTACGCGGAGCAGGACGGCGCCACGTTCATGTACTTCACCGACCCGGACGGCAACGGCTGGTCGGTCCAGGAGTACCGGGTGCGGGCGACGACGCCGCTGCGGGAGGCGATCGTGCCCGCCGACCAGTAGGGGGCGCACCCCGGGGCGGGCCCCGCCCAGTAAGGCTTGGGGCGGTGGGCCTTCCGGCGGCGCCGCCTCGTCGTGCTGCTGTGGGCGGCGGTCCTCGCCGTCGTCGCCCTCGGCGCGCTCAACGCCTCCGCCGCCCCCGACGACTCGCCCCCGACGACTCGTCCTCGATGCCGGGGATCGAGGCCCAGGAGGCGTACGACCTCATCGACGAGCGGTTCCCCGGGGCCGAGGCCCGGATCGTCTTCGTCGCGGAGGACGGGCGGAAGGTCACGTCGGGCGCGTACCGCGCCGCCATCGAGGAGGCTCGGGACGCGGGCCTCACCGTCGAGGCGGGCGGGCCGGTCCTGGAGACCGAGTCCGCGGCCGGGGCGGGCGAGGTGATCGGCGTCCTGATCGCCGCGGTGGTGCTCCTGATCACCTTCGGTTCGCTGGCCGCCGCGGGTCTGCCGCTGCTCACCGCGCTGCTCGGGGTCGGCATCGACTACTCCCTGTTCGTGGTCTTCCGCTACCGCGAGGAGCAGGCCAAGGGGCACGACCCGCAGGAGGCGGCCGGACTGGCCGCGGGCACCGCCGGTTCCGCGGTCGTCTTCGCCGGGCTCACCGTCGTCATCGCGCTGGCCGGGCTCTCGGTGATCGGCGTCCCGATGCTGACGAAGATGGGCCTGGGCGCGGCGGGGGCCGTGCTCACCGGGGTACTGGTCGCGCTGACGGCGGTCCCGGCGCTGCTGGGCTTCTGGCCGAACGCGGTTCTCGCGCGGCGGGTGCGCAAGAGTGGTGGGCGGCGTATCCGCGGGGGCGGCGGGCGTGACCGCACAGGCGGCGAGCCCGCCCGCACGGGCCCGGTCGAGGGCGACGGAGACCGGGGCGCCCGCGACCGCGCCCAACTGGTCGTCTGCGCCTACCAGTCGGGCCTGGTACGCCCCCGTACCGACCCGCATGGCCCCGTACCGACCAGGGCTACAGCACCGGCAGATTCTTCCGCAGCTCGAACGCCGTGACCTCGGAGCGGTACTCCTCCCACTCCTGCTTCTTGTTGCGCAGGAAGAAGTCGTACACGTGCTCGCCGAGGGTCTCCGCGACCAGTTCGGAGCGTTCCATGAGGTGGATGGCCTCGCCCAGGTTCTGCGGGAGCGGCTCGATGCCCATGGCGCGGCGTTCGGCGTCGGAGAGGGCCCAGACGTCGTCGTCGGCGCCCGGCGGGAGTTCGTAGCTCTCCTCGATGCCCTTGAGGCCGGCGGCGAGCAGCACCGCGTACGCCAGATAGGGATTCGCGCCCGAGTCGATCGAGCGGACCTCGACGCGCGCCGAACCCGTCTTGCCGGGCTTGTACATGGGCACGCGGATGAGGGCGGAGCGGTTGTTGTGGCCCCAGCAGATGTACGAGGGGGCCTCGCCGCCGGCGCCCGCGGTGCGCTCCGAGCCGCCCCAGATGCGCTTGTAGGAGTTCACCCACTGGTTGGTGACCGCGGAGATCTCGGCGGCGTGCCGGAGCAGGCCCGCGATGAAGGAGCGGCCGACCTTGGAGAGCTGGTACTCGGCGCCGGACTCGTAGAACGCGTTCCGGTCGCCCTCGAAGAGGGACAGGTGCGTGTGCATGCCGGAGCCGGGGTGCTCGGAGAACGGCTTCGGCATGAACGTCGCCTGGACGCCCTGCTCCAGGGCCACCTGCTTCATGACCAGGCGGAACGTCATGATGTTGTCGGCCGTGGAGAGCGCGTCGGCGTACCGGAGGTCGATCTCCTGCTGGCCGGGCGCGCCCTCGTGGTGGCTGAACTCGACCGAGATGCCCATGGATTCGAGCATCGTGATGGCCTGGCGGCGGAAGTCCATGCCCACGTTCTGCGGGGTGTGGTCGAAGTAGCCGGAGTTGTCGGCCGGGCTCGGCCGGGAGCCGTCGAGGGGCTTGTCCTTGAGCAGGAAGAACTCGATCTCGGGGTGGGTGTAGAAGGTGAACCCGAGGTCGGAGGTCTTGGCGAGGGCCCGCTTCAGTACGTACCGCGGGTCCGCGAAGGACGGGGAGCCGTCGGGCATCAGGATGTCGCAGAACATCCGGGCCGTGCCGGGGGCCTCGGCGCGCCACGGCAGGACCTGGAAGGTGCTCGGGTCCGGCTTGGCGATCATGTCGGACTCGTAGACCCGGGCGAAGCCTTCGATCGCGGAGCCGTCGAAGCCGATGCCCTCGTCGAAGGCCTGCTCCAGCTCGGCGGGGGCGACCGCGACCGACTTCAGGAAGCCGAGTACGTCCGTGAACCACAGGCGTACGAACCGGATGTCGCGCTCCTCCAGAGTGCGGAGCACGAACTCCTGCTGCTTGTCCATCTCGACTTCCACCCATCCTTGCTGGTCGGAACCGGCTGCTCCCAAGCCACGGGACGTCGCCCCGGCACACGAGCATCCCACCACACGGTTTCATGCGCGTTGCGGCCGCTCCTTGCCCATACTGCACGGTCGCCCGACCTCGGTGACAGCGGCGTCGGCCCGCCGTTTAAAGTGGCATCTCGGATGCAACTTTAAGACCGGCCGGGCGCCGGTCCGCCGAGAGGAGCCACTGTGCTGTCCGAGCAGTCCACCGCCACCGTCCGCGCGACCCTGCCCGCCGTCGGCGGGGCGATCGACGACATCACCGAGCGCTTCTACGACCGCCTCTTCGCCGCCCACCCGGAGCTGCTCCGGGACCTCTTCAACCGCGGCAACCAGGCCGCGGGCACCCAGCGGCAGGCGCTCGCCGGGTCGATCGCCGCCTTCGCCACGTATCTCGTGGAGCACCCCGACGAGCGGCCCGACGCGATGCTGGCCCGCATCGCCCACAAGCACGCCTCGCTCGGCGTCGCGCCCGGCCAGTACGAGACGGTCCGCGAGCACCTCTTCGCCGCCATCGCCGAGGTGCTCGGTGACGCCGTGACGCCCGAGGTCGCGGCCGCCTGGGACGAGGTGTACTGGCTGATGGCGAACGCCCTGATCGCGATCGAGGGCCGCCTTTACGCCGAGCGGGGCATCGCGGCGGGCACGGCCGCCTGGCGGGAGTGGGAGGTGGTGGACCGCGTCGAGGAGACACCGGACGTCGCCACGTTCCGGCTGCGCCCGGCCGACGGGGCGCCCGCGCCGGACTTCCGGCCGGGTCAGTACGTGTCCGTGCGGGTCCGCCTTGAGGACGGGGCGCGGCAGATACGGCAGTACAGCCTGTCGGGGGCGCCGGGGGCGGGGGTGCGGCAGATCAGCGTGAAACGGGTGCGGGCGGCTCGGGCTGCCGGGGCCGAGGCCGGGGGTGGTTCCGGTGTCCGGACCGCCGGGGCCGGGGGCGATTCCGGCTCCCGGGCCGCCGGGGCCGGGGGCGATTCCGACGCGTACGCTCCCGACGGCGAGGTGTCGACATATCTGCATGCCCACGTCCGCGAGGGCAGCCGCCTGCACCTCTCCGCGCCGTACGGCGACCTGGTCCTGCACGACCGCACGGACGACGCCACAGAGGCCACGGACACCACAGACGCCACAGACACCCCGCCCCTGCTGCTCGCCTCCGCCGGGATCGGGGTCACCCCCATGATCGCGATGCTCGAACACCTCGCGGGCACCGGACACCGCGCCCCCGTCACCGTCGTGCACGCCGACCGCTCCCCCGCCGACCATCCGCTGCGCGCCGACCACCTCGCGTACACCGGCAAACTCCCGGACGCCGCCGCCCACTTCTGGTACGAGCGCCCGGAGTCGGCGTATCCGGCCGACCGGACCGGGCGCGTCGACCTGACGGGGGTCGCGGTGGCGCCGGGCACGCGCGCGTACCTGTGCGGTCCGGTGCCGTTCATGAAGGCGGTACGGGGCCAGCTCATCGCCAAGGGGGTCGCGCCGGCCGACATCCACTACGAGGTGTTCGGCCCCGACCTGTGGCGGGCGAGCCCGATGAGCAGCGGCCCTGTCGGCGAGGCGACGACGTCCTCGACGGTCACGGGGTCGAGCGAGGCGTAGAACGCCTCCTGGGCACGGCGCAGCGCACCACGCAGCCGGCACCCCGAGTTCAGCGGGCAGGGCGTCGTGCCCTCGCACTCGACGACGTTCCCGTCGCCCTCGAAGTGCCGTACGACCGCTCCGACGGAGGCGGTGCGCCCGGCGCCGGTCAGCGAGAGCCCGCCGCCCCTGCCGCGGCGGGTCTCCACCAGGCCGAGCCGCCGCAGCGTGGCCACGACCTTCGCCGCGTGGGTGTACGGCACGGCCATGTCGGCGGCGACCTCGCGGGTCGTGGGCGCCGCGCCGCGTTTCCCGGCGGCCTCGTCCGCGACGGCGAGCCGCATGAGGACGCGCAGCGCGAGGTCGGTGGAGTGCAGGAGCCGCATGCCAGGGAGGTTAGGTAATACGCATCCGAGGTTCAACTTATGGTTCGACTTGCGGTCGCCGCTCCGGCCCTCCCGGCCGTCCGTCCGCCCGTCCGTCGTGGCCGAGATCGGCCGGATGGTGACCGTCCCCGCCCCGGCGCGCATGCTGTATTTGACAGAGGGCCCCCTCCGTCCCCCGGGGCGGAGGCTACGATCAACGCACTCGCACCGCCCCATGTTCAACGTTCAACCCTCCACGTCCGTCCCTTTCCGCAGAAGGACACACCATGGGTTCCGCCAAGAAGACGAGCAGCGCCGAGCGCAAGGCCCGGATAGAGGAGATGCGGCGTGCCGAGGCCGCCCGCGAGCGCCGCAATCGCGTGCTCACCATCACCCTGAGCACGGTCATCGTCGCGGCAGTCGGCGTCGGCGGCTATTTCCTGATCTCACAGGCCGACGACGACTCGGACTCCGGCGGCAAGGCGGGCGACGCCAAGGCGGTGGCCAAGTTCACCACGACCGGCGACGGCGAGCGGGTCTGGGACGCCAAGAAGCTGGGCCGCACCCACGTCGCCGGCAAGGTGAACTACCCGGTGACGCCGCCGGTCGGCGGCAACCACAACCAGGTGTGGATGAACTGCAACGGCGATGTCTACACCAAGGAAATCCCGAACGAGAACGCCGTGCACTCCCTGGAGCACGGCGCGGTCTGGGTGACGTACAACGACCAGGCGAATCCCGCCGACTTGAAGAAGCTGGAAGCGAAGGTCAAGAAGACCCCGTACTCGCTGATGAGCCCGGTGAAGAAGCAGAAGGACCCGATCCTGCTGTCGGCGTGGGGCCACCAGCGGGTGGTGAAGAGCGCCGACGACCCGAAGGTCAACCCCTTCTTCTCCACCTACGTCCAGGGCAAGCAGACCCCTGAGCCCGGTGCGGCGTGCACCAACGGCCAGGGGCAGTAGCGATGAAGCGCAAGGACTGGCTGATCGGTGCCGCCCTGGGCGCGGTGCTCGCCGCGGGCGGCATCACGGCGGCGGTGGCATCGACGGACGGCTCCTCCGACGCCTCCGACGCCTCCGACTCCGCGAAGACGCCGTCCAGTTCGTCGGCCGACGCGGGCTTCGCCCGCGACATGGCCGTGCACCACCAGCAGGCCGTCGAGATGTCCTACGTCGTCCGTGACCGCACCAAGAACACGGAAGTACGCCGCCTCGCCTACGACATCGCGCAGACCCAGGCCAACCAGCGCGGCATGATGCTGGGCTGGCTGGACCTGTGGGAGCTGCCGAAGGTGCCGCCCGGCGAGCCCATGGAGTGGATGGACATGAGCGGGGCGCCCTCGGCGGGCGACGGTTCACTCATGCCCGGCATGGCGACGAACGCGCAGATGAAGCGGCTCGGCGAGCTGAACGGCAAGCAGGCCGAGGTGTATTACCTGCAGCTGATGACCGCCCACCACAAGGGGGGCATCCATATGGCGCAGGGGTGCGTGGAGCGCTGCGAGGTGCCGGTCGAGCGGCGGCTCGCGCAGGGGATGGTGGAGTCCCAGGAGTCCGAGATCAAGCTGATGACGGACTTGCTGAGGGCACGGGGCGCGAAGCCGTAGGGGACCCTGCCGGGGGCTTCCCCAATCCCGCCCCTTCCCGAAACCGGGGGCTCTGCCCCCGGACCCCCGCTCCTCAAACGCCGGAGGGGCTAGAACTCAGCCGCACATTCTCAGCCCGTCCGGCGCTTGAGGACGAGCCGCGAAGCGGCGATAAGCAGGGGTCCAGGGGGCGGCAGCCCCCTGGTTACGGGAAGGGGCGGGCCTGGGGCGCACCCCGCGAGGGCCTCACCCCACCCGCCACACCACCCCCGGCGGCCGCACCCCCGCACACAACGGCATCCCCTTCTCATCCGTGAGCCCCACCTCCCCCTCGGCCACCCCCACCGCCACCGCCGCCGCAGGCACATCCGCGAACCACAGCTTGGCCCGCCGGAACATCGCGAACTCCCCGCCGGGCGGCAGCTCGCCCCATGTCAGGTAGAAGAACCGCTCACCGCGCTTGCCCTGGACGTGCGGCCCCTTGAAGTCCGGACTGCCGTCCGGCGCGGCGACCACGGCCACCTCGAACTCGAAGACCACCTCGGCCGCGTCCGCACGGACGGGACGCTCGGGGGCGGCACCCCGCTGCACGGCCACGTGCACGTCCCGATACCCCCCGCACTCCGCCCCGGGCAGCTCCCGCCCGACGATCCGCAAAGTCAGCTTCTGAGTCATGCTCCCCAGTCCACCACGAGGGTCTGACATTCACCCCCGCACACGATCACCCCCTCACGCGACCCGCCCCAACTCCTCCCGCCGCAGCGCGCCGAGCAACGGCTCCCCCCGCACATACCGCTCCACCTCCGCCACCGCGTACTCCCCGAGCCTGCGCACCTCGCTGCCCTGCGCGCCCGCGATGTGCGGGGTGACGAGGACGTTCGGGAGCGTGAGCAGGACGTGGCCGGGCGGCAGCGGCTCGGGGTCGGTGACGTCGAGGAACGCGTCGAGGCGGCCGGCCGCGCACTCGCGTGCCAGCGCCTCGGTGTCGATCAGGGACCCGCGCGCGGTGTTGACGACCACGCCGCCGTCGGGGATCAGCTTCAGCATCTCCGCGCTCAACAGGCCCCGGGTCTCGGGGAGTTGGGGCGCGTGCACGGTGATGATGCTGCTGTCGCGGCAGAGGTCGGGCAGGTCCACGAGGTCGGCGCCGAGGGCGGCGGCCTCCGCGGGGGTGACGTAGGGGTCGGTGAGCAGGACCTGGTGGCCGGCGTCCGAGGCGTTGAGGGCGGCGATGACGCGGCGGCCGATGCGGGAGGCCCCGATGACGCCGATGGTGCGGGCGTCGGCGCCGGTGCGTTCGGTGAACGGCGGCCAGCGCTCGGCGTAGTGGGCGGCGGCGGTCAGCGCGCCCTTCGCGGCGAAGGTGAGCGCGGCGAGGGTGTAGGCGACGACCGGGCCCGCGTTGGCGTCGGCCGCCGAGGCGACGAGGATGCCGCGGTCCCACAGGGCGTCCGTGACCACCGGCTTCACCGACCCCGCCGCGTGCACGACGACCCGCAGCCGGGGCGCGTGGGCGAGCACTCCGGCCGTCAGCCGCGGGCAGTCCCAGCCGGTGATCAGGACCTCGACCCGGCCGAGCACGACACGGGCGTCGGCGCCGGTGAGCTCCCCGGTCAGCGGGGCGGGCACCAACTCGACGCTGCGGGACAGGCGTTGGCGCAGGTCGGGCGCGAGGACGCGGTCGACGACGTCGGCCCCCATGGCGAGGGCGGCCACTGGCCTGCGCCGCGACTCCGCCGCCCCCTCCGCCGCCCTCTCCGACTCCCCCGACTCCTCCCGCTGATCCGCCACGCGTCGCCACCTCTCGTAGAAAACGGTTACTAATCAGCGGGACAGGAGGCTAGGCCGAAGCCCGGACGGCGGTCAAGAGAGTGGGACAGAAGCCGGTGAGCACAGGGGGGAAGTCCAAGAAGCAGCACTGCGAAGGGGCTTGACCGGCGACAGTAACCGCTTTAGATTCCCGGCACTTGTCCCGAACTTGTCTCGAACTTGTCCCGACGCCTGTGCTCAAGACTGGGGGTTCCGTGTCAGCGGTGACGAAGGACCGGACCGACTCCGAGGCGGTGACGCCGCCCGCAGAGAGCACGAATGGGGCAATCAGCCGCAAAGCTCAGCGCGATGGTCCGTGGAAACGGTTTCGGCGCACTCGGCTCCTGGTGCTGCTCATGGTGCCGGGCCTCGCGTACTTCCTGGTCTTCCACTACGGCGCGTTCATCGCGAACGCCGTGGCCTTCAAGGAGTACGTCCCCTTCGACGGCCTGTGGGCGAGCCCCTGGGTCGGCACCGAGAACTTCAGCCGGATGTTCGGCGACCCGGAGTTCTGGCACGCGACCTGGAACACGCTGTTCATCGCGGTGCTCCAGCTCGTCTTCTTCTTCCCCGCGCCGCTCGCCCTCGCGCTGCTGCTGCACAGCCTGACCTCGGACCTGCTGCGCCGCTTCACACAGTCCGTGATCTATCTGCCGCACTTCCTGTCGTGGGTCGTGGTGGTCGCGCTCTTCCAGCAAGTCCTCGGCGACACCGGCCTGTTGAACGCGACGCTGAGCGACGCGGGGCTGCACACCGTCGACATCATCGGCAACCCGGACGCGTACAAGCCGCTCGTCGTCCTCGAAGTGATCTGGAAGGACGCGGGCTGGGGCACGATCATCTTCCTCGCCGCGCTGATGCAGGTGAACGAGCAGCTCTACGAGGCCGCCGCGATCGACGGGGCCGGGCCCTGGCGGCGCTTCTGGCACGTCACGCTGCCCAGCATCCGTCCCATCGTCATCCTGCTGCTGATCATGCGGCTCGGCGACATCCTCTCCGTCGGCTTCGAACAGATGCTGCTGCAGCGGCAGTCGGTGGGCCCGGAGGCGGGCGAGGTCCTGGACACCTTCGTCTTCTGGCAGGGCATCGTCGGCGGCGACACCGGCTACGCGGCCGCCGCCGGACTGTTCAAGGGCGTCGTCGGCGCGGCGCTCGTCTTCACGGCCAACCGGGTCGCGCACCGGCTCGGCGAGCAGGGGGTCTACAAGTGAGCACCCGTACCGTCACCCGCCCCGCCTGGATGGAGCGACCCAGGCCCGTCACCAAGGCCGCCAAGGGCGTGGCCGTCGCCGTCGTCCTCGCGCTCGTCCTGATCCCCTTCCTGGTGATCGTCTCGACGTCGCTCGCCTCGAACCGGGAGGTCGTCGACAACGGCGGCTGGGTCCTCTGGCCGACCGACCCGACGCTGCGCGCCTACCGCACCATCCTCAGCGGCGGCATCGTCACCAAGGCGCTCGGCGTGAGCGTCGGCCTGACGGTCGCGGGCACCGTCTTCTCGCTCGCCTGCACCACGTTCCTCGCCTACGCGCTGGCCCGTCCCGGCGTCTTCGGCGGCAAGCCGGTGCTGCTCCTGATCCTGTTCACATTCCTCTTCCCGCCCGGCATGATCCCGGCTTTCCTGCTGGTCAAAGGCATGGGAATGATGGATACGTACGCGGCTCTGATCGCGCCCGTGCTCATCAACGTCTTCAATCTGGTCGTGCTCCGCGGCTTCTTCCAGGGGATCCCCGAGGAGCTGTACGAGGCCGCGCGCCTGGACGGCGCGAACGACTGGCAGATCCTGTGGCGGGTCGTCCTGCCGCTGTCGAAGGCGGCGCTCGCAGTGGTCTCGCTGTTCTACGCGGTGAGCTACTGGAACGCCTGGTTCCATGCCTCGATCTACATGGAGTCGGGCCACTGGCCGCTGTCGCAGGTGTTGCGTACGTACGTCATCGGCGGCTCCCAGATCGCCGACACCGGCCTGAGCGAGGCGGGCCTGGTCTCCGCGCCGCAGACGACGCAGATGGCCGTCCTCGTGATCGCCACCGTGCCGATCCTGCTCGTCTACCCCTTCCTGCAGAAGTACTTCACCAAGGGCGTGCTCACCGGCGCCATCAAGAGCTGAGCCACGTCTCCGCACGCCGAAAAGTCCCCGTACATGTCTCCGTACATGCCGAAAGGTTGACCCCGTGTCAGGTACCCAGGGCTCCTCCCGCCACCCCATAGGCCGCCGCACCCTGCTGCGCTCGATCGCCGTCGGCGGCGCCGCCCTCGCCGCCCCGTCCGTCCTCACCGCCTGCTCGACCGGCTCGGGCAGCGGCGGCGATGTGTCCAACGCCGGGAAGAAGATGACGCCTTGGCCGGCCCACACGCCCACCGAGGGCCCGGCGCCGGACCTCGCGCCGAGTTCCGCGGGCGTGCAGGCGGGCTACACGACGTACCCGCGGAAGCTGGTCACGGCGACGGACGGCAAGCCGGGCACCGGCAAGGAGAAGATCCGGGTCCTGTCCATCACGTACGGCACTCCGCCGAAGCCGGTGGGGTCCAACAAGTACTGGCAGGCGATGAACGAGGCGCTGGGCGTCGAGGTCGAGTTCACCGTCGTGCCGGACGCGGACTTCCGCGCGAAGATGGCCACGCTCATGGCGGGCGACAGCGGGGATCTGCCGGACATCATCAACATCGGCGGCGGGTACGTCCTGCCGCGCGAGGCACAGTTCGTGAAGACCCGCTGCGCCGACCTGTCGGAGCATCTGTCGGGCGACGCGGTGAAGGACTACCCGAACCTCGCGGGCATCCCCACGTACGCGTGGGAGGGCATGGGCCGCATCGGGGGCCGCATCTACGGAGTGCCGGTCGAGCGGGCCAAGGTCCAGGGCGCGATGTTCATCAACCGCGAGGCGTTCGACGAGGCGGGCTACCGGCCGGGGATGACGGCGGACGCCTTCCGCGCCATGGCCAAGGAGGCGTCCGGCGGCAAGAAGCACGCGCTCGGCGCGTCGACGGTCAGCTTCTACGGCTACCACTACCACGCCATGTGGCACGGCGCGCCCAACGAGTGGCGGATCAAGGGCGGCGAGGTCACGCCCATGTACGGCACCGACGAGTTCAAGGCCGCCCTGGAGTTCATGGCGAAGCTGCGGGCCGACGGCTCGTACAACTCCGACGCCACCTCGATCTCCCAGGTCGACCTGAAGACGCAGTTCTACAACGGCACCGTGCGCTCCATGACGGACGGCTGGGGCGCGGTGCTCTCCAACGCGCAGGGCATCAAGGACGCGTACACCCTGGACGTCGCCGAGCCGTACGAGGTCTCCGGGGCGGCGCCCGTCTACCAGCAGAACCGCGGCTGTTTCGGCTACACCGTCGTCAAGAAGGCGTCCAAGGACCGCGTCAGGCTGATGCTGCGGGTCCTGGACTGGCTGGCCTCGCCGTTCGGCTCCAAGGAGTACGAGCTGATGCACTACGGAGTGGAGGGCACCCACTTCACGTACGACAAGGCGGGCGACCCCATCGCCACGGAGCGGGGCCTCGTCGAGTCGCGCACGAACCTGCCCTTCGCGTATCTGATGGACGCGCCGCAGCCGCTGTACTTCCCCGGCCACGCGGACCTCACGAAGCGGCTGCACGCCTGGCAGAAGAAGGTCGTGCCGCTGCTCGTGCCCAACGACCGCTGGGGGCTGCAGTCGGCGACCTTCAACCGGGTCGGCGCGTCCCTCCAGCAGATCCTCGACGACGGCGTGACGGCCGTGGTGTCCGGCCGCAAGAGCCCGTCCTCCTGGGACGGCGTCCTCAAGAAGTGGCGGGCCCAGGGCGGCGACAAGTGCGTCGAGGAATTCGGGGAGGAGTTCGAGGCCGCGCGCTGAGGCGGGCCCGCGGGCGGGGATGATGGTCGCGTCCGCCGTTCAAGGGCACCCGGTACCGGGTGAGTTGAGGAGTGACAGCAGTGGGGGAACGGATCACCATCCGTGACGTGGCCGCGCGGGCGGGGGTCTCCGTGGCGACCGTCTCGCGGGTCCTCGCGGGCAACTACCCGACGTCGGCGGCGTCGCGGGCGAAGGTGCAGCGGGCCGTGAAGGACCTGGACTACGTCGCCAACGCGCACGCGCGCGCGTTGGCGGGCGCCGGACGCAAGACGATCGCCGTGCTCACCTACGACGTGGTGAGCTCGTTCTTCGCGCACGTCGCGCAGGGCGTGGAGATGGAGGCGGCCCAGCACGGCCGGCTCACCCTTGTCGCCTCCACGGGCAGCGATCCCGCGCGGGAGCTGGCGCTGGTGCAGATGATGCGCGAGCAGGCCGCGGAGGCGGTGGTCCTGGTCGGCGGGGTCATCGAGGACGACGAGTACCGCGAGCGGATGGCCCGGTACGCCCAGGCCCTCGCGGCGGCGGGCTCCCGGCTCGTGCTGTGCGGCCGTCCGGCGCCCGCGCCGGATGTGCCCGCGCTGGTCGTCGAGTACGACAACGAGGCGGGCGCGTACGCCGTGACGAGCCATCTCCTCGGCGCCGGGCACCGCCGCATCGCCCTCGTCGGCTACCAGCCCGGCAACACGACCGGCGAGGCCCGGGTGCACGGCTTTCTGCGGGCCCTCGACGACCACGGTGTGCCGCGGTCCGACGCGATCGTCCACGGCGTGGGGTTCGGGCAGCACCACGGGTACGACGCGATTCGCGATCTGCTCCGCGAGGCCGGCGGGAAGCCGGAGTTCACGGCCGTCTTCGCCGGGGACGACCGGGTGGCGGCGGCGACGGTGATCGCGCTGCGGGAGTACGGGCTCGACGTCCCGGGGGACGTCTCGGTCGTCGGCTACAACGACGACCCCGTCGCCGCGGACGTCACTCCCGGTCTCACGACCGTGCGCATTCCCGCCGAGGAGATGGGGCGCACGGCGGTGCGGCTTGCTCTGGCGGGGGCGCCGCCGCGGTCGGGGCCCGAGCGGCATGTGCTCGGTACGCACATTGTTGTGCGGGACAGCGTACGGAGGCTGGCCGCGGGCCCCGTTCACTGATTCGGTGCGGCGCCTCTTCGGGGATTCTGTGCCGCCGCTTCGCGGCGGATCTCTCCCACCCGCCCACCCGTTTACGGGGACAGAGGGCTCCGGGCCGTAGCCGGGGCCATCGCCGACGACACGGTCCCGTGGGCCGGGGTGCCGGTGCCGGGGAAGGTCGTTCGGCGGCTTCCCCCATCGTCCCGTCCCCACCTGCTGTGGGCAGCTGGGCCGCCAGGGCAGGCGGCGCCTCAACCCTTCCGCTCCCCGCTGTGGGCAGTCGTGCCGCAGGGCGGCACGGGTGGGCACAGCCCCAGGCCGACGTTCACCGTCGCGACGGCGGTTACCTCCGCGCGGCCGGAGAGCCGGCTCACCGCGCCGCCAGGATCGCCTCGGCTACCTCGTGGGGGCGGTCCCGCATCAGGAGGTGGCCCGCGGGGGCGAGCACGCGGAAGTCCGCGCGCAGGGCGGCGGCCAGGGTCCGCTGGCGGTCGGCCCACCGGTCGGCCGGGGCCGAGGCCGCCGCCAGCACCCGCACCGGCGCCCCACCGGGCAACCCAGCCCCACCCCGCAGCACCGCCAACTCATGCGCCACGTCCCCGTACGTCACGTACTCCACGAGCGCCGCCCGCCACACCCGCCCGGAGCCGTACAACGCCCGCAGCTCCCGCGGCAACGGAGCCCCCCGCCCGACCAGCCCCCGCGCCGCGGGCCCCCACCGCCCGCGGCACCCCGAGCGCCCCCAGCACCACCCCACCGACCCGCGCGGCCCCCACCCGCAGCCCCCGCCCGGGCACCGCCCGCGCCCCCTCCTCCACGCTGGAGTCGACAAGGACGAGCCCGGCCGTCCGCCGGGGAAACAGCCGCGCGAACGCCTCCACGTGGAACCCGGCCAGCGAATGCCCCACCACGGTCACGGCCTCCCCGCCGAGCCCCAACGCGTCGAGCACGCAACCGATCCGCTCCGCCTCCCCCACCAGCGTGGGCGCACCCCGCGCGGGCGCGCTGAGCCCGAGCCCGGGCCGGTCGAAGCGGACGACAGTGCGGGACGGAGCGAGCAGCGCGACCACCGGATCCCACTCGCACCAGGCGAGCCCCAGCCCCGCACTGAGCACGCACACGGGCCCGTCCCCCGTCACGTCCACGTGGTGCGGCACCCCACCGACGCGTACGAAAGAAGCCCCCGAGAAGCCCTCATCGCAACCCTCGCAGCCGCCGTCGCATCCCCTCAGCCCCGCATCTCCCATCGCTTCCGCACCAGCCACGCCAACACCACCAACCACACCGCGATCGTGAGCAATTGAATCCGCTGCGCGACCCCGAGCCCCCACGTCCCCTGCCCGGCGCCGAACGCGGCGACGGCCGCCAGCGTCCACACGGTGGCGGCCAGTTCGACGCCGACGAGCGCGAGCAGGACGCCACCGGACCGGGCGGCGGGCCACGCCCCGCGCTTCCGTACCACCAGCGTCAGCAGAGCCATCCCCACCAGCGCCCCCGCGACCGCCGCACTGCTGCTGAACGTGTGCGCCGCGTGCGCCGTCGGCACAAGACCCGCCCGCTCCCGCGCCGCGCAGGCCGCGTCGGCGGTGGGCGCGCAGCTCAGCGGCAGCCGCGAGTCGGCCGCGGTCGCCGCACCGAAGAGCGCGATGCCGACCCAGCCGAGGACGGCCAGGAGAGCAAGGGCGCGCGACCAGCCGCGCGCCCCCGCCCCGGGCCGCAGCCACACCAACGCACCCACCGCCCCCGCACACACCAACACCCCCGCGGCGAAGTCCAGCGCCCGGAAGAACGTCCCGTACGGCTGGTCCTCGGCGGCGAGTTCACTCACGTACGTACTCAGCGGCGAGAGCCCGGTCGGCAGGAAGGCTTCGAGGGCCCAGGTGCTGTAGGCGAGCGCTCCGAGCGTCAGGAGGACGGCGACGGCTGTGCGGGCGGCGGCGGTACGGCGCGTACCGGCGGCCGGGAGCTCTGATGACATACGCGAACAAAGGCTAATCTGCGGCGTTCGAGCTCTGGTGGTCAGGGTGAACCCACTCCTGTCTGCGGCACACGAGGAGAACGACCGGCATCCCTTTCTGTCCAGATCCATCCGGATTCGTCATGGGCTCATGATCGACGGAGGGGGCAGGGCCCGCATGTCGCGCCATACCCAGGAGGGGTAGGCTCCGGCCCATGACCACGACGAGGACGAGGCTGCCGGGCGCGGGACATTTCCTGCTGCTCGCCGCTCTTCTCCTCGGCATCGTGACGATGCATACGCTGGGTCATCCCCGGGAACACGGCCCGAGCGCCGAACGAGCGACGGCCGGGCACGCGCGCGTGGCGGAGGCCGCCGGGCACGCGCGCGTGGCGACTGACGGCAAGCGAGCGCACGGGCAGCAAGCCCAGGTGCGGGCGGACCACAGTCCCGCGCGCGGGACCGGCGAGCACCCGACCAGCCCACCACCCAGCAACCACCCGGCCGAACCGCCGACCGACCAAGCAGCCATCGCACCGCAGAGGCCCACCCCGCACGACCCCGGCACCGGCACCGGCACCGGCACCGGCATGGACCCCCTGTCCCTCTGCCTGGCGGTCCTGGGCGCCGCGCTCACCCTCGCCCTGCTGTACGCGGCGGTCCACCACGGACCTTGGGGCACCCCCGTCCACGTACACAGATTCGCCCGCGTCCTCGACACCCTGCGGCCGAACCCTCCGCCGCCCCGGACCCTCCTGGCCCACCTGTCCGTGCTGCGCGTATAGGCCGCGGCACCGGCTGCTTCGCGGAAGCAGCAGACGCGCCCTTCTGCACGCACCACTCGGACGAGGTGTCCATCAACCATGCGCAAACGCAGCACACCCACCACCACACCCCTCACGAGCACATCGCGCCGGACCCTGCTGGGCACCGCGATCGCCGCCGCGGGTACGGGACTTGTGACGGCCTGTTCCGGCGACGGCTCCCACTCCGGGCACTCCGGCGGCGGCAAGGGCGGGCCGTCCGCGGCACCGGCGGGCTATGTGACGCCCACCGGCCGGGAGGTCGCGGCCGCGGAGCGCGAGCGCCGCGGGGGCGGCGCCGTCCGCAAGATGCGGCTCACGGCGGGCCCGGCCACACTCGACCTGGGCGGCCCCCAGGTGAAGACATGGGCGTACGGGGAGGACCTGCCCGGCAAGGAGATCCGCGTCACCGCGGGCGACACCCTCGCCCTCACGCTCGCCAACCACCTCCCCCAGCCCACCACCCTGCACTGGCACGGCCTGGCCCTGCGCAACGACATGGACGGCGTCCCCGCCCTCACGCAGCGCGACATCAGGCCCGGCGCCGACTTCACGTACCGCTTCAAGGTCGCGCATCCGGGGACGTACTGGTTCCACCCCCACTCGGGCACCCAGCAGGACCGCGGCCTGTACGCCCCGTTGATCGTCGACGACCCCAAGGAGCCGTTGTCGTACGACAAGGAGTGGGTGGTCGTCCTGGACGACTGGGTGGACGGGGTGGACGGCTCGACTCCGGACGCGGTCCTGAAGGAACTGCGGGCGGGCATGGAAGGCGGAATGGACCACGGGTCGGGCGGCCACGACATGTCCCACGCCACGTACAACAAACAGCCCACCAAGCCCAGCCCGAATCCCAACCCCTCACCCCCCTCCCGCATGATGATGGGCGCGAAGAGCGACATCCTCGGCCCGGACGCGGGCGACGTGGCGTACCCCCACTACTTGATCAACGGCCGCACGCCCCAGTCCCCCACGACCTTCCGGGCCCGCCCCGGGGACCGCGTCCGCCTGCGCCTGATCAACGCGGGCGGCGACACGGCCTTCCGCGTGGCCCTGGGGGACCACGAGCTGACGGTGACGCACACGGACGGCTTCCCCGTCCGACACCGCAAGACGGACGCGCTCCTGATCGGCATGGGCGAGCGGTACGACGTCCTCGTCACGGCCAAGGACGGTGTGTTCCCGCTGACAGCGCTGGCCGAAGGCAAGAAGACAACGGCCCTGGCGGTGCTCCGTACGGGCGGCGGGGCGGCCCCGTCCGCCTCCGTACGCCCCAAGGAACTGAAGGGCCGCGTTCTCCTGGCCGACAAACTCACGGCCGAAGACTCCGTAGCCCTGCCCTCCCGTGACCCGGACCGCACCATCAAGATCCGCCTGACCGGTGGCATGGGGAAGTACGACTGGGCCTTCGACGGCAAGCCCTACGCGCCCGACCAGCGCCACCCGGTCCGCGCCGGTGAGCGGGTCCGCCTGGAGTTCACCAACGACACGACGATGTGGCACCCCCTCCACCTCCACGGCCACACCTTCGCCCTGGCGGGCGCGCCCGGCCGCCCCCGCAAGGACACGGCGGCGGTGCTGCCGAACGGCACGCTGACGGTGGACTTCGACGCGGACAATCCCGGCCTGTGGATGATCCACTGCCACAACGTCTACCACGCGGAGGCAGGAATGATGACGGTCCTGGGCTACCGCACCCGCTGACCCCCAAGCCCCCACCGGCCGGCCATGCCCGCCGGCCGGTGCGGGCCCCACGCCCCGCCACCTCACCCCCACATATCGGCCCCGTCGGCCTGGGCTGCCTTTGAGGGTCGGGAGCCGCCCTGCGGCACGACTGCCCACAGCGGTGGACGGACTGGTAGGAGTCACCCCCATCGGGGCGCGGGAAACAGACCCGTGACCCCCACCGGGGGAGAGCCGCCGCCGGACCGGCGGGGACGTGGCGGTATGTCCGCGCGCAGCTCGCCCGACCACGCCGTCCGTACCGGCAATGTCACCGGCGCCACAGGCGCGAGCACGGACATACCGCCGCGGCCCCGCCCCACCACCGAACCGAAGGCGGCGCCACCCCCACGAAGGCGACGGAAAAGAACGGAGACCAAGAACCACAGACCGCGCCGCACCACAGACCGCACCGCACCACAGACCCCGGCGCACCGCAGACCGCGCCGCACCACAGACCGAACCGGGGCGCACCACGGCGCACGGACCAGCACGGATCCAACGCCCGAGTGGGCCGCCCCACACCAGCCCGCCGGGGCATCGCGTCGCTCTGACGATTACACTGGGCCGCGTGCCTCAACTACGCCTAGCCCTGAATCAGATCGACTCGACCGTCGGCGATCTCGCCGAGAACGCCGAGGCGGTCGTCCGCTGGACCCGGCACTCCGCCGAGCAGGGAGCGCACCTGGTCGCGTTCCCGGAGATGGCGCTGACGGGCTACCCCGTGGAGGACCTCGCCCTGCGGGCGTCCTTCGTCGAGGCGTCACGGCGCGCGCTGCGCGACCTCGCGGCCCGCCTCAGCGACGAGGGCTTCGGCGAACTCCCGGTGGTGGTCGGCTACTTGGACCGCACGGAAGAGGCGAAGCCGCGCTACGGCCAGCCCGCGGGCGCCCCCCGTAACGCGGGCGCCGTGCTGCACCGCGGCGAGGTGGCACTGACGTTCTCCAAGCACCACCTCCCCAACTACGGCGTCTTCGACGAGTTCCGCTACTTCGTGCCGGGCGAGACGCTCCCGGTCGTCCGGGTGCACGGCATCGACGTGGCGCTGGCGATCTGCGAGGACCTCTGGCAGGACGGCGGCCGCGTCCCGGCGACCCGCACGGCGGGTGCGGGCCTGCTGCTGTCGATCAACGCGTCGCCGTACGAGCAGAACAAGGACGACCAGCGCCTGGAGCTGGTGCGCAAGCGCGCGCAGGAGGCGGGCTGCACAACGGCGTACCTGGCGATGATGGGCGGCCAGGACGAGCTGGTCTTCGACGGGGACTCGATCGTCGTGGACAAGGACGGCGAGGTCGTCGCGCGGGCGCCGCAGTTCGCGGAGGGCTGCGTGGTCCTGGACCTGGACCTGCCCGCGGCGGGCCCCGTCCCCCAGGGCGTGGTGGACGACGGGCTGCGCATCGAGCACGTGACGCTGTCCGAGGACCCGCTGCCGGCGTACGAGCCGGAGTTCGGCGGCGGCTACGCGGACCGCCTCGACGACGCCGAGGAGATGTATTCGGCGCTGGTCGTGGGCCTGCGCGCGTACGTCGCGAAGAACGGCTTCCGCTCGGTCCTGATCGGCCTCTCCGGAGGCATCGACTCGGCGCTGGCCGCGGCGATCGCGTGCGACGCGGTGGGCGCGGAGAACGTGTACGGGGTCGCGATGCCGTCGCGGTACTCGTCCGACCACTCGGTGGGCGACGCGGAGGAGCTGGCGCGGCGTACGGGGCTGAACTTCCGCAACGTACCGATCGCGCCGATGTTCGACGCGTACATGGAGTCCCTCGGTCTTGCCGGGCTCGCCGAGGAGAACCTCCAGTCGAGGCTGCGCGGGACGATGCTGATGGCGATCTCCAACCAGGAGGGGCACATCGTCCTCGCGCCGGGCAACAAGTCCGAGCTGGCGGTGGGGTATTCGACGCTGTACGGCGACTCGGTGGGGGCGTACGGGCCCATCAAGGACGTGTACAAGACGGCCATTTTCCGGCTCGCGCGGTGGCGCAACGAGGCGGCGGTGGAGCGCGGGGAGACGCCGCCGATCCCCGAGAACTCCATCAGCAAGCCGCCGAGCGCGGAGCTGCGGCCGGACCAGGTGGACACGGACTCGCTGCCGGACTATCCCGTGCTCGACGGGATTCTCGAGTTGTACGTGGACCGGGATCAGGGCGCTGACGCGATCGTCGCCGCGGGATACGACGCGGAGCTCGTCACGAAGACGCTCCGCATGGTGGACACGGCCGAGTACAAGAGGCGGCAGTACCCGCCGGGTACGAAGATCTCCGCGAAGGGCTTCGGCAAGGACCGCCGCCTCCCGATCACCAACCGCTGGCGCGAAACCGTCTGACGCCCGGGGGCTCCGCCCCCGGACCCCCTTCTTCCCACCCACCCGCCCTTGCCACCACTAACAGCACGCAGTCGGCACATCAGGCGCACAGCGCTCAGCGCAAAGAAGGGGGCGGGCGGGCAGGGAAGAGCCCGCCCAGCGATACGCCAGGCCCACAGCGCGCAGCGCGAAGAAAGGGCGGGTGGGTGGGGGAAAGCCCGTCCGGCGATTGAGGACGAGCCAGGCCGCAGGCCGCGATCAACGGCGCCCGACGCCCACCGCAGGCTCGCGGTGCTCGGCCACCACCCGACCCGAGCCGCCGCCACCACCGAAAGGCTCCCGTACGCGGTCGACCGCGTACGCCACCGCGGCGACGCCGATGCCGAGCACGGCAAGCCCCGCCCCGGCCACCGCGGGCGACGTCACGCCGAAGCCCGCGGCGAGGGCGAGCCCGCCGATCCAGGCGCCACCGGCGTTGGCGAGGTTGAACGCGGCCTGGTTGGCCGAGGAGGCGAGGGACGGCGCGGCGGCGGCCTTCTCCATGACCATGAGCTGCAAGGGCGACCCCGTCGTGAACGCGGCCATGCCGAGCAGCGTCACGCCGACGGCCGCGCTCCACTCGGCGCGCATGAGGAGCGGGAAGAGGGCGAGCACGGCGACCAGCGCGCCGAGGCCGCCGAACAGCGTGCCCCGCAGGGAGTGGTCGGCGAGCCGCCCGCCGAGCAGGTTGCCGGCGGTGGCGCCCACGCCGAAGAGGGCGAGCAGCAGTGTCACGCTGGACTCGGCGAACCCGGCGGAGTCCGTGAGCATCGGCGTGACGTAGCTGTACGCGGCGAAGAGGGCGCCGAAGCCCGCGACGGTCGTACCGAGGGCGAGCCAGACGGGAAGCGAGCCGAGCGCGCGGAGCTCGCCGCGCAGCCCGGCGCTCTCGCCGTGTCCGTGGTCGGCGGGGACGAGGAGGGCGAGCGCAGCGATCGCGGCGAGCCCGATCGCGCTGACGGCGAGGAACGTCGCCCGCCAGCCGAGCTGCTGCCCCATGAGCGTGGCGACGGGCACGCCGACGACGTTGGCGACGGTGAGCCCGAGGAACATCAGGGACACGGACCGCGCCTTGCGCTCGGGCCCGACGAGCCCGGTGGCGACGACCGCGCCGACGCCGAAGAACGCGCCGTGCGGCAGGCCGCTCACGAAGCGCGCCACCATCAGCCAGTGGTAGTCGGGCGCGGCGGCCGACACCGCGTTGCCGACGACGAACAGGGCCATCAGGCCGATGAGGACGCGGCGCCGGGGCAGCTTCGCGGTGACGGCGGCGAGCAGCGGGGCGCCGATGACGACGCCGAGCGCGTACGCGGAGACGAGGTGTCCGGCGGTCGGGATGGATATGTGCAGGTCGTCCGCGACGTTGGGCAGCAGGCCCATCATCACGAACTCGGTGGTGCCGATGCCGAAGGCGCCCACGGCGAGGGCGAGCAGGGCCAGGGGCATGAAGACGTACCTTCCAAAAGGGCAGGGAGCAGCGCGGGATCCGTAAGTTTACGTACGGAACAAAGACTCCCGGCCCGAGTATTCCGCGAGGTTAAGGACGGGTGACCGGCAGCGGCCCACGAAGAGAGAACCGTCAGAGATCCATGCTCGCGGCCACCGGCAGGTGGTCGCTGCCCGTCTCCGGGAGCGTCCAGGAGGACACCGGCTCGACGCCCTTGACCATGATCTGGTCGATGCGGGCCATCGGGAACGAGGCGGGCCAGCTGAAGCCGAAGCCGTCGCCCGCCGCGCCCTGCGTGGACCGCATCTGCGAGGTGACGGCGTTCAGCGCGCGGTCGTTCATGGTGCCGTTCAGGTCGCCGAGCAGGACGACCTTGCCGAGCTTCTCGCCGGAGATGGCCTCGCCGAGCGCGTCGGCGCTGTCGTCGCGCTGGCCGGCCGTGAAGCCCGCGTCGAGCTTGACCCGTACCGACGGCAGGTGCGCGACGTACACCGCGACCTGCCCCTTGGGCGTGGCGACGGTGGTGCGCATCGCCCGCGTCCAGCCGAGCTTGATGTCGACGGGCTTGGTGCCGGTCAGCGGGTACTTGCTCCACACGCCGACGGTGCCCTGCACCGAGTGGTACTTGTACGTGTCCGCGAGCGCCTTCTCGTACGTGGGCACGGCGGAGGCGGTGAGCTCCTCGAGGGCGACGACGTCCGCGCCGGACGCGGCGACGTCGCGGGCGGTGCCGGACGGGTCGGGGTTGTCGGCGTTGACGTTGTGCGTGGCGACGGTCAGGTCGCCGCCGCTGCCCGACTTGTCGGTGATGAGGCCGCCGAAGGCGTTCAGCCAGACGATCACCGGCAGGAGCAGGGCGATGAGGGCGGTCGCGGACTTGCGAACCACGGCGATGACGAGCAGGACCGGCACGAACACACCGAGCCAGGGCAGGAAGGTCTCGGTGAGGCTGCCGAGGTTGCCCACGCCGTTGGGGATCTGGGCATGCAGCAGCATCACGAGACCGATGAGGACCGCGATCGCCGCCGTGATGAGCCCGCGCCGCCAGATGCCGGGGTCGCCCCGCCATCCGCCGACCAGGCGCTGCAGTCGCGAACCCTGGCGCTCGGGCCCCGAGCCGCCGCTGTCCGTCTCCGCCTTGTACGCCTGCGCCATAACTCTCGTCGCCTCACTGACTGCCGTGCACACCGTCTCCCCGCCCCTGCACCCTAGGCGATGATCGCGTGTCGTCCCTGCCGTCCGAGGACGGCCGTACGGGCACGAGGACGAGCGGGGGCGGTCGCGAGGTTCCGGATGTGTGCGCCTGGCGGGACGTCTGTGACGAAACGCGCACATCGCCCGCGGGTGACGCGTGGTGAACGCCACGCGCTCCGGGGCCGGTTCACCCCTGGAACCACAGTCCGATCACTCCTGGGGCCGCAGTCCTTCGAGGACCATGTCGACGATGCGTTCCGCCAGGTCCTCGTCCAGCGGGGCGTCCGGGCGCAGCACGGTGCGCACCAGCATGGGGCCGACGAAGAGTTCGTTGGCGAGGACGATGTCGACGTCCTCGCGGAGTTCGCCGTTCTCCACGCCGCGGCGCAGGACGTCGTAGACGACGCGGCGTTGCGGGTCGATGACCGTCGTGTGGTACGCCTCCCACAGTTTCGGCAGGCTCTTCATCTGCGCGAAGACGTTGTGCAGGATCGCGGACGAGCGCATGTTGAGGCCGCGGCGGCGGATGTGCTCGACGAGGACGACGAGGTCGTCGCGCATGGAGGTGCCGGGGAGTTCGGCGCGGGGTTCCTCCAGGCTGCGCAGGACGTCGACGAAGATCTCGTCCTTGCCGCTCCAGCGGCGGTAGATCGTGGCCTTGCCCACGCCGGCGGTGCGGGCGATGCGCTCGATGGAGAGTTCCGCGAGGGGGACTCCGTCCTCGACCAGCTTGATGACGCCCTCGATGATGGCGCGTTCGACCGCTTCGCTGCGGGGTCGTCCCCTGGCGCCCGCGCCCTTGCCGGTACGACCCTGCTCCACGATGCTCGACTCCTCCGCGGTTGTTACGTGCCCCCGCATTCTCCCTGGTCCCCCGGCCGGGGGCGGGGTGACCGCTTGTCGTGACGATGGCTGTCGGCCTGGGCTGTGCCCACCCGTGCCGCAGGGCGGCACGGGTGGGCACAGCCACAGGCCGACGTGCACCGTCACGACAAGCGGTCACCCCGCACCCCCTGCGGGACCGTTCAGGACTCGGCGCCCACCGGATCCCGCTCCGGGGACGAGGCGTCCGGCGCCGTCGGGCCCTGCGGCTGCTTGCCGGGCAAGTACAGGGACACGATGAGCACGCCCACGAGGGCAACCCCCGCTCCGCACAACGCAGTGACATGCATCGCGTGCAGGAACGAGTCGTTGGCGGAGGAGACGAGCGCCTCCCCCCGCGGCCCGAGCCGCCCCGCGGCCCCGAGCGTCGCCTCGATGGACTCCCCCGCGGTGTGCCGCACCCCGGCAGGCAGCACCTTGAGCTCGTCCTCGACACCCCCGCGGTAGGCGGTGGAGAGGACGGACCCGAGCACGGCGATCCCCAGCGCCCCGCCGACCTGCCGGAAGGTGTTGCTGAGCGCCGACGCGGAGCCCGCCTTCTCGCGCGGCAGGGCCTGCATGATGACGACGCTGGTGGGCGTCATGATGTGCGCCATGCCCGCGCCCATCAGGAAGAAGATGACCTCCAGGATCCAGATCGGCGTGTCCGCCTCGAGGATCGTGAACGAGGCCAGCGTCAGGGCGCACAGCGCGAGCCCGCCGGCGCAGGTCGCCTTGACGCCGAAGCGGTCGACGACGAGCCGGGCCCGGGGCGCGAAGACGAGCTGGGCGGCCGCGAGCGGCAGCATGAGCAGCCCGGTCTCCAGCGGCGTGTACCCGCGCACGCTCTGCGTATAGAAGACCGCGAAGAACGTGACGCCCATCAGCGCGAAGAAGACGAGCGCGATCGCGGTGATCGCGGCGGAGAACACGCGGTTCTTGAAGTACGAGATGTCGATGGACGGGTGGTCGCTGCGCTTCTCGTACCAGACGAAGCCGACGAGCACGGCGAGGCCCGCGAGGATCGTCGTGAGGGCCGCGGGGTCGGTGAAGTCGGCGAGCTGGCCGCCCTTGATGATGCCGTAGACGAGCAGCACCAGGCCGATGACGGACAGCACGACGCCGACCAGGTCGATGCGGCCCGGCTTGGGATCTCTGGAGTCCGGGACGAGCGCGATCATCAGTCCGATCGCGACGACGACGATCGGTACGTTGATGAGGAAGACCGAGCCCCACCAGAAGTGGTCGAGCAGCACGCCGCCGGTGATGGGCCCGATCGCGACGGCGAGGCCGACGCCGGCGGCCCAGATGCCGATGGCCTTGGGCTGCTCCTCGCGCTCGAAGACGTTCATGAGGACGGCGAGGGTGGCGGGCATCACGAAGGCCGCGCCGAGCCCCATCACCCCGCGGAACGCGATGAGTTCGACGGGCGAGCCGGACTGGGCGGCGAGCGCGGAGCCGATGCCGAAGACGGCGAGCCCGGCGAGCAGGACCTTCTTGCGGCCGATGCGGTCGCCGAGCAGGCCCGCGGTGAAGAGCAGGCCGGCGAAGACGAGCGTGTAGGAGTTGATGGCCCACTCGAGCTCGCTCTGGGTGGCGCCGAGGCCGGTGGGTTCGGGGGTCGAGATGGTCTTGATGGCGACGTTCAGGATCGAGTTGTCCAGGACGACGATGAGCAGGCTCAGCATCAGGACGCCGAGGATCGCCCAGCGGCGCCGGTGGACCGCCTCCGGTATGCGAGGCGCGTCGGGGACGGCAGATGTGGTCATGCCCTTCACCTTAAGCTTATTTCGATACGAGACCGTCTCGTATTGGAAAGGCTTTACCCCGGTTTTCCCCGCACATCACGCGGAACGCATGCGTCCGCCCAACGGAATCCACGCCTCCGTACCGCCGGGAACCCGGACGTCCATCCCCGGGCCGGAAATGGCCGAAAAACCACCCTCTAGCCTCCGGGCGGCACGCGATGCCACCATGGACGTGATCCGGGGACGCCGTCAGGGCGCCTCGAGACGACAGAAGGAGCCGTTGCGATGACGCAGCTTTCGGCTGCCCAGAGCCCCGCCCCCACGGAGCGGAAGACCGACAGCAGCAAGGCGCTGTACGGCGGCAAGGGCACACGCCGCATCACGGTCCGCGACATCACCGCCGCCAAGGAGCGCGGCGAGAAGTGGCCCATGCTCACCGCGTACGACGCGATGACCGCGTCCGTCTTCGACGAGGCCGGGATCCCGGTCATGCTCGTCGGCGACTCGGCGGGCAACTGCCACCTGGGGTACGAGACCACCGTGCCCGTCACCCTCGACGAGATGGCCGTCCTGTCCGCGGCGGTCGTGCGCGGCACGAGCCGCGCCCTGATCGTCGGCGACCTGCCCTTCGGGTCGTACCAGGAAGGCCCGGTCCAGGCGCTCAGGTCCGCGACGCGCCTGGTCAAGGAGGCCGGCGTGGGCGCGGTCAAGCTGGAGGGCGGCGAGCGCTCACTGGCCCAGACCGAGCTGCTCGTGCAGTCCGGCATCCCCGTCATGTCCCATCTGGGACTGACCCCGCAGTCGGTGAACACGATGGGCTACCGCGTCCAGGGCCGCGGCGAGGAGGCGGCCCACCAACTGCTGCGGGACGCCAAGTCGGCCGAGGCCGCGGGCGCCTTCGCGGTGGTGCTCGAACTCGTGCCGGCCGAGCTGGCCGCCGAGGTCACCAGGTCGCTGCACATCCCGACCGTCGGCATCGGCGCGGGCTCGGAGTGCGACGCCCAGGTCCTGGTGTGGACCGACATGCTCGGCCTGACCGGCGGCAAGATGCCGCGCTTCGTGAAGCAGTACGCGGACCTGCGCGGCGTCATGGGCGACGCCGCGAAGGCCTTCGCCGAGGACGTGGTGGGCGGCGCGTTCCCGGCCGCGGAGCACGCCGTCCACTAGCGGAACACGCCGTCCACCAGCGGTCGGCGCAGCAGTCGATACAGCACGTTCAGACAGCAGTCGGCACAGCACTTTCAAGCCACTGCGGCACCAAGCGGCAGCCCGCCGCCCGTCCCCCGTCGGCGGGCTGCCGCTCCCGTCGCGAGCGCCGTTATCCGCCGCTTCGCGACGTTTTCCCGCCCGACCGCCCACAGTTCCGGCCCCCGGCCGCCCCCGGCCCGCCGCTCGCCGTCGGCGGGGTGTCGTACGCCTGTAGGAAATCTGTCGGTGGATTGTCGGTGGCACCTGCTCTCATGTACGGCATGACAGAAATCGACAACAAGCCCCAACGGGGAGCGGACGGCACCGCAAGCGCCGTTTCGGTACGGGGGCTGGTCAAGCACTACGGCGAGACCAAGGCGCTGGACGGCGTCGACGTGGACGTCCGCGAGGGAACGGTCCTCGGCGTCCTCGGGCCCAACGGCGCCGGCAAGACCACGCTCGTACGCTGCCTCTCCACGCTCATCACCCCCGACTCCGGCACCGCCTTCGTCGCCGGGTACGACGTGCTGCGCCAGCCGCGCCAGCTGCGCCGCGTGATAGGCCTCACCGGTCAGTACGCGTCGGTGGACGAGAAGCTGACCGGCTGGGACAACCTCTACATGATCGGGCGCCTGCTCGACCTGCCCCGCAAGGAGGCCCGCTCCCGCGCGGACGGCCTGCTCGAGCGCTTCTCGCTCACGGAGGCCGCGCGCCGCCCCGCGAAGACGTACTCCGGAGGCATGCGCCGCCGCCTCGACCTGGCGGCGTCGATGATCGGCAGCCCGGCCGTGCTGTTCCTGGACGAGCCGACCACCGGCCTCGACCCGCGCACCCGCAACGAGGTCTGGGACGAGGTCAAGCGCATGGTCGGTGACGGCGTCACCGTCCTGCTCACCACGCAGTACATGGAAGAGGCCGAGCAGCTCGCTAGCGAGCTCACGGTCGTCGACCGCGGCAAGGTCATCGCCAACGGCGGCATCGAGGAGCTGAAGGCCAAGGTCGGCGGCCGCACCCTGCGCATCCGCCCGGCGGACCCGGCGCAGCTGCGCCCCACGGCCGCCGCGCTGGACGACGCGGGCCTCACGGGCCTCGCCACCACCACCGTGGACGCCGAGACCGGCACGGTCCTGGTGCCGATCCTCAGCGACGAGCAGCTCACGGCGGTCGTGGGCACGCTCACCTCGCGCGGCATCACGCTGTCCGACATCGCCACCGAACTGCCCAGCCTGGACGAGGTGTTCCTGTCCCTCACCGGTCACAAGACCAGCGAGTCGCAGGACGCCGTCAGCACCGAATTCAAGGAGGTCGCCGCATGAGCGCCGGCACGGTCACGGCGCCTTCCGCGCCACCCGCCCAGCAGCACCCCACCGACAAGGCCGGGGCGGACACCCGCATCGGCCTGCGCGCCCACGTCCGGCACACGAGCGCGCTGGTCAGACGCAATCTGCTGTGGATAAAGCAGGACATGGAGTCGATGTTCGACGCCGTCCTGATGCCGATCGTCTTCACCCTGCTGTTCGTGTACGTCTTCGGCGGCTCCGTCGGCCAGGCCCTCGGCGGCGGCCGCGAGGAGTACGTGCAGTATGTGATCCCCGGCCTGATGGCCATGATGGGGATGAACATGGCCATGGGTGTGGGCACGGGCTTCAACCAGGACTTCCAGACCGGTGTGATGGACCGTTTCCGGTCGCTGCCCATCGGCCGCTCCTCGGTGATGATCGCCAAGATCGTGGTCGAGCTGCTGCGGATGCTGGTCGCCACGGCGATCCTGCTGGTCGTCGCCCTGATCATCGGCTTCTCCGTGGAGAGCATCCCGGGTCTGATCGCGTCCATAGGCCTCGCCATGGCCTTCGGCGTGGGCCTGATGTGGATCTTCCTCACCATGGGTGTCGTGATGAAGAGCGCCCAGGCCATCCAGGGCATGGGCTTCCTGGTCCTGATGCCGCTGCAGTTCGGCTCGTCCATCTTCGCGCCGACGAAGTCCATGCCCGGCTGGCTCCAGGCGTTCACGGACTACAACCCGCTGTCGTCGCTCGCCGACGCCGCCCGCGGCCTGATGAACGGCCAAGGGCCGGTCGCGCACGACGTGTGGGTGACGCTCATCTGGTCGGTGGTCCTGACGGGCCTGATGGCACCGATCGCGATCCACAAGTTCCGTACGAAGACGTGACGCCGCGTCACAGCCCCGCCGCGGCGACGGCCTCCTGCCAGTCGAGGCCGTCGCCCGCGGCGTAGGCGGCGGCGTAGTCCGCGTCGCCGAGCGCCGCGCGGGCCGCCCGCTCCGCGGACGTGCGGATCTCCCGCTCCAGGGCCACCGGGACGTGGCCGTGCGGCAGTTGGCCGTCGGCCACGGCGAGCAGGCGCGCCGCGTGCGCCGCGCGCCCGGCGTCGTACGAGGCGAGGGCGCGGGCCATGGTGGCCAGGTGGACGGCGAGCAGTTGCGGCGCGATCATCTGCGACAGCGGCTCGGCGGCCTTCTCCACGGCCTCCCGGGCGTGGCCGAGGGCCTGCTCGTGGTGGCCGTCGGCGGTGTCGAGCCACGCCTGCGTGCCGCGCATGAAGCTCTCGAAGACGGAGAAGCCGAAAACCTTGAACTCCTTGCGCAGCAGTGCCAGTTGCTCGCGGGCCTCGCCGGTGCGGCCGGTGCGGCCGAGCAGGCCGATGAGGAAGAGCCGGGCCGCGGGCAGCGCCCCGTTCACGCGGCTGTCCTTGTCGCCGGCCACCTGCCACAGCAGGGCCTCGCCGCGCTCGGTATCGCCCGCCTCGACGAGCGCCGTGCCGAGCCGGGCCGTCAACAGGGCCACCTGCGCCTTCGCGCCGAGTTCCGTGGCGTACGGGATGGCGGCCCGGAAGTCCTCGGCCGCGCGCAGGTACTGACCGCGCCGTTCGTGGGCCTCGCCGCGCGAGGACAGCGCCTCGGCCGTGCCCCAGGCGTCGCCGAGCCGCGTGCAGATCTCCAGGGCCTCGTCCGCGTCGCGGCAGGCGTCGCCCGCCCAGTCGAAGCGGTTGGCGAGGATGTTGGCGCGCTGCTGCAGGGCGCCCGCGAGCTCCCAGGTGAGGCCCAACTCACGGCAGGCGGCGACGGTCTCGTCGACGAGGTCGCGCAACTGCTCGACCTCGCCGGTCATCAGGACGGCGAAGAACCAGAGGTTGCCCGGGCTCCAGCAGGTCTGCGGCAGGCCCGCGCGGTAGGTGTCCTTGATCGCGCCCAGCTTCCGCTCGGCCTCCGGGGTCTGCCAGGCCGTCGGGTCCATGTCCATGCAGGAGAGATGGATGAGGTGCACGCCGCGCCGGGCCTCCTGCAGGAGTTCGCCCGACAGCGGGGGCGGTGTGTCCGTGCAGCGCGCGTACAGCGGGGCGGCGGGGGTGACCGGCGGGGTGAACGGGTCGGGGCCGAGGGCCATCACGTCCCGGGACCAGTTCCGCGCCTCCACCCGCAGGTCGCGGATCATCCAGAACCACACCAGGGACAGCACGAGGCACAGCGCCTCCTGCTCGTCGTGTGCGGCCACGGCCCGGCGCAGCGCGGTGCGCAGGTTCTCGTACTCCGCCTCGAACGCCGCGATGGCCGCGCGCTGCCCGTGGCCGCGCAGCGCGGGGTCGGTGACGCGGGCGAACTCCCGGAAGTACGTGAGGTGCGCCCGCTCGACCACGTCCCGCTCCCCCGCCTCGTCGAGCCGCTCGGCGGCGTACTCGGAGACGGTCTCCAGGAGCCGGTAGCGCATCACGTCGCCGTGCGCGGCGGGCGCGGCGACGACGAGCGACTTGTCGACGAGGGAGCCGAGGACGTCGGTGACGTCGGCGATATCGACAATGTCGGCGATGTCGGCGCCGGCCTGACCTGCGCCGGTGGACGGGTCGCCGCCGGCCTGACCGCCGCAGACCGCTTCCGCCGCCGCGAGGTCGCAGCCGCCCGCGAAGACCGACAGGCGGCGCAGGACGGCGCGTTCGGCGGCGTCGAGGAGGTCCCAGGACCAGTCCACGACGGCGCGCAGCGTCTGCTGGCGCGGAAGGACGGTTCGGGCGCCGCTGGTCAGCAGGCGGAAGCGGTCGTCGAGCCGGTCGGCGATCTGGCGCGGGGTGAGCATCCGCAGCCGGGCCGCGGCCAGTTCGATGGCCAGCGGCAGGCCGTCCAGGCGGTGACAGATCTCGGCGGCGGCGCGCGGGTCGTCGTCCGTACGGAAGCCGGGCCGTGCGGCGGCGCCGCGGTCGGCGAGGAGACGCAGCGCGAAGGGTTCCGGCAGCGGTTCGACCGGGCGCACCAACTCGCCCCGTACGCCGAGGGGTTCGCGGCTGGTGGCGAGCACCGTGAGCCCGGGGCAGCGGGAAAGCAGGCTCTCCGCGAGGCGGGCGGCGGCGTCGACGACGTGCTCGCAGTTGTCCAGGACGAGGAGCATGCGGCGCGGGCCGCAGTGCTCGGTGAGCCGGACCATCGGGTCGTCGGCGTTCCGCTCGGCGGCGACCCGCAGCTCTTCGGCGCCCGCGCCGCGCAGCACGGTCTCGCGGGCGCCGAGCGCAGTGAGGACGGCCTCCGGTACGTCGTCCGGGTCGTCCACGGGCGCGAGTTCGGCGAGCCACACCCCGTCCGGCACGGCGTCGGCCACCGCCTCCCCGGCCTCCTGCGACAGCCGCGTCTTGCCCGCCCCGCCGGGCCCGGTCAACGTCACCAGGCGGGCACGGCGCAGGTCCCCCCGGATCGCGTCGATGTCCGCGCTGCGCCCGACGAAGGAGGTGAGCCGGGCACGGAGGTTGCCGGGGGCGGGGCGCGCGGCGACGTCCGTCGCGCCTTGCACGTCCGTACGTGAGCCGACGTCCGCCGCACCCGGCGGGCCCGTACCGGCTGACGCGCCTCCCGCCTCCGACGCCGTGCCTGCGCGTGTGCTGGCCGCCGAAGCCGCGTCGCCTGGGTGGGCGGCGGCAGGGCGCGCGGTGTCCGCGTGGGCAGGCGGGGGCGCGGCGGCCGGGGGCGCGCCGGCCGGGTCAGCGGCAGCGGGGTGGGCGGCGGGGGCAGCGTGCGGGTGAGTGGCAGGCGGGTGCACCGTGGCCGGGTGAGCATCGCCCGGGTGAGGAGCGGCCGGGTGAGGAGCGGCCGGGGGCGCGACGGGCGGGTGAGCGGTTGTCAGGCGAGCATCGCCTGCTTGAGGGGCGGCGGGGTGGGCGGTGGCCGAGTGCGCGGCAGGCGGGGGTGCATGGCCCTGGTCGGCGGCGGCAGGGTGTGCATCACCCCGGTGAGGGGCGGTGGCCGGGGGCGCGGAGGCCCCGTGGGCGGCGGGCGAGGGCGCACCGCCCGGGGCAACGGCAGCAGGGTGCACAGCAGTTGGGTGCACATCGCCCGGGTCAGCGGCGGCGGCCGGGGGCGCGGCGGCGGGGTGCGCAGTAGCTGGGTGCGCATCGCCCGGATCAGGGGCGGTGGCGGGGTGCGCGGGGGCCGCGTGGGCGGCAGGCGAGGGTGCACCGACCTGGTCAACGGCGGCAGGGTGCACAGTAGTTGGGTGCACATCGCCCGGTTCAGGGGCGGCGGCCGGGGGCGCGGTAGCGGGGTGCGCAGTAGCTGGGTGCGCATCGCCCGGGTCAGAGGCGGTGGCGGGGTGCGCGGGGGCCGCGTGGGCGGCAGGCGAGGGCGCACCGCCCGGGGCAGCGGCGGCGGCCGGGGGCGCGGAGGCCGCGTGGGCGGCAGGCGGGGGCGCACCGACCTGGTCGACGGCGCCGGGGTGCGTGGCCGCCGGGGGTGCGGCCGTCCGGGCCGGACCCTCGGCCTGAGTGCCCCGCCCCTCAAGCCCCGCAGCCGTCGCTGGCCGCAGCAACTCTCCGTACAGGGAACGCAGTTCGGGCCCGGGATCGGCGCCCAGGTGTTCCGCGAGGGTGCGGCGTACGCCGTCGTACGCGGCCAGTGCCTCCGCCGCGCGGCCGGCGTCCCGCAGGGCGCGCAGCCGCAGGACCTGGAGCGGCTCGTCCAGCGGGTGGCCGTCGCACAGGGCGGTGAGTTCGGGGAGGGCGTCCTCGGCCTGACCCAGGGCCAGCGCCGCCGTGAACCGCGCGCGCAGGGCGTCGAGGCGGCGGGCGGACCAGCGGGCGGCCTCCGCGGTGTGGTCCGGCAGGTCGGCGAAGGCCTCGCCGTGCCACAGGGCGAGGGCGTCGTCGAGGAGGGCCGCGGCCTTCGCCGGGTCGCCGTCCGCCAGCGCCCGCGTACCCTCGCCGACCAGGCGCTCGAAGCGGTGGGCGTCCACGTCGTCGAGGGCGGCCCGCAGGTGGTAGCCGCCGTCGGCGGAGGCGACGGCGTCGGCGCCGAGCACCCGGCGCAGCCGCCCGACCAGGGCCTGCAGCGCCCCCGTGGCGTCGGCCGGGGGCGACCCGCCCCACACCCGGTCGACGAGGACGGCGGCCGGAACCGTACGCCCCGGCCTCAGCGCGAGCGCCGCGAGCAGCGCACGCAGGCGGGCGCCGCCGACGGAAACGTTGGTTCCGTCGGGGCGCGAGGCCCGGGTGACACCGAGGACGCGATAACGCACGCACCCATTGTCACCGCTCCCCGCACCCCGGATCCCCACACCCCCGCGCGGCCGCCGCCCCACCGCGCCAGCGCGAACGCCGACCGGCCCGCGCCGCGGAACCCACCCACGCCGCCCGCATCACCGTCCCCGCCCGCAGAGCATCACGCCTCCCGAATCAGCCCGCCCCGCAAGACCACTCCCGCCCCGAGCCGCTCGGCGCCACCGGACGCCCCCCGCGCGGAGCACCGCGCCCCGCCCCGCCCCGCCCCGCCCCGGGGAACAGTCCGACCCTCACGCCGCCGCCCCCGCCCCACCTCACCCCGGAAAACAGCCCACCCACCCACATCCCCCAGCTCCCATCCCACCCCACTCCACAGCCCACGCAGGTAGCCTCCACAGGCAGCAGGCAGCAGGCAGCAGGCAGCAGGCGACGCCCCATGCCCGGGCCCTCGGGCCCCCGGAACTCCGGAGCCCCGCGCCCGTCGCACGGGACATGCGGGGTAAGGGGCGGGTGGGCGGGGAAGCATCCGCCGCGAGGCAAGCGAGGCAGCGCGTATGCGGCGGCGGAGCAGGGGCCGCCGCCCCGCCGAGGCCGAGCACGGACGACGCGGACGACGCGGACGAACGCAGACGAACGCAGACGAACGCAGACGAACGCAGATGACTCGGATGAACGCAGACGAAGGAGCACCATGACCACCGCCCCCACCCGGCGCGACCGCCGGGTCAGCCCCGTCTTTCTCGGGATCGCCGCAGTCACCGCGGCCTCGGGCTGGGCGGCCTGGACCGGGTTCGCGGACAACCCGGGCTTCGCCGTCTTCCTCTTCGTCACGGCCGCCTGGATCGTCTCGCTGTGCCTGCACGAGTACGCACACGCCCGCACCGCCCTGCACAGCGGCGACATCTCCATCGGCGCGAAGGGGTATTTGACGCTCAACCCGCTCAAGTACACGCACGCGCTGCTCAGCATCGTGCTGCCGGTGCTCTTCGTGATCATGGGTGGGATCGGCCTGCCCGGCGGCGCCGTGTTCATCGAGCGCGGCCGCATCCGGGGCCGCTGGCGGCACAGCCTGATCTCGGCGGCCGGGCCGCTGACGAACGTACTGTTCGCGGTCGTCTGCACCGCGCCCTTCTGGCTGGACGCCCTCGACGGCGTCCCGGACACGTTCCGCTACGCGCTCGCGTTCCTCGCCCTGCTCCAGGTGACGGCGGCGATCCTGAACTTCCTGCCCATCCCGGGCCTGGACGGCTACGGCGTGATCGAGCCCTGGCTGTCGCACGACATCCGCCGCCAGGTCGAGCCGTTCGCGCCGTTCGGCCTGCTCGCGGTGTTCGGCATCCTGTGGATCCCGGAGATCAACGACGCGTTCTTCGACGCGGTGGACGCGATCCTGCGCGGCCTCGGCGTCAGCGACTGGGACACGTACTGGGGCCAGCGCCTCTACCGCTTCTGGCAGGGCACCCCGGACATTCCCGTGATCAACGGCTGACGGCGGAGGCGGAGGCCGCCGCGATCAGGCAGTCGGCATCAGGCAGTCGACATCAGGCAGTCAGTGACCGGCGGATGCCGCCGCGTCCGCATCCGCGTCCCGCTCCCGCAGCGCCTTCGCCCGGCGCGCGTAGTACCACGTCATGTTGGACGAGAGCCCCGCGAGCAGCACCCACACGATGCCGAGCCACATGCCCTGGGCGAAGGAGACCACGGCGGCGGCGACCGACAGAACGCAGACCACGAGGGCGTAGAGGGCTAGGCGGGGCATGGGGTGCGGCTCCTGTTGCGGCAATCCGGGCGGACGTACCGCACCAGTGTCCCCCATGCCCCGCCGAGCGGGGCACACCCCTCCTACACGTCCGTGACGCGCAGCCCCGCGTGCGCCTTGTACCGCCGGTTCACCGAGATCAGGTTGGCGACCAGGGACTCCACCTGGTGGGCGTTGCGCAGCCGCCCGGCGAAGACGCCCCGCATGCCGGGGATGCGTCCGGCGAGGGCCTGGACGACGTCCGTGTCGGCGCGGCTCTCGCCGAGCACCATCACGTCGGTGTCGATCTCCTCGATGGACGCGTCCTGGAGCAGGACCGCCGACAGGTGGTGGAAGGCGGCGGTCACCCGCGAGTCGGGAAGGAGCGCGGCGGCCTGCTCGGCGGCGCTGCCCTCCTCGGGCTTCAGGGCGTACGCGCCCTTCTTGTCGAAGCCCAGCGGGTTGACGCAGTCGACGACGAGCTTGCCCGCGAGCTCCTCGCGCAGCCCTTCGAGGGTCTTGGCGTGCCCGTCCCAGGGCACGGCGACGATCACGATGTCGCTGCGCCGCGCGCACTCCGCGTTGTCCAGGCCCTCGACGCCGAGGCCGAGTTCGCCGGCGGCGGCGGCCGCGCGCTCCGCGGCGCGCGAGCCGATGATCACCTTCTGGTCGGCGCGGGCGAGCCGGTAGGCGAGCCCGCGGCCCTGGTCACCGGTGCCGCCGAGCACGCCCACGACGAGCCCGGACACGTCGGGCAGGTCCCAGGGGTCCTTGGCGGGCGCCTTCTGCACACTTTCCGTGGAAGTCATGGTCAGACCTTACGTCCGTGCCGGGCGCCCGCCGGGTCCGGCCGCGCTCTGTCCCGCCGGTGGCTGTCAGTCCAGCCAGTCCAGCGGAACACGCCGGAACGTGACCGTCTCGTACGCGCTGAAGTCCCCGGTCTCGTAGAGGAGTCCGACGGTGCCGTCGTCGAGGCGTACGAGATCGGAGTACGCGGCGGGCAGCCCGTCGACCGTGTGGACGACGTGCCACGTGGTGCCGCCGTCGTGGCTCTTGCGGATGGTCATCTGGGCGCGGAAGCCGGGGTCGGCGGGCCCGGAGTACAGCAGCAGGTCCGGGGCACGCAGCTGCAGCACGCTGGCCTCGACGACGGGGCCGGTGAGGCAGGACTGGGGCCGGAAGGGCTTGGCGAGGGTCCGGCCGCCGTCGTGGGAGTGGGCGTCGGCGCGGGTGCCGGGGGACGGCGAGTCGTTGCGGGTGTTGAAGTAGACGCGGCCGTCGGGGAGTTCGGCGGCGGTGGTCTCGTTGACGTTGATGTAGCCGTTGGTGTTGTCGTCGACGTACCCGATGCGCCAGGTCTGGCCCCGGTCGTCGCTGAGCAGGCAGTGTCCGCCGTTGTAGCGGCCCTCGGTGCCGTCGTCCGAGCCGCTGGGCGGCAGGGAGTGGTTGGCGGGGACGACCACGCGGCCGCTGCTCAGCTGGATCGCGTGGCCGGGCGTGGTCGCGTACCACCGCCAGGAGGTCTTCTTCACCTGCTGGGTGATCTCGCGGGGCGACGACCAGGTGACGCCGTCGTCGTCGCTGTGCTGCACCCAGACGCGGCGGCCGTTCGCGGCGGACACCTGGCCGCGCCGGATGGCGTTCTCGGTGGCCGAGGCGGCGTTCCTGACCTGCACGAGCAGGATCCGGCCGGTGTCGAGGACGACGGGGGCGGGGTTTCCGGCGAGGTTGGTGCCGTTGGCGCCGACGACCTGGAGCGGGCCCCAGGTGCGGCCGCCGTCGCCGGACCGTTTCAGCACGATGTCGATGTTCCCGAAGTCCTCGTGCGAGCCGACGCGGCCCTCGCAGAAGGCGAGGACCGTGCCGGCGTGGGTGAGGACCACGGCCGGGATCCGGAAGCTCGCGTACCCCTCGCGCCCCGCGCGGAAGGGAACAGACGTCTCAACTGTCTCCGTAGGCATCCGTGCCCCTTCCCCATCATGAGGGAATTCGCGGTGAACTCCCGCTGACGAATCTCCCGTTGAGGCAGTATGCGCCCCCATGGACGCCGTAAGGGTCGCGCTGCTGCGCGAAGTTCTCGCCGGGACCGAGTGGCCGGGTGCCACCCGCCGCTTCGCGGGGGCGCTGCGCTCCAGCGTGGTGCCGCACGGCGGCGGGCTGCTGCTCGTGGGCACGCGGGAGTACGAGCCGTGGCACCTGGCCGCGCACCTGGTGGACGAGGCCGCGTGGTCCGGCACGCCGGAGCTGACGCCCACCCTCGTGCGCCACAGGCCGCGCCCGGACGCGCCCGCGCAGCTCTCGGTGGGCCTCGGCCGGATCGAGGCGGCGCGGCGCGGCGAGACGCTGCTCGTGGTGGCGCCCGCCGCGCCCGAGGCGGGACTCCTCTCGCGCGTGAACGACGCGCGGCGGGCGGGCGCGACGGTCTTCGCCCTCGGCGAGCGCGACGGCGACCTGGGCGCCCTCGCCCACGAGGCGCTCGTGGTCCCCGACGCCGCGGGGCTCGACCTGGACACGGTGCAGCATCTGGTGAGCGCGGCGGCGGGCGAGAACAGCCTGCCCGCGCCGCGGGGGCGGCTGCGGGTGCGGGACCGGCTCTCGCGCCTGGCGGACCAGCTGACGGCGCCGCCACCGGCGCGCTGGTGAGCCCGACTCCGGGCCCAGCCCCCGCGAACAACGCGAACAAATCGTTTGCGCCCCGTCGTGCCCTCCGCTGAGCATGACCCCTTGTGAAACGCCTCGCAGCGCTGCTGCCCGACCTGTCCCCCTGGCGCTCCACCCGCGACTTCCGGCTGCTGTGGGTGCAGGGACTCGTCACGTACTTCGGCAGCTTCATGGCGATGATCGCCCTGCCGCTCCAGATCAAGCACCTCACGGACTCGCCGTTCGCGGTCGGCGCGATGGGGGCCGTGGAGCTGGTGCCGCTGGTCGTCTGCGGTCTGTACGGCGGGGCGCTCGCGGACGCGGTGGACCGCCGCAAGGTGATCCTCCTGACCGAGGCGGCGCTCGGCCTCCTCGCCGTCGTCCTGTTCGTGAACGCGCTGCTTCCGCAGCCGATGCTGTGGCCGCTGTACGTCGTCGCGGCGGGCGTCTCGGGCCTCGCCGGTATCCAACGGCCCGCGCTCGACTCCCTCATGGCCCGCATCGTGCCGCACGACCAGCTCACGGCCGCCGCGGCGCTCAACTCGCTGCGCTGGAACGTCGGGGCGATCGCCGGTCCCGCGCTCGCGGGTGTCGTCGTCGCCTACGCGGGGCACGCCACCGCGTACGCGGTGACCGTCGTCGGCTTCGCCGTGTCGGTGGTGCTGTGCACGCGGCTCTCGCCCGCGCCCGCCGCGCACGACGCGGAGAAGCCGTCGCTGCGGGGGCTCTCGGAGGGGGCGCGGTACGCGTGGTCGCGGCCGGTGCTGCTGGGGACGTACGCGATCGACGGCGCCGCGATGGTGTTCGCCTTCCCGAACACGATCTTCCCGTTCCTCGCGGACGATCTGGACGCGGAGTGGGCGCTCGGTAGGGGGGCACCTCCCGCGCCCTTAAGGCGTGGGGGCGTACGCGGCCGGGGCCGTGGGGTCCCTTGCGCTCAGCCTCACGAGTGGGTGGACGTCGCGGGTGCGGCGGCACGGGGTGCTCGTGGTGTGCGGGGCGGCGGGGTGGGGGCTCGCCATCACGCTGGCCGGGTGGCTGTCGAATGTCTGGCTGGTCCTGGTCTGCCTCGCCCTGGCCGGGGCGGGGGACATGCTGAGCGGGCTCGCCCGCTCCACCATCTGGAACCAGACCATCCCCGACGCCCTGCGCGGGCGGCTCGCGGGGATAGAGGTCCTCTCCTACAGCGTCGGCCCCCAGCTGGGCCAGGTCCGCGCGGGCGCGGCCGCCGGCTGGTCCGGCACCCGCCCGGCGATCTGGTCCGGCGGCCTGATCTGCGTCGCCGCCGTGGGCGCCCTGGCCGCCGCGATGCCGTCCCTCCTCCGGTACGACGCGAAGACGGACCCGGACGCAAGACGCCGCCGCGAAGCAGCAACCACGGCGGTGTAGCCCGCACCGCCGCAGCCCTGGCACAGGCCGACCAAAACGCCCCGTCGGCCGGGGCTGTGCCCACCCGTCCCGCCCTGCGGGACGATTGCCCACAGCGGTGACGGAAGACGTGCACCCGCACCCGCCAACGGTGGGCAACCCCCACGGGAGACGCCCACCCCGCGGCCGACTGGAAACGGGTGGGCGGGTGGGAGATGTCCGCCGCGGAGCGGCGGGACAGGGACAGCACCCACCGGGCCGCAGACAGGCGGGAGCAAGGCCCAGGGCCAGGTCAGTCGCTGTCACCGCCGCGCGCAGTCGAGTCGTGCCAGCGCGGATCGTTCTCCCATTCAAGGTTCCGCTCCGCGGCAATCTCCATCGCGTGGGCCGCCTCCTCGCGGGAGGCATAAGGACCGAAACGGTCCTTGCCGGGACAGTCGGGGCCTTCCTCGACCTTCTTGTGCTCCAGGCAGTAGTACCACTCGCCCGGTTTGCCGACGGTCCGCTTCTTGAACAGGGCCATGTCCGGCTCCTCTCTCTCCCGTAATGCTGCCCCACGGGCACTCGCCATGCTGCCCCACGGGCGCTCGTTAGACTCGCTGACATGTCTGGCCAGTCACTGCTCGTACCAGGGGAGCTCTCTCCCGCCCGCCCCGTGCCCGGAAACATCAGGCGCCCGGAGTACGTCGGCAAGCCCGCGCCGACCCCGTACAACGGACCGGAGGTGCAGACCCCGGAGACCATCGAGCTGATGCGGACCGCGGGCCGCATCGCCGCGCGCGCCATGGAGGAGGCCGCGAAGGCCATCGCGCCGGGCGTGACCACCGACGAGCTCGACCGCATCGCGCACGCCTACATGTGCGACCACGGCGCGTACCCCTCGACGCTCGGCTACCGCGGCTTCCCGAAGTCGCTGTGCAGCTCCATCAACGAGGTCATCTGCCACGGCATCCCCGACTCCACCGTCCTGAAGGACGGCGACATCATCAACCTCGACGTCACGGCGTACATCGGCGGCGTGCACGGCGACAACAACGCGACGTACCTCGTCGGTGACGTGGACGAGGAGTCGAGGCTCCTCGTCGAGCGCACCCGCGAGTCGCTCAACCGCGCCATCAAGGCGGTCAAGCCCGGCCGCCAGATCAACATCATCGGCCGCGTCATCGAGTCGTACGCCAAGCGCTTCGGCTACGGGGTGGTCCGGGACTTCACGGGCCACGGCATCAACTCGTCCTTCCACTCCGGCCTGATCATCCCGCACTACGACAGCCCGCACGCGACGACGGTCATCCAGCCGGGCATGACCTTCACGATCGAGCCGATGCTGACGCTGGGTACGCACGAGTACGACATGTGGGACGACGGGTGGACCGTCGTGACGAAGGACCGCAGGCGGACGGCGCAGTTCGAGCACACTCTCGTGGTCACGGACTCGGGCGCGGAGATCCTCACGCTGCCGTGATGCCGTGAGCCGGGCCCCCGGCAGGGGGCAGCGCAGCACACGCAAAAAGGCCGGGCCCAATCGGGCCCGGCCTTTTTTGATCACTCACGCATCTGCTTACGCATCCCTGATCGCATCCGGGGTAACGTTTTTACCGACAGGATGTCGGGAACCAGTTGACTTAGGTAAGCCTAACCTTGGATGATCGGTCCTGGCCACCTTGGTTCCCGCCCTTCTTCGGCTCCGGAGGTCCGCATGGACTCGGCGATCAGTCAGCCCCCCTCGTTCTCGACGCTCATCCGCACCGCGTCCCACGAGCAGCACACCGAGGCGGAGTCGTCCTCGTTCATGGGCGACCTGCTCGGCGGCCGCCTCGGCGTGGACGCGTTCGCGAGGTACACGGAACAGCTGTGGTTCGTGTACCGCGCGCTGGAGGACGGCGCCCAGGCCCTGCGCGAGGACCCGGTGGCGGGCCCGTTCATCCGGCCCGAGCTGCTGCGCGTCGCCGAGCTGGAGCGGGACCTGGCGCACCTGCGGGGCGAGGGGTGGCGTGCGGGACTCACGGCCCTGCCGGCCACGGCCGCGTACGCGGCGCGGGTCGAGGAGTGCGCGCGGACATGGCCGGGCGGCTATGTGGCCCACCACTACACGCGCTATCTCGGGGACCTGTCCGGCGGGCAGATCATCCGCGGCAAGGCCGAGAAGACGTGGGGCTTCGCGCGCAAGGGGGACGGCGTCAGGTTCTACGTCTTCGAGGGCATCGCCAACCCCGCCGCGTTCAAGCGGAGTTATCGGGAGCTGCTGGACGGCCTCGACGAGGCCGTCCCGGACGACCTGGAGAAGCAGCGCATCGTCGACGAGTGCAAGCGGGCTTTCGCCCTGAACACAGCGCTTTTCCGGGAGCTCGGGGCCGAGTTCCCGCTGTCGGCCTGAGCCGCTGCTCGGCCCCGCCGCCGGCCCGTCCCGGGGCGCCGTAGGAGCATCGCGCTGCGCGCTCGTCCTCAATCGCCGGACAGGCTCTGATACGTGAGGCTCGGCGGTCGGGGGAACGTCACCCTGCCCCCCAGTTCGATCAGGTCGTGGGGGCCCGGGGCCGTGAGGAGTTGGGAGCCGCGGCCCTGGGTGATGTTCAGGGCCCGTCCCAGCTCACGGGTGAGCGCCAGCGCCGCAGCCCCCGTCGCCTCGTCCTCGGCGATGCCGTCCCCGCGCCCGGGAAACCCCCGCGCCCGCACCCGCCCCGCGGCCTCGTCCTCCCACGCCCAGGCGTAGATCCACTCCCCCGCGGGCGGCACCGCGAGGGCGTCCACCTCTTCCGCCGTCGCGCAGCGCCGCAGCGTCCGCCCCGTCGCCCACGCGGCCCGCGCCACGATCCAGCTGAACTCCCCGTCCTGCCGGGCCTCGACGACCCCGGCCTCGGTGATCAGCTCGGGCACGTCGAGCAGCCACGCCGTGCCGACGCACGGGTGCCCCGCGAACGGCAGCCGCGTCGTGGGCGTGTAGATGTCGACGGCCCCGCGCTCGGGGTCGTCGACGAACACCGTCTCGCTGAAGCCGAGTTTCGCGGCCAGCGCCTGCCGGTCCGCCCGCGCGGCCACGCGCGAGCCGTCCCGTACCACGCCGAGTTCGTTGCCGTACCGTCCGTCCGGCGCGCAGAAGACCCGCACGACGTCGACGCCGTGGTGCACGTCGGCCACGCCGGGGTCGTATTCCTCTTCGTTCACCCGGGCATTCAAGCACTGTTGAAGCATCACCCGCGCGGCACCGCCCGGACGGCGGACGGCGGGTGCCCGGCACCTCAAGTGCCGGGCACCCGCCGCCCGTTCAGGCCGTGGTCGACCTCACGCGTGCCCGCCCTGCGACGTCGGCTGCCGTCGCCGCGCCGCGTACACCGCCCCGGCCCCGGCCACGACCACCGCGCCCGCGACCCCGAGCAGCGCCCCCGACGGCGTACCGGACCCCGTCGAGGCCAGCGATCCGCCGCCGCCGACCGACCCGCCGCCACCGACGCTGCCGCCGCCGGCCGAACCACTGCCCGCCCCCGCGGCGCCGCCCGCCGCACCGCCGTCACCGGATCCGCCGTTGGCCGCGGGGAGCTCGGCGCCGTCGGAGAGGGTGAGCGCGACCGTCACGGGGTCGAGCTTCTCCCCCTTCTTGTACGGCGACCCGTTCGCCTCGCTCGCGAACTGCTCGGCGCCCGCCGCCGTGAGCCGCGCCGGGACCTTCTCCAGCAGGACGACGTCGTTCTTCGCGGCGTACGAGGCCTTGGAGAGGTCGAGCGTCGCGAACTTCACGTCGTTGCTGGTGCGGGCCGGGGTCTTCACGTCCACCGAGAGCGTGCCCGTCGCGCCGTTCGTACGGACCTTGAAGTCGCTGAACTTCATGTCGATGCCGTGGCCCTTGTAGCGGAAGCGCACGCTGCCGCCGAAGGAGGCGTCGACCTTCTTGGCGCCGGCGTCCCAGGACGCCTTCGCGTACGGGAAGTCGTACCCGGCCGGGGTCTTCTTGGCGCCGTCGCCCGTCTGCACGCCGCCGCCCGTGGAGATGTAGCGGCGGAAGGATTCCTTGAGACCCCAGGCCAGCTTGCCGCCGACGACTCCGTCGGCCGACGCCTGCCCGCCCGAACCGCCCGAACCGCCCGCACCCGACGTGGGCTTCGGCGTCGGCTTCGACGGGGGCTTGGACGGCGTCGGCTTCCCGCTGGGCTTGCCCGGCTTCTGGGGCGGCTTGCTCGTGGTCCCGCTGGGCGTGGGGCTCGGCGACGGGGCCGGGCCGCCGGTCTTCACCGTCAGCGTGGCCGGGTCGAGGACCTGGCCCTCCTGGTACATGCCGTTGAACGCCTTCGCGCCCTTCGCGGTGAGCGTCGCCGGGATGTCCTTGAACGTCATCGCGCCGCCCTGGCCCTGGCCGGGCCGGACGTCGGTGAGGTCCAGCTTCGCGAGGTCGATGTCGTTCTGCTTGGCGCCGTTGAGCGTGACGTCGGCCTGGATCGCGCCGGTCTTGCCCTTGGTGTGCACCTTGACGTCGGCGATCTTGATGTCGAACTTGTGCGCCGTGGAGGTGAAGCGGACGTCGCCCTTGAAGGCGGCCTTCATCGCGTGGTCGGCCAGCGCGTACGTGCCCTTGCCGCCGGTAAAGGTGAACACTCCGTTGTCCGGCGCCTGCTTGGCGCCGCCACCGGCCGTGATCTTGCCGTGCGCCATGCCCGTGACGTACTTGCGGAAGGACTCCTTCAGGCCCCAGTCCAGGGTGCCGTCCGTGAGGGTGTAGGCCGGGGGCGCCTGCCGCGCGGCGGCCGTGCGGGGCGCGTCGGCCGGGGCGTCGGCGGGGGTTCCGGCGGGCGTCGCTGCGGGCGTCTCCGCCGCGACGGCGGGCAGGGCGAGCGCGGCGGCGCCGAGAGCGGCGGCCGTCGCGACGGCGGCCGCGCGGGCTATGGGACGGCGGGTGGCTGCCATGGTCAGTTGCTCCTCGTAAGGGAAGAGGGGAAGAGGGGGAAAAGAGGGAGGCGGGAAGGGGTCAGTCCTTTTCAGGCGTCCCGGAAGGGCCGGATTCACGCGTCCCGGAAGGGCCGGGTTCAGGGGTCCCGGAAGGGCCGGACGACCCACCGGAAGCAGCGGACTCGGCGGAACCGGACGGCTCTGCGGAACCACTAGCCCCCGCCCCGGCGAGGCGCCGCCTCCGCCCCCACCGGAACGCGACCGCCGCCGCGACCAGCAGGGCCGCGACCGCCCCGAGCGTGATCGGCAAGGCCTTCGACGAGCCGCCGGAGTCGGAGTCACCGGAGTCGGCCGAGTCCGAGGCCCCGCCCGCCCGCTCCGACTTCGCCCCGGAGCCGGGCTTCTTCGCACCGGGCGCCGCCGCGGAGCCGAGGTCCGGCAGGGCGGGCAGCCGGGCCTCGTCGTCGACGGCGACGGCCAGCGAGACCGGGTCCATCGCGGTGCCCGGCTCGTACATCGAGCCGAACGCCTTGGAGCCGTCGGCGGTGAGTTTCGCGGGGGCCTCGGTGACGGCGATCAGGCCGTCGCGCGGCTTGAGGTCCTTGAGTTCAGGGGCCGTGAAGGTGACGAGGGCGGCCTTCTTCTTGCGGAACTCCGGGTTGTTCACGTCGGCGTAGAGCGTGCCCTTGCCGTCCTTCACGCCGACGGCGACCTCGCTCAGCCGGATGTCGAGCCCGTGTTTGCCGGTGAAGCGCACGGCCCCGGCGAAGTCCGCGGCCAGCGTCCGCTTCTTCTCGTCGTACGCGCCCTCGCCGCGCGGGAAGCGGAACAGCGCGCCGCCGTCCTGGGCGCCCGACGACAGCGTCCACTTGCCCTTGGCGATGAACCCGGAGACGTACTCGCGGAAGGTGCGGCGCACCCCCCAGTCGACGGCGGCGTCCTCGATGCGCCCGGCGGCCTTGTCCTTGCCCTTCTTCTCCGCGGTCTTCCCGCCGGGCTTCTCCGTGGGCTTGTCGGGCTTCTCCGTCGGCTTCTTGGCGTCCACCAGGTCCGTCGACAGGCTCACCGGATCGAGCCGCGTGCCCGCCGTGTAGTACCCGGCGAACGCCTTCGCGCCCTGCGCGGTGAGCGTCGCGGGCAGGTTGGTGAGGGCGATCGGGCCGGTGCCGCCCTTCATGTCGATGCCGGAGACGTTCAGGGACGCGAGCGGCACCTGGGCGGTCGAGGTGACCCGGCCGGTGCCCTTGTCCTTGCTGACCATGTCGGCGTAGAGGGTGCCGGAGCCGCCGGAGACCTTGACGGTCGGGCGGCTGATCGTCAGGTCGAGGGCGTACGAACCGCCCTTCTTGTGCCCGGTGAAGTGCACGCCTCCGGAGAACGCGGCCGTGAAGGCGCCGCTGTCGGCGTCGTACGAACCCTTGGCCGAGTGGAAGCGGAACTGGCTGCCGCCGACCGTCGCCGCGCCGCCCTGAAGGTTCCAACTGCCCTTGGCTATGGGGCCGGTGACATAGCTCTGAAACGAGGCCTTGATGCCCCAGTCCAGCCTGCCGCCCTGGACAGTGCGCGGTTTCGCGTGCGCGGCGGTCGTCGGCAGCAGCGCTCCGGCGAGTCCGGCCACGACGACCACGACTCCGGCGCGGACGCGGGCACGACGGCGCACCGCCGACTGTCTCGACGACGACATGGAACCCCTCCGGGTCTAGCCTCTAAGGTAAGGCTAACCTAATCTACGATCATGACTACGGGGAACCCCACGACAGGACGGTGGACTTCGGTGCGCAATCCCCGCTCACTGGCGCGCAAGCCGCGCCCACTCCGGACGATCGGCGCTCTGACGGCCGTACTCGTACTCACCCTCACCGGATGCGGGTCGTCGGACGACGGCGGTTCCCCCAACGGCGGGCCGAAGGACGGACCGCAGGCCAAGGCCGCGCCCGCCGACCGTGTCGAGCCGCTGGCGGGCACGCCGGAGCCGAAGCTGCCGGTGACCGTGAAGTCCGCCGACGGCAAGCGGGTCACAGTCAAGAAGACCGACCGGATCGTGCCGCTCACCGGCAGCCTCAACGAGATCGTGTTCACGCTCGGCCTCGGCAAGAACGTGGTGGCCCGCGACATCACCGCCACCTTCCAGCAGGCCAAGAAGCTGCCCGTGGTGACGCGCGCGCACGACGTCTCGGCGGAGAGCGTGCTGTCCCTGAAGCCCACGGTCGTCCTCGCGGACACCACGACAGGACCCGCCGAGGCCATCGACCAGATCCGCGCGGCGGGCATCCCCCTCGTCGTCCTCGAACCGGCCAAGAGCCTCGCCGACGTGGGCCCGCGCATCGGCGCGGTGGCGCAGGCGCTGGGTGTCGAGGAGGCGGGCGAGCAGCTCAAGTCCCGTACGGAGAAGCGGATTTCGAAGGTGCGGGAGTCCGTGCCCGCGCAGTCGAAGAAGCCGCGTGTGGCGTTCCTCTATCTGCGCGGGTCGGCCTCCGTCTATCTGCTCGGCGGGCGTGACTCCGGCGCGGGCTCGCTGCTCGAAGCGGCGGGCGCGGTCGACGCGGGCAAGGCGTCCGGGCTGAAGAAGGACTTCACGGCGATCACCAGCGAGGCGCTCGCCAAGGCGGCGCCGGACGCGATCCTCGTGATGGCGAAGGGGCTCGACTCCGTGGGCGGCGTCGACGGCCTGGTGAAGATCCCCGGCGTGGCCGAGACGCCCGCGGGCCTCGACCGCCGCGTCGTGTCCGTCGAGGACGGCGTCCTGCTCAACTACGGCCCGCGCACCGACCAGGTCCTCAAGTCCCTGGTGGACCAGCTCTACAAGGACGCCGAGTGAGCGTGACCACCAGACCGGTCGAGCAGGGGGAGGACGAGGTCGAGGAGGTGCGCACGGCACGCCGGAGCGCGCCGTACCTCCTCACCTCCGGCCTCGTCGCCGCCCTCGTCGTACTGAGCCTGCTGTCCGCCGGGATCGGCGCGTACGACATCCCGCTCGGCGACGTCGTCGCGTCCGTACAGCACCGGATCGGTCTCGGCGGGCACGCGCTCGACCGGGTCGGCGAGAGCGTGCTGTGGAACGTGCGGCTTCCGCGCGTGACGCTCGCGCTGCTCGTGGGCGGCTCGCTCGGCTGCGCGGGCGCGCTGATGCAGGGCGTGTTCGGCAATCCCCTCGCGGAGCCCGGCGTCATCGGCATCTCGTCGGGGGCGGCGGTCGGCGCGGTCGCCTCGATCGCGCTGGGGCTGAGCTTCTTCGGGAACTGGACCGTCACGGTGTGCGCGTTCGTCGCCGGGCTCGCCACCGTGCTGCTCGTGTACGTCCTGTCGCGCGACGGCGGCCGTACGGAAGTCGTGACGCTGATCCTCACCGGCATCGCCGTGAACGCCTTCGCGGGCGCGCTCATCGGGCTCTTCCTCTTCTTCGCCGACAACGCGCAGGTCACGCAGATCACGTTCTGGCAGCTGGGTTCGCTGGCGCAGGCGACCTGGCCGAAGGTGCTCGCCGTGCTGCCGTGCGCGGCCGCCGGACTGCTCGTCGCGCCGCTCTACGCACGCAAGTTGGATCTGCTCGCCCTCGGGGAGCGGCCCGCGCGGCACCTGGGCGTGGACGTGGAGCGGCTGCGGATGGTGCTCGTGCTCGTCGTGGCGCTGCTCACGGCGGCGGCCGTGGCGGTGGCGGGGATCATCACGTTCGTGGGGCTGCTCGTGCCGCATCTGCTGCGGATGGCGGCCGGTCCCGGGCACCGGTTCCTGGTGCCGGGCAGCGCGCTCGGCGGGGCCGTCGTCCTCGTCGGTGCGGACCTCGCGGCACGCACCGTCGCCGCGCCCGCCGAGCTGCCGCTCGGCGTGCTCACCGCGCTCTTCGGCAGCCCGTTCTTCTTCTGGCTGCTGCGCAGGACCCGCCGCAGGCAAGGGGGTTGGGCATGATCGGGCAGCTGAGCCGCAGGCTCTTCGGCGTACGTGACCGGGTGCCGCCCGAGCCGGTGTCGCCCGGCGAGGTGCTCGCCGAGGCCGCGGACGCGCGGGTGCGCCTCGGTGCGCGGGAGGTGCTGAAGGGGGTCACGGTCGCGGCCCGCGCGGGCGAGGTGCTCGCGCTCGTCGGGCCCAACGGGGCCGGGAAGTCCACCCTCCTTGCCGCGCTCGCCGCCGACCTGCCCGTCGCCTCCGGCGCCGTACGGGTCTGCGGGCGGGCGGCCGGGGCGTGGCCCGCTCCCGAACTGGCGCTGCGCCGGGCCGTGTTGCCGCAGTCGGCGACGCTCTCCTTCCCGTTCCCCGTGGAGGACGTCGTCCGGATGGGGCGCGCGCCCTGGGCCGGGACCCGCCTGGCGGACGAGGACGACAAGGCCGTGCGCGAGGCGATGGCGGCCACCGAGGTGAGCGGGTTCGCCGCGCGGCCGTTCTCCGCGCTCAGCGGCGGCGAGCGGGCCCGGGTGGCGCTGGCCCGCGTCCTCGCCCAGCGCGCCCCGCTGCTGCTGCTCGACGAGCCGACGGCCGCCCTCGACCTGCGCCACCAGGAGCTGGTCCTGCGGGTCTGCCGGGAACGGGCCGCCGCGGGCGACGCGGTGGTGGTCGTCCTGCACGACCTGGGCCTCGCGGCGGCGTACGCGGACCGCGCGGTGGTCCTGGACGGCGGGGTCGTCGCGGCCGACGGCGCCCCCGGCGACGTATTCGAGGACGGGCTCCTGTCGGACGTGTACCGCCAGCCCATCGAGGTGTTCCCGCACCCGCGGACCGGGGTGCCGCTGGTCGCTCCGCTCCGGGACGCCTGAGGCGGCGGTCCCCGCGCGGGGCCGGTGCCGCATGCTGTCCCTGTTCGCCGAAGAGACGCGGGGTTCACCGAAGAGGCGCAGGGGCGGGGATGTTCGACACCTTTCTGATCGGTCTGCGCGCGGGCCTGGCGGCGGCGGTGCTCATCGGTGTCCTCGTCGCGTACGTGGTGCGGTCGGGGCGGCGCGGGGCGCTGCGGGCGGTGGGGGCCGGGGGCGGCGCGGCGGTGGCGCTGTCGCTGGGCTTCGGCTGCGCGCTGACGTTCGGCTCGCGGGAGCTGACGTTCAAGGCGCGGGAGGCGTACGGGGGTTGGCTGTCGGTCGCCGCGGTGGTCCTGGTGACGTGGCTGCTGGTCGGCATGCGGCAAGCCGCCCGGCCGCGCGCCGCGGTGGTGGCCGGGGCGGCGTTCCTGGCCGTCGGGCACGGCGGTGTGGAGACGGCGCTGTTCTTTTGGGGAGCCGTGCGGGCGTCCGGCGACGGCACGCACGCCCCGCTGGCCGGCGCCGTCCTCGGGCTGCTCACGGCGGTGGCCGTGGGGTGGCTGTGCTGCCGTGGCATCGTGCGCGCCGGGCACGCGACGTTTCCGGGGTGGGCGGGGGCGACGGCGGCCGTGGTGACCGCGGGCGTGCTCGCGACGGGCGTGCGCCACCTGCAGGAGGCCGGGTTCGTCGGCGGCCTGCGGGACAAGGCCTTCGACGTCGGCGCGGCGGTCCCGCCGGACAGTTGGTACGGCATGCTCCTGGAGGGCGCGTTCGGCCTCCGGCCGGGTCCGACGGTGACGCAGACCGCGGTGTGGGCGCTGTATCTGTTGGCGGTGCTCGCGCTGTTGCTCGTGCCGTCGCCGGGCCGCCCGCGCATAGCCGGAGCCCGGCGTCGGGCCGCTTCCCGGTCCCGATAGGGTTCGGGCCCGGAAGGGGTAGGTGGAGGTATCCGATGAGCAGGGTTCGCAGACTCGGCCGGCCGGTCTCGTACGCGGTGGCGGTGGCGGTCCTCTCGCTGACGGCGAGCGGTTGCGTGACGGTGCACGGCGAGCGGGAGGTCGTCCGCACGGCGACCCGGCCCGAGGCCGTCCGCGCGCTGAAGGACTTCCTCACCGCCTACAACAAGGCGGACAAGGCGTACGACCCGGCCCTGGACGCGGCCCGCGTCACCGGTCCGCTCGGCGCCATCAACCAGGCGGGCCTGAAGGCACGGCACGCGCAGAACCCGGACGGCAACTCCCGGCACGTGCCGCTGAAGCTGACGGATGTGACGTACTCCATCCCCAAGAAGGCGGGCTGGCCGCGGTGGTTCGTCGTCGACGCGCTCGCCAACCGCAAGCCGCACGGCTACCGCTGGCTGATCGTCTTCACCCGCGTCGACGCGGACGGGCTCTGGCAGGCGACGTATCTCAACCTGATCCAGCCGGACCGGCTGCCGGAGCTGAAGAAGGACGAGGACGGCCACGTGGAGCCGGTCGACGTGGGCGCCTCCGGGCTCGCGGTGGCGCCGCGGCGGCTCGGCGGCGAGTACACGACGTTCCTGAAGTCGGGCGGCGACACCTTCACGCCCGGCGCGCACACCACGCAGTGGAAGGCGGCCCGCGACCGCAACAAGAAGCGGCTGGGCCTGGCCGTGCAGTACATCGACGAGCCGCAGAACGACGGCGCGTTCGCCCCGGTCGGCCTGCGCACGAAGGACGGCGGCGCGCTGGTGTTCTTCACCACGCACCACTACGAGAAGCAGACCGCGTCCAAGGGCCTCGACGTCACCGTGGAGCCGGACGTGAAGGCCCTGATGAAGGGCGAGGCCAAGCAGTCCGTGACGCTGGAGCGGGTCTCGAACCAGGTGGCCGTGGACCCCAAGGGCTCGGGCAAGGTGACGGTACTGAGCCGGATGCAAGGGTTGGTGGGAGCGAAGGGCGAGTAGGCGCTCCGCTGGTTGTCCGCGCCAGGCCGTCGTGCGCCTGCAGGCCCGTTGTGGCTGGTCGCGCAGTTCCCCGCGCCCCTTCAGGGCGCCACCGAACCGCAGCCCTTCAGGGCGCCCCGAACCGCAGCGGACATCACCCGACCTGCTCAGCCGCGCAGCGGCCAGGCCGCGATGTCCTCCGCGTCCTCCGCGTCGTCCTTGGTCTCCCCCGCGTACCGCGCGCACTCGTCGGTGAGGATCTCCAGGAGCGTCAGCGGGTCCGGCAGCGCGAACTCCGGTCCCCTGACCCAGCCGACCGCCAGCTCACCCGGAAGGCGCGCGGGCGGCACGAGGACGTACGACCCGCGGCAGTGCCAGCGCAGGCCGGGGTGCTCGTCCATCGTCTCGGGGTGGCAGTCCAGCTCGCACGGCCACCACTCGTCCTCGTCCTCGGGGGTGCCGCGGGTCGCCGTGAAGAACAGCATCCGCCCCTGGTCGCCCGCCCCGTCGGACTCCGCCACGGGGCCGACCTCCACATCGGAGGCGAGCAGCCGGGCGAGGGCGGCGCGCCCGGCGTCCAGGGGCACGTCCAGGACGTCGTGCACCATGCCGGTGGCGGTGATGAAGTTGGCCTGCGGCTGGTGCCGGGCCCAGCGCTCGATCTGCGCGCGGTCGGTGCTTGACTGCGTCTGCCAGGCGAAGGACACGGGGTGCCGGGCGGGGGTGGGACAGCCGATGCGGTCGCAGGAACAGCGGTACCCGGCCGGGTGGGCGGCGGGGGCGAGCGGCAGTCCCGCGGCGGCGACGGCGAGCAGCAGGTCCTCGCGGCGGGCGCTTTCGGCACCCGAGCCGTCGGCGCCCGTGCGCCCGCGGCGGCGAAGCCATTGGGAGATCCTGCTCTGCGCGCCGGACGGCCGGCCGTACTCTGCGCCCATCTATCCCCTCACCTTGCCATTGTGCGGAACAGCATGACCTATGGTCCCACCATCCTGCTCCCCGGGTGGCCGTAGTCCACATCCGGGGTACCTGGGGCAATGCCAGCCGCTGGGTGACATAGCGCGTCATTTCACACTATGCGTCTCATCGCACACCTACGGTGTTCGCCATGGTCACTAGGACTGTGCTGACGGGCCTCACCGCCCTGGCCCTCGTCGGACCGGCCGGCTTCACGACCCCTCTGGAGTGGGGCGGCGGCCCGCTGACCGTCGACGCGCTCCCGCCGGTCGTCTACACCGCGCACCGCGGCGGCGCCCTCGAAGTCCCGGAGAACAGCATGTCCGGCCTGGTGACCGCGTTCGAGCGGGGCACCGCGCAGGTCCTCGACGCCGACACCCGGATGCTGCGCGACGGCACGCTCGTGGTGATGCACGACGCGACCGTGGACCGCACGACGTACTCCACCGGACCGGTGCGCGGGCTGAACCGCGAGCAGTGGCGGCGGCTGCGGCTGCGGCCTCCGGCGGGCGTGCCGGGCCGGTGGCGGGCCGAGCGGCCGCCGACGGTGGCGGAGGTGCTCGACCGCTTCGGCGGCCGGATCATGCTGATGCTGGAGGCCAAGGACGCGCCGAGCCTGGCCAGGCTCGGCGCGATGATCCACGCGCGCGGCCTGGCCCGCTCGGTGTTCGTGAACTCCAACCGGCCCTCGGTCGCCCGCCGCGCCCACGAGCTGGGCCTGCTCGCCCAGTTGTGGCGCACGAAGGCCCAGCTCCGCACCGACCGCCCGGCGCGCTGGGCGTCCTTCGTCGACGTCCTGGACGTGGACTACAAGGCGCGTGACGCGGATCTCCTGCGCGCGGTCAACTCCGGCATCCCGCGGGTGTGGGCGCACACCGTGACCACGCCGCGCCAGCGCGACCGGGTGCTGCGGCTGGGCTGCGACGGCGTGATCACGGACGCGCCGGGACGCCTCGCACGTACGCCCAGAGCCGCATGACGCGGTGGGGTCAGCGGGGCGCGATGCCGTACAGGGCGTACTCGACGAGCTTGTCGGCGTACGCGTGGGTGAGCGGGCCGGTGCGCTGCATCCAGCGCTGGGCGAGCGGTCCCGTCCACAGTTCGAGGGCGATGCGCGGGTCGATGCCGGGGGCCACCTCGCCCCGCTCCTGCCCGGCGCGCAGCCGGTCGACGTAGAGCTGGAGCTGCGGCTCGAGCAGCTTCTCGAGGAATTCGGCGCCGAGCTGCTCGTTGACGACGCCCTCGGCGGCCAGGGCGCGGGCCGGGGCGTCGAACTTGGGGTCGGTCATCTCGTCGACGGTGGCGCGCAGGACGTACTTGAGGTCGGCTTCCAGGTCGCCGGTGTCCGGGATGGCGGTCGCGACCTCGTCGAGCCCCGCCTTCTCGCTGAGCTCGGCGTTGGCCTGCTCGGAGAGGTCGAAGAAGGCGTCGAGCAGGACGGCGCTCTTGGAGGGCCACCAGCGGTAGATCGTCTGCTTGCCGACGCCGGCGCGGGCGGCGATCGCCTCGATGGTCATCTTCGGGTAGCCGACCTCGCCGACCAGAGCGAGAGCGGCGTCGTAGATCGCGCGGCGCGAGCGCTCGCTGCGGCGCGTGGAGTCAGGGGCGGTTTTCTGGGCCATGACATCGAATGTAGCAGCGCCACGAGACGCCGCGTCTCACCAATCTCCGGACCAATCTCCGAACACTCCCCCGGCCACCCCCCGACCACCCTCCCGACCACTCGTAAATCACTCGACAAGACGATCCGTCTCGCTTACAGTCGAGAGCGAAGCGAGACGATACGTCTCGCCCAGCAGGGGTCACAGGTATCGATCACGGAGGTACGACATGTCACGAGGCGGATCCGGAATGCTCGGCGTCGGCGGTACGCGCAGCAAGCTCTCCCGCAAGGCGCTGCGCGGCGGCCGCGACGGGGGCCGTGTCGGCGGCGGGCTCAGCCCGCAGGAGCAGAAGCGCGAACTGCTCCGCAAACTTCAGGAGGGACGGTCTCCGAACACCGGAGAGGACACCGGAGATGACACCGGCGAGGACCGGAACACCGGAGAGAACGGGTCGCGGAACGACGGCTCGTGACCCCGGAACATCCGGTTCATGAGGAAATACCGCCCCGCAAGTCAGCTCGAAAGTCAGCACGTACCGCTCAGATCACTGCGCGAAGGCTCCTCAGACCGCACCATGGGCAGCAACAGCCCCTGCGGTCCGTGAGGAGCCTTCGTTGCATCGAGTCGCCCGGCGCGCCACACCCCGGCGCTACCTGATGTGCCCACCGGCACACTTCAAGGTCACGTACTCCATCAACCCGTGGATGGACCCCGCCAAACCCGTCGACGTCCCGCTCGCCGTCGCCCAGTGGGAAGACCTGCGGGACCGGTACCGCTCGCTCGGCCACACGGTCGAGGAGCTGAAGCCGCGTCCGGACCTGCCGGACATGGTCTTCGCGGCCAACGGCGCGACCGTCGTCGACGGCCGGGTCCTCGGCGCGAGCTTCGCGTACCCCGAGCGCCAGGCGGAGGCCGCGGCGCACCTGGAGTGGTTCCGCGCCAACGGCTTCACCGAGGTCCATGAGCCGACCCACATCAACGAGGGCGAGGGCGACTTCGCCGTCACCTCCTCCTACGTCCTCGCGGGCCGCGGCTTCCGCGCCAGCCCGCTCTCGCACGGCGAGGCCCAGGAGGTCTTCGGCCGCCCGGTGATCGGCCTCGACCTCGTCGACCCGCGCTACTACCACCTGGACACGGCGCTCGCGGTCCTCGACGACCGGGCCGACGACGTCATGTACTACCCCGCCGCGTTCTCGCCCGGCAGCCAGGCGGTGCTGCGCCGCCTGTTCCCGGACGCGCTGATCGCCGAGGAGCCGGACGCCGTCGCGCTCGGCCTGAACGCGGTCTCCGACGGCCTGCACGTGCTGCTCCCGCAGGCCGCGGTCGGCCTCTTCGAGCCGCTGCGCGAGCGCGGCTACGAACCGATCGGGATGGACCTGGGCGAGCTGCTCAAGGGCGGCGGCAGCGTGAAGTGCTGCACGCAGGAGCTGCGCGGCAAGTAGCGCACGGCGCGCGACGTACCGGTAGGTGCGGGTGGCCGACGACCACCCGCACCCCTTTTTTCTACATATACGTCAGCCCAGGTCGGCCGGGCACAGGCGGCGCGCGTGGGTGTCGGTGCGCAGCCGGGCGTCCACGCAGCCGCCGGGCAGGCCGGCGTGGGTCTTCTTGCCGAAGTTGGCGGTGACGGTGAGGATGCCGTCGCCGAAGACGGTGCGCTGGACCCGCCGGTCAGCGGTCAGGAACCGGAAGGACGTGAGCCGCTCGGTGCCGGCCGCCCGGTGCAGCGGCGCGAAGTACCGCTGAAGCGCGGCGAGTTCGGAGCCGTGCCGCTTCAACGCCGGGCCGTCGAGGACGTAGTTGAGCGGCCGGTTGTAGAGCATGGCGAGCAGCGCACGGCGGGTCTTCTCGGCGGGCAGCTTCTCGTACGAAAGCTCCCAGCGCTCGGCGCTCACGGTGGAGCCGTGCAGGGCTGTCCCGTACAACGGGACGCGGTAGCGCGGGTCGTACATGGCCTTGGAAAGAGAGGCCGGGAGCCGCACCGGCTTGAAGAAGATGCCCGGGGCGTTCTCCGGGTAGTAACCGCCCCACTTCTCGCGGTCCTTCTGCAGCGCCCACATGCCGTCGGCGACCGGGGTGGCGCTGCCGTGGTCGAAGGCGACTGCCTTGTTGGCCCAGGCCTGGGCGGACTCGGAACCGAGGACGAGTCCGGAGTCCGCGATCCGCCGCATCCGGGCGAGGCGGTGCGCGCGGTCGCCCGCCTTGGTCATCGGATGCGCGGCGGAGTGGTCGCGGAACAGTTCGCCGGTGGCGTCGACGTCGAGGAAGTAGCTGTCGGCGCCGTTGCGGACCATGGCCCGGGTGCGGTCGGCGAGCAAGTGCCGGGTGGGCTCGGCGCGTTCGAAGACGGCCGAGCTCAAGTAGCAGCCCCGGCCGCCGAATCCGGTGTGCGGCTTGCCGTCGGCGTCGCGCACGCAGAAGTCCGGGTAGACCGTGCCGGGCCAGACGGAGGTGGGGCTGTCGGCGGACTTCGGGTCCTGCCCGTTGGCGAAGGTGTCGTACGGGCCCACGAGGTACCCCGCCTTCTTGGCGGCGGCGACGGCCTTCTTCCCCATGGGATCGGCCCCGGCGTCGTACCCGAGCCACATCCGGTCCACGCCGAGCGCGCGCAGCCGCCGGATGCCCGCGGCGGTACGGGCCTCGCCCCACACGTACGCATGGAAGGCGCCGAGGAGCCGCTCGGTAGCCGGATTGCGGCGGATCTTCGCCTTCAGACTGCCGAGACGGCCGCGTTCGGCGAGGTACGCGCGGTAGTCGGCAGCCGGGGCGACGGGGCTGCCGTCGGTCAGGGCGAAGGTGACGGTGTACGTGCGGGTGCCGTCGCCGGCGTCGAAGGTGTGGGCGGCGGTGGTGCGGAGGCGGCCGCCGCGGGTCGCGTCGAACGCCAGGGATGTGCCGATGTCGGTGGGTATGAGGTAGCTGACGCCGCCCTGGCGTCGGCCGGAGGAGTAGCCCCAGAGGGGCAGGGTCAGGTCGGCGCCCATGTCGAGGGTGGTGCCCGGGAGTTTCTCCTTGCCGGTGGTCCAGAAGGGGTCCGCGGTGGGGATGTCCAGGCCTTCGCCGCGGGGAAGTTGAAGACTCCCGGAGGAGCTACGGGCGGCGTCCGCACCCGTGACCGGCCAGCGGAGCTTGGTGTCCCGGTGGGCCGTGAGGGTGAGCGACAGGCGCCCGTGATCGACCCGGGCGTCGGCCTCCAGGCCCCGGGTGGGGTAACTCCAGTGCGCCCGGCCGTTGTTGGCACGGTGGACTCGCCCCGGGCGGCCGAGGGCGGTGGCCGCGGGGGCGGAGAGGTGCTGGGTGCGGCCGCTGCTTGTGCGGGCGGTGACCGCGAGAGTGGCGGGGTCTATGAGGGCGGTGCCGCCGTCTACGGCCAGCGTGACGTGGGGGTGGCGGGGTGGGGCGGTGGCGGCTGCCGGGGTGGCTCCCGCGGCGGTCAGGGAGACGGCCAGGGCCAGGGTGAAGGTGCGCTTGACGGGCATGGGGTTGTGGATAGTGGGTGGGGTTAAGAGGGTTCTAAGAGGGGGTGGTTGTGCCCTCGCGGGGGGGGGCGCCCCAGGCCCGCCCCTTCCCGTAACCAGGGGGCTCCGCCCCCTGGACCCCTGCTTATCGCCGCTTCGCGGCTCGTCCTCAAACGCCGGACGGGCTGAGAATGTGCGGCTGAGTTCCAGCCCCTCCGGCGTTTGAGGAGCGGGGGTCCGGGGGCAGAGCCCCCGGTTTCGGGAAGGGGCGGGCCTGGGGCGCCCCCGCGAGGGCTACGACCCCGCCGGCGGCCACCCGTCGCCCCACCCCGTGCCCCGCGCCTCGCGATACAGCGCACCATGTCGCTTTGTCACCGTTTCCCGGCGCAGTGCGCCATCCGCGTCACACAGGTCAAGGAGAACTTGGCCCTTGCGGATCTGGGGCTTGCGGACAACGCGGCGAGGGACGGGCCCGACGGCGGGACCCCCGTCGGGCCGGACCGCCGCGACGTAGGAGAACTTCTCGTCCTCGTACGCCAACGAGCCGCCCTTGACCTGGCGGTGCAGGGAGGAGCGGGCGACGCGGACGGAGAAGTGGCACCAGTCCTCGCCGGGCACGATGGGGCAGGCGGCGCTGTGCGGGCAGGGCGCGGCGACGCGGAAGCCGGCGGCGACGAGACGGTCGCGGGCCTCGATGACGCGGGCGTAACCGTCGGGGGTACCGGGCTCGATGACGACGACGGCGCCGGTGGCGGCCCGGGCGGCGGCGTCGACGACGGCCGCACGGTCGGCGCCGGTCAGCTCGCCGAGGACGTAGGAGACGGTGACGAGGGCCACCGGATCCAGGTCGAGGGCGGCGGTGATGCGGGCGCGCTGCCACTGGACGGAGGCCAACTCCGGGTTGGCGGCGGCGATTTCACGGCCGAGGGCGAGGGCGGGCTCGGCCCAGTCGAGGACGGTGACGGGGCGCGCGCCGGGCCAGGTGGCGTTGACGGCCCAGGTCGCGGCGCCGGTACCGCCGCCGATGTCGGTGTGCCCCGCCGGACGCCAGTCGGCGGGGGCAGCCGCGGCGAGGGCGTCGAGGGCGGACCGGGCGGCCTCGAAGGTGGCGGGCATGCGGTACGCGGCGTAGGCGGTGACGTCGGCGCGGTCGCGCAGGACGGGGGCGCCGGTGGGGGTGGTGCCCCGGTAGTTCGCGATCAGCCGGTCCACGGCCTGGGCCGCCGCCTTGGGCGGCAGGTCTTCCAGGAGGCCCGCGAGGGCGGTACGGAGGGTCTCGGCGGGGGCTGCCGGGTGGGCCCCTGCGGGGGAAGCTTGGTCGCGCACCCCGTGAGTTTAGTGGCCCGGCGGAGTGGGGGCCGCCGCCACCGCACGCGCCAGCGCCGTGGCCGCACGGACCCGAGGCCCGTTGTCGGGGGGCCGCCGACGCGGGTGGACGGTGTTGGCGAGGAGGATCAGGAAGGTGTCCGTGGCCGGGTCGAGGACGAGGGACGTGCCGGTGAAGCCGGTGTGCCCGGCCGCGCCGCCGCCCGCGAGCTCCCCCATGAACCACGGCTGGTCCACGGCGAAGCCGAGGCCGGGCGGGGCGAGCATCAGGTCGACGTGCCGGGGCCCGAGGATCCGGGCCGTGCCGTAGGTGCCGCCGCACAGCAGGGTCCGGCACAGGACGGCCAGGTCACGGGCGGTGGAGAAGAGCCCGGCGTGGCCCGCCACTCCGCCGAGCGCCCAGGCGTTCTCGTCGTGCACCTCGCCGCGCAGCATGCCGCGGTCCGCCTTCGCCCACGGCCTGCGCTGGTCCTCCGTGGCGGCCGCGTCCGGGCACGGCCCGAAGCCGGTGGCGGTCATGCCGAGGGGCCGGGTGATGCCGTCGCGGATCAGCCGGTCCAGGCGGCGGCCGGTGACCCGCTCCAGGACCTGCTGGAGCAGCAGCATGTTCAGGTCCGAGTAGACGTACGCGCCGATCTCGCCGGACGGCGCCTCGGTACGCAGCGCCCGCAGCCGCGCCGGCACGTCCGGCAGCTCGTACAGCGGCAGCTCGGGCCGCAGCCCCGAGGTGTGCGTGAGCAGCCGGCGCACCGTGAGGCCGTGCCGCGCGGCGGCCGTGCACTCGGGGGCGTACCGGGCGACCGGCCGGTCGAGGTCGAGGGCGCCGCGCTCCACCTGCTGCACGACCGCGACGGTCGTGAACAGCTTGGTGAGGGAGGCCAGATCGAAGGGCGTGGCGGTGGTCATCGGGACGCGCTGCTCCGGCGGCAGCTCGACGCCCAGGGCGCCCACGGCGGCCGCATCGGTCTCCCCGGCACGCCCGGCGTCCCCGGCCGCCGCCGCGTACCGCACCGCCCAGCCCGCCGCCTCCTCCACCGCGATCACGGGACCCCGGCCCGCGAGGACGACGGCGCCCGCGCACCAGGGGCGGGGGCCGCGGGTCGCCGCGCGTACGTCGCGTACGAGACGGCGCAGCCCGTCGGCGTCGAGTCCGGCGCGGTCCGCGGGGCCCGGGCGCAGTACCCGGGGCGCGGTCAGCGGTCCGTCTTCCGCTGCTCGGGCAGGGGCGTGGTGCCCGCGTCGGGCAAGGGGGCCGCCGCGGCCGGGGGCTCCGGCAGCCGGGCGTCCTGGTTCTGCTGCCACGGGCGGCACAGTCCCACGAAGCAGCCGACGGCCGCCAGCGCGCACACCAGCTGGACGACGGCCATCGGCACGGCCGTCCGCTCACCCGCGATGCCGACCAGCGGCGAGGCGATCGCGCCGATGAGGAAGGAGGACGTACCGAGCAGCGCGGAGGCGGAGCCCGCGGCGTGCCGGGTGCGCATCAGGGCGAGGGCGTTGGTGTTGGGCATGGCGAGGCCCATCGCCGACATCAGCACGAACAGGCCGACGGCGATCGGCGCGAGACCGATGTCGTCCCCGAAGACCCCGCTCGTCATCAACAGCAGCGCGGTCGCGGCGAGCGTGATGACGGCGAGCCCGAAGCCGAGCGCCTTGTCGAGGCTGACCCGGCCGACGAGGAGTTTGCCGTTGATCTGGCCGACGACGATCAGGCCGACCGAGTTCACGCCGAAGAGCAGGCTGAACGTCTGCGGCGACGCCCCGTAGATCTCCTGGATGACGAACGGCGAGGCCGAGATGTACGCGAACAGCGCGGCGAAGGCGAAGCCGCCCGCGACCATGTAGCCCGTGAACACCCGGTCCGCGAGCAGGCCACGCATCGTACGCAGCGCCTGGACGGTGCCGCCGTCGTGCCGGTCCGCGGGCGCCAGCGTCTCCGGCAGGCGGCGCCACACCAGCAGGGTCAGCGCGACGCCTATGACCGTGAGGACGACGAAGATGCCCCGCCAGTCCGTCAGGCGCAGGACCTGGCCGCCGATCAGCGGCGCGACGATCGGGGCCACCCCGGAGATCAGCATCAGCGTCGAGAAGAACTTGGCCATCTCCACGCCGTCGTACAGATCACGGACGACCGCCCGCGCGATCACGATCGCCGCCGCGCCCGCGAGGCCCTGGAGCAGGCGGAAGGCGATGAGGAGTTCCGCGGTGGGGGCCAGCGCGCAGATCGCTGTCGCGAGGATGTAGACGAGCAGGCCGACGAGGAGCGGGCGGCGCCTGCCCCACTTGTCGCTCATCGGGCCGACGACGAGTTGGCCGAGGGCCATGCCCATGAGGCAGGCGGTGAGGGTGAGCTGGATGGTGGCTGCCGGGGCGTGCAGGGCGTCCGTGACCTCCGGCAGGGCCGGGAGGTACATGTCCATGGACAGTGGGGGCATGGCGGTGAGGCCGCCCAGGATGAGGGTGACGAGGGTGCCGGTCGCCACGCGGCGGGCGACGGGGTCCGTTGGTCCGGTGGGCCCCGCCGCCTCAGGTATCCGCCCCTCGGCCTGTCTGGCCTCCGCCATCGCGCCCCTCCCGGTAGTTGCTCGTGGCCCCTATCGTCTCAGGGCGCGGGGGGTGGTTGTGCCCTCGCGGGGTGCGCCCCAGGCCCGCCCCTTCCCGAAACCGGGGGCTCTGCCCCCGGACCCCCGCTCCTCAAACGCCGGAGGGGCTGAATACTTCGCCGGTGCGGCAGGGTTCTAGCCCGTCCGGCGTTTGAGGACGAGGCGCGAAGCGCCGATACGGGGGTCCAGGGGGCGGAGCCCCCTGGTTACGGGAAGGGGCGGGACTGGGGAAAGCCCCGCAGGGCCCTACGCCGGACGCAACCCCGGATCCCCCGCCTCCGTAACGAACGACGCCGCCGTCGTGAGCGGGGCTCCGGGGGTGGTGACGGCCGAGAGCGTCTTGAAGTCGGCGCGGGCCTCGGAGCGGCCGAGGGAGACGGTGACGTAGCCGCGCCGGCCGTTGTAGAACTTCAGGTGGGGGTTGGCCTTCATGTAGGTCTCCCAGTTGGCGGGCCGCTCCGCGCCGTCCTTCCCGCTGGAGATGGACGTGGCGACGATCTCGGTCCCGACCACCTTGGACGACGGCTCGTCGAAGTCGGCCTTGATGTCGAAGGCGTACCCGACGTGGACGTCACCGGTGAGGACCATGAGGTTGTCGACCCCGGCGGACCGCGCCCCGGCGAGCACGCGGTCGCGCGAGGCGGAGTACCCGTCCCACGCGTCCATGCTGAGCTTGGCGGCGGCGTTCAGGTCGAGCCTGCGCTGGGAGAAGGTGACCTGCTGCGGGACGACGTTCCACAGGGCGCGTGAGCGGCGCCAGCCGTCGATGAGCCAGCGCTCCTGGGTGGCACCGGTGATGGTGCGGCGGGGGTCGCGCGACTCGGGTCCCGGCACGTGCGCCACGTCCCCGTACGCCTGGTCGGACCGGTACTGCCGGGTGTCGAGGATGTCGAACTGGGCGAGCCGGCCCCAGTTCAGCCGGCGGTAGAGCTGCATGTCGGGCCCGGCGGGCCGCTGCGGGCGGCGCAGCGGCTGGTTCTCCCAGTACGCGCGGTAGGCGGAGGCCCGGCGCAGCAGGAACTCCTCGGGCGGGTTGCCGTTCTCGTCGAGGTCGTCGGCGTAGTTGTTCTCGGCCTCGTGGTCGTCCCAGGTGACGACGAAGGGGTGCGCGGCGTGCGCGGCGCGCAGATCGGGGTCGGACTTGTAGAGCGCGTACCGGCGCCGGTAGTCGTCGAGGGTCTGCGTCTCGCGGTTGAAGATGTCGGGCAGCACGCGGTCGGTGTACTTGCGGGCGCCGCCGGCGGAGTTCACGGCGTACTCGTAGAGGTAGTCGCCGAGGTGGAAGACCACGTCGACATCGTCCTCGGCCAGGTGTTTGTACGCGGTGAAGTAGCCGTCGTGGTACGCCTGGCAGGACACCGCGGCCAGGGTGAGCGCGGCGCGGCTGGAGGCGGGCGGCGCGGTGCGGGTGCGGCCCGTCTCGCTGAGCCACTTGCCGGTGCGGAAGCGGAAGTAGTACGTGCGGTCGGCGTCGAGGTGGTCGGCCTGGACGTGCACGGAGTGGTTGAACTCCGGGTGCGCGGTGACCGTGCCTCGTCTGACGACGCGCCGGAAGCGCGGGTCGCGGGCCAGCTCCCACTGGACGGTGACGCGCGCGGCGGGCAGCCCGCCGCCCTGCTCGAAGGGCCGGGGCGCGAGCCGGGTCCACAGCAGCACGGAGCTCGGCTGCGGGTCGCCGGAGGCCACGCCGAGGGTGAAGGGGTCGGCGGGCACGCGGGCGGCGTCCATCTCGGCCGCGCCCGCGACGCCGGCGGTGGGCAGGTTGGTGGCGAAGGCCAGGGCGGCGGCCGCGCCGGTGCCGGTGAGGAACCGGCGGCGGCCCAAGTGGCGTGCGGCGGCGCGGAGTTCGGGTGAGTGCTGAGCTGCGGGTGTCATGTGCCCCTCCCCTGAAGATGGTTGCAAGGGGCATTGGACTGGCCGGGGACGACACCCGCCTGTCACGTACACAACAGCCGAATGGCGGGCAGATGAGGTCCGTGTGGCGGACCCTCCCGTACGCTGCGGGGCCATGAACGCTGAGCGAACGGCACCCCCGAAGACCGCCGTGGTGACCGGAGCGGGCTCCGGAATCGGCCGCGCCGTCGCCCTCGAACTGCTCCGCGCGGGCTGGTCGGTGGCGCTCGCGGGGCGGCGCGAGGAGACGCTGCGCGAGACCGCGGCGCTGGCCGCGGCGCCGCGATCCGACGAGGCGTCACCCCTGGAGAGCCCGGACCCGGACCTGGACCCGGGCCCGGCCGCCCGCACCCTCTACCTCCGCACCGACGTCGCGCTCCCCGACGACGTGGCCGCCCTCTTCACCGCCGTGCGTGACCGCTTCGGCCGTCTCGACCTGCTCTTCAACAACGCCGGTACGTTCGGCCCCGGCGGCGTGCCCGTCGAGGAGCTGCCCTACGACGCCTGGCGCCGCGTCGTCGACACGAACCTCAACGGCGCATTCCTGTGCGCCCAGGCGGCCTTCCGGTTGATGAAGGAGCAGGACCCGCAGGGCGGCCGCATCATCAACAACGGTTCCGTCTCGGCGCACGCCCCGCGCCCGCTCTCGGTCGCGTACACAGCCACGAAGCACGCCCTGACGGGCCTGACCAAGTCACTGTCCCTGGACGGCCGCCCGTACCGCATCGCCGTCGGGCAGATCGACATCGGCAACGCCGCCACCGACATGACCGAGCGCATGCGCTCCGGGATCCTCCAGGCGAACGGGGAGCTGGCGGTCGAGCCGGTCATGGACGTGGCCGACGTGGCCCGCACCGTGCGGCACATGGCGGAGCTGCCGCTGGAGGCCAATGTGCAGTTCGCGACGGTGCTGGCCACGGCGATGCCGTACGTCGGGCGCGGCTGACAGCGGGTCAGCGGAGGGTGTGCGTAGGCCCGGTGGGGCCGATTGCAGTACGGCCGCGAGGGCCGAGTTCCAGTCATATGCCCGGAGTGCGCTCCGGAGTCGTACAGCGCCGGACTAAGCTCACTGCCCTCCACAGGAACTTCACACTCGGAGCACAACTTGCGCATACGTTCGATGGCCACGGCCGTCCTCGCCGCCACCGCCGTCACGGCCCCGCTGCTCGTCGCCACCCCGGCGGCCGCGGCGCGTCACCAGGGCGGTCTGCACCTCGGCTACATCCAGTTCGACAGCCCCGGCCGGGACACCAGCTCCCGCACCTCGGTGAACGGGGAGTGGGTGAACATCCACAACAACACCCGCGGCGCCATCCAGCTCAAGGGCTACAAGCTCAAGGACAACACCGGCTACACGTACACCTTCGGCAGCTACAAGATCGGCGCCGGCAAGACGGTGAAGGTCCGCACCGGCAAGGGCACCAACGCCTCGGGCGTGCGGTACTGGGGCCGCACCTGGCACGTGTGGAACAACACCAGCGACAAGGCCCGGCTCATCAAGCCGAACGGCTCGCAGCTCGACTCGTGCTCGTGGACGACCCGGGACAACGGGTACAAGAACTGCCACTGAGGACAAGCGGGTACGCAACACCACACGAATGACGGCCGCCGCGTGGCCGGGAATGGACCCGGTCGCGCGGCGGTTGTCGTGCGGCATGAGCCACAGCGACCGCACCGCGGACCACCCCGACGTACTGCGATACACCGCCTTCGCCACCGACCCGGCCGGCGGCAACCCGGCCGGCGTCGTCCTGGACGCCACCGGCCTCGGCGACGCGGACATGCTCGCCGTCGCCGAGAAGGTCGGCTACAGCGAGTCGGCGTTCCTGACCCCGGGCCCGGCCTCCCTCGGCGCCGAGGGCCGCGCCTTCACCGTGCGGTACTTCAGCCCGCAGGCCGAGGTCCCCTTCTGCGGGCACGCCACGGTCGCCACGGCGGTCGCCCTCGCGGAGCGCGACGGTCCCGGCGACTTCGTGTTCGCCACCCGCGCCGGGACCGTGCCGGTGAGTGTCGCCGAGTCCGGCGGGGAGCTGCGCGCGACGCTGACGAGCGTGGCGCCGCACGTCGAGGAGGCCGCGGCGGCCGACGTCGAGGAGGCGCTCGCCGCGCTCGGCTGGCGGGCGGCCGAGCTCGACCCGGGCCTGCCGCCCCGGATCGCCTTCGCGGGCGCCCGGCACCTGGTCCTCGCGGCGGCCACCCGCGCCCGCCTCGCCGACCTCGCGTACGACTTCGACCGTCTGAAGGCGCTCATGCTCCGGCTCGACCTGACGACCGTGCAGTTGGTGTGGCGGGAGTCGGACACGGTCTTCCACGCCCGCGACCCGTTCCCTGTCGGCGGCGTCGTCGAGGACCCGGCGACGGGCGCGGCCGCGGCGGCGTTCGGCGCGTACGCACGGGAGCTCGGCCTGGTCCCGGCCGCGGCGGAGCTGACGCTCCACCAGGGCGTGGACATGGGGCGCCCCGGGGAGCTCACGGTGACGCTGCGGGAGGGGGACGCGCGGGTGCGGGTTTCGGGGGCGGCGGTGCGCATCCCCGACTAGGGCGTGTCCGACGGGTCCGCCCGGAAGGACGGCGGGTCAGGCCTGACCGGTCTCGAACGTCAGGCCTGGCCCGTCTCGAACCGGGACACCTTCCCGTCCGCCACCGTGAACTGCCACTTCGTACGCATCTCGCCCCAGGTGTCGTTGCGGTAGCTGACCACGAGCCCGCGCCCGCCGTCCGACTCCGACTCGACGTCCATGTGGCCGTTGGAGGAGAAGATCTCGCGGTCGGCCCACTCGTGGAGGTCCCGGTCGGAGCCGTCGTCGGACATGGTCGCGTCGGGTGTGAGCAGGGCCTGGAAGGCGGCCTGGTCGTGGGAGTTCACCGCGCTGACGAAGGCCCGGACCGTGGGGTCGCTGAGCCGGTTTGTCTGAATGGTCATGGGCCCACGCTCGCACCGGGCCCGCCGCCCCGCCACCCGGGAACCCCCGTGCGACCCCTCACCCGTACGGCCGACCGCACCGCGTGCCCGGCGTCGCCGCGGTGGACGGTGGGAGGGAGACGACCCCGACTCCTGCTGGGAGCTGCCGTGACCCGTTCCTGTGCCTGTTCCTGTTTCGACCGGCGCGACGTCGGCCTGCTGCTGCTCCGCGTCGGCACGGGCGGGGTGCTCGCCGCCCACGGGACGCAGAAGCTCTTCGGCTGGTTCGGGGGCGGCGGGGTCGAGGGCACCGGCGCGTTCTTCGAGTCCGTCGGATACGCGCCCGGCAAGGTGAACGCCGTCGTCGCGGGGCTCGCGGAGGCGGGCGGCGGGGCGCTGCTCGCGCTCGGCCTCGCCACCCCGGCGGCGGGGTCCGCGGCGGCCGGCGCGATGGCGGGCGCGGCGCCCGTGCACGCGCCGAACGGCTTCTTCAACCAGAGCGGCGGATACGAGTACCCGGCCGTCCTAGGCCTGGTCTCGGCGGCTCTCGCCGTCACCGGCCCGGGCAGGATCTCCGCCGACCACGCGCTCGGCGACGTCCTGAACCGCCCCTGGATGGCCCCGGCCGCGCTGCTCGCGACGGCGATCGGCACGGCGGCGATGGTGCGGGCGCGCCACCGCAACGTACAGGCGGCACGGGCCGCGCAGCAGGACGTACCGCCCGAGGAGTGAGGCGCCGCCCGCCCGTGGCAGGCTGCACCCCATGGCCGACCCGATCCCCGTGCCGCGCGCGACCGACGCGGCAGCGCACACCCCCGCCGATGTCCCCGCGCCCGACCCCACGGACCTCTGGGGAGCCGTCGACCGTCTGCACGGCTGGCTGGAGTCCCACAGCCGGCACTCGCCCCGCGAGACCCTCCTGCTGCGCATGCTGAAGCTGTCGGAGGAGACCGGCGAGGTCGCCCAGGCCGTCATCGGCGCCACCGGCCAGAACCCCCGCAAGGGCACCACCCACACCTGGGACGACGTCCAGTCGGAGCTCTGCGACGTCGCCATCACGGCCCTGGTCGCCCTCCGCACCCTCACCCCCGCCCCGGAACAGGCACTCGCGAGCCGCCTGCGCGCGGTCGAGGAACGGTCGGTGCCGTCGTGACCGTCGTCTGCGGTACGGCCGCGTCCGAGCGCAACCGCGGTACGGCCACGTCCGACCGAAATCGCGGTACGGCCATGTCCGACCGAAATCCAGGAGCGTCCGCGCAGTTGACGGGCTAGCGTCCCCCGCCATGACCACCACCAGCAGCACCGACCTCACCGCGGCCGACGCTCCCCCGCCGCGGCTGGCCCGTCTCACCTTCCACGGGCCGCTGTCCGAGGCCCGTGCCGCCCGCATCGTGGGGCGGGCCGCCGAGGCTCTGCACCGCGTCCCGGGCGGCGGCACGGTGCTCGATCTCGGGTGCGGCTGGGGCGAGTTGATGCTCCGCCTCCTGGAGGCGGCCCCGGCGGCGACCGGCGTGGGCGTCGACCTCAATGCCGATGACCTGGCGCGGGGCCGCGCGAACGCCGACGCACGCGGTCTCGGCGGGCGCGCCGAGTTCGTCGCGGAGTCGGCGACGGACACTGCCCGCGGCCCCGCCGACGTCGTCCTGTGCCTCGGCTCCGCCCAGGCCCTGTGCCCGGCCGGCGCCGGACCCCCGCACACCGCCGGGGCGCTGCGCGCCCTGCGCCGCCTGGTCGCCCCGGGCGGGCGCGTCGTGCTCGGCGAGGGCTTCTGGCAGCGCACGCCCACGCCCGCCGAGCTGACCGCCATGTGGCCGGACGCCGACACTGGCGAGCACCTGTACCTGGCGGACCTCGTGGACGCGGCGGTCGCGGCCGGGTTCCGCCCGCTGTGGGTGGAGACGGCGGGCGAGGAGGAGTGGGAGGAGTTCGAGTCCGGGTATCTGGCCGACACCGAGGAGTGGCTGGCCGCCCGCCCCGGCCATCCGGCGGCCGTCGCGCTGCGCGAGCGCGCCGACCGGCACCGCGCCGCCTTCCTGCGCGGCTACCGCCGGGTGCTGGGCAGCGCGTATCTGACTCTGGTGCCGGTGTCCGAGGGCTGAGCAAAGAGAGGGCCGAGGAAACCGCGTCGACCGGGTCCGCGCGCCGAACTACCCTCGACGACCATGACCACCCTGCGGAAGATCCACGACGTACCCGTCCTGCTGTGTCCGCCCGACGGCGAAGCCATCGCCGCCGAGCGCGATGTCCTGGACCTCATCGGGAACGCCTCCTACCAGGGCGCCGAGTGGGTCGTGGTCCCCGCGGGCCGGTTCGACGAGGCGTTCTTCCGGCTGCGCACCCGCGTCGCGGGCGACATCGTGCAGAAGTTCGTGCAGTACCGCATGGGGCTCGTGGTCCTGGGTGACATCTCCCGGCACACGGAGGGGAGTTCGGCGCTGCGGGACTTCGTCCGGGAGTGCAACCGCGGCCGCCAGACCTGGTTCGTCGCCGACGACGAGGAGCTTTCGGAGCGCTTCAAGGGCTGAGCCCCGCGGCGCCGTACGCGGAAGGACGCCGCCGTCCACCGTCCGGACGGCGGCGCCCCCGCCTGCGTACGAACGAGCTCAGAACTTGAACGGCCCCGGCGACTGCGCCGATGTCGCGTTGCAGGTCGCCGTGATGCCGAAGACGACGACCTTCAGGGACTTGGCCTCCAGGCTGTCGCCCGCGGCGACGGTGCCCTTCAGCGGGCCGGTGGAGACGGGGCTGCCGGCGGGTATCGCCGGGTTGGAGTTGCCGCTGAACGTCGCGGTGCCGGAGCCGTTCTTGGTGAGCGTGAGTTCGGAGCTCGCCGCGCCCGCGCCGACGTCGATCGGCGCGGTGATCGCCGACGTCGAGATGTCGATGGTGGCCGCGGTGCCGTCCTGCGTGGCCTTGAGCGTCGCCTTGCCCGAGCCGAACGAACCGCAGTCGAAGTCGATGGTCGCCTCCTGCGGCTCCACCGCGCCCGCGGCCGGAGCGAGGACGAGGGCGCTCACGGCGAGCACGCCGGCGCCGAGGGCCGAGCCGAGGGCGAATCTGCCATGCCTCATGGGGGCCTGCCTTCAATGGGGGGAGTGTGGGGTGCCTGCCTCGCCGACCGCCGCCCGCAGTGGCCCGATTGCGGCCCGACGGGCCCGCCATGTCTGACGGTGAGTCAGCGATTTGGGTTGGGGTCATTGAGGCACAGGCCCCTTGGGAGAACAAGACACATCCTCATGATTTTTGACATGTCACAGCCAAATTCGGCCATGGTGCGGATGCCCCACGGGCGGGGGCAACGGGTGAACCCCGCCCTTCCCCGGCGCATGAACGACCCGCGGCGCGAATGAAACGCGGCAGTGAACGGCTACCATCACGAAGGTCGGAAGATATGACCGCAAGCCGCATGGCGACCGATCCCGACCGCGACCGAGCGGAACTGGGCGGGACTGAGCGGGGCTGAGCGGGACCGACCGAGACCGAGACCGACCTGGAGGCTCACCTTGTCCGAACCGCGCCTGGGTGTGGCCATCGTGACCATGGGCAACCGGCCGAAGGACGTCGACGCCCTGCTGGCGGCCGTGGCCAAGCAGGACGTCGCGCCGACGCGCCTGGTCGTCGTCGGCAACGGCACGCCGCTGCCGGAGTTCCGCACGTATCCCGGCGAGGTCACGGCGATCGAGCTCGACGAGAACCTGGGCTGCCCCGGCGGTCGCAACGTCGCCCTGCGCCGCCTGCGCGAGTTCGGCGACGTGGACGTGGCCATCGAGCTGGACGACGACGGCCTGCTGGTCGACGCCGACGTGTTCCGCACCGTCCAGCGCCTCTTCACGGAGGACTCGCGGCTCGGCATCGTCGGCTTCCGCATCGCGGACGAGCACGGCGAGACGCAGCGCCGCCATGTGCCGCGCCTGCGCGCCAAGGACCCGATGCGCCGCGGCCTGGTCACGTCCTTCCTCGGCGGCGCGCACGCCTTCTCGATGGAGATGCTGGCGGAGACCGGCGACTGGCCCGCGGACTTCTTCTTCACGCACGAGGAGACGGACCTCGCGTGGCGCGCGCTCGACGCGGGCTGGAAGGTGCTGTACGAGCCCTCGCTGCTGCTCCAGCACCCGAAGACGTCCCCCGCCCGGCACGCCGTCTACCACCGCATGACGGCCCGCAACCGCGTCTGGCTGGCCCGCCGCCGCCTCCCGCTCCCCCTGATCCCCCTCTACCTCACCGTCTGGACCCTCCTCACCCTGGCCCGCACCCGGTCGCTCGGCGGCCTGCGCGCCTGGGCGGGCGGCTTCGTCGAGGGCTTCCGTACGTCGGGGGGCGAACGCAGGCCGATGCGGTGGGCGACGGTGTGGCGGATGACGCGGCTGGGGCGGCCGCCGCTGATCTGAGGGGCGCGGGGCTCGGCGCCGCTCGGCCGCGTACGCCTGCTCGACCGCGCACTCCCCTACTCGGCCGCGTACTCCGCGTACTCCACGTACAAGGGAGTGGCGACGACGTACCGCGCGCCGCCGGGGTCGCCGTCCTCCAGGGCGGCGGTGACGCGGGCGTAACCCTGCATCCAGGCGGCCGTCTCGACGGGCGACTGCCGGTCGAGGGCGGCGAGGACCTGGCGGGTGCCTTCGACGAGGGTCATCCGGCCGACGGGCTCGCGGGCCCGCTCGCTCGTGGCGCCGGGCTCGGCGGTGAGGGAGCTGAGCAGGGTGGACGCGTGCGTGGTGACGAGTTCGACCCAGGTGCCGCCGGCGCTGTTGAAGTCGGCGCCCCCGCGCGGCACCTCCTCCGCAAGGGCGGGCGGCTCGACCTCGACCGGCTCCCGGTCGCCCGTCAAGTGCCCCACGGAACCGTGCAGCAGTAACCGCACGGCTCCCCCGCTCCCGTACCCGTCCACGGCGCCGGGCGGATCGACGAACAGCACCATCCCCGGCGCGACATCGCGCAGCACACGGAAGTTGAGGGGTGCCTCGAACTGCACCCAGCTGCCCGCCCGCAGCCCCGGCTCCGCGAACCACCCCGCCGTACCGGACACGTGCCGCACGATCCGCCGCAGCCGCTCGCCCCGCTCCCGCTCGGCGTCCGGCGCCTCCTGCTCGAGCCCCACGCCGCCCACCGGAGTGGTGACCTGCCAGCCGCCCCGGACCAGCCGCCGACGCCGCTCGGGCATGAACTGCCGCAGCTTCCGATCGGACAGATACACAAGCTCGCGCACGACGCTCCTCGGGGGTGAGCCGACTCCGGCGAGTGCCATTGTGGGCGCGGCGGGCGACCGGGGTGGATGGGACACGGGAAACGGGAACAAGTGACCGATCCTGGTGGGGACTTCGCTCGTCGAGCACCGTCGCCCCGCGGGCCAGCACGAGCCCGCCCGCCGTGTCGTAGGCCGTAGCCCGCCCTCGTGAACGGGCACAACCCGTGATCGTCGGCGTCGTTATGCGGGCGGAGAGGGCTGAGGCGACCACCGAGGACGACGACAGGGCGGGCCGGGGAATCGATGACAGAAACGCTGCCGCACGGCATCGGCCTCCCGGGCGCTCGCGGGCCCGCGTCGGATGCCGGGGCACCCACACCCAGTCTCGGGGGCGAGGACGGCGGGACTCTTGAACTCGGGCCGGACCACGAGGAGTTCCTCGGCCTTCTGCGGTCGGGGACGGCGCTGGTCGAACCCGTCCTGCGCGAGGCCGTGGACCGGCTGCACGCGTCCGTGGCCACGGTGTGCCGCTACCACCTGGGATGGGACGGCGACGGCGACACCGGCGACGGGTCGTCGGTGGCACGGGCGGGCAAACGGGTCCGGGCGGCGCTGGCGTTCCTTTCGGCGCGCTCGGCCGGTGCGCCGGAGGAGTTCGCCGCCGTCGCCGGTGCCTCGGTCGAACTCGTTCACCAACTGTCCCTGCTCCACGACGACATCATGGACGGCGACACCGAGCGCCGCGGCAGGCCCGCCGCCTGGGCCCGCTTCGGCACCGGACCCGCCGTACTCGCCGGGGACGCCCTCGTCGTCCAGGCCGTCGCCACGATCTTCCACGCGCGGGCTCCCGGCGCCCGTGCCGCCACGGAGGAACTCATCGACGCCGTGGAGCAGATGGTGGCGGGGCAGGCGGAGGACCTCGCCCTGGAACACCGGTCCGCCCGCGAGGTGTCCGTGCGCAGGTACGTGCACATGGCGCGCGGCAAGACCGGGGCGCTGTTCGGCTGCGCGGCGGCGCTCGGGGCCGTGCTCGCGCAGGCACCGCCGCCCGTCGTACGGGCCCTGCGGGGCGCCGGCAGCGATCTCGGGGTCGCGTTCCAGATCCTCGACGACGTGCTCGGCCTGTGGGGCGACGCAGCCCTCACCGGGAAGCCGGTCGGCGCGGATCTGGTGCGCGGCAAGAAGACCCTCCCGCTGCTGCTGGCCGCGGGTTCGGGCACGGCCGACGGCCGGCGGCTCGCGGCCCTGCTCGGCCCCGCCCCGCTGCCGCAGGACCGCGTCCCCGAGGTCATGGGCCTGCTGGAGACCACGCACAGCCGGGAACGCGCCGAGGCGGTGGCGGCCCGCCATGTGACGTCGGCCGTGACCGCTCTGGACGCGGCGGGACTCCCCGGGGACGTACGGCGGCAGTGGCAGGTGCTCATCAACTGCCTGTCGCAGCGCAGAGGTTGAGGCCGCCATGCGCGTCCCCCACACCAGAAGGCCCCACACCAGAAGGAGAGAGGCAGTGACGCCCGGACCGTACGCCCTGCGTGTGCTCGACGTACACAAGGCCTACAGGTCGCACAAGGTGCTGAGAGGCGTCTCGTTCACCGTCGAGCCGGGCGCGCTGGTGGGCATCGTGGGCGAGAACGGCTCGGGCAAGAGCACGCTGCTGCGCGTCCTCGGCGGGCAGCTCGCCGCCGACGCGGGCGAGGTGGAGCTGCGCGGCACGCTCGGGCACTGCCCGCAGGCGACGGTGCTCAATGACGCGCTGACCGTCGATCAGCACCTGCGCTGGTTCCGTACGGCCTACCGCCTGGACGGCACCGACCGCGCCGACGAGCTGCTCGACGAGCTGCACTTCGCCGAGTACCGGCACACCCGGGTGGAGGTGCTCAGCGGAGGCACCCGGCAGAAGCTGAACCTGACTCTGGCGCTCATGCACGACCCGGATGTGCTGCTGCTCGACGAGCCGTACCAGGGCTTCGACTGGGAGACGTACCTGCAGTTCTGGGACGTCGCCGCGCGGCTGCGGGACCGGGGCCGCTGCGTGCTCGTCGTGTCGCATCTGGCCTGGGACGCCGGGCGTCTTGATGTCGTCCACCACTTGCGGGACGGCGTGGCCACGCCCTGGAACGCGGACGAGCACCCGGCCGCCGCCGCCCAAGGGGCACTGCGATGACCCGGGCCTGGGAGGTGTTCCGCACGGGCGCCGGCTTCGCGCTCCTGGAACACGCCCGCAACCGCCTGGCCCTCGTCCTGGTCGTCGGCTACATCCCGCTCTGGCTGACGCTGGAGCACTGGTTCGTCTCGCCCGAGCCCGCGCGGTTCCTGCTGCGCGCGACCGGCCGCACCGTGACCGTCGACGGCAATCACCTCACCATGGTGTCCGGAGCCATCAACACCGTGACGCTCATCGTCGGGTTCATGATGTTCATGACGACGTTCAAGGCCCTCGCCTTCGACCGCAGGCTCGCGCTCGCCGGGTACCCCCGGACCTGTCTGCTGGTGAGCAAGGTCGTGGCCATGACGGTCGCGTCGGCGCTGATCGCGGCGTACGCGACGGCCGTGGTGTGCTGGTACTGGGACCCGGTCCGGCCGGGGCTCCTCGCCCTCGGCCTGTTCACTGCCGCCGTGAGCTACGGCGGCATCGGCATCCTGCTCGGCGCGTTCCTGCGCAGCGACCTGGCCGGGCTCTTCGTCATCATCATGGCCAGCCTGCTGGACACGATGCTGCAGAACCCCATGAGCAACACCGAGGCGGACAAGGACGGCCTCCAACTCCTCCCCGGCTACGGCCCCACCCAGGTCTCCGTGACCGCCGGCTTCACGTCCGCGGACACGTCGTACGGTCATCTGCTGCTGGGGCCCGCCTGGTTCGTGGCCGCGTGGGTCCTCGGGACGGCGGCGTTCTTCGTACGCACGCGGGATCACCTCGGGGCACGGGCGCGGCGGGCGGCGCGTCGGCCCCGTACACCTCGTACGCCCCCTACACCCCGTACGGCTCGTGCGCCTCGTACTCGTCGTCCTGCAGGAGAAGGCACCACATGACCCGCCACGACCTCCACTTCACGGGCCGCTGGAGGGCACCGCTCCCGCCCGAGACCCTCTACGCGAAGCTCGCCGACATCGGGTCCTACCCCACCTGGTGGCCGGCCTTCCGCTCCGTGCGGCAGACCGCGGAGCGGGAGTGCGAGGTGGTCATCAGATCCCTCCTGCCGTACGAGCTGACGCTCCGTCTGACCCCGGTCGTGGAGGACCCGGCCGCGGGCATCCTGGAGGCGGCGCTCACCGGCGACATCGCGGGCGCCGTCCGCTGGAGAGTGCGCCCCGGCGAGCTCCACGAAAGCGGCCCCCACCAAGACGGCGGCGCACTCCGCTCCAGCGTGGCCCTCTTCACCGAACGAGTCACCGTCCACAAGCCCGCCCTGCGCCGCTGCATGCCGCTGGCGCGCCCCTTCTTCCACCTCAACCATGCGGCGGCCATGCGGGCGGGGTTGCGGGGGTTGGCGGGCGGGGGGCCGCCGGGTCCGCGGTAGGGGAACCGGCACACCGCCGGCCGTCGGGGGTCAGTAGTCGAGGCTCGGGTACCAGTCGCCGCGGCCCTGCGGGGTCAGGTCGAGGAGGTGCCAGAGGGGGGCCAGGAGGTCGATGCCGCGCTCGTCGATGTCGTCGGCCATGCGTGGGTGGGTGGAGTAGAAGTGGCGGACCGTGCCGTCGCCGTCGCGGGTGAAGACGGAGACGGTGGAGTCCTGTTCGCCGACCTTGTCCTCGCTGCCCAGGTCGTACTTGAACGTGCTGTCGCCGCAGCTCAGGAGCCGTAGCCGGTGCCAGCCGCGGTTGCGGGCGTGCTGCCGCAGGGTGGGCACGTCGGCGGCCGCGGCGATGACGAAGTCGGCGTTGCGTGCGATGTGGTGGGCGATGCCGTTGAAGCCGTCGATCCAGAGGGTGCACATCGGGCACGGGTCGGTCTGCAGCTTGCCGTACATGAAGTGGTAGACGATCAGCGGGCGGTCCGCGGCGGTGAACAGCTCGCTCAGAGCGACCTCGCGGACCGGTGTGTCGCCGGCGTCGAGGTCGGCGGGGCCCTCGATGAAGACGTAGTCGTCGACGGGTGGCCCCTGCGGGAGCGCCCGTCGCCGGGCCGCGACCTGCTCGCGCCGGCGCATGAGCTCGATCTCGGCCAGGCGCAGCTCTTCGCGGGCATCGAGGTAGTCCGCCGATTCGCCGGGCAGTCTGGTGTGCCGCACCATCGCGTCCTCCTGACCTCCTGAGGTGGCCGTTCCCCGGTCCCCGGTCCGGTCCTTTCGAGTCTATGGCGGCTCCACGGTCGCCGACAGTGGAGCCGAAGTCCGGTTCCGTGCGAAGCGAACCGAGAACGGACGGGCGGCACTTCGTGGCGGCCGCCTCCCCCATGCGGCGGATACGGCCGCGACCTTCGGACGATGCCCGGGCACCGCATGGATGGCGACGATCAAGGCGCATGCCATCACGCGCATCACATCTCATGACTCGCCGAGATCGGAGCCTCACCGTGCTGAAGTGGACCCTGCGCGCCGTCGCCGTCCTTGCCATCGCCGCCGCAATCGCGGCCCCCGTCGCCGTGCCCGCACAGGAAGCCGTGGCCGCCGCACCCGCCGTGACCGTGCCCGCGTCCGCCCCCGACACCCCGAGGGCCGAGCTCACGTCCGCCGTGCAGGGGGAGGCGCGGTCGGACCACCCCGTCGCCTTCTAGAACGCCCGGCCCAGAGCGCCAGGACGACCGAACACACCGCGGCGAACGCGCACCACGTCGAGATGTACTCCTGCCGCCACAGCACGACGCACACCGCGGCCCCGACGGCGACCAGGACACCGAACAGGACGAGGCCCCGGTCGCCGGACAGGAGCAGGGAGCCGATGGTGGCGAGGAGGTAGCCGACGACGACCAGCTCCGCCTGCGGCAGTCCCAGGGAGTACCCGACGGTGTGCCCGCGGATCTCGGCCGTCACGGTGCGGGTGGCCAGCGCGTACGCGAGCGCCGCCGCCGTCGCGACGCCCGCCGCGAGGGGGAGGAGCAGACGGCGGCGGGCATTCGGTGGCGCGGCGAGCAGCACGGCCGCCGGCACCCACAGCGCGAGCAGCGGGAGCGCGATGACAGCCCAGGCGACGGTGGCGGGCCCGGTGCCGCCGTCGTTGTGCCAGACCGCGGCCTCGATGATCTGGTGGACCCCCAGGAGCAGCGGCAGCGCGGCCAGCGGCAGGTCACGGCGGCGTCGGACCGCGAGGGCCACCGAGGCCACCCCCACAGCCGCGATCCCCGTCCCCGCCACGAGGTCGGCCGGCGCGCTCCAGCACATGGCGGCAACGCTACGGCCGCCCCGGCGCGGGAGCGCGACAGGCGCTCCTTAAACATCAGTACGCATCAGCGCTCACCAGCACTCATCGGCCGTCTTCCGTCAGTCGGAGGCTTCCGGGGCTTCGGAGACGTCCGCGCCGGGACGCTCCGCCAGTTCCTTGATCCGCAGCAGGCGGGTCTCCCAGGAGCGGCCGATCCGGTCCAGCTCCCGGGCCAGCGCGCCGAGCCGGGCGCCCACGGCGAGGTGGACGACCTCGCGTCCACGCTGCTCGGACTCGACCAACCCGACCTCACGCAGCACCTCCAGGTGCTTGCCGATCGCCTGCCGACTCACTGGCAACACCCTGGCCAGCGCGGACGCCGACATGGGGCCCTCGCCGAGCCGGCTGAGGATCTCCCAGCGCGTCGGGTCGCCGAGCGCGGCACACACGACGGGGAGGGTGGCGGTCGCGGTCATGTCGTCGGGGCCGGCGCGGACTTCTCGACGAACACCTTCGCGGCCTCCAGTTCGGCGAGCCACCCCTTGTCATTGCCCTCGCGCTCCTTGAGCCACACGGCCGGGTCGTCGGCGAGGCTGGAGAACCCGCTCTCGACGACGCGCAGCGTCACCCCGCCGCCGTCCCGCTCGTTGATCCAGAACTCGACGAGGGTCGAGGGCGTCGACTCGTCCCGGGACGGGGTGCCGATCCAGCGGAACGCCGCGTAGCGCGGCTTGTCCAGCTCCACCGTCCGGAACCGGAACTCGCCCAGCGTGGGATGGCGCACGACGGCCATGTCGCCCTCGTAGCGCAGATCCGGGTCGGCCTCGACCACGCCGTCGTTGATGTACCAGCCGGGGCGCACGACCAACTCCCAGACCCGCTCGGCCGGGGCGTCGATGTCGATCTGCCGGGCGATCCGGTCGAGCTCGGCGAGTTCGGCGTCGGTGTAGGTGGTGTTGTTCATGGCTTCCTCCCTTGGGTGTTTCCCTGCCATCAATCTGCAACTCAACGATTGCACATCGGGGCCGCGGCTGCAACCTATCGGTTGCAGTTCGACACGCAACTCCGAGGTGGAAGAGGGATACCCGAGGGAGGGCGCGCGCTCGGCGCAGCGAATGTGCTGGTCAGAGGCGGAAAGGCAGACGAGTCGGGCTGTACGCCGGGGACTGTGGCCGCGATCAGGTGCTCGGTCGCCCTCCGCGCCCCGCCCCGCGGCCTGCAACCGGTCGGCGAAGCCCGGCCGGTCGTACGCCTCCAGCCCCACCCGCGGCGGGACCGCCAGAATCTGCAGGTCGGCCTCGGACGCGAGCGGAAGCCCGTCTCACGCTGCAGGGCGAGCCCCGGAACGGCGATAGCGGGGGCGGCGTGTCAGCGAGTTCCTACCAGATAGGCATATGCCACAACGTTTCCGGAGTACCCGGACGTCTTTGAATAGGTTCCGCCGCAGGTAATGAGGCGCAATTCCGGGCGACCCCTGTCACCGTAGACCTCACGCACGGGGAAGGCCCGCTTGGAGTGCGCTTTCACTCCATAGACGCGGAACACGGCTGTTTTGCCGTCACGCCGCCGGACCTCGATGGAGTGCCCTGCGCGGAGCGCCCCGACGCCGTAAAAGACCGCTGGTCCGCTGCTGTAATCGACGTGACCGACAATGACGGCAGTGCCGGCAGAGCCGGGGGACGCCGAAGCCCGGTACCAGGCCGTCAAGTTGCGGTTTTCGGGCGGTGGTTCCTGGATCTGGCCGTCGCCCCGCAGTCCAACGTCCACAACAGGGGCGGAAACACGGATTGAAGGGATCCGGAGCCCTACGGGCTTCGAGGGAAGGAGAGGAGCGGCGGCAGGCGGGTCGCCGGCCTCCTTACCGTCCCGGCCTGGTGCCTGAGACCGCGGCGGCTGCGGAGGGCCTGCCTCCCCGAACAGGCCGCGTGTGGTCAGGACGAGTCCCACGACGATGAGTACGGCCGCACAGCAGGCAAGTACGCGACGGCCGCGCAGGGTGAGTCGGGCCGGCCGGACCCCCCTCGAGCGCTGAGACCGGGCAGCAGGCAGACGGTTGACTCGAGACTGCGCGGGCGGACGCCCGGGGTGTGCATTTCGCGGGTGGCGCATAGGGCCTCGTGATCACCTGATAAGGGGTCTACGAAACGCGGCCGAGGATAACATCCGCCAATCCGTCCGCCGCATATCGGGCAGCGTGTCATCGGGGCGAAATTGTTTTCTATGCACCGCCATCAGACGGTAGTTCGTTCGGCTCAACATCCAACTTCAGAAGAATTAACACTCCGTCTGACCAGGGAATTTTGAGCGGCAACCGGCCCAGCGGCGAGGCATGCGAATGAATCAACTCGGACACGTAAGTCGACAAGTCACCTAAGTGGGAGGTTACCGACGCCATCCCTTTGCTCGACCGCACGATTCATCGACCCGTGCGCCGCGCCGAGGGCCAGCTACCCGAAAGAAATGAACGGAGAATCAACGTGCGCGAATCACGCTTCCTCCATGCCGTGGCGCTCATCACGGCAACGGCAGCGCTATCGCTCCCAGCCTCTGCCCTCGCTCTCCCCAACGAGGTCGCCGTCGACCCTCCTAGGGTTCAGCAGTACGCCCAGACAAAGGTCAGCGCTCACGCCTGCGGCAACCACGCCATCCGCGCCACCGGTTCCACCACAGCCGCTCGCGGCACATTCACCTTGACCAAGGGGCCCGGTGACGCTCATCCCACCGGGCGCTTCACGGTCGCAGGGAACGCCCCGCTGGGGACCAACACCGTCACGATCATGTGCGACACGGGCGCCGACTTCACCGTCGACTTCACCGTGCTGAAGGGCGCACCTTCCCGACCGGGCCACACACCTCCCCGACAGGCCATCAAAGTGACGGAACGCCACAACACGCCTCCCCAGCGGGCCGTCAAAGTCACGGCACACCACAAACCTCCCGCCGGACCCGTGAGCACCGGAGTCGGTGGCTCGGCTCAGGACGGCACCACCTCAGGACTCCTCGGGCTCGGGGTGCTCGCGGCCGGCGTCGGCGCCATCTACGTGCTGCGCCGTCAGGCGAAGAGGAGGAACTGCTGATCAGTCCCATACCGCCGGCAAGGCTACGGGCTGCCCACACGGGCTGGGCAGCCCACGCCCACGTACCGCGTCGAGAATCGAAGAGGCTCCGGTCCTCGAACTGCTGCGGTGCTGCGACTGGTTGGCAGGAGCAGGGCTGGTCGCGTTGATGTCGGCGCTGGGCTGAAACAGGCTGAGGGAGATGAGATCACTGCACGATGCCGCGGCCCGGGGTGACACCGAGCTCCCTCGGACTTGGAGACCCCGGCGTCCCCGCCCAGGTCCCTTGACCAGTAAGTCATGCCGGGACAAGGTCATCGCGTCGCCTGTCCCAACGAGCTTCGTCACGCGGAGAGTTGTGCAATTCTGCAGTGCACATCGGATGCACAGTTGCTCGATGATGGTGAAGCACGGTCACATGTACGCACGCTTTGTTGACCATGAATCTCTCCTCGCGCGAGGGGGACATCGGGGCCCGCCGGGATATCGGACGAAGGCACCCCTTGAAGGCTCGGGACAGCGCGGCCCCCTGAACCGGGGGCCAGTAGCGGGTCAGGGTGACCAGGTCGTCGTACTCCGACGGGATCGGCGGAAGGCCACGTCGCTCCCGCTTACGCAGCGCCGCAGCCGACAACGGTGCCCGCCAACGCGCCATGTGTTCCCGGTACCTGGAGAGCAGGAACTGCGAACTCCCGCTGATGCACGTACGAGGCGTACACCGCCACTCCCGCCACCACCAACGCACAGGGGCGCCACCCGCAGTGGGTAGACGGCACGGCGACGGTGGTGCTCGGTGATCTTCATCAACGGTCTCCCTTCGTCATCGCACGGCTGAGAGCAAGGCCTGGCACACAAAAGTGCCCCACCCAAGCAGTGCTGGGTGGGGCATGCAGGCGCAGGGCCCAGTGCACATCCAGTGCACACTTGCGCGGGAAGTCCCGGGAACTCCCAGGTAGAAGAGGGATGTCCGAACGGGCGGACGCGGGCTCGGACGCAGCGAATGTGCTGGTCAGGAGCGGAAAGGCAGACGAGTCGGGCTGTACGCCGGGTTCTGTTCCGAAGGGTCCTCGCGGGCCCCTCGGCGACGGCCATCCATCTAGGGCCGGCATTGCTGCCGGCCTCGTGCGGTCTACCCGCGGACTCGGGCGGGCAGCCCTCGAACGTCCGCGCAGAAACACCGGGGTGTTTCCTTTTGACCTTGCTCCAGGTGGGGTTTACCTAGCCGCCTGAGTCACCTCAGGCGCTGGTGGTCTCTTACACCACCGTTTCACCCTTACCCGGCGCCGGAGCGCCGGGCGGTCTGTTTTCTGTGGCACTGTCCCGCGGGTCACCCCGGGTGGCCGTTAGCCACCACCTTGCCCTGTGGAGCCCGGACGTTCCTCGGGGAGGTCCACAAGGACCTCCACGCGGCCGTCCGCCCGGCTCGTCTGCCGTGTCGACCATGGTACCCGCCGGGGTGCGGGCCGCGGGCCCGAGGCCGCCGTGGCCAGGAACGAACCGGCGAGGATCAGGGTGAAGGCGGCCGCGAAGGACGGGGTGAGGGATTCGGAGAGGAACGTGAAGCCCGCGGCTGCCGCGACCGCCGGGTTGATGTACGTGAAGACCACCGCGCGGGTCGGCCCGGCCTCGCGGATCAGTTCGAGGAAGACGATGAACGCGAGGGCCGTGCAGATGACGCCGAGGCCCGCGAGCGCGGCCAGCGTCGGGGCGTCGGGCATCGTGTCCGGCCAGGTCGCCGCCGCCGCGGGGGCGTAGACGACGGCCGCCAGGGTCAGGCACGGCGCTATCAGTTGCAGCGTGGGTACGTCCTTGAGGTGGCGGGCCACGATCAGCGGGGCGATCGCGTAGCCGAGCGCCGTGATCATGACCTCCGTCAGCGACCACGCGTCGCCGCCGGTGAGGTGCGGGACCGTGAGGACCGCGACGCCCGAGAAGCCCAGGGCCAGTCCCGTCACGCGGCGCGGGCCGAGGCGTTCGGTGGCGCCGAAGAAACGGGCCAGGAGCGCGCCGATGATCGGGACCGCGGCGATCAGCAGGCCCGCGGTAGAGCTGGACAGGTGGCGTTCCGCGTCCGTCAGGGTCCACCACGGACCCAGGATCTCCACGCACGCGAACGCCAGCATCGGGCGCCAGTGCGTGCGCAGTACGGCCGGCATGCCGCCCTGGCGCAGGGCGAAGGGGAGCAGCAGCGCGGCGCCCAGCGCGCAGCGCGTGAACACCACCATCGACGGCGTCAGATCGCTGTCCACCGCCACTTTGATCATGAGGTACGGGATGCCCCACAGGACGCCCATGAGGGAGAAGAGAAGCCAGCCGCGTGCAGTCATGGGGCGAGTTTCGGACAGGGCGGGTGGTTACGTCTTGAACGTTGTTGCGGACGCCTTGAGCGTTGTTGCGGGCGCCGGGCCGGTCTCGTCCCCACGTGCCGGGGGCGCGTCGGTGCGCACACTGCTGCGGTATGCCGCCGGGGTCACCCCCACCACCCGGCGGAACCAGCGCGTGAGATGCGCCTGGTCGGCGAAGCCCACCAGGCCCGCCACCGCCGCCGGGCGCAGCCCGCTCTCCAGGAGACCGCGGGCCCGCGTGACGCGGTGCTGCGCCAGCCACGCGTACGGCGGCATCCCCATCGTCGTACGGAAGGCGCGCAGGAGTTGGTAGCGGGACAGGCCCAGTTCGGTGGCCAGTTCGGTGAGGGTGGGGGGCGTGAGGATCTCCGCTGCCAGGCGGTCCCGGACGGCCCGGGCGAGGGCGGCCGCGCCCGGGACCGGGGTGCGGTCGCGGTCGCGGAGGGGGTGTGCTTCGGCGTGGCGCCGGGCCAGGGCGGTGAACAGTTCGGTCAGGCGGGCCTCCGCGGCGAGGGCGGTCAGGGCGTCCGCGCCCGGGCTCAGGGCCTCCGCTCCCGGGCCCCCGCCCGCGCTCAGCCCCGTGTGCGCCGCCCGCAGCGCCGCCGCCAGCTGCGGGTCGTCGACGACCGACTCGCGGAAGTGCGGCAGGGCGCGGGCGCCGTCGGCGAACAGGTCCACCGAGGGGTACATCGCGCGGTACGCGTAGCCGCCGCCGGGGCCGGGGCGGCCGGTGTGGGTCTCGCCGGGGGCCAGGACCACGACGGCGCCGGGGCCTATGTCCAGGCGGCCGCCGCGGTAGTCGATGATCTCGCTGCCGTCGACGCAGACGCCGACGGTGAACTCCTCGTGGTAGTGCGGCGCGTAGCGGTGGCGGTCGAAGCGGGCGGTCAGGAGGTCGAGGGAGCCGCCGCCCAGGGGTGCGCGGGTCCAGGTCGCGCGCTCGCCGGCGGTGGCGCGTGGGCTGTCCGAGGGGTTCCCCGCACGTTCGGTGTGCCCCATGTGTCCCCCGTCTCACCTTGCGAAGGCCGGTCCGTGGCCGAGGCCGCGATCGTACGAGACGGATCGGAGCGGGTGCTTGACCTTGTCGTAGCGTCAACGTTTCTACTGGGGGCATGCGGATCGGAGAGATCGCGGCCGCCGTCGGGCTGACCACGCGCGCCATCAGGCACTATCACCATCTCGGGCTGCTGCCGGAGCCCGCGCGGCGGCCCAACGGGTACCGGGACTACGGGCTGCGCGAGGCCATCGTGCTGGCGCGCGTCAAGCGGCTGACCGAGCTGGGGCTCGGGCTCGACGAGGTGCGGGACGTGCTCGCGGACGACGAGGGGCGCGAGCTCACCGAGGTCCTCGCCGAGCTGGACGACGACCTCGCCCGGCAGGAGGCGGACATCCGGGCACGGCGGGACCGGCTCGCCGAGCTGCTGCAGATGTCGCGGGAGGGGCTCCTGCCGGGCGAGGGGCCGGTCTCGCCGGGGCTCGCGGAGCTGTTCGGGCGGTTCAGCCCGGCCGACTCGGCGACCGCCGCCAAGGACCTGGAGCACCTGGCGCTGTTCGACGCCACCGCCGACCCGGCCCGTCGCGACCGCATCTACCGGGCCCTGCGCGAGCTGGCGGACAACCCCGAACTCTCCGCGCGCCTCGGCGCGTTGTACGCCCGCATGGACGACCTCGCCGACGCGGCACCGGACGACCCACGGGTCGAGCCGCTCGCCGAGGATCTCGCGGCCATCGTGCCGGACGACCTCCTCGCGGTCCTCGTACACGGGGGCGAGGACCGCGAGGACGGCGCCCCGCCGAAGGACGCCGCCCAGGAGCCGCCGGGCTCCGCCACGGGCAGCGCCTTCGGCGAGGCGTTCCTCGACGACTTCGCGCCCGCCCAGGCGGCGGCGGTGCGGCAGATGCTGAAGCTGCTCACCGGGCGGACGGGGTGGACGCCGTGAGGCGGGCGGCACGGGTCCTGCGCCGACTGGTCGCCCACGAGCTGCGCGGGTTCCAAAGTCTCGCGCTGTGGGTGGCCCGGCGGCGGCACGGCCTCGGGGCGGGGGCGCGCCCGGCGGCGTACACCGGACCGCAGACCGCGCTGCTCTTCGGCTTCGGGTTCGTGGCGGTCGTGGAGACCGTCGTCCTCGCGCTGATCGTGCCGTGGCCCGCCGTGCACGCCGCGTTCCTGTTCGTGGACGTCTACACGGTGGTGCAGATCGTCGCGCTGCACGCCGCGTGCGTGACGCGGCCTCATGTGGCGGGCGCGGACGGGTCGTTGCGGGTGCGGTACGGGCAGTTCCTCGACCTGCGGATTCCGGCCGCCGACATCGAGCGGGTGCGGGTGGACCGGCGCTACCCGGAGGGCCGCAACGTCCAGGTCCACGACGACGGCACCCTCGACGTCTCCGTCGGCAGCCAGACGACGGTCACCGTCGAACTCGCCCGGCCGGTCGCCTTCGTACGCCCCATGGGGCTGCGCGCGCGGGCGCGTGTGGTGCGGCTGCACGCGGACGACCCGCGGGCCCTCGTCGACGCGCTCAGGTCGGAGCGAGACGCGCTCACGCCGGAGCGAACAGCACCGTCGCCCGCCCCGGATCCGCTTGGGTGAGCCGCACCCGCAGCCGCTCCCCCAGCGGCAGCCCGCCCGGTGCGGTGCCCGGAACGCCCAGAGCCCCCGGAGCGCTCTCGATGCGGCCGACGACCGCCGGCTCGGTCAACTGCACGGTCCCGACGGTCGGTTCCTGTTCCTTCACGTCCACGACGACCCCGTCGAAGACCTCCCCGACCCGGTCCTTCAGGAGGGCCGCCTCGACGATGTCCACGCAGCCGCGCTCCACGGAGTTGGCGCGCCGCGTGCCCTCGGCCATCTCCCGCGGCAGCTCCGGCAGCGCGGCGAGCACCCACTCCGGCGGCTCCGCGCCCGCGCACGCGGCCAGGCACAGCTCGGAGGCGTAGCGGTCGACGAGGCGGCGCAGCGGCGCCGTGCAGTGGGCGTACGGCGCGGCCACGGCGGCGTGCGTCGTCAGCTCCGGGACCTCGCCGTCGCCGAACGCCGTGTACCCGGCGCCGCGCAGCAGCGTCGTGCACTCCTGGAGGAACGCCGCGTGGTGCGAGTCGCGCGGGTCGAGGGAGCGCACGAGCCGCGCGTACGGGACGTGGTGCGGCCAGTCGATGCCGAGGGCCTTCGCGGTGTGGTGCAGTCGGCCGACCGCGCCGTCGGGGGCGGTCGGCAGCGTCCGCAGGATCCCGGTGCCGGAGGCGATCATGAGCTCGGCGGCCGCCATGCCGGTGAGGAGCGAGATCTGGGCGTTCCAGCCGTCGGCGGGCAGCGGGGCCCGGAAGGCGAGTTCGTACGTCCCGTCCTGCTCGGTCACCTCCTGCTCGGGCACGTTCAGCGAGATGCCGCCGCGCTCGACCTCCAGTCGCTCGCGCGCCCGCCCGATGTCCGCGAGCAGGGCGAGCGGCTCTTCGGCGGTGCCCGCGTCGATGGCGCGCTGTACGCCGCCGTAGTCGAGCTTGGCGCGGCTGCGGACCAGGGCGCGGCGCACGTCGGTGCTCCGCGTGCGGCCGTCCGCGTCCAGGTCGAGCGTCCACAGCACGGCCGGGCAGGTCTGGTCGGGCAGCAGACTGGCCGCGCCCTCGCTGAGCGGGGTGGGGTGCAGGGGGATCTTCCCGTCGGGGAAGTAGAGGGTGCTGACGCGGCGGTGCGCCTCGGTGTCGAGCGGGCCCGCCGGAGTGACGTACGCGGCCACGTCCGCGATCGCGTACCGCACCCGGAAGCCGCCGCCCGCCCGCCGCGACAGGTGCATCGCCTGGTCCAGGTCGACGGACGACGGCGGGTCGATGGTGAAGAGGGGGATGCCGGTGGCGTCCTCGTCCGGCAGCCGCGGGGCCGCCGCGGCGCGTTCGGCGTCCGCGAGCACGGGGGCCGGGAAGGCGTCGTCCGGCACGTCGAGCCGGGTGCGCAGGTCGCGCAGCGCGGCCCGCAGCGGAGCCTCGGCTGCGCCGGTCACGTGGAGCTGACGGCGGGGCATGCACCGAGCGTAGGACGGGGTTCGGGGGTCGGCACCCCGGCACCGCGTACGCTTTCGCGGGGGCCGCACCCCCTCAACGAGAACCGACTGACGAAACCGGAGACGCGATCGTGCTCGTCCTGTTGCCGCCGTCCGAAGGCAAGGCCGCGTCCGGCCGGGGGGCGCCCCTGAAGCCGGAGTCGCTGTCCCTGCCCGGGCTCGCCGACGCGCGCGCCGTCGTCCTGGACGAACTGGTCGAGCTGTGCGCGGCCGACGAGGACAAGGCGTGCGAGGTCCTCGGCCTCAGTGAGGGGCTGCGCGGGGAGGTCGCGAAGAACGCCGAGCTGCGGACCGCCGGGGCGCGGCCCGCCGGGGAGATCTACACCGGCGTCCTCTACGACGCCCTCGACCTCGGCTCGCTCGACGCGGCGGCCAAGCGGCGGGCGGCCCGCTCCTTGCTCGTGTTCTCCGGGCTGTGGGGGGCGGTCGGGGTGACCGACCGGATTCCCTCCTACCGCTGCTCGATGGGGGTGAAGCTGCCCGGGCTCGGGGCGCTCGGCGCGTACTGGCGCGGGCCCATGGCCTCCGTGCTGCCCGAGGCCGCCGGGGGCGGGCTCGTGCTCGACCTGCGGTCGTCGGCGTACGCGGCCGCGTGGCGCCCGAAGGGCGAGGTCGCCGGGCGGACGGCGACCGTGCGGGTGCTGCACGCGCAGGTCGTGGACGGGGTGGAGCGGCGGTCCGTCGTCTCGCACTTCAACAAGGCGACCAAGGGGCGGATGGTGCGGGCGCTTCTCTCCGCGGGGGTGGCTCCCGCCGGGCCCGCGGAGCTGGTCACCGCGTTGCGGGATCTGGGGTACGTGGTCGAGGCGGAGGCGCCCGGCCGGGCCGGGCGGGCCTGGGCTCTGGATGTGGTGGTGCGCGAGATCCACTGAGGGTGGGCCCTGCCGGGGGTTCCCCAGTCGGGTGGGTGTCCCGTGCGGTGCGGGTGGGACGGGCCCCCGCCCATCGCCGCTTCGCGGCTCGTCCTCAATCGCCGGACGGGCTAAAACCTGCCGGGGCGGACTGTTGCGGCAGATAGGAAGGGCGGGTGGGTGGGGAACGTTGCGGTGTGTGCAACGGGCTTTGCGCAGCGTGTGGGAGGCGGGGCACGATGACCCCATGAACCCCTCTGCCGCCGCCAAGGCCTCCGTGCTGGATATGGCCCCCGTTGTCCCCGTAGTAGTCGTAGAGGGCATCGAGGACGCCGTCCCGCTCGCGCGGGCGCTCGTCGCGGGTGGGCTTCCGGCGATCGAGGTGACGCTGCGGACCCCCGTCGCCCTGGACGCGATCCGGGCGATCGCCGACGGCGTGCCGGACGCGGTCGTCGGCGCCGGCACCGTCATCTCGGCGCGGAACGTCACGGACGCGGTGGACGCGGGCGCCCGTTTCGTCGTCAGCCCCGGCTGGACGCCGGCGCTGCTCGACGCGATGAAGGCGTCGGGGGTGCCGTTCCTGCCGGGGGTCTCGACGACCTCGGAGGTCGTGGCGCTGCTGGAGCAGGGCGTCGGCGAGATGAAGTTCTTCCCGGCCGAGGCGGCGGGCGGGACCGCGTATCTGAAGTCACTCGCCGGCCCGCTGCCGCAGGCCCGCTTCTGTCCCACCGGCGGCATCTCCGCCGCCTCCGCGCCCGCCTACCTCGGCCTGAAGAACGTCGGCTGCGTGGGCGGAAGCTGGATGCTCCCGGCCGAGGCGATCGCCGCCAAGGACTGGGCGCGCGTGGAGTCCCTGGCCCGGGAGGCGGCGGCCCTCCGCTGAACCCCACCCGGGGCCGTGCGTGCCCTCAGCGCAGGTGGCCCGTGTCGTTCAGCAGCCGCACGCTCGCGTTGCCGTCCGCGTAGTACGCCACCGCCGACAGCGACGCCGCCGACAGCTCCATGCGGAACAGCGACTCCGGCGGCGCGCCCAGCGCGAGCCTGACCAGGGTCTTGACGGGCGTGACGTGCGTGACGAGCAGCACGGTACGGCCCGCGTACGCGGCCAGGAGCTTGTCGCGCGCGGCCTCGACCCGGGCGGTGACCTCGGTGAAGGACTCACCGCCGGGCGGCGCGACGTCCGGCGAGGCCAGCCACGCGTTCAGCTCGTCGGGCTGCCGCTCGCGCACCTCCGCGAAGGTCAGCCCCTCCCAGTCCCCGAAGTCCGTCTCGCGCAGGCCCTCTTCGAGGTGCACGTCGAGTCCGAGCCGGGCGGCGACGGTGCGGGCGGTCTCCTGGCAGCGCAGCAGCGGCGAGGAGACGACGGCCTGTACGGTGCCGCGCGCGGCCAGCGCGGCGGCGACACGCACGGCCTGCTCCCGGCCTACGTCGGAGAGCGAGGGGTTGCTGCCGCCGCTGCCGGAGAAGCGCTTCTGGGGCGTGAGCGGGGTCTCGCCGTGGCGGAGGAGCACGAAGGTCGCCGGGGCGCCGAGGTCGGCGGGTGCCGCCCAGCCCATGGGCGGGGTCGCCACGGCCTCCCCGCCCGCGTCGACGTCACTCGCCCCGGCCCCGGCCGCGACGGACCGCGCCGCACGCACGTCGGCTTCGGCCCCCGCCGCCGTACCGGAAGTACCGGACACACCGGAAGTTCCGGAAGGGCCACTTGATGTGGCCCCAGTTGATGTGGTCCCGGAGCCCGCGCCGCCTCCGGCGCCCCGCGCCGCAGTGGCTCCCGCCCCCGCCAGCGCCGCCCGCGCCTTCGCCGCGCCGGCCGCCGCGTCCCCGGGCGGCCCGGCCGGAGCACCGGCACCGGCCCCGGCACGACCAGTCGCGCGCGCCGGGCGGTCCAGGTCCGCCGTAGACGCCGACGGCGACCACTTCTCGCCCCGCTTGCCCGCGTCCATCGCCTCGTTGGCGAGCCGGTCCGCGTGCTTGTTCTTCTCGCGGGGGATCCACTCGTACGTCACCTGGGGGGCGGGGAAGACCCGCGCCGCCTCGGCCGCGAGCGGCTTCATGTCGGGGTGCTTGATCTTCCAGCGGCCCGACATCTGCTCGACGACCAGCTTGGAGTCCATGCGGACATGGACCTCCGCCGCCGGGTCCAGGGCGTGGGCCGCCTTGAGGCCCGCGACCAGGCCCTTGTACTCGGCGACGTTGTTCGTCGCGATGCCGACGTACTCGGCGGTCTCCGCCAGGGTCTCCCCGGATTCCGCGTCGATGACGACCGCGCCATAGCCCGCGGGCCCCGGGTTGCCCCGGGAGCCGCCGTCGGCCTCGACGATGAACTCCCGCACCGCGCGCGCCCCTTACAGACCGGACTCGGAGGTGCGCACCAGGATGCGGCGGCAGTTCTCGCAGCGCAGGACCGTGTCGGGGGACGCGGCCTTGACCTCGTTCACCTCGGTGATGTTGAGCTCCAGGCGGCAGCCCTCGCAGCGCCGCTGGTAGAGCTTGGCGGCGCCGATGCCACCGTGCTGCGCGCGCAGCTTGTCGTAGAGCTTGAGCAGGTCGGCGGGGATGGAACCGGCGACGACCGCGCGCTCCTTGGTGGCCGTGCCGGCCTCGCGGTCGAGCTCTCCGGTCGCGGCGTCCCGGCGGGCCGTCGCGTCGTCGATCTTCGACTGGACGGAGGAGACACGCTCAGTCAGCTCGGCCACGCGCTCCTGCGCGGACTCGCGGCGCTCCATGACCTCGAGGACGACGTCCTCGAGGTCGCCCTGGCGCTTGGCGAGCGAGGCGATCTCCTTCTGGAGGTTCTCCAGGTCCTTGGGCGAGGTGATCGCGCCGGAGTCCAGGCGGTTCTGGTCGCGGGCGGCGCGCTGGCGCACCTGGTCCACGTCCTGCTCGGCCTTGGTCTGCTCGCGGGCGCAGTCGCTCTCCTCGGTCGTCGCGGCGACGAGCAGGTCACGGAGTTGCGTGAGGTCCTTCGTCAGCGACTCGATCTCGGCGTGCTCGGGCAGCGCCTGGCGCTTGTGCGCGAGCTGCCTGAGGCGTACGTCCAGGTCCTGGAGGTCGAGGAGACGGATCTGGTCGGCGGGCGCGGCGTTCAGTTGGGGGCTCCAAGAGTGCTAGCAGCGGGGGACGACGCCGAGTGGGCGGTCCAAGGGTCGGTGACCGTCTTCGAGACGTGGACGCGAAGTCCCCATCCGTGCCGGTCGGAGATCTCGTCGAGCTGGGCCGCGGCCAGCTCGCACCAGGGCCACTCGGTGGCCCAGTGCGCGGCGTCGAGCAGCGCGAGGGGCGCCTGGGCGCGCGCCTCGGAGACCGGGTGGTGGCGCAGGTCGGCGGTGAGGAAGGCGTCCACGCCCGCGGCCCGGACGGCGTCGAAGAGGCTGTCGCCGGAGCCGCCGCTGACCGCGACCGTGCGGATCGGCTGCGCCGGGTCGCCGGCGACGCGGATGCCCTGCGCCGTGGCGGGCAGGCACGTGGCCGCGCGGTCGGCGAACTCGGCGAGCGTCAGCGGGTGTTCGAGCTCGCAGACACGGCCGAGGCCGCGCCGCCCGTGCTCGTCGCCGGTGTCCGGTACGAGGGGGCCCACGACGCGCAGGTCGAGCGCGCCCGCGAGGGCGTCGCTCACCCCGGGGTCGGCGGAGTCGGCGTTGGTGTGCGCGACGTGCAGGGCGATGTCGTTCTTGATCAGGTCGTGCACGACCCGGCCCTTGAACGTCGACGCCGCGACCGTCGTCGTACCCCGCAGGTACAGCGGGTGGTGGGTGACGAGCAGGCCGGCGCCGAGGCGCACCGCCTCGTCGACGATCTCCTGGACGGGGTCGACGGCGAACAGGACCCGCGAGACCTCGGCCTCGGGATCACCGCACACGGTGCCGACGGCGTCCCACTGCTCGGCCCGCTCCGCGGGCCACAGGGCGTCGAGGGCGGCGATGACTTCAGACAGACGGGGCACGAATAAGAGGCTACCTTCCCGCCGTGCCCCTGAGTCCATGGGTCACGGACCGCCACAGGCGCGTGACGAGCGGCTACAGACCGCCCGCCGCGCGGCGAAGGGGTGTTCGCCGCGCGGCGTCCGGCTACTTGACGAGGTGGCCGCGGAGGTCGTCCAGGACCTGGTCCGCCGCCGTCACCCCGAGGCCCAGGTACCAGGTCTCGTCCGGGACGTCCTTGGCCTGCCCGGACTTCACGGCCCCGAGCTTCTTCCACAGGGGGTTCTTCTCGGCGGCCGAGCGGCCGGTCTTCTTGGCGTCGCCGTAGACGCCGGTGAAGATCCAGTCGGCGTCGGCCTGGTCGATCTTCTCCGGGCTGATCTCGGCGGCGAGCACGTTGGGCTGCTGGTTCTTGGGGCGGGGCAGGCCGGCGTCGTTCAGGATGGTGCCGATGAAGGACGCCTTGGCGTACAGGCGGATGCGGTCGGGCATGTAGCGCAGCATCGTGACGGTGGGCTTGTCGGCGCCGATGTCCTTGCCGAGGGCCTTCGCCTTCTTCTCGTACGCGCCCAGCTTGGCCTTGGCGTCCGTGGTCTTGTCGAGCGCGGCGGCGTTGAGGAGGTAGTTCTCCTTCCAGGTGAAGCCGGGGCGTACGGAGAAGACGGTGGGGGCGATCTTGGAGAGCTGCGGGTAGAGCTTGGCGGCGCGCAGCTCGCTGCCGAGGATGAGGTCGGGCTTGAGGTTGGCGATCGCCTCGAGGTTGAGGGCGTTGATGGTGCCGACGTCCTTGGGGCTGCCCGCGTCCTTCTTCAGGTAGCCGGGGATGCCGTCGTCGCCCTCGGTGGGGGCGTAGCCGACGGGCTTCACGCCGAGGGACACGACGTTGTCGAGCTCGCCGACGTCCAGGACCACGACCCGCTTCGGCGCCTGCTCGAGTTCCGTCTTGCCCATGGCGTGCTCGATGGTGCGCGGGAACTGGCCGGGCTTGGCGCTCGTGCCCATCTTCGCCGTCTTCTCGGCGGCCTGGGCGAACTCGTCGCCGCCCTGGGCGACGGCCTTGCTGCCGCTGCCGTTGTCGGACTTGCCGGAGCCGTCGTCGCCGGACCCGCAGGCCGAGAGGGCGAGGGCGCCGGCCACGGCGAGGGCGAGGGCGGCGGGACCGCGGTGCGGGCGGCGGATCGGGGACATCGGTACTCCAGGGAGCTGTGCAAGCGGGGACTTAGGGTGGCCTTACTGTAAGCGCCGGGCCCCCACCCAGCACAGTCGCCCCCGGCTTCTCAGGCGAATCGTCACTTCGCCACACGTACGCGTGAAGCGGGTGCCTCGCGTGCCACGCCAGCGCGTGCGAAAACTAGCGTCGCGGGCGGAGGTGACCCCAGATGACAGCCCCTGTGGCCGAGCCCTCACCCGCGCCTTCGTCCCCAACCGCACCCGCCTCCCTCCCCGGCGGCGGGGCCGCGACCGGGCGCTGGACCAGAATCGCGACCGGGCCCGGGGCGGCGTTCCCCCCGGCGCCCGCACAGCCCACCGCCGGCACCGGCACCGGCCTGACGGCGGCGCCGGAGGCCGACGCCCCGGCCCTCTCCGGCAGAAACGACCACGAGACGGCCGCCCCGCCGCCCCGCCGCGAGACGGACGCCCCAGCTCCTCCTCGCGAGCGGGGCACCCAGCCCGCTCCCGGCGAGACGGGGACCACGCCCTCGCCCTCTCCCCACCAGGCGGCCACCGCACCCCAGCCCTCACCCCGCCAGGCAGGCACCGCACCCGCGTCTGCTCACGAGCCGGGCACCCAGCCCCAGCCCCGCGAGCCGGGCACCACACCTCAGCCCTCACCCCGCGAACAGGGCAACCGGCTCCCGTCCGCTCACCGCCAGGCGGGCGCCGCACCCTCGCCACCCCACGAGCCAGGCACCCACCCCCATCCCCACGGGCCGGGCGCCACACCCCAGCCCGCACCCCACGAACGCGGCACCCCACCCCCCACCCTCACCGCCGACGGTGCGTACGCCGCGCGCCTTGCGCAGCGGGGCGGCTGTTGGTTCCCCGAGCGCTGGACCCTCGACTCGGCCGAGCCGTACGCGGTGCCGCTGCCCGCGAATCAGCCCGAGGAGCCCGGGACCCGGGTGCTGCCGATGGCCGACGGCCGCGTGCTCGTGCACCGCCGCGCGGCCGGACGGCACCTCTTCTCGCTCCTCTACCCCACCGGCCCCGGCACCGGCGAGGTGCCGCTCGGCGGTGTGGAGTGCGACGGCGCCGAGCTGACCCTGCTGCCGCCCGCCCCGCACGGCGCCTACGCGTACGCCCTCGCGGCCGGGCCGCGCTCCACCTCGGTGTGGCTGGTGGCGGGCGGTGCGTTCGGGCCCGAGCACCTCGCCGAGATCCCCGGCCGCTGCACCGGCGGCGTCTGGCTCGACCGCACCAACCGCATGCTGGCGCTCGACCGCGAGCTGGACGGCCGGACGAAGACGGTCGCGGTGGACCTGGAACGGGGCGGCGAGGTGACACCGCTGCTGCAGATCGCCGACGACAGCGACGACCGGCTGCTGCTCGCGGACGCCGACAGCGGGCTGCTCCTCATCCGCTCCGACGCGCCGGGCGAGACCCGGCTCGGCTGGGGCGTGTTGGGGAGCACACGGCCCGTACGCTTCCCCGAATGCCTGCGGATGCCCGGGCACGCGGTGACGCCGTTCGCGATCCAGCCCGGACAGGTCCTCATGCCGGAGAGCTGCGCGGTGGCCCTCCGGGTGGACGACGGCTCCGGCGACTCGGCCCCCCTGCTGTGCGGTTGGCGCCCCGCCGACCGGCGGGTCCAGCAACTCCCCACCCCCGCCGGGTGGTTGGCGGGCGCGGGGCGCTGCACGCGGGACGGGGTGCTGGAGTTGCCGTACGTCACCGGGTCCGTGCCGTGCGGCATGGCGCGGGTCGAGGTGCCCGCTCCCGGCCGGGAAGCGGCGGCATCCGCCGAGGTGAGAGAGGCGGGGGGTGCCGCGCGGGCGGCGCGGCCCGTGCCGTTGCAGCAGGCACCTCTCGGCGGGCGCGGGACGGTTGGTTAGACTCGCCCGGCTGTACGAACGATCTTTGCTACGGGGTGAGTTTGTTGATGATCGAGAATGCGGCCGCCGAGCCGCGTGAGCAGGGCGCCGTGGACCCCCGTGAGGGCCTCGCCCTCGCCGGGCCGGCCTCCGCCGGGGGCGGGCGGCACCGGGGTCCGGTGGCGGAACACGACGAGGACGCGGCCCCCAGGGGCCGCCACCGCCGCGAGCCGTCGCAGGCCTGACGCGGGTGGGGCCCTGCCGGGGGCTCCCCGCTGCATCCATTAGCGCGCTCCGCGCGCGGGCACCCCTTCCCGAAACTGGGGGCTCTGCCCCCAGACCCCCGCTCCTCAAACGCCGGAGGGGCTGGACCTTGCCGCAGCGGGGGTCCAGGGGGCGGAGCCCCCTGGTTACGGGAAGGGGCGGGCATGGGGAAGCCCCCGGCAGGGTCCCCCTACCCCCGCCGCAACCCCAACACCTCCGCCGCCGCAAACGTCTCCCCCTCCGGGCGGGACGCGAAGTACGGGGACAGGGCCTCGTCCAGCTCACCGAAGCCGAACACCCCGCCCGCCGAGTCGAACTGCACGGCAACGCGAGGCCGCTCCACCACCGCCACCATCCCGCCGTGCACGACAAGCACCTGCCCGTTCACCCGCCGCGCCGCAGGCGAGGCCAAGTACCCCACCAGGGGCGCCACATGCTCCGGCGCCAACGGGTCGACCTCCCCCTCCCCCGGCTCGGCGAACCCCGCGAACACGTCGGACGTCATCCGCGTCCGCGCCCGCGGACAGATCGCGTTGGCCGTCACGCCGTACTTGGCGAGGGCGAGCGCCGTGGACGTGGTGAGCCCCACGATCCCGCCCTTGGCGGCCGCGTAGTTCGGCTGCCCGGCCGACCCGGCGAGGAACGCCTCCGACGAGGTGTTCACGATCCGCCCGTACACGGGCCCGCCCGCCTCCTTGGAGCGCTCGCGCCAGTGGGCGGAGGCGAAGCGGATCGTGTTGAAGTGGCCCTTGAGGTGCACCCGGATCACCGAGTCCCACTCGTCCTCGGACATCGAGAAGATCATCCGGTCCCGCAGGATGCCCGCGTTGTTGACCAGGATGTCGAGCTTCCCGTACGTACCGGTCGCCAACTCGACGAGCCCGCGGGCCTGTTCGTGGTCGGCGACGTCCCCGGTGTGCGCGACGGCCTTCCCGCCCGCCTCGCGGATCTCGTCCGCGACCTCCTCGGCGGGGGCGGACGACGCCGCGCCTGACCCGTCGCGGCCCGCCTGCCCGAAGTCGTTGACGACGACGCTCGCGCCGAGCCGGGCGAGTTCGAGGGCCTCGGCCCGGCCGAGCCCGCGGCCCGCACCGGTGACGACGGCGGCGAGGCCTTCAAGTGGCAGTGACATACGAGGGAAAGCTCCTCTCCAGACGGACCCCACTCACGACAAACCCCACGCACCTCAGATCTCGATACACGTCCGCAGAGCCACCCCCGACCGCATCTGCTCCAACGCCTCGTTGATCTCGGCCAGTTGCACCCGGTGCGTGATCATCCCCTCCAGGTCGACCCGCCCCGCGCGCCACAGCGCGATGGCCCGCTCGTACGACTGGAGCACGTCCCCGCCCCCGTACAGCGACGGCAGTATCCGCTTCTCGTCGAAGAACAGCTCGAACATGTTGAACTGCACCTGGTCGTCCATGGCGCCCGCGCCGACCACGCAGAGCGTGCCGCCGCGTCGCGTCGCCTCGTACGCGGCGCGGGTGGTCGCGGACTTGCCGACGACCTCGAAGACGTAGTCGAAGCCCTCGCCCGCCGTCACGCGCTGGTTGACGTCGGCGAGTTCGTCGGGGGCGACGGCCTGGGTCGCGCCGAAGCGCAGGGCCGACTCGCGCCGGGACGCGACCGGGTCGACGGCGACGATCTCCGCCGCGCCCTTGAGCCGCGCGCCCTGGATCGCCGAGACGCCGACGCCGCCGCAGCCGAGGACGGCGACCGAGGAACCGGCCGCGACATCGGCGGTGTTGATCGCGGCGCCGAGCCCCGTCGTCACGCCGCAGCCGATCAGCGCCGCGACGTCGAAGGGCACGTCGTCCGGGATCGGCACGGCGCAGGCCGCGTCGACCACGACCTCCTCCGTGAAGGTTCCGGTACCGGCGAAGCCGAAGACGTCCGAACTGTCGCCCGACCGTTTGAAGTTGGGCGTGCCCGCGTTCATGAACCCGGCGAGGCACAGCTGCGTCTGGCCCCGCCTGCACGCCGGGCACTGCCCGCACGCCGGGAGCCAGCACACCAGGACCCGGTCGCCCGGCTTGACGTGGGTGACGCCGTCGCCGACGTCGAGGATCTCGCCCGCGCCCTCGTGCCCGGGGACGAACGGGGCGGGCTGCGGCAGCACGCCGTTCATCGCGGAGATGTCGGAGTGGCAGAGGCCGGTGGCCCGGAGGCGGATCCTGGCCTTGCCCGGGCCGAAGCCCACCGCCTCGATGTCGTCGAGCACGTCGAGCTTGTCCTGGCCTGTCTCGTGCAGTACGGCTGCGCGCATGGCTGTGCGGCTCCTCTCATCCCGGCGGTACCCGACCGGGCCGTCCCGGCGGTACGTGACCGGCGGTACGTGACGTCAGTTGAGCTCCACGACGGTGTCCACCAGGACCGGCGCGTCCTGTCGTTCGGCGGCCGTGACAGCCACCTGCACCCGGCCGTCCGACTCCCACATGCCGACGCGCAGCGTCTCGCCCGGGAAGACCACCCCGGCGAAGCGCGTGGCGTAGGCGCGCACGCGGCCCACGTCGCCGCCGAGGACGGTGTCCACGACCGCCTTGAGCGTCATCCCGTACGTGCACAGGCCGTGCAGGATGGGCCGGTCGAAGCCGGCGAGCTTGGCGAACTCGGGGTCGGCGTGCAGCGGGTTCCAGTCGCCGGACAGGCGGTAGAGCAGGGCCTGGTCGGCGCGGACGGGCCGTTCGACGACGCGGTCGAAGGGGCGGTCCGGGGTGTCGGGGCGCGCGGACGGGCCGCGCTCGCCGCCGAACCCGCCCTCGCCGCGCACGAAGATCTGCGCGTCGCTGGTCCACAGCGGGCCCTCGTCGTCGGCCGCTTCGGAGCGCAGCACGATGACGGCGGCCTTGCCCTTGTCGTACACGGCCGCGACCTTCGCGGTGGTGTCGGCCCGGCCCTTGACGGGGATAGGGCGGTGCAGCTCGACGCGCTGGCCGCCGTGCAGCACGGCGGCCAGGTTCACGTCGATGCCGGGGGCCGCGAGGCCGCCCATCATGCCCATGCCCGCGCCCGCGACGGTGGCGAAGCTGGGCAGGACGTGCAGCCGGGACTCCAGCGTGTAGCGCAGTTCCTCGGGGTCGGTGGCGGGGCTCGGCAGGTCCGGGTTGGCGCCCGCGCCGAGGCCCAGGTGGTAGAGCTGGACGTCCTTGTGGTCCCAGGTGATCTCGGCCCTGCGGGGCTCGGCGGCCAGGGCCTTCGCGGCGTCGATGGGCATGGGGTGGCGGCTCCTCGCGGGCTGCGGAGTCAAGACGGGCTGCGGAGTCAAGACGGTGAAGACCTCGGTGCGGCTGTCCGCACCGTCGGCCGCACCGAGGTCGTCTGCGGCGGCCCAGACGCCTGCTCCCGCACCCGTTCTAGAACGCGTTCTAGGCCGATGGCCCCATGTATAACCCAGCACCCCACGCTTGTGAAGAGTCCTGACGTCACGTCAGATACGTCGGCGAGGGCCGCCCAGGCCGCCCACCCGTGACATTTGTCCTGGCCAAGTCGGTACGGACACCACTGCCGCGCCGGTGCCCCCGATCCGTACCGTCGGGAGCGGACAGATGGACGGCACACGTACGACGGAGAGCGAGACATGTCCCGGAAGCCGAGGCTGACCTGCCGGATGCACGACCTGCGCGCGGCCCGCGGCGCCCACCGGGAGCGCAAGGAGGCCTGGCGCCGGCAGAAGGCCGAGTGGCGCGAGCGTCAGCGGGCGGGAGACGTGGACGCGCTGGTCCAGTCCGGCCCGCCCAACGGCTTCGCGCTGCTGCCGTGGCTGCTCATGGGCCTCGGCGCGTTCTCGCACCTGCTCCAGGGCAAGACCGCGAACCCGTGGATCGGCGGCCTCGGCCTGTTCGCCTTCAATTCCCTGTACGTCGCCGTCGCCTTCCGCGCCTTCGACAAGCAGGCACGCGAGTCCCGGGCGACGCTGGCCGCGCTGCTCGCGATGGGCGCGATCACCCTCGGCCTCGCGGCCGGGTACGGCGGCAACTGGCTCATGTACTTCCCGCTCTTCGGCCTCGCCGTGGGCGCGGTGGTCCGGGGCCGTCACCTGGGCCCGGTGGGTCTCGGGCTGAGCGTGCTCGCGGGGACGGTCGCCGGGCTCCATGAGGGCTGGGACGGCATCAACATCGCGTACGGCACGTTCCTGTCCACGATGGTGACGGCCGCGATCCTCTCCCTCTCCGAGGCGGTACGGGATCTGCGCGCCGCCCGTGAAGAGCTGGCGCGGCGGGCCGTGGCGGAGGAACGGCTGCGCTTCTCCCGCGACCTGCACGACCTGCTCGGCCACACGCTCTCGCTGATCGTGGTGAAGTCGGAGGCCGCACGCCGCCTCGCGCCGCGGAACACGACCGCGGCTCTGACCCAGATCGAGGACATCGAGACGGTCGGCAGGCAGGCGCTCACCGAGATCCGCGAGGCCGTCACCGGGTACCGGGACGCGGCCCTCGCCGCCGAGCTGGACCGGGCCCGCGAACTGCTCGACGCGGCCGGGGTCGAGGCGGTCGTCCGGCAGTCGGGGCCGCCGCTCGGCCCGCGGACGGAGGCGCTGCTCGGCTGGGTGGTGCGGGAGGCGGCCACCAATGTCGTACGGCACGCGGGGGCGAGCCGGTGCGAGATCGAGATCTCCGGCGCCTCCGGGGAGACCCGCCTGGTGATCACGGACGACGGCCGCGGCGAGGGCCCGACCACGCCCGGCAGCGGCCTGACCGGCCTGGCCGAACGCCTCACGGCGGCGGGCGGCGCACTGGAGTCGGGGCCGGGGGTGCGCGGGGGGTTCCGGGTCGTGGCTGTGGTGCCGGTCGACACATGGGTGGTTGACGAGCGCTCGGGAGCACTCGGCCCCGCGTAGGTCTCCGTGAAGCGGAGACGGCCGGGCGGGTGTCCAGGCACCATCGGCAACGGAGGTACTGGCATGCGCATGCGGTGGCTGACCATGGCGGACGAGGCGGTACCGCGGCACCTGTTCGTGCCGGACACCAAGGGCGAGAACCCGTCCAGCTCCAGCTCCAGCTCTAACTCCAACTCCCTGCCCACGATGGTGTTTTCGATGCTGGACGCGCTGAGCGTCGAGACGGGACACGAGGTGCTGGAGATCGGCACCGGGACCGGTTGGAACGCCGCTCTGCTGTCACACCGGCTCGGTGCCGAGAACGTGGTCACGATCGAGGTGGACGAGGCCGTCGCGAAGGACGCGCGCACTCGGCTGAGCCGCGCCGGGTACCGGCCGCTGGTGGTCGTCGGGGACGGCGCACAGGGCTGCGCGGAGCGGGCTTCGTACGACAGGGTCATCGCCACGTGTTCCGTCGGGAGCGTGCCCCCGGCCTGGCGGGCCCAGACCAACACGGGCGGCATCGTCGTCACACCCTGGGGGCCGGCGTACGGCGGCGAGGCGGTGGCGCGTCTGACGATCGCCAGGGACGGCTCGGCATCCGGCCCGTTCGTCGGCCCGTCCGCGTTCACGCGGATGCGGGGCCAGGGCAAGGACCTCCCTCCGACCGGTGTCTTTCTGGACGGCGGGGAATGGCCGGGCACCGGCGTCAGGTCCGAGACCGCGCTGTCCCCGGACGACGTGGGCGAGTGGATTCACTTGTTCGCCATCGGGGTTCAGGTGCCGGATCTGTTCTGCCGCCTCCAGTGGCACGAGGACGGTGCCTACCGGTTGTGGCTGATGGACACGGGAGTCACGTCCTGGGCGACAGCGGATTACGAGAGCGACCGCACGAGGTACCCGGTCGTCCAGTCCGGGCCCCGGCGGCTGTGGGACGAGCTGGAGACCGCGTGGCGCTGGTGGGACAAGCAGGGCCGTCCCGGTTTCGAACGCTTCGGGCTCACGGTGGACGACGACGGCGAGCGGGTGTGGCTGGACCTGCCCGAGCAGCCCGTACCCGTCCGGAACTGCCCTGACCTGGGACGCCGACCGTAACCTGACCCCATGGACGAGATGCCGCAGGACCACCGCCCCGCGAGATCCGTGCGCGTGCTGCTCGCCGAGGACCAGGGCATGATGCGCGGCGCCCTCGCACTGCTGCTCGGCATGGAGCCGGACATCGAGGTCGTCGCGCAGGTCGGGGCGGGCGACGAGATCGTACGCACCGCGCTGACCGCGCGCCCCGACGTGGCGCTGCTCGACATCGAACTGCCCGGCCGCAGTGGCCTGGAGGCGGCGGCCGAGCTGCGCGAGGAGTGCCCCGACTGCCGGGTCCTCATTCTCACCACCTTCGGCAGGCCCGGGTATCTGCGCCGTGCCATGGAGGCGGGCGCGGCCGGGTTCCTCGTCAAGGACGGGCCCGTCGAGGAGCTTGCCGAGGCGATCCGGGCCGTGCTGCGCGGGGAGACCGTGGTCGATCCCGCGCTGGCCGCCGCCGCGCTCGGGGCCGGGCCCAGTCCGTTGACCGCCCGTGAGGCGGATGTGCTCAAGGCTTCCGTCGACGGGGCGACGGTCGCCGATGTCGCGGCGAAGCTGCATCTTTCCGAGTCGACGGTGCGGAACTATCTTTCGGCGGCCATTGGGAAGACGGGTACCCGGAACCGGATGGAGGCTGTGCGGGAGGCTCGGCATCAGGGGTGGCTGTAGCCGTCGGCGCGCCCGGCGCCGGGGTGGCCGTCCGGGGGCTGCCGCCCCCGGGCCCCCGCGATCGGCCTGAACGGCCTCGTCCTCAAACTCCCCCAAGCTCTTAATGAGCAGGGAGGGACCCCCTCGACGGGCTGAAACTACCCGCCGCAGGACTGGGGCGAGCCCCGGACAGTCTGAACGCCGTCGGCGCTAGTCCTCCGCGCCGCGTGGTGCCCGCGGCATGCCCAGCAAGACCACCGCCACCGCGAGGACCAAGAACACCGCTCCCCACAGGAACGCCTGGGCGTAGCCCTCGGCGAGGGCTTGGGAGCCGGGGCGTTCGGCTGTGCGGGACGCGGCGATCGTGGAGAGGACGGCGAGGCCGAGGGAACCGCCCATCGTGCGGGAGGTGTTGATGAGGCCGGCGACGAGGCCCGCGTCGCCGGGGTCGGCGCCGCTGGTGGCGAGGGAGGCGAGGGGCGTCGCGGCGAGCCCGGCGCCGAGCATCATCAGGATGCCGGGCAGCATGATCGAGGTGACGTACGCCCCACTGGCGTCGAGCACCTGCCACTGCCACACGTAGCCGACGGCGGCGACGAGCACACCGATGACCGTGACGCTGCGCGCCCCCATGACGCGCATCAGCCGGGGCGCGGCCTTGGAGCCGACGACCACGCTGACCGAGCTGGGGATGAGTGCGAGCCCAGCCTCCAACGGCGTGTAGCCGAGGACGTTCTGGGCGTACAGGGTCATGAAGAACCACATGGCGAACATGCCCATGCCGCAGACGAACATCGTCGCGTTGGCGGCCGACACCGAGCGCACCCGGAACAGCTTGAGCGGCATCAGCGGCACCTTGGAGCGCGCCTCGACGGCGAGGAACGCCCCGATCAGGGCGGCCCCGACGGCGAGCGGCACCAGGGTCGCGGCGGCGGTCCAGCCCTTCACCTCGGTCTGCACGATGCCGTACGCGAGGGTGGCGATGCCGCCGGTCACCAGGACGGCGCCCGGCAGGTCGAGGCGGCGCGCCCCGCCCGCGCGGCTCTCGCTGATCCAGCGCAGCGCGGCGGCGAAGACGAGGACGCCGATGGGTACGTTGACGAGCAGCACCCAGCGCCAGGAGAGGCCGTCGGTGAGCACGCCGCCGACGAGCCCGCCCGCGGCGCCGCCGCCCGCGCCGACGGCGGACCAGGTGGCGATGGCCCGCACCCGGGCCGCCCCCTCCGGCACGGCGGACGTCAGGATCGTCAGGGTCGACGGCGCGAGCACGGCCGCCCCGAGCCCCTGCACCGCCCGCGCCAGGAGCAGCTGCCAGCCCTCCTGCGCGAGCCCGCCCGCGAGTGAGGCAAGCGTGAACAGGCCGAGCCCCACCAGGAACATCCGCTTCCGCCCGAACAGGTCCCCGGCCCGCCCGCCGAGCAGCATGAACCCGGCGAAGGCGATGGAGTACGCGTTCACGACCCACTGCAAGCCCGTGGCGCTCAGCCCGAGATCGGTCCGCATCGAGGGCAGCGCCACGTTCACGACGGACACGTCGAGGACGACGAGGAACTGTCCGGCGCAGGCGGCGGCCACGACGAGCCAGGTGGGCGGGGCGGTACGGCCGGATATTCGCGAGGTCGGGGTGTCGGCGGGGGTCTGCAGCATGGGCTCCATGCTGACAGCACGACACATGCCCCGTACATCGGAAAAAAGCGGCAGGGGCCTGGGTCTCGGGTCCTAGGTCCTGCCCGGCCTACCCGGGCCGCGTGAGCAGTGTCACCACCGCGGCCCCGCCGAGCCCGATGTTGTGCGCGAGCCCCACCCGCGCCCCCGGCACCTGGCGCGGCCCCGCCTCGCCCCGCAACTGCCAGGTGGGTTCGGCGGCTTGGGCGAGGCCCGTGGCGCCGAGGGGGTGGCCCTTGGAGATGAGGCCGCCGGAGGGGTTCACCACCCAGCGGCCGCCGTACGTGGTCGCGCCGGACTCGACGAGCTTGCCGGAGTCGCCCTCGTCACACAGGCCGAGGGCCTCGTAGGTGAGGAGTTCGTTGATGGAGAAGCAGTCGTGCAGCTCGATCACGTCGACGTCGGCGGCGGTCAGGCCCGCGGCCTCGTACGCCTGGCGCGCGGCCGCCCGCGACATCGGGCCCCCGCGTGGCGTCCGACCCGCAGGGCGTCAGTCCCTGGGCAGGCCGAGGATGCGTTCGGCCACGACGTTGAGCTGGACCTGGGTGGTGCCGCCCGCGATGGTCAGGCAGCGGGAGAGGAGGAAGCCGTGCACGGCGCGCTCGGCCGGGCCCTCGCGGACGGCGCCCTCGGGGCCGAGGAGTTCGAGCGCGAGCTCGGCCACCTTCTGCTGGTGCGTGGTCTGGAGCAGCTTGCGGACCGAGGCGCCCGCGCCCGGTTCCGCGCCCGCCACCTGGCGTGCCGTCGTGCGCAGGCCGATGCAGGCCAGCGCGTGCGCCTCGGCGGCGAGCGCGCCGACGCGGGCGCGGGTCGCGCCGTCGAGCCCTGCCGCGCGGGCGAGCAGCGACTCCAGGCCGGTGTCGAAGGTCAACTGGTCGGCCATGTGGACGCGTTCGTCGCCGAGGGTGTGGCGGGCGACCTTCCAGCCCTCGTCGACGGCGCCCACCACGGCGTCGGCGGGGAGCCGGGCGTCGTCGAAGTACACCTCGTTGAAGAGGCTGTCGCCGGTGATCTCCCGCAGCGGGCGGATGTCGATGCCCGGGGTGTTCTTCATGTCGACGAGGAAGTAGGTGAGGCCCTTGTGCTTGGGGGCCGCCGGGTCCGTACGGGCGAGGAGGATGCCGTGGTCCGCCCACTGGGCCGCGCTCGTCCACACCTTCTGGCCGGTGATCCGCCAGGAGCCGTCGGGAGCGCGCTCCGCCCTGGTCCGCAGCGCCGCCAGGTCCGAGCCCGCCTCCGGCTCGCTGAAGAGCTGGCACCACAGGAGTTCGCCGCGCAGCGTCGGGCCGAGCAGGCGCTCCCGCTGCTCCGGGGTGCCGTACGCGATCAGTGACGGGACGACCCAGGTGCCGATGCCCAGGTCGCTCAGGCGCACCCCGGCGTCCGCCAGCTCCCGCTGGACGGCGAGCTGTTGGGCGGGGCCCGCGCCGAGGCCGTGCGGGGGCGGCAGGTGCGGGGCGGCGTGGCCGGTGGGGGCGAGGGTCCTGCGGGCCGCCGCGGGGTCCAGGCCGCGGGCGCGGGCGATCGCCTCGCGGGCCTCCGCCCGGTACGCCGCAGCCTCCGGGGGCAGCTCCACCCGCAGCTCCCGCCGCGCCCCCGCCTCCGCGAGCCGCACCGCCCGCAGCCGGTGCGCGTCCCCGGCCCCCAGCAACTGCCGTGCCACCAGCGCCCGCCGCAGATACAGATGCGCGTCGTGCTCCCAGGTGAAGCCGATGCCGCCGAGGATCTGGACGCAGTCCTTGGCGCAGGAGTACGCGGCGTCCAGCGCGGTGGCGGCGGCCAGCGCGCAGGCGAGCCCGCGGGCTTCAGGGGCCGCATCCTCTGCGGCGCGCGCCGCGTCCCACGTCAGCGCCCGCGCCTGCTCCAGGCGCACCAGCATGTCCGCGCACAGGTGCTTGACGCCCTGGAAGCGGCCGATGGGGTGCCCGAACTGCTCGCGGACCTTGGCGTGTTCGGTGGCCGCGTGCAGCGCCCACGCCGCCGTGCCGCAGGCGTCCGCCGCGAACACCACGGCCGCGAGATCGGCCACGTCCGCCGGGCCGACGGCCAGCACCCGCTCCGCGGGGACGCGCGTCGCGCACGCGGTCACTTCGGCGGTGGGCCTGGTGGGGTCGGCGCTCTCGTGCGTACGGACGGACAGATCCGCCGCGTCCACGGCGGCCCACACCGTGCCGCGGGCGGAGCGCGCCGCGAGGACCAGGAGGTCGGCGTCTCCGCCGGAGAGGACGGGCGGCGCGGTGCCGTCGAGCAGGAGTTCCGTGTCGGTGACCTCGACGGCCGTCACCGCCCCCGCCCCCAGCGCCACCGCCCCGACCCGCGCCCCGCGCGCGAGGTCCGTCGCGAGGTCCCGCGCACCCGCGCGGTGCAGCACGGCGGCGGCGAGCGCGTTCGCCGCGTACGGCCCGGGGAGCGCCGCCCGCGCCGTCTCCTCCAGGACGACGGCGAGGTCGAGCAGGCCGCCGCCCCCACCGCCGTACTCCTCGGGCAGATGCACGCCGAGCAGCCCCTGCGCGGCCAGTCCGTCCCAGTGGGCGGGCCCACCACCCGCGCCGGGCGGGGCGTCGAGCAGCTTGCGCACCGCCTCGGGCGGCGCGTCCCGGGCCGCCAAGGCGCGCACCGCCGCGGCCAACTCCCCCTGTTCTGGCGTGATTCCGATGCCCATGCGCACCCCTGCCGGTAGCCGCTGCCGGAACGGCGACAGACTAGAACACGTTCCAATCTGACGGAAGGTCAGATCGCCGACCGAGTCACCCCGGCCACCCGGACCGCACACATCGGGTCACGCCGCCCACGTACAAACGAGGTCAATGGCGAGTCAAGAGTTCCTTTGGTTCGACACTCGTCGGAATAGTCGCCCAGGGATACAGGTTCATCTTGCATGTACCTGCGGGGGGCTCTACCCGCCGCCCACCTTCGTCCCGGAGGCCGCACCCCCATGTCCCAAGCGACGACCCACCCCCGCGGTGACCGCGCCGAGCGCGGCACCCGCGGTGTCGTTCCCGTCCTCGCCTTCGCCGGCATCGTCGTCGCCGTCATGCAGACGCTGCTCGTCCCGGTCATCAAGGATCTGCCGGCCCTGCTCGGCACCGAGCCGTCCAACGCCACCTGGGTCATGACGTCGACCCTGCTCGCGGGCGCCGTCGCCACCCCGATCATGGGCCGCCTCGGCGACCTGTTCGGCAAGCGGAAGATGCTGCTCACCAGCCTCGCCGTGATGATCGTCGGCTCCCTGGTCAGCGCGTTCACCGACGACCTGCTCGTGATGATCGTCGGCCGCGCGCTCCAGGGCTTCGCGATGGGCGCGATCCCCCTCGGCATCGGCCTGATGCGCGACGGGCTGCCGCGCGAGAAGCTCGGCTCCGCGATGGCCCTGATGAGTTCGTCCATAGGCGTCGGCGGCGGCCTCGGCCTGCCGCTCGCCGCTCTCGTGGCCCAGCACACCGACTGGCACGCGCTGTTCTTCGGGGCCGCGGGCCTCGGCGTGGTCGCGATGCTGCTCATCGTCTTCCTCGTACCGGAGAGCCCGCTGCGCGCCAAGGGCACGTTCGACGTGCTCGGCGCCCTCGGCCTGTCCGCGGGGCTCGTGCTGTTCCTGCTGCCCGTCACCAAGGGCAGCGACTGGGGCTGGAGTTCGGGCCTGACCCTCGGCCTGTTCGCGGCCTCGGCCGTCGTGCTCGTCCTGTGGGGCGTGATGGAGCTGCGCCTCAAGGCCCCGCTGGTCGACCTGCGCACCACCGCGCGGCGCGAGGTGCTGCTCACCAACCTCGCCTCGATCATGGTCGGCGTCGCCTTCTACGCCATCTCCCTCGTCCTGCCGCAGCTCCTCCAGCTCCCCACGTCCACCGGGTACGGCCTCGGCCAGTCCATGGTCGTCGCGGGCCTGTGCGTGGCACCGCTCGGCCTGACGATGATGCTCACCGCGCCGGTGTACGCGCGCCTCGCGGCGAAGTTCGGCCCGAAGGTCACCCTGATCCTCGGCCTGCTGATCATCGCGATCGGCTACGGCTCGGGCATCGGCCTGATGAGCGCCGCCTGGCAGACCATCGTCATCTCGATGATCGTCGGCGCGGGCATCGGCCTCGCCTACTCCTCGCTGCCCGCGCTGATCATCGGCGCCGTCGACCCGTCCGAGACGGGCGCGGCCAACGGCCTCAACACCCTGATGCGGTCCATCGGTACGTCGGTGTCGAGCGCCGTCATCGGCATGGTGCTCGCCAACACCGCGACGCACGTGGGCCCCGTCGACGTACCCACCATGGAGGGCTTCCGCACCTCCTTCCTCATCGCCACCGGCGCGGTCGCGATCGGACTGCTGCTCGCGCTGTTCCTGCCGGGCCGCGACCGGGCCCCCGCCGAGCGGAAGACGCAGCTGCGGGCCAGCAGCGAGGAGGACGCCAACCTTGAGCGGGCGACGCAGGCCGTGCCGGCGCTCGACGGCTTCCAGGCGCGCGCCGCGCTGACGGACGGCGAGGGGTAGCGCCCTGAAGGGGCGCGGGGCTGTATCGATGTGCGGCTCCGCCGCGCGGGCGCGACCAGCCACGACAGGCCCGCAGGCGATCGACGGCCCATCACGGCCCCGCGGCGGAGCCGCATATCGATACAGCCAGCGGAGCGCTTAGTCGATGAAGCAAGAACCCGTGGTGGTACCGCGGTGCGGTACGGACCGGAATCGCCGCCCGTGAGGGCAACGAGGACGTCAAACCCTCGAAGTTCCCGCAAGTGCACGTGGTGCACGATGGAGCGCCCGCGTGTCCTGACGCGGGCGCTCCGCGCGCCCCGCACGCGCGGGACCGTTCACAACGCGCACCCCGCGGGCCGTCGCGCCCGCCCCGAGGAGGAACCCATGGCCGCCGAGCCCGCGCCGTACGTTCTCGACGCCTTCGAGGCCGCCAAGGGCTTCATGCCCGTGCAGGAGGGCCTCGCCCTGTACGCGGCGGCGGCCGAGGCGGCCGCGCTGGGGCTGCCCCTGATGGAGATCGGCACGTACTGCGGCCGCTCGACCCTGCTGCTCGCGGACGCGGCCCGCGCCGCGGGTGTGAGTGTGATCACGGTCGACCACCACCGGGGCAGCGAGGAGCAGCAGCCCGGCTGGGACTACCACGACCCGGACACGGTCGACCCGGAGGTCGGCCGCATGGACACGCTGCCGACCTTCCGCAGGACGCTGCACCGGGCCGGCCTGGAGGACCACGTCATCGCGGTCGTGGGCCGGTCCCCGCAGGTGGCAGCGCTGTGGAACACCCCGCTCGCGCTGGTCTTCATCGACGGCGGCCACACCGACGAGCACGCGGGCGCGGACTACGAGGGGTGGGCGCCGCACGTCGCGGAGAGCGGGCTGCTCGTCATCCACGACGTGTTCCCCGATCCGGTGGACGAGTGGACCGGACAGGCCCCGTACCGGATCTACCTCCGGGCCCTGGAATCCGGGGCATTCACGGAGATCTCGGCCACGGACTCGCTGCGTGTCCTGCGCCGAACCGGCGCACCTGCCTGACGGCGCCGATAGGCTCGCTCCGTGTCGTACGTAGGTCCGGACAGTCATCCACCGCGCCCGCCCCGCCGCTTCCGCGGCGGCCGTCCGCTCGCGGTCGCCCTCGCCGTGCTGGTGCCCGGCGGTCTCGCCGGCTATCTCCTCTGGGACTCCGCGAGCGGTTCCGAGGGCGGCAAACCGGCCAGAACGCTGCCGTCGGCGAGCCGCTCGGAGCAGGGCTCGCCCTCGAAGCCGAGCGCGGACGCGAGCAAGTCGGGCAAGGCCGGTGAATCCTCCAAGCCGTCGAAGTCCAAGCCCGCCGCCGACGACCCCAAGCCGTCGGCCCGCCCCTCCACGGGTGGCCGCCCCGCCCCGTCCGGCCCCCTCAAGGGCAAGGTCGTCGTGGTGGACCCCGGGCACAACCCGGGCAACTTCAAGCACACCGCCGAGATCAACCGCCAGGTGGACATCGGCACGAACTCCAAGGAATGCGACACCACCGGAACGTCCACCAACAACGGTTACACGGAAGCCCGGTTCACCCTGGACCTCGCCCACCGCCTGCGCGACCTGCTGCACCGGCAGGGCGCCACCGTCCGCTTCACGCACGACGGCGACCGCCCCTGGGGTCCGTGCGTCGACGAGCGCGCCCGCATCGGCAACGAGGCGCGGGCCGACGCCGTGGTCTCCCTGCACGCCGACGGTTCGGCCGTCGGCAACCGCGGCTTCCACGTCATCCTGCCCGCGTCCGTGAAGGGCGGCGCCGCGGACACCTCCGCGATCGTCGCGCCCTCCCGCGACTTGGGGACACGCATCGCGGGCAAGTTCCTGCGCGCCACCGACAGCGCCCCCTCCAACTACGTCGGCGGCGGCACCGGCCTCGACGTCCGCCGCGACCTCGGCGGCCTCAACCTGTCCAAGGTTCCCAAGGTGTTCATCGAGTGCGGCAACATGCGCGACCCCAAGGACGAGGCCCTGCTGACGAGCGGCAGCTGGCGCCAGAAGGCCGCCCAGGGCCTGTCGGACGGCATCGAGAGCTTCTTGCGGGAGTAGTGCGGGTAGGTATGTCCCCGCACGTCACAGAACGACGTGCCCGCCGCGTCACGGGACGGCAACTGGCAGATCTTCACTGCGTGACGATCTTTATCTCAAGCAGACACCCCGACTGAGCGAGCGATAGTGTCCTCCGTACGATGAGGGGCCACCCCCGCGCTGCGCGCACCGCGACACGACCGTGACTACGGCGACAGCGACGCCTCCACCAACGAGACGACTGACGAAGGACCTGAAGTGAATTTCCGCTCCCTCACTCGAGGCGACGGCGTGGTGATCGGAGCAGCGGTGTTGCTCTTCATCGCCTCGTTCCTCGACACCTTTGACTCCGACGGCGGCGACAGCGACAAGCTGCCCATCGCCTGGGACAACGGCAACCTGCTGATGAGCGTGTACCTGCTCGGCGTCATCGGCGCCGCGCTCATCGTCGTCGGCCGCGGCATGGGACAGCGCAAGGTCATCGGCCTTGACATGGGACAGGTCGGCGTCGTCTTCACCATCGCCGCCGCGTGGAGCTCGCTCGGCGCGATCTTCGACGTGGACCAGTCCTTCGGCTTCCTCTTCGAGGCAGGCGGCTTCGGTGGCGGCGGGGAAGGCCCCGACGCCGGCATGGGCCTGATCCTCGGCCTGATCGCCACGCTGGTCATGGCCGGTGCCGCGGTCGCCACGCTGATCGTCCCCGCGCTCAAGGCTCCCCTCGCGGGCGCCGCCCGCCCCGCCGCCCCGCAGCCCTACGGCGGCCAGCCGCAGGGTGGCGGCTACGGCTACCCGGGCGCGCAGGCCGGTCAGCCGAGCCAGCCGTACGGCGCCCAGCCGGGCCAGCCGCAGCAGTCCTTCGGCGGCCAGCCGCAGGGTGGCGGCCAGACCCCGCCGCCCGCGCAGGCGCAGCAGGCCGGGGCTCCGGCCGCGGACTTCTCGCCGTTCTGGTTCGCCGTTCCGGTGCCGCGTCCGCTGTATCCGGAGGACGGTTCGCCGACCCCCATCGCGGAACTGGCGCCCGGCACCTGGTACTTGGCCGTGGAGCAGCGCGGCCAGAGCCTCGTGGCGCAGACGCAGGACGGCCGCCGCGGCGTGCTGCAGGACACCACGGGGATCCAGCGCGGCTGATCTTCCCGTCGTACACACGGCCCCTCGCCCTTCCGGGCGGGGGGCCGTTGCCGTACAGTCCTGCGGCGACACGTATCTGACGTGGCGTCAGTTCCGTATGGACGTACCGAGGAGGGCGCATGCGGCTCGGGCTTGCACTCGGCTACTGGGGACGTGGCCCCGACCCCGAGCGGCTGGCGCTCGCGCAGGAGGCGGAGCGGCTCGGATACGACTCCGTGTGGACGGCCGAGGCCTGGGGCTCGGACGCGTTCACTCCGCTGACCTGGATCGCCGCGCGCACCTCGCGGATCCGCCTCGGCACCGCCGTGGCGCAGATGGCGGCCCGCTCCCCCACCACCACCGCCATGCACGCCCTCACCCTGGACCATCTCTCGGGCGGCCGTGTCCTGCTCGGTCTCGGGCTCTCGGGGCCGCAGGTGGTGGAGGGCTGGTACGGCAGGCCGTTCCCCAAGTCGCCGCTCACCGCGACGCGGGAGTACGTCGACGTCGTACGGCAGGTGCTCCGGCGGGAGGCCCCCGTGGCGCTGGACGGGCGGTTCCACCCGCTGCCGTATCCGGGCGACGACGGGACCCGGCTCGGCAAGCCGCTCAAGTCGATCACGCATCCGCTGCGCGCCGATCTGCCCGTCCTGCTCGGCGCCGAGGGTCCCAAGAACGTCGCGCAGACGGCGCGGATCGCGGACGGCTGGCTGCCGCTGTACTGGTCGCCGACGCGGACGGACGTGTACGAGGCGTCGCTCGGCGACGGCCTGCGGGACGGGTTCATGGTGGCGCCGCTGGTGCGGGCCACCGTGTGCGACGACGTGAGCGAAGGGCTGCTGCCGGTCAAGGCGATGCTCGGGTTCTACATCGGTGGCATGGGGCACGCCGCCCGGAACTTCCACGCCGACCTGATGGCGCGGATGGGGTACGAGGAGGAGGCGCGGCGCGTTCAGGAGCTGTTCCTGGCGGGGCGCCGCGAGGAGGCCGTGCTCGCCGTGCCGGACGCGTTCGCCGACGAGATCTCGCTGGTCGGGCCGCGTGGGCGGATCGCGGAACGCCTTGAGCTGTGGCGCAAGGGGCCGGTGACAGACCTGCTCGTGCTCGCGACCGAGCCGCACACGCTGCGGACCCTCGCCGACCTCAACACGTAGCCGGACCTCAAGACGTAGGCGTACGTCCACTCATCGCCGTACGAACGAAGACTCAGCGGAAGATCGCCACCGCGTCCAGCGTCAGCTCCCCCGCCGCCCGGTTCCAGGTGCGGACCTTGCCCAGGCAGCGGGCCTGGAACTCGCCGCTGAAGTAGTCGTCCTCGTGCAGGAACTCCTCGCGGATGCCGTCGGCGGCGCAGGTGATGCGGACGTGGGCGGGCGGGTCGCCGGTGCCGTAGCGGGCGCGCAGGACGACCTCGTCGCCGCCGACGCGGCGGGCCGTGAAGCGGCCGGTCACGGAGACGAACTCGGACATGACGGCGCTCAGCGCGACCCGGTCGTCGTCGCTGTCGCGCAGCGCGTCGGCGAGGGAGCGGTTGGGGACGAGCCGGCCGGTGGTGAGGTCGGCGTGCACGACGGCGTCCTCGCGGCGCATCGTGTCCATGAGCAGGCCGATGACGGTGATCGGGGTGTTCTGCTGTACGTAGGTGGTGAAGCGTTCCTTCGTCACGTCCCGGTGGGCCTTGCCGCCCGCCGCGCCGGTGACCTTCGCCCACAGCCCGAAGCCGGACGTCACGTTCGTACGGTCGGCCACCTCCTGTTCCAGGGCGGCCGAGAAGCCGCCCGTCTGGTAGAGGTCCATGACGCGCTGTTCGTGCAGGTAGAAGCACATGCCGTGGAAGGTGCGGCGGCGCCGTGCCGCACGCCGGTGCCCCGGTCGCCCGAACGCCCACCGCAGGACGGCGTACCGCATGAGCACGCCCACGCACACCGCCGTGGCCAGCCAGACCGTCATCCACGGCCACCACAGGTCCCACCACTTGCCGTCAACGACACCCACGGATCTCCTTGAACGCCTGGGAGAGGGAAGAGGAGTTGGCGTCCACCACGCGCCCGCCGGTCGCGTCGGCGGCGCGGCGCAGCGCCTCGGCGTCGGCCTCGCCGAAGTGGACGGGGAAGGTGGGCACCGCCCGCGCGGCGCCCCCGAGCCGGGCGTGCCGCCGGGTGAACTCCCCGTACGACATCCCCGCGTTGTTCTCGCCGTCCGTCATCAGCACGATGGAGAGCGGTCGGCCGGGGTGTTCGGCGACGGCGTCGGCCGCGATGTCGTAGCCGCGCCCGAGAGCCGACCACACGGCGGTGTCGTCACCGAACCCACCCTTTCCCACAAAGGAGTTGAGGTCCTTCAGATCCCCGTCCCCCCGCACGGTCACGGTGCGTTCCTGAAGTACCCGGCCCGCGAACCGCACCACCGTCAGCCGCTCACCCCGGTAGAAGCGGGCGAACTTGCCCGCCGCCGTCGGGTCCGCGCCGCTCAGGCCGGCGAACGCCGCGCGCAGGTCCGCCATCCGCCGCCCCCGCATCGACGTCGAGAAGTCGAGCAGGAAGACGACATGGTCACCCGCCCCCGCGCGACCGCTGCCGGTGCTGCCGTAGTTCTCCATCAGCCGCTGGACGACGGCCAGTTGGTCGGGGTACGAGAGCGCGTTGCCGATCTCCGCGCGCAGCTTCGCGGGCCGGGGCACGTCCTGGCCGACGGGCCGCCGCCAGGTCCGCTCCATCAGCTTCTTCTGTACGTCGTCGCGGCGCAGCCAGTCGACGGCCTTGCGGTACGCCTTGTGCTCGCCGGCGTCGAGCAGCATCAGCGGGAAGTCGGACAGGACCATGCCGTCCTGGGGATGGACGATCTCCAGGGGCTGCTCGATCTTCCCGCTCGCGTTCAGGGTGAGCAGCTCCGACTCGTGCGCGATGAGCGCGTCGGCGGTGCTCTGACGGCGTACGTAGGTGTCGATCAGCTCGCGGGAACTGGCGCCGGTGAGGGTCTGGCCGGAGCGGAAGCCGCGCAGCCGGTCGCAGGACACGTCCTGGGTGCGCAGCGCGCCGCCGGTGCCCGCGGCCGCGGTGGCCACGCCCACCAGCGCGGCGCGGCCGGTGTCGCTGCGCCGCGGGTCGGCCATGCCGAAGCGCAGGGTGCCGTCGGCGGCGGCGTCGGCGATGTCCGCCCAGGAGAGACGGCCGCCGGGGACGCCGCGGCGCAGCCGGTCCGCGACGGGGCGGGTCAGGCCCACGACCACCGGCGAGCGCATGATCGCCGTGGACTCGGGCCGGGCGGCCCGCTCCCCCCGCTCCTGGAGGCGCAGCAGATACGAGCGGTCGGAGGCGGGCCAGGCGAGGTCGTAGGAGCCGAGCGGCCCGGAGAGGTCGGCGGTGGCCTTGTAGTCCAGCTTCAGCTCGACGCCGGTGTCGTCCTCGAGCTCCTTCAACAGCGGTTCCACGTCGGCCAGTTCGGGGCTGGCGAGGACGCGCAGCGTGCGGTGCTCCTTGTCCTTGGTGCAGGCGGTGAGGGTGGTGGCGGCGAGCGCGGTGGCGAGGAGCAGGCACAGCGCGAGGACTCGCTCCTGGCGGCGCGGGCTCACTCTTCGTCGCCCTGTCCCGCGGGCGGGCAGGAGCCCACGTGATCGATGATCCGCTCCAGCGCGTTCAAGTCGGGGGCGTCCACCTTCGTCTGGTCCGGGTTCGGCGTCGGCACCTGCACCTCGTGCTCCCGCAGGTACGCGTTCAGCTGCTCGCTCGTCCCGTCCTCGCCGGAGAACCGGACCCGGAAGCCCAGCTCAATGGCGCGCCTGCGCAACGCAGGATCGGACTCCATGAGGGCGGTGAGGCGGTCGCCCCGCTCGCCGAGGGAGATGAGTTCGGGCTCGGTGAGGGCGTGCGGCGACGGGTAGAGCAGGACGCGCCTGCTGTCCTGCTCGCCATGCTTCTTCTGGTGGTCCACCTGGTGCTTGAGGAACTGGTGCTCGTAGATGAGCGAGACCGGCGCGATGGACTCGCCCTCGTCGGAGAAGTAGCTGTCGGCCTGCTCGTCGGCCGCCATGCCCTGGAGGTTGATCAGCGGCTTGACCCGCTGGGCGACGTCGAGGACCGGGTCGGCCGCCGGGCCGCCCGCCGGCCTATGCCGCCCGCGCTCCGTACCCGGCGCCTGATTGCCGTTCTTCACGAACGCGAGAATGCTCAAGTACGTGCCCGCCGAGTTGGATTCGCAGACGCTGGAGGTGCGGACGAGGACGCGGCCGGCGTTGCTGCGTCTTGAGTGATCGCCGAAGTGGATCCCGTTCCAGGTCTTCTGAGCCTCGATCAGCTCCAGGAACTTCTTCATGTCGAGGTCGTAGTACAGCGTCTCGCCGCCGCCCGGCGCCTTCTGCGGACGCGCCACGCCCGCCGCCACCAGCGTCTTCGCGTAATCCCTGAACGTACCGAGCACCAGCGGCGTCACGAACGGCCGCGCCGTGCGCACCGAGCGCTGCTGCTGCCGCATGATCAGCTTCGCCGCGGGCTGGCCCGACGGGAACACCACGTCCATGCCGCGCAGCGACTGGGTGGCGATGCCGCGTGAGCCGAGGCGGTGTATCTCCACCTTGATCCCGCGCTTCAGCAGCAGCCGCTGGACCTCCGAGTCCTTGAAGTAGTCCGACTTCGACGCCATCTTGCCGTCGATCGTCGTGATCCGCTCGAAGGGGCGCAGGGCGTTGCCCGACACGAGCAGCGCGAGGAGGCCCGCGAGGGCCAGGGGCATGGCCGCCATGACGTGGCGGGGGTAGCGGGGGCGGCGGCGGGTGGGGCCCCGGGTGGTCAGGCGGGGTTCTTCGGTGGGGGGTCTGCTGTCTTCTGGCACCGGGGGCTCCTGCCTGTGGCGGGGGCAGGAGCATCAACGACGGCGGCGACATTCGGCCTGCGGAGGGGGGAACTCCGTGTGAAGCAGGGGGGAATGACGGGGGGTCAGGTGCGGGGGTGTGGGCCCTGCCGGGAGGCTCCCCAATCCCACCCCTTCCCGTAACCAGGGGGCTGCCGCCCCCTGGACCCCCGCTATCGCCGCTTCGCGGCTCGTCCTCAAACGCCGGACGGGCTGAAACCCAGCCGCACCGGCGAAGTATTCAGCCCCTCCGGCGTTTGAGGAGCGGGGGTCCGGGGGCAGGGCCCCCGGCAGGGCCCCCGGCAGGGCCACCGCCTCACCCCTTCGCCAGCTCCCCCGCAGCTTGGACGGCAGGTGCCGCCCCCACCCCGAGGCCAGGCCCCCTACGGGTTTCGACCGACCGCGGCCCGGTACCCGCCCCTCATGTCCCCCCGACACCTACGAGGCACCACCAAAAGCACCACCAGCGGCACCACCAAAGGCGGTGACGGTGCGGCGAAGGTCATCGTGCTCGTCGCGGACGTGATGGCCGTCATCCTTGTGCTTTGGATCCTGATGGACCTGCTCGACGCGAACCGCGGCAACGACCTGGTGCAGGTCGTGCAGGACGCGGCCCGGTGGCTGGCGGGCTGGTCGCACGACCTGTTCACGTTCGACGAGCGGTGGGCCCGCGTCGTCGCCGGTTACGGGCTCGCGGCGGTCGTGTACGCCGTCGTGGGCCACCTCGTCGCGGGCCGCCTGCGCCGGCACTGACGCGCACGCGGCCCGCACACCAACCAGCACATCGACCCGCTCACCGGTCCGCACACCAACCCGATACGCGGCCCGGCACGCAGTGCTACACGCAGCAGTCCGGGTCCAGCCCCGACGGCAGCTCCGCCCCCGAGAACACCCCGCACGTCGCCTCGTCCCCGCCGAGCGCCGCCACCGCGAGCAGCAGCGACCCCGCGGTCCAGGTGGTGAGTTCCACGGGCCAGATCGCGGCGTCTTCGAAGACGTAACCCGTCCAGTACAGGCCGGACTCGGGGTCGCGCAGGTGCTGGATGGACTTGAGGATGTCCAGGGCCCGGTCGGACTCGCCCAACGCCCAGAGCGCCAGGGCGAGTTCGGCGCTCTCACCGCCCGTCACCCACGGGTTGGGGTGCACACAGCGGACGCCGAGGCCGGGGACGACGAAGCGGTCCCAGCCCTCCTCTATGCGGGACTTGGCCTCCGGTCCGGTGAGCGCGCCGCCGAGGACGGGGTAGTACCAGTCCATCGAGTAGCGGTCCTTGTCGAGGAAGCGCTCGGGGTGGCGGCGTATCGCGTGCGCGAGGGCGCCCGTCGCCAGCTCCCAGTCCGGCTGCGGGTCGTCGCGCAGCTCCGCGAGGGCGAGCGCGCAGCGCAGCGCCTGGTGGATCGAGGAGCAGCCGGTGAGGAGCGCGTCCCGCACGGGGGTGCCGTCGGGCTCGCGCTTCCAGCCGATCTGGCCGCCGGGCTGCTGGAGGTCCAGGACGAATTCGACGGCGCCGACGACGACCGGCCACATGCGGTCGAGGAACGCCTCGTCGCCGGTGCTCAGGTAGTGGTGCCAGACGCCGACGGCGACGTACGCGCAGAAGTTGGTCTCGCGGCCGCGGTCGGTGACGGCGTCCGCGTCGCCGTCGGCGTACGCCGCGTACCAGGAGCCGTCCGGGTTCTGGTGCCGGGCCAGCCACTCGTAGGCCCGGGCGGCGGCCGCGTGCTCGCCGGAGGCGTCCAGGGCCATGGCGGCCTCGGTGTGGTCCCACGGGTCGAGGTGGTGGCCGCGGAACCACGGGATCGCGCCGTCCTCGCGCTGCACCGCGAGGATGCCGCGGACCGTCGCGGTCGCCTGATCGGCCGTCAGAACGCCCGGCAGGACCAGGTGTTCGGTGCGCTCGGGAATCGTCACACCCCGGCCTTCGGGTCAATATCCGCGACGGGGGCGGCCGTGCGGGGCAGGTGCGGCTTCGTCGCGTACGCCACGAAGCTCTTGCCGATCAGCGGGTTGAGGGCCTGCTCGGCGACCTTCGTCGCCAGCGGCTTCTTCATGATGTCCCAGACCAGGAGCTTGTGGTACGCCCGCACGGGCAGCGCCTTGTCGTTGTCGACGCCGAACGCGCACTTCAGCCACCAGTACGGGGAGTGCAGCGCGTGCGCGTGGTGCGTGCCGTAGGGCTTCAGGCCCGACTCCCGCATCTTCGTGAGGAGTTCGTCCGCCCGGTAGATGCGGATGTGGCCGCCCTCGACCTCGTGGTACGCGTCGCTGAGCGCCCAGCACACCTTCTCCGGGCCGTAGCGCGGGACGGTGACGGCGATGCGGCCGCCCGGCCTGAGCACGCGGACCATCTCCGCGAGTACGCCCTTGTCGTCGGGGATGTGCTCCATCACCTCGGAGATGATCACGACGTCGAACGACTCGTCCGGGAAGGGGAGGTTGAGCGCGTCGCCCTCCATCGCGGTGGCCGTCGCGCCCGCCGGCGCCTCACCCGCCTCCTTCATCGCCGCGAACCACTTGGCGACCTCGCGGATCTCCTCGCCGTTCTGGTCGAGGGCGACCACCTGGGCGCCGCGCCGGTAGCACTCGAAGGCGTGCCGCCCGGCCCCGCAGCCCAGATCGAGGACACGGTCCCCGGGCGCCAGCGGGAAACGGGTGAAGTCGACGGTCAGCACGGGGTCCTGCTTCCTTCGGGCGTGGGCGCCAGGGCGGGGGGCTCGGGGGTGGTGTGCGCGGGGGTGGTGTGGCCGAGGGCGGACGCGGAGTTCTCGGCGGTGGCCGTCGGATTCTCGGGGCCGGACGTGAGACCGGGGTTCTGTTGGGCCGCGGAGCGGTCGGAGCCAGGGGTCGCGGAGCGACCGGGAATCCCAGGCGCGGAGCGGCCGAGGCCTCGGGCCGCGGAGCGGCCGGAAGAACCGCGGCCCGCGGAGCGGGCCATGGCCTCGCGGTACTGGGCCACCGTGCCCTCCGCCGCGCGGGCCCAGGTGAACCTGGCCAGGACCCGCGCGCGGCCCGCCGCGCCGAGCCGGGCCCGGAGCGCGGGGTCACCCAGGAGCCGGTTGAGGCCGGCGGCGAGTGCTTCCGGGTCGCCGGGCGGGACGGCCAGGCACGTCTCGCCGTCGGCCCCGGCGACCTCCGGGATGGCGCCGCCGGTCGTGGCGAGCAGCGGCGTACCCGTCGCCATGGCCTCCGCGGCGGGCAGTGAGAACCCTTCGTACAGAGAGGGCACGCAGGCGATCTGCGCGGAGCGGACGAGGTCGACGAGCTCCTCGTCGGTGATGCCCTTGACGAAGTCGACGGCGCCGCCGAGTCCGTACCGCTCGATGGCCGCGGCGACCGGGCCGTCCTCGGCGCGCTTGCCGACGACGACGAGGTGCGCGGCGGGGTTCTCCGTACGGACCTTCGCGAGCGCCTCGACGAGGTGGACGAGGCCCTTCAGCGGGACGTCGGCGCTGGACGTCGTCACGATCCGCCCTGCCACCTCGGCGACCGAGGGGTCCGGCGAGAAGAGGTCCGTGTCGGCGCCGATGTGGACGACGTTGATCCGGTCCGGCCGGACGCCGAGGTGGTCGACGATCTCCTGACGCGACGTACCGGAGACCGTGACGACGGACGGCAGGCGGCGCGCCACCCGCCTCTGCATCCGCGTGAACGCGTACCACCGGCGCACGGACGCCCGCCGCTTCCAGTCCGGCGCGGCGTCCAGCTCCAGGCGGCGGTCGACGGTGATGGGGTGGTGGATGGTCGTGACCAGCGGCGCGCCCAGGTCGCCGAGGAGGCCGTAGCCGAGCGTCTGGTTGTCGTGCACCACGTCGAAGTCGCCGCGCCGGGCGCGCAGATGGCGGCGCGCCCGCAGGCTGAAGGTGACGGGTTCGGGGAAGCCGCCGGTCCACATCGTGGCCACTTCGAGGGCGTCGATCCAGTCGCGGTACTCGTCGCGCCTCGGGGTGCGGAAGGGGTCCGGGGAGCGGTAGAGGTCCAGGCTCGGCAGCTCGGTCAGGCTCAGCCCGCGCAGGTCCTCGCCCTCGTCGAGCACGGGATACGGCTGGGCGCCGATGACCTCGACGCGGTGGCCGAGCCGGACCAGCTCGCGGGAGAGATGCCGTACGTAGACACCCTGGCCGCCGCAGAACGGGTTCCCTTTGTACGTGAGGAGCGCGATGCGCAGCGGACGGCCGCCGTCGGCCGCCGCACCGGTCGGCGGCTCCGGCGACGTGCCCGGCACCGCCCCCGGAAGGGGACCCGCCTCCATGGCCTCAGCGGTCACTCTGGCCCCCTTCTGCCTTCAGTTGTCCGCGAGATTACGCCGGGACGGTAATCTAGAACAAGTTTCAGACTTGTTCCTGTGATGATCGCCCTTGATCGCCGGACCCGGTCGAATCTACCGGCAGGTAGCCAGGCCGGAAGGCCAGGATCAGGTGATTCGCGCCACGACGGCCGTCCTGCCATGCTGTGCGGTCTCGATGGACGGGATCGGGACGCGGGACGGACCACTGACGGCTGACGGGACTGGCGGGGCGACGGGACTATGACAGCTGACGCGAAGGCGGCCGGAGCGGGCACGGCACATCCGGCCGCGCCGCCCCTCACCGAGCGCCAGGAGGCGCGCCGCCGCCGCATCCTGCACGCCAGTGCCCAACTGGCCAGCCGCGGCGGCTTCGACGCCGTCCAGATGCGGGAGGTCGCCGAGGCCGCCGGCGTCGCCCTCGGCACGCTCTACCGCTATTTCCCGTCGAAGGTGCACCTGCTGGTCGCGACCATGCAGGACCAGCTGCAGCACATGCACACCACCCTGCGCAAGCGGCCCCCGGCCGGGGAGACCCCCGCCGAGCGGGTCGCCGAGACGCTGATGCGGGCCTTCCGCGCGCTGCAGCGCGAGCCGCACCTGGCGGACGCGATGGTGCGCGCCCTGACCTTCGCCGACCGGTCGGTGAGCCCGGAAGTGGACACCGTCTCGCGGCTCACCACGGCGATCATCCTGGACGCCATGGGCCTGGAGGGCCAGCCCACCCCCGCGCAGCTCTCCGCGGTGCGGGTCATCGAGCACACCTGGCACTCCGCGCTGATCACCTGGCTGTCGGGGCGCGCCTCGATCGCCCAGGTCAAGATCGACATCGAGATGGTGTGCCGGCTGATCGACCTGACGGCGCCCGCGCAGGAGGCTTAAGGACCGTCGCCCTCCGTCCTCAGTCCCCAGCCCTCAGTCCTCCGGCGGAAACACCACTTCCCCGCTGCCGAGCAGAGTGATCGTGATGGCTTCGACGGGGCAGCTCTCGGCCGCCTCCAGGGTCTCCTCGGCGGCGTCCGTCTCGGGCCGCTTGGGACGCGACTGGCGTGCGGAGTCGAGCTCGAAGGCGTCCGGCGCGGCGCTCACACACATCCCGGAGCCGATGCACACCGACCGGTCGACCTCGACGTGCCAACGATCGCCCATCAGGCGCCGCCCCCTTCGCCCGCGCTCTCCGCGCCGCCCGGCTCGTACCCGACCGGCAGATGGATCATCTTGTGCTCGAAGTACTCACCGTACCCCTCGGGCCCGAACTCCCGCCCGAGACCTGAGTCTTTGTAGCCGCCGAAGGGCCCGAGCATGTCGAGACTGAAGGTGTTCACGGAGTACGTCCCGGTCCGCACCCGGCGCGCCACGCCGAGGCCGCGTTCGACGTCGCCGGTCCACACGCTGCCGCTGAGCCCGTAGTCGGAGTCGTTGGCGATGCGTACGGCCTCGTCCTCGTCGCCGTACGGGAGCAGGCAGATGACGGGGCCGAAGATCTCCTCGCGGGCGATGCGCATGGAGTTGTCGACGCCGCCGAACAGCGTGGGCTCCACGTACCAGCCCTGGTCGAGTCCGGCCGGACGGCCGCCCCCGGCAAGGATCTTGGCGCCTTCCTCCTGCCCGATCCGTATGTAGTCGAGCGACCGCCGCTGCTGCCGCTTGGCCACCAGCGGGCCGAGTTCGGTCTCCGGATCCATCGGGTCGCCGACCTTCAGGGCGGACGCGGCGGCGGCGAAGGCGTCGGCGAACTCGTCGTAGCGCGAGCGCGGGACGAGGATGCGGGTCTGGGCCACGCACGCCTGCCCGTTGATCATCCACGCGAAGGGCACGATGCCGGCCACGGCGCCCGCCGCGTCGGCGTCCGGCAGGATCACGGCGGCCGACTTGCCGCCGAGTTCCAGGGTGACGCGGGTGAGGTTGCGCGCGCAGACCTCCATGACGCGTTTGCCCGCGGCGACGGAGCCGGTGAAGGAGACCTTGTCGACGCCCGGATGCCCGACCAGGTACTCACTGACCTCCCGGTCGGCCGAGATGATGGAGAGCACCCCTTCCGGCAGCCCGGCCTCCGCGGCGATCTCGGCGAGTATGTAGGCGTCGAGCGGCGCCTCGGGGGAGGTCTTCAGGACCACGGGGCACCCGGCGAGCAGCGCGGGCGCGAGCTTGGCGGCGGCGGTGAACTGCGGAACGTTCCACGGCACGACGGCCGCGACGACGCCGACGGGCTCACGCCGCACGAGAATCTTCCCGAGCACCCCGTCCCGCGCCTCTTCGTACGTGAAGTTCCGCGCCGTCGTGATCGCCGCGTCCCACACCATCATCGCGGAGAGCGCCTGCACCATCACGGACGCCGTGAACGGGGTCCCGTTCTCGGAGCTGATGACGCGCGCGATCTCCTCGTGCCGCGCGGCGATCCCGTCCTTGATCTTCGCGACGACCTCGATCCGCTCCGCGAGTGTCACCCGCGGCCAGGGCCCCTCGTCGAACGCCTTCCGCGCGGCGGCGACGGCCCGGTCCACATCAGCGGGCGCGGCGTGCGGCACCCGCGCGAACACCTCGCCGGTGTGCGGCGAGACGACCTCGATGACATCCCTGCCCAGCGGGTCCGCCAACTCCCCGCCGATGAACAGCTGTCCGTGTTCCACGAGCTCGGTCATGGCTGACTGCCTCCTGCGGGACGCGTGTCGTTCCGGCACCGGTTCCTGACGCTGTTTCAGAACTGATATCAGTTCTAGTTATAGTGAGCAATGACCGTGCACCCACCCCGAGTTGAGGCGGGCCGCGCGGTGCGACGACGGGTGTCCGGCGGCGAGCGGGGGAAGCGATGACTCAGGCGAGCGGCACCGGGACCATCGCGCACGGGGGTGGAGTGTGGAGCATTCGTGTGCCCATTCCGGACAACCCGCTCGGGTACACCCTTGTGCATCTTCTCGACACCGGTCGGGGTGCCGTTCTCGTCGACACCGGGTGGGACGATCCCGCCTCGTGGGACACGCTCGTCGCCGGGCTCGCCGCGTGCGGGGTCGGAGTCGGGGACGTACACGGGGTGTTGGTGACGCATCACCATCCCGACCATCACGGGCTCTCCGCCAAGGTGCGGGAAGCTTCCGGGGCGTGGATCGCGATGCATGAGGCCGACGCCGACGTCGTGCGGCGCACGCGTGAGCACGCGCCCGAGCGGTGGTACGGGTACATGGCCGACAAGCTCGCCGCCGCGGGCGCGCCCGCGGCGCACGTGGCGCCGCTGCTCGCCGCCCGCGACGCGGGCCGCACCCCGAGGCTCCCCGGCCTCGCCCCCGCCCTGCCCGACCGGACCATCACCCCCGGCGAGCTCGTCCCGCTCGCGGGCCGGCGCCTGCGCGCGATCTGGACGCCGGGGCACACCCCCGGCCACGTCTGCCTGCATCTGGAGGAGGACCATCCGGCGGGGCGCGACGGACACGGGCGGCTCTTCTCCGGCGATCATCTGCTGCCCGGCATCACCCCGCACATCGGGCTCTACGAGGACCCGGACGACGCCACCGTCACCGACCCCCTCGGTGACTATCTGGACTCCCTGGAGCGGGTCGGGCGGCTCGGTGTCGCCGAGGTTCTTCCTGCTCATCAGCACGCCTTCACCGAAGCCCGGCCCCGCGTACGGGAGTTGCTCGACCATCACGAGGAGCGGCTCGCACAGCTGCTCACGCTGCTCGGTGAGCCGCGCACGCCCTGGCAGCTCGCCGAGCGCATGGAGTGGAACAGGCCCTGGGCCGACATCCCCTACGGCTCACGGAACATCGCGGTGTCGGAGGCGGAGGCCCACCTGCGGCGGCTTGTGAAGCTGGGGCGCGCGGAGGCCGTGCCGGGGAGTGATCCGGTCGTGTACGTGGCGTACGCCGCCTAGGCGGCCCGCGTCGTCACCAGCCCTCGTCCCCCCGCAGCACCGCGTCCGCTCCCCCGTCGATGAACACCACCTGGCCCGTGACGTGGGTGTTCTCCGGCGACGTCAGGTGGTCGATCAGCGGGGCGATCTGTTCCGGGTCCGCGTAGCCGTGCAGCGGCATCGGGACGGACGCGTCGGTGAGCGCGTGCAGTTCCGGGTCTTCGAGCAGGGGGCGGCTGAGCGGGGTGCGGACGATGCCGGGCGCGATCGCGTTGAGCGGGATGCCGGCGCCCGCCCAGGCGTCGGTGACCGCGGCCCGCCGCACCCAGCGGACCAGCGCCCGCTTCGCGGAGGCGTACACGAGCTGTTCCTCGCCGCGGTCGACGGCGGCCCGCGCGGCGGCGACGGCCGCCACCTCGTCGTCCGCGAGCACCGCGGCGACGATCGCCGGATCGGTCTCGTGCACGGCGGCCAGCGACGCCACGGCGAGCGCCCGCGGGTCCCGGCCCGCCGCGAGCAGCGGCCGCAGGCCCGCCAGCGTGGCGATGGCGCCGAAGCCGTTCACGCGCACGGCCACCGGGTCGAACAGGCCGACCCCCGCGCACGCCACCACCGCGTCCAGGCGGCCGCCGCCCAGCTCGGCGGCCCCCTCCACGAGCAGGGCCCGCCCCTCGGCGGTGGCCAGGTCGGCCTGGATCGCGGCGTACGCGGTGTCCCCGGCGTATCCGGTGTAGCCCGCGTCCTTGATCTCCGCGATGTCGGCGCCGATGACGCGGTGGCCCTGAGCGGCGAGGCGGCGCGCGACAGCCCGGCCGATGCCGGATGCCGCGCCGGTGACGAGACAGGTGCGGGCGCCGTCCCGCCGTCCCGGCCCCTCGGTACGTTCCGTCTCCGCACCCGCCATGCGTGCCCCCTCGGCTCCCGTGCCCCGGCCCAACTCCCGTGCCCCGGGGCCCAGGCCAACGTACGCCCGCCCGCACCGGCCTGCCAGACCGCGCCGGGGCGGCGGGGCGGGGCCGGGGGCACCCGGTGCCGGGCCCGAGGGGGCGGGATACGGGCCGGTAGAGTGGGCGGGTCGTCATCATGCGCGTACGAGGGGAAGCCGGTGGAAATCCGGCGCTGACCCGCAGCCGTGATCCGCACCTGGGTGCGGTAAGCCGGATTGCCTCGTACGCCGCATGACCGGCTCGCGTCATCGGCACGTGCCGATGGCCGGCACCGTCGAGGTATACGGAGCCCGAGCCGCCCGGTGCCCGTGCGTGCCGTGCCGCCCGGCTCCCCACAGGGAGAGGCACCCGCCGCATCATGAACGTTCGCCGCAGCGCAGCTGCCCTGGCCGTGGCCGTCGCCCTCGGCACCGCCACCGCCCCGGCCGCCCTCGCCGACGACGCGCCGCCGTCGGCGGATGCGACCGGGGGACCGCTGCCGTCCGGTCTGTACGGCAAGAAGGACCCGCAGTTCGACGGCGTGTTCCGGCAGTCGTACGCGCTGCTCGCGCAGAAGACCGTGGGCGTCACCCCGGCCGCGAAGGCCGTCGACTGGCTCACCGGCCAGCAGTGCGCGAGCGGCGGCTTCGCCGCGTACCGCGCGGACGCGACCGAGCCGTGCGGGTCCAAGACGCAGGTCGACTCGAACTCCACCGCCGCCGCGATCCAGGCGCTGCACTCCCTCGGCAACGAGTCGAACGCGGTGAAGAAGGGCCTCGACTGGCTGAAGTCCGTCCAGAACCAGGACGGCGGCTGGGGCTACAACCCGGGCCTGCCCAGCGACGCCAACTCCACCGGCATCGTGATCGGCGCGCTCGCCGCGGTCGGCGAGAAGCCCGCGTCCGTGAAGTCCCAGAAGGGCAAGTCGCCGCTCGACGCGCTGCCGAAGCTCGCCATGGACTGCGGCAAGGACGGCGGCGCGTTCGGCCTCGCCGACGCCAAGTCCGGCAAGCTCGCGCCGAACGCCGACGCCACCGCGGCCGGCGTGCTCGGCGGCCTCGGCCAGGGCCTCGTACCGGCGAAGGGGAAGACGGCCGGCTCCGCGCCGAAGTGCGCGAAGCCGGACACCGCCGAGCAGGCCGCCCGGAACGGCACCGGCTACCTGCTGCAGTCCCTCGCCAAGACCGGCCACCTCACCTCCTCCATGCCCGGCGCCAAGGACCAGCCGGACGTCGGCAACACCGCCGACGCGGTGGTCGCGCTCGCCGCCGCGGGACAGCAGGAGCAGGCGAAGAAGTCGGCCGAGTGGCTGTCGAAGAACTCCGCCGCCTGGGCCAAGGACAGCGGGCCCGCCGCCTACTCCCAGCTCGTCTTCGCGGCCCTCGCCGCGGACATGGACGTACGCGACTTCGGCGGCGCCGACCTCGTCAAGCAGCTGAACGCGCAGGGCCCGAAGCCCAAGGCCGTCGCGGAGGCCACCGCCGGGGCCAAGGAGAAGGACAAGGACCAGGACGACGGTTCCGGCGTCAGCATCTGGTGGATCGTCGGCGTCGGCCTGGTCGCGGGCGCGGGCATCGGCTTCCTGCTCAGCGGCCGCAAGAAGAAGAACCAGCTGTGAGCCGGCGCCACCCGGGGCGCGGCCGCCTCACGGTGGCCGCCCCGCTCACCGCGCTCCTGGCCCTGCTGGCCGGCGCGCTCCTCGCCGCGGGCCCCGCCCACGCCTCCGACTACCGCTACTGGTCGTTCTGGCAGCAGGGCAAGGACGGCTCGTGGGTGTACGCGACGCAGGGGCCCTCCATCGCCCGGCCCGACGACGGCGACGTGGAGGGCTTCCGGTTCGCCGTGTCCGCCAACTCCGGCAGCGCCGAGAAGCCGCGCGGCACGGCCGACTTCGACGCGATCTGCGCGAAGACTCCCGCCGAGGACGGCCGCAAGCGGGTCGCCGTCGTCATCGACTTCGGCACGCCGGCCGACGCCCCCGGCGGCGAGACGCCCCCGAAGCCGCGCACCGCGTGCGCGCGGATCGACTCCGGCGCCACCACCGCCGACGCGCTCGCCGCCGTCGCCGAGCCGCTGCGCTACAACAACGACGCGCTGCTGTGCGCCATCGCCGACTACCCGAAGAGAGGCTGCGGCGAGCAGGTCTCCGGCAAGGACAAGGAGAAGGGCGGCAAGGCGGGCGAGGAGTCGGGCACGAAGGACTCGGGCGACGACGGCGGTCCCTCCGTCGGACTGCTCGCCGGAGTCGCGGCGATCGTCGCGCTCGGTGCCGCCGCCGTCTGGCAGGCCCGCCGCCGCCGTGGCTGACCCGGGCCCCGACCGGCACACCGTGGCTGCCCCGGCGGCCCGCGGCCGGCAGTTCCCGCGGCGCCGCCTCGCGCCGTGGGCGCACCGCTCCAACGCCCTGCACCCGGGCGCCTGGTGGCTGTGGGCGCTCGGCCTGGCCACGGCCGCGTCCCGCACCACCAACCCGCTGCTCATCGGGCTGCTCATCGGCGTCGCCGGGTACGTCGTCGCGGCCCGCCGCACGTCCGCGCCCTGGGCCCGGTCCTACGGCGCGTTCGTGAAGCTGGCCCTCGTCGTCATCGGCATCCGGCTCGTCTTCGCGATCGTGCTCGGCTCGCCGATCCCCGGTACGCACCTCATCGTGACGCTGCCCGAAGTCCCGCTGCCCGACTGGGCGCGGGGCGTGCGCATCGGCGGCCGGGTCACCGCGGAGGGCGTGGTGTTCGCGCTGTACGACGGCGTGCGCCTGGCCGGGCTGCTGATCTGCGTCGGCGCCGCCAACGCCCTCGCCAGCCCGGCCCGGCTGCTGAAGTCCCTTCCTGGCGCGCTGTACGAGGTCGGGGTGGCCGTCGTCGTCGCGATGACGTTCGCGCCGAACCTGATCGCCGACGTCCAGCGGCTGCGCGCGGCCCGGCGGCTGCGCGGGCGCCCGGACAAGGGGATGCGCGGGCTGCTCCAGGTCGGCCTGCCGGTCCTGGAGGGCGCCCTTGAGCGGTCCGTCGCGCTGGCCGCCGCGATGGACGCGCGCGGCTTCGGCCGCACCGCCGCCGTGCCCGCGCGGGTGCGCAGGACGACGGCGGTCCTGACACTCGGCGGGCTCATGGGCGTCTGCGCGGGTACGTACGGGCTGCTCACCGCGGACGGCACGACGTACGGCCTGCCCGTGCTCGGCGCCGGACTCGCCGCCGCGCTCGGCGGCCTGTGGCTCGGCGGGCGGCGCTCGGTGCGCACCCGCTACCGGCCGGACCGGTGGGGCGTGCGGGCCTGGCTGGTCGCCGGGTCCGGGGCCGCCGTCGCGGCCGCGATGATCGCCGCGAACTCCTCCGCCTGGGAGTCCCTGCACCCAGGTGTCGTCCCGCTGGTCGCGCCCGCGCTGCCGCTGCTGCCCGCGGCGGCGGTCCTGATCGGGCTCCTCCCGGCGTTCGTGGCGCCGGTGCCGCCGCCCGCCGAGGCCCCAGAACCCGCGCGCCCCGCCAAGCCGCTCCGCATGACCGCCAAGGAGAACACCTCATGACCATGATCCGGTTCGAGGACGTCTCCGTACGGTACGAGGGGGCCGCCGGGCCCACCGTCCGGGGCGTCGACCTGGCCGTCCCCGAGGGCGAGTTGGTACTGCTCGTCGGTCCTTCCGGGGTCGGCAAGTCGACCCTGCTCGGTACGGTCAGCGGGCTCGTGCCGCACTTCACGGGCGGCACGCTGCGCGGCCGGGTGACCGTCGCGGGCCGCGACACCCGCACGCACAAGCCGCGCGAACTGGCCGACGTCGTCGGCACCGTGGGCCAGGACCCGCTCGCCCACTTCGTCACGGACACCGTCGAGGACGAGCTGGCGTACGGCATGGAGTCGCTCGGCCTCGCGCCGGACGTGATGCGCCGCCGCGTCGAGGAGACCCTGGACCTGCTCGGCCTCGCGGACCTCCGGGACCGCCCCATCACCACCCTCTCCGGCGGCCAGCAGCAGCGCGTGGCCATCGGCTCCGTCCTCACCCCGCACCCGCGCGTCCTGGTCCTGGACGAGCCGACGTCCGCCCTCGACCCGGCCGCCGCGGAAGAGGTCCTCGCCGTCCTGCAACGCCTGGTCCACGACCTCGGCACGACCGTCCTCATGGCCGAGCACCGCCTGGAGCGCGTCGTGCAGTACGCCGACCAGGTCCTCCTCCTCGCCGCCCCCGGCGAGCCGCCACTCCTCGGCGACCCGGCCGAGGTGATGGCCGTCTCCCCGGTGTACCCGCCGGTCGTCGACCTGGGCCGCCTCGCGGGCGCGACACCGCTGCCACTGACGGTGCGGGACGCGCGGCGGCGGACGGCGGGGCTGCGGGAGCGGTTGGCGGGGGTGGCGCCCGAGGGGGTGGCGCCCGAGGGGGTGCCTGGGGGCGGGCTGCGTGCCGGGGTGCCCGGGGACGGGCTGTCCGCCGCGGAGCCGGAGCCTCGTCCGGCCGCGGCCGACACCACGCCCGCGTCCGGGCGTACCTCCCGGTGGTGGCGCGTCGGCGGGAAGGGCCGGGGCAGTGGCCCGGAGGTCACGGCATCGGGTGCCGGGAGTCCCGGGGCCACGAAGCCGGGGGCGGCCGCACGGGCTGGTGTGTCCGCCGCGCAGGTCGCCGCCCAGGCCGCCGCGCAAGCCGCCCCGCACTTCGCCGCGCGGGTCGGCGGGCTTGCCGTGCGCCGGGGCCGGGTCGAGGCCTTGCGCCGGGTCGACCTCACCGTCTCCCCCGGTGAGACCGTCGCGCTGATGGGGCGCAATGGCGCGGGCAAGTCCACCTTGCTGTCCACCCTGGTCGGGCTGCTCGCGCCGGCCTCGGGGACGGTGCGGGTCGGCGGTGCGGTGCCGCACCGGATGGCGCCGCGCGAACTGATCCGGCACGTCGGCCTCGTACCGCAGGAGCCGCGCGATCTGCTGTACGCGGACACGGTGGCGGCGGAGTGCGCGGCCGCCGACCGCGACGCGGACGCGGCGCCGGGGACCTGCCGGGACCTGGTCGCCGAGCTGCTGCCCGGCATCGCGGACGACACGCACCCCCGCGACCTGTCCGAGGGCCAGCGCCTCGCCCTCGCCCTCGCGATCGTCCTGGCCGCGCGCCCGCCCCTGCTCCTGCTGGACGAGCCGACCCGCGGCCTGGACTACGCGGCCAAGGCCCGCCTGGTCACGATCCTGCGCGGCCTCGCGGCCGAGGGCCACGCGATCGTCCTTGCCACGCACGACGTGGAACTGGCCGCCGAGCTGGCCCACCGGGTGGTGATCCTCGCCGAGGGCGAGGTGGTGGCCGACGGCCCGACGGCGGACGTCGTGGTGTCGTCCCCGTCGTTCGCCCCGCAGGTCACCAAGGTCCTCGCCCCGCAGCGGTGGCTCACGGTGACGCAGGTACGGCGGGCACTGGAGGCAGCCGGTGAGTAGCGCCCCAAAGGGGCGCGGGGCGGGACATGATGCGGCTCCGCCGCGTGGGCGCGCCCAGCCAGAAGCGACCTGCAGCGAACAGCCGATGCGACAGGGCGAGCAGGTACGCCCCGTTCGGCTGGGGCGTCGGTCCATCGCCGCACTGGCCCTGGTGAGTGCCGTCGGGGCCGTCGCGTTCGGGTGGCCACTGCTCGCGGGCGGCGAGTCCTCGCTGAGTGCGCACGCGCGGGACGCGCCCTGGCTGTTCGCCGCGCTGCTGCCGCTGCTGCTCGGAGTGGTCGTGGCGACGATCGCCGACGTCGGCCTGGACGCGAAGGCGATCGCGATGCTCGGGGTGCTCGCCGCGGCGGGCGCGGCGCTGCGGCCGCTGGGCGCGGGCACGGCCGGGATCGAGCCGATGTTCTTCCTGATGGTGCTGAGCGGGCGGGTGCTCGGGCCGGGGTTCGGCTTCGTGCTCGGCTCGGTGTCGATGTTCGCGTCCGCGCTGCTCACCGGCGGGGTCGGGCCCTGGATGCCGTTCCAGATGCTGGCCATGGGGTGGGTGTGCATGGGGGCGGGCCTGCTGCCGGGCCCCGACACCCTGCGCGGCCGGCGCGAGCTGTACGTCCTCGGGGCGTACGGAGCGGTCTCCTCCGTCCTCTACGGCACCGTGATGAACCTCCAGGGCTGGCCCTACATCGGCGGGCTCGCCACCGGCGTCTCCTTTGTCCCCGGCGACCCGGTCGGCGAGAACCTCGGCCGTTTCATCGCGTACTGCCTGGCCACCTCCCTCGGCTGGGACCTGCCGCGCGCCGTCGTCACGGTCGTCCTCAGCCTGGCGCTCGGCCCGGCCGTCCTGAAGGCGCTGCGCCGGGCCACACGGCGGGCCGCGTTCGAGACGCCGGTCACATTCGAGCCGCCGCGCCGGTGAGCGGTGTTGGGCGTTCCGTGATGAAACAGGTGGGTTGTCCGTGAGGCGGCCCACAGGACTTTGGTCCTCTACTACCCGGGGCCGGAGCCGCATCACCTTGGCGCGTGCACGCCAATCGGCGCGCTGACCTGGGGATTGAGAGCCAGGTCACACGGGGGACCTCCGGTCCGGGTGCGAGTGCCACTAGTAAGAGGGGTCATTGCGGCGGCGTAACAGCCCTGCTTCTCTGGACGAGTCGCACGGCGCCGACGAGCCCACCCGGGCCTCGGCGCCGAGGCATTCCCCCCACGGTCCGCGTGACCACGGCATGCCCGCGACCGCCCCGTTCCCCACCGGAAGGTTCCTCTGTGTCCGTCTCCATCCTCCGCCGCATCGCTTCCCCGAAGAAGGCCCTCGCCACCGGCGCCGTCGCGGCTGCCGCCACCGGCATGGTCTTCGCTGCGGCCCCCGCCCAGGCCGCTCCGGCGGCCGCGACCTCCGACTCGGCCAAGGCCGTGGCGCAGCGGATGATCGCGGACGACGCGCAGTTCCAGTGCTTCGACCGCATCGTCTCCCACGAGAGCGGCTGGGACGTCAACGCCAAGAACGCCTCCTCCGGCGCGTACGGCCTGGTCCAGGCCCTGCCCGGCTCCAAGATGGCCTCCGCCGGCGCCGACTGGCAGACCAACCCCGAGACTCAGATCGAGTGGGGCACCAAGTACATGAAGGACCGCTACGGCAGCCCGTGCGGCGCGTGGGACTTCTGGCAGGCGAACGGCTGGTACTGAGCCTGGCCCCTGGGCCTTGAGCAGTAACGCCTTGAGCAGCGACAAAGGGCGGCACCCCCGACGGGGTGCCGCCCTCGTCGTGCTCCCCCCCGTCCGCCGCGCCCTTGATCGCGCTTCGCGCTCGTCCTCAAACGCCGGACGGGCTTTATCCCCCTCCCAGCGCGGGCCAGCGAATCGCGCTTCGCGCTCGTCCTCAAGCGCCGGACGGGCTTTATTTGGGCGGGCTTGATCCCCCCCAGCGCGCCCCTGCGAATCGCGCTTCGCGCTCGTCCTCAATCGCCGGACGGGCTTTATTTTGCCGCGAACCACCTCGCGATCCTCGGCGCCGCCAGCCGCACCGTGCCGTGGTGGTCCACCGCGCCCTGGTTCCGGACCGAGGCCCGTGACCCGTGCTCGGCCAGTTGGTCCGCGCAGCTGTGCGCGTTGCCGATCGGTACGTCGGTGTCGGCCGTGCCCGCGTACAGCCGTACCGGCACGGTGGGCTTCCACTTGCAGACGCCGTCGTTGGCGGTGATGACGTCGCGCAGCACGCCCGTCGGGTGCTTGAGCTCTTCGTAGAAGGCGGGGGTGACCAGCTCGCGGACCGAGCCGGGCAGCTCCTTCACCACGTCCTCCTCGTTGTGGTCGTTGTTGAAGAGCTCCTCCGCCCGATCCGCGAAGGGGCGGCGGAACACCTCGGACGGATCCTTGTACAGCGGATGCAGGCGGTTCTGCGCGACCAGGAAGTACGTGAGGTAGAAGGCGCCGCTCGTGTCGTTGACCCGGCCGTCGGTGAGCCCGGGAATTTCCTGGCCCGCGATGTCGTACGGCCCGGCGACCGGCGCGAGCGCCCGCACCCTGAAGTGCCGGTCCGCGCCCTTCGCGCCCCTCTCCAGGGCCCGGCCGAGCGCCATCGCCACCTGCCCGCCCTGCGAGAAGCCGGTCAGCCGGACGTCACCGGTGAGGAACCTGCCGAGCCGGGGCGCCGCGGTGCGCGAGGCGCGCAGCATGTCGAGCGACGCGCGGACGGACGAGGGGGTGTCCACGTACGGGTGCGTGCCCGGCCCCTCGCCCAGGCCCAGGTAGTCGGGGGCGGCGACGGCCTGGCCCGTGGCGGCGTACAGATAGGGGGTCAGCCGCGCGTAGCCCTCGGAGACCGACGGGGCGTCCTTGCGCCAGAGCGTCGTGCCATGCGTGTCGGAGACCAGCGGGAGCCGCCGCTCACCGCCCTTGGGCAGCACGAACAGGCCGGTGGCGGTGGTGGGTTGGCCCTTGGGGTCGACGGTCCGGTAGGTGAGGCGGTACGCCTTCACGCCGTACCGCACGGTGTCGGTGCGCATCCCGCCCTCCTCCTTGAGGAAGGCGGCGACCTCGGCGCGGTCCAGATCGGCGACGGGCGTGACGGAGACGAGGGTGCCGCGCGCGGTGTGCGCGCGCTGAGCCGCGTCCGAAGAGAGGGAGCCGTCGTGGCCCGTGGCAGCGAGGGCTTCGGCGGCCGGAGCGGCGGCGAGACCCGCGGCGAGGAGCACGGCGCTGACGCGGAGGGCGCGCTGACGGCGGGCGCGGCTCACGGACCCGGCGGACCCGGCGGACCCGGCGGACTCGGCCGACCCGGCGGACTCGGTGGGCTCGACGGACTCGGTGGGCTTCATCGGCTTCATGCCGTCGAACGTACGAAGCCGGGGCACCCCCGACCATCCGGCGCACCCCCGTCCCATGGTGTATCTGATGCCACCCCGCGCCGCACACCCACGCACGCCCACCGCCCGCCGCGCTCGCGCCCGTCACAACCGCTGCAGGATCGTCGCCGTAGCCACCGCGCCCCCCGCGCACATGCACACCAGCGCGAACTCCTTGTCGGCGCGCTCCAGTTCATGGAGGGCGGTGGTGAGGAGCCGCGCCCCCGTCGCGCCCACCGGATGCCCGAGGGCAATCGCACCCCCGTTGACGTTCACCCTCTCCAGGTCCTGCCCGAAGACCTGCGCCCAGCTCAGCACGACAGCCGCGAACGCCTCGTTGATCTCGACCAGATCGATGTCCTTCAGGGACATCCCCGCCTTGCCGAGCACGGCGCGCGTAGCGTCGATCGGCCCGTCGAGGTGGAAGTGCGGGTCGGCTCCGACCAGCGTCTGCGCAACGACCCGCGCCCGCGGCCGCAACCGCAGCGCCCGCGCCATCCGCTTGGAGGTCCAGAGCAGCGCCGCCGCCCCGTCGGAGATCTGCGAGGAGTTCCCGGCGGTGTGCACGGCGGTGGGCATGACGGGCTTGAGCCGGCCGAGCGCGTCCATGGACGTGTCGCGCAACCCCTCGTCGCGGTCCACGAGCCGCCACATCCCCTGCCCCGCGGCCTGCTCCGCCTCATTCGTGGGCACCTGCACGGCGAACGTCTCGCGCTTGAACCGCTCCTCGCCCCAGGCGGCCTGCGCCCGCTCCTGCGAGATGAGCCCGAGGGAGTCCACGTTCTCGCGGCTGAGCCCCCGCTTGCGGGCGATCCGCTCGGCCGCCTCGAACTGGTTGGGCAGGTCGACGTTCCACTCGTCGGGGAACGGCTTGCCGGGCCCGTGCTTGGACGCGGACCCGAGCGGCACCCGCGACATCGACTCGACCCCGCAGCTGATGCCGACGTCGATGACGCCGCCCGCGACCATGTTGGCGACCATGTGCGAGGCCTGCTGGGACGAACCGCACTGGCAGTTGACCGTTGTCGCCCCCGTCTCGTACGGCAGGCCCATCGTGAGCCACGCGGTGCGCGCCGGGTTCGCGGACTGCTCGCCGGCCTGGGTGACCGCGCCGCCGACGATCTGCTCGACGCAGTCGGCGTGGATGCCGGTGCGCCCGAGGAGTTCCCGGTAGGTCTCGCCCAGGAGATAGGCCGGATGGAGGTTGGCGAGCGCACCCCCGCGCTTGCCGATCGGGGTGCGTACGGCTTCGACGATCACAGGTTCAGCGGCCACAGGCTCGTCCTCTCCGTCCACATCACGCGGGGCGTCCCGGCATCCCGCGCGCGATAACTAGTACGCGTTCTAGTTATGTCCAACAGTCTGCTGACCCCACCCCCACCCCCGCAAGGGTCGTGCACGCACCGCCCGCACAACCGGCCCCCAAAGGGATGCCGTCACGGGCCTTGCGACTTGTAGAACCCGTTATTACGTTGCGACACATCTCCTGATGGCCCGTCAGATGAACGTCTGGAGCTGCCGATGTCCTGTCCCGCGCTGCCCGACGGGTTCGACTTCACCGATCCCGATGTGCTCCAAGACCGCGTGCCCTTCCCGGAGTTCACGCGGCTTCGGCAGTCGGAGCCGGTGCGCTGGATCGCGCAGCGGCCCGGCATCTCCGGGTTCGACGACGCCGGCTACTGGGCGGTGACCCGGCACGCGGACGTCAAGTACGTGTCCACGCACCCGGAGTTGTTCTCCTCGAACCTCAACACCGCCGTCATCCGCTTCAACGAGTCGATCAGCCGCGACCAGATCGAGGTCCAGAAGCTCATCATGCTCAACATGGACCCGCCCGAGCACACCCGGGTCCGCCAGATCGTGCAGCGCGGCTTCACCCCGCGCGCCATCCGCTCCCTGGAGGACGCGCTCCGCAGCCGCTCGCACCGGATCGTCGAGGCCGCCCTGGAGAGCGCCGACGACGACGGCTCCTTCGACTTCGTCACCCGGGTCGCCGTCGAGCTCCCGCTCCAGGCCATAGCCGAGCTCATCGGCGTACCCCAGGAGGACCGCGCCAAGATCTTCGACTGGTCCAACAAGATGGCGGCGTACGACGATCCGGAGTACGCGATCACCGAGGAGGTCGGCGCCGAGGCCGCCATGGAGATCGTGAGCTACGCGATGAACCTGGCCGCCGCCCGCAAGGAGTGCCCGGCCAAGGACATCGTCAGCCAGCTCGTGGCGGCCGAGGACGAAGGCAACCTGTCCTCCGACGAGTTCGGGTTCTTCGTCATCCTGCTGGCCGTCGCGGGCAACGAGACCACCCGCAACGCCATCACGCACGGCATGCACGCCTTCCTCACCCACCCCGACCAGTGGGAGCTGTTCAAGCGCGAGCGGCCGGTGACGACCGCCGAGGAGATCGTGCGCTGGGGCACGCCCGTGGTGGCCTTCCAGCGCACCGCGACCCAGGACACCGAACTCGGGGACGCACGGATCAAGAAGGGCGACCGCGTCGGAATCTTCTATTCCTCCGCCAATCACGATCCCGAAGTCTTCGAGAACCCCGACGTGTTCGACATCACCCGGGATCCGAACCCCCATCTCGGCTTCGGCGGCGGAGGCCCGCACTTCTGTCTCGGCAAATCCCTCGCCGTCCTCGAAATCAATCTCATCTTCAACGCCGTCGCCGAGGCGATGCCCGAACTCCGGCTCACCGGCGACCCGCGCCGGCTCCGCTCGGCCTGGCTCAACGGAGTCAAGGAACTCCAGGTCAGCACCCGCTGACCGGGCCCCACGGGAGGCAGGGGCACACCCCCTACGCCCCGCCCCTGCCTCCCCTGGCCCTGCCTCGGCGAGCAATTCCGCCAAATGTTCACGTGATCGGCAAGCCGTGCCAACGTTTTGGTTACGTAAGGCGTCTTGAGGGGTGACCTTGCCCCGCCAAGACCTCGAACGGAAACGGTGACCGTGGTCTCTGCCGACCTCTCGATCCTCCCGACCGGCAGCTCACCCACGGAACGGAAGAATCCCTTCCGTGCCGTCCGTACCTTCTACCGCCGGCACCGCACCGCCGTCCTCGCCACCGCGCCCACCCTTCCCCTGTACGTGCTGTGGGCGGCGTTCCTCGCCACCGGTGGCGGGGACCTCGCGGCCCAGCAGGCCTGGGCCCGGTTCGCGGACGAGCACGGCTCGGCGGCGTACAGCCTCTTCTGGTACGGCGGCATGCACACCGCCAACTACAGCCTGATATCCCCGTACTTGATGGCCGCGATCGGCGTGAAGACCGTGACGGTCCTGTCCGGCCTCGCGGGCGCCTGGCTGGTCGCCGTGCTCATCGAGCGCTCCGGTGTGCGCCGCCCGCTGTGGCCCGCGGTCCTCGCCTCGCTCGCCGTGTGGTGCAACGTCGCCTCCGGGCGCACCACGTTCGCGCTCGGCCTCGCCTTCGGGCTCGGCGCCGTGCTCGCGGCGCTGCGCGGGAAACGTCTGACGGTCGCGGTGGTCTGCTCGGCGCTCGCCACCATGGCGTCCCCGGTGGCGGGCCTGTTCCTGCTCGTGGTGGGGGCCGGCTACTTCTTCGTACGGGAATGGGGGCGCGCCCTGGCCCTGCTCGCGCCGCCCGTCGTGGTCGTCGGCGTCACGACCGTGCTCTTCCCCTTCAAGGGCGAGCACCTGATGTGGGCGGACCGGGTCTTCCCGCCGGTCTTCTTCAGCCTGGTCCTGGTGGTGGCGGGGCCGCGGGAGTGGCGGGTGCTGCGGTGGGGGGCGGGGGTGTACGCGGTGGGGACCGTCCTCACGTACCTCATACCGTCCCCGATCGGCACGAACGTCGAGCGGCTCGCCGAACTCGTCGCGCCCGCGCTGCTCCTGGCCGCCCTGCTCACCCCGGCGCTGCCCGTCATGCGCCGGATGGCTCTGGTGACGGCGCTCGTCCTGTCGACGGCGTGGGTGGTGCAGAAGACGGCCGACGACCTGGAGGTGTCGACGATCGTGCCCGCCTGGGCGACGGACACCCACGCCGTCGTCCGCGAACTGGAGCGGCTCGGCGCCGACCGGGGCCGGGTCGAGGTGGTCCCGGCCCGCAACCACCGCGAGGCCACCGCGCTCGCGCCGTACGTGAACATGGCGCGCGGCTGGAACCGGCAGCTCGACATCGAGCGCGGGCGGCTCTTCTACGACGGCTCGTTCTCCGCCACGACGTACCGCGCCTGGCTCGACAAGTGGGCGGTCGGCTTCGTCGTGCTGCCGTCCGGCCGCCCGGACGGGCCCGCGCTCGCCGAGGCCGCGCTGGTCAAGAGCGGACCGAAGTGGCTGGAGCCGGTGTGGCACGACAAGCACTGGCGGATCTTCCGGGTGCGGAACGCGGTGCCGATGGCGTCGGCGCCCGCGTCCGTGGTCCGCTCCACCAGCACGGACGTGGTGGTGCGGGTGCCGGAGCGGGGCTCGGTGACCGTGCGGATCGTGTACTCGCCGTGGCTCCGGGCCGAGGGCGGCGCGTGCCTGAAGCGGCACGGCGAGTTCACACAGCTGACGGTGGAGACGCCGGGGACGTACCGGATCAGCTCGGGGTACGGTCGCTCGCGGGGTCCTGCGGCGTGCTGACGGGGTCGTCCGGGGCGCCCGACGGCTGCTTCTCGGGCGTGCCGTCCGGCACCTCGGCCGCGACCTTCCCGCCCGTGACCTTGTCGGACACGGACACGGCCTTCTCTGGCAGGAGGGCCTTCTCGGGCGCGACGGCCCCCACCGCCGCGGGCTGCAACCCCACTCCGACCTTGCCCGTCCCCACCTTCAGGGCCTGCTTCACGCGGGGCCCCTGCAGCAGGTAGGTCAGGCCGAAGCCGGCGCCGACGACGGCCGCGCCGCCCACCGCGTCGAGGATCCAGTGGTTGCCGGTGCCGACGATCGCGCACACGGTGAAGAACGGGTGCAGCAGGCCGAGGGCCTTCATCCACCACTTGGGCGCGAGGATCGCGATGGTCAGACCGCACCACAGCGACCAGCCGAAGTGCAGCGAGGGCATGGCCGCGTACTGGTTGGTGAGCTTCGTGAGCGTGCCGTAGTCCGGCTGCGTGAAGTCCTGCGGGCCGTGGATGGTGTCGATGAAGTTGAGGTTCTCCATCAGGCGTGGCGGCGCGAGCGGATAGCCCCAGAAGCCGATGAGCGCGAGGATCGTGGCGAAGCCGAGGGCGGAGCGCGCCCAGCGGTACTGGGCGGGGCGGCGCAGGTAGAGGATCGCGAGGACGCTCAGCGGCACCACGAAGTGGAACGACGTGTAGTAGAAGTTGAAGAAGCTCTCCATCCACGGCGTCCGCGCCGTCAGCGCGTTGAACCAGTGCTCGATGTCGATGTGCAGGAACTTCTCGATGGAGTGGATCTGCTCGCCGTGGTGCTCGGCCCGCTCCCGGCCCCCGGAGATGGTGCCGCCGGTCGCGGCGAGTCGGGTCTGCTGGTACGCGGAGTAGCCGACGCGGATGAGGAGCAGTTCGAGGAGCAGGTTCGGGCGGGTGAGCACGCGCCGCCAGAACGGGAACAGCGGCACCCACTTCCACCGCGCCGGTACGGGATCGGCGTACGAGGTGGGGATCGGCGTCTGGTACTCGGGCGCGGTCCGGGACAGGAACGGCACGATCAGTGCGGAGGCCAGCGCGGCCAGCAGGACGACGTTGTCGCGCAGCGGCTCCAGGACCGACATGTTCGGGAGCATCATCTTCGACGGCAGCGTCATCACCAGGACGACGGCGATGGGCCACACGAACCGGTCGGAGGCCCGCTTGCCGACGCGGCCGACCACGGCGAGCAGCAGCCACAGGAGCTGGTGCTGCCAGCTCGTCGGGGACACGGCGACGGCGACGCAGCCGGTGAGGGCGACGGCGAGCAGGAGCTGGCCGTCGCGGGCGTACTTCACCGCGCGGCGCAGGCCGAGGACGGCGACGGCGGCGCTCAGGGCCAGGAAGAGCCCTATTTCGAGCGGTCCCTCCAGGCCGAGGCGGAGCAGGGCGCCGTGCAGCGACTGGTTGGCGTTGGCGTCCGGGTTGGCGCCGAGGCCCGCGCCCGCCAGGTGGTGCACCCAGTAGGTCCACGAGTCGTGCGGCATGGCAGCCCAGGCGACGGCGGTGGCCGCGGCGAAGGTGGCGCCGACGGACACGGTGGCCTTCTTGCGGCCGGTGAACCACAGCAGCGGCGCGAAGAGCAGCACGGTGGGCTGCAGGGCGGCGGCGAGACCGATGAGGATGCCGCTGGCCCGCTCGCCGCGCACGGCGAAGCAGCCGAGCAGCACGAGCAGGACCGGGATGATGCTGGTCTGGCCCAGATGCAGGGTGTTGCGCACCGGCAGGGACAGCATCAGCAGGCTGATCGCGACCGGCGCGGCGAGCAGCGAGGTGCGGCGCGAAACGGGCTGCGGCAGCGCGCGGGCGGCGACCAGGCCGAGGACCACGACGAGGCCGAGGGTGCCGAAGGTCCAGGCCCAGCCAAGCGCCTGCTCGGCGGAGTTGGCGAACGGCTTGAGGACCAGGCCGGCGAAGGGGGTGCCGGTGAACTTGTCGGTGTCGTACAGCGAGCCGTTCACGTGCAGCACGCCGTTGGGCCCGATCCAGGTCTCCAGGTCGGTGAGGCGCTCGGCCTTGGGGGTGCGCAGGACGACGGTCACCTGCCGCACGGCGAGGACGGCGGCGATCAGCCAGAGGGCGACACGGACCACTCCGATCCGCGCCTTGGGTGTCCCGGTCGCCCCCGCGCCAAAGGCATTCCCCGGTCCCCTGTGCTCAACATTCGCCACGCCCTGTCGGCCCTCCCGCCCCATCCGTCATCCTTGATCAAAATGCCAGGAGATCCGTGATCTCACCCAAAGAGGCTCGCATGCCCCTGAGTGAGACGCGCGCAACCCCCATTTCACCTGGCAGCCACACCGCTTTCTACCGGCTTTTCGGCATCGGTGCCCAACCGGCCCGCGGCGGGCGGGGACCCCGGTGACCACTCCGGGACGGGCCCGCGGCGGGCGGCGGGAGCGCGCGTCGCAATCCGGCGACCCGTGTCCACCGCGCGTTCACCGGGCCCGATCGGTTTCCGGACCGTCGCGCGGGGCTCATCCGTACGACGACTCCACGAGCCCCCCGCTTCGGTTCCGCCGTCCGGGCGCGACATAGATCACAACTCGCCCCCGCCGTCACTGCCGGAAGTACCCCCGTTTGGCCTGAATACAGGGCGATTGCGACCCTGCGCGATCATGCCGACACCACCCGTAATGATGGTTGCTGCACCTAAGGTCACCGGGTCCCCGTAGTCCACGAAAGGCAGGCGAGCGAGCTCTTGCCGACCGCGCAGCACGCCGGACCCCGCACCCCGGCGGCCCCCTCCCCCGGCGGGACGGTCCAGGGCCCCGCCGGCGCCGCCCCCGGGCCCGCCGGGCCGGCCGCCGCCGAAGCCACCGTCACCGACCCCGCGCTGGTCAAGCGGGCCGTGAAGGCGGCCGCGCTCGGCAACGCGATGGAGTGGTTCGACTTCGGCGTCTACAGCTACATCGCGGTCACGCTCGGCAAGGTCTTCTTCCCCTCCGGCAACCCCACGGCACAGCTCCTGTCGACGTTCGGCGCCTTCGCGGCGGCCTTCCTGATCCGCCCGCTCGGCGGCATGGTCTTCGGCCCGCTCGGCGACCGCGTGGGCCGCCAGAAGATCCTCGCCCTCACCATGATCATGATGGCGGCGGGCACGTTCGCGATCGGCCTGATCCCGTCGTACGCGACGATCGGCGTCTGGGCGCCGATCCTGCTCCTGGCCGCCCGGCTGGTGCAGGGCTTCTCCACCGGCGGCGAGTACGCGGGTGCCTCGACGTTCATCGCGGAGTACGCGCCCGACAAGAAGCGGGGCTTCCTCGGGAGCTGGCTGGAGTTCGGCACCCTCGCCGGGTACATCGGCGGCGCGGGCCTGGTGACGCTGATGACGGCGCTGCTGTCCAGCGACGACCTGCAGTCCTGGGGCTGGCGCATCCCGTTCCTGATCGCGGGTCCCATGGGCCTCATCGGCCTCTACCTCCGCATGCGCCTGGAGGAGACCCCGGCGTTCGCCGCCGAGCTGGAGAAGGCGCACAAGGACGAGCAGACGCGGCCGAAGGTGCGGCTGCGGGACATGGTGACCGGCCAGTGGCGGGCCATGCTCCTCTGCGTGGGCCTCGTCCTGGTCTTCAACGTCACGGACTACATGCTCCTGTCGTACATGCCCAGCTACCTCACCGGCGAGCTGGACTACGACGAGACGCACGGGCTGCTCGTCATCCTCGTCGTGATGGCCCTGATGATGTGCGCCCAGCCCTTCGTCGGCGCGCTCACCGACCGGGTCGGCCGCCGTCCCGTCATCGCCGCGGGCTGCGCGGGCTTCCTGCTCCTGTCCGTCCCCGCGCTGCTCCTCATCCGGGACGGCTCCCTGTGGGCGATCGGCCTCGGCCTGTCCGCGCTCGGACTGCTCCTGGTCTGCTTCACGGCGTCCATGCCGTCGGCGCTGCCCGCCCTCTTCCCCACACCCGTGCGCTACGGCTCCCTGTCCATCGGCTTCAACGTCTCCGTGTCCGTCTTCGGCGGGACGACTCCGCTGGTGGTCACGGCGCTGATCGGGGCGACGGGGGACGTGATGATGCCCGCCTACTACATGATGGCCGCGGCTGTCGTCGGCGGCGTCGCGGTCTGGTACATGACGGAGTCCGCGGGGCAGCCACTGCCGGGGTCGCCTCCGGCGGTGGAGGCACCCGCCCACCCCTCCAGCCCGTCCGGCGATTGAGGACGAGCCGCGGAGCGGCGATCGGCGGGGGTCGTCCCACCCGCCCGCGACACCCACCCCCAACGGGGGTCCAGGGGGCGGCAGCCCCATGGTTTCGGGAAGGGGCGGGGTTGGGGAGGCACAGCGCAGCGTCACCCCCACCCACAAGGAGCACATCCGCATGAGCACCGCCCCCGACCGCTGGACCGCCGTGGACGACTACTTCACCGGCCTCCTCGCCCCGGCCGACCCCGCCCTCACCGCCACCCTCCAGGAGAGCGAAGCGGCCGGCCTGCCGGCCATCAACGTCGCGCCCAACCAGGGCAAGCTCCTCCACCTCCTGGCCCAACTCCAGGGCGCCCACCGCATCCTGGAGATCGGCACCCTGGGCGGCTACAGCACGATCTGGCTGGCCCGCGCCCTCCCCGCCGACGGCCACCTCCTCACCCTGGAGTACAACCCCAGGCACGCCGAAGTGGCCCACGCCAACCTCGCCCGCGCCGGCCTCGACAAGGTCACCGAAATCCGCACGGGACCGGCCCTGGACTCCCTGGCCGCCCTGCACGCCGAGTCCCCGGCCCCCTTCGACCTGGTCTTCATCGACGCGGACAAGGTCAACAACCCGTACTACGTGGAGTGGTCCCTCAAGCTCACCCGCCCCGGCAGCCTGATCATCGTCGACAACGTCGTACGCGGCGGCCACGTCACCGACGCCACCAGCGACGACCCCAGCATCCAGGGCACCCGCGCGGCCCTCGACCTCATCGCGAGCCACCCGAAGCTGGACGGCACGGCGGTGCAGACGGTCGGCACGAAGGGGTACGACGGCTTCGCGCTGGCCCGCGTACTGGACTGAGCACCACGCCGACCGCTCAAACCTCGTGGTAGAAGCCCACGTTGACGCTCCGCGGCCCCGACCGGTCCCGTACGACGAGCTCCCCGGAGCCGCCCCGGGGCAACGGCGTCGTCGCCCCGTACGCGAGGGACACCGCGGAGCCCCCGGCGAGCAGCCGCACCTCGGAGGCCGGGTCGGCCTGCGAGCCGCGCACCCAGGTCACCGTCCAGGTGCCGTCGATGCGACAGCGGAACTCGAGATGCGTACGGGAGACGAACAGCCAGTCCTGCGGCGGCGCGAGCCGGCACACGTTGCGGTCGCGGCCGACGCGCAGGACCGCGCCCGGCTCGCTCTCCGCGTCCGCCATCAGCATGCCCGCGGTCGCGCCCGCGTCCGCCTCCCCCGTCACCACGGCCATGGTCAGCTCAAGCACCTGGGTACCCCCTGCCCCTGAAGTCCGGACAACCGCGCGCATCCTAGCCCCGTACCGTCGTACGTCTTCTGCGACCATGGACGCATGACTGAACGGAAACCACCGGGAGTCAGCTTCGAGTCCTGGGTCGACAAGCAGATCCGTGAGGCGGAGGAGCGCGGCGACTTCGCCGCCCTGCCCGGCCGCGGTCAGCCCCTGCCGGACGACACCGGCGCCGCGTACGACGAACTGTGGTGGGTCAAGCGGAAGTTGGCCCGCGAGGGCGTGTCCGTGCTTTCGCCGACGCTCGCCCTGCGCAAGGAGGCCGAGGACGTCCTCGCGGCCGCCGCCGAGGCCCCGTCCGAGCGCATGGCCCGCCGCCTGGTCAGCGAGCTCAACGACAAGATCCGCGAGGCCCTGCGCACCCCGCCACCCGGCCCGCCGCTGGGCCTGCGCCCCTTCGACGTGGACGAGGTGGCCAGGGACTGGCGCGAGCGGCACGCGAACGGGCCTGGAACCGGAACGGGTACCGAAAGCTGAGCCGGGTCGTGCTCCGGTCCCGGTCCCGGGACCGGAGCACGACCCGCCCGTCCGGCGCCGCGCGGCCCTGCGGCAGGATGACCCCATGAGCGTAGTCAAGATCAACGTCCTGACCGTTCCCGCCGAGCAGCGGGAAACCCTTGAAAAGCGCTTCGCGTCCCGCGCGGGCGCCGTCGAAAGCTCGGACGGCTTCGAGTGGTTCGAGCTTCTCCGCCCCGTCGAGGGCACGGACCAGTACCTGGTGTACACGCGGTGGCGTGACGAGGCCGCGTTCCAGGCGTGGATGGAGGGCCCGATGAAGGCCTCGCACCAGGGGCAGGGGTCGGGCGGGGGCGAGCGGCCCAAGCCCGCCTCGTCCAGTGCCGCCGTGTGGACCTTCGAGGTCGTCCAGCAGGCCGCGCCCAAGCCCGCGGCCTCCGAGGAGGCCTGACCCCGTATGTCCTGGACCGTGGGTCCCGAGCCGGTCGGCTCGGCGGCGGCCCTCGCGCTGTGGCGGGCGTACTACACCGAGGTCAGCGACCGCTGGTACGAGCTGCACGAGGGCCACCGCACGGACCCCGCCGAACTGGAACGCGAGATCGCGGCGGACGCCGGGGCGGGGCTGACGCCGCCCGACGGCGTGCTGCTGCTCGCCCGCTACGACGGCGAGCCCGCGGGCACGGCCGGGGTACGTCTCGTGGACGCCGCCACCGCCGAGCTGACGCGCGTCTTCGTCGCGGCGGGCCTGCGCGGGAAGGGCGGCGGCACGGTCCTCCTCACCGCCGCGGAGGAGACCGCCCACGCCCTGGGCGCGACCCACGTCCGCCTCGACACCCGCCACGACCTGGTGGAGGCCCGCGCCCTGTACGCACGACACGGGTACATGGAGGGACCACCGCACAACTCCGACCAGTACGCGGAACATTGGCTGCGGAAGGAGCTTGCGGCGGGGCGGGGGTGAGGGGCGCGCCGATGCGCAGGTGAGCAGCCCCGCTGCGGGGACGTCCGGCCCCACCCGCCGGTGGGTGACCACCCCGTGACGGGGAACCGCCCACCCAGCGGTAGGTGACCGACCCGCGGCGCGGAACGACCCACCCACGCACCCATGGGCGACCGACCCCTGGCAGGGAACGACCCACCCACCCGTGGGCGACCGACCGGTGGCGGGAGACGATCCACCCACCCGTGGGTCCCCGCCCCGTGACGGGGAACGCCCACCCACCCGCCCGTAGGTGACCGCCCCGTGGCGGGGAACGACCCACCCACCCGTGAGCGACCGACCCGTGATGCGGAACAACCCACCCACCCGTAGGTGACCGACCCGCGGCGCGGAACGACCCACCCACCCGCCCACGGACCCGTGGCGATCCCGTCAATGGACGGCCCACGGCGAAGTGCCGACGGCCCGAGGACGGCTTCTCGGCCAGGAGCTGACGTCCAACAGCAAACGGGTGGGCGGGTGGGAGAGCCGCCGCGGAGCGGCGGGGTAGGGCAACCACGGCGCACGGCACGGAGACGACAACGGCACCCAGGCGCCCCCGGCGGCAACCCACGTCGACCAGGAGCAATCACCCGCCAGGCCCCCGGCCAGTGGGCCGCTCCCCGTCCGACCCGCACATCTCCGCCCCCAACTCCTCCACCAACTGCATCAGATCCGTCGGCCGCCCCGGCCCCCACCAGTCCCCGAGCAACTCCGCGAGCGACTCCTCCCGCGCCTTGGCAAGCTTCGCGGCCACCTCGCGGCCGGAGTCGGACAGGCGCAGGCCGAGCCCCTCGCGGATGGCGAGGTGCCGCTCCTCCAACTGCCGCGAGGCCTCCGTGACGACGGTCAGCGGCACCATGCTCCGCTCGGCGGCCAGCGTGGCCGGCTCCACATGCCCGTGCCGGGCGATCCGCAGCAGCATCCAGCTCGCCGCGGGCAGCAGGTCGTACCCGGCCCGCTCGGTGATCCGGACGTACACCTCCCGCCGCCCCGCCCGCGTCCCGAGCAGGGACAACGCGCGCGCCACCTCGTCGTACGAGGACCGCTCGACGGGATTGCTGGCGAGCGTCTGCGTCGGGTCGGGCGCCGTCACCGCCCCGCGCAGCCGGTCCTCGTGGAGGAACCAGGCGAGCACGAAGGCGACGAGGGCAACCGGCGCCGCGTACAGGAAGACGTCCGTGATGGACGACGCGTACGCGGACAGCACCCCGGGCCGCAGGTCGGCGGGGAGCTCCGCGATGCCGCGCGGGTCGGCCTTGAGCGAGTCGACACTCACCCCGGCCGGCAGGCCCTGCCCGCGCAGCGCGTCCGTGAGCTTGTCCCCGAGCCGGCCGGTGAACACCGTCCCGAAGATCGCGACGCCGAACGAGGCACCGATCGACCGGAAGAACGTGGCACCGGACGTGGCGACGCCCAGGTCCTCGTAGCTGACCGCGTTCTGCACGATGAGGACGAGCACCTGCATCACCAGGCCGAGCCCGAGGCCGAACACGAAGAAGAAGGCGCTCATCTCGCCGGTCGGGCTGTTCTCGTCGAGCTGGTGCAGCAGGAGCAGGCCGAGCGTGGTGACGCCCGTGCCCGCGATCGGGAACACCTTCCACCGCCCGGTGCGGCTGACGATCTGCCCGGACGCGGTCGAGGCGAGCAGCAGGCCGACCACCATGGGCAGCATGTGCACGCCGGACATGGTCGGCGAGACGCCCTGCACGACCTGGAGGAACGTCGGCAGGTACGTCATCGCCCCGAACATCGCGAAGCCGACGACGAAGCTGATGACGGCGGAGAGGGTGAAGGTGCGGACGCGGAACAGCTTCAGCGGGATCACCGGTTCCGCGGCCTTCCGCTCGACGCTCACGAACCACACCGCGAGCACGACGCCGAGCACCGCGAGCCCGATGATCTGCGCCGAGCCCCAGGCCCAGGTCGTACCGCCGAGCGAGGCGACGAGGACGAGGCAGGTGGCGACGGACGCGATCAGGAAGGTGCCCAGGTAGTCGATGACGTGCCGGGCCCGGCTCGCCGGGATGTGCAGCGCGGCGGCGATGACGAGGAGCGCGACGACGCCGATCGGCAGGTTGATGTAGAAGACCCAGCGCCAGCTCAGGTGCTCGGTGAAGAGGCCGCCGAGCAGCGGTCCGAGCACGCTGGTCGCGCCGAAGACCGCGCCGAACAGGCCCTGGTACTTGCCGCGTTCGCGCGGCGAGACCAGGTCCCCGACGATCGCCATGGACAGCACCATCAGCCCGCCGCCGCCCAGGCCCTGCAGCGCCCGGAAGCCGATGAGCTGCGGCATGTTCTGCGCGACACCGCACAGCGCCGAGCCGATCAGGAAGATCACGATCGCGGTCTGGAAGAGCTTCTTGCGGCCGTACTGGTCGCCGAGCTTGCCCCACAGCGGGGTCGCGGCCGTCGCGGCCAGCAGGTACGCGGTGACGACCCACGACAGATGGTCCAGGCCGCCGAGGTCGCTGACGATGGTCGGCAGCGCGGTGGAGACGATGGTCTGGTCGAGGGCGGCCAGGAGCATGCCGAGGAGCAGCGCGCCGATGGAGACCAGTACGCCGCCGCCCACGTGCTCCGGCGGCCCGGCCCCCGGCCGGGGAGCCGCCGGGCGGGCGCTCACGTCGTGCGTCATGGACACCTCCTGCGGTGCTGTCCACCTCCCATCCTGGTCCGAGTCCCCCGTTATGGCCTGTCGAACCGAGTGGCTGCATACTCCTTCAGAGCTCTGCGGGGCCGGCGAGGAAGGGGAGCACGCGATGAGCGAGGCGAACGGACGGGCCGGGGAACCACGGGAGCACGCCGCACGCGAGGCGGCGGGCAGGCCGCGGGCCCCGGAGGGGGTCTTGGGCGGCCCGGGGGGCTCGGTCGGCTTACCGGGCTGGGAGGGCTTACCGGGCTCGGTTGGCTTACCGGGTTCGGACGGCCTACCGGCTTCGGACGGCCTACCGGGCTCGGTTGGCTTACCGGGTTCGGACGGCCTACCGGCTTCGGACGGCCTACCAGGTTCGGACGGCCCACCGGGCTCGGACGACTTATCGGGCTCGGTCGGCTTACCGGCTTCGGACGGCCTACCAGGTTCGGACGGCCTACCGGGCTCGGACGGCCCACCGGGCTCGGACGACTTATCGGGCTCGGTCGGCTTACCGGCTTCGGACGGCTTACCGGGCTCGGACGGCCTACCGGCTTCGGAAGGCTTACCCGGCTCGCACGGCCTACCGGGCTCGGACGGCCTACCGGTCTCGCACGGCCTACCGGTCTCGGACGGCGGCGGGCCGGTGTGCCCGGGGTGCGGTACGCCGCGGGAGCGCGGGGCCGCGCCCGGCTGCGCGTGCGCGCGCGAGGCCGCGGACGCGGCGCTGCAGACGCGCTCCGCGGAGGCAGCCGCGGCGGAGGACTTCGATCCGATACGCATACGCCCGTACGTGACGCTGCCGGAGCCATCGGCTCCGTTGCCGGCGCTGACGTCCGCGCCGCTGCCGCCGGAGGCGCCCGCGGCGGCGGACGCCGCTCCCACCGAGACCTCCCCGGCGTACGAGAGGTCCGCGCGGCGGGTGCGTACGGCGCTGTGCGCCGGGGCGGGGGCGGTGTTCGCGGCGGCCGCCGTGTTCGCGGGCGGGGCGCTGTCCGGGGGCAACGGCGGTGACGGTGGCGGGAGCGGCGGTACGGATCTGGCGCTGCCGGACACCACGGCCGACACCCCGGACGACGCGCCCTCCGGGAAACCTGCTCCCCGCAAGGCCTCGCAGCCCGCGCCCCGCCCGACGACCTCACGCGCCGAGCCGACGCGAACACCCTCGCCTTCGGCCGCACGGTCGCTGCCGGTGCGAAAGAACGCCCCGGTCACCTCGCCCTCGCGTACGACGGCCCGCGCCACGGGGTCCGTGGGCCCGCCGCCGTCCCGCCGCCCGGCCGCCGCACCCACCCTGCGCCTGGGCGACCGCGGCGCCGAGGTGACCGAACTCCAGTACCGCCTACGGCAGTTGTACCTGTACGTGGGCCCTGCCGACGGCGTCTACGCCGGCCCCGTAGCGGAAGCGGTCACCCGCTACCAATGGGCCCGAGGCCTCACCACAGACCCCCACGGCACCTACGGCCCCCCAACCCGAAAATCCCTGGAATCCGAAACAAGGCCCCCTGAAGCCGACGGTGGCCCTCGCGGGGCGCCCCAGTCCCGCCCCTTCCCGTAACCAGGGGCTGCCGCCCCTGGACCCCGCTGGGGTGGGTGTCCCGTGCGGGTGAGACACCCCACGCCGATCGCCGCTCCGCGGCTCGTCCTCAATCGCCGGACGGGCTCAGAGGCAACCCAGCCCGACGGCGCCATGACGTCCCGGCCCGTTCCCCGCCGCTCCCCGCTGCGGGCACCAGGTCGACGGTGCGGGGCCGACCGCCCCTACCCGCTGTGGGCAGCTGGGCCGCCAGGGGCGGCACGGGTGGGCACAGCCCCAGGCCGACGGGGCGAAAAGGCCGACGGGATCCCAGCCCGCCCCGGGGGCACCCCGGCTCACCCGAACGTAAGCCGCACAAACCCCGCGTCAGCGGAAACCCGCACCTGGGTAAGGTCATCCACCCACACAGTGGGCTCGTACGCCCCGGCCCGGGGCCCCACCCCGACCACCCGCATACCGGCGGCGCGCCCCGCCGCGATCCCGGCCCCGGAATCCTCGAAGACCACGCAGTCGGCAGGATCGAACCCCAACTCGGCGGCCCCCTTGAGGAACCCCTCGGGGTCCGGCTTGCTGGCCCCCACGCTCTCGGCAGTCACCCGCACCGCGGGCAGCGCAAGCCCCGCGGCGGCCATCCGCCCGGTGGAGAGCCCCACGTCCGCGGACGTGACGAGGGCGTGCGGCACCCCCGCGAGGGAGGCCATGAACTCCGGCGCCCCGGGCACGGGCACGACGCCGTCCATGTCGGCGGTCTCCTGGGCGAGCATCGCGCGGTTCTCCGCGTAGTTCTCCTCCATGGGACGCCCGGGCAGCAGCAGCGCCATCGAGGCGTACCCCTGCCGCCCGTGCACGACCTTCATCACCTCGTCGGCGTCGAGCCCGTGCTGCGCGGCCCACTGCCGCCAGCACCGCTCCACGACGGCGTCGGAGTTGACGAGGGTGCCGTCCATGTCGAGGAGGAGAGCTCGGGCGGTCAGTACGTTCGCAGCCGTCATCGGCGTACTCCAAAGGAAAGACCCGCACACGGAAGAGAGAACAAGGCGGCCCCGCCCGCCGGTCAGGGAGTACGGGCGGAGCCACTTTGTTCCCTCACGGTACAAAACAAGCACCGCGAACGCCAACAACGCAGGTCAGCCCGGTTCAAACCGGCCCAGTCAGCCCAGGCCGACCCACGGGACCCAGTCCGCCTCAGGCAATCGCCTCGTACAGGCTCCACACCCCGAGCCCCAGCATCAGCACCGCCGCGACCTTCGTGATGAGGGCCAGCGGCACCCGCTTCATCAGCGCCCTGCCGCCCACGATCCCGAGCCCGGCGACCGCCCACAGCGCGAGCACCGCGCCGAGGCCCACAGAGAGCGGGTCGTCGTACCGCGCCGCCAGGTTCGCCGTCATGATCTGCGTGAGGTCGCCGAACTCCGCGACCAGGATGAGCATGAAGCCCGCCCCCGAGACCCGCCAGAAGCTCTGGTTCTTGGGCGCCCGGACCTCGTCCTCGTCCTCGTCCTTCTTCATCAGCAGCATCGCCGCGCCGCCGAGGAACAGGACACCGGTGAGCGCGTGCACGAGTTGCTGCGGCAGGAGCGTGAGCACACTGCCCGCCGCCACGGCGAGCACCACGTGCACGGCGAACGCGGCGGCCACGCCGACGAAGACGTACGAGGCGCGGTAACGGGTGCCGAGGACGAGCCCGGCCAGCGCGGTCTTGTCGGGCAGTTCGGCAAGGAAGACGACGCCGAAGACGAGCGCCGTCACGCTGATGCTGATCAAGGTTCCTCAATCGGTCGGGCCGCCCCACCGAGAGTTCCGCAGCCTTCGCGTACGACACCTCGGCACGGCAGCGCACGGTGTCGTACACGGAGGTGTACGCGGGCACTGCTTGCCGAAGGTCTCGCTGGCCGCCCACCAGGTGGGCCGCCTCCGGGCGCCGGCTCAGACGAGCTGAGCAGTATGTCGACGGTCCGGCGAAGAGCTACTCCCCTTCTGCTCCGGCCATCGTACGCGACCTCCGCACCGCCCCGGCCAGGGACTTTCGGCCCGGCCCCGGCGTGACCGGGGCCACAGCCGCCCCGGCACGCGCCCCCTGCGATCTCCCGTGGACCGGAGCACGGACCGGAGCGTCCCGGCCGTACCGGAGCACCCCGCACCGGGCATTTCACACCGAAGTGCCAACTTCCGCCCCGGCGCGCCTCCATGACGGCACGCCAGAACCCTTGATGTTTACAGGTGATTGACGCGACCCTGTCACTCGGCGCACATCTCGGGGCAACCCGGCCGCGCCAGCATGGCCGCCCCACCGGTCACCATCCCCCCACATCAAGGGAGTTCACATGCCCGCTGTCTACGCGCGTCGCTTCGCCGCCCTCGGCGCCGTCACCGCCCTCGCCTCCGCCGCGACCCTGCTCGCCGGCTCCCCCGCCCAGGCCGCCCCGCCCACCCCCGTCGACGCCGCCACCGCCCGCGGCTACCTCGGCCAGCTCACCGTGCGCCCCGAGGGCTCCTCGGACGGCTACAGCCGCGACAAGTTCCCGCACTGGATCACGCAGTCCGGCGCCTGCAACACCCGCGAGGTCGTCCTCAAGCGCGACGGCGAGAACGTCCAGCAGGACGGCAGCTGCGCCGCCGTCTCCGGAACCTGGAAGTCCGCCTACGACAACGCGACGTGGACGCAGGCCTCCGACCTCGACATCGACCACGTCGTCCCGCTCTCCGAGGCCTGGAAGTCGGGCGCCAACACCTGGACCACCGACCGGCGCAAGGGCTTCGCCAACGACCTCGGCCAGCCGCAGCTCATCGCCGTCACCGACAACGTCAACCAGGCCAAGGGCGACAAGGACCCGGCCGAATGGCTGCCGTCCGTCACCTCGTACCACTGCTTCTACGCCCGGATGTGGGTGGACGTGAAGCAGCACTACGGCCTCAGCGTCGACTCCGCCGAGAAGAGCGCGCTCGCCCAGATCCTGAACGGCTGCTGACACCCCGGGTTCCCCGGAACCACCCCGCCCGCCTCCGTCGTTCCGTACCGTACGGGGCGACGGAGGAGGGTGATCACTGTGGCGCGGCTGCGTCTGGGTCCACTGCTGAGGTACGTCGACGGCGCGAGCGCGACCGTCTGGGTGGAGGCCGACCGGCCCTGCACAGCTGAGGTGCGGTGCGCGGACGGCGCGGGCGGCTCGGCCCGGACGTTCCAGATCGCCGGCCACCACTACGCCCTCGTCCAGGTCACGGGCCTGCGCCCGGGCACCGACACGGCGTACGAGGTCACGCTCGACGACAGCCCCGTGTGGCCGCTGCCCGACTCCGCGTTTCCGGCGAGCACGATCCGTACGCCGGGCGGAGAGGAAGGGCCGGACGGCGCGGGCGACGCCGTCGCGGGGGACGGCTCGGGCTGCGACACCGTGCGGGTCACCTTCGGCTCCTGCCGGTGGGCCGCGCCACCCGCCGGGGAACACGACCCCTACGGCCCCGACGCCCTCGACACCCTCGCCGCCCGCATCGCCGCCGACCCCGCTGCCCCGCGCCCCGACGTGCTGCTGCTCCTGGGCGACCAGGTGTACGCGGACGAGGTCTCCAAGGCCACCCGCCGCTGGCTCGCCGCCCGCCGCGACCTCTCCGAGCCCCCGGGCGACCAGGTCGCGGACTATGAGGAGTACACCCACCTCTACTACGAGTCCTGGCTCGACCCCGCGGTGCGCTGGCTGCTCTCCACCGTCCCGAGCTGCATGATCTTCGACGACCACGACGTCATCGACGACTGGAACACCAGCGCCTCCTGGCTCGCCGAGATGCGGGCCACGCCCTGGTGGCGCGAGCGCATCCTCAGCGGCCTGATGTCGTACTGGGTGTATCAGCACCTGGGCAATCTGCCCCCGGCGGAGCTGGCGCGGAACGAGCTGTTCGCGGAAGTGCGCGCGACGCCCGACGGCACCGACGCGCTGCGCGCCTTCGCCGCGGCGTCCGACGCGGATCCCCGGGCGACGCGGTGGAGCTACCGCCGCGACTTCGGCCGCGTACGCCTGCTGATGGTCGACACCCGCGCCGCCCGCGTCCTGGAGGAGGACAAGCGCGCGATGCTCGACCCGGAGGAGGCCCGCTGGCTGCGCGAACAGGCCCTCGAAGGCGGCTGCGACCACCTGCTGATCGGTACGTCACTGCCTTGGCTGCTGCCCCATCTCATCCACGACGCCGAGGGCTGGAACGCCGCGCTGTGCCGCGGTGACCGCGGCGCGCGCTGGGCCCGGTTCGGCGAGGATCTGCGGCGCCGCGCCGACCTGGAGCACTGGGCGGCGTTCCCGTCGTCGTTCGACGCGCTGGCCGCGCTGATCGCCGAGGCCGGCTCCGGCGACGACGCGCCCGCGACGGTGTGCGTGCTGTCCGGCGACGTCCATCACGCGTACGTCGCCGAGCCCGCGTGGCCCGCGGGCGGCGGCCCCGACGCCCGCGTCCTGCAGCTGACCTGCTCGCCCGTGCACAACTCCATCCCCGCCTCGATACGGGTCGGCTTCCGCTTCGGCTGGAGCCGCGTCGGCCGCGCCCTGGGGCGCCGCTTCGCGCGGCACGGGCGGGTCGCGGGCGCGAACCTCTCCTGGCGCCGGACGGGCGGCCCCTGGTTCGGCAACCACCTGATGACCCTGACACTGCGCGGCCGCGCCGCCGAGCTGCAGCTCGACCGAGCACAACGCTCACGACTCGGCGCCACGACCCTCCAAACAACGGACTCCCGCCCCCTGACCCCCCGCTGATTCCCCACCCGCCCACCCTTCCAGCCCGTCCGGCGTTTGAGGACGAGGCCGTTCAGGCCGATACGGGGGTCTGGGGGCGGAGCCCCCAGTTTCGGGAAGGGGCGGGACTGGGGAAAGCCCCGCAGGGCCCCAACCCGCACTTCCCCCACGTGTGACCCGACGGCATGATGAGGCGCACCGTCCGCTTCCTGCGCCCCACCCGTACCGGGAGTCACGCTCTTGTCTGCTGCTTCGACCGCCGACCACGCCATAGCCGTCGTCGGAGCCGGCCCCCGCGGCACGAGCGTCCTGGAGCGCCTGTGCGCGTCGGCCACCGAACTCCTGCCCCCGGGCGCACGCCTCACGGTCCACGTGGTCGACCCGGCGCCGCCGGGCCCGGGGCGGGTCTGGCGCACCGCCCAGTCCCCGGAGCTCCTGATGAACACGGTCGCCTCCCAGGTGACACTGTTCACCGACCCGAGCGTCGACTGCGCGGGCCCGATCCGCCCGGGCCCGAGCCTGTACGAGTGGGCAGCGCGCGGCCACATACCCGGGCTCGGCCCGGACGACTACCCGACGCGCGCCGACTACGGCCGCTACCTGGAGTGGTTCTTCGCCGAGACCGTACGGACCGCCCCGGCCGTCGTCCGCGTCGAAACACACGCGGCCCGCGCGATCCGCCTCGACGACACGGCCGACGGCGCCCAGACCCTCGTACTCGACGACTCCTGTGAGATATCCGGCCTGTCCGCAGTCGTCCTCGCCCAGGGACACCTGCCCGCCACCACCGGCGACCGCGCCCAGCAGGAGCTGGCCGCGTACGCCGCCCGCCACGGCCTGCGCCACATCCCGCCGGCCAACCCGGCCGACGTCGACCTCACCGCCCTCGCGCCGGGCGAGCCGGTCCTCCTGCGCGGGCTCGGCCTGAACTTCTTCGACCACATGGCGCTCCTGACGCAGGGGCGCGGCGGCCGCTACGTGCCGGACGAGCGGGGCGGGCTGCGTTACGCCGCGTCCGGCAACGAGCCGCGGCTGTACGCCGGTTCGCGCCGCGGCGTCCCGTACCAGGCGCGCGGCGACAACGCCAAGGGCCCCTACGGGCGGCACCACCCGGCCGTCCTCACGCCGGAGGTGATCGCCCGCTTCCGCAAGCGCGCGGACAGCGGGGACGCGCCCGACTTCCTGACGGAGATCTGGCCGCTGATCGCGAAGGAGGTGGAGACGGTCTACTACGCGGCGCGGCTGACGGCGTCAGGCACGGCGGGGCCGGCGGTGTCCGGCACCGCGCGGCCGACGGCCCCCGCCGCGGCGGAGCGGGCCCGCGCCTTCCGTGACCGCTTCCTGGACACCGCGCACGGCAGCCTCCAAGAGGCCCTGGTCCTGGACGAGTTCGGGTTCGCCGCCGACGACCGCTGGTCCTGGGAGCGGCTGGCGCGCCCCTACGCGGGGCAGGTCTTCCGCTCGCCGCGGGACTTCCGCTCCTGGCTGCTCGGCCATCTGCGCGAGGACGCCGCGCAGGCCGCCCTCGGCAATGTGGCGGGCCCGCTCAAGGCGGCCCTCGACGTGCTCCGCGACCTGCGCAACGAGCTGCGGCTGGCCGTCGACCACGGCGGACTCGCGGGCGCCTCGCGGCGTGCCCATCTGGACGGCTGGTACACGCCGTTCAACGCGTTCCTGTCGATCGGCCCGCCCCGCCGCCGTATCGAGGAGCTGACCGCGCTGGTCGAGGCGGGCGTGGTGCGGGTCGTCGGGCCGCGGCTCGACGTGCGCGGCGAGGACGGGGCGTTCCGCGCGCACTCGCCGGACGTGCCGGGATCCGAGGTGCGGGTGACCACCCTGGTCGAGGCGCGGCTGCCCGAGCCGGACCTGCGGCGCACCGGAGACCCGCTGCTCGCGGAGCTGCTGCGGGCCGGGGCGTGCCGCCCGCACACCGTCGACGGCTACGAGACGGGCGGCCTCGACGTCACGCCCCGCCCGTACCACCTGATCGGCCGTCAAGGACGGCCCCACGCACGGAGGTTCGCGTTGGGGGTGCCGACGGAGGGGGTGCACTGGGTGACGGCCGCGGGGGCCAGGCCGGGGGTGGACTCGGTGACGCTGTCCGACGCGGACGCGGTGGCACGGGCGGCACTGCGGGCGGCGACCGCCCCTGCTCCCGCCCTTCCCCCTGCCCCTGCTCCCGCCGGGGCGGCAACCTTTTCCGCCACGGCGGCGACAGTTCAGGACGGAGTGCCGAACCCGAGAGGCGCCTGCGACGGCCGGATAGAGCAGATTCTCACGAAACACTCAGATGTTGAAGTTGCAAGTACTAATTAGGTGGACCTAATGTGGGGCTCCGATCGGTTCCCGTCCCCAACCGACTCAAGACCGAAGGAGTCCCCCACCATGACTGGACGTCTCAACAGCGCCCAGCCCTATGCCCTCGGCCTGTTCCGCATCGTCGTCGGCCTGCTCTTCGCCTGCCACGGCGCCGCCTCGCTCTTCGGTGTCCTCGGCGGCACGGACGGCGGCGGCGGCACCGTCGACGCGGGCACCTGGCCGGGCTGGTACGCGGCCGTCATCCAGCTCGTCGGCGGCAGCCTGGTGCTGCTCGGCCTCGGCACCCGCGCCGCGGCGCTCGTGTCGTCCGGCTCGATGGCCTACGCCTACTTCAAGGTCCACCAGCCGGAGGCCCTGTGGCCGATACAGAACAGCGGCGAGGCCTCCGCGATGTTCTGCTGGGCCTTCCTGCTGCTCGTCTTCACCGGCTCCGGGGCGTTCGGCCTCGACCGCGTCGTCGCGGCGGCCCGCGGCGAGCGGGAGCCGAAGGCGCAGGACGCGGAGCGCACGCCGATCGCGGCCTGACCTGCGCACACGCCTGACCTGCACAAACGTCTGAACGGCGCCCCCTTCTCCGTACGTGGTTCCCGGTACGGAGAGGGGGGCGCCTGCGCGTCGGCGCCACGTGTGACGGCTGCGCCACGCGTGACGGCTTACGACCCCGCGTTACGACCCCGCGCGCGGCTTGAACGGCACCGTGAAGCACGCCACCCGGTCCCCGGCGCCGCCCTGCTCGCGGTGCAGCACGACCGAGGCCGCCTCGCCGGGCCGGAAGCCCCAGGAGTGGACCGCGGACGCCTTCCCGGAGCCATCCGGTTGTGCGGTGAAGTCGAGCCACACTTCGTTGTCCGGATTGAGGTAGGCCGGGTTCTCCGAGGGCTGCACGGGGTCCGGGCGATGCTGGTAGTGACCGCCCGCCGCGTTCGGGTCGACGCCGCAGGGCTTGCGGTGCACGTGCGCGCCGAACGCGAAGCCCGGCTTGACGCCCCGCACGCGCAGGGTGACGCGGGTGCCGCCCTTGTCGTGACGCTGCGTGACCTGGATCCGGGCGCCCGGGGGCACGAGGTGCCGGTCGTAGGTGAGCGCGGGCGAGGGCGCCTTGGGCGGCGTGAACCGCCCCTTCGCGCGTACGCAGTCGGCGCCCTCGCCCGTCGCGCCGCCGCTCGCGGCGAGCACGGCCGCCGCCACGGCCGCGGTGAGTATTCCTGCCACCATCGTCGAGTTCTCCTCTTCTCCTGGTCCCGCCGTCGAGCGCCCGTTGTGTGCGCCTCTGCTCCGTTCGTACGGGACTTCGCGGACGTACGCCGCTTCAGGAGCGGCAGCCGGGTGAACGTGGCGTGGCGAACATCTGAGCCCCCAGTGGATCTACGGGCGAGGGCGCGGCGTACGCTTTACCGCTGTCACATGGCCGCCACCCGCCGCTCCCCGCGCATCGCGGCGACGAGTTGCCGACCGGGGGAGCCAAACGGGGAGTTTCGGTGTTGGAGAGTGTGGGGGCGCTGACCGGCAGCCCATGGATCTACGCGGTCGTGGCGTTCTCCGTCCTGTTCGACGTCTTCCTCCCGCTGCTGCCGAGCGGGGTGCTCGTCATCACGGCGGCCACCGCGGCCGCGGCCGCCGGTTCCGGCACCGGGCGGGTCCCGAACGACGTGCCGGACATCCTGCTGCTCATGCTCTGCGCCGCGACGGCGTCCGTGCTCGGTGACCTGGTCGCCTATCGGATCGCCTGGCGCGGCGGGGCGCGCCTCGACCGCGCCATCGCCCGCTCGCGGCGGCTGACCAGCGCGCAGGAGCGCCTCGGCACGGCGCTCGCGCGCGGCGGCGGGGTGCTCGTCGTCATCGCCCGCTTCGCCCCGGCGGGGCGGTCCATCGTCTCGCTCGGCGCGGGGGCGGCTCATCGCCGGGTGCGCGATTTCCTTCCCTGGTCCGCCCTCGCGGGCGTGGCCTGGGCCGGTTACAGCGTGGGGCTCGGCTACTTCGGGGGGCAGTGGCTCGGGGCGACGTGGCTCGCGACGGGGGTGTCGGTTCTCGCGCTGGTCGCCGCGGGCGCCGGCGCGGCCTTCCTGGTACGCCGCCCCACCTGATGGGGCTGCGCCCCTCTCCCCCCTTGTCGGGCCTCCGGCCCTCGTCCTCAAACGCCGGACGGGCTTTCCCCCACCCACCCGCCCTTTCCTGGGGCTCCGCCCCAGCCCTCGCCCCCCAAACGCACCTCCACCACCCTTTTAGCCCGTCCGGCGATTGAGGACGAGCGCGAAGCGCGATCGGCGGGGGTCGTCCCACCCGCCCGCGACACCCACCCCAGCGGGGTCCAGGGGCGGCAGCCCCTGGTTACGGGAAGGGGCGGGCCTGGGGCGCACCCCGCGAGGGCTACCCTCCCGTCGCCGCGCGGGCGCCCCGTACCTCGAGGTCGGCCAGCAGCGAAGCGGTGGCTTCGGCGACGGCGTCGACGGCGCGGTCGAAGACCTCACGGTTGTGGGCGGCCGGGGCCCGGAACCCGGACACCTTGCGCACGTACTGAAGCGCGGCGGCCCGAATCTCCTCCTCGGAGGCCTTCTCGGGGATGACGGGCGGACGAAGGGTCTTGATGCTGCGGCACATACGTACAGCCTCGCGCAGCGGAACACGCCCGTCGAGCCCCTCGCACACCAAATTCGAACAGGAGTAGCATTGCGGCCGTGCCCGCAACCCCCGAGCAAGAGTTCCCGAGCGACCTCCTCGCCGGCCAGGAGGAGCTGCACCAGATCAGATCCGAGCTGCACGCACTCCTGAAGCGACTGCCCTGGTCCGTCGAGCCCCTGGACGGCTTCAGCGACGACCACGGCTGGCGCAAGGTGGAGCGCCCGGCCTCCCCCGGCTGGACGCCCGACGAGCAGGCCGAGGTCGAGAAGCTGCGCGCGCGGGAGCGGGAGCTCGCGGTCTTCGTGAGCTGCCACCGCTTCTGGGAGCAGGTTTCGGGCCCGGACGTGGTGGACACCCGGATGAGGCTCAAGCACGCGCACGAGACCCCGTCCGCGACCTCCGCCGAGGAGCATTGACAGGGGGTGGCGGCGGGCGTTGACTCCCCGTACGAGGGCCGAACGAGCCCTCGTACGACCCCGCGACGCCAGTCCCGCGCTCCGGAGCCGCCCCCGCTCCGTGGCGCTCGCTGTGGCGCCCGGCCTCATCCGTCGAACATCGAATCCGGCATCGAATCCGGCCCCCGCGTCCAGCGTGCGGAGGTTCAGCCATGAACGTACTCGTCATCGTCCTGTTGGCGATCCTGATCGCCCTGGGCTTCCAACAGCCCCTGCTGTGGCTCGCGGCCGCGGCGCTCGTCTACTTCCTCGTCCGCCGCCGTGACGGCGGCCCGGCACGGCAAGGCTCCGCGGGCGGCGGGGCCTCGGCCAGGGCGGGCGGGCCCTCGGGCGGCGGAGGTGGAGGCGGCGGCCCCGTCCCCGCCACGTACCGCGACTACCGCATCCGGCGTTCCCGCCAGGAGCGCTGGGACCGCAGGTACCGGCGCACGCATCCGAAGACGCAGTCGCACCGCCGATAGCATCCGGACCGCCGGCGGCGGCTCGACGACCCGCGCCCGCACCCGCACCCCCGCCCGGTACAACTACTAACCCCTGAGGGGAACAACGCGATTACCCGGGCGGCCGCTGGGGAGGGTGCGCATGCACTGTGCGCCGAACCAGTCCCAGGAGCCGCCCGCATGCGCCACGAAGCCGCCCCACACGAACCCGGGGCGCGAGCCGGGCGAAGCCGAAGCCACGACCCGTGCCCAGCGACGGCTCGTCGCCCCCGCCGCCGCACCCCGGCGCCCGCCCGCCGTCCCCGGCCGAGTCAACAACCTCAAGCCGGAGGCCACTTACCGCAAGGAGCCGCTCACCGAGGTCCGCACCCGGCACCGCGGCGAACTCGCCGAGTGGCACCGCCTGCGGGCCCGCGCCCTGATCAACGCGAAGGCCCACCTGCAGGCGGGCCCACAGCAAGCAACACCGTGAGCACCACAGCGGAAACAGAGGCGCACGGCACGGAACCCAGGACGACAAAGACCCCCAGCCAAGTTCGGCTGGGGGTCTTTGTCCCGGTGGGCGCGGACGGTTTCGAACCGCCGACATCTGCCTTGTAAGGGCAGCGCTCTACCCCTGAGCTACGCGCCCGGAATGTGCCGACAGCCTACCTTGCCCGTGGCCCGGCGCCGCAAACCCGTATCGAGGGCGGGGGCGGGTGCCCCCGGGGGCGCGGGGGGCTAGCCCCACCGTGGATCCGGTGGTCGGCCGGATCCCTTGGGAGGCGGGCAGTTCGTACGGTCGTCGTGTGCTCGTGGCAACGGCCGCGGGGAGGCGGGAACAACGGGAACAAAGGGAGAGCGTCATGACCGTCCGGCGTCCGCGTGCGCGGGGGATGCGTGTCCTGGTCGGGGTGGGGACGACGGCGGTCGTCGTCGGGATGGTCGCGGCGTGCGGGGCCAGCGCCGAGGACGACTCCGACCCGGAGCAGCGGTCCTTCGCCCTGCCGGGGCGCACGCTCACCGTGGACTCGGACGACTCGGCGCTGGAAGTGGTCGTCTCCGACGATGCGGAGGACGACGGTGCGAAGGACGGCGACGCCAAGGGCAGGGACGTACGCGTGACTCGGTGGTTCGACGGGCGGACCGTCATCGGGGAGAGCCCCAAGGTCACGTGGGAGATGCGCGGGGACCGGCTCACCTTCCGGGTGAAGTGCAGCGGCGTCATCAGCAACTGCTCCGCCAAGCACCGCGTCGTCGTACCGCGCGACGTCGCCGTGACCGTCCTCAACAACGACGGCAAGGTGACGGCCACCGGCTTCCGGGAGCCGCTGAAGGTGCGTACGTCGGACGGGTCCGTGACCGTGAAGGACGCCCGCGGGCCGCTCGACCTGCGCAGCGTCGACGGCTCGGTGCGGGCCACCGGCGTCACCTCGAAGCGGGTCAGCGCCGCCTCCCGGGACGGCTCCGTGCGGCTCGAACTCGCCGCCGCGCCCGACCGCGTCCAGGCCCGCAGCCAGGACGGGTCCGTGACCGTCGGGCTGCCCGTCGCCAAGGGCGGCGCGAAGGGCGACGGGGGCGGCGGCGCGGCCTCGTACCGCGTGGACAGCGAGACCGTCGACGGCGGCGCCGACATCTCCGTACCGCGCGACCCCCGCAGCCCCCACCACGTCTCCGTGCGGAGCGTCGACGGCAACGTCACAGTGCGCAGCGCGAACTGACCGGCCCGTGTGTTCGTCCTCAACCGGTGGGAGAATGACACCGGGCAGGGCGAACAGCACGGGAGAGGGATAGTGACGGCGACACCTCCGCGGCCGTACACAAGGGACAGATGGACGTCGTTGGCGGTGTCCGCCGCGGATGCCGTCGTCTCGCGCTGCGATGCGGTGGCCAGCCAGGCCCTCAGGCGTAAGGTCTCCCGACCCGCCGCCGGACAAGCCCCCGGCCCGCTCCGCGGCGCCCTCGCCCTCGTCCTCCTGCCCCTGCCCGTACTCCCCCTGCTCGCCGCCGCCCTGCCCGCCTCCTTCGCCGGCGGCGGTACGCGGCGCTGGTTCGGCGGGCGCGGCGAGAGCGTGCGGGCCGAGGCGCAGGCCGCGAAGGACGCCGCCGCGGCCGCGTTCTACGAGCTGGACTCCGCGCAGCGCGACCTGCGGATCTCCATCGAGACCATCGTCGCCGTGGACTCCTCCCCCGCCGCGCAGCGGGCCGCGTCCGACTTCGAGGCGTTCGGGCATCGCATCGACGAGGTGAGTCACCAGTACATCGCCGCCGTGGACGCGCACGACCTCGACCGTGACGACCTGGAGACGTCCGCCGCCGCGCGCGCCCGCGCCGAGCTGACCCGGGCCAAGGACGCCCTCGGCACCACCAAGCAGGAGCTCGACCGGTTCTCGCAGGGGCTCACCCCGCTGCTCGACAAGGCCGAGACCCAACTGGCGCGCCTCGCCCCGGCCGTGGAGCGCGCCCGGCAGACCCTGCTGGCCGCGAGCAACGCGCTCGACGCGGTGCGGACCGCGGGCCTGAAGGCCGACGACCTCGCCGGGCGGCTCGCCGCGCTCGCGCCCGAGCTGACCAAGCTCAACCAGGGCGCGGGGCGGCACGGCGTCGCCGACACCCTGCAGCGCGCCGACCGGGTCGTGCGGGACGCCGAGGCCGTCCGCGCCGAGGCAGAGCGGCTGCCGGAGCGGGCCCGCGAGATCGACCGGCGCCTGGTGTCGCTGCGGACCCGCGCGCAGGCCCTGACCACCCGCAGCGAGCAGGTGCAGCCGATCCTCAGCGAGCTGCGGCGCCGGTTCACCGCGGCCTGCTGGCAGGACCTGCAGCCGGTGCCGCAGCAGGCCGAGCAGAACGTGCGGCAGGCCGAGACCAAGCTGAAGGAGGCCCAGCGCGCCCGCGAGGACCAGCGCTGGCCGGACGCCACGGCACTCCTCTCCACGGTGCGGGCGCTGCTGAACTCCACCGACGAGGCCGTGTCCGCCGCCGGCGACCGGCTGCGGCGCCTGAACGCCGTCGCGAAGGACCCGCAGGCCGAGATCGAGCGCACCCGCTTCGCCGTCCGCGACGCCCAGCGCCTGGCCATGTCGGGCCGCCAGAAGCCCGACCCGCGGCACGCCCGCCCCCTCGACGACTCGGTGGCCCGCCTGGACCGCGCCGTCGCCGCGCTCGAGGGCCGCCATCCCGACTACTGGCGCTTCCTGACCGAGACGGAGGCCGTGCGCACGGCCGTCGCGCGCGTGGTCGCGCAGATCCGGGAGGAGCGGGGGCAGGGGGCCTAGCGGCGCTCTTGTCGGCGGCGGGGGGTCCTGGGCGGGTCCAGCCGGACCCAGCCGGACCCAGCCGGATCCACCGCTTCGGCGCGGGCCTCGTGGGCCTTGTCCTGCTCGCCTTCGGCGTCCTGCTGAGGGGGTGCGGGGCCGCCGCGCGGGCGCTGTGCGAGCCTGTGGGCATGGTCGACTTCATGCAGGAGCTGCGGGCCCGGTTCATGCAGGAGCTGCGGGCCCGGCGGCTCGTGGCCATCGTGCGCGGCACGGACGCGGAGGCCTCTTTCCGTACGGTGATGACGCTCGTCGAGTGCGGTGTGCCGCTGGTCGAGGTGTCGCTGAGCGGCGCCGACGCGCTCGGTGTGCTGCGGCGGGCGCGGACCGAGCTGGGCCCGGACGCGTGGCTGGGCGCGGGCACGGTCCTGACGGCGGACGACGCGGCGCGCGCGGCCGACGCGGGCGCGAACCTCGTGGTGACGCCCGGGCTCGACCCCGGCGTCGACGCCGCCCTCGGCCGGGGGCTGCCCGTGCTGGCCGGTGTCCTCACACCGACGGACGTGATCGCGGCCGACGCGGCGGAGGCGACCGCCCTGAAGATCTTCCCGGCCTCGACGGCCGGCGGCCCCGCCTACCTGAAGGCCCTGCTCGGCCCCTTCCCCGGCCTGCCGTTCGTACCGGTGGGCGGCGTGGACGCACCGGCCGCCGCGGAGTACCTGGAGCTGGGCGCGGTCGCGGTGGGCGTCGGCTCCCCACTGATCGGCGACGCGGCGGACGGCGGCGACCTGGGGGCGCTGCGGGGGCGGGCGGGGCGGTTCGTGAAGGTGTGCGGGTGAGCGCCCGCGGGCGGGCGGACTCATCTGCGGGGGCGGGTGGGCCGGCGGGGGCCGGTGGCCTGGTGGGGGTTGGTGAATCGGTGGGAGCCGGTGGCCCGGTGGGGGCTGGTGAGTCGATGAGAGCCGGTGGCCCGGCGGAGACCAGTGACCCGGCGGAGGCCGGTGGTCCGGCGGCGGAGGCCGGTGACTCCGCGAAGGCCCGAGGCCCGGCGGAGACCAGTGACCCGGCACAGGCCGGTCGTCCGACGGCGGAAGCCAGTGACCCGGCACAGGCCGGTGGTCCGGCGACGGAGGCCCGTGGTCCGGCCGCAGAGGCCCGTGGTCCGGCCAGGGGCGGTGATCCGGTGCGCGTGGACGTGCTGACTTTCGGCGAGACCATGGTCGCACTGCGCGGCGACGGGCCGCTGAAGCTGGGCGGGTCGATGGCCGTGTCCGTCGCCGGTGCCGAGTCGAACGTGGCCATCGGGCTCGCCCGGCTCGGGCATGCCGTCCGCTGGGCGGGGGCCGTCGGCGACGACGAGGCCGGTGAGCTGGTGCTCCGCACGCTGCGGGCCGAGGGCGTGGACGTGTCCGGCGTGCCCCGCGACGCGGGGGCGCCGACCGGGCTGCTGCTGTTCGAACCCCGGCTGCCCGAGGTGACGCGGGTGCACTACTACCGGGCCGGGTCGGCCGGGTCCCGGCTCGGCGTGGACGCCGTCGAGCGGGCCTTCGCGGGCGGGGCGCCGCCGCGCGTACTGCACCTGACCGGCATCACCCCGGCGCTCGGGGCCTCGCCGCGGACCGCCTGCGAGCGCGCCCTGCGCCGCGCGCGCGAGCTCCGCGTCCAGGTCTGCCTGGACGTCAACTTCCGCTCCCGGCTGTGGAGTTACGAGGAGGCGGGGGCCGTCCTGCGCGAGTGGGTGCCGTACGTCGACGTCCTCGTCGCGTCCGACGACGAACTGCCGCTGTGCCTCCCCGACGCCGGGGCGCCCGCCGAACTCCCAGCCCAGGCACGGGCGTTGCTCGGCCTCGGCGTACGCGAGGTCGTCGTCAAGCTCGGCTCGCGCGGGGCCACCGCGTACACGGAGCGGGGCGAACTCCACTGCCCCGCGCGGGCGGTGCGGGCCGTGGACGCCGTGGGGGCCGGGGACGCGTTTGTCGCCGGGTACCTGTCCGCATTGCTCGACGGTGCGGGGGACGCGGAGCGGCTGGAGCGGGGGGTGACCACGGGGGCGTTCGCGGTGGCCTCGCGGGGGGACTGGGAAGGGGCGCCCACGCGGGGGGAGTTGGGGATGTTGAGGGCTGACGGGGCTGTGCTGCGTTAGCCGGCGGGCGGGGCGATGCGGTTCCGCGCCGTCGCCACGTCAGCCGCAGCAGCCGCCCCCGCAGCAACCTCCGCCGCCACCGGCACCGCCGCCGGTTGCGCCCGCCGGGCTCGTGGCCGTGCCCGCGACCGCCACGGTCGAGAGCAGCTTCACCGTGTCCTCGTGGCCCGCCGGGCAGGTGGCCGGGGCGGCGGACTCCGCCATGGGGCGGCTCAGCTCGAAGGTGGTGCCGCAGGGGCGGCAGCGGTACTCGTATCGGGGCATGGGGACAGGGTACGTGGGCGGGGCGCCGGGAACGTTTCCTGGGCGCGGTCGCCGCCCAGTCCCACGGCACCCGCACCCGCACCCGCACCCGCACCCGCACCCAAGCGGTAGCTACCGCCCCGTCGCCGCCACGAAGTGGCGCAGGATCGCCTCCCCCGCGGCCACCCCCCGCTCGGGCACCACCGTCAGGCCCGGTGTCGTCCAGCCCGTGTCGGACAGTTCGCCGTGGGAGGGGCGCCAGGAGCGGTCCGCGGCGGTGAGGAGGTCGGCGTCCAGGAGGGAGTCGCCGGCGGCGAGGACTTCGTCGGTGCCCGCGCGGCGGGCGACCTCCCGCATGGCCGCGCTCTTGGTGAGCGGCCGCGGCACGGCGTAGATCTTGCGGCCCTGGAGCGAGACGGTCCAGCCCCGCTCCACGGCCCACTCGCCGAGTTCCTTGACCCAGCCCTCGGGCAGCAGCGCGCGCTCCACGACCAGGTAGGCGAAGAGGTCCTCGGCGACGCGCTCCTTGAGCAGCCAGGACGGGTCGGCGGTGCGCAGCAGATGGGCGCGCACCTCGTCGAGGGACGCGCACTCGGCGGCGAGGCGGCGGTCGACGGCCGCCCGCCACGCCGCGTCCGCCTCGCCGTCGACGAGCAGGTGCCCGCCGTTGGCGCAGATCGCGAACTCCGGTACGGGGCCGGGCAGGTGGATGCGGTGGTACTGCTCGCGGGTGCGGGTGGTCGTCGGCACGAAGACGGCGCGCCCGGCCAGCTCCGCGAGGAGTCCGGCCGCCGCCTCCGTGACGTACGACAGCGGCTTGCCCTCGTACACCTCGACGCAGAGCAGGCGCGGCGCCTCGGCGTCGGGCATGCGCAGACCGAGGGCGGCGGCGGAGTAGATGAGGGTGCGGTCGAGGTCGCTGGCGACGAGCGCGCGCGAGCCCTCCGCGCGCGGGGCATCGGAGAGCGCGGCGCCCGACTGCGGGATACCCGACCGCGCAACACCCGACCGCGCAGCACCAAACTGCAGCTCGCCGTTCATGCCGCCGCCACCGCCCTGCCGTCCGCCCCCGTCGCCCCGCGCGTGTACTTGGGGTGGATCAACCCCACGCAGGTGTAAGGGAGTTCGGCGACCTCCTCGACGGGCACCCCGCGCTGCTCCGCGAGCAGGCGGACGTGGTCGAGGTCGGCCCCCGCCCCCGCGCGGGCGAGGATCTTCCACGGCACGCGACGCAGCAGCACGCGCGTGGTCTCGCCGACGCCGGGCTTGACGAGGTTCACGTCGTGGATGCCGTACTCCTCGCTGATCCGCTCGACGGCGGCCCAGCCCTCCCAGGTCGGCGCCCGGTCCGCGGCGAGGACCTCCTTGACCTGGGCGGCCACCGCGTCGGCCACCTCGTCGAAGCGGGCGGCGACGGCGGCCACGAAGTCGCCGGAGACGTCCGTACCGGCCAGCTCGCGGTAGAACTTCGCGCCGTGGAAGTCGTCGGGGCCCACCAGGTCGGCGCGGAGCACCGTACGCGAAATCAGCCCGGACACAGTGGAGTTGAGGCACGCGGACGGGATGAGGAAGTCCTCGCGGGTGCCGTACGTGCGTACGCAGGAGCCGGGGTCGGCGAGCACGGCCATCTCGGGGTTGAAGCCCCGCGCCCCGCCCGCCGCCTCGAACTCCTCGATCGCGGCGGCCAGTTCACGGGTGATGGCGCCCTTGCCGGTCCAGCCGTCGACGAAGACGACGTCGGCCGGGTCGTGGTGCGCGGCGAGCCAGCGCAGCGCGTTCGCGTCGATGCCGCGGCCGCGCACGATGGACACGGCGTAGTGCGGCAGGTCCAGGCCGTGCCGGTGCCCGGCCCAGCGGCGCATCAGGACGCCGACGGGGGTGCCCGCGCGGGCCAGCGACACCAGGACCGGGCGGGGCGACCGCTCGGCGAGGACGGTCTCGGTCACCGTGCCGACGGCCTGCGCGATGCGGGCCGCGGAGGTGTCGAGCGCGGCCCGGAACAGCTCCTGGTACTGCGGGCTCGGCTGGTACTCGACGGGCAGCGACTCGGCGTAGTGCGCGCCACCGCTCTGGATGGCCTCCTCGCGCTCCTCGGTGGGCGCTTCGAGCGTGACGTCCGACAGGTCCTGGAGCAGCCAACCGACGTCCTCGGGCGCGTAGGAGGAGAAGGCGGGGCCACGGAGGGGGTCGGGCAGCATGGCGGCTTCCTGATCTTGAGGGGCGTACGACGGGACGTACGAAGGGTCGTACGAAGACGCGTACGCGGGGACGTACGAAGGGACGACGGCGAGCAGCACGTGCCCGGTGTGCGCCGCGAGCTGGGCCAGCAGGCCGTCGGGCGCGTGCAGCCGCGGCGTGTCCGCGGCGGAGTCCACCACCGCGACGACCGCGTCGAAGCTGCCGCCCGCCACGTTGTACGCGTAGCGCGGGCCGGGGCCGTCGGCCGGGTCGTCGTGCGCCGGGAAGACCAGGCGGGTGCGGATGGCGTAGCCGGGGTCGTCCACGGCGAGGACGGGTGAGCGGGTGGTCGTGGAGTAGCGCACCTCGGCGCCCGAGCAGCGCACCTCGGCGCCCACGGCGGCCTCCGCGCCCCCGGCGCCCGCAGCACCCCGGGCGCTCCCGGCACCCCCCGCCCCGCCGAGCCGCTCCTCCAGGGCCAAGCCCAGCGCGAGCGGCGCGTACATCAGCTCCTCGAAACCGAGCACCAGCACGCGGCGCGCGCCGTCCGGCAGCGCGGCGGTGATCCGCTCGGCCATGCCCGGCAGCGCCGCGTCCAGGCGCGCCCGGTGCGCGGCCGTGAAGCCGTGCCGCCCGCCGTCGGGCACGCCGACGGGCCAGTCAAGGGCGACGCGGGTGACGGGCGCCCGTTCCCCGCGCGGCGCGGGCACCGGCGCCGTCCCGGCCCCCGCCTCGTGCTCCGCGACCAGCGCCTGCCCCTTCTCCAGGACGCCATCGGGCAGCCACACCGTGCCGGAGGCCAGCGCGACCAGGTCGACGCGGGCGCCGATCTCGCGCGCGAAGGCGTCGAGACGGTCGCGGTCTTCGGGGGCGCGCATGTCAACGAGGGCGACGATGACGTACCGCTCGCGCGGGAAGCGCTCGTGCAGGGCGCGGATGGTGTTCAGGACCGTGTTGCCGGTGGAGAACTCGTCGTCGACGAGGACCAGCGCGCCGTCGCACGCGAGCAGCCGGGGGTCCTCCGGGAGCAGCAGGTGGGACGTGGCGTGCGAGTGGGACTCCTCGAAGCCGCCCGCGCGCGCGACGCCGGGGACGGGGCGGCGGGTGGAGTGCAGGTAGGGCGCGAGGGCGAGGCCGTCGGCGACGCTGTGGCCGAGGCCGGTGGCGGTCTCCGCGTAGCCGAGGACGACGGCGCGGGCCGCCTCGTCCTCGCCGAGGAGTTCGCGTACGCGGACACCCAGGTCGTACCCGGAGCGCCAGATCACCGACGGGTGCTGCGGCACGTGCTTGCCGAGGACGTTCGACACGAGCAGGTGCGCCCGCTTGGGGTTGCGGCGCAGGGCGAGCCCGAGCAGTTCCTTCAACCGATCGTCACCGGCACCACCGTCCCCAGCCCCGCTCTCGACCAGCTCGACCCCGAGCCGCTCCGCGACCCACGTACCCGACCACACCACGTCTTCCGTCTTCCTCACCTTTACGTCCGTCTTTACGTCCGTCACGCGGGCACCCCCGCGCTGAGCAGCTCCACGAAGCCGACGTCCTCGCGCGCGACGCCGAAGACCTCGGCGCGGCGCAGGGTCCGCTCGGCCCAGGCGCGGTGCGGCTTCACCTCGTTCATCTTGTTCGTGTACGCGGACCGCATCACTCCGCCGCCGTCCCGCTCCGGGCGCAGGATGTCCTGCGCGTCGCTGAACTCCTCGTGGCTGACGACCGACAGGGCGTGCACGGGCAGCACGTGCGAGGGGTGGATGCAGGTCTTGCCGAGCAGGCCGTTGGCGCGGTCCAGCTCTATCTCGCGAAGCAGTCCGTCCAGGTCGTGCTCGATGAGCGCCTGGCGCAGCTCCTCGGCGCGCACCTGGAGGAAGGGGCTCTGCCGCAGCTGCGGCTTGAACATCCGCTCCTGGACGCGGAAGTACTCCCAGACAGGTCCGGTGACGGTGAAGCCCGTGCCGTCGGCCCGGCCGAGGTGGTTCACCACGTCGGCGATGACGGACGCGACGATCTGGACGTCGTACGCCGTCATGTGCGGCGGTCTGCGCAGGGCGTACGCCGAGCAGAAGTCGGTGACCCCGAGGCGCAGCGCGAGCACCCGGTCGCGGTACTTGTCGACGGTGCGGGCGATGCCCGCCAGCGTCACCGCGCGGCTCTCCAGATACAGGAGCTGCGGCGACTCCAGGACCGGCATCGCGAAGAGCCGCCGCCCGGTGGCCGCCTCGGCGGCAGTCAGCGACTCCAGGAACGGGACGCCCCGCTCCTCGGTGAACTTCGGCAGTACGAATCCGGACAGCAGGCGGATCGCGGGGCCGAGCCTGCGGGCCAGGTCAGGGATCTGTTCGGGATTGCGGACGCGGATGAAGAGCAGCGGCGGCTCCGCGTCCGGGCGGCCGGCGAGATCCGTGAAGTGCCGGATCAGATTCTCCTCGGCGGCCACGACGTCCGCGTCGCCGATCGAGTCCTCCAGGCAGACCACCATCGAGATCACGCCACGGCCCGATTGCTTGAGGATGTCGTCCGCCAGCCGCGGGCGGGTCGCCGGGCTGTACAGCGTGGCGCCGAGCGCTGCCGCGAGCAGCTGTGGCGGGGAGTCCGCGGTGAAGGCACACGGCTCCCGATGAAAGAGGCGCTGTCGCACCTCTGGGGCTATGTGCCCGAAATGACGCATGGGGTTCCCCTAGGGATTCTCCTGATTTCGCCCGGATCACCCGAATCGTCGTCGCGATTCGAAATGATGTGGCCGGTAATAGTACGTAGGGGCGGGTGTCGAGGGTTCCCTCCGGGCATGAAATTCAGGTAACCCGGCCATGTCGCACACGTCTGCCCCACACCGGCACAGGCAGGTGTCATAGGCCGGAAGACGGGCAGGACGGGGGCAAGACGGGCACGTGTCCGAAAGTGTTCGCCCGGGTGCGGGGCCCGTGCCGGGGCGGAAACGGGGCGGGCCGAAAGCCTGCGGACGGCGAGGGACCCGCGTTGTCCGGCCGCGGACCAGGAAGGCAGGATGACCGCATGACGCACGCGATGTTGAAGGGGTCGAACGTCCCGCTCGAAGCCGCCGCCGTCCGCGCCGTGCTGCGCTGGACGCCGCGCCAGGGCTCCCCCGACGTCGACGCGTCGGCGCTGCTGCTCGGCACCGACGGCCGCGTGCGCTCCGACGAGGACTTCGTCTTCTACAACCAGCCGCGCCACCCCTCCGGGAAGGTCTGGCGGCTCGGCAAGAAGCGGGTCGCCGAGGGCCTGACGGACACCGTGCAGACCGACCTGGCCGGCCTGGACCCCGCGGTCGGCCGCGTGCTGCTCGTCGCCTCCGCCGACGACGTGCCGTTCGAGCACGTCCGCGCGCTGCGGATCCTGCTGTACGACGCCTCGCCCGCCGCGGCCGACGCCGAGCCGCTCGCGTACTTCGACATCACCCCCGAGACGGGCGCCGAGACCGCGTTGATCTGCGGGGAGCTGTACCGCCGGGGCGACGGCTGGAAGTTCCGGGCCCTCGGCGAGGGGTACTCCAACGGCCTGGTGGGCCTCGCCACCGACTTCGGCATCTCCGTGGACGAGTCGGAGGCCGTGCCCGAGCCGACGCCCGACGCGTCGCTCCCGCAGACGCAGCGCCTGAGCACGACAGGACCCATGGCTCCCGGCGCCCCGGTCCCGGCTCCGGCGGCCCCGATCGCCCCGGCGCACACCCAGCCGCCCGCCGCAGCGCACACCCAGCCGCCCGCCCCGTACCCCGCGGTCCCCGCGCCCCCCGCACACCCTGCGCCCCAGCCCGCGTACGGCTACCCGCCCGAGCCGCCGCGCTACCCCGCGCCGCAGCCCGCCTACGGCTATCCGCAGCCCGCGCCCACCCAGCCCCCGGTGCCGGCGTACGGCTACCCGCACCCGGTCGCGCCCGTGCCCGACCCGGACTTCCGGCTGCCGCCGCAGGGGCCGCAGTTCCTGCCGCGCTGAGGCGGCCGCGCGGGGCGGTCGCCGACCGGGCCCCGGCCTGCGACCGCTCGCCCGGCGCGGCTCAGCCCCCGCCCACCTTGGTCTTGTAGCCGCGGCCCCACTGCAGCCCCCAGCCGAACAGCCGGTCGAGCTCGGCCTGAAAGCCGTACACGTACCGCACCTCCCGGCGCACGATCAGCTCGTCCTTGACGTTCTCGATCGTCAGCACCGCGCAGGAGCGGGCCTGCGGGGCGCGCTCCTCCAGGTCGATCTCGACGCGCGGGCCGTTGCTGGGGTAGAGCGTCACCTTGGCGTGGGTGCGGTCGAAGGCGGGCGTCTGGTCGTAGATGTAGACGAACACGAGGAGTCGCTTGATCGACTCGCGGTGGTCGAGGTTGACGTAGAGCGTCTCGCCGGAGCCCGAGCCGAACCTGTCGTCGCCGCTGCCCTTCACGTACGGCGGGGAGTTGAGGCTCCCGAAGAAGTTGCCGAGGGGCTGCACCACGCCCTTGCTGCCGTCGGTCAGCTCGTAGAGGCAGCCCAGGTCGAGGTCCACGTTGACCATGCTCTGGGTGTGCGCCTGCACCGGCTCGGGCTGGAACATCTTCAGCGGGTGCCGCAGCAGGCTGCCGCCCCCGCGCTTCTTGCCGACGAGGTCGGACGTCCGCATCTGCCACGTCAGCGTGACGCGCAGATTGCCGGTGGCCGCGCCCTGCTTGGTCAGCGAGACCGTCGGATGCCGTTTGGTCAGTTCGATGGAGTTGGTCGCGGCGCTGCCCGATGCGAAGTCCATCGAACGCCCCGGCCGCAGACCGTCCCAGAAGGACATGCCACCCCCAGAAAAAGATGCCCCGCTCCTGTACGCACGTCACGGGGCGGCCCCCGGGCCTCGCCTCAACTGCCGCCCCGCACAAGAGCGTTCCTCACCGAAGCGGGCCCCACACGTCCGGATCCCGAAGTCGGCTCACCGTACGCCACGCCACGTACGCCGATGGCGGCGCCCCCACGTCGGGGACGCCGCCATCGCGGTGTTCGAGCGGAGGCGCCGCTAGACGCCGGAGGAGACCTCGGCCTTGTCGCCCGAGCCCGTGTCGTTGCCCTCCGCGGCCGCCAGGGCCTTGTTGCGGCGGACCGACGACCAGAAGGACGCGCCGATGAGGAGCACACCGATGGAGCCGGTGATGAGCTCGTGGATCTCGTACTGGATGGTGATGAGCAGGACCGCGGCGAGGGCGCCGATGGCGTAGTGCGCGCCGTGCTCCAGGTAGACGTAGTCGTCGAGGGTGCCCTGGCGGACCAGGTAGACCGTCAGCGACCGGACGTACATCGCGCCGATGCCGAGGCCGAGCGCCATCAGGACGATGTCGTTGGTGACGGCGAAGGCGCCGATGACGCCGTCGAAGGAGAAGGACGCGTCCAGGACCTCCAGGTAGAGGAACATGAAGAACGCGGCCTTGCCGGAGAGCGCGATCGCCGAGACGGGCTTGCCCTTCGCCTTTGCCTCTTCCTCCTCCTCGTGCTCGCGCTCCTCCTCTTCCTCGAGTTTGTCCTCGAAGTAGCCGGAGAGGCCGCCCACCACCAGATAGGTGATGAGGCCCGCGACACCTGAGATCAGGACGGTCTCCGCCTTGTCCGCATGGGTGCCGCCGTGCTGGTGGGCGTGCTTGGCGAAGGTCATGGCGGTGGCCGCGAGCACGATCAGCGCGACGCAGACCGAGAGCATGTCGATCTTGCCGAGCTTGGCCAGCGGGCGCTCCAGCCAGCCGAGCCACTTGATGTCCCTGTCCTCGAAGACGAAGTCGAGGAAGATCATCAGCAGGAACATGCCGCCGAAGGCGGCGATGGACGGGTGCGCGTCCGTGACCAGCTGCTGATACTGGTCCTTGTCGTTGAGCGCGAGCTTGACCGCTTCGATCGGGCCCATGCTCGCGCTGACGGCGACGATCACGACCGGGAAAACGAGGCGCATGCCGAACACGGCGATGAGGATGCCGATTGTGAGGAAGATTTTCTGCCAGAAGGCATTCATCTTCTTCAGGATTCCGGCGTTGACCACCGCGTTGTCGAAGGACAGCGAGATCTCGAGGATGGACAGGATCGCCACGATCCCGAACGCCGTCCACCCCCCGAAGAGCACCGCTGCGACCAAGCCGAGCGCAGTAACTGCGAACGACCAGCCGAAGGTTTTCAGTACCACTGGCTACCCAATCGTGTGTGTACGGGCTCCCGTGTAGCGGTCTCCCCCGCGCCGGTCCCCGGCTTTACGAAACATTGACTCCGAAGTCTAGAGCGATGCCTCGCAGGCCGGACGCGTACCCCTGCCCGACGGCGCGGAACTTCCACTCGCCGCCGTAGCGATAGACCTCGCCGAAGATCATCGCGGTCTCCGTGGAGGCGTCCTCACTGAGGTCGTAGCGGGCGAGCTCCTGGCCGTCTGCCTGGTTCACCACGCGGATGAAGGCGTTGCTGACCTGGCCGAATGTCTGGCCCCGGTTGTCCGCCTCGTGGATGGAGACGGGGAAGACGATCTTGTCGCAGTGCGCCGGGACCTGGGAGAGGTCGATGATCAGCGACTCGTCGTCGCCCTCGCCCTCACCGGTCAGGTTGTCGCCGGTGTGCTCGACGGAGCCGTCCGGGCTCGTCAGGTTGTTGTAGAACACGAACCATTCGTCACCGAGGACCCGGCCGGACTGGCACATCAGGGCACTGGCGTCGAGGTCGAACGGGGCTCCGGTGGTGGAGCGAGCGTCCCAGCCGAGGCCGACCATCACCTTGGTGAGATCGGGAGCGGCCTTGGACAGGGAGACATTGCCTCCCTTGGCGAGCGTGACGCCCATGATGCTGGTCCTCCCCGAGGTGCTGAGCGTTGGGCCGCCGCCGGCCCCGGCGCGGCGGGCGGGGCACGGCGGCCATGCGGTGCCTAGCGCGTCCGGCGCCGCACTCGCGTGTGCGGCGCCGGACGACCCAGGCGATGGGTGGTGCTGAACTGCTCGGCTCAGACGTTGACGCCGAAGTCCTGCGCGATGCCGCGCAGGCCCGAGGCATACCCCTGGCCGACGGCGCGGAACTTCCACTCCGCGCCGTGACGGTAGAGCTCGCCGAAGACCATGGCGGTCTCCGTGGAGGCGTCCTCCGAGAGGTCATAGCGGGCGAGCTCCGCCTCGCCGGCCTGGTTCACCACGCGGATGAAGGCGTTGCGGACCTGGCCGAAGGACTGCTGGCGGTTCTCGGCGTCGTAGATGGAGACCGGGAAGACGATCTTCTCGATGTCCGCCGGGACGGCCGCGAGGTTGACCTTGATCTGCTCGTCGTCGCCCTCGCCCTCACCGGTGATGTTGTCGCCGGTGTGCTCCACGGAGCCGTCCGGGCTCTTCAGGTTGTTGAAGAACACGAAGTTGGCGTCACTGCTGACCTTGCCCTCCGCGTTCGTCAGGATGGCGCTGGCGTCCAGGTCGAAGTCCGTGCCGGTGGTGGTACGGACGTCCCAGCCGAGGCCGACCGTGACGGCGGTCAGGCCAGGCGCCTCCTTGCTCAGCGATACGTTGCCGCCCTTGCTGAGGCTGACTCCCACGAGTCCTCCCAATTGGTGTCCAGGGGCGGGGAGCCCCAGTCGTGCTTGCCATCGGATCAACGTGTGGATCCTAGTGACCGGTTCCCGGTGGCCACAGGCTCCGCACCCCAAGAAATCACAGGGTGTTGCGTCAGGGGTTCGTCAGGGTGGCGTGTCAGCGGCTTCAGAGGCTGTGTCCGAGACCTCGGAGACCGGCCTCAGAGGCTCTCGAGCGCCTTGACGTAGTCGTTCAGGTCCCGCGCGTCGGGCAGGCCGTTGACCACGGTCCAGCGCACCACGCCGTCCTTGTCGATGATGAAGGTGCCGCGCACCGCACAGCCCTTGTCCTCGTCGAAGACTCCGTACGCGCGCGAGGTCTCGCCGTGCGGCCAGAAGTCCGACAGGAGCGGATACTCCAGGCCCTCCTGCTCGGCGAAGACGCGCAGGGTGTGGATGGAGTCGTTCGAGACGGCGAGGAGCTGGGTGTCGTCGTTGACGAACTTCGGCAGTTCGTCGCGCAGGGCGCAGAGCTCGCCGGTGCAGACCCCGGTGAACGCGAACGGGTAGAAGAGCAGCACCACGTTCTTCTGCCCCCGGAAGTCCGCGAGCCGCACCGTGCGTCCGTGGTTGTCCTTCAGCTCGAACTCGGGCGCGTGTACGCCCACCTCGAGAGCCACGAATACCCACTTCCCTTCGCCTAGGCCGATTGGGGTGCCCCCAGCGTACGGGCGGCGGCCGTCTGGGCCCTGCGCGGGGCGCCCCAGTCCCACCCCTTCCCGTAACCAGGGGGCTCCGCCCCCTGGACCCCCGCTGATCGCCGCTCCGCGGCTCGTCCTCAAACGCCGGACGGGCTGAAACATCGCCGGGGCGGGCTGAAAGTTACCGGAGCGTGCCGTCTACGTCCCGTAGGGCAAGCCAGGGCGGGCGGGTGGGGAAAAGCCCGTCCGGCGTTTGAGGACGGGCGCGGCAGCGCGACAAGGCGCGCACACGCACGTGAGGCCCCCGACGGACGAACCGTCGGGGACCTCACGGGACTCAGCAGTGGGCCTGCGGCCTGCTATCGCTTCTTGGCAGCCGCCTTAGGCGTATTCAGCCGCGAGCCGTTCCAGTCCTTGCCCGCGTTGATGCTCTTGGTCTGGGACAGCCCGGCCGTGGTGGAGGCCTCACCGATCTCGCTGGGCTCGACGTAGCCGTCGCGCCCGGTCTTCGGTGTGAGGAGGAGGATCGAGCCGCCTTCTTCCATGTACGCGATGGCATCCACCAGCGCATCAGTCAGGTCCCCGTCGTCCTCACGGAACCAGAGCACCACAGCATCAGCCACGTCGTCGTAGTCCTCGTCGACGAGCTCGGTGCCGGTGGCCTGCTCGATGGCCTCGCGGAGCTCCTGGTCGACGTCGTCGTCGTAGCCGATCTCCTGGACCACCATGTCGGGCTGGAAACCCAGCCTTACGGCAAGGTTCGTCTCCGCGTGGTCCGCGGTCGCGCTCACGGATTGCCTCCTGATCGTGTTCTTGGGAATGCCTTGCAGCCCCGCGCGTGCGCGGGGCATTGGTCGTAGTCCACACGGGCGGGACGGATCGCGCAAGTACCCGGCCGCCGAGACCGCCGAAACGGTGACGTTCCCGACCGTGTCACCTCAACTGTCGCCACATCCGGAAGGGGCCGAGAGGCTCCACGGAGCCGCTGGACGGGATGGGCGTATCGTTGCGATTTGGCCGAGCCTACCCCAGGGACGGCGGCCGTCGTCCCGGTTACCTGGAGGTAGAGATGACGTTTCCCGCACCGGGGTAGACGATGGTGAGCGTCGTACGCAAGAGCCCAGAGAGTCCAGAGCAGAGCCCAGCCAGAGCACGAATCCGCTCGCGCGCACGCGCGACATCACAGCGAAGGAACAGCGTGGCTTCCGGATCCGATCGCAACCCGATCATCATTGGCGGCCTTCCCAGCCAGGTCCCGGATTTCGATCCAGAAGAGACCCAGGAATGGCTCGACTCCCTCGACGCCGCCGTCGACGAGCGCGGCCGTGAGCGGGCCCGCTATCTCATGCTCCGACTGATCGAGCGGGCCCGCGAGAAGCGCGTGGCCGTGCCCGAGATGCGCAGCACGGACTACGTCAACACGATCGCCACCAAGGACGAGCCGTTCTTCCCGGGCAACGAGGAGATCGAGCGCAAGGTCCTGAACGCGACGCGCTGGAACGCCGCGGTGATGGTCTCGCGGGCCCAGCGTCCCGGCATCGGAGTCGGCGGCCACATCGCGACCTTCGCCTCCTCGGCCTCGCTGTACGACGTGGGGTTCAACCACTTCTTCCGCGGCAAGGACGAGGGCGACGGCGGCGACCAGATCTTCTTCCAGGGGCACGCGTCCCCCGGCATCTATGCCCGCGCCTTCCTCCTGGACCGGCTCTCCGAGGGGCAGCTCGACGGCTTCCGGCAGGAGAAGTCGAAGGCTCCCAACGGCCTGTCGTCGTATCCCCACCCGCGCCTGATGCCGGACTTCTGGGAGTTCCCGACGGTCTCCATGGGCCTCGGCCCGCTCGGCGCGATCTTCCAGGCGCGGATGAACCGCTATATGGAGGCGCGCGGCATCGCCGACACCTCCAAGTCGCACGTCTGGGCGTTCCTGGGCGACGGCGAGATGGACGAGCCGGAGTCGCTCGGCCAGCTCTCCATCGCCGCGCGCGAGGGGCTCGACAACCTCACGTTCGTCGTCAACTGCAATCTGCAGCGCCTCGACGGCCCGGTGCGCGGCAACGGCAAGATCATCCAGGAGCTGGAGTCGCAGTTCCGGGGCGCCGGATGGAACGTCATCAAGCTGGTGTGGGACCGCAGTTGGGACCCGCTGCTCGCGCAGGACCGGGACGGCGTGCTCGTCAACAGGATGAACACGACGCCCGACGGTCAGTACCAGACGTACGCCACCGAGACCGGCGCCTACATCCGCGACCACTTCTTCGGCGACGATCAGCGGCTGCGCGCGATGGTCGAGAACATGACCGACGACCAGATCCTGCACCTGGGGCGCGGCGGCCACGACCACCGGAAGATCTTCGCGGCGTTCTCGGCGGCCAAGGAGCACAAGGGCCAGCCGACGGTCATCCTGGCCAAGACGATCAAGGGCTGGACGCTCGGACCGAACTTCGAGGGCCGCAACGCCACGCACCAGATGAAGAAGCTCACGGTCGACGACCTCAAGGGCTTCCGCGACCGCCTGCACCTGCCGATCACGGACAAGCAGCTCGAGGACGGGCCGCCCCCCTATTACCACCCGGGGCGCAACTCCGAAGAGATCCAGTACATGCACGACCGCCGCAAGGGTCTCGGCGGCTATGTCCCGACCCGGGTCGTGCGTGCGAAGCCGCTGTCGCTGCCCGAGGACAAGACGTACGCGTCCGTGAAGAAGGGCTCCGGTCAGCAGTCCATCGCCACGACCATGGCGTTCGTACGGCTCCTCAAGGACCTCATGCGGGACAAGGAGATCGGCAAGCGGTTCGTGCTGATCGCGCCCGATGAGTACCGCACCTTCGGCATGGACTCGTTCTTCCCGAGTGCGAAGATCTACAACCCGCTCGGCCAGCAGTACGAGTCCGTGGACCGGGAGCTGCTGCTCGCCTACAAGGAGTCCCCGACCGGGCAGATGCTGCACGACGGCATCTCCGAGGCGGGCTGCACGGCGTCCCTGATCGCCGCGGGCTCGGCCTACGCCACGCACGGCGAACCGCTGATCCCGGTGTACGTCTTCTACTCGATGTTCGGATTCCAGCGCACCGGCGATCAGTTCTGGCAGATGGCCGACCAGCTCGCGCGTGGTTTCGTCCTGGGCGCGACCGCCGGCCGCACGACCCTGACCGGCGAGGGGCTCCAGCACGCCGACGGGCACTCGCAGTTGCTCGCCTCCACCAACCCGGGCTGTGTCGCCTACGACCCGGCCTTCGGCTTCGAGATCGCCCATATCGTCAAGGACGGTCTGCGCCGGATGTACGGCGAGACGGCGGACGGCAAGCCGGGCGAGGACGTCTTCTACTACCTCACCGTCTACAACGAGCCGATCCAGCACCCGGCGGAGCCGGACGACGTGGACGTCGAGGGCATCCTCAAGGGCATCCACCGCTTCAAGGCCGGGGAGCACGGCGCCATTCCGGCCCAGATCATGGCCTCGGGCGTCGCGGTGCCCTGGGCCCTGGAGGCGCAGCGGATCCTGGCCTCGGAGTGGAACGTCAAGGCGGACGTCTGGTCGGCGACCTCCTGGAACGAGCTGCGCCGCGAGGCCGTCGACGCGGAGCGGCACAACCTGCTGCATCCGGAGGAGGAGCAGCGCGTGCCGTACGTGACGCGGAAGCTCTCCGGGTCCGAGGGGCCGTTCGTGGCCGTCTCCGACTGGATGCGGAGCGTGCCCGACCAGATCTCCCGCTGGGTGCCCGGCACTTATCAGTCGCTGGGCGCGGACGGCTTCGGGTTCGCGGACACGCGTGGTGCGGCCCGGCGTTACTTCCACATCGACGCGCAGTCCATCGTGGTCGCGGTCCTCACGGAGCTGGCCCGCGAGGGCAAGGTCGACCGCTCCCTCCTGAAGCAGGCGATCGACCGCTATCAGCTCCTGGACGTCGCGGCGGCCGACCCGGGCGCCGCCGGGGGCGACGCGTGACACCTGACCCTGGCGCCGACATAAACGCTGGCGCTGGCGCATAACACCTCCGTCCGGTGAAGGGCGGTGGGCCGCGGGGCCCGCCGCCCTTCACCGTTTCCTTACGATGCGGTCATGAGGGATGAGACGGCACAGCCGACAGAGCCGGAGCAGCCGGCGCCGGAGGCGGCGCAGGTCCGCTGGGAACGCCGCACCCAGCGTCCGCTGCTCGCGCTCGCCGTGGCGTTCGCCGTCGCCTACGCCGTGCCCATAGTGCGGCCCGAGGCGGGCGAGTCGGTGACGCGGGCCTGCACCGCGGTGGAGTGGTTCGTCTGGGGCGTGTTCGCCGCGGACTATGTGGTGCGGCTCGCTCTCGCCGAGCGCCGCGCGCGCTTCGTACGCACGCACTGGCTCGACCTGTGCGCCGTCGTACTGCCGATGATCCAGCCGCTGCGGCTGCTGCGGCTGGTCTCGACGCTGCTGCTCGTGGGGCGGCGGGCCCGGATGGCGTCGCAGATCAAGCTGACGACGTATGTGGTGGGCGCCGTCGTGGGGCTGCTGATGTTCGGCTCGCTGGCCGTGCTCTCGGTGGAGCGGGAGTCGCCGGACGGCAACATCAAGACGCTCGGCGACGCCGTGTGGTGGTCGTTCACCACGATGACGACCGTGGGCTACGGCGACCACGCGCCGACGACCGGGCTCGGCCGGGTCCTCGCGGTCGGCCTGATGCTGTCGGGCATCGCGCTGCTCGGTGTCGTCACCGCCAACATCGCGGCGTGGTTCATCGCCCGCTTCGAGAAGGACGACGCCGAGGAGCGCCGCCAGACCGCCGCGATCGAGGCCCTCACCGCGGAGGTCACGGCCCTGCGCGCGCAGGTGAGCGCGCTGTCCGGGGCGGCCGTGACCGCCACCGTGCCGCGTCAGCCGTCCGGTCAGGACGCCGTCGGCGGCGCCCCTGTCAACGCTCCCAGATCTTGAAGGCCCGCACCCGATACGGCGACTCGGGCGCCCATGTGCCGTTGCCCGGATAGGTGTTGAACTCCGCCGTCTCGTCGCACTCGGCCGACTGATACGTCGTGACGGGCCGGCCGGTGCGGTTGGCGAGGGCCGCCGCGCCGCCCCCCTCCGGCAGCGCGACGCAGCTCTCGATGTCCGTACCGGCCAGCTCGTACGTATGCCGCTGGCCCTTGAAGTCCGCCTTCTCCCAGAGGCAGAGCTCACCCGGGCCGCAGCCGCGGAGCCGCGGTGGTCCGGCGGCTCCGGCGTGCGCGGGCGTCAGGACCGCCGCGGCCAGGGCGGCCGTCGTCAGTGCCAGGACGGCCGCGGTGGCGGGCATGGCGGAACGCATGGTCGTACGCATGTGCATCAACCCCCGTGTCGTGTCGCTCACTTGACGCCACTCTCGGCGGTTGGGGCCGGGGGCGGAAAGGGGTTTTCGTACGGCTCACCCTGATAGGCGAAAGCCCCCCGAGCGGACCCGGAGGGCTTTCCCTCAGACGGCTTCATTTGACGGCGGGGTTCACCCCTAGGGGGCACCGCAGGGAGCAACTGAGGGGACCACCGCGGCCGGCAGGCGGCCACCGCCGCTAGATGTGCGCCCCGCCCGCCCCCGCCTCCGCGTTCGCCCCGCGCTTGGTGAGGGTCGCGACGACCGCCGCGATCACGCCGACGACGCCCGCGACGGTGAAGGCCACGCCCATGCCCGACATGAAGGTGTCGTGCACGACGTCCGAGATCTTGGCGAAGACGCCCTGGTCGACGCCGGGCGCCTTGGCGATCTGCTCCGGCACGGAACCCGTCGCGGCGGCCTTGTCGAGGCCGGGCGGCGGGGTGCCGGGCAGGCCCGCGTCCTGCCAGTTGCCCTTGAGGTCGGAGTCGACGGTGTTGGACATCACCGCGCCGAGCACCGCCGTGCCGAGACTGCCGCCGACCTGCATGCCCGCCTGCTGGAGGCCGCCCGCGACACCGGAGAGCTCCAACGGGGCGTTGCCCACGATGACTTCGGTGGCGCCGACCATGACCGGGGCGAGGCCGAGGCCGAGGAGCGCGAACCAGACCGACATCGGCAGCGTGCCGGTCCCCGTCGTCATGGTCGTCATGCCGAACATCGCGACCGCGGTGCAGACCATGCCGCCCACCAGCGGGATCCGCGGCCCGAACCGGGTGATCAGGGCGCCCGCGAGCGGCGAGGAGACGATCATCATGGCCGTCAGCGGGAGCAGGTGCAGGCCGCTGTCGACCGGGCTCATGCCGTGCACGTTCTGCAGGTAGAAGGTGACGAAGAACAGGCCGCCCATGAAGGCGAAGGCCATCAGGACCATCAGGGCGGTGCCCGCGGACAGCGGCACCGAGCGGAACAGGCCGAGCGGGATCAGCGGCTCCGCGACCCGCTTCTCCCAGAGGGCGAACAGGACGAAGCACACGACCGACGCGCCCAGGAACGCCCAGGTCCTGCCGCTGCCCCAGCCCCACGGGTCGCCCGCCTTGATGAGCGCCCAGATCAGCGCGAACATCGCGGCCGAGAGCAGCACGATGCCGGGTATGTCGAAGGAGCGCGGCGCCTTCTCGGCCCGGTGGTCCAGGAGGATCAGCAGGCCGAGGGCCAGCGCGAGGGCGCCGACCGGCACGTTGATGAAGAACACCGACTGCCAGTTGACGTGCTCGACCAGGACACCGCCGAGGATGGGGCCGCCCGCGGTGGAGGCGCCGATGACCATGCCCCAGATGCCGATGGCCATGTTCAGCTTCTCGGCCGGGAAGGTGGCCCGCAGCAGGCCGAGCGCCGCCGGCATCAGCAGCGCGCCGAACAGCCCCTGGAGCACGCGGAAGGCGATGACCAGGGAGACGCTGCCGGACAGGCCGATGGCCCCGGAGGCGAGGGCGAAGCCGACGACGCCGATGAGGAAGGTCTGCCGGTGGCCGAAGCGGTCACCGAGCTTGCCGGCCGTGATGAGGGCGACGGCGAGCGCCAGCAGATAGCCGTTGGTGATCCATTGGACGTCCGCGAGGGAGGCGCCCAGGTCCTTGGTGATGGCGGGGTTGGCGACCGCGACGATCGTGCCGTCCAGGGCCACCATCATCACGCCGATCGCGACGGCGAACAGCGTGAGCCATGGGTGACCGCGAAGTCCCTTGACCGGGGCCGGAGTCGGCACGGGCTCCGGCGCCTTGTCCGCCTTGTCGACGGTGGTCTGTCCTGTCATGCGCCGAGAGTAGAGTCAGCCGCTGACACTTGACAAAGGGATTCAGAAGTCGGTCGCTGTCATTTGACTCACAGGGCGGTCGCCGCGGGTATGGTGAGCCGGCGAAACGGGTGGGAAATCGGGAGAAACGGGGTGCAGGGCGTGACCGGTCCGGGCTTGCGTGAACGCAAGAAGCAGCGCACGCGGGACGCGTTGCTGCGGGTGGCGCTCGAACTGTTCACCAGCAAGGGGTTCGAGGAGACGACGGTCGACGAGATCGTCGAGGCCGTCGACGTCTCGCAGCGCACGTTCTTCCGGCACTTCGCGGGCAAGCAGGAGGCCGCGTTCGCCATGCACGAGATGGTGGAGGCGCGGTTCGTGCGGGCACTGCGCGAACGCCCCGCCGACGAGGGCCCGTTGGCGGCACTGCGCGGGGCCGTGCTCGGCTCCTGGGACGCGGTGGGCGAGTCCATCGAGGCGGTCGTCCCGGTCGAACTCCACATGCGCACCTACCAGATGATCGAGTCGACCCCCTCCCTGCTCGCCGTCCACCTGCGCCGCTCCATCGAGATGGAGGAGCAGCTCGCGGGCGTGATCGCCGAGCGTGAGGGCGTCGACCTCGCCACCGACACGCGCCCGCGCGTGGCGGTCGCCGCGTTCGGCGGCGTCATGCGGGCCACCGGGCGGATGTGGGGCGCGGGCGAGGACATCAGCGTCGCGTCGATCCGGGCGATCACGGAGGCGCATCTGGACCACCTGGGGCCCGCGCTCGCGGAGGACTGGCGCGAGCGCTGAGCGCCCTTCGGTCACCGTTGCGCCCGTACGCCGACGACACCCCTGACCTCGCCTCGTACGCCGAACTCGTGCGCGGAACCTGTACGCCGACGCCGTACGCCGAACCCGTACGCCGACAACACCCCCACCCCACTTCTACGTTGAGTGACCGCAGCGCACTCCGTGTCACCGTGCGCCGCACTCGCGCCACCCGCACGCTCCGCACACACAGGGTGACGAGCGCGCCCGAGAAGTGTCCGGTTCACCACAATTACCCCTCTGGAAACGTGATCTGCCTCACCCCGTGCGCGGGAGGCAGCGCGCTTCTCCTAGGGTGTCCCGCAGTGACTTCCTTCGACTCCTCCCCTCAACTCGGCGTTTGGCGCGCTCTGCTCGCGCTCACCGTGGTCTTCGTCATGCTCGCGACCACCGGCTGGACCGCGGTGCGCCAGCACAGAGGCGCCGCCTCGCCGCTCGAAGCCGCTGTCTCCGCCTGGGAGCGGGGACGCATCGACGGCCGGGACCTGCCCGACGCCGATGGTCCGGCCGCCAGGCTCGCGCACTTCTTCGCCTCCCTCACGGCACACCAGCGCGACCGGCTCGCCGCCCGCTATCCCCTGGCGGTCGGCAACATGAACGGCGCCCCCGTACAGCTGCGTTATCAGGCGAACCGCATCGCCCTGCGCGAAGCGCGCGCCATCGAACGGGAACGCATGCACGACGACCGCCTCTCCCCCGTCGGGAAACAGGAGGCCGAACGCCGGATGAAGCGGTTCGGCGTGATGATGCGCCCGGACCGCCAGGTGCTCGCCTTCGACCCGATGGGCTCGGGACGCATGGCCGAGGTCTACGGAGACCTCGACCGGGCCGGACGCGTATCGGTCGTGGTGCCCGGAGTCGACACGAACGTCCTCACCTTCGAACGCACCCAGCGCAAGTACGCGGCCCCCGTCGGCATGGCGCAGTCCCTGTACCGCGCGGAGCGTGCGGCGAACCCCCGCGCGCGTACCGCCGTGATCGCCTGGGCCGACTACACCGCGCCCGTCGGCCTCGGCGTGGACGCGGCCACCTCCATGCGCGCCGACGACGGGGCGGTGCGCCTCGACTCGATGGTGCGCGCGCTGCCCGGCCGGACCGCGGTGGCGCTGTACTGCCACAGCTACGGCTCCGTGGTGTGCGGGGTCGCGGCCCGCCGGCTGCCGCCGCGGGTCACGGACATCGCGGTCGCGGGCAGCCCCGGCATGCGCGCCGACAGCGCCTCCGGCCTCGGCTCGCACGCGCGGATCTGGGCCGCACGGGACAGCGACGACTGGATCCAGGATGTGCCGCACATGGAAGTCGGCGGGCTCGGCCACGGCGCCGACCCCGTCTCCGACGGCTTCGGCGCGCGCGTGGTCTCCGCCGACCGCGCCCGGGGCCACACCGGCTACTTCGAGCCGGGCACGGACAGCCTCAGCAACTTCGCCGAGATCGGCGTCGGCGCCTACGACGACGTGCGCTGCGCCGACGGGGACGGGGCCTGCCGGGAAAGCATTTCCGGCGAGGCGACGGCCTGACGCGCGTAGAAATCGATGAAACGGCGGCCCGCCGCAGGAGAGACGGAGAAGCGCGTGCCGCATACGATGAGCCGCATGGGTGATGTACTGGCCGGATTTCACGCCGCCTGGGAGTTCGAGTCCGACTCCGTGCTCATCCGCTTCGAACGGGGGATCCGTACGCCGAAGCTGTTCCAGGCTCTCGGTGAGCGCCGCATCCCTCATGAGGCGATCGCGGGGGTGACGCTCACACCGGGCAAGCGCGGGACGACGGTCCTGCACGCCGTCCCGAGACCGGGCGCCGACCCGCTCATGGAGGCGGCGGCGGGACAGCTCAAGGACGGCTCGGATCCGTACCGCCTGGTGCTGCCGGCCGAGCGCGAGACGCTCGCCGAGTACTACGCGGACGAGCTGCACGCCGCGCTCCCCGCGGACGACCCGGGCCCGGCGGACCGCCACCTGGTGGCCGCGCCCGAGGCGCCGCTGCAGTTCAAGGCGTACGACGGGAAGGCGTCCTTCGACGGCAAGTCGGTGGCCTTCCGCTGGTTCTGGACGGGGGCCTCGTCGGCGAAGTGGAAGGCCGGTGACCAGAGTTTCCTGGTCACCGACCTGAGCGGGGTCGAGTGGCGCTCACCGGAGGTCTTCGAGGGCCATCTGCGGCTGCTGCGCCGCGAGGCGCCGGTGGCGCAGCCCGCGCAGGCGGACCAGGACCCGGCGGCCGTCGTGTTCGGCCTCGGCTACGGGCCGGTGCACGAGTCGCTGCCGTTCGCCGCGTCTGTCCTCGCGGCGGTACGGGCGTCGGGGCCCGCGCCCGCCGCGATCCCCGCCGCCGCACCGGCCGTCCGGCGTGACCCCGCCGATATCGCCGAGCGCATCCGCCATCTCGGCGAGTTGCATCAGGCGGGGCTGCTTACGGATGACGAGTTCACGGCCAAGAAGGCGGAGCTGCTAGCCGAGCTTTAGCTGGCCCCTGGGCCTTGGGCTGCCCGCCCACCGGGCTGGTGGGTGGCCTTGTTCGGCGGGTGCGGCCGCGTTGTGGCTGGTCGCGCCCCGCGGCGGAGCCGCAGATGTGACAGCCCCGCGCCCCTTTGGGGCGCGCCTCCTGCGGGTGCGTCGTGCTGGTCCCCCCTTTTACGGGGCTACTCCCTGCCCGCCGACGCGAACGTCATGTCCGCGTAGCGGTCTCCCGCTACGCGGGCCGCGATCGGGTCCAGGAGGGCTAGTTCTTCGGTCGTCAGGTCGATGTGGGTGGCCGCGGTGTTCTCCTCCAGGCGGGTGCGCTTGCGGGTGCCGGGGATCGGTACCACCGGCAGGCCGTGGATCTGGGCCCGCTGCTGCACCCAGGCCAGGGCGATCTGGGCCAGGGTCGCGTCGTGCGCGGCGGCGATGGTGCGCACCGGCTCCAGGAGCACCGCGTTGGCGGCGGCGTTGGCGCCGGTGAAGCGGGGCTGCCTGCGGCGGAAGTCGTCCTCGCCCAGCTCCTTGTCGGCGCTGACGAAGGCCCCGGTGAGGAAGCCGCGGCCGAGCGGGGAGTACGGCACGAGGGTCACGCCGAGCTCGGCGGCGGCCGGGACGACGGCGCGCTCGATGTCGCGGCTGAACAGCGACCACTCCGACTGCAGGGCCGCGATGGGGTGCACGGCGTGGGCGGCGCGCAGCTCGTCGCCGGTGACCTCGCTGAGCCCGAGGTGCTTGACCTTGCCGGCGGCGACCAGCTCGGCCATCACGCCGACCGTCTCCTCGATCGGCACCTTCGGGTCCCGGCGGTGCATGTAGTAGAGGTCGATGGCGTCCACGCCGAGGCGGCGCAGGCTGGCGTCGACGCAGCCGCGGATGTAGTCCGGGGAGTTGTTGATGATCCGCTTCACCGGGTCGTCCGGGTCCATGGACAGGGCGAACTTGGTGGCGATGACGATGTCGTCGCGGTGCGCCCCGACGAAGGGGGCGAGGAACTCCTCGTTCTCCCCGTTGGCGTACGCGTCGGCGGTGTCGTAGAGCGTGACGCCCAGCTCCAGGGCCCGCTCCAGGGTGGCGCGCGCCTCGACGGCGTCCGTGGGGCCGTACGCGAAGCTCATGCCCATGCAGCCGAGGCCCTGCACGCCGACCTCGGGTCCTTGCGTACCGAGCCGTGCGGTGGTGATGCTCACTGTGGTCCGTGCCTCCGGTGTCGTCTGTCGTCCGTCAGTGACCGTCGGACGCGGTGTGCGCCAGGTCGGCGTGCGCCGCGCGGTCGGAGTAGATGTCGATCTTGTGGTCGAGGACGGCGAGCGTGTCCTGGAGCTCCGCGATCCGGGACCGCACGTCGTGGCGGGTCCGCTCGAGGAGGTCCCGGCGCTGCGCGAAGGTGTGGTCGCCCTCGCGCACCAGCTCGGCGTAGCGCACCATGTCCGCGACCGGCATGCCGGTCAGGCGCAGCTTGCCGACGAGGCGCAGCCAGTCCAGGTCGCGGTTGCGGTAGCGGCGCTGGCCGGTGTGGGAGCGGTCGATGTGCGGCATCAGGCCGATCCGCTCGTACCAGCGCAGGGTGTGCGCGGTCAGTCCGGTCACCGCGACGACCTCGCTGATCGTGTAGTGGTCCTGGCCCTCCGGGCGCGGATGCGGGGGCGGGGGCGTGGCGCAGACCTCGGGCGCGGTCGGGTCCGCCCGGTCTCGGGTGGGTGCGGGGGTGGTCTCCATCACCGTCATGGCCCCCACGCTAGATCCTTGGAGTGCACTCCAAGCAAGAGAATAAGGGGAGAAGGGAGATCGCCGGCTCCGCGGAAATCCGCGGGACGGCGCCGAGGTGCGCTGACTACCGTGCCGCCATGAATCTTGTACGCCGCGCCGCACCGGCGGACGCCGAGGAAGTCATACGCCTCCGCCAGGTCATGATCGACTCCGTGTTCGCCCTGGACGGCACCCTCCCCAGTACGTCCGTCACCGACTGGCACACCGAGGCCCTCCCCACCGTCCGCGAGCACCTCGCCGACCCCGACGGGAACTTCGCCGCGTTCGTCGTCGACCACCCCGAGCGGCCCGGCGGGCTCGCCGCGCTCGCCGTGGGCACCCTGGAGTACCGCATCGGGCGGGCGGGCAATCCGCGCGGCGTCGCGGGCTACGTCTTCAGCGTCGCCACCGACCCCGGCATGCGCCGCCGGGGCTTCTCGCGTGCCTGCGTGGAGGCGCTGCTCGACTGGTTCCGCGAGCGGGGCGCCGGGCAGGTGGACCTCACCGCGTCTCCCGACGCCGAGCCGCTGTACGCCTCGCTCGGCTTCGTACGCAAGCCCGACCCCTACATGCAGCTCAAACTCAAGGGCGCTTAGGCTGCTGCGCATGCAGAGCCTGGCACTGATCGAGAACTGGCAGGTCCCGACCGCGGCCGCCGCCGTCGTCCGCGCGGACGGCACGGTGGCCGGGACGCGCGGGCCCACGGGGCACCGCTTCGCGCTCGCCTCGGTCACCAAACCCCTCGCCGCGTACGCCGCGCTCGTCGCGTACGAGGAGGGGGCCGTCGAGCTGGACGAGCCCGCCGGGCCCGAGGGGTCGACCGTGCGGCATCTGCTCGCGCACACCAGCGGGCTCGCGTTCGACGAGCACGAGGTGGTGGCGGCGCCGGGGACGCGGCGGCTGTACTCCAACGCCGGGTTCGAGGTGCTCGGCGACCACATCGCCAAGGCGACCGAGATTCCCTTCGCGGACTATCTGCGGCAGGCCGTGCTCGAGCCGCTCGGGATGTCCTCGACGTTCCTCGACGGCGGGGCCTCGCCCGCGAAGGACGGGGTGTCGACCGTGGACGATCTCGTGCGGTTCGCGGCCGAGGTGCAGATGCCGCGGCTGCTCGATGCGCGGACCGTCGCGGCCGCGATGTCCGTGGCCTACCCCGGGCTCAAGGGTGTGCTGCCGGGGTACGGGCATCAGAACCCCAACGACTGGGGGCTCGGGTTCGAGATCCGAGACGGGAAGTCGCCGCACTGGACGGGGAGTTCGTCCTCGCCGCGGACCTTCGGGCATTTCGGGCAGGCCGGAACGTTCCTGTGGATCGACCCGGACGCGGGGGCGGCGTGCGTGGCCCTGGCCGACCGGGCCTTCGGGCCGTGGGCCGTGGAGGCCTGGCCCACGTTTACGGACGCGGTGCTGGCCGAACTGTAGGTGCGGGGCGCCGGGGCTGAGGTGCGTGCGGAGAGTGCGTTGCCCGGCGCCGCGGGGTCCGCCCTGTGCCCACCCGTTCCGCCCTCTGGGCGGACCAGCTGCCCACAGGGCGGGCGGGAGAGCGGGACGCGGACCAGCTGCCCACAGGGCGGGCGGGGCCGCATGCCGCCCGCAGGGCGGGGCGGTGCCTAGCTCATCTCCCACACCAGCAGCTCCGCCCTCCCCCCGTACGACACCACGTCGAGGCCCGGTTCTGATGTGAGGCGGGCCGAGTCGCCGGGGCCCAGTTCCTCGCGCGCCAGGGCGACTTCGCCGTGGATCACGTGGACGTACACCGCGGGGGCGTCCGGGAGGGCCGTGCGTTCGCCGGGGGTCAGGCGGCGTACGTGGAGGAGGGCGCCCGCCGCGGGGACGGCGTAGGGGGTGGAGTCGGCGATGCCGCGGACGATGTCGTAGGACGGGGTGCCGCCGGGCTCCAGGGGGGCTAGCCACATCTGGAGGAAGGTCAGGGGCTCGGGGCCCGCGTTGCGCTCGACGTGCCGGACGCCGGCGCCCGCGCCGAGGTGCTGGACGTCGCCGGGGCGGATCACCGACTCGTGGCCCGCCGAGTCGCGGTGGGTGAGCTCGCCCCTGACGACCCAGGTGACGATCTCGGTGTGGCTGTGCGGGTGTTCGTCGAAGCCGGCGCCGGGCGCGAGATGTTCCTCGTTGCAGGCGAGCAGCGCGCCGAAGCGGAGGTTGTCGGGTTCGTAGTAGGGCCCGAAGGAGAAGGCGTGGAAGGAGTCGATCCCCGCCATGGGGTCGCCCCCGGGATACCGCTCGCCGGAGCGCCGTACATCAATCACGCCCACCACGTTAGACCCGGCCCCGCATGCCGCCGTCCCGATAAGGCAGTCTTGTCCCGTGCCCGAACCCTCAGCGAACGAAGCCCACCAGGACTCCGGCGACTCCGGCCGCGACGCCCGGCGCGGCCACCGCGCCCACGCGCACGCCGCGACCCTGAAGCGCCTGGAGAAGTCGTCCGGCAGCCTCGCGGCGCAGGCGATCGCGCGCATGGACGAGACGCTGTCCTGGTACCGGGCCATGCCACCGGAGAACCGCTCGTGGATCGGCCTGGTCGCGCAGGCCGGTATCGCCGCGTTCACGGAGTGGTTCCGGCACCCGGACGCCCCGCAGGCGATCTCCACGGACGTCTTCGGGACCGCGCCGCGCGAGCTGACCCGGGCGATCACGCTGCGCCAGACCGTGGAAATGGTGCGGACCACCATCGAGGTGATGGAGTCCGCGATCGACGAGGTGGCGGCGCCCGGCGACGAGGGCGTGCTGCGCGAGGCGCTGCTCGTCTACGCCCGCGAGATCGCCTTCGCCACCGCGCAGGTGTACGCACAGGCCGCCGAGGCACGCGGTGCCTGGGACGCGCGCCTGGAGTCGCTCGTGGTGAACGCGGTGCTCTCCGGGGAGGCCGATGAAGGTGCCGTCTCCCGTGCCGCGGCGCTCGGCTGGAACTCGCCGGAGCATGTGTGCGTGGTCCTCGGCACCGCGCCCGACGGCGACAGCGAACTCACCGTCGAGGCCATCCGCCGGGCCGCCCGGCACGCGAAGCTCCAGGTGCTCACCGGGGTGCTCGGCTCCCGCCTGGTCGTCATCGCGGGCGGCAACGACAACCCCCTGGCCGTGGCCAAGGCCCTCATCGGCCCGTACGCGGCCGGCCCCGTCGTGGCCGGCCCGATCGTGCCCGACCTGCTCGCCGCGACCCGCTCCGCGCAGGCCGCCGCCGCGGGCCTGAAGGCCTGCGGTGCCTGGCAGGACGCGCCGCGCCCGGTGCTCGCGGACGATCTGCTGCCCGAGCGCGCGATGGCGGGCGATCCGGCGGCGCGCGAACAACTGGTGGAGGAGATCTACAGACCGCTCGAAGAGGCCGGTTCCGCGCTGCTGGAGACGCTCAGCGTCTACCTGGAACAGGCGAGCAGCCTGGAGGGCGCCGCCCGGATGCTGTTCGTGCACCCCAACACCGTGCGCTACCGGCTTCGACGTGTGACTGACGTCACCGGCTGGTCCCCCTCGGACGTACGCTCGGCGTTCACGCTGCGCATCGCGCTGATCCTGGGACGTCTCGCCGACGCCGATCCCCAGTCCTGAGCCTTTGTCGGGGTCCTACAATTCCCTCAGCGGTTCTTCGTCCCTGTCCCCACGGGCGGTTCGTACTGTCCACAAGAGAGAGTGTGAGAGTGCTCGTACTCGTCGCTCCCGGCCAAGGCGCTCAGACGCCCGGCTTCCTGACTCCCTGGCTCGACCTCCCCGGTGCCGCCGACCGCCTCGCCGCCTGGTCCGACGCCATCGGCCTCGACCTCGCCCACTACGGCACGCAGGCGGACGCGGACGCGATCCGCGACACCGCCGTGGCGCAGCCGCTGCTCGTGGCCGCCGGCCTGCTCTCCGCCGCGGCACTGGGTGACAGCGAGACCGTGGCCCCGGGCGCCGTCGCCGGGCACAGCGTGGGTGAGATCACGGCCGCCGCGTACGCGGGAGTGCTGTCCGAGGACGCCGCGCTGCGCTTCGTACGCAAGCGGGGCCTGGCCATGGCCGATGCCGCGGCCGTGACGGAGACCGGCATGGCGGCGCTGCTCGGCGGCGACGCCGAGGTCACCCTGGCGCACCTGGACAAGCTCGGCCTGACCCCGGCGAACGTGAACGGCGCGGGCCAGATCGTGGCCGCCGGCACCGCCGAGCAGCTGGCCGCGCTCGCCGAGGACAAGCCGGAGGGCGTCCGCAAGGTCGTGCCCCTGAAGGTCGCGGGCGCGTTCCACACGCACCACATGGCACCTGCTGTCTCCGTGCTCGAAGAGGCCGCCAAGGACCTCGACGTCGCGGACCCGAAGCTCACGTACCTCTCGAACCGCGACGGCAAGGTCATCACGCAGGGCTCCGACGTCGTGGCCCGCCTCGTCGGCCAGGTCGCCAACCCGGTGCGCTGGGACCTGTGCATGGACACGTTCCGGGAACTCGGGGTCACGGCGCTGATCGAGGTGTGCCCCGGCGGCACGCTGACCGGGATCGCCAAGCGCGCCCTCAAGGGCGTCAAGACCCTGGCCGTGAAGAAGCCCGAGGACCTAGACGCCGCCCGCGCGCTCATCGCCGAGACCACCGAGGCCGACGCCGCGGCCGCGGCGGACGCCTGAGAAGGAGCTGGAGAGCATGGCGAAGATCAAGCCCAGTCGGGGCGCCGCGCACGCGCGCATCATGGGCGTCGGCGGCTATCGCCCGACGCGTGTGGTGCCCAACGAGGTGATCCTGGAGAGGATCGACTCCTCCGACGAGTGGATCCGCTCCCGCTCCGGCATCGCGACCCGCCACTGGGCGTCCGACGAGGAGACCGTGTCGGCGATGTCCGTCGAGGCGGCCGGCAAGGCGATCGCCGACGCGGGCATCCGGCCCGAGCAGATCGGCGCCGTGATCGTCTCCACGGTGTCGCACTTCAAGCAGACCCCGGCCATCGCCACGGAGATCGCGGACAAGCTCGGCACGGGCAGGCCCGCCGCGTTCGACATCTCCGCGGGCTGCGCCGGCTTCGGCTACGGCCTGACCCTCGCCAAGGGCATGGTCGTCGACGGCTCCGCCGAGTACGCGCTGGTGATCGGCGTGGAGCGGCTCAGCGACCTGACCGACCTGGAGGACCGCGCGACGGCCTTCCTGTTCGGTGACGGTGCCGGCGCGGTCGTCGTCGGCCCCGCCGCGGAGCCCGCGATCGGCCCGACGGTCTGGGGTTCGGAGGGCGACAAGTCCGAGACGATCAAGCAGACGGTGGCCTGGGACCGATTCCACTACGGTGACGCGTCGCAGCTGCCGGTCGACTCCAAGGGCGAAGTCAAGTTCCCTGCCATTACGCAGGAAGGCCAAGCGGTGTTCCGCTGGGCCGTGTTCGAGATGGCGAAGGTCGCCCAGCAGGCGCTGGACGCGGCCGGAATCAGCGCGAACGACCTGGACGTCTTCATTCCGCACCAGGCCAACATGCGGATCATCGACTCGATGGTGAAGACTTTGAAGCTGCCGGAGCACGTCACGGTCGCCCGTGACGTGGAGGCCACCGGCAACACCTCGGCCGCCTCGATCCCGCTCGCGATGGAGCGGCTCCTGGCGACCGGTGAGGCGAAGAGCGGCGACACCGCGCTCGTCATCGGCTTCGGGGCGGGTCTCGTGTACGCCGCGACGGTCGTTACCCTCCCCTAGGCACCCGCTGCGGATCTTCGGATCCGTACGGCTGTTAACCAACCTGCCGCTGCCGCGGCGGGCGCCACACCCTCTGGATACATACGAAGGAGCGCCAACATGGCCGCCACTCAGGAAGAGATCGTCGCCGGTCTCGCCGAGATCGTGAACGAGATCGCCGGCATCCCGGTCGAGGACGTCCAGCTGGACAAGTCCTTCACCGACGACCTGGACGTCGACTCGCTGTCCATGGTCGAGGTCGTCGTCGCCGCCGAAGAGCGCTTCGACGTCAAGATCCCGGACGACGACGTCAAGGGCCTCAAGACCGTCGGCGACGCGACCAAGTACATCCTCGAGCACCAGGCCTGACATCAGGTACGAGCCTGACGACCGCAGGCTCGTGCCGGCCGGGCTCATGCCAGCCGCCACCCGGCGGTGGCGCCGCCGCATCCGCATCTGAACCAAATCGTGGAGAGAGAAATCCAGTGAACTCGACCAATCGCACCGTGGTCGTCACCGGTATCGGCGCAACCACACCGCTGGGTGGCGACGCGGCATCGACCTGGGAGGGTCTGCTCGCAGGCCGTTCCGGGATCAGCCTCATCGAGGAGGACTGGGCAGCCGAGCTGCCGGTCCGCATCGCCGGCCGCATCGCCGTCGAGCCGACGGAGACGATCCCGCGCCCGCAGGCCCGCAAGCTCGACCGCTCGGCGCAGTTCGCGCTGGTCGCGGCCCAGGAGGCCTGGAAGGACGCGGGCTTCACCGGCAAGGCCGGCGACGAGGAAGCAGCCGTCGACCCCGACCGTCTGGGCGCGGTCGTCGCCTCCGGCATCGGCGGCGTGACGACGCTCCTCGAGCAGTACGACGTGCTGAAGGAGAAGGGCGTACGCCGCGTCTCCCCGCACACCGTCCCGATGCTGATGCCCAACTCGCCCGCGGCGAACGTCGGCATCGCCCTGAACGCCCGCGCCGGGGTGCACACCCCGGTCTCGGCCTGCGCGTCCGGCGCGGAGGCCATCGGCTACGCGATCGAGATGATCCGCACCGGCCGCGCCGACATCGTGGTCGCCGGCGGCACGGAGGCGGCCATCCACCCGCTGCCGATCGTCGCGTTCGGCAACATGATGGCGATGTCGAAGAACAACGACGACCCGCAGGGCGCGTCCCGCCCCTGGGACGTGGACCGCAACGGCTTCGTGCTCGGCGAGGGCGCGGGCGTGATCGTCCTGGAGTCCGAGGAGCACGCCAAGGCCCGCAACGCCAAGATCTACGCGGAGGCGGTCGGCCAGGGCATCTCGGCCGACGCGCACCACATCACGCAGCCCGAGCCGTCCGGCAACGGCATCGCGAAGGCGCTGCAGAACCTGGTCGACAACACCGGCCTGAAGCCCACCGAGATCGCGCACATCAACGCGCACGCGACCTCGACGCCGCAGGGCGACATCGGTGAGATCAAGGCGCTGCGCCAGGCGTTCGGCGACGACGTCGACCACATGGCGATCGCCTCGACGAAGTCGATGACCGGTCATCTGCTCGGTGGCGCGGGCGGCGTGGAGACCGTCGCGACGGTCCTCGCGCTCAAGCACCGCATCGCCCCGCCGACGATCAACATCGACAACCTCGACCCCGAGGTCGACGCGGACGTCATCCGCGGCGAGGCCCGCCCGCTGCCCGAGGGCACGATCGCGGCCCTCAACGACTCGTTCGGCTTCGGCGGCCACAACGTGGTGCTCGCCTTCCGGACGGTCTGACGGCCGCTCACGGTACGTACGCCGAAGGCCCACCCGGTCGCTCCGGGTGGGCCTTCGGCGTACGTACCCTCAGACCACTTGGTGCAGCCAGCGCACCGGCGCGCCCTCGCCCGCGTACCGGAACGGCTCCAGTTCGTCGTCCCAGGGCTTGCCGAGGAGCCTGGCCAGCTCGGCCTCCAGGTCGCTCTCGCCGCGCTGGGAGCGGGCGAGGGCGGCGCGCAGGCGGTCCTCCGGGATCAGGATGTCGCCGTGGATGCCGGTGACGGCGTGGAAGATGCCGAGCTGGGGCGTGGCGCTGTACCGCTCGCCCTCGGCGGCCGCGGACGGCTCGGCCGTGACCTCGAAGCGCAGCAGGTCCCAGCCGCGCAGCGCGGAGGCGAGCTTGGAGGCGGTGCCGGCCGAGCCCTGCCAGGAGAACTCGGATCTCCAGGTGCCGGGCGCCGCGGGCTGCCGAATCCAGTCGAGGCTGACGCGTGCGCCGAGCACGCCCGCGACGGCCCACTCGACGTGCGGGCACAGCGCGCGCGGTGCGGAGTGCACGTACAGAACTCCACGTGTCGTCACCGGGACCTCCAGTGTGGGACGAGGTACGCCTTCCCCAGCGGCCTCGCGCCCGTGCCGAGCGATATTCCCCGAAAGCGGAGAAAGTCAAGAAAAGGGGACAGATGTGACGTGATGTAATTTAGCGGAACCAAGAAAAGCGGGTGCCACTGGGTGGCGAGGCTACCGTGCGGCGAGGCAAGGAGTGTGACGTACCGTCGGTCCGGATGCCGGGAAACGCCCAGGTTTCACTCGCTGGGAGGCCCGGAAAACCCCCGGCTGGGTGTCCGGCAGCGGCAGACGGGACATATCAGCACTCGGCAGGACGCAACCCGGAGGGCCCGTACGACGTCACGATGGACGACAGAGGGGACGAGGATGCGGAATTCAAGGCACCGCGCGCGGGCCGCCGTCGCCCTCGCGACGGCGGCTCTCACCGGCTTCGCCACGCTCACCGCGTGTGACGCGTCCGGCGGCGACTCGGCGGCACCGAAGGGGCCGTCGGCCCAGGACAGAGCGGCCCCCAAGCCGGCGCCCGTCTGGGACACAAGCCCGCGCTCCCTCGCCGCCGTCGGCGACTCCATCACGCGCGGCTTCGACGCCTGCTCGGTGCTCTCCGACTGCCCGGAGGCGTCCTGGGCGACCGGCAGCGACGACGGTGTGCGCAGCCTCGCGCAGCGGCTGCTCGGCAAGCAGCGGGCGGCGACGCACAGTTGGAACCACGCGAAGACCGGCGCGCGGATGGCGGACCTGCCGGGGCAGATGGCGAAGGCCGCGGCGCACGCGCCCGAATTGGTGACGGTGATGGCCGGCGCCAATGACGCCTGCCGCTCGTCGGTCGACGCGATGACCTCCGTCGCGGACTTCCGGGCCGACTTCCAGGAGTCCCTGCGGACGCTGCGGCGCGACCAGCCGAAGACGCAGGTGTACGTCGCCAGCGTGCCCGACCTCAAGCGGCTCTGGTCGACGGGGCGCACCAACCAGCTCGGCAAGCAGGTGTGGAAGCTCGGCATCTGCGCCTCGATGCTGGCCGACGCGGACTCCATGGGCCGCGCCGCGACCGACCGGCGCCAGTCCGTGCAGGAGCGGGTCGTGGCGTACAACAAGGTGCTCAAGGACGTCTGCGCGAAGGACCGGCGCTGCCGGTACGACGACGGCGCCGTCTTCAACTTCCGCTTCGGCGGGGACCAGTTGAGTCACTGGGACTGGTTCCACCCGAACAAGGACGGGCAGTCGCGGCTCGCGGAGATGGCGTATCGGGGGGTCACGGCCACCCGGTCGAAGGGGTAGCCGCGCCTCCTGGGCCTACGCCTGCACGAAGGCCTCGGCGTGCTCGCGTGCCCACTGGGCGAACGTGCGGGCCGGGCGGCCGGTGAGGCGCGGGACGGTGTCGGTCACCGTGCGGCCCACGGGCGGCGTGTTCTTGTAGACGTCGAGCAGCCAGGCGATCGTGGCGTCGTCGTGCCCCTGGGCGCGCATCCCGGCCGCGGCCTGCTCCTCCGTCAGCTCGACCAGCGCGATCTCCGTGCCCCGCGCCTCGGCCAGGGCCGCCACCTTCTCGCGGACCGTGAGGGCCTGCGGTCCTGTCACGACGTACTCCTGCCCGGCGTGCCCCTCCTCGGTGAGCGCGACCGCGATCACCGCCCCGATGTCGCCCTCGTGCACCAGCGCGCTGACCCGGTCGACGAACGGGGCCCGCACCTCGCCCTCGACCCGGGCGGCCTCCGCCCACTCCAGGGAGTTCGCCATGAACTCCACCGGCATGACCACCGTCCAGTCGAGCTCGCCCGCGCACACCGCGTCCTGCAGCGGGGACGAGCCGCCGCCGTGGAGTACGGTGATCCGCCGCACCCCGGCCTCGCGGGCCAGGGCGAGGATCTCGGGGCCGGTCTCCAGGGGCTCGTAGCCACCGCCGGTGAAGGTGATCAGGTACAGGCCGGTGACGCCCTGAAGGGCGGCCTTGAGAGTCGCGGGATCCGCGAGGTCGCCCCGTACCGTCTCGACGCCGTCGGGGAACTCCGCCTTCGCCGGATCGCGGGTGAGCGCGCGCACCGCCTGCCCGCGCTCCAGCAGTTCGCGGACGACCTCGCGGCCGACGGTTCCGGTGGCTCCGGCGACGAGGTGGGTGTGCTGGGTGTTCGGTGTGTTCGTCATGCCGTGAACGTACGGGGAGTTGCGGTCAGTTTCTGTCCTGGTCTCCCGGCAGTGCCGCCACCACCTCCACCTCGATCAGCGCCTCGGGCTTGAACAGCCGCGGGACCGACACCGTGGTGCTCGTGGGCGGGGTGCCGGTGAGGTACGTGCGGCGTACGGCGGCGTAGCCGGGCAGGTCGTCCATGTCCGTCAGGAACGTGCGGATGTTGACGATGTCGGCGAGGGTCGCGCCGTGTGCCTCCAGGAGGGCGGTCAGGGTGGCGAAGACGCCGTGGCTCTGCGCGGTGATGTCCTCGCCGTCGGCGATCTGCCCGGAGAGGTACAACAGGGCGCTCCCGTCGGCGAGTTGGACGCGGGCGACCTGGGAGTAGGGGCCCAGGGGCTGGGGTGCGGAGGCGGGGTTGTCGAGGGTGGTGTGCATGAGTCGGTACTCCGGTTCCTTGAAGGGTGGTCGGCTAAGCGGTGCGGATGTGGGGGACGGCTCGGGCGATGTCCTCGTGGGTCAGGGCCGGGTCCGCCGCCGCGGCCTCGTAGTGGGCGCGGACCGCTTCCATCACGGGCAGCCGCGCCGCGCCCGTGGCCAGCGCCGCGTCCTTCGCCGCGAGGTCGTTGCCGAAGTGCACGTCGTCGGCGAAGGCCCGGGCGACCGCGCCCGCGAGCGGACCCCGGGCCAGGGCCCGGCGCGCCACCTCCTCGTCCAGGCCCAGCGCGTCGGCCAGGGCCATCGCCTCCGCGACCAGCGCGACCCCGCCGAGCACGGCGGTGTTCACGACGACCTTGAGCGCGGCGCCGGAGCCGAGCGGGCCGGTGCGGGTCACCGTGCCGAGGCCGGTGAGCAGGGGCTCGACGGCGGCGGCGGCCCCGCCCGCGAGGATGCCGAGCTCCCCCGCCGCGGCCTTGTCCGTGCTGCCCATGACGGGCGCGTCGACGAGCGTGACGCCGTCCGGCATCCGCTCCCCCAACTCCCGTACCGCGTCCGGGCCGACGGTCGACATCTCCACCCAGTGGACGCCCTCCCGCAGCACCGGCACGATCGCGTCGGCGACGGAACGCAGCGCCTCGGGCCCCGCCAGCATGGTGAGGACGACGTCCGCGTCGCGCACGGCGTCCGCGGGCGTGGCGGCGGGTTGCGCGCCCGCCGCGACGAGGGGGTCCGCCTTGGCGGCGGTGCGGTTCCACACGGTCAGCGGGTGACCGGCGGCCCGCAGCCGGCGGGCCATCGGGGCGCCCATGTGCCCGAGCCCGAGAAACGCGACCCGTAGGTCCTGGGGTTGGTCCGTGGTGCGTTCGTCGCGTTCGTCGCGCTGTTCCTTGTTCCGGTTCATGCGTACGACGCTAGGCCCGGGCAGGTGATGCCACAAGCGAATGCCTAGCATGGCAGCCATGATGGATCCGCATGAGCCAGGTCATGAGTCAGGTCTTGATTCACGTCATGAGTCAGGTCATGAGTCGAGTGATGTGTCCACCGTCTGGCTTCGCGCGTTCCTCGAAGTGGCCCGGCACGGCTCCTTCACCGTGGCCGCGCGCCGCCTCGGCTGGACACAGTCCGCCGTGTCCCGGCAGATCGCCTCCCTGGAGGCCGCGCTCGGCGGCGCGCCCCTCTTCGACCGGCTGCCGCGCGGCGTACGCCTCACCGCGCACGGCCGGGCCGCGCTGCCGCATACGGAGGCGGCGCTGGGCCAACTGGCCCGGATGCAGCGGGAGTTGACGGACCTGGACGGCGTGGCGGGCGGGCTGCTGCGGTTCGGGGCGTTCGCGACGGCGGACGCGGCGCTGGTGCCGCGGGCGATCGCCCTGTTCCGCACCCGTCACCCCGGGGTCGTCCTCGCCCGCGAGGAGGGCTTCACGCGGGCGCTGCTCAGCCGCCTCACGGAGGGCGACCTCGACCTGGCGGTCGTGTCGACGACGGGCGGCCCGCTGCCCGAGGACGCGTACGAACTGCACCATCTCCTCGACGAGAAGCTGTACGTGGCGGTGCCCGCCGACCACCCCCTGGCGGCCGAGCCCCGCGTCGGCCTGGCCCAACTCGCCGACGAGGACTGGGTGTCCGGCAGCCCCGAGCCGGCCGGCACCCTGCTCGACGCGGCGCTGCGGCACGGCTTCCGGCCCCGGATCGCCCATGTGGTGGGCGAGTGGACCGCCAAGCAGGGGTACGTGGCCGCGGGCCTCGGCGTGACCCTGGTCCCGGCGCTCGCGGCGCAGGGGGTGCGGCCGGACATCGCCCTGGTGCCGGTGCGGGACGAGGGCGTGCCCGCGCGGGCGGTGTACGCGGCGACGGCGCGGAGGCGGGCGCGGGTGCCGAGCGCGGAGCCGTTCCTCGCCGCGCTGCGGGAGTCGGCGCGGCTGGTGGACCGAAAACGGTGACCCCGCACCCGTACACCCGCAACCGGTGAACCCGCATCCGATCGACCGGCACCCGTAGCGCTCGCCTCCCCCGTCCCGCGATACTTCCGCCACCTCACCTGCAACGGAAGGACTCACGTGGCTTCCTCTCTCACCCCCGGGATACTCGGGCGGCGGCTCGGTGTGCTGGGCGTCGCGCTGCTGCTCGGCGTCTCCGCGTCGCCCGCCACGGCCGACTCCGCCACCGGCTCCGACAAGGGCTCCGGCTCCGGCGCGCCCACCGTCGAGGAGCAGCGCCTGGACCGGGCCGTGCCCCAGGAGATCCTGCGGCGCAGCGGGTTCGACGGCGTGGCGCCCGGCTTCGCGCGGGCCCTCGACCGGGCCCGCTCGTACCAGGAGGCCGAGCGTCTCGTCGTACGCCAGGGGAAGTCGCTGTGGCGGCGGGCGGTGGACCGGGCGCAGGGGCGCGGGCCTGCGGCGGGCGACTTGAGCCGGGACGACGACCGGCCGCTGTACTGGGCGCGGCTCGGGATGACGCGGGCGCTGCGGGCGTGGGAGCCGCGCGGGTTCGAGCTCGGGGACGCGCGACGGCAGCGTCTCCTCGGCACGCTGGAGACGACGTCCCGGGGGCAGGACACGATCAGGTACCCCAAGGGCGAGCGGATCAAGAAGGGTGAGCGGATCAAGCGGGTCCTCGTCACCGGCTTCGACCCCTTCACGCTCGACCGGGACACCCGCATCAGCAACCCGTCCGGTGCCACCGCCCTCGCCCTGGACGGCACCGTCGTACGGACCGCGGCCGGGCCCGTGCGCATCGAGACCGCCATGTTCCCGGTGCGCTGGACGGACTTCGCGCGGGGGACGGTGGAGCGGACGCTGCGGCGGCAGTTGCCGCGCGTCGACCTGTTCACGACCGTCAGCCAGGGCCGGGTCGGCAAGTTCGACATCGAGCGGACGAACGGGGCCTGGCGCGGCGGGTTCGGGGACAACGAGAACCTGTCGAGCACCGGCCTCGTCCCGGTCACCGACCCGGCCTCGCAGCCGCAGTGGACGACGACCACGCTGCCGTACAAGGACATCGTCGCGGCGGACACCGGCCGCTTTCCCATGTACGACAACACGGCCGTGACCGAGATCCCGGCGGGCGGCACCGAGCCGGTGGACCGGCCCGACGGGCCGACGCCGGGCTCCGCGGCGCGCAAGGGCGGCGGCGGGGACTATCTGTCCAACGAGATCGCCTACCGCGCGACGCTGCTGCGCGACCGCCTCGGGCTGCACGACCGGCTGCCCGGCGGGCATGTGCACACGCCGGTGCTGCAGTTCGGCGCCGGGAACACCGACCCGGCGACCGGGAAGGTCACGGATCCCGAGTTCGTACGCAACCGGGTGGACATCATCGAGCAGGTGCGGCGGATCGTGGTGACGGCGGTGGAGCGCTAGCCCTGGGCCCTCGCGGGGGCGCCCCAGTCCCACCCCTTCCCGATGCTCCAGAGTGACACTTCTGGAGTGATCGTTCCATGGCGGCATCGGTACTGGTCAGAGGCTCGGGGAACCCTTCGCTCTCCACGGAGAGCATGGAGAACAACACCACACCTGTAAAGGATCTGCCTACCAGCACACTGCGCGGTGTCCGCTGCATCCGGCTGTCTGTCCGCACGGACGAGACGACGAGCCCGGAACGGCAGCGGGAAGCCGATGACATCGCGGCGGCGGCCCTCGGCATTGAGTTCGGCGAGGGTGCCGCCCTGCGTGAAGCGGTCGACCTGGACGTGTCCGCGAGCCAGGTCGGCCCCTTCGACCGCCCGCAGCTCGGCGGATGGCTCACCCGTCCCGAGGACTTTGACGCCCTGGTGTTCTGGCGCTTTGACCGCGCTATCCGGGACATGGGTGACATGCACGAGCTTGCCAAGTGGGCTCGTGAACATCGCAAGCTGATCGTGTTCGCCGAGGGCATCGGCGGGGGGCGACTGACTTTCGACTTCCGCAACCCCATGGACCCCATGAGCGAACTCATGATGCTCATGCTGGCGTTCGCCGCTCAGGTCGAGTCGCAGAGCATCAAGGACCGCGTGACCGGGGCGCAGGCGGCCATGCGGAAGATGCCGCTTCGGTGGCGTGGCGGCGGCAAGCCCGCATACGGCTACCTTCCCGCCCCCATGCCCGCCGAGCACGGCGGCGTGGGCTGGACCCTCGTACCCGACCCGTACGCGGTGAAGATCATTGAGCGGATCATTGCCGAGCTGATGGACGGCAAAGGGGTGCTCACCATCGCGCGCGGGCTCAACGCCGATGGCGTGCTGTCCCCGTCCGCGCACTGGGCTGCCCACCAGGCCCGAGTGAAGAACAAGACCGCTGTAGCCACGGACAAGCCCGCGAAGCGCCCCGCGCAGTGGAACGCGCAGACCATTACACGCATGCTCACCAACCCCGCGCTCATAGGGTGGAAGATGCACAAGGGCAACCCGGTCCGCGACGACCAGGGCAACCCCGTCATGGCCACCACGTCCCCGATCTTCACCCGTGAAGAGTTCGATCAGGTCGGCGCTCTCCTTGCCCCCAAGCCAATCGCGGAGAAGGCGCCCGAGCGCAAGGACTCGGTGGCGCTGCTGCTGCGGGTCGTCCACTGCAACGGGTGCAGTGAGCGCATGTACCTCAACCGGTCCTCGGGCACCTACCGGTGCTCGTCATACAAGTACGGAACGTACTGCCCGGCCCCGTGCACCGTGCGTACCGAATGGGTCGACGACTACGTGAGCGAAGAGTTCCTGAAGGCTGCCGGACAGGTCCAGATCAACCGCGTCATCGAGATACCGGGCTATGACCCGCAGCCCGAGATAGACGCCACCCTCGCCGAGTTCGAAGAGCACCAACACGAGAGGGGGCGGCAGAAGTCCAAGAGCGCTCAGGCAGCCTGGCAGCGCCGCGCAGACGCCCTTGACGCACGCCTGGCCGAGCTGGAGTCCCGCGAGAAGCGCGAGCCGCGCCGCGACGTGGTGCCCACCGGCCGCACGTACGCCGATGACTGGCACCAGGGGGACACAGCAGCCCGCCGCGCCATGCTCATTGATGCCGGGGCACGGCTCATGGTCGAGCCGGGCGGCAAGGGCGGATGGCGACGGCTCGACCTGCGCCGCGTCGAGTTCACCATCACCGGGGAACTGGACCCCGCCATTGCCGAGCTTGCGACCGTCGCGGCAGACGTGGAAGCCGAAGCCCGCAACGATGCACTCCCGGCCCCGGGCAGCACGGTGCGGCTCGCGGAGCCTGCTCCCGCCACGTCCGATTCCGAGCCCTCCCGCGAACTGGTCGCTGCATAACGGCGTCGTAGGCCCGACACAGCCCCGGTCGGTCACAGTCGCCTGCCGGGGCTCCCAGACGCCCCGGTACAGTCCAAGCACGGCTAGGTACCCGGTTGTATGCGGTGCAGTTACAACTAGCCGTCAGAGCCCCAGTTGTCCCCGTGACAGTCGGGGCTTTCTGCTGCCCGCCCTCGGGCCCCGCTCGCTCGCCCTCGGGCCGACCGGCCAAACAGCGGCGAGGGGTGGTGGAGTGACGGCTTACACCACTTTTTTAGAACACGTAGAAAAAAATAAGAGAGAAGAGAGACCGGACCACTGTTCGGCACCACACCACGGCTCGGGACTCCGGGAAACCTCCGCTCTCCCTTGCAGACTGAGAGAGAAGCCAATACCGGCCGCCAACGCGGCGGCGGGAAACCTTCGCTCTCCCTTAAGACCGAGAGCGAGAGCCGCCCGACTGCCGGAAACGGCGCGGGAAACCTCCGCTCTCCCGAATCTTCCGAGAGCAGGACTACCGCGCACCCACCCGACACGGGGGCATCCGGCGGACTGAGTGCCCGACTCTCGGAAGAAGCGTTGCCCGTGCACCACGCACCCCGCTCGGGGTGGCCGCAGGGGTCGTGAGGCAACGCGCGGGGACCGCACCGCCCATGAGTAACCGCCCCTTTGACTGGGGGCGCTGAAAGGGGTTGAAGCGCGTGCGGTCCCCACCGTGTCCGGGCTGGCCCGAGCCGGCGAGGACGACGACCAGCCCGCCTGACCCAATTGGTAGAGGTGCGCGGTACCGGCCCCGTCAGGGGATATCGGCCGCAGAGTTCCCGGTTCAAGTCCGGGGGCGGGCACTCCACAACAACGAGCACCAGGCGGTGACTCATGACCCCATGCGTTGAGTGCAGCGAGGCAGCAACTCGCCGCGGACGCTGCGATGTTCACGACCGGACGTATCAGGACCGTCCCTCGGTTCGCGCCCGCCGTTCACGCGGTAGACGCCGTGCGAAGCGCCATGACGCGGCGGCCCGGCTCCGCAGGCGGATACGGGAGCGCGGTCACGCCTGGTATGACTGGTGCCTGAACGACTTCCCCGCGGATGTGGTGGACGTGGACCATGTGCGGCCCCTCGCGATGGGCGGGACGGACACGAGCGGCAATGTGCAGGTGCTGTGCCACGGGTGCCACCAGCTCAAGACGGCAACGGAGTTCGGGGCCGCTGGTGCCCCGTTCTGACACCCGCCCCGTACAGACTCTGACCAGGCCCGTACGGGGTGGTGAATCCTTCACCGCTTGCGCTTTTCCGGCAACTCCCTGAGGTGGACACCTGGGGCCGTCTCCCCCGTCTGGAAAATCGCGGCTGGCTTGCTCGGGCTAGCAGTCTCTTGCTGAGCTGCTTGCTTCGCAGTTTCTCGCTCTGCTCTGCCCTTGCGCCTCGAAGCCTTCTTATTGCTCTTCCCGCTCATGCCGAGTCTCCTTTCGCCACGGTTGCACTGTCGCCACCAGTACACGCAGACCGAGAGGGAGAGGCATCTCGTGTGCGTCATACGGGCTACGGATTTCTGTGCGCGCCTAGACCAGGCACGCGCGGTGCGGAGGGGGTGCGCTGTAGGCGCGCACGCTGCCCCCGAGTGGCCCTGGCCCTCGTCACCGGGCCGAAACAGCTCTCTTACACATCACCCTGTGTTTGATGCCAGCGGCGTTGATTTCGGTCTTGCGGCTGGATCGAACCCACACAGGCGAGCCTTCCCTGAGACCGTTCACGTCGCTAGGGATGTAGGCGGCCACCTCGGAGCCGTTGGGGAGCTTGACGTGTGCGATCCGGTGCGGGTTTCCATTTGGTTTTTCGGAATTGACCGATTCGATTCGGGTAACGGTGCCTCCCTTGGGGGCGTTTGGCGAAACTTTTTGATGTGTCGAAAATGCCAATTTCGCCCTTCTCGCATTTGGCCGTGACGTCTTCTTGCCTGCCATTTCAGCTCCCGACGCTCGATGTGGGCCTGTGGTTGACGCGTGAGATCTAGCCTCTGCTCCGCCGCCCGCTGTCACCTTTCAGAGTCGAGCGTCCTTTGGCGGCTCACAAGCGTGCTTCACCCAGACGGATCCAGCGAAACGATCCCCCGCCCCTGTTTGGAGGTACCCATACCCCGACGGCCCCGCCCTCCTTGTTCTGTCCCCGGGTGCCCCGAGCTGACGAGCGGGGGACGCTGCCCGACGCACGAGCGCGAGGCGCAGCAGCAGCGCGGCACGACGGCTGAGCGGGGCTATGACACCCGCTGGCAGCGCATCCGGCGCCGCTACCTGTACGCGCATCCGTGGTGTGTGCTGTGCAGCCGTACGGCGACGGTCGCCGACCACTTCCCCGAGTCGCGCCGCTCGCTGGTGGCTCGGGGTGTTGCCGATCCGGACGCGTTTTCTCGTCTGCGTCCGCTGTGCACGTCGTGCCACAACCGCGAGACCGCTAAGCATCAACCGGGCGGTTGGGCTGCCGAGCGCGTGAAGCATCGCCGGTTCTGAGTCGGCGACCAGGGGGTGGCCCCCTCGCCTCGCCGAGATTGATCGGCAGGGAGGCAAAAAACTCGCATGGCTCATTTGAGCGTTCCTGTGGGTCATGCGCATCGCCAGAAATTCTGGCGCTCACTTGATATTCCGAATTCCGGCTAACCACTAAGGGGAACTCTTATGGCATTGACTCTGACTGAGTCCGCGAAGCTCTCGCAGGACGAGCCGCGGCGCGGAGTGATCGAGACGTTCGTTCAGGAGTCTCCCATTCTGGATCGACTGCCGCTGATAGACGTCGCGGGGAACGCCTATCGATACAATGAAGAATCCGGCCTTCCCGGCGTCTCGTTCCGGGCAGTGAACGAGGCGTACCCGGAGAGCACCGGAGCCGTGAACCAGCGGATTGAAACGCTGGCCATCCTCGGCGGGGACGCGGACGTGGACAAGTTCATCGTGCAGACCCGGGGAAACCTCAACGACCAGCGGGCCGTTCAGACAACGATGAAGGTCAAGGCGGCCTCCATCCACTTTGCGGACCAGTTCTTCAACGGCGACACGGAAGTGAACCCCAAGGGGTTCGACGGCTTGCGCAAGCGACTGCTCGGTTCTCAAGTCCTGGACGCGAAGGGCGTCGGGCCTGTCGTCAACGGCTATGACTTCTTTGATGCGTTGGACGCGCTGACCGCGCAGGTGCGCGGCATCAACGGGTCCAACGGCGCGCTCTACATGAACGCCGAGATCCGTGCCAAGATCGTGTCCGGGTTCCGCCGGCTCGGCGGTGGCGAGCTGCTTCCTTCTGAGATCGCGGGAAAGCGCACCGTTGCCTGGAACGGCATTCCGCTCCTGGACGCAGGACAGAAGTTGGACGGCACCGATGTACTGCCCCTGGAAACCAGCACGGGCGGCAAGCAGACCGGCGACATCTACGCCGTACGCTTCGGCTCCTCCGAAGCCGATGCCGCTGTCTCCGGCCTGACCAACGGCGGCATCCAGGTCACCGACCTCGGCGAGTCCCACGACAAGCCCGTCTACCGCACCCGCAGCGACTTCTACTGCGGGCTCGCGCTGTTCGGCGGCAAGGCAGCCGCTCGCCTGACTGGCGTCTTGAACGGCTGATCCACTGAAAGCCCCCGTATTCGTCACCCTTAGTAGGATGGCGAGTACGGGGGCTTTTTGACGTGGTTCGGAGGCTAGCTAGCGCGCTTCTATTGCGGGTTGCCGCATTCCCTCATACGCCTCTCGCAGGTCACTTGCTTCCGAAATTTTTCGGGATTCAACGGCCCGTACAACTTCCAGGGCACGCCAGCGGTTGGAGGGAACGACGCGCCCCGAGAGGATGGCTCGCTGTGCGGCGTCGCAGGCTTCGTCCACTCGATCGGAAACGACAAGTGACAGTGCGAGATCGATATTGGCCGAGGCTACGCGACGCGGCCATGTTGAGATGTCATTCGATGGGGCAAGCCGGTTGATCACCTCGCGGGCGTACTCTTCGGCTGCGGGGTCGCCTACCCAAGCCAGGGTAGTCGCAGTGTAGGAAACGGACTTGCCGGGGTCGTACTGGTAATGATGCTCGGGGTGATCGGGGAATCGCATGGGAGAGACGAGTGCGTTGACTCGACCTATGGCACTGTACGTCTCGTTGGCTTGTCCGAGCCTGGCGTACGCGCGCCCCTCTTGGGCCGTTGCCTGGATTTCGACGGAACTCCCCTTCGGTGCAAGGGCTTGTGCTGCCTTGCTTAGCTCTACAGCCTTGGCGTAATCACCGGCAGTAAGAACCCGCCATGCGTCCGTCTCGAAACACCAGGCCTGAATTTCAGTATGCCCGGCATGCTTGGCCAGCGTCATAGCTGTGCGCAACCGTGCTGTCGCAGCATCCTCCTGGTTCAGATCGATGTGGAGTGTTGCGCCCAACAATGAGAACCAACCACCGAGGACCAGCAACTGCCGATGCTCGGCAAGGGTCTTCCTCGCGTCCAGCAATTGACTGACGTATGCCGAGTACTTACGCACCCGCACCAAGAGATCTTGCGGAGCAGAAGACGGATACTTCCTCGCTAGTTCATCAAACACCAGCTCAAGGCGTGAGAGGGTTTCGCCCCCGACGTCACTGGCTGCCACTCGCCGTACAAGCTCCAGGGCTTCCATTTCGTCATCATGGGCTGGGAGAGGCGACGCCGACTGGGTAGTTTGCCTGGGCGCCGCCTGCGGGACAGCCTCTACACAGTTGATCAATGAATCCAGTTGCGATACGGACACTTTCAGTTCTCGGCAAAGGTCCGGTCGATGGAAGGATTGTGGAGCGGTTTCGCCAGTCTCCCAACGGCTTACGGTTGTTCGCTCCACTCCGACGGCTTCAGCTAGTGATTCCTGGCTGAAACCCATCGCCTTGCGGCGCTTCACGAAGTTCTCTCGCCTGGCCATGCCGCCTCCCCGCTCTCCGGATTGTCGTTGTACCAGGTCAGAGGGTCCGGTGAGTCCAGTATGCGGCAGTGATGCGGCAGAGATGCGGCACTCCCGCGCTGGTACCTCGCGATACCCAGCCCTGTACTGGTGAATCGCCCAAGACGGGGTATCGGCGGAGCGGCCTTTGGAAGCCGTCTGCATCTCCCCGGATGGGCAGTCGAACAGCTCTCGCCTGGACCCGAGAGAGAGGCCCCATGGAAGCCACGGACCGTGCGCGACTGGAAAGCTACTTCAGCAGGATCGCTGATGAGTTCACACCGCCCGAGCGGCCGTCCTCACTGCTGATCACACACCTCTTACCCGAGCGCCCCGCGTTCATCAGGGCGGTTGGCAAGGCGACCAACCTGCGGGCCGTGCTGCCCAAACCGAAGTCCATCAACGCGATGGCCCGGCGCGAGGTGGAACAGGTCGTGGCGTGCGACGAACTGACGCGGGAGACGTTCGCCGACGCGGACACCGCCGTGACCTACCTGGAGACCAGGGCGGCCGGGGAACCGGTCGTGCTGCTCGACGTGGGCGGGTACTTCGCTCCGTCGCTGGACGCACTCTGTGCCCGCTTCACCGGTCACATCCTCGGCGTGGTCGAGGACACCGAGAATGGTCACAAGCGGTACGCCGACAGGGACAAGCTGCCGTGCCCCGTGGTGTCCGTCGCGCGCTCGCCCCTCAAAGACCCGGAAGACTTCCTGGTGGGCCAGTCGGTCGTCTTCTCCGCCGAAGCCCTCCTGCGAGGGCGTGGCGACATCCTGCACGGACGCCCCGCGCTGGTCCTCGGGTTCGGCAAGCTCGGTTCCAGCATCGCCCGGCTGCTGCACGTCAAAGGCGTGCGGGTCATCGTCTACGACATCAACCCGGTACGGCAGACGCAAGCCATGTCACACGGGTTCGAGGTGGCCCGAGACCGCGACCAAGCTCTGGAGACCGCTGGACTGGTGCTGTGCGCCACCGGGGGACTCAGCTTGCGCGGCGAAGACTTCCCCCGCCTGAAGAACGGCGCCTACGTCGCCACCGTGACCAGCTCGGAAGACGAACTGGAACTGGATGGCCTGCCTGCGGGCTACGTCCGGGACGGCGCCGGAGAGAACGTGACCCGGTACACGACCACGGGTCACTACTTCTACCTGCTGAATGGCGGCAACGCCGTCAACTTCCTGCATGGCGCGAGCGTTGGACCGTTCATCTTCCTCGTCCAAGCCGAAATCATCGCGGGCGCGGCCATGCTGGCTCGCGGCGGTCTGGACGCCACCCTGCACGAAGTCCCCGCCACCGACCGGGCAGCCATTGCGGCTACCTGGCTCCACTACTACAACAGGTGATCGAATGCCCATCACGGCACGCCACATCCGCACCACCCTCACCGAGTACGCCGACGCGCACCCCGAAGACAAGCACACCCTCGCACCCCTGTCGGAACTGTTGGACCAGGGAGCCGACGTGACCAGCCGGAAGGAGTTCCGCGGCCACGCCACCGCGGGCGCCGTACTCGTCAACGACCAGCACCAAGCGCTGTTCATCCACCACGTAGCCCTCAACAAGTGGCTAACCCCCGGCGGGCACCTGGAGCCCGAGGACACGAACCTGATGCACGCCGCCCTGCGCGAGCTGGTCGAAGAAACCGGGATCACCCTCAGCGTCGCCCCCGTCCAACCAACCCCGATCCACGTGGACGTGCACCCCATCCCCGCCAATGACAACAAGGACGAGCCCGCTCACTGGCACGCGGACTTCCGCTACGTCTTCAAGGTGACGGGCGAACACTCCGTAACGCTCCAAGAGGAAGAGGTCAGCGGGTACGCATGGCGGGGAATCGACACGATCACTGACGAGACGCTACGCAGCCGCGTCCTCGCCGCCCTGCGCTGATCTCTCGTCGCCCCGTCCGTCCCGGCGCCCCTCTGCTGCGGATGGACGGGGCTTCGTCGTCCTGGCGCTCGTCGTGCCCGCCGAGACGTACCAGGTAGCCAAAGCGCCCCGACAGACCGCGTAGGACCGGTCTACCGGGGCTTGCCGAGACAGCTTCCAAGGAGCTGAAACGACCGTGCGTGATGCTATCGCCAGAGCACTTCTCTGGGTGCTCGCCTTACTGCCCCGCGCCCCTCGCGTCGAGCCGGGACGCCACACCGCCAAGTTCCTCACCTCCCAGCCCAGCGACCCCCCCTCCGAGCCCGATCCGGCCGTCCCGTGGCGTACCCCTTGGCGGACGCCGAGCGCCGAGACGGTCCGCGAGATCTTCGAACAATGCCCCGAGCTTCCGTACCTGCAACGCGAGCGGTGGCGCGCGGCAGCGTTCGCAGAACTCGGCGTGGACTACGACCACCCCACCACGAACATCACTCCCGTCCGGCGGGTGACCGCATGACCCCCGAAGGAGTCACCAGCGAGCCCAACACCCCCACTCGGCCCATACTCGGCGTCTGCGGCCACCAGACAACGGCCCCCGTCCCGGTGGGCGAGATCCAGCGTGCGAGCGGCGGGGGCTGGCACACCCACTACGTGTGCCCTGACTGTGTGCACCGCTATAGGCCGCTCGCGCAGTGGGACGAGCTGCCCGGCATGCGTTGGACCGCTCGGCGCTGATCAGCTCACGCACCACGCCCCGCTCGGCCACGTCCCGGGCGGGGCTTTTGCATGCTCTGACCAGCCGATACCCTCAGAACTCCTACTAACGAGCATCGGGGCTTCCCGAAACTGGGGGCTCTGCCCCCAGACCCCCGCTCCTCAAACGCCGGAGGGGCTATATCCCCACCCGCCCACCCTTTTAGCCCGTCCGGCGTTTGAGGACGAGCCGCGAAGCGGCGATCGGCGGGGGTCCAGGGGGCGGCAGCCCCCTGGTTACGGTGAAGGGGCGGGTCTGGGGCGCCCCGCGAAGGCTACGAGGCGTTGGAGGTGCGCGCCGGGTCAGCGGCGTCGTCCGCGTCGTCGTCGGCGTCGTCCTCACCGAGCAGGTCCCGCGCCATCAGCGTCGCCCCGGCCACCGCGCCCGGCATCAGGAAGACCGCGACGAACGGCACCAGGAAGGCCACCGCGAGCGGGGCGCCGAAGCCCCACGCCAGGGACTTGCGGGACCTGAGGAGGGCCAGGCGGTCGCGCAACCGCACTCCGCGGCGCGCCAGCGCGACCGCCGTCAGCTCCTCGACCAGGAAGAAGCCGGTGACGAAGAAGCCGACGACGGGGATCACGGTCTGGCCCGCCACCGGAATGAACCCGAGCGCGAACAGCAGCACGCCCCAGCACGCCGCCCGCACGACGATGCGCAGGCTGTCGCGTACGGAGATCAGCAGTTCGCGCCAGAGCGGCAGGCCCGACTCGGGGGCGGAGCCGGCCACGGAGATGTCGACCTGCTCGGAGAGCGACTCGTAGAAGGGCTCGCCGATCACGAGCGTCACCGCGGTGAAGGTCACCACGGACAGGAGCAGCGCGAGGGCGAAGAGCAACACCGTCAGGAAGCCGCGGACCAGGCCCGGCCACGGGTCGGACCAGTCGTCGGCGAACGGCGTCGCCCAGGAGACCAGGTCGGTGCCCCACAGCGCGAGCGAGACGAGCGCCGCCGCGTACAGCACGAGGGTGATGAGTCCCGGCAGCAGCCCCCATCCGAACTGCTTGCCGTGCTGGGCGACCCAGCGCTGTCCCTTCACCAGATAGCCGAAGCCCTGACCCAGTTCACGCATGCGGCACACCTTATCCGGCCAGGGGCGGCGCCTCGGGCCTGGTGTGCGGGAGGCGGGCGTTCCGCGAATACCCCCTTGTTGTACGCGGATTCAGCCTGTAGACCTCCCGTACTGATCTCTCGGGTCGGCGCACGACCCATGTTCCGGAGGTACGTATGGGCATATCCCGGCCATCCAGACCCGTTCTGCTCACGGCGTCGGCCGCCGCGGGCACGCTCCTGTTCACCGTGCTCACCCCGGGCGGCGCGAGCGCCGACCCCGCGCCGCGCCCGGTGATCCGCGACGAGGCCCCGCTCGACGCGCCCGACCGGGCCGCGCGGGCACCGGAGGGCGCCGCGGCCCGCGCGCTCGCCGACGCCGCCGCGCCGGACCGCGGCACCACCGGCAAGGGCCGCGGCTACCCGCGCGAGCAGCGCCTGGGCGCGGTACCGAAGAACCCGGCCGACAAGTCCATCAAGCTGGGCCTGACCCCGTACCACGCCATCGCCCCCAGGCTGAACAAGGTCCAGGGCGTCGGCGACCGGGTGAGCGTGGAGATCGCCGGGCGCTCGGCGGGCGGCCACGACCTGTACCTGGTGACGGTCACCGCGCCCGAGTCGGCGCGCGAGACCGCCCGGCAGGAGCGGATGCGCGAACGAATAGAGAACGCCCCCGGGGCTGCCGCCAAGGACAAGGCGCTCAAGTCCGCGTACAAAACACCCGTGTTCATCAACAACAACATCCACGGCAACGAGTGGGAGGGCACCGACGCCGCCCTGAAGCTCATCGAGAAGCTGGCGAAGGCCAAGGACAGCAAGACCCGCGACCTGCTCGCGCACCACCGCCTCTACTTCAACGTCACGATGAACCCCGACGGGCGCATCGCGGGCACCCGCGAGAACGCCAACGGCTTCGACCTGAACCGCGACTTCATCACCGCCACGCAGCCCGAGGCGCGCGCGGTGCGGCAGATCGCGATCGACAAGCAGCCCGCCGTGATGATCGACCTGCACGGGTACGTGAACGGCACGCTGATCGAGCCGACCACGCCGCCGCACGGCGAGAACTACGAGTACGACCTGTTCCTGAAGAACAGCTACGCCAACGCCCTCGGCATGGAGAAGGCCGTCAACGGCCTCGGCTACACCGAGGCGAAGGACGGCGTGCAGCCCGCGATCATCCCCTTCCGCGACCAGGAGGAGGGCTGGGACGACTGGCCGCCGATCTTCACGCCGCAGTACATGCCGTTCCACGGCGCGGTCGCGGCGCACACCATCGAGTTCCCGATGCAGGTCAACTACGAGGAGTACGACTCCCAGCCGACCGCCGAGCTGCGCCGCCGCTCCGCCATCAACACGGACATCGCGGGCGCGGCCATGTCGGCGACGCTCGACTACGCGCGCGAGCACCGGCGTTCACTGATCGACGACCAGATCGAGGTGTTCCGGCGCGGGGCCGCGGGCGCGCAGCAGGTGGAGGTCTCCGAGAAGACCGTGCCGGGTGTTCCCGGCATCGGCCCGGAGGACGTCTACACGGCCGACTTCCCGCGCGCGTACGTCATTCCGGCGGGCAAGCGGCAGCGCTCGGGTGCCGCCGCCTCCCGTCTCGTCGACCACCTCCTCGCCAACGACGTGCGGGTGCGGCGCGCCACGCGGGACTTCCGGCTCGGCGGTGCTTCGTACGAGAAGGGGTCGTACGTCGTCGACATGCGCCAGCCCAAGCGGGGCCTCGCGAACGTGATCCTCGCGGACGGGCGTGACATCAGCGGCAAGGTGTCGGCCATGTACGACATCTCGGGCTGGAGCCTGGGGCGGCTGTGGGGCGCGTCCGTGGTGACCGCGCGGAAGGGGAGCCCGGCGGGGGTGCCGTCGCGCGCGGTGGACTCGGCCACGCGGGTCGGATATGTGGCGCCGCGCGGGGACCTGCGGCTGCGGCTCGACGACCCGCGGGAGGTGGCCGCCCTCAACTCCCTTGTGCGGGACGGCATTTCGGCCCGTCGGTCGCGTGACGGCGGCAGTGTGATCGTGCCGGGGTCGGCGCGGCGGGCCGCGTGGGACATGGCGAAGAAGTACGACGTGGAGTTCTCCGCCACCGAGGCGCGGGGCGGGGACCTGGTGCGGCGCACGCGGGTCGCCGCGGCCGTGACGCCCGGGGAGCTGTTCGCGCTGCGGGAGATGAACTTCGACGTGGTGCCGGTGTCCACGGCCGTCCTCAACGACGGCTTCGACTGGCGCAGGGCCGATGTGCTGTTCGTGTCGTCCGGGCTCGCTTACGGGGAGTTGAAGGCGCCCGCGCGCAAGCGGCTCGACGCGTTTCTCGCCGGGGGCGGGGGGCTTGTCGGGCGAGGCGGCGGGGGTGCCGCGCTGAACTCGGCCGCCGGTCTGCTTTCCGTGACGGCCGTCGAGGGCAACGGGGATGCCAACGGGGTGGTGCGGGTGCGCAACGCCGGTGGCGCCGTGGCCGGTTCTGGCTCCTCGTACAGCTTCGTGTACGCGCCCATGTGGTTCACGGGGCTTGGGGATGGGGTGCGGGTGGAGCAGGCCTATGCGGGTGGGAAGCCGCTGGTCTCCGGGCACTGGCGGGGCGACGGCTCCGGGGCGGGCGGGCCCGCTGACGCGGCTGGGGAGGCGTCCGTGGTGAGCGGGGTCGATGGCTCTACGCGGGTCGTCCTGTTCGGCACGGAGCCGTTGTTCCGGGGGCACCCGAAGGGGGTGTTCGCCGAGGTGGGGCGGGCGGTGTTCGCTGTGCGGTAGGGCCCTGCCGGGGGCTCCCCAATCCCGCCCCTTCCCGTAACCAGGGGGCTCCGCCCCCTGGACCCCTGCTTATCGCCGCTTCGCGGCTCGTCCTCAAGCGCCGGACGGGCTGAGAATGTGCGGCTAAGTTCCAGCCCCTCCGGCGATTGAGGAGCGGGGGTCCGGGGGCAGAGCCCCCGGTTTCGGGAAGGGGTGGGATTGGGGAAAATCTCAGGCGACCTTCAGGTCCACCTTGATGTTGCCGCGGGTGGCGTTGGAGTAGGGGCAGACCTCGTGGGCCTTTTCCACGAGGGACTGGGCCGTCGCGGCGTCCACGTTGGGGATGGAGGCGACGAGCTCGACCTCGAGGCCGAAGCCGCCGTCGCCGTTGGGGCCGATGCCGACCTTCGCGGTCACGGTCGAACCGGAGATGTCGGCCTTCTCGCGGCGGGCGACCACGCCGAGCGCCCCCTGGAAGCAGGCGCTGAAGCCGGCCGCGAAGAGCTGCTCGGGGTTGGTGCCCGCGCCGCTGCCGCCCATCTCCTTCGGCGGGTTCACGACGACGTCGAGCTTGCCGTCGTCGCTGGCGACACGGCCGTCACGGCCGTTCTCGGCGGTGGCCACGGCGGTGTACTTGACGTCGATCTGCTGGATGGACATAACTGCCGATTCCTCCTGAGATGTGCCGCGTCGCGCGCCCGCCGACCCGGCAAATGTGGAATTACTTTATCGGATACCGGAAGACTCACGCGTCGAGCGCGACGACCATCTTTCCGGTGTTCTCGCCGCGCAGCATGCCGAGGAATGCCTCGACGCCGTTCTCTACCCCGTGCGCGAACGTCTCGTTGTACTTGAGCTCACCGGACCGCACCCAGGCCCCGACCTCGCGCACGAACTGCGGCTGGAGGTCCTGGTGGTCCTGGACGAGCACGCCCTGCAGGCGCAGCCGCTTGCCGATGATCATGGCCATGTTACGCGGGCCGGGCGTCGGCTCCGTGTCGTTGTAGCCCGCGATCATGCCGCAGATGGTGACGCGGCCGTGCACGTTCAGGCGGCTGATGGCGGCCTCCAGGTGCTCGCCGCCGACGTTGTCGAAGTAGACGTCGATGCCGTCGGGGGCGGCCTCCTTCAGCTGCTCGGCGACCGGGCGCTCGTCGCGGTAGTTGAAGGCGGCGTCAAAGCCGTACTCCTCGGTCAGGAGCTTGACCTTCTCGTCCGAGCCCGCCGAGCCGATGACCCGCGAGGCGCCCTTGAGCCGGGCGATCTGGCCGACCTCGCTGCCGACGGCACCGGCGGCGCCGGAGACGAAGACGGCGTCGCCCTCCTTGAAGGACGCGACCTCGAGCAGGCCCGCGTACGCCGTCAGGCCCGTCATGCCGAGCACGCCCAGATACGCCGACAGCGGCGCGGCCTCGGGGTCCACCTTCGTCGCGTACTGCGCGGGCACCGACGCGTACTCCCGCCAGCCCGCGAAGTGCAGGACGTGGTCGCCCGCCGCGAAGCCGTCCGCGTTCGACGCCACGACGACGCCGACCGCGCCGCCCTCCATGGGCTGGTCGAGCTGGAACGGCGGGATGTACGACTTCACGTCGTTCATGCGGCCGCGCATATACGGGTCGACCGAGAAGTACAGGTTCCGGACGAGGACGCGGCCCTCCGCCGGGGCCTCGACCGGGACCTCGCGGAGCGCGAAGTCCTCCGGGACCGGCCAGCCGTGCGGGCGGCGCACGAGGTGCCAGGCGCGGCCGGTGGCCGGGAGCTGCTCGGGGGTGACGGACATGCGGGGCGTCCTCCTCGGATCAGAATGCTTCATGTTCTGAAATAAGCATGCGCTTCGATATTTCATGTTGTCAAGTAAATGGGTAACCTGGTGGGCATGGTCACCCAGAAGCCCGGCACGCCCGCCCACCGGATCGATCCGCTGACGCTTGAGGTCGTCGAGCTCATCGGCGACGTCGTGGCGCGGTATCACGAGGAGTACGAGGTCGCCGCGGGCAAGCACGCGCTGACCGGCGCGCAGGCGCGGGTGCTCGGGCTGCTCTCGATCGAACCTATGCCGATGCGGCGCATCGCGCAGAAGCTGAAGTGCGAGCCGTCGAACGTCACCGGCATCGTGGACCGACTGGAGGCGCGCGGCCTCGTCGAGCGGCGGCCCGACCCGGCCGACCGCCGCGTGAAGCTGGCGGCGCCGACCGAGGACGGGCTCAGCACCGCGCGCAGCCTGCGGGAGTCCCTGGACTTCGCCCGTGAGCCGCTGGCCGAACTGTCGCGGGAGGAGCGGGTCTCGCTGCGCGGGCTGCTGCGGCGGATGCTCGGCGAGGAGTCCGGCGAGAAGTCCGGTGAGAAGCCTGCGGCCGACGTGAAGTCGTGAAGTAGGGCCCGTTCCGCGGTCAGTCCGGGCGCTTCGCCCGCGCCGTCACGTACACCACCACAGGAACCGCTCGCACGTCTCCGACGGGCTCGGGTCCGGTTCCTCCGGGTCGCTCGGCGGCTTCGTGGTGGAGGGGGCCGGCCCGGGGTCCGGGTTCTGCGGGCGGCTCGTGGTGGGGGTGCCGGAGGTGGGCTCGGGGGCCTGCCCGCCGGAGGTTCCGCTTCCGCCGGTCGTTCCCTCGGTGCCGCCGTCGCCCGGCCGGTCACCGTCGCCCGGGCGTGCCGCGTCCTTGTCGTCCCGGGCGTCCTTCTCCTCCTTCCGCTTCGCCTTCTCCGCCGCGGACTCAGACGCCGACGGCGACTCGGACGACGACACCGGTTCGGCGGACGCGCCCGCCGCGTCCGATGCCCCCTCGGCGTTCCCCGAGCCGTCCGCCGCGTCGTCCGACGGGTCCTCGCGGTCCGGCGCGGACGCCGTCTTCTGCTCGTCCGACGCGGACTCGGTGCCCAGTTCGGCGAGGCTGAGGCCGCCCGCGGCCAGCGCGATGCCCGCTGTGATCAGGAGCACCTTGCGGCGCCTGCGGCGGTGCTGCGCGGCCCTGCGACTGCGTTCCCGGCGGCGGCCGCGGCCGCGGACCCCGCCGCCCGGCTCCTGCTCGTCGTCCGTCGCGTCGAGGTCCTCGGACTCGTCCGGGACGGCGAGCGCCTCCGCGTACTCACGACAGGCTTCGGCCGGGGTGCCGCACCCCGGGCAGGCGAGGGCGCCGTTGAGGTGCCTGTGGCACGCGTGGCAGTAGTCCATGAGGCTTGGAGGCTAGGTCCCGGGCCGGTACGGAGGAAGCCGAAGCTGTGAAAGTTGTGTGCGGAACCGAACCGTCCGGCGTGTCCTCGCGTCCGGGGGCGACATGTGTGCCCTGGTACGCCGGGTGCGCCACGACGGTACGCCGGACGCGTCACGACCGGCCCAGTTCGCCCCGCAGCCGGCGCGCCCGCAGCACCAGCTCCAGCTCGAAGCGGCGGTCGGGGTCGTCCACCTCGTCGCCCCACAGCTCCCTGATCTGGCGCAGCCGGTAGCGCACCGTCTGCGGGTGCACGCCCAGCCGCGCGGCGACCTCGGGGGCGCCACCGCGTGTTTCCAGCCAGGCCAGCAGGGTCTGGGCGAGGCGGCGGCCGTGGGCGGGGCCGCAGTGGTCCAGGGGCGCCAGGCAGCGGCGCGACAGGTCCTCGATGAGTTCCTCGGGCTGGAGCAGGACGAGGGCCTCGGTGTGCTCGGTGCAGTACAGGACCTCGCCGGCGGGCAGCAGTCCGCGCTCCATCAGGGCGACCGCGGCCTCGGCCCAGCGCAGCGACTTGGCGGCGTCGGCGAGCGGCACGGGCGGGCCGATGGCGCCCGACCAGCCGGTCATGGCGCGGCGCAGGAGCTCGGGGCGGCCCGCGGCGTCCGGGTCGGGCACGACCATGCGGGGCTGCTCGGCCTCCATGTCGAGCAGCACGCCCTCGCCGACGGCGGGCGCGACGGCCTCGCGGGCGGGGCGCAGCAGGACGCCCACCGCGACGCGTTCGGGCAGTTGCCAGCCGACGCGGGCGGCGCGCTCGTCCAGGCCGTTCTCGGCACCGAGCGCGGAGGCGGCGGAGGCGGCCGAGTGGTCGGGGCGGCGCTCGGACAGCAGCAGCTCCATGAGTTTGCGCTGCAGGCGCAGGCGTTCGCCGGCCTGCCGGGCGGCGGCCTCCGCGTAGCCGCGTACCGACTGGTCGACGAGGCCGTCGAGGTACTCGAAGCCGGACTCGGCCAGCTCGTACATGGCCGGGGGCGGGATCTCGGTCTGCTGGCCGATCTCGGCCAGGCGGCGCCAGGCGAGCCGGACGCCGAGGCGGTAGATGGCCTGGAGCGAGTCGAGGCTGCGGCCGTGCAGGCCCTCGCCGCGGCCGAATTCCTGGAAGACCTCCGGGTGGTAGCGCGGCCGGCCCTCCCGGGTGGCGAGCTGCTGGACGAAGCCCTCCAGGGCGCGGCGGATGCCGACGAGCGCCATGGGCTCGCCGGAGTCGTCGAGGACGACGGGCAGGCCGGGGTACTCGGCGCGGATCTCGCGCAGGATGTCCTGGGCGAGCACCGGCACCTCCTCCAGGGCGAGCGCGGCGAACCGGCGCACCTGGAGGGGTGGCACATCGCGCCAGGCCGAGCGCGGCAGCGCGGGGTCCCGACTGTCGTCGGCGCCCACGGCGGCGGCGCCCTCGGAGGCACCCTCGGAGATGTTTTCGGACACGCTTCTCGGGCCGGCGGCCACGTCGGTCACTGGTCCCGCTCGGGGGTCTCGTAGTGCACGAGGGGCCGGTTCGGCTGGTCGGGCGTGGCGTTCAGGAGCGCGACGATGCCCAGCGCGGCGCCCACGGCAAGGGCCGCGGCGACCACGACGGTCAGCGTGGCGGCGAACATTCGGTGCATACAGGGTCAGCCTCTCTGCATGGAGGTCGTCCCCACCCCGCTCCGCAGGGGCCCAGTGTCAACAACGCATTGACACTGCGTCAAGGGTCCGCCTAGCGTTCGCGACCCATACGGGTCAGTAACCCCGTGGAAACAGCGCCGCAGCATTTCGGGCATTCCGGCGGCAACAGCACCGCAGCAGTCCCCCAACTCGTGGGTAATCCCGCAGAGTTGACCGATCGTCCCCCGTTCGTCCTCATGGCAGGAGCGCCGGATGACGCGCCGCACAGCCTCGCCCTTGTCCCTGGTCCTGCTCGGCCTGGGTGCCTTTCTGCTTGTCCTGGCACCACTCCTTGCCTGGTACGTCGAGCCGCGCGCCAAGCGCACACCGACCGATATCGACCAGATCACCGTCTTCCGGGGCACGGGCAGCTACTTCGACACCAAGAAGATCAAGACCGTCCACGACCAGCGCCTGACCATCACCCGGCAGGTGCGCGGCGACGTCGCCGACAGCGAGAAGTCGGGCCGGGCAGTCTGGGACGTATCGACCTCGATCGACCCCGACAGCTCGCTGCCCGCGGCCGATCCGCATGACTCTCTGCAGTGGACGCTCGAACGCTGGGTCACCGATCGTAAGACCAACAAGCCCGTGCACTGCTGCGACGAGAAGCCCTATTTCGAGGGCGAGGCGTACCTGAAGTTCCCCTTCGACGTCGAGAAGCGCACCTACCTGTGGTGGGACCCCACCCTCGGCGACACCGTGCCGCTGGCCTACCGCGGCAAGAAGAAGATCCAGGGGTACGAGGGCCTCCGCTTCACCGGCACCGTGAAGGCCACCAAGACCGGCACCCGGCAGGTGCCGGGACGCCTGGTCGGCCAGCCCCGGCGCAGCCAGGTCATGGCCGAGGAGTGGTACGCCAACCACGGCGTCGAGCTGGTCGCCGACCAGCGCACGGGCCGGATCATCTACGCCGCGCTCGGACCCCGCAAGACGTTGCGGGCACCCGGGGGCAAGAAGGACGTCACGGTGCTGCTCGACAGCGAGCGCATCGCCTTCACCAAGAAGACCCAGCAGACCCAGGTGGACCTGGCGGACGACGACAGCTCACGCCTGAAGCTGGTGGGCGAGACGCTGCCGCTCGTGTCGGCCGTCGTGGGCGGGGCACTCGCCCTGCTCGGCGGCGTCCTCGTCGTACGCGGCCGGGAATCGGACACGAACGGGTCACGAAGGGACGGTGAAGGACCGGACTCGATGGGTCCACATTCCGATACGTCCCCAAATTCCCTGCAACCCACCACGATGTGATGAGACGTCAGGTCTAAGAAGGGCCGAAATTGTCACCTCGGTGAGTAGCCGCGCCGTTCCTTGCGGCGAAAACTATCCACCCAACCAAGACACAGTCCCCGCACAGTCCCAGCACAACGGACGCGCACATCGGTCCCCCGAGTCCCACCCCGCGCACCGTCCGAGCCCCGCCCCGCACCCGCGGAAACCACCGCGGACCCAGCACCACGAGCACCACCAGCCCCACCAGAACCAGCACGACCGGTCCCACCAGCACGACCGGCACCACCAGCACGACCGGAACCACCCGCACCACCGGGCCCCACCCCGGGCGCCACCGCAAGCCCCCCACAGTTCCGCACCCCGAGACGAGTTGGAGCACCGATGCCCCAGCACGTGCCGTCGTCGCTGCGTCCGGTCGCCCCGCGGCCCGCGCGGCTCCTTCCGGCGCTCCCCCCACAGCCGCGCCGGATCGCCTTCCTCGCCCGCCGCGACCTGGGAAACCCGGCCGCAGGAGGCTCCGAACTCCTCGTCGACCGGCTGGCCGACGGACTGACCGCGCACGGTCACCAGGTCACCCTGCTCTGCGGCGGCCCGGCCGCGTACCGCGACTACCGCGTGGTGTCGGCGGGCGGCGACCTCGGCCACTACCTGCGCGCCAGATCGGCCTTCACGCGCCAGATCGGCGACTGCGACCTGCTGGTCGAGGTGTGCAACGGCATGCCCTATCTCGCCCCGCTGTGGCACCGCGGCCCCACCCTCTGCCTGGTCAATCACGTCCACACCGAGCTGTGGTCGATGCGCTTCCAGGGCGCGCTGGCCCCGGCCGCGCGCCTCGGGCGGCGCCTGGAGCACTGGGCACTCGCGGGCGCGCAGCGCGGCAATCTGCTGGTGGCGGTCTCGCCGTCGACGGCGACAGCCCTGCGGGACCTCGGCGTGGACCGCGACCGCATCCGCGTCGTGCACAACGGCGTCGAGGAGCCGGGCCCGCTGCACGAGCGCTCCGACGAACCCCTGTTCCTGGCCATGGGCCGGCTCGTCGAGTACAAGCGCGTCGATCTGCTGCTGCGGCTGTGGGAGCGGGTCCGCCCGGTCACCGGCGGCCGCCTGGTGATCGTCGGTGAGGGGCCCGAGCGGGCGCGGCTCGAACGCCTCGCGGGCCCCGGCGTGCAGTTCACCGGCCATGTCTCGGAGGCCGAGAAGCACCGGCTGCTGTGCGAGGCGTGGATGCTCCTGCACCCCTCGGCCGTCGAGGGCTGGGGCCTGGTCGTCACCGAGGCCGCGGTGCGCGCGACGCCCGCGATCGGCTTCGACGTACCCGGCGTACGCGACTCGATAGAGGACGGCGTGACCGGGCTGCTCGCGCACGGCGAGAGCTCGTTCGCGGCCGCCTGGTGCACGCTCGCGCTCAGCGCGGAGCGGCGCCGGTCCTTCGGCAAGGCCGCCGCGGAACGCGCCGCGCGCTTCCGCTGGGCGAACACGGTGCGCCAGTTCCGCGCGGTGGCCGCGGAGGCCGTCGCCACGTACGAGGCACCGCGGAAGGCGAAGGGATCTGTGTGAAGGACCCGTCGCTGCGCCGCTCCGTGACCCTGTTCCGGGCCTTCCTGCGGGAGCAGCAGGAGCCGGAGCGGTGCTACGCGCTGCTCGCCCGGGACGCCGCCGACCAGGTCGAACGGTACCTACCGGTCAGGGACCGGGTGGTCGTCGACGTGGGCGGCGGAGGCGGTTACTTCACCGAGGAGTTCCGCAGGCGCGGCGCACAGGCCTACCTCTTCGAGCCGGACCCGGCCGAGCTCGGCGCGAAGCCCCCCGAGGGCTCCGTGGTCGCCGACGGCTATCTGCTGCCGCTCGCCTCCGGCGTCGCCGACGTCACGTTCTCCTCGAACGTCCTGGAGCACGTCGAGGACCCGGGGACCTTCCTCAGCGAGATGGTGCGCGTCACCCGCCCCGGCGGCCTGATCTATGTGGCGTTCACCAACTGGTACTCCCCCTGGGGCGGCCACGAGTGGGCGCCCTGGCACTACTTCGGCGCCGAGCGGGCCCGCGCCCGCTATGAGCGCCGCACTGGCAAACCCGCCAAGCACAAGCTCGGCGAGAACCTCTTCGCGCACCACGTCGGACCCACGCTCAGACAGGTGAGGGCCCGCGACGACGTCGCTGTCGTCTCGGCCCGCTCCCGGTACTGGCCGTTCTGGGCCGAGACGGTGGCGAAGGTACCGGGCGTGCGCGAAGTCGCCACCTGGAACCTCCTCCTCATCCTCAGGCGGTGTCCATGACCACCACGGTCCAGTCCCCACCCCCGGCGGCCCTCAAGCCGACGGCGCCCGCGCCCGAACCCGGGCGCGGGCCGCGCTCACGGCGCTGGCTCGCCGGGTTCTGGGCCGTGGTGTTCGTGTGCTTCCTCGCCGTGCAGCCGGGGCGGATGACGTTCGACACCAAGCTCGGTGTCGCCGTCGACCCCTGGCAGTTCCTGTCCGACCTCGGCCAGTTGTGGCACGACCGGGGCGGCTTCGGCGGCATCCAGGACCAGTACATCGGCTACGCCTTCCCGATGCTGCCGTTCTACGCCCTGGCCGACCTCGTACAGCTCCCGGTGTGGCTGGCCGAGCGGCTCTGGATGTCGCTGATCGTCGCCACCGCCTTCTGGGGCGCGCTGCGGCTCGCGGAGCGGCTGCGCATCGGCAGCCACGGCTCGCGGCTGCTCGGCGCGGTGGTGTACGCGCTGTGGCCGACGTTCACGGTCGTGGTCGGGTCGACGTCGGCGGCGGCGCTGCCCGGCGCGTTCCTGCCGTGGGTGCTCATCCCGCTCACCAACGACCGCGTGACCGCGCGGATCGCGGCGTTCCGCTCGGCCCTGTTCATCCCGTTCATGGGCGGCGTGAACGCGGCGTCGACGCTGGCGTCGCTGCTGCCCGTGGGCCTGTATCTGCTGTCACGGCCGAACGGCCCGCGCAAACGGAAACTGATCACCTGGTGGGTGCCGGGCGTCATCCTGGCCACCGCCTGGTGGGTGGTGCCGCTGCTGCTGCTCGGCATCTACGGCGAGAACTTCCTTCCGTACGTGGAGAACTCGGCCACGACGACGGGCACCATGTCGGCCACCGAGACGCTGCGCGGCGCCGGCAACTGGGTGGCCTACCTGCACTTCGGGGAGGCCTGGCTGCCGGCCGGCTGGACGGTCGCGACCGCCGTCGTCACCATCGTCTGCTCGGCGCTCGCGGCCGCCCTCGGCCTGGCCGGTCTGGCCCGGCGCGATCTGCCGGAGCGGCGCTGGCTGGTGCTCACCGTCGTCTCGGTGGCGCTGGTCACCCTCGCCGGGTACGGCGGCGCGTTCGGCGCGCCCTTCCACGGCACCGTGCAGGACTGGCTGAACGGCGGGCTCGTGCCGTTCCGCAACATCTACAAGTTCCAGACCGGGCTCGCGCTCGCCCTCGCCTTCGGCCTCGCGCACCTGGCGGGCATGGCGGCGCGGGCGCGCGGGGCGCGGCCGATCCGGGGGCGGCGGTACGCCCCGCTGGTGGCGGCCGTCCTGGTGCTTCCGGGGCTCGCGTGGCCGTATCTCAACGGCTCGATCCTGCAGCCGGGTTCCTTCAAGAAGCTCCCCAACTACTGGGACGCGACGGCCGACTGGCTCGACAAGTACTCCCCGGACTCGCGCGCCCTGGTCGTGCCCGCGACCGCGCACGGCATCTACACCTGGGGCTCCCCCATCGACCAGCCCCTCGACGTGCTCGCCGACTCGCGCTGGGCACAGCGCGACTACGTGCCGTTCGGCACCAAGGGCAACCGGCGCGCCATGGACGCCGTCGAGCAGGCCCTCATGACCGGCGGCGAAGTGCCGGGCCTGCAGGACTACTTGACGCGTGCGGGCCTGCACTACGTCGTCGTACGCAACGACCTCGACCCCGACCAGATCGGCCAGGTGCCGACGGCGACCGTCAAGCGCACCCTGGAGCAGTCCGGGTTCTCGCGGGTCACCGGGTTCGGGCCGCAGGAGACCGGCGGGAAGATCGCCGATGACACGCCGGTGCAGGTGGAGGGCCTCTACCCGCGCCACCGGGCGGTCGAGATCTACGCGCCGGGCAAGGATGCCGGGCGTCCGGGGCAGGCGGGCTTGAAGCCGGTGTCCAACACGGCCGTCGTCAGCGGCGGCCCCGAGGCGCTGCTCCCGCTGTCCGCCGACCCGGACATGAAGAACCGGCCGGTCGTGCTGACCGGCGACAACCACCCCGGGCTCGGCTCACCGCCCGGCCTGCAGGCCGTCGGTGACGGGCTGCGGCGCGCGGACACCCGCTTCGGCCTGGTCAACACCAACACGTCGTACACGTACACCAAGGACGAGAAGAACGCGCCGGACGCGCTCCAGGACGGCGGTGAGAAGCCGCGGCAGATCCTGCCGACCAAGGGCGTGCAGCACCAGACGACGGCCGAGCTGCGCGGCGCCAAGTCGGTGACGGCCTCCAGCTACGGCAACTGGCTGTTCCACCTGCCGCAGTACGACCCCGTGAACGCCTTCGACGGCAACCCGGACACCGCCTGGACCGAGGGCAATCCGGGCAGCCCGGACGGCGAGTGGATCAAGGCGGAGTTCCGGAAGAAGACCGCCGTGCCGTCGTCGTTCAAGGTGACGCCGCTGCCGCAGCAGGGCGTGCGGTCCGCGCCGACGAAGGTGCGGGTGGAGACCGAACAGGGCAGCGCCACCACGTACTTGCAGGCCAACGGCATGACGCAGCGCGTCAAGGCCAAGGCGGGCGACACGAGTTGGGTGAAGCTGACCATCCTGGACGCGCAGGTCGCCCACAAGGGCCTGACCGGCGCCGGGTTCGCGGAGATCAGCATCCCCAAGGTGCAGATCACCAAGCTCCTGAAGATGCCCGCCGACACCGGGGGCAGGGACGGCGCCGACGCCGAGGCCGACGCCACGACGTACTCCATGCACCGCTCGGCCGACCCCAGCGGTCTGTCGCCGGTGACCGCCGAGGCCGGACTGCACCGCCGCTTCACCACCACGGCCGACGGCGACTACAAGGTGAAGGCGAGCGCGGTCGCCGTACCGGGCTCCGCGTACGACGAACTCCTCTACAAGGTGGCGCCCGATCAGCGCCGGAAGATCCTCGCCGAGGCGGACTCGACGTCCGACCTGGGCACGGGGCTCTCGCCCCGCAATCTCACCGACGGCGACCTGACGACCGCGTGGATCGCCGGTGACCGGCCGGTCATCCATCTGCGCTGGCCGGGCAAGGTGAGCGTCGGCGAGATCGTGCTGCCGCCCGCGGGCGGCCTTTCCACCCGGCCGGAGAAGATCGAGATCAGCTCGCCGGACGGCGCGGCGACCGCCGGGGTGGACGAGAACGGCGTCGCCCGCTTCACCCCCATCAACACCGACCGCCTCGACATCACGATCACGAAGACGGCGCCGCTCACCCTGCACAACCCGGTGGCGGACGAGAAGCTGCAACTGCCGGTCGGCCTGACCGAGGCCTACATCCCGGCGCTCGACGAGTTCCGCGTCAAGCAGCCGTCGCCGAAGCGCACCTTCGACCTCTCCTGCGGCGAGGGCCCGGCGGTGAAGGTCGACAAGAAGGTGTACGCGACCAGCGCCAAGGGCACCGTGCGGGACCTGGTGGAGCGGCGGCCCGTCGAACTGACGCTGTGCGACGACGGCAAGAAGCAGTCCTCGGTGTCCCTCGCCCCCGGCGAGCACCAGGTGGAGGCCGGTGACGCGGGCCCGCTCGCCGTCACCGACGTCACGCTCACCCGCGGCACCCCGGGCAGCGTCGACACCGCGTCGCGCGAGCTGAAGATCGACGACTGGCTGGGCGACCGGCGCGAGGTGACCGTCGGGGACGGCGCCGCCTCGTACCTGACGACGTACGAGAACGTCAACGACGGCTGGAAGGCCACCCTGAACGGCAAGGAGCTGCGCTCGGTGCGGCTCGACGGCTGGCAGCAGGGCTGGCTGGTGCCGGCCGGCGAGGGCGGCAAGCTCAAGCTCGTCTACGAGCCGTCCACGGCGTACGAGGCCGGGCTCGTCGGCGGCGGTGTGGGCGTCCTCGCCCTGGTGGCCCTCGTGTTCGTGCGGCGCCGCGAGCCGAACCCGGACGGGCCCGACGTGGCGCCGCCCGCGCCGGGTCTGGTGCTCGGCACGGTGGTGCTTACGCTGGTCGGCGTGGTCGTCGCGGGCTGGTTCGCGCTGCTCGTGCCCGCGCTCGCGCTGCTCGCCTGGCGGTGGCACCGGCTGCTCGTGCCGGTGGCGTTCCTGGCGATGGCCGGGGCCGGCATCGCGGCCGCGACCGGCGCGGGCGAGGCCGTCGCGGCGGACGAGGGCGCGTTCGGTCACGCGGCCCAACTCCTGGCGTTCATCGCCTTGTTCGCGGCATTGGTGAGCGTGCGGGAGCCGGTGCGGCGCGGGGCCGGGGTGGCTGCGGGGGTCGGGGCGGGTGGCCCGGCTGGCCCGGCTGGACCTGGTGGTCCCGGTGGCCCGGCCGGTCCGGGTGGGCCGGGCGGTCCGGGCGGATCCGGTGGACCCGGCGGTCCGGGTGGCCCTGGCGGTCCGGGCGGAACCCCGCCCGTTCCGCCGCAGCCGCACGGCTCCCCCGACGCGACCACGATGCCGCTCGGCCCCGACCGCGACCTGGGCGCACCGACGGTCCCGCCGCCGCTGCCGCACCGCAAGCGCGGGGAGGGCGGGTCGGGCGCCGAGCAGGCTTCGGGCACGCCCGACACCGATCCCACCCAGCAACTCCCCCCGTACGCCGCCGGGCCGACCCTCTCGGCCCGTGGCCCCGACCCCTTCCGCAAGGACGAGCCCGCCGCCGTGGAGGACTCCCTCCCTGGAGAGGACGCCCCCACGGACGAGGGCACCCGCCCCCGCCGGGGCACCCGCTCGGGCGAGGACCCCCGTCCGGGAGAGGACACCGCACCATGACCGCCCTGGAACACCCCGCCCGGCGTGCGGACGGCCCCGGCCGGCCGCCGCGCCGGGTGCCGTTCCCCGTCGTCGACGAAGTCGCCCGGCACTGCCTGCAGGAGCAGGAGCCGGAGACCGTGCACATCGAGGTGCACCTGCCGGGCACGCCGGATCCCGCACGCCTGAAGGCGGCGTTCGGCGAGGCCCTCCGGAGCCACCCGCGCATCCTCATGCGGGAGGCGCGCGGGCCCTGGTACCGGCGCCGCTACGAGTGGGAGCTCACCGAGGCGCCGGACGTGGAGGTGGTCTCGTTCCCGACGGCCGAGCGGGACGCCCTGAAGCGGGCCCGCGAGCGCGCCCTGTGCGACGCGCCGCCGCTCACCGCGTCCCCGCCGATCCGCCTGGAGGTCGTCGCCGACCCGGAGGCGGGCGGCGACTCCAGCGTCCTGTTCCTCACCATCAACCACACCGCGCTCGACGGCCCGGCCTGCCTGCGCGTGCTCGCCACCGCGGCCGAGCTGTACGGCGGCCGGGACAACGCCCCCGCGGCGCCCCCGACGCGTACCCCCGTGTCCACCGACGCGTCCGGCACAGCAGAGCAGGCGCCCGCCGGGCTCCCCTCCCCCTGGGCCACCCCCGCGCGCGTCGCCCACGGCACCCCCGACCCCTCGCCGGGCAACGGCATGCTCGTCGCCGACCTGCCGGTGCCGCGCCGCCCCAAGGGCGCTCCGTACACCGTCAACGACCAGCTCATGGTCGCCACCGCGCTGATGATCGCGCACTGGAACCGTGAACACGGCGCCAGGCCACGCCCGTTGCGCATCACCATGCCCGTCGACGACCGGCCGCGCGACATGACGATGCCCATCGGCAACGGCACGCGGCTCGTCGAAGTGCCCTTCGGTGCGGGCGAGTTGGCGCCGGAGGGGGGCGGCGGGCGATCGGGGCCCGGCGACCTGGGACCCGACGACATCCACGCCCTGCTGCGCCGCACCTCCGACCGCACCCGCGCCCTCAAGGCCCTGTCGCGCCCGCAGCTCGGCCACGGCGCCGCGCTGCTCACCGCGCCCGTGCTGCCGGTGACGATGCGCGCCGCCGTCACCCGCGGCCTGCGCCGGGCCGCCGGACCATGGACGTCGACGACGCTCCTGAGCAACATCGGCCGGGTGCCGTACGCGCTGGACTTCGGGGACGCCGGGGCCGCGTACGCCGTGTGGTTCTCCGCGCCCGCCCGGATGCCGCGCGGCCTGACCGTCACCACCGCGTCCACCGCGGGCCGCCTGCACCTGGCCCTGCGCTGGTCCAGGACGCTCCTCAGCCACGGCGACGGCGCCCATCTCCGCGACCTCTTCGAGCACTACATGCACGCCACGCAGAACCTCCACCCGACCACGGAGGACAGCGGCTCATGACGACGACCAGTGCCACCCCGCGTACCGACAAGAGCCAACGCCCCCGCGAGCTGCGGGACTTCTACGAGAACCCGGACGTGCCCGTCGCGTCCGGCGACGCCCGCAGCCTGCGCCAGGCCCGGATGCTCGCCGCCGCCCTCGGCCCGTCGACGGCCGGCGCCGGCGTCGTCCTCGACATCGGCTGCGGCGACGGCAGCGCGGCCCGGGTGGCCGCGCCGCTGCTCGCCGGACACCGCGTCATCGGCGTCGACTGGTCCCAGGACGCGCTGCGCCGCGCGAGCGGCCACCTGCCGTACGTCGTACGCGGCGAACTCACCGACGGCGGGCTGCCGTTCGCCGACGGATCCGCGGACGCCGTGCTGTTCAGCGAGGTCATCGAGCACCTCGTCGACCCCGACAGCGCGCTCGACGAGCTGCGCCGGGTGCTGCGGCCCGGCGGCCACCTGATGCTGTCCACGCCCAATCTCGCCGCCTGGTACAACCGCGGGCTGCTGCTCGCGGGCGTGCAGCCGGTGTTCTCCGAGGTGAGCCTGCGCGGCATCCACGGCCGTCCGGGCCGCGAGGTCGTGGGCCATCTGCGGCTCTACACCGCCCGCGCGCTCAGGGAGTTCGTGGCGGCGTCGGGCTTCGACGTCGTACGGCTCGCGGGCGCACCCTTCCACGGTGTGCCACGGCCGCTGCGTGCCCTGGACAGACTGGCCTGCGCGGTGCCGGGCGCCGCCTCGATCCTGCTGCTGCACGCCCGAAGGGCGTAGCCATGTGGTGGGGTGTGGCCGCGGCGCTGCTCGCGAACCTGCTCTACAGCACCGGTTTCGTCCTGGAGAAGCGGGCCCTGACCGCGATGCCGTCCGTCAGCGTCCGCAAGCCGGCCCGGCTGCTCCGCCAGGTGATCTCCAGCCCGCTGTGGATCGGCGGTTCGCTCGCGCTCGCGGCGGGCTTCGGCGCGCAGCTCGTCGTCTACCGCACACTGCCGATCGCGGCGGCGCAGGGCATCTTCATCTCCGGTCTGGTGCTGCTCCTGCTGCTTTCGGCGGCGCTGCTCGGCGAGCGCACGACCGGCCGCGAGCGGTTCGCGGTGGGCGCGATCCTCGCGGCGCTCCTGATGGTCGTGCTGTCCCTGAAGGAGGGCACGGACACGGTGGGCCGCGACGCGCCCGCGCCCCTCGTCCTCACCGTCTGCCTGCCCTCGCTCGCCCTCGGCCTGTGGCTGTACGGATCGGCCGAGCGCCGCACCCGCAGCCGCCACCGCATGCCGACGACGGGCGTGGAGTACGGCGTCGCGGTCGGCCTGCTCTACGGCGTGAGCTCCCTCGCCATCAAGGGCGTGTCCAGCCATCTGACCTCGGACGGGCTCGGCGGCGCCCTGCTCGACCTGCTGCGCTCCCCGTACCCCTATCTCCTGCTCTTCACCGGCGCGTTCGGCCTGATCATGTCGCAGGCCGCGCTCCAGCGGTGCCGTGCCTCGCTGATCGTTCCGGTGTGTACGACGGTGACGTCGCTGTTCACCGCCGTGCTCGGGACGCTCGCGTTCGGCGAGGCGCTGCCCGACGACCCGGTGCGGCTCGCCCTGCGGGTCATGGGGACGGTGCTCGCGGTGGCGGTGCTCCTGATGATGCCCAAGCACGACGACCCGGCGCCCGCCGCACCCGCCGAACCGACCCTGCCTCCCAAGGAGTTGATGCCCTGATGAACCCCGACGACCCGCTGCTGAAGATACTCGCCTGCCCGCTGGACAAGGGACCGCTGGTCCTCCTGGAACCGGAGGAGTCCCCCCTGGTCGAGGCGGTCGACGCGGCCCCGGCCCCGCCGCCCGTGCCCGAGCAGGCCCTCTACAACCCGCGCCTGCACCGCCGTTACCCCATCGTCGACGGCATCCCCCAACTGCTTCCGTCCTCCGGGGAGCAGGTCGCGGAGGACGAACACGAGCGCCTCCTGAAGCGGATCTCGCCGTGACGGCAGCGGCCAAGAAGACCCTCGCCGCCCGCATCGCGCCCCGGCTGCCCACCCGGGCCGTGGCCGCCCTGGCCCGCCTCGTCTATCCGCGCTTCGAGCCCGAGCTGGCCCGCCTCGCCGATCTCTGCCCGGCCGGCTGCGGCACCGCCGTGGACGTCGGCGGCTGGTACGGGCCCTGGTCGCGGCGGCTCGCCGGGCGCGCGCGGCGCGTGGTCACCGTCGAACCGGTGCCGCACCTGGCGCGACTGCTCGCGGCCGCCACGCCCGCCAACGTCCGGGTCATCCAGGCCGCGGCAGGCGACCGCGACGGCACCGCCCGGCTGTGGCTGCCGTGCGACGACCGGGGCGACCGGGGCGTGTCCTCGCTGGTGCGCAGGGACGGCGTGCACGCCACCGCCCTGGACGTGCCGTGCCTGACGCTCGACGGGCTCGGCCTGCTCGACGTGCACTTCATCAAGATCGACGTGGACGGCAACGAACTGCCCGTCCTGCGCGGCGCCCGCGAACTTCTCGACCGGGACCGCCCCGCGCTCTTCGTCGAGCTGGAGTACCGCATCCAACCCATCACGCCGGTCGTCGACCACCTCGCCCACGCGCACGGCTACCGCGGCTGGGTGCTGCCGGGGCACACCTGGGTGCCCCTGGACTCCTTCGACCTGGAGGCGCACCAGCGCGCCACCTCGTACGTCGTGGCGCAGGGGCTGCTGCGGCGGGCGCTGACGCCGAGACACCCGCGCTATGTGAACTCGGTGCTCTTCCTGCCGGACGGGCGGCGCCCGGGCGGGCGCGCGGTGCGGGACCATGGGGCGTATGTCCGCTAGCTCCGCCGCCGGGCCCGGCTCCGGCTCGTCCCGGCCGCCCGGCCCGCCGCCCGCCCCGTTCACGCCGCTCGACTTCCAGCTCGTCCTGCTGCGCCGGATGGCCGACCACAATCCGGACCTCGTCGAGGACGCCCGGCACGAACTCGGCGTCTCCATCGCCGACATGCGCGAGGCCAACCGCCGCTGGCAGGCGATGCTGCACGCGCGCAAGGGGCGCGCGGCTGTGTCCCGCTACCGTTCGGTCCTCGGGCAGCCCGAGGCGACGGTCCCCCGGAAGATCGGCGACCTGGAGTGCGAGGCGCTGCTCTGGCCGGTGCCGCTCTGGCCCGACCTGCGCTTCGAGGTGCTGCTCGGGCCGAACGCCGCGGTGTGGAACGAGTGGCTGATCCGCGCCCCCGGCGCCCCGGCCCCCGCGCTGCGCGGCCTCGCCGACCTCACCCCGTGGTCCTGCACGGTCGACGAGGCCGCCCGCGCCTTCGCGCCCGCCCGCCCGATGGAGGGCACGGCGCCGACGCGCTGGCGGCTCGCGTTCACCGCGCCGGACGAGGAGACGGGGGAACGGCGGCGCTGCGTGGCGGAGTTCACGTGGGGGCTGCTGCAGCGGGTGTCGTTTCCGGAGTGAGGTGCGCTTCGCTGGAGGAGCGGTGTCGAGTCTGCGGGTCCGCTGTGGCTGGTCGCGCAGTTCCCCGCGCCCCTTTGGGGCGCTCAGCGCACCGCGGCCTTCAAGATCCCCTCCACCACCAGCGGCAGCGAGCCCGGCTGGACGGCGAGGAACAGGTTCGGCTCGACCAGCTCCAGTTCCATGACGCGCGGCTCCCCGTCGGGGCCGTCGACCAGGTCCACGCGGGCGTAGAGCAGGTCCGGGTCGCCGGGTGTCGCGGCGAGCGCCCGCGCGGCCACGTCGAGTTCGGCGTCCGTGGGGGCCCAGGGGCGCACGCGCGGGTGCGAGACCTTCTTCGCGTCGTACGCGGTGCCCGCCTCCAGGACCGCGCCCTTCCGGATGGCGTGCAGGAAGCGGCCGCCGAGGAAGACCAGGGCGCGCTCGCCGGTGTCGTCGATGCCCGGCATGTACGGCTGGAGCATCGCCGTGAGGCCGTCGGCGTGCAGGCGCGCGAGGTGGGCGCGGGCGGTGGGGTGCTCGTCCGGGCCGTAGCGGGCGGTGAGGCGGGCGCCCGCGCCTGAGGTGGGCTTCAGCACGAACTCGCCCCGCTGGGCGGGGAGTTCGGCGTGGTCCGGCGCGAGGTAGGTCGTCGGCACCGTCGGGACGCCCGCGGCGGCGAGCTCGCCCAGATACCGCTTGTCCGTGTTCCAGCGGACGACGTCGGCCGGGTTGGCGAGCCGGGTGACGGCGGTGACGCGCTCGGCCCAGGCCACGTACTCGGCGGCCCGCCAGGAGTAGTCCCACGTGGAGCGGATGACGACCAGGTCGTACGCGGCCCACTCGACGTCGGGGTCGTCCCAGACGACGGTCCGCGCCCCGGCCCCGGCGTCGGCGAGCGCCCGCTCCAGCTCCGGCAGATCACGGTCACGCCCGTCCGCCAGCTGGGACGCACAGGTGACCAGGGCGACGGCGGGGCTTGCGGCGGTGGCCACGGGCACTCTCCTCACGCGGGCAGGCGGGGCTCGGCGCAGGCTAACGTGATCGTGACGGGTGTGGCCAGGGGTTTTGTCGTGGGCGGCCGGTCCGGCGGCAGCCCCGGTACGGGTGAGTGCAAGCCCAAGGTCCGTGCGGTTCCGGGGAGTTCGTATGATGCGCCCATGGCAAGCACGGGGGAACTGGTCGCCGGACGCTACCGCATCGAGACGCGGCTCGGCCGGGGCGGCATGGGCACGGTGTGGCGGGCCCGGGACGAGCTGCTCGGGCGGGCCGTCGCGGTCAAGGAACTGCATGTGGACGCCGCGTTGACGGCGGACGACGCGGACCGGCAGCAGGAGCGGACGCTGCGCGAGGCGCGGTCGGTGGCGCAGGTGAAGCATCCGGGCATCCTCGTGCTGCACGACGTCGTGCGGCACCCCGAAGAGTCTGCGCGGCCCTGGCTGGTGATGGAGCTGGTCGACGGGTGGTCGCTGGCCGACCGGCTTGCGTCCGGGGGTCCGCTGCCGCCCGCGGAGGCGGGCCGGGTGGGCCTGGCGCTGCTCGCCGCGCTGCGGGCCGCGCACACGGCCGGGGTGCTGCACCGCGACCTGAAGCCCGCCAACGTACTCCTGGAGGCGGGCACCGGCCGTGTCGTGCTTTCCGACTTCGGCATCGCGCAGGTCGCGGGGCAGACGACGCTGACGCAGACCGGCGCGTTCGTGGGCTCGCCCGAGTACACCGCGCCGGAGCGGATGTCGGGGCGGCGGTCGGGACCGGAGTCCGACCTGTGGTCGCTCGGGGTGCTGCTGTGCGCGGCCGTGGCGGGCGAATCGCCGTTCCACCGGGACTCGGTGGCCGGGGTGCTGCACGCGGTGGTCCTGGACGAGATCCGGCTCCCCGACGAGCTGGGCCCGCTGCTGCCGGTGGCCCGGGGCCTGCTGGAACGCGACCCGGAGCACCGCCTCACCGCGTCCGGCGCGGAACAGGCCCTCCGTACCGCCCTGAACGAGCCCGCGGCCGCCGCCCTGCACGAGCCCGCGGCCGCCGGCGGACCGGCCACCACCGCGAGCCCCACCGGGGCCACCTCCGCCGGGGCGCACCCCACCCACCACCGCACCGCGCACCCCGACCCCACCCCGGCCCGCACCGTCCCCGAGCACCCGCCGCCCTCCCGGCGCGGCCCGCGCTCCCGCTCCCGCACCGCCGTCCTGATCGGCGCCCTGGTCGCCGTCGTGGCGACGGGCGGAACGGCGGCGGGGATATGGCTGGCGTCGTCGGGCGGGGACGAGTCGGGCGGGCGCGACGACAAGAGGACGACGGAGGCCGCGGACCGCAAGGACCTGGAGCCGTCCGGGAAGAAGTCCCCGGACGGCCCGGCCAAGCCCCGCAAGTCCCCCAGGCCCGGGAAGACGGCCGACTCCGGCGCGCAGCGCACCGACAAGCCCACGAAGAAGCCGCCGTCGAAGGGCACCAAGTCCCCCGACGCGACGAAGGACACGACCCCCGACGGATACCGCTCGGTCACCGACCCGTCCGGTTTCGCCCTCACCCTCCCCGAGGGCTTCACCCGCTCCCCCGAACCGCCCCGCGTCTACTACTACTCGCCGGGCAAGAAGTTCCGCATCGGCGTCCACCCCCAGCCCCAGGACCCCGCGGGCCCCCTGTCGGTGATGCGCGAGGCCCACCGCGACGGCCCCTCGGACTACCCTGGCTACCGCGCGGGCTCGGTCACCCGCACCACGCACAACGGCAACCCCGCCGCCCTGTGGGCCTTCACCTGGAACGGCACCGCCAAGGACGGCGGCCCCCGCGTCACCTACGACCTGAGCTGGAACGAGAACGGCAAGATGTACGACCTGTGGGTCTCGGCCCCCGCGGCCAACGGCCCCGAGGGCAAGCAGTACTTCGACCGCGCCGTGAAGTCGTTCGACGCGCCGTGAAGTCCTTCAGGCGGACCTCCTGACACCGTCGGCGTCGGGGTAGAACTCGCGCGGCGCGCCCCGCGCGTCCCGCGCCTTTCCGAGCAGCCCCGCCGGGTACTCGATCAGCCAGTAGCTGGCCGTCCCCGCGGCGAGAGCCACCGCGACGACGATCAACGTCCCGGCGGCGAAGCCGAGTTGACCGCGCGGCAGCAGCCCCCACTTGTCCAGCTCCAGCATCACCGGCTCGTGCCAGATGTAGAGGCTGTAGCTGATGAGGCCGACGCCGGTCACCCAGCGCGCCCGCAGCAGCCCGTGCCACCGCACCCGCCGCCCGTCCCGCTCGCGCGGGTGCAGCGTCGCGAAGAGCAGCACGAACCACAGCAGCGCCGCCAGCGGGTGGTAGTAGGTGTGCGGGACGTTCTCCGGGTCCGCGGTGTACGACAGCGCGTACAGGCCGCCGAGCGCGGCGAGCGACAGCGGCGTCGCCACGCGCGCGTCAACCCGCCCCCGCTCCCCCAGCGCCACGAGCAGCACGGCGAGCGCCATGCCCGCAGCGAAGCCGCCGAAGCGGGCCTGCGGGCCGAAGTACACGGGCCAGTCGGTGTACGGCACGTCCAGGACGTAGTGGGCGTACGAGATCCACAGCACCGGCGCCGCGAACAGCGCGGCGCACCCCGACAGGCACAGCGCCACCCGCGCCCGCCGCGTCGCCAGGCGCCGGCAGGCCCGGATCGCGAGCGGCCCGAGGGCCACCAGGGCCAGGTAGAAGGCGATTTCGAGGGACAGCGACCAGGTGGGGCCGAGCGTGTAGAAGATCCGCTCCCGGTCGAAGACGTGCGTGAAGGTGAGATGGCCGACGAGGTCGCGCCAGTCGCCGGGCAGCGTCGGATTGCGGACCGACCAGACGACGAGCACCGCGAGGAAGTACAGCGGCAGGATGCGGACGGCACGCCGGAAGAGGAAGTCGCGGCCGGACCGCACCCCGCCCCCGCCCCCGTCCGGCCCGTCGATGGCGGCCCTGGCGTACGACAACGTGAGCAGGTACGCCGACATCACGAAGAACAGGTCGATGACCTCCAGAGAGATCAGCGCGCCCAGGTACGGGTTGTCGACCGGCGGGTGCGCCCCGGCCGCGTCGTACGTGTAGTACTGCTGCCACACGTGGAAGACGACGGTGCTGAGGGCGGCGAGGCCGCGGAAGCCCTGGAGTTCGACGGCGTGGGCGCGGGCGGGCTTGTGCGTACGGGGCCCGGGGACCGGCTCCGCGGGGAGCGGGGCGTCCTTGGTGGGCGTGGTTCCCTTCGTGGGTTCGGTGTTCGTGGGTTCGGTGGCCGTACTCATGAGGCCTCCGCGTCCGCCGCGGCGGCGCGCGGGGTGACCCGCCACTGCCGCTCGCCCAGCGCCTCCTTGAGATGCGCCTGCCGGGCCACGAGGTTCTTGAAGTGCGTGTAGAAGACCGTGGTCACCAGGAGATAGCGCCAGAACCAGGCTTTCTTGCGCCGCAGTTCGGGCACCGCTAGCCGCCACGCGAAGGCGGCCTGCACCACCCCGGCGGACATCGTCACCGCCGCGGCCATCAGGCACACCGGCACCGCCCAGTCCAGCTTGTCCGCGCCGCCCGCGCGCCACGCGGCGTGCAGCAGCACCGGCAGGATCTGCAGCGTGAGCCAGGGCTGCACCTCGCGCCAGCCCAACAGCACGAACAGGCCCGTCTTCTGACGGCGCGTGAACTTCTCCGACCGCAGGGCCGTGCGCAGGTGCCGCAGCGAGACCTGGAGCCAGCCCTGCGCCCAGCGCGAGCGCTGGTTCCACAGCGGCCGCAGCATCGTCGGGGCCAGCTCGCGCGAGATGAGGGTGCGGTCCATGGCGATGCGCGCGCCCTCGCCGAGGGCCCGCATCGTGGAGTCGATGTCCTCGGTCAGCATCGAGCCGTGCATCCGGGTGCGGGCGAGGACGTCCGTGCGCCAGAAGCCGTTGGACCCGCCGAACACCCCGAAGCCGTACAGCCGGGTCCGACCCGGGTGGCTGACCGCGTAGATGGCCTCGAACTCGACGGCGACCATCCGCGCCACCCAGGAGCTGTCGCCGTTGCGCACCACGCAGTGCCCCTGGACGACGTCGTATCCGTTGGACAGCCAGTCCCAGGCGTGCCGGAACGCGTCCGGCGCCGGGTGGTGGTCGGCGTCGAAGACGCCCACGAACTCGCCGCGCACCCGCGTCACGGCGGCGTTCAGGTTCTGCGCCTTGGACGTGGAGCCCGCGACGGGCAGCAGCACCAGGCGCGGGTCGCGCCGCGCCACCTCGCGCAGGGTGTCCTCCACGGGCAGCGGGTGCGGGGTGTTGTACGCGAGGACGATCTCCAGCTCGCCCGGGTACTCCAGGCGCAGGAAGGACTCGACGGTGTCGACGATCGTCGCCGCCTCGTTCGGCAGGTAGGCCGCGATGACCGCGCTCGCGGGCGGGTACGGCTGTGCGGCGGCCGCAGGACGTGGCTCGGCGTCGAGCGAGAAGAAGCACTCCAGGACGATGAGCAGCGCCGACGCCACGAGCCCGGCGACCACGACCCAGTAGGCGTACGCGGCCACGTCCCAGTCGAGCCGGTCGTACGCCTGCTGGTACAGCAGGAACGGCACGCCCACGCCGAGGAGCAGCATGAGCACGGGCGACAGGAGCGGGGTGAGCGCGGTCCGCAGGGTGTGCAGGCCGACGCGGGCGCGGGCGTGCCGGGGCCCTTCGGCCGACCTGGCCCGCATCCACGGTTCCCAGCGCACCGGGCGCAGATCGCGGTGGCGCAGCGCCTCGTCGGTGGCCTCGCGGGCACGGCGGGCGGCTTCCTCGTGGCCGGGGGCGGGTGCCCGCGTCGGCGCCTGCGTCCGGGTCGGCGCCTGCATCTGCGCCTGCGCCTGCGTCGCGGAACTCTCGTACGCGTCGAGCGGGGTGAAGCCGATCGCGGGCGTGAGGCGTACGTTCTCGTCCGCGACGACGAAGCGGGTGCCCGCGACGGACGCGGCGAACGAGGCGAGGCCGCGGGTCGCGGTCTCTTCGTCGACGCCGGGCATCAGCACGAGCAGATGCCCGTCGTCGTCCCACCCGAGCCGGTCGCACACGCTGCCAAGACGCTCGGCGACCTGGGCGAGCCGCTCCGCGACCTCCCGGTGCACGCGCGGCCCGAGCCGCTTCTCCAGGGCGGGCATCTCGGCGACCCCGACCACGGCGAGGACGCCGCCGCGCCGCGCGGCCGGGGGCCGGCGCAGCTCGCGGTCGAGCTCGTCCATGAAATGGGGCCCGGAGTAGAGCCCGGTGCGGGGGTCGCGGAGGAGTTGCTCCACCGGTACGGGGACGCGGTGCAGCTTGGCCGCGATGCGCGCCGACAGTTCGACGGGCGCGCAGCCGCTGGGCAGGCAGTCGTCGGCGCCGCGGCGCAACAGGTCGGCGACGGCGGCGGGCTCGCGGGCCGCGGTGCCGACCATCACGAGCGGCAGCGCCTGCCCCGCCGGTTCGGACCGCACCTCGCTGATGACGTCGCCCCCGCAGCGACGCCCGCCGGGCCCGTGATCGAGCGCGACGATGGCGTCCGGCGGGGCCTGGCGGATGTGGGGGTGTATGTCACCGGGGACGGCGTGGTCGACTTCGTACCCCGTGGATTCGAGGGCTCTGGTGAGCTGTTCGCGGTCGGGGCCCGGGGCGCCTATGGCGAGGACGCGGCCTATGGATGAGGATGGCGAAGCTGATGATGAGGGTGAAAGGTGCGAAGTGAGCAAGTGTTGGTCCCATCCTGTTCGGACTGTGGGGGGAGGACCGGATGAACTGACTCGGCCAGTGACGGTCTGTCTGGCTACTGGCCGTTCGGTTGCTGGCTGTTCTGTGGCTGGCTGTCTGTTACTGCCTGTCGGCCTACTGACTGTCGGTTACTGGCTGTTGACTTGTTGATCACCGAACAACTCCTGAAATCAGGGACAAACGGCCACCTCAGCCTCAACGATCACTGTGACACCGCACCTTCAGCGGCGTAACGCTTTCATTAAGTCGCCGTGCACACACAGAGGAGTACGACCCGTGGATTCCGAGCCCCTCTTCCCCGCCCTGACCGAGCCCGGGCCCGCCCCCGCCCTGCGATTCGGCGACCGCGTCGTCACGTACGCGGAACTGGCCGCGACGGCGGGCGCGCTGGCGTCCCGCCTCACCGCGGCGGGCGCGACCCGCGTGGCCGTCTGGGCGACGCCGACGCTGGAGACGGCGGTGGGCGTGGTGGCCGCGCTGGTCGCCGGCGTGCCCGCGGTGCCGCTCAACCCGAAGTCGGGGGAGGGTGAGCTGGGGCACATCGTGGCGGACAGCGAGCCGTCGCTGGTGCTGGCGGGGGCCGGGGAGCGGTTGCCCGGGGTGTTGGAGGGGGTGGGGCGGGTGGATGTGGAGGTGACCGCGGCGGACGCGGTGGCCGCGGCGGACGGCGGAGCCTCGACGGGTGCCGTGAGCCCGGCCGCTGGGCTCCCCGCCCGCACTCCCCTCGCCCCCTCCTCCCCCGCCCTTGTCGTATACACCTCCGGCACCACCGGCCCGCCCAAGGGCGCCGTCCTGTCCCGCCGGGCGATCGCATCGAACCTGGACGCCCTCGCGGACGCCTGGCAGTGGACCGAGGACGACGTCCTGGTCCACGCGCTCCCTCTGTTCCACGTCCACGGTCTGATCCTCGGTATCCTGGGCCCGCTGCGGCGCGGCGGCGCGGTGCGGCACCTGGGCAGGTTCAGCACCCACGGCGTGGCTCGCGAGCTGGCCGCGGGCGGGACGATGCTGTTCGGGGTGCCGACGATGTACCACCGGATCGCGGAGGCGCTGCCCGACGAGCCGGATCTGGTGAAGGCGCTGGCGGGCGCGCGCCTGCTGGTGTCCGGCTCGGCGGCGCTGCCCGTGCACGACCACGAGCGGATCTCGTCCGCGACGGGACGACGGGTCGTCGAGCGGTACGGCATGACGGAGACCCTGATAAACACCAGCGTCCGCGCGGACGGCGAACCGCGCGCGGGCACGGTCGGGGTGCCGCTGCCCGGGGTCGAACTCCGCCTGGTCGACGAGGCGGAGGCCGAGATCGCGGCGGACGCGGGCCCGGAGGCGGTCGGCGAGATCCAGGTACGCGGCCCGAACCTCTTCACCTCCTACCTCAACCGCCCCGACGCGACGGAGGCGGCCCTCGCCGACGGCGGCTGGTTCCGCACCGGCGACATGGCGGTGCGGGACGCCGACGGCTACGTACGCATCGTCGGCCGCAAGGCGACCGACCTCATCAAGAGCGGCGGCTACAAGATCGGCGCCGGTGAGATCGAGAACGCTCTTCTGGAGCATCCGGCTGTGCGCGAGGCCGCGGTCACGGGTGAGCCGGATCCCGACCTCGGTGAACGCGTCGTCGCCTGGGTCACCCCCGCCGACGCCGCCCTTCCCCCGACCCTCGACACCCTCGCCGCCCACGTCGCGAGCCGCCTCGCCCCGCACAAGCGCCCCCGCGTGCTCCACCTCGTGGACGCGCTGCCGCGCAATGACATGGGCAAGGTCCTGAAGCGGGCACTCAGGCCGTAGGGCCTCGCGGGGGCGCCCCAGTCCCGCCCCTTCCCGTAACCAGGGGGCTCCGCCCCCTGGACCCCCGTATCGGCCTGAACGGCCTCGTCCTCAAACGCCGGACGGGCTAAAACCCTGCCGCACCGGCGAAGTATTCAGCCCCTCCGGCGTTTGAGGAGCGGGGGTCCGGGGGCAGAGCCCCCGGTTGGGGCGCCCCCCGCGAGGGCTACCGCACCCCCACCCCCCGCACAACCTCCTGCCGCACCGACCCGCCCCGGTCGTCCACCACCGACGCCCGCAGCGAAACCGCCCCCGCACCCCGCGGCGGCACCCGCAACTCCCCCCGCCAGGAGGCAGCTTCACCGGCCCCCCGCGTCAGCGGGACCGACGACCACGACGCGCCGTCGTCGTACGACACCTCAAGCCGGGCGGAGCCGATCGTGCCGGTGCCGCTCGCACCCTTGACGTACTCGGCGAAGAGCCCCACCGAAACACGCTGCCCCGCACGGACGTCCCCGGAGAGGTCGGTCGGGACGTCGAAGCCCAGGTTCAGCATGGGCAGGAACGTCTTGCGGTCCTCGGGGGTGCGGGCCGAGCGGACGGTCCACTCGGAGTGGGCCTCGGTGGCGAGGCGCCAGCGGCCGGGGTCGAGGGTGGTGTCGGTGGTGACCTTGTAGGTGCGCTCCTCGGGGTCGGCCCCCGTGACGTACGCGCCGGAGCCGGAGCGCCGGTCGACCAGCTCCCCGTCGGCGTACACGGACGTCACCTGGGTCATGGACGCGTCGGACCACACGTCGCCGAAGCCGGTGTGGTCGGGCCCGGAGTCGCCCCAGCCGGGCACGTTGAAGTCCAGGTTGTCGCCGCTGCGCTGCTGCCCCCAGCCGAGGCCGGTGCCGAGCCAGGGGTGCCAGACGGGCCGGAACCAGTCGAGCAGGGTGCGTTTGCCCGCGCGGTAGTCGACGAGGCCGCTGCGCTGCTCCAGCGAGTCGGGGCCGAAGCGCACCGACTCGTGCCAGTGGCGGCCCTTGCCCGCGGCGACGTAGTCGGTCCGCCGCGCCGGGTAGGAGATCCGCTCCGGGAAGCCGAGGCCGATGGTGAAGGTGCCGGTGAGGGAGTAGCGGAACTCCCCGCCCGGTTCCGTCCGGCGGCCCGTCGGCGCGTGGAACTTCGTGTCGACGACGGCCAGTTCACGCTTGCTCGGCGCGTACGTCAGGTCGCGCGCCGGGATCGCGCCCGCGTGCCCGTCCTCCAGGTCGTACACGTACGGCGTGTGGGGCGTCGCGACCGTCTCCACGGAGCGGCCCCGCCGCGCGTCCTCCCGCAGCCGCGCCCCGTCCGCCGCGTTCACCGTCGCGATCCGCAGCGGCCGACCCGCGTTGTCGTCCGTGCCGAACCACGCGTTCAGGCGGCCCGGCACGTCGTCCGTGACGAACAGCGCCTTCGCGCCCGCGTCCTGCGCGGCGTCCGCGAGTTGGCCGGGCGTCGGCTGTCCCGCCGCGCCGGTGCGGCGCACGACGACCGCCTTGCCCTTGACGTCCTTCCCTTCGTACGCGGCCGGGGAACCGTCGCCCGCGTCCACCAGCTTCAGCCTGGACCGCCCCTCGCCGATCGTGCCGCCGGGCTGCGCGACGGCCTCGCCGACGCCCTTGACGTCCAGGACCGGCTTGCCGAGCCGCCACACGGTGCGGTACTCGAAGCGGCCGTCACGCACCTCGGGCGTCGGCGCCGCGAACACGCTGTCGTACTTCACCGGCACCTGCACGGCCCCCTGGTAGGCGGAGCCGTTCGCGGTCCGGTCGAACTCCATGACCAGCTGGCGGGTCTCGGCACTGCGCGGGACCTCGGCCGTGACTTCCCTCAACGTGCGGGCGTCCAAGGTGACTTCGCGGTCGCGGTCGAGCGTGACCTCCGGCGCGGCGAGGAAGCCGAGGCCGAGCGAGTCCTTGCCATGGCTGCCGCGCACGTCGAGGAAGGACGACAGGGCGTACGAGCCGGGCGCCAGGCGCAGCTTCAGCTCGCCGGAGGGGCCGACCGCGGCGGGATAGGCGTCCGTGTTCTTGGTCAGCGGCTGCACTACCAGGTCTGCGGGGCTCGCGGCGCCGTCGCGGTCCTTGACCTTGACGGTGAGCGTGTACCGCTCCTCCTCCTTGACCAGGCCGAACGTCGTCCGCGCGACCTCCTTGCCGTCCGCGCTCGCCACGATCGCGCCGCTGGTGGCGCCGACGGGCGCCTTCGCGCCGTCGCCGGTGACGGTGGTCGACGCGGTGCCGTGCGCGGGGATGGTGAGCTTGGTGTCGGCGAGGGCGACCACGCCGTCGGCCGCACCGTGTGCCTCCAGAGTCAACTCCACTGGTTCGGGAGAGGTGTTGGTGTACGTCACCGTCCTCGTCACCGGCTTGTTGTCGCCGTACGGCCAGCGGTAGAAGCCGAAGTCGGCACCGCCCGTCGCGGTGACCCGCGCGTCGATCGCGGACGGCACGTCCACGCGCCCGGCGCCGAGCTCGTACGCGGACGCGTCCAGCGGGTGGGAGCTGGACATCAGGGCGTCCTTGAGCTGCTGCCCGCTCCAGTCGGGGTGTTGCTCGGCGAGCAGCGCGGCGACGCCCGCGATGTGCGGGGTCGCCATCGACGTACCGCTCATGGAGGTGTAGTGGCCCTGCCCGGAGGCGAGTTGGGAGCGGGCGGCGAGGATGTCGACGCCGGGGGCGGACAGGTCGGGCTTGAGGGCGTTGTCGCCGAAGCGGGGGCCCTTGCTGGTGAAGTACGCGGCCTTGTCGGCGGAGTCGACGGCACCCACGGTGAGCGCGGCGTCGGCGGCGCCCGGCGAACCGATCGACGAGGGTGCCCCGGTGTTGCCCGCCGCGACGACGAAGAGCGCTCCCGTCTCCTTGGAGAGCGAGTTCACGGCGGCGGCCATCGGATCGGTGCCGTCGCTCGGCTCCTGCGAACCAAGGCTCATGGACACGATCTCGGCGTCCACGTCCTTCGCGGCCCACTCCATGCCCGCGATGATCTGCGACTCGCTGCCGAAGCCCTCGTCGCTGAGCACCTTGCCGACGGCCAGCTCTGCGCCCGGCGCGACCCCCTTCTCCTTGCCGTCGGACGCGGCACCGCTGCCGCCGACGGTGGAGGCGACATGCGTGCCGTGGCCGTCGCGGTCGGCGACCTCCTGCCCCGGTATGAAGCTCTTCGTCTCCCCTGTCCGGTCCTTGAGGTCGGGGTGGGTGAGGTCGGCGCCGGTGTCGAGGACGGCGACCTTCACGCCCTTGCCGGTCAGCCCGGCCTCCCAGGCCTTGGGGGTGCCGATCTGGGCGTTGCTCTCGGCCATGTCCGCCTCGACGCGCCCGTCGAGCCAGACCTTCGCGATGCCGTCCGCGAGGCGCGCGCCTTTGGGTGCGGTGATGTCCCGCCAGAAGGCTGTGCCCTTCTCCGCCTTGAGCGCGGCGCCGCGCACGCTCGGCAGCGAGCGGACCCTGTCCGTGCCGCGCGGGGTGCGGGCGTCCTGCCCGGCGCGGGTCTTGTCGTACGTCACGATCAGCGGCGTACTCGCCCGGTCCCCGCGTCCCGCGCCCTGCCGCAGCAACTCCGTCACGTCGAACAGCCGCTCGTCCAGGACGCCCGCGCGCAGATACGGGCGCGCCTCGTCCGGTACGACGGTGACGCGGCCGCCGGCGACGGAGGTCCGCACGGCGCCGCTCGCGCCCTGCGGGCGTTCCACGGTGACGGTGCGCTTGCCGCGGCCGAGCGGGGTGACGGTGACTTCGTCGCCGGTGACGAGGGTGACGGTGGTGGACTTCCCCGCGGCCGGGGCGGGTTGGGCCTCGCGGGCGGTGGTGGAGGAGGTGGCGGCGGTCGTCGTGGCGGCGGTGGCTGTCGTCGTGGCTGCGGTGGCTGTCGTCGTGGCTGCGGTGGCTGTCGTCGTGGCTGCGGTCGCGGTCAGTCCTGCCGGGAGCAGGGCCAGGGCGAGTCCGGCGGGCAGGAGCCCGCGTCCGGCTCGCCGGGGTCTACGGGCTCGTACGGGTCTCGGGATCAAGGGCGGCCTCTCTTCGTCGGCTCCACGTACGGGTGATTTCCGAGTGCTGCGAGCAGTGTCGATCTGCCGGTGTTGCAAGGGAGTTGCGCGGTACTGGCGGGAAGCTGCCAGGGCGGCTTCCCGCCAGCTCCGGGTCTCGGCAAGAATGTGGGCGGCCAATGGGCAGCCAATGGGCGGCCAAGAGGACGCGGCTTCGACGGGGGCGCTATGGACGGTCTGGTGCAGTTCACGACGGACGACGGCGCGCGGGTGGTCGTCGCCGACGTCGACGTCGACGCGTCGGGAGCGCGGCTCGTCTCGCGCGGCGACGGGCCCGCGCAGGCCGCCCGCACCTTCGAGGCGTCCCTGGACGGCGCGCGGGCGGCCGCGGAGTCGGCGCTCCGCGTGTTCCGCGACGGCAGCCTCCGGCCGGACACCGTGGAGATCGAGTTCGGGGTACGGATGACGGCGGAGGCCGGAGCGGTCCTGGTGAAGGGCTCCGCGGAGGGGCACCTGCTGGTACGGCTCTCGTGGTCACCGGAGCAGCCGGGACAGCCGGAGCACAGTGCCGGGGCGGACACGGCGGCGGACGCTGCGGTGGGCACGGCGGCGGACGCGGCGGTGGACGCGGCTTCCAACGGGCACCCCACCCCGGCGGGGCTCCCCGCACCCGCCGCGCCCGCACGGCCCGTCCCCGCCGCCACGGAGCCCGCCCCCACCTCATGAGCAGCGCGTCCTGGCACGCCCGCGTGGAGTGCGGGCCCGAGACCGGTGCGGGGTTCCTCGTGTCGGAGCGGCACGTGCTGACCTGCGCGCACGTCGTGCGGGGCAGCGACAGGTCCGGCGTCGCCGTCTCCTTCCCGCACCACAGGGGTCTCGGCCCGGTGCCCGCCGTCGTCGGCGAGCACGGCGGCTGGAACGGCCGCGCCGACGACCCCGGGGACCTCGCCGTCCTCGAACTCGACCGGGCGGTGACCATCCCGCCGGCCGGCTTCGCGGCACCCGACGACGCGTACGCGGAGCCGCGGCCGCGCCTGGTCGTGTACGGCTTCCCGCGCGGGTACGACGAGGGCACCATCGCCGAGTACCGCGCCACCGCCGCCCAGTTGATCGCCGACGAGTGGGTGCAGCTGGAGTCCTGGAGCGCGCAGGGGCAGCCGCTCGAGCCCGGCTTCAGCGGCGCCGCCGTGGCTCTCGCCGACAGCGGGCTCGTCGTCGGCATGGTCTCGGCGACGGCCCGGGCAGCCGGGGTGCGCAACGGGCGGATGCTGCCCACACCGGTCATGGGCCGCTACTGGCGGGGCCTCGCCGAACTGATCCCCGGTCCCGCGCGGGAGCGGGCGGCCCGGCGGCGGCTGTGCGCGCTCGTGGCGGAGGCCGAGCGGGCGGGCCCGGCGGGCAAGGCCCCGGCGTGGGCGCCGGAGCGGCTGTACCTCGACGCGGTCGGGCCGTTGGGCCCGCCGGTGCCGCCCGGCGGATTCGCCTCGCTGTGGTCGGCGGCCTGGTACGTGCTGTGGGAGGTGGACGCGGCCGGGGCGGCGGAGCGGTTCGCGGAGCGCCTGGCCGGGTTGGTCGGCGCGCCCGACGCCGTCTGCGTGCCCGAGGCGCTCGGCGTACCCGAAGCACGCGGCGTACGCGACGCACTCGCCGTACCTGAAGCGCTCGCCGTACCCGACGACTTACGAGACGCTCCGGACGCGACAGACGCAGCAGCAGCGGAAGCAGCGGAAGCCTCAACGGCGCCGAAAGCCACAGAGGACGCAGAAGCCACAGAGCACACAGCGGACGCGCGCGCCGAGCGCGCCCCCTCCCCCTGGTCCCCCATCCTCGTCGAACTCGCCCGCAGCGGTGCCGGTGACGACCAGGTGCTCGTCGAGGTGTCCGCCTGCCGCGACGGGCACCGGCACCCGGTGGGTTCTCGCACGCTCCCCAGGGCCCAGGTGCGGGCGTACGTCCAGGAGCGCATCGACGAGGCCTTCGGACAACTCGCCCCGGACGCAGCGGAGTTGATCGCCTTCGTACTGCCCCGCGAGTGGCTCAATGAGCCCGTGGCCCGCTGGGCGCGCAGCGCCGACGACCCGACGCCGCTCGGCTGTTCGTACCCCCTGGTCGTCACCGACCGGGCGCGCCGGGCGGGCGGTCTGCGGCACCAGCTCGCCCGCAAGTGGGAGCGGCTCGGCGGCAAGGGCACCACGACGGTGCACCGCGTCGAGTGCGGCACCGGCGAGAAGCCGAACCAGCTCCGCTTCCTGCTGCGCCGCGACGAGGCGGACCTGGCCGGGTTCGCGGCGTCCCCGAAGTCCCCGCGGCTGCGGCCGCACTTCGACGTGTCCCTGAACGCTCCGGCCCCGGTGCTGCTGTGGCCGCGCGCGGAGTGCGGGCACGAGGACGCCGACGCCCACGCGAACCCCCCGGCGCGCTGCCCCGGCTCCGCCTTCCTCGACCAGCTCGCCGCCCACCTCTCCCGGCTGCCGCCCTCCGAACTCCCGCTCCACGTCCTGGCGTTGCGGGAGAGCGCGGACGCCGCCGACGAGCCCGACCGGCACTGGGCGCGGGACATACAGCTCCTGTGGGACGACCCGCGCTGCTTCCCGGACACCGCGTCCGCCCCACTGCGCTCCCCCGTCGCCTGACCGCCCGACACGACGAAAGAGTCCGCATGTCCCTGTGGCCCGTCTACACCGGCACGAACGAGCCGCACGACGGCATCACGCGGCTGCCCCCGCCGCCGCCGTGGCGCGCCTTCGACGGCGGCCCCGTCCTGGACGCCCCCGGCGCGGACGAGTCCGCGGCGTCCCCGGACCGCGCGCACCGCGCCCGCACCTACCGCGCCACCGACGAGTGCGTGCAACTCGTCAACGCCGCCCTGTACTTGCGCCGCCCGCTGCTCGTCACGGGCCCGCCCGGCAGCGGCAAGTCCAGCCTCGCGTACGCCGTCGCGCGCGAGCTCGGGCTCGGCCCGGTCCTCCGCTGGAACATCACGAGCCGCAGCACCCTGCACGACGGGCTCTACCAGTACGACCCGCTGTCTCGCCTGTACGCGGCCGGGCGCACCCACGCCACCGAGGTGCCGGACGACCGCGCGGGCGTCGAGGACCATCTGCGCCTCGGCCCGCTCGGCACCGCCCTCCTGCCCTATGCCCGCCCCCGCGCCCTCCTCGTCGACGAGATCGACAAGAGCGACCTGGACCTGCCGAACGACCTCCTGAACGTCCTGGAGGAAGGCCAGTACGAGATCCCGGAGCTGGTGCGCGTCGCCCGGCACACGCCCACGGCGTCGCTGCTCGCGGACGGCTCGGACGACCTGGTCACCGTCGTGAGGGGCCGGGTGCGCTGCCGCGCGTTCCCCTTCGTGGTGCTCACCAGCAACGGCGAGCGCGAGTTCCCGCCCGCCTTCCTCCGCCGCTGCGTCACGCTGCGCCTGCGCCAGCCGCACGGCGACCACCTGGAGGAGATCGTCCGGGCCCACCTGGGCGAACCGGACGCGTACGCACGTGAGTTGATCGACCGATTCCTGGAGCGCGGCAGCGGCGGCGAGCTCGCCACCGACCAGCTGCTCAACGCCGTCTACCTCACGGGCGCGGCCGGTGTCGAGGCGTCGTCCCGTGACGACCTCGCGCGGCTGCTCATGCCGTACCTGAGCGAGGACGCGCGCCGCACGGCGGCGGACCAGGGGCCCGATGCCGCCTTCTGACGCCTCCGCATCGGACGGCGGGCCCGGCGCCACCCCGGCGGACGACCGGCCCGGCGGGTTCCCGCGCCTCCCCGTCGACCGGCTCGCCGCCGTGCTCGCCGCGGCGGGCGGCCGGGCGGGCGGCGCCTCGACGGGACCGGGTCCGTCCCCCGACGAGCTGGCCGAACTCCTGTGGCTCGCACGGCATATGGGCCCGGCCGGGCAGCCGGCGCCGTCGACCGGCACACGGGACGAGGCGCCGGACGAGGGCGCCCCCGGCGACGTACCACCACCGCCTCCGGCACCGCGTGCCGAACCCCCCGCCGACCCCGCACGAACGCGGCCCCCCGACCCGCCGGAACCGGGCCGGGTCCCGCTGCACCTGCCCACGCCGTCGCCCTCGGGCGCCCAAGAGCGAACCGCCGCCGGGCCCGGCGGACTCCCCGGATCCGGCGGGAGGGCGCTCCGCGTCCCCGTCCCGCCGATGATCCCCCACCCCCTCGCCCTCCAGCGCGCTCTGCGCCCCCTCGGCCGCCGCGTGCCCGCGCCCGACCGGCACGTCCTCGACGAGGCCGCCACCGCGCACCGCATCGCCGCGCTCGGCGCGCATCCGCGCGCCTGGCTGCCGGTGCTCCGGCCCGCGGACGAGCGCTGGCTGCGGCTCTCGCTCGTGTACGACGACGGGCCCACGATGCCCGTGTGGCGGCCGCTGGTGCGCGAACTGCACACGGCGCTCGCGCAGTCGGGCCTGTTCCGCACGGTGGAGCTGCACCGCGCGGCGGCCGACGGGACGGTGCCGCCGCGCGCCGCCGAGGTGCCCCCGACCGGCCGCACCGTCACGCTCGTCGTCAGCGACTGCATGGGCCCGCAGTGGCGCACGGGCCCGGCGGGCCGCCGCTGGTTCCGTACACTGCGCCGCTGGGCCGACCACATGCCGCTGGCCGTCCTGCAGCCGCTGCCCGAACGCCTCTGGCCCACGACGGCGTTGCCCGCGACGCCGGGGCGCCTCACCGCCCCGCACGCGGCGGCCCCTTCGGCGGCCCTGGGCTTCGCCCCGTACGACGGTTCCGCGCCGCCTTCCGGAGCGGTGCCTGTGCCCGTTCTCGAGGTCGCCCCGGCGTGGCTGTCGCACTGGGCGACGCTGGTCGCGGACGCGGGGGGACGGCCGGTGCCGGGCACGGTCGCCTGGCTGGGCCCGGCGCCCACCGGAGCCGAGGGCGAGCTGCCGCGTGCGGACCTCACGCTCCTGTCGCCCGAGGAGCTGGTCCTCCGCTTCCGTTCGTCCGCCTCGCCCGAGGCCTTCCGCCTCGCCGGCCACCTGGCCGTGGGCGAGCCCCACCTGCCGGTCATGCGGCTCGTCCACGCGGCCGTGTCACGCCAACCACGCCCGCAGCACCTGGCGGAGGTCGTACTCAGCGGAATGCTGAGCGAGGTGCCGGGCGCTGAGCCCGGGGCGTACGCCTTCCGGGAGGGGGTGCGGGAGGTGCTCCTGGGGACGTTGCCGCGCTCCGCGCGGGGGCGGACGCGGCAACTGCTCGCGCAGGTGGGCGGGTTGATCGATGAGCGGGCGGGCGCTGCGCCGGGGGTGCTGCGGGCCGTCGCGCCGGGGGCGGGCGCGGGGAGGAGTGCGGGACCGGAGGGGGTGGCCGCGGAGCCGTTCGCGGAAGTGAGCGAGGAGAGCGTACGGCGGCTCGGTGCGGGCGGGCTGTTCGCCGGACGGTACCGGTTGCTGCGGCAGACGGGCGGCGCGAACGAGTGGCTGGCGGAGGACATCCGGAACGAGGACGAGACCGTGGTGGTCCGGAGCTATCCGGGCACGACGCCGTGGCTGCGGGTGAACTTCCGCGGGATCGCGCGGCGACTCGCTCTGATCGGCCACCCGGGACTGGCAGCGGTCACGGACTACGGCGTCGAGGACGACGCCCCTTACCTGGTACGGGAGTTCGTCGACGGACGCAGCCTGCCGGCGTTGCTGCGCAGATCACCGCACGGCCTGCCCGCCGTCCAGCTGACCGCCCTGCTCCCGCGCATCGCCGAGGCCCTGGCCGCGCTGCACGACCACGGGGCCTCGCACGGCGCCCTGCACTCGTGGAACGTGATCGTCACACCGGACGGCCCCGTCCTGACCGGCATCGAGGCCGAGCAGTTCAACGCGGCCGCCCGCTCGGTGGACCTGCGCGCCCTCGGGGACCTCGCCACCGCGATGTACATGGGGGAGCAACCATCGGGGGCCCACCAGCCCCCGCTGCCCTTGGGGGACTTGGGCCTGCCCGACTGGCTCCGGGAAGAGCTCGCGGCGGCCGTCGCCGACCTGGCGTCCCACGACACGCACGACCAGCAGCGCGGCCTCACCCGGCTCCTGTCCCTGCCCCGGTCCCGGCCGGAACACCCCCGCCGCGAGTACGCGCTCCTCGGCCCCGTCCACGTCTCCCAGGGGGACCGCCCCGTCGCCACCGGCTCCCGCCGCGAACAGGCCCTGCTCTGCATGCTGCTGCTCCGCGAGGGCGGCCTCGTCACCGTCGACGACCTGATCGACGGCATCTGGGGCACCCCCGCGCCCCGCGCCGCCCGTGACAGCATCCACGCGTACGTCTCCCGCCTTCGCAGCGCGCTCGGCCCGGGCTCGGTGGTGCGGCACAAGGACGGCTACGCCCTGCCGCTCGACCCCGTCCACGGCCCCGCCGACATCGACGTCTTCCGCTTCCGGGACCTGGTCGCCCAGGTCGAGCGGGCTCACGAAGAGGGGGACTTGGAGCGCGGGCACGAACTCGCCGCGGCCGCCCTCACCTTGTGGCGCGGCGAACCCTTGTACGGTGTGCCGGGCCCCGCCGCCCACGCGCTCCGCGAGGAACTCCACGCCCTGCACCAGGCCCTGCTCAGGAGGGTGTCCGCCGCCCCGACGACCATCGCCTTCGCCTTCGCGACCCGCCCCGGCTGGCAGGCCGACACCCTGACGAAGCTGAGCCGGGCGGTGTCCGAGCTGCTTGCCCACGGGGGCGTCGGGCCCGACCAGTTCGAGCTGCTGCCGCGCGAGCGCGGCTGGGATGCAGCCGTCAGAACCGATGTGCCCGCGGGGGTGCTGCTGGACGCGATCCTGCGGGAACTGCCCTCTCTGATACGGAGATTCAACCGTCTCGGCTTGGTCGTCGCCGTGGACGTGGAGCCGCCCTCCGCCACGCCCCTGCCCGACGACCACGCCACGGTCGTCATCCACCGCGCCGTGCACTACGCGCTGAACGATCCCCGCTTCCAGCCCCTCCCCGGCACGGACACCTGGTACTGCCAGCTCCCCGCGGCGCCCTCCACCGACCCGCTGTCCACCACCCTCGCCGCCGCCGACGCCGTCGTCCTCGGCTTCGACGGCACCCTCACCCGCCTCTACGCCCCCGGCAAGGCCCGCGACGCCGCGCTGCGGCTGCTGTCGCTGGTGGTCCAGGAGCGCGACCCCGAGGAAGCCCTGGGCGGACGGCCGGTGTCGCGGGCCGGGGGCACGGCCGAGTACGTCCACCCGATGGACGTACTCCGCGCCTTCGCCCGCGAGGGCTCCCTCGCCCGTGACCTGCACGACCAGCTGGACCGCGTCGAGCGCCAGGCCGTTTACAGCGCGCGGCCCGCGCCGGGCGCCTCCGCCCTCGTACGGCTTCTGAAGGCCCGTCCCCTCCGGCTGGCCGTCGCCACCGACACCGCGTCGGCGGCCGTCGCGACGTACATGACGACACAGGACCTCGACGTGCCCGCGGAGGCGATCCACTGCCGTACGCCCGACCTGACGCGGCTGCTGCCCGACCCGGACTGTCTGCGGCGGGCGCTGCGGCAGCTCGACGTCCCCGCCGAGCGTTGCGTCATGATCGGCTCGACCGTGGCGGAGGCCACCGCCGCCCGCACCCTCGGACTCCCCTTCATCGGGTACGCCTCCGACGACCGTTCCCGCGAACGCCTGCTGGCCGCCGGAGCCCGGCACACGGTGAGCTCGCTGGCCCAGGTCGCCGACGTCGTACGGCAGTCCTGAGGCGCCGTCAGGCCTGCGGGTCGCGGGCGTCGTAGTGCAGGAACGACCGCCAGCGAGTGACCAGGAGACCCACCGCCAGCACGCAGGCGAGGCCGCCGCCGGTGATCGCCACGCGGGGCGAGGTGAGGTCGCCGACGGTTCCGGCGAGGAAGTCGCCGGCGCGCGGCCCGCCCGCGACGACCACGATGAACACGCCCTGGAGGCGCCCGCGCATCGCGTCCGGCGTGGCCGCCTGGAGCATCGTGCTGCGGAAGACCATCGAGATGGTGTCCGCGCACCCGGCGAGGGCGAGGAAGACCAGGCCGAGCCAGAGGTTGCGGGTGAGGCCGAAGACCGCGACTGCCGTGCCCCAGGCCGCCACCGACAGCGCGATGGCGAGCCCGTGCCGGTGGACGCGGCCCAGCCAGCCGGAGAACACGCCGCCGAGCAGCGCGCCCACCGCGGGCGCCGCCGCGAGCAGGCCCGCCGTCTTCGCGTCGCCGCCGTACCAGACCACGGCGATCGCCGGGAACAGCGCCCGCGGGTGCGCGAGGACCATCGCGCACAGGTCGGTGAAGAAGGTCATGCGGATGTTGGGGCGGGTGGCGAGGAAGCGGAGGCCGTCGACGACGGAGGCGCGTGGCCGCTTGCCGCCGGGACTCATCGCCCCTGCCGTCGCCCCCTTGGCTCCCGCCGCCCCCGACGCCCCCTTCGCCTCCGGGCCGTCGGCCAGGGGCCGCATCGACGGCAGTCGCCACATCGCGTACAGCGCCGCCGTGAACGCCACCGCGTCGATGACGTACGCCGCCTGATAGCCCCACAGCCCCACCAGCAGGCCGCCGAGCATCGGGCCGAGCATCGCGCCGGACGTCGTCGTGATGGAGTTCAGGGCGTTCGCGGCGGGGAGCTGCTCGGGCGGCAGCAGGCGCGGGATCATCGACGTGCGCGCCGGGGAGTTCAGCGCGCCGCACGTCGCCTGCAGCGCGACCACGCCGTACAGGAACCACACGTGGTGATAGCCGATGAGCGCCGCGCCCGCGAGGGCGAAGGACAGGGCGCACAGGCCCGCCGCCGAGTACAGGCCGAGCTTGCGGCGGTCCACGGTGTCGGCGATCGCGCCGCCGTACAGGCCGAAGACGACCAGCGGGACGAGGGAGAAGAGACCGACCAGTCCGACGGAGAAGCTGGAGCGCGTGATGTCGTACACCTGGAGCGACACCGCGAGCGCGGTCATCGCCTGGCCGACCCAGGAGATGGTGTTGCCGACCCAGAGGCGCCGGTAGTCGGCGGAGGTGCGCAGCGGGGTCAGGTCGGCGAGTATGCGGCGCTTCGGGGCGGGGTCGGCGACGTCGACCGATATGGGGGGTTCGCCCTGCCCGCCCTGCCCTGACTGCTCGTCAGGCGCGTTTTCCGTGGATGCTCGTGTCACACGGGATGCTAACCGGCCGCGGGCGGGGCGCCCCAGAGATTATCCGCACCCCCGCGGGCCGGGGCGCCGCCGAAGATCACCCGCGCGGCGGCACCCCGGCCGGCGCATCCCAGCGCGCGGCCCGCTCCCGGCCGCCGCACGATGCGAGTCAGGGACCGCCGTTCCGGCGGTCCCTGACTCGGGCCGTCGTCCGGCGGTCCGCACGGTCTGCGCTCTCGGGAGGATCTGCCATGACCGTCAGCCTGGAGAACTTGCGCCGCTGCCATATCGCCGTCGACATGGGGGCCGCGCGCACGCGGGTGTTCGTGAAGGGCGCGGGACTCGTCGTCGACGAGCCGAGCGTCGCCGCCGTGAACACGCGGACCGGCGCGCTGATCGCGGTGGGGCAGTTCGCGGAGCAGATGACGGGACGGACGCCCGGATACATCCGTGTCGTACGGCCCGTGTCCGGCGGCACCGTCGTCGACATCGAGATGTGCCAGCGGATGCTGCGTCATCTGCTCGGCGAGAAGCTGCGCCGCACCCTGCGCCGCAAGCCGCGGATGCGGGCCGCCGCGTGCACCCCGCACGACGCGGATCCGCTGGCGCAGCGGGCGGCGGTGGAGACGATGGTCGGGCTCGGCGCGCGCCGCGTGGAGCTGGTGGACACGCTCATCGCGGCCGCGGTCGGCTGCGGGCTGCCCGTCGAGCGGCCCGAGGCGACGATGATCCTGGTGTGCGGGGCCGCCACGACGCAGGTCGCGGTCCTCTCCCTCGGCTCGATCGTGACGGCCGAGCGGATTCCGGTGGGCGGCGAGGCCATCGACGCCGCGATCGTGCAGCACCTGCGCCACCAGCACGAGTTGATGCTGCCGTCCCAGTCGGTACGTCCCCTCCAGCTCGCGCTGAGCGGCAACGGCCTGACCCCGCAGGGCCCGGAGTCGACGGAGATCCACGGGCGGGACGTGGCGACGGGTCTCGCGCGCTCGGTGCAGGTGGACACGGCCGCCGTCCGGGACGCGATCCACACGCCGCTGACCGCCGTCCTCGACGGCATCGGCAAGGTCCTGCGGGACTGCCCGCCGGACCTGGTCGCCGACCTCGCGGACCGCGGGATCATGATGGTCGGCGGCAGCGCGCTGCTTCCCGGCCTCGACCAGATGCTCGTGAACGCCACCGGCATGCCCGTCCACATCGCGGAGCGGCCGGACGTGTGCGCGGTGCTCGGACTCGGTGCGATGCTTGAGGGCAAGATCCAACCGCTGGTCCTGGACCCGCTGGCGGGCTGAGCGGGCGTTCCGCCCCGCGGGGCGCTTCCGCTCCGCCTTGCGGGCCGCTTCGAGTCCGGCTGCGGGACGGGCCGCAGACCGATGGGGAGTACGCCGACGACATGACCGACGACGTCAGCGAACCGCCGCTGCCGCTGCTCCTGGACGCGGTCCTGAGCGTCGGCACCGAACTCGAGCTGCGGTCCACGCTCCAGCACATCGTGGACAGCGCGACCCGGCTGACCGGGGCCGCGCACGGCGTCCTGAGGGTGACGGCCGCGGCGGAGGGCGGCCCGCCGGACGTGTTCACGTCGACGTCAGGGGAGGCGCGCCTGCCCGATGAGGCGCCCGTGCCCGGTGAGGCGCCCGCGCCGGACGATGCGTCCACGCCGGACGATGATGCACCAACGCGGGACGACGTGCCCACCCCGGACAGACTTCCGGCCTCCCTCAGCATCCCCATCCTCGTGCACGACGAGGAGTTCGGGACCCTGCATCTCACGGCCGGGGCGGGCGGCGGCTTCTCCGGCGCCGATGTCGGGCTTCTGCGGGTGCTCGCGGGGCAGGCGGGGATCGCGGTCGGGAACGCGCGGCTGTACGAGACGGCCCGGCAGCGCGAACGCTGGATCGAGGGCGCGGCGGCGGTCACCACCGCGCTGCTCACCGGTGAGGCCGCGGCCGACGCGCTGATGACGGTGGCCCAGCAGGCGCGGCGGCTCGCGGACGCGGCGGCGGGCGTGGTCCTCCAGCCCACGCCGGAGGGCGGCATGACGATCGTGGCCGCGGCGACGGACGCGGTCGGCGGCACCCTCCCGCCCGAGCGCCGCAGCCATCCCGCGGCGGCCGCGCAGAACGACATGATCGGCACCACCATCGAGCCCGGCAGCGCCGTCCTGGAGCAACTGCTCGGCGGCGAGCCGGTGTTCATCGAGGACTCGGCGACCGACCCCCGCATGACGACCCACGTACGCTCCCGGTTCGGGCCGAGCATGATGCTGCCGCTGCAGGCGGGCGGCCGCCTCATCGGCACGCTCGCGCTGCCGCGCCGCCGCGGCGAGCGCGCGTACACGGCCGTGGAGCGGCTGCTCGCCACGCAGTTCGCCTCGCAGGCGGCGCTCGCCCTCGTCCTTGCCGACGCGCAGCAGTCCCGGCAGCGGCTCGCGGTCTTCGAGGACCGCGACCGCATCGCGCGCGACCTGCACGACCTCGTCGTACAGCGCCTGTTCGCGACCGGCATGATGCTGGAGTCGACGCGGCGCAGGGCCGGTTCGGCGCCGGAGGGGTCGGCGCTCGACCAGGCCGTGGACGAGCTGGAGTCCACGATCCAGGAGGTGCGGACGGCCATCTTCGCGCTGCAGCAGCCGCCCGCCGACGCGCCGACCACCTTCCGGGGGAAGGTGCTCAAGGAGACGGCGGGGGCGGCGGCGCTGCTCGGTGTGCAGCCGTCCGTGCACTTCACCGGCGCCGTGGACACGCGGGTCGCGGACCCGGCCGCCGGTCACCTCCTCGCCGCCCTGCGCCGCGCGCTGGCCGCGGCGTCGCGGCGGGTCGACGTCACGCGGGTCGACGTGACGATCGACGCGGGGGTGGGCTTGCCCGACGGGCGGGCGGGTGTGCGGCTTGTCGTCTTCGACGACGGGGCCACGGAGGATTCCAGTGCGGGCACCACGGTGACGTGGCAGGCGCCGCTGTGAGCCGCGCCGTGGGCACCGCCACGGGGGCTCCGCCCCCGAACCCCCGCTCCTCAAACGCCGGAGGGGCTATATCCCCCACCCACCCGCCCTTACTACCCGCCGGAACAGCCGGTGAGGTTTCAGCCCGCGCGGCGGAATTTCAGCCCGCCCGGCACGTGAGGACGAGCCGCGAAGCGGCGATCGGCGGAGGTCTGTCCCACCCACCCGCGACCCCTACCCCTCCCAGCCCGTCCGGCGATTGAGGACGAGCCGCGGAGCGGCGACAGCGGGGGGCCAGGGGGCGGCAGCCCCCTGGTTACGGGAAGGGGCGGGCTTGGGGAGGCCCCCGGCAGGGCCTACAGCTCCACCACCGAAACCTCCGTGGCCTTCACGCTCGTCCATACCTCCGCTCCGTCCGCGAGGGCGAGTTCGGCCGCCGCGGCCGGCGTGATCTCGGCGACGAGGTCGGGGGCGTCCGGGGACGTGATGAGGACCCGCAGGCGGCTGCCGGCCGCCGTGATCTCGCGGACCGTGCCGGGCCAGACGTTGCGCGGGCTGCCCGCCGGCTTCTCCCGGTGCACCGACACCGCCTCGGGGGCGATGACGGCCAGGGCGCGGACCCCCGCGTCGAGAGGGTCCGCGACGACAAGGCGTCCCGCGCCCGCGAGGGCGAGCGTCCCGTCGGGGCCCGCGGTGCCCGGCCAGGCGTTGCGGCCCAGCATGCGGGCCACCCAGGGCGACCGCGGATGCCGGGTCACCTCGGCGGGCGGCGCGTCCTGGAGCGTACGGCCCTCGTCGAGTACGAGGACCCGGTCGGCCAGGGACACCGCCTCCACGGGGTCGTGGGTGACGATCAGGCAGACGCCGCCGAAGCCGTCGAGGTGCCCGCGCAGGGTGTGCCGCACGTGGGCCCTCGTCGTCTGGTCGAGCGCGGCCAGGGGTTCGTCCAGGAGCAGCAGCCGCGGGCGCGCCGCGAGGGCCCGGGCCAGGGCCACCCGCCCCGCCTGCCCGCCGGACAACTGCGCGGGCCTGCGGTGCGCGAGGTGCCCGATCCCGAGCCGGTCCAGCCACTCCTGCGCCGCACGCCTAGCCGCACCGCGCGGTACGCCCTGTGCCCGCAGCCCGTACGCCGTGTTGCCGAGGGCGTTCAGGTGCGGGAACAGCGCGCCGTCCTGCGGCACCCAGGCCACCTTGCGCCGGTGCGGCGCGAGCGCCGTGACGTCGGTGTCGCCGAGGCGCAGGGCCGCGTGCGCGCGGGGGGTCAGGCCGAGGAGGGCCCGCAGGAGCGTGGTTTTGCCGGCGCCGTTGGGGCCGACGACGGCGATGGTGGTGCCGGGGTCGGCGTCGAGGGTGAGCTCGGTGAAGCCGGTGACGTCGGCGTGCAGACTCCAACTACCCCTGCCCTCCGGAGACTTGAACACCTCCGCACCCGGCGGGGCCTCGGGAGCAGCTCCGCCCGGCGGCGACTCGGGAGCAGCTTCACCCGGCGCCTCGGGAACACCCCGCCCCCGCGACGCCGACCCCGCCGACCCGCCCCCGGTCCACCGCCCCCGCAACGCCACCAGCACGGCCATCGCGATGGCGAGCAGCAGCAGGGACACCGAGGTGGCGGCCTCCGGCGAGTCCTGGAGGAGCAGGTACACCTGGAGCGGCAGCGTCTGTGTCGTACCGGGCAGATTCCCCGCGAACGTGATCGTCGCGCCGAACTCGCCGAGCGCCCGCGCCCAGGTGAGCGCGGCCCCGGCGACGAGGCCCGGCGCGACCATCGGCAACGTGACGGTGAAGAACACCCGCACCGGGGAGGCCCCGAGGGACGCGGCCGTCTCCTCGTAGCTGGGCCGCAGTCCCGCGATCGCCCCCTCCAGGCTGATCACCAGGAACGGCATCGAGACGAACGTCGCCGCGACGACCGCGCCGGAGGTGTGGAAGGGCAGGACGACGCCGAAGGTGCCCTCCAGCCAGGGCCCGAGCAGCCCGCGCCGCCCGAAGCCGAGCAGCAGCGCGACGCCGCCGACGGTCGGCGGCAGCACCATGGGCAGCAGCACGAGCGAGCGTACGAGCGCCTTGCCGGGGAACGGCACCCGCGCGAGCAGCCAGGCCAGCGGCACGCCGAGCAGCAGCGAGAGGCCGAGCGCCCAGAAGGACACGACGAGCGAAAGCCGAAGGGCCTCGGTCACCCCCGGGCTCGTCAGATGCTCCCCGAGCTCCCCCCACTCCGTACGGGCCAGCACCCCGACGAGCGGCATCAACAGAAACGCGACGCCGAGCAACGCGGGCCCCGCAAGCAGCACCGGCGCACGCACGCGGCCCCCGGCGGCGGGGCGCGACCTGCGGAAGCGGTTGTTCATCGGCGGATCCTGACGTACGAAGCGAATCAGCAATACGGGACGCGCCCCGTAGGGGCGCGGGGCTGTGTCGATATGCGGCTCCGCCGCGGGGCGCGCCCAGCCCCCACGGAGCCGCAGGCGGAAAAGAGACCAGCCGCCCCCGGAGAAACAGCTACGGCTTCTGGAAGCCCGCTTCCCGCAGAATCTTCTGCGCCTCCGCCGAGCCAAGCCACTTGACGAAGGCATCGGACGCCTCCTTGTGCCCGGACTGCGCAAGCGTGGCAGCCGGATAAGACGCCACGGCGTTCTGGGCGTCGGGGATGGAAAGTGCGTCGACCTTGTCGGCGGCCACCGCGGCGTCGGTCTTGTAGACGATGCCCGCGTCGGCCTCGCCGAGCTCGACCTTGCTGAGCACACCGCGCACGCTCGTCTCCTGCGAGACCGGCTTCACCTTGAGCTTCTGCGCGTCGAGCACCTGCTGGCCGTACCGCCCGACGGGCACCTCGGGCGCGGCGAGCACGACCTTCAGGCCGCTGTCGGTGAGGCCCTTCAGGCTCTTGATCTTCTTGGGGTTGCCCTCGCGGGTGGCGATGACGAGCCGGTTCTTGGCGATGACGGTCGGCGTGCCGGTGTCGGACTTCAGCCCGTCCATGGTCTTGGTGTCGGCGGTCACCAGGGCGTCGGCGGGCGAGCCCTGCTTGACCTGCGCGGCGAGTTCCTGTGACCCGGCGAAGGAGAAGGTGAGCTTCGTGCCCGGGTGCTTCTTCTCGTACGCCGTCTCCACCTTCTTGAACACATCGGTGAGCGACGCGGCCGCGAGCACGGTCAGGTCGGCGTCGGGCGCGGCCCCGGCCGTGCCGCCGCTGCCCTTGTCCTTCTTGCTGTCGCCGTCGTCGTTACCGCAGGCGGCGAGCGGCAGCAGGAGCACGGCGGCGGCCACCGCAGCGGCGGCGCGGGCGGTACGGGCAGGGGGAACGGGGGACATGAGCGGGACTCCTCGCGAGGCGTTCGTTCGGGGCGTTCAGACGCGGTCGATGTGCACGCTGGTGGACTTCACGCGGGCGGTGGCCTCCATCCCGACCTCCAGACCGAGCTCCTCCACCGCCTCGCGGGTGAGCAGCGAGACCAGGCGGTGCGGGCCCGCCTGGATCTCGACCTGCGCGGCCACGTCACCGAGCTTCACGGCGGTGACGATGCCGGGGAAGGCGTTGCGCGCGGACGTGTACGAGCCCTCGTCCTCGCCGGTGCCGCCCGCGCCGTTCTGGGCCAGTTCCACGGAGAACGCGGCCAGGTCGCGCCCCTCGATGAGGCGGCGCCCGGCGTCGTCCCGATGCGTGGCGACGCGCCCGGCGTCGGCCCAGCGCCGCGCGGTGTCAGGACTGACGCCGAGAAGCCGGGCGGCCTGCCCGATGGTGTAGGACTGCATGTGCAGCACGATAAGCCCGTTTGCCTGGCATCTGTAAAACTTCAGCGGAACATACATGGCAGATGCGACCTAGGGCCACACCTCCTGGGCAAAGCCCCAACCGGGCCCCGTAGGGGCGCGGGGAACTGCGCGCCCAGCCCCCACCGGGCCCGCAGGATAAAAACCGCAAATCCAGCGAAGCGCTAACGCGCGTCAGCGCTACGCACCGTAAGAATCCGCACGCTCCGCTCCCCCACATGCCCATCCCGCCCGTGCCAACAGCGGTAGTTGTCGAGTACGAGAACGTCCCCCGCCGCCAGGCGGAAGCGCGGCAGCCCGGCTTCGAGCCCATGCACGGCCCGAGTGAACCGCTCCAGCATGGCGGCCACGTACACCCCGTCGGGGTCACGGTGCAACGGAGCCGCGCCGTCCGTGCGGCGGAAGACGCGGCGCCCGGTCCGCGTCCACTCCACGTGCCGCCCCACGCTGGGCGCCGCAGGCAACCCGCGCAGGCCCGCCCACGCCCCGTACAGATCGACGTCGAAGCCGGTCAGGAAGGACCGCAGCTCCGGGTCGGCCGTCGCGAGCCCGTCCACGAACCGGCCCGCGTCCAGCGCGAAGGAGTGCCCGCCGGACGGCGCGGGGCGCACGCACTGCACGAACACGTAGTCCTCGTCCGGGTGGCGGCGCCTGCTGGGTACGCCGCCGATGTCCACCCGCACGTCGAAGCTGTCGGCGTGCAGGTGGACGGGCCCGCCGTCCCGCGACGTACGCAGCCGCTGCGGGTACAGCTCGCGCAGCCGGGCGCCGAGCACCCGCGCGGCGGCGACGGCGAGCCCGTCGCCGCCGGTGCCGTACGCGGACAGCACGACCGCGCCGTGCTCGGCGAGCAGCGCGGGCGCCTTGTCCAGCTCCTCGCCCGCGACACGGGGTGGCTCGACGCCGTACGCGAGCGCGGGCGCGGAGCCGTCGCCGGCCGCGGGAGCGGGGCCGGGTCCGGGCGTGCCGCCCGGGAGTTGATCAGTCATGCCGTGACTCTCGCAGTCAGTCGTTCTGTACGTGCGGTCAGTCGTTCTGTACGTTGCCTCGCCGTGCGAACCCGCGGGCGCTCGGCACCAGCGCCGCCGCCGCGGGTGCCGCGAAGCACAGCAGCGCGCACACCGCGAGCACCGGTCGGGCCCCGAAGTGCTCGATGGCCGGGGCGATCAGGGCGAGGCCGAGGGGCGCGAGGCCGTAGGACAGCATGAAGTCGAGGGACGACACCCGGGCCAGCTTGTCGGGCTCGACCTCCCGCTGAGTGGCCGTGAACCAGGGCACGTTGAACAGCTCGATGCCGATCCCCGCCACCGCGTACGCGGCCACGACGACCACCCAGTGCACCGGCAGCAGCAGGCTGAGCGGCGCGAAGCCGTAGAGGCCGAGGCCCGCGAGGGCGGCCCAGCCCTGCGCGCGCGGGCGCCAGCGCGCGACGACGACGGCGCCGCCGAGCGCGCCCAGCGTGTACGCGGTCATGGCCGCCGCGAGGACCACCCCGGTGTCGTACTTGTCGCGGCTGACCAGCGGCAGCGCGACGCCGGTGGCCGAGTAGCCGGTGGAGATGACAATGGTCAGCGCGCCGAGCCCGGCGAGGAACCAGGGATGGCGCCGCGCCTCACGCAGCCCTTCGGCGAACTCCGCGAAGAACGACGGGCGTCGGCGGGGTACGCCACCGTCCGCGCCGTCGGCGTCACCCGCACGGGCACCGTCGCTGGCCTGCGCGTCGTCACCTTCCGCGCCGTCGGCCTTCGCGCCCGCCGCCCCCGGGCGCCGCGTGCCCGGACCCGGCACCAGCGCCGCCACCAGCCACAGCACCCCGATGCCGAGCAGCAGCACCCAGACGTCCAGGACCACGGCGAGCAGCGCGGTGAGCGAGGGCCCGGCGAGCGTGGTGGCCCGTACGGACAGGGTCATCGCGGCGTTCGCGGACTGGCGCCGGTCCGCGTCGACGACCTCGGCGGTCAGCGCCTGGAAGGCGGGGCGGCACGCGCCCTGGCCCCCGCCCGCGACCACGGCGGCGGCCAGCATCAGCGGCAGGGACCGGCCGAGGCCGACGGCCAGAAGCGGGGTCGCGGCCGCGGCGGCGAGGCCCGCCCAGAGGACGACGCCGCGCCGCGAGTAACGGTCGGCGAGGACGCCGCCGACGGCGACGGCGACAAGGAAGCCCGCGGTGCGGGCGGCGAGCAGCAGGCCGAGGGTCGCCGCGCCGATGGTCCGGTCGAGCACAGCGAGCCCGAGCACGAAGGGCAGCGCCCAGGTCGCGAGCCCGGACGCGGTGGTCCCGGACCACAACCGCAGAAACGCGACGTCCCGCAGCACGCCGCGCCCCCGAACGCCACCCTCGCCCCCGGCGCCGCCTCCGTCAGCACTCTCCTCGGCAGCGTCCCGGACACTCCCCTCGGAGCCGCCCCCGGCACCCTCCTCGGCGGCGCCAAGAGCACCTTCCGCAGCACCACCGTCCCTCGTGCCCTCCGGCCCCCGCGAGTCTCCCCGGGTGCCCGAGCCCCCCTCGGCCTCCCCCGTCCGTATCGGCGTAGTCGCCACGTCACGCACTCCTCTCCAGTCGCCCGCACGGGCCTCGCGCAGGCCCCGTACGGATCTCGAAATCGTTATGCGGCCTCGTCGCGTCGCCCAACAGACCTGCGCATGGCGGCTGTTGGCGGCGCCCGGTGCGCCGCCGCCGTTCGGCGAAGCGCACCCCGAGACCCGTTAATGAAAATGATTGCCATTACAGTACCCTTATCGCGTCCCACCCCAGACCGGAGGTCCCATGCGCCACCGCCACACCGCCCGCTTCGGCACAGCCGCCCTCGTCCTCACCCTGACGGCCGTCGGCTGTTCGTCCTCCGACGGCGGCGGCTCCGCGTCGGACGACAAGGCGTCCGGCCGCGAGACGAACGTCACGAGCTGCGGCCGGAAGCTGAGCTTCGACGGGCCGCCCGAGCGCACCGTGGCCCTCGACCAGTCCTCGACCGAGGTCCTGCTCGAACTCGGCCTCGAAGACCGCATGGCCGGCACGTCCAACCTGAAGACGAAGATCGCGCCGGAGTACAAGAAGGCGTACGACAAGGTCGACGTGCTCAGCCCGAAGATCCTCACCGGTGAGCAACTGCGCGCCGCGACCCCGGACTTCACGCTCGGCGGCTTCACGGACTACTTCACCAAGGACCGCGTCGGCACCCGCGAGGAGCTCGCGGACCTCGACCTGCCGACGTTCGTGAGCGCCGTGGACTGCCCCAAGCAGAACGCCGCCGGTGCGGGCAAGAAGGCCAAGTCGCCCTTCGACCTGCTGTTCCAGGACTACGAGGACCTCGGACGGATCTTCGGCGTCGAGAAGCGCGCCGCGAAGCTGGTCAAGGACCAGCGGGCGACGCTCACCAAGGCGACGAAGACCGCGGACCGGGTCGAGGGCGAGCCCAGCGTCGTCTGGCTGTACTCCGTCTACGGCGACACCCCGTACGTCGCGGGCAAGAGCGCGATCCCCAGCGAGATGAGCCGGACCGTCGGCGCGAAGAACGCCTTCGACGACCTCGACGAGGACTGGCCGGCCGTCACCTGGGAGCAGATCGCCAAGCGCGACCCGGACTTCATCGTGATCGGCGATCTGTCCGAGCGCGGCAAGCCGGGCGACAGCGCCGCCGACAAGCTGAAGGCGATCCGCGCGAACCCGGTGATGTCGAAGCTCGCGGCCGTGGAGAAGAAGCGGTTCATCGAGATCCCGGGCACGGAGATGGATCCCTCGGTGCGCACGGTCAGCGCCCTGCCCCGGCTCACGGCGGGGATGAAGGACCTCGGGTATGTCCGCTAGCCCGGACGCCGTCGGCGTTCCGGTGAAGTCAGGGGTCCGGGCCCCGCACGGCGAGGTGGATCTGCTGCATCCGTCTGCCCGGGGCAGCGTTTCGGCCGGGAAGGCGGTGTCCGGCGCCGTCCCGGCCGCGGGGCGCCGCTCCCGGCTCTCGACGGCCGGGCTCTTCCTGCTCGGCGGTGTCGCTCTCGTGCTGTCCGTCGCCGCGTCCGTACGCATCGGCACCACCGATGTCTCGTACGCCGACGTGGCGCGCACCGCCGGTTTCCATCTCGGCCTGGACGTCGAGCCGTTGCCGCGGCTCGTGGACTCGCTGATCTGGGAGCTGCGGGTGCCGCGCGTGCTGATGGCTGCCCTTGTGGGTGCCTCGCTCGCGGTGTGCGGCGCGGCACTTCAGGCGATCACGAGGAACGCGCTGGCGGATCCCTATCTGCTCGGGATCTCCTCGGGGGCGTCGACGGGCGCGGTCACGGTCGTCGTGCTCGGCGTCGGGTCGGCCTCGCTCGGGGTGACGGGCGGCGCGTTCGTGGGCGCGATGGTGTCGTTCGGGCTGCTGATGCTGCTGCTCAGGAAGGGCGGCCTGGACTCGGTCCGGGTGGTGCTGACCGGCGTGGTCGTCTCGCAGCTCTTCACGGCGCTGACCTCGCTCGTCCTGATGGCGTCCGGCGACTCGGAGGCGATCCGGGCGATCACGCAGTGGCTGCTCGGGTCGATGGCCCCGGCGCGCTGGGACACGACGGCGGTGACGGCCGCGGTGACGGCGGCGGGCCTGCTCGTGCTGTGGCTCAACTCGGCTGCCCTGGACGGGTTCTCGTTCGGCGCGGACACGGCGTCGTCGCTCGGTGTGGATGTCCGTACGACGCGGTGGGTGCTGCTGGTGGTGACGTCGCTGATGACGGCGGTGGCGGTGGCGTCCGTGGGCGCCATCGGGTTCGTCGGCCTGATCGTGCCGCACGGCGTGCGGTTCCTCGTCGGGCCGCTGCACCGGCTGCTGCTTCCGCTGTCGGCCCTTGCCGGCGCGGTGTTCCTGGTGTGGACGGACGCGCTCGCGCGGGTCGCGTTCGCGCCGCAGGAGGTGCCCGTCGGGGTGTTCACCGCGCTGCTCGGTGTGCCGCTGTTCCTGCTGGTGCTTCGCAAGCGGGGTGAGCTGTGAGAATCACCGCCGAAGGGCTCGGCTGGTCCGTCGCGGGCAAGCGCATCGTCGCCGACGTGAACCTGGACGTCGCGCCGGGCGAGACCGTGGGCCTCATCGGCCCCAACGGCTCCGGCAAGTCCTCGCTGCTGCGCTGCCTCGCGGGGCTGCGGGCGCCGACGACGGGCGCCGTCGCGTACGACCGGGAGCCGATCCGGCAGTGGAGCAGGCGCCGTGTCGCCCGGCACATCGCGTTCGTGGAGCAGGCCGCCGACACCGACAGCGATCTGCGGGTCGCCGACGTGGTGGGGCTCGGCCGGACGCCGTTCGGCGACCGGTGGCGCGGCCTCGGCGCGGACGACCGGGCCGTCGTGGACACTGCCCTTGTCCGGCTCGGCCTCACCGAACTGCGCGAACGCCCCTGGAAGGCGCTGTCGGGCGGTGAGCGCCAGCGCGCCCACATCGCGCGGGCCCTGGCCCAGCAGCCGTACGCGATCCTGCTCGACGAGCCGACCAACCACCTCGACGTGAAGCACCAGTTGGAGCTCCTAGGCCTGCTCGCGGGCACCGACCAGACCGTCCTGGTGGCGCTGCACGACCTGTCGCTCGCCGCCCGCTACTGCGACCGGCTGCTCCTGATGCACGGCGGCCGCCTCGTCGCCGACGGCGCGCCCAAGGACGTCCTGACGCCCCCGCTGCTCGCCGAGGTCTTCGAGGTGGACGCGGAGACGGGCCCGGACGCCCTCGGCAACCTCACGGTCACCTACCGCGGCGTCGCCGCTCCCGCACCCCCGCGTCCCGGTACCGACCGGCCCCGTACAGACCGTCCCCGTACAGAGAAGGACACTTGATGGACACCACGGCCACCGGCCCCGACCTGCTGCGGCAACTGCCGCCGCCGCTGCCCGCCGACCGCATCATCGCCCTCAACCAGCCGAAGGCCGACCTGCACACCACGCGTACGTACGAGTGGAACGGCTGGACCTTCGACGTGCCGCCCGGCGTCTTCCTGCCCGGCTGGACCAGCCGGCTGATCCACGAGCGGCTGCTCGACGGCCGCATCGAGACCCGCGGGCTGCGCTACGGCGCGATGGGCGCCGGGCTCGGCGTCGAAGCCGTCGCCGCCGGGGCGCGCGGCGCCCGCGAGATCTACGCGATGGACGTGCACGCCGAGAGCGTCGCCACCGCCGCCCGGCACTACGCCCGGCTCGTCGGCGAGCGCGACGGCACCGCGTTCCTGCCCGCCGCCGGCGACCTCTTCGCCGGGGTGCCCGACGGGACGCGGCTCGACGTCGTCACCTTCAACCCGCCCGCGGTCAGCCAGACCGTGAGCGACGACCCCGACGTCGTACGCAACACCTGCGTCGGCGCGCCGCTGCTCGCGCGGTTCTTCGCGCAGCTCGCCGAGCGGGAGCTGCTCGCGCTCGACGGCGCGGTGTACGTGATCGTCTCGAACACCGCGGACCTGCGCACGATCGTGCAGGACGCGCAGGACCGGGGCTTCACGCCGAGCGTCGAGTACGTCCGCGACTGGCGCGACGGCGTGCTCACCTTCCTCTTCAAGTTCCAGCTCACCCGTGGAGACCTTTCGTGAAGAACGTCGACGAACTTCTGACCGCCGCCCTCTCCGGTGAACTCGGGCCGGACCCGTCCGAGTTGACGGCCACCAGCGTGTTCTGGATCCACCACGGCACCCGTCTCGCGGGCGGCGACGTCACCTACCTCAACCAGTACGTCCTCACCCGCGTCGGCGGCTCCTTCGGCGGCTGCGCCTTCGAGGCGGGCGAGATCGACCCCGCGATATGCAAGGACGCGTCCGGCAGCCCCCTCGCCACCCTGCTGCGCGAGGCCCCCCGGCCGCTCCAGATGGCTGCCCTGGACGCCTACTTGGCGGCCGTGCGGCCGCACCGCGAGGCGGCGGACGCCGAGGCCGTGACGCTGCCCGCGGGACCGCCGGAAGTGCGCGCGGTGGCGCGGGACGCGGCGATCGCGGGCCTCCTCGACATCGAGCGCGGCGCCAAGGTCGCGCTGATCGGCGTCGTCAACCCGCTCGTCGCCGCCATCCGCGAGCGCGGCGGCGACCCGCTGCCCTGCGACTTCAACCTGCGCACGACCCAGTGGGGCGACCCCGTCAGCACCGACATGCACGAGGTGCTCGACGCCGCCGACGCCGTCGTCGCCACCGGCATGACGCTCAGCAACGGCACCTTCGACACGATCCTCGCCCGCTGCCGCGAGCGCGGGGTGCCGCTGATCGTGTACGCCCAGTCCGGCAGCGCGGTGGCGCGGGCGTTCCTGGGCGCGGGGGTGACCGCGCTGTCCGCGGAGCCGTTCCCGTTCTCGCAGTTCAGCGCCGAGCCGACGGCCCTGTACCGGTACCGGGGGGCGCCGGACACGAAGGGCGGGGCGTGAGCGCCGAGGAGGCCACCGGCACCGGGCACGCGGCGTGCCACCACGGCGAGATCCTCCAGGGCGTCTTCCTCGACGAACGCGGGCGGCGCCGCGCGGGCCTGGTCACGCTGCCGCTCGCCGGACTCGGCACCCGGGCGGAGTTCGTACGCCGCCCGGGCGCCGAGGACGTCACGGTGGTCCCCGCCGACCGCACCAAGGCGCTGCGCGCCGCCACGTACGCGATGGCCGAGTGCGCCATGCGCTGCCAGGAACCTTTGTGCGGCGGCGAGTTGAGGCTGACCGGCGACATCCCGGTGGGCCTCGGCATGGGCTCGTCGAGCAGCGACGTGATCGCGGCGGTGCGGGCCGTCGCCGACGCGTTCGGCGTGCGCCTGGCGCCCGAGGCCGTCGCGCGGCTCGCGGTGCGCGCCGAGCGGGCGTCGGACCCGCTGATGCTGGACGGCCGCCCGCTCCTCTTCGCCCAGCGCGAGGGCCGGGTCCTGGAGGAGCTCGGGGCCGCGCTGCCGCCCGCGGTCGTCGTCGGCTGCGCGCTCGGCGGCGGGCGGCCCGTCGACACGCTGGCCCTCCCGGCCCACGGGTACGACGACGAGGACGTACGCGCCTACGAGCGGCTGCGGGACGTGCTGCGGAGCGCCGTCGCCACCGCCGACCCGGTGCTGCTCGGCCACGTCGCGACCGAGAGCGCCCGGCGCAGCCAACGCGTGCTGCCGCACGAGGAGTTCGGGGAGCTCACGGCCATCGCGGGCCGGGTCGGCGCGGTGGGGGTGCAGGTCGCGCACAGCGGCAATGTGGCGGGGCTGTTGTTCGACCCTGCGGCGCCGGACCTGCGCGGGCGGCTGCGCCGCTGCTCCCAGGCGCTGACGGCGGCCGGCATCCCCGTCACGTACACCTTCGCGACGAACCCGCACGGCGCCGGCCCGCCCGACCGACCCCATCCGCCCTCCCCCAGCACCAGTTCACCCACCAGCGAGGAGCCCCTGCATGGACGAGCACATCGCGGAAGCGATCGGCCGCCCCGACCTGATACGCGTCGACGACCGGCTCATCTGCCTGCGCTTTGAGACCATGAAGGTGGTCTCGGCGCTCGCGGCGGTCCGCCATCTGCTCGACACCGGCAAGGTCCGGCGCGGCGACACCCTCCTGGACAGCTCAAGCGGCATCTACGCCTACGCCCTCGCGCTGGCCTGCCACCGCTACGGCATGCGCTGCCACATCATCGGCTCCACCACCGTCGACCACACCCTGCGCACCCAACTCGCCGTCCTGGGCGCCCATTTGGAACAGATGCCGCCGAGCGCCGACCTGAAGCTGGACCAGAAGCGGCGGGTCGCCCGCGTGCACGAGATCCTGCGCGCGCACCCCGAATACCACTGGATGCGGCAGTACCACGACGACGTCCACTACCTCGGCTACCGCGCGATCGCCGAGCGCGTCCGCGCGACGGTCCCCGCCGACGGCTCGCCGCTCACGCTGGTCGGCGGGGTGGGCTCGGGCGCGTCGACGGGCGCCCTGGCGCGCTATCTCCGCGAGGACGGCGGGGGCGCCGGGGATGGCGCGGGCGGGGCGGGGCCGGTGCGGCTCGTCGGCGTGCAGCCCTTCGGCAGCGTCACGTTCGGCAGCGAGCACGTGGCCGACCCGGAGATCATCATCGCCGGGATCGGCAGCTCGATCCCGTTCGCCAACGTGTCGCACACCGCGTACGACGCCGTGCACTGGCTGTCCTTCGACACCGCCCTCGCCGGGAGCGTCGACCTGCTGCGCCGGCACGCCGTCTTCGCGGGCCTGTCCACGGGCGCGAGCTACGCGGCGGCCCGCTGGGAACACGCCAAGGCCCCCGGCGGCACCACGGTGTTCATCGCCGCCGACACCGGCCACCGGTACGTCGACACGGTCTTCGCCCGCCACACGGAGGCCGCCGACCTGGCCGACCTCGCACCCCGCACGGTGTCGTCCGTGGAGGAACTGGCGTTGCCGTGGGCGCGGATGGAGTGGGGCGGGGCGGAGGCGCCCGCCCAGGCGGAGACGCCACGGACGCCGGAGCCCGGCCGGGATCGGGCTGCCTGAGGGGCGCGGCCTAAGCTCTCCGCTGGCTGTGCTCAATGTGCGGCTCCGCCGCGGGGCCGCGATGGGCCGTCGACCGTCTGCGGGCCCGTCGTGGCTGGTCGCGCAGTTCCCCGCGCCCCTTCAGGGCGCTGCCGAACCGCAGCGGCTTCGCCCGGCCTGCTTAGGGTCGGCCGGGTCATGGTTTGTGGGGACGAGGTGGGGAGGCGGGCGTGGGTGGGGCGTGGCGTGAGTGTGTCGGGATTGGCTTCGTGCTCGGGCTCACGCGGCGTCTCGTCTCCCTGGACTCCGCCGACGGCGGGGCCGCCGCCGTCCCTCTCGCGCGGGCGGTCGTACGTCAGGTCCCGGAGGTCACGGCCGACCCCGCCTCCCTCGCGGACGCGGGCAGCGACCGGCTCGCCGCGCTCGCGGAGTTGTGCGAGGTGATCGGGTGGGTGCTCTTCGACGCGGGGTTCCACGGGGCCGCCCACCGGATGAACGCCCGCGCGCTCGCCCTCGCCGAGCTCTGCGGCGACCGCTGGACGGCCCGTCTCACGCTGCTCAACGACAGCATGCTCCTGGCCCACACCGGCCGCCCCCGAGCAGCCCTCGCTGCCGCCGCCCGCGCGCGGGGCCCCCGCCCGCTGCCGCCGCGCGTGGCGGCCCTCGTACTGATCCGCGAGGCCCACGCGACGGCGATGCTGGGGGCCCGGCGCGAGCCGGCGGACCTCATGGCCCGCGCCGGGAGCCTGTTCCTGGACGGCGTCTCACGGCGCGACCCGGCGTGGGCCTGGTGGATCGACGAGCGGGAACTGGTGGGCCACCGGGGCTGGGTCGCCGCCCGCCTGCGGGACTTCGACCGCGCCGTCCCGCTGCTGCGCCGCGCCACCACGGCCCACGGCCCGTCCTACCGCCACCTGTTCACGGCCCACCTCCTGGCCGCCCTGACCGGTGCCGGGGCGTGGGCCGACGCGGAGCAGCTCATCGCGGGCCTCGCCCCGCGCACCGCGGACATCGGCTCGGCGCGTACCACCGAGAGCCTGCGGGACACCGCGCTCCGGCTGCTGCACGGACCCGGCCGCGCCGCCCCGGCGTCCGTACGGGACGCGGCGATGTTCCTCCTGGAGTCACTGGACTCACTGGGCTCACTGGCACCGGCCCCTGGGTCGGACCCCTAGATCGAACCCTGGGCCGAGACCTGGGCCGGGACCTCATCCTCCCCCGTACCGTCTTCGTCCAAGTCGTCGTCCATCAGGCACAGGTCCGGCGGGACGAGCGTCGTCGACTCCACCAGGCCCCGCAGCAGGTTGTGCAGGAGGCTGTTGTCGGAGGGACGGCCGACGGACTTGTCGTGCAGCAGCGGGTGCGGGAAGCCGCTGTCGTGCAGCCGGTGCCGCACGGCCTCGACGCGATACTCGATCCGGCGCTCGCTCCAGTTCCCGTCGGGCCGCAGATAGGCGAGCTGCTGCGCGGCCCTGCTGTACGTCAGGGGGCGCGGCCCCTCCTCGTACAGCAGGTACTCCTGGCCGAGGACGACGAGCAGCAGCCGTTCGTCGTCGTCGAGCGACCACCGTTTCGGCGGCACGGTGTCCGCGCCGCGGCGGGACACGAGGCCCTGGTCGTCGTGGCCGGTGACGTACAGCTCGACGAGGTGCTCCCGGTAGCCGGAGCCGCGGACGAACAGCGGGGTGTAGCCGGTGGCGAGCGGCACCGGCTCGGTGCTCGCGTGCATCATCCGGCCGCGCGGCAGCCGGACGAGCTGCCGGCCGGTGTTGCGCAGCCACCACTGCCGCTCGCGGTACGTCAGTTCGCCGTGCTGCCGGCTCACCATCAGGTCGTGCTCGCCGACACCCAGGTCGACCTCAGGCGTGTCCCCGCGCCCGAACCGTACGGTACGGCCCGGGCGCGGGGGCACTTTGACGGCACCGGTCACCGAACGGGCATGCAAGGTGCCGGGCCGGGCGGGCGCGACACCGCGCGCGAGACTGGCCTGCCGTGCCTGGCTGTTGCTGGCCTGGCTGTTCATGGTCGGTCTCCTCGTCGGCCGCGCTCTTGGTGCCCAGGGTGCGTGCGCTCCCCCGCCGTCCCCGCACCCTCCCCGCCAGTGTGCGCCGCCGGTCCGGGACCCCTCCCGACGACCGTCGGCCGTCGGCCGACAGGGGCTAGTCGGCGCGGAGTTCAGCCACCGCCGCGCCCGCGAAGGCGGTGGCGAGGCGGCGCAGCCGGTTCTCGGACGGGTCGCCGCCGACGGTGACGTTCACCGTCTCGACGGCGTCGTGGCCGCCGAGGTCGGTGTACGTGCGGTGGACGACGCGGACGAGGCAGGTCCGCGGGCCCTCCGCGTCCGGCTGCACGACGGCGCGGCGGCCGCCGACGCGGGTGAGGGTGCCGTCGTCGGCGGTCGGCGGCTGCCCGCGGTCGAAGCGGACCTCCAGCCACAGGTCGCCGGTGGTGCTGGCCCACTTGCAGTCCCAGCCGCCGAAGGCCACGTCGGGGTCGTCGGCGTCGACGCCGGGCACGGCTTCGAGGTCCTTCGGTCCGAGGAGTCCGCAGGCGTCCTCGTGCACGAGGGATGCGTCGGGCGCGGGTGAACGGCGGGCGATGCGGCCCTCGTTGAGTACGTCGACGGCCTTGACCGCGGCGGCGTCGGCCATCGGGCAGAGCGGCGCGGTGCCCTCGTCCTGCTTCGCGACGACGGAGATGTTCACGTCCGGGTCCCCGGCGGGCAGCAGCGTCCGCACGCAGGCGTCGCTGTCCTCGGCCTCCTCGACCACGCGGACGATGCCCTCGGTGCGCTGCGGCACGGGCAGGTCGGAGCCGCCGCCGGTGTCGAAGTGCACCTCGACGTCGACGGGTTCGTCGTCGCCGGTGTCCACGAGGACGTCGCACCGGTCGAAGTTGCCGTAGTCCCGGTCGAGTTCGGCCTCACCGAAGCGCTTGAGCGCGGCGGGGTCGGCGAGGGCGCAGGGCTCGGCGGTGCGGTGGTCGCCGACGACGGACCGGGCGCCCCCACCCGACGCGGCGGTCCCGCCCACCTTGCCGTGGTCCGGCTTCCCGTCGCCTTCGTCGTCCGAGGCGAGCCGGGGGACGAGGAGGGCGGCGGCGAGTACGAGGACGGCGGCTCCTGCGACCACGGCCGCGAGGCGGGCCCGGCGTTGGAGAATCCGGCCTACGCGGCGGCCGAGCGCGTGGGTGCCTGCGTCGCCGCCGACGCGTATGGCTGGGTCGCCGCTTGCGCGTGCGCCGGGGTCGCCGCTTGCGCGTACGCCGGGGTCGCCGTCTGCGCGTTCGCCCGGGGCGCCGCCTGCGCGTACGCCTGAGTCAGCGCCTGCGCGTACGCCGGGGTCGCCGCCTGCGCGTTCGCCGGGGTCGCCACCTGCGCATTCGCCCGAGGCGCCGCCTGCGCGTTCGCCCGGGGCGCCGCCTGCGGCTGGGGGAGCCCCGGCCGCTGGGCGACCGCTGCCCGCAGCCACTCCCGTGTCTGCACCCGCGCCACCGCCTGCGGCTGCACGAGTCCCGGCCGCAGGGCGACCGCTGCCGCGGCCGGTGCCCGCACCCGCACCCGCGTCTGCGCCCGCATCAGGGCTGCCGCCACCGCCGCCGATCCCCGCGCCTGCATGTCCGCCCGCGCGTACGTCGTTGCCGTCCCTACTGCCACGGCCGCCGCTGGCGCTGCCAACACCCGCGCCACGACCACCGCTACCTTCTCCCACACCAGCATCCGGGCCCGCATCCGGACCGACACCCGCCCCACCGCCCCGACCATCCCACTCGGCCTCGGGTAACTCCCGTGTGGACGCGACCATTTCCTGCGTGGTGGCGAGCTCGTCACCGGCGACCGGACCCGCCGAACCCACCGGACCCACCGGGTTCTCCGCCCCACCCCGAACAGCCTCCGGCCCCTCGCCGACCCCCGCCCCGAACTCAAGCGCCCCGACCCCGAACTCCCGCGCGGGCAACGGTTCCTGGCTCCCGGCGCACTCTGCCAGGAGCAGCCGCGCCTCCGCCGCGTCCGGACGGTTGGCCGGGACGGGGTCGAGCATGGCGGGCAGGATCTCCGTGAGCGGACCGACGTCGCCGTCGAGGGCGACCTCGCCGCGTGCGGCCTGGCGTTCCGCGACGTACGGGTCGATGCCCCGCCCGGCGTGCGGGCGCGGCGGGCGGCCGGTGACGACGTCGTACAGCAGGGCGGCGAGGGAGAAGACGTCCGACGCGGGTTCGGGGTGGCCGCGGACGACTTCGGGGGCGGCGTAGTCGGGGGTGTAGCCGACCATGCCGGGCGGGGTGATGGTCTGCCGGCCGCCGTAGCGGTACGCGGCGCCGAAGTCCGCGAGCTTGGCGAGGCCTTCGGGCGTGACGACGACGTTGGCGGGCTTCACGTCGCCGTGCACGATGCCTTGGGCGTGCAGGGCGGCCAGGGCGTCGGCGATCTGGGTGCCGACGCGGGCGGCGCGCGCCGGGCTCAGGGGCGGCCGCCGGTCGAGGCTGCCCCCGGAGACGTACTCCATGACGAGCCAGAACGCCGGCCGCGCGGCCCCGACGGCACCAGCAGCGCCGTCGACACCAGCGGCACCGGCAGCCGCCGTCACCGTCAGAACGTCGTGCAGGGTGACGACGTGCGGATGGCTGAATCGGGCGAGCGCGCGGGCCTCGGACTCGAGGCGGCCGACGGCGGCGCCGCGCTCGTCGGCGGTGTGCATCCGCTTGAGTACGACATCGCGCGGCAACCGCAGATCGCGGGCCAGCCACACCTCGCCCATGCCCCCGCGCAGGGGACCTCGCACCAACCGGTAGCGCCCACCGACGGTAGTGCCCAGGCGCACGCCGACTCCCCCTCACCCATGGTCCGGAACCCGCTGCCTGCCGAGCGGATCCGAACCTACTGGGTGCGCCGGGCGCGCCACAGGTCCTTCACGGGATGTTCGCGCCCCGCCCCCCTCTCCGGCGACGCACCTCGGCCACGGCGACGACGGCGGCGCAGACCACCCCCGGCACCACCATGATCAGCACGGGCGACAGGAGGGCTTCGGCGGGCCCGTCGAGGTCGTCGAGCGCACCGCTGAGCAAGAGCGCAACAAAGGCAACAACGGTGACGACCATGGCGCCCATCCCGGCCAGGATGCCCCGCATCCAGGCGCTGTGCCGGTCGGTGGAGCGCCGCGCCCGCGCGATCCGAGCGGCGGTCTCCGGCAGCGCCGCCCACTCGGCACCCCGCCGCCGCTCCCACAGGGCGCGCAGCTCGCGTACGTCCTCGTGCAGCGCGAAGAGGTTGCGGCTGTTGAGGTGCGGCAGGAGGGTGCGGCGGCCGTGGCGGTCGTAGAGGAAGACGAACTCCGGCACGACGCCGGCGTCGGCGATGGCGGCCGGGTTGGCCTCGACCTCGATGGCCTGCACGTCCCGCCACGCGACGGTGCGCCCGCCGAACGCCCCCCGCGCCTCGATGCCGTCCGGCCCGGTGAGGGTGGCAGTGCGCCGGAAGGCGACCCGCATCAGTGCGTACAGCACCACGAGCAGCACCGGCACCCCCAGGAGCACCCACAGCGGCGCCCCGGCCCGCGCCAACTGCGCAAGCCCGGCAGCGATCCCCACCAGCCCGAGCCCCGGCAGCCCAAGCCCCCGCGCCCCCGCCTCGGCCCGATACTCGGGATAGCGCACACCGACCCCGCCCCCCGGCGCCTCATCCCCCGCACCCCGCCCGTCATCGGCAAACCCGTCCCCGATACGCCCGTCGTCCACCATGGCTCCCACCTGCCGACCTCGCCCTCGCCCCTCGCCTCGAACCACTCACTCGCGGACGGCAAGTTAGGGGGAGCGGCACGGGAGGGGTCCCGGAAGGGCGGAGAGGCCACGGCAGAACCAGGGCGCGGGACGTGCGCGCCCAGCAGTTTCACACCAAAAAGGCTGCCCCGGGCCACAGAGTCCTGTCGCGGCACTGCGTGTTCCTCACGTCGAGCCAAACCGATGGGCGCCACCTCCTATACCTACGACAAGGCCGGGCGCATCCACACCACCGCCGGTCGCGGCACGAAGGTGACCTGCACCTACGACCACCGCGACCGCATCAAGAAGGTCAACGGCCCCGGCCGGGGCGAGCCGTCGGCAGGGCGGTGTCAGACGGCATGGGCCGGGGAGTGGAGCTCGGCCAGGGCGGCCAGTTCGGCCAGCAGGTCGTGCAGCAGGCCCTCGGTGATGCTGTCACCGCTGAAGGCGCCGTCGGCGTCGAAGCGCCGGTGGGAGTGGAAGACGGTGACCTCCGGGTGGGCCACGACCGGGACCTGGATGCGGTGCAGGATCTGCCGCAGGACCAACTGGCCGCGGGCGGTGCCGAATTGGGAGGGTGAGGCGCCGAGGACGGCGACGGGCTTGTGGCGCAGGGCGTGCCGGCCGGTGGGGCGCGAGAGCCAGTCGAGGGCGTTCATCAGCACGCCGGGGACGGCGGAGTTGTACTCGGGGGTGGCGATGATGACGCCGTCGGCCTCCCGCACGCGTCGGCGAAGGTCGGCGACGGCGGCGGGTTCGGGGCCGTCCTCGAGGTCCTCATTGAAGAAGGGAAGCCTTCCCAGCCCCTCGTAGAGATCGATGGTGACGCCGTGCGGGGCGAGCTTCTGCACGGCGCGCAGCAGGCCGGTGTTGTGGGAGGAGCTGCGCAGGCTGCCGGAGAGGGCGAGGAAGGTCAGGTCGGACATCGCGGATGGCCCTTCGGGAGATGCGGGGTCGGGGCTGGAGAGCGGGCGGGCCGGCCCGGCACCAGGTGCGGTGCCGGGCCGGCCGGGGCACGGCGGCCATGGCGGCGTACGCCCGCGGGGCAGCGGGTGACGCGCTCGGGCCGACGTGGGCTGTGTCAGATCGGGTAGACCGGCTGGGAACCGCGGACGGTGATCCAGCGGGTCTCGGTGAAGGCGTCGATGTTGGCCTCGCCGCCGAAGCGGGCGCCGGTGCCGGACCAGCCGACGCCGCCGAAGGGGATGAGGGCGTCATCGTTGATGGTCTGGTCGTTGATGTGCACCAGACCGCTCGGGATGCGCTCGGCCAGCTCCAGGCCGGCCATGACATCGCGCGTGAGGATGCCGAGCGAGAGGCCGTACGCGTCGTCGGCGGCCAGCCGCGCGGCCTCGTCCAGGGTGGCGAACGTACGGACGGGCACGACGGGGCCGAAGACCTCCTCCGCGTAGGCAGGCGCGTCGTCGGGGACATCGACGAGGACGGTGGGGCGGTAGAAGAGGTCGTCGTAGGTGCCGCCGGCCAGCAGCCGGGCGCCGGCGGCGATGCTGGCGGTGACCTGGGCGTGGATGGTGTCACGCTGACGGGTGTTGATGACGGGGCCGAGGTCGACGTCGGAGGTGGCGGGGTCGCCGACGGTGAGCTGCTCGGCCTTCGCGGCCAGACGCGCGGTGAACTCCTCGGCGATGTCGGCGTGGACCAGGATGCGTCCGGTGGCCATGCAGACCTGGCCCTGGTTGAAGAAGGAGCCCCAGGCGACCGTGGACACGGCGCGGTCCAGGTCGGCGTCGGGGAGCACGATCATCGGGTTGTTGCCGCCCAGTTCGAGGTGGGCGCGCTTGACGCCGCGGGCCGCCGCCTCGCCGACCTTGCGGCCGGCCCCGGTGGATCCGGTGAAGGAGATGACGCGCACGTGCGGGTCATCGACCAGCGCGGCACCGGCTTCGCCGCCGCCGGGGACCAGGGTGAGCACGCCCGGCGGCAGGCCCGCTTCCTCGAAGATCCGCATGATGGTGACGCCGCCGCTCACCGCGGTGCGCGGGTCCGGCTTGAGGACCACGGTGTTGCCGAGCGCCAGGGCCGGAGCGACGGACCGGATCGCCAGGATCAGCGGCACGTTGAACGGCGAGATGACGCCGACGACTCCGGCGGGCACCCGGCGGGTCATGCTCAGCCGCGGCTCGGCGGAGGGCATGACCTGCCCGATCGGGTGTGAGCACAACACGGCCGCCTCGTAACACTCCTGCTCGGCCTGGTCCGTCTCGAAGACGGCCCGGGCCCGCGTGCTGCCGCTCTCGCGGATCAGCCAGTCCTGGATCTCCGGTGCGTGGGCGGCGAACAGTTCACCGGCCCGCCGCAGTATGGCGGCGCGCTCGGTGTGCGGGGTGGCGGCCCACGCGCGCTGGACCTCGGCGGCGCGGGACGCGGCGCGGGCGATGTCGCTCGCGCCGGCGGATCCTGTGTACGCCAGGGGTTCGCCGGTCGACGGGTTGATGACGGCCGACTTGCCGCCGGAGGCGTCCTGCCAGCCGTCGATGTTGATCTTTCCGGACCACAGAGCAGGGTCGAACAGAGACATGGGTTCCTCGGATTTCTTGCTCCGCCGCCGCAGGGCGGACGCATGCAACTTCAGGGCGGACGCGTGCAACTTCGGATGGGCCGGTCGAGGGGCCGCCCGCCCGGTGGCCAGGGGTTGATGCCACCGGGCGGGCGCCGTCCACGCGGCAGCGGGGGATGCCACCGCGCGGAGCCTGGGGGTCAACGGGTGGCGCGGTACGCCCTGTTGATCACATCGCCGACGACGTGGGGGTGGCTGACCATGATTGCGTGGGAGCTGTTGACCTCGGTGATGTGGGCGTCGGCGCGCTCGGCCATGAAGCGCTCCAGGCTCGGGGCGATGGCGTGGTCCTTCTTGGCCACCAGCGCCCAGGACGGGATGGTCTTCCAGGCGGCCCGCTTGGCCGGCTGGCCGAAAGCCTCCGCCGCGACGGGTCGCTGGGAGGCGGCCATCAGGGCCGCGGTCTTGGCGGGCACGTCGGCGGCGAACGCGTCGGCGAACCTGGCCGGATCGAGCATGACCTCGGTGCCGGTGCTCCCGTCGGGCCGGGTGAACTGCAGGGCCTGCTGCGGCAGCGGCGGGACGCTCGGGTCCGGGTGCTGCTCAAGGAGTCCGCCGAGCGTCTCGCCCTTGTCCGGAGCGAAGGCGGCGACGTAGACGAGCGCCTTGACGTCGGGGATGTCGGCGGCCGCGTTGGTGATCACGGCGCCGCCGTAGGAGTGGCCGACGAGGATCTTCGGACCCTTGACGCCCTTGAGCATGCCCTCCAGGTACGCCGTGTCGTAGTCCAGGCCGCGCAGCGGGTTGGCCACCGCCCGGACCTTGAAGCCCTGGTGGCGCAGCCGGGCGGCGGTCTCCGTCCAGCCGGAGGCGTCGGCGAACGCCCCGTGGACCAGCACCACGGTGGGCTTGACCGCCGCCGTCCCCTGGTCCTGCGCCACGGCGGACGCGGGCGTCAGCGAGGTGACGGAGGCGAGGAGCGCCGCTGTGGCCGTACCGACAGCGGTGGCAGCGCGACCCGAGTGGTTTTCAGTGCTCATGGGATTCCTTGCGGATTTCGTGCGGCAGGTGCCGCGAATGGATCACCGGGTGCGGCTGTCCCGCTCCGGCATGGGAGGGCGTGGGCGACGGCCGAGGACCGCTGCCCGAGTGGCGCGCTGTCCGGCGGGACAACCATGCACCACAAGTTTCGTTACAGTCAATTAATGGAACTTAACTAGTCAGGGAGAGGCCCGGAGCTGGCTAGTGTGGATGCCAAACACGGAGGGATAACACGCTGTGAGCAGCAAGGACCAGACAGGCGTCGGCCGCGCGGGCCGACCGCGGCGCAAGGCCGGGACGGAGACGCGCGCGCCTGAGCAGGAGCGCACACCGCATCCCGGCGGCAGGCCGCGGGACCCGGCGATCGAGGAGGCGATCCTGCAGGCCACGCGCGCACGCCTGGCCACCGACGGGTACACGCGGATGACGATCGGCGACGTGGTGGCGGACGCCGGGGTGACGCGCCCCACCTTGTACCGGCGCTGGCCGAACAAGCACGAGCTCGTGGTGGACGCGCTCCACTACGGCCTGCAGAAGCAGCGCGAGGCCTACCCACCCCTGGACGTGGCCGGGATGACGCCCGTGCAGGCGTTCACCGAGGCCGTCCGGCGCCTGGACCCCCGCTACCACAACGAGCGGGCGATGGCGCTGCACGGCAACTTCATGGGCGAGGCCGAGCACGAGCCGACACTGTTCGAGCAGATGCGCGAGCACGGCAACAAGCCGCGCTGCGCGGAGCTGATGCGGACCCTGCAACTGCTGCAGGACACAGGCGCGGTGCGTGAGGACGCCGATCTCGAAACGGTGGTCACCCTCTGCTTCGGCAGCTACTTCGGCGACTACCTGCAGACCGGAGCGGGCGCCCCGGCCGATCACGCGGACCGTGTCGTGGCCGTGCTGTGGCCCACCATCCGGGCGGACGAGCACGGGTAGCCTCCGGCCGGCCGGGTTCCCCATGCGGTTCCGTCCGCCTGGCGGGGCCGTCGGGTGGTCCTACGCGCGGGCCGTCAGCAGGCTTGCGCGCAGGGCTTTCTTGTCGGTCTTGCCGACGGTTGTCCGCGGCAGGGAGCCGGCGATCGAGTAGGAGGCCGGCGTGTAGAGGTCTCCGAGTGCGTCGACGATCGCGTGGGTCAGCCGCTCAAGGTCGGGGGCGCCGGCAGGGGCTTGGGGCACCAGGACCACGTGCACGGTCTCCTTGTCGTCGTCGCCGGGCAGGCCGATGGTGGCGGCGTCCTTGACGGCGGGGTGTGCGGTGAGGAAGTCGTCGAGAAGGCGGGAGTAGACATTGTCGGCTGTGCGGCCCGTCACGATGATGTCCCGCGCGCGGTCCACCAGGTACAGATAGCCGTTCGCGTCCTGGCGGGCGATGTCTCCGCTGCGGAACCAGCCTTCGTCGTCGAGTACTTCGGCGGTACGTTCCGGGTCGTTCCAGTAGCCCTCCATGACCGTACGACTGCGAACGTACAGCTCGCCGAGTTGTCCGACGGGCACGGGCTTGCCGTCCTCGTCCCGCAGCTCCACTTCGACTCCGGGCCCCGGGCGCCCGCAGCTGGTCAGAGACTCGGGCCGCTGCAAGTCGTGTTCCAGGGGGGTGAGTTGAGTGACGAGCCCGTTCTCGGACGCCGCGTAGATCTGGTGCAGTACCGGACCGAAGCGTTCGATTGCTTGCCTGAGACGTGCGGGGGCAGCGGCTGCTCCTCCGTAGAGGAGAGTCGTCAACGCGGGGAAACGGCCGGGGAGGCAGTCCGGATGGTCGAGCAGCTCGTACAGCATGGGCGTCACCACGATCATTCTGCTGACGCGCTCGCTGTCCATGACGGACAGGGCCGTGCCGGCGTCGAAGGTCCGCAGCAGGACGATGGTGTGGCCGCTCAGAGCGCCTACCAGGAAGGCGGCGTGGCCGCTGGTGTGCGTCACCAGCGTGCATATCAGCATCGCTGGGTCGGGCGACGCGCCGTCGGCGTACGCGTCGGACATCCGCACGTAGCCGTCGTAGTAGTCGCTGCGGTGAACGACCAGCTTGGGCAGGCCGGTGGTACCACCGGTGTAGAGAAGTGTCGCGATGTGGTGGCCGTCGGCAGCCTCGTGGAGCGAGAGACCGGCACTGCCGGACGCCGCTGCCAGGAAGTCGGCCGCGACCGACGACGCGCCGATGCTGAAGACATGCGGAATGTCCACGTGATCGGCGATCCGGCCGGCCCGGTCTTCGAAGACCGGGTCGAACAGGAGCACCTTGACGTCAGCGCGCCGGATCAGTGCTTCGAGTTCACTGTTGCCGGGCTCAGGCGGCACGAACACCATGCGACCCCCTGCGAAATGGACAGCCAGCTGCAGCAGGAGCGCCTCGGGAGAGTTCGCCACGAACAGCGCCACTCCGTCTCCGTCCGCCAGCCCTCTGTTCCGCAGGGCCGCGGCGAAGCGCAGGACCGTACGGACGGCCTCGGTGCCGCTGATCCGTCGTGTTCCCTCGACGATCGCGTCGCGGTCGCCTCTCGCCGAGAGCCGTTGCAGCACCGAGACGGTGTAGTTCGCGACGGTGTGGTTCGCGTTGGCAGTGACCTTGTTCATGATCCTTCTTCGTGCTCTGTCACATGGTTGAGGGTGGGTGGGCCTGGCGGCGGCATCAGCGTCGGCTTGTGTAGAGGCCTTCGTGCTCCCAGGCGCGCAATGTCTCGTAGTCCTCGATCAGCTCTTGGCCGTCGAGGGCCGCGAGGTAGGCGAACCCGGGAGAGGTCAGCAGATCGCTGGTGGCGGCGAGGTACTGGCCCGGGGCGAAGCTGGGGAAGACGGCGACGACGCTGGGGAGTTCCGCGATCTTGGCGAGGGTGTCGGGGTCGGCGGGGCCGGGGTGGTGGTTGATGAAGTCGACCCACCGCAGCACCGGCCCCTGGCCCGTATCGGGGGTGTCGCGGGTGTGCAGCAACGCGGGATCAAGCGTGGCGGCGACGGCCAGGGCGGTCTGGGAGGGGCCGAGGTAGGCGTCCACCACATCGGGCCCGGTGGCTCCGCCGAGGCGGGCGCCGGTCTCGATGAGCACCGGCCCCCTGTCGGTGAGCATGACCTCGGTGTGGGCGGGCGTCTCGGCGATGCCGAGCGCGTCCAGTACGTCCCGGACGTAGGCGATGAGCACTTTCCCGTCGGTGCTGTCGGGGTCGACGGGCTCCTGGAAGTCATAGATGGGGGCGGCGGACGGGCCGACGCGTTTGGTGTAGCGCCAGATCTCGGCGACGTGGTGCTCACCGCTCGAGGAGACCGTGTTGATGCAGTACTCGGTTCCGTGCAGGCGTTCCTGGAGGAGCACGGCGTCATTGGGCTCGCCGAAGATGTTGGGAGTGGCCAGGACGGCGGTGGCCGCCTGGGCGACCTCATCGGCCGAGCCGCAGAACGTCACGCCGTCGGTGCCCCCGCTGGCCAGGGGCTTGACCACCGCCTCGTCCAGGCCCGCTACGGCGTACCAGTGCGCCGCGGCGCGGGCGGAGCGGGCGACGGTGCTGTGCGGGGTCGCAATGCCCGCGGCCTGGACCGCCTGCTGCATGAGTGACTTGTCGCGACGTGCCTCGACCAGCGAGGGGTCGTTCGTCGGCAGACTCAGTGCGCTCGCGAGGGTCTCCGCCAGCACGACGCCGGATTCGGTGCCGGCCAGAACGCGTGCGACGCGCAGGCGGGCGAGCTCCCGCGTGAGGTTCTTGAGGTCGCCGGTGAAGCCCAGGTCGAGGACGTAGTCGTCAGGGCTGAACGAGCGCAGGAGGAAGTCGCCGATGTCCGGCCGGCTCCGCACGTGGATGCAGTCGACGCCCGCTCGGGCAAGTCGCTTTGCCAGCGTCGCCCCTGTGGAGTATCCGTCGACGATCGCTACCTTCATTGGTGCTGTTCCTCTCGTGGTGCTGTGGAGCTGTGGAGCTGTGGAGCTGTGCGCGCTGGGATGCTGTGGGCGCCGGGATGCTGGCTGACGAGGGGTCAGTTCGGCAGGTGGCGGTGCTGCTCGGCCGGCGCTGATGTGTCTGATGGGCGCAGGGCGCGGGAGAGAGGCACGCAGGCCAGGGCCCCCAGGGCGGCGCTTGTCACGAGGAGGCCGGCGACCAGGGGGCGGCCGCCCGCGTTGAGGGCGCCGGCGATTCCCAGCGGGGTGAGCGAGGCGATCGCGCCCGCGACGCTGAGGGCGGCCTGGTAACGGCCGATGGCACCGGCCGGGGCGGCCGTCGCGACGAAGGCGCCGGCGGCGACGCTGTAGCAGATCTCACCGGGCACCATGATCACTGCTGCGGTGGTATAGCCCACGGTGGTGTGCTGCAGTGCCGCCAGCCCCATGGCGGCGCCGAGGATCAGACTGCCCGCGGCGAACACCGGGCCGATGGGGTATCGGACGCGGTCGTCGGGGCCCACCAGCAGGCGGGTCAGAGGCGGGCTGAGCAGCAGGACCGCGGCCGAGTTGGCGAGCATGGCGGTGCCGTACGCGGACGGGGCGAGGTGGTCCGCGCTCATGACCAGGGGCAGGACGCTGATCAGGCCGTACGCACAGGTCGTCGCCGCGATGGCCGCGGCGACCATCCACCGAAGCCGGGCGTCGGAGACGATCTGTGCGTAGGTGACGTGGGCGTGTTCGGTCCGGGGCGCGACGGATCGGCCGCTCAGCATGCGGCGTACGAGAAGGGCTGCGGCCACGCAGGCGACGGCGTTGAGGGCGAACAGGAACCGGTAGCCGTGGGCGTGGGCCACGAAGCCGCCGACGCCGGAGCTCAGCGAGAGGCCCACGTTCGAAACCCAGTAGACCCAGCCCTGGGCCCGGGTGCGTGCTCCCTCATTCGTCAGGCGGTCGTTGATCTGCGCGGAGACGGCCGGCCTGTGGACGTCCATGGTGCAGCCCAGGCAGAAGGCGAGCAGCAGCAGGGCGTGCAGGCTGTCGGCCACGGCGAGCCCGGCGCAGACCGCTGCGGCCAGCAGCAGTCCCGCCGTGCACGCGGTACGGGCTCCGATCCGGTCGGTCATCGCCCCGCTGACCAGCTGTCCGACACACCAGCCGACTCCGAAGATCGTCAGGGCGGCGCCGGCGGCTGTCGTGCCGTGCGCGGCGCCGATGGAGTAGCCGAGGAAGTCGTAGGCGAATCCGCAGGCTTTGACCAGGAAGGTCGTTGCCAGGAGCGCGGTGATGACCACGCGGGCGGACGGGCCGGAATGGCGGGATGGTGCGGCCGCAGGACGGGGTGCGGTAACCGTCATGCCGGAGAACCTGCCTTGTCGGGGGACGCCACGCCGCTGCTCGCGTTGGGGGTCGCGGCAGGCAAGTGCTGAGCCGGTTGGGCCAGTTCGGCGAGGCCCGCGACGATGAGCTCGCGCAGTCGCGCGATCTGCGCGGGCCGGTGGTACCGCGGGGAGTAGGCCAGTTCGATGCCGCACCGCCCGCTGAAGGTGGAGACGAAATAGCCGACCCAGGACACCGCCTCGGAGGTGGCGAAGCCACGGAAGTCGACGATCTCGATCCCCGCCGGTACGGCGAGCTCGGGCACCGGACCCCAGTTGGTGATGAAGTTTCCGACGCCGGTACGCGCGCGGCCCTGTGCGGCCGCCGACGCCGCGGCCAGCATGACCGCGAGCGCGCTCCCGCCCTCGATACCGGCGACGATCTGCGCCTTCGCCTCCTTGGCCAGGACTCCCAGATCCGAAGTGGGCCCGCACGCGGTGACCGTGGGCGCGAACCCCAGGGCATTGGTGACCTCGTCGGGGCGCGCCACAGGGCGCAGGTGGGGACGCAGGTCCACGAGATGGAACATGATCATCGGCAGTTCGGCCGCGGCATCGGCTGCTTCGGTGAGCGTCGCGCGTTCGGCGCGGATGATCGCCGCGGCCAGCAGGGCGTGCAGGGTCGTCCCGGATGCCCGCGCGTGAGCGAGCAGGGCGGCCGTGTCACCTTGCGACAGGGTGATCCGCCGCGCTGGTCCGGGAGTGAAATCCGCGCCGCCACCGGTGTCGGCCGCGGGGGTGCTGTGCACCGGGCCCGCGGCCGCCACGGCGTGGTCGGGCAGGGGCATGGAGCGGTCGGGCAGGGCCATGGAGCGGGCGTGACAGGCCTGTTCGAGGCTGCGCGGGTGGACCGGGGCCGGATCGGGGAACGTCGCGCTCCCGGCCAGGGCGGCGGCCGTCCGCCAGAAGTACTCGAGCAGCGCCGATCCCAGCGTGGCGTCGTTGATCGCGTGACACACCTGCAGTGCGACCGCGGTCTGCTCGCCCTCGGCCACGACGGTAAGTTTCGCCAGGCCGCGCGCGGGATCCAGGACCGTGAGGCCGCCCTCGAGCCAGTCGGAGATCGTGCCCTCGACGATCTCGGTGGCCGCGGCGCCGGCGCCGTCGTCGGGAATGTGCAACCAGCACTGCCCGCCGGTCGCCTCCAGCGTGCCGCGCAGCATCGGATACTTGTCGCACAGCAGCCCGAACGCGGTGCGCAGCCCCGCGATATCGACGGCACCGGCACAGATGGCCACATAGCTGACCGTGAGCTTGCGCGGCACGAAGCCGTGGTCGATCAGTCCCAGACGGTATTTCATGTCACTCTCCGCGGACCCGGGGGCCGACGAGGGTGCCGTCCAGTCGGGTCAGCACGTGTTGATGGGTGTCGGGCTCGTAACTGGTGTCGGGCTCGTAACTGCGGACGGAAAAACGCATCGTGAACGGCGCGGCACGCACAGCGCAGACTCCAGGCACTTGTCGGATCGGGTGTTGCCGAGTCAGCCTGCGGCCGCCGCGACACCGTTACCAAGACAGCGCTGACGCTGTTGCCGGCAGCACCTGGCAGCCGGTGCGGGCGTGGCTGATGATGGGTGCGTGACCTCCGCCCCGTCCCCCCGCCGCACCGAACTCGCCTCGTTCCTGCGCAGCCGTCGCGACCGCCTCACCCCCGCAGCCGCGGGCATAGCACCAGGACTGCGCCGCCGGACCCCGGGACTGCGCCGCGAAGAGGTCGCCCACCTGGCCGGAGTTTCCATCACCTGGTACACGTGGCTCGAACAGGGACGCCCCATCAACGTCGGCCCGCAGATCCTCGACGCCATCGCCACCACCCTGCGCCTGGACCCCGCCGAACGCGCCCACCTCTACCGCCTGGCCGAGGTGCCGATCCCCGCGGTGGCCACCACCGCCGACCCGATCACCCCCACCCTGCAGGCGATCCTCGACGCCATCACCGGCTTCCCCGCCGCGGCCATCAACACCCGCTGGGACCTGCTGGGTTGGAACACGGCGGCCGCCGCGCTGTGGCCACGGCTCACCGCACCCGAGAGCTCCCGCAACGTCTTGTGGGAAATGTTCACCACCCCCGAATGCTGCCGCCAATTCGTCAACCGCGACATCGGCCTGCCCCACATGGTCGCCTCGTTCCGCGCCGACTTCGCCCACCACCTCGACGACCCGGCATGGACCGGCCTGATCCGCGCACTGGCCACCGCCAGCCCGGAATTCACACGGCTGTGGGCCACCCAGGACGTCGCCGCACCACCGACCCAGGTCATGACCTACCACCACGCCGCAGTCGGTGAGCTGTCGCTGTCCCTGACGCGCATGGAGCTGCCCGCCGCAGCCGAAACCATCGTCACCGTGTGGACCCCCGTCGACGAGGACAGCCACCGACGCATGGACCAGCTCCTGTCCTGCCCCGACACCCCCTCGCTGGACCACACCCACTGAGACAGCACCGCCGAACCCCGGCGCGGGGAGTTCGTGCACGGGGGGGTCGTGCACGGGGGGGTCGTGCACGGGATCCAATTACGTTACAGTCAATGACTGTAACGATTGACTCGCCGGAGCGGCGGGTCCGCCGCTGACGACTTCTACGCCGGAGGACAGCCATGGCAAGCGACTACGAACGCGGTCGAGTGGGACTGCTGCTCGTCGACCTCGTCAACGAGAACTTCTCGAAGGACGGCAAGGCCTATCCCATCTACGCGCCGGAATACGAACGACTGGGCACGATCGACAGCCTGAAGAAGCTCATCGCCGGTGTGCGGCGGCACAAGGACGTTCCCGTCTTTTACTCGACGACCGCCTTCACCGATGAGGACTACTCGACGTGGAGGCACGTCTCCGGGGTCCATCGGCAGATGTTCGACAACCGCATGTTCGCGTCCGGCACCTGGAACACCGAGTTCCACGAGGAGCTCGCTCCCCGGCCGGGCGACGTGATCCTCGCCCCTCACAAGGGCCTCGACGTTCTCCACCACACCGATCTCGAATTCCAGCTGCGGCAGCGCAACGTCGACTACCTGGCGATAGCCGGGGTCTCCGGGATCATGGCCGTGGAGTCGACGGCCCGCACCGCGATGGAACGCGGCTACCACGTCACGGCATTCACCGACGCGACAGCCGCTCCCGGTGGCCTGGTCACGTACCAGGCGATGATGCGCGGCCTGACCATGGTCTCCCACAGCGTGACCGGCGTCGACGACTTCCTGGCCTCACTCGACGAGCCGGCGGCATAACACATTCACCACCGATCCGGCCAGGAAAGCAGCGGGGGCATGCAGCGGGCACGAACACGGCTGGCGGACGCCTACGATCGGTTCTTGGCGTCCGATCCCGGACTGATCCGGATGCTGTCCGCGCTCAGCACGGTCTGCGCGGTTCTGCTGACGCTCGGCGTCATCGCGGCGCTGGATGCCCCGGTGCCGATCCTGGTGACGGGTGCCCTCACGGCGATGGTCAGCACGGCCGCGGTCACCGAACCCCGGCCGTGGGACCAGGCGTTGACCCTCGCGATGGGGGTGCCGGTCGCCCTGGCGGTCATGGTGGTCGGCAGCGCGCTGGCACCGTACCGGGTTGTAGCGGACGTGGTGTTCGTGCTGCTGATCTTCGCCGCGATCTACATCCGGCGGCTGGGCCCACGCGCGACCACGCTGGGCGTCTTCGCCTTCCAGCTCTTCTTCGTGACCCAGTTCGTCGAGACCCGCGTGGAGCAGTTGCCGCAGCTGGGCCTGGCCGTGCTGGTGGCCTTCGGCAGCTCGGCGCTGGTCCGGTTCGCCGTCCTGCGCTCGCCGCCCGGGCGGATGCTCGCACGATTGCAACGGGCCTTCCAGCTGCGGCTGGTGAGGGTGCTCGACGCACTGATCGATGTGGCCGAAGGCGGACCGGAGGCGCGGCGCACCGAGCGGGCGGTCGGCGACCTGCGCCGGTCCACGGCCCGCCTGCACACGGGCGCGTTGATGATCCAGACCCGGCTGGAAACCGGCACGCCCGACGAGCGCACCGCCACCGCTGTCCAGCGCCGCGTGGCGGAAGCGGAGACGGCCGTGGAGCGGCTGGCCATCCTCGTGCTGCGGGTCCTGTGGCCCGGCGCCGACGTCGACACCCTGACCCGCCACCTGACGAAGGTCCGCCCCGCCGGATCCGCCATCGACGCCCGCGACGCGGCGACGCTGCCCGTGCTGATCTCGGAACTGCGCGCACTGCGCGTGGCGATCGGTCCGGGTTCGCTGCGGCCGGCGGGCGCCGATCCCGCCGAGGTACGCAATCGGCTGCTCGGCCACCGCAGTTGCGAGCATCTGCCCGACGAGTCCGACGCATCCCACGCCTCCCCGGCGATGCAGGACATCTTCCGCTCTGCCGGGGACTTGGCCCGCGCCCTGTCCGGCCTGCGCCTGGCCGTCGACGGGCAGACCCCAGCGGTCCAGGACACCCCCGAGGCGGCACGGTCGCGTGAGGAGCTCAAGGCGGAGGACTCCGGCCTGGCGAAGGACCCCATACCGAAGCAGCTGGGTCCCCGCGTCCGCCCCACCACGAGGACCGCGCTCCAGGTCGCGACCGGATCGGCGCTGGCCGTCGTCGGCGGTGAACTGCTGTCGCCGGAACGCTGGTACTGGGCAGTGTTCACGTGCTGGGTGGTGTTCATCAGCACCTCCTCCACCGGCGAGATCCTGGTAAGGGGATACCGGCGCCTGATCGGCACGGTGACGGGTGTCGTCGCCGGGCTCGCCCTCGCCGCTCTGATAGGCGACACCCCCTGGCCGGCCTTCGCCTTGGCGGGCCTCAGCGTGTTCGGGATGTACTACACGGTCGCGGTGTCCTACACGCTGATGTCCTTCTTCGTCACCACGATGATCGGCATGCTGTACACGCTGCTCCACACCCTCACGCCGGGCGTCCTGGTGGTGCGGATCGAGGAGACCGCGCTGGGGATCGCGTGCGGGCTGACCGCCGCTCTGCTCGTGCTGCCGGTGCGTACCCGGGAACGCACGAACCAGTTGCTGCGCGACGTGCTGGAGCGGCTGCGCGCGGCGCTCTCCCAATCGCTGGCCCAGTTGGGCGGCGAATCCGTAGGAGACCTGCTTGATCCGGCCCGCGCGCTGGATTCGGCCCTGGACAGCCTGCGCCTGTCGGTGCAGCCGCTGATCACTCCGATCAGCCCGTTGCGGTCCCGGCGGCGCACCGCGCTCTCCGTGCTGGGGCTGCTGGAAACGGCGGCCTTCCACACCCGCAGCCTGGCCGCCACCGCCGAACTGGTGCCGGCCGGCCCCCACATCGGCGCCGATCCGCGCCTCGTGAACGAGGCCTGCCGGATCGACCGCAACCTCGCGACCCTGATCAGCCATGTGGCCGTCCGAGGCGAGGACGGCACCACGCTCGTGCGCGGTCCAGGGATTCCCACCCAGCTCGGAGCGAGCGAGAGTGGGGAGCCTGCCGAGGACATCAACGCGACGCGACGGGCCCTGCGGCACCTGCAACGTGTGGACGAGAGCATTCAGGGCCTGGCTCGGACACTTCACCTGCCCGTCCGCGACGACTCGTGACGCGGGCACCGGCAGTTGCCGACCACGGCGTCCGGGACTGCGCGAGGTGGTTGGGGCACCGGCGGCCGCACGAACGTCGGGTGGGGTGGTCAACTCCCAAGGTATACATGGGGAATGACGACCTTCGCGCTCATCCACGGCGGCGGCGACAGCAGCTGGGCCTGGCATCTCCTCGAAGCCGAGCTGCGCTCGCGAGGGCATGAGACCGTTGCCCCGGACCTGCCGTCGGACCGGCCTTCCGCGGGGCTCAGCGATTACGCCGATGCTGTCGTCGAGGCCGTCGGCGAGCGGCGGAATCTCGTGGTCGTCGGCCACTCCTACGGTGCTTTCACCGCGCCGCTGGTGGCCGACCGACTCCCGGTCGGCGTACTGGTTCTGCTGGCCGGAATGATCCCCGCCGCGGGCGAGCGGCCGGACGACTGGTGGGAGACGACCGGCTGCAACCAGGCCAGGGACGCCGCGGGCCTGTCCGCCATCGAGGACCCCTTCGAGAGCTTCTACCACGATGTCCCGCGCAATCTGGCCGAGGAGTCCATGCGCAGGGAGCGGGAGGAGTCCTCCCGGGCCGGCAGCGAGCCCTGGCCGCTGACAGCCTGGCCGGACACGCCCACGAAGTTCATCGTGTGCAAGGACGACCGCTTCTTCCCGCCCGAGTTCTTCCGCGGCCTGGCACGAGCGCGCCTGGGCATCGTGCCCGACGAGATCGGCGGCGGCCACTGCGTCGCGCTCAGCAGACCGAAGGAGCTGGCGGACTTGCTGGAGGGGTACCTCCAGGGGTGACCACCGTACGAGGCAAGAACCCTTCGAACCGTGACGTCGCCGACCGCCGGCCTGGAGGGGCAGCGCGGTGGGCAGAGGGCAGCCGTGCGCGCACGCCGCGGACTGCGAGCCGGGGGACCTCCCCGGGGCGGTCACGTGAGCCGGAGGGCGCGCCCGCCCCGGTTCTGGAAGGCCGCCCTCACGCACCCGGTCATCGTCGGGCTGCCGCTGCTCGCGGGTCTGGCCCTCCAGATCGCACACGGGCAGACGACTTCGGGGCGGAGCGGGCCCCGGAGCCAGGGGCGCGGGACGTGCGCCCCGCACTTTCACACCAAGGAGGCGGTCCCGGCGGCACGCCGGACTGACGGCCGGTCCCGGCAGTGCGCGACCCCGGCCGACAAGGTCGGTCCGGGGTCGGAGAAGGCCAGGTCAGATCGTTTCTGCACCTGCGCCGGGTGGTGGGGCGGGTGGGACTCGAACCTAAACGGGTGACCCATCTCACCTGCAGTTTTACTGGGGAACCGGACATCTCTACCCGATTCGATCACGCCGGATCCTCGTCAGTCCCGCTCGATCCGGCGCGGTGAGGCAATTGCCTCACCGGCTACCGAGGCCCGTTCGAGACGCAGGGCTCCGACTTGGCACGGCCAAGACTCCCGAATAGGGGCAGGCACTTACGCGCCCTCATTAGCTGCGCCTCCGGTACGGCTTCGCCATGAGACCGCATCGGCAGCAGACATAGAGTTACGCCGACGGCTTGGGGTCCGGCGGGTACAACTACGGAGTGCCGCCAGGGCACTTAATGGCATTCATGAATATTGAGGCGGAATGTCGGTATCTAGCGAAGTATGGAGGAACCTGCTGACAGCCGTCTGAAGCCGCAGGTCGCGGCCTGTGGTCCCCGCGCCTGCGGGGGTGGTCCCGAACTCGTGCAGCTCGCTCGGCAGCCGTACACGTGTCCCCGCGCCTGCGGGGGGGTGGTGTTTACATGACCGCACCGCCCGCACCCTTGATGCCGTGGTCCCTGCGCCTGCGGGGGTGGTCCCTCGCCGGGGGGCCGTTCGCCCCCGAACGATGCGTGGTCCCCGCGGATGCGGGGCTACGAAGAGCCCTTCACCAAAGGCAACTGCCGGGCTCGCGTCAGGCGTACTCCGCTTTCCGCGTTCAACCCCAACTCTGCCGGCGAGGCCAGAGTACTCCGCCGCGTCCCACGGCAAGCGGTCTGCGGTTCGCCCAGATGTCTGAGAAGTCACTGCGGCGCCTACCGCGTCTCGCGGACGCTCATGAGGTCGCACGGACCGACGGAGCGGCTGGGAGCTAATCAACGTCCGCAGCAGAGCTTCCCAATCTCGGAACTGGGAAGCGCGCTTTACTAAATAGATCATCTAAGGGAAACCAGGACACGACGAGCACCATAAGAGTACGCTCCAATTCGCCCGATGAATAAGGGGACTTGGCACCCACACAAGGCCGAGCCCCCTGGCCACAACTCGATGCTCGCGAGCGGGCAGGGGCCCCCAGACGGCCACAGGCTCCAAGATCGGTTCCACGGTGCGCAGGTCGAAGGAAGGCGAGGATTCGTCCAGCTCCTCCGAGTCCTCGTACCTGATGTTCCTGAGCAGCCGACAGCTGGACGCACTCGCTGAGCTGGCAGTGGCAGGCAGCTCACCCGGCGGTGACGTGAAGTCCCTCACCGACCATCTCAAGGACAAGGACAACAAGGCACAGGCCAAGCAAGCCGCGGACGCGCAGCACTCCGTGGACATCGCGCTGTTCGGCTGGACGATGGAGCAGCAGGCAGGGATCCGTTTTTACACCGGTCAGGCGCGTGCGTCTCGTTGCTGCACTTCCTTGAGGACCGCCGCCACCGTGGCGAAGTCGTTGTCCACGTGGAGCACCGTGTGGCCGTGATGGACCGCTGTCGCACACACCAGGAGATCGATGGCTCCGGCGGCGCGGTGCTGCCCTTGCTGGGTGAGCTTGTATTGCGCGGTATCGACCCAGCGCCACGCGTTCTTGGGCACCGGCGAGAACTGACAGAGAGCATCCAGCTCTTCGGCCAGCTCATCGCGGTGGGCCGGACTGGTCGCCGAGTAGAGGAACTCCACCCTCGTGGGCTCACAGATATGGAACACGCCGGCGGCGATGTGCCCTTCCCAGGGCCGCAACGCCCCCGGCGTACGGAACAGATGCCACAGAGCTGACGTGTCGAGAAGGTACGTGATCACTCGAAGGCTGCCCGCCGGGCACGCTTAGCGGCGCCATGAGCAGCAGCCGCAGCCTCGAACTCGCCCCGCTCACCCCGCGCGGCCAGCTTCTCGGCAGCCTCCAGCCGCTTGATACGCGCCACATAGTCCCGCAGAGCCGCGTTGACGGTCTCCTTCTTCGTCGTGACACCCATCAGCCGCATCGCCTCGGCCAGCGCCTCATCATCGAGATCGATCTGGGTAACAGACATACCAGCCACCCCTCACCGCGAGTCCGTGATGTACATAACCAAGCTACATCACCAACATTCCTCACGGCAGCCCATCGCGCACGAGACCGACGCTGTTGGGGCCCACTTACCCATGGGTGCTCGGGCAGTTCCCCAGACCTGCTCCCTGTGGCCCCGTCCCTGACGAGCAAGCCAACGCCGACCGCCGCCGGGTCGGGTGACCGTGAGGACGTTGCCGGCCCTCCCGGTCGCCACCGAGGTGAGCTGCGTGCCACTGGGGCCTGCTCTGCGCGTCGCGCTAGTGGTTCGGCTGCAGCAGTTCGTGCACGGTGCCGGAGTCGTCGCGGAAGGTCGCGGAGATGCCCCACGGCTTCGGCTGCGGCTCCTGGAGGAAGGCCACTCCCCGCGCCGACAGTTCCTTGACGGCCGTCCGGCAGTCGTCGACGGTGAACGTGCAGCCGACGAGGGCGCCCTTGGCCAGCAGCGACGTGAGCTGCCCGGCGGACTCCGCGTCCTGCACCGGTGCTCCCGGAACCATCAGGGAGAGCTGCAGCTCCGGCTGGTTCTCGGGGCCCACGGTGACCCAGCGCAGGCCCTCGCCGAACGGCACGTCCATGCGTGCCTGAAGGCCGAGCTTCTCGGTGAAGAAGTTCTTGGCCGCGTCCTGGTCAAGGACCCAGACGACGGCCGTGTTCACTCCGGTGATCATGATTTCTCCCGCTGTGTGAGGCACGTCCGGCCGCACGCGCGGTGCGGACGTGAATTCTTCGTCGGTGCGGAGCCACGGGCCCCGGCGGCCCGGCCGCCGTCTTCCCCCGGTGGGAGAGGCTGCTGCCGCCCGCCGAGACGGCTCCCCGACGCTTGGACGTTTCCGACGGTAGAGCCCCTTTAGGACACCTCACGTCACTAATGCCTGGCAGCCTGGAACACATGACCCAGGACCTGCCCGCCCGCATGCTGCGCCTGCTCTCCCTGCTCCAGACGCGCCGCACCTGGACCGGCAACGAACTCGCCGACCGCCTCGGCGTCACCCTGCGCACCATCCGCCGCGACATCGACCGGCTGCGCGCGCTCGGCTACCCGGTCCAGGGCACCACCGGCACCGCGGGCGGCTACCGGCTGGCCGCCGGCGCCGATCTGCCGCCGCTGCTCCTGAACGACGACGAGGCCGTGGCCGTCGCGGTCGCCCTGCGCACCGCCGCCGGTGGCGTCGCCGGGATCGAGGAGACCGCCGTGCGCGCCCTGGCCAAGCTGGAGCAGGTGCTGCCCATCCGGCTGCGCCACCAGGTCGCCACCATCCAGGCCGCCACCTCACCGCTCCCGGTGCCCTGGAGCACCGGCCCCACCGCCGACCCCTCCGCCCTGGCCACCCTGGCCGCCGCCTGCCGCGACCACGAACTCGTCACCTTCACCTACCGCACCAGCGCAGGCGAGACGGGGCCGCGCCGCGCCGAGCCGCACGCCCTGGTCGCCGCCGACCCGGTCTGGTACCTCGTCGCCTACGACACCGACCACGACGAATGGCGCCTGTTCCGCGTCGACCGGCTCTCCGATCCCACCCCCACCGGCCACCGCGTCACCTCCCGCGAACTGCCCGCTCCCAACGCGGCCGCGTACGTCGCCGCACGCCTGGCCGCCGCCCCCGCCCGCTACACCTTCCACGCCACCGTCCCCGCCGACGCCGCCACCGTGCGGGCCCGCACCTGGTCCCTGCCCGGCCGCGTCCACCCCGTCGACGACCACACCAGCACCCTCGACCTGGCCGCCGACAACCCCCACCACATCGCCGAACAACTCCTCACCATCGACCTCGGCCCCGACCACACCATCCACGGCACCCCTGAACTCGCCCCGCACCTGGAGCAGTTGGGCAACCGGATACTCCGCGCCGCCCATGCCCTCATCAAGCAGGACGAGAACCACGGCAACGACTTCAACAAGAACGGCGCCGGGGACCAGTGAGCACTGGCCCCGGCGCCGCAGGCGGTCAGGCAGGGCTACTTCTTCTTGGGCGGGAGCTCCGCGGTGACCTCCATGCCCCACTTCAGCCAGTCGTCCAGGACGTCATCGTCGAGGGTGTCCTCCGCGATGACCACCCAGCCGTTCTGCTCCGTACCGCGGAACACGAGCTGCTTGGTGCCAGGCCGGGCCAGGGCCTCGTCCATCCCGTCCGGCCCAACCCGCACCATCAGGCCCTCGTCGTACAGATTGGCCAGCGCGTTGCCCTGCAGAAGGAACGTGATCCCGCCGAACATCTTCTTCGCGGTCACTCCCTCGGGCTCAAGGCGTTCCTTGATCCGCGCCGCGAGTACGTCGTCGTATGCCATGACGCCACGCTAATCGCGCACCCCGGCATCCGCGCGCCGCGATTCTCGATCACCCAGCCCGTTGGCTACGCCGCGGTACCGGTCAGCCCGCGCCTTCCACGACGCTCAGACCTCGGGAGGCACCCAAATATCCCGATCGTTAATCGAGCAATCAAGTGGGGGCCAAGAGCAGGGCGCGGCGGCCTGACCACCAAGTTGCACCTGGCCGTCGAACAGGGCCAGAAGCCCACGTCCATCGTGATCACGGCCGGGCAGCGGGGCGATTCCCCGCAGTTCGAGCCCGTCCTGAACACGATCCGTGTCCCGCGTCTTGGACCGGCAGGCCGCGCACCCGGCCCGATCGCGTGCGGGCCGACAAGGCGTACGCCTCCCGGAAGAACCGCGCTCACCTGCGGCGACGCGGGATCCGCTGCACCATCCCGGACAAGGCCGACCAGGCCCGCAACCGCAAGAAACGCCGTTCGCACGGCGGCCGGCCACCGAAGTTCGACCCACAGGACTACAAAGCTCGGCACGCAGTCGAGTACGGCATCAATCGCCTCAAAGGGCACCGGGCCGTGGCCACCCGGTACGACAAGCTCGCGGTCCGCTACAAGGCGACCGTCCTCGTCGCGGCCATCAACGAGTGGCTATGACTGACCACGTCACTATGGCGCTGCGTAACAGCGGATGGCCACCGTCTGGTGCGGACTCCACTGCTGCTCGACTGTGGCCATCAGCTCCCAGCCCAGCCGCTCATACAGGGCTGCCGCCGCGGCATCAGATGCGACGACGTCGAGCACCGGATGCAGGCCACGACGCCGCGCTTCCTCCACTGCCTGACCGATCAGCAGTGCACCGATCCGATGTCCCCTCGCCTGCGGAGCAACGAACAGCCTGCTGACCACGGCGGTCATACCCCGCGTCGCCCCAGTCCGCTCGCTCCACAACTTCGGGGCCAGATCGCCTTCGCCGCCTTGCGACAAACTGACATGCCCGATCAGGCGGCCTTCGAGTTCGGCAACCCAGGAGCCCAGCAGGGGACCGCATGACAGCCACTCGCCGGGCTGATCCGGCCAGTTCACCGGATAGCCGTCGCGCGCATGGACCTCCGCGAGGACCCGCACGCACTCCTCAACATCGCCATCAGCCCTCTGCCGGACCCAGCGGCTCGGCCTCTCATCCGGCACCCCGGAGCTCTCGATGTTCACTCCGGCATAGAAACACAGGCCACAGAGTCACAACCAGACACTTTCGATACAGGCCCTAGGGCCCCAGGCGGCAAGGGGCTCGGGGGCCCGGCTGGGCACACAGGCGCGCATTTGCCTCACCGACGCGAGGCAAATGCCTCACGCAGAACCCCTACCCAACCGCGTTTTCGCAGGTCAGAACGTTTCTGCTTGGGGCCTTTGGTGGGGCGGGTGGGACTCGAAGGGACGAAGGCGGGACGGCCGCCCTTCTGGCCTCGGCGGCAGCTGATCGACGGCATACGGTTCCGGGTTCGGACGGGGGTTCCGTGGAGGGACGTACCCGTCGAGTACGGGCCGTGGGGCCGGATCTACGACCCGTTCCGCCGATGACAGCGGGACGGCACCTGACATCGGGTCCTCACTCGGCTCCAGCGCCTCGCCGCTGCGAAGGGTGCGATCACGCGGGACCCGAGCGTCGATTCCACGGTGTGCCGCGCCCATCAGCACGCGGCCGGGGCACCGGAGATGGGGTGAACTGCAGAAGGAGCCGCCGGGCGGCGTCTTCACCGAGCCTAGTGACCTGACATGACCGGTCATCGTTCGCCGGTCATGACCACTCGCATCGCAGTCAGAGCACTGGGCCTTACGGCAGTAGCGGCAGGAACGGCGTTGGGCACAGCCACACCCGCGTCAGCGGGCGGTATCGGGGACTTCCTGTCACCCGCGTTCGGCACCAGTTGCGCCAACCACCACACCGGAGCACGTGCCGACGGAGCCACCACGGTCGGTCCTGGATCGGTCACTGGCAACCTTGCCAAACTGCCAGTCGGCAGCCCCCTCAACCAATGCGGCGGAGCTGATGCTCCGGCGCAATTGGACCGCCTCCTGTCCGAGCGAGACGGGCTTTTTGATGAACTCGGCGATGCAACCCACCTCGGCGACGCCCCTCTTCCGTACCCCAACGAGAAGATCGACCTCGTAAGCCGCGCTTTGTTCTCAATTTCCTACGGCATCTAAGGCGTCGGCCATCGCCCGGTGGCGCGCTCGGCGCGCTCGTCCGGGCGGCGAAACAAATGGTCGGCATGATGTGCTTGGCGGCTCGGCCGCCGAGAGGTTCCAGGCTGCGGTCACCGCGTACGCCGCGCGCGACGACGTGACCATGTCGCGGCACGAGGTGGAGCAGGTCGTGAAGAAGCTTGTGCGGCACGGCGATGAGGACCCGGCTGAGTAGGGGGCTACGGCCGCAGCTTGATCAGCTCATCGGGGATATCTGCCACGACCGTTCTCGCCCCCCTCGCACCCGCCGACCGCGACACGGAGACCGGAGCCATGTTGTACGAGCAGGTTGAGGCCGACGCGGCCAGAGGCAGCCGTCCCGGACGCAGTAGTCGCTCAGACCTCAGAGCGCCCGCCATGTCCGCCGAGGACGTCCAGCACCTCATGGCCGATGACTCCATCCCCGCTGCCCACCGCGCGGCTTGGCAGCTGATGTAGGAAGGTGGGCTGCAAGTGGGGGACGTCCTGTCTCTGGACGTGCGTGACGTCGACCTCAACAAGGGCGAGGTCAACCGGAATCATCCCAAGCTGGAGTCGGACGAGCGAACCATCCCGATCAGCGAGCAGACTGCGGATCTCGTGCGCGACGCCAACGGCGACCGCACAGAGGGGCCGCTCGTCGCGAACGAACGAGGGCGAGCCGTAAGCCGCGAGCGCTTCGCCCGGCTCGCCCGGGAAGCCGGAGCCGAGAGCGTGTACTCCTTCCGCCCTGTCTGGCACGTGATCCCCGACCCGTCCGGGCCGCGGCGAGGCCGGGGCCGACGAGGAGGACAGCGCGGGAGAGGGGCGGGGCGACCTCTAGCGAGCCATTCGACGGCCCGGCATAGCGAGTATCGACCATGAACCGGTGTTCGCCGCGATCGTCTACGTGCTGGTGTCCGGCTGTGCCTGGTGTTCCTTGCCGCCGTGTTTCGGGGCCTCGAAGTCGAGCGCTCAGGTGTGGTTCCACCACCAGGAAATACTGGGGTAGGGCAGAGGGTTGGCGTCGGTGATAGAGGGCAGGGAGGCCCAGCGGACTTCTTCGCCGGCAGGATGCTGGTAGCGGGGCGAGTTCAGACCCCACGTGATGTGACCGCGGGGGACGCGGACGAGCTGCAGGAGTACCTGCCGCAGGCCGCTTCCGGCCGTGGGCCAAAGCTTTTCGTTCAGGCGCAGGAAGAGCAGCAGCGTGCGGTCGCGGACCGCGACGGCCTCGGCGAGAGCTTCCCCCAGGGAGATTCCGCGGTTGTCGCGGATTACCTTGACGAGGTTGGCGTGGGCCGGGTCACCGAGCTCCTTGCGGTAGGAATAGAGGTCGTTGTCGAGGGCCAGGAGCAAGTCGGCGCTTTCCAGGGCGGCCTGAACCGCAGGGGCAAGGATCTCCTCATCAGGGATCAGTTCCCCTGCGCACAACTCGAGCAGTGCCCAGCAGGCGAGTCCGGCGCCGTCTCCGAGGCGCATGGAAAGGTATTGGTCCTCGCTGGGCGGAATGTTGCTGTCGCGGGCGGCGCGCATGCGTAACGCACCTTCGAAATAGCAGCGCATGCCGTAGAGGAACCGCTGGTAGAGGGTGGGGTGGCAGCGGGCGCGCAGTTGCTCGGCCAGTCGGTACGCGCCGGTGATGAAGGGGTCCTCGTCCTCGGACAGCTGGTAGTCGGGGGCGGTCAGGACCCGCATCACCTTCGCCGCGGCCTCCACCGCCCCGCCCACCTGCTGGGATTCGATGCGTGCATCGTCCAGGAGGAAGAGCCAGACGAGGAAGCTGCAGCTGATGCGGAAGGCCTCCTCGTCGACGGCGCTGCTGGCGCCGACGCCGGTCAACCGGTGCGCCTGGATCTTGAGTGCCTCGCCGCGCAGGCCTGGCAGCTCGCCCAGCCCGACGGACTCCAGCCACTCCATCACGTACTGCTCGGCTGCCTCGGTGAAGGGGCTGGCCTCGACCTGATGGGGACAGTAGAAGGACGGGAGGTCGAAGGTGTTCTCGGTATGTGGCATCAGTACCTCGCAGGGAGCGACGATGCGCCGACGTACGGGACGCGCTTTACGGGAAGGCGGCGGTGTGCTGCGGGCGGCTCCGTAGCCGGTCAGACGTGGTCCCACCACCAGGAGACGCTGGGGTAGGGCAGACGGCTCGCGTCGGAGGTGGACGGAGCGGACGGCCAGGAGACCTCGTCGGGGGCGGGGAGGTGCTGGTAGCGGGGGCTGATCAGGGCCCATTCGATGTGTCCGCGGTGGAGGTGGGCCATCTGGTGCAGCAGGCGCCGCATGGGGGTGCTCGCTGTCGGCAGCAGCTCCCGGTACCGGTGCATGAAGAAGAGCATCATGCGGTCGCGTATCCGGACAGTCTCGGTGACGGCTTCCTGGAGTGGCATCCTACGGGTGTCGCGGAGCAGCTTCACGAGATTGATCTTGTCCGGTTCGATGAGCTCCTTCCGGTAGGAGTACAGGTCGTTGTCGAGGATCATGACCAACGCCGCGCTCTCCAGGGCGGCTTGGACCACGGGGCGGGTGATTTCCTCTTCCGGGATCACTTCCCGCCCGCAGATCTCGATCATGATCCAGATGTGCATCGCCGCGCTGTCCTCCAGCCGCATGGACAGGTACTGGTCCACGCTGGGGAGCCGGCCTGTCTGCCGGGCGGCGCGCATGCGAAGTGCTCCGCTGAAGAAGTGGCGGAGTTCGTTGGTGAATCGGGTGTAGTGGAGGGGGTGGCAGCGTGCGCGCAGTTGTTCGGCCAGCCCGTGGACCGAGGTGACGAACACATCCTCGGCTGTGGCTGGGCGGTAGCCGGGGGCAGTGACGGCTCGCATCAGTCGGCCAGCCATCTCCACTGATTCCGCGAGCCCGCCTCCTGCGCTCACCTTGGGGCAGGGGTCGAAGTGCACGTCGTCCACCAGGAAGTACCAGGCGACGAAGGTGGCCACGACGCGGAAGACGTCCTCGTCCAGTGCGTCGTTGGCGCATACGCCCGTCGCCTGGTGGATGCGGGTGTTGACCGCCTCGGTGTACAGGCCGGGCACGTCGGCCAGCCCGGAGGAGTGCAGCCACTCCAGCACGTACTGCTCCGCCCGGTCCGCGAACGGGGTCACCGGGGTCGGCAGGGGGCAGTAGAACGGCGGAAGGTCGATCGCGGGCGGGACCGGCGGCATGGAGGACTCCCGGGAGCGAAGAGAGCGCGTTCAATCAGGAAGTGCGGTACGCGGTGGAGCGGGCCACGCAGTCAAGTGCTGCTGCCACCTTCGGGGGCAGCCCGGTGTCGGCGAGCGCGGTGCGTGCCCGTATGAGGCGGACGTGGACCAGCCGCTCGGCCTCGGCGCGGGCGCCGGTGCGGGTGAGAATGCCGCGCAGCCGCTCGGCTCCCTCCTCGTCCAGGGCGGGGTCGCCGACCAGGCGGCACAGGACTTCGTACTCGGCGGGGTCTGCGCGCTGGAAGGCGAGGGCGAGCAGCACGGTGTGCTTGCCCTCGCGGAGGTCATCGAGGGTGGACTTGCCGGTCTGCCGGGGGTCGCCGAAGACGCCCAGCAGGTCGTCGCGCAGCTGGAAGGCTTCGCCCAGCGGCAGTGCGAAGCGGCTGAGGACGGCTGTGATCTCCTCGTCGGCACCGGCGAGTGCGGCACCCACGTGCAGGGGGCGCTGGGTGGTGTAGCCCGCGGTTTTGTAGCGGGCGATACGCAGCGCCTGTTCGATCCCGGCTTCCTCGGTGTCGATCCGGGCCGCGGCGAGCAGATCCTGGTACTGCCCGGCCATCACCTCGGTGCGCATGCTGTGCAGCACCGGCCACACCGCCGCGTGCTGGCGGGGTGTCAGCTCTGCGGTGTGCAGCAGCTCATCCGTCCATGCCAGAGCCAGGTCCCCGACCAGCACCGCGAGGTGAGCCCCCAGGCTGTGGGCGTTCCTGGACCTGTCGCGGTGCCGGGCGGTGAGCGCGCAGTGCACGGTGGGCCGTCCGCGGCGCCACGTGCTGTCGTCCATGACATCGTCATGGATGAGCACGAAGGCATGGAACATTTCCAACGACGCGGCCACCCGCACCACCACCGGCGGCGCGCCCTGGCCGCCGACCGCCTGCCAGCCCAGCACACACAGCAACGGCCGGATCCGCTTCCCTCCGGGGAGGAGGAGTGCCCGCAGTTCTTCGACCGCCTCCTGGGGCACCCCCAACGAGGCCACGGCGTGCGCCTTTTCGGCCAGGAAGTCGTGCAGGACGGCGTCGACCTCGGTCCGGGCCCAGTCCAGCGCGGACGGGAGCGCGTGCGCTGGTGCGAGTGTCACCTCGAAACCGCCTCCTTCCGACGTGGCGGTCCATCCCGGCGGAACAACCTTCTGATCGGCTCCTTACCGCAGGGCACAAACAGAAATCCGGCGTGCAGGGGCGCACAGGAAGCATTCCGGCGTACAAACGTGGGCCCTTCCCCATCACCCGCGTATCCACCACGCGTTCATTCCGGTCGGCGCATGCTGGCTCAACCTGCAAGAAGGCTGGTGGCAGCTGTTCCGCAAGACCGCCCTGGCTGGCCGTTCCTTCTGAAGCCCACCACGTCGCCCAGGCCAGGCCACCGAGTTGGCGACCGCCCAGCTCAACGCCCGTGCCGGGCCCTGTATCTGGGGCCTCCCAACGCCTTCGACCCGCACACGCAGGCGTCGCTATGTGTACGTCCTGTGAGGAACGCAGCACTAGGCGTGGTTCCACCACCAGGCGATATTGGGGTAAGGGAGCGGGCTGGTGTCATTGGTGGCCGGTTCGGAGGCCCAGGGGATGTCCGCCGGGGCGAGGTTGTGCAGGTAGCGGGGAATACCCGAAAGGGCCTCCACGACATGTCCGCGATGGGTGTAGGCGATTTGGTCGAGCAAGCCGCGCATGGGTGCGCTGGCGGTGGCGCGGAGCTTCTCGTACAAGCGCAGGAAAAGCAGGTAGATCCGGTCGCGCACGATGACGGTTTCGGCGACGGCGTCCTCCAGGGAGAGCTTGCGGTTGTGGCGGATCGCCTTGACGAAGTTGACCTCGGTGGGGTCGTCGAGTTCCTTGCGGTAGGAGTACACGTCGTTGTCGAGGGCGATGACCAGATTGGCGCTCTCCAGGAAGGCCTGGGCAGCCGGGGCGTAGATCTCCTCGTCAGGGACCACCACGCGTGAGGACATTTCGAGGCACGGCCATGTGGTGTAGGCGCCCACATCATCAACCCTGATCGCCAGATAGTGATCTTCGGTCAGGGGACTGGCCGCCTGGCGAGCGGCCTGCTTGCGCAGCGTGCCGAGAAAGAAGCGGCGCATGTCGTGGATGAACCGGGCATAGAGGGTGGGGTGGACGCTCGCCCGTAGCTGTTCGAGCACCCCGTGCAGAGCCGACACGCAGACATCGTCGCGCTCGGGCGGTCGGTAGCCGGGAGCGCTGAAGGCACGCATGACCTGACCCACCACCTCCGCGGAGTGCCGCATATCCGCCTCAGGGGAAAAGTGCACGTCATCGATGACGAAGTACCAGGCACCGAAGTTCGTCACGAGGCGGAAGACCTCTTCGTCGACCGCGGCGCTGGCGCAGAAACCCCACTCCCGGTGCATGTTGGTGTTGACCGCGATGTCGCGGGAGCCGGGGTGTTCACGTTCGAGGTCGGTCGAATCAAGCCAGTCCAGCATGGGCTGCTTGGCCCGGTCCGCGAAGGGGCTCATCGCGTTCGGCAGGGGGCAGTAGAAGGGCGGGAGTTCGAAGGGGTTCTCGGTCTGGAGCATGGTGCCTCCTCGGGAACGAACAGGGCCGCCGTCGTCGGCCGTTGGGTTCCGGACCGGCGAAAGCGCTAGCCGACCAGGTCTGCGTGGCCGTCCGCATCGAACAGCACGGTCTCGGCCGCGAGCGCACCGGCGCCGAAGGCGTCGTGCAGGGCCGATTCCGCGTCGGCGGTGATCCGCAGGGGCGCCGAGGCGTCCATGCCGGGTGGCAACAACTGGGGCTTGATGCGCACCTCGGCGTAGAGAGCGGTCAGCACGGTCACGGGCGTCGGCTGATCGTCGATCTTCGCCGCGATCGTGATGGGGGTTCCCGCTTGCGCGGTCAGCTCGGTGAACCGCAGCCGTGTTCCGTTCGCGTTCGTGAGGGTGAACCCCCCGTCGATCGTGACGAACCCAGCACGGAGGTCGAGGCTGATGCTGCCCTGGGGGGTGGAACGGACGCAGGCACGGCCATCCGGCAAACTCGTGAGCGTCGCCGGAGCGATCGCCTCCAGCGTGAGACCGGACGCGGTGAACGCCGACTGAGCCTGGGCGGACAGACCCAGGTTCACGACGGCTTGCTTGATGGGCAGTACGCGAGGCTTCGACAACACCATCGAGGGCACCTTCCTCTGGGCCAGTGCCAGCCATCCGACCAAGCCATACCCCCATCGGCTCGCCGACGCGCCGCGCTCCCGCCGCAACCACCCGGACGTGGCGCGCCGCCCCGGTACAACGACCTCTGAACCACGCGGCGTTGCCAGAACGGCCAAGGCCGTCGCTGCCCTTCCGAAGCTGCCGTGGATGGGCAAGTGCGCGAGAAGGCCGACGTCCTATCAAGTTGCGTGCTGTGCACCCCTTTTGACGACCTTCCGGGCAGGCTGTCGCCTCATCCTCGTCCAGCCGTTGCCCACAGGAGCGTGACCAACTCAGTCGCCAGTGGGCTCTTCCTTCGGCTTGTGCGCGTTCGCGGAGCGGCATCGCCAGCTCGCGCGGGCCCTCTGTCAGGGGGCGCACGATGGCCGCGCCGCGATGTTCCGTACACCGCGTAGACATGGCCGAGGAGCGAATTCCCATGCCCCGGCATCCGTCCGCCAGCAGTCAGGCCGGTGAGTTCCGCCAGTTGCACGACGGTCGGCTCCGGGCTGCCCGGGCTCCAAGAAGAAGCTCGGGCTGCGTTAGGGCCTGTCCGATAGGCCAGGTCGCAAAGGCCGCGCCGTCAACCGCTACGACCCCCCAGCGCGGTGCCTTCGAAAGCGCGAGGCAGTGTTGGATGAGGTGGGAGGATCCGTTTCTGCCTTGCCAGCGTCGAACTCGCGGGCTCGCAGGACGGTCAAACAAGCGTGTGCGGCCATGGCCAGGGTCATGTGGCGGTGCCAGCCCGAGTAGCGGCGGACCTGGTAGTCGTCCAGGCCGCACTCCTGCTTGGCCGTCTGGAAGCATTCCTCAACAGCCCATCGGCTGCCCGCGATGCGGATCAACTCGTCCAACGTGGTGTCGGCCGGGCAGTAGGCGATGTAGTAGCAGATCTCGTCGGGCCTGCTGACGCTGCGGCGGGCCAGAACCCAGTGCCGACGGTCCTCGCGGCGAAAGGGCCACACCTCGACGCGGGCCCAGTCGAAGGACCGCAGGCCCTGAGCCCCGGCGCCGCAGGAACGGCGTTTCCACTTCTGCCGCGGCAGATTGGGAAACATCTCGTGGATGGGGTGCTCGATGGACCAGCGGGTGACGACGGTGTCGTGCCGGGTGGTGGCCATGACGTGGAAGACATCGGCTTGCTCAAGCTCGAAGCGCCAGACCTTGCTGAAGCCGTAGGCGGCATCCGCGGTCACCCACCCAAACGGGATCCGGTCGGCGATCGCCCGTCGGACCATCGCCTTGGCCATGGCCACCTTCGTCTCGAAGGTGATGGCGTCCTCGATGCCGGCCCGACGGCATCGCTCCCGGTCGTCCGTCCAGGAGGTGGGCAGATACAGACGGCGGTCGATCAGCGTGCGTCCGCGGTCGGTGGCGTAGGCCAGGAACACACCGATCTGGCAGTTCTCCGTCCGCCCGGCGGTGCCGGAGTACTGCCGTTGCACCCCTGCCGACCGGATTCCCTTCTTCAGGAAACCGGTGTCGTCGACGATAAGGACAGCGTCCCGGTCACCGAGCTGTTCGACGATGTAGCCGCGCACGTCGTCCAGGACCGCGTCGGCATCCCACTCGATCCGGTTCAGTAGACGGTGGATGCGATCGGGACTGGCGTGCCCGGCCTCCTCTGCCACAGTCCAGCCGTTCTTCCGCTCCAGCGGAGCGATCAGTCCTCGCATGTACGCCAGCGCCGACTGACGCGGCTCCGCCCGGCTGAACCGGTGCACGAACCGCTCGTGCAACGCGTCCAGTTCACCCGCCCACAACCTGGCATCAGCAAGTTCCCCACCCATAACCACACCAACGACCGATCTGGCCAGCAGTCGCGGCAAGCACCGCTGCAGTACTAGAGCCCGAGCTTGAACCCGTCGTGGCTGCGGATGAAGCCGAGCCCGGCATAGAAGCGGTGCGCACGCTCGCGCTGCTTGTTGCTCGTCAGCTGGACCAGTCCGCAGCCACGCGCGCGTGCCCGTGAGATCGCTCGTTCCATCAAGATCCGGCCCATCCCGCCGCCTCGCCGGTCCGCACGAATCCGCACGGCCTCGATCAGGGCCCGCTCGGCGCCTCCCTTGCCGAGCCCGGGGATGTACGTCGCCTGCAGACAGCCCACAACCGCCCCGCCAACTTGCCCGTCGGTGCCCTCGACCAGGACCAGCATCTCGTTGCGCGGGTCCGCGTCGATCGCCGCGAAGGCGTACTCGTGCGCCTCCGTGACCGTGACAGCCGCCGGGTCCACCACCCGCTCCTCATCGGCAAGCAGAGCGAGCACCACGGGCAGGTCGGCGCGGGTCGCGGGACGCAACGTAAGAACGGGGGCGGAAACGGGCTCAGCAGACATGCGCAGACCCTAACCGGCCCCTCGCGCGAAGCTGTCAACCAGCCCCCGCCGCCTGATCGCAACTTCAGACAGGCCCTGGAAGCAGCCGGTCGGGGTCCGAGCCAGCACTCCAGGGCTCTTCGAGGGCGGCGGAGGCCCGGATGGCAGCCTGCCCGAACGGCGGTCTTCCGGACGAAGGAACGCTCGACGAGCCGCAGCACCGGCGCTTGTTGGGGCAGACCCGCGGCCTGAGTCGCCAGGGCGATGCCAAAGGAGGTCCCGCTTTACCCCGGCCGAGCGCCCAGCGTTCCTGATCACCACCTGCTGCCCGAGCTGCCCGCCTTCGTACGAGGAGTGGGCACCGTCACCAAGCTGCGCGCCGTACCCCCCAAGCCCAAGTCCGTGCACGACCAGGCTCGACGCCAGGTCGAAGGCGACGGATACGCCTGTGACAAATTCACGGGCGAGCTGTTCACCGACCCCGATCGAAAGGTGAGTGGTCCGGCCCAGGCACAGTCGCCAGCCACACCGCGCGCACGCTCACCGGCCGGTCCGACCATATCGGTACCGAGCAGCAGCACCGCGACGCGCTGAGCCGCTGGGACCCCGTGAAGTACAAGCGGGTCACGCGTTGACGTACGCCGACCTCGGTGACGGCCTCGCCGCCCAGGCGCGAGCCGTCGAAGCCGTCGCCGACCTGGTCCCAGGCCCTGACGCTGATGGAAGGAAACAAGGAGTCCAGACGGGGTCAGTGGCGGGCGGCTCGACCCTCGGCTCGTGTGTGCTGGAAGAGGGTGCGGTACTCCTGGGGTGAGGTGCCGACATGCCGGTGGAAGGCTGCCCGGAGCGCGGCGGGGCTGCCGAGTCCGGTGAGCCGGCCGATCTGTTCGACAGGCACACCTGTCGTCTCCAGGAGTTCGCGCGCCCAGTCGATGCGGGCGCTGGTGAGCCAGGCCATCGGCGAGGTACCTGTTTCCTGCTGGAAGCGTCGGATGAACGTGCGGCGGGACATGGACGCACGGTGTGCCAGCGCGTCGAGGGTCTGACGGTGGTCGAGGTTCTCGAGCATCCAGCTCCTGATCGCCGCGAGGTCGTCACCTTGCGCGGCCGGACGGAAGCGCTCGACGAACTGCGCCTGACCACCGGCGCGTCGTGGTGGGGCCACGAGACGTCGCGCGCGAGCGTTGGCGGCCGCGGCACCGTGGTCCTTGCGGATGATGTGCAGGCACAGGTCGACGCCGGCGGTCACTCCGGCAGAAGTGAGGACGTCGCCGTCGTCGACGTAGAGCCGGTTCGGCAGAACGTCGATCCGTGGATACAGGCGTTGCAGGCGCCCGGTGTCCTGCCAGTGGGTCGTCGCGGGGCGGCCATCCAGCACGCCTGCGGCGGCCAGTGCAAACGCGCCCGTACAGATCGAGACCAGCCGTGCTCCCCGCTCGTGGGCGGAGCGGATCGCGGACAGGGCTGCCGCGGGCAGCAGTGCGTCCGGGTCTTCGTAGCCCGGGACGATTACGGTCTCGGCGTCCTCCAGTGCCTCCAGGCCGCAGGACGGGGTCACCGTGAAACCGCCGCTGCGCACCGGCCCGGCCGACGCGGCGGAGCAGACGGTGACGTTGTAGTGGGGATCGGGCCCGAACGCCTGGACCGGAATGCCCAGGTCGAGCGGGAGGACCCCCGGAACCACCAGCACTGCGACGCGGTGGACGTTCCCTGCCGACATGGCACGATCCTAGCGACGATGGGCTCTCGGGCCACTGTTGGTGTGCCGACCCGGTTCGTAGCGTGCGGGTATGACGTTCTCACTCGCTCTCCCCACCGGCCCCTTGGCTGATGCCGTCCTTTCAGCCGTGCGGACCTCGGAGAGTCCCTCGATCGCGAACCACAGCGTGCGCAGCTTCTACTTCGCGCAGCTCCTCGCCGTACACGAGGGGTGTCTGGACGATGCCGCCTACGACCGTGACCTGCTCTTCGCCGCGACCGTCATGCACGATCTCGGCGCCGGCGCCCTCGCGCACGGCGAGGCCCGATTCGAGGTGGAGGGCGCGGATCTCGCGGCTGCGGTACTGCGGGACCACGGTGTCGCCGAGGTGGACGTCGACCGCGTCTGGGAAGCGATCGCTCTGCATACCTCTCCCGGCATCGCCGAGCGCCGCGGCCTGCTGGCCTGGCTGACCCGCGGCGGCATAGGCATCGATTTCGGGCGTAACGCAGAGATCGTCTCCGCCTGGGAGCAGGAGATTCACGCCGCCTATCCACGGCTCGCCATGGTCCGGTCGCTGACGGACGCGATCGTGGAGCGGGCCGCCCGGTCCGACGCCGCGGCACCCCGGTACTCGCTCGGAGGCGAACTCCTGCGTGAGCGACGGGCCGACGGCATCACCGCCTTGGAACTCGGCGCCGCGTCCTGCCCCTGGGGGGAGTGAAACCAACGCGCTACGGCTTCGCCAAGGCCGAGACCCTGCGCCGCACCTTCCACACCTTCCACCGCAGGCTCGGTGTCGCCCCGTCCGGCTACCGGGCCCGGTTCCGCTCCGCCCAAGAACTCACCGCAGATATCCAACAAGCCATCTGAGTAAGGAAGATCGCATGACCGTCTACGGGCTGCTCGTCTTCGACGAGGCCGATGAGCTGGACATCGCAGGACCCTGGGAAGTCTTCAACCAGTCCGCCCTGCTGCGCGACGGCGCCGACACCGTACTCCTCGTCGCCGAGCGCCCTGGCCCCGTGCGGTGCGACAAGGGTCTGCGGGTTCTTCCCGACCACACCCTGGACGCCCATCCCCCGCTGGACGTCCTGTTGGTACCGGGCGGGCGGGGCGCGCGCGAGGTCGAAGTGCACAACCCCATAGTCACCGACTGGATCGCCAAAAACGCGACACGAGCCGACTGGGTGCACGGCGTGTGCACCGGCGCGTTCCTGCTGCACGCGGCGGGTCCGGCACGCGGGCGCCGCGTCGCCACACACTGGAGGCACGAGGACGAACTCAAAGCACGCGGCGACGTCACGATCGTGCGAGACGCCCGCTATGTCGTCGACGGAAACCTCCTCACCAGCCAGGGAGCCTCCGCCGGAATCGACAGCGCGCTGTGGCTCGTCGGCCGCCTGCATGGACGCGACCACGCCCGCACTGTAAGCCGTGCCATCCAATACGACCCGGCTCCCCCGTACCTCGCCGACGAGCCCGTCTAGCCGATCCATGTGTGGAGGAGTCCTGGACCACTAGGCGAAACGCGCCGCTGACTTATTGCGCGGTTGCCTCGACGGTGTCCTCCGACTTGCGGTTCAGCTTCGACTTGAGGTCGTTGAACCTCTTCTTGACGTTCGGCGTGGCCTTCGCGGCAACGATGCCCGCCGCGCCTACGGCTGCGCCCTTGATCACGTTCTCAAGACGCGCTGCGGGAACTCGGCGTCCAGGCCGAGAAAGGGCCGCACCTCGGCCATCTGCCAGCTCGTCCGGTCGCGAGTGGCAGCGGTACTGCGCCTAACAGTGAGATTGATCTTGGTCGGCTGGCACAGCGACCGGCGGTCGTGGGACAGTTTGGGCAAGCCTGCTGAACGGGCTCGTGGCGTGGCTACGGTCACCGCGTGCCGGTGGAATTCCTGACTCACGAGCAGGCCGCTATCTGGACCTCTCGTGTTCTTTTGCCGTGCTGGGCTGGGGCTCTTTGTCCCTGACAGCCAGCGACGTGCCGTATCAACCCCGGACCGCCGTATCGACGTGGCGTTCGCGACGCCGGGCGGCGAGGTCCTCGGCTGCGGCATCCCCACTGACCTCCCGGAGGCACCCTCAGGGCCGCCGGCACCGGCGACCATCTGCCGGTGCCGGCGGCCCTGCGGGTCCCGGCCGCGGGACAGCGGCCTACGGGCGCTGCTTGACCCGGTCGACGATCCCCCAGTCCACTACGTGCGACAGCTGGATGTACTTCTTCTTCCCGGAAGCCGAGATCCGCTCGTCGCGGAAGCCCAGGAATTCATACGACGCCGGGTCGAAGATCAGGTACTTGCTTTTGTAGGACCCGCGCTCGGTAGAGGCGATCCCCACCCCGGCCCGCCCGGCGGAGTCCTTCACTCCCGGGATCGTCTTGACGCCGGGCACAAGGGCCAGCGCCTCGTACGCCGCGGGGCGCAGTCCCTGGGGCAGCACCGGGTTCTTCAGGAGCTCGCCGAGCAGGAAGTAGGCCTCGAACCGATCGAGCTTGTCGAGATCGCTGATCGACCGGTCGTCGGACCCGCCGCGGGAGCCGAGGGAGATGATGGCCCAGATGAGCTTCTCCGGGTCTTGGGGCAGCTTCTTCAGCTCGCTCCACTTCCGGGGTGGCCACACCCCGCCGCCCTTCCCCGCGGGCTCCTCCCACATCTCGCGGCCCAGTTCCATGGACAAGGAGCGCTTGGAGACGTCCACCGAGTCCCACATCTCGTCGGTGTAGGTCTTGACCTTGCCGGTCTTCTGCTCCGTCTCCTTGATGATCCGCTTCGAGTAGATGAACTGGTCGTCGCGCGGCGCCACCGGCTCCTTCTCCTGCTCGCGCTCCCACTCCGCCGCCCCGTTCAGCACCGTCGCGGCGGCGTTCTCCACCCGCGGGGTGCTCGTGCCCGGTGCGCCGCCCTCGTCGGAGCCGTCCGTGCCGATCAGTACCGCCGTCCCCGTAACCGCCGTGGCGACCACCGCGGCCGCCGCGAGGCGTAGCGCATGGCGGCGACTGGGGCCGGTGCCGGTGCGCTGGTCCGTGTGGGCCATGGCGTTGAGCAGCTGGTGCCGGGCCCGGTCCCGGGCCGGACCGGTGAGCGGGGCCGCGTCCGCGTCCCACTCCCTCAAGAGTTCGAGTTCGTCATGCATGGTCGGATACCTCTCGCAGTGCCGTCGGATTGGATCCGCCCAATGCTTCGCGCAGCTTGCTGCGAGCCCGATGCAGCCGTGATCTGACCGTGCCCACGGGGATACTGAGGGCCTGGGCCGCCTCCTCGTAGCTGAGATCCCCCCAGGCCACCAGCAGCAGCACGTCCCGGTGCCGAGCGGGCAGTGCGGCCAGCGCCGCCGCCAACTCGCGGCGTACGGCCCGCGCCACCACCCGGTCCGCGGCCCGGTCGGCCAGCGGCTCGTCGTGGTCGGCGAGGGCCGGGACCCGGGCCATGGCCTTGAACCGGCGGGCCTCAGCCCGCCGATGCCGGCCGACCAAGTTGGTCGCTATGCCAAACAGCCAGGGCCGGGCGTCGGCGCCCGCGCCGCGGGCCGGGTCGTAGCGATGCCGCTGCTGGAATGCGGTGGTGAAGGTCTCCGCCACGAGGTCATCGGCGACCTCGCCGCCGAGGCGGCGGGCCGCATAGCGGTGCACGGCGTCGGCGTGCCGGTCGAAGAGCGCGGCGAACGCCTCGGGCTCATCCCGGGACCGCGCGATCACTGAGGCGTCGCTCTCCGCATCGGCACGCGCGGTGCCGATGCGGACGCCTGGTCCGACGGTCATCGGGGCTCCTCTCGTCCAAGGGACGATGCTCGAATACTTGGGCTTTCACCTGTCCTTCGCCCATCGCGCCGAAGCGGTTCCCTCAGCCCCCCCCCTCGGCGACACCGTGGTCTGCGGCCACGCCCACATGCCTTTCGTCCGCCTCGCCCACGGCCGGCTCGTGATCACCCCGGCAGCATCGGCCTGCCCCGACGGCGACAAGTACGCCTGGCAGGAGGCCAGGCGTCGGCAGTCCTCGGCCCGGATCTGTGTCGGGCACACCAACGCCGAGCTCCGCCAGTGGGCACCCCTGCGCAGGTTCACCGGACGGCGCGACACCTACGCCGAGACCCACCTCGCGATCGCCGGTCTCGTCTCCGACAGATCCGCCAGCGGGCCACCCGCCGACAGACGAGCACCGAGCTCGTCCGCGACACCACGTGCTGATCACCCATCAGCCGAACCTCAGGCCGGCACTCCCAGATCTCAATTTCCCCCGAGGCCGTTAGTCGAGCCCAGGCCGCGTACGAGGCGGATGAGAACGGTCTCATAGGGGCGCAGTTCGCCGAACAGTCGCTGCGCCTCGACGACTTCGGGAATCTCGGCAAGCGCCGCATCGAACTCGTGCACTGCGTCAGATCGGCTCAACGTGGCGAAGAGCAGGAGCTGACCTACGTCCCGGACGGCGTGGCAACGCGCCGGCGTCGGCCTCCAGGATGGGGCCCCGGAGAACCCATTCGCATCCTCAACGGCGGCGCCATGCTGGACAGCCTCGCCGCCCTCGGCCGCGGCCCCCGCCAGCTCAGGCACGTCCCTCGCCTGACCCCGCATACCAAGCAAGCGTCGGCGTGCCATCGGGGTCCAGCCCATGCGGCCACCGACGCTGAAGGACGAGGGGCATCAGTCTGCCTGCGTCGGCGGCTTGTCGGAGGAGGGCATCGGCACTGGCGACATCCCCGGATGCCTCATGGATGCGCGCCAAGGGAAGCAACACCGCTGACCTGCCCGAGTTGATGGCGGGTCGAAGGGTCGCCTCAGCCCGAGCCGTGTCTCCAGCCCTCCTCCACATCTCCGCCAGAGCGATCAGCGCATCCACCCCTCCTTCTCCGGCGATTCGCTGGAGAAGCTCTTCGGCGCCGACCAGGTCCCCGGCCCTTTCGCGCATCCGCGCCAGAGAGATCTGCGCGCGCCGGTTCCCCGCGTCGATCGCTTGCCGGGCGATCTCTTCGGCACCGGCATGGTCTCCAGACTTCTCCAGGACCCGCGTCAGATCAGTCAGCGCGTCCGTCGCGCCGTCTGCGACAGCTTTGCGGAGCGAGTCTTCGGCGCCGGCAAGGTCCCCGGACTCGGCTCGGATTCGGGCGAGTTGGATCAGGCCGAGCTGGTTGCCCTCGTCGATGGTCTTCGAGACAACGGTTTCGGCACCGACAACGTCCCCGGACCCGGCCAGCATCCGTGCCAGGTAGTAGGCGGCTCGGTGATTACCTGACGCGGTGAGCTCTCGAAGGATGACTTCGGCACCGTCGTAGTCCTTCATCCTCCTGCGGATGAGCCCGAGGGAGATCTGGGCATCGGAATCGCCTAGGTAGGCGAGCTCTTGGTACACGGCTTCGGCATCGGCGTAGTCTCCGGCCCTCTGCCTCATCCGGGCCAGAGCGGGCAAGCTCTCGCGTTCCCCCGCTGCGTCGGCCTTCCGGAAGAAGGACTCAGCGGCGGCCAGATCACCGAACTCCCGGCACATCAAGCCCAGGGAGTAGACAGCGCGCGTGTTGCCGGCGGCAACAGCTCGGCGGAACAAGTGGTAGGCCCACTGGAGCCGGTGCCGCGCCCTGGCTGCGCGGCCCAGCGCACAGAGCTCCTCAGGGTGGCGCAGATGGGTATGGGCGGCGTGCCAGAAAGAGGCGGGTGGGCACACCTTTCGGCGGGTGGAGCGGCCGTGCTGCTCGAGGTAGTCGGCCAACCGGAACACCGGCCCCGAGGTCGGCTCTGGCGGGTCGGTGAACGATGGATCACCAGGCGGGTGACGCTTGGGTCGTGGTGCGGTGCGGCGCAGGGGCGCCTGCTTGCCGTGGACCGGGCGGGCGAGGTCGGCGAAGGCGGCTTCCGCCCAGTCCTCCTCCAGATGATCGAAGTCGTGGTCGCTGAAGTAATCGGTCGCGGCGTCAACAAGGAAGGCGTACGGGACGTGCAGGCCGACGCCCAGGCGCCGGGCATCCATGGCTGCCTCCAGCACGGCCCTTACGCCCGGCGTGCCCTGCTGGTAGCGGCGCAGAAGTTCGGGGGCCCCGGCCAGGTCCTGGGTGACCCGCCCATCACCGCGGGTTCGAGTGAGCGCGCTGCGCAGCAGGACGTCACCGTCCCCCGCGAGCGCTGCCGCGCGGCGGAGTGCCTCGTCGTCGAACGACTCCGGAACAGTGACCGTACGTCCGGCGAGCAGCTCGCGCACACGGCTGTGCGGGTCCTCGGCCCGCGGCGGGGGCACGGCGGTGTAGGCGTCGGCGTACTCGGGCCACAAGGTGCCCAGGATCAGGTTCGGCCCGCATTCGGGCTTGGTGAGCAGGCTGTGCAGCGCGGCGGCGACGCGCTCACCTGTCCGCGGTTCACCGAAGTAGTGCTGCGCCTCGTTGAGCCACACCACCGTGCGCGGGCGCACATGCGCGAGGCCATCCAGCAGGGCCTCTGACCGTGTGGGGTCGAAAGGGTGCCACAACCTCCACCCCTCGTCCGCCAGCGGTTGAACGGCTTCCCAGCAGGCTCGGGTCTTACCGGTCGAGGATGTCCCCACCAACACCACCATGCGGCTGTGACCTTGAGCCACGTCACGTACCGCACCGGCCAGGACCTGGTCATGTTCCCGCGCGACGTATCCGGAGAGCATCGGCTGCGGACGGCTGGTACCCCTTCCGTGCAGGACGGGCCCGGCGGGGTGAACCTCCAGGTCGTAGGGGTCCCACTCACTGATGGGCTTGCCTGGACCTTGCCGAGGAGCAGGATCATCGCCGGCGGCTTGCCGGCGAAGGTCCAACAATTCCCGAGTGGGCAGCCGCAGCACGCGGGCCAAGGCCGCCACCGTCTCGGCTGACGGCGGGAGAGCGGCGTCGCTCTGAAACGCCTGCTGCACGGTCGTACGACCCAGCCCGGCTTGGGCGGCCAGTTGTGTCTTGTTCAGTCGAGCGGACGCCAGTCCCGCACTCAGTCTGCGGCGCAACTCGGCAAAGGCCGCCTCACGCTCTTCCTGCCCGTCGTGCACTCATCCTCCGGCTGATGTGTTCACCTGTGGCCGCCTTCGTTCAGCCGAACCCCGGCAAACAGCTCCCTCACCATCCTCGGTCATGTCACTGTCCCCGTCAGCCACAGGGAGCCCCTTCGTGCCCGGTCTCGCCGTCGTTCTGATCACTGCCGCCCTCGTGGTCATCGTCGCCCTCCTGGCTGCGGCCGGCGCGGGCAAACTCGCCCGCCTCGACGGCGCCGGCTACCCCGCCGCTCTCGTACGGGCCGCCGCCACATTCGCCGCAGTCCTCACCCTCGCCGCCGCAGTCACCACCGCGCTCGACGCAGTCCTCACGTAGGAGGGAAAGCGACAGGCCTGCCCGACGCCCCGCGGTGCACACCGTGATCCGTAGCTGTCTACGAGCCCTCGTCGGACCCAGCCGCGGGCCCATGGGGGCGCGATGGCCGGATCTGCGTCTGGAGTTGGCGACGTGCGCTCTTGCCGCGCTCGGCTGGTGCGGGCACGGTGTGCCCCGTGATGCGGGGGGCCTTCCGACAGCGACTGGCCGGGAGCCGATCCCCCGTGGCGACGACGGAGTACGGGGGGCCGATGTCCGAGAGAGCAGACTTAACGAGAAGACGAGCGACGGTCGTTGGCGCGTGCGCCGCGACGGTGACGATGATGGCCGCAGGTTGCTCGTCGGACAACGAAGGAGCGGCTGCGCCGCGCAGCTCCACGGCGTCGAGCAGTGGGAGCGTGCCGCGCGCGGGTCCGAGTCCGTCGGAGTCCCCGAGCAGCACGACCACGGCCCCGTCGAAGCCCGCTCGGTACCCGAAGAACCAGGGCGGGGCGCTGGCGTTGGCGCGTGAGGTCGCGGCCATGCCGGAGGACTGGGGGCCGGGGTACGTCAGGAAGTCACCGTTCGAGAGCGACCCGGCGACCTGGGCGAAGCTGGACGGATCCTGTTCCTGGCGGCGCGTTCCGCTGCCGACGGATGTCCTGGCGAGCCTGTCCCGCCACAGCGAACTGCCCGCCGCGGACGGCAAGGGCCCGGCGCGGATGACGGCGATCGTCACCGTGCACCGCACACCCAAGGGGGCCAAACGCGAGCTCGACTCCATGCTCAAGGAGACCCTGGACTGCCCGGAACAGCAGCTGGGCGGCGGTGAGAAGCTGACTGGACTGCTGTCGGCGATCCCGCCTCAGCCGGTGCCCAACACTGACGAGACGCTGCAGGAGATGGGCCGGTACCACGCGGCGGACGGCTCCGGGCCGTTCTACTACCACTGGTGGATGATGCGTAAGGGGCCGGTGACCGTGACGGTCACGGCCAGCGGCGGTCCTGGGCGCGGCAAAGAGGAGCTGAGCTCGACCGAGGCCCGCACGGCCGCGGCGATGCTGGTCCGGCTGGCGGGCGAGACGGGTGGTCGGTGAGCGGACGGCTGTGCGACTCCGATCCGGCCCGGATCGGGCCGTACCGGCTCCTCGGCCGGCTCGGCGCCGGCGGCATGGGCGTGGTGTATCTGGGGCGCTCGCCGGGCGGGCGCCACGTGGCGATCAAGACCATCCATGCCCAGCACGCCGATGACGAGGACTTCCGGCAGCGGTTCGGCCGCGAGGTCGCCCTCGCCCGGAACGTCACCTCCCGGTGGGTCACCCCCGTCCTGGACGCCGACACCGAGGCGGCCGCGCCGTGGCTGGCCACCGGTTGCCGTTCGACCACGTACTCCTCACCCACCTCACGATTGCTCCCGGCCGTCACGAGCTGGTGCTTGCGTACAGCGTCTGCGCCCCTCTCCTGCTGTCGGGCTCGGCTGTTCCCTGGCTTCCGGTAGCCATCAGGAATGTCGCGCCGACGGTCAGCGTCTCTTAGCGGGTGGCTGAGAAGCCCTGCTCAGGACAGGTGAGTTGGTCGTGCCTGCGCTGGTGGAGGCCGGGGTAGCCGGGCAACTACTCGCGTAGGTGACGGATCTGCCTGGTGTGGCTACCGCTGGCAAAGCCGGGTGGGTAGCCGAGGACGCCCTCCCCTTGGCCGACCGTGCCGCCGGCTGCCTGGTCCTCCAATACGGCCGACGCACCGACCGCGTCGTCAACCTCACCACCGACGACGTCCAGGCGCACTCAGTCGAGAACGGCGTCCTCGGCCTCCAGCTCGGCCGTGCCCCTCTCTGGCTACGCCCGCGGCTCTCGGCTCTCCTCCGAGCGCTGATCGACCAGCGCCGCTCGCTCGCCGCCTTGCTGCGGACCTGCGAGACGCCCTACCTCTTCCCTTGGGCTCCGCCCGCGACCGCCCGATCATCTCCGCCACGCTCCAGCATCGCCTGAAACGCTTGGGCGTCCCGTACGCGCTTCCTTGAACCGGGCCGCCCTCAGCGTGACCTACAACAGCCATACTGGCCGGGCGAGTTGGCACTCGGAAGCGGGACGGAGCGGGGAATCGATGGCCAAACAGTCCACGAACCGACTCGTGCCGACCGTGCAGGCGCTCCTCGTCGCGGTCGGCGGTTCGGCGGCAGCTGTCGCCGGTTACGGGTTCATGGACCGGTCGCTGGAGGACGGAAGTGTCGGCCGACTATCCCTGGGACTTGGGCTATGCGCCCTCGCAGCGGCGGCGACCGGCGCGCTCCTCTGGCTGCTGTGGCGCGCGCTCGCCGACGCGCCGGGTTCGGTGCGCACGTCGAGCGACACCGCGTTCCGCTGGGACGTCGTCGTCAGCGTGGTCGCTCTGCCCGCGGAAGTCAGTCTGTTGTGGCTGACGGTCGTGCTGGGCTCCGACGAGCACACGGGAGCCGCCTGGCTGGCGGGCGGCGTGGCGCTCGCGCTGGCGCCAGTGTGGCTGTACCGGCTGTGCGGGGACCTGGCGAGGAACGCGGGCGCGGCGGGGCTCGCGGCTGTCGCGGCGCTCACAGTGGCGGCCGGGAGCGCGGGCTGGCTCGCCGTGAGGTTCGCGGTGGACGAGCGGTACGGGCCCGCTGTGGCCCTCGGCTGCGCCTTGCCGCTGATCCTGCAGGGCGCCCTCGCGCTGCGTGCGGTCGATGAGGACGATCTCACGCCCACCAGCGACCGTGGCGCGCGTGCCGTCACGGTGCTGCTGCTGGCCCCGGCCGCCGGGCTGGGCGGCGTGACAGCCCGTACGGCCGTGGACGGACAGGTCGGCACAGCCGTGCTGACAGGCCTGCCCGCGCTGCTCCTCGTGCTCGCAGCCCGTTGGTGGGTCGGGGCCTGGGCGCACGAGCGGATCGAGCGCGGGCGACGGGACGACCGGTGGATGCGGGATCTCCACCATGTGGTGAGGGACGCGCTGTATGAGGCCAGCTATCGCACGGGAGGGGGGTACCCCACGCTGTACCCGCCCCCGAGAGGCCCGGACCGGCTGAGCTCTCGCGAGTTGGACGCGCTCGCATCGCAGGTGGCGGACAAGATCGAGAGCAGCGTGGCCGGCCGCGTGACGGAGCAGCTCGCGGGGCAGGTCGCGCGTGCGGCATCCGACAGCATCAGCAGCGGCGTATGGCGCCAGTTGGCACACGGCCTGGGGACGCTCCGCACCGACCTTCAGCGCTCGATCCGCGCGAGCGTCGAGGAGATGGTGGTCGGGCCACCGCTGGCCAATTTCACCGGGTTCCTGTCCGTGCGTCTCGGCGACGGGGATGGCGAGAACGGCGCCGCGGGGCACCGGGACGGCATGGTCCTAGCCCGCGCCGGGAGCCGTGTCCGGCTGGTCCTGGCCGTGGCGCAGGACAGCCGGGCCCGGGACGTTCCGGCCTCGCAGGAGACGGCGTCCGACCGGGACTTCTACGTCTTCGAGCCCGTGCACGTGCAGGGCGGGCGGGCGGTGCCGACCGTCGAGTTCGAGGCGGTGGTGGACAGCCCCTCGCTCACGCCACTGCCCCAGCGCCGCACGCTGCAGGTCGCCTCGGGCGAGGAGCAGCAGCGCTCGTTCGCGTTCCAACTGCCCGACCAGGAGGGGCAGCACGAGGTGTGGTTCCAGCTCTACCAGGCCGGGCGTCTGATCCAGGCTCTCGCCCTCACGGTCCACGCGCGACCATGTGCGCCGGAGACGGCGAAGGAGACCGGGCAGCCGCAGGCGCACGAGGGGACCGGGGAGACGGAGGTCGCCGAGTGACCGGGAGCCTGCCCGCGGACGTCACGGTGCGCGTGCGCGAGGGCCGCGCGCGGACGAGGATAGAGTTCCACGCTCGCAACAACACCCCGTCCCTGAAGATCTCCCTGCCGGGCAAGGGCGTGCTGGACGAAGCACGCCGGCAGCTCGACACCGGGCTGACACGCCTCAAGGACACCGTGCCGGAGCTGCACGTGCCCGAGGAGGAACTGGGCGCCGTGTTCAACGGCCTGCGTCGTGTCGGGCTGCGTCTGCTCTTCCTGCTGTTCGACATAAACGTCTCCAACGAGCTGGAGCGCTTCTGGGCCAGGGCGCTCCCCTTCGCGCGCAATCCGAGCCTGCCCCCGCCCTTGATCGAGTGCGTGGGCGGCAGGGACGCCTTCCTCCCGCTGGAGATGCTGCCGCTCTTCCGGCTCGCTCCCGACGAGGTCACCGACCGCGAGAGCTTCGCAAGGGCCTGCCGGTCGCTGGTCGGGTTCTCCTGCATGGTCAAGCGCACCATGCCACTGCCGCAGCCGCACGGCCTGGACCTCGTCACCACACCGGAGGGCAAGGTGCCGGTCCGATTCCTCCACTACGAGCACCTGGCCGGCGCCCAGGAGGAGCTCTCCTGGTTCTCCTCAGCCGCAGCCCACCGGGTGGAGGTCGAGGGACCCTACCCGGTGGCCGACCCGGAGGTGCCCTCCCTCGCGGAGCAGATCTACGACCCCACGCTGCTGCTCGCCGGGCGCCAGGGCAGCGACCACGGCCGCCGCAAGACCCCTGACCAGGTGCAGCACTTCGCCTGCCACTGCTACGCCAGCGCCGACGACCCGCTGGAGAACGAGATCGAGCTGAGCGGCGAAGGCCGGGCCCTGCGCGTCACGCTCGGCGAACTCGGCGAGGATCTGATGGCCGCCGCCCGGACCGATCGCGATGCCGAGGAACGGATGCCACTCGTCGTCATGAACGCCTGCGGAGCGGCCCGTATGCACGCGACCAGCTCCCTCTCGTTCCCGTTCCTCTTCCTGAAGAACCGCAACCGGGGGTTCGTCGGCAGCGAGGTCGAGGTGCCCGACGACGTAGCGGCGGCGTTCTCCCGGGCGTTCTACGACCCGTTCCTGCTCCGGGGACTCCCCTTGGGCCGCAGCCTGATGGAGGCCCGCAACAGCCTGCTGCACTCGTTCAACAACCCGCTCGGCATCGTCTACTCCGCCTACGCGGACCCCCAGTTGCGGCTCTGCCCCAAGATCATGAAGGACGCCTATGACACAGCACGCACAGTCTGACCCGGACCGCCCCGCCCCCAGCCCGTCCGAGCCCGAGCGGCCTGGCACCGAGCAGTCGAGCGCCGAGCAGTCCGGGTCCGGCATCGTCCGCATCCTGGGCCTGGAAGACAACGACGAGCGGGCCCTGTTCCGGCGCTCGCAGGAGTGGCGCCTGGGGCGGTCCCAGGTGCCCGCCGACGTGTTCCGGCAGCGTGTCACCGACTTCCTCGACACCCTGAGCCCCGTCCTCGCCTCCCTGCCGGAGGACTACGGCGCCTTCGAGCTGAACGACGTCACCGTCAGCGCGGAGGTCAGCGCCAAGGGCCAGCTCTCCCTGCTCGGCGCGGGCGGCGAGCTGACGGGCACTTCCAGCATGACGTTCACCTTCACACGCAAGAGCCCGTCACCACCGGACTCCCCCGAGGGGCCCAGGGGGAACGCCCCCGGTCCGGCCGGAGTGAGCTGACGTGGCTTCGTTCAACTCTAGGAACAGCGTTTGTCGACGGGTTTCGGAGGCAGTCAGTGATCAACTGACTCATGAATGTTGAGCAGAAATGACGGCACTGACACGGCCTCGAACGCGGAACGGCCAGTCGCCCGTCAGGGTGGCTGGCCGTCGAAGCAGATAGCGGCAGGGGCAGCGCCTTTGAACGTCGAGCAGGTCGCCACCCGGGGTGGGGTACCAATTGGGATGCCCGGCTGGGTTCGGTCGTGTTACGCAGTGAAGATGGAACCCGACCTCGTGACCGACGATCGACTGCGTGGTGTTCTCGACGAGCTTGTCCGCAGGGAACCGCTCTTCCACCGAACCGCGTTCGGAACGACAAGGGCTGATTTTGAGGCTATGACAGCCCCGGATTTCTGGGAGACCGGGGCGTCAGGACGGCGCTACAGTCGTGAGTACGTTCTCGATGTCTTGGAGGAGCGCTATAACTCTCCGCCAGCCGAGGAGTGGGAGACCTCCGACTTTCACTGCCTGGAACTGGCTGCGGCTGTCTATCTGCTGACGTACACCTTGGTGCTCAACGGACGGAGAACACGTCGGGCAACGATCTGGCAGCAGTCTGCTGACGGCTGGACGGTTCTCTACCACCAAGGAACCGTGGTTCAAGATCCCTAAGAGCTCGTAACGCGATCACGATCCGGGCTTCTTGAGGCGTGTCCACGCACACGCGGGTCGTTGGCGGTGCGCGCCCCGAAGACGCGATGTCCTTCGGGGCGCGGCAGGGGTTCGGGTTCAGGCGTTGTAGCCGCCGTGGGCGTCCAGCACCGCGCCCGTGACGTAGGACGCGGCGGGGCTTGCCAGGAAGGCGATCGCTGCGCCGATTTCGTCGGGGTGGCCCATGCGTTGCAGGGACAGCGAGCTGAGCAGGGCCTTGAGGGTGTCGGGGTCCGGCGGTTGCATGCCGCTGTCCATCAGTCCGGCTTCCACGACGTTGGCCGTGATGTCGCGGGGCCCGAGGTCGCGTGCGACCCCCATGGTGTACCTCTCGATGCCTGACTTGGTCGCCGAGTAGTCGGCAACGCCCGGGATGCCGACCCGGGAGCCCAGTCCGGAACTCACCGTGATGATGCGGCCGCCCGTGCGCAGCACTCGGGAGGCGGCCCGGATGACGGCGATCACGCCGAGGTAGTTGGTGGCGTGCATCCGGTCCAGTGTGGCGGTGTCGGCGTCCGGGTCGTCCACCGTGCGGCCCTGCTCCACCGAGATCGCCGCGTTGTTGACGAGGATGTCCAGGCCGCCGAAGTGCGCGACCACGTCGTCGATCAGCGCCAGCGCCCGGCTCGTGTCCGCCTGGTCGGACTTGAAGGCGACGGCCTTGGCTCCCTTGCCGTGCACCTCGTCGACGACGGCCTGCGCCTGCTTCTCGGAGCTGACGTAGGTGAAGGCGACGTCGGCGCCCTGCTCGGCCAGCAGCCGTACGGTCGCGGCTCCCAGTCCGCGCGACCCCCCGGTGACCAGGGCGACCTTGCCCGTGAGTGGCTTGCTCATTCTTCTCACCTCGTTGGTTGACCCTTCCCGGCAGTCGCAACGTTAATTGTTACGACAGAATGTTGCAACCTTCACTGTTACGACTGCCGTAGCATGAAGCCTTGTGGCCGAGAGGAGGAGTCCATGAGCGCCAACAGCAGGCTGACCATCGCCGCCCACGCGCTGGCCTGGATCGGCCTCTACCAGCGCCAGGGCCATGAGGTCGCCACCTCCGAGCAGATCGCGACCAGCGCGAACACCAACCCCGTGGTGATCAGACGGCTGCTCGGCGAGCTGCGCAGGGCCGGGCTCGTGGAGTCCCGGCGGGGCGTGGGCGCGGGCTGGTCGCTGGCACGCGAGCTGGAGTCGATGACCCTGCTCGACGTGTACGAGGCAGTGGAACCCGGCCCGCTGTTCGCAATGCACCGCACCACCCCGGACCAGGGATGCGTGGTGGGTCACGGCATCCAGCCGGCAATGCAGAGCATCTACGAGGGCATCGAGGAGACCGTGAGACACGAGCTGGCCCGCGTCACGCTCGCGAACGTACTCCGGGACGTACTCGCGGCACCTCGCTAGCCTCTCCGTTACGCCCTGACATCACCAAGATCCCCATCTCAGCCCAGGCCGGCGAACAGCCTGGCAACCAGTTACGCCGACGACCGTTGCGGTATCGGACCGTGCCCTACGAACTCGTAACTTGATCTTGTTGCAGTGCCCTGATCCGGCGTGACCGATGTGACGATTCCGCCGTTCGGGAGGATGTGAACACCCGGCCATGGATCGTGGACGACGACTTGTGGGCGCTGATCGAGCCGCTGCTGCCGCCCTGGCCGGAGAAGTCGCCGGGCCCACGGCCGGTGGCGGACCGGCCGTGTCTGCAGGGCAGCCTGTACGTCCTGCACAACGACATAGCCTGGCAACTCCTGCCGCTGGAGCTGGGATTCGGATCCGGGCAGACCTGTTGGCGGCGCCTGGAGCGGTGGCAGCAGGCCGGGGTCTTCGACCAACTGCACCGCATCCTGCTCGCCGAGCTGAACGCGGCCGGCGAACTCGACTGGTCCCGCGCGTGCGTGGACGGCTCCCGCATCCGCGCGAAAAAGGGGGCGCCGACACTGGCCCGTCGCCGGTCGACCGACGGAAGGCGGGTAGCAAGCACCACCTGATCTGCGACGGACGCGGCACCCCGCTCAAGGTCATCACCACCGCGGCCGACGTCAACGACGTCACCCAGACCCTCGCCCTGGTCGACGGCATCCCGCCCGTGGCCGGACGGCGCGGGCGCCCGCGCCGCCGCCCCGACTCGCTCCTCGGTGACAAGGGCTACGACTCCAACCCCAACCGCCGAGAGCTGCGCAAGCGGCGGATCTTGCCGGTCAACTCCCGCAAGGGCGCCCCGAACATCAAGGGCTTGGGCAAGCTCCGCTACGTCGTCGAGCAGACCTTCGCCCTGCTCCACCAGTTCAAACGCCTTGCCGTCCGTTGGGAACGCCGAAGCGAACTCCACGATGCCTTCGTCTCGTTGGCCTGTAGCCTCATCTGCTGGAGACGCCTCAAGAAGGCCCGCCCATGATCGTGTTACGAGCTCTAAGCGTCTGGCGCTCATCCGGCCTTGGCTTTCGTGTTGCTGTCCAGATGAGGGCAGCAGCGGGATCGCGGGGAAAGATGGACTGTGGCGCCGAGGATGAGGGCTTGGTGGGCCCCAGTGGTCGGCGTCCCGCAGTTCGCCGCGCCGCAGGGCGCGGCCCGGACGGTACAGCTTCGCTCCCGCGCCCCACCGCCGCACGTACTGCTTCAGCCCGCGCAGTTCCTGGCGGAACTTCGCCGCGCCGAGCCCGGGCCCGCTCCGCGAGGACCGGGACGTCCGCACTGGAGCTTCAGACCCGTGATCTTGGGAAAGCCCTCGGGCCGGCACCGGTCGCCCGAAGCATCGGTTCGCTCCGCCCGCAGCAGGAACACCGCCGCGCTACCTCATCGGCGATGCCGAAGCCGCGCACGTACGCATGCCTGTTCGCTATGAACTCCCTCTCCAGCCAGCCTCATTGGGCTGATGCCTGATCGGCTTATGCACCGATGGAAGCAAATTCCCTGAAGAGATTTCTCTCTTCACTCCTCATGTGATTTCTTCCCAACCTCCTGCCAGGGTTTCTGCATGGCCAGCACGCCTAGTGCGATGCACCGGCCTTGCAGTTTCCGTATACCCGGAAACTGCCGTCTTCCGGGAGGGGTTGATGCGCCTTGACATGAAGTGGGACGGCCGACGTGAACTCATCCGAATCCGCAGGCAAATCCGCAAGGCGAAGTTGCTGCGGTCAGGGTTCCGACGGTGTACGAGCTTTCCTTAACCTCATCGCCAGTCGGCGTGGCTGATCCGCCGTCTCCAGCAAACCCGGGGCAAAGCCGGTAACAGCCGCAGGAGCACCTCCCCCTCCTGCAAAGGGGAGTTGCGGCCCCATGCCCCTCGGGTCGCAACGCCCGCTCCCTCACTTGATCCTCCTGCACCAAGGTCGTATCCCTCGCATGCCTCGTTCAGAACGCTTCATACCCATATCCACCGCTATAGGCGCTATGGCTTCGCTCGCAGTACTCGTGTCCGGCTGCTCCAGCTCGGCTGGCGACCGCCCGACGTCGACGGACGCGGACTCCCGCCCCGACTCCGTCTCCGCGGGCATCACCGCGACAGTCACCCCGCCCACCGGTCCCTCGAACTCCTCCAACTCTGCCCCGAGCAAGGCTCTGCCCACCGACGTGGAGAAGTCGGCGCGGGCCTTCACCATCGCCTACGCGCAGCATGACGCGAGCGACGGCGGCGACCGGGCGTACTCGGACGCGGGCGCCCGCGCTGCGAAGTGGACAACCGGGGAGCTGGTGGAGGTCCTGGCCCAGAAGCGCCCTGGTCAGGACGCTCCGTGGAGGGCACTCCGGGCTGAACGGGCCAAGCAGACAGCCAAGATCACAACCGTGGTGGTTCCGGACGGTGCCCCCGCCGTGACCCCGTCGTCGGCCCTCGTACGAGTCGGCTACACCCTCACCACGACGCCGAAGTCCGGGCGCTCAAGTCACAGCAGCGAACAGATCGCCCTTCGCCTGGAGCACACCGCCGTCGGCTGGCGCGTCGCCGCGCTGCCCTGGGCGTGACGGGACGGCATGAAGAAGGCCGTACAGATCACGCTGGGCCTGATCGCAGCCATGGTCATCACCGGCCTGACGCTGTTGACGATGTTCGGCGGGGCTGACAGCGCATCCTCGGAGCAGACCGGACCGGGGGGTGGCCTCACGGCGGACTCCGATGTTCCTGGTTGGGTCCGCGAGATCATCGAGAAGCACGCCGGTACTTGTCCTCAGGTCACAGCGTCCCTGCTCGCCGCCCAGCTTTACACCGAGAGTGGTTTCAACCCCAAGGCGAAATCGCCCGTCGGCGCTTTGGGGATCGCTCAGTTCATGCCCGGCACATGGAGCCAGTACGGCAAGGACGGAGACGGCGACGGGGACAAGGAAATCTTCAACCCGAAAGACGCTATCGCAGCGCAGGCCAATTACGACTGTGTCTTGGCCAAGGAAGTTGCGGGCGTCCCCGGCGACTCCACGGACAACATGCTTGCCGCGTACAACGCGGGCGGCGGCCCCGTGATCAAGTACGGCGGCGTCCCGCCGTACACCGAGACTCGCAACTACGTAAAGACCATCCGTGATTTGGCCGCGAAATGGGCCGCAGCCGTCAAGCCGGACGCGCCCGCAGGCAAGGGGGCCGCACGCGCCGTCTCCGCCGCGAAAACCGCTTTGGGCACCTGGTACCAGTGGGGCGGCGAGTGCGTTGCACCGTACAAGGGGCAGAAGGGCTGCGACTGCTCCTCCCTCACCAAGATGGCATGGGCCTCAGCCGGGGTGAACCTGCCTCGCGTCACATACGAACAGGCCCGCTCCGGCACGCCCGTCAAGAGCATCTCTCAACTGCGGCCTGGAGACCTTCTGTTCACCGAGCCCGGTGCTTCCGGGCCCGAACACGTCGGAATGTACCTCGGCAATTCACAGGTGATCGACGCACCGCACACCGGTGCCACCGTCCGCATCCAGTCACTTCGGATCTGGGAATCCCAGATCGTCGCAATGCGCCACGTCGACTGAACCCGCCAGATCGACTCAACCAAATGACTCTTCCCTAGAGGAATATTGTGCACACCTTTCTTTCTTTCTGCTGCTTCCGACCCATCGCTCCACTCGACCCTCGCTGCTGGCGCCGATGTCGTCACTGGCGTGAAACCCGACTGGGGACCCTTTGGGAAACTGGGCAATACGACGAAGGTCGTGCTCGGCATTGTGGCTGCAGTCGTCCTCGCGGCCGGCGTCGGAGCCTTTCTCGTCGGAGTCGGCAAGTCGAAGGGGTGGTTCGGCGAAGGCCACTCCACCATGGACAGTTCCCGCGGCAAGGGCATGATGGTCGGCGGCCTGGTCTGCATCTTCCTCGTCGCCCCCCTCGGAACGATCGTCGGCATCACGTACGGCATGGGTGTGTGAGCCGTGTTCGTCCGAACTCGACGCAGGAACGAATCCTTGCCGCCCGGCCGCACACAGGGCCAGAGCGGGGCAAAGCTCTGGGCATCGCCGCCGGGGTAGTGGCAGCCGTCACCATCACCGGGCTCGTCGTGACCCTCGTGACCGGCAGCGGCTCCCCTGCCGCACCGCCCTCCTCCGCTCCGGTGAACTCGATTCCGAAGAAGGACGAAGCACGCGGCCGGGTCGACGACCGCGTTCCTGTCGGGCTCCCACGGACCGAAGCCGGCGCCAAAGCCGCGGCAGCCAACTACGTGACAGTGAGGGGCAGTTCACGCTTCTTCACAAGCAAGCGCGTCCGGCATCGTGCGGCAGAGATCATGGCTGCTCGCAGTGCGGCTCCGACTGCCGTCAAAGTAGCTGACCACGTGGCCGCAGGAGCGATAGCTGACCTGAAGGGGGACAACGCAAAGCTCGACTCGAAGAAGGTCATCGCTCGTACCGGAGTTCTATCCGCCCACAGCCTCGGATTCGATATCCACAAGGCCACGGTTCGACTGTGGACGACGACCGTAAGAGGCAGTGCTGTCGGCCACGCGCCACCAAAGGCGGCATTCCGCTCAGTGACGGTCTGCCTCGTCTGGGAGAAGAACGACTGGAAGATCTCGGGTAGTTCGAACGTCCCTGGCCTGGTGGCACCCATCGACAACCGGCAGACGACGAACGTCACGGGCGACTTCAGCGACTACACCAAGACCCGTGCCGCCGACCCCGTCTTCAGCGGCGCTACGGGGCCCGACGGGTTCCCCTCAGCGTACGAGCGGAGCAAGCGGGGTGCCCGTGCTGCCGCGACGAGCGCAGTCATGCTCTACGGCGACCCGCGGTTCTTCACCAACACGGGTTGGCGTCACAGGATGCTGACTGCCACAGCGGCCCCGAGCGTCCTGAGCACGGTCAAAGCCGATACGGACTCGACAGCTCGGATGGTCACCGAGAACCGAGGGCTCGGCGACGACGGCAGGACGGTGGACGGCGGGCTGCTCATCGCGAGGACGGCTGTCCTCGGTGCCCGGACCGTGGCCTACTCGGATCAGACCGCGAGCATCGAGCTGTGGACCGCGTCCGCCGGCGGGATCGCCGGAAACGACGAGACGCAGCGCCCCCAGATCGGCTACCTGCGCATGACGGTCGATCTCACATGGGCTGACGGGACTTGGAAGACGACGGCGGTCACGCCGTCGGAGCCACTCGTGCCGTCGCCGCCCCCTTCTGACGAGGCCGCGCCGGCCAGTAGCTTCGCGGCCGTGGGAGGTGCGAGCGATGCGCCTTCGCGTGCGTGAGGACGCGCCGGGGCTCCTGGCCATCGAGCGAACGGGAACGGGCCGGGGCTGGACGCGTCGCCTCCAGACGATCGCTGTGGTCAACGTCGTCATCGGGTTCATCTTCGTGCCGTCGGCGGTGGCGAATCCCTTTTGCTACATCCCCATGGTCTGCGAGGCCAAGGCGGCGATCGACTTCGTCAAGGACCCTTTGGGCTTCCTGCTGCAGAAACTCACCGAGGCGAACATCTGGTTCCTGCGCAAGATGCTGGAGCTGATCCAGAACACAACGAAGATCGACCTGACCAGCCCGAGCTTCCTCAAGCAGTACGCCATCATCTTCGCGGCGTCGTCCTTGATCACGGTGGCTCTCTGGCTCATCGCCGTGGCCAAGCGTGCTGTCCGCGGTGCCTCCCTGGGGACAGCCGTCGGGGAGGCGATCGGCTTCCTGATGCTCCAGTTCGTCGTGAACGCCCTGACGCCCGCGTCCATCGCGCTGCTGATGAAGGCGATCGACGAGGTCACGGCCGTGTTCACGCCGTACGCCACGAACAACTTCAAACCGTTCCTGGAGAACATCCTCAAGATCATGGCGGCGAAGCCCAGTGAAGGGGTGGGCCAGCTCCTGGTCGTGAACCTGATCATGATGTGCGGCGCTCTGCTGATGTGGATCGAGATGCTCATCCGCAGCGCGGCCATCTACGTCGCCGTGGCCCTTGGCCCCATCGTCAACGCCGGGCTCGTGGACCGCGACCTGTGGGGCAAGAGCAAGAAGTGGATCGGCGCGATCTTCGCCCTCGGCCTCTCAAAACCGGTCCTGTTCGCCTTGCTCGGCCTGGGCGGCTCGATCCTCAGCGACTCGACCGGCAGCATGTCCGACGCGGTCTCCAAGACGTTGGTCGGCGCACTGGTCCTCCTGCTCGCGGTGTTCGCCTCCGGCACGCTCTACAAGTGGATCCCCGCCTTCGGCGACGAGATGGCGCAGTTGCACCACGACCGAAAGGCATTGCAGTCGTCTGGCCCGGCGGCCGCGATTGATGGCCCGGCTCAGCACACCAACCGCGCCCTCAACACCCACATCCAGGACTCCCTGGTCGGCGGGGGTTCCGCGGGTGGCAAGGGGGCTGCGCCGGCGGCGGGTGGCAAGGGTGCCGCGTCCTCGACCGTCGGAGGCCAGGCCGGTACCGCAAGCGCGAAGGCCCTGTCCGGTTCAGGTGGCGGGTTGGGTGCATCTAGCGCTGCTGGCCCCGTCGGCGCAGCGGCTGCCGCTGCCAAGGCGGGTGTCGACGTCGCGAAGAAGAAGGCGACGGATTCCCCCGGCATGCAGGGGGCGGATACCGCGAATAGCGGCAACGAGCAGGGCCCTACCGGCGACGCCTCCGGCACTCCTGCTGCTGCGCGCTCCCGCGGGACGGGGTCCGAATCGGTCATCGGTTCCAGCTCGGGCAGCCAGGCCCCCACACCCGGAAACGGCCCGTCGTCCAGCGGGGCCCCCGCCTCCGCGCGCAGCCAGGCATCCGGATCCGGACCGGTCGTGGGCCCCGCCCCGCAGGGCACCGGGCCCGCGCCTTCACCCCCGCCTGCTTCGTCCCGTCCCGCGGCACCTCCCTCGTCGTACCCCTCCGGGACCACAGCCGGGTCCGGCCCTTCGACCCCTCCCAGCCCGCCAGCAACGCCGTCTGGTGGCAAGGCGCCCATCAAGCCGCCCACCAGCAAGGACCAGTGATCCATGTCTGCTCGTACGTATCAGTTCGGAAAGCACCGCCCGACGGGTCTGGTGGGCCGTCGGGACCTCGGCGAACAGGTCGTCCTCGGTGGCGGTGCCGGTGGCGGCATCCTGCTCGGTTTCCTTCTCAGCGGTGCTTCGGCGGCGCTGGCCGCCTTGGCCATGGCCCTGCCGATCGTGCTGGCGCTCATCGTGGTGTACGCGCCGTACCGTCCGAGGGGGACGTCGCAGCGACGCACGATCTACCGGTGGTGGCGGATCAAGCGGTACCACCGCAAGGCCCTGGCCCGTACCGGTGGTGTGTGGGTCTCCCCTGCCGTGGAGGCCGGCGTGCGCCGTGACGGGACTCCGCCCGACGCCGCGCTCGCGGAGCCGGAGGGTGTCGCCGGGATGACCTGGGTACCGGTGACGGTGCGCGGTCAGCAGGCGGTCGTGATCCTTCAGCCTGAGGCGCGATGCGTCACGGCGACGCTGGAAGTTGCCTCACCCGGCCTGGGGGGCAAAGAAGTCGGGGAACAGGTCGTCGCCCTTGAGCGGTGGGGAGAGCTGCTCGACGCTTTCGGCAACACCGAGGAGCACCCGGTCAAGCGCGTTCAGGTGCTGGCACGGCAGATGAAGAGCGACCCGCACGCCCATCAGCGGTTCATCGCCCAGCGCGACGAGTCGGCGGCGACCACCGAAGCGCCCCAGTGGCTCAAGGATTCGTACAACGAGCTGGCGAATGCCGTGTCCACCTCGGCGGAGGAGCACCGGTACTACATCACCGCCCACGCGAAGTTCACCCGCGACCTGGCGGCGGACGGAGCGGCCCGGGGCACGGGGGACGAGGGCGTCGCCGCCGCGATGGCCGCGTACCTCGAGGAGCTGTGGGCACGCTGCGAGGACGCCGACCTGTCGGTGATCGCTCCCCTCGACGAGGGCCGGATGACCGCGTTCATCCGCAACAGCTACGACCCCGATCACGCCATCTGGGACACCGATCTCCCGCGGGCCCACGCGTTCCCTCGGAACGTGGACGTCCGCGACGGCGCTTTCGTAGCCACCCGGGCCGCCGGGTCTACGGCGAGCTGGTTCCACGCGACGGCGGCCGTCGTCGCCTGGCCCACGACGCCGGTGGGGCCGGACTTCCTCTCGCCTCTGCTCATCGGCATGCCGGACGTGATCCGGACGGTGGCCATCACGCAGGACCTCGAACCGAACGACCAGGCCGTGGAGCGGATGCTCGCCGAGGACACCAACAACCAGGCTGAGCTGCACCGGGACCGTCAGCGGGGCAAGAACGTGGACCCGAGGGACTTGATCTCCGCTGACGCCACCGGCTCGCGTGGCATGGCTCTGGCCTCCTCCGGGGCAGCCGGATCCGCGGTCGTCGGCTACATCACCGTCTCCACGCGGAGCGCCGCGGAGCTGGAGAAGACCAAGCGCACGACGGCGTCCCGAGCCCGCAACGCCCATCTGCGGATCGAGTGGCTCGACCTCGAACACGCTCGCGCCTTCGCCACGACACTTCCGTTCGCGGGAGGCCTCAAGTGACCGCCCTGCTCCAGCCGTTGGCCCCGATGTACGAAACGGTGCGGCGCCCGCTGTACACCGAGACCACGACCAGTCAGGCCCTTTACCTGCCCATCGCACCGCCCACCCTGGGCACCGCGGGCGCCGTCATCGGCCGGGAGCTGTACAGCGGGAAGGCGTTCATCTACTGCCCGTTCTCGGCGTTCGGCGACGGCCTGCCCGGCGGAAACATGATCGTCATGGGTGACACGGGGCGGGGCAAGAGCGCGCTCACCAAGACCTACGCTGCCCGGCAAATCCGCCTCGGCCGTCAGGTCGTCGTCCTGGACACCAAGGAACAGAAGGAGCGGGAGGAGGGCGAGTGGGCAGCCCTGGGCCGGTCCCTCACCGGAAAGGCCCCGGTGAAGTTCGCGCCGGGCGGCGGCCGGGATGCCTCGTGCATCAACCCCATGGACCCCGCCATCGCGGGCAAGCGCCAGGTGGAGCTCGTCCGCACGATCGTGGAACTCGGTCTGGGCAAGCCCCTGGACGAGTTCGCCGGCTCCGCCCTCCGGCTCGCGATCCGCCGAGCCCACCAGCGCGCCACGGCCGACGGGCTCACCCCTGTCCTGGCGGATGTCGCCAGCGCCCTGCGGTCCCCGGACGAGGCGGACGCCGTGGCCAAGAAGCGCACCCACCAGGAACTCCTGAGTGACGGCCTGGAAGCCTCCTACGTCCTGGACCGGCTGTGCGGCACCGATCAGGACGCGACCGGGGACTTGATCGGCATGCTCGACGGCCCCACCAGTCTGGGCGTCGACCTCGATGCCGACATGGTCGTCTTCGACCTGACTAAGGTTCCCTCCGGCGGCGTCGCCATGACCATCCTCGTCGCGGTGATCTCCGTATTCCTTGAGGAGGTCTGGCTGCGTCCGAAGTGCGAGTGCGGGACCGGACCGAGCCAGCACGAGCGCAAGGTGGTGGACACGAAGTCCGGCGCCTGGGAGCTCGGCGCGAACCCCGCCTCCGGCTGTCGCCGGTACACCCAGCGCAAGCGCATCCTCGTGTGCGAGGAAGCGTGGCACATTTTCGGCACCCCCCAACTCGCCGCGCTCCTGGAGAAGTTCCTCAAATTCGCCCGCGGTTACGGCCTGAGCTGCATCTTCATCGTCCATCACCTCTCGGACATCGACGACTCCCCAGAGACCCAGGCCGCGCTGAAGATGGCGGACACCGTGGTCATCTACTCGATGAAGAAATCCGAAGCCGAAGACACAGTCGGACGGTTGGGATTGCCCGCCTGGACGGCCGAGCACATCATGCGCCTCCGCCGCGGCGTCGCCCTCTGGAAGGTCGGCGAAGTCATCTACCCCGGCGTTCAACACCTCCTCACCGAGGCGGAGACGCACCTCTGCTTCTCATCGGGCTCCATGTCGGATCTGACCAACACCGCCCCGGACCTGGAATGAACACGGCCCCGTCCTCCGACCTCAACCCCACCGATCACTCCGAGATGGATTCAGCACCCACCATGACCGCGCTCACCCTCAACTCCGCCGAACTCCCGACGTACGGACACGCCGTGCGGGACGACATCGACCAGCTGCACGCCGACTTCCTCGACCTGGCGCAACGGACTGCCCGGCTCGCCGCCGTGCTCGACCGCGGCGACTACTGCTCGGCCGGCGGACGCGTCCGCGCCGCCGTCAGCAATGCCTGGCGGGCAGCGGAGGACCTGCACGACGCCTTCCACACCGCCCCGCCGCGTTGTGCCGGACCGAACGCGTCGCTCACCCGCCTCTGTGGCCGCAGGATGCGCTACCTCGCAGCCCGCGTCGCCCGGAGGGCCGAGTAGTGGACTACCTGCCCAGCGGCCTGTCCCTCGTCCTGTACGCCATCGTCGCCATCTGCGGCGTTGCTCTGCTGACGCTGTGGGCCGTCTCGAACCGCGACCGGCGCAACGCCGGGTTCGCCTCAAGGGCGCACCTCAAGCGGCAGTTGTCGGCCAAGGCCGTCCTGCGCGCCTCCGAGATCCGGCCTTCTCTGGCGGACGGAAGCGGTCCGCGCCGGAGAGCGGCCGCGTCCCGCGGCAAGCGTCCGCAGCAGCCACGGCCTTCTTGACACCCATCACTACCCCTTCCGACTCGTTCCGGAGCACCACATGCACCACGCGCACAGCCCCCTCGATTTCGGCTATTCGCTGGGGGTCTCCCAGCGTCCGAAGGGCGTACCCCTGTGGTCACGGGCCGACAAGGCGTGCCGGGTCATCGGTCCCATGGGCAGCGGAAAGACCCTGCGCTTCTTCGCTCCGCTCATCCGGCAGTGGCCGGGTCCGGTCCTGGCCACCTCGACCAAGCCGGACCTGGTGGAACTGACCCTTGACGCGCGGCGGAGCGACGGCCGCCCGGTCCTGGTCTTCGACCCCCAGAACATCGCTCCCTCGCTGCCCCGGTTCCGCTGGCTGCCGATCACCGGCGCGGACGACACCGAGACCGCGATGATGCGGGCCAAGGCCCTCGTCGCCGGATCACGCACCCCCGGCTCCGCAGCCCAGTCCTCCGAGGGCAGCGCCTTCTACAAGGGGCAGGCAGCCAAAGTCCTGGCCGCCCTCCTGCACGCCGCGGCCCTCGACAGTGCCGGCCTCGGCCAGTTCCTGAAGTGGGCCCGGAAGTTCACCGACCCCGCACCGCTCGGCATCCTCACCGCGCACCCCGGCGCCGGTCCCGGTTGGGCGGACATGCTCCGTACGTCGACCACGGGTGACAGCCGGACGGTGGGCAACACGGCGGTGACCCTGGAGGCTGCCCTTGAGCCGCTCATGCACGATTCAGTGGTGGAGGCCCTCCAGGGCCAGAAGGGCGAGAAGCCCACCGACTTCGATGAGTTCCTCGACGCGGGCGGCACCCTCTACCTCCTCGGCAAGGACTCGGAGGCCAACCCCATCGCCCCGCTGACCACGGCGGTGACGGAAGACCTGCTGGACATCGCAGAAGCCCACGCCGTCACAGCCCCGGCCGGGCGGCTGGACCCACCGCTCCTGGGCGCTCTCGATGAGGCACCGAACATCGCGCCCATCCCGTCGCTTCGCCAACGCGTGGCCGACGGCCGCGGTCGCGGCATCACGATCGTCTACGGCCTCCAGGGCTGGGCCAGTGCCCGCGCCCGCTTCGGCGAGGACACCGCGAACGAGCTGGCCGCCTTCACCAACCACGTCGTCGTCTTCGGCGGGGCCAAGGACCCTGCCTTCCTCAAGGACATGTCCGAACTCTGCGGGCAGGTCGAACGCCTCCACACGACACGGACCACCACAGGCGGGGACCGCGGGGGTGAGTCGACCGCCACGCATACGGCCCTCGAAGCGGTCCTGCGAAGCGATGAGATCAAGGGGCTCGCCGACGGCCACGCCCTCGTTCTGGCAGACAACCTCCCCCCGGTCATCACCCGGCTCGACGGCATGTGGACGTGGGACTCCTGGGACGAGATCCAGGGGCGCATGCGCGACCTGCGCAGCGCGAACGAGGTTGAGCGCGCCCGGCAGAAGGCGGAGAAGGAGCGCAGGACCGAAGCACACGCTGCTGCGTGGGCCCGCCGTCGGGAGGCAGCGTGACCACGAACCCGTTCACCCGCTTCGTGCCCTTCCCCGAGCCACCCTCGTTGATCGCCGACTACATCGCGAAGAGGAGCGCGGAGGGGGTCCTGGACGGCCCGTCACCGTGGGACATCGGCGCGTTGACCGCCGAGCTGCTCGAGCCGTTGCCTGCCTGGCTCGACGAGGTGTGCCGCTGGCTGAACCAGACGTACGCCTGGCAGCCGCAAGACGTCATCCCGCCGTGCTGGAAGGAGCACGAGCATCTTCCTTACGAGATCGCCGCGTTCGCCTTCGCCCGGATCGACGCGTACGACGACGCGGGGTCAGTGATCACCTGGCACGAGCAGTACGAGCGCTTTCTCACCCGGATGAACAGATCGCTCGGCAAGGCCGGCGACGACTGCCGCGTAGGCAAGCACGACGCCCGGCCAAGCCGCTTCGCGCTTGGCGCCTGGCCCCCGCGGTCCGAAGCATGACGGAGACGGATGGGTCCGTAGGCGCCGAGCCGTTTGAAGGCCGCTCGGTGCAATGAACCACTGGTAACCGAACTACCACTTCGATAATGGGCAGAGAGCTCTTCTGCTCTCTGCCCATACAAATCGGCTTTTGGCGTGACGCACCTGGTAAGCCTATTCCGTTGAAGCTGTTTGCTTGCCAGCCGGAGCTGGTCGGTCGAGGAAGACGACTACGTTCCATGATCCGTCTTCCTTGACCACCCGGAAGGTATCCCTTATTTCCCTACCGGACTTTTCCCTTGCTTCCAGCTTAGCTAAGGCAGCAGAAGGCCCCATGTCCAAGTCGACTTGAATGTCGGTGACCGACATGTCTCGGCCGCCCTTCTTGGCGAGGATCCGCCCGGCTTCGCGACGGGAGCGAGAGTCGTCAGGGACCCCTCCCACTTCGATCAGCCGGTCCGCGTCACGTGAATTCAATGCCTTCACGTAGGACTCGACCGCGTTTCGGACATTCTTTCTGGAATCCTCGGGGCTTTCTTCCCCAGAGCCACATCCAGCCAATAGAGAGGCCCCCAGGGCGACAATCAGAGCTTTCCGTCGATGCATTCTGCCTCCCGGGACATAAATCAACGCCCCTGTGACGCCGCTATTCAGGTGCGGTGCGCATACCACCAGGTTCCCCTGTTTTCAGCGACGAGCTTTTTCATGCTCTTGTTGCGAGTGTTCGAAGAGTGATAGGTGAGGTATGGAACACCTCTCCACTTCTCTGTCACGAACATCGTGTGATTTATGTTTCCGTTGCGGTCCCAGTCCGCCTGAAGGACATCCGAGGGCGTCATCTTGTACACATTATCGAGAAACTTGGTTCGCTTCGAGTGCTTCTTTGCGAACCAGTACCAATTCTCTGCCCCTGCCCAGGTGAAGCTCGTCTTGTGAAGGAAGATGGTGTAGAACCACTTCTTGTTGTTTCGTCGCCACGCCGCTTCGGCCGGGCCGACTATCCTCCAGCCGCCAGCTTTCATGATCTGAGAAATGAAGTTTGTGCAGTCGTTTCGATACTTGCGATAGTCGTTGTTGTAGTTCTTCCAGTGCCTGTTTGCGTAGGCGATCATAGGGCCATAGTCGTAGCCCATCGGAGCTTTGTTGCCAGCACCGTCATCCGGCAGCGCGGCTACGGAGGACGGCGCCTCCTTGTTGCCCTCATCCTCGTCTGGCGCTCCGCCCCCGTCGTCCACTGTGTCTGGTTCTGTCAGCTGAGTGCTGGGGGTTGGGCCAGAGCCTGAATCAGCCTTGTCCGATGAAAGCAGCCATGCACCATCGGGTTGCTTTGCGAACGCCACTGTGTGTGGCAGGGAGTACTCTTCATACTCAGGCGCTCCGGCGGCTACCTCCTCAGGCGTGAACGGCATATAGAGGCGGCCGTCCTCAATGATCTGAAGGGTGGCAATACTTCCTTCAAGCGATGAATCCGTGACAGTGATGTCGACGGAAGCCTTTGTGTAGCCGCCGTCGACATCCTCGTACATCCTGCCTTTGTCCTCAAGTTTCGCGAATTCCCCCTCAAGGCGATCTGCCATGGGCGGAGTGGCGCTCACGCGTACCTGACGCTGGGCCAGAGGGTTGATTGTCACCATGCTGGCGCGCTTCTGGAGATAGCTCTCTGAGAGATTCGATAACTCCTCTACCTGGTCTGCGGAAAGAGCTCTTGATTCGGGGTCGCCCTGAGCTGATGCCTGAGTACCTAACAGGCCACTCAATGTCGCGACGGCGAGTCCTATGGCAGCCTGCCTCGTGCGAATGCGCTTCATTTGGTTCCCCTCGCTCGAATGTGACGTTGCGCATCAGTTGTATCCGTCGGCAGGCGGCACACCACCCGCTTAGTCGCGACAAGGCCAGTTTGAAGCTTGGAATGGCTGGTTCCTATGCCGAACGCCGCCAGCGAGACCAGATACCGGTTGTTCGTTAAACCGGGTGGTAGAGATCAAGGCTGTGGGCGGTGGCGACTGCGTCGAGCGTGGCCTGGAGTTTGGCCGGTGGGACCCTGTCCATCCAGCCCGCCGTCGGCGGCGCAGGGTGATGGCCGGGGTGAACCAGGAGTGCAGGGTGCGTAAGAGCTCGTCCGTAAATCTGCTTCCGAGTAAGACCGATGCCGTCTTCTCAAAACCGGTCTGGACCTGGGATTCGAGACGATCAGATAGCAGGACGGACTCGAACTGCCGGGCGAGAGGTCGGACCGCAACATCTCTAGGACTTGAGCACGGCGACCTCGCGCGCCCGCTCGGCCAACTCCCTGACCGAGTTGGACCTTTGGTACGGGCGCATGTCCTTTCGCATGGTCCGGAAGTGATCGTCGCCGCGCGCAGACGACACCTGCTCGTACTCGTCGAGGAAGCGTCCCCACGACGCACAGGCGGCATCCACGTGCCCAAATGCCAACTGCCGTTGCGCCAGTAGCGCATAGGAGTGCACCCGCCCCTGGCGCTCCTGGGCAGGCTGCACCGCGATGGAGTCCTTGAGTGCTTTGATCGAGCCGGGTAGATCGTTTTCCTCAAGCAAGACGTGCGAGAGGTGAAACAGCCACGCTGTGCGGTCGTACCCGCCGATGGCGTCGCGCCGGTTGTCCGCCTTGGAGAGGGCGTCCTCGGCCTCGCGCAGCCGTACGTGGGCCTGTCGTCGGTCTTTGACCATGGACGCAGCATGAGCTTGCTGCCCTCGGAGGAACGCGACGAGCCGGGGCCCACTCCTGGGTGCGGCCTCGGCAGCCGAGTTCGCGAACTCCAGGCCCTTACGGCCGTGGCGCAGGCTCGTCATCTGCAACGACATGCCACGGAGAGTGCGGCAATAGGTGACGTGATCTCCGGCCTCGTCGGCCAAGGCGAGGGCTTTGAAATACCAACGCTGGGCGGCGGCGTGGTCCTTCTCGTACATCGCCATCCAGCCCGTCAGGTACGTCAGATCGCTCGCAGCGGCCTTCATGTCGGCCGCGACGGGCCCGGCCGCTTGGGCTCGGAGCCAGGGGGCGACGGTGTTGACGAGGTAGGCGGCCGCCATGGGGCGCGCGTGGCCTGCGCCGTCTTCGTCGAGGATGTCGGCGATGCGGGTAGTGGTGCGGCGCACGCTGGCGACCTGGGAGACGCCGATCCGGGTGGTGGCTTTACCGGGTGAGACGGCTTCGCCGGCGTGTGCTTCGGCTGCGGTACCGAACACCGGCACCGCAAGCGCCGCGGAGAACGCTCCTGCGGCGAGGACACCGCGTCGGGATGGATCCATGTCTGCCCTTCCGAGATTGAGCAACTCCTCGACAGTGTCGAAGAGTTGCTCCCCGTCGGCGGACAACGGCGGGACCAGGCCGGCCTCCTCGTGCGTGATGGGGCGCCCGCACTTCTCTGAGAGCGCGGCCAGAACAAGGGGCCTGACCTGGGCTTTTGGCTGATGACCGCGGAGCCACATGGAGACGGTGTTGCCCGAGTAGTTGAGCGGGACCCCAGCGAGCTTCCCCATACGGTTCACGCCTCGCGCGAGTTCCTGCCTCTGGCATTCTGCCTGGTCAAGAAGCGTGGCGAGCTTGCTATTTGGTGCACGCGAGCTGGACGACATGGCGTATCTCCCGACAGCTCCGACAGCTTTTACGGCGTTTACGCGACCGCCTGCTCATCACGGTACCCGCGCACCGTCACCGGGCGATTACGTATGTGGCAGAACCAGCCGGAAGTGATCGGGCGGGGTGCCCTCGTCGGATTGGGCGCCTGCGGGTGATCTTTGACCACCTTGACCATCCCGCAGCCCTTGGCCCCAGCCCATCACCCCGGCTCCGCGGTTCGCTCTTGTATGCCAGCACACGACGAGCGGGAGCACCCACATGAACTCCTCCCCCGGCGGCAACGTCAAAAGCCTTGGGCCCGGAATGCAGTCAAATGGCGCGACCGCCACCCTGCACGCCGCTGTGCGCCTCCCCGTGACCGACGCCCCGACATGGGAGTCGGCCACGACCGTGGGGATGGCCGACCCGGAGGGATGGACCACCAGCCAGCTCGCCGGGATAGCTGCCGGAAGCGCCCGGGTGTACAGCCGATCGCGCCTCACCGTGGTCCACTGGCCCGGGGACGTGGAAAGGGCCGCCCGGGTGGCCGCCGTGCTCGTCGACAACGCGGTCCGCCACGGCGGCGCCGTGCGGGTTCCGATGCGTCTCGCGCTGATCGGTACGGGCGAGCTCCTCATCGAAGTCACCGACTGCCGACCGGAGTTCCCGGGATTCCTCGACGCCTTGACGTGGGAGCCGGCCGAGCTCGAGCGCCGTAGACCCGGCCTGTGGCAGGCCCGCCACTTCGGCGCGGTGCTCGCGCACGTGGCGAACCGGGACGGCACCAGAAAGACGGTGCAGGCCGTGCTGACACCGACGGAGGTGTCGTCATGACCGCCGCACTGCCCCAACGTGTGGTCGACCCGGCCCGACAGATCCCGCCTGCTGGCGAAGCCGTCTTCAGTCCTCTCCCTGTGAACATCAGCCGCGAGGACGTCGCTTCCGACATGGGCGACCTCGCTACCCGCGTCCGGAACTTGATGGAGCTCCAGGGCGGTCGGTCAGCCCACCTCCCGTTGGGCGGGAACCTGTTCGACGTCGTGGCCACCGCGGGTGGCGAAGCCGCTCGGGCCATCGTCCAGCTCATGGACGAGGTGCAGATCGACGGCTGCGGGCCCGTCATCGAGGATCCCGTGAGGTCATGGCTGTACTGGCTCGTGCCACCTGGCTCCAGCACGCGGTGGGCACCGCATCAGTACGGCACCTGCCTCGGTCGGCCGTACCAGATCGGCCTGCCACCGATCGACCGGACAGAGCCGCCCGGCGCGTACTGGCTCAGGCCGTTCAAGAGCGACCGCCTGGTGCCCCTGGCGCCGCTGCGGGAATTCCTCGACTCCTTCCAGCCCTCGCCGGTGCCGCACGAGGCGCTCCTCCCGGCCGAACTGAGGGCATCGTGACGCGAGCGGTCGTGACCATTTCCGATGAGGCCCCGCTCCTGGCCGACCGTGGGAACGTCGCTTCGATCGAGCGGACGATCACCGAGGCGACCCGGCCCGGGGTGGCGATGCCGCCGCGAGCCACGCTCGCCATGCACGTCACCGCGCTCACCGCCGACGTGAAGACGCTGCTGCCCGCGGTCTCGCGAGATCACCCCGCGTATCAGTGCGCCCAGGGCCTCGTCCTGCCCCGAGCCCGACCGTGCGCGCAGACGAATCACTACGAGCTGTGGCAGTACTCCCTCATCCTCGCCCACGCCGTCCAGGACCTGCTCGACGTGGCCCAGCAGGAAGCAGCACCCCATGACTCCCAACACTGAGCAGCACGCGACGCCGCACCAGGCCGACGATGCCATCGACCTTGCCGCGACCTGGCGCGAGGTAGAACGCGCACTCGCGACGCCGCCACCGCCCCGGAACGACATCCTCTTCAGCGAAGGCGACTGTCCCGGGCCCAGCGTGGCGGACCAGACGAAGAGGCTCCTCGCCGGGCTTCCTCCGCTGCTGACTGCCTGCCAGGCCGTCGTCGAGGTGTGGGAGCCCGAGCCGAAGCAGATGGTGCTCCGGATGATCCAGGACGGCCACGCGCTCATCGTGCGGCGGCCGTTCGCCCCGAACGCCGAGCAGGCCCACGCCTACCTCCAGCAGCTCGCCCGGGACACCAGAGCCGTCACAGTCCTCGTCTACACAGGCCGGTGATCCACTGCGCGGTCGTCCGCGTCGGGTGGTCATCACCGTTCTGACCGGCGCTGCCGCCCCGGCCGCCACCTTGAGAACCGGCCGCTGATCTCTCGCTCCACATCCGACAGAGAGCGGGCGGTGCCCGACGCCTACGGACTGTGCGCCGGCGCCACGGGGGCCGTGCGCGCCCCCTTGCACCGGCGACGCACAGTCCTGTCAGCAACTCCTCCTTCGTCGCGCCCGCGGCCCTGGTGCCGCCGATCGCGATCTACGCAGATCCCAACTATCCGAAGGACACGACCACGTGACCAGCTGCGACATCCGCCAGGAGACCGACCTGCATCCGGAACTCGCCGAGCAGGTCGGGCCCATAGCCGAAAAGGTGGCTCCGGCCCTGCAGGAGGTGACCGGGCTCCCGCTCGGCCGCCTGCTCATCCGCATCGTCGATCACGAGGAATTCATCACCGGCACGATGGAGGAGCGGCGGCGCGTCTACGCCCGCGACGCGAAAGACTTCGCCCTGACCATCGGGGCCACCCGCGCACTCCACGACCGCCTGGAGACCGAGGATGAGGAGCTGCGCCGGTCCTGGATGGGTGCTGGCGTCGCCACCGTCACCGACGCCGCGGGCGAACCGCAGGTTCTCGTCGCGCCGGAGAGTTTCCACCACGCCGGGTTCGGGCCCGAGGTGCTCATCAAGGGACTCGCGCAGGAGTTCGCTCATGTCGCGCAGCACCGAGCGAGCGGCGGTCAGGTCGTCATCGCCTACAACACGGGCCGTCCCGATCTGCGGGGTTTCAGTGATCTTGCGGTGGGTCATCTGTTGCACGGGCACGCCGAGTGGGCCGACCGGCAGGTCACCCGGGTGTTGCTCGGCTACGAAGTCGAGCTGGGTCGTCCCACCGGCCGGGAGACGCCCGAATACCTGGCTATGAGGCGGGAGTTCGCCGAGCGCATGCGGGACTCCGAGACCGCGCCCGCGCACCCCGCCCCCTCGGTCGACGTCTGCGAGGAGGGCCTGCGCTGGGTCACGGCGGTCATCGACCGGCTGGGCGTCGAGAGCTTCAACCGCGTCTGGGGCCACACCCGGCTCGGGCCGACCCACCGGGAGATCAAGGACCCCGACGGGTGGATCCGGCGCCTCGCTCATGATGCCCGCGCTCTGAGCATGTCCGGGGAGAACACGTGACCTGGTGGTTCTTGGGGCTACACCTCAGGCCTCCCGTTCTGGTCAGGGGGCACTTCACCAGAACGGGCCCGCCGAGCACTCGCCGCTGGGGGGTCAGAGCGAGCGCACGGTCGCGCACCTGAGGCCAGGGCTCAGGAGCGCCCCCTGGGTGCCGCGCTTCCCCTCGTAGGCGCGGCGCCCAGGATCAGTCACCGCCAGCACAGTGCCCTCCCGGCGCGGCCAAGGCCGCGCCGGGATCGGGCAGAGCACCAAGTCCCTGTTCTCCAGCCGCAACAGCGGCTTCGCCGATCGGAGAGAGCCATGCTCACTGCACCGTCGTACCGCAGCGTGGAAGAGGCCTACTTAGCCCTGCTGCACCTGGTCTTCGACGCCGGGCACCACATTGAAGCGCGCGGCAACAAAGCCCGCGAGGTGATCGGCATCGGCTTCCGACTGGCCGACCCCCGCCAGAGGCTCCCCTATCTGGCGTGTCGCAAGGCCAACCCGGTCTTTCAGTTCGCCGAGGCACTCTGGTACCTGGCCGGCCGCCGCGACCTGGAGATGATCGGCTACTACGCGCCGTCCATGCGCTTCAACTCCCCCGACGGCGTCAACCTCGGCGGATCCGCCTACGGTCACACGCTGTTCAAGCCGGCCGCAGGCGACCACCGGTCCCCGTTCGACCGGGTCCTGGAGCTGCTGCGCACCGAGAAGGACAGTAAGCGCGGTTACCTCCAGGTCTCCTCCACCGCCGAGCTCGCCATCAAGGACAACCCCGACATGGCGTGCCTGTCCGGACTGCACCTGCTCGCGCGCGACGGGCGCCTGCACATGGTGTGCCACATGCGCGCCAACGACCTCGACTGCGGCCTGCTGTCCGACGTCTTCAGCTTCACGATGATCCAGGAGTACGCGGCCGTGCAGCTCGGCGTGGAGCTGGGGACGTACACCCACTTCATCGGCTCCGCGCACGTCAACGATCGAAATGCCGCACGCGTCAAGAAGGTTCTTCGCGAAGCGGACCTGCGTCCCGGCCCGAAGTACTTCCCGTTCCCCGCGATGCCGACGAGGACCACTCACGCCTCCATCACGCGGGTCCTCGACCACGAAGAACTGCTCCGCACGAACAAGGTGCAGTACAGCGCAGCGGACATCGCCGAGCTCGACATCGACGCGTACTGGCAGCAAGTCCTGCTGCTCTTCGAGGCCTACCGGCAGATCGTGCACGACAAGAGCAGAGCCGCCCGCCGGGACGTGCTGGAGGCGCTGGACCCGGGCCTACGCTGGCTCCTCGGACACCGCTGGCCGACCTGCGCAATTCCCGGAGCCGAACAGTGAGCGGGAAACCGCGCAGCGGGGCCGTCGTGGACGGGGTCGACTTCGCCCGCCGGGCGGTCGTCCTGTGCAAGCCCGACGCAGTCGAGCGCGGCCTGGTGGACGCCATCCTTCGACGGATCACCGCCGCGGGCTTCACCGTCACCGACCGCCGCGATCTGATCGCGCAGCCGTGGCAGGCCCATGTCGCCTACCGGGATCTCCTCGCGGGCACCGGCGGCACCCCACAGATGCGTGCCCCGCACCTGGATGCTGCGTTCGCCGACCGGCTTGTCGTAGTGGCGCTCGCACACGGCAAGCCGGGGATCCACGCACGCCTGCGGCAGCTCCTCGGCCACACCGATCCCACCCGCGCCGTCCCCGGCACGATCCGCCGCGACCTCGGTGACGACAGCCTGGCTGCCGCGCGCGCGGAGGGCCGACTGGTGCGGAACTTGGCGCACACCTCAGACGACCCGGACGCCGCGCGCCGCGACTTCGGCACCTGGTTCGGCGCCGTGCTCCCGCCGACCCCCGACTTCGAGCGGTGCTCCGTCATCCTGTGCAAGCCCGACGCTGTCGAGCGCGGCCTGGTGGACGCCGTCCTGGAACGGATCATCGCCGCGGGCTTCACCGTCACCGACCGCCGCGCCATCACCGCCGAGGCATGGCAGGCCCACGTCCACTACTGGGACCTGCTCGTGGACGCCGACCATTTCCCCGACCGGGACATCCCCGCCTGCCTCGACGCGGTCTTCGCCGACCGGCCTGTTGCGGTGGCGCTCGCGCACGGCGAGCCCGGTTTCCACGACCGCCTGCGGCAGCTCCTCGGGCACTTCGACCCCCTCCACGCCGCGCCCGGCACGATCCGCCGCGACCTGGGCGACGACAGCCTCGAGGCGGCCCTCGCCCAGAAGCGCCTCGTATGGAACCTGGTGCACACCTCGGACGATCCGGCCGCCACGCGCCGCGACTTCGGAACGTGGTTCGGGGCCCGGCACAGCGAACTCCTGACGCCTCCCGTCCCGCTCCCGCCCCTGCCCGCCGACGCGTAACTCCCCTCACCCGTCTCTGTGGAGGACTCCATGACCGTCCCCGTCACAGCGCCCCGCCGTGCCCTGCCGATCCTGTCCCCCGAAGCGGTCGGTGGCCTCCAGCCGGCGCTCGCCGACGTGATCGAGTACCGCAAGTCGGGGCTGTCGCTGAACTGGATTGTCGGCTGCCCGCTGGAGTGCGGGTACTGCGTCCGGCACCTCTTCGACAACTTCGAGATGAAGGTTCCCCGCCGACTCATGAGCGATGAGGAGGCAGTCATCCGGCTCCTGGGGAACCCGTACTTCCGGGCCCACAAAACGCCCCTCCAGCTCCTGAACCGTGCCACCGACCCGATGCTGCCCACCGTGAAGCCGCACCTGTTCAACGTGCTGCGGCAGTTGGACGAGCGGGGCCTGACCAACCACGTTCTGATCATCACCCGCTGGAGGGTGACCCCCGAGGACTGCGCCGTCCTCAACAGCTTCCAGCACCTGCGCCTGACCGTCCTGGTCACGCACTCCCACATCGCCGATCCGGCCATCGAGCCCGTGGACTCCCGCATCGCCGCGACGAGTCTGCGCACCCTGTACGAGCACGCCGAGCGGTACCGCACCATCCTGTACTGGCGGCCGATCGTGCCCGGTCTGAATGACGCCGACGCCGACATCGCGCGGGCCCGGGAGCTGTCGCAGCACGCGCACGCCACGGTGTTCACCGGTTTGTTCTTCCGCGAGGAGATCGCCGCGTACTACCAGGCTCATGGCCTTCCGATGCCCTACGAGGAAACCGCCCGACGGAAGATCCGGCCGGAGGCCACCGAGCAGCGCATACTCGACGCCTTCGAACAGGACGGCTCCTGGGACGCCTTGTTCCGCAAGACCTCCTGCGGCGTGGCCTACGCCCACCAGGAGGCCGACTACAACGGGCACTACGGCATCCGGGAACTGTGCGACATCTGCCCGCCCCAGCAGCTCGCCAAGTGCCAGGCCGCGTGGGTCAAGCCCGACCTGACGGCCGTCACCCAAGAAGCACGTGGTCTGGGCGCGACCGGCCCGATCGAGATCACCGACCGTGCCATCGTCGTCGAGGGACTGGACGAGCCGCCGCGGTACTACCTCCAACACGGCTTCGGATACCAGTGCCACGACCGCGACAAGCCCCACCGCTACCGCCAGCACGGCCGCGCCCCGATCGGCTGGAAGGCGGGGAACGGAACCACCGCCGCATGAACTTCTCCTCCTGGCCCCCGCTGCTCGTCGTCGACATCGAGGGCAACGGATGCAATCCGCCCGACCTGGTCGAGGCCGCCGCCCTCCCCGTACACGGCGGACACCCGGACACGAGCACGGCGGGCTGGTGGCTCACCCGGCCGCACCGCCCGGTCACATCCTTCGCCGCGGGCGTCCACGGCCTGACCAACGAGCGGCTGGAGCAGGAGCCGGGCTGGGAGGAGATCGCCGAAAAGGTCCACGCCTTCCTGGGCACCGCGTGGATCTGCGCCCACAACGCGCACGTGGACTACAAGGTGCTCACCGCGCACCTGCCGCAGTGGCAACCGGCCGGAGTGCTCGACACACTCCGGCTGGCCAAGGCCACCTACCCGGGCCTCGCCAAGTACTCCCTCGACGCCCTGATCACGCACGTCCAGCCGGACCTGAGCGCAGCTCCCGCCCAGCGCCACCGCGCCACGTTCGACGCCTACGCCGCGGCGCAGCTCCTGATCGCCATGGCCGACCACTACGACACCTGGGACCGGCTCGTCGCCGCGGCCGTGCCGCCCGGCCTGCCGGGAGTCCCCGAACCAGAAACGGACCCCATGCTGTGGTGACCTCGACTCAGGCCCTACGCATCGGCGTGATGGGCACGCACTCCACCGGCGAGACCCATCTCCTCAAGGTCATCGAGAGCCAACTGCGCGCCCACGGCGCCTTTGTGGCCCGAACCGACAGGCTCGGGGACCGCCGCACCGCGCTCGTTCCGCTGTCGAAGATGCACCAGCACATGCCCAGCACCAGCAACCACCGGCACCTCGCGGACATCGTCAACGCCGCCGGTGAAGGTGGACGCTCGTGACCGCGGCCGCGCCCGCCCGCGGCACTGTCCGCCCGCGGGCCCCGTACGAGAACTGGCGGCCCCCGGTCGTCGGGGTGATACTCCTCGTGCCCGTCGGCGCCGATGCCCTGCTCGTCGCCGACGCCACCGGCCACGGTGACATCACCCTTCCGACCGGCTCCGTTGAGGCCGGGGAATCCCCTGAGACCGCCGCCCAGCGGGCACTGCGGGGCGGCGGCCGGAGAGCGACCAGGGAGTGTGAATAGGCATCCCGGGCGAGTCAAGCTAAGAATCGTCAGCTCACCGATCCGCAGCCGGACACCTTCGAGGGCTGACTGCGGTCTTGGATGTTGCAGACACGCAGGCGGATGTCACGCACGTCATTGAATTCGAGGTCGTAACCGTAGTGGTGCGGGCCATCGTCCTCGGGGAGACTCGTCCACGGGATCTGCTGCCAGGACCCTGACCGGTATTTCAAGCCTGAGTACTGCAGGATACCGTCGTCAATCCAGCTGTCGCAGTCGGCTTCCGTTGCAATAAAGGCATCGCCTGCGGTGTCGTACTTCGGGTAGGCACCGCCGTTTCCATCCTGCTGATACTCGTACCAGCCTCTGGCTATCCAGCAGTTCTTGTAGGACGATCCCGAGAGTTGTGACGCGGCTACTACAGCAGAAGCCGACGACGGGAGCAGGGCCAGGGCGACACCGGAACTGAGGGCACTGATGGCTATGGCCGCCTTGCTTGATCGAAGCATGTCAATTCTCCTGGAGTGGTGGAGCTTCTTCTGGGGAGTGGATCGGCCATCCCCTCAGCCTGCGACTGTTTCCGCTGAGTGCAAATCGGTGAGTTGAGGCCGCCAAGCAGTGAAGTTTCGCGTGCTGGCTGCTGGCCATGGCGTCAGGGGGATTCGCCGCCACCTAAAGCGTGTTGCAGGGCCAAGCAAGCTGCCATGAAGAAGTCTTACGCCAGAGTGGGCCTAGAAGCTGCAGCGTGTTTGGGCCCCACCATTCTCGAAATGCCCGTCGTAGATCCATCCTCGGGTACCGGTCGAGTAGGACCAGGTGTTCCCGTGAGCGTTAACGACGAAGCACGCCAGTCGAGGGTGGGCTCCGGCGGGAAGGTTGGCCGACACCTTGTCGCAGACTTCGTACGGACCCGAGCGGACAGGGGTGCTGTCCTTTGTCTCGTCAAACCAGAATTCGTCATTCGTCGGTGTGCCGTAGTTGCAGGGAGAGGCCTTGGAGCCTGCCACGTGGATGGCCTGCGCGGTGGCCGTGGGCAGGCCGGCTACGAGCACTGCGGTCACGGCGGCACCCGTGAGTATGCGTCGAATGTTCATGGTGCTCCCTGGTCTGGTTGACGAGATGCGTTGGCGTCCAGCGGCAGGGCCGTCCGGCGTGTAGCTGTTGCTAACTTCGTCGCGTTCTCGCCATGGTTTCGGACTCGCCCGAAACCATGGCGAGACACCGCGATGCCGCAGCCGCCCTCGGCCCTGCGTCGAACTCCGGTGTGTGTCCAGATTGCTGTGGAGCTTGGGCGATCGCCTTGTACGAAGGCGCACTCTCTTCACGGGACATGCCAGGCGCACGCACGGTGTGGGGTCTCAGGCGGAGGTTGAAGCGTCCATGGAGTCGAGGAACAGGGGTGAGCATGTGGAGCGTCGTGCTCCCGAGCGGTTACGGGCCCAGGTGGTGATGTACCGAGGTCTTCGCACTGCGGGGCGGGGACCGGTCCGGCTCAGTCTTCCCGCGGCCACCGTGACGTTGATCCTTGGCTGGGGCGACCCTCTGGGCCTGTTCCACGGGGCCGGGAGCGGTCTGACGGCGCGGACGACGTGGCATGCGATGCTCGCCGGTCTGCGGACATCGCCGGTGAAGGGCGGCTATGAGGGTGTCGCGGAGGCGGTCGAGGTGGAGTTCACTCCACTCGGCGCGTACATGTGCCTGGGGTTGCCGCTGCACCACGTGGCCAACGGCCACGTGCACCCGGACGAGGTACTCGGCACCGGCTGGTCAGCAAGACTCACCGAGCAGCTCGCTGCGGTGCCGGATTGGGAAAGTCGCTGGACGGTTATCGACAACGCCCTGACCCGGAGGTTGGTAGACGTTCCACCGCCCTCGCCAGTCGCCGTCGAGGCATGGAGCCGGCTGCGCGCCTGCCACGGGCAGTTATCCGCCAAAGATCTGGCCGACGCCACAGGCCACGGCAAACGGCGGCTACAGATGCTCTTCCGTGAGCAGATCGGACTGCCGCCGCAATCCGTCAGCCGGATCCTGCGGTTTCAACGGGCGCTCACCTTGCCGTCCGACGCCTGCCGGTCGCTCGCTGACCGGGCGGCTCTGTGTGGCTACTACGACCAGGCACACATGAACCGCGACTTCCGCGACCTAGCCGGACTCACCCCCGCACAGCTACGCCTTCGCGCCGACCATGCCGCATCCCGAGGCAGAGCTCCTGTCGAAGGACGCCTGGTCAATGTCGCCGATCATTGAAGCTGCCGCCTTTCGCCCTGTCCGGTGCAGGCGGCGGTGCTGGGCTGGCGGAGCCCCGCCGGACTGCACGGCTAGCCGTCGGGAGACCGTGGCGGCCGGCTCCGGGGGGATGTCGCCGGGATAGAACGCGGCGGTGCCCTGCAGGGTTTCCTGGTCCGCTCGGGCCTGCCGGAGGCGACGTGTTGCAAGAACGGCTTGTAGGAGGTGGCCGACGAACGGTGCCGCCCGGCCGGGCGCATCGTCACCAGCAGGTCGGCGACCTCGATGCCGCTGCGGGCATGGATGGCCCACGCAGAAGCCCACATCCAGTGGGCCTTCATCACCCTCATGGCCAGTCGGCTCGCCCGCCAAAACCCGCCGCTCCGCGGCGGTGATGGCTCAGGAACAGCTCGCGGCCGCCGCCTGACCGTTCCTGCCGTTCGTCTGCCCGTCCAACGACGCCAAACTGAACGGAAACCAGAACCGGCTCACTCCTCACAATGCCGTGACCTGCGAAAAGGAGATGTGAAACAGCTTCTAAAGCCGCGGTTCTCCCGGAGGTTCCTCCGGCGAGATGTGCTGTTGAACGTCGGAGGCTGTGCGGTTGGCGTACGGGCTCTTGGGATTCGGTGCTCGCGACGGCGCCGGGGGCCGCTCGGCCTCGGCATGTTGCTGTGCGCCGGGCTGGCGTCGTCGGGCGAGTTCACCACGCAGGCCGGCATCGCGGTGGGCAGCTCCCCGGGCAGTGCTCCGGGCCCCGGTCGCTTGGGTGCGGAGGTTCTCGGCTGCCTGGTTGTCCTTGGCCTGCGCACGGCGAAGCAACGCCGCCTTGTCCCGCTTGAGCATCGCCGTTTCAGCGAGTACGCCCTCATGTTCTGCGACAGGTCCGGCGACTGCGGCGACGTCGTGGAGCCGTGCGCGGAGCGTCTCCAGTTCCCGGGCACCTTCGTCACGGTGCTGATGAAGCTGGTCGCGTTCCGCTTCGGCGCGAGCGCGGTCGTTGCCGCGTAGTGCGGGACGACCGAATCGACCGGTGGCCGTGAGCTGCTCTTCGAGCTGCCGTAGCCGTTCGTCCGTGCCGCGCTGTCCCTCGATGTGGTGTGCCATGGCGCCGTCTAGGGCCCGGATTTCACGGATCGCCTCGGCCCGAGTGGTCAGGTCCTGGTGTCGACGGTTGAGGGCGAGGGCATTCGGGCCGGTGCCCGCTGCCGCCTGCTGTTCGGCACGGTCGGCCTTCGCTTCGGCCTTCTTAGCTGCCCCGCCCGTGACCCGGGTGGCGGTGGCTGCCTTGCGGATGGCTTCGTGCAGGGCCGCGTTGCTCAGGTGTGCGTACGGGTGGTCAGCTATCGGATCGGCGTCCGGGGTCGACATCGCGGGCAACTCCGCAGCGCTCGGGGTGCGTTGGTGCTCGGGCCGCGGTGTGTCCTCGGGGCCGACGTCCTCATGTGGGTCACCGTTTCCAGGAGCGCCTGGGACGGGCAGGTCGGCCACAGCCTGCTGGACATGGGCGGGGACGGCGTTCTTCGGGAGTTCGGTGAGGATCATGCGCTCCTCGGTGCCGCTCTCGATCTCGCGGATGAGGCCCGTGACAGCGCGGTCAAGCTGTTCCTGGTCGGTGAGCGCATCGCCTCCGCGGGCGCGGTCGGCGTCGGTTTCGTAGACGGACAGCGGCAGGAAGAGGTGGGATTCCTTTTTGTCGCGGCTCATCATCGTGTAGAGCGCGTTCGCCTGCGCGCCGGGGCCGTAGACCAGGGCTTCTTGGATGCTCAGGCCCTGGGACTTGTGGCCGGTGATCGCGTGAGTCGGCCGATCGAGGAGGGAACCCCGCCCTCTTCCCCGCAACCACGACGTCGCGGCACCTGAGCGACTCGCCCCTCCCCCTCCGAGAGAGGACCCGCCGGAGGCATGAATGTCCTGAGGCCGGCACCGACTGCCGTCATGTGAATTCTTCCCGGGCCCGTGCCTACGGTGCGGGTCATGAGCAGGTATTCCGAGCACCAGCGCGCTGAAATTGAGGAAGCCGTCCAGGCCCTGATCGGTGAGGTGGAGGACATCGTGCACCACCAGGTCGCGGACGGCCGTTGGTGTCCATCCCGCAAGGAGATATCCGAACTGGACAACGAGGGGCTGCGGCAGGTGGCAGATCGGCTGGCCCAACAGATGGTCAAGGCGGCCGACAAGGTGCTGGCCGCTACCGCCACCCCGCAGAACCTCGGCGGTGAGAGCTGATGGCAACGGCTTCGACGGCAGTAGTGAGTGCGGCCGAACTCCGGCGCCGGGTGCGGGAGGTCGAAGCCCTCCAGGCGAAGACGCGGGAGCTGGCGGCAGCGAACGTCCTGACGACGCGGAAGGCCGCCGCGGACGCGGCGGCGGCGAAGGAGGCCGCGGACGTCGCGGCGCGGGAGGCAGCGGCGGCTGCTCTGCGGCTCTTCGGTAACGACGCCGAACTGGTCGCGCAGCTATTGGGGATACCGGCTGATGACCTGGAACGCGAGGCGAAGCCTGTAGCCGCTGCTCGGGCCAAGGAGGTCATCGAAGGACTGCGTGCTCGTGCGGAGCGTCCGCGCACCCGGCGATCACGTTCCACACGTTCGACAGCGGCGCCGTCCACCGCTCCAGCACCGGCAGTTCCGGTGGTCGTAGACCCGGACGACGGCCGCTCCGGAGCCGCGTGAAGAAGGCATTGGGCCCGGCCTGTTCCCGCTGTCCGCGGTGAACCGGCGGGCTCTTGAAGAGCCGGAACGGTGAGGCGTCTGGGCAGTACCGTGCCCTGCCCCCCCGGCACGAGGTGCACTCCGCGCGAAGCGGCCGCCGCAGAGCGAAGGAACGGACCGACAACCGCATTCGTGAACGGCAGCCGCTTCCGCCCACGCTGGTCGAGCACGTGGAGAAGAAGCACAGGAAGTCGCGCGCCCTGCTTGAGGCCGCGGCAGGTATCCCGCCCGGCGAGGAGTTCACTCATGCCGGCCGCTCCTACCGCCGGACGAACAGCCGAGCTGACCAGGCAAAGCTCGCCACTCCAAAGCGCCGGTGCGGGTGGAAGACCTCGCCACCGGCGAGGCAATCCATGCCGAAGGAGCAGAAGAAGACGCCTTCTGGGATTGGGCCTACGTGGAGACACTGAGGCTGAGCGGGGTCCGGATCGAGGAACTTGTCGAGCTGACGCAGCTCAGCATCCGGCAGTAGCAAAGGCCGAACGGCGAGGTGGTCGCCCTCCTGGTCATTGCGCCGTCGAAAACCGACCGAGAGCGCGTCATTCCCATGTCGGCAGAGCTCTTCCATGTGATCGCATCTGTGATTCGTCGCCATATCACCGGCGAGCAGAGATCTGTTCCTCCTCTCCAGCGCTGCGATGCGCACGAGCGACAGTGGTCTGCATCCATGCCTTTCCTTTTCCAACGTGGCTCACGAGGCGGCCGAGGCGTGATCAGCCCTCACACGATGGCCAATCGGATCAGGACGCTCTGCCGCGAACTCGCCGAGTCGAACCCGGCCTTCGTCGACCTGACGTTCGCCCCTCATGATTTCCGCCGCCTGTTCGCTACCGAGATCGTCAACAACGGGCTCCCCACCCATATCGGTGCGGCACTGCTGGGCCACTTGAACATCGAAACCACCGGCGGCTATGTAGCCGTCTTCAACGAGGATGTCGTACGTCACTAGCAGGAATACCTGGCTCGCCGTCGGGCCGTGCGCCCTGTCGAAGAGTACCGATGGGCGACGTCCGATGAGTGGGATGAGTTCCACGAGCACTTCGACCGCCGCAAGGTTGAACTGGGAAATTGCGCCCGCCCCTATGGAACACCTTGCCAACATGAGCAAGCTTGTCTGCGTTGCCCAATGCTTCAGGTGAATCCCAAGATACTGTCACGTCTCAACGAATTGGAAGAGGATCTGGAAGCCCGCCGGAAGCAAGCAGAGACCGAGGGCTGGCTGGGTGAGATCGAAGGCATCGACCTCACACTGCAGTTCCTGCGCGAGAAACGGAAGCAGGCCCAAAGGTCTGAGCAACCGGGCCGCTCAGTCGACCTCGGAATCCCATCCTTCCTGCCTCGTCCCTGATCAGCACTCTGCCACCCGTCCGCTCAACACTGACCATCTGAGCGGCTTTTACTCCTTCGGGGCCTTCCGCGCGGCGGTGCCCACCGCGATACCCAGGACGATGAGCGCGATGCTGATGTAGATCTCGTAGCCGTCGATGTACAGGTGCTTCATGAAGCCCATGAGCGGGATCCACTTGCCGAAGGCTTCGTGGACGATGCCCTGCAGGCCGCCGACGATGAACGTGAAGCTGATGAAACCGAGAATGCCCTTCATGCCCTGAACAGTAGAAACCCCCGTTCAGGGCCAGTATCGGTCATTGGTACACGGGGTAGGCGGGCTTGTAGTCCGAAGGTATCGACCCGCGGCACGCAGGAGTCGGCGGCTGCGCTGCAGACGTAGATTCGGCCGTATGCGCAACCGCCGCGACTGGGTCGTCGACATCGCCTTCTTCCTCTTCGCCGTGGCCTTCTCTGTGGTCACAGCAGACTCGGTGCACCTGGACGAGAGCATGTCCGGCGGCGAGCAGATCGCCGACCAGGTGGCCGGCGGGCTGGCCTGCGCATTGGTGTTCCTGCGACGGCGGTGGCCGGTGCAGCTGGCCGTGGTGCTGATGCTGGCCGGGACATATTTCCACCACCTGACCGGGGCCACGCTGGTGGCTCTGTTCACGGTTGCGGTGCATCGGCAACGGCGGGTCACCGCCTGGCTGGCGGCGGTCACACTGGTGCAGTTCCTCGTGTTTCTGGCGCAGGGGACAGATACGGGGTCCAAGGCGGCCAGTTCGGCCCTCACCTACTTCGCGCTGGTGGCGGGCGCTATCGGCTGGGGGCTGTACGTACGCTCCCGGCGGGCGCTGGTCGCGTCGCTGGAGGAACGCGCGGCCCGGGCCGCCGACGAGGCCCGACGACAGGCACGGGAGGAGATTGCCCGGGAGATGCACGACGTCCTCGCCCACCGACTGTCGCTGCTGAGCGTGCATGCGGGGGCGCTGGAGTTCAACCCGAGCGCCCCCGCGGCAGATATCCAGCACGCGGCCGAGGTGATCCGCGATAGCGCGCACCAGGCGCTGCAGGACCTGCGCGAGGTGATTGGTGTCCTGCGGGCGCCGACGGCGGGCCCAGACGGGGCCGAAGGGTGGCCGCAGCCGACGCTGGCGGACGTGGGGCGGCTGGTGGCGGAGTCCCGCGAGGCCGGGATGGGCGTCACATACCAACAGGAGGCCAAGGATGCGGACACGCTTCCCGCCGTCACCGGCCGAACCGCGTACCGCATCGTGCAGGAGGGCCTGACAAACGCCCGCAAGCACGCGCCCGACAACGAGATCACGGTCGCCGTGTCGGGCCGGCCCGGAGAAGGGCTGACGGTGGCCGTGACGAACCCGCTCCCGGGTAGCCCGGGAACAACGATCCCGGGTGCCGGGCATGGCCTGATCGGGCTCGGCGAACGCGCCCAGCTGGCCGGTGGGCGGCTGGAACACGGCCCTCGGGGCGGCTCCTTCGTGCTGCGTGCCTGGCTGCCCTGGGGCGGAACCAAGGCGGCGGGCCGCTAACGTGACCGACATGATCCGAGTACTCCTGGTCGACGACGACCCGCTGGTGCGCTCCGGGTTGCGGCTGATGCTCAGAGGCGCGCCGGATGTGAAGGTGGTCGCCGAAGCCGCAGACGGGGCTGAAGTGGCGGCGTTGGTGGCCGAGTACTCCCCCGACATCGTGCTCATGGACATCCGGATGCCTGGTATGGACGGCCTCGCCGCTACCGAGGCGTTGCGCGCTCGCCCTTTCCCAAGCTCTCCGGGAAGCTCCGTACAGGAGATACCCCATCCCCCCGAGGTGCTGGTGCTGACCACGTTCAACACCGACGAGCACGTACTGCGAGCCCTGCGCGCGGGCGCCGCCGGCTTCGTGCTGAAGGACACCCCACCCCAGGAGATCGTGGCGGCGGTGCGGAAGGTGGTCGCGGGCGAGCCGGTGCTCTCACCCGCGGTAACACAGCAGCTGATCGCACAGGTATCGGAGGGAACGGACGGGGGGCGCGAGCCCCGAGCCGAGCGGGCTCGGGCACAACTGGCGCTGCTCGGCGACCGGGAGCGGGAAGTGGCGGTCGCCGTGGGGCAGGGCAAGACCAACGCGGAAATCGCGGCAGAGCTCTACATGTCAGTACCGACCGTCAAGACGCATGTCTCGCGCATCCTGGCCAAGCTGGACCTCAACAACCGCGTGCAGATCGCCCTCGTGGTGTACGACGCGGGCGCGGCACTCTGAGCGCGGCTCAGGGCAGAAGCTCGTACCGGCAGCCAGCCCCGAGGGTCGCCGGCCCCACCGAGCCAGGCCATCTCGCGGCAATACGGTCGAGGACCGGTTCAAGTCGACGGGCGCTTTCCGTCTGCCGATCGAAGGTGAGTTGCCGGCTGGGGAGCCGAACGGTCGTCAGATCCTCGGCTCTCAGGGAAAGGGCTGTTACCCGTGCCCGCTGAACTCATGCCGCGGCAGTCGCCGCGCCCGCGGGGCTCATAGCCCATTCCACGGCGGCCACCACCTCGTCGTCGGCGGAGTCCAGGAGGTGGCCGTATCGGTCGACCGTGGTGGTGATGGACTCGTGGCCGAGCCTCCCCTGGACGACGGGCAGCGGAACCTTCCTGGCTATCAGCCACGAGGCGTGCGTGTGGCGGAGGTCGTGGACACGAGGCCTCTTCGTCAGGCCGGCGCCGTTGGCGGCGTCCAGAGCGGGCTTCCATCGGTGGGCGAAGAAGAAGCCGGAGTGCCAGGCCCCTCCCCCGGGAGCCGTGAAGATCAGGTGCTGTGGCTGCTTGCCCCGGCATACCCGCTGGAACAGCTTCACCTGATCAGGAGTGAGGACCAGGGTGCGCCGGGACTTCTTCGTCTTGGGGGCTCCGAGGTACGTGCCGCCTTCCGCTCGGCGCTTCCATGCCCGTTGCACGCGGACCTTGGGTCGGTTGCCGGTGAACGTGAAGTCGCGCGGCTGGAGCGCCGTCGCTTCTCCCCAGCGCAGGCCGGTACCCACCAAGGCATCGACAAGGTCCACCGCGTCCTCCTTCAGGCGTGCACGAAGGAGCGCGTACTCCTCCCGTTCAAGGAAGACCTCTTCCTCCTCGACTTCGTCCCCCTTCGGCAGCCGCGTGTGCGCGCAAGGGTTCGAGTCGCGCAGCGGCGGGTCGGCGGTCACAGCGGTCTGGAGGACGCTGAAGAGCAGCCCGTGGAGGTTGGCGATGGTCTTCGGCGCGTATGCCCGCCGCACGGTGCCGGGGTCGTGGTGCGGGTCCCGGGCGCCCCTCTTTGAGGTCGTTGATCCACTGGCTGACGTGATCACGCGTGATCTTGTTCGCGTGATCCGACACGGCGAGCTCCCGGAACCACGGGGTCATGTGGTTCTCTATGAACCTCTCGTAATTGGTGCGCGTATGCCCGGATATGTTCGTCAGTAGTTCGACGTACTTTCGAGCGTAGGCGGGGAACAGTTCTTCGGCGGGGCAAGCTGGCTCGCTCGGCTCGACGAACCCCTCGCCCTTGACCCAGCCGGGCGGCCATTGCTGTCCGTGACCGTTCACCAGGTCGCGGAAACGATTCGCCATCGCGTCGTCGTCGAAGGTCTCACCCTGCCACTTGCCCTCGCGGGTACCTCCGGCACGCCAGACGACCCGGTACGAAACAGTGCCAGACTTGCTCGTGTGGATCTTGATGTGAGCCATGGCGGACATCGCAGAGACGTCGCGTGAGGCAACGGTGCGGCAACCAGCCCAGCGAAAAGGCCCGCGGAGTGACGTTTCCGCAGGCCAGATCGATTCTGCATGGGTGGGGCGGGTGGGACTCGAACCCACGGCCGACGGATTATGAGTCCGCTGCTCTAACCGGCTGAGCTACCGCCCCTAACGGCGCGTCGCGCACATTTGTGCGCGCCGTCTGCCGCAGCATAGCCGCTCATACGATCTCCTGCTCCGGCTGGTCGGCTACGCACGACCATGAGGACCCCGCTGCGGCCCGCGCGGTTCCACCAGGGGCGAAACGAGCACGTACGAAGGATTGTTGAGGGGCTCGAAAGGGGCGCACGAGGGCCGGTTCGGGACACGGGTAGGGGCGGCTGGGGCTCGGTCGAGTCCGGGTCGAGTCCCGGGTGGGGGGGTGGGGGCCGACTGGGGAGGCGAAGGACCCCCGGGTGCCTTGACGGCGCCTCAGGGGTCCTCGCACACAGCTCTCCCGACTGGACTCGAACCAGTAACCTGCCGGTTAACAGCCGGCTGCTCTGCCAATTGAGCTACAGGAGACCGAGCTCCCCCGACTGGACTCGAACCAGTAACCTGCCGGTTAACAGCCGGCTGCTCTGCCAATTGAGCTACAGGGGAATGACCCTTGGTGACGGAGTCACTGCAACAATGTCACCTACCTGGGGATTCCCGGGCGGCGGGCGCTTGCTGCGACACATACATTAGCGCAAGCAGGGGGGTGCTCCGCCAATCGGTATCCCCTGCGACCGACGTCGGGACAGTCGAGGCAAGGGAAGGGTGGCCGTCATGCGCTACCGGCTCACATTCGTGGCAGGACTGGCTCTCGGGTACGTGCTCGGGACGCGCGCCGGACGCGAGCGTTACGAGCAGCTGAAGAAGTCCGTCCGTGAGGTCGCCCAGAACCCGGCCGTGCGCAACACCGTCGAGTCCGCCGCGCAGCAGGGGCGGGACGTGGCGGGCAAGGCCTTCCACTCCGTGTCGGAGAAGGTCGGCGACCGGATGCCGGACTCCGTGGCCGACCGCGTGCGGTCGCTGCGCGAGCGCGGGCAGGGCGACACCGAGGACGACTGGGGCACCAGCAACACCTAGCCACCTGTAAGACCTGGCTACCTGTGGCACCTGGCCATCCAGCCACCTGTCACACCTGGCCACCTGCGACGACGATGCCCCGCCCGGACAGCCGTGCGGGGCATCGCCCGTCGTGCGGCAGAATCCTTGGCATGGGGATAGTCGCGGGGTTGGACAGTTCGCCGGATTTCACACGCATCGTCGTCTGTGACGCCGACACGGGTGCCGTACTCAGGCAGGGCCATGCCCCGCATCCGCTGGAGACCGCGGAGGGCGGAGGGCGGCCGACGGACGTCGATCCGCAGGCCTGGCTGCTCTCCCTCGGCGAGGCCGCGGGCGGCGGACTGCTCGAAGGCGTGCAGGCGATCGGCGTGTGCGCGCAGCAGCACGCGCTGGTGCCGATGGACTCCCACGGCAATACGGTCCGGCCCGCGCTCGTCGGCAACAACCCGCGCACCCAGGTCGCCGCGGCCGATCTCGTCGACGGGCTCGGCGGCCGGCAGGCCTGGGCGCAGGCCGTGGGCTGTGTGCCGCAGGCGCCGCTGCCCGTGACGAAGCTGCGCTGGCTGGCCAAGCACGAGCCGGAGGCCGCGCTGCGCACCCAGCTCCTGATGCAGGCCCACGACTGGCTGGTGTGGCAGCTGCTCGGGCGGCCCGCGCGGCGCACCACCGACCGGGGCGGGGCCTCGGGCACGGGGTACTGGTCGGCGGCGACCGGCGCGTACCGCCCCGATCTTGTGGAGCTCGCCCTGGGGCACCAGGCGATGCTGCCCGAGGTCATCGGGCCCGCGGACGCGGCCGGTACGACGCCCGAGGGGCTGCTGATCTCGGCCGGCACCGGCGAGACCATGGCCGCGGCTTTCGGGCTCGGGGTGAGCCCCGGCGACGCCGTCGTCTCGCTCGGCGCCTCCGGGTCCGTGATGGCGGTGCACCACGAGGCGCTGGTCGACGCGAGCGGGACCATCACCTCCCTCGCCGACGCCACCGGCATGCACCTGCCCGTCGTGCACACCCTCAACGCCGTGCGGGCGCTGCGCGGCACCGCCGAGATGCTCGGCCTGCCCGACCTGGAAGCGCTGTCCGACCTGGCGCTGAAGTCGACGCCCGGCGCCCACGGGCTTGTGCTGCTCCCCTATCTCGAGGGCGAGAAGACGCCGAGCCTGCCGCACGCCGCGGGCACGCTGACCGGGCTTCGGCGCGAGTCGATGAAGCCCGAGCACCTGGCGCGCGCCGCCTTCGAGGGCATGCTCTGCGGGCTCGGCGACGCGCTCGACGTGCTGCGCGGGCGCGGCGTCGAGGTGCGCCGGGTGTTCCTCCTCGGGCCCGCCGCCGAGCTGCCCGCGGTGCGGGCGATCGCGCCGATGCTGTTCGGTACGCAGGTCGTCGTCGTACAGCCCGCGGACTACGCCGCGATCGGCGCCGCGCGGCAGGCCGCCTGGGCGCTGACCGGGCAGTTGCCGCAGTGGCAGGGCGCGGTCTCGCAGGTCTTCGAGCCGGGCGAGGAGCTGGCGGTCGGGCAGGCGGTGCGGCAGCAGTACGTGACGGTGCGGGAGCAGACGCATCCGGGGGCGTTCACGGGGACTTCGGTCGTCTGAGGCGTCGCTCTCCCTCCTCTCCCGGAATGCCCCCTTCCCCCTCGGAAGGGGGCATTCCGCAGCGCTACGTGAGTGACCAAAAGCGTTCAGTGTGCCCACTTCTTGACCAGGGCTGATTTTTGACCCGGTCATGGGTTAATCGCTTGCACAGGGACGGGTGCGGTGGCGCAGGATGGTGGGCGACTTCGCCGACCCCTCCCCCGTCCGAGACTCTGCCGAGAGACGAGCGTGCTCATACGACTCCTACGGACCCATCTGGATCCGTACAAGAAGCCCATCGCCCTGCTGGTGCTCCTGCAGTTCCTGCAGACCTGCGCCTCGCTCTATCTCCCCACCCTGAACGCCGACATCATCGACCACGGCGTGGTGAAGGGGGACACCGGCTACATCCTGACGTACGGCGCCCTCATGCTCGCCGTGACCGTGGTGCAGATGGTCTGCAACATCGGTGCCGTGCTCTACGGTGCCCGCACCGCCGCCGCGCTGGGCCGCGACGTGCGGGGCGCCGTCTTCGACCGGGTGCAGTCCTTCTCCGCGCGGGAGCTGGGCCGCTTCGGCGCGCCCACTCTGATCACCCGGACCACCAATGACGTCCAGCAGGTGCAGATGCTGGTGCTCATGGCGTTCACGCTGATGGTTTCGGCGCCGATCATGTGCGTCGGCGGCATCGTGATGGCGCTCGGCCAGGACGTGCCGCTGTCCGGTGTGCTGCTCGCCGTGGTGCCGGTGCTCGGCATCTGCGTCAGCCTGATCGTGCGGCGCCTGCGGCCGCTGTTCCGCACCATGCAGGAACGCCTGGACACGGTGAACCGGGTGCTGCGCGAGCAGATCACCGGCAACCGCGTCATCCGCGCCTTCGTGCGCGACGGCTACGAGAAGGAGCGCTTCCGGGGCGCCAATGCCGAGCTGACCGAGGTCTCGCTCGGCACCGGCCGGCTGCTCGCGCTGATGTTCCCGATCGTCATGACGGTGGTGAACCTGTCGTCGATCGCCGTCGTCTGGTTCGGCGCGCACCGCATCGACGACGGCGGCATGCAGATCGGCGCGCTCACCGCGTTCCTCGCCTATCTCATGCAGATCGTCATGTCCGTGATGATGGCCACGTTCATGTTCATGATGATCCCGCGGGCCGAGGTGTGCGCCGAGCGCATCCAGGAGGTCCTGGACACCGACACGAGCGTCGTCCCGCCCGCCGAGCCGGTGCGGGAGTTGCGCGGCCACGGCCACCTGGAGCTGCGCGGCGCCGGCTTCCGCTACCCGGGCGCCGAGGAGCCGGTGCTCAAGGCCATCGACCTCGTCGCGCGCCCCGGCGAGACGACCGCCGTGATCGGGTCGACGGGCAGCGGCAAGTCGACGCTGCTGAGCCTCGTACCGCGCCTGATGGACGCCACCGAGGGCGAGGTCCTGGTCGGCGGCGTCGACGTGCACACCCTGGAGCCCGCGCTGCTCGCCCGCACCGTCAGTCTCGTACCGCAGAAGCCGTATCTGTTCGCCGGGACCGTGGCGAGCAATCTGCGGTACGGCAATCCGGACGCGACGGACGACGAGTTGTGGCACGCGCTCGACGTCGCGCAGGCCAAGGACTTCGTCGAGGGGCTCGAGGAAGGGCTCGGCGCGCCCATCGCGCAGGGCGGTTCCAATGTGTCCGGCGGGCAGCGCCAGCGTCTGTCCATCGCGCGGACCCTGGTGCAGCGGCCGGAGATCTATCTCTTCGACGACTCCTTCTCCGCGCTCGACTACGCCACCGACGCGGCGCTGCGGGCCGCGCTCGCGCACGAGACCCGGGAGGCGACCGTCGTGATCGTCGCCCAGCGGGTGTCGACCATCCGTGACGCCGACCGCATCGTGGTCCTCGACGAGGGCCGGGTCGTCGGCACCGGCAGCCACCACGAGCTCATGGCTGCCAACGAGACGTACCGGGAGATCGTCCTCTCCCAGCTGACGGAAGCGGAGGCCGCGTAATGCCCCCTGGTGGCTTCGGTGGACCGATGATGGGGCCGGACTCCCGGTCCATGGACTTCAAGAATTCCGGGAAGCGGCTGCTCGCGCAGTTCCGGCCGGAGCGGGCCACGATGTACGGGATGCTCGCGGCCGTCGTCCTGAGCGTCGCGCTCTCCGTGGTCGGCCCGAAGATCCTCGGCCGGGCGACCGACCTGATCTTCGCGGGCATCGTCGGGCGCACCATGCCCGACGGCGAGTCCAAGGGCGAGGCCCTGGACCGGCTGCGCGCGAGCGGCGACGGCGGCATGGCCGACATGCTCTCCGGACTCGACTTCACGCCGGGCGAGGGCATCGACTTCGGCGCGGTGGGTTCCGTGCTGCTGTTCGCGACGGCCGCGTTCGTGCTGGCGGGCCTGATGATGCTGGTGGCCACGCGGCTGTCCAACCGGGCCATCAACCGCACCGTGTTCCGGCTGCGCGGCGACGTGCAGGAGAAGCTGTCGCGGCTGCCGTTGTCGTACTTCGACAAGCGGCAGCGCGGCGAGGTGCTCAGCCGGGCCACGAACGACATCGACAACATCAACCAGACGCTGCAGCAGTCGATGGGCCAGCTCATCAACTCGCTGCTCACCATCGTCGGCGTACTCGCGATGATGTTCTGGATCTCGCCGCTGCTCGCGCTCGTGGCGCTGGTGACCGTGCCACTGTCGTTCGTCGTGGCGACGAAGGTCGGCAAGCGCTCGCAGCCGCAGTTCGTGCAGCAGTGGAAGTCCACGGGCGCGCTGAACGCGCACGTCGAGGAGATGTACACCGGGCACGCCCTGGTGAAGGTGTTCGGCCGCCAGGAGGAGTCCGCGAAGGCCTTCGCGGAGCAGAACGACGCGCTGTACGAGGCGTCGTTCAAGGCGCAGTTCAACAGCGGGATCATGCAGCCGCTGATGTTCTTCATGTCGAACCTGAACTATGTGCTCGTGGCCGTCGTCGGCGGTCTGCGGGTGGCCTCCGGGGCGCTCTCGATCGGTGACGTGCAGGCCTTCATCCAGTACTCGCGGCAGTTCTCGATGCCGCTGACGCAGGTCGCCTCGATGGCGAACCTGGTCCAGTCCGGCGTCGCCTCCGCCGAGCGGATCTTCGAACTCCTCGACGCCGAGGAGCAGGAGGCCGACCCGGTCCCGGGCGAGCGGCCCGCGGACCTGCGCGGGCGCGTGGAGATGGAGCACGTGTCGTTCCGGTACGAGAAGGACAAGCCGCTGATCGAGGACCTGTCGCTGCGGGTGGAACCGGGGCACACGGTCGCCATCGTCGGCCCGACGGGCGCGGGCAAGACGACGCTCGTGAATCTCCTCATGCGGTTCTACGAGGTCACCGGCGGGCGCATCACGCTCGACGGGGTCGACGTGGCCCGGATGTCACGCGACGAACTGCGCGGCGGCATCGGCATGGTGCTCCAGGACACCTGGCTGTTCGGCGGCACCATCGCGGAGAACATCGCGTACGGGGCCGCGAAGGACGTCACGCGTGAGCAGGTCGAGGAGGCGGCTCGGGCCGCGCACGCGGATCGGTTCATCCGCACCTTGCCGGACGGGTACGACACCGTCATCGACGACGAGGGGACCGGTGTGAGCGCCGGGGAGAAGCAGCTCATCACCATTGCTCGGGCGTTTCTGTCCGATCCGGTGATTCTTGTTCTCGACGAGGCGACCAGTTCTGTGGACACCCGGACCGAGGTGCTCATTCAGAAGGCCATGGCTCGGCTTGCGCATGGGCGTACGTCGTTCGTGATCGCGCACCGGCTCTCCACGATCCGGGACGCCGACACGATCCTGGTGATGGAGGACGGGGCGATTGTGGAGCAAGGCACGCATGACGCGCTGCTGGCCTCGGGTGGGGCGTACGAGCGGCTGTACAAGGCCCAGTTCGCGGAGGCGGTGGCTGAGGTCGACTGAATTGTTGCCCGGCGACGGGGGTGCCGTTGCGCCCACCCGTGCCGCCCTGCGGCACGATTGCCCGCAACTACGGACGGCACCTCACCCCCTAGTCCAAGTAACCCCTGAGTTGGTCCGCGAAGGCGTGGTCCCTCAGTTTGTTGAGGGTCTTTGATTCGATCTGGCGGATTCGTTCTCGGGTTACGCCGAAGATTCTGCCGATCTCCTCCAGGGTGCGGGGGCGGCCGTCCGCCAGGCCGTAGCGGAGTTGGACGACCTTGCGTTCGCGTTCGCCGAGGGTGGAGAGGACCGCCTCCAGGTGCTCGCGGAGGAGCAGGAACGCCGCCGACTCCACGGGGCTCGTGGCGTCGCCGTCCTCGATGAGGTCGCCGAGCGCGACGTCGTCCTCCTCGCCCACGGGCGCGTGCAGCGACACCGGTTCCTGCGCCAGGCGCAGGACTTCGCTGACGCGCTCGTGCGGCAGGTCCAGTTGGGCGGCGACCTCTTCGGGGGTCGGTTCGTAGCCGCGTTCCTGCAGCATGCGGCGCTGGACGCGGACGACGCGGTTGATCAACTCGACCACGTGGACGGGGACTCGGATGGTGCGGGCCTGGTCCGCGAGCGCGCGGGACATGGCCTGGCGGATCCACCAGGTGGCGTACGTCGAGAACTTGTAGCCGCGGGCGTAGTCGAACTTCTCGACCGCCCTGATCAGGCCGAGGTTTCCCTCCTGGACGAGGTCGAGCATGGTCAGGCCGCGGCCCACATAGCGCTTGGCGACGGAGACGACCAGGCGCAGGTTGGCCTCGATGAGGCGGCGCTTGGCCATCCGGCCCAGGACCACCAGCTTGTCGAGGTCCAGGGCGAGTTGGGAGTCCAGGTCCGGGGTGCCCGCCAGCTTCTCCTCGGCGAAGAGACCGGCCTCGACGCCGCGCGCGAGCTCGACCTCCTCGGCCGCGGTGAGCAGGGGTATCCGGCCGATCTCGCGCAGGTACTGGCGGAACAGGTCGGACGAGGGGCCGCCGGTATCGGCGCGGGCTCGGGGCCTTGCCAGCTCGATGACCTCTGCGGTCTCGGCGGGTTCGGCCGCCTCGATGGGTTCGACGGGCTCTGCCGCCTCGACGGGCTCGACCGGCTCGACGGTCACCGCGGCCAGGCGCTCGTCCGGGGCCAGCTCCGGGTGGAGCGGCGCGGGGCCCTGCGGCGGCACCGTCGCGATGACGTCGGTGTCGGCGTCGGCCGCCACGTCCACGGGGGCGGGCGCGGCGGTGTCTGTCTGGGTGAGGGTCTGGGTCTGCACGGGGGCGACCTCCAGGGTGATCGCTGCAGCGGGGGACGGCAGCGGTACAGCGGGACCGGCGTCGACGGCCTCGCCGCTGTCCGTCCCGAACACGATGTGTGGAACCGCGGGGATGTCGGACCCGCTGTCTTCTGCGGGCCGGCCGCGCTCCGAGGACTCAGGCACCGCACCCCAGTGTGGAGTACGACACACGGCCGCCACGAGGGGCGTGCGAGCACTTTTTGAGTCCGGTCCGTGACCAGCCGGTTACCCCTCGCGGGGCGCCCCAGGCCCGCCCCTTCCCCGAAACCAGGGGCTGCCGCCCCTGGCACCCCGCCTTATCGGCGCTCCGCGCCTCGTCCTCAATCGCCGGACAGGCTAGAACTTTCGCGCACCCGCGAGGTCACAGGGCCGCCGGGCCCTGTTCCCGCAGTGCACGGCCATACTGCTGCAGCACCCACAACTCGTTCTGTACGGCGGAGAGTTGCTCGGGGTCGCCGTGGCTGCCCGTGAGTCGCGCAAACGTCCCCTGGACGTCGCGTACTCGGCGGTCTACGGCGCGCAGCCGGACCGTGACGAGCTGTTCGCCCGCGTACATCTCGTCCACGGTCCGCCGCATGATCGCTTCCACGGCCAGCTCCGTGACCATGGCGCGGACCGCGTCGTCGGGGGCGGCTTCGCGGACCCGGACCAGATACTCCTGCGGGTCCTGGGTGCCGTACTCGGCGCCGCCCGCGTCGAGGATGGCCTGCCGCACGGCGGCGTACGGGGCGGCGGTGAACTCGTCCACGCCGTACGCGTCGAAGGCCGGGGAGACCAGGTGCGGGTGCTGGAGGGCGAGCTTCAGGAGCTCGCGTTCGGTGGCGTACACCGGGTTGCGCAGGTTCAGGGCGGGGCCCGCGTGGCCGGGGCGGGCGGCCGGGGCGGGCGCCTGCGGGGCGCCGCGCCCCGGCGCCGGTCCCTTGCCGCCGCGGTCGCGCGCCCAGCGGGCGAGCTGGCCCACGCGCTTGACCACGAACTGCGTGTCGAGGATGCCGAGCATGCCCGCGAGCTGCACGGCGACCTCGTGCTGCGCGCCGGAGTTCTTGATGCGGGCGACGACCGGCGCCGCCTCGTCCAGGGCGGCGGCGCGGCCCGCGGGGGTCTCCAGGTCGTACCGCGCGACGATCTGGCGCAGCGCGAACTCGAACAGCGGGGTGCGCGGCTCGACCAGGTCGGCGACCGCCTCGTCGCCCTTGGCCAGGCGCAGCTCGCAGGGGTCCATGCCGTCGGGCGCGATGGCGATGTACGTCTCGGCGGCGAACTTCTGGTCGTCCTCGAAGGCGCGCAGGGCCGCCTTCTGGCCGGCCGCGTCGCCGTCGAAGGTGAAGATCACGCGGGCCGAGCCGTTGTCCATGAGCAGGCGCCGCAGGATCTTGATGTGGTCGGTGCCGAAGGCCGTGCCGCAGGTCGCGATGGCCGTGGTGATGCCCGCGAGGTGGCAGGCCATCACGTCGGTGTAGCCCTCGACGACGACGGCCCTGCTGGCCTTGGCGATGTCCTTCTTGGCGAGGTCGATGCCGTACAGGACCTGGGACTTCTTGTAGACCGGGGTCTCGGGCGTGTTCAGGTACTTCGGGCCGTTGTCGTCGTCGCGGAGCTTGCGGGCGCCGAAGCCGACGACCTCGCCGCCGATATCGCGGATCGGCCACATCAGGCGGCCCCGGAAGCGGTCGATGGGGCCGCGGCGGCCGTCCTGGGAGAGCCCGGAGAGGATCAGCTCCTTGTCCGTGAAGCCCTTGCCGCGCAGGAAGCGGGTGAGGTGGTCCCAGCCCGCGGGGCTGTAGCCCACGCCGAAGTGCGCGGCCGCGGCCTGGTCGAAGCCGCGCTCCGCGAGGAACTTTCGGCCGATCTCGGCCTCCGGGCTCTCCAGCCGGTCGATGTAGAACTCGGTGGCCGCCTTGTGGGCCTCGATCAGGCGGATGCGCTCGCCGCGTTGGTGGGACGGGTTGTACCCGCCCTCCTCGTAACGCAGTGTGATGCCCGCCTTGGCGGCGAGGCGCTCCACCGCCTCGGAGAAGGTCAGGTGGTCGACCTTCATCACGAAGGTGAGGGTGTCGCCGCCCTCCTGGCAGCCGAAGCAGTGGAACAGGCCCTTGCTGGGGCTGACCTGGAACGACGGTGACTTCTCGTCGTGGAAGGGGCACAGGCCCTTGAGGTTGCCGCCGCCCGCGTTGCGCAGCTGGAGGTACTCGGAGACGACGGCGTCGATCGGGACCGCGTCCCGAACCGCCTTCACGTCTTCGTCATTGATCCGTCCTGCCACGCAGGGATTCTACGGCTGCTGGCGGGGGCGCCTTGTCCACGGTCCACTATGTGGGGCTGCTTTATGGGGCTTCGCCCCTCTCCCCCTTTTCGGCCCTCCGGGCCTCGTCCTCAAACGCCGGACGGGCTGGATACTCGCCGGAACAGGCTGGGGGAAATAGCCTGTCCGGCGATTGAGGACGAGCGCGGAGCGCGATCTAGCCGAGCAGCGACTCCAGCGGCTTGGAGGGATCGGAGAGCGCCTCCTGGTCAGGGCGCACACCCTCGCGGATGAGGCGTTGGATCGGCTCCGTGACGTCCCACACATTTACGTTCATGCCCGCCAGGATCTGGCCGGCGCGGAGCCAGAAGGCGATGAACTCGCGCTTGCCCGCGTCGCCGCGGATCACGACCTGGTCGTACGAGCCGGGGGGCGCCCAGCCCGAGTACTCGAGGCCCAGGTCGTACTGGTCGGAGAAGAAGTAGGGCACGCGGTCGTAACGGACGTCCTTGCCGAGCATGGCGCGGGCGGCGGCCGGGCCGCCGTTGAGGGCGTTGGCCCAGTGCTCGACGCGCAGCCGGGCATCGAAGAGCCGGTGGTCGACGGCGGCGACGTCACCGGCGGCGTAGATGTCCGGGTCGGACGTGCGCAGCGACGTGTCGACGGCGATGCCGCCGCCGTCCGCGCGGTCCACGAGGGCGAGGCCCGCGGACTCGGCGAGCGCGGTGCGCGGGGCGGCGCCGATCGCGGCGAGCACGTCGTGCGCCGGGTGCTCCTCGCCGTCGTCCGTGCGGGCGGCGAGGACCATGCCGTCCTGGCCGGTGATCTCGGTCAGCCGGGCCCCGAAGTGGAAGCGGACGCCGTGCTCGGCGTGCAGGTCGGCGAACATCTGGCCGACCTCGGGGCCCAGCACGGAGTGCAGCGGCGTCGGCTCGGGCTCGACGACGGTGACCTCCGCGCCGTACTCCCGCGCGGCCGCGGCGACTTCGAGGCCGATCCAGCCGGCGCCCGCGATCACCAGGTGGCCGTTGTCGCGGCCGAGGGCGGCGAGCACGTGCCGGAGGCGGTCGGCGTGGGCGAGGCGGCGCAGGTGGTGGACGCCGGCGAGGTCGGTGCCGGGCACGTCCAGGCGGCGCGGCTCGGCGCCGGTGGCGAGGAGCAGCTTGTCGTAGCGGATCACCGTGCCGTCGCCGAGCCGGACGGTGTGCGCGGCGCGGTCTATGGCGACGACGGTCTGGCCGAGGTGCAGCTCGACGTCGGCCTGCGCGTACCACCCGGGTTCGTGCACGAAGACGCTGTCGCGCTCCTCCTTGCCGAGGAGATAGCCCTTGGACAGGGGCGGGCGTTCGTACGGGTGGTCGCGCTCGTCGCCGATGAGGATCACCCGGCCGGTGAAGCCCTCGTTGCGGAGCGTCTCGGCCGCTTTCGCGCCCGCGAGGCCCCCTCCGACGATGACGAACGTCTGATCCGCGTCGACCACTTGATGCCTCCTCGAAACCTTCAGCTCACTCGAGCGTCCCGCACGGAGCGTGAGGACGGAAGGGGGTGTGCGCTCTAGTGGCCACTTTCCGTCACCTCCAGCGCTCATGCTCCGGTGGATTCCTGCACGGCCAGTTCACCCCATGGTCACCTGTCGCTGTGGTTTTTCGGGTGTCGTGCGGTGAGCCGCGTGTGCAGGGACCGCGCCGCGTCGTCCGTAAGGGATGCGATCTGGTCGATGACGACGCGCTGGGCGGCGCGGTCGTCGGGCGCCGCGTCGTACAGCGCCCGGAACTGCGGGTCGAGGCCCTCGGGGGCGCGGCGGGTGAGGGCGTCGGCGAGTTCGGCGACGACGACGCGCTGGTCGGCGCGGAGCCGCTCCTGTGCGGGGCGCTGCATCACATAGCGGTCGGCGACGGCCTTGAGGACCGCGCACTCCAGGCGGGCCGCGCGGGGCACGACGAGTTCGGCGGCGTACCGGGTGAGCGGGCCGGTGCCGTACCGCTCGCGGGTCGCGGCCTCCGCGGCGAGGCAGAAGTGGCCGATGAGTTGGCTGGTGGCGTCCTTCAGGCGGCCCTGGGCGACGGCGGAGCCGTCGTAGCCGTGCGGCCACCACTCCTGGTCCTGGAGCCGGTCGAGGGCTTCGGCGAGTTCCGCCGGGTCGGTGTCGGCGGGTACGTAGCGTCCGATGGCGACGGCGAAGACGTCCTGGCGTTCGGGCTCGGCGTGCAGCATGTTCGGGTCGATGTGGCCGGCGTGCAGGCCGTCCTCGACGTCGTGCACCGAGTACGCGACGTCGTCCGACCAGTCCATGATCTGCGCCTCGAAGCAGGTGCGGTGGCCGGGCCCGGCGGGGTCGCCCGGCGCCTCCTTGCGGATCCAGTCGAACACCGGCCGGTCGTCGTCGTACACACCGAACTTCACCGAGGACGGGTCGGTGGGGTGGGCGCCGCGCGGCCACGGGTACTTGGTGGCGGCGTCCAGGGCGGCGCGGGTGAGGTTGAGGCCCACGCTGACCAGCTCGCCGCTCCCCCCGCTGCGTACGAAGCGCTTGGGCTCGATGCGGGTGAGCAGCCGCAGGGACTGGGCGTTGCCCTCGAATCCGCCGCAGCCCTGGGCGACTTCGTTCAGGGCCTGCTCGCCGTTGTGGCCGAACGGGGGGTGGCCGAGGTCGTGGGAGAGGCAGGCGGTCTCCACCAGGTCCGCGTCGCAGCCGAGGGCGGCGCCGAGCTCCCGGCCGACCTGCGCGCACTCCAGGGAGTGGGTGAGCCGGGTGCGGGCGCTGGCGTCCCAGGCCTGGGATGGGGTCTCCCCTGCTCGAGCGAAGCCGAGAGCTTGGGGAATGGTGCCGGGCGTGACGACCTGGGTCTTGCCGGCGAGGCGGCGCAGCGCGGCGGAGTGCAGGACGCGCGCGCGGTCCCGCTGGAAGGCGGTGCGGCCCGGTCGTTTGTCGGGTTCGGCGGCCCATCGCTCCGTGGCCGCCTCGTCGTAGTAAACGGTGTGCGCGTGCGGTGCTGTGCCTTCCATGCACCGACAGTAGACGGAGCGGTGGGACGCGTGCGCCGGGGCCCCGTCAGGCGGACGTCAGCTGCCGGTGCGGGGTGGCGGCGGGCGCGGTGGAACGGGCCTGGTCGTAGCGGTGCAGCAGCAGGGCGGCGAGCGCCGGGTGCGCGCCGAGCGGGGCGGCGGCGAGCCACGGCGCGGCGTCGGCGGCCTGGGTGGCGAAGCGGCCGGGCGCGGTGAAGTACGAGGCGACGGCGGTGTGCCGTACGCCGCGCTCGGCGAGCGCGCGCAGGGCGGCGGGCACGGTCGTCGGGGTGTGCTCGGTCGGCGTGGCGTAGGCGGGCACGACGGGGACGCCGAGGCGGCGGGCGAGCCGGTCGGCGGCGCGGCGGGTGTCGGTGGCGGAGTCCGGGTCGCGGGAGCCCGCGGCGGCGAGGACGACGCCGTGACCGGCGGCCGGGGTGCCGGGGGCGGGCCAGCCCGCTTCGACCAGGCGGGCGTGCAGGGCCTCGTCGAGGAGGCGGTGCGGGCCGAGCGGCTCGGCGACGCGGAGAGTCCGCCCCGCGCAGGCGGCCGCGGCGGCCGGTATGTCGTGCTTGACGTGATAGCCGCGGCTGAGCAGCAGCGGTACGAGTACGGCGCCGGGGCCCTCGGCGGGCAGCCCGCGCAGGGTGTCGTCGAGGGCGGGCTCGTTCAGCTCGATGTGCCCGAGCCGCACGTCGAGGCCCGGACGCAGCGCGCGCACCACGTCGAGCAGCGCGGTCACGGTGGTGAGGGCGCGCGGGTCGCGGCTGCCGTGGGCGACGACGACCAGGGCGGGGGCGTCGCCGCCGGGGCACGGCCTGCGCGCCCCGCTGAGGGTGACCAGACCGAGCCGGGTGCCCAGCTCGCCGGTGATACGGGTCATGAGCTGGGCCGCGGTGTCCAGCCCGGTCGCGGTGTCCGGATGCGGATTCGACGGCGTCATGCACCGAGAATGACGGCGCCACGTTGCCGCCCCGTTGCGCCGGGGTGACGGCTCTTTTCGGGGGGCTCACACCTCACACCGGGGGCCGGGGCGGGCGGAGGTCGGCGTACCGCGCGTGTAACCCGGCGGGCCGGGGGGTGAAACACGGGCGGCGGAAAGTGGCGGGATGCACTTCATGGCGACATCGGAACAGTCCGCGCGGTCCGCGGGCGCGGCGGGGCCCCGGGCGGCCGCGTCGGACACGGGGTCCCGTGCGTCCGCGTCGGACGCCGCTGCCACGCTCACCCACTGCCCGTACTGCGCGCTGCAGTGCGGCATGGGGCTGGTGCGCGGGGCGGACGGCGGCGTGGAGGTCGTGGAGCGGGCCGCGTTTCCCGTCAATGGGGGCGCGTTGTGCGGGAAGGGGCGTACGGCGCCTGCCGTGCTGTCGTCGCGGGTGCGGTTGACCGGGCCGCTGGTGCGGTCCGGGGTCACGGGTGAGCTGGAGCCGGCGGGGTGGGACGAGGCGCTGGACCGGGTCGCCGACGGGCTCGCGCGGACGCGGGACGCGTACGGGGCCGACGCGTGCGGGGTGTTCGGCGGGGGCGGGCTCACCAATGAGAAGGCCTACGCGCTCGGGAAGTTCGCGCGGGTCGTGCTGGGGACCTCGCAGATCGACTACAACGGCCGGTTCTGCATGTCGTCCGCCGCGGCCGCCGGCACGCGGGCGTTCGGGCTCGACCGGGGGCTGCCGTTCCCGCTCGCGGACGTCGCGCGCACCGGGTGCCTGATCCTCGTCGGCTCCAACATCGCGGAGACGATGCCGCCCGCGCTGCGGTACCTGACGGAGCTGAAGGAGAACGGCGGCACGCTGATCGTCGTCGACCCGCGCCGCACCCGCACCGCCGAGCAGGCCGACCTGCACCTGGCCCCCCGCCCCGGCACCGACCTCGCGCTCGCCCTCGGGCTGCTGCACCTCGTGGTGGCCGAGGGCCGCACCGACGAGGCGTACATCCGGGAACGTACGACCGGCTGGGAAGAGGCGCGGGCCGCCGCGATGGCGCACTGGCCCGAGTACGTGGAGCGGATCACCGGGGTGCCGGTGCCCCAACTGCGGGAGGTGGCACGGCGGTTCGCCGCCGCCGAGCACGCCATGGTGCTCACCGCGCGCGGGCCCGAGCAGCAGTCCAAGGGGACGGACACGGTGGGCGCGTGGATCAACCTGTGTCTGGCCACGGGACGACCCGGACAGCTTCTGTCCGGGTACGGCTGCCTGACCGGACAGGGCAACGGGCAGGGCGGGCGCGAACACGGCCAGAAGGCCGACCAGTTGCCCGGCTACCGCAAGCTCACCGACCCGGCGGCGCGGGCCCATGTCGCGGGGGTCTGGGGCGTCGACCCCGACTCGCTGCCCGGGCCGGGGCGGTCCGCGTACGAACTGCTCGACGCGCTCGGCGGGGACGTGAAGTCGCTGCTGCTCATGGGCTCCAACCCGGTGGTGTCCGCGCCGCGCGCCGCGCATGTGGAGGAGCGGATCCGGTCATTGGACTTCCTCGCCGTCGCGGATGTGGTGCTCTCGGAGACCGCTCGGCTCGCCGACGTCGTGCTGCCGGTGACGCAGTGGGCCGAGGAGACCGGCACCGTCACCAACCTGGAGGGGCGGGTGCTGCTGCGGCGGCAGGCCGTGGACCCGCCGGACGGGGTGCGCAGCGACCTGGAGGTGCTGCACGGGCTCGCCTCGCGGCTCGGGCACGGGAAGGGGTTCCCCGTCGAGCCGGAGGAGGTGTTCGAGGAGTTGCGGCGGGCCAGCGCGGGTGGGGTCGCGGACTATTCGGGGATCTCGTACGAGAGGCTGGTGGAGGACGACGGGGCGGGGGTGTTCTGGCCTTGTCCGGGTGCCCCTGACGGGGAGGATGCGCATGCGGGGACGCCTCGGCTGTTCCTGGAGCGGTTCGCCACCGAGGACGGGCTTGCCCGGTTCGTTCCGGTCGTGCATCGAGACTCCGCCGAGGAGCCCGACGGCGAGTATCCGGTGGTGCTGACCACCGGGCGGGTGCTCGCGCAATACCAGTCCGGGGCGCAGACGCGGCGGGTGGACGAGCTGAACGCCGCCGCGCCCGGGCCGTTCGTGGAGGTGCATCCTCGGTTGGCCGCGCGGTTGCGGGTGGCCGATGGGGAGGCTGTGGCTGTGGTGTCTCGGCGGGGGCGGGTGGTGGTGCCCGCGCGGGTCACCACCGGGATTCGGCCCGACACCGTGTTCATGCCGTTCCACTGGCCGGGGGAAGGGCGGGCCAACACGCTTACGCATCCTGCGTTGGACCCCGTGTCGCGGATGCCGGAGTTCAAGGTGTGTGCGGTTCGGGTTGAGCGGCTGTGAGGTTCCCCAATCCCGCCCCTTCCCGAGACCAGGGGGCTGCCGCCCCCTGGACCCCCGCTCATCGCGCTTCGCGCTCGTCCTCAAACGCCGGACGGGCTGAAACATTGCCGGGGCGGGCAGAAAGGTCACCGGGGCGGGCCGAATCGCCAGGCGGCCATGTTCCCTCCGGCAGGAGGGAACCCGTCGCCCGTAGGCGGGCCGCCAGGCCTGGTGCCGCCACGTACACCCATGCCCTCGTTCTCGTGCCGTCCTCGCACGTGACCTCTCGGGCCACGCGTTCGTAGAGGTTGTCGGGGTCGCCCGGGGAGTAGTCCTCCAGGCGGTCCAGTGCGGTCAGGACGGCTTCGTACGCGGCGGGGTCGGGGGTGATCAAGTCGCCGTGGACGGGGGCGGCTTCGGGGGTTTCCACGGCGTAGGGGTAGCCGGGGCCGGCGTACAGGACCGTGTGCGGGAGGCGGGCGGGGGTGGTCGACGTGATCCGGCCGCGCAGGTACGCGGCGTGGTTGCGTTCGCCAGGGCGCAGGGTGCCGTACACGAAGACCGGCAGCGGCTCGGCGGGTCGGCGGTCCGGCGTCACCGGGCGGTCTCCTCGGCGACCCAGGCCAGGTACGCCGCGCTGCCCCGGGTCACGGGGGTGGCGATGATCTCCGGGGTTTCGTACTCGTGGGCGCGGACCAGCCAGGACTCCAGCTCCTCGTACCGCTCCTCGGTGGTCTTGAGCAGCACCTGCCACTCGCGGGCCGTCTCGATGGCGCCCTCCCAGCGGTAGACGGACGTGACCGGGCCGTTGATCTGCGCGCAGGCCGCGAGGCGCGCGTCGACCGCGCCGCGCGCCAGGGCGTCGGCCTTGCCCGGGGTGTCCGTGGTGGTCAGGACCGTGAGGACGGCGGTCGGTTCTGGCACGGTTTTCGCTCCTCGTATCGGGGGCTCGTCGGGGTTCGTCCGAGGTGGGGCGGGCCCCAGGTTCTTGGGAGGCTACCGGCCTGGCCAAAGGTCCTGATATCGCCGAATTCCTCGCTTCAGCGGTGACTGTTACACAACCTCCGGGTTTCTGTGATGCGTCCTTCCTACCGTCGATCGCGGTGGCCGGTCTCCGCCGCATCCCCGGCGCTTCCCCCCGGGACCGGCCACCACCAAGCCCCCTGCCCCCGGTTCCCCGGTTCCTCCATGCATCTGCGCTTCCGCCTTCTCCTGGGCACACCCCTCGCCGCCCTGGCCGCCGCCGTGCTCTGCGCGTGCGGGGGCGCCGACGGTCTCGGCACCGGCGAACCGGCCCCGCCGGTGTCGGTGCAGCCGCGCCCGGAGCCGCTGTGGTCCGCCTGGTCGGGGTCGTCGCCGTCGGCGCCCGGCGCGGACCCGACGGCGAAGCAGCCGCCGCCCGAGCCGCTCGAAGGACTCGACGCGCTCGGGCCCGGCGGGCTCGCCAAGGCCGACGTACGGGAACTGCTGCGCGCCGACACTCGGCTGCGGACGCTCGCCGACCGGCCGATGATCAAGAAGCCGGGGCACCCAGGCATCCGGCCCCCGGTGCGCACCGACCTCACCGGTGACGGCCGGCCCGAGATGCTCGTCGCGATCGACGTGGAGAGCGGGCGCAGCGTGCTCGCCGTCTACCACGAGGAGCGCGGGAAGGTCTATCCGATCCTGTTCACCGCGGGGCGGCGGCTCGCCGTTGAGACGCTCGGCACCGATCTGCTGGTGCGCAGCCCGTGCGCGGACGGCGGCGAGCAGGCCGTGCGCTACCACTGGGACGGCACCCGGATGTCCACCGTCAGCGACGTCAAGAGCTATGAGAAGCCCGGTCACGGGGAGGACGGGACCACTCTGCCTTCGCCCTCCGGCGACCCCGGCAAGTCCGACGGCTCCGGCCACCCCGGCCACCCCGGAGCCCGCCCATGACGCTCCGCCCCCTGGGTGCGCTCCTCGTCCGGCTGCCCGCCCGCGCCCTCGCCGCCCTCAACACCCTCGGCCTGCGCTGGAAGATCGCCGCGCTGCTCGCCGCCGGGTGCGCGGTCGTCGCCGTCGCCATCGGGCTGCTCGTCCACCACGCGCGCCTGGACCAGGTGTGCGACGGCGCCCGGTCCGCGGCCACCGCGCAGCTCGTGCGGGTGCGTCAGGTGTACGAGCTGACCGGGCAGGTCCCGCAGGACGACACGGACGCGGCCATCGACGCGCCCGGCCTGCCGGGACCGCTGCGGGCCGCCGCGCTCGACGGGCGCCGCACCACGTATCTGGACATGGACGGGGCGGGGGGCGGCGAACCCGTCGTGTGGGCGGCGCGGCCGGTCGGCGAGCACGTGCTCTCCGTACGGATGCCGCTGCGCGAACAGGCCGACGAGATGGCCGAGTTCGACCGGCAGCTCATCGGGTCCGGCGCCGTCGTCGTGGCGCTCGCCGCGCTCGGCGGCGCGGCCCTCGCCAGCAGGCTCAGCCGTGATCTGCGGACGGCGGCCGCCACGGCGCGCCGCATCAGCCAGGGCGAGCTGGACGCCCGCATCGGCCATCCGCTGCCGCCGGGCTTCCGGCACGGCAAGAACGAGGTCGCCGACCTGGCCACCGCAGTCGACACCATGGCCGCCTCGCTGCAGCGGCGCCTGGAGGCCGAGCAGCGGTTCACCGCGGACGTCGCGCACGAGCTGCGCACGCCCCTGACCGGGCTGCACACGGCGGCCGAACTGCTGCCGCCGAGCCGCCCCACCGAGCTGGTGCAGGGCCGCGTCGTCGCCCTGCGCGCCCTCACCGAGGACCTGCTCGAGGTCGCCCGGCTCGACGCCGACGTGGAGCGGCCCGACCTGGACGTGCACCCGCTGGGCACGCTCGTCGAGGGCATGGTCCAACGGGCGGGCTGCGCCGATCAGTTCAGCGGCCGCGGGGTGCGGTTCGCGCGCGCCGGCGAACGTCTCGTACGGACCGACGCGCGCCGCCTGGAACGGATCCTGACGAACCTCGTGGGCAACGCCCGCAAGCACGGCGGCGGCCCCGTCGACCTGCGCGTCGACGGGGCGGTGGTCACCGTGCGCGACCGCGGCCCGGGCTTCCCGCCACACCTGCTGCGCGAGGGCCCGCAGCGGTTCCAGACCGGCGCCCGGGAACGCGGCCAGGGCACCGGCCTCGGCCTGACCATCGCGCTCGGGCAGGCCGCCGTCATCGGCGCGCGGGTGGAGCTGAGCAACGCCGCCGACGGCGGGGCGGTGGCGGTCGTACGCCTGCCGGAGGCGTGAGCGCGCAGATCGCAGGCCGCGCGCAGGGCGTCAACTGCCGTACGCCCGCACCTCCTTGGCGCCCCGCAGCGCCCACGCCCACCAGCGGAGCTGGTCCAGCATGCCCTGGGCCGCGGCGTCCGCGACGGCGGGGTCGCGGTGGTTGCCGTCGGCGTCGAAGAGCGAGCCCGCGTTGTGGAAGGACACCGTGTCGCGGACGGTGACCATGTGCAGCTCGGCGAAGACCTGGCGGAGCTGCTCGACGGCGCGCAGGCCGCCCGAGATCCCGCCGTAGGAGACGAGGGCGACGGGCTTGGCCTGCCATTCGTCGCGGTGCCAGTCGATGACGTTCTTCAAGGACGCAGGGAAGGAGTGGTTGTACTCAGGTGTAAGGACGATGAAGGCGTCGGCCTCGGCCAGCTTCGGGGTGACCTTGGCGAGCTCGGCGAGGACGTCGGCGGAGGGACTGAAGGACAGCGAGGTGGGCAGGTCCACCTCGGCCAGGTCGACGACGTCCGCCTCGAAACCCTCGTGGCCGCGCACCCGGCGCAGCAGCCATTCGGCGACCACCGGGCCGAAGCGGCCCTCGCGGTTGCTGCCGACGATCACGGCGACCTTCACCGGCGTATCGGCGGTGTCCTTGAGGACGGCGGCGGGGGACGGGGAAGAGATCGGGGAAACGGTCTGGGCCGTGGTGGTGTTCATGCAGAGAGCTTCTGACCTAAACCAAGGTTTAGGTCAAGCGGTGTCCGCGACTAATCTGGCGGCATGACGACGCATCTCGCACCGGACGCCAAGGAAGCCACCGTCGGCGAGCTCGCCGAGCGCAGCGGAGTGGCGCCCTCCGCGCTGCGTTTCTACGAACGGGAAGGGCTCATCTCCAGCCGTCGCACCTCCGGCAACCAACGCCGCTACAGCCGGGACACACTGCGCCGCGTCGCCTTCATCCGCACCTCGCAGCGACTCGGCATCCCCCTCGCCACCATCCGCGAGGTGCTGAAGCTGCTCCCGGAGGACCGCACGCCCACCCGGGAGGACTGGGCCCGCATCTCGGAGTGCTGGCGCGCGGACCTGGACGAACGCATCCGCACCCTGCAGCGGCTGCGCGACAACCTCACGGACTGCATCGGCTGCGGCTGCCTCTCGCTCGACCGGTGCGCCCTGTCGAACCCGTGGGACGAGCTCGCCGCGCACGGGCCGGGGCCGCGCCGCCTGCTGGAGGACTGAGGGGCCGGCCGCGGGTCGTCCGCGCGCGGCGCGCGGGCGTACTCCGTACGTGGCCACGTGATCGCGAACGTACGGTGGCGCCATGACGAAGACACCCCCAAGCAGCCCGACCAGCCCAACCAGCGGCGATGTGACGCGACTTGAGGTCGACGGCGCGCCCGCCACCGTCGACTCGCTGCGCGCCCGCGCCCTCGACACCTTCGGGCACTTCACCGCCATGCAGGTCAGGGACGGCCGGGTGCGTGGCCTCGGGCTGCATCTGGCGCGCCTGGACGCCGCCACCCGCGAGCTGTTCGACCAGGGGCTCGACGGCGAGCGGGTCCGCGGCCTGGTGCGGCACGCGCTCGCCGGGGACGGCGGCGCCGACAGCGCGACCGGCATCATCCGCGACGCCTCGGTCCGCGTGTACGTGCACGCCCCCGGCGGCACCCCGTCCCTGATGGTCACCGTGCGCCCGCCGACCGAGCTGGCTGCCGCCCTGGCGGACCGGGCGCAGGCGCTGAAGTCCGTGCCGTACGTGCGGCCGGTCGCGCACATCAAGCACCTCGGCGGCTTCGGGCAGGCCTACCACGGGCGCGAGGCGCGCCGCGCGGGCTACGACGAGGCGCTGCTCACCGGCCCGGACGGTGTGATCAGCGAGGGCGCCATCACGAATGTGGCCTTCTTCGACGGGCACGAGGTGGTGTGGCCCGACGGCCCGCACCTGGCGGGCATCACCATGCAGCTCCTCGAGGCGCGGCTCGCGGACGCGGGGCTGCCCACGCGCCGGGGGCCGGTGCGGCTGCGGAATCTGCCCGGGTACCGGGCCGCCTTCGTCACGAACTCCTGGGGTGTCAGTCCAGTGCGGCGCGTGGACGACGTGGACCTTCCCTTCGACGCGAAGCTGATGGCGATCGTCGCGGGGGTGTACGAGGACGTCCCCGGCGACCTGATCTGAGCGGGAGCCCGACGTGAGCTGAGCGGGAGCCCGACGTGAGCCCGGCCGGGTCGCCGGTGCACGGACGCCGGGCCGGGTCACCCATTCACAGGCGCCGCGCCACGGCTTCGGTCCGCTCTCCACGACACCCCCGGTGACCTGCTGGAACGTTCCCGTCGAAGCGTCAGGATGCGGGCCCGCGCAGTGTTTCTGATGCCCCCTCAACAGGCGTGCGGGGCCGAGTGCCACTTACCTCAAAGGTGCGTCCCGCACGAAGGCCTCGACAGGAGCAAGCACCCATGCGCACTGCCCGCAAGACCATGCGCACCGCCCGCAAGCTGACGACCTCCGCCGCGCTCGCAGTCACCTCGGCCGGCCTGCTCGCCGCCCCCGCGTCCGCGTCCGCGGTGGACGCCGCCGTCGCACCCGTCGCGCCCGTCGCACCCGTCGCACCCGTCGCACCCGCTGCGCCCGTCGGCGGCCTGGAGGTGGCACCGGCCACCGTCACGCCCGGCACCACCGTCACGGTGCGCACGACGGCGTGCGGCGCGGACGGCAGCGCGACGGGGGACGCGAGCGCGGTGGGCGCGGGCACCTTCGCGCTCGCCGCGGCGGAGCGCCCGGAGGTGGCGTCCGGGCGGTTCAAGGTGCCGCCGTCGGCGCAGCCCGGTACGTACGAGATCGTCGCGCGCTGTGCGGGCTCCGGCGCGGACGACGGCCGGCAGGTGGCGGGCGACCTGTCGGTGACGCTGACGTCCACGGCGTCCGCCCGCGAGGAGCAGCCGGTGCCCGTGCCGGTGCATCCGCGGGGGCACGTGAAGACGGGGGTCGGCGGCGCCCTTGGCCCCGATCCCGTGAAGACCGCGGCGGGCGTGGCGGTTCTCGCCGTCGCCGCCGCGGGCGGTACCTGGCTCCTGCATCGCCGGGCGAGAGGCGACAGGATCTGACGGGCCCCCTCCGCGGTCCGCGGGTACCGCCGCTCCCCTCCCGCTCCCGTCCGCCGTCCCTCGCGGGCGGGAGGGGGAGGCGGGGACTGGCCGTGGGCCTTGAACCGCGCCGCCGCCGGTACACACCCGTGCACCCGCACATACCCACTCCCCATCCCCGACCCCGAGGGGGCGAGCCATGCGCCGGACACAGCGGCGAGGGAGGTTCGGTACCTCCGTCATAGCCACCGTCACCGCGCTCGCGCTGGGCAGCGGTGCCTGGCTGGTGTACGAGGGCACGGCGTCCCATCCGCCGCCGCAGCCGTCGGCCTCGCAGGCGGCCGCGCCCGGCACCGGCCGCGTGGGGCTGACCGCCGCCGCGCCGCTGCCGCCGTCGCCGCCCGACCGGATCCGCATCCCGGCGATCGACGTGGACGCGCCGCTGATGGGGCTCGGGCTGACCCGGCAGGGCAGCCTCGATGTGCCGCCGTCGCGGCACAAGAATCTCGCCGGGTGGTACGAGGCGGGGACCACGCCCGGTGAGCGGGGTACGGCGATCGTGGCGGGGCACGTCGACAACGCGGAGGGGCCCGCCGTCTTCTACCGCCTCGGCGGGCTCGCCAAGGGCCGCGTGATCGAGGTGGAGCGGCGGGACGGCGGGGTCGCGCTGTTCACGGTCGACGCCGTCGAGGTGTACGACGCGAAGGGGTTCCCCGACGAGAAGGTGTACGGTGCCGCGGCGCGGCCCGAGCTGCGGGTCATCACCTGCGGCGGGGCGTACTCCAAGGAGACGGGCTACCAGGGAAACGTGGTCGTCTTCGCCCACCTCACCGGGGCGAGGTAGCTGCCGCCGGCTGCGGCAACCCCTCCACCTCAGCGAGCCGGCTGCCGCCAGCCGCAGCGACCCCTCACCCCCAGCCACACCGGGCGAGCCGTCTGCAACCCCCTCCGCCGCTCCGCGGCGGAGCCTCCCACCCACCCACCCGTGACCCTCGTCCCAGCCGCACCGCCGGAACCCGCTGCCGAACCCAACCGTCCAGGGCACCCCACCCACGCCAGCCAAACGTCCAGCGCACCCCACCCACCCAAACATCCGGGACACACCCCACCCACCCGCCCAACCGCTCGGGCCACCCCGTGGCCCACCCAAAGTCCCACCGAGACGGGCGGGCGGGCGGGAAAATCCCGCCGCGCAGCGGCGGGCACCACCCACCGCCCCGCAGCAAAAAAGCGACCGGCCGAGGAACGATCCCCCGGCCCCCGCCCAAAGTCCGACCGCAAACGGGCGGGCGGGTGGGAGAAACCCGCCGCGCAGCGGCGGGCACCACCCACAACCCCGCAGCAAAAGGCTCCACGGCCGGTGAACGAACCCCCTCGGGCCCACCCAAAGTCCGACCGCAACGGGTGGGCGGGTGGGAGCAATCCCGCCGCGTCAGCGGCGGGCACCACCCACGAACCCGCAGCAGAAAGACCACCAGCCGACAAACGAGCCCCGGCCCCACCCAAAGTCCCACCGAGACGGGTGGGCGGGCGGGAGAAACCCCGCCGCGCCAGCGGCGGGGCACCACCCACCTGCCCGCGGGCAAGAAACCCACCGCCCCCGGCGACAACCCCCCACCGCGCAGCGGTGACCCCCGTCCACCCCGCGTGGGACAGCGGTGAACCCCGTCCAGCCCGCGCGGCCAGCGCCCCTCACAGCCGCCACCCCACCCCGCTGAGCCCGCCGTTCCGCGCGGGAAACAACCCGGTACCCACCGGGAAACGTCCGCCCCGCACGCTGCGGAGCATGACCCAGAGGACCCCGCACCCGAGGCCCCCGCACCCGCGGCCCCGCGTAGTCGTGCTGGGCGCCGGCCTCGCTGGCGCCCGCCTGGCCGCCCGCCTGGGCCCGGACGCAGTCCTGATCGGCGAGGAGCCGCACGCCCCGTACAACCGCGTCCTGCTCACGGACGTGCTCGCGGGCCGCTACGGCCCGGAGCTGATCACGCTGCCGGAGCCCGCCCCGGGCTCCTACCTGCGCACCCGCGCCGTCCGCGTCGACCGCGCCGACCGCGTGGTGCTGTGCGAGGACGGCTCCCGCGTCCCGTACGACACCCTGGTCCTGGCCACCGGCGCCAACCCGGTGCTGCCGCCGCTGCGCGGCCTGTTCGCGCCCGGCGCCACGGAGCTGCCGGGCGGGGTGCACGCGTTCCGGACGATGGCCGACTGTCTGGCGCTTTCCGAGGCCGCCCGCGAGGGCACGCGCGCGGTGGTCGTCGGTGGCGGGCTGCTCGGCGTGTGCGCGGCGCGCGCGCTGGCCGACCGGGGTGTCCAGGTGGTCCTGGCGCAGCAGGGCGACCGGCTCATGGAGCGCCAGCTCGACCCGGACGCGTCGGAGCTGGTGCACCGGCATCTGACCGCCCTCGGCGTGGAGGTGCACACCGAGTGCCGGGTGCGCGGCGTGCGGCAGATCGACGGGGCGGTGCGGTCGGTGGAGCTCGCCGACGGGTACGTGCTGGGCACCGACCTGACGGTTCTGGCCTGCGGCGTGCGCCCCCGCATCGGACTGGCCCGCGCGGCGGGCCTGGACGTGCGGCGCGGCGTCGTCGTGGACGACCACCTGCGCACCAGCGACCCGCACATCCGCGCCATCGGGGACTGCGCCGAGCACGCGGGCGAGGCCCGCTGCCTGGCCGCACCCGCCCTCGACCAGGCCGACGCCCTCGCCGCCGCCCTGACGTCCCCGAACCCGGACTCGGCCCGCCCGTACTCCGGCACCCGCTCGCTGACCCGGCTGACCCTTCCGCACCGCGAACACCCCCTGGAACTGGCGGCGTTCGGCGACCCCGAGACCCGCCCCGACGACGACGTCGTGCGCCTCACGGACGCCACCCGCGGCACCTACCGCAAGGTCGTCGTGCGCGGCGACCGGCTGGTCGGCGGCGTACTCCTCGGCGAGCTGACGGCCGTGGGCGCGCTCGCCCGTGCCTGGGAGTCCGACGAACCCCTGCCCGACGACGGCAGCCCGCTGCTGCACCTGCTCACTCACGACGGAGGCCACTGACCTCATGGATGCCATGGACCCGAAGGACCCGATGGACCCGGCGCTCAAGAAGACCCTCGTCCTCGTCGGGCACGGCATGGTCGGCCAGCGCTTCCTCGAAGCCCTCGCCGAGCACGGCCTGACCGCGACGCACCGCGTCGTCGTCCTGTGCGAGGAGCCGCGCCCCGCCTACGACCGCGTCCAGCTCACCTCGTACTTCTCCGGCCGCACCCCGGACGAACTCTCCGTCACCGACGCGGAGTTCATCGAGAAGCACGGCATCGAGCTGCACGTCGGCGACCCCGCCGAGCACATCGACCGGCAGGCGCGGACCGTCACCTCGCGCGCCGGGCGCACCCTCACGTACGACACCCTCGTCCTCGCCACCGGCTCGGTGCCGTTCGTGCCGCCGGTGCCGGGCAAGGACGCGGACGGCTGCTTCGTCTACCGCACCATCGAGGACGTCCTCGCCATCGAGGCGTACGCGAAGGCGAACGCCACGACGGGCGCGGTGGTCGGCGGCGGGCTGCTCGGCCTGGAGGCGGCGGGCGCGCTGCAGGGGCTCGGCCTCGGCACGCACATCGTGGAGTTCGCGCCGCGCCTGATGCCCGCGCAGGTCGACGACGGCGGCGGCGCGGCGCTGCTGCGCACGCTGACCGGCCGGGGCCTCGCGGTGCACACGGGCACCGGCACGCAGGAGATCCTCACCGACGACGCGGGCGCGGTGCGCGCGATGCGCCTCTCGGACGGCTCGGAGCTGGAGGTCGGCCTGGTCGTGTTCTCGGCGGGCGTGCGGCCGCGCGACCAGCTCGCCCGCGACTGCGGCCTCGCGGTCGGCGAGCGCGGCGGCGTCACCGTCGACGAGCGGTGCCGCACCAGCGACCCGGCGGTGTACGCGATCGGCGAGTGCGCGCAGGCCGCCGACGGCCGGGTGTACGGCCTGGTCGCGCCCGGCTACGAGATGGCGCAGACGGCGGCCGCCGCGATCGCCTCCGGCGACGACTGCGACGCGGCGTTCACGGGCGCCGACATGTCCACCAAGCTGAAGCTGCTCGGCGTCGACGTGGCGTCGTTCGGCGACGCGCACGGCGCGGCCGAGAACTGCCTCGACGTCTCGTACGCCGACTCCCGCTCGGGCACGTACAAGAAGCTGGTCGTCGGCGCGGACGGCACGCTGCTCGGCGGGGTGCTCGTGGGCGACACGGAGGCGTACGGGACGCTGCGCGCGCTGACCGGCTCGGTGCCGCCGGTGCCCGCCGAGCAGCTGGTGCTGCCCGCGGGCGCGGGCGCCGCCCCGACCCTCGGCCCGGAGGCGCTGCCCGGCGACGCGGTGGTGTGCAACTGCCACAACGTCACCAAGGACGCGGTGCAGGCCTGCGCGACGCTGCCCGAGGTGAAGAAGTGCACCAAGGCCGGTACGGGCTGCGGGAGTTGCGTCAAGCTCATCGGCCAGCTGCTTCCGCAGTCCGGCGACACGGGCCTGTGCGGCTGCTTCGCGCAGACCCGCCAGGAGCTGTACGAGATCGTCCGCACCCTGCGCGTCGCCTCCTTCCAGGAGCTGCTCGACCGGCACGGCCGCGAGGCGGCGCGTGGCGGCGAGGGCTGCGAGACCTGCAAGCCCGCGGTCGCCTCGGTCATCGCCTCGCTGGCGCCCGCGATCGGCGCCGACGGCTATGTGCTCGACGGCGAGCAGGCGGCCCTGCAGGACACCAACGACCACTTCCTCGCCAACCTCCAGAAGAACGGCTCGTATTCGGTGGTGCCGCGCATCCCTGGCGGTGAGATCACGCCGGACAAGCTCATCGTGATCGGCGAGGTGGCACGGGAGTTCGGGCTCTACACGAAGATCACGGGCGGCCAGCGCATCGACCTGTTCGGCGCGCGGGTCGAGCAACTCCCCTTGATCTGGGCCCGTCTGGTCGAGGCGGGCTTCGAGTCCGGGCACGCCTACGGCAAGGCGCTGCGCACGGTGAAGTCCTGCGTCGGGCAGACCTGGTGCCGCTACGGCGTGCAGGACTCGGTGCGCATGGCGATCGACCTGGAGCTGCGCTACCGGGGGCTGCGCGCCCCGCACAAGCTGAAGTCGGCGGTGTCGGGGTGTGCCCGCGAGTGCGCGGAGGCCCGCTCCAAGGACTTCGGCGTGATCGCGACGGCGAGCGGCTGGAACCTGTACGTCGGCGGCAACGGCGGCGCGACGCCGCGCCACGCGGACCTGCTCGCCCAGGACCTGGACGACGCCGGACTGGTGCGGCTCATCGACCGGTTCCTGATGTTCTACATCCGCACCGCCGACCGCCTGGAGCGCACCTCGGCCTGGCTGGAGCGGATCGACGGCGGCCTCGACCACGTGCGCGACGTGGTGGTGGACGACTCGCTGGGGATCTGCGCCGAGCTGGAGGCCCTGATGGCGGACCACGTCGCGTACTACCGCGACGAGTGGGCCGAGACCCTCGCCGACCCCGACCGCCTCGCGCGGTTCGTGTCGTTCGTGAACGCGCCCGAGTCCCCGGACCCCCTCGTCGCCTTCGTCCCCGAACGCGGCCAGATCAAGCCCGACCTGCCGCTGCTGACCCTGCGGCCCCTGGAAGGAAGCTCCGCGCGATGACGACGATGACCGATACGAGCACGGCGACCGATACGGCCGGTACGGCCGATACGACCACGGCGGCCGACGCGCCCGCGCCCGCCGCGCCCGCCGACGCGAGCGTCCAACTGCGCCTGGACGGCGCCTGGTTGACCGTGTGCGCCGCAGCGCGCCTCACCCCGAGCCGGGGCGTGGCCGTGCTGCTCCCGGACGGGCGGCGGCAGGCGGCGCTGTTCCTGGACCGCGCCGGACGGCTGTACGCCATCGACAACCGCGACCCGTTCTCCGGCGCGGCCGTGCTCTCGCGCGGTCTCGTCGGGTCGGCGGACGGCCGCCCGTTCGTCGCCTCGCCGCTGCTGAAGCAGCGCTTCGACCTGGAGACGGGGCGGTGTCTCGACGACGACGAGGTGGGGGTGGGGGTGTACGAGGCGCGGGTCTCCGCCTAGTATTGGATCGCCTGGTCCAATACTGGCGGGCCAGGCGCTCTCATACGCCGAGGAGTCCCCATGCCCGCCGCAGCCCGCACCCGCTTCACCGGTCGCACCGCCCTCGTCACCGGCGGCGGCTCCGGCCTCGGCCGCGCCGTCGCGCTGGCCTTCGCCGCCGAGGGCGCGAACGTCGTCGTCACCGGCCGGTCCGAGGGCCCGCTGAAGGAGACCGTGGCGCTGATCGAGGAGGCGGGCGGCACGGCCCTCGCGCACACCGCCGACGTGACGCGCGCCGCCGACGTCGAGGCCGTGGTGCGCGCCGCCGTGGACCGCTTCGGCTCCCTCGACGTGGCCGTGAACAACGCGGGCCTCCTCCGCGGCGGCGCGCCGGTCGCCGACCTCTCCGAGGAGGACTGGCACGCCCTGCTCGACACCAACGTGACCGGCGTGTTCCTCGCGCTCCGGGCCGAGGTGCGGCAGATGCGCGCCCAGGAGGGCGGCGGCGCGATCGTGAACATCGCCTCCAACCTGGGCGCGCACAAGCGCCGTCCGGGCATCGCCGGGTACGTCGCCGCGAAGGCCGCCGTCTCCGCGCTCACCCGCGGCGCCGCCCTCGACCACATCCAGGACGGCGTCCGCATCAACGCCGTCAGCCCCGGCCCGTCCGCGACCTCGATGTCGCTGCGCCCCGGCGAGAGCGACGCCGACCGCACCGCCCGCATGAAGGGCGAGTCGCCGCTCGGCCGGGTCTCCGACACCGCCGAGATCGCGGCGGCCGTCCTCTACCTGGCGTCGGACGACGCCGCGTCGGTCGTGGGCACGGACCTGGTGGTCGACGGGGGCGCGTCGGCCTGAGCCACGGCCGTCCGCGTGCGGGCGCGGCACGTCCACCGGAAGGCCGCCGTACTGCTGCCCGACGAGACGTACAGGCGTACGCTCAGCGGCATGACGCGCCCGGAGCGTACGAAGAACTGGACCGCCCACCACATTCCCGACCAGAGCGGACGCACGGCCGTGGTCACCGGCGCCAACAGCGGCATCGGCTATGTGACGGCCCGTGAACTGGCCCGCCGCGGCGCCCGGGTGATCCTCGCCTGCCGCAGCGAGGAGCGCGGCACACGGGCCCTCGCCCGGCTCGTGTCCGACGTGCCGTCCGCCGACGCCGAGTTCAGCTCCCTCGATCTCGGCGACCTCGCGTCCGTACGGAACTTCGCGGAGCGTTACGAACGCGAGGCCGGCGGACGGCTCGATCTGCTCGTGAACAACGCGGGCGTGATGGCGCTGCCGTACCGGCGCACCGCGGACGGCTTCGAGACCCAGTTCGGGGTGAACCACCTGGGGCACTTCGCGCTCACCGGACTGCTCCTGCCGCACCTGCTCGCCGCGCCCGGCGCCCGCGTCGTCACAGTCGCCAGCATGGCCCACATGCTGGCCAACATCGACATCGCGGACCTCAACAGCGAGCATCGCTACCGCCGTTGGCCCGCCTACGCCCGCTCCAAGTCGGCCAACCTGCTCTTCACGCACGAGCTGGCACGGCGCCTGGCCGCCCACGGCTCCGACGTCGTCGCGGCGGCCGCCCACCCCGGCTACGCCGCGACGAACCTCCAGTCGGCCGGCCCCCGGATGTCGGGCCGCAAGGCCACGGAGGCGGTCATGGCGATCGGCAACCGCCTGGCCGGCCAGTCCGCCGAGGCAGGCGCCCTGCCCACGCTGTACGCGGCCACGGCCCCCGGGGTCCGACCGGACTCCTTCACGGGCCCGAGCTTCCTCGCCTGGCGCGGCGCCCCCGCCCCGTCCCCCCGCGCCAAGTGGACCCGCAACAACACGGCAGGCGAACGCCTTTGGGCAGCGTCGGAGGCGCTGACGGGGGTGACGTACGAGGCCCTGAAGGCGTGAGGGCGCGACACCGCCACCCGTAAGGCTGAGGACGCGGCACCGGTAAGGCTGAGGGCGCGGTACCAGGCGCCCCGTTAGTGGCGCGGGACTGTATCGATTTGCGGCTCCGCCGCGCGGGCGCGACCAGCCCCCACCGACCCGAGGCTGAGACGGCGCGGCACCACGCGCCCCGTAAGGGGCGCGGGACTGTATCGATTTGCGGCTCCGCCGCGCGGGCGCGACCAGCCCCCACCGACCCGAGGCTGAGACGGCGCGGTACGCGCCCCGTTAGGGGCGCGGGGAACTGCGCGACCAGCCCCCACGGCCCGCAGACGCCCCGCAGCAGGTGTGGCACACACGTCCCGCGAAGCTAACGCAGGCCCGACGCCTCGAACACAGCCTTGGCCTCCCGCCCGTCCAACCGAGCCAGCAACCGGGTCAGCTCAACCGACCCGGACCGCAGCAGGCCAGCGGCCAGAGAAGCCCGGGCACCCGCGTCCAGGCGATGCAGCAGCAACGGATTCTCGGCAAGGACCTTCGGGTCGAACTCGACCCGATTGCCGAGCGAGTCACACAGCACAAGCCGCGCGGCAACCGTCTCGCTGGTCCGCACCGTGGTGAGCAGACACGTGCACACGTGCCGCCGACGCAACGGCCCCCGCACGGCAAGCCAGCCGGGCCCCGCACTGACCCGCGCCGGATGCAGGATCACGTACAACAGGGCGGCCAGCCCCGCCCACAGCCCCGTACGCACAGCGCTCAGCGACCCCGCCGCGAAGTCGACCAGCATGATCAGGGCGAACAGGGCGAGCGAGCAGAAGACGGCGGCGCGCAGGTCGGCCGCCCAGCGCCGGTCGGTCACCACGGCGTCCGCGTCCGGCGCACGGGTCGCGTCCACTGCGTGCGCCGCGTGCCTGCCCCGAGTCGTCCAGTCATGTCCCATGTGCCGCACGGTAGGACGGCGCCCCCACGCCGTCCGCGGCGTTGACGCCGTGCATACACGTGCACGGCACACCTTGACGCGCCGCTGACGCGCCCCTCAACGAGGCGTCAAGAGGTGTCCGGCCCTCGTCAAAGAGCCGCCAAGAGTGCTGATCTCCGGCGCACGCGCGCTGACGCTGTTGCTTGCTCGCCGCCTCGACCAAAGCGGCCGACCAGGATGAAAGGCACAGCATGACGACCGTTTCCGAGCGCCCCGGCGCCCCGGCCATCGAGGAACCTCCCGATACCGGCGCGGCGGACCCGGGTGACCGGCATCGTCTCACCGCCCTGCAGGGCCTGGCCGCGCTGTCCCTGGACGCCATGGCCTCCGTGGCGTACGGGCCCGAGGCCATCGTGCTCGTGCTTGCCGCGGCCGGCGGGCACGGGCTCGGCTTCACGCTGCCCGTGACCCTCGCGATCGCCGGTCTGCTCGGCGTGCTCGTCGCCTCCTACCGCCAGGTCATCGCCGCCTTCCCGGACGGCGGTGGCTCCTACGCCGCCGCGAAGGCGCACCTGGGCCGCCGCGCCAGCCTGGTCGCCGCCGCCTCCCTCGTCCTCGACTACGTCCTGAACGTCGCCGTCGCCGTGACGGCGGGCGTCGCGGCCCTCACCTCCGCCTTCCCCGGGCTGTATGGCGACCGGCTCTGGCTGTGCCTGGCCGTGCTCGTCGTGATCACGGCCGTCAATCTGCGCGGCATCGTCGACTCGGCGCGCGTGTTCATCGTGCCGACCGCCGTGTTCGTCGGCGCGATCCTCGCGATGGTGGCCGTCGGCCTGTTCCGCGACGGACCGGTCTCCACCGAGGCCGCCCAGGGCCATGCCTCCGTCCTCGCGGACAACGCCACGACGGTGGGCGCCCTGCTTCTGCTGAAAGCTTTCGCCTCGGGCTGTTCGGCGCTCACCGGGGTGGAGGCGATCGCCAACGCCGTGCCGTCCTTCCGCACCCCGCGCGTCAAGCGGGCCCAGCACGCGGAGGTGGCGCTCGGCGCGCTGCTCGGTGTGATGCTGATCGGCCTGTCGGTCCTCATCTCCCGCTTCGGCCTCCAGCCGGTCGAGGGCGTCACCGTCCTCGCGCAGCTCACCGACGCCTCGCTCGGCCACAACTGGGCTTTCTACGTCGTGCAGTTCGCGACGATGATCCTGCTCGCGCTGTCCGCCAACACGTCCTTCGGCGGCCTGCCCGTCCTGATGAGCCTGCTGTCCCGGGACAACTACCTGCCGCACGTCTTCGCGCTCAAGGCCGACCGCCAGGTCCACCGGCACGGCGTGCTCGCGCTCGCCGCCGCGGGCGCGGCCCTTCTGGTCTTCTCCGGTGGCGACACCAACACCCTCGTACCGCTGTTCGCGATCGGTGTGTTCGTCGGCTTCACGCTCTGCCAGACCGGCATGGTCATCCACTGGCGCACGTCCGGGCAGCCCGCGAAGGCGCTGCTCAACGGCTTCGGCGCGGTCCTCACCGGCGTCTCGGCCGTCGTCGTCACCGCGACGAAGTTCACCGAGGGCGCCTGGCTGATCGTGCTCGCGCTGCCCGCGATCGTCGGCGTCTTCGAGATCGTGCACCGGGCGTACGGGCGCATCGGCGAGGACCTCGGGCTCGGCCGCGTCCCCGAGCCGCCGCACCGCGACCACTCCCTGGTGATCGTCCCCGTCTCCAGCCTGTCCCGGCTGACCTGCGAGGCCCTGAACGCGGCGGTCTCCCTCGGCGACGAGGTGCGGGCCGTGACGGTCACCTACGACGACGCGGAGGACCGTACGGCGGCGGAGAACCTGCGGCGCGACTGGGAACTGTGGAACCCCGGCGTCGACCTCGTCTCGCTGCCCTCGAAGGCCCGCACGGTCGGGCGCCCCGTCTCCGAGTACGTCCGGAAGGTGTACCAGTACCACCCCGCCACCCGGGTCACCGTCCTCATCCCCGAGGTCGAGCCCGCCCACATCTGGCAGCGCCTCCTCCAGAACCAGCGCGGGGCGGTGCTCGCGCACGCGGTGCGGCGGGACACGGACGCGGTGATCTGCCGCCTCCGCTTCCGCCTGGCCGCTCGGCCTTAACCACCCCCACGGGGCTCCGCCCCGGACCCCGCTCCTCAAACGCCGGAGGGGCTATATCCCCCACCCACCCGCCCTTACTACCTGCCGGAACAACCCGCGCAGCGCGAGAGGGCCAGGCGGGGAAAAAGCCCGTCCGGCGCCTGAGGACGAGCCGCGAAGCGGCGACCAGCGGCGGCCCGTCCCACCCGCACGGAACACCCACCCCACCTGGCAGGACAGCTAGCCCCGCCTGCCCCCACCCCGTCCAGCAGGACAGCTAGCCCCGCCTGCCCCACCCCACTCCGTCCAGCAGGACAGCTCGCGCCGCCTGCCCTCCACCCCTCCCGAAGGACGGAATCCCACCCTCCCCCCACCCCGCCCGAAGGGCGAAAAGGGCGGGCGGGTGGGAGAAAGCCCGTCCGGCGATTGAGGACGAGCCGCGAAGCGGCGATCAGCGGCGGCCCGTCGCACCCGCACGGGACACCCCCCGGCGGGGTCAGGCCCACCCGCACGGGACCGCCACCCCCGGCGGGGGTCCAGGGGGCGCAGCCTGCTCCCTCCCGCCCGAAGGGCGAAAAGGGCGGGTGGGTGGGAAATAGCCCGTCCGGCGATTGAGGACGAGCCGCGGAGCGGCGATCGGCGGGGGCTGTCCCACCCGCACGGGACACCCACCCCGGCGGGGGCTGTCCCACCCGCACGGGACACCCACCCCGGCGGGGGTCTGGCCCACCCGCACGGGACACCTACCCCTGGCGGGGTCCAGGGGGCGCAGCCCCATGGTTTTCGGGAAGGGGTGGGGTTGGGGAGGAAGCGCTAGCGTCGTGCGCATGGACGTCGGCAAGAAGATCACCCAGAAGTTGTCCGACGAGGCGTTGCGGGAGGCGACCGGGCGCGGCTGGGCGGAGTGGTTCGCCGAGCTCGACGCGTGGGGCGCCACGGCGCACGGCCACACGGCGATCGCCCGCCACATCCGCGAGGACCTGGGCGTAGACGGCTGGTACGCACAGTCGGTCACCGTCGGCTACGAACAGGAGCGCGGCCTGCGCCAGGTCGGCCAGTCCAGCACCGGCGACTGGCGGACCAGCGGCAGCAAGACCGTGGACGCCTCGGCGGCCCGCGTCATCGAGGCCTTCGCCGACGAGGACGTACGCCGCCGCTGGCTCCCCGACACCCCGCTCACGCTCCGCACCCACCGCCCCGCCAAGTCGGTCACCGCGGACTTCACCGACGCGGACGGCACGCCGACGGGCCGTATCTCCGTGACCCTCACCGTCAAGGGCCCGGACAAGACAGTGGTCGGCGTCGGCCACGAGAAGCTGCCGGACGCGGCGGCCGTGGCGGCGTACAAGGCGTTCTGGCGCGAGCGACTCACGGAGCTCAAGGCGCTGCTGGAGGCGTAGGCGGCCAACGGGCTCGCGGGTGCGCCGGCGGGCCCCCGGGTGCGCCGACACGCGACCGCAATACGTCTGTCGTAATCCCCCTGCATGGTTGATCGTTGGGCCCGGCACGTACCACGTACCACGTACCACGCACCACCCACCACGTACCGACGATCCAGCGCACAGGGGGAAGAACGGCATGACCATCAGCCGCAGGACACTGCTCGCATCCGGTGCCGCGTTCGGGCTGCTCACCGCGTGCGGGTCCAACACGGGCCGCGACGGCGGCGGTTCGGACGGCAAGGGGCCGAAGCTGTCGCAGTGGTACCACCAGTACGGCGAGCCCGGCACCGAGCAGGCCGTGCGGCGGTACGCCGACGCGTACGACAAGGCCGACGTGTCCGTGCAGTGGCGCCCCGGCAACTACGACGAGCAGACCGCCGCCGCGCTCCTGACCAAGTCGGGGCCCGACGTGTTCGAGGTCAACGGCCCGACCCTGGACCAGATCCAGGGCGGACAGGTGCTCGACCTCACCGAGCTGTTCGACGGCGTGAAGGACGACTTCAACCCCGTCGCGCTCGCGCCGAAGACGTACGACGGCCGGATCTGGGCGATCCCCCAGGTCGTCGACATGCAACTGCTCTACTACCGCAAGAGCCTCCTCGCCGACGCGGGCCGGAAACCGCCCACCACCCTCGACGAACTCGTCGACACCGCCCGCGAGTTGACCACGAAGAAGGTCAAGGGCCTGTTCCTCGGCAACGACGGCGGCGCGGGCGCGCTCGGCGGCACGCCCCTGTACGCGGCCGGGCTCCAGCTCGTCACCGACGACGGCAAGGTCGGCTTCGACGACCCGGCCGCCGCCCGCGCCCTCGCCCCGCTGCGCGAGCTGTACGAGGACAAGTCGCTGCTGCTCGGCGCGCCCTCCGACTGGTCGGACCCGTCGGCGTTCGTGCAGGGCCTGACGGCCATGCAGTGGTCGGGCCTGTGGGCGCTGCCGGCGGTGCGGAAGGCGCTGGGCGACGACTTCGGCGTGGCCGCCTTCCCCGCCGCCGCGCCGGGCGCGAAGCCCGCGGTGCCGGTGGGCGCGTACGGCGCGGCGGTCAGCGCCCGCACCGCGCACAAGCGGGAGGCCAAGGACTTCGTGCGGTGGCTGTGGATCGAAAAGACCGACTACCAGCGGGACTTCGCGCTGTCGTACGGCTTCCACATCCCCGCGCGTCTCTCGCTCGCGAAGAAGGCCGACCCGCTCACGAAGGACCCGGCGGCCGACGCGGTGCGCTTCTCCACCGAGAACGGCTACGCCGAGCCGCTGCGCTGGACCCCCGCGAGCCGCGTCGCGTACCAGGACGCGCTCAGCCGGATCATCAAGTCCGGCGCGAACCCTTCGAGCGAGCTGAAGTCCGTCGTACGGAAGGTGTCGGCGGAACTGGCCCGGGTGAAGAAGAAGTCGTCGTGCTTCATCAAGTTCCTTTCGTGGATACCCCCGGCTTCAGCGGGGGAGGAAGCGAAACCCCTGCGGAGCGAGGCACGAAGCCGCGATTCGCCGCCAGGGCGGATCGCAGTGCTCTGACCCGCAGATTTGGACTTCACACATCGTCACGCTAGTTTGTAAGCGTGACCACGATGGGTGTGAAGCGGGCATTCAAGTACCGCTTCTATCCGACTGATGCGCAGGCAGCCGAGCTGTCGCGCACGTTCGGGTGCGTTCGGAAGGTCTACAACATGGCTCTCGCCGCCCGTACCGAGGCGTGGGCGCGGCAGGAGCGGGTCAACTACAACGCCACATCGACCATGCTGACGGCGTGGAAGAAGACCGAGGAACTGGCGTTCCTCAACGACGTCTCCTCCGTTCCGTTGCAGCAGACACTGCGGCACTTGCAGACGGCGTTCACGAACTTCTTCGGCAAGCGGGCCAAGTACCCACGGTTCAAGTCGCGGAAGAAGTCCAGAAAGTCCGCCGAATACACCACCAGTGGGTTCCGCTTCCGGGACGGAAAGCTGACCCTGGCGAAGATGGCCGAACCGTTGGACATCGTGTGGTCGCGCCCGCTCCCCGAGGGGGCGGAGCCGTCCACCGTGACCGTCTCCCAGGACAGCGCCGGGCGCTGGTTCGTCTCACTGCTGTGCGAGGATCCGACGGTGAAGCCGCTCCCGGCCACGGACGCGGCGATCGGGGTCGACGTGGGCCTGGATCACCTGCTGACACTGTCCACCGGGGAGAAGATCGCCAACCCCCGGCACGAACGCGCAGACCGTGCCCGTCTCGCGAGGGCTCAGCAGGAGCTGTCCCGCAAGGCCGAGGGCGACGGGACCAACCGCGCAAAGGCCCGGCGGAAGGTCGCGAAGATCTACGCCAGGATCGCCGATCGCAGGCGTGATGGCCTGCACAAGCTCACGACCCGACTCGTTCGTGAAAACCAAACGATCGTGATCGAGGACCTGACCGTGCGCAACATGGTCAAGAACCGGAGCCTGGCTCGCGCCATCAGTGATGCCGCATGGGCCGAGTTCCGGAACATGCTGGAGTACAAGGCCGTCTGGTACGGGCGGGAAGTGATCGCGGTGGACCGCTTCTTCCCCTCTTCCAAGCTGTGCTCCCACTGCGGCACCTTGGCTGGCAAGATGCCGCTGCACGTCCGTACCTGGACGTGCGACAGCTGCGGCACGGCCCACGACCGGGACGTGAACGCAGCCAGAAACCTGAAGGCCGCCGGGCTGGCGGTGACAGTCTGTGGAGCTGGTGTCAGACCTCAACGGAGAACTCCGGGCGGGCAGTCGGCGACGAAGCAGAAACCCTCACGGCGCGAGCCGTAGGAATCCCCCTCGTCCACGAGGGGGAGGAAGTCAATTTCCGCCAGTACTTCCGGGCTCCCACGGGAGTTGGAGGACGCGGCGCGGGGGTGGACGGCCCCGGCTACTGGCGTACACGTACTGGCTGATCGTCGTCCCGAACGCCCGCCTGGTGTTCGCGGCCGTCGGGACGATCGCCGCTGGTGATCGGCCAGGACCGGGACGCGTGGACCGTCCAGGTGGCCCTGGCCTCCTTCACCACCTCTCAAGTGATCCGGCTGCACGAACTGTTCGTGGCGGCGGCGGTGTCGATCGTGCCGCTGCTGGTCGTGTTCCTGTTCTTCCAGCGGTGGATCGTGGCGGGCGTCGAGCGCTCCGGCATCGAGGACTGAGGACTGAGGCTCAGCGCCCGGGGGCGAAGGCCGGGGGCGCCGCGCCGGGGCGCTTGCGGGCGCCGGGCGTGGCGTGGCAGGTGACGTCCTTGGCGGGGAGCTTGCCGGTGGCCAGGTACGCCATGGAGGTGTTCTCCGCGCACGCGTTGGTGGCCGCGCCGTTGAAGAGCACGCCGTGGCCCTCACCCTCGTCGACGGTCACCATGCGCGAGCCCTTCAGGGCGCGGTGCATGCTCTGCGCGGCGACCAGCGGGGTCTGCGAGTCCCACTCGTTCTGCACGAGCAGCATGGGGACCTTGTTGTTCACCTTGGTGACGGGCTCGGCGCCCTTGCCCCAGTAGGCGCAGGGCGAGATTCCGGCGGCGAAGTCGCCGAACAGCGGGTAGCGGGCGCTGTCGTGCTTCAGGTCGCGGCGGTAGGTCTCCGCGTCGCGGGGCCAGGTGGAGTTGTCCGCGCACACCACGGCCCAGTGGCTCACGTCGGGGTTGTCGTCCGGGGTCCCGGCCTCGGGGGCGGCCTTCACGCGCTTGCCCGCGGCGGCCTTCTTCAGCTTGACCACGAGCTCGGCTCCGCTGCGTACGCTGAAGAACTCGGAGCGCAGCAGGTCGCGCACACCGGCACCGTCGTACTTCTGCCCGTCCATCTCGACGGGCTTGCGGTCGGCGCGCTTCACCAAGTTCCAGAACGTGCGGGTGACGCGGTCGGCGGAGTCGCCGAGGTGGTACGTCGACGAGCGCTCGGCGGTCCACTTCGCCCACCGCTTGAAGGCGGGCTCCACCTCCGGCGCCCAGATCCGGTACATGCCGCGCCACATCAGCTTCGGGTCGACGGCGCTGTCGATGACCCACCGGTCGACGCGCTGGGGGAACAGCTGCGCGTAGACGGCGCCGAGGGCCGTGCCGTACGAGACGCCGTAGTAATTGAGCTTCTTCTCCCCCAGGACCGCCCGCAGGACGTCCATGTCCCGGGCGGTGTTGCGGGTGGAGATGTGCGGCAGCACGCCGCCCATCCTGCGGTGGCACTGATCGGCCACCTTCTTGGCCCAGGCCTTGTTCGCGGCGAACTCCCCGGCGGTGCGGTTGGGACGCGGGAACGCCATCTCGCCGCTGTCGAGACCGCAGGCCACGGGCGTGCTCCTGCCGACGCCGCGCGGGTCGAAGCCGATCAGGTCGTACTGCTGGCGAACGGCCTTCGGCAGCGCCTCGGCGGCCTGCAGCGGCAGATCGAGCCCCGGCCCGCCGGGCCCGCCCGGGTTGAAGGTCAGCACGCCGCGCCGCTTGTCCGGCACGCTCGTCCTGACCCGGGATATCGCGATGTCGATGCGCTTGCCCGCCGGCTTCCGGTAGTCGAGCGGGACCTTGAGCGTGGCGCACCGGAACTTGGCGGGCTGGTCGGCGGAGCAGCGCTTCCAGGTGAGCTTCTGGTGTGTGTACGGGGCGAGACGGCCGGCGTCGGCTCTGGCGGCCGTGGGGGCCGACGCGGCTGTCGGGACCGACGCGGACGCCGTGTCCCCCGGAGCCCCCGGGGCCGCCGAGGCCGACCCTGCGGCGAGTCCCGGCGCGAGCCCGGCCAGCACTCCCAGCGCGAGCACCGGCACGAGGCGCCGCCGATATGCGGGTTGTTGCACGTGACGCTCCTTCTGATCGGTTTTGGTACCGATCAGTTGGACGCAGAAGGTGCCTCGTACACCTGCCTCGGCCCCGCCCCCAACCGTCCTGTCAGCCATTTTCCGCGGACTCCGGAGGCGTCTGATCCGGTTGGCGCGAAAGGAAGTTACGTCTCCGTGACGGCGCCACTACCGTCCGGAGCGTCGATCAGCGCCGGGAAACCGGTCGGGAAACCGACGGAACCCGACCGGACACCACCGAACCCGGCAAGGCCCGACCAAGCCCGACCAAGCCCGACCGAGAAGGAGAACGATGAGCCCCACCGAGAGCTCGCGGCAGACGGCGGCAGGCGAGAACGCCGGCACTCCGGAGATCCACACCCTCGGATACGCCAACCGCTTCCCGACGTGGGACAGCGAGTTCCGCTACGACGGCCGGATATCTGTCCCCAAGGGAGTGAAGATCCGGGCAATCAAGTACGACTGGGACGGCGAGGGGACGACCGACAGCAACGCCGACAAGAAGGAACGCGGCGAGGGCGGCATCAACAACGAGTACGAGGTCGTGGACACGGTCACGGTCGGGGACCGGGACCTGATCACCTTCACCCTCCGCGGCGACCTGAGCGTCGACAAGACGGTCCGCGGCGAGAACGTCCAGACCTACCTGATCAAGGTGGAGGTCACGCTGGACAACGGCGCCGTGCACACGGTCGCTCCCCGGATCGAGGCGCTGAACCCGAACTGGGACAAGGACTACCCGGAGGGCACGGGGCGCCCGTTCGTCCGGCTTCCCTACGACGGCAACTGGGACCGCTACCCCGACCAGAAGGGCCAGAGCCAGGCCGGCTTCGGCTACGTCACCGACAGCGGCCTCGTGCACGACCGGACGCTCTTCATCAACCTGGTCAACCCGCGCCTGCCCGACGAGGCCGACGGCTACGTCTACTACCAGCTGGTCCACGAGGACGGCGAGCCCTCCCGCCTCACCCCGCTGCCGAAGAAGCAGTACGTGCGGGCGCGCAACGACGGCAACAAGACGGACTGGGTGGACCTGCCCGCCTTCCACATGGGCGAACTGGGCGACAAGCCCGGCTACTACCGCTTCCTGGTGTGGCCGCAGGCCGCCGAGGGCCAGGAAACCTTCAGCCACCAGTACGGCTGGGACCCGAGCAAGCCCGAGGACGCCTTCCAGATCGGCAGCGTCTACTTCCGCTGCCGCGGCTACGTGCCGCAGTGGGCCCGGGTCTCGCTCACCGTCACCGACCGGCGCACCCCGCAGACAGTGGCTCAGGGCGAGGAGAGCTTCTTCCCGAGCGTGACGGTGCAGAACACCGGCGTGGAGCACATCGGCACCCAGACCGTCACCGTCCGCGCGCCCCAGGGCATGTGGTTCACCGAGTCCAAGCTGTACTGGGGGCGGAACGGGCTGCCGCAGAACTGGTGGGCCGTCGGGGAGCTGTCGGAGGACAGGGCCACCCTCACGGCCCGGATTCCGCTGGAGCTGAACCCCGGTGAGTTCGCGACGCTGTGGGCGCCGCTGCGCGTCGGGGCGGAGGCGCCGACCGGCCTCGCCCACGTGACGTTCGAGGTGGGAGCGGCCCGCGGGGCGGCGGTACCGGAGGTCACGCCGAAGAAGTAGGCCACCGGCCGGCACACCGAAACCGACCGGCACGCCGAAGGGGCGGCACCCCCGCACAGGGTGCCGCCCCTTTTGGTGAACCGGAGCCGTCGCCGTATCGGTTGAGGGTCGGGGACACGGCGACAGCCCCGGAGCTTTCGCGGACGGTCGATGACCCGTCGCAGGGTCAGCGGTGGTCGCTGCCCGTCGACGTCGACGCCGCGCGGCCTGCCTCCAGGCGGGCCACCGGGATGCGGAACGGGGAGCAGGAGACGTAGTCCAGGCCCACCTCGTGGAAGAAGTGCACCGACTCCGGGTCGCCGCCGTGCTCGCCGCAGACGCCGAGCTTGAGGTCGGGGCGGGTGGCCCGGCCGGCCGCGGCCGCGTCGCGGACCAGCTTGCCGACGCCGTCCTTGTCGATCGTCTCGAACGGGGAGACGCCGAAGATGCCCTTCTCCAGGTAGGCCGTGAAGAACGAGGCCTCCACGTCGTCGCGGGAGAAGCCCCACACCGTCTGGGTGAGGTCGTTCGTGCCGAAGGAGAAGAACTCGGCGGCCTCGGCGATCTGCCCGGCGGTGAGGGCGGCGCGCGGCAGCTCGATCATCGTGCCGAGCGCCAGCTTCAGGTGGACGCCGGTGGCCCGCTCGACGTCGGCGATGACCTGCTCGGCCTCCTCGCGGACGATCTCCAGCTCCTGGACGGTGCCGACGAGCGGAATCATGATCTCGGCGCGCGGGTCGCCCTTGGCGTTCTTGCGCTCGGCCGCGGCCTCCGCGATGGCGCGGACCTGCATGGTGAACAGGCCGGGGATGACCAGGCCGAGGCGTACGCCGCGCAGGCCCAGCATCGGGTTCTGCTCGTGCAGGCGGTGTACGGCCTGGAGGAGGCGCAGGTCGTTCTCGTTGTGGTCCTTGCGGGACTCGGCGAGCGCGACGCGCACCGACAGCTCGGTGATGTCGGGCAGGAACTCGTGCAGCGGCGGGTCGAGGAGACGGACGGTGACGGGGAGGCCGTCCATCGCCTCGAAGAGCTCGACGAAGTCCCGCTTCTGGAGCGGCAGGAGCTCCTTGAGGGCGTTCTCGCGCTCCTCGTCGGTGTCGGCGAGGATCAGGTGCTCCACCATCTCGCGGCGCTCACCGAGGAACATGTGCTCGGTGCGGCACAGGCCGATGCCCTGCGCACCGAAGCGCCGGGCCCGCAGCGCGTCCTCCGCGTTGTCCGCGTTGGCCCGCACCCGCAGTCGGCGCACCCGGTCCGCGTACGCCATGATCCGGTGCACGGCCTTGACCAGCTCGTCGGCGTCGTCGGCGCCCGCGTGCATGCGGCCCTCGAAGTACTCCACGACCGGGGAGGGGACCACGGGCACCTCGCCCAGGTACACCTTGCCCGTGGAGCCGTCGATGGAGACGACGTCGCCCTCCTCGACGACGTGGCCGTTCACCGTGAGGCGGCGGCGCTTGGTGTCGACCTCCAGGTCCTCGGCGCCGCACACGCAGGTCTTGCCCATGCCGCGCGCCACGACGGCGGCGTGCGAGGTCTTGCCGCCGCGCGAGGTCAGGATGCCCTCGGCGGCGATCATGCCGTCCAGGTCGTCGGGGTTCGTCTCGCGGCGGATCAGGATGACCTTCTCGCCGGAGCGCGACCACTTGATGGCGGTGTACGAGTCGAAGACGGCCTTGCCGACGGCGGCACCCGGCGACGCGGCGATGCCACGCCCGAGCTGCTCCACCTTCGCGTCCTCGTCGAAGCGCGGGAACATCAGCTGCGCGAGCTGTGCGCCGTTGACGCGCTGCAGCGCCTCGGCCTCGTCGATCAGGCCCTGGTCGACGAGTTGCGTGGCGATGCGGAAGGCGGCACCGGCGGTGCGCTTGCCGACCCGCGTCTGCAGCATCCACAACTGGCCGCGCTCGATGGTGAATTCGATGTCGCAGAGATCCTTGTAGTGCGTCTCCAAGGTCTCCATGATCTGCATGAGCTGGTCGTACGACTTCTTGTCGAGCTGCTCGAGCTCGGCGAGCGGGACCGTGTTGCGGATGCCCGCGACGACGTCCTCGCCCTGCGCGTTCTGGAGGTAGTCGCCGTACACGCCCTGCTGGCCCGAGGCCGGGTCGCGGGTGAAGGCGACGCCGGTGCCGGAGTCGGGGCCGAGGTTGCCGAAGACCATCGAGCAGACGTTGACGGCGGTGCCGAGGTCGTGCGGGATGCGCTCCTGGCGGCGGTAGAGCTTGGCCCGGTCGGTGTTCCAGGAGTCGAAGACCGCGTGGATGGCGAGGTCCATCTGCTCGCGCGGGTCCTGCGGGAAGTCGCGGCCCGCCTCGGTCTTGACGATCTTCTTGAACTTGGTGACGAGCTTCTTCAGCTCGCCCGCGTCCAGGTCGGTGTCGACCGTGACCTTCTTGGCGTGCTTGGCCTTCTCCAGCGCGTCCTCGAAGAGTTCGCCGTCGACGCCGAGGACGGTCTTGCCGAACATCTGGATCAGGCGGCGGTAGGAGTCCCACGCGAAGCGGTCGTCGCCGGCCTGCTTGGCCAGGCCCTGCACGGACTTGTCGGAGAGCCCGATGTTCAGGACGGTGTCCATCATGCCGGGCATGGAGAACTTGGCGCCCGAGCGCACGGAGACGAGCAGCGGGTCGTCGGACTGGCCGAGCTTCTTGCCCATCTTCTGTTCCAGGGCGGCGAGATGCGCACCCACCTCGTCACGCAGTGCCGCGGGCTCCTCGCCGCTGTCGAGGTAGACCTTGCAGGCCTCGGTGGTGATGGTGAACCCCGGAGGGACCGGAAGACCCAGGTTGGTCATCTCGGCGAGGTTCGCACCCTTCCCGCCGAGCAGGTCCTTGAGGTCCTTGTTGCCCTCGGTGAAGTCGTAAACGAACTTCACGCCCTGAGCTACGTGGGGATCTTTGTTTTCCGACACGGGTCTCGACTCCTCGAGGACGCGGTGGCTGCCCTGACGGCGAGGAACATACCCAGATCGAAGGCGCCTGGGTACGTCCACTTGTGGGTCACACGGTCGTAACCACCCGTCCGCCGCTAGATCGAAAGTGACCGAGCGGTAGCACGCAGCAGGAGAGTCGGGTTCAAGCCTTGAAGGATTGACTCGCGTAGCGCCGGGCTTTCGCTCAGATGAGCGATCAGAACTCAGATGTGAGTTCAATTCATAAATGATCGAGCGATGGCACTGAGTGCCACACCTTGGAGAAGTGCAGCCACTCCGGGCCCACCCCCAGCGCGCTCATCTGAGCGCAAGACCTATCAGGGGTGGCGAGAATCACGCTGTTTCCAGCGTCAGAATCTCGGCATGCGAGCCGCCGCGCGGACGCCCCCGCACCGGTCAGAGACCGAGCACGGCGAGCCGCTCCTCCACCCGCTCCGGCGCGTAGAGCTGCTCCACCACCAGCGCACCCGCCCCGATCAGCCCCGCGCGCTCGCCGAGCAGCGAGGTGACGATCTCCAGGTGGGCGGTGGAGCGCGGCAGGGCCCGCTGGTAGAGCAGCTCGCGCACGCCGGTGAGGAAGGGTGTTCCGGCCAGATCTCCGGCGATCATGAGGACGCCGGGGTTGAGCAGCGTCACGACGGTGGCGAGGACCTCGCCGACCTGCCGCCCGGCCTCGCGCGCGAGCCCCACGGCCTCCGGGTGCCCGGCGGCCAGCAGCTCCCGCACGTCCGACCCGGACGCGGCCGGCACCCCCGCCGCCGCGAGCCGCGCGGCCACGGCCCGCCCGCTGGCCACGGCGGCCAGGCAGCCGTACGACCCGCACTTGCACAGCGCGGCGGCGCTCCCGGGGACGCCGGGCACGCGTATGTGCCCGATGTCGCCCGCGCCGCCGTCGATGCCCCGGTAGACCGAGCCGTTGACGACGACGCCGGCGCCGATGCCGGTGGAGACCTTGACCAGCGCGAACGCCGAGCAGTCGGGGTAGTGGGCGCGCTGCTCGCCGTACGCCATGAGGTTCGCGTCGTTGTCGACGTACACCGGCACCGGCACCGGCACCGGCGCGGTCGCCGTGGCGCCCGTGTGCTCGGTGAAGGCGCGGCGCAGTCCGCCTCGTATGTCGTGGCCGTCCCAGCCGGGCATGATCGGCGGCTGCACCACCCGGCCGGTCTCGCTGTCGACCGGGCCGGGCACGGCGAGCCCGATGCCGCACACCGAGTCCGCGCGCCGGCCGCTCGCGCGCAGCAGCTCACCGAATCCGGCGCCGAGTTCGTCCAGGACCTTCTCGGGTCCCTCGTCGACCCGCAGCGGCCAGCCGCGCTCGGCGACGACCTCGCCGGTGAGGGTGAGCAGGGCCGTGCGGGCGTGCCGGGTCTCCAGGTCGGCGGCGAGGACGACGGCGTGCGCGTCGTCGAACTCCAGGCGGACGGAGGGGCGGCCGCCCAGCGGGGAGTCCACCGGGTTGCCGGAGCCCTCGCGCAGCCAGCCCGCGCGGAACAGGCGGTCCAGGCGCTGGCCGACGGTGGCCCGGGACAGGCCGGTGACCTGTTGCAGGGCGCCGCGGGTCGTGGCGCGGCCGCTGCGGACCAGGTGGAGCAGGTCGCCCGCGCTGGCCCGGTCGGCGGGCGGGCGCGCCGCGGGTCCGTTCCCGCCGCCGGTCCCGTTCCTGCTCTTCATGCCCACTCCCCTGACCTACCCCGGCACCAGGCCGTCCAGGCTCTTGTGCTCGTCAACTCGGCGTTACATATTGGGTTTTGCGTGTTAAGCAGACGTAACTCTATGGTGGATGGATCCAAACTGACAGGCTGTCGCCCCGCTTCGGTGAGCGGCGACGGCCCCCGGGAGTGACGCGTGGACCGTACGACCACGACGAGGGCCGCGACCCGGCCCCCCGCCACCACCGCGGCCGGCCCCGCCGCCCGGCGCACCGCAACTGCCCCGTACGCCTCACGCGCCCCGCACACCACCCCCGCCGCGCTCCGTGACCACGCCGCCCGGGTCCTCGCCGCCAACTGGACCGGCACCTCCACCGTCCCGTCCCGCGAGCTGTATCCGCACCAGTGGTCCTGGGACTCCGCGTTCATCGCCATCGGGTTACGCCATCTGTCGCCGCTGCACGCCCAGGTGGAGCTGGAGACGCTGCTGGCCGCGCAGTGGGCCGACGGCCGGGTGCCGCACATCGTGTTCAACCCCTCCGTCCCGCTCGACGCGTATTTCCCGAGCCCCGACTTCTGGCGCTCCAGCACGGCGGGGCGCGCGGCGGGGGCGCCCCGCGCCGTGCAGACCTCCGGCATCGTGCAGCCTCCCGTGCACGCGCTCGCCGCGTGGCTGGTCCACCTCGCCGACCCCGGCCTGTCCCGGGCCCGCTCCTTCCTGCCGCGCCTGCACCCGCGCCTGGCCGCCTGGCACCGCTTCCTGCTGCACCACCGGGACCTCGGCGGCGCGGGGCTCGCGGCGGTGGTCCACCCCTGGGAGCAGGGGATGGACAACAGCCCTTGCTGGGACGCCCCGTTGAGCCGGGTGGCACCTGCGCGAGCGCGTACGTTCCGCCGCGCCGACCTGGACCACGGCTCGCCGCAGGACCGGCCGACGGATCTCGACTATGGGCGGTATGTGCGGCTCGCGGCGGATTACCGGGACGGAGGGTACGGCGCTGGGGCGGGTGGTCTCGCCCTCGGCGGTTTCGCCGTCGAGGACCCGTCGTTCAACGCCCTCCTCATCGCCTCCGAGCACGCGCTCGCCCGGATCACCGGCGAACTCGGCGTGCCCGCGACGGCCCGGCACGAGCGCGCGGAGCGCCTCACGCGCGTCCTTGTGGAGCGGCTGTGGGATCCGGCGGACGGGATCTTCCGGTGCCGGGACCTGCTGGCCGGGGCGCCCGGAGGGGCGGGCGGCGCGGGGCCGCCCGAAGGGGCGCTCGTGGCCGAGCGCGGGGTCACCGGGCTTGTGCCGTTGGTCCTTGGCGGGCTGCCGCGGGACATCGTGGCGGCGCTGGTGCGCACCGCGTGCGGCCCGCACTTCGAGCTCGGCGGCCGGGCCCGTCTGGTGCCGAGCCACGACCTGCTCAGCCCGGCCTTCGACCCGCAGCGGTACTGGCGCGGACCGGCCTGGTTCAACATCAACTGGCTGCTGGAGCGCGGCCTTCGGCTGCACGGCGAGCGGGAGCGCGCGGACCTGCTGCGCGCGGCGCTGCTCGACACGGCGGTGGCCTCGGACTTCGCCGAGTACGTGGATCCGTACACCGGAGCCGGCTGCGGCGCCCGCGGCTTCGGCTGGAGCGCGGCGCTCGCCCTCGACGTCGGCGTGGACGGCGCGGTCGTGGACGTGGAGGACGGCGCGGGCGCGGACGTGAGCGGGGACAGGGATACGACCGTGGGCTTGACCAGGGATGCGACAGCGGGGCCTGGTTCGGACGAAGGGGCTCGGAATGACTGACCGGCAGCACCAACTGCTCGTGCACGGCGCGACGTTCGCGGCCGTGGGCGCGGGCGGCGACATCCGGGGCGTGCCCGGCGGCACCGCCCCGGACGGGCTCTTCGTGCGCGACGCGCGGCACCTGAGCCGCTGGCAGCTCACGGTGGACGGCGCCGTCCCGGAAGTGCTCACCCCAGTGACCGCCTCCGCGTCGGGTACGTCCGCCGCGGGCACCGACACCGGCGTGGCGCGCTGCGTGCTGGTGCCGCGCGGCGGCCGCCAGGAGCCGCCCGCGTACACCCTCTTCCGCGAACAGGCCGTCGTGGACGGCGCGTTGGTGGAGTCCCTGCGCATCACCAGCAACCGCCCGGTGCCGACGACCCTGCGGCTCGGGCTGACCGCCGACGCCGACTTCACCGACCAGTTCGAGCTGCGCTCGGACCACCGTACGTATACCAAGACGGGCGCGGTCCGCTCGCGGCGGGTACTGACGGTGGACGACGGGGGCTCCGGCTTCGAGGAGAGCGGGCGCGCCCCCGGCGGGTCCGGTCAACAACGCATCGAGGGCGTCGAGTTCGGCTACCGGCGCGGCGACTGGATCGCGCGGACCGCCGTCACCGCCGAGCCCGCCCCGGACGCCGTCGAGGAGACGGGCACCGGCGCCCGGCGCCTGGTGTGGACGCTGGAGCTGGACGCGCACGGGTCGGCCGACATGGCCCTGACCGTCACGGCGGGGCCGCATGGCGCCCCGCCGCGGCCCGCCCCGCCGCGCTCCCCGGGCGCCGCCCTGCGCCAACTCGCCGACGCCGAGCGAGAGTTCACGTCCGCCGTGACCCCGCCCGCGGGCTGGCCCGAGCTGGCCGCGGCCTGTGCGCGCGGGCTCGCCGACCTGGCCTCGCTCCAGGTGCCGGCGCGCGGGCCCGACGGCGAGGAGCTGAGCGTGCCCGCGGCGGGCGTGCCGTGGTTCCTCACGCTGCTCGGCCGCGACGCCCTGCTGACCTCCCTGTTCGCCCTGCCGTACCTGCCGCGTCTGGCCGCCGCGACGCTGCCCGCGCTCGCCGCGACCCAGGCGACCGAGCACACGCAGGGGCGGGTGGCCCAGCCCGGCAAGATCGTGCACGAGGTGCGGCACGGCGAGCTCGCCCACTTCGGGCAGGTCCCCTTCGGGCGGTACTACGGCTCGGTCGACGCCACCCCGCTGTTCCTCGTGCTGCTCGGCGCGTACACGGAACAGACCGGCGACACCGCCCTCGCCCGGCGCCTGCAGCCGCACGCGCGGGCCGCCGTCGGCTGGATGCTGGACCATGGCGGGCTCACCTCGCGCGGCTACCTCGTCTACCGCGCGGACGAGGGCGGGCTCGCCAACCAGAACTGGAAGGACTCCCCCGGCGCGATCTGCGACGCCGACGGGACGCGGGCCCTCGGTCCCGTGATGGCCGCGGGTGCGCAGGGGTATGCGTACGACGCGCTGCGGCGCACCGCGTGGCTCGCGCGCACCGTGTGGGACGACGAGGTGTACGCGGCCCTCCTCGCGCAGACCGCCGCCGACCTCCGTGACCGGTTCCAGCGGGACTTCTGGATGCCCGCGCGGTCCTTTCCCGCGCTCGCCCTCGACGGGAACGGCGGGCAGGTCGACGCGCTCGCCTCCGACGCGGGGCACTTGCTCTGGTCGGGGCTCCTGGACAAGGAGTACGGCGAGGCGGTCGGCCGGCGCCTGCTCGAACCCGACTTCTTCTCCGGGTGGGGCGTCCGTACGATCGCCTCCGGGCAAGGGGCGTACCACCCGCTCTCCTACCACCGCGGGTCCGTCTGGCCCCACGACAACGCCCTCATCACGCTGGGCCTCGCCCGCTACGGCCTGCACGACGAGGCCCGGTCCGTCGCCCACGCCCTCGTCGACGCCGCCACCACCGCGGCGGGCCGCCTCCCCGAAGTCCTCGCGGGGTACGAACGCGAGGCGTACCCCGCGCCGGTCCCTTACCCCCACGCCTGCGTACGGGAATCCCGCTCGGCAGCGGCGCCTTTGGCATTGCTGACGGCGGTGGGGGGCGCATAGCCCTGCGGGCTATCAGGCGCGATGGGTCACGTGAGCTTCATCGTCCCGAGGCAGGCGTTCCGCAGCCCGTCGTGCCGTCTCCCGGGCCCATCGTCCGCTTGTCAGCATGCCGACTCCCAGGACCGCCAGGCCGCAGCCCGCGATCACCCACCACGCCGGGCGGCTCGCTTCGGTGAAGTCGTTCGCGTACGAAGCCGTGTGCGCGGCCGCGACGCCGGAGGCGAGGACCGCGCCGATCACCGCGACGCCGAGGGTCTGGCCGATCTGGCGGCTGGTGGAGGCGACGGCGGCGGCGACGCCCGCCTGGGCGCGGGGCATGCCGGCCACCGCCGTGTTGGTGATGGGGGCGTTCACGAAGCCGAAGCCCAGGCCGAACAGGACGTACGCGAGCAGCCGGGTGGGGCCCGCGTTCTCCGCCTCGAAGGCCGCGAACAGCACTCCGGCCGCCGTCATCGCCACGCCCGCGATCAGCAGCGAGGGGCGTGGGCCCCGGCTGCCGACGAGCCGCCCCGACAGGGGTGCGCACACCAGCGTCATGGCCGCCATCGGCAGCATCCACAGGCCGGCGTGCAGCGCGTCGAGGCCGCGTACGTCCTGGAGATAGAGGGTCGCGAGGAACAGGAAGCCGCCGAGGGCCGCGAACGCCGCGATCGCGATCACGGTGGCGCCGCTGAACGGCGCCGACTGGAAGAAGCGCAGGTCGATCAGAGGTTCCGCGCGGCGCGGCTCGTACAGGAGCAGGCCCACGAGCGCCGCTGCCGCCGTCGCCCCGAACGTCAGGATCAGCGGGGACGTCCAGCCCGCCGTGGGCGCCTCGATGATCGCGTACGTCAGCGCGCCGAGCAGGCCGATCACCAGGAGCTGGCCGACGGGGTCGGCGCGGCGCGGCTTGGGCGCGCGGGACTCGGGGACGTACCGGACGGTGAGGAACAGCGCCGCCAGGCCCACCGGCAGATTGACCCAGAAGATCGACCGCCAGCCCACCGAGTCCACGAGCAGGCCGCCCACCAGCGGGCCCGCCGCCATGGAGATGCCGACGACGCCGCCCCACACCCCGATGGCGCGGGCCCGCTCGCGCGGCTCGGTGAAGGTGTTCGTGATGATCGACATGGCGACCGGGTTGAGCATCGAGCCGCCGACCGCCTGGATCATGCGGAAGGCCACCAGGCATTCCAGGTTGGGCGCGAGCGAGCACAGGACCGAGCCGAGCGTGAAGACCAGCAGGCCCGCCTGGAACACCTTGCGGCGCCCGATGCGGTCGGCCGTCGAGCCCGCGAGCATCAGGAAGGACGCGAGGACGAGGGTGTAGGCGTCGATCGTCCACTGCATGCCCGAGACACCGGCGTCGAGCTCCCGGCGCATCGTGGGCAGCGCCACGTTCAGGATGGTGTTGTCGAGGCTCACGATCAGCAGGCTCATGCAGCAGATCGCGAGCACGAGTATCCGGCGCCGGTGACTCAGCTCGGGCATACAGCCGACGGTAACTCCAGGCGCGAGGCCCCGCCTCGGGCGGGAAGGCGGGGCACCGGCACGCGGTCGGCGCGCACCCGCCGGTGCGGGTCAGCCGAGCTCGCGCGGCAGGCGCAGGCTCAGTGCGGCGAGGGCGAGGAGCCCGGCGAGCTGTACGGCGAGGACCGTCGCGAAGGCCTCGCGCAGGCCGACGCCTGAGTTCAGGGCCAGGAACAGCGAGCCAAGCGTGGCCACGCCCACGGCCAGGCAGGACTGCTGTGCCGTCGCGGCGAGCCCGCTGCCGGCGCCCGCACGCGCGGCGGGCACCGCGGACAGCAGGATGCGGAAGTACAGCGGGAGCTGGATGCCCTGGCCGAAGCCGCACAGCGCCAGGCCCGGCGCCAGCGTCAGCGGGGTGAGCGCCGACCACGGGGCCCACAGCACGGTCAAGGCGAGGACGGCGACACCGGTGCCGTGCACCAGGGCGCACAGGGTCAGGGCCCTGCTGCCCAGCCGGTTCACCAGGCGCGACGCGAGCAGCGACGCCGTGAACTGCGCGACACCCATGGGGATCAGGGTCAGGCCCGCCTTGAGGGCGCCGTACCCGAGACCCTGCTGAAGGGTCACCGCGCTCACGAACATCCAGCCGCTGAACCCGATGAAGATGGGCAGGCCGACGAGCAGGCCCCGGCGGACGCCCGGCTCCCGCATCAGGGACGGCGGAAGCAGCGGGCTGCCGCCGCTCTCCTCCGCGCGCCGCTCCACCGCGGCGAACGCCCAGATCAGGAAGGGCGCGGCGATCAGCGTGAGGACCGACCAGAGCGGCCAGCCCGCGGCCCGGCCCTCGGTGAGGGGAAGCAGGAACGCGGTCAGGGCCACGGCGAGCAGGACCGTGCCGCCGAGGTCGCCGCGCGCCGGACGCTCGGCCCGGCTGTCCGGCACCGCGCGCACCGCGAACACCAGGGCGAGGGCGGCCACCGGCACGTTCACCAGGAACACCATGCGCCAGCCGGTGCCCGCCAGGTCGGCGGCGACCAGGACACCGCCGAGTATCTGCCCGAGCACCATCGACACACCGCCGACGGAGCCGTACAGCGAGACGGCCCGCGCGCGCCGCTCCCCGCTCGTCGTCGCGTGGATGGTGGCGAGCACCTGCGGCAGCATCAGCGCGGACGCGGCCCCCTGCGCCGCCCGCGCCGCCACCAGCCACCAGGCGGTCGGGGCGAGCCCGCAGGCCAGCGAGGTGAGCCCGAAGGCGGCGACGCCCCACAGGAACAGCGTCCTGCGGCCGTGGGTGTCGCCGAGCCGGCCGCCGAGGACGAGCAGCACGGCGTACGCGACGGCGTAGCCCGCGACCACCATCTCCAGGGTGGCGGCGGGGGCGTTGAGGTCGGCCTCGATGTCGGGCAGCGCGACGTTGACGATGAAGAAGTCGATCATCGGCAGGGCGGCGCCGAGCAGGATGGTGACCAGGCCGAGGGGCGTGAGGGCGGCGGTCTTCTGGGACGGGTGAGCGGTACGTGTACGAGGCTTGGCGCCGTGGGTCGTGAGAGTCACGGACACGACAATGGGCGGTCGCCCTAGGGGGGTACCAGAGTGTCTTTATCCTGGTAGTAGGCGCACCTGGCAACAGGGTGAGGGGTGCGGCAGCCTGGGGGTGTGATCACCACCGCAGAGCCCGTAGCAGCAGCGACGGCTGCAGAGCCAGCAGTAGCAGAGCCCGCCACCGAAGCGACCGCCACCCGTCGGCAAGAGCTCGCCGCCTTCCTGCGCAGCCGCCGCGAGCGCATCTCGCCAGAGCAGGTGGGACTGCCACGCGGGGCCCGGCGGCGTACGCCCGGACTGCGCCGCGAAGAGGTCGCGCAGCTCTCCGCGGTCGGGGTCACCTGGTACACGTGGCTGGAGCAGGGCCGGTCCATTCGGGTCTCCGCGCAGGTCCTGGACGCCATCGCCCGCGCGCTGCTCATGGACCCGACCGAGCGCGGCCACCTCTTCGTGCTCGCGGGCGTCGTCGACCCGCGCCCCGACGACTACGACTGCCCGCTGCTGTCCTCGACCGCGCTGCGCCTGATGCACACCATCGCGCCCTACCCGGCCACCCTGCAGAACGCCCGGTACGACGTCCTCGCCCACAACCGCCCCTTCGCCCAGGTCTTCGGCGAACTGACCGAGCTGCCGCCGCGCGAACGCAACTGCCTGTGGCTGCTCACCACCAGCAGGCACTGGCGCGAGACGTTCCTCGACCGGGACGAGATGCTGCGCGACCTGATCGCCAAGTACCGCGTGGGCATGGCCGAGCACATGGCCGAGCCCGCCTGGAAGGAGCTGCTCGACGGGCTGCTCGCGGAGTCCGCGGAGTTTCGCGAGCTGTGGGGGCGGCACGAGGTCGCGACCATGTCGCCGCACGTCAAGCGGTACCGGCACCCCGAGGTGGGGCTGCTGGCCCTGGAGCACCGCAACCTGTGGATGGCCCCGCAGCCGCAGGCGCACCGGCTCGTGGCGTATGTCCCGGCCGACGAGGAGACGGAGGTGCGGCTGGGACGGCTGGCGGAGCTGCGCGGCGAGTGAGGGAGAATGGATGCTTGCCCCCTTCTCGTACGTTCCCGGAGAGCCGCCCGATGTCCCAGCCGCTGACGCCGTCGCCGACGTCGCTTGCTATCGGCCCGCACAGCGTGCGGCCGCCCGTCGTGCTCGCGCCCATGGCCGGGATCACGAACGCGCCGTTCCGCACGCTGTGCCGGGAGTTCAGCCGCGGCAAGGGGCTCTTCGTCAGCGAGATGATCACGACCCGGGCCCTGGTCGAGCGCAACGAGAAGACCATGCAGCTGATCCACTTCGACGCGAGCGAGAAGCCGCGCTCGATCCAGCTGTACGGGGTGGACCCCGCCACCGTCGGCAAGGCCGTCCGCATGATCGCGGAGGAGGACCTGGCCGACCACATCGACCTGAACTTCGGCTGCCCGGTCCCGAAGGTGACCCGCAAGGGCGGCGGCTCGGCGCTTCCGTACAAGCGGCCGCTGCTGCGGGCGATCCTGAAGGAGGCCGTCAGCGGCGCCGGGGACCTGCCCGTCACCATGAAGATGCGCAAGGGCATCGACGACGACCACATCACGTTCCTGGACGCCGGGCGGATCGCCGTCGAGGAGGGCGTCACCGCGATCGCCCTGCACGGACGGACGGCCGCGCAGCACTACGGCGGTACGGCGGACTGGGACGCGATCGCCCGCCTCAAGGAGCACGTCCCGGAGATCCCGGTGCTCGGCAACGGCGACATCTGGTCGGCGGCGGACGCGGTGCGGATGATGCGCGAGACCGGGTGCGACGGGGTGGTCGTGGGCCGTGGCTGCCTCGGCCGCCCCTGGCTCTTCGGCGATCTGGTCGCCGCGTTCGAGGGGACGGGGGCGCCCGCGGCTCCCTCCCTGCGGGAGGTCGCTGCCGTCATGCTGCGGCATGCGGCGCTGCTCGGTGAGTGGATCGGGGACGAGGCGCGGGGCGTCATCGACTTCCGCAAGCATGTCGCCTGGTACTTGAAGGGTTTCGCGGTCGGCTCGGAGATGCGCAAGCGCCTCGCGATCACGTCCTCGTTGGCCGAACTCGAGGACGGCCTCGGCGAGTTGGACCTCGACCAGCCCTGGCCGGCCGGCGCCGACGGGCCTCGCGGCCGCACCTCCGGCAACAACCGCGTGGTCCTGCCGGACGGCTGGCTCCGGGACCCCTACGACTGCGCGGGCATCTCCGCGGACGCGGAACTGGACACTTCGGGCGGCTGACGTCCGGCTCGCACGGCGGCTCACGTCCATCTGATGCCGCCCTGCCGCACGATCGGCATCAACTCCCGCTGGCTGCGGCCCCCTTCGCCTTCGGGCGGAGGGGGCCACTGTTCGCGCCCCGGTCAGCTCTTCTCGCCCATGGCAGCGCGCAACCATTCCAGAGGCGTCTGGGACAGCAGTTCATCGGCCAACCGCTGCCCCGACTCCGTGACGATGCGTGCGCGGCTGTTGTCGATCCACCGTTGGGCACTGGCATAGCCCTGGTTCTTGTACTCCAGGCCCTGGAGCATGCATTCGAGCTTGTCGGCATCCCGCGCACAGATGGCCTCGGGCGATTCCTTGGCCTCGTACTCGGCTACCAGGGCGCGCACGGCGGTACGCAGGATCTCGGGCATGCCGGCCGTCTGGTCCGCGGTCACCGCCTCGGGGTCACCGGGCTCGGCGTACTTCTTGCCCAGGTGATTGACGTCGCCTGTGCGGGTCTCCTGGGAGTCGTGCCACACCGCCAGGTGAGCCGCGCGTGCGGCGTCGGCGCCCTCAAGCGTCGCGATGACCGATGCGATCACGGACGTGCGCCATGCGTGCTCGGCCACACTCTCGGGGTCCCGAACACCTGCCATCCACCAACCGGTTCGGCGGGCGGCCTTCAGCGTGCCCGCCTCCCACAGGAAGTGGGCGACCTCTTTCAGGCCTTGGTCAGCCACGGTGTCCCCTTTCACGCCTCGGCGAGGCGGATTGCGTACCGGATGCCCTCCAACTCTCGCCGAGCCTGCGGGGAGAGCCGCAAGTCATCCAACATCACGGGAAGCCGGGCGCGCAGGTCTGTCTTCGCCGCGGAAGGGGCGCGCAGCAGGTTGGGGCGTACCGCAAGGAGTGCCCATAGGGTGTGGACGTTGAGATCGAAGAAGCCGTGTCGAGGGGTGAGACCGGGGACGAGGTGGTCCAGCAGGCGGCCGCCGTGCCAGGGCCCTGGGGTGGGCGAGGCGATGAAGTCGTCCGAGAGCTGAATGCGAGGCGCCTCACCAATCCAGTACGCCCAGTAGTTCAGGTTCGCCGCCTCGGCCACGTCGTCGTCACCGAGTGTGCGGGTGATGAAGTCCGCCATTCTGTCGCGGTCGCCCTGGCGGGCCTCGAAAGCGGCGACGGACCGGGAGTTGAGCCACCGCGTCAGCCAGTCGTCGGGGCGCACGAGTCTCTGCTGGTGAGCCAACCAATCGGACGTGTCGGTCTCCTTGTCGAACCCGGCCAGGTACAAGGCTTGACGCCGTAGCAGGAAGTTGCCGCCGCCGCGTGCCTGCTCAGCTGTCTGGCGCATGCGGGTGAAGAACCGCATGCGGTCCTCGGCCGGGAGGTCGGGCGTCGTAGGCACCGGGCCGCGACGCGGACGCGGCGGCGCGGGGAGGTTCCGCACGGGTGCGGGCGCCACACCGTTGAGCGGCCAAGTCAGGACCTCGACGAGATCGCGCTGCATGACCCAGGCGCCCAACGGGCTGGCTTCGGTGGGCACGCCCTCATCGAGAGCGCCGGCCAGCAATACGTCGGCTTCCATCGCTCGTTCGAGAGCAGCCAGGAGCCCGGGTCCGGTGCCCATATGCATCAACCTGTGCCGGTGGACGAGCATCTGTCCGACCGGCACCGACGTGAGGGGCCGACGTCCCGACTCCCAGCCGGCAACGGTGTCCGGCGAAACGCCGAACGCCTCGGCGAAGCCGTCCTGCGTGTGGCCCAGCTGCTCGCGGATGACATACCCCGAGACGATGCCCGCTCGGGCGCGTTCAGACGTTCCCTGACCACCGGTCAGGGTTGACCGCTTGTGGTGCTCCATAGCGCCCCCTGGCCCGCATTCGCCGGGCCCTTACCCGTACCTACGGTCACTTCTGGCGACGATCATCACTACCTACTGTCAGGTGGTGATGACCGGCAACTCAGCGTAGTGGGAGTGATGTCGCCGTGAACGCCGCAGAACGCACCTCGTCCGATCCCAAAGAGGGAAAGACGCCACGGACGCCGGGCATGCAGATGCCCGACAGGGGAACGGTCACCGACTGGTTCGCCAAGGCACACCCCGTCCCGTGCCAGGCCCTGTCCGAGTGGGCGAATCACGGCGTTGCGCTACTGCCTCTCGGCGTGCGCTTCGACGCGGTACGTGTACCGGCTTCGCGCATCCACGCAGCGGTGGGCAGTGACGAGCCGGAGGTCGTGGCCGAGACGCTGAGCGAGTGGCTGGACGGCCCTGTCATCTGCGACGCCAGGACCGGAAGCGGCACGTACTACGTACTCGTGGCACCGAACTCGGAGGGGGAGACGCCGGGGCAGTTGCTGGGGAGCGGGACGTACCTCGGCGTACCGCGCATCGGTCAACAGGTCTCTCCCGTCACGTACTGGATGGTCCAGCCGCAACACCGGGGGAACCTCTGCAAGACATCCCACCTGCGCGCACTGCTTGCGATCGCCGACCACCTGAGGGCGGTCGAGCCGTGATCACCACAGAGCAGGACCGGCAGGCAGAACGACAGTACGCCGCCTATACGGCCCACCTCTATGACTGCCCTCGGTGTGGTCGAGAGGACTACTGCGACGCGGGCACCCGCCTGCGCCGGGATGCCCGCGACGCCAAGAACGCGTCCTTGCGGGCCTACCGACAGCAGGCAGGGAAGCCACAGTGAACTCCGGCGAGCCGAGGATGAGCTGGCTCCTCGGCCCGCCGGGCACCAGCTCCGCCCATCAGCGGAGCGGTACTGGATCGACGCCGCAGAGGCCGAGCGTCGCCGGGTGATCCTGGACGCGAAGTACGCGTCCATCGGCATCACCGACCGAGGAATGACCAGCTCCCTCGCCTTCGACGCGGCGGCGTAGCCGCCTGCTCACTGGAGGGCTCCGGCGTGTAGACCGGTGCGGTCCGGTCGGGCTCCAGCCCAACTTTGTCCGGGTGCGTCATGGCGGGAGCCTAGCCGCACATCGACTCCCCCACTCTGGCCCGGTTACCAAGTGCAGCCGACTGATCACAAGCAATAGGTGACAGATTTCAAAACTTGAAATCTGTCAGTGGAGGGTGCATGGTGAATGCACGGCGCCCGCGCGCCGTCCTCGCGGCGACAGTCCGCCGCCCACATCCAGCACACCCCCAGGAGCCCCCATGCGCACCCTGAAGCTCGGCACCACCGGCCCCACCACCTCCGCCCTCGGCCTCGGCTGCATGGGCATGTCCGCGCTGTACGGCGAGGCCGACCGCACGGAGTCGATCGCGACGATCCACGCCGCCCTCGAAGCGGGCGTCACGCTCCTCGACACCGGCGACTTCTACGCGATGGGCCACAACGAACTCCTCATCGGCGAGGCCCTGCGCTCGGCCCCCGCCGCCCGCCGCGAACAGGCCCTCACCAGCGTGAAGTTCGGCGCCCTTCGCGACCCGGACGGCGGCTGGTCGGGCTACGACGGGCGGCCGGCCGCGGTGAAGAACTTCGCCGCGTACTCCCTGCAGCGCCTCGGCGTCGACCACATCGACGTCTACCGCATCGCCCGCGTCGACCCGGACGTGCCCGTCGAGGAGACCGTCGGCGCGATCGCCGAGCTGGTCGAGAAGGGGCACGTGCGCCACATCGGGCTCTCGGAGGTCGGCGCCGACACCATGCGCCGGGCCGCCGCCGTCGCTCCCATCTCCGACCTCCAGATCGAGTACTCCCTGATCTCCCGCGGCATCGAGGACGAGATCCTGCCCACCGCCGCCGAACTCGGCATCGGCGTCACCGCGTACGGCGTCCTGTCGCGCGGCCTGATCTCCGGCCACTTCACGCGCGACCGGCAGCTCGCCGCGAACGACTTCCGCGGCATGAGCCCCCGCTTCCAGGGCGAGAACCTGCAGCGCAACCTCGACCTCGTCGACGCCCTGCGCAAGATCGCCGACGAGAAGGGCGTGAGCGTCGCGCAGACCGCCATCGCCTGGGTGCTCGCCCAGGGACCGAAGTCCGGCGCCGCGATCGTGCCGCTGGTCGGCGCCCGCCGCCGCGACCGCCTCACCGAGGCCCTCGGCGCCCTGGACGTGACGCTCGGCGACGCCGACCTCGCCGCCATCGAGCAGGCCGTCCCGGCCGGCGCCGCCGCCGGCGCCCGCTACCCCGAGGCGCAGATGGCGCACCTCGACAGCGAGCGCTGACATGACCGGCCACCGCCGTGGCCGGTACCTGCGGGTACCTTCTTGACCATGGCTACGACCGAGACCCTGACCGCCGAGCGCATCCTCGCCACGACCGAGGAGGTGCTGCGCCGCCACGGTGCCGCCAAGGCGACCGTGGTGGACGTGGCCCGCGCGCTCGGCGTCAGCCACGCCAGCGTGTACCGCCACTTCCGTACGAAGGCCGCGCTGCGCGAGGCGGTCACCAAGCGGTGGCTGGACCGGACGTCCGACGCCCTGTCCGGCGTGGTCGGCGCGGACCAGCCCGCCGAGGACCGGCTGCGGCGCTGGCTGGCCGGGCTGTTCGAGGCCAAGCAGCACAAGGCGGGCGACGACCCCGAGCTGTTCGCGACGTACACGGTCCTGACCGGCGAGGCCAGCGAGGTCGTCGACGAGCACATCGCGGAGCTCACCGGGCAGCTCGCCACGATCGTCCGACAGGGCGTCGAGAGCGGCGAGTTCGCCCCCTGCGAGCCCGACGTCACGGCCCGCGCCCTGTTCGAGGCCACGGCCCGCTACCACGACCCGGTGTACGCGCCGGACTGGTCCCGCGCGGATGCCGAGGACGCCTTCACGTCGCTGCTCGACCTGCTCGTCCGGGCCCTGCGCCCCTGACGCGGATGTGGCCCCACCGGCTGTGGCCCCACCTGATTCTCCTGTTCCGCTGACCCGCGCCCGCCCCGCCTGATTCCCTGAACCCCGGCAGACCCGCGGGACATCAGGAGGAGCGAAGTGGCTTCAGGGGAAAGCGAGTTGACGGAACTCGAGTCGACGGAGGCCGACTACGTCGTCGTCGGCGCGGGGTCGGCCGGGTGCGTGCTCGCCGCGCGGCTCAGCGAGGACGCGAACACCAGCGTGCTGCTGCTCGAAGCGGGCCCCCGCGAGACGAAGGCGGACCTCGCGACGCCCTTCGCATGGCCGTCGCTCTTCGGCACGGACGTGGACCACGGCTACGCCGCGGTGCCGCAGCCGGGCCTCGGCGGCATCGCGCCGCCCTGCCCGCGCGGCCGCACCCTCGGCGGTTCCAGCGCGATCAACGCGATGGTGTTCCTGCGCGGCCACCGCGCCGACTACGACGCCTGGGCGGCGGCGGGCTGCACCGGCTGGGGCTTCGACGACCTGCTGCCGTACTTCCGGCGGATGGAGTCGGTGCCGGGCGGCGGCCGTGCGGGGGCCGAACTCCGCGGCGACTCCGGCCCGCTGCGCCCCTCCCCCGCCGCCGAAGCCGACGTCAACCCCCTCTCTCGTACCTTCGTCGCCGCGGCGGCCGCCGCCGGACACCCCCTGACCGACGACTTCAACGGAGCCCGCCAAGAAGGTGCGGGCCTGCACGACCTGACGGTCGCCGACGGCGTCCGGCAGAGCGCGGCCGACGCCTATCTGCACCCCGTCGCCGCGCACCGCCCGCGCCTCACGGTGTCCACCGACTCCCGCGCGCACCGGCTGCTCTTCGACGGCGACCGGTGCACGGGCGTGGAGTTCACGCGCGACGGCAGGACGGTACGGGCGTACGCGCGCGCCGAAGTGATCGTCAGCGCGGGCGCGGTCGACTCGCCGCGGCTCCTCATGCTGTCCGGCATCGGTCCGGCGGACGAGCTGCGCCGGGCCGGGGTCGAGGTGCGCCACGACCTGCCCGGGGTGGGCCGGGGCCTGCAGGACCATCCGCTGTGCGGGCTCGTGTACGAGGCGGAGCAGCCGATTCCGGCAGGCCGCGCGAACCTGTCGGAGGCGTCCCTGGCGTGGCGCAGCGAGGCGTCCCTGCCGGGCCCGGACATGCAGGTGATGTTCATCCACGTGCCGTACCACCCGCCGACGATGACGGCTCCGGAGAACGGCTTCACCCTCGGCGTGGCCACGGTCCCGCGCGCCCGGGGCTCGGTGCGGCTCGCCGACGCCGACCCGGGCACTGCGCCGCTGATCGACCCCGGCTATCTCACCGACGAGTCGGACGTGCGGCGCATGCTGCACGGCCTGGAGGTGGCGCGGGAGGTGGCGGCCGCGGGGCCGTTCGCGGAGTGGGGTGCGCGGGAGGTGCTGCCGGGGCCGGGGGTCACGGACGAGGCGGGCCTGCGGGCGTTCCTCGCGGCGGCGACGGGGCCTTACTTCCACCTGTCGGGCAGCTGCGCGATGGGGACGGGGACGGCGGCCGTCGTGACGCCCGACCTCAGGGTCCGGGGTGTCCCCGGCCTCCGCATCGCGGACGCGTCGGTCATGCCGACGATCGTGTCGGTGAACACGAACGCGGCGGCGCTGGCCATCGGGGAGAAGGCGGCTGCCCTGATCCGCAACGCCGCGTAGGCTCTGCGCGCCCGAAGGGGCGCGGGGAACTGCGCGACCAGCCACGAACCACCCGCGGCCGCACAAGTGGCCGCGGCACCACGGCGCACCGCGCGCCCGGCCGCTGATCAGCCGGAGGACGCCGACGGATCCACCGTCGCCTGGTGCTCCTCCGCCAGGTGTTCCTCCGCCTTGAGCCAAGGCAGGAACTGGGCCTTGCGGGTCCAGCCGCAGGTGTCGCAGGTCAACTGGCGTTGTACGCCCGCCTTTTGCACATGGACGACATGTTCGCGCCCGTGCTGGTCCCATCTGCTGACCTTGCTCGTGGTCGTCGAAGGCATGGCGCCCAGTGTGCAGCAAAGGCCCCCGGTTCCGTGGCCGGAACCGGGGGCCTTCGTGCCAAGAAAGCGTGAACGTCAGCAGCCGGAGATCAGCGGCTGTACGTCAGCAGCCGACGAGGCGCGTCGCCAGGTAGCCCTCGATCTGGTCGAGGGACACCCGCTCCTGCTTCATGGTGTCGCGCTCGCGCACGGTCACCGCGTTGTCGTCCAGGGTGTCGAAGTCGACCGTCACGCAGTACGGCGTGCCGATCTCGTCCTGGCGGCGGTAGCGGCGGCCGATGGCGCCGGCGTCGTCGAACTCGATGTTCCAGTTCTGCCGGAGGGCGGCGGCCAGGCCCTTGGCCTTGGGCGACAGCTCCGGGTTGCGGGACAGCGGCAGGACGGCGACCTTCACCGGGGCGATGCGGTGGTCGAAGCGCATGACCGTGCGCTTCTCCAGCTTGCCCTTGGCGTTGGGCGCCTCGTCCTCGACGTAGGAGTCGAGCAGGAAGGCGAGCATGGTGCGGCCGACACCGGCGGCGGGCTCGATGACGTACGGAGTCCAGCGCTCGCCGGCCTCCTGGTCGAAGTAGGACAGGTCCTGGCCGGACGCCTTGGAGTGCGCCGACAGGTCGTAGTCGGTGCGGTTGGCGACGCCCTCGAGCTCGCCCCACTCGCTGCCGCCGAACTGGAAGCGGTACTCGATGTCAGCGGTGCGCTTGGAGTAGTGGGAGAGCTTCTCGGCCGGGTGCTCGAACCAGCGCATGTTCTCCTCGCGCATGCCGAGGCCGGTGTACCAGTTCCAGCGCTGCTCCATCCAGTACTCCTGCCACTTCTCGTCCTCGCCCGGCTTGACGAAGAACTCCATCTCCATCTGCTCGAACTCGCGGGTGCGGAAGATGAAGTTGCCGGGCGTGATCTCGTTGCGGAAGGACTTGCCCATCTGGGCGATGCCGAACGGCGGCTTGCGGCGCGAAGTGGTCTGCACCTGGGCGAAGTTGGTGAAGATGCCCTGGGCGGTCTCGGGCCGCAGGTAGGCGACGGAGCCGCTGTCCTGGGTGGGGCCGAGGTGGGTGGAGAGCAGGCCGGAGAACTGCTTGGGCTCGGTGAACTGGCCCTTGGTGCCGCAGTTGGGGCAGTTGATGTCCGTGAGGCTCTCCGGGGCGCGGCCCTTCTTCGCCTCGTACGCCTCCTCCAGGTGGTCCGCGCGGAACCGCTTGTGACAGGAGGTGCACTCGGTCAGCGGGTCGGTGAAGGTGGCGACGTGGCCGGAGGCCTGCCAGACCTCGGTGGCCAGGATCACCGACGAGTCGATGCCGACGACGTCTTCCCGCGAGGTGACCATGTAGCGCCACCACTGGCGCTTGATGTTCTCCTTCAGCTCCACGCCGAGCGGTCCGTAGTCCCAGGCGGCCCGCTGGCCGCCGTAGATCTCACTGCACGGAAAGACGAAGCCTCGGCGCTTGCTCAGGCTGACGATGGTGTCGATCTTGTCGGCGGCCACGGTGCTCTCTTCATTACGACGACGGCGAAGCCACGCTTCGGGGCTGACGAAGCGCATGCCTCAGGAGCGAATGCTTCAGATTACCGGCGGCCGTACCCCCTGGATCAAATCGGTTCGGGCGTGGTCCGGTTCCGGTCGTCGCCGAGCGCGAGCGGAGGTGTACAGATCGACACTTTGTTGACAACCGTTTCCAAGTTTGTTGAAAATGACTGTCATGAACGTACGACGCCTCATACCCACCGCCGCCCTCGCCACCGCCACGGTTCTGGGCCTCACGGCCCTGTCCGGCTGCTCGTCCTCGGACGCGGCCGACAAGAACAGCGAGGGCAAGCTGGACGTGGTGGCGTCGTTCTACCCCATGGAGTTCCTGGCCAAGGAGATCGGCGGAAAGAACGTCGAGGTCACCGGCCTCACCGAGCCCGGCCAGGAACCGCACGACCTGGAGATCAGCGCCAAGCAGACGGCGCAGCTGGAGAACGCGGACGCCGCGCTCTACCTGAAGGGTCTGCAGCCCTCCGTCGACGAGGCCATCGGCCAGTCCGGCATCAAGACCAAGATCGACGCCGCCTCCCTGACCAGCCTGGAGAAGCACGGCACCGAGGTCGGCGGGCACGCCGAGGAGCACGACGAGCACGGCACCGAGGACGAGCACGGCTCCGAGAAGCACGACGAGCACGGCGACGAGCACGCCAAGGAAGACGAGCACGGTCACGAGGAAGAGGGCCACGAGGGCCACAGCCACGAGACCGAGGGCGGCAAGGACCCGCACATCTGGCTGGACCCGGTGAAGTACGCCGAGGTCGCCGAGGGCGTCGGCAAGGCCTTCGCGAAGGCCGACCCGGACCACAAGGCCACGTACGAGAAGAACACGGCCGCCCTGGTGAAGAAGCTGACGGGCCTGGACACGGACTTCAAGAACGGCCTGAAGAACACCGACTCGAAGGTCTTCATCACCACCCACGCCGCCTTCGGCTACCTCGCCGAGCGGTACGGCCTGACCGAGGAGGCCATCTCCGGCCTGGACCCGGAGGGCGAGCCGAGCGCGAACCGCGTGAAGGACCTCCAGGAGATGGCCAAGGCCGACGGCGTCACGACGGTGTTCTACGAGACGCTGGTCAGCGACAAGACCGCGAAGACCCTCGCGAACGACGCGAAGCTGAAGACGGACGTGCTCGACCCGATCGAGGGCATCACGAAGAAGTCGAAGGGCGACGACTACTTCGAGGTGATGCGGTCCAACCTCACCGCCCTGCAGAAGGCTCTCGGCACCAAGTGAGTTCCACCACAAGTCCGGCACGAAAGGCAGCCGCCATGGCCGACGCCAAGAGTGAGCCCGTCATATCCCTGCGCGAGGTGACGGCCGAGCTCGGCGGGCGCCCGGTCCTGCGCGGCATCGACCTCGCCGTGGGCCGCGGCGAGGTCGTCGCGCTGCTCGGCGCGAACGGCTCCGGCAAGTCGACGGCCGTGCGCACGGTCATCGGGCAGGTCCCGGTCACCGGCGGCGAGATCGAGATCTTCGGTACGCCGCGGCGGCGCTTCCGGGACTGGGCGCGGGTGGGCTACGTCCCGCAGCGCACCACGGCCGCGGGCGGCGTCCCGGCGACGGTCACGGAGGTCGTGACATCCGGCCGGCTCGCGCGGGCCCGCTTCGGCGTGCTGCGCAAGGCCGACCGCGCGGCGGTGGCGCACGCCCTGGACCTCGTCGGCATGGCGGACCGCGCCAAGGACTCCGTCAACGCGCTCTCCGGCGGCCAGCACCAGCGCGTCCTGATCGCCCGCGCGCTGGTCTCCGAGCCCGAACTGCTGATCATGGACGAGCCGATGGCGGGCGTCGACTTGGCCAGCCAGGAGGTCCTCGCGGCCACCCTGCGCCACCAGGTCGAGCAGGGCGCCTCGGTGCTGCTCGTGCTGCACGAGCTGGGCCCCCTGGAGCCGCTCATCGACCGCGCGGTGGTGCTGCGCGACGGCTGCGTGCTGCACGACGGCCCGCCGCCCAAGGCCGTCGGCCAGCACGCGCTGCCCGGCCACGACCACGTCCACCCGCACGACGCCGACGCGGCCCCGGTCCGCACCGGCCTGCTCACCTGAGGACCGGCGATCGTCATGGAATTCCTGAACTACGAATTCATGCAGCGGGCCCTGCTCGCCGCCGCCCTCGTCGGCATCACGGCCCCCGCGGTCGGCATCTATCTGGTGCAGCGCCGCCAGGCCCTCATGGGCGACGGAATCGGCCATGTCGCGATGACCGGTGTCGGCCTCGGCTTCCTCCTCTCCACCTCCCCGGTGTGGATGGCCACGGCGGTCGCGGTGGTCGGAGCTGTCGCGATGGAGCTGATCCGCTGGTACGGCAAGACGCGCGGCGACATCGCGCTCGCGATGCTGTTCTACGGCGGTATGGCGGGCGGCGTCATGCTGATCAACCTGGCGCCGGGCGGCTCGAACGCGAACCTGAGCTCCTACCTCTTCGGGTCCCTCTCGACGGTCTCGGACGACGACGTGACGGCGATCTGTCTGCTCGCCGCGTTCGTGGTCCTGGTCACGGTCGGCCTGCGCCGCCAGTTGTTCGCGGTGAGCCAGGACGAGGAGTTCGCGCGCGTGACGGGTCTGCCGGTGCGTGCCCTTAACCTGCTGACGGCGGTGACCGCGGCGGTCACGGTCACCGTCGCCATGCGGGTCGTGGGCCTGCTGCTGGTGTCGGCGCTCATGGTGGTGCCGGTGGCCGCGGCGCAGCAGCTCACCCGGAGCTTCGCGGCGACGTTCGCGATCGCAGTGGCCATCGGGGTCGCCGTGACGCTCGGCGGCACGGTCACCTCGTACTACCAGGACGTGCCCCCGGGAGCGACCATCGTGCTCCTGACCATCGGCGTGTTCATCGTGCTCACGCTGCTCGCGACGCCTCTCGCGCGCCGCAGGGCGCGCGCCTCGGCGGCCCGCGACGCGGCGTGCACGGCGGACGTGCCGGGCTCGCGCTCCACGTCGGACGAGGTCACTGTCTGAGATCACTCTGGTCACCGTCCGGCAGCTACCTGGCACAATGGCCGGGCGAGACGACGCACCACAAAAGTGCGGACGAGTGCTGAAGAGTGCTAGGAGGCACCTGTGACGACGGCTGCGGGACCCCCCGTACGAGGCCGGTCCACCCGGCAGCGCGCCGCTGTGGCGGCCGCGCTCGACGAGGTGGACGAGTTCCGCAGTGCGCAGGAGCTCCACGACATGCTCAAGCACCGCGGTGACTCCGTGGGCCTGACGACGGTCTACCGCACGCTCCAGTCGCTCGCCGACGCCGGCGAGGTGGACGTGCTGCGCACCAACGACGGCGAGGCCGTCTACCGCCGCTGCTCGACCGGCGAGCACCACCACCACCTGGTCTGCCGCGTCTGCGGCAGGGCCGTCGAGGTCGAGGGCCCCGCGGTCGAGTCGTGGGCGGAGTCCATCGCCGCGGAGCACGGCTTCGTGAACGTGGCGCACACGGTGGAGATCTTCGGTACGTGTGAGGACTGCGCCAAGAAGAAGTAGCTGCGTACGTACGTGGGGCCCGCACCGCCGACTTGGCGGTGCGGGCCCCACGTACGTACGTACCCGTGCTAACTGTTGGCGATCTGCTCCTCGTTCGGGATCGCCCCGCCGAAGCGGCGGTCGCGCGAGGCGTATTCGAGGCAGGCGCGCCACAGGTCGCGGCGGTCGAAGTCGGGCCAGAGGACGTCCTGGAAGACCATCTCGGCGTACGCGCTCTGCCAGATCAGGTAGTTGGAGGTGCGCTGCTCGCCGCTGGGCCGCAGGAACAGGTCCACGTCCGGCATGTCCGGGTAGTACATGTATTTGGCGAGGGTCTTCTCGTTGACCTTCGACGGATCGAGGCGCCCGGCGCGCACGTCCTCCGCGAGGGCCTTGGCGGCGTCCGCGATCTCGGCGCGGCCGCCGTAGTTCATGCAGAAGTACAGCGTGAGCCGGTCGTTGTCCTTGGTCTGCTCCTGGGCGATCTGGAGCTCCTTGGCGACGGACTTCCACAGCTTGGGCATGCGCCCCACCCAGCGCACCCGTACGCCGAGTTCGTCGAGCTGGTCGCGGGACTTGCGGATGAAGTCGCGGTTGAAGTTCATCAGGAAGCGCACCTCGTCGGGCGAGCGCTTCCAGTTCTCGGTGGAGAAGGCGTACAGGGAGATGCTGCCGACGCCCATCTCGATGGCGCCCTGCAGCACGTCGACGACGCGCTCGGCGCCGACCTTGTGGCCTTCGGTGCGCGGCAGGCCGCGGTCCTTGGCCCACCGGCCGTTGCCGTCCATGACGACGGCGACGTGCTTGGGGACCAGCTCGCCGGGGATCTTCGGCGGCCGCGCGCCGGACGGGTGCTGCTCGGGCGCCTTGTACTCGCGGCGGCTTCGTCCGAGGATTCCGCGTCGTGCCACTGCCATGAGGGGCTCTCACTCCTAGCTGAGCTGGGTCGGTTCTTCTCTGCGTACCGCGTGCCGTACCGCCGGCCGCGTCAGTTCTTCTCCACGTACCGCAGTGAGCGCAGGCCGCGCTCCAAGTGCCAGTGCAGATAGGCCGATACGAGCCCACTGCCCTCGCGGGCGTGCCGCGCCTCGCAGGCGTCGGCCGTCGCCCAGTCGCCGGTCAGCAGCGCGCCGAGGTGCGTCAGGGTCTCCGCCGAGGGTACGACGCTGCCCGGGACCCGGCAGTCGGCGCAAATCGAGCCGCCCGCGGCGACGGAGAAGAAGCGGTTGGGGCCCGGCATGCCGCATTTGGCACAGTCGGTGAAGCTGGGCGCGTAGCCGTTCACGGCGAGCGAGCGGAGCAGGAAGGCATCGAGAACGAGGTGCGGCTCGTGCTCGCCGCGGGCGAGCGTCCGCAGCCCGCCCACCAGCAGCAGATACTGCTGGACCGCGGGCTCCCCCTCATGATCGGTGAACCGTTCCGCCGTCTCCAGCATGGCCGTACCGGCGGTGTAGCGCGCGTAGTCGGTGACGATGCCGCCACCGTAGGGAGCGATGGTCTCACTCTGCGTGCACAAGGGCAGCCCGCGCCCGATCAGTTCGCTTCCCCGCGCGAAGAACTGCACGTCCACATGCGAGAAGGGTTCGAGGCGCGCCCCGAACTTGGACTTCGTGCGCCGCACCCCGCGGGCCACGGCCCGCACCCGCCCGTGCCCGCGCGTGAGCAGCGTGATGATGCGGTCCGCCTCACCCAGCTTCTGGGTACGCAGCACGACACCGTCGTCACGGAACAGGCTCATGGGCCCATTCTCCCGTACGCCGCCCCCGCGACGGCCCCGGGTTCGGGGCGGGGCGCCCACCCCCTAGCCAAGCGGGCGCCGACCGCCCTCCGTCAAGGCACCTCTCCGCGGCTTCGCGCGTTCGCGTACGCCGTCGCCGCGCGCAGCCGCTCCGCGCTCGTCGCCGTCCTGAGCGCCTCCGGGGCGCAGTCCCACTCCCGCCCGCCCCCGTACGGCCGCAGCTGCACGTACGGGCCTTCGTAGCCCATCACCTTGCCCACCCTGCCCGACCGGGTGTCCACCGCGTACGTCCCGATCGGGAGCCTCATGGGTTCACCACCCCCCGGCCTGGCAGCCCCCGGCCCGGCAGCGCCGCCGCGAGCCGTGCCGCCGTCTCCACCGAACAGCGGCCCAATTCCACCAGCGGGCATGGCGCCTCTCTGACGACCGTCGCCGGATCGACCCGCAGGGACGGCAAAGAAATTCCTGTCCTTGCCAGGGCAGCGCGCAATTCTTCCACTGTTTCCTCCGCCTCTTCGACACAACCCACAGAGTGCGAGTTGCCTGCGGCGCTATTCGCCGTCACGTGGTTCCCCTTGTCCGTCGGATTTCACGCTTCGTGTCCCCACGGTGACGCGTTGCGTCTAGAGTTGGCAGGAGTCTGTGCGCTACAAGTGCGGGGCTGAGGAGGGGAGTTCATCCATGGCCAAAGGTGTTCATGGATCGCGACAGGCCGCGTGGGAGTTCTTCGGGGCGGAGCTGAAGCGACGGCGCGAAGACGCTGCGCTGACCCAGGTCGAGCTGGGGGCTCGGGTATTTGTATCCGGGGGTACATCGGCCAGTTCGAACAGGCCATTCGGAAACCGCAGTTGGATGTGGCTCAGCGGATCGATGAAGTCCTGCAAACCGGGGGCTTTTTCGAGCGACTCTGGCGCAAGCTCATCAAGGAACAGCCATATACGGAGTACTTCGCGCATGCGGTGGAGCTGGAGCGGCTGGCGACCAAGCTGTACGAGTTCGAACCGGTGTTGGTTCCGGGGCTTCTCCAGACCCCTGAGTACGCCCAAGCGCTCTTCGTGGCGGGCAACCCGCTCGCCACCGACGCGTACATCGAGGAGCTGCTCCGAGCGCGCATGGACCGCGGCTGGATCCTCAAGGACGCTACACGGCCCACGTATTGGGTGATCGTGCATGAGACCGCACTGCGTGTGCCGGTCGGCGGACCCGCCATCATGGCCGACCAGCTGGACCGCATCGTGGCGATGGCGCGGGAGCGCAAGGTGTTGGTGCAGGTGATCCCATTCGCGGTCGGGGCACACCCGAGGATGGGCAAGATGATGAAGCTCATGGAGTTCGAGGACGCGCCACCAACTGTCTATACAGAGGGGGTGTATTCGGGGAACCTGCTGGACGAACCAGCGGTAGTGAAGAAGGTGCAGGCGGCATACGATCTGCTCAGGGCCGTCGCACTGTCACCGGAGGCGTCCCTCGACCTGATCGAGTCGGTGGCGGAGGACTACAGACGATGCGCGAGTACAACCTGAGCAACGCCCACTGGCGCAAGAGCAGCTACAGCAGCGGCGACGAGAGCGACAACTGCGTCGAGGTCGTCGACGGCCTGCCGGGGATCGTCCCCGTACGCGACAGCAAGAACCCCACCGGGCCGGTCCTGGTCATAAGCGCCCCGGCCTGGGTGGGGTTCCTCAACGCCCTCAACGGCTGACGGACGTCACCCTCAGCCGTCGATCCGCAGCTTGGTGTCCTCCGGACCCTTGCCCGCGGCCGCCTGGCACTGCGCCGACATCGGCTTGCCCGCCTTGTTCAGCGCGTCCAGGAACTCGGACAGGCAGTGCCCCTGGGCCTTCGCACCCAGGTAGTTGGGGTGCATCGACTCCTGGACCTCCGAGTCGGACAGCTTGGTCTTGGACCGCTCGATGTAGCGCGCCCAGTGCGCGTCGGCCGGCTTCGGCACGTAGACGCGACCGCGCGGCGTCTCCTCCGCCAGGTGGGGCTCGGTCGAGCAGACCTCATGGCCGGTGAGAGCGCCCCGCAGGTCGAGGAAGTCGACCTGCTCGGTCTTGGCGACCTTCTTCAGCTCGGTGTTCAGACCGGGCAGCACCTCGGTGCCGATCCACTTGATGTCCCGGTTGTAGAAGGGGCAGCCCCATGTACTCCAGCGGGCCCAGCGGTTCTCGTCGCCCGGCGTGGTGGCCGGGTCACCGGAGCCGAGGGGATTCGGGTAGGACTGGACGATGATCCTGGGCTGTCGGGCCGCACCCTTGAAGATCGCCTTGACCTGCCGGACCACGTCGCCCACGTCCTTCTCCACGGACTTGAGCGCCGAGTCGTAGGAGCCGGTGACCGCAGGGTCGGTCGAGCAATAGGCGCTCTTCATCCAGGACCTGACGCAGTCGTTCATCGCCTTGGTCAGTGGCTCACTTCCGCCGATCGAGAGCACCACGTAGGAGATAGTGCGCTTGTCGGCGATCAGATTGCGTAGTTGCCCGTACTGCGACGGCTCGTCCTTCGCCTCGTATCCGGACCCCATGTGCTTTGTCTCCGCGCCGGAACAGGCAATGTTGACCACGTCGGTGACCTTGCCCAAGGGGCTAGGCGCGTCCTTCGCCGCGATGATCTCGGCGGAGTCGGACCGGTGGCACCCGGGTCGCCCGTTCGCGAGGGCCTCGCGGTGCGGATAGATCTGGTCCAGGGTGGCGCCCGGAGCCGCCGCCCGGTCCGTCTTGGCCTTGACGGCGGCCAGTACCCCGCCCTTGTCCCAGTCGCCTTCGGCGTTCGCGACCCACCGGCCGCCCTCACCGGAGATGTAACTGTCGCCCAGGGACACGGCTGTGATGGAGTCCTCAGGTGCGGCGGCGACTGCCGGGGCGGCGGGCGCCAGGGGTCCCGCCGCCAGCGGCAGGAGGAGGGCGGCGGACAGGGCGGAGAGCCCGGCGACGGCGCGTAGGGCGCGGCCGCGTGACTGCTGTTGTTTGCTCACGGTCGGGTTGATACCGCCCGCGGTGCCGAGCGGTCGGGCGGGCTCACCCGAGTGGGCCCACGAATTCACCGGAGAAACGATCAGGCCCGGACAGCCCCGCGCCGCCGCTTCCAGTACGCCCACGTGACCGCCCCGAGCAACGGCCCCCAGAGCAACAACGGGGCGTAACTCACATACAAGGCGGCGGCCTCCCAAGCCCCTTGGTTCGTGGGGAAGTCGGCGGGCTGTTCCTCTCCCGTGATCGTGACCCCGGCCGCCTCCGCGACGAACGCGGACGTCCACAGGAGCGTGACCGCGACCGTCCCGAAGGTCGCGGGGATGACGGCCGCCAGGGTGGGCACCCTGCGCCCCCGCAGAAACGGCACCCAGCGCGGGAACACCTCGCCCCAGCGCGCGACCAGTCCCACCGCCGCGAAGGCGAACAGTTCGGACACGACCGACAGGAACACCATGTAGGCCCACCCCGGCACCCACGCCGGGAGATCCCCCCGCTTCCCGCGACTGCCCTCGTCGAGGAACCAGACCGCGATCCGCCACACACTGGACGGCAGCGCGGTGAGCGGAACCGCGAGCGCGGCGAGCCACGCCCAGCGGGGCACCCCGTCGGCGGGCGCGTGCGCGGCGGCCCAGCAGGCGCGCAACCGGCCACGTGGGGGCGGGAGTTCCGTACGGATCTCGGTCGTCATGGGACCACGATGGCGATCAAGGCCGGGAAGCCGGATCGCCTGCCGGGACGAACCTCCTCCGCCGCGCGGCGGAGCCGGGGTCAGCCCAGAAGGTCGACCTTCATCGGGATCGGTCGTGTTGCCGGGTAATCCGAAGGAGTGAATCGGTAGCTCACGGGGCTGTACCTGGGTAGAGCCCACGTCACAGATGTCGTGAACCGGGGGAGGTCGGGATGGTATGTCTGCGCGCACCCGAGAGGCTGCGCATGCGGCGCCGAGCCGGAGTCACGGCTACGGCGACCGCGTTGTTCCTCGGCCTCGCTCTGTCGAGTGGGAACCCGAGCCAGGCAGCGACTTGGGGGCAGTACGAGAGCCAATCCACCGGGAAGTGCCTGACCGCCTTCGACAACGATGTGGTCAACCTCGCGCCGTGCGAGGCCGGTCGAGCGGCCCAGTTGTGGAGCCTGGAGACCATCTCGGGTTACGACAAGCTGGTCCGCAACGCTTCGGGCGGTTGCCTGTGGGCCCGACCCGTGGCCGGCATCGTCGGAGCCTACCGGGGCGACTGCGACCCGAACGACGCAGCAAAGCGGTTCGTGCCGTACAACTACTGGCTGGCTCATGCCACGGGCAGCGGCTTCATGACAGAGACCCGAGCTTGGGGAAACCAGGTCGTGGTCTTTTCCAGCACTGTGGACGGCAGGGATCCGCGTTGCCGCTGGTCCTTCCGGGCACAGAGCAGCTGATCGCCGGGTTCCGACGGCGTACCGGGAGTCGTCCCCGTACGCGACAGCAAGAACCCCACCGGACCGATCCTGGTCATAGGCGCCACGGCCTGGGTGGGGTTTCTCAACGCCCTCGACGGCTGACGGACGTCACCGTCAGCCGTCGATCCGCAGCTCGGCGTCCTGCGGACCCTTGCCCGCGGCTTGGCACAGGGCCGACGGCAACGCGGTGAGCGGAACGGCGAGCGCGGCGAGCCAGGCCCAGCGGGGCACCCCGTCCGCGGGCCCGCATGCGCGGCGGCCCAGCAGGCGCGCAACCGGCCGCGCTTGGGCGGGGGTTCGGCACGTGGGGCGGTACGTAGGTCGGGTCATGGGACAGCCATGACGATCACCGCGCCCCGCGCGGATCAGCTGCCGGGACGAAGCACCTCCGCCGCGCGGCGGACGCCGGGTCAGCCCAGCAGATCAATGCGCGCCCCGACGCCGCGCCGCTCCGCCTCCCGGAAGGCGAGCCAGGACATGGCGAGGTCCTGCCAGGGCAGGCCGACGGGCGCGTAGACGGAGCGGGCGGTCGCGGGAGCACCCTCGCGGCCGGGGTGGTCGCCGCGCAGGACCTCACCGAGGGTTGCGTCGGCTGACGACGCGGGCAGGCCGGCGGCGGCCAACGCGCCCATGGCGGCCGCCAGTTCATGGTCGTCCACGACGAGGTGGGAAGCCTGGAGCAGGTCTGCGGCCAGCTCCTGCTTGCCGGGCTCGTCGGCGCCCAGGGTGGTGAGGTGCTGGCCGGGGCGGGTGTCGGCCAGCGCGAGGAGGGGGGCGCGGGACCAGGTGGCGAGGAGGACCACGTCGACATGGGCGGCGACTTCGGTGGCGGACGCCGACACGTGGCCGTCGTGCCGGGCGGCGAAGTCGGCCGCGCGGTCGGCGTCGGCGTCGTACACGGCGAGGGCGCTGAAGCGGCGCAGTGTGCGCAGGCCGCGCAGCATCAGTTCCGCCTGCGCGCCCGCGCCGATGACGCCGAGCACGGCGGTGCCGACGGGGTCGGGGGCGGCGAAGACGTGCGTGCCCTGCTTGCCGCGTTGGCCCTGCCGGGGGGCTCCCCAAGCCCGCCCCTTCCCGCTGCATCGATCAGCGGCTCCGCCGCGGGCAGGGGGCTCCGCCCCCTGGACCCCCGTATCGCCGCTTCGCGGCTCGTCCTCAAACGCCGGGCGGGCTGAAATTCCGCCGCGCGGGCTGAAACCTCACCGGCTGTTCCGGCAGGTAGTAAGGGCGGGCGGGTGGGGGATATAGCCCCTCCGGCGTTTGAGGAGCGGGGGTCCGGGGGCGGAGCCCCCGGTTACGTCCGGACGGGAAAGTACTGGCGCGGCGTCACGCCCACCACGCGGTGGAACGCGGCGACGAAGGAACTCGCCGACGCGTAGCCCACGCGGTGGGCCACCGCCTCGACCGTCAGGCCGTCGGCCAGCAACGGCATCGCGGCCTGCATGCGAAGGCGCTCCCGCCACTGCCCGAACGGCAGGCCCGTACCGGCGGCGAAGAGCCGGGCCAGCGTGCGGGCGCTCACGCCGACCCGCTCGGCCCAGGCCGACAGGGTGCGGCCGTCGCCGGGCGCGGCGGCCAGGGCGCGGGCGACCTCGCGGGCGCGGGGGTCGCGCGGCTCGGTGACGGAGAGGCTGGTGACGGGGACGGGCGTCAGTACGTCCAGGAGGACCCCCTCGGCGCGGGCGCGGGCGTCCGGGGCGAGGTCCCCACGGGACAGGTGGTCGATCAGGGCGCGCAGGAGCGGGGGCGCCGCGAGGACGGTGGGGTGGTCCCACGCGGCCACCGGGGCGGGGCAGCGCGCCGGGGTGACGTACGGCGCGCGCATCAGGGCGTCGCCCGCCGCCTCCGTCGCGTGCGGAACGCCCGCCGGGATCCACAGGGCGAGCGTGGGCGGCAGCAACCAGGCCCCGCCCTCGGTGCGGATACGCAGCAAACCCCGCTCGGACCAGGCGAGTTGGTGCACCGGGTGGGTGTGCGTCGCGAAGCGGAGGCCTCGCGGCATGGTGAAGCTGCCGATGAAGACGGCGGTGGGTGGGTTGGGATGGAAGCTCGGCCTCAGGCCCGGATTCCGGCTCGGGCCCGCGTGTCCGTTCCGCGACATGAGTCGGCAGCCTAGCCCGTCGAGGACACCCGCCACATCGACCTAGCGTCGTACGCATGCCGATGAACCGAGCACACCGCAAGCTGTGCAGCTCCGAGAAGTGGGCACAGACCACAAGGGACATGATCCTGCCGTTCGCCCTGGAAGACGTCGGCCTAGGTGACGACGTACTGGAGATCGGCCCCGGCTACGGCGCCAATCTGCGCGTCCTCGTCGAGGACGTACCCCGCCTGACGGCGGCCGAGATCGACGAGAAGATGGCAGGCATGCTCCAGGAGCGGTGGGGGTCGCGGGCGCGCGTCCTGCACGCCGACGGCACCGATCTGCCGCTGCCCGACGCCTCGTTCGACTCCGTCGTCTGCTTCACGATGCTCCACCACGTCCCCACAGACGCCCTGCAGGACCGGATCTTCACCGAGGCCTACCGGGTACTGCGGCCGGGCGGGACCTTCGCGGGCAGCGACAGCCTGCCGAGCTTCCGGTTCTGGCTGCTGCACCTCGGCGACACGAACAACACCGTCGACCCGGAGGAGCTGCCGGGGCGGCTCGCGGCGGCCGGGTTCACGGATGTCGTGGTGGCACGGCATCCGGAGGGCGGGGGGATCAGGTTCCGCGGACGGAAGGGGAATTGAGGAGCGGGAGGGCCGCGCAGGTCGCGGCGGCGAGGGCTGCTGCGGCGGTCAGGGTCTGTGGGGGTGTGAGGGGGCCGTTGTCCGTGAGGAGCGTGACCACGTACGGGGCGAACATGCCTGTGTAGGCCGCTGTCCAGAAGTACGACGTGAGGCGGGCCAGGCTGTGTGCGGGGGCGGTCGTGGCGACCTGGGTGAGGCCGTGGGTGAGAGTGAAGCCGTAGCCCGCGCCCAGGGTGGCCGCGGCGGCCATCGCCCACGGCTGGGAGTCCGTGTGGGCGGCCCAGGCGGCCAGCAGCAGGCCTGCGGTGATCGCCAGGAGGCCGATGCTTGCGGCTCGTTGGCGGTGTGTTGCCGCCGCGCGGCGGGCCAGGGGTTGGACCAGGAGGCCGGTTCCTGGGACCACGGCGGTGGCTACGCCCGTGTAGACCAGGCCGGCGTGCACCTGGCCGGGGAGGCTCACGAAGCCGATCGTGGGGGCCGCGAAGACCCAGGGGGCCAGGGGGAGCAAGGTCCGAATACCGCTGTGGGCAATCGTGCCGCAGGGCGGCACGGGTGGGCACAGCCCACGGCGTACGGCAACCGTACGGGTTTCCGGTGCGGTGCGTGCCGCCAGCCAGGCGCCTGCTGCCAGGAGTACGTGAGGGACGTACGCCGTCACCATCGGATGCGGCGCCCACTCGGCGATCAGCGCCGCCGCCAACCCGCCGGAGGCGAAGCCCGCCGAGACGAAGAGCCCCGCCCGGCGCGAAGCCGTCGACGCGGGGGCGCCCGCCGCCACGTACGGCGGCGAAGACAGTTCCTTGATCCACGCGCTGCCCGCGGCAAGGAGGACCCCCGCGCTCACGCCGGTGAGGAAACGCCCCGGAAGCAGCCACCCCGTGGCCGTCGCCCCCAGCGTGAGCAGCAGCGTCGAGACCAGGTTCACCGCCAGCGCGGCCAGCGCGATGCGGCGGCGGCCCCGGCGGTCCGCGAGGGGCCCGGCGACCAGCAGGCCGGGGATGAGGCCCACGACGTACACCGCGAACAGGCCCGTGACCGCCGAATCCGTGAGGCCGAGCTCGGAGCGGTAGGCGCCGAGGAGGGCCGAGAACTGGTTGGCGCTCCAGCCGGAGGCCAGCATCATCCAGGCGGCACGTATCCCGTACCGGGGAGTTTCGCGGGGCCCGGCGGACAGCGCCGACGTCGGCGTTCGCGCAGGTGAGGGGGCGGTTGCTTCGGTGGTCATGCCCCTAGTTCTAGGCGCCCCCGCCAGCCCTCCGCCGCACCCGTTCACGATTCCTGAAGGCCACCGAGGCGCCCCGCCAGCACCCGTTTACGCTGGTACGCATGGCCTCCTCCCCCCTCGACCTGCGACTCCTGTCGTCGTTCCTGGCGGTCGTGGAAGAGGGGCACTTCGGGCGGGCCGCGGCCCGGCTCTTCCTGTCGCCGCCCGCGGTGACCGCGCACGTGCGGCGCCTGGAGACGGAGCTCGGCACCCCCCTCCTGTACCGCAGCCCGGTCGCCCCCACCCCCGCCGGTGAGCGCCTGGCCGGGCACGCGCGCACGCTGCTCGCGGCGTCCGCCGCGGCCCTGGACGACATGGCCGACATGGCGGAGCCGGCCCACGGCACCGGACGGACGCGCCCCCTGCGCGTCGGCATCATGGGCCACGGCTCCGCCGAGCTGACCCCCGCCTCGATCAACGCGTACCGCCGGGCCCGGCCCGAAGTCCGCCTGGAGATCAGCCAGTTGAACTTCACCGAGCACGCGTCGGCCCTCGTCGAGGACCGTGTCGACGTCGCCTTCGTACGCCCCACCCCGGACGACGAACGTGTCACCGCCGACGCCCTCACCACCGAGCAGCGCATCGTCGCCGTCCCCGCGCACTCGGCCCTGGCCGACGCCCACGCCACCGGCGTCACCGTCGCGGACGTCACCGACCTCCCCTTCGTCCGCGTCCCCGGGCACACCCCCCGCCCCTTCACGGACTACCTCTACTTCGACGAGGCGGGCCGACGCCGCGGGCCCGACTTCGCCGTCACTCCTCAGGAGGTCCTGACCAGCGTCATCATGGGCCGCGCCGCGGGCTCGGGCCTGAAGTCCTTCGCCCGCTACTACGCGTGGCCGGGCGCCGTCTTCGTACCCGTCGTCGACGCCCCCTGGCAGAGCAGCTACCTCGCCGTCCGCGCGAGCGACGACAACCCGGAGGTACGGATCTTCCGCGCCCTCGCGGTGGCGCTCGCACGGGAGTGGGGGCCGACGATCCGCTGATGACGCTCACCCCCGGAGCGGATCGCCGGCCGGTCTTGGATGCCCTGGGTGTCCAGATGGTGCCCAGGGTGCCTAGATGTGGGCCCGGTACATATAGCCGCGCGCCCACGACGCCGTCTTCACCCAGTGCGTGCCTTTGGAGCTGACGCAGCGATGGGTGTAGCGCACCTTCTTGCCCTTGGGGACCATCACCTTGATCCGCGCATGCTTCGACATCCCGGCCCGGATGGGAGCCTTGCGCTTCGTCTTCGCGTACTTGTTCCCCACGTCCTTGCACCGGAACGACGCGGCTGCGGCAGCGGACTCGGACCCGGCGGTGGGCTCGGGCGCGGAGGACGATGCCGGCGCCGTGCGCTGCGGCGCCATCGTCTGGGTGCGGTCCGCGTTCGCCGACCCCGCCGAGAACGTGAGCATCGCCGTGGCGACAGCGCAGACGGCCACGGCCTCCAGCGACTTCCGTCCGTACCCGTAGCTCATCAATCCCCCTTCGTCGTGTTTCCCCGTCGGTTCACTAGTGTTCTCGGGACAGTTGGGCGAATCACTGGGCGACGCACTGGGCAGTCGCCGGTACACGGCAACTTGTACACGGCAACTGGTGCACGGCGGCTCGAACGCGACGCGGAAGGTGTTCTGTTGGGATCGGACGGCGCGGGGACGGACGGGGCGACAGCTGGGCCGTTACGGTTCGCTCTCCTGGGGCCCGTGCGGGCCTGGCGGGGCGGGCGGGCCCTGGACCTCGGGGCGCCGCGGCAGCGGTCCGTCGCCGCCGTGCTGCTCCTCAGGGCAGGCCGCCCCGTCGCCCGCGACCAGCTCGTCCGCTCGGTCTGGGGCGAGCCCGCCCCTGCGTACGCGGTCCCGCAACTGCAGAAGTACGTCTCGGCGCTGCGCCGCGTCCTGGAGCCCGAGCGCGGCCCCAGGTCGCCCTCGGGGGTGCTGAACTGGTCCGACAGCGGATACGTCCTCGACGTCGGACCGGACGACGTCGACGCGGCCGCCTTCGAGCGCGGGGTCGGCCGGGGGCGCGCCGCGCGGGCCCGCGGGGACGTGGAACGGGCCGCCGCGGAACTCCGCGCGGCCCTCGCCCTGTGGCACGGTCCGGACGCCCCCGCCCTCGCCGACGTGTCGAGCGGCTTCCTGGACGCGGAGCGCGACCGGCTCGCGGAGCTGCGGGCCGCCGCCCTGGAGGAACGCGTCCAGGCGGACCTCGACCTGGGGCGCCACCAGGAGGTCGTACCCGAACTGACCCGCCTGGTACGCGACTTCCCCCTGCGCGAGCGGTTCGCGGCGCTGTTGATGCTGGCCCTGTACCGGTGCGGGCGGCAGGGGGACGCCCTGGCCGTGTTCCGGCGGATGCGGCGCGGGCTGCGCGAGGAGCTGGGGGTGGATCCGGGAGCGGAGGTGCAGGAGCTGCACGGGCGGATACTGGCGTCCGCGCCGTCGTTGGCCTGGCCGGGGGCGGGCTCCTCTCCCGGTTCGGGTGCGGGCTCCTCCTCCGGTTCGGGTGCGGAGCCCGCCCCTCGCCCTGCGCGGTCGGCCACGCCCGACGCCGTCCAAGGCCTGCATCAACTCCCCATGGACATACCGGAGTTCACGGGACGGGAGGCGGAGCTGCGTGCGTTGCGGGAGCTGGTGGGCGACACCGGCGTCGACCCGGGCGGCGGCACCGGCGTCATCGTCGCCCTCATCGAAGGCATGGCAGGCGTCGGCAAGACCCGCCTCGCCGTCCACGCCGCCCACCAGCTCGTCGCCCAAGGGCGCTTCGCAGACGTCCAGTTGTGGGCCGACCTGAAGGGCTTCTCCCCGGACCGGGCCCCCGCCGACCCCGCCCGCGTACTGGAGGACTTCCTGCGCCTGCTCGGCGTACCGGGCGACCTCGTCCCCGAACAGCTCGAAGCCCGGGCAGCCCTGTACCGCGACCGGCTCGCGGGCAGGCGGGCCCTGGTGATCCTCGACGACGCGGCCGACGAGGAGCAGGTGCGGCCCCTGCTGCCCGGCACCGGATCGTGCCTGCTGCTGATCACGAGCCGCCGCGTCCTCGGCGGACTCGACGGCGCCCGCACCACACACCTCGCCCCCTTCAGCCCGAAGGAGGCCACCGCGCTGATCGCCCGCGTCACGGAACGGGAGCGGCCCGGCGCGGAACGCGTCGCCGAACTCTGCGGTCACCTCCCCCTGGCCGTCGCCCTGGCCGGCCGCCGCCTCCGCACCCGGCCCTCCTGGTCCATGGCGGACCTGGCCCGGCGCCTGGAGGCCGACGAGGGCAGGCTGCGCCAACTCGCCGTCGGGAAGCGGACGGTGGACGCCGCCTTCGCGCTGTCGTACGAGTCGCTGCCCGAGCCCCGCCGCCGGGCCTTCCGCCTCCTCGCCCTGCACCCCGGCACGGACTGCACACCGGACTCGGCCGCCGCCCTGCTCGGCACGGACCGCGACGACGCCGAGGACCTCCTGGAAGCCCTCCTCGACGAGCACCTGCTGCAGAGCTTCACCCACGGCCGCTACCGCCACCACGACCTGCTCCGGCTGTACGCACACGGCCGCACCCACGCCGAGGACGACGAGGAGTCGCGTACGGCCGCCGTCCTGCGGCTCGCCTGCTGGTACTGCGACGCCGCCGAGGACGCGCGGCGGCGGCTCGAACCCTGGCGGACGGCGGACGACCGGCCGCACCAAGCCGACCCGGAACCGGCGACACCCGCGTCGTCCGCGGCGGCCCTGGACTGGCTTGAACAGGAACGCGCCAACCTGACCGCCGTGACCGAGGAGGCCGCGCGCCGCGGCTGGCACGACTGCACCCGGCGGCTCGCCGCCGCGGCCCACTCCTTCCTGGGGCTGCACGCGTACGGCACGGACAGCCTCGCAGGCCTGCGCCTCGGCCTTGACGCGGCCCTGCGCACCGGCGCCCCTGCCCAACAGGCCCGCGCCGTACGCGACATCGGCTTCGTGTACGACGGCCTGGGGCGGCACGACGAGGCCGCGGAGCAGTATCTGCGCGCCCTGGCCGTGTCCGAGAAGGCCGGTGACGCGCACGGCGTGGCCGAGGCGCGGTGCGGGCTCGGCCGCGCGCACGCGGCACGCGGGCGGTACCGGGAGAGCGCGGAACAGCACCGCCTGGCGCTCTCGGTGTTCCGGGAGACGGGCGACCGGCACGGCGAGGCACGCTCCCTCGCGGGGCTGGGCCTGGCCGACTGGTTCACGCACGGCACCCATCACCGCAGCGAGGCCCAGCACCGGCGCGCGTTCGCGCTGTTCCGGGAGTTCGGGGACGTACGCAGACACGCCCTTGAGCTCAGCAGGCTCGGGATGGCGCACTGGGTCTTCGGGCACTACGGGGAGTGCGCCCGTCACCATCGGCGTGCGCTCGCGCTGTTCGAGGAGGCCGGTGACCGGCGCGGGCAGGCCGTCGCTCGCTGCGGGCTCGCCCTCGCCGAGTGGCACCTGGGGTGGCCGGAGCGGGCCCTCGACCACTATCTGCGCGCGCTGGCCGCGTTCCGGGACACCTGTGACCGGCAGGGCGAGGCCATGGTGCTGCAGCGGCTCGGGTACGTGCACTGGGTCACGGGCCGGTACGGCCGGGGCGAGTCCGAGCTGCGCGAGGCGCTCGCGCTGTGCGCGGGCACCGGCAACCGCAACACCGAGGCGTGGACGCTGACTTCACTCGGCCATCTGTGCCTGCGGCTGCGCCGCGACGACGAGGCCGCGGAGCTCCTGCGCCAGGGGCTCGGCCTGTCGCGGAGCCTCGGCGACCGGCACTGCGAGTCGAGCGGGCTGCTCGGGCTCGCCCTGGTCGCCCTGAACCAGGGCGACTTGGCCGCCTGCGAGCGCCTCGCCCGGGAGTCGCTCGGGCTGGCGCGGGCGATCGGCAATCCGCACGGGGAGGCGTGGGCGATGATCGCCACGGGCCTCGCGCCGGCCCACGGCGTCGGCGACGGCGGCCAGGAGGCGGGCGCGGACTGGTTCCGGCGAGCCGCCGCCGTCGCCGAGCGCGTCCGCGAGCCCCACACGGAGGCCATGGCCCGCCACGCGATGGGCCGCGCCGCCGCGCACCTGAAGCGCCCGGCGGAGGCCGAGCGGCACCTCCGCGCGGCGCTCGCCATCCGCCGACGCATCCTGGACCGGCACGGCGAGGCCGAGACGCACGCGGAACTGGCCGCGCTGCTCCGGGACACCGGCCGCCCGGAGGCGGCCCGTTCCGAGGAGGAGGCCGCGCTGGCGCTGTACGCGGGGATTCCGCTGCGTGAGGGGATGCCGACGTACGAGGGCACGGGGCTGTACGACGGCACGGAACCGTACGACGAGACAGAGCCGTGCGACAGCACGGCGGCCGCCCTGCCTCGCGCGCTACCGAAGACGACCTGACCCGGACGACGCCCTGACCCGGACAGGAACTGTCCTAACCCAGCACCTTCCCCACGTACTCCCCCAACCGCCCCCGGATCTCGTCCCCCGACATCCCCTCCACCGCCACCAAGTGCCCGACGAGGTCCGCCCGTACGGCCGCGAGCAGCGCGTGGGCCGCGAAGGCCGGGTCGGGCACCGCCGCGCCCTCGTCCACCTCCGCCAGCGCGTCGCGTACGACGCCGTGCCACCACCCGTAGTACTCCGCCTCGTAGGGGGTCCCCGAACCCGCGTCCTCCAGGGCGGCCGACAGATGGCGGTTGTCGAGCTTGAAGCCGAGGAGGGCGTCGAGGAGGGCGGGCACCCGGTCGCGGGCGGGGGCGCCGGGGCCGAGTGGCGGCGGGCCCGACTCGACGGCGGCGCGCACCGCCTCGCTGCGGGCCGCGAACACGGCGCGGATCAGGCCGTTGCGGTCGCCGAAACGGCGGAACAGCGTGCCCTTGCCGACACCCGCCGCCGCCGCGACCTGCTCCATGGACACGCCGCGCGGACTGTCGCTGCGCGCGAACAGCTCGTCGGCGGCGGCGAGGACGGCCTCGCGGTTGCGCGCCGCGTCGGCGCGGGCCTTGCGCTCGGTCATGGGGACACCGTCATCTCGCACGGGACCTTTCGTACGGGGACATCTTTACAAAGTGGACCGGCGGTCCGTATCGTCAAACGGACCAGCAGTCCGAATCGTAAAGGACGGCACCTCACCATGCCCACCACCCTTTCCGGCCCTTCCGACTCTTCCGGTCCTTCCAGCCCTGCCGAACTGTTCCGCGAGGGCATCCGCCTCCTCCTCGCCGACGACGTGGCCTCCTGGGTCGACCTGTTCGCCGAGGACGGCGTCGCCGAGTTCCCCTTCGCGCCCGAGGGCTACCCGCGCCGCCTCGACGGCCGCGCCGCGATCGGCGCGTACCTGCGCGGCCTCGGCGACCACATCGAGTACCGGGCCTTCCCGTACATCGAGATCCACGAGACGACCGCCCCGGAGACGATCGTGGTCGAGATGCGCGCCACCGGCCGCGCCGTCGCGACGGACGCGCCCTTCGACATGACGTACATCGTCGTGATCACCGCCAAGGACGGCCGCTTCACGCACTACCGCGACTACTGGAACCCCCTGGGCATCCCCGGCACCCTCAAGGAGGCAGTCAGTGCCTGAGCAGTCAGTGCCTGAGCGACACACCGTCCTGGTCACCGGCGCCACCGGCACCACCGGCAGCCGCGTCACCGCCCGCCTCGCCGCCCTCGGCCACACCGTGCGCGCCGCGAGCCGCACCGCGCGCACCACCCCGCCCGCCGGGGCGCACCCGGTCCGCTTCGACTGGCACGACGAGACGACCCACACCCCCGCCCTGAAGGGCGCCACCCGCGCCTACCTGGTCCCGCCGCCCGGCGACCCGGACCCGGCGGCCGTCATGCTCCCGTTCCTGGAGCGGGCCCGTGCGGCCGGAGTGACCAGGGTGGCCCTCCTCGGCTCGTCCGCGATCGGACCAGGCGGACCGGGAGTGGGCCGGGTCCATCAACTCCTCATCGACAAGCCCCTGTTCGAGGAGTGGTCGGTGCTCCGCCCCTCCTGGTTCATGCAGAACTTCACCGACGGCCAAGCCCACGCCGACAGCATCCGCACCACAGGCACCCTGACCACCGCGACCGGCACGGGCCGCGTCCCCTTCGTCGACGCCGACGACATCGCGGCGGTGGGCGCCCACACCCTCACGGCCGCCTCCGCCCCCGAACACGACCTGATCATCACCGGCCCGGAGGCCCTGACCTACGACGAGGTCGCGGCAACGATCACCTACATCACCGGCCACACGGTCACCCACCACTCGGTGCCCCCACCCCAACTGGCCGACCGCCTCACGCGACTCGGCATCCCGGCGGAGTGGGCCCGGGTCCTCGCGGCCCTGGACGACGCCATCAGCGAAGGCGCGGAGAACCGCGTCACGGACACGGTCCGACGCCTCACCGGCCACGCACCCCGCGCCTTCGCGGCCTACTACCGCGCCGCCGGGCCGTCGTCCCGCTCGACCGCCACCGCCCCGTCCCGGTAGTCGAGCCGCACCCGGACCCGCTCCCCCGCCCCCGTCACCCGGGCCCGCACCTGCACGCCCTCCGGCAGCCCCTCGGCTGCCGGACCCACCCCGGCCTCCGCACGCACCCGGTCGAGGAGGCCGCGCATCGCCTTGGGTCCGGGGTCGAGGCCGACGTACCAGGCGGTGCCCTCCCCGTGCGCGTGGCGGGTCACCGCGGGGCCGCCCCAGTCGTAGTCGAGGACCGCCTCCGCGCCCTCCAGGCGGATCACTTCCGCCCAGGTACCGTCGGCGCGCGGGTCGAACTCCTCCACCGTCAGGCCGAGAAGTTCCCGGAAGGGGCCCGGGTAGCCGCCCAGGTGGACCCGGTCGTGCTCGTCGGTGATGCCGGAGAAGTACGACATGACGAGCGTGCCGCCCGCGCGCACATACTCGGTGAGGCGGGCGGCCGCCTCCTGCGACACCGCGTACAGATGAGGCACGAGCACCATCCGGTACGCCGCCAGGTCCCCGTCGAGCGACACCACGTCGCACGGCACGGACGCGTCGTACAACGCCTTGTGGTAGGCGAGCGCCCCGCCCAGGTAGTCCACCCGGCTGGGGTGCGCGTCCGTCTCCAGGGCCCACCAGGCGGGCCAGTCGAAGAGCAGGGCCGCCTCGGCGCGGACGGGTTGCGACCTCAACAGGGCCGGATGCGCGGCGAGTTCGGCGCCCAGCTCCGTCACCTCGCGGAACGTGCGTGTCTCGCGGCCCGCGTGCGGCACCATCGCCGAGTGGAACTTCTCCGCGCCGCCGCGCGACTGGCGCCACTGGAAGAACAGGGCCGAGTCCGCGCCGTGCGCCACGGCCTGCCAGGTGTCCAGGCGCATCATGCCGGGCGGCTTGCGGCCGTTGTGGGCCCGCCAGTTGACGGCCGAGGGCGCCTGTTCGAGGAGCAGCCACGGCTGCCCGTCCTTCAGGCCGCGCATCACGTCGTACGAGAAGGCCGTGCGCTGGGCCGCGTCCGGGTCGTGCGGGTCGGGATAGGAGTCGTAGGAGATGACGTCCAGGTGCGGAGCCCAGCGGAACAGGTCGAGGGTCTTCGCGACCGGGACGAAGTTGGTGGTGACGGGGAGGTCCGGGGTGATGCGGGCGAGGACGTCCTTCTCCGCCAGGTAGCACGCCAGGAGTTCGTCGGAGGAGAAGCGCCAGTAGTCCGCCCGCTGCGCCGGGTTGCGGAAGGACGGGGCCGCGCGCGGGGTGTGGATCTCCTCCCAGGTGCTGTAGCGCTGCGACCAGAACGTCGTCGACCAGGCGTCGTTGAGCGCGTCGATCGTGCCGTAGCGCTCGCGCAGCCAGGTGCGGAACGCCGCCGCCGACACCTCGCAGTGGCAGTGGCGCGAGATGTGGCAGCCGTATTCGTTGCCGATGTGCCAGAGGGCGAGGGCCGGATGGTCCGCGTAGCGCGTGGCGAGCCGTTCCGTCAGGCGCACCGCGTACCGGCGGTAGACCGGGCTGGAGGGGCACCAGTGCTGGCGTGAGCCGGGGTGCAGGCGGGTGCCGTCCTCCATGACGGGCAGGGTCTCCGGGTGCAGCCGGGCCAGCCACGGGGGCGGGGACGCCGTCATCGTGGCCAGGCACACGGACACGCCCGCGTCCGCCAGCCGGTCCATGTGGGCGTCCAGCCAGGTGAAGTCGTAGGCGCCGGGCGTCGGCTCGGTGGTGGCCCAGGCGAAGATGCCGAGCGTCACCAGGTTCACGCCCGCCTCGCGCATCAGCTCCATGTCCTCGGCGTGCGTGCCGGGGCCCCACTGCTCGGGGTTGTAGTCCCCGCCGTACGCGAGCGACGACAGCTTGCCGTAGAAGTGATCCAGGCTCACCGCACGTTCCTCCCTGCCCTCTCGGGTCGCCTTCATCCCACGCCCCTCGTCTCCTGCCCCGCCCGCGCCTCGATGCCGCGGAAGTGGTCCGCCATCGCCCGCTGCGCGGCGCCCACGTCGCCCGCGCGCAGCGCCGTCACTATGTCGCGGTGCCTGCGTACGGTGACGTCCGGCGCCGGGTCCTTCGACCAGCCGCGCACGCCCGCGACCCGGTGGAAGACGTGCCAGAACGCGCCGAGCAGCTGCGGCACGAGCGCGTTGCCCAGCGGCCGGTACAGCGCCTCGTGGAACTCGCGGTCCAGTTCGGGGAAGGCCTCGCCGGCCGCCGCGCACGCCTCCATCCGCCGCACCAGATCCTCCAGTTCGCACAGCTCGGCGTCGGTGAGCGTCGCCGCGACCGCGCGCACGAGGCCCTCCTCCAGGACCGCGCGGACCTGGAGGATCTCGGCGAGGGCGTGCGTGTCGTCGGCGAGCTGGACCAGCGTGCGGAAGGTCAGGCCGTCCGCGAGCGGGGTGAGGGAGGCCTGGCCGACATAGGTGCCGTAGCCGTGCCGGATCTCCACGATGTCCAGGGCCTGGAGGGCCTTGAGGGCCTCGCGGACGGAGTTCCGGCTGACGCCGAGCTCCTCCATCAGCTCGGCCTCGGTCGGCAGCAGGGCGCCGGGGCGCAGCCGCCGGTCCAGGATGAGCTGCGTCACCTCGCGCTGGACCTGGCTGCTCACACGCCGTTCACGGATGGGCTCCTGAGGCATGCGCCACATCGTAGGCACGGATGACATCCCACGTCCCACCTCCGGACGAGACTTCTCCGAATCCGGTCGACGTCACCCGCCCGTTCAGGCCGATTCCACCCGCCCGTTCCGGGCCGTGATCCAGGGCGGCCGTGATCCGCGGGGCCCTCAATTCCGATCCGGGAACAGCGGGTTCTGATCCGTGCGCGTTCTCTTGACCGGTACTCGCGGCCCTCTTATGGTCGCCACGCCAGCACGACGTAGGACGTGGGATCTCCCACCGGAAGAACTACCTCCCTCTCACCCGGCACTTGGGGAGCAAGGCCTCCCCACTCCTTCATGGAGGCACTGTGAGCCACCTGATCCCCGTGACGCGCGACGGCGGGCCCGGCCCCGACCGGCGGTCCTTCCTCAAGTACACCGGCGCGCTTGGCGCGGCGGCGGGACTCACCAGCACGCTCGCGGCCTGCTCGGGGCCGGAGTCCACGAACGAGACCGGTGGCGGCGGCAAGGAAGGCGGCACCCTGACGGCCGTCATCGGCTATGGCAACGACGGCAGTTGGGACCCGACACAGACGGCGTCGGCGTTCGCGATGGCCGGCAACGAGCACATCTACGAGGCGCTGCTCGGCACGGACCCGATCAGCCGGGAGCCCTATCCGCAGCTCGCCACGGCGGTGCCGGCCGACCTGAAGGCGACGACGTGGAAGTTCGAGCTGCGCGCGGGCGCCAAGTGGCACGACGGCAAGCCCGTCACGGCCGACGACGTGGTGTTCGTGTTCGACCGGATCCTGGACCCGAAGACGCAGACGCTGGCCAAGGGCTTCTTCGCGAGCTGGCTGAAGGAGGTCAGGAAGGTCGACGCGCAGAACGTCGAGCTGGTGCTGAAGTTCCCGTTCCCGGACGGCGCGGCCCGGCTCACGCTCGCGAAGATCATGCCGAAGCACGTCTACTCCAAGCCGGGCGCGTGGGACGACGCGACCAAGGGCAAGGCCATCGGCTCGGGCCCCTACCGGCAGACCGCCCACCACCCGAAGTCGAACACGACCTTCGAGGCCTTCGCCGACTACAACGGCCCACGCAAGGCCGCCTTCAAGAAGATGAACTGGCTGACGATCGTCGACGCGGCGCCGCGCGTCGCGAAGATCTCCGGCGCCGGCGCGGACGCCGAGATCTCCGACAACATTCCCTACGCCAACATCGAGCAGCTCAAGAAGGGCGGCATGACGGTCGAGGGCGGGGCCGGCATGAACAACCTCTTCCTGATGTTCAACACCGCGCACAAGCCGTTCGACGACGTGCGGGTGCGGCAGGCGCTGCACTACGCCATCGACCGGGAGAAGATGATCGAGGTCGCCCTGAAGGGGCACGGCAAGGCCGCCTCGTCCTTCCTCAACGAGGGCAACCCCAGCTACCGGCCGGCGAAGACCGTCTACGACTACGACCCGAAGAAGGCCAAGGCGCTCCTGAAGGAGGCCGGAGTCGAGAACCTGAAGATCAACATCATGGCGGTCAACGTCAGCTGGATCGTCGACTGCCTGCCGACCATCAAGGCGTCCTGGGACGCGATCGGCGTAGAGACCACGCTCGACCCGCAGGAGACCACTGCTGTCTTCACCAAGATGGACCAGAAGAAGGACTACCAGGTCGTCGCCGCCGCCTCGAACCCCAACCAGTTCGGCATCGAGGCGGACCTGATCATGCATTACAACTACGGGCCCGACAACCTGTGGATGGGTTACGCCCGCTGGGCGAAGAACTCCCGCGCCAAGGAGTTGTTCCGCCTGATGGACCAGGCGACACGCGAGCCGGACGCCTCCAGGAAGAAGACGATGGTGCAGGACTACATCGACATCGTCGCCGAGGAGGCCGTGCTGTACCCCGTGGTGCACAACGAGCTGATGACGGCGTGGGACGCCGATCAGCTCACCGGTGTCCGCGCCCAGCCCTACCCCGGCATCAACCTCCTCCAGGCCAAGTGGGCCTGAGCGACTTGAGGAGTCCATGCGCCGTGAGCGACCCGAGGAGGCCGTACGCCGTGAGCGACCCGAGGAGGCCGTACGCCGTGAGCGACCAGAGGAGCCGTAAGCAGTGACCGCGATCCTCCGCATCCTGGCCCGCCGCATCGCCCTGCTCGTCCCGCTGCTGCTCGGCATCGTGCTCTTCGTGTTCCTCGTGATGCGATTCTCCGACATCGACCCGGCGTCGGCGTTCTTCCAGGGCGCGAACCCCACGCAGGAGCAGCTGCACCAGTTCCGCGAGGACAACGGCCTGCTGGATCCGCTGCCGGTGCGGTACGTGGACTTCGTGGGCGATCTGCTCGGCGGCGACATGGGCATCAGCGTGCTGACCCGCTCGCCGGTGATCGACCAGATCACGACCGCGCTGCCGCTGACCATGCAGCTCACCTTCATGGGCCTCGGCATCGCGGTGCTGCTCTCGCTGCCGCTGGGCGTGGCCGCCGCGATCTACCGCGACCGGCTGCCCGACCAGATCATCCGCGTCGTCTCCCTGACCGGTGTCGCGGCGCCCGGCTTCTGGCTGGCGCTCCTGATGATCCAGTACCTGGCGGTCGACCTGGGCTGGTTCCCGACCGGTGGATACGTCAACCCGGGCGACTCCTTCACGGGGTGGCTGAAGACGATGACGCTGCCCGCGCTCGCCCTGTCCCTGCCGGTGGCCGCCCAGATGACGCGCATCGTGCGCACGGCCGTCGTCGAGGAGCTCGACAAGGACTACGTCCGCACGGCCATCGGCAGCGGCCTGCCGCCGGTCGTGGTCGTCGGCCGCAACGTGCTGCGCAACGCCCTCATCAACCCGCTGACCGTGCTCGGCCTGCGCGTCGGCTATCTGCTCGGCGGCGCGGTCGTCATCGAGACGATCTTCTCGCTGCCCGGCATGGGCAAGCTCATGATCGACGCGGTGAAGAACGGCGACCCGGCCGTCGTGCAGGGCGTCGTCATCACCACGGCCGTCGGCTTCGTCGTGGTGAACCTGGTGATCGACATCCTCTACTTGCTGGTGAACCCGCGATTGAGGGGAACCTCCTGATGCTCCAGTCGCGCAAGAAGCTGACCGAGCGGCTGTCCCTGCCCGGCATCCGGCTGCGCTCCCTGAAGAAGCTGCCGGTCCTCTCCCGCGTCGCGCTCGGCGTCGTCACCGTCGTCGTCTTCGTCGCCGTGTTCGCCCCGCTGCTCGCCCCGCACGACCCGCTGGACCAGCAGACCCTCGTCGGCGGCACCGGCGCCCCGTCCGCCGACCACTGGATGGGCCAGGACAGCCTGGGTCGCGACATCCTCAGCCGGCTGATGTACGGCGCGCGCTGGTCGCTCGCCATCGGCTTGGGCGCGACGACGCTCGCGCTGGTCGTCGGCGCGGTCATCGGCGCGATCGCGGCGACCTCGCGCAAGGCGGTCGACGAGACGCTGATGCGCTGCCTGGACGTCGTCATGGCGTTTCCCGGCATCGCGCTCGCGGCGGTGCTCGTCGCGGTCTTCGGCGGCGGCATCACCGTACTGATCTGCGCGATCGCGTTCCTGTTCACGCCACCGATCGCCCGTGTCGTACGCGCCAACGTGCTCGACCAGTACGGCGAGGACTACGTGGTCGCCGAGCGGGTCATCGGCGCGCGCACCCCGCACATCGTCATCAAGCACGTGGCGATCAACTGCGCCGCCCCGGTCCTGGTCTTCTGCACGGTGCAGGTGGCCGAGGCGATCGTGTTCGAGGCGTCGCTGTCGTTCATCGGCGCGGGCGTGCGGCCGCCCGACCCGTCCTGGGGCAGCGTCATCGCCGACGGCAAGAACATGGTCCTGATCGGCGGCTGGTGGGCGACGGTCTTCCCCGGCCTGCTGATGCTGCTCACCGTGCTCTCCCTGAACGTGCTCTCCGAGGGGGTGTCGGACGCCTGGGCCGCGCCGTCCGGACGGGACGTCACCGGGGCCGGGCGCAAGGACGACCCGGTCGAGGCGCCGGAGCCGGGCAGCGGTGAGGTGCTGCAACTGCCGGGGCTCACCGAGGCGGCGGAACGGCTGCGCTCGCGGGCCCGGCCGCTGCCCGACGGCTCGCCCGTGCTCAGCGTGCGCGACCTCGCGATCGGCTTCGACGAGCGGCACGCGGGCGTGGACATCGTCGACGGCATCAGCTTCGAGGTGCGGCCCGGCGAAGTCCTCGGCCTGGTCGGCGAGTCGGGCTGCGGCAAGTCCCTGACCGCGCTCACCGTGATGGGCCTGGAACCCAAGGGCGCCCGGGTGCGCGGCCACGTCACCTTCGACGGGCAGGAGCTGATCGGCCTCCCGATGCGGGCCCGGCGCCGCCTCCTCGGCCACGACATGGCGATGATCTACCAGGACGCCCTGTCGTCCCTGAACCCGGCGATGACCGTACGCGCCCAGCTCAAGCAGGTCGTACGCCGCGGCGGCCGCCGCAGCCCCGAAGAGCTCCTCGAACTCGTCGGCCTCGACCCCGAACGCACCCTGCGCAGCTATCCGCACGAGCTGTCCGGCGGCCAGCGCCAGCGCGTCCTGATCGCCATGTCCCTGTCCCGCGAACCGAAGCTCATCGTCGCCGACGAGCCCACCACCGCCCTCGACGTGACCGTGCAGGCCCAGGTCATCCAGCTGCTGCTGCGGCTGCGGGCCGAGCTGGGCTTCGCGCTCATCCTGGTCTCGCACGACCTGGCGCTCGTCGCGGACGTCACCGACCGGGTCGCCGTGATGTACGGCGGGCAGATCGTGGAGACCGGCGTGACGGCCGACCTGGTCGAGTCCCCCACCCACCACTACACGCGCGGCCTGCTCGGCTCCGTGCTCTCCCTGGAGTCCGCGGCGCAGCGCCTCACCCAGATCAAGGGCGTCGTCCCGTCCCCCGCGGACTTCCCCGCAGGCTGCCGCTTCGCCGACCGGTGCCCGCTGGCCGACGACGTGTGCCGCTCCACCGCCCCCGAACTGCTCGGCGAGCCCTGGCACAAGACGGCGTGTCACCACCCGGCGATCGGCGGCGAGACAGCGGAGCCGCAGCTCCGAGGAAGCGAGGCGGTCCGTGACCGTAGCTGAGCCCGGACCCTCTGGGGCCCCCGGGGACCTGCCCGAGGACGACCCCGCCGCCCTGGTCACGCTGCGCGACGCGCACGTCGTCCACAAGGCCCGTACCGGCGGTCTGTTCTCCCGCGACCGGGTGTACGCCCTGACCGGTGCCGACCTGAGCATCGCCCCCGGCGAGACCGTGGGCGTCGTCGGCGAGTCCGGCTGCGGCAAGTCGACCCTCGCGAAGGTCCTCGTCGGGGTGCAGCGGCCGACGTCCGGCGTGGTCGCGTACCGCGGCCGGGACCTGTGGGAGATGAAGCCCGCCGAGCGCCGCACCACCATCGGCACCGGCACCGCCATGATCTTCCAGGACCCGTCCACGGCCCTGAACCGCCGCCTTCCCGTCCACAAGATCCTGCGCGACCCGCTCGACGTGCACCGCCGCGGCACCCCCGAACAGCGCGCCGACCGCGTACGCGAGCTGATGAGCCTGGTCGGCCTGCCCAAGGTCCTCGCCGAAGCGCTGCCCGGGCAGCTCTCCGGCGGGCAGCGGCAGCGCGTCGCGATCGCCCGCGCGCTGGCCCTGGAGCCCGAGCTGGTGGTGGCCGACGAGCCGACCAGCGCGCTCGACGTCTCCGTACGCGCCCAGATCCTCAACCTGCTCCTGGACCTGAAGGAGCGGCTGAACCTCTCCCTCGTCTTCGTCTCGCACGACATCCAGACGGTACGCAGGATGAGTGACCGGGTCATCACCATGTACCTGGGCCGGATCGTCGAGGAGTCGCCGGCCGCCGAGATCCTGGACAACGCCCGGCACCCGTACACCCGGGCGCTGTTCTCGGCCACACCCGGGCTGCTCGACCCGATCGACCCGATTCCGCTCGTCGGCCCGGTACCGTCGGCCACACGGCCGCCCAGCGGCTGCCCCTTCCGCACCCGGTGCTGGAAGGCCGACGAGGTGTGCGCGGCGGCCATGCCGGACGTCGCGGACGCCGGCGCCGAGCACCGCTACCGGTGCCACCACCCCGTACTGGCGGGCGAGTCCACCCGCGACCTCGTCAGCCAGTCGTCCGCAGCGACGGCCGCCGCCACGGCCACGTCCAAGGAGACTCCATGACGCTTCCTCCCCTCTTGACCGGTGTCGTCCCGCCCGTGTGCACCCCCCTGACCCCGGACAACGAGGTGGACGTGACATCCCTCGAGCGCCTCGTCGACCATCTGGTCGGCGCCGGCGTCGACGGGCTCTTCGTGCTCGGATCGTCCTCCGAGGCCGCGTATCTGCCGGACGGGCACCGCAGGACCGTCGTCGAGACCGTCGTGCGGCACGTGGCCGGGCAACTGCCCGTCCTCGCCGGTGCCATCGACATGGCGAGCCTCCGCGTCCTCGACCATGTCCGCGCCGCCGCGGGCGCCGGGGCCGACGGCGTCGTCGTGACCGCCCCCTTCTACACCCGCACCCACCCCGCCGAGATCACCCGCCACTTCCGTCTCGTCGCCGACCGCGGCGAACTGCCCGTCTTCGCCTACGACCTCCCCGTCTCCGTCCACTCCAAGCTCGACGCCGACCTCGTGCTCGAACTCGCCGCCGAAGGCGCCCTGGCCGGGCTCAAGGACTCCAGCGGGGACGAGGGGGCGCTGCGCCGGGTGGTCCTCGGCGCCCGCGCCCGCACCGACGTGCACGACTTCGCCGTGCTCACCGGGTCCGAGCTCACCGTCGACTCCGCCCTCGCCATGGGGGCCGACGGCGTGGTCCCCGGGCTCGGGAACGTCGATCCGCACGGGTACGTACGGTTGTACCGCTGCGCCCGTGAAGGGGACTGGGAGCGGGCCCGTGCCGAGCAGGAACGGTTGTGCGGGCTGTTCCGCATGGTGGGGGTCGGGGACCCCCTCCGCATGGGGGCCAGCTCGTCCAGCCTCGGCGCGTTCAAGGCGGCGCTGCATCTTCGCGGGGTGATCGACTGCCCCCTGACGGCGGCGCCCCAGGTCCCGCTGTCCGCGGCGGAGACGGAACAAGTGGGTAAGCACTTGGCGGCGGCCGGCTTGCTGTAGGCCGACTCCCGCCCACGGGGGCTCCGCCCCCGGGACCCCCGCTCCTCAAACGCCGGAGGGGCTATATCCCCCACCCACCCGCCCTTACTACCTGCCGGAAGTTCCCAGCGACGTTGTTTCGGCCCCCGGCGCGCAAGAAGCGCGGCCATCGCCTGTCCATCCCGTTCCCCGGACAAGCCGTCGAGGTCCGCAAGCTCAACCGCAAGCGGGCCAAGGTGCGCATCCCGAAGCTCGGGTGGTTCCGCTTCCGCCTCTCCCGTGCCATCGGCGGGACGATCCGCAACGCCACCATCTCGCGGGACGGCAACGGCTGGTACATCTCCTTCGGCGTCCACACCGGGACCAAGCCCGCCGCCCCGAACGGCAAGCCCGCATGCGGCGTGGACTTCGGCGTCGCCGCATCCGCGCGGCATGATCGGTATCGAGGACCTGCGCGTGAAGTTCGATCGTCACGCCGCCCACCCCCTGACACTGCCGCAGTAAATGCGTACACCTCGCCCCGGCGGCCGGATTGGTCCGCCGCAGGTCGCGGTGATCACGGTAGGGGCTCTGCCGCAGTAAATCCGGCATTTACTGCGGTAGTTGTGAATACGTCTCCGCGATCGAGTAACCGCCCGAATGCGTTTCTGCTGTGCGGACTTGAGGGGAGTGGACTGTCAGTGCCCGGGGCCAGCATGCTTACCTGGGTCATGCCCCAGATCCTCCGTCACGGGCAGGCACTCGGCGAGCAGGTCGACGACGTCGCGCCAGGCTCGCTGCGCGTGCTGTGGGTGGTAGCCGACGCCGGGGACAGTGGGGTGATCGACCGGCGGGTGGTGGAAGGCGTGCAAGGCGCCGCCGTAGACGGCGAGGCGCCAGTCGACGCCCGCGTCCTGCATCTCAGCGGTGAACGCGTTCCGTTGCGCGGGTGGCATGATCGGGTCTTCCGACCCGACCCCGGCCCACACCGGGCAGCGAATGCGCGCTGCCTCGCCCGGTCGGCCCGTGGTAGTTGCGTTGACTGTGCCGATCGCGCGCAGGTTGACGCCGTCGCGCCCGAGTTCCAGCCCGACGGCTCCCCCGGTGCCGTAGCCGACGGCGGCGATCCGGTCGGGGTCGGTCCGCGGTTCGGTGCGCAACACATCGAGCGCCGCATGGCCGATGCCTCGCATCCGGTCGGGATCAGCGAGCAGTGGCATGCAACGGGCCAGCATCTCTTCGGGGTCGCCCAAATAGCGCCCGCCATGAAGGTCGAAGGCCAGCGCTATATATCCCAGCTCGGCGAGAGCATCGGCCCGGCGGCGCTCGACGTCGCTGAGCCCCATGCCCTCTGGTCCGAGCAGCACCGCGGGCCGGCGGTCGACACCGGCCGGGAGCGCGAGGTGCCCGATCATCGTCAGACCGTCGGCCGGATACTCGACCGTACGCGTCGTAATCGTCGTCATGAGACTGGACTGTAGTGATCGTCGAGCCCGGACCGGCCGGTGTTCTGCCGCTGGCAGAGCAGCGCGGGCAGGACGGCGTCGACGCCGTGATCACACCAGGCACGCTGTGATCATTTCAGCCCGGATCCTCCTGTCGTGATGGCGCCCGTTTCCCTGGCCCATCGTCGGCTCCAGGCATCCAGCGGGCTCAGCGCCTCTACGAGGTCCTGACCGAGCTGGGTGAGGTGGTAGCCGTCTTCGTGCAGGGGGTGAGCAGGCTGGCGCCGGTCAGCTCGTCGAGCCGGGTGCTGAGCACGCTGGAAGACATGCGCTCGCATCGGCGCTGCAGTTCGCGGAAGCCTGCCGGCGCTTGACTCAGTTCCCACAGGACGCGCATCGTCCAGCGCCGCCCGAGTAGATCAAGTGCGGCCATGACGGGACGACCCGACGCGGACCCTCGTACCGGCATACCCGGCCGCGGTGTTCTGGCTCCCATGCCCACTCCTTGCGCTTCGGTTCTCGAAGCATCATGCGTCGGGTATACCGGCCCGCTCCCGTGAAGAGCGTCACCAGCTAGTCCCCTCACGGCTCAGGCAGCCCGGCCGAGACCGGCGGCGGTCAGGTCCTGCTCGCGCAGCGGGGTGAACTCGACGTCGAGTGTCGGGTCGTACGCCTCGGGCTGGATGCCGAGTTCGTGGGTGCTGTACTCGCCGAACCGGTTGATGTGTTCGGTCAGGTACGGCGAGATGTGCGCCAGGTCTTCCGGGTCGATCTCCCATCCCTCTTCCGGCAGCTGGCGGACGATCTCCGCGATGTCCAGGGCATTGTGGAAGATCACCGCGTTCGTGAGCAGGGCGTTGAACTTCATCGCCTTCTCCTGCTCGATGGGGCGTTGTCGGCAATGACACCGCGGTTGCCGAAGCCGATCCACTGGGAGAACCGGTTGAACGACTCGACCTTGTTAGTCGCCGCGGTCACCCGTCGGCGAAGCGGCGCGTCCGAGAGATAGCGCAGGAGCTGGACGGTGCGGATCACGCGACCGACCTCGCGGAAGGCTGCGTAGGCAGCGCTCATGCGGTTGTGGATGCCCGTACAGATCGAGGCGTTCACCTCGGTACGGATTTTCGAGGCCATCTTGTCGAAGGTCGAGAACCCCGGCAGCTCCAGCCCGGCCTCCACCACCTTCTCCAGCGCGATGTCAATGAGGTCCGCCGGGCGGTTCTTCGCCGCGGCCTCCTTGCGGATCGACTGCTCGACGATCCCGCGGGCCTTGGCCTGGTCGTACGTCACTCCGGCCTGCTTGCGGACCAGGCCCCGGTGGTGCTTGGCGGTCCGCTCCGCCCGGTACGCGCAGTCCGTGGCATCGGCCGCCCACTCCAGCTCACGCGACCAGGGGAGAAGAACAGATGCAGCTCATGCGTGGTGATCAGCCAACGACACTGAGCCGAATGGGTGACGGCCGGCGGGCACTCAGGGCTTCAAGATCATCCCGTTGCCCCTTTGGCGCGTATCCCGGTCACACCCCAGCAGGGAGAGGAATCGTCAAGACCCCTCCTTGAGCACCCGCGTGATCAGCTGCCGCTGCTCCTCCGTCAGCCGGGGATCCGCGCAGTACACGGTCCGGCCGTCGATGGTGATCTGGTAGCTGAAGCCGTCGGGCACCCCGATCGGGGGCGTGCCCCGGCCGCCGGCCGCGGCCCGTTCGGCCAGGGCATGCCACTCCTTGGCATCCGGCCGCGCGGCGGTGTCGACCTCCGCGTGCCGCTCGATGCCCGCGAAACCTCCCGTGCGCTTCACCTGGATACGCATGGGTCCTGTCTACCGCAGAGCGCGCCGCGCGGCACCCCTGCGCGGCCGGACGGCTACGACGTGGGCACGCCTACCTGCGACCACGCCTTCAGGACGGCCTCGCGCTGCTCGCCCTCGGGGGCCGCGGTGACCGTCAGCTTCGCGAAGTCCGCGAAGGAGGCGTCCTGGGCGAGCTGCCCGCCGGTCAGGACGTCGTACCAGATCTTCCCCGCGCGCTCCCAGGCGTGCCCGCCGAGCGACTCGGCGAGGAGGTAGAAGGCGTGGTTGGGGATGCCGGAGTTGATGTGCACGCCGCCGTTGTCGCGGCCCGTCTTGACGTAGTGCTCCATGTCCTTGGGCTGCGGGTCCTTGCCGAGCACGTCGTCGTCGTACGCGCTGCCCGGGTCCTTCATGGAGCGCAGTGCCTTGCCGGTGACGCGCGGGGCGAGCAGGCCCGCGCCGATCAGCCAGTCGGCCTCGGCGGCGGTCTGGCCGAGCGTGTACTGCTTGATCAGCGAGCCGAAGACGTCCGCCATGGACTCGTTGAGGGCGCCGGGCTGGCCGAAGTACGTGAGGTTCGCCGTGTACTGGACGACGCCGTGGGTCAGCTCGTGGCCGATCACGTCGACGGGGATGGTGAAGTCGAGGAAGATCTCGCCGTCACCGTCGCCGAACACCATCTGCTCGCCGTTCCAGAAGGCGTTCCCGTACTCCTCGCCGTAGTGCACGGTCGCGTTCAGCGGCAGGCCGTTGCCGTCGATGGAGTCGCGCTCGTAGCTCTTGAGGAACAGCTCGAAGGTGGCGCCGAGGCCGCTGTGGGCGCGGTTGACGGTCGCGTCCTTGCCGGGCTTGTCGCTCTCGCCGCGGACCTTGCGTCCGGGCAGCTCCGTCTTGTGCTTCGCGTCGTAGATGGTGCGGTAGGGCTTGCCCTCGACGGCGCCCTTGGGGGCGGCGACGGAGGGGGCGCCGACGACCGTGGTCAGGCGGCGCTGGGTGCGCTCGTAGGCGTCGCGCTGGAGTGTGCGGCGTGCGGCCCGGGCGAGCGCGGGGTCCGAGGACTGGGCGAGCCGGTCCAGGACGACGGGTGGCACGATCGTGCAGAAAACGGGCTCGAAACCCGTTGGGTTGGCGGTCATGGCGGCAATGTGGCACTGGGTCATGCCGCTGTCACTAGCTGCCACCATGATTGGTGAAAGAGGCGTATTCGGACCCTCAAGATCCTCTCCGGATGATATTCGGAGTCCTCCCTGAGTGACGTACGGCACTTTTCATCCGTTATGTCCCCCAGGTCCCGCATACTGATACGCGCCCGCGCAATCCGCGGACCTCGGCTAGGCTGCCCCGCATCATGCGTTTCGGGCTGCTTCTCCTTAGCTGCCGCGGCGAGGGCCTGTAGCAGGCCGACCCCCTCCCCGCGGAGTTCGGTGCTGTGCAAACCGTCGGCCGTCCTTCCGGACCTCCCGAGGAGCCCCGCACACGATGCCGAACTTCCAACGCCCCAGCTCCATGCCGATCCACAAATACGGCGCGTACGAGCAGGTGGACATCCCCGACCGCACCTGGCCCGACCGGCGCATCACGGTCGCGCCCCGCTGGCTGTCCACCGACCTGCGCGACGGCAACCAGGCACTCATCGACCCGATGTCGCCCGCCCGCAAGCGCGCGATGTTCGACCTGCTGGTCCGCATGGGCTACAAGGAGATCGAGGTCGGCTTCCCGTCCTCCGGCCAGACCGACTTCGACTTCGTACGCTCCATCGTCGAGGACGAGGACGCCATCCCGGACGACGTGACGATCTCCGTCCTCACGCAGGCGCGCGAGGAGCTGATCGAGCGCACCGTGGAGTCCCTGAAGGGCGCCAAGCGCGCGAACGTCCACCTGTACAACGCGACCGCGCCGGTCTGGCGCGAGGTCGTCTTCCGCGGCTCCCGCGACCAGGTCAAGCAGATCGCCGTCGACGGCACGCGCCTGGTCATGGAGTACGCCGAGAAGATCCTCGACCCGGCCACGGTGTTCGGCTACCAGTACAGCCCGGAGATCTTCACCGACACCGAGCTGGACTTCGCCCTCGAGGTCTGCGAAGGCGTCATGGACGTCTGGCAGCCCGACGCCGACCGCGAGATCATCCTCAACCTGCCCGCCACGGTGGAGCGTTCGACGCCCTCCACGCACGCGGACCGCTTCGAGTGGATGTCCCGGAACCTCTCCCGGCGGCAGCACGTCTGCCTGTCCATCCACCCGCACAACGACCGCGGCACCGCCGTCGCCGCCGCCGAACTCGCCGTGATGGCGGGCGGCGACCGCGTCGAGGGCTGCCTGTTCGGCCAGGGCGAGCGCACCGGCAACGTCGACCTGGTGGCCCTGGGCATGAACCTGTTCAGCCAGGGCATCGACCCGCAGATCGACTTCTCGGACATCGACGAGATCCGCCGCGTCTACGAGTACTGCACGCAGATGGAGGTCCCCCCGCGCCACCCCTACGCGGGCGACCTGGTCTACACCGCCTTCTCCGGCTCCCACCAGGACGCCATCAAGAAGGGCTTTGACGCGATGGAGGCCCGCGCCACCGCCGCGGGCAGGACCGTCGACGACATCGAGTGGGCCGTGCCGTACCTGCCCATCGACCCCAAGGACGTCGGCCGCTCCTACGAGGCCGTGATCCGCGTCAACTCCCAGTCCGGCAAGGGCGGCGTCGCGTACGTCCTGAAGAACGACCACAAGCTGGACCTGCCGCGGCGCATGCAGATCGAGTTCTCGAAGATCATCCAGGCGCGGACCGACGCCGAGGGCGGCGAGTTCACGCCGGACGCGATCTGGAGCGTCTTCCAGGACGAGTACCTGCCGAACCCGGACAGCCCCTGGGGCCGCATCCAGGTCAAGAACGGCCAGACGATCACGGACGTCGACGGCACCGACACGCTCTCCGCCGAGGCCACCGTCGACGGCGCCGACGTCGTCCTGACCGGCTCCGGCAACGGCCCGATCTCCGCGTTCTTCAACGCCCTGCAGTCCGTCGTCGGCATCGACGTGCGCCTGCTCGACTACCAGGAGCACACGATGAGCGAGGGCGCCTCCGCGCAGGCCGCCTCGTACATCGAGTGCGCCATCGGCGACCGCGTCCTGTGGGGCGTCGGCATCGACGCGAATACGACACGTGCGTCCATGAAGGCCGTCGTCTCCGCCGTCAACCGCGCGGCCCGCTGATCCTGCCCCGGACTCCCATCCGAGCGGAGACTTTGGCTGCGGCTCGCCCTGTGGTGTCTGCGCAGGTCACCCCGGCTGACCTGCTTTTCGGCCGGGGGTCCGGGGGTTGTCCCCCGGAAGAGCACAGCCCGGCCCTGTCCGTCCTGTTGGCGGGCGGGGCCGGCCCGCGTCCGGTGACTGGTCCAGGCCAGCAACCGGCCATCTCCCGTACGGGGTACTGACGCGGCATCATCGATGTGGCTAACATCACGCCAACGCGGCAGGGCTGCCGCGGCGTCATGGAGGTGCGTGGTGCTGCCAGATCGGGGACGAAAAGGCCGGGAATCCCGAATCTTCGGCAGAACCGCACCATTTGCCCGACGCGGCGTCCGTGCCCCGGGCCGCGGCGGGCCGCTCGCCCGCCTGCTGCACCACGGCCGCGGCGGCCGCCTGATCGGCACCCGCACCGCCTGGACCACCGTCTGCGACGGCGAGTTCTTCTGTCCCGGCTGCGGCGGGGACCGCAACTACCAACGGCGCACCGGCCGTCGCCGCTTCGTGTTCCTCGGCGTGCCGCTGCTCTCCCGCGGCGACACCGGTCCCGTCGTCGAATGCGCCGCCTGCCAGGACCACTTCGGCCTGGACGCGCTCGACCACCCCACGACCGTCCGGCTCTCCACGATGCTCCGCGACGCCGTGCACACCGTCGCCCTCGCCGTCCTGACCACCGGCGGCGGCGCCGCCCGCGCCGCCCTGGACGCCGCCGTCACCACCCTGCGCGGCGCCGGCTTCGACGACTGCACCGAGGAACGCCTCGCCGCCCTGATCGACGCGCTCGCCGCCGACACCGGCAGGATCGGCGCCCCGGACTGCGCGCCCGGCCTCGCCATCGAACTCCACGAGGCGCTCGGCCCGCTCGCCCCGCACCTCGCCCCCGCGGGCCGCGAGGCGCTGCTCCTGCAGGGCGCCCGGATCGCCCTCGCCGACGGGCCGTACACGCCCGCCGAGCGCGACGTGCTCGCCACCGCGGGCTGCGCGCTGACCATCGACCCCGACGACGTGGCACGCCTGCTCGTGGCGGCGACGCGGACGCCGCGCTGACGTCCGCGCACGGCCCCGCACGTCCGTACGCGCACGGTGCCCCGCCCGCGTACGGACTACTGCGCCCCGATACTCCCCGGGGAGTAGTCCGCGCCCCGAGCCACCCCCGGAGGTAACCCTCAACTCGCCCTCCGGCGCGACGAATAGCCCCTCCCGCGACGGAAGTCTGGAAGCCGTCAGACACCGTCACGGAGGGAGGCCCACCAATGGGGGCCGCATCAACGACCAAGCGCCGACGGCCACGTGCCGTGCCCTGGGTGCTGCTCGGCCTGTGGGTCGCCGTGCTCGCGCTCGCCGGGCCGTTCGCCGGGAAGCTCGGCGACGTACAGCGCGACCGGGCCGTGGACTATCTGCCCGCGAGTGCCGACTCCACGCAGGTCGCCAAGATCCAGGAGCAGCTGCCCGGCGGCGAGAGCACCGAGCTGGTGCTCGTCTACCACCGCGACGGCGGCCTGAGCGCCGCCGACCGGAAGACGGCCGACGAGCAAGTGGCGTCCGTGGACCGGCAGTTGAAGCTCGTCGCGACGCCCACGGGGGTGGCGTCGAAGGACGGTGCGACACTCATGTACCCGGTCGCCAGCACCGCGCCGGGCACGGACGAGGAGAAGCGGGACGTCTTCGTCAACGACGTGCGGGACGTGGTGAAGGCCCCCGACGGCGCAGACGGGTTGAGCGTGAACGTCGGCGGGTCCGGCGCGCTCGCCACCGACGCGAGCGAGGTCTACACGTCCCTGGACGGCCCGCTGCTCTACACCACGGTCGGCGTCGTCGCCATCCTGCTGATCCTCATCTACCGCAGCCCGCTCCTGTGGCTGGTGCCGCTCGCGGTCGCCGGAGTCGCCAACTACCTCTCCATGGGCGTTGCCTACGGCCTCAACCAGGCCTTCGACGTCTCGATCAGCGGCCAGAGCTCGGGCATCATGACGATCCTCGTCTTCGGCGCGGGCACGGACTACGCGCTGTTGATCGTCGCCCGCTACCGCGAGGAACTGCGCCGGATCGAGCGGCCGTACGACGCCATGCGCACCGCGCTGCGCGGCTGCGGGCCCGCCGTGCTCGCCTCCTCCGGCACCGTCGCCGCCGGCCTGTTCTGTCTGCTCGCCGCCGACCTCAACAGCAGCCGCGGGATGGGGCCGCTCGGCGCCGTGGGCGTGCTGTGTGCGCTGGTGGCGATGATGACGCTGCTGCCCGCGCTGCTCGTCCTCTTCGGGCGGCGGGTGTTCTGGCCGCTGGTGCCCGCGTTCGGCAGCGAACCGAAGAAGCGGAAGTCGCTGTTCCAGTCGATGGGTTCGTCCGCCGGGCGTCGCCCGCTCACCGTGCTCGCCTCGGGCGCGGTCCTGCTCGGAGCCCTGGCCCTGGGGGCGTTCGCCCTGCCCGGCCACCTCAAGCAGGAGGACTCCTTCACCAGCAAGCCCGACTCCATCGCCGCGATGGAGACGCTAGCCGCCGCCTACCCGGAACGCGGCACCCAGCCCATCAGCGTCATCGCGCCCACCGACCGCGCGGACCGCGCGCTCGCCGACGCCCGGGGCGTGCCGGGCGTCGACAGCGCGGAGCGCGGCCGGAGTTCGAAGCAGTGGACCGAGATCTCCGTCACCGCCAAGGCCGCGCCGCAGACGGCGGCGGAAACCGCCACCCTCGAGAGACTCCGCGACAAACTGGACCCGCAGGGCGCGTACGTCGGCGGGCCGAGCGCCGAACAGATCGACCTGGAGGACACCAACCGGCGTGACATGTGGGTCGTCGTACCGATCGTCCTCGCAGCGGTGCTCCTGATCCTCGTCGCCCTGCTGCGGGCGCTGATCGCCCCGCTGCTGCTGCTCCTCGCGGTCGTCGCGGTGTGGGGTGCCTCGCTGGGCATCGCGGGACTCGTCTTCGGGCCGGTCTTCGGCTTCGAGGGCACCGACCCGGGGCTCGGCCTGCTGTCCTTCTGCTTCCTCGTCGCCCTCGGCGTCGACTACGGCATCTTCCTCATGCACCGCATGCGCGAGGAGTGCCTGGCCGGGGTGGAGACGGGTCCCGCCGCGCTCACCGCGCTGCGCACCACGGGCGGCGTGATCGCCTCCGCGGGCCTGGTCCTCGCCGCGACGTTCGCCGTCCTCACCAACATGCCGCTGGTCCAGCTCGTCGAACTGGGCTTCGTCATCGCGGTCGGCGTGCTCCTGGACACCTTCCTGGTGCGCACGTACCTGGTGACCTCCGCGAGCCTGGCCCTCGGCCGGAAGGTGTGGTGGCCGGGACCGCTGTCGAAGGCGAAGACCCCGCCACCGGCACCGGAGTCCCGTACTCCGGAACTGGTCCGGGCCCCCTGACCCGGCGACCACCGACGCGGCACTGACCCGCGATCACCGACGCGGCGCTGATCCCGCGACCACCCAAGCGGCGCCCCTCCCTGTCGGAGGGGCGCCGCCGTACAGGAAGATGAGGGCCACGCATGGACGTACCCGCGACACGCGTACGAGAAGGGGGAGCCGACGACGTGCCGTACCCGCCGTCCGCCTCGCGCCCGTGGTGGCCGTTCTCCGGAGCCGTGCCGGGAACGCGGCGCGCCCTGCGGGAGGACGCGCTGCTCGCGGTGCTGCTCGCCGGACTCGCCACCGTGCTCGCCCACCTGATGAAGGACGGCCGGTCACCGGACGCGCTCGGCTGGACGCTCCTCCTCGGCGCCCACATCCCCATCGTCTGGCGCCGCAGCAGGCCGATGACGACGCTGCTCGCCACCATGGCCTTCGTCGGGCCGTACCACGCCCTGGACTACACGCACACCGCCGCGACCCACGTCGGCATGGTCGCCCTCTACTCCGTCGCCGTCTCCGGACGCCCCCGCCGCACGCTGCTGACCGGCCTCCACATCATCGGCGCCATCCTCGTCGTCAACGCGAGCGTCGGCGGGGACCCGGTCACCGAGATCGTGCGGATCATGGGCTGGATCGTCGCCGTGCTGATCTTCGGCACCTATGTGCGCGTCCACCGGCAGTACGTCGCCTCGGCCCTGGAACGCGCCGAGCGCGCCGAGCGCACCCGCGAGGAGGAGGCGCGGCGGCGGGTCGCGGAGGAGCGCCTCCGGGTCGCCCGCGACCTGCACGACCTGCTCGCGCACAGCATCACCCTGGTCGGCGTGCAGACCTCGGTCGCCGCGCACGTCCTCGCCGCCGACCCCGAACGCCTGGACCGCGCGGCCATCGCGGGCGCGCTCGACGACATAGCCGAGACCTGCCGCACCGCGCGGGGCGAGCTGCGGGCGACGCTGGAGGTGCTGCGGTCCTCCGGCGCGGACGGGCCGGGCGGCCCGGGCGCCGCCGACGAGTCCCGCGGCCCCCTCCCCGGCCTCGGCGGCCTCGGCGACCTCGCGGACGCGGCGCGCACGGCGGGCGCGAAGGTCGACCTCGCGGTGCGCACCCCGGACCGCACGGTGCCGCCCGCGGTCGGCGCCGCCGCGTACCGCATCGTGCAGGAGGCCCTCACCAACGCGGTACGCCACGGCGGGCCCGGCCTGAGTGTCGCCGTGCGGATAGGGGAGGCGGACGGGGAGCTGCGGGTGACGGTGCGGGACGACGGGGTGGGGGTGTCCTCGGGGGCGGCGCTGGTTCCGGCGGGGGCGGGGCGGGCGGCGTCGGCCTCTGTTTCGGCCTCGGCTCCCGCCGGGAAGGCGGCCGGGGACGCGCCCGGCTTCGGGCTCATCGGGATGCGGGAGCGGGCCCGCAGCGTGGGCGGAACGGTGGAGGCGGGACCCAGGGCGGACGGCGCCCCGGGCTTCGAGGTGGCCGCGGTGCTGCCGCTGGAACGGGGGGACGGGTGAGCCCGGTGCACCAGGAGGACAGGGCGATACGGGTGCTGCTCGCCGACGACCAGGCGCTCGTGCGGGCGGCCTTCGCCATGCTCGTGGAGTCCGCGCGGGACATGGAGGTCGTCGCGCAGGCCGGGACCGGGCGCGAGGCGGTCGACCTGGCCCGCACCGAGCGCGCCGACCTCGTCGTCATGGACATCCGCATGCCCGACCTCGACGGCATCGAGGCCACCCGCCTGATCGCCGCCGACGAGGACCTGGCCGGCGTGAAGGTCCTGATGCTCACCACGTACGACACCGACGAGCACGTCGTCGAGGCGCTGCGCGCCGGGGCGTCCGGCTTCCTGGTCAAGGACACCAGGCCCGCCGACCTGCTCGACGCGATCCGCACCGTCGCCGCGGGCGAGTCGCTCCTCTCGCCGGGCCCCACCGCGTGCCTCATCGCCCGCGTGCTGCGCCAGCCCGCCACCCCGGAGGCCGAGGGGCCCGCGCCCTCCTCGCTCGGCGCCCTCTCCGACCGCGAGCGGCAGGTCCTCACCCTGGTCGCGCGGGGCCTGAACAACACCGAGGTGGCCGAGGCGCTCGGGCTCAGCCCGCTCACCGCGAAGACACACGTCAGCCGGATCATGGGGAAGCTGGGGGCGCGGGACCGGGCCCAGCTGGTGATCCTGGGCTATGAATCGGGCCTGGTGACACCCGGCCTGACGCCCTGACGGGAGCTCGCGGACGGCACCCCGGCGGGCTCCCTCGAATGCGCGGCCGTCACTCAGGTGCGTCAACACAGCGTCAACTCTGTCGCGACGCAGGGGTATTGTCGTACCGCCCGAGGCGCATTAGCTTCACGCGGGACGTCCTACGTCCCACGTCCCGCCGTGAGGAGCCGTATGAGCCGCACGAGCCGTATGAGCCACCTGAGCCGTATGACCCGCGCGATCCGCAGCAGACGTCCCTCAGTCCCGGTACGCCACCGCTTCGCCGCCGGTGCCGTGGCCCTGGCCGCCGCGGCCGGGCTCACCGCACTCGCCGGCCTCGGCGGTCCGCCCGCCGCCGCCTCCGCCGGGGGCCGCGCGCCCGGCTGCTCCAGCTCCGTGCCGTACACCGCCGACACCTACGGCTACGACACCTTCCGCATCCCCGCCGTCGTCCGCACCGACCGCGGCACGCTGCTCGCCTTCGCCGAGGGGCGGCGCGCCAGCGACTCCGACACCGGCAACATCGACGTCGTCCTGCGGCGCTCCACCGACGGCGGCTGCACCTGGGGGCCGCTCGCCGTGGTCGCCGCGGGCAAGGGCGACACCCGGGGCAACCCGGCGCCCGTCGTCGACCCCAGGACCGGCCGCGTCGTCCTGCTCACCTCCTACAACAGCGGTGCCGTCACCGAGGGGCAGATCATGCGCGGCGAGGTCACGGCCGCGCAGAGCCGCCGCGTCTTCGTGCAGAGCAGCCGGGACGACGGCCGCACCTTCTCCGTGCCGCGCGAGATCACGTCCGCCGTGAAGCGGCCCCAATGGCGGTGGTACGCGACGGGGCCCGGGCACGCCGTCGCGCTCACCCGCGGGCGGCACGCCGGGCGGCTCGTCGTGCCCGCCAACCACTCGGCCGCGCCCGCGCCCGGCTCCTCCGACAACGGGCAGGAGCCCAAGTACTACGGCGGGCACGCCCTCTACAGCGACGACCACGGGCAGTCCTGGCGGATCGGGTTCGTGGACGACTCCTACGACGGGGTGCACAACTCCAACGAGTCCAGTGCCGCGCAGCTTCCCGACGGCCGCCTGTACTTCAGCTCCCGTGACCAGCACGGTGTCGCCGTCGGCAACCGGCTCGACTCCTACTCCTCCGACGGCGGGCGCACCCTCGACCGGCCCTACGCCGTTCAGCCCACCCTCAACGACGTTCCCGTCGTGCAGGCGAGCGTCCTCCACACGAGCGGCTGGGGCGGCTCCCTCCTCTTCTCCGGCCCCTCCGTCCCCACCGCCCGCCAGGCCATGTCCCTCTGGCGCAGCCGCGACACGGGCCTCACCTTCACCAAGCTCCTGACCCTGTCCCAGGACCGGGCCGGCTACTCGGACCTCGTCCAGGTGGGCCCCCGGGCGATCGGCCTCCTGTACGAGACGGGGGTCACGGGGACGTACGAACGGGTGGTGTGGCGACGGGTGGTGGTGTAGCGAGTACGGGCCACGGCGAAAGGACCCAGCGAGTCCTTGGAAATCGCTTGCCGCACGGGCGTTGACTTCCGTACCGGCCGGTACGGATGATCGCGCGCATGGCGACGACGCGCGCACCGCTGCCCCGCTTCCCCCACGGCTTCCTGTGGGGAGTGTCCACATCGGCCCACCAGATCGAGGGCTCCGCCGACGAGCGCGGGCCCTCGGTGTGGGACGCGTTCACGGCCCTGCCCGGCAACGTCAAGGACGGCACGACGGCCGCCGTGGCCTGCGACCACGTGCGCCGCTACCGCGAGGACGTGGCGCTGATCCGCGACCTGGGCGTGGGCGCGTACCGCTTCTCGGTCTCCTGGCCGCGGGTGCTGCCGCGGGGCACCGGCGAGGTCAGCGAGCGCGGCCTGGACTTCTACGACCGGCTCGTCGACGAGCTGTGCGCGGCGGGGGTGCGGCCCGTGCCGACCCTCTTCCACTGGGACACCCCGCTCGCGGTCGAAGAGGCGGGCGGCTGGCTGCGGCGGGACACCGCCAAGCGCTTCGCCGAGTACGCCGCCGTCGTCGCGGCCCGCATCGGTGACCGCGTACCGAAGTGGATCACCCTCAACGAGCCCGCCGAGCACGCCCTGCTCGGCCACGCCCTCGGGCAGCACGCCCCCGGCAGGCAGCTCCTGTTCGACGCGCTGCCGGCCGCCCACCACCAGCTCCTGGCCCACGGGCTCGCGGTGGCGGCGCTGCGCGCGGCGGGCGCGGACGACATCGGCATCGCGAACTCGCACGGCCCGACCTGGCCCGCATCGGACGCCGCCGAGGACCGCGAGGCGGCGGACCTCTACGACGTGCTCCTGAACCGGATGTTCTCCGATCCCCTGATCACGGGCCGCTACCCGGAAGTGATCGCGGAGCTGCTCGGCGCCGAAGTCCCGGACCTGGACGCCGACTTGAAGCTGATCGGGCAGCCGCTCGACTGGTACGGCATCAACTTCTACCAGCCGACGAAGGTGGGCGCCCCGCGGCCGGACGCCACCGTCACCGAGTTCTCGGGACTCGCCCTGCCACCCGAACTCCCCTTCTCCCCCAGGGAAATCGAGGGCCGCCCCACGACGGACTTCGGCTGGCCGGTGGTCCCCGAGTCCCTGACGGAACTCCTCCTGACCTTCCGCGACCGCTACGGCGACCGCCTCCCACCCCTGGTCATCACCGAGAACGGCTGCTCGTACGAGGGCCTGGACGACCAGGAACGCATCGACTACCTGGACGGCCACCTGCGGGCGCTGCACCGGGCGCTGGAGGCCGGGGTCGACGTGCGCGGCTACTTCGTGTGGTCCCTCCTGGACAACTTCGAGTGGGCGGAGGGCTACCGGCAGCGCTTCGGCCTCGTCCACGTCGACTACGCCACGCAGCGGCGCACGCCGAAGGCGTCGTACGAGTGGCTGCGCAAGGAGCTGCGGGCGGCCCGGGGGTGAGCCGCGGTGTCCCGCGGGCTACGGGCGCGGGCGCCCTCGCGGAGCCGTCCGAGCGGGTCGGCCGCGGCTGGATCTCGGCGCTCTCCCTCGCCAACGGGGCGATCTGGGTGGGCTGGTACGGGCCGCTGCAGATCCTGCTCGCCGTGCAGGCCGAGGACCTGGCACCGTCCGGCACGTCCAAGGAGACGGTGCTCGCGTGGGTGACGGGTGTCGGCGCGGTCGTGTCGGTGGTCGCGAACCCGCTGTTCGGCGCGGTGTCGGACCGCACGACGGCGCGGTGGGGGCGGCGCAGCCCGTGGATAGTGGCGGGCGCGACGGGCGGCGCGGCATCCTTGCTGCTGCTGTCCGCCGCGGACTCGGTGTGGTGGATGGCGGCGGGCTGGTGCCTGGTCCAGCTCACCCTGAACGCGGCGTTCGCGGCGGTCACGGCGGCGGTCCCGGACCGGGTGCCGCGGCTCCAGCGGGGCTCGGTCGGCGGCTGGCTCGGGGCGGCGCAGCTGCTCGGCGTGGTGGGCGGGACGGGGCTCGCGACGCTGGCGGGCGGCACGGTGGGCGGGTACGCGGCGTGCGCGGTGTTCACGCTGGTGGGCGTCCTGCCGTACGTCGTACGCCACCGGGATCTGCGGCTCGACCCGGCCGACCGGCCGCCCTGGGACCGGCGGGCCTTCTGGGCCGGCTTCTGGCTGAGCCCGCGCCGCCACCCCGACCTCGGCTGGGCCTGGCTGACCCGCTTCCTGATCAACCTCAGCAATTCCCTGGTGCTGCTGTACCTCCTGTACTACCTGCGGGACCGCCTCGACCACCCGGATCCCGAGGAGGGCGTACTGATCCTGACCGCCGTGAACGGCCTGACCCTGCTCGCGACGGTGGTCGTGGGTGGCGCCTGGTCGGACCGGGTGGGCCGCAGGAAGCCGTTCGTGCTGGGGTCCGGGGTGCTCATGGCCGGGGCGACGGCACTGCTCTCCGTCTGGCAGACCTGGCCCGGGGCGATCGTCGCGGCGGCGGTGCTCGGCGTCGGCTTCGGCGTGTTCACGTCCGTGGACTTCGCCCTGATGACGGACGTCCTCCCCGCGGCCCGCGACCGCGGCAAGGACCTCGGCGTCATCAACATCGCCAACTCCCTGCCCCAGGTGGCGGCCCCCGCCCTGGCCGCGCCGATCGTGACGCATCTGGGCGGGTACCGGGTGCTGTACGGGGTGGCGGCGGGGGTCGGCTTGGCGGGGGCGGTGTTGGTGGGGAGGGTTCGGGGGGTGGAGTAGGCGGGGGCCTCGCGGGTGCGCCCCGGTCCCGCCCCTTCCCGAAACTGAGGGCTCCGCCCCCAGACCCCCGCTCCTCAAACGCCGGAGGGGCTAGAACTTTCGCCGGTGCGGCTGAGTTTTAGCCCGTCCGGCGATTGAGGACGAGCCGCGAAGCGGCGATCAGCGGGGGTCCAGGGGGCGGCAGCCCCCGGTTGCGGGAAGGGGCGGGACCGGGGCGCCCCGCGAAGGCTCAGAAGCCCAGCTTGCGGAGCTGGCGGGGGTCCCGCTGCCAGTCTTTGGCCACCTTGACGTGGAGGTCGAGGTAGACCGGCGTGCCGAGGAGGGCCTCGATGTGCTTGCGGGACTTGATTCCGACGTCCTTGAGCCGCTTCCCCTTGGGACCGATGATGATCCCCTTCTGGCTGGGCCGCTCGATGTAGACGAAGGCGTGGATGTCGAGCAGCGGCTTGTCGGCGGGCCGGTCCTCCCGGGGCAGCATCTCCTCGACGACCACGGCGATGGAGTGCGGAAGCTCGTCCCGTACGCCTTCGAGCGCGGCCTCGCGGATCAGCTCCGCGACCATGACCTGCTCGGGCTCGTCCGTGAGGTCACCCTCGGGATACAGCGCGGGCCCCTCCGGCAGGAGCGGCACCAGCAGATCCGCGAGCAGGCCGACCTGCTTCTCGCCGACCGCCGAGACGGGCACGATCTCGGCCCACTCGAAGCCCAGCTCCTTGCCGAGCTGGTCGACGGCGATGAGCTGCTCGGCGAGCGTCTTGCCGTCCACGAGGTCCGTCTTCGTGACGATCGCGACCTTCGGCGTCTTCTTGATCGACGCCAGCTCCTTGGCGATGAACCGGTCGCCGGGCCCGAGCTTCTCGTTCGCGGGCAGGCAGAACCCGATGACGTCGACCTCGGCCCAGGTGGTCCGGACGACGTCGTTCAGCCGCTCGCCGAGCAGCGTGCGCGGCTTGTGGAGCCCCGGGGTGTCCACCAGGATCAGCTGGGCGTCGGGCCGGTGCACAATGCCGCGCACGGTGTGCCGGGTCGTCTGCGGCCGGTTCGAGGTGATCGCCACCTTCTTGCCGACCAGAGCGTTCGTAAGGGTGGACTTGCCCGCGTTGGGGCGGCCGACGAAGCAGGCGAAACCGGCGCGGTGGACGGCCTGCTCGGAGGGCTGGGGTGACTGGGTACGCACGCTCATGGGGCCCATTGTCCCCGATGTTTTCGGGCGCGGGCGCCTTGGGCGGTGGTCCCGGGTGAGGGCTGCGCCCCCTCGCCCCCGCTTTTCGGCGCTCCGCGCCTCGCCCTCAAACGCCGGGCGGGCTCTTTCCCCCACCCACCCGCCCTTCTCCTGGGGCTCCGCACCGGCACCTCTTTTAGCCCGTCCGGCGTTTGAGGACGAGCCGCGGAGCGGCGATACGGGGGTCCAGGGGGCGGAGCCCCCTGGTTACGGGAAGGGGTGGGACTGGGGCGCCCCGCGAGGGATCAGCCCGCCGCGGCCGTCAGGCGTACCGCCCCGTCCGCCCCCGCGAGGAACACCGGTGTACCGGCCCCGCCGAGATCCCGCACCGCCGCCAGATCCTCCGCGCGAAGCGCCTCCTCGGCGGACACGACCGCCGCCGCCTCCAGCGACTCCGCCCCGGACGCCACGGCCATCGCGACGGCCGTGCGCAGCGCGGACAACCGGAGCGAGTCGAGGGCGACCGTCCCGGCGACGTACGTACGTCCCGTCTCGTCCCGCACCGCCGCCCCCTCCGGCACGCCGTTGCGGGCGCGGGCCGAGCGGGCAAGGGTGACGATCTTCTGGTCCTCGGCGGCGAGGTCGGTGCGCTCAGTCATGGCACGAGCATAAGGAGCCGTGCCCGGCGCTCACCCGGCCACCCGGTACATCGCCCCGCGCCGCGCCTCCGGCGACGCGAGCCACGCCAGCTTCGCCGCGGTGTCGGCCAGCGGCAGCGGGGTGTGCAGCACGACGGTCAGGTCGGGCCGCGCGGGCACCTTCAGGGAGGTCGACTCCACGTGCAGGATGCCCACGAGCGGGTGGTCGAGCTCCTTGTGGACCTGGCCCGCGGGCCGGATGTCCTGGCGCTCCCACAGCAAGGTGAACTCCTCGCCCGTGTCGTGCAGCCGGGCGAGCAGCTCCTGGAAGCCCTCGTCCTCGGGGTGCTCGGAGCAGGCCGCGCGGAGCTGCGCGACGAGCGTCTCCGCGTTCTGCTCCCAACTCATGCTGCGCGAGCGGTACATGGGGTCGGTGAAGAAGTCGAGGAGGCAGTTCTGGGTGATCTCGGGGCGCATGCCGAGGACCGTCGCGGCCGCGTCGTTGTAGACGACGCAGTTGTAGTAGCGGTCCATGATGTGGGCCGGGTACGGCATCCACGTGTCGATGAGCCGCCGCAGGCCCTCGCACATGTCCGCGGTGCCCTCCTCGGCCCGCGGCACGGGCGGGTTGAGTCCCGCGAGCATGTACAGGTGGCGGCGCTCGGTGCCGGACAGCTTCAGGACCCGGGCCACGGCGTCCAGGACCTGCGGGGACACGGAGATGTCCCGGCCCTGCTCCAGCCACTGGTACCAGGACGCCCCCACGCCCGCGAGGACCGCGACCTCTTCGCGACGCAGCCCCGGGGTGCGGCGGCGGCCGCCCTCCGGAAGGCCCGCCTCCGCCGGGCTCACCCGGGCCCGGCGGCTCATCAGGAAGTCCCGCAGCTCGCTGCGGCGACGCGCCTTCGCCCCGTCGGCCCGCTCCTCGACCTGGCCGGCCACCGCTCCCCCTGTCATCCGTACGCGGTCCGCACGATGCGTACGCGGTTCATGCGTACGCGGTCGTCGTACCTGGTGTTCGCACCACCAGCATAAGTTCCCGCTCCCCACGGCTATTCCGGCCGACGGACGCTGTCGACCATGGCGATAGACACTTCCGCTCCCTCCCCGACCGCCGCTTCCTCCCCGGCCGCCGCCGAGGCCCCGACCCACGCTGACGCCGCGAAGGCCGCCGCTGCCGCCGGGCCGCCGCCCCGGCTCTCCCGCCGCGACCGGCTCATCCTCTTCGTCCTCTGCGCCGCGCAGTTCATGGTCGCGCTCGACTTCTCCGTACTGAACGTGGCGCTGCCCGTGCTCGGTTCGGATCTCGGCATGAGCCATGCCGCGCTGCAGTGGGCGGTCACCGCCTTCGCGCTGCCGTCCGGTGGCTTCCTGCTGCTCTTCGGCCGCTTCGGCGACCTCTTCGGGCGGCGCAGGCTGTTCCTCGCCGGGCTCGCGCTGTTCGGGGCGGCCTCGCTGCTCGCCACCCTCGCCTGGGACCCGGCGTCGTTCCTCGCCGGGCGGGCGCTGCAGGGCGTGGGTGCGGCGGCGATCGTACCGACCGGCATGTCCCTGCTCACCACGACCTTCCCCGAAGGTCCGCAGCGGGACCGCGCGCTCGGCATCTCCGGCACGCTGCTCTCCCTCGGCTTCACCGTCGGCATGGTGCTCGGCGGTGTCCTCACCGACACCCTCGGCTGGCGCTCCACCATGGGCCTGCTCACGCTCTTCGCCCTGATCGTGCTGCCCCTGGCCCCCGGCCTGCTGCCCGAGTCCCGCACCCCGGACCGTCCCCGGCTCGACGTCCCCGGCGCCGTCACCGTCACCGGCGGGCTGCTCGCCCTGATCTACGCCCTGTCCACCGCCGCCGAGCGCGGCTTCGGCGGCGCCGACGTGCTCGTCACGCTCGTCGCCGGTATCGCCCTGCTCCTCGCCTTCGGCTACGTCGAGTCGCGGGCCGCGGCTCCGCTGGTGTCGCTGCCGATGCTGCGGCGCCGCACGGTGGCGTGGGGGAACCTGGGCGGCCTGGTCACGTTCTCGATGATGTCGACGGTCGTCTTCGTCCTCACCCTCTACCTCCAGGACGTCCTCGGTCTCTCCGCCTTCCAGACCGGTCTCGTCTTCGGCGTGCAGGGCGTCCTGTCGGTCGTCGCGGGCATGTACGCCCCGAAGGTCATCGGCCGCTTCGGGCCGCGCCGCACGCTGGTCGGGTCGCTGCTCGGGCAGGGCGTGTTCGTGGCGTCTCTGGTCGCCGTGGGCGAGGGGGCCTGGTCGGTGTGGCTGGCAACGGCCGCCGTCTCGGTGGCCAGCATGTTCCACCTCGGTGCGATCGTCTCGTACGGGGTCACTGTCACGTCGGGCGTCCCCGACACGGAACAGGGGCTGGCCACCGGCCTGGTGACGTCCACCCAGCAGGTCGGCATCACCATCGGCATCCCGCTGCTCGGCATCCTCGCCACCACGACGGAGGACGTTCTTGCCGGTACGCGTACCGTCCTCATCCTGGACGCGGGAATCGTCCTCGCCGCGGCGGTATTGGTGGCCGTCGGCCTCCGCCGGAGGCTCTGACCGCCGCTTCGCGGCGGACGGGTTCCCCCACCCACCCGGCCGGTGCGGCCGTCTCGCGAGTGCGGACCTCGTCCTGGCCCGCCGCCGCCACCCCTGGGGCACCCGGAGCCATCCGCTCGCCCTGAAAGGGCGGGCGGGTGGGGGAAAACCGCCCGCCGAAGGCGGGCGGTCACGGCGGCCCAGGCCCACGGTCAGGAAACACACGGGGTCACCGCACAAGGCCTACGGCCAGGAACTTCAGGGGCGGGACAAGCGTAGGCGTACCGCTCGGGGCAAGCCCGCGACCACCAAGTCGTAGGAGTCCTCGACGAGTTCGCGGATCTGGTGGTCGGGGAGGGTGCCGGAGACGGTCACGGTGTTCCAGTGGCGTTTGTTCATGTGCCACCCCGGCACGATCTCGGGGTGCGCGGCCCGCAACTGCACGGCGATGTCGGGCTCGCACTTCAGGTTCACGGTGAGCGGCTCGGCGTCCAGCCGGCTCAGCGCGAACATCTTCCCGGCCACCTTGAAGACCGACGCCTCGGGCCCGAAGGGGAATTCCTCGGCCGCGTCGTTGAAGGAGAGGCACAGCTCCCGCAGTTCCTGGGGCATCATCGCAAGTCCCGTTCCCTTTCCCCCGCTCCGCCGGAGGCCCCCGGCAGCACCGGCTCCACGAGGACCGTCACGATCTTGTTGCGCCGCCCGGCCGCCGACTCGGCGGTGAGCTTCAGCGCCCGCCCGTCGGGCAGGTCGACCACCGCCGAGGCCCCGGCGATCGGCACCCGTCCGAGCGCCTTGGCGAGCAGCCCGCCGACGGTCTCGACGTCCTCGTCGTCGTAGGCCTCGAGGCCGTACAGCTCGCCGAGGTCGCCGATGTCGAGGCGGGCGGTGACGCGGTGGCAGCCGCCCTCCAGCTCCTCGACGGGCGGCAGCTCACGGTCGTACTCGTCGGTGATCTCGCCGACGATCTCCTCGAGGATGTCCTCGATGGTGACGATGCCGGCCGTGCCGCCGTACTCGTCGATGACGACGGCGACGTGGTTGCGCTCCTGCTGCATCTCCCGCAGCAGATCCCCCGCGTTCTTCGTGTCCGGCACGAACGTCGCGGGCCGCATCGCCGTCGACACCAGCTCGTTCTCGGAGTCGCGGTTGATGTGCGTCTTGCGGACGAGGTCCTTCAAGTACACGATCCCGACGACGTCGTCGTCGCTCTCGCCCGTCACGGGGATGCGGGAGAAACCCGAGCGGAGGGCGAGCGTCAGGGCCTGGCGGATGGTCTTGAAGCGTTCGATGGAGACCAAGTCGGTGCGCGGGACCATGACTTCGCGTACGAGGGTGTCGCCGAGCTCGAAGACGGAGTGCACCATGCGGCGCTCCTCGTCCTCGATGAGGGATTCCTTCTCCGCGAGGTCGACCATCGCGCGCAGTTCGGCCTCGGACGCGAACGGGCCGCGCCGGAAGCCCTTGCCGGGCGTGAGCGCGTTGCCGATGAGGATGAGCAGCGGCGGGATGGGGCCCATGACGCGGGCCAGCGGCAGCAGGATGTACGCCGCGGCCGTCGCCGTGTTCAGCGGGTGCTGGCGGCCGATGGTGCGCGGGGACACCCCGACGGCGACATAGCTGACGAGCACCATCACGCCGATGGCGACGGCGAGCGCCTCCCACGTCACATCGATGGCCTTCAAGCAGGCGTACGTCACCAGAGCCGCGGCCGCCATCTCGCACGCCACCCGCACGAGCAGCGCCACGTTCAGATAGCGGACGGGGTCGGCGGCGACCTGCGCGAGCTTCGCGCTGCCGCGCCGCCCGGAGCGCACCGCCTCCTCGGCCCGGAAGCTGGAGACGCGGGCGAGGCCGGCCTCGGCGCACGCGGCGAGCCAGGCCACCACGATCAGGGCGACCGCGCCGGCGATGAGCTGGACGGACATGGGCCTAGGAGACGGTGGGCGCCGGGGACGGGCCGGTCAGGCCCTGCTCCGCGCGCCAGCCGTCGACGATGGCCGCCTGCAGGCCGAACATCTCGGCCTTCTCGTCCGGCTCCTCGTGGTCGTACCCGAGCAGGTGCAGCACTCCGTGAACGGTCAGGAGCTGGAGCTCCTCGTTCATGGAGTGCTGCGTCGGGGCTTCCTGGCCCTGCTTGAGCGCCACCTCGGGGCAGAGCACGATGTCCCCGAGGAGGCCCTGCGGGGGCTCGTCGTCGTCCTTCATGGGCGGGCGCAGCTCGTCCATCGGGAAGGACATGACATCCGTGGGGCCCGGCAGGTCCATCCACTGGATGTGGAGCTGCTCCATGGCGCCGGCGTCCACGACGATCACCGAGAGCTCGGAGAGCGGGTGGATCCGCATCCGCGCGAGGGCGTAGCGGGCGATGTCGAGGATCGCCTGCTCGTCGACCTCGGTTCCGGATTCGTTGTTGACGTCGATCGACATGGTGCTGTTCCGCTACTTCCCTCTGGACCGGCCGCGGCTCTGGTGGGAGCCGTTCTCCGTGCCGTTCTCGTTGTCGTACTTCTCGTACGCGTCGACGATACGGCCGACGAGCTTGTGCCGGACGACATCGTGCGACGTGAGCCGCGAGAAGTGCACGTCGTCGACGCCCTCCAGGATGTGCTGGACCTGGCGGAGGCCGGACTTCGTGCCGTTCGGCAGGTCGACCTGGGTGACGTCGCCGGTGATCACGATCTTCGAGTCGAAGCCGAGGCGGGTGAGGAACATCTTCATCTGCTCGGGGTTCGTGTTCTGCGCCTCGTCCAGGATGATGAACGCGTCGTTCAGCGTCCGGCCGCGCATGTACGCCAGCGGGGCGACCTCGATGGTGCCCGCGGCCATGAGGCGCGGGATCGAGTCCGGGTCGAGCATGTCGTGCAGCGCGTCGTACAGCGGGCGCAGGTACGGGTCGATCTTCTCGTAGAGCGTGCCGGGCAGGAAGCCGAGGCGCTCGCCCGCCTCCACCGCGGGGCGGGTCAGGATGATCCGGTTGACCTGCTTGGACTGCAGGGCCTGGACCGCCTTGGCCATCGCCAGATACGTCTTGCCGGTGCCGGCGGGGCCGATGCCGAACACGATCGTGTGCTTGTCGATCGCGTCGACGTACCGCTTCTGGTTGAGGGTCTTGGGGCGGATGGTGCGGCCCCGGGAGGAGAGGATGTTCTGCGTCAGGACCTCGGCGGGGGTCTCCTGGCCGTCGGCCTCGCCGCTGTCGTCCGCCCTGAGCATGGCGATCGAGCGTTCCACTGCGTCCTCCGTCATCGGCTGTCCGGTGCGGAGCACCAGCATCATCTCGTCGAACAGGCGCTGGATGAGGGCGACTTCGTGGGCGTCACCGACCGCGCTGATCTCGTTGCCCCGGACGTGGATGTCGGCCGCCGGGAAGGCCTTCTCGATCACTCGCAGCAGGGCGTCCCCGGAACCCAGGACCGTCACCATCGGGTGCTTGGCCGGGACTGTGAAATGGGCCTTCGCCTGGTTCTGCGCAGGGGTCTGAGCTGTCGGGGTCTGTGCCGTCGGTGTCTGCGTCATGGGCCGGCTCTGTGGCCTGCTCAACCCTCCTCGTCAGGTGCTCGCCGTGAGGCGACTTCTGCACTGCCAAGCGTACGACGGTCCACTGACAAGGCCTAAGCCCTTTTCCAGGGCCGGAGGAAACCGCACGGGGGCGAGTGGGCCCTACAGCGACCTGCGGAAGCCGATCGTCGGGACCGCGCGGCGCAGCGGCCAGGTGCGGGTCGGTTCGGGCAGCAGGGCCTCCAGGAAGGCATAGCGGCGCAGGGCCACCGGGTCCTGCCGGTCCACTTCGCGGACGCGCCGCCACCACGCGCCGACCTCCTCCCAGCCGGGCGCCGACAGCGATCCGCCGAATTCCTGCACCGAGAGGGCGGCGGTCAGGCCGGCGAAGGCGAGCCGGTCGTCGAGGGGCCAGCCGGCCAGCGTGCCGGTGACGAAGCCCGCGACGAAGACGTCCCCGGCCCCGGTGGGGTCGAGCGCCTCGACCTCGATGGCGGGCACGGACGCCGTCACGCCGCTGCGCCCGTCCACCGCGTACGCCCCCTCGGCACCGAGGGTCACCACGGCGACCGGCACGTGCTCGGTGAGGGCGTGCGCGGCGGCCCGGGGGCACGTCGTGCCCGTGTACCGCATGGCCTCCTCGGCGTTCGGCAGGAACGCCTCGCAGTGCTTCAGGTCGGGCAGTGAGCCCAGGTCCCACCGTCCGGTGTCGTCCCAGCCCACGTCCGCGAAGATCCGCGTCCCGCGCCGCGCGGCCGCCGCGATCCACGGCGCGCCCGCCCCGGGCACCAGCGAGGCGATGGCGGCACGCGCCCGCGGCGGGCACTTCGGGGCGCCGCCGTCCGGCGAGTCCGCGTCGGGCGGCGGCTCGTGCCCGTGGCTGACCATGGTCCGCTCGCCCTCGTACGCCATGGAGACCGTCACCGGCGAGTGCCAGCCGGGCACGGTCCGTGACGAGGCGAGGTCGATGCCCTCGCCGCGCTCCAGGGCGTCCCAGCAGTACTCCCCGTAGTGGTCGTCCCCGAAGGCGGCGGCGAGCGAGGTGCGCAGCCCGAGGCGGGCCAGGGCGGTCGCCATGTTGGCCACGCCGCCGGGGCTCGAGCCCATGCCGCGCGCCCACGACTCGGTGCCGCGCACGGGCGCCGAGTCGAGGCCGGTGAAGATGATGTCGAGGAAGACGGTCCCGGTGAGATAGACGTCGCAGGGCGGATCGCCCGCGCGCCGGGTCGACTTCAGCGGATCGACGACGGTCTCCGCAGCCGCGGCGAGTGGGTCCGGTGGTGCGCCAGGTGGTACGGCCATGAAGGCAACGTAACCCAGGCCTGCGACAGGAACCCGTCGCTACCAGCGAGGCACGAGCGGAGTTGTCCACTCCGGTTCAAGGCGGCGCATCGCCGCCGCGTCGTCCCGCTCCCGCAGGTGCGCGAAGTCCTCGTCGAGCCAGCGCCGGTGCAGCGCGTCGAGCCGGTCGCGGTCGAGCTCGACGCCGAGTCCCGGCGCGTCGCTCACGGCGACGTGCCCGCCCTCGAACCGCAGCCGGTTCGTCAGCACGTCCTCGGACTGCCACGGGTAGTGGGAGTCGCAGGCGTGCCCGAGGTCCGGCACGGTCGCCGCGACGTGCGTCATCGCGGCGAGGCTGATGCCCAGGTGGGTGTTGGAGTGCATGGAGACGGCGACGCCGAACGTGCGGCAGACCGCGGCCAGTTCACGCGTGTTGCGCAGCCCGCCCCAGTAGTGGTGATCGGAGAGCACCACCTGCACGGCCCCCTTGGTGAAGGCCTCCGGTATCTCCGCGAACGTCGTCACGCACATGTTCGTCGCGAGCGGCACCTCCGTGCGCGCCGCGACCTCGGCCATCGCGGGCGTCCCGAGCGCCGGGTCCTCCAGATACTCCAGTACGTCGCCGAGTTCGGCCGCGACCTTCAGCGAAGTCTCCACCGACCAGGCGCCGTTGGGGTCGAGCCGCAGCGGGCGGCCGGGGAAGGCGGCGGCGAGTGCACGTACCGCAGCGACCTCCTGCTCCGGCGGGAAGACGCCGCCCTTCAGCTTGAACGACGTGAAGCCGTACCGCTCCTCGAAGAGCCGGGCCTGCGCGACCACTCCGGCCGGGTCGAGGGCCGCGCCCCAGTCGTCCGGCTCGCCCGCGATGCCCGGCGGGTGCTCGGCGTGCTTGTAGAAGAGGTACGCGCTGTACTCGACGCTGTCGCGCACCTTGCCGCCGAGCAGTGCGTGCACCGGCAGGCCGAGCGTCTTGCCGAGCGCGTCCAGGCACGCGACCTCGAAGCCGGACACGACGGACAGGCGCAGCTTGTCGGCCGTCTGCACGCCGCGCAGTCCGCCGACGTCGACGGCGGTGTCCACGCGGGCCGCGTCCACGGACACTTTGTCCGCGAGTGTGAACAGCCCGTTCAGGTCGGATATCGCCCGGCCCACCAGCGCGGCCGCGAGGGGCCGCGCCAGGTCCAGATACTTGGCGTCCCCGTACGTCTCCCCCACACCCGTCGTGCCGTCGGCCGTCTCCACCTCGACGATCAGGCGCGGCGTGTACGGCTGGTGGAGGCCCTGGGTGTTGAGCAGCGGCGGGTCGGCGACGAGGACCGGGGTGAGCCGGACGTCCGTGATGGTGTGCGCTGCCGTGCTCATCCCTGTGCCTCCGACCGGAGTGACGTCCACGTGCCGTCCATGTATGGGAACGGAGCCTAAGGACGCGAACGCGCGTCCGTCAATGGCGCGAACAGGCCTCCGCCATGGGCGAGCAGGCCCCCGCCCCACGTTCCCGGCCGCCCGTCACTCGAACTCGTACGCCGCGACCTCCGCGAGATACCGCTCCCGCAGCGCCTCCTCCTGCGCGCTGCCGTCCAGGAACGCCGCCTCGAAGGAGTTCCTGGCCAGCTCGCGCAGCCCCTCGGGACCGATGCCGAGGGCCTCGTGGACGGCGTGGAAGGTGTCCCCGACGTAGCCGCCGAAGTACGCGGGGTCGTCGGAGTTGACGGTGCACAGCAGCCCGGCGGCCATCATCCGGGGCAGCGGGTGCTCCTCCAGGATGTCGACGGCCCGCAGCCGCACGTTGGACAGCGGGCACAGCGTCAGCGGCACGCGCTCGCGCACGAGCCGCTCCACGAGCTCCGGGTCCTCCATGCACCGCAGCCCGTGGTCGATCCGCTCGACCCCGAGCACGTCGAGCGCCTCGCGGACGTACGCTGCGGGCCCCTCCTCCCCCGCGTGCGCCACCTTGCGCAGCCCGAGCGCGCCCGCGGCCTCGTACACGGCGGCGAACTTGGCGGGCGGGTGGCCGACTTCGGCGGAGTCGAGGCCGACGCCGGTGATCCGGTGCAGGTACGGCTTCGCCGCCTCCAGGGTCGCCAGGGCCGACTCCGCGGACTCGTCGCGCAGGAAGCACATGATGAGGCGGGTGGAGATGCCGTGCCGCTCCTCGCTGCGGTCCAGGGCGCGCCCGAGGCCTTCGACGACCGTGCCCATCGCGATGCCGCGCGCGAGGTGCGCCTGCGGGTCGAAGAAGATCTCCGCGTGCCGCACGCCCTGTTCGGCGGCGCGCGCGAGGTAGGCGTCGGCGAGCTCCTCGAAGTCGGCCTCCGTGCGCAGGACGGCCATCAGGCCGTAGTAGAGGTCGAGGAAGGACTGGAGGTCCTCGAAGAGGTAGGCCTTGCGGAGCTCTTCGGTGTCGGCGTACGGGAGGTGGACGCCGTTGCGGGCGGCGAGCGCGAAGGCGAGTTCGGGTTCGAGGGTGCCCTCGATGTGGAGGTGGAGTTCGGCCTTGGGGAGCGGCATGGTGGTTCTCGGCTTTCCGGGGTGGTTCAGGTGGTGACGCTGCTGCTTCCAGCGGTGACTCAGGGGGTGCTGCTGCTTCCGACCGGGCTCAGGTGGCGCGCTTCGGCAGCGGTACGCGCAGCAGATCACGGGCGACGGTCAGTTCGCCCTCGAACCCGGCGGCCCGCGCCTGCTGTTCGAAGACGGCGGGGTCGGGATAGCGCTGGCTGAAGTGGGTGAGGACGAGGTGACGCACACCGGCGTCCCGGGCCACACCAGCAGCCTGACCGGCCGTCAAGTGCCCATGATCGGACGCGAGTCGAAGATCCTCATCCAGAAAGGTCGACTCGATGACGAGCAGGTCGCAGCCCTCGGCGAGGGCGTGCACGCCGTCGCACAGCCGGGTGTCCATCACGAAGGCGAAGCGCTGCCCGCGCCGCACCTCGCTGACCTCGTCGAGCGTGACCCCGCGGAGGCTGCCCCCGCGCTGGAGCACGCCCACCTCGGGCCCCTTGATGCCGTGTTCGGCGAGCAGCGCGGGCAGCATGCGCCGCCCGTCGGGCTCGACGAGTCGGTAGCCGTACGACTCCACGGGGTGGGAGAGCTTCGCGGCCTCCAGGCGGTACGACGGCGTGCTCGCGAGGACCCCGTCGGCCGTCACCGGCGCCTGCAGCAGGTCGACGGTCTCGCGGTACGCGGTGGCGTACCGCAGCCGGTCGAAGAAGCGTTGGCCCGAGCCGGGGTAGTGGGCGGTCACGGGGTGCGGCACGCGGTCCAGGTTGATGCGCTGGATGACGCCCGCGAGGCCCAGGCTGTGGTCGCCGTGGAAGTGGGTGACGCAGATGCGGTTCAGGTCGTGCGCGGCGACGGAGGCACGCAGCATCTGCCGCTGCGTGCCCTCGCCCGGGTCGAAGAGGATGCCTTCGCCGTCCCAGAGCAGGACGTACCCGTTGTGGTTGCGGTGCCGGGTCGGGACCTGGCTCGCGGTGCCGAGCACCACCAATTCACGTACGGACAAAGCGCGCTGTCCCGGCTAGCCGGGGGGCCACTGGAGGCCGCGGCCGCCCAGGAGGTGGGCGTGCGCGTGGAAGACGGTCTGCCCGGCGCCGGAGCCGGTGTTGAAGACGATGCGGTAGCTCTCCGCCTTCTCCTCGGCGGCGACCTCACCGGCGTCGCGCAGCACGTCGGCGGCGATCTGCGGCTCGGCGGCGGCGAGCGAGGCGGCGTCCGGGTGGTGCACCTTGGGGATCACCAGAATGTGCGTCGGCGCCTGGGGGTTGATGTCACGGAAGGCCAGCGTCGTCTCCGTGTCCCGCACGACGGTCGCCGGCACCTCCCCCGCGACAATCTTGCAGAACAGACAATCGGCCTGCGGTTCTCCCGCCATGGGGCACCCTCCTGGGTCACTGGTCGGTTACGGTCGCATGCTATCCGGGAGGGGCGGGACGGGGCCGACGGGTGGGTGGCGGGCGGAAGCCGCGGGGGCGACCCGGAGTCCGACCGAGACGGGTGGGCGGGTGGGAGAACCGCCGCGGAGCGGCGGAACGGGCCGGGGCGCGGCCGACGGAGAGTCGGGGCCGACGGGTGGGTGGCGGGCAAAGGCCGCGGCGGCGACCCGGAGTCCGACCGAGACGGGTGGGCGGGTGGGAGAACCGCCGCGGAGCGGCGGAACGGACCGGGGCCCCAGGCCGACGGGGCAGGCGGGTCCGGCCCAAGGGCAGGCGCCCCGGGCCGGAGGGCCACCGTCAGGCCGAGGGCGCCACAGGCCCACCAGGAACGACGGGCGGAGCCTTCGCGGGCGAGGTGCCCAACGCCTCCAACGCGACCCGAACAGCCGCGTCGAGCTGCGGATCCCGCCCGGCCGCGTAGTCGTCGGGCGTGACCACGACCTCGACGTCCGGGTCGACGCCGTGGTTCTCCACGCCCCACTCGTACCCCTCCATCCAGAAGGCGTACTTGGGCTGCGTCACCAGCGTCCCGTCGACCAGGTGGTACCGGCTGTCTATGCCGACGACGCCGCCCCACGTACGCGTACCGACCACGGGCCCGATGCCGAGCGCCTTGATCGCCGCGTTCACGATGTCCCCGTCGGAGCCGGAGAACTCGTTGGCGACGGCGACGACGGGCCCACGCGGCGCGTCCCCGGGATAGCTGAGCGGCCCGGAGCCGCGCGGCAGATCCCAGCCGACGATGCGGCGCGCCAGCTTCTCCACGACGAGCTGCGAGGTGTGCCCGCCGCGGTTCTCCCTGACGTCCACGACCAGGCCCTCCCGGGCCACTTCGATCCGCAGGTCGCGGTGGATCTGCGCCCAGCCGGGCGCCTGCATGTCCGGCACGTGCAGATAGCCGAGCCGCCCGCCGGAGCGCTCGTGGACGTAGGCCCGCCGGTCGGCGACCCACGCGTGGTAGCGCAGCGGCTCCTCGTCGTCCACGGGGACGACGACGGCGTGCCGGGGATCGCCCCCGCCCGCGGGCGACACGGTCAGCTCCACGGGCTTGCCCGCGGTGCCCACGAGCAGCGGCCCGGGCCCGGTCACCGGATCGACGGCCCGCCCGCCCACGGCGAGGATCGCGTCTCCCGCCCGCACGGCGACGCCGGGCGCGGCCAGCGGCGAGCGCGCGGCCGGGTCGGACGTCTCGGACGGCAGCACGCGGTCGACCCGCCAGGTGCCGTCCTCGCCGCGCGAGAGGTCCGCGCCGAGCAGCCCCTGCCGGGTCCCCGCCCCGCCCCACCCGCCGCGCGGGAACACATAGGCGTGCGAGGTGCCGAGTTCGCCCTGCACCTCCCACAGCAGGTCCACGAGGTCGTCGTGGGTGGCGACGCGGGCGAGCACCGGGCGGTAGCGCTCCAGGACGCCGTCCCAGTCGACGCCGCCCATGTCGGGCCGCCAGAAGTTGTCCCGCATGAGGCGGCCCGCCTCGTCGTACATCTGCCGCCACTCGGCGGCCGGGTCGACGTACTGACGTACGCGGCCGAGATCGACGGTGATGTTCGTGTCGCTGTCCTCGTCGGCGGACGCCCGCCGGTCGCTCGGCACCACCTTCAGCTTGCCGTCGGCCCACAGCAGCACCCGCTTGCCGTCGCCGGTGACCGCGAAGTGGTCGGCGTCGCCCGCGAGTTCCTCCACGCGGTGCTGCGCGAGGTCGTAGCGCTCCAGCTCGGAGCTGGGGTCCGGGTCCGTCGGCGTCGCCCGCGAGGCGCCGAGCACGCCGCGCACCGGATGGCGCAGCCACAGCAGCCCGTCCTTGGCGGCCCGCAGCGTGGAGTACCGCGCGGCCTCCACGGGGAACGGCACGACACGCTCGGCGAGCCCGTCGAGGTCGACGCGGGTGGCGGGCGTGCCCTCGCTGTCGGGCGTCTCCGCGTGCGGCCCCTCCGACGCCTCGAAGGGCCGCCCGTGCCGCTGCGGCCCGAACGGCGAGGGCGTGGTGGCCGCGAGCGTGATCAGGTGCGGCCGCGCGCCGCCGACGAACGCGAGGTCGAAGACGTGGTCGTCGTAGACGGGGTCGAAGGCCCGCGCGGACAGGAACGCCAGGTGCTTGCCGTCGAGCGTGAACGCCGGGCTGTAGTCCCGGAATCTGAGCCGGGTCGCCTCCGACACCGACAGGTCGGCGGTGTTGGCGAGCTTGAGGTGGCGCAGCGGGCGCGGCCCGGGGTGCGACCAGGCGAGCCACGCCGAGTCGGGCGAGAAGACGAGCCCGGTGGCCTCGCCGTGCTCGGCGCGGTCCACCTCGCGCACCTCGCCGCTCTCACGCTCCACGAAGAGCACCCGGCCGTCGTGCGCGGCCACCGCCGCCCGGCTGCCGTCGGGCGCCATGGCGAGCGCGAGGACCCGGCCGAGCTGGCCGGCCGCGAGCCGGCGCGGCGTCGCTCCCGGCGCGAGACCCGTGGCGGGCGCGAACTCCAGGGCGTCGTCGCCCTCCGCGTCCGTCACCCACACCACGTGCTCCTCGCCGTCCACCCGGAACGTGCGCGGCAGCCGCGCCCGCACCCCCGGTTCGGCGGCGAGCGCGCGGGCGGGCCCCTCGCGGTGCGTGACCCAGTGCACGGCGCCGCGCACGGCGACCGCGCTGCCCCGCCCGGTGTGGTCGGGCGCGGCGGCCCCGAACCAGCGGGCGGCGCTCACCGGGTGCGGCTGCAGGTCGGTGCGCTGCCCGCCGAGCGGGATGTCCAGGCGGCGCGGCTCGGCGCCCACCAGGTCGTCCAGGAGCCAGAGTTCGCCCGCGGAGGTGTACGTCACGCGGGTGCCGTCGGTGGCGGCGTGCCGGGCGTAGAAGCCGTCGATCGGCGTGTGGCGGCGCAGGTCGCCGCCGTCGGGAAGCGACGAGTAGACGGCGCCGACGCCCTCGTGGTCGCTGAGGAAGGCGATGCGGTCGCCGACCCACAGGGGGTACTCGATGTTGCCGTCGAGGTCCTCGTGGACGCGTACGAAGCCGTTCTCGGCGGCCTCGGCAGCTGCGGCTTCTTCGGCTTCTTCGGCGGGGCGCCGGATCCACAGTTTGCCCGCCGTGCCGCCCCGGTACCGCTTCCACCAGGCGGCCTCGCGCCCCATCGGCGCGGACAGCAGCAGCACCTGCTCCCCCGGCCCGTACGCGACATCCCCGACGAGGCCGTACGGCAGCACCTCGTCCGGCCCGCCGTCCAGCGGCACCGCGCGCGGCCGGGTGCGGCGCAGCGACGCCTCGCCGTGCGTACTGATCGCGAGGACCCGCCCGTCGGGCGTCCAGCCGCGCACGGACGTCTTCCAACTGCCCCAGTACGTCAGGCGCTTGGAGGGGCCACCGGACACGGGCGCTATGTGCGCCTCGGGGGCGCCGTCGCGCGTGGACGTCCAGGCGACGGTCGTGCCGTCCGGGGAGATCCGTGGCTGGGTCACGGGTACGTTGTCGGCGCTGACCCGCCAGGCGCGGCCGCCGTCGAGCGGGGCGACCCAGACGTCGTCCTCGGCGGTGAAGGCGATCAACTCGCCGCGTACGTGCGGAAACCGGAGGTAGGCAGGCTGTGTCACACGGTCAGCCTAAGCAGGCGCCGCGCGGGGCGGGGGCGTTTTGGATCACTTGCCCTGTTCCTCGCCTGGCCGTTCGGTCACGGTGACGGTGGCAGCGGGGCAGGGATCGGGCTTGTCGTGGCAGCCGTTGCCGTTGTTGCCGTCGTGCCCTTGGTCGCCGTCGTTCCCGTCGTTGCCGTTGGCGTCGTCATTGCCGTTGCCGTCGTCGGGCGTGCTGTCGCAATTGCCCAGGACGTCGACGCGGAACCACTCCTCCCGCCCGATCTCGGCGGTCAGATTGCCGCGTACGCAGGCCCCGTTGGTCACGTCCGTGACCCGGCCCTTGATGGTGATGTCCTTGTCGTCGTCGGTCTGGCCCCGGCAGTCGACCTCGGCGTCCCGCGGCTCGTCGGACTCGGAGACCTTCTTGCCCTTGCCGATGTACGAAGCCGTGCAGGTCAGCCAGTCCACCTCGGCGTGCTGCCGCTCCAGCTCGCGGGTGCCCATCTTGTCGGTGGTGATCGCGACCGCGGACGTACTCATGTTGCCCTCGACGGGGTCACAGGCGGCCAGGCCGAGACCGGCCGCCGCCGTGGCCGTCACGGCGACGAGTACGTGACGCGCCCGCCGTATGCGCGGAATCCGCCTCAACGCCCCCATGAGCGGCAGCGTGCCACTGCGGGCGGCCCGGCGGTAGACCGCTTGTGGCCATTTGTCCAGTCGTCCGTCCGGTGCGACGGGACGGCATCAGGGGTCAGGCGCGGTCCGTGCGCAGCAGCAGCCACTCCTGGAGCTCCACCAAGTTGCCCTCGGGGTCCTTGAGATGGGCGACCCGCATCCGGTCCGTCATCGGCGCGGGACCGTGCACGAGCTCCGCGCCGCGCTCGGCGATCCGCGCGCAGTACGCGTCCAGGTCGTCGACCCGCAGCACCACCAGGGAGCGGTGTCCCGTCGCCGACTCGGCCAGCTCACCGAGGAGTTCGGCCATCATCGCCCGGTCCTGCAGCGCGATGCCCGCGGAGCCGGCGGTGGGGCTGAACTTCTCGTACGGTCCGTTCGCCGCGCCCGACTGGGGCTTCAGGCCGAGCACGTCGGCGTAGAAGCGGTAGCAGGCGGGGAAGTCCGTGACGAGCAGGCGGACCTGGGCGAGTTCCACGGGAGTTGCCTTTCGGGACGTTCGGGACGTTCGGGACGTGCCGTCGGCCGGGGGTTTCGATGTGTCGGCCGGACCTGGGCGCGGCCGGTCAGGACCAGCGTCCCGTCCGGCCGAGGAGCAGGGCCGCCGCCGCGGTGCCCGCGGTCGACGTACGCAACACGCTACGCCCGAGCCGGTACGGCTTGGCACCCGCCTGCGCGAACGCCGCCAGCTCGTCCGGGGACACGCCGCCCTCCGGCCCGACGACAAGCACGATGTGCCCGGCGGCGGGCAGTTCGGCGGTGGCCAGCGGCTCGCTGCCCTCCTCGTGCAGGACGGCGGCGAAGTCGGCGCCGGACAGGAGCGTCGCCACCTGCTTCGTCGTCGCGAGCTCGGCGACCTCCGGAAAGCGCACCCGGCGGGACTGCTTGCCCGCCTCGCGTGCCGTCGCCCGCCACTTGGAGAGCGCCTTCTGGCCGCGCTCGCCCTTCCACTGCGTGATGCAGCGCGCGGCGGCCCACGGCACGACCGCGTCCACGCCGGTCTCCGTCATGGTCTCCACGGCCAGCTCGCCGCGGTCGCCCTTGGGCAGCGCCTGCACGACGGTGATCCGGGGCGTCGCCTCGGCCTCCTCGCGTACGCCGCCGTCGTCGAGGGACACGACCAGGCGGTCCTTGCCCTCGGTGGCCGCGACGACGGCGCCCGCCCAGCGTCCGGCGCCGTCGGTGAGGACGACGTCCTCGCCCGCGCGCAGCCGCTTCACCGACACGGCGTGCCGCCCCTCGGGCCCGTCGAGTACGAAACGGCTCCCGGCGGCCACGCCCCGGAAGTCCTCTTCCGCCACGACGAAGACCGGCGCCGTCACACCGCACCCCGCGCCGCGAACGCCGCCTTCGCCTCTTCGAGTTCGGCCACCAGGACCTCCACCAGCTCCCCGGCCGGCAGCGCCCGCGCAAGGCGGTGGCCCTGCCCGGCCCACAGCGCCATCGCCTGCGGGTCACCGGCCTTGGCGGCGGCCTTGCGCAGGCCCGCGGTCAGGTAGTGGATCTGGGGGTACGCCGCCGGGGCGTACGGGCCGTGCTCGCGCATGAAGCGGTTGACCAGGCCGCGGGCGGGGCGACCTGAGAAGGCCCGGGTCAGCTCCGTGTGGCCGAACAGCGGGTTCGTCATGGCCTGCTTGTGCAGCGGCTGCGCGCCGGACTCCGGGGTGACCAGGAACGCGGTGCCGAGCTGCGCGAGGTCCGCGCCCGCGGCGAGGACCGCGGCGATCTGGGCGCCGCGCATCAGGCCGCCCGCCGCGATCACGGGCAGCCGCACGGTCTCGCGGACCTGCGCGACCAGGCTGAGCAGGCCGATCCCCGAGCCGTCCGCCTCCGGGTTGTCCCGGTGCGTGCCCTGGTGGCCGCCCGCCTCGATGCCCTGTACGCAGACGGCGTCGGCGCCCGCCCGCTGGGCCGCCCGGGCCTCCTCCGGCGTGGTCACGGTGACGACCGTGCGGGTGCCGACCCGGTCGAAGGCCTGGACGACCTCCCGGGTGGGGCAGCCGAACGTGAACGACACCAGCGGCACCGGGTCGTCGAGCAGGATCGCCAGCTTGGCGTCGTAGCCGTCGTCGCGCTTGCCGTCGGTGTCGCCGAGCTGCGTCTCGTACCAGGTGGCCTCGCCGGCGAGCTGGTTCCGGTAGACCTCCACGGCCGCCGGGTCGGCGTACTCGGGCTGCGGCATGAAGAGATTCACCCCGAAGGGGCGCGCCGTCAGTCCCCTGACCTGCTTGATCTCTTGATACATCCCGTCGGCGGTCTTGTACCCCGCCGCCAGGGACCCGAGCCCGCCCGCCTCGCAGACGGCGGCCACGAGCTGCGGGGTCGAGGCCCCGCCCGCCATCGGGGCCTGCACGATCGGATAACGACAGAGGTCGGTGAGCGCGGAGGACATACCGGCATCGTGCCACGTCTGGCGGGGGCGCCTTGTGCGGGGTCCTTCGGCTTTCCCGCCGTGGGGGGCTTCCCTGTCCCGCCGCTTCGCGGCGGATCCTTTCCCACCCGCCCACCCGTTTCCAGCACACCGAGGGCTTCGGGCCGGAAGTGTGGCACCGCCGCCCTGCCACCCCGCCATGCCGGGGTGCCGGTGCCGGGAAGGGCCGTCCGGCGGCTACCCGCTGTGGGCACACCGGCCAAGGGCAACCGCCCGGTCCCCGTCCCCGCTGTGGGCAGCTGGGCCGCCAGGGGCGGCACGGGTGGGCACAGCCCAGGCCGACGCGGGCGTTAGGGCGGCGGTGACCCGGACAAGCCCCGGGGGCCGTCACCGCGCGGGGTGACCACGCAAGTCGGCCCGGGGCAAGCATGAAGACCACGCTCACCCCGGGCCGCTCAAGGCGCTAGCGCCCGTTGAACGCGTCCTTCAGGCGGGAGAACAGTCCCTGCTGCCCCGGCTGAAACTGCCCGGTAGGGCGCTCCTCGCCGCGCGCCTTGGCGAGCTCACGAAGCAGCCGCTCCTGCTCGGGGTCCAGCTTGGACGGCGTGAGGACCTCCACGTGCACGATGAGGTCACCGCGGCCGCCACCCCGCAGGTGCGTGACGCCCCGCCCGTGCAACGGGATCGACTGCCCCGACTGCGTACCGGGCCGGATGTCGACCTCCTCCATGCCGTCCAGCGTCTCCAACGGCACCTTCGTACCGAGCGCCGCCGCCGTCATCGGCAGGGTGACCGTGCAGTGCAGATCGTCCCCGCGCCGCTGGAACACGGCATGCGGCAACTCATGGATCTCCACGTACAAGTCACCGGCAGGACCGCCACCGGGCCCGACCTCGCCCTCGCCCGCGAGCTGGATCCGGGTGCCGTTGTCGACACCGGCCGGGATCTTCACGGTGAGCGTGCGCCGCGACCGGATCCGGCCGTCGCCCGCGCACTCGGGGCACGGCGTGGGCACCACGGTGCCGAAGCCCTGGCACTGCGGGCAGGGCCGGGACGTCATGACCTGGCCCAGGAAGGACCGCGTGACCTGCGAGACCTCACCGCGGCCGCGACACATGTCACAGGTCTGCGCGGAGGTCCCGGGCGCGGCGCCCTCACCGGAGCACGTCGTACAGACGACGGCGGTGTCGACCTGGATGTCCTTCGTGGTGCCGAAGGCCGCCTCTTCGAGGTCGATCTCCAGGCGGATCATGGCGTCCTGGCCGCGCCGGGTGCGCGAGCGCGGCCCGCGCTGCGACGCCGTACCGAAGAACGCGTCCATGATGTCGGAGAAGTTGCCGAAGCCACCCGCTCCGAAGCCGCCCGCGCCACCACCGGCGCCGGCCTGGGACAGCGGGTCGCCGCCGAGGTCGTAGACCTGCTTCTTCTGCGGGTCCGACAACACCTCGTACGCGGCGTTGATCTCCTTGAAGCGCTCTTGCGTCTTCGGATCAGGGTTGACGTCCGGATGCAGCTCGCGCGCGAGCCGCCGGAAGGCCTTCTTGATGTCGTCCTGGGAAGCGTCGCGGCGCACGCCGAGTACGGCGTAATAGTCCGTGGCCACTTACGACTCCGCCAGGATCTGTCCGACGTAACGTGCCACTGCGCGTACTGCTCCCATCGTTCCCGGATAGTCCATGCGGGTCGGTCCGACCACGCCGAGCTTGGCGACTGCCTCGCTCCCCGAACCGTAGCCGACCGAGACCACCGACGTGGAGCTGAGTCCCTCGTGGGCGTTCTCGTGGCCGATCTTTACGGTCATACCCGAATCCGTCGCCTCACCAAGCAACTTGAGGAGGACGACCTGTTCCTCGAGTGCCTCGAGGACGGGCCTGATCGTGAGGGGAAAGTCATGTCCGAAGCGGGTGAGATTGGCGGTGCCGCCGATCATCAGCCGCTCCTCGGTCTCCTCCACGAGCGTTTCGAGGAGGGTGGAGAGGACCGTGGCCACCGTGGCCTGGTCGTCCTTGTCGAAGGACTCGGTGAGGTCCTGCACGAGCTGCGGCACGTCCGAGAACCGACGGCCCGCGACCCGGCTGTTGAGCCGCGCCCGCAGATCCGCAAGGGATGTCTCGCCGAACGGCGCCGGGCAGTCGATCATGCGCTGCTCGACCCGGCCGGTGTCGGTGATCAGGACCAGCATCAGGCGGGCCGGAGCCAGCGAGAGCAGTTCCACGTGCCGCACCGTCGAGCGGGTCAGCGACGGATACTGCACCACCGCGACCTGCCTGGTGAGCTGCGCGAGCAGCCGCACCGTCCGCCCGACCACGTCGTCCAAGTCCACCGCGCCGTCCAGGAAATTCTGGATCGCGCGGCGCTCCGGCGCGGTCATCGGCTTGACGCCCGCGAGCTTGTCGACGAACAGGCGATACCCCTTGTCGGTGGGGATGCGCCCGGCGCTGGTGTGCGGCTGGGCGATGAACCCTTCCTCCTCCAGCGCCGCCATGTCGTTGCGGACTGTGGCCGGCGAGACACCGAGGTGGTGGCGCTCGGTGAGCGCCTTGGAGCCGACGGGCTCCTCCGTGCCGACATAGTCGTGGACGATGGCGCGCAGCACCTCGAGCCTGCGTTCACTGAGCATCGCGCACACCTCCAGCCCTTGTCCCTCGCCCTGAGCCCCCCGCGGTGGCCCCTCACCCTGGCACTCACCCGCGGCGAGTGCCAGCCTTCAACGAATCAGTGTACGGCCGGTGGGTACAGGCCCGGCAAGGGCCGACCCCTTTGTCATGCCGACGGGTGGCCACCGACGTGGCCGCCGACGACGTGCGGCATCGTCCCGGAGGGTGCGCTGCCGCCGGTGCCCGGGGCTGCCGCCGATGCCCGGGGCCGTACGTCCGCCGATGCCGGGGGCCGTACTGCCGCCCCGCCCCGTCGGCGCTAGCGTCACCCCATGGACACGAGCACGCCGGCCCCCGTCGCGGCCCCGGCCTGGGAGGAGGCGGGCTGGGAACGGCTCACCGCGCGCGTGGGCCGGTGCCGGCTGCCCGTGTGGGACTGCACGGCCGGGCTCGTCGTCGGCGACGACGCCGCCCTCATGGTCGAGGCCGGGTCCGGCCTGCGCGAGGGTTCCCGGCTGCGCGCCGAGGCCCGGGCGCTGCTCGGCGGCGGCCGTCGCGTCACCCATCTCGTGCTCACCCACCCCCACTTCGACCACGTCCTCGGGGCGGCGGCGTTCGCGGGCGTCGAGGTGTTCGGGGCCGTCGGCATCGACACCGTGCTTGACGTGGGGCGCGACGCCCTCGCCGCCGACGCCGTCGCCCACGGCCTCGACCCGGCCGCCGCGGCCGAGGCCGCCGACCTGCTCGTCCGCCCCCGCCACCTGGTGTGCGGGGAGTGGACGCTGGACCTGGGCGGCGGGGTGCGGGTGCTGCTCGCCAACGTCGGCCCCGGGCACACCGGCCACGACCTGGCCGTCCTCGTGCCCGGCGGCCCGAGCGAGCCCGAGATCGTCTTCTGCGGCGACCTGGTCGAGGAGTCCGGCGAGCCGCAGGCCGGGCCCGACGCGGCGCCCCGGCACTGGCCCGCCGCGCTCGACCGGCTGCTCGATCTGGGCGGCGCGGACGCGGTGTACGTGCCCGGGCACGGGGCCGTCGTCGACGCCGCGTTCGTCCGCGCCCAACGCGACGAGCTGGCCCGGCGGTTCGGCGTGGCCTGACCGCCGTGCCGTCCTGACCGCCCTGCCATTCGGCGTCGCCCGACGGCATGCCATAACGTCTGGCCCATGCGCAGCTACAACCCGGACCTGACGCCGCCCTGGAAGAAGCCGGCTCCCGTCCCCGAAGTGCCCGCCGAGGCCGACCTGGTCGTGGAGGAGGTCGGGACGGGCTTCTGCGGTGCGGTGATCCGCTGCGAGAAGACGGCCGAGGGGCCGACGGTCACCCTGGAGGACCGCTTCGGCAAGCACCGCGTGTTCCCGATGGCTCCGCGCGGGTTCCTCCTCGAGGGCCGGGTCGTCACCCTGGTCCGTCCGACGGCCGCCGCCGCGCCGCGCAGGCCCGCGCGCACCGCCTCCGGTTCGATCGCCGTTCCCGGGGCGCGGGCGCGGGTGGCCCGTGCGGGGCGCATCTATGTGGAGGGCCGGCACGACGCCGAGCTGGTCGAGAAGGTCTGGGGCGACGACCTGCGCATCGAGGGCGTCGTCGTCGAGTACCTGGAAGGCATCGACGACCTGCCCGCCATCGTCGACGAATTCGCCCCCGGCCCCGACGCGCGCCTCGGCGTCCTCGTGGACCACCTCGTGCCCGGCACGAAGGAGTCCCGCATCGCCGCGGCCGTCAGCAGCGACCACGCCCTCGTCGTCGGCCACCCCTACATCGACATCTGGGAGGCCGTGAAGCCCTCCTCACTCGGCATCCGCGCCTGGCCCCGCGTCCCCCACGGCCAGGACTGGAAAACCGGCATCTGCCAAGCCCTGGGCTGGCCCCCCAACACAGGCGCAGCCTGGCAACACATCCTGGGCTCGGTACGCACCTACAAGGACCTGGAGCCGGCCCTACTGGGCCGAGTAGAGGAGCTGATCGACTTCGTAACAGCCCCATAGCGGGGCCCTGCCGACCGTTGTGGGCGGGCCCTGCCGGGGGCTCCCCAGTCCCGCCCCTTCCCGTAACTGGGGCTCCGCCCCAGACCCCGCTCCTCAAACGCCGGAGGGGCTAAAACTGTCCCGCTCCCTGCTGCGAGCAGCCGCCCCGTTCCGCCGCTCCCCGCTGTCGGCAGCTGCCCCGCCCGCTGCTCCGCGCTGTGGGCAGTCGTGCCGCAGGGCGGCTCCCGACCCTCAAGGCAGCCCAGGCCGACGGTGCCGTGACGACGTGCGGCAACCCGGCCAACGGAAGCTCGGCGGCCGCCTAGTCCACCAGGTCCCGGACAACCGCGTCGGCCAGCAACCGCCCCCGCAGGGTCAGCACGGCCCGCCCCGCCGCATAGGGCGCAGCCTCAAGCAGCCCATCAGCCAGCGCCCGCCGCGCCGCGGCAAGACCGGCCTCCTTCAGGAGGACCAACGGGCACCCCTCCCGAAGCCGCAGCTCAAGCAGCACCCGCTCGACCCGCCGATCCTCATCGGCGAGAACCTCCCGCCCGGCCCCGGGCGACCTCCCACCCGCGAGTGCGGCCGCGTACGCACCGGGATGCTTGACGTTCCACCACCGCACACCCCCCACATGGCTGTGGGCCCCCGGCCCGGCCCCCCACCAGTCGGCGCCCCGCCAGTACAACTCGTTGTGCAGACACCGCCCCGCCTCGGACGTGGCCCAGTTCGACACCTCGTACCACTGGAACCCCGCGGCGGAGAGCCGCTCCTCGGCGATCAGATACCGGTCCGCGTGCACGTCGTCGTCGGTCATCGGGACCTCCCCGCGCCGAATCCGCCGCGCGAGCTGCGTCCCCTCCTCGACGATCAGCGCGTACGCCGACACGTGGTCGGGCCCCGCCCCGATCGCCGCGTCCAGCGAGGCCCGCCAGTCGTCGTCCGTCTCCCCAGGGGTGCCGTAGATCAGGTCGAGGTTGACGTGCTCGAAGCCCGCCGCGCGCGCCTCCGCGACGCACGCCTCGGGCCGCCCCGGCGTATGCGTACGGTCGAGGATCTTCAGGACGTGCTGCTTGGCGCTCTGCATGCCGAAGGAGATCCGGTTGAAGCCGCCCTCGCGCAGCGCGCTCAGATAGGCGGGGCCGACCGACTCCGGGTTCGCCTCCGTCGTGATCTCCGCGTCGTCCGCGAGCCCGAACTCGTCGCGGACGGCTCCCAGCATGCGTACGAGATCGTCGGCGGCGAGCAGCGTGGGCGTACCGCCGCCGACGAACACGGTCCGCACCGGGCGGGGGTCGTCGCCGAGGACCTTCCGCGCGAGGCGGACCTCGTCGACGAGGGTGTCGGCGTAGTTGTCGCGGGAGGCGAGGACGCCGCCGGTGCCGCGCAGCTCGGTGGCGGTGTACGTATTGAAGTCGCAGTAGCCGCAGCGGGTCGCGCAGTACGGCACGTGCAGATAGCACCCGAGCGGTCGCTCACCCGCTCCGACCAGGGCGGACGCGGGCAGCGCCCCGTCCTCGGGCATGGGCTCACCATCGGGCAGTGCGGAAGGCATACCTGCCATTGTCCCGTACGCGTCCGTGGTCCCCGCCGATCGCCGGCTGCGCCGAGCTCGTCCTCAATCGCCGGACGGGCTTTTCCCCACCCACCCGCCCTTACTACCTGCCGGAACAGCCCGCGCGACGAAGCCTCAGCCCGCACCGCGAAGCTTTGGCCCGCGCCGCGAAGCTATAGCCCGTCCGGCGATTGAGGACGAGGCCGCAGGCCGACCTGCGGGGGATCCTCCCACCCACCCAGGACACCCACTCCACCCCAGCCCCCTCAGCCCGTCCGGCGTTTGAGGACGAGGCCGTTCAGGGGAGCCCCCCGGCAGGGCCCCTCACCTGGCCTGCAACACCAGCAAAGCCAAATCGTCGTCCGGCGGCCGCTGGGAGAATTCGTGGACCAGGCGGCGGATGCGTTCGGCGACGAGACCGGCGTCGAGCCCCGCGCAGCCGGCCAGCGCGTGGGCAAGCCCGTCCCCGTCGTCGAAGAGATGCCGCCCGGACCGCCGCTCCGTCACCCCGTCCGTGACGCACAGCAGCGTGTCCCCGGGAAGGAGATCGAAGCTCACGCTCGTGTACGTCTCGTCGTCGACGACCCCGAGCAGCATCTGCGGCGCCGCAACAGCCCGCACCTGCCCGTCACCCCCGAGCAGCAGCGGCAGCGGATGCCCCGCGCACGCCACGGTGCACCGCACCCCGCCCTCGTACGGAACGAGCTCGCCGTAGAGGAGGGAGAGGAAGCGGGAGGTGGGACCGTCGGTCGGTTCGTCCTGGCCGCCGGCGACGGCGAGGACGGCCGCGGCCGCGTCGGCGGCCTCCGTCGCGTCGTCGAGGAGGAGCTGGTTGAGGCGGTCGAGGACCTCCGCGACCTGGTATCCCTCGCGGGCGAGCAGCCGCAGCCAGGGCCGGGCGAGCCCGATGACGACGGCCGCCTCGGGCCCCTTGCCCTGGACGTCGCCGAGCGCGAAGCACCAGCGCCCCTGTCCGGCGGGGAACACGTCGTAGAAGTCGCCGCCGGGACCGCCCTGCTCCCGCGGCTCGTACACCACGCAGCTCTCCACGCCGGGGATCTCCGCGACGGCGCTCGGCAGCAGCCCGCGCTGCAGGACCTGACTGATGGTGGCCTGGCGCTGATAGCGCCGGGCCGCGCTGATCGCGAGGGCGACCCGGCGACTGAAGTCCTCGACGAGACCCGTGGCCTCGTCGGGGAAGCGCACCAGGCCCGCCCGGCCGATCACCAGCGTGCCGAGCTGCCGCCCGCCCGCCACCAGGCGGTAGGCGAGGGCCGCGCCCGCCGACTCGCCGCCGCCGAGCGCCTCCCCGGGCCACGGCACCGCCACCGCGCCCGATCCCGCCGCTTCCGTCAGCCGCGGCGGCTCCTTCTCCAGGAGCCGCCGCAGCTCTTCTATCCGCTGTTCACTGGTGTGCCACACGCGCGCGAGGCGCGTGCCGGGCGCGCGTCCGTCGACGGCGCGCCCGGGGCCCTCCGCCTCGTCGTCCAGCCACACCGCGCACCAGTCCGCGAGCCGTGGCACGAGCAACTGACCGGCGAGCGCCGCGACCAGGTTCTCGTCGAACTGCCCGGCGAGCAGATCGGAGGCCTCGGCGAGGAACGTGAGCGCGCCCCGGTTGATCCACTCCGTGTCGTGGGTGGTTCTCTTGGGCAGCGGCGCCAGTATCTCCGCGGCGCGCAGCCCGCGCTGCAGGGCCTGTTCGCCCGCGTACGTCTCTATCTCCTGTACGGCGGGGAGCCCTTCGACGGGCAGCCGCGCCCACACCGTCTTGGTGCCGGAGCGGTAGGTGATGCCCCAGGACTCGGAGAGCGTGGCGACGAGTTGCAGGCCGCGGCCGTACTCCGGGGTGTCGGGCTGCGGGGTGCGGGGCTCGCTGCGGACGGCGCGCGCCGGGTGGTGGTCGGACACCTCGATGACCAGGACCTCGGCGCTCTCGCCCGGCGGTCCCTCGTCGAACCGGCACAGCACCTCGACCGCCGTGCCCGCGTGCACCACCGCGTTCGTCACCAACTCGCTGACCAGCAGCACCGAGTCGTCGGCGAGCCGGTCGGTGATGCCGGCCGCGGCGGGCGCGCCGAGCTCCGTCCAGTCGGCGAGCGCCGCCCGCACGAACCGGCGTGCCGCGGCGGGCGCGAGCGGGTTTCCGGGCAGGGACGTGCGGACCACGGGTGGTGGCCCGGGGCGGGCCGCGGGCTGGGCGGAAGCACGAAAAGCAGTCTCCCGTTGCATTGGAATGGCCCCCACTGTGCGGCTCCTGAGCAGTTCGGACGAATAGGCCTCAGGCGACACGGACAGAGTGACAGACTGGCTGGGCCCATAAGCACCGAGTTACCGAAGTGGGCCACGATGAGTGAGAACAGTGCTATGCCCGCGCTCGGACGCGGTCAGATTCCGACATCCGCCGCTCCGGCGAGCTCTGTACGGATTTCGGCCCCGGGCGCCGCACCGGTGCCCGGCCCACTTCCCCCATCGGCCGCTCCCTCGGACCCAAGCGGCCGAAACCTGTCCGGTGCGGCGGCCGAGGCGCCCGACGGGATCCGGCCACCGTGCGGCGCGCCGCCCGACGGTGCTCCGCCGCCACCTGAGCCGACTCGCCCTGACCCTCTGTCACCGTCAACTGCCGTCGGCATAGCGGAGTCTGACGCCTCGTCGGACAGCCCCTTAGCCTCTCCGGTCACCCCTCAGGCCTCCTCGCCGGTCACGCCTCAGGCCTCCCGGGTCACCCCTCAGGCCACCCAGGCCTCCCGGTGTCTCCCCGCCGAGCGCTCCCCCGTCACCTCCGCCCGCGCCAAGATCCCGCCCCCGCACCCACCCCCGGCGCCGGCCAAGCCGCAAGCGTCCTCCGCGGATTCGGCCGCCGATCTCCGCGTCCTGCTCGCCGCCATGCGGGGCGCCCGTGACGGCAAGTTCACCAAGGCCCCGCACACCAGCTCCGGTCTGGTCGCGGAGCTGGTCACGGTGTTCAACGAACTGGTGGACCGCTCCACGCACTTCGACGGCGAGCTGATTCGCGTACGCCGTGAGATGGTCCGCCACGGTCGGCTCGACGAGCGGTTCACGGCGAGCCCGGGGCAGGGCAGTTGGGCCACCCGGATCTTCGAGGTGAACTCGCTCCTGGACTCGCTGGTCGCGCCCGCCACGAACGCGACGCGCGTCCTGAACGCCGTCGCGGGCGGCGACCTCACCCAGCGCGTCGACCTGCACGACGGGTCCCGTGAGCTGCGCGGCGACCTGCGGCGGCTCGGCCGCGCCGTCAACACGATGGTCGACCAGCTGTCACTCTTCACGGGCGAGGTCACGCGGGTGGCCCGCGAGGTCGGCACGGAGGGGCGGCTCGGCGGGCGCGCCAAGGTCCGCGGCCTGTCCGGGAGCTGGCGCGACGTGACGGAGGCCGTCAACACGATGGCGTCCCGGCTGACCGCCCAGGTGCGCGACATCGCCCTGGTCACCACGGCCGTCGCCCAGGGCGACCTGACCCGCACGGTCACCGTCGAGGCCACCGGCGAACTCCTCGAACTGAAGCTCACCGTCAACACGATGGTCGAGCAGCTCTCCGCGTTCGCCGCCGAAGTGACCCGGGTGGCGAGGGAGGTCGGCACCGAGGGACGGCTCGGCGGGCGCGCCCAGGCCCGCGGCGTCTCCGGGGTGTGGAAGGACCTCACCGACAACGTCAACTTCATGGCGTCGAATCTGACCTCGCAGGTGCGGAACATCGCCCAGGTCACCACCGCCGTCGCCAACGGCGACCTGAGCCAGAAGATCACCGTGGACGCCCGCGGCGAGATCCTGGAGCTCAAGGACACCGTCAACACGATGGTCGACCAGCTCTCCGCGTTCGCCGACGAGGTCACCCGCGTCGCCCGCGAGGTCGGCACGGAGGGCAATCTCGGCGGCCGCGCCCACGTACGCGGCGTGTCGGGGGTGTGGAAGGACCTCACCGACAACGTCAACTTCATGGCGGACAACCTCACTTCGCAGGTCCGCAACATCGCGCTGGTGTCGACGGCCGTCGCCCAGGGCGATCTGTCGAAGAAGATCACGGTGGAGGCGAAGGGCGAGATCCTGGAGCTGAAGTCGACGATCAACACGATGGTCGACCAGCTCTCCGCGTTCGCCGACGAGGTCACCCGCGTCGCCCGCGAGGTCGGCACGGAGGGGAACCTCGGCGGTCAGGCGCAGGTGCGGGGCGTCAGCGGCGTATGGAAGGAACTGACGGACAACGTCAACTTCATGGCGTCCAACCTGACCTCGCAGGTGCGGAACATCGCGCAGGTCACCACCGCCGTCGCCAACGGCGACCTGTCCAAGATGATCACGGTGACGGCGCGCGGCGAGATCCTGGAGCTGAAGGACACCGTCAACACGATGGTGGAGCAGCTGCGCGCCTTCGCCGACGAGGTCACGCGGGTGGCCCGCGAGGTCGGCACGGACGGGCGCCTCGGCGGCCGCGCGCAGGTGCTCGGCGTGTCGGGCGTCTGGAAGGACCTCACCGACAACGTCAACTACATGGCGGACAACCTCACCGGGCAGGTCCGCAACATCGCGCAGGTCGCGACCGCCGTGGCGCAGGGCGACCTGTCGAAGAAGATCGACGTGGACGCGCGCGGCGAGATCCTGGAGCTGAAGACCACCATCAACACGATGGTGGACACGCTGTCGTCGTTCTCGTCCGAGGTGACCAGGGTGGCCCGCGAGGTCGGTTCGGAGGGGCAGCTGGGCGGTCAGGCCCGGGTCGAGGGCGTGTACGGCACGTGGAAGCGGCTGACCACGAACGTGAACGAACTCGCGCTGAACCTGACCACGCAGGTCCGTGCGATCGCCGAGGTCGCCTCCGCGGTGGCGCAGGGCGACATGTCCCGTTCCATCACCGTCGAGACGCGCGGCGAGGTCGCCGAGCTGAAGGACAACATCAACCTGATGGTGTCCAACCTCCGCGAGACCACCCGCGCCAAGGACTGGCTGGAGTCCAACCTCGCCCGGCTCGCGGGCCTGATGCAGGGCCACCGGGACCTGATGGAGGTCGCCGACCTGATCCTGCGCGAGCTGACGCCGCTGGTGAACGCCCAGTACGGCGCGTTCTTCCTGGCCGACCCGGACGCCGACGGCACTGCGCCGCTGCAGACCTCGCCCGCCAAGGGTCTCGCCTTCATCGCCGGCTACGGCTCCGCGCAGGGCAGCGCCACCGAGGAGCAGGGCTTCCTCGTCGACACCGCCGGGATGCCCGCGCACGGCCTGGTGCGGCAGGCGGCCCTGGAGAAGAAGCGCATCCTCCTCGACGAGGTGCCGCCCGACTACATCAAGATCCACTCAGGGCTCGGGGACGCCTCACCGGCCAGCGTCGTCATCATCCCGATCCTCTTCGAGGACAAGCTGCTCGGCGTCATCGAGCTGGCCACGTTCTCCCGCTTCTCCGACGTCCACCTGGCGTTCTTCGACCAGTTCGTGAACACCATCGGCGTCGCCATCAACACCATCATCGCCAACTCCCGTACGGAGTCGCTGCTCAGCGAGTCCCAGCGGCTCGCCACGCAGTTGCAGGAGCGCTCCGACGAACTCCAGCGCCAGCAGGCCGAGTTGCGCCGCTCGAACGCCGAACTGGAGGAGAAGGCGGCCCTGCTCGCCACGTCCTCGCAGTACAAGTCGGAGTTCCTGGCGAACATGTCGCACGAGCTGCGCACCCCGCTGAACTCCCTGCTGATCCTGGCCCGGCTGCTGTCCGACAACCCCGACAGCCATCTCTCCGACCAGGAGGTGCAGTTCGCGACCACCATCCACCGCTCGGGCTCCGACCTGCTCCAGCTCATCAACGACATCCTCGACCTGTCGAAGATCGAGGCGGGCCGCATGGACGTACGCCCCAAGAAGCTCCCGCTGATCAAGGTCCTGGACTATGTGCACGCCACGTTCCGCCCGCTGACGCTCGACCGGGGCCTCGCCTTCGACGTGACGGTCGGGCACGACGTGCCGCGCGAGATGTTCTCCGACGAGCAGCGCCTCCAGCAGATCCTGCGCAATCTGCTGTCGAACGCGGTCAAGTTCACCTCCAACGGCCGCGTCGAGCTGCGCGTGCAGCACGTCAGGCACTCCCCCGATCCGCTGCTCAGCGAGCGCGGCGACCTGATCAGCTTCTCCGTGCAGGACACCGGCATCGGCATTCCGCCCGAACAACTCCCGGTGATCTTCGAGGCGTTCCAGCAGGTCGACGGCACCACCAACCGCAAGTACGGCGGCACCGGCCTCGGCCTGTCCATCAGCCGTGAGATCGCAGGACTGCTCGGCGGCCGCATCACCGCGGAGAGCAGGCCCGGCGAGGGCTCCACCTTCACGCTGTACGTTCCCGTGGTGCACCCCGGACACGGCGCGGCGGCCGCGGCGTACGCCTCCGCGCGCGTGACGCCGCCGTCGGTCCCGCAGGACGACACCGCCCCGATGACCCACACCCTGCCGGAGGCGGACGACAACTGGCCGGCGCCGGCCAAACTGGAGACGTGGAAGGAGGGGCGCGCGGGCCGGATACTGCCGGGCCGCCGGGTCCTCATCGTCGACGACGACATCCGCAACGTCTTCGCGCTGACCCATGTCCTCAGCCGCGTGGGCCTGGTGGTGCTGTACGCCGAGAACGGCCGCGAGGGCATCGAGACCCTGGAGCGCAACCCCGACACCGACCTGATCCTGATGGACATCATGATGCCGGAGATGGACGGGTACGAGACCATCGCCGCCATCCGCCGCACCCCCCGCTGGACGGGCCTGCCCATCGTGGCGCTGACCGCGAAGGCCATGCCCGGCGACCGCGAGAAGGCCATCTCGCAGGGCGCCACCGACTACGTACCGAAGCCGGTGGACGTGGACCAGCTGCTCACCGTCGTCTGCGCGCTCCTGGACCCCGAGGGCGCGGCGGCCTACAAGCAGTCCGCTTCCCCGCCCGATCAACCTGCCGAAGTCACCGAGTGAGGCACTTGTCACCATGAGCACAGAGGCGCCGACCGACAACCGCGCCAGCATCCTCCTGGTCGATGACATGGAGGACAACCTGATGGCCCTGGAGGCGGTCCTGGGCTCCCTCAACGAGCCCCTCGTCCGCGCCCGTTCCGGCGAGGAGGCGATGAAGGCCCTGCTGCGGCAGCGCTTCGCCGTGGTCCTGCTCGACGTGCGGATGCCGGGGATGGACGGCTTCGAGACCGCGTCCAACATCAAGCGCCTGGACCAGACGAAGGACGTGCCCATCATCTTCCTGACGGGCACGGACAACGACGCGGGCTATGCCTTCCGGGGGTACGCGACGGGCGCGGCGGACTATCTCACCAAGCCCTTCGACCCCTGGGTGCTGCGCGCCAAGGTCACGGTCTTCCTCGAACTGCACCGCAAGAACCGGCAGTTGGAGCGCATGCTGGCGCGTGAGCAGGAACAGTTCGACGAGCTGTCCGAGCGGCTCGCCGCCATCGAGCGGCACATGGCGGCGAGCAGCCTGACGGACGTCCTCGAACTGCGGCACCACGTCGCGCACATGGAGGAACTCCTCGGCGAGATGCGGCGCGGCCGGGGCACGTGAGTCCCCGGCCGGGCCGGGATCAGGCCTCTGACGGCGGCCCGGTCCCGCCGCCGTCGGCTCGGGCCTTCCGCCGCCGTCGGCTCAGGCCTTCCCGCCGCAGTCGGCTCAGGCCTCGCGCGAGCCCGCGTACATCTCCTCGATCAGGCCCTTGTACTCGCGCTCCACGACGGGCCGCTTCAGCTTCAGGCTCGGGGTCAGCTCGCCGTGCTCGATGTCCAGGTCGCGCGGGAGCAGCTTGAACTTCTTGATGGTCTGCCAGCGCTGCAGGCCGTCGTTGAGCTGCTTCACGTACCCCTCGACCAGCGTGACCGTCGCCGGGTCGGCGACCACCTCGGCGTAGGACTTGCCGCCGAGCCCGTTCTCCTCGGCCCAGGCCATGATGGACGGCTCGTCCAGGGCGATCAGCGCGGTGCAGAAGTTCCGGTCGGCGCCATGCACGAGGATGTTGGAGACGTACGGGCAGACCGCCTTGAACTGGCCCTCGACCTCGGCGGGCGCGATGTACTTGCCGCCGGAGGTTTTGATCAGGTCCTTCTTGCGGTCGGTGATGCGCAGATAGCCGTCGGCGGACAGCTCGCCGATGTCGCCGGTGTGGAACCAGCCGTCGGACTCCAGGACCTCGGCGGTCTTCTCGGGCTGGCCGTGGTAGCCCTCCATGACCCCGGGGCCGCGCAGCAGGATCTCGCCGTCGTCCGCGATGCGCACCTCGGTGCCGGGCAGCGGCTTGCCGACGGTGCCGGTGCGGTAGGCCTCACCGGGGTTCACGAAGGACGCGGCGGAGGTCTCGGTGAGGCCGTAGCCCTCCAGGATGTGGATGCCGGCGCCCGCGAAGAAGTAGCCGATCTCGGGCGCGAGCGCCGCCGAGCCGGACACCGCTGCCCGCAGCCGCCCGCCGAAGGCCTCGCGCAGCTTGGCGTAGACGAGCTTGTCGGCGACCGTGTGCTTGGCGCCGAGCCCGAACGGCACCGAGGCGACACCGGTGCGGCGGAAGTTGTCCTGGCTGACCTTCGCGTACTCGCGCGCGACCTCGGCCGCCCACTGGAAGATCTTGTACTTCGCGCCGCCACCGGCCCGCGCCTTGGCCGCGACGCCGTTGTAGACCTTCTCGAAGATCCGCGGCACGGCGGCCATGTACGTCGGCTGCACCACCGGAAGATTCTCGATGATCTTGTCCACGCGGCCGTCGACGGCGGTGACGTGGCCGAGCTCGATCTGCCCGCTGGTCAGCACCTTGCCGAAGACGTGCGCGAGCGGCAGCCACAGGTACTGCACGTCCTCGGACGTGAGCAGCCCGGTCGCCGCGATGGCCTTGGCCATGTACGACCAGTTGTCGTGCGGGAGCCGCACGCCCTTGGGGCGGCCCGTCGTCCCCGACGTATAGATGATCGTCGCGAGGTGATCGGACTTGATCGCCTTGATGCGCTCCTTGACCGCCTCCGGGTGCTCCTCCAGGTAGGCGGCGCCTCGGGCCTCCAGGTCGGCGAGCGTGAGGACCCAGCCCTCGGGGTCGTCCGCCGCGGGCTCGACCCCGTCCCCGTCGAAGACCACGACGTGCTTCAGCTCGGGCAGGTTCGCCCGCTGCTCGCGCGCCTTCGCGAGCTGCTCGGCGTTGTCGGCGATCAGCACGCGGCTGCCGGAGTCGCCGAGGATGAACGCGGACTCCTCGGCGTTGGTCTGCGGATAGACCGTCGTCGTGGCCGCGCCGGCGCACAGGATGCCGAGGTCGGCCAGGATCCACTCGGCGCGGGTCGCGGAGGCGAGGGCCACCCGGTCCTCGGGGCGCAGGCCCAGGTCGATCAGGCCGGCCGCGATGGCGAAGACCCGCTCGGCGGCGCCCGCCCAGCTCAGCGTCTTCCAGTCGTCGGGGCCCTCGCCGGACGCCGCCGGGACGGGATAGCGGTAGGCCTCGGCGTCGGGTGTGGCCGCGACCCGCTCCAGGAAGAGGTGCGCCACGGAGGGCGGTCGGTTCTCGATCAAGGTCTGTGTGTCGCTCACGACATCCTCCGGGCCCGCGACGGTGCGTCCTACTGGCTGCCTGCTCACTGGCTGCGGCTACCGCGCTCTCACGCCTCTCCAGGCGCTTGTTTAACTTGCGAGTAACCTCCGAGCAGTGATCAGAGTAGAGGCCGGACGCCTGGTACGTAAGGGGCTGCCGCCTGTCACTTCCTACAGGTTCTTTCTCACGCCGGCTTCGTCCGCCGCGTGAGGACACGCTGGGTCCGCCGCGTGCGGACCCGCCGGTCGGGCGCGTGCCGCCGAACGCGTGGAGCGCCCGCTCAACGCACGGAGCGCGTGCCGCCGAACGCACGGAGCGCCCACCCGGTGACCGGGCAGGCGCTCCGCATACGGCATCCGCGGGACGGGCTACTTCTTCTTGGCGGAGCTCTCGTCGCTGGACAGCACCGCGATGAAGGCCTCCTGCGGGACCTCCACGGAGCCGACCATCTTCATCCGCTTCTTGCCTTCCTTCTGCTTCTCGAGCAGCTTGCGCTTACGCGAGATGTCACCGCCGTAGCACTTGGCGAGGACGTCCTTGCGGATGGCGCGGATGGTCTCGCGGGCGATGACCCGGGAGCCGATGGCGGCCTGCACGGGCACCTCGAAGGCCTGCCGCGGGATCAGCTCGCGCAGCTTGGCGACGAGCCGCACGCCGTACGCGTACGCCGCGTCCTTGTGCGTGATCGCCGAGAACGCGTCGACCTTGTCGCCGTGCAGCAGGATGTCGACCTTGACGAGCTGCGCGGACTGCTCGCCGGTCGGCTCGTAGTCCAGCGAGGCGTACCCGCGCGTCTTGGACTTCAGCTGGTCGAAGAAGTCGAAGACGATCTCCGCGAGCGGCAGCGTGTACCGGATCTCGACGCGGTCCTCGGACAGATAGTCCATGCCGAGCAGCACACCGCGCCGGTTCTGGCACAGCTCCATGATCGAGCCGATGAACTCGGAGGGCGCGAGGATCGTGGCCCGCACGACCGGCTCGTACACCTCCTGGATCTTCCCCTCGGGGAACTCACTCGGATTGGTGACGGTGTGCTCGGTGCCGTCCTCCATGATCACGCGATAGACCACGTTCGGCGCGGTCGCGATCAGGTCGAGCCCGAACTCGCGCTCCAGGCGCTCGCGGATCACGTCCAGGTGCAGCAGGCCGAGGAAGCCCACGCGGAAGCCGAAGCCGAGCGCGGCGGAGGTCTCCGGCTCGTACACCAGCGCGGCGTCGTTGAGCTGCAGCTTGTCCAGCGCGTCCCGCAGCTCCGGGTAGTCGGAGCCGTCCAGCGGATACAGGCCCGAGAAGACCATCGGCTTCGGGTCCTTGTAGCCGCCGAGGGCCTCCGTCGCGCCCTTGTGCAGGCTGGTGATCGTGTCACCGACCTTCGACTGCCGCACGTCCTTCACGCCGGTGATGAGGTAACCCACCTCGCCCACGCCGAGGCCGTCGGCGGCGAGCATCTCGGGCGAGTTCGTCCCGATCTCCAGCAGCTCGTGGGTGGCGCCGGTCGACATCATCCGGATCCGCTCACGCTTGCTGAGCTGGCCGTCGACGACTCGTACGTACGTCACCACGCCCCGGTACGAGTCGTAGACCGAGTCGAAGATCATCGCGCGGGCGGGCGCGTCCGCGACGCCGACCGGCGGCGGGACCTCGGCCACGACCCGGTCGAGCAGCGCCTCCACCCCGAGCCCGGTCTTCGCGGAGACCTTCAGCACGTCGGCGGGGTCGCAGCCGATGAGGTTCGCCAGTTCCTCGGAGAACTTCTCGGGCTGCGCGGCCGGCAGGTCGATCTTGTTCAGCACCGGGATGATCTTGAGGTCGTTCTCCATCGCCAGATACAGGTTGGCGAGGGTCTGCGCCTCGATGCCCTGGGCCGCGTCGACCAGGAGGATCGTGCCCTCACAGGCCGCGAGCGAGCGTGAGACTTCGTACGTGAAGTCCACGTGGCCGGGGGTGTCGATCATGTTCAGAATGTGCGTCGTGCCCTGGTCGGGGCCCTCGGACGGGGCCCAGGGCAGACGCACCGCCTGGGACTTGATCGTGATGCCGCGCTCGCGCTCGATGTCCATGCGGTCGAGATACTGGGCGCGCATCTGCCGCTGCTCGACCACGCCGGTCAGCTGCAGCATGCGGTCGGCGAGCGTGGACTTGCCGTGGTCGATGTGCGCGATGATGCAGAAATTGCGGATCAGAGCCGGGGCGGTACGGCTCGGCTCGGGCACAGTCTTAGGGGTCGCGGGCACGCAGGGTCCTGTCTCTTGAGGCGCCTTATGCCTCGGGTCGGATCGATACGTAGCCTCCATCGTCCCACGGGTGGGACCCTGGGATCGGTTTGGGCCGGTCGGACGGCGGCTGGTACCGTGGGCAGCTGTGTCTCACAGCCCTCTCGGCGCGAGGCGCATGTCAGAGAAATCAGCAGTACCTGAACCTGAGAAGGCTCTTTCGTGGCGAACATCAAGTCCCAGATCAAGCGGAACAAGACCAACGAGAAAGCGCGCCTGCGCAACAAGGCCGTCAAGTCCTCGCTGAAGACCGCGATCCGCAAGGCCCGTGAGGCCGCTGCCGCCGGTGACTCCCAGAAGGCGACCGAGCTGACCCGCGAGGCTTCGCGCCAGCTCGACAAGGCCGTCTCCAAGGGCGTCATCCACAAGAACCAGGCCGCCAACAAGAAGTCGGCGCTTGCTTCGAAGGTCGCGACCCTCAAGGGCTGACCAGTTTGACCAGTTGATGTAACCGCCGGACGGACCAGAGCGGGCCCTCTCTCTTCCGCTCCCGCCCGGCAACCCGATCCACACGCGGCCTGCGTTCGCCACGCGGGTGTGGATCTTTGAAGAGCTTGAACCGAAGACCCCGTGCCTCGTCCTTCCCCGGACGGGACACGGGGTTTTTGGGGTTCTGGGGGCTACCGGTTCCTCCGGGTCCGCCTGGGCGTTCGGGGTCCGGGGCGGAGCCCCGGTTTCGGGAAGGGGCGGGATTGGGGAAAGAAAAATCCCGCCGCAGCGGCGAGCAATCATGAACAAACCACCCCGGCGGTGCCAACCCCACACCGGCCCAACGAGGCGAGGGAAACCTACCCCCGGCGGAGCCGAGCCGCCCGGGCAACGGCGACGACGGCCTTCTCCAACGCGTACGCAGGATCGTCCCCGCCCCCCTTGACGCCCGCGTCAGCCTCCGCACAGGCCCGCAACGCGACAGCGACCCCATCCGGGGTCCACCCCCGCATCTGCTGCCGCACCCGATCGATCTTCCACGGCGGCATCCCCAGCTCACGGGCAAGATCAGCGGGCCGCCCGCCCCGGGCGGAGGACAGCTTCCCGATCGCCCGCACCCCCTGCGCCAGCGCAGACGTGATCATCACGGGCGCGACCCCGGTCGCCAACGACCACCGCAGCGCCTCGAGCGCCTCCGCCGCCCGCCCCTCCACGGCCCGGTCGGCCACGGTGAAGCTGGAGGCCTCGGCCCGCCCCGTGTAGTACCGCCCGACGACCGCCTCGTCGATCGTGCCCTCGACGTCCGCGACGAGCTGCGCCGTGGCGGAGGCGAGCTCACGCAGATCGCTGCCGATGGAGTCGACAAGGGCCTGGCACGCCTCGGGCGTCGCCGACCGCCCGAGCGCCCGGAACTCGCCCCGCACGAACGAGAGCCGGTCCGCCGGCTTGGTCATCTTCGGGCAGGCCACCTCCCGCGCCCCCGCCTTGCGCGCGGCGTCCAGGAGGCCCTTGCCCTTGGCGCCGCCCGCGTGCAGCAGCACGAGCGTGATCTCCTCGGCGGGCGCCCCCAGATACGCCTTCACGTCCTTGACGGTGTCCGCCGACAGATCCTGCGCGTTGCGCACGACGACGACCTTGCGCTCGGCGAACAGCGACGGGCTGGTCAGCTCGGCGAGCGTGCCGGGCGCGAGCTGGTCGGGCGCGAGGTCCCGCACATCCGTGTCGGCGTCGGCGGCGCGGGCCGCGGCGACGACCTCCTGCACGGCGCGGTCGAGCAGCAGGTCCTCCTGCCCCACGGCGACCGTGAGAGGAGCGAGCGGATTGTCGTTTGCGTTCTTCCTGGCCATCGCGGTCAAGCATCCCACGCGCCACTGACAGCCCGGCTCGGCCTGCGGGGGCGGGGGCATGGGGCCTGCGAGGGCGGGGGCATGGGGCCTGCGAGGGCGGGGCGCGGCCGGGCCCGGCGGTACCGGAGAATGTCCAGGTGACCGACGTACGACATGTCCTGGTGCTGCCCGACCGCGACGCCGCCGAGCAGGTCGCCGAAGAACTCCCCGACCGCTTCGGCGTCCCCGACGAACCCCAGCTCGTCCGCGACGCCCTGGCCGGCGAGGACGACGCCGAGGACGCCCAGTGGCTGGTGGTCGTGGAGGATCCGCAGCGGCGCCTCGACCCGACGGAACTTGACGCGCTGGCAGCCGAGTTCGAGGGCTGGCTGGAGGCACCGTAGCCCGCCGTGGCCCGGGGCGGGCCGCGTGGCCGTGGGCCCTGGCTCAGGCCGTGGGCCCCGGCTCAGCTCTTGGGCGGGACCTGGCTCTTGGGCAGGACCTGAATGTCGAGGTCGATGGTGATGCTGGCGCCGACCGCCGCGATCCCCCGGGCGAGCATCGTCTGCCACGTGATGGTGAAGTCGTCCCGGTGCAGCTCGGTCGTCGCCCGGCACGCGGCCCGTGTCTCGCCCTCCAGGCCGTACCCGACGCCGAGATACTCCGTGTCCAGCGTGACCGTCCGCGTCACACCGTGCAGCGACAGCGCCCCCGTGATCGCCCAGCGCGTGCCGCCCTTGTGCACGAACTTGTCGCTGTAGAACTCCATCGTCGGAAACCGCGCCACATCCAGGAAGTCGCCCGACCGCAGATGGTCGTCACGCATCTTCACGGCCGTGTCGATGGACGACGCGTCGATCACGACATGCATCGCGGAGTCCTCCATCCGCTCCGCCAGCCGTATCGCCCCCGCGAAGGTGTTGAACCGGCCGTGGATCCGCGCGAGCCCGATGTGCCGCGCCGTGAACCCGATCGAGGAGTGCATCGGATCGATGTCCCAGTCCCCGGGCTCGGGCAGCGCCGGAAGCTGCGCGATCTGCAGCGTCACATCACCCATCGACGCGTGCGCACCGTCACCCGCCGTGACATTCGCCCGATACGGAGTGAAACCCTCCGCCGACACCGCGAGCCGGTACTCCCCCGCCGGAACCGTCGCGACGAACGACCCGAACGGATCCGTCCCCCCGCTCACAATCTTGCGGCCCATGGTGTCGCTGACGGTCAGCTCCGCGTGCCGTACCGGTTCGTTGACGGGGTCGAGCACCCGGCAGCTCAGCACCCCCGCGCCGGTCGGCACCGCCATCGCCGACAGCGGACCGGACCGCCCGGCCCGGCCCGAACGGTTTCCCAGCCAACGGCCGAACACTTTGCGACACACCCCCGCGGGCCTTGACAACACCTGCAACAAAGAGGCATTCGATCACCGTTGCGGCATTCGATGCAAACGCGGCCACTTCATCAAGAACATTGCGGAAATAGCCTCACCGCCCCCACTGTCCCCCTGACCCGAATTGATCATTCCGCCCCACTTCACACCACGGAGACTCACGCGTGGACGTAACCGACCGTAACCAGGAGGCAGGACGACCTCCCCGCGGGCGCGGGGACGCGGGGACGCGGGACGCAGGGACGCAGGGCGTCCCGGAGATCTGCGCGTCCACGCGGTCGGGAGTGGCAGCGCCCCACGGCTGCCTGTGGGCCGTACGAGAGCACCCACCACTGACCGGCGCCGACCGCCCTCACCGCCGTGCCGTCACCTCCGAGTCGTGACCGCCGTGCCGTCACCTCCATGCCGTTACCTCCGTGTCGTCACCGCCAGGTCGGCCTCCTCGCCCGCAGTCGGCCTCCGTCCCGGCGGCTCCGCTCGCGCCCCGGCCCTGCCTCCGGTGACCGCGATGGCGCCGCTGGTGTCCGTCCGCTCCACCTGCGCGCCCCCGGCCCGCAGCGCCGCGACCGTCCGGGGCGAGGGGTGCCCGTACGGGTTGTCCGCGCCGCACGAGATCAGTGCGAGGCGCGGTCCGGCTCTCCGCAGGAGCAGCGGGTCCTGGTAGGCCGAACCATGATGCGCGACCTTCAGCACGTCCACCCTCGGCAGCGCCGCGGCGACCGGCGTACGCAACAGGGCGCGCTGAGCAGGTGGTTCGAGGTCGCCCAGCAGGAGCACGGTGAGGCCCGCGATCCGCGCCAGCAGGGTGACGCTCGCGTCGTTCGGCCCTTCCGGCCGCGCCGCCGGACCGGGCGGCGGCCAGAGCACCCGCCACTCCAGCGCGCCCGTACGCCGCCGCTCCCCGGCCACGGCCCGCGTCACCGGAATCCCCCGCACCGCCGCCTGCCCGCGCACGAACTCGGCCTGCCCCGGCGGCTCCTGGAACCCCGTCGTCTGGATCGCCCCCACGGACCGCCCCCGCAGCACCCCCGGCAGACCCGCCACGTGATCCACGTGAAAGTGCGTGAGCAGCACGAGCGGCACCCGCGTGACCCCGAGCGAACGCAGGCACCGGTCGACCAGGACAGGATCGGGGCCCGCGTCGACCACCACTCCGGCTCCCCCGCCCGCCGCGAGCACGGTCGCGTCCCCCTGCCCCACGTCACACATCACCAGCCGCCAGTCCGGCGGCGGCCAGCCCGCGATCACCCGGGTGAGGGGCGGCGGTTGGACGACCACCAGCAGGAGCAGCAGCACGCACCCCACGCTCAGCCACGGGTGCCGGGCCAGCCTGCGGCAGGCCAGGACGACAGCGACCGTCACGACCGCCAGCAGCAGCGCCCCGCCCCAACTGCCCGGCCAGTCGATCCCGTTCCCGGGCAGCGCCGCCCCCGCTCTCGCGATCCCCGCGATCCAGCCCGCCGGCCAACTCGCGCACCACGCGATCGCCTTGGCCACCGGCATCCCCACCGGAGCCACCGCCAGCGCCGCGAACCCCAGCACCGTCGCCGGCGCGACCGCGAACTCCGCGAGCAGATTGCACGGCACCGCGACCAGACTCACCCGCGCCGCAAGCACCGCCACGACCGGCGCGCACACCGCCTGCGCCGCCGCGGCGGCCGCCAGCGCCTCCGCCGCCCGCCCCGGAACTCCGCGCCGCCGCAGCGCCGCACTCCACCTCGGCGCCAGCGTCAGCAGCGCACCCGTCGCCAGGACGGAGAGCAGGAAGCCGTAACTCCGCGACAGCCACGGGTCGTACAGCACCAGCAACAGCACCGCTGCGGCCAGCGCGGGCAGCAGTGACCTGCGCCGTCCTGTGCCGATGGCCAGCAGCACGATCAGTCCGCAGGCCGCCGCCCGCAGTACGCTCGGCTCCGGTCTGCACACCACGACGAAGCCGAGCGTGAGGCCGCCGCCGAGCAGCGCGGTCGTCCGCAGCGGGATCCCCAATCTGGGGGCCAGCCCTCGCCGTTCCGCACGGTGGGCCGTGCCGGGCGGGCCGATGAGCAGCGCCAGGACAATGGTGAGGTTGGCCCCGCTCACCGCGAGCAGGTGCGTCAGGTCGGTCGCCCGGAACGCCTGGTCCAGGTCCGGCGGCACCCGCGACGTGTCCCCGATCACCAGCCCCGGCAACAGCGCCCGCGCGTCGTCCGGCAACCCGTCCGTCGCCTCCCGCAGCCCCGCCCGCAACTCCCCCGCGAACCGCTGCACCCCGGACGGCGCCCCGACCACCTCCGGCGCCTGCCCCTCCGGCACCCGCAACACCGCCGCGATCCGCTCACCGTACCCCAGCGGCACCGCGAGACTGCCCCGCACCCGCAGCCGCGTGGACGGCAACAGATCCAACCACGCCGAGCCACGCGGGCGCTGCGGCGTGACGGCTTCTCCTTGCGGGCGCGCCTGCGTGGCCGTCTCTCCGTCCGATGACACCCCCGACCGACTGGCTGGCCCTTCGGCCTTCGGGAGGCCAGGGGCGCCTCCCTGCCACTTGGGCGACCCCGGCCCCGGTGCCCGGGACGAGCCGGATTCGCTCCGCTCGTTCGCCTCCTCCCGCACGATGACCAGCACCGGCGCCCGGGTCACGCTCGTCGTGCCGTCGGCCTCCGTCACGCGGACCACCTCCCCGTTCAGGACGATGGACGGCGGCGCCGCGCGGTCGCCGGTCACCCGGGGTCTGGTGCGGCGCGGGTCCGACGTCACCTCCACTTCCGCCGTCACCTCCGCATACCGCTGGGCGAGTGCGGGGACCGGGCCTCGGTGCAGATCCGCCCCGTGCAGTCCGGCGGACGCTGCCGACGCCGCGGCGCAGAGCAGCACGGCGGCGACACTCACCCGCCCCCACGCGAAGCCACCCCGCCTCCGGGCTAAGGCACTTTGCCTCCGCGCCCCCGCATCACCCCGCCCCGAGGAGCCGCTGTTCGCCTGCGGATCCACCCGCCCACGCCCGCCTCCTCTCCCCCGCGCGGTCCACGTCACCAGGAGGACCCCGGCCACCACCACGCACACCACGACCGCGCCGACCACCAGGCGAGGGGGAGCCGTCAACGCGAGGGCCGCCGCGGCCCAGGCCCCGAGAGCGGGCGGAACCAGGCGGAGGTCCACGGGGCCCTCCTGACGTGGGTCTGCCACACCGAGCCTGCCGTGCCGCCGGCCGGGCGCGACACCACCGGCACCCCCGGCGCCAGCGGCACCCCCGGCAGCGGCGCGAGCCGCCGCGCGCCTCATGGCCGCACGAGATTCTGCAGGTCCGCGAAGCGCTTCTCGCCGATGCCGTTCACTTCCCGGAGTTCGTCGACCGAACGGAAGCCGCCGTGCTCCGTGCGGTAGTCGATGATGTGCTGTGCCAGGACCGGGCCCACGCCCGGCAAGGTGTCGAGCTGTTCGGCGGTGGCGGTGTTGAGCCCGACGGGTCCGGCCGCCGCACCATCGACTCCGGCCGCCCCGGCTGCCGTGCCACCGGCCGCGGGACCCGAACCGGCACCCGGTCCCGCACCCGCACCCGCACCCGCACCCGCACCCGCACCGACGCCTGCTCCCACTCCCGGGGGTACCGGGCCACCCACCACAACCTGCTCACCGTCGACGAGCAACCGGGCGCGGTTGAGCCCGTCCGTCTTCGTCCCGGGGCGGACCCCGCCCGCCGCCCGCAACGCGTCGGCCACGCGGGAGCCCGCAGGCAGCCGCTGCACACCCGGGCTGCGGACCTTGCCCCTGACGTCCACGACGACCCCGCCGTCCGCCGCGCCCGCGCCACCCGCGCCCCTCCCCGCTTCCGTGGCGGCACCCGCCGCGAAGTCTCCGTCGGGCCCCGGGGGCGCCCCGGGCGAAGGGGACGGCCCGGCTTCACCGCCCGGCCCCGCCGCCTCGCCCACCACGTCCGGCGCCCGGACCGGCTGTGTCCGTCCCGTCCAGAAGTGCTGCGCCGCGAAGACCGCCGCCACGAGGAGGACCAGGCCGAGGGCGACGACACTCCGCCGCTCCAGGCCGCATCGCAACCGCAGCCAGAGCGGGAGCCGCTCCCGCACCGCGAGCCCGACCCGCATCCGCCACGACGGCTCCACCGGGGCGGCGGCACCAGAACCGTCGTCCACAGCGGCCCCCACGTCCGCCCTGCCGACCGCGCCCACCGCGCCCACTGCGCCCACCGCGCTCACCGGGGCCGATGCGCTCACCGGGACTGCCGCGCTCACCAGCCCCGACCCATTCACCGCGCTCGGTGCACGCTCAGCCCCGGCTGCACCCGACGCAACCGCCCCCTCCGGCACAGCCGGAACCGCGATCCCACCCGTGCGGGTCGCGCCCCCACCGGCTGCAGCACCCCCACCGCGGCCCCCAGCTCCCGCACCACCTCCAGGCCCTGGGCCGCCAACGCCCCGAGCCCACCCGGGAGTTCGAAGCCGAACAGCCTCCGGCCGCACACGCTCGATGTCCACCGGCGCTACCTGCTCGACATCCTTCCGCCGCACATGCCCCACATCCCCCGCCGGCGCGCGCGGCGCCTGCTCGCCAGGCCTCACACCAGGCCCCGTGAAGAGCGCTTCGGCCCGCAACCGCATGGCTTCCGCTGCCGCGCGCCTGCGCCGGGCCCGCTTCCGAGCGTGGCGGTGCGTCAACTGACCCACAGCCACGCGGCGTTCCACGCCTGATGCCCCCGGAACCGCGCCCGCCGCCCGCGACGGCGTGGCTCCGCTTGTCGTTCGTGAAGGTGATCGAAGTGCCATGTCGAAAACGCTAGGCGTCACGACGAGAAGTTGTTGATCTTGCTCAATTCCCGGGGATTACCCGGTAGTTGTGGATAACCCCGTCACCCATTCGTGGCGTCCGCCAGAACGCCGAGCCCAGGCACCGGGCACCCAGCCCCGCCCAAGGCCCCCGGCCAGAACCCTCAACGAGGCGAAACCACAGCCCCCAGCAACCCCGGCCCCGTATGCGCCCCGATCACCGCCCCCACCTCGCTGACATGCAGCTCGGCGAGGCCCGGGACCCGGTCCCGGAGGCGGTCCGCGAGGGTCGTCGCGCGCTCGGGCGCGGCCAGGTGGTGGACGGCGATGTCCACGTCGTGGGCTCCGGCCCGCTCGACCACGATCTCCTCCAGGCGGGCGATCGCCTTGGACGCCGTGCGTACCTTCTCCAGCATCTCGATGCGGCCGCCGTCCAGCGCGAGCAGCGGTTTCACGGCGAGTGCGGAGCCGAGGAGCGCCTGGGCGGCGCCGATGCGGCCGCCGCGGCGGAGGTAGTCGAGGGTGTCGACGTAGAAGTACGCGGACGTGGCCGCGGCCCGCTTCTCGGCGGCCGTCACGGCTTCGTCCATCGAGCCGCCCGATTCGACGGTCTCGGCCGCGGCCAGCGCGCAGAAGCCGAGGGCCATCGCGACCATGCCGGTGTCCACCACACGTACCGGCACCGGCGCCTCGCGTGCGGCGAGGACGGCGGCGTCGTACGTTCCGGAGAATTCAGCCGACAGGTGGAGCGAGACGATGCCGGTGGCGCCCGCCTCCGCGATCTTGCGGTAGGTCTGCGCGAAGACTTCGGGGCTGGGCCGCGAGGTGGTGACGGGGTGGCGTTTCTGCAGGGCGAGGGCGAGTGAGCGGGCGGAGATCTCGGTGCCCTCTTCGAGCGCCTGGTTGCCGAGCACCACGGTCAGCGGCACCGCGGTGATGTCGTGCCGCTCCATCGTCCGTTGCGGCAGGTAGGCCGTTGAATCGGTGACGATCGCGACATGGCGGGACATGAGCTGGAGATTACCCGCAGGAACCCCGGTGCGGCAGTCCGGCCCCTTCACGCGGGGGACGGAGCCCATGCCCGCCGACGAGGCCGCGGGCATGCGGAGGCCGTGCTGGAACGCCGACGGAAGGGCATGCGGTCAGGTGGTGCTCTCGGGCTTGGGCTTCTTCTGCCAGGGATACGTCGGCTGCGGCGACGGCGGCGTGATCGCGGGACGGGTGGGTTCCTGGGCGGTGCGCTCGGCCTCTTCCTCACGGGCGGACGCCTGCGACGGCTGGGGCCGGCGCTGCGACTCGGACTGGGGCTGGGCGGGCTTCTTCATGTCGGCCGCGGGGCTCGCCCCGGCCTTCGCCTGGCCGGTCCCGGCCGTCGGCGTGGGGTCGGACCAGGAGGTGAGGGGCTGGTCGTCGGTGGGTTCCGTCGTCCAGTGCCGCAGCGCGCCCGTCTCCATGTCGATCTGCTCCTTGAGCAGGTCGAGGTCGTCGTCCGCGAACTTGTTGGCGCGGTCGCGGGCGGCCCAGCGGAGTGAGTCGGCGGCCTTGACGATCTGCTCGGTGCGATCCCGCAGGCCGGGCAGGCGCTGGCTGAGCTCGATCCGGTCGGGCTCGCGCTCCAGGCGCTTGAGCTCGTCGTCCAGCTCGTGGCCGTGCGCGCTCAGACGCTGGAAGAGCGCCAGGGACTCGTGCAGCGAGGAGTCCTCGGCGACGCCCGCGCGCAGGGAGTCCTGCGTGGCGCGCATCGACGTGCGCAGCTTGAGGCGGAGCTGGGCCAGCTCGCCGACGGCGCCGGGCTGCGCGAGCGTTCTGGCGCGCAGCGTGGTGTCCTCCACGCTGCGGCGGGCCTGCGTGATCGTGCGGTCCATCCCGCGGCGGGCCGCGCCGACCACCTTGACCGTCGCATACGCTCCCACCGCCAGGAACAGCACGAAGAGCAGCGCGACCACTGCGATCACGGCTTCCACGATGCTTCTCCTTCGGCCCGGCGATTCGATGTTCGGTGTTCGGTGTGCGGCTCGGTCTGCGGCGCGCGACAGTGCGGCGTTCACAGCGCGGCGTACGCGGTCCGCCCGCCTTCTCCACGGTAAACGCAACGGGCAGCCCGAGGGTTCCAGCGGAACCCCCAAGCTGCCCGTAGGGGACTACCCCGATGCGCTTCGGCAGACACGCAGTTGGCCGTCGGCCCCGCAGGGGTGGGTCCGGGCCGGCTTAGGCCGGAACGATGTTCACCAGCTTCGGCGCCCGCACGATCACCTTGCGGATCCCCGCCCCGTCCAGCGCGGCGACCACGCGCTCGTCGCCCAGGGCCACCTTCTCCAGCTCCTCCTCGGAGATGGCCGGCGGGACCTCCAGACGGGCCTTGACCTTGCCCTTGATCTGCACGACGCAGGTCACGGTCTCGTCCACGACGTACGCGGGGTCGGCGACCGGGAAGTCCTGGTGGACGACGGAGTCGGTGTGGCCCAGCTTGCGCCACAGCTCCTCGGCGATGTGCGGGGCCAGCGGCGCGACCAGCAGGACCAGGCGCTCGGCTACGGAGCGGGACACCGGTCCGGCCGCCTTGGTCAGGTGGTTGTTCAGCTCGGTGATCTTGGCGATGGCGGTGTTGAACCGCATGCCGTCCAGGTCCTGACGTACGCCGTCGATCGCCTTGTGCAGCGCCCGCAGCGTGTCCTCGTCGGGCTCGGTGTCCGCGACGGTCACGTCGCCGGTGGCCTCGTCGACGACCAGGCGCCACATGCGCTGCAGCAGCCGGTACTGGCCGACGACCGCGCGCGTGTCCCACGGGCGCGAGACGTCCAGCGGGCCCATCGCCATCTCGTACAGACGCAGCGTGTCCGCGCCGTACTCCGCGCAGATCTCGTCCGGAGTGACGGCGTTCTTCAGGGACTTGCCCATCTTGCCCAGCTCGCGCTTGACCTGCTCGCCTTCGAAGAAGAACTTCCCGTCGCGCTCCTCGACCTCGGCGGCGGGCACCGGGAAGCCGCGGCTGTCGCGGTAGACGTAGGCCTGGATCATGCCCTGGTTGAACAGCTTGTGGAACGGCTCGGCGGACGAGATGTGGCCCAGGTCGAACAGGACCTTCGACCAGAAGCGCGCGTACAGCAGGTGCAGTACGGCGTGCTCGGCGCCGCCGACGTACAGGTCGACGCCGCCGGTCGGCTGTCCCGCGCGGGGGCCCATCCAGTAGCGCTCGATGTCGGGGGCGACCAGTTGCCGGTCGTTGTGCGGGTCCAGGTAGCGCAGCTCGTACCAGCAGGAACCGGCCCAGTTGGGCATGGTGTTGGTCTCGCGGCGGTACTTCTTGGGGCCGTCGCCCAGGTCCAGCGTGACGTTGACCCACTCTTCGTTGCGGGACAGCGGGGTTTCCGGCTGGGTGTCGGCGTCGCCCGGGTCGAAGGTGCGCGGGCTGTAGTCGTCGACCTCCGGCAGCTCCAGGGGCAGCATCGACTCGGGCAGCGAGTGCGCGACGCCGTCCTCGTCGTAGACGATCGGGAAGGGCTCGCCCCAGTAGCGCTGGCGGCTGAACAGCCAGTCGCGCAGGCGGAAGTTGACGGTCCCCTGGCCGATGCCCTTGCGCTCCAGCCACTCCGTGATGCGCGCCTTGGCGTCGACGACCACCAGGCCGTCCAGGGAGACCTCGGCGCCGGACGAGTTGATGATCTTCGCCTCGTAGGAGTCGAAGGAGTCGTCCCACGCGGACGGGTCGGTGCCGCGTTCGTCGGAGGGCTCGACGACGCAGCGCATCGGCAGCTCGAAGGCGCGCGCGAAGGCGAAGTCGCGGGAGTCGTGGGCCGGGACGGCCATGATGGCGCCGGTGCCGTAGCCCATCAGGACGTAGTCGGCGATGAAGACCGGGACGCGCTCGCCGCTGACGGGGTTCGTCGCGTACGCGCCCGTGAAGACGCCGGTCTTCTCCTTGGCGTCGGCCTGGCGCTCCACGTCGGACTTGGCGGCGGCGAACGCGCGGTACTTGGCGACGGCCTCGGCGGGGGTCGCGTGGCCGCCCGTCCACACGTCGTGGGTGCCCTCGGGCCAGGCGGCCGGGACGATCGCGTCGACCAGTTCGTGCTCGGGCGCCAGGACCATGTAGGTCGCGCCGAACAGGGTGTCCTGGCGGGTGGTGAAGACGGTGATGGCGTCGCCTTCGGAGCCGACGGGGAAGTCGACGCGTGCGCCTTCGGAGCGGCCGATCCAGTTGCGCTGCTGCAGCTTGATGGCCTCGGGCCAGTCCAGCGCGTCCAGGTCGTCCAGCAGGCGGTCGGCGTAGGCGGTGATGCGCATGTTCCACTGGCGCAGCTTGGCCTTGAAGACGGGGAAGTTGCCGCGCTCGGAGCGGCCGTCGGCGGTGACTTCCTCGTTGGCCAGGACGGTGCCCAGGCCGGGGCACCAGTTGACGGGGGCGTCGGAGGCGTAGGCCAGACGGAAGCCGCTCAGGACGTCGGCGCGCTCCATGGGATTCAGTTCGTGCCACGCGCGCGTGGAGCCCGGTACGGCACGATCACCGCTCTCGAACTGCGCGACCAGGTCGGCGATGGGGCGTGCCTTCCTCGCCTCGTCGTCGTACCAGGAGTTGAAGATCTGCAGGAAGATCCACTGGGTCCACTTGTAGTAGTCCGGGTCGATCGTCGCGAAGGAGCGGCGCTGGTCGTGGCCCAGACCCAGGGCGCGCAGCTGCGCCTTCATGTTCTCGATGTTGGCTTCCGTGGACACGCGCGGGTGCGTGCCCGTCTGCACGGCGTACTGCTCGGCGGGCAGGCCGAAGGCGTCGAAGCCCAGGGAGTGCAGGACGTTGTGGCCGGTCATGCGCTGGAAGCGGGCGAAGACGTCCGTGGCGATGTAGCCCAGCGGGTGGCCGACGTGCAGGCCCGCACCGGAGGGGTAAGGGAACATGTCCATGATGAACTTCTTGGGCCGCTCGACGACCGCCCGGTCACCGGCCAGGTCGCCGCTCGGGTTGGGCGCTTCGTACGTGCCGTTCGCGTCCCAGAAGTCCTGCCAGCGCGCCTCGATCTCGGCCGCGAGGGCGGCCGTGTAGCGGTGCGGCGCTGCCGCCTCGGCGGCGGAAGGGGCGCCCCCCGCGCCTGCCGCGCCTTCAGCAGTGGCGGAGGAATTCGTCTCGCTCATGGTCCTCAAAGCTCCATCGATCGTCTCTGCCTGCGGAATTGGCCGGACGGCCAAACAAAAATGCCCCTCGCACAGGAGGGGACGCCGCGCCGATTCCGACCACGCTCACTGGGCGGTCGGGACTGATCAGCGCGGCCCGCTAAGCAGAAGGCGTACGGCACGCATGGCGTCAGGGTACCGCAGCGCTCCGGAGCGGGGCGACGCGCTTTGTCCGGTGCCGCGGTGGACGCCGGAACCTCACCCGCACCGGGGCCGGAACCCGATCATTGGCCAAGGGTTACTCCGCGTACCGACCACTATCGGGGCAACACCAAGATCGAGTCGCGCTTTGATAACAACGCAATAACTCAAACCCCGTACCCGTCGGTATGGCGCGACTTAGCATGCGGCGACCGGACCATTTCGGAGTCGCCCCCATGAACCCTCTGAACCCGCACCGCAAGAGCCCCAAGAGTCCCGTCTTACCCACGTCGTCGCCGCGCTCCTCCCCGGCGTCCGCACCCTTCCCGCCGTCGGCACCGCCCTCGGCACCGGCGTTCCCCGCCTTCCGCGAGCCGAGCAGAGCGGCCCGCGGCATCGTCACCACGGCCGCGCTGCTGCTGATCCCCCTGCTCGTGTTCGCGGGCGGCGACGACTTCCGTGCCGCCCTCGACTTCACCACCGGCGTCCTGTCGCTCGTCGCCCTGACCGCTTCGGTGATGTGGGGCCTGGTCGCCTCCGACCGGCTCTTCCTGCGCTCCCGCCAGCGACTGCTCGCCCAGGCCGTGCACCGGGCCACGGCGATCGCGTCGGTGGGCTTCCTGCTGCTGCACGGCACCGTGAAGCTCGCGCTCGACCACGTGTCGTTCGTGGGCGCCCTGGTGCCGTTCGGCCTCGGCTTCTCAGGCAGCGACGGGCTCATCGGCCTGGGCTCGCTCGCCGGGCTCCTCATGATCACCACCAGCGTCACCGGCGCCCTTCGCAGCGCCTTCGCCTCTCCGGTCCAGGTCGCGTCCCGGTGGCGGGCGCTGCACACGCTGGCCTACCCGGCCTGGTGCGCGGCCCTGATCCACGGCCTGTACGCGGGCCGCGCCCCGAAGCCGTGGGTGGTGGCCCTGTACTGCCTGTGCCTGGTCGCGGTCGCCGGGGCGGTGGCGCTGCGCGCGGCCCCGCGCCCCGTCAAGCGCAAGGTGGCCGCCCGGATCTTCGCCCTCCTGGAACCGGACGCACAGCCCGCCGCGGGCCGCTCCCGGCGCCGCGAGCCCGGCACACCCACCCGGGACACCGCGTCCGCCCCGCTGCCCGGCACGGCCTCCGGCCGCGTCACCGTCCCGCCCGACCAGCCCCCGGTCGTCGGCATCGCCGCCGCCTACCGCGCCCTGGCCGCCCCCTCCGATCCCGACTCGGCGCTGCCCCCGCACCTCCAGCCCACCGAGACCCTGCCCACCACGGCCCCCCGCTGGCCGGCCCCCTCACCCCCACCGCCGGCGGAGGCCCCGTCGACCCCGTTCCCGCACGACTCCGTAGACAACGGATACGACTCCGTAGACGCGGGTTACGACTCCACCGTCCTGGGCCATCCCTCCGTAGACACGCGATACGGCTCCCCGGACACGCGGTACGACCCCACCGTCCTGGGCCACCCTTCCGTAGACACGCGAGACCCGCGATACGGCTCCCCAGGCGCCGGGCACGACCCCTTCCTGGACACCTTGGACGGCCTGGACACCCAACACGACTACGGAGACAGGGGATTCGGCTCCGTCGGCGCCGATCCGTACGACACCGGACCCCGGCCCGTCTACCACCCGCCCGCGCCCGGACCGGACTCTCCCCCGCCCACACCCCCACCGGCGCACGAAGCCGCCCACGACCCCGTGCGTGAGCCTGCCTGCGACCCCCTGCACGACGCCGCGTACGACGACGGCCCCGCCACCCAACAGCTACCCGGCCCCTTCCAGGCGCCCAGTTCGGGCGAACCCTGGAACGCGTCCACCGGAGGCAGCAAGTGAACGCGTCCCTGCCCGACGTCCCCGAAGTCCGCGTCGTCGGGCTTCCGCTCCTGACCTCGGGATTCGATCTGGTCGAACGTCTCGACCTGGCCATGCACCTCAAGGTGCACGGCCCGCTGGAACCGATCGCCGGCGAACATCTCGCGGCGCTCGCCGAACAGATCTCGCTGCGCGGCCGCGGCGGCGCGGGCTTCCCGTTCGCCAAGAAGCTGCGGGCCGTCGCGGAGTCCGCGATCCGCCGCGGCGTACGTCCCGTGGTCGTCGTCAACGGCAGCGAGGACGAACCCGCGTGCCGCAAGGACACCGTCCTGATCAACCGCGCCCCGCATCTCGTCCTGGACGGCGCGCTCCTGGCCGCCGAGGCCCTCGGCGCCCGCACGCTCGTCGTCGGTGTGACACGCGACTCCACGGAGGCGTCGATGCAGTCCGCGCTGGCGGAGCGCGGCCTCGGCAACCGGCGCGGGTCGAGCCTTCGCGCGCGCGTGCAGCGCAATCCGGTGCGCATGGTCACGGGCGAGTCCTCGGCGCTGGTGCGCTCCGCGGACGGCGGCCCGCCGCTGCCCCCGGGGCGCAAGGTGCACACCTCCGACTCCGGAGTGGGCGGCGCGCCCACGCTCCTGTCGAACGCGGAGACCTTCGCGCAGCTCGCCGTCGCCGCCCGCATCGGCGCGGACCGCTACCGGCGCACGGGCCTGCGCGACGAGCCGGGCACGGTGCTCCTCACCCTCTCCGGAGCGGTCACGCGGCCCATGGTCCTGGAGGTCCCGACGGGCGTGCCCCTCCGGTACGTCCTGCAGCTCGCCGGTGCGCCGCCGCTGCCGCAGGGCGTCCTCACGGGCGGCTATCACGGCAAGTGGCTGGACGCGGTCACCGCGCATGACGCGGTCGTCTCCCGGGCCGCCCTGGAGGCCTGCGGGGGCACCCTCGGGGCGGGCGCGATACTGCCGATCGGTCCGGGCACCTGTCCGCTGGGCGAGGCTCTGCACGTGGCGAACTGGCTGGCGGCCGAGAGCGCCGGTCAGTGCGGCCCCTGCTACCTGGGCCTCCCGGCGGCCGCGCGCGGCCTCTCCGACGTCCTGGACGGCGGCGGGCCGACCGCCCTGGAGGCGCTGCGCGAGGTGACGCGGGCCGTGAAGCGGCGCGGGGCGTGCAAGCACCCGGACGGCTCGGCGGCGTTCATCGAGTCCTCGATCGCGGCGTTCACGGACGATCTGGCCGCGCACGTCCTGGGTGACGGCTGCGGCCGCCCCGTGGAGGGCGTGCTGCCGCTCCAGGACGAGGGTCCGCAGGGCGAGACACCGAGCGGCCGCAGGCTCGCCGTCGACTGGACGCTGTGCCAGGGCCACGGGCTGTGCGCGGACATCGTGCCCGAGCTGATCCAGCTCGGTCCGGACGGCTTTCCGTCGGTCGCGGAGGCCGCGGTGCCGCGCTACTCGGAGGCGCGCGCCCAGCGTGCGGTGCGCCGCTGTCCCGCGCTCGCCCTGCGCATCGAGGAGGACCCCGGGGCGGCCCCGCCGCCGCCCACGGCTCTGCCGATGCTGCCGCGCGGGCGCGGGCGCAGGGCGCTCGGCAGCGGACGGCAGTGACGCGGACCGCGTCACTGCGGTAACCGGCGGCAGCGGCGACGCGCCCCGCACGGGCACACAGGAGAGAGCGCACACGAGGGAGAGCACGCACAAGGGAGAGCGCACAACGGAGACGGCACACGAAAGAGCGGGCCACCCGATCCGGGTGGCCCGCTCATCTGCTGTGGAGCTAAGGAGAATTGAACTCCTGACCTCCTGCATGCCATGCAGGCGCTCTACCAACTGAGCTATAGCCCCTTGCTTGCTGCTCCGCCCGGTTCCCCCGGCGGCTGCGCCAACATTACACCGTCCCCCCGGTGCTCCACCAAATCGTTTCCGTCCTGGACACACGGGGCCGCTACTGTCCCGCCTCGTGACCGTGCTCGCCACCGCAGTCGTCCGCCGCCGCGTGCCCCTGGCCGCCGGGGGCTGCCTGCTGTCCTTCGCCGTCTTCTGGGCCGTGCAGCGCGCGGCCGACGTCTCGATGATCGACTTGATGGTCTACCGGGCGGAGGGCGACGCCGTGCGCGCGGGCGCCGATCTGTACGCGCTGCGTGCCACCGAGCACGACCTCCCGATGACCTATCCGCCGTTCGCGGCGCTGCTGTTCACGCCGCTGACGCTGCTCGATCCGGCGGACATGCGCATCCTGGCGACGCTCGGGAACCTGCTGCTCCTCGTGGCCTTCGTGCGGCTGTCGCTGCGGCTGGCCGGTGTGCGGGGGCACGCACGCGTGGAGACCGCTTTGTGGGTGTCGGCGCTGGCCGTCTGGTCGGAGCCGGTGTGGACGACGCTGCGCTATGGGCAGGTCAATCTGCTGCTCGCCGTGCTGGTGCTGTGGGACCTGACGCGGCGCCCGGGGCACCGGTGGGCCGGCGTGGGCATCGGGATCGCCGCGGCGATCAAGCTGACCCCCGCGCTGTTCGCGGTCTTCCTGTTGGTGATCGGTGCCGTCGAGGCGGTACGGCGGGGGGTGTGGCGGCCGGTCGTGCGGCACGCGTGCGTGGCCGTCGGCGCGTTCCTGGGGGCGACGCTCGTCACGGCCGTGGTGCTGCCGGGCGACTCGCGGAACTTCTGGACCCGGGTGGTCTTCGAGGCGGGCCGGGTCGGGCGGGCGGAGAACACCGCGAACCAGTCGGTACGCGGCGTGCTCGCCCGGCTGCTGCACGCCGCGGAGCCCGGCGCGTGGTGGGTGGCCGGTGCGGCGGTGGTCTGCGTGGCCGGTCTCGCCGTCGCGGTGACCGCCGCGGTGCGCGGGGAGTGGGCCTGGGGCGTGGCCGCCTGCGCGGCGACCGCGCTGCTCGTCAGCCCCGTGTCGTGGTCGCACCACTGGGTGTGGTGCGTGCCGATGGCGCTGCTGCTGTGGACGCGCGCGGAGCGGCGGGGCGGCGCGGTGCGCTGGGCGGCGGCGGGCGGGCTCGCCCTGGCGTTCTCCTCGTACGCCCTGTGGTGGGTGCCGCACAGCCACGGACGGCCGGAACTGTCCCAGAACTTTGGCCAGATGACGCTGTCGGCGGTCTATCCGCTGGCCGCCGCGGGCTTCCTCGCCGTCGCCACGGGCACCGCTCTGCGGCGCACGGGCACGGCACCCGTGAGGCCGCTGAGGTGGGTCAGGCGGTGGCGAAAGAGTAGAAGCGCTTGAGGGTGCAGTGCTCGTCGAGCAGGCGGCCGTAGATCGGCTCCCCTTCGAGTTCGCGGTACGTCTCGATGGGGTCGCCCTTTATGATCAGCGCCCGCGCGCACTCCTCGCACCAGTACTGGTAGTCCGGGTTGACCGGCTCCATGTCGCGGACGATCGGCGTACCGCTGCCGCACCAGTCGCATTTACGCCTGTGTGCACCCATCGATCAGCTCCAGATGTGGCCGCAGGCCGTGCACACGTAACTGACTCCGCCGTTGTCGCCGAGGACTTGGGCCACATGGGCCGAACCGCAGGAAGGGCAGCGCAGGATCGTGGGCTCGCCGGCTCGTGTGTCCGCCGCTTCGAAGAGGCGGCCGGCCTCTTCGAGGATGCTCGCAGGCATCGCGCTCTCCCTCCCGTCGGGTCACCGTCGGCGCAGTGGTCCAGTCCCCTTCCGGCCCGTCGATTCTGCCACGACCACGGCAAGCCGGTCAGCGACGCATACGTACCAGTCCGGACACGGCGCCCAGGGCCGCCGCCACGGCGAGCGCGTAGAAGCACACCAGGAGCGCGTCCGCCGATGAATACGCCCCAGGCGCCCCCTGCGACTCAATCCGGCCGAGGAAAATCGCGCCGAAGACGGCGACACCGGTGAGCTGTCCGAGCTGGGTGACGGTGGCGAGGAGCCCGCTGGCGTCCGCCGCGTCCTGCGGCCCGACCGTCGCGAGCGCGCGCGTGAGGGTCGGGCTGAACCCGAGCGAGAGCCCCACGCCGCCACCCACGAACGCCACGTACAGCCACAGCCCGCCGTCGCCGCCGTCCCGCAGCAGCAGCCCCACCGCGACGCACGACACCGCCGCCACCGCGAACCCGCCCGGAATCAGCGCCCGTTGCAGCACGGCGGGCCACTTGCGCCAGGTCAGGCCGACCACCCCGAAGACGATCGCGGACGGCCCGAACGTCAGCCCCGCGCGCAGCGCGCTGTAGCCGAGTCCGCCCTGCAGGTGCAGGGAGAGCACGAACAGGAAACCGGAGTTGACCGCCATCACCGCGCCGAGCCGGAACACGGCCAGGCCCATGCCCGGCACGCGCAGGACCCGCGGCGCGATCAGCGGCGCCCCGCCGCGCCGGGCCAGGCGCCCTTCGAAGCCGCAGAACAGGACGAAGACCACGACCGACGCCCCGAGCGACAGCCAGGTCCACAGCGGCCAGCCCTCCTGCTCGCCGAGCACCAGCGGCACCGTGAACAGTGAGACGGCGGCGCCGAGCAGCACGAGCCCCGACAGGTCGAGCCCGCGCGCACGCCCCGGCTCGCTCCGGTCGTCGCGGGGCAGCACGCGCGCCGCGAGGAACAGCAGGACCACGCCGACGGGCACGTTCACCAGGAACACCGGGCGCCAGCCGGCGCCGAACAGGTCGGCGCTGACGAGGACGCCGCCGACGACCTGCCCGGCGGCGGCGCCGGTGGCGAGCACCGCCGAGTACGCGCCGAGCGCCTTCATCCGCGCCTCACCGGTGAAGTTCCGCTGGATGAGGCTGAGCACCTGCGGGATCAGGACGGCGGAGCCCGCGCCCTGCACGAGCCGGAAGGCGATGAGCTGGCCGGTGCTCTGGCTCAGCCCGCAGGCGAGCGAGGCGGCGGTGAACACGGCGAGCCCGGCGAGGAAGACCCGGCGGTGGCCGAGCCGTTCGCCGAGGCGCGCGCCGGTGATCAGCAGGACGGCGTACGAGATGGTGTAGCCGGCGATGACGAGTTGGAGACCGGCGCCGGACGCGTGCAGCTCGACGCGGATCGTGGGCGCCGCGACGTTGACGATGAACACGTCGAGCAGCGCCATGAACTGGGCGGTGAGCACGGCCGCGAGCAGGCGGCCGCGGCGATTGTCAGTGCCAGGGTCTTTACTGGATCCAGGAGTTGGGGCGGGGTCCGCCACCGGCCGGGTCGTTGTCGTCATGCCCTGAGCGTGATCCCGGCTCGGTACAGGTAGTGAGAGCCCGCCGATGCTGGTACTGACAGCACCTGGCAAGGGCCGGGGCGGGCACTGACGATGGGGGATGTGACGACGATGGACATGAGGGGGACGACGGCGGCGACGCCTTCGACACGCGCCACGCGCACGCCACCGGCGAGCACTCTGCCCGCGCGCCCGGCACCGGCGAGCACACCGCCCGCCCTCGGCGGCACGCCCACGCTCAGCGGCACGCCCACCCCCGTGCCCACCCGCCGCCGTCCCGAGCTGGCCGCGTTCCTGCGCGGCCGCAGAGCCCGCGTCACCCCCGCCGACGTGGGCATGCCGCCCGGCCCGCGCCGCCGCACCCCGGGCCTGCGCCGCGAGGAGGTCGCCCAGCTCTCCGGCGTCGGCGTCACGTGGTACACGTGGCTGGAACAGGGCCGCCCCATCAACGCCTCCGCCCAGGTCCTGGACGCCGTCGCCCGCACCCTGCGCCTGGACAAGGCCGAGCGCGAGCACCTCTACCACCTCGCGGAGGTGCCGTACGCCGCACGGCACGAGGCGGCCGCGAAGGCGGTCGGCCCGGAGATCCAGGGCATCATCGACGCCCTGGACCCCCACCCGGCGGCGGTCTACAACTCGCGGTACGACATCCTCGCCACCAACCCCGCCTACGAAGACGTCTTCGTCGTCCCCGAGGTCGCGGCGATAGGCGTGGCGAACGTGCTGTGGACGCTGTTCGTCGTGCCCGAGCCGCACTGCCCCCTGGTCTTCCGGGACTCGGAGCTGCCGGTGATGGTGGCGACGCTGCGCGGGGAGTACGGCAGGCATGTGGGCGAGCCCGCCTGGGAGGACTTCATACGGGAACTGTCCGCGGCCAGCCCGAAGTTCGCGCGGCTGTGGGCGAGCGGGGACGTGGTGCCGCCGGGCCCGCGGGTGAAGACGTTCCGGCACGAGGCGGTCGGTGAGCTGCGGATGACGTCGGTGTCGCTGTCGATCAACGGCATGCCGGAGTGCCGCATCGTGGCGTACACGCCGGACGACGAGGAGACACGGCAGCGGACGGAGCGGCTGCGGACGCTGCGGCGCGACGAGGTCGCCTTGGTGGGAGGGGTCGGCACCCCGTCGGCGTGAGGAACGCCGGGGCACAGGGGGTGCGGGTGGCGAAGCCCCCGCCGCGCACGGACGAAGTCCGTGCAAAGACGACGAAAGCGACGCTGCTCACGCTTTTCGTGAGCACACGTCGCTTGTCGATTGAGTGGAGCTAAGGAGAATTGAACTCCTGACCTCCTGCATGCCATGCAGGCGCTCTACCAACTGAGCTATAGCCCCGGGTGTTCGTCTCGCTCGGCGGGCGAACAAGAAGAACTTTAGCCTGCGACCTGCCCGAACGCGAAATCCGGGTTCCTGCCGGTGAGCGGCACCCGAGCCGCCCCGGGCGGCGAGGCCCGCCACCCGCCCGGAGGGCTAGTCGTCGTCGCCGAGTACCGGCTCCGGCAGCGTGCCCGCGTTGTGCTCGAGCAGGCGCCACCCGCGGGCGCCCTGGCCGAGGACGGACCAGCAGCAGTTGGAGAGCCCGCCGAGGCCCTCCCAGTGGTGCGGGTCCAGGCCGAGGAGGCGGCCGATGGTCGTGCGGATCGTGCCGCCGTGGCTGGCCACGACGAGCGTGCCGTCGTCGGGCAGCTTCTCCGCGTGGCGCAGGACGACGGGGGCGGCCCGGTCGGCGACCTCGGTCTCCAGCTCACCGCCGCCGCGGCGCACGGGCTCGCCCCGCTTCCACGCGGCGTACTGCTCGCCGTGGATGCCGATGATCTCGTCGTGGGTCAGGCCCTGCCAGGCCCCGGCGTAGGTCTCGCGCAGGGCTTCGTCGTGGGTGACGTCCAAGCCCGTGACGGCGGCCAGCTCGGCGGCCGTGGCGGCGGCCCGCCTCAGGTCGGACGCGATGATCGCGTCCGGCTTCAGCGAGGCGAGCAGCCGGGCGGAGCGCCGGGCCTGGGCGAGGCCCTCGTCGGTCAGCTCGATGTCCGTGGTGCCCTGGAAGCGGCGTTCCAGGTTCCAGGCGGTCTGGCCGTGCCGCCACAGGATGATCCGGCAGCCGCGGTTGCTCACCGCAGCTCACCGCCCAGCTCGCGCAGTGCTCCGGCCTCCTCCGCCGCCTGCTGCCGGTCGGCGTACTCGGCGGCCTTGCCGCGGGTGGCCTTGGCGTCGGCCGGCAGGTCGATCTCGGGGCAGTCCTTCCACAGGCGCTCGAGCGCGTAGAAGACGCGCTCCTCGCTGTGCTGGACGTGCACGACGATGTCGACGTAGTCGAGGAGGACCCAGCGGGCCTCGCGGTCGCCCTCGCGGCGCACCGGCTTGGCGCCGAGCTCCTTGTTGAGGCGCTCCTCGATCTCGTCGACGATCGACTTGACCTGGCGGTCGTTGGGCGCGGAGGCGAGCAGGAAGGCGTCCGTGATCGACAGCACGTCGCTGACGTCGTACGCGATGATGTCGTGCGCGAGCTTGTCGGCCGCCGCCTGGGCGGCGACGGTGATGAGCTCGGTGGAGCGGTCCGTGGCGGTCACTAGTGAGCTTTCCTTCAGGTGGGCAATACTCACCAAGGGTCTCACGGACCGCGCACGGCTCCCCAGAAGATTGTTCCGGCCGCGATATCGACGGCTATCGACGGCTTCGGAGAGCCCCGCCCACCGGGACGGGGCCTCCCCCGCGGCTCACCCGGCGTCGTAGTCCCCGCCGAGCACCACCGACACGTCCGCGTTCGGCGCGGTCTTGCCCTTGCGGACCGCGCCGGCGGGCAGGCCGAGGGTCTTGGCGACCTCTTCCGCCTCCGCCTTCTTGGCCGTGTCGGCGTACGTGACCTGCGACGTCGCCGACGACCCGGTGCCGGAGCCGCCGTCGACGAAGGTGTAGCCGCCGTTGACCAGGGCGATGCGGGCGTTCTCCGTGGCGCCCTTCTCACCGGTGGCGTTCTTCACACCGACCCGTACGGCCGCGCCCTGCTCCGGGCTCTTCACAGCACCGCCGAGTACGTCCTTGACCACACTGGCACTGGCCTTCTCCGTGAGCGTCCCGTCCTGCCGGACCGGGAGCAGCGCGGTGGCGTAGTCGCCGCCCTTGGCGCGGTCGGCGAGCTTGGCGAGGAAGGTGCCGAGGTCCTTCTCCTTCAGGGACGGGTCGAGGATCTGCGCGAGCGACTGCACGGTGACGGTCGCGGCCTGCGGGTCGGACGACAGCTTGCGCAGCACGCCCTGCATGACCTGCCCGAACCGGGTGAGCTGCGCGGTCTCGGCCTCGCCGGGCGCGCGGTAGGTGGCGTACGCGACGGCCATCGGGCCGCTGAGGGTCTGCTGCTCGCCCTTCTTGACGAGCGGCGCCTCGCCCTTCTTCTTCGCCTTCGGGTCGGGGACGTCGGCGTTCGTGTCGATGTCGATGTTGCCGACGAGCTCGACGAGGTTGTTGAGGTAGGGGGTGTCCAGGCGCCAGGTGCCCTCCACGTGGGTGCCGAGCGCGGTGTCGATCTCCTCGCGGGTGCCGGTCGAGCCGTCGTCCTCGACGGACTTGGCGAGCGTCGTCGCGCCGTCGTCGCCGGTCAGGGCGAGGGAGTTGGGCAGCAGGACGGTGGCGCCGCGCTTGGTGGTGGTGTTGTTCACCAGGAGGGCCGTGGAGGTGCCGCCGCCCTTGGTGTTGTGCAGATGGACGACGACCACGTCGCGCTTCTGGGGTCCGGCGGCGGCCTGCGCGCCGGACTTCTCGTCCGACCCGCCGGGCAGCTTGCCCGCGAACCACAGATAGCCGGCGCCGCCGACCAGCGCGAGCGCGAGCACCACGACCAGGGCGACGACGCGCGAGCGGCCGCGCCGCCTGGCCTCCTCGCGCCGCTCGGTGCGGCTCTCGGTGAACTTCAGCCAGTCGATGACGTCTTCGGAGTCCTCGTCCGGCTCCTCGATGAACGAGAACTGCTCGGTGCGGTACTCGCGGGGCTCGTGGTGCCGTTGGGGCTCTTGGTGCTGCTGGGGCTCGTGGTGCTCTTGCCCCTCACGGTGCTCGTGAGCCTTGTGGGTCTGCTCCGGCGTGACCGGCTGCTGCGGCTGCTGATGTTGTTGCGGCTGCGGCTGTTGAGGTTGCTGCTGCTGCGGGATCCATCCCGTCTGCTCCCCGGTGCCGTAGGACGTCCCGGTGGCGTACGGGTCATAGCCGTAGCCCTGCGACTGTGGCTCCGGCTGCGACTGGTGCTGCGGCCACTGCTGCTGCGTGTGCTGCGTCGCGTACGTGTCGTGCGCGTCGTACGTGTCGTACGAAGGCCCTGCCTGCGGCGGGACTTGGGGCTGCCGCACCAGTTGGTACACCGGCTGCCCGTACTCGTCGTACCCGACGACCTCGTACTGGTCCGCCTGGTTCGCCGCGTCACCCGCGTACTGGCCCGCATACGGGTCCTGGCCCGCATAAGGGTCGTACTGTCGGTCGTTCACCGGTGCCCCTCTCGGCTCACTCGCCGCGGTACAGCTCGCGCTTGTCGATATAACGCACCACGCCGTCCGGCACCAGGTACCAGACGGGGTCTCCGTTGGCGACGCGCGCACGGCAGTCCGTGGACGAGATCGCCAGGGCCGGCACCTCCACCAGTGAGACGCCGCCCTCGGGCAGGCCGGGGTCGGCCAGGGTGTGGCCGGGCCGGGTGACGCCGATGAAGTGGGCCAGCGAGAACAGCTCTTCGGTGTCGCGCCAGGTGAGGATCTGGCCGAGGGCGTCGGCGCCCGTGATGAAGAAGAGGTCGGTCTCGGGGTTGAGACGGCGCAGGTCGCGCAGGGTGTCCGTGGTGTAGGTGGGGCCGCCGCGGTCGATGTCGATGCGGCTGACCGAGAACTGCGGGTTCTCGGCGGTCGCGATGACCGTCATCAGATAGCGGTCCTCGGCCGGCGAGACCTTCTTGTCGCTCTTCTGCCACGGCTGCCCGGTCGGTACGAACACGACCTCGTCGAGGTGAAACTGGGCGGCGACCTCACTGGCCGCCACCAGGTGTCCGTGGTGGATCGGGTCGAATGTCCCGCCCATGACGCCCAGGCGGCGCTTGGCGGTGCTCGCCGGGCCGGAGCCCGGGGCGCCCTGCGGGCCGGTAGGCATGTCCTGCTCTCCCATGCGTGCAGACACTACCGGCCCTGCCGACGGGCCCCGGTCTCAGCCGTCCCGGCCCGGGGTCTCGGCCCTCCCGGCCGCGGGGCTCAGCCGTGCCGGCCCCGGCCGCGAGGGCTCAGCGGTCGCGGTTGAAGCGGGTGGTGATCCAGAGGAGCAGGAGCAGCACGAGGAGGGCGCCGCCGCCGGTGATGTACGGGCTGAGGCTTTCGTGGTTGCCGGTGTGCTCACCCTCGGAGGCGAGGGAGACGAGCTGGGCGGTGGCGGTGCTGGGGAGGCTCATCGTCAGCAGGACCTATCCGGGGTGTGGGATCGGGATAAAGACGGGGCCATCGTATGCGGGGGGCTTGGCGGGGGCCACGTCGCCCTGCCGGGAGGCTCCCCAAGCCCGCCCCTTCCCGTAACCAGGGGGCTGCCGCCCCCTGGACCCCCGCTATCGCCGCTTCGCGGCTCGTCCTCAAACGCCGGACGGGCTGAATGGGTACCGGCTCACTTCCTGTACCCCCGCAGCAACAGCCACCCCACCAGCACGCACCCCACCACCATCACGATCAGGACGACGCGCAGCAGGTTGCCGAGGCCTGGGTCGTCCTGGGTGCCTGCGGCCAGGACGAGGGCGTGGGCTGCGGAGATGTGCTCCATGGCGGATGACTCCTTCTGTGTGCTGCCCTGTCACGGTATCTCCGCCTAGGCTGGGGACCGTCTCGGGGGCAGGAACGAGGACACGACATGGGGGATGGCGCCATGACCAACGGCAATCACGACGACCACGACGGCGGTGGCGGCAGCAGCGGCAGCGGCAGCGGCCAGGAGAACGTGCCCAGCCGGCAGCGCAGGCGCTTCCCCGGGATCTCGTCCCGGGCGTACGAGCACCCGGCGGACCGCTCGGCCCTGGTGGCGCTGCGCAAGCTCACCGGCTTCGACACGGTCTTCAAGGCGCTGAGCGGGCTGCTGCCCGAGCGCAGCCTGCGGCTGCTGTTCCTCTCGGACTCGGTGCGGGTCTCCGACGCCCAGTTCGCGCACCTGAACACCATGCTGCGGGACGCCTGTTACATCCTGGACCTGGAGAAGGTCCCGGCGATGTACGTCCAGCAGGACCCGAAGCCGAACGCGATGTGCATCGGCCTCGACGAGCCGATCATCGTCGTCACGACCGGCCTGGTCGAGCTGCTCGACGAGGAGGAGATGCGCGCGGTCGTCGGCCACGAGGTGGGCCACGCCCTCTCCGGCCACTCGGTGTACCGCACGATCCTGCTGTTCCTCACCAACCTCGCCCTGAAGGTCGCGTGGATCCCGCTGGGCAATGTCGCGATCATGGCGATCGTGACGGCGCTGCGCGAGTGGTTCCGCAAGTCCGAGCTGTCCGCGGACCGCGCGGGCCTGCTGGTCGGCCAGGACCTGCAGGCGTCCATGCGCGGCCTGATGAAGATCGCGGGCGGCAACCACCTGCACGAGATGAACGTGGACGCGTTCCTGGAGCAGGCCGAGGAGTACGAGGCCGGGGGCGACCTGCGCGACTCCGTACTGAAGATCCTGAACGTGCTGCCGCGCTCGCACCCCTTCACCACCGTGCGCGCCGCCGAGCTGAAGAAGTGGGCCGCGACCCGCGACTACCAGCGCATCATGGACGGCCACTACCCGCGCCGCGACGAGGACACCGACACGTCGGTCACCGACTCCTTCCGCCAGTCCGCTTCGGCGTACGCCGATGACGTACGCACCAGCAAGGACCCGCTGATGAAGCTGGTCACCGACATCGCGGGCGGCGCGGGCGACCTGGGCGGCAAGCTGCGCGGGAAGTTCACGGGGCAGGGCAACGGCGGCGGCGCGTCCGGCGGCCCCTCGGACCGCCCGTCCGGCGGCGAGTAGCGCGCAAGGAACAGAGCGTCACACCGCAGGCTGGGCAGACCGCGCCAGCGTCCCGCACAGCGCCGTCGCACCCCCGGTCGCATACGGATCCGTGCCCGCGGGCCCGCCCGCCTTCGCGCGCTCGTCCGCGAGCAGCGGCCGCAGCACCCGGGTGGTGTCGGCGGAGCAGGCCAGCGGGCCGGCCTGGACGGAGGAGATGAGCAGCTCGGCCTGGTGCATGCGCAGGTCGTCGCGGTCGAAGCGGAAGTGCAGCTCGCGCCGGACAGTGAACAGCGAGGCACGGGCGTGGTCGTCGGCGCGGGCGGGACGCAGCGCGTAGACGAAGGTGTGGTCCGAGGCGACCTCGAGGGTGTCCTTGTCCGTCTCGCCGGCCCGCAGGGTGCCCTGGACCCGCACGCCCGGCTGGGCGAGCGCCGTCTTCGCCGGGTCGAACCGCACCAGCCAGCCCGTCGGCGCGTGCCGGCCGTCGGCGGCGGGGTGCGCGAAGCTCCGGTCGAACTGGTCGAGCTGGCCGGGGTCGAGCAGGACGCGCGCGGAGCGCACGGCGCGGCCCATGAGCACGTCCGGGTCGAGCGAGGACTCGACGAGGTAGTCCTTGGCTGTGGTGAGCGCGGAGACGACCTGGTCCTCGGAGAAGTGCGCGGTGCGCCGGGCGGCGGGCAGGTTGATGCCGCCCGCGCCGACGCGGAACTGCGCGGCCGGGCTCTTCGCGAACAGCTCGGCGACGTTGTCGCTGCCGGGTACGCGGCCCTGCGGCGCGAGCGGGATGACGGTCATCCGCAGCGGGTCGGGGCGTTTGGCGGCCGGGGTGCCGTAGGGGTGGCGCACGCCCATGTAGATCGCGGTGCCGAAGGCGACGGCGATGAGGACGACGAGGACGATCACCTGCCGGGAGAGGCGGCGGTGGGGGCTCGGCCTGCGGCGCACGGCGCGCGCGTGATCGCCCATCCGTTCCTGTGCGGAGAATTCCTGCAGCCGCGCAGCGCGCACGAACGACTCGTCGAAGACGACGGATCGGTACTCGTCCTCACCACCGGGAGCGCCCTCGGGTGTCCCCGCAGGTGGTTCTCCTGGCCCGCCCATACCTTCAGGGTAGGTCTCCGGGCCGTGAGGTAAACGCCCTGGTACACGACAAGTTCTGACAACTCCTCACGCGTGCCGCCGAGTTGGCCGCCAGGGTGCGCGCGGAGGGTCTGACCTGGTGGGACGCGCCGGGGCTGCGGCGCCGCCGGGGGGCGCGGGGGCGGCGGTCAGGGGGTGCGGGGCTCGGCGGGCACCGCGGGCTGGCCGAACTCCGCCGACGCGGAGGGGTGGCCGGAGTCGCCCGGTCCCGCGGTCTGGTCGACCTCGGTGGTGGCGGGCGGGGGTATCCGGTCCTGGCGGCCGGACGACGCGCCCCGGTACACCGCGACGAAGGCGAAGGCGACCATGCCTATGCCCATCAGGAGGGCGAGCATCCAGGCCACCGGGCGGTGCCAGCGGACCGGCGCGCCGCGGCGGCCGTAGCGCCCGTGGCCGTCCTGGAGGAACTCGCGGCCCTCCCAGTCGTCGCGGGCGTCCCAGTCGCCCCAGTCGTCCCGGTCGCCGTCGGGGCCGAAGCCGTCCGGGCCGTACCCCTCGTAGGGGTGCTCCTCGTACTCGTCGTCCGGGGTGTCCGGGCCGCGGCGGCGGGCGCGGCCGCGGCGGGCCTCGGCCTCGGACGCCTCGGCGCGCGCCTGGGCGGCGGCGAGCAGCCGCTCCACCGCGGTGGGCTCGTGGACCTCGGCGGCCCGCACGAAATCCTCGTCGAAGACCACGGAGGCGAACTCCTCGTCCGCATCCCCGTGGTCACGGTCGTCGTCGGGCTCCCAGCCGTCGGGAAACGGCACGCCCCCCACGTCCTCCGGCACGCGTCCAGCGTAGACCTGGAGGGGCGATTTGGGCAGGCGCAGCGGGAATTCAGCGGATGTGGCCGTCGCCCGTGACGATGTACTTCGTCGACGTGAGCTCCGGCAGGCCCATGGGTCCGCGCGCGTGCAGCTTCTGCGTGGAGATGCCGATCTCGGCGCCGAAGCCGAACTGGCCGCCGTCGGTGAAGCGGGTCGAGGCGTTCACGGCGACGGTCGTGGAGTCCACGAGCTGCGTGAAGCGGCGGGCGGCCTGCTGCGAGGTGGTGACGATGGCCTCGGTGTGTCCGGAGGTCCACAGCCGGATGTGCTCGACGGCCTCCTCGAGGGAGTCGACGACGGCGGCCGCGATGTCGTACGAGAGGTACTCGGTCTCCCAGTCCTCGGCGGTCGCGGGCACGACGGTGGCCTTGGAGCCGGGGGCGTACGCCTGGACGCGCTCGTCGGCGTGCACGGTGACGCCGGCCTCGGCGAGCGCGTCGAGGGCGCGGGGCAGGAAGGCGTCGGCGATGTCGGCGTGGACGAGCAGGGTCTCGGCGGCGTTGCAGACGCTGACGCGGTGCGCCTTGGAGTTGATGAGGATGTCGACGGCCATGTCGAGGTCGGCGTGCGCGTCCACGTAGACGTGGCAGTTGCCGGTGCCGGTCTCGATGACCGGGACGGTGGACTCCTCGACGACGGTCCTGATCAGGGAGGCGCCGCCGCGCGGGATGAGGACGTCGACGAGGCCGCGCGCCCGCATCAGCTCGCGTACGGATTCGCGGCTCTCGCCAGGCACGAGCTGGACGGCGTCGGCGGGCAGTCCCGCGCCGTGCACGGCGTCGCGCAGCACCCGCACCAGCGCGGTGTTGGATTCGTACGCCGAGGACGAGCCGCGGAGCAGCACCGCGTTGCCCGACTTCAGGCAGAGGGCGGCGGCGTCCACGGTGACGTTCGGGCGGGCCTCGTAGATGATGCCGACGACGCCGAGGGGGACGCGGACCTGGCGCAGGTCGATGCCGTTGGGCAGCGTGGAGCCGCGGACGACCTCGCCGACCGGGTCGGGCAGCGCGACGACGTCCCGCACGTCGGCGGCGATGGCGCGGACGCGCTCGGGGGTGAGGGTGAGGCGGTCGACGATCGCCTCGCTGGTGCCGGCCTCGCGGGCCCGCGCGACGTCCTTGGCGTTGGCCGCGACGATCTCCGCCGTGCGCACTTCGAGGGCATCGGCGATGGCGAGCAGCGCGTCGTCCTTCTCGGCGCGCGGCAGTGGCGCGAGGGTGGCCGCGGCGGCGCGGGACCGGTAGGCGGCCTGGGCGACCGGGGACATGTTGTCGTACGGGGAGAGCGGCGAGAGCGCGGTCATGAAGGCAGCGTAACCTCGCGCCGGGGGGCGGCCAGATGGTATTCCGCCCTGCGAGACGGGGCGCGGGACGTGGTGCGAGGCGGGGTACGACGCGTGGGGGCCGCCGGGTGGCCCGCCGGGTGAGACATGGCCGGTATTGACCACTGGGGTCACGTGCCACCGCGCGTCAGAACGGGTGGACCCCCACCGGGGTAGCGGGCAGCGGTCCGTACCCCTCCGCGATCCGGTGGTGATACGTGTCGCGGTCGATCACTTCGAGCCCGACGATCTCCCACGGCGGGAGCTGCGCGCTCTGCCGGTGCTCGCCCCACAGCCGCAGCGCGACCGCGGCGGCGTCGTGCAGGTCGCGGGCCTCTTCCCAGTAGCGGATCTCCGCGTGGTCGTGGGCGTACCGGCTGGTGAGGAGAAAGGGGTGGTCGTGGGCGAGCTGTTCCAGGCCGCGGCGGACTTCCTGCAGCGGCGCCTTGGCGCCGGACACGCTCAGCGTGACGTGCCACAGGCGGGGTGCGTCGGCCGGCTCGCCGCCTTCGCCGTCCCCCGCCTGCCGCTCGCGCGCCTCCCGGTCGTGGCCGTCGGCCGTGTCACCGCCGTACGCCGCCCCCGCGGCGACGCTGGTCAGCGCGCGCTCGGCCGACCCGCGGGACGCCGCCCCTGGGCGCACTCGTCTCACGACGGCCTCCTTCAACCAGTGGTGGTGCGGATATGCAACGGTCGTGCGGAACTGCCTTGCAACAAAGTTGAGCAGGACAAGAGGTCCCGCGGGGCGGTTTTGCGGAGTTTCACCTCGCCCGAGCCAGCCGTGACACGGCGTTCGCGCCTGTTTTCGGCCTGATTTCCGCTGGTGCCCATGGGACGGGCGGGACTAGTGGTGCACCGTCTCCGGGGGTTCGTGGTGCACTTTCCGCCGGGCTTGTGGTGCAGCTGTTCCGGAACGTCAGGGATGCAGGAGGACCAGGTCGTCCCGGTGCACCACTTCGCGCTCGTAGGCGGGTCCGAGCTCGCGGGCGAGCTCGCGCGTGGAACGGCCGAACAGGCGTGGCAGTTCCTTGGCGTCGAAGTTCACCAGGCCGCGCGCGACGGCCCGCCCCGCGGTGTCCCGCAGCTCCACCGGGTCGCCCGCGATGAACTCGCCCTCGACCGCCGCGATGCCGGCGGGCAGCAGCGACTTGCGGCCCTCGACGACCGCCCGCACCGCCCCGTCGTCGAGGGTGAGGGCGCCGCGCGGCGCGGAGGCGTGCTGGAGCCACAGCAGGCGGTCGGCCGAGCGGCGTCCCGTGGGGTGGAAGTGGGTGCCGGTGTCGCGGCCCGCGAGGGCGTCCGCGGCCTGGCTCGCGGAGGTCAGCACGACGGGGATGCCGGCGGCCGCGGCGATCCGGGCGGCCTCGACCTTGGTGACCATGCCGCCGGTGCCGACACCCGCCCGGCCCGCGCTGCCGATCTTGACGTGCTCGATGTCGCCGGGCCCCGTGACCTCGGCGATCCGCGCGGTGCCGGGGGCGGTCGGGTCGCCGTCGTACAGGCCGTCCACGTCCGACAGGAGCACAAGGAGGTCGGCGCGGACGAGGTGGGCGACGAGGGCGGCGAGGCGGTCGTTGTCGCCGAAGCGGATCTCGTCGGTGGCCACCGTGTCGTTCTCGTTCACGACGGGCAGGGCGCCCATCGCGAGCAGCTTGTCGAGGGTGCGCGAGGCGTTGCGGTGGTGGGCGCGGCGGCTGGTGTCGTCGGTGGTGAGCAGGATCTGGCCGACGCGGACGCCGTAGCGCGCGAAGGAGGCGGTGTAGCGGGCGACGAGCAGGCCCTGGCCGACGCTCGCGGCGGCCTGCTGGCGGGCCAGGTCCTTGGGGCGGCGGCGCAGGCCGAGCGGGGCGAGCCCGGCGGCGATGGCCCCGGAGGAGACGAGCACGATCTCGCGCTCCCCGCCGCTCCTGCTCTTGGCCAGTACGTCGACGAGCGCGTCGACGCGGTCGGCGTCGAGCCCGCCCGACGCGGTGGTCAGGGACGACGACCCCACCTTCACGACGACCCGGTGGGCCCCAGCGACGTCCGCCCGCCCCTTTGTCCCTGTCACGGCCCTTGTCACGCGCTTCCCCAATGGTCCCCATGTGCTGTGGACCAGCAATCTACGTGAGTACGCGGCGGGGGCGCCCGTACGTTTCGGCTGGCGGACGCGGGTCTCGGCGATCCGTGACCTTTGCCCCTTTATCCGGTGATTGGCGTCACGGAAGATTGCTACGGAGGCACCGAGCGTCATACGGTCAGGGGTCTTCCACTCATCCGGATGGGTGTCGACCACTTATCCGGATAGGTGTCGTCCACACATCCGGACCCCGCACAGCCCTTCCCCCGTCCGACACGCCCCCCGCCAGGAGCCCCAGCCCGTGCCCTCCGCCGGACTCGCCCCCCGCCGCGTCGTACAGCTCACAGCGCTGCTGTCGATGTTCGCACTCTTCACGGCGCAGCTCGTCTCCGCGCTCGTGCCGTACGTACCGGTGTTCGTCGCCGCGTCCGCGGCGAACCTCGCGCTCGACATCTATCTGCAGTACAAGCAGCCGGGTCTGCTCTCCCTCCTCGGCAAGATCCGGTTCGACGTCACCGTCCGGCAGTTGCTGCGCGACATGCTGGTCCTGGTCGGCCTGCTGCGCATCGACGGCATCGAGCCGCTCGCCGAGCAGTCGCCGCTGACCATCACGCTGCTCGCGTTCTACGCCCTGCACTTCTTCTGCCAGGCCGTCGCCGTCATGGTCCGCCGCGCCCGTACGCTGCCGATCGTCACGCGCAACATCGACACCTCCGCGCTGCACCTGAGCGCCGCCCCGCCGCGCATACTGGCCCGCCAGCAGGCGCGCCGCCTGCTCAGCTTCTCCGTGCCGGCGACGGCCGGCCTGGTCCTGACGGCGGCCACCACGGACGCGTACTGGGGCGTCATCGGTCTCGGCGTCTCCGTCGTCATGATGGGCGGCGGCGCCGCGTACCTGGCGACCTGGCTGCTGCCGAAGAAGCGGGCGAAGAGCGACCAGGCCGTCATGGAGTGGCTCGACAAGTGGCTGGCCGAGTACCAGCCCACCGTCGCCATGTACTTCTCCGGCGGCACCACGTCCGCGTACCAGGCGAACATGTGGCTCTCCACGCTGTCGCAGCTCGACGGCAACCCGCTGATCGTGCTGCGCGAGCGCTTCATGGTCCAGAAGATCGACTCCACGGACGTGCCGATCATCTGCTTCCCGAAGGTCGCCACGATGTTCTCGCTGGAGACGTCGACGCTGAAGATGATGCTGCACCCGGCGAACGCCGCGAAGACCTCGCAGGTCCTGCGCATCCCCTCGCTCAAGCACGCCTTCATCAACCACGGCGAGAGCGACAAGCTGTCGTCCTGCAACCCGTACGCGAAGGCGTACGACGAGGTGTGGGTCGCGGGGCCCGCCGCGCGCGAGCGCTACCAGCTCGCCGACATCGGCGTCGAGGACAAGGACGTGGTCGAGGTCGGCCGCCCCCAGCTCTCGCCGATCCGGCCGTACGCGGGCGCTCCCACGGGCGCGTACACGACCGTCCTGTACGCCCCGACCTGGGAGGGCTGGGACGGCAACCCCGGCAACACCTCGGTCGTCCTCGCGGGCGAGAACATCGTCCGGCACCTGCTTTCCGACCCCGCCGTGCGCCTCGTCTACAAGCCGCACCCGATGACCGGTTCGCAGAACCCGGCGGCGGGCGCCGCCAACGAGCGCATCAAGGCCATGATCCGCGAGGCCAACACGCGGCGCTCCGGCGCCCGCCCCGGCCCCGAGGCGGCGGCCGAACTCGCCCGCCGCACGGACGCGTTGAACCTGCTCACCGCGAAGAAGTTCCGCAAGAGCGTGGACGAGATGGAGCGGATGATGCTCCAGGGCATGCCCGACGGCGACAGCCGGGCCGCGATCGCCGAGGCGACCGCCGCGTGGGAGTCGGCGTACTGGGCCTCGCTGCCCGAGTGGGAGCACCAGATCATCACCGAGTCCCGCCCGGCGATCTTCTCCTGCTTCAACCAGGCCGACCTGCTGATCAGCGATGTCTCCTCGGTCGTCTCGGACTGGCTGAGCAGCGAGAAGCCGTACGCCGTGGCCAACACCTCCGGGATGAGCGAGGCGGACTTCCGCTCCGGCTTCCCGACCGTGCGCGCCGCGGCGATCCTCGCGCCCGAGGCGGACGGCGTGCCCGCCCTCCTGGAGGCCGTGCGCGTCCCCGAGAAGGACGCGTACGCGGAGGCCCGCGCCGAGCTGAAGGAGCACCTCCTCGGCCCGTCCGACCCGCCCTCCCTGGTCCGCTTCAACGCGGCGGCCCTCGCCCTGTCCGCCAAGTCCGACGCCCGCCGCGCCCGCGTGGCGGCCCGCCAGGGCGCGGAGATCCCCGGGCAGCGCGAGGAGTCGACCGAGACGGCGGAGGCCGCGGAAGCCGCGATGGACGCGGCGGAGGAGCTGGAGTCGGCGTAGCCCGCAGCTGACGCGAAAGGGCCCCGGAGCGATCGTTCGCTCCGGGGCCCTTCGTGTGGGACCAGGACCGCGGACGGCGTCCGACAGCTTCGTCCCTACGGCAAGACGGGTCCGACAGTAACGGGCGGGCGGGTGGGAGACCCCGCCGCGAAGCGGCGGGGAAGGGTTGCCGCCCCGCCCAAGGCCTACGGCCTAGAAGGGCTCAAAGTCGTCGTAGGCGCGCTCCGCCTCGTCCCGCTCCGCGTCCCGGTCCCTGCGCCGCTGCGCGGCGGGACGGGGCGCCTCGAAGCGGTGGTCCTCGCCGCGCCGCCCGAGCATCTCGGCTCCGGCGGACAGCGAAGGCTCCCAGTCGAAGACGACCGCGTTGTCCTCGGGGCCGATGGCCACGCCGTCGCCCGCCCGGGCGCCGGCCTTCATCAGCTCGTCCTCGACGCCGAGGCGGTTGAGCCGGTCCGCGAGGTAGCCGACGGCCTCGTCGTTGGTGAAGTCGGTCTGGCGGACCCAGCGCTCCGGCTTCTCGCCGCGCACGCGGTACAGCGCCTCGCCCTCGTCGTCCTCGCGCGTGACGGTGAAGCCCGCGTCGTCGACGGCCTTGGGCCGGATGACGATGCGCGTGGCCTCCTCCTGGGGCTTGGCGGCCCGCGCCTCGGCGACGAGCCCGGCGAGCGCGAAGGACAGCTCCTTGAGGCCCTTGTGGGCGACCGCGGAGACCTCGAAGACGCGGTAACCGCGCGCCTCCAGGTCGGGCCGCACCAGGTCGGCCAGGTCCTGGCCATCGGGGATGTCGACCTTGTTGAGGACCACCAGACGCGGCCGGTTCTCGAGCCCCGCGCCGTACTCCCGCAGCTCGGCCTCGATCACGTCGAGGTCGGACAGCGGGTCGCGGTCGGACTCCAGCGTCGCCGTGTCCAGGACGTGCACGAGCACGCTGCACCGCTCCACGTGGCGCAGGAACTCCAGGCCGAGGCCCTTGCCCTGGCTGGCGCCGGGGATGAGACCGGGCACGTCGGCGATCGTGTAGACGGTGGCGCCGGCGGTGACCACGCCGAGGTTGGGCACCAGGGTCGTGAACGGATAGTCGGCGATCTTCGGCTTGGCGGCGCTGAGCACCGAGATCAGCGAGGACTTGCCCGCGCTCGGGTAGCCGACGAGCGCGACGTCCGCGACCGTCTTGAGCTCCAGGACCACGTCACCGCTGTCGCCGGGCTCGCCGAGCAGCGCGAAGCCGGGCGCCTTGCGGCGGGCGGAGGCGAGCGCGGCGTTGCCGAGGCCCCCGCGGCCGCCCTGCGCGGCGACGTACGAGGTGCCGTGGCCGACCATGTCCGCGAGCACGTTGCCCTGCTTGTCCAGGACGACCGTGCCGTCCGGGACCGGCAGGACCAGGTCCTGGCCGTCCTTGCCGGAGCGGTTGCCGCCCTCGCCGGGCTTGCCTGCGGTGGCCTTGCGGTGCGGGCTGTGGTGGTAGTCGAGCAGCGTGGTCACGGACTGGTCGACGACGAGGATGACGTCGCCGCCCCTGCCGCCGTTGCCGCCGTCCGGGCCGCCGAGCGGCTTGAACTTCTCACGGTGAACGGAGGCACAGCCGTGGCCTCCGCTACCCGCGGCGACATGCAGCTCGACGCGGTCCACGAAGGTGGTCATGGTTCAGTGCCTCCAGATACGTACGGAAATGTCTTCTGCGTAACACGCGAAGGGCGGACCCGCTTCCCGATAACCGGGAAGAGAGGTCCGCCCTCGCAGAAATCGCTCGACGAGCGCCTGGTCAGTCAGAAAGACGGATTCAGGCGACCGGAACGATGTTCACGACCTTGCGGCCGCGGTGCGTACCGAACTCCACCGCACCGGCGTCCAGCGCGAACAGGGTGTCGTCCTTGCCGCGGCCGACGCCCGTGCCCGGGTGGAAGTGGGTGCCGCGCTGGCGGACCAGGATCTCACCGGCGTTGACGGTCTGACCGCCGAAGCGCTTCACACCGAGCCGCTGAGCGTTGGAATCGCGCCCGTTCCGAGTGGACGATGCGCCCTTCTTGTGTGCCATCTTGTCTCAGTCCCTTACTTCGCAGCCGTGGGGATGCCGGTGACCTTGATCGCCGTGTACTGCTGACGGTGACCCTGGCGACGGCGGTAGCCGGTCTTGTTCTTGTAGCGAAGGATGTCGATCTTCGCGCCCTTGTGGTGGTCCACGACCTCGGCCGTGACCTTGATGCCGGCAAGGACCCACGGGTCGCTCGTCACGGCGTCGCCGTCGACAACGAGCAGGGTCGAGAGCTCGACCGTGTCGCCAACCTTGGCAGTGGAAATCTTGTCAACCTCAACGATGTCGCCGACAGCAACCTTGTGCTGGCGACCACCGCTGCGCACGATGGCGTACACGCGGATCTCTCTCTCGCTCGGAACGGGACCCCCGCAGTCCAGCCGCCCCGCGCCGAGGGCGCGAACGGCCTCTCCCCGATTCCGTGCGGACGACCGCGCGATTTCCGGGAGGAATGAGGTTTACAGGGGTTGGGCGTGCATAGGAACACGCCGACGGTCAAGGTTACGGGGCACACCCGGACGGGTCAAACCGGGTCCCCGGCGGCGCCCGCGCCCGCTAGCGGGGCGTGGGCTTCTCGCCGTCCGGCGGCAGCGGCTTCACACCCCGGCACAGGTCCGTCTTGTCGTTGGTGCCCGGCCAGGCCACCTTCTTCACCCGGTCGAAGTGCCTGCGGTAGGTGTCGTGCACCGAGTCGTCGTCGACCTTCACGATCACCTCGTCGTTCTCGCGCAGCGCGGGCGCCGTGTAGTTCTGCGAACCGGTGAAGGAGACCTTGTTCCGCTTGCCGTCGTACACGCCGTCGATGAGGACGTACTTGCTGTGGATGATGTACGGCGTGGTCAGCTTCTGGCCGGGCACGAGGGGGTCCCGGTCGTCGTTGTAGCAGCGCAGGGTCGGCCCGCCGCGCTTGTGCAGCGCCTCCCAGGTGCCGGGGGTGCCGCCCTGGCTCTTGGCGCTGTCCGTCTCGGCGTACACCAGGTCGACGGCGCAGCCGGCCTTCTTCAGGGACACCAGCTTGTCGGCGATCTGCTTGCGCGTGATCTTGAAGATGGAGGCGCGGACCTTAGTCTGCCGCTTCACGCCGTTCGCGTCCTTGTAGGTGCACGAGACGTTGTTCAGGACCGAGTACATGGTGTCGGTCTCGTTGACCGTGCCCTCGCGCGGGAAGAAGTACGCCTTGTAGAGCCCGTTGCTGGCCGTGCGGTAGTCCCAGTTCCGCCAGTCCTTGCGCACCATGTCGTCGAAGTACTCGGCGAACGCGTCGTACATCGCGGGGTTGTCCGGCAGCAGCAGCGCGTCGTTGAAGAACTTGGTGTGCGCGGACGGCGTCGAGTTCGACGTGGTCTGTACGACGACGTCCCGGGCGCCCTTGACCTCGGAGAACAGCCAGAACTTGTTGTGCATGATCGACTTGCCGTGGCGCGGGTCGCCCAGGCACGACTTGTCCGTGGGGCACAGCCGGACGAAGGACTTCTTCGTCCGGTCCGTGCCGAGCGACGTCGCGAGCTTGGCGTACGACGGGTTGTCCGGGCGGTCCGTGCGGCTCGTGGAGTCCAGCAGGATCTGTACGTGGACGCCGCGCTCGCGGGCGTTCAGGAGGGCCTCGACGACCGGGGCCTCCCACACGTGGTAGACGGCGACCTTGATGGTGGAGCCGGGCACGGCCGCGTCGGTGAGCTGGATCAGGCGGGTGCGGATCGTGTGCTGGGCCTCTTCCGTGCCGAGCGGGTCGTTGAAGACGGGGCCCTCGGTCCAGGTGGGCGTGGCCGCGGCCCGGCCGTCCGGGGCGGCGCCCGCGGCGCCCGCACCCGCGGCCTGAAGGCTCGCCGCCGCGGAGAGCACCGTGGCGATCGCCGCGGCCTGCCGCCCTCCCTTGACCGGCTTCACGGCGCGGTGGCGGCCCGTGCCTCTGAGGCGCGACTGCGCCATGGTGCATCCCTCCCCTGACCCCGGCGCGCGGCTCCCCACGGCGCGCCCGCGTCATGTCTTCACGATCAACAACAATTCTTCACGGACAGCAAACCGCATGAGTCTTACAGGTGAGCCTGTCAGTTCCAAGTGGCGGCTGAAAACGGCGCATTGAGCGCGCCGGCCCGCCACACTGCGCCCCGACGCGCGGGTGCCCCCGCCCGGCGAGATCGCCGTGCGGGGGCACCGTGCGGTGACGCGTGACGTGCCGTCAGCCGGCGTCGGCCGGAGCCGGGGCCTCCGACTGCTCCGCGGCGGCGGCCTTCTTCGACGTCTTCGACGTCGTGGTCTTCGCCGCCTTCTTGGCCGTCGTCTTCTTGGCGGCCGTCTTCTTCGCCGCCGTCTTCTTGGCCGCGGTCTTCTTCGTCGCGGCCTTCTTGGCGGTGGCCTTCTTGGCCGTCTTGCGCGCCGCCTTCTTGGCGGCCGGAGCGGCTTCCTCGGCGGCTTCGGCGGCGGGCGCCTCGGCCTGGCCCTCGGACGGCCGCTCCGCGGCGGCCTCGGCGGGCTTGTCAGCCTTGTCCGATGCCGGGACGACCACGACGGCCGTCTCCTCCGGCGCGGTCGGCGCGGTCGCCTTGCGCACGGCACGGCGGCGCGGACGCGCCGGGGCCTCGGCGGCCACGGTCTCCTCGACCGGGGCGGCAGCCGGGGCGGCCTGCGCGACGGGCTCGGCGGCGGCCGGCGCCTCGGTGACCGCCTCCGGCTCCGGCTTGGCCGGCTCCGCGATGATCACCTCGCCGCCCTCGGCCGCGACCTTGGGCGAGCCGGCCGGAGCCGTCGCCTTACGCGTCGCGCGACGCCGCGTACGCCCCTTGGGGGCCACTTCGTCCTCGACGGGGGCGGCGGGCGCCTCGGCGGCGGGAGCGACCGGGGCCTCGGCGGCCACGGTCTCCTCGACCGGGGCGGCGGCCGGGGCGGCCTCCGCCTTGGCCCTGCCCGCACGGGACTTGGCCTTCTTCTCGGCGCGCCCGGCCTTCTCGGGCTTCTCCTCGCGCTCGGGCTTCTCCTCGCGCTCGTACGTGCCCGCCTCGGCCGTCTCCGACTTCGGCGCGCCCGCCGGGGCGGACGCCCGCCGCGTGGCGCGGCGCCGCGAACGGCCGCGGGTGGCGGCGGCCTCGGCCTCGGCCGGGCTGCTGTACAGGTCCTCGTCGGGCACGAACGCCGGCTCGGGCAGCGCGATCGGCTCGGCGATCTCGGCCGCGACCTCGGCCACCGTCTCGGCGGTCTCGGTCCCGGCCGTCTCGGCGGCCTCGAGCGCCGCGGCCTGGTCGCCGCCGCGCCCGCGCTTCTTGCGCTTGCCGCCGCCACCGGCGGTCGTCGCCTGGTCCATGTGGACGATCACGCCGCGGCCGTTGCAGTGCACGCAGGTCTCGGAGAAGGACTCCAGGAGGCCCTGTCCGACGCGCTTGCGGGTCATCTGCACCAGACCCAGCGAGGTGACCTCGGCGACCTGGTGCTTGGTCCGGTCCCGGCCCAGGCACTCCAGCATCCGGCGCAGGACCAGGTCCCGGTTGGACTCCAGGACCATGTCGATGAAGTCGATGACGACGATGCCGCCGAGGTCACGCAGCCGCAGCTGGCGCACGATCTCCTCGGCCGCCTCCAGGTTGTTCCTGGTGACGGTCTCTTCGAGGTTGCCGCCCTGACCGGTGAACTTGCCGGTGTTGACGTCGATCACGACCATCGCCTCGGTCTTGTCGATCACGAGGGAGCCGCCCGAGGGCAGCCACACCTTGCGGTCGAGCGCCTTGGCGAGCTGCTCGTCGATGCGGTACGTCGCGAAGACGTCGACCTCGGACGTCCACCGCTGCAGGCGGTCCGCGAGGTCGGGGGCGACGTGCTCGACGTAGCCGTGGATGGTCTCCCACGCCTCGTCGCCGCTGATGATGACCTTGGAGAAGTCCTCGTTGAAGATGTCGCGGACCACCCGGACGGTCATGTCCGGCTCGCCGTAGAGCAGGCTCGGCGAGCTGGTCGTGGTCATCTTCGACTTCTTGAGGATGTCCTCCCACTGCGCCTGGAGCCGCTCGACGTCACGGCGCAGCTCGTCCTCGCTCGCGCCCTCGGCGGCGGTGCGCACGATGACGCCCGCGTCCTCGGGAACGATCTTCTTGAGGATGGTCTTCAGCCGCGCCCGCTCGGTGTCGGGCAGCTTGCGGCTGATGCCGGTCATCGACCCTTCGGGTACGTAGACCAGGTAGCGGCCGGGCAGCGAGACCTGGCTGGTCAGGCGGGCGCCCTTGTGGCCGATCGGGTCCTTGGTGACCTGCACGAGCACCGACTGGCCGGACTTCAGCGCGGACTCGATGCGGCGCGGCCCGTTGGCCATGCCGAGCGCCTCGAAGTTGACCTCACCGGCGTACAGGACGGCGTTGCGGCCCTTGCCGATGTCGATGAAGGCGGCCTCCATCGACGGCAGGACGTTCTGCACCTTGCCCAGGTAGACGTTGCCGACGTACGACGTCGACTGCTCCTTGTTGACGTAGTGCTCGACGAGCACGTTGTCCTCGAGGACGCCGATCTGGGTGCGGTCGCCGTGCTGACGGACGATCATCTCCCGGTTGACCGCCTCGCGGCGGGCCAGGAACTCGGCCTCGGTGATGATCGGGACGCGGCGGCGGCCCTGCTCGCGGCCCTCGCGGCGGCGCTGCTTCTTCGCCTCCAGGCGGGTCGAGCCCTTGATGGACTGCACCTCGTCGGAGGGGGTGTCGTCGCCCTTCTTGCGGGGCTCGCGGACCTTGACGACCGTGCGCTCCGGGTCGCCGTCGCCCGGCTCGGCCTCGCCGGTGTCCCCGGCGCGGCGGCGACGGCGACGGCGGCGACGGCTGCTGCTGGAGCCGCCGCCGTTGGCCTCCGCACCCTCGTCGGAGTCGTCCTCGGCCTGGTCGGCCTCGGCCTCGGCCTCGTCCTCGCCCTGCTCGGCGTCGTCCGAGTCGGCCGAGCCGTCCGCGTCGGCGGACTCGCCGCGACGGCGGCGACGGCCACCGCGGCGGCGGCGCCGGCCCTGGCGCTCACCGGCGTCGTCGTCCGCGGCCTCGTCGGCCTCGGTCTCGGCGTCGGCCTCCGCCTCGGCGGGCTCCTCCGGCTCCTCCGCGGCGGGCGCGGGCGCGGCGGGCTGCTCGTCGGCGGCGCGGCGGCGACGACGGCGGCGCGGGCCGCCGGTCTCCTCCTCGGCGGCGGGCGCGGCCTCTTCGGGCTGCTCGGCCGCCTCGGCGGCGGCCGCGGCGGCGGCGCGCTCCGGGGTCTGGAACATCGGCTCGGCGAAGACGGGCGCCTGGAACACGGCGACGGCGGGACGCGCGGGGCGCCGCTCACCCTCCTCGTCGGACCGCGCGTCCGGCGCGGCGGGCGCGGTGAACCCGGCGGCGGCCTTGCGGGTGGCACGGCGACGACGGCCACGCGGGGCGTCGCCCTCAGCCTGCTCGGCGGCCTCGGTCTCACGGCGCGCACGGCCACGCGGCGCGGCCTCGGTCTCCGGCTGCTCGGCGGCTTCGGCCTCGCGGCCGGCACGGCCACGCGGGGCGGCCTGCGCCTGCTCGGGTCCTTCGGCCTGCGTGTCGCCCGCGGCCTGCGTGTCCGCGGCGGCCTGCGCGTCGGCCGCGGGGGCGGCGGCGCGGGTGGCGCGGCGGCGGGTGCGGGCGCGGGGCGCCTCGGCCTCGGCGGTGCCACCGGCGTCCGACGCCTCGGCGGCGGCCGCGGCAGCGGGTGCCTCGGACGTGGCCTCCGCGGCCTGCGCCTCGGCGGTCGGCGCGGACGAGCTGCGGGTCGCACGACGACGCGCACGACGCGGCGCGGCCTCGGCGGCGGGGACCTCGTCCGCCCCGGCGGCTGCGGGAGCCTCCACGGACGCGGCCTCGGTGGCCTGCGGCTCCGCGGTCTCCGCCGTCTCCGCGGCCTGCGCCTCGGCGGTCGGCGCGGAGGTGCTGCGCACGGCACGGCGGCGCGTACGGCGCGGGGCGGCCTCGGCCTCCGGCTGGGCGTCCTGCGGGGCGCTCTCGGGGGTCTGGGCCGCGGGCTCCGCGGCGGGCTCGGCCGGGCTCTCGGCCACGGCGGCCGCCGGCTGCTCCGTTCCGGTGACGGTCTGGGGCGCACCGGCGGGGGCGGAGGCGCGACGGGTCGCACGACGACGCGTACGCGCAGGCGCGGCCTCCTCGGCGGCGGGCTCGGCCGCGGCGGCCACCGGCTCTGCGGCGGGCTCGGCTGCGGCCTGCGCGGACGCGGCCGGAGCGTCGGTGGACGCGGCGGACTGCGGCGTACCGGCGGGCGCGGAGGCCCGGCGCGTCGCACGACGACGCGTGCGGGCGGGAGCGGCTTCCTCGGGAGCGGCCTCCTCAGCGGCGGCAGCGGGCTCGGGGGCGGTCGCCTCGGCGGCAACGGCCTCGCCCGTCTCGGCGGCCTCTTCGAGCTCCGTGAGCTCCTCGGACTCCTCGGCCTCCACGTCGGGGTCGACGGGGGCGGGGTCCACGGCGGTGGCGGGGGTGGCCGGTATGGCCGGCGCGGCGTCCGTGGTGGTGCCCGCGGGCGGTCCCGCGGGACGCGACGCGGCCCGGCGCCGGCGGCGCGGGGGCAGGGTGTCGCTGGGTGTGCTGTTGTTCGAACCCTCAGTGGGGTCGTTCGGCTCAAGCATGCGGGCGGTTCTCCCGTCACGCTCCCGGGCGCCGCGCCTGTACCGGACGTATCCGCGGCTCTCGCTTGCTGCGCGGGGCCGCCATCCGGGGGCGTGGGCGCCGCACGGGAGCTCTCTGTGTCTTGTCTCGCCGGTTCCGTACGCCTCTTGTGCGGACGGCCTGGCGAAAGTCTTCTGGTCAGTGCGCCGCCCGACCCAGGTGGCTCCCGAGTACGAGGGTGGCGCTGCGGTGTTCTCGGCGAACGTCCCTGCGCGGGACTGTCCCTACTCCGGCGCCTTCGCGGCGGCAGAATGGGCGACCCCTGAACGGGGGTGCCCATCGGCCGGGGCGGCCGTGACTGCCTCGCGGTCGGGCGCGAGCGGGTCGGTCACCGTGCCGGTCTCGTCATCGAAAAGCCCCTGCGCCAGCCTGGTCACCGCTGCGGGGACCGGCGGCGCCAGGTCGGCCACAGCTCGGAGACCGGACAGGACGTCGTCGGGTCGGACGGCAGGTGTCACGTGCCGTACAACCAGCCGCAGTATCGCACAGGGCTTGTCCGTCGGCCTATCGGCACGGGAGGCGAGCGCCTCCGGGCCGAGGGCGTCCAGGCTCACGACGGCCGCGCGGGCGTCGAAGGTCCGCATGCCGTTCTTCGTGCGGCGCTGGACCTCGACGGTCTCGGCGGCGCGGAAGGCGGCCGCGGCGCGCTCGGCGTCCGCGGGCTCGACGCCGTCCAGACGCAGCTCCCACACGGAGGCGGTGAGCCGGTCGGCGAGGCCGGAGGTGCGGGCCTCGACGGCGTCCGTGATGTCGAGTCCGTCGGGCAGTGACCCGTCGAGCAGCTCCCACAGCTTCCGCGGGTCGCGGTGCTCGGTGAGCGCGATCTCCAGATACTCGGCCTCGCTGCCCGTGCCGGTGGGTGCGGCATTGGCGTACGACACCTTCGGGTGCGGGGTGAACCCCGCCGAGTACGCCATGGGCACCTCGGCGCGGCGCAGCGCCCGCTCGAAGGCGCGCTGGAAGTCACGGTGGCTGGTGAACCGGAGGCGGCCGCGCTTGGTGTAGCGCAGTCTGATGCGCTGCACCGCGGGTGCGGGCGGCGGGCCTTCGGGCTGTCGCTTGCCCAGTGGAACTTCTCCTTGTGTACGCGATCCGTGACGCTACCCCCGCATCGGCGGGGAGGACGTCCGGGCTGGCGCTTGCCCGGGGGAGTATTCGGGATCACCCCCGCGTCGGCGGGGACATTTCGCGCCGGGCCCTGTGCCCTAGGGTACGTGCTTCGCCGTCCGCAGGTTCCCCCCGGGCCTGCGGGACCTCTCCCGCCGGTACCCGCTCCCGGGGCGCGCCGAACAGCGCCCGGCGCACGTCGGCGCGGGCCTGGCGCACGCTCTGCCGGGCGGCGGCGAGGGCCTGGCGGGTCGCCCGTCCGGCCGCCCGGACCGCGTCGGAGGCGGGGCGCCACACCAGGTCGCGGACGGCGTGCCCGACCGGGGTGAGGACGGTGCGGTACGCCCAGCGCGCGGGGGTCACGAAGATCCACCGAAGGAGCTGCCCGAAGAACCGCCCCACAGCCCGCGACACATGCCCCGCGACCCGCCACGCGTGCCCGAGCGCGTCCCCGATCTCGCGCGCCACCACGGCGATGCCCCGCCCGATCGGCGCGAGCACCCACCGCCACACCGCCACGACGGGCACCACGAAGATCCAGCGCAGCAGCGTCCCGACGACGAACACGATCCCGCGCAGCAGCCACATCACCCCGACCCAGAGCCACATGAGCCCCGTACCGATCCCCCGCGCGAGCCACATGAACGCTGCCCCCACGCCTCGCGCCACCCACGCGATGCCGTGCCCGAGGGGGGTCAGCACGCGCGTGTACAGCCACACCGAAGGCACCACGAACAGCATCCGCAGCAGCCACCGCGCGCCCCGCCCGAGCGCCACGAGCCCGGCGCCGACGCCGCGGGCGGCCCAGGCGATCGCGTGCCCGACGGGCGTCAGCACATACTCGTACAGCCACACGGAGGGCACCACGAGCAGCATCCACAGCAGCCAGCCGATGCCCATCCCGACCGGCACGGCCACATACCGCCACAGCCCCACCCAGGGCCAGACGAACAGGCACTTGCCGAGGAACACCGCGGCCGCCCCGAGCCCCCGCCCCACCGGAGCGAGCACGTACCTCCACAGCGCGCTCAGCGGCACCACCACGAGGGTCCGCCCCAGCCAGGCGAGACCCCGGCCCAGGGGCCGCAGCGCGGTGTCCCGCACGAACCGCCCACCCACGACAAGCGCGTCCCACACGAGCCGCACCGGCACGACGACGATCAGCGCGATGATCCGCACCGGAAGCCTGATCGCCACCACGAGACAGCCCTCCGCCTGCGCGGAGGGCTGCTCGGGCGCGCGGGCGGCGGGCCGTTTCTCCAGGTCCATGTCGTCCTAGACGCGCACGGCGTCCGTACGGCTCCCGACTTTCTCGTACGCCTACTTGTTGTTTGCGTCTACTTGTCGTTCTCGTACGCCTACTTGTTGACGACGGACAGCGGCAGCAGCTTCTTGCCGGTCGGGCCGACCTGGATCTCCGTCTGCATGGCGGGGCACACGCCGCAGTCGAAGCAGGGCGTCCAGCGGCAGTCGTCGACCTCGGTCTCGTCGAGGGCGTCCTGCCAGTCCTCCCAGAGCCAGTCCTTGTCGAGGCCGGAGTCCAGGTGGTCCCAGGGCAGGACTTCCTCGTACGTGCGCTCGCGCGTCGTGTACCAGTCGACGTCCACGCCGAACTGGGCGAGGGCCTTGTCGGCACAGCGCATCCAGCGCTCGTACGAGAAGTGCTCGCGCCAGCCGTCGAAGCGGCCGCCGTCCTCGTAGACGGCGCGGATGACGGCGCCGATGCGGCGGTCGCCGCGGGAGAGCAGGCCCTCGACGATGCCGGGCTTGCCGTCGTGGTAGCGGAAGCCGATGGAGCGGCCGTACTTCTTGTCGCCGCGGATCTTGTCGCGGAGCTTCTCCAGGCGGGCGTCGGTCTCCGCGGCGGAGAGCTGCGGGGCCCACTGGAAGGGGGTGTGGGGCTTGGGGACGAAGCCGCCGATGGAGACCGTGCAGCGGATGTCGTTGGAGCCGGAGACCTCGCGGCCCTTCTGGATGACGTTCATCGCCATGTCGGCGATCTGCAGGACGTCCTCGTCGGTCTCGGTGGGCAGGCCGCACATGAAGTACAGCTTCACCTGGCGCCAGCCGTTGCCGTAGGCGGTGGCGACGGTGCGGATCAGGTCCTCTTCCGAGACCATCTTGTTGATGACCTTGCGCATGCGCTCGCTGCCGCCCTCGGGGGCGAAGGTCAGGCCGGAGCGACGGCCGTTGCGCGTCAGCTCGTTGGCGAGGTCGACGTTGAAGGCGTCCACGCGGGTGGAGGGGAGGGACAGGCCGATCTTGTCCTCCTCGTACCGGTCCGCGAGGCCCTTGGCGATGTCGCCGATCTCGGAGTGGTCGGCGGAGGAGAGGGACAGCAGGCCGACCTCTTCGAAGCCCGTCGCCTTGAGGCCCTTCTCGACCATCTCGCCGATGCCCGTGATCGAACGCTCACGGACCGGGCGGGTGATCATGCCCGCCTGGCAGAAGCGGCAGCCGCGCGTGCAGCCGCGGAAGATCTCCACGGACATCCGCTCGTGCACGGTCTCGGCGAGCGGGACCAGCGGCTGCTTCGGGTAGGGCCACTCGTCGAGGTCCATGACGGTGTGCTTGGACACGCGCCACGGGACACCGCTCTTGTTCGGTACGACACGGGCGATGCGGCCGTCCGGGAGGTACTCGACGTCGTAGAACCCCGGGATGTAGACCGAACCCGTCTTGGCGAGGCGGAAGAGGACCTCCTCGCGGCCGCCGGGGCGGCCCTCGGCCTTCCACCGGCGGATGATCTCCGTCATGTCGAGCACGGCCTGCTCGCCGTCGCCGATGACCGCCGCGTCGATGAAGTCGGCGATCGGCTCGGGGTTGAACGCCGCGTGGCCGCCGGCCAGGACGATCGGGTCGTCGATGCCGCGGTCCTTGGACTCCAGCGGGATGCCCGCGAGGTCCAGGGCGGTCAGCATGTTCGTGTAGCCGAGCTCCGTGGAGAAGCTCAGGCCGAAGACGTCGAAGGCCTTCACCGGGCGGTGGCTGTCCACCGTGAACTGCGGGACCTTGTGCTCCCGCATCAGCTCTTCGAGGTCCGGCCAGACGCTGTACGTGCGCTCGGCGAGGACGCCCTCGCGCTCGTTCAGGACCTCGTAGAGGATCATGACGCCCTGGTTGGGCAGGCCGACCTCGTACGCGTCGGGGTACATGAGCGCCCAGCGGACGTCGCAGGAGTCCCAGTCCTTGACGGTGGAGTTGAGCTCACCGCCCACGTACTGGATCGGCTTCTGCACATGCGGGAGCAGGGCTTCGAGCTGCGGGAAAACCGACTCGACAGACATCGCTGGACCTTCGTGAGCTGACAGGGGTGACCCTCAAGCCTAACGTGGCCGCGGCCACGCTCCGTACCTCGATCGGCGGACCCCCGCGCGGCCGCTCAGCCGCCGAGCGCCGCCCGCACCTTCGGCCGCGACGCCCGCTCCCACACCCCCGGCAGCTCCCGCTCCCGTGCGGCCGCGGCGGCCTCCTCGCGGCCGTACAGCAGGCCCCAGACGAACGCGGACTCGCCCGCCGCGTGCGCCTGGATCGCCAGGTTCCGCAGGGCCTCGCGGGCGACGACGCTGTCCTGGTGGTCGCCGAGGACCCGCTGGACGGCCTTCATGCGCTTGGCGAAGCGGGCGGCGGGCTTTCCCAGGGCGGGCTTCGCCGCCTCGCCCGCGTACCGGGCGCGCTTGGCGGCCTTGCGGGCCTCGTGCATCGCCACGTCCCGGTCCGCGCCGGGGGCCAGCGCGAGGGCGTGGTCGACGCGGGTGGCCAGCCGGTCGTAGTCCTTGAGCATCGCCTTGGGCAGGGCCTCGGCGGCGGGGGCCTGCGCGGCCTTGCGGAGCGGGGGGTCGGCGAGGACGGCGTCGAGGCGGTCGAGCAGCGCGAGGTAGCGCTTGCTGTCGAGTACGGCGACCGTCTTGCGGCGGGAGCCTGCGCGGCCCGCGACCTTCCAGGTCCGCAGGCGGCCGCGGACGGGGCCCAGGAGGAGGGTTCTGGGGAGCGCCGCGATGGCCTCCGTAAGGCGTTCGGTGAGGACCTCGCGGTCGCGGTCCACGCCCAGTTCGGCGGCCAGCCACTTCAGTTCCTCGCCCAGGGGGTCCGTGACCGTGCGGTCGAGGATCTTTCCGTACGTCTTGAAGGCGCTGCGGGTTCTGCGGGTGGCCACGCGCATCTGGTGGACCGAGTCGGGGAGGTCCTGGCGGACCGCGGGGTCCAGGTCCACCAGGGCGTTGCGCTGCTCGCGGAGGTACGCGAGGACTTGGGCGCCCGCGGAGTCGGCCCTGAGCTGGGCCTGGGGCTGCCGCCCCTTGCCTTTGCCGAGCCTCTTACCAGGCTTGCCGTCGGCCTGGGGCTGCAGTTGAGGGTCGGGAACCCGCCCTGCGGGACGATTGCCCACAGCGGTAACGGGCTCGTTGACCGCCGTCTCCGCCAGTGCCCTCGCCAGTTTCGACGGCGATGTCGAGCGGTGTATCCCCGCCTTGCGCAGCTTCTTCTCCACCTTGTCCAGGAGGGTCGGGGTGGCGCCGTCCGCGAGTTCTACCTCGATTTCCGTCCAGGACGTGGTGCCGTCGCCGCCGGTGAGGCGTTCCGCGCGGACGCCGTCGAGGCTGACCTCCGCCAGGAGGGTGCCGGACTCGTCGACGAGGTGGCGCAGGTCGCGGGCCGAGCGGAGGCGGACGACCGGGGCGAGCTCGGCGTCGCGCACGCGGGAGCGGACGAGGCCCGCGAGGGCGCGCGGCACGTCGTCCGACAGCGGGGCGTGCACCTCGTCGCGGGCGCCCTCGATCTCGGGCACCGGCAGCTTCAGGTGCCAGCCCGCGTCGTCGCCGCCGGTGCGGCGGCGCAGCGTGATGGAGGCGGCGGCGAGGCGCTGGTCGGCGGTGTCGTAGTAGACCGCGTCCAGGTCGGCGACGCCCTTGTCGAGGACGTCGGCCACCCCGGCGACTCCCCTGAGGTCGGGGAGTCCGCCGTGGGCGCCGGCGTCGTACTTCCGCTCGATCTCGCGCTTCGTGTCCGCCATGAACCGAATCTAGACGCGATCGGCCGACTTGGGCAGTCCTCGGTCCGCTGCTCAGGCAGCGGGCGTTGCCGCTACGCCGACAGCGGGCGCTCCACCTTGATCGACTGGAGGAGGCCCACGGCCACCCAGACCGCGAACATCGAGGACCCTCCGTACGAGACGAACGGCAGCGGCAGGCCCGCCACCGGCATGATGCCGAGGGTCATCCCGATGTTCTCGAAGGCCTGGAAGGCGAACCAGGCGATGATCCCGGCGGCGACGACCGTGCCGTACAGCTCGGTCGTCTCGCGCGCGATGCGGCAGGCCCGCCAGAGCACGACACCGAGCAGGACCAGGATGGCGCCCGCGCCGACGAAGCCGAGCTCCTCACCGGCGACGGTGAACACGAAGTCCGTCTGCTGTTCGGGGACGAACTGGCCGGTGGTCTGGGAGCCCTTGGTCAGGCCGGTGCCGGTCAGGCCGCCCGAACCGATCGCGATGCGGGCCTGGTTGGTGTTGTAGCCGACGCCCGCCGGGTCGAGCGCGGGGTTGGCGAAGGCGGCGAAGCGGGCGATCTGGTAGTCGTCGAGGACGCCGAGCTGCCATATGGCGATGCCACCGGCGACGCCCGTGCCGAGCAGGCCGAACACCCAGCGGTTGGAGGCGCCGGAGGCTAGCAGTACGCCGAGCACGATCATCACCATGACCATGACCGAGCCGAGGTCGGGCATGAGCAGGACGATCAGTATCGGCACGGTCGCGAGGCCGAGCGCCTGCATCACTGTGCGGTGGTCCGGGTGCTCCCGGTCGCCCGCGTCGACGCGCGCCGCGAGCAGCATCGCCATGCCCAGGATGATGGTGATCTTGACGAATTCGGAGGGCTGCAGCGAGAACCCGGCGATCACCAGCCACGCGTGGGCGCCGTTGATGGTGGCGCCGAGCGGGGTGAGGACGAGCAGCACGAGCAGGACCGAGATGCCGTAGAGGATCGGCACGGCCGTGCGCAGGGTGCGGTGGCCGAGCCAGATCGTGCCGGCCATCAGGGCGAGCCCGATGCCGATGTTCATGACGTGCTTGAACAGGAAGGCGTACGGGTCGTCGCCGACGAGTTCGGTGCGGTTGCGGGTCGCGGAGTAGACCAGCGCGGAGCCGATCACGGACAGCGCGAGCGCGCAGAGCAGTATCACCCAGTCGAGCCTGCGCAGTATCGAGTCGCGGGCGAACAGGCGGGAGAGCGTGGAGCGTTCGGGGCCGTAGCCCGAGACGGAGAAGCCACCAGTGCCGGCCATGAGCTAGTCACGCCTCCCGTTCGCCGGCGCCCCGGCCAGTTCCGTCTGCTCGGTCGGCGGCTTCGGCTTCTCCGGCTTGTACGGCTTGACCTTCGGGGCGTCGATGGAGCCGTCGGGCTGGATCTTGGGCAGGGTCTTCTGCGGCTCGGGCAGCAGGGCCTTCTTCAGGTCCTGCTTGCCGTCGTCGTCCAGGCCGTAGATCGCGTCGTAGATCTTGCGGACGGCGGGCCCGGACGCGCCGGAGCCCGTGCCGCCCTGGGAGATCGTCATCACGATCGAGTAGTCCTTGGTGTACGTCGCGAACCACGACGTCGTCTGCTTGCCGTAGACCTCGGCCGTACCCGTCTTCGCGTGCATCGGGATCTTGTCCTGCGGCCAGCCGCCGAAGCGCCAGGCGGCGGTGCCCTTGGTCGCGACGTCCGCGAGGGCACCGTCTATGTCCTTGCGCAGGGCCGCGTCCATGGGCAGCTTGCCGTGGGACTTGGGCGCGATCTCCTCGACGTGCTTGCCGTCGGCGCTGATGATCGCCTTGCCGACGGTGGGGTCGTACATGGTGCCGCCGTTGGCGATGGCGGAGTAGATGGTGGCCATCTGGATCGGCGTGACGAGGGTGTCGCCCTGGCCGATGGAGTAGTTGACGGAGTCACCGGCGCGCATCTTCATGCCTTCGAGGCAGTTCTCGTACGCGATGCGCTCGGCGTACTCGCCGCCCTTCTTGCCCTGCTTGCACCAGGCGTCCTTGTTGGCCTGCCAGTAGTCCTTCTTCCACTGGCGGTCGGGGACGCGCCCGGTGACCTCGTTGGGCAGGTCGATGCCGGTCTCCTTGCCGAGGCCGAACTCGTGGGCGGTCTTGTAGAACCAGTCCTTGGGGTCCTTCTTCGGCTTGTTGCCGCCGTCCTTGGCCCACTGGTCGTGCGAGAGCTTGTAGAAGACCGTGTCGCAGGAGACCTCCAGGGCCTGGCCGAGGGTGATGGAGCCGTGGCCCTGGGACTCGAAGTTCTTGAAGACCTGTCCGCCGATGGAGTACGAGCTGGGGCACGGGTAGCGGCCGTTGAACTCGTAGCCCGCGTTGACGGCGGCGGTGGTCGGGATGACCTTGAAGATGGAGCCGGGGGCGGCCTGGCCCTGGATGGCCCGGTTGAGGAGCGGGTAGTTGGACTTCTTGCCGGTGAGCTTGGAGTAGTCCTTGCCGGAGATGCCGCCGACCCAGGCGTTCGGGTCGTAGGTCGGCTGGGAGGCCATGGAGACGACGCGGCCGGTCTTGTTCTCCATGACGACGACGGCGCCCGCGTCGGCCTTGTAGTTCTCGCCGGTGTTCTTGTCGAACTCCTTGCGGGCCTTCTCCATAGCGTCGTTCAGCCAGTACTCGGACACGGCCTGCACACGCGCGTCGATGCTGGTGACGACGTTGGAGCCGGGCCGGGCCTGATCGGAGTCGGCCTTCCCCATGACCCGGCCGAGGTTGTCGACCTCGTAGCGGGTGACGCCCGCCTTGCCGCGCAGCTGCTTGTCGTACGTCCGCTCCAGGCCGGAGCGGCCGACCTGGTCGGAGCGCAGGTACGGCGAGTCGGTGTCCTTGGCCTTGTTGATCTCTTCGTCGGTGACGGGCGAGAGATAGCCGAGGACCTGCGCGGTGTTGGACTTGCCGGGGGCGCCGTAGCGGCGCACGGCGGTGGGCTCGGCGGTGATGCCGGGGAAGTCCTCGGAGCGCTCCCGGATCTGCAGGGCCTGCTTGGGCGTGGCCTCGTCGGTGATCGGGATGGGCTGGTAGGGCGAGCCGTTCCAGCAGGGCTGGGGCGTCTTGGAGTCGCAGAGCCGGACCTTGTCGGCGACTTCCTTGGGGGTCATGTTCAGGACCGCGGCGAGCTTGTCGAGGACGCCCTTGCCGTCGTCCTTCATCTTCATCAGGTCCGTGCGGGACGCGGAGACGACGAGGCGGGTCTGGTTGTCGGCGATGGGCACGCCGCGGGCGTCGAGGATCGAGCCGCGCACGGCGGGCTGGACGACCTGCTGGACGTGGTTGCCGGAGGCCTCTTCGGCGTACTCGTCGCCGTTGCGGACCTGGAGGTACCACAGGCGGCCGCCGAGGGTGAGGAGCAGCGAGACGACGAGGATCTGGATGATGACGAGGCGGATCTGGACGCGGGGCGTGCGCCCGGTCTCAGGAATATTGGTCATGGGCGTAGCCCATTCTTTGGAAGGGTGGTGGTGGGCGACGGGTGGGCGGTCACTGCTGCACTCCTCCCCTGGTGTACGTCGGCCGCCGGGCGGCTCGGTACGTGAACTGCCGTGCGCTCACAGGCGCTTGACCCCCTTGATGCGTCCGGCGCGGGCCACCCGGGCCTTGGCCGCCTTCATCCGCAGTCCGGCGCCGCGCTGGTTGCCGATGCTCAGGCCGGTGCCGGAGGACAGGAAGCCGGAGGAGACGTCGGCCGCCTTGCCGCCCGAGGAGGTCTCTCCCAGGGGGTCGTTCTCGGCGCGCCGGGCGAGCGCGATGATCAGCGGGATGGTGAACGGCGCGAGCAGCAGGTCGTACAGCGCGGCCGTGAAGAGCAGTCCGCCGAGGCCGACGTGGCGGGCCGCGTCGTCGCCGACGAGGGCGCCCACGCCCGCGTACAGGAGCGTGGAGCCGATGGCGGCGCCGACCACGACGACGAGCGGGCCGCTGGCCGAGCGCAGCCGGCCGGTCTCGGGCTTGGCGAGGCCGGCCAGATAGCCGATGACGCACAGGACCAGGGCGTAGCGCCCGGCGGCATGGTCGGCGGGCGGCGCGAGGTCGGTGAGCAGGCCGGCGCCGAAGCCGATGAGGGCGCCGCCCGTGTGGCCGTACACGAGGGCGAGGCCGAGGACGGTCAGGAGCACCAGGTCGGGCACGGCGCCGGGCAGTTGGAGCCGGGCCAGGACGCTGACCTGGATGACGAGGGCGACGACGACGAGGGTGCTGGCGAGCAGGATCCGGTTGAAGCGCATGGGGGTGTCAGTGCTCCTACTGCTCGTTGCCGTTGTCTGCGCCGTCGGCCGGGGGCTGGCCGGAAGGCGTGACCGTCACCGTGGGGGCCGGTTTGGGTTTGGCGGGCTTGGGCGGCAGCACCGTGTCGCGGGGGTCCTCGCGCGGGGCCTCGACGACCACGCCGACGACGTCGAGCTTGGTGAAGCCGACGTACGGGCGGACGTAGACGTTGCGGGTGAGGTCGCCGCCGGACGGGTCGACGCGGATGACCTCGCCGACCGGGACGCCCGGCACGAACGGCTTGTCGGCCTGGGAGCCGAAGGTCACCAGGCGGTCGCCCTTCTTGACCTTCGACTTGCCGTTGAGCAGCTGGACCCGCAGCGGGCGGTCGCCCTGGCCGGAGGCGAAGCCCAGCTCGTCGGTCTTCTCCATGCGGGTGCCGACGGTGAAGTCGGGGTCGTTGGCGAGCAGCACCGTGGCGGTGGACGGGCCGACGGTGGTGACGCGGCCGACCAGGCCGTCGCCGTTGAGCACCGTCATGTCGCGCTTCAGCCCGTCGTTGGCGCCGGCGTCGATGGTGACCGTCCAGGAGAAGCCCTGGGCCGCTCCTATGCCGATGACTTCCGCGCCCTTGATGCCGTACTGCCCCGCGCCGGCCTTCTTCAGCATGGCGTCGAGCTGTTTGACCCGGCTGCGGTTGCGGTCGTCGCTGCCGAGTTTGGCCTTCAACGCGGCGTTCTGCCGCTCCAGTTCGGCGATGCGGTCGTGGCGGTCACCGGAGTCGCGGACCGCGCCGATCGCGTTTCCGATCGGGTCGACGGCGGACGACATGCCGTCCTCGACCGGGCCGAAGACGGTGGCGGCGGCCTGGCGGGCACCGTCGACCGGCGAATCCTCACCGCCGCGGATGTCCACCGTGATCAGCGCGAACGCGATGGCGATCAGCAGCACCAGGAGCAGCCGGCTCTCTCGTGTGTCCCTCACGTGCGGCGGCCGTGCCTTCCTCAAGTCGGAATCTGCGGAAAACTACTCAAAGAAATCTATGAAACCGCGGGCGTGCGAGCGCGCCGCGGCATTGTGTGTTTTCTCAGTGTTGCCTCTATATCAACGATCCGCCGCACGAGGTGGCAGGCACTCGTACGGCGGACGTCGACGCGTCACATCATCTGCGCGGCTGGGCGTCGAGAACCTGCTGGAGTGCCTCGAATTCCTCGACGCACTTGCCGGAGCCGAGCGCCACGCTGTCCAGCGGGTCCTCGGCGATGTGGATGGGCATGCCGGTCTCGCGGCGCAGCCGCTCGTCCAGGCCGCGCAGCAGGGCACCGCCGCCGGTCAGGACGATGCCGCGGTCCATGACGTCGCCGGACAGCTCGGGCGGGCACTTGTCGAGGGTCGTCTTGACCGCGTCGACAATGGCGTTGACGGGCTCCTCGATGGCCTTGCGGACCTCGGCCGCGGAGATCACGACGGTCTTCGGCAGGCCGGAGACCAGGTCGCGGCCGCGGATCTCGGTGTGCTCGTCGGCGTCCATGTCGTACGCGGAACCGATGGTGATCTTGATCTGCTCTGCCGTGCGCTCGCCGAGGAGGAGGGAGTACTCCTTCTTGATGTGCTGGATGATCGCGTTGTCCAGCTCGTCGCCGGCCACCCGGATGGACTGTGCCGTGACGATTCCGCCGAGGCTGATGACGGCGACCTCGGTGGTGCCGCCGCCGATGTCCACCACCATGTTGCCGGTGGCCTCGTGGACGGGCAGGCCGGAGCCGATGGCCGCGGCCATGGGCTCCTCGATGATGTGCACCTGGCGGGCGCCGGCCTGCGAGGAGGCCTCGATGACCGCGCGGCGCTCGACGCCCGTGATGCCCGAGGGCACACAGACCACGACGCGCGGGCGGGCCAGATAGCGGCGCTTGTGGATCTTCAGGATGAAGTAGCGCAGCATCCGCTCGGTGATCTCGAAGTCGGCGATGACGCCGTCCTTCAGCGGACGCACCGCGACAATGTTGCCCGGCGTGCGACCGATCATCTTCTTGGCTTCGGCGCCGACCGCGAGGATGCCGCCGGTGTTGGTGTTGATCGCGACGACGGACGGTTCGTTGAGTACGATCCCCCGACCCCTGACGTACACCAGCGTGTTGGCGGTCCCGAGGTCGACAGCCATGTCACGGCCGATGAACGACATGTTGTTCCCCATGAGGATGCGTCTGGCCTTCCCTAGTGGAGCGTGTGATGGCTTGTTAGGTAGGCGAGGTGGGTGCTGTGTGGCGTGGAGGCTTCCATCGTAGTCTCGCCCGCACGGACACGGCGCGAGGGTCTGCGCCATTGTCAGCAGATGATGAGCCGCCCCGCTTCTGGAGACGTGCCATCGGGGGGACGGGTTCCCCCAATCGGGCCGCATATGCCAAAGGACGGCCGGATTTCACCGGCCGTCCCAGGTCGCGCGGGTGCGGTTCTCAGACGAGGCCCGGGAAGAAAATCTTCAGCTCGCGCTCGGCGGACTCCTCGGAGTCGGAGGCGTGGATCAGGTTCTCACGGACGATGACACCGAAGTCGCCACGGATGGAGCCGGGTGCGGCGGCGATCGGGTCGGTCGGCCCGGCGAGCGCGCGCACGCCCTCGATGACGCGCTCACCCTCGACGACGAGGGCGACGACGGGGCCGGACAGCATGAACTCCACGAGCGGCTCGTAGAAGGGGCGGCCGACGTGCTCCGCGTAGTGCTGCTCCAGGGTGGCGCGGTCCAGGGTGCGCAGCTCCAGCGCGCTGATCTTCCAGTCGGCCTTGCGCTCGATACGCCCGACGATCTCGCCGACCAAACCTCGACGTACGGCGTCGGGCTTGAGAAGGACGAGAGTGCGCTGGCTCATGTGCGGCTCCAAGCAGTGGCTTTACGGTCACGTGGGATTGCGGAGCACGATACCGACCCGGTGCGGGCCGCTGTTGCGCAGGGCGGAACAGGGGCCACAGCTTTCGGACACTGTCCGGCCGGGGTCAGGCGGCTTCCCTCTCCGCTTCCTGTGCGGCGAACCTAGCCTTCGCCTCGTCGACGTGCCGGCCGAAGTGCACCGACGCCCACCACAGGGCGGCGAACATCGCGCCCATGAAGAACATCATCGGGACCACGACGCCGCTGGCGATCAGGGCGATCTGCAGCGCCCAGCCGAGCTGGACGCCGCCCGGCCGGGTGACCATGCCGCACAGCAGGACGGACAGCGCCATGGCGATGCCGCAGACCGTCCAGACCGTGCCCGTGGCCAGGTCCGGGTCCTTCATGGCGACCAGACCGGCGAATCCGATGACGAAGAACTCGCCGATCAAGGTCGACGAACAGAGCGTGCGCACAGCTCTCAGCCCCTCCCCAGGAGCAGTCGGGCCTCGCCGACGGTGATGACGGAGCCGGTGACGAGGACGCCGCCGCCGGCGAACTCCCCCTCCTCCTCGGCCAGGGTGATCGCGGCCTCCAGGGCGTCGTCCAGGCGCGGCTCGACCTGCACGCGGTCGTCGCCGAAGACCTCGACGGCGAGGCCCGCGAGCGCGTCGGCGTCCTGGGCGCGGTGGCTGGAGTTCTGCGTGACGACGACCTCGGCGAAGATCGGCTCGAAGGCCTCCAGGATGCCGCGGGCGTTCTTGTCGTCGCTGACGCCGATCACGCCGATGAGGCGGCTGAAGTCGAAGACCTCGCTGATCGCCGCGGCCGCGGCGCGGGCGCCCGCCGGGTTGTGCGCGGCGTCCAGGACGACGGTGGGCGAGCGGCGCACGATTTCGAGGCGGCCCGGCGAGGCGACCGAGGCGAAGGCCTTGCGGACGGTGTCGATGTCCAGCGGGCGGGCGTGCTGGGCGCCGATGCCGAAGAACGCCTCGACGGCGGCGAGGGCCACCGCGGCGTTGTGCGCCTGGTGTTCGCCGTGCAGGGGCAGGAACACCTCTTCGTACTCCCCGCCGAGGCCGCGCAGGGTCAGGAGCTGGCCGCCGACGGCGACCTGGCGGGCGGCGACGCCGAACTCCAGGCCCGCGCGCGCGACCGTCGCGTCCACCTCGACGGCCTTCTTCAGGAGCACCTGGGCGGCGTCGACGGGCTGCTGGGCCAGGATGACCGTGGCGTCCGGCTTGATGACGCCGGCCTTCTCGACGGCGATCTCGGCGGCCGTGGTGCCGAGGCGGTCGGTGTGGTCCAGGTCTATGGGCGTGACGACGGCGACGGAGGCGTCGATGACGTTCGTGGCGTCCCAGGTGCCGCCCATGCCGACCTCGACGACGGCGACGTCCACGGGGGCGTCCGCGAAGGCGGCGTACGCCATGGCGGTGAGGACCTCGAAGAAGGAGAGCCTGAACTCCTCCTTGGCGTCGACCATCTCCACGTACGGCTTGATGTCCTCGTAGGCCTCGACGAAGCGCTCGGGGGCCATCGGGGCGCCGTCCAGGCTGATGCGCTCGGTGATCGACTGGACGTGGGGCGACGTGTACCGCCCGGTGCGCAGTTCGAAGACGCCGAGCAGGGCCTCGATCATGCGGGCCGTGGAGGTCTTGCCGTTCGTCCCCGTGATGTGGATCGAGGGGTACGCCCGCTGGGGCTCGCCCAGCACGTCCATCAGGGCGGCGATGCGGGCGAGCGACGGGTCCAGCTTGGTCTCGCCCCAGCGGCCCGCGAGCTCCGCCTCGACCGCGCGCAGCGCCTTGTCCACCTCCGGGTCGGCCGGGCGGGCCGGGACGTCGGCCTCGGGCGGGCCGGCCTGCGTGCGCAGGGTGCGGCTGCCGGCCTCGATCACGGCGAGGTCGGGGTCGCGGTCGGTCTCGGCGCCGACGATCTCGTCGAACCGGTCGATCTCGTCGGCGGGGTCGTGGTCGTCGTCGCGCGGGCTGTCGTTCGGAGGGAGGTCGCTCACGTACGCCAGTCTATTCGGGCGTGGTCTGGCGTGGGCGCCTCAGGCCTGGGCTCGCCTCTTCCTATGGGGCTTCGCCCCTTTCCCCCTTCGTTGGCCCTTCGGGCCTCGTCCTCAATCGCCGGACGGGCTATTTCCGGCTCGGGCGGGCTGTCGTCGACCGCGTCAGGACTTTCGGCCTGTCCTGTTCGGGACTTTGGTCCCTCCGTCTCCCGGATGTGACGGGCAAACTTGGCGATCATGGACATAGGCATCGACCTCGGCACCGCCAACACCCTTCTCTACGTCCGCGGTCAGGGCATCGTGCTCAACGAGCCGTCCGTGGTCGCCGTCAAGGACGGTGCGCGCGGCGCGCTCGCCGTCGGGACGGAGGCCAAGGAGACCATCGGCCGCACCCCCGGCTCCATCACCGCGATCCGCCCTCTGAAGGACGGCGTGATCAGCGACTTCGAGGCCGCCGAGGAGATGATCCGGCACTTCGTGCGCAAGGCCGTGCCCGGCCGCAGGCCGCGTACGCGGATGGTGATCTGCGTGCCCAGCGGCGTCACGCAGGTCGAGCGGCGGGCCATCGTGCACGCCGCGCAGCGGGCCGGGGCGCGGGCCGTGCATCTGGTCGAGGAGCCGATGGCGGCGGCGATCGGGGCGGGGCTGCCGGTGGCCGAGCCGCGCGGGTCGATGATCGTGGACATCGGCGGCGGCACGTCCGAGGTCGCCGTCATCTCGCTCGGCGGGATCGTGACGTCGCAGTCCCTGCGGGTCGGCGGGGACCGCCTGGACTCCGCGATCACGGACTTCGTACGCCGCGAGCACGCGCTCCTGATCGGCGAGCGCACCGCCGAGGACGTGAAGGTCGCCATCGGGTCGGCGTGGCCCGTGCCCGGTGAAGACGCCTTCGAGGAGCGGACGTTCACCGTGCGGGGGCGGGAGAAGGTCGGCGGGCTGCCGAAGACGGTGGAGCTGACCGTGGCGGAGGTGCGGGCCGCTCTCGACGAGCCCGTCGAGGCCATCATCGCGGCCGTGCGGGTGACGCTGGAGGAGTGTCCGCCGGAGCTTTCCGGCGACGTCATGGAGCACGGCATCGTGCTCACCGGCGGCGGCGCCCTCCTCCCCGGCCTCGACCTCCGCCTCGCCTCCGCCACCGGCATCCCCGTCTTCGTCGCCGACAACCCGCTGGACAGCGTGGCGCTGGGCTGCGGGAAGTGTGTGGAGGACTTCGACGGGCTCGAGCGGGTGATGTCCGCGGCGTAGCCCTCGGGCCGGGCGGGGGTACGGGGTGTCACTTGCCGTGGGCCGGCTGGTCCCCCTGGGCCGGGGTGGCCGCAGATCGCCGCTTCGCGGCTCGTCCTCAATCGCCGGACGGGCTTTCTCCCACCCGCCCGCCCTTTTCGCCCTTCGGGCGGGAAAATCCAGCCCCTCCGGCGTTTGAGGAGCGGGGTCTGGGGCGGAGCCCCAGGAGGGGCGGGCGGGTGGGGAACAGCCCGTCCGGCGCTTGAGGACGAGGCCGTTCAGGCCGATGGCGGGAGTCCGGGGGCGGCAGCCCCCGGTGGCGTCACGTGAGGTCGCCCGCGGGGAGGTCGGCCTCGACCGTGTAGGCGCCCGCGTGAGGGCCCGCGGAGAAGGTGCCGCCGACCGTACGGACCCGCTCCGCCATCCCGGCGGTCCCGGTCCCGGCGGACACCGGCGCGGAACCCGCGGGGTCAGCCGAACCGGGCACCCCTGCCGCCCCCGCCGGCAAGGCGTTGCGCACCCGCACCCGAAGCCGCCCGCCGGTCACGCGGACCGACACCGCCACGGCCGCCCCCGGCGCATGCTTCGCCGCGTTCGTGAGGCACTCCTGCACCACCCGATGCACCGCCGCCTGCCGCAACGGCGACAGCCGGTACGCGGCGCCGTCGACGACCAGCTCCACCGGACTGCCCGCCCGCCCACTGGCCTCGGCCAGCTCGGGCAACGCCTCCAGGCCGGGCGTCGGCGCCCCGTCCACCCCGCGCTGCACGATGATCTCGTTGAGCATCCGGTGCGCGGACCGGGCGGTCTCCGACAGCTCGTCGAACCCGGCCGCGTACGGCGCGGCCCCGGCCCGCCGCGCGAGCACCTGCGAGCGCACGCTCAGCAGCGTCAGCTCACGGCCGACGAAATCGTGCACGTCCCGCGCGATCCGCGACCGCTCCTGCTGCACGGCCTGCAGGGCCTGCGTCTCGGCCCGCTGCGCCTGCAGCGCCCGCACTAGGTCCTGCCGGTTGGCCGCGACCCCCACCCCCGCCGCGAGCGCGCCGATCGGCACGACCAGGCTGAGGAACTCGCTGAGCGTGTCTCCCCGGTGCACCGGCCAACCAGGCAGCGTGAACATCACGTACGCGAACGCCACGTACAGAACGACCCCCACGGCCCCGGCGAGCCGCCCGCGGTACCGCGCCAGCGAGTACAGCGCGAACTGCGCGAGCGTCAGCTCGTGCAGCCAGCCGAGCAGCACCAGCGCGACCAGGAACGGCACCCACGGCACGGCCCGCCGCAGCAGCAGCGTCGCCGCGCCCGCCGCGAGGACGAGGGCGGCCGTGGCGCCGTTGAGCGGATTGTCACCGGCGGCAGCCAGGCCAGGCACGTCGAGGGCCATCAGGGCGAGGCAGGCCAGGGCGGTGAGCAGATCAAGGGCCCGGGGTTCGCGCGCGCAACGCCGGGCGAGGCGACGGGCCGCGGCCGCCGCCTTGCGTAGCGCCTCGGCGGCGGGCAGGTCGTACATGGTCCTCCCATCATCCCTGCGGCCTCGGCCCGGTTACATCGGACTTTTGGCCCTGATGTCACCCCGCGCTCCTGGTACCTGAGGGATGTGAAGGGCCTGAGGGGCCTTGAGGGATCTGATGTCATCGAGCCCCCGGAAGCCCCGGAGCACGCCCGGCGAAACGGGTGTACGCACGGCGCGGCTGCCCCGTCCCCGCGCGGCCCGGGGTTCCAATCGGACCATGTGGTATGCCCAGAACCCGGGTCGACGGACCCGTCAGCTCGCCGGTGACGCCGCGGTCCTGCTGTGGACCGCGGCCTGGACCGCCGCCGCGGTCGTCGCGTACCGCCTCGCCGTGCTGCTCACCCGGCCCGGCCCGGACTCGGGCGTCGCCTCCTCCGGCTCCCCCGCCGCCCGCCTGCCGGTCGTCGGCGACGACGTCGGCGCCGCGCTGCGCTCCGTCGTGGGCTTCGTGGACGACATCGACCCGGTGACGATGCGCGCCGGGCTCGTGGTGAGCGCGGTCTCCCTCTTCCTGGTCCCGGTCGGCCTGCTCCTCGTGGCCTGGCTGCCGCGCCGGCTGCGCTGGGTCCGGCAGGCCGTCGCCGCGCGGGAGCTCGCGGAGTCCGACGACGGCCGCGAACTCCTCGCCCTGCGCTCCCTGCTCCGCCCCCTCGACGAGGTGGCCGCCACCGCCGCCGCCCTCGCCGGCACCCCCGGCCTGCCGGACGCCACGCCCGGCAGCCTCGCCGAGGGCTGGCGCAGCGCCGACCCGCGCGTACTGGAGGCGCTCGCGGACGCCGAGCTGGAGCGCCTCGGCCTCGCGCCCGCACCCGTCCACGGCCGGGCGGGCCTGCCGGTGGCCGAGCCCGCCACGTGACGGCTGAGCCACGTGACGACTGAGCCGCGGGGCCTGCACGCCCCGTTCACGGACGCGGTGCTCCGGGCGATCCCGCTCGGAGCACTGCTCGTCGGGGACGACGGCCGGGTCGTCGCGGCCAATCCGCAGTTCGCGACGGTGTGCGGGATCGAGAGCGTCGACCTGTCGACGGGCGCCTCCGCCGAGCCCATCGCCGAGGCGATGGCGCGGCTCCTCCCGGACGTGGACGTCGGCTCGGTGCGCGCGCTGCGCGGCCAGTTCGTCCGCAAGGCGGAACTCAGGCTGCGCGACGGCCGTACGCTGCGCCGCAGCCGCCAGCCGATCGACACCGGCGACGCCCGCCTCGGCGTCCTGTGGCTGGTCGAGGACATCACCGAGCAGCGCCGGTACGAGGACGACCTGCACCGCCACATCGACACGCTGGGCGAACTCGCCCACGACCGCGCCGAGTTCGCCGCCCGCACCTCGCACGAGCTGCGTACGCCGCTGGCCACCGTGCTCGCCTTCTGCGAGCTGCTCGCCGACCCGGCGGCGGGGACACTCAGCACGGCCCAGCGCAGTTACGTCGACACCATCCGGCGCGGCGCCCAGCGCATGCAGGACATGGCGGACGGACTCCTGCACCGGTACGCCGAGGCCGCGACCACCCCGCCCGCGTACGCCCCGCTCGACCCCGGCCCCCTCCTGACCCGCCTCGTCGCCGACACCACCCCGCGGGCCACCCGCGGCGGCGTCTTCCTGAGCCTGGACCTGCCCGCCGAACGGCCCCCGCTCGTCGCCGACGCGGACCGCGTCGAGCGGGCGCTGGCCGCGCTGCTCGACAACGCCGTGAAGTTCACGCCCGCGGGCGGCGCCGTGGCCGTGACGGCACGCCCCCGCGGCGGTGGCGCCCCCGACGGCGAACTCCCCTCCCCCGGCTGGCAGTTCACGGTGCGCGACGACGGCATCGGCATCCCCAAGGAGTTCCAGGAGGAGGTGTTCACCGAGTTCGTCCGCGCCCCGAACGCCCGCCGCGGTTCCTACCCGGGCACCGGGCTCGGCCTGAGCGTCGTACGGGACGCGGTGCGCATGCACGCCGGCACGGTGACCGTGCACAGCACGGAGGGCCACGGCACGGCCGTGGAGGTGTGGCTGCCGGCGGGCGGCCCGCCGGGAAGCGGTGCTCCACCGGCCGACGGCCCACCCGGAAGCGGTGCCCCACCGGCCGACGGCCCGCCCGGAAGCGACGTGTCGCCGGCCGACAGCCCGCCCGGGACCGTCACGGCATGACCTGTCTGCTGCTCGTCGAGGACGATCCCGACCTCGGGCTCGCGCTGCGGGTCCTGTTCACCCGGGCCGGGTACGAGGTCGTGGCCGCCGACGACGGCCAGGCGGCGCTGCGGCTCCTCTTCGCCCGCCGCCCCGCCCTGATGGTCCTGGACCTGGTCCTGCCCGGCCTGGACGGCTGGGACGTCCTCGACCGCACCCGCGACCTCACCGACCTGCCCGTCCTGATCCTCTCCGGCCGCACCAGCCCCGCCGAACGCGTCCGCGGCCTGCGCTCGGGCGCCGACGACTACCTCTGCAAGCCCTTCGACCACCTGGAGCTCCTCGCCCGCGTCGAGGCCCTGCTGCGCCGCAGCAACCCCGAGCACTGGCGCGGCGACTACGTCGAGGCGGGCCTCAGACTCGTCCCCGAACGCCGCTCGGCCGTCTGGCAGGGCCACGAGACCCGCCTCAGCGCCATCGAGTACCGCCTCCTCGAAGTCCTCGTCCGCAACCGCGGCCGCGTCGTCACCACCGAACAACTCCTCGACCTCGTCTGGGACGACCCCGACGCGACGGGCCGCGAACGCGTGAAGTTCGCGGTACTACGCCTGCGCAGAAAACTCGCCGTCGAGGACAGCGACGACCCCTTGGAGTCGGTACGGGGCTTGGGCTACCGCTACCGCGGCGAGGGCGTTTGAGCCGGTCCAGTGAGTGGGGGTTCCCGAGCCCGTCCGGCGAGCGGGGGTTATTAAGCCCGTCCGGCGATTGAGGACGAGGCCCGAAGGGCCGAAAAGGCAGGGGGAGAGGGGGCGCAGCCCCCATAGGGGGGCCGCAGGGCCATAGGTCCCGCCCGGACGGGACCATGGCCCGGGGCCTTCGCCCCAAAACAGCCTCGGCCGAAGGCTCGCAACCGGGGAGCAACCGAAGACACCCCACCGCGACAACCCCCGCACCGCACGCTCCTGCTGTCCGCCCCGCACAGCACCCGCCAGGAGCCCCCGTGACGCCCACCGCCCCGGTGACCCCGATATCCCCCATGCCCGCGTTGCCCCGCAACTCCGTGGCGGTCGTCCTCGGCACCCGCCCCGAGTTGGTCAAGCTCGCCCCCGTAATCCGCCTCCTAGGCGACGCTGCACACCTCGTCCACACCGGCCAGCACTACGACGCCGACCTCTCCGGCCGCTTCCTCACCGAGCTGGGCCTGCCCGAGCCCACGCTCCTGCAGGGCGTCGGCGGCAAGCCTCGCGCCGTACAGATCTCCACGGCCCTCACCCAGCTCGACACCCTCTTCGCTGCCGAGCCCCCGCTCGCCGTGGTCGTGCAGGGCGACACCAACGCCTCCCTCGCGGGCGCGCTCGCCGCGAACTCCCGCGGCATCCCCCTCGTCCACGTGGAGGCGGGCCTGCGCAGCCACGACCGCGCGATGCCCGAGGAGCACAACCGCGTCGTCATCGACCAGCTCGCGGACGTGCTGTGCGCGGCCACCGAGGACAACCGGAACTTGCTGCGCGCCGAGGGCGTCCCGGCCGGACGCGTCGCCCTCACGGGCAACACCGTCGTCGAGGCCGTACGCGAGCACCTGCCCGCCGTCGGCGAGCGCGCCGCGCTGCTCGCCGAGCACGGCGTCACCGCCGACCGCTACCTCCTCGCCACCGTGCACCGGCCCGAGAACACCGACGACCCGGCCGCGCTGCGCGCGATCCTCACCGAGTTGGCCGGCCTCGCCGCGGAGCTGCCCGTGCTCTTCGCCGTCCATCCGCGGACTCAGGCCCGCCTGGAGGCCGCGGGGTTCGGCCATCTGCTGGCCGCGCTCACCTCTCTGCCTCCGCTCGGGTACGGGGAGTTCCTCGCGCTTGCCCGGCATGCCGCGGTGATCGTCTCCGACTCGGGGGGCGTGCAGGAGGAGACCACCGTCCTCGGGCGGCCGTTGGTCGTGGTGCGCCGCTCCACAGAGCGGCCCGAGGCCGTGGTCTCCGGCTTCGCCGAGTTGGTCGCCCCCGGGCGGGCGATCAGTCGGGCCGTCCGGCGCCGCCTCGCCGAGGGTGGCACCGGCCTGCGTCGCCTCGCCGAGACTCCCTCGCCGTTCGGCGACGGGCTCGCCTCGCAGCGCATTGTCGCCCTCCTGGGCGCGGTGGCCTCCGGCCGGCCCGCACGTCTCTCTGTCGCCGCCTGAACCCTATGGGGGCTGCACCCCCTCTCCCCCTGCCTTTCGGCCCTTCGGGCCTCGTCCTCAAACGCCGGACGGGCTTAACAACCCCGCGCAACCCCTCCACCACCACACCCCCGAGGACCCCGTGCTCACCCCCCACCACCTCCTCTACGCCCTGCCCTTCTTCCTCCTCGCCTGCTTCCTGCTCTACTGGGCCGGCGCCCGGCACGCGTACACGCGCCGCGAGCCCACCCCGGACGGGGACCCAGCCGCCTTCGACTGGCACTTCTTCGTGCCGTGTCGTGACGAGGAGACCGTCATCGGCGCGACCGTCACCCAGTTGCGTACGGACTTCCCGGACGCCCACGTGTGGGTGGTCGACGACGACAGTGACGACGGCACCGCGGCCGTCGTCACCGCGCTGGCCGACGGTGACAGCAATGTGCACCTGGTCTCGCGGCGCCGCCCGGACGCCCGCGTCGGCAAGGGTGCGGCCCTCAACTCGGCGTACGCCGCCCTGAACGACTTCCTGCCCGCGGCCGCCGACCGCTCCCGCGTCGTCGTGTGTGTCGTCGACGCCGACGGCCGGCTCGCCCCGGACGCGCTCGCGCGGGTCAGCGGCGACGCCGGTTTCGGTGACCCGGAGACCGGCGGAGTGCAGGTCAGCGTACGGATGCGGAACGTCGTCGAGGCGCGCCCGCTGCCGGAGCGCGGGCGGGCCGCCAACGCCTTCGCGCGGCTGCTCGTGCGCATGCAGGACATGGAGTTCACGGTGTCCAACGCGGGCATGCAGCTGCTGCGGGCGCGTACGGGTTCGGTCGGTCTCGGCGGCAACGGGCAGTTCACGCGGCTGACCGCCCTCGACCGGATCGCGGCCGCCGAGCGCCGCCCCTGGCAGCGCGACGCGCTCCTGGAGGACTACGAACTCGGCCTGCACATGATCCTCGGGGGTTATCGAGTCGCCCACATCGCGGACACCTATGTCTCGCAGGAAGGGCTGCCGCGTACCCGCCGCTTCCTCACCCAGCGCACCCGCTGGGCCCAGGGCAATCTGCAGTGCGTGCGGTACGCGCCGCGCATCGTGGGCTCCCGGCACTACTCGGGCCGTGGCGTCCTGGAAACCCTGTACACCTTCATGCAGCCCCTCGCGCACGTCGCGACGCTCGTCCTCAGCGTGCTGCTGCTCGGCGCCGTCGTCGCGGGCGGTTCGATGCGGGACGCGTTCCTCGGCAACTGGCCGCTGATCCTGGTCCTGTGCGCCTTGTCGGTGCTGCCGTTCGTGGCCTGGGGCCCGCTCTACCGCCGGGACTTCGCCCCTGACCGCTCCCGTCTGACCGGCCTGTTGTGGGGGCTCGCGCTGTGGCTGTACGCGTACCACGTGTTCGTCGTGTCGGCGCGCGGGTTCCTGCGCCTGCTCCGGGGCCGCAACGGCTGGGCGAAGACGCGGCGCAACGCGGAGGCCGTGGGGACGGGGCCGGTGGCGACGGAGGCCTGACCGGCACATGGGGGTGCGCGAAAGGCGCCCGGGACTCGATGAGTTCCGGGCGCCTTCGTCTTCGTACGCTGCTGGAGTCCCTCAGGACGCTACCGAACTCCCTTACGCCGCCGGGAGGTTGGCGAGCTGGGCCTGGAGGCGCTCGATGTCCTCGTCGGCCTTGGCGAGCCGGCCGCGGATCTTGTCCACCACCTGGTCGGGAGCCTTCGCCAGGAACGCCTCGTTGCCGAGCTTGGCCTCGGCCTGCTGACGTTCCTTCTGCGCGGCCGCCAGATCCTTGGCGAGCCGCTTGCGTTCCGCCGCCACGTCGATCGTGCCGGACAGGTCGAGGGCGACCGTCGCGCCCGACACCGGCAGCGTCGCCGTCGCCGTGAAGCCCTCGCCCTCCGGCTGGAGGCGCAGGAGCTGGCGGACGGCGGCCTCGTGCGGGGCGAACGGCGTCCCGTCCAGGGTCAGCCGGGCCGGGACCTTCTGGCCGGGCTGGAGGCCCTGGTCGGCGCGGAACCGGCGGACCTCGGTGACGAGGTCCTGGAGGGAGAGGATCTCCTTCTCGGCGGCCGCGTCTCGGAAGCTACTGTCCTTGGGCCAGGCGGCGATGACCACCGACTCGCCGCCCGTGAGCGTGGTCCACAGCGTCTCCGTCACGAACGGCACCACCGGGTGCAGGAGGCGCAGCGTGACGTCCAGGACCTCGCCGAGGACGCGCTTGCTGACCTCGGCCGCGGGGCCGCCCGCCATGAACGTCGTCTTGGACAGCTCGACGTACCAGTCGAAGACCTCGTCCCAGGCGAAGTGGAAGAGGGCGTCGGAGAGCTTCGCGAACTGATAGTCCTCGTAGAGGCCGTCGACCTCGGCGACCACCGTGTTCAGGCGGGAGAGGATCCAGCGGTCCGTAGCCGACATCTCGGCGGCGTCCGGGAGCGGGCCCTCGACCGTGGCGCCGTTCATCAGCGCGAAGCGGGTGGCGTTCCAGATCTTGTTGGCGAAGTTCCGGGAGCCCTGCACCCAGTCCTCGCCGATCGGGACGTCCGTACCCGGGTTGGCGCCGCGGGCGAGCGTGAAGCGGAGGGCGTCGCTGCCGTACTTGTCCATCCAGTCAAGGGGATTGACGGCATTCCCGAAGGACTTCGACATCTTCTTGCCGAACTGGTCGCGGACCATGCCGTGCAGGGCGATGGTGTGGAACGGCGGGGTGCCGTCCATCGCGTACAGGCCGAACATCATCATCCGGGCGACCCAGAAGAAGAGGATGTCGTAGCCGGTGACCAGGACGGAGTTCGGGTAGAACTTCGCGAGGCTGTCGGTCTTCTCGGGCCAGCCGAGGGTGGAGAAGGGCCACAGTCCGGAGGAGAACCAGGTGTCGAGGACGTCGGAGTCCTGCGTCCAGCCCTCGCCGGTGGGCGGCTGCTCGTCGGGGCCGACGCAGACGACCTCGCCGTTCGGGCCGTACCAGACGGGGATCCGGTGCCCCCACCACAACTGCCGCGAGATGCACCAGTCGTGGAGGTTGTCGACCCAGTCGAAGTAGCGCTTCTCCATCTCCTGCGGGTGGATCTTGACCTGGCCGTCGCGGACCGCGTCACCGGCGGCCTTGGCGAGCGGGCCGACCTTGACCCACCACTGCATGGAAAGACGCGGCTCGATGGTGGTCTTGCAGCGCGAGCAGTGCCCGACGGAGTGCGTGTACGGGCGCTTCTCGGCGACGATGCGGCCCTCGGCGCGCAGCGCGCCGACGATGGCCGAGCGGGCCTCCAGACGGTCCAGACCCTGGAACGGGCCGTGGGCCGTGATGACGGCGTGCTCGTCCATGACCGCGATGTTCGGCAGGTCGTGGCGCCGGCCGATCTCGAAGTCGTTCGGGTCGTGGGCGGGCGTCACCTTGACGGCGCCGGTGCCGAACTCGGGGTCGACGTGCTCGTCCGCGACGACCGGGATGGACCGGTCGGTGAGCGGCAGCTTGATGAGCTTCCCGACGAGGTGCTTGTACCGCTCGTCCTCGGGGTGCACGGCGACGGCCGTGTCGCCGAGCATCGTCTCGGCACGGGTGGTGGCGACGACGATGGTCTCGTCCCCGTCCCCGTACTTCATGGAGACCAGCTCGCCGTCGTCGTCCTGGTACTCCACCTCGATGTCCGAGATGGCGGTGAGGCACCGGGGGCACCAGTTGATGATGCGCTCGGCGCGGTAGATCAGCTCGTCGTCGTAGAGCCGCTTGAAGATCGTCTGGACGGCCTTGGACAGGCCCTCGTCCATGGTGAAGCGCTCACGCGACCACGCGACGCCGTCTCCCAGGCGGCGCATCTGGCCGGAGATCTGCCCGCCGGACTCGCCCTTCCACTGCCACACGCGCTCGACGAAGGCCTCGCGGCCCAGGTCGTGCCGGGACTTGCCCTCCTTGCCGAGCTCGCGCTCGACGACGTTCTGCGTGGCGATGCCGGCGTGGTCCATCCCCGGCTGCCAGAGCACCTCGTACCCCTGCATGCGCTTGCGGCGGGTCAGGGCGTCGATGAGGGTGTGCTCGAAGGCGTGGCCCAGGTGCAGGCTGCCGGTGACGTTCGGCGGGGGGATGACGACGGTGTACGGGGGCTTGTCGCTGCTCGCGTCGGCGTCGAAGTAACCCCGCTCCACCCAGCGCTCGTACAGCGCCCCTTCTACCTCGGACGGCGCGTACTGCGTCGGGAGTTCGGGGGTGGTCGCTGGCGGCTGCTGCTGAGCGTTCTCGGTCACGGGCCCAGTTTAGGGGTGTCACAGAGTGGTCCCGAAACCGGAATCTTCAGTAACGGTTGGAGCCCCGGGGCCCACGGGGATCCTCGCGTCGGTCAGGATGTCTGGAACACATAAGCGCGCGGGAGAATGTGGGCGCGCTCAGGCGTTCGAGGGGAACCCCAGTAATGAGCTACAACCAGCCGGGCCCGTACGGCGGGCAGCAGCCGCAGCAGCCCGGACCGTACGGCGGTGGCCAGCCGCAGCAGCCCGGCCCGTACGGGCAGCCGCCGCAGGCCCCGCAGCAGCCCGGCTACGGCTACCCCCAGCAGGCGCCGCAGGGCGTGCCGCCGCAGCAGCCGCCCGGTTACGGCTACCCGCAGCAGCCGGGGGCCCCGTACGGCCAGCCCCAGCAGCCGGGCCCTTACGGGCAGCAGCCCCAGGCCCCCTACGGCCAGGTCCCGCCGCCCCCGCCAGGCGGAGGCGGCGGCAAGAAGACGGGCCTCATCATCGGCGCGGTCGCGGTGGTCGCCGCGATCGGCGTCGGCGCGTACTTCGTCGTCGGCGGCAGCGACAGCGACAGCGGCTCCGGCTCGGTCAAGGACGACGGCCCCCACAAACTCACGACGCCCGCGACCGTCCTCAGCGAGTACAAGCAGAAGCCGGGCAGCGCCGACGGCGGCGGCATGTCCTCCGAGCAGACCAAGAACGCCGCGAAGTACGGGGTGAAGAACCCCACGGAGGTCAAGGCCCAGTACATGGCGGGCACCCAGGAGAACCCGCTCGGGCAGAAGATCCTGCAGCTCAACGGCGTCTACGGCGAGATCGAGGACCCCTCGTCGGTCATCGACAAGATGTTCGCCGGCGCGGAGGAGAAGTCCAAGGAGAACAACCCCGGCGGCCAGAAGGTCACCGTCATCGGCAGCCCGAAGTCGTACAACCCCTCCGGGCTCGACGGCGCGGTCATGAAGTGCCAGGAGATGAAGTACGCGATGGGCTCCGGCTCGTCGACCGGCAGCAGCCAGGGCCCGAAGGAAATGTCGATGGCCACCTGCATCTGGGGTGACAAGAGCACGATCGGCGTCGTCGTCACCGCGAACGTGGCCGATGCCCTGGCCGGCAAGACCGCCGACCTGGAGGAAGCCGCCGAGAAGTCGGCCAAGTTCCGCAAGGAAGTCCGCGTCAAGCTCTGACGCCGAGACACGGGTCGCGCGCACGCACGGGCCCCGGCTGCCGAGGCCGGGGCCCACCTGCGTCACGATGAGCGACGCAGAACCGCATCACGAAGGGGGAACCCACGAATGAGCCACAACCAGCCGGGCCCGTACGGCGGCCAGCAGCCCGATCCCTACGGCGGCGGCCAGCCCCAACAGCCCGGCCCCTACGGCCAGCCGCCGCAGGCCCCGCAGCAGCCCGGCTACGGCTACCCGCAGCAGCAGCCCGAGCAGCCGGGCTACGGCTACCCCCAGCAGGCGCCGCAGGGCGTCCCGCCGCAGCAGCCGTACGGCGGCCAGCCCGCCTACGGCCAGCCCCAGCAGCCCGGCCCCTACGGGCAGCAGCCCCAGGCCCCCTACGGCCAGGTCCCGCCGCCCCCGCCGGGCGGAGGCGGCGGCAAGAAGACCGGCCTCATCATCGGCGCGGTCGCCGTCGTCGCCGCGATCGGCGTCGGCGCGTACTTCGTCATCGGCGGCAGCGACAGCGGCGGCTCCGGCTCGGTCAAGGACGACGGCCCCCACAAGCTCACGACGCCCGCGACCGTCATCGACGGCGAGTTCAAGAAGGACAGCGGCTCCTCCGGCGGGTTCGGCAACGGCATCAACACGGAGAAGGCCGAGAAGGCCGGGGTCAAGAACGCCAAGGACGTCGGCGCGGACTACCAGGCCGGCAACAAGGAAAACCCGCTGTCGGTGAAGGCCCTGAACTTCGGTGGCGTGTACGGCGAGATCGACGACCCCGAGAGCGTCGTGGACAAGTTGTTCGCCAACGCCGAGAAGGAGCAGGACAAGGCCGGCAGCGGCACCAAGATGAAGGTGGTCGGCAGCCCGAAGTCGTACAACCCCTCCGAGCTCGACGGCGCGATCATGAAGTGCCAGGAGATGAAGATCGACTCGAGCGGGTCGACCGAAGCCTCGGCGCCCAAGGAGATGTCCGCGGCTGTCTGCATCTGGGGCGACAAGAGCACGATCGGCTTCACCGTGAACCTCGACGTGGCCGGCGCGATGGCGGGCAAGAGCGCCGACCTCGCGGACGCCGCGGAGAAGACCGCCAAGCTCCGCAAGGACTCGCGCGTCAAGATCTGATCTGATCCGTCCGTCCATCCGGACACCAGCAACCGTCCGTTCGGACAAGCAGGACACAAGCAAGGGCGCCCGGCGAGGTCAACTCGTCGGGCGCCCTTGGCTGTTCATGTGCGGGCCGTCGCGCGGCTTACGCGGACTTCTGCTCCCCGGCCCCGGGGCCCCGCACCTCGCGCGGCACCAGTGTGGGGTTCACGTTCGAGTGGACGACGTCCGCCGTGATGACGACGCGGGCCACGTCCTTGCGGGACGGAACCTCGTACATCACCGACTGGAGGACTTCCTCCATGATGGCGCGCAGGCCGCGCGCGCCGGTCTGGCGGAGGATGGCCTGGTCCGCGATGGCTTCGAGGGCCTCGCGCTCGAAGTCCAGCTCCACGCCGTCGAGTTCGAAGAGGCGCTGGTACTGCTTGACGAGGGCGTTGCGCGGCTCGACCAGGATCTGGAGGAGCGCTTCGCGGTCGAGGTTGTGGACCGAGGTGATGACGGGCAGGCGGCCGATGAACTCGGGGATCATCCCGAACTTCACCAGGTCCTCCGGCATGATGTCCTCGAACTGGTCCTTCTCCTCCAGCTCCCGCTTGGAGCGGATCGTGGCGCCGAAGCCGATGCCCTTCGCTCCGGCCCGCGACTCGATGATCTTCTCCAGGCCGGCGAAGGCGCCGCCCACGATGAAGAGCACGTTCGTCGTGTCGATCTGGATGAATTCCTGGTGCGGGTGCTTGCGGCCGCCCTGCGGCGGGACGGAGGCCGTCGTGCCCTCAAGGATCTTGAGGAGGGCCTGCTGGACGCCTTCACCCGAAACGTCACGCGTGATCGACGGATTTTCGCTCTTGCGGGCTACCTTGTCGATCTCGTCGATGTAGATGATGCCCGTCTCGGCCTTCTTGACGTCGTAGTCGGCGGCCTGGATGAGCTTGAGGAGGATGTTCTCCACGTCCTCGCCGACATAGCCCGCCTCCGTGAGCGCCGTCGCGTCCGCGATGGCGAAGGGGACGTTCAGCATGCGGGCGAGCGTCTGGGCGAGCAGCGTCTTGCCGGAGCCGGTGGGGCCGAGCAGCAGGATGTTGGACTTCGCCAGCTCGATGGCGTCCTCGCGGCCCTGCGCGCCGCCGTTCTCCCCGGCCTGGACGCGCTTGTAGTGGTTGTAGACGGCGACGGAGAGGGCCTTCTTGGCGGGCTCCTGACCGACTACGTACCCCTCGAGGAACTCGTAGATCTCGCGGGGCTTGGGCAGTTCCTCCCAGCGGACCTCGCTCGTCTCGGCGAGCTCTTCCTCGATGATCTCGTTACAGAGATCGATGCACTCATCGCAGATGTACACGCCGGGGCCTGCGATGAGCTTCTTGACCTGCTTCTGGCTCTTGCCACAGAACGAGCACTTGAGCAGATCGCCGCCGTCACCGATGCGTGCCACGGTGTGCTTCCCCTTCGCCTGGGAGACGCCGTTGGTCCAGCGGCTCCTGGTGCCTTGTATCCGACGGTACCTTGCCTGGCCCCCCGTTCGGGCCCCCCTTGGCGCGGTTCGCTTCGACCTGGACCGTACCCCGGGACGGGCGGATGGTGCCGCGGCGCCCCGGACGAAGGCCGGCAGGTGGTCTCGTCCGGGGCCCCTGCGGTACTCAGAGGACCGAGGCGTTGTTCATCTTCCGGGTGGAGATGATCTGGTCGATCAGGCCGTACGCCAGCGCGTCCTCGGCGGTGAGGATCTTGTCGCGCTCGATGTCGTCGCGGATCTTCTCGATCGGCGTCGTGGAGTGCTTGGCCAGCATCTCCTCGAGCTGCGTACGCATGCGGAGGATCTCGTTGGCCGCGATCTCCAGGTCGGAGAGCTGCTCGCGGCCCGTTCCGCCGGACGGCTGGTGGATCAGCACGCGGGCGTTCGGCAGGGCCATGCGCTTGCCCGGGGTGCCGGCGGCGAGGAGCACGGCGGCCGCGGAGGACGCCTGGCCCATGCAGACCGTCTGGATGTCGGGCTTCACGAACTGCATGGTGTCGTAGATCGCGGTGAGCGCCGTGAAGGAGCCGCCGGGGCTGTTGATGTAGACCGAGATGTCCCGGTCGGGGTCCATCGACTCCAGGCACAGGAGCTGCGCCATGACGTCGTTGGCGGAGGCGTCGTCGATCTGGACACCGAGGAAGATCACACGCTCTTCGAAGAGCTTCGCGTACGGGTCGTACTCACGCACGCCCTGCGAGGTGCGCTCGACGAAGCGCGGGATCACATAGCGGTTGTCCACCTGAGGGCCGGTGTGCAGGCCCGTGGGCTGGCCGCTGGCGGGGAAGGTGTTCATCTGAGGTGTTCCGTCCTGGGTGTGAGCGTGGGCTGGTCCGGCGGGGTGCCTGTGTCAGGCGCCCGTGCCGCCGCCGCCCGGAACACCCGAAGCGGCGCTGATGATCTCGTCGATGAGGCCGTACTCCTTGGCCTCGTCGGTGGTGAACCAGCGGTCGCGGTCACCGTCACGGATGATCGTCTCGACCGTCTGACCGGAGTGGTGGGCGGTGATCTCGGCCATGCGCTTCTTCGTACGCAGCAGATACTCGGCCTGGATCTTGACGTCGGACGCGGTGCCGCCGATGCCGGCGGAGCCCTGGTGCATCAGGATGTCCGTGTGCGGCAGGGCGAAGCGCTTGCCCGCGGTGCCGCCCGTCAGCAGGAACTGGCCCATGGAGGCGGCCATGCCCATGCCGATGGTGACGACGTCGTTCGGGATGTACTGCATGGTGTCGTAGATCGCCATGCCGGCGGTCACCGAGCCGCCCGGGCTGTTGATGTAGAGGTAGATGTCCTTCGTCGGGTCGGCCGCGAGGAGGAGCATCTGCGCCGTGATCTTGTTCGCAATGTCGTCGTCGACCTGCTGGCCGAGGAAGACGATGCGCTCGCCGAGCAGCCGGTTGTACACATGGTCGCCGAGGCCACCACCGATGGACGGCTCACCGGCTGCGTTAGGCATCAGATTCGTCACGTATCCACCTGCTCGTCTCTGACGGCACCGGCCGTCTCATCATCTTCGTTCTGAGGGCAAGGACTCCACTGCCCCCGTATTCATGGACCCTAACGCGCGGGTCCCTTCGGTGAATCCCGCAGAGCCAACTGTTCGCTGTGAGCGCAGGTAGCGCCCCCGAGGGGGGCGCGGGCCCACTCGGGGATGCGGCGGCCCACCCCGTCAGGCCCGGGGGACTGTGCGCCCCTTCAGGGGCGCGGGGAACTGCGCGAGCAACCAGCCACGGCCCGCGGCCGCCGGCGGCGCGGGGCCCGGCAGACGCGTCTGCCCGGCTGGGGATCCTTGCCGGGTGCGGCTCCGTGGGGGCTGAGCGCGCCCACGCGGCGGAGCCGCAAGTCGATACAGGCCCGCGCCCCTTACGGGGCGCTGCCCCGGCCGCCCCAGTCCCGGCCGCCCCAGTGGGGCGCGAAGGGCCCCCGGGACAGACGTCCCGGGGGCCCTTCACATACGGCGGGGAGGAGGTCAGGCCTCCGGCTTCTCCTCGTCGGCCTTGTCCGCCTCGGCGGCGGCGTCGGCGGCACCCTCCGCCTGCTCACCCTCGACGGAGTCGTCCTCGTCGTCGAGGTCGACGACCTCGCCGTTGGTGTCCTTGACCGTGGCGGCCTCGACGACGACCGCGAGGGCCTTGCCGCGGGCGACCTCGCCGACGAGCATCGGCACCTGGCCGCCCTCGACGACGGCCTGCGCGAACTGGTCGGGGCTCATGCCGGAGGACTGCGCGCGACGCATGAGGTGCTCGGTGAGCTCCTCCTGGTTGACGTTCAGCTTCTCCTTGTTGACGAGCTCGTCGAGGACGAACTGCGTCTTGATGCCCTTGACCGCCTGCTCGCGGGTCTCGGCGTCGAACTCCTCCTCGGTCTTGCCCTGGATCTCCAGGTACTTCGCGAGGTCGAGGCCCATCTGGCCGAGCTGGTGGTGCTCCAGGTTGTGCTTGCGGGTGCGGATCTCGTCCTCGAGCAGCTTCTCGGGGACGGGCACCTCGACGAGCTCCAGGAGCTTCTCCAGGACGCGCTCCTGGGCCTGCGTGGCCTGGTCGAACTGGCGGGACGTCTCCAGGCGCTTGCGGCTGTCGGCCTTCAGCTCGTCCAGGGTGTCGAACTCCGACGCGAGCTGCGCGAAGTCGTCGTCCAGCTCCGGCAGTTCACGCTTGGCGACCTGGGTGACCTTGACGGTGACCTCGGACTCCTTGCCGGCCGCCGAGCCGCCCTTGAGCTCGGAGGTGAAGGTGGCCTCGCCACCGGCCTCCAGGCCCTTCACGGCGTCGTCGATGCCCTCGAGGAGCTCGCCGGAGCCGATGGTGTACGAGACGCCGGACGCGACGCCGTCCTCCAGGACCTCGCCCTCGACCTTGGCCTCCAGGTCGATCGTCACGACGTCGCCGTCCTCGGCGGCACGCTCGACCGGGGACGTGGAGGCGAAGCGCTCGCGCAGCTCCTCGACGGCCTTGTCGATGTCCTCGTCGGCGATCTCGACCGCGTCGACCTCGACCTCGATGCCCGAGTAGTCCGGGATCTCGATGGTCGGGCGGACGTCGACCTCGGCGGTGAAGTTGAGGGTCTCGTTGTCCTTCAGCTCGGTGATGTCCACGTCGGGCTGGCCCAGGACGTTGAGCTCGGCCTCGTTGACCGCCTCGGTGTAGAACTTCGGGAGGGCGTCGTTGACGGCCTCCTCCAGCACAGCACCGCGGCCGAACCGCTGGTCGATGACGCGGGCCGGGATCTTGCCCTTGCGGAAGCCCTTCACCGTGACCTGCTGGTTGATCTTCTTGTACGCCGCGTCGAGGCTGTCCTTGAGCTCCTCGAAGGGCACCTCGACAGTGAGCCGAACCCGGGTCGGGTTCAGGGTCTCCACGGCGCTCTTCACGGTTCGGTCTCCTTGTGGGCTGACTGCTTGGATTCTGCCCGGTTGAGAGACACACGGGCACGCAGCTTGCATAGTAACGGCACGCGGGAGCCGACCCACAATGCGATCTTGGAAGACGGACCGCCGGGGCCGTGGAGACGTCGGTCCCCGCCGGGGAACGAGCCACGGACGCGGGGAATCGTGCTGGTCGGGGTGGCGGGATTTGAACCCACGGCCTTCCGCTCCCAAAGCGGACGCGCTACCAAGCTGCGCCACACCCCGTCGGTGCGACACGTAGGGTACATGCCCGCGCGCGGTGCGGCGCCCCGTTAATCGGGGCGCGAAAGGGGGTGTGCGGCGCACGGCTCCGACCCGCTACGATGCTGTCCGTGCCGCGCACGCTGACCTGCGAAGGGTGTGCTGCGCGAGCTGTGCGGGCGTAGCTCAATGGTAGAGCCCTAGTCTTCCAAACTAGCTACGCGGGTTCGATTCCCGTCGCCCGCTCTGTGGCCTCCGGCCCGGTGTGCAGATCTTCTCTGTGCGCCGGGCCGGGGGCTTTTTCGTGCGCCCGGGCCGCTCCGGGTCAGGGGTTTCGTACGTCGATGCTGTAGACGGAGCGGATTCCGTACGGGACGTAGAGGGCGTCGCCGACGAGGGTCGGCGGGGCGCCCGTCTCGGAGACCACGGAGGGGCCGTCGCCCGCGCTCTCGGGCGCCTCGTGGGTCCAGGCCACCTCGCCCGTCTCGCGGTCGAGCGCCGCGAGGCGGCCGTTCGGGGAGGCGACGAAGACGTGGGACGCGGAGGCGAGCGGCGGTCCCGGGGACTCCACGGTGGAGTTGACGCTCCAGGCGAGTCGGCCGGAGTCGGCGTCGATGGCGCGGATGCTGCCGTTGGCGTACGTGAAGTAGAGGGTGCCCCGGCTCAGCGTGACGGCCATCTCGCTGAGGGGCGGGTGGTCCATGGCGACGGCCTTCGCACGGCGAGTGGCGAGGTCGAGGGCGACGATCCGGTGGTGGGACTGCTCCTCCAGGGTGTCGTCGTCGAACAGGAGACGCCCCTTCATGTGGCCCAGGAGATCCACCCCGGCGCGGATCGTGACCGCCCAGTCCGGCTTCCCCGAGACCGGGTCGACCCGGGTGACGCGAACCCGCTCGTCCTTGACGGGACAGAGCAGGTATCCGTGCCCGTCGGCGGCGCGTATCCGGCAGTCCCTGGAGGGGAGCGGGTGCCGCCAGCCGGCCTCGCCATCGGTGACGGACAGCAGGGCGTATGTGTCGCCCTTGGCCCCGAGGGCGGTGAGGATTCCGGCGTCGGTCAGCACCGTGCCGCCGCTGTCCGCGTCCGGGGCCGGGGCCGGGGCTTGTTCGCCCCGCTGGGCGGGCGTGCTCCACAGCTCCCGGTGCGTCCGGGCGTCGAGCGCCTGGATGGAGTAGTTGTCGATGCCTGTGTCGCCACGCTCGATCTGATCGTTGTCGTAGACGAAGACGCGGTTGCCGGAGGCGCCTATGACGTGGCCTTCGGCCTTCCCCAAAAGGCCGGGGGAACTCTCGACCGGCAAGCTCCACGCGAACTCCCCCGTGGCCAGCGAGAACCTTGCCGCCTTCACGTCGTCGCCCGCGCACACGAGGCCGCCACCGGCGACGACGCAGTTCTCGAACAGGCTGCCCCCGTCCCCGATGTCGTCGAGGTCCTTGGATTCCCAGGCCTGCCACCCCCGGGGCAGGTCACTGGCCTCGGGGTCGGTCCCCGTCCGCCATATCGCGAGCCCCGACGCGAGCGCGAGCAGTGCCCCGGCCGCGGCCACGGCGATCACGCGTCTGCGGCGGCGTGGACGCGAGCGCGCCGGGGCCGGTTCCGCGACCGCGCGCGGCGGTGTCGGCGGCAGGGGTTCCCCTCGCAGCAACGCCAACAGCTCGTCCGGCGTGGGTCGTTCCTTCGGGTGCTTGGCCAGGCATTGGTCGACAAAGGGGCGCAACTCGGCGGGGACGCCGTCGAGTTCGGGGGTGTCCTCGACGACGCCGGTCGCCGTCTCGTACGGGGAGTCGCTGTCGAAGGGCCCCCGGCCTGTGGCCGCGTACGTGAGGACCGAGCCGAGGGAGAAGATGTCGGAGGCCGGGCCCACCTCGCGGGGGGACGTGAGTTGTTCGGGGGACATATAGGGCGGCGTACCCATGACGCGGCCGGTCTGGGTGAGGGGGTCGCCGGCAAGGGCCTCGGCCGCGCGGGAGACGCCGAAGTCGATGACGCGGGGGCCGTCTTCGGCCAGCATCACGTTGGCCGGTTTGAGGTCGCGGTGGACGACGCCTACTCGGTGGATGTCCCGCAGGGCCTCGGTGAGGCCGGCGGCGAGCTCCAGGAGGCGGTCCAGGGGCAGCGGGCCGGTGCGGCGGACGTGGGTGCCGAGGTTCTCGCCGGGGATGTAGAGCGTGGCCATCCAGGGGCGCGGGGCGTCCGCGTCGGCGTCCACGACCGGGGCGGTGAACGCGCCGCTGACCTGACGCGCGGCCGCTACCTCGCGGCGGAAGCGGATGCGGAACTCGGGGTCGTCGGCGTACTGCCCGTGCACGACCTTGACGGCGAGACGTCGCCCGGACGCGGATCGGGCGAGGTAGACGACGCCCATCCCGCCCGAGCCGAGGCGGTCCTCGATCGGATAGCCGCCGGCCTCCGCCGGGTCGGTGTCCCGCAGCGCCATCCGACGCAGACCCCCCATCCGCGGCCGCTGCCCGTCGTCAGAACTGTATGTCCCCGATGGTCTCCGCGAGGGAGTCCAGGAGTTCCTGAATGTCGTCGGCCATTCCCGTCGAGGCGAGGACGAAGCCGAAGAGCGCCGCGACGATGGCAGGCCATACCTTGATGTTTCCCTGACGAATCATCATGACGAGGACGATCGCCAACAGCAGCACCACTGACAGCGAAATGGCCACACTGATCACACCCTAGGTCGGTCGCTCTCCCGCCCGGGGGGTACGACCCCGCACTCCCCCGCCAGAACCATCGTGCCACCAACACGACCTCGCTATGCGGCCGGTGACACATCGTCGGCCAAGCCATGACCAAGGGTTGACCAGTGGCGCACCCTCTCCCGGGGGCCGCGCGGGGCCCGCGGGGCATACGCCGCACACCAACCACCCGCGCCCGTACGGGAATTCGACGGTTCCGTCGGACGGTTAATTCGACTTGATCGTTTCCATGGCCAGCCATCGGACCGCCCTCGCGCGGACACCGCCCCGGCACCCGTACACGACGGCGTACTCACAAGCCGTTCACAGGAATTCGAATTGTTGCCGGGAGCACATTGAGTGGGCCGTCATAACCCACCACGGTCCGATCAACCCGGACATTTCACCAGAGTCGCCTGCGGGCGTTATGCGCGATTTAAGCGGTACGAGATATGACGTACCGGACAGTTATCCGTCGTGTCACACGGGGTACCCGCGGGCGGCGATAACGGAAATCCGTAAGGCGCGGGGAGGGGAGCGCCGCGGGAAACAGCGGGAACGCGGAGCAATGAACCGGACGAATGAGTTGAGGGTTTTACGGGAACACCACGGCGACGCTAGGGTGCCTCAGATGTTCCACGCTGCCATGACCCCCGCAGGCGCAGTGCGGTCCCGGATCGTCTCACCGAGCTCGTGGTGGGAGGGCCTGTGACGAACCCCGTTCAACCGCATGGCCGGCATCGGGCGCCGCTGCCTCCCGTACAGCCCTCCGTACCCTCCGTGTCGGAACCGGCCGACGGAATGCCCGCCCCCCGCGTCCCCCACTCCACCGCGGCCGCCACCTCCGCCCGCCCGGCGGGCCGCCACGCCGCACACCCCCCACAGTCCGGCTATCCCGGCCATCCGGGCCATCCCGGTCATCCTGACCATTCCGCACCCGCCGCCGCGAGCGGCACCGGTGCCGCGGGCAAACCCGCCAAGCAGCGCGACGCGTTCTTCGACAACGCCAAGTACCTGGCGATCGTGCTCGTCGCGATGGCCCACGCGTGGGAGCCGCTGACGGATCACAGCCGCACCGCCGAAGCGCTGTACATGACCGTCTACACCTTCCACATGCCGGCGTTCATCCTGATCTCCGGCTACTTCTCGCGCAGCTTCGACATGCGCCCGGACCGGCTCAAGCGGCTCGTGACCGGTGTCGCCGTGCCGTACGTGATCTTCGAGGTCGCGTACACCTTCTTCAAGCGGTGGGCCGACGACGATCCGACGCATCCGATCAGCCTGCTCGACCCCTGGTATCTGACGTGGTTCCTGATCGCGCTGTTCGTGTGGCGGCTGACCACTCCGCTGTGGAAGATCGTGCGCTGGCCGGTGCCGCTGGCCCTGTGCGTCGCCGTGCTCGCGGTGATCTCGCCCGACATCGGCGACGACCTCGACCTCCAGCGCGTGCTGCAGTTCATGCCGTTCTTCGTGCTCGGCCTGTTCATCAGGCCCGAGCACTTCCAGCTGGTGCGGCGGCGCGAGGTGCGGATCCTGTCCCTGCCGATCTTCGCCTGCGCGGTGGTGCTCGCCTACTGGGCCGCTCCGCGGATGACGTCCGTGTGGTTCTACCGCCGCGAGAGCGCGCAGGAGCTGGGCGTTCCGTGGTGGGTGGGCGTGGTCATGACGCTCGCGCTCTTCGGGTGCTCGGTGCTGCTCACCGCGTGCTTCTTCGCGTGGGTGCCGCGGCGGAAGATGTGGTTCACCGTGCTCGGGGCGGGGACTCTGTACGGGTATCTGCTGCACGGGTTCCTCGCCAAGGGGTCCCGGTTCTGGGGCTGGTTCGAGGAGTACGAGTGGCTGCACAAGCCTGCCGGTGAGGTGGTCGTGACGCTGGTCGCGGGGGCGGTGGTGACGCTGCTGTGCACGCCGCCTGTGCAGCGGGCGTTCCGCTTCGCGATGGAGCCGAAGATGGAGTGGGCGTTCCGCCGGGACGCGGCTGCTTTGGCGCGGGCGCGGCGGCCGGGGGCGGGGTGACCGCCTGACGGGACGGTGGGCGTCGGCCTGAGACGGGGTGACCGCTTGACGGGACGGTGACCGTCGACCTGGGCTGTGCCCACCCGTCCCGCCCTGCGGGACGATTGCCCACAGCAGTTAGCGCAGACGTTGCCGCACCGCCCACCGGGCCAGGCAACCGCCCATCCACCCCAGCGACGCCTGACACCCCCCCGTGGCACCGGAAGTGCGGCCTGCCCAGGCTGTTGGGCAGGCCGCGAGGTGTTCTGCGGCCCGGACGTGTTTGTTCCGGTGAACGGGCGGGCGGGTGGGAGAAATCCGCCGCGGAGCGGCGGGCTAGGGAGCGGTGGGCAGAGCCCGCATGTGGGCGTACCGCGGTGCGGCCCCGCGGCGACCGCCTCCAGGTGCTCGGCGTAGGGCCGCCCGGCCTTGTCCGTCTGCCCGGCGTGGGCCGCGCGCGCCACCGCCTCCACCTCGGCCAGGGTCATCAGCGTCATGCCGACGACCTTAGTGCCGCCCGGGCCGGCATTGCTGTGGCTGCCAGGCCGAGTGCCACGGCCGAGCCGGCGAAGGTGCCGTACAGCAGGGGTGGGATGTAGGGAGCCTCGCCGGTCAGGCCGTTCATCATCGGGACGAGTGTGGCGAGGGCGATGCCGGTGCCGATGATGACGCCCGCGCAGGTGACGAGGAGCGCCTCCCAGCGCACCATCCGCATGACCTGGCGGCGCGTGGAGCCGATCAGACGCAGCGTGCCGAGTTCGCGGCGGCGGTCCAGGATCGTCATCACCAGCGTGTTGGCGGCGGCGACGGCGGCGAAGCCGCCGAGTACGGCCGCCATGACCCCGTTCGCCCAGGCGTTGACCTCGCGGTCCACCGAGGCGGCCGCGGTGTAGCCGTCGCGGTCCTTGACCGTGCCCAGGGACTTCAGCGCGGCGGCGCTGCCGCCCTTCGTCCAGATCTCCGTGTCGAGGGCGGACGTGACGTGCCGCTTCAAGTCGGCGGCGGGCAGCGTCACTTGGGACAGGCCGAGGCCCCGCTCGTACGTCGCCGTGACCTTCGGGCGGGCCTTCGTGCCGTCGGGCAGGCGCAGCTCGACGCGGTCGCCGGTCTTCAGGTGCGCGGACTGCGCGACCATGGCGTCCAGCGCGATCTGCCCCTTGCCCAGGGCGAGTTCGCCGGACTTGAGCTTGAGGTCCTGCACCTTGGCCAGGTCCGCGGCGGTGCCCGTCACGCCCTGCGCGGGCACCGACTCCAGCCAGCGGTCGCCGCCGGAGCCCTTGGGGATCAGGACGGAGGTCTTCAGCAGGCCCACGGCGGAGCTGACGCCGGAGGCCTGCCCCGCCTTGCGTACGGCCTCGGGGCCGAATCCGCCGCCCGCCGTGACGATGTGGTCGGCCGTGATGCCGTCCCGCTGCTGGCTCGCGGTGACGCGTTCCTCGCTGGTGTGCATGAAGACGAGCGTCGAGGAGAACGCCATCGCGAGCACGATCGGGGTGATCGCGGAGGCCATACGGCGGGAGTTGCTGCGGGAGTTGGCCGCGGCGAGCGACGCGGAGGCGCCCGCGCCGCGCAGCGGAAGGCCGAACAGGGCCGCGCAGCCACGCGCCACCAGCGGGCCGAGCAGCGCGACCGCCAGCATGAAGAGCATGACGACGCCGAGCGCCGCGTTCGCCGCGTCGTCGCCGGTCGAGGTGGCGGCGAAGCGCGCGAAGATGATGCCGCCGACCACCGCGGCGACACCGAGCGGCGTACGGATCCAGCCGATCTGCGCCCGCTCCACGGAGGCCTCGCTCAGCGCCTGGCCCGGCTTGATGCGGGACGGGCGGCGGGCGGACATGTACCCGGCGAACAGGGCGGTGACGAGCGCGGTGCCCGTCGCGGCGAGGAAGGGGATGTACGAGACGGAGAGGTCGACGGCCTCCGGGATCGCGCCCTTGTCCTTGAGCTGCCCGAACCACCAGCTCGCCAGGGCGACTCCGGGCAGACAGCCGAGCAGGCCCGCGAGCGGCGCGACGAGGAGCGCCTCCGTGGCGATCGTACGGCGGACCTGACGTGGTGTCGTACCGATGGCGCGCAGGAGCGCGAACTCGCGGGCCCGCTGGCCGACGGAGAGCGCGACGGTGCCGGCGGCCGTGAAGACGGCGACCATCGCGGCGATGCCGCCGAAGGAGCCGCCGAGGCCGGTGAGCATCTCCTTGGCGTACGCAAGGCGGGAGTTCTCGACGCCGCCGCGCCCGTCGCCGGTGTGGACCTCCGCCTTGTCCCCGAGGGCCTTGGCCACCTGGGACTTGAGCGTCGCGTCCGTGACGCCGTCCTTGGGCAGGACGGCGATGGCGTCGATGCGGTCGGGGTGCCCGGAGATACGTACCGCGTCCGTGTCGGCGAACCAGGCAGTCGGGCCGGTCTCCGCGCCTCCCGCGCCTCCCGCTGCCTCTGTTCCCTTCGCGCCCTTCGTGAGTCCGGACACCCGGAATTCGCGCGGGCCGTCGGCCGTGGTGAGCGTGACCCGCTCGCCGACGCGGGCCTTCGCCGCCTCGGACAGGACCACTTCCCCGGCGGCGGGCGCCCGGCCCGCCGACAGCTTCTCGCCGGTGAAGGCGGTGGAGCCCCAGTTGTGCGCGGTCAGCGCCGTGGCGCCGTGCTTGACGGGGAAGGTGACGTCGGCGACGGCGGTACGCGCGCCGGGCACCGAACCCGCCTTCGCCACCAGCGAGTTGTCGAGGCGGGCGCGGTCCGGCACGGGCTCGGGCGAGTCGGACCGGTCCTCGCCGCCGCCGGTGACGAAGTGAGCCTTCTGGTCGGCGGCGGCCACCACGGGCGCCCCCGCGTACCGCTCCGGCGGCACGGAGGCGCGCACACCCGTCTCCAGGAGGACGCCGCACGCGGACACGATCAGCGCCGCCATCGCGAGCGCCACGAACGTGCCCACGAAGCCCGCGGGTTTGAAGCGGACGGCCGCGCGGGCCAGCCCGTTGGGTACGAAGCTCATGCCGCCGCCCCCGCATACGCCGCGGGGGCGGCGGTGAGGGCCGTCATCCGCTCCGCGATCCGCGCCGCCGGGGCGCGCTCCAGGCGGTCGGCGATCGAGCCGTCGGCGAGGAACAGGGTGCGGTCCGCCCAGGCCGCGGCGGCCGGGTCGTGGGTGACCATGACGACCGTGGCCCCCATGCTGTCCACGGCCGAGCGCAGCAGGCCGAGGATCTCGGTTGCCGTGGTGGTGTCGAGCGCGCCGGTCGGCTCGTCCGCGAACACCACGTCCGGCGAGGTCACCAGGGCGCGGGCGATGGCCACGCGCTGCTGCTGGCCGCCGGAGAGCTGGCCCGGGCGGCGCTTTCCCTTGTCCCCCAGGCCCACGCGGGCCAGCATCGCGGCGGCCGCGCGGCGGTCGGGGCGGTGGCCCGCGAGGCGCATCGGGAGCAGCACGTTCTGCTCGACCGTGAGCGACGGGAGCAGGTTGAACGCCTGGAAGACGAAGCCGAGGCGGGTGCGGCGCAGGGCCGTCAGCTTGTTCTCGCTCATGCCGGTGATCTCCGTGCCGCCGAGGCGTACGGTGCCGTCCGTCGGGCGGTCCAGGCCCGCCGCGCACTGCAGGAACGTGGACTTGCCGGAGCCCGACGGGCCCATCACGGCCGTGTAGCTCCCCCGCGGCAGGGCCAGGTCTATGCCCCGCAGCGCGTGCACCGCGCCCGAGCCGCGGCCGTACTGACGGCGCACGCCGCGCAGCTCCACGGCCCAGTCGCCCGCCGCGGCGCCGAAGCCCGGGCCCTCGCCGTCGCCGTGACGCGTTCCGGTCTCGGCCCGCTGCTTCTTCTTCCGCAGCCCCATGGCGTGCAGCCTTTCCCTCGTCCGTACCTGCTCGATGCATCGAACGTACGGATCGCGGGGTGCCCCCGACCATGAGGCGGCCCGGCCAGTCCGGGGTGGGGTTTCCCCCACCTGGGGACGTCGTGGCTGGTGGGGGCCCTGCCGGGGGCCTCCCCAGTCCCGCCCCTTCCCGAAACCGGGGGCTCCACCCCCGGACCCCCGCTCCTCAAACGCCGGAGGGGCTGAAATGTGCCGGTGCGGCTGAGTTTCAGCCCGTCCGGCGTTTGAGGACGAGCTGCGAAGCGGCGATCAGCGGCGGCCCGGCCCACCCGCAGGGAAGACCGCCCAAGGCCCCCGGCCAGCTCACGCGTCCCGGCAGATCAGCAGCAAAGCCCGGTCGTCGTTCACGTCCCTGGCCACCGCCTCGATGAGGTGCCACGCGGCGCCGTGGAAGCCGCCGGGGACGTAGCGGTCGGCCTCGCCGGTCAAGCGGTCGATGCCTTCCGCGATGTCGCGGTCGGCGGCCTCGACGATGCCGTCGGTGAAGAGCATCAGGACGTCGCCGGGACGCAACGAGCCCTTGACGGGGTCGAACTGGGCGCCGTCGTAGACGCCGAGGAGGGGGCCTTCGCCGGTCTTCTCCTCCCAGCGGCCGGTGCCGGCGCTGAGCTGGAGGGCGGGGAGATGTCCTGCGGAGAGGAGTTCGTAGTCGCCGGTCTCCAGGTCGAGGACGAGGTGGATGGAGGTGGCGAAGCCCTCGTCCCAGTCCTGCCGGAGGAGGTAGCCGTTGGCGGCGGGCAGGAAGGCGTGCGGGGGGAGGGAGCCCAGGAGGCCACCGAAGGCCCCGGACAGGAGCAGAGCCCTCGACCCCGCGTCCATGCCCTTGCCCGAGACGTCCGTCAGGACGACTTCCAGCGTGCGCCCGCCGTTCGTGCGGGCGGCGACCACGAAGTCGCCGGAGAAGGACTGCCCGCCGGCCGGCCGGAGCGCCATCTCGCGGTGCCACCCGCGCGGCAGCTTCGGCAGCTTGCTCTGGACGCGGATGCGCTCGCGCAGGTCGAAGAGCATGGTCCCGCCCCCGCGCCAGGGCACGCCGACCCGGCTGCGGAACTGGGCGATAAGGAGGCCGAAGAAGCCGCAGGCGGCGACGGTCAGGACGGTGCCGGGGGTGACCCGCGCCGGGCCCTCCGTGTACGGGCCGAGCTGGGCGGACTCCACGATGAGGGCGGCCGCGGAGGCGGCGTACAGACCGAGCAGGCTGGAGGGCCGCAACAACAGCCCGCCCGCGACGATCGGCAGGACGAGCGCCGCCGGGGAGAACCACACGGGGTTGATGATCGTGCAGGCGGTGATGACGGGGACGGTGAGGAGCAGCGCGGCCAGTGCCACCCAGTCGGAGCCGTCGCCCCGGAAGTAGTCGACACCGGATTTGCGCAGCCCTATGCGGGCCCGGTGCAGCCGCTTCTTCATCCGGGCCGGGAACGTCTCGGCTTCGGCGCGTCGCGCACGCTGTTCGCGCCGCTCGCGCCCTTCTCGTCGTACCGCCATTGCTCGTGGACCCTATCCACCGGGCCAGGCGCTTCGCACGGGAGGTACCTCTTGTCCCCCTTCAGGGGCACCCCACCCGTATCTCCGCGCCCAGCGCCCACACGCACATTCCGGTACGCGGAAAATCGTTCGCCGCGCCCGTGGAGCCCCTGGTAGGCATGGCATATGACAGCAGACTTGCGGGAGTTGAGCCAGAGCGACTGGGACCGTTGGTACGGAACGCTGGAGCGGGCCTTCGGCGGCGTCGCCGAGCAGCCCGAGGAGCACGAGCTGTGGAACGCCCTCACCGAGTACGAGCGGTCGTTCGGGTTCTGGGACGGCGAGGCCTGCGTGAGCACGGCGGGCGCCTTCAGCTTCCGCATGTCCGTGCCGGGCGGCGCCGTGGTGGACACGGCGGGCGTGACCATGGTGAGCGTCGCCGCCACGCACCGGCGGCGCGGCCTGCTCACGGCGATGATGCGGCACCAGCTCGACGACGTGCGGGCGCGCGGCGAGGCGCTGGCCGTCCTGACGGCGTCGGAACCGGGCATCTACGGCCGGTTCGGGTACGGCGTCGCCTCGCACCAGCTCCGCCTCGAGATCGACAAGACCCGCGTCCACCTGTCCGTCCCGGCCGCCGCGGACGAGGTGCGGCTGCGCTACGCGACGCCCGCGGAGTCCCAGGCCGACCGCGAGGCGGTGTACGCGCAGCGGGTGGCGGGACGCCCCGGCATGCTCGCTCGCCGGCCCGGCTGGGAGAACCTGATCACCCTGGACCCGCCGGGCGACCGCAACGGCATGTCGCCGCAGCAGTGCGTGCTCGCGGAGCGCGACGGCGACGTCGTCGGGTACGCCCTCTTCGCGGTCAAGCCCGAGTGGGACGTCCAGGGCCCCAAGGGCACGGTCCGGGTGCAGGACGTGGAGGCCCAGGACCCGGCCGCGTACGCCGCACTGTGGCGCTTCCTCTTCGGCATCGACCTGACGTCGACGGTCCTGGCGCTGAGCCGCCCGGTCGACGACCCGCTGGTCCAGCTCGTCTCCGACGTGCGCCGCTGCGACCTGCGGATCAAGGACTCGCTGCACGTGCGTCTGGTGGACGTCGGCGCCGCCCTCGAAGCGCGTACGTACCAGGCGCCGGTGGACCTGGTCCTGGACGTCGAGGACGCCTTCTGCCCCTGGAACCAGGGCCGCTGGCGCCTGTCGGGCGACGCCAAGGACGCCTCCTGCAAGCGCGTGGACGACGACGCCCCGGCCGATCTCGCCCTCTCCGTACGGGAGTTGGGCTCCGTCTACCTCGGCGGCGTACCGCTCACGCAGCTCGCCGGGGCGGGCCGGGTGCGGGAGTTGCGCGAGGGCGCGGTGGCGGAGGCGTCGCTTGCCTTCGGCTCGGCGGTGGCTCCTTGGCTGCCGCACGGCTTCTAGCTTCCGGTTCCAGCTTCCGGCGGGGTGCTTCCCCGTTGCGGGGTGCTTCCTCGTTACGGCCGGGGGGGCGGCCGGCTGGCAGCCCGGGCACCAGAACAGATTGCGGGCGGCGAGATCGGCGGTGCGGATCTCGCCGCCACAGATGTGGCAGGCCTGACGGGCTCTGCGGTACACGTACACCTCGCCGCCGTGGTCGTCCACGCGCGGCGGGCGGCCCATCGCCTCCGGGGTGTGCTCGGGCCGGACCGTGTCGATGCGGTTGTGCCGGACGCCCTCGCGCATGAGGTACACCAGGTCGGCCCAGATCGCCGTCCATTGGGCGTACGTGAGGTCCTTGCCTGGTGTGTACGGGTCGATGCCGTGCCGGAACAGGACCTCCGCGCGGTACACGTTGCCCACGCCCGCGACGACCTTCTGGTCCAGGAGCAGGGCCGCGACGGTGGTGCGGCTGCGGGAGACGCGGCGCCAGGCCGTCTCCGGGTCGTTCCCCTCGCCCTGCGGGCGCAGCGGGTCCGGGCCCAGGCGGGCGTGTATCGCCTGCTTCTCCTCGTCGGTGATCAGGGCGCAGGTCGTCGGGCCGCGCAGGTCCATGTACGCGGTGGTGTTCGCGAGGCGGAGGCGGACCGTGTCCGTGGGTGGGGGCGGGGGTGTGCCGCCGAAGGCCACCTTGCCGAAGAGGCCCAGGTGGATGTGGATCCAGCCGGTCTCGGCGAAGCCGAGGAACAGGTGCTTGCCGTGGGCTTCCGCCGTGCTCAGCGGCCGGCCCGTCACCAGGGCCGCGCCGTCGGAGAACTTGCCCTGCGGGCTGGTGGCGCGCACCTCCCGCCCCTCGAACCGCTCCCGATGATCGGCCGCGAGACGGTGGATGGTGTGGCCCTCGGGCACGACGGTTTCTCCTGGGGGGCGGGTTGGGGTGGGTGGGGCCCTGCCGGGGTCTCCCCAATCCCGCCCCTTCCCGTAACCAGGGGGCTCCGCCCCCTGGACCCCCTCTTATCGCCGCTTCGCGGCTCGTCCTCAATCGCCGGACGGGCTAGAAGGGTGGGCGGGTGGGGGATATAGCCCCTCCGGCGTTTGAGGAGCGGGGGTCCGGGGGCAGAGCCCCCGGTTTCGGGAAGGGGCGGGGTTGGGGAGTACTCAGCCCTGCTGCGGGTGGTGGGACGGGATGGCCGGCAGCTCGCCGGTGGTCTCGTACCGCGTGAGCATCTCGATGCGACGCGTGTGCCGCGCCTCGCCCGAGTACGGAGTGGCGAGGAAGATCTCGACGAACTTCGTGGCCTCGTCCTGGGTGTGCATCCGCCCCCCGATGGAGATCACGTTGGCGTCATTGTGCTCACGCCCGAGCGCGGCGGTCTGCTCACTCCACGCGAGAGCGGCCCGCACACCCTTCACCTTGTTCGCCGCGATCTGCTCCCCGTTCCCGGAGCCGCCGATGACGATGCCGAGGGCCTCGGGGTCCGCGGCGGTCCGCTCCGCGGCGCGCAGGCAGAACGGCGGGTAGTCGTCCTGGGCGTCGTAGATGTGGGGCCCGCAGTCGACGGGCTCGTGCCCGTGGGCGGTGAGCCATTCGACGAGGTGGTTCTTCAGTTCGTAGCCGGCATGATCCGAGCCGAGGTACACGCGCATGGAGCGAAGTGTGGCATGCAGGGGGGCGGGCAGCCGCTGTGGGGCGGCCGGGCACCGGCTCCGGGGACCGATTGGTGCAGGCCAATCGCCCGGCCGGTGATCGAGCGTAAGCACGCGTTCACTCACCATTCCGCTGAATACAACGATCCGGAGACGGGTCTTTCGTCCCGTACGCCCCTGAGTTTGAATGCGGAAGCTTGTGCCCCGCGAACCAAAGGATCTGCCTATGACCTCGCAACCGTCCCTTGCGAAGGAAGACAGCACCCACGAAGGACCCGGTAATTCGCAGCCGGGCGGTGGGAACGGCGGTGGCGACGGCCTGCAGGCCGGGCTGAAGAACCGCCACCTGTCGATGATCGCCATCGGTGGCGTGATCGGAGCGGGTCTGTTCGTCGGGTCCTCCGCCGGCATCAAGGCCGCGGGCCCCGCGATCCTCGTGTCGTACGCGCTCGTGGGCGCCATGGTCGTGCTCGTGATGCGGATGCTCGGCGAGATGGCCGTGGCGCGGCCGACCTCCGGCTCCTTCTCCGCCTACGCCGACCAGGCTCTCGGGCGCTGGGCGGGCTTCACCATCGGCTGGCTGTACTGGTTCTTCTGGGTCGTGGTGCTCGCCGTCGAGGCGACCGCGGGTGCCGACATCCTGAACGGGTGGATGCCGGGCGTCCCGCAGTGGGGCTGGGCACTCATCGTGATGCTGGTGCTCACCGCGACCAACCTCGTCTCGGTCGGCAGCTACGGCGAGTTCGAGTTCTGGTTCGCGGGCATCAAGGTCGTGGCGATCGGCGGGTTCGTCGTCCTCGGCCTGCTCGCCGTCTTCGGCATCCTGCCCGGCTCGGACAACCCGGGCAGCGGCTTCGCGCACCTCACGGACGCGGGCGGCTTCCTGCCCAACGGCGCGGGCGCCATCCTCACCGGTGTGCTGATGGTGGTCTTCTCCTTCATGGGCTCGGAGATCGTCACGCTCGCCGCCGGTGAGTCGGAGGACCCGCAGCGCGCCGTGACGAAGGCCACGAACAGCGTGATCTGGCGCATCGGCGTCTTCTACCTCGGCTCGATCTTCGTCGTCGTCACGCTGCTTCCGTGGAACGACAAGTCGATCGTCGAAGACGGCAGTTACGTCGCCGCGCTGAACTCCATCGGCATAGCGCACGCCGGCACGGTCATGGACGTCATCATCCTCACGGCCGTCCTGTCCTGTCTCAACTCCGGCCTGTACACGGCCTCGCGCATGGCCTTCTCGCTCGGCGAGCGCGGCGACGCCCCGAAGTCGTTCGCGCGCACCACCGCCGCGGGCGTGCCGCGCATCGCGATCCTCAGCTCGGTCGTCTTCGGCTTCGCCGCCGTGTGGTTCAACTACCAGTGGCCGGACACCGTCTTCGAGTTCCTGCTCAACTCCTCCGGCGCCGTCGCGCTCTTCGTGTGGCTCGTCATCTGCTTCACGCAGCTGAAGATGCGCGGCATCATCCTGCGCGAGCAGCCGGAGAAGCTGGTCGTGAAGATGTGGCTCTTCCCGTACCTGACCTGGGTCACCATCGGGATGATCTCGTTCGTGATCGTCTACATGCTGTACGACGACGCCGGGCGCAAGCAGATGCTCCTCTCGCTGCTCGTGGCGGCCCTCGTGCTGGGCTTCGCCCTGGTGCGCGAGAAGGTGCGGCCGCGTACCGCCGAGGAGGCGGCCCGGCTCGAGGCCTGAGCCGAGGGCGAGGCAGAGGCCCGCTCCCATACGGCGGGGTGGTTCCGGGAGTCCGGGGCCGCCCCGCCGTCGTGTGTGCCGCCGGAAAAACCTGACGGAAACTGTCAAGTTATGAGGACAGGGTGGGCCCCGCAAGGACAAGATCCGCGGCGCCGCTCACCCCGCGCGCGCCGCGCACCGCATGACGGAGGCAACCCGTGAACCACACCGCCCACACCCCCCAGCGGCTCACCTTCCGCCCCGGCGACGCCGGGTACGACGACGAACTCGCCGGATTCCAGACCGGGTTCGCCCAGCGCCCCGACGTGATCTACGCGGCCTCCGGCACCGACGACGTCGTCGCGGCCGTGGCGTACGCCGCCGAGGCCGGGCTGCCGGTCGGCGTGCAGGCCACCGGGCACGGCCTCCCGGACGCCGCGCAGGGCGGCGTACTGATCAGCACCCGCCGCATGGACGACGTCGTCGTGGACCCCGCGGCGCGCACCGTCCGGGTCGGGGCGGGCGTCCGCTGGGGGCAGGTCGTGGCGGCCGCGGCGGAGCACGGGCTCGCGCCGCTGAACGGCTCGGCGCCTTCCGTGGGCGCCGTGTCGTACACCCTGGGCGGCGGACTCGGCGTCCTGGCGCGGGAGTTCGGGTACGCGGCCGACCATGTGCGGTCCCTGGACGTGGTGACCGCGGACGGCACACCGCGGCACGTGACGGCCGACAGCGAGCCGGAGCTGTTCTGGGGGCTGCTCGGCGGCGGCGCGAACCTCGGCGTCGTGACGGCCCTCGAGATCGGCCTGATCCCCGTGGCGCGGCTGTACGGGGGCGCGCTCACCTTCGACGGGCGCGAGGTCGACCCGGCGGTGATCCTGCGCGCGTACACGGCCTGGACCGAGACCGTCCCGGACGAGGTGACGTCCTCCGTCGCCGCGCTCGTCTACCCCGACCTCCCGATGCTCCCGGAAGCCCTGCGCGGGAGCTATCAGGTGACCGTGCGCGTCGCGTACACCGGCAGCGCGGAGGAGGGCGAGCGGCTCGTGGCGCCGCTGCGCGCGATCGGGCCCGCCGCCTCGGACTCCCTGCGCGAACTGCCGTACACCGAGAGCCACACCATCCACAACGACCCCGACTTCCCGCACGCGTACTACGGGGAGAGCCGCATGCTGGACGGCCTCGACACCGCCGGGACGGAAGGGATGGAACGGCTTCTGTCCCTCACCGGTCCCGCCGCCGACCACATGCACGTCGTGCAGCTCAACCACCTGGGCGGCGCCCTCGCCCGGCCAGCCGCCAACGCCGTGCCGCACCGGGACGCGCGCTGGCTGCTGCGGATCCTGTCGCCGCTGGACGGCACGGACCGCGAGACCCTGCGGGAGTTCTACGCGGAGGCGCTCAGCGGAGTGGAGCGGCACGCCGTCGGACGGTCCCTGAACTTCACCTTCGGCAGTGGCGACCGTACGGAAGGTCTGTACGACGCCGAGACGCGAAAGAGGCTCGCCGGGCTGAAGGCCACGTACGACCCGGCGAACCTCTTCAGGCGGAACTACGACGTCCGTTGACGGACGTACAGAGCGCGCTTCGCGTCAGCGCTTGTCGGCGGCGCCATTGACGAGCTTCCACGCCAGCGGCAGCGCGCCCATCGCGAGCGCCGCCTTGAGCGCGTCGCCGATGAGGAAGGGCGTGAGCCCGGCCGCGACCGCCTCCGTCAGGGACATGCCGGTGGCCGCGGCCAGGTACGGCACGCCGACGGCGTAGATGATCGCGGAGCCGAGGACCATCGTGCCCGCCATCCGCGCCACGTTCCGGTCCGCGCCGCGGCGGGCGAGGGCGCCCACGACCAGGGCGGCCAGCATCATGCCGAAGACATAGCCGAGGCTCGGCGCGCCCATGCCCGCCTTGCCCTGGGCGAACCAGGGCATGCCCGCCATGCCGACGATCGCGTACACCGCGAGCGAGGCCGCGCCGCGGTAGGCGCCGAGCGAGGTGCCGACGAGCAGGGCCGCGAAGGTCTGGCCGGTGACCGGGACCGGGGAGCCGGGGACCGGCACGGCGATCTGCGCGGCGATGCCGGTGAGCGCGGCGCCGCCGAGGACGAGCGTGGCGTCCTTCACGCGGGAGGCGGGCAGGAGGTCGGCCAGGACCTGGCCCGGACGGGTTATGGCGGCTGTACTCATCGGGACTCCATGGTTCTGGGCGGCCTGGGGTAGGTGGGTGGGACCGTTGTGACCTTATCCCCGGGGTCGACGGCGTTTCAGGGGGTGCCGGTGACAAAGGGAGTGGGTCGGCGTTGGTGGGCTCCGCACAAAGCGCCGGGGCCACACGTGATTCGGCGTGACGCTCGTCACTGAGGTCAGGGGGGTCGGGATACGCGGTTGCCTCCCGGGGTGCCTGCCGGTGAGACTGTAGATTCCCGCTAAACCTGTGGGCGTGGAGTCCGGCCTCAACCTCTGGGCCTGGATTCCCGCTGTAGCCCCTGAGCACCGAGAGCCGACTGAACGTGAAGCACGACTCCTCACCGTCCCGGTCGGCGGTGCCCCCTACGGGTGCGACGGCGGTCGACGCCCCCGCCGCGACGGACACGGGGCCCGAACCCCTCGGCGGCGGCCTCAAGCAGCGCCACCTCACCATGCTCGGCCTCGGCGGTGTCATCGGCGCCGGACTGTTCGTGGGGTCGGGCGCCGGGATCGAGGTCGCGGGGCCCGGCATCGTCCTCTCCTATCTGATCGCGGGCGCGCTCGCGATGTGCGTGATGCGGATGCTCGGCGAGATGTCCGCCGCGATGCCGGCGTCCGGCGCGTTCTCCGTGCACGCCGAGCGGGCGCTCGGGCGGTGGGCCGGGTTCTCGGTCGGGTGGCTGTACTGGTTCCTGCTCGTCGTCGTGCTCGCCGTGGAGGCGACCGGCGCGGCCCGGATCGCCAACGAGTGGGTTCCGGGTGTGCCGCAGTGGGCGTGGGTGCTCCTCTTCATGGTGTTCTTCACCGGCGCCAACCTCGCGGCCGTGAAGAACTTCGGCGAGTTCGAGTTCTGGTTCGCCGCCCTGAAGGTCTTCGCGATCGTCCTCTTCCTCGTCCTGGGGCTGCTCGCCATCTTCGGAGTGCTGCCCGACACCGATCCCGTCGGCTTCACGCACCTCACCGGCGACGGCGGCTTCCTGCCGTACGGCTGGGACGGCGTCGTCTCCGGGGTGGTCGTGGTGCTCTTCGCCTTCGGCGGCCTGGAGATCGTGACGATCGCGGCGGCCGAGTCCGACGACCCGGTGCGCTCGGTGGCGCGCGCGGTGCGCAGCGCCGTCTACCGCATCCTCTTCTTCTACGTCGGTTCGATGCTCGTCATCGTGACGGTGCTGCCGTGGACGGCACAGAAGGCAGGCTTCAGTCCGTATGTGACGGTGCTCGACTCGATCGGCGTCCCGTCGGCCGGGACTCTCATGAACATCGTGGTGTTCGTGGCGCTCCTGTCGTCCCTGAACGCCAACCTGTACGGCTCCTCGCGCATGATCTTCTCCCTCGCCGAGCGCGGCGAGGCGCCGAAGGGGCTGCTGAAGGTTTCGGGCGGCGGGGTGCCGCGGCGTGCGGTGCTCGCCTCGGTGGCCTTCGGCTTCGTGTCCGTACTGCTGAATCTGAAGTGGCCCGAGTCCGTCTTCCTCTACATGCTCAACTCGGTGGGCGCGGCGCTGCTGTTCGTGTGGGGTCTGATCGCGGTGTCGCAGCTGCGGCTCCGGCGCCGCATCGAGCGCGAGGCGCCGCAGAAGCTGACCCTGCGCATGTGGTTCTTCCCCTGGCTGACGTGGGCGACGCTCGCGGCGATGGCCGTGGTGATCGTGCTGATGCTGCGGGACGACGGGGCGCGGCCGCAGCTGCTGTGGTCGGCGGGCGCGACGGCGGCGGTGATCGCGGTGGCGTGGGCACGGGAGTGGCGGGAGCGGCGCGTGCGCGGCCGTTGATGACCCCTATATACCTCTGCTACACCTCTGCGCACGCAACGTGCGCACACACTTCCGACACAATTGTGTTCGCGATGTGAACGAATCTTCACCATGTGTGAGCGTCGTGTCCGTATACCGGTCACCTGTTCCCTGTGAGCGGTACGCACGCTCAGACTGTGGCCCACTTCGCTCCCCGTCTCTGCTACTGAACAGGGCACGCCCATGTCTCGGACGTCCTTGCAGGACGCACCACCCCAGGCCGACTCTCCCCTCGGACACGGTCTCAAGCAGCGCCATCTGTCGATGATCGCCCTCGGCGGTGTGATCGGCGCCGGGCTCTTCGTGGGCTCCGGGACGGCCATCGCCGCGGCCGGTCCCTCGATCATCCTGGCGTACGCGATCTCCGGCGCCCTGGTCATGCTCGTGATGCGCATGCTCGGCGAGATGGCCGCGGCCAACCCGGCGTCCGGCTCCTTCTCCGTGCACGCCGAGCGGGCCATGGGCCCGTGGGCCGGGTTCACCGCCGGCTGGTCGTTCTGGTTCCTGCTGTGCGTGGCCGTCGGCCTGGAGGGCATCGGCGCCGCGAAGATCGTGCACGGCTGGGTGCCGGGTGTGCCCGAGTGGGCCTGGGTCGCCCTCTTCATGCTGGTGTTCTGCGCCACCAACCTCGCGGCGGTGAAGAACTTCGGCGAGTTCGAGTTCTGGTTCGCCGCCCTGAAGGTCGGCGCGATCGTTCTCTTCCTCGGCATCGGCGTGCTCGCCATCCTGGGCTGGCTCCCCGACACCGACGCGCCCGGCATGACCAACCTGACCGGGCACGGGGGCTTCATGCCCAACGGCGTGGACGGCCTCATCGTCGGACTGCTCGCCTCCGTCTTCGCGTACGGCGGCCTGGAGACCGTCACCATCGCGGCGGCGGAGTCCGAACACCCCGTCCAGGGCGTGGCCAAGGCCGTGCGCACGGCGATGTGGCGGATCGCGCTCTTCTACGTCGGCTCGATGGCCGTCGTCGTGACGCTGCTGCCGTGGACGGCCGAGGAGGTCGCGGCGAAGGGTCCGTACGTCGCCACGCTCGACCACCTCGGCATCGACGGCGCGGGCCAGATCATGAACGTGGTCGTCCTGATCGCCCTGCTCTCCGCGATGAACGCCAACATCTACGGCGCGTCCCGCATGTCCAACTCGCTGGTGGCGCGCGGCATGGGCCCGAAGGCGCTCGGGCAGCTCTACGGCGGCGTGCCGCGCATCGCCGTCCTCACCTCGTCGGCCTTCGGCTTCGTGTGCGTCCTGCTCAGCTACTGGCGGCCGGACGACATCTTCCAGTGGCTGCTCAACACCATCGGCGCGATCATCCTCGTCGTGTGGTTCTTCATCGCGACCGCGCAGTTGAGGCTGCGTACCAAGATGGAGCGCGAGGCCCCGGAAAAGCTCGTCGTGAAGATGTGGCTCTTCCCCTGGCTCACCTATGTGGCGCTCGCCGGGATGGCGACGGTGTTCGTCCTGATGGCCCGCGAGTCCGAGACCCGCACGCAGCTCTACTACACGGGCGGCCTGACCCTGATCCTCATGGCGGTCGGCTTCGCCCGGCAGAAGGCCGTGGAGAACCGCACCTGACGGCCCCCGTTCCCGCGCGCACCCGAAGGCCCCGCTCCCCCCTGTGGAGCGGGGCCTTCGGCCGTTCGCGGCGACGAGGCCGTGGGCCCGTCGGCCTAGGACGAAGGGCTGATCAACTTCACCGTACTCCTGCTGCTAGCCTGCACTTGCACATAGGTCGCAATAAGAGGTGCGAGGCGGCGCCGCGCGACACGGCGCGGCACAGCACGCAGAGCACGTCGGAGGGCTCACTCATGGCCATTTACACGCTTCCTGAACTCCCGTACGACTACGCGGCGCTGGAGCCGGTGATCAACCCGCAGATCATCGAGCTCCACCATGACAAGCACCACGCCGCGTACGTGAAGGGTGCGAACGACACCCTGGAGCAGCTGGCGGAGGCCCGCGACAAGGAGTCGTGGGGCGCCATCAACGGCCTGGAGAAGAACCTGGCCTTCCACCTCTCCGGGCACATCCTGCACAGCATCTACTGGCACAACATGAACAGCCCGAAGGACGGCGGTGGCGGCGAGCCGACGGCCGCCGACGGCGTGGGTGACCTCGCGGACGCCATCACCGAGTCCTTCGGCTCCTTCGCCAAGTTCAAGGCCCAGCTCACCAAGGCCTCCGCGACGACGCAGGGTTCGGGCTGGGGCGTGCTCGCCTACGAGCCGCTCAGCAACCGCCTGATCGTCGAGCAGGTCTACGACCACCAGGGCAACGTCGGCCAGGGCTCCACCCCGATCCTGGTCTTCGACGCCTGGGAGCACGCCTTCTACCTGCAGTACAAGAACCAGAAGGTGGACTTCATCGAGGCCATGTGGCAGGTCGTGAACTGGCAGGACGTGGCGAAGCGGTACGAGGCCGCGAAGCAGCGCGTGAACAGCCTGCTGCTGGCTCCCTGACCCCCGCGGGCCTGTGCCCGCGTGAAACGTCCTGCCTCGTGATCGTCTTCTCAACCTTCATGCGGGCAGGCGGATAAAGGAAAGGCCCCCGTGAGGACGTGACTCACGGGGGCCTTTTTTTGCGCCTAAACCGGCGCCGCTCTCGCGGAGGTGGTTGCTCGCCGCTTGGGTTGCTCAATTAGTGGCTGCGGTGCGTCTCGGTTCTCAGTCGAAAATGGGGTCCTGGGTGCGCGTGCGCTTGATTTCGTAGAAGCCCGGCGTGGACGCCACGAGGAGCGTGCCGTCCCAGAGCTTGGCCGCGGCCTCGCCCTTGGGGGCGGGGGTGACGACCGGGCCGAAGAAGGCGATCTGTTCGCCGTCAGCACCGGGGACGGCGATGACGGGCGTGCCGACCTCCTGGCCGACCTTGTCGATGCCTTCCTTGTGGGACGCGCGCAGCTGTGCGTCGTACTTCGTCGACTCCCAGTGGTCCATGAGCGAGGCGGGCAGCCCGACCTCGTCCAGGGCGGCTGCGACCGCTTCCTTCGTGACGCCCTCGCCGCGGTTGTGGATGCGGGTGCCCATCGCCGTGTAGAGGTCGCCGAGCACCTCCGGGCCGTGCTCCTCCTGGGCCGCGATGGCGACTTGGACGGGGCCCCACGACTTGCCACCGGGGAGCATGTTCTCGCGGTACTCCTCGGGCAGCTCGTCCAGTTTGTCCTCGTTCAGGACGCCCAGGCTCATCACGTGCCAGCGGACCTCGATGTCGCGCACCTTCTCGACTTCGAGCACCCAGCGCGAGGTCATCCACGCCCAGGGGCACAGGGGGTCGAACCAGAAGTCGACCGGGGTCTTGCCGCTCGCAGCGTTCTTGGACATGTCTCTCCCTAGGGAATCCGTTCGTGACCTGGCCGGGAAACGTCGGGGGTGTGCCGGGGCATTCCCGGATGTCCGCCGAACGGGCCGCGTGCGAGGATCAGAGGCGTTCGGACGAGCCATGCGATCCATGGACGAGTCATGCGGTCCATACGCGAGCCACAAGGGAGTGCAGCCCGTGCCCGGTGAGAATCTGTCCCGCGACGAGGCCCAGGAGCGGGCCGCACTGTTGTCCGTCGAGGGGTACGAGGTCTTCCTCGACCTGCGCTCGGCAGTGGGCGACAGCGACGGCGACGAAGGGGCGCCGCGCACGTTCCGGTCGGTGACGACCCTCCGCTTCCGCTGCGCCGAGCCGGGTGCCACGAGCTTCGCCGACCTGATCGCGCCGAGCGTGACGGCCGTGTCCCTGAACGGCAAGGACCTGGACCCCTCCGAGGTCTTCGACGGCTCCCGCATCGCCCTCGAGGACCTGCGCGAGGAGAACGAGCTCGTGGTGGACGCCCAGTGCGCCTACAGCCGCACGGGCGAGGGCATGCACCGCTTCGTCGACCCCGAGGACGGCGAGGTCTATCTCTACACGCAGTACGAGCCCGCGGACTCCCGCCGCGTCTTCGCCAACTTCGAACAGCCCGACCTGAAGGCCCCCTTCCGCTTCTCCGCGCAGGCGCCGGAGGGCTGGACGGTGTGGAGCAATGGTGTCGGCGAACTGACCGACGGCGTCTGGAAGTTCGCCGAGACCAAGCCGATCTCGACGTACATCACGGCGGTCGTCGCGGGCCCTTATCACTACGTGACCGATTCCTACGAGCGCGTCCTGGAGGACGGCACCCGCCTGGAGATCCCGCTCGGCGCGATGTGCCGCAAGGGCCTGGCCAGGCACTTCGACGCGGACGACGTCTTCCTCGTCACCAAACAGGGCCTGGACTTCTTCCACGACCACTTCGACTACCCGTACCCCTTCGGGAAGTACGACCAGGCCTTCGTCCCGGAGTACAACCTGGGCGCGATGGAGAACCCCGGCTGTGTCACGTTCCGCGAGGAGTTCATCTTCCGCGGCAAGGTGACCCAGGCGTCGTACGAGCGGCGGGCCAACGTCATCCTGCACGAGATGGCGCACATGTGGTTCGGCGACCTCGTCACCATGCGGTGGTGGGACGACCTGTGGCTCAAGGAGTCCTTCGCCGACTTCATGGGCTCCTTCTCCATGGTCGAGGCGACGCGGTTCACCAGCGGCTGGATCACCTTCGCCAACAACCGCAAGGCCTGGGCCTACCGCGCCGACCAGCTCCCCTCCACCCACCCCGTCACGGCCGACATCCGCGACCTGGAGGACGCCAAGCTCAACTTCGACGGGATCACGTACGCCAAGGGCGCCTCGGTCCTCAAGCAGCTCGTGGCCTACGCCGGGCGGGACGCCTTCCTGGAGGGCGCCCGGCGCTACTTCAAGCGGCACGCGTACGGCAACACCCGCCTCGGCGACCTGCTCTCCGTCCTGGAGGAGACCAGCGGCCGGGACATGACGGCCTGGTCGCGGGCGTGGCTGCAGACCGCGGGCGTCAACTCCCTCACCCCGCAGGTGATCCTGAACGCGGAGGGCCGCGTCACGGAGCTGGCCGTCGTGCAGGAGGCCGCCGGCCCTGTGCATCAGTCGGCTCCGCCGACGGGCACCGCTGAACTGCGCCCGCACCGCGTGGCGGTGGGTCTGTACCGCCGGGAGACGGGCGGCGCCCTCGTGCGGTATGCCCGCGCGGAGGTCGACGTCGAGGGCCCGCGGACCACGGTCGCCGAGCTCGCCGGGGCCGAGGAGCCGGAGCTGGTCCTGGTCAACGACGACGACCTGACGTACTGCAAGATCCGCTTCGACGAGACGTCCCTGGCCACGCTCCGCGAGCACCTCGGGGACATCACGGACCCGTTGGCCCGCGCCCTGTGCTGGTCGGCGCTGTGGAACCTCACGCGGGACGCGCTCATGCCCGCGCGGGACTTCATCGGCCTCGTCCTGCGCTTCGCCGGCCAGGAGTCCGACATCGGCGTGCTCCAGATGCTGCACGCCTGGGCGAGCTCCGCCCGCACGCACTACGCCGCGCCCGACTGGCGCGAGGAGGGCGGCCGGGCGCTCGCCGAGGGTGCCCTGCGGGAGCTGCGCCTGGCCGAGCCGGGCAGCCAGCACCAGCTCACCTGGGCGCGGTTCTTCGCCTCCATGGCGTCCTCGGCGGCCGATCTCCAGCTCCTCCAGGGGCTGTTGGACGGCACGGCCAAGATCGACGGTCTTGAGGTGGACCAGGAGCTGCGCTGGGCGTTCCGCGGCGCGCTCGCGGTGCACGGCGCGGCGGACGAGCAGGCGCTGGCCGCCGAACTGGCCCGCGACGACACGGCGTCCGGCAAGCGGCACCAGGTCCGCTGCCTGGCCGCGCGGCCCTCGGCGGCGGTCAAGGCGCAGGCGTGGGCCTCCGTGGTGGAGTCGGACGCGCTGTCCAACGCGCTGGTGGAGGCGACCATCGCGGGCTTCCAGCAGCCCTCGCAGCGCGAGCTGACCGCTGCGTACGCACCGAAGTACTTCGAGGTGATCGAGCGGGTCTGGGCCGAGCGGTCCATCCAGATCGGCATGGACGTGGTGCGGGGCCTGTTCCCGCATCTCCAGGGCAGCCGGGAGACGCTGGACGCGGCGGACACCTGGCTCTCCGGGCACGAGCAGGCGCCGCCTGCGCTGCGGCGGCTTGTGCTGGAGGCCCGGGATGATCTGGCGCGGTCCCTGCGGGCGCAGGACTGCGACGGGGCCGCGGGCCGCGTTTGAGGGGTAGGTGGGCCCGGGGGTGCCTGCCCCCCGGGGCCCCCGATCGTCGCGCTGCGCGGTGGTCTTCAATGCGTCGCGCCGCTGTGCTTGATCTCAGAGCATCGCGCTGCGCGCTCGTCCTCAAACGCCGGACGGGCTAAGACTTCGCCGAGCGGGCCGTCAATGCCCGCCCGGCGTTTGAGGGAGTGCACCCGCGATTTGAGGGAGCGCACCCGCGACGGGCTGTGCGTCAGCCGATCTGTGCCCCGTAGCGGGACAGGGCGTCGGTGACCGGGGCGAAGAACGTGGTGCCGCCACTGGAGCAGTTGCCGCTGCCGCCCGAGGTCAGGCCGAGGGCGCTGTTGCCGGCGAACATCGCGCCGCCGCTGTCGCCGGGCTCGGCGCAGACGTTGGTCTGGATGAGGCCGTTGACGGTGCCCTGCGGGTAGGTGACGGAGACGTTGAGCCGCTGGACGGTGCCGCCGTGCAGTCGGGTCGTGCTGCCGCTGCGCTGGACCTGCTCGCCGACGACGGCCGTGCGGGCGCCGGTGATCTGCTGGGCGCTGCCGTTGTAGAGGTTGACCTCGCTCGGGTGCGCGACGTTGGCGGTGTACTTCACGATCGCGTCGTCACGGCCGGGGAAGCCGTAGTCCTCGACCGTGCCGATGGCCGAGCCGCCCTGGGTCTCCGACCAGGTGCGGCCGGCGAGGGCGGCGCAGTGGCCCGCGGTGAGGAAGTACGGCTGGCCGTTCTTGACGACGTTGAAGCCCAGCGAGCAGCGGCCGCTGGAGGAGTAGATGGCGTCGCCGCCGCGGATGAGCGTGCTGAACTTTCCGGGCGCCCGCTGGAGGACGGCCTTGCCGTCCTGCGCGGCGACGTCCTTCTTCAACTGGCCGAGGGCGGCGCCCTTGACGGTGCTGTCGGCGGTGACGACGACCTTGTTGGTGCGGGGGTCCACACCGCGCGAGGTGCCGGGGACGGCGCGCTCGCCGAGGGACTTCTGGGCGGCCTTGAGCTCGTCCTGGGAGTTCTCGACGAGCCTGGGCTCGGCGCCGGCCTCGCGGACCTGGCCGGCCGTGGCGCTGTCGAGGACGTTGACGACGAGCTTCTTCGCCGAGGCGTCGTAGTAGGCGCCGGCGGTGCCGCTCTTGAGGTCGGCGGACAGGGAGTTCGCGAGCTTGCTCGCCGCCGACGAGGTGAGGGTGTCCGGGGTCGGGGCGGGCGTGGCGGCGCTGGTGTTCGCCATCGTCAGGGTGCCCGCGACCAGCGCGGCGACACCGACTCCGGTGATGGTCAGGCGTCGCTTGCTCGCTCGTTGGGTGCTCACTCAGTACCTCCATGGGGGGATGGACCGATCAAGTGGGGTGCGGTCCTCGGGAGTTACCGGTGTCCGGCGCGGGCGCGCCTCAGGGATTGCCCGGCTTACGTCGCGTCCATGCCAAACATCGGGCTGAGTATGACAACGGTGTCCCCCGCCCACAAGAGGGCATCGCATGACCGCGCACGCCCCCGGGGCGCCCGCGCGCACCCCGAACCAGCCATTTTCGGCCCTCGAACGCCCGTACTTTAGGACGGGGTTGTCCAGTTATGTCGACGGGACTGTAACAGCGGTTAGCGGTCCCGTCGGGCGCGGGAATGGCCCCGGCATGAACCACAACACCCCACTCTCTCCCCGCCCCCTGTGTCACTTGACCACCTCCCAACGCCGCGTCATGAGCGCGGACCAACTGCGCGAACACGGCGTCTCCAGCGCCACCACCACCGCACACTGCCGGCCCGGCGGCCCCTGGCAGCAGCTGCTTCCCGGCGTCTTCCTGCTCCACCCGGGCCCGCCGACCAGCGAGGAACGGCTGCACGGCGTGCTCCTGTACGCCGGCCGGCCCCCCGCCAAGGAGGCCAGGACCATCCCCGCGCAGCCGGGCCCGGGCGAACAGCACGCCGCGTACGCGGACGCGATGATCACCGGGCTTGCCGCGCTCGCGCTGCACCGCTTCTCCTCCGCGCCCCCGCTGCTCTCCCTGGACCGCATCGACGTCCTCGTGCCCCGCACCCGACGCCTGCGCTCCACCGGCTGCGCCCGCCTCGTCCGCAGCCACACCCTGCCGACTCCCCAGCAGATCACCGGACTTCCGGTCGCCCCGGTGCCGCGCGCGCTCGCCGACGCGGTCGCGCTGCTCGCCGAGGCGGGCGCGGTCAGGCGGCTGCTGACCGAGGCGGTGCGCGGCGGGCACTGCGAACCGGCCGCCGTGGTGAAGGCGTTGAACAACGCGCGGCTACTGGCCCGGCCGCACGTCGTGGACGCCGTGGACTCACTGCTCGCCGAGGGGCGGGCGATCGCGGAGGACCGCCTGTACGCGCTGGTCCGCGAGCACGGGCTGCCCGACCCGCTGTGGAACGTCGACCTGCGGCTGCCCGGCGGCCCGCACCTCGGCGGCGTCGACGCCTACTGGCCCGAGCACGCCGTCGCCGTCGAACTCGACACCCGGGCGCCGCGCCAGGGCGAGGACGGCACCGGCGCCTCGCTGGTCGAGCGGAGCCGGGAGCTCGGCGAGTGGTCCGAGTACGCCCGCAAGCGGGAGCACTTGGAACGGCTCGGCATCACCGTCGTCCACCTCACCCCGAAGAAGCTCCGCGACGCGGCGGAGCAGCAGGCCACGGTCGTGCGGACGGCGCTCATGGCGGCGGCCGACCGGGAGCCGGCGGCGTACGTCGTCGTGCTGCCCCGATAGCGGGCCACTGCGCGCGTCCGCAGGAGGGGAGTGCGGGGGCGGAACCCTGGACGGCGGGGTTCCGCCCCCGCACGCGTGACGTCCGCCGCCCCGTACGCGTGATTTCCGTCGCCCCGTACGCGTGCCTCCCGCCGCCCCCGTACACGGGTCGGGGAGGCCCTGGCAGGGCCCCCTACCCCCGCAGATGAACACGGAGTAACCGCCTCCCCACCCCCCAACGAGCACCGCGTGCACACGCAGGGCAGTCCCAGATCCACTTACGGTGATCGGCGCTGCGCGTTGTGGCGACGTTAACGCGCAGGCCACCCCCGCTGCCAACGATCCAGTACGAGCGGGAAGTCCGCCGGCGAACCACTGCCCGGGCCTCCCGCGACCACTGCCGACGCGTTCGCAATCGGGGAGACGCGCCATGCCGCGCATACGCTCTGTCGCCACCGCAGCAGCCACTGCCACCGCCTCCGCCACCACGTCCGCCGTCTCCACGGTGAACCGCCGCGCGTTCCTCGCGGCGACCGGCGCCGTCTCCCTCTCCGCGGGCGTCGGATACGCCCTGGGCCCGGGAGCGGGCTCCGGCAAGGCCGCCCCCGCGGCGGCCGCCCCGGTGCCGATGTCCCGCAGGGCCCCCTCCGCCCCGCTGGCCCCGTACCGCTCGGGCACCACCCTCGCCACGGTCGCGGCACCCCGCGGCACCTCCGGCTACCGCCGCCTCGGCGACGGTCCGGCCTGGGACCGCGTCGTACGCGGGGACCTGGCCGCGGCCAAGCCGGGCCGGGAGTCCCGCCGCACCCCGCTCGCCGCGTTCGTCCAGTTCACCGACCTGCACCTGGTGGACGTACAGCACCCGCTCCGCTACGAGTACTTGCGCGCCCAGACGGCCAGCGCCTGGCGCCCGCAGGAGGCCCTGTCCGTGGCCGGCGCCGCCTCGCTGGTCGAGCAGGTCAACGGCTTGCGCGGGGCGCCCGCCACCGGCGCGCCGCTGCACTTCGTCATGACGACGGGCGACAACACGGACAACAACTCCCGCAACGAGCTGGACTGGTTCCTGAAGGTGATGAGCGGCGGCCGCGTCACCCCCAACTCCGGGGATCCGCGCCGCTACGAGGGCGTACAGGACAGCGCCCTGAAGCTCTACTGGCAGCCGGACGCCGCCCTGCGCGACGCCGACAAGAGCGTCGGCTTCCCGCACCTGCCCGGCTTCCTGGACGCCGCGATCCGCGAGGTCAACAGCCCGGGCCTGAACCTGCCGTGGTACTCCACGGTCGGCAACCACGACGGACTGCCCGGCGGCTGCTACGCCCCCGGGGACTCGTACTTCACCGAGTTCGCCGTCGGCGGCAGAAAGCTGATGTCGCTCGACGAGGCGCGCGGCGCGGCCCTGTGGAAGAACGTCAAGAAGGGCAACGACCCGAAGGGCGCCGTCTTCAGGGACCTGCTCAAGTCCGAGGCCCGGCACATGCGTTCCGTCACACCGGACGAGGGCCGCGCCCCCTTCACCCCCGCCGAGTACGTCAAGGCCCACCTCGACCCGGCGCACGCGGGCCGCGGCCCGGTCGGCCACGGCTACACCGAGGAGAACCTGGCGGACCGCACGCAGTACTACTCCTTCCGCATCACCGATGACGTCCTCGGCATCAGCCTGGACACCACCGACCCGGGCGGCCACTACGAGGGTTCGCTCGGCACGGCCCAACTGCGCTGGCTGGAGCGGCAGCTGACGGAGGTGGAGAAGAGCGGCGATGCCTCGTACGTCATCGTCTTCAGCCACCACACCAGCAAGTCCATGCGGAATCTGCGCACCGACCCGAACCACCCGCGCGAGTCCCGGCACGGCGGGGACGAGGTCGCGGCACTCCTCGGCCGGCACCGCTCGGTGCTCGCCTGGGTGAACGGCCACAGCCACAAGAACGCCATCACCCCGCACCGCACCGGACACGGCTCCTTCTGGGAGGTGTCCACCGCCTCGCACATCGACTTCCCGCAGCTCGCCCGGGTGATCGAGCTGGTCGACAACCGCGACGGCACGCTCTCCCTGTTCACCACCCTCATCGAGTCCGCCGCCCCGCACCGCACGGACTTCACCGACCTGTCCCAGACCGGCCTCGCCGCGCTGTACCGCGAGCTGTCGTTCAACGCCCCTGGCGCCAAGCCCACGTTGGGCGGCGAGCCCGGCGACCGCAACACGGAGCTCATCCTTCGAAAGGTTTGACATCCGCTCACTGCGAAATCCGCTCACTGTGACAACGACCTTCCGGGCTCGGCGTCGTTCGCCATAACAGCAGCCGACACAGGAGGTAGGGCGTCATGAGCGAAGAGACGAACATGAGCGAAGAGACGAAGCCGAGCAGTGGGCAACGCGGGCCGGTACGCAGGTCATTGGCCGGCGCGGCTGTCGTGGCGGCCATGGCGGTGGGGGCCCTGATCGCCCCCGCTGTCGCCACACCCGCACCCGCACCCGCTTCCCCCGCCACCGACCACAACCACGAGCGCACCCGCGCCGCCATGAACGCCACCGTGCGCGGCGGCGTCCCCGGGATCACCGCGCAGGCGCGGGACGAGCACGGGCCCTGGAACGCCGCTTCCGGTGTCGGTGATATGCGGGAGCAGACCCCGCGCGGCGCCCACGACCGCTTCCGCACCGCCAGCATCACCAAGAGCTTTGTGGCGACGGTGGTGCTGCAGTTGGAGGCCGAGGGGAAGCTCGACCTGGACGACAAGGTGGGCGAGTGGCTGCCCGACGTGGTCGAGGGAAACGGTCACGACGGTGACAGGGTCTCACTGCGGCAACTGCTCAACCACACCAGTGGGATCTACGACTACGCCGACGACCCGGGCTTCGTCCGCATGTTGTCCACGCCGGAGTTCTTCGAGCACCGCCACCGCACCTGGTCCCCGCACGAACTGGTGGCGGTGGCCATGGGGCACAAGCCGGACTTCGCGCCCGGCAAGGGCTGGCGCTACTCCAACACCAACTATCTGCTCGCCGGCCTGGTCATCGAGAAGGCCACCGGGCATCCGTACGGCGACGAGATCCGCCGCCGCGTCATCGAGCCGCTCGGCCTGCACGCCACCTCCGTGCCCGGCACCGACCCGGCCGTCCCCGACCCGAGTTCGCGCGCGTACTCGAAGCTGTCCGAGAAGCCGGAAGGCCGCACGTACGACGTGACGGAGATGAACCCCTCCGCCGCCGGCGCGTCGGGCGAGATGATCTCGGACGCGGCGGACGTCAACCGCTTCTACTCGGCCCTGCTGCGGGGCCGGCTGCTGCCGGAGAAGCAGCTCGCCGAGATGAAGAGGACCGTCCGGGCCGAGGGCAAGGAGGCGGCAGGCGGCCGCTACGGTCTCGGCCTGCTGCGGCTCGAACTTCCCTGCGGCACGGTGGTCTGGGGCCACGGCGGCGGCATCCACGGCTCCCAGTCGCTGGCGCTGACCACGACGGACGGCCGGCACGCGCTCACGTTCAACTTCAACGGCGACTGGGCGGGAGGCCAGGACCGGATCGTGGGCGCGGAGTTCTGCCGCAAGTAGGGCCGGGGGCTACGGCAGGTGGCCTGCCGGGGTTACGGCAGGTGGCCGTGGGGCGGGCGGGCCCGCCAGAGGGAGAGGCCCACGTCGACCAGGCTCACGCGGTCGAGGGCCGGGACGTCGTCCAGCGGATGCCACGCCGCCCGGTCCGTCGACCCCGCCGTCTCGTGCCGTAGCGTCCCGCCCGTCACCCGCCCCTCGTACACGATCCGTACGCCGTGGAAGTCCGCCACCGCCCCGAGCCGCCGTGGATACCGGCGCCGCAGCGAGTCCACGCCGAGCAGCGCGACCGGCTCCACGGTGTACCCGGTCTCCTCGTCGGCCTCCCGGATCACTGTGTCGTACGGATCCTCCCCGTGGTCCATGCCGCCCCCGGGCAGCGTCCACCGTTTGCTGCCGTCGCCCGCCACCCACCGGGCGAGCAGCACGGACCCGTCGCGTACGCATACGGCGTAGGCCGCCACCCTGAGCTCCTTGTGCACGGGCCGACGTTAGACCCCGTACACGAGATAGGCACGTCCCGTTGCCCGGGCAATGGGTGGACTTCAACCAGTCACGTACTCTTTAGTGGTTAGCACCGAAGGGAGCCCCCATGTCCGCCGCACCCCCGTCCGACCCCCGTCCCCTCACCGGTGAGCCCCTCTCCCTGGACCTGCTCAACACCCGCTGGATGTGGGACGGCGCCCGGCAGGATCTGCTCGGCGGGACCGGCGGGCTCAGTGACAGGGACGGGCTCGCCGTCTGGCTGCGGGCGAACGGCCTCGATGGGCGGTTCGCCGCCGACGAGCGGACCCTGGAGCAGCTGCTGCGCGCCCGCGACGCCCTCGCGGGCCTGGTCGACCTGCCGGGCAAGCCGGGCGGCGATCCCGTCGCCGTCGCCCGCGTCGACGCCGTCCTCGCGCACGGCCGCGTCCGGGCGACGCTGACGCCGGCCGGGCCCGGCGAGGAGCCGGAGTTCGAGGACCCGTCCTGGGGGCCCGCCTGGCTCGCGGCGCGCGACTATCTGGAGCTGTTGTCCCGGGCGCCCGACCGCATTCGCGGCTGCGCCCACGAGGCCTGTGTCCTGCACTTCTTCGACACCTCGCGGAACGGCACGCGCCGCTGGTGCTCGATGGCCGTGTGCGGCAACCGCGCGAAGGCGTCCCGGCACTACGCCCGCTCGCGGGAGGGATAGCCCCGCCCCGGCCCTATACGGCGCGCGGCCGCCAAGTCCCGTTATGCGCCGCCTTGTTCCCGATGGCGTATGGCGGAAGTACGCCACCGGAGCATCCCGTCCCGGGCAACTCTCCCCAAACAGGCACCCCTTACGTAAAGCTGAGCGGTCATCCGGCCCCGTATTCCGGACCCTCGCTATATCGGCTCGACCAGCCGATCTTTACGTACAGGGATGCTGATGACCCTCGATCCACGACGCGCGCCGATATCCGGTGCGAGACCCTCCGACCGCGCCGCCCGCGGCGGACGAGGCGCCCGCCGCACCGCCCGCCTCGCCACCGCGATAGGCGTGGCCGCCGCCCTCAGCGCGGCGGCCCCGCTCCCGCTGGCCTTCGCCGCCGACACCCCCTCCCCCGTCCCGTCCGCCCCGGCCCCCAAGGACGCCGCCGCCAAGCTCGGCCCCGCGGACGCAGAACTGCTCGCCGACGCCAAGGCGGACGGCGACAAGACCGTCACGATGATGGTCGCCACCGCGCCCGGCGCGACCGAGCAGGTCGCCGAGGAACTGGACGCCGTCAAGGGCGGCTCCGTGGGCCGCACCTACGACAAGCTCGGCTACGTCCGCGCCGCCGTGCCGACCGCCCGCGCCGACGCCGCCATCAAGGCCGCCTCGAAGCTCTCCTCCGTGCACGCCATCGACCTGCGGCACGAGATCAAGCTGGACGACCCGAGGCCGGGCGGCGCCAAAGCCGCCGGCTCCGCGTCCGCGCAGGGCCGCGCCGCGTATCCGGCGCCGGACAAGAACACGCCCGCCAAAAACCCGTACAACCCGTCCTTCGAGACGGGCGCCGTCGACTTCGTGAAGAAGAACCCGAAGGCGGACGGCCGCGGCATCACCATCGGCGTCCTCGACTCGGGCGTCGACCTCGGCCACCCGGCGCTGCAGAAGACGACCACCGGCGAGCGCAAGATCACCGACTGGGTGACGGCGACCGACCCGATCGTGGACGCCGACGGGACCTGGCGGCGGATGACGAACCCGGTGTCCGGGCCCACGTTCACCTTCGACGGCGACACCTGGAAGTCCCCCGCGGGCTCCTTCCAGATCAGCCGCTTCCGTGAGGCGGCCACCACCGGCGGCGACGCCAAGGGCGACCTGAACCGCGACGGCGACACCACGGACACCTGGGGCGTCCTGTACGACCCGGCCGCCGGCACCGTCCGCGTCGACCTGAACGGCGACAAGGACTTCACGGACGACACCCCGATGAAGCCCTACGGGGACAAGCACCAGGTCGCCTACTTCGGCAAGGACGACCCGGCCACCGACGTCGCCGAGCGCGTCCCGTTCGTCGTGGAGATCCGCAAGGACGTGCCGACCGACCCCTACGGCGGCGACTGGGTCGGCAAGAAGGCCGACTTCGTGAACATCGGCCTCATCGAGTCCGAGCACGGCACGCACGTCGCGGGCATCACGGCCGCCAACAAGCTGTTCGGCGGCAAGATGAACGGCGCCGCCCCGGGCGCCAAGCTGGTGTCCTCGCGCGCCTGCACCTGGTCCGGCGGCTGCACCAACGTCGCGCTCACCGAGGGCATGATCGACCTCGTGACGAAGCGCGGCGTCGACATCGTCAACATGTCGATCGGCGGCCTGCCCGCGCTCAACGACGGCAACAACGCCCGCGCCGAGCTGTACAAGCGCCTCATCGACACCTACGGCGTGCAGCTGGTGATCTCCGCCGGCAACTCGGGCCCCGGCGCCAACACCGTCGGCGACCCCGGCCTCGCCGACAAGGTCGTCTCCGTGGGCGCCGCCATCTCCAAGGAGACCTGGGCCGCCAACTACGGCTCCGAGGTGACCAAGAAGTACGGCATGTTCCCGTTCTCCTCGCGCGGCCCGCGTGAGGACGGCGGCTTCCAGCCGCTGGTCACCGCGCCGGGCTCGGCCATCAACACCACGCAGACCTGGCTGCCGGGCTCCCCGGTGGCCGAGGCGGGCTACCAGCTCCCGGCCGGCTACTCGATGCTGCAGGGTACGTCGATGTCGTCGCCGCAGGCCGCGGGCGCGTCCGCGCTGCTCCTCTCCGCCGCGAAGCAGAAGCGCGTCGAGCTCTCCCCGGCGAAGCTGCGGACCGCGCTCACCTCGACCGCGCACCGGATCCCCGGCGTGCAGGCCTACGAGCAGGGCACCGGCCTGATCGACGTCGTGGACGCCTGGGACGCCATCAAGGGCGGCGCGAAGGCCCATGAGTACACGGTCAAGGCGCCCGTCGACACGGCCCTGGAGCAGGAGCTGAAGAAGCCCGGCACCGGCCTCTACGACCGTGAGGGCGGCCTGAAGGCGGGCCAGAAGAAGACGTACAACGTGACGATCACGCGTACGTCGGGCCCGACCCGTCCGGTGCTGCACAAGCTGGGCTTCGCCAATAACCACGGCGGCACGTTCCGGCTCCTCGGCGACGACGACGTGTTCCTGCCCCTGAACAAGGCCGTGACCGTCAAGGTGCAGGCCAAGCCGGAGGCGGCGGGCCTGTCCAGCGCCGTGCTGACCGTGAACGACCGGCGCACCCGCGGCATCGACCACCAGATCATGACGACGGTCGTCGTCGCCAAGGACCTCGCCAAGCCCTCCTTCACCTTCGAGGCCTCCGGCTCGGTGCAGCGCAACGCCACCAAGTCGTACTTCGTGACGGTGCCGAAGGGCGCGAAGACCCTGGAGGTCGCGCTCGGCGGTCTCAAGGACAAGAGCCAGACGCGGTTCATCTCCGTCCACCCGTACGGCGTCCCGGCCGAGTCGACGTCCTCGCTGGTCTGCTACCCGAACTTCCCGAACCCGGACAACACCTGCCGCCCCGACCTGCGTTCGTACGCGAACCCGACACCGGGCGTCTGGGAGATCGAGGTCGAGTCGCGCCGTACGTCGCCGCTGCTCGACAACCCGTACAAGCTGGACGTCGCCGCGCTCGGCGTGACCTTCGACCCGGCGACGCAGAAGGTCGCGGAGGCCAAGTCCGGCCAGGCCGCGCCCGTCACCTGGAAGGCGACGAACCACTACGCCGCCGTCGACGGCAAGCTGAAGGGCGGCACGCTCGGCTCGGCCGCCACCACGCGTCCCACCATCAAGCAGGGCGAGACGCAGACCACCACGGTCGAGGTGCCCGCGGGCGCCGAGCGGCTCGACGTGGCGATCGGCTCCACCGCCGACAGCGCCGCCGACCTGGACCTGACGGTCCTCAAGGACGGTGTGCCGGTGGGCAGTTCGGCGGACGGCGACTCGGAGGAGTCGGTGCGCCTCAGCAAGCCGGCCGCGGGCACGTACACCATCGAGGTCGCGGGCTACTCCATCCCGTCGGGATCGACCGCGTACGACTACCGTGACGTCTTCTTCGCCGCCTCGCTCGGCAAGATCAAGGTCGACGAGACGAAGACGGTGAAGCTCGCCCACGGTGCCTCCGCGGACGTCTCGGCGGAGGTCGTCGCGGACGCGCCCACCGCCGACGGGCGCGTGCTGTTCGGCGAGGTGAACCTCCTGAACGCGCGCGGGTCCGTCGCGGGCACGGGCAGCGTGACGGTGGAGAAGGTCACACCGTAGCGCTGACGGGCCGTAGTACTGACGGCATGAGAACGGGGGCGGGCACCAAGTGCCCGCCCCCGTTCGGCTGTTCAGACCGGCGTCAGCCCTTCAGGGACCTGAGGTCATGCGCGTACGTGCCCACCGCGTGCGCGATCACGTCGATGTTCGTCGCGAAGATCTTCCGGTCGATGTTCTTCAGTGTGTCGCCCGCGCCGTGGTAGTTGGGGTCGTACGGCTGTCCGGCCGTGCCGCCCGCCTTCGCCGCCTGCTCCTCGGTCTTGAGGCCCTCGGCGCCGGTGAAGGTGCCGCCGGCCGGGATGCCGTTGGCGATGAACGCGCCGTAGTCGGAGCGGCCGTCGAAGTCGGTGCCCCAGTGCGGGACCTTCTTCTTGTCCAGGAAGCCGTTGATCAGGCCCTCGATCTGGGCGGAGCCCTCCGGGCCCGGGCCCTCGCCGGTGTTGTCGGAGTTGTCGCCGTCGTAGACCAGCTCCGCCCCGTTCGGCGAGCCGATCATGTCGAAGTTCAGATACAGCTTGATGTTCTTCTTCTGCCGCGCCGACAGCGACTTGACGTAGTGGTCCGAGCCGAGCAGGCCCAGCTCCTCGGCCGACCACCAGGCGAAGCGGACCTTGTTGGCGGGCTGCTTGCCCGGCTTGCGGGTCTCCTTGGCCAGCTTCTCGGCGACCTCGATCAGACCGGCCGAGCCGGAGCCGTTGTCGTTGATGCCGGGGCCCTCGTGCACCGAGTCGAGGTGCGCGCCGAGCGCCACGACGCGGTCGGCGCGGCCGCCGCGGGTCTCGGCGACGACGTTGCGGGTCTTGTGCGGGACGGCCTTGGTGGCGACGTCCACGGAGAGCTTGACCTCGCCCTTGGCGAGCTGCTCGGCCAGCTTCTCGCCCTCGGCCTTGGTGATGCCGACGGCGGGGATGTGCGCGTTCTCCGGGACCTCCAGGTTGCCCTTGACGGGCTGGTCGCCGGAGTGGTTGTAGAGGACGAGGCCGATGGCGCCCGCCTTGGCCGCGGCGGCCTCCTTCTCGGCGAAGGTGCAGGCGCCGCGCTTCACCAGGGCGATCTTGCCGGTGAAGGTGTCGGACGTGTAGTCGTCGGCCTCGCAGCCCGGGGTGTCGTCGACGCGGGCGGCGGCGAGCGGGGCCTGGATGCCGCCCTCGGGCGTCGACTTGCTGAAGTCGAAGGCCACGGCGTTCAGCTTGCGCGCCTCGGGCGACAGGACGCTCGCGCCCTCGCGCACGGTCTGCGACTCGTAGAACGTGAAGTTCTGGTACGAGACCTTGTAGCCGGCCTTCTTCAACCGGTCGTGGACGTACTTCGCGGAGGCGTCGTAGCCCTTGGTGCCCGCGGCGCGGTTGCCGCCGTGGGCGTCGGCTATCTGCTGGAACTTCTCCAGGTGACGGTGGGCGCTCTTGCCGGTGGACTTCTTCACCAGCTTCTCGGCCAGCTTCTTCGCCTTCTCGGCCTGGCTCGGGTGGTGCTTGGCCTGCCGGGGAGCGTCCTGGGCGCCGGCCGGGGCCGCGGCGGCGAACAGGACGGGGGCGGCGACGGCCGCGCTGAGCAGGGCGGCCGTGGTCCGGCTGCGGGGTGCGCGCACGGAGGTCCTTCCATGGGTGGTCAGTGACCATGGGTGGTCGGTGATCTGCGTCGGTGATCTCCGTGGGCCGGTACGTCGCACGTGTGCTGCGTACGCCGATGATCACCGGCGAGCGGTGGAAGGACCGTAGCCCGGCGAAACCCCAGTTCAGAAGGGTCGCCGAGGGTTGCAACCGCGCCTTCACGCAGTTGTCACCGGAACTCAGTACTCCGCTGCCGACCGGAATCCGACACTCCGCGCGCGGCCGGGGCTCAGCACTCCGCGGGCGGCGGGCAGCCCGGGTTCAGCACTCCATCCCGCGCGCCCCGGGCAGCGCCTTCTCGATCCACTTGCGGTCCTTGGCGAGCTGCTTCCCGGTGGACCAGATGTCGGGCGACGCCTTGCCCTCGGGGATGCCGATCAGTACGTGGTCCCCCGCCCGCAGCCGCGGGTCCACGTTCACGTCCATCACGAACGTGACCTGCCGCTCCCCCTTGGCGGGCTTGTAGTGGCGGGACACGTCGAGCGTGATCCGGTCCTGCGTGCCGCCGGGCAGCGCCGCCACGCGCGCCACGGTGCCCTCGACGATGAGCCGCGCACAGGCGACGTAGCCCTCCGGCGACTGCTGCGCGTCCTCGGCGGCGCCGGAGTCCTCCTGGGCCGGGCCGCTCCCCTGCTCCTGGCTCGGCGCGCCCTTCGCGGTGTCCGCGCCCGAGCCCATGCCGCCGTCCCCGGTCCCGCTGTCCACCCCGAGCCAGACCACGCCGCCGAGCAGACCGGCGCCGAGCGCGGCGGCGAGGGCGAGGACGGCGCGGCGGCGGGCGGCGCCGGGTTGCCGGAAGGGGGCGGCGGGGGGCAGGGCAGGGGTGGGCGGCGGGAGGGGAGCGGCCCGGGTCTCCGTCTCCGTACGCTGCTCCTCCGTATGCTCCGTACGCTGCGCCAGCGCGTCCCCCACGATCCTGAGCTGCTCCCGCAGCAGGGCGACGTCGGCGACGGCCGCGGCGTGCTCGGCCATGAACCGCTCGTCGCCGCGCGCCGCCGCGGGCACCGGTGCGTCCGTGACCGCCAGCGTCAGCGCGTCGACGGCGTCGTACGGCTCCTCGTGCGCCACGGTCACACCACCTCTCCCTCGTGCAGCCGCGTGCGCAGCATCCGTACGGCCGCGTGCAGCCTGCTCTTGACCGTGCCCTCCGGGATGCCCAGTTCGTGCGCTATGTCGCGGACGGGCAGGTCGGCGTAGAAGCGCAGGACGACGACCTGCCGCTGGCTGTCGGGCAGCTCGTCGAGGCCCTGGGCCACCGCGAGGGAGAGCACGCGCGACTCGGCGCCGTCCTCCTCGGGCTCCCCGGGGCGCAGCGCGGCGAGCCGCTCGCCGAGGCGTTCCTGGCGGCGGCGGGCGCGGTGGTAGTCCATGGCCCAGTTCGAGGCGACGACCGCGGCCCAGGCCGAGACGTCACGCGGCGCCTGCTGCCCCTTCGCCGCCCGCTCCAGGAGCCGCAGCCTGACCTGCTGCACCCCGTCCTGGAGTTCCCCGTGCGGCACTCCGCCGAGCGACAGGACGGCCCGCACCCGGTCCTCCTGTGCCGGGCCGAGCGGGTCGGCCGCCTCGGCACGGCGTGGCGCCCGCGATTTTCTGCGCAGCAATGCCCTCCCCCTCCTGCGTTTCCCCTACGACGCCGGCGGGGGCGGAAACGTTCGCCTCCCCCGTCGGCGAATGTGGCGGCCCGCACCGCCGGCGACTGTGGCGTCCCGCACCTCGGACAATGGATTGGACAAGTCGGTCGTGGACAGACGCATCATGGAACGGCAGCGGCACCCGTCGCCGCGCGGGCAACTACGGAGGAAACCCCTGTGAAGGTCGGAATCGTCGGAGCCACCGGTCAGGTCGGCACGGTCATGCGCAAGATCCTCGCCGAGCGGAAGTTCCCCCTCGACGAGCTGCGCCTGTTCGCCTCGGCCCGCTCGGCCGGTTCGGTCCTGGACGGCGTGACGGTCGAGGACGCCTCGACGGCCGACTACACGGGCCTGGACATCGTCCTGTTCTCCGCGGGCGGCGCCACGTCCAAGGCGCTCGCCGAGAAGGTCGCCTCGCAGGGCGCCGTGGTGATCGACAACTCCTCGGCCTGGCGGCGCCACCCCGACGTACCGCTGGTCGTCTCCGAGGTGAACCCGCACGCGATCGCGGACCGCCCCAAGGGCATCATCGCGAACCCGAACTGCACGACGATGGCCGCGATGCCCGTCCTCAAGCCGCTGCACCTGGAGGCGGAGCTGACCTCGCTGGTCGTCGCCACCTACCAGGCGGTGTCCGGCTCCGGCCTCGCGGGCGTCGAGGAGCTGTTCGAGCAGGTCAAGAAGGTCGGCGAGGACGCGCCGAAGCTGACGCACGGCGGCGACCAGGCCGAGTTCCCCGAGCCGGACAAGTACGTCGCGCCGATCGCGTACAACGTCCTGCCGATGGCGGGCTCGATCGTCGACGACGGCCTGAACGAGACCGACGAGGAGCAGAAGCTCCGCCACGAGTCCCGCAAGATCCTGGAGATCCCCGGCCTCAAGGTCTCCGGCACCTGTGTCCGCGTCCCGGTGTTCACGGGCCACTCCCTCCAGGTCAACGCCCGTTTCGCGCGGCCCCTTTCGCCGGAGCGCGCCACCGAGATCCTGTCCTCGGCGGAGGGCGTCGTCGTCACCGACGTGCCGACGCCGCTGGGCGCCGCGGGCCGCGACGAGTCCTTCGTGGGCCGCATCCGCGGCGACGAGACCGTCGAGAACGGCCTCGCGTTCTTCATCTCCGACGACAACCTCCGCAAGGGTGCCGCGCTGAACGCGGTGCAGATCGCGGAGCTGGTGGCGGCGGAGCTCGCGGGCGCCTGAAGCCCGGGTTCCGGAGGAGGCCCGGGCGCCTGAGGCCCGGGCCCTGCCGCCCCGAAACCTCCAGGTCGCGGGGGATCGTTTCATCAGCCACGGATGAGTGAAACGGCGCATGTTTCCCGGGCGTGTCCGGGCAGTACTTCGGTGCCCCAACCGCACCACACACTAGGGAAGTTCATGCGCCGTATCGCTGCCATGGCCACCATGGCCGTCGGAACCCTCACACTCGCCGGTGCGCTCGCCACCCCGGCGAGTGCCGTACCGGACCCCGTAGGCACCGTCACCTGCCTGACCCAATCCGCCGGCGACGTCACGAGCCTCATCGACCCCGCCAGCCCCGGCCTGCCCACCGAGATCCCGGGCACCGCCTGCCTGGCGCCCTGACCTGACGGGCTCCGGCCCGAGGGGGGCCCGAGGGGGGGACATCACCGCGCCCGTACGGATCCTGACCAGGTCCGTGCGGGCGCGGTTGTCGTGGCGTCACGCCTTCTCGCGCCCGGCCAGCACCACCACCCCCAGCGCGAGCACCGCGAGCCCGCCGCCCACCCACAGGACGGCGGTGACCCCGATGCCGTCGGCGACGCGGCCCCCGGCCAGCGCGCCCACCGCGATGGCGACGTTGAACACGCCCGCGAACAGCGCGGACGCCGCTTCCCGGGCGCGCGGCGCGGCCGCCATCACCCAGTTCTGCGAGGACACGGAGACGCCGCCGTAGGCGAGCCCCCAGGCGATCAGGAGCACGACGGTCGCGGCGAGGGAGCCGCCGGCCGGTCCCAGCAGGAGCACCACGCCCCCGAGGGCCGCCGAGATCATCAGGAGCGCCCGGCGCGGGTCGCGGGCCGCGAACGAGCCGCCCAGGAAGTTGCCGGCGATCCCGGCGACGCCGTAGGCGAGCAGCAGCCCGCTGACGAGCCCTCCGCCCAGGTCCGGCACCCGTTCCAGGACGGGCCGCACATAGGTGTACGCGGTGAAGTGCCCCACCACGAGCAGCGCCACGGCGATCAGGCCGACCCGCAGCCGCGGCAGCCGCAGCAGTTCCGGGAAGGCGCCGAGCCGCACCGGCTCGGCGGCGGGGAGCGGCGGCAGCACGGCGGCGAGCAGCGCGGCGACGGCGAGGCCGAGCGCGGCGACGGCGCCGAACGCCCAGCGCCAGCCCGCGAGTTCGCCGAGGAAGGTGCCCGCGGGCACGCCGAGGACGGAGGCGACGGCTATGCCGCTGAAGATCACGGCGGTGGCCCGCCCGACGGATTCGGTGCGCACCAGACGTACCGCGAGGGAGGCCGCGACGGCCCAGACGCCGCCGATGCACAGGCCGACGACGATCCGCGCGCCGAGCAGCACCGCGAAGGACGGCGCGAGCGCCGAGAGCAGGTTGGCGGCACCGAGCAGCAGCATGAGTCCGCACAGCACGGCGCGCCGGTCCGCGCGGCGCACGGCGACGGGCAGCAGCAGTGCGGCGAGGGCCGCGACGAGGCCGGGCACGGTGACGGTGAGACCGGCGGTGCCGTCGGAGACATGGAGTCCCGAGGCGAGGGAGGTGAGCAGCCCCACAGGCAGCATCTCGGTGGTGACGACCGAGAAGGTGGCGGCTGCGACGGCGACGACGGACAGCGGCAGGGAACGCCGTCCGGTGGGGGCCGGCGCGCTTTGGGTGACGGTTTCCATGGGCTCCACACAACGCCCGCGCGGTCACCGGGAACAACGGCGGACTTCTCATCCTTGAATGAGCGTGGCTAATCGATCCGGGGGTTCCGAGGGATGTGGGGGCGCACGCGCGTGAGCGGGCTCGAGATACGGGAACTGGAGTGCTTCCTCGTCCTGGCCGAGGAGCTGCACTTCGGCCGGGCGGGCGAGCGTCTGTACGTCTCGCAGAGCCGGGTGAGCCAGCTCCTGGCCGCCCTGGAGCAGCGGGTCGGCGCGCGCCTTGTGGAGCGTACGAGCCGACGGGTGCGGCTGACCCCGCTGGGTGAGCGATTTCACGCCGAACTGTCGCCTGCGTACGCGGAGTTGGCGGGAGTGGTGGAGCGGGTGCGGGAGTCCGCGCGCGGGGTGGCGGGCCGGATCAGGATCGGCTTCCAGGGGACGGCGGACGCGCGCCTGATGGCGGCGATCACGGCGTTCCAGCAGCGGCATCCGGGCTGTGTCGCGGAGATCGCGGAGGTGCCGTTCGCGGACCCGTTCGGGCCGGTGCGGCACGGGGAGGTGGACGCGGCGATCGTGCTGCTTCCGGTGGCGGAGCCGGACCTGGTCCTCGGCCCGCTCTTCTCCCGGCAGCAGCAGACGGTGGCGGTGTCCGTGCGGCACCCCTTCGCGTCCCGTACGTCCCTCGCCGCCGCCGAGCTGACGGGCACGCCGCTGATCGCGGCGGCGGCTCCGGCCCCGGCGTACTGGCGCGAGGCGCACGCCCCGTCGACAGTGCCCGCGCCCGCCGTGCGCACGCTCCAGGAGGGCCTGACGCTCGTCGCGGCCGACCGGGGCGCGATGCTGCTGTGCCGGCCGACGGCGGAGTACCACGGGCGGCAGGACGTCGTGTTCGTGCCCGTGGAGGGGCTGCCGGACTCGGTGCTCGGGATGGTGTGGCACCGGGACGGGGAGACGGAGCGGGTGCGGGCGTTCGCGCGGGCGGTGGCGGAGGCGGGGGCGGCCGACGGCGTGGAGGCGTCGGCCGCCTGAGGGTCACCGCAGCCTGGGGTCACCGGCCGCCTGAGGGGTCACCGGCCGCCTGGGGTCACTGCGGGCGGCGCACCTCGAAGTGGAGGCAGCCGTACTCCACGGCGCGGACGTGCACGAGGGCGACCTGCGGGTCGGCGAACGCCTCCGTGAGGGCCTCGTCGTAACCCGCCGTGGTGTCCTCGGGGATCTCGAGCAGCCGCCCGCCGACGATGCGACCGTCGGCGTTGTAGCGCCGGAACGCGCGCAGTGCGCCCGCCCTGACGAACGGATACTCCTCCCGCACCGCTTCCGGGCCTTCGCACGGGTCCGCGTGGATGAACACCGGCCCCTGCTCGTCGTACGCGCCCGGCTCGGCGCCGGTCTCCGCCGCCCAGCGGCGGAGGGGAGCGTACGAGACGAGGGCGACGCGGTCGCCCTTGCGGGCGGGCCGGAGACAGCAGCGCAGCGGATCGCCGCCCTCCGCCTCCGTGTACGGCACGCAGGGGCGGCCCGCGTCGTCGGTGTCGCGGAGCTGCTTGAGGGTGTCGGGGTCGATGGCGCGTGGGGTGAATGCGGTGCTCATGGGGCCAGGTTCGCGCGTGCGCGGGGGTTCCGGCTGGCGGTTTCCGGACGTGGAGTTTTCGCGGCTGCGTCCCCGCCGCATCGCCGCTTCGCGGCGGGTCCGCTCAGGTGAGGAGTTTCGCGAGCTGGGCCATCTCGGTGGGCGGGTCGATCACCGGCTGGATGAGGAGTTCGTCGATGCCGGCCTGTTCCAGGGTGGTGATGCGGGCGAGGAGGTCGTCGCGGGTGCCGACCAGGGCCAGGGTGTTCATCAGCGAGGGCAGCACCAGGTCCCGGTCCTGCGGTGCGATGCGGCCGAGGTAGTTGGGGTAGAGCTTGGTGTGCCGGTCCGGCGCGGTGGCGGTGGTGCCGCGCCGGTCGAGGAGCCGCCGCACCGCCTGGCGTTCCTCGGGGCCGAGTTGATCGGCGAAGGCGGGGGTGTCGGCGGCGGTGTCGGCGGCGAAGGCCAGCAGCGACAGGACGAGGTGGCCGGTCGCGTCCCGGGCCGGGTCGCCGTGGGGGTCCTCGTCCTGGTCGAGGAGGTGGAGCGCGGTGACCACGTAGGAGTCCGGGTCGCGGGGTGTGCCCTGGGCGGCGTGGCGGCGGGCGTCGTGCAGCGCGTGCCAGGCGGTGGGGTCCAGCAGGCCGAAGGAGATGAGGCCGGTGCCGCGGCGGCCGGCGACGGCGGCGGCCTTCGGCCCGAGCGCGGCCACGACGAACTCGATCGGGTCGGCGGTGTTCACGTGCGCCCCGGCGTGCAGGAACCGGACGTCGCGGACCGTCTCACCTTCGCGGTACTGGGTCGAGCGTCCGGCGCACAGGTCCTGCAGCGCGGCGGTGAAGTTCTCCAGCCCGGCCGCCGTGGCCGGCCGCATGCCCAGGGTGCGCCGGGCGGTGTTTCCGGTGCCGACGCCGCAGATGATCCGGCCCGGCGCCAGGGCGTTGAGGCCGGCGAGCCCGCTCGCGGCGGCCGGGGCCGAGCGCAGCGCCGGTGAGGTCACGCCGATGCCGAGCCTGATACGGCTGGTGGCCTTCGCACACAGGCTCAAGGCGACGAAGGGATCACCGTGGACCATCGGGGTGTCGTTGACCCAGAAGCTGTCCAGGCCCAACTCCTCGGCCCGCACGGCGAGATCCTCCACACCGGGCCGCGCCTCGACCACGACGCCTGCACGCATCACAACCCCCAAGGTGTGCGGACGGAATCGAACTTGCCCAGCATGGCAGGTCCCGGCGCGGGGCCGGTGCGGAGTCGCGTGATCTCGCGGTGTCGCAGGGCGCGGTCACCCCACACGTTCAGCTGCTCCAGATCCGTACAGGCCAGTACGCGCTACGCGGCGCCGAGTTCGCACCACACGTACACTCCGCCGCCAGGAGTTCGGCCACGTCCGCGACGCGGCCCAGACCGTGCAGGGTGAGTGCCACTCGGAGCGTGTGGCGGCACAGGGTCACGGCACGCGGATCGTGCGGGATGTGGACGACGTACTCCCAGGACTGAGCAGCGTCGTTAGGCATGGGTGAACCCCCGTGGAGAGGTGAGGAGTTGGGCATGCACGGCGAAGGTTGGGCGGTGGCAATGTCTGAGCGCGCGCAGCGCAAAGGGGCGGGTGGGCGGGGAAACCTAACCCGCGCCCCACGACCCCCTCCCGTTCAGCTCCGCCACATCCGTCCCCGTCGTCCACCGATACGCGGCATCAAGCTCGGCCAACTCCTCCCCCGTCAGCACGTCCTCCACCCGGTCGAACCCGTCGGGTGCCCGTTCGGCGACGGCCTGGAGGAGGCGGTCGGCGGGCATGCGGCGGTTGGCGAGGACCAGGGCGGTCGTTGCTTCGCGGCGGACCTCCTCGTACGCCCGCAGCCCCGCGACCCGGTCGGGTTCGTGGACGGCGAGGCACCGGGCGAGCACCCGTGCGTCGAGGACGGCCTGCGAGCCACCGTTGGAGCCGACGGGGTACATGGGGTGGGCGGCGTCGCCGAGGAGGGTGACGGGGCCGCGGCCCCACCAGGGCAGTGGCTCCCGGTCGACCATGGGGTACTCCAGGATCCGCCGGGTCGCGGCGAACAGCGCGGGCACGTCGAGGTCGCCGATGCGCCACCCGGCGAAGTGCGGAAGGACGTCGGAGAGACGCCCGCCGCGGTTCCAGTCGGCCGTCCCGGGCATCCGCCCGTGCTCGACGGGAAACCGCACCTCCGCCACCCAGTTGAGCAGCGCACGCCCCCGCTGCTCGGCCTCGCGGGAGATCGGGTAGACGACGAGCTTGGCGTGCGCGTTGCTGCCGGCGACGGCGACCGTGCGCCCGCCCAGCACGGGGAGCCACTCGGCGACGCCCCGCCACATCCGGATGCCGTTCCACATCGGCGGCCCCTCCCCGGGATGCAGCCGCGCCCGCACCGTCGAGTACAGGCCGTCGGCCCCGACCAGCGCCCGCACCCGCACGGTGTGCTCACGCCCGCGCGCCAGGTCCCGCAGGATCACCGGAAGGACCTGCCCCTCCGGCTCCGCGCACCGCACGAAGGCGGTGCCGGTGACGACGGCCCGCTCGCCGAGGCGTTCGCGCACCGCGTTCAGGAGCAGCATCTGCAGGGCGCCGCGGTGGAGGGAGTACTGCGGCCAGTGGTAGCCGAGCGCGAGCCCGCGCGGCTCGCCCCAGATGCGGTTGCCGTGCCGGTCGTAGTGGACCATCTCGGCGGTCGGCACGGCGGTCGCGGCGAGCTGCTCGCCGAGGCCCAGCTCGGTCAACTCCCGTACGGCGTGCGGCAGCAGGTTGATGCCGACGCCCACCGGCCGCAGCACCTGGACCGGCTCGACGATCCGCACGCCGATCCCCATCGCGTGCAGGCTCAGCGCCGCCGTGAGCCCGCCGATGCCCGCGCCCGCGATCAGCACGTCGGCGTGCAGGGCGTGCAACGCGTGCCTGGCGCTCATGGCCGCCGCACCGCCCGCCCGACCTCGGCGCGCAGCTTCACGAACTCCGGCAGGCCGCGCGTGACGATCTGGTCGCGCGGCGCGGGCAGTTCGACGCGCATCTCGCTGTGTACGCGGCCGGGGGCGCCGGTGAGGACGACGACGCGGTCGCCGACGTACACGCTCTCGTCGATGTCGTGGGTGACGAGGAGGATGGTCATCCCGCCCTCGGAGCCCTCGGAGGGACTCCCGCTGCCCCCGTCGCCGGAGCGGCCCCCACGCACCGACAGAAGCAGGTCCTCCAGATCCTCCCGCGTCTGCGCGTCCACCGACCCGAACGGCTCGTCCATCAGGAGCAGCGCCGGCCGGTAGGCCAGCGCGCGGGCGATGGCGACGCGCTGCTGCATGCCGCCGGAGAGCTGCCACGGATACTTCCCCGCGGTGCCGTCGAGGCCGACCTGCGCGAGCGCGCCGAGGGCCCGTGCGCGGCGCTCCGCGCGGGCGAGGCCGCGGCGACGCAGCGGCAGGGCAACGTTGTCCCGGACCGTCAGCCACGGGAACAGCGAGCGCGTGTAGTCCTGAAAGACGACGGCCAGGTCGTCGGGCACGCCGTCGACGGGTCTGCCCCCGACCGCTATCCGGCCCTCGCTCGGCCGCTGCAGCCCCGCGACGCACCGCAGCAGCGTGGACTTTCCGCAGCCGGACGGCCCGACGATGCTCACCAACTCGCCGCGCGCCACATGCAGTTCGACCCCTTCGACGGCCTGGTGCCCGTCGGCGTACCGATGACCGAGCCCCGCGATCTCCAGCATCGCCTGTTCCCCCTGTCCCCCTGCTGCTCAGTTGCCCACTTGCCCATTTGCCCGCTCGCTCAAATGCCCACTGGTCCAGTTGCCCACTGATCCGGTCACTCTGTCGCCAACTGCCCTGTGCTCTAAGTGATGTGAGTGTCACGAGGCCCAGTACGTTCCGTGTGTGCCCCGTGCATCCTGTGTGTCTAGGTGCTCGTCCGCCGCGCGCCCCGGTGCCAGGCGAGGACCCTGCGCTCGACGAGCAGGAACAGTCCGTTGAGTACGCAGCCGATGGCGCCGAGGAGCACGATCCCGGCCCACAGCTGGTCCGGCCGGAACTCCCGCTCGGCGGCGTTCAGCCGCGCTCCGATGCCGTCGCCCGACCCCATCAGTTCGGCGATGACCATGAGGATCAGCGCGAACCCGAGGGCGACCCGCAGCCCCGCTAAGATCCTCGGCGCGGCCGCGGGCAGGACGACGTACCGCAGCCGGGCGAAGCCCCCGAGCCCGAAGACACGGGCCGAGTCGAGCTGCACCGGCTCCACGGAGCGTACGCCGTCGGCGGTGTTCAGGAGCACCGGCCACACCACGCCGAAAACGATGGCCGCGAGCTGCATGGACGTACCGAGCCCGAAGGCGACCATGAAGAACGGGATCAGCGTCGGCGGCGGCACCGCACGCCCGAACTGCAGTACCGGGTCGAGCACGAGATACGCGACCCGCGACAACCCGATCCCCACGCCCACGGCGATCCCCACGACGCCCGCGAGCGCCCACCCGAGCAGCAGATGACTCAGACTCGGCACGAAGTCGTCGACGGCCCGCTCACTCAGCCAGAGCCGGGACGGCGGCCCCGACCACCACAGCTCCCGCATCGCCGAGACGATCCGGGTCGGCGGCGGAAAGTACAGATCCCCGGCGCGCCGAGCAGCCAACTCCCAGGCGAGCAGGAGCAGGACGAGCAGCCAGGAGCGGGAGAGGAGGGCGAGCCCGGCACGCTTGATCATTTCAGCCCGCCCGGTGTAGTCAGCCCGTCCGGCGTTTGAGGACGAGGCCGTTCAGGCCGATACGGGGGTCCGGGGGCAGAGCCCCCGGTCCTCGGGAAGGGGCGCCCGCGCGCGGAGCGCGCTGATTGAGCACTGTGGGGAAACAACCACCGCTCCGCCCACACCAGCCCAGCGTTGGCCGCAACACCAAGCACCCCCGCCCAACAAGCCCCCGCCACCATCAGATCCGGCCGCCCACCCCCGGACTGCGTCTCCAGCAGATAAACGCCGAGTCCCCCCTCTCCCCCAGCCCGCAACTCAGCACTCACCACCACAATCAACCCCACAGAAGCAGCAATCCGCACCCCCGTGACCACGAAAGGCGCCGCGCTGGGCAGCGACACCCGCCACAGCACCCCGAGCGCCCCGAACCCGAAGGACCGCAGCGTCTCCTTGGCGACGGGGTCGACGTCCCGGAGGCCGTACAGAGTGTTGAGGAGGATGGGCCACAGCGCGGCGTAACAGACGAGGGAGCGTTCCACGCGGTCGGGTTCGACGAAGACGAGGATCGCGAGCGGGATGAGGGCGACGGAGGGGATGGGCCGGGCCAGTTCGACGACGGCGAGGGCGGCGGTGTCGAGGCGGGGCAGCGAGCCGAGCAGCAGCCCGGCGGGCACGGCGAAGAGGACGGCGAGCCCGAGCCCGCCGAGCCAGGCGGCGACGGTGGTCCACAGGTCGCCGAGGAACCCGTCGTCGACTGCCATCTCGGCGGCGCGGGCGAGCACGGAGGAGGCGGGCGGCACCGCCTGCGCGTCGAACACCCCGCTGCGGGCGACGAGTTCGACGACAACAAAGGCACCGCAGACGCCGAACGCCCCCAGCAGGCCCCGCCCCCACCGGCGCCCAGCCAGCCACTCCGCGCGCAAAGCGACGTACGAAGCGACACGCGAAGCAACACGCGCAACGACGCGCGAGCGAGCACGCACCCCGAACCCCGGGCCAAGGCCCGAACCGACGCGCGCGTCCCGCTTCACCGCATCACCCTCACGGCCCCGTACGCACCAGCAGTGGCTCCACGTCGATGTCCCGCTTCAGGTAGCCGAACTCCCGCATCAGCTCGACCACCCGGCGCAGCCGGGCCGGATCGAGCGCCACGGGGTAGCCGCCGAGGTGGAGCTGAGCCGCCTGCTCGGCGGTGATCTTCGTGTAGTCCGGGAGCGTGTCGACGACGGTCGAGCGGTTGGCGGCCTGCTTCTGGGCGCGAGCCATGGCCCGCTGGAAGGCGGCGACCGTCTTCGGGTTCTCCTCGGCGAACGACGCCGTGGCCGCGTACCCGGCGATCGGGAACCCCGCGGTCGGCGGCTTGCCGAGGTCGGCGACGACGCGGCCGGTGCCGGACTTCTCGATCGCGCCGACGAACGGCTCGACGGCCTGCACGGCGTCGACGCTGCCGGACTTCAGGGCGGTCTCCATGTTCGGCATGTCGACCTCGGCGAAGTTCTTGTCGTCGTCGAAGGACGCGCCCTCGGCCTTGCCCGCCTTCTTGACGAGCAGGGCGCTGATGTTCCGCTTGGTGTTGACGCCGATCTTCTTGCCCTCGAGGTCCTTGAGGGTCTTGACCGGGGAGTCCTTCTTCACCAGGACGGCGTGGGTGCGGGGCGCGGACTGGAAGGCGTCGGCGACGAACCGTACGTCGACGGCCTTGTTCGCGTGCGCGAGGAAGTACGAGACGTAGTTGCCGAAGGAGATGTCGAGGGCGCCCGCGCGCAGGCGGCTGACCGACTCCGCGCCGCCGCTGAGCGTGATCGTGCGGACGGTGAGCCCCTCCGCCTTGAAGAAGCCCTTGCGCATCGCCATCTCCAGGGGCGCGGTGTCGGCGACGGGCATGGTGCCGACGGTGATGCGGGTCTTCTCCGGGCCCTTGCCGTCGCCCGAGCCGCCGCCGGAGTCGCCGGACGAGCCGCAGCCGGCGGTGGCGGTGGCGGCCGCGAGCAGCAGGACGAGCGGGGGCAGCGCGGCGCCGCGTAACCGTGCCCGATTCCGGGACCCGCGCGAGCCCCGCACACCGCTTGCCATATACATCTGCCCCTCGACCGCTTTCCCACCGCTCCGGATCGCCCAAGGCCGCTTCAGCCCGCCCAAAGCCGCTGCAGGGCGCTCCCTGACCTGAGCCGACGCGCGGATGCTAACGGCCGCACGACCTGAGAACAATGGCCCGGAGCGGGCCGCGGCGGCGCATGGAAGGATGGCCGGAAACATCGCAAAAACTTCGCAAGTCGTACCGAGGAGATGACCGCGTGCCCGGCACCAATCTGACCCGCGAAGAGGCGCAGCAGCGGGCGAAGCTGCTCACCGTTGACTCGTACGAGATCGATCTCGACCTCTCCGGAGCGCAGGAGGGAGGGACGTACCGGTCGGTGACCACGGTCCGTTTCGACTCCGCCGAGGCGAACGCCGAGACCTTCATCGATCTGATCGCCCCCGCCGTCCACGAGGTCGTCCTGAACGGGCACGCCCTCGACGTGGCGGCCGTCTTCCGTGACTCCCGGATCGCCCTGAAGCATCTGCACGAGGGCGCGAACGAGCTGAAGGTCGTCGCGGACTGCGAGTACACCAACACCGGCGAGGGCCTGCACCGCTTCGTCGACCCGGTCGACGAGCAGGCCTACCTCTACACGCAGTTCGAGGTCCCGGACGCGCGCCGCGTCTTCGCCTCGTTCGAGCAGCCGGACCTGAAGGCCACGTTCCGGTTCACCGTGACGGCGCCCGAGGGCTGGACGGTGATCTCCAACTCGCCGACGCCGGAGCCGGGCGGCCCGCAGAAGAACGTGTGGGCCTTCGCGCCGACGCCGCGCATCTCGACGTACATCACGGCCCTGATCGTCGGCCCGTACCACTCGGTGCACTCCTCGTACGACAAGGACGGGCAGAGCGTGCCGCTCGGCATCTACTGCCGTCCCTCGCTCGCGGAGTACCTGGACGCGGACGCGATCTTCGACGTCACCCGGCAGGGCTTCGCCTGGTTCCAGGAGAAGTTCGACTACGCCTACCCGTTCGAGAAGTACGACCAGCTCTTCGTGCCGGAGTTCAACGCGGGCGCGATGGAGAACGCGGGCGCGGTGACGATCCGCGACCAGTACGTGTTCCGCTCCAAGGTCACCGACGCCGCGTACGAGACACGCGCGGAGACGATCCTGCACGAGCTCGCGCACATGTGGTTCGGCGACCTCGTGACGATGGAGTGGTGGAACGACCTCTGGCTGAACGAGTCGTTCGCGACCTACACGTCCATCGCCTGCCAGGCGTACGCCCCCGGCTCGCGCTGGCCGCACTCCTGGACGACGTTCGCGAACTCCATGAAGACGTGGGCGTACCGGCAGGACCAACTGCCGTCCACGCACCCGATCATGGCGGACATCCGCGACCTGGACGACGTGCTGGTCAACTTCGACGGCATCACCTACGCCAAGGGCGCCAGCGTCCTGAAGCAGCTCGTCGCGTACGTCGGCATGGACGAGTTCTTCAGCGGTGTGCAGGCGTACTTCAAGCGGCACGCGTACGGGAACACGCGGCTGAGCGATCTGCTCGGCGCCCTGGAGGAGACCAGCGGCCGGGACCTGAAGACCTGGTCGAAGAAGTGGCTGGAGACGGCGGGCATCAACGTGCTGCGGCCGGTGGTGGACGTGGACTCGTCCGGCACGATCACGTCGTTCGCCGTGAAGCAGGAGGCCCCGGCGCTGCCCGCGGGCGCGAAGGGCGAGCCCACTCTCCGTCCCCACCGCATCGCCATCGGCCTCTACAACCTCGACGACGCGACCGGCAAGCTGGTGCGCACCGACCGCGTCGAGCTGGACGTGGACGGCGAACTCACCGCGGTGGAGGAGCTGGTGGGCCGCGCCCGTCCCGCGGTGATCCTGCTCAACGACGACGACCTGTCGTACGCCAAGGTCCGCCTGGACGCGGAGTCGCTCGCCTTCGTGACCGAGCACCTCGGCGACTTCGAGGCCTCGCTGCCGCGGGCGCTGTGCTGGGCGTCGGCGTGGGACATGACCCGCGACGCGGAGCTGCCGACGCGGGACTATCTGTCCCTCGTCCTCTCCGGCATCGGCAAGGAGTCCGACATCGGCGTCGTCCAGTCGCTGCACCGTCAGGTGAAGCTGGCCCTCGACCTGTACGCGGCCCCGGCCCGCCGCGAGGCGGCGCTGACGCGCTGGACCGAGGCCACGCTCGCGCACCTGCGGGCGGCCGAGCCCGGCAGCGACCACCAGCTCGCGTGGGCGCGGGCGTTCGCGGCGACGGCCCGCACGGAGGCCGAGCTTGCGCTGCTCGAGGGCCTGCTTGATGGCTCGGAGTCCATCTCGGGCCTCGCCGTGGACACCGAGCTCCGGTGGGCGTTCGTGGCGCGGCTCGCGGCGACCGGGCGGCTCGACGAGGCGGGGATCACCGCGGAGTTCGAGCGGGACAAGACGGCCGCGGGTGAGCGGCACGCCGCCGCCGCGCGGGCCGCGCGTCCGGCTGCCGCCGCCAAGGCCGAGGCGTGGGCGTCGGTCGTGGAGTCCGACAAGCTGCCCAACGCGGTGCAGGAGGCGGTGATCTCCGGCTTCGTCCAGACCGACCAGCGGGAGTTGCTCGCGCCCTACACGCAGAAGTACTTCGACGCCGTGAAGGGTGTCTGGGAGTCCCGCTCCCACGAGATGGCCCAGCAGGTCGTGGTCGGGCTGTACCCCGCGCTCCAGGTGTCCCAGGGCACCCTGGACACCACGGACGCGTGGCTCAAGTCGGCGGAGCCCACCGCGGCGTTGCGGCGACTCATCACTGAGTCGCGCGCCGGGGTGGAGCGGGCCCTGCGGGCCCAGGCCGCCGACGCGTAGCCCCTTCTGTACGGGGGTGGGGTGCCCGGCACGTCCCGGTCACCCCACCACCCCCGCCGCTCCGCGGCGGAAGCTCTCCCACCCGCCCACCCGTTTCCAGCACACCGCGGGGTGAGCGTCTCCTGTGGGGGTCAGCCACCATCGGCGGCTGCGGTCCGCTCCCGCTGTGGGCCTTCCCGCTGTGGGCAGGCGTTCCGCACGGCGGAACGGGTGGGCACAGCCCAGGTCGGCGGTGTCGGGATGTTGAGGGAAGGGCGCTCTCAGGTCGGCGGCGCCGGTACGGCAGGCCTGTGCACAGGCCTCGTCAAGCGGCGGCAGCCGTCCGCAGAGCCCCCAGCACATGGGAAACCGCCGGAGCCCCCTCCGCCCCCCGGCGGACCGCGGCGACGACGTGGCGGCTCGGGCGGTCGGTGCCCAGGGAGCGCATCACGACACCCCCACCCCGGCCGGAGGCCATGCGCGGGACCAGAGCCACCCCCATCCCCGCCCCCACCATCGCCAGAATCGCCTCCCACCCGGCAGCACTGTGCGCCTGCTCGGGCACGAACCCGGCCGCCTCGCACGCGGCCAGCGTGATCTCCGACCAGGGGCCGGAGCCACCAAAGATCCACGGCTCCCCCGCGAGGTCGGCAAGCCGCACCCCCGAAGCCCGCGCCAGCGGATGATCCGCGGGCAGCGCGACATCCAGCGGATCGGCGAGCAACGGCACCCGCGTGAACCGCCGGTCCCGCCCCGCGGGCGCCTGCGCGGCGAGGGACAGCGCGAGATCGACGTCCCCGGCGGCCAGCAACTCGTACGCCTCCGCCGCCTCGGCCTCCCGCACCCGCACCGAAACCCCGGGCCACGCCGCCCGCAGGGCCCGCACCGCAGGCACCACGAGCGCGGGCACGGCGGTGGAGAACGCCCCCACCCGCACCTCCCCGGCCACCCCGTCGACGTACGCCGCCAACTCCGCGTCCGCAGCCTCCAGTTGGGCGAACACGGCATCGGCGTGCACCAGCAGCAGCCGCGCGGCCCCGGTGAGCCGCACCCGCCGCCCGTGGGCTTCGAGGAGCGGCACGCCCACCTGCTTGGAGAGGTTGGACAACTGCTGCGACACGGCCGAGGGGGTCATCAGGAGCGCCCGCGCCGTCGCTGTGACGGTCCCGCGCTCGTTCAGGGTGCGCAGGATCTGCAGCTTCTTGATGTCCCACTCGGTCATGACGTCAACGTACCGGCGGCCCGGCACACGCATGCCGGACCGCCTCCCCGTCGGGACTGCTTCCACCCCGCCGGGACTACTTCCGCCCCGCCGAGCCGAGCACCACGCCACCCAGGATCAGCCCCATGCACAGCACCTGCAGCCACCCCATGCCCTCGCCGAGCACCGCGAAGGACAGCAGCGCCACGCACACCGGCTGGAGGTAGTAGACGACGCCGGCGCGGGCCGCGCCGATGACGGAGATCGCCTTGTTCCAGGCGAAGAAGGCGACCGCCGAGGAGACCACGCCCACGTAGAGCAGCGGGGACACCGTCGCGGCCGTCGGCTCGAACCCGCCCTGAACGGCGAGGCTGACCAGGAACACCGGGAGCAGCATCAGCGCGCCCAGGACGAAGGTGCTGAAGAGGAAGGGCAGTCCGGAGATCTCCGCGGGCCTGCGGCGCAGCAGCGCGCTGTACGAGCCGAAGGCGATCGCGCCGCCGATCACCCACAGGTCGCCCGCCGCGAGGTCCATGGCGAGGGAGCCGCCGCTGACCAGGAGCAGTACGCCGACGCAGGCGACGAGCATGCCGGTGACGCGGCGCGCCCCGAGCCGGGCGCCGCCGAGGCGTTCGTACACCGCCATCAGGACGGGCGACGCGGCCATGATCATGCCCATGTTGCCCGCGGTGGTCGTCACTCCGGCCTGGTTCACCAGGGTGTTGTAGACGGTGACGCCGAGGAAGGAGGCGGCGAGCAGGAATCCCAAGTGCGCGCGCAGCAGCGCGCGTTGGCGCCAGGTCTGGCGTATCGCGAAGGGGGCGACGGCCGCGATGGCGATGATCCAGCGCCAGAACGCGTGCTGGACGGGCGGCACACTGTCGGCCAGGGCCCGGGAGGTGACGAAGCTGCCCGACCAGACGACGGTGGCGAGCGCCGCGAGCGCGAGCCCGACGCCGAGCCCCGCACCCGGCCCGGCGCCCGCCCCGCCGGAGCCGGTACGCCCGCCCTCCGTACCGCTCCGTACGCCGACGCCGTCACTCCGTACGCCGTCGACGCTGCCGCTCCGGTCCAGGACGCTCGCCACTGGTATCCCTTGCCTCTCTCCCCGGTTCCGGGGCTCGGTGATCTCGTGCCGGGCTACCGTCGCACCCCCACACCATCCAGGTCCATCGAATCTTTTCGATCAGCCTTTGAAGCTGAGCTGAATGATTCGGAGCCACCGCCGGCTCCTTGTCGCTGCGGCCGGAGCTGGCCGAACACCGTCGCGCCGAACGCGATCGCCATCCCCGCCACCTGCACCGCCGTCAGCGACTGACCGAGCGCGGCCCAGCCGATGACCGCCGCCGTCAGCGGCGAGAGCGGGCCGAGCAGGCTCGCCTGGGTCGCGCTGAGGCGGCCGATGCCGCGGAACCACAGCCAGTACGCGAGAGCCGTCCCCGCGAGGGAGAGGTAGACGTAGCCCGCGATGTTCCGGCCGTCGAGCGCGGGCGGCGCGCCCTCGACCAGGAACGCGACGGGCGCGATCAGCAGGCCGCCGGCCGTGAGCAGCCAGGCCGTGAGCGCCAGCGGGCCCACCCCCTCCGGGCGGCCCCACCGCTTGGTCAGGACCGTGCCCGTCGACATGGACGCCGTCGATCCCACGGCCGCGAGCAGGCCGACCACGTCGAGCGCCCCGGTCGCCTTGAGGACGACCAGGCTGACGCCGAGTGCCGCGGCGGCGCCGGTGAGCAGGGTGCGCGGGCTCGGGCGGTCGGCGAGAAGCAGCGCCGAGAGTCCGGCGACGAAGAGCGGGCCGACCGAGCCGACGACCGCGGCCATGCCACCGGGCAGGCGGTAGGCGGACAGGAAGAGCAGCGGGAAGAAGGCGCCGATGTTCAGCGCCCCGAGGACCGCCGACTTCCACCACCACTCCCCTCGCGGCAGCCGTCTGGCGAGCAGGAGCAGCAGGAGACCGGCGGGCAGGGCCCGCATCAGGCCCGTGAACAGCGGGCGGTCGGCGGGCAGGAACTCGGTCGTGACGGCGTAGGTGGAGCCCCAGGTCAGGGGGGCGTAGGCGGTGAGCAGGATCGCGGTGGAGCGCTTCATGACGTACGTCCCCCAAGAGGTCGCAAAGCAAAGAGCCCCGGGAAGGAGGCTCGGCGGCAAGGAAGCTCAGCTGTAAGTAGCTTAGCTCTAAGCTACTTACCGTCAACCTACTTACTTGCGAGCATCCAAGATCGGTGAATAATTCCCCCATGAACGCCACCACCTCCGGCCCTGGCACCGGCTCCAGCTCCGGCCCCAGCTCCGACGCCGTCGACGCGATCATCGAGCAGTGGGCCGTGGTCCGGCCCGACCTGGAGACCACGCCCATGGAAGTCTTCGGCCGCGTCTACCGCATCTCGCAGGCCGTGGCCGACCGCGTCGAGCAGGCACACCGTGAAGTGGGCACCACGCGCGGGGAGTTCGACGTGCTCGCGACGCTGCGGCGCACCGGCGATCCGTACTCGCTCTCGCCGCGCCGGCTCGCCTCGACACTGATGCTGACGTCGGGCGGCATGACCGGGCGGCTGGACAAGCTGGAGCGGGCGGGACTGCTGCGCCGCTCCCCCGACCCGCACGACCGGCGGGCGCTGCAGGTGACCCTGACGGAGAAGGGCCTTGAGCTGGTCGAGCGGGCGGTCGTGGCGGGCCTGGAGGCGCAGCGCACGGCGCTCACGGCCGCGGGTCTCGACGAGGCGGAGACGGCTCAGCTCGCCGCCCTGCTGCGGAAGCTGCTCGCGGGCGCGCAGCCGGGGGACGGCGCTTGAGGCCCTGTCACCGTCACCGCACGGGGGCAGGACGCGCCGAGGGCGCTCCCGGCCGCGTACGCAGTCCTAAGGGGTGCGTACGCGGCCGAGGAGCGCCCTCGGCGGAAAGGTGAGGAGAGCTGGTGCCGAACCGGCGCCGTCAGCCCTGCTTCTGCTGCTTGCGGGACTTGTCGCCGACCATCACGAGGCCCGCGATGACCAGGAACAGCACGATGGGTGCGGCGACGTACAGGCCGAGTGTCTCGACCACGCTCAGGCCGGGGCCCGGGTCGTCGCCGTCGTCGCGGGTGAGCGCGAGCGCGGGGGACGTCATGAGCAGCATCATCAGCGTCGTACCGGAAGCCAGGGCACCGGCGCGCAGGGCGTTCTTCTTGTCCACGGTGCCAACGTAGCGAACCGCTCCGCGGGCCGCGCGCCCGGGGTGCCGTACGGGGCGCCTCAACTCCTGCGCGGCGGGCGCTGCCGCACCGCGTCGAACACGTCGAGCAGGGCGTGCAGGCGCGGGGACGCGGCGAGGTCCTCCAGGGTGACGGGGCGTCCGGCGGCGTCGGCGACGGGCAGCCGCCAGTTCGGGTACTGGTCCCAGGTGCCGGGGAGGTTCTGCGGGCGGCGGTCGCCGACGGTGTCGGGCAGCCAGACGCCGACCATGCGGGCCGGGGTGGCGAGCAGGAACCGGTGCACGGCGCGGATCTCGTCCTCCTCGCGCCCGGCGCCGCCCGGCAGCAGGCCGAGCCGGGAGATCAGGGCGAGCCATTCGCCTACGTCGGCGGCGGCCTCGGCGCGTTCGGCGGCGAGCGGGCGGGCCAGCAGACCGAGGTCATGGCGGAGCCGGACGTGGGCGCCGGTCACGCGGGCGGCGGTGGACGGCAGGTCGTGGGTGGTGGCGGTGGCGAGGCAGTCGGCGCGCCACCGCCCGGGCGGCAGCGGCAGCCCGTCGCCCTCCCAGTCGCGCTCGAACCACAGCACGGACGTGCCGAGCACCCCGCGCTCGCGCAGCGCCTCGCGGACGCCCGGTTCGACGGTGCCCAGGTCCTCGCCGATGACGAGGGCGCCCGCGCGGTGCGCCTCCAGGACGAGGACGGCGAGCATGGCCTCCGCGTCGTAACGGACGTACGTTCCGTCGACGGGGGTACGTCCGCTCGGCACCCACCAGAGCCGGAAGAGCCCCATGACGTGGTCGACGCGGACGGCGCCCGCGTGCCGCAGCGTCGCGCGCAGCAGGGCGCGGAACGGGGCATAGCCGGACTCGGCGAGCCGGTCCGGGCGCCACGGCGGCAGGCCCCAGTCCTGCCCGCGTTCGTTGAAGGCGTCCGGGGGCGCGCCCGCGGACATGCCCGCGGCGAAGTGACGCCGCTGCGCCCAGGCGTCGGCGCCGTCCGGATGGACGCCGACGGCCAGGTCGTGGATGAGGCCGACGGGCATCCCGGCGTCGCGCGCGGCCCGCTGGGCGGCGGCGAGCTGCTCGTCCGTGAGCCAGGCCAGGCGCTCGTGGAAGTCGACGCGGTCCATCAACTCGGTGCGGGCGCGGGCGGTTTCGGGCGAGGCGGGGTCCTGCAGGGGTCTTGGCCAGGCGTGCCAGTCGGGGCCGTACCGCTCGGCGAGCGCGTACCAGGTGGCGTGGTCCTCCAGGGCCTCGCCGTGCTCGGCGAGGAAGTCGCTGTAGGCGGCGCAGCGGCCGGGCCCGAGCGGGACGTCGCGGATCAGTTCCAGGGCGGCCGACTTGAGCTCCCACACGGCGTCCCGGTCGATGAGCGCGCCCTCGCGCAGGACGGCCCGGCGCAGGACGGCGGCGCGCTCCAGGCAGCCGCCCGCGCGGTCGCGAGCCTCGCCCCGGAGGTGGCCGAACTCCGGGATGTTCTCCACCCTCAGGTGCACGGGGTCCGGGAAGCGGCGCGACGAGGGGCGGTACGGAGACGGGTCCCCCGCGCCGCCCGGCGGCTTCGGCACCGCCGCGTGCAGCGGATTCACCTGAACGAAGCCGGCCCCCAGCGCCCGTCCCGACCACGATGCCAGCTCCGCGAGGTCGCCGAGATCACCCATGCCCCAGGAGTGGCGGCTCAGGAGGGAGTAGAGCTGAACGAGGAACCCGTAGGTACGGGGTGGTGGGGCGGGGGCGCGGCGCGGGGCGACGACGAGGTGGGCTTCGGCGGTGGTGCCGTCGGGGGTGGTGGCGTGGAGGCGGTGGATGCCTGGGGGGAGGGAGGGGGTGGGGGCGGTGTTCGCGAGGTCGACGAGCGTTCCCTCTTCCTCGGTCTCCACTGTGAGGCGGGTGTCCGGGGGGAGGGAGGTGAGGGCTTCTGGGAGCGCGTGCTTCTTGTCGTCGGAAGCAGGGCCGTCGCCCGTCCACAGGACCACGGTGGGCGGCAACAGGCGTTCCCGTAAGGCCCGTTCGCGGGCCGCCACCGCGTCCCGCACCGCCTCGGGCGTGCTCGCGTCGACGTCGAGCGCGGCGAGGGCCGCGACGACCGCGGCCTCCGAGGCCTGGACCGTGCTGTCCGGGGACGGGGAGTACGAGGTGGCCACGCCGTGCAGGGCGGCCAGCCGGGCCAGGGTCACCTAGACCCCCATGGGGTCCAGGCCCGAGGCAGTGCCCGTCGAGGTCGGCTCGCTGGTCAGCGGGGCGGCGTCCGTGAGGGGCGGTTCGCTGGTGAGGGGGGCGGCGTCGGCGAGCGGGGGCTCGCTGGTGAGGGGCGGCTCCAGGCAGCCGCAGGAGCAGGAGCCGTCGAGGCCGGAGTCGGGGTGCGAGACCTGTTTGGACAGGGCGGAGAGGAGGAGGTTCGCGGAGGCGGGCATGGGGTGCTCCTTGGTCGCGGGCATCGGTTCCGAAGCCCTACCCACTGCGGTGGGGCGCATCCGTATACGTTCGGGGAACGTGGTGCTGCTCACATCTGGCCCTGCGGGGCCTTCCCCGCTGCGTCCATTAGCGCCCCTTCCCGAGACTGGGGGCTCCGCCTCCAGACCCCCGTATCGCCGCTTCGCGGCTCGTCCTCAATCGCCGGACGGGCTAGAAGGGCGGGCGGGTGGGGGAAATAGCCCCTCCGGCGTTTGAGGAGCGGGGGTCCGGGGGCGGAGCCCCCGTGGCCTTGGCACAACAATGGCCCGGATGGATCCCTAGGCAGAGATCCCGTCGATCCGGGCCATCGCGTCATCCGCGCCGAACGGCTGCAAGTACGGCAACCAGCGCGGATCCCTATGCCCGGTGCCGATGATGCGCCAGGCGAGTCCCGAGGGCGGGGCGGGTTTGTGGCGCAGGCGCCAGCCCAGCTCCATGAGGTGCCGGTCGGCCTTGACGTGGTTGCAGCGGCGGCACGAGGCCACCACGTTGTCCCAGGCGTGCTGACCGCCGCGGCTGCGCGGAATGACGTGGTCGACGCTGGTTGCGACGCCACCGCAGTACATGCACCGGCCGCCGTCGCGGGCGAACAGGGCACGGCGGGTCAGTGGAACGGGCCCCCTGTAGGGGACCCGCACGAAGCGCTTGAGCCGGACCACGCTGGGTGCGGGGATGGTGCGGGTCGCGCTGTGCATAAAGGCGCCGGACTCCTCGAGGCAGAGTGCCTTGTTCTCCAGGACGAGGACGAGCGCGCGGCGGAGCGGTACGACGCCGAGGGGCTCGTACGACGCGTTGAGGACCAGGACATGCGGCACGGATGCCTCCTTGTACGCCGGCGGCGCGTGGCTCGCGCCGGGACGATCTGCAGCCAGTCTCCCCTCATGGCTGGTCGTAGCGCCACCATGTGCTGGTAACGGCCCTGAAGTGTTTTCGCCCACACCCCGGGCGCAGGCACGTTTCCGCGCCGATCGGCGCCGTTTTGCGCCTGGTGAGCACCGTCTCTCCTTCGAACATGACAACGATCCACACACAATGCCCCGTTAGTGTGGTGGGTCTGCCCGGTGCATCTCCTGGGCAGGCCGCTATGCCTGGAGGTACGAGCCGTGTTCCTGTCCGTCCTTTCGGCCGCCGGAACGGACCCGGACCCGACACCGACGCCGACTCGCAAACCCGTCACCCTCGACGACGCCCAGGAGAGCGCGACGAACGCCGCGAGCTGGGTGGAGGAGAACTGGTCGACCTGGCTCGCCATCGGCCTGCGCATCCTGCTGATCGTCGTGATCGCCATGGTTCTGCGGGTGCTCGTACGGCGGGCCATCACCAAGTTCATAGAGCGCATGAACCGCACGGCGTCGGCCGTCGACGGCACGGCGCTCGGCGGGCTCCTGGTCAATGTGGAGCGGCGGCGGCAGCGTTCGCAGGCGATCGGCTCCGTCCTGCGCTCGGTGGCGTCGTTCCTGATCCTCGGCACGGCCGCGCTGATGATCCTCGGTACCTTCGAGATCAATCTGGCGCCGCTGCTCGCCTCGGCGGGTGTCGCGGGCGTCGCGATCGGTTTCGGCGCCCGCAACCTCGTCACGGACTTCCTCTCCGGCGTCTTCATGATCCTGGAGGACCAGTACGGGGTCGGTGACTCCATCGACGCCGGGGTGGCCTCCGGTGAGGTCATCGAGGTGGGGCTGCGCGTCACGAAGCTGCGCGGCGACGACGGCGAGATCTGGTACGTCCGCAACGGCGAGGTCAAGCGCATCGGCAACCTCTCCCAGGGCTGGTCGACGGCCGGCGTCGATGTGACGGTGCGTCCGGACGAGGACCTGGAGAAGGTGAAGAAGACGCTGACGGCGGTCGGCGAGACCATGGCCAAGGAAGAGCCGTGGAACGAGCGCCTGTGGGGCCCGGTGGAGATCCTGGGCCTGGACAGCGTGCTGCTCGACCAGATGGTGGTGCGCGTCTCCGCCAAGACCATGCCGGGCAAGTCCCTCGGCGTGGAGCGGGAGCTGCGCTGGCGCATCAAGCGGGCCTTCGACGCGGAAGGTATCCGCCTCGTGGGCGGACTGCCCATGCAGCAGGACGGCGGCGTGACGCCGGCCGCGGACCCGACCGCGGGCATGGCGGCCCCGTCGGCGTACGCGTCGTCGACGTCGCCGCAGTCCCTGGCGGCCTCGCCGATAGCCCCGCCGCCGAACCTGTCGAAGTAGGACCCGGTGGCCGTAGCGGGGGCTCCGCCCCCGGACCCCCGTATCGGCCTGAACGGCCTCGTCCTCAATCTCCCCCAAGCTCTTAAGGAGCAGGGGGGACCCCCTCGACGGGCTGAATTCCCCCCGCCCGGGCCTCTCGGGCCGCCCGCTGACGAGGTAACGACTTGGTTGCCGCAGGCCCACCCACCCTTGACGCCCCCTGCCCAGGGACTTACGTTCCTCGCATCCAATAGGAAGCCTTCCTAACAGTGACGTGAGGGAGGCGGGCCACCGAAGGGCAGGTGTCGTCAGCGATGGCTGGAACCACCCCATCCAACGGGTCGCCCGGCGTCCCGGGCACGCCCAGCGTGCTCCGCGCCATGAACGACCGCGCCGCGCTCGACCTGCTCGCCGCCCACGGCCCGCTCACCCGTACCCGCATCGGCGAGCTGACCGGCCTGTCCAAGCCGACGACCTCGCAGCTCCTGAGCCGCCTGGAGTCGGCGGGCCTGGTCCGCACCACCGGGCGGCAGAGCGGACGGCCGGGTCCGAACGCCGTCCTGTACGAGATCGACCCCGCCGTCGGCCACGTCGCCGCCCTGTCCGCCGACCCCACCGGCATCACCGCCCTGGTCGCCGACATCACCGGGCGCGAGGTGGGCAGGCAGCGCATCGAGGCCGCCGCCGTCGCCGAGGACGTACGCCATCGCACCGCCCAGCTGGTCGTGGAAGCCGTGGACGGCGCCCTCGCCCAGGCCGGGCTCGGCCACGACGACCTGCGCGGCGCCGTCATCGGCACGCCCGGCGCCATCGACCCGCACGACGGCCGGCTCCGCTACGCCCCGCACCTGCCCGGTTGGCACTCCCGCACCCTGCGCGCCGAACTCGCCGAGGTGCTCGGCACCCCGGTGGCCATCGAGAACGACGTGAACCTCGCGGCCATCGCCGAGCAGTACGAGGGCGCGGCCCAGGACAACGACGATTTCGTGCTCGCCTGGCTGGACGAGGGCGTGGGCGCCGCGATCGTGCTCGGGGGCGTGCTCCTCCGGGGCGCGACCGGCGGCGCGGGCGAGATCGGCTACATGCCGGTGCCGGGCGCCCCGCTGCTGCGCGGCCCCGACGGGACGCCCGGCTCGTACCGGGGCGGCTTCGAGAGCCTCGTCTCCGCCGCCGTGGTCCGCGAGCTCGCGGGCGGCAAGCCGCTCACCGACGCGCTCGCCGACCCCGCCGTGCGCGACGAGCTGGCCCGCCACATCGCCACCTGCCTCGCCGCCGTCGTCGCCGTCGTCGACCCCGAACTCGTCGTCCTGTCCGGCCAGGTGCCGCAGGCGGGCGGCGAGGAGCTGCGCCTGCGCGTCGAGGAGGAGATGACGGGCCTCGCCCTGCCGCGCCCGCTCCTGCGCATCAGCGAGCTCGACGGCGATCCGATCCTCACCGGCGCCCTGCGCACGGCCCTCACCCAGGCCCGCGACACCCTCTTCGACACCGCCTGAGCCCCTCGCCACATACGGAACACCCCGACTCCCCCAACACCGCCTCCCGCAAAGGACGTCCGCCATGCCGCGATGGCGCATACGCACACGCGTGCCCGCCGCCCTGACCGCGGCCGGACTGCTCTTGGCCGGCTGTGCCAACCCGAGCACCGGCAGCGCCGAAGACGATCCGACCAAGCCCGTGACGCTGAAGTTCTGGCACGGCTGGGCGGCCCCCGGGGAAGTCAAGGCGATCAACGAGAGCATCGAGCGGTTCGAGAAGCTGCACCCGAACATCGATGTGAAGGCGACCGGCAACGTCACCGACGCCACCATCAACCAGGCCCTCAGGGCGGGCGGCGGCGAAGCCCCCGACGTGGTGTCGTCGTTCACCACGAACAACGTCGGCCAGTACTGCGACTCCGGGATGTGGGTCGACCTCGACCCGTTCATGAAGAAGACCGGCCTCGACAAGAAGAAGACGTTCCCCAAGACCCTGCTCGACTACACGAGTTACGAGGGCAACCAGTGCGCGCTGCCGTTCCTCGCGGACGCGTTCGGCATGTACTACAACAAGGACGCCTTCAAGGAGGCGGGCATCGAGCACCCGCCGCGCACCATGTCGGAGTTCAAGAAGGCCGCGGCGAAGCTGACCGTGCGCAGCGGCAAGGACTCGTACAAGCGCGTCGGCTTCATGCCGAACTTCCGGCTCTACCAGAACGCCCCGGACCGGCTCTTCGCGCAGTGGGGTCCGGAGTACTTCGACGCCGACGGCAAGTCGCGGCTCGCCGACGAGCCCAAGACGTACGACTTCTTCAAGACCACCAATGAGCTGATCAAGGCGCAGGGCGGCTACGCCGACCTGGAGAAGTTCCGCTCCACCTTCGGCGACGAGATGTCGAGCCAGAACGGCTTCCTCACCGGCAAGCTGGCCATGCACCTCGACGGCGAGTGGCGTGGCCTGATGCTGAAGGACGCCAAGGCCAAGTTCGACTGGGGCGTGGCGCCGCTGCCGGTGCCCGACGACCAGGCCGACACGTACGGCCGGGGCTTCATCACCGGCACCGTCCTCGGCATCGCGCACAGCAGCAAGCACCAGAACGCCGCCTGGGAGCTGGTGCGGTTCCTGACGGCGAACACGAACCAGGTCGTGGACTTCGCCAACGACATCCACAACGTGCCGTCCACCTACGCGGCCCTCAAGTCGCCCCGTCTGGACGCCGACAGGCGCTTCCGCACCTTCTTCAAGATCCTGGCGAACGAGCACAGCCAGGCGCTCCCGCAGTCCACGAACGGCGGCGCGTACATCGTCTCGCTCGCGGACCTCGCGTACTCCGTCGAAGCCGGCGGCAAGAAGAACCTGCGCGAGGCGCTGAAGAAGCTCGACGGCCAGATCGACGCCGACAATCTCCAGGCAGAGAACTGAGGACCCCCGCCATGGCCCTGCCACTCTCCAAACCAGCGCGCCGCAGACTGTCCCCTCCCGCGCGCCGCCGACTGCGCGTGCTCGGGTTCCTCTCCCCCTGGCTGATCGGCTTCAGCGTCTTCTTCGCGTACCCGCTGATCGCCACCGTCTACTTCTCGTTCATGCACTACAACCAGATCAAGGAGCCCACGTTCGTGGGCCTGCGGAACTGGCGGTACGTGTTCGAGCAGATGCCGTTGTTCGGCCCGGCCCTGTGGAACACGCTGTGGCTGGTCGTGGTGATGGTGGCGCTCCGGGTGGTCTTCGGGCTCTCGCTCGGGCTGCTCATCACGAAGATCAAGTCGGGGGTCGGCTTCTTCCGCACCGCCTTCTACATCCCCTACCTGGCCCCGCCGGTGGCGGCGACGGTCGCCTTCGTCTTCCTGCTGAACCCGGGCACGGGCCCGGTCAACGAGATCCTGTCGAGGGTCGGCATCGACGCGCCCACCTGGTTCAACGATCCGACATGGGCGAAACCCTCGCTGGTGATGCTCTCCCTGTGGGGCATCGGCGACCTGATGGTGATCTTCATGGCCGCGCTGCTCGACGTACCCAAGGAGCAGTACGAGGCGGCCGAGCTGGACGGCGCGGGCGCCTGGGCGAAGTTCCGGTACGTCACCTGGCCCTCGATCACGCCGATCGTGATGTTCGCCGTGGTCACGGGTGTCGTACAGACCATGCAGTACTACACGCAGGCCCTGGTCGCCGGGAAGATCGCCTCCGGGGTCTCCATCGGTCCCGGCTCGGTGATCCAGCCCGGCTATCCGGACCACTCGACCCTCACGGTCCCCCAGCTCGTCTACTCGATGGGCTTCCAGAACTTCAACACCGGTGCGGCGTGCGTGCTCTCGCTCGTGCTCTTCGCCATCGCCATGGCCGTGACGCTGCTGCTGATGCGCAAGCGCTCCGGCCTGCTCTCGGCGGAGGACTGATCCCCGATGACTTCCACGACACTCAGCGCGCCCGCCTCCTCGTCGAAGGCCGCCCCCGCCAAGCAGCGCGGACCGGCCGCCGCGCGCGCCCGCCGCAGGCGCATCCTGCACTGGATAGCCGTGCACAGCGTCGCCATCGCCGTGGCGCTGCTGTTCATCCTGCCCTTCGTGTTCGTCTTCCTGACGTCCGTGATGAGCGACTCGCAGGCAATGAGCGGCGACCTGTGGCCGTCCTCCTGGCACTGGGAGAACTACAAGGCCGTCTTCGAGACCGACGGCTTCCTCACCTGGTGGCGCAACTCCCTGATGTACGCGGGACTCGGCACCCTGTTCACGGTGTGCTCGGCGATCCCCGTGGCGTACGCGCTCGCGAAGTTCCGCTTCCGGGGCCGGCGCACGGCGATGCTGCTCGTCATCTCGACGATGATGCTGCCGCCGCAGGTCATCGTGATCCCCATGTACCTGGTGTGGGCGCAGCAGTTCCACCTGTCGGGCACGCTGTGGCCGCTGATCATCCCGATGGCGTTCGGCGACGCGTACTCGATCTTCCTGCTGCGGCAGTTCCTCCTCACGATCCCCAAGGAGTACATCGAGTCGGCGAAGGTCGACGGCTGCGGTGAGCTCAGGACCCTGCTCACCGTCATCGTGCCGATGGCCAAGCCCGGCATCGCCGCCATCGCCCTCTTCCAGTTCTTCTACTGCTGGAACGACTACTTCGGGCCGCAGATCTACGCGGCACAGGACCCGGGCGCGTGGACCCTTTCGTACGGCCTGGAATCCTTCAAGAGCGCCCACATGGTGAACTGGAACATGACCATGGCGGCGACGCTCCTGGTCATGGCTCCGGTCATCGTCATCTTCTTCTTCGCACAGAAGGCCTTCGTCGAAGGCGTCACCCTCACCGGAGTAAAGGGCTGATTCAGAAATGAAGCTCGCAGTGGTCGGCGGAGGCTCGACCTACACACCCGAACTCATCGACGGATTCGCCCGGTTGAGGGACACCCTGCCGATCGAGGAGCTCGTCCTCGTCGACCCGGCGGCCGACCGCCTTGAACTGGTCGGCGGCCTGGCCCGGCGCATCTTCGCCAAGCAGGGCCACCCGGGCCGCATCGTCACCACGTCCGACGTGGACGCGGGCGTCGCCGACGCCGACGCGGTGCTGCTCCAGCTCCGCGTGGGCGGCCAGGCGGCCCGGCAGCAGGACGAGACGTGGCCGCTGGAGTGCGGCTGCGTCGGTCAGGAGACGACCGGCGCGGGCGGCCTCGCCAAGGCGCTGCGCACGGTCCCCGTCGTCCTCGACATCGCCGAACGCGTCCGCCGCACCAACCCGAACGCGTGGATCATCGACTTCACCAACCCCGTCGGCATCGTCACCCGCGCCCTGCTCCAGGCCGGACACAAGGCCGTCGGCCTGTGCAACGTCGCCATCGGCTTCCAGCGGAAGTTCGCCGCCCACCTGGGCGTGGACCCGGGGCAGGTGCACCTGGACCACGTGGGTCTGAATCACCTGACCTGGGAGCTGGGCGCGCGCCTCGGCGGCCCCGGGGGCGAGAACGTGCTGCCGAAGCTGCTCGCCGAGCACGGCGAGGCCATCGCCGAGGACCTGCACATGCCGCAGGCGATCGTCGACCGCCTCGGCGTGGTCCCCTCCTATTACCTGCGCTACTACTACCAGCACGACGCCGTCGTACGGGAGCTGCGCACCAAGCCGTCCCGGGCGGCCGAAGTCGCCGCGATGGAAGAGCAGTTGCTGACGATGTACGGCGATCCGGCGCTCGACGAGAAGCCGGAACTGCTCGCCAAGCGGGGCGGCGCCTTCTACTCGGAGGCGGCGGTCGACCTGGCCGCGTCGCTGCTCGGCGGAGGCGGCAGCCCGTACCAGGTGGTGAACACGTACAACAACGGCACGCTCCCCTTCCTCCCGGACGACGCCGTCATCGAGGTGCAGGCATCGGTGGACTCCTCGGGCGCCACGCCCCTGGCCGTCCCGGCCCTGGACCCGCTGTTCTCGGGGCTGATCGCGAACGTCACCGCGTACGAGGACCTGGCGCTGCACGCCGCCCTGCACGGCGGCCGCGACCGCGTCTTCAAGGCGCTGCTCGCGCACCCGCTGATCGGCCAGTACGAGTACGCGGAAACGCTCACGGACCAGCTCGTCGCACACAACCGGGAGCACCTCGCGTGGGCCTGAGCGCATCCCGCGGCGCGGGCCCTTCGGCGTCCGCGCCGGTGCTCGCCATCGACGCGGGCAACAGCAAGACCGACGTCGCGGTGGTCGCGGCCGACGGACAGGTCGTCGGCGCGGCCCGCGGCGGCGGATTCCAGCCCCCGCTGGTCGGCGTGGAACCGGCCGTGGACGTGCTCGCCGAGGCGGTGGACCGGGCGCTCGGCGAGGCGGGCCTCACGTCGGTCGGCCATGTCGCGGCATGCCTGGCCAACGCCGATCTCCCGGTGGAGGAGCGCGAGTTGGCGGCAGCGATACGCCGTCGCGGCTGGAGCACGAGCGTCGACGTACGCAACGACACCTTCGCGGTCCTCAGGGCGGGCCTCGTCGAGGACGCCGAGCCGCGCGGGGTCGCGGTGGTGTGCGGGGCGGGCATCAACTGCGTCGGCATGCTGCCGGACGGGCGCACCGCGCGCTTCCCGGCGATCGGCAAGATCTCCGGGGACTGGGGCGGGGGCGGGGCCCTGGCCCAGGAGGCGCTGTGGCACGCGGCCCGCGCGGAGGACGGCCGCGGCGGCCCCACGGCCTTGATGTCGGCCCTGCCCGCCCACTTCGGCCTCCCCTCCATGTACGCCCTCATCGAGGCGCTGCACCGGGGCCACATCGAGGCCGCCCGCCAGCACGAGCTGACGCCCGTCCTGTTCGCGACGGCGGCGGACGGCGACGCGGTCGCCTGCTCCCTGGTGGACCGCATGGCCGAGGAGGTCGTCGTCATGTCGACGGTGGCCCTGGGCCGCCTCGGCCTGCTGGAGGAGGCGACCCCCGTCCTCCTCGGCGGCAGCGTCCTCGCGGCCCGGCACGGCCGCCTGGACGACGGCATCCGCACCCGCCTGTCCGAACGGGCCCCGAAAGCCATCCCCCGCGTGGTGACCGAACGGCCGGTCCTGGGCGCGGTGTTGCTGGGCCTGGACGCAGTGGGGGCGCCGGCGGAGGTACACGCACGGGTGCGGACTCACTACTCACCCGGCACCTGACCCACCGTCACGGGGGCTCCGCCCCCGAACCCCCGCTCCTCAACCGCCGGAGGGGCTATATCCCCCACCCACCCGCCCTGACCAGCCCTTACGGGACGTAGTCGGCACGCTCCGGCAACTATCAGCCCGTCCGGCGCTTGAGCACGAGGCCGAAGGCCGACCAGCGGGGGACCGCCCCACCCCGGAACCGAACAGATCCCCGTCGCGTGTTCAAAGGTGCCCCCGACCACGAATCCGCACAAGATCAGGTCAAGGCCTGTGCGGATGTCGGCCCCGGCAGCGATACTTGCGCCCGGAAGGAAGGGCCGTCCGAAGACCAAGGGGGAGGTCGAGGTCAGGTGACACACCCACCACAGGCACCACCGCACGCGCCCACGCCGGCCCAACCGCCGCTGCTGCCGCCCCAGGCGGCCGCACCGACGGGAGCACCGCGGCAGGCGCCCACGCCAGAGAGAAGCACGGCGTGGGCCGAGGGCGTGGCCCGCCTGCGCGCGGCAGCGACCACCGAGCCGGGGAAGCTGCGCGCCATCGGCGCCTTCCTGGCCGCCCTGGTTCTCGCCTTCGGCGCCGTCACGGCCTGGCAGACGACCTCCCGCGCGGACGCCGCGGACCGCGTCCTGAACCGCAGCCAGCCGCTGAGCAACGACGCCGCCGCGATCTACCGCTCCCTGGCGGACGCCAACACGGCCGCGTCCAGCGGCTTCCTGGCCGGCGGCCAGGAGCCGGTGAAGGTCCGCGAGCGGTATCAGCGGGACATCGACCGGGCCAGCGAGAAGCTCGCGACGGCCGCGGCGAACGCGGGCTCGGACGCCTCGTCGGCGGCGTCCGTGAGCGAGCTGAACAAGCTCCTGCCGCAGTACACGGCCCTCATCGAGCGCGCCCGCGCCAACAACCGCCAGGGCCTGCCGCTCGGCGGCGCCTATCTGCGGTACGCGAACGACACGATGCAGACCGAGATGCTCCCCGCCGCCGAGAAGCTCTACAAGGCGGAGAACGAGCGCCTGAACGACGACTACGCCGACGCCAAGCCCTACCCCTGGCTCGCGATCGGCTTCGGCGTCGCCGCGCTCGCCGCCCTCGGCTGGGCCCAGCACCGCAACTACCGCCGTACGAACAGGGTGTTCAACACGGGCCTGCTCGCCGCCACGACGGCCGCCGCGGTGGCGCTCCTGTGGCTCCTGGGCGGCCACACCTTCGCCCGCTCCGGCCTCAACGAGTCGTACGACAATGGCGTGAAGTCCCTGAACGTCCTCAACGACGCCCGCATCAGCTCCCTGAAGGCACGGAGCAACGAGAACCTGACGCTGGTCAGCCGGGGCGCCGAGACCGTCGCCGTCGGCAGCGCCACGAAGGACAAGTTCGACGTCGCCTACCAGCGGCAGATGACGCGGCTCGCCGGCGGCAAGGACGGCGGCGGGCTGCTCGACGAGGCCGCGGGTCTTGCCGACGACTCCTCGGGCGAGCGCCCGCTGGAGACGGCCGCGAAGAACGTGACCGAGTGGAAGGACCGCCACAAGTCGGCCCGCGCGAGCGACGACGCGGGTGACTACGAGGGCGCGCTGGACGCGGTCATCGGCGCCGAAGGCACCGAGACCAGGTCGACGGGCGAGTCCTTCGACAACGTGGACGCGGCGCTCGACGTCGCGCTCACACACGAGCTGCGCGAGTTCAAGAGCGCCGCCCAGGACGGCAAGGGCGCGATGGCGGGCCTGCCGGTGGGCGCCGCCGTGCTCGCGGTGCTCGGCGCGGCCGCCGCCGTGCTCGGCATCGGCCGCAGGCTTTCGGAGTACCGGTGATGGGGGGCGCGCGGACGATGCGTACGCGACCTGACGAGAGCGGACAGCACGGCGTCGCGGCACGCACGCGCCGCGGTGTCGCGGTGCTGCGCGGCTGGGGCGGGGTGACCACGATGGCCCTCGCCTGTCTCCTGGCGGCGGCCCTGGTGCTCGCCCTGCCGAAGCTGGGCGGCACCGGCGAGGGCAGCGGTACGGGGGGCGCGGACGGCGGGAGCGGGGCGGTACAGGCCGCGCCCGCGCGCGCGGACGACTGCGACGCGCCGGAGCGCAGCCTGCGGCCCTCCCCCAAGGACGGCCCGACGCTCGAGAAGATCAAACAGCGCAAGGTCAAGAAGCTCGTCGTGGGCGTCGACCAGAACAGCTACCGCTGGGGCTACCGCGACCCCAACAAGGGCGTCGGCAAGCTGGAGGGCTTCGACATCGACCTGGCCCGCGAGATCGCCGAGAAGCTGCTCGGCGACCGCAACGCCGTGGTGTTCCGCGCGATCCCCACCAACCAGCGCGTCCCGGCGATCCAGAGCGGCCAGGTCGACATGGTCGTCCGTACGATGACGATCAACTGCGAGCGCATCAAGGACGTCGCCTTCTCCACCGCGTACTTCGAGACCGGCCAGCAGGTCCTCGCCCCGAAGACATCCGACATCACGGGGTACAACGAGACGCTGAAGGGCAAGAAGGTCTGTTCGGCCGCGGGCTCGACCGCGGAATCGGCGCTCAAGGAGAAGAGCTTCGGTGCCGACATCAGGACCACGGTGCCGAACCAACTCGACTGCCTGGTAAGGCTCCAGCTCGGCGAGGTGGACGCGGTGGTCACCGACAGCGCGCTCGCCGCGGGCCAGGCGGCACAGGACCCGACGGTGGAGCTGAAGGGCAAGGAGCCGTTCACCACGGAGTACTACGGCGTGGCGATGAAGAAGGACGCCGACGACCTGGTGCGCCGCGTCAACGACGTACTGGACGACTACCGCAAGGACAAGGACGGCTGGCGTGCTTCCTACAAGGAGTGGCTCGCCGACGACCTGGGCGACTCGGCGGGACCGCCGAGTCCGAAGTACAAGGACTGACCCGAAGAGCCCGAAGGACTCCGAAGTACAAGGACTGACACCGTAGTTCGAGAGCTGAGAAGTCAACGCAGAGCGGAGAGGTGATCGATGAGCGTCGCGGGACCCCCCGGCCCTGTGATGGACCGGGACGAGGTGGACCGTGCGCTGGTGCGGCTCGACGCCGAGCACGAGGCGATCGAGACGTCGCTCCTCGCCCTCCAGGACCACGCGGGCCGCCGCCTCCTCGAAGGCGCGAAGCTCACCGGCACCACGCACGAGCGCTGGCTCGCCGCCGAGCGCCAGATCACCCTCCTGTGGACGTACTTCGACGCGTACGCGGGCGCCCTGAACACCGCCCGCGAGGTGCGCGAGCGCAGGCGCTGGCCCAACCGCGACGACCTCGTGGAGCTGACCCGGCTGCTGCGCGGCCGGAGCGTCACCGTCGCGGGCGGCTCGTCGTCCGGCGCCGCGCCGTCGATCACGGGGCCCGCGAAGCTCACCGAGGAGTTCACGCTCGAAGAGCTCGTCGCGCGCATGAACGACCTGTACGCGCACTCCCTGGACACGGTCGTCGCCGCCGACGCCGTGTGGTCCGCGCTGCCCGCCCGCATCGACCTGCTCGCCGCCGAACTCCAGCGCACCCGCCAGCTCGCGCACTCCGTGGGCGTCCGCCCCGGCGAGCACCCCTCGGGCGACGACCTGGAGCAGATCACGCAGGAGCTGGCCCTGCTGCGCGAGCAGGTGGTGTCCGACCCGCTGGCGTTCTGGCTGCCCACGCGCGGCAGTTCGGCCCCCGGCGGCGGCCGCCCGCACACCGACCGCTACGACCAGGCCGCCCGCGCCCTGGAGGACGTGCGCCGCGAGATCGACGCCGTGCTCACGGTCCGCCAGGACGCCGAGGCGCGCCTGGGCAGGCTCCGCGACCTGCTGTCCCGCGCGGACCGCACGCTCGCCGAGGCGCGCTCCGCGCGCGGCGAGGTCCTCGCGAAGATCGCCGCCTCCGAGGTGCCCGCCGTCTCCGGGCCGCCCACGGCGCTCCAGGAGCAGCTCGCGATGGCCGCGGACTACCGCAGGAACGCCCAGTGGCACCGCCTCTCCCCGCTCCTGGAGTCCCTGGAGGAGAAGGCCGAGGACGAACTGCTGCGCGCCCGCGAGTCGTTGACGGCGGTCACCGCGCCGCTCGCGGTCCGCGCGGAGCTGCGCGGCCGCCTCGACGCGTACAAGGCGAAGGTGGCCCGGCACGGCCTCGCGGAGGACCCGTTCCTCATCGAGCGGTACGACGCGGCGCGCCGCATGCTCTGGAGCGCGCCCTGCGACCTGCGCGTCGCCGAGGAGGCGGTGCTCCGCTACCAGCGGGCGGCGGCCGACGCGCTGGCGCCCAGGGTCCCGCAGCAGGGCGGGCAGCCCACCGACCGGAGGGGGGAAGCATGAGTGAGCAGACGAGCGGACAGCAGCCGTGTCAGCGGCCCAAGTGCACGGGTTCGTACGAGGACGTGGGCGGCGGCGAGCTGTACTGCGACACCTGCGGTCTCGCCCCGGTCGTCTCGGCGAACGGCATGGTGGGCTCCCCGGCGACGGGCATCACGGTCGGCGGCCGCAGCGGACGCAGCGGCCGGGGCTCGCGCGGCTCGCGCGGCTCGTCGAGCACCGGCACCCGCGGGAGCACCCGCTCCTCGCGGTCCGCGTCGTCGCGCCGCTCGGTCTCGGGGCGGCTCTCGCGCTCCCTGTCCCAGGGCACGTCGGCGCGGTCGGTGTCGGTGCGCAGCTCGGGCTCGTCGGCGGCCTCGTCGGCCCGCGGCAGGCTCGGCGTCGGCCTGGTGTCGGTGCCGCAGGTGCCGCGCCCCGACCCGCGCGACGCGGTGCAGGAGAAGCCCGAGGTGCCCGAGAGGAAGCGGTTCTGCTCGCGCTCCGACTGCGGTGCGCCGGTGGGCCGCGCGCGCGGCTCGCGTCCGGGCCGTACGGAGGGTTTCTGCACCAAGTGCGGCCACCCGTACTCGTTCGTGCCGAAGCTCGACCCCGGCGACATCGTGCACGGCCAGTACGAGGTCGTGGGCTGTCTCGCGCACGGCGGGCTCGGCTGGGTGTATCTCGCCGTGGACCGCGCGGTGTCCGACCGCTGGGTGGTCCTCAAGGGCCTGCTCGACACCGGCGACCAGGACGCGATGGCCGCCGCGATCTCCGAGCGCCGCTTCCTCGCCGAGATCGAGCACGCCAACATCGTCCGCATCTACAACTTCGTCGAGCACCTGGACCAGCGCACCGGCTCCATGGACGGCTACATCGTCATGGAGTACGTCGGCGGCAAGTCCCTCAAGGAGATCGCCAACGGCCGCCGCACGCCCACCGGCAAGCGCGACCCGCTGCCCGTCGAGCAGGCCTGCGCGTACGGCATCGAGGCCCTGGAGGCCCTCGGTCATCTGCACAGCCGCAACCTGCTGTACTGCGACTTCAAGGTCGACAACGCCATCCAGACCGAGGACCAGCTCAAGCTCATCGACATGGGCGCGGTCCGCCGGATGGACGACGACGAGTCGGCGATCTACGGCACGGTGGGCTACCAGGCGCCGGAGGTCGCGGAGGTGGGTCCTTCCGTGGCCTCGGACCTCTACACGGTGGCGCGCACGCTGGCGGTGCTGACGTTCGACTTCCAGGGCTACACGAACGTCTTCGTGGACTCCCTGCCCGACCCCGACCACATCGAGGTCTTCCGTACGTACGAGTCGTTCTACCGGCTCCTCGTGCGCGCCACGGACCCTGATCCCGCGCGGCGGTTCGGCTCCGCCCAGGAGATGGCCGAGCAGCTGACCGGCGTGCTGCGGGAGGTCGTGGCGGTGCAGAGCGGGCGGCCGCGGCCCGCCCTCTCGACGCTGTTCGGGCCCGAAGTGAAGGTCACGGACACGGAGTTGTTCGCGGAGCTGGTGGGGGAGGTGTCGGCGCTCGGGGCGCGGGAGATCGGGCCCGGGATCGGGCAGCGGCTGGGGCTCGGTCTCGTGGAGCCGGATCCGGATCCGGGCGCCGTAGGCGGCGGAGGCGCCGGGGAGTTGGGCGCCGGAGGCGGCGGGGAGTCGGGGGGCGGAGGTGCTGGGGCTCTGGCGGGCGGGGCCGGGGGAAGTGCGCTCGGCGGGGCCGGGGAGAACGGGGCGTCGTCCTCGTCCATGGTGCGTCCGCTGGACGCCCCCGTGGCGGCGCTCGCCCTGCCCGTGCCGCGGGTCGACCCCGGGGACCCCAACGCGGGCTTCCTCGCCGGGCTCGTGGACTCCGCGGGCAGCGAACTGATCGCCGCGCTCGGGGCGGCGCCCGCGGTCTCCCCCGAACTGCGCCTGCGCGAGCTGCGCGCCCGCCTCACCATGGGCGAGCCGGTCTCCGCGGGCAAGGCGCTGGAGTCCCTGGAGATAGACCACCCCGACGACTGGCGGGTGATCTGGTACCGCGGCGTCGCCTCCCTCACCACCGGCGACCACGAGATCGCGGCGCTCTCCTTCGACGCGGTGTACGACGCGTTCCCGGGCGAGCCCGCGCCCAAGCTCGCCCTCGGCGTCTGCGCGGAGGTGCTCGGCCAGTTGGACAACGCCGCGGAGTACTACCGCCTGGTGTGGACGACCGACCCGGGCTATGTCAGCGCGGCGTTCGGGCTCGCCCGGGTGCAGCTCGCGGCGGGCGACCGGAGCGGCGCGGTGCGCACCCTGGAGTCCGTGCCGGAGTCGTCGATCCACTACACGGCGGCCCGCGTCGCCGCGGTGCGGGCGCGGCTGCGGCAACGTATGACGTTCGACACGACGGCCGAGCCCGACGCCCCGTTCCTGGACGACCTGACGGCCGCCGCCGGGCAGGTCGAGGCGCTCGCGGGCTTCGGCCTCGACGCGGTGCGCAGAGAGCGGCTCTCGACCGAAGTCCTCGGTACGGCGCTCGACTGGGTACTCTCCGGTAGCCACTCCGGCCACGCCTCCGCGCCGCCGGCCGCCGCCGGCGACGGTCGTACGGGGACGGTCCTGCTCGGCAGCGAGCTGGACGAGCGCGGTCTCCGGTTCGGTCTTGAACGTTCGTACCGAACCCTTGCCCGGCTCGCACAGGGTGGCCAGGAAAGGATCGAACTGGTGGAACGGGCCAACCGTTTCCGCCCTCGGACGTGGGTGTGAAGATGTCCCAGATGCACCAACCGGCGGCCCTGTCGACGTGCCCGAGCTGCGAGGAGCCCCTGGAGTCGGGCGACTTGTTCTGCGGCGCGTGCGGCTACGACCTCTCGGCGGTCCCGGCCCCACCGTCCGACCGCCCCACCCTCGCGATCAACGGCATGCCTCCCGGTCCTGCTCCCGCCGCCCCGCCGCCGCCCCCGGAAGCGGCTCCGGCTCCGGCTCCGGCCCAGTGGCCTGTCGCCCCCGAGGTCGACAGCACCGACACGCCGGCCCCGACCCACCGCCCCACCGACCTGCCCGGCACCGACTCCTCCGGCACCGAACTCACGGCGCCCGGCGGCTCCCCGGAGCCGGACGAGTACCCGCTGCCCGCCCCCGAGCCCCCGGCCGCACAGCAGCCCGCCGACCCGCGTACGGGCACCGGCTCCCCCGAACTCGCGCCGACGCAAGCGCCGACGCCGCCCGCCGGCACCAAGCTCTGCGTCGCCTGCCGCGCCGGCCACGTCGCCCCGGACGGCTACTGCGAGAACTGCGGGCACGCCCAGCCGCGCGAGCGGGACCACATGGAGCAGGAGTTGGAGGGACCGGCGGCCGTCGCCGCCGTCAGCGACCGCGGCCTGCGGCACCACCGCAACGAGGACGCCTTCGCGATCTCCTCGGCCGCGCTGCCCGACGGCTCCCCCGCCACCGTCGCCATCGTCTGCGACGGCGTCTCCTCGGCGACCCGGCCCGACGAGGCCTCCATGGCGGCCTCGCGCGCCGCCGACGCCGCGCTCCAGGCCGCCCTGCCGCGCGGCACCCACCCGCAGCAGGCCATGCACGACGCGATCGTCGCCGCCGCGGAGGCCGTCAACTCGCTCGCCGCCGAGCCCACTTCGGCCCGCGAGCACAGCCCGCACCAGAACGCCCCCGCCTGCACCCTCGTCGGCGCCGTCGTCGCCGGCGGACTGCTCGTCGTCGGCTGGGTCGGCGACAGCCGCGCCTACTGGATCCCGGTCGACCGCACCGGCCCCACCGCCCGCCTCACCGAGGACGACTCCTGGGCCGCCCAGATGGTCGCCGCGGGCCTCATGAACGAGGCCGAGGCGTACGCCGACGAGCGGGCGCACGCCATCACGGGCTGGCTCGGCGCCGACGCCTACGAACTGGAGCCGCACACCGCTTCCTTCAAGCCGGACCGCCCGGGTGTAGTGGTGGTGTGCACGGACGGCCTGTGGAACTACGCGGAGGCGGCCGAGGACATGGCCCGCGCCGTGCCCGCCGACGCCGCCCTGCGCCCGTTGCACAGCGCCCAGGTCCTCGTCGGCCACGCGCTCGACGGCGGGGGCCACGACAACGTAACAGTGGCGGTCCTGCCGTTCCCGGCCACGCCGCAAGGGGCAGGATCGGCCTAGCGCGGGCGGGCCGGGCCCCGCGTGGCGGGCGCGCGGCCGACGGGAAGAAGTCCCGAGAGGCCTGTGGGAAGTAGTCCTAGGGGGGAGCAGTTCCATGGCCATTTTCTCGAAGTCGAACGTGCCACAGTTCACGGTCGACGTGTACCAGAACGAGTATCTGCCCGAGGGCGGCCGCGAGGTCAACGCGATCGCCACCGTGACCTCGACCGGCGGCGGCACCATCGGCTCCGCGGTCGGCGCGCCCCATCTGTACTCGGCGGGCCAGGGCCCGGACGCCGCGGTCGCGATCATGGTCGACTGCTCGGGCTCCATGGACTATCCGCCGACGAAGATGCGCGGCGCCCGCGACGCCACCGCCGCCGCGATCGACGCCCTGCGCGACGGCGTCCGCTTCGCGGTCGTCGGCGGCACCCACGTCGCCAAGGAGGTCTACCCCGGCGGCGGCCGCCTCGCCGTCGCCGGACCGCAGACCCGCGCCCAGGCCAAGGAGGCGCTGCGCAAGCTCAGCGCCGGCGGCGGCACCGCCATCGGCACCTGGCTGCGCCTCGCCGACCGCCTCCTCGCCTCCGCCGACGTATCCATCAGGCACGGCATCCTGCTCACCGACGGCCGCAACGAACACGAGTCACCGGAGGACCTGCGCGCCTCCCTCGACGCCTGCGCGGGCCGCTTCACCTGCGACGCCCGCGGCGTCGGCACCGACTGGGAAGTGAAAGAGGTCACAGGCATCGCCTCGGCGCTCCTCGGCACCGCCGACATCGTCGCCGACCCGGCCGGCCTCGCCGCCGACTTCACGCAGATGATGGAGTCCGCGATGGGCAAGGAAGTCGCCGACGTCAGCCTGCGGCTGTGGACGCCCATGGGCGTGGAGATCATGTTCGTGAAGCAAGTGGCGCCCACGGTCGAGGAGTTGACCGACCGCCGTACGGAGGCGGGGCCCCGCGCGGGCGACTACCCCACCGGCTCCTGGGGCGACGAGTCCCGCGACTACCACATCTGCGTCCGCGTGCCCGGCGCCGAACTCGGCCAGGAGATGCTCGCGGCCCGGGTCTCGCTGGTCGTGCCCGGCGCCGACGGCACCGTACAGACCCTGTCCCAGGGCCTGGTCAGGGCGGTCTGGACGGACGACATGGCGGCCTCCACCTCCATCAATCCGCAGGTCGCGCACTACACCGGCCAGGCGGAGCTGGCCCAGGTCATCCAGCAGGGCCTGGACGCCCGCAAATCGGGCGACTACGACGGCGCAACGGCCAAGCTGGGCCGGGCCGTTCAGCTCGCCAGCGCCTCCGGCAACGAGGACACCGCCAAGCTCCTTTCCAAGGTGGTGGACGTCGTGGACGCCACGACAGGTACTGTTCGATTGAAGGCGCGGGTCGCCGAGGCCGACGAGATGACACTCGAGACGCGCTCGACGAAGACGGTCCGCGTGAAGAAGTAGTACGCGTACGCGTTGCCAGTACCGGAAAAGCCAGTGCACACGGCCCTCGGGCCGGAGAAGGAGAGGGGGAAGCGCCGACATGCCGACCTGCCCGAACGGACACCAGTCGGGTTCCGACGACTGGTGCGAGGTCTGCGGTCACCGCATGGCTGGTGCCGTACCGCCGCCGCCTCCCCCGCCGCCTCCCGCCGCCGGATACGGCTATCCGCCGGCCCCGGGTCAGCCTGGCGGTCCCGGCCAGCCTGGCGGTCCCGGTCAGCACGGTGGTCCCGGTCAGCACGGTGGTCCCGGTCACCCTGGCGGTCCTGGTCCGGGCGGCCCCGGTGGTCCAGGCGGGCCTGGTGGCCCCGGTCCCGGTGGTCCTGGTCACGGCGGTCCCGGTGGTCCTGGCCCTGGCGGTCCCGGTGGTCCTGGTCAGCAGGGCGGGCCCGGTCAGCACGGCCGCCCGCACCTCTCCGCCGTGCCGGACCTCGGGCCCGAGCCCGAGCTCTGCCCGCAGTGCCGCACGCCCCGCGAGGCCAACGCGCCCTTCTGCGAGGAGTGCCGGTGGAACTTCCTCACCGGTACGGCCACGTCGTACACGCCCGCGGCGCCCAATCCGCCGCTGCCTACGGGCGGGCGGCCCGGTGGTCCGGGGATGCCTGGGCCCGGCGGGCCTGGCGGTCTGGGTGGGCCTGGCCCCGGTGGACCTGGCCCCGGTGGACCTGGCCCCGGTGGACCTGGCCCCGGTGGACCTGGCCCCGGTGGACCTGGCGGCCCCGGTGGGCCCGGTGCTGATGGCCCGGGTGGGCCCTTCGGTGGGCCTGCCTTCGGTGGGCACGGTGGTCCGGGTGGGCCTGGTCCGGGTCCTGGCGGGCCCGGTGGGCCTGGCGGCCCCGACTTCGGTGGCCATGGTCCCGGTGGGCCTGGTCCCGGTGGACCTGGCGGTCCTGGCCCTGGTGGGCCTGGCGGTCCCGACTTCGGTGGCCACGGTCCCGGTGGGCCTGGCGGTCCTGGCCCTGGTGGGCCTGGCGGTCCCGACTTCGGTGGCCACGGTCCCGGTGGGCCTGGCGGTCCTGGCCCAGGTGGGCCTGGTCCCGGCGGTCCCGGTGGGCCGGGCGGGCCTGGCCCCGGCGGCCCTGGCGGGCACGGTCCCGGCGGACCCGGCCCGGGTGGCCCCGGCTCCCCCAACCCCGCCCAGCAGTTCCAGCAGGGCCCGCCCCCTCCCCCGCCCGGCCCCGGCGCGCCCGGTGGCCCTGGCGGTCCCGGTGGTCCGGGCGGCCCGGGTGCACATGGTGGTCCCGGCGGCCCGGGCGGCCCCGGCACCACGTCGCCCGGCGGCCGACCGGCCCCCGGCCCCGGCCAGGACCCGTTCGACTACCAAGGCTCCCGGCCCTCGCAGATGAACCGTCCCGCCGAGCCGATCCCCCCGTTCGGCACCGGCAACGGCGGCACCCCGCCCCCGCCCGGCCCGAACCCGCCCGGCGCCCCGCAGGCGTTCCAGCAGCAGGGTCCGCCCGCGCCGCCCGCGTTCCCGCAGGAGACCGGCGCGCCCCAGGGCCCGCCCCCGCCCGGCCCGGGCGGACCCGGCGGACCCGGCGGCCCGTCCGCGCCGTCCTTCGGCGGCGGCGGTGACGACTGGGTCCTCTCGCCCCCGTCGTCCGGCGCCCCCGGCCAGGGCGGTCCGGGAGGTCCCGGTGGTCCGGGCGGCGGCCCGGACCAGCAGCCCCAGCAGGGCTACCCCGGCCCCGGCCAACAGCCTGGGCCGCCGCAGCCGCAGGGCCCCGCGTCCTGGACCGCGACCATCGGCCCCGACCGTGACTACTTCATGGCGATGATGCAGCGCAGCGGCCCGGAGGCCACGGGCCTGAACCTGCCCGCGTACTCCCCGGAGCAGCAGCGTCCGCTCGTCGGCAACCAGATCACGATCGGCCGCCGCCGCCACTCCACCGGCGACACCCCCGACATCGACCTGTCGGTGCCGCCGGAGGACCCGGGCGTATCGCACCAGCACGCGGTCCTGGTCCAGCAGCCGGACGGCGGCTGGGCGGTCGTCGACCAGAACTCGACCAACGGCACCACCGTCAACGGCGGCGAGGAGCCCATCCAGCCCTTCGTCCCGATACCGCTCCAGGACGGCGACCAAGTGCACGTCGGCGCCTGGACGACGATCACCATCCGCCGCGACTGACCCGCGACTGACCCGCGCCCCCACCGGACGCGGCAGTACCCGAAGGGCCGTACCCCTCGCCGTCACAGCGGCCAGGCGTACGGCCCTTCGGGGTCGTCCAGCCACGCCCACGCGTACTCCCCGCTGACCGTGACCCCGAACCGCTCCCGCACCGGCCGCCCCTCCCGCTGCCACAGCGCCAACGCCTCGTGCGGGTCGAGGCTCCCCGCGGTCAGTTCGAGCAGGAAGCGGAACAGCTCGTTCTGCAGCGCCCGGCGCGGCAGCCCGCCGATGTGCTGCTCGTGCGCCGCGAGGCGCCCGGTCCCGCCGCGCAGCGGCACGAAGTACGCGGGCGTGTGCAGGAACCGCCCCTCCGCGTGCTCGGCGTCCGCCACCCGCAGCGCGATGAGCCCCGTCGCGAGCGGCGCGAGCACCCGCGCGCCCGGGCGGCACTGCGCGAGCCAGGCCCGCGGCACCGAGTGGAGCGTGCAGGTCGCGATGATCCGGTCGAAGGGCGCCCGCTGCGGACAGCCCGCGGCGCCGTCACCGGTCACGACGGCCGGCCGGTATCCGGCAGCCGCCAGATGCCGCCGCGCGGACTCCGTGATCTCGGGGTCCAGATCGACGGTCGTGACGTGCTCGTCCCCGAGCCGATGCGCGAGCAGCGCCGCGTTGTACCCCGTACCGGCGCCGATCTCCAGTACGTCGTGCTCCGCACCGTCACCGACGTGCAGCTCCACCAGCATCTTGGCCATCAGCGAGGGCTGGCTGCTGGAGGAGACCAGCTCCCCGTCCCGTACCCGCGTGGCCAGCGGCGCGTCCGCGTACGCCCCGCGCAGCCACCGCGCCCGCCGCACCGGATCCGGGTCCTCGCCCCACAGCCGCTCGTACCCGACGCCCGTGGCCACGTAGTAGTACGGCACGAAGAGGTGCCGCGGCACCTCCTGGAACGCCTCCCGCCAGGCCGGATCGTCGTCCCAGGCACCGCTGGCCTCGATCTCCCGCACCAGCGCGAGCCGTGCCTCGACGGCCTGCACGGGGTCGGGTCCCACGGGGCCCCCGGGTCCTTCGGGTTCCTCGGCGAGCGGAGCATGCGCACCCATACCCCCACTCTGCTGCCCCGGGCCGCCCGATGCGAGTGGTCCTAAGCCTTCCGTCCTCGTCCGTCGCGTCTGAGACCATGGAGGAGTGAATGAGATCCCGCGCGGCACGCTTCAGGAGCAGACCTTCTACGAACAGGTCGGCGGCGAGGAGACCTTCAGGCGCCTGGTGCACCTCTTCTACCAAGAAGTCGCACAGGACCCGCTGCTCCGGCCGATGTATCCGGAGGAGGACCTGGGCCCGGCCGAGGAGCGACTCGCCCTGTTCCTGATGCAGTACTGGGGCGGCCCCCGCACCTACAGCGACAACCGCGGCCACCCCCGCCTGCGCATGCGCCACGCCCCCTTCACGGTCAACAGGGAGGCCCACGACGCCTGGCTCAAGCACATGCGCACAGCAGTCGACGCCCTGAACCTCCCCGAGGAACACGAACGCACCCTCTGGAACTACCTGACCTACGCAGCAGCCTCAATGGTCAACACCCCAGGCTGAGCCGTCACGGCCGTCAGCACTATTACGCTTCCCGCTGTGGGCAGGCGTTCCGCACGGCGGAACGGGTGGGCACAGCCCAGGCCGACGCCAGCCGTCAGGTCGGCGTAACGGTAAGCGGCCCAGCCCCCGCCCGCCGCAAGGCAACAGACCCGTAAGGCGTACGCAACCGCAGCCAGGGCCCAGCCGACAGCAAGTCCAACGCCTCGCCCCGCAGAAACCCCAAGGCCTGCGCAGCATGAGCGGCACGCACGGGCAGCTCAGTCCCGGGCACCACCCGGGACCAGATCTCCCGCCCCACCCGATCAAGCTCGGCCCGAACCCGCAGCTCAGGCGCCAACTCCTCGACCCGGGACCGGAATTCGGCGACAGCCCCCTGCACCAGGTCCCGCACCTCACTCATCGACGGCAACCCGGGAACCTGCCGCCACCCACCCCGGGGCGGCAGCACCCCGGCCCAGGGCGGCCCCGTGACCGCCGCGGGCACGACCACCGTCCCCGCCGTCTCCACGGCGTCGGCCGACTCCCCCACGGCCTCCAGCAACTCACCGGCGGACACGGTCACGTCCAGCGACGTGTCGAGCCCGTTCTCGTACGGCTTGGCAAGCCGCGCCGTACGAATCGCGATCACCTCGAACGACGGCGGCCGCCCGAACACCGCCAGGGTCTCCCCCGCGGCCTGCAACCGCACCGCGGCCGCCTTGTCGTAGTGGATCAGCCGGGCCAGGAAGGCGGCGAGATCCGCCGCCTCCCCGGCATCGGCGAAGTGCAGTCGCACGGTCATGCGACGAGCGCCCCCGCACCGCCCGTGCCCCCGACGCTCGCGGCACCGGCACCGGCACCGGCACCGGCACTCGCCACGTCCTCGTCGCGATACTCCTCCAGGACGGCCCGCTCCTCGGCGGTGATCCGGCGCGGCCGCTGGGCCCGCAGGTCGAACGGCACGACGATCGTCGCCGCCCGCACATACACCTGCCCGCCGTCCTCGGGCTCCTTTATCTCGTACGAGATCGTCAGCGAGGCGGCACCGATCTTCGTCACCCACGACTCGATGGTCACCGGCTTGTGCCGGTGCACCAACGGCCGCAGATAGTCGATCTCGTGGCGCGCCACCACGGACCCGCCCGAGAACGACGGCCCGTCGTCCTCGGCCGAGAGCCGGAACATGAAGTCGATCCGCGCCTCTTCCAAATACCGCAGGAAGACGGCGTTGTTGACGTGCCCGAAGGCATCCATGTCCGACCACCGCAGCGGGCATTCGTAGATGTGGCGCGCCATGTCAGCCCCGGGTGAGCTTCTTGTAGGTGGCGCGGTGCGGCCGGGCCGCGTCCGGGCCGAGCCGCTCGACCTTGTTCTTCTCGTACGCCTCGAAGTTGCCCTCGAACCAGAACCACTTGGACTCGCCCTCGTACGCGAGGATGTGCGTGGCGATCCGGTCCAGGAACCAGCGGTCGTGGGAGACCACGACGGCGCAGCCCGGGAACTCCAGGAGCGCGTTCTCCAGCGACGACAGGGTCTCGACGTCGAGGTCGTTGGTCGGCTCGTCGAGGAGCAGCAGGTTGCCGCCCTGCTTGAGGGTCAGCGCCAGGTTCAGCCGGTTGCGCTCACCGCCGGAGAGCACGCCCGCCGGCTTCTGCTGGTCCGGGCCCTTGAACCCGAACGCCGACACATACGCGCGCGACGGCATCTCGACCTGGCCCACGTTGATGTAGTCCAGCTCGTCCGACACCACGGCCCACAGCGACTTCTTCGCGTCGATGTTCGCGCGGGTCTGGTCGACGTAGGAGATCTTGACGGTGTCGCCGACCTTGATGGAGCCCGAGTCCGCCGTCTCCAGGCCCTGGATCATCTTGAACAGCGTGGTCTTGCCTGCGCCGTTCGGACCGATGATGCCGACGATGCCGTTGCGCGGCAGCGTGAAGCTCAGGTCGTCGATCAGGACCTTGTCGCCGAACGCCTTCGAGAGGTTCTCCACCTCGACGACGATGTTGCCCAGGCGCGGGCCCGGCGGGATCTGGATCTCCTCGAAGTCCAGCTTCCGCATCTTGTCCGCCTCGGCGGCCATCTCCTCGTAACGGGAGAGGCGCGCCTTGGACTTGGCCTGCCGGCCCTTGGCGTTGGAGCGGACCCACTCCAGCTCTTCCTTCAGACGCTTCGCACGCTTGGCGTCCTTCTGGCCCTCGACCTTCAGGCGGGCCGCCTTCTTGTCCAGGTACGTCGAGTAGTTGCCCTCGTACGGGTGCGCGCGGCCGCGGTCCAGCTCGAGGATCCACTCGGCGACGTTGTCCAGGAAGTACCGGTCGTGGGTGACGGCGACGACGGTGCCGGGGTACTTCGCGAGGTGCTGCTCCAGCCACTGCACGGACTCGGCGTCCAGGTGGTTGGTGGGCTCGTCGAGCAGCAGCAGGTCGGGCGCCTCGAGCAGCAGCTTGCACAGCGCGACGCGGCGGCGCTCACCACCGGAGAGGTTGGTGACCGGCCAGTCGCCGGGCGGGCAGCCGAGCGCGTCCATGGCCTGCTCGAGCTGGGTGTCCAGGTCCCACGCGTTGGCGTGGTCGAGGTCCTCCTGGAGCTTGCCCATCTCCTCCATGAGCGCGTCCGAGTAGTCGGTCGCCATCAGCTCGGCGACCTCGTTGAACCGCCTGAGCTTGCCCATGATCTCGGCCGCGCCGTCCTGGACGTTCTCCAGGACGGTCTTGGACTCGTCGAGCGGCGGCTCCTGCAGGAGCATGCCGACCGTGTAGCCCGGCGACAGGAACGCGTCACCGTTCGACGGCTGCTCGAGCCCTGCCATGATCTTGAGCACCGTGGACTTGCCGGCGCCGTTCGGACCCACGACACCGATCTTCGCGCCGGGCAGGAAGTTCAAGGTGACGTCGTCGAGGATCACCTTGTCGCCGTGCGCCTTGCGCGTCTTGCGCATGGTGTAGATGAACTCAGCCAAGAGAAACCGTCCGGCATTCAGTGTGTGGGCAGATACACCCCATCTTGCCTGACAGCCACCCCCCGGAGGAAACCAGTACTGCCCGGGGCCGTGACCTGCTCACCTCGCCGAGCGGCCGCACGCGGCCCAGGGCGACACGGACGGAGGGCGAGATGTTGCTGCCCTGATCACCCGAGGAGAGGCTGAGCGGGACGTCACCGGGTCTCAGCGAGCGCGGACGGGACCGCGCCGGTCGTGGTGGACGGAAGGAACGCGTGCGATGAGGGTCATGCTGAGAGCTCATCTGGACACCCAGATCTCGAATGAGGCACTCAAGAACGGCACACTGTCGAAAATCGTGCAGTCGCTGACGGAACGGCTCAAGCCCGAGGCGGCCTACTTCGGCCCCAGCAAGGGCGGGCGGTGCTGCACCTTTGTCTTCGACATGCAGGACAGTTCACAGCTGCCCACGATCGCGGAGCCGTTCTTCGAGGGACTCGGCGCGAAGATCGAGATCCAGCCGGTGATGAACAGCGAAGACCTGCAGAAGGGCCTTGCGGCGCTGCAACAGGGCTGAGGGCTGACCTCCCCGTCCCGGCCACCGCCCGGGCGTCCCGGGCGGTGACCAGGTGATCACGTTCCGCTCACTCCTCGGACGAGGTCGCCTCCGCGGGGCCCGCAGGATTCTTCTTCTTGCGCAGCAGGAAGACCGCGCCGCCGCCCACCACGACCAGGGCGATCGCGATGCCCGCTATCAAGGGTGTCGCGTTCGAGCCGCCGGTTTCCGCGAGGTCGCCGCCGTCGGACGTGCCGCCCGCCGACGCGGGGCTCGGCTCCGGCGCGGGCTGCGTCTTGCCGCCGACGGCGACCGCGCTGCCCTCGATCTTGCAGTCGAGCACTCCCTTGAACCGCTTCTCGAATCCGCCCGGCCCCACGATCGTGAAGTCGTAGGGCTGGTCCTCCTGCAGCGGTATCGTCACCGTCCGCGCCTCACCGGCCTTGATGGTGTGCTTGAAGCCCATCAGGCTGAAGGTGAACGCCGCGTCCCCCTTGTTGCTCGCGGTGATGTCCACGCCGCCCTTGGCGCAGTTCTTCTCCGCGGACAGCGCGGGTATCGCGCCCTTCGCCGCCCAGTGCGCCGTCGCCGCGGCCGAGACCGTCGACTCGCTGGAGCCCGCGAGTATCTGCGTCTGGCTGCGGGTCTCGGAGGTGAAGGCCCGCCCGACCGGCACGGTCGTCGACGCCTGCACCTCCAGCGAGGCCGTGCCGTCCGGTGTGCCCTTCGGCACGTCGAAGTACAGCCGGCTGCCGTCGCCCGCGGACTTGATCCGCTTGCCGTCCTTGCCGACGACCTTCACGCCGCTCGCCGAGTCCGCGGGCGGCGTGACGGTCACGCTCTCCGCGTCGGTCCGCACGGTCACCGGGCCCAGTCGCTTCCCGGCGTGCCCCGAGACGGCCGGCGGCTCCAGTGTCAGCGACGCCTTCGGCTCCGGGCTGTTGCGCGCGCTGCGCTGCAGATAGTCCGCGAGCTTCTCGGCCCGCGGATCGACGGCCTCCACCTTGGCCTTGTCCGAGTAGCGCCATATCGCCACCTGTGTGCCGGCCGCGGCCGACTCCTCGGTGAGCGAGTCCGCGCCCGCCTTCCTCGCCAGCTCGGCGAGGTTGTTCACCCGGGGGTAGGAGTGCTGCAGGATCCAGCGGATCTTGCCCGCCCGGGCGTTGCCGTTCAGGGACGTGCCGCTCCAGGGGGTCTCCTGGTACTTCGCGTCCTTCTGCGTGGGGTTGTGGATGTCGACGCAGTACGTCTGCAGGGTGCCGCCGTTGTCCACGGCCATCTCGAAGAGGCCCGCGGGTATCTTCTGGCTGCCGCCGTCCTCACGGATGACCGCCTGGCCGTACGTCTTCAGGCCGCCGAGCGTCGCGCTCGCCCCGCCTCGGTGCTGGGGGGTGTCCACCGCCGTGGCCGCGGTCGCGGTGACCGTCGCGCCCGCCACGGCGAGCCCGGCCGCGACCGCCACCGCGGCGAGGCGGGCGGCACCCCGGCTCCGGCTCCGCAGGGACGACGACGTCACGAACGCCTTGGCCGACGGACACCCTGACAACGCAGAAAACACAGAAATCCCCTCCGGGCGGAACCCATTCACATGGGGGGACTGGTCCCGCCAGCAGATTCAACCGAGCAGAGTCACCTGCCGATCGCCCCGTCCAGGTCACAACCGCCCCACGGAGCCACGCCCGGAATCCTAGGGACGTGGCGCATCGCGATTCCCGGTAGTGCCGTCTGATAACCGATCCGAATCGGAATTGTTATCGACAACGCCCCTTCTGAGCTGGGCATATCGACAAATCCATGGTTCCGCTTCGGGTGCCGGGCGGGTGTCCACCCGCCCTCCGGCGTCACCCGACCGCAGCCGCGTCCAGCTCGAGCTCCGTCGCCGCCTCGGTCGCCGACTCGATCTCCAGCTCGGGCTCCGATGCCTGAGGCTGCGACTGGGACGGCGACTGCGGCTGGGGCTGGGGCTGCGCGGGGAGTTCGAACTCAGGCTCATCCGCCGTCCCCCGCACGGGACTTCGCTCCTTCGCGGCGGAGTCCATCGTCCTGCCCGAGCGCCGGAACGCCGATGTTCCGCGCGCGAGGTCGTGTCCGATCGCGTAGGCGTCGATGTCCACCGACCGCCAGTGCTGCCCGCCCCGCTCCTCGTCCCGCACCCTCAACCTGCCCTGCACGATGACCGGTTCCCCCACCGCCAGCGAACCCTGGGTGTTGACGCCGAGCTGCCGCCAGGCCCACACCGTGAAGAAGTTGGTGTGGCCGTCCGCCCATACGTTGCGCGTGCGGTCGAAGTGCCGCGCCGTCACCGCGATCCGAAAGCGTGTCACCGGTCCGGACGGCAGCTCCCGGAACACCGGCGTCGTCGCCACGTTCCCCACCACCGTCACCATCGTGTCGTTCATGCCGACCCCTCCCTCGTCCACACGCGTGCGGGCCCGTCCCGCACGGCCGCGTCTGTGTCCGCAGCCGCTCACGTCCGCCTTCGCGTTTCTCGCATCGGCTCCGCGGCGGCTGCGATCTCAGACTGCACCCGCCGGGCCGGGCCCCGCTGAGCCCTGTGCTCTACCGGCCAGTTGTGGACAACTCCCTCACCCGACGGCGCCGTTCCGCTTCCCCCGGCCCGCCGGAGTCCCAGCGCCGCCCCCCCTCACGCCCGCCGAGCCACCCGCACGTACTGCTCCCGAACCTCCCGGTACCGCAGCAACTCCGCCGCCACCGGATCGAGCACCCGCGCCCGCCCGCACCCCGCGGCCGCCTCCCGCAACCGCCGCTCGGCCTCGTACCCGTGCCGCCGCGCCGGCCCGCGCGCCGCCATCCCGCTGGCCCACTCCACGCACGGCCCGCCGACGATGCCCATGGCCATCAGCAGCACCGGCACCCCCAGGTTCGGCTCCGCGACGCCGACGATCTGCCCCACCAGCCACAGCCCGCCCACGACCTGAAGCAGCGTCATCGCGGCCTGCGCCAGGACCGCCGCCGGCCACCACCCGGGCCGCGGCGGCCGCCCGTCCGGCAGCGCCGCCCGCAGGGCCAGCTCGTCGAGGGCCTCGGGCAGCCCCTGCGCGCCGCGCGCGGCCGACTCCCGCACAGCCTGCCCCCAGGGCGTGGGCAGCCCGGTCGCCGCCGCGTCGGCCACGGTGCGCACGGCGTGCTCCACGCGCGCGCGGGCCGTCGACTCCTCGTCCGCGGGGGGCCGCAGGACGTGCCTGCCCGTGGTGTACGGGGAGCGCTGCGCCTCGTACCACCGCCACAGCCGCAGCCAGGGCGCGGAGCACGCCCTGCCCGCGTGCCTGCGCCAGGCACGCTCGGCGGCCTGCCCGGCCGCGGCGGCGCCCACCGCCTCCGCGAGCCGGTCGGAGAACTCCTCGCGCGCCTCCTCGCTGAGCCCGAGCGCGCCCCGCGCGGACGCGGCCCCCGCCCCGGAGGCGTACACCGGCCGCAGCTGCGCCGCCGCCGCGTCCAGGTCCGCCTCGATGCGCCGCGCCGCGGCTCCTCGCTCGCGCGTGAACTGGCCGAGCACCTCACGGAGTTCACCGACGCCGTCCCCGGTGAGGGCGGACAGCGCGAGCACCGTCGCACCCGGTTCGCCGTGTTCGCCCAGTGCGATGCCGTCCTCGTCGAGCAGCCGCCGCAGATCGTCGAGGACCTGGTCGGCGGCGTCTCCGGGGAGCCGGTCCACCTGGTTGAGCACGACGAACATGACCTCCGCGTGCCCCGCCATGGGCCGCAGATAGCGCTCGTGCAGCATCGCGTCCGCGTACTTCTCCGGGTCGACGACCCAGATGACCGCGTCGACAAGCCCGAGGATCCGGTCCACGTGCTCGCGGTGGTCGCCCGCCGCCGAGTCGTGGTCGGGCAGATCGACGAGCACGAGGCCCTGCAGGTCCTGCGCGTCCGGCCCCTGGAGCGGGCGTCTGCGCAGCCGCCCGGGGATGCCGAGCCGGTCGAGCAGCCCGGCGGCGCCGTCCGTCCAGCTGCACCCGATCGGCGCGGCGGTGGTCGGCCTGCGTACGCCGGTCTCCGAGATCGCCACTCCCGCGAGCGCGTTGAAGAGCGTCGATTTGCCGCTCCCCGTGGCGCCCGCGAGGGCGACCACGGTGTGCCGATCGGAAAGACGCCGCCGCGCCGCGGCCTCGTCGAGCACCCGCCCGGCCTCCGCGAGCGTCTTGCTGTCGAGCCGCGTACGGGAGAGCCCGATGAGCTCGCGCAGCGCGTCCAGCCGGCCCCGCAGCCCTCCTTCGTAGACGACGGTCGTGTCCTTCGTGGCGACGTCACCTTCGTACGGAGAGTGGGTGTCGTACGTGGCCGAGTCTTCGTACGAAGACGACGCCCCCGGAGACGACGAACCGGAGGCTGCTGTTCCGGCCACCGCTTCCGTCGCCGCCGCGAAGGCGCCGTCCGCCGTGGAGGCACCCACCACCACGCGCCGCGCGATGAGCCCGTCGTCCCAGGCGCGTTCGACGTCCTCCGCGCGGTCACCGTCGTTGCCCTCCACCGAGGTGCCGGAACGTTCAGAGCGATCAGAGTTGTCAGAGCGGTCTACGTCCTCCGAGTCCTCCAAGCTCTCCGAGCCTTCCGAGCTCTCCACGTCATCCAGGTCGTCCAGGTCGTCCAGCTCGTCTGTGGGGTCGGTGTGGCCCGTGCGGTCGGTGTGGCCCGTGACGGCGGTCACCGCGGTCACCTCTCCTTCTGCAGTACGGAAAGCGCGGCGATGAGTTCGGCCTGGGGCTCCGGGCTGACGTCGAGTGCGTCGAGGGGGGCCAGGCGGCGCTCCCGCTCCGCGCCGAGGACCTTGTCCAGGTAGTCGGTGAGCAGCCGGCCGCCGCGGTCGCGCAGGCGCAGCGCGCCGTGGGCGCCGATGCGTTCGGCCAGGGTCTCTCCGGCGGTGCGTGCCCGCCGCCCGCCCAGCAGGGCGGTGGCGAGCAGCGCGGCGACGACTTCGGCGTCGGGCGGGGCGCTCCTGTCGGCGCGGTCGAGGGCGCGCACCTCGTCCTCGGCGTGCTCCTCGAGCTCGCGCCGCCAGCGCCGTACGGCCACTCCGATGCGGTGTTCCGGGCTGTCGTCGTCTTCGTAGAGGGCTGTTTCGTGGCGTCGGCCGGGGCGGAGGAGCCCTGGGGCCTGGGCGGCAGGCTCGCGCCGCCACACGTCGTCGATGCGTTCGTCGGCGGCCGTGGCCGCGCACAGCAGGAGCGCTTCGAGGCTCTCTGCCATGGCGTCGAGGAGCTCTCCGGGGCCGCAGTCGAGCGGGTAGGCGCGCCAGCGCTTCAGGGCGTCTCCGGCGAGCACGGCGCCCGCCTGCAGCCGCTCCCGTACGCGCGCGTGCTCGCTTTCGTACGCCTCGTCGACGACGGATGTGAGCCGCAGGGCGGCCGCGTACTGGGCGGCGACGGCGGCGGCGAGCTCCGGCATGCGGGCGTTCAGGGAAGCGAGGACTCCGTAGGCCGTGCGTTCGATGGCGTGTCTACGGGAGGACGGTTCCTGCACGCGGTGCGCGAGCCAGAGGCGCAGCGGCTCGACGGCGGTGGCCGGCAGGAGCCCGCCGCCGCCGGCGGACTCGGGCAGTTCGGGGACGGTGAAGCGCGGTACGTCGCCGAGTCCGGCCTTGGTGAGGAGCGCGCCGTACTGCCGTGACACCTCGCCGACGACCTGGTGGGGCACGCGGTCGAGGACGGTGACGAGGGTGGCGTCGTTCTCCTTGGCGGTGCGCAGCAGGTGCCAGGGCACGGCGTCGGCGTACCGGGAGGCCGTGGTGACCATGACCCACACGTCGGCGGCGCAGACCAGCTCGGCGGCGAGAACGCGGTTGTCGGCGACCAGGGAGTCGATGTCGGGGGCGTCGAGGAGGGCGAGGCCGCGGGGCAGTGTGTCGGCGGTCTCGACACGCAGCAGGCGCTCGCCGTCCGGCCCCACCCCATCGGCCCCCTCGCCCTCCTGCCGGGGCGCCCACACGCGCGTGAGCTGCGGCAGGACGCGCATGCCCGAGAACCAGTGCTGGTCCTCCGGATGGCACACCAGGACGGGCGTACGGGTCGTGGGCCGGAGCACACCCGCCTCGCTGACCTGCCGTCCCACCAGGGAGTTCACGAGCGTGGACTTGCCGGCGCCGGTCGAGCCGCCGACAACGGCCAGCAAGGGCGCTTCGGGCGCCCGCAGCCGGGGCACCAAATAATCGTCGAGTTGTGCGAGAAGCTCGTCCCGGTTGGCCCGCGCGCGTGGCGCCCCCGGCAGGGGGAGCGGAAAGCGTGCGGCGGCTACACGCTCACGCAGGGCGGAGAGTGCGTCAAGCAGTTGAGGCCGTACGTCCAAGGTCACCACATGCGAAGAATGCCCAATTTTGGCAGCTTTCTGAAGCATATGGGCACCCCTGCGCGCCGATCGGACACGCGCGACGGAAGGGGCGACTGGGGCGCAGGCATAACGAGTGCACAACACCCGGGGCGCCAGACGCCAAAAGCGATGCGAGATTCGCACCTGCCTGCGATTATCAGGACCGCTTCACCGAACCTCCACATCGCGTGGCGGAGGTGAAGCACCAGGGACAAGCCACAAGGAGCCCTATCCTTGTCCCCGGTCCATGGTCCACGACCCCCGGCAGGGTCACGGACCACCCCACACCGGGCTCCAGGCCACCGGCCGCCACCCGGCCCCCGTAGCTCAGTGGATAGAGCAGGTGCCTTCTAAGCACTTGGCCGCAGGTTCGAGTCCTGCCGGGGGCGCCACACAGCGTCTGAGCTGCAAGAACGGCCATAGAAGTCGCAGTGACTCACCTATCAGACAGTGTTAGGTGAGGTGCTTCGCCAACTGCTCCTTGCCTAGCACTCCCGATCGTGGGAGTCATCCATGGCAGCCCGCAAGCCCGTCGCGGCCCGTAGCCCGCTCCGGTCCACCACTGGGAAGACAGCCACCCTCAGGGCCGTACAGAGCCTCCCTGCCGACACACCACCAGGAGCGGACGACAGGGCAGCGATGCTCTCTGAGTACGCCACCCATCTGCGGGCCACCAACAACAAGCGCGGCAGGCCCTACCAGGAGAAGACCGTCACGGCCTACGCCAAGGCCGCACATGCCCTCAACAAGTGGATGACGGCCGAGGCCGTAGCCGAAGACTTCACCGCTGTGGACACAGGCACGCTGAACCGATTCTTCCGGGCGTACTACGACCGACACGGCCAGGGCGGAACCAACACTCTCCAGAGGAACCTCCGCACCTTCCTGGGATGGCTGGAGGACGAGTACGACGTTCCCAACCCCTACCGGGACAACAAGCTCCAGCGGTACGCACCTCCGACCATGGTCAAGCCAAAGACGCTCAGCGCGGACTTCATCACAGACCTGCTGAAGGTCACGGGCAACGGCCACCCGAGAGTGAGGGAGTTCGAGAAGGTCAGGGACCACGCGATGATCCGAGTCCTAACAGAGGGCCTGAGAGCCGAGGAACTTCTCACGCTGAAGGCGGGCTACCTCCACTTGGACCAGGGGTTGCTTCAAGTGGTCCCCTTGAAGGAAGCACGGGCGAGCGGAGAGGGCCGGATAGTTCCCTTGCAGCCCAAGACGGTCGTTGCTCTGACCCGCTACCTGCGGGCCAGGGAGAGTCACAAGCTCAGTGGAGGCGAATGGCTCTGGCTCGGCAGCCGGAACAGGGGGAGGCTCACATACTCGGGCCTGTACCGGATGGTGAACCGTAGGGCGAAAGATGCCGGATACGACTCGGTCTCGCCTCACCAGTTCCGGCACACCTTCGCAGATGACTTGCTCTCCTCGGGCGTCTCCGAGGGAGACGTGATGACTGTGGCCGGTTGGAAGGACCGGACCATGCTCAGGCGGTACGCGGCGGACATGGCAACTTCCAGAGCCGTGAAGGCGGTCCAGAGGACGGGAGACCGCTACTAATTCAGGTGACAGCCCGTCTCATTCGCTGTCACAGTCGAAGAGCTGTAGCCAGGGCCCCCGGTTTGGGATCGGGGGCCCTTTTCTGTGACCGAGAGAGGAACCATGGAGTCGGTGTACACATCCTCCGGCAAGACCTCCCCCTTCGACGCCCCGGCCCCCTGGGAGATCACCACACCTCCTTGGGAAAAGCCCGCACAGGCCCCTGAGGCAGCCCCGCAGGAGCAGAGCGCCTCTGATGCCTTGGCGCGACCCGATGAAGCCGCACAGGCCCACACAAAGGTCTCTGCGGATACAGAAGACATGACCACCACGCCCATGGACTGGCAGCGATACATGATCGCCCAAGCGATAAAGCACCCTGCGGTGCGCCTTGGCGTGACGATGTCCCACTACTGCGGCCCGAACAGTCACGGTTGCTCAGCCAGCATCGAAACTCTTTCAAAGGCGTCCGGCATGAGTAGAAGCGGGGTGGACAGAGCGCTGAAGGCCCTCAAAGAGGCTGGACTCATCCGGGAGACCGGCAAGGGCATGGCCGGTAACAAGGTCTACAGACTGTACGGCAAGAAGCCCTAGCCACACCGCTACCGACGCACATCAACGTCACTTACGGTGCAGTGAGTACACCACAGGAGAAGCAAGGGCACGTCACAACTGACACATAGGCACACCACCAGTGACACACAAACTACATACTAACTACTCTCTATCTACATAAGAGAACTACTCTTCAACTACTCCCTTGGCGACTGAGAGATATTTAGGTAACTAAAGACTCTTTAGAGAATCTCAACCTGCCAAGGCAGAGTGAACAAAGTGAGCGAGTCGAACTAGGTAACTTGTTACCAGTGAGACAGTCAAGAGAGGATCTCTTGAGAGAGATTTAGTTCCGCCCCGGCCTAGGCAGCCGGTAATGACTTCACATGCGGATCAGAATCAGAATCACTCACTTAGAGGCGCCCTCTTCAGGGAGGGCGCCACTAGGAGTATCAACTCTGAAACTAGGGCCGCCGCTGCATCAACCAGATCAGTCACTGGACACAGCCCGCAGCGTTCAAGTGAGAGCTAGGGCGCATGACTCTGAAAGCCGCCCCTCCCTCCAAGTGGGCAGGTTCACTCAGCCAAGGCCGAGACGGCCCCGCATGCCCCCTGAGGGCTTGGAGGCGCGTCTAGGGCCGGGAGGGCGCGAATGGCGCCCAACGAGGCGAGCAGAGGGCCGCACAGCGGCCCCGGAGGGGGGATGTCGCCCCAGGCCAAACGTGCACACGGCCTGCACGGCACCAGCCACCCCAGAGCGCTCATGGCCAAGATCTTTACCCGACAACGCAAATATTGGTGCTACCGCATAGACGACAGACGTCGCCCCTCGTACGGTCGTCCTGACCCGGCCGCAGAGGGTGTCAACAAGGGGGTTCACCATGGCTCGTGAGGAACTGACCCGGCTCACTGGAAACGGCAATGGAGGGCCGTGCGGTAAGGACGACTGCCCCAACGTGTACCGGACCACGTCCGGCTCCTTCGTCGTCCAGGGCGACGTTTCCACGGCGTTCACACCACCCAACGGGGAAGGACTCGTAGAAGTCCCTGAAAGCGTGCTGAGGGAGGCTTTCCGTGCTCTTGGCTGGTGAGCAGTGGGCGGCACGCTTCGAAGGCTTCCAACACGAAGCCTGGCGCCTTGAGACCCTGCCGCAGTACCTCATGCCGCAAGAGGCGGAGGAACTGCAAGCGTTCCGCGACGGGATGCGGATCGACCCAGTCACGGTCCACAACGAGTACACCGACCGGCTACGCCGACAGGTGACCGAAGGTCGCAGGCAAGGACGCGTCCACATCGTCACTCGACCACTGTCCGAGTACCTGAGGTTTGAATTCTCCTGGTACTACTCGCCCCACGCGCTGGCCGGGGAACTGATCAGAATTCTCGACGTGACTGACCAACCCAACCCTCTTGAGGGTGTTCAAGACTTCTGGATGTTCGATCATTCCGAGGTCGTACTCATGAACTATGAGTCGAATGGAACACAGATCAGCCGTGAAGTATATGAGGGGAACCCAGCACCTTTCATCGAGTACCAGCAAATCGCAGTAGCCGAATCCGTTCCTTTCGAGGAGTACGTGAAGGGCCTTGACCTTTGAGCCTGAACGACTAGGTCAGTCCAGGTCAGACCTAGCAGAAGCACTTCGCAGCCTGCGGAAGCGAGCCGGGAAAACGCAATCCTGGCTCGCCCGCCACTGCAACATGTCGCAAACCAGAGTCAGCAACATTGAAGGCGGGAAGCTCACTCCTCCCATTGTCGACGTAGAGCTAATTCTGGAAGCGCTTGGAGCGGATGACCCTACGGCTTCGGAACTGCTCGCCCTAACACGCACAGCAAATATGGAATGGCAAGACCATTGGTCATCACGGCGCCGGGGACTCGATAAAAAGCAGAATGAGCTAGCCAGATTCGAAGCCGTAACGACAGAGTTTCGATTCTTTCTCCTATCAGCCATTACCGGCCTACTGGCTACTCCGGAGTATGTGCGTGCCAGCATTGCAGACGTTCCTGGAGACCAGTCCAAGACCATTGCGAAAAAGCTGGAGCGTCAGAACGTCCTCTACGAATCGAAGAAGTCGTTCACGTTCCTACTTACGGAACAAGCCGTTAGGTGGCCACTCTTGCCACCTCTGGCAATGGCAATGCAACTCGATCGCCTGGCTTCGGTCTCCAGAATTCCAAACGTTCGACTTGGCGTCATCCCCTTGGCTGGCCACATCCCGGAGATGCCGTTGAACACGTTCACTCTGTATGACCGCCGCCTAGCCACCGTGGAAACCGGCACAGGTGCACTGATGCTCCGAGACCATAGGGACGTGAACGCATACCGGGAAGACTTCGACCGGTACGAGACCTATGCGGCATTCGGGGATGACTGCCGGGAACTACTCATGCAGTGGTCCATGAATTTTACCCGACAACGCAAATAATACTGGGCGTCACTCCGCACATGCCTGACCATGGTTGGGCTCTAAGCCGGGGAGGCAACGATGGCAAGCGCGGAGAAACCCCAGGGGTACGGACTCACGGAACTTCCGCCAGAACCGAAGGCGGTCCCAGGCTGCAAAGGCTGCTTGAGCCTCAGCGTGCGTCGAGAGAACGCCCGCTCCAGAGGCGACTACAGCGCCGTGTCGGACGCCAACGTCAGACTGCGCCAGCACATTGAGGAGAAGCGCGGGGAGGACCGGTGAGCGTCTCCTCCAGCGACATCGGCAAACGAGTCCAAGACGACAGAGGACGCGTCGGCATCCTTCGCGATGTGATCAAGGACTATGAAGACCCCGGGGAACTGCCCGGCGAACGCCGGAAGCACACAATGGCGTTCATGTCGCCCGAGGGTGGAGGTCGGGAGTGGGTTGCCCCTGCGGGCCGCGTTCACTGCACCTGAGGGACCCGAGCAGCCAGCCGTTCCCGGAAGCCCCCCAACAGCCAAACTTGACCTACACAGCGCTGTGACGGCTCCTCTGAAGGCGTCTGACGACATGCTCATTAGTGGACGCAGTCAGAAATTTCAAAACCCGTACAGCGTCACAGGAACGGCCCCCTGCGGTCCTCGTATCGATATGTTCGTCAGCATTACCCCCCAAGGGATTGCTTGTGATGCAACATGTCGAACTCAGGCGCCTTCACTTGGGGTTCCTGAGCAAGGCGCCTCTGCGGGTATGCGCTACTGGCCAAGTACCGTTTCCGCAGGCTAGAGTTCCGGCTAGTCACTACGCCTTCTAAGCACTTGGCCGCAGGTTCGAGTCCTGCCGGGGGCGCTTTTGCTCGTCCAGGGTTCGGCCCTCCCTCAGGGAGGGCCTTTTTGCTGGTCACGGGCACGTTAGTGGGTGGGCCGTAGCGACGCCGTAAGGCCCTGCGGGCCCCTGGCAGGGAGCGTCCGCCTCCGGCCTTGAGCGCGAAACTTGATCGTCTAGGATCGCGGGAACTTTCACGTCGGGGCGGGGCCGCGTTGGTGCGGGCGACGGCCCGGCGGGGTGGGCTGAGGGCTTGTGCCGGACGTCGTTGGTGGGCCCACAGGCGGGCCCTCGTAGCAGAGGATCATCAGTGTCGAGCCTCATACGCTCTTTCTGGGTCATGTCGCCGGGAACGGGTGAAATCGTGACTTCGGGCCCGCCTGCCCGCCTGCCCGCCTGCCCGCCTGCCCGCCTGCCCGCCTGCCCGCCTGCCCGCCTGCCCGCCTGCTGATGCTGACGAGGTCGTAGTACAGACCCAGTACTCGGCAATCAGCCGCGGTACGGAATCGCTGGTCTTTCTCGGCCGGGTGCCTCCAAGTCAGTACGCGGCCATGCGTGCTCCGTTCCAGGAAGGCGACTTTCCCGGACCCGTCAAGTACGGGTACCTCAATGTCGGTCGGGTGCGGGAAGGACCGGCGGAGCTGGTGGGCCGCACCGTCTTCAGCCTGTATCCGCACCAGACCCTTTTCCGCATCCCGGCTGGGGCTGTCACCCCGGTACCCGACGAGGTGCCGCCGGAGCGCGCCGTGCTGGCTGGGATCGTCGAGACCGCGCTCAACTCGTTGTGGGACGCGCCACCGCGGATCGGCGACCGGATCGCGGTGGTGGGCGCGGGCCTGGTCGGCTGCTGCGTGGCCGCTCTCCTGGCCCGCTTTCCCGGGGTCCGCGTGCAGCTCGTCGACGTCGACCCGGCCCGCGTCGAGGTCGCCGCGGCGCTCGGCGTCGCTTTCGCCCCTCCCGAGCAGGCGGCAGACGACTGTGATCTCGTCTTCCACGCCAGCGCCACCCAGGCCGGACTCCGGCGCTCCCTCGAACTGCTCGCTCCCGAGGGCTCCGTGATCGATCTGAGCTGGTACGGGGACCAGCAGGTGGCCCTGCCCCTGGGGGAGTTCTTCCATTCCCGGCGCTTGTCGCTACGCAGCAGCCAGGTGGGCGCCGTTCCGCCGGGGCTCCGTGGACGGCACACGACCGCCGAGCGGCTCAGCCTGGCGCTCGACCTGCTACGGGACCCGGTCTTCGACGTACTGATCACCGGCGAGTCCCCTTTCGACGAACTTCCGCAGGTCATGGCCGACATCGCCGCAGGCGGACAGCCCGGCCTCTGCCACCGCATCCGCTACGGCTCCGGCTGACCGCACCCGCACCCGCACCCGCCCCCTCCCAATCGACAACGCCCTTCCGGAGGAGTCATGTTCACCGTCACCGTCCGCGATCACCTCATGATCGCCCACAGCTTCCGTGGTGAGGTCTTCGGGCCCGCGCAGCGCCTGCACGGAGCGACGTATCTGGTCGACGCGACCTTCCAGCGCCCGCAGCTGGACAGCGACAACCTCGTCGTCGACATGGACCTGGCGGCCAAGGAAGTGCACGGGGTCGTCGAAGCGCTGTCCTACCGGAACCTCGACGAGGACCCCGACTTCGCCGGCATGAACACCACCACGGAGTTCCTGGCCAAGGTCGTCGCCGACCGCCTCGCCGCACGCATACACGGCGGCGCGCTCGGTCCCGGTGCCCGCCATCTGACCGGGCTCACCGTGCGGCTCCACGAATCGCACATAGCGTGGGCCGACTACCACCGCGCTCTCTGACCGGCCCCGGTCATGGCCATACGTCCGTACGTGCTGTTGTCTGCGGCAGTCTCCGTGGACGGTCGCCTGGATGACGCTTCCGATGAACGGCTCGTCCTCTCCAACCACCGGGACCTCGACCGTGTCGACCACGAACGCGCCGCGGCGGACGCCATCCTCGTCGGTGCCAACACCGTGCGCAGGGACAACCCGCGGCTGCTGGTGGCGGACGCGGAACGGCGCGCCGGGCGCGTCGCGGCGGGCAAGCCCGAGCATCCGCTGAAGGTCACGGTCACCAGGTCCGCCGAGTTGGATGAGGGACTCGCGTTCTGGCACTGCGGCGGCGAGAAGCTGGTCTTCACGGTGGACGGCGCGTTGCCCCGGGCCCGCCGCGCCCTGGGAGCCCTCGCCGGCATTGTCAGCACCGGGCCTGTGCTCGACTGGTCCCTCCTCCTCGACGAACTCGGCCGACGCGGGGTGGAAAGGCTCCTGGTGGAAGGCGGAGGCACGATCCATACCCAGTTCCTGGCACAGAACCTGGCCGACGAACTCCACCTCGTCGTCGCCCCGTTGCTGGTGGGCGAGTCCACCGCACCGATGTTCCTGACTCCGGCGCCGTATCCCGGTGGTTCCACGGCTCGTATGAAACTCCTTGAGGCACGCCCCATCGACGACGTCGTGCTGTTGCGCTACGCGCCGAAAGAGCGGTCCTGAGGCCCTCGTTCCGGAAGGGCGCCGCCCGCCGCCCGGCGAGGCTTCTTGAGCATCGCAGCGTGAGTCCCACTGCGCGACGTGAGCATCGCAGCTTAAGTCCCACTGCGCGACGTGCAGTTGACCGTCCGTAGGTATTCTCAACAGTCACGCGACCGGTCGGTGTCGGACGAGACGGGGGCTGAGAGTGGACGACGCGGTGGAACTGGAGGACATGATCGCCCAGCTGCGGAGCGCGCTGAGCCGGGCCATGGCGGACGGGCAGGGCGAGGGGCTCCGGTTCCAGGCGGAGAAGCTCGAACTGGAACTCACCGTCGGAGTGGAACGCAGCCGGGAGCCGGGGGCCAAGGTGCGGTTCTGGGTGTTCGACGTCCACAACTCCGCCCGCTCCGCACACACCGCCACCCAGCGGATCACGCTCACCCTGCAGCCGGTCCGCGGCGACGCACCCGACAGCCCCGCGCTGATCTCGGGCGCCGAACTGCCCGATGAGACCTGAGCCTTCGGCCGTCGGGCCCGGGCTCGACCCGCACCGTATCGCCGAGATCATCACCGAATCCGACAGCGGAAGGCGGCGCGGTTCCGGATACCGGATCTGTACGGACATGGTCCTCACGGCCGCCCATGTGGTCGCCGACGCGACCGAGACGGTCGTACGGTGCGACGCCGACCGGCCCGGAGAGTGGTCGGCTCAGGCGTCAGTGGCCTGGGCGGACGAGGACAGTGACGTGGCCGTGCTGACCTTCGTGCCGCCGGAGACGGCCCCCGTGGTCATCGAGGCAGCCCGCTTCGGGCGCATCGCCGACGACCGGCACGGCGTGATCGGCGTGCACGCCGCCGGTTTCCCGCTGTGGAAGCGTCGCCGCCGCCACGACGGCGCGTACTTCCGCGAACTGCACCAGGCGGACGGGACGGTGGCGGCGCTCTCCAACCTGCGTACCGGCTCGCTGGAGATGACTGTGACACCGGCCGGGACCGATCCCGACCCTGGTACGTCGCCGTGGGCGGGCATGTCCGGGGCAGCGGTGTGGGCCGGCAGCCGCATCATCGGCGTGGTCGCCGAGCACCACCGCGCGGAGGGCGTCGGCCGGCTCACCGCGGTCCGTCTCGACCACGCGCTGCGCGGCCTTGCCGCCGCGGACCGCGCGGAACTCGCCCGGCTGCTCGCGTTCCCCGACTCGGCGACGCTGCCCCTTGCCGTGCCCGGGGATGCGGACGACGAGCGAGCCCCCGAGGTGCGGGTGGTCGGGGTCCCGGTCGCGCACGGGATCGAGCTGTTCAAGAACCGCACCCATGAAAGCGACGTGATCGCCCGGCACTTGAGCGACCCCTCCATCCGTATGGTGACGGTCGTCGGGCGGCGCGGCATCGGCAAGAGCGCGCTCGCCGCGAAGGTCATGGACCTTCTCGACCGCGGCGAATGGCCCGGCTCCGTCCAAGGGCCGCTCCCGTCCGGTCTGGCCAACCTCTCCACGCGTACGTCCGGGATCTCCCTGGAGCGGCTCTATTTCGACTGCGCCCGCCTGCTCGGCCCCGAACGGGAAGCTCACCTGCGCACAGTCTGGGCCACCGGCGGCACGACGCAGAACAGACTGGCCGAACTGTTCGCGGCCATGGACGGGCGGCTGATCGTCATCCTCATGGACAACCTGGAGGATCTGCTCGGCGACGACGGCAGCGTCAGGGACGAGGAGCTGGCGGTCTTCTTCGACTGGCTGTTCCGGGCCCGCACCACGCCGCGTCTCCTCGTGACCAGCCAGGTACCCGTACGTCTTGCGCCCGAACTGCGCCGCTTCACCGCCGAGGTGCCCCTCTCCGAAGGACTGCGCCCCGCCGAGGCAGCGGCCCTGCTGCGCGAACTCGACCGTGACGGCAGCCTCGGCATAGCCGACCTGTCCGACGACGAACTGCTGCACGCCGCGGTCCGCGTCCACGGCGTCCCGCGCGCGCTGGAACTCCTCGTCGGCGCGGTCGCCGAGGACACATTGGCGCTGCCGAGCCTGAACGACGTACTGAAGGACTTCACCCGTCGCCACGACGTCGTCTCCGACCTGGCCCAGGATCGCCACCAGCGGCTCGACGCGTCGGCGCGCGCGGTCCTCGGTGTCCTCGCCGCGCTGCGCACCCCCGTGGGACAGGGCGCGGTCGAAGACATTCTGGACGGACTCGATCCGCACCTGCCGGTGCGTCCCGTCCTCACGGCCCTCGTCCGCGGACACCTGGTGTCCGCGGACCGGGCGAACCGGACAGTCGCCCTGCACCCCCTGGACGCCGACATCGCCCGCGACCAGATGCCATGGCACGGACCCTTCGGGAGGCAGGAAGTGGAAAAGCGGATCGCGTCCTGGTACGCACGTCAGGCACAGCCCCGCGGCACATGGCGCACGCTGGAGGACATCGAGCCGCATCGGCGGCAGTTCGACCACCTCGTCAGCGCCGACGACCACGACGGCGCCGCGCGGGTACTGAACGAGATCAGCGAGTGGCTCGTCTGGCACGGCTCGGTGCTCGCCGCGGTCACGATGCACCTCGCCGTCGACGGACACATCGGCGACGAGCGGGTACGCCTCGCCCACACCGTCGCGTACGGTCACGCCCGGCTCAGCGCGGGCCCGATGGAGCAGGCGGTCGAGCTCTTCACGGAAGCGGCAGCTCTCGCCGAGCGCCTCGGCGAGCGGTCCGCGCTCCAGAACGCGCTGTTCGGCCTCGGTGACGCCCATCGACAACTCGGCGACCAGGGCGCCACCGTCGCACCACTCGCCCGCGCCGCCGAGCTGGCACACGAACTCGGCGACACCGAGAGCGAAGTACACGCACTGCTCTCCCTCAGCCTCGCCCACAGCTACCTCGGCGACGGCGAGAAGGCGTTGGACGGCGCCGACCGGCTCGCCGCACTGGCCGCGGCGGGCGACGACCCGCTCACCGCCGCCCGCGCCGGCAACGCGCGCACCATCGCCCTGCTCACACTGGGTCGCTGGCAGGAGACCGTCGACGCGGGAGCCGCGGCGGCCCGCGCCTACCGCGCTGCCGGCAGCCAGGAGGCGATCGCCTACGCGCTGAACGCGCAAGGTCTCGCCCTCATCGCCCTCGCCGACCCGGGCCGGGCGGCCACGGTCCTGGAAGAGGCGCTCCGCGAGGCGTCACGGATGGAGAACCCCCGTGCCGAGGGCGTCTGCCTGCTCAACCTCTCCTGGGCGTACTGGTGCGACGGGCGCCGCGAGGAATCGGCCGCCACAGCCGAACGCGCCTCGACCGCCCTCCAGATCGCCGGCGCCGCCCAAGCGGCAGCGGCCCACTCCCTGGCCGAGGCCGCGCATGCCCTGCCCGACTCCCCGGAGGCCGCCGCCGACGCCCTGACCCGCGCGGCCGCCGCCCTCGACGGCAACGCCGAAGTCATCGCCCCTGCTTGGCTGACCGACCACGCCCGACAGCTGCGATGAGGTCGGGGCAGTGCGCGGCGAGCCGGTCGAGGAGGACCACCGGGTCGAAGTCGTCACCGAAAGGGAGACCCGGCGACGCCCGACACGGCTCAGGACACGGCCACAACCCCCGCAGCGTTCTCGCCGCCCTCCCCCAGCACCGGAGGCAGGCGGTCGAGGAAGGTGAAGGCCTCCTCGATGCCGGCCAGCCGGAACACCCGCATCACCGTCGGGCTGCCGCGCACCAGCCATAGCTTGCCCGCCCGTGCGGCCGTCCGGTCCCGCATCCTGGTGAGCAGCCGCAGGCCGCCCGCGTCCAGAAACGTCACCGCACTCAGGTCGACCATCACCTCGGGCACCGCCCTGGCGATCAGCGGCTCCGCCCGCGGTATGAGCGCGACCGCGGCCTGGATGTCGATCTCTCCGCCCAGCCAGATCACCACGGCTGCCTCCGTGACGCGTTCGCGCATCGCGAAGGCGGATTCGTCGGCCCACATGGCGAACCCCCAGCAATGTCCCGCATGACACAGCGCGCCCGACCCGCGCGGCGCGCGGTCCGCCGCGTGACGCCGCCGAGGTCCAGGGCGACGCCACTTCTCATACACCACCAGGATGTCCGAATACCACCGACAGGCACCCGTCGAACAGACTCGGTGCGATGACGAACAGCATCCGCCGACTCCGGTCCACCTGCCGCCCTAGGTGATCCGATCCGGTCATCCCCGCGGTGGGCGCGCTACTCACCACCGCGACGGGCGCCCTACCGCGACCGGCGGTAGAGCCCCTCGATCTCCTTCGCGTACGCCTCCGTCACCGCCCGCCGCTTGAGCTTCATGGACGGGGTCAGCAGCCCGTTCTCCTCGGTGAACTCGCCCTCGACGACCACGAATTCGCGGATGGACTCGGCCCGTGACACCGCCTCGTTCGTGTAGTCCACGGCCTTCTGTACGTCCGCGAGCAGGTCCGGGTCGTGGCACAGGGCGGACAGCGGGGTGTCCTTGGGGCGTTTGCGTACGGAGAGCCAGTGCTCGACGGCTTCCGGGTCGAGGGTGACGAGGGCGGCGACGTACGGGCGGTTGTCGCCGACGACGAGGCACTGGCCGACGAGCGGGCGGCCGCGCAGGCGGTCCTCCAGGACGGCGGGGGACACGTTCTTGCCGCCGGAGGTGACGAGGATGTCCTTCTTGCGGCCGGTGATGGTGAGGTAGCCGTCGTCGTCGAGGGAGCCGAGGTCCCCGGTCGCGAACCAGTCGCCGGCCAGGACGGCGTCCGTGGCCTCCTTGTTGTTCCAGTACGAGGTGAAGACGATGCCGCCCTTGATGAGCACCTCGCCGTCGTCCGCGATGCGCACAGCCGTGCCGGGCACGGGCACGCCGACCGTGCCGGGGCGCGGGCTCAGCGGCGGCACGATGGTGGCGGCCGCGGTGGTCTCCGTCAGGCCGTAGCCTTCGTAGATGATGATTCCGGCGCCGTAGAAGAAGAGGTTGAGGCGCTTGTCGAGCGGGGAGCCGCCGCTGATCGCGTAGCGGAGGCGGCCGCCGACCTCCTTGCGGATGCGGCGGTAGACGAGAAGTTCGTACAGCGCCCAGCCGAGATAGAGGCCGAGGGACGGGCCCGGGCCCCTCCCCAGGAACTTGTTCAGGTACGCCTCCCCGAAGCGCACGCCGATCCGCTCGGCGCGGTCGAAGGAGGCGCCGCGGCCGATCTTCTCGGCGGTCGCGCGCCCGGTGTCGTGGATCCGCTCGAAGAGGTACGGCACGCCGACGACGAACGTCGGCCTGAACGCCCGCAGTTCGGGACGGAGGTCGTCCGGTTTGATGCTGGGGCAGTGGCCGAGTTCGATGCGGGCCAGCATGCAGGCGATCTGGATGCTGCGGCCCAGGATGTGGGCCAGCGGCAGGAACAGCAGCGTCGACGCCGTCTGGCCCGTGACCTCCTTGAAGACCGGGTGTAGCAGGTCGACGGTGTTCGCGGCCTCGGCGTGCAGATTGCCGTGGGTGAGGACGCAGCCCTTGGGTTTGCCGGTGGTTCCCGAGGTGTAGCAGAGGGTCGCGACGGAGTCGGGCGTGAGGGCCGAGCGGCGCGCGGTGACCTGCTCGTCGCTCACTTCGTGCCCGCGCTCGGCCAGTTCGAGGACCGCGCCGTCGTCGATGACCGACACCGCCGGGGGCGCGTCCAGGCCGGCGACCGCGCGCCGCGCCGTCTCCGCGTTCTCCGCGCTCTCGGCGATGAAGAGCCGGGCGCCGGAGTCCCGCACGATCCACTCGATCTGCTCGGCGGACGACGTCGCGTAGACCGGCACGGTCTGGCCGCCCGCCGCCCAGATCGCGAAGTCGAGCACCGCCCATTCGTAGCGCGTACGCGACATCACCGCGACCCGGCCGCCGGGCTCGAGTCCCGCCGCGATCAGGCCCTTCGCGGCCGCGGTGACCTCGCGGGCGAAGACGGCGGCCGTGATGGGACGCCACTCGCCCGCCTCCTTGCGGCGCAGCACGACGGCGTCGGGGGCCTCGGCGGCGTTGGTGAAGGGGATGTCGGCGGTGCCGGCGCGGGCCGCGGGGGCGGCGAGCGCGGGGGTGCGGGCCTCCCGTACGACGCCGTGCTCGTCCCTGACGGTCTCGACCTTGGCACGGTCCGCCAGATCGCTGCGGCGTCGCGCCTGCTTCAGGTCCTTGCGTACGCCCATGACGGCTCCCGGTTCGTTCGCCCCGTACGGGCCCGGATGCTTACTTCGGGGTCAACTTACCGACGCGTAGGGAAAGTTCAATGGTTCGCGCAGAAATACTCCGTACCGGTCGCGGGGCTCGGCGAGCCCGCTCCGAGGGCTGGATAACACCGCTCGAAGGGGCTCGAAAGGCACCCTGGCAGCACCCTCCCCCGCTCGCTACCGTCCCGTCCATGGTCAACTCCTACACGGAACTCTCAGGTCACTACGACCAGATCATGACCTCGGGCTACTACGACTACGACGACTACGCCCGCGCCCTCCTCGAACTCCTCGCCGACCGCCCCCGCCTCCTGGAGCTCGGCACGGGCACCGGCCTGGTCGTCGAGAAGCTCCTGGAACTGGCCGACGCGGGCGCAGTCGACGGGCCCGCCCCGGACATCACCGGCATCGACCACACCGAGAGCATGCTGGTCCAGGCCCGCGCCCGCGTGGGCGAGCGGGCGCGCTTCGTGCGGCAGGACATCCTGCACATGGACGCGGGCACGGACATGACGTCGGCCTTCGACGCGGCGTTCTCCGTCGGCGGGGTCTGGTACCACACGCCCGACCCGGACCACCCGGACCCGGACGGCGGGGGCGAGGGCGCCTCCCTGTTGTGCAGCCACCTGGTGGAGGAGGAGGACAACATCAAGGGGCTCCGGAACGTCCACGCCTCGCTCAAGCCCGGCGGCGTCCTCCTGCTCGCGCGGCAGGCCGCCCACCGCGACTACGCGCGCGATCTGCCGGACGGTCTGGTCTACAGCCAGGCGATCGAGCGTCTTGGCGAGAGCCTGTACGTCAAGGACTACTACGTCAAGCGGCAGGACGGGCATCTTGAGGCCCACATGCGCTGCGAGTACCGCGCCTATCCGCAGGAGCTGGGGCTCGGTCTGCTCGAGAAGTCCGGCTTCCGTGCGGAGGGTGTTAGCGGCAACGGGCTCTTCCACGTGTACGCGCGGCGCTGAGCCTTCGCTTCGCTGGATGTGCCGCGGTTGGCCCGTCGTTCGTCTGCGGGCCCGTTGTGGCTGGTCGCGCAGTTCCCCGCGCCCCTTCAGGGCGCTCCCCGCACCGCAGCCGACCTCGCTCCCCTTCAGGGCGCTCCCGTACCGCAGCCGACTCCACCCCCCCCTTCCGCGTCCCGTTCAAGCCGCTGCTGGCCTGCGCCGAAGTACGGTGCATGACTTCTACACGCACCCCTGCCCGTACTTCCGGCGTGTCCGCCGGGCCGGTCGCCGTGCGCTCGGGAGGCCAACTCGCCGCCGCCCGGCCCGTCTTGCGGGCCGGGCTGTGTCTGGCGCCGGCGCTGGTGATCCTCGTCGCCGGGTTCCAGCGGCGCTGGATGTCCGACGACGGGCACATCTACGTCCGCACCGTCCGGCAGATCCTCGCGGGCCACGGGCCCGTGTTCAACGCGGGCGAACGCGCCGAGTCGTCCACGGGGACGCTGTGGCAGTGGCTGCTCGTGCTCGCGGGAGCGCCGGGCGCGGACATCGCCTCCGCGGCCGTGTACGGCGGGCTGCTGCTCACCGCGGCCGGGTTCGCGCTCGCCGCGTTGGGGGCCGTGCGGCTGCACGCAAGGGGCGGCGTGCGCCTCCTCCTGCCTCTCGGCCCCCTCGTCCCGCTCGGCCTGCCGCCCGTCTGGGACTTCGCCACCTCGGGCCTGGAGACGGGCCTGGCCACCTGCTGGATCGGGGGCGCCTGGCTGTTGCTCGTCGCGCGGCCCCGCACGCTCGCCACTGCCTTCGTCATCGGCCTCGGGCCGCTCGTACGTCCCGATCTGGCCCTGGTCTCCGCCGTGTTCCTCGGCGCGCAGTGGCTGGTCGTGCGCCCCTCCCGGCGCGCCGCGCTGGCCGGAGCCGCCTCGGCGGGCGCGCTGCCCGTCGCGTACGAGATCTTCCGCATGGGCTACTACGGCCATCTGATGCCGCTGCCCGGCGTCACCAAGGAGGCCTCGCAGAGCCTGTGGGGGCGGGGCCTGCACTACCTCGGCGACTTCGCCGGGCCCTATCTACTGTGGGTGCCCGCCCTGTTCGTCGTCGCGGCGGTGCTGCCCGCGGGGCGCGCCACGTTCGCCCCGTCTTCCGGCGGTTCGTCCGTCCGGGCGCTCGCGCCCGTCCTCGCGCCCGTCGTCGCGGGGGCTCTCTGCTGGGTGTACGTCATCAAGGTCGGCGGGGACTTCATGCACGCGCGGATGTTCCTGCCGGGGCTGTTCCTGATGCTGCTTCCGGTCTTCCTGGTGCCCGCCACGCGCGCGTGGACGGCGGCCGTGGTGGGCGTGGGCGTGTGGGCGGTCGTGTGTGCCGCCGTGCTGCGGATCGGCTACGAGGGGCGGATCGGACCGGGCGGCATCGCGGACGAACGCGGCGTGTACGTCCGGCAGAACGCCGCCGCCCACCCCGTGCACCACACCTTCGGCGGCTTCCGGCAGAACGCCGCGTACGCGCGCGAGGTGCGCGCGGCCGGGCGCGAGGGCGCTTCCACGTTGTTTCTCTCCCGTACCCGCGTGGACGCCGGCTCCCCCTCGGTGACCGGTTTCTACGCGACTCTCGGCCTCAACGGCACCGTCATCCCGCTCGACGGTGCCGCCCTCGATCCCATCGGGCTCGCCTACCCCCTGGCCGCCCACTCCCAGCGCCTCGCGCACGGCCGCGTGGGCCACGACAAGTGGCTGCCCGACGAGTGGATCGTCGCCGACCGCGGCGCCGGTGACCTGCCGGACGACATGGACCCCGCCCGCGTGGCCGCGGCCCGGCGCGCCCTGAACTGCGGGGCGCTCGCCGAACTCCACTCCGCCACGCGTGCGCCGCTCACCCCGGACCGCTTCCTCCGCAACGTCGCTGGTGCCCTGGAGCGGACGTCGTTCCGCTTTCCCAACGACCCGGTGCGGGCGGAGCACGAATTGTGCGGCACGGGCACCCCGTAAGGGGCGCGGGGAACTGCGCGCTCAGCCCAAGAAGGACCGCAGACGCGTCTGCCGAGTCGCTGAGCAGACGCGTCTGCGGCTTTTTTTGTGGCTGGTCGCGCAGTTCCCCGCGCCCCTTACGGGGCTCGGCCCCACAGTTCGGTTCGCGCCCCTACAGGGCTCGGCCCCGCAGTTCGTTCGCGCGGCGGATGCTGTCCGCAAGGTCGGTCACGGCCTTGTCACCGGTCGTGAACGCCAGAGCCGCGGCGTGCCGTTCCAGTTCGGCGGGGGCCGGGGCGCCGGGCAGCGGGTCGTACGAGGTACGCAGGCCTTCGGCGAAGTAGGCCGCGGTGGCGGCCACCTGGAGGCCGGAGTCGGACTCGTTCAGCGGGCGGTCGAGGTCGGCCGCGTCCACGTCGGCGGACTCCTCGCGCGGGTCGCGGCTCGTGGGGTCGAGCCAGCGGACGCGCGCCGTGGCCACGCGGCCGTCGGCGCCGGGCTTGGTGCGCACCGCGTACAGTGCCGTCACCGTGTGGCCGGGCCCGACCTCCCCGCCGTCCACGCGGTCGTCGCGGAAGTCGTCGTCGGCGACGCGCCGGTTGTCGTATCCGATGAGCCGGAACCGCTCGACCGTGTCGGGGTCGAAGGACACCTGCGCCTTGGCGTCACGGGCGCGCAGGTCGATGTTCGCGGGCAGCCGCTCGCAGAACACCTCGCGGGCGTCCTCCTCGTCCGCGACGTACGTCGTGTGGCCGTCGCCCCGGTCGGCGAGCCGCTCCATCAGGGCGTCCCCGTAGTCGCTGCCGACACCGACGCCGAAGAGCGTGATGCCGTGCGCGCGGCGGGCCTCCTCTACGCGGCGCAGGATGCCGTCGGCGCTGGTGTCGCCGGTGTTGGCGAGGGCGTCCGAGAGCAGCACCACGCGGTTGGTGGCGCCTTCGCGCAGGCCGCGGACGGCGGTGCCGTAGCCGGTGGTGACGCCCGCCTCCACGTTGGTGGAGCTGGTGGGGCGCAGCCGGTCCACCGCGGCGTGCACGCGGTCGCGACTGTCGCCGAGGCGGGTCATGGGCAGGACGGTCTCGGCACGGTCGCTGAAGGTGACGAGCGCGACCGAGTCGTCGTCGCGCAGCTGGTCCGTCATCAGGCCGAGGGACTTCCTGACCAGGTCGAGGCGGCCCGGCTCGGCCATGGAGCCGGAGATGTCGATGACGAAGGTGAGCGCGGCGGGCGGGCGTTCGCCCCGCTCCGGGTCCGGGCGGGTCGCGAGGCCGACGCGCATCAGGGACCAGCCGTCGGCGCGGGTGCGGGCGCCGTCCGCGGTCACCGAGAAGCCGTCGCCGTCGGGCTTCGGATAGTCCTGCCGGAAGCTGTTCACGAACTCCTCGGGCCGCACCGTCGCCGGGTCGGGCAGCCGGCCCTGGTCGAGGGTGCGGCGCGCGAAGCCGTACGAGGCGGTGTCCACGTCCAGGGCGAAGGTGGAGAGCAGGTCGGCGGGGCCCGGCTCGGGGGCGATGTCGTGGTGTGCGCCGTCCTGTTGGCCTTCCGTGCCGTCGGGGGCCGGGGCGGGGGCGTTGTGGCGGGGCTTGTCGGGGGCGGGCTGGGCGCCGGACGCGCGCTCCTTGCTCGCGGTCCGGCCGCCGTCGTCGCTCCCGCCGCCGCTGCAGCCCGCGAGCAGCAGGGCGCCCGCGAGGACGGCGGCGGCAAGGCCGATGCGTGGGCCGCGCGTCCCTGCGCGGCGCTTCCTCGTGCGTCCCATGGGTCCGCCCCCTCGGTCGTGTCGTCAGCACTCGTGACTGTGACGGCCGAGGGGCCCAGGACGATCGGCCCCGTATGTTGCGGAAGAGTCTCAAGTCGGCGACGGCAGGCGGAGGTTGGGGTTCCGTCGCCCGTCCTCCCCCTCGCCTCCCTCGCCCCCTCAAGGCTCCCCCTACGACACCACGTCCTTCCGCGAGAACCCCCGGAACGCCAGCGCGAACAGCACCAACGCGTACGTCACCGAGATCGCCGAGCCCTGGATCATGCCGCCCCACTCCGGCGTCGGCTGGAACACGTCGGCCCAGGCGAACTGCCAGTGCGCGGGCAGGAAGTCGCGCCAGCCGCCGAGGGCCGTCACGGCGTCCAGGACGTTCCCGGCGATGGTGAGGCCGACGGCGCCGCCGACCGCGCCCAGCGGGGCGTCGGTCTTCGTGGACAGCCAGAACGCGAGCCCGGCGGTGACCAGTTGGGACACGAAGACGTACGCCACGACGACCGCGAGGCGGCGCGCCGCCGTGCCCGCGTCGAGCGTGCCGCCGGTGGGGATCTCCAGCGGCCCCCAGCCGTACGCCGCCGTGCCGACCGCGAGCGCGACCAGGGGCAGCAGCACCATCGCGGCGGCGCTCATGCCGAGCGCGACGGCGAGCTTGGACCACAGCAGCCGGGCGCGCGGCACGGGCGCGGCGAGCAGATAGCGCAGGCTGGACCAGCCCGCTTCGGAGGCGACGGTGTCTCCGCAGAACAGCGCGACGGGGATCACGAGGAGGAAGCCCGCCGAGACGAACAGGCAGGTGGCGGCGAAGTTGGCCCCCGACGCCGTGGCCGTGTCCATCAGCGTGACCTCGCCGTTGCGCCCGCCCGGCGAACCGGCGACGGCGAACGCGATGAGCAGCACGAGCGGCAGCAGGGCGAGCACGCCGCCCATCACCAGCGTGCGCCGCCGCTTGAGCTGGCGGACCAACTCGACGCGCAGGGGCAGGGTGCGCCCGGCGCGGTACCCGGGCGCGGTGGCGCGCTCGGCCGGGCCCGGGGCCGACGTGTCGGGCGCGTCCAGCGCGGCCACCCCCTCAGGTGCCTCCGGCGCGTCCGGCGTGCTCTCGGTCGCCGTCATGCGGTGCCTCCGATCAGGGTCAGGAACGCGTCCTCCAGGCGGCGGTGCGGCCCGATGGACTCGACGGGGACTTCGAGCCGGACCAGCTCGACGAGCAGCCGGGAGGCGGCGGAACCGGCGTGGCCGGCGTCGGCCACGGGTGCGAGCCGCACCAGCAGGCCGCCGTCCGCCCGCACCGCCGAGGCCACGCCCGGCAGGGACGCCACCTTCTCGACGAGCGGCTCGGCGATGTCGGCCGCGAGGCCCACCAGAAGCGTGTCTCCGGAGCCGATGATCTCGTCGACCGGGCCCGCCTGGACGAGGCGGCCGCGGTCCATCACGACCAGGTGCGTGCAGGACTGCTCGACCTCCGCGAGGAGGTGGCTGGAGACGATGACGGTGCGCCCGCCCGCGGCGTACCGGATCAGCACCTCGCGCATCTCGCGGATCTGTGGCGGGTCGAGGCCGTTGGTCGGCTCGTCGAGGATGAGCAGGTCCGGCAGGCCGAGCATGGCCTGGGCGATGGCCAGGCGCTGGCGCATGCCCTGCGAGTACGTGCGCACCGCGCGGGCGAGCGCGTCGCCGAGCCCGGCGATCTCCAGGGCCTCGTCCAGGTGAGCGTCCTCGGCGGGGCGGCCGGTGGCCTTCCAGTACAGCTCCAGGTTCTCCCGGCCGGAGAGGTGGGGCAGGAATCCGGCGCCCTCGACGAACGCGCCGACCCGGGACAGGACGGGCGCGCCGGGCCGGATGGCGCGGCCGAAGACGCGGATCTCGCCCTCGTCCGGGCGGATGAGGCCCATCAGCATGCGCAGGGTTGTCGTCTTGCCCGCGCCGTTCGGCCCGAGGAGGCCGAGGACCTGGCCCTTCTCCACGCGGAAGGAGAGGTCACGGACCGCGTACCGGTCGGCGGACTTCGCGTACCGCTTGCTCAGGTCGGTGATCTGCAGGGGGACTTCGGCGAGCGCCGGGTCGGGCGCGGGTGCCGTGGTCCGCCTGCGGCCGAGGGCCAGCAGGCCCGCCGCGACGGCCGCGCCGGTGAGCGGCAGCCACCACACCCAGGCGGGCAGCGGTGCGGCCGGGGTGTCGACACCGGGGGCCGTCGGGACCTTCAGGCCGCCCTTCAACGACACCGTGTACGCGGCCGGTTCGGCCGGTGAGGCATAGCCGAGGTCAGTCGCGGAGAGCACGAGGCGCAGGCGGTGGCCCTTCTTCAGCTCGTGGTCCACGGCGGGCAGCGTCAGGTCGACGTTCGCGCCGTCCACCGCGCCCTCGACCCGCACCGGGGCGACGAGCTGGGCGGGCAGCACCCGCTGGTCGCCGCCGGGCCCGACGTCGTACACCTTCGCGAACAGGACCGTGTCCTCGCTGTCGGACTTCACATGGGCCCGCACGGTGGGCGCGCCGGTGATCCGCAGGTCCTCGGTGAGCGGCTTCGACTCGAAGGCCGCGTACTGGCCGGGGAAGTCGAGGGAGACGCCGATGCCGAGCGAGGAGAGCTGCGACAGACCGCCTCCGCCGCCCGCGCCTCCCGCGCCGCCGCTGCCGCCCCCGCCGCCTCCGCCGCCCGCCGCCGAGCCGATGCCCGGCAGCGCGGACACGGCGGGCGGCGAGGCGCCCGCGGGGTTGTCGAACGTCTGCGGCCGGCCGGCCAGCGGGACCTCGCGCACGCCGCTAGCCAGGCCCGGATACCGGTCGCCGCTCGCGCCGCGCAGCGTGGCCGCGCCGTCCGTGGAGTCGATGCCGCCGGTGCGTGTGACGCGGAAGGCGGGGCCGGTGTCGACGCCCTTGTCGTCCTTCAGATAGCGGTCGAACCAGGTGCCGACGCGGCCCGCCACGCGGTCGGTCTCCATGTCGCCGCCGTCGTGGCCGCCCGCGATCCAGTCCACCGAGACCGGCGCGTGGTTGTCGCGGATGGCCCTGGCCATCGCGTCGGCCTGGTCGAGGGTGAACAGCGAGTCCGACTGGCCCTGCACGATCAGCGCGGGCACCTTGATGCGGTCGCCGACGGCGGAGGGGCTGCGCTCGGACAGCAGCTCGCGCGCCTCGGCGTCCGGCTTCCCGGCCACCGCCACGCGCTCGTACATCTCGCACAGCCGCTTCTCGAAGCGGTCGCAGCCGCCGCCCGAGCTGAGGAACATCCCGGCCCACAGCTTCTTGAACACGCCCCGGGGGAACAGGGCGTCCGCCAGGTTCCAGTACGTGATCACCGGGGCGATGGCGTCGACCCGCTTGTCGTACCCGGCGGCGAGCAGCGAGACCGCGCCGCCGTACGAGGCGCCGGTGACGCCCACGCGCGGGTCGCCCGCCTTGTCGAGGCGCACCTCGGGGCGCTTCGCCAGCCAGTCGACGAGCCGGGAGACGTCGGCGACCTCGCCCTTGGGGTCGTTCAGGCCGATCCGGCCCGTGGACTTGCCGAAGCCGCGCGCGGACCACGTCATGACGGCATAGCCCTTGCGGGCGAGCTTCTCGGCCTGTTCGCGCACGTCGTCCTTGCTGCCGCCGAAGCCGTGCCCGACGAGCACGGCGGGGCGCTTCTCGCCGGGGTCGCCCGCGGTGAAGTACGACGTGTCGATCCGCACCTCGCGGCCGTCGGCCGTGCCCACGTCGAGGACCTGGTCCGAGCGGCGCACGCCCGGCCCGTCGTCCGACGCCAGCGCCGTCCACGTGCCCGCTCCCGCCAGCAGCACAACGGCGGCCGCGGCGGCGAACAGCCGCCGCGGCCGGCGAAGGGCGCCCTTCCAGGCTCCGGCCCTGGGCCGTCGTAGATCCATGGCCTCAACGGTACGGGCGCCCGCTGACAACCAATGCCCCCGCCGGTCTGAACCCGGAGGCCTCCCCGGGAAGTACGCGGGGGTGGCCGCGTACCACCGACGCGGTAGGGCGCGGCCCCGGCCGGCCAACTGTCAGGGGCGCCTACCCTGTTGACCCATGACATCTCCGCTCGCGGCCCCCACGGAATCCTTGGCCACCGGCCAGCGCTCGCTCGGCGACCCCTCCGTCCGGTATCCGCTGTGGCCGCCGCTCACCGAGGGCTGCCCGGCCACGAGCACGGACTCCGTCGCGTACCCCGTGGAGGTCGACTACGCCTACGACAAGGTGCCCGCCGGCTACCTGGCCACGTCGGCGGGCCGGCCGCGCGGCCATGAGCGCTGGGCGGCACTGCTGCCCCCGCTGCACGCGCCGGGCCTCGTCGAGGGCGGCACACCGCTGGTCCCGCTCGAGGACGGCGTGTGGATCAAGGACGAGTCCCGCAACCCGACCTGGAGCCACAAGGACCGGCTGAACCGGATCACCGTGAGCGCGGCCGTCGGCGCAGGCGCGGAGGGCATCGTCGTCGCCTCGTCCGGCAACCACGGCGCGTCCGCGGCGGCGTACGCGGCGCGGGCCGGGCTCCGGTGCGCCGTCGTCACCTCGGCGGACGTGCCGCCCGCCGTCGACGCCTTCCTCCGCGCGTACGGGGCGGCGGTGCTGCCGGTGCCCGTCGAGGAGCGGTGGCCGCTGCTGCGCCGCATCGTCGAGAGCACCGGCTACCACCCCGTCAGCAACCTCACGCCCGCCGCGCACACCGGGCACGGCTTCGGCCCGGAGGGCTACAAGACCCTCGCGTACGAGATCTTCGCCGAGCTGGGCACCGTCCCGCGCGCGGTGTTCGTACCCACCGGCTACGGAGAGATGCTGTTCGGCGCGTGGAAGGGCTTCGCCGAGCTGGTGCGGCTCGGGTACGCGGACCGGGTGCCGCGCGTGTACGCCTGCGAGCCCGCCGCGGGCGGTCCGCTCGCCGCGTCCGTGCGCGCGGGGACGCTCACGCGGGTGTCCGTGGGCGCCACCGCCGCGTACGCCATCGACTGTCCCGTGGGCGGCCACCGCGGGGTGGTCGCGCTGCGCGAGAGCGGCGGGGCCGCCGTGCTCGTCACGGACGAGGAGATGGCTGCCGCCCGCGCGGAGTTGGCGCGGAACGGGGTGTGGGGGGAGCTGTCCGCGGCGGCGGGGCTCGCGGGCCTGCGGCAGCTTTCCCGGGGTGAGTGGGGTGGGGAAGGCCCCGTGGTGTGCGTGTCCACGTCCAGCGGCTTCAAGGACCGGGACCTGTTGGTGGCGGGGCCGTCCGCGGTGGTCGACCCGGAGGACTGGGCGGGGGTGGAGCGGCGGCTGCGGGGGTGAGGGGGCCCCTCGCGGGGGCGCCCCAGTCCCGCCCCTTCCCGCTGCATCGATCAGCGGCTCCGCCGCGGGCAGGGGCGCTGCGCCCCCTGGACCCCAGCAGGGTGGGTGTCCCGGGCGGGTGGGACGACCCCCGCCGATCGCCGCTTCGCGGCTCGTCCTCAAGCGCCGGACGGGCTTTCTCCCACCCACCCTTACTACCCGCCGGAAACAACCGGTCCAGGCGCAACCCCCGCCCGAAGGGCGAAAAGGGCGGGTGGGTGGGGAAATAGCCCCTCCGGCGTTTGAGGAGCGGGGGTCTGGGGGCAGAGCCCCCAGTTCGGCGCCCCCCGCGAGGGCTACTCGCCCGGCACCGTCACCAGCCAGCGGCTGTCCTTGCGCGGGCGCAGGTAGAACGCCCAGTACAGCGTGGCCACGGCGACGATGCCGCCGGTCCACAGGAGGTACTCGGCCTCCTGCTGACTGAGCACGTACGCGAGGACCGCGATGAGCAGAACCGGCACCCCGGGCCACAGCGGCATCCGCCACGCGGGCGCCCCCGCCCGCGACCCACGCCGGGCAAGCAGCGCCGCGACGGCGACGAGCAGGTACATCCCCGTCACGGACACCCCGGTCACCCCGTACAGCGTGTCCAGGTTCACGAAGCACAGCGCGGCGCCGGGGACGCCCACCAAGAGGGTGGCGACCCAGGGGGAGCCGAAGCGGCCGAGGCGGGAGAGGACGTCGTTCACGGGCGTGGGCCACGCCTTGTCCCGGGCGGAGGCGAACAGGACCCGCGAGTTCTGGATCACCATGACGATGCCCGCGTTGATGATGGCGAGGGCGACGCACAGGCTGACGAACGTGCCGACGCCGGAGCCGGACCAGGCGGCGACCATGGCGCCGATGTCGCCGCTGGTGAGCGCGGCGAGGTCGGGGGCGCCCATGGTGATCGCGGCGACCGGCACGAGGAGCACGACCGCCGAGATGCCGAGGGTGAGCAGCACGGTGCGAGCGACGTTCTTGCGCGGGTTCTCCATCTCCTCCGACAGGTACACGGCAGTGGAGAAGCCCTGCGTGACGAAGAGGGCGATGGCGAGCCCGGAGATGATCAGCATCGCGGTGACGGTCTTCGTGCCGTCGCCGGAGCCGGAGCCCGCGGCCACGCTGAGGTCGGTGAGGCTGGAGACCCCCCGCTCGGCGTGTGCGAACCCGAGGACCGCGACGACGCCCGCGGCGACCACCTCCAGGACCAGGAAGATCCCGGTGATCCACGCGTTGGCCCGCAGGTCGAGCAGGCCCGCGAGGGTGGCGAGGAGCATCACGCCGGCGCCCGCCCAGGACGCGTCGAGGTGCACGACCGGGGCGAGATAGTCGGCCGTGCCCATGGCGATCACCGGCGGCACGATCATCACGACGAGCAGGGAAAGCACGAACACCAGCCAGCCCGCGAGCCGCCCGGCCATCGTCGACACCATCGCGTACTCGCCGCCCGCGCTGGGGATCAGCGTGCCGAGCTCGGAGTAGCAGAAGGCGACGCCCACGCACAGCAGGGCGCCGATGGCGATGGTGAGGGCGGTGGCGGTGCCGAGCGAGGAGAACAGGTCGGGCACGACCACGAAGAGCGTGGACGCGGGCGTCACGCAGGACAGCGTGAGCAGGGTGCCGCCGACGACGCCGATGGAACGCTTCAGCTTGCGCGGTGCCTCGGCGGCCGCGGGAGCCGGTTCCGTCGGCGCGGGCGCGGCGGCCGCGTCCAGAACAGCCGACTCGGCCGGCGGCGGCGTGTGAAGCGTTTCGGTCATACGGAGATTCCGATCGGCTCGGGCGAGGGGTGCGGCTCATCGAAACGCCGACGTCAGGAAAACGTCAATGGCCGATTACCTACGGAATCCGCAACTCCGGCGATCATCAACTCGCCATCGAATCCCAGACGTTGACACCAAGTAGGTGACACTGGCCAGACATCGCATCGCCAAACCTTCGATAGCAAGGTCAAATCCATTTAGAGCCTTGCTCGTCCGATTTACGCGATCAGTGCGGGAACCGCAGCCGTTCACCGAAAAATAAACGAAGCCGTCCGCACTGCGGACGGCTTCGCTCGGTGCGCCGAGGCGCTCAGTGGTTGCGCGGGAACCCCAGGTCCACGCCCGCCGGTGCGTCCGACGGGTCCGGCCAGCGGGTCGTGACGACCTTGCCGCGGGTGTAGAAGTGCGTGCCGTCGTTGCCGTAGATGTGGTGGTCGCCGAAGAGCGAGTCCTTCCAGCCACCGAAGGAGTGGTAGCCCACCGGCACCGGGATCGGCACGTTCACGCCGACCATGCCCGCCTCGACCTCCAGCTGGAAGCGCCGCGCCGCGCCGCCGTCCCGCGTGAAGATCGCGGTGCCGTTGCCGTACGGCGAGCCGTTGATGAGGGCCAGACCCTCCTCGTACGTCTCGACGCGCAGCACGCACAGCACCGGGCCGAAGATCTCGTCCTGGTAGGCGTCCGCCGTCACCGGCACCCGGTCGAGCAGCGAGAGGCCGATCCAGTGGCCGTCCTCGTGGCCCTCGACGGTGTATCCCGTGCCGTCCAGGACGACCTCGCTGCCCTGCTCCGCCGCGCCCTTCACGTACGAAGCGACCTTGTCGCGGTGCGCGGCCGTGATGAGCGGGCCCATCTCCGATGACGGGTCGTTGCCGGGACCGATCTTGATCTTCTCGGCCCGCTCCTTGATCTTCGCGACCAGTTCGTCGCCGACCGAGCCGACCGCCACGACCGCCGAGATCGCCATGCAGCGCTCGCCCGCCGAGCCGTACGCGGCCGAGACGGCGGCGTCGGCGGCCGCGTCCAGGTCGGCGTCCGGCAGGACCAGCATGTGGTTCTTGGCGCCGCCGAGGGCCTGCACGCGCTTGCCGTTGGCGGAGGCGGTGGTGTGGATGTAGCGGGCGATCGGGGTGGAGCCCACGAAGGACACGGCCGCCACGTCCGGGTGCTCCAGGAGGCGGTCCACGGCCACCTTGTCGCCGTGCACGACGTTGAGGACGCCGTCCGGGAGCCCCGCCTCGGCGAACAGCTCCGCGATCCTCATCGAGGCCGACGGGTCCTTCTCGCTCGGCTTGAGCACGAAGGTGTTGCCGCAGGCGATGGCGAGCGGGAACATCCACATCGGCACCATGGCCGGGAAGTTGAAGGGCGTGATGCCCGCGACGACGCCAAGGGGCTGGCGGATCGAGGAGACGTCCACGCGGCTCGCGACCTGCGTGGACAGCTCGCCCTTGAGCTGCACGTTGATGCCGCACGCCAGGTCGACGATCTCCAGGCCGCGGGCGACCTCGCCGAGGGCGTCCGAGTGCACCTTGCCGTGCTCGGCGGTGATCAGCTCGGCGATCTCGTCGCGGTGCGCGTCGAGCAGCGCGCGGAACTTGAACAGGATCGAGGTGCGCTGCGCGAGCGAGGACTGGCCCCAGGTCGCGTACGCGGCCTTGGCGGCGGCCACGGCCGCGTCCACCTCGTCCACGGACGCGAAGGCCACGCGGGTCGTCACGGCGCCGGTGGCCGGGTCGGTGACCGGGCCGTACGTACCGGACGCGCCCTCGACGCTCTTGCCACCGATCCAGTGGTCGACGGTCTTCGTCATGCTCGTCATGCTGGTCATGCCAAGGGTCCCTTTCACAGCTGGCGGCGCCGGGCTGAGACGTGCCGGTCGTACTCCTCGCGTGCCTTGACCGCCGACGTGCGCGTCGCGGTCTCGGCCACGGGCACATCCCACCACGCCTGTGCGGGGGGCGGGCCCGACACTGTGTCTGCCGTTTCCGTCTCCACGTAGACACATGTGGGACCGTCCGCCTCGCGCGCTTCGCGCAGGGCTTCCCGCAGCTCGCGGACCGTCTTCGCGCGTCGCACCGGCAGGCCGAGGGAGGCCGCGTTGGCGGCGAGGTCGACGGGCAGCGGGGCGCCCGTGTACGTGCCGTCCGGCGCCCGGTGGCGGTAGGCGGTGCCGAAGCGCTCGCCGCCCACGGACTCCGACAGGCCCCCAATGGACGCGTACCCGTGGTTCTGCAGGATCACGACCTTGATCGGGATGTTCTCCTGCACGGCCGTGACGATCTCGGTGGGCATCATCAGATACGTCCCGTCGCCGACCAGCGCCCACACGGGCCGCTCGGGCGCGGCCAGGGACACCCCGATCGCGGCCGGGATCTCGTAGCCCATGCAGGAGTAGCCGTACTCCACGTGGTACTGCCGGGGCGAGCGGGACCGCCACAGCTTGTGCAGGTCGCCGGGGAGCGAGCCGGCCGCGTTGATGACGACGTCGGCCTCGGTGACGAGCTCGTCGAGCAGGCCGAGGACCTGCGCCTGGGTGGGCCGCACATCCGGTTCGTCCGCTTCGTACGCGGCGTCGACCCGGAGCTCCCAGCGGTCCTTGTCGTCGACGTACTCGTTCGCGTACGTGGTGTCGACGCGGTGGCCCGCCAGCATGTCCCGCAGCCCTTCGAGCGCGGCGCGGGCGTCGGCGACGACCGTGGTGCCGGCCATCTTGTGGGCGTCGGACGCGGCGACGTTGATGTTCAGGAAGCGCACGCCGGGCGCGGCGAAGAGGGTGCCGGAGGCCGTGGTGAAGTCGGTGTAGCGAGTGCCGACGCCGATCACCAGGTCGGCGGTGCGGGCCAGTTCGTCGGCGGTCGCGGTGCCGGTGTGGCCGATGCCGCCGACGTCGGCGGGGTGGTCGTGGCGCAGGGAGCCCTTGCCGGCCTGGGTGGAGGCCACGGGAATCCGGGTGGCGTGGGCGAGTTCGGACAGGGCCTGCTCGGCGGCGCTGTGGTGGACGCCGCCGCCCGCGACGATCAGCGGCCGGTCGCTGTCGCGCACCAGGCGTGCGGCGGCGGCGAGTTCGGCGGGGTCGGGGGCCTGGCGGCGCACCTTCCAGACCCGCTCGACGAAGAACTCCTCCGGCCAGTCGTAGGCTTCCGCCTGCACGTCCTGCGGCAGCGCGAGGGTCACCGCGCCCGTGTCGACGGGGTCGCTGAGCACGCGCATGGCCTGCAGCGCCGCCGGGATGAGCGCCTCGGGGCGGGCGATCCGGTCGAAGTACTTCGAGACGGGCCGCAGACAGTCGTTCACGGACACGTCGCCCGCGTACGGCACTTCGAGCTGCTGGAGCACCGGGTCGGCGGGGCGGGTCGCGAAGGTGTCGCCGGGCAGCAGCAGTACGGGCAGGTGGTTGATGGTCGCGAGCGCGGCGCCCGTGACGAGGTTGGTGGCGCCGGGCCCGATGGACGTCGTCACGGCGTGCGTGGCGAGCCGCCCGCTCTGGCGCGCGTACCCGACGGCCGCGTGCACCATGGCCTGTTCGTTGCGCCCCTGGTGGAACGGCATCTGCTCGCCGTACTCCACAAGCGCCTGGCCGAGTCCCGCCACGTTGCCGTGCCCGAAGATGCCCCAGGTCGCGCCGATGAGGCGGTGCCGCTCGCCGTCCCGCTCGGTGAACTGCCGGGTCAGGAAGCGCACGAGGGCCTGGGCCGTCGTGAGCCGCACCGTGCCGGGCAGGCCGCGCGCGGCGCCGTTCGTCTCGCTCATCGGTAACCCTCCGTGTGGTCGGGGTGGAAACAGATCTTCCACTCCCGCTCGTCCCCCGGTCCCGCCATGACATTCAGGTAGTACATGGTGTGCCCCGGCTGGGCGATCGACGGCCCGTGCCAGCCGTCGGGCACGAGCACCGCGTCGCCGGAGCGCACCTCGGCGAGCGTGTCCGTGCCGCCCTCGCGCGAGGGGAAGACCCGCTGGTAGCCGAAGCCGTGCTCGCCCTCGATCTCGAAGTAGTAGATCTCTTCGAGGACGGACTCGACGCCCGGCCGGTGCTCGTCGTGCTTGTGCGGCGGATACGAGGACCAGTTGCCGCCCGGCGTGATCACCTCGACGGCGATCAGCCGGTCGCAGTCGAAGGCGTCCGCCGACGCGAAGTTGCGGACCTGGCGCGCGCAGCCGCCGCTGCCGCGCTCCTCGACGGGGACCTCCGGCGCGGGGCCGTAGCGGGCGGGGAGTCGGCGCTCGCACTTCGCTCCTGCCAGGGCGAAGCGGCCTCCCACGCCGGAGGCGATCTGGATGTGGGCGTCACGGGGAATGTAAGCGAAGTCACTGACTCCGCTGAACACGCTCTCGCGGCCCAGGAGTTCGATGATCTCGCCCTCCGCGTGCACCGTACAGCCGCCGGTCAGCGGGAGCACGATCCATTCACTCTCGCCGGTGGCGAAAGAGTGCGTGCCGCCGGCCGGGATCTCGACGACGCGCAGCCCGGCGTACGTCCAGGCTGCGCTTTTGGGGTCGATGGCGACGGAATAGGTCCCGTCGGCCGCACTTCCTTTTGGTACGTACGTCATGCGGGGCTCCTCTTGATTGCGTACGACACGGCTACAGCAGGCCGACCGCTGTGTCGACGGCGCCCGCCACGTCGCCGTCCGCCGGATACAACAGCGTGCGCCCCGCGACCAGGCCCTGCACGGTGGGCAGCCGCAGCGCGCCGCGCCACTTCTCGTACGCCGCGTCCGCGTCCCTGGCGTCCGCGTCGATGTCGCCGCCGAGCAGCACGGCGGGCAGCGTGGAGGTCTCCATGACGCGGGCCATGTCGTCGGGGTTGTCGGTGACGGGGACCTTCAGCCAGGTGTACGCGGAGGTGCCGCCGAGGCCGGAGGCGATGGCGATGGACCGGGTGACGGCCTCGGCGCTCAGGTCGTTGCGCAGGACTCCGGCCTGTCTGCGGCTCAGGAACGGCTCGACGAACACGGGCAGTTTGCGCGCGGCCATCGCGTCGACGGCGCGTGCGGTGGCCTCCAGGGTCGTCAGGGATCCCGGGTCGTCGTAGTCGACGCGCAGGAGCAGCTTGCCCGCGTCGAAGCCGAGCCGGTCCAGGTCCTCGGGCCGGTATCCGGTGAACCGGTCGTCCAGCTCGAACGCGGCGCCCGCGAGCCCGCCCCGGTTCATGGACCCCATGACGACCTTGTCCTCCAGGGCTCCGAGGAGCAGCAGGTCGTCCAGGATGTCGGCGGTGGCGAGCACGCCGTCGACCCCGGGCCGCGACAGCGCCAGACACAGCCGCGTCAGCAGGTCGGCCCGGTCGGCCATGGCCCAGGGGTCCTTGCCGACCCCGAGGGCGCCCCGGGCGGGGTGATCGGCGGCGATGACCATCAGCCGCCCGGACGCCCCGACCAACTCCCGCCGCCGACGCCGCACGGCCGCCTCGGCAATGGCTTCGGGGTGCCGCACCCGAGTACGAACAAGCTCACCCACATCGACGGACATCACGCCACCACCCCGGTACCGCTACCGCTACCGCTGTGGGCAACGCGCCGAGCAACTCGCTCACCGCTGTGGGCAATCGTGCCGCAGGGCGGCTCCCAACCCTCAAGGCGCCCACGGTTCCGGGTGCCGTCACGCCAACGGTTCACAGGACAGCCCCCGCCTGAAGCGCAGCTTCAACCTCGGACGCGTACGGCATGGCCGACGAACACTCCAGCCGAGAGGCGACAATCGCCCCCGCCGCGTTGGCGTACCGAATCACCCGCTCCAACTCCCACCCGGCAAGCAGCCCATGACACAACGCCCCACCGAACGCGTCCCCGGCCCCGAGGCCGTTCAGCACGGTCACGGGCAGCGGCGGCACCTCCACCACCTCACCGGCCTGGTTCATGGCAAGCACCCCCTTGGGCCCCTGCTTGACCACGGCAAGCTCAACACCCGCCGCCAACAGGGCTCCCGCGGCCGCCCGAGGCTCCCGCACCCCCGTGGCGATCTCCACCTCGTCCACATTGCCCACGGCCACACTCGCGTGCCGCAACGCCGCGGCGTAATGCGGCCGGGCCTCGTCCGGCTCGTTCCAAGCTGTGCTTTTCCAAAACGCGGGCCGCCAGTCCAGGTCGAACACCGTGATCCCGCCGGAGCGGGCGCCGAGCGCGGCGACGGTCGCCGTCCGGCTGGGCTCCGCGCACAGCCCGGTCCCCGTCATCCAGAAGATCCGGGCCTCGGCGATCGCGTCGAGGTCGAGCTCGGCCGCCGACAGCTCCAGATCGGGCGCCTTCGGCTGCCGGTAGAAGTACAGCGGGAAGTCGTCGGGCGGGAACACCTCGCAGAACGTCACGGGCGTGGGCAGCCCGGCGACCTCGCCGACCCACCGGTCGTCCACCCCGAACTCCCGCAACTGCTCGCGCAGATACGTGCCGAAGGGATCCTGTCCCGTCCGCGTGACAACGCCCACGCGCCGCCCGAGCCGCGCCGCCGCGACCGCCACGTTCGTGGCCGAGCCGCCGAGGAACTTCCCGAACGTCGTGACCTGCGAGAGCGGCACCCCGGTCTGCAGGGGGTAGAGGTCCACCCCGATCCGGCCCATCGTGATGACGTCGTACGGCTCGTACGGGTCGTACGAATCCGTGTACGGATCGGTCACCCTGCACATCCCTTCCTGGAGGCAGCCTGTCGCCTCCCTCAGGTCTAATCCCGTCCCAGGAACCCTGTCAACATTTTGTCCTGACATTCGGACTAGTCCTTGACACTGTTCTCGGCGGGCGGCGAGGCTTGCGGCCATGACGACGCTGTCCCGCATCCGGATCGGTTCGGCCCCCGACTCGTGGGGCGTGTGGTTTCCCGAGGACCCCCAGCAGGTCCCCTGGAGCCGTTTCCTCGACGAAGTCGCCGCGTCCGGATACGAGTGGATCGAGCTCGGACCGTACGGCTATCTGCCGAGCGACCCCGCCCAACTCGCCGACGAGACGAGCCGCCGCGGCCTGAAGGTCTCCGCCGGCACGGTCTTCACCGGCCTGCACCACGGGCCGGACGTCTGGGACAGGACGTGGGAGCACGTGTCCGCCATCGCCGGGCTCACCCAGGCGATGGGCGCGCGCCACCTCGTCGTCATCCCGTCCTTCTGGCGCGACGACAAGACCGGCGAGGTCCTGGAGGACGCGACGCTCACGCCCGCGCAGTGGCGCGAACTGACCACCCAGACCGAGCGCCTGGGCCGCGAGGTGCGTGAGCGCTACGGCCTCACCATCGTCGTCCACCCGCACGCCGACACCCACATCGACACCGAGGAGAACGTCACCCGCTTCCTCGACGCGACGGACTCCGACCTGGTCTCGCTCTGCCTGGACACCGGCCACTACGCGTACTGCGGCGGCGACAGCGTCAAGCTCATCGAGACGTACGGCGAGCGCCTCGGCTATCTGCACCTCAAGCAGGTCGACCCGGCCGTGCTCGCCGAAGTCCGCGCGCAGGACATGCCGTTCGGGCCCGCCGTCGCGCGCGGCGTGATGTGTGAGCCGCCCACGGGGGTGCCCGCGCTCGGCCCCGTCCTCGAGGCCGCGCAACGGCTGGACGTCGATCTCTTCGCCATCGTCGAGCAGGACATGTACCCGTGCGAGCCGGACGCGCCGCTGCCCATCGCCCGCCGGACGCGGTCGTTCCTGCGCTCCTGCGGAGCGTAAGCGCTTCGCTGGATGTGCGGTGTTTTCCCTGCGGGTCGGTGGGGGCTGGGCGCGCAGTTCCCCGCGCCCCTTCAGGGCGCGCCCGTTACCGCAGCGGATTTCGTCGCGCCCGCTTCCCCGTAGCTTCGTCCCGGGCCTCCTGCGTGGCGCCCCGGTGCGGCACGCTTGTCGTACGGCGGGCCACGCCGTGCCGACGACGAGCGGGAGGCCGGATGAACTCGGGCCGCTGGCACGAGGCACGTAGGCGCACCGCGGTGCGCTCCCTGCACGGTCCGGACGGTCTCTGGGAGGTCGCGCTCGCCCGCCCGCACCCGCGGCTGCGGCCCGGCGTGATCAGCTACCGCGGCTTCCGGCTCGCCCTCGGCGCGCCCCGGCGCCGGCTCGAAGTCCCCATCGGCGCCGTCACGTTGATGCTCGGCTTCGGCGACCGGCTGCGCATAAGGGGCCTCGCGGGCTCCGCGCGCCCGCCGGTGTCGCTGGTCTCGGTGCTCTCCGGGCTCACCACGCGGCCGGTGCTCGGCGAGCACGACGGGCGGCTCGCGGGCGTCGAGGTGCTGCTCACGCCGTGGGCCTCGTTCACCCTCTTCGGCACGGAGCAGCACGAGCTGGCCGAGCGCGCCCTGGACCCGGACGCGCTCGGCGTCCGGCCCGAGGGGGGCCGCTGGGACGGAGTCGGCGACCTCGCGGCGGCGCTCGGCGCGCTGCCCCGGTGGAGCGAGCGCTTCGCGCTCCTGGACGAGGTCCTCATCCGCTGGTCGGGGACCGGGCCGCCGTGCTCGCCGCGGACCGTGCGGGCCTGGGACGAGCTGGTGCGCACCGGGGGCAGCGCGTCGGTGGCCCGGATCGCGGACGAGGTCGGCTGGAGCGTGCGGCAGCTGGAGAACCGCTTCCGCGAGCAGATCGGCCTCGGCCCGAAGGCCGCGGGCCGGATCCTGCGCCTGCAGCGCGCCCGCAGGCTGCTCGCCGCGGGCCGCTCCCAGGCGGAGACGGCGGCGCTCTGCGGCTTCTACGACCAGGCGCACCTCAGCGGCGAGTTCAAGGCCATGACGGGCTGTACGCCGCGTCAGTTCGCGCACGCGAGCGGCACCCCGCTCCCGGCGCACAGCGGCCCGCCGTCGGCCGCGCGGCTCGCGGGCGAGCAGACGAGCCTCGTGCTCACGCCCGGTTCGCCCGGCCACGGCGCGGTCTTCCCCCGGGCCGCGCGGCGGCGCTGACGGCAGGGCGGCCCCTCGCTCGCCCCGACGCACGGCAGCCCCCGCGTGCCCCCGCCCCGCCCACAGCCGCGTCGCCGTTATCACGCCGCGTCATCACGCGCCCCGGACACGCCCCACCACCGCGCCCTCCGCAAGCGGCACTTCCGTCACAAACACCCCCTTCCTGTCACACATGTCCCGTGTATGCGGGTCTTGCGTCACAGCCGGTCGACAGACGCCCCTTCCCGGTCACTCTGTGTCGTTCACGGGGCACAAGGCCGAGTGATCGCCATTGCCGCACCCAGCTCCCCCGTCGGCCGTTCCGGCCGCCCTGGGTGCGCGCAGGGAGGAGCCACTGATGACCGACCGCAGGCTCTGGTCGTACAAAGACATCGCCGCGCACATCCGGGTGCAGCCCGACACCGTGCGCTCCTATCGCAAGCACGGACTGCTCCCCGACCCCGACCACGTCGAGGGCGGCAAGCCCTTCTGGTACGCGGACACCATCCGCGCCTGGGTCGCGTCCCGCCCCGGCAACCGTGCCCGCAAGGACGGCTGACCCGGGTCCGGCCCGCATCCCCCCGCCCCCTCTTGGATTGGTACCCCCTAGGGGTATAGTGTGAAGCACGTCGGGGTTCCCTGGAGCCACCAGGAGCCACCGGAACCCCGCGCGTGCGCCGACGTCCCACGCGTCCACACTTTCACTGAGGAGAACGACATGACCGCCAACGCCCAGACCTCGCAGACCGGCTCCGTCACCACCGTGTTCGCCGTGACGGGCATGACGTGCGGCCACTGCGAGGGTGCCGTGTCCAGCGAGATCGGCGAACTGGCGGGCGTCAGCTCGGTCAAGGCCGAGGCCGCCACCGGCAAGGTGACCGTGGTCTCCGACGCCCCGCTGGACGAGGAGGCGGTCCGCGCCGCCGTCGACGAGGCCGGTTACGAGCTCGTCGGCAAGGCCTGACCGCCGCCCCGAACCCGCCCTCGGGCCCCGCGGCACGCCACCCACGGCCGCGGGGCCCCGTGCCTTTTCCCCGCACTTCGCCGCGCCCGAAAGAACCGTCATGAACACCTCCGAGGTCGAACTCGCCATCGGCGGAATGACCTGTGCCTCCTGCTCGGCCCGCATCGAGAAGAAGCTGAACCGGATCGAGGGCGTGACCGCGTCGGTCAACCTCGCCACGGAGAAGGCCAAGGTGGCGTACGCGGACGGGGTCGAGGTCGGCCAGCTCGTCGCCACGGTCGAGCAGCTCGGCTACTCGGCGCACGAGATCGTTCCGCCCCCACCGGACACCGGTCCCGACGAGGACGCCGCCGAGCGGCCCGTCACCACCGACCTCACCGAGGCCGACCACCTGCTCCAGCGGCTGCTCGTCTCCGCCGCCCTGGCCCTGCCCGTCGTCGTACTCGCGATGGTGCCGTCGCTGCAGTTCGAGTACTGGCAGTGGCTGTCCCTGACCCTGGCCGCGCCGGTCGTCGTGTGGGGCGGGCTGCCCTTCCACCGGGCGGCGGTCCTCAACGCCCGGCACGGCGCGGCGACCATGGACACCCTCGTCTCGCTCGGCACCCTCGCCGCCTTCGGCTGGTCGGTGTGGGCGCTGTTCTTCGGCACCGCGGGCGAGCCGGGCATGCGGCACGGCTTCGAGTTCACGATCGCGCGCGGCGACAGCTCGGCGGCGCTCTACCTCGAAGTGGCCGCGGGCGTCGTCACGTTCATCCTGCTCGGCCGCTATCTGGAGGCCCGCTCCAAGCGGAAGGCGGGCGCGGCACTGCGGGCGCTGCTCGAACTCGGCGCCAAGGACGCGTCCGTGCTCGGCCCGGACGGTACGGAAGTCCGGGTTCCGGTCGGGCGGCTCGCCGTCGGGGACCGCTTCGTGGTGCGCCCCGGTGAGACGGTCGCCACCGACGGCACGGTCGTCGAGGGCGCGTCCGCCATCGACGTCTCGATGCTCACCGGCGAGTCCGTGCCCGCCGACGTCACCGTGGGCGACGCGGTGACCGGCGCGACCGTGAACGCGGGCGGGCGCCTGGTCGTCGAGGCCACCCGCGTCGGCGCCGACACCCAACTCGCCCGGATGGCCCGGCTCGTCGAGGACGCGCAGAGCGGCAAGGCGGAGGTGCAGCGCCTCGCCGACCGCGTCTCCGCCGTGTTCGTGCCGGTCGTCATCGCGCTCGCCGTGGCCACGCTCGGCTTCTGGCTGGGCAACGGCGTGGGCTCCGCCGCCGCGTTCACGGCCGCCGTCGCCGTACTGATCATCGCCTGCCCCTGCGCGCTCGGCCTCGCCACGCCCACCGCGCTGCTCGTCGGCACGGGCCGGGGCGCCCAGCTCGGCATCCTCATCAAGGGCCCGGAGGTCCTGGAGTCCACCCGCCGCGTCGACACGGTCGTCCTCGACAAGACCGGCACGGTGACGACGGGACGCATGGCCCTCCAGGACGTGTACGCGGCCGACGGCGCCGACGAGAAGGAGCTGCTGCGGCTCGCGGGCGCCCTGGAGCACGCCTCCGAACACCCCGTCGCGCGCGCGGTCGCGGCGGGCGCGGCCCAGCGGCTCGGCCTCGACGTGGGCGCGCTTCCCGTGCCGCGGGACTTCGAGAACGTCCCCGGGCACGGGGTGCGCGGCACGGTCGACGGGCACGTCGTGCTCGCCGGGCGCGAACGGCTGCTCGCGGAAGCGGGCGTCACCGACCTCGACGACCTCGCCGCGGCGAACGAGCGCGCCGCGGCGGCCGGCCGCACCGCCGTCCTGGTCGCCTGGGACGGCGCGGCGCGCGGGCTGCTCACGGTGGCCGACACGGTCAAGGACACCAGCCCCGAAGCGGTGCGCCGGCTGCGTGAACTCGGCCTGCGGCCGGTGCTGTTGACCGGCGACAACCGGGCCGTGGCGGAGGCGGTCGCGCGGGACGTCGGCATCGCGCCCGACGCCGTGTACGCCGAGGTGCTGCCGCAGGACAAGGCCGACGTGGTGCGCCGCCTCCAGGACGAGGGACGGGTCGTGGCCATGGTCGGGGACGGCGTGAACGACGCGGCCGCCCTCGCCACGGCCGACCTGGGGCTCGCCATGGGCACGGGCACGGACGCCGCCATCGAGGCGGGCGATCTGACGCTCGTCCGGGGCGACTTGCGGGTGGCCGCCGACGCGATCCGGCTCGCCCGCCGGACCCTCGCCACCATCAAGGGCAACCTCGGCTGGGCCTTCGGCTACAACGTCGCCGCGCTGCCGCTCGCGGCGGCCGGACTGCTCAACCCGATGATCGCCGGGGCGGCCATGGCCTTCTCGTCCGTGTTCGTCGTCACCAACAGCCTCCGCTTGCGGTCTTTCACATAGCCTCGCGATCCTTCACACTGTCTTCGCGGGACTCTCACCTCAAAGGGAGAAATCCGCATAAGAGCCCTCTTGCGCTTGTTCGGTGGCATATGCAAGAGACGTAGATCACAACGATCGCAACGTAACCATCGAGGGGGCTCGTGAGTCTAAGAAGGCGACACCAGAGGGATCTTGGGGGATCCATCAGGCGTCGGGGGACATCTTGGGGGATGTCCTCGAAGTGCGTTGGCCGGGGCACGTGCACCGGGGAGCTTTGAGCGGCCCTCCCGATCTCGTACGCGTCCCGGCAGACCGCAACCACAGACTCCCGGCCGGATCCCGTGGGGGGAATCCGCACCGGGGCACAGGAAAGCACCCCGACCGTCGACCCGTGGGGGGATCGACGGCGGGGTGCTTTTCACTGGCGGGGGCGCCTGACCGGGCGGGGGTGATGCGCCCCGTAAGGGGCGCGGGGAACTGCGCGACCAGCGCGCGAAAAGCCGCAGACGCGTCTGCCCAGTTACTCGGCAGATGCGACTGCGGCTTTTTGGTGGCTGGTCGCGCAGTTCCCCGCGCCCCTAGGGGGCCTGTGTCACCGGGACTCGACGGGGACGAAGTCGCGGATGACCTCGCCCGTATAGATCTGCCGGGGACGGCCAATGCGGGAGCCAGGCTCCTTGATCATTTCGTGCCACTGGGCGATCCAGCCCGGCAGCCGGCCGAGGGCGAACAGGACCGTGAACATCTCGGTCGGGAAGCCCATCGCGCGGTAGATCAGACCGGTGTAGAAGTCCACGTTGGGGTAAAGCTTGCGCTCGACGAAGTAGTCGTCGGCCAGCGCGTGCTCCTCCAGCTTCAGCGCGATGTCGAGCAGCTCGTCGGACTTGCCGAGCGCCGAGAGGACATCGTGCGCCGCCGCCTTGATGATCTTTGCCCGGGGGTCGAAGTTCTTGTAGACGCGGTGCCCGAAGCCCATGAGCTTCACGCCGTCTTCCTTGTTCTTCACCTTGCGGATGAAGGTGTCGACGTCGCCACCGGACGCCTGGATGCCTTCCAGCATCTCCAGGACCGACTGGTTGGCGCCGCCGTGCAGCGGACCCCACAGGGCCGAGATGCCCGCCGAGATCGAGGCGAACATGTTGGCCTGCGAGGAGCCGACCAGGCGCACCGTGGACGTCGAACAGTTCTGCTCGTGGTCCGCGTGCAGGATGAGCAGCTTGTCCAGCGCGGAGACGACGACCGGGTCCAGGTCGTACTCGGCGGCGGGCACCGAGAACGTCATGCGCAGGAAGTTCTCGACGTAGCCGAGGTCGTTGCGCGGGTAGACCACCGGGTGGCCGACCGACTTCTTGTACGCGTACGCCGCGATCGTCGGAAGCTTGGCGAGCAGCCGGATCGTCGAGAGATGCCGCTGCTTCTCGTCGAACGGGTTGTGGCTGTCCTGGTAGAACGTCGACAGCGCGCTGACCACGGAGGACAGCATGGCCATCGGGTGCGCGTCGCGCGGGAAGCCGTCGTAGAACCGCTTGACGTCCTCGTGCAGCAGGGTGTGCTGGGTGATCTCGTTCTTGAAGCTGGCGAGCTCGTCCACCTTCGGCAGCTCACCGTTGATCAGCAGGTACGCCACCTCGGTGAAGGTGGAGCGCTCCGCGAGCTGCTCGATCGGGTAACCGCGGTAGCGCAGGATGCCCTGCTCGCCATCCAGGTAGGTGATGGCGGATTTATAGGCGGCGGTGTTGCCGTAGCCACTGTCCAGGGTCACCAGACCGGTCTGGGCGCGGAGCTTGCCGATATCGAAGCCCTTGTCGCCGACAGTGGACTCGATCACCGGGTAGGTGTACTCGCCATCGCCGTACCGCAGTACTACAGCCTTGTTAGCGTTCTCGCTCACGTCATCCCTCACCGACGTTGTGCCTCTTCTTCGAGGTGCCCTGACTGTCTCTACCATCCCCCATTTGGCCCTGGAGAGTGCACTCGGGGTCGACCATTGGGCCTATTGGCGGCACTCAGTGCCGCCAACCTGCTCATCCTGCCCCCTTCGCCCCAGTTCCGAAAGTGCACTGTGACCTTTCCGACTCGTTTGATCGATCAGCGGTCCGCGGCGCGTTGACGCCCGCCGTCAGCCGGTGCGACGACCGGCGAGCCGGTGGTCCAGGGCCGTGCAGCGCCGGCCCGCGGAGACCGTACGAACCGCCTGGCCCAGAGCCTTGCGCGAACCGACGAGCACGACCAGTTTCTTCGCGCGTGTCACGGCCGTGTAGAGCAGATTCCGCTGCAGCATCATCCAGGCCCCGGTGGTGACCGGGATCACCACCGCTGGGTACTCACTTCCCTGCGAGCGGTGGATTGTCACCGCATAGGCGTGGGCGAGTTCGTCGAGTTCGTCGAAGTCGTACCCGACCTCCTCGTCCTCGTCGGTGCGGACGGTCAGGCGCTGCTCGTCGGCGTCCAGGGCGGTGACGACGCCCACCGTGCCGTTGAAGACGCCGTTGGCGCCCTTCTCGTAGTTGTTGCGGATCTGGGTGACCTTGTCGCCGACGCGGAAGACGCGGCCGCCGAAGCGCTTCTCCGGCAGGTCCGGGCGGCCGGGGGTGATGGCCTGCTGGAGCAGGCCGTTCAGGTGGCCCGCGCCCGCCGGGCCGCGGTGCATGGGGGCGAGGACCTGCACGTCCCGGCGCGGGTCGAGGCCGAACTTCGCGGGCAGGCGGCGGGCCGCGACGTCCACCGTGAGCCGGCCCGCCTCCTCCGTGTCGTCCTCGACGAAGAGGAAGAAGTCGCTCAGCCCCTGGGTCAGGGGCGGCTGCCCGGAGTTGATGCGGTGGGCGTTGGTGACCACACCGGACTGCTGGGCCTGGCGGAACACCCGGGTCAGCCGGACGGCGGGCACGGGGCTGTCCTCGCTGAGCAGGTCCCGCAGGACCTCGCCCGCGCCGACGCTCGGCAACTGGTCCACGTCGCCCACGAAGAGCAGATGGGCGCCCGGCGGCACGGCCTTCACCAGCTTGTTGGCGAGGAGCAGGTCGAGCATGGAGGCCTCGTCGACGACCACCAGATCGGCGTCCAGCGGACGGTCCTTGTCGTACGCCGCGTCGCCGCCGGGCTTCAGTTCGAGCAGGCGGTGGACGGTGGACGCCTCGGCGCCGGTGAGCTCGGCGAGGCGCTTGGCGGCGCGGCCCGTGGGCGCGGCGAGCAGCACCTTGGCCTTCTTGGCGCGGGCCAGCTCCACGATGGAGCGCACCGTGAAGGACTTGCCGCAGCCGGGCCCGCCGGTGAGGACGGCGACCTTGCTGGTCAGGGTGAGCTTGACCGCCTCCTCCTGCTCGGGCGCGAGCTCGGCCCCCGTGCGCCCCTTGAGCCAGCCGAGCGCCTTGTCCCAGGCGACGTCCTTAAAGCCCGGCATCCGGTCCTCCGGCGCCCGCAGCAGGCTCAGGAGGCGGCCGGACAGGGAGAGTTCGGCGCGGTGGAAGGGGATCAGATAGACGGCCGTGACGTCGTCGCCGCCGTCCGGTCCTGGGACGGACTCGCGGACCACTCCTTCCGGGTCCGCCGCCAGCTCGGCCAGGCAGTCGATGACGAGCCCCGTGTCGACCTGGAGGAGCTTGACCGCGTCGGCGATCAGGCGCTCCTCGGGCAGGAAGCAGTTGCCCTGGTCGGTGGACTGCGAAAGGGCGTACTGCAGACCGGCCTTGACGCGCTCCGGGCTGTCGTGCGGGATGCCGACGGACTGGGCGATGCGGTCGGCGGTGAGGAAGCCGATGCCCCACACGTCGGCCGCGAGGCGGTAGGGCTGATTCCGGACCACCGAGATGGAGGCGTCCTCGTACTTCTTGTAGATCCGCACGGCGATGGACGTGGAGACGCCGACGCCCTGGAGGAAGACCATCACTTCCTTGATGGCCTTCTGTTCCTCCCAGGCGGCGGCGATCTTCTTCGTGCGCTTCGGGCCGAGGCCCGGGACCTCGATGAGGCGCTTGGGCTCGGTCTCGATGACGTCGAGGGTGTCCACGCCGAAGTGCGTCGTGATGCGGTCGGCCATCACCGGGCCGATGCCCTTGATGAGGCCGGAGCCGAGATAGCGCCGGATGCCCTGGATCGTGGCCGGGAGCACCGTCGTGTAGTTCTCCACGGTGAACTGCTTGCCGTACTGCGGGTGGGAGCCCCAGCGGCCCTCCATCCGCAGGGACTCGCCCACCTGCGCGCCGAGCAGCGAGCCGACGACGGTCAGCAGGTCGCCGCCGCCGCGGCCGGTGTCCACACGGGCGACCGTGTACCCGTTCTCCTCGTTGGCGTACGTGATGCGCTCCAGGACGCCCTCGACGACGGCCATGCGGGGTGCGGGCCCACCGGCGGTGCTCCTCTGCTGTGCGGCACTCGACATGACCCGACGCTACCCCCGCCCACTGACAGCGCCTACGGCGCACGGACCGTTGGCGTGCGGTTGGTGCGCCCCGTCAGGGGCGCGGGGAACTGCGCGACCAGCCACGACAAAGCCGCAGACGCGTCTGCTCAGTTACTCGGCAGATGCGTCTGCGGCTTTTCTTGGGCTGAGCGCGCAGTTCCCCGCGCCCCTGACGGGGCGCACCACCCCGCCCGGTCAAGGCGCCCCCGCCAGCAAAGGCGCCCTCGCCAGTAACAATCGAGTTTCGGCCACCCGGCAGGGGTTGTCACGAGCCGTGTAATCGATTCCAATCCCTCGTGTAATCGATTCCACGAGGAGGTGGCATCGGCAGTGGCAAGCATCGGCATCAAGGACGTGGCCGCCCGGGCGGGCGTCTCCGTCGCCACGGTGTCGCGCGTCCTGAACGCGCACACGTCCGTGAGTCCGGCCGCCCGCGAGCGGGTGCTCGCCGCGGTGGACGCGCTCGGCTACCGGCCCAACACGCTCGCCCGGTCCCTCAGGACGGACCAGACGCGCACCCTCGGCCTGGTCATCAGTGACGTACTGAACCCGTACTTCACCGAGCTGGCCCGCTCCGTCGAGGAGGAGGCCCGCGCGCTCGGCTACAGCATCATCTTCGGCAATGCCGACGAGCGGCCCGAGCTGCAGGACCACCACATCCGCACGCTCCTGGACCGCCGCATCGACGGCCTCCTCGTCTCCCCCGCCGACGGCGGCTCCCCGCTGGTCCTCCACGCCGCCCGCGCGGGCACGCCGATGGTCTTCGTGGACCGCTGGATCCCGGGTCTGGACGTGCCCGTGGTGCGGGCGGACGGCCGCGCCGCCGTGCGCGACCTGGTGGCGCATCTGCACGGTCTCGGCCACCGCAGGCTCGCCATCATCGCGGGCCCGGCGGCCACCACCACCGGCAGCGAGCGCGTGGCGGCCTTCCGGGACGCGCTCGCCGAGTACGGTCTTCCGCTCCCCGACGACTACATCGGGCAGGGCGACTTCCAGGCGGGCAGCGGCCGCCGCGCCACCGAGCGGTTCCTGGCCCTGCCCGAGCCGCCCGAAGTCGTCTTCGCCGCCGACAACTTGATGGCGCTCGGCGCGCTCGACGCGATCCGCGCGCGCGGGCTGCGGATCCCGCACGACATCGCGCTCGCCGCGTTCGACGACATCCCCTGGTTCGTGCACACCGACCCGCCCGTCACGGCGATCGCCCAGCCCACGGGCGAGCTCGGCCGGGCCGCCGTCCGGGCCCTCACCGATCTGATCGAGGGCCGGACGCCGGAGTCCGTGACGCTGCCCGCCCGCCTCGTCGTGCGCAGCTCGTGCGGCGAGCACACCACGACCGGAGCGACACGAAGGAGTGACGCATGAGTGGCCCCGCGCAGGACGCGCAGGATTCTGCCCCTGACACACCCGACACCCCCGACGCCCCCGAGCTGCTCCGCGTCGAGGGCATCCGCAAGGCCTTCCCTGGTGTCGTCGCCCTGGACGGCGTGGACTTCGATCTGCGCGGCGGGGAGGTGCACGTACTCCTGGGCGAGAACGGGGCGGGCAAGAGCACGCTCATCAAGATGTTCTCCGGCGCCAACCAGCCCGACGCCGGGCGGATCCTCGTCGGCGGCGAGGAGGTGCGCATCCACGGCGCGCAGGACGCCGAGCGGCTCGGGATCGCCACCATCTACCAGGAGTTCAACCTCGTCCCCGACCTGACGGTCGCCGAGAACATCTTCCTGGGCCGCCAGCCGCGCCGCCTCGGCCTCATCGACCGCAAGAAGATGGAGGCCGACGCCGCCGAGCTCCTCGCGCGCGTGGGCGTGGACGTCTCACCGCGCGCCCGCTGCCGCGAACTGGGCATCGCCCGGCTCCAGATGGTGGAGATCGCCAAGGCGCTCAGCCTGCACGCGCGCGTGCTCGTCATGGACGAGCCGACCGCCGTGCTCACCTCCGAAGAGGTGGAGAAACTCTTCGCCATCGTGCGGGGGCTGCGCGCGGACGGCGTCGGCGTCGTCTTCATCACCCACCACCTGGAGGAGATCGCCGCGCTCGGCGACCGCGTGAGCGTGCTGCGCGACGGCCGCAGTGTGGGCCAGGTGCCCGCGTCGACGCCCGAGGACGAACTCGTACGCCTCATGGTGGGCCGCTCCATCGAGCAGCAGTACCCGCGCGAGCGGACCGGGGACGGTCAACAGGCCGACGGGCAGGAGCCGTTGCTGCGTGTCCGCGGCCTCACACGCGGCGGTGTCTTCCACGACGTGGGCTTCGAGGTGCGCGCCGGTGAGGTCGTCGGGGTTGCGGGTCTGGTCGGCGCGGGGCGCACGGAGGTGGCGCGGGCCGTCTTCGGCGCGGATCCGTACGACGCGGGCACGGTGGAGGTCGCGGGCCGGGCGCTGCCCCGGCACGACGTGTACGCGGCGATGACCGCCGGGATCGGCCTGGTCCCGGAGGACCGCAAGGGCCAGGGCCTGGTGCTCGACGCGTCCGTGGAGGAGAACCTGGGCCTGGTGACGCTGCGGGCGGCGACCCGCGCGGGCCTCGTCGACCGCGCCGCCCAGCGGGATGCCGCCGGGCGGATCGCGGGGCAGCTCGGCGTCCGCATGGCCGGGCTCGGCCAGCATGTGCGCACGCTGTCCGGCGGCAACCAGCAGAAGGTCGTCATCGGCAAGTGGCTGCTCGCCAAGGCGAAGGTCCTCATCCTCGACGAGCCGACGCGCGGCATCGACGTCGGCGCGAAGGTCGAGATCTACCAGCTCATCAACGAACTCACGGCCGCCGGGCACGCCGTCCTGATGATCTCCAGCGATCTGCCGGAGGTGCTCGGGATGAGCGACCGGGTCCTGGTCATGGCGCAGGGCCGCCTTGCGGGCGAACTCGGCGCGGACGAGGCGACGCAGGACGCGGTGATGGCGCTGGCCGTCGGCACCGGAACCCCGGCGACCCACAAGGACAACACCCCTGCGGGGGACGCGAAGGAGGGCTTCCGTGGCCACCACTGACACCCGGCCGGACAAGACGGCCACGGGCGGCGCCGGCGGGGGCCTCGACCTGCGCCGCGTGCTGCTCGACAACGGCGCGCTCAGCGCCCTCGTGGTCCTGGTCGTCGCGATGTCGCTGCTCTCCGGCGACTTCCTGACCACCCAGAACCTCCTCAACGTCGGGGTGCAGGCGGCCGTGACGGCCATCCTCGCCTTCGGCGTCACCTTCGTCATCGTCGCGGCGGGCATCGACCTGTCGGTCGGCTCGGTGGCGGCGCTCTCCGCCACGGTCCTGGCGTGGTCGGCGACGAAGGAGGGCGTGCCCGTCTGGATCGCGGTGCTCCTCGCCGTCGGCACGGGCATCGCCTGCGGTCTGGTCAACGGCGTGCTCGTCTCGTACGGCAAACTCCCGCCGTTCATCGCGACGCTGGCGATGCTGTCGATCGGCCGCGGCCTGTCCCTGGTGATATCTCAGGGCAGCCCGATCGCCTTCCCGGAGTCGGTCTCCAAGGTCGGCGACACGCTCGGCGGCTGGCTGCCGGTGCCGGTGATCGTGATGGTGGCGATGGGCCTCATCACGGCCCTGATCCTGGCGCGTACGTACATCGGCCGCTCCATGTACGCGATCGGTGGCAACGAGGAGGCCGCGCGCCTGTCGGGGCTGCGCGTGAAGCGGCAGAAGATCATCATCTACGCCCTGTCGGGCCTGTTCGCGGCCGTCGCGGGCATCGTGCTCGCGTCCCGTCTGGTGTCCGCGCAGCCGCAGGCCGCGCAGGGGTACGAGCTCGACGCGATCGCCGCGGTCGTCATCGGCGGCGCGAGCCTCGCGGGCGGCGTCGGCAAGGCCTCCGGCACGCTGATCGGCGCGCTGATCCTCGCGGTGCTCCGCAACGGCCTCAACCTCCTTTCCGTGTCGGCGTTCTGGCAGCAGGTCGTCATCGGTGTCGTGATCGCGCTGGCCGTGCTCCTCGACACGCTGCGCAGGCGGGCCGGGGCGGGTCCGGGCGGGGGCGGCGCCGTCGGGAGCACCTCCTCCGGGTCCGGGCGCAAGGGCCCGCAGGCGCTGAAGTACACGATCGCGGCGGTCGTCGCCGCGGCCGTCATCGCCGCGGTGTCCGTCTTCAACTCCGGCTCCTCCGGTACGTCGACGAAGATCGGCCTGTCCCTCTCCACCCTCAACAACCCCTTCTTCGTACAGATGAAGGAGGGCGCGCAGGCGGAGGCCGAGAAGGCGGGCGTCGACCTGACCGTCACCGACGCGCAGAACGACGCGTCCCAACAGGCCAACCAGCTGCAGAACTTCACCAGCGAGAGCATGAAGGCCGTCATCGTCAACCCGGTCGACTCCGATGCCGTCGGCCCCGCCGCGCGCGCCGCGAACAAGGCGGACATCCCGGTGATCGCCGCCGACCGCGGCGTGAACAAGGCGGACGTCGCCACGCTGGTGGCCTCCGACAACGTCGCGGGCGGCAAGCAGGCCGCGAAGGCCCTCGCCGACAAGCTCGGCGGCAAGGGCGAGGTGGTCGTGCTCCAGGGCACCGCGGGCACCTCCGCGAGCCGGGAGCGCGGGCAGGGCTTCGCCGAGGGCATCAAGGCCTACCCCGGCATCAAGGTCGTCGCCAAGCAGCCCGCGGACTTCGACCGCACCAAGGGCCTGGACGTCATGACGAACCTGCTGCAGGGCAACCCGGGCGTCGACGGCGTCTTCGCGGAGAACGACGAGATGGCGCTCGGCGCGGTCAAGGCGCTCGGCGGCAAGGCGGGCAAGTCGGTGTCGGTGGTCGGCTTCGACGGCACCCCGGACGGCCTGAAGGCGGTCGAGGCGGGGACGCTGTACGCGTCGGTGGCGCAGCAGCCGAAGGAGCTGGGCCGGATCGCGGTGCGCAACGCGATCGCCGCGGCGGACGACAAGGACACCACCGCCGTGGTGAAGGTGCCGGTGAAGGTGGTCACGGAGAAGAACGTGGCACGGTTCAAGTGAGGTTCTCCGCGCGCGGGGCCGCAAGTGAGGTCCCGCGCGCGGAGGCACACGTACACGGGGAAAGACTGGAAAGGCAGACCACGATGCATGACTACGACCTGCTGGTCGTGGGCTCGGCCAACGCCGACCTGGTGACCGCCGTCGAGCGGCGGCCGGGGGCCGGCGAGACGGTGCTCGGCTCGGACCTGGCCGTCCACCCGGGCGGCAAGGGCGCGAATCAGGCGGTGGCGGCGGGCCGGCTCGGCGCGCGGACGGCGCTGCTCGCCCGGGTCGGCGACGACGCGTACGGCCGGCTGCTCCTGGACTCGCAGCGTTCGGCGGGCGTGGACACGGTGGGGGTCCTGGTGGGCGGCGCGCCCACCGGGGTGGCACTGATCACGGTGGACCCGTCGGGCGACAACAGCATCGTGGTGGCGCCGGGCGCCAACGCGCGGCTGACGCCCGGGGACGTACGGGCGGCCGCGAGCCTCTTCGAGGCGGCCCGGGTGGTCTCGGTCCAGCTGGAGATCCCGCTCGACACGGTCGCGGAGGTCGTACGCGTCCTGCCTGCCGGCACCCGCCTGGTCCTGAATCCGTCGCCGCCCGCGCCGCTGCCTGGTGAGGTGCTCGCGGCCTGCGATCCCCTCGTGGTGAACGAGCACGAGGCGCGGGTGATCCTGCGGGGCGCCGGGGCGGACGTGCCCGACGCGCCGGAGGACTGGGCGCGGCGGTTGCTGGCCCTGGGCCCGAGGTCGGTGGTGGTGACCCTCGGCGGCGAGGGCGCGCTGGTGGCGGGACCCGAGGGGATGGCGCGGGTGCCGTCGGTGAAGGTGGACGCCGTGGACACGACGGGGGCCGGGGACGCGTTCACGGCGGCGCTGGCGTGGCGGCTGGGCGCGGGCGAGGACCTGGAGTCGGCGGCGCGGTACGCGGCGAAGGTGGGGGCGCTGGCTGTGACGCGGGCGGGGGCGCAGGTGTCGTATCCGACGGAGGCGGAGGTGGCGGCCCTGGGCGACGCCGCGGCCACCGGAACGGCGTCGCGCGGTGAGGCACGGTGCTGTGCCGTCCCGGGGGACAACCCCCGGACCCCCGGCCGGACAAGCGGGTCGGCCGGGGCGACCGGAACTGCGTCGCGCGGTGAGGCACGGTGAAGAAGGCCGGGATACTCAACCGTCATCTCGCGGGGGCGCTGGCCGAGCTGGGCCATGGCGACCGGGTCCTGGTGTGCGACGCGGGGATGCCGCTGCCGGCCGGGCCGCGGGTGGTGGACCTGGCGTTCGTGGCCGGAGTGCCGACGTTCGCGCAGGTCCTCGACGGACTCCTCGCGGAGCTCGTCGTGGAGGGCGCGGTGGCCGCGCGGGAGGTCCGGGAGGCGAATCCGGGGACGTCGGCGCTGCTGGAGCGGCGTTTCCCGGGTCCGGCGCTCGGCCTCGTCCCGCACGAGGAGCTGAAGGAGCTGACGGCGGGGGCGCGGCTCGTCGTGCGCACCGGGGAGGCGAGTCCGTACGCGAATGTGATGCTGACGTGCGGGGTCTTCTTCTGAGGGGGTCTCCCGGAACGCTTCGAGGGGGCCTGGTCCGTCGACCGGGCCCCCTCGGTTTCCCTCCCCTGCCAGTGCTCCGCGGATCCCCCCAGATCCCCCCTCCAGAGCGACTGACACCCACTACGACCCGCGTGGTGCGGGAAGGGTTGCACGACTTCGGCAACTTCCCCCGGATGATTTCGGCGTGCCGACGAACCACCCCGGACGTAGCGTTTCGCCCATGAGCGAGGAAACCTCATTCGAGCAGGACGTACTCGACGAGCTGGGCGACGACCGCCTGGGGGAGATCGCCGACGCGCTCGGCACGGACCCGGCGGGTGCCCAGGAGGTCGTGGGTACGACGGCCTCGACGCTCTCGGGCAGCTTGCGGGACAAGGCGGAGACGGCGGACCCGGCGGAGGCCGACGAGGTGCGTCAGGCATTCGCCGAAGAAGCCCCGCTCCAGGGCGTGGCCACCCTGGGCGGCGGCCTCGGCGGCCTGCTCGGCGGCGGCATGATGGCAGGAATGCTCAGCAAGCTCAGCAGGCCGGTGGCGAACGCGGTCGCGAAGAAGACCGGCCTTCCCGCCGCCACGGTCGTCCGCGTCGTGGAACTCCTGATCCCGGTGGTCCTCACGGTCCTCACCAAGCGCGCCCAGAAGGCAAAGTCCTCGCCCGCCGGGGCGGCCGAGCCCGACCTCGGGGGCCTGCTGGGGCAGATCCTGGGCGGCGGCAAGAAGTAGCGGCACACCGCATCACCCGGTGCGGGTCGTGTAAGTCCCCTGCGGCGTTGAGCCCTTGGACCCCATTCCGGGACCGGCGTGGGCGCTCTTCGCCCGCCGTTCCCACCTGCGCCTCAGCCGGCCGCAACTGTCCCGGATTCTGCGGCAGACGGGCTTCTGGGCGCAGGTCCCGGCGGACCGGCCCGCCGGGAATGCCCTCCTCCATGGCGTGGCGCCGAAGCGAAACTCGCAGAAGCGAACCAAGGCGTCCAACCAGCCCATTCAGAATGGTTCCCGCCATATCCCGCGAGCACGCCATTTCCACATGCTCACCGCATCCGGCGACCGCCATATCCCCCTTTTCCCCTTTTCCTCTTCATCATCACTCGCTTTCAACAGTGAGGATGAACTCTGTTGAATTTGCGACGACCGAACACTCTTGAGGCAAGCCACGGAAATGCGCCAGAGTTCCGTCTCACGGTGACCGGGAAACCGGTTGCCGTCAGCCATGCGGCCACCCCGTGAATTCGGCTTCACCTGCCGATCGCACATCCCCCATGCCCGGCCGCGTGTTCTGTGACCGGAAGGAATGACTGTGCGAGTGTCCCGGAAACTTCTCGTGGCATCGGCCGCCGGTGCGCTGCTCTCCGTCACCGCCATGACCGGCGCGCAGGCCGGCGAACAGTCCGGCGACCGGGCCGGTGAGCGCTACGAACCGGCCATGGTCAAGGCCCTGGCCACGAGCCTCGGCGTCAGCGAAAAGGCCGCGGTCGACCGCCTTGACCGCCAGGAAGCCCAGCAGGACAGACTTTCCGAGCTCGCAGAGCAGGGCGTCGCGACCGACGGCGCCTTCTTCGACAAGGCCGGCACTCTCGTCGTCAACGCGACCGGCTCCGAGGCCGAAGAGAGCATCGAGGACGCCGGGTTGACCCCGCGGACGGCCGAGCACGGCCAGACCGAGCTCGACCGGATCAAGGCCGAGCTCGACACCCTGGCCCTCAAGAAGGCGCCGAGCAGTGTCACCGCCTGGTCGGTGGACCTCGCGTCCGACACCGTCACCGTGAAGGTCGGCGGCGCCGAGAGCGCGGCGGACAAGTCCTTCCTCCGGGCGGCGCGGGCCCACGGCGACGCCGTACGCGTGGTGAAGGGCCAGGAGAAGCTCAGCACTCAGGCGGTCGTCACACCGGGTGACGAGATGGCCTTCAACGGCTATGTCTGCTCCGTCGGTTACGGCGCCCGGGACTCCTCGGGCCGCCAGTTCCTGGTCACCGCGGGCCACTGCATCGAAGACCTCCCGGTCCTGACGTACAAGGGCCAGCGCTTCGCGAAGGGAACCAACACCCGGTTCGCGCAGGGGAGCCGCAGCGTCGACATGGGCATCGCGGCCATCGACTCGGGCAACTCCATAGCCACCCGGGTCGGGACCTACGGCAGTGCGGGCACCGTCGCGGTCCAGGGCAGCAGGCGGGCCGCGGCCGGCGCGGACCTGTGCAAGTCGGGCCGTACGACGTTCTGGACCTGCGGCAAGGTCAACTCGTACAACGTGACCGTCACCTACAGCGACCCCAACGGCGGCCCGAACACCGTCGTCACAGGTCTTGGCAGCTCGTCGGTGTGCACCCAGGGCGGCGACAGCGGCGGCGCCTACATCTCCGGCAGCCAGGCCCAGGGCATGACCTCCGGCGGCCCGTCGGCGCAGCGGTGCAACGGCAGCGTGAACTCGCCCGGTTCGTCCTACTTCCAGCCCCTGGACGACGCCCTCTCCCACTACAACCTGACGCTCAACACCAACTGACCCACCCACTGACCCACCCACCGCAGGCCCAGGGCCGCCCGCCGTATACGGTGGGCGGCCCGCCCGTGCGGCCGTTCGACCCATTGGGAGATCCCGTGCCCCAGGACTCCTTGCACCAGGACTCCTTCGCCCTGGCGTTCCAACAGGCCATCAAGAGACGCGGTCTGTCCCTCGAGCGAGTCCGCAGCCGGCTCGCGGAGCAGGGGATACAGATCAGCCTCACCACGCTCAGCTACTGGCAGCGAGGCCGCAGCGAGCCCGAACGCGCCGACTCGCTGCGCGCCGTGGACGCCCTGGAGACCATCCTCGCGGTGCCGTCCGGCGCGCTGCGTTCCCTGATCGGCCCGTACCGCCCCCGGGGCCGGATCGGACCGCCGGCCCACGACCTGCGCGCATCGCACCACGTCTTCGGCGAGAACTCCCTGGCGGAACGGATACTCGGCCCCGACTTCGCGCGCCTCAACGAGGCCGTCAGCGCCGTCAGCATCCGGGAAACCGTCACCATCGACGAGCGCCGGCGCGTCAGCTCGATCGCCGTTCAGCAGGTGCTGCGAGCCACCCGCGAGGGGGCCGACCATCTCACCGTCATCCACACCTTCGACAGCGGCGCCCGCGCGGTCGACGTCACCGTTCGCTGCGGAATTGCGGGGCCTGTCCGCTTTCTATCCGATGAGGATACGGCCGTCGCCGACATACGATTCGGCCGTAAACTCGCGAAAAACGAGACAGCTGTCATCGACTACACCATTTACGCCGATCCGGGAAACGGCACGGACGACCATTACCAGCGTCGCACCCGCACCCGCCTTCGCGATTATCTGCTCCATGTCTATTTCCACCCGGCGGCACTCCCTGTGGTCAGCCACCGCTATTACCGCGAGCACTCGGGAGCGGAGAACAGCTACAACCACCGCGTCGCCCTGGATGCCTCGGGCACGGTCCACGCGGCCCCGGGCCGCTGCCCGGCAGGCATCCACGGCATCTCCTGGGAGTGGCCGAACCCACCCGGCAGTGGATCAGCAGGCGTACTCCACGTACCTCCGCACCGTCTCCTCCAGAACCTCCCGCCCGTCCCCCGCCCACAGGGCGTCGTTGAAGAGTTCGACCTCGGTCGGGCCGGTGTAGCCGGAGGACTCGACAAGGCGGCACCAGTGGTGGAAGTCGATGGCGCCGTCGCCGAGTTGGCCGCGGCCGGTGAGGACGCCGTGGGGTAGAGGGGTGGTCCAGTCGGCCAGTTGGAAGGCGTGCAGGCGGCCCGTGGTGGCGGCGTGGGTGAGGGTGGTGGGGGCCTGGTCGTCCCACCAGATGTGGTACGTGTCGGCGCAGACGCCGACCTGGTCGGCGGGGAAGCGTTCGGCCAGGTCGAGGGCCTGGGTGAGGGTGGAGACGACGCAGCGGTCGGCGGCGTACATGGGGTGGAGGGGTTCGATGGCGAGGCGGACGGCGCGGGCGGCGGCGTAGGGGGCGAGGTCGGCGAGGGCGTCGGCGACGCGTTCGCGGGCGGCGGGCAGGTCGCGGTCCCGGTCGCCGGGGGGAAGGCCGCCGGAGACCAGGACCAGGGTGTCGGTGCCCAGGGTCGCGGCCTCGTCGATCGCGGCGCGGTTGTCGGCCAGGGCGCGGGCCCGTTCGGCGGGGTCGCGGGCGGTGAAGAAGCCGCCCCGGCAGAGGGTGGTGACGTGCAGACCGGCGCCCCGCACGAGCTTCGCGGCCGCCTCCACCCCGTACTCCTGGACCGGCTCGCGCCACAGGCCGACGCCCCGGATGCCCAAGTCGGCGCAGGCGGTGACCAGTTCGGGGAGCGGGAGCTGCTTCACCGTCATCTGGTTGATGCTGAAGCCGGCGGGCGGGAGGGGGGTGGGGGACTTCCCGGGCTGGGGTGGTGTCATGTCATCACTCCGTAGACCTGCTGAAGCGTGCGCATGCGGTGTGCCGCCACGTCCGGGTCGGGGAACAGGGACAGGGCGTCGGCCAGTTCGTACGCCCTGGTGAGGTGCGGCAGGGAGCGGGCCGACTGCAGGCCGCCGATCATCGTGAAGTGGTTCTGGTGGCCGGCCAGCCAGGCCAGGAAGACCACGCCCGTCTTGTAGAAGCGGGTGGGAGGCTGGAAGAGGTGGCGGGCCAACTCGACTGTGGGGTCGAGGAGTTCACGGAAGGCCTTGGGGTCGCCTGCGTCCAGGGCGCGTACGGCCCTGGCCGCGACCGGCGCCAGCGGGTCGAAGACGCCCAGGAGCGCGTGGCTGAAGCCGTGGTCGTCGCCCGCGATGAGGTCGGGGTAGTGGAAGTCGTCGCCGGTGTAGCAGCGCACCCCGTCCGGCAGGCGTCGGCGCAGGGCGACCTCGCGGTCCGCGTCCAGGAGCGAGATCTTCACGCCGTCCACCTTGCCGGGGTGCGCGGCGATCACCTCCAGGAAGGTGTCCGTGGCCGCGTCCAGGTCGGCCGAGCCCCAGTAGCCCGCGAGCGCCGGGTCGAACATCGGGCCCAGCCAGTGCAGGATCACCGGGGCGCTCGCCTGCCGGAGCAGGGCGTCGTACGTCGTCAGGTAGTCGTCGGGGCCCTCCGCCGTCGACGCCAGCGCGCGCGACGCCATCAGGATGGCCTGCGCGCCCGTGTCCTCGACGAGCGCGAGCTGCTCCTCGTACGCCGTCCGTACGTCCGTCAGGGTCGCCGCGGGCGCGGTGAGCTGGTCCGTGCCCACGCCGCACGCGATCTTGCCGCCCACCGCCTTCGCCTCGGCCGCCGACCGCCGAATCAGCTCGGCCGCGCCCGACCAGTCCAGGCCCATGCCGCGCTGCGCGGTGTCCATGGCCTCGGCGACGCCCAGACCGTGCGCCCACAGGTGGCGGCGGAAGGCGAGCGTGGCGTCCCAGTCGACGGCGGCCGGGTCGTCCGGGGACACGTCGGCGTACGGGTCGGCCACGACGTGGGCGGCGGCGAAGACGGTGCGGGAGGTCAGGGGCGGGGGCGGGGCCTCCGACGACTCCCGGTTCAGCGGGGCCGACGATGCCTCCGACGACGGGTTCGCCGGGTTCGGCGGATTCAGCGGATTCTGCGGGTTCAGTGAGTTCACAGCGCGATCTCCGGTACGTCGATCCTGCGCCCCTCCGCCGACGACCGCAGCCCCAGCTCCGCGAGCTGCACCCCCCGCGCGCCCGCGAGCAGGTCCCAGCGGTAGGGCGCGTCCTCGTACACATGCCGCAGGAACAGCTCCCACTGCGCCTTGAAGCCGTTGTCGAAGTCCTCGTTGTCGGGGACCTCCTGCCACTGGTCGCGGAAGGAGTGCGTGGCGGGCAGGTCGGGGTTCCAGACCGGCTTGGGCGTGCCGGCGCGGTGCTGGAAGCGGCAGCCGCGCAGGCCCGCGACCGCCGAGCCGTGGGTGCCGTCGACCTGGAACTCCACCAGCTCGTCGCGGTGCACCCGCACCGCCCAGGACGAGTTGATCTGCGCGACGGCGCCCCCGTCGAGCTCGAAGATGCCGTACGCGGCGTCGTCCGCCGTCGCGTCGTACGGCTTGCCGCGCTCGTCCCAGCGCTGCGGGACGTGCGTGACGGCGAGGGCCTGTACGGAGCGGACCCGGCCGAACAGCTCGTGCAGGACGTACTCCCAGTGCGGGAACATGTCGACGACGATGCCGCCGCCGTCCTCGGCCCGGTAGTTCCACGACGGGCGCTGCGCCTCCTGCCAGTCGCCCTCGAAGACCCAGTAGCCGAACTCGCCCCGCACGGACAGGATCTGCCCGAAGAAGCCGCCGTCGATCAGGCGCGCCAGCTTGCGCAGGCCGGGCAGAAAGAGCTTGTCCTGGACGACGCCGTGCTTGACGCCCGCGTCCCGGGCGAGCCGCGCCAGGTCGAGGGCAGCCTCGAAGGAGGTGGCGGAGGGCTTCTCGGTGTAGACGTGCTTGCCCGCGGCGACCGCCTTGCGGATGGCCGCCTCGCGGGCCGAGGTGACCTGCGCGTCGAAGTAGATGTCGGTGGCCGGGTCGGCGAGGACCGCGTCCAGGTCGGTGGACCAGTGCTCCAGGCCGTACCGCCCGGCGAGCTCGCGCAGCGCCGGTTCTCTGCGGCCCACGAGGACCGGCTCCGGCCACAGCCGGGTGCCGTCGCCCAGTTCGAGGCCGCCCTGCTCGCGCAGCGCGAGGATCGAGCGGACCAGGTGCTGGCGGTGACCCATGCGTCCCGTCACGCCGTTCATGGCGATGCGGACCGTCTTGCGTGTCACGTGAGTTCCTCCGTAGGCGCGGGGCGCTGGGCGCGCGGCCGGTGGGCGGGGCGGGGGCCGGGGTTCTTGTACGTCGCGGGGGGTTCTTGTCCCCGTACGTGCCCTGTACAGCGCTCCATGCGTAGCAAGCGCTTTCTATTGGGGAGAAGCTAGCCTGCCCGACAAGGTTCGTACAAGACCGGAGGCCAAGAGATGACCGTGACCCTGGCGGACGTGGCGGCTCGCGCCCAGGTGTCCCCCGCCACCGTGTCCCGCGTGCTGAACGGCAACTACCCCGTCGCCGCCGCCACGCGTGAGCGGGTACTGCGGGCCGTGGACGAGCTGGACTACGTCCTGAACGGGCCCGCGAGCTCGCTGGCCGCCGCGACGTCGGACCTGGTGGGCATCCTCGTCAACGACATCGCCGACCCGTTCTTCGGGATCATGGCGAGCGCGGTCCAGTCGGAGATCACCGGGCCGGGCGGCCGGGCGGGGGGCGAGCGGATGGCGGTGGTGTGCAACACCGGCGGCTCGCCCGAGCGCGAGCTGACGTATCTGACCCTGCTCCAGCGGCAGCGGGCCGCGGCCGTCGTCGTCACCGGCGGCGCCATCGAGGACGCCCCGCACGCGGCGGCGATCGGCGGGAAGCTGCGGCGGCTCGGCGAGGCGGGCTCGCGGGTGGTGCTGTGCGGGCGGCCGCCGGCCGAGGACGCGCCGGACGCGGTGGCGCTGACCTTCGACAACCGGGGCGGCGGGCGGCGCCTCACGGACCACCTCCTCGGCCTCGGCCACCGCCGGATCGGCTACATCGCGGGCCCCACGGAGCGCACGACCACCCGCCACCGCCTGGAGGGCCACCAGGAGGCACTGGCCGCCGCGGGCGTCGCGGACGACCCGCGCCTCACCCTGCACGGCCCCTATGACCGCCGGTCCGGGTACGACGCGACGCTCGAACTCCTGCGCCGCGAACCGTCGTTGACGGCCGTGGTCGCCGCCAACGACACGGTGGCCCTGGGCGCCTGCGCGGCCCTGCGGGACCGGGGCCTGTCGATCCCCGGCGACGTGTCGGTGGCGGGCTTCGACGACCTCCCCTTCAGCATCGACGCGGTGCCCGCCCTGACGACGGTGCGGCTTCCGCTGTACGAGGCGGGGGCACGGGCCGGGCGCATCGCGATGGGCCGCGAGGAGGAGCCGCCCGGGGGGATCGCGACGGTGCACGGGGAGTTGATGGTGCGGGGGTCTACGGGGGTGCCGCGGCGGTCTTGAGCCGGGGTGCGCCGTTCCGCGGGGCGGCTGCTCGCTTCCGCGGGGCGGGCGCGGTCAGGACTCGGCGACCGTCCACCGGCCGACCTCCCGGTAGGCAGAGTCGTACACCGCCTCACCGGCACCGGGCTTCAGGTCGTAGTGCTTGAGGCTGCCCGCCCAGTAGCGCAGGATGCGGCCCAGTTCGCGGGTGGTGTCCTCCGCGGATGCGGTGCCGTCCACGTCGACTTCGAGAAGGAACTTCACTTCGGCCTCCAACGAGTTGACCAGAGCGCCGCCGATGCCGACACCCGTTCACGGCTTCCAGCATTTCATTGAAGTTGCTTTGGGGACTTTTCCTGGAGGTGAGCCAGGCCAGCTGCTCACACGGTCCCGAAAAGCCTCAAACAGAGGCGACCTTGTAGCTTCAGGTGCGCTCAAGTGCCAGGCCGTAGAGCCACACGGGGCGACCGCCGTCGCGTTTGTCCGCGATCGACAGGCACATGTCCCGAACGCGCAGGCCGACGGCGAAGTGGTCGGGGGCGAACTTGCCGCCGGCCCGCTCACGGTGCCGTCGCCGGTCACGGCCAGGCGTACGACGGCGTCGGCGTTGGTGTAGTGGGTGCCGAACGGGGCGACGATCAAGCCGCCGCGCGTCACCCTGGCGAGGGTGTCGCCGAAGGACCGGATGCCGCAGGTGATCAGCACCCGGTCGAAGGGGCCGCCGGGCACGTGCTCTTCCAGGCCGTCGCCGACGACGACGGTGGGGCACAGGCCGCAGGCGGCGAGGCGCTCGCGGGCCTCGCGGGACACGCCCCCGTCGAACTCGACGGTGGTGACGTGTCCGCGGCCCAGGCGGTGGGTGAGGAGACCTGCGGTCTCGCCCCGGCCGGTGCCGACGTCGAGGACGGTCATGCCTGCGGCCACACGGCCGCGAACGTGGGCACCCAGTCCGAGGGCAGGGCGCCGGATTCGATCAGGGTGCTGCCCAACTCGGTGCGGCTGGGTCGCTCCGGATGTTCGCTCACGGTCACTTGACGGTCCTGGGGCCGCCGTCGGTGCCCGGCGGGTCCTGAGGGCCGGGCGAGGGTTCGCCGGGGGCGCCGCCGTCAGATGTCGGTGGAGTCGGCGGGCCGGGCCAGGGCTCGCCTGGAACACCGGCGAGGGCGGCGACGGCGGTGGGCCCGAGTCGCATGGCGTGACTCCCATTCTTCGAGTTCTTCGAGTCGCGTCGTAGGACATCCCCGCCGACGGTGCGGCGTAGCCCACTCGGCGGGTTCACGGCCGGGTGCCGCGTTCGCCGGCCTTCTCGGCCCGGCGCAGCGACCACAGCAGGTTCGCGATCCGGGTGTGGTCCGTCACGACGAGCATGTAGCGGTGCGCGCTCCTGGTGTCCTCGAAGTCCTGGTGGCTGCCGATGACCTGGTGGGCGCGGCGGGCCATGTCGTTGACGCGCTCGTTGTGCTCCTGCCCGAGGTCCTGGCTGAGCAGCCAGGTCAGGTCCAGGAGCATCGTCCAGGTCTGCGAGCGGATCTCCTCGGGCTCGCAGGGCCAGTACAGGTGCTTCACCGTGTTGACGTGCTCTTGGATCTGGTCGTGCTTGGCGTCGTCGTCGGTGGTCGCGCTGCTGGTGCGTTTCGTGGACGTCGCCATGGTGTCGGCCGGGTGGTCGTGCCGGGGGTCCGGAGTGGCCGGGGTGGCGTGTGTCGAAGTCACGGAGGTCATTGCCCCTTTGAGGTCGGTACAAGGGGGTGGGGGGTCGCGTCGTGACGGCTGAAGCACGTCGTTTCAGGACTTCTTCTTCGCCTTCGCTGCTTCGTGCTTTCCGCCTGCGTGATCTCGGATCTCTGTCGCATGCCGGGCGGCCTGGGTGATGTCGCCTCTCTCCTCGCAGATCTTGAGTTGCTTGTAGTTCGCGGCGCACACCTTGCAGCCCTGGACGGGGCAGCAGTCGAGTAGCCAGGCATTGAAGCCTGTCGGGAGGGTGACCGGGGGCTCTGGAGTCGTCTTGGCCATGCCCACATGGTCTGGCCTTTCTTCAACTCGGCCTAGCCACTTTCCCGTTGCTGAAAAAGGTCGTCCCTGATCGCCGCCAAAAGGTCTCTCAGGTCGTCGCCGTCGACGGCATCGGAGGCGAACCCATCGAACTTGGCGACGTACAGGGCAACGTCCCTGGGATCGGTCACCACCACCTCGGCGTGGACGGTCTCCACCGTCACCGCCCGGTCATCGCGGACCACGAAGGAGTGGTTGGGGATGTCGCGCTTGGGTCCGGCCAGCGGCACGACCCGCAGGTCTACATGCGGGAGCCGGGACACAGAGATGAGCCGGTCGAGCTGCCCCACCATGACCATGGGCGGCACGATCAGCCATCGCAGGACTGGTTCCGTGATCACAAAGCGGAGAGTCTTGCCCTGGTCGTACAGGACCTCTTGCCGTTCGAGCCTGACACTGACCGTCTGGCGCACGCTGTCCTCTGTCAGGTCCTCGTGCCGGGACAGGACGGCCCGCATGTACTCCGGTGTCTGGAGGAGGCCCGGCACCAATGCCGGTTGGAAGAGCCGCAGGAGGCTCATGCGGGCTTCGAGAGCCCGCAACTGCCTCTGCGCCTTGTGGAGCCCCGCCCGCTGGATCAGACGCCAAGCTGTGGCCTCCGTCGCGACGGCACGGGCGGCATCCATGTACTCCGCCTTCACGTCGTCCGAGACGCCGATGGCAGTCAGGATGCGGTCGACGTCGTCAGCAGTCGGCGCGAGCTTGCCCGTCTCCACCTTGCTGAGCTTGCTGGCAGACATGACAGCGCTGCGGGCAACGGCCTTGGCCTCCTTCCCCGAGGCTTCCCGCAGTACCCGCAGCGCCGCACCTAGCTCTGAACGGTTCACTCCCCGTACTTTGCCCACCAATCCGCGAACGGGACAGCGTGAGCCAGGGCAGTGTCCCGGTAGGTGACGTACTCGGCTCCCCGGTCGTCGGGGAGTACGTCGGCCCCGAGGAACTTGCCGTCATGGCTGTAGTGGAACTGAGCCGGGGTCGTGGAGTCGAAGAGCCAGAAGTCCCCGACACCGTCGGGCAGGGGATTGGGCCGGTCGGTCACGTCGAGGATGAAGAACTCCTCTCCGGCCGTGGCGTTGGTCCGGTATCCCCACCCCAGTTCGAACCGCAGATACGGCGTCAGTGGCCGCCTGATGACGTGGACGCGGTACATGCGCCGTCCGGCTTCGGTGTGCGCCCGGACCTCTGCCAACCAGTCGTCGTTGTAGTCGGCCGGCCGCTCCTGGCCGTCAAGGAACAGCCGGTACGCGTCGACGCCGCCCGATTGGCTGTAGTCGTCAAGGGTCTCCAGCCGGAACGCCTCCTGCCGGAAGTCGTCGAACAGGTCCCCCAGGTCAGGCACTGGCCGTGTCCCCGAACGCTTCGCGGATCAGGTCCACGGGGATCTCTACGAGCGTCTCGTGCCCGGGGATCGTCAGACCGTGATCCGTCGGGGTCGTGCCCTGCACGAGGATCGTGCCCCGGTCGGTCTTGTAGATGGTGGGGCAGTCCCTCTTGTCGCATGTCGTCGCGAGCGTGGTCACCTTCATGAGCATTCCCCTTCCCATCGCCTGACTGTCTCATCTGATCGTTCCGGGGTGACGACGACAGGGGCAAGGCGTGCGAGTTTCCGGAACGGGAAACTGGGCCGCTGACTGTGCAGGACGGCCTACGCTGCTCGCGTTCCTGCCTGACGCAGAAGGGAGGGACGGCAGAAGACGCGGCTTCGCCGAGCAGGCGACCGGGCTGCGGAACACGGCCGCGATCTGTGACTACTTGGAAGGAACCGGCGAGTGACCAACATCCTCGACGACGAACAGCGCACCCTCGCCGCCCGCGTCACCCTCACGCAGCAGATCGACCGCGGAAGCACGGTGCTGTCCTCCCGCCTGGCGGGCGCCTTCCTCAACGTGCCCCGGCACCCCTTCGTACCCGTCTTCTACCGCCGCGACGGCGAACGGTTCATCCCGTGGCGCATCACCGACGGCGACGCGGACGCGTGGCTCGGCGCCGTTTACGCGGACGACTCCCTCATCACCGAAGTGGACGGCGTCCACGCCGAGGACGCCGCCCCCGAGGGGCTGACCGGCGTTCCCACGTCGTCCTCGACGGCACCGAGCCTCATGGCGGACATGCTCGACGCCCTCGACGTGAACGAGGGCAACGAGGTGTACGAGGCCGGTACCGGCACGGGCTACAACGCCGGAGCGCTGTGCTTCCTCGCCGGGGACAAGCACGTCACGACCGTCGACCGGACCGAAGCCCTCACGACCAAAGCCCACCAGCGGCTGAACGCCGTCGGCTTCAATCCGCTCACCGTCCTCGGCGACGGCGCGCGGGACCTTCCCCCGCACGCCATGTACGACCGGATCATCGCCACCGCGTCCGTGCGCCGCATTCCGTCCGAGTGGCTGGCGCGGCTGCGCCCCGGCGGCATCATGGTCGTCCCGATCAAGGGCACGCTCGCCGGCGGAATGGTCGCCCGGCTCACAAAGCTCCCCGACGGTGCTGCGGTCGGCTACATCCTGCACACACCCGCCGCGTTCATGCCGCTCAAGAGCGGTACGGACACCACCGCACAGGTGCCTGCCCTCCCGGACAGCCAGTGCGGGGACGCCGAGTTCTCGGCGCGCGTACTCGACGACTGGACGTTCTCGTTCTTCGCCCAGCTCCACATGCCCCCCGAACTCGTCCGGACCTACGGGAAGAACGACGACGGGCTCCACGTGACGACCCTGTACGACCCCGCCGACGGCTCGGCGACCCGCATCGACGACATGCCCGAGGGGCCACCGCTGGTCACTTCCACCGGGCCGCGCAATCTGTGGCAGCCGATCGAAGCCGCCCACAAGCTGTGGCAGCGGCTCAACCGGCCCCGTCGCGAGTGGTTCACCATCGAGGCCACCGCCGGTGAACAGGCGGTGAGGTACACCGCGCCGGACGGCACGGTGTACCCCTGGACTCTGTAGCCGACGCCGCCGCCGGCGGTCCGGCTGCCGACGATGACGAACCCGTGACGCTGACGGGAACTCCGGTACCCGATCGTGCCCAACTGGCCCATGCTGGGCGGGAGTTCCGCCCACTCCACTCCCACCGATACGGAGAGCCGAACCATGACCCGAGACCCGCTTCCGCCTCTTCCGTCCCGCCGCGCCCTGCTCGCCGGTGCAACCGTCTCCGCGCTCGCCGTCGCCACGGGCACCACCACGGGCACAGCGTCAGCCGCCGAGTCCCCCGCGGCGCCCCCGAGCGGCCCATGGCCGACCAGATTCCCGCTGCCCAACGGCTTCCGCCCCGAAGGCATCGCCATCGGGGCCGCGCCGTACGCCTACGTCGGGTCGCTCGGCACCGGAGCCGTGTACCGGGCCGATCTGCGGACCGGGCGTGGGCAGGTCGTTCACGCGGGGGCGGCGGGGCTGCAGGCCGTCGGGATGAAGGTCGGGCGGGACGGGCTGTTGTACGTCGCCGGGGGTGGGGGCGGGAGTGCGCGGGTGCTGGATCTCCGGAGCGGGGAGGTTGTGGCGACGTACCAACTGGCCGACGGAGACGGGCACTTCGTCAATGATGTGCAGCTGGTGGGCGATCGCGCGTGGTTCACCGACTCGCGTGACGCGGTGTTGTACGGGGTGCGCCACGATGGGCGTCGGGGCGGGGACGTACGGCGGGTGCCGCTCCGTGGTGACTGGCAGCAGGTGCCCGACGTCAACAACGCCAACGGGATCGTGGGCGCGCCCGACGGGCGGGCGCTGATCGTCGTCAGCAGTCAGCCCGTGGGGCGGCTCTACCGGGTCGACCCGGAGAGCGGGTACGCCACGGAGATCCGGCTGCGCGGCGCGGAGAACGTGCTCAACGGCGACGGGCTCGTACGCATCGGCCGCACTCTGCACGTGGTGCAGAACCGGGCCAACGTCGTCAGCGTGTTCCGGCTCGACGCGGGGGCCCGTACGGCCACGCTGCAGCGGCGCGTCAACGACCCCCGGTTCGATGTGCCGTCGACGGCTTCCCCGTTCGGCGACCGGCTGTATCTCGTCAACGCGCGCTTCACGACCACGCCGACGCCCGACACGACGTACGACGCCGTGGCCGTGCCGCTGGGTGACGGACGGGGCGCGGGTCCAGACATAGCGGCCCAGACATAACGGCTCAGACATGGCCGCTGGCCGGTTCTCGTCGTATGCTCGGAGTCGTATCTCTGACTCAGTCAAGTATCGGCGAGCGGCCAGGCGGCAGGTGGTACCCGTGAGCGTCCAGGAGATCCGGTCCTTCAACCGCTTCTACACCAACCTCATCGGCGCGCTGGACTACAGCAGGCACCTGTACGCGCCCTACACCCTCACCGAGTCCCGGGTGCTGTACGAGCTGGCCCACTCGCCCCGCACCGACGTCGCCGACCTGCGCGGCGAACTCTCCCTGGACGCCGGGTACTTGAGCCGCATCCTGGCCAAGTTCGAGGAGGACGGGCTCGTCGAGCGGGGCGCGTCCGAGCGGGACACCCGGCGGCGGCACGTCACGCTCACCGCGCGCGGGCGCGGCGCCGCCGAGCTGCTCGACGAGCGGTCGCGGGAGGCCGTCGGCTCGCTGCTCTCGACGGTCCCCGCCGCCGAGCGCGAACGGCTCACCGCCGCCATGGCGACCGTCCGCGGCATCCTGTCGGACGGCGCCCGCCGCCCGCCGCGCACGGACGACGTGCTGCTGCGCGAGCCGGGCGCGGGCGAACTCGGCTGGATCGTGCAGCGCAACGGCGCGCTGTACGCAGCCGAGTTCGGGTGGAACGCCGACTACGAAGGCCTGGTGGCCCGCATCGTCGCCGACTTCGCCCAGGACCACGACCCGCATCTGGAACGGGTGTGGATCGCCGAGCTGGACGGGCGGCCGGTCGGGTGCGTGATGTGCGTACGCGACGAGACGCCCGGCACGGCGCGGCTGCGGCTGCTCCTCGTCGAACCGGACGCCCGCGGCCTCGGCATCGGGGACCGCCTGGTAGCGGCGGTGGTGGAGTTCGCCCGGGGCGTCGGGTACCGGGAACTGGTCCTGTGGACCAACGACGTGCTGGCGGCGGCCCGTTCGATCTACCAGCGGCACGGCTTCGTCCTCACGGCGGAGAAGCCGCACCGGTCGTTCGGCGCGGATCTGGTGGGGCAGGACTGGCGGCTTTCGTTGCTGGGCGGAGAGTAAGGCAGAAGATAAGGTCCGCCCATGAAACTCGCCTTCTCCACGCTCGGCGTACCCGGCCTGCCCCTCCCGGACGTGCTGCGCCTGGCCGGCACGTACGGCTATCACGGCGTCGAGCTGCGCGCACACCCCGAAGAGCCCGTCCACCCGGGCATCGGGCTCACCGAACGGGCCGACGTGGCCGCCGAGTTCAAGGCGGCGGGCGTCGCCGTCCTGGGCATCGCCGGGTACGCCCGCGTCGCGGCGCCCGGCGACGACGAGCCCGTCCTGGACGAGATCCGCGGCCTGCTCGCCCTGGCCCGCGACCTCGGCGCGCCCTTCGTGCGCGTCTTCCCGGGCGGCGGCACCGAGCAGAGCGAAGCGGAGGCCGACGCGACGGCCGCGCGGCGGCTCGGCACCGCCGCTGAGTACGCCGCCGACGTCGGCGTCCGCCTCCTCCTGGAGACCCACGACTCGCACCGCACCGGCGCCGCCGCGGCCCGCGTCCTCGGCGCCGTCGGCCACCGGCAGGCCGGTGCCCTGTGGGACGTCATGCACACCTGGCTCGGCGGCGAACAGGTCGCCGACAGCTATGCCGCGCTCGCCCCGTTCCTCGGCTACGTCCAGGTCAAGGACATCGCGAGCATCGAGGACACCACCCCGCTCCCCCTCGGCGCGGGCGTCCTGCCGCTCGCCGAGTGCGTGGAACTCCTCACCCGCAAGGGCTGGGATGGCTGGCTGTGCTGGGAGTACGAGAAGCGCTGGTACGAGGACGCGACACCGCTGCCTCAACTCCTCGGGCCAGGGCGGGAGTTGCTGGCACGGCTGCTGACGGAGTCGGCGTAAGTCTGCCTCTCCTCCGCCACCTCCGTCACATACCCGTGCAGCAGCCCCGCCCCCTCCAGCATCGCCCGTGACCGGCGCGTCAGGTCGGCCTGGCGCTGGGCCAGGGCCGCGCGCAGGGCCTCGCTGCCGCCCGTCTCGCGGAGGCCGTCGAGGACGGGGCGGATGGCGGGCAGGGGGTAGCCGGCCTGGCGGAGCATGGTGATCATGCGGGCGTCGCGGACGTCCGCCGCGCCGTAGCGGCGGTACCCGGTGCCCCGCTCCCGCGCGGGCGCGAGCAGGCCCGCCGACTCCCAGACCCGCAGCGCCGACGCGCGCACGCCCACGCGGGCGGCGACCTCGCCGACGGTCAGGGGCGCGCGCGGCGCCGGGGCCGACACGGCGCCGGGGTCCCCGCTCGCCACGGCCTCCAGCGCCGCACCCGTCGCCCGCAGCGCCTCCCGCCGGGCGTGCAGCTCCGCGTGCGCTGCGTCGATCAGCGTCAGCGCCTCGGGTACGTCGCCCGCGTGCACCGCCCGCATCACCGCCCGGGCCGTCTCGGGACCGAACCCCTTCGCCAGCGCCCGGTAGGCCAGCAGGGCGCGGCCGTGCACGGGGGCGAATCGGCGGTAGCCGGAGGGGGTGCGCGGGGTGGGCGGCAGGATGCCCGCGTCGGCGTAGTCGCGTACGAGCTGCGTGGACACGCCCGCCATCCGGGCCAGGTCGACGGGGCGCAGGGCCTTGGGGCCACGGCCACGGTCAGGGCCCGGTGTGGTGCGGGGAGTCATGCGCGGGGCGCCGGTTCCGGGACGGTCACCTCGTCAGCGTACGTCTCCAAGACAGGCGAGGCGGACGGGGCAGGTGAGGCGGACGGGGCAGGCGGGGCCACAGGCTTCCCCGGCAGCGAAGCCAGCGCCACCCCGCCCACGAGCAGCGCCGCCGCGCACCACTGGAGCGCCCCCACCGACTCGTCCAGGAACAGCGCGGCCGACGACATGCCGAAGACCGGCACCAGGAGCGAGAACGGCGCGACCGTGGACGCCGGGTGGCGGCGCAGCAGGTAGCCCCAGGCGCCGAAGCCGAACACCGTCGTGATCCACGCGACGTAGACGATGATCCCGACGCCCTGCCAGTCGAGCGCGCGCAGGGCGTCGAGGTCGCGCGAGGGGCCCTCGAAGAGCAGCGAGAGGGCGAGCAGGGGCAGGACCGGGACGGTGCTCACCCACACCATGAAGTTCAGCGCGTCGGGCGGCGCGGCCTTGCGGGTGAGGACGTTCGACACGCCCCAGCAGGCGGCGGCCGCGACGGTCAGGCCGAAGGCCATGAGCGGTCCCGACGTGCCCTCGTGCACGGCCGCCACCCCGATGCCCGCGAGCGCGACCGCCATGCCCGCCACCCGTACCCGCGCCGGGCGTTCACCGAGCACGGCGAAGGCGACGACCGCCGTGAACACCGCCTGGATCTGGAGCACGAGCGACGAAAGACCGGCCGGCATGCCCGCGTCCATGCCGATGAAGAGCAGCCCGAACTTGGCCACGCCGAGCACGAGCCCCACCCCTATGAGCCACTTCCAGGCGACCTTCGGGCGGCCGACGAAGAACACGGCGGGCAGCGCCGCGACGAGGAAGCGCAGCGCCGAGAACAGCAGCGGCGGGAAGTGGCCGAGGCCGACCTCGATGACGACGAAGTTCACGCCCCAGACGGCGGCGACGAGGACGGCGAGGCAGATGTGGGAGGGGCGCATGCGTCGAGGATCACGCGCCGGGAGTGTTCAGCACCAGCGCGAATTTCTTCATGATTGCCTGAAGCATCGCTTATGAATGAGGCGTGCTGAACGACGAGACGAGGTGGCCCCCATGCTGGATCTCGCGCGGCTGCGCGCCCTGCACGCCGTGGCCGTCCACGGCACCGTCGGCGCCGCCGCGACGGCGCTCGGCTACACGCCGTCGGCCGTGTCCCAGCAGATCGCCAAGCTGGAGCGGGAGACGCGTACGACGCTGCTCGAACGGCAGGGCCGGGGCGTGGCCCTGACCGACGAGGCGGTCCGACTCGCGGACGCGGCACGGGAGTTGCTGGCGATCGTGGAGCGCGCGGAGACGGACCTGGAGGAGCGGCGGGGCGTCCCGGCCGGGCGCCTGACCGTGGTGGCGTTCGCGTCGGCGGCGCGCGGCCTGCTGCCCGGCGCGCTCGCCGACCTGGCGCGCCGCCACCCGGCCCTGGACGCGCGCCTGACGGAGGTCGAACCGCACCTGTCGGTGGACCTCGTCGCCAAGGGCGCGGCGGACCTGGCGGTCGCCCACGACTGGGACATCGCGCCGCTGCCCGCGCCGCCCGGCGTCGAACAGGCCGTGATCGGCGACGACTTGTGCGATCTGCTCGTCCCGGCGGGGCACCGGCTCGCCGGGCGCGAGTCGGTGCGGCGCGCGGAGCTGCGGGACGAGCGGTGGATCTCGCAGCCTCCCGGGCGGGTGTGCCACGACTGGCTGGTGCGGACGATGCGGGCCGCGGGCTGCGAGCCGGACATCGTCCACCGGGCGGAGGAGAACCCCACCTTGATCGCCCTGGTCGCGGCCGGTCTGGGCATCGCCCTCATCCCCCGTCTCGGCCGCGGCCCGCTCCCGGCCGGGGTGACGGCGGTCCACCTCGACCCCATGCCGGTGCGCAGGCTGTACGCGGTGTGGCGGACGGGGGCGGCACGGCGCCCGGCGATCGCGGAGACGGTGCGCGCGCTGCGCGAGTCGTGGGACACGGTCACCACGGCTGCCGACGCGGCCGTCGACACATCCACCGGTCCGTCTCACCCCGCGGGCTGACCCCACCGCCCCCACCCGCACCAACTTGCCGTCATCAGGCCCCGTTCGGGAACCCTGGGGAGCGCCGGGGCGTCCAACAGGCACGCTGCCGGAGAGTCTCCGCGAGGCGGTGTCGGCATTTCGCTGCTGGCTGCGAACGCTGACCACCCTCTCCGCCGCCCGCGGCCGGCAGCGCGCCGCCGCCGGTGCGCCCCCTCCTCTGCGCCGGCGGCGGCCCCTCCCCGCAGCGCGACGCCGTCCGGGCCTTGACCCCGCCACACCTCACGGCCTTGACCCGCCACACCCCACGGGATATCCGTGGCAAGTGCCTCACGACTCCCACAGCACCCACAGCACCCCCAGTGGCCACACCGACCACGCCGACCACGACACCCGCCACACCGACACCCACCCCGACCTCGACGCCCTGCTCTCCCGCATGACGCTCGAAGAGAAGGTCGGCCAGCTCTTCGTCCTGCATGTGTACGGCCACCACGCCACCGCCCCCGACCCGGCCGACGTCGAGCTGAACGAGCGCGAGCTGGGCGTGCGCACCGCCGGCGACGCCGTCGCCAAGTACCGCCCGGGCGGCCTCATCTACTTCGGCTGGGCGCACAACACCCGTGCCCCTCGCCAGCTCGCCGAGCTCTCCAACGACGTCCAGCGGGTGGCCCTCGAACAGCCGCCGGGCATCCCGCTCCTGCTCACCATCGACCAGGAGCACGGCATCGTCGCCCGCGTCGGCGCGCCCGCCACGCTGCTACCCGGCGCGATGGCGCTCGGCGCGGGCGGCTCGGCCGACGACGTCCGCGAGGCGGCCCGCATCGCCGGCGCCGAGCTGCGCGCGCTCGGCGTCTTCCAGAACTACGCGCCGTCCGCCGACGTCAACGTGAACCCGGCCAACCCGGTCATCGGCGTACGGTCCTTCGGCGCGGGCCCGGACGCCGTGTCCGCGTTCGTGACCGCGCAGATCAAGGGCTACCGGGACGCGGGCATCGCCCCCGCCGCCAAGCACTTCCCCGGCCACGGCGACACCGAGACCGACAGCCACTCCGCGCTGCCGTACATCCACCACACCCGCGAGCAGTGGGAGGAGCTGGACGCGCCGCCGTTCCGCGCCGCGCTCGCCGCCGGCGTCGACGTCGTGATGACCGCGCACATCGTCGTCCCCGCCCTGGACCCGGCCCTCGACCCCGCCACGCTCTCGTACCCCGTCGTCACCGGCATCCTGCGCGAGCAGCTCGGCCACCGGGGCGTCGTCGTCACCGACTCGCTGTCCATGCAGGGGGTGCGCACCAAGTACGGCGACGACCGCGTCGCCGTCCTCGCGCTCAAGGCGGGCGTCGACCAGCTCCTGAACCCGCCGCGGCCCGAACTCGCCTGGAACGCGGTCCTCCAGGCCGTGCGCGAGGGCGAACTCACCGAGGCCCGCATCGACGAGTCGGTCCTGCGCATCCTCCGGCTCAAGCGGAAACTGGGCCTGTTCGAGCAGGCGTCGGCCGCCGCCCCGGACGACGTCGACGCCACCGTCGGCAGCGCGGCCCACCTCGCCGCCGCCGACCGCATCGCCGAGCGCACCACGACGCTGCTCCGCAACGAGGGCGGCCTGCTCCCGCTGTCCCCCGCCGCGCACGGCCGCGTCCTGGTCCTCGGCGCCGACCCGGTCTCGCCGTCCGGCACCACCGGACCGCCGACCACCGTGCTCGCCGCCGCCCTGACCGAACTCGGCTTCACCGCAACGGCGTTGAGCACCGGCACCGAGCCGTCTCCGGAGGCCGTCGACAAGGCCCTCGCCGAGGCGGCCTCCGGGCACGACGCCGTGATCGTGACGACGTACGACGTCGCGGAAGGCGACCCCCAGCACGCCCTGGTCACCGCTCTCACCGGCCACACAGCCGCCGCGGACGGCCCGCCCGTCATCATCGTCTCCGTCCGCACCCCGCACGACGTGACCCGGCTGCCCGGCGTGACCGCCGCGCTCGCCGCGTATTCCTGGACGGACGTCGAACTCCGCGCCGCCGCCCGCGTCATCGCGGGCCAGGCCCGCCCGGCCGGCCGCCTGCCCGTGCCGGTGCCGAGCCCGGACGACCCCGGGCAGGTGCTGTACCCCATCGGCTACGGGCTTTCGTACGAGCCGTACGCCGCCGCCGACTGACGGGCGTACCCGGCGTACGCAGCCCGCCCCGGCCGCCACGTCCAAGGTGCGCAAAGCCCTCCGAGCACCTGGCGTGCGCGCGCCGCCACGGGCCACGCTGGGTGCCCCTGGCGGGCGTGTCGGGGGTCGGGGGGTCGGCCCATGCGGGTGTCGCGGGCGGGGGTGGGGGTGGGGGTGGCGTGCGGGGGTGCGCTGCTTGCTGCCGTGGGGGCGCTTGCGCTTGCGGGGTGCCAGCTGCCGGGAGATTCCACCTCATCCGGGTCTTCCGGGTCCGCCTCTTCCGAGGTCCGTGCGGTGTTTCTCGGCGCGGGCGAATGCAGTTCGCGGGGGCGGGAGTTCTTCACGGAGGTGCCGTGCGGGAGCGAGCGGGCCGCCGCGCGCGTCATCGCCCGGCACGGCGGGCGGAGCGGGGACGAGCCCCCGTGCCCCGCGCGTACCGACTTCATTCTGCACATCAGTGAGAGTCGGCCTGCCGTCGATGAGGACGGGGACGGGGAGGTGCCGCAGGGGTACGCCTGCATGCGCCGTCTCGAACCGCCGCATCCCGGGGATCCCGGGGCGGGTGGGGGGCCTCGGACCGTGGTGGGGGACTGTGTGTACGGGGCGGGGCGGGGGGAGGTGCGGGAAGCGCCCTGCGACGGCTCGGGCCGCCGGGCCCCGCAGTACCGCGTCGTCGCGGCCGTCCCCGAACGCGCCCTGTGCCCGCCGGGGACGGCCCTGTACGTGAGCCTGGGCGGCTCGCGCCCGGTGGGCTGTGCGGTGCGGGTGTGACCCTGCCGGGGGCCTCCCCAAGCCCGCCCCTTTCCCGAAACCGGGGGCTCCGCCCCCGGACCCCCGTATCGGCCTGAACGGCCTCGTCCTCAAACGCCGGACGGGCTATGAGAGGTGGAGGTCCGCGGGTGGGTGGGACAACCCCCCCGCCCATCGCGCTTCGCGCTCGTCCTCAAACGCCGGACAGGCTTTCCCCCACCCACCCGCCCTTCGCCGGACGGGCTTTTCCCCACCCGCCCGCCCTTTTTCGCCCTTCGGGCGGAGTGGGGCGGGCGGGTGGGGTGATGTGCCGACTACTTCCCGTAGGACTGGAAAGGGCGGGTGGGTGGGGAAATAGCCCCTCCGGCGTTTGAGGAGCGGGGGCCTGGGGGCAGAGCCCCCAGACCCGGGCCCCGAGGCCTACGGCCTCAATGTGTGCTCGCGGTCCCGGTCCTGCCGGTCCAGCTTCCCGTCGTACGGGGCAAGCGGCTTCGCCTCCGCGGCCTCAGCGGCAGGCACGCCGGCCCAGGCGAGGATCCGCGCGGTGGCCTTGGCCTTGTCGTCACCGACGAGCCCGCCCACGTTGGCGCCGTGGTTGGCGCCGGGCGCGGTCATGACGTACGAGTCGTGCTTGGCCCCGCGAGCGGGCCGGAACGGCTCGGCGCCCCACGGGTCGTTCTCGCCGTACACGAACAGCATCCGCTGCGAGTTGTGCCGCACCCAGCGGTCGACGTCCTTCATGGCGTGCTTCTGGAACTTCATCGCGATGTCGCGGGGGACGAAGTTCCGGGGCGGCTGGTAGCCGTAGCGGCTCAGGTCGGCGATCCAGGGCTGCTTGATGTCGGGCGAACCGAGCTGCGTACCGGCCTGGTAGTAGTACGGCGTGTAGGGCTCGAGGCCCTGGTCGCTGTAGGACGACCAGCCGCCGACCTCGTCGATCCAGTCGAACAGCGCCTGGTCAGTGGCGGTCTTGGCGTCCGGGACCTCGGCGCAGGCGGTGGCGGACGGCTGGTACTGCCAGAAGCCCCAGTTCACGTCGAGCACGACGGCCTCGAAGGCCTTGTCGAGGTTGCCGACGGTCTTGAAGGTGTAGCGGTTGTCGGCGGCGTACTCGGCGTACAGCTTCTCCATCGGCGCGCGCCGCAGCAGCGCCTGCCGCTGCACCGCCTCGATCTTGCTGCGGCACTCCTTGGTGCCGACGTTCTCGAAGAAGCGGTCGTACGCGGAGTCCTCGCGGTTGTTGACGTCGTTCGGCGCGACGTAGGCGACGACGCCGTCCATGTCACGCGGGTAGAAGCGCTCGAAGTACGTGGCGGTCATGCCGCCCTTGGAGGCGCCCGTGGACAGCCACTTCTTGCCGTAGATCGGCTTGAGGGCCTTGAAGATGCGGTGCTGGTCGCTCGCGGCCTGCCAGATGTCGAGCTTGGTCCAGTCGGCGGGGCTGGGGCGCGAGGGAGTGAAGAAGCGGTACTCCATGGCGACCTGGTTGCCGTCGACGATGCGGGTCGGCTCCGCGCGGCCCGGGTTCGTGTTCAGGCCGTAGCCCGAGGTCGAGAAGACGGTGGGCCGGGCGGTGTCCTTGTGCAGCACGGTGATGCGCTGCTTGAACGTGCCCTTGGACGGGTACCGGTGGTCGACGGGCTGGGTGTAGTTGAGGACGAAGAAGCGGTAGCCGTCGTACGGCTTCTCCTCGATCAGGCTCATGCCCTTGATGGCGAGGAGCCGGTCCTTGATGTCCTTGGCGGCACTGTCCTGTGCGCTGTCCTGTGCGCTGTCCTTCTGTGCGGCGGCACCCCGGTCGGCGTCGGTGGCCGCCGTGGCCGTGACTCCGGTGAAGCCCACGGTGCCTATGAGCACCGTGAACGAAAGCACCCATCTGAGGGTCTTGCGCATGCATCCTCCCCTGTCGGCGCAGCAATTGACCGGAACCTAACCGAGCAACTCCCCGCACACCAGGGCAGATTGAGGACATATGGGACTCAGGGAAATTCACTGACAGGACGAGGAAGTCCGCTCAGCGGACGAAAGAGGGCCGAGCCCGGTCCGGGGCTCACCGTTCAGGCACAGCGCCCAGCGCTCAGCAGAGGATCCAGCCCGAGCTGATGCTCCCCCGCCCCACGGACCCCTTCACCCACACGCAGCGGTGGCCCGAATGCACCTTCACCGGGCCCGCGAGGCGCGTGAAGCGGCCCTTGTCCCGCACGGCGAGGCTGCCGCGTGCCTGCACGCTGACCGACATCCACTTGCGGGCGCCGGGGCGCTTGGCGTACGTCACGGCGCAGACGTAGCCGCGCTTCTTGTAGAGGACGACCTTGCCTGTGCTGAAGGCCAGGGTGCGGACCTTGTGACCGGGGCAGGGGGCCGCCGCGGCGGCGGTGCCGACGCCCGGCCCCGCGAGCGCCAACAGCACGGCGGCCACGAGCGCGGCGGCACCCGCGGCCAGGCTCCGCCGTATCCGACCACTACTCACGTCTGCCCCTCCCGACACCCCCGCATCAGCGTACTGACGTACGGACGCCGGACAGGCCCCCGGCGGTTGCGGAACCCGCCCTATCACTTCTGCATCGCCCGGGCGTACGGGAGAACCCCCTGGCCGGGCCCGGCCTACGCCCCGACCGGCTCCCCCACGAACGTCCGCCACAGCTCCGCGTACCGCCCGCCCCGCGCGAGCAGCTCCTCGTGCGTGCCGTCCTCCGCGACCCGCCCGTGGTCCATCACGACCACCCGGTCCGCGCGGGCGGCGGTGGTGAGGCGGTGGGCGACGACCAGCGTGGTGCGCTTGCCCGCGATGCGGTCGGTGGCCTGGTTGACCTGGGCCTCGGTGGCGAGGTCGAGGGCGGCGGTGGCCTCGTCGAGGAGCAGGATGTCGGGGTCGACCAGCTCGGCGCGGGCCAGGGCGACGAGCTGGCGCTGGCCCGCTGAGAGGTTACGGCCGCGCTCGGTGACCTCGTGCAGATAGCCGCCGTCGAGGGTGGCGATCATCTCGTGCGCGCCGACGGCCCGCGCGGCCGCCTCGACCTGCGCGTCGGTGGCGTCGGGGCGGCCGTAGGCGATGGCGTCGCGGACGGTGCCCGCGAACAGATAGGCCTCCTGCGGCACGACACCGAGCCGGTGGCGGTACGAGGTGAGGTCCAGGGAGCGCACGTCGGTGCCGTCGACCGTGACCCGCCCTGACGTCGGGTCGTAGAACCGGGCCACGAGCTTGACGAGCGTGGACTTGCCCGCGCCGGTCTCGCCGACGAAGGCGACGGTCTGCCCCGCGGGTATCCGCAGCCGCACCCCGGCCAGCGCGGTCTCCGTGTTCTCGGCGGCGTCCGCGGCGCCGTCGGAGCCGTACGCGAAGTCGACGTCCTCGAACGCTATCTCGCCGCGCAGCGAGAGCACGTCGAGCGGTTCGTCGGCGGACTTCGTGGACGTGGGCTCCTGGAGCAGCTCCTGGATGCGGCCGAGCGAGACGGTGGCCTGCTGGTAGCCGTCGAAGACCTGGGAGAGCTGCTGGACGGGGGCGAAGAACAGGTCGATGTAGAGGAGGTACGCGACCAGCGCGCCGGTGGTGAGCGTGCCCGCGTCGACCCGGTTCGCGCCCACGATCAGGACGGCCACCACGGCCACCGACGACAGGAACTGCACGAACGGGAAGTACACCGAGATCAGCCACTGGCCGCGGATGCGGGCCGCGCGGTACTCCGTGCTGCGCGCCGCGAACCGCTCGCTGCCCGTCCCCTCGCGCCGGAAGGCCTGCACGATCCGCAGCCCGGACACCATCTCCTGGAGGTCGGCGTTGACCACCGACACGCGCTCCCGCGCCAGTTCGTACGCCTTCACGCTGGACCTGCGGAAGAAGAACGTACCGATGACGAGCAGCGGCAGCGTCGCGAAGACGACGAGGGCGAGCTGCACGTCGATGACGAGGAGCGCGACCATGATGCCGAAGAAGGTGACGACGGAGACGAAGGCGGTGACCAGGCCGGTCTGCAGGAACGTGGACAGCGCGTCGACGTCCGTGGTCATCCGGGTCATGATGCGCCCGGTGAGTTCCCGCTCGTAGTAGTCGAGTCCGAGGCGCTGGAGCTGCGCGAAGATCTTCAGGCGCAGGGCGTAGAGGACGCGTTCGCCGGTGCGTCCCGTCTTGCGGATCTCGCCGGTCTGCGCGGCCCACTGCACGACGACGGCGACGAGGGCGAGCCCGGACGCGGCCCACACGGCGCCGAGCGCGGTCTGCGTGACGCCCTCGTCGATGCCGTGCCGGATGAGGACGGGAAGCAGCAGGCCCACCCCGGCGTCGACGGCGACGAGCAGCAGGCTCACCAGGAGGGGCGCGCCGAAGCCGCGCAGCAGCCTGCGCAGTCCGTACGACTCCTCGGGGGTGACGGCCCGCGCCTCGTCGATGGCGGGGGTGTCGGTGGCGGGCGGCAACGCGTCGACCTGGGCGAGGAGTTCGGGCGTGGCCGGAGTCCCGGCGAAGGCGATGTCCTTGGGCTCCCGGTCGCCGACCCACAGGCGCGGGGTGATGCCGCGCTCGGCGTCGAACTCGGCCTCCAGCTCGTCGCGTACGGAGGTGTCCTCGACGGCCTCGGCGGCGGCCGGGGCGGGGTCGATGTGGCCGGGCGAGACGCCGCCCAGCTCGTCGGGGTCGGTGAGCAGGCGGCGGTACAGCGGCGAGCGGCGCTCGAGCTCCTCGTGGGTGCCGAGGTCGGCGAGCCGGCCGCCGTCGAGGACGGCGATGCGGTCGGCGAGGTTGAGGGTGGAGCGGCGGTGCGCGATGAGGAGGGTGGTGCGGCCCTCCATGACGTGCTTGAGGGCCTCGTGGATCTCGTGCTCGACGCGGGCGTCCACGGCGGAGGTGGCGTCGTCGAGGACGAGCAGGCGCGGGTCGGTGAGGATGGCGCGGGCCAGGGCGACGCGCTGGCGCTGGCCGCCGGAGAGGGTCAGGCCGTGCTCGCCGACCTTGGTGTCGTAGCCGTCGGGCAGCTCGGCGATGAAGCGGTCGGCCTGGGCGGCGCGGGCGGCGCGCTCGATCTCCTCGTCGGTGGCGCCGGGGTGGCCGTAGGCGATGTTGGCGCGGACGGTGTCGGAGAAGAGGAAGGAGTCCTCGGGGACCAGGCCGATGGCGGCGCGCAGCGACTCGTGCGTCAGCTCGCGCACGTCGTGGCCGCCGACGAGGACGGCGCCGCGCGTCACGTCGTAGAACCGGGGCAGCAGCAGCGACACCGTCGACTTGCCGCTGCCGGAGGAGCCGACGACGGCGAGGGTCTCGCCGGGGCGTATCTCGAAGCTGAGCCCGTCGAGGACGGGGCGCCCGTCCTCGTACGCGAACGACACGTCGTCGAACTCGACGGTCGCCGGGGCGTCGTCCTCCAGCTCCTTGGTGCCGTCCTTCATGGTCGGCTCGGTGTCGATGAGTTCCAGGACGCGCTCGACGCCGGCGCGGGCCTGCTGGGCGACGGTCAGGACCATGGCGAGCATGCGCACCGGGCCGACGAGCTGGGCGAGGTAGGTGGAGAACGCCACGAACGTGCCGAGCGTGATCTCGCCCTTCACCGCGAGCCAGCCGCCGAGCGCCAGCATCGCGACCTGCCCGAGCATGGGCACGGACTGCAGGGCGGGGGTGTAGCGGGAGTTCAGCTTGATGGTGCGCAGCCGCCCCGCGAAGAGCCGCCGCCCGACCTCCCTGAGCTTCCCGGTCTCCTGGTCCTCCTGCCCGAAGCCCTTCACCACGCGTACGCCGCCGACGGCACCGTCGACGACGCCCGCGACGGCGGCGGCCTGGGCCTGCGCGTACCAGGTGGCGGGGTGCAGCTTGACGCGGCTGCGGCGGGCTATCCAGAGCAGGGCGGGGGCGACGGCCAGCGCGACCAGAGTCAGCGGCAGCGACAGCCACGCCATGATCACCAGCGACATCAGGAACAGCAGGATGTTGCCGATGGTCATCGGCAGCATGAAGAGCAGGCCCTGGATGAGCTGGAGGTCGCTGGTGGCGCGGCCGACGACCTGTCCGGTGGAGAGGTCGTCCTGCCGCCGTCCGTCGAGGCGGGTGACCGTGTCGTACATCTCCGTGCGCAGGTCGTGCTGCACGTCGAGGGCGAGGCGGCCGCCGTAGTAGCGGCGGATGTACGTGAAGACGTAGACGAGGACCGCGGCGCCTATGAGGGCGGCGGCCCAGGGCCCCATGGTCCGGCTGTGATCACCGATCACATCGTCGATGATCACCTTGGTGAGCAGGGGTACGAGGGCCATGACGGCCATGCCGCCCAGGGAGGAGCCGAGCGCGAGCACGACGTCCTTGGGGTAGCGCCAGGCATAGCCCCACAGCCGTTTCGCCCAGCTCCGCTGTTCCGGCTGCTCCGCCACCGTCTGCCTCCCGTCGACCTGACCTGCCGAGAGGCCCAACGTCGGCGTCCACCGTTTTCATCCCGCCGGGCGCCGTGACTATGGGGGCTGCGCCCCCGCTCCCCCTGCCTTTTCGGGCCTCCGGCCCTCGTCCTCAAACGCCGGACGGGCTTATTTCCCCGCCCACCCGCCCCAGAAAGACGGGCTGCATCACGTGCCCGGATCCCACCCGCCTCGAAAGGGGCGGGTGGGCGGGGGAAATCCGCCGCGAAGCGGCGGAGCACCACGACGGCGCCGAGTCCGGCGAACTACCGCAGCGGACTATTGCGGCGCCGGGACCATCGCCTCCTTGGGCGTGTCCGTCGGGGTGTAGCGCTGGGTTGCCGCGACCCGGGGCGTCAGGTCCTTGTGGATGGCCTTCGAGACCTTCTGGATGGTGTCGACGCCGTAGTTCATGCTGCTGTTGCCGTGCGTGAGCACGGAGATCGTGTAGTCGTGGCCGCCGCCCTTGAAGGCGCCGACGCTGTGCACGCGCCAGCCGTGCGTGGCCCGGGGCAGCCAGCCGTTCTTCACGTACGTCTTGACGCCGGAGGGCGCCCCCGCCGGCGTACCCCAGCGCTGGTCGCGGACGACCTTGTTCATCAGCTTCAGGATGTACGCGCGGGCGTTGTCGCTGAGCACGGCATTCTTGCCGGTGATCAGGGCGAGCAGCTTCTGCTCGTCGGTGACGTTGATCCGGGTGAGGCCCCAGTAGCCGCCGGACCCCGGCACAGTCTTGGTCATCTTGGCCGCGGCCAGGAACTTCTTCACCTTGGTGGCGCCGAGCTGCCGCCACAGGGTGCTGGTGGCGTTGTTGTCCGACTTGGTGATCATGGCGGTGGCGAGGTTGGACTCGCGCGTCGTCAGATACCGGTCGGACTTCTTCGCGTCCCACAGGAGTGTGGCGAGGACGGTCACCTTCACGACGCTCGCCGAGTCGAAGGCGGTCGTGGGCCGCAGGGTGCAGGTGGTCTTCGTGGACCGGTCGTGCAGGCCGACGGCGATGGTGCCCTTGCGGTTCTTCAGCGCGGCGGCGATGTCCTTCTTGAGCTTCTTCGCCAGCTCCGGCTGCTGCGACGTGCACGTGACCTGCGGCGTCGCGGCGGCGGCCGGACTGGCGACGGCCGCCCCCGTGAGCGGCGCGAGGACGGCGACGGCCGCACTCGCGCTCAGCACGCGGGTACGCCGGGATATTCGGTGCGTCATGGAGGTTCCCCCCGTAGTCGGACACGCGTGCGCCCCCAGCGCACGCGTTTCACATGACTCACCGACCCCGGTGAAGGTTGCACGGTGAAGGAGAAAAAACCTCAGGTCAGATGCGTCGGCGCGAACATCCGCAGCACCGCGGGCAGCACGACCACGCTCGGCCCCGGCTGCGCGAGCGCCTTCGCGAGGTCGTCCCTGAGCGCCTCGGGGGACGTCCGCACGCCCGGCACCCCGAAGGACTCCGCGAGCGCCACGAAGTCCGGCCGGGCCAGCTCCGTGCCGGTCGCCTCGCCGAAGGCGTCGGCCATGTACTCGCGGAGGATCCCGTAGCCGCCGTCGTCGACGATCAGCCAGGTCACGTCCAGGTTGTACTGCCGTGCCGTGGCCAGCTCGGCGATCGAGTACATCGCGCCGCCGTCGCCGGAGACGGCGAGCACGGGCCGCGTCGGATCGGCGGCGGCCGCGCCGAGGGCGGCCGGGAAGCCGTAGCCGAGGCCGCCCGCGCCCTGCGCGGAGTGCATGGTGTTGGGCCGCCGCGCGTCGAAGGCGGACCAGGCCCAGTACGCCAGGATCGTCATGTCCCAGAAGGACGGGGAGCCGTCGGGCAGGGCGGCCCGCACGGCGGCGAGGACGTCCTGTTCGAGGGTGAGCCCCTGGCCGTCGATGCGCTCGCGGACGGCCGCGAGGACCCGCCGTACCCGCTCCGGCGCCGCCGGGTCGGGCCGCTCGGCGCCGGTCTCCAGGAGAGTCTCCAGGAGGGCGGACAGGGCGAGCCGGGCGTCGGCGTGGATGCCGAGCGCCGGGTGGTTGGACTCCAGCTTGCCGAGGTCGGCCTCGATCTGGACGACGCGGCCGCGCGGCTTGAACGTGTGGTAGTTGGACGACAGTTCACCGAGGCCGGACCCGACGACCAGCAGGACGTCGGCGTCCTCCAGGAAGTCGGTGGTGTGCCGGTCCTCCAGCCAGGACTGGAGCGAGAGCGGATGCTCCCAGGGGAAGGCGCCCTTGCCGCCGAAGGTGGTGACGACGGGCGCGTTCAGGCGCTCGGCGAGCGCGCGCAGCTTCCCCGAGGCGTCGGAGCGTACGACACCGCCGCCCGCGATGATCGCGGGGCGCTCGGCCCGTACCAGCAAGTCGGCGGCGACGGCGGTGAGTTCGGGCCGGGGCACGACCTCGTCGGGTGTCGCGTCGACGGCGGTGACGACCGGCAGCGAGGTCTCGGCGAGCAGCACGTCCTGCGGGATCTCCACCCACACCGGCCCGTGCGGCGCGGTGAGCGCGGACTGCCAGGCGGCGGCGATCGCGGACGGGATCTGCGACTGCGTACGCACGGTGTGGACGGACTTGACCACGTCCCGGAACGAGGCCTGCTGGTCGCGCAGTTCGTGCAGATAGCCGTGGCGCCCGCCGCCGAGCCCGGCGACCGGGATCTGGCTGCCGATGGCGAGCACCGGCGACGATCCGGCGGCCGCCTCCTGGAGCGCGGCCAGCGAGGTGAGCGCGCCGGGCCCCGTCGACAGGAGCAGCGGCGCGACCTCGCCGGTGATCCGTCCGTACGCGTCGGCGGCGAAGCCGGTGTTGTTCTCGACCCGCAGCCCGACGTACGTGAGGGACGAGCGCCGCAGCGCGTCGAACATGCCGAGCGCGTGCTGGCCGGGCAGGCCGAACACGGTGGTGGCGCCGAGGCCCTGCAGGGTCTCTACGACGAGGTCGCCGCCGTTGCGTCCCGGCGGGGGATTCAGGGCGGCGTGCGTCTGCGCGGCGGTGGGCCGCAGCACGATGTCGTGGTCATGGGTCATGTCGGTCATCCTTCCGTCGCGCGCGCGGGCGCGGCGCCCTGCATCGCCATACGCGGGCCGCGGGGCCGCCGCGGAGTGCCTGGAGCATCGGCGGCGGCCCGGCGGCGCGGGGTCACTTCGCGGTCTGCTGCGCGTCGGCGGCGGCCCGGTTCGCGGCGATCTGCCGGGACATGATCGTCGTCAGTTCGTACGCGGTGTGGGAGGCGGCCACGGCCGTGATCTCGGCGTGGTCGTAGGCGGGCGCGACCTCCACGACGTCGGCGGAGACGAGGTTGCAGGAGGAGAGCCCGCGCAGGATCTCCAGGAGCTCGCGGGACGTCATGCCACCGGCCTCCGGCGTGCCCGTCCCCGGCGCGTGCGCCGGGTCGAGGCAGTCGATGTCGATGGAGATGTACAGCGGCCGGTCGCCGATGCGCTGGCGCAGCTGGTCGGCGACCTCGTCCGCGCCGCGGCGGTAGATGTCCGACGACGTGACGATGCCGAAGCCCATCTTCTCGTCGTCGGTGAGGTCCTGGCGGCCGTACAGCGGGCCGCGGGTGCCGACGTGGGAGAGCGCCTCGGTGTCGAGGATGCCCTCCTCCACGGCCCGGCGGAACGGGGTGCCGTGCGTGTACTCCGCCCCGAAGTACGTGTCCCACGTGTCCAGGTGCGCGTCGAAGTGCAGCAGCGCGACGGGGCCGTGCTTCTTCGCCATGGACCGCAGCAGCGGCAGCGCGATGGTGTGGTCGCCGCCGAGCGTCATCATCCGGGCGCCGGTCGCGAGCAGGTCGTCGGCCGCCGCCTCGATCGTCTCCACGGCTTCGTTGATGTTGAACGGGTTCGCGGCGATGTCGCCGGCGTCGGCGACCTGGGCCAGGGCGAAGGGGGACGCGTCCTGGGCCGGGTTGTACGGGCGCAGCAGCCGCGATGCCTCGCGGATCGCGTTGCCGCCGAAGCGGGCGCCCGGGCGGTAGGACACGCCCGTGTCGAAGGGGACGCCGACGACGGCGATGTCCGTCCTGCCCACCTCGTCGAGGCGGGGCAGCCTGGCGAACGTCGCCGGACCCGCGTAGCGCGGGACGCGCGAGGAGTCGACGGGCCCACGGGGCTCGGTCGGGACACTGCTCATGGTCGGGTTCCTCCTGGTGGTGCATGTCTTACGTGGTCAAGTGTTGCGCGGCGGTGGGCCCTGCCGGGGGCTCCCCAAGCCCGCCCCTTCCCGCAACCAGGGGGCTGCCGCCCCCTGGACCCCCGCCATCGCCGCTTCGCGGCTCGTCCTCAAACGCCGGACGGGCTGGATATGTACCGGCACATTTCAGCCCCTCCGGCGTTTGAGGAGCGGGGGTCCGGGGGCGGAGCCCCCGGTTTCTGGGAAGGGGTGGTTTGGGGACTTCTCATGCCGTCACCGAAGCCTCCGGCGCCGCCGCCTCGGGCTCGGCCCCGCGCCCAGCGACCCGCTCCCGCCAAGCGGCAAGCGTCACCGCATCCGTCGGAGGCGTGGCCAGCGACACGCCCACGTACACCACGAGCGAGGTCAACAGCCCGTAGTAGATGGGCTCGTTGGCGAGGATGCCGTACCACCACATGAGCCCGATCACGGAGACCCCGCCGGCGACGACGGCGGCCAGCGCCCCGGCCCCGGTCCCCCGCCGCCACAGCAGCCCGCCCAGGATGGGCACGAGCAGCCCGCCCACGAGCAGGTTGTACGCGACGGTCAGCGCCTGGACGACGTCGTTCAGGGCGATGGAGACGCCGATGACGGCGACGCCCATGACGAGGATGAAGAGGCGGTTGCCCTTCACCTCGTCGTGCGGCTCCCCGTCATCCGCGCCCGCGCGCACAGCCCCCCGGACCCGCGCCCAGATGTCGTTGTTGGCAACGGTCGCGCAGGCGATGAGCGCCCCGGACGAGGTGGACATCACGGCGGCGAGGGCGGCGGCGAGCACCAACCCCCGTACGCCCATGGGCAGTTCGTCCTTGACGATGGTGGCGAAGGCGGCGTCCGCGCTGGGCAGCTTGGGGTACATGACCTTGGCGGCCGTCCCGATGACGGCACCGGCGAGGGCGTACACGAGGCAGTACGTACCGGCGACGGTCCCCCCGTACCGGGCGACCTTGTCGCTGCGCGCGGTGAAGACGCGCTGCCAGATGTCCTGCCCGATGAGCATGCCGAACGTATAGATCAGTACGTACGTGAAGATCGTCTCGCCGCCGACGCCGAGCGGCGCGAAGTACTCGTCGGGCAGCTTGTCGCGCATCGCGCCGAAGCCGCCGGCCTTGACGACGGCGATGGGCAGGAGCAGCAGCAGGACGCCCACCGTCTTGACGACGAACTGCACCATGTCCGTCAGCGTGATGGACCACATGCCGCCGAGCGTGGAGTACGCGACGACGATGGAGCCGCCGATGACGATGGCGAGCGTGCGGTTCATGTCGAAGAGGACGTCGAAGATGGTGGCGTACGCGATGGTCGAGGTGACGGCGAGCATCAGGGTATAGGCCCACATGACGACACCGGACAGGACACCGGCCCGCCCGCCGTACCGCAGATCCAGCATCTCGGAGACCGTGTAGACCTTCAGGCGCGCGATGCGGGCCGAGAAGAAGATCGACAGGGCGAGCAGGCCGAGCCCGATCGTGAACACCATCCACGCGCCGGACAGGCCGTGGGTGTAGCCGAGGCCGACGCCGCCGATGGTGGAGGCGCCGCCGAGGACGATCGCGGCCATCGTGCCCGAGTACATCCAGGGACCGAGGCGGCGGCCCGCGACGAGGAAGTCACTCTTGGACTTGGCCCGGCGCATGCCCCACCAGCCCATGGCCAGCATCCCGGCGAGATAGACGACGATCACTGTGTAGTCGACGGCCATAAGGGGGGCCTCCTTGCGCGCTCGGTCAGTGGCGTGTCGTGCGGGTGGAGTGCTGCGGTGACGCTGCGGTGACCGGCCGCGGGGACATCCGCCCGTACCCGAGGCCCCGGTCGGCACGACCCTAGGTGGCCGGAAAGCGACGCTGAAGTGTACGTTTCCTACACTCTCCGAGCCGCGGATGGAGGAACTGTCCATGGTCCCGAACCCCGACGGCGGCGGTGCGGGGTCGGCGACGCCCCCGACCCCGACGGTCCCGCCGACGCCGCCCGTCCCGCTGACCGCCCTGCTGGCCCGCGAGGAGCTCGGCCTGCGGCAGATCGCGGGCCCGGACGCGGCGGAGACCGGGGCCGTCGTGCACTGGGTGCACACCTCGGAGATGGCCGATCCGTATCCGTATCTGCTGGGCGGCGAGCTGCTGCTCACGGCCGGGGTGCACGTCCCGGCGGCGGACGCGGACGCCCACCTGGACGGTTATGTGGCCCGCATCGTGGCCGCGGGCGGCGCCGCGCTGGGCTTCGGGGTGGCCCCGGTGCACGACACGGTGCCGCGGGCGCTGGCGGACGCCTGCGAGCGGTACGGCCTCCCTCTGATCGAAGTGCCGCCGCGCACCACGTTCAGCGGGATCGCCCGCGCGGTGTGGCAGCTCATGACCGAGGCCCGGCACGCCGAACTCCGCCGCGTCACCCAGGCCCAACAGGGCCTCGCGGCCGCGGCGGCCCGCCCCGACCCGGTCCCGGCCCTGCTGCGCCAACTGGCGGCACGCCTCGGCGGGTACGCGGCGCTGTACGGCCCCGACGGCACCCCCGCACAGTCGGCGGGGCCGGAGCCGGGACCGGAGGCCCTGGCGGGGCTGGTCCGTCTTGCGGGGGTGGTGAACCCTGCCGGGGGCTCCCCCCGGACCACCCCTTCCCTCAACCAGGGGCAAGCCCCTGGACCCCACAGGCCCGAGCCGGGCGGCTCGCGCACGCGCGACGCGGGGCAAGCGGGCGGCGCCGGAGCCGGGGACGCGCGGTACGCGAGCGGGGCCGCAGCCGGAGGCGCGCAGTACGCGGGCGGGGCGGGAGCCGGGGACGCGAGAAGCGCCGCCCCGCCCGCTTCCGAACCTCCGGCCGCGTCCACCGCGCGGCCGGGGCCCACTGGTGCACCGGACCGGACGGCCGCCCGGGCCGGGAGCCCTGGGCCTGCGGCCGGGGCGGCCGGGAACCCTCGGCCCGCCCCCGCCTCCGCCACCGACACCATCGCCGGTACCCACCTCGCCGCCTACGCCCTCGCCGGGGCGCACGGGCTCGCGCTCGGGGTCGCCACACGGCAGCGGGAGCCCGGCGACCACACGGTGACCGGCGTCGCCGCCGTACTGCTCTCCCTGCTGACCGCGCCACACCAGGGCGCCGCCGAGTCCGCGCGCTCCGCGGCACTGGTGCGGCTGCTGCTCGGCGCGGCCCCCGCCGACGCGGCACCGCTGCTCGGCGCCGACCGGTGGACCGTCGTGCACGCACGCGTACGCCACGGCGACCGCGAGCAGCCCCCGCCCACCCCGGCGGCCCTCGCGGCGGCCCTGGGCAGCACCCTGGTCGACGGCCACGCGGAGTCCGACGACGGCGTGCACGCCCGGGGCGGCCACACGGCCCACTCCACGCCTGCGGCCCGCGGCACCGACAGCGGCGACGCCCCCGGCACCCGTAGCGCCGACAACGCCCACGCCGACCGCCCCGCCCCCGCCGAGCCCGCCACCCCCCACTTCGTACGCCTCCTCCTCCCCGCCGACCGCGACCCCGCCCCCCAGAGCGGCTGGACGCTCGGCATCTCCGCGCCCGCCGGAGTCGCGGGGCTGCCCGCCGCCGACGGGCAGGCCGGGCGGGCGCTGCGGCGGGCCGAGGCGGCGCGGGTGGCGCTGGTGCGGCATCGCGAGAGCGGGATCGCCGGGCTCGTCGCGCCCGCCGAGGCCGACGCCCACGCGCGGGAGCTGCTCGGACCGCTCGGCGGCAGCGTTCCGCTCACCGAGACGCTGCGCACCTGGCTCTCCTTGCACGGGAGTTGGGACCGCACCGCCGCCGCGCTCTCCGTGCACCGCAACACCGTCCGCCAGCGCATCACCCGCTGCGCGGCCCTGCTCGACGCCGACCTCGACGACCCCGACGTCCGCATGGAGCTGTGGTTCGCCCTCGGCCGCACCGGCCCGCGGGGGTGAGCGCCGCCCCCTGAACGTGAGTCGCCGCACAGGTCCGGCCTACGGGACGGCCCGCCCCGCGCCCGCCGCCGACGGCACAATGGGACGCATGCCGATACCCAGCCGTGCCGCGCTCGTCGAGCACCTCGTCCGTACCCGTATCGCCGGCGACGTCGCGACGCCCCGCGAGAACAACCTCTCCCACTACCGCAGGCTCGCGAACGGCGACCGCCACTACTGGCTGGGCCTGGAGCTCGGCGACCGCTGGAGCGACGAGCAGGACGTCCTCGCGGTGATGGCCGAGCGCTGCGGCGTGATCGACGACCCCGAGCACCGCCAGGGCCAGGACACCATCGACCCGGAGCTGACGGTCGACGCCCTGGACCGGATGGCGGCCCGCCTGCGCAAGGCCGCCGCCGCCAAGGAGCGCGTCCTCTTCGCCACCGGCCATCCCGGCGGGCTCCTCGACGTGCACCGCGCGACGGCCGCCGCGCTGCGCGCCGAGGGCTGCGAGATCGTCGTCATCCCGGAGGGACTCACGGCCGACGAGGGCTTCGTCTTCCAGTTCGCGGACGTCGCCGTCCTGGAGCGCGGCGCGACGCTGTGGCACACCCACTCGCCGGAGCCGATGAACGCGATCCTCGACGGCCTCCTCCGCGAGGACCGGCCACTGCCCGACCTCGTCGTCGCCGACCACGGCTGGGCCGGGCGCGCGGGCCAGCGCGGCATCGACTCCGTCGGCTACGCGGACTGCAACGACCCCGCCCTCTTCATCGGCGAGGCCGAGGGCACCGTCCAGGTCACGGTCCCCCTGGACGACCACGTGACCAGTCCGCGGTTCTATGACCCGCTGACGGCGTACTTGCTGGAGGCAGCGGGCCTGACGCAGAGCTGAGGCCGCGGAGCGGCCGGAACCCCCACACCCCAGAGGGGACCCTCAGCCCCGAGGCACCCGCACGACACCCTCCTGGATGACGGTGACGGCCAGCCGTCCGTCCGCCGTCCAGATCCGCCCCTGCCCCAGGCCTCGCCCACCCCCGGACGAGGGCGACTCCTGGTCGTACAGCAGCCACTCGTCCGCCCGGAACGGCCGGTGGAACCACATCGCGTGGTCCAGCGAGGCCCCGACCACGTCCCCGACGGCCCACCCCCCGCGCCCGTGGGCGAGCAGCACGGAGTCGAGCAGCGTCATGTCGGAGACGTACGTGGCGAGACAGACGTGCAGCAAGGACCCGGCGTCCGCCCCGCCGAGCTTGCCGTTGGTGCGGAACCACACCTGGGAGTGCGGCTCCCGGGGCCGCCCGACGGACGCCCAGGGCGGCGCGTCGGCGTACCGCAGATCGACGGCGGCGCGCGCCTCGATCAGCCTCCGGGCGACGTCCGGCGGCAGATCGCGCGGCAGCGCCTCCGCGGCCGTGGGCAGCGTCTCCGGGTCGGGCGCGGCCGGCATCGAGGTCTGGTGGTCGAGCCCCTCCTCGTACGTCTGGAAGGACGCCGAGAGGTGGAAGATCGGCTGGCCGTGCTGCACGGCGACGACGCGGCGCGTGGTGAAGGACCGGCCGTCGCGGATGCGGTCGACGGTGTAGACGATGGGCGCGCCGGGGTCACCGGGCCGCAGGAAGTAGGCGTGCAGCGAATGGGCAGTGGGGCCTCCCCTGCTCGAGCGCAGCCGAGAGCTTGGGGAACGGTCCTCGGGCACGGTGCGGCCCGCGGCGACCAGGGCCTGGGCCGCGACCTGCCCGCCGAAGACGCGCGGCACCAGGGACGGGCGGCTCGTGCCCCGGAAGATGTCCTCCTCGACGCGCTCGAGGTCGAGCAGGTCGAGGAGGTCCTGAAGTTCCTTGCCCATGCTGCCGGTTACAGCCCCATCGACTTGGCGATGATCATCTTCATGACCTCGCTGGTGCCGCCGTAGATGCGGTTGACGCGGTTGTCGGCGTACAGGCGGGCGATGGGGTACTCGTTCATGAAGCCGTAGCCGCCGTGCAGTTGGAGGCAGCGGTCGATGACGCGGTGCGCGACCTCGGTGCAGAAGAGCTTCGCGGACGCGGCCTCGGCCGGGGTCAGCTCGCCCGCGTCGAGGGCTTCCAGGGCGCGGTCGGCGACGGCCTCCGCGGCGTCCACCTCGGCCTGGCAGGCGGCCAGTTCGAACTTGGTGTTCTGGAAGGACGCGACGGACTTGCCGAAGACGCTGCGCTCCTGGACGTACTCCTTGGCGAACCGGACGGCGGCCTTGGCCTGCGCGTACGCCCCGAAGGCGATGCCCCAGCGCTCGGAGGCGAGGTTGTGGCCGAGGTAGCCGAAGCCCTTGTTCTCCTCGCCGAGCAGGTCCTCGACCGGGACCTCGACGTCGACGAAGGCGAGCTCGGCGGTGTCGGAGACCTTCAGGCCGAGCTTGTCGAGCTTGCGGCCGACGGAGTAGCCCGCGGACTTGGTGTCGACGGCGAAGAGCGAGATGCCGAAGCGGCGGTCGTCCTCGCGCGGGGCGGAGGTGCGGGCGCAGACGATCACGCGGTCGGCGTGCACGCCGCCGGTGATGAAGGTCTTGGCGCCGTTGAGGACGTAGTGCGTGCCGTCCTCGGAGAGCTTGGCGGTGGTCTTCATGCCGGCGACGTCGGAGCCGGTGCCAGGCTCGGTCATGGCGAGCGCCCACATCTCCTCGCCGGAGACGAACTTCGGCAGGAAGCGCTTCTTCTGCTCGTCGGTGGCGAGCATCTCGATGTACGGCAGGCCGAGCAGCACGTGCACGCCGGAGCCGCCGAAGGAGACGCCCGCGCGGGCCGTCTCCTCGTACATGATCGCCTCGAACTTGTGCGAGTCGATGCCCGCGCCGCCGAATTCCTCGTCTACGCGGATGCCGAATACGCCGAGGTCGGCGAGCTTGTAGTAGAAGTCCCGGGGCGCCTGGCCCGCCGCGAACCACTCGTCGTACACCGGGACGACCTCGGCCTCGATGAAGGCCCGGACGGTCTCCCGGAATGCCTCGTGGTCCTCGTTGAAGACGGTACGCCTCACGGCCTGACTCCCTCTCACGACGGCACGCTTTACTAAGCGCTTGCTCAGCCCGAGGTTACCCGCGGGTTCCGGTGACCGTCCAGGGCACAATCTGTGACCGTCGGCCACCGTGCCCTTGATCGTGGCCTTCGGCCTACTCGTCCTCAAACGCCGGACGGGCTGATGTTCCTCCGGCCGGGCTGATATTCCTCCGGCCGGGACTCAGTTCTCCCCCGCCGCCGCCAGCGCCCCGTGCGCCAGCCTGCTCAGCAGGCCCGCCATCCCCTCCCGGCCCGGCAGCGCCCCCGGGCGCCCGAGGTGCGGGGTCGAGTTCAGGAGCCCGAACACCGCGTGCACGGACGCCCGTGCCTCCACCTCGGAAAGTCCCGGATACACGCCCCGCACCGCGGACACCCACAGTTCCACGTACCGCCGCTGCAGCGACCGCACCAGCTTGCGGTCGCTGTCCCGCAGGCGGTCCAGCTCCCGGTCGTGGAGAGTGATGAGAGGCCGGTCGTCGAGGGCGAAGTCGATGTGCCCCTCGATGAGCGAGTCGAGCGCGGCGCCGGGCGACCCCGCGGCCTCCGCGGCCCGCCGCTCGCCGCCCCGCAGCAGCTGCTCGCTGATGCCCACGAGGAGCTCGGCGAGCATCGCGTCCTTGCCGGCGAAGTGCCGGTACAGGCCGGGCCCGCTGATCCCGACGGCGGCCCCTATCTCGTCCACGCCGACTCCGTGGAAGCCGCGCTCGGCGAAGAGCCGGGCCGCTTCCTTGAGGATCTGCTCGCGGCGGGTGGGGGCGTCGGTCCTGGTGGCCATGGAAGCAATTCTAGACAGGGCGGTTAGCGCTCGTTAACCTGAATGACATACGTTAACGCTCACTAACAGTGGGAGCACAGCGGATGCAACAGGCACCAGTCCTCGCGAGCGCGGCCGACCCCGCCTCGGACGCCTGGCGGTCGAACGAGGCGGCGCACCGCGCCCTCGCCGACGAGCTGCGCGGCAAACTCGCGGCGGCCCGCCTCGGCGGCGGCGAGCGCGCCCGGCAGCGGCACGTGGCACGCGGCAAGCTGCTGCCGCGCGACCGCGTGGACGCCCTCCTCGACCCCGGCTCGCCGTTCCTCGAACTGGCCCCGCTCGCGGCCGACGGCATGTACGGCGGCGACGCCCCGGCCGCCGGCGTCATCGCGGGCATCGGCCGGGTCAGCGGGCGCGACTGCGTGATCGTCGCCAATGACGCGACGGTCAAGGGCGGGACGTACTACCCGATGACGGTCAAGAAGCACCTGCGCGCGCAGGAGGTCGCCCTGGAGAACCGCCTCCCGTGTCTCTACCTGGTGGACTCCGGCGGCGCCTTCCTGCCCATGCAGGACGAGGTGTTCCCCGACCGCGAGCACTTCGGGCGGATCTTCTACAACCAGGCGCGGATGTCCGGCGCGGGCATCCCGCAGATCGCGGCGGTGCTCGGCTCCTGCACGGCGGGCGGGGCGTATGTCCCCGCGATGAGCGACGAAGCCGTGATCGTGCGGAATCAGGGCACGATCTTCCTGGGCGGCCCGCCCCTGGTGAAGGCCGCCACGGGTGAGGTCGTGACCGCCGAGGAGCTGGGCGGCGGCGAGGTCCACTCCCGCGTCTCCGGCGTCACCGACCACCTCGCCGAGGACGATCCGCACGCCCTGCGCATCGTCCGCACGATCGTCTCGACGCTGCCCGCGCGCGGGGCCATGCCCTGGGAGGTCCGCCCCGTCGAGGAGCCGAAGGTCGACCCGCTCGGTCTGTACGGCGCCGTGCCGACGGACTCCCGCACCCCCTACGACGTACGCGAGGTCATCGCCCGCGTCGTCGACGGCTCCCGCTTCGCGGAGTTCAAGTCCGAGTTCGGGCAGACCCTGGTGACCGGCTTCGCGCACATCCACGGCCACCCGGTCGGCATCGTCGCGAACAACGGCATCCTGTTCTCCGAGTCCGCCCAGAAGGGCGCCCACTTCATCGAGCTGTGCGACCAGCGCGGCATCCCGCTGGTCTTCCTGCAGAACATCTCCGGCTTCATGGTGGGCCGGGACTACGAGGCGGGCGGCATCGCCAAGCACGGCGCCAAGATGGTCACCGCCGTGGCCTGCACCCGCGTGCCGAAGCTGACCGTCGTGGTTGGCGGCTCCTACGGAGCGGGCAACTACTCCATGTGCGGCCGGGCCTATTCACCGCGCTTCCTGTGGATGTGGCCCAACGCCAAGATCTCCGTGATGGGCGGCGAGCAGGCCGCGTCCGTCCTCGCGACCGTCAAGCGCGATCAGCTCGAAGGACGCGGCGAGGAGTGGTCGCAGGAGGACGAGGAGGCCTTCAAGGCCCCGGTCCGCGCACAGTACGAACAGCAGGGCAACGCCTATTACGCCACGGCACGGCTGTGGGACGACGGCGTCATCGACCCGTTGGAGACCCGCCAGGTGCTCGGCCTGGCGTTGACCGCGTGTGCCGGTGCGCCCCTGGGCGAACGCGGCTTCGGCGTCTTCCGGATGTGAGGGGTACACACGGAATGAGCATGTTCGAGACAGTCCTTGTCGCCAACCGGGGCGAGATCGCCGTCCGCGTGATCCGTACGCTGCGGGCGCTCGGCGTCCGTTCGGTGGCCGTCTTCTCCGACGCGGACGCCGACGCCCGGCACGTGCGCGAGGCGGACACGGCCGTGCGGCTCGGCCCCGCCCCCGCCGCCGAGAGCTACCTCTCGGCCGAGCGGCTCCTGACTGCCGCCGCCGCGTCCGGCGCGGGCGCCGTCCACCCCGGCTACGGCTTCCTCGCCGAGAACGCCGCCTTCGCGCAGGCCTGCGCCGACGCCGGGCTCGCCTTCATCGGCCCGCCCGCCGCCGCGATCGACCTGATGGGCGACAAGATCCGCGCCAAGGAGACGGTGCGGAAGGCCGGGGTGCCGGTGGTGCCCGGCTCCTCGGGCAGCGGCCTCACGGACGCCCAACTCGTCGACGCCGCCCGGGAGATCGGCACCCCCGTGCTCCTCAAGCCGTCCGCGGGCGGCGGCGGCAAGGGCATGCGCCTGGTGCGCGACGCCGCGCTCCTCGGCGAGGAGATCGCGGCCGCGCGGCGCGAGGCCCGCTCCTCCTTCGGCGACGACACCCTCCTCGTGGAGCGCTGGGTCGACCGCCCCCGGCACATCGAGATCCAGGTCCTCGCCGACTCCCACGGCAACGTGGTGCACCTCGGCGAGCGCGAGTGCTCCCTCCAGCGGCGCCACCAGAAGATCATCGAGGAGGCGCCGTCGGTCCTGCTCGACGAGGCCACGCGCGCCGCGATGGGGGCCGCCGCCGTGGAGGCCGCCCGCTCCTGCGGGTACGTCGGCGCGGGCACGGTCGAGTTCATCGTCCCGGGCGACGACCCGGCCTCGTACTACTTCATGGAGATGAACACGCGGCTCCAGGTGGAGCACCCGGTGACGGAGCTGATCACAGGGATCGACCTGGTGGAGTGGCAGCTCCGGGTGGCCGCGGGCGAGGAACTGCCCTTCGGGCAGGACGACATCACGCTCACCGGCCACGCGGTCGAGGCCCGCATCTGCGCCGAGGACCCCTCTCGGGGGTTCCTCCCCTCCGGCGGCACGGTCGTCCTCCTGCGCGAGCCCTCCGGCGACGGTGTGCGCACCGACTCCGGGCTCAGCGAGGGCACGGAGGTCGGGAGTCTGTACGACCCGATGCTGTCGAAGGTCATCGCGTACGGGCCGGACCGCGCGACCGCGCTGCGCAAGCTGCGGGCGGCGCTTGCGGAAACGGTCATTCTCGGGGTGCCGACCAATGCGGGGTTCCTGCGGCGGCTGCTTGCCCACCCGGCGGTGGTGGCCGGGGAGTTGGACACGGGGCTTGTCGAGCGCGAGGCCGAAGCCTTGGTGGACGCGGATGTTCCGGCTGAGGTGTATGGGGCGGCCGCGTTGGTGCGGGTCGACTGTGCCCACCCGTCCCGCCCTGCGGGACGACTGCCCACAACCTTGGACGGATGGCGGGACCCGTTTTCCGTACCCAATGGGTGGCGGCTCGGCGGCGAAGCTGCCTGGACCGTGCATCACCTGCGGGTGTCCGGTCACGACCCCGTGGTCGTACGCACCCGACTCACCCCTGACGGGGACGTCGAGGTCGACCTCGGGGGTTCTAGGGGGCGGAGCCCCCTAGTTTCGGGAAGGGGTGGGATTGGGGAGCCCCCCGCAGGGCCCACCACCGTCACCCTCCACCACCACGGCCGCACCCACACGTTCCACCACAGCGGCGAGTGGCTCGGCCAGGACGGGAACACCTGGCACGTCCAGGACCACGACCCCGTGGAAGCCGCCCTCACCGGCGCCGCGCACGCGGGCGTGGACGCCCTGACGGCGCCCATGCCCGGCACCGTCACGGTCGTCAAGGTGGCGACCGGCGACGAGGTGGCCGCAGGCCAGAGCCTCCTCGTCGTCGAGGCGATGAAGATGGAGCACGTCATCTCCGCCCCGCACGCCGGCACCGTCACGGAACTGGACGTCACCCCGGGAACCACGGTCGCCATGGACCAGATCCTGGCCGTGGTGGTCCCCGACGAGACCAGGACCGAGACCGCCGAGGAGGACGCGTCATGACCACCGAAGAAGCAAGCGGCGGCCTCCCCATGGTCGTACCGACCCAGGACCTGCCGCCCCGCGTCCGCATCCACGAGGTGGGCGCACGCGACGGCCTGCAGAACGAGAAGGCCACGGTCCCCACGGAGGTCAAGGCGGAGTTCATCCGCCGCCTGGCCGACGCGGGCCTGACCACCATCGAGGCGACGAGCTTCGTGCACCCCAAGTGGGTGCCCCAACTGGCGGACGCGGAGGCACTGTTCCCGCTGCTCGGCGACCTCACGCAAACGAACGGCGTGCACCTCCCCGTCCTCGTCCCGAACGCCCGCGGACTCGACCGCGCCCTCGCGCTCGGCGCCCGCCGCGTGGCCGTGTTCGCCAGCGCCACGGAGTCCTTCGCCAAGGCCAACCTGAACCGCACGGTGGACGAGGCCCTGGCCATGTTCGAGCCGGTGGTGGCGCGGGCGAAGGAGGCCGAGAACGCGCACGACCAGGTGCATGTGCGCGGCTATCTGTCCATGTGCTTCGGCGACCCCTGGGAGGGCGCCGTCCCCATCGCCCAGGTCGTCCGCGTCTGCAAGGCGCTGCTCGACATGGGCTGCGACGAGCTGAGCCTCGGCGACACCATCGGCGTCGCGACCCCCGGCCACGTACTGGAACTGCTCGCCACCCTCAACGAACAGGGCGTGCCCACGCACCGCGTCGGCGTGCACTTCCACGACACGTACGGCCAGGCGCTCGCCAACACCCTCGCGGCGCTGCAGCACGGGGTGACCACCGTGGACGCCTCCGCGGGCGGCCTCGGCGGCTGCCCGTACGCCAAGAGCGCCACCGGAAACCTCGCCACCGAGGACCTCGTGTGGATGCTTCACGGCCTCGGCATCGAGACCGGGGTCGACCTCGGCCGTCTCACCGCCACCAGCGCGTGGATGGCCGACCAGCTGGGCCGACCGAGCCCGTCCCGCACCGTGCGTGCCCTCTCCCACAAGGAGCAGTGAGAACGATGGACCACCACCTCTCCCCCGAACACGAGGAACTCCGGCGCACCGTCGAGGAGTTCGCGCACGACGTGGTCGCGCCGAAGATCGGCGACTTCTACGAGCGGCACGAGTTCCCGTACGAGATCGTGCGCGAAATGGGCCGCATGGGCCTGTTCGGCCTGCCGTTCCCGGAGGAGTACGGCGGCATGGGCGGCGACTATCTGGCGCTCGGCATCGTCCTAGAGGAGCTGGCGCGCGTCGACTCGTCGGTCGCGATCACCCTGGAGGCGGGCGTCTCGCTGGGCGCCATGCCCCTCCACCTCTTCGGCACCGAGGAGCAGAAGCGGGAGTGGCTGCCGCGGCTGTGCTCGGGCGAGACCCTGGGCGCCTTCGGCCTGACCGAGCCGGACGGCGGCTCGGACGCGAGCGGTACGCGGACGACGGCCCGCCTGGACGAGGCGACGGACGAATGGGTGATCAACGGCACGAAGTGCTTCATCACCAATTCCGGTACGGACATCACGGGCCTGGTGACGGTGACGGCGGTGACGGGCCGTACGGACGACGGCAAGCCCCTCATCTCCTCGATCATCGTGCCGTCGGGCACGCCCGGCTTCACGGTCGCGGCGCCGTACTCGAAGGTCGGCTGGAACGCGTCGGACACGCGGGAGCTGTCCTTCTCCGACGTGCGGGTGCCGCGGGCGAACCTGCTCGGCGAACTCGGGCGCGGCTACGCCCAGTTCCTCCGCATCCTGGACGAGGGCCGCGTCGCCATAGCGGCGCTCGCCACCGGCCTGGCGCAGGGCTGCGTCGACGAGTCGGTGAAGTACGCCAAGGAGCGGCACGCCTTCGGGCGGCCGATCGGCGCGAACCAGGCCATCCAGTTCAAGATCGCCGACATGGAGATGAAGGCGCACACGGCGCGGCTCGCCTGGCGCGACGCGGCGTCCCGCCTGGTGGCGGGCGAGCCCTTCAAGAAGCAGGCGGCCCTCGCGAAGCTGCACTCCTCGACGGTCGCCGTCGACAACGCCCGCGAGGCCACCCAGATCCACGGCGGCTACGGCTTCATGAACGAGTACCCGGTGGCCCGGATGTGGCGCGACTCCAAGATCCTGGAGATCGGCGAGGGCACGAGCGAGGTCCAGCGCATGCTGATCGCCCGCGAACTGGGCCTCACGAGCTGACCCCTTCAGGACGCCTCGGCCTGTCGCGTGTGCGATCAGCCGAGCGCGTCGGTCGCCCGGGGCCCCGCAGGCCGGAAGGCAAGGTTAGGTTAACCTAAGCACCACTTCCGGCCAGCGGCCCCGTACGAAAGCAGAGACCCTCCATGCCCCACAGCCTCCGCAAGCCCTCGCGCCGCGGCATGCTCGCCGCGGGCGGCGCCCTCGGCCTCACGGCCGTCCTCGCAGCCTGCGGGGACGAGAAGAAGGACAAGGGCGGCTCGGGCAACGGCACGAAGGACGGCGGCGCCTGGTCCTTCAAGGACGACCGCGGCAAAACGGCCGAGACGGACTCGACGCCCAAGAACATCGTGGCGTTCACGGGCGTCGCCGCCGCGCTGTACGACTACGGCGTCGAGGTCAAGGGCGTTTTCGGCCCGACGAAGACCAAGGACGGCAAGCCGGACGTCCAGGCCGGCGACATGGACATCAGCAAGCTGACGATCCTCGGCAACGCCTGGGACCAGTTCAACATCGAGAAGTACGTGGGCCTCCAGCCGGACGTCCTCATCTCCACGATGTTCGACGACGCGGGCACCCTCTGGTACGTCCCCGAGGCGTCCAAGGACAAGATCCTCAAGCTCGCCCCGAGCGTGGGCATCTCGGTCTACGACCGCCAGATGACCAAGCCCCTGGAGCGCCTGCTCACCCTCGCCGAGACGCTCGGCGCGGACGTCCGGGCCGACAAGGTCGTCAAGGCGAAGAAGCGCTTCGAGGCCGCCGCGGAGCGGCTGCGCAAGGCCGCGAAGTCCCGCCCGGAGATCAAGGTCCTGGTCGGCTCCGCCAGCCAGGACATCTTCTACGTCTCCGGTTCCAACCTCTCCGCGGACCTGGAGTACTTCAAGGCCCTCGGCGTGAACCTCGTCGAGCCGCCGGCGAAGGCTCTCAAGGAGAGCGGCGGCTGGTTCGAGAACCTGTCCTGGGAGAACGTCGACAAGTACAAGGCCGACGTCATCATGATGGACAACCGGACCTCGGCGATTCAGCCTGCCGCCTTGGCCAAGCAGAAGCCCACCTGGGAGAAGCTGCCCGCCGTCAAGGCCGGCCAGGTCATCCCCCGCGTGACCGAGCCGATCTACTCGTACGCCAAGTGCGCCCCGATCCTCGAGGACCTGGCGGAGGCCATCGAAAAGGCCAAGAGGGTCGGCTGAGTAGGCTGGCCGTGGGCCTTGGGCGCCGTTGATCGCGGCCTTCGGCCTTGCTCGTCCTCAATCGCCGGACGGGCTCAATCTCTCGCCCCCGAATCGATTCCAGTGCCGCCCGGCTGCGCTCCGCAGCCGGGCGGCTCTTTGCGTTGCACAGGGACCCAAAGGGGAAGGCGAGATTAACTTAGGTTAGGCTAACCTAAGTTCCACGTCGCGCCCCCGGGCCCTCCCTGCTGTGCCCTGTTCCCGGGGGCGCGACCAAGTCCCCTCACCTGGAGGACCGTTCATGCGCTCGCACCTGCTCAATGACACCACCACGGAGCGGTACCGCGCCTCCGTGACCGAAGGAGTCGAGCGGGTGGCGGCCAGAATCGCCACCACCTCCCGCCCGTTCACCGGCGTCACCGCCGACACCCTGGCCCCCCTCGTCGAGGCCGTCGACCTCGACACCCCGCTGCACGACACCGTCGCCGCCCTCGACGAACTCGACGAGCTGTACCTGCGCGACGCCGTCTACTTCCACCACCCCCGCTACCTCGCCCACCTCAACTGCCCGGTCGTCATCCCGGCCGTGCTCGGCGAGGCCGTCCTCTCCGCCGTGAACTCCTCCCTGGACACCTGGGACCAGTCCGCGGGCGGCACCCTCATCGAGCGGCGGATCGTCGACTGGACCACCGAGCGCGTCGGCCTCGGGCCCGCCGCCGACGGCGTGTTCACCTCCGGCGGCACCCAGTCCAACCTGCAGGCCCTGCTGCTCGCCCGCGAGGAGGCCAAGGCCGACTCCACCGCCCGGCTGCGCGTCCTCGCCTCCGACGCCGGTCACTTCAGCGTCCAGAAGGCCGCGAAAACCCTCGGCCTCGGCCCGGACGCCGTCGTGGTGATCCCCACCGACCGGAACAAGCGCATGCAGACCGTCGCGCTCGCCCGCGAGCTCGCCCGCCTCGACGGCCAGGGCCTCGTCCCCATGGCCGTCGTCGCCACCGCGGGCACCACCGACTTCGGCTCCATCGACCCGCTGCCGCAGATCGCCGAGCTCTGCGCGGAGTACGGGACGTGGCTGCACGTCGACGCCGCCTACGGCGGCGGGCTGCTCGCCTCGCGCACCCGGCGCCACCTCCTCGACGGCATCGAGCGCGCCGACTCCGTGACTGTCGACTATCACAAGTCCTTCTTCCAGCCCGTGAGTTCCTCGGCTCTGCTCGTTCGCGACGCGGCCACGCTGCGCCACGCCACGTACCACGCCGACTACCTCAACCCCCGGCGCGCGGCGCAGGAACGCGTCCCCAACCAGGTCGACAAGTCCCTCCAGACGACCCGCCGCTTCGACGCGCTGAAACTGTGGATGACGCTGCGCGTGATGGGCGCCGACGCCGTCGGTGACCTCTTCGACGAGGTGTGCGCCCTGGCGGCCAAGGGCTTCGATCTCATCGCCGCCGACCCGCGCTTCGCCGTCGTGGTCCAGCCGCAGCTCTCCACCCTCGTCTTCCGCTACATCCCGGAGGCGATCTGCGACCCGACAGCCATCGACCGCGCCAACCTGTACGCCCGCAAGGCCCTGTTCGCCTCCGGTGACGCCGTGGTCGCGGGCACCAAGGTGGGCGAGCGCCAGTTCCTGAAGTTCACGCTCCTCAACCCGGAGACCTCCGCCGCCGACATCGCCGCCGTCCTCGATCTGATAGCCGGCCACGCCGAGCAGTTCCTGGGAGAGAACCTTGACCGCGCCTGCTGACCTCCGCGACGCGCAGCCGGAGACCACGACGACGCCGACGGCGTCCGGGACGACGTACGACGTCATCGGCATCGGACTCGGGCCCTTCAACCTCGGCCTCGCCTGCCTCACCGAACCCCTCGACGAACTGAACGCCCTGTTCCTGGAGTCCAAGGCGGACTTCGAGTGGCACGCGGGCATGTTCCTGGAGGGCGCCCACCTCCAGACGCCGTTCCTGTCCGACCTGGTGACGCTCGCCGATCCGGCGTCCCCGTACTCCTTCCTGAATTTCCTCAAGGAATCGGGGCGGCTCTACTCCTTCTACATCCGCGAGAACTTCTATCCGCTGCGCCGGGAGTACAACGACTACTGCCGCTGGGCCGCCGCGCAACTGTCGTCCGTCCGCTTCGGTACGACGGTGACTCGGGTGGCGTACGAGAACGAGTCGTACGTCGTCGCCACCCGCTCCGGCGACACCTTCCGCGCCCGCCACCTCGTCCTCGGCACCGGCACCCCGCCGCACCTCCCCGACGCCTGCAAGGGACTCGGCGGCGACTTCATCCACAACTCCCGCTATCTGCAGCACAAGGAAGAGCTGCAGAAGAAGAACTCCCTCACCGTCGTCGGGAGCGGGCAGAGCGCCGCCGAGATCTATTACGACCTGCTCAGCGAGATGGACGTCCACGGCTACCGCCTCAACTGGGTCACCCGCTCCCCGCGCTTCTTCCCGCTGGAGTACACGAAACTGACCCTGGAGATGACCTCTCCGGAGTACATCGACTACTTCCACGCCCTGCCCGAGGACACCCGCTACCGCCTGGAGCGCGAGCACAAGAGCCTGTTCAAAGGTATCGACGGGCAGTTGGTCGACGCCATCTTCGAGCTGCTCTACCAGAAGAATCTGGACGGGCCCGTGCCGACCCGGCTGCTCACCAACTCGGCCCTTACCAGGGCTCGTTACGCGGGCGGCGTCTACACCCTCGGCCTGCGCCAGGAGGAGCAGGGCAAGGACTTCGAGATGACGACCGAGGGCCTGATCCTCGCCACGGGCTACCGGTACACCCCGCCCGCCTTCCTGGAGCCGCTGCGCGAGCACCTGCGCTTCGACGGCCGCGGCCGCTTCGACGTGGCCCGCAACTACTCCGTCGACGCCACCGGCCGCGGCGTCTTCCTCCAGAACTCCGCCGTCCACACCCACGCGCTGACCAGCCCCGACCTGGGCATGGGCCCGTACCGCAACGCGTACATCATCCGCGAGCTGCTCGGCCGCGAGGTCTATCCGGTGGAGAAGTCCATCGCCTTCCAGGAGTTCGCCGTATGAAGGGGACTCTCACGCTGCGACCGGTCGACCCGTTCACCGACGCGGAACTGATCCACTCATGGGTCACCCACCCCAAAGCCGCCTTCTGGCTGATGCAGGGCGCGAGGCTCGAGGACGTGGAGCGGGAGTACATGGGGATCGCGGCGTCCGAGCACCACCACGCGTACATCGGTCTGCACGACGGCGAGCCCGCCTTCGTGATGGAGCGCTACGACCCCCGGTACATCGAGCTCGTCGGCCTGTACGAGCCCGAACCCGGCGACGTCGGCATGCACTTGCTGGTGGCGCCGACCGACCGGCCCGTCCACGGGTTCACCCGGGCCGTGATCACCACCGTGATGGAGCACCTGTTCGCCGACCCGCGCACGCACCGCGTCGTCGTCGAGCCCGACGTCGGCAACACGGCGGTGCACCGCCTCAACGAAAGCGTCGGCTTCGTGCCCGAGCGCGAGATCGAGAAGCCCGAGAAGGACGCCCTGCTCAGCTTCTGCACCCGCGAGCAGTTCGAAGCGGCGGTGATCCGCCGAGCGGTCGCAAGCCGCCCGCACGCAGTCTTTGGAGCGACGACATGACCCGCACGCCCCTTTCCCCCCTGTCCGCGGCCGTGGACCACCTGACCCCGGAGCGCTGGGCCGAGGCCAATCGGCTCCTCATCCGCAAGGCCCTCGCCGAGTTCGCCCACGAGCGGCTCCTGAACCCCGAGGAGCTGGGCGGCGGCCGCTACGTCGTACGCAGCGACGACGGCCTGACCCGCTACCGCTTCGCCACGACCCTGTTCGCCCTCGACCACTGGCAGGTCGACGCCGCCTCGATCACCCGCCACCGCGACGGGACCGAACTCCCCCTGAACGCCCTGGAGTTCTTCACCGAGCTGCGCGCCGCCCTCGGCCTGAGCGACAAGGTCCTTCCGGTGTACCTGGAGGAGATCTCCTCCACCCTCGCCGGCACCTGCTTCAAGCTCGCCAAGCCCCACGTCAGCGCCGCCGAGCTCGCGGCCGCCGGTTTCCAGGAGATCGAGACCGGCATGGCCGAGGGCCACCCCTGCTTCGTCGCCAACAACGGGCGGCTCGGCTTCGGCGTGCACGAGTACCTGTCGTACGCGCCCGAGACTGCGAGCCCCGTCCGGCTCATCTGGCTGGCCGCGTGCCGCGACCGGGCCGCGTTCACGGCCGGGCAGGGCCTGGAGTACGAGTCGTTCCTCCGTACCGAGCTGGGCGCGGAGGCGCTCGCCCGCTTCGACGCCGTCCTGCGCGCCCAGGACCTCGACCCCGCCGACTACCTCCTCGTCCCCGCCCACCCCTGGCAGTGGTGGAACAAGCTGTCCGTCACCTTCGCCGCCGAGGTCGCCGACCGGCGCCTGGTGTGTCTGGGCGAGGGCGGCGACGAGTATCTGGCCCAGCAGTCGATCCGGACGTTCTTCAACACCTCCGACCCCGCCAAGCACTATGTGAAGACGGCCCTCTCCGTCGTCAACATGGGCTTCATGCGCGGGCTCTCCGCCGCGTACATGAAGGCCACCCCGGCCATCAACGACTGGCTCGCCGCGCTCGTCGCCTCCGACGACGTGCTGCGCTCCACCGGCCTCGGCATCATCCGCGAGCGCGCCGCCGTCGGCTACCGGCACCTGGAGTACGAGGCCGCCACCGACCGCCACTCGCCGTACCGCAAAATGCTCGCCGCACTGTGGCGCGAGAGCCCCGTGCCGTCTCTTCAGGACGGCGAGCAGCTCGCCACCATGGCCTCACTGCTGCACACCGACCGCGACGGCGCGTCCTTCGCGGCCGCCCTGATCGAGCGCTCGGGCCTCGCCCCCACCGCGTGGCTGCGCCGCTACCTGCGCGCCTATCTGACGCCGCTGCTGCACAGCTTCTACGCGTACGACCTGGTCTTCATGCCGCACGGCGAGAACGTGATCCTCGTCCTGAAGGACGGCGTCGTGCAGCGTGTCCTGTTCAAGGACATCGCCGAGGAGATCGCGGTGATGGACCCGACGGCGGTGCTTCCGCCCGAGGTCGAGCGGATTCGCGTCGAGGTGCCCGAGGACCGCAAACTTCTGTCGATCTTCACGGACGTCTTCGACTGCTTCTTCCGCTTCCTGTCCGCGCACCTCGTCACGGCGGGCCTGATCGACGAGGACGCCTTCTGGCGGACCGTTGCCGAGTGCGTACGCGACTACCAGCACTCGATGCCCGAACTCGCGGACAAGTTCCGCCAGTACGACCTGTTCGCGCCGGAGTTCGCGCTGTCCTGCCTGAACCGGCTCCAGCTGCGCGACAACGAGCAGATGCTGGACCTTGCCGATCCGGCGGGCGCGCTGCCATTGGCCGGGACGCTCAAGAACCCGATCGCCTGAGACCGGGTGGGGCTCCGCGGACGGTCCCGCGGAGCCCCGCTCACTTACGTGCCTACTCGCTGTGCCAGGGCACCTGCGGCGACTTGTAGTAGCCGATGCCGAGGGCATCCCAGCGCGGCGCCTGGTCCGCGAGCCGGGTCTTGTACGTGTTCCAGTCGTGCGTGGACGCGGGCGACCAGCCGAGCTCGGCGATGCCGGGCAGCCGCGGGAACGCCATGTAGTCCAGGTGCGCGGGCGTGGAGAGCGTCTCCGTCCACAGCGGTGCCTCGACGCCCAGGATCGTGTCGGCCGGGGCCCCTTGCAGATACGTGCCCGGGTCCCAGTCGTAGGAGCGCTGCACCTCGACATAGCCGGCCCAGGTCAGGCCGAGCGGGGTGTCCTTGTCGTACTTCATGTCGAGGTAGGCGCGGTCGGCCGGGGAGAGGACCAGCTTGGTGCCGTTCTTCGCGGCGTTCACGACCTGGTCGCGCTCGGCCTGGCCGGTGCGGTCGTAGCCCCAGTACTGGGCGACGGCGCCCTTGGCCGGGCGGGCGCCGGCCAGTTGGTGCCAGCCCATCACGTCCTTGCCGTACTTGGCGACGATGGGCTGCACCTTGTCCATGAACGTCACGAAGTCCTCGTGGCTCGTGGAGTGCGCCTCGTCGCCGCCGATGTGCACGGTCCCGCCGGGCGTGAGCGCGGCCAGCTCTCGGACGACGTCGTCCACGAAGTCGTACGTCACGTCCTTCTTCACGCACAGCGAGCTGAAGCCGACGTTCGTGCCCGTGTAGAGGGGAGGCGCGACGCCGTCGCAGTTCAGTTCGGCGTACGAGGCGAGCGCGGCGTTGGTGTGGCCCGGCATGTCGATCTCGGGGATCACCTGCATCTGCCGGGACGCGGCGTAGGCGACGATCTCCTTGTACTGGGCCTTGGTGTAGTGGCCGCCGGGGCCGCCGCCGACCTGGGTGGACCCGCCGTAGGTGGCCAGGCGCGGCCAGGAGTCGATGGCGATGCGCCAGCCCTGGTCGTCGCTCAGGTGCAGATGCAGCTTGTTCATCTTGTAGAGCGCCAACTGGTCGATGTAGCGCTTCACTTGCTCGACGGGGAAGAAGTGCCGGGACACATCCAGCATCGAGCCGCGATGGGCGTAGCGCGGCATGTCCTTGATGGTGCCGCCCGCTATGCGCCACGGGCCGCGCTGCTTGGTCTTCTTCTCGACGGCCGCGGGCAGTTGCTGCCGCACCGTCTGCACGCCGTGGAACAGTCCGGCGGGCGACCAGGACGTGATGGTGAGGGAGCCGCGCTCGGAGATGACGCGGTAGCCCTCGGCGCCGAGGACCTTGTTCGCCGGCTCGGCGCTGATGCGCAGCCGGATGCCGTCGCCGCCCGCGCGGTCGGTGACCGGCAGGCGGTAGCCGGTGGAGGGGCGCAGGATGCCCGCGAGGTACTCGCCGACGCGGCGCTCCTCGGGCCGGTCGCCGACGCGGATGCGGGTCTTGGGGGTGATCTCGAATCCGGGTCCGCCCGGCTCGGCGCTCATGGGCACCGGCACGATACGGCCGAGCGGGATGGGCTCGGCCCGCTCGGCGGCGGGACCGGGGGCGGCCGTCGAGGACGACGTACCGGCGGCGGCGATCAGCAGGAGTGATCCGATGACACAGGCAGTTCTGTGGTGCTGTCTCACAAGCGGGTCCCTTCGCCGGGCAACGCGGATGTGACGCAGTCGAACCGTTCACCATGCGTACCGCGCACCCCAGACCGGGTCAAGGTGTAGACCACCTGGCCCAGCCCGCGATGCGAGAATCCCTACATGGCGGAAATCATCCAACGCGACGGGACCTGGACCTTCGACGGAGAGACGCTGCGGCTCGTGCCGGGCCGCGACAAGGGCGTCTCGTTGCTGCGCAAGACGCTCGGCGAACTCACCCTGCCGCTCGCGGCGTTGACGGGCATCGCGTTCGAACAGGGCAAGAAGAGCGGCCGTCTTCGGCTGCGGCTGCGCGACGGCGCGGACCCGCTGCTCCAGGCGACGGCCGGCAAGCTGGCGGACGCCTCCGATCCGTACCAGCTCACCGTGGACTCGGACCGCTACGGCGTCGCGGAGTACATGGTCGAGGAGGTGCGCAACGCGCTGCTCCTGGAGCAGGTCCCCGCCAAGGCCTGCGAGAGCTATCTGCTGCCGGGGCCTTCCGTGCCGCTCCAGGTCGCCGCCGGTGACGCCACGGTGAGCTTCGACGGGGAGCACGTCCGCCTGGAGTGGAACTGGAAGACGGAGGAGGCCAAGGCCGCGGCGGGCACCCGCTCGATCGCGCTCGGCGACGTCGCGGCCGTGGAGTGGCAGCCCGCCATCGGCCTGGAGAACGGCTATCTGCGCTTCACGGTGCGGAACTCCCCCACCAAGGCCCCGCCGAAGTACGACCCCAACTCGGTGGAGCTGTGGGGCTTCAAGAAGGACCCGCTGATGGCGCTCGTCGCGGCGGCCGTGCAGGCCCGGCTTCCGCACCCGGCCGCCGCGAGGCCGGCGCTCCCGCAGGACGCCGCGGCCGGTGACGCGGCGGCCGCGGCCCCCGCGCCGACCGCCGCCGCGGCCGAGGACGATCACGACGCGCTGCTGCGCCGCCTGCGCGAGCTCGGCGAGCTGCGGCAGAGCGGCGTGCTGACCGACGAGGAGTTCGCGGCGGCCAAGCAGGCGGTGCTGAAGCGAATGTGAGCCATCCTGCCCGATATCGGGCAGGATTCTTGCGAAAGACCCCTTGGTACTCCAGGATCATCGAGTGCACGAAGAACTTGTCGATCACCTGACCCGCTCCACCTCGCTCCAGCGAGGTGAGGCCCTGCGGGTGATCCAGGACGTGCTCGCCTACTTCGACGAGACGGCCGAGCAGTTCGTCCGCCGCCGCCACCGCGAACTCCAGGGTCAGGGCCTGGTGAACGCGGAGATCTTCGAGCGGATCGCGGCGGACCTGCAGTACCGAGCGGTCGCGCCGCCCGAGCTCACGCTCAGACAGCTGCGCCGCATCGTGTACGGCTAGACCCGTCTGACCACGTACGAACCGCCTGACCCAAGGGGACCCTTATGTGCGGAATTGTCGGATACATCGGTAAGCGTGACGTCGCCCCCCTCCTCCTGGAAGGCCTGCAGCGCCTGGAGTACCGCGGCTACGACTCCGCGGGCGTCGTCATCACCAGCCCCAAGGCCACCGGCCTGAAGATGGTCAAGGCCAAGGGCCGCGTCCGTGACCTGGAGGCCCGCGTCCCCAAGCGCTTCACCGGCACCACCGGCATCGCCCACACCCGCTGGGCCACCCACGGCGCCCCGTCCGACGAGAACGCCCACCCCCACCTGGACGCCGGCAACAAGGTCGCCGTCGTCCACAACGGCATCATCGACAACGCCTCCGAGCTGCGCGCCAAGCTGATCGCCGACGGCGTCGAGTTCCTCTCCGAGACCGACACCGAGGTCCTCACCCACCTCATCGCCCGCTCCGACGCCGAGAAGCTGGAGGACCGGGTCCGCGAGGCGCTGCGGCACATCGAGGGCACGTACGGCATCGCCGTCCTGCACGCCGACTTCAACGACCGCATCGTCGTCGCCCGCAACGGCTCGCCCGTCGTCCTCGGCATCGGCGAGAAGGAGATGTTCGTCGCCTCCGACGTCGCCGCGCTGGTCTCGCACACCCGCCAGGTCGTCACCCTCGACGACGGCGAGATGGCCACCATCAAGGCCGACGACTACCGCACGTACACCACCGAGGGCTCCCGCACCTCGGCCGAGCCGACCACCGTGGAGTGGGAGGCCGAGTCGTACGACATGGGCGGCCACGACACGTACATGCACAAGGAGATCTTCGAGCAGGCCGACGCCGTGGACCGCGTGCTGCGCGGCCGCATCGACGACCGCTTCTCCACCGTGCACCTCGGCGGCCTGAACCTGGACGCCCACGACGCCCGCAAGGTGCGCCGCGTCAAGATCCTCGGCTGCGGCACCTCGTACCACGCGGGCATGATCGGCGCCCAGATGATCGAGGAGCTGGCCCGCATCCCCGCCGACGCCGAGCCCGCCTCCGAGTTCCGCTACCGCAACGCGGTCGTCGACCCCGACACCCTGTACGTCGCCGTCTCCCAGTCCGGCGAGACCTACGACGTGCTCGCCGCCGTGCAGGAGCTCAAGCGCAAGGGCGCCCGCGTCTTCGGCATCGTGAACGTCGTCGGCTCCGCGATCGCCCGCGAGGCGGACGCGGGTGTCTACGTGCACGCGGGCCCCGAGGTCTGCGTCGTCTCCACCAAGTGCTTCACCAACACCACCGTCGCCTTCGCGCTGCTCGCCCTGCACCTGGGCCGCATCCGCGACCTGTCGGTCTCCGACGGCAAGCGGATCATCGCGGGCCTGCGCGAACTGCCCGCGCAGATCGAGCAGATGCTGGCGCGCGAGGACGAGATCAAGAAGCTGGCGCAGGAGTTCGCCGAGGCCAAGTCGATGCTGTTCATCGGCCGGGTACGCGGCTATCCGGTGGCCCGCGAGGCCTCCCTGAAGCTCAAGGAGGTCTCCTACATCCACGCCGAGGCCTACCCCGCGTCCGAGCTCAAGCACGGCCCGCTCGCCCTGATCGAGCCCGCCCTGCCGACCGTCGCGATCGTCCCCGACGACGACCTCCTGGAGAAGAACCGCGCCGCCCTCGAGGAGATCAAGGCCCGCAGCGGCAAGATCCTCGCGGTCGCCCACCAGGAGCAGGAGAAGGCCGACCACACGATCGTCGTCCCGAAGAACGAGGACGAACTGGACCCGATCCTGATGGGCATCCCGCTCCAACTCCTCGCGTACCACACGGCCCTGGCCCTGGGCCGCGACATCGACAAGCCCCGCAACCTCGCGAAGTCGGTGACTGTCGAGTAATCGGTATCTGTCGAGTACGGGGCACCCCGGCTTCCCTAGGGGCGCGGGGAACTGCGCGACCAACCCCCACTACCCGCAGTCGAAGAACAAAGTGAGCGGGTCCTTGTGCGTGCCACCAGGCGCACAAGGACCCGCTCTTCAAGGGCCAGGGTCGCCCATTACCCCGGCCCGCGCCTGCTCAGCCGGCGGCCGTCACCCCCCGACCAGCAGGACGCCCGGGAAGGGCCGTAGGCCAGTTGGCCAACGAGGCCGTCGCGCCGTACCAGGCAAGGAGACCGCCACCCGCGGCGACCCAGCCGCCCACCTTGGCCAGGCCGTCACCGTCACCGAACTGCGCGATGGCGAGCAACAGCAGCGCCACGAACATCAACGCGTACGTGGCGCGCGTAAGCACAGAGCCGCCGGAGGCGCCTGCGCCTGCACCCGCAGTGAGGGTGAGCGCGACAAGCGCGAACAGAAGCAGAAAGAGACCCGCGGCGTTCGCGGAGACCCGCGCGTCGGCCGAGACGCCCCAGGTGAACCAGAGCGCGCCGATGGCGGCGAAGGCCGTGCCCGTGAACGCGTCGTGGTCGCGGAAGGCGAAGAGTCCGGCGACGAAGAGCGCGACGCCCCCGACATACGTGGCGAGGGTGACCGCGTCGGCGGCGGTCACGCCGTCGATCACTTTGGTGTGACCGAGGCCGAAGGCCAACAGGGTGAGTCCGAGGGCGAGCTGACCGAGGGTGGAGGTGGTGCTTCCCGCGGAGACGTCTTTGTCCACGGCGGGCTCCCTTCGTGCAAGGTGCAGTCGTGCTGCGCGCGGCGCCGGGCTGCGGTTCCCCGGCGAGCGATATGTACCCTTCACAAGGGCGCAAACCACCTCTACGCACGAGTAGATTTATGCGCCGCCACAGGGAAGTTGACGCTGCGAAACCCTCATCCCACCAGGCACGAAAGGGCGTTGCGGAATCAGGCCGGAAGCGGTGTGCGGCCCGGCCGGGCGCTACGGAATGACGACCACGGGCCGTTGCGCACGGCGCGCGAGACGGCCCGCGACCGAGCCGAAGATGCGCCCCACGATTCCGTGCGTCGATCCGACGACGATGGCGTCCGCGGAGTACTCCCGGCCGACCTCTTCGAGCTCGTGGCAGATGTCACCGCCGCGCTCGACCAGGATCCAGGGCACCTCGGTCAGATAGTCCGCGCAGGCCAGCTCGAGACCCAGGACCTCGGTGCGGTGGTCGGGGACGTCGACGAAGACGGGGGGCTCGCAGCCCGCCCAGACCGTGGTCGGCAGCCGGTTGGCCACGTGCACGATGATCAGGCCGGAGCCGGAGCGGTGGGCCATCCCGATCGCGTAGGCGAGGGCCCGCTCACTGGATGTCGAGCCGTCGAAGCCGACGACGACACCGTGCCGGAAGGCGGGATCGCAGGAATGACGTGGTTCTTCCGCCGCTCGGGGGGTCGCGCTCGGATCGGCGACCTGCCGCTTGCGGTCCGCGGGTTCGGAGAATTCGTGACCGGCCATCGGTGTCTCGGCGAAGGAGTCCTCTGTGGGAGGGTCGGCTTTTTTCAGTGCGCGGTGTGTCTCGGGTGCACGGTCGCATGCACGGGTCGGGCGGCTGGTGCGGTGCCCGGGGTGGTGCGACGCGGTCGGGAGCAGGTGGGGCACTGCGGCGATGCAGGTCACCGGACGTGTGTCCGGGAATCATCTTCCCAAGCCCTTACCCCCAAGGGTACGGCGGCACTCCTCTCCTGCCCAGGTCCCGCCCGGAACCTTCCGGGGCTGTCCCGGCGCCGTCCGGAACCCCGGACGAGGCCCCTGTAAGGCCTCACCGCGGCCGCACGGCGTTCACCGGAGCATGCATGAGCCGGGCCCGGATGGCAATGGCGGCTGCCCCGTACAGGCGGTTTGCGCCCGGTTCGGGCGGGCGCTCTCCTTCAGGCCAGTGACCGGCCGCTCGGCCACGCGTTGAACCCCTGAAACCACTCTTTCGGAGACATCCGCAGCCGCCCGCCACACTGCCCCACACTGCCCGCCACACCGTGCGCAACCACCGCCGCAGGGAGCACGCCGTGCCAGGACCGCCCACCGCCGCCACCGCCGCCCCAGCCGCCGTCCGCCACCGTGCAGCCGAGGGGGCGCGCGAGCGCCGGGCCTCCGCCGTCCCCGCGCCCCGGCCCGCCCGGGCCCCGGCCACCGCCCCGCAGGAGTCGGCGAGCGACGTGGTGCGCTGGGCGGCGTTCTCCTGCGTCCTCGTTCCCGTGGTACTCGTCGGGTACGGGACCTCCCTGGCCGGCGCGGGCGGGACGGCCCTGGGCCTGGCGGCCGTGACCGGGGTCTGCCGGGTGCTCCTGCGGCAGTCCGAGCGCGGGGCGGCGAGGGCGCGCGCGCAGCGGGGCGGGGGCGGACGGGGGCGGCGTCAGCGGCAGGCGCCGGGGGCGCATCGGGGCGGTCGACGGCCGGGGCCGAGCGCGCCGGTGGACTGACTGATTCCCGCACGCTCCCCCGAATGTTTTCAGCCAACTTCCCGGCCGTCGGCATTCCCTGGCCGAACGGGGGGTCAACCCACGTCCCACCAGGGGTGAAAGGAGTGACGAAGGGCTCTGCACCCTACGTTGACCGGCCACTGGGACGAGGCGCACTTCCCTGGGCGCCCCGTGAGTGCGACGCTTCGTGATCGAATGCTTCACGCCAAGTTGCCATGTCGACAATGCGCCGGGTGCTGAACTGGTCACGGCGGCGTCACGTGACGCAGTAGATTCGATCTTGACTGTAGTACGGCGGGGGACTGGTGGAGGACCGAGGGGAAACGTGCAGGAGCGACAGGTCCATCAAGCGCGCCAAGAACAGGGAGCCGCGACGACCGAGGGGGGCTTAGCGCCATGAGCCACGACTCCACTGCCGTGCAGGAAGCCGCGGCGCGGAAACTCTCCGGGCGGCGCCGTCGGGAAATCGTCGCGGTGCTGCTCTTCAGCGGTGGTCCCATCTTCGAGAGTTCCATACCTCTCTCCGTGTTCGGCATTGACCGGCAGGACGCGGGAGTCCCTCGATACCGGCTGCTTGTGTGCGCCGGCGAGGAAGGTCCGCTGCGTACCACCGGCGGGCTCGAACTGACCGCGCCACACGGCCTCGAGGCGATCTCGCGGGCCGGCACGGTCGTCGTACCGGCGTGGCGGTCGATCACATCGCCACCGCCGCTGGAGGCGCTCGACGCGCTGCGCCGCGCGCACGAGGAAGGCGCCCGCATCGTCGGCCTGTGCACCGGCGCGTTCGTCCTCGCGGCGGCCGGTTTACTGGACGGCCGCCCGGCGACGACGCACTGGATGTACGCGCCGACGCTCGCCAAGCGCTATCCGTCCGTCCACGTCGACCCGCGGGAGCTGTTCGTCGACGACGGCGACGTGCTGACGTCGGCCGGCACCGCGGCCGGAATCGATCTGTGCCTGCACATCGTGCGCACCGACCACGGCAACGAAGCGGCGGGCGCGCTCGCCCGCAGGCTGGTCGTGCCGCCGCGCCGGGCCGGGGGCCAGGAACGCTATCTGGACCGGTCGCTGCCGGAGGAGATCGGCGCCGACCCGCTGGCCGAGGTCGTGGCCTGGGCCCTGGAGCACCTCCACGAGCAGTTCGACGTGGAGACGCTGGCGGCCCGCGCCTACATGAGCCGCCGCACGTTCGACCGGCGCTTCCGCTCGCTGACCGGGAGCGCTCCCCTGCAGTGGCTGATCACCCAGCGGGTGCTGCAGGCACAGCGGCTCCTGGAGACCTCCGACTACTCCGTCGACGAGGTCGCCGGGCGCTGTGGCTTCCGCTCGCCGGTCGCCCTGCGCGGCCACTTCCGGCGTCAGCTCGGCTCCTCGCCCGCCGCCTACCGCGCCGCTTACCGGGCGCGCAGGCCACAGGGCGAGCGCCCGCTCGAGTCGGCCGCGGCGGCCACCGCCGTGCCCGCGACCGCCTCGGTGGTCTCCGCGGAGGGTCCCGGGCCCGGCCCGGCCGGGAATCCCGGCCTGTCACCGGGGCCCGTGCCGTCCCAGACCCGGCGTACGGCGGCCGCCAGCTCGCTCGGCGCCACCGCGTCCCTGCCCATGGACGCGGGTAAACCGCACGCCGACGCGTACGCGCCGGGTCGCACTCCCCTGCCCGGTCAGAGGAGCGCGCCGTAGGGTTGGGCGCATGAACGATCGCATGGTGTGGATCGACTGCGAGATGACCGGGCTCTCGCTGACGGATGACGCACTTATCGAGGTGGCCGCACTGGTCACCGACTCGGAACTGAACGTGCTCGGCGAAGGTGTGGACATCGTGATCCGCCCGCCGGACGCGGCCCTGGAGACCATGCCCGAGGTGGTGCGGCAGATGCACACCGCCTCGGGGCTCCTCGACGAGCTGTCCGGCGGCACCACGCTGGCCGACGCCGAGGAGCAGGTCCTCACCTACATCCGTCAGCACGTCAAGGAGCCCCGCAAGGCCCCGCTGTGCGGCAACTCGGTCGGCACGGACCGCGGCTTCCTGCTGCGGGACATGCCGACCCTGGAGGACTTCCTGCACTACCGCATCGTCGACGTCTCCTCCATCAAGGAGCTGGCCCGGCGCTGGTACCCCCGGGCGTACTTCAACAGCCCCGACAAGAACGGCAACCACCGGGCGCTCGCCGACATCCGCGAGTCCATCGTGGAGCTGCGCTACTACCGCGAGGCGATCTTCGTCCCGCAGCCCGGACCCGACTCGGACACCGCCAAGTCGATCGCCGCGAAGCACGCCCTGCCTGCGGATTAGCCCTCCCCGGCACCCCCCGTACGGGGTCCGGAAAAGGCGTGCGCGAGCACCCCTTCGGACCCTGTACACTTTTTCTCGGCCGGTCGGAAGAACGACAAAGACCGGCCCGTGGTGGGTGTAGCTCAGTTGGTAGAGCACCTGGTTGTGGTCCAGGTGGCCGCGGGTTCAAGTCCCGTCACTCACCCTGAATGATCAAGGCCCGACCTGTGAAAACAGGTCGGGCCTTCGTCATGCCACCCAGATGGCGCCCTCAGGTGGACAGGCAGACGATGGAATGAGAAGGGGCGGTCGGCGACGACATCGGTCGTGGGCACCCGGCCGTGGACACCGTGGCGGCGACCGACCCCGACCGTGTTGGCATGTCCAGAACGGAGGAAGTCGTCATGATCGAGGTCAAGGCAGTCGAGAAGCCGGATGAGCGGCGTGACTTCCCCCGCGGTCACCTCGAAGCCGTCCATCTCACGGGGCTGGACTTCGCTGTGGGCACCTTCGAGCCCGGCTGGCGCTGGTCCGAGTCCGTGGCTCCGATCGCGGGGACCAAGAGCTGCCAGGTCCACCACAACGGCTATGTAGTCGAAGGACGGATGCACATCCGCATGGACGACGACGGCGGCGAGGCCGAAGTCGGACCGGGCGACGTCTTCGTGTGCCCGCCCGGACACGACGCCTGGGTCGTCGGTGACGAACCGGTCGTGGTGTACGACTTCGCGGGAGGCATGGCGAAGGAGTACGCAAAGGCGGCGGAGGGCTAGCCGTCGGGCGCACACGACTGCTTATCCCGTCACGACAGGGGCACTCAGGCCGCCCTCTGCACTGGTGGGCTCATCCAGGCATCAGGGGCGGGGCCTCCGGATAGTGCGGTCAGTCGTCACCCTCGAAGCGCGGGGCCCGCCGCACATAGCCCAGAGCCCCGCGCCAGAACTCGTACGCCCTCTTGTCGTCGCTCACGCCCAGCGAGATCTGCTTGATGGTGGCCATGGGGGAGGGATACCCCTCGATATTCCTGGACCACGTCCCTCAGGACGACTCCCTGCACACCAGCTCCGTCGGCAGCACGATCTGCTGGCGTGTCAGGCGGCGGGCCGGTGTCGGGCGGGTGTCGGCGATTTCTGTCAGGAGGACGTCCGTCATCGTGCGGCCCATCTCCGCTATGGGCTGGCGGACGCTGGTCAGGGGCGGATCCATGTGGCGGGCGATCGCCGAGTCGTCGAAGCCGACGAGGGCCACGTCGTCCGGTATGCGGCGGCCCGCCTCGCGCAGGACCTGGCGGGCGCCGGCCGCCATCACGTCCGAGCCGGCGAAGACGGCGTCCAGGTCGGGGCGGCGGGCCAGGAGCTCGGTCATGGCGCGGCGGCCGCCGTCCTCGGTGAAGTCGCCGCGGGCTATCAGGTCCTCGTCGACGGGGTGGCCGGCCTCGGCGAGCGCGTCGCGGTAGCCGTCGAGGCGGCGCTGGGCGCCGTACACGTCCAGGCGCCCGGTGATCGTGGCTATCGCGCGGCGGCCCCGGCCCAGGAGATGGCCGACGGCCGCCCGCGCGCCCGCGAAGTTGTCGGAGTCGACCGAGGCGAGGGGCTCGTCGGCCGAGCGGCGGCCGCTGATCACCGCGGGGATCTCCAGCTGCTGGAGCAGGTCAGGGAGGGGGTCGTCGGCGTGCACGGAGATGAGGAGGACACCGTCCACGCGGTGCGCGGACAGATACTGCGCCAGGCTGCGGCGCTCGCGGTCGCCGCCTGCGAAGGTCAGGACCAGCTGCATGTCGGTGTCGGCGAGCGCCGCGCCCACGCCGTGGATGATGTCCGAGAAATACGGCTCCGCGAAGAACCGGGACTCCGGCTCGGGGACGACCACGGCGATCGAGTCCGTACGGTTCGCGGCGAGCGCGCGGGCCGCCGTGTTCGGCACATAGCCGAGCTCGGCGACCGCCTCCTCGACGGCCGCACGCGTGTGCTCACTCACCCGGGGCGAGCCGTTGATCACCCGGGACACCGTGCCCCTGCCGACCCCCGCCCGCGCGGCGACCTCCTCCAGCGTCGGCCGCCCCCCGCTGCGCCCCCTGAGCTGACCACTCCCCATCAGTGCCTCCCCACGACGCGAATCTAACAGCAGGACCACGGCCACCAGCGACAGCGCGAACGGCCCGCAACTCCCGGCGTCCGGTGCCTTGACACCCCCGTGGCAAGCCGCGAACCTTCAACACATCACACATGGGAGCGCTCCCACCCTACCCGGCTCTTACATGACCCGCACGTCCCGTCCGAGCCGTTTCCCACCAACTAGTGACATTTGCAAGGTAGTTGGCCGGTCGTCGGTACGTCAGGGCACCAGGAGGACGTAATGCGCTACAGGACTCGAACGTCCCGCAAGGCCGTGGTCCTCGCGGCCGTGGCCACCCTCACCACCGGGCTGCTCGCCGGCTGCGCCGAGGATTCCGGCGGTGACGAGCCCGGCGGCTCCTCGGGCGGCGGAGGCGGCGGCAAGGGCAAGACGACCCTGACCATCGGGGTGTTCGGCGCCTTCGGCCTGCAGGAGGCCGGTCTTTACGAGGAGTACGAGAAGCTCAACCCGGACATCTCCATCAAGCAGAACTCCGTACAGCGCAACGAGAACTACTGGCCCGCCCTGCTCACCCACCTCAGCAGCGGCAGCGGCCTCTCCGACATCCAGGCCGTCGAGGTCGGCAACATCGCCGAGCTGACCGGCACGCACTCCGGCAAGCTGATGGATCTCGGCAAGACCTCCGGCGTCGACAAGAACGCCTACCTCGACTGGAAGTGGCAGCAGGGCAGCACCGACGACGGCAAGACGGTCGGTCTCGGCACCGACATCGGGCCGACCGGCATCTGTTACCGCAAGGACCTGTTCAAGAAGGCCGGCCTTCCGACGGACCGGGAGGCGGTCGGCAAACTGTGGGCCGGGGACTGGAACAAGTACCTGGAGGCGGGCAAGCGGTACCAGGCGAAGGCACCCAAGGGCACCGCCTTCGTCGACGGCGCCACCGGCGTGATGGCCGCCGTGCACGCCTCCGGCAAGGAGAAGTTCTACGACGCCGAGGGCGAGCTGGTCTACAAGGACAGCGCGGGCGTGAAGGAGGGCTGGGACATCGCGGCCGAGTTCGCCGAGGCCGGGCTCACCGCCAAGCTCCAGCAGTTCCAGCCCAGTTGGGACCAGGCCTTCTCCAACGCCTCCTTCGCCACCGTGACCTGCCCGCCCTGGATGCTCGGCTACATCAAGGACAAGGCGGGCGACAAGGGCGAGGACCAGTGGGACGTCGCCACGGCGCCCAAGCCCGGCAACTGGGGCGGCTCCTTCCTGACCGTGCCCGAGGCGGGCAAGAACAAGGAGGAGGCCGCCAAGCTCGTCGCCTGGCTGACCGCCCCGAAGCAGCAGGCCAAGCTGTTCGACAAGCGGGCCAGCTTCCCGAGCGCCAGTGCGGCGTACGACCTGCCCGAAGTGAAGGACGCCAAGAACCCCTACTTCGGTGACGCGCCCGTCGGACAGATCTTCGCCAAGGCCGCCGAGGGCGTGCCGGTCCAGCCCATCGGCCCCAAGGACGGCATCATCCAGCAGTACCTGGCCGACACCGGGATGCTCGGCGTCGACCAGAAGGGAACGTCTGCCGACAAGGCCTGGGACAAAGCCGTGAAGACGATCGACAACGCACTGGACCAGTGATCATCCGGTGACCGACATCCCGAGTGACGCACCTGCTGCCGCGCCCTCCTCCACGGGGGAGGAGGGCGCGGCCCCCCGCGCGCGGGCCGGAACGCTCGCCGGCGACGGCCGCGAGGCCGTGGCCGGCGCCCGCTCCGGCTCGCTCCCCGGCGCCGCCGACCCGGCCGCCGAACGCCGCCGGGCCCGGCGCAGCCGCCGCTACCGCCGGGACGTGAAGTGGAGCCCCTACGCCCTCATCGCGCCCTTCTTCCTCTTCTTCATCGCCTTCGGGCTCTTCCCGCTCCTCTATACGGGGTGGGCCTCGCTGCACCGCGTGGAGCTGGGGTCGCCCACGGACATGGAGTGGGTGGGCCTGCGCAACTTCTCGCGGCTGATGGAAGACGACTTCTTCTGGAACGCGCTGCGCAACACCTTCACCATCGGCCTCATCTCGACCGTGCCGCAGCTCCTGATGGCGCTCGGCCTCGCCCATCTCCTCCACTACCGCCTGCGCGGCTCGATGTTCTTCCGCGTCGCGATCCTCACCCCCTACGCCACGTCCGTGGCCGCGGCGACGCTCGTCTTCGTGCTCATGTTCAGCCGCACCGACCACGGCATGATCAACTGGGGGCTCGGCCTGGTCGGGATCGATGCCGTCGACTGGCAGAACGGCGACTGGACCGCGCAGTTCGCCGTCTCCTCGATCGTCATCTGGCGGTGGACCGGCTACAACGCGCTGATCTATCTCGCCGCGATGCAGGCCATCTCCAACGATCTGTACGAATCGGCGGCGCTGGACGGCGCGAGCCGCTGGCAGCAGTTCCGGCACGTGACGATTCCCTCGCTGCGGCCGACGATCCTGTTCACCTGCGTGGTGTCGACGATCGGGGCGACCCAGCTCTTCGGTGAGCCGCTCCTCTTCAACCAGGGCGCGAGTCCCACCGGCGGCTCCGACCACCAGTTCCAGACGCTCGGTCTCTATCTGTACGAACAGGGCTGGTTCAACCAGCACTTGGGGCGGTCCTCCGCGATCGCCTGGACCATGTTCCTCATTCTCGTCCTGATCGGCCTGCTCAACTGGGCGATCAGCCGCTGGATCCGCCGGAGCTCGTGAGGGGATGACGTGACCAGCCTCAAGAAACGCGGCGCGGGCCGCCAACTGCAGGGCGGCAAGCTGGCGTACGCCGTGCTGATCCTGTTCACCATCGGCTCCCTCTTCCCCCTGGTGTGGACCGCGATCGCCGCCTCGCGCAACAACACGCGGCTCGCCGAGACACCTCCGCCCTTCTGGTTCGGCGGCAATCTCTTCAAGAACCTGGAGATCGCCTGGACCGACGCCAACATGGGCTCGGCCCTGATCAACACCCTGGTGGTGGCGGGCAGCGTGACCGTGGGCACCGTGCTCTTCTCCACCCTCGCGGGTTTCGCCTTCGCCAAGCTGCGGTTCCGCTTCCGGGGGCTGCTTCTCCTGCTCGTGATCGGCACGATGATGGTGCCGCCGCAGCTCAGCGTCGTACCGCTGTTCATGATGGTGGCCGAGTTCGGCTGGACCGATCAGCTGCAGTCGGTGATCCTGCCGACGCTGGTGAGCGCCTTCGGGGTGTTCTTCATGCGGCAGTACCTCATCGAGGCGCTGCCCACCGAGGTGATCGAGGCCGCCCGGGTCGACGGGGCCAGCAGCGTCCGGCTGATCTGGCACGTCGTCTTTCCCGCGGCGCGGCCCGCGATGGCCGTCCTCGGCATGCTGACCTTCGTCATGGCCTGGAACGACTTCTTCTGGCCGATCATCGCGCTGACGCAGGGCGGCGAGCCGACCGTGCAGGTGGCTCTCGCCGGGCTCGGGCGGGGGCAGATCCCCGACCAGTCCGTGATCATGGCGGGGGCGCTGCTCGGCACGCTGCCGCTGCTCATCGCCTTCGTCCTGTTCGGCAAGCAGATCGTGGGCGGGATCATGCAGGGCGCCGTCAAGGGCTGAGCCCACTCCGCCAGCAAGCCTATGTGCCCTTTCCGTACGACCCTTGGGAGCGCTTCCATGTCCGACGCGAAGTCCGACGCGAACCTGCGGTTTCCGCCTGCCTTTCTGTGGGGTGCCGCGACCGCCGCGTACCAGATCGAAGGGGCGGTGGCCGAGGACGGCCGGACGCCGTCGATCTGGGACACCTTCAGCCATACGCCGGGCAAGGTGCTCGGCGGGGACACCGGGGACGTGGCCTGCGACCACTACCACCGGTGGCGCGACGACGTGCGGCTGATGGCGGACCTCGGCATCGGCGCCTACCGCTTCTCGGTGTCCTGGCCGCGGGTGCAGCCGACCGGGCGCGGGCCCGCCGTGCAGCGCGGGCTCGACTTCTACCGGGCCCTCGTCGACGAACTGCTCACGCACGGCATCACGCCGATGGTCACGCTCTACCACTGGGACCTGCCCCAGGAGCTGGAGTCGGCCTTCCCCAGCGGCTCCCCGGCGGGCGGCGGCTGGCCGGAGCGGGACACCGCCTACCGCTTCGAGGAGTACGCCGGGATCGTCGCCGGGGCGCTCGGCGACCGCGTGGAGCTGTGGGCGACCCTCAACGAGCCCTGGTGCAGCGCGTTCCTGGGCTATGGCTCGGGGGTGCACGCGCCCGGCCGCACCGATCCCGCGGCCGCCCTGCGCGCGGCGCATCACCTCAACCTCGCCCACGGACTGGGCGCGCGGGCGCTGCGCGCGGCGCTGCCCGCGCGCGCCCGGATCGGCGTCTGCCTCAACCCGAGCGCCGTGCGCCCCCTCACCTCCTCCGCCGCCGATCTCGACGCGCGGCGCCGCATCGACGCGCTCGCCAACCGCGTCTTCACCGGGCCGATGCTCCGCGGGGCATACGACGACGATCTGCTCGCGGACACCGCCCGGATCACGGACTGGTCCTTCGTGCGCGACGGCGACCTGGGCATCGCCCGGCAGCCGCTGGACTTCCTCGGCATCAACTACTACTCCCCCGCTGTCGTGTCGGCCGACCCGGACGCGGGCGGACCGCGCCACGACGGGCACGGCGCCGCCGACCACTCCCCCTGGCCGGGCGCCGACTCCGTCTCCTTCCACCGGGCGCCCGGTGAACTCACCGCCATGGACTGGCCGGTGGACCCCACCGGCCTGAAGGACCTTCTCCTTGAGTACACCGCTCAGGCCCCCGGGGTTCCCCTTTTCGTGACGGAAAACGGCGCCGCCTACGACGACAAGCCCGGCGCGGGCGGCCAGGTCCACGACCCCGACCGCGTCCGCTATCTGCACGGCCACCTCTCCGCCGTGCACGAGGCGGTCACCGCGGGCGCCGATGTCCGCGGCTACTTCCTGTGGTCGCTGATGGACAACTTCGAGTGGGCGTACGGCTACAGCAAGCGGTTCGGGGCGGTGTACGTCGACTACGAGACGCAGGCGCGGACGCCGAAGACGAGCGCGCAGTGGTACGGGCAGGTGGCGGCGAGCGGGGAGTTGCCCAGCACCGAGGCGTGAGTCGAGGTGTGAGTCAACATGTGGGTCGAGATGTGAAAAGGGGTGCGCCCCGGCCGAGTGGGGGGAAAGTCCGGCCGGGGCGCGTGTGGGGGGATGCAGTGGCTCTATGTGTGAGGGAAGCAGCTACTCGTACGGCTACTTGTACGGCTACTTGTAGGCCGCGAACGCCTTCGTGAACGCCAGCGGGTCCTGCTCGATCGACGAGCACGTCGGCTGCACGGAGTTGTTGCCGCCCGCGCACGCCTTGTCGCGCGTCGAGGACCACATCGACAGCCAGCCGATGCCCTTGTCCTGCGCGAACTTCACCAGCTCGGTGGCGTCGTCGACCTTGAAGATCTCCGTGGTGACGTCGTTGACGCCGATCATCGGCGTCACCGCGACGGTCTTCCAGGCGTCGGCGTCCGACAGGCCGAGGACGCCCTTGATCTGCGCCTGGGTGGCGGTCGCCGCCTGGGTGGCGTACTTGCCCATGTCGTCGCTGTACGCCGGTCCGTAGTCCATCGCCATGATGTTCACGGCCGACGTCTTCACGCCGTGCTTCTTCGCGTCGGCGAGCAGGTCGACGCCGGGCTGCGTCAGCCCCTCCGGCATCACCGGCAGCGTGAAGGAGACGTCGAGCCCGGGGTGGTCCTTCTGGAGCTTCGCGATCGCCTGCGCGCGGCGGGAGTTGGCGGCGGTGTCCGGCAGCGCCGCGCCCTCGATGTCGAAGTCCACCTTCGTCAGCTTGTACGTGTCGATGACCTTGCCGTACGCCTTGGCGAGGGCGTCGGCGCTGTCGCAGCGCAGGCCGAGTTCGGAGCCGGCGGCGCCGCCGAACGACACGCGGACGTCGCCGCCCTTGGCGCGCAGGTCGCCGATCTGGGCGGCCACCTTGTCGTCACCGAGCGCCGTGGTGCCGCCCCACAACGGCTCGCAGCCGCCGCCCGACGTGACGAACGCCAGGTTGAACTCCTTCACGCCGGTCTTCGTGGCAGTGTCGACGAGGTCGTAGGCCGGGGCGAGGGAGGTGTCCACGAAGGGGGCGAATTTGGCGGAGCCCTTGGTTCCGGTGCCCTCTCCGGGGGTGGTCTTGGTGGGGGTGGGATTGGGGGTCGGGGTGGGGGTCTGCGTGGGCTTCTCGGTGGGGCGGCCGGAGGGCTGCGGGGGCGCGCCGTCGTCGGCCGCGCACTTGGCGTCGTTGATCAGGCACTTGACCGGGTCGGCAGCGCCGGACACGACGAAGCCGACCGTCAGGGACTCGCCGGGGGCCAGCTCCTTGTCCCACTTGGGCGGGGTGACGGTGACGCGGCGGCCCTCGACCTTGTGCTCGGCGTTCCACAGCGAGCCGAGCTTGGCGTCCGCCGGCAGATCGAACTCCAGGGTCCAGTCGGACTGGGCCTTGTCTGTGCTGTTCTTGATCACGTACTGCGCGGTGTAACCACCCGACCAGTCGCTGGTCTTGGTGTACGCGGCGCCGACCGCTGCCGCCTGGGCCGTGCCGGAGAACAGGAAGGCGCCGGCGCCGACGATGGCCGCGGTGGCCGCTGCGCCTATCGCCTTTTGTCTGCCTGTGATCCTGCGGCGGTGGGTGCTCATGGCTGCGCCTGCCTTTTCGGGGGGGGTGCGGGTGGGATCGCTCCGCACGTTAGCCCCGTGGGGGTGCGACAAAACGGGCTTCCCCGGGCCCGGGGGTGGATCTTAGGGTGGGCTTAAGAGTGGGATCGGGGTGCGCAAAGGTTGGGCCTTCCGGCCGGGGTTGTGGGGGGTTTCTAGGCCGCCGCTTCGCGGCGGATCTTTCCCACCCGCCCGCCCGTTTCCAGTCGGCCGCAAGGCTCGGGCCGCAGAGGGGCTCCCCGCACGCCGCGACCTCGCCCCGGCTCCGTGGCCCCCGTCGCGCGCGGTCACTTGGCGTCTGCGGCCAGTGGGGGCGTCTCCCCACGGCGCTGTCGCCTAAGGCCACTTGACACATGCGGCCAGTGTGGCGCTCCCCACGGCACCGCCGCGTCAGCCTGCGCCGCCGCTCACCCGGGCCGACCGCCTGCTCCGGCGCCGTACCGGCCCCCGCCGCCTCCCCCCGGTCGGCGACCGCCGAGGGTCCCGCTGGATCCAGAGGCGTACCTCCGTGCCGCCGAGCACCGAGCTCCCGATGCGGACATCGCCGCCCGTGGACTCCGCCAGGCGGCGGACGATGTCGAGGCCGAGGCCCGTGGAGCCGGTCGCGCCCGCCGAGGTGCCCGAGTTGCCGCGGGCCAGCGCGGCCCCCGGGTCGGCGATGCCGTCCCCCGCGTCGGAGACGAGCACGATCACCGCGTCCTCCCCGCTGTGCACGTCGACGGCGAACGCCGCGCCCTCCCGCGTGTGCCGGAAGACATTGCCGAGCAACGCGTCGAGCGCGGCGACCAGTTCGGCCCGCGCCACCGGGATCCACACCGGCCGGTCCACCCCGGCGACCCGCGCCTCGCGCCCCTCGTCCTCCGCGAGCGCCGACCAGAACTCCATCCGCTCGCGGATCACTTCGGCGGCGTCGCACCCGGCACCCGGGCCGGTGTGGACGCCCGCCGCCGTCTGCGGCTTCGCGTCCCGCGCCGTACGGATGATGGTGTCGACCTCGCGTTCGAGGCGCTCGACGGCGACGCGGGTCTGCTCGGCGGCCGGGCCGCCGCCCAGCGAGGCCGCGTTGAGGCGCAGCACGGTCAGCGGCGTACGCAGCCGGTGCGACAGGTCCGCCGCCAGCTCCCGCTCGTTGGCGAGGAGTTGGACGACCTGGTCGGCCATGGAGTTGAACGCCACGGCGGCGAGCCGCAGTTCGGTCGGCCCGTCCTCCGGCACCCGCGCCCCGAGCTTGCCCTCGCCCAGGTCGTGCGCGGCGCCCACCAGGCGGCGCGCGGGCTGGACCATGCGTACGCCGAGCCGGTCCGCGACCGCGACGGACCCGATGATCAGCGCCACACCGACGCCCGCGAGCACCAGCCACGCCGTGGTCACGCCATTGCTGACCTCGCTCTCCGGCACGAAGATCTCGACGACGGCGATCTCCCCGGAGCTCAGCCCGAAGGGCTGGAGCAGCACGGAGCCGCCGGGCACGCCGGTGGTCCTGGCCCGCCCCTGCGCGCGGGTGGCCTCCACGTCGTGGGCGGTGGCGCGGCGGTCGCCGATCTTCAGCGGCGGGTTCTGGCCGACGGCCGGTACGTACACGGCCATCCGCCCGTCGCCGCCCGCCTCGGAGGTGGCGACGGCCCGGGTGAGCTGGGCGCGGTCGGTGGTGATGGAGAGGGTGGGGCCCATGCCGGCGGCGTGCCGTTCGGCGGCGGAGAAGGCGCGGTCGCGGGCCATCTCCTGGATGACGAGGCCGAGCGGGATGGCGAAGGCGGCCACGACCATCGTGGTGACGGCCAGGCACACCTTCACGAGCGCCCACCTCACGGCGCGGCCCCCGTCGGTCGGGTCCGGTTCACAGCGGCGGTTCCAGTTTCACGCCGACGCCCCGCAGCGTGTGCAGATAGCGCGGGTTGGCGGCGGTCTCGCCCAACTTCCGGCGCAGCCAGGACAGATGGACGTCGATGGTCTGGTCGTCGCCGTAGCTCTGCTGCCACACCTCGGCGAGCAGTTCCTTGCGCGGTACGACGACGCCGGGCCGCCCCGCGAGGAAGGCGAGCAGGTCGAACTCGCGCCGCGTCAGGTCGAGCCGCGCGCCGTCCAGCTCGGCCTGGCGCCGCAGCGGGTCGACGGTCAGGCCGCCGACCTGGAGCACCTGCCGGGGCGCCGCCTCGCCGGAGCCGGACCAGGAGCCGCGCGAGCGGCGCAGCACGGCGGCCATCCGGGCGGACAGGTGCTCGACGGAGAACGGCTTGGTCAGGTAGTCGTCGGCACCGTCGTTGAGGAGCCGGACGATCTCCGCCTCGTCGTCCCGCGCGGTCGCGATGATCACGGGTACGTCGGTGATGCCGCGCAGCATCTTCAGCGCCTCGGACCCGTCGAGGTCGGGCAGGCCGAGGTCCAGGATGACGACATCGAAGCGGAAATGGGCGACCTCGCGCAGCGCCTCCAGGGCGGTACCGACGCTCCGTACCGTGTGGGAGGCGTCGGTCAGATGCCGGATGAGGGCCGAGCGCACGAACTGGTCGTCCTCGACGACGAGCACACTTGCCATGGGCGGCACCGTACGCCATCCGGAGGACCCCGGTGCCGCGCGGGACTTTTGGCCCGGACTTGGGTCCGATGTCCCCTTCCGGGCCGGAGATGTCCCCCTTCCGGGCCGGAAAAGTGCCCTTTCCGGGCAGCGAATGCCCTCTTCCAGACGGGAAAGCGGAAGGCGGGACTCCTGGTCCTCGCGGCGACGCGTGGTGCAGTATGGCCCGCGATGCACAGAGGTCTCGTACACGCCATCGCGTGGTCGCTCGCCACGGGCGCGGCGGTCACGCTGTCGTGGTGGGGTGTGCACACGGTGATGGCGGGCACGGCGTACGATCCGCCGCGCGCCCTGCCGCTGGCGGCGGGCGACCGGTCGGCGCTGCCGCAGTCGTCGTCCACGTACCGCCCGGAGCCGACGTCGAGCACCAGGCCGCCGAAGAAGTCCGGTGAGCCGTCCAAGTCGAGGCCGCCCGGGCCGACGAAGACCCCGGAGAACACGAAGAGCCCGTCCCCGGACCGCCCCGACCACCAGGACGACAAGCCCGACAAATCCGCTTCACCCCCTTCCCCCTCCTCCTCCGGAAGCGTCAAGGGCTACACCACCGAAGGCGGACGGGTCGTCTTCGACATCGGCAGGTCCTCCGCGACGCTCGTGTCGGCGTCACCGGCGGCGGGCTGGTCGATGCAGGTGTGGAAGGCGTCGACGTGGATCCGGGTGGAGTACACCTCGGGCGCGGACCGGGTGTCGGTGTTCTGCACCTGGCACGACCACGCGCCGCGGGTCGACATCAACGAGTACTGAGCGGGGCCCTTTACTGAGAGGCCCTCTCAGCGGAACACCGAAGACGGCGGTGCGGGTGAAGCCACCGCGCTGGCGTCCGTGACGGCCGCCGCGCCGCCGCTGAAGTCGAGGAGCGCGCGCCCGTGTTCGACGCGGGCGGGGTGCGGGTCGGCGGCGCTCAGCCGGGTCAGTTCGGCGACGGGCAGCGGCTGCCCGGCGCCGAGGAGCACGGCGTTGCCGAAGCGCTTGCCGCGCAGCACGGTGGGGTCGGCGACGAGGGCGAGTTCGGGGAAGACGGTGGCGGCGGTGGCGAGTTGGCCGCGCAGATAGGCGAGCGGCGGGCCGTCGGCGAGGTTGGCGGCGTACCAGCCGGTGGGCTTGAGCGCCCTGCGGATGTCGCCGAGGAATTCCGTGCTGGTCAGGTGGGCGGGGGTGCGGGCCCCGCTGAACACGTCGGCTATGACGAGGTCGGCCCAGCCGTCGGGGGTCTTCGCGAGCCCTTCGCGGGCGTCGGTGCCGCGCACGCGTATGCGGGCGGCGGGGTCCAACGGCAGGGCGCGGCGGACGAGTTGGACGAGCGCGGTGTCGCGTTCGACGACCTGCTGGGTGGAGCGGGGGCGGGTCGCGGCGACATAGCGGGCGAGGGTGAGGGCGCCGCCACCGAGGTGCAGGACGTGCACGGGCCGTCCCGGCGGGGCGAGGAGGTCGACGATATGGCCGAGCCTGCGCTGGTATTCGAAGTCGAGATACGCCGGGTCGTCGAGGTCGACGTGCGACTGCGGCGCACCGTCCACGAGCAGCGTCCAGCCCCGGGGCCGCTCCCGATCCGGCATAAGCTCGGCAAGCCCCCCGTCAACCTCCTCGACGAGCGCTTCGCGCGTCTGCCGTTCTCGCCTGTTCCTCGCCATCAGCCCATTATCGCCGGGCACGGGCACCTTCGCTCGCGCGCGATGACCCCTTGCCAGTCGTCCAAGGGCGAGCCAATCTCAGCCCGTCCCGACGCCCGAGGGCGAGCCAATCTCAGCCCGTCCGGCGTTTGAGGACGAGCCGCGAAGCGGCGACAAGCAGGGGAAAGGGGCGCAGCCCCATATGGCAGCCCCGCACAGCCTCAACGGCAGTTGTCCGCGGCCTCGATCATGCGGGCAGCCTCCCCGAGCGCGGCACGCAGCACGGCTGGGTCGGTCACGGGATCGGTGGCCCCGGGCGGCACCAGCCACCCAGTACCGACGACGGGCGGCGCGGGCACAGGATCCGGGTCCGGGTCAGGAACGAGGGAAGCGCCCCGACCGTAGGTCTGGGTGCACGCGCTGCCGGGCAGGTCCCACCCGTCCGCGGTGCCGGGCGGCACAAGAAAGCCGAGAGTGTCGCAGCCGCCGTCGTGCAGGACGGGCCCCACGGCCTCGTCGCCGGCGCCCCGGCGCAGGATGTCGACGGCTTCCAGGCCCTGCCGCGCGGGCACGGTCACCAGGTCGCAGTCCTCGTGACCGTCGTGCGGGGCGTGCGGGTAGCCGGGGCGGGCCGGGTCCCACGGCTCGACGCAGCCGGGCCCCGCGCTGTGGTCCCGGCTCGGCCAGTGCCGGGCCGTCGTCAGCGCGCCCCCGGATTCGCTGTTCTCCATGCCGAACTCCAACAAGGGAACCTCCTCGCCAGGTCGGGAGCGGCGTCGCTCCCTCTCCGCATGGTTCAACGCCCCAGGGCGGCAACGGCTACGGCGCCACGCCGCTGCAAAGGATGGCAGTTCATGGCAGATCGCGGGTGAGATATCCGGTTTGTAGCCAAACTCCGCGTGGTGGCCGGTTCCCAACCGGTACGTTCATGCTCCGCCGGAACAGGTCCGCAGCCCCCCGCACACGATCCAGCCGATACCTCAGCGGCCGACGGCGCGGGACGGCACGGCGCGATCCGGCACGGTCCCCCAGCGAGAGGATCCGGCATGGCGTCGTCGTCTTCGGCATCGTCAACTCCGCCTCCGCGGCCGAATCTCGCGTTCCGGCAGTTGCGCGGGCAGCGCTCGCCGGGCGAGTTCGCGGCCGCGGTGCGGCGGGCCGCGCGCGAGATCGGCGAGCGGGTGAGCTGCGACGCGCGGTACGTGGGCCGCGTGGAGGCGGGCGAGATCCGCTGCCCCAACTACGCGTACGAGCGGGTGTTCCTGCACATGTTCCCCGGCCGGACGCTGTCGGACCTGGGCTTCGCGCCGCGCGCGGCGGTCCGGGGCCGGGGGGCGCGCGCGGCGGGGGACGCGCGCGGGGCGGACACCACGTACCCGCATGACCGCGGGGACGCCAGGTACCCGCGCGACCACGGCACTGACAGCACCACCACCGGAGACGAGGAGAGCGACGTGCGGCGTCGCGCATTCATGACCAGCGGCACGGCCACGGTGGCCGCCGCCTCCCTGGGAGCCGTCGGGCTCCCCCTGGGCGGCGTCGCCGAGGCCGCCCGCGTCCGCGCGGCGCACCGCCTGCGCGCGGCGGACGAGAACGAGGTGAGCGCGGTCGAGGAGGCCGTACGCCAGATCCGGCTGCTCGACGACCGGCACGGCGCCGACGGCCTGTACCAGCGAGCCGCCGCCCCGTTGCGCACGGCCTACGCCCTCCTCGACGCGGGCACCACCCGGCAGGGCGGGCAGGCGGTGGCCGACCGGCTCTACGCGGGCGCGGGCGAACTCGCCATCTCCGTAGGGTGGCTCGCGCACGACTCGGGCCGCTTCGACGACGCCCGCTCGCATTACGCGGAGGCGCTGGCGACGGCGCGGATGTCCGGCGACCCCGCCCTGGAGGCGCACGCCTTCTGCAACACCGCGTTCCTGGCGCGCGACGCCGGACGGCCCCGGGAGGCGGTGCGGGCGGCGCAGGCCGCGGCGCGCGCGGCGCGGCAGCTCGGCTCGCCCCGGCTGCTCTCGCTGATCGCGCTGCGCGAGGCGGGCGGCTGGGCCGGGCTCGGCGACCGTACGGGCTGCCGGCAGGCGCTCACGCGCGCGCACGCGCTGTTCGACATCGGCCCGTCCGAGACCGACCCGGAGTGGATGACCTTCTACGGTCCCGCGGAGTTCGCGGGCCTGGAGGCGCAGTGCTGGTCGGCGCTCGGCCACTGGGAGCGCGCGTCCCGGCACGCACAGCGCGCGGCGGGCGTCGCGGCGACGCAGACCCCCGAGTTCACCCGGAACATCGCCCTGTACACCGCCGAGCTGGCCGACGACCTGGCCCGCGCGGGCCGCCCCGACGAGGCCGCGGCGGAGGGCCTGCGGGTCCTGGCCCTGCTGGACGAGGTCCAGTCGACGCGGATCGAGTCCATGCTCGCGACCACCGCGCGGCTGCTGCTCCCGCACCGGCGGGCCGCCGGGGTGACCGACTTCCTGGAGCAGCACGCCGCCCGCGCGCGTGGGTGATGGCGCCGCCGCCCGCGCGAGTGGTCGCTAACCGACCAGGTGGCCCGTGTCGTTCCAGGACTCCAGGGCGGGCTCTCCGTAGGCCCAGCCCAGGATCGACAGGGAGGTCGGGTTGAGGCGGATCCGGGACGCGAAGTCGATGTCGTAGCCGAGCCAGCGGGCGCCGATGGCGCGCAGGATGTGGCCGTGGGCGAAGACGAGGACGTCCCGGTCGGCCTCGCGCGCCCAGGCGACGACCTCGTCCGCGCGCGCGGACACCTGCGCCAGCGTCTCGCCGTCCGGCACCCCGTCGCGCCAGATGAACCAGCCGGGGCGCACGGCCTGGATGTCGGCGGGGGTCAGCCCGTCGTACGAGCCGTAGTCGAACTCCATCAGCGCGTCCCACTCCGCGGCCCGGTCGCCGAACCCGGCGAGCTCGCACGTCTCCCGCGCGCGGGACAGCGGGCTGGTGCGCACCTCGACTCCGGGGAGGCCGTCGTAGGGCGCCCTGTGCAGTCGCTCGCCGAGCAGTTTCGCACCGCGCCGGCCCTCGTCCAGGAGGGGAATGTCCGTCCTGCCGGTGTGCTTGCCGGACAGCGACCACTCCGTCTGTCCGTGCCGGGCCAGCAGGATGCGCGGTGCCATGAGAGACCTTTCCAAGGAGACGTGCAGGGAGATATGCAAGGAGATATTCAGGACAAAAGCGGACAGTCGCCCGTCCGTTCCTTCCATCATCACTCACGCCGCCGATGAGCAACCCCGGCGACGATCTCTGCGTCTTTGACGACCAGGGGGATGACTCATCGGCCTTCGCGTACGCCGTAAAGTGACCCAGCGGCCGTACGCCGCACGAACTGAGCGGGAACAGCGCGAAATGAGATGGGGGACCCACCGGATGCCGCAGACCGAGGCACAGGGCGCGGGCGCCGGCGGCATATCCGGGAACCGGGCCGCCCGGCTCCGCCTGCGGTGGTGGACGGAGCTGCCGCTGATCCTGCTGGTGTACGGGGCCTACTCGGCCGGGCGGCTGCTCGCCCGCGGGGACGTCACGACCGCCGTGGGCCACGGCCTGGACATCCTGCGCGTCGAGAAGGCCCTGAACCTCAACCTCGAGCATCCGCTGAACCGTCTCTTCACCGCTCACACCTCCATCGGCGTCCCGGCCGACTTCTGGTACGCCTCGCTGCACTACCTGGTCACGCCGCTGGTGCTGATCTGGATGTTCCGCAGCAGGGCGGTGCACTACGCCGCCGCCCGCACCTGGCTGATGGTCTCCACGCTCATCGGCCTCGTCGGCTTCACGCTCATGCCGACCTGCCCGCCGCGGCTCCTCGACAAGGGCTACGGCTTCGTCGACACGATGGCGCAGTACAGCGACTGGGGCTGGTGGGGCGGCCAGGCCAGCGCGCCGCGCGGGCTCGGCGGCATGACCAACCAGTACGCGGCGATGCCCAGCCTGCACGTCGGCTGGTCGCTGTGGTGCGGCGTGGTGCTGTGGCGGTACGGCCGCACGCCCCTGGTGAAGACGATCGCCGTCGCCTACCCGCTGCTCACCACCATCGTCGTCATGGGCACGGCCAACCACTACTTCTTCGACGCGCTCGCGGGCGTGGCCGTGATGGGTGTGGGACTGCTGCTCGTCCGTCCCGTGCGGCTCGCCGCCGCCCGGCTCAAGGGGCGGCTGCAGCCGGTGCTCGCCGGAGCCCTTGCCGCCCGCGGCACCGGCTCCGCGCGGCGCCCCGCGGGCGCCTCGGCCGCCTCTGCCGTCGCCAAGGCCCCGGTGGAGTCCTCCAATGTCAGTGGTGGATGCCAGACTTCGGCGGGTGAGCGAATTCCCCATCAGCGCAAGCTCGGCGCCGAGCCGGGCGGCAGTGCCGCGGGCAAGCCTGCCGGAAAGCCCCGCGGGAACAAGGGCAGCAGACCCGCGGGGCGTGCCGCGGACACCGGGGACGGCGCTGCGGCAACGGCTCGCGGAACTGCGCGGACCTGACGTACCGCCGCAGCCCCTGGACGCCCGCGCCCTGGCGGCGCTCGCGGCGAATCCGGGCTGCAGGCGGCGCGCCCTCCTGGACGGCGCGGGGGTGCCGAAGGCGGCGCTCGCGCAGTCGCTCGGCTCCCCGTCGGGCTTCGGGCAGTCCCAGTTCGCGTTCATGCGCGGGCACGCCTTCGAGGCGCGGGTCAAGGCCGACGGCGGCGCGGAGCTGCTGCGCCTCACGCACGCGTGCCTGGGCGGCGGGCCCGAGCCGGAGCCCGGCTCCGCGCGGGTGCCGGACCTCACGGCGGCCGGTCCCGAAGGCCGCGCGGGCCGCACGGCGCTCGCCCTGCGCGAGGCCACGGCCGCCTGCACCTGGACGCTGCTCGACCACCCCATGCTGGCCCTGGACGTCGCGGGCACGCCCGCCTTCCTGGAGCCGGACGCGGTGGTGGTCGCGCCGGACGGGACCTGGACGGTCGTCGAGATCAAGTCCTTCCCGATGATCGACGGGGCGGCGGACGCGGCGAAGGTGGGCGCGGCGGCGCGCCAGTCCGCGGTGTACGTCCTCGCCCTGGAGCAGGTCGCGGCGCGCGTCGCCGAGCAGATGGCCGCGTCGGCCTCCGCTCACGTCGCCTCCCCGATCGCCGAGCAAGCCGCCCCTTCAGCCTCCGCTCACGTCGCCGAGCAACCCTCCGAGCGGCCCGGTCGCGTGCCCGAAGTGCGGCGGCGCGCGCTGCTCGTCTGCCCCAAGGACTTCTCCAACCTCCCGGCCGCGTCCCCCGTGGACATCCGCAAGCAGCTCGCCGTCACCCGCCGCCAGCTCTCCCGGCTGACCCGCGTCGAGGACATCGCGGCCACGCTGCCGCCCGGCACCACGTTCGACGTCACGCGCCCCGCCGCCGAGCTGACCGCCGCGGTCGACGCGGTCCCCGCGACGTACGCCCCCGAGTGCCTGGCCGCCTGCGAGCTGGCCTTCCACTGCCGCGACCGGGCCCGCGCGGCGGGCGAGCTCACGGCCCTCGGCCGCTCCCTGCGCGCCGACCTCGGCACGCTCACGACGGTCGAGGAGGCCCTCGCCGCCTCCCGCGGCACGGCGGGCGATCCGGACGACCCGGCGGTGGCGGCGCTGCGCCGGGCGGGCGAGTTGCGAGCGGAGGCGCTGGGCGAGTCGCGGGCCGCCGGGGTGGGCGCGTCGCGTGCCCACTCGGCAGGCGCGTCCCACCCGTCGGTGGACGCGGCTCGCCCTTCCGTCGGCGCGTCCCGCGCGGAGGCGCTCTCGGGAGGTGTGCGTTGTCCCTGATCGACAACCTGGCCCGGCTCGAGGCGACGAACAGCGGCCGCGCACGGCCGCGGGCGACCGTGCGGCACCGCCACCTCTCCGAGCGCCCCCTCGTCTTCGTGCCGCTCACCACCGCCGGTGAGGCGGGCGCCCCGCTCGGCGCCCTGATCGGCACGGAGCGCACGTCGCCGCGTCTGCTCACCGTGCCCCAGCCCCGCGACCGCGACCTGCGCTTCGCGTTCCTGTCCCGGCTCGCCGAGATCCTGCTGCCGTACGTGGAGTCGTACGAAGGCGACGTCGAGGCCGCCGAGCGCACGGAGGCCGACCCGGAGACCGGCAAGCGCGTCAAGGTCGAGGTCGAGCTGTGCGCGGACGCGCCGCAGCTCATCGTGCCGAGCCGCGCGGGCGTCGAGTTCGTGCGCCTGCTCGGCCGATCGATGCGGTTCCGGCGGACGGCCGAGCAGGATCCGGACGCGCCGTATCCCGCGCCCCCGCGCGTGCCGCTGCTCGGGCGCTGGCTCACGCACTTCGGCGAGCGCTCCCGGGTGCCGGGATCATCGCTCCTGCTCGCCATGACCGACCTGCTGTCGCGGCACTGGGCGACCGGCCAGTCCTCCCTGGAGGAGCAGCACTTGGGTGCGCTGCTCGCGTGGATCGAGGCGCCCGAGGGCGTCTCGGGGGCCGAGGCGGCGCTCCGCGCGGAGCTGGCGCGGGACGGCGAGGGGCAGTTGCTGTGCCCGCCCGCCGGGCCCGCCACGGATCCGGCCTTCGACAACCAGCTCCTCGCCCCGGCCATCGAGCGGTACGACCGGGCGCGCACCGCCCTCGCCGCCGCCGCGGACGGCGTCGAGGCGGACGGCCTGCTCGCCTCCCTCGCCGCCGCCGAGCGGGAGATCGACGCCCTGGTGGCGAGCCGCACGCGCCCCACCTGGGACGCCGTGTGGCGCGGCCTGGACGCGCTGTGCACGCTGCCCGAGGCGCCGCACGCCGTCGACCGATGGCGCGGTGACCGCTGGTCGTTCACCGGCCACCGCGACCGCGTGGCCGCGGGCGAGCCGCCGCAGCCGCGCGTCGACGACGCCGTCACCGCGGCGAACAAGCTCGGCACCCGCGAGCGTGAGCAGGCCCGGCTCGACGCCCAGGAGGCCCTGGACGATCCCCTGGTGATGGCCGGGCGGCGGCTCGCGGGCGAAGCCTTCGCCGGAGAGGTGACCGACGTCGTCATGGCCCACAGCGAGGGTCGCTCGCCCCGGCCGCGGCCGCTCGTCACCGTGCGCACGGGCGATCGGCCGCATCTGGACGAGGGCGTGAAGGTGTATCGCTCCCTCGAAGGGAAGCCTCAGGCCGCGCAGTTCGTGATGTACGACACCGACGGCGGCATCGTCCTGCGTGTCCTGGACAAGATGGGGCGTGGCAAGGAGGCCGAGCCCGGGTCTGTGCCGGACGTGGGTGACCTGTTGTGCTGGACGCTCTTCGAGCACGAGCAGCGGGGTGGGCCTCGGTTGCCCGATCCTGAGGACACGCCGTGGACGCATGGCGGGCCGCCGGAGGCGGTCGGGGGGACGGTTCTCTCCGGTCTCTCCGGTCTCTCCGGTCTCTCCGGTCTCTCCGGTCTCTCCGGTCTCTCCGGTGGGGGTGACGGGGATTCCGGTGGGGGTGCCACGGGGGTGGTATCGGATTTGTCCGGTGGGGGCGCGGGGGGCTCCGGTGGGGGTGCCCCGGGTCTCCGGTGCGGGTGCCGGGGTCTCCGGTGCGGGTGCCCGGGTCTCCGGTGCGGGTGCCGGGGTCTCCGGTGCGGGTGCCCGGGTCTCCGGTGCGGGTGCTCTGGGTGAGCTGCCTGATGCTGTGACCTCGGAGGATCTTCTGTGAGTACGGTTCCCTTCGACCCCGGGGCCGAGGCCGCGCGCGCCACGGACGCCATCCTGCGCGACACGCTGCACGGCACGCACCGCGGTGTCGTCGTGGACTCGCCGCCCGGCGCCGGCAAGTCCACGCTCGTCGTGCGCGCCGCATGCGAACTCGCCGCCGCGGGGCGGCCCCTGATGGTCGTCGCCCAGACCAACGCCCAGGTCGACGACCTCGTCCTGCGCCTCGCCGAGAAGGATCCGGAGCTGCCCGTCGGGCGGCTGCACAGCAGCGACTCCGACCCGTACGACAAGGCGCTCGACGAGCTGCCCAACGTACGCAAGTCCGCCAAGGCCGGCGATCTCGCTGGGCTCGACGTCGTCGTGTCCACCGCCGCGAAGTGGGGGCACGTCAAGGGCGTCGAGCCCTGGCGGCACGCCATCGTGGACGAGGCCTACCAGATGCGGTCGGATGCCCTGCTCGCCGTTGCCGGGCTCTTCGAACGAGCCCTGTTCGTCGGCGACCCGGGGCAGTTGGACCCCTTCGCCATCGCCGAGGCCGAGCAGTGGGCGGGGCTCGCCTATGACCCCTCCGCCAGCGCCGTGACCACGCTGCTCGCGCACAACCCGGGACTGCCGCAGCACCGGCTGCCCGTGTCGTGGCGGCTGCCCGCGTCCGCCGCGCCGCTGGTGTCCGACGCGTTCTATCCGTACACGCCCTTCCGTAGTGGTACGGGGCACGGGGACCGGGTGCTCAACTTCGGTGTCCCGTCGGACGGTTCGGGGCCCGACCGGGTCATCGACGAAGCCGCCGTCTCCGGGTGGGGGCTCCTCGAACTGCCCGCCCGGCACACGCCGCGCACGGACCCGGAGGCCGTGCGGGCCGTCGCGCTCGTCGTGCGGCGGCTGCTCGACCGGGGCGGGGCCGCGACGTCCGAGCGGTCCGGGGAGCCCGTGCCGCTCACCGCCGACCGGGTCGCCGTGGGGACCGCGCACCGGGATCAGGCCGCTGCTGTGCGGGGTGCGCTTGCGTCGCTCGGGGTCGTGGATGTGACCGTGGACACCGCCAACCGGCTGCAGGGGCGGGAGTTCGATGTGACCGTCGTGCTGCATCCGCTGTCGGGGCGGCCGGACGCGACGGCGTTCCATCTGGAGACGGGGCGGTTGTGCGTGCTTGCCTCGCGGCATCGGCACGCGTGCATCGTGGTGTGCCGGGCGGGGGTGGAGACACTCCTGGACGACCACCCGTCGACGGAGCCCGTGCGACTGGGCGTCACGGTCAAGTTCCCGGACGGCTGGGAGGCGAACCACGCGATCCTCGCCCGCCTCTCCGAACACCGGGTGACCTGGCGGCCGTGACCGACGTGCCCGCACCTGGTCGGCGGGCGCCGAGCACAGCGCCGCCCATCCGCCGGACAGAGTCCGGCACGCCGCCGGAGGCGGCCAAAGGAAACAGCCCGGACGGCTGGGAGGCGAACCACGCGATCCTCGCCCGCCTCTCCGAGCACCGGGTGACCTGGCGGCCCTAGCCGTTGAGCTGCTTTCCGCCGGTGGGGGTTGCGCCGCCCGTTCTCCGGTTGTGGGGCGGGGCCGCGGCGGTATGTCCGTGCTCGCGCCTGGGGCGCCGTAGGCATTGCCCTGACGGACGGCGTGGCCGGGCGAGCTGCGCGCGCACATACCGCCACGTCCCCTCCGGTCCGTCGGCGGCTGCCCCTCCGGTGGGGGCTGCGGATTCGGCTTCCGGGCCCGTTCCCTACCGGGCGGGGTTGCGACTCCGGCTTCCGGATGGTGGGCGGTGCGGTGGCCGGCACCCGGCGTCGGCCGGTACCTGCTGTGGGCAGTCGTGCCGCAGGGCGGCACGGGTGGGCACAGCCCAGGCCGACGGTGCCGGTATGTGAGGGGGGGGAGGCCCCCTGCCCGGGTCGGCGGGGCGACGGGGGGCAACCCCGGGCTGCTCAGGGGAACGTCGCGCGGGCGTCTTGCGGGAGGGGGGACAATGGATGCGGCCACGCGGCGTACGACGAGAGGAAAACGACATGGCGGAGCCCTCGCGGCCCCGGTCCAGCCAGCGCATGCGCCCCGCACCGCTCCTCTTCGAGCCCGCGGAAGCCACCGCCGACCCCGAGCACTTCTTCGATCTGGAGTCGATCGAGGACCCGCGCGAACTGCTCGCCCGGGCCACCGAGTTGACCCTCGCCTTCCGGGCGGCCACCGACCGCTCCGTCGAGTTCCAGGCCATCGCCGCCGCCCAGCTCGCCGACCCGCGCCGCTTCGACCGGCTCACCACGGCCGCCATCGCCGATCGCGCCCAGTGGACCGAGGACTACGCGAAGAAGATGATCGAGTTCGGCCGCGAGCTGATGCGCGGCGGGACCGGCCCGGGCGGTGCCGGCGCGGATTCCGGACCCCACCCGGCCGGCTGAGGCCCTCGCGGAACAAGATCGTGCGGCATATGCCGGTGGGGCAAGGTACCCCATCGCGCAGGCCACCGTCACGGTTTCCCGCAACTCTGTGAACCCGGGCACTCACCACCGGTAGATGTATGCGGCATGAGCCGCCTCCCCCGCCACATCACCGTTCCCGCCAACGCCTGCGACGTCACCCCCGAGGGCGCCGCCTGGCTCGCCTCTGCTGAAACGTATCCGCAGGGGCTGCTCACCGGCTGGCGGGCGCGGCCCACCGCCCCGGCCGTGCTGTCCTGCGGCACCGTCTTCGACGTGGTGAGCGTGCCCGCCGTCTTCGGGCGGCGGATGGTCGACCGGTTGTGGCACGACGGACCCGGATCCGGGCCCGTCGCCGCCCACCGCGGCCGCATGCTGCTCTTCGCCGCCCCCGGCACCGCCCGGCGCCTGCCGTCGCTGCTCGCCTGGGAGGAGTGGGGCCCGGCCGTGCCCGCACTGCTCTGCCACGGCGCGGGCGACGCCGTCACCGTGCCGCCCCTCTCGGCCGGTCCTGACCCCGACGACCGGCTCGGATCACGCTGGCTGGTCGCCCCGGACAGCCGCCGCCCATGGCTCCCGGGGCCCGATGTCGTCCTCTGGGCCTGCGTCCGCGCGGCCCGGGCCGCGAGCGCGTCTGCGGTGCGTATATCGATTTTTCCTCGCAGCGATCAGGGTGCTAAGGTCTACGACGTCAGCAGGCGCCGCTAGCTCAGTTGGTTAGAGCAGCTGACTCTTAATCAGCGGGTCCGGGGTTCGAGTCCCTGGCGGCGCACAGACAGGCAAGGCCCTCCGTGATCACGGGGGGCCTTCGCTGTTGGATCGCTCTCGGCAGCAACCACCGAAGTCGGCTGGGGGTCCGGGGGTCATCCCCCGGGAGATGCAGCATCAGCGGGTCCGGGGTTCGAGTCCCTGGCGGCGCACAGACAGGCAAGGCCCTCCGTGATCACGGGGGGCCTTCGCTGTTGGATCGCTCTCGGCAGCAACCACCGAAGTCGGCTGGGGGTCCGGGGGTCATCCCCCGGGAGATGCAGCATCAGCGGGTCCGGGGTTCGAGTCCCTGGCGGCGCACGACAGCGAAAGCGAGGCATGTCCACGGAGAAACGTGGACCGGCCTCGCTTTCGTGTTTTCTGCGCGGCTTCGCCGCGCGTTGTGGGTGGCGAAGCCCCCACACCCCCTTCTTCGGTCGGCCCGGCCCCCCGTGTGGCCCGTCACGTCGGCGTGACCTTCACCGTCCACGCGCCCGACGCCGTCCTGTCCTCCACCTCGATCCTGACCCCGTCCTCCGGCACCGTGAAGCTCTCCCCCGCCCGTACCGGCGCGTCCGCGAGCGGTGGGTAGACCGAGTCGTTGCCGCACGCGGCCGAGTCGGGGTGGGCGTCGATCACCTCGATGGGGCCCCGGCCCGACGCCGTCTCGTTGCGTACGTGGTACGCCAGTACGCCCTCGCTGCACGTTCCCCGGTCGTTGCCCAGGGCGCCGCGGGCCTCGATGGCTACCGCGCTGCCCCGGCCGGTGCGGACGACCGCCAGCTTGGTGGCGGTCGTCCCGCTGCGGGCGGGGGGCGCGGAGAGCGGGTCCAGGGTGAGCCGGCGCGGGCCGCCCGCCACGCACACCACCTGCCGCGGGGCCAGCCAGCCGAGCTTCCACTTGTGCCAGCCGAACAGCTCCGGGGCCAGGCCGAACTGGCTGCCCATGACGTCCCAGTCGCCGACGTGGGTGTCCCAGTCGCCCTTGCCGTCCGTGGGGCGGTGGTAGAGATCCGGCAGGTCGAAGACGTGACCCGTCTCGTGGGCCAGCACGTTGCGGTCCGGCGGGTGGCGTTCGAAGACCGTGACGATGCGGCGGATCGGGGTGTCGTCCGCGTGCATGGGGTGGTCGAAATTCACCACCTTCGTCGCGTCCGAGTCCACGCCGGGGGCGTCCGGGTCGGCCACGAAGTAGACGATGTCGTACGCCGAGAAATCCACGTGTGGATCGGCCGCCGCCACCGCGTCCCGCAGGTAGGCGGCGCGGCGCTGCGGATTCCAGTCCCGCTCTATGGCGTACGCCGCGGAATCCTGCGGCATCTCCACCCATTCGGGTTGCGGGTGTGGGCGCAGTGTGAACCGTCCGTATGAAGCTCGCTCGAAGAACTCGCTCGTGGCCGGGAAGTAGTCGGCCGCCAGCTCCTCGGGCGTCGTCAGCGGCGGGGAGTCCGGGAAGGAGAGGAAGACCATGACGGCGTCGAGGGCGCGGGACGGCCGGGGGTAGGCGGCGTTCCACGTGTCCAGGCCCTCCGAGTGGTGGGCGGGCGTGCGGCGCAGGGCGCACGGGCCCGCCGTGCCCTGGGCGATCGCCGGTCCCGCGACCAGTGAAGTGGCGGCCATCGCGGTCAGGCAGGTGAAGAGGATTCCCGCGGTGCGCAGGCGCGGCCATTCCCCTGCACGGGTGAGCATCCAAGGGGGGAGCTGACGCTCCACGTCTACCTCCCGGTGCGGAATGCGAGACTCCCCACCCACCCTGTGATGTTTTGTTGAAGTTCGCCCAGTTTGTCTGACCCGGCCGAGTGACGAACGGCCAGGATGCGACACTCCGGCCGCTCACCGACTGTCACAACTGGTCGGGGCGCAGATAAGCCCGTAAAGGGCCGAGCAGAAACGATCTGCCGGAGGCTTCCGGAACGCCCCTTCACCGTGCCACGGCTGGAACGCCCCGACGGCCTGCCTCTATGATCGGCACACTTTCGCGGCCCCGTCGGCCGCCCGCCAACCGGCCGGCCGCCTCCCCAGACCCGCCAGGATTCGGGGCCCATCGACCTGCTCGACATCAATTGCACTGCGGGAGCAAGCGGTGAACGGAACCTCTCAAGGGCCGACCGCCACAGCGGTCGCAGCACCCGGCCGAGCCTGGCCTGTCGTCACAGAGCGTCACCAACCGGGCCCGACCGGCCCCCTCGCCCAGTACACCGCCGACTACCGCGCCGCCTTCGCCGCGGCCCCCCTGGCCCTCGCCGTCGTGGACCGCGAGGGCCTGGTCGTCAGCGCCAACGACGCGCTGGCCGATCTGCTCGGCGCCGACCCCGCCGACCTCACCGGCCGGGTCGCCGCCGACCTGGTGGACCTCGCGTCCGACGCCCGCACCTGGCACGCGTACCGCGAGGTGCTCCGCGGCAGGCAGGCCAAACTGCGCTGTACGCGCCGCCTGAAACACCCCGACGGGCACTCGCTGTGGACCCAGATCACCGCCTCGCCGATGCCTGGCGGAAGCGAGCGGTACGGCGCGGGCGCCGTCCTGCTGGCCGTCGCCGACATCAGCGCGCGCCGCGATCTGCAGGCCCGGCTGCGGCACTTGCAGATGCACGACCCAGTGACCCGGCTGCCCAACCGCGCGCTGTTCTTCGAGCGGCTCGCCGTCGCCCTGGAGGCGGGCGCGTACGACGACACGAGCACCGGCCGCATCGGCCTGTGCTATCTGGACCTGGACGGCTTCAAGGCCGTCAACGACACCCTCGGCCACCGCGTCGGCGACCGGCTGCTCGCCGCCGTCGCCGAGCGGCTGACCGCCCTCGCCGACGAGGCCGGGTACGGCAGGGCGTCGGCGCCGCTGGTCGCGCGGCTCGGCGGGGACGAGTTCGCGTTGCTCGTGGAGGACTCCACGGGGACGGATCAGCTCACCGAGCTCGCCGAGACGACCCTGCGGGCGCTCCAGGAGCCCTTCGACCTGTCCGGGCAGCGGCTGTCCCTGTCGGCCTCCATCGGCGTCGTCGAGCGACGCGCCGCCGGTACCACGACCACCGGCCTGATGCAGGCCGCGGACACCACGCTGTACTGGGCGAAGGCCGACGGCAAGGCCCGCTGGACGCTGTTCGACCCCGAGCGCAACGCCCACCGCATGACCCGGCAGGCGCTGGCCAGTTCGCTGCGTCCCGCCGTCGAGCGCGACGAATTCGTCCTGGACTACCAGCCGTTGGTGGGCCTGGACGGCGGCGGGGTGCGCGGGGTCGAGGCGCTGGTGCGCTGGCAGCATCCGCAGTTCGGGCTGCTCACGCCGAATCGGTTCATCGGACTTGCTGAAGAAGACGGTTCGATCGTGCAGCTCGGCCGCTGGGTGCTGCGGACCGCCTGTCGGCAGGCCCGGCGCTGGCAGCTCGAACACCCCGACAGGGAGCCGCTGTTCGTGAGCGTCAACGTCGCCGTGCGCCAGGTGTGGGACTCCGACCTGGTCGCGGACGTCGCCGAGATCCTCGCCGAGACGGGCCTGCCGCCGCGGCTGCTGCAGCTGGAGCTGACCGAGTCCGCTGTCATGGGCTCCGCGGGCCGCCCGCTGCAGGCCCTGCAGGCGCTCAGCGACATGGGCGTACGCATCGCCATCGACGACTTCGGCACGGGCTACTCGAACCTGGCGTATCTGAGCCGGCTTCCGGTCTCCGTGCTGAAGCTGGACGGCTCCTTCGTCCGGGGCTTCCAGTACGACGAGGGCGAGTACGGCGAGGCGGCCGCGCACATCAACCCCGCCGACGAGGTGATCGTCGAGGCGCTGGTGCAGCTCGCCCACCGCCTCGGGCTCACCGTCACCGCGGAGTGCGTGGAGACCTCCGGGCAGGCGGAGCGGCTGCGCAGGATCGGGTGCGACACCGGGCAGGGGTGGCTCTACTCGCGGCCGGTGGCGGCGGAGCGCATCTCCGTGCTTCTCACGGACGAGGGTTCGTAAGGGTTCTTGATGCGTACGGTTACGTCGCGGGGTTCGGCTCGTCGCGTGCCGTCACGCATGCCTGGACGAAGTCCCGTACCACCTGCGGGACTTGGGTGCTCCGGGGGCAGGCCACGCCGATCTCGCCGGGGCTGACACCGCGCACGGGGCGGTAGGTCACGTCGGGGTGGTCGTCGAGGCGGGCGGTGGCCTCGACGGTGAGGGAGACGCCGTGGCCGCCCGCTATGGCAGTCAGCCACTCGTCGGGGGTGTGGGCGACGGCGCCGATCTTCGCCGGGCGGCCGTCCCGTTCGTCCGCCGCGAGCCAGTGGTCGCGCCACCAGCCGGACTCCGGCGGGGCCGCGACGAAGGGCTCGTCGAGGAGTTCGGCGAAGTCGACCTCCTCCTGGCCGGCGAGGCGGTGCCCGGCGGGCAGCGCCACCCAGAGCGGCTCGGTCAGCAGCACCTCGATGTCCAGGGCCTCCTGGCCGGGGAACGGCAGCCGCAGCAGCGCCGCTTCGGCCGTGCCGCCCGCGAGGCCCGCCGTCGGGTCGCCCCACGCGGCCCGCGTCAACTGCACGCGCCAGCCCGGCCTGCGCCGCACGAACTCGGCGACGATCCGCCGCGTCAGCCCGTTCGCGCCGCCGGCCACGAAGCCGACCCGCAGGATCCGGTCCGCCCGCGCGGCGGCGCCCCGGGTGGCCCGCAGCGCCCCGTCCCAGGCGTCGAGCACGGCGGGCGCGGCGGCCGCGAGCGCCGCGCCCGCGTCCGTCAGGGTCACCCCGGCGCCCGACCGCGTGAACAGCTCCGTTCCCAACCGGGTCTCGAGCTGCCTGATCTGCCGGATCAGCGCGGGCCCCGGGACGAAGAGGCGTTCGGCGGCGCGGGGGAGGTCGCCCTCCTGGGCGACGGCGGTGAAGGAGCGCAGCAGCCGGGTGTCCATGTCCATGGCGACAGGTTAGGCAAGCGAATGCGGGACCCCGGGCGTGGGGTGGCGGAGGCGGTGGGTGCGCCAACGGCCGTATGTACGCGCCGAGTTCACGTCTGTCGTGGGCCGCGTGAAGGTGCCGCCTCCACCCCCGTCGGAGGCGGCACCTTCCGTTGCGGCATTCGGAGCCGCGGTCAGGCCGGCTTGGGCAGGTCGTAGGCGTCCGCGACGAGTTCGTAGCTGCGCAGGCGTACGTCGCCGCTGTGCGCGTTGGCCGTGAGCATCAGCTCGTCGGCGCCGGTGCGCTTGGCGAGCTCGTCGAGGCCGGTGCGGACCTGGTCGGCGGTGCCGTGGACGACGTTGGCGTTCCAGCTCGTGATGAAGTCCCGCTCCATTTCGGTGAAATGGTGGGCCTCGGCCTCCTCGGGGGTGGGGACCAGGCCGGGGCGGCCGGTGCGCAGCCGGACCATGTTCAGGGCGGCGGCCATGACCTGGCGGCGGGCCTCGTTCTCGTCGTCGGTCGCGAGCGCGGAGACGCCGATGAGGGCGTACGGGGCGTCGAGGACGGCGGAGGGGCGGAACGACTCCCGGTACAGGTCCAGGGCCGGGATCGTGTTCTGCGCGGAGAAGTGGTGCGCGAAGGCGAAGGGCAGGCCCAGCATGCCCGCGAGCCGGGCGCTGAAGCCGGAGGAGCCGAGCAGCCAGATCGGCGGGCGGTGCGGGGACTGGACGCCGCCGGGGGACGTGGACTGGACGGGGCCGGGGACCGCGTGGATGCGGGCGTAGGGGTGGCCGTCGGGGAAGTCGTCGTCCAGGAAGCGGGTCAGCTCCGCGAGTTGCTGGGGGAAGTCGTCGGCGCCCTCGTTGAGCTGGTCCGAGCGGCGCAGGGCCGCGGCGGTGGCGCCGTCCGTGCCCGGGGCGCGGCCGAGGCCCAGGTCGACGCGGCCCGGGGCCAGGGCCTCCAGGGTGCCGAACTGCTCCGCGATGACCAGCGGGGCGTGGTTGGGCAGCATGACGCCGCCGGAGCCGAGGCGGATGCGGGTCGTGTGGGCTGCCAGGTGGGCGAGGATCACGGCCGGCGAGGAGGAGGCGACGCCCGGCATGGAGTGGTGCTCGGCCACCCAGTGGCGGTGGAAGCCGCGGGATTCGGCCTGCTTGGCCAGGGTGACGCTGGTGCGCAGGGCGTCGGTGGCGGTGCGGCCTGCGCCCACGGTCACCAGGTCTAGGACGGAGAGAGGGGTGGGGGCGGTGCCGTGCCGTTCGGCGCGGATTCCTTCCGCTGCCGCGTCGGGGGTCTCTCCGCCGCGCTCGTCCACTGCCACTGCCACCGGGGCCTCCTGCTGTCCGTCCGTACGTCGTTCGGGGTACGGGTGGGTGCAACAGGAGGGGGGCTCCGGTTATTCCCTGGGGTGGGTTGCTCCCCGGGTGCGGGCCGGGGGGCCTCGCGGGGGCGCCCCAGTCCCACCCCTTTCCCGAAACCAGGGGGCTACCGCCCCCTGGACCCCCGTATCGCCGCTTCGCGGCTCGTCCTCAAACGCCGGACGGGCTAAAACCGTGCCGCACCGGCGAAGTTTCAGCCCCTCCGGCGAAAGCTTCAGCCCCTCCGGCGTTTGAGAAGCGGGGGTCTGGGGGCAGAGCCCCCAGTTTCGGGAAGCCCCGATGCTCGTCAGTAGGAGTTCCGGACAATGAAGCCCCGCCCATGCGGCCATGGAAGGGCGCACGGACGGGGTGTCAGAGGGGTTGGCGGCCTGTCAGCCAACGATGCTCACCGGGTGCTCCGGTGAGTCGAGCCATGCCGTCGTGCGGCCGTCGCTGCCTACGGTGAGGCCGAAGCGGTCGGCCCCCGGCCGCCCCTGCTCCTCCCACCAGCGAACGGCGGCTTCCACCTCGCCCCACAGCCGACGGGGACCCGACTGCCAGACGCGCGCCGCAGCGCCGCAGCGGAACATCACGCACGCCCATGAGCGGTCGGTCAGCCCGTAGAACCACACGGGCCGCGCTCCCCCGCGCTGGTCGGCGACCACTTCGCAGCAGTCAGGGACGCGCAGCCCCAGCGCGAACCGCAGGGGACTGAATCGCTCCCCCACAAGCTGCGCTTCGGTGACCTCGGTGGACGACTCGTCCGCGTCGGCCACGGGGCCCGTGACGTACTCGGCGTGCTCCACCGGCGGGCGGGTCTGGGAGCGCAGCTTCATGAACTCCACGGGGCCTGTGAAGGTCCCGGACGCGCTCCGGCCGTCGTCGGCGACGACCAGGCGGGCCACCGCGTCTTCGTTGCTGTAGTGCGTGCCCCACGGGACCACGATGACGCCGCCTGGCCGGCTCTGCTCCACCCACGCGAAGGGGATGGACCGGAGCCCGCAGGTGGCAATGATCCGGTCGTACGGTGCTGCTTCGGCGCAGCCCTTATAGCCGTCCCCGCACACTACGCGCACGGGTGCCCCGAACCGTTCGAGAGCCGTGCGTGCGGCAGCGACCACGGTCTCGTCGACTTCCACCGTGACGACGTTGTGCGCCCCGAGCCGGTGGGCGAGCAGCGCGGCGTTCCAGCCGGTGCCCGTGCCGATCTCCAGGACCCGGTTTCCGGACTGCACATCCAGATCCCGCAGCATGGAGAACACCACACTCGGCATGGACGCGGAACTGGTCGGCACTGTCCCGGTCCGCGTTCCCGTGTGCTTGCCGTTGTCCCATTGCGTGACGACAGGCGCGTCAGAGTCGGCATACCGCTCCCACCCGGCAGGGTCGTCCGCCTTGTTGACCGCGACACTCCGCGCTGTGCTCATGCCGAAGGGCCACATGAGTTCCGGCAGGAACGCGGAGCGCGGCACCGCGGAAAACGCGGGCGCCCAGTCGGACGACAGGATCCCGTTCGACATGAGCACACGCCCCAGCTCTGCACGGGCAGAGCGTTGCTTGCTGATGTCGGCGTTCACTGGCCCACCTCAATGCGCCTTCGGCTGCGGCGGGTCAGGAGTTCCAGGGCCCCCATCAGGAGTGGGAGGGAGCGGCGGTCCGGGCCACGGCTCGCCCGGCAGCGGGTCGCCACCGCCACGGCTGTTGCTCAGGATGACATTCACTGTGTCTCCTCGTAGGCGTTGATGGCGTCGGGGCCTTCCCCGTCCTCTCCGGGGTCGTCTTCATGTGGCACGCCCAGACGCTGCCCCCGGCTCTCCGCGACCCTCAGCGCGTCGCTGAGGGCCTCCGACAGGCGGGACGCCAGGAAGTGCAGCTCGACACTCGACACCTTCCGGACGCCCAGCATTTGGCGCGCATGAGCCAACAACTCGTCACCTATGGAGAGTTGGACGGCCTCCACGTCGTCAGCGAGCGCTGACAGCCACCCCTCACCGTCCGTGGAGAGATGGACGCGCTTGCCGTCGTCCGTCACCCACGGCATCAGGCGAGTCACCCCCGCTGATGCGTCGGCAAGGTCCCGCCTGCGCTGATGATCGGCTTCCGTTCTGTGAACCATCTCGACCCCTGGTCTGCTCGCCATCGGGATACCGAGAAGCTATGGCCGCTGGGCGGGCCAATCCACAGAAGTAGAGCGGTGGTTGGAAGCAAGGTCGCCCCCAGCTGCCGCGCTGCGTAGTAGCTGGCCGTCGCTAGCCCAACACCCCCAGGCGATTCGCCATCGTGCGCATCTCAGAGGTGAGCTTGTGCTTCCGGCGCCGGACGATCGCCGCCATGACGTCTTGCGCCATGCGCTGATGCCGGAGCCACTGAGGGTTCGCATAGTCCACGGCCGTCAGCCGGTCGAGCGCCTTGTCGTGCTCCCCGACTTTGGTGTACGCCGTCGCCACGGTGAGCCGGTGCCGGTTCCATTCTTTGTCGGTCTCAGCGATGCGGGCGGCCTTCATGGCGTGATCCGAGAACCGGGCCTTTCCGGTGGACTCATCAATCACACGGAGAGGGTCGCCATTCTCCGAAATCAGCTCGTCCTCCAGACCCTTCATCCCTGCAACCGCGATATCGAACCGTCCGAACCGGTGCCGTGCACCTGGATTCCGGCCCAAGGCAGCGGCGGCAGACTCGCCAATCCGGCGGGCTTCGGCGCTCTCGTCAGGGCGGTTGTTGCGGACGGAAGCAGCAGCCGCTTGCAGGGCGAGCCATCCCCATACGGCAAGCCGTTCCGGGGGCGCCTTCGAGATTCGCGGTTCCAGGTGGTCCGCTGTTTCGACAGCCGCTCGCTCCGCGTCATCGAATCGCCCTTGCCGGAGTAGCAGCCATGACATGATGACCACTGCATACCCGGCCGTATTCATGTCCCGCACTGCTCGCGCATCCTGAATCGCACCGGACAGCGCGTGATAGGCGAGGTCGTATTGCCGAACCTGTGTCAGGTAGCGGCCACCCAACAAGTACGCTTCCGCGCGGGCAGACAGAGCCTGTGCATGCTCCTCGCCGCTGTCGAAGTAGGCAACAGCCGAGTTCACGTCCCGGATGAGTTCAGGTACCTTGCCGGCCACGGAACCGAAGTTGTCTGAGTCGTACGCCGCTGAGCCGGCGCGGATGACTTCCAAGAGTGCGGGAAGGTTGGGTTCCTCATTCGGCGTTTCGCCAGGGTCGTCCGCGATTCCCAGGGGTGGCGTGAGCGCACTCCGCAATTCGGCCAGCCCCACGCGGGTCGGATCCTCGCCGCGAACTGGTTCCGGTGTGTCGGATGCCATGAGTTGAGAGGTCTTCACATGCAGCGCGCGAGCCAGAATGTGAAGGGTTTCGATGCGGACGTTTCCGCCCTGTTCCAACTTGGCGACAGTGGAGGGCGCGAGGTCGGCAGCGTAGGCCAACTGCTCCTGAGTGAGGCCACGTAGCCGCCGATGCTTCCTGACGTTCTCCCCTAGAGCGCTCATGATCCCCGCCTAGTGCGTGTGGTGTGGTGCTCTGTCCGTCCAGCGTACGTCCGGGCCCTGGAGGCCGACCTCGGCAACCGGTGATCCAGGTGCACGACTGAGGGCCCTGCGGGGCTCCCCCAGTCCCGCCCCTGCCCGAATCCAGCAGGCTGCGTCCCTTCCCCCCAGCGATCGCGCTGCGCACTCGTCCTCAGGCGCTGGACGGGCTGAGCATGAGCGGGCTGGGGTGGGGCTGTGGGCGTTCAGTGCCGGGTGGGGTTCCACTGCGAGGTGGGGGCGGGTGGGCGGGAACAGGCGGTGCGTGCGCGGACGGCAGGGCGCCGGGGGCGGCGTAGGGCAGGCGGGCGGTCAGTGCCGGGGGCAGGTCCCCATGCAGGCGGGGGCGGGTGGGCGGGAACAGGCGGTGCGTGCGCGGACGGCAGGGCGCCGGGGGCGGCGTAGGGCAGGCGGGCGGTCAGTGCCGGGGGCAGGTCCCCATGCAGGCGGGGCCGGGTGGGCGGGAACAGGCGGTGCGTGCGCGGACGGCGGGGCGGTGGTTTGCGTGGGGCGCCCACGCCAGGGCTACTCCCGGGGGGCCTGGACTAGGGGTTCCTTTGTGAACAGGGCGCCCAGGGTGGGGGCGTTCACGCGGCGGGAGGCCAGGCGGAGGGCCTCCCAGACGGTGACCTGGTTCGCGGTGAGGACAGGCTTGCCGAGTGCGGCCTCCAGGTCCTGGATGTACGCGGCGGTGTGGAGAGCGGTGTCGGGCAGGAGGACGGCGTCCGCGTCGGGGTGGTCGCCCGCGCGGGCCAGGGCGAACACCTCGTCCCGGCCCCACGTGCCCACCTCCGCCGCCGTGATGATTCCGCTCCCCCGCATGGCCACGACGTCGACGCCCGCCGCCTTGAGGAAGGCGGAGAAGTGGGCGGCCACGTCCTCGGGGTAGGTCGCCGCGACGGCGACGCGCCCCGCCCCCACCTCACGTACCGCATGGGCGAAGGCGAAGGATGTCGAGGACGCCGGGAGGCCCGCCGCTCGCGCCAGCGCGCGCACCTGGTCGTGCGCCCCCTCCCAGCCGAAGACGAAGCTCCCGCTGGTGCACGCCCACACCACGGCCTCCGCGCCGGTCAGCCGCAGCTCCTCGACGGGGGCGGCGAGCCGTGCCGCGGAGCCCATCTCCAGGAGCGCGTCCACGCGGTGCGCGTCCTCGCCGATGTCCGTGTGGACGACTTGCAGGCGGATGTCGGAGCCGAGCATCTGCTCCATGCGGGGGTAGTCGTCCTCGGCGGAATGGCCCGGGTAGAGGAATCCGAGTGCGGTCAAGTCCAGCCTCCTTCTGGTTCTGCGGTCGGTCCTGCGGGGCCCGTGGCCTCGCCCGGCCCGACCGGTCCTCCGGGCGGGTCGGGCAGGCTGTCCGAGGGCGCCGCGGCCGACGGCTCCAACGTCTCGTACGCCGACTGGTCCACGGCCTCGACCGCCTCGTACGCGGGCGCCGACAGCGCGTCGAGCGGGCCGAACTCCGCGGTCCCCGGCCGCGCGCCCGCGTTGATCAGCGCTTGGTAGGGCCCTACCGCACGCGTACCCAGCCTGCGCAGCGCCGACCACATCGTCACCTGGTTCGCCGAGATCACCGGCATCCGCAGCTCCGCCTCCAGCTGCGGGATGACGTCGTAGGTCGGCAGGTTCGTACAGCTGATGAACAGGGCGTCCACCCGTCCGCTCGCCGCCCGCCGCGCCATGTCGGCGACGTCCCGGTACGGCACCTTCCAGATGTGCCGGGTCAGCCCCAGGTAGGCGCGGCCGGTGACCAGGACGCCGGCCTCGGCCAGATACTCCTCCAGGGACTGGGTCACCGACCAGGTGTAGGGCGTGACGAGGGCGATGCGCCGCGCGTCCAGCTCTTCGAGCGCTTCGAGCAGCGCGCCGGACGTCGTCACCGACGCCACCGCGCCCTCGCGCGACATGGCCTCGCACATCGCGCGCTCGCCCGCCCGGCCTCCGACGAAACTGCCCGAGGTGCAGGCGTAGGCGAGGACTTCGGGCTCGGCGGCCGTCAGCGCGCGTACCGCTTCAGCCAGCGTCTCGTGCTCACTGACCAGGCGCGCCAGGTCCAGGCTGACTTCGACGGGCACGTACGGCGTGCGCGTCAGGTGCAGGGAGACCTCGTCCGGGACCCAGCGCCACAGCTCCCGGTCCAGGGCGAAGTCGAAAGGGGCGACGACACCTACACCGCGCTGCGGGTGTGGTCCGCCGAGGAAAGAGACGTCCATGAGCAGGCCCTAAGTTCGTGCGTGCAGGGACAGGGCCGGCCGGGGGCCGGAAGTGGAGCTGGCGGCGCGACGCGCCGGGACGTCGGGACGGGATGTGTGTGCGGCGAGCACACCGTGCGCGAGAGGGGGAGCACGCAGCGTGCCCGCCTCTGTGGTGCCTGTACTGAAGTGCTTCTGTTGACGAAGGTAGGTTGGGGTGCGAGCGTGGTCAATCCGCACATCTCAGACGGCTGAGAACGTCGGCCGGCTGGACGCTGCGGCAGTCGTCCTGACGCTCTCCCAGGGAAGCGGGCTCTCGTTGCGAAACGGTTTCTCTGCCATGTCCGCCGACGGTTTCCCGGCCGTGTCGGCCGACGATTTTCCGGCCGTGTCCGACGGCGGTGCCTCCGGTCGTACGGGGGTCGGCAGCGGCTCCTCGGGAAAGGGCAGGGCGTCCGGAAGCACCGCCTCCCCGGGCGGCGTACCCCGGAGCGGCCCCGCGCGGCCCGCGGCGCCCGGCGAGAGCCCCGCGCCCCCCGCCGCCCCCGACGCGCCCGAGATCCCCACCGTCCTCGTCCTCGACGCGCCCGCCCCCGCGCCCCCGCCCCGCCTGGGCTCCCTCACCGGCCGCGCTCGCGTCCTGCACGCCGACGAGCACACCCTCGCGGACCAACTCCCGCAGGCCGACGTGCTGTTGGTGTGGGACTTCAGCTCGCACGCGGTGCGCCACGCCTGGCCCGGCGAGGGGCCGCGGCCCGCCTGGGTGCACACCGCGAGCGCGGGCGTCGACCACCTGATGTGCCCCGAACTCGCCGCGTCCGACGCCGTGGTGACCAACGCCCGGGGCGTCTTCGACCAGCCGATCGCCGAGTACGTGGCCGCCCTCGTACTCGCCATGGCCAAGGATCTGCCGCGCACCCTCGACCTCCAGCGCGAGCGGACCTGGCTGCACCGGGAGACCCGGCGGATCGCGGGCACGCGCGCGTGCGTGGTGGGTTCGGGCCCGATCGGCCGCGCGATCGCCCGCACCCTGAAGGCCCTCGGCATCGCGCCCGCCCTCGTCGGGCGCACCGCGCGAGCCGGTGTGCACGGCCCGGACGACCTCAACCGGCTGCTGGCGCGCGCCGACTGGGTGGTGTGCGCGGCGCCCCTGACGGACGACACCCGCGGCATGTTCGACGAGCGCCGCTTCGGCGTCATGCAGCCGTCGACGTGCTTCATCAACGTGGGCCGCGGCCAGCTCGTCGTCGAGGACGACCTCGCCGCCGCCCTGTCGAAGCGGTGGATCGCGGGCGCCGCGCTCGACGTGTTCGAGCGCGAGCCGCTGCCCGCGGACAGCCCGCTGTGGGCCGCCCCGGGGCTGATCGTCTCCCCGCACATGAGCGGCGACACGGTCGGCTGGCGGGACGAACTCGGCGCGCAGTTCGTGACGTTGTACGGGCAGTGGGAGGCGGGGCGGCCGCTGGCGAACGTGGTCGACAAGAAACGTGGGTATGTCCCTGGGCACTGATCACTTCTGGTCGCCAAGACCAGACCAGCCAGTGCCCCGACCCCGTTTCCTGAGGAGCACGCATGACCGAGCTCACGGACCTCACCGCCGTACAACTCGTCGACGGCTACCGCAAGGGCGAATTCAGCCCCGTGGATGTCACCCGTGCGGTGCTGCGCCGGGCCGAGGACGTCCAGGCGGCCGTGAACGCGTTCGTCCGCCTGGACCACGAAGGCGCCCTCGCGCTCGCCGAGGAGAGCGCGGCGCGCTGGCGGCGCGGCGAGCCGGCCGGTCTGATCGACGGGGTGCCGGTCACCGTGAAGGACATCCTGCTCCAGCGCGGCGCGCCCACCTTCCGCGGCTCCAAGTGCGTCTCGGAGAAGGGCCCTTGGAACGAGGACGCCCCGTCGGTGGCACGGCTGCGCGAGCACGGAGCGGTGTTCGTCGGCAAGACGACCACTCCGGAGTTCGGCTGGAAGGGCGTGACGGACAGCCCGCGGCACGGCGTGACCCGTAATCCGTACGACACCTCGCGCACCGCGGGCGGCTCCAGCGGCGGCAGCGCGGCGGCCGTGGCGCTCGGGGCGGGGCCGCTCTCGCTCGGCACGGACGGTGGTGGGTCCGTGCGGATCCCCGCCGCTTTCTGCGGGATCTTCGGGTTCAAGCCTACGTACGGGCGGGTGCCGCTGTATCCGGCTTCGGCGTTCGGGACGCTCGCGCACGTCGGGCCGATGACGCGGGACGCGGCCGACGCCGCCCTGATGATGGACGTGATCGGCGCGCCGGACGCGCGCGACTGGTCGCACCTGGGGCCTGCCGCGGGCAGCTTCCGGGACGGGCTCGGCGGCGGGGTGCGCGGGCTGCGGGTGGCCTACTCGCCGTCGCTCGGCGGGCAGGTCGCGGTGCGGCCCGCGGTGGCCGCGGCGGTGCGTGATGCTGTGGGCAAGCTGGCTTCGCTCGGTGCGTACGTCGAAGAGGCCGATCCCGACTTCGCCGATCCCGTCGAGGCCTTTCACACGCTGTGGTTCAGCGGGGCCGCCCGGGTCGTGCAGCATCTGTCGCCCGCGCAGCACGAGCTGCTCGACCCGGGGCTGCGGGAGGTGTGCGCCCAGGGGGCGCGGTTCAGTGCGCTCGACTATCTGGCCGCGGTCGATGTGCGGATGGGGCTGGGGAGGCGGATGGGGTTGTTCCATTCGACGTACGACGTGCTGGTGACGCCTACGTTGCCTGTTACCGCGTTCGAGGCGGGGGTCGAGGTGCCGGGGAAGTCTGGCTTTCGGCGGTGGACTGGGTGGACGCCGTTCACCTACCCCTTCAATCTGACGCAGCAGCCCGCTGCGACGGTGCCCTGTGGGGTGGATGGGGATGGGCTGCCGGTCGGGGTGCAGATCGTGGGCGCGCGGCACGCTGACGCGTTGGTTCTTCGGGTGGCTCAGGGGTTGGGCGCTGCGCTTGGCATTCCCCAACCCCGCCCCTTCCCGTAACCAGGGGGCTCCGCCCCCTGGACCCCCGGGGTGGGGGTCCCGGGTGGGTGGGACAGCTCCCGCCGATCGCCGCTTCGCGGCTCGTCCTCAAACGCCGGACGGGCTAGTACGTTCACGCCCGCCTGAAGTTCAAGGTCTCCCCCAGCGCCCCCGTCCTCCACAAGTCGTTGCACGCCTCGGCCATCGCGTCCAGGCCGTCCACGATCTGGCCCCAGACGATGCCGGGGACCCAGCCCACGTCGCCGTTGATCAGTAGGTTGTTGCGTTCGTAGAAGAGGGCGAGGTCGACGATGGTGCCCTGTTGGGCTGTTTCGTAGCCGTGGGACTTGGTGCCCAGTTCTGTGCCGGAGAAGGTGAAATAGCACAGGTCGCCGGGGATGGGGGTGATGGTGGGGTTTTCCAGGGGGGGCTCTTCGGGGGCGAAGGGCGGGAACAGGGCGTAGACCTCATTCCGGGCATACTTCGCGTGGTAGACGTCCCCGCCCAGCGGGAGCGCGTCCCAGACCGCCGCGCAGGTGACCGGAGCCCGGTCGTCGAGGAGCTTCGCCGTGGCCCGAACTCCTCGCTTGGCGAGGGAGACTTCGATGTATCGGTCTGCCATGGGCCCCATGGTCCTCCCCGGAGCGACGCCCGCGTCAAGAGCACAACGATCGGATCAGGGGCTCGAATTCAACGGCATATCTCGCGTCGGGTCGGGTAGCCGCGCGCCCATGGCTCCACCATTGAGGAACCCAAACAAGACAGAGAGCGCGCGCGCCCCGGGCGTGCGCCGGAGATCACTGCTCGCCTCGGCCGCCGTCCTGGGCGCCGCCGGCGCGCTCGGCGCCAGCGCGTGCAGCCGGGTGCCCACGGGCGACACGCTGGCCCGGCTGAAGTCGCAGGGCATGGTGCGGCTCGGTATCGCGGGCGAGGCCCCGTACGGGTACATCGACGACAATGGTGACTTCACGGGTGAGGCGGTGGAGCTCGCCAGGATCATCTTCAAGCGGCTCGGCGTCGACAGCGTGCAGCCCGTCGCGACGGAATTCGGCTCGCTGATCCCCGGGCTCACGACCCAGCAGTTCGATGTCGTCTCCGCGGGGATGTACATCAACAAAGAGCGGTGCCAGCAGGTGATCTTCTCCGATCCCGAGTACCAGATGCTCGATTCGTTCATCGTGCGCAAGGGCAACCCGAAGGGTCTGCACACGTACCAGGACGTCGTGAAGAAGAAGGCCAAGTTCGGCACGGGCACCGGGTACGCCGAGATCGGCTACGCCGTCGCGGCCGGGTACAAGGAGAGTGAGATCTCCATCTTCCAGGACCAGGTCGCGGGCATGAACGCCGTCGAGGCCGGGCGCATCGACGTCTTCGGAGGCACCGCCCTGACCGCGCGCGAAGTCGTGCGGAAGAGCCGGAAGGTCGAGGCCACCAAGCCCTTCGCGCCGGTCATCGACGGCGAGAAGCACGTCGACGGCGGCGGCTTCACGTTCCGGCCGACGGACACCGAGCTGCGTGACGCCTTCAACGTGGAGATCCACAAGATGAAGAAGAGCGGGGAGCTCTTCCGCGTCCTCAAGCGGTTCGGCTTCACCAAGGCCGAGATGACCGACCTGACCGCAGAGGAGCTGTGCAAATGACAGCGGGACTGTGGGAACACTGGGTCCTTCCCGGTATCTGGATCACCATCCAGCTCACCGTGTACAGCGCCGCCCTCGCCACCGTCGTGGCCTTCGGCATAGGCATGGCCCGCACGCACCGGCTGTGGGTGGTGCGGTTCCTCGCCGGGTTCTACACGGAGGTCTTCCGCGGCACCTCGGCCCTCGTGCTGATGTTCTGGATCTTCTTCGTCCTGCCGCAGCTCGCGGGCTGGGCGCTCGTCCCGATGTGGGCGGCGGTGCTCGCGCTCGGTCTCTCGTACGGTGCGTACGGCGCCGAGATCGTCCGCGGCGCCCTGAACGCGGTGACGCCCGCGCAGCGCGAAGCGGGGGTCGCGCTGAGCTTCACGCCGTGGCAGCGGATGCGGCTCATCCTGCTGCCGCAGGCGGTGCCGGAGATGATCCCGTCGTTCTGCAACCTGCTCATCGAGCTCCTGAAGGGCACCGCGCTCGTCTCGATGCTCGGCATCGGTGACGTGTCCTTCGCCGCGTACCTGGTGCGGCTCGCGACCACCGAGAGCGCGCAGATCTACTCGATCACGCTGGTCATCTACTTCGTGCTCGCGTTCCTGCTCACGCGCGGCATGAAGCTCCTCGAACGCAAGACCAAGGCTGGGATCGGGCAGTTCCCGGAGCCGCGCCAGGGCCTCGGGCAGTGGCTGAGGTTCCGTCAGCCGTCCGCGAAGTCCGATGAGTTGAGCAGTACGGGCGTCACGGGTGGGGGTGTGTCCCGATGAACAACGGCACGGACAAGTGGGACTGGGGCGCTGTCGCCGACTTCATGCCGCACTTCTGGGACGGCGTGCTCGTCACCCTCCAGGTCCTCGCGCTCGGCTCGCTGATCTCCTTCTCGCTCGGGCTCGTGTGGGCCCTCGCCTTCCGGGCGCCGACGCGCTTCATCCGCTGGCCCGTCGGGATCATCACCGAGTTCATCCGCAACACACCGCTGCTCGTGCAGCTGTTCTTCCTGTTCTTCGTGCTGCCGGAATGGGACATCCAGTACTCCGCCGAGACCACCGGCACCCTCGCCATCGGCCTGCACTACTCGACGTACACCGCGCAGGTCTACCGCGCGGGCATCGAGGCCGTGCCCGTCGGCCAGTGGGAGGCGGCCAAGGCGCTGAGCCTGTCGTACACGCGCACCTGGACCGCGGTGATCCTGCCGCAGGCCATCCGCCGCGTGATCCCCGCGCTCGGCAACTACGTCATCGCGATGCTCAAGGACACACCGCTGCTCGCCAGCATCGGCGTCCTCGAGCTGCTGCAGCGCTCGCGCCTGGAGGCCGCGCAGACCTTCCAGTACACGGAGGCCCTGACCGTCGTCGGTGTCGCCTTCATCCTCATCGCCTATCCGTCCTCCCTCCTCATGCGAGCCCTGGAGCGCCGTCTTGTCCGCTGACACGAACCTCACCAAAGACCAGCCCAACCCGGCGGTGGACGGCAGCGAGCTGATCCGCTTCGACAAGGTCATCAAGCGCTTCGGGTCCAACACCGTCCTGGACGAACTCGACTTCTCCGTCGACTCCGGCAAGCACGTGACGCTGATCGGCCCGTCCGGATCCGGCAAGACGACGATCCTGCGGCTCCTCATGACCCTGCTCAAGCCCGACGAGGGCACGATCAAGGTCGGCGGGGAGTACCTGACGCACGAGGAGAAGAACGGCAAGCTCGTGCCCGCCGGCGAGAAGCACGTGCGCGAGGTCCGCAAGAACATCGGGATGGTCTTCCAGCAGTTCAACCTCTTCCCGAACATGAAGGTCCTGCGCAACATCACCGAGGCCCCGGTCACCGTGCTCGGCCTGTCCAAGGACGAGGCGGAGCAGCGCGCCCGCGACCTGCTCGACATGGTGGGGCTCGGCGACAAGTGCGACGCCTACCCGACGCAGCTCTCCGGCGGCCAGCAGCAGCGCGTCGCCATCGCCCGGGCGCTCGCGATGCGGCCGCAGGTGCTGCTCCTGGACGAGGTGACGTCCGCGCTCGACCCGGAGCTGGTCGCGGGCGTCCTGGACGTCCTGCGGGACATCGCGCACACCACCGACATCACGATGCTGTGCGTGACCCACGAGATGAACTTCGCCCGGGACATCTCGGACCAGGTGCTGATGTTCGACTCGGGCCGGGTGATCGAGTCCGGCCCGCCGGAGAAGATCTTCACCGAGCCGGAGCACGAGCGGACGCGGGAGTTCCTTTCGGCCGTGCTCTGAGCGTCCGCCCGCCGGTGCATGTCGTTGGCATATGCCAGAGTGGCGCGTTCCTGCTCACCGAGCCGGAATCGCGCCACTCTTATGACCAACACTCCCTCCCCCACGGGCACTTGGCGGCTATCGTGGTCGGTGTCGAGCTGTCCGGAACCGTTCCATCAGGATCAGCGATCAGGGGGAAGCCGTGGCGCTGCAGCGCGAGTCGACGACGGCCCACCAATTGGTGCAGAAGGCCCTGCGGGTGCTGGAGACAGTCGCCGGCCGGGCCACGGGCATCACCGAGGACGAGCTGGCCCGCCGCACGAAGATACCGACCACCCAGCTCGCCCCGCTCCTGCGCATGCTGCGCCGCGAGGGGTACGTCGAGCAGATCACCGACGGGGCGTATGTGACCGGCGCCTCGCTCACCCGCCTCGGCTCCGCGCACGACCGCGCCCCCGCCCTGCGCGAGAAGCTCCGGCACACCCTCGGCGGCCTGCGGGACACGATCGGCGCCGCGGTCTACGTGAGCCGGTACGTGGACGGCGAGATCCGGGTCATGGACGTCGCGGACGGCCCGCGCACGCCCAAGGTCAACGAATGGGTGGACTTCCGGGTCTCGGCGCACGCCAGCGCCGTCGGCAAGAGCCTGCTCGGCCAGCTCGACCTGGACGCCCGCAGGGAACACCTGTCCCGGCACAAGATGCCCCGCCTCACCTCGCGCACCATCACCAGCGAACGCGTCCTGATGAACAACCTCGACGCCCAGGCCCCCACGGTCCCGGTCCTCGACCTCCAGGAGTACGCGGTCGGCACGGTCTGCGCCGCCGTCCCCATCACCGCGGGCGCCACCGTCGGCTCCCTCGCCCTCTCGCTGCCGGTCGAGCACGCCCACCGGCTGCGCGCCGCCGCGGACACCCTGAACAGGAACGCGGCGCCGGTGCTGCTCTCCTTGGCGATCTAGCCCCGCCGGGCCGGGCGGGTCCGGAGCACCCCCCGGGACCAGGTATTATTTTCGAGTCAGCAGGCGCCGCTAGCTCAGTTGGTTAGAGCAGCTGACTCTTAATCAGCGGGTCCGGGGTTCGAGTCCCTGGCGGCGCACTTGCGAATAGGTCGCTGACCTGGGGCTTCTCGGATTTCCGAGAAGCCCTTTCGCGTTTCTCAGCCGATTTCTCGGCCGCGGAGCGCGACCCGGCCGGTGCTTCCGTCCACCTCGGCCGTCGCACCGTCGGGCAGGACCGTCGTCGCGTCCTCAAGAGCCAGGACGGCCGGGAGTCCCAGCTCCCGCGCCACGATCGCGGCGTGGGAGAGCAGGCCGCCGGTCTCGGTCACGACCGCGGCGACGACACCGAACAACGGGGTCCACGCCGGGTCCGTGGTCCGGCATACGAGTACGTCGCCGGGCCGCACGCGTACGAAATCGCCGGGGCCGCGCACCACACGGACCGGGCCGGTGGCTGAGCCGGGGCTTCCGGGCGTACCGGTGCGGACCCCGGCGGTGTCCACGGACGCCTGCGGTCCGGCAGGGAGGGCGCTGGTCACCGGGCGGGCCTGGAGGATCCAGATCCGGGAGCCGGTGATCGCCCACTCGATGTCCTGCGGCCCGCCCAGCAGCTCGGCTGCCCTTCGGCCGAGCTGTACGAGCCGGGTCACTTCCTCGTCGGTGAGGCAGAAGCGTTCCTGGTCGGCGGGCTCCACGTCGCGGGTGATCACCCGGGTGTGGTCCCGGTCGATCCGTGTCTTCTTCGTGCCGAGCGTTCGCCGGGTGATGGTGCTGCCGGACACCGTCCAGGAGTCCGGCGTGACGTGGCCGCTGACCACGCTCTCCCCCAGTCCCCAGGACGCCTCGACGCGGACGTCGGCGCCGGTGAACATCACCCCCGCGACGTCGGCGTCCATCAGGCGCTGCACGAGGACCGCCATCGCAGGCGAATCCGCGGCCGCATCCGCATCCACCTGCCGGTGCCGGTATGCCACGGCACGCTCGGACCACAACGAGGTCCAGCACCCGCGGACCGCGTCGGCGACCTGATCGGGGCCGCTGACGCCCAGGAAGGTGTCGTGCTGTCCCGCGGCGGTGGCCGCGGCGGTGTCCTCGCTGGTCGCGGAGGAGCGCACGGCGACGTACCCGTCCTGGTACCCGTCCTCGGTGATGCGTGTGAGTGCTCGGGCCAGCTCGCCGGTCAGTGCCGGGGAGAGGCCCTGTTCATACGCGGAGGTCGGCACCACGAACCCGGGTGGTACCGGCAGACCCGCGTCGAGGAGCCGGGCCAGCGCGGCGGCCTTGCCTCCCGACGTCCCGGGTTCGGCGTCGGCCAGGTCGATGAGCACGGCTGTCCCTCCGTCCACGTTGACGTTGACGTTGCGAGCACCAGCCTGAATGCTCGCTGCCATGACGCACGCCTCAGCACCGGATCTGCTCGTCCTGCACGCCGTGCGGGTGACCGGGATCGCCGACGGCACGGCGGTTTCCCGGCGCACCAGCATCGACCAGGACACGGTCGGCGAACTGCTGGCGGACTTCGAAGCCTACGGGTGGGTGACGCACGTCGAGTTCGGGGGTACCGGCGGCTGGACGCTCACCGAACGCGGCCGTGCCGAGGACACCCGGAAACTTGCCGGAGAGCTGGCGGAATCCGGCGCCCGGACCACCGTAGAGCAGGCGCACAAGGCGTTCGAAGTCCTGAACGGACGGCTGGTGCAGGCGTGCACCGACTGGCAGTTGCGGCCCACCGAGGATGCCCGCCTTGCGTCCAACGACCACAGCGACCCGGCGTGGGACGCCCGGGTCCTAGACGAACTCACGGTGATCGGCGGCGAGCTGACCCCGCTGATCGACAGCCTGACCGAAGCGCTGGCCCGCTTCGGCGGCTACGACGAGCGGTTCTCCGCCGCCCTGAACCGCGCCCGTGCGGGCGAGGGCCAGTGGGTGGCGGGGGTCGGTCTCGCCTCCTGCCACGCGGTCTGGATGGAACTGCACGAGGACCTGCTGTCGACGCTCGGCATCGCCCGCGGCACGCAGCCGTGAACCTACGGCAGGTCCAGCTCCGCCCACACCGTCTTGCGGGGTACGGACTCGCCGGGGTCGGGCGGCGGGCGCCACGGGGGCGCGGGCCGGGCTCCGCGCGAGGCGCTGAGGGCGTGCCTCTCCTTCGGCAGGATTCCGGGAAGCTTCTGACAGGGGGCTGACAGGCGAGGGTGCCGGACATCACAGGTCAGGGGTCCGGCTCGGTCATACGGCTGTTAGCGGCCGGTGGAATCATGGGAGGCCGACCGGTGTGCCGTCGCACGCCGGTTCGTGGACCGCTCTTCGTGTACCGCTCAGGGGGACAGCATGGTGTGGACGCAGGCAGTCGAGTCACGGCCCTTCGCGGCGGGCCGCCTGGTGTGCTTCCCGCACGCCGGTGGCTCGCCGTACTTCTTCCGCTCCTGGGGCAAGGCGCTCGCGGACGTCGAGGTGCACACGGTCAGCTATCCGGGGCGCGCCGAGCGCATCGCCGAGCCGCCGGCCACGGATCTGAAGCTGATGGCCCGGCACATCGCCGAGGAGCTGCGGCCGCTGCCGGACGGGCGGCCCACCGCGTTCTTCGGGCACAGCATGGGCGCGTTGGTCGCCCACGAGGTGGCCCTGCGCTGGCAGGCCGACGGCGCCCGTGTGAGCCACTTCTTCGCGTCATCCTCCCGCGGCCCGCAGACCGCGCACGGCACCCCCGAGCGGGCCGCGGCCGTGGACGACGAGGCCGTCCTGCGCCTCATGACCCGGCTCGGCGGCACGGACGCGGAACTGCTCGACAACCCGGTCTTCATGGAGCTCGTGATGCCGTATGTGCGCGCGGACTTCCGCATGGTCGCGGGCTATGCCGGGGAGCCGGGCGCGCTCCTCGACTGCCCCGTCACGGCGCTCCTCGGCGCCGCCGACCCCCGGGTGACCGTCGAACAGGCCTCCTCCTGGCGGGAGTCGGCCGGGGGCCCCTTCTCGCTGCGGACGCTCACCGGCGGGCACTTCTACCTGGCGGACGAGCCGCCGTTCGGGATCATCGAGGAAGCACTCCGCGCGGCCTGAGCCCGGCATCCCCCGGCGCGGGCCGAGCCCGATACCTCTCGGCCAGCAGGAACGCCAGGTCGAGTGACTGGGTGTGGTTGAGGCGGGGGTCGCAGGCCGTCTCGTAGCGGTGCGGCAGGTCCTCCTCCAGGACGGCGTTGCCGCCGCCGACGCACTCGGTCACGTCGTCGCCGGTGAGCTCGACGTGGATGCCGCCGGGGTGCGTGCCGAGCTCCTGGTGGGCCTCCACGAATCCGCGCACCTCGTCGAGGACGGTGTCGAACCGCCGGGTCTTGTGGCCGCTGGGCGCGGTCGTCGTGTTGCCGTGCATCGGGTCGCTGACCCAGGCCACCAGGGCGCCCTCAGCGTTGACCTTCTCCACCAGGGTGGGCAGCAGGTCGCGCACGCGGTCGGCGCCCGCGCGCACCACGAACGTGAGCCGGCCGGGCTCGCGGTCCGGGTCGAGCCGGTCGAGGAGGGACAGGACGGTGTCGGGCGTCGTCGTCGGGCCGAGCTTGACGGCGATGGGGTTGGCGACGCGGGAGAAGTACTCGACGTGGGCGCCGTCCAGGTCGCGGGTGCGCTCGCCGATCCACAGCAGGTGGCCGCTGGTGGCGTAGGCGCGACCGCTGCCGGGCTCGGTGCGGGTCAGCGCCGCCTCGTAGTCCAGGAGCAGCCCCTCGTGGCCGACGAAGAACTCGGCGGTGGCCAGCTCCCGGGTGTCGACGCCGCACGCCCCCATGAACGCCAGGCTGCGGCCGATCTCGTCGGCGAGCTGTTCGTAGCGCGCGCCCGCGTCGGACGCGGCGACGAACCCCTCGTTCCAGGCGTGCACCTGGCGCAGGTCGGCGAAGCCGCCCGTGGTCAGGGCGCGCACCAGGTTGAGTGTGCGCGCCGACGCCTCGTACATCGTGCGAAGCCGCCGCGGGTCCGGGATCCGGGCGCGCTCGGTGAACTCCAGGCCGTTGACGGCGTCGCCGCGGTACGAGGGCAGCACGACGCCGTCGCGTTCCTCCACCGGGCTGGAGCGGGGCTTGGCGTACTGCCCGGCCATGCGGCCGACCTTGACGACGGGCAGCGCGGTGGCGTGCGAGAGGACCACGGCCATCTGCAGCAGCGTCTGGAGCTTGCCGCGGATCGCGTCGGCGGTGGCCCGCTCGAAGGTCTCGGCGCAGTCGCCGCCCTGGAGCAGGATGGCCTCGCCCCGGGCGACCGCCGCCATGCGCCGGCGCAGCAGGTCGCACTCGGCGGCGAAGACCAGCGGCGGCGCGACGGTCAGCTCGTGGGTCACGGCGGCCAGTTCGCCGGGGTCCGGCCAGTCGGGCTGCTGCCGGGCGGGGAACTCCCGCCAGGATTCGGCGGCCGGGTTCTTCGCTTCACTTTCCCTTTTGCTGTCTCTCGTGCTGTCTTTCATGACTGCCTTCCCCGTACGGACATGGGACAGGAGGAACGGAAACGTGCCACAACTGAATCCGTGCGCCCTCGTCGGGGTCAAGCGATTCGGTATTGGTCCGCATCGGGGGCGGGCAATTGGTCTGGCACGGCGCGCGTCGCCGCTGGTTCACTCATTTCGCTTACGGAATCAGTGGATTCACCGCCGGTGAAAGGGAGTTCACCATGCCGGAAACAACGACGGTCGGCGTGCGGGTGACCGCTGCCGAGCTGCCCCGCCACGACCCCCTTGACCTGTACGTCCCGCTGCGCGAGGCCCTCGGCCAGGACGACGTGTTCCTGTTCGAGAGCGTCGACGGCGCCGACCAGGACCGCCGTTCGGCCGTCGTCGGCTTCGGGCGGCTCGCGGAGATACGGGTGTACGACGGCTACGTCGACCTCGAAGGACCGCCCGCCCTCACCCGCACGCTGGCCGGCGCGGCGCTGGCGGCCGGGCTGCGCGGGGACCACCCGGAGGACCCGGCCCCCGGCGTGCACCGGCTGCGCTTCGCCGCCGCCGACCAGGTCTGGGACGCCCTCGCCCGCGCGCAGCGGCTGTTCGAGCTGGACACCGAGGTGCCCGAGACGGCCTTCGCGTTCGGCTTCCTGACGACCCTCGCGTACGAATCCGCCTGGCACATGGAGGAGCTGCCCGCCCGCACCAAGCGGCCGGGCGGCCCGGACATCACGCTCACCCTGTTCCGGGACACCGTCTGGTACGAGGTGGCCGACGGGACGGTGCGTCATCTGCGGGCCGAGAGCCGGGCGTTCGGGGACGCCGTCGCCGTGCCCGCCCGGGACCTCGCCGCGTGGGCCCGGGAAGCGGCGCGGGCGGCCGCAGGGGCGCGCGAGCCGGTGGTGCCCGAGGCTCCCGCGCCGCGGTCCGTGCGGGACAGCGTGAGCCGCGAGACGTTCCTCGGCTGGGCCCGGACGTGCCTGGAGCACATCAGGGTCGGCGACATCTACCAGATCCAGATCGGCCACCGCATCGACGTCCGCACCGCGTTGACACCCGTCGACCTCTACCGGCGGCTTCGCGCCCGCAACCCCTCGCCGTACATGTATCTGATGCCGCGTGCGGGCCACACGCTGATCGGCGCGAGCCCGGAGCTGTTCTTCCGGATCGAGGGCGACGAGATCGTGATGCGCCCCATCGCGGGCACGGCGCGGCGCGGCCCCGACGAGGAGGAGAACCAGCGCCGCGTCAAGGAGATGCGCGAGTCCGTCAAGGAGCAGGCCGAGCACATCATGCTGGTCGACCTGTGCCGCAACGACATCGGGCGGGTGACCGTGCCGAGCACCCAGCCGGTGGCCGAGCTGATGGCCGTGGAGAGCTTCAGCCACGTCTTCCACCTGGTGTCGACGGTCTCCGGACGTCTTGAGGCCGGGGTGGACACCTGGCAGGCGGTGCGCGCGACGTTCCCCGCGGGCACCATGACGGGGGCGCCCAAGGTGCGCGCCATGGAGATCGTCGACGGCCTGGAGCGGGAGCGGCGCGGCGCCTACGCGGGCGCCGTCGGCCTCGTCGACGTGCGCGGCTGGAGCGAACTCGCGCTGTGCATCCGCACGGTCGAGTACGACGGGCACACCTACTCCACGCAGAGCTCGGCCGGCATGGTCGCCCAGTCCGAGCCGGAGGCCGAGTGGCGCGAGACGCTGGCGAAGATGGGGGCGGCCTACTGGGCCCTGACCGGTGAGGAGTTGCTGTCGTGAACAGCTTTCAGGGTACGAGAGTTCTGCTGATCGACGCCTACGACAGCTTCGTCCACATCATCGACCAGTATCTGCGCACCCTCGGTGCCGAGACCCGGGTCGTGCGCTCCCTGACCCGCTCCCCCGCCGAGCTGGCCGCGACGGCGCCCGACGCCGTGGTGCTCGGGCCCGGCCCCGGGCATCCGTCCGAGTCCGGACACGTCGAGCTGGTAAGGGAGTTCGCGGGGCGGGTGCCGCTGCTCGGCGTGTGCCTGGGGCACCAGGCGATCGCGCTCGCGTACGGCGGCCGGGTCGAGGTGGCCGGGCAGGTGATGCACGGGCGCACCAGCACGGTGCGGCACGACGGCGCCGGGATCTTCCAGGGCCTCGGCCACACCCTCGAAGCCACCCGCTACCACTCGCTGGTCGTCGCCGAACCGCTGCCCGACGAGCTGGTGACGACGGCCACCGCCCTCGACCACGGCTATGTGATGGGGCTGCGGCACCGGGAACTGCCCGTCGAGGGCGTGCAGTTCCACCCCGAGAGCATCATGACCAACGGCGGCCTGACGATGATGGAGAACTTCCTCGCGCAGAGCACGCGTCGGTTCACCCCCGGGCTCTCCGTCACCGCCCCCTGACCACCTCTCCGATCTCCCGCACCGCCTCCGTGATGCCCGAGCAGGGCAGGTGCACATGGCCCACGACCAGCGCGGGGGCGGCGGTGCCCGGCCGGGCGTGGAAGGCCGCGCCCCCGCGCACCAGGACCGACCGGGCGCGTGCCCCGGCCACCACCGCGGCCTCGTCGGTGTGCCGGGGCAGCCTTATGTACGCGTGCAGGCCCGCCGCGCGGCCGATGACCCTGGCCCCGGGCAGATGTCTGCGCACCGCCTCGTCCAGCGCCTCGCGGCGGTCGCGGCCGCGGGCGTTGAGGCGGCGCAGATGGCGGTCGAACAGGCCGCCGCGCAGCAGCTCCGCGAAGGCGAGCTGGGTGAGCGTGTCCGTGCCCAGGTCCTGCCGGGCGCGCACCCGCAGCAGCTTGTCCAGCATCGGCCGGGGCGCGGCGATCCAGCCGAGCCGCAGGCCGGGGGCGAGGGTCTTGCTCACCGTGCCCGCGTACACCACGTGGTCGGGGGCCTGGCGCTGGAAGGCGAGCGGGCGGATGCCGCCCTGTTCGTACCAGAGCCCGCCGTCGTAGTCGTCCTCGATCACCCAGCCGCCGATCTCGCGCGCCCAGCGGGCCAGGGCCTCGCGCCGCCGGGCGGACAGCGTGACGCCGGTGGGGAACTGGTGGGCGGGCGTGATCAGGACGGCTCGGGCGCCGGACTCGACCAGTGCGTCCACGTCGATGCCCTCCGCGTCCACCGGCAGCGGCACCGGCCGCAGTCCGCTGTCGCGCACGAACTGCCGCTGCCCGGCGTGGCCCGGGTCCTCGATGCCGAGCGCGTCCACGCCCTCCTGGGCCAGGACCACGCACACCAGGGCCAGCGTCTGCGCGAATCCGGCGACCACCATCACCTGGTCCGCGCCGGTGCGCACGCCCCGGAGGCGGCCCAGGCAGTGGGCGAGCTCGAGGCGCAGGCCGGCCTCGCCCGGGGGCGGCGGATAGCCGTGGTCGGTGGCGTCGGCGCGGTTCAGGACGCGCTGGTAGCAGTTCAGCCACTCGCGGCGCGGGAACGCGGCGAAGTTCCGGCCGCCGGGTCTCAGGTCCCAGCGGACGCCGGGCGGGTGGGCATCGGGGCCCTCGTTGAGCAGCGCGGGCACGACCTGCGCGGGCGCGGCGTCCAGGTGCTCCACCACGCGGGTGCCCGCGCCCCGCACCGCCTCCAGATAGCCCTCGGCGACGAGCTGCCCGAACGCCTCGACGACCACGCTGCGCGAGACGCCCAGGTCGTCCGCGAGGCGCCTGCTGGACGGCAGCCGGGTGCCGGGGTGCAGAATGCCCTCCGCTATCTCCTTCCTGATGAAACGCTGTATCTGGGAGGTCAGGGACTGCTTGGATTCCCTGACGACGTCCACCGTCATGTGCAGGGCCATGGCCCCTCCCCGTTCTTTCGTGAACTCCGGTGTGCTGTGCTGAATTTGACCTTGTTTCTGTAATTGGCCCGTACGGCTCCTCGGAAAGTGGTCTGGAGGGTGCGCCCGCCACTCCCCAGAATGAAGGCCAGAACGAAAAGCCAGCACGAAAAGGACGAGCTCGCTCTTCTTCTTCGAGGAGAATTCCGTGACTGCCGACGTGGCTGCCGACGTGACTGCCGATGAGAAACCGGGCCGTACCTGGCCGGACTTGCTGAACGCGCTGCTGAGCCGCAGGGATCTGACCGCTGGGGAGACCGCCTGGGCGATGGATCAGGTGATGTCGGGCGCCGCGGGGCCCGCGCGGCTCGCGGGTCTGATGGTGGCGCTGCGCGCCAAGGGCGAGACGGTCGAGGAGATCGACGGTCTGGTCGACGCCATGTACGCCCGCGCCGTGCCGCTGGCCGTGGCCGGGCCCGCGCTCGACATCGTCGGCACCGGCGGCGACGGCTCCAACAGCGTCAACGTCTCCACGATGTCGGCCGTCGTCGCGGCCGGCGCCGGGGCGTGCGTCGTCAAGCACGGCAATCGCTCGGCGTCCTCCGCGTGCGGCTCCGCCGATGTCCTGGAGGAGCTGGGGGTCGCGCTCGACCTGCCCGCGCCGGAGATCGCGGACGTCGCGGCGGAGGTGGGCATCACCTTCTGCTTCGCGCCGCTGTTCCACCCGGCCATGCGGCACGCGGCCGGTCCGCGCCGCGAGCTCGGCATCCGCACCGTGTTCAACATCCTGGGTCCGCTGACGAATCCGGCCTCGCCCGTGGCCCGGGCGGTGGGCGTGGCCGACGCGCGGCTCGCGCCGCTGCTCGCGGGGGTGCTGGCGCGGCGGGGTGTCTCGGCGCTTGTCTTCCGGGGTGACGACGGGATGGACGAGCTGACGGTCACGACTACCTCCACTGTCTGGTCGGTCTCCGGCTCCGAGGTGCGTGAGGAGTCCTTCGACCCGCGGGACATCGGCTTGGCCTACGCCGGCGCGGACGCGCTGCGCGGCGGTGACCGGGCACACAACGCTCGCGTGGCCCGGGAGTTGTTCGCGGGGGCGCGGGGGCCGGTCAGGGACGCGGTGCTGCTGTCGGCCGCCGCGGGGCTCGCGGCGCTCGAACCCAGCAGCCGCCCGGTCACGGAACGCATCGCGGACGGCATGGAACGAGCGGCCGACGCCATCGACTCGGGAGCCGCGGCCGCGCTCCTGGACCGCTGGGCGACGGTCACGACGAAGCGCCGGAATCAGGGAAGTTGAGGGACCAGAAGAGTCAGGGACGAGGTCGGGTGACCGTCAGAAGCGGAGACTTCGCAGGGGTGGGCCCAGGGCCGGGAAGCCGAGTCCTGCGCCCACCGTCACGGAGAGGCCACCATCCCGCCACGCCCGCCGCCGAGGCGCCTGCGCCCAGCCTCCACCAGTTCGGCCACCGCCTTCCTGCTGTCGTCCCCCGTCACCACGGACTCCCCGACCAGGATCGCGTCGGCGCCCTGTGCCGCGTACACCATGGCGGGCCGCGGACGCCGCTCTCCGTCCGTCGAGCCGCGAGGCTGCGCGCGGCCCGCTCCCCCGTTGGCGCGCGGCCCGCTTCCCCGTGGGGCGGGCCCCGCGGCTCAGGTCATGGACACCACCACCTTGCGCGAGCCGGTGAAGGCCTCCCGGCCGTGCAGGACGGACATGTTGTCGACGATCATGATGTCGCCGGCCGCCCACGGCTCCGCGATCCGGTGCGCGCGCTGGGCCGCGCGCACCTCGGCCAGGTCCTCGTCGGTGAGCGGCGCGCCGTCGGCGTAGGTGATCCAGTGCGGCAGTTCGTCGTAGCTGTCGATCAGGGACAGCAGGGTCTCGGCCTCCTCCGGCGGCAGGTTGGACGGGTGCCACTGGTCGGCCTGGTTGAACCAGGTGTCGCGGCCGGTGCGGGGGTTCTCGCGGATGCCGGGCCGGTGCTGGCGCACCCGAAGGCCGCCGTCGTCCGTCCACTCGAACTCGGCCTCGGAGGCCGTCAGGAACTCCTCGACGACCGCCTTGTCCTCGGTCTCGAAGGTGGCCTGCCAGGACTTGCCGAGCCCGAAGCCGCCGTGCAGGAACTGGTGGTAGACGACGCCGTCCGCGAACCGCGCGCGCACCTCGGGCGACAGGCCCCCGAGCAGCGCCTCGCCGTCGCACACCGGGGTCGCGCCGCCGGTGTCGGGGGCGTCCAGGCAGCAGAAGTACAGCCGCGTCGGCCACTGGGCGGCGTACGACATCTCGTTGTGCAAGGAGATGTCGTAGCGCGCCGGGTACTCGGTGGAGGTGAAGACGCCGTCGGACACCGTGGCGCGCGGGGTGTTGCCGCCGCGGTAGCTGTCGATGAGGGAGTCGCCGAAGCGGGTGACCGTGCGGTGGAAGGCGGCGGCGTCGGCGATGCCGAGGCCGCGGACGAGCACCGCGCCGCATTCGGCGATCAGCTCGTCGGCCCGTACGCGCACTGCCTCCCAGGAGTCGGATCCTCCGCTTCCGGCCCCCTTACCCATCTGGCCGGAGCTGAAGTCCCCCTCCGCCGCGAAGTCCCCGTCGACGTGCAGCACGGCCAGCGTCGTGCCTCCCGTCGTCCGCCTCTCGTCACGCATCGCCGTCCGTCCCTTCCCTGGCCGGCTCCGCCGTGAAGGCGACGGGCAGGCCGCTGTAGCCGTGTACGAAGTTGGAGTAGAGCCGCCGCGCGGGACCGGGTTCTCGGCGAGCGCGATGAGGCCGCCGACGAGCGCCATCCGGGTGGACTCGTCGCCGCCGAGGATGAGGCTGTAGCAGTTGAAGACGATCTCGTCCTCGGTCAGCGGCTTGCCGTCCACCTCGGTGGTGGCGAGGACGCTGAAGACGTCCTCGCCGGGGTTCTTGCGCCGCTCGGCGGCCAGCGCGGTGAGGTAGAGCAGGATCTCGTTGCGCGCCATCAGCGATTCCATCTCGCTGTCCGCGCTGTCGTGCCGGGGCAGCGTCTGGGTGCTCCACTCGACCAGGCGCGGGCGGTCGGCGTACGGGATGTCCATGAGGTCGCCCATGGTGTGGATCGGTATGTGGTCGGCGACGTCGGTGACGAAGTCGGCGCCGCCCGACTCGACGGCGCGGGCGACGAGTTCGCGGGTGTGCCGGTGCACGCCGTCCATGACGGGCTGGAGCACGCGCGGCGCGCAGGACTGCAGCATGAGGTTGCGGATCGCGCGGTGCCGCGGCCCGTCGACTCGCGCAGGCTGCTCGGGCGCATGTCCGTCCAGTGCTCCTCGACGTAGGCAAGGGCCTCGTCCCGCGGGCCCTCGTCGTTCACCAGCACGAGGAAGGTTCCGTCCGGGTCCTCAAAAGGGTTCGACACGTCGCACACTCCGTATCCGAGTCGTCAGCGGGGCGGCCGGGACCGGCGCTCGATGCAGGAGCGCGCGCTCCCCGCCCGTACCGTCATGTTCTCGGCACGGCTCTGACAAGCTGCTGACACCTTGGCGAACATGGGGCGGGTGCGTCGGTCGGCCTGCCCCTGCGGCCTCCCTCGTCCTCAAGCGCCGGACGGGCTTTATGTGTCGGACGAGCTTCGTGTTCTCGTGCGGCTCCGTCGTGGGAAATCGGCCTTCGGCCTCCGCGCCCGGTCGCCTTCTGTGAATCCCTCGATGTTCAGAAAACGCGTGTCCCGCCGCCCACAGAGATATTCGACCTCCCGGAACTGAGCGGACTGGAATCCGCTCGCGCTGCCCAGCTCCGTGCGTATCGCGTCGAATGCGGCGGGCGTCAGCGTCGCGAGGCCGTCGAACTGTCGCACCAGTGTGCTCACGATGATGGGAAGCGGGGCGACCCGCCGAGCGGCAAGGGCCGCGTCGCCCGCGTCGAGTGCGGCGCGCACCGCCTCCAAATGCCGCAGCATGACGGCGAAGAAGATTTCGCACGACTGGTGCGTGGCCAGGAACAGGACGCTGTCCACGTCTAGGAAATTCCCCAAGCACCGTCATCAAGCGCACACTTAAAAGCGCACCTCACCAGGGAAACAGCAAGCACGGAACACCAGGACGGTCAGATGCCCCGCGCCCACCGCGCCCTCCGCGCACCTCGCACCACCGCCCCACTGACCGCCCTCACCCTCGCCACCGCGGCGACCGCCCTCGCGATGCTCGCGGGCTGCTCGACCGCAGACACCAACAACCCCACGGACACCGACACCCCGCGCCCACCAACCCCCGACGCCGCGTTCGACTACCAACTGGGCGGCGCCTACCCACCCCCCGACGGCGTGCGCGCCGTCTCCCGCGACCGCTCGGCGAAGCCCGTCCCCGGCCGCTACAACATCTGTTACGTCAATGCCTTCCAGGCCCAGCCGGGCAAGGAGGCCGCCGACTGGTGGCGGGACAAGCACCCCGGTCTGATCCTGCGCGACGACGACGGGGAGCCGGTGATCGACGAGGACTGGGACGAGCCGCTGCTCGACATCTCCACCGCCGCCAAGCGCGAGGAGCTGCTCGGCGTCGTCGGCCCCTGGATCGACGGTTGCGCGCGCGCCGGGTTCGACGCGGTCGAGCCCGACAACCTCGACTCCTACGCCCGCTCCGACGACCGCCTCGACACCGCCGACGCGGCGGCGTTCGCGCGGCTCCTCGTCCGCCGGGCACACGACCAGGGGCTCGCGATCGCCCAGAAGAACACCGCGGAACTCCTCGACAAGCAGAGCAAGCGGATCGGGTTCGACTTCGCGGTCGTCGAGGAGTGCGGACAGTACGACGAGTGCGGGGCGTTCGCGGCGGCGTACGACCGGAAGGTCTTCGACATCGAGTACGAGACGAAGGGGTACGAGGCGGCGTGCCGCCGCTGGGGCGAGAAGCTGTCCATTGTTCTGCGGGACCGGGATGTGCGGCCAGCTGGGGAGGACGGGTACGTGCACCGGCGGTGCTGAGGTTCACCGACGTCTGAACGGCACCGGTGTCAGAACAGCACCGACGTCAGGAAAGCACCACCACATCCATGACCAGAGCCGCGACCAGACCGGCCCCCATCAGGTAGCTGCCGAGCCTGGTCCGCCCGCGCCTGCTGAGCTCGATGACCAGGCCGCAGAGTATGAGCAGCAGTCCGTACACGCCGACGACCAGGACCGACGACCGGCTCGCGAGCCGGATCCCGAGCAGCACCGCGACCGCGGCCATCAGCAGCGAGGCCGCGGCGATGCGCAGCCGCCGGGCCTGGCGCGGGGTGAGTCCGGTGCGTTCCGGGTGTTCTGGTGGCGCTTGGTCGGAGACGCTCATGCCGAGATCGTAGTCGAGGGGTACACGTCAAAGCGTACGGAGAAGGGTACGGAGAGGCGTACGAAGATACGGGCGTTCAGGCCCGCAGATACGCCAGGACCGCGAGCACCCGGCGGTGCGTTCCCTCGGTGAGCGGCAGGTCGAGCTTGGCGAGGATGTTGCCGACGTGCTTGCCCACCGCCGCTTCGGTGACGACGAGTTCGGCGGCGATCGCCGCGTTGGACCGGCCCTCCGCGACCAGCGAGAGCACCTCTCGCTCGCGCGGCGTCAGCCGCTCCAGCGGATCGCGCCGCCGCCGCAGCAACTGGCGTACGACTTCGGGGTCGACGACCGTGCCGCCCTCCGCGACCCGCGTGAACGCGTCGACGAACTGCTCGACCTGCCCGACCCGGTCCTTCAGCAGATACCCGACGCCGCCGCCGTCCCCGGTGTCCAGCAACTCGGCGGCGTACGACCGCTGGACGTACTGGCTGAGCACGAGCACCGGAAGGCCGGGCCGCTCCGCGCGCAGGGCGATCGCGGCGCGCAGCCCCTCGTCCTGGAAGCCGGGCGGCATGCGCACGTCGGTGACGACGACGTCCGGTTCGTACGTCGCCACGGCCTCGCGCAGCGCGTCTGCGTCGCCGACCGCCGCGAGCACCTCGTGCCCGAACCGGCCGAGTACGCCGACGAGGCCCTCGCGCAGCAGCACGCTGTCCTCGGCGAGGACTACGCGACGGGTTCCGGTGGGCGCGGGCTGCACGGGATCTCCAAGGTCAGGACGGTGGGGCCGCCGGGCAGGCTGGTGACGGTCAGTGTGCCATCGAGGACGGCGAGGCGGTCGGCGAGGCCGGTGAGCCCGGTGCCGCGCGCGGGGTCGGCGCCGCCCGTGCCGTCGTCGCGCACGGTCAGGCGCAGGGCGCCGCCGGCGTACCGCGCGCGGACCGCGGCGCGGGTGGCGCCGCTGTGCCGGGCGACGTTGGCGAGGGCCTCGCGGACGGCGAAGTACGCGGCCGACTCGACGGGTTCGGGCAGCCGGGGCAGGTCGGTGTCGATGTCGACGGGGACGGGTGAGCGGTCGGCGGCGTCCTCTACGGCGGCGGGCAGGCCGTAGTCGGCGAGGACCTGGGGGTGGATGCCGCGGATGAGTTCGCGCAGCTCGGCGAGGACCGCGTCGGCCTCGGTGTGCGCGGCGGCGAGGCGGGCGGCGAGCGGGCCGCCCGGGTCGGCGTCGAGCCGGGCGAGGCCGAGCGCCATGCTGAGCGCGACCAGTCGCTGCTGGGCGCCGTCGTGCAAGTCCCGTTCGATGCGGCGGCGTTCGGCCTCGAAGGCGGTGACCAGGCGGGCCCGGGAGCGGGTCACCTCGGCGAGCCGCGCCTGCGCCTCCGCCTCGCGCGGGGCGAGCATCAGCCGGACGAGGGCGGCGCGGGCGGCGGCGTACGCGCCGAGGGGATAGAGGAGGACGAGGAGCAGGGCGAGGCCGAGGGCCGCGGTGCCGCAGGCGGCCGGGTAGCTCTCGACCAGCCAGAGCTTGCCCGGGCGTACGCCGCCGTCGTCTGGGCCGCCCGTCAGGGCGAGGTGGGCGGGGGCCGCGGCGAGCAGGAACGGCAGGGCGAGGGTGCAGGCCGCGACCGCGAGGTCCAGGGGCCACAGGACGAACGCCATCAGGACGGCGTACGCCAGCTCGCGCCAGGTCGCCTGTTCGCGGGCGCGCAGGCGGAGCCAGGCCGTGAGGCCCGGGGTGCTCGGGGGGAGGTGGGGGCTCGGCGCGGGCGCCGGGTCCACGAGGCGCAGCCTGCGTCGTTCCAGGGCGCCCACGGGTACGCCCGCCAGGGCCAGGAGGGCGAGGAGGGGCAGGCCTACGGCCACGACGCTGAGGGCCACGCCTGTGGCCAGGCCGGCCGCGAGTACCCCTAGGAGGGGGGCGCCGAGGAAAGCCCCGCCTGTCACGTACGCGGCCGACCTCCAGGGAGCGGTTCTGCGGAGGTAGTCCCGTCTTCGCAGGGCGGCCCACATGCTGTCCCGTTGCATGGGTGCACGTTAATCCCGCCGCTCCGCGGCGGGATTTTCCCCCACCCACCCGCCCTCTACTACTCAAGCAAGCCCTCCCGTCCCCTCTCCCTGAACTCCCCCACAACCCCCGCCACATCAGCCTCCGTGAACACCCGATACGCCCCGCTCCCCCGCGGCCGCCACCACACCCCGCCCCCACCACCCCCGACCGCGCAACGGAACCCCTCCCCCCGCAGCACCCCCCGCGCCACCTTGTTCGTGGCGGTCACGGGCAACCGGGTCAGGACCCGCACGAAGCGGGGCGCCATCTTCGTCCCCAAGTCCTCCTGCGCCAGCAGGAACTCGGAGAAGGCAAGCGGGTCGAAGGACGACACCCCCTCGCGGAGGGCGAGCGCGGCCATGACCTGGTCTCCGGCGACGGGGTCCGGCACGGCGTACACGGCGACGCCCACCACCGGCTCCCAGCGCGCGAGGATCGCCTCGATCACGGCGGCCGCGAGGTTCTCGCTGTCGACCCGCAGCCGGTCGTCCGCGCGCCCGGCGAAGTAGAAGTACCCCTCGGTGTCACGGTAGAAGAGGTCCCCGGTCCAGTACCACCCGTCGCGGCGCACCCGCTCCGCGTCGGCCGCGGCATTGCGCCAGTAGCCCTCGAAGGGGCTCCGCCCCCGGTTGACCAGCTCGCCGATCGCGGCGTCCCCGTTGAGCAGCCGCCCGCCGGGCCCGAACTCGGCGGCGGCGCACTCCGCGCCCGTGCCGGGGTCGAGGACGGCGAGGTCGTCCCCGGGCGCGGCCCGCCCGATCGCCCCGTCCGGCGTCCCCGGCGTGCGCTGGATGGCCGCGCCGCCCTCCGACGACCCGTACCCCTCGACGAGCCGCACCCCGAACCGCTCCTCGAACCGCCGCGCGTCCACCGCCCCGGCCTCCGTGCCGAAGCCGACGCGCAGCGTGTGTTCGCGGTCGTCGGCGCGGGCGGGCGTGGCGAGGATGTACTGCACGGCACGGCCCACGTACGTGAAGTACGTCGCTCCGAAGTCCCGTACGTCGTCGAGGAATCCGGACGCCGAGAAGCGCCGCCGCAGCGCGATCCCGGCACCGGCGGCGAGCGCGGGCGCCCAGTCGGCGATCACCGCGTTGCCGTGGAACATGGGCATGCAGATGTAGTGCACGTCGTCGGGCCGCACGCCGAAGTGCGCCACGAGGGAGCGGCCCGCCGCGGCGAGCCGCCGCTGGCTGCACAGGGCGGCCTTGGGCGCGCCGGTCGACCCGGAGGTGAAGTAGAGGAGCATCCGGCTCGCCGGGGAGACGCCCGCGGACACCGAAGGATCGGCGCCCTCGTACGGCGCGAGCAGTTCCGCGTACGCGGCCGTGTCGGTGACCAGGACGCGTACGCCCGGCAGGTCGAGGCCGGTGAGCAGCGGCAGGTGGGCCCGCTCGGTCAGCAGGACCTGGCACTCGGTGTGCCGGATGTCGCGAGCGAGTTCGGCGCCGCGCCGCGTCGGGTTGATCCCGGCGACGGCCGCCCCGGCCAGCGCCGCGGCGCTCAGCCACAGCGGGTACTCGGGGGTGTTGTCGAGCAGGATCCCGATGTGCGGTTCGCGGCGCGCGCTCAGCAGGTCGCGCAGGAGCGCGGCCCGCGCCGCGGCGCCCGCGGCGACCTGGTGGTGGCTGAGCACCAGGTCCTCGAAGCGCAGCCCGGGACGGTGATCGCCCCACCGCGCCCGCACCAGTTCCGCGACTGTGCCGTCGAATTCCATGACGGCGCACGGTAATTGACGTGCCGTCAGAAGTGGAGAGTCTGCGCACGCCGTCACCGTGGCGTACGGCGTGCGCAGAACTTACCCGTGGGGGGTGGCCGGACTCCCGGGGCCCCTCGGAACGAGGCCTCTCAGAACTGGACGTCCGAGCAGGCGTAGAACGCGTTCGACGTGTCGTGGACGGTCCACACCGCGACGATCACGTGGTGACCGCTGCGGCCACCCGGGATCGTGCCGCTGTGCGACAGCGTCGCCGGCGGCTGCTGGCCGCCGTAGGGCACGTTGAGGAACGGCTGGGTGTCGAGCGCCGCCCGCGTGATCGGCTGCCCCTCGTTCCAGCCCTGCTTGGTGATGAAGTACTTGAAGTCCGTGGTGCGGTGCCGGGCCGTGAACTGCCAGCGGAAGCTGTAGCTCTGACCGGCCGATACCTTCGTGGTCGGCCAGGCGGCGCCGCCCGGTGTGCGCGCCTTGTCGAGCGAGCTGAAGCCCGCGATGCCGGCGGAACATATCTTTCCGTCGGCCGGTCCGCCCGCCGGGAAGCCCTTGGGGCCCTCGACGCTCTGCGGTTCGTACTGGATCGCGCCACAGCCGGTCACCACGCCCTTCGCGCAGTTGATCTGTCGGCTTGCTGGCAGGTCGGTGTAGCCATGGCTGCTGGCGCCGCCGGTCGAGAGCACGAACGCTCCCACCGTCGCCATCCCGAGCATGGCCGCGGAGATCTTCTTTCGCATGCTGCCGCTCCTGAAGAACGTGGGGGTGTTCCCTGAGCCGTGCGCGCGCTTACGGTCGTGCGCCCTCCCGCCGCCGAGGCACCGTCGGTTCCCGAGACTGCTGCGTACCTCTGGGGCGGTTGGGGGGTGTGTCATGTGCTGGTGATGCGGGGAAGTGCGGTCTAGACCAAGTCTCAGATTATGGCGAGCAGTTGAACATGTCCATACCAATCGTGGAGAGGATCCGGTCGCACCGCCCGCGCGATTCCTCCACAAGTTCGCCGTTCGGAGCGTCGTTGTCCGCCACCCACGCCCGCGCCTCCGCCGCCCCTCGACCACCGGCCAACTGCCGCTCCACCAGCCGCGCCTGGCGTATGTCCCGTGGCGCGTCGACGTACCAGCAGGCCGCCATCAGCTCCCGCGCCGCCCGCCATCCCGGCAGGTCGCAGGCCAGGTAGTTGCCCTCGGTGACCACGAGCCGCGCGGCGGGCGGGACGCGGTGGCGCGCCGCTACGGGCTCGTGGAGGGTGCGGTCGTAGTCGGGTACGTAGATGTCACTCGCGGTGTCGTCGACGACCCGGCGCAGCAGGGCCACGTACCCGTGCACGTCGAAGCTCGGCTCCGAGCCCTTGCGGGACGTCAGGCCGAGGCGCTCCAACTGGGCGTTGGAGAGGTGGAAGCCGTCGAGGGGCAGATAGGCGGCGCCCTCGCCGATCTCGGCGACCAGTGCGCGGGCGAGCGTGGACTTCCCGGCGCCTGGCGGGCCCGCGAGCCCCAGGACGACGCGGGGGCCGCGTGCGGTCAGCTTCCAGGCGTCCGCCGCCAGTCTCGTCAGCTTCGTCATGGGCGGGGACTCTACGACGACGTCGCGCACGGAACTCCAGGGCGGCCCGGCGCACGGAACCCGACGGCGTGCCCCGCGCACGCCTAGGAGCCGTCGCCGCCCCGCCCCGTGTAGAACGCCACCGTCAGGTCCTTCACCAGCGCCTTGCGCTCGTAGTCGTCGAGTTCGACGAGGCCCCGTGTGGTCAGCCGGGTCACCGTGTCCTCCACGGAGTCCACCACCGACGTGAGCACGCTGTCGCGGTGGCGCGCGTCGAGCGCGGCGATCCGGCGGCGGTGCATGGCGGCGGCGACCTCCGGCGCGTACTCGATGCGCGTCGGCTGCACGGAGAAGATCTCCACGCCCACCGGCCCCGCCTGCGCCGCGAGCGCCCGCGTCAGCGCCGCGCCGACGGCCTCCGCGTCCCGCAGCGTCGGCGCGTCGTCATGGAACGCGTCGGCGGGCAGCCGGGAGAGGACCCGCGCGGTGCTCGCCTCGACGCACTCGCGCAGATACTCCTCGTGGTCCTCGACGGCGAGCGTCGCCCGCGCGGTGTCCCTGACCCGCCACACCACGAGGACCACGACACGCAGCGCCACCCCGGCGCGGTCCACGGCGGGCATGGGCTCGCTGCGCCAGTGCCGCAGGCGTACGTCGACGCGGCGCCGCAGCAGCAGCGGGTTCACCCACAGCAGCCCGGTGCGCCGCACGCTCCCCCGGTACCGGCCGAACAGCGAGAGCACCCATGCCCCGCCGACCCGCCCCCGCGCGAGCCCGCCGAACCCGAAGAGCGCGAGCGCCCCCGCCCCGGCGAGCGCGGCCCACTGCGCGACGGAGATCCCGGCCGCCCCGGCCCCGCCGCGCCCGGGCAGCCCGGCCAGGCGCACCACCGGCTCGGGCAGCACGCCCGCCCACCACAACGCGAGCACACACCCGGCCGCGCCCGCACCGCCACCGATCACCCCGGCCGCCCCGGGCAGCACCCGCGCACGACGCTCGACGAGCCCGGCGTCCGCGACATCGGGGACGGGCGCCGCGGAGGACGAGGACGCCGCGGACGCCGGACCCGCCGGACCCGCAGCCGCAGAGCCCGCCCGCGACCCGCCACCGCCACCCCCCACACGTCCCCCTCCACCCGACAGCACCGCCTCCCGCCGCCGCACCACCGCGGGCCCGACGGACACCGCCCCCATGTCCTGGGGATCGTCGCGGAAGAGCAGGTGGACGGGGATCTCCGTCGTGGCCTCGCTGTGGATCAGGCGCGGCGGGCGCCCGGAGAAGCCGGAAGGACCGGGCAGACCGGACGGACCGGAGGGGCCGGACGGACCGGCCGGACCGACCCCCTCGCCGGAGTCCGGCGCCCGTTGTGTCGTCGTACTCATCCGTGCCTCGTCCTCATCCTCATCCGTGCCTCCGTCATGAGTTCCGTACCGCGCGAGGACCCCGCGCGCGAAGGCCAAGACCCCCACACGCGCAGACCAGGACCTCTCACGCGAACAGCCGCCGCCACGTCTCCGGCCCCGGCATCCCGTCGGCCGCCCCGCCCCGCCATCCCTGCGCCCGCTGGAACGCCTCGACCGCGCGCCGGTCCGCCTCGCCCCAGCGCGGCCCGGGCCCCTGGGCGTAGTACTTGCCGAAGCCCCTGCGGACGAGCTGCCGGCCGAGCTGCGTCACGTACGCGTTGGACCGGCCCGGCCGGAAGTGCGCCTTGCCGGGGAAGGACGGGGCGCCGGCCGACCCGGGCCGACCGTCGTCCCGGCCGCCACCCGGGGCACCTTCCGCTCCGCCCGGAATGTCCTTTCCCTTGCCGCCCACCAGGTACGACCACGTCTTCGGGCCCGGCAGGCCGTCCGCGTCGGCGCCGGTCCAGCCCTGCGCCCGCTGGAACGCCCGCGTCGCCCTGCGGTCGGCGTCGCTCCAGCGCGGGCCGGGGCCCGTGCGGTAGAAGCGGCCGCCGCCGCGGGCGATCAGCATCTCGCCGAGCCGGGTGACGTACTTGTTGTCGGCGCCGGGGCCGAAGTACCCGGCGCCCGGGTACCGCGCCGCGGTGCCCGCGCCGGAGCCGGGCTGCCCGGCCCCGGAGTCGCCGGTCGGGCGCAGCCCCTTGTAGCGGTACGCCAGATAGCGGTCGCTGTCGGTCCAGTACGCGTACGGGGTGGCCTGCCTGCGGGTGTGCGGGCGGGCCTGTTCGTAGGCGAGGTAATGGGTGCGGGTGTAGTCGGTCCAGCCGCCGAATAGCGTCACGTGCGACCCTCTCTCCGGGTTCACCGGATTGTGGAAAAGGAGAATGTCGCCGGGTTTCAGCTCGTCCTTGGAGATGCGCGTCGCGTACTGGCCGAGGCTGCCCGTCCATTCGTTTCCGCCGAGATTCCAGGCCATCGAGACATAGCCCGAGCAGTCCTGCCGGTATCCGTCGGACCAGAACTTCTGCATGCTGTACGGCACCTTCGCCTCGACCCACAGCTTGGCCCGGGCGATGATCTCGGCGCGGGTGATGGGGCGGGGCGCGGCGCTCTTGCCGGGCGCTCCGTGCAGGGCGCTCCGGCCGCCTTGCGGAGTGTCGGGGCCGTCCGCTCCGGGCAGCCCGGCCCGGGCCGCGGCACCGCCCGCCCGCACCGCGTCACCCGGCTGCGCGGGGCGCTGCCCCACGCCTCCCGCCCGCGCCTCCGCCTGCCCTCCTATTGGCCCTCCCACCTGCTCGGATGCCACCGCGGGCAGGATCTGGCCGGGGCCGATGACGGAGCTCGCGGCGGCCGCGAGGACGAGCGCCCGGCGCGCGCCGTGGGCGGCCGGGTGACCGCCGAGCCGGGGCGGCAGGGCGTGCGCGCCGGAGCGCCGCCGGTGGACACAGCCCGGACAGCCGCAGTCGCTCGCGGGCTCGAATTCCTCGAATACCGGAGCAGCCTCCATGCGATTCCCCTCACACTCCGGGCCTTTCCCGACGGAGTCGGTGAAGGGACCCGGAAAAGGCTCTGAGCGCATCTGTACATCCGTCAGCTTCTCAACTGTCCGGGGATACCGCATGTTGACGGTCCGAATGATGGAGTGGCATCCCCCGCACCCGCCCCGGAACCCTCCGGCGCACGCCCCGGCGCTCCCCGGGGGCGGACCGGGGCAGACCGGCCGTGGTCAGAACCACCCCTGGGAGTCCGGTAGAGTTGTCCAGGTCAGCAGGCGCCGCTAGCTCAGTTGGTTAGAGCAGCTGACTCTTAATCAGCGGGTCCGGGGTTCGAGTCCCTGGCGGCGCACAGACACCGAAAGGCCCTCCGTTCCGACGGAGGGCCTTTTCGTACTGTTCACGCGACTCCCCGATGCCGCCAGCGCCCCCGCGCACCCCTGGGTCCCGCCGGGCGCGAGCGCTACGGTTGCGCCATGGCACGCGACCTCCAGGAGCGGATCAAGAAGCTCATCATCGACCAGCGGCTGCCCTCCGGGTCCCCGCTGCCCACCGAGCCGGAACTGATGGAGCGGCTCGGCGTCAGCAGGAACTCGGTGCGCGAGGCACTGAAGGCGCTGCAGGCGATGGGCATCGTCGAGATCCGGCACGGCTTCGGCACCTATGTCGGGCCGATGTCGATGGCGCCCATGATCGAGGGCCTCACGTTCCGCACCGTCGCGGGCCACTACCGCGGCGAGGACAGCCTGCTGCAGCTCCTCGAACTGCGCGAGGCCGTCGAGACCGGCCTCATCGCCCGCCTCGCCGGCTCCATACCCGCCGCGGACCTCGCCGACCTCGACGCCCTCGTGGACCGCATGGACGCCGAGGCCGCGGGGCCCGACGGCGCCGTGCGCGCCGACACCGACCGCGCCTTCCATGCCGCCCTCTACAGGTGCCTGGGAAACCGCCTGCTCAGCGAGGTCCTGGAGGCGTTCTGGGACGCCTTCCACCGGGTCCGCACCGACCTGGTGGACGTGCCGCAGGACCCCAAGGTCACCTGCCGCCAGCACCGCGAGATCCTCGACGCCGTGCGCTCCTCGGACGTACTTCGGGCCGAGCGGGCGATACGGGAACACTTCGGTAACATTCGCACCCGGCTGAGCGCTCCCGCCTCAACAGCCCTCCCCCATCCCGCTTATGACCGGTAAACTGCTTGTTTCGCTCTTGCGATCATGCATAGGCGCGTAGAACCCTGACGGGAAGCCTGGGCACGGCCCGGCTCTCATGAGGCGCGCGGTACAGGGCAGTTGGGGGGCTTGGACGCCGGCCGCAGAGAGCCCGTGTGAACGCCTGGACGGGGGTCCCCGCGTTCATGAACGGATGTCGAGGGGGGCATCATGCAACCGGAAGGTCGCCTTTCGCTGTCTTACGCGAGGGTGACCTGCCACTGATGCGTCCGCGAAGGTCGAGGGGGACCGGGCGGGCGACAAGGACCGACGAACACGCGGGCGGCCGCGTGCGGGGGGATGACTCATGACGTCGACGCCGGCCGGCGAGCGGCACAGCGACCCGTCTCAGCGGAACAGCGATCCGTCTCAGACGACCCAGTTGCGGGTGCCGTCGCACCGGACGGGCGGCTTCAGACGCATCAAGAAGTCGCTGCCACGCTACGACTACGAGCACTACAGCCGACTGGCCGGCCCCCTCACCCAGCCGGACCCCGCGAAGCCGTACAAGGTCCAGTACCGCTCGCTGCTGTCCCAGGAACCCCACCGCATCCGCGCCGCCCTGATGCTCGGCGCGGCCCCGCTGCTCTCCCTCGTCCTGCTCGCCTGGCTGCTCCAGCCCGAGCACTGGACGGAGCGTGACTACGTCGCGAACGACTGGCTGCCGGTGCTCGACATTGTCATGCTCGTCTCGATCGGCCTGATCGAGTTCTTCCGCTGCATGAACGTCCTTTCCAACGCGCACGCCACCCTCGTGGCCCGCGACCCGGTCCCCGTGGTGCCCGAGACGGGCACCCGCGTCGCCTTCCTCACCTCGTTCGTGCCCGGCAAGGAGCCGATCGAAATGGTGACGAAGACCCTGGAAGCGGCGGTGAAATTGCGCCACCGCGGGCTCCTGCACGTCTGGCTGCTCGACGAGGGCGACGACCCCGAGGTCAAGGCGGTCTGCGCGCGTCTCGGCGTGCACCACTTCTCCCGCAAGGGCGTCGCGAAGTGGAACCAGGCCAAGGGCCCGCACCGCGCCAAGACCAAGCACGGCAACTACAACGCCTGGCTGGACGCGCACGGCGACAACTACGACTACTTCGCCTCCGTCGACACCGACCACGTCCCGATGCCCAACTACCTGGAGCGGATGCTCGGCTTCTTCCGCGACCCGGACGTGGGCTTCGTCATCGGCCCGCAGGTGTACGGCAACTACGACACGTTCGTCACCAAGGCCGCCGAGTCCCAGCAGTTCCTCTTCCACGCCCTGATCCAGCGCGCCGGCAACGCCTACGGCTCCCCGATGTTCGTCGGCACCTCCAACGCCGTACGCATCAGCGCGCTCAAGCAGATCGGCGGTCTGTACGACTCGATCACCGAGGACATGGCGACGGGCTTCGAGATCCACCGCGCCAAGAACCCGGCCACGGGCAAGAAGTGGAAGTCGGTCTACACCCCGGACGTGCTGGCCGTCGGCGAGGGCCCCAACGCCTGGACGGACTTCTTCACCCAGCAGCTCCGCTGGTCGCGCGGGACGTACGAGACCATCCTGAAGCAGTTCTGGAAGGCACCGTTCTCGCTGCCGCCGGGCCGCCTCTTCAACTACACGATGATGGTCATCTTCTACCCGATGTCCGCGATGAACTGGATCCTGGCGGCGCTGAGCTGCGCCCTGTTCCTGGGTCTCGGGGCGTCCGGCGTGAACATCGACCCGACGATCTGGCTGATGCTGTACGGCAACGCCTCGGCGCTGCAGATCGGCCTGTACATCTGGAACCGCCGCCACAACGTCTCGCCGCACGAGCCCGAGGGCTCCGGCGGCGTCGCGGGCATGGTGATGTCGGCGCTGTCCGCGCCGATCTACGCGCGCTCCCTGATGGACGCCGCGCTGCGCCGCAAGTCCAAGTTCGTCGTCACGCCCAAGGGCGACTCGGCGAGCCCGGACACGCTGTTCGGCACGTTCCGCATCCACTTGTTCTTCATCCTGGTCTTCGCCGGTTCCATAGCGGCGGCGTACGTGTACGACCACGCGCATCCCGCGATGATCATCTGGGCCACGTTCGCGCTGCTCATCACGGCCGCGCCCATCTTCGCCTGGCGGCACGGCATGCGGCAGGAGAAGAAGAAGGCCGCCGTGCCCGCGGGCGCCTCCGGCGGCGCGGGCCCGTCCGAGAACGTCCCGCAGCCGCGGCACGCCGCGCCGACCGCCTCCGCGCCCGCGCCGCAGCCGATGCCGCAACACGCCGCCCAGCAGCACGCCCAGGCGGGCGCCCAGCCGGGCGCGCAGCCGCATCCGCAGCAACAGCCGCCCCAGGAGTACCCGCCGCACTCCGCGCCGCAGCACGCGCGGCCGGCGCCGCACGCGCCGCAGCAGAAGCCCAGTTGGGCCTCGAATGACGAGACCATGCAGATCGCCCTCGGGAGCCACGAACAATGAAAGACCCGTCCAGCCGCCGCCGCGCCCGCCGCATCGCGATAGGCGCGGCGGTGGTCATAGCCCTGGCCGGAATGAACGGACCCTGGCTGTGGCGCGTGGGCTCCGAGAAGTACCACAACTACAAGATCAACCAGCCGGAGTACAAGGCCGACAACGGCCACTGGAAGGTGATCGACTTCCCGGAGGAGTACCGGCAGAACACGATCCACGCGTCGCTGCTGCACACCGGCAAGATCCTGATGGTGGCCGGATCGGGCAACAACCAGAAGAACTTCGACGACAAGAAGTTCGACACGCGGCTGTGGGACCCGGTCAACAACACCATCAAGAAGATCCCGACGCCGGTCGACCTGTTCTGCACGGGCCACACCCAGCTCGCCGACGGCAAGCTCCTGATCGCGGGCGGCACCAAGCGCTACGAGAAGCTCAAGGGTGACGTCACCAAGGCCGGCGGCCTGATGATCGTGCACAACGAGAACCCGGACAAGCCGATCACGCTGCCCGCGGGCACCAAGTTCACCGGCAAGAAGAACGGCAAGACGTTCGTGTCGAAGGACTCGGTGGTCGTCGAGCGCGCGAAGAAGGTCTTCGACAAGCAGACCGGCAAGTTCCTGCGCAACGACCCCGGCCTCGGCCGGATCTACGTCGAGGCGCAGCAGAGCGGCGCGAAGTACGAGACCGGCACGCAGGACAACTACCGCGTGCAGGGCCTCAGCGGCGCCGACACCCGCAACACGTACGGCATCGCGCAGAAACTCGCCCTGGACAAGAAGGACTTCCAGGGCATCAAGGACACCTTCGAGTTCGACCCGGTCGCCGAGAAGTACATCAAGGTCGACCCGATGAACGAGGCCCGCTGGTATCCCACGCTGACCACGCTCACCGACGGCAAGGTGCTGAGCCTCTCCGGCCTGGACGAGATCGGGCAGTTGGTGCCGGGCAAGAACGAGGTGTACGACCCCAAGACGAAGAAGTGGACGTACACCAAGGGCATCCGGCAGTTCCCGACCTACCCGGCGATCTTCCAGATGGCCGACGGGCGGCTCTTCTACTCCGGCTCGAACGCGGGCTACGGCCCCGACGACGTCGGCCGTGACCCGGGCATCTGGAACCTGAAGACCAACAAGTTCAAGAAGATCCCGGGCATGAGCGACCCGGATCTCCTGGAGACCTCCAACACCGTGGAGCTGCCGCCCGCGCAGGACCAGCGCTACATGGTGATCGGCGGCGGTGGCGTCGGCGAGTCCAAGGAATCCTCCACGAAGACCCGCATCGTGGACCTGAAGGACGCCGACCCGAGGTTCAAGGACGGCCCGGAGCTGGAGAAGGGCACCCGCTATCCGCAGGCGTCCGTCCTGCCCGACGACTCCGTCCTGGTCTCCGGCGGCTCCGAGGACTACCGCGGGCGCGGCGACTCCAACATCCACCAGGCGCGGCTCTACGACCCGCGGACGAAGACCTTCGACAAGGTCGCCGACCCGCACGTGGGCCGGAACTACCACTCGGGCTCGATCCTGCTGCCCGACGGCCGCGTGATGTTCTTCGGCTCGGACTCCCTGTACTCCGACAAGGCCAACACGAAGCCCGGTGTCTTCGAGCAGCGGGTGGAGATCTACACGCCGCCGTACCTGTACCACGGCTCCCAGCCGACGCTGGGCGAGGGCCCCAAGACGATCAAGCGGGGCGGCTCCGGTACGTTCCCGACGAGTCATGCCTCGTCGATCAAGAAGGCCCGGCTCATCCGGCCGAGCGCCACGACGCACGTGACGGACATCGATCAGACGTCCATCGCCCTCGACATGAAGAAGTCCGGCGACAAGGTGACGGTGACCGTCCCGAAGAACCGCAGCCTGGTCGAGTCCGGCTGGTACATGCTTTTCGTGACGGACGACCAGGGAACGCCCAGCAAGGCGCAGTGGGTGCATGTTCCCTGAGCCCCGTTAGGGGCGCGGGGAACTGCGCGATCAGCCCTAGAAAAGCCGCAGACGTGTCTGCTCAGTAACTCGGCAGACGCGTCTGCGGCTTTGTTGTGGCCGGTCGCGCAGTTCCCCGCGCCCCTTAGGTGGGCTTTCCTAGTCGCTGGACTTGGCGAGACCCAAGGCGTACTCAGGCCACCACTGCCCGGCCGGAGGGCCACCCTTGCAGGTGCCGTCGGACTCGCCGGGGCGCTTGACCCACACATAGGCGTCGACCAGATCGTCACCCGTCTTGGTGGTGGGCGCCTCGCCAAGGGCCCGCCCCGGCGGATTGCACCAGCGTTCCTTCTCGTCACCCCCGGTGTAGGGGCCGTTGCCGTTACGGCTGGTGTCGATGACGAACGGCTTGTTGCCGACCTTCGCCGACAACGTCTTGCCGTACGCCTTGCTGGCCTCGGTGGTCTGGAAGTTGGAGACGTTCACGGAAAAGCCGTCGGCCTGCTCGACGCCCGAGCGCTTCAGGGGGTCGTACAGCGAATCCGGCTTCGACCAGCCCGCGTTGCCCGCGTCCAGATAGACCTTCGTGTTCTTCAGGGACTTGAGCTTGGCGACGGCGCCCTTGAGGAGGTCGTACCGCTCCTCGTGGAACTCCGGGGGCGTGCACTGGTCGACCATGTGCAGCACCGCGTCCGGCTCCAGGATGACCGTGGCGGGGCGGTCGCCGATGCCCTTGGCCACGCCGTCGATCCACGCGCGGTACGCGTTGCCGTCGGCCGCGCCGCCCTTGGAGAACTGGCCGCAGTCGCGGTGCGGGATGTTGTAGAGCACCAGCAGGGCGTCCCGGTCGGCCTTCGCGGCCGCTTCCGTGTACCCGCGGGTCTGCTTCTCCGGGTCCTCGGGGAGGACCCACTCGGCCACCGGCTGCTCGGCGATCTTGCGGATCTGCTCGGCGTCGTCCTTCTTGCCGTCCTTCTCGTACGCGGAGACCTGCTTGGCGGCGTTCCCCTCGGGGTTCACCCAGAACGGGTCCTTGCCCTTGGGCTGTTGACTCACCCCGCTGCCGGAACTCTCGTCGTCCTTGCCGTCGCCGTCGGAGGACGAGCAACCGGACAGCAGCAGCGCCGCTCCCGCGAGCGCGACCGTCGCCGTCACCCCCCTGGCCGCGAAGCCTCGCCCGCGACCTGTGTTTCTGCGGTACATCCACTCCCCCTTGGGTGCACTGTCCGGTGCTCAATCCTGACATAACTACGTGCGGCCCACGAGGCCCGCCCATCTGGGCGACCCACCTGTAGAAGACCTGTTACAGCACGCCGAAGCGGGGTAGGCGTGGGGCCGTAGGGGGGCGGCCAAGAAGGGGAGTGCCATGCAAGACCGCACCTCTGCGCTCAGGCTGGCACAGGTCCTTGTGGAAGCCGTGGACACCGTCGCCGACGACTTCGACACCGATCGCCATCTGCGCCGCGTCTCCCAGCACTGCGCCGAGCTCCTCGACGCCCTTGCCGCCGGCGTGATGTACACCGACGGCGGCAGCAGCGTCCGCATCGCCGCGAGCGCCCGGGGCGGTGAGCTGGCCCGGGACCTCCTCGAAGCCCAGCACCTGGGCGGGCCCTGCGTGGACTCCTACACCGGCCGCCCCGTGCGCCCCGTCCGGCTGGCCTCGGCCGACGCGCGCACCCGCTGGCCGGCCTTCACCGAGCGGGCCCGCGCGCGGGGTGTGGGCGCCACGTTCGCGGTGCCGCTGCGGGCCCGGGAGCGGGTGCTCGGCGTGCTCAACGTCTTCGCGGCGGACTGGACGAACGCGGCACGGTCCGACGGCGGCCCGCAAGAGGGCGAAGCCGACAGCGCGTTGGCGCTCACGCAGGCGCTCGCCGACGCCGCCGCGGTCGGGCTGCACAACCACCGCGCGTACACCGGATATCGCAACCTCTCCCGGCAGCTGCAGGCCGCGCTGACCAGCCGGATCCGGATCGAGCAGGCCAAGGGGATACTGGCCGAGCGCTGGGGAACCGGACTTGACGTGGCCTTCGAGGCACTGCGGAGGTACGCGCGGCGGGAACGGCTCGTGATGGACGTGGCCGCCGGAATGGTGATCAAGGGGACGCTGGACGACGCGACGCTGCGCGGCAGCGGGCCGCAGCCGCCGCGGGGCGCCCGGGAAGGCACGTAGGGAACGCAACGAGAAGGCGACGAGAACGCAATGGTGCGCGAGCATGCGTAACCATGCGACCTGCGGCAATAACGCAGCGGATGCAAAAGGCGACTTGGCGTCAAAACCCCTCTAGGCCGCGGCCGCCTTCCGTTCTAGAGTCAGTTCTACGGCCCAAGCCCCCGGCCTGAGTTGACCATTCCGCCACATCCCAAGGCCTCCCGTGCCGGCGCCGGGTTTCTCCCGCAGCTCGAGCGCGCGCGGTCGAGGACCAGCCCGGTCGACGGCTCCGGGGGGAGCGGGTCGTTGGCCGGGCCAGGTTGTGCCCGCGACCGCCGTGCGCCGGAGTGCGCGCCGTGCACACGAGTACCCACGTCAGGGGCGCCCGGACTGGTTGACAGTGTCCATGACCAACTGGGACTCTCCGGGCGACAAGTCCATACATCGAGGCGACGGTTGTCAGGAACCCGGTGCGAGCCCGGGACGGTCCCGCCACTGTGACCGTACGCGCGAACCGCTCACGCGCGCACGGAAGTCAGGAACTGACCCGTCGTCCTCCTGCCATGGGGCGTGGAAACCCCAGAAGGAGGCCCACCGGCATGTCTGTCACGTCTGCGCACGGCGCACCACACAGCGACAGCACGGCGATACAGTCCGCGACGATCCAGACCCGCGACTGGCTGATCGCCGCGGCCGCGGCGATCGTGGCGCTGATCGCGCTGTACGCCGTCTTCATGGACAACGGCTCGCTGATCTCGGCGACCGGCGACTATCTGCACGAGTTCGCGCACGACGGCCGGCACCTCTTCGGTGCCCCCTGCCACTGATCGGGGCCGCACGCACCATGTCGAAGTCGTCCCCGCAGTCCCCGGATTCCCCGAAGACCACGAACTCCCCAACCGCTCCCAGAACTTCTTCCTCTCCTCCCTCGTCCCCTTCCCCCTCCCCCGTGCTCGCCCTGCTCGGCCGCGGTCTCGCGGCCGGGGGGCTCGGCGGGCTCGCCGCGGGCCTGTTCTCGCTGCTGCTCGCCGAGCCGCTGATGGACCGGGCGATCCGCGCGGAGGAGGCCCGTTCGCACGAGCACGAGCCCGCGGGCGGCGCCGTCCAGCACCACGAGGAGCTGTTCTCGCGCTCCACGCAGCACGCGGGCCTGGTCGTCGCGCTGGTCGTGGCGGGCCTCGCGATCGGCGTGCTGTTCGCCGTCGCGTACGCCCTCGTGCACCGGCGCGATCCGCGCGGCAACCCGTGGCCGCGGGCCCTCGCGTTCTGCGCGGCCGCGTTCTGTGCCGTCTCGCTGTTCCCCGCCCTGCGCTATCCGGCGGCCCCGCCCGGGGTCGGGGACGCGGGCACGGTGGGCGACCGGCAGCAGATGTGGTTCGGCGCGGTCGTCATCGGCGTACTCGGCATGTTCCTGGTGTGGCAGGTGTACGTACGTCTCGCACCGCGTCCCGTGCCGCTGCGGCAGGGGGCGGCGGCCGCGACGGCGGTGGCGGTCCTCGTCCTGCTGTGGGCGCTGCCCGACAACCCGGATCCGGTCCCGGTCAGCGCGACCCTGCTGTGGGACTTCCGGATGCTGTCGCTGGCGTCGCACGTGCTGCTGTGGGCGGTGTTCGCGGCGGTCTTCGGCGGCCTCGGGCTGCGCGCGGCCGTCCGCGCGCAGGCGCCGACTGCGGCGGGTGAGACAAGTGGGACCGGCGAGACGGCGGACTACGGTTCGGTCGCGCCGGTGAGATAGGCGGACACGACCACATTGGCCGAGTAGGTGCGGCTGGTGCGGTCGAAGGTGCCGCCGCAGGTGATCAGGCGGAGCTCGGCCCGGCCCTCCTCGCGGGGGCCGTAGGCCTTCCGCGCGCTGAAGTCGTCCCGGCCGAGCACCTGCACGTCGTCCACCGTGAACTCCGCGAGTGACCCGTCGTCCCTGGTCACACGCACCTTCTCGCCCGGGCGCAGGGCGCTGAGGTGGTAGAAGACGGCGGGTCTGCTCTCGGTGTCCACATGGCCGACGAACAGGGAGGTGCCCTTCGCGCCGGGGCGCACCCCGCCTCCGTACCAGCCGACGACGCCGGGCTGCGTGTACGGCGGCGGGTCGATGGCGCCCGCGGGGTCCAGGCCGCGCGCGACGACGGGGGCCCGCACGCCGAGGGCCGGTACGTCCACGCGCTGCGGGCGGGCCGCGGCCAGGGGCTCGCGCGCGGGCGGCAGATCGACGCCCGCGGGGCGGCCGACGGCGGCGACGTCGCCGGTCGTGGGGTCGGAGAGGCCGCCGCGTACGTCGGTGAGCTCGTTGCCCCACAGCCACAGGCCGACCAGCAGGACGGCCCAGGCGACACCCATGACGAGACGGCTGGTGCCGCCGGGGGCGGGCGGGGGCGGGACGCTGTCCGGGTCCGGGCCGGTCACGGTATCGCTCCTCGCGGGGGCGCGGGCTTCATGCCTTGCGGGAGCGTGGGTTTCGCACGTCGCGGGGCCGTGGGCCTCACTCCCGGCGCAGCCGCGGATCTCGCTCCTCGCGGGGCCGCGGGCTTCATGCCTTGCGGGGGCGTGGGTTTCGCACGTCGCGGGGCCGCGGGTTTCACTCCTGGCGCAGCCGCGGATCTCGCTCCTCGCGGGGCCCCGGGCCGCACTCCTCGCGGAGTCACGGCGTCACTCCGGGCGGCGTCGGCGGGCGCTGCGCAGCGCCACCGCCACGGCCGCGACGCCCGCGAGGACCAGGCCGACGACCGCGTGCCGGGTGCCCGGGCCGGTCTCCTCCACCTCGGCGGCCGCCGAGGTGAGGGGGGCGGTGCCGCCGCCTCCGGCGTGTACCGGGGCCGTGGGTGTCTGCTGGGCCGCGGTGACCTGGACGGTGCCGACGCCCTGGTGCGGGTGGCCGTCGCAGGTCACGGTGATCTCGTACGTCCCCGAGACGCCCCGCTTGACGCGGGTGGTCCCGGAGAGGGTGTTCTGCTTGCCGTCGCGGCCGGTCAGCTCGGCGTCCCGGGTGAACGCCCCGGAGCCCGCCGCCCCAGTGGTGCCCTCGCAGCCCGTGACCCGCACGTCCACCTGACCGCCCGGCGTCGCGTTCGCCGGGGTGACCTGGGCCTTCACCTGATCCTGGTCGTGGGCGGCCGCGGGCGCGGGGGCCGCGGTGAGCGCGGCCGCGAGGGCCATGCCGCCTGCGCCACGCACCGCGAGCAAACGTATGCACATCGTGAACCTCCTGTACCAGCAGGTTCCCGCCCCCCACCGCCCACCGCATCCCCGACGCGCCCGTCCGAGCGGGTGGGACCAGGTGGGACGACCGCCCGCGCTGCAACCGCCCCGCCGCTCCGCGGCGGGTTTCCCACCCACCCACCCGTGACTGTCGGACCAGGGGTACTCGGTGGTGCTTGCGCGGCTGCGCAGGAGGGTGGGCCGGTGGCCGGTAGGCCACGCGCCCCCGGCCACCTGCAACCACGGCCTGCGCTGCTGCGCTCCCGCCGCCGAGCGGCGTGCTCCCCGCCCGCCCGTTGGGATGGGGCCAGGAACACTGATCGGCACTTGCGTGGACGTTCCCGCTGGGTTGCGACGGTCCCACAGCAACGGGCGGGCGGGGGCGGAGGCAGCCTGACCGAGGGCCGGGGCCTGCGGGGGGATGGGGCCCGTGGCCGGTGGGTGCGGCTGGTTCGACAGTTACGGGCGGGCGGGTGGGGAACCCGCGGTGGGACGGAGGCAGCGCGGGGCCCACCCGGCAGGGTCAGACCCGGTCGACCAGGTCCGCGATCGAGTCGACGATGTTGGACGGCCGGAACGGATGGCGGTCGATGTCGGCGCGGGTCGTGAGGCCGGTGAGGACGAGGAAGGTCTCCATGCCGGCTTCAAGACCGGCGAGGACATCCGTGTCCATCCGGTCACCGATCATCGCGCTGGTCTCGGAATGCGCCCCGATCGCGTTCAACCCGGTCCGCATCATCAGCGGATTCGGCTTGCCGGCGAAGTACGGCTGCTTGCCGGTCGCCTTGGTGATGAGCGCGGCGACGGCCCCGGTGGCGGGCAGCGGCCCCTCCGTCGAGGGCCCGGTCTCGTCGGGGTTCGTACAGATGAAGCGCGCGCCGCCGTTGATCAGCCGGACAGCCTTCGTCATGGCCTCGAACGAGTACGTCCGCGTCTCGCCGAGGACGACGTAATCGGGCGCGTGGTCAGTCAGCACGTACCCGATGTCGTGCAGGGCCGTGGTGAGACCGGCCTCCCCGATGACGTACGCAGTACCGCCCGGCCGCTGGTCGTCGAGGAACTTCGCGGTGGCGAGCGCGGACGTCCAGATGTTGTCGACGGGGACTTCGAGACCCATGCGGGTCAGCCGGGCCTGGAGGTCACGTGCGGTGTAGATGGAGTTGTTCGTGAGGACCAGGAACGGCTTGCCGGAGTCGCGGAGCTTCTTGATGAACGCGTCGGCGCCGGGGATCGGCACGCCTTCGTGGATGAGCACGCCGTCCATGTCGGTGAGCCACGATTCGATGGGCTTGCGCTCTGCCATGGGGTGCACTCCTGCGGTCTGCGCGGACTGAAGCTGCTGGGGGCGCCGGGACGCCAGTGTCCGGGCGCCCCCAGCGTAATCACGAAGCGCTGATCTTCACCCCGTCGATCACCCAGAACCAGTTGTTGCCTCCGGTGTAGCGGAACCGCACCTGAGCGGTCCGCGCGCCCGCCGGGACCCGGAGCCGCAGGGACTCGACCACGGAGGGCGTGTCGGCGGCGTACGTCTTCACGACGACCGGAGCCCCGCCGTCGTACGCGACGAGCACTTCGCCCTTCTGCGGCGCCTCATGGCGGTAGAACGTCGTGTACGTGAGGGTCGCCGCGGCCCCGCCCCGCACCTCGTACGCGGGGCTGATCAGCGTCGAGTCGAAGGTGCCGGTGAAGGACTTGTCGGACCACTCGTCGCCGTCGGCGACGGCGAAGACGTTCCGCGCGCGGATGTTGAGTTCGCGCTGCTGGTCGCGCTGGGTCTTGGTCCAGAATTCATCCGTCGTGAAGGACCAGCCGCGCCACTCGGTCATGCCGCCGCCGCCCATCCGCGTGTTGTCGACGGACCAACCGCTCGGCGGGGTGTGCGTGAAGCCGATGACGCCCGCGCCGACGCCGGTCTCGTCGACGGGCGGTTTCAGATCCGCCCGCAGCGCATCGAAGTCGTCCGGCGACGGCTGCTGGAACGCGCGGCCGTCGAGCCCCCAGGCCGGGTCGACCGGGACACCGAGATGGACGAGCGCGCTGACGGCGACGTCGGGCATCCGCACGTCGTGCCGCACCGACCCGGCCGTCGCCCCGCCGCCGCGCGCGATGAGGAAGGTCTGCCGCTCGGGCCAGCTCGACCCTCCGTGACCGCCCGCGTCGGTGTGCCCGTGGTCGGCGGTGACCAAGATCAGCCAGTCCTCGTCGCCGTACGTGGCGCGGGAGGTGACCGCGGCCACCATCCGGCCGACCTGGCCGTCGGCGGTCCGGATGGCGTCCAGGTACTCCTGGCTCGCGGCGCCGTGGCTGTGCCCGGCGTGGTCGATGTTGTCGAGCTGTACGAACACGGCGTCCAGGTCGGCGTCCTTGAGTCGGGCGACGGCACGCGCGGTGGTCCCGGTGTCGTACTCCGCGGACGGCGTGGACACCCGGGCGTCGACCTTCGGCGAGAAGATCGTGTCCGTGATCGGCGCCCAGGACGAGACGGCGTACGTGTTCAGGGACGGCTTCGCGGCCTCGATCCGGGTCATGAAGTCCGGGTAGCGGGCGAGGTCGTGGCCGGTGAAGTCGTTGCTGAGCACCTTGTGCTTGTCGGGCCAGACGCCGGTGAGGAGGGTGGACCAGCCGGGTCCGGACGAGGTGGGCGCGAGGGGGTTCGCGTAGAGGGCGCTGGGGGCGGTGAGCCCGTCCGCCATCAGGGACTTGAGGGCGGGCGCGGCGGCGTCCTTGATCCGGTTCAGGAGCGCACCGTCGAGCCCGATGATCAGGACCTTGGGCTTCTTGGCGGCGGCGTGGGCGACGGCGGTGAGGGGTCCGGCGGAGACGGCGAGGGCGGCCCCGAGGGACGCGGCGGAGACGAGGAGCGAGCGGCGGGACGGGCCGTGGGACACGGTTCCTCCAGGGAAGTCGCAACGGAGAAGGAGACAGGGAAAGGGCGTGCGGGCATGCCAACGCCCCTGGCGGTGCAGGGGCGTTGGTCCAGACTCGTTACCGCCCGTCTGAGCAGGCGGGCGGGCGGCGCGACGGTGCTCAGCTGCCGGTGGCCGACTTCCAGTCCTCGACGTACGACGTGAGGTTCTCGGAGATGTCGTCCCAGTCCGGCTCGAAGACCTCGACGCCGTCGATGAGCTTGTCGAGGGCGATGGCGTTGGCGTCGGTGGCCTTGATGTCCTTGCGCGCGGCGAAGCCGCCGCCGATCGCGCTGACCTGCTGCTGTGCCTTCTGGCTGAGCAGGTAGTCCAGGAACTTCTTCGCGTTGGCGTCGTGCGGCGCGTTGTTCACCAGCCCGGCCGCGTAGGGCAGCGCGAAGGTGGTGGGCTTCTTGCCCTCCTTCGCCGGGAACCAGATGCCGAGGTTCGGCATGTCCTTGGACTGGGCGTAGTTCATCTGTACGTCGCCGTTGGCCACGAGCAGTTCGCCCTTGTCGACCTTGGGGGCGAGCTTGCCGGTGGAGGCGGACGGGCCGACGTTGTTGGACTGGAGCTTCTCCAGGTACTTCATGGCGGGCTCCTTGCCGCCGAAGTCGTGCATCGCCTTGATGAGCACGGCGGTGCCGTCGCCCGCGACGCCGGGCGTGGAGTACTGGAGCTTGTTCTTGTACGAGCCGTCGGTCAGCTCGTCCCAGGTCTTGGGCGCCTTGGAGCCGCCCAGTTCCTTCTTGTTGTAGATGAACCCGAAGTAGTTGTTCACGACGGAGGTCCACTTGCCGTCGGGCGCCTTGTTCGCGCCGTCGACCTGCTCGGACCCCTTCGGCTCGTACGCCTTGAGCAGGCCCTTCTCGTCGGCCTGCTGGATGAAGGGCGGGAGCGTGATGATGACGTCGGCCTGCGTGTTGGACTTCTCGCGGACGGCGCGCTGCACCATCTCGCCGGAGCCACCCTCGACGTACTTGACCTTGATGCCGGTCTTCTTCTCGAAGTCCTTGAAGACCTTGTCGTACCAGCCGTCGCCGTTCTCGCCCTTGAGGCCGTCGGCGCTGTAGACGGTGACGACCTTGGCGTCGGAGGCGGCGGAGTCGCCGCCGCAGGCGGTGAGGGTGCCGGCGAGGACGAGGCTGCCGGAGACGGCGGCGAGCGCCCGGACGGGGACGCGGGGGTGACGGGACATGACGTGTCGTACTCCTGACGGGTCGTAACGGGACACAGGGGGACGGGAGTTGGGGAGGTCAGCGGTAGGAGGCCTTCGTACGGATCCGGGAGACGGCGAAGAGGACGAGCAGCGTCGCCGCCATGAGGACCACGGCCAGGGCGGCGCCGGTGAAGGTGGCGCCGCGGTCGGTGGCCGCGTAGATCCGCACGGGGAGCGGGGTCCAGTCCGGCGGGTAGAGCATCATCGTGGCGCTCAGCTCGCCCATGGACAGGGCGAAGCAGAGGCCCGCGGCCGCGGTCAGGGACGGCAGCAGGAGCGGCAGCTTGACCCGCCACAGGACGTACGCGGGCCGGGCGCCGAGGGACGCCGCGGCCTGCTCGTACGCCGGGTCGAGACGCAGGATGGCGGCCGAGACCGACTGGTAGGCGAACGCCGTGACAAGAATGGCATGCGCCAGGACGACGATCGTGGACGTGCCGTTGAGGATCATCGGCGGCTTGCTGAAGGCGACGAGGACCGCGAGGCCCACGACCACCGACGGCACGGCGACGGGCAGCATGAACAGGGTGTCCAGGGTCCGGCCGCACAGCCGCGAAAGCCGTGACGTGCCGTCCCCGTGCCGCTTCAGCCCGGCGGCGGCCAGCGCCGCCCAGGTGCCCGCGGCTAGCGCGATGAGGCTGGCGCCGAGCGCGGTGAGCAGGCTGGTGGTGAGGGCCTGGAGGGATTCGCCGCGGGTGGCGGCGGAGTAGTGCTCGCCGGTGAAGTCGGAGGGGAACGCCCCCGACCAGTGCCCGGCGAACGACGCCGCGACGATCACGAGCAGCGGCAGCGCGAACAGCGGCAGGAACAGGACGAAGAAGACCGCCCAGGTCGCCCACTTGCCCTTGCGGCTATGCACCAGCACGACGGCTCACCACCCGGTACAGGCCGTAGAGGCCCACGGAGATCGCGATGTTGACGACGGCGACGACGCAGGCCGCCGGGTAGTCGGACTCCAGCATCGCCTTGCTGTAGACGAGCATCGGCAGCGTCGTGACGTCCTTGGCCCCGGTGAACAGGACGATCCCGAACTCGTTCAGGCACATGACGAGGACGAGGCTGCCGCCGGCGGCGAGCGCGGGCAGCGCCTCCGGCAGGATCACCTTCCGTACGACCCGCAGGGGCCGCGCGCCCAGCGAGGAGGCGACCTCCAGCTGTGCCGTGTCGATCTGGGAGAACGCGGCGAGCAGCGGCCGCATCACGAACGGCGTGAAGTACGTGATCTCGGCGAGCAGCACGCCCCACGGCGTGGTCAGGAACTGGAACGGCCCGTCCCCGCCCGCCCCCGTCGCGTCCGTCCACAACCCGTTGGCCATGCCCTTGGTGCCGTAGATGAACAGCAACGCGAGCGTGATCAGGAACGACGGGAAGGACAGGAAGACGTCGATGAACTTGGCGACGGCCTTCCCGCCCGGAAACGGCACGAACGCGATGACCAACGCGAGCGCGAACCCCAGCACCAGACACCCGACGGTGGCCCCCACGGCCAACCACACCGTCGTCCCCAACGCCTCCCGAAACGACTCGGAGGCGAAGACATCGGCGTACGGCTGCAGCGAGGTCCCCCCGGCGTCGGGCTGCACGGACTGCTGCACGACAAGGGCGAGGGGGTAAAGAAACACAAGCCCAAGCAGGGCGACGGGCGGCAACGCCCACACAAACGCCGGGACACGAACTCGCCTTTGCGGCTCTTCCCGCCGTTCCCGCTGTCCCGGCTGCCCTGTCTGTCCCGGCTGTGGGCCGCCGTCCTGTTCCCGCTCCCGCTGTGGGCAATCGTGCCGCAGGGCGGCACGGGTGGGCACAGCCCCACGACCAGGTTCACCGTCAATCAAGCGCTCAGCAGGCCTACCCATCGGTCACCCCAGCGGCCAACAGCACCGCGTCCTCCGGCGCAAAGTGCAACGTAACCTCGCCCCCAAGAACAGGCGGCTCCCGCAGCTCCCGGACATCCGCCTTCACGGCGTGACCCCTCACATCGACGTACAGCCGATGCGTGGCCCCACGCCACTGCACCTCGGTGACCGACCCGGTCAGGGAGTTGGGCCCCGGCCCGAGCCCCACCAGATGCGGCCGCACGCACAGCGTGGCCGAAACCCCGGCGGCCACCTCCCCGGTGTCCACCTTCAACTCGGCCCCACCCAGGGAAACCGAGCCGACCCCCACAGAAACCGGAAGCAGATTCGCGTTGCCGACGAACGAGGCGGTGAACGCGGTCCGCGGCGCCCGGTACAGCTCCTGCGGAGTCCCGCAGTCCCGCAACCGAGCCCGATCCATCACGGCGATCCGGTCAGCGAGGGTGAGCGCCTCGACTTGGTCATGGGTGACGTACAGAATCGACACGTCGGGCAACTCCCGGTGCAGCCGGGCGAGTTCGGCCAGCATCCCGGACCGCAGCTGCGCGTCGAGCGCGGACAGCGGCTCGTCGAGCAGCAGCACACCGGGCCGGATGGCCAACGCCCGCGCGATGGCGACACGCTGCTGCTGCCCGCCGGACAGCTCACGGGGATACCGCTTGGCGTACGCGGCCATCCCGGTCATCTCCAAGGCGTCGGCCACCCGCCCGGGGACCTCGGCCTTGGCGGCCTTCTGCGCCTTCAGGCCGAAGGCCACGTTCTCCTCGACCCGCATGTGCGGGAACAGCGCGTACTGCTGGACGACCATGCCGATGCCGCGCCCGTGCGGCGGCAGCGCGGTGACGTCCCGGCCGCCGATGAACACCCGCCCGGACACGGGCCGCACGAATCCGGCGACGGCCCGCAGCGCGGTGGTCTTCCCGGACCCGGACGGCCCGAGCAGCGCCATGACCTCGCCGGGCTCCACCGTGAGGTCGAGGCCGTCGAGCACGACGTTCTTGCCGTACGCGACGGAGACGGACTCGAAGCGTATGCCGCTGCTCATCGCCCGAAGCCCCGCAGCAGCGCGGGCAGTTCGGCCACCGAGCCGAGCACGTGGGTGGCCCCGGCGTCCGCGAGCGCCGCCGCGTCGTGGGCGCCGGTGAGGACACCGGCGACGACCCCGGCCCCGGCGCGCACCCCGCTGCGCATGTCGTACGCGGTGTCCCCGGCCACGGCGATCTCGCGCACGGAGTCGGCGGCGCCGGTGCGCAGGAACGCGGCGAGCACCATGTCGGGGTAGGGCCGCCCACGGCCGCCCGCGTCGGCGGGGCACAGGGTGAGGGCGACGAGGTCGCGCCAGCCGAGGGCGTCGAGGATGGCGTCCTGGGTGACGCGGGCGAAGCCGGTGCTCAGCGCCACGGTCAGGCCCGCGGCCTTCAGCTCCTCGATGGCTTCGCGGGCCCCGGGGACGGGCGCGATGCGCCCGCCGTCCACCAGCTCCCCGTACGCCTTCTCGAAGGCCACGTTCGCCTGCCGCGCGAGCGCCTCCTCGCCGAACAGGTGCCGGAAGACGGAGATCTTCGACTCGCCCATGGTGGCGCGGACGTACTCCAGCTTCGCGGCGTGGTCGGCCGAGCCCTCCTCGACGCCGAGCTCGCGCGCGGCGGCGGAGAAGGCCTGCTCGACCAGGCCCCCGTCGGCGACGGTGGTCCCGGCCATGTCGAGCACCACAAGTCGTACGTTCTCAGTCGGCTTGTCGGTCATTCCAGTCACTTCGGTCACCATCCCAGCTCGTCGGCGGTCTTCTCGGCGATCGCGGGCGAGCAGGTCATGCCGCGCCCGCCGGGCCCGGTGACCAGCCAGACGCCGTCGCGCACGCGCTCGCGGTGGACGACCCGGCTGGTGTCGACGCACTGCGCGTACACCCCCGCCCAGCGCCGCCGGATCTTCGGCAGCGGCCGTCCCAGGAAGCCCTCGACGACCGCGGTGAGGTGGTCGTAGGGGTCTTCGAGGGTGTCGAAGGCGAAGGGGTGCTCGTATTCGTGGGTGTCGCCGATGGTCAGGCCGCCGTCGGCGCGCTGCACCATGAGCAGCTGCATCTTGTGGGCGGCGGCGGTCGGCTCCTGGGCCTGCCCGGCGTTGAGGGCGTCCAACTCCGGCGACTTGTACGCCGGGTAGTAGCGGAAGCTGTCGGCGTCGGCGACCGAGGTGGTGAGCGGCTCGCCCAGCGGGTCGGTCTGCATCATCTGCAGGCGGACGCGGCGCACGGGCAGTTCGGGGGCGAGTTCCCGCACCAGGCCGCCGAGCCAGGCGCCGGTGCACAGCACCACGACGTCACCGGTGTGCACGTCGCCGTGGTCGTCGCGCACCGCGCACTCACCGACGACCTCGCGGACCTCGCGCCCCGGCAGGAACGTGTAGCGCGGGGACGCCAACAGGGCTTCGCGGAGCCGCAGTTGGGCCGTGCGCGGCTCGACCGCCGCGTCGCGCTCGCACCACAGGGCGGCGGTGAACTCGCCGCGCAGCGCCGGGTTGAGCGCGCGGGCCTCGTCGGCGCCGAGCAGCTTGTAGCCGCGGGCGGCGGCGTCCGGGCGGCCGAGCGCGGCTTCGGCGACGGCCCGCTCGTGCTCGTTCCGTACGAGGGTCAGCGAGCCGTTGGCGCGGAAGCCCAGGCCCGGCACGCGGGCGCCGATCTCCTCCCACAGCTCGCGGGCGCGCAGGGCCGTGTCCAGCTCCTCGCCGCCCGCGCGGCCGCTGACCCATATCTGCCCGAAGTTGCGGAGCGACGCCCCGCGGGCCTCGCTCTCGCGCTCGATCTGTACGACCTCGTGGCCGCGCTCCACTGCGTGCCAGGCGTGCATGGTTCCCACCACGCCGGCTCCTACGACGATGACTCTCACGACGGCAACGCTCCTGTCGACGGGTGACCCGGCGGGGGCCGGTCGGCAACGGGACGGTGAACGGCCGCTCAAGCTTGGCCCAGACCCGTTATCATCCCGTAATCACGAGGGGTCGACGGGCGTACGGGAAGGGGGAGTTCGGGCGGGTTCAGCCGCCCTGGTTCAGCCCTGGGTTCAGCCCTCGCCGGCCAGGTGCGTCGTGAAGGAGAAGCGGTCGCCGCGGTAGAGGGTGCGCACGCGCTCCAAGGGCCGCCCCTCGGTGTCGCGCGAGACGCGGTGGATCAGCAGCATGGGCAGCGCGGGCGGCGTCCCGATGAGCAGCGCCTCGCGCGGGGTGGCGAGGACCGTCTCGATGCGCTCGTCGGCGTCGCCGAAGGAGATGCCGAGCCGTTCGCGCAGGTAGGCGTAGAAGGACGAGTCGGGCTCGAAGTCCCGGTCCAGGCGCGGCACCCGCTCCACGGACACGTACGTGGACTCCAGGCCCACCCGCTCGTCGTCCGCGAGCAGCACGCGCTCCATGTGCCAGACGGGCTCACCGACCGGGACCCCTATGTCGGCGGCGAGCGCGGCCGTGCAGGGGAAGCGGTCGAGCGAGATGAGATTGCGGCCCGGGGTGCGGCCCTGCCTGCGGACACCCTCGGTGTAGCTGGCGAGCGACAGGGGCTGCTCCAGCTTGGGCCCGGCGACGACGGTGCCGCGGCCCTGGCGGCGCAGCCGCCCTTCGAGGAGCAGTTCCCGCAGCGCCTGCCGCACGGTCTCGCGCGCGACCTCGTACCGCTCGGCCAGGTCCCGCTCGGTCGGCAGGGTCTGCCCGTCGCCCAGCTCGTCGATCAGCTCCGCGATGCGGGCCTTGACGGCGTAGTACTTCGGGATGCGCCCGTGCTCGGGGATGCCGGAGCGGATCGGGGCTCCGGGGGCCTGGTCGCGCAGGTGGTCGGGCGGGGCGGCGTTGGGGTTGTCCACGGGCCCGATGTTCGCACGTCGGGACCCCGTACGAGCTGCCGGTACGGGGAAGGCCGGGCCCGTGCCGCCGGACTTGCTTCGGCTGGTGGCGGCACGGACTCGGCCTTTCCGGATGGGCGGGACCGGCTGGTTCAGCTCCTTCTGGCCCGAAGGCGCCGAGATCCCACCACAAGGGCCGTGCCGCCGAGGAGGAAGACGGCGGCGGTGGCCCCGAGCCCGGGCAGTCGCCCCGGGCCGGTCTTCGCGAGTTCGCCGGCGGACGGACCGGTGGGCCCGCCCGCCTCGACGATGTCGAACGCGTAGTCGTTGGACGCGCCCACCCAGTCCCCGTCGCCGTCACGGCGCCGCACGACGGCGGCGCTCGCCACGACCCGGTCGGGCGCGGTGTCGGAGGTGAAGGCGAGGCGGAGGCCGACGGTGACGGTGCGGCCGGGGGCGATGGTGAAGCCGGGGAAGGCGGCGGGGTCGTGGGGGGCGCCGGACTCGTGGGCACCATCGGCCGCGTCGCCGCCGTGGGCTCCGCCCGTCGCACCGCCACCGCCCCCGTCGCCGAGGACGCCGACGTGCTCGTCCCGGTCCGTCCGCTCGAACCGCACCGGCCGCCGCCGCTCCCCGTCGTCGAACTCCAGCAGGATCTGGCGGGGCCGCAGCGCCTTCCTGCCGTCGACGAGTACGACGACGGGGTGGACGTTGCCGCAGGTCTCGCCCGTGGTGTTGGTCAACTCCAGCGACCAGCGCCGGAAGCCGCCGCCCGGCTCGTAGGTGGCGGGGCCGCCGCTGATGCGCGTACCGATCGGGAAGTCGTCGCCCGCGGCGGTGGCGCAGGTGGGCCGGAGGGCGGCGGGCCCGCTCTCGCCCGGCCGGTCGCCCGCGGCCGCCGGCACCCCGGCCACGGCGGGCGCGAGGGTGACGGTGGCGGCGACGGCGACGCCTGCCGCGAGAGAACTGCGAAGTCGCATGGAGGGCCCTTGCTGGCGGCCGGCCGGAGGTGTTGCTCCACCCCGTACGGCCGAACTGACGGCGGGACAAGGCCCGTTGGGGTTCTCGGCGCGGGGCCGGGAAGCAACGGGTCGCGGCCCAGACCCTGCCACGCGCGCGCGACCCCGCACAGGGCTCGCCGCCCCCAGGGACCCGTTCGGCTGGCCGATTCCCCCCTAACAGCCGATTCTTCCGACTCTTCGTCAAGTCCGATTGGCGGGAAAGGCGACGCTCGCGCGGCCGAACAGCGGGGCGAGGACCAGCTGCGCGGCACCTTCCGCGACCACCCGCTCCCCGCCGGGCGCGACCGCGACGCCGACGGCCGCGCGGGCGCCCTCGCGCCGGGCGCGCTCGGCGACGACGGCCCCGACGCCGCGTACGAACAGGTCCTCGGCGGCGGCGACGGTCCGCCCGCCGAGCAGGACGAGGTCGATGTCGAGCAGCGCGACCAGGTTCCCGGCGGCGGTGCCGAGCACGCGCGCGGCCTCGTCGAGGTCGCCCCGCGCGACGGCGGCCAGGCACAGCGCCTCGACGCACCCGCGATCACCGCACTCGCACGGCGGCCCGTCCAGTTGCAGCACCTGATGCCCGAACTCCCCGGCCCCGGTACGGGCCCCGCGATACAGCCCACCGCCGAGCACGAGCCCCGCCCCGAGCCCGGTCCCAAGATGCAGATACGCAAACGACTCCGCGGCCCCACCGAGCGCAAGCCCGAGCGCGGCAGCATTGGTGTCCTTGTCCACGGCAACGGGCAACCCGAGCCGCGAGGCGAGGGCGTCCCGCAGGGGGTACCCGTCCCACTCCGGAAACCCAGTAACGCGATGCAACACCCCGGCCTCATGGTCAAGCGGCCCGGGCAGGGCGACGCCTACGCCGAGAACAGCAGCCCCCGCCACAGGCACCCCACCGACCACTCCTGCTCCCCCTGCGGGCGACGCCCCGCCGACCGCTCCCGCTCCCGCTAGTGGCGTCCCACCTGCGGCCCCCGCTTCCGCCCCCGCCCCCGCTGCGGGCGACGCCCCGCCGACATCCCCGCTCACCGCTGTGGGCAGGCGTTCCGCACGGCGGAACGGGTGGGCACAGCCCCCGGTGCCGGGCGCCCCTGCTGCAACACCAGCCAAAGGTGCCCCGACCAGCAGGGTCACCGCCCCCACAGCAGCCTCCACGACGGCGTCGACCCCGGCCGCGAAGTCCAGCGAAGCCCGCCGCTCGGCGACGACGACCCCCGACAGGTCGACCAGAACGGCAACCAAAGCGTCCCGGTCCAGGTGCACCCCCACCGCGTACCCCGCATCAGGGACAAGCCGAAGCAGCGTCTGGGGCTTCCCCCCAGTGGAAGCCCGACGCCCCGCGTCGGCCACCAACCCGTCCCCGCGCAGCCGCGCAACAATCTTGCTGACGGCCTGCGGCGTAAGCCCAGTCCGCTCGGCAAGCTCAGGCCGCCCGACCCCCGCGCCCCCGGCGCCCCGCAGAAGATCGAGCACCAGCGCCGCATTGTGCCCACGCAACCCCGGCAGATTCACCCCGGCCCCCGGCCTGTTCTCCCTGTTCACACCCCCATTGTCGCCACCGCTTGCACTTTGGCAACACCGTTGCCAAAGTAGAGAGCATGACTGAAGGCAAGAACGACCTCCGCGTGGGCCTGATCGGCTACGGCCTCGCGGGCTCCGTCTTCCACGCCCCCCTGATCGCCGCCACCGGGGGCCTGACCCTGGACACGGTCGTCACGTCGAACACCGAGCGGCAGGCCCAGGCCCGCGCCGAGTTCGGCGACGGCCTGCGCTGCGCGGCCGACGCCGACGAGCTGTGGGCCCGCGCGGACGAGCTCGACCTGATCGTCGTCGCGTCCCCGAACAAGACGCACGTACCGCTCGCGACCGCCGCGCTCAAGGCGGGCCTGCCGGTGGTCGTGGACAAGCCGCTGGCGGGCACCGCCGCCGAGGCCCGCGAGCTCGCCGCCCTCGCGGACGAGCGCGGCCTGCTCCTCTCCGTGTTCCAGAACCGCCGCTGGGACAACGACTTCCGTACGCTGCAGAGGCTCGTCGCCGACGGCGAGCTCGGCGACGTATGGCGCTTCGAGTCCCGCTTCGAACGCTGGCGCCCGCAGCCCAAGGGCGGCTGGCGCGAGTCCGGCGACCCCGAGGAGATCGGCGGCCTGCTGTACGACCTGGGGAGCCATGTGGTCGACCAGGCCCTGGTCCTCTTCGGCCCGGCGGTGCGGGTGTACGCGGAGGCGGACGTCCGCCGCCCCGGCGCGCAGGCCGACGACGACACGTTCATCGCCGTCACGCACGCAGGCGGCGTCCGCTCGCACCTGTACGTGAGCGCGACGACCGCGCAGCTCGGCCCGCGTTTCCGCGCGCTCGGCTCGTCCGCGGGCTATGTGAAGTACGGCCTCGACCCGCAGGAGGCCGCGCTGCGCGAGGGCAAGCGGCCCACGGACGAAGGACCGTGGGGCGTGGAGCCCGAGGCGCTGTGGGGCCGCGTCGGCGCCGGCGAGTCCCCGCTGACCGGCGGCGGCCGCCCCGAGCCCACCCTCCCCGGCGACTATCCCGCGTACTACGCCGCCGTGGCCGCCGCCCTGCGCGGCGAGGGCGCCAACCCCGTCACCGCGCACGAGGCCGCCGCGGCGCTCGACGTGATCGAGGCCGCGCGCCGCTCGGCCGACGAAGGCGTGGCGGTGACACTGTGAGCGCGGGGCCCGCAGAGCAGACGGCAGAGCAGCCCGCACAGCAGACGGCCCCCGCCGAGCAGGCAGCCGTCACCGCCCCGGCGGCACCCGCCGCCCCCTCCATCTCCGAACTGGAGGAGCAGGAGCGCCGTCTGACGCTCCCTCACTTCACGTACGAGGACGCGTGGGCGCTCGGCTGTCTCCTCGTGGAGATGGCGCGCGAGCGCGCGGCGCCAGTCGCCGTCGACATCCGGCGCGGCGGCCAGCAGCTCTTCCACGCCGCGCTGCCCGGCTCGACGCCCGACAACGACGCGTGGATCGACCGCAAACGCCGCGTCGTCGAGCGGTACGGCTGCTCGTCGTACCTGGTGGGCAGCCGGTTCCGGGCCAAGGGCAGCACGTTCGAGGAGTCCTCGCGCCTCGACCCCGACCGGTACGCGGCGCACGGCGGCGCGTTCCCGATCGCGGTCGAGGGCGCGGGCGTCATCGGCACGGTGGTCGTCTCGGGCCTCCCCCAGGTCGCGGATCACGCGCTGGTGGTGGCGGCCCTGGAGCGGTTCACCGCGTCCTGACACCGACTGCGGATCCGCTCAGTCGGACTGGTCCTCGGCGCGGCGGCGCATCATCACCACGAACCCGACACCCGTGCCGACGAGGGCCGCGGCGATCGCCCCCACGAGGGCGAGCTCACCCGACGAGGTGTCCGAGCCCGTGTCGGCCATCTCGTCGTGGTGACCGTCGTGGTGACCGCCGTGGTGGGTCTTGGACGGGTGCGGATGCGGATGCGGATGCGGATGCGCGGACGACTTGGACGGCTCCGGGCTCGGCCAGGGGTCGTCGCTGTCGGACGGGTCCGGGTCGGGGTCGGGCCACGGGTCGTCACTGTCGGAAGGATCCGGGTCCGGGTCCGGGTCGGGCCAAGGATCGTCACTGTCGGACGGGTCCGGGGACGGCTCGGGGCCGTCGCTGTCAGACGGGTCCGGGTCCGGGGACGGCTCAGGACCATCGCTGTCCGACGGGTCCGGGTCCGGGTCGGGGGACGGGTCCGGGCCGTCGCTGTCCGACGGGTCCGGAGAAGGCTCGGGATCGTCGCTGTCCGACGGGTCCGGAGAAGGCTCGGGATCGTCGCTGTCCGACGGGTCCGGAGACGGGTCCGGGGACTCCGTTGGAGACACCGTCGGCGTGGGGGACGGTGACGCGCACGACGGCAGGTCGCCGTTGAACGGGTACGCGTGGATCTCCTGGCCGCCGCCCACCAGCGAGGTGTGGGTGAGCGAACCCACCGTGAAGAAGCGGCCGTTCATGCCGGGCAGCGTCACCGTCGTCGCGCTCCCCGGCGACCCCACGAGCACGCTCCCCTGGAACTGCCCGCTGCCCGCGAACCGCACGGAGCTCGCGTCGGGCACGTTCCACAGGAGCCGCTCGCGCAGGCCGCCCGGCAGCGATCCGCTGTAGGTGCGGACCGTGCGGGCGTCGCCGAAGAGGTTCACGAGCACGGTGGCGCCGGCCGGGATGTTCCGGAACACGATGCCCTGGTCGCCGCCGCTCCTGCTGACCATGTCGAAGTCGACGTTGAAGACCTGGATCTCGGACGTGCCGTCGCCGGTGAACACGGTCTCGCTGCCGTTGTTGACCGCCGAGCCCGTGACCTCGCGGGGCGACCCGTTGTCGTACGCGTAGCACTGGCTGGCGGCCGTCAGCCGGTCGGGCAGGGTGGCGTACGCGTCGGCCGCGTCCGGGTCGTGGACCGCGGGCGGCCTGACCGTGCCGGTGAGCATGTCCCCGTACCGTACGACTCCGGAGACCGAGCCCTCCTCCGCGAGCAGCCGCTGCCCGGCGGCGACTCTCAGGTCGCCGCCCGCGGTGAGGAAGTCGGAGCCGTTGGGCGGCGGCACCCGGGAGCCGACGCCGGCCACGCCCACGTTGTAGACCTGGGAGGCCCCGGCGCGCTTGTTCATGTCGAAGTCGCCGAGCACGACGACCTTGCCCTCGGCCTCCGCGGCGGCCTCGCGCACCAGCATGTTCTCGCCGACGAACACGTTGATGTTCTCGTCGCGGCCCGTCACGGGGCCGTTGTTCGTTTCCGGGTACGTCTCCGGGCAGGCCGTTCCCTTGCAGGGGCCGAGGCCGCCGGGCAGCGGGTCGGCGACCCCCGGCCCGGCCAGACCGCCGACGACGGCGGCGGCCGCGACGGTGACAGCCGCCGCCACATACGCTGAACGTTTTCTTCGCATACACGGAAATATGCGTAATTCAGACAAAAGTAGCGGGCGACACGCTCACCGCCTCCCCCATCGGGGGGCGTCAGGCCCCCTTCAGCTCCTGCCGCTGCCGCCCGAGCCCGTCGATCTCCAGCTCCACCACGTCCCCGGCCCGCAGGAACGGCTTCGGCTCGGGCTGCCCGAGGGCGACCCCCGCCGGCGTACCGGTGTTGATCACGTCGCCCGGGTACAGCGTCATGAACTGGCTTACGTAGCGCACCACTTCCGCGACCGGGAAGATCTGCCGGTCCGTCGTGCCGTCCTGCTTCAGCTCGCCGTTGACCCACAGCCTCAGGCCGAGCGCCTGCGGGTCCGGCACCTCGTCGGCCGTCACGAGCCAGGGGCCGAGCGGGTTGAACGTCTCGCAGTTCTTGCCCTTGTCCCAGGTGCCGCCGCGCTCGATCTGGAACTCGCGCTCGGAGACGTCGTGCGCGACCGCGTACCCCGCGACGTGCGCGAGCGCCTCCTCGTGCGACTCCAGGTAGCGCGCGGTGCGCCCGATGACGACGGCGAGCTCGACCTCCCAGTCGGTCTTCACCGAGCCGCGCGGCACGAGCACGGTGTCGTTCGGCCCGACCACGGTGTCCGCCGCCTTGAAGAACACGACGGGCTCGGCGGGCGGCTCGGCGCCGGTCTCGGCCGCGTGGTCGTGGTAGTTCAGGCCGATGCACACGACCTTGCCGATCCGGGCGAGCGGCGGCCCAACGCGCAGCCCGGCCGGGTCCAGGGCGGGCAGGGTGCCCGCGTCGGCGGCGGCGCGGACGCGGCCGAGCGCGGTGTCGTCGGCGAGCAGCGCGCCGTCGATGTCGGTGACCGTGCCGGACAGGTCGCGCAGGGTGCCCCCGGCGTCGAGCAGCGCCGGGCGCTCGGCGCCCGCCGTACCGACTCGCAGCAGCTTCATGGTCTGACTCCCTCTGGTCGAGCTGGGGCCCGGCCGGTTCGGAGGTGCTCCGACGGGGTGCGGCCATCGGAGGTTTGGCCGATCCTCCAAGCTGGACGTCCGCTCCGCAAGACCCCGTTCACGTACTGGACCGTCACATCGCGTCGTCGGGGACCGTCACATCGCGGCGGCGGTCCCCACCGCACCGGCCCCGGTCGGCATGTCCCGGTACAGCACGGCCCGCTCCACCGCGCTCCATGTCGTACTGGTCACGACGTACAGCGCGGCCGCCAGCGGCACCACGGCCACCGTGAAGAGGGTCATGAAGGACATGAACGGCATGTACTTGGTCATGGCGGCCATGGCGTTCGCGCCGGGCGCCTGCGCGTCCCCCGTCGGCAGGGCGGACCCCGCCATCTGCCGCTTCGTACGCCGGTAGTTGAAGGTCGCGACGGCGGCGACGAGGGCGAAGAGCGCGAGGTAGAGCAGCCCGGCGGCGCCGAAGGGGCCGCCGTCGCCGAGCGCGTCCGCCCAGCGTCCGCCGAGCGGTGCCGCGAACAGCTTGTGGTCGAGGAGTTCGTTGGCCTTGCCGCCGATGCTCGAGCTGGAGAACAGGTGGTAGAGCAGGAAGAAGGCGGGCAGCTGGAAGAGGCCTGGCAGGCAGCCGGACAGCGGGGACACCTGCTCCTTGCGGTGCAGCTCCATGAGCGCCTTCTGGAACTTCTCCGGGTTCTTGGCGTGCTTCTTGCGCAGCTCGGCGATCTGCGGCGAGAGCTTGGCGCGGGCCTTCTGGCCGCGGGCGGCGGCCCGCGACAGGGGGTGGACGAGGAGGCGTACGCAGGCGGTGACCAGGACGATGGCGGCGGCCATCGCGGCGCCGTGGAAGAGCGGCGCGAGCAGGTCGGCGAGGTCGGCGACCAGGCTGGCGAAGACGGACATGGGTGAGCCCTCCGGGGGTCTCGTCGTGCCGGGAATGCCTCAACGGAGGCGTGGGGGGCGGCATGACGACCCGCGCGGGGTCAGAGAACGGAGCTGCTGAGAGTCCCTACGCGGCCGTCAGGAGGGGACGGCCGGGTGCTCGCGGGCGGGTGCGCCCACGGGCGTCGGGATCGCGCTGCGGCAGGAACGCGGTGCGCTGCTCACGGTCGCGGATGGCGGTCCGCACGCGGGTGCGCGGCACGGCGGGCGCGCAGCGCGCGGACAGCAGCGAGCACAGGGCGAGGGCGGAGCCCGCGGCGGCGGTCGCGGCGAACGCGACGGCGGCGGAGAGGCTGCCCGTGTCGGCGAGGACGGTCTCGACGAGGAGGAAGAGGAACAGGGCGGCGGGGCGCAGCGCGGCGGTCCACTTGCCGATCATGTTCTTGACCGGGTTCCCGCTCACGTCACCACCACCTCCTGCCATGGTCCTTGTACGTGTACGCCGTATGCGTACGAATGTGCTGCTGCCGTTTATACAGGATCGAGCCGGAGCGGCTGAAGGAGCCTGCGGGGCCCGAGCAGCGCCCGGCTGACCGGATCGGCCGGGTCCATATCGAGCCCGGGGCCGGGCAGCACCTCCACGTCCTCCAGCGGTACGAGGAGTCCGCACGCCGGGCACTCCCCCGCGAGGCCGACCTCCGTACCGCACTGGGCGTGCCGGTAGTAGCGCAGCGGCACGCCGTCGGCGAAGGTGTCGCGCCCCCAGGCGGCGAGCGCGCGCACCGTGGGCCACAGGGCGCGGCCGCGCTCGGTCACCACGTACTCGTGGCGCCGGGGGGCGTCCGCGCAGGGCCGCTTCTCCAGGACGCCCGCGTCGACAAGCGTCTGCAGCCGGGCGGCGAGGACCGCGCGGGGGATGCCGAGGTGGACGAGGAAGTCGTTGTACCGCCGCACGCCGTAGAGCGCGTCACGGACGACGAGCAGCGTCCAGCGCTCGCCGACGACCTCCAGTGCGCGGGCGACGGAGCACTGCTGCGCCGCGTAGTCCTTGCCGAGAGCCATGGCCCCCACTGTAGCCACTTTACCGAGATGAGGTTCATTCATTGAACTTCAAATGCTACGGTCGTCCGCATGCCAACAGGTTCAATGAATGAACTTAACTCCTCGTCAACGCTTCCCACCCACCGGGCCGGAGGCCACCCCGCCCACCGGGCCGGAGGCCATCCCGCTCCCCGGGCCGGAGGCCGCCCCGCCGCGACCCTCGCCGTCACCGGCGCCGCGACCGCCCTGACGCTGATGACGTACAGCGCCCCGATGGTCACGCTCTCCGACACGGCGGCCGCCCTCGGCACCCCGCTCTCCGCCCAGGCCTGGCTCCTGAACGGCGCCCCGCTCGGCCTCGCCGCCCTGCTCCTGGTCGCGGGCAGCCTCGCCGACGACTACGGGCGACGGCGGGTCTTCCTCTCCGGGATCGTCGCGCTCGGCCTCACCACGGCGCTCGGCGCGCTCGCGGACTCCACCCTCGTCTTCACGCTCACGCGCGTCGCCCAGGGCGCGGCGAGCGCGGCGATCCTCGCCAGCAGCCTCGGCCTGATCGCGCACGCGTACCCGGCGGGGCCCGGGCGGATCCGCGCGATGGGCGTGTGGGGCGCGTGCGTCAGCGGCGGCATCGCGGTGGCCTCGCCGTTCGCGGGGAGCCTCGCGACCCTCGCGAACTGGCGGCTGCCGTACCTGGCGCTCGGCCTGCTCGGGCTCGCCGTCGCCGCCCTGTCCCCGCGCGCCCTCACCGAGTCCCGCGCGCCGCGCGACGGGCGCCCGGACCTGGCGGGCGCGCTGACCTTCGGCCTCGCGCTGGTGGCGCTGCTCGCCGCGCTCACGCTGGGCCGCGACGGCTGGCTGCGCGCGCCCGTCGGCGCGCTGCTCCTGCTCGCCGTGCTCCTGACCGGCGCCTTCGCGTACGTGGAGCGCCGCTCGGCCACGCCCATGCTGGACCTCGGCCTGCTGCGCCGCCCGCCGTTCCTCGCGGCGACCGCGGGCGGCCTGTTCACCGGCTTCTCCGTCATCGGGCTCTTCAGCTACCTGCCGACGCTTCTGCAGCAGGCCGACGGCATGTCCGCGATGGGCGCGGCCTGGCTGTTCGCGTACTGGGCCGGCATCTCCCTGGTGGTCGCCCTCCAGGCCAGGCGCCTCGCGGGCAAGGTCTCCGCGCGGCACCAACTGGCCGTCGGCTTCGGCCTGCACGCCGTCGCCCTCCTGACGATGCTCGGCGCGGTGGCCGCGGACTCCTGGACCCGCCTGCTGCCCGGCCTGTTCCTCTCGGGCGTGGGCAGCGGCCTGCTGAACGCGGCCCTGCCCCGGCTCGCGGTCGAGTCCGTGCCGGCCGAGCGGGCCGCGATGGGCTCGGGCGCCAACAACACGGCGCGCTACATCGGTTCGGCGGCGGGCGTGGCCCTGATGATCGCGGTGGCGACGGCGTCGGGCTCGGCACCGGGCGACCTCGCGCACGGCGCGGACGTGGCGCTGGTGGTGGCGGCGGGGCTCGCCGTGCTCGCGGCGGTCAGTGTCGTACTGCTGCGGGAGCGGCGCGGGACGCCGGGCTAGCGTCGTACTGCCGCGGGAGCCGCGCCGGACGCCGCGCTGACATCCCCGCCCTCGGCCTCGGCCTCGGCCTCGATCGGGTCCCGCGCGAGCACGTCCGCGTCCGGCCGGCTGTCCCGGTCGGCGGGCCCGGCGTACGAAACGGCGAGCGCCACCGCCAGATTGGCCACGAGCGCGAGGATCCCCGCGTTCACGCCGAACACCGGGTCGTGCTCGGTGAAGACGAGCCCGCACACGATCGCCACCCCCACCACGAGCCCGCTCACGGCCCCCGCCAGGCTCAGCTTCCGCCACACCAGGCCGAGCAGCAGCATCGGGACGAGCTGCGCCATCCCCTCGTACGAGATGAGGGAGAGCCGTACGAGGGTGTTGGGCGCGGTGTACGTCATGACGAGCGCGACCGCGCCCGCCGCCACGACCACCGCCTGCGAGGCCCGCTTCTGCCGCGCGGGCTCGCCCCACCGCGGCAGCAGCGACAGCACACTCCTGCCCCACATCGTGCCGATGACCAGCATGAACACGGCCATCGGCACGATGGACGACAGCGCGGCGGCGACTCCGACGAGGCCGACGACCCAGGCGGGCAGGGAGTCCACGACCAGCTTGAACAGCGCCAGGTTCGACCCGGCCCCGGTGAGCCCCGGCACCACGAACAGGGCGGCCATGCCGAGCAGCATGGGGACGAACAGCAGGATGTTGTAGGCGGGCAGCAGGACGGCGTTGCGGCGCAGGCCGTCGGCGCTGCGGGCGCCGAGGTACCCGGCGACGGTGGTCGGGAAAATGCAGACCGTGAGGGCGTTGAGGAAGGTCGTGGTCGCGAACCAGGCCCCGCCGTACGGGCTGCCGCCGCTGCCGGGCAGCGTCAGCCACTCCCCCTTCTCCCGCACGACCCGGTCGAGGAAGTCCCCGTACCCGTCGAAGTAGTGCAGCGGCACGTACACGACGAGGAAGGCGAGCGTGCCGATCACGAGGACGTCCTTCAGGACCGACACCCAGGCGCTGCCGCGCAGCCCGCTCACGACGACGAACCCCGTGGTGACGGCGAAGCCGATGAAATAGGCCCAGTTGAGGCTGATGGCGCCGTACGAGATCGTCGAGACGACGACGCCCATGCCCGTGATCTGCAACTGGATGTACGGCAGCAGGAAGACGGTCACGAGCACGGCGACTCCCGCGCCGAGCCAGGGGCGGCCGTAGCGGTGGGCCACCATGTCGGTGATGCCGACGAGCCCGTGGCGGCGGGCGTAGGCCCAGAGCATTGGGCCTACGACGTACCCCACCGCGTACCCGCACGACATGTAGGCGACGACGTAGAGGACGGGCGCGCCGTAGTTGTACCCCCAGCCCGCGGCACCCAGATAGCTGAAACTGGTGTAGCCCTCGCCCGCCATCAGCACCCAGATGAGCACGGTCCCGAGGGACCGCCCGCCCACGGACCACTCGGCGAGCGCGCCCTTCGGGGAGCTCTCCCGGGCCCCTCCCTTCCTCCCCCGTACGGCGAGCAGCCCGAGGCCGACGGTGGCGACCATGAAGACGGCGAAGATGGTGGTGGCGACGGTGGCGTTGGCGTTCATGAGGCCCGCCGCTGCTTCTGGTCACCGCGGTAGGCGAGCCAGACGGTGATGGGCGTGAGAAGCGTGGCCGCGAGCAGCCACGCGAACAGGAAGGGCAGCCCGAGGACGAGGGGCCGTACGCGGTTGACGAAGGGCAACGCCCCCACGTACAGCACGAAGGGCACGAGGAGCCACAGGAGGTGGGGGCGGCGCTTGATCACGGGGCAGCAGCCTAGCCGGGCCGCTCAGCGGGGCCGCATGGACGTCAGCTTCCCCCACACCACGAGCCGGTACTTGGAGGTGTACTCCGGGGTGCAGGTGGTGAGGGTGAGGTAGTACCCGGCCTGGTCGTACCCGTGCCCCGGTCGGACGGCGCTGCGCGGCACGGGCGCGATGACGCCGCCGTCGCGCGGGGAGGTCCGGTCGAGGGTCTTGTCGACGGTGTACGTGTAGACGGCGTCCCGGGTCCCGACGGTGAGCCGGTCGCCGGGGCGCAGCCGGTTGATGTACCGGAACGGCTCGCCGTGCGTGTTCCGGTGCCCGGCAAGCGCGAAGTTGCCGGGGCGGCCGGGCTGGGCGGTGCGGGGGTAGTGGCCGACGTACCCCTTGTTGAGCACCCCGCCCTTGGCGACGCCTTCGGCGATGGGGGCGCGGAGGCCGAGGCGGGGGATGCGGAGGACTGCGTAGGCGTGGTCTGTAGGGGGTCTGGCGGGGGCGCCTTGGGCGGGGCGTTGGCCGGGGGTGCGCCGGGGCTGGGGGGCGCCGGTGTCACCATGGCCGGACCCGCTGTCGCCGACGGCACCGGCCCCGCCACCACCGGACGAAGAGCCCTGGCCGCTCCCCTCCCCCTCACCCTCCCCCTCTCCCCACTCCCGCTCCAGGGTGTCGACCTTCTCCTCGGCGGCGGCGCGGGCCTGGCGGTTGGTCCACCAGAGCTGATGGACGACGAGGAGGAGCAGGACGAGGCCGAGGGTGAGGGTGAGTTCGGCGGCGTACCAGAGGGCACGGACGACGGGCCGCCGCCGGGCGGAGCGCAGCCCATGAACGACAACGGGAACGTGCCCCCGTACACGAGACACCGGACCACCACCTCCAGCAGAGGCCCGCAAGATAAGGGCAGAGCCCTCAACAGACCAGACCCGCACCAGACCCGGACCAGACCCGGGGACCAGTCCCAGGCCAGACGCGCGCCTCAGACGCAGACCCAGACCGGACCCGCGCCGACGCGACCGCGCTGCACGCCATACACCCCACCCCGGGAACGGCAGTACGGTGTCACCCATGCGCCCCGACACGCCTGCCGACCACGTCGACCACATCGCCGAAGCGGAGCGCCTGGAGCGCACCGCGGGCCTCTACCCGGAGGACGCGGAACACCTGCTGCTGCAGGCCGCGGCCCACTTGGAGCTGGCCGACGCCCGCGACCGCGCGACGACGCTCTACGACCGCCTGATCTCACCCTCGGCCCCGCACCCGCCGGAGAACCCGACCCTGATCCGCGCCCTGAAGGCCGCGAACCTCTGGGAGTACGGCCACGAGGCGGAGGCCAGGGCGATCATCGAGGGAGTCCGCGGCACGGCACCGGCGGACGCGGCGCCGTGGGTGATCGTGGCGGAGGCCCTGGAGGCCCACGACGAGCTGGACCAGGCGCACGAGACGTTCACGCAGGGGTTGGGGCGGTTGCTGCCGGCGGGCGAGGCCGCCGTGGGCGACGGCGGCGAACCCCCGTACCCCGCCCACCCGCTCCTCTTCGGCCGCCACCGCGTACGCCGCCTCCTGGGCGAGGCCCACGACGCGTGGGACGCCCTGGCGGACCGCGTCCACCGCTCGCGCGCAGCGGCGGCGGGCCGCACGCCGGTCCCCCTGGACGAACTCCACGACCCGAAGCGGATCTGGGCCCTGGGCTCGGAGAACCCGGACGAACTCCGAGCCGAAATCACCCGCCTCCAGGCAGAGTTGGGCTCCTACCGCGAGGCCCTCTCCCGCCCGTTCCCGGTGGCGGTCCTCCACTGGCCGTCGACAGAACTCACCGAACTCCTGGCGGCGTACCCGTCCCTGTCGGCCGAATACCCGTCCCACGAGGCCCACTTGGCGACCATAGAGTCCTCCCTGCGGGAACTCGCCGCGTCCGGCACCCCCAACTTGGGCATCGTGACGGGAACGGTCCCGTCCTACGAAGCCTTCGCGGCTTCGGAGGGCGCTTCCCCGGACGATCCGTCGCTGTTGCCGCAGTACGCGACGACGTTGGCTGCGCGGGGGCGGGCGGTGGGGTGGCCGCCGGAGCGGGGGGCTGGGTGTTGGTGTGGGTCGGGGGTGGCGTACGGGGAGTGCCACGGCGGTGACGGCAGCGCCTGATGGCGGTCGCATTACTCACCCGAGATCACGCACCTGACCAAACCGTCGGGAGTTCCTGCCCGCTCTTTCAGGCCGAATATCCCCGCGTATTCGGGCCTGACTCCTCTGTACGTAGCCGCTGCGCTACGGTCAGAATCAAAAGGTTGACCTGGCATGACCGCGACTGCAGTCGCGGTCATGCCCCGTATGCGCCCAAGGAATTCCATGCCCTACCAGCAGTCCGCTGACTGGCAGTTCGATGTACCGACGAGCGGCAGTAAGCGGCTGCCACCCGCACCGCGCTCCGTCGAATCGCTGACCCACCAGGGCTATGGCTTCGAGGCGGCCATCGCCGACCTAGTCGACAACTCCATTGACGCAGGCGCACGCAACGTCGTCGTCAGCTTTCTCCGTGACGCCGACAGGCTGGTCAGCCTGCTGGTCATCGACGACGGCCACGGCATGAACGACGCGACTCTCGACACCGCGATGACCGTTGGCGGCCGCGAAGGCTACACGGACACTGCCCTCGGCCACTTCGGTGCGGGCCTGAAAGCCGCCTCCCTTTCCCACGCCGACGCGCTCACCGTGATCAGCCGCACTAAAATCAGCCCGTCGGCGGGCCGCCGCTGGCTGACCGCCCGTGCGAAGGCTGACTTCAGCTGCGACATCGTCGAGCCAACGTACTGCCAGGATCTCGTCGACCGCTACGACGGCGTCATTGGCTGGAACGGCACCATCGTGCGCTGGGATCAGGTCCGCGCCTTTGAAACGATCACCGCGGGCCAGGCCGACCGCTACCTCAACGACACTATCGAGAAGCTGGAGACCCACCTGGGTCTCTATCTCCACCGATTCCTCGCGCGCGAGGATTTCCACGTCGACATCGCTGTCGAGGACGTCCGGACCAGGGAAGTACTGGACCACCGCGGCGTCGAGCCCATCGATCCCTTCGGATACCGGATACCCGGCCGTGCGGGCTATCCCCGCGAGTACGCCGCGCCCGTGGAAGGCATCGGCGACGTCACACTCACCGCGCACATATGGCCGCCCAAGTCCCCACTGGTCAGCTTCCGCGGCATCGGACCGCTCGCCGAGCGGCAAGGCTTCTACATCTACCGGCACGACCGGCTCGTCCAGGCCGGTAGCTGGAATGAGACGCGCAGCGCCGAGGGCCACCTCAGCCTCGCCCGGATCGCCATCGACCTGCCAGCCGAGCCGAATGACGTCTTCAGCCTCACAGTCAAGAAGGACGGCGTGCGGGTCACCCCAGCCTTCGCCCGCGGCCTGGAAAAGGCCATCGACGCCGAGGGCCACAGCTTCACCACATACCTCCAGGAGGCCGAAGCCACCTATCGGGAAGCCGCCCGCCGCCGCACCGAAGTCAAGCGCAAGGCGGTCATCCCCCCGGGTAAGGGCATGGACCCGAAGCTGAAGCGGACCCTCCGGGACGAACTCCCACAGTTGGAGGGTGAGGATCCGATCACTTTCCGCTGGGCCGCTCTCGACTCCGCAGACTCGTTTTTCGAGATCGACCACAAGGACCGCTCCGTCACCCTCAACAAGGAGTACCGGCACGCCTTCAACGGCGGTAAGCGTGGCGGCTCCAATGACGCACCCGTCGTCAAGAGCATGCTCTACCTGATGCTCAACGAGATCTTCCAGAAGGAGCGGGTCTGGGCGAACCAGACCGACAAGATCGCGCTGTGGAACAGCGTGCTCGTGACCGCAGCCCGTTCCGAACTCGCCCGCTGAAGGATCTCGTTGTGACCTGCGACTCCCTGATCGACCTGCACGGCGAAGTCCTTGACGCCATGAGCCGCCGAGGCCCCAAGGACTTTTCCAAATTGGCCTTTGCGCTCGCTGAAGCCGACGAGCCCGCCGACACCGCACTGGCCCACTTCCTCGACCGGCTGCTCGCCGCCGCCCCCGGCGATGAACTCATCACGCTCTGGAGCAGAAGGCTCAGCGCCTGGGACTTCGAGCCGCACCCCACGTGGTCGGAGGCCCCCGCCCGCACCGACGAGCGCCGGTCCGATGCCTATACCCGCCTCGGCTTCGGCGCTGATCTGCGCAAGGCGCTGGACGCGGCGGTCCCGGTCTTCAAGGAGCCAGGCCCGGCCACCATCAGCAGGGACTTCAAGCCCTGGTACTCGCGTGAGAGCTCGGCCAATCGCTCCTTTTACTGGACCGCGTACGAGAATCTGCTGCGCCGCAAGGGCTGGAGCGCCACTGCGGTGTCCGGGCTCGACGAGGCCACACACGCCGTCGTCGAGCGCCTCTCCGATCCCACCCGCGAGGAGGCCTATGGTGCGCGCGGCCTGGTGGTTGGTTACGTCCAGTCCGGCAAAACCGCGAACTTCACAGGCGTCACAGCCAAAGCGATCGACGCGGGCTACCGCCTGGTGATCGTCCTCGGCGGCACCCTGAACCTGCTGCGCGGCCAGACCCAGCGGCGTCTCGACATGGAGCTGATCGGCCGGGAGAACATCCTGGGCGCCGCCGACCCGAACGATCCCGACGCGCTGGTCGGTATCGACTATCAGGACGACGAGGACTGGCCGGCCAAGTTCGTTTCGCATGGCGCCCGCCCCTCCGCCCTGCACGCCTTCGACATCGAGCGGCTCACCTCGCGCGACGAGGATTACAAGAGCCTGGCCCGCGGCATCAGTGCCCTCGAATTCGAGAAACGCGACCGCACACGGCCGCTCCACGATCCGCAGAACCTGCACCATGCGGCGGCCCGCGTCATGGTCGTCAAGAAGAACAAGTCGGTCCTCACGAAGCTGGTCAAGGACCTCAAGAAGATCGGCCCCATCCTCGGCGAGATCCCTACTCTCATCATCGACGACGAGTCGGACCAGGCATCGGTGAACACCACCGATCCGAAGAAGTGGGCAGCGGGCAAGGTCAAACGCACCGCCATCAACGGCCTGATAACCGACCTCCTGGGCCTGCTTCCCCGAGCCCAGTACGTCGGCTACACGGCCACACCCTTCGCGAACGTCTTCATCGACCCGGGCGACGATGACGACATCTTCCCCCGTGACTTCCTGATCTCGCTTCCCCGTCCAGCCGAGTACATGGGCGTCCAGGACTTCCACGACCTCGATTCGGTCATCCCGGTGGAGGAAAGGACGAACGCCAACTCGCAGGAGAAGGCCCACGTCCGCGGCATCTACGACTCCACGGGCGACCGCATGCAGGAAGCGATAGACGCCTTCGTTCTGTCGGGTGCGCTGAAGCTGTACCGCGCAGACCGTGGTGTTCCGGACGGCCCGTTTCGCCACCACACGATGCTGGTCCACGAGTCGGTCAAGATGGACGACCACAGCGCCCTGGCTCTCCGCCTCAACTCCATGTGGCACGAGGCGGGTTACACGGGCACGGCGGGTCACGACCGCTTGGCGGCCCTCTTCGAGGCGGACTTCGCGGCGGTGTCCTTGGCCCAGGCCGCAGACTTCCCCGCCCCCTCTTCGTACGACGAACTCCGCCCCTACGTCAGCCGGGCTCGCCAGTTGATCAACTCTGGTGGTAGCCCCGTAGTAGTGGTGAACGGCGACACCGACCGGTACTTCGCCCAACTCGACCTCGATTTCGACCGCACTCCGCACGTCTGGAAAATCCTGGTGGGCGGCACGAAGCTGTCCCGGGGGTTCACGGTGGAGGGGCTCACAATCACGTATTACCGGCGCACGACACAGCAGGCGGACACCCTGATGCAGATGGGTCGGTGGTTCGGCTTCCGGCCGGGGTATCGGGATCTGGTTCGTCTCTATATCGGGCGCGAGGAGATGTACGGACGCGGGAAGCCAGCCGACCTCTACGAGGCATTTGAGGCCGTCTGCCAGGACGAGGAGGCGTTCCGCAAACAGCTTTCGCTGTACGCCGAGATGGTTGATGGACGCCCCCAGGTGACTCCCAGGGAGATCGTTCCCCTTGTGGAACAACGCCTTCCGTGGATCAAACCGTCTGCGCGCAACAAGATGTTCAATGCCGAGTTGGTGCAGGAACGTTCTCCAGGACAGATCGTCGAACCGACCGCACACCCGGTCGCGCCACAAGACCTCAGACACAACACCAACCTATGGCTGCCTCTCCTCGATCAACTCAGCGACAGCCCTGAGGAGTTCAGTTACCACCACGAGGCTCGCGGCCGCACATACCGACTTTCCGCGCTCGTCGCCTCACTCAGTCACAGCTCACTCATGGGTGTACTGAGTGAACTCAAGTGGTGGAACCCGGCTACCTTTCGGCCGAACCTCGAATATCTGAAGGGTCTAAGCCAGACCCCTCACTTGATCGACGACTGGTTACTGATCGCGCCGCAGCAGACATCTGGGCGCCGCGTTGAGGCCTCGATCAGCGGAAGCAGAACGCTCGCCATCTCACACCGTCAGCGCCGTCGTGTTGAACTCTTCGGCAGCATCAGTGACCCGAAGCACCGAGCAACGGCTCTCCGCATTGCGGGAGCGCTGCCACCAACATCCGACCCAGTGACAGAGAAGTTCGCCACACCACGTCGCGGGGCCATCCTCCTCTACCCGGTCATCGAGGAGGACCCCAAAACAGCCATATCCAGTCAAGGAACCCTCCAGCCCTCCAAGGTGGCGATGGTGTTCTCCCTAGTGGCACCAGCATCAGCAATCGAGCCGAACACCGGGCTGCTGCAATTCAGGGCGAGCAATTCGTCGACGTAGAACTTCAACGTGGTGTCTTCCACGAGAGGGACGAGAGCATGACTGATGTGGCAGGTCACAACAAGCCGGCCTCTGGACTGTACGAGCAGCTCATCACCCTGCGGCTTGAAGACCGCTTGAAGGAACTCGGCAGAGACGGCCGGAGGGCCATCGACGGTGTGGTCGGGTCCGAGTCGGCCCCGCACGTCCTCGCTCGGCATGTGGCCGAGACCGTGCGCCGTGTACTCCAGGACCTCCCCGAGGCTGAACGAGTGCACGCGGCCAACCACATCTTGGAATCAGTCGGCACTCTGGCTGGCGCGCGCGAGTGGGTCGACCTCGTAGCCGAAAGCCCACGCCAACTGCTCGCTATCGCCGAGCAGGAAGCCCCGGATGTTTACGCGATCCGTCCCGAGACGCCACTCTCCGAGGCCACGCTGATCACCAACTCCCCCGAAGACCCCAACCTCGGCTTCGAGTTGCGCGCCGAGATTGCGACAGCGGACCGCATTGACCTCCTCTGTGCTTTCGTGAAATGGCATGGCATCCGCGTTCTTGAGCAGTCACTTCGCGCTGCCCATAACCGCGGGGTTCCCATCCGAGTCATCACCACCACATACATCGGTGCGACAGAGCGGCAGGCACTTGACCGCCTGGCCAGCGAGTTCGGCGCCCAAGTAAAGGTCAACTACGAACTGCGCTCCACTCGACTGCACGCCAAAGCATGGCTCTTCCGCCGCAACAGTGGGTACGACACCGCTTACGTGGGCAGCTCCAACCTCTCCAGGGCTGCGCTTCTTGACGGCCTCGAATGGAATGTCCGCATGTCATCAGTGGCTACGCCTGCTGTCCTGCGGAAGTTTGAGGCGACGTTCGACTCCTACTGGAGCGAGCCCGCATTCGAGAGGTACGACCCTGAGGGCGATGCAGCTCGGCTTGACGGCGCGCTAGCTCAAGCCAGTGGGCGTACTCACGGAACTGGAAGGAATACCATCACTCTCTCCGGCCTTGAAGTCACCGCCTACCCGCACCAGAAGGACATGTTGGAGCGCTTGGAAGTTGAGCGCTCGGTACGTGGCCGCCACCGCAACCTCCTAGTTGCCGCGACCGGAACCGGCAAGACCGTGATGGCGGCGCTCGACTACAAGCGGCTCCGTCGCCAGATGGGGCGCGATCTACGACTCCTCTTCGTCGCCCATCGCAAGGAAATCCTGGACCAGTCGCTGCGGACGTATCAGGGCGTGCTCAATGATGCGAACTTTGGCGAGCTCTTCTACAGCGGCGAGATCCCGAGGGACTGGACCCATGTCTTCGCAAGCGTCCAGTCCCTCAACTCCCGGGCGCTGGAGAGACTTTCCCACGACCATTTTGATGTCATCGTCATCGATGAGTTTCACCACGGGACGTCTCCTACGTACCGAAAGATCATCGATCACTTCACACCGAGCGAGCTGCTTGGTCTGACAGCTACGCCCGAGCGTATGGATGGAAAGAACATCCAGGATGAGTTCTTTGAGGGACACATCGCGGCCGAGATGCGGCTGTGGGAAGCCCTGGAGAACGACTTGCTCAGCCCATTCCACTACTTCGGGATTAGTGACAACACCGATTTGAGCTCCGTGGAGTGGAAGCGCGGCTCTTACGACTCGGCTTCCCTCAGCAACGTCTTGACCGGAAACGACGTACGTGCCCGACTCGTGGTGAAGGCCGTACAGGAGAAGATCGCTTCCCCAAGCTCCATGCGCGCGCTCGGGTTCTGCGTGTCTGTCGCACACGCGCACTTCATGGCTCGCTACTTCCAAAGGGCTGAGATCAACGCCGTCGCGCTCTCCGGTGAAAGCCGTCGAGATGAGCGAGAACAAGCACTCACCGACCTCAAGGTCGGCAAGATTCAAGTGATCTTCTCCGTCGACCTTTTCAACGAGGGTCTCGACATTCCTGATGTTGACACTCTGCTCTTGCTCCGCCCCACCGCGAGCGCCACAGTCTTCCTGCAGCAGTTGGGGCGCGGGCTACGCCGTACCGAGGACAAGGCCGTTCTCACGGTTCTCGACTTCATCGGACAGCACCGTAAGGAATTCCGCTTCGAGAACCAGTTCCGCGCCCTGACGAACCTCACCAGGAAGCGTCTCCTCGACAACCTGACCCACGACTTCCCCATGCTTCCGTCGGGCTGCCAGATCATCCTGGAAGCCAAGGCCAAGCAGGCCATCATCAAGAACATCAAGGAGCAGCTGAACGTCAACGTGACGGCACTAGCCCGCGAGGTCTCCACGTACGCTGAGACTCGCCTTGCCGCCTACCTAGAGGAGAGCGGTCGCGAGATCAAGGAGCTCTACCGCGGAGGCAACGGCAACTCGTGGACCAATCTGCTGCGCCGCGCCAACCTGCTCGCCGACGCCGCTCCCGAAGGCGAGTCGGAACTGCTGAAGCGCATCCCTTCTTTTCTTCACGTGAACGACCGCGAGCGTATCGAGATGTACCAGCGGCTGCTAGCCAATGACGCTCCGTCCTACGACTCCTTGAGTCCAGTGGAGCAAGGCTACGCCCGCATGCTGTTCTTCAACTTCTGGGACAAGGCTGGTGGTTACTCGTCATACCAGGACGGGTTGACAGCCTTGCGTGAGCACAAGGCTGTCAGAGAGGAACTCCATCAAGTCCTCGACCACTGTCTGGCTACTGCAGATCACTTCCCCCTCCCGCTGGAAGGCCCGCACAGCGACCTCCCCATGAAAATCCACAGCTCCTACAACCGCTCCGAGATACTTGCGGCGCTCGGGGTGGCCCGCTTCGGGGGGCAGATGCCGGGGTCCTTCGCGCAGGGTGTGGTTGACGCCAAGGAGATTAACTCTGACGCACTGCTCATCACGCTAGAGAAGGACGAGAAGGACTTTTCACCAACGGTCCGGTACAAGGACTACGCGATGAGTCCGACCAGGTTCCATTGGGAGTCACAGAGCACAACCGACGAGGACTCCACGACGGGTCTCAGGTACCGCGAGCATGCACAACGCGGGAGCCACATCCTGCTCTTTGTTCGCCGATACAAGAACACAGATATCGGGGGCGCCGAGCCGTGGATGCTCCTCGGACCGGCCCGCTACGTTTCCCATGAAGGAACCAAGCCCATGGCGATCACGTGGGAACTCGAGCAGGAGATGCCGGCTGATGTGTGGACGTACTCGGCGATCGCCTCGAACTAGCCGCCTAGAGCCGGTGGTTGGCCGCTTCGCCAATTCCGCTCTCTGTCTCGAAGTGCATCTGCGCCCGATCCAACGCCTCATCGGGGTCACACCCATGCGCCCGGAGCCAGTGGAGGAGGTCGGCGATCAGATCGATCGCGACCTCCTCCGCCACCGCGACACCGACACGCCCTGAAGCTGGCGCCCACCCCCGACTAACGCCGCCGTAGAGCAACAAGTGTTCTTCCGCTCGCCCCACTCTCGTGGATTCAGCGGGCCCATCAGAGGTGCCCGGTTCGTTCGCCAGCTCGCACCACACGATTTTCGAGTCACCACAGAGAATGACACCCCACCGCTGCTCGGACACCGCGTCGACGACAGTCATTCCCCGTCCCGACTCCCCATCAGGGGCAGCATCAAGGAGTGTCGGAAGCGCCCGAGCATCGGAGTCGCGCATTTCGATCCGGAGGTAGGGGTCCCGCATGGTCACCGTGAGGGACGCGGCGGTGCCGACGCCCACATGACGAATGACATTAGACGCCAACTCCGTGACGCATGTCTGGGCCGCTTCGACCAGCTCCGGCAGCCCCCACAGAGTCAGCCGAAGCTTCAAAGTGCGGCGCAGCCCGGCGACTTCGCGCGGCTCAGCAGAGAAGTGCTGCATCCAGGGCTCCCGCCGGGCACCTTCGCTCACGCAGATCATCGCCACCTACTTCCCGCGCGCCACGCCACACCGCGCTGTGTGATTGCCCATCACTCTCAGTGAGAGAGTCCCAGTGCGGATCCCGTTGTGCAACATGCACGAAGGGATTCCCCCTAAGGGGTGATTGGCGTCCCTCGCTGCTTCCGATGAGATAGAACTTCCGCTACAGCACGAGGAGTTGCCATGCCTGGTTCCCCGACCGCGCGCCGTCGCCGACTGGCGATCGAGCTCAGGAAGCTGCGCGAAGACAACGGCTTCACCTGCAGCCACGTAGGCAAGGAGCTGGACTGGAGCAGTTCGAAGGTCAACCGAATGGAGACGGGTCGGGGCCGAGTCCAGCCGTCTGACGTGGACGCACTGTGTCGCTTCTATGGAACATCTGATGAACTGCGTGATCTCCTCAAGTCCTTGGCGAAGGAGTCAAAGACCAAGGGCTGGTGGCACGCTCACGGAAACGCAGTGCCTTCATGGTTCTCCGTGTACGTGGGTCTGGAGCAGGCCGCCTCTAGCCTGCGCAGCTACCACAGCGAGTTCGTCCCTGGATTGCTCCAGACACCTGAGTACGCCTCGGAGCAGAGCCGTGCGTGGGTCGACCACACCGCCGATGAGATCCAGGGCATGGTCGATGTACGGATGCGACGCCAGAGCCTCCTGATGAGCAACAGTGCCCCTGACTTGTGGACCGTCGTGCACCAGGGTGCTCTGATGCATGCCGTGGGAAGTCGACAGGTCATGGCGGGCCAGCTCGAACGTATGCTGGAAATGGCGAAGCTGAGGACAGTAACGATCCAGGTGCTGCCGTTCGATGCAGGTGCCTATCCCACGACGGGGTCGTTCACTGTTCTTGGTTTCCCAGAGCAAGAGGACCCGGATGTGGTGTATCGGGAGGGTTTGACCGACTCCGTCTATCTCGAGGACCCCAAGGACGTGGACCTCTACACGAAGGCGTTCGATCACCTCAGGGCGCTGGCATTGAGCCCGCAGCGATCAGCCGTGCTGATCAAGAGAGTTATGGAGGAGCACTCCCAATGAGGTTCGCCTCAAGTGTCCGATGGCACAGGAGCAGTTACAGCAACGGCATGGGAGGGGAGTGCGTCGAGGTCGCCGCAGACACCGAACGTATTGCCGTGCGGGACTCCAAGGCCCCGCTCGGGCCGCAGATCACCATGAGCGCTCCCGCTTGGCAGATATTTGTGGGAGCGATGCAATCAGCGAGCTTGGGCTAGTTGACCGGTTGGTTGGGGTCGCGGATGATCGCCCCTGCTCGCGCTAGGAACACGGAGTGAGCCTCCGTCATCTGCCGGCTAGCGCGCTCCCAGCGGGCCCACCCCTGACCCTGACCTCCTGAAGCTGAAGCACTGCCTCCTTGCGCGAGCCTGAGAGCTTGTGTCGCCTCGATCGTGGTGACCGCAAGTTCATGCGCTAGACGAATCACCTCTTCGGGTCCCCATAGGGCAATTTGCCTCGTACACGTCTGCAGGGCCAGGCTTCGCTCCGCAAGTTCGTCGCGTGCTTCATCCGATAGCCGACCGCCTGTGCGTATCCCCGGCGCCGCTCGGGCCAATGTGTCCTCGACCGCAGATTGAGCATCGAGCAACCGCCCATAGGCCTGCTGTCGCTGCCCACGTACCCACTGAAGATGCTCAGCAACGGCCTGGCCTTCAACTTGCAAGCGTGCTGCCTCAACTGCCTTTGTGCCACCGATCCTGGCCCCTCGTACAGCCCAAATCCCACCGGCGAAGGCCCCAGCGATAGCTCCCACTAGGCCGAAGCCACCTGCCAGCACCGCGGCTATTCCCTGATCCATGCCCCACATCGTCTCCCGCCTCGCGGTGCCAGCCAAAGCGCAACGCTGCATTGCCGTTGCCCTCACTGCACCGTCGTTGAGCACGCGAACTAGCCTCTACGTCATGACGACAACCGCACCCGCATTCGAACCCGGAGTCATCCGTACACGTGCGGAGATCGGTCAAAAACTAGGAGGTAGTCCCCAAGGCGGGATATGTCCATCTAGGTCCACGCCGACCGTACTCCTCTTCTCTGACATCAAAGCCGGTGAGCCGTACGGCTACCGCGACGGTTGGCTCGCCGAGGAGGACGACCTTGGCCCCATATTCACGTACACCGGAGCGGGGACCCGGGGTGACCAAACCTTTGGAGGGCTCTACGGCAAGGGCAACTCTGCGGTGCTCAATCACGCCTCGCGCGGGCGCACCCTTCACTTGTTCGTCGCCGAAGGGAAGGTTCCGGGATCCGGCACTAGGACGCATCGCTATGTCGGTCCCTTCAAGGTGGATGAGCGCGAGCCTTACCAGCTGCGACAAGCCCTCGATGAGGACGGGGCAGAGCGAAGCGTCATAGTCTTTCGCTTGCGCCCAACTGGCCAGTTCCATCGATCCGAAGCCCACCTGCTCCCTCGGGCAAGAGCGACTAGACCCATCTTCTTTCGCGCTAGGGAAGCCACTCGGCTAGCCAGGGTGCAACGAAGACAGCGGAGGAACCAACATCGCAACCTCACACCCGAGGACATCGCCGAGCAGCGGCGCGAGGAGTTGAGCGAGAGCTACGAGAGTGAACTGAGCGATGCAGGCCACTCAGTTGGCTATCTACAGGTAGAGGTCAAAGACAAGACGTCCACACTCATCAGCGATCTTTACGACGAAAGCGAAAACACCCTCTACGAACCCGCGGACAGTACGTCGCGTGAAGCTGTCAGAGGCGCCCTCGCACAACTCTTGGACTTGGGCAGATACCTACGCTTGTTGGAACACAGCCAGCCACTCCGGCTCATGGTTCTCTCGCCCGAGCTTCCCGATGCGGACATTCGCGAACTCCTCGAGGAACATGATGTCGGCGTCATATACCGGAATGAGACCGGGGGATTCTCCGAGTATCAGGGTGAGCGACGAAGCTCTGGCGGCGCCGGAGCTCCGCCGTTTCCGTGTGCCGAATGCCCAGCCCTCAGGCGGTAGCACCGGCATCCCGGGCCGGATCCACTACCTGGCCCGGCGGCCTACAACTTGTCCGACGGATCGCAATCCGGGTGGGCAGTGGATCGATCGTTCCGTCCCGTGTGAGCAGGGGTGCCTTGGGGCCATCGGCGGCCAGTCCAGCACCGGCCTGACGCGCGGCGGGCTGTCCACCCGGCGCGCAGTTCTCGCCCGAACCATTTTACTTGGCGTGCCGGGTATTATCGGTTGCCCATGTTGCTGCACATTCTCTCCTGCACCACAGAGATCTCGCCAAATCCCGTTGTTGCTTGAGTTGCAGGCGATCTCAACACGGCGGAAGCTGAGATTGCATCGTTCGTCAGCTCGCTCAGATGCCCAGGTAGGACGGCATCGCTAAGGAGCCAACCATGACGGCCGTTCACGCCGATAGACTTCGGCAGCTTGCTGATGCGATCAGCGAGCGCAAAGTTCCGCTTGGCGACTCGCTCGAGAATCAATGCTGGGGCTCTTTTGCAGCGAAGATTGCAGAGCGCAATATCGATGACGCTTGGGAGTACTATGGGCTGACCCCTGAGCTCTTCCGAGCTGTCATTAGTGTAAATCGGAAGCTTCCCCCGGATCACAGGAATGAAGGCATGCGCGAACTGACATAGGCGCTTGCGAATTCTTCGGCCGCGTAACGTGTACTGGCCGTCACTGACCAGCTACGACGTGAACCTGGACGGGCCGTTCAGCGATGCGGATCCGTCGGTCCACATGTGAGGGAGATTCCGTTGCCTTATGCCCCGGAGAGCGAGCAGGACCGCACGTTCCTGGAACAAGCCATCGACCTCTCCCGCCGCGCACTCGAGGACGAGGGCAAGACGCCCTTCGGCGCCCTCGTGGTGGTGGACGGCGAGACCGTCGGCACAGGGACGAGTTCCGTCGTCGAGCTGCATGACCCGACCGCCCACGCCGAGGTCATGGCCCTGCGCGACGCGGGCCAGAGCCTCGGGCGCCACCTCATGGAGGACGGCGTGATGTATTCGAGCAGCGAGCCGTGCTCGATGCGCCTCACCGCCTGCTACTGGGCACGGCTCCCCCGTCTCGTGTACGCGGCGACCAGTCACGACGTCGCGGTCAGCGGCTTCGAAGACCTCCAGTACTACCGGGAGTTGGCCCTTCCGAACGGCGAACGCCGACTCCTGGCCGAGGTATCCGTCGAGGGCAAGCTGCGCTCGACCGCGGCTGGCGCCCTCACCGAGTGGGCGGCCGCACTGCCGTCCCCGGTGAAGCCGAAGCTCTGATCCCAGTGCCCGGCGGCTCATCGCCCCGCGTTAGCCTCTGGCCAAGGAACATCAAGGGCGTGTCACCGAGAGGCGGACCCATCATGGCGAAGATTCCGGCAGCAGCGGTGGCCGCGAGCGGCCTCGTCGGGGGCTACGCCACCGCCCGGTTCACCAAGAAGCGCCCCCTCGGCGGAGCCGTCCTCGCCGTAGCCGGAGCCGCCGCCGCGCAGCAGTGGCGGCAGCAAGCCGGGGCGAAGACGGCTGCCGCGCTCAGCGCCGCGTACGTCGCCGGGTTCGCCGGGTCGCATCCTCTCGCCAAGAAGGTCGGCGCCTGGCCCGCCGTCCTCGGCGTCGCCGGGAGCGTGGCGCTCGCCTCTTGGGTGGCCGTCGACCGCCGCCGCGGCTGACGCCAACAGCGGCCCTCGGCCGCCCTCTACGACCGAGGCCCCACTCGGTACGCGCAAACGGCCCCGTACACCAACCCGGTGCACGGGGCCGAGCTTTCCCCAGGACCTCAGCCTGTCGGCTCCCCCAGGGACTCAAACCGTCACGCCGACTCGAACACCCACTTCTGGTTCCGCTCCCCGATCCACTCCTCCAGGTTGAGCTGCGTGCCCCTCCTGTCCGACGGGAGGCTGATGACGCCGTTGGCGTAGACGAAGGCGATGCGGAACAGGTTGTCGCCGACCGGCTCGATCGACCACTGGAGCGGGACGGTCTGGCCCGCGATCAGGGGCGGGTAGATGCGGACGTCGGCCTGCGAGACGTACGAGTCGCCCGCGGCGCTCTTGATGACGTACTGGTTCACGCCGTTGGTGGTCGTGATGCGCCACTTCTGGTTGGTGCCCTTGTGCAGATCCCAGCCGATGATCGGGGTGTTCGGGGAGGTGGAGCCCCCGCTCAGGTCCACGTACAGGTCCTCGAACGCCGCGTTCTTGATCCAGTATTCGCCGTCCGGAATGATCGGAGCCATGCGTCAACCTCCGTACGAGAGAGGGGCGGTGCCCAAGCGGGCAACCGGCCATCGGGCGGACCTCAACGTAGGCGGCGCCTGTCCTCGACGTAACGGGCTCTTCCGGTCGTAAAGCAGGGCTTTGGGACGGCTGGGTCATCGCGCTGCATGTCCTGCTATTCAGCCATCGGCGCGCGAGCAGGTGTGAGGAGAGCGGGAGCGCTCCCACCTCGCCGGGGCCGGTTCTTTTCCTGGTGCGGGAGGGCAGTGGGTACGGCACCGGCGTGGCGGGGGCGGCAGGGGCGACGGCGCCCGCTCCCTCAACTGCCGCAATCCGTACGCCCCGTACGCCCCCCGGCGGCCACACCCCCGCCCCGTCCGGCGGCTGACTATGCCGAAAGACCGTGCCCCCTGAATTGCCGCGCGAACCCCGCCACCGCCAGCACCACGCCGCCCCCGGCCATCACGAAGACCAGCCACGCCAGCGGCCAGAGCGAGGCGTCCTGCTCCTCGTGCGTGAGGAAGGAAGCAAGGAGGAGGGCGGCGGGCGGGACGGTCACCACGGGGAGCGTCCAGCGCAGGCGGTCGCGGAAGCCGAAATAGGCGGCGAGCGCCAGCACGGTGATCACCACGAGCGTGATGCCCGTGTCGGTCACCGGCGAAGTCTCGTTGATCGCGCCCGGCGTCTCGGGGCGGTTGCGCAGGTCCCAGGGCAGGAAGAGGAGGTACGCGGCGGCGGCCAGACCCGCGCCGAGCAGGCGCGTCGCCCAGCGCTCGGCGGGCGGGCGGCCGCGCAGCGGGCTCAGCGCGTTCCGCAGCGGGCTCGATGCGCTCAGCAGAGGGCTCAGTGCGTTCATGTGTACGACGATGGCGGTTCCGGTGGGGCCGGGCATGAGTACGCGTACTCAGTCGAGCAGTTGAGCTCTACTGCCAGGCGGCGGTGCCCGCGCCGCCGAGCAGGGCAGCGGTGTCCATAGTCTCTACCGTGACACGTACACGCCGTGTCCAACGGAACGGGGAATCCCATGCCTGCTTACGTCATTGTCAACGTCGATGTGCTCGACGAGGAGGCCGGCCTGGCCTACGCATCCGTGGCCCAGAAGTCCATCCTCAGCCACGGCGGCCGATACCTGGTCGCGGGCTCCACGCCCGAGCCCGTCGAAGGCACCTGGGACTCCTCCCGGTTCATGGTCATCGAGTTTCCCGACATGGACCGGATCCGGGAGTGGTACGACTCCCCCGAGTACCGCCGGGCCCGGGAGATACGAGAGGGAAAGGCTCAGGTGGGGATGCTGTTCGTCGAGGGCTCGCCGCCCGAGGGCTTCTCCCTTCCGGCCTAGCTGTGCAAGTTCAACCGGACAGGGCTTCCCCTCCCCCGGCGCGGTCCGCGCGGGTCGGCTAACCCCCCAGCGCCCGCGAAACCGTATAGATCACCAACCCCGCCAACGACCCCACCACCGTGCCGTTGATCCGGATGAACTGGAGGTCGCGCCCGATGTGGGCCTCGATCTTCTTCGAGGTGTGTTCGGCGTCCCAGCCCGCGACGGTGTCCGTGATGAGGGACGTGATCTCGTTGCGGTACGTCGTCACGACGTACACCGCCGCGCCCTCGACCCAGCCGTCGACCTTGTCCTGGAGGCGGGCGTCGGTGGACATGCGGGCGCCGAGGGAGAGGAGGGAGGCGCGGACGCGCAGGCGGAGTTCGCTGCGTTCGTCCTCGGCGGCGGCCACGATCATCTGGCGGACCGCGGACCAGGCGGAGGCGATCAGGTCCTGGACCTCGCCGCGGGCGAGCACCTCGCGCTTGAGGCGCTCCACGCGCGCGCGGGTGTCCGTGTCGGACTGGAGGTCGGAGGCGAAGTCGGTGAGGAAGCGGTCGAGGGCGCCGCGGGCGGGGTGCTCGGGCATGTCCCGCATCTCGGTGACGAAGCGGAGGAGTTCTTTGTAGACGCGCTCGCCGACTCTTTTGTCCACGAAGCGTGGCGTCCAGCCGGGCGCGCCGCCCTGCACCGCGACCATCACCGAGTCCCCGTGCAGCACCAGCCAGTCGTGGGCGCGCACGCACACCAGGTCCACGACCCGCTTGTGGCCGCCGTCCGCGACGACCTTCTCCAGCATCTTGCCGATGCCCGGCGCGACCTCCTGGGCGTCCGCGCGGCGCGTGATGGCCTCGCCGACGACGGCCTGCACGTCCGAGTCGCGCAGGACGGTGAGCGCGCCGCGCAGCGCGGTGGCGAGCTCGGCGGTCACGCGGTCGGCGTGCTGCGGCTCGGCCAGCCAGGCGCCGAGGCGGCTGCCGATGCCGACGGCGCGCAGCCGCTGGCGGACGACGTTCTGGGAGAGGAAGTTCTCGCCCACGAAATCGCCCAGGGACGCGCCGAGCTGGTCCTTCTTCTTCGGGATGATCGCCGTGTGCGGGATGGGGATGCCCAGGGGGTGACGGAACAGCGCCGTCACCGCGAACCAGTCGGCGAGCGCGCCGACCATGCCCGCCTCGGCCGCCGCCGCGACATATCCGGCCCAGGCGCCGGCGCCCGTGTTCTGCGCCCACTTCGCGAGCACGTACACGACCGCGACGAAAAGCAGCAGGCCCGTCGCGGTCAGCTTCATCCGGCGTACGCCGCGCTGCTTCTCCTCGTCCGCCTCGCTGAAGCCGCCGGGGCCGAGCGGTCCGCCGGCCGCGCTTGGGGAGTGGCCGGCGCGGGCATGCTGTTCCCTGCCCGTCCCGGCCGATTCCTCCGCCTTCGTACGTTCCATCCCTGGCGCCCCGTCTTCGTGTCGCGTTCCGTGCTGCTCGTACGTACGTATCCCTCGTACGCATTGTCCTTCCAGCCGTCCTTCTAGTCCGACTCCCGGAACGAACCACAAGTTCCCGGCGTCTGAGTGAGCGGAGGGGGGCACTGTCGGCTCCCTCGCGGCCCATGACGCATCATGGGGTGTTCACACCGGAGCCTCGGGCTCCCCCTGCCCGAGGAGACACAGCCCGCATGACCAAGCGTCACGGTTATGCACTGCTGGCCGCACTGCTCGCGGTCATCGTGGCCGTTTCGGCCGCCATATACATCGGCGTCACGGGCGCCGACGACGACGCGAAGGACCAGCTCAGCGCCAGTCCGCGCGGGCCCCGCAACTCCGCGGCACCGGCCTCGGCGGGCACCTGGGTCGGCACCTGGTCCGCCTCACCGGCGGGGGCCGAGCCCGGCACCGAGACGCGCGGCATGGCGGGCCGCTCTGTGCGCAACGTGGTGCACACCAGCGTCGGCGGCGAGAGCGTCCGCATCACCCTGTCGAACCTGTACGGCACGCAGCCGCTGACCATCACGCACGCCTCCGTCGCCGTGGCCGCCGCCTCGAACAACCCGGCCGCGGCCGTCGACAGCCTGCGCCGCCTCACCTTCCGCGGCGACACCTCGGTGGTCATCCCGCCGGGACGGCAGATCGTCAGCGACGCCGCCCGGCTGCGCGTGCCGCACGACGCGGACCTGCTGGTCACGACGTTCTCCCCGGCCGCGTCCGGGCCGGTGACGTACCACCCGCACGCCCGCCAGATCTCGTACGTCGCCGACGGCGACCACACCGAGGACCCGAGCGGGTCGGCGTACCACGAGCAGACCCCGTACTGGCGCTATCTCTCCGCCGTCGACGTCCTCAGCAGCGAGAGCGACGGCACCGTCGTCGTCATCGGTGACTCCATCACCGACGGCATCTCCTCCACCATGGGCGCCAACCGCCGCTGGACCGACGTCCTCGCCGACCGGCTGCGCGCGGAGTCCGGCGCGCCGCGCTACAGCGTCGTGAACCAGGGCATCAGCGGCAACCGCGTCCTGTCCGACGGGAGGCCCGGCGTGCGGGGCGGGCCCGGCGCCAACCCGAGCGGTCTCTCCCGCTTCGACCGCGACGTGCTCAGCCGCACCGGCGTGAAGGCCGTCGTCATCGCCCTCGGCATCAACGACATCCTGCGCAATCAGGAGACCGACGCCCGGCGTATCGCCGACGGGCTGCGGGAGCTGACCCGGCAGGCGCATGCCCGCGGGCTGCGGGTCGTCGGGGCGACGCTCACGCCGTTCGGCGGGCACCGGGGTTATACGCCCGCCCTGGAGGGCGTGCGGCGCGCCGTCAACGACGAGATCCGCGCCGGCAAGGTCTTCGACGAGGTCGTCGACTTCGACAAGGCGCTGCGCGATCCGTACGATCCCCGGGCCCTGCTGCGTCGGTACGACTCCGGGGACCACCTCCACCCCAGCGACGCCGGGTTCCGCCGGATGGCGGAGACCTTCAACTTGTCCGACCTGAAGGGCACGTCGGCCGCGGAGCTGTGAGGTTCTGTCCCTGCCGGGGGCTTCCCCAGTCCCACCCCTTCCCGAAACTGGGGGCTCTGCCCCCAGACCCCCGCTCCTCAAACGCCGGAGGGGCTGATTACTTCGCCGGTGCGGCAGAGTTTTAGCCCGTCCGGCGATTGAGGACGAGCCGCGAAGCGGCGATCAGCGGGGGTCTGGGGGCGGCAGCCCCCTGGTTACGGGAAGGGGCGCCCGCGCGCGGAGCGCGCTAATGGACGCAGCGGGGAGCCTCCCGGCAGGGCTAATGCAGCCGCCGCCGCTCCGCCCGCTGCCGCGCCCGCACCGCCTTGCGCAGCTTCCGCTCGACGTTCACCCCGCCCATCAGGGCGAACCCGGTGACCGTGACGCGGGGCGAGCCGGGCGTGCCCACCCCGGTGGCGTCGTCCCCGAAGCCGCCCATGATCCCGAAACCCTTGACGTTGACGTTCAGCTCGGGCGGCACGGTGACCTGGATGCCGCCCATGAGCGCGAAGCACCGGATGACGACGTCCCGCTCCGCGAACCGCGCCTCGCGCAGATCGATCTCCCCGCCGCCCCACATCGCGAACGACGTGAACAGCCGCCCGATCGTCCACCCGCCCTTGCGGGTGAACCCGCTCCAGAACGCGAACGCCCCCGTGGACGAGGGCTCGCCGCCGACGATCCGCTCGCGCCAGTCGATCTCCCCGGAGCCCTCGCCCTCGGCGTGCTTGACCATGGACACCTTGGACCCGGGCGGCACGGCGGAGGGCAGATCGCGGGTGAGGGGCGCGAGATCGCCGTACGTACGGGCCTGATACACCGCGTCGAGGCGCTCGCCGAACTCCTCCAGGTCGAGCCGCCCCTCGGCCATCGCCTCGCGCAGCACCTCGGCGACCCGCTCGCGGTCGGCGTCGGAGGCCCGCAGCTCGGCGTGGCTCGGCTCGGTGTGGATCGGCTCGGCATGACCGGGCCGGGCGGCGGGCGGCCCGGAGGCGTCCCGTCCGGCGGCGGGCGGCTCCTCCGGCGGTGGCGTGGGCTCGGCGTCCGTCATACCGGCAGCCTACGAGGTCGCCCGGTCCGCGTACATCTTGGCAATCACGGCCTCGATGTCGGGCTCGCGCACGGACAGGTCGACGAGGGGATAGCGCGCCGCCACGGCGGCGACCAGCGGCGCGGCCGACGCCGCCGCCGGGAACGCCAGCCACTGCCGCGGCCCCTCCACCTTCACGACCCGCGCCGACTCGACCTCCAGGGGCGGCAGTTCGCGTTCCAGGTCGACGACGAGGGTGCGCTCGCTCTCGCCCACCTCGTGCAGCCCGGCCAGCGGCCCGTCGTACATCAGGCGCCCGTGGTCGATGACCATCACGCGCTTGCACAACTGCTCGATGTCGGTGAGGTCGTGCGTGGTCAGCAGCACCGTCGTGCCCGACTCTGCGTTCAAGTCGCGCAGGAACTCACGGACCTTCGCCTTGCTGACCACGTCGAGGCCGATCGTCGGCTCGTCCAGATACAGCACCTCGGGGTCGTGCAGGAGCGCCGCCGCGATGTCGCCGCGCATCCGCTGCCCGAGCGAGAGCTGGCGTACGGGGACGTCCAGCAGGGCGCCCAGGTCGAGGAGTTGGACGCAGCGGTCGAGGTTCTCGGCGTACCGCCGGTCGGGGATCCGGTACATGCGGTGCATCAGGCGGTACGAGTCGATGAGCGGCAGGTCCCACCACAGGGTGGTGCGCTGGCCGAAGACGACGCCGATGCGGCGGGCGAGCCGGGTGCGCTCGCGCGCCGGGTCGATGCCCGCGACCCGCAGGCGGCCGCCGCTTGGCGTGAGGATGCCGGTCAGCATCTTGATCGTGGTCGACTTGCCGGCGCCGTTCGGCCCGATGTAGCCGACCATCTCGCCGCGCGGCACCCGGAAGGTGATCCCGTCGACGGCCCGCACCTGGTGCCGCTCGCGGCGCAGGAAGCCGGTCTTCTTGCGTACGTCGAAGACCTTCTCGATGCCGTCGAGCGCGATGAAGTCGGCGTCCACCACGCCATCGCCCCTGTTCTCCATGGTCGCCATGGCGTATCAGCTCCCTGTGCTGCGGTACGAGCGGAGTCCCGCGCGCCACGCGAGGCCCGCGAGCGCGCAGCACGCGACGGCCACCAGCGGCGGCGTGAAGGCGGCCCACGACGGCAGGCCGAGCGGATAGGGGCGGCCGAGCACGTACAGGCCGGGCAGCCAGTTCACGAAGGCGATGGGCACGAGGAAGGTGACGCCCCGCACCAGGTCCTTGCCGAAGACGGACGGCGGGTACTGCAGGAGCGTGTTGCCGCCGTAGGTGAACGCGTTCTGCACCTCGGAGGCGTCCTGCGCGAGGAACTGGAAGGCCCCGCCGACGACGAAGACGGCCATGAAGATGCCCGCGCCGCTGACCAGCATCAGCGGGATCAGCAGGACCCTCAGGGGCGTCCACGTCAGGTCGAGGGCGAGGAGGGCGTACCCGAGGGTCAGCAGGCCCTGCGTGACCCGCCCCAGCCTGCGCAGCGCGAACCGGTCCGCCGCGACCTGCGCGAGCACCGGCGCGGGCCGCACCAGGAGGGTGTCCAGGGTGCCGTCGCGCACCCGCCTGCCGAGCCGGTCCATCGAGCCGATCGCCAGGTCGGCGAGGCCGAAGGCGGTGGCCGCGGCGCCGTACAGGAAGGCGACCTCGGGCAGCCGGTAGCCGCCGAGCGCGTCGACCTGGGAGAACATCAGCAGGATCGCGGCGAAGTCGAGCGCGGTCGCCGCGAAGTTGCCGAGGGCCGTCATCGCGAAGGACGCGCGGTAGGCCATGGTGGAGCGGATCCACATCGCGCTGATCATGCGGTAGGCGCGCAGGCCGTCCCGCGCCCGGGCCAGCGGGCGGTCGGGGGTGCCGTCGGCCAGGCCGCGCGGCCCCGGTCGGTCCCCGGCCCGCTCGGCCCGCTGCTCATCGGGGCGCTGCTCATCGGGTCGCAGCAGCTCAGCCACCCTGCACCACCACCCTCCGGGTCGCGACGGCCTGCAGCAGCCGCCCGGCCGTGAGCAGCACGGCCGCCCATCCAGCCTGGAACGCGTACGTCGCCAGCAGGTCCGCCCCCTGGTGTTTGCCGAGGAACACGTCGGCCGGGACCTGGATCAGCGCGGACCAGGGCAGCGCGCGGGCGATCTCGCCGAGCGTGCCCGGGAAGACGTTCAGGGGCAGCAGCATCCCGGAGAAGAACAGGCTCGCCAGCCAGGCCATCTGCGCCACACCCGCCCCGTCGAGCAGCCAGAAGGCGCTGAGCGCCACCAGGAAGCGCAGCGCGAAGCTGACCACCACCCCGAGCAGCACGGCGACCGTCGCGGCCAGCCAGGTCAACAGGTCCCCCGGCAGGGCCAGTTGGAAGCAGAGCCCGCCGACCGCCATCGGGACCGCGCCGCGCGCGAGGAGCTGGAACAGCGCCCGGCCCAGGTCGCCCGCGAGCCACCAGGCCTGAAGATCGGCGGGGCGGTAGAGATCGATGGCGACGTCGCCGGTGCGGATGCGCGCCATCAGCTCGTCCTCGAAGCCGCCGCCCATCACCGCGACGGTCGTCAGGAGGGCCTGCCCGAGCCACACGTACGTGAGAGCCTGCGCCTGGTCGTATCCTCCAAGTCCAGGCTTCTCGTCCCACAGGGCAATATAGGTGTAGGTCAGGATCACTCCGAAGACGGTGTTGGTGAACACACCCGCCACGGTCGCGATCCGGTACGTAGCGAAGCGCCGGAAGCTGCCTGCGGCGACGGCCGCATACAGGCGGAACCGTCCAGTTCCCACGAACATCCCTTTCAGAGAGCCTCGTCCCGTGCAAGGCCACCGCGCCCGGTCCGAATCCGGACCGAAGCGCAGGAGCCTAGTGCGAGCGGGGCCGCCCGTGCCAGGCAATTTCGCCGCGCGGTGCGTGCCTGGTCAGTAAGGCATGCGGTGACAGTGTGCAATGGGTCGTACGAGGCGTACTGGATGTATGAGGCGTACGAGATGTACGACGCGAACCGGGAGTTCCGCGAGACATGAGCAGCGACGAGCCACAGCGGCAGCCGGGCGACGGGCAGGAGGAGCCCGCCGCCCGGCGGGGGGAACCCGCCGCGCGGCAGGACGGGCCCGCCGGCGGTCCGGACGAGCGGACCTCCCGGCCGGAGCCGAGCGACCCTGCTTCCGGCGGCGAGGCCCGTACATCCGGTGCATCCGGCGCGTCCAATGCGGCTGGCGCGTCTGGCGCGTCCCATGCGTCCGGCGCATCTGGCACGTCTCGCAAGTCCCACGAGCCCCGTGCGTCCCACACATCCCACGCGTCCGGCGAGGACCGGGCCCGGCCCGCGCAGGACGGCCCGGCGGCCCCGAAGGACCGGCCGAGCGGCGCCCCTGCCCCGCAGGACCGGCCGAGCGGCTCCCCGACCCCGCAGGACCGGCCGAGCGGCCCCCCGGCCCCGAAGGACGGCGGCCCCTCCACGCAGCAGCTCCGCCCCAGCGGGCGGCCGAGCGGTGCCGCGCCGCGGCAGAACGGCGCCTCCGACCGGCAGGGCGGCCCCGCCCTCGGCAAGGGCACCCCCACTCCCCCGCCGCCCGGCCCCGGCGCCGGCCCGGGCACGCCTCTCGGCGGCACCCGGCCGCCCGCCGCACCGCAGGGCCGCGCCGCCTCGGCGCAGGGCGCCCCCGACCCCTCCACCCAGCAGCTCCGGCCCGTCGCCGCCGCGCAGGGGCGGCCGCGCCCCGGGTGGGCGCCCCGCGAGCCGGAGGACGGCCCCGGCGCGAGCGCGGCGATGTCCGAGGGCGCTCCGAGCGGCGCGGGCGGCGCACCCGGAACACCCCCCGGCACTCCCCCGGGCAAGAACGGCAAGAAGAAGCGGCCCAAGCGCAAGGGCTGGCGGCGGCTCTTCCCGACCTGGCGGATGGTGCTCGCCGGGTTCATCTTCGTGGTCCTGCTGCTGGCGGGCGGGTTCACCGCGGGCTATCTGCTCATCGACATCCCGCCGGCGAACGCCATGGCCACCAAGCAGGCCAACGTCTACCTGTACGCCGACGGCACCGAGCTCGCCCGCGACAGCAAGGGCGCGAACCGCGAGAACGTCCCGCTGTCCAAGGTCCCCAAGCACGTGCAGCACGCCGTGCTCGCCGCCGAGGACCGGGACTTCTACGGGGAGTCCGCCGTCGACCCGAAGGCGATGCTCCGCGCCGCCTGGAACACCGTCACCGGCAAGGGCAAGCAGTCCGGCTCGACGATCACGCAGCAGTACGTGAAGAACTACTACCTGGGTCAGGAGCAGACCGTCACCCGCAAGGTGAAGGAGTTCTTCATCTCGATCAAGCTGGACCGCGAGGTGAGCAAGGACGACATCCTCCAGGGCTACCTGAACACCAGCTACTTCGGCCGCAACGCGTACGGCGTGCAGGCCGCCGCCCAGGCGTACTACGGCAAGGACATCGAGGACCTGTCCGTGGCCCAGGGCGCCTACCTCGCCACGCTCGTGAACTCCCCGAACGCGTACGACGTGGCGACGCACCCGGAGAACAAGGCCAACGCCGAGGGCCGCTGGAACTACGTCCTGAACGGCATGGTCAAGGAGGGCTGGCTGTCCTCCACCGACCGGCAGAAGCAGAAGTTCCCGATGCCGAAGCAGGCGAAGGGCGCGGCGGGCCTGTCCGGGCAGCGCGGCTATGTGAAGGACGCCGTCAACGACTACCTCATCGAGAACAAGATCATCGATGAGAAGGACCTCAGCCGGGGCGGCTACCGCATCACCACCACCCTGCAGAAGCCGAAGCAGGACGCCTTCGTGGAGGCCGTCGACGACCAGGTGATGTCGAAGGTCGACAAGAAGGCCCGCAAGATCGACCGGAACGTGCGGGTGGGCGGCGCGTCCGTGGACCCGAAGACCGGCAAGGTCGTCGCGATGTACGGCGGCATCGACTACACCAAGCAGTTCGTCAACAACGCGACCCGGCGCGACTACCAGGTCGGCTCGACCTTCAAGCCGTTCGTGTTCACCTCGGCCGTGCAGAACGGCTCGACCACGCAGTCCGGCCAGCCGATCACGCCGAACACGGTGTACGACGGCAACAACCGCCGACCGGTGCAGGGCTGGGACGGCGGCCAGTACGCGCCCGCCAACGAGGACGACGTCGACTACGGCGACATCTCCGTGCGCCAGGCCACCGACAAGTCCGTGAACTCGGTGTACGCGCAGATGGCCGTCGACGTGGGCTCCGACAAGGTCAAGGACACCGCGGTCGCGCTCGGCGTCCCGGAGAAGACCCCGGACCTCACCGCGTCCCCGTCGATCGCGCTCGGCCCGTCCACGGCGTCCGTGCTCGACATGACGGAGGCGTACGCGACGCTCGCGAACCACGGCCAGCACGGCTCGTACACGATCGTCGAGAAGATCACCAAGGACGGCGAGGACGTCGCGCTGCCGGAGCGCGGCGAGAAGACCGCGGTGAGCCGCGAGGCCGCGGACACCACGACGTCAGTGCTGCGCAGCGTCGTCGACTCCGGCACGGGCACGGCGGCGCTCGCCGCGGGCCGCCCGGCGGCCGGCAAGACCGGCACGGCGGAGGAGGACAAGGCGGCCTGGTTCGCGGGCTACACGCCGGAGCTGGCGACCGTCGTCTCGATCATGGGCGCGGACCCGACGACGGCCAAGCAGACCCCGCTGTACGGGGCGCTCGGCGAGACGCGCATGAACGGCGGCGGCTATCCGGCGCGCGTCTGGGCGCAGTTCACCAAGGACGCCCTGGAGGGCAAGCCCGTCAAGGAGTTCGACCTGGAGCTGGAGGCCGGCGCGGACGTGCCGGTGGAGCCGGACCCGTCGGGCAGCGCCGAGGAGCCGGACACCGGCGAGGAGGACACGGGCGGCGCGACCGGCGACGAGGACACCGGAGGCACGGCCGACGGCGGCGCCACGGACGGCGGCGCCACGCCGGGGCAGGACCAGGGCGGCCAGACACAGGGCCAGGACCAGGGCCAGACCCAAGGCCAGGACCAGGGACAGACGCAGGGCCCGACCCAGGGCCAGGACCAGGGACAGGTCCAGGGGCCGACCGAGGGCCAGACCCAGGGGCCGACCGGAGGCGCCGACGGAGGCACGGCCGACGGCGGCACCGCGGACGGCGGGGCGGCCGACGGCGGGCAGCAGGGCGCCCTGGGCGGTCTCACGCAGGGCACGAACACGGGGCGGGGCGCCCGGAACGGCGACTGACGCCGCGCCCTCGCCCCGCCCCGGGCTCAGTGGCCCGAAGTCGCCTTCAGGCCCACGACGGCGACCAGGAGCAGGCCCACGAAGAAGATCCGGGCCGCGGTGGCGGGCTCGCCGAGCGCGAGCATGCCGACGACCGCGGCACCGGCGGCGCCGATGCCGACCCAGACGCCGTAGGCCGTGCCGATCGGCAGGGACTTGGCGGCGTACGACAGCAGGAACATGCTGGCGACGATGCCCGCGCCGGTGAACACACTCGGCCACAGGCGGGTGAACCCGTCGGTGAACTTCATGCCGATCGACCAGCCGACCTCGAGCAGACCGGCGACGACGAGCAGGACCCAGGCCATGACGGCACCTCCGAAAACTGGACTTCAGGGGTGCGTCGTCTTTGCGGATCCCGGTACGGCGCGTCTCGTCGGGGTCCTTCCAAGGTAGCAAAAGGCACGCAAAAGGGGCTGGTGACGATGGTCACCAGCCCCACAGGTCACGGCTACAGATACAGCCCCGTCGAGTCCTCGGACCCCTCGAAGCGGTCCGCGGCGACGGCGTGCAGGTCGCGCTCGCGCATCAGGACGTACGCCACGCCCCGCACCTCGACCTCGGCCCGGTCCTCCGGGTCGTACAGGACCCGGTCGCCCGGCTCGACCGTGCGCACGTTCTGCCCCACGGCGACGACCTCGGCCCAGGCCAGGCGCTTGCCGACGGCTGCCGTCGCGGGGATCAGGATGCCGCCGCCGGAGCGCCGCTCGCCCTCCGCGGTGTCCTGACGGACGAGCACGCGGTCGTGCAGCATCCGGATCGGCAGCTTGTCGTCGTGGGTCCTTGGTTCATGTGTGTTGGCACTCACGCCCCGAACCTACCTGCCCGCGAGCGCCCTGTACGCCCCCGGGTCAGCCCTTGCGGCGCTTGGAGCCCACCGTGAAGAACCCCACGACGCCCACCACCACCAGGGCCACCGGCACGATCCGCTCCAGGCGCGGTTGCCCGTCCTCTCCGACGAGCTGGCGCCGCACGTCGGAGACGAAGCGATTCGCCCCGACGTAGGCCCGGCCGAGCGAGTGGTCCACCTTCGAGGCGACCTTGGCCCTGGCGTCGCCGACGATCGTCTTCGGGTGGACCCTCACCCCGATCTCGTCGAGGGTCTCGGCGAGCTGGTCGCGCCGGCGCTTGATGTCCGCCTCGATCTGCGCAGGGGTCCTGGCATCCGCTTCCGCCACCGCGCTGCCTCCGTGGGTGTGTGCTGGTCCCGGACGTTCCGGTCGTTCCACAGTCTGTCAGCTCCGCCCTCGCCGCACCCCACGGCACCCCTATTACGCTCGACTCCGTCACCACATCCCTATGCGTGCGCGCCCGCGCACGTGGCGCCCGAGGAGACCGTAAATGAGCGAGCGACTGCAGCCCGGGGACACCGCCCCCGCCTTCACCCTGCCCGACGCCGACGGCAAGGACGTCTCCCTGGCGGACCACAAGGGCCGCAAGGTCATCGTGTACTTCTACCCCGCCGCGCTCACCCCCGGCTGCACCAAGCAGGCCTGCGACTTCACGGACAACCTGGACGTGCTCGCGGCCGCCGGCTACGACGTCATCGGCGTCTCCCCCGACAAGCCGGAGAAGCTCGCGAAGTTCCGCGAGAAGGAGAACCTCAAGGTCACGCTGGTCGGCGACCCGTCCAAGGAGACCCTGGAGGCGTACGGCGCCTTCGGCGAGAAGAAGCTGTACGGCAAGACCGTGACCGGCGTGATCCGCTCGACGGTCGTCGTGGACGAGGCCGGCAAGGTGGAGCACGCCTTCTACAACGTGAAGGCGACGGGCCACGTGGCGAAGATCATCAAGGATCTGGGCGTCTGACTCCTTCCCCGCCCACCACCCCACCCGCCGCGGTGGCTTGCAAGTTCCGACTCTCCGGGCAGGCTCGGCCGGGCGGCCATTACGATGGGCCCGGCACGCGGCCGTGGTGGAACTGGCAGTCACGCTGGGTTTAGGTCCCAGTGGGGTAACACCCGTGAGGGTTCGAGTCCCTCCGGCCGCACACGCACGAAGGGCGCCCCGGGTGGGGCGCCCTTCGCCGTGTCCGGACATGTGCCGATCGCGGTCCTGCCGAGTTCAGGACACTTTCTGTCCGGGTCAGCCGAGGAGTTCGCGGACCACTGGTGCCAGCGCGCGGAACGCCTTGCCGCGGTGGCTGATCGCGTTCTTCTCGTCCGGCGTGAGCTCGGCGCAGGTGCGGGTGTCGCCGTCGGGCTGGAGGATCGGGTCGTAGCCGAAGCCGCCGGTGCCGGACGGGGTGTGCCGCAGGGTGCCGGACAGTCGGCCCTCGACGACGCGCTCGGTGCCGTCCGGCAGCGCGAGGGCGGCCGCGCACGCGAAGTGGGCGCCGCGGTGCGGATCGTCGATGTCGCCGAGCTGGGCGAGGAGCAGCTCCAGGTTGGCGCGGTCGTCGCCGTGCCGGCCCGCCCAGCGCGCGGAGAAGATGCCGGGGGCGCCGCCGAGCACGTCGACGCACAGGCCCGAGTCGTCGGCGACGGCGGGCAGTCCGGTGGCCTCGGCCAGGGCGTGCGCCTTGAGGAGCGCGTTCTCGGCGAAGGTGACGCCGGTCTCCTTGACGTCGGGGATGTCGGGGTAGGCGTCCGCGCCGACGAGCTCGTGGTCGAGCCCGGCGTCGGCGAGGATCGCCTTGAGCTCGGTGAGCTTGCCGGTGTTGCGGGTGGCGAGGATGAGGCGGGTCATGGGACCAGTATCGGGCCCCATCACCGCCCTGTTCGCCGTGCCCCGCGTCCCGTCGGCGTGACAGGTGACGGCGTGCCGGAGGCCCGGCCGGTCCGGGTCAGTCGGTGCAGACGTTCGTCAGCTCCTTGGCCGCGTCGCCGACCGGGCTCATGTCGGGCGTCCTGTCGCCGCCGTCCTTGGTGGCGTCGCGGATGTTGTCGACGGCCTTCTCCAGGTGGTCGACGGCCTTGTCCACGTCGGTGTCGTCGGACTTGTCGCGGATGTCGTCGAGGTTGTCCTCGATGTCGTCGAGCGACTTGTCGGCGTCCTTGGGCTCAAGGGCCGCGTCCTGGACGGCTTCCCGCATGTCCTGGATGTTGTCGTGGATGTCGTCGGCGGTCTTGGCGCAGTCGATGGCCTTGTCGACGGGGTCGCAGGCCACGAGGCCGGCGCCTGCCGTGACAGCGATCAGAGCGGTGGCGATGGCGGTAACGGTACGGCGGTGGCGCGCGGCCATGCGTAAATCCCTCCCCGGTGCGGACGGGCGCACGGCTTGGCCCGTACGCCCGCACTCGTAAGAACGCCCGTCCGGGCCTCGACGGTTGCCTTCCCCCGCCGAACGGCCGAAACCGCAACTTGGCCGCGCGCTGCGCTACTTGATCGCTTCGAGCGCTTCGCGCTGGTACGTGGCGAGGTCCACGCAGCCGCCGACGGCGAGGTCGAGCAGCGCGTTCAGCTCCTCACGGGCGAACGGCTCGGCCTCGGCGGTGCCCTGGACCTCGACGAAGCGGCCGTCGCCGGTGCACACGACGTTCATGTCGGTGTCGGCCTTCACGTCCTCCTCGTAGCAGAGATCGAGCAGCGGTACGCCGCCCACGATCCCGACGGAGACCGCGCTGACCGTGCCCGTGAGCGGCTTGCGCCCGGCCTTGATCAGCTTCTTGCCCTGGGCCCAGGCGACGGCGTCGGCGAGCGCGACGTACGCGCCCGTGATGGCCGCGGTGCGGGTGCCGCCGTCGGCCTGCAGGACGTCGCAGTCCAGGACGATGGTGTTCTCGCCGAGCGCCTTGTAGTCGATGACGGCGCGCAGGGAGCGGCCGATGAGGCGGCTGATCTCGTGCGTGCGGCCGCCGATCTTGCCGCGGACGGACTCGCGGTCGCCGCGGGTGTTCGTGGAGCGCGGGAGCATCGAGTACTCGGCGGTGACCCACCCCTCGCCGCTGCCCTTGCGCCAGCGGGGCACGCCCTCCGTCACGGAGGCCGTGCAGAAGACCTTGGTGTCGCCGAAGGAAATGAGGACGGAGCCCTCGGCGTGCTTGCTCCACCCGCGTTCGATGGTGATCGGGCGAAGCTGTTCGGGGGTACGGCCGTCAATTCTGGACATGCGGGCGAGCCTATCGGGCCCTGCCGGGGCCTTCCCCGCTGTATCCATCAGCACGCTCCGCGCGCGGGCGCCCCTTCCCGCCACATCGATCATCGGCTCCGCCGCGGGTGGGCGGCTGCCGTCCCCTGGACCCCCGCTGGGGTGGGTGTCCCGTGCGGGTGGGACAGACCCCGCCGGGGGTGGGTGTCCCGCGCGGGTGGGACGGCCCCCCGCCGATCGCCGCTCCGCGGCTCGTCCTCAATCGCCGGACGGGCTTTTTCCCACCCGCCCGCCCTTTTCGCCCTTCGGGCGGAGTGGGGGGGGAGGGTGGGACTGCGTCCTCCGGGCGGAGTGGGGGCCGGCGGGGCTTCGCCCTTCGGGCGTGATGGGGTGGGTGGGCGGGAAAAATAGCCCCTCCGGCGTTTGAGGAGCGGGGTCTGGGGCGGAGCCCCAGGAAGGGCGGGTGGGTGGGAAATAGCCCGTCCGGCGCTTGAGGACGAGCGCGGCAGCGCGATCTGCGGCGCCCACGCACGCGTGAGGGCCCCGTTCCGGCAAGCAGAACAGGGCCCTCAACGCACGCGCAGCGCAGCGCAGCGTTACATCATGTCCTCAATGTCCGCGGCAATCGGATCCGCATCCGTCCCGATGACAACCTGAATCGCGGTGCCCATCTTCACGACGCCGTGCGCGCCCGCGGCCTTCAGGGCCGCCTCGTCGACCAGGCTCGGGTCGTTGACCTCCGTGCGGAGGCGGGTGATGCAGCCCTCGACCTCTTCGATGTTGTCGATGCCGCCGAGCCCGGCAACGATCTTCTCAGCCTTGCTGGCCATGGTGTTCTCCCTGCTCTGAAAAGGACGCGGCCACGACACCGTAGGTCCGCTTTGTCACGTTAACGCACGGTTGGCCCATCTTCGCGGGCGGTCACCGCAGCCGTACCCAATCATGACGATCAAGGTGCGACCCCTCGTGGGGGCGTGCCGATTACCCGTCCGCGACTGGTCTACACCAGTTTTCAACGACCGCCAAACCTGGCTGGTTCCGGGAGGAACGCAGATGAGTTCCGACGCCGCCGCGGTGCCGCGGAAGAAGTGGTGGAACAGCTTCTTCCAGGGCTTGCAGAAGATGGGCCGCAGCCTCCAGCTCCCCATCGCCGTCCTGCCCGCCGCCGGCATCCTCAACCGGCTCGGTCAGCCGGACGTCTTCGGCGACGACGGGCTCGGCTGGACGAACGTGGCCAAGGTCTTCGCGGCCGCGGGCGGCGCCCTGCTCGACTCCTCGCTCGGCCTGCCCCTGCTGTTCTGCATCGGCGTCGCGATCGGCATGGCGAAGAAGGCGGACGGGTCGACGGCGCTCGCGGCGGTGGCGGGCTTCCTCGTCTACTACGCGGTCCTGCGCGCGTTTCCCGACGACTGCCCGGCGGGCGCCGACTTCGCGGGCGCGGGGATGTGGAGCGGGGTGTGCGTCGCCGAGGACGGGACGCCGGCCCAGGCCGCGTACCAGAACCCGGGGGTGTTCGGCGGCATCGTCATGGGGCTGCTGTCCGCCTGGTTCTGGCAGCGCTACCACCGCGTGAAGCTGGTGGACTGGCTCGGCTTCTTCAACGGGCGGCGCCTGGTGCCGATCATCATGGCCTTCATCGGCCTGGTCTTCGCCGGGCTGTGCGTGTGGATCTGGCCGCCCATCGGTGACGGGCTCACCAGCTTCTCCAAGTGGCTGGTGGACCTCGGCTGGCTGGGCTCGGGCATCTTCGGCGTGGCCAACCGCGCGCTGCTCACCGTCGGCCTGCACCAGTTCCTGAACACCTTCGTCTGGTTCCAGTTCGGCGACTACACCAAGCCGGACGGCACGGTCGTGCACGGTGACATCAACCGATTCCTGGCCGGGGACCCGACCGCGGGCCAGTTCACCAGCGGCTTCTTCCCGATCATGATGTTCGCGCTGCCGGCCGCGGCCCTCGCGATCACGCACGCGGCCCGTCCGGAGCGCCGCAAGGTCGTCGGCGGCATGATGCTCTCGGTCGGCCTGACGTCGTTCGTCACCGGCATCACCGAACCGATCGAGTTCTCCTTCCTGTTCATCGCGCCCGCGCTGTACGTGATCCACGCGCTGCTCACCGGCGTCTCGATGGCGGTCACCTGGGGCCTCGGCGTCAAGGACGGCTTCAGCTTCTCCGCGGGCCTCATCGACTACGTCATCAACTGGAGCCTGGCGACGAAACCCTGGCTGATCATTCCGATCGGGCTCGCTTTCGCGGTGGTTTATTACTTCTTGTTCCTCTTCGTGATCAAGAAGTTCGACCTGGCCACTCCGGGACGTGAACCGGAGGAAGTGGCAGAGGCGTTGGACGAGGAGCAGACCAAGGCGTAGGCACGGAAGCGGAACCTTCCGCGATACGATTGCCAGGCCCTCGGACCCTGTGGTCCGGGGGCTTTTCGTGGTGGATGCGGCGTTATGGCCGACCCCACAGGAATCGTGGGTTCCTTATGTCGCCTTGACCGTGTTACAACAGGTCTACACCAGTGAGTGGTGTAGACCACCTGGTTGCTGTCGCACCCCCCAACTGTCCCCCTGACAGCACCCGCACATGGAGGAAGTCATGAGTACGGCCACCGCCTCGGCGGCGCCCGCGAAGAAGCGGGGCTCCGGTCTGTTGCAGGGTCTGCAGAAGGTGGGCCGCAGCCTGCAGCTGCCCATCGCCGTGCTGCCCGCGGCCGGCATTCTGCTCCGCCTCGGCCAGCCGGACGTGTTCGGCGCCGACGGCCTCGGCTGGGGCAAGGTCGCCACGGTCTTCGCCAACGCCGGTGACGCCGTGTTCGCCAACATGCCGCTGCTGTTCTGCATCGGTGTCGCGATCGGCTTCGCGAAGAAGGCGGACGGCTCCACGGCCCTCGCCGCCCTCGTCGGCTTCCTGGTCTACACGAACGTCCTCAAGGCGTTCCCGGTCACCGAGGCGAAGATCACCAAGGGTGCCGACATCGCCGCGACCTACAACGACCCCAAGGTCTTCGGCGGCATCATCATGGGCCTGATATCCGCCGTGGTCTGGCAGCGGTTCCACCGCACCAAGCTGGTGGACTGGCTCGGCTTCTTCAACGGCCGCCGCCTCGTCCCGATCATCATGGCCTTCATCGGCACCGGCATGGGCGTCCTCTTCGGTCTCGCCTGGGGGCCGGTCGGCGACGCGATCACCAGCTTCGGCGAGTGGATGACCGACCTCGGCTCGGTCGGCGCGGGCATCTTCGGCGTGGTCAACCGCGCGCTCCTTCCGGTCGGCATGCACCAGTTCGTGAACACCGTCGCCTGGCAGGAGATCGGCTCCTTCACGGACTCCGCGGGCGCCGTCTGGCACGGCGACATCCAGCGCTTCATGCACGGCGACCCGACGGCGGGACAGTTCATGTCCGGCTTCTTCCCGATCATGATGTTCGCGCTGCCCGCCGTGGCCCTGGCCATCACGCACACGGCCCGGCCCGAGCGCCGCAAGGTCGTCGGCGGCATGATGATGTCGCTCGCGCTCACCTCGTTCGTCACCGGCATCACCGAGCCGATCGAGTTCGCGTTCATGTTCATCGCCCCGGTCCTGTACGTGATCCACGCGGTGCTGACCGCCATCGCCATGACGGTCACCTGGGCCCTGGGGGTGCACCACGGCTTCACGTTCTCGGCCGGCGCCATCGACTACGTACTGAACTGGAAGTTCGCCGAGAAGCCCTGGATGATCATCCCGATCGGCCTGGTGTTCGCGGCGGTCTACTACGTGGTCTTCCGCTTCGCGATCGTCAGGTTCAACATCCCCACCCCGGGCCGCGAGCCCGAGGAGGAGATCGAGGACCTCACGAAGGCGTGAGCCGCACCTCTGCCTGACACGGAGGGCCCGGAACCGATCGGTTCCGGGCCCTCCGTCGTCGTACCGCCGCGGCGGCTCAGATCTCGTACGTCGCCCCCGGGGCCGCCAGCTCCACCGGACCGGTGAAGACCTCCCGCGCGTCGGCGAGGTTCACGGAGGGGTCCGTCCACGGCGGGATGTGCGTGAGGACCAGGCGCCCGGCGCCCGCGCGGCGGGCGGACTCGCCGGCCTCGCGGCCGTTGAGGTGCAGGTCGGGGATGTTCTCCTTGCCGTGCGTGAACGCGGCCTCGCAGAGGAACAGGTCGGTGCCGGAGGCGAGTTCGTCGAGTGCCTCGCACACCCCGGTGTCCCCGGAGTACGTCAGCGAGCGGCCGCCGTGCTCGAGCCGGATGCCGTACGCCTCGACGGGGTGGCACACCTTCTCCGTACGCACCGAGAACGGGCCGATGTCGAAGGCGCCGGGCTTGACCGTGTGGAAGTCGAAGACCTCGCTCATCGAGGACGCGGAGGGCGTGTCGGCGTACGCCGTGGTCAGGCGCTGCTCGGTGCCCTCGGGGCCGTACACCGGGATGGGGGCGCAGCGGCCGCCCTCGTGCCGGTAGTAGCGGGCCACGAAGTACGCGCACATGTCGATGCAGTGGTCGGCGTGCAGATGGCTGAGGAAGATCGCGTCGAGGTCGTACAGACCGATGTGGCGCTGCAGCTCGCCCAGGGCGCCGTTGCCCATGTCGAGCAGCAGCCGGAAGCCGTCGGCCTCGACGAGGTAGCTCGAACAGGCCGAGTCCGCGGACGGAAACGACCCCGAGCAGCCGACGACGGTGAGCTTCATAGAGCTGGAACCTCCACGCTGGCGGTCGGGGGAAATCGGGGCGTGCGGTCCGTCGAGCGTAAGGCGCGAAAGGTCGGCTCGCTCCTCCGTGGCCTGCCGTTGTGGGCGAACTCACCTGGGGTGTCACCGGTTCGGGGGCCCCGGGGCGCAGAGAGACGGGGCGCGCAGCGCTTCCGTATAAGGGTGGTGGCGGGAGACGGGAGGGCGGCCGGGCGGGGCCGCCGGTACCGTCGTCCCCATGGACACGTCGTGGTGGCTCGCGCTCGCCGCCGTCGTGGTGCTCGCGTTCGTCGTCACTCTGGTGGACGGATGGGCGCGGTCCGGGCGGCCGGGGCGGCGGCGGGATGTGCGGCGGCCGCCCCGGCGGGAGCGGGGTGGGCGGCCGCGGCCCCGCGCCGGGGAGATCTGGTGGGCGCGGGTGCCCTACGAGGGTGGGGCCGGGGGGAAGGATCGGCCCTGTCTGGTCCTGGGTGTCCGCGGGGACAGCGTGCGGGTCGCGAAGATCACCACTAAGTACCACGACGAGCGGGCCGGGGTGATTCCGTTGCCGCCCGGGGCCGTGGGGGACGCGCACGGGCGGCCCAGCTTTCTGGAGACCGATGAGATCCGGAAGGTCCCGGTGTGGGACTTCCGGCGGCGGACCGGGGTCGTCGACCCCGTGCTGTGGGACCAAGTGCGGCACCTGGCTGGTTAGCCCTGGCGGGGCCTTCCCCAATCCCGCCCCTTCCCGTAACCAGGGGGCTCCGCCCCCTGGACCCCCGTATCGCCGCTCCGCGGCTCGTCCTCAAACGCCGGACGGGCTAAAACCCAGCCGCACCGGCAAGGTCTAGCCCCTCCGGCGTTTGAGGAGCGGGGGTCTGGGGGCAGAGCCCCCAGTTTCGGGAAGGGGCGGGCTTGGGGAGCGCCCCGCAAGGCCTACGCCCACAGTTGGCCCTGCACCGCCGCTATGGCCTCCTCGTCCGTCTCCGCCGTGTAGACACCCGTCGAGAGGTACTTCCAACCACCGTCGGCCACGACGAAGACGATGTCGGCGGGCTCGCCCGCCTTGACGGACTTGCGGCCGACACCGATCGCGGCGTGCAACGCGGCCCCGGTCGAGACCCCGGCGAAGATCCCCTCCTCACGCAGCAGCTGCCGCGTACGCGTGACGGCGTCGGCGGAGCCGACGGAGAACCGCGTGGTGAGCACGGACGCGTCGTAGAGCTCGGGCACGAATCCCTCGTCGAGGTTGCGCAGACCGTAGACGAGGTCGTCGTAGCGCGGCTCCGCGGCGACGATCTTGACGTCGGGCTTGTGCTCGCGCAGGAAGCGGCCGACGCCCATGAGGGTGCCGGTGGTGCCGAGCCCGGCCACGAAGTGGGTGAGGGAGGGGAGGTCGGCGAGGATTTCGGGGCCGGTCGTGGCGTAGTGGGCGCCCGCGTTGTCGGGGTTGCCGTACTGGTAGAGCATCACCCAGTCGGGGTGCTCGGCCGCCAGCTCCTTGGCGACGCGTACGGCGGTGTTGGAGCCGCCGACCGCGGGCGAGGAGATGATCTCGGCGCCCCACATCGCGAGGAGGTCTCGCCGCTCCTGGGAGGTGTTCTCCGGCATGACGCACACGATGCGGTAGCCCTTGAGCCTGGCCGCCATCGCGAGCGAGATGCCGGTGTTGCCGGAGGTGGGCTCAAGGATGGTGCAGCCGGGCGTCAACCGGCCGTCCTTCTCGGCCTGTTCGACCATGTGGAGCGCGGGCCGGTCCTTGACGGAGCCGGTCGGGTTGCGGTCCTCGAGCTTGGCCCAGATCCGCACGTCGGCCGACGGGGAGAGCCGGGGCAGGCGGACCAGCGGCGTGTTGCCGACGGCCGCGAGCGGGGAGTCGTATCGCATCGGTGACCGGGCCTGTCAGGCCATGCCGCCGGCGACGGCCGGCAGGATCGTGACGCTGTCGCCGTCGGAGAGCTTCGTGGAGACGCCGTCGAGGAAGCGGACGTCCTCGTCGTTGAGGTAGACGTTCACGAAGCGGCGCAGGCTGTTGCCCTTGTCCTTGTCGATCAGCCGGTCCTGGATGCCCGCGTGCCGCGACTCGAGGTCGGCGAAGAGCGCGGCGATGGTGTCGCCGTTGCCCTCGACGGCCTTCTCGCCGTCGGTGTAGGTGCGGAGGATGGTCGGGATGCGGACCTCGATGGCCATGCGGAGGGCTCCTGTCGGGAGTGGGTCGGGGTACTGCCGAGGGTGGTGCGGAGGCCGGGGCCGGGGGCCCGATGGAGGGCCGGTGCGGGCTTCGGGCTTCGGGTTCCGGTGCGGATCGTGGCACGGACGCGCGGGGGTCCGCACGCGGCGGGGTGCGGAGTGCGCGCGTGGCGGCGGCCGCGGCACAGGACCGCGGGGCAGCAGGCGGCGCCCGTCAGGGCCGACAGATGGCGCTGGCGAGACGGCACAGGTCGACGTGCAGCCGGCCGACGAGCAGGGCGCCCGGCGTCGTATCAATGCTCACGTCGTTCGAAACCATGCGGTCATCGTATCGATTCCCGGTCCAGGACCCGGAATGTGATCTCGGATGCCGGACGGAATCCGTTCGGTGGCCGGACCGGCCGCCTTCGGGGCCGGACGGGACCGACCGCCTACGGACCCGGCGCCCCGGGGAGACCGGGGAGACCGGGCAGATACGTCACCGTCGGCGCCCCCGTCGCCGGATGCACCGCCACCTCCGCCGCGACCCCGTACACCTCCGCGAGCAGCTCGCCGGTGAGGACGTCCTTCGGCGGCCCGGAGGCGACGACGCGGCCGGCGTCGAGGACGTACAGACGGTCGCAGTAGTACGCGGCCAGGGTCAGGTCGTGCAGGGCGAGCAGGTTGGCCGTGCCGAGGTCGCGGACCAGGCCGAGGATCTCCAGCTGGTAGCGGATGTCCAGGTGGTTGGTCGGCTCGTCCAGGACGAGGACGGCCGGTTCCTGGACGAGTGCCCGCGCCGTCAGGACGCGTTGCCGCTCACCGCCGGACAGCCGCGCGAAGGACCGCCCGGCCAGGGCCGCCGCGCCCACCCGCTCCAGCGCGCCGCGCACCAGCTCCTCGTCGGCGGCCGTGTCCGCCTCCCAGAAGCGCTTGTGCGGGGAACGGCCCATGGCGACGATCTGGCGGACGGTGAGCTCGAAGCCCGCCTGGCCGTCCTGCGGGACCGTGGCGATCCGGCGCGCGCGGGCCTTCACGCCCGCGTCCGCCAGGTCCTCGCCGTCCAGCAGGACCCGGCCGCCGGTGGGCTTGAGCGCCCCGTACACACAGCGCAACAGCGTCGTCTTGCCGCTGCCGTTGGGGCCGACCAGGCCCACCGTCTCGCCCGCGGAGACGGTGAGTGAGACGGCGTCGACGAGGCGGCGGCCCGCCGGGATCTCGTACGTGAGGTCTTCGGTGCGCAGCTTCACGCCGACTCCTCCTCCCGCGTCCGCCCACGCCGCAGCAGCCACAGGAAGAACGGGCCGCCGGTGAGCGCCGTGAGCACGCCCACCGGGATGTCTTGCGGCGCCGCCACCGTGCGTGCCGCGAGGTCCGCCACCACCAGGAACACCGCCCCCATCAGCGCGGCCACCGGCAGCAGCGCCCGGTGTGCGGCGCCCACCAGCATGCGGGCCGCGTGCGGCACCATCAGGCCGACGAAGCCGATGGCCCCGCTGTGCGCGACGAGCACGCCGGTCACCAGCGAGGCCAGCACGAAGACGCCCGCGCGGAACCGGGCCGTGTCCAGGCCGAGCACGGTGGCGCCCTCCTCGCCGACCAGGAGCAGATCCAGCGGGCGGGCCAGCGCGATCAGCAGGACCGTGCCGAGGGCGAGGACGGTCAGCGGCAGCGCGAGCATGTCCCAGCGGGCGCTGCCGAGGCCCCCCAGCGTCCAGTACAGGACTTCCTTGAGGTGGTCCGCGCGTGCCGAGACGACCAGGATCAGGCTGGTCAGCGCGGACAGGACGTACGAGACGGCCACGCCCGCGAGGATCAGGCGGCTCGTCGTGAAGCCGCCGCCGGGCTCGCGGGCGAGGGCGTACACCACGAGCAGCGCCAGGAACGCGCCCGCGAAGGACGCCGCCGGGATCGTCACCGTCGTCGCCATGCCCGCGCCGAGGCCGAGCACGATCACCGAGACCGCGGCGGCGGAGGCTCCCGAGGAGACGCCCAGCAGGAACGGGTCCGCTAGGGGGTTGCGGACCAGGGCCTGCAGGGTGGTGCCCACCACTGCCAGGCCCGCGCCCACGGCTGCGCCGAGCAGGACCCTGGGGAGGCGGACGTCGAGGACGATCGTCCGGTACGGGGACGGGGCTTGGGCCTGGCCCGTGAGGATGTCCACCACTTCGGTGAGGGGGATGCGTACGGAGCCCAGGGCGAGGGCTGCGACGCCGGCTGCCGCCAGGGCCAGGGTGAGGGTGGCCATTACGGTGGCGTAGCGGAGGCGGGGCCCTGCGGGGCTTTCCCCAGTCCCGCCCCTTCCCGGCTGCATCGATTTGCGGCTCCGCCGCGTGGGGGGCTCCGCCCCCGGGCCCCCGGGGGTGGGTGTCCCGTTCGGGTGGGACAGACCGCCGCCGATCGGCGCTCCGCGCCTCGTCCTCAAGCGCCGGACGGGCTTCAATTGAGCTGTCCCGCCAGCTTCTCCACCGCCCCCGGTGCCCGCACCCCGAGAACCACGTCCGACAGCGGCAGCACCGCGAAGCGCTTGTTCTTGATGGCGGGGACGTCCTTGAGGGCCGGGTCGTCCAGGAGGCGCTTCTTCTTCTGGGCGACGGTCGAGGCGCCGTAGTCGTAGATCAGGATGACGTCGGGGCGGCGGTCGACCACCGTCTCCCAGGAGGCGTCGCCGAAGGACTTGTCGAGGTCGGCCATGACGTTGCGGCCGCCCGCGCGCTCGATGATGTCGTTGCCGATGCCCCGGCCGCCCGCGGTGAACGCCGTCTTGTCGCCGCTGTCGTAGACGAAGACGGAGAGCGGCTCACCGGACTTGGACTTCTTGGCCGTGGCCGCCAGTTCGGCCTTCGCGGCGCGCACCCACTTCTCCGCCCGGTCGCGGACGCCGAAGGTGGCGCCGGCCTCGCGCACCTCGCGGTACACGTCATCCATCGTGACCGCCTTCTTGGCGCAGCCCTCGATGTTCAGGCGGGTCTTGATGCCGGACTTGGCGAGGGCGGCGCGCGAGCGGCCGTCGCCCGCGGCGAAGGCGCTCGCGTAACCGCCGTACACGAAGTCGGGGTTGGCGGCGAGCAGCTTCTCGTACGAGGGGTACTCCTTGGCGAGCACCGGGCGGGATTTGTACGCCTTCGCGTACTTGGGGAGGACCTTGTCGTCGAGGTAGGCGGTGCCCGCGACGCGGTCCTTCAGGCCGAGTTCCAGGAGGATTTCCGTGGCGTGCTGGTTCATGGTGACGGCGCGCTCGGGGGGTGCCTCGTACGTCGTCTTCACACCGCAGTTGGTGACGGTGTACGGGAATCCGGCGGACCGGGGGGCGGCCTTGCCGTCGGGTTCCGGGGTCGTCGAGCACGCGGTGAGCGGCAGCAGGATCGCCGCCGTGGCGAAGAGCACGCGGGTACGCATGGTGGTGCGGGCCTCCTTGAGGGGATTTCCGCGTCCCCTGCCTGAAGTGGAGGAGGCGGCAGGTCAGTTCCTGACTCCCGGGCACAGGGGCCCGGTCACAGTGGCGGGACCGCGCCGGATTCGCACCGGCTTCCTGGGTCCTGCCGCCTCGAAGGTCGTAGAGCTGGGCTCAGTATGCCTGTACGACCTTGACCTCTTCCTCGGTGACCTCGCCCTCGACGATCCGGAACGAGCGGAACTGGAAGGGTCCCGCGTCGTCCGTGTCGGCGGTGGAGACGAGGACGTAGTGGGCGCCGGGCTCGTTGGCGTACGAGATGTCGGTGCGGGAGGGGTAGGCCTCCGTCGCCGTGTGCGAGTGGTAGATGACCACCGGCTCCTCGTCGCGGTCGTCGAGATCGCGGTACAGCTTGAGCAGATCGGTCGAGTCGAACTCGTAGAACGTGGGCGAGCGGGCCGCGTTCAGCATCGGGATGAAACGCTCGGGGCGGTCACTGCCCGCCGGGCCCGCGACGACGCCGCAGGCCTCGTCGGGGTGGTCCTTGCGCGCGTGCGCGACGATCTGGTCGTGGAGGGCCTGGGTGATGGTCAGCATGTCGGCCAGGATAAGCAGCGGGCGGCCCCGTACCGAAGTGTGGTACGGGGCCGCCCGCATGCTGGACGAAGCCGGGGTCAGTCCTTGGTGGCCGGCGCGCTGTCCTCGGCGGCCGGGCCGCCGTGCACGCGCTTGCGGAAGGCCGCGGCCTCCGGGTTGCGGCTCTTCAGGACCAGGTAGGACACGCACAGGATCGCGGCCCAGATCGGGGCGCAGTACAGGGAGATCCGCGCGTCCTTGTCGATGCCCATCATCACGATGACCATGCCGATGAAGGCGAGCGCGAACCAGCTCGTGTACGGGGCTCCCGGCGCGCGGAAGCTGGACTGCGGGAGGATGCCGCGGTCGGCCTTGCGGCGGTAGTTGATCTGGGAGATCAGGATCATGATCCAGGCCCACATGCCGGAGATGGTCGCGAAGGAGACGACGTAGTTGAACGCCTCGCCCGGCCACTGGTAGTTGATCCACACGCCGACGAGCATCAGCGCCGCGGAGGCGGTGGTGCCGACCAGCGGCAGGCCGTTCTTGGTGAGCTTGGTGAAGAACTTCGGGCCCTGGCCGTTGAGCGCGAGGTCGCGCAGCATGCGGCCGGTGGAGTACATGCCCGAGTTGCAGGAGGAGAGCGCGGCGGTGAGGACCACGAAGTTCACGATCGCCGCGCCGACGCCGAGGCCCATCTCCTCGAAGGCCTTCACGAACGGCGAGACACCGGGCTTGAAGGTGGACCACGGCACGACCGACAGGATCATGATCAGGGCGCCGACGTAGAAGACGGCGATGCGCCACGGCACGGTGTTGATCGCCTTGGGCAGGGTCTTCTTCGGGTCCTTGGACTCACCCGCGGTGACGCCGACCAGCTCGACGGCGAGGAAGGCGAACATCACGATCTGCAGGGTCATCAGCGTGTTGCCGATGCCGTTGGGGAAGAAGCCGCCGTTGTCCCACAGGTGCGAGACGGACGCGGTGTCACCGGCGTCGGAGAAGCCGATGGTGAGGATGCCGGCACAGATAAGGATCATGCCGATGATGGCGGTGACCTTGACCATGGAGAACCAGAACTCGAGCTCGCCGAAGAGCTTCACGGAGATCAGGTTGGCGCCGTACAGGATGACCGTGAAGATCAGCGCGTACGCCCATTGAGGAATGGAGCCGTGCGTCCAGTACTGCATGTACTGGGCCGCCGCGGTGACTTCCGTGATGCCGGTGACGACCCAGAAGAGCCAGTACGTCCAGCCGGTCACGAAGCCGAAGAAGGGGCCGACGAACTCGCGGGCGTACTCCGAGAAGGAGCCCGACACCGGCCGGTACATCAGGAGCTCGCCGAGCGCGCGCATGATGAAGAAGATGACAAGGCCCGCGATGGCGTAAGCGAGGATGAGGCTCGGCCCGGCCTTGTGAATGGCCTTGCCCGCGCCGAGGAACAGGCCGGTGCCGATGGCACCGCCGATCGCGATCATCTGGATCTGCCGGGCGCCAAGCCCGCGCTGATAACCCTCGTTGTCGCCGGACGCGTCCGCGCCCGCCGCGGCCTCATTGCCGTCGTATTGCTCTTCGACCTGCACTGAGGTCATGGTGACGCCTTTCTCCATGCTGATCCGCGCCGCGAACTGCGGTTTCGCCGCGGACCAGGTCCTGATCCCCCCGGATGGTGATGGAGTGCCGCCGACGGTCAGCCGGCCCTTCGCGCCCCCGGCGACATGGGTGGCGTCACCGAACGGTCGTGAAGATGTACCACGGAGAGCGGAAGATCCCTTTCGCGGAATGTGATACACGCCACGAGCAAAGCCGAACAATTTGCCCTTCCGGCGACATTGGTCACTGCCGCGTTGATGGGATCGTTATGCGGATTTGAGCGGCCGTTGAGCGAACAGCATGGTGCCTACAGTCGATCGGCGCGCGAACAACGCGAAGGGCCCGCCCGCATCGAGGGATGCGGGCGGGCCCGGGCGGGCCGCGATCGTGGGCCCGGAGTGGCTGCGGCTGCGGAGGTGCCGCGGAGTGGTGGCTGCCGTGGTCAGCCGGACTTCACGGTGACGGTGACGGCATCGCCCTCGGCCTCGTCCGGCTCCGGCTCGCCGTTCCTGCGGCGGCGGACGAAGGCGAGGAAGTTGTTCAGCTCCCGCTTGACCACCGGAGCCAGCAGGTAGAGGCCGATGATGTTGAAGACCGCGAGCATGAAGAGCACCGCGTCGGCCAGATCGAACAGCTTGCCCAGGGTGAGCAGGGAGCCGAGGACGCAGCCGGCCGAGTACAGGACCTTGTAGGTGATCTCACTGGTCTTGCTGCGGCCGAAGAGGTGCGTCCAGGACTTGAGGCCGTAGTAGCCCCAGGTGAGCACCGTGGAGAAGGCGAAGAGCAGGACCGCGACGGTCAGCAGGTGCGGGAACCACGGCATGACGGTCTCGAAGGCGTCCGAGGTGAGCGTCACACCCTGGGCGTTGTCGATGCTCCCGCCGACCTTCCAGCTGGAGGGGTCGGCGATGACGATGGTCAGCGCGGTCATGGTGCAGATGACGACCGTGTCGATGAACGGTTCGAGGAGCGCGACCAGACCCTCGCTCGCGGGGTGCTTGGTCTTCACCGCGGAGTGCGCGATCGGGGCGGAGCCGATGCCGGCCTCGTTGGAGAACGCGGCCCGCTTGAAGCCGACGATCAGGGCACCGATGACGCCGCCGGTGACGCCCTGCGGGTTGAAGGCACCCTCGACGATCGTGCTGATCGCCGACGGAACGGCGGTCACGTTGACGAGGATGACGACCAGGCAGGCCAGCACGTACATGCCGGCCATCGCCGGGACCAGGCGGCTGGTGACGGCGGCGATGGAGCGGATGCCGCCGATGAGCACGATGCCGACGAGCGCGGCGATCAGCAGGCCGAAGAAGAGCGCGCCGGAGGATGAGCTGAGCCAGCCGTCGCCGGTGACCTTGGAGAGCTGCGCGTAGCTCTGGTTGACCTGCAGCAGGTTTCCGCCGAAGAGGCCGAAGAAGAGGATGCAGATGGAGGCGAGGACGGCCAGGACCTTGCCGAGCTTGAGCCCCCAGCCGCCGAAGCGCTCACCGAGCCCCTTGGGCAGGTAGTGCATCGGGCCGCCGGAGACGGTCCCGTCGGGGTGCACCTGGCGGTACTTCACACCGAGGGTGACCTCGACGAACTTGGTGGCCATGCCGAGCAGGCCGCAGAGGATCATCCAGAAGGTGGCGCCCGCGCCACCGATGCTCACCGCGACGGCGACACCGGCGATATTGCCGAGACCGACGGTGCCGGAGACCGCGGCGGTCAGCGCCTGGAAGTGATTGACCTCTCCGTCCGACCCCTTCTCGTCGTACTTGCCGCGCACCACTTGCAGGGCGAGCTTGAACTTTCCGAATTGGAGGAAGCCGAAGTACACGGAGAAGGCGAGACCCGCGACGACGAGCCAGGCCACGATGAGCGGCAGTTCGGTGTCGCCCACGGGGACCGCGTAGAAAACGATCTCGCTGAGCTTGTTGGTTATGGGCTCAAACCAACCGTTGACGGTCTTGTCGACGGAGTCGGTGAAGGATTCGAGTGACATCTGGCTACCTCAGTGGCGCAGGACTGCCGTGGGGATAACGGCAGTTGAGGGTGCGGGCTTTGAGCGAACGCCGTTGTCCGGTCGGCGACATGAGGCAACACCGGGTCCGCGGACTCGGACCGGTGGTGCCTCGGTCAGTGCGTATGCCGTGCGTCGTGCGTTGCCGACGGCGCGCGGCTCCCCCGTAGCCGGCGAGGGGTGGTGCCGGAAAAGGAGTTGCGTAGTGGTACCACGCCTTTGCCACAGCTTTACGTGACTCAGGTCACACGCCAGCCGGCCGAATCGCCTCCACCTGGCAGAAGAGGGCATCGCGTGATGCGATCGTTATTCGGAATTGAGGATCCATTGAGCGAACACGGCAAGAACCGTGCTAGCTACATACTTTTTCAGCCGAGCAACGTCTCGACGAGCGTCTCCTGGAGCCCGCCCAGCCACAGATACGCCATCACCATCGGCTTGCGCGGATCGGAGTCCGGCAGCCGGTAGAGGATGTCGGTGTCCTCCTCGTCGGTCACGTCGAGGCGGGCGCCGATCGCGAGCCGCAGGTCGTTGAGCGCGCCGAGCCAGCGCCGCGACTCCTCCGGGGACAGCTTCAGGACGGCGCCGCCCTCGCCCGCGACCGTGAGCGCGTCCAGCGAGCGGATCACGGCGAGCGCGTCGTCCCGCTTGCGGGCCCGCAGGTCGTTCTCGGTGAAACGCCTGAACTCGGCGGAGTACGCCCGCAGTTCGTCGGCCTGCTCGCGGGATTCGGCCTCGCCGCCCGGACCGCCGTACGCGTCCGGGAGCAGCCGTTTGAGCACCGGGTCGGTGGGCGGCTCGCTCGGGCCCTCGGCGAACAGCTCCGCGAAGGGGTCGCCGTCGTCGCCCGCCGGTTCGTCGCCCGGGCCGATCAGCTCCAGGAGCTGCACGGCGAGCGAGCGGATGATCGAGATCTCGACCTCGTCCAGGGCGACGGCCGCGCCGCCCCCCGGAATCGCTTCGAATTGTCCTGGCATCAGTCGCGTCGCTACTTCCGGTCCTGCTGGAGCGTTGCCCACAGCCCGTATCCGTGCATCGCCTGCACGTCGCGTTCCATCTCCTCGCGGCTGCCGGTGGAGACGACGGCCCGGCCCTTGTGGTGCACGTCCAGCATCAGTTTCGTGGCCTTGTCCTTCGAATACCCGAAGTAGGACTGGAAGACATAGGTCACGTAGCTCATCAGGTTGACCGGGTCGTTGTGCACGAGCGTGATCCAGGGCACGTCCGGCTCGGGGACCGCGAAGGTCTCTTCTTCGGCGTCCGGGCGTGTGATCTCTACGGGAGCAGCGCTACTCACCTGTCCCATGCTGCCACCCAGGAGGGCCCACCGCACAAACGGACCCCCGAAATCGTCAGAGTGACGAGATGCGGGGTAGCATCTTTGTCATGAACTCTGGGGAGCATGACCTGGGGCTGCCGGTGGACGTGCCGTCCACCGCGCTCTTCACGGATCACTACGAGTTGACGATGTTGCAGGGCGCGCTGAAGTCGGGCGCCGCCGACCGGCGTTCGGTCTTCGAGGTCTTCACCCGCAGACTGCCCGAGGGCCGCCGCTACGGCGTGGTGGCCGGCACCGGCCGGGTCCTGGACGCCGTCGAGAACTTCCGCTTCGACTCCGGCGTCCTCGACTTCCTGCGCGAGCGCGGTGTGGTGGACGAAGCGACGCTCGAATGGCTGGCCTCGTACCGCTTCGGCGGGGACATCTGGGGCTATCCGGAGGGCGAGGTGTACTTCCCCGGCTCGCCGATCCTGCGGGTCGAGGGCAGCTTCGCCGAGTGCGTGCTCCTGGAGACCGTGATCCTGTCGATCCTCAACCACGACTCGGCCATCGCGGCCGCCGCGTCCCGCATGGCGTCCGCCGCGGGCGAGCGGCCGCTGATCGAGATGGGCGCGCGCCGCACGCACGAGCTAGCGGCGGTCGCGGCGTCCCGGGCGGCGTACGTGGGCGGCTTCACGACCACCACCGACCTGGCGGCCGGGTTCCGCTACGGCATCCCGACCGTCGGCACCGCCGCCCACGCCTTCACCCTCGTGCACGACAGCGAGCGGGACGCCTTCCGGGCGCAGGTGGACACGCTCGGCCGGGGCACCACGCTGCTCGTCGACACCTATGACGTGAGCAAGGCGGTCCGCATGGCCGTCGAGATCGCGGGCCCCGAGCTCGGCGCCGTGCGCATCGACTCCGGCGACCTGCTGCTCGTCGCGCACCGGGTGCGCAAGGAGCTCGACGAGCTGGGCGCCACGAGCACGAAGATCATCGTCACCTCCGACCTGGACGAGTACGCCATCGCCTCGCTCGCCGCGGCCCCCGTGGACGCGTACGGGGTGGGCACCCAGCTGGTCACCGGCTCCGGGCAGCCCACCTGCTCCATGGTCTACAAGCTGGTGGCGCGCGCCCGCTCCGCCGACCCGAAGGCGCCGCTCGAGCCCGTCGCCAAGAAGTCCCTCGGCGGGAAGTCCTCGGTCGGCGGCCGCAAGTGGGCGGCGCGGCGCGTGGACGCGGACGGGGTCGCGGAGGCCGAGGTCGTCGGCACTGGTCCGGTACCCGCCGAGCTCGCCGACCGGCAGCTCCTCGTCGAGCTGATCAAGAAGGGTGACGTCGTCGCCCGCGAGCCGCTCGACACTGTGCGGGAGCGGCACGCGGCCGCGCGGGGGCGGCTGCCGCTCTCGGCCACCCAGCTCTCCCGTGGGGAGGCGGTCATTCCCACGGAGTACGCCGTGTGAGCACGGGGGGTACGCGGGGTGAGCGCGTGGGATACGTGACGTGAGTGCGCCCCGTGCCCTCTCCCGCAACCGCCCGGGAGTCTCTAGGCTCGGTTCATCCAGCTAGCTAAGGAAACCCGCCATGCGTCGCGCCCTGATCGTCGTAGATGTACAGAACGACTTCTGCGAAGGGGGCAGCCTCGCGGTCTCCGGCGGTGCGGACGTGGCTGCCGCCATCACGGAGCTGATCGGCCAGGCTCCCGCCTGCTACCGCCACGTCGTGGCCACCCGCGATCACCACGTCGATCCCGGTGACCACTTCTCCGACCGGCCCGACTTCGTCGACTCCTGGCCGCCGCACTGCGTGGCCGGCACGGAGGGGGTGGGCTTCCATCCGAACTTCGCGCCCGCGGTCGCCTCCGGCGGGATCGACGCGGTCTTCGACAAGGGGGCGCACACGGCGGCGTACAGCGGCTTCGAGGGGGTCGACGAGAACGGGGTCCCGTTGGCGGAGTGGCTGCGGGAGCGGAAGATCACCGAGGTCGACGTGGTGGGGATCGCCACCGACCACTGCGTGCGGGCCACGGCGCTCGACGCCCTCCGCGAGGGGTTCCGCACCCACGTCCTCCTCGACCTCACGGCCGGGGTCTCCGAGGCCACCACCCAGCGAGCGCTGGACGAGCTCCGCGAAGCGGGCGCCGAACTAACCGGCAAGCCGGTGGTGTGACCCTCGCGGGGGCGGAGCCCCCGTGGCGGGGCTACGCAGCCGCGGACCGTCTGAGCAGGGCCCGGATCGGGTGCCAGAGTTCCTCCACGGACGTGGAGTGGCCCGGGGCCGTGCGCCATATGAGGCCGTCGGGGTGGTGGAGGACGGCCGTGACCTCGTCCGGGGTCGGGGGCTCCGCGTTGCCGCGGAGATAGACGGCGCGGAGGCCAAGGTTCCGCAGCCGCGTCAGGGCGCGAGCCCGATTCGCGGCATGCACAAGCACGCGTACGCGCCCGCCGGCCCCGAGCGGCGCACCGGGACTCGGCAGGGTCAGCGCCACCACCACACTGCCGTTCGGCAGCTTGCAGAAGCCTCCTGCGGCCATGGTCTGTCACACCCCCGTGAGACGTCGTGTCAATAAGAGAACCACAGGACGCACCTAAACACGATCGGCCGCCGCCCGCTAGGGGGCGACGGCCGATCTGCCAGAAACAGGCCTATGACCTGCGATGACGCAAATTACTTCGAGGAGCGGCCCACCTGGACGGTGATCGTCGAGCCGTCCTTCGGCTGCTTGATGATCTTTATCTGCGTGTTGGTGTCAGTGACCTTCACGCTTCCCGTGGGGTTCTCCGCGTACCAGTAGGTGCCCTTGCGGTCGTCGAAGACCGGGACGCCCTTCTTGGACTTGATCTTGAGCGCGACGTCCGCGTTGTGGAGGGTGAACGCGTCCGTCGCGTACTTCGAGAACGGCGCGTCGAACGGCTGGATCTTGTTGCGCAGGAGCGTGCCGTCCTTCCACTTCATCGGCTTGGCGTGGGCGTCGACCGGGAGGATCAGACCCTTGCCGGGGTGCTGGCTGACGTTGTTGTCCTTCTGGGAGGTGTCCCACTGCCAGATCAACAGGCCGGTCTGGTACGGGTAGTGCTCGACCCAGTCGGGACGGGACTTGGAGAAGCCGAAGTTGTACGGGCCGACCTTGAGGGTCTTGTCGTACGACACGTACTGGCGGTTCTCCGCGAGGTAGTACTGCTCGTAGTTCTTGGTGAAGGACTCGCCGATGCGCGAGAAGCCCTTCGTCTTCCAGCCGTTGTCGTCGCCCTCGGCGCCGTCCTCGAAGAGCTTGGCGCCGTCCGCGGTCAGCGTGATGGCGTCGGCGGCGAAGCCCTTGCCCGCGGTGCCGCCGTCGGTGGCGTAGCGGAAGCGGACGTCGATCTTCTTGCCGGCGTAGGCGTCCAGCGGGAAGACCAGCTTCTGGTACTTCTTCGAGACGCCGGTCAGGGCCGGCTTGTCGCCCGCGTCACGGGTGATCTGCTTGCCGTCGGCCGTGCCGTCGACGGGCGTCCAGTTGGCGCCGCCGTCGGTGGACACCTCGGTGTAGAGGTAGTCGTAGTTGGCCTCGATGTCCCACCACCCCTGAAGGGAAAGATCGGCCTTGGCCTTGCCGGTGAGGTCGACGGAGCGGGTGAGGGTGTTCTTCAGGTCGTCGCCCTGGTCGCTCCACCACTGCTTGCCGCCCTCGGCGGGCTTCACGATCGTCGTGGTGACCGGCTTCTTGGGCAACTCGACGAGGAGCGCCTGGCGGTGCCGGGTGTTGTACTCCGCCACGCCCAGCTTGTGCTCGGAGGTCGTCGCGGCCTTCGCCTTGGCGTAGTCGAGCCAGCCGAGCTGGAACTTGTCCCAGGCCGTCATGTCGCCGGGCAGGTCGCCGATCGCGTCCTTGCCGGTGCCGAGCCAGGAACCGGCCGACATCAACGACCAGAAGCCGACGGAGTTCTCGGCCTTGCCGGTGGTGTCGTACAGGTCGGGCAGGCCGAGGTCGTGGCCGTACTCGTGGGCGAAGACGCCGAGGCCGCCGTTCTCCGGCTGCATCGTGTAGTCGCCGACCCAGATGCCGGAGTCACCGATCTGGGTGCCGCCCGACTTGTTGTCGGCCGGTCCCGTCTTGCCCGCGTCGTTGCCGTACGCGTACCAGCGGTGCGCCCACAGGGCGTTCTCGCCCTCGGCGCCGCCGCCCGCGGACTCGTCCTCGCCCGCGTGCACGATCTGGAAGTGGTCGATGTAGCCGTCGGGCTCGTTGAAGTTGCCGTCGCCGTCGAAGTCGTAGCGGTCCCACAGGTCGTACTTGGCGAGGTCCGCCTTGATCTGCGCGTCCGTGCGGCCCTTGGCCTTCTGGTCCTTGACCCAGGCCGTGGTGCCGTCGCGCACCGCGTCCCAGACGTTGGCGCAGTTGGTGTCGCCGCAGTAGTTGGAGCCGTAACGGGCCTCGTTGTAGTCGACCTTGACCCAGTCGGAGACCTCGCCGTCGACCGAGTAGCGGCCGGACGACGTCTTCTCGTAGTAGGTCTTCAGCGAGTGCTTGGGCTTGCCCTTCTTGTCCTTGCCCTCGCCGAAGTACAGGTCCTGGAAGTGCTTCTGGTTGTAATCCGCCTGCCAGGCCGTGCTGTTGTCCTTCGCACGGTCCGGCTTGGCTATCTTGTTGTGCGCCGGGCCCGGCTTGCCGCCGTACTTCTTGACCGGCGGCTCGGGTCCTTCGGGACCGTCGGGGTCGTACATGGTGGTGTCGTCCACCTTGTCCCCGAACTCCACCAGGATCGTGAAGATCTTGTCGGTCTTCTCCCGGCCCAGCTCGACGTACTTCTTGTCGTCGAGCTTCACGACGTTGGAGCCGCCGCGCTTCTGGACCTTGGCGTCGCCCGCGACGACCTGCTCCAGGGCGGCCTTGCGGTGCTGCGCCTGCTGCTTGCTGAACGGCCCTTCGAGGTCGTGGTCGACATGGGCCTTGGCGTCCGCCGGGTCCCGGCGGTCGACTCCGGACGCGGGCGCCTTGCCGCCGCTTCCGCCGTCGTCGGCTGCCGCGACTCCGTACGCCGAGAACGTCGCGGTCGCCGCCGCGAGCGCCACCGCGGCCGCGGTGACCCGGAACGTCCGTCTCTTAGTTGTCACTTGATGCTGTCCTCCCCCGCGCCCGCATCACGGACCGAAATTTCCCGGTCTAGGAGGTCCGCGCGCGATATGCGCGTCACAAGTGACGACATTCGACCGGAGAGAGGGGAGAAAAGACAGACCTTGACTTGAACAGGCCAAGTGCTCTATGCAGACGCGACCGTCCGTCATGCGGACGCGACCACTATGGCGACAGCGGCGCGCACGGGTCGCCCAGTGTCTCCTCAACAGGCGCGCCGCACCGTCCACTTGGCGGGATGCATGAATCTATGCGCCCCCCGTGCACCGGCACCGTGGGTTAGGTCACGCTTACCGCACGTTCCCGTCGGGCATGCAGGCGAATAGAGTCATTTCGACGGTGCGCACGGGTACTCGGCGAAGCTTCCAAGTCGCCACCTTTGAGCACCCTTTGATTCGTATACGTCCATATCGTCTTGCGTGTCTCGATCGTCTCGAGCCTCTCGATCGTCCTGAGCGTCTCGACCGCCCTGTCGTCCTGCTTCTTCCTCGACTCGACTCGACTCCCCCGCATCCGCTGTCCCGAGGACGGATCACGCCATGCCTCGCCCCATGCCTCGTCCGACCGCCGCACAGCTCGCCTACGGTTCCGTGACCGTCATCTGTTCCGCGCTCGCCATGCTGCTGCTCTCCCAGGCGAGTTCGGTGCCCGGAATCGCGATCATCGTGTTCGCCTCGCTCGGGCTCGGCCTGCTCGTGGCGTTGACGGTTCCGCTGCCCCAACCTGCCCCGGAGCCGGCCGGTGCCGTGACGGCCGTGCCCGCCGCCGCTCCCCTGGAGGAGCGGATTCCGGTGCCGCGCACGGTGATCACCCCCGAGTCCGCCCCCAAGGCCGCGCAGCCCGTACGCGAACCAGCGGGTCCGTGACGCCCCACGTGCCTCGCACGTGACGCCCACGAACCCGCCGCGGGTACCGCCCGGCGCCGCCGCAGCGCCGGGCCTTCGCCATGTCCGCGTGTGCCGCGCCTGTCGCGCGGCTCGCGTGTGCCGCGATGCTCGCCTGTGCGCGGCTCGCGTCGGCCTCAACTCACGCTGACCACCACGGTCTTGGCCGCCTTGTCGTGCAGGCCCTGCTTGTAGGGCTTGTCGAAGAAGCTCCAGCCACCGCTGATCGCGGTCCAGATGCAGGCGCAGCAGAACGCGAACGGCAGCCACAGGACCGCGGAGCGCACGAGCGCCGTCTGCAGGGTCGGGGTGGCGCCGTCGTTCAGATTCGCCACCCGCATCCCCATCCACTTCTTGCCCAGCGTCTGGCCCGTCTTGGAGATCAGGTAGCTGTCGTACGCCATGTAGAGCACGGCGGCGAGCAGCGACTGGCCGAACGACTTGCCCGTCTCGACCTTGTCCGGGTCCAGGTCGTACTCGTTCGTCTGGAACAGCAGGGACAGCAGCCAGACGACCACGCCGACCAGGAGCATGTCGATGATGCGGGCGAGGACGCGTTTGCCGCTGTCCGCCAGTGGGGGCATGCCCGCGAGGGGGTCCTGGCCCCCGGGTCCGCCCCCGTAGGGGTCGCCTCCGTACGGCGGTGGGGGGCCGCCGCTGCCCGGCGGGGGTGTGTCGTAGGGGGAGCCGCCGCTGCCCGGCGGGGGCGGCTGCTTCTTGAAGGGGTCGTTGTCGTCGGGGTCCGGGGGGCCGGGGTGTTGCGGCGGTTCGGTGCTCATGGGGTGAGTGCACCTCGAAGCGGGGGCGAGCGCGAGTGGCGGGCGGCTGTCCGGGTTACCCGGCTGGGAGCTCCCCAATCCCGCCCCTTCCCGTAACCAGGGGGCTTCGCCCCCTGGACCCCCGTATCGCCGCTCCGCGGCTCGTCCTCAAACGCCGGACGGGCTAGAAGGGGGCGGGCGGCTTGGCTGATGTGCCGACTACGTCCCGGTAGGGCAAGTAAGGGCGGGTGGGTGGGAAAGGGGGGTCTGGGGGGGCGGAGCCCCCCAGGGGGTCAGCCCGCCACGAACGTGTTGGCTGCCTTGTCGTGCCAGCACTGGCGCCACGGGCGATCGAAGACGCACCAGAGGACGCCGACGACACCGACCAGCAGCACACCCGGCACGCTGTAGACGAGCCACCGCCGCAGCGCGGCCCCGAACGACGGCGCCCCGTGCTCCTCGATGTCCCGCACCTCGACCCCGCACACCTTCTTGCCGAGGGTCCGCCCCCACTTCGCGGTGGGCAACGCCTCGTACAGGACGCCGAAGAGCAGCAGCACGCCGAGCACGATGCCCAGATAGCCCGCCGTCGTGCCGTCGAGCAGCCACACCGTGACCTTCTCGCCCGACAGCTTCGCCGCGTCGATCTTGCTGTCGATGTGGTCCGCGGCCCGCGTGCCGAGCGGCAGCGCCGCCCCCGCGGTGACCGCGGCCAGCACGACCGTGTCGATGAGCCGCGCCGCGAACCGCCTGCCGAGCCCGGCGGGCCGCGCCGAAGCCTGTGCCTGTGCCGCCGCCGCGAAGGGGTCCGTGGCCACCGGCTTCCACGGCAGTACGGGTCCCTCGCCGCCCGGCGCCAACTGCCCCTGCGGGGACGCTCCCTGCGCGGGCGACTGCGCGAGCTGGTGCACCTGCTGGGCCCACGACGCCGACCCGCCCCCGGGCCCCGACGTCACCGGCGAGCCGGCCCCGCCCGGAGCACCGGCCTGCGGCGGCCCCGCCTGCGAGGGCACGGCCTGCGGAGGAGCGGTCTGGGGAGGAGCGGCCGGGGCAGGGGCGGACTGGGCAGGGGCGGACTGCTGGAATCCCGCCTGCGGGGGCACCGCGCCCTGCGCCCCGCCCTGCTGCTGCGGCACCCCCGGCGCCTGCGCGGCGGGGGAAGTGGTCGCGGGCGGGGCCGACTTGGGGCGCAGGGCGCGGATCGCCATCGTCCCCTCCGTGCCGCCGTCCGCGTCCGGCGTCGCAGCCCCGGCCGGCTTCACCGGCCCCGTCGGCCGCCGGAAGGTCACCGTGCCCTCGCCCGGGACGGGCTTCGGCACACCGGTTCCCGCGGCGGGCTTCGGCCCACCGGTTCCCGCGGCGGGATTCGGCCCACCGGCACCCGTGGCGGGACCAGGCACACCGGCGCCCGTAGCAGGCTTTGGCGCCCCGGGCTTGGCCGCCCGGAACGTCGCCGTGCCCGGTCCGTCGCCCTCGGCCGGGCCCGGCCGGTCGGCGGGCGCCGGAGCCTGCGCCTGCTGCCCCGGCTCCTGCCGCGCACCGGGCTGTCCCTGCGCGGGCACGCGCCGCGCGCCGCCCTCGGCCGCGCTCCCGGCGGCGGCCTCCGAGGTCGCCACCGCGCCGGGCGCCGCCCCGTCACCGGGCACCCGCGGATCCCGCTGCCCGGGCGCACCCCACGACACCCGCTGATCCTGCTCGCCGCCGAGGCCGGTCTGCCGGGCCGCGTCCGCCTGCCAGGCCGACGCGGGCTCGGGCCTGGCCCCGTGCTGTCCGGCCCCCGATTCGCCCGTACCGGCGACGGCGTCCACGTCCGCGGCGGGGGTGGCCTCGGTGTCGGGGCCGGTCTGCGTCACCCCGCCCGGCTCCTCGTCGAAGAACACCGGTCCGGTCTCCTCGGCCGCCGCGGGCGCCGCCGACGGGGCGGGCGCGGCCGCCGAGCGCGGCGGCGCGGGCAGCGGTTCACCGTCGGACGGCGCCGGACGGCTCGTGCCCGGCACCCAGGCCGCACCGTTCCAGTACCGGACATATCCCGGAATGGACGGATCGGGGTAATAGCCTTCGCGGGGCCTGTCGTCGCCGGGGGCCGGGGTTGGGGCGCTCATGTCCGTCGTCCCGTATCTGCTCGGGGGTCGTGTGAAGGCTCCACATCTATCAGACCCGCGCGACCCGCTGGGCGGCTCCCGCAGCACCGCCCCCTTCCGTGCACGGTTCCTCCCCGCCTCCCGAAGACTCCCGAAGACTCCCGGGGAAGTTTCCGGGCCCTCCCCGAAAAAAAGTTTCCCGAACTCGCGTAATGCCGGGCCGCCCACGCGCTCTGACTCTCTGCGGGCCTGTTCCAAGGCCCCGTACACAGACCTGCTCACCGGGTCCGTGCACGCAAGCGCGAGAAAGGAAGCACGAGCGACATGCACACCGTGGTGGAACGCGAGTTGGAGCTCAAACTCGTCCTCTCGCCGGAACGGGCGATCCCCGTCCCGGCCCGGCTCACCTACCGCACCGACGATCCGTACGCCGTCCACATCGCCTTTCACATCGGGTCCGAGCACCCCGTGAACTGGACGTTCGCCCGCGAGCTCCTGGTGGAGGGGGTGTTCAGGCCGTGCGGCCACGGCGACGTACGGGTGTGGCCGACGAAGGTGGACGGCCGGTCCGTCGTCCTGATGGCGCTCAGCTCGCCCGACGGCGACGCCCTCCTGGAGGCGCCGGCGCCCGCCGTGTCCGCCTGGCTGGAGCGCACCCTGCGGGTGGTCCCTCCGGGCTCTGAGGCCGAGCAGCTCGGCATCGACGACGGCCTGGCCGAGCTGCTCGCCCCCACCACTGGCCGCGCGGACGAGCTGTGGCTGCGCGACCCGTGGCCCTCCGACGAATCCAAGGACGGTGAGTGAGCGCTGACGACACGGGGGATCAGAAGAGCTTTCCAGGGTTGAGGAGGTGGTGCGGGTCGAAGGCCGTCTTGACGGCACGCTGCATCTCCACGCCCACCGGCCCGAGCTCGCGCGCCAGCCACTCCTTCTTCAGGACGCCGACGCCGTGTTCGCCGGTGATGGTGCCGCCGAGTTCGAGGCCGAGGGCCATGATCTCGTCGAAGGACTCGCGGGCGCGCCGTGATTCGTCGGGGTCTGCCGCGTCGAAGCAGACAGTGGGGTGGGTATTGCCGTCGCCCGCGTGCGCGCAGACCCCGATGGTCAGGCCGTACTTGTCGGCGATGCGCTCGACGCCTTCGAGCATGTCGCCGAGGCGGGAGCGGGGTACGCACACGTCGTCGATCATCGTCGTGCCCTTCACCGCTTCGAGGGCGGTGAGCGACAACCGCCGTGCCTGGAGCAGCAGTTCGGACTCGGCCGCGTCCTCCGCCGGGACGACCTGGGTCGCGCCCGCGGCCTCGCACAGGGCGCCGACGGCGGCGAGGTCGGCGGCCGGGTCCGGGGTGTCGAAGGCGGCGAGGAGCAGGGACTCGGTGGTCTCCGGCAGGCCCATGTGGGCCATGGCGTTGACGGCGCGGATCGTCGTACGGTCCATCAGTTCCAGGAGGGACGGCACGTGGCCTCCCTCCATGATCTGGCACACGGCGTCGCAGGCCGCGGCCGCCGAGCCGAACTCGGCTGCCAGGACAAGCTGTTGGGGCGGCTGCGGCTTCAGCGCGAGGATCGCGCGGACGACGATGCCGAGGCTGCCCTCCGAGCCGACGAACAGGCGGGTCAGGTCGTATCCGGCGACACCCTTGGCCGTGCGCCGTCCGGTGCTCATCAGCCGCCCGTCGGCGAGGACGACGTCGAGGCCGAGGACGTACTCCGCCGTCACCCCGTACTTCACACAGCACAGGCCGCCGGAGGCCGTGCCGATGTTGCCGCCGATGGTGCACGTCTCCCAACTGGAGGGATCCGGCGGGTAGTAGAGGCCGTGCTCGCCGACCGCGCGCGAGAGCGCGGCGTTGACGACGCCGGGCTCGACGACGGCGATCCGGTCGACGGGACTGATCTCCAGGATGCGGTCCATCTTGACGAGGGACAGCACGATGCAGCCGTCGCTCGCGTTCGCCGCGCCGGACAGGCCCGTGCGGGCGCCCTGCGGGACGACGGGGACGCGCAGCTCGGTGGCCGTGCGCATCACGTGCTGGACCTGCTCGACGGTGCGCGGGAGCACCACGACGGCGGGGACACCGGCCGCGCAGAAGCTCGCCATGTCGTTCGCGTACGAGGCCGTGATGTCCGGGTCGGTGAGGAGGGCGTCGGCGGGGAGGCCCGCGCGGAGGCGGTCGATCAGGCCGGGTTCTGCGGCGGGGGTGTCCGGCGTGCTGTGCGTGCCACTGCTCATGATCACAGCCTCGCACTCGGGGCCATCGGTGTGAACCCGTGTGCGACGCCGTTCGCGTGCCGGGACCCACTCTTCGTATTGACGCACAGTGAGCGCCATGGAGACCGAGGAGAACCCGCAGGCCGCAGCCGCCGCACCGCCCCCGCCGCACGCGTCGGTCCGGCCTGCCGTGCAGAGCTCGGACGGCCGGATCCCGCGGCACTCACGGACCTCGCTGGGCGGGCCCGGGCGGCGCGGCTTCCCCGGCCGGCGCCGTTCCCTGGGACCGCGCCGCTCCCCCGTCGTGCGGCGCGCGCTGATCGCCGTCGTCGCGGGATGTGCCGTGCTCGCCGGGGCGCTCGTGCTGCTGCCGGGCCGGGGCGGGGACTCCGCGCCGCCCGCGCTCGGGCCCGCCGGGCGGGCGATGGCCGCGGTGGGGACGGGGGCGCCGGCCGCGCTGCCCGATCTGGCGGCGCTCATCGGCGAGCGCGAGGCCCAGCTGCGGAAGCACCCCCAGGACGACGAGTCGTGGGCGGTGCTCGGCTCCGCGTACGTCGAGCGGGGCCGGCGGACGGCCGACTCCGCGTACTACCCGAAGGCCGAGCAGGCGCTGCGTACGTCCCTGAAGGCGCGGCCCGACGGGAACGTGCCCGCGCTCACCGGGCTGGCCGCCCTCGGCAACGCGCGGCACGACTTCCGAGCCGCGAAGAAGTGGGGTGAGCAGGCGGTGCGGCTCGCGCCGCGGCGGTGGTCGGCGCACGCGGCCCTGCTCGACGCCTATCGGGGGCTCGGGGACGAGAAGGGGGTCGCGCGGGCGCTGGAGAAGGTGCGCAAGCTGCGGTCGGGGGCGGCGGTGCGGGTGCGGGCCGGGACGGTCTTCCGGGACCGGGGCTGGCGCGAGGACGCGGCGGCGGCGCTCGCGGACGCGGCCGCGCTCGCGAAGAGTCCGGCGGAGCGGGCGGCGTGCCTGTACCGGGTCGGGGAGCTGGCCTGGGAGCGGGGGGAGCCCGGGGAGGCGCTGCGCTACTTCGACGCGGCGCTCGCGGCCGACCCCGACCATCACCCCTCGCTCGCGTCGAAGGGCCGCTCGCTGGTCGCGCTCGGCCGCACCTCGGACGCGCTGCGCGCCTACCAGGGCGCGCTCTCCCGGCAGCCCGCGCCCGAATACGCCCTGGAACTGGGTGAGTTGTACGAGTCACTGGGGCTGCGGCCGGCCGCGCGGGCGCAGTACGACCTGCTGCGGGCGCGGGTGAAGCAGGCCGGGCTCGGCGGGGTGAACGACGAGCGGGTGCTCGGTGTGTTCGAGGCGGATCACGGGGATCCGGAGGCGGCCGTGCGGCGGCTGACCGCGGAGTTCAAGCGGCACGGGAGTCCGGAGAACGCGGATGCGCTGGGGTGGGCGTTGCATCGGGCCGGGGAGTCGAAGGCGGGGCTGAAGCAGGTGGAGGCGGCGGTGAAGAAGGGGCCGCGGAGCGCGCTCTTCTTCTACCACCGGGGGGAGATCGAGCGGGAGCTCGGGCGGTACGGGGCTGCGCGGCGGCATCTGGACGAGGCCCTCCGGATCAACCCCTACTTCTCCCCGCTGGGCGCGCCCGCCGCCCGGGACGCCCTGGATGCCTTGGGCGAACCCCCGGAGGGCGGGCCCGCGGAGGTGTACGCGCCGTACCCCATCCCCGAGAGCGAACGCACCCCCACGCGCCCGAAGCCGAAGCCCCGAAAGCCGTCCCCTCGCCCCACGCAGTCCGCCTGATCCCTCACATCAGGGCCACGTCGGCCTGGGCTGTGCCCACCCGTGCCGCCCTGCGGCACGATTGCCCACAGCGGGGACGGCGGATTCCGGGGGCGCCCGCCCCCGCTCGCCCTACCTACCCACCCGCCCCAGCGACGCCGGACGGCCGTTCGTGGCACCGGTGGCACGGACCCGCCCGCACGGGCAGGCCGCGTGGCGCCGGTGCCAGCCCGAAGCGGACTGTGCGGGGTGAACGGGTGGGAGGGTGGGAAAGCTTCCGCCGCGCAGCGGCGGGCCAGGGTGGGACCCCAGCCCACCAACAGCCCTAGAGGTTGCCGCGCTTCTCCTGCTCGCGCTCGATCGCTTCGAAGAGCGCCTTGAAGTTGCCCTTGCCGAAGCCCATGGAGCCGTGGCGTTCGATCATCTCGAAGAAGACGGTCGGCCGGTCCTGGACCGGCTTGGTGAAGATCTGCAGCAGGTACCCGTCCTCGTCCCGGTCGACGAGAATCTTCAGCTCGCGCAGGGTCTCCACGGGAACCCGCGTCTCACCGGCCCACTCGCCGAGGGTGTCGTAGTAGGAGTCGGGGGTGTCGAGGAACTGGACGCCGCCCGCGCGCATCGTGCGTACGGTCTCCACGATGTCGTTCGTGGCGAGCGCGATGTGCTGGACGCCGGCCCCGCCGTAGAACTCCAGGTACTCGTCGATCTGGGACTTCTTCTTCGCGATGGCGGGCTCGTTGATCGGGAACTTGACCTTGAGCGTGCCGTCGGCCACGACCTTGGACATCAGCGCCGAGTACTCGGTGGCGATGTCGTCGCCCACGAACTCCTTCATGTTCGTGAAGCCCATGACCTTGTTGTAGAAGCCGACCCACTCGTTCATCCTGCCGAGCTCGACGTTGCCCACGCAGTGGTCGATGGCCTGGAAGGTGCGCTTGGCGGGCGGCTCGACGATCGGGTTCGCGGCGACGAAGCCGGGCAGGTAGGGCCCGGTGTACCCGGAGCGCTCGACCAGCGTGTGCCGGGTCTTGCCGTACGTGGCGATCGCGGCGAGCACGACGGTGCCGTGCTCGTCCTTCACCTCGTACGGCTCGTCGATCCCGCGCGCCCCGTGCTCGACGGCGTACGCGTACGCGGCGCGCGCGTCCGGCACCTCGATGGCGAGGTCGACGACGCCGTCACCGTGCGCGGCGACGTGCTCCTCGAGGAAGCGGCCCCAGTCGGTCGACGCCTTGATGACCGACGTGAAGACGAAGCGCGCGCCGCCGTTCGTCAGCACATAGCTCGCGGTCTCGCGGCTGCCGTTCTCCGGTCCGGAGTAGGCGGCGAGCTTCATGCCGAACGCCGTGGAGTAGTAGTGCGCGGCCTGCTTGGCGTTGCCCACGGCGAAGACGACCGCGTCCATTCCCTTCACCGGGAAGGGGTCGGCCTCGCGCGCGGTTTCGGGGGTGGTGTGTGTGGTCTGAGTCATAGTTCGAGGCTCTCGCCGAACCACAAGATGCGCAATAGTTCACCTATTTGCTGGGCAATCTGCATAGCGTCCTGCCCATAGCGGCGGGCGTTCTGTACACGATGCGCACTACGGAGGCGGCATGGCGATCGATCATCTGGACGGCAGGCTCATCGTGCTGCTCGCGCGCGAGCCGCGGATCGGCGTCCTGGAGGCGTCCCGGCGCCTGGGCGTCGCGCGCGGCACGGTGCAGGCCCGGATGGACCGGCTTCAGTCGAACGGAGTCATCCGCGGCTTCGGCCCGGACGTCGACCCGGCCGCGCTCGGCTATCCGGTGACGGCGTTCGCGACGTTGGAGATCAAACAGGGGCAGGGCGCCGATGTACGGGCCCATTTGGCGAGCGTGGCCGAGGTGCTCGAGCTGCACACCATCACCGGTCACGGCGACATGCTCTGCCGTCTGGTGGCCCGCTCCAACGCCGATCTTCAACGTGTGATCGACCGGGTGGTGGGTTTTGATGGCATCGTCCGGGCCTCCACGGCGATCGTCATGGAGAACGCCGTTCCGCTGCGGATCATCCCGCTGGTGGAACAGGCGTCCGGCGACGCGGGGCGTGGGTAGGACCTAGGACTACCGTCCCAACGCTTTCGGCGAGGTGAACGGCACAGATGAACTTCTGGGACTACCTCGGCAGCCGCCATCAGCAGTTGCTGACGGACGCCTACCAGCACGCGAGCGCCGTCTTCCAGTGCATGGTGGTGGCCACGGCCATCGGGGTGCTGATCGGCGTCCTGACCTACCGCAGTGAGTGGGCGGGCAACCTGGCCACCACCCTGACCTCCACGATCCTCACCATTCCGTCGCTGGCCATGATCGGTCTGCTGATCCCCGTCGTCGGCCTCGGTGTCGCCCCGACGGTGACCGCGCTGACCCTCTACGGCCTCCTTCCGATCGTGCGCAACTCGATCGTCGGCCTGCGCGGGGTCGACCCGACGCTGGTGGACGCCGCGAAGGGCATCGGGATGTCGCGGGTGCACCGCCTCGTACGGATCGAGCTGCCGCTCGCGTGGCCGCCGATCCTGACCGGCATCCGGGTGTCCACGCAGATGCTGATGGGCATCGCCGCGATCGCCGCCTACGCCTCCGGGCCCGGCCTCGGCAACGAGATCTTCCGCGGCATCGCGTCCCTCGGCAGCAAGAACGCGCTCAACCAAGTGCTCGCGGGCACGCTGGGGATCATCGTCCTGGCGCTGCTCTTCGACGCCGCGTACGTCCTGATCGGTCGGCTGACGATTCCGAGGGGTATCCGTGTCTGAGACGTCCGAGACGAGAGAGACGAGTACGAGCACCGCCACCGCCGCTCCGCAGGAGGCGCCGGGCCCGCGGGCCACCACCGGCGCGACGATCGAGCTGGAGAACCTCACCAAGCGCTATCCGGGCAGCAGCGACCCGGCCGTGGACAACGTGAACATGGAGATCAAGGCGGGCGAGCTCGTCATCTTCGTGGGCCCCTCGGGCTGCGGGAAGTCCACGCTGCTGAAGATGATCAACCGCCTGATCGAGCCGACCAGCGGACGCATCCGCATCAACGGCGAGGACGTGACGGACATCGACCCGGTGCGGCTGCGCCGCAAGGTCGGCTATGCCATCCAGGCCTCCGGGCTCTTCCCGCACATGACGGTCGCTCAGAACATCGCCCTCGTACCGAAGATGACCGGCTGGGGGAAGCAGAAGGTGAAGTCGCGGGTGGAGGAGATGCTCGACCTGGTCGGCCTCGACCCGGCCGAGTTCCACGGCCGCTATCCCCGCCAGCTCTCCGGCGGCCAGCAGCAACGCGTGGGCGTGGCACGGGCGTTGGCCGCCGACCCGCCCGTCCTCCTCATGGACGAGCCGTTCGGCGCGGTCGACCCGATCACCCGCGACCACCTCCAGGACGAGCTGATCCGACTCCAGCACGAGCTGCACAAGACGATCGTCTTCGTCACGCACGACTTCGACGAGGCCATCAAGCTGGGCGACCGCATCGCCGTGCTGCGCGAGCGCTCGCACATCGCCCAGTTCGACACCCCGGAAGCCATTCTCACCAACCCGGCCGATGACTTCGTGTCGGGTTTCGTGGGCGCGGGGGCGGCCCTGAAGCGGCTGAACCTGACGCGCGTACGCGACGTGGAGATGGCGGACGTACCGACCGTGACCGTCGACGACCCGCTCCAGACGATCTTCGACAAGCTGCGCGCGAGCGGCACCAACGAGCTGCTCCTGCTCGACAAGCGGCGCCGCCCCTACAAGTGGCTGCGCCGCGGCGACCTGATGCGCGCCAAGGGCTCCCTGGCCCGCGCGGGCACGCTCGTGCACGACACGGTGACCCGCGACGCGACGCTGCGGGACGCCTTGGAGGCCGTCCTCACCGACAACGCCGGAAGGGTCGCCGTCACCGGCCGGCGGGGTGAGTACACGGGCGTCGTCGACATGGAGACCCTGATGAACTCCGTGCACGAGATGCTGGAGGCCGACCGGCTCGACGCCATGGAGCACCAGCACGAACTGGAGGAGCAGCGCGCCCAGTTGACGCACCAGGAGCAGGAGGGTCACGGAGGGGAGCCGAAGGCGTGAGTCCGACTCCCGGGGGCGAACCCCGTATCCCCGAACGCAAACCGGCGGCCAAGGCCCCCGCGCGCCCCGAGGGCGAGCACGAGGTCAAGGGCCTGGCGTTCCGCGACGAGGGCGAGGCCGAGCAGGAGGCGCCGGCGTCGCCGGTGGCGGCGCGGCAGCCGCGCCGCATCACCTGGCAGAAGCTGACGTTCCTGCCCGCGGTGCTCGCGGCCGTCCTGATCGCCACCTGGATCTGGTTCGAGCAGGCCGACCTGGACCCGCTCTCCGAGAACGCGCTGTCCAACGGGCAGGTGGGCAAGGCGCTGCGCCAGCACATCGAGCTGACGGTGATCTCGACGTTCTTCGTGCTGATCATCGCGATCCCGCTGGGCATCCTGCTCACCCGCGGTGCCTTCCGCAAGGCCGCCCCGGCGTTCATGGCCCTGGCGAACATGGGCCAGGCGACCCCGGCGATCGGCCTGCTCGCGCTGCTCGTCATCTGGATGGGCATCGGCGAGAAGGCGGCCCTGACGGGCATCATCATCTACGCCGTCCTGCCGGTCCTCTCCAACACCATCGCGGGCCTGCGCGCCAACGACCCCACTCTCCTGGAGGCCGCGCGCGGCATCGGCATGTCCCCGCTGGGCGTGCTCGCCAAGGTCGAACTCCCCCTCGCCGTCCCGCTGATCCTCGCGGGCGTGCGCACGGCCCTCGTCCTGAACGTGGGCACGGCCACGCTCGCGACCTTCGGCGGCGGCGGAGGCCTCGGCGTCCTGATCACGACGGGCATCACCAACCAGCGCATGCCGGTCCTGATGCTCGGTTCGATCCTGACGGTGGTCCTCGCCCTGCTGGTGGACTGGCTGGCCTCCCTGGCCGAGCTGGTGCTCAGTCCGCGCGGGCTGGAGGTGCGGACATGAAGCTCGTGATGCGTACGCGTCTGCGTACTCGGACGAAGGCGCTGGCTGCCGTGGGCGGGGTGCTGCTCGCGGCCGCGGGGTGCGGTCTGACCAGCGGCTCGCCGATGGTGGACGACGTCAAGCCCGGCATCGTCGGCCAGGGCAAGCCCCTGGAGGGCGCCGATCTGACCGTCACCTCGAAGGAGTTCACCGAGCAGCTCATCCTGGGCGCGATCATGGGCATCGCCTTCCAGGCGGCCGGCGCGGACGTCCTGGACCGGACGGGCATCCAGGGCTCCATCGGCGCGCGCGAGGCCGTCAAGGGCGGTGACGCGGACGCCATGTACGAGTACACGGGCACCGCGTGGATCACCTATCTGGGCAACTCCGACCCCATCCCGGACCCGCAGAAGCAGTGGGAGGCCGTGCGGAAGGCGGACGCGGGGAACGGCGTCTCGTGGCTGCCGCCCGCCTCCCTGAACAACACCTACGCCCTCGCGATGAACGAGTCCAACTTCAAGAAGTACGGCACGAAGACCCTGTCCGACGTCGCCGCACTGGCGAAGTCCGACCCGAAGGCGGTCACACTGTGCGTGGAGGGCGAGTTCGCCAACCGCGCCGACGGCCTGCCCGGCATGCAGAAGACGTACGGCATGAAGCTGCCGACCGGGAACATCACGCAGATGGACACCGGGATCATCTACACCCAGGCCCGCAAGGGCAGTTGCACCTTCGGCGAGGTCTTCACGACCGACGGCCGCATCAAGGCGATGAACCTGACGCCGATGGCCGACGACAGGCACTTCTTCCCCAACTACAACGCCGCCCCCGAGATCAACAGCAAGACCCTGAAGAAGCACCCGGAGATCGCGGAGGTCCTCGCGCCCATCACCAAGAAGCTCAACAACAAGGTGGCGCAGGAGCTGAACGCGAAGGTGGACGTCGACGGCCAGGATCCGCACAGCGTGGCCCTGGACTGGATGGTGGAGGAGGGGTTCGTGGAGGAGTAGCCGCCGGGCGGCCCGGTTCCGGCTTCTCCGCCTCCCACTCGCATGCAAAGGCTCCGTTGCAAAGAAACCGTTGCAACGGAGTCTTTGCATGCGTACGCTGTGGGGCATGACGGATGAGTCGCGGTCGCCCGAGCAGGCGGCGTCAGCCCGGAAGGTCCTTCACCTCGACCCGCGCTCGCTGCGCGGGCTCGCGCATCCGCTGCGGATGCGGATCCTCAGGTCGCTGCGTCTGGACGGCCCCGCGACGGCCTCCCAACTCGCCCAGCGCCTGGACGAGTCGAGCGGCGCGACGAGCTATCACCTGCGCCAGCTCGCGGAGTACGGCTTCGTCGAGGACGCCCCCGAGCGCGGCAAGGGCCGCGAGCGGTGGTGGCGGGCCACCTATGACGGCACGCACCTGGACAACGACCTCGCCAAGGACGCGGACCCCACGGTGCGGGGCGCCTACAGCACGTTCATGCACGAGCACACGGCGAACCACGCCGAAGAGGTCTCCACCTGGCTCGCCACCGGGCAGGACTGGTCGCCCGACTGGATCGAGAGCGCCGACATCAGCGACTTCACGCTGCACCTGACGCCCGGCCGCGCCGCGGAACTCAAGGCGAAGATGCACGAACTCATCGAGGAATACCGGGCGTTGGCGCCGGAGGAGGGCGTCCCGGACGCCGCCAAGGTCCGCGTGCACACGCACTTGATCCCGACCCGGCCCACGGACTGACCGGCCCACACCGAGGACGGGCCGACCCGGCCCACGGACTGAGAGGTTCCTGCATGCACCCCGACGCACATCTGTATGTGCACCACGCCCGCGCGGCGGAATTACGGCGCGCGACCCCCGCCCCCGCCCTTGCCCGGCTGCCGCGGCGCGCCCCGCTGCGTACTCAACTGGGCTGGACCCTGGTCGAGTTGGGGCTGCGCCTGGTCAGCAGCTCGGGACGCTCTCGCCCTTCTCCAGGGCTCGCAGCGCGTCGACCGTACTCGCCAGCGTAGTCACCGGGACGAGCCGGAGGCCCTTCGGCTTCTCCGCCTCGGCGTCCGAGCACTCGGCCTTGGGCACGAGGAAGACCGTGGCGCCGTCGCGGGCCGCGGCCTGCGTCTTCATGGCGACGCCGCCGACCGCGCCGACCTTGCCTTTCGCGGTGATCGTGCCGGTGCCGGCGATGGTGCGGCCGCCGGTCAGGTCGCCCCCGCTGCCGTCGCCGTCCAGCTTGTCGATGATGCCGAGCGACAGGAACAGGCCCGCGCTCGGCCCGCCGATCTTGCCGAGGTCGGCCTTGACCTTGACCTTGCCGGTGCCGTCCACGCCGTTCGCCCGCAGGTAGCCGAGCGCCGCCTTCGTGGCGTCGTCCTGCGACTCCCGCATCTCGCCGAGGTTGTGCTTCTCGACTTCCTTGACGTTGTCGCCGTCCGGATAGACGGAGTCCTTCGGCATCACGGCCCGGTCCGTGCGGAACCAGCCGTCGATGACGTCTCCGAGCCGCACGTCCATCTGCGGGCCCGTGGCCACGATGGTCGTCATCCGGAGCTGGCCCCCCGTCTCGCGCTGCGGCGCCCCGGTGATCGTCAGGACCGGCTTGCCCTTGTACTCCCCGAGCACGTCGGCGGTGCTGCCCGGCTGGGCGACAGCGAATGGCAGGGGGGCGAAGGCGGTGACCCCGAGCAGGGCGACGAGGGGCACCGCGGCGGCGGCCAGGGCCTGGGGGCGGCTCAGACGAGCGAGACGAGACAGCACCCGTCCAATCTAACGCGAGGCGAGATCAAGCCCGTCCGGCGATTGAGGACGAGCCAGGCCGAAGGCCGCGATCTGCGGTCACCGCAACGCGTCGGCAACCTCGCGGGCCGCGTCCACCACGCGGGGGCCCACCCTCTCCGGGACGGAATCCGCCAGCATCACCACACCCACGCTCCCCTCTATCCCGGTCACCCCGACCAAGGGCGCCGCGGCGCCGCTCGCCCCGGCCTCCAGTTCCCCGTGGGTGAGGGCGAACCCGGGGTCGGTGACCTGCCCCCGCCGCGCAGCGAGAATCGCCTTGCCGGCGGCGCCCCGGTCGAGGGGGTGCCGGAAGCCGGTGCGGTACGCCACGTGGTAGTCGGTCCACGTGGGCTCGACGACGGCGACGGCGAGCGCCTCGGTGCCGTCGACGAGGGTGAGGTGCGCGGTCGCCCCTATGTCCTCGGCGAGGGCGCGCAGCGCGGGCAGCGCGGCCTCCCGGACGAGCGGGTGGACCTGCCGGCCGAGCCGCAGCACGCCGAGCCCGACGCGGGCGCGACCGCCCAAGTCCCGCCGTACGAGGGCGTGTTGCTCCAGGGTGGCGAGCAGGCGGTACACCACGGTGCGGTTCACGCCGAGCTTGTTGGAGAGCTCGGTGACGGTCAGGCCGTGGTCGGTGTCGGCGAGCAGTTTGAGGACGCGCAGTCCTCGGTCGAGCGTCTGAGATGTCTCCGCGGTCACGACGCCCACTCCTTTAGTGGTGAGGGTCGACGGCCCCCTCTACGGGTGGGCGCACCGGCTGCGCTCCGGGGCGGCGCTGCCACGGGGCGTTGTGTAGCGGGGACAGTAGCGAGGGCGTCCCGCTCAGCGGAAGACTCCGTCCAGAATCCGGTCAAGGGTAAGGAAAGAGCGACCGGAATACCCCGATACGTCCCGCCGTATATGGACGCAGCGCGCACAGTGTCTGCACGCGGAGCACACGATTCCTTACAGCGGGTCGTACCAACGGGTCACTTCATGCGGGTGGCCCACTCCTGGACCTTCGCGATGCGCTGGCGGAGCTGGCCCGCCGTGGCCTCCGCGCTCGGCGGTCCGCCGCAGGTGCGGCGCAGCTCGGTGTGGATCACGCCGTGCGGCTTCCCGCTCTGGTGGACGTACGCGCCGACCATCGTATTGAGCTGCTTGCGCAGCTCGAGCAGTTCCTTGTGGGAGACGACAGGTCGCCGCTCGGCGGGGATCTCCAGGAGGTCCGCCTCCTCGGCGGGCTTCTTCTTGCTGTGGGCGATCTGCCGGGCCTGCCGCTTCTGGAGCAGCATCTGCACCTGGTCGGGTTCGAGCAGCCCCGGGATGCCGAGGTAGTCCTGCTCCTCCTCGCTGCCGGGGTGCGCCTGCATGCCGAACTCGGCGCCGTCGAAGAGCACCCGGTCGAAGACCGCGTCGGACTCCAGGGCCTCGAAGGAGAACTGCTCCTGCTCGCCGGTGTCCTCGTCCTGCTCGCGGTTCGCCTCGTCCATCTCCTTCTCGGACTCGGCGTACGGATCCTCCTCGCCCTCCTTCTTCGGCTTGTCGAGCACGTGGTCCCGCTCGACCTCCATCTCGTTGGCGAAGCCGAGCAGGTCGGGGACGGTGGGCAGGAAGACGGACGCGGTCTCGCCGCGCCGCCGGGAGCGTACGAAACGGCCCACGGCCTGGGCGAAGAACAGCGGCGTCGAGATCGTCGTCGCGTACACGCCCACCGCGAGCCGCGGCACGTCGACGCCCTCCGACACCATGCGCACGGCGACCATCCACCGCTCGTCGCTCCCGCTGAAGTCGTCGATGTGCTGCGAGGCACCGGCGTCGTCGGAGAGCACCAGCGTGGGCCTGGTCCCGGTCAGCTCCCGGATGAGCTTGGCGTAGGCGCGGGCGGAGTCCTGGTCGGAGGCGATGACGAGCCCGCCCGCGTCCGGGATGGCCTTGCGGACCTCGGTCAGGCGCTGGTCGGCGGCCTTCAGGACGTTCGGCATCCAGTCGCCACGCGGGTCGAGCGCGGTGCGCCAGGCCTGCGAGACGGCGTCCTTGGTCATGGGCTCGCCGAGCCGCGCGGCGATCTCGTCGCCGGCCTTGGTGCGCCAGCGCATGTTGCCGCTGTAGGAGAGGAAGATGACGGGGCGCACGACGCCGTCGCCCAGGGCGCTGCCGTACCCGTAGGTGTAGTCGGCGGCGGACTTCCGGATTCCGTCGTTCCCCTCTTCGTACGCCACGAAGGGGATCGGGTTGGTGTCGGACCGGAACGGCGTGCCGGTGAGCGCGAGCCGCCGGGTCGCGGGCTCGAACGCCTCCAGGCAGGCCTCGCCCCAGGACTTGGAGTCACCGGCGTGGTGGATCTCGTCGAGGATGACGAGCGTCTTGCGCTGCTCGACGCGGTTGCGGTGCAGCATGGGGCGGACGCCGACACCGGCGTACGTCACGGCGACGCCCTGGTACTCCTTGCTGAGCGGGCCCGCGCTGTACTCCGGATCCAGCTTGATCCCCACTCGTGCCGCCGCCTCGGCCCACTGCTTCTTCAGGTGCTCGGTGGGCGCGACCACGGTCACCTGCTGCACCACGTGGTGGTGCAGGAGCCAGGACGCTAGCGTCAGCGCGAACGTCGTCTTGCCGGCGCCGGGGGTGGCGACCGCGAGGAAGTCGCGCGGCTGCTCCTGGAGGTACTTCTCCATCGCACCCTGCTGCCAGGCCCGCAGCTTGCTCGCGGTGCCCCAGGGGGCGCGGCCGGGGAAGGCCGGGGAAAGGTGGTGGGACGAGGAGGCGGCGGTGGTAGTCACGGTCTCCGGTTCGTTCGGGTTCGGCGGCACGGCTACGTATGACAACCGGGCCACCTTACCGGTGCCACCCGAAGGGGACCGGGCTGACGACCCCGGAGGCACCAGGGTGGGACACGACTCACACCGGAGTCATGACAGCCCGTCGAGGGGGTCCCTCCCTGCTCATTAAGAGCCTGGGGGAGCTTGAGGACGAGGCGCGCAGCGCCGATGGCGGGGGTCCGGGGGCGCAGCCCCCGCCCGCGGCGGAGCCGCTATTCGATGCAGTGGGAAGGGGTGCCCGCGCGCGGAGCGCGCTAATGGACGCCGTGGGGGCTACGCAGCCGCGTCCCCAGCCACGCCCCCGCCAGGGCGACCGCCGCCATCGGCAGGAACACCGCGGTGAACGCGGCCGGGTGGGAGCCCGTCGCCTCGGCGGTGTGGGCGGCGCCGGTCATGCCGCCGCCGAGCGCGGCGAAGGCGGCGCCGCCCGCGGCGAGGAGCAGGGAGTTGGACAGGCCGTCGGATATCTGGAGGGCGGCGGAGTTCGAGCCCGCGTCCTCGGGGGGCGACAGGCGGAGCAGCAGGACGCTCGTCGAGGCGATCACCATGCCCATGCCGAGGCAGCCGAAGCCCCAGGCGACGGCGATGGTCCACACCGGGACGGCGTCGATGAGGACGCTCGGCGCGGTGGCGATGGCGGCGGCCACCAGGACCATGCCGGTGACCACCAGCTTCTCCCGGTGCGGCTCCATGCGGGGCCGCGACTGGGCGTACGAGCCGAGCGCCCAGGTCGCGCCGCCCGCCGCCAGCGAGAGCCCGGCGAGCGTCGGCGACAGGCCGCGCTCGGTGACGAGCATCAGCGGCACGAAGGACTCGGCGGCGATGAAGGAGCCCGCGGCGACGCCGCGCAGCAGCACGACGGAGGGCAGCCCGCGCGCCGCCCGGTAGGTGCCGCGCGGCAGCAGCCCGAGCACGGCCGGGACGAGGACGGCGGCGCCGAGCATGGCCGGGAGCAGCGACAGCCACCGCAGGTCCTGTCCCGCGTACTGGAGGAGCCCCGCGCCGAGCGAGATGCCGAGGGCGAGACGGACGCGGCGGCGGTCGAAGGGCTCGACCGGGGCGTCCGGGTCGACGGGGCCCGACGCGGTCCGCCGTATCGCGGGCAGCGCGAGGGCGAGCGGGACGGCGACGAGGACGGGGATGCCGAGGAACACCCAGCGCCAGCCCGCGTGTTCGGTCACCGTGCCGGCGATCAGCGGGCCGATCACCGAGGGTATGACCCAGCTCGCGGCGAACGCCGCCAGGATGGACGCCCGCAGCGCCTCCGGGTAGGCCCGGCTGACCACCACGTACAGCGCCACGATGACCAGCCCGCCACCGAGCCCCTGCACCGCGCGCCCCAGGATGAACTGCCACATCGCGCCCGCGGTCCCGGCGAGCAGCAGCCCCGCCGCGAACGCCGCGATCCCGCCCGCCAGCGGCCCCAGCGGCCCGCGCCGGTCGGCCCACTGCCCCGACAGGACCATCCCGAACAGGCTCGTCGTGAAATACGCCGAGAACGCGAAGGCGTACAACGGAATCCCGTCGAGCTCCCGCGCCGCCACGGGCATGGCCGTGCCCACGGCCGTCGCCTCGAAGGCGATGAGGAAGACGACGGAGACGATCCCGAAGCTCAGCGCCCGATACGGTTTCCTGAGCACACCGCCGACGCGCTCCTCCGATACGGAAGCCGCCTCCAAGGCGGCCGGGGCGGTGGCGACTTCGGCGTCGCGGGAGTCTCGGGCAGTCATAGGGGCCAGCGTAGAAGCGCCCACTGACACCCGGCCCCTGTCTGCGGGCGGGCCCTGGATCATCCCTTGGTCGTACGACTCCGCTGGTCGTACGACTCCGCGCCCTCGCCGTCGGCCTCCTACCTGGCGCCCATGGCCGGTGCGCCGGTATCGGCGACGCCCTCGACTCCCGGGTCCCCTCCGGCCCCCGTGTCCCCTCCTCCCCCGCCCCCGTCTCCCGCCCCGTCCTCCGACCAGTCCAGGAACCGCTTGTAGGTCTCCTTGCCGGACTTGCCCTGGTCCCAGGTGACCGTCAGGGTGTCGCCGCCCGGGAAGATCAGGTCCCCGTAGATCTCCTTCTTGTCCCGTTCGCAGATCAGCCCTATGCGGTAGCTGCGGCCCGGTTCGATCACGCGGCGCAGGCCGGTGCAGCGGCCGCCGTCGAGCAGGGACACCGACGCCTTCTTCGGCTTCGCGCTGTCCGGGCTCTCCCGCAGTCCGAGGATGCCGCCGCCCGGCTTCTCCGACCGCCAGAACCCGACGAGCGTGGTCCCGGTCGGCCCGCCGCCGGGCTCTTCGGACTCCTCGGACTCCTCGGTGTCGGGGCCGGAGTCGGGGTCGGGGTCGGGGTCGGCGTACGGATCGTCCTCCGACTCCTCCTCCGCGCTCGGCGACTCCCGCGGCTCCGCCCCCGCGCTCAAGCTCTCGCTCTCACTCGGCAGGGCCGCGGGCTTCTGCGACTCGTCGTCGTCCCCCTGCCCCACCGCGAACCAGACCCCACCCGCCACAACCGCCATGGCCAACACCGCGGCCCCGGCGATGAGTCCGGTCCTGCGCCTTCGTCCTCCGCCGCCCGGCGGTGGGGGCGGGAATCCTCCGTACTGCGGTAAGTGTGGTGCGGGTTGTGTGTACGGATTGTCCGCCGCGGGTCTCGCCGCGCCGTACGGGCCTTGGGGCGCGGCGTACGGGCCCTGCGGCGCCCCGTACGAACCGTGCGGCGCGCCGAAGCCGCCCCCTCCCTGCCACGGCTGCGGCTGCCCGGGCTGCTGTCCCGGCGGCTGCGTCATGTGCGGCTCCTCCCCCGTCGCTCACTCAACAGACGCTCCAGCCAAGTCGCCCGCACACACACGTTGCAAGTGCAATTTCAGCCAGTCGACGCGCTGGCCGGCTGACGGCTCAGCTCGTGGCAGGGAAGGTCACCTCCGGCGTCCGCACCGTCCCCCCGCGCCGCCCGGGCGCGCTCTGCCGGTGCCAGTACAGGTTCGTGTGCGCGATCACCAGGTCCGGGGACGGGGCGCCGTGGCCGGTCAGGTCCTCCGTGGTGTGGGCGTCGGCCACGAGGGTGGCGTCGTAACCGCGGGTGAAGGCGCCGTGGAGGGTGGAGCGGATGCAGGCGTCGGTCTGGGCGCCCGTGACGACGAGGTGGCCGACGGCGCGCTCGGCGAGCACGGACTCCAGGTCGGTGGCCTCGAAGGAGTCGCCGTACTGCTTGTGGACGACGGGCTCGCCGTCGCGGCGGACGAGTTCCGGGACGTAGGCCCAGCTCTCGCTGCCCCGCGGGAGCTCGTCGTCGAAGTGCTGGATCCACACGACGGGCACGTCCGCCGCGCGCGCCTTGTCCACCACGGTGGCTATGTTCGCGATCACGGCATCGCGCTCGTACGCCTCGGCCACCACGCCGTTCTGCATGTCGATGACCAGCACGGCGGTGCGGGGGCGGTCGGGGAGGGTCGTCATGGGGATCTCCAATTCCATTGCTCCGGCGGTTCGTGAACGCCGCATGGCAGTCCCGTTGCAGCGTCCGCCAAGGGCTTGAGCGGCGTGGGCGGCCCTGCTTACGGTCGATACGTCACGTACGGCGCGAGCCTACGACGTGGCCGTGTGCCCGAGTGGTTGAGGGATTCGCCTGCAAAGCGAAGCACACCGGTTCGATTCCGGTCACGGCCTCCACGCGGCGAAGCGGCGCCCTGCGGGACTCCACAGGGCGCCTTTTGGCCAGCTTTTCCCTGTGACCCGGCGCACGCCTCATGGAGCATGCGTGAAGATCTTTCACGCTATCCTCATCCAAGGCGCAGGATTTGCGGTCTGCGTGCCGCCAGGGCGAATGGGCAGCAGAATTACGCTCGTCCAACTCTGCACCATTTACCCGTAGTTGTCCGTAATGGAGGGCAACTCTTCCCGCCGATTACGGCCTCACTCCCCCTCCCTGTAGGCATGGCCTCAGCAGTCCGGCCGACCACCGGAACTGCTCTTCCACCACGCTTACTTGGGGGCAATACGCATGTCCGGAATCACCCGCCGCCAGGCCCTCGGCGTCACCGCGAGCGCCGCCGTCGGCCTCGCCGCCGCCGGCTCCGCCCGGGCCGCCGCACCGATGGCCCACGGCCACCCGAGCGACCAGCCCGGCTCCTTCGACGAGGTGTACCTCGGCCGCCGCATCCAGGGCGGGCCCACCGGTGGCCACGGCGGGGGGCACCACGGAGACCACGGAGACGGCTACGCCGTCCGCATCGACGGCGACGACCTGCACATCATGCGCAACGCCGACGGCACCTGGATCAGCGTCATCAACCACTACGAGCCGCGGGCGACCCCGCGCGCCCTCGCCCGCGCCGCCGTCGTCGAACTCCAGGGCGCCGCGCTCGTCCCGCTCGCCCCGTCCCCCTCCGCCGTCTGACCCGGAGCACCGCCATGACCGTACGCAAGAACCAGTCCCAGCTCACCGCCGACGAGAAGCGGCGCTTCGTGAACGCACTCCTCGCCCTCAAGCGCGATGGGCGCTACGACTCCTTCGTCAGCACGCACAACGACTTCATCATGAGCGACACCGACAACGGCGATCGCGTCGGCCACCGCTCGCCGTCCTTCCTGCCCTGGCACCGCCGCTTCCTCATACAGTTCGAGGAGGCGCTGCAGTCCGTGGACCCGTCCGTCGCCCTCCCCTACTGGGACTGGACCACCGACCGCACCCCGGCCGCCTCCCTCTGGGCCCCCGACTTCCTCGGCGGCACCGGCCGCAGCCGCGACGGCCAGGTCACCGACGGCGCGTTCGCCTCGGCCGGCAACGGCTGGCGCATCAACGTACGCGTCGACGGCCGCGACTTCCTGCGCCGGAACCTCGGCGCGGGCGTGCGCCAACTCCCCACCAAGGCCGAGGTCGACTCGGTCCTCGCCATGTCCACGTACGACATGCCGCCGTGGAACAGCGCGTCCGACGGCTTCCGCAACCACCTCGAAGGCTGGCGCGGCGCCAACCTCCACAACCGCGTCCACGTCTGGGTCGGCGGTCACATGACCACCGGCGCCTCCCCCAACGACCCGGTCTTCTGGCTCCACCACGCCTACGTCGACAAACTCTGGACCCAGTGGCAGTCCCGCCACCCCGACTCGCCCTACCTGCCCGCCTCCGGCACCCACGACGTCGTCGACCTCCACGACCCGATGCGCCCCTGGGGGAACGTCACCCCCGCCGACATGCTCGACCACACTCCCTACTACACCTACGACACCGCCGCCTAGGAACCCTTCCGGGCCGAAGCGCGGGCGCTCCCCGCCCTCCACTCGTCCCACGGCACGTTCCAGTCCCCGTACCCGTTCCCGGGTGCCACCGTCTCCTTGGAGCCGGTCACTCGGACGACGTCGCCGGGGATCACCTCCTCGAAGAAGCGCCGCGCCGCCCCGTCCGTGGCGAGGCCTATGCAGCCGTGGGTGATGTTGCGGGCGCCCGCGTGCAGGTTCGCCTTCGGGTTCTCGTGGAGGTAGGTGCCGGACGTGGTGAGGTGGACCGCGTAGTTGTAGTAGCCCCGGTACGCGTCCGCGTAGCCGACCGTCCGGGAGTCCATGAAGACGCGGCGCTGCTTGTCGGAGACGACCATCGTGCCGTTCCAGGTGTCCATGCCGGGCGCCCCCGCGGTGACCGGTACGCGGCGGGTCGCGCCGCCCTTGACGACCGTCATCGTGTGGGTGCGTACGTCGACGGTGGCGACCAGGGAGCGGGCGACCGTGAAGCGGCGTACGGTGCCGGAGCCCACCCGGACGGTGACCTCGGTGCCGGGCTTCCAGTAGGCCTTGGGGCGGTAGTCGACGCGCTGGCCCTCGTGCAGGTTGCGGTCCTTCACCCAGCTCCAGGAGCCGGTCGTCGGCTTGTCGGCCCGCACCGTCAATCGGCGTTCCACTGCCGCCCGTTCGGACTCCGGGACCGGGCGGTCGAAGGTCACGGACACCGGCATGCCTACGCCCACCCGCTGCCCGTCGAAGACATTGACCCGTACGCCGCCCCGGCGCAGCGCGTCCGGCTCCACGACCGGCTTCGCGCGCGGCGTGGGCGAGCCCGCGCCCGTCGGCTCCCGGTCCTCGGACGCCGCCGCCGGCGCCCCTCCGCCTTCGGCCCCGCCGTCCGAGCCGACCCCGCAGCCCGCGAGCACGGCCGCGCCGAGCGCCGCGGCCACCACCCCGCGTACGGCATGACGAATTCTGGTGCTGCGGGTGCTACGGGTGCTACGGGTGCTCCTAGTACGCCTGGTCATCGGCCCCCCTGTGGCTTTCCTGTGATGTTCCTGCGGTGTGCTTCCATGTACGCCACCCATACGCACGGCGGAGGCCGCCGGGTTGCATGCCGCGTACGGGAATTTCCGGGGACGCGTGGCGGGGGGGGGCGGGTGGCATGACGGAGGACGAGTTCGACGCGTTCTACGCCGCCGCGTTCCCCCGCGTCGTCGGCCAGGTCTACGCGCTGACCGGCGACCACGGGCAGGCGCAGGACGTCGTCCAGGAGGCGTTCGTACGGGCCTGGGACCGGCGCCGCGAGTTCACCGCCGTCGCGGCCCCGGAGGCCTGGATCCGCACGGTGGCCATGCGGCTCGCGGTGAGCCACTGGCGCCGCGCCCGCCGCTGGCTCGAACTCGTGCGCCGCGACCCGCCGCCCGAGCACGCGCCGGGTCCGGGGCCCGAACACGTCGCCCTGGTCGAGGCGTTGCGGCGGCTGCCGGACGCGCAGCGGCTCGCGATCGTGCTGCATCACCTGTGCGACCTCAGCGTGGAGCAGGTCGCCGCCGAGACCGGCGCCCCGACGGGCACCGTCAAGGCCCGGCTCTCCCGGGGGCGGGCCGCGCTGGCCAAGCACCTGTCCACGGACGAAGGCGTAGACGTAGACGTACTCGGCAAAGACGTGCTCGGCGACGACGTACTCGGCGGGAAGGAGGGCGACCATGTCCGATGACCAGAACCCCGCGCCCGGCGAGGCGGACGCGCTCTCCGCCGCCCTGCGCGGCCTCGCCGACAGCGGCCGCGCCCCGGCCCCCGGCCCCGGCGCGCAGGTGCGCCGCCGCGCCGTGGCCCGTGCTCGCCGTCGGTACGCGGCCGTCGCGGGCGGTGCCGCCATCGCGGGCGCGGCCCTGGTGTTCGGCCTGGTCACGGCGGTCGGCGGCGACTCCGACCCGCGCCCGGCACCGCCCGCCGCGCCCACGGCGCCCACCCCGTCGGAGGCCGGCGCGCCCGCCGTCACCGTCGACCTCGCCCGGCGCACGATGACCGTACGCGGCCGCGCCCTGCCCCTGTCGTCCGGCACCGCCGGACACCCCACGAAGCCCGGCCGCATGACCGTCGTCGCCAAGCACCGCACCAAGAAGCTCACCGGCGAGACGGTCGGCCTCGGCGGCGCGTACGACGTCTCGCTGCCCTGGGTCGTCGAGCTGCGCGACTCCGCGGGCCGCACCAACTACGTCCTCGCCCTCACGTACAACGAGGGGGCCCCCGGCAGGGCGGACGTGACCCGCGGCTCGCTCGGACTGCGGTCCGCCGACGCCAAGTGGCTCTACGGGCAGGTCCGTTCGGGCTCCGTGGTGACGATCGAGGGCACCGCGCCGCCCGGCGCTGGATCCTGAGCACACGTCAGCACAGGGCCCTGAGGGCAGGCGTGAAAAGGGGCGGCCCCGTCCGGGACCGCCCCTGTCGGTGCCTCAGTCCGCGAGGCCCCGCGTCACGCTCGACACGCCGGGGTCAGCCCCAGCCCGTGTCACCGTCATCCCCCATGATTTCCCCCGTAGTTGTGGCGTAGTTGCTCGGGACACTTCCGATGGTGCCTTGCAACTCGCGGCTAACAAAAGGGATTTATGGGGGGATGCCATGCCTGAGGCGTCATCGCGACCGTATGGGCACCGGTCGGTGACATTCCACTCTCAGACCACCGCCGCCTCGTCGAGCCGCGCCAGAATCGCGTCCACCGTCTGATCCACCGTCAACTCCGAGCTGTCCAGCCACAGTCCGATACGTGGCGTGGTGACACGCAGTCCCTCGTCCAGGGCCTCGACCGTCCACTCGCCGTAGCCGGTCTTGCCGCGGGCGGCCTCGCGTGCGGCCACCGTGGCGGGGTGCGGGGCGAGCACGACGACGTACAGGGGACGCGTCCGCACCAGGTCGACGTAGTCCTTCAGCTCCTCGCCGAGGATCACGTCCTGGACGATCGCGGTGAAGTCCGCGGCGGCGTACGTGTCCGCCGTCGCCGCGGACAGGGCGTAGCGGAGGCGGAGTTGGGCCTCCGCCTCGCCGCCCGCCCCTGGCTCGTACTCCTCGCGGCCCGAGACGATCATGCGCCGGAAGACGTCGCCCCGCACGTGCGCGGACCGGGGCAGCCGCTCCGCGAGGGCCTGGGCGACCGTGGACTTGCCTGCGGCCATGATGCCGGTGATGACGATGACCCCTTCGGGGGTGGTGGCAGCGTTCACGCACGCGAAGTTACCTCGGCGCGGCCGAGGGTTCCTCTCCTTTTCCGGGGGACCTGGGTACCGCGGGGTCCCTCGCGGGGGCGCCCCAGGCCCGCCCCTTCCCGTACCAGGGGGCTGCCGCCCCCTGGACCCCCGCTCATCGCCGCTCCGCGGCTCGTCCTCAAACGCCGGACGGGCTAGGAGGGGTGGAGGTCACGGGTGGGCGGGAGGGCCCCCGCCGATCGCGCTTCGCGCCTCGTCCTCAAACACCGGACAGGCTGGGAAGGGTGGAGGTCGCGGATGGGCGGAAAGACCCCCGCCGATCCGCGCTTCGCGCCTCGTCCTCAAACGCCAGACGGGCTCGGAGGGGTGGAGGTCACGGGTGGGTGGGACGGCTCCCGCCGATCGCCGCTTCGCGGCTCGTCCTCAAACGCCGGACGGGCTGAATCGATGCCAGACGGGCTAGATCGTTGCCGGGCGGGCCGGAACGTTGCCAGCCGGGCTGGAACGTTGCCGACAGGCCCGGCTACGACAGTTCCGCCCCCACCGCCGCCTGCGGCCTGATCGGCAGTCGGTTCACCGGGCGGCCCGTCGCTGCCCGGACCGCCGACGCGATCGCCGCCGGGGACGTCACCACCGGCACCGCGCTCGCGGCCTTCGCGCCGAAGGGGGCGACCACGTCGCGTTCCTCGACGAGTTTGACGATGCGGATGTCGGGGGCGTCCAGGGCGGTGGGCAGGGCGTAGCCCGTCAGGTCGGGGTGGCGGACGAGGCCGCGCGGGGTGCGCAGGTTCTCGGTGAGCGCCGCGCCGACGCCCTGGGTGACGCCCGCCTCGATCCGGACCCGGAGCTGCGCGGGGTTCAGGATGCGGCCGACGTCCTGGGCGACGGCGAGTTCCACGACGCGTACGGAGCCGATCTCGATGTCCACGTCCACGACCGCGCGGACCGCGCAGAAGGCCGTGCCCACGAAGGCGTCGCCCTGTCCGTCGGCGTCGAGCGGCTCGGTGGGGTGCGGGCGGCACTGCGCCGTGGCCCACAGCTCCTTGCCGTCCATCGCCTCCTCGACGGTGGTCGAGAGGACGCCGTCGTACGAGGTGATCTTGCCGTCGGCGATCTGGAGCAGCTCGGTCGACATGCCGAACTTGTGCGCCAGGGGCTGCAGGAGCTGGGTGCGCACCATCTTCGCGGCGCGCTCGACCGCGCCGCCCGACACCCAGGTGTGGCGGCCGTGGCAGCTGGGCCCGGCCGGGGGCTGGTCCGTGTCCACGGGAGCCACGCGCACCTCGTCGATGCCGAGCGTCTCCTGGACGATCTGCCGGGCGAGCGTCGTGAAGCCCTGGCCCGTCTCGACGGCCGCGCAGATCACCGTGGCGACGCCGTCGTGGACCTTCACCGTGGCCGTGGAGACCTCGTCCGCGCCCTCGGCGCCGAGGAGCTGGACCATGCCGAGGCCGTAGCCGACGCCGCGCCGCACGGCGGACGGTTCGCCCGCGCCCTCGGGGCCGCCGGGCAGCAGCCAGTCCTCCTGCGGGGTGTCCTTGGGCAGGTCGGGCAGCGGGAAGTCCCGTACGGCGGCGAGGAGTTCGGCCACCGGGGCCGGGCACGTCACCGACTGGCCGGTGGGCAGGATGTCGCCGGTCGCCATCGCGTTGCGCAGCCGCAGGTCGGCCGGGTCGACGCCCAGCTTCTTGGCGAGCTTGTCCATCTGCGCCTCGTACGCGGCGCAGACCTGGAGGGCGCCCTCTCCGCGTACGTGACCGGACGGCGGGTTGTTCGTGCGAACCGCCCAGCCCTCGATGAAGGCGTGCGGGACGACGTAGGGACCGCAGGCGAAGGAGACCGCCGCGGCGAGCGCGTCCGCGGAGGTGTCGGCGTACGCGCCCGCGTCGAGCAGGATCTGCGCCTCCACCTTCACCAACTGGCCGTCCGCGTCCGCGTGGTGGCGGTAGCGCAGGAGCGTCGGGTGGCGGTGGGCGTGGCCGAGGAAGGACTCCTCGCGGGTCGCGGTGAGCTTGACCGGGCAGCCCGTCCGCAGGGCGAGCAGGCCGAGCGGGAGCTGGAAGCTGGCGTCCTCGCGGTCGGCGCTGGCGCCGGGGACGCCGGTGACGACGACCTTCACGCGCTCGGGGGCGAGGCCGTAGCAGGCGGCGGCCATGTCGCGGTCGCCGTGCGGGTCGGTGGAGGCGATGTACAGCTCGACGCCGCCGTCCGGGCGCGGCACCGCGAGTCCGGCCTCCGCGCCGATGGGCGCCGGGTCCTGGCGTCCGATGCGGTAGAGGCCCTCGACGACGACCTCGCCGGCCGCCTCCGGGTCGCCGTGGCGCAGCGGGATGTGGCGGATGAGGTTGCCGTCGGGGTGCAGCGGGGCGGCCTCGAAGGACTGCTCCGGGTCGGTCACCGGGTCGAGCACCTCGTACTCGACGATGATCGCGGCGGCGGCCATCCGGGCCGTGTCGGGGTGGTCGGCGGCGACCGCGGCGATGGCCTCGCCGTGGTGGCGTACGACATCGGCGGCGAACAGCGGGCGGTCGGCGGTCTTGCGGCCGTGCAGCGGCTCGCCCGGCACGTCCTCGTGCGTGACGACGGCGCGGACGCCCGGCATGTCCTCGGCGTGGGTGACGTCGATGGACACAATGCGCGCGTGCGCGTGCGGGGAACGCAGTACTGCCGCCCACAGCAGGCCTTCGGCCCACAGGTCGGCGGCGTACGGAAACGTGCCCTCCGTCTTGGCCCTGATCTCCGCCGACGGCAGTGACGAGCCGATGCCGTGCGGCAGTTGCTCCGCGCCCGGCGCGGGCGCGGCGACGGTCTCGTTGCTCACGCCTGGCCTCCGTCCTGGCCGTACGGGCCCGGCTGCTGTCGGCCGTGGGGGCCGGTCTGCTCGTGGCCGTGGGGGCCGGCCTGATGCGGCACGCGCGGTGCCTGCGCGCCGCGCGCGTGATCAGGCCCCTGTCCCTGTTGTCCTTGCCCCTGTTGCCCCTGCCCTTGTCCCTGTCCCTGCTCGCCCGCGGCGCCCTTCGCCTCGCGCTCGGCGACCACGTCGCGGACCGCGTCGAGGACGCCCCGGTAGCCGGAGCAGCGGCACAGGTTGCCGCACAGCGCGCGGCGGGTCTCCAGGTCGCTGGGCGCGGGGTTGCCTTCGAGCAGGTCGTGCAGGGTCATCGCCATGCCCGGTACGCAGAAACCGCACTGCACGGCGCCGCAGTTGGCCAGCGCGCGCTGCACGTCGGAGGGCTGTCCGTCCACGGCCAGGCCTTCGACGGTCCGCACCTCGCTGCCGGCCGCGGTGGCGGCGGGCACCAGGCAGGACGCGACGAGCCGCCCGTCCACCTGCACGTTGCACGCCCCGCACTCGCCCTGCGAACACCCGTCCTTGGCCCCCGCGAGCCCGAGCCGCTCCCGCAGCACGTACAGCAACGACTCCCCGACCCAGGCGTCGGTGACGGGCCGGTCGGCGCCGTTGACGCGCAGGACGTAGGAGACGAGGGGGTGTTCGTCCTGAGGGGGGACTGGCTCCGGAGCCTTGGACGGGGGGTGGGTGGAGGGGGCGTCGGCTTCGGCGCCGGCGTGGGCGTCGGCTTCGGCGTCGGCGTCGGCCGGGTCGAGGGTGTGGGTGGATTCCGCTTCGGCGGGGTGGGCGGCGGCGGGTGTGTCCGTGGGGTGGGCCGCGTCTTCGGAGTGGGCTGTGTCCGTGGTGTGGGGGTGGGGTCCCTCTCCGGCGTGGGCCGCTTCGGGAGCGTGCTCCGCCTCGAACGCGCCCTCCTCGTCACGGGGATGGCCCGCCTGGTGGGCCTGGCCCGCCCCGTGGACGGAGTCCGCCCCGGGCTCGTAGTCGCCGTCGGAGGCGAAGTCCGCGTCGGACAGGTGGTCCGTCCCGGGGGCAAGGCCCGCCTCGGACGTACCCTCCGCGTCACCGGTGTGGCCCGCCCCGCGGGCGTGACCCGCTGTGGAAGGGAGGCCCGGGCCGGAGGCATGACCCGCCCCGGGCGCCTGGCCCACGCCGGGGGCGAAGTCCGCCTCGGGCGCGCCGTCCACGTCACGGGGGTGGTCCGCGCCGGAGGCATGGCCCGCCCCGGGCGCCTGGCCCACGCCGGGGGCGAAGTCCGCCTCGGGCGCGCCGTCCACGTCACGGGGGTGGTCCGCGTCGGCGACATGCCCCGCCCCGGGCGCGTGGTGTGCGGGCGCGGCCTGCACACCATGCGCGAGGTTCACGAACTCGGGGTCCCCGTCGGGTGCCTGGTCCGCCGCGTGCGCGGGAGCCTCGTGGGCAAAGTCCGCCTCGTGCGCGAAGTCCGCCTCGTGAGCAAAGCCCGCCTCGCGCGCAGGGCTCGCCCCGTGCGCGAAGTCCGCTCCGTGCGCAGGGCTCGCCCCGTGGGCAAAGTCCACCCCGCTTGCGGGGTCCGCCCCCTGTGTGGGGCTCGCCTCCTGGGCAAAGTCCACCCCGTGCACGGAGTCAGCCCCCTGTGCGGGGCTCGCCCCGTGTGCAGGGTCCCCGTGCGGAAGGTCCCCCTCCGCCGCGTCCTCCCCGTACCCGGGCCCCACCCCGTGCGCACCCTCCGCCCCGCCTGCGGGGTCCACCCCCGCCCGGCCGGGCGCGAGGCCCTCCGGAGCCGTGGCTCCGCCGGGCTCGGCCGACGTGTCGTCGGCGTCCTCGGCGCTCGCGTGGCCGCCCGTTTCGTCCGGTGCGTCGTCGCCCCGCGACCCCGCAGGGCCGAGGGAGCCGTCCGGTCGGCGGCCCACGACGAACAGTTTGGCGGTGCGTTCGAAGGGGGTCTCGGGGGTCTCCCCGACGCCTGGTCGCGCAGGCGCGGCCTCCGTCGGAGCCGCCGGGTACCCCAGCGCCTGCGGAGCCTGCGGCGCCTCGGAGGTCTCCGGGGCCTGCGTCGGCCACGACGTGGCCGACGTGGCCCAGGGGGCGGGCGCCCCGCCGGGCAGCGTGGCGGGCGGCGTGCCACCCCACTGTGTCGCCAGCGACGACGTCGTGAACTCGCCCGATTCGTCCGGAAGATCACCGTCCGCGACAGGGATGGACCACTGCCCGGTCACGTCGTGACCGGCAGGGGCGTGGCCGTGCTCGGCGGCCCCCGCCTGACCGGCAGGCGCGTGGCCGTGCTCGGCGGCCCCCGCCTGCTCCTGCGGGTGCGACACCTGCTCCGGGTGCGAAGGCATTGCGTCCGGGAACGCCCACTGTCCGGTGGCGCGCGGGTCGTACGCGTCGGGGGCGCCCTCGGCCGGAAGCTGCCGCTGCGGGTGAGCGCCCGTCTGTGTGCCGGGGTCCGGCCAGGTCACGGACTGCGCGCCGCCGGACGCGGGCGCGATGCCGGTGATCTCGGGCGGCAGCACCCACACGCCAGTGGCCGCCGGGTCGGTGGCGTCGGGCGCGGTCGGCGCGACCGTTATCTGCGGCGGCACATAGCCGTGCCCGGGGGCGGCGAGCGGCGTGCTCACGGCGTCGGCCGCGCCCTCGGGGAGCTGCACGAACGCGGTGGCGTCCGCGTCGTACTCGCCCTGCGGATGCGGCTGCCAGCCGCCCGCGCCATTCCTCTGACCGTCGGTCACGACAGCGCCCTCCCCAGTGCTCGTCGGGCCAGCGCGGCGACGGTGCGCCGCAGGTGCAGTACGGCGGGCGGCAGCGGCTGCGCGGTGCCGTCCTCGGCGGGCGGGTGGTCGGGGATGCACGCCGCGGCGACGTACTCGCCGAAGGCCGTCAGGGCCTCCGGCACCAGACCGCGCTCGCCGTCCCAGTCGATGAGACCGGCCACCCACTGCTCGGCCTCCAGCGGCCGCAGCGGCATGGGCGCGATGGCGCCGACGGCGCACCGCACTCCCCTGCGCGCCGGGTCGAGCACCAGGGCGACCGACGCGGTGGCGCGCCCCGGGCCAGTGCGCCCGGTCGCCTTCAGGAAGACCTGCGGGGCGTGCAGCAGCGGCACGCGTACGTAGCCGATGAGCTCGCCGGGCGCCAGCATCTCCATGCCCGCGAGCAGGTGCGAGACCGGGATCTCGCGGCGGGTGCCGCCCGGTCCCGCGATGATCAACACGGCTTCCAGCGCGGCGAGTACGGGCAGCGAGTCGCCGGTGGGCGCGGCCGAGGCGATGTTGCCGCCGAGGGTGCCCGCGTTGCGGATCTGCGGCGGTCCCGCGGCGCGCGCGGCGGCGGCGAGCGCCGGGATGAGCGCGGCGAAGTCCGGGCGTCCCATGCGCGCGTGCGTGAGGCCCGCGCCGAGCAGCCCGTGCCCGTCCTGGTACTGCCAGCCGCGGATCTCGTTGATGCGGCCGAGGCCGACGAGGGCGGCGGGGCGGAGCAGGCCTGCGTTGACCGACGACATGAGGTCCGTGCCGCCCGCGACGGGCACGGCGGCGGGCACGGCGGCGAGCGCCGCGACGGCCTCGTCGAGCGTGGCAGGCAGCGTCACAGACTGCGCCCCCTGCGCTGCCCGCGGTGCGTGCGTGGTCAAAACCGGCTGCCCCTTCCCGATGGCCCGGCGGCTTGCGCGCCGTTGTCACCGTTACGCCTGTTCCGCCGTACGGTACGTGCTCACAACCCGGACGTGGCAACTCTGGCACATCTTCACCGGGCCCCGGCGCGGGGGTCCGCTAGGAGACGTTCGTCCGCAGACCGAGGGGATATGCCGGTTTCGCACTCCCTCGCCGGTCAGCGGGAATTGCCACCCTTCGGTGATCCTTGTACGGCTTTCTCCTGGCGGCCCACGGTTGCACCGCGAGCCGCCGGGAGCACGCGCTCGGGCGTCGCCTCACACGTTTGGGGGCGCCCCCTCGATCGGGCGTCCGAGCACTCCGGGACGTTTCTGCCACGGCAACGGGCCGCCTGGCGGGCGGTAGTCGACACCCAGGGCGTCAAGTCGCGCGTAGTGGGCGTTCATTCGCCGTTCGAAATCGGCGAAGTCGCGCTCGGCGGGCGCCGGGAGCGTACGCCAGGCGACCTCGGCGAGCGCCGCGAGCCTCGGAAAGACCTGGTAATCCACCCTCCCCTGGTACTCCATCACCTCGGTCCACACGTTGGCCTGCGTCCCGAGGACGTGCTTCGCCTCGTCCGCGGTGAGCTCGGCCGGCACCGGCTCGAAGCGGTAGACGTCCTCCAGGGTGCGTACGAAGCCGATGGGCACGGGCTCGTCGGAGCCGCCGTGCTGGCGGTGGTCCAGGTAGACGTGCTGCTCGGGGCACATGACGACGTCGTGGCCCGCCTGGGCCGCCGCGATGCCGCCGCCGTACCCGCGCCAGGACGACACGGCCGCGCCCGCCGCGAGCCCGCCCTCCAGGATCTCGTCCCAGCCGATGAGCCGACGCCCGCGCGCGGAGAGCCACTTGTCGAAGTGCTGGATGAACCAGCTCTGCAGCTCGTCCTCGTTGCTGACCCCCAGCTCCTCGATGCGGGCCTGCACGGCGGCCGAGTCCTTCCACTGCTCCTTGGGACACTCGTCGCCGCCGACGTGGATGAAGGTCGACGGAAACAGCTCCAGCAGCTCCTCGAACACCCCCTCGTAGAAACGGAGGGTGCCGTCCGTGGGCGCGAGCACATTCGGTGTGACACCCCAGGTGTCCCACACGGACAGCGCGGCGGTGTCGATGACATCGGTGTTGCCGAGCTCCGGGTACGCGGCGATGGCGGCCTGCGAGTGCCCGGGGACGTCGATCTCCGGGACGACGGTGATGTGCAAGGACTCGGCGTACGCGACGATTTCGCGGATGTCGTCCTGCGTGTAGTAGCCGCCGTGTGGCTTCTCGTCCCACAACTCCGACGCGCGGTGCCCCCACTTGGTACGCGGCCGCCAGGCGCCGACCTCCGTGAGCCTCGGGTAGCGCTTGATCTCCACCCGCCAGCCCTGGTCGTCCGTCAGGTGGAAGTGAAAGACGTTCAACTTGTGCGCGGCGAGCAGGTCGAGATAGCGCAGGACGCCGTCCTTCGGCATGAAGTGCCGGGCCACGTCGAGCATCATGCCGCGCCAGCGGAATCGCGGGGCGTCTTCGAGGACCACCATCGGTACGTGCCACTCGCGAGCGAGGTTCAGGGGCGCCCGCCGGAAGGCGTCCGGGCCGAGGAGCTGACGGAGCGTCTGCGCGCCATAGAAGACACCGGTCGCGTCACCCCCGTCGATTCGGATCGCGTAGCCGTCGACGACGATGCGGTAGCCCTCGGAGGGGATCTCCTGGTCGATGGCGAGCACGATGCGGTTGTCGTCATCGTCTCCCGGGGCGAGCGGGAGACCCGTGGCCGCGCCGATCGTGGCGCGAATCCAGCGGGCCACGCCTTCCGTGCCCGGCCGGGCTTCGAGCAACGTCTCCTGATCGAGGGGGAAGAGCCCCTGTGAGGGCGGCACCCACTCCAGGCTCCGGGGGGCCGGAACCAGATCCGTGTCTGTCATGCCGTGAGGCTGCCACGCGATTGCGCGCCACAAAAGAGCCGTTGCGGCACACGCAACGGCCCGGAGACGGCAAACGCCGGACGGGCCGTATTCAGCCCGTCCGGCGTTTGAGGACGAGGCGCGGAGCGCCGACAGCGGGGAAAGGGGCGCAGCCCCCTACGAAACGGCGGCCCAAGGCGCCCCCGCCAGAGGAAAGCTATTTCTTGCCGCCGTCCTTGCCGCCCTTGTCCTTGTCGCCGCCCGCTCCCATGGACTCGTAGATCTCCTTGCACATGGGACAGACGGGATACTTCTTGGGGTCGCGGCCGGGGACCCACACCTTGCCGCAGAGCGCCACGACGGGAGTACCGTCGAGGGCGCTTGCCATGATCTTGTCCTTCTGGACGTAATGCGCGTAGCGCTCGTGGTCGCCGTCACCGTGCGACACCTGTGGCGTCGGCTCTACGAGGGTCCCCGTACCTGCCCCGCGCTCGGGCTCGGGCTCAAGAGTGCTCATAGGTGCCAAGGGTACTCACGCCGGGCGCGTCCTGGCAGCGCCTGCCGTCCGAGCCGTCTCCGCGCGGCCCTGTGCGCCGCGCACGCGCTGCCACCGCGTGCAGCGCGAGCCCCGCCGCGGCCACCCCGGCCGCCACCCACGGCAACTCCTGCGCCCCCAGCCCCGCCGAGAGCGCGAGCCCCGCGGCCCCGGAGCCTACCGCGCTGCCGAGGTAGAGCGCGGAATTGTTCAGGGCGAGCGCCACCGTGCCGCGCTCGGCGGACAGCGCCAACAGCCGGTGCTGCTGCGGCACTTGCAGGGCCCAGCCCGCCGCACCCCAGACCACGAGCGCCGGGAAGGCCGCCGCACCCAGCAGCGGAAGGGCCACCTCCGCCACCACCAGGGCTCCCATGATGCCCGCGACCAGGGCGTACACCCGCCCCCACCGGTCCACCAGCGGCCCCGCGAGCACACTGCCGAGCACCCCGCCGATCCCCCACGCCCACAGATACGGCGCCACGTCCCCCTCGCCGACACCGCCCGCGGCCTCCAGGACCGGCGCGAGGTACGTGTACAGGCCGAGGCTCGACACCGCGGCCAGGAAGGAGACGCCGACGACCGGCAGGACGGCCCGGTCGGCGAGCGCCCCGAGCCGCGCCCGCACCGGCACCGGCGGCTCGGCGGGCACCTGCGGAAGCCCGAGGGCGAGCCCCACGAGCGCCACCGCGCCGAGCCCGGTGACCAGCCACATCGTCGACCGCCACGAGGTGTGGTCGGCGAGCAGCACCCCGAGCGGCACCCCGAGGACCGTGCCCGAGCTCATGCCGCCCATGACCAGGGCGAGGGCCCGCCCGCGCCGCTCCGGCCCGGCGAGGGACGCGGCGGCCGCCGTGGACAGCGCCGAGTAGACCCCGGCGCCCACTCCCGCGACGACGCGCGAGAGGAGCAGCACGGCGAGGCCGGGTGCGAGGGCGGTCGCGCCGTTGCCGAGGGTGAAGACGGCGAGCGAGGCGACGATCAGCACGCGCGGGCGCACGCCCGCCAGGAGGCCCGCGACGAGCGGCGCGCTCACCGCGTACGCAAGCGTGAACACCGTCACCATCTGTCCGGCGAGAGACACGGTCGTGTCCAGGTCGTCCGCGACCACGGGCAGCAGCCCCGCCATCACATAGGCGTCGAGCCCCAACGTGAAGGCCCCCAGCATCAGCAGCCATATCCGCCGCACCGCACCCAGCTCCCTTCGTCTGTCCTGCGGCACGGGACACGCGCCGCGGAACGGAAACGTAGGCAGTCTCCGGTTCGCCGGGGAAATGCCCGGGGAAGTGGATTTATGCTTCGGAGGCATGGATTCCCCGCGCCTCGACGGAATGGATGTCCCCCGCCCCGACGGAGTCGAGCTGCGGCACCTGCGCGCCTTCCTCGCCGTCGCCGACGAGCTGAGCTTCACGACCGCCGCCGCCGTGCTGCGCGTCGGCCAGCCCGCGCTGACCCGCACCGTGCGCGCCCTGGAGGAGGCCCTCGGCGCCCGGCTCCTCGACCGCACGACCCGCAGCGTCGAGCTCACCGACGCCGGCCGCCGCCTGCGCGACGAGCTCGCGCCGCTGCTGTCCCGCCTGGACGCGACCCTGTGCGCGGCCCGCGGCGGACCCCCGCTGCTGCGGCTCGGCTTCACCTCGCTGCTGCCCGAGGCCTGCGGCCCGCTCAACGCCGCGTTCGAGGCGGCGACCGGGGCGGGGGTGCGGCTCGTGCGGCGTGACGAGCCGCTGGCCGGGCTCGCGTCGGGGGCCTGCGACGTCGCGGTCGTACGCGGTGAGATTCCGCCGGGTGCGGCGGTACGCAGCCGGGTGCTGCTGTACGAGCCGCGGGTCGCCGTCGTCGCCCGGGGCTCGGCCGACCTGGCGCACCGGCGCGTCGTCGACTGGGCCGAGCTGGCGGAGGTGCCGCTCGTCGTGAACACCGTCACCGGGACCACACGGCCCGAGCTGTGGCCCGTCGGGGGGCGGCCGCGGCTTGCCTGTACCGCCGACAACTTTGATGAGTGGCTGGAGGCGGTGGTGGCGGGGCACGGGGTGGGGGTCGCCCCCGAGCCGGTTGCCCGTCGGCATTCCCACCCGGGGCTGCGCTACGTACGCCTCAAGAACGCGCCGCAGGTCGCCGTGCACTTGGTGGTCCCGGCGCGGGGGGCGCATCCGTTGGCTGAGCGGTATTTGCGGGTGCGGGTTGGGTAGGGGCGGCCCTGCTGGGAGCTCCCCAAGCCCGCCCCTTCCCGTAACCAGGGGGCTCTGCCCCCTGGACCCCCGATCGGCCTCAACGGCCTCGTCCTCAAACGCCGGACGGGCTGAGGGGGCTGGGGTGGGGTGGGTGTGCGGGTGGGTGGGACGGCCCCCGCTGGTCGGCCCCGAGACCCCCGTTCCCCAAACTCCGGACGGCTGATGGTTGCCGGAGCGTGCCGACTACGTCCCGTTAGGGCTGGTCAGGGCGGGTGGGTGGGCCATAGCCCCTCCGGCGTTTGAGGAGCGGGGTCTGGGGCGGAGCCCCAGGAACGGCAGGTGGGCCGGGGGGGGGACCCTCAGTTCAGGGACGGGTCGTCCGGATACGTTGCCACCATCGCCAGTTCGCTGCGCTGGCGGCGCAGCACCGCCCGCCACAGCTGCTCCGGGTCCGGGGAGGACACATCGCCCGGCTCGGACTCGACCACGTACCAAGCGCCCTCGACCAGTTCGTCCTCCAACTGACCGGGACCCCACCCTGCGTACCCCGCGAAGATCCGCAGACTGCCGAGGGCGGAGGCGAGCAGCTCCGGTGGGGCCTCCAGGTCGACCAGACCGATCGCGCCGTGTACGCGGCGCCAGCCGAGGGGGCCCTCCTCGCCGGGGATGACCGCGACGCCGAGGGCCGAGTCCAGGGAGACCGGGCCGCCCTGGAAGACGACGCCGGGGGTGCCCGCGAGGTCGCCCCAGCCCTCCAGGATGTCCGCCACGTCCACCGGCGTCGGGCGGTTGAGCACCACACCGAGAGAGCCCTCCTCGTCGTGGTCGAGGAGCAGCACCACCGCGCGGTCGAAATTGGGGTCCGACAGGGCCGGCGTGGCCACGAGCAGCCGCCCTGTGAGCGAGGACACCTCGGTCATGCCAGACATGATCCCGCATCTTGGGCCCGCGCGGGGAGCCAATGGGGCGACGCGGGGGAACGCAGCTCAGAGGGTGCCGGGACGGCTGTGACGGCCTGGTGGCGCAGTGACCGTGAGCGTCCAATTCCGCACGGTTCGTGTTGTAGCGGACTCATGACGTGTTTGAGCCCGCCTTGGGCTTACTGAAGGGGGGTACGCGGCCATTACGCTTACCCTTTCGTCCCCCCGTCCACCTCATCGGAACGCGAGATTCATGACCGTCACCGACGATGTCCTGCTTGTCCACGGCGGAACCCCGCTGGAGGGCGAGATCCGTGTCCGCGGCGCGAAGAACCTCGTGCCCAAGGCCATGGTCGCCGCGCTGCTCGGAAGCGCTCCGAGCCGGCTGCGCAACGTCCCCGACATCCGCGACGTACGGGTCGTACGCGGCCTGCTGCAACTGCACGGTGTGACGGTCCGCCCCGGTGAGGAGCCGGGCGAGCTGCTGCTCGACCCCTCGCACGTGGAGAGCGCGAACGTCGCCGACATCGACGCGCACGCCGGCTCCTCGCGGATCCCGATCCTGTTCTGCGGCCCGCTCCTGCACCGCCTCGGGCACGCCTTCATCCCGGGCCTCGGCGGCTGCGACATCGGCGGCCGGCCCATCGACTTCCACTTCGAGGTGCTCCGCCAGTTCGGCGCGACCATCGAGAAGCGCGCCGACGGCCAATACCTGGAGGCCCCGCAGCGGCTGCGCGGCACCAAGATCACCCTGCCGTACCCGTCCGTGGGCGCCACCGAGCAGGTGCTGCTCACCGCGGTGCTCGCCGAGGGCGTGACGGAGCTCTCCAACGCCGCGGTGGAGCCGGAGATCGAGGACCTGATCTGCGTCCTGCAGAAAATGGGCGCGATCATCGCCATGGACACCGACCGGACGATCCGCATCACCGGTGTCGACAAGCTCGGCGGCTACACCCACGCGGCCCTGCCGGACCGCCTGGAGGCCGCCTCCTGGGCGTCCGCGGCGCTGGCGACCGAAGGCAACATCTACATCCGCGGCGCCCAGCAGCGCTCGATGATGACGTTCCTGAACACCTACCGGAAGGTGGGCGGTGCCTTCGAGATCGACGACGAGGGCATCCGCTTCTGGCACCCGGGCGGCCACCTCAAGTCCATCGCCCTGGAGACGGACGTCCATCCCGGTTTCCAGACCGACTGGCAGCAGCCCCTGGTCGTCGCCCTGACGCAGGCCACGGGCCTCTCCATCGTCCACGAGACGGTGTACGAGTCGCGCCTCGGCTTCACCTCCGCGCTCAATCAGATGGGCGCCCACATCCAGCTCTACCGCGAGTGCCTGGGCGGCTCCGACTGCCGCTTCGGCCAGCGCAACTTCCTGCACTCCGCGGTCGTGAGCGGCCCCACCAAGCTCCAGGGCGCCGATCTCGTCATCCCCGACCTGCGCGGCGGCTTCTCGTACCTGATCGCGGCCCTGACGGCCCAGGGCACGTCCCGCGTCCACGGCATCGACCTGATCAACCGCGGCTACGAGAACTTCATGGACAAGCTCGTGGAGCTCGGCGCAAAGGTCGAGCTGCCGGGCAAGGCAGCGCTGGCGTAGCGGCACGCAAAGAGGGCGGCCACCCAACGGGGTGGCCGCCCTCTTTCGCTGCTTAAGGCTACTTGCCCTTAGCCGCTTCCTTGAGCTTGGAGCCCGCCGAAACCTTGACGCTGTAGCCGGCCGGGATGTTGATCGGCTCGCCGGTCTGCGGGTTGCGGGCGGTGCGAGCGGCACGGTGGGTGCGCTCGAAGGTCAGGAAGCCGGGGATGGTGACCTTCTCGTCGCCCTTGGCAACGATCTCGCCGACGGTCTCGGCGAACGCGGCCAGCACGGCGTCGGCGTCCTTGCGGGTCACCTCGGCGCGGTCGGCCAGCGCGGCCACCAGCTCACTGCGGTTCATTTTGTACTCCCGTGTTCTTCTTGCTGTTGAGGCGTGCCTCGCGGCGGAGCCGCATATCGGGCACAGCGAAGCCGATGCTGCCAGGGTCCTGAGGCGGCCCCCGGACCCGGGTCCGTCGTCGGACCCTCGCGCCCAGAGACGCATCCTGCCCCCACCTGCGGCGGGAAAGCCAATCCGGCACCCCTGGGAGTCACACGAAAAGCGCCCTCTCGCGGCTGGGTGCCTCGAAATGGTGACGCTCCGTCCGCTCCCGGTGCCGGACCGCATGCCTGCCTGACCGGTGGGGCCGGCGCAGGCCCTGGCGGGGGCCGGTAAGGCCGCGCGGGCCCGAAGGCCCGCGCCCCGCCACCCTAGAGGGCCGTCACGGGCGCCACGTTCCGCGACGCGCCGTGCGGTCAGGCCGTGGCGCCTGTCACAGCCGCCCCCGCCGCCTTGGCGGCGCCGCGCACCGCTCCGGCGACCGCGCCCGCGACCTTGTCGTTGAAGACGCTGGGGATGATGTAGTTCGGGTTGAGCTCGTCCTCGGTGACCACGTCGGCCAGGGCGGTGGCCGCGGCCAGCATCATCTCCGTGTTGACCGTGCGCGACTGGGCGTCGAGCAGGCCGCGGAAGACGCCGGGGAACACCAGGACGTTGTTGATCTGGTTGGGGAAGTCCGAGCGCCCGGTGGCCACAACTGCCGCCGTCTGGCGGGCGATTGCGGGGTCCACCTCGGGGTCCGGGTTCGCGAGCGCGAACACGATGGCGTCGTCCGCCATGGCCGCCACATCGTCGCCGCCGAGCACGTTCGGGGCCGAGACGCCGATGAACACGTCGGCGCCGACGACGGCCTCCTTGAGGGTGCCGGTGACGCCCTCGGGGTTGGTGTTGTCGGCGATCCAGCGCAGCGGCGAGCCGGCCGCGGCGTCCACCAGGTCCTCGCGGCCCGCGTGCACGACGCCGTGGATGTCGGCGACGACGGCGTGCTTCACGCCCGCCGCGATGAGCAGCTTGAGGATGGCCGTGCCGGCCGCTCCGGCGCCCGACATGACGACGCGCACGTCCCCGATTCTCTTGCCCACCACGCGAAGTGCGTTGGTCAGGGCGGCGAGCACGACGATCGCGGTGCCGTGCTGGTCGTCGTGGAAGACGGGGATGTCGAGGGCCTCGCGCAGCCGGGCCTCGATCTCGAAGCAGCGCGGCGCGGAGATGTCCTCCAGGTTGATGCCCGCGAAGCCCGGGGCGATGGCCTTGACGATCTCGACGATGGCGTCGGTGTCCTGGGTGTCCAGGCAGATCGGCCAGGCGTCGATGTCGGCGAAGCGCTTGAAGAGGGCCGCCTTGCCCTCCATGACCGGCATGGCGGCCATCGGGCCGATGTTGCCGAGGCCGAGAACGGCCGATCCGTCCGTTACGACCGCAACGGTGTTGCGCTTGATGGTCAGGCGCCGGGCGTCCTCGGGGTTCTCGGCGATCGCCATGCAGACGCGGGCCACACCCGGCGTGTAGACCATGGAGAGGTCGTCGCGGTTGCGGATGGGGTGCTTCGACTGCATCTCGATCTTGCCGCCGAGGTGCATCAGGAACGTACGGTCGGAGACCTTGCCGAGGGTGACGCCCTCGATGCCGCGCAGTTCCTCGACGATCTCGTCGGCGTGCGCGGTGGAGGTGGCCGCGATCGTGACGTCGATGCGCAGCTTCTCGTGGCCGGACGCCGTGACGTCGAGGCCGGTGACCGAGCCGCCGGAGGACTCTACGGCCGTGGTGAGCTGGGAGACCGCGGTTCCGCTCGCGGGCACCTCCAGCCTGACCGTCATCGAGTAGGAGACGCTGGGCGCCGTTGCCATGGCGGACTTCCTCTGCTTTCACCTTGTAGCTGTTGCCGTCCGATCGTCGCACCTACCACTGAGTACGCGGTAGCCGCATCGGATTGCGGACGTTTTGTTCACGGGCCTGTCGCCGCTCTTTCGGAAAACGACTTCCACCATACGAGAAGTTGAAGCGAACAGAAAGAGGTCCGCGCCACTTGGTGACGCGGACCTCTTCGGTACTTCTGACGTTTCGGTACTGCTGATGTTTCCGTACTTCTGATGCTGAGTGACACCGACCCGCCATGCTCGCCTCGCGGCAAGTGGTCGCTCGTAGCGACGAAGGTTGGGCCCGGGGGCTTGGATCGGGCCGGTGCCACATCAACGGTAACAAACGATCCCCGTAAGGCAATTCCCGTAGCGGGCGTCAATCCCGGAGCAGGTCGGGCACCCCGTCCGTGTCCGGCTCGTCGCGTTCGCCCGAAAGGACGGTGAGCTGCTGCGTGGCGCGCGTCAGCGCCACGTACAGGACGCGCAGGCCCGCCGGGGACTCGTCGGCGATCTCGGCGGGCGAGACGACGAGGGTCGCGTCGTACTCCAGGCCCTTGGCCTCCAGGCTGCCGAGCGCGACGACGCGCTCCCCGAGCCCGGCGAGCCAGCGGGCCGCCTGCTCGCGGCGGTTCATGGCCACGACGACGCCGACGGTGCCCTCGACCCGCTCCAGCAGGCGGGCCGCCTCCTCGCACACGGACCGGCCGAGTTCCCGTTCGCGTACGACGGCGAAGCGGGGCTCGATGCCGGTCGAGCGGACCGCCGACGGGGACTCCGAGCCGGGCATCGCGAGGGCCAGGACCTTCGCGGCGAGGTCGGCGATCTCGGCGGGATTGCGGTAGTTGACGGTGAGGGTGAAGCGGCGGCGCGGGCGGCTGCCGAGGGCCTCGTCGCGGGCCGCGGCCGCCTCGTCCGGGTCGGACCACGAGGACTGTGCCGGGTCGCCGACGACCGTCCAGGTGGCGTGCCGGCCGCGGCGGCCGACCATGCGCCACTGCATGGGCGTCAGGTCCTGCGCCTCGTCGACGATGACGTGCGCGTACTCGGTACGTTCCGCCGCGAGGCGTTCGGCGCGCTCGCGCTGGGACTCCTCGCGCTGCGGCATCAGCTCGTCCAGGCCCGTCAGCAGGTCGAGCGGGTCCAGGTCCCGCTTCTTGCGGGGGCGGTGCGGGGTGCCGAGGATCGCCTGGAGTTCGTCGAGCAGCGCCACGTCGTGCACGGACAGGGCGTCGCGTCTGAGGGAGCGGGCGACCTTGCGGACCTCGCCCGGGTTCAGGATGCGGCGGGACCAGCGGTTCAGGCTGCGTTCGTCGCTCATCGCGGAGAGGACTGCGCGGGGGGTGAGTTCGGGCCACCAGGCGTCGAGGAAGGCGAGGAAGTCGTCCTCGGAGGTGATGTCGTCGTCGAAGGACGAGCGGAGTTCGGCGGCGAGTTCGGGGTCGTCGTGTCTTCCGGCTGCGCCGGACTGCTGCCAGAGGGCGTCCAGGAGGAGCTTTCTCGCTCGGGGGCGTAGCAGGTTCACCGGGGCTGTGCCGCTTAGTGCCGTCTGGCGGATACGGGACAGTTGGGCGCTGTCGAGTTCCAGGCGGCGGCCGAAGGCCACCACCCTGAGGTGGGTGGGGGTGCCTTGTTTCGCCTCGCCTTCGGCTTCGGGCTCTTCCTCGCCGAAGGCCAGTTGGTGCGTGCTCGCCGTTGGCGAGTGCGGGTCGGCTGTGCCCACCCGTGCCGCCCCAGCGGCACGACTGCCCACAGCCGTCGCGGCATTCTGTTCCGTGCCGCGGGCCGTCCCAGCGGCATCGCTGCCCACAGCGGAGGCGGAAGCGGAAGCGGCACCGCCGCCCGCAGCAGGGGCGGCGGCCTGCTGTTCCAGGGCGCCCCTCGCCGCCCTCCGCAGCACCTTCAGCATCCTCGATGAACCCTTGACACGAGCCACGGCCGGGGTGTCGTAGATCGTGGCCTCTGTGCCGTCCACCAGGGAGCCGACTGCGCGGATCGCTACCTGGCCCTCCTCGCCCAGGGACGGCAGGACGCCCTCTGTGTAGGCGACCAGGAGTGGGGTCGGGGAGACGATGAGGATGCCGCCCGCGTAGCGGCGACGGTCCTGGTAGAGGAGGTACGCCGCGCGGTGCAGGGCGACGGCGGTCTTGCCGGTGCCGGGGCCGCCCTCCACGTACGTCACCGACGCGGCGGGCGCGCGGATCACCAGGTCCTGCTCGGCCTGGATCGAGGCGACGATGTCCCGCATGGAGTGGCTGCGGGCCTGCCCGAGCGCGGCCATCAGGGCGCCGTCGCCGACGACGGGCAGCTCCTCGCCGTCCAGGAACGCCGTCAGCTCCGGGCGCATCAGGTCGTCCTCGACGCCGAGGACCTTGCGGCCCTTGGAGCGGATGACGCGGCGGCGCACGACCCGGCCGGGGTCGACCGGGGTCGAGCGGTAGAAGGGCGCGGCGGCGGGCGCGCGCCAGTCGATGACCAGCGGTGAGTAGTCCGCGTCCAGGACGCCGATGCGGCCGATGTGCAGGGTCTCGGCGATGTCGGCGTAGGAGCCGGTCTCCTCGGTGCGCACCGCGCCCTCGGCCGGCTCGACCGCGGTGTACGCGCCGTCCGGGCCCTTCTTGCCGTCCTTGCCGGGCAGCAGGTCGATACGGCCGAAGAGGAAGTCCTCGAACTCGTTGTTGAGGCGGTTGAGATGCACGCCCGCGCGGAAGACCTGCGCGTCGCGCTCCGCGAGCGCGCCCGGCGTGCCGACCTGGGAGCGCTTGGCCGCGTCGTTCATCAGGAACTCGGCCTCGTGGATCTTCTCTTCGAGGCGGCGGTAGACCTGGTCGAGGTGTTCCTGTTCGACGCTGATCTCGCGCTCGCGTACGTCGGCCACCGGGGCCCCTTTCCTGACGTGCTGCTGCCCGTATTGAGCAGCCGTCCACCGTACGCGAAAGGGACCCCGCTTGTGCAGTCGCCGGGCAGCGGCAGGTCGCCGGAGGACCGGTCAGGCGTCGACCTCCACCAGGCGCTCGCCGCCGGAGGTGCGCACCTCGAAGTGGTCGATGTCGTTGCGGTCGAACGCGGCGCCGCCGTGCACGTACAGCGGGTACTGGGCCTGCTGGTGCGGGCTGTCCTTGATGCCGTAGCCCCACTTGGGCACGGACCAGGTCGTGACGGTCTCCTTCTTTCCGTCCTTGCCGACCGCGATCAGGGAGCACTTCAGCGGGCCCTTGACGTTCTTCAGCTCCAGGACGGTGTGGGTGCCCCAGGCCTTCTTCTCCGTGCCGACCGTGGCGGTGACCTTGGTCTTGGGGTCGGTGGCAGCGATCTTGTCGTCCATGTGGTTGAAGAAGGCGTCCTCGGCGGGGGATGTGGGGTGCGGGTCGCCCGCCACGTCCTTCGTGCCGCCGCCGTCGTCGTCGGTCACCGCGAGGACCGTGAGCGGGCCGCCGATGATGAGCGCGGCCGCCGCCGCGACCAGGTACATCCCGCGCCTGCGCCGCTGCGCCCGCTTGGCCGCGACCTCGTCCACGAGCCGGTCCGCGAGACGCGGGCTCGGCCGGGCGGCGAGCTGTGCGCCGATCTCCGGTACGCCGCGCCGACCGCCGCGCGCGGCGGGGATGCCGCCGGGTGCCGCGCCGCCGAAGCCGGGGCCGCTCCCGCTCCGCCCCTCGCCCGAGCCGGGCAGCCCGGCGCCGGGGAGGTCCGCGAGCGCGGCCAGCATCGGCTCCATGCCGGAGAGCTCCTCCAACTGCCGGGCACAGAAGTCACAGCCCGCCAGGTGCGCCTCGAAGGCCGTGGCCTCCGCGTCGTCGAGGATGCCGAGCGCGTAGGCACCCACGGTCTCGTGCACATCGCCGGGACCGGAGCCGGAGCCGAAGCCCGAGCCGGGACCGGGTCCGGCGCCCATTCCGCCCGTTCCGCCGTCGTAGCCGTATCCGGAGCCGGGGCCCCACGGGTCCTGCCCGTGGCCGGGTGCGCCGTGGCCGGGTGCGCCATGGGCGCCTGCGTCGTACGGCGTACTCATGCCGTCACCCCCCGCTCCTCCAGCGCAAGCTTCATCGAGCGCAGCGCGTAGAAGACCCGCGAGCGCACCGTCCCGCTGGGTATACCCAGTGTCTGTGCCGCCTCATTGACCGTACGCCCTTTGAAATAGGTCTCGACAAGTACCTCTCGGTGCGCGGGAGTCAGGTCCTCCAGCGCGTCCGAGAGCGTCATCAGCCACAGCGCCTTATCGATCTCGTCCTCCGCGGGGATGACCTCCAGCGGCGACGGGTCGACCTCCTGCGGCCGGGCCTGCCGGCTGCGGTGGCCGTCGATGACGATGCGGCGCGCGACCGTCACCAGCCAGGGGCGTACCGAACCGGTGGCTCGGTTGAGCTGACCGGCGTTCTTCCAGGCACGGATGAGCGTTTCCTGTACGACATCTTCGGCGCGCTGCCGGTCGCCCGCCACCAGCCGGAGCACATAGGCCAGAAGCGGACCCGCGTGCTCGCGGTAGAGGGCGCGCATGAGTTCCTCGTCCGGCTCCGGGGCCGGAACCGGCGTCAGTCGATGTCGTCGGTGCGGGCGTTCATCGGCCACGGCGGAATCCTTGCGCACGTCTGCCTCCGCTGTCCGCTGTTCGTCTCGGCTTGCCCATGTCGGCCGCGCTCTCCGCCTGTTCGGCTCGGTCGGCCCTGTCGGCTGGTCACCTTGGACGTACGGACGGAACGGCGCGCGCGTTCAAGGAGCGGCCGAAGTTTTCCGGACGGGGGTTCAGAGTCGGCCCCGCGTGCGGCGCGCGAACGTTCCTGCTCAGGCCCGGGCGAGCGCCGCCCGGCGCCGGTGCCGGGCCACTCGTTCCCGGTTGCCGCACACCTCGCTGGAGCACCAGCGGCGGCGGCGCCCGCGCGAGGTGTCGAGGTACACGATCGGGCAGCTGTCGCCCTCGCACTGGCGCAGCAGGGAGCGCGCCACCGGGTCGGTGAGCAGTTCCACGGCGTCCCGGGCGACGACGGCGAGCAGGGCCGGGCGGCCGGGGGCGCCGTGCAGGGCGCGGGTCAGGCTGCCGTCGGCGTGCCGCACGGCGAGCGGGGCGGGCGGGGCCGCGGCGGCGAGGGCGTTGACGCGGGCGAGGGCGGCGTCGGCGGGCCGGCCCGCGAGTTCGGCGCGGACGAGTTGGGCGATGTGGCCGCGCAGTTCGCGGAAGGCGGCGAGCCAGGCCGCGTCGGCCCCCGGCAGCGGTGTGCCGGGCGGGACCAGGCCCGCGCCGACGAGCCAGTCGTGCAGCCGCCGCACGCCGTCGAGGCGCTCCACGGGGTGGGTGGTCGCGACCAGGTCGAGGCAGGGCCGGCCGGCGTCGAAGCGGAGTTCGTGGAACGCGGAGTGGTACGCAGCGGGGGCCCCGGAATGGGCAGCCTTGGCTGCCTTGGTCGCACCCAACACCATGCGCCTTTCACCGCCCTTGGGGTGTGCCGGTGAGTGCCGTACCCCTACAGTGCCCGCCCGGGGGCGGCATCGGAACCCCTGCCACCACCGGGTCCCGCGCCGGTGCCGCACAGACGCCCGCGTATGCGGTCGCGCTTCTCGGCCATGGCCCGCCCCCGCGCCGCGCGGTTGACTCGATGCCATGAGTCGAAACGTGGCGACAGTACGCAAAAGCCGCGGCGCCGGTCTTGTTCTGGGCGCTGCCACCCTGGCCATGGGCCTGATCGCCGGTGCCTTCTACATCTTCGCGTGCGGCGTGATGCCGGGCCTCGCGCGCAGTTCGGACCGTGCGTACATCGAGGCCATGCAGGACATCAACGAGGCGTTCGAGAACGCGGTGTTCTTCGCGAGCTTCTTCGGCGCGCTGCTGCTCACGGCCGTCGCGGCCTGGCTGCTGCGGCGCGGCCCGGTGCGCTGGTGGGTGCTCGCGGCGCTGCTCGCGTACTTCGCCACGTTCGCCCTCACCGTCACGGTGAACGTGCCCCTGAACGAGGAGCTGGCGGACGCGGGCGATCCCGCGCGGATCGCCGACCCGGGCGCGGTGCGGGCGGACTTCGAGGACGTGTGGGTGGCGTGGAACGTGGTGCGGGCTGTCTTGAGCACGCTCGCCCTCGGGTTCCTCGCGCGGGCCCTTGTGCTGTTCGGCCGGGAGCGCGGGGACGCCGCGGGTGCGGCTCAGTCGGCGGCGTACTTGGACCCGGCCGCCGGGTCGAGGGCGAGCCGGTAGCCCCGCTTGACGACGGTCTGGATGAGCTTCGGCGTGCCCAGTGCCGTACGCAGCCGGGCCATCGCCGTCTCGACGGCGTGCTCGTCGCGGCCCGCGCCCGGCAGCGCACGCAGCAGTTCGGCGCGCGCGACAACCCAGCCGGGCCGCCGGATCAGGGCCCGCAGCAGCGCCATCCCGGCGGGCGGCACGGCCCGCAGCTCGCCGTCGACGAGCACCGCGTGCCCGCGGACCTCCACCCGGTGCCCGGCGATCGGCAGCGCCCTGGCCCGCGCGGGCAGCTCCTGGCACAGCAGCTGTACGAGGGGGCCGAGCCGGAAGCGTTCGGGCTGCACGGTGTCCAGGCCGCGGGACTGCAGCGGCAGCGCGGTGACCGGGCCGACGCAGGCGGGCAGCACGTCGTGGCTCAGCGCCGCGGTGACCTCGGCCGTCATGCCCCGCTCCGCGGCGCGGGCGAACAGCGAGGCGGCGGCGGGCGCGGAGGTGAAGGTGAGGGCGTCGACGCCGCGGCTCACGACGGCGTCGAGGAGCCGGTCGACGGGGGTGAGGTCGGTCGGCGGCAGCCACCGATAGACGGGCACGAGGACGACGTCCGCGCCGCCCGCCCGCAGCGACTCGACGAAGCCGGGCAGCGGCTCCCCGTGCAGTTGCAGGGCGATGCGGCGCCCGTCGACGCCTTCCGCGAGCAGCCGGTCGAGCACCTCGGCCATGGACTCCGACGACGGCGACCAGTGCTCGGTGAGCCCGGCGGCGCGCACCGCGCCCTTCACCTTCGGCCCGCGGGCGAGCAGCTCGACCCCGCGCAGCCGCCCGAGCAGCGCCTCGCCGTACCCCCACCCGTCGGCGGCCTCGATCCAGCCGCGGAACCCGATGGCGGTGGTGGCGATGACCACGTCCGGGGCGAGGCTGATCAGCTCCTTGGTGGCGGCGAGGAGCTCGCTGTCGTCCGCGAGCGGCACGATGCGCAGCGCGGGGGCGTGCAGGACGGTGGCGCCGCGCCGCTGGAGCAGCGCGCCGAGCTCGTCGGCGCGGCGGGCGGCGGTGACGCCGACGGTGAACCCGGAGAGGGGTCCGTGCTGCTGGCTGGCGTTCATGGCTCTCGTCCCACTCAGGCTCGTTCCATGGGGTGTCCGGTCGACCGAGCCTGCCAACGGCCGGTGACGGTCCCGGATCACCGGGATGTCCTCCGTGTTACGTCCCCTCGCGGCGCACGTGACCTGCGCCTCGTCACACCTCCGCGTACATGGGCCGCGGCTCGTCGGCCGTGTCGGGCGCGGACGGGGTGCGATCGGCGGCCGGGCGGCGAAGGTATACGGCCCAGGTGACGGCGAAGCACGCGGCGTAGCAGAGGAGGAAGGCGACGAACGCGCCGGTGCCGGAGCCCGCCGTCTGGAAGGACTGCCGGAAGGCGAGGTTGATCCCGAGCCCGCCCAGCGCGCCGACCGCCCCGATGAGCCCCATCGAGGCCCCCGAGAGCCGCCGCCCATAGGCCGCGGCCTCCTCCCCCACAAGCCCCTGCCGCACGGCCTTGGCCTGAAAGATCCCCGGGATCATCTTGTACGTGGACCCGTTGCCGAGCCCGCTCAGCACGAAGAGGACCACGAAGGCGCCGGTGAACAGCGCGAGCGACTCCCGCATGGACGCGATCACGACCACGCCCGTCGCCGCCGCCATCCCGACGAAGTTCCACAGCGTGATGCGGGCCCCGCCGTACCGGTCGGCGAGCCGCCCGCCCACGGGCCGGATCAGCGAGCCGAGCAGCGGCCCGAGGAAGGTGATCTGCGCGGCCTCGAGGGGCGTACGCCCGAACTGCGTCTGGAGTACGAGCCCGAAGGCGAAGCTGTACCCGATGAACGACCCGAACGTCCCCACGTACAGGAAAGCCATGATCCACGTGTGCGGATCCCGCACGGCCTGCTTCGCCGCGCCGGCGTCGTTCTTCACGGACGCGATGTTGTCCATGAACAACGCGGCGCAGACCGCGGACACGACGATCAGCGGGATGTAGATCCCGAGCAGCACGCGCGGCCCGCCGCTGGCCCCGATGACGGCGAGCGCCACGAGCTGCACGACGGGTACGCCGATGTTCCCGCCCCCGGCGTTGAGCCCGAGCGCCCACCCTTTCTTCCGCAACGGGAAGAAGGAGTTGATGTTGGTCATGGAGGAGGCGAAGTTGCCGCCGCCGACGCCCGTGAGCAGGGCACACACCATGAAGGTGGTGTAGGACGTCCCCGGCTCCATGACGACGAACGCCGCGACCGTGGGCAGCAGGAGCAGCGAGGCGGCGACGATCGTCCAGTTCCGCCCGCCGAAGCGGGCGACGGCGAAGGTGTACGGGACGCGGACGACGGCACCCACCAGCGTCGCCATCGACACCAGGAAGAACTTCCCGGCGGCGTCGATCCCGTACTCGGGCCCCATGAACAGCACCATGACCGACCACAGGGTCCAGACGGAGAACCCGATGTGCTCCGACAGAATCGAGAAGGCGAGATTCCGCCGGGCGACGCGTTCCCCTTCACGCTCCCAGAACGCGTCGTCCTCGGGATCCCACCGATGGATCCACGACGACTCACGCGTCTGCGGGTTCGTCTGCGGGTTCGTCTGCGGGCCCTTCTGCGGGCTCGTCCCTGTGCCTGCGTCCTCGGTTTTCATCCCTACGCCTCCCCGGCAAGCGGCTGATGATCCCGAAGGTAGGGATGGCGCGTTTCAGCCCTGTGCCGGTGGGTGACCGGCGGGGAACTTTGGGCTCACGGTGGGGTGGGGCGGGAGGTGAGGCTCTCCCGCCCGGGCGCGGCTGTCTCAGATGCCCCCGGCCCACTTGAGGGTGTCGGAGCCGCCCTTGTCCCAATCCATCACGACGGAGTCGCCGGAGCGGGACAGGTCGGCGCCGACGTACTTCTCGTTCGTGCCGCTGCCGCACTTGAGCGCGAGCCGGAACTCGCCGCCCGCGCGGTCCTGCCCGAGGCCGGTGCACATGCCGGTGCCACCGGGGTCGAGGTACGAGACGATGTGCTTGCCCGCGGCCTGACCGGTGGTCTGCTTGTCGGCGATGGTGAGCGTCTTCAGGCTCTCGTTCTGCCACTGCCCCTTGAACCCGGTGGCGGGGGCGGGGCCCTTGCTGCTGTCGCCGCCGGGGTCTTCGGTGCTGGGTTCGGCGGAGGGTATGGAGGGGGTCTCTTCCCCGGGGTCGCCGATGCCACCGGTGTCCCCGGCGTCCTCGGACGGTTCGCCGCCCGGCGTCACCTCGGCCGACGCGCTCTTGTCGGCCTGCGGCTTCTTGTCGTCGTCCTTGTCCTTGTCGTCTCCGCTGACAAGGAACAAGACGCCACCCCCGATGACGAGGACGGCGGCGACGGCCGCACCGATGAGAACGGCACGCTTCTTCGGGTCGGTGCCGGGCGGCGGGGGCGGCGGGTAGGCGCCGAACTGGGGCTGGCCGTAAGGGGGTTGGCCGTACGGAGCCTGGCCGTACGGGGCCTGAGGCTGACCGTGACCGTAGGGATCCGGCCCACCGCCCTGGGCGGGCTGGCCGTAGGCCGGTGGCGGGGCGCCGTGCGGGGCCGGGGGCTGCTGCGGGTAGCCGTAGCCGGGCTGCGGCGGGGCGGCGGGCGGCTGACCGGGGTACGGCGGCTGCGACTGGTTCGGCTCGTACGGCCCGTTCGGCTGGTGCTGCGGGGCACCGAATCCGTCCTGCGGCGGCTGGCCTGGAGGCTGCGTCATAGCGTGCGAGCCTAATCGCCGAGGCGCCGACCGTCGCACCCGTAAACCGAACGACCGCGTCACACCGGGGGCAGGGCACGGGAGCGGGGCGCTCCCGGACCCGCTCACTCAGCCGGGGCGGCCGTTCACCCGCGCACGCCTACTGCTTCAACGATTGGATGTTCCAGGTGACGGTGGCCTTCAGGGGGTACGACCCGTCGCGGGACGAGCGCAGGTACTTCACGCCGCAGGGCGGGGTCCGCTTGGACTTGCCCTTGGCGTAGGGCTCGCCGATGCGGCCGTCTTCGCCGAGGGGGCACACGACGGAGACCGGGTAGGTCCGGGCGTCCTTGGTTCCCGGATCGATCTTCAGGGAGACGGGCTCGGCGGTGGTCGTGGCCTGGATGCCGAGCACGGGCACGAACGCCGTCACGGACACCGGCTTGAACTCCGCGGCGTCCAGCCACGTCCAGGTCGGCAGGTTGACCTTGGTCTCGCCCTCCGGCGCCATGGAGACCTTCGTGCCCGGCACGCGGATCTCGGCGTACGCGAGGTGGGCGAGCATTTCCGGGGTCGACGCCATCGCCACGGCCCCGACGGCCGGCCAATGCTTGCGGCTCACTCCTGGCATGCTGCACTCCCCCGTTCGGATGTGGTCTGCTCAGTGATCCAGACACCCTGCTTGTCGCGGTGCAGTCGACTGCTGTAGATGACGAAGTCGTCCTTCGACGGCTGCGCGGAGCCCTTGTTGGTCTTCCCCGTCTTCAGGTTCTTGTTGAACGCCTTGCCCTGGTCTTCGCAGTAGACGATGGACGCCTTGGTCCGCCGCTTCGCCCTCGGAGTAGAAGCGGTACGCCTTGTGGGCCGGGTCCTGCTCGGCGATGGCCATGTCGACGGCCTTGAGGTACTGCTCGGTGTCGGACAGGACGGCGTCCCGCCCCCTCGATCTTCTCGTCGCTCCGGGACCCACCGTCATCACCACCACCGCAGGCGGACAGTCAACTCCCGTTACAGGAGCGGTCAATGACGACACTGACGACACCACGGACGCCACAAGCCGGTGACTGAGGCGGGGATTGCCCGCCCCCGTCACCCATCACGTTCACCGGTTGATGGACTGGATCTCCTTGACCACGACGTCCTGGTCGGCGCCGAATTCGCCCTTCGGGAGATCGGCACCTTCACCGGTGCTGCTCGTCCACGAGACCTCCCACGTGACCGTGGCGTTGAGCTTGTACGAGCCGTCACCGGAGGAGCGCAGGTACTTCACGCCGCACGGCGGGGTCTTCTTGGACTTGCCCTTGGCCCAGGGCTCACCGATGCGGCCGTCGACGATGGCGCATTCACCGGAGGCCGGGTAGGTGGTGGCGTCCTTCGTTCCCGGATTGATCTTCAGGGAGACGGGCTTGGCGGTCGTCCTGGCCCACATGTTGGTATCGGGCAGGCTCGCCGTCACCGAAACTTCCTTGAACTTGGCCTTGTCGAGCCAGACCCAGGTCGGCAGATTGACCTTGGTCTCGCCCTCCGGCGCCATCGTGATCTCGGTTTCGGGGATGGGGAGTTCGTCGTACGCGTACTCCGCCAAAATCTTCGGATTGACCGCGAGAGGCTCTTCCGGGGTGTCATTGTCGTCGACCCAGAACGGCGGCCTGTCACACTTCATCGCCTCCGGATCGTCCTTGCGATTCGGGTTGACGACCTTGGTCCAGAACATCCCCTTGCCCTGCTTGTCAAGGTTGTAGTCCTTGTAGGGGTGACCGTCCTTGTAATAGGAATCGAAGAAGTCGCCCAGGATTTCACCGATGCCCTCCATGAACGGAACGCCGTCGCCGAAGGAGCGCAGCCCCTTGACCGTCTTCTCGATCTCCTTGGGCGAGAACGCGGGTTCGTACCAGCACGCCGGCGGCGTCCAGTTGCCGTCGGCCGAGGAGAGCTTTCCGGTCTTGGCAGTACGCGAATCACCGTTGACGCTGGTTCGGATGCTCGTTTCGACGGTGATGGTCTTGCCTTGCCTGGTGCCCTTGGCGCTGCCCCGGCTCCCGCCCGGAGTCTTGTCGCCCGCGTAGGCGAGCGTGGAAGCCGCCCCGGTTGCCAGCACGAGGCCGGCAATCGTCAAGGTACGCAGGATCCCGCGGTTCACGGCTGGCACTTCTTCGCCCCCTCCTCGGAAGTCACCATGGTTGCCTGCCACACGCCCTTGGAGTTCTTCTCCATACGTGTGTTGTACGAGATGTAGTCGTCCGAGTCTCCGGGCGTCTTCTTGACCACTCCGGTCTTGCGGTTCTTGCTGTACGACTTCGTCTCGTCGCCGCAGTACGTGACCGCCGCGGCGCCGTCCTTGAGGAACGTGACCGCGTGGTCGTAATAGCGCGTCTCGCCCGTCCACGTCGTACCCGCGTCGTAGAAGGACTGGATGTACGTGGCGGCGCTGGCGAGCGCATCGCCCTTCGAATAGAACTCGAGCGCCGGGTGCTTCTTGGCCTTGACCGTGATCGCCTCGTCGACGGAATTGATCACCCGCTGGTTGTCCGCGAGTACCGCGTCCTTCTTGGGATCGCCCGTCTCGAGTCCCTCAAAGACGTTCTTCACGCCCTTGGGCAGCTTGATCTCCGGCCGCTCGATCTTGTCCTCGGAAGCCGACGGCGACGGCTTCTCGCTGGCCGTGGACCCGGCGCCCTCGATCTTGTCGTCGCCCTTGGAATCGCCGTCTCCGCCACCGCAGGCGGAGAGCGACAGGGCCGCGGCAGTGGTCAGCGCGGCCACCGCGAGCAAGGCAGGTCGGCGGTTCACAGTCAGCTCCCGATGGGACGTGGGTTCAGTGGGTTCACTTGAGTGAACCCACGCTATCCACGGGCAAAGCGCGATGCGAGAGTGAGGTATCCCCAGCTCGGGGACAGATGTGGGCATACCGAAGCCCTGTACGGGACGTTGTTGCCTAACAGTCGCACAACGCCCCGTGATGATTACCGCTTTGTGTCAGTCGGAGACGTTGCGCTTCGCACTCCGCGCGCTACACCCGGCGCCCTGCCGGGACGGCCACAGTCGCGGCCCCCGCCCCGCCGCCAGATCCTCGATCCACCCCACCGTGAGGACCATCAGTGCGATGAGTGGCCAGACCAGCACGGTCATCCACATCATGTACGTCGCGTCGAGCGCGGCCGCCCCTGCCCCGTCCAGGAACGGGAAGTCGTAGGCCTGGTCGATGAGGGGGACCGTGGCCATGATGAGGAGGTTGTGCCAGAGGTAGATCGTCACGGCCCTGTTGTTGGACAGGGTCACCAGCCTGTCCCACTTCGCGAGGCGGCCGGGGAGCTCCCGCCACGACGGGGCGTAGACGAGCAGGATCACGACGAATCCGAGCGACCACGTCGCCTGGGCCAGGGGGATGTCGTTCAGGTCCCAGCCGTCCGGGCCGAGGTGGCCGGACGCCCACCACAGGCCGAAGGCCATGAGCAGGGTGGACAGGGAGACCGCCAGGTAGCGCGGGACGCGTGCCAGCGCGCCCTCCTGGTGTGCGAAGCCCAGGATCCAGCAGCCTCCGTACACCGCGAAGTCCGTGACCGCGTTGCCCGTTTCGCCGGGGATCCGGACGATCCCCGTGGTGATGACGGCGGTCAGCGCGAGCGGCGCGAGCAGCGTCGCCCGCGGTGCGCGGCGGAACGCCCACAGCAGCAGCGGGGACGCGATCACGAACCACAGGTACGCGCGGATGTACCACAGCGGGCCCGCCGCCTGCGCGGGCCAGGTGTCCTCCAGGAGGCCCGCCTCGCCCCCTATGTGCCAGGGGAACGGTGGGGCGCCGAGCGGGAAGACGTAGTTGGTGAGGCTCAGCAGGCCCCATGTGCCGCCGTGGTCGGGGTCATCGCCCGGGTTCCAGCCGCCGGCGAACAACAGGAACAGGGCCGCCGCGCTGAACACCCACAGAGGTGGCAGGAGGCGGCGGACACGGCCCCTGATCACCGACCAGGACGGGCGGCGGCCCAGGGACCGCGCCATCAGCGAGCCCGCCAGCGCGAACATCACGCCCATGGACGGGAAGAGGATCGTCAGCCAGGCCCAGCCGAAGAGGTGGTAGACCACGACCCGGACCAGGGCGAGGGTGCGCAGCAGGTCCAGGTAGCGGTCACGGGCGCCGGGCTTCGCGGACGGCGCGGGTTCAGCGGACTGTGCGGGTTCAGCGGACGGCTGGGGTTCAGTAGACGGTGCGGGTTCACTGGGGCGTACGGCCTCTTCCGGGACAGGCGTCGGATACGTCATGCCACAGGGCTCCCTTCCACGCCGGCGCCCACCCGCTGCCGCGGGGACGGGGACGACGGACCCGGCGCCCCGACCGCCCCGGTGCGCCGCAGCTTCTGCCACCGCAACCGGCCCCCGGTCAGCGCGGTGATCCAGGACTGCAGCAGCACCACGTACATCAACTGCCGGTAGAGGATCTGCTGGAGGGGCAGCGAGACGAGGTGCGTCATCGGCTCGCGGTCCAGCCGGAAGGCGTACGCCGCGCACACCGCCTGGACGGCGAGCACGCCGAGCCACGCGGCGACGGTCTTCTGGGTGGGGCCGAAGACGAGGCCGTAGAAGAGGAAGACGTCGATGAGGGGCGCGAGCAGCGGGGCCAGGACCATGAACAGGGACACCAGGGGCAGGCCCACGCGGCCGAAGCGGCCCGACGGGCCGCGCTCGATCACCGCGCGCCGGTGCTTCCAGATGGCCTGCATGGTGCCGTACGACCAGCGGTAGCGCTGGGACCACAGTTGCCGCACCGTCTCCGGGGCCTCGGTCCACGCGCGCGCCCGCTCGGCGTACACGACCCGCCAGCCGTCGCGGTGCAGCGCCATCGTGATGTCGGTGTCCTCGGCGAGGGTGTCGTCGCTCATTCCGCCGACGCGCTCCAGGGCGGTGCGGCGGAAGGCGCCCACGGCGCCGGGGATGGTCGGCATGCAGCGCAGCACGTCGTACATCCGGCGGTCGAGGTTGAAGCCCATCACGTACTCGATGTGCTGCCAGGCGCCGATGAGGGAGTCCCTGTTGCCCACCTTCGCGTTGCCCGCGACGGCGCCCACGCGCGGGTCGGCGAACGGCCGCACCAGCTCGCGCACGGTCGACGCCTCGAAGACCGTGTCGCCGTCCATCATCACGACCAGGTCGTAACGGGCGTTCGCCAGGCCTCTGTTGAGGGCGGCGGGCTTGCCGGCGTTGTGCTGTCGTACGACGCGTACGTTCGGCAGGGCGAGGTCCTCGGCGATGCGGGCCGTGCCGTCCGTGGAGCCGTCGTCGATGACGATCACCTCGATGGGGTGGTCGCTCGCCATCAGGGAGCGGACGGTGCTCTCGATGCACTTCGCCTCGTTGTAGGCGGGCACCAGGACGGAGACGGGTTCGGCCACCTCGGCGGAGCCCCAGCCGAAGCCCCGCCCCCGGACCCTGCGGGCGTGCACCGCAGACAGCAGGAGCATCAGGCCGAAGCGGGCCATCACCAGGATGCCGATCACCGCCAGGCCGACCACGAGGGCGTCCGTGATGTGCTCCGCGGCGCCGATCAGGAAGACCCAGGCCCTGCCCTTCCACAGCTCGACACCCTGCACGCGCGCGTGCGCGCTGGGTGCGTCCAGGGCCTCGGTGAGGTTGGTGAACTCGTAGCCCCGGTCCTTGAGTTGGGGCAGGAGGCGGTCGAGTGCGGCGACGGTCTGGGAGCGGTCGCCGCCCGAGTCGTGCAGCAGGACGATGGCACCCTTGCCACCGACGGGCGTGGCGCGGCGGATGATCTCGGCGGCGCCCGGCCGCTTCCAGTCCTCGCTGTCGGTGTCGTTCACGACCGTGAGGTAGCCGCGGCTGCCGATGTACCGCGTGACCGGCCACGACTTGTTGTCCATGGCGTCGGCGAACGACGAGTACGGCGGCCGGAACAGGGAGGTGCGGATGCCCGCCGCGCCCGCGAGCGCGAGCTGGTTCTGCGACAGCTCCCGGTCGATGCGGTCCTTCGACTGGTACGACAGGTCCGGGTGGTTGAAGGTGTGCAGGCCGATCTCGTGGCCCTCGTCGACGATGCGCCGGACCAGGCCGGGGTGGCGCGAGGCCATGGTGCCGGTGACGAAGAAGACGCCGTGCGCGTCGTGTTCGGCGAGCACGTCGAGGACCTTCGGGGTCCACTGCGGGTCGGGCCCGTCGTCGAAGGTGAGCACCAGGTGGTGGTCGGGGACGCGCATGGACGCCGGGCGTCCGCCGCGCGTGTCGATGACCGGGCCGCCCCGGAGGACCTCCTTCGGCACCTGGTCGGTGGCCGCGGGCGGGCGCACGCGGTGGTCGGCGAGGATCTCGCTGTGTACGTAGCCGCGGAGCATCAGCATCGCGAGCAGCGCCACGAGGAGGAGCGAGGGCAGCAGGTAGCGCATGGGGAGGCGGCGGCGCGCGGCGGCGCCCTTCGTTCGCCGGCCGTGGGCATGGCCGGTCCGGGCGCGGTCGGCACCTTCTGGGCGTGAACCGCGCGTGGTGGAGCGGGAGTTCATGCGCGACCGACCTCCGTGGCCCGGCGGTCGGACGCGGACCGCGTGTCGACGGCGGGGGTAGTGGCGGAGGCGGAGGAAGGGGAGGCCGGAGAGCCTGGAGACGAGGCCGTGTTGTCGGCGGCGGTGTCGCCGCCCTCGTCCGCCCCGGCGCCGCCGGCCTCGCCGCCGCCCGGCTTGCCGCCGCCGCCCGCTTCGCCGCCACCGGTGTCCGGCGTCTGCGTGGGCGGGCCGGCGGGCGGGTCGGACTCGCCGGTCGGGCCCGGATCCGGGCCGGGGTCAGGGTCGGGCCCGGGACCAGGGCGGGCGGGGTCGTCGCCAGGGTCCGCGCCGGGCCGGTCGCCGCCGCCCGTCGGGCGGGACCCGGGCCCGTCGCCGCCCCGCGTGGGGCCGGGCCCGGAAGAACCACCGGGCCCGTCGGCCGCGTCCCCAGTCCCTGAAGCCCCTGAAGTCCCCGAAGTCCCCGACGGGTTGGCGCCACCCGGCTCGTCGCCCGACTCGTCGGCCGGCTCGACTGTCGCACCCCCGCCGGACCGGGAGGCCCCGGGCCTCGCTGTCGCCCCGGACGAGGACGGCGACGTGGGCGAGACCACCGGCTCCGCGGAGACGTCCGGGGTGTCGACCTTGCTCGCGGGCTGCTCGTCCTTGGGGTCGGGCACCGGCAGCCAGGGCGCGCTGGAGTTGCCCGAGACGAGCGTGGCCACGATGACCACCGCGTACACCGCGCAGAGGAGGCCGACGACCCCGCCGATCCGGCGATATCTCCTGCTGCGGCGCCCCGTCTCGTCGACGAACACCGGCCTGTCGGCCAGATCTTGGGTGTCCGGAATTCCCTGCTGACGGCGGGTGACGTCAGCCCAATCACCGGACTCGCCCGCCAAGTGCCGCCCCAGACCGTCGACCTGGACCGTGACCTCATTCGGGTCGTGCGCCGACGCGGGCAGACCGCCCGCGTGCCCCGGCAGTGTGCCGTCCGGCCCCGAAAGACCCGGCGTATCCCCTGGTAGATCGTCTTCTCGCCACTTCTCCATGCGTACGCGAACCCCCCACGTGAGCCTGAATCGGGGCGCGTACGACTCCCCGGGCACTCGCCGTCCGGACCGGGCCCCCACCCGATCCGAGCGCCCCCCTTACCACACCGCGCCCAGAAGCCGAACGTAGCGCACACCACTGACAACCGTGGGTTCAAGTCAGTCCTGACTCATCATGATGAGTGCATCCGTGTCCGGAATCCACGCGTCCACCGGTCGGGTCAACCACCCTTCGGCGGCCGCGAGTTCGGCTGCGGCACGGCGCAGGGCGTCGAGCCCGGGGTGGCGGAGGCCGCGGCGCCACACCAGCGACACCGGGGACAGCGGTACGGGGTCGACGAGCGGCCGCAGCACGGCGCCCGGCAACTCGGGGAAGCCGACGACGGCGAGGACGGGGTTACGGTGCTTCGCCATGATCCGCGCGAACTCCTCGGGGCCGACGGCGAGCGGCGCGGGCGGCGCGACCTCGATGCCGCGGCCTTCGAAGAGGCGGCGGGCGAGGTCGGTCCACTCCGGAGTGCGCTCGTTGCCCGCGCCCGCGTAGACGCTCTCGCCCGCGAGCCTGCCGAGCGGCACCTCGTCGAGTTCCGCCAGCGGGTGGCCGGTCGGCAGCAGCACCGCCATCGGCTCGTATCGCACGGGCTGCTGGGCGAGGCCCGCGCGCACGGCCGCGGGCAGGCCCGCGTACCGGCCGAAGGACGCGTGCAGGCGCCCGGCCGCGATCTCGGCGGCGGCGCCGGTCAGGCCGCTCTCGAAGCGGGCCATCAGCTCGCACTGCGGGGCCAGTCGCCGGGCCCGGTCCAGGATCCGGCCGAAGACCAGGCCCGGGCTGTTGAGGTCGACGAGCAGCGGGCGGGCGGCGGCCGCCGTGCTCCCGCGCGCGAAGGCGGCCGCCAGCTCGTCGTGCGCCGCGAGGACGCGCCGCGCGTACGGAAGGAGACGCTCGCCGTCGGCGGTCAGCGTCACCTGCCGCGTCGACCGCGCGAACAGGCCGACGCCCAGCTCCCGTTCGAGCCGCCGCACGTCACGGCTCAGGGCCTGCTGGGCGACGTACAGCCGGGCGGCGGCGCGGGTGAAGTGCAGTTCCTCGGCGACGGCGAGGAAGGAGCGCAGGAGGCGGGGGTCCACGTCGCGGGGTACGCGAGGTGACGGAGGGGGCGGCACCTCGGACGGCCCCATGTGCGGCCCCACGGTCGGCCCCGTGTGTGGCCCGACGTACGACGGTTCGGTCATCCGGTGAACTTACAACCCAGGTGCGTGAATCGGCACCCAGTAGGTGTTGGACCGCCCCGGGCCCGAGCCATGAGCCTGAAGACATGCCCCAAGCCCCCGCCGACCCAGCCGCCCCGCCCACCAGCGATCCCGCACGCACCTGCACCCGCACCCGCACCCGCACCCGCACCCGCACCCGCAACCCCTACGCCCGCCTCTTCGCGATACCCGGAGCCACCGCCTTCACCGTCGGCAACCTCATCGCCCGGCTGCCCATGGGCATGTTCAGCGTCAGCGCGGTGATCATGATCGCCGGGGCCCGCGACTCGTACGCGCTCGCGGGCGCCGTCACCGCCACCGGGCTCGCCGCGACCGCCTTCGTGGCGCCCTGGACGGCCCGTCTGGTCGACCGGCACGGGCAGGCGCGCGTCGCCGTGCCCGCCACGGTCCTGGCGGTGCTCGGCTCGCTGTCGCTGCTGCTGTGCGTCCGCTTCGGGGCGCCGGACTGGACCCTGTTCGCCTCGTACGCCGCCACCGCCACCACCCCGAACACCGGCGGCATGTCGCGGGCCCGCTGGTCGCACCTGCTGCGGGGGCGGCCGGACGCGCTGCACACCGCGAACTCCTTCGAGCAGGCGGCGGACGAGCTGTGCTTCATGCTCGGCCCGGTGCTCGCGGCGTTCCTGTGCGGGGCCCTGTTCCCACAGGCGGGCACCCTCGTGGGCGCCGTCCTGCTGCTGACCGGGGTCCTGCTCTTCGCCGCCCAGCGCGCGACCGAACCCCCGCCCCGGCGGCGTACGAGCGGCTCCCCGAAGGCGAAATCGCCCCTCCGCGCGCGCGGGATGCCCGCTCTGCTGGTCGTCTTCCTCGCGACCGGCGCCGTCTTCGGTTCGCTGGAGGTCGCGACCCTCGCGTTCGCGGACGCACAGGGGCACAAGGCGGCCGGGGGCGTGATCCTCGCGCTGCAGGCCGCTGGTTCGTGCGCGGCGGGCCTCGTCTACGGAGCCCTGCGGCCGAGCGGCCCACTGGACCGCCGCCACGTGTGGTGCGGGGCGGCGATGGCGGCCCTGATGACGCTGCCGCTGCTCGCCGTGGCGACGACCGGCTCGCTGGTGGTCCTCGCCGGTGCGCTGCTCATCGCCGGGATGGCGACCGCCCCGACGATGGTCACCGGCATGACGCTGGTGCAGCGGTATGCCCCCGAGGGGCAGTTGAACGAGGCCATGACCCTCGCCGTGACCGGGCTCCTCGGGGGCATCGCGTGCGGCGCGGCGGGCGGCGGCTGGGCGGTGGAGCACCTGGGCTCCACCGCCGGCTACACCGTCCCCGTGGCCGCCGCCCTGTGCGCGCTGCTGCTCAGCACCGCGCGGGCTTGCGCCACGAGCACTCGAGCTCGCCGCCCTGCCCGGTCCCGCGCTCCGCGCGAGGCCTGACGAGCACGGCCTTGTCCTCGTCGGACTTCGCGAGCGTGATGACGATCGCGTCCTCCAGTGCCTTCACCGAGGCGGGCAGGTAGTTGTTGAGGACGATGCTGAAGACCAGTTCGCGGCCGCCCGCGTCGGTCACGTACCCCGACAGGGCGGACGCCCCGGTCAGCGTCCCGGTCTTCGCGTGCACGTTGAGCGCCGCCGGCGTCCCGCACATCCGCGAGCGCAACGTACCGCCGTCGAACTTGTCCGGGTCGCACGCGACCGGCAGCGAGCGGTACCAGTCGGCGAACCAGGGCTCGCCCTTCGCCGACCGCAACAGCTTGATGAACTGGTCGGCGGCGACGTTGTTCTTGCGCGAGAGCCCGGAGCCGTCGACGTGGCGCAGCTTGCCCGGGTCGACACCGGCCGTCTTCAGATAGCCGCCGATCGCCGTGATGCCGTCGCCCCAACTCCCGGGCCGCCCGGTCGCCTTGTGCCCCATGGCCTTCGTCAGGGACTCCGCGTGCATGTTGTTGGACAGCTTCATGAACGGGATCAGCAGGTCCCTGAGCGTCATGGAGGCGTGCGAGGCCAGTTCGCGCGCCCCCTTGGGGGTCGGAATCCCGGCCCTGGTGGGCCCGCCGACCTTCACCCCGTGGGCGGCGAGCGCGTCCCGGAAGATCGCGGCGGCGTACCGGGTCGGCTCCCAGACGGTGATCCACTCCTTGGTGGTGCTGCCGCCGACGGGAACGTCGCCGCTGACGGTGATGGTGTTCTTGCCGTGCTGCCGCTCGACGGCGATGGTGTCCGCGCCGCCCGCGGCGACCGTCCTGGCCCGCAGATCGATGTCTACGTAGTCGGTCTTCGGGGTCACGGTGACCTTCGGTTTGTCCCCGGCGGCGGCTCCCGGCGCGACCTCGACGACGACCGTCCCGGTGTCGTAGTCCGTGTCGGGCGCGACGCTCAGCGCGGAGATCTGCGCGGCGTAGTACGAGGACTCGTCGTCGGCACCCCAGGTGTCGCCCTGGCGCCGGTCGTCGAAGCGGGTGTCGTCGGCGACGAGCCGCCCCGAGACCCGCTTGATGCCCGCGTCGGCGACCTGTTCGGCAAGCCGGTCGTAGTCCTTGGCGAGCGTCGTCGGGTCGCCGGTGCCGCGCAGATACAGGTCGCCCTTGAGCACGGGCCCGTGCCGGTCGCCGTGGGCGAGGACGTCGGTGGTGAAGCGGTGGTCCGGGCCGAGCAGCTCCAGGGCCGCGGCCGAGGTCAGCATCTTGGTGTTGGAGGCGGGCATGAGGCGCCCGCCGGCCAGGTGCTGGTAGAGGGTCTCGCCGGTCTCGGCGTCGGCGACCACGACGCTCGCGGCACCGCCCTCCATCCGGGGGTCGCCGAGGATGGTGTCGATGGCTTCGGGCAGCCCGCTCCGGTCGGAGTCCGCCCCGGCCGGGGCACTGAGGGAGCCGAAAGAGAGGGTGGCCACGGCGAGGCCGAGCACGGCGGGCCAGATCCAGTGGCGCATACGGTGGTTGACGCGTCTCACGGGTCTACTCATGACCCTGGAGCATCCCGGATGACGGCCGCGCGCGACAGTAGGCGGCCCCGCACGGCCCACCCGAGCCCGCGCCAGGGGGTGCGGGTGGCAGAGCCCCCGCTACGCGCGGCGCAGCCGCGCAAAAACGACGAAGGCGACGCGGCCCGCGCTGTCCGCGGGCACACGTCGCCTGTCGACTTCGTGGAGATGGCGGGAATCGAACCCGCGTCCAACGGTGCGGAATCAGGGCTTCTCCGAGCGCAGTTCGCTGCGATTTTCTCGGCCCCGGAGATCTCGCGAACAGGTCTCCGACAGGCCCAGTCACTGTTTGATTTCCCGTCGAACCCCGTGACCGGGTTCGACGGTTTAGTTCCCTAGATTATGCCAGGGTCCGGGTCGGGAACACCCCCGGGCTGACACCCATTAAGGGTCCTTCAGTCACTGCTTATTAGGCAGCGAGGGCGAAGGACTGGGAATCGCTCTTGGAATTGGCGATTATTGGTTGCGACATATGGTTTACGAGATCATTGCCGCTTCCTCGGCTCGCTTCCCCTGCTTCGACATCCGCTGTCGAAACCGATCATCCCCATGTTGATTTTTCAAGCCCTCCAGGGAGGGCGCTCGCCCCTGCGTGAGGAACGTTGTCCATCGTACGTGAACAACGCCGACCGGTGCCAGCCTATTCCCACGGGCCGCGGGAGGGCGGCCCCGCACAGGGCCCCCGGCCCGGCTACGCGATCCCCTGCCTCCGCCTGGCCGCCGAGATCGCCCGGTTCGTCTCCCTCGTGTCCTGCTTCTCCCGCAGCGTCTGCCGCTTGTCGTACTCCTTCTTGCCCTTGGCCAGTGCGATCTCGACCTTGACCCGGCTGTCCTTGAAGTACAGGGCGAGGGGCACGATCGTGTGGCCCGTCTCCTGGGACTTCGACTGCAGCTTGTCGATCTCGGCCCGGTGCAGCAGGAGCTTGCGCTTCCGCGTGGCCGAGTGGTTGGTCCAGGTGCCCTGCACGTACTCGGGGACGTGGATGTTGTGCAGCCACGCCTCGCCGCCGTCGATGTGCACGAAGCCGTCCACCAGGGAGGCCCGGCCCAGGCGCAGCGACTTGACCTCGGTGCCCATCAGCACCAGGCCGCATTCGTAGGTGTCCAGGATGTGGTAGTCGTGCCGCGCCTTCTTGTTCTGCGCGATCATCTTGCGGGCGGGGGCCTTCTCGTTGGCCTTGGCGGCCTTGCGCTTTACCTTTTCCTTCGCCATAGTCCGCCCATTTTCGCACTACGAGGGGGGTCCGAGGCCAGTCAATACTGTCTCGGCCCGCTCCTGGGCGCCGTCCTCCACCTCCAGGTCCGGGGTGATGCCCCGGCCGTCGACCGCCTTCCCCGAAGGGGTGCGGTAGTGCCCGACCGTCAGCTCGGCGACGGAGCCGTCGGGCAGCTTGCTCGGCATCTGCACCGAGCCCTTGCCGAACGTCCTGGAGCCCACGACGACCGCGCGGCCGCGGTCCTGGAGGGCCCCGGTGAGCAGCTCGGCCGCGCTCATCGTGCCGCCGTCGACGAGCGCGACCACGGGTCTCCTGGTGTCGCCGCCCTGCTTGGCGTGCAGGGCGCGCTGCGCGCCTCGTACGTCGTACGTCGCCACGAGGCCGCCGTCCAGGATGGCGGAGGAGGCCGTGGTGGCCTCGGAGACCAGGCCGCCGGAGTTGCCGCGCAGGTCCAGGAGGACGCCGGCGCCCTCGGGGGCGCTGCGCACCGCGTCCCGTACGGCCTTGCCGGAGCCCTTCGTGAACGCCACGACCTTGATCATCACGGCGCCGCCGGGGAGCCGGGTGACGGTCACGGAGTCCGTCGAGAGGCGGGCGCGGCGCAGGGTCTCGGTCCACGCGCGCGTGCCGCGCTTCAGGCCGAGGGTGACCGGGGTGTTCTCGCGGTCGCCGCGCAGCAGGGCCACGACGTCCGTGACGGGGCGGCCGGTGGCGTTCTTGCCGTCGATGGCGGTGAGCTCGTCGCCCTCGCGGATGCCCGCTCGCTCCGCCGGTCCGCCGCGCTGCACGCGGGACACCTCGATCTTGCCGTCGGCGGCGCGCCTGGCCCACAGGCCGACTCCGGTGTAGGCGCCGTCGAGGGACTGCTCGAACTCCCGATACTCCCCCTGGGAGTAGACCGACGCCCAGCGGTCGCCGCTGCGGCTGACGACGTTCTCGGCGGCCTCCTTGCCGGACTTGCCGTCGGCCATCGCCTCGGCGGCGGCGTCGGCGGCTTCCTCGGCGGGGTCCCGGTCGCGGTCGCTGTCCCGGGAGGAGGCGACGGCGCGGGTGGACGGGGCCGCCGGATTCCGGCCTTCCGTCGCGTTCTCGGTCCAGGAGCCGGTGGCCGCGCCGGTGGCGAGGACGCTCGCGAAAACCAATGTCAGGGCCGCCCCGCGGCGGATGCGGCGGGGCTCGGTGAGCCGGTCGGGGCCTGACATGTCGGTGAGTCTAGGACAACGAGGGGCGCCGCACGGCCGGTTGACCGCACGGCGCCCGAGGCACTCCTCACACCCTGAGGACCGGGAGATGCCTCTCGCCTCACACCTTCAGGTACTTGCGCAGGGCGAAGAAGGCGGCCAGCGCGGGCATGAGGAGGCCGATGGCGAGCACGAGCGGCAGCTTGGCGAGCACCGCGTCCCAGCCGATGAAGTTGATCAGGTTGAGCTTCTCGGACAGCATCAGGCCGTGGTCGATGATGAAGTACCGGCCCAGGAGCAGGAATCCGCACGCCAGCCCGCCGCCGATCAGACCGGCGACGGCCGCCTCCAGGATGAACGGCATCTGGATGTAGAAGCTGGACGCGCCGACCAGCCGCATGATCCCGGTTTCACGTCGACGGCTGAACGCCGAGACGCGCACCGTGTTGACGATCAGCATCAGCGCGACGACGAGCATGAGCGCCATCACCGCCAGCGCCGCCCAGTTCATGCCGTTGAGGAGCTCGAAGAGGTTGTCCAGGACGCCCTTCTGGTCCTCCACGGACTGCACGCCGTCCCGTCCGGAGAAGGCGGTCGCGACCACCTGGTACTTCTCCGGGTCCTTCAGCTTGATGCGGTACGACTCCTGCATCTGGTCCGGCGTCAGCGAGCTGGACAGCGGGGAGTCGCCGAACTGCTCCTTGTAGTGCTTGTACGCCTGGTCCGCCGTCTCGTGCTGGACGGTGTCGACGACCGGCATCTTCTTCAGATCGGCGAGGATCTGCGTCTTCTGCTCGTTCGTGACGGCGCCCTTGGCGCACTTGGGGTCCTGCTCGGCGTCCGCCTTGTTGCACAGGAAGATCGAGACGTTGACCTTGTCGTACCAGTAGCCCTTCATCGTGCTCACCTGGTCGCGCATGAGCAGCGAGCCGCCGAAGAGGGCGAGCGAGAGCGCTACGGAGACGATGACCGCGAAGGTCATCGTGAGATTGCGGCGGAGACCGACGCCGATCTCCGACAGGACGAACTGGGCGCGCATGGCGGCCTTTCAGTGGATCAGGTGGAGCGGAGGGTGCAGGCACGGGAGCGGAACGCCGGCGGCCATGGCAGGCGCCGGCGTCCGGGTCAGTGCTGGTAGCCGTAGACGCCGCGGGACTGGTCGCGGACCAGGCGGCCCTTCTCCAGCTCGATGACACGCTTGCGCATCTGGTCCACGATCTGCTGGTCGTGGGTGGCCATCACGACGGTGGTGCCGGTCCGGTTGATGCGGTCGAGCAGCTTCATGATGCCGACCGACGTCTGCGGGTCGAGGTTGCCCGTCGGCTCGTCCGCGATCAGCAGCTTCGGCCGGTTGACGAAGGCGCGGGCGATGGCCACGCGCTGCTGCTCACCGCCGGAGAGCTCGCCGGGCATCCGGTCCTCCTTGCCGCCGAGGCCGACGAGGTCGAGGACCTGGGGCACGGACTTGCGGATCTCGCCGCGCGACTTGCCGATGACCTCCTGCGCGAAGGCCACGTTCTCGGCGACGGTCTTGTTCGGCAGCAGACGGAAGTCCTGGAAGACGGTCCCGAGCTGGCGGCGCATGTGCGGCACCTTCCAGTTGGAGAGCCGGGCCAGGTCCTTGCCCAGGACGTGCACCTGGCCGTGGCTGGTGCGCTCCTCGCGGAGGATCAGCCGCAGGAAGGTGGACTTTCCGGAGCCGGATGACCCCACCAGGAAGACGAACTCGCCCTTTTCGATCTCCAGCGACACATCGCGGAGGGCTGGGCGGTTCTGCTTCGGATAGGCCTTGGAGACGTTGTCGAATCGGATCACGGATGCACCACGGGTAGCCGGGGGTAGGTGAGCGTGACCATACGCGAACCGGGTGGGGCCGCGCAGTCGGCGTCCTGAGTTGCGCGGTTTGTTGCGGATCCGACTCCGCACAAAAGGGGTGCGGGACGGTGGGCCGCGCCGAATTCCGTGGAAGCTGGCACAGTGGTAGGGGGAACGGTTGAGGTTCCCCGAGCGTTGGGCAGGCTGAGACTGTGCGGGAGGAGAAGCGCATGACCTATGACAGGTTGGTGTGCGCGAACTGCGCGGCGCCTGTGAGCGAGGGCCGCTGCCCCGTGTGCCGGGCCAGCCGGGAGCGGATGCAGCACGAGGGCCCCTTCGGCGGCCTCAGCCCTGCCGCCCTGATAGGGCTGCTGCTTGTGCTGATCATGGCGATGGCCCTGCTGGCACACCAGACGGCGTAGTCGTTGGGCACTGGGCCGGAACCGGCCCCTGAGGCGCCGGAGCAGGAGCTTCCGGGCAGGCAGCCCGTCAACGGACGCGTACGTACGAAGCGGTACGCGGAAAGGCCCGGAGCCGGTGAGGCTCCGGGCCTTTCTGTCGCCTTCGACGCCGCTCGTTACGTTGCGTACGTCGCCGTAACACTACGTTGCAGGCGGGTGACCGTCAGGTCAGGCCGCTGCGCCGCGGTTGCCGACCAGGCGCGGCAGGAAGCGGAAGCCGACGCCACCGGCGATCATGGTGGCGGCACCGATGATCAGGAAGGTGGTCTCGGCGGCACCCGTCTCGGCGAGCTCGCCGTCGTTCTTGCCGCTGCCGTTGTCGGCGACCTGGTCGACCGGCTTGGAGCCGGTGTCGGTCAGGCTGTCCTTGCCGCCCTGCTCGGCCGGGCCGGAGCCGCCGTCGGGGTCGGTGTCGTTGCCGCCGCTGCCGCCGCCGGTGCCGTTGTTGTCGTCGTCACCCGGGTCGGACGGCTGGTCCGTCGGCTCCGTGGGCGGGTCCGTCGGCTCGGTCGGCGGGTCCGTGGGCTCGGTGGGCGGGTCCGTCGGCTCCGTGGGCGGGTCGGTGGGCTCGGTCGGCGGGTCCGTCGGCTCCGTGGGCGGGTCCGTCGGCTCGGTGGGCTCGTCGGTCGGCTCCGGCGGGTTGGTGGGCTCCTCCGGGTCCTCGGTCTCGTCGCCACCGCCCGGCAGGTCGACGTCGACGCCGATGCCGTTCTCGTCGGCGGAGGCGCTCGCGCCCGTCCCGCCGAGGTCGACGCCGACGTCCAGGGCCGAGGCGGCGCCGGCGGCGGTCAGCGAGGCGCCGGCGGCGATCACCGCGCCGGCGGCGATCCGCGCGACACGGATCCGCGTCTTCTTCGTCATCTGGCTGCTACCCCCAGTAGCTGAATCGTCAGTGAGGCAGCGCCCCGGATCGCGGTCACGGGGTGGCTCGCGATCGGCCCCCCGGATCACACGCGTCCCAGAGATACGCATGCCGCTCGCTAGCTTTTCCAGTTTTCGAAGCACCGTCAAGGTCGTTGCGGGCGCGATGCCCGTTATGGGGTCAGTTGACCGACGTACGGACATGTGACTGTGACGTAAAAGGCGCAACAAGCCCACAGGAGGCCCGGGAAGGCCCATAAACAAAGGCAACTGCCGCCCGGAGGGCGACAGTTGCCTCGCTCAGCTTTGTCGACTTAGCGCCGAAATTACTTCTCCTGCTGCTTGCGCCAGCGAATTCCGGCCTCGAGGAAGCCGTCGATCTCGCCGTTGAACACGGCCTCGGGGTTGCCGACTTCGAACTCGGTGCGCAGGTCCTTCACCATCTGGTACGGGTGCAGGACGTACGAACGCATCTGGTTGCCCCAGGAGTTGCCGCCGTCGCCCTTGAGGGCGTTCATCTTCGCCTGCTCCTCCTGGCGGCGGCGCTCGAGGAGCTTCGCCTGGAGGACGTTCATCGCGGTCGCCTTGTTCTGGATCTGCGAGCGCTCGTTCTGGCAGGAGACGACGATGCCCGTCGGGATGTGCGTCAGGCGGACCGCGGAGTCCGTCGTGTTCACGCCCTGGCCGCCGGGGCCCGAGGAGCGGTACACGTCCACGCGCAGCTCGGACTCGTCGATCTCGATGTGGTCGGTCTGCTCGACGACAGGGAGGATCTCGACGCCCGCGAAGGACGTCTGGCGGCGGCCCTGGTTGTCGAACGGCGAGATGCGCACCAGGCGGTGCGTGCCCTGCTCCACGGAGAGCGTGCCGTACGAATACGGGGCCTGGACGGCGAAGGTGGTCGACTTGATGCCGGCCTCTTCCGCGTACGACGTCTCGTAGAGCTCGGTCTTGTAGCCGTGGCGCTCCGCCCAGCGCAGGTACATCCGCTGGAGCTTCTCGGCGAAGTCGGAGGCGTCTACGCCGCCGGCCTCGGCGCGGATGGTGACGACGGCCTCACGCGCGTCGTACTCCCCGGAGAGGAGGGTGCGGACCTCCATCTCGACCAGCGCCTTCTTGACCGCGGTGAGCTCGGACTCGGCCTCCGCGCGGGTGTCCGGGTCGTCCTCCTCCTCGGCCATCTCGAAGAGCACGCCCAGGTCGTCGATCCGCCCGCGCAGCGCCTCGGCCTTCCTGACCTCCGCCTGGAGGTGGCTCAGCTTGCTGGTGATCTTCTGCGCTTCGTCCGGGTCGTCCCAGAGGGACGGCGCCGCCGCCTGCTCCTCGAGCACGGCGATGTCTGCCCTCAGCTTGTCGAGGTCCAGGACGGCCTCGATCGACTCCATGGTCGAGGAGAGGGACTTGAGCTCTTCGGATACATCGACGACTGCCACACCCCCAGCGTAACGGCTGCGGCAACCGGTCTTCCCCCGTGCCGTGGGCTCGCCTCGCGCCTGGGCTCATGGGGCTGCGCCCCTTTCCCCCCTTTCGGCGCTTCGCGCCTCGTCCTCAAACGCCGGACAGGCTGATTCACGGGGCCGGGGGCGCCGAATTGTTGTTGTCGGGGGGTGCCGGGTCGGCGTCGTCGCCCGTCGTCGCGTACCAGGCGCCCGCTCCCACCGCCGCGGCGAGGACGACCCCCGCCACGCCGAGCGTGATCCTGCGCCGCCGTGCCGAGGACCGGTGCCGGGCCGAGCCGGGGCGGACGGCGCCCGTGGTGCGCGGGGCTCGCGCCGTCCCCCTGGCGCCCCCGGCCAGCTCGTCGGGGGCGGGCACGCGCATGGACGTGTGCGTGTCCCGGTTGGCGTCCGCGGGCGTGGCCCCGGGCACCAGCGGCACGGCGCCCCGCCGCGGGGCCTTCTCGCGCGGCTCCGGCGCCGTCTCCTCGTACGCCTCGTCGGCCGCGGACTCCGACTCCGGTTCGTCGACGTCCAGCGGCGGCATGCCCGCGAGCAGCGGCAGCTGCTCCCGCAGCCGGTCGGCCAGCTCGGAGGCGCGCAGGCGGGAGGCCGGGGCCTTGGCCAGGCACTGGACCATGAGCTGCCAGAGCTCGTCCGGGATGCCGGGGAGCGGCACCACGGTCTCGGTGACGTGGCGCCGAAGGACCGCCCCGGGGTGGCCGCCGCCGAACGGCGTGAAGCCCGCGAGCAGCTCGTACAGGACGGTGGCGAGGGCGTAGATGTCGACGGCCGCGCGCGGGGGCAGCCCCTCGATGATCTCGGGGGCCAGATAGTCCGGCGTGCCGATGATCTTCGTCGCGCGGGTGCGGCGCGGCGAGTCGATGAGCTTGGCCACCCCGAAGTCGGTGAGCAGGGCCGGGTGCGCCCCGCCGGGGCCGAGGGGGCCCTGCATGTCGAGGAGGACGTTCTCGGGCTTCACGTCGCGGTGCACGATCCCGGCGGCGTGCGCCGCGGCGAGGGCGTCCGCGACGTCCGCGACGATCGCGACGGCGGCCTCGGGGGCGAGCCGCCGCTCGCGCTCCAGGCGGGTGCGCAGATCCGTGCCGCGTACGAGATCCATCACGAGCGCGAGGTCGTTGCCGTCCACCACCAGGTCGTGGACGCCCACCACGCGCGCGTGGTCGAGGCTGAGCAGTGCCGTGCGCTCCTGGACGAAGCGGCCGACGAGCTCCTGGTCGGAGGCCAGGTCCTCGCGCAGCAGCTTGATGGCGACCGGCCCTTCGGGTCCCTCGCCGAGCCACACCGTGCCGGCACTGCCCCGTCCCAGAATCTGGTGGGCCGTGTACCGGCTGCCGATCTTCCGTCCCAAGACTGCTCCTACGGATGTGTGTTGGCCCAAAACTACGCGGCCAGGGCGCCAACCATCACATCCGCAGGGGAAATCACCCCGCGGGAGTCGACAAATCCACAGAGTGGGCCGGGTGCGGCTCCCGCACCCGGCCGGGCGTCATCCGCCGACCTTGCCCATCCAGTCGGAGACGGTGTTGTAGACGTCCTTGATCTGCTCCCAGTAGCCCTTCGTCGTGCCGATCCAGTCCTGGAGCGGGCTCAGCTCCCAGACCAGCCAGCTCGCGACGAACAGGATCACGAGCACGACCAGGCAGCCCTTGAGGCAGCCGAGGCCGGGGATCCGGGTCCGGTTCGGGTTGTCGCGGCGGCGCTGGCGCGGGGCGGGCGGCGCGGGCTGCGGCGGGGCGGGCTGCTGCGGGGGCGCGTACGGCTGGGGGTGCTGCGGCTGCTGGGGCTGCATCTGCCGCTGCGGCTGCATGGGCGGCTGGTACGGCTGCGGCTGGTGCTGCGGGGCGTACGGCTGCGGCTGCTGGGGCTGCTGCTGCGGGCGGGCCACCTGGCGCTGCGGGCGGCGGCGCAGCGGGTCCTGGCTCGGGTCCAGGTACTGCACCTGGGTCTGGTCGTTGCGGTCGCGGGCCGCGCGCATCTGGTTCTGCCAGGGGTGCGGCTCGTCCGGGTTACCGCCCTGGTTGTGGCCCACCGGCGGCATGACGGCCGTGGGGTCGGCGTTCGGGCCCTGGGGGCCGCCGGTGTTGGGCATGACGCTGGTGGCGGCGTGCGGGTCGTACCCGCCCGCGTTGGTCGGCAGGACCTGGGTGGGGTCGGCCGCGCCCGGGGTGTCCGGCACCGGCGCGGGGGCCGGGTCCGGCGCGAGCAGCGCGGCGACGCCCTCGGCGGCGGCGATCTGCGCGGCGTTCGCGTGCACACCGATGCCGTCGGCGACGGCGCGCAGGCCGCGCGCCAGGTTCTCGGCGCTCGGGCGGCGGTCCGGGTCCTTGCTCAGGCAGCGCTCGATGACCGTCCACAGCGGGTCCGGGACGGTCGAGGGGCGGCGCGGCTCGGCGCTCAGGTGCTGGTGCAGGACTTCGAGGGCGGAGCCCCCGGAGAACGGCGGCCGGCCCGTGACCAGCTCGTACAGCAGGATGCCCGCTCCGTAGATGTCGACGGCGCTCGTCTGCGGGCGGCCCTCGGCGGACTCCGGCGCGACGTACGCGGGCGTGCCGACGAACTCCTGGGTGCGGGTCAGGCCCGGGGAGTCGGCGAGGCGGGCGATGCCGAAGTCCGTGAGCATCGGGTGCATGCCCTCGGCATCCTGCTTGACCAGGACGTTCGCGGGCTTCAGGTCGCGGTGCACGACGCCGTCGGCGTGGCTCGCGGCCAGCGCGTCGGCGATCTGGGCGGTCAGCAGGGCCGCCGCGGCCGGCGTGAACGGGCCGTTGTCCCTCAGGTACTTGTGCAGGTCCGGACCCTCGATCAGGTCCATCACCAGCGCCAGCAGGTCGCCCTCGACGACCAAGTCGCGGGTGCGCACGATGTTCGGGTGCGTCAGCCTGAGCAGGACGGAGCGCTCCCTCAGGAAGCGCATCACCACGTCCGGGTCGTTGGCGAGCTCCTCCTTGAGGACCTTGATCGCGACGGTCTCGCCGGGCTGGCCGGGGACGGCCGCTTCGGCGCCCGCGGTCTCCCGCTGGCGGGCTCGCCAGACGGTGCCCGTGGCGCCGCGCCCGAGCGGCTCCTCGAGCAGGTACTTGCTGCCTACCGGCCGCACGTCATGCGCTCCCTGCTGATCTGGCTGGTCTGAATCTGATCTGGCTCTTCCGCCGACACGGCGTTCCGACCCACTGTAGTGCCGCTGAACGGGGCACCGGCCGACGATCTTGCGCCCACCGACGGCCGGAACCGGCCACGTTGCGGACCTTTGTTCGGAGGGAAGACGCTCGACCAGCGCGGTTGGTTGCCGAGGCGGCCGGGGCGGGCCCGAAAACGGACTCTGGTCCCCGCGTACGTTCGCGCGCTCCCGCCGCACGGGGCGGATTCTCGCGTTGTACGGGGCGGATTCCCGCGTTGTACGAAAGCACGCTCCGCACCGTACGAAAGCGCTCCCCTGCGCACTCTCCTGCGCCGTACGAAAGCACCCTCCCGCGCCGCACGGAAGCACTCTCCTGGCCATGACCGTCCACATCGGTCCGAGCAGGCACTTTGCGGGCACTTTTCCGAGCAGAGCCGACCAATCAAGATCACTTACGGGTGGGTGGCGGGCGTGTTGTCAGTGGCAGGTGCGAGGATGCTGTCCGTACTGGCCGACGTGCCCGTGTGCGGTGGGGGGAATCACAGCGCGAGTCCCCGTGCCGGGCGCCCAGCGCAGAAGGGACCGCTGACGGCGATGCAGATCCGGCTGACCGTCCTCGGGCCGCGTGGCGGCCAGACCGAGCCGGGGGGACGCCCCGCGGCGGCCTGCGACGTGCTGGTCACCGCCCCCGCCGGAACCGCGCTCGCCGCGGTCGCCTCCGGCCTGGCCGCGACTGTCGCCGCAGGCGACGGCCCCGCCGTGTTGTACGCGCAGTCCGACCGCCTCGACCTCCAGCGCTGCACACTCGGCGAGCCGCCCCTGGTCGACGGCGCCGTGCTGTCCGTCGGCACCCCCGCCGAGCCAGGACCCGAGCTGGCCGACGCCGCCACCCGGCTGCACGTGGTCGCGGGACCCGACGCGGGCGGTGTGCACCTGCTGCACGGCGGCCAGATCCGCGTCGGCCGCTCCGCCCAGGCCGACGTGCCCCTGGACGACCCGGACGTCTCCCGGCTGCACTGCGCCGTCACCCTGGACCCGGACGGCCGCGTCACGGTCACGGACCTGGGCTCCACGAACGGCACGACGGTCGACGGCCGCACGGTCACCGACCGCCCCGTCCGCCTCGCCTCCGGCTCCCTGCTGCGCATCGGCGAGTCCGTGCTCCGCCTGACCACCGGCACCGCCCCGGAGGCCCCGCTGCCGAGCGCTCCCGACGGGGAGGGCCATGTGCGGGTGCGGGTCGCTGACGCGGGGGCGGGTGAGGGTGCCCCGGCGCGGGCGGGCGACGTGCCCGGGCTGCGCGCGGGGGGCGTGTCCGGCGGGGCGGCTGGGGGCGAGGTGGGGGGTGGTCCTGGTCTGGGCGGGGCTGGGGCTGGTGCTGGTGCGTCGGGTCAGGGGGTGGCCAGCGGGCCGGGTGTGGGGTTGGCCGCGGGGGTCGGTGGTTCTGGGGGGTCGGGGGGTTCTGCGGGTTCTGCGGGTTCTGCGGGGTCAGGTGGTTCCGGAGGGCCGGGGAGTTCTGCAGGGTCAGGTGGTTTTGGGGGGCCGGGGGGCTCCAGAGGGTCGGAGAGCTCTGGCGGTCCGGAGGGGGCTGGCAGGCCCGGCGGTTCCGGTGTAGTGGACAGGGCCGGTGCTGTGGGCGCTCCGGGGGTGTCGGGCAGGCGTGACGGGCCCGACGGTCCGGGTGCTCCCGGTGGGCCCGGCGGTTCCGGTGCTACGGGCGGGCCCGACGATCCGGGTGCCCCAGGTGCCCTGAGCAGGCGAGGCGGTCCGGGTGTTCCGGACGGTGCCGGTGCTCCGGGTGGGTCCGGGGGTCCCCGCACCGCAGGTGGTCCTGGGGTTCCGGCCCAGGGGTTCCAGCAGCCCCTGGGCAGGTGGACACAGCACGCGTACGGATCGGCGGACTGGGGTGCTGCCGGGGGCAGTGGCGTGGGTCCCGGCGGGTCGGAAGGCCAAGGGGGCCCGGGAGGCCAGGTCGGCCCGGTCAGACAGGGCAGTCAGGGCAGTCAGGGCAGTCAGGGCAGTCAGGGCAGTCAGGGCGACCTAACGGCTCCGGCAGGCCCTGGCGTCCCGCAGGCTCCCGTAGCCCCGGCGGTTCCGGGAGCCCCGGATGCTCCGGCAGGCCCGGTAACTCCGGCAGGCCCCAAAGCCCCCGGAGGCTCAGGGAACTCACCAGCCGCACGAGCCCCACATTCCCCTAATTCCGTACAGACCCCTCAGGACCCGCACTCCCCACACACCCAACAAGCTCCGCAGGCCCAACAGGCGCCGCACGCCCCACAAGCACCACACGATCAACAAGCACCGCACGATCAACAAGCACCGCACGACCAACAAGCTCCGCAGGCCCAGCAGGCGCCCCATACCCAACAACCCCAGCAATTCCCACACAACGCACACGACCCACAAGCCCCGAACGACCCGCACACCCCGAACATCTCTCACTCCTCCGAGGCGGCCGTCGTGCCGCAGCAGGGCGGGGTGCCCGAGATGGAGCGGCATCGGGCGGGCACGCCGCCGCGGGGTACCTCCGTGCCGCGGGGGCTGCGCAAGCGCGGTGGGCTTTCGGCGTGGGCGCGGCGGCTGGCCGGTGGGCGGGGCGAGGAGGCGGAGCGGGAGCACGCGGCGTACGACGAGACGTACGACGGGCCCCGGGACGTGGCGGCGTACGAGGGCGGGCAGCCCGGCGGGGCCGAAGGTGCGGCCGACGCGGGCGCGCGCGTGCCCGAGGCGTGGCCCGACGCGGCGGCGCTGCTCCTGACGGCGCTCGGCCCGGGCACGCGGCTCTGGGAGCGCGGCCCCGGGCACCCGGAGGCGCTGGCCGTGCGGCTCGGCACGGTGGACCGGGCCGCCGCGGCCGGGCTGCTGCCCGCCGTGCCCGTGACGGTGAGCCTGCGGGAGGCGGGGGCGCTCGGGCTCGCCGGCCCCCGTGACCGGCTCGCGGGCCTGGCCAGGTCGGTGCTCGCGCAGTTGGCCGCGCTGCACTCGCCCGCCGCCCTGGAGATCGTCCTGATCAGCACGGAGCGTACGCGTACGCCGCGGGAGCGGGCCGACGAGTGGGCCTGGCTCGGCTGGCTGCCGCACGTGCGGCCGGGCCACGGCCAGGACTGCCGCCTGCTGCTCGCCTACGACCGCGACCAGGCGGCGGCCCGCACGGGCGAGCTGCTGCGCCGCCTGGACGAGCCGGAATCCGGTGAACGGGGCTTCTCCGTGGGGCAGTTGGACGGCTCACCGGAGGGGGCGGCGGCAGGGCCGCGCACGGTGGTGGTCGTGGACGGCGACCCCGGCTCGGCCGGACTGCGGGAGGCGGCCGTGCGGCTCGCGCGGGAGGGGGCGCGGGCCGGGATCCATGTGGTGTGCCTCGCCGAGACGGCGGCGGCCTCGCCCGCGTCGCCGGTGACGGATACGTACGAGGCGGCGTGCGAGGTGTCGCCCGCGTTCCGCGCGTGCGGGGCGGCGGCGCTGCTCAGCGGGGACGTGGCGACGGCCCTGCGGGTGCTGCGCACGGCGGACGGCCGGCCGGCGGGGCACGGCACGGTGGCCGTGGTGGACGCGGTGTCGGCGGCGTGGGCGCAGCGGTTCGCGCGGGCGCTCGCGCCGCTGCGGCCCGACGCGGTGGGCGGGGCCGGGCACGCGCGCGTGGCGGTTCCACTGCCCCAAGCGGCGCGGCTCCTGGACGAGTTGGGGCTTGCGCGGGCGACGCCCGCCTCGCTGATGGCGCGGTGGGCGGCCGCCGCGGACGACGCCCAGGCGCTGGGCGGGCGGGCCTGGGCGGTGCTGGGCGCGGGGGCGCGCGGGCCGGTCGTCGTGGACCTCGTGGCGGACGGGCCGCATCTGCTGGTCGAGGGCCCTTCGGGCAGTGGGCGCACGGAGTTGCTGCGCTCGGTGGCGGCGTCCCTCGCGGCGGCGGAGCGGCCCGACCGGCTCGGGATCGTGCTGATCGACGGGCGGGACGGCGGTACGGGCGGCGGGGCGGGTGGTGCCGCCGTGGCCGGGGCCGGTGCCGGGGCCGGGGAGCGGTCGGGGGACGGGCTGCGGGCCTGTACGGAGTTGCCCCATGTCACGACGCATCTGGCCGCCAACGACCCGGTCCGGATGCGGGAGTTCGCGCAGTCGTTGTCGGCGGAGCTGAAGCGGCGGGCGGAGTTGCTCGGGCGGATGGGGTTCGCGGAGTGGCATACGCAGCGGGAGGTTTCGGGGCGGATGGTGGCTCAGCGGTCGTCCGGGGCGGGGCGTGCCGCTGCGGGTGCGGGTGTCGACGGCCGGGTGGACGCAACTGCCCCGGCCGACGCGGAGCTTGAGGCGCCGACGAGTGCCACGTTGCGGCTGCGGCCCGCCGGGGCCGGGCGGGCCGAGCCCGGGCCGCCGCTCGCGCGGCTCGTCGTGCTCGTGGACGACTTCGACGCGTTGCTGGCGCCCGCGCTCGGGTCGCCCGGGCGGCCTGCGGCCGGGTCCGTGGTGCGGGCCCTGGAGGCGGTGGCGCGGGACGGGGAGCGGCTCGGGGTGCACCTCGTGGTGGCGGCGCGCAGTGAGCGGGCCGGGGCTTCGGAGGTCGGGCGGCGGGCCGGGCTGCTGGTCGCGTTGGACGCGGTGGGCGCCGGGGCGGAGGATCCGGCTCCGGGGCGGGGGGTGTTGCGGGGGGGCGACGGGCGGGTGGCCGCCTTCCAGGGCGGGCGGGTCACCGGGAGGATTCCGCGGACGGCGACGTTGCGGCCCACTGTGGTGCCGCTTGAGTGGGAGCGGATGGGGGATCCGCCGGCGCGGAGGCCCGTGCGGGAGCTGGGCAATGGGCCGACGGATCTGGCCTTGCTGGCCAGTGCGCTGGACCGAGCGGCGCGGTCCGTCTCTGCCGAGCGGGTCCCGTCCCTCCTGTGACCCCAGGCCGGGGTGACCGCCCCCACCCCACCTGACCCCCGCCCGAAACACCCCCGTCGGCCTGAGCTGCGCCCCTCCCCTCACATCCCGGCGCCGTCGGCCTGGGCTGCCTTTAAGGGTCGGGAGCCGCCCTGCGGCACGACTGCCCACAGCGGGGAGCGGAAGCGGGTGGCGGCCGTCGGCGTAGGTGCGCTTGCCCTCGCATGTCGGCGCCGCGGACGGGACTGTCTTGGGGGCGGGATCCGCCCCACGGAACGACTGCCCACAGCGGGGAGCGGAACCCCTTGCGGCCCCTCGCCACCCCGCGGCACCGCAGCCGCAGCCGCCGACGGCGGGCAACCCTCGCAGGAGACGCCCACCCCGCGGCCGACTGGAAGCGGGCGGGCGGGTGGGAGACATCCGCCGCGCAGCGGCGGGGACGGAGGGCGCAGCCGGGAGACCTCCGCAGCGGCGGGAACGCAAGGCGCACCCGGCAGACCACCGCTGTGGCGGGCAAGACGCGTCCCACAGTCACGGGTGGGCGGGTGGGAGCAACCCGCCGCGCAGCGGCGGGGACGGAGGGCGCCCCAGTCCCGCCCCACGCAGTGGCCCGCGCCCACGCCAGGTGACTGCACGTCACAACGCCATCACGATCACCGACTTGACGCCGTTGACCATCTTGCCGCCCCTGACCGCGCGGGCGTAGACAGACCGCACGGGACCAAGTCCGGGTAGAGGAAGAGAACGGGGCAGTGATGCGCAGCACTCTTCGTACACGCACTCCTCATGCACACCGTGCTCGCCGCGCGCGCGGGGCGGCCGCCAAGACGGTCGCCGTCGTCGGCGCCCTCGCGCTGGGGCTCAGCGCCTGCGGGGGCGACGACAAGGACAAGGACGACGGTGACAAGGCAGGCGGTGGCGGCAAGGAGAGCGCGGCCACCGTTCAACTGCCCAAGCTGGACGGCGAGAAGGTGTCCGTCGCTGCCGTGTGGGGCGGCGCCGAGCGGAAGGTGTTCCTCAAGGTCCTGGACGAGTTCGAGAAGCGTACGGGGGCGGAAGTGTCCTTCGTGCCGGCTCAGGACCCCATCATCAGTTTTCTGGAGTCGAAGGTCGCGGGCGGCCAGCCGCCGGACGTCGCGATGCTCCCGCAGGTCGGCGCCATCGAGCAGGCCGTGGCCAACAAGTGGGCCAAGCCGGTCGGTCCGGAGGCGCAGAAGGAGCTCGACGAGAACTACGCCCAGGGGTGGAAGGACCTGGGGGCGGTGGACGGCAAGCAGTACGGGGTGTACTTCAAGGCCGCCAACAAGTCGCTGATCTGGTACAACACCAAGGTCTTCGAGAACGCCGGGGTCCAGGAGCCCAAGACCTGGAAGGAGTTCATGAAGACGGCGCAGACGGTGTACGACTCGGGCGTCACGCCGGTGTCGGTCGGCGGCGCGGAGGCGTGGACCCTCACCGACTGGTTCGAGAACATCTACCTCTCGCAGGCCGGCCCCGAGAAGTACGACCAGCTCGCCCAGCACAAGATCAAGTGGACGGATCCCTCGGTCAAGGCGGCCCTGACGACGCTCGGGGACCTGTTCGGGAAGAAGGGGTTCATCGCGGGCGGGCCCGACGGCGCGCTGCAGACCGAGTTCCCCGCCTCCGTGAAGCAGACCTTCACCGGCGGCGACCAGCCGAAGGCGGGCATGGTCTTCGAGGGCGACATGGTGTCGCTCGCCATCGGGGAGACCAAGGCCAAGGTGGGCACGGACGCGAAGGTCTTCCCGTTCCCGGCGGTCGGGGACGAGTCTCCCGCCGTCGTCGGCGGGGACGCCGCCGTCGCGCTGAAGGACAGCAAGGGCGCGCAGGCCCTGCTGACCTTCCTGGCCTCCCCCGACGCCGCCGAGATCTGGGCCGAGGCGGGCGGTTTCGTGTCGCCGAACAAGAGCCTGGACCTCAAGGCGTACCCCAACGACGTACAGCGCGGCATCGCCGACGCCCTGATCAAGGCGGGCGACGACATCCGCTTCGACATGTCGGACCAGGCCCCGCAGTCCTTCGGCGGCACGCCCGGCAAGGGCGAGTGGAAGGCCCTGCAGGACTTCCTGAAGAACCCGAAGAACGTCGCGGGCACCCAGCGGACGCTGGAGGACGCGGCGGCCAAGGCGTACAAGAAGAGCTGACCGGGCGATGACGATCCCGGATGCCGGGGGCACCGCGGCGGTGCCCCCGGCCCAGTCGACGCCGCACACCTCCAAGACCGGCCCGCACCGGACCGGCCCCCGCAAGAGCGTCACCGGCACCCGCAAGACGATCGCGGTGCTCTTCCTGCTGCCCGCCCTCGTCCTGCTCGGCGCGCTCGTGCTCTATCCGATCGGCTACTCGGTCGGCCGCAGCTTCTTCGACAAGGCGGACGACTTCAGTGGCTTCGACAACTACGAGACGATGTTCTCCGATGACGGGATCCGTACCGCCATCAAGAACAACGCGATCTGGCTGGTGGCCGCCCCGGCGCTGACGACCGCGCTCGGCCTGATCTTCGCGGTGCTCACCGAACGGGTGCGCTGGGGCACGGCGTTCAAGCTCATCGTCTTCATGCCGATGGTGATCTCGATGCTCGCGGCGGGCATCATCTTCCGGCTCGTGTACGAGTCGGACCCCGACCGCGGTGTCGCCAACGCCATGTGGGTGGGCGTGCACGACACCTTCGCCGAGTCGTCCGCCTTCCCGCAGGGGCATCCCGGCGCGCGCTCTCCCCTGAAGGGCGCGGGCGGCGGCGCGTTCATCACCAAGAAGCCGGTCAGGGCGGGTGAGCCAGTGGTGCTGCCGCTCACCGGTGTGCCGCCGGGGCAGATGCCCGACGACGCGAAGTCCGCGAAACCGGCGCAGGCCGACCCGGGCAAGGTCACCGGCACCGCCTGGCAGGACTTCACGCGCGGCAAGGGCCGGGGCAAGGTGAACGCCCCCGACACCGCCGAGTTCGGCTACCCCGGTATCAAGATCGAGGCGGTCAAGGGCGGCAAGGTGGTGGCCTCGACGAAGGCCGCGGCCGACGGGACGTTCAGCCTGCCGAAGGAGGCCGACGGGGCCCAACTCCGGTATCCCGCCTCGAACTTCCGCGAGCCGTACAACGGCGTCGACTGGCTCGGCCCGTCCCTGATCACGCCCGCCATCATCGGCAGCTACATCTGGATGTGGGCCGGGTTCGCGATGGTCCTGATCGCGGCCGGGCTCGCGAGCGTGCCGCGCGAACTCCTGGAGGCGGCGCGCGTCGACGGGGCCAACGAGTGGCAGGTGTTCCGTCGTGTGACGGTGCCGCTGCTGGCGCCGGTCCTCGCCGTCGTCACGGTCACGCTCATGATCAACGTACTGAAGATCTTCGACCTGGTCTTCGTGATCCCGCCGGGTTCCTCGAAGGACGAGGCGAACGTCCTCGCGGTGCAGCTCTACAACTCGGCCTTCGGGGACCGCGACGCGGGCGTGGCCAGCGCGATCGCGGTGCTGCTGTTCCTTCTGGTGATTCCGGTGATGTTGTTCAACATGCGCAGGATGCGGCGGGAGGGGCGGCGATGACCATCCAGAGCGGGACGCCGAAAGCGCCCCCAGTACAGGTCGTGAAGGCCAAGCAGTCCCTCGGCGGGCGCCTCGCCGCGATCGTCAGCGGCAGCGTGCTGCGGGTCTTCCTGGTCGTGGTCGGCCTGTTCTGGCTGGTGCCGACGCTCGGGCTGATGCTCGGTTCGCTGCGTACGTCGGCGGACATGAGCGAGAGCGGCTGGTGGAAGGTCTTCAGCAAGCCCTCCCAGCTGACCTTCGAGAACTACTCCGACCTGCTCAAGGACGAGACGATCACGGACTCGATCCTGACCAGCGTGTCGATCACCGTGCCGGCGACGCTGCTCGTCGTGGTGATCGGCTCGCTCGCGGGGTACGCGTTCGCGTGGATGGAGTTCCCGGGCCGCGACTGGTGGTTCCTGGGCGTGGTGGGGCTGCTCGTGGTGCCGGTGCAGGTGGCGCTGCTTCCGGTGGCCAAGCTGTTCGGCGAGATCGGGATCTTCGAGTCGACGACGGGCGTGGTGCTCTTCCACACCGCCTTCGGCCTGCCGTTCGCGATCTTCCTCCTGCGGAACTTCTTCGCGGAGATCCCGCGCGAGCTCCTGGAGGCGGCGCGCCTCGACGGCGCCGGTGAGCTGCGGCTCTTCCTGCGCGTGGTGATGCCGCTCGGCGCGCCCGCGATCGCCTCGCTCGGCATCTTCCAGTTCCTGTGGGTCTGGAACGACATGCTGATCGCGCTGATCTTCGCCGACGCGGGCAGCCCGCCGATCACGGTGGCGCTCCAGCAGCAGGTGCGGTTCTTCGGCGACAACGTGCAGATCCTCGCGCCCGGCGCGTTCATCTCCATGGTCATCCCGTTGGCGGTGTTCTTCGCCTTCCAGCGTCAGTTCGTGTCGGGTGTCATGGCCGGTGCCGTCAAGTGAAGTTCCGGTGACGTCCGGGGGGTGTGGGTCCTAAGGGGTCGGGGGCGTGTCGTGCCTCGTGTGGTGTTCGGCGGAACGTGGCCACTACGGTCGGTCGCGGCGCATCTGCCCCCGACTCCAGGACCTGACATGCCCGAAGCCTCCGCTTCCGTACCGACGTCCGCCCAGGAATTGGATGAACTGCCGCTTCCGACCCGCCTCTCCGATGTGAAGGGCTGGTTCCACCCCGCCGACCAGGTGCTCTTCGACTGGTTCCTCAGCCGTCAGCTCAACCTCGAGGAACCGGGCGACCTGCTCGAACTCGGCGCCTATCTGGGCAAGAGCGCGATCTTCATGGGCCGCTATCTGCGCCCCGGCGAGACCTTCACGGTCTGTGACCTCTTCGACTCGCCCGCGCCCGACGACGCCAACTCCAAGGAGATGAACCGCTCGTACGCGACCCTCACCCGGCGCGCCTTCGAGGCCAACTACCTCTCTTTCCATGACGAGCTGCCGGTCATCGTGCAGGCGCCGTCGTCCGGCATCACCGCGCATGTGCGTGCGGACAGCTGCCGCTTCGTCCATATCGACGCCTCGCACCTGTACGAGCACGTGCACGCCGACATCGCCGCGGCGCAGCGGCTGCTGACCCGGGACGGGGTCGTCGTCCTCGACGACTTCCGTGCCGAGCACTGTCCCGGTGTCGCCGCCGCGACCTGGGGTGCGGTCGCCACCACCGGGCTCAAGCCGCTGTGCATCACGGCCACGAAGTTCTACGGGACGTGGGGGGCGTACGACGAGACGCGGGCTGACCTCGGGGCGTTTCTCGCGGGGCGCGATGACATGTGGCATGGCGCCGAGGAGGTTGCTGGGTACCCGATGATCCGCATCAGCGGTGCCAAGGCGAACGTGCCCGCGCCGCCGGTGTCGCGGCACGCCTCTGCTGTGCCGCGGCAGGCTGCGGGGGTGCAGCCGCCGCCGTCCAAGCCCGCCGAGCGGGGCGGGGACAATCGGCGGCCCAAGGGGCGGGGGCTTGCGTCCCTCCTGGGGCGCCGCTCCTGACCTGGGCGCAGCCCCTGGTATATGGGGCTGCGCCCCTTTCCCCGCTTTTCGGCCCTTCGGGCCTCGTCCTCAATCGCCGGACGGGCTTGAACTCGGTCCCGTCATCAGTCGGCTGACAGGCTTCATCTCGGTCCCGTCGTCGGTCGGCTGACAGGCTTGGATCCACCGGACCGAACAATCGCGCGCCGTGGTCGTGCCGTGGCGGTGAATTCTTGGTTAATTGCGGCAAAGTGGGGCAATGCACCCCTCCACGAATCCGGGGGCCTCGGCGCTCCGCGCCTTTCGCGGGTCCCGCATCCGCCGCCTCGGCGTTCTCGTGCGCAGTACGCGGTTTCGGCTGGAGCGGGCCGTCGCCGGGCGGGGCGGGCTGCTGGCGGCGCCCGTGCATCTGTCGCTGCGGGACAGTCGTACGCTCAATCTCGCGCTCGCCGCGCCCGAGCCGGAGGTGCGGGGCGCCGAGCTGCTGATCAGCCGGGGGCCCCGCCGCTTCCGTGTGCCGCTCGTCGCGGAGCGGGACACCGGTGGCGGGGCGCTCCTTACAGCGACGGTCACCCTGCGCGACGCGCTGGAGGTCCCCCGGCCCACCTCGGGGCCTCGCCTCACCGAAGGCGTCTGGCGGCTCACCGTCGTGAGTACCGGGGGCGACGGGCGTGTACGTCGGCGGGGGCTCGGCCTGGTGGGGCCCGGGGTCGCACCGCCCCCGGGGCCCACCAGGCCGCACGCCCCGAACCCCCGCACGGGCACCCTCATGCGGGTCGTGCGGTGTCGTGGCGGGCGAGCCGTCGTGCAGGTCACGCGGTCGCGGCCGCGTGCGGAGGTGGTGCGGTTCGTGCCGCGCGGGGACGGGATCACGGTGTACGGGAGGGTGGTCGCGGGGGCCCGGGAGCCAGGCCGGGCGGGCCTAGAAAAGCTGCCGGCGCGGGCCGTGCGGCGCCGTGACGGTGTGCTCGCGCCGGTGGAACTCGCCTGGGACGGCGACGGGTTCAGCTTCGCGCTGCCGCTGGCCGCGATGACCGGTGCCGGGCCCGGGCAGTGGGTGTGGGACTTCCACGTCGGCGAGCTGCCGCTCGGGCGCAGGCTGACCGATGTGGCCGATCTGCCGTCCGCCTTCCCCACGCCGTTCCGCCTTGTCGCGCTGCCCGGTGGCCGCCTGGTGCGCGCGCACCCGCACTTCACCGCGTCCGGCGCCTTCGCCGTCACCTGCCTGGACATCACGAAGGAGACCTCATGAAGGAGCCCTCTTGAAGATCACGTATCTGCTCGGCTGGGGCGACGAGATGGGCGGCACCGAGCTGGCCACGTACACCCAGGCGCTGCACCTCGCCGAGCCGCACGACGTCGAGGTCGTCTCCGTCTTCCGCACCCGGCCCGAGCCGTTCTTCCCGCAGGCGCGCGAGGTCCCCGTGCGCTATCTGGTCGACCGCACGGTGACGCCGGAGCGGCCGGTGCGGGCGTCCGCGCTCGACGAGGCCGCGTGCCGGACCCTGGCCGCGCTGCCCAGCGAACTCGTCGACCCCGCCTGGGAGTCGGCGTTCGACCGGCTCTCGGACGTGGAGCTGACGGCGGCGCTCACCACGCTGGACACGGACGTCCTGGTCACGACGACCCCCGCGCTGCTCGCCGCCGCCGTCGGCCTCGTACCCGCGCGCGTGGTGACCGTGCACCAGGAGCACCGGCCGACCCAGCGCCGCGGCCGATCCGGCGAGCCGCTGCTGCTGCACGCGCCGCGCCTGGACGCCCTGGTCACGCTCACGGAGCGCACGCGGGACTGGATCGCGGAGTCCCTGGGCGCGAGTGCCCCCGAGCTCGCCGTGATCCCCAACGCCGTACCGGACGGCTTCCGGCCGCGCGCCGACGGCGAGAGCAGGGTCATCGTGATGGCCGCGCGCCTGACCGGCGAGAAGCGCGTCGACCACGCCGTCCGCGCGTTCGCGCAGCTCGCCGACGCGTACCCGGAGTGGACCCTGCGGATCTTCGGCGGCGGCCACCGCGAGCAGAGCCTGCGCCGCCTGGTGGACGGCTTCGGGCTGCAGGACCGCGTCGAACTCCTCGGCCCCTGCCAGGACATGGCCGCCGAGTGGGCCAAGGCGGGCCTGTCCCTGATGACCGCGGGCCACAACGAGGCGTTCCCGCTGGTGCTCCTGGAGGCGCTCGCGGCCGGGGTGCCCGTGGTCGCGTACGACGTCGTGACGGGCCCGGCGGAGATCGTCCGGCACCGCGTGGACGGACTCCTCGTGCCACCCGGGGAGGTCGACGAACTCGCCCTCGCCATGGGTGAGTTGATGGGGGACGACGAGATGCGGCGGAGCTGTGCGCGGGCGGCCCGCGAGGGGGTGTACGGGCGGTTCTCCTCGGCCGGTGTGACGGCGCTGTGGGAGGAGCTGTACGCCCGTCTCGTGGCGGGGCGCGACCGGCCGGAGCGGCTCGCCGGGCGCGCGGACCGGGTGGCGCTCGGCGTGGCGTCGGGCGGCTGCGGCTTCCGGCCGACGGCGCCGCACACCTTCGACGCGGCCGCGGGCGCCGACGAGCGCGCCCGCGAGGACGAGATCGTCGCCGCCGCCCCGGACGGCCGCGTGATCCGCTCGGTCGGCCGCCTGGCCGAGTGCCGCGACGACGTGCTCGCGCCGCGCATGGCGGACTGGAACCTCGAACTCACCGCGGCCGCCCTGGAGTCGCGGCAGATTCCGTACGTCCTGGTGCGCACCGGCGGCACGGCCCACACCCTCGCCGTGGACGAGGACGACCGCGACCGCGCCCTCAAGGCCCTCGCGGAGAGCCTGCACGGCGAGCCGGTCTACGCCGAGCTGGTCAACCCCCGGGACGCGGCGCCCGGCGCGGTCCTCGCCGAACGGCTCGACGGGATCGGCGAGTTGGCGGGCGTGCGGGTGTTCAAGCCGGTGACCACGACGACGCTGTCGCTGCGGCACGGGGTGCAGCAGGCGTGCACGGTGGCGTTCTGGCGGCGGGCCGGGGACGCCGTCGGGCCCGACGAGGACACCGGCGAGCCCGCGCACACCGGCATCCCCGAGAGCGGCGGCGCGCCCGAGGGGGTGGCCGGGGCGCCGGAGCCGGTGACCCGGGCACCCGAGCCGATGACCGGCCCGCCCGAGCCGGTGACCCGGACACCCGAGCCGCTGGGCAGCACCCCCGCCGCGCTCCGGCCCCCCGGCCGGTCGCGTCGCCGCGCCCCCTTCGGCAGCACCCTCGCCGGCGCCGAGCTCCCCTCGCTCGCCCCCACAGCCCGCCTCCGCGTCGGCACCCGCGCGTACCCGACCCTCGACGTCTTCACCCAATGCCTCATGAACGACGTCGACTTCCCCGTCGACGCCGTCTACACCTGGGTCGACGACACCGACCCCGGCTGGCGCGCGGCCCGCGCCGCCGCGCAAGCCGCGTCACTCGGCACGGCGGCCGACGAGCACTCGCCCGACAGCGGCACGGTCCGCTTCCGCAACCGCGACGAGCTCCGCTACTCCCTGCGCTCCCTCGCGATGTACGCCCCGTGGGTGCGGCACGTGTACCTCGTCACCGCCGGGCAGGTCCCCGACTGGCTCGACCGGGACCACCCGGGCCTGACCGTCGTCGACCACCGCGACCTGTTCGCCGACCCCGCCGCCCTGCCGACCTTCAACTCCCACGCCATCGAGACCCAGTTGCACCGCATCGAGGGCCTGGCGGAGCACTTCCTCTACTTCAACGACGACATGTTCCTGGGCCGCCCGACGACCCCGGACACCTTCTTCCTCGGCTCCGGCCTGCCCAAGTTCTTCTGGTCGTCGGCGTCGGTGCCCGCGCTGCCGGTGGCGCCCGAGGACGAGGGCTATCTGGCGGCGGCGAAGAACAACCGCGAGCTGCTGCGCCGCGACTTCGGCCGGACGGCGACGCACTGCTTCTTCCACGTGCCGTACGCGCTGCGCCGCGACATCCTCGAAGAGCTCACCGATCGGTACGCGGACGAGCTCGCGGAGACCGCCCGCAGCCGCTTCCGGGGCGCCGGCGACCACTCCCTGGTCTCGTCGCTGCACCAGCACTACGCGTACCTCACCGGCCGCGCGGTGCCCTCGTCGATCTCGTACGACTTCGTGGACATCGGGAGGCGCGCCGACCACGCGCGCCTCGGCCAGCTCCTCCAGTCACGGAACAAGACGGCCTTCTGCATCGGCGAGTCCCCCGGCGGCGGCATGTCCGACGAGGAAATGGCCCTGGCGGTGCGGTCGTTCCTGACGGCATACTTCCCGGTGCGCTCGCCCTACGAGCGGTCCGCCACCGGCTGATCCTCCAGGAACAGCCGCCGCACCACGCGCTCCGCCGCGCCCCCGTCGTCGTACGGACAGAACCGCTCCCGGAACGCCTTCCGCAGCGCCGTCGTCTCCGGCGAGTCCCAGTCGCCGTCGCGGAACAGCCCGGCCAGTTCGTCCTCGGCCGTCGCGACGGCGCCCGGGGTCTCGCCCGGGCGGCCCGACAGGACGTCGAAGTAGGTGCCGCGGGCGAGGCGGTAGGCCTGCCAGTCGGGGGCGTAGGTGACGATCGGGCGGTCCAGGCAGGCGTAGTCGAACATCAGCGACGAGTAGTCCGTGACCAGCGCGTCGGCCGCCAGGCACAGCTCCTCCACGCGCGCGTGGGCGGTGACGTCGACCAGGCGGGGGTGCGCGGCGAGGCCCGCGTCGGCGCCGTAGAAGTAGTGGGCGCGGACCAGGACGACGTACGAAGGGCCGAGCGCCGCGGCGAAGCGCTCCAGGTCCAGGCGGGGCAGGAAGCCCTTCTGGTAGTCGCGGTGCGTGGGGGCGTAGAGGAGGACCTTCTGGCCGGGCTCCACCCCCAACTCGCGGCGGATGTGGGCCACTTCGTCCCGGCCGGCCGTGAAGTACACATCGTTGCGCGGATAGCCCGCCTCCAGCGCCTGGTAGGCCGCCGGGTACACCCGCTCCCACACCTCCGTGGAGTGCGGGTTGGCGGAGAGGCTGTAGTCCCACTGGTCGGTGTGGTCCAGGACCTTCTGGAAGCTGATGCCGTGCGTGCCGGCGGGGTAGCGGCGCTGGTCCAGGCCCATCTTCTTCAGGGGCGTGCCGTGGTGCGTCTGGAGGTAGACCTGGCCGGGGCGCTTGGTGAAGCCGCCGGGGAAGGAGGAGTTGTTGATCAGATAGGTGGCGCGGGCCATGGCCTGCCAGTAGCGCCGTGAGCCCTCGATGACGTACTCGACGCCCGGCGGCACGCGGTGCCGGTGGCGGCCGGACACGACCCAGACGCCCCGGATGTGCGGGGCCAGTTCACGCGCCTTCGCGTGGATCGCGGCCGGGTTGCAGCTCACGCCCCGGTTCCAGTAGGCGCCGTAGACGGCGAGGTGCGGGTCGAGGGAGCGGCGCAGGTCGGCGCGGTAGGAGACGCGCATGGCACGGGCCCGCACCGACTTCTTGCGCCGGGCCAGCGCGGTGCGCAGCGCCTTCATGCGGCCGCCCGCGCGCGCGAGTGCCCGGTACGTGGCGTACGAGCCGGAGAGGAGGGCGCGCTGACGGTCCGTCACGGGAGTGTGGGTCGCCGGGCGGTGGGCGCGCAGCATGGCCGTCGCCGCGCGGAAGAACGCGGCGCGGTCGCCGGGCGGGACCCGGTCCGGGTCGTCGAGGACGGCCAGCAGGTGGTCCACGGCGTACGGGAAGAGCCGCGCCGTCACCTCGGGGCCCTCGGCGAACAGCTCCTCGTACCGCCCGACGACCGCCAGGTGCTCCCGCCCCGGCGACTTCGCGAAGCTGCCGCCGCGCCGCTCGCGCCAGCGCACGCACGCCCGGTCCAGCGAGCCGATCCGTTCCCCGGCCGCCAGCGTGGCCCGGTGCACGGGCACCACGTCCTCGTACGCCCCCAGCGAGAAGGCGAGCCCCTGCCCGGACCAGAAGGACCGCCGGAAGACGCGGTTCCAGGCGGCGACGGTCACGGCGAGCGGGTCGCCGCTGACGTCCTCGCCGGGCGGCCGGCGCACCGACTCCCACCAGTCGGTGCGGTCGTGCGCGAAGAGCAGCACGTCCACGTCCGGGGTGAGCGCCCCGTCGAGGGCCGCGAGCGCGCCCGGCAGCAGCACGTCGTCGCCGTCGAGGAACAGCAGCCACTCCCCGGTGGCGCGCGCGGCGCCGGCGTCGCGGGCGGGGCCCACGCCCCGCCGCTCGGTACGCCGGACGAGTTGCACGCGCAGGTCGCGCTGCGCATACTCCGCCGCGATCGCGGCACAGGCGTCCGGCGACGCGTCGTCGACGACGATCAGTTCGAGGTCGCCGAAGGACTGGTCGAGCACGGATTCCAGGCATTCCCGCAGGTAGCCCTGGACGCGGTGGGCGGGCACGACGACTGAGAAGCGCGGCATGGGCACCGACCGTAGTCACGCGTACACGCTCTGTCGAAGACCGTGCCTCACTCGATGGGGTGGTCGCGGAACTCGATGGGGTGAGCGGCGGTAAAGAAGTTGATCGGAACGGGAAAAGGGGGTGAATACGCCCGCACTAGGACGTAACGCCACCCGTACTCCTACGAAAGGCCGGTCGCCGTGCAGCCCCGACTCAGCGTCGTCGTGCCCATCTACAACGTCGAGGAGTTCCTGGAGGAGTGCCTGGAGTCCATCGCCCGGCAGACCCTGGGCAAGGGGGCGGGCGGGAGCGGCGGCCTGGAGGCCGTCCTGGTCGACGACGGCTCCACCGACGCCAGCACCAGCATCGCCCGCGACTTCGCCACCCGCGACCCCCGCTTCGTCTATGTGCGGCAGCCGAACGCGGGCCTGAGCGCGGCCCGCAACACCGGTGTGCGGCACGCGAATCCGGCCGTCGAGTACCTGACGTTCGTGGACAGCGACGACATCGTGCCCGACGGCGCGTACGCCCGGATGATCGCGAGCCTGGACGCCAGCGGCTCCGACTTCGCCAGCGGCAACGTGTGGCGCCTGACCGAGCGCGGCCGCTCCCAGGCCTGGCAGTACGAGTGGCTCACCGAGTCGCGCACCGGCACCCACATCTCGCGCGACCTGGCCCTGCTCGCCGACCGCGTCGCCTGGAACAAGGTGTTCAGACGCGCCTTCTGGGACCGGCACGGCTTCCTCTTCCCCGAGGGCAGGCTGTACGAGGACACGCCGGTGATGATCCCGGCGCACTTCCTCGCCGCCTCCGTGGACGTGCTCCGCGACCACGTCTACTACTGGCGGGTCCGCGAGGGCTCCATCACGCGGCGGCGCACCGACGTCAAGGGCGTGCGCGACCGGATCGCGGCCTGCGCGCACGTCAGCGCCTTCCTCGGCGAGCACGCGCCGGAGCTGAAGTCCACGTACGACGCGTCCTGCCTGCGCGACGACTTCGTGTACTTCCTGGAGGGGCTGCCGATGGGCGGGCCCGAGTACCGGGCGGCGTTCCTCGCCGACACCGCCGAGTTCCTGCGCGCCGCCGACCCGGGGATCCTGCGGCAGCTCCCCGTCGACCTGCGCGTGAAGTGGCACCTGGTGCGCGAGCGGCGCACCGGTGAGCTGATCGAGCTCCTCGACCACGAACGGCGGGGCGGCAAGGGCGCGTTCGAGGTGCGCGGCTCGGTGCTCCGGTACGCCGCCCATCCGGGCGTCGACCGGATCCCCCGCGAACTCACCCGGCTGCGCCGCGGCGAACTGCCCGCGGTGGCCCGTCTGGGCGAGGCGACGTGGGACGCGTACGGACGGCTGCGGATCCGCGGCTACGCCTACGTGCGCAACCTGGAGGCGACGCGGCCCGCGGAGTCCGTCAAGGCCGGGCTGCTCAAGTCGGCGCACAGCCGGGGCCGGTTCCGGCGGGTGCCGACGCGGACCGTGCCCGCGCCCGAGGCCACCGAGCGCTCCGGGCAGCGGCTGCACTGCTACGACCTGTCGGGCTTCGAGATGACGGTCGACCCCGAGCAGTTGAAGACCGGGGGCCGGTGGCGGCCCGGCAACTGGCTGCTCGGCGTGCTCGTCGCGGGCCACCGCACGGTCCGGCGCGCGGCCGTGCGCGCCCAGGACGGCTCCCGCGCCCAGTCCCTGGTGCGCGACCTGGGCGACGGGGTGCGGATCGTGCTCGGCTTCAGCAAGGGGCGGCTCGTGCTGCGCGTGCAGGAGTACGCGGCGCGGGTGGACGGCCACCGCGGGGACGGCGGGGACGTGGTGCTCCTGGGCACGCTGACCGGCGCCCTGTCGGGGCGCGCCCGCCCCAAGGCGCTGCGTCTCACGCACGCCGGCGCCGGGTCCAGCTACCCCGTCGCCGTCGCGGGCGACCGCTTCGAGGTCCGCGTGCGCCTCGCCGACCTGGAGGACGTGCCGCCCGCCGAACACCACGCGCCCGCCCAGGTCGAGCCGCCGCACGGCGACCGCTGGCACGCCGCCCTCGAACTGGCCGACGGCACCACGACGTCCCTGGCGGCCGTGCTCGACCTGCCGCCCGGCCGCTACGCGTCGGGCCCGGGCCGGGAGCTGTGCGCCACCGCCGACGACCGCGGCAGGCTCGTCGTGGAGCTGACCCGCCGCCCCGTCGCGGACCGCGTCGCGTGGACCGCCGACGACACCCTCGCCGTCGAGGGCAGCGCGGCCGGGGCGAGCTGGCCGTCGGCGGAGCTGGTGCTGCGGCACAGCGGCCGCGACGACGAGGTGACCGTGCCGGTCGAGCTGTCCGACGGGCGGTTCCGGGCGGCGGTGGCGCCCGGGGGCGGGGTGCTGCGGGAGGGGCGGTGGTACGCGTTCCTGCGGGAGGTGGGGCACGGCGGGGCGGGGGTGCCGGTGCGGGTGCTCGCGTCGACGGGAACCGAGCTGCCGGACCACCAGATGATCCAGGGGCGGGAGTTCGTCGCCGCGCGGCGCTTCGGCGACCGGCTCCTGATCGAGGCCGGTTCGGTGCTGCCGCCCGCCGAGCGCGGCGCGTACCGGCGCCACCGGCTGCGTACCGAGCACTATCCGCGCGAGCGCACCAAGAGCCTGCGCGACGCCGTCCTGTACTTCGACGGCGACTCGCCGCGCGCCGTCCACGAGGAGCTGGTGCGGCGCGGCACCGACGTCGAGCACCTGTGGGTCACGCACGACCAGCAGACGCCGGTGCCGGCGGGCGCGCGCGGTGTGGAGGAGCACGGCGCCGAGTGGTACGAGGCGCTGGCCCGCTGCCGCCGCATCGTGACCGCGGGCCACCTGCCGGACTTCTTCGAGCGCCGCAAGGGCCAGACCGTCGTCCAGACCTGGCACGGCACCCCCCTCAAACGCATCGGCACCGACCTCACCGACACCCTGTACGCCGACCACGCCCACCTCGACCTGCTGCCGCGCCTCGCCGCCCAGTGGAACGTCCTGGTCTCCCCGAGCCGCTTCGCGACCCCGCACCTGGGCCGCGCCCTCACCTACGAAGGCGAGGTCCTGGAGGCCGGGTCGCCGCGCAACGACCTGCTGTTCGCCGACGACCGGCAGAAGATCGCCGAGCGCGTGCGCCGCGATCTCGGCCTCGCCCCGGACAAGCGGATCGTGCTGTACGCGCCCACCTACCGCGACCACCTCGGGCTCGGCGGCGGCCGCTTCCGCCACGACCCCGCGCTCGACCTGCTGGCCGCCGAGCAGGTCCTGGGCGACGACCACGTCCTGCTCGTGCGCAAGCACCCGCTGACCTCCGGCCGCGTCGACGGCGCCCGCGCGCCCTTCGTCCGCGACGTCACCGCCCACCCGCGCGCGGCCGAACTCCTCCTGGTCGCCGACGTGTTGATCACCGATTACTCGTCCCTGATGTTCGACTTCGCGCACACCGGCCGCCCGATGCTCTTCCATGCGTACGACCTGGAGCACTACCGGGACACCGTGCGCGGCTTCTATCTCGACTTCGAGCACGGCGCGCCGGGCCCGCTGCTCGGCTCCACCGACGAGGTCGTCGACGCCCTGCGCGACCTCGACACCGTCGCGGCCCGCCACGCCGACGCGTACACGGCGTTCCGCGAGGCCTACTGCGACCTCGACGACGGACGGGCGGCGGCGCGGGTCGCGGACAGGCTGATGCGATGACGGCGCCGCAGACCGCCGAGACGGCGTCGCACACGGCCGGTACGGCGCCGGAGGCCGCCGGGACGAGGCCTCAGGGTGCCGACGCGCCCGAGGTCGCGACCCGCGCCCGTCGCTCGGCGCTCGGCGCCACCGCCTCCGGCTTCGGCATCCGCTGGCGTCCCAGCCCCTACCTCGTCCTCGGCGGCCTGTTCTGGCTGCTGATGTCCCTCGCGTACTGGCGGGTGCCGATCTGCTGCGACTTCGGCCAGCACGCGGCGGTCGTCGAACGCCTCAAGGACGACCTGCTGCACCCCCGGCACCCGATGGCCGACCTGCCCGGCGACGGCAGCGCGTACTACTCTCCGTACGCCGTCGCGCAGGCGCTGCTCGCGAAGGCGACGGGGCTCGCGGGCTGGCAGGTCGTCAAGCTCTCCGGACCGCTGAACCTCCTGGTCCTGCTCACCGGCATCGCCCGCTTCGTCCGCGTCCTCACCCCCCGCCCCTGGGCCCCCGTCCTCGCCCTGTTCGCGATGGTCCTCCTCTGGGGCACCCGCATGGCCTGGTGGAGCGGCTACCTGGGCCTGATGTCGATGACGGGCAACCTCGGCTACCCGTCGACGTTCGGCATCGCGCTGATGTTCTGGGCCTGGGCGTGGGCCGGTTCGCTGGCGCGGACGCCTTCTCTGGCGCGGGCGCCCCGATCCGTCTGGCCCTACGCGGGCCTGGGCGCCCTGTGCGGCCTGATCCTCCTGATCCACCCGATCACTTCGGTGGCGGCGGTGATCGGCGTGCTGGCCTTCGCGTTGCCACACCTCCGGACGCCTCTGAAGTGGACGCTCACCGGTCTGACCGCCCTCGCTGTGGCCACGACTTGGCCGTACTTCAATCCGCTCACCCTCGTCGGAGACGAAAGCGTCGACTGGATCCACCGTCAGCTCTACACCGACATGCCCCAGCGCTTCTGGCTGGCAGCCCTGGGCCTCCCGGCCCTCTTCGCGCGCTGGCGCAGGGACCACAAGGACCCCCTGGTCCTGATGTTCGCCCTCGACTGCGCGGTGGTCGGCTACGGCTGGCTCAGCGGCCACTACACGTACGGCCGCATCCTGGGCCTGACCCTCGTCCCCCTGCAGTTCGCCCTGGCGATCGAGCTGACGGCCCCCCGCACGTGGGGCAACCGCCGGGCCGCCCTCGCGGGCGCCACCGCGCTGGGCGCGTTCGTCGGCTTCTTCCAGATCCAGGCGGGCGCCGTGGTCCCCCGCACCCTCGACCCCATCGGCTTCGACCAGCCCCCGCGCTGGCCGAGCTACGCCTGGGCGGCCGCCCACATGGACCGCGGCGACGTGGTCCTCACCGACGGCTACCGCCCGATGCGCTCCCTGCCCGCGTTCGGCGTGAACCTGGTCGCGCCCGCCTGGCCGGACGCCTCGCTGGAGGAGTCCGTACGCAACCGGCGGCTGCGCGAGGTGCGCGCGTACCTCGACCCGCTGTCCACGCCCGCCGCCCGCGCCGCCGTGGTCAAGCGCCACCACGTGCGCTGGCTGCTGGTCGCCCCGTACCAGCGGCTGCCTCCGGAGGCGGTGGTGGTGGCGTGGAGCCCCCGCAGCGGCGAGGTGCTCGCGCGGGTGGGCCCCAAGGTCACGAGGGCCACCGACGCGTCGTGACGAAGCCCCGCGCGGGGCGCACAGAACCTCGCCACGAAGCCCCCTAATCGGATAATTCCTGGCAAGCCCTAAAATTTCCCCTGTGAACCACAATTCGCCCCAAGAGCCCCAGATCACCGTCGTCGTGATCGGCTACGACGACGCCCCGCACATCGCCGCCGCGGTGCGTTCCGCGCTCGCCCAGGGCCCCGTGGTGGGCGAGGTGATCGCGGTGGACGACTGCTCGACGGACGACACCCCCGCCGTCCTCGCGGAGCTGGCCGCGCGGGACCGGCGGGTGCGCGTGATCCGCCGCGCCGCCAACAGCGGCGGCTGCGGCGCCCCGCGCAACGACGGCGTCGACGCCGCGACCCTGCCGTACGTGATGTTCCTCGACAGCGACGACATGCTGGCGCCGGGCGGCGCGCGGGCGCTCCTGGACGCGGCGCTGCGGCACGGCGCCGACGTCGCGTCGGGCCTGTGCGTGCGCCGCGAGCTGCCGTCGGGGCGCGAGACGCCCTGGCAGCCCGAGCTGTACCGCAAGGCCGCGCTGGTCGCCCGACCCGAGCTGCGCCCGCGCCTCGTGCACGACACGCTCTGCGTCAACAAGCTCTACCGCACGGACTTCCTGCGCGCGCACGCCGCCCGCTTCCCCGAAGGCCGCTTCATCTACGAGGACTTCGTCTTCGGTGCCCGCGTCCTGGCCGCCGCCCCGCGCATCGCCCTCGTGCCGGACACCGTGTACGTGTGGCATGTGCGGCGTGCCGCCGCCAAGTTGTCGATCTCGCTGGACCGCGCCGGGATCGAGAACTGGCGGGCCCGCATCACGGCGCACCGCCAGGCCGTCGACATCCTGGGCGGCGCCCGCAGTGGCGACAAGCTCCTCGCGCGCGCGGCCCGCGCCCAGTTCATCGACCACGGCTTGCGCATGTACACGCGGGAGCTGGCCGCGCGCGGCCCGGAGTACCAGCGCGAGTGGTGGGCGCTCACCCGCGCCTACCTCACCGAGTTCGACGCGGCCGACCTGGAGGCGGCCCCCGCCCCCGGCCGCGTCATCGCCCGGGTGATCCTCGCCGCCGCCGAGCCGCGCGACCTGGACCGCCTCAAGCAGGTGGCGGCCCGCCCGGCCCGGCTCACCCCGCCGTACGCGCGCGCCGCCGACGGCACCCCCGTCTGGTCGGCCGACCTGCCCCAGGTCACCCTGGAGCACCTGCTCGCGCGGCCGCTGCGGCTGCTCCCTCTCGCGGTCGACGCCGAGCTGCGCCCCCGCGCGGGCGTGCTGCTGCTTCGCCTGCACGAGCTGTACGGGCGGGTCGCGGCGGCGGGGCCCGGCGTGGTCGACGTGGAGCTGACGCGGCGGGGCGGCGGGCGGCCGGAGCTGCGGCGCACGGCCGCGTTCGGCCCGGAGAAGCCGGGCGAGACCTGGGTGGCCGAGGTGCGCGTCGACCTCGCGGCGCTCGACGGCGACGTGTGGGACCTGCGGCTGCGGCTGCTCTTCGACGACGGCACGGCGCGCGAGACCACGGCCCGCGCGGTGGCCGGGCCCGGCCTGCTGCGCCGCACGGTGGTGCCGGGCGGGCGGCGCGGCGTGCTGCTCGCGCAGCCGTACGCGACGCAGGCCGGGAACCTCTCGGTGCGCCTCGCCCCCGGGGCGCGCGGGGTGGCGGGGGTCGCGCGGCGGCGGCTCGCACGGCTCGTGCGCAGGCTGCCGGGTGCACGGGCCGACGGCCGCTGACGAGGCTCGTACGCGGGCTCTGCGACACTGCACGTCCGGGATGTCCGGGGGACATCCGCGACCAACACGACACGACGGGACGAGCTCACCATGACCTGGCTGATCACCGGCGGCGCCGGATACATCGGGGGGCACGTCGTGCGCGCCCTGACGGAGGCGGGCGAGCGGGCGGTGGCGTACGACGACCTGTCCTCGGGGATCGCCGAGCGGCTGCCGGAGGGCGTGCCCCTCGTCGTCGGCTCGACCCTCGACGCGGAGCTCGTCGCGCGCACCCTGAGGGACCACGCGGTCACCGGCGTCGTCCACCTGGCGGCGAAGAAGCAGGTCGGCGAGTCGGTCGAACAGCCGCTGCGCTACTACCGGGAGAACGTGGAGGGCCTCAGGGTCCTCCACGAAGCGGTCACGGACGCGGACGTCCCGTCGTTCGTCTTCTCCTCGTCGGCCGCCGTGTACGGCATGCCCGACGTCGACCTGGTCACCGAGGACACGCCCTGCGTGCCGATGAGTCCGTACGGCGAGACGAAGCTGGCGGGCGAGTGGCTGACCCGCGCGGTGGGCCGCGCGACGGGCCTGCGCACGGCCTGCCTGCGGTACTTCAACGTGGCGGGCGCTGCGGGCCCCGAGCTGGCCGACACCGGCGTCTTCAATCTCGTACCGATGGTCTTCGAGAAGCTCACCGCCGGCGAGGCCCCGCGGATCTTCGGCGCGGACTATCCGACGCCGGACGGCACCTGTGTGCGCGACTACATCCACGTGACGGACCTCGCCGAGGCCCACGTGGCCGCCGCCCGGCGCCTCGCCGAAGCGCCGCCCGGCACCGACCTGACCCTCAACGTCGGCCGCGGCGAGGGGGTTTCGGTGCGCGAGATGGTCGACCTGATCGCGGAGGTCACCGGGTACGCCGTCCCGGCGGAGGTCACCGCGCGGCGCGCGGGCGACCCGGCGCGGGTGGTCGCCGCCGCCGACCGGATGGCCGCCGAGCTGGGCTGGTCGGCCAAGCGGGACGTGCGCGAGATGGTGGAGTCGGCGTGGGCGGGGTGGGTGCGGCTGCACCCGGAGGCACGCCCGTAAGCGCGCGGGCACGCAGCCGCGCACCGAAAGGTAAGTACCCCACTAAATAGTAGGTACTTGAGGAACACGACGGCTGAATCCAGGCTGGGGTCGAAGGTCAACTCGCCCATCCCACCCCCGCATTGGAGCAGCCATGCCCGAGCACGCCCGCACGCCCGTGACGATCGTCGGACTCGGCGCGATGGGCGCGGCACTCGCCTCGGCGTACGTCGCCGCCGGGCACCCCACCACCGTGTGGAACCGCAGCCCGGCCAAGGCCGCCCCGCTCGTCGAGCGGGGCGCGACGCACGCCCCGGACATCCGGGACGCGATCGCCGCGAGCCCGCTGACGATCGCCTGCCTGACGACGTACGAAGCGACCCTTGCCGCCCTGGAGCCGGCCGGGGCCGCACTCGCCGGGCGCACCCTGATCACCGTCAACTCCGGTACCCCGTCCGGCGCCCGCGCGATGGCCGACTGGGCCACCGGGCACGGCGCGCGGTTCCTGGACGGCGCGATCAAGAACGTGCCCGCGGCCGTGGGCGCGCCCGACACCCTGCACTACTACAGCGGCGACCGCGCCCTCTTCGACACCTACGAGACCACACTGCGGGTCATCGGCGGCGACACCGTGCACCTGGGCGCCGAGCCCGATCTGGCGGCGCTGTACGAGTCGGCGGTGGGCGGCACGCTGCTGCCCGCGCTGCTCGGCTTCTTCCAGGGCGCGGCGCTGATCACGGCGCGCGGCCTGGAGGCGAGCACGCTCGTGCCGTACACCGTGAAGTGGCTGGAGATGATCGGCTCCGTGCTGCCGCAGTTCGCGGCGGAGATCGACCGCGGCTCCTACGACGACCCCCAGTCGTCCATCGGCATCTTCCACGCGGGCATCCCCGGCGACACCGAGGTCGCGGCCGAGGCCGGGCTCGACGTGCGCTGGCACGAGCCGATGCACGAGCTGCTGCGCCGGGCGATGGCCGAGGGGCGCGGGGAGCAGAGCATTGCGGCGCTGGTGGAGGTGTTGCGCAAGCCGGCCTGAGGCGCGGCCGGAGGCCCGGTGCGGGCCCTCCGCCCGAGGTGGGGGTGTAGCAGGCTCCACCGCCACCTCGGGTGTGCGCTCCCTCGTGGGCGGGGCCCTCGGATTCCTAGCGTTCTCGGTGACAGGCGGCACTCACTGACCGCTTCGGTCACCGAAAGGGCGTACGGGAATGTTCAGGCGGCGGCGCGACGACAGCTTGCGCGGGCGGGCCCAAGTGCCGGTCGGGGAACGGGCGGAGAGCGGCGCGCTCGCCCTCGACGGGGTGGGGCGCACGTACCGCGGCGGCGACGTCGTCGCGCTGCACCCGACCGACCTCGCGGTGGGGCGCGGCCGGTTCGTCGCCGTCATGGGGCCCTCGGGGTCCGGCAAGTCGACGCTGCTGCAGTGCGCGGCCGGGCTGGACCGGCCGACGTCCGGCACCGTCCGCGTCGAGGGCGTCGAGATCGGCGCGCTGTCGGAGGCCGCGCTGACGCGGCTGCGCCGGGAGCGGATCGGCTTCGTCTTCCAGGCGCACAATCTCGTGCCGTCGCTGAGCGTCGCGGAGAACGTGGCGCTGCCCCTGATGCTGGGGGGCGCCGACGCGGCCGACGACGGCACGGCCGCGCGCGCGGCCGTGGCCCTGGCCGCCGTCGGGCTCGGTGACCGGACGGGGGACCGCCCCGCCGAACTCTCCGGCGGCCAGCAGCAACGCGTCGCGATCGCCCGCGCGCTGGTGACGGACCCGGCCGTGGTCTTCGCCGACGAGCCGACGGGCGCCCTCGACCCGTCGACCGCGCACGACGTGCTCGCGCTGCTCCGCCAGGCCGTCGACGACGACGGCCACACCGTCGTCATGGTGACCCACGACCCGGCCGCGGCGGCGTGGTGCGACGAGGCGGTGTTCCTCGCGCAGGGCCGCCTCGTGGCGGCGATCGGCCAGCCGGACGCGGAGCGGGTGCACGCGGTGATGCGGCGGCTGGGGCGCGCGGGGGTGGCGGCGTGAGGCGCGAAGCACCCGGCAATGACCGCACGCAGGACGGTAGAAAGCCCGTCCGGCGATTGAGGACGAGGCGCGAAGCGCCGATCGGCGGTGGCCCGTCCCACCCCGGCACGTCCAAGCGCCCCGGGCAAGACCACCCACCCGAGCCCTCCGGCAAAGCCGCACCCCGGACCCGTACAAAGGTCACCGCGTTCCTCGCGACCCGCGCGGCGCGTACCCACCGCAAGGCCTGGGCCGCCGTCTTCGCCGCGCTCGTCCTGACCTCCGCCCTGCTCGGCGCCTTCGCGCTGGCCGTGACGTCGGCGGCGCTCGGGCACGCGCGCGTGGAGCGGTACGCGGCGGCCGACCTGGTCGTCGCGGGCGACCAGAACACCCGTTACACCGCGAAGCCGTGGGGCTCGGAGCCGGAGACGGCAACAGCGGGCCTGACGGAGCGGGTGCGGGTGCCGGAGCGGACGCTGGACGTGGTGCGGAAGGTGTCGGGGGTCAGGGCCGCCGTCGCCGACCGGGTGTTCCCGGTGGGCTTCCGGGGCGAGTCGGCCACCGGACGCCCTTGGGACGCGGCCGAGTTGGCGCCGTACGCGGTCCGTGAGGGCCGGGCCCCGCAGCGCGCGGGCGAGGTCGTCGTGGGCGCGGGCCGGGCTCGCGCCGGAGAGCGAGTGACGCTGCGGGTGGGCGGCGTGGACGCGTCGTACCGGGTGGTGGGGGTGGCCGACGGGCCGCGTGCGGCCGTGTACTTCACCGGCGAGCAGGCGCGGCGGCTTGCCGGGCACGCGGGCACGGTCGACGCGATCGGGGTCGTGGCCGAGGAGGGTGTGGGCGCGGGCGAGCTGTACGGGCGGGTGCGGGACGCGGTGGACGCGGCCGGGCTGCGCGGGGCGGGGGCGCGGGCGGAGGGTGACGCGGCCGGGCTGCGGGTGCTCGCCGGGGACGGGCGGGGCGCCGCCGAGCACCTGGCGGCGGCGCCCGCGCGCACGACCATGCTGGAGATCCTCGGGGCGGTCGCCGCGACGGTGGTCCTGATCGCGGTCCTCGTCGTGTCGTCGACGGTCGTACAGGCCCTGCGCCAACGCGCCCACGAGCTGGGCCTGTTGCGGGCGGTGGGGGCGACGCCCCGGCAGCTCCGGGGCGCGGTGGGCCGTGAGGTGGGGCGGGTCGCGGTGGCGGCGTCGGCGCTGGGCGCCGTCCTGGCCGTACCGTCGTACGTGGCGCTGCGCGCACTCCTGGACGCACGCGGAGCCCTGCCCACCGGCCTGGAACTACCCTTCCCGCCCTGGCTGTTGACGGCTCCCCTCCTCACCGCAGGCATCACCGTCCTCGTCGCCCGCCTCTCGGCCCTGATCGCCTGCGGGCGCACGGCGAAGGTGCGACCGGCGGAGGCACTCCGCGAGTCCCCGCCGGGGGCGCCGCGCCGGATCACGGGCCTGGTCCTGCTCGGCCTCGGCGTCACCTCCGCGGGGACGGCGACGCTCCAACACGGCCAGGCGGCCGCGGCGGCGGCGAGTGCGGCGGCGGTCCTGATGGTGATCGCGTGCGCGCTGCTCGGCCCGTGGATCGCGACAGGCGCGATGCGTGTGCTGGGCACCCCCATGCGCCGCTTCGGCGGCCCGGGCGGACGCCTGGCGGCCGCCAACTGCACGGCGTCCGCGCCCCGCCTGGGCGCGGCGATCACCCCCATCGTCCTGGTCACCGCGTTCGCCGTGGTCCAGCTCGCGGCGGGCGCGACGCTCACGCACGAGGCGGAGACGCAGGCGCGGGAGGTGACCCGGGCGGACCTGGTGGTCCGGGCGGACGGCGGGCTGCCGCAAGGCGCACTGGAACGAATCCGCTCCGTGCCCGGCGTGACCGGAGCGACGGAGATCGTCCACAGCACGGTGATCCTGGCCCGCAAGGAGGCGGGAGAACCGCGGTTGGAGCGCCTCCCGGTCCTCGGCGTCACCCCGGACCACGTCACCCGCACCCTCGACCCGGACGTCCGCGAGGGCACCCTGGCCGACCTCCGCCCCGGCCGCGTCGCCCTCTCCGCCGACCGCGCCCGCGCCCTCGACGCGAAGCCCGGCTCGACGGTGACACTCCGCTTCGGCGACGGCGCACCCGGCCGCCTGCGTGTGATCGCGGTCTACGAACGAGGTCTGGGCGCGGGCGACTTCCTCCTCTCGCGGGACGAGATCCTGCGGCACACGTCCGGCACGGGGCCAGCCCAAGTCCTGGTGGCGACGGACGACTCACCACGCACAGCGCACGCGGTGAGCACGGCGGTCCCCGGCACCCACGTGGACGGGGACGCCGACGCCGTACGGAACGCGACCCACGTAGAACCGGAGGACCAGGCCCTGGGCGAAGTGGTCACCGGGGCGGCGGTCGGGGCGATCGGCGCCTTCACGGTCATCGCCGTCCTCAGCACCCTCACCCTGATCGCGGTGGGCCGCCGCCCCGAACTCACCCTCCTGCGCAGGGCGGGCGCGGCCCGCGGCCAACTCCACCGCATGCTCCACACGGAGGCAGTGGCGATAGCCCTCACGGGCCTGACAGTAGGCATCGCGGTGGCCCTGATCCCCCTCCTCGCCTTCAGCCTCGCCTTCACGGGCACCCTCCCCTACCTCCCGCCCGCCCAGGCGATCCTGATCGTCACGGTGATCGCGGCCACGACCCTGGCGGGGACGGTGCCGCCGGTGTGGCGGGTGCTGCGGGGGCGGTATCCGACGGCGTGAGGGGCGGCGTGAGGCTCGGGGTGAGGGTCGGCGCGTCCCACCCGCGCGTTCCAGGCGGCCTGCGTTCCCCCTGGTCAGAGGCCGCTTCCGCGTTCCAGCGTCCCGAACTTCCCGGTGGTCTTGGCGATTTGGACGAATCACCCCACAGGCTGGAGGCGGGCTCAACGGCCCAGCAGCAAAGACGTGAGGAGTTCGTAGATGCTTCGCAAGCGTTCACGGCTGATCGCCGCGCCGATAGCGGCTGTCGCCCTGACTCTGACGGTTTCCGGTTACCAGGCGAGCGCGGCCGGGCCGTCGGCCTCGGGCGGCGCGGGACCGTCCGGCAAGGCCGCCGCGGCGGCCCCGTGCCTGGCCGGTGCCACGACGCTGGTCGGCGATCTCGACGGTGACGGCCGCCCGGACAAGATCGTCAACCCTGGGCACACCGGCACCAAGATGACCGTCCAGTGGGGGACGTCGGGCGGCTCGTTCGGCACCAAGCACGACGTCACCAAGCTTCTCGGTACGAGGAGTGGAGAGGTCGCGACCGCCGCCGTCGCCGATTTCCGGAACGACGGCACGCTGGACATGGTCGTCAACATCGTCAAGCCGTCCGGCGGTGACGACCCGTCGACGGCGCGCGTCTCGCAGTACCGCCCCGGCCCGCTCAAGCGGTCGGACCTGGGCTCCGCCACCGCCCGGCACTCCGACATCGGCGACCACGGCGAGGCCAAGCAGCTCCGGATCGCCAACTACGGCGACGACGCGTACCCGGACCTCGCGATCCTCAACAACGCCGGTGACGGGGTACTGGAGCGGTCCGTGCGCGTGTCGAAGCCGGGCACCGGCCCGGGGGACTTCGACTACGAACTGGAGCAGAAGTACGGGGAGTTCGGCACTCCGGGCGAGCCGCCCACCATGCCCACCGACGGTTGGAAGCACTTCTACGAGCCCTGCTCCTGACCGCCACACTGGAACCATTGTCCGGGCGTCGCCGATCCCCCAAGGACATCGGCGGCGCCCGGCGCTAGGCCTTGTTCAGGTAGGCAAGGACCGCGAGCACCCGCCGGTGCCCGCTGTCGCTCGGCGGCAGGCCCAGCTTCAGGAACACATTCCCGATGTGCTTGCTGACGGCGCGGTCGGAGACGACCAGGGTGGTGGCGATGGTGGCGTTGTCGCGGCCCTCGGCCATGAGGTGGAGGACCTCGCGCTCGCGGGGCGTGAGGGAGTCGAGGGGGTCGTCGGCGCGGCGGGTGAGGAGTTCGGTGACGACCTCGGGGTCGAGGGCGGTGCCGCCGGCGGCGACGCGTTCGAGGGCGTCGAGGAACTGGTCGACGCGGCCGACGCGGTCCTTGAGGAGATAGCCGACGCCGCCCGCGCCGCCGCCGAGGAGTTCGGCCGCGTACGTCTCCTCGACGTACTGGGAGAGGACGAGGACCGGCAGGTCGGGGATCTGTTCGCGGGCCGCGAGGGCGGCGCGCAGGCCCTCGTCGCGGAAGCCGGGCGGCATCCGGACGTCGAGGACGGCCACGTCGGGTCGGTGCTCCAGGAGGGCCGGAAGCACCTCGGGGCCGGTGGCCGCGACCGCCGCCACCTCGTGGCCCACGGACGTGAGGAGCAGCACCATCCCCTCCCTCAGCAACGCGTTGTCCTCCGCGATCACCACACGCACGGCAGCTCCACTCCGATCTCGGTCGGCCCCCCGGCGGGGCTGACCACGTCCATGGTGCCGTCAAGCGCCGCGACCCGGCGCCGCATGCCGAGCAGCCCGCTGCCGTCCGACTCGTCGGCGCCGCCCCGCCCCTCGTCCCGTACCGAAATCCTCAGTCCGGCGGCCCCGCGGGCGAGTTCCACCGTCGCCCGCCGCGCCCCGCTGTGCTTCGTCGCGTTCGTCAGGGCCTCGGCGACCACGAAGTACGCCGCGGCCTCCACGGCGGCGGGCGCGCGCGGCCCGTCCTCCACGCCGTCGTCCCGCACGGACACCTCCAGGCCACTGCTCGCGGCCAGCGCCCGTACGGCGCCGACGAGTCCGCGGTCCGTCAGGATCGGCGGGTGGATGCCGCGGACGACGTGCCGCAGCTCGGTCAGGGCCTCCTCGGCCTGGTCCTGCGCGTCCGCGAGGAGCTTGCGGATCGCTTCGGGGTCCGTGACGTCCTTGTCGGCATTGTCGTATGCCCGCCTGGCCAGGCCCACCCGCATGGACAGGGCGACGAGGCGGGCCTGCGTACCGTCGTGCAGGTCCCGCTCGATCCGGCGCAGTTCGGCGCCGTGCGCCGCCACCGCGCCCGCCCTCGTCAGGGTCAACTCCTCGACCCGCTCCGCCAGTTCGGCGTTCCGCTCGGCCTCCGGCGACGGCTTGAGCAGCGCCCGCGACCAGCGCGTGTCCAGGTCGGCGAGGCGCTCGATCAGCGGGAGCACGACGGCCCTGCGGCCGAGCAGCCCGCACCACACCCCGTCGACCAGCACGCCGATCACCCACAGCGGCAGCGCCGCGTACAGCAGCGCCAGGCCGTAGACGATCTGGACGGCGAACCACCGCAGGTCGCGGTACGTACCGGGATCCCGGACCGCCTTGCGCACCCGCTCGACGAGCGAGCCGGTCAGCGGCGTGTACGCCTCGGGGATCTCCGTCCCCGACCACCGGCCCACCTGCCGCCGCTTGAACCCGGCCATCCGGCGCAGCAGCAGGACCGTCTCGGGCAGCACGCCCAGGCCGATCACGATGACCGACGCGACGGCGGTGAACATCAGGACGCCGACGAAGACGTACGAGACGAGGGCCATCCCCGCGCCCATGAGCAGCTGCATGGAGGCGCGATCGGCCCGGTCCAGCGTCTCTCGCATGCTCATCGGGCCGTCTCTCGCGTGCTCGTCGGCGGGCGCATGTTCAGGAGTGCTTCTCGCGGGTCAGGACCAGCGCGGTGATCGAGCCGATGACGGCGACACCCGTGGTGACGCTCACGGCGATCTCTGCCGCCCCGTCGAGCGTGAAGCTGCTGAAGGCATTGACGACGACGGCGACGGCGAGCACGAACCAGAGGAGGGCCTTCATGAGGGGACCTTTCGGGAAGCGGGAGGCGGGGGAACGCTGCTGTACCTGATCGACTGTGCCGTGTCGGCGGCCGCGCATCGAGGGGGCGGTCTCCCGAACCGGGGGTGTAGCGCGCTACACCAGAGCCGGGCCGACGCTCACAGCGCCTTGAGCGCCGCCGCCGTCGCCGTGGCCAGCGCGCCCAGGTAGCCCTTGGGCAGCTCGCCCCGCACCACCACCGCCCGCCAGTACAGCGGCCCCGACATCAGGTCGAGGGCCAGCTCCTCGTCCCCCTTGCCCAGGCCTTCGCGCAGCTCGCCCCGCGCCACCGCCTGCGCGACGATGCCGCTCGCCACGCCGTGCTGCCCCTCGCGCAGCGCCTTCTGCAGGGCCGCCTCGATCTCGGGATTGCGCGCCGCCTCCGCCTGCAGGTCGGGGATGACCTGGGACGCGACGGGGTGACGCAGGGCGCGGGCCGTCACCTCGTACAGCAGCCGCAGGTCGCCCTCCAGCGAGCCCGTGTCCGGCGTCGGCAGGCCCTGGACCGCGAGGGCCGAGACCAGGTCGAGGACGAGGTGCAGCTTGGAGCGCCATCGCCGGTAGACGGCCGTCTTGCCGACGCCCGCGCGGCGCGCGATGCCCTCGATCGACATGCGCGCGTAGCCGACGGCCGCGAGTTCCTCGAAGACGGCCGTCCGGATGGCCTCGGTCACATCCTCACGGAGCACGGCGGCCCCGGCCGGTGCCCTTTTGCCCTGCTGGCGGGCGGTGCGGCCCGCGTCCCCGTCGCTCGTCGTCATACGGACAGCATAGGGCGTCACGACGAAACGGTTGCGTCCCGACGTCGCGACGCCCTACTGTCGCCGTTACGACGAAACGGTCCCGTCCCGACGTAACGGCGGCCCCGAGCCTCCCCGAGCGCCCCGAACGTCCCCGAGCGAAAGCAGCGGATGTGAGCCAGGTCCTCCACACACCGCCCAAGACGGCGGCACCCCCCGCTCCCCCGGAGACCCCCGCGGGCCCTCTGGATCCGGCAGCCCTCGCCGCCCGCCACGGCCTGACCGTCAGCGGCGCCCGGCCGCCCCTCCCCGCCTACGTACGCCAGCTCTGGGCCCGCCGCCACTTCATCACCGCGTTCGCCACCGCCAAGCTCACCGCCCAGTACAGCCAGGCGAAGCTCGGCCAGCTCTGGCAGATCATGACGCCGCTGCTGAACGCGGCCGTGTACTACTTCATCTTCGGCGTGCTGATGAACACCAAGCGCGGCGTGCCGGACTACGTCCCGTTCCTGGTCACCGGCGTCTTCGTGTTCACGTTCACGCAGCAGTCGGTGATGGCGGGCACCCGGGCCGTCTCCGGCAGCCTCGGCCTGGTCCGCGCCCTGCACTTCCCGCGCGCCTCACTCCCCCTGTCGTACTGCCTGCAACAGCTCCAGCAGCTGCTGTTCTCGCTGTGCGCGCTGGTCGTGATCCTGCTCGCCTTCGGCGTGCCGCCCACCGCGTCCTGGCTGCTCGCGGTCCCGGCGCTCGCGCTGCAGTTCACCTTCAACGCCGGTCTCGCGCTGGTCATGGCCCGGCTCGGCTCGCAGACGCCGGACATCGCGCAGCTCATGCCGTTCGTGCTGCGGACGTGGATGTACGTGTCCGGGGTGATGTGGAGCATCGACGCGGTCCTCAAGGACCACCACCTGCCGCACGCGGTGACCGTGCTCCTGGAGGCCAACCCGGCCGCCGTCTACATCGACCTGATGCGCTTCGCCCTCATCGACAGCTTCCAGGCGGGCCAGCTCCCCGCGCACGTGTGGGCGTGGGCCGCGGGCTGGGCGCTGCTCGCCGGGGTCGGCGGGTTCATCTACTTCTGGAAGGCAGAGGAGACGTACGGACGTGGCTGACACCCTGACGAAGACCGACCCCCCGGGCGCGAAGTCCGCCCCTGCGAAGGCGGCGGCCGCCCCGGACCCGGAGGCCGCCCAGGCCCCGAAGGGCGCCCCCGCGAAGGCAGACGCCCCCCAGGCCGCGACGGCCGCCGCCCCCATCCCCACCGTCGTCGCCGACCGCGTCGACATCGTCTACCGCGTCCACGGCGCGGCCACCTCCGGCCGCGGCGCCGCCACCGCCGCGCTGGGCCGCATCCTGCGCCGCCGCAAGGGCGGGGGCGGCGATGAGCGCGGCGTACGCACGGTCCACGCCGTCCGGAACGTCTCCTTCACCGCCTACCGCGGCGAGGCCATCGGCCTCATCGGCACCAACGGCTCGGGCAAGTCCACCCTGCTCAAGGCGGTCGCCGGGCTGCTCCCCGTCGAGCGCGGGCACATCTACACCGACGGCCAGCCCTCCCTGCTCGGCGTCAACGCGGCCCTGATGAACGACCTCACCGGCGAGCGCAACATCCACCTCGGTGGCCTCGCCATGGGCATGTCCCGCGCACAGGTCCGCGAGCGCTACCAGGAGATCGTCGACTTCTCCGGGATCAACGACAAGGGCGACTTCATCTCGCTGCCGATGCGCACGTACTCCTCGGGCATGGCGGCCCGTCTCCGGTTCTCCATCGGCTCGGCCAAGGACCACGACGTACTCCTCATCGACGAGGCCCTGGCCACCGGCGACCGCTCCTTCCAGAAGCGTTCGGAGGCCCGCATCCGCGAGCTGCGCGAGCGCGCCGGCACGGTCTTCCTGGTGAGCCACAACAACAAGTCGATCCGCGACACCTGCGACCGCGTGCTGTGGCTGGAGCGCGGCGAGCTGCGGATGGACGGGCCGACGGCGGAGGTCATGAAGGAGTACGAGCGGTTCACTGCCCGCTAACGGCGCCCCTTTTGTCGCATCAATACGCAGATCCATACACTATGGGAGCGTTTACACCAGACGGACGAGAGAGGCGGGCCACGGATGCCGGACCTGAGCGTCGTCCTGTACGGCCGCAATGTGCAGGGGCATCTCCCCGGGACCCTGGCGGAGCTGGCGGACGCCGCCCCCGCGGTCGATGTCGTCCTCGCGGCCGTCGGCACCTCCGCCCAGGAAGCCGCCGCCCGTCACCCGTACGTCACAGTGGTCCCGCTGCCCGACGGCACCCCGGACGCGGCGGCCCGCGCGGCGGGCGCGGCGCGGGCCACGGGCCGCTGGCTGCAGTTCGTGCACAGCAAGGACGGCGTGCCCGCGCTCGCGGCACGCGCGGCCGCCGAGCGCGCGGCCGCGCTGGACGACACCGTGGACGTACTGCTCACCGATCACGTCCGCTCCACCTGGCGCCGCGCGGGTGCGGCGAGCCCCGACGGCCGGTTCCTGGCCAAGCCGGGCCGCCGCGCCGTACCGCTCGCAGACTGCCCGGACCTCCTGAAGGTCACACCGCTGCTCGGGACCCGTGTCGTACGGACCGCCTTCTGGCGGGCGCACGAGGAGCAACTCACCGCGGACGACGAGCTGTTCACGGCGTACGCACTCCTCCTGACCGCCGACCGCGTCGCCGCGCACGACCAAGTCGCCCTGGAGGAACGGCAGTTGCGTGCGGCGAGCCTGCCGCCCGTCACCGCCGACGACCGCTTCGCGCTGCTCGACACGTACGAGCGGCTGCTGCGCCTGGCCGCCGAGCGGGACGCGGGCCCGGGCCCCCGTGCCGTGCTCTACACGGCGATGGTGACCGCGAGCCTGCGGATCATCGCCCGCGACCGGCTGCCCGAGGCGGCGGCCCGGGAGTTCTTCCGCCGGGCCTCGTGGGCGGCGGTCGCCTTCCGCCCGCCCGGCCACCGGCACCCCGGCGGCTGGGAGGGCGTGCGCCGCCGCCTCCTGGAGGAGAACGCGTACGCGAAGTACCGCGCGTTCCAGGCGGCCAACCAGCGGCGCCGCAAGGTGCGGTCGGCCGTCGGGGCGGGCCGCGGGGCGCTGGGCCGGAAGGTGCGCGACGTCCGCTACCACCGGGACCTGCGCCGCCCCGTCGACCCCGACCTGGCCGTGTTCTCCGCGTACTGGGACCGGGGCGTCGCCTGCAACCCGGCCGCGATCGCCGCGAAGCTCGCCGAACTCGCCCCGCACATCCACCCGGTGTGGATCGTCACGGCCGAGAACGTACCGCTGCTGCCGCCCGGCACGGACCACGTGGTCCCCGGCACGCGCCGCTACTGGCGGGTCCTCGCGACCGCGAAATACCTGGTGAACAACGCCAACTTCCCCAACGCGATCGTAAAACGCCCGGACGCCGTGCACGTCCAGACCCACCACGGCACGCCCCTCAAACGCATGGGCCTGGACCAGCTCGACTACCCGGCCGCGGCGAAGGGCCTGAACTTCTACGACCTCCTCGCACGCGTCGACCGCTGGGACTACAGCGTCTCGTCCAACAGCCACTCCACACAGATGTGGCAGCGCGCCTACCAGTCGCGGTACGTGGAGCTGGACCACGGCTACCCGCGCAACGACGTGTACTACACGGCGACGGCCGCGGACGTGCGGGCGGTCCGCGAACGCCTCGGCATCGCACCCGGGAAGCGCGCTCTCCTCTACGCCCCCACGCACCGCGACTACGAGGCCACCTGGACACCCCGCCTGGACCTGGCGGCGCTCGCCGACCGGCTCGGCGAGGACACGGTGCTCCTTGTCCGCGGCCACTACTTCTACGGCGGCACGGCGTCCCCGCTGACGAGCCTGCGCCGGGCCGGCCGCGTCATCGACGTCTCGACGTACGACCCGGTCGAGGACCTGGCGCTCGCCGCGGACGCGCTGATCACGGACTACTCCTCCATCATGTTCGACTACGCCAATCTGGACCGCCCGATCGTCATCTACGCCGACGACTGGGAGACGTACGCGAAGACGCGCGGCGTCTACTTCGACCTGCTGGCCGAGCCGCCCGGCCAAGTGGCGCACACCCAGGAGGAGTTGACGCAGATCCTCACGTCCGACGCGTGGCGGGACGAGACGGCGGCGAAGGCGCGGGCGGCGTTCCGGCGGCGGTTCTGCGAGTTCGACGACGGGCGGGCGGCGGAGCGGGTGGTACGCCGCGTGTTCCTCGGCGAGAGCGAGGAGGCGCTGCCGCCGGTGACGCCCGTCGACGAACGGACCCCGGCCCCGACCCCGGAGGAGGCGGCCCAATGACCACCGCACCCGGCGCACTCCGCGTGCCCGACGTGACCATCACCGTGATCGTCTACAACGACGCCGAGCGGCTGCCGCGCGCGGTGGCGTCGCTGCTCGCCCAGACGCACACGAACATCGAGATCGTCATCAGCGACGACCACTCGACGGACGAGACGCCGCGCGTGGCACGGGAGCTGGCGGCGCGGGACGACCGTGTGACGTACCTCCGGCTGCCCGAGAACAGCGGCGGCTGCAGCGTGCCGCGCAACCGCGCCGTCGACATCGCGCGCGCCCCGTTCCTGATGTTCCTGGACAGCGACGACGAACTCCCGGAGCGGGCGGTGGAGTTGCTCCTCGCGGCACACGCCGAGGCGGAGGTCGACTTCGTGATGGGCGCGGTGGAGCGGGTGCGCGTGGACACCGGCCGCACCTCGACGTGGATGCCGCACCTGGTCGCGGAGCGCCGCACGGTGGCGGGCATCGAGGCCGAACCGGGGCTGCTCTTCGAGCACTTGTCGACGAGCAAGATGTACCGCAAGTCGTTCCTGGACCGGAACGCGCTGCGCTTCCCCGAGGGCATCCACTACGAGGACCAGCTGTTCTCGGCGCAGGCGTACTGCCTGGCGAAGGCGTTCACGGTGATCCCGGAGCCGGTGTACCGCTGGTACATAGAGCCGTACGGCGCGGCGGACGCGGCGTCGATCTCCAACCAGCGGCACAAGCTGAGCAATGTGCGGGACCGGGTGCACGTGCAGGGCCTGATCGACGCGTTCCTCGCGGAGAGCGGCCACGCGGACGTGCAGGAAGCCAAGGACTACAAGTTCCTCAAGCACGACTTCCGGATGTACGCGGGGGATCTGCCGTTCCGGGACGAGGAGTGGGTGCGGGGCTTCGCGGACATCGTGAACCCGTATCTGGCGGGGCTCGCGGAGGGGGCGTACGAGCGGCTGCCGCGCGCGGAGCGGGTGGTGCTGCAACTGGTGCGGGACGGGCGGCTGACGGAGGCGCAGGTGGCGGCGCGGGGGCTCGGCCACGGGGTGGCTCCGCGCGAGGTGTCGGTGGACGGGGCGGGGCGGCTGTACTGGGGCGCACGGGTCCCGGAAGGGGTGATCGCCCGCCGGGAGCTGGACCTCACCGAACTCGGCCTGGACTCACGCCCGTTCTCCAGCGCCCAGTTCCGCCACGAGATCACGCGCATCGACCGGTCGTCGGAGGGCGTGGCACTGACCCTCCACATCCGGACATACGACCCCGGTCTCCGCCTCCCCGTGGGCCCCCAGGTGGCGAGCCTGGTCGTGGCGCCCGGCCGCCGCCGGATGACGACCCGCTTCCGCCTGGACCCGGTCCGCCCCGGCGTGTTCGAGGGCCGGGTCACCCTGGACCTGACGGCGGCCCCGATCCCCCCGAACGGCTTCGAGGGCGTACGCCACCCCTTGATCCAGCTCACCGAGGGCCACCTCCGCAACAGCGGCCTGCTCCTGGCACCCCTGGCCTTCCCCCGCCTGACGGCCCGAGTCCCCTACCGCTCCGGCACGACCCCCCACAAGGTGACAGCAGAACCGGAGGGCAGGGGCGCGGGCCGCCTACAGCTCCGCTGGACCCCGGTGGGCGTAACGAGACACGTGATCCGCCCGGTAGCCCGCCGGGCAGGCCAAGTCCGACGAGCACTGCACACCCCACCCACCCGCCCTTGACGAGCACTGCACACCCCACCCGCCCGCCCTTCCAGCCTGTCCGGCGGGACTCCATAGCCCACCCATATTCAGCCCGCCCGGCGCTTGAGGACGAGCCGCGAAGCGGCGATCGGCGGAGGCCCGTCCCACCCGCCCGGGACACCCACCCGCTGGGGCCCAGGGGGCGCAGCGTCCCTGCCCGCGGCGGAGCCGCCAATCGATGCAGCGGGAAGGGGTGGGACTGGGGAAAGCCCCACAGGGCCCTACGCCCCCTGCCTCCGCTCCATGGCCTTGGCCGCACTCCTCCGCGTACGGGAGGTCACATCAACAGACCCCCCGGCCCCCTGCCCGGCTTCGTCCCGCCACCCCCGAAGCCTCCCGGCAACCTCCGCCAACCGCCCATCCCCGGGCGCAACATCGACGTAGAACAACGCCTCATCCACCTTGCGGTCGTCGCCTCCCCACCGAACAACCCCACCAAGCTCGGCAAGAACATCCCGAATCACAAGCTCCTGCTGCGGAAAGAACCCACCGCGCACGCCAACGGGGTAGTGCCCGGGCCGAATCCGCACCGCGGTCCCGGACGCCAGATTGGACTCGGCGAGCCCCTTCCGCACGCTGCCCGGGGAGAGCCACCCCACCACGTCCCCCTTACGAAGCTCGTCGACTTCGTAGTGGAAGCGGCGCACCACATGCACGAGCACGGCTTCGACGTCCCCCATGCGGACCGCGATCCCGCCGAGCGGCGTCCCGGGCACGGGCCGGGTGAAGACGGAGCCCCCGTCGTCCGCGACCCGCTCCATCTCCCAGCCGTTGAGCGAGGGCTTCCCCGTACGCACCCGCTTCTGCCGTTCCTGGGCCCGCCGCACGGCGGCCTTCACCTCCTCGGGAACGGCCGCGTAGGCGGGAGAAGCGAGGAACTGCGAAGCAGGAAGGGAGGCCGCAACGGCGGCACCCGTAATAACGACGCTACGAGCAAGCACGGTACGGCGCGCTATATCCGGAGCATTCAACTGAAGCTCTCCTTCTGGGAGTTGTCTCTCTGAGAGTTGTCGATCTGAGAGTTGTCTCTGGCACGGCGTTCCGACTCGAACGCCGCAAAAATGGCGAGGCCAACGGCGGCAACGCCGAGCCCGAGGACCGCCGGATTGACGTATCCGGGAACACCGACGAAGTACGTGCCGTCGCCCGCGACATGGCACCCGAGCCGCAGGGGCACATAGCTCGGCCGGTACCCGTCGACGTCCCCCGCGCGCTCCGCGCCCACCGCGCCCTTGCACGCCTGGTCGCGCCCCGTCTCGTCGAGAGCCATGAGGTGGGCGCCGCCCCAGACGTACACGGCGAGGGCGGCAGCGGCGGCGAGGGCCGCGACGTACCGGAAGGCGCGCCCCCTGTCCGACCGCGGCAGCGGCCGCCCGCCACGCCGCGCCAACGGCGTGAAGCCGTAAAGACCGCGAAGGCCGTACAGCCCGAGCGCGGCGGCGACCACGAGGCCGGCCAGGACGATGCCGAAGAGAGTGACGGGGTCGTGCCCGGCAAAGGAATCGGCGGCCACGGCCGACCCAGCACTCACTTGTTGTTCCGGATGATGCCGTTGTACTTCTCGAAGATCTGGTAAAGGGCCATGCGCTTGGTGGCGTGCTCCTCCGCTTCTTTCCCCCATCCCTGATAGCGGCGGAGCACCTCGAAGATCTCCTTCTCCGTGTAGTCCCACCGCATGGAGCGCAAAGTGGTCTCGCCCTTGGGCGGGTTGTTGCCGCCGGGCTTTCCGTCGACGCCCCACATATGGATCAGGGACACGGTCTTGAGGCTGAAGGGGTTGTCCTTGTTCACCTTCTGCCACATCCACCAGATGTCCGCGTCCTTGGCGGGGTCGAGGGTCTTTCCGGTGGCGTAGCCCTTCTTGATGCAGTGGTTCCAGGCGCGGATGCCGACGTCGCCACTGATCTGCGCGATGCCCGTGGACGAGTCCCGCTTCGGCGTCATGCCGCCGCCGACACCCGTGTGGTAGTACTTCACGGCGGCGTCGACGCCCACGTCGATGAGGTCGTAGTGGCGCATTTCCCAGTACGTGGACGTCTGGATCAGCGCCTTGCGCATCTTGAGGGTCTTCGAGGCCTCCGTGACGATGTCGTCGTTGGAGAGGATCGTCTCGAAGCACTCCTTGTGGGAGAAGATCCGGTTGCCGCCGTCGCTCGCGAAGCCGATCGACTGCATGTACTTGTCGATGTCGTCGTGCAGCGCGAGCAGGAAACCGTCGTCGAAGGCGACGTCGGGCGCGTTGTTGCGGCGCGGCTTGTTGAACGAGTTCTGGCCGGTGTCGCGGCCGGACGCGATATTGATGTCGACGTTGATGCGGCCGTCGCCGGAGCCGACCCAGCGGGTCACGATCTGGTCGTAGGCCCAGTCGGCGGGCAGCGGATATCCGTAGTTCCCGGAGAACCCGGAGGACATGTCCGACACGAAGCTCGCCGTCGAATGCCCGGCCTCGCCGACCCGCGTACAGACGTTGCGCGGCCCGTACACACCGACCTTGTACGGATTCCCGGACACCGCCATGGCGTCCTCGATGCCCTTGAAATAGGGCAGGACGTTGGAGGTGACCTGGTGGTCGAGGGCGTCGAAGTCGACGGCGAAGAAGATCCGCGTGCCGGTCTTGAACCCGTGTTCCTGGGCGGCGGTGACCGCGGCGAATCCGGCGGCGTTCCCGGAGGGGTAATTGAAGCCTTCGGCGTCACGGCCGTAGGTCTGGTAGATGGGAAAGCAGCGCAGGCCGCTCTCCGCGATCGTCTGCAGTTCCCCGGGCTGAATCTCCTTCTCCGGCAGGTCCGTTGTGCTCGGGTTGATGAGGTAGCGGCCGACGTACTTGACGCCCTCCGCCTTCAGCGCCGCGGCCCGCGCCGGGGTGATCTTCGTGACGCCGTCGCAGGCCTCGCCCTTACGCGACTGGTCGCCGTAGGAGACGAGCAGCGACGCCCAGGTCTGGAAGTCGCCGTTGCCGGTCACCGGAAGCTTGACGAACGACTGGAAGGCGCGGACCGCGTCCGCGAGCGCGCCGTTGAACGTCCCGCCGAACGTGACCGGGCGCTTGTTGAGAATCATGGCGGCGGAGAACAGCGAGACCCAGGTGCCCCGCGACTGCAGCGTCACGGTGTGGCTCCGCAATCCCGATTGCGTACCGGGCCCGAAGACGCCATTGGCGGTCCCGTCGGCCATGCCCAGCTCGTACTGAATGGCGAGCAGCATGGATTTCGAGACGTCCCGCGAATTGTGACCGTCGCACGGGATGATGTAGAAGTCCTTGCGCTGTACGTAACGGCCGTTCAGCCACTGCTGTACGTCGCGGATCGCCGACGAACCGGAATTGACGGTGACGTAGGCGTCCATGTTGAGGAGGCCCTTGAACACCTTCGGCGTCAAGTCGCCGCCGGGGAAGGCGTGGTCGACGCCCATGTCGGCCTTGAGCTTGGCGATCGACGACTGGACCCGCGAGTTGTACTTGCCGTCGATGTCGCCGCCGTCGTAGCCCTTGCAGTACAGGGCGGACTGGATGATGCGGGCGAAGTTCGCCGACGGCACGGTGGACGCGTTCATCTTCGGGTACTTCGACGTCAGCGTGTTCAGGGTGGTGGGCCCGAAGCTGTTCGACAGCGCCGATATCCCCAGTTCGTACTGAAGGGCCCGGGTGAGGGCGTACATGACGTCCCAGCCTGTCCGCCCGTCCTCCTTCAGTTTCATACCGATGGCACCGCCATAGGTGGTGTTCACAAACCGCTGTGCGCGGCGCACTTGTTCATCAGCCACGACAATTCCCCTTCTCTTGAAGCTTTTCTTGCAAGGAATGTGACGTGGCGTCAGCGCGTGACGTCGAAGGCGTCCATCTTGTCGTTCCAGTTCCCACCGTCCGGGTAGGCCAGCGCCGTCAGGTTCGGGTACGCCGAGTTCAGGCCCTGGCCGACGTTCCGTACCCGGTTGTGCAGAAGGCCGGAGCGGAAATCGACCATGGTCGCGTGGCCGTATCCCAGCGGGTACTTCACCACGCGCCGGTAGATGGAGCTGGTCTTGTCACGGAAGCCCCAGTCGGCCAGGTTCTTCCGGCCCGAGTCGAAGAACTGGAGGTGGCGGCCCCCGCCGTTCTTGTGCTCGTACAGGCACCAGTAGTCCACCGCGCAGTTCGAGGGGTAGGCGGCGGCGTAGGCGGTGGGCGCGGCCGGGGCGGCCGGGACCTTCGGCTTCGGCAGGTCGGGGTCGGCCTGGGCCTCGGCGTCGCTGTCGTAGCAGCGGGCCTCGCCGCCGGGCAGCTCGGTGCAGACCTTCGCACCCTCCCAGGACTCGGCCAGGTTGATCTTCTCGCCGTTGTACTCGGCGATCACCGGCTTGACCGGGGCCTCGTCCGGGGCGGCGTCGGCGGCGGAGGCGGCCGGGGCCGCCCCGAGGAGGAAGGTTCCTGCGGTAACGGCCGCAGCGAAGCCGCCGACGATGTGCTGGTACTTCACGTCCAGAGGACCTTTCATACGTTGTGTGGGATGCCGGGGACGCCTCCGTCCGGGCAGCACGAGGCCGCCCCGGAAGGCGAGAAGACGAATTGAGCACGCCAACAGCCAACAGGAATGGGCCCGTTGGGCTTGGGCGACGGGTTTCCCGCTGAACGGCGTACGGCAGAGTAAACAGAAGCGAGCGAATTGGCGGCTCCGGAGCCGGAGCGCGCCTCAGCCCGCGCCGCGCGTCAACTGATGCGACGCAGCCGTCGGTTCGAAGCGGACAGCGCCCTGCGAACAGGCGTCTTGACCATGGGAACCCCCCGGTTCATGGCAACTGGACCACGCCGACATTCCCCGGCCTTCGCCGGTTCTTGACGCGGTCTTAACGGTCACTTGACCGTATCAGACCGGATCATGACCACCCGTAACGGCCGATGCCCCCTGGAAGCCACCGAACAGCCGAAGCCGGACATGGCGCCCGCTACCCACTTCTTCGGGCTTCACTCACCCGGGAGCCCGCCGGGGCGTCCCGGCCCACCGAGGTGCCCCGGCCCGCAGGGCCCGCGCCGCGCGCAGGGCGGCTCACGTCGTGGCGGGCTGGGCCACGGGGCGGCGGGTGGGCGCCTGTTCCAGGGCGAGTTCGCGCGCCGTGGCCATGTCGCTGAACGGGAGCAGTTGTTCGCGGACGGTCTGGTGGGGTTCGCTGCCCTTGCCGGCGATGAGGACGGTGTCCTGGGGGCCCGCCGCGGACAGGGCGAAGGCGATCGCTTCGCGGCGGTCGGCGAGCCGCTCGAAGGGGGTGCCCGTCGCGGCGAGGCCGGGCGTGATCTGGTCGAGGATGGCCTCGGGGTCCTCGTTGCGGGGGTTGTCGGAGGTCAGGACGCACAGGTCGGAGTGGGTTCCGGCGATGCTGCCCATGTCGGCCCGCTTCGTGGTGTCCCGGTCGCCACCGCAGCCGAAGACGGTGATCACCCGGCCGTGCGTGTAGCCGCGGATGGTGGTCAGGACCTTGTCCAGGGAGTCCGGGGAATGGGCGTAGTCCACGATCACGGAGGTGCCGTCGGGGGTCCGGAAGCGTTCGAACCGGCCGGGGACGGCCGGCATCCGGCCGAGCGCGGCGATGAGGGCGTCCAGATCGTGTCCCAGGACGTGGCAGGAGGCCAGCGCGGCAAGGGCGTTGGCCACCGAGTACCGGCCCGGGAACGGTATCGACGCCGGGTACGCGCGCCCGCCGTGCCGGAGGGTGAACCGCGTACCCTCGGCGCTCACGGCGAGGCCGGTCGCCCGGTAGTCCGCCGGTACGTCCAGGGCGTACGTGGTCACCGCGCCCGGCATCATCGCCCCGATCCCCCTGCCCACGGGGTCGTCGGCGTTGACCACCGCGTACCGGCACAGTCCCTGGAAGAGCCGGAGCTTGGCGTCCCGGTAGTCGGCCATCGTTCCGTGGTCGTCCAGGTGGTCCTGCGTCAGGTTGGTGAACACCCCGACGTCGATGAACGTCCGGTCCACCCGGTGGGTCAGCAGCCCCATCGAGGTGGCCTCGAGAACCACGCTGCCGGTCGCCCGGTCACGCATGTGTCCCAGCAGGTACTGCAGGTCGGGCGACTCCGGCGTGGTGAGCACCGAAGGCGGCATCGGGATCGGCTCGTCGCCGATCCGGCTGCCGGCCGTCCCGATGACCCCCACCTTCGCCCCCGTGGCAGTCCGCAGGAGGGATTCGACCATGTACGAGACCGACGTCTTGCCGTTGGTGCCGGTGATCGCCACCATGTCCATCAGCCGCCCCGGTTCGCCGACGTACCGGGAGGCCACGACCGCGGCCGCCCGTCGGGTGTCCGGCACCCGCACGGTGCACCTGTCCGCGGGCCACGGCATCGCCGGAAGCGCCGGATCCGCCCCTTCGACGACCACGGCGGCGGCGCCGCGTGCGAACGCCGCCGGCACGGAGCCGGGCCCGCCCTCCCGGTGTCCGGGCACGGCGATGAAGACGGAACCGGGCGTGACCCGGTCGACGTCGAAGGTCGCGCCCGCCGTGATCGGAGTGCTGCTCGGGTCACCCTGGAGTACCTGATGTTCCTGTCCGGCCAGCAGCTCGCTGAGCTTCACAGTGATCCCTTCGAGGTGGCTCGGCCCGGTCGTGCGGCTGGAGCCAGGTGGCAGCACCGGCGGGGGCCGGAAGGCTGTGGTGGTGACGCGTGGAGCGGGAAGGGAGATCGCCCGGCGGGGAGGGGCGAAGCGGCTCTCGGCCGCGGGAAGGGGGCCCGGCGCGCGGCATGGAGGAGCGGCGAGCCGGTGCGAAGAGCGCTAACCGTGCTCGTGGAGTGCGATACGCCGGGTCTGAGGTGTCTCGACGTCAACGGCGGTATCGGCGATAACGGCGACAACCGGGTCGACGGCGACTGGGCGCAGTCCTGAGGCCGCCCTGTGCGGGCACTGCCCCATAGAACTCGTGCGACCCATGAGCCCGAGTGTACGGCCGTTCCGGCGGCGCGCAGTCCACATGGGCACCGCTCACCCCACCACCCGGTACAGCCCCTGTCCCCGCGGCCCCGTCGCCACCTTCCGCAGCGCGGGGTCGTCCGCCCGCAGCCCTCCGTCCCCGGGATACGCCACGACCCACCGCACCCCGTACCGCCGGAGCATCTCCACCCGCTCGTCCCGGGGCGTACCAGGGGTGAAGTACCGGCGCACGGCGTCCGCCCGCGCAACTTCGTCCGGGAGGAAGAAGTCGGGATAGCCGGGGGCCACCGTGTAGGCCCCGTACGCCGGGATCTGCCGGGCCGGGAACGTCTTCGCCAGGACCACGTCGCCGTACCGCACCCACGGGGTGATCCACCGGTAGCCGGACCACGGCGGCCGGTACTTCGCGGCGACCGCGGAGGGCAGCGCACCCGTGGGGAGCACGTAGCCGAGCGTCCCGGCCTGGGTCCACACGCCGACGGCGAGGGCGAGGGCCAGGACCCCGGCGAACACCTGCCGGGCACGGGTACGAGTACGGGTCGCGCCCCCGCGCACCACCTCCGCCGCCTCCACGGCCGCCGCGACCTGCGCGGGCAACAACGCCGCAGGCAGCGCCCGCCCCCACGAGTAGTGGCCGCTCACCCCGCCCACCGCGAACACGACCACCCCCAGCGCAAAGAACAGCACCAGCGGATCCCGCCGGTCCCGCCGGAACCGCAGAGCCAGCGCGGCCACGCCCACGAGGACCAGACCGAAGCGGCCGGGGAGGTTCCGGTAGAGGGCGCGGTGGATCTGCTCCAAGTCACCGCCGCCCGCGCCGAAGAGGTCGAAGAAGGGGTAGTAGGGCCAGACGGCGAGCACCGCGAGGCCCAGGGCCAGGCCCGCGGCCAGGCGCAGCAGGACCGGGCGCGGGGGCCACGGTCGCGCGCCGAGCAGCATCGCCGCCGCGCCCAGCGAGGCGACCACGCCGGTGAACTGGTGGGTGAGGAGGACCACGGCCCACAGCACGCCGAGACCGAGGAACACCGGCCACCCCGAGCCCGCCCGCAGGGCCTTTCGCAGCCACGCCCACAGATGGAACGAGAGCCCCAGCGCGAACGTACTCGGATACGACACCGTCAGGGCAAGGGAGTTGAGGCCGAGGAACCCGCTCCACTCGAACAGCGCCGGGCCCCACAGGAACAGCACACACAACACGGCCAGGGGCGGGGCGGCCCGGCGGTCCGTCAGCGCCTGGACGAAGTGCCAGATCCCGGAGAGCAGCAGCGCGAGGCCCACGACGGCCGCGACCCGCAGCACCCCGAACGCGCCCACACCGGTCGCCTTGGCGAGGCAGCCGAGGAGGACCGTCCACGGCGAGTAGTAGGGGCTGGGTACGTCGGCGTCGACGAGCGGGTCGCCGGGGTGGACCGGGTCGTGGCGGAGGCGTTCGATCGTCGCCGCGTGCATGCCCAGGTCACCGACCCAGGGGAGGCGGACGACCACGGCGAGGAGCAGCGCGGCGACGGCGCCCGCCACCGCCCAGAGCCCCCACGCCCAGCGGGCCTCGTCCCGGCTGCGGCCGCCACGCGTCAAGCCGGGCTCACGGCCGCCACGCGTCAAAACGGTCTCACGGCCGCCGGACGTCAAAACGGGCTCACGGCCGCCGGACGTCATGCTGAGCGGCACGGTGCTGGAACACCCACGTCCGGTACACCAGGAAGCGGAACGCGGACGCGAGCACGATGGACTGCGCCTTCGCGACGTTGGAGCCGAGCGGCCCGCTGAGGCCCGCCCCGTGGTACGCGGCGTAGAAGAGCAGGCTCTCCATGACCACGCCGATGCCGCTGAACACGAAGAAGAGAGCGATCTGCCGCTTGGTGCGGGACGCGCGGTCGCGGTACGCGAAGAAGCGGAAACCGAGGTAGTTGGTGCTCATGGCGACACAGCTCGCCAGGACCGTGGCGGTCATGGGGGCCGAACTCAGGCCGTGCAGCAGGAGGTTGAAGACGACCAGGTTGACGGCGACGCCGCTGCCGCCGACGACGCCGAACTTGACGAGCTCCAGGAACAGGCGGCGCAGCCGCGCCAGGGTGAGCCCGGCGGCGGGGGCCGGACCGGCGACGGCGGCGGCCGGAGCCTCGTGCAGCGTGCTCGTCATGCGGACGACCCCGAACCTGACCCCGGACCAGGAGACGGCCCCGGACCGGAACCCTGCCGCGGCCCGCCCCGCAGCCTCAGCTTCCACGGCATCGCGACCGACTCCAGCTGCACCATCAGGTTCATCTTGGACTCGCCGACGGTGCGGTCCTCGAAGTGGATGGGGACCTCGACGACCCCGAAGCCGTACCGCAGCGCGCGGTACTTCATCTCGACCTGGAAGCTGTAGCCCGCGCTGTCGACGCTCGCGAGGTCGACGGCGCGCACGGCGTCGGCCCGCCACAGGTTGAAGCCGCCGGTGATGTCGCGGACGCGGGTGCCGAGGATGGTGCCCGCGTAGGCGTTGGCCCAGCGGGAGAGGAGCTTGCGGTGCGCGCCCCAGGCGTCGGAGAGGGTGCCGCCCTGGACGTACCGGCTGCCGACGACGACCCCGGCGTCCGTGGCGAGCGCGACGCCGAGCAGTTCCGCGACCTTCTCCACGGGGTGGCTGCCGTCGGCGTCCATCTGCAGGACGTAGTGCGCGCCGTCCTCGACGGCCTTGGCCATCCCGGCCGCGTAGGCCCGGCCGAGGCCGTCCTTCGCGGTGCGGTGCAGCACGCTCATGCGGCGGCGGCCGTCCGTCTCCTCGTGCCGCCGCGCGCAGTCCTCGGCGAGGTCGCCGGTGCCGTCGGGGCTGGAGTCGTCGACGACGAGCAGGCTGAGGCCCGGCAGCGGCAGCGCGAGCAGCGCGTCGGCCATGCCCGGCAGGTTCCCCGCCTCGTTGTACGTCGGCATCACGACGGTCAGCGGTGTGGCGGCCCACTCCTCGGGCAGCCGTCCGGCGCCGAGCACCCGGACCGCGCGCTCCGCCGCGTCCAACGGACTTGCTTCTGTCATCGGCTCACCCTGTGCCCTTCCCGACCCGTACGGACCCATCCGTCAGACAATCTCACCTACCGTAGCCCAAATGCCCGAATTGGCAGCATAAGGCCGTTCTCATCACCCATTCCGCAGACTGCGGGTATCCCCGAACACGACCGGAAACGCCGGACACACCGGAAAACGCCGACAGGGGCGCCCCACACCATGTGGTGCGGGGCGCCCCCGGCAACGTACAACGTACGAGGCGAAGCCAACGAGCGAGGCTTACGAACGAGCGAGGCTTACGAATGCGTGCGCAGCAGCGTCCGCATCGTCCGCATGGCCACCGACAGGTTGGCCAGGTCGAAGGCGTCGGAGCCCTGGATCTCCTCCAGGGTGGTCCGGGCCCGGCCCAGGATCGCCGCGTTCTTCTCCTCCCAGGCCTTGAACCGCTGCTCGGGCGTGGCCGCGCCGTTGCCGACGGCGAGCACGTCGGCGGTCAGCGCGGCGTGCGCCGCGTACAGGTCCTCGCGGATGGAGGCGCGGGCCATCGACTGCCAGCGGTCGGCCCGCGGCAGCTCGATGATCCGGTCCATGAGCTGGGTGATCCGCAGCCGGTCCGCGAGGTCGTAGTAGATCTCGGCGACGGCCAGCGGCTCCTTGCCCATGCGGTCCGCGACGGCCACGATGTCGAGCGACGGGAAGGCCGAGGAGAACCCGGCGACCCGCTGGGCCAGCTCGTCCGGGACGCCGGCCGAGGTCAGCTCCTCGCGGATGTTCTCGTACCACTCCAGGTCCGAGCCGCGCATCAGCTTCGGCAGCTCGGTCCACACCTGGGCGACGCCCTCGCCGAAGAACTCGACGGTCTCGGCGAGCTGCAGCGGCTGCGGCCGGTTGTTGAGCAGCCAGCGCGTGCCGCGCTCGACGAGCCGGCGGGAGTGCAGCCGCACCCGCGTCTGCACATCGGCGGCCGCGACGCTGTCCAGCGACTCCACGGCGTCCCAGACCTCGCCGAGCCCGAAGATCGCGCGGGCGCAGAGCTGCGCGCGCACGATCTCCTCGAGCGACGCGCCGGTCTCCTCGCGCAGCCGGTGCAGGAAGGTCGAGCCACCGCTGTTGACGGTGTCGTTGACCAGGACGGTCGTGATGATCTCGCGGCGCAGCGCGTGCCCGTCGACCTGCTCGGGGAACTTCTCGCGCAGCGCCTTCGGGAAGTACGCGTGCAGCAGCCGCCGCAGATAGTCGTCGTCCGGCAGCGTCGTGTGGATCAGCTCGTCCGCGGCCACGATCTTCGTGTACGCGAGGAGCACCGCGAGCTCGGGCTGCGAGAGGCCGCGGCCGGAGTTAAGGAGTTCCCGGATCTGCCGGTCGGTGGGCAGGAACTCCAGGCCCCGGTCGAGCTGGCCCTCCCGGCCCAGGCGGCGCATGAAGCGCTGGTGGGCGTGGAGCAGCGAGGGCGACTCGAAGACGGAGTTGGCGAGCGCGGTGTTCTGCGCGTAGTTGTTGCGGAGCACCAACTGGCCGACCTCGTCGGTCATTTCGGCGAGCAGCTTGTTGCGCTGCTTGACCGTCATGTCCCCGGCCTGCACCACGGCGTTCAGCAGGATCTTGATGTTCACCTCGTGGTCGGAGGTGTCCACGCCCGCGCTGTTGTCGATGGCGTCGGTGTTGATGCGGCCGCCGTTGCGGGCGAACTCGATCCGGCCGAGCTGGGTCAGGCCGAGGTTGCCGCCCTCGCCGACGACCTTCACGCCCAGGTCGGCGCCGTTGACGCGGATCGCGTCGTTGGCCTTGTCGCCGACGTCCGCGTGCGACTCGGCGCTCGCCTTCACGTACGTACCGATGCCGCCGTTCCACAGCAGGTCCACCGGCGCCTTGAGGATGGCCTGCATCAGCTCGGCCGGGGTCATCTTGGCGCCGCCGGTCTCGATGCCGAGGGCCTGGCGGACGTGCGCGTTGAGCTGGATCGCCTTGGCCGAGCGCGGGAAGATCCCGCCGCCCGGGGACAGCAGCTCCTTGTTGTAGTCGGCCCAGCTGGAGCGCGGCAGCTCGAACAGGCGGCGGCGCTCGGCGTAGGAGGTGGCCGCGTCCGGGTTCGGGTCGATGAAGATGTGCCGGTGGTCGAAGGCCGCGACCAGGCGGATGTGCTCGGAGAGCAGCATGCCGTTGCCGAACACGTCACCGGACATGTCGCCGACGCCGACGACCGTGAAGTCCTCGGTCTGGGTGTCCACGCCCAGCTCGCGGAAGTGCCGCTTCACGGACTCCCAGGCGCCGCGCGCGGTGATGCCCATGCCCTTGTGGTCGTAGCCCGCGGAGCCGCCGGAGGCGAAGGCGTCCCCGAGCCAGAAGTTGTACGACTCGGCGACCTCGTTGGCGATGTCGGAGAACGTCGCCGTGCCCTTGTCGGCCGCGACCACCAGGTAGGTGTCGTCCTCGTCGTGCCGCACCACTTCCGCCGGAGGCACGACCTCGCCCGCGACCAGGTTGTCGGTGATGTCGAGCAGCGCCGAGATGAACGTCTTGTAGCAGGCGACGCCCTCCGCGAGCCAGGCGTCGCGGTCCACGGACGGGTCGGGCAGCTGCTTGGCGACGAAGCCGCCCTTCGCGCCCACCGGCACGATGACGGTGTTCTTCACCATCTGCGCCTTGACCAGGCCGAGGATCTCCGTACGGAAGTCCTCACGCCGGTCGGACCAGCGCAGACCGCCGCGCGCGACCTTGCCGAAGCGCAGGTGCACGCCCTCGACGCGCGGCGAGTACACCCAGATCTCGTACGCCGGGCGCGGCTCGGGCAGGTCGGGGATGGCCTGCGGGTCCAGCTTCATGGAGACGTACGAATGCGGCTTGCCGCCCGCCGCCTCCTGGAAGAAGTTGGTGCGCAGCGTCGCCTTGATGACGGTGAGGAAGGAGCGCAGGATGCGGTCCTCGTCGAGCGACGCCACCTGGTCGAGCGCCCCGTCGAGCTCTTCGAGCAGCCCGTCGGTGAGCTCGGTGCCCGCGCGCTGGCGGTCCGGGGACATCCGGGCCTCGAAGAGCGAGACGAGCAGCCGGGTGGTGTGGACGTTGTTGCGGAGGGTGTCCTCCATGTAGTCCTGGCTGAAGGTGGAGCCGGCCTGGCGCAGGTACTTGGCATACGCCCGCAGGACCATCGCCTGGCGCCAGTTCAGACCGGCGCGCAGGACCAGGGAGTTGAAGCCGTCGACCTCGCACTCGCCGGTCCAGGCGGCGGCGAAGGCCTCCTGGAAGCGGGACCTGCCGTCGTCGCCCAGGTAGTCGCCGTTGCCGTTCCCCGACTTGGGCATGCGCAGGCCGAAGTCGTAGATCCAGGCGTTCGTGCGGTCGGAGCAGCGCAGCTCGTACGGCCGCTCGTCGGTGACCTCGACGCCCAGGCGCTGCAGGACGGGCAGCACGGCGGACAGCGAGATCTGCGCGCCGGAGCGGTAGATCTTGAAGCGGCGCTCGTCGGGGGCGGCGCCCACGGGCTCGTACAGACTGAGCGCGAAGTCCTTGTGGCTCTGCTGGGAGAGCCGCTCCAGGTGGACGAGGTCGGCGACCGCGGCGCGCGGGGTGTGGTCGGCCTTGTAGCCCTCGGGGAACGCGTTGCCGTACCGGCGCAGCAGCTCCGCCGCGCGCTCCTCGCCCAGCTCGGCGGTGAGCGCCTCGCCGAAGCCGTCGGCCCAGGAGCGGGCGGCCTCGACCAGGCGGCCCTCGATGCGCTCGACGTCGGCGTCGGAGAGGTCGGGAACCTCGCCGCCCTTGGGGACGCGGACGACGAAGTGGATGCGGGAGAGGATCGACTCGGTGTTCCAGGCCGTGAAGTCGACGCTGGCGCCGTTCAGCTCCTCCTTGAGGATGTCGATGATCCGCAGCCGGACGCCGGTGGTGTAGCGGTCACGCGGCAGGTAGACCAGCGCGGAGTAGTAGCGGCCGTACTCGTCCTTGCGCAGGTACAGGCGCAGGCGGCGGCGCTCCTGGAGGTAGAGCACCGACGTGACGATGGACCGCAGCTCGTCGGCCGGGGTCTGGAAGAGCTCGTCGCGCGGGTACGTCTCCAGGATCTGCAGCAGGTCACGGCCGTCGTGGCTGTTGGGCGAGAAGCCCGCGCCCTTGAGGACCTCCTGGACCTTGCGGCGGATGACCGGCACGCGGCGCACGGACTCGGTGTACGCGGCCGAGGAGAACAGGCCGAGGAAGCGGCGCTCCCCGACGACGTCGCCGTGCTCGTCGAACTTCTTCACGCCGACGTAGTCGAGGTAGCTGGGCCGGTGCACCGTGGAGCGGCTGTTGGCCTTCGTCAGGACCAGCAGCTTGTGCTCGCGGGCCTTGGCGCGGGCGTCGGCGGGCAGCCGGTTGAAGGACGGGCTGACCGGGTGGTGGTCGTCGCCCTCGGTGTGGTGCGGGTCGGCGCGCAGGATGCCGAGTCCGGTGCCGGGGACGGCGGCGAGCGAGTCCTCGTCCGTCAGGTCGTACTCGCGGTAGCCGAGGAAGGTGAAGTGGTCGGCGGCCAGCCAGCGAAGGAGTTCGCGGGCCTCCTCGACCTCCTGGTCGCGGAGGTCGTCGGCGGTCGGCTCGGTCGGCAGCTCGTCGGCGATGCGCAGCGCGGAGTCGCGCATCTTCTCCCAGTCCTCGACCGTCTCGCGGACGTCGGACAGGATGCGCAGCAGGTCGGCGGTGATCTGCTTCAGGTCGGAGCGGTCGGTCTCGCGGTCGATCTCGACGTGGATCCACGACTCGGTGAGGGCGTCGTGCGGGCGCGCGGCGCCGCTCGGCGCCTCGGGGAGCACCTCGAGGAGCTTGCCGGTGACGTCACGGCGGACCACGACCTGCGGGTGGATCACGACGTGGATGCCGCGTCCCTGCCGGGACAGCTCATTGGTGACGGAGTCCACCAGGAACGGCATGTCGTCCGTCACGACCTCGACGACGGAGTGGCTGCACGTCCAGCCGTTCTCCTCGACTGTCGGGGTGTGCACCCGGACGTTGGCCGTGCCCTGGGGGCGGTTCTCGGCCAGCCGGTAGTGGGAGAAGGCGGCTCCGAAGACGTCGACCGGGTCGCGGTCGGTGAGGTCCTCGGGGGCGGTGTGCAGGTAGTAGCGCTGGAGGAACGCGAGCACTTTTTGGAGGTCGGTCCGGTCGGTCCGGTCGGCCTGGTCCGCCGTCCGGTCCGCGCCGGCCCTCCCGCCGCTCTTACTCCCGCCCGTGGACCCGGTCGGTGCTCCCGTTGGCAGGCGCCCCCCGACCGGGCTGTTCTCAGCTACCCGGGCGGCCCGCGCGAGCAGCTCGGCCTTGGCTTCGTCCAGCTTGGTCTGCATTGTCCTCTGACTCCTGTCGCGCGCCGTTGCGTGACGTAGAAGGAAGTGATGTGACATAACGCCGCGACGCGGGGTCTCCGGTCCGATTCGACGTTATGCCGCGATGAGCGGTGACCGGGCGGTTATCCGCCATTTCTGGCGAAATCATTGGCCGACCCAGGTGTCCGTGATGTCGACGATGTCCGCGACATCCGCTCCGGGAAGAGTCGTCAGCGTGGCGCCCGGCACGGTTCGTGTACTCCGTGGTCTCCGGGCGCGAGGCGGAGGCGACGTCGCCTCCGCGGGATATCGCGCTGATCACGGGTCAAGGCTATCGCCCCGCACGGGGAAGTCGTCATGAGCCGCATGTGTACAAAACCAGGGGGTGAACTTTGACAGTCTGCACAGTCGTAGTGCGGGGGTGGCGGGCGGCTCGGTGTGCGGGGGTGTGGTGTGCAGGGTCGGTGGGCGGGGCCGGTGGGCAGATCCGGCCACGTACAGCCTTGCCGTGCCTCCCGCCGCCGTCTGGCGGCCTCTGGGACCCTCTTGGCAAACGCGGCGGCGCGATGCACGTTGGGCGTGACGGCCGTGAGCGTGACGGCCCGTACCGCGCTCGACCGACCCGGGGAGCGAACAGCCATGGCAGCCAAGATCCTGATCGTCACCGGTGACGCGGCGGAGTCACTGGAAGTCCTCTACCCCTACCAGCGCCTGCGCGAGGAGGGCTACGACGTCCATATCGCCGCCCCCGCCCGCAAGAAGCTCCAGTTCGTGGTGCACGACTTCGAGCCGGGCTTCGACACGTACACCGAGAAGCCGGGCTATACCTGGCCCGCCGACCTGGCCTTCTCGGAGGTCGATCCGGGCCAGTACGTGGCCCTGGTCATCCCGGGCGGCCGCGCTCCCGAATACCTCCGGGCGGATCCCGAGCTCCGCAAGATCCTCAAGTCGTTCTTCGACGCGGACAAGCCCGTGGCGCAGATCTGCCACGGCCCGCTGCTCACCGCGGCCATCGGCAGCCTCGCGGGCCGCCGCGTGACGGCCTACCCGGCCCTGGAAATCGACATGCAGGCGGCGGGCGCCACCTACCAGGACGCGGAAGCGGTGGTCGACGGCACGCTGGTCTCGTCCAGGGCATGGCCGGATCACTCGAGGTGGATGCGCGAATTCTTGACGGTACTGAGGGCAAAGGCACCGGTTACGTGAGCTGAGCCTGATTGTCCCTTCTCCCGGCTGTGGGCACAGCTGGGCCGCCGCTCCCTGCTGTGCCCGCTTCCGCTGTGGGCGGCTGGGCCGCCAGGCGCGGACGGGGACGTACCCGTCCCTGCTGTGGGCAGCTGGGCCGCCAGGGGCGGGACGGGAACTTGCCTGTCCCCGCCGTGGGCAGCCTGAGCCGCCAGGCGCGGACGGGGACGTACCCGTCCCCGCTGTGGGCAGCTGGGCCGCCAGGGGCGGCACGGGTGGGCACAGCCCAGTCCGACAGTGCCGTTTACGACGGCGGCACCCCGGCCGAGCCAAGGGCACCGTACGGCCAACGCTCAGGCCACCAACCGCTCCGCGGTCTCCACCGCCTCCCCGAGGCTGTCGACAACGGGCACCCCGGCAACCTCCAGGCTCCCCCGACTGTGCGACCCACCGGTATACAGCACGGCCCGAGCCCCCACATGCGCCGCAGCCCTCGCGTCATCAACGGCGTCCCCGATGACAACGACCTGTTCGGCGGCAACCCCCGCCAGCTCCCCGAGATGCCGAACCATCCGCTCCGCCTTCCCGGCATGGGAAGCATCCGTACGCCCATCGATCCGCACGAACCGCTCAGCGATCCCATGCCGCCGCACAAGCGGCACCAACTGCTCGTGCGGCGCCAACGACAGCAAAGACTGCGTACGCCCCTCGGCCTGCCGCACGGCAAGCAGCTCCGCCGCCCCCTCGGCAAGCCCGCACGCGTCCACCCGCGCGCCATAGTGCTTGTGGAAGACGGCGTCCATCACGAGCCACTCGTCCTCGGTGGGCAGCCGCCCCATCAGCCGCTCGTAGAACAACGGCACCGGCACGCAGTACAGCTCCCGATACCGCTCCAGCGTGATCGGCTCGAGCCCGATCTCCAGGAACGACGCGTTCGTCGCCTCGATCACCGCGTCGATGTCGTGCAGAAGTGTCCCGTTCCAGTCCCATACGATGTGCGCCCCGCGCTGCTGCGTCCCCATGCCACGACGGTACCCGGCGCCACCGACAACACGTCCGGCACCCGGGTCCACCCCGGCCCGAGCCCGCCTAGGCGCCCGGCCCGACCAGGTTCGGGATCTCCTGCGTGGCGTACCAGAGCAGCTCGTGGTCCTCGGCCCCGTCCACGACGAACTGCGCGTCGTCGTCCCCCTGGTCCGCCGCCCCCAGCGCGCCGGCCGCCGCGGCGACGTCCGCCTCCGCGTCGTCGGAGTCCACGTGCACCGCGGCCGCCTTGGCCAGCGGCAGCGCGGTGGTGATCCGCACCTCGCCCAGGGCACCCCGGTCGAGCCCGCGGTCGGGGTCGGCGACGGCGGCTCCGTCCGGCACGTCGGCCGCGAGGACGACCCGCCGCCGCGCGGTCCCCGGCTCCCCGGCCAGCATCCGCAGCGAGGCGAGCGCCGCCCGGTTCAGGGCCGCGTACTCCAGCTCCTCGACGTCGTCCGAGACGTACCACTCGCGCAGCGCGGGCGTCACGGCGTACGCGGTCAGCGGCCCGGGACCCAGCTCACCGGCCTCGTGCGCCTGCGCGAGACGGGGCAGTGTCAGGGGAACGTACACGCGCATGACTGGCCGCTTTCGTAGTCGCCAAGGCTCCCGGGAGTGGCCTCCAGGACTCCCGGGACGGGCCTTCAGGATACGTGCGCGCGTCCCCCTTCGAGCTGCCGCCCGCCGCCACGGCCGCGTCCACCCCGGTACGCCCCGTCACCCTCCCGTCCCGCACGGACACGGGGCCCTGGGCGCCCCTGATCACCGTGATGAGTGAACCGCCCTGCCGTCCCCGAGACCCGTCCGAGGCCGTTGCGACGCCCGCACGTGTGGCCGTACAAGATCCCCAGCAGAAAGTTACCCCCGGGTATCCGGGCACCGGCCCACCAGGTGACCGGACCCGAGCCGCACGAGCGGCACTGCGCCGCAGCACAGCCCGAGCCGCACCACAGCCCCGAACCGCACCACAGCCCTGAACGGAGATCCCCCATGCACCGTCCCCCGACCAGCCTCCGCAAGATCATGACCCGCCCTCGCCGCCCGGCAGGCACCCGCCCCGGCGACTCCCGGCCCGCCGGAACCCGCCCGCCCGCGGGCCGCCCGCCAGGCCGTCACGACCCGCGCCGCCCGGGCCAACGCCCCCGCCGGATCCCGGCGCAGCCGCCCCCGCACCCGGCCGAGCTCTTCACCGAGCTGCTGCTCCTGGTGCTCAGCGGCCAGCGCCCGGTGCACGCCGTGGCCCGGCACGTCGCCCACACCGCGTACGACGACCTGGTCCGCCTCGCCGAACTGCTGCCGCTGCGCTCCGTGGGCGGCCACCGCCCCGCCGTCCAGCGCGTCGGCCACTACGAGGTACGCCCCGGGGTCTTCGAGGTCTTCGCCCGCGTCGGCGCGGGCCCGGCCCTGCGGGCGCTGGCGTTCCGCCTGCACCGGGGCGACGACGAGCGCTGGCGCTGCACGGCGGTGGAGGTGGGCTGACGATCGACCGGGCGACCCGGCCACCGAGGCCGACGCCCACGCGAAGAGCAACGCGAAAGGCAACGCGAAGGGCCGGGCACCCACCTGGTGCCCGGCCCTCACTGAAACCCTGCGTACCTACGTACGCCCTTCAGCTCACGCCCTGCGTGCAAGGCCCCGGGTCACCCCGTGACCGCGTCCCGCACAGCGCAGCGTCACTTCTTACGGCGACGCCCGCCCTTCTGGGCCTTGCGCCGCTCCGCGCGGGTCATGCCGTCGCCCGACGCCGGCGCCGTGTCGCCGGCCGGCTGGTCGGAGGTCGTGAAGTCGCCCTCGTCGACACCGCCCTCGGCGTTCGGCGCCTGGAAGTGCAGGCGGTCGGGGCGCTGAGGGGCGTCGAGGCCCTTGGCGCGGATCTCGGGGCGGCCGGCGCCGGCCGGGACCGCGTCCTGGACGCCCTCCTTGGACAGCGACGGCGCGGCGTCCGCCACCGGGACCTCCTCGACCTGCTGCTCGACCTGGACCTCCAGGTTGAACAGATAGCCGACGGACTCCTCCTTGATGCCGTCCATCATGGCGTTGAACATGTCGAAGCCCTCGCGCTGGTACTCGACCAGGGGGTCCTTCTGCGCCATGGCGCGCAGGCCGATGCCCTCCTGGAGGTAGTCCATCTCGTAGAGGTGCTCGCGCCACTTGCGGTCGAGGACCGACAGGACGACGCGGCGCTCCAGCTCACGCATGATCTCGGAGCCGAGTTGCGCCTCACGCGCCTCGTACTGCTGGTGGATGTCGTCCTTGATGGCCTCGGAGATGAACTCCGCGGTCAGACCCGCGCGGTCGCCGATCTCGTCCTCGAGCTCCTCGATGGTGACCTTGACCGGGTAGAGCTGCTTGAAGGCGCCCCACAGCCGGTCCAGGTCCCACTCCTCGGCGAAGCCCTCGGCGGTCTCCGCGGAGACGTACGCGTCGATGGTGTCGTCCATGAAGTGCACGATCTGCTCGTGCAGGTCCTCGCCCTCCAGGACGCGACGGCGCTCTCCGTAGATGACCTCGCGCTGGCGGTTGAGGACCTCGTCGTACTTGAGGACGTTCTTCCGGGTCTCGAAGTTCTGCTGCTCGACCTGGGACTGCGCGGAGGCGATGGCGCGGGTGACCATCTTGTTCTCGATCGGCACGTCGTCGGGCACGTTGGCCATCGCCATCACGCGCTCGACCATCTGGGCCTTGAACAGGCGCATCAGGTCGTCGCCGAGCGACAGGTAGAAGCGGGACTCGCCGGGGTCGCCCTGACGGCCGGAGCGGCCGCGCAGCTGGTTGTCGATGCGGCGCGACTCGTGCCGCTCCGTGCCGAGGACGTAGAGACCGCCGAGGTCGACGACCTCCTCGAACTCGGCGCGCACGGCCTGCTCGGCCTTCTCCAGGGCGGCGGGCAGCGCGGCGGCCCACTCCTCGACGTGCTCGACCGGGTCGAGGCCGCGCTGGCGCAGCTCCGCCTCGGCGAGGTCGTCGGGGTTGCCGCCGAGCTTGATGTCGGTGCCTCGGCCGGCCATGTTCGTGGCGACCGTGACGGCGCCCTTGCGGCCGGCCTGGGCGACGATCGTCGCCTCCCGGTCGTGCTGCTTGGCGTTCAGGACCTCGTGCTGGACGCCGCGCTTGGAGAGCTGCTGCGAGAGGTACTCGGACTTCTCCACGGAGGTCGTGCCGACGAGGATCGGCTGGCCCTTCTCGTGCTTCTCCGCGATGTCGTCGACGACGGCGGCGAACTTGGCGACCTCGGTGCGGTAGATCAGGTCCGACTGGTCGGCGCGGATCATGGGCCGGTTCGTCGGGATCGGCACGACGCCCAGCTTGTAGATCTGGTGGAACTCGGCGGCCTCGGTCATGGCCGTACCGGTCATGCCGGAGAGCTTGCCGTAGAGACGGAAGAAGTTCTGCAGGGTGATCGTGGCCAAGGTCTGGTTCTCGTCCTTGATGTCCACCCCTTCCTTCGCCTCGATCGCCTGGTGCATGCCCTCGTTGTAGCGGCGGCCGGCGAGGATACGGCCGGTGTGCTCGTCGACGATCATGACTTCGCCGTCGATGACGACGTAGTCCTTGTCCTTCTTGAAGAGTTCCTTGGCCTTGATGGCGTTGTTCAGGTAACCGACGAGGGGGGTGTTCACCGACTCGTACAGGTTGTCGATGCCGAGCCAGTCCTCGACCTTGGCGACGCCGGACTCGTGGATGCCTACGGTGCGCTTCTTCTCGTCGACCTCGTAGTCCCCGGTCTCCTCGATGCCCTTGAGGGGCTCGCCGGGCTTGCCCTTGGTGAGGCGGGTGACCAGCTTGGCGAAGTCGCCGTACCACTTGGTGGCCTGGTCGGCGGGGCCGGAGATGATCAGTGGCGTACGCGCCTCGTCGACGAGGATCGAGTCGACCTCGTCCACGATCGCGTAGTTGTGGCCGCGCTGGACGAGCTCGTCCTTGGACCACGCCATGTTGTCGCGGAGGTAGTCGAAGCCGAATTCGTTGTTCGTGCCGTACGTGATGTCGCAGTTGTACATCTCGCGGCGCTGCGCGGGCGGCATGTTGGCGAGGATGCAGCCGACGCTCAGACCGAGGAACTTGTGGACGCGGCCCATCATTTCGGAGTCGCGCTCGGCCAGATAGTCGTTGACCGTGATCAGGTGCACGCCCTTGCCCGAGAGTGCGTTCAGATACGCCGGCAGCGTGCCGACGAGCGTCTTGCCCTCACCGGTCTTCATCTCCGCGACATAGCCGCGGTGCAGGGCCGCGCCACCCATGATCTGCACGTCGTAATGCCGCTGCCCGAGAACGCGCTTGGCGGCCTCGCGAACGGTGGCGAAGGCCTCGGGCAGCAGGTCGTCGAGGGTTTCGCCGTCGGCGAACCGTTCCTTGTACTCCGCTGTGAGCGCGCGCAGCTCGGCGTCGGAGAGGGCGGTGAAGTCCTCTTCGATGGAGTTGACCTGGTCCGCGATGCGGTGCAGCTTGCGCAGGATCTTGCCTTCGCCTGCACGCATGATCTTTGAGAGGACGGACACGGGGGTTGGTCTCCTTGCCGGTCGGGCCTGGCACGGTCGGTTTTACTCGTCGGGCAACGGCCATCGTATGCGAGGACCCGGCCGCCCCGGGAGGTCTGCCAATACGTCAACGGACGGGCACCCGTGAAGGTGCCGCCTCCGCACCGCGAATCCTCGCCCCGGAGGGCCCCTGAGGGGCCCCCGTGCCGTCCCCGGCAGCACAATCCGCTGGCGTCCTTCCGTCCGCCCCTAGCAGAATCAGCCGATGGAGCCCGTCACCCTGACCACCGAGCGCCTGCTGCTGCGCGCCTTCACTCCCGATGACACCGACGAGGTCTACGCCGCCTGCCAGGACCCCGAGATCCAGCGCTGGACCACGATCCCCTCGCCCTACGCGCGCGCGGACGCCGAGGGCTTCATCGGCCGCATGGTCCCGGACGGCTGGCGCTACGACACCGAGTACTGCTGGGCGGTGCGCCCGCGCGGAGGCGGGCCGCTGCTCGCCGCGACGAGCCTGCACCACCCGCGCGCGGGCGCCTGGGAGATCGGCTTCTGGACCGGCAGGGAACACCGCGGCCACGGCTACATGACGGAAACAGTGCAGGCCCTGGCCCACTGGGCCTTCGAACGCCTCGGCTGCACCCGCCTGGAATGGCGCGCCGAAGTCGGCAACCAGGGCTCCCGCGCGGTAGCCGAAAAAGCAGGCTTCACCATCGAGGGCACCCTCCGCGCGGCCCTCCTCAACAAGGGCACCGTCCGCGACTGTTGGGTAGGCGCCCTACTCCCCTCAGACATCGGCCTCCCCTCCCACCAGCCATACCTGCCGGCCCCCGAACAGACATGAGCCCAACTCCCCACCCCCCCACCCCGCCCCGTGAGAGGACGAGCCGCGAAGCGGCGATCGGCGGCGGCCCGTCCCACCCGCACGGAACACCCACTCCGGCAGGGGTCTGTCCCACCCACCCGGGACACCCACCCCCGCTGAGGTCCAGGGGGCGCAGCGCCCCTGGTTTCGGGAAAGGGGCGGGCCTGGGGCGCCCCGCGAGGGCCCAACCACCCGCGCCCGCACCCCACACCGCCACCCCCACTGTCAGACCCTCCCCCTATCGTTCCGACCATGACGACGAGCATGCCGCGCCCCGAGATCACCCTCTCCGCCGACGAGGCCCGCCGCATCGCCCTCCGAGCCCAGGGCTTCCTCGGCGCCCCGCCCCGCAGGGCCGGCGTCCGCGGCGTGCTCCGCCACCTCGGCGCGGTCCAGCTGGACACGATCTCGGTCCTGGCCCGCTCCCACGAGCTGATCCCGTACGCCCGCCTGGGCGCGGTAGGCCGCAAAACGGTCGAGAAGGCGTACTGGACGGCTGCGCCCGACGGCGCGCCCCCGCCCCGCCCCACCGCCTTCGAGTACTGGTCGCACGCGGCCTGCATCCTCCCCATCGAGGAGTGGCCCCACTTCGCCTTCCGCCGCCGCGCCTACCGCGCCCGCCCCCACTGGCACCACGACCTCCCGGACGGTGCGTACGACCAGGTGATCAAGCAGCTCCGCGCCGAAGGCCCCCTGACGGCCACCGAGTTGGGCGGCGCGAAGAACAAGGGCGAGTGGTGGGACTGGTCCGACTCCAAGATCGCGGTGGAGCGCGCGCTGATGTACGGCGAGGTGGTGTGCACCGAGCGCCGCTCCTGGAAGCGGGTGTACGACCTCGCGGAGCGCGCGATCCCCGCCGACCTGCTGCACGACGACCTGGACGACGCGGAGTGCGTACGCCGCCTGGTCCGCCTGGCCGCCCAGTCCCTGGGCGTCGGCACGCGCGCGGACATCGCGGACTACCACCGCCTCAAGGGCGAGCAGTTCGACGCGGTGGTCGCGGACTCGGGCCTGGTCCCGGTGGCCGTGGAGGGCTGGGACAAGCCCGCCTGGGCGGACCCGGCGGCGCTGGCCACACCCCCGCGCGGCCGCCACCGCACGACGCTCCTGTCGCCGTTCGACTCCCTGATCTGGGAGCGTGCGCGCACGGAGCGGATATTCGGCTTCACCCACCGCCTGGAGGCCTACGTCCCCAAGCCGAAGCGGGTGTACGGCTACTTCGCGATGCCGGTGCTCGCGGGCGGCCGGCTGGTCGGCCGCGTGGACCCCGCCCGCGAGGGCCGCACCCTGGTGGCCAAGCAGGTGTCCCTGGACGGCCCCAAGGCGGTGCCGGCCATCGCCCAGGCACTTCTCGAGGCGGCGCGGTGGGTGGACTGCGACTCCGTACGCATAGAGCGGGTGGACCGCCCGGAGCTGACGCCAGACCTGGTCCGCGCGCTGAGCTGACCCCGACCGGGGCCCGGCCCCGGGAAGGGTCACCGGATCTCGAGGATCTTCTCCCGCATCGCGTACACCACCGCCTCCATCCTGGAGTGCAGCTGCAGCTTCTCCAGGATGTTGCGCACGTGGTTCTTCACGGTGTTCTCGGAGATGAACAACTCCTTGGCGATGTCGCGGTTGTTCATCCCCGTGGCGACGAGCTTGAGGACTTCCAGCTCCCGGTCGGTCAGCCGGGGCGCGGGCACGAGCCGCCGCTCGTCCGTCCGCTGGATCATCGACTTGAACTCGGTGAGCAGCTTCGACGCCATCGACGGGCTGATCTGCGACTGCCCGTCGGCCACGGCGCGAATGGCGGTGGCCACTTCGTCCGTGGAGATCTCCTTGAGGAGATAGCCGGTCGCGCCGGCCTTGATCGCGTCGTAGAGGTCCGCTTCCTCGTCGCTGATCGTCAGCATGATGATCTTCGCGCTGGGGGCCACCTCCTTGATGGAGGTGCACGCCTCGATGCCGCCGCGCTTCGGCATGCGTACGTCCATGAGCACGATGTCCGGCAGCAGGTCGGCGGCCTTGTCCACCGCCTCGGCGCCGTCACCCGCCTCCCCGACCACCTGGATGTCCTCCTCGGCGGCGAGGACGATCTCCAGGCCGCGGCGGAAGAGCGCGTGGTCGTCCACGACCAGGACCCTGATGGGTTCCTTGCGCGGGGCGCCCGCGTCCGTGCCGATGCCGATGCCGTCACCGGCATCCTCGCTCCGCATCGGTCCGAAGCTGTCCGCCATCGTTCCTCCCCCTGAAGGCCAGGGCCCGTCTCTTGCCTTGGCTGCACCAACCCTGGGCAGAGTCAGGTGGGTTGGGCCGTCGCGCCCATGATTCCATGTCCGGCCCCCCGGTCGCGCCCGCAGTGGTCGCACGGGGGTGCCCCTGGGGGCGCACACGCGCTCCAGGGGCACCGGCCAATGCGCTCCGTCAGCGTGCGTCAGCCACCCAGGGCGCTGCCCCCGCCCGCCGACTGCGGGTGCGTGACCATGGGGTCGGTGTTGAGGTGGATGACGCCGTAGTCGTAGGCGTGCCTGCGGTAGACGACGCTGGGTTCCTTGGTCTCGGAGTCGATGAAGAGATAGAAGTCGTGTCCGACGAGCTCCATCTCGTACAGCGCCTGGTCCAGGGACATGGGGGCCGCGACGTGCGTCTTCTCGCGGACCACGAGGGGGCCTTCGCCCTGGATCTCCAGCGTGCCGATCCTGGTGGTGGGCACGCCTTCCGGCTCCTCGTCACGGACCAGGCTGCCGTCCCCGTTGAGATGCGCCGCGTCCGGGACATGGGTGGCCACTTCGGCGGCGGTGAGCCTGCCGTTGCCGCGCCTGTTGTGCCGCTTCTCGTGCTGCTTGCGCAGTCGCGCCTCGAGCTTGGCGGTGGCCAGGTCGAGCGCCGCGTACGGATCCGACGCCGAGGCCTCCGCACGGATCACGGGGCCACGCCCACGGACGGTGATCTCCACGCGGTCGGAACGGTCGGCCTGACGCGGGTTGGTTTCCTTGGACACCTCGACGTCGAGGCTGATCACCTTGCCGTCGAGCTTCTGGATCTTCTCCAGCTTCAGCTTCTCGGCCACGTGCTTGCGGAACCGCTCGGGCACCTCGGTCTTGCGGCCCTTGACGACGATGTCCACGCAGAACTCCGTTCCGGATCGCTCCGCTGCTTCGGCGGAGCCTCTCCCTCTTGCACCAGGCCCCGGAAACTCCCGGAGCCTCGGACTCGGTGACTTCCACCTCCTCCTCCCCCGTGGACAAGATCTCCACCCCACCGGCCTCGGGTGATTGCAGAAAACCCATGCACCGGCAATCCGATATGCGAGGGGCGCTGTCCGCCGTTCCTCACAACCGAACATATCTCGCCCGGACGGATGTCGTCACCCTCTACTGACACGTACCTCCATTCGGGTGGATAGGCCCTCTCACTACCTGCAACGATGAAAGTTCTCGGTCAGTTCCGGTTTATTTCGAAAGAAGCCGGAGTAGCGGCGACCACTGCGGCGTGGATGATGTTTACCCGGGCCATTTCGCAGGCCGCGCGGCTGTTCACGGCGACTTCCGCAGCGCTGTTCCGGCCGCCGCAGCTTGGCCGATTCCCCGCCTGGTGCTCCGCCGCCATCTGTGCTTTCCGCCCACTCCTGTCGGCCGTCTCGCCCCCTGCCCCGTCGCCTACCCGCTGTACGTCACATACGCCTCCCAGTGCGCGGGACGCCTCAGTCAGCGACGCCCCCGTCGTCATCAGGTCGTCCACGACGACGACCTGTCCAGCACCCCGCAGCGGCCGTCCGGCACCGGCGGCCACCTCCAGCGCGCCCGCCAGATTCGCCTGCCGCTGCCGCGAGTTGAGCCCTGCCTGGTCCGCGACCGCCCGCCCCTGCCGCAACGCGCACAGCACGCTCGCCGACACCCCGGCACGCCGCAACTCGCCCGCCGCCGCGAGCGCGATCCGCCGCACCGGGTCGTGCCCCCGCGCCCACACCGCCCGCCGCGCGGACGGCACGGGCACCAACAACACGGACCCGGCCGGACCTTGACCCCGCTCCCCGGCCCGGAGCGCGGCCCGCACCGCCCCCGCCAGGGCCTCGCCGAGCACCCCGGCCAGCGGCAGCGCGCCCCGCTCCTTGTGCGCGAGCAGCACCGCCCGCACCGCGTCCCCGTACGGAGCGGCCGCGTGCACGACCGGCAGCCCCCGCGGCTCCGGAACCGGCCGCACCCTGCGCGGCGCCGCCCCGCACAGAGCGGCCCGGCACCCGGCGCACAGAGCCACGCGCGGCGCCCCGCAGCCCGCGCAGTCGGCCGGCAGCACCAGATCCGTGAGGTCCTGCCACCACCCCCGCATGCCTCCACTGTGCCAACGCGGACGCCCAGCGGCCACCCCTGTGGACAACCGCCTGTGGATAACCTCACGCACCCCAATTGACCTGCGACGAAGCGCTGTTGAGGGAGTTGGCACGGGAGCGGGAGCGCGGGCAGGCCGAGGCAGCCTCACCCGGCGGCCGGGCGCAGCGCCACTGGGCCGAGCGCAGCGCCGCCCCGCACCCGGGCCTCACCCGGGATAGACCGGCTTGGCCCCGTCCTTGACCACGGTCTGCCACTGCGCGCCGGACGGCAGCCGGACGATTCCGTCGTCCGAGTGGGCCACCAGCGGCTGCCGCTCGTCCTCGGACGCGGCGATCTCCTTCACGCCGGTGAGGCCGGGCAGCGTCGCCCCCGTCCGCGCGGACCCGTCGCTCTGGACGTACCGCATCTGCTGCACTCCGCCGGACTCGCGCCCGACCACCACGAGGCGGCTGACACCCGCCCAGGACATGGCGGTGACCTCCTCCATCTGCGGGGCCGCCTCGAGCAGCTCGACGATGGAGATGTCGGGCTGTCCGCCCTTGCCGTCCGCCCAGTCGATCCGGCCGATCCGCAGCGACGTCTTGCCGTCCTTCTCCACGAGCAGCGCGACCCGCACCCCGTCGGCCGCGACCCGCACCGCCTCGATGCGCCCGTCCAGGCCGGGAACGTTCACCTGCACCGGCTCGCCGGTCCCCTCCGCGAGCCACAGCAGCCGCGGCCGCTTCGGGTCGCGGTCGGCCACCCACAGGTCGCCGCGGACGTCCCAACTGGGCGTCGAGAACCCGTCGTTCTCCGACTTGGAGCGGGAACGCAGCTCCGGACCGCCGAGCGATCCCTTGTTCACCAGCGACGCGGTGTAGAGCCGGCGCCCGTCGAGCGACACCCCGGCCCCGTGCTCCTCGTCGCGCGACACGGCCGCCGAGCGCAGCGGCTGCTCGCCCTCGCCGAACGGCCCGGTCACCGGCTCCGGCGCGGCATTGCTGCCCGTGTTGCCGGGCATCCGTACCAGGCGCTTCTTCTCGCCGTCGATGAAGTACTGGTACGCCGGTAGGTCCGCCGTGCGGTGCGGCGCGACGGTCTCGGCGCGGTCCTTGCTCAGGACGCACAACTGCGAGCCGTTCGTGCGCTGCAACTCCACCTGCTCGACTCCGGAGGCCGTCAGGTCCTGCAGGGTGAAGAGCAGTTGGGCGGCCATCTCCGTACACCGGTCATGGCCGAGCGTGTCCGCGCGCGCGTTCAGCGGCACGACGAGTTTGTTCTTGTCGTCGGGCGTGAGCGACTTGGTGTCGGGGGCGAGCCGCGCGCCCCTGGGAACCGCCGTCCGCACCACCGGGTCGAGCCAGTTGGTGGGCCCGTCGAGCAGCGCCTTCACCGTCTCCGTCAGCGGATCGATGCGCTGGCGTACGTAGATGGGGTCCGCGACGAGGCCCTGCTGCCTGCCGACCTGGCGGACCGTACCGAGGCCCTTCGGAGGCGCCGCGAAGTAGTACTTGTTGACGGCCTGGTAGTTCCGCTCGAAGTCCGACTCGCCGAGCACGACGCCCGACGGCGGCACGTCGATGCGCCACACCCTGCCGTTCGGCCCGTTCTGCTGGGTGAGGTGGACGGCCTGGCGGTACGCCCCCGCGTCGGGCTTGTACGCGCGCTGCTCGTTCACCGTCGCGAGCTTGCGGCCGGTCAGCGCGTACGTACGCTCGCCTTCGTTGTTGTTGCCCACGTTGTCCGCGACGGTGTTCGGGCCGTCGGCGAGCACCGTGGTGGAGCGCTCCGGGTGCCAGTTCTCGGACGCCTTGTTCGTCAGGTACTTGCGGGCGATCGCGAAGTCCGGATCGTCGCTGGTCAGCGCCTCGAGGAAGCCCTGAACGATGTCCACGGCGCCCGCGTCCTCGGGCGGCGGCATCGCGTACACGCGCACCTGGGACTGCGAATCGGGCCGCTGTGAGGCGTCGACCTTCTTCATGTTGCCCTCGTCGGGCATGGAGGCGCATCCGGCGAGCAGCGCGCCGCACGCGGCAAGCACGAGACCGGCGCGCAGCGGGTGCGCACGCCCCCGCAAACGACCCTCAGCGCCCACGCGAGGCCTCCTCTTCCCTGCCGCCCACTACGGCATCCCGCCCCACGGGGCCTTCGTCATCCAGGGGGACTTCGACACCGACCGGGGCTTCGACACCCGCGAGGACTTCAGCACCCCCGGGGACGTCTGCACCCGCCGGGACCTCCGTCTCCGCCTGGGCTTCCGCAGCCACTGGGGCATCCATCGCCGAGGCGTCCACGCCCGGCCCGACTCCCCCGTCGGTGTCCACGCCTGCGCCCGCGTCGGCTTCCGCGCCCGCGCCGGGCCCCCCTCCCGCCACAGGCGACGCACCCGCCACAGACACCTCGTCCGCACCGGCCGCCACATCCTCCGCAGACGCCGGGCCCCCGCCCGCTCCCGTGGCCTCCGCCCCGGACTCCGCACCTGCCCCCACGGACTCCACGCCCGCCTCCGCGGACCGCACGCCTGACCCCGCCCCCGCGCCCCCTCCGGACGCCCTCTCCGCCCCGGACTCCTCCCAGGCCTGTCGAGGCACCACGCGCGCCCCGTTGCCCGGCAGAGCCGTGGGATCCACGTCCAGGGCCGCCGCATGGGCCAGTCGCGGCGCGATGGGAGCCTTCGCGGGCATGGGCGGCGGCACCCGGTCGGGGGGCATCTGATGGGGCACTGTGGCCCGCTTCGTACCGCCGCCGAGCGGCAGCCCCGCGCCGTTGAGGCCGCGGTGGCGCCGTGAATCGTCGGGTTCGAGCGGTATCGGCGAACCCCGCAGCGGCTCGTCGGCCGTACGCGGCAGCGTGAGCCGGAACTGCGAGCCGCCGCCCGGCTCGCCCCACGCCTGCAGCCAGCCGCCGTGCAGCCGCGCGTCCTCCAGGGCGATGGAGAGCCCGAGGCCCGTTCCACCGGTGGTACGCGCGCGTGCCGGGTCGGCCCGCCAGAAGCGGCTGAACACGCGCGTGGCCTCGCCGGGCTTGAGCCCCACCCCGTAGTCTCGCACGGCAACGGCGACGGCGCCGCCCGCGGCCGCGAGCCGCACCACCACGTCCTTGCCGTCGCCGTGCTCCACGGCGTTGACCACGAGGTTCCTGAGCACCCGCTCCACGCGCCGCGCGTCCGCCTCGGCGACCACGGGCTGCTGATCGCCGACGATCCGTATGTGCGTGCCCTTGCGCTCCGCCAGCGGCTCGGCGCCGCCGACCACGCGGCGTACGACCTCGCGCAGGTCTATCGGCTCGGCCTCCAGCGCCGCCGCGCCCGCGTCGAAGCGGCTGATCTCCAGCAGGTCGGCGAGCAGCGACTCGAAGCGGTCGAGCTGGTCGGCGAGCAGCTCCGCGGAGCGGGCCGTCACCGGATCGAAGTCGACGCGCGCCTCATGGATGACGTCGGCCGCCATCCGCACGGTCGTCAGCGGCGTACGCAGCTCGTGCGACACGTCGGAGACGAACCGCCGCTGCATCCGCGACAGCTCCTCGAGCTGCTGGATCTTGAGCTGGAGGTTCGACGCCATCTTGTTGAAGGCCTCACCGAGGCGCGCGATGTCGTCCTCTCCGGTGACCTTCATCCGTTCCTGCAGGCGCCCCGCGGACAGCCGCTCGGCGATCCCGGCCGCCATCCGCACGGGCGTGACGACCTGGCGTACCACCAGCCAGGCGATGGCTCCGAGGAGCACCACCACGAAGAGGCCGGCCGTGGCGAGCGTGCCGCGCACCAGGTTCATCGACTCCTCTTCCTGCGTCAGCGGGAAGAGGTAGTAGAGCTGGTACGAGTCGCCGTTGAGGTCGCTCAGCTGCTTGCCGATCACCAGGCCGGGCTGGGACTCGCGGTGGTCGATGAAGTCGATACGCGTGTTGCTCTGGTACGCGAGTGAGCCGCCGTCGACCCGCTCGCGCAGGTCCACCGGCACGCTCTGGATGGGGTCGACGCCGCCGGAGGCGCGCGGTCCGCGCACGCTGCCGCTGTCGCTGGCGTTGGAGCTCAGCGTGACTACGTAGAAGGCGTTCTGGCCGCCGCTGGCGAGCTGCTCGGCCAGCTCGGACAGCCACACGGCGGCGTTCTGCGCCGTGGGACCGTCCGCCGCGTCGCCGCCCTGGGCGGCGGGCTGGTGGGCGCTGTTGGCCTGCTCCTGGGCGGCCCGGAAGCCACCGTCCGCCTGGCTCTGCGCCGCGTTGACCTTGGCCTTGAGCAGGCCGTTGCTCACCGAGCTCATGACGACGAAGCCGAGCAGCAGCACCACGCCGAGCGACATCAGGAGCGTGGTGACGACGACCTTGAGCTGGATGTTGCGCCGCCACAACCGCATCATCGGCAGCAGCGGGCGGCGCACCCAGCGCGTGAAGAGGCGCAGCAGGGGGCTGCTGCCCTGCACGCCGCCCTGCAGCATCAGACCGCTGTCGACGAGCGCCCCGAAGCGGGGGCCCCGCCGCGGCGGCCGCACAGTCCGCCCCGGCCGCGCTCCCGGTTCGCCGGGCGCCGGAGAGGAACTGTCGCGGGACATGTCAGCTCGGTCCGGCCTTGTAACCGACGCCACGGACGGTCACCACGATCTCCGGCCGTTCGGGGTCCCGCTCGACCTTGGAGCGCAGGCGCTGCACATGCACATTCACCAGACGGGTGTCCGCCGCGTGCCGGTAGCCCCAGACCTGCTCCAGGAGCACCTCACGCGTGAACACCTGCCACGGCTTGCGGGCCAGCGCGACCAGCAGGTCGAACTCCAACGGGGTCAGCGCGATCGACTGCCCGTCCCGCTTCACGGAGTGCCCGGCCACGTCGATGACGAGGTCACCGATGGCCAGCTGCTCCGGCGCGGGCTCCTCGGACCGGCGCAGCCGCGCACGGATGCGGGCCACCAGCTCCTTGGGCTTGAACGGCTTGACGATGTAGTCGTCGGCTCCCGACTCCAGACCGACCACCACATCCACGGTGTCGCTCTTGGCCGTGAGCATGACGATGGGCACCCCGGACTCCGCCCTGATCAGGCGGCACACCTCGATGCCGTCCCGTCCGGGCAGCATCAGGTCGAGAAGCACCAGATCGGGCTTGGCCTCCCGGAAAGCGGCCAGCGCCTTGTCGCCATCTGCCACGAACGACGGCTCAAAACCTTCACCACGCAGCACAATCCCGAGCATCTCGGCCAGTGCGGTGTCGTCGTCGACGACAAGGACTCGTCCCTTCATGCCTGACATCATCCCATTAGCTAATCGTTACCTGGCGTGACCTGGCACACAGCTCGGCAAGGCCCTCCGTTGTCACGGGTGAGACGACACCTTCCTCCGTGACGACGGCTGTCACCAACTCGGGTGGGGTGACGTCGAATGCCGGGTTGTACGCCTGTGTCCCCAGGGGCGCCACGGAAATACCGCCTCCCACCTCGGCTCCGGTCACCGGCACGAACGGCACTGTGGCCTCCGTCACCTCGTGGCTCGCTCGCTGCTCGACCTCGATGGCGGCTCCGTCCGGGGTGTCGGGGTCCACGGTCGTCACCGGCGCCACCACGATGAACGGCACGTGGTGATACCGGGCGAGGACCGCGAGCGGATAGCTCCCCACCTTGTTGGCCACCGAACCGTCGGCCGCGATCCGGTCGGCGCCGATCAGCACGGCGTCCACCTCACCGGCCGCGAACAGCGAACCCGCGGCGTTGTCGGTCAGCAGTGTGTACGGCATGCCGGTGCGCGCCGCCTCGTACGCCGTCAGCCGCGCGCCCTGGAGCAGCGGCCGGGTCTCGTCGACCCACAGCCTGCGCAGCTGCCCCTTGCGGTGCGCGGCGAGCGCCACCGCGAACGCCGTGCCCTCGCCACCGGAGACCAACGCCCCCGTGTTGCAGTGCGTGAGGATGCGGTGCCCGCCGCCGGGCATCAGCTCGTCGAGCAGCGCCAGGCCGTGCACCGCCATCCGCGCGCTGGCCTCGGCGTCCTCCTTGTGCAGCGCCCGCGCGGCGGCGAGCACCGCCGCGGCCGCCTGCCGCCCGTCCGCGCCGCCTGCCACGGCCTTGCGGTACGCCGCCTGCGCCCGGCGCGCCCCGTACGCCAGGTTGACCGCCGTGGGCCGTGCCCCCGCGAGCGCGTCGGCGGCCTCGTCCACGTCGAAGCCACGGGCCGCGGCAAGCGCGACGCCGTACGCACCGGCGATGCCGAGCAGCGGGGCCCCGCGCACGGCGAGCGTGCGGATCGCCTGGACCAGCGCGGGCGGATCCGTGCACACCAGCTCCGTCTCCTCGGCCGGCAGCCGGGTCTGGTCGAGGAGGACGAGGACGGGCCCCTCCGGGGGCTCGTCCCAGCGGATCGCGGGAATCGCGGGGACCGCTGGGATCGCCGCGGCGTCGGACGGCCGTACGGCCTCGCCGGATTGCGCGTACTGATCAGCCATCCGCCCAGTCTGCCCGCTACCCGGCGGACAATAGAAGGTGCGCAGCCCATACAGCACACGGTCTCCGCGCCACCGTGCCCGGTCCCAGGGCAACCGCCCCGTGGCACGATGGCTGCCAACCTGCCGCCGCGACCGCGGACGGGCACTGTGAAGGAGCGACGATGAACGACACTCCGGGCTGGGCCTCGCCCGGATCTGCCCCCTCCGACGGACACGAGCCGGACAAGAAGCCGGGCAAGAAGGGGGCCGACGAGCCCGAGGACCAGCCGGGCAGCGCCCCGGACTCGAAGTGGTCCAAGGAGCAGCCGCCGCCCGCCCAGTGGTCCGCGCCCAGCCCTCCGGCACCCGGCCAGAACCCGCCGCCACCCGCCGCGCCTCCCGGCCAGGGCTGGGACGGCGGTGGCGGTGGCGGTGGCGGCCAAGGCGGTCCCGGCGGTCCTGGCGGTTCCGGCTGGGGAAGTGCCCCCGGCGGCCCGGGCGGACCCGGCTGGGGCAGCGGCCCCGGCGGACCCGGTGGCCCCTACCGCGGCTGGGGCGCCTGGCAGGGGCCGCCGGCCGCCGCGAAGCCCGGCGTCATCCCGCTGCGTCCGCTCGCCGTCGGCGAGATCCTGGACGGCGCGGTCTCCACGATGCGTACGCACTGGCGCACGGTCCTCGGCATCTCGCTGACCGTCGCCGTCGTCACCGAAGTCCTGGTCATCCTGCTCCAGGGCCTGGTCCTCAACGACGCGGCCGACACCGAGGCCCTCGACGACCCGAGCGCGTCCGTCGGCGAGGTCACGCGCGCGCTCTGGGACACGCTGCTCAGTTCGGGCGTCGTCCTCGTGATCACCCTGCTCGGCACGATCGTGGCAACGGCCCTGCTCACGATGGTCACCAGCCGCGCCGTGCTGGGGAAGCCGGTGACCACGGCCGAGGCCTGGCACGACGCCAAGCCGCGGATCGGGAAGCTGATCGGACTGACGCTGCTGCTGCCGCTGATCGCCGTGGGCGTCGTGGCCGCCGGCACCCTGCCCGGCGTCCTGATCGCCGTGGCCGGAGCCACCGACGCCGGGGTCGCCCTCGCCGTGATCGGCGGCATCGCCGCGGGTGTCGTCGCCATCTGGCTGATGGTCCGCCTCTCGCTCTCCTCTCCGGCGCTGATGCTGGAGAAGCAGGGCGTGAAGAAGTCGATGAGCCGATCCGTAAAGCTGGTCCGGCGCTCCTGGTGGCGCGTCTTCGGCATCCAGCTCCTGGCCGCCGTCATCGCGAACGTCGTGGCGTCCATCATCGTCATCCCGTTCACGATCATCGCGGGCGCGCTGAGCGGGGACAGCATCTCCAACCTGCTCGACGCCGGCTCGGGTGAGGTCGGCTGGACGTTCCTGATCGTCAGCGGCGTCGGGCAGGTGATCGGCTCCATGCTGACGTTCCCGATCACCGCCGGGGTCACCGTGCTCCTCTACATCGACCAGCGGATCCGCCGCGAGGCGCTCGACCTCGAACTCGCCCGCGCCGCCGGTGTGCCGGGCCACGGCACCTCCGACACCCCCGGCACACCGGGGAGCTGATGCGGTGACGCCGGCAGGGGCGCTTCTCGACACGCTCGGCGCGGTCTCACGACTGCCAGGCAGCGGCTTCGGCGTGGCCGCGCCGCCACGCACGGGCCTCGGCGCAGGGGCTCCGCTGCCGCGCACCGGCTTCGGCGCGGCCCTGACCCTGCCGCGCTCCGGCGACGAGCCTCCGGTGACGGTCCCGCGCGGCCCCGCGCGGGAGGCGGCCGAGCGCGAGCTGTCCAAGCCGATGTACCACGAGAACGACCCGAGCCTCTTCCAGCGCGCCCTGAACCGCTTCTGGGGCTGGGTGGACGACCTGTTCGGCGCGGCTTCCGGCGCGGCACCGGGCGGCACGGTCGGCCTCGTGGTCATCGCCCTCGCGGTGGTGGCGGTCGTCGTGGCGCTGTGGTGGCGCCTCGGCACCCCGCGCCGCGCCCCCGCCACCTCTCCGGCGCTCTTCGACGACCGCCCGCGCAGCGCCGCGGAGCACCGCTCGGCCGCCGAGGCGCACGCCGCCCAGGGCCACTGGAACCAGGCCCTCCAGGAGCGGATGCGGGCCGTCGTGCGCTCCCTGGAGGAGCGCGCCCTCCTGGACCCGCGCCCCGGCCGCACCGCGGACGAGGCCGCCGCGGAGGCCGCCCACCCCCTGCCCGGCCACGCGGACCGGCTGCGCGCCGCCGCCCGGGAGTTCGACGACGTGACGTACGGAGGCCGCACGGCCACAGAAGCGGCGTACCGCCAACTCGCCGACTTGGACCGCGACCTGGAACGCACCAAGCCGCTCCTGGCCACCGCGTCCCACGCGGCGTCCGACAGCGCCTCCTGGGGAGCCATCCGATGACGGACTCCCCCCACACCCGGGACACGGCGCACACCCCGGACACGGCGCACACCCCGGACACGACGACAACACCCGCACGCCCCGCCTCCACCGCGACATCGACAGGCACCCCGGCCACCCCGTCGACCGGCACCCCCACCGAGCTCCCCACCGCCACGGCCGCACCGACGACCAACACCCGAGCCCTCGGCGCCCCGTCGACCTCGACCGCCCCCACACCCCGTCAGCTCTGGACCCGCTCCCGCGGCATCGTCCTCGCCGTCGTCATCCTCCTGGCGGCCGCCGTCGCCATCGCGGCCGTCCGCTCCGGCGCCCAGCACGGCCGCCTCGACCCGCGCTCCGCCGACCCCTACGGCAGCCGTGCCGTCGCCGAACTCCTCGCCGACCGGGGCGTGTCCACGCGTGTCGTCACCACCACCGAAGAGGCACGGTCCGCCGCGGGCCCCGACACCACCCTCCTGGTGGCCGCCCCGGACCTCCTCACGGACCGCCAGCAGACCCGGCTCCACGAAGCCACCGCGGGCTCCGGCGGCCGCACCGTGCTGATCGCCCCGGGCACCCCGTCGGTGTCGAAGCTCGCCCCCGGGGTCACCGCGGACCCCACCCGCAGCTTCGACTCGACGCTCTCGCCGGACTGCTCCCTGCCCGCCGCCCGCCGCGCCGGCTCCGCGGACGTGGGCGGCATCCGCTACGAAACGCTCACCCCCGGCGCCGAGGCCTGCTACATCGACGACGGCCTGCCGAGCCTCCTGCAGCTCCCGGCGACGACCGCGAAGGACGGCTCTCCGGAGACCGGCGACAACACGGAAGACACCCCAGAGGACGCCCCGGAGAACGCGGACCAAGCCCCCGCGCGGGGCGACACCGTCATCCTCGGCGCCCCCGACATCCTCCACAACGACCGCCTCGAAGAGCACGGCAACGCCTCGCTCGCCCTGCAACTTCTTGGTTCCCGCCCCCACTTGGTCTGGTACCTCCCCTCGCTCTCCGACGACGCGGTCGACGACACCGCCGACGACAGCTTCTTCGACCTCATCCCGTCCGGCTGGCTCTGGGGCACGCTGCAGCTCACCGTCGCCGCTGTCCTCGCGGCACTGTGGCGCGCCCGCCGCCTCGGCCCCCTCGTCCCCGAAAACCTCCCCGTCGCGATCCGCGCCTCCGAGACCGCCGAAGGCCGCGCCCGCCTCTACCGCAAGGCCAACGCGCGCGACCGCGCCGCCGCGGCCCTCCGCTCGGCCACCCGCACCCGACTCGCCCCCCTCGTCGGCGTCCCCACCGCCCGGGCCCACGCGCCCGAAGCGCTCCTGCCCGCCCTGACCAGCCGTCTCCGCACGCCCGGCCAGGACCTGCACCCCCTCCTCTTTGGCCCGCCGCCCGGCGACGACGCAGGGCTCATCGCCCTCGCCGACCAACTCGACGCCCTCGAAAGTGAGGTACGTACTTCATGATGGACCCGACCACTGACAACGCCGCGAGCTCCGGCGGCGCCCGCTCCTCCCTGGAGTCCCTGCGCACGGAGATCTCCAAGGCCGTGGTCGGCCAGGACCCCGCCGTCACCGGCCTCGTCGTGGCCCTGCTGTGCCGCGGCCACGTCCTGCTCGAAGGCGTCCCGGGCGTCGCGAAGACCCTCCTCGTACGCGCCCTCGCCGCGTCCCTCGAACTCGACACCAAGCGCGTCCAGTTCACCCCCGACCTGATGCCCAGCGACGTCACGGGCTCCCTCGTCTACGACGCCCGCTCCACGGAGTTCTCCTTCCAGCCGGGCCCGGTCTTCACCAACCTGCTCCTCGCCGACGAGATCAACCGCACCCCGCCCAAGACCCAGTCGTCCCTCCTCGAAGCGATGGAGGAACGCCAGGTCACGGTCGACGGCACCCCGCGCCCGCTCCCCGAGCCGTTCCTCGTCGCCGCCACCCAGAACCCCGTCGAGTACGAAGGCACGTACCCCCTCCCCGAAGCCCAACTCGACCGCTTTCTCGTCAAACTGACGGTCCCTCTCCCTTCCCGCGAGGACGAGATCAACGTCCTGAAGCGCCACGCGGAAGGCTTCAATCCGCGCGACCTGAGCGCCGCCGGCGTGCGCCCCGTGGCGGGCCCCGCCGACCTGGAGGCGGCCCGAGCGGCGGTCGCCAAGACGACCGTCTCCCCCGAAATCACCGCCTACGTAGTCGACATCTGCCGCGCCACCCGCGAATCGCCGTCCCTCACGCTGGGCGTCTCCCCGCGCGGCGCCACGGCTCTGCTCTCCACGGCCCGCGCCTGGGCCTGGCTGACGGGCCGCGACTACGTCATTCCCGACGACGTGAAGGCCCTCGCCCTGCCCACGCTCCGCCACCGGGTCCAACTACGCCCGGAGGCCGAGATGGAGGGCGTGACGGCCGACTCCGTCGTCAACGCGATCCTCGCCCACGTCCCGGTGCCCCGCTGATGCCCGTCACCGGCCGCACCGCCCTCCTGGCGGCCCTGGGCTCCCTCCCTGTGGGCATCCTGGACCCCGGCTGGACCGGCATCCTCGCGGTCAACGCCCCGCTGGCCCTGGCCTGCGCCTGCGACTTCGCCCTGGCCGCCCCCGTACGCCGCCTCGTCCTGAGCCGTTCCGGCGACACCTCTGTACGTCTCGGCGAACCCGCGGACGTCCAGCTCACCGTCACGAACCCCACCAGTCGCCCCCTACGCGCCGAACTCCGCGACGCCTGGCCCCCGAGCAGTTGGCAGCCGGGCACCGAAGTCGCCGCGTCCAGGCAGCGATTGGACGTCCCGTCCGGCGAACGCCGCCGCCTCACCACCCGCCTGCGTCCCACCCGCCGCGGCGACCACCAGGCCGACCGCGTCACGATCCGCTCGAGGGGCCCGCTCGGCCTCTTCACCCGCCAGGGCAGCCACAGGGTTCCCTGGACGCTCCGCGTCCTTCCGCCCTTCGCCAGCCGCAAGCACCTGCCGTCCAAGCTGGCCCGGCTGCGCGAACTCGACGGCCGCACCAGCGTCCTGATCCGCGGCCAGGGCACGGAGTTCGACAGCCTTCGCGAGTACGTTCCCGGCGACGACACCCGGTCCATCGACTGGCGCGCCACCGCCCGCCAGTCCTCCGTGGCCGTCCGCACCTGGCGGCCCGAACGCGACCGCCACATCCTCCTGGTCCTCGACACCGGCCGCACTTCCGCGGGCCGGGTCGGCGACGCCCCTCGCCTGGACGCGTCCATGGACGCCGCCCTGCTCCTCGCCGCCCTGGCTTCCCGGGCCGGCGATCGCGTGGATCTCCTGGCGTACGACCGCAGGGTGCGTGCCGTGGTCCAAGGCAAGGCCGCGGGCGACGTCCTTCCCTCTCTCGTGAACGCTTTGGCTACCCTCGAACCAGAACTCGTCGAGACGGACGCCCGCGGCCTCACGGCCACAGCCCTGCGCGCCGCTCCCCGCAGCTCGTTGATCGTGCTGCTCACCAGCCTCGACGCGGCCCCCATCGAGGAGGGCCTGCTCCCGGTCCTCTCCCGTCTCACGCAACGCCACACGATCCTGCTCGCGTCTGTCGCCGACCCGCACATCACACAGATGGCGAAGGCACGAGGGACGACGGATGCCGTGTACGACGCCGCTGCCGCGGCGCAGGCCCAGGCGGAGCGTCAACGCACCGCGGAACAGCTCATCCGTCACGGTGTCACGGTCGTCGACGCCACTCCCGATAATCTGGCCCCCGCTTTGGCGGACGCATACCTGTCGCTGAAGGCGGCCGGCCGCCTCTAAGGCGGATGGGGGGAACGCAAAAAAGCCGTATCCCCCGAGTCGAAACTCGGGGGATACGGCTTTATCAAATTTAGTTCGGCGGCGTCCTACTCTCCCACAGGGTCCCCCCTGCAGTACCATCGGCGCTGTAAGGCTTAGCTTCCGGGTTCGGAATGTAAACCGGGCGTTTCCCTCACGCTATGACCACCGAAACACTATGAAACTTGTCAACCGGAGCCGTGGCACAGGGCTACGACGGTTGTTCGTGGTTTCAGAACCAACACAGTGGACGCGAGCAACTGAGGACAAGCCCTCGGCCTATTAGTACCAGTCAACTCCACCCGTTACCGGGCTTCCATATCTGGCCTATCAACCCAGTCGTCTACTGGGAGCCTTAACCCCTCATGGGGGTGGGAGTCCTCATCTCGAAGCAGGCTTCCCGCTTAGATGCTTTCAGCGGTTATCCTTTCCGAACGTAGCCAACCAGCCATGCCCTTGGCAGGACAACTGGCACACCAGAGGTTCGTCCGTCCCGGTCCTCTCGTACTAGGGACAGCCCTTCTCAAGACTCCTACGCGCACAGCGGATAGGGACCGAACTGTCTCACGACGTTCTAAACCCAGCTCGCGTACCGCTTTAATGGGCGAACAGCCCAACCCTTGGGACCGACTCCAGCCCCAGGATGCGACGAGCCGACATCGAGGTGCCAAACCATCCCGTCGATATGGACTCTTGGGGAAGATCAGCCTGTTATCCCCGGGGTACCTTTTATCCGTTGAGCGACGGCGCTTCCACAAGCCACCGCCGGATCACTAGTCCCGACTTTCGTCCCTGCTCGACCCGTCAGTCTCACAGTCAAGCTCCCTTGTGCACTTACACTCAACACCTGATTACCAACCAGGCTGAGGGAACCTTTGGGCGCCTCCGTTACCCTTTGGGAGGCAACCGCCCCAGTTAAACTACCCATCAGACACTGTCCCTGATCCGGATCACGGACCCAGGTTAGACATCCAGCACGACCAGACTGGTATTTCAACGACGACTCCACACACACTGGCGTGCATGCTTCACAGTCTCCCAGCTATCCTACACAAGCCGAACCGAACACCAATATCAAACTGTAGTAAAGGTCCCGGGGTCTTTCCGTCCTGCTGCGCGAAACGAGCATCTTTACTCGTAGTGCAATTTCACCGGGCCTATGGTTGAGACAGTCGAGAAGTCGTTACGCCATTCGTGCAGGTCGGAACTTACCCGACAAGGAATTTCGCTACCTTAGGATGGTTATAGTTACCACCGCCGTTTACTGGCGCTTAAGTTCTCAGCTTCGCCACCCCGAAGAGTGACTAACCGGTCCCCT